>NZ_CP192080.1:0-4800000 GCF_050955725.1 Dactylosporangium sp. CA-139114
GTGACTGACACCGACCTCGCAGCGATCTGGAACGCAGCGACGAACCAGCTCGCCGACGGGCTCGACTCGGCGCAGCAGCGTGCGTATCTACGCATGACGCGGCTGCGCGCGATCGTCGAGGACACCGCGCTGCTCTCGGTGCCGGACCCGTACTCGCGCGACATGATCGAGAGCCGGCTGCGCCCGGTCATCACCGAGGCGCTCTCGCGGCTGCTGGGCCGGGCCATCCAGGTGGCCGTGACCGTCCGGCCGCCCGAGGACGCGCCCTCGCTGCCGGCCCCGTCGGCGTCGCACTGGTCCAACGGCGCGTCGCAGTCACTGCGCGAGCCGCTGCCGGGCGTCTCGATCTCGGACGAGCCGACGGAGCGGATGCCCGAGCACCGCGTCAACCCGATCGGCGGCGAACGGCGGGTCTCGGAGCATCGGGGCGTCGCACAGGTACCGCCGCCGGAGCACGACCGCCTGTTCGACCTCCCCGGCGACGTCAAGCCCGCGGACTCCTGGCGCAACGAGCACTCCGGCACCGCCGTGGAGGCCGCGGCCGACCTCGGTCGCTACGAGCCGTCGAAGTACGAGTCGCCGTACGAGCCGCACGAGCCCCCGCGCGACGAGCTGCCCCCGCCGCGCCCGTCGACGCCGGGCACCGGCCGCGAGGACCGCCGCAACGCCACGCCGGCCGGGGACTCCGCGGGAAACCGGCTCAACCCGAAGTACACCTTCGAGACCTTCGTCATCGGCTCGTCCAACCGCTTCGCGCACGCCGCGTCGGTCGCGGTCGCCGAGTCGCCGGCCAAGGCCTACAACCCGTTGTTCATCTACGGCGGCTCCGGGCTGGGCAAGACGCACCTGCTGCACGCGATCGGGCAGTACGCCACCATGCTCGGCAACGCGCGCTTCGTGCGCTACGTGTCGACGGAAGAGTTCACCAACGACTTCATCAACAGCCTGCGGGACGACAAGACGCAGGCGTTTCAGCGGCGGTACCGCGACGTCGACATCCTCCTGATCGACGACATCCAGTTCCTGGAGACCCGCGAGCGGACCCAGGAGGAGTTCTTCCACACGTTCAACACCCTGCACAACGCCAACAAGCAGATCGTGATCAGCTCCGACCGCTCCCCGCGCCAGCTGGCCACGCTCGAGGACCGGCTGCGCACGCGGTTCGAGTGGGGCCTGCTCGCCGACATCCAGCCGCCGGACCTCGAGACCCGTATCGCGATCCTGCAGAAGAAGGCGGCCCAGGAGCGGCTCTTCGCCCCGCCGGACGTGCTCGAGTTCATCGCGTCGCGGATCGCCTCGTCCATCCGCGAGCTCGAGGGCGCCCTGATCCGGGTCACCGCGTTCGCCAACCTGACCCGCTCCCCGGTCGAGCTCAGCCTCGCCGAGGAGGTTCTGCGCGACTTCATCCCCGACGGCTCCGGCCCGGAGATCACGGCCGACCAGATCATGGCGTCGACGGCGGACTACTTCGGCGTGAGCCTCGAGGACCTGCGCGGGCACAGCCGGTCGCGGGTCCTGGTGAACGCGCGCCAGGTGGCGATGTATCTCTGCCGCGAGCTGACCGACCTCTCACTGCCCCGTATCGGGCAGGCGTTCGGCGGCCGGGACCACACGACCGTCATGCACGCCGACCGCAAGATCCGGCAGCAGATGGCGGAGCGGCGCTCGCTCTACAACCAGATCGCGGAGCTCACGAACCGCATCAAGCAGACGACCTGAGCCGCTTTTCCACAGTGATCCGGTCGTCCACCGGCCCTTTTCACAGGGTGTGGACAAGTTGTTGTCCACACCCCGCGCGCCCGGCCGACCTCGCGGTAGTTGCCAAGTGGCCCTACGTTGTCCACACCCCGCCCACAGGTTTTGCCTGGTCATCCACAGGCACGTAGGGCCCCGGGTCGGTCGGGTTGTCCCCAACTTCCACACGCTGTCCACAGAAATCCTGTGGATAACTTCGTTCGTGCCAAATTCCGGGGGTGAGTGATCGGGTGACTACCGAAAGCACACAGGCCTTGCCCACAGGCTGTGGATAACTCCTGGGGAGCACGTGTGGAAGACATGTGGATGCATCCGTAGAGTGGTGGACAAGCGACCGAACGTGAGCAAGGTTCGGGCCATACGATATCCACAACCACGGGAAAACCCTGGGGATTACCGGTGGACAACCGGTGGAAAACTCCTGTGGATAATCGTTCGTCCACAATCCACAGGGCTGAGCCCACCGGCTCATGCACAGCTCATACCCAGTGCTATAAGTGCTCTGAGCTGCGCAAAGGCGGGTTTTCCACAGTTTCCACACCACCTATGATTACGAGTAGTTTTTCTTTTAAGAAGAGAAGAAAAGCAATCATCAGCGTGTGGATCGGGTCGGGCCGCCGGGTCCGGCGGGGTCGGTGCACGACCGCCCTCCGGAGGCCCTAAGGTTCGATGAGCGACCCGGCACCGGCGACAATCGAGCCCAGACACGTACGCCCCGGAGCGAAATCCCGGCGGCCAGGGCATCTGGCGCGCGAACAGCGGCGAACATGAAGTACCGATGACGATGCGGGAGGACCGCGATGAAGTTCCGAGTCGAGCGCGACGCGCTCGCCGATGCCGTCGCCTGGACGGCCAAGAGCCTGCCCAGCCGCCCCTCGGTGCCCGTGCTCGCCGGCGTTCTGCTGCGCGTCGCTGACGGTCGCCTGCAGGTGTCCGGCTTCGATTACGAGGTTTCCAGCCAGGTGACCGTCGAGGTCCAGGCCGACGCCGACGGCGCGACGCTCGTGTCCGGCCGCCTGCTCGCCGAGATCACCAAGGCCCTGCCGGCCAAGCCGGTGGACTTCGCCGCGGTCGGCGCGCACGTCGAGATCACGTGCGGCAGCGCGCGGTTCACGCTGCCGACGATGCCCGTCGAGGACTACCCGACGCTGCCGGAGATGCCCGAGTCCGCGGGCACCGTCGAGGCCAGCGTGTTCGCCGGCGCCGTGTCGCAGGTCGCGATCGCGGCCGGCCGGGACGACACGCTGCCGATGCTGACCGGCGTGCGGATCGAGATCGAGGGCAGCAAGCTCACGCTGCTGGCCACCGACCGGTATCGCCTGGCCGTCCGCGAGCTCGAGTGGCGCCCGGACGAGCCCGACATGAGCATCGCCGCGCTCGTGCCCGCCCGCACGCTCGACGACACCGCGAAGACCCTCGGCCCGCTCGGCGGTTCGGTGTCGGTCGCCCTGTCGCGGGGCAAGATCGGCGAGGGCATGATCGGCTTCGCGGGCGGCAGCCGGCGCACCACGTCCCGGCTGCTCGACGGCGACTTCCCCAAGGTCCGGGCCCTGCTGCCGGACACCCACAACGCGCAGGCGCGGGTCCCGGTCGCGGCGCTCAACGAGGTCGTCCGGCGTGTCGGCCTGGTCGCGGAGCGCCAGACCCCGGTCCGGCTGTCGTTCAGCACCGACGGGCTCGTCGTGGAGGCCAGCGGCAGCGAGGACGCGAAGGCCAGCGAGGCGATGGACTGCCAGTACGAAGGCGAGCCGATGACGATCGCCTTCAATCACCAGTACCTGCTCGACGGCCTCAAGGCGCTCGACGCGCCGATCGCGGTGTTGTCGTTCACTGACCCGAAGAAGCCTGCGGTCATGTCCCCGGCAAAGGATGATGGAGAAATCGTCCCTGGGTACTGGTACTTGATCATGCCGGTTCGCATCGGCAGCTGATTCGGAGGCACCACAATGCAGCTCGGTCTCATCGGCCTGGGCAGGATGGGCTTCAACATGCGCGAGCGGCTGCGCGCCGCCGGGCACGAGGTCATCGGCTTCGACCACCACCCTGACGTCACCGACGTCGCGAACCTCAACGAGCTCGTCGAGAAGCTGGCCGCCCCGCGCGTCGTCTGGATCATGGTGCCGGTGCAGTTCACCGAGCCCACGATCGAGGAGCTCTCGGGTCTGCTGCAGGCCGGCGACATCGTGATCGACGGTGGCAACTCGCGCTTCAGCAACGACAGGCCGCGGGCCGAGCGGCTCGGTGCCAAGGGCATCGGCTACCTCGACGTGGGCGTCTCCGGCGGGGTCTGGGGCCGGACCAACGGCTACGCGCTGATGGTCGGCGGCGAGAAGCAGTACGTCGATCACTGCATGCCGATCTTCGAGGGCCTCAAGCCGGCTGGCGAGTTCGGCTTCGCCCACGCCGGCGGACCCGGCGCCGGGCACTACGCGAAGATGGTCCACAACGGCATCGAGTACGGCATGATGCACGCCTTCGCCGAGGGCTACGAGCTGCTCGAGGCGTCGGAGTACGTCGAGAACATCCCCGATGTCATCAAGAGCTGGCGGGCCGGCTCCGTCGTGCAGTCCTGGCTGCTCGACCTGCTCGACCGCGCCCTGGACGAGGACCCCGATCTGGCCGGGATCAAGGGCTACGCCGACGACACGGGCGAGGGCCGCTGGACCGTCGAGGAGGCCATCCGCCTCGCCGTGCCCATGAACGTCATCGCCGCCTCGCTGTTCGCCCGCTTCGCCTCGCGCCAGGACGACTCGCCGGCGATGAAGGCCGTCGCCGCGCTGCGCAACCAGTTCGGCGGCCACGCGGTCAAGAAGGACTGAACTTGTACGTCCGGGGCCTGGAGCTCGTCGACTTCCGCAGCTACGAGCGGGTCGTCGTCGAGCTGGGCCCCGGGCCGTGCGTGCTCGTGGGCCCCAACGGGGTCGGCAAGACCAATCTCGTCGAGGCCCTCGCCTACGTGGCGACCCTGGAGTCGCACCGGGTCGCCACGGACGCGCCGCTGGTCCGCTTCGGCGCGGCCCGTGCCGTGGTCCGCTGCGCCGTCGTGCACGACGAGCGCGAGCTGCTCATCGAGCTGTCGATCGAGCCCGGCCGCGCCAACAAGGCCCGCCTCGGCCGCTCGCCCGTGACCCGCACGCGCGACATCCTCGGCGCCCTGCGCCTGGTGCTCTTCGCGCCCGAGGACCTCTCGCTGATTCGCGGAGACCCTTCCGAGCGGCGACGGTACCTCGATGAGCTCCTCGTCGCCCGCCAGCCCCGCTTCGCCGGGGTCCGATCCGACTACGACCGGGTGCTCAAGCAGCGCAACGCCCTGTTGCGCAGCTCCTACCTGGCGCGCAAGACCGGCGGCAGCCGCGGCGGCGACCTGTCCACCCTGGACGTGTGGGACGCACACCTGGCGCGCCACGGTGCCCAGCTGGTGCGCGCCCGGCTCGATCTCGTCGACGCGCTCGCCCCGCACGTGGCGAAGGCGTACTCCGCGGTCAGCGCCGGCCGCTCCGACGCGCGGATCGCGTACAACGCGTCGTGCGCCCTCGGCGACGATCTCGAGGCGGCCCTGCTCGCCGCGCTGTCGGAATCGCGACCGTCGGAGATCGAGCGGGGCGTGACCCTGGTCGGGCCGCACCGCGACGAGCTGACGCTGACCCTGGGCGAGCTGCCGGCCAAGGGGTACGCCAGCCACGGCGAGTCGTGGTCGTACGCGCTCGCGCTGCGCCTGGCCGCGTACGAGCTGTTGCGCGACGACGGCGTCGAGCCGGTGCTCGTGCTCGACGACGTGTTCGCCGAGCTCGACGCGGGCCGGCGCGACCGGCTGGCCGCGCTCGTCGGCTCGGCGAGCCAGGTGATCGTGACCTGCGCGGTGGAGGATGATGTCCCGTCGACGTTGCGCGGGATGCGCTTCGAGGTCGGCGGCGGGGAGGTTCGACGTGTCTGAGGCGAAACCGGAGAAGTCCGGGCCGGAGCTCGCGCGCGCGGCGGTCGAGGCCGCGCTGGCCAAGCACCGTGCCCAGCCGCGCCGCAAGTCCGTGCTCGACGGGCAGCCGCGCCGGCGGGGGTACACCGGACCGGGGCCGGACCCCCGCGACCCGCAGCCCTTCGGCTCGGTGCTCGAGCGCCTGGTCAAGCAGCGGGGCTGG
The DNA here is from genome assembly GCF_050955725.1 of Dactylosporangium sp. CA-139114. Classification (NCBI taxonomy): domain Bacteria; kingdom Bacillati; phylum Actinomycetota; class Actinomycetes; order Micromonosporales; family Micromonosporaceae; genus Dactylosporangium; species Dactylosporangium sp. CA-139114. The sequence goes on from NZ_CP192080.1 coordinate 5,892, forward strand.
TCGCGGCCGACCCGCGAGGCGCGGATCTTCGGCGAGTGGGCCAAGGTCGTCGGCGAGGACATCGCCGCGCACAGCCGCCCGCTCAAGCTGGAGGACGGCGAGCTGACCATCGAGGCCGAGTCGACCGCGTGGGCGACCCAGCTGAAGATGCTCGCGAGCAAGCTCCTGGCCGGGATCGCACGTGAGGTCGGTCACAACGTGGTCAAGCGCCTGCACATCCAGGGGCCGAGCACGCCGTCGTGGAGCAGCGGGCCGCGCCGCATCCGGGGCCGCGGGCCCCGCGACACCTACGGCTGAGCCGGCTCAGAAGTCGGCGTAGACCGCGAAGCCGCGGTGGGCGCAGCGGCGGTAGAACTTGGCCAGCACGTCGAGCTCGGAGATGGAGTAGGACCACTGCGGCGCGTTGCCGGAGTCGTCCCGCAGCGCGTCCAGCCGGCTCTGGAGCCAGCGCAGCTGCTGCTCGGCGAGGCGGGAGCCCTCGAGGGCCTTGCGCAGCACCGAGCTCACGGTCTCGAACGTGATCTCGTCGCCGTATTCGGCGTGGCCGTTGACGAACCGCTCCAGCCCGCCGGCGATCCAGGCGCAGTCGTCCGGGCTGATGACGGGATCCTCGTCCTCGGCGGCCGCATCTGTGGCGAAGAGCACGCCGTTGAGCCCGAAGAGGAGGTCGACGAGCTCGGTGTACCCGGTCACGCGCACGGTGCCCGTCTTGGCCACGTGATCGGCCAGGGCCGCGGCCGGCCCGGCGTGCAGCGGCAGCTTCTCCGCCAGGTCGGCGAAGTCGACGAACTCGGCCGGCGCCACCGGATCGTAGAAGCGGCCGGTGCGCGGCCACTGCACGGCGACGTTGTCCAGCCCCATCGCGCACCCCTCATCTTTCACATCTGCCCGCCCCGCCCCGCGGCGGGGAACATACGGCACGAACGGCCCCTTGCGCGACCCCCGGAAGCTCCAAAAGCCGGAATCCGAGGTTGCGCTGCCCGTGCCGCCCGCCACCAGGCCGGAGTACCCCTCCCGCGTGGGGGGACCTTCGACCCGCACCGTTCGGCCCGCTACGAGGACTACAGGCCCGTCCCGGCGCGAAATTGTCGTTCGGACACAGTAGGATTGCATCGGCTCAGAGAACAGTCGATCACATCCCGCGCGTGCGTCACAGCGGTGGTCGGCCGCAGGAGGTCAGGGCGCTCGCCAGAGGCGCGTCGGCTACCAGCGTGCCTGCTTCCGTCACCGAGCGCACACGCACCGACTCCGCACGCGACCCGGGGCGCCCACCAGCGCGGCCGGCCAGTGCGAGAAAGCGACCGAGGGTGGCAGCAAACAAGCCCGAACAGTCCTACGACTCTTCTTCGATCACCGTCCTCGAGGGGCTCGAGGCGGTCCGCAAGCGGCCAGGCATGTATATCGGCTCCACCGGCGAGCGCGGTCTGCACCACCTGGTGTGGGAGGTCGTGGACAACGCCGTCGACGAGGCGCTGGCCGGCTTCTGCGACACGATCGAGGTCACGCTGCGCGCCGACGGAGGCGTGCGCGTCGTGGACAACGGCCGCGGCATCCCGGTCGACATGCACCCCAAGGAGAAGCGGCCCACCGTCGAGGTCGTGCTGACGGTCCTGCACGCCGGCGGCAAGTTCGACGGCCAGGCCTACGCCGTCTCCGGTGGTCTGCACGGCGTCGGCATCTCGGTCGTCAACGCGCTCTCGACGCGCATCGACCTGGAGATCCACAAGGACGGGTACGTCTGGCGCCAGCGGTACAACAACTCGAAGCCCGAGCCGCTGCAGAAGGGCGAGGAGACCGACCGCACCGGGACCAGCGTGACCTTCTGGCCCGACCCGACGATCTTCGAGACGACCACGTTCGTCTACGAGACGCTGTACCGGCGCATCCAGGAGTACGCCTTCCTCAACCGCGGCCTCAAGATCGAGCTGCGCGACGAGCGCCCCGACACGCCGGAGGAGAAGCGGGAGGTCGTCTTCTGCTACGAGGGCGGCATCGCCGACTTCGTGCGGCACCTCAACGCGACCAAGACCCCGATCCACCGCACCGTTGTCGAGTTCGGCGCCGAGGGCGAGGGCATCGCGGTCGAGATCGCCATGCAGTGGAACGAGTCGTACGGCGAGAGCGTCTACACGTTCGCCAACACCATCAACACGCACGAGGGCGGCACCCACGAGGAGGGCTTCCGCAGTGCGCTGACGTCGGTGGTGAACAAGTACGGCGCGGACAAGAAGTTTCTCAAGGGCGACGAGAAGCTCACCGGCGAGGACATCCGCGAGGGCCTCGCCGCGATCATCTCGGTGAAGCTGGCCAACCCGCAGTTCGAGGGCCAGACCAAGACCAAGCTCGGCAACACCGAGGCGCGCAGCTTCGTGCAGAAGGTGTGCAACGAGTGGCTCGTCGACTGGTTCGACCGCAACCCGGCCGAGGTCAAGACCATCATCACCAAGGCCTCGCAGGCCGCCCGGGCGCGCATCGCCGCGTCTCAAGCCCGCAAGCTGGCCCGGCGCAAGTCGCTGCTCGAGTCCGGCTCGATGCCGGGCAAGCTCGCCGACTGCCAGTCCAACGACCCGCGCCTGTGCGAGCTGTTCATCGTCGAGGGTGACTCGGCCGGGGGCTCGGCCAAGCAGGGCCGTGACCCGCGGGTCCAGGCGATCCTGCCGATCCGCGGCAAGATCCTCAACGTGGAGAAGGCGCGCATCGACCGCGTGCTGAAGAACAACGAGGTCCAGGCGCTCATCACGGCGCTGGGCACCGGCATCCACGACGAGTTCGACATCGAGAAGCTGCGCTACCACAAGCTGATCCTCATGGCCGACGCCGACGTCGACGGCCAGCACATCCAGACCCTCCTGCTGACCCTGGTGTTCCGGTTCATGCGGCCGCTGATCGAGCTCGGGCACGTGTATCTCGCGGCGCCCCCGCTGTACAAGATCAAGTGGAACAAGAAGGGCGACGATGCGCAGTACGCGTACACCGACCGGGAACGCGACGGCCTGATCGAGCTCCGGCAGCGTGCCAAGCCGAACGCGAAGCCGGACGACATCCAGCGGTTCAAGGGTCTGGGCGAGATGAACTACCCGGAGCTGTGGGAGACCACGATGAACCCGGAGACCCGGATGCTGCGCCAGGTGACCTTGGACGATGCTGCAACCGCGGACGAGCTCTTCAGCGTCCTCATGGGCGAAGACGTGGAGGCTCGGCGCTCGTTCATCCAGCGCAACGCCAAGGACGTCCGGTTCCTCGACATCTGATCCCGGCCGGCTAGAGAGAAGGAATAGAGAGCGTGACGGAACCGACTTCCACCCCTGAGAACCCGGAAGCGACTCCGGCCGAGGGTGGGTCTGCGGTCGCCAGCCGTATCGAGCCGGTCGGCATCGAAGTCGAGATGCAGCGTTCGTACCTCGACTACGCGATGAGCGTCATCGTCGGGCGTGCGCTGCCCGACGTGCGCGACGGCCTCAAGCCCGTGCACCGCAAGATCCTCTACGCGATGTTCGACGGCGGGTACCGGCCCGACCGCGGATACGTCAAGTGCGCCCGCGTCGTCGGCGACGTGATGGGTAACTACCACCCGCACGGCGACGCGTCGATCTACGACGCCCTCGTGCGCATGGCCCAGAACTGGTCGCTGCGCTACCCGCTCATCGACGGCAACGGCAACTTCGGCTCGCCGGGCAACGACCCCGCCGCGGCCATGCGATACACCGAGGCCCGGCTCGACCCGCTGGCCATGGAGATGCTGCGGGACATCGACGAGGAGACCGTCGACTTCGTCCCCAACTACGACGGCCGGGCCCAGGAGCCCACCATCCTGCCCTCGCGCATCCCCAACCTGCTGGTCAACGGCAGCACGGGCATCGCGGTCGGCATGGCGACCAACATCCCGCCGCACAACCTGCGCGAGATCGCCGCCGCCGTGCAGTGGTGCCTCGACAACCCGGACGCGGACGAGTCCGAGACCCTGGACGAGCTGATCAAGATCGTCAAGGGCCCCGACTTCCCCACGAAGGGCCTCATCGTCGGTACCGCGGGCATCATCGACGCGTACCGCACCGGCCGCGGTTCGATCCGCATGCGCGCGGTCGTCGAGGTCGAGGAGGACCCCCGCGGCCGGACCATCCTCGTGGTGACCGAGCTGCCCTACGCGGTCAACCCCGACAACCTCGCCGAGCGCATCGCCGACCTGGTGAAGGAGGGCAAGCTCGCCGGCATCGCCGACATCCGCGAGGAGTCCTCCGGCCGCACCGGCATGCGCCTGGTGATCGTGCTCAAGCGCGACGCGGTCGCCAAGGTGGTGCTCAACAACCTCTACAAGCACACGCAGCTGCAGGAGACCTTCGGCGCCAACATGCTGGCGCTGGTCGACGGCGTGCCCCGCACGCTCAACCTGGCCCAGTTCGTGCGCTACTACGTGGCCCACCAGATCGACGTCATCGTCCGGCGCACCCGCTACCGGCTGCGCAAGGCCGAGGAGCGCGCGCACATCCTGCGCGGTCTGGTCAAGGCCCTCGACATGCTCGACGAGGTCATCGCCCTCATCCGGCGCTCGCCGAGCGCCGAGGACTCCAAGACCGGCCTGATGAACCTGCTCGACATCGACGACATCCAGGCCACCGCGATCCTCGACATGCAGCTGCGCCGGCTCGCCGCGCTGGAGCGCCAGCGCATCTTCGACGAGTTGGCGAAGATCGAGATCGAGATCGCGGACTACAAGGACATCCTGGCCAAGCCGGAGCGGCAGCGGCAGATCGTGTCCGAGGAGCTCGCCGAGATCGTGGCCCGCCGCGGCGACGAGCGGCGCACCCAGGTCATCCCCTTCGACGGCGAGGTCTCCATGGAGGACCTCATCGTCCGGGAGGACGTTGTGGTGACCATCACGCGGACCGGCTACGCCAAGCGCACCAAGGCCGACCTGTACCGCTCGCAGAAGCGCGGCGGCAAGGGCGTCTCGGGTGCGACACTGAGGCAGGACGACATCGTCAGCCACTTCTTCGTCTGCTCGACGCACGACTGGATGTTGTTCTTCACGAATAAAGGTCGGGTCTACCGGGCAAAGGCGTACGAGCTGCCCGAGGCGAGCCGGGCGGCGAAGGGTCAGCACGTCGCCAACCTGCTGGCCTTCCAACCCGAAGAGCACATCGCGCAGGTGATCGAGATCCCGAATTACCAGGTGGCGCCGTATCTCGTTCTCGCGACGAAGGATGGCCTGGTGAAGAAGACCAAGCTGGAGGAGTTCGACTCCAACCGCTCGGGCGGCATCATCGGCATCAACCTGCGCGAGGACGACGAGCTGGTGGGCGCCGCGCTGCTCGGCCCGGAGGACGATCTCCTGCTGGTCAGCAAGCAGGCCCAGGCGATCCGGTTCACGGCCAACGACGACACGCTGCGCCCGATGGGCCGAGCCACGTCGGGCGTGATCGGGATGCGCTTCACCGACGGTGACGAGCTGCTCGCCATGGAAGTGGTCCGCGAGGGGATGGACCTGGACGTTCTGGTGGCCACCGATGGTGGTTTTGCCAAGCGGACTCCCATCGAGGAGTATCCGGTGCAAGGGCGCGGCGGCAAGGGCGTCCTCACCGCTAAAATCACGTCGCGGCGCGGTGGTCTCGTCGGCGCTGCGGTTATAAGCCCGGATGACGAGTTGTTCGCCATCACCTCAAATGGTGGCGTGATCCGGACTCCCGTGAAGCCTGTACGGCGTACGAGGGATCGGAACACAATGGGGGTCAAGCTCATGGACCTTCCCGAAGGTGTAACCATCGTCGCGATCGCCCGCAACGCCGATGAGCCCGACGAACAGGACTAGTTGATGACAGACACTCAGGCGAAGTCGGGGACCGCCTCGGCAACCGATGAGGCCAAGAAGGCCGGAGAGGCTGCCATGGCGGGATCTGACTCGGGGGCGCCTGCCGCCGGTGGGGAGCCTGGCTCCGTCAACGGGGCCGGCACGTCCGGCGAGACGACGAGCGGGGGCACGCCGAAGTTCACGCGTGCCCCGGGCATGGCGCCACCGCCCGACTCCCTGACGGTGCCGATCCAGTCACCGGCCAGCGCCGGCAGCTCGACGCAACCGGTCTCGTTCCCGGGCTCCGGCATGGGCACGACCGCCACGGGCACGGCCAGCGTCTCGGCCATCGCCCGCGCCGCCGTGCGCACGCCGGCCGCGGCCGCGACGCAGGCCATCAACACGCCGACCCCCGCGGTCAGCGGCTCGGCCCGCGTCACCGAGGCCGTCCGCGCGGCCCGCAAGACGGTCAGCTCCGCCGTGGGCCGCGGCCCACGGCGAGCCCGGCTGCACCTGAAGCGAATCGACCCGTGGTCGGTGATGAAGTTCGCCTTCGCCGTGAGCTTCGTCCTCTTCGTCGTCCTGATCGTCGCGACGTCGGTGCTGTACCTGGCCCTGGACGCGATGGACGTCTTCAAGAGCATCAACAAGCTCCTCGCCGACCTGGTCAGCTCGACGGGCGGCTCGGCCGACAGCACCTTCCGCATCACCGCGAAGGGCGTCATCGGCGGCGCCGCCCTCCTGGGCGTCGTGAACGTGGTCCTGTTCACCGCCCTGGCCACCCTGGGCTCGTTCATCTACAACGTGTGCGCCGACCTCGTCGGCGGCATCGAGCTCACGCTCGCCGAAAAGGACTGACCTGCGGTTTTCTCCCCCCTGGCTCCGGCGCGCCGCGCCAGGGGGGAACCGGTTTGGGGCGGGCGCGTGGGGTACGGTAACCTTCTGTTCGCACCGCTTCGGGGAGTCTTCTCGGGGGTGTGTTGCTGGGGCTATAGCTCAGTCGGTTAGAGCGCAGAGCTGATAACTCTGAGGTCGCTGGTTCGATTCCAGCTAGCCCCACATGTGGAAAAAGGTGCTGCTGGTGGTTGCCGTCGTCGGAGCCGCCGCCTATGTCGCGAAGCGCGTCAAGGCCGCGAGCGAAGAGCGCGCCCTTTGGCACGAGGCGACGACCGCCCCGGACCTGCGCTAGTCTGTAGCCCAGCCCGAGCGGGGGCGTAGCTCAACTGGCAGAGCACCGCCTTTGCAAGGCGGGGGTTAGGGGTTCGAGTCCCCTCGCTTCCACCGTCGATGGGCGCACCCTGCTCACAGGGCTGCGCCCTGTTCGCCGTTGCGACGGTGGATCCTTCCCGCTCGCTTCGCTCGCTCGAGGCGGGGGGTTCCCACCCCGCACCCCCCATGGTCGCTTCGCATTCCACTGGGTCGCTTCGCTTCCAGTTGTGAATCGTCATCTTCTTGGTCGTGGGTGGTTTGTCGGGTTCGGTCCCGCGGACCCCTGAGTTCGTGTCGTGCGTTTTCGGGATGTTATTCGGGTGCTTCCCAGCTCGTCATGTGCCGCTTCACGTGTTCGCGGAGCTGGTGGCGAAGGTGCTTGTCATACGGCACGTCATTCCCTCGGCCTCGAATACTGCGTCGGTGAATGTGTCCACGTTGGCTGGAGGAGACGCGCACAGCCGGTTGTCCAGGACGACCGAGCTGGCGGTGTTTACTTCCTGCAGTGAGGGCGCAGGCCCGGTGTGTGAGACCGGGCCGCGCTCGTGTCGGATCGGTCAGCAGCCGCAGGTAGCGGTGTTCTCCTGGACGCCGCAGGCGCAGTGCTCGCTGTCCGCGTCCTTGGCCAACTGGTCGGCGTCGCCCTTGACGACGTAGACCTCCCACGGCTCCGCGCCGGGCCCGCGCACCCACACCTTGTCCTGCAAGGCGTAGCAGCACGACGTGTCGTTCTCCTCCAGCGTGACCAGGCCCGCCTCCGTCAGCCGGGTCGTGGCGGCGGTGACCTCCTCGGTGGAGAAGACCTCCACGCCGAGGTGGTCCATGACGGTCTCCTGTCCCGCCTCGCCTTCCAGCAGGACCAGCTTCAGCGGCGGCTGCTCGACGGCGAAGTTCGCATAGCCCGGCCGCCGTTTCGCCGGCTCCACCCCGAACAGCTTCGAGTAGAACGCCACCGAGCTCTCCAGGTCCGCGACCCGCAGTGCCAGCTGTACCCGTGACATCACATCACCCCTGTATAGACGTTGGTCTAAGCAAGAGCCTGCTCGCCTGACTAGATGACTGTCAAACTAGGCGGGCGTCAAGACAGGACGACTGCTGCGCGCCGATGGTCAACGAGGGGACCGCCGTGGACCTTGCGCGCGCTCGGCGATCCGGTCCGGCTCCGGCTGCTGTCCCTCGTCGCCGCTCGTGCCGGCGGTGAGGTCTGTGTCTGCGAGCTGACCGACGCGTTCACCCGGACCGGCCCGACGATCTCGCACCACCTCAAGGTGCTGCGCGAGGCCGGTCTCGTCGACTGTCAGCGCCGGGGAACGACACGTCCACCGTCACCGCGGCGGCGACCGCATGAGCTTCGAGCACGCCGCGCAGGTGCCCACCTTCGAGACCGAACCGCCCGCCTGGTCCGCGTTCACCGCGAGTCGCCTGCCCAGGCACCGCAGCCCCGTCAAGTCACGGGGTCAGTCGGAGAGGGGGGCGAGCTCCGGGCGCTTCGCGGTCACCATGTCGCCCGAGGACTTGCCCGTCAGGCGGCGCTTCACCCACGGGGCCAGGTGCTGGGTCGCCCACTTGGCGTCGGCCGCCTTCCGCGACATCCACGACAGCTCTTCAGGCGGCGGCGGGGCCGCCAGCCAGTCGGGGTCGCACGCCACGTTCAGCTTGGTCAGGACGTGGGCGGCCACTCGGCGGTGGCCCGCGGGAGAGAGGTGCAGGCGGTCGATGCCCCACAGGCGGGGGTTGGCGAACTCCAGGTCGTCCCAGAGGGAGATCACGTGAGCGCCGTACTTCTCGCCCACCGACTCGATCGCGTTGTTGAACAGGTCGACCCGGGGGCGGAGCATCTTGCCGCCCGGCATGCGGCCCGTCATGTCCGCCCAGCGGAACATCACCACGTCCGCGCCGGTGGCTCGCAGTTTCTCGATGGTCCGGTCGAAGCGGGCGACGATGCCTTCGTACTCCCAGTTTCGCCGCAGGGCGTCGTTGCCCCCGCCGGCGAAGCTGATCAGGTCCGGCTTCATGGCGACCGCCAGCGGCACCTGCTCCGCCACGATGTTGTCGAACAGGCGGCCCCGGACGGCCAGGTTGGCGTACCGGAACTCGGGGCTCGACGCCGCCAGCACCCCGGCGACCAGGTCGGCCCATCCTCGGTAGCCGCGTCCGTCGGGCTGGGGATCGTCAAGGCCCTCAGTGAAGCTGTCGCCCACCGCCACGAAACTCGACCACCGCGCCACCCTCTGCTCCTCCCCGTCAGCTGCCCCTTTGGCATCCTGTCAGGGCCCATGTGCGTGGGAAAGCGACTTTGCCGCACACCACACCCTTCCTGACACGAAGGGCGAGGACGGCCTGTGGATGACGCCTGTGTACTTGTGGACAAAGCTGTGCACAAGCGGTCCCGTGGGAGGGAAAGGGCCAGTTCAGAGCGGCTCTGGGTGGCGCGGGTCGGCACTGTGGATGAATCGTGCTCACCTGGCTAGGGTCAACGCATGATTTTCGTCCCCTACCACCTCGACGAGCGCCGCGCCGGGCTCGAGGCCGACCTTCCGGCCGCGCCCGACACTGTGGTGAGCGCGGAGCTGCCCGGCGGGGACATCTGGGCGCGGCTCGCCGCGCTCTAGATGATTGATGCCTTGAAGATTCGGGTGTGTGTCGCTGCTTGGTAGATGCGGGGAGGGTGTCCAAGATCGGCGTTGCTGACCCAGCCGCCGAACTCTTGGAGCCCGTCGTTGGACGCTGATCTGGACACCCTCGTGACCGCACTGTACGTGGAGATCGATGATCTGATCGAGCGGCCCCGGGGCCGGGGTCGCCGGCCGTTGCTGTCCCACGCCGAGCTGCTGTGCCTGGCGGTGATGCAGGTGCTGCTGCGTTACCCATCGGAGCGGCACTGGCTGCGCTACGCCCGCAAGCATCTGCGCGGGATGTTCCCCTACCTGCCCGACCAGGACGGCTACAACAAACGGATGCGCAAAGCCGGTCCGCTGCTGGCCACGGTGATACGGCATCTGGCCACCCGCACACCGTCCTGGTACGACCAGCTCCGCCTGATCGACTCCACCCCGCTGCCCTGCGGCGCCTCCCGGGAAACCGTCAAACGCTCCGACCTGGCCGGCGACGCCGGCTACGGCTACTGCGCCTCCCATTCCCGTTACTTCTGGGGTTTCCGCCTGTACCTGGTCTGCACCCCGGAGGGCATGCCGGTCATCTGGGGCCTGGCCAACCCCAAACTCGGCGAACGCGAGGTCATGACCGCCCTCCTCGAGGCCGACCATCACCTCGTCCATGCCGGCCAGGTGCTGCTCGGCGACAAAGGCTTCGCCGGCGCGGACTTCGAGGGGTTCATCACCGGGCAGCTCGGAGCGCACTTCGTGCGCCCCGACCGCAAGGGTGAACCCGCCCGGTTCGGCAAACTCGCCCGCGTCCGCCAATGGGTCGAGGCCGTCTTCGACACCCTCAAAGGCCAACTCGACCTCGAAGCCCACGGCGGCCGCACCCTGGCCGGGGTCTTCGTCCGCGTCGCCCAACGCCTCCTCGCCCTCACCGCCGTGATCTGGCACAACTGGACCATCGGCGCCCCCAGCAAACGGTCCCTCATCGCCTACGACCACTGAGCCTTCAAGGCATCAATCATCTAGGACCGGGTCGCCGACGAGGTCGCCCGGGCCGAGCGGCCGCCGATCGTGATCTCGGGCGACTGCACCGTCTCGCTCGCGGCCGTGGCCGGGCTCCAGCGCGCCGGCGAGGACGTCGGGGTGGTGTGGTTCGACGCGCACGGAGACGTGCAGACGCTGGAGACGTCAACGTCGGGGTACGTCGGCGGAATGCCCTTGCGCCTGCTCGTCGGGTATCGCCCCGAACTGATCGCCGAGCGGCTCGGGCTGCGGGCCGTGCCCGAGGAGCGCGCGGTGCTCGTCGACGCGCGGGACCTGGATCCCGCGGAGGTCGAATATCTCGCCGGGGCTAGTCTCGTGCGGTACGACATCAATGCAATTCGACCCCCGGACGGTAAGTTTCTCGTTCACGTCGATCTCGACGTCGTGGATCCGGTGGAACTCCCGGGGTTGATGTATCCGGTCGATGGCGGGCCCTCCGCCGGCGAGCTCCTGGACGCCGTGCGCGGCCTGGTGGCGACCGGGCGCGTGGCCGGGCTCGACGTCGCCTGCACCTGGCGGCCGGACGGTGGCAACGAACGACGGCGGAATCTGATCGCCGCGCTTGCTAAGAGTCTCTAAAGCAAACTCAAAGAGTTTCGAACCCAAAGTAATCGTACAAAAGCACAGTGTATTTGGAGCCCGCGAAACACCTTCACGATTGGCCGAACGCGTGACCCGAGAAGCGCTTGTCTAGGGAATATTGGTAGCTGTGAGAGGACGGCATCGGGCAGCGGACCTGAGGAGCAACGGGTTCGTAGCCCTCGCGGCCGGCATGATCCTTCCCCTCGTCGCCATCGGTGCCGTCTACGGCGGGTACCGCGCCATGTCGACGTCGGGCTGCGCGGGGACGGTGCGCCTGTCCATCGCCGCCAGCCCGGAGATCGCGCCGGTCATCAAGGACGTCGCGGGCCGGTGGGTGAAGACCAACCCACGGGTCAACGACGAGTGCGTCGCGGTCGACGTGGTCTCGGTCGCCTCCAGCGAGGTCGCCGCGGCGATCGCCGGTGAGAGCGGCGCGACCGTGCCCGGCGTCGGCCAGGCCGACGGCAAGACGCAGGTGCCGCAGGTCTGGATCCCCGACTCGTCGATCTGGATCCAGCGCATGCGCGCGGCGCGCGAGGATCTCGTGACCCTCGCGTCGCCCTCCCTGGCCCGCAGCCCCATCGTGCTGGCCGTGCCCGAACCCACCGCGAAGCAGCTCGGCTGGGTCGAGAACAAGGTCACCTGGAAGCAGGTGCTCGAGCAGATCGTCGGCAACAGCCAGGTCGTGCCGGGCATCGTGGACCCTCAGCGCGACTCGGTCGGCGTGTCGACCCTGGTCGCGATGGCCTCGGTGCGCGACCAGTTCGGCCCCACGGGCGACTCGCTGACCGTCGGCGCCGTGAAGTCGCTGATGTCGGGCAAGACCGAGCAGCAGTCCGGCCTCATCGGGCGCTTCCCGCGCGACGCCGACCCCCGGACCCTGTCCACCGCGGTGACCCTCGCGCCGCTGTCCGAGCAGGCGCTGCACGCCTACAACGCCGCCGGACCGGCCGTGCCGCTCGTCGCCGTGTACCCCGACCCGGCCCCCATCGCCCTGGACTTCCCCTATGCGGCGATGCCCCGTCTGGCCCCGGACCGCGAGGCCGCGGCCGAGGCGTTCCGCCAGCAGCTCGCCGGCGCCTCGTTCCGCAACCTGCTGGCCCAGCACCAGCTGCGCGCCAACGACGGCACGGTCGGCACCGGCATGACGCTGAGCCCGAGCGCGCCGCCCGGCGGCCAGGTCACCCCGGTGCCGGACGCCAACGTGATCTCCAAGGCCCTGCAGATGTGGACCGAGATCACGCGGCCGTCGCGCATGCTCGCCGTCGTGGACGTCTCGTCCGCCATGAAGACGCCGGTGCCCACGGCCGGCGGGCTCACCAAGGGGGAGGTCGCGGTCCAGGCGGCGCAGGGGGGCCTGGACCTGTTCCCCGACTCGTGGGCCGTCGGGCTGTGGTGCTTCTCCACGGCCATGGCGGGCGGCCACGATTTCCAGGAGCTCGTGCCGATCGGCCCGCTGACGACCCAGCGCGACCAGTTACGGGGCGCGCTCGGGGCCCTCAAGCCCAACCCCAAGGGCGGGAGCGGGCTGTACGACACCATCCTCGCCGCGTACCAGACGGTGCAGCAGGGCTGGGACCCCGGGCGCGGCAACTCGGTCGTCGTGGTGACCGGCGGGCGCAACAACGACTCGAGCGGCCAGTCGCTCGACGGGCTGGTCGGCTCGCTGAACAAGGCCGAGAAGAAGGACCAGCCGGTGCAGATCATCATCATCGGCGTCGGCAGCGAGGTGAACCAGGCCGAGATGCAGCGCATCGTCGACGCCACGGGCGGCGCGGTCTTCATCGCCTCCGACCCGTCTAAGATCGGGGACATCTTCATGAAGGCCCTCGCACTCGACGACGGACGCTGAACTTGAAGTTGGACGATCTCGGTCAGAGCCAAAGGCGTAGTACTTGAACTTGGAACTCACGCCGGCGCTCGACGCGCCCGCGCTGCTCGCCCCGCCCGTGCACACCGCGCTGCAGACGCTGCCGGACGCCGACCGGATTCAGGTCGCGCCGATCGATCCCGGGCTCGCCGACACCGCGGCCTTCTGCGAGGCGTACGACGTCACCCTCGAACAATCCGCGAACTGCGTGATCGTCGTCGGCAAGCCGGCCGGCATCTTCGCGGCCTGCGTCGTCCTGGCGACCACCCGCGCCGACGTGAACGGGGCGGTCCGGCGGCTGCTGGGCACGCGCAAGGTCAGCTTCGCGCCCATGGACGACGCGGTGGGGCTCAGCGGCATGGAGTACGGCGGCATCACCCCGATCGGTCTGCCCGCCGACTGGCCGGTCTACATCGACGCACGGGTCCGGTCCGTCGACGCCGCCGTGATCGGCAGCGGCATCCGGGGCAGCAAGATCGTGCTGCCCGGCGCCGTGCTGGCCTCAATCCCCGGCGCCACCGTCGTGGACGGCCTGGCCCTCTGAGACCTGGCGCTTGAGCCGCTGCAGAATCGCCGTGCCGCCCCGCACCCGCAGCGGGCTGATCGCCTCGGCCAGACCCATCCGCTGGTAGAGGTCGGCCGGCACGGCCAGCACCTCGTCGGCCGTCGCCCCCTCGAGCCCCTCGGCCAGGATGCCGGCGAAGGCACGGGTGGTCGGGGCCTCGGGCGGGCAGTCGAAGTGGAGCCGGACGGTCTTCTGCTCGGTGACGTCGGCCTTCAGGAAGAAGGGCGTCTGGCACTCCGGCACCTGCTCCATGCCGGCGTGCTCCGCGAGCTCAGGCGGGAGCGGCGGGACGGCATCCGAGAACTCCAGCAGCATCTCGAGCACCACGTCCCGCGGCGCGGAGGCGAAATCCTCCACGATCGCGGCCAGCTTGCCAGGCATCTCCACCTTGCTAACGTACCGCTGTGCCGGCCCTCGTCGCAGATGTGCTCAAGCCCGGAAGTCTCGCCGCCCTCACGCAGCCCACCCTGACGGCCGAGGGCCTGACGCTGCGCCCGTGGCGGCTCGCCGACCAGCCCGTGGTCCTCGCGGCGTATGCCGATCCGGCCATCCAGCGCTGGCACTGCCGCGCGATGGACGAGGACGAGGCGGCCGCGTGGGTCGCGGCGTGGCCGGAGCGCTGGAGCACCGAGACGCGGGCCGGCTGGGCGGTCACGACGGACGGCGACGAGGTGGCGGGGCAGATCTCGCTCCGCAGCCTGCAGCTGGTCGACGGGCAGGCCGAGGTGTCGTACTGGGTGCTGCCCGCCTTCCGCGGCCGCCGCATCGCCCCGCGGGCGCTCGGGGCGCTGGCCGGCTGGGCCTTCGGCACGCTGGGCCTGCACCGGCTGGAGGTCCGGCACTCCGTGGAGAACACCGCGTCGTGCCGGGTCGCGACCGCGGCCGGCTTCGCGGCCGAGGGCGTGCAGCGCAAGGCGCTGCGGCACCTCGACGGCTGGCACGACATGCACGTGCACGCGCGCCTCGACACGGACTGATCGAGGCGCGCGTGTCGCGTAGACCGTCAGTTGTTGGGTTCGGCCTTACTGATGCCACCGAGGACCGAATCGGGGTCGATCTCTTCCGCCAGATCCCCGATCGACACGATCCCGACGAGCCCGTTGTTGTCGTCGCAGACCAGCACCCGGCGCACCGCCTGGTCGCGCATGAGCAGCGCCGCCGAGTGGATCGAGTCCTCGGGCCGGACGGTGACCAGCTCCTTGGTGAGGATCTCCCCGATCGTCGTCGCCGCCGGGTCGCACCGTTCGGCGACCGCCCGCACCACGATGTCGCGGTCGGTCACCAGCCCGCTGAGCTCGGGCCCGTCGGCCACGACCACGTCGCCGATATCCTGCTCCCGCATGGTCCTTGCCGCCTCGGCGAGCGTCGTCTCGCTCGGCAGGTAGACCACGTTGGTGGTCATCACGTCCCGGACCGTCTGCATCGTCATCGCCAAGACCTCCCGACCTTCGATGCAGAGCTGGTACCCAGCTCACGATCCTCTTAACGATCACGGCATCCGGTCGGCCGGGTGCCTACAGGTTGAGGCCCACCGCATCAGCGAACTGCCCGCCCCGCACGTGCCGGAACGCGACGGTGAGCGCCTCGACGGGCAGCCCCAGCGCCCTGAGGATGGCCTCGTGCTGCTCCTCGGCGGAGCTGGAGCCGTCCACGTTGCGCAGCGCCGCGTCGATCGCCCCGAGGTCGGCGTCGCCGACCGCGAACGGCGCGAACGCGGCGGCGTCGGCCCCGAGCGCGCCCTTGGGCAGCTGATCCGGCGGAAGTACCTTGCCGTCGAGCCGGGCCTTGAACTCCCCGTCGGAGTCCTCGAACCACTCGACGATCATCTCGAGCTCGGAGACGTAGCGGTGGGTGGGCCGCCCGTCCTCGTACACCGAGCAGAGCACGACGTCGGAGTCGAACACCTCGCACGTGAGCACCGGACAGTGCAGCATCTGGCTGACGGGCAGCGCGACGGGCTTCAACAGCGCCCCGCCCCAATCCTCCTCGCGCGGGATGACGGCGACGCGCCCGGCAACCACCGGCACCACGAGCGCCGCCCGCCCGGTCGCCCGGACGACTCCGACGACGTCGTCGAACTCGGCTGCGACGAGCACGGTTTCGTAGCTGGTTCCCATCAGAATGCCCCCGTTTGAAGATCAAGTCGCCTTGCCCGGATTGTCGCAGGCGACGTTCGGTCGCAGCAGCTGATCGCTTGACGACCGTAAGGTAACTCAGCAACTATTGACTCAATGGATGCTGAGCTTTCTTCGTTGCAGCGCCGGGCCCGCGTGCACGCCGCGCTCGGCGACCCGGCCCGGCTGTCGATCGTCGACGCTCTGACCCTGGGCGACGCGTCCCCCGGCGAGATCGGGCAACGGCTCGCCATGTCCACGAACCTGATCGCGCATCACGTGAGGGTCCTCGAGGAAGCCGGTCTCGTCACCCGCGCCCGCTCGGAGGGGGACCGCCGGCGCACCTATCTCCGGCTCGTTCCCGGGGCCCTCGCCGCCCTGACCCCGCCGGCGCTGGACCCCGCGGCGCGGGTGGTGTTCGTGTGCACGCACAACTCGGCCCGCTCACAGTTGGCGGAGGCCCTCTGGCGGGACCGGATCGGCGGCCCCGTCGCCTCGGCCGGCACCCACCCGGCCGCGCGCGTCCATCCCCGGGCGGTGCGGGTCGCCCACCGGCACGGCCTCGCCCTCGACCCGACCGGCACCGCGCGCGTCGGCGACGTGGTCCGGGACGGGGACCTCGTGATCGCCGTGTGCGACAACGCCCACGAGGAGCTCACCGGGCCGGCGGCCCCGCGCCTGCACTGGTCGGTTCCGGATCCGGCGCGCGCCGACACCGACGAGGCCTTTGAGGCGGCCTACGCCGATCTCGCCGGGCGCATCGAACGCATCGCACCGGCGGTGCCGAGGTGAATGCGGTCCTCTGGCGGCGACTCCTCGCGGAGTTCGTCGGCACCGGGCTGCTGGTCGCGGCGGTCGTCGGCTCCGGGATCATGGCCACCCGGCTCAGCCCCGGCGACGTCGGTCTGCGGCTGCTGGAGAACTCGATCGCGACCGCGCTCGCCCTGGGCGCGCTGATCCTGATGCTCGGGCCGGTGTCCGGGGCGCACCTCAACCCCGTCGTGTCGGCGGCGGACTGGTTCCTCGGCCGCCGGACGGGCACCGGCCTGAACGGCCGGGACCTCGGCGCCTACATCGCCGCCCAGACGACCGGGGCGATCGGCGGCTGCGCGCTCGCCGATCTGATGTTCCGGCTCCCGGCGGTGGACCTCTCCGCCACGAACCGCACCGGCGGGCACCTGTGGCTCGGCGAGACCGTCGCGACCGCCGGGCTGCTGCTGCTCGTCTTCGCGCTCACCCGCTCGGGCCGCACCGCGCTCGCCCCGGCCGCCGTCGGCGCATACATCGGCGCCGCGTACTGGTTCACCTCGTCGACCAGCTTCGCCAACCCGGCCGTGACGATCGGCCGCGCCTTCACCGACACCTTCGCCGGCATCGCGCCCGCCTCCGTTCCCGGCTTCATCGCCGCCCAGCTCGCGGGCCTCGTCGTCGGCGTCGTGCTCGTCGCCGCGCTGTACCCGGCCCCAGCCGTCATCGCCCGCCCCGCACTCCAGGAGCACACGTCGTGAGCAAGCCTTCGGTCCTGTTCGTCTGCGTGCACAACGCGGGCCGCTCGCAGATGGCCGCAGGCTGGCTGCGCCACCTCGCCGGTGACTCGGTGGAGGTCCGCTCGGCGGGCTCCCAGCCGGCCGAGCGGATCAACCCGGTCGCGGTCGAGGCCATGCGCGAGGTGGGCATCGACATCACCGCCAACACCCCGCGCAAGCTCGACCGGGACACGGCCGAGTCCTCCGACGTGCTGGTCACCATGGGCTGCGGCGACGTCTGCCCGGTCTTCCCCGGCCGGCGTTACCTGGACTGGCCGCTCGACGACCCGGCCGGCCAGGGGCTCGAAGCCGTCCGATCGATCCGCGACGAGATCCGCCGCCGCGTGGAGCAGCTCCTCGGCGAACTGCACCGGACGAGCGGCACCGGACGAGGGACAATCGAGCAATGACTGCGTACGCGCACCCGGAGCGGGTTGTCAGCACCGACTGGCTGGCGGAGCATCTCGGAGAGCCAGGCCTCGTCGTGGTCGAGTCCGACGAGGACGTGTTGCTCTACGACACCGGGCACATCCCCGGTGCGGTGAAGGTCGACTGGCACACCGAGCTCAACGACCAGGTCACGCGCGACTACCTCGACGCCGAGAACTTCGCCGCGCTCTGCCGGCGCAAGGGGATCAAGGCCGACGACACGATCGTGTTCTACGGCGACAACTTCAACTGGTGGGCCACCTACGCGCTGTGGGTGTTCGAGCTGTTCGGGCACCGCGACATGCGCATTCTCGACGGCGGCCGGGCCAAGTGGGTCGCCGAGGGGCGGGCGATGACGCGGGACGTGCCCGCGCGGGAGGCCACCGACTACCCGGTCACGCCGCGGGACGACGAGCGGATTCGGGCCTTCCGCGAGGACGTGTTCGAGCACATCAAGGCCGATCGGCCGCTCGTCGACGTGCGCTCGCCGGGGGAGTACACGGGCGAACTGCTCCACATGCCGGACTATCCGCAGGAAGGGGCGCTGCGGGGCGGCCACATCCCGGGGGCGCTCAGCAAGCCGTGGAAGCAGGCGACCCGCGAGGACGGGTCCTTCAAGCCGGCCGACGAGCTGCGCGCGATCTACGCCGACGAGCTCGGGCTGCGGCCGGAGGATGACATCGTGGCGTACTGCCGCATCGGGGAGCGCTCGTCCCACACCTGGTTCGTCCTCACCCACCTGCTCGGCTACGAGCACGTGCGCAACTACGACGGGTCGTGGACGGAGTGGGGCAACCTCGTGCGGGTGCCCGTAGCGAAGGGGACCGCGCCCAGGTAGCGGGTGCGATCCCCTCCCCTCACCCGGGTCACTCGTCCTCGGGCGGCAGCGAGACCAGGTAGTCGACGACCTCCGAGTACCGGGCGCTCGCCATCGCCACGGTGAGGTCGGCCGCGCCGTAGTACAGCCGCAGCTCGTCGCGCGTCTCGTCGTGGACGAGACCGGTCGGGAAGACCACGTTCGGCACGTCCCCGACGCGCTCGTAGTCCGCGTCGGGGCCGAGCACCCAGCTCGGGGTACGGCGGATGACCTTGGTCGGATCGTCCAGGTCGAGCATGACCAGCCCGACGCGGTAGATCGACGTCGCGACCATCTGCTTCACGCCGTGGTACACCGCGAGCCAGCCGTGCGGCGTCTCGATCGGCGGCGGGCCCATGCCGATCCGGGTGGCGTCCCACCAGGGGCCGGAGCGCGACTGCATCACCGGCTCGGGCGTCGTCCACGAACGCAGGTCCTTGGACTTGGACAGCCACACGTCGGCGCGTGCGGACAGGACGGAGACCGGGCGGTGGAACAGCACGTAGTCGCCGTCGATCCGCCGCGGGAGCAGCGACGCGTTCTTGTCCTCGGGCGGCATCACGATGCCGAGGGGCTCAACGGTCTGAAAGTCCTCGGTCCTGGCCAGCGCGACGCAGGGGCCGCTCGGGCCGTACGCCGTGTAGGCGATCACGTAGCCGCCGAGCTCCTCGACGTACGTGACCCGCGGGTCCTCCACGCCCCAGCAGCTGTGGGCGTCGGTCGGGTCGTCGGCGATGAGCGGCTTGCCCTCGACCGTCCACCCGGTTCGCCCGTCCTTGCTGCGGGCGACGGTCAGGTGCGAGATGCCGCGGCGGTCCTCGACCCGGCAGAGCAGGACGGTGTCGCCGTTGTGCATGCAGGCGCCCGGGTTGAAGACGCTGTTGATCGGATACGGGAAGTCCCCGGCACTGACCAGGGGGTTGCTCGCTTCCCGATGGAAGAGCTCCGCGTCAAAGTGCATCGGAATGGTCCTCCGTCGTGCGCAGGCGGGGCGGTGTGGCCGTCGCGCTGAAGCCGGCCGATGCCCGCCCGACCACGCGGCCCTTGTTGGTGGGCTTGGAGAGCGTGGTCGTCGGCAGGGAGGTCGGGACCGGGGTCGTAGCCGCCACTGGATGCGGCAGCGCGGCCAAACCGGCCCTGAGCAGGCTGAGAAGCGCTTGGTAATAGGCTAGCGTGGACTCGGCCCCTTGGTTCCCATTTGGCTCAGTGGCAGACAAACCGTCATGGCAGGCCCCGGTCGCGTCGACGTACATCCGGGCCCCGGCCCGGTTGCGGCCCAGGAACCAGGCGAAGGCCCAGCCGGCCAGCCGCGCGTGATGCGGGTCGGCGGTGTGCTGCCACGAGTCCACGAGCGCCTCGGTCACGGCCGCCGCGTCGAGCGGCTGCTCGTCGCCGTCGTCGGCCACCCAGTGCGCGGCGGGCTCGTCCCGCTGGTGCCACTTGTTGCCCACGCAGCGCAGGGTGCCGTCGGCCAGGCCCACGTGCTGGACGTACCAGTCGAGGGCGGCGACGGCCCGGGCGGCCGCGGCGTCGTCCTCGAGCAGGGCCGCGCCCAGGAGCATGGCCTGGGGCAGGCGGGCGTTGTCGTAGGTGAGCTCGGGCTCGAACCAGCGCCAGGCCGGGTCGGCGGCCGACGTCTCCGTCAGCGCCTCGTCGAGCCGGTACAGCAGCGGGGCGGCCTGTTCCGTGCGGCCCGCGCGGGCGAGGCCGATCAGCGCGTACGCCGCCGCGCGCAGACCCAGGCCGGCGAGGCCCTCGGTGCGCGGGCCGAGCTCGTCCAGCAGCGCCGCGGCCGGGCGCCGGATGTCGTCCGGGACGGCCGGGGTGCCCACGAGCACGCCGAGCGCCCAGACCGTACGACCGACGTGATCGCCCATGTGCGGCCAGTCCTGCCAGGTGCCGCCGTAGCTGAGCACGTTGTGCATCGCCCCGGAGGGGTCGTAGGCCGCGGTCAGGAACCGGATCGACTGCCGCAGCCAGCGCGTCGCCGCCGTGGTCGGCCGCGCCTCCGCGCCGACCGCGAGCAGGTCCGCGGCCACGATCGCCAGCCGCGCCACGTCGTCGACGCAGTAGCCGGAGGACGGGTCGGGGATCGGGCCGCCGGCGAACTGGATGATGCCGATCTCGTCGGTGAGCCGGCTCAGGTGGTCGAGGTTGAGCGGCGGCGCGGCGGCGGTCGCGTGGCCCGGGCGCGCGGTGGCCGCCTCGGCCTGGCGCACGACGTCGATGACGAGATCCGCCTCGCGGGCCGCGACCGCCGGCCAGGGCAGCCAGGAGGCGCACGCCTCGGCCACCGTCTTGGCCGCGGCGAGCGCCCGGGCGTCGCTGAGCAGGTCGATGATCTCGGCGGCGAGAGCGGCCCCGTCGCCGATCGGCACCACGCGACCGGCGCCGCCGGCCAGCATGTCCTCCGCGTAGGAGTACGCCGTCGAAACCGCGGGCAGCCCCGCGCCCAGCGCGAACGTGAGGGCGCCCGAGCAGATCTGCTCGGGCTGGCGGTACGGCGTCACGAACAGCGTGCTCGCGTGCAGGATCGCGGAGAGCTCGTCGAGGGCCAGGAAGGCGTCGACGAAGTGCACGTTGTTGGCCAGCCCGAGCCGCCGCACCTGCTCGTGCAGGCTGTCGCGGTAGGTCTCACCCTCCTGCCGCTTGATCTCGGGGTGAGTCGTGCCGGCGACGATGTACTGCACGTCGGGGTGCTTGCCCACCACCTCGGCGAGGGAGTCGATCGCGATGTCGATGCCCTTGCCCTTGCCCAGCAGGCCGAAGGTCGTGAGCGTCGGCTTGTCCCGGACCTTGTCGAGCAGCTCGCGCAGCTCCGGCCGCAGCGTGGAGGGCTCCGGCGGGCGGCGCATCGCGTCCGGCGCCCCGTGCGGCACCACGACGAGCTGGTGCCCGGCGGCGATGCCGGTGCGGATCGCGACCCGGCGGGCGGTCTCGGTGAACACCGTGACGCGGGCGGCGCGGGCGCACAGGGCGCGCAGCGTGGCGGCCTGGCCCGGCGACGGGTGCGGGAGCACGGTGTGCAGCGTCAACAGGTACGGGATGCCGCACGCGTTGAGCGCGCGGGTGAGCTCGAGCAGGTGTGAGCCGTCGGGGCCGCCGAAGATCCCGTACTCGTGCTGGATCAGCACTACCTGGACGCCGGCCTCGCGCAGCATGCGGGCCGCTGACGAGTAGTCCTCGATGCGATCCTGGGTGATGGTGGCGACGACCTCGTCGCCGTAGGTGTGCCCGTCACGGTCGATGGCCACGACGACGGATTCCAGGTCGTCGGTGGCGACACCCAGCGCCTCGCGAAGGTCCGCGGTGTAGGTCGCGAGACCGCATTGGCGGGGCAGATAGGTCGACACGATACCGAGTCGATAGGTCGCGGCAGGGTGTGGCATGAGCACATTGTTACCCCCGGCGACTCCGAAAAACCTTCATTCGCCGGGATGAGGAACCTGCGCTGATCAAGCTCCTACGCAGCTCATGCCCGATATCACCCGAGAGAAATGAGGGATAATGGTCAATATATCGCATTCGCCTGCGCAACCGCCCATTACTCACGTACCGTGACTACGGCCTCTGGAACCATTCCGGGAGCGGTTCACGGGCGCCGATCCATTCGGAGGGTATGCCGGCCGTGCCGACCCGAGCCGCGACCACCCCGCCCACGATCGCGCAGACCGAGTCGACGTCGCCGCCCGCCCGCACGCAGGCCTCCAGCGCCGCCGGATAGTCCTCAAGGTGCACCGCCGCCACCCACAGCGCGAACGGCACCGTGTCCTGCGCCAGCGCGTGGGAGCCGTTGCCGAGATCGGCCGCGGCCTCGCGTGAGTCGGTGTCCGGCGCGATCCGGGTCGCCCGGGCGATCCCGTCCCGCACGTCGGACGGCGGCAGGTGGTGCAGCACCTGGCGCAGGAGGCTCGGCGTGCCCGCCGGCCGGTCGCCGGCGGCGTGCGCGGCGGCCAGCGCGACCGCGACCGCGCCGGCCACGCCCTCCGGGTGCCGGTGGGTCACCTCGGCGGACAGCACCGCCTCGCGCGCGGCGAGATCGGGGTCGGCGCGGAAGAAGGCGCCCAGCGGCGCGACCCGCATCGCGGCCCCGTTGCCGGCCGAGCCGCGCCCGGAGAACAGCGCGCCCGCGGCCGAGCGCCAGGGCACCCCGGCGCGGATGCCGGCGAGCAGGGAGACGGCGCCGCGGCCGTACCCGCGGTCGGCGCTCCAGCGCTCCGCGAACGCGACGGCCAGGCGATCCTGGTCCACGCGCCCGTCGCGCCGCAGCGCCTCGAACAGCGTGCAGGCCATCTCCGTGTCGTCGGTCCACCGCCAGGGCGCGGGCGGCGGCTCGAACACCGCGCCGTCGGCCATCGCGGGCTTCATCTCGAACGGGGCGCCCAGCGCGTCCCCGACGGACAGACCGGTCAGGCTCGCGGCCGCGGCGGCAAGATTCACCGGCCGAAGATAGTCGATGACGGCCGGAGATTTTCCAGGTGTACTCCCAGCAGAACGATCATCGCGCCCGAAACGGGTCGGGAAATGTCACACCCACGAGGTAGCGTGCCCGCGTGGATCGGACGTTCCAAGTGGACCTGCGCGGCATCGTCGACCTGCTCAGCCACCACCTCTACGCGAGCCCCCGGGTCTACGTCCGGGAGCTGCTGCAGAATGCCGTCGATGCGATCACGGCCCGCCGCTCGGCCGACCCGGGCGCCCCGGCCGCGATCACCATCGAGCCGCCCGACGTCACCGGCGACGGCACCCTGCGGGTCACCGACACCGGCATCGGGCTCACCGAGGACCAGGTGCACCAGTTCCTGGCCACCATCGGGCGCAGCTCCAAGCGCGACGACCTCGGCTTCGCCCGCCACGACTTCCTCGGGCAGTTCGGCATCGGCCTGCTGTCCTGCTTCCTCGTCGCCGACGAGATCCGGGTGCTGACCCGCTCCGCGGACGGGCCGGCGGTGCTGTGGCGGGGCTACGCCGACGGGCGCTACAGCGTCGAGACCGACAACCAGTATCGGGCCGAGACCGGCACGACGGTCACGCTCGTCCCGCGCCGCGACGCGCAGGAGTGGCTGAAGCGGCGGACCGTCGCCGAGCTCGCCGCGCTCTACGGCTCGCTGCTGCCCTTCCGGGTCGAGATCGCCGGGGTGCCGATCAGCGGCGAGGGGCTGCCGTGGCGGCCGGGCGCCGCGGGGCGCCGGGAGCGGCTCAGTGAGTACTGCCGGGAAGTCTTCGGTTTTGTTCCCTTCGACGTGATCGACCTCAAGGTGCCCGAGTCCGGGCTCACCGGGGTCGCGTTCGTGCTGCCCACGCCGGCCAACCCGGCGGCACGGGCCGGGCACCGGGTCTACCTCAAGCGGATGCTGCTCGCCGAGGGGGCGGAGGGAGTGCTGCCGCCCTGGGCGTTCTTCGCCCGGTGCGTGATCGACACCAGCGAGCTGCGCCCGACCGCGAGCCGCGAGGCGCTCTACGAGGACTCGCTGCTGGAGGCGACCCGCGAGGCCCTCGGCGACCAGCTGCGGGGCTGGCTGATGCAGCTCGCCGGGCGCAATCCGCGCCGGCTGGGCGAGTTCCTCGACGTGCACCACCTCGGGGTCAAGGCGCTCGCGCTGCACGACGACGAGATGCTGCGCCTGGTCGACCGCTGGTGGCCGATGGAGACCAACACCGGCCGGATGACGCTCGCCGACTTCCGGGCCCAGCACGGGCTCGTGCGCTACTCGGCCCAGCTCGACGAGTTCCGCCAGATCGGCGCGGTCGCCGCGGCGCAGGGGCTGCCGCTGGTCAACGCCGGATACATCTACGACACCGAGATCATCGAGCGGCTGCCGCACGTGGAGCCGGGCGCGCTCATCGAGCGGGTCGAGCCGGGTGACCTCAGCACCGCCTTCGACGCGCTCGAGCCCGAGGTCGAGCTGGCCAAGCGCCCGTTCGTGCAGCTGGCCCAGCGCGCGCTGGACCGCCTCGGGTGCGAGGTCGTGCTGCGCTCCTTCGACCCGGCGGGGGTCCCGGCGATGTACCTGACCAGCCGCTCGGCCTCCTTCGCGGCCGAGCTGCGGGCCACCCGCGAGCGCGTCGACGACGTGTGGGCCGACGTGCTCGACGCCCTCGCGCGCACCGACGAACAGGACCGCTCGCAGCTGGTGCTCAACTACCGCAACCCGCTCGTGCG
The DNA here is from genome assembly GCF_050955725.1 of Dactylosporangium sp. CA-139114. Taxonomy (NCBI): domain Bacteria; kingdom Bacillati; phylum Actinomycetota; class Actinomycetes; order Micromonosporales; family Micromonosporaceae; genus Dactylosporangium; species Dactylosporangium sp. CA-139114. Next base: position 30,638 of record NZ_CP192080.1, read on the forward strand.
GCGGGTCACCGAGATCCCCGACGCGGACCTGGTCCGGCTCGCGGTCGAGGGGCTCTACGGCCAGGCCCTGCTGCTCGGGCATCATCCGCTGCGGCCGGCCGACGCCGCGCTGCTCAACGGCTCGTTCCTGGGCCTGCTCAACAAGGCGGTGGGACATGAAGCGTGAAGAGGAGCTGTGGTCGCTGCTCCGCGAGGCCTACCAGATGCCCTACGGCGGGGCCCAGATCGCGCTGGTCGAGCAGGTGATGCAGCACGCCGACGCGGGCGGCCACGACGAGCTGCGGCTGGCCTCGCGGCTGTTCGCGACCACGGCCTACGTGCACGGCGGTGAGACGGCCAAGTCGTTCGTGACGTTCTCGTGGTGCCGCGCGGAGTACGACGCGCACCCGGAGCGCTTCGACGAGCAGGACGAGCACATGCTGCTCTGGCACTTCAAGTACATGGTGAACGGCCTGCTGAAGTTCCCCGCCGTCCCGCTCGGGCGCACCTACGACGTGCTCGACGACATGGAGCGCCGGTTCCGGGCGGGCGGGCACAGCCTGCACGCCGTCTACGCCTACCGCTACCAGGTCGCCGCGCACGTGGGCGATCCGGCGGCCGACGACTGGTATGCGAAGTGGAACGCCGCGCCCCGCGACGGCAACTCCGACTGCGCCGGGTGCGACCCCGGCGAGAAGGTCGACCACCTCGTCAGCCGGGGCCTCGACGAGGAGGCGGTGGCCATGGCCGCGCCGGTGCTCGCCGGGCGGCTGACCTGTGTGGAGCAGCCGCAGTCGATCCTGACCTCGCTGATGGTGCCCTACGTGCGCACCGGCCGGCTGAGCGAGGCCGCGGACGCGCACCGGCAGGCCTACCGCCGGCTGCGCGGCAACCTCGCCGACATGCAGAGCGTCGCCAGCCATATCGAGTTCTGCGCGCGGACGGGCAACGAGACCCGCGGCCTGGAGATGGTGCAGCGGCACCTGCCGTGGCTGGAGCGCTCGCCCAGCCCGCAGGCCGAGATGTGGTTCTGCGCGGCGTCGGCGCTGCTGCTCGGCCGGCTCGACCCGGCCCTGCCACTGGGCCCGTCGAGCGCCGGCGAGCTCGGCGCCGACCTGGCCGCGCGGGCCCGCGACTGGGCCGCGAAGTTCGACGAGCGCAACGGCTCGGACGCGGTCTCCGGGCGGATCGAGGCGCTGCTCGGCGCGGCGCCGCTGGTCGGGCACCTGCCGCTGAGCGCGGTGGCGCGCCGCACCGAGGCCGCCGTGGTGCCGCCCGCGCCGGTCGAGGAGCTGCCCACGGACGCGACGGCGCTCATGGATCGGGCCTGGCAGCTCTACGACGAACACCGGATCGACGCCGTCGAGGCCGCCTTCGCCCGCTTCGACGAGCTGCACCCCGACCCGCCCGCCGAGCTGGCCGTGCGCCGCCTCGACGGCCGGGCCCGGCTCACCGCCATCCGCGACGACGGCGGCGCGGAGGCCGAGGCCCTGTTCCGCGAGACCGCCGAGGCCCACCGCGCGCTCGGCCACGACCTGCAGGCGCTGGCCGCCGACTCCCGCGGCGTGCTCGCCCGCCGGCCCGACGAGGAGATGCTGGCCGAGCTCACCGCGCTGACCGAGCGGATCGTCGCCCACCCCGACGCCGACGCCGACCTGCGGGCCGAGGCGCGGCTGCGGGCCGAGGGCGCGCTCATGCGCCTGGAGCGGCCGGAGGAGGCGCTCGCGGCCGTCGACGCCGCCGTCGCCGAGCGGCCGGCGAAGGCCGCGCTGCGGGCCGAGCTGCAGGCCCGGCGCGCCCGGGCCCTGCTCGTGCTCGAGCGCTACGAAGACGCGGTGGCCGCGGCGGAGGAGGCGCTGCGGGGCTACGCCGAGCTCGGCACCCCGCCCGCCGCCGGCATTGCGGCGCTGATCCGCGCCCACGCGCTGGGCAACCTCGAGCGCTTCGACGACGCGACCGCCGGGTTCGACCAGGCGCTCGCCCTCGCCGCCGATCGCAACTACCGCCTGTCCGCCCTCGTCGGCCGGGCCCGCTCCCGCCTCGCCGCCGACCGCCCCGACAGCGCGATCGACGACCTGGTGGAGGCGGTCGCCGACCACGTGGCCCACGGCGAGGACGTGCCCGCGGCGCTGCTGCGCTACGACCTCGCCACCGCCTACCACCAGGCCGGGCAGTCCCTGGACGCGGCCGAGGCCGCGGAGAGCGCGCTCGACGCGCTGGACCGGGCCGGCGCCCAGGACCAGGCGGACCAGACCCGCTACCTGCTCTCCCGCGTCTACCGGGAGCTCGGCGAGCTCGACCTCGCGCTCGGCCTGCTGGAGACGCTGGCGACCAACCTCGACGGCTACGACAACCTGCCCGCCCGGGGCCGGATGCTGCAGGAGGCGGCCCAGCTGCTCTACGACGCCGACCGCGACGCCCAGGCCGCGGAGCGGTTCGCGGCGGCGGCGGAGGCGTTCCGCGCGGCGGGCATCATCCAGGCCGAGATGTATGCCCGGCGCCTGCGCGCCCTCTCCCTGCGCTGGGCGGGCAACATCCCGGCCGCGCTGGACGCCCTGGCCGAGGCCGACGCCCTGGCCCGCTCCCTCGACGGCACCGTGGACGAGTCCGAGCCCTGGCTGATCTGGCAGCGCGCCATGCTCGACACCGACGCGGCGCGCATCCACATCGGCGCGGGCCGCCTGGACGACGCCGCGACCCGCTCGGCGAGCGCGGCGGAGGCGCTGCGCGCGATCGGCTCCCTGAGCGACGCGCTCGACGCCGACTTCCTGCACGCGGAGACCCTGATGCGCGCGGGCGACCCGGCGGGGGCCGAGGCTCGGCTGCGATCGGTGCTGGGGGCGGTGCCGCGGGGGTCGCAGCTGGAGCAGAACTCGGCGTGGATGCTGGCGGAGTCGCTGGAGGCGCAGGGGCGCTCGGACGAGGCTGATGAGGTTCGGGGCAAGTATTTGTCCGAGTAGGTTGGCTGGCCGCCGCCGCGCTGGGGTTTGCGCTGCTGGCGCGGCGGTTTTGGCGCGATAAGTCGGGCGCTTCGCGCCGCGACTTATCGGATTTATACCCTGACGACGGATATGCCCGGATATGTGGGGTTTGGCAAAGCTTGGGACGGGCAATTCCTGAGCCTTCGCGCGGTTTGTTCGGCTGGTTGCGCAGGGGTGGGTGAGTGGCGTGGCCGGCGTTGTCGTGCGAGGCCGCGAGCGTTCCGCGCTTGAGATTCGCCGTGGCGGCGTGCTGAGGCAGGGACTCCGGTGTGCTCGGAACTGCGCGGCTACGGTTCCGGCGGCGCTAGAGCCCCAGGCCACGGTTTTTCGACGGCCTGGGGGCTGCGCGGCTGCGATTCCGGCTGGCTGACGGCCGCACGGCTCTGGTTCGGCCAGCTGACGGCCGCACGGCCACGAAAACGCGATCGGTCACGACAGTGCGATACGGCCACGGCAGCGTGATTGGCCAGGGGAGCGTGATTGGCCACGGCAGCGCGATCTCGCTGCGGCGACGGCCTCGCGCCGCTGGGCTCACCGCGAGCCGCCGCGAGCCGCCGCGAGCCGCCGCGAGCCGCCGCGAGATCCGCCCGAGCGCCAGTACGCGATTCTCGCCACCGCGACGCCGACACGTCGTCGGAGGAGGGGGTGGCCGCGTGCGCGGGATGGGCCGAAACAGGGGCGCGGCGGGCGCGGGTTGACGCAAGGGTGGGCCGGCGCAGGGGCAGTGACGAGGTGTGATTGACTTAACGAGCGTTCAGCCCGAGGCTTGACAGGAGGATAGGCTTTCCCAATGACGCTGGAACGGCAAGCCGTACGTCCGCCCGCTCAGACTCGCGGTGCCGGGCGGCGTTCCCGGCGCGAGGAGATCCTCGAGATCGCCGTCGGCCTGTTCGCCGCGCGTGGCTATCACGGCGTGTCCATGGACGACATCGGGGCGGCCGCCGGCGTGACCGGGCCCGCGCTCTACCACCACTTCGCGGGCAAGGAAGCCATGCTCGCCGCCGCGCTCATCCCCGTCAGCGAGCAGCTGCTCGCCGGCGGGCAGGCGCACATCGCCGAGGCGGGCGACGACCCGCGGGCCGCGCTCGCCGCGCTCGTCGACTTCCACGTCGAGTTCGCGCTGGCCAACCCCGCGGTCATCGCGCTGCACCTGCACGAGCTCGACCGGCTGCCCGAGGAGCCGCGGCGCCAGATCCGCCGGCTCCAGCGCCTCTATGTGGAGGAGTGGGTCGCGACGCTCACGGCCCTGCGCGCCGGGGAGCTCACGGACGGCGAGGCCCGCGTGCTCGCCCACGCCGCGTTCGGTCTCATGAACTCGACGCCGTTCCTCGGCGGCGAGGTCGACCGCGTTCGCCGCGCCGAGCTGCTGCGGGCCGCGACGCTGTCGGCGCTGCAGGGGTCAGACGCGGAAAAGGGGTAACGAGCGGTGGACCGGGATGCGTCGTGAGGCTGAACGCACAACGACAGGCGTCACCGTGTTGACCAGCCAGAATCTGGTTATCCACAGGGTCGCCGCATTCCTTTCCACAGAGTTGTCCACAGGAGAAACATGCTGACCTCGTTGCTCGTCGCCAACCGGGGTGAGATCGCCCGCCGGGTCCTGCGCACCGCGCGCCGACTGAACATCCGGACCATCGCGGTGCACTCGGAGGCGGACGCCGATCTGCCCTTCGTCCGGGAGGCCGACGAGGCGGTGCCGATCGGCCCCGCGAACCCGGCCCAGTCGTATCGCAACGCCGAGGCCGTGCTCGCCGCCGCGAAGGCGGCCGGCGCCGAGGCCATTCACCCCGGATACGGCTTCCTGTCGGAGAACGCGGCCTTCGCCCAGGCCGTCGTGGACAACGGGCTGATCTGGGTCGGGCCGGGGCCGGAGGCCATCGCGGCGATGGGCGACAAGATCAACGCTCGCAATCTGATGGCGGCGGCGGGGGTACCGGTGGCGCCCGGCACGACCGACCCGGCGACGAGTGCGGACGCGGCCCTGCGAGCGGCCGAGGCGATCGGGTTCCCGGTCATGGTCAAGGCCGCGGCCGGCGGCGGGGGCATGGGCATGGCCGTCGCGAACGACGCCGACGGGCTGCGGGCCGAATACGACAAGGTGCGCGCCTTCGCGGAGCGGATGTTCGGCGACGGCTCCGTGCTGATCGAGCGCTACTTCCCGCGGGTCAGGCACATCGAGGTACAAATCCTGGGTCTGGCCGACGGGCGCGTCGTGGCGCTGGGCGAGCGCGAGTGCTCCGTGCAGCGGCGCAACCAGAAGCTGGTGGAGGAGACCCCCTCGCCCGCGCTGACCCGGGAGCAGCGCGCGGACCTGCTCAGGGCGGCCGTGCGAGCGGGCGAGGCGGTCGCGTATCGCAACGCCGGCACCGTCGAGTGCCTCTTCGACCCCGACGCGGGCCGGTTCTACTTCCTCGAGATGAACACGCGGCTGCAGGTCGAGCACCCGATCACCGAGGCGGTGTTCGGCATCGACCTGGTCGAGCAGCAGCTGCGGGTCGCCTCCGGGCTCGCGCCGAGCTTCGACCCGGACGCGCTCGCGGTCACCGGGCACGCGATCGAGGTGCGGGTCAACGCCGAGGACCCCAAGCGCTTCCTGCCCGGGCCCGGCGCGATCACCGCGTGGACCGAGCCGGTCGGCGAGGGTGTGCGGGTCGACTCCGGATACGCGAACGGCAACATCGTGACGCCGAACTACGACTCACTGCTGGCCAAGCTGATCGTGCACGGCGCCGACCGGGCCGACGCGCTGGACCGGCTGCGCGCCGCGGTCGCCGGCTTCGAGGTCGCCGGGCCGAAGGTGAACCTGCCCTTCTTCGCCGAGCTGCTGGACAACCCCGAGTTCACCAGCGGCGACTACGACACGGGAATCGTCGGACGCATGAGGACGAAGCCATGATTTCTTTGCGTGAGGTGGGTCCGCGCGACGGGTTGCAGAACGAAAACCCCGTCCCGATCGACGACAAGATCCGGCTGCTCGACGCGCTCTCCGGCACCGGCGTCGGGCGGATCGAGGCGGTCTCGTTCGTCCATCCCAAGGCGATCCCGCAGATGGCCGACGCCGGCGAGGTGTGGGAGCGGGCGAAGAAGAACCCGAGCGTGCGGTACAGCGCCCTCGTGCCCAACACGAAGGGCGCCGAGCGCGCGCTCGCCGCGGGGTTCACCGAGATCGAGGTCGTCGTCTCCGCGTCGGACACGCACAACCGGCGCAACGTCAACCGCTCGACCGAGGAGTCCCTGGACGACATCGCCGGGCTGATCGATCTGCTCCACACGGCCGGCGCGAGCGCCGAGGTGATCATCGCGACCAGCTTCGGCTGCCCCTTCGAGGGTGACATCGACCCGAAGCGGGTCGCCGGGATCGTCGACCGCGTGGTGGCCGACGGCGCCGACCGGGTCGCGTTCGGCGACACCACCGGGATGGGCACGCCGCGGCGGGTCGAGGACGTCGTCGGGCCGGTGCGTGAACGGCACCCGGACCTGCCGCTGCTGCTGCACTTCCACAACACCCGGGGCACGGCGCTGGCCAACATCCTGACCGCGATGCGGCTGGGGATCACCGAGTTCGACGCGAGCGTGGGCGGGCTCGGCGGGTGCCCCTACGCCCCGGGCGCCACCGGCAACGTGGCGACCGAGGAGGTCGTGCACATGCTGCACGACATGGGGTACGACACCGGGGTCGACCTCGGGGCGCTGCTCGAGGCCGCCCGCCTGGCCCAGGAGATCGTGGGTCGCGAGCTGCCGTCGGGCGTGCTGAAGGCGGGCCCGAGACTCCCCCTGTGAGGCTTGTGTCCGATTCGCCCGGTGTTGTGGCGTGTCCCCGGCCGGGGCGGTTCGTTGCTCAGTACGGAAAGAGTCACATGTGGGGCGTATGCCCGACATTGAGCCCGTACTGAGAGGCGGACATGGCCCAGTCGAGGAGCGAGCGCAACCCGCGCACGGCTTCGCTGCCGGCCGTTTCCCGCGTCGCGAAGTACGCCGTTCGCGGTTTGGTGGTCGCCGGGTTCGCCGGTGTCGCCTGGCTGCTGTCGGCCTCCGCGGCGCACGCCTCCCACGGCTCGATCGACTCCGACCGGCCCACGCTGCTCACGCCGGTGACCAACCTGCTCATCGGCGACGGCAGCGCGCGGCATACCGGCATGAGCGGCGACCAGCACCAGGTTCTCCAGCACCGGCCGGCCCGGCCGCAGCCGGGCTCGGACCACCAGCAAGGTGACCTGCTGACCAGCACCGTGCTCACGGTGCTGAGCCCGGTGGCGCAGGCCGCCGCACCCGTGACCGGTACGGTCACCGGGGCCGTGACCGGGACCGTGCACCGGACGGTGACACTCACGAAGGCGCCGGTCCAAACCGTGGACCGCGCGGCCCGCTCGACGACGGCTGACGTGTCGAGTGTCAAGCACGCGAGCACCAAGAGGCCGGCAAAGGCCGGCATCACCGGGACCCATCAGAAGCGGATGCAGGAGCCGGCCGTCCAGGCCGTGCCGGTCCGGTTCGGGTCCGCGAGCGACATCGCCGCCGCGGCGACCGGCACCTCCCGTGCCGGCGTCGACCCGGTCGTCGCCGCACGTGCCGCCGACCGCCTCCGCGCCCTGCGGGCCGCCGAGGCGCTGAGCGGCGTGCACGCCATGCCGGTCATGGACCGGAACGTTGCGCAGGGCACGAACCACGTGCCGCTGCTGCCCCGCCCGGCGCCCATTCCGGCGCCGCCGGCGGCCGGCCTCGCCTCGGGGTTGCCGAGCTCCGGCTCGGGCCTCAACCACGAGAGTGGCTCCGCCGCCGTGATGCCCGCCGCGCCGGTCGGCACGAAGGTGCTGACCTTCCGGCCGGACGCGGTCGAGGACGTCGAATTGCGGCTGCTAGCAGCCGAGAAGCCGACAGTCTCACCCGACTGAGGCCGTTCCGGCCGCCGCCGCGACGCGCTGCGGGCCGACGGAACGTTGCCTAGGTCTTCGCGGACCCGCATTGAGCACATCGCGGCATCTGAACACGCAACACGAAACAACCAGGGCGCACGTCGACAGGGCGGAGCCGGACAGAGCCTGCCCGCACGCGGGTTCAGGGCTCCGTACCGCGCCCACTTCCTTGCAGTACCGAGGATCAATAACTACCGAAGGGTCTCAATTCCCCATGAAGACGTGGGTTCGTAAGTCGCTCAACGTGGGTGTGCTTTCCGCGGGCTTCCTGCTCGTCTCGGGCGGGGCCGCGCACGCCGACTGGACGACGGGCTACAACGCCGGCCTGCTGAACGGCAATCAGTTCGACACCACGCTGCAGGTGCCGGTCAACGTCTGCGGCAACTCGATCGCCGTGCTCGGCTTCGCCGACGCGAACTGCGGTGGCGGCGCCGCCGCGGTCAAGACCGAGAGCGCCAGCGCCACCGAGAGCGCCACCACCGAGGACTGGACCTCCGGCTACAACGCCGGTGTGGCCAACGGCAACCAGCTCGACACCACGCTGCAGGTGCCGGTCAACGTGAGCGGCAACGCCGTCTCGCTGCTCGGCTTCTCCAGCGCCTCCTCGGCCGGCGGCGCGACCGCCGTCAAGGGCGACGTCAACGGCTCGGACAACGGCGGCTGGGACAACGGCGGCCGTCGTCACCACCGTCACCACGGTGGCGGCAACGGCCAGGGCAACGGCAACGGCAACGGCAACGGTGGCGACTACAACGCCGCCGCCAACGGCGACTACACCGAGAGCGCCGCGAACCGGACCGAGGACTGGACCTCGGGCTACAACGCGGGCCTGCTCAACGGCAACCAGTTCGACACCACGCTGCAGGCTCCGGTCAACATCTCCGGCAACGCGATCGCGCTGCTGGGCTTCGCGGGCGCGTCCAGCCAGGGCGGCGCCTGGGCGGTCAAGGGCGAGAGCGCCCAGACCGAGAGCGCGACCACCGAGGCGAGCCACACCACCGGCTACAACGCCGGCCTGCTCAACGGCAACCAGCTGGACACCACGCTCCAGCTGCCGGTCAACCTCTGCGGCAACTCGATCGCCATCCTCGGCTTCTCGAGCGCCAGCTGCGGCGGCGGCGCGGTCGCCTACAAGGGTGACGGCGGCATGGGCGACGGCGCGGGCCAGGGCAACGGCGGCTCGGGCCACCACGGCCACGGCCACGGCCACGGGCACGGCAACGGGCACGGCAACGGCAACGGCAACGGCAACGGTGGCTACGGCGACGACGGCAACGGCGGCGCCAACGGTGGCTACGGCGACGACAACGGCCAGAGCAACGGTGCCTACAGCAACGCGGCCGGCAACGCCAGCGACACCGGTGCGGCCGCCAACAACGCGTCGAAGGTGCACAAGGCGAGCAAGAAGACGCACAAGTCGATCGACCTGGGCGAGCACGCCAAGAAGCACCACAACGGCACCGGCGCGGGCCTGTCCGCCGCCAGCAACCCGGGCTACGGCAACGCCGCCGCGAACGGCGACAACGGGTACGGCGGCAACGGCAACGGCAACGGCAATGGCAACGGCGACGACAACGGCGGCTGGGACAACGGCGGCCGTCGTCACCACCGTCACCACGACGGCCGGGGCAACGGCAACGGCAACGGCGGGGCCACCGCGGTGAAGGGCGGCTGCGGCGACTGGACCACCGGGTTCAACGCGGGTCTGCTCAACGGCAACCAGGCCAACACCACCATCCAGCTGCCGGTCAACATCAGCGGCAACGCGGTCTCGATCCTGGGCTTCTCGCAGGCGCAGAGCTCGGGCGGGGCGCTGGCCTACTCCTGCTGAGGCGATAGCGGTACCCCCTGATCCGCAGGGGGTACCCGGACCCCATGGCGCACGCCGACCCGTGTCCGGAAGTGGTCCGTCGTAGCAGCGAAGAAGTCCACGCTTGGAACTTCACCTCCGCGTCGGCTAACCTGAACGATCGTTAGACATGAACGATCGTTCAGGCAGCCGACGCGGAGGTCGCACCATGGAGGGTGATGCCCTCAATCAGACGCGCAAGCGGGTCGAGGCCGGCGGCGCGGAGAAGTACCATGCGGCCAACGCCGCCCGCGGCAAGCTTTTCGCCCGCGAACGCGTCGCCCTGCTCGTCGACGAGGGGTCCTTCGTCGAGGACGGGCTCTACGCCAACGCCCTGGCCGACGGCCTCCCGGCCGACGGCGTGGTCACCGGAGCGGCGACCGTCGACGGACGGCCGATCTGCCTCATGGCCAACGACTCGACCGTCAAGGCCGGCTCCTGGGGCGCCCGCACCGTCGAGAAGATCATTCGCATCATCGAGCGGGCCTACGACACCGGTGTCCCGATGGTGTACCTCGTGGACTCCGCCGGCGCGCGAATCACCGACCAGGTCGAGCTCTTCCCCGGCCGGCGCGGCGCCGGCAAGATCTTCCACACGCAGGTCCGGGCCAGCGGCAGCATCCCGCAGGCCTGCGCGCTCTTCGGCCCCTCCGCGGCCGGCGGCGCCTACATCCCGGCCTTCTGCGACGTGGTGGCCATGGTCGAGGGCAACGCCTCGATGTATCTCGGGTCCGACCGCATGGTCGAGATGGTCACCGGCGAGAAGACCACCCTCGAGGCCATGGGCGGCGCCCGGGTGCACTGCGCCGAGAGCGGCGTCGGGCACTTCCTGTGCAAGACCGAGCACGACGCGATCGAGACCATCCGGCAGTATCTGTCCTACCTCCCGTCGAACTGGACCGCCGAGCCGCCGGTCGCCGAGGCCCGCGCCGAGACCGGCCTGCCCGAGATCCCGGCGAGCGAGCGTCAGGCCTTCGACATGCGCAAGGTCGTCAAGGGTCTGCTCGACGAGGGCTCCTTCTTCGAGATCCACGCGCTGTGGGCCCGCGAGCTCACCGTCGGCTTCGGCCGCCTCGACGGGCGGGCGGTCGGGGTGGTCGCCAACAACTCGATGTTCAAGGGCGGCGTGCTCTTCGTCGACTCCGCCGACAAGGCGACGCGGTTCGTCCAGCTCTGCGACGCCTTCAACGTGCCGCTGCTGTTCCTGGCCGACGTTCCCGGCTTCATGGTCGGTTCGGCGGTGGAGAAGCAGGGCATCATCCGCCACGGGGCCAAGATGATCACCGCCATCTCCGAGGCGACGGTACCCAAGATCTGCGTGGTCATGCGCAAGGCCTACGGTGCCGGGCTCTATGCGATGGCCGGCCCGGGCTTCGAGCCCGACGCCACCATCGCGCTGCCGACCGCCAAGATCGCCGTGATGGGCGCGGAGGCGGCGGTCAACGCGGTCTACGCGAACAAGATCGCCGCGATCGCGGACGAGGGCGAGCGGGCCGCGTTCGTGGCCCGGATGCGCGCCGACTACGAGCGTGACATCGACATCATGCGGCTGGCCGGCGAGCTCGTCGTCGACACCATCGTCGAGCCGGCGGCCCTGCGCGGCGAGCTGGTGCGCCGCTTCACCGCGGCCCGGGCCAAGGACCGCACGTTCTCCCGTCGCCGTCACGGCGTGACTCCGGTTTAGAAGGGCATTCGTCATGGTCGACTTCATGCTCAGCGAGGAGCTCGAGGCGCTGCGCGAGAGCGTCCGCGAGTTCGCCCACGACGTCGTCGCGCCGGTGATCGGCGACTACTACGAGCGGCACGCCTTCCCCTACGACCTGGTCCGCCAGATGGGCAAGATGGGGCTGTTCGGGCTGCCGTTCCCGGAGGAGTACGGCGGCATGGGCGGCGACTACTTCGCCCTGTGCATCGCCCTGGAGGAGCTGGCTCGCGTCGACTCCTCGATCGCGGTGACCCTGGAGGCCGGGATCTCGCTCGGCGCCATGCCCATTTATCGGTACGGCACGCCGGCCCAGAAGGAGCGCTGGCTGCCCAAGCTCACCTCGGGCGAGGCCCTCGCCGCGTTCGGGCTGACCGAGCCCGGGGCCGGCAGCGACGCCTCCGGCACCCAGACCCGCGCGGTGCTCGACCAGGAGACCGGCGAGTGGGTGATCAACGGCTCCAAGGCCTTCATCACCAACTCCGGCACCGACATCACCGCGCTGGTCACGGTCACCGCGGTCACCGGCGTCAACCCCGACGGCAGCAAGGAGCTCACGGCCATCATCGTGCCGAGCGGGACGCCCGGGTTCACCGTCCAGCCCGCCTACTCCAAGGTCGGCTGGTGCGCCTCGGACACCCACGAGCTGAGCTTCGACGACGTGCGCGTGCCGGCCGAGAACCTGCTCGGCGAGCGGGGCCGCGGCTACGCCCAGTTCCTGCGCATCCTGGACGAGGGCCGGGTCGCGTTCGCCGCGCTCGGCGTCGGCCTCGCGCAGGGCTGCGTGGACGAGTCCGTCGCCTACGCGCGGCAGCGGCGCGCGTTCGGCAAGGCGATCGGGGAGTACCAGGCGATCCAGTTCAAGATCGCGGATATGGAGAGCCGGGCGCACACCGCGCGGCTGGCCTACTACGACGCGGCGAGCCGCCTGGTCAGCGGGCGTGACTTCAAGCGCCAGGCGGCCATCGCCAAGCTCGCGTCCAGCGACGCCGCCATGGTCAACGCGCGCGAGGCGACGCAGGTGCACGGCGGATACGGCTTCATGAACGAGACGCCGGTCGGGCGCATGTACCGCGACGCGAAGATCCTGGAGATCGGCGAGGGCACGTCCGAGGTCCAGCGCATGATCATCTCGCGCTCGATGGGGCTCTAGATCGGCCAGGTGTGCACGGGAACGTTCTCGTGCAGGCCCTCGGCGTACCGCTGCAGCATCTGCCGCAGCGCGTCCGGCCGTGACAGGCCGCGCTCCTCGAGGCCGGCCACGACGCGCGTCTGCCAGGCGGCGCCGTTGACCCCGGTGCGGCACCGGCCCTCGATGACCCCGAGGAGCCGGTCGCGGGTCGCGGGCGTCACGCCGAAGCGGTCCAGGCCGGCCTCGGCGAGCGGCAGCAGCTCGCGCAGCACGAGGTCGCCGACCGGCACATCGCCGAGGCCGGGCCACCAGACCCGCGCGTCCAGCCCCTCGCGCGCGGCGACGTGGAAGTTCTCCTCGGCCGCCGAGAAGGACATCCGCGTCCAGATCGGCCGGTCCTGCTCGCACAGCTCCCGCACCAGCCCGAAGTAGAACGCGGCGTTGGCGAGCTGGTCGACGACGGTCGGGCCGGCCGGCAGGCACCGGTTCTCGACGCGCAGGTGCGGGCGGCCGTTCATGATGTCGTACACCGGCCGGTTCCAGCGGTAGATCGTGCCGTTGTGCAGCCGCAGCTCGCCGAGGCGGGGCACGCCGCCGGCCTCGATCACCGCGACCGGGTCCTCGTCGTCGGTGATGGGCAGCAGCGGCGGGAAGTACCGCACGTTCTCCTCGAACAGGTCGAAGATCGAGGTGATCCAGCGCTCCCCGAACCAGACCCGCGGCCGCACGCCCTGCGCCTTGAGCTCCTCCGGCCGCGTGTCGGTGGCCTGCTCGAACAGCGCGATGCGGGTCTCGGCCCACAGGCGCCGGCCGAAGAGGAACGGCGAGTTGGCCCCGACGGCGACCTGGATGCCCGCGATCGCCTGCGACGCGTTCCACGCCTGCGCGAACGCCTCCGGCGCGACCTGGAGGTGGAACTGCACGCTCGTGCACGCCGACTCGCCGGCGATGGAGTCCGACTGCGCCTCGAGCCGCTCGTGTCCGCGGATGTCGAGCGCGATGTCCTCGCCGCGCGCGTTGATGATCTGGTCGTTCAGCAGCATGTACCGCGGGTCGCGCGACATGTTCGCGAGCACCAGGTGCTCGGGCCGCAGCGTCGGCAGGATGCCGATCAGCACCAGGCGCGCGTCGGATTTGCGGGCCCGCTCGTCGGCGTGCAGGAGGCTGGCGAGGACCTCGCGCTCCTGCACCTCCAGGCCGTCGCCCTCGATGAGCCGCGGCGCGACGTTGATCTCGAGGTTGAACTGGCCCAGCTCGGTCTGGAACGTCGGGTCGGCCAGGTCGGCCAGCACCTCGGCGTTGCGCATGGCGGGCTGCGCGTCCGGGTCGATCAGGTTGACCTCGATCTCCAGGCCCGTCATGGGCCGGTCGGAGTCGAAGCGGAAGTCGTTGAGCATGAGCGCGAAGACGTCGAGGCAACGACGTACTTTGCGCCGGTATCGAGCGCGGTCCTCACGCGAGAAAGCACCCCGTGTGACGTCCTGGCCCATGCCTCGCCCCCTGGCCCCCTCTTGGACCCCCCACGTTAGGAGGAGTTCCAGATGTACCGCTAGGGACAAAAAGGACGTGATGGCAGCGGGGGGTGAGCGGAACCTTGCAGAGGGTGGGAGATTTCGCCCACCCTCTGCACGATGGTCAAACTCCGGCCTTGCCGCTATACGCGGCAAAGCCGACCAATCGCCGGCTCGGCGTCAGCCCTGACGGACGGCCTCGGCGCCGATCTCGATCTTGACCTTCTTGCCGACGAGCACGCCGCCGGTCTCGAGGGCCTGGTTCCAGGTGATGCCGAACTCCTCGCGGTCGATCTCGGTCGTCGCGGAGAAGCCGATGACCTCCTGGCCCCACGGGCTCTTCGCGTGGCCCTCGAACTCCACGTCGAGCTCGACCTCGCGCGTGACGTCGCGGATGGTCAGGTCGCCGACGAGCTTGAACTCGTTGCCGGACAGGCCCACGACGCGCGTGCTCTTGAAGGTGAGCGTCGGCCACTGCTCCACGTTCAGGAAGTCGGGGCTGCGCAGGTGGCCGTCCCGGTCCGCCACGCCGGTGTCGATGCTGGCCGCGTCGATGCTGACCTCGACCGTCGACTGCAGCGGGTCCTCGGCCACGACGATGCTGCCGCTGGCGCTGGTGAAGCCGCCGCGCACCTTGCTGACCATCATGTGCCGGGCGACGAAGCTGACCCGCGTGTGCGCCGGGTCGATCTCGAACTTGCCGGGCGTGGGGATGGTGAGGCCGTTGTAGTCACGGGTGTTGGTGGGTGCCGTCATGGCGACTCCTCGGTTGTGCGGCTGCGAAGAAGATTGTCGCCGCAAATATACACTCGGCAGACTCTCGTACGTCAAGCTCTCTCTGTTAGACTCGCACTGTGACCGACGAAATGCTGGAAGACCCGCGAATCACCGCCATGGGGCTGTTCGTGGAGGCCTTCACCGGCGTGAACGCGCGGCTCAACGTCCAGCTCGCCGAGCACGGCCTCGGCAACGTCGACTTCGAGGTGCTGGTGCGCCTGGCCCGCTCCCCGGGCGGCGAGCTGCGCATGACCGACCTCGCCGCGCAGACCGGCCTGTCGACGAGCGGCGTGACCCGCGTGGTCGACCGCCTCGAGCGCGACGGCCTGGCCATGCGCCGGGCCTGCCCGACCGACCGCCGCGGCTCGTTCACCGTCGTCACCGAGCGCGGACTGGCCAAGATGCGCGAGGTCCTGCCCGGCCACATCGCGCTGATCGAGCAGTGGTTCACCGGGCGCCTGGGCCCGGCCGAGCTGGAGACCCTGCTCGGCGGCCTGCGGACCATCCGCGACGCGGTCCGCCCGGACGCCACCTCCGGCGTTCCGTCGATGCGCAACGCCGCCTGAGGCACCCCTCAACCATTACGCCCGTCGATGCCGGTCGACAAATCGGCCACCGGCAGAACTACCGGCAGGTCCGGAACGGACGTCCGGCTTATCGCTTTCGTCCGCTTCTGCCTCGCCTAGCCTTTTCGAGCACGGGCGAAGTTAGGTGGGTCGGCGTGTCAACGCACCCAGGGGGTCTTCGTCCGTGCCCTCAAGCCGGTCGAGCAGCCGATGCTCGCGCGGCAGGAGCCGGATCCCGGCCCGCTCCCGCACCCCCGCGAGGTCCGACAGCGCCCGCTCCCGCCCCGCCGGCTCGGCGCTCACCGCCAGGCCGACGAGCGCCTCGAGCACGTCCCTGACGTCGTCGCGGCCGGCCAGGAGGTTCGCGGCCGACTCGAACGCGACCGCCGCCGTGGCCCGGGCCCCGCGCTCCAGCGCCAGATAGCCGCTGACCAGCGCCGCCATCCCCGTGCTGCCGGGCACCGCGGCGAGCTCGGACAGCACCGCGGAGGCCTCGCCCACCCGTCCGCTTTCGGCGAACGCCTGGCCGAGGGTGCCCAGCACCCGCACCCGGTGCGTGGGGTCCCCGACCTCGGCGATCGCGATCGCGGCCCGCCGGGCCAGCGCGATCGCCTCCTCGAAGCGGCCGTCGAGCCGGGCGACCTCGGCGAGATTGGCCTCCGTGAGCGCCCGCAGCCGGGTGTCGCCCGCCTCCAGCGCGCGCCGCCCCGCGCCCTCGAGCCGCCGCCCGGCCGCACCCAGGTCGCCGGCGAGCACGTCGTGCCAGGCGAGGTTGTTCTGCACGACCGCGATCTCGCGCGCCCGGCCGGAGCGGATGGCCAGGCCGAGGGCGGCCTCGTTGTGCCGGCGGGCCTCGTCGCTGCCGCCGAGCGCCTGCCAGATCCCGGCGAGGACGGCCCGCGCGGTGAGCTCGCCGGTGACGTCGCCGCGCGCGGCGAGCACGGTCAGGGCCGCCTCGGTCGCGCACACCTCGCCGGCCCCGCGCCCGTGCGCGGCCGCGAGCATCGCCGCGCCGACCTGCGCCCAGGCCCGGATGACGGGATCGCAGCCCGCCGTGCGCCGGTCGTCGAGGAGCCGGCGCAGCAGGTGGAAGCCCTCGACGTCGCGCCCGCGCAGCCGGCACCAGCGCGGGATGGCCCCGGCGAGCCGCAGCGCGAGCTCGGGATCGCGGACGGACGCGTAGCGCAGCGCCGTGCGAATGTCGCTGTTGAGGTAGTCCAGCCGCAGCACCGCCGCGGCGCTGCCCGCCCCGGTCAGCTCGGCCGAGATCCGCACCGCCGTCCGCGTGACGACCTCGGCGTGCCGCAGGCGGGCGGCGCGCAGCTCCCCGGCGTCGGCGCAGCGCTCGGCGGCGAAGTCGAAGACCACGTCGAGGAGCCGGAACCGCAGGTCGCCCGGGCCGCGCACGCTCACCAGCCCCAGCCCGACCAGCCGGTCGAGCACCGCCTCGACGTCGTCGACCACCCCGTCGAGCAGGGCCTCGGCCAGCTCGACCGACCACTTCCCGCGAAACGTCGCGAGCCGGCGCAGGGCCGCCTGCTCGTGCCCGGCCAGCAGCGCGTAGCTGTCGGCGACGGCGTCACGCAGCCGGCGGCCGGCCGGGTCGGTGGCGGCGAGGTCGAGGACGCGGTTGCCGTACCGCGCCAGCAGCTCCCCGAGCTCCAGCACCCGCCCGCGCGCGGCCGCGAGCTCGATGGCGAGCGGCAGCCCGTCGAACCGGCGCACCAGCTCCGCGATCGTGGCCAGCTCGTCGTCCCGGACCGGCTCGCGCCGCACCGCCCGCAGCCGCTGCACGAACAGCGCCACGGCCGGCACCCGGCGCAGCTCCGCCGGGTCGAGCCGCCGCCCGACCGGCACCTCGAGCGGGTGCACCTGCCAGTCCACGACGCCCGGCAGATCCCCGGCGAGGGGGCGGCGGCTGGTGACCAGCACGCGTAGGGCCGGCACCCGGGCCCGCAGCCACGCGATGGCCTCGGCCGCGGCCCGGGGCGAGTGGTCCACCCCGTCGAGCACCAGCAGCGCGGCCGGCGCCCGGTCGCCGTGCGGATGGTCGCCGAAGCGCTCGATGAGCTCCTCGGCGCGGGCCACGCCGAAGACGGCCGCGACGGCGGAGAAGATGTCGGTGGGCTGGGAGATGTCGGTGACGGTCACGGAGACCGCGGTCCAGCCGGCCGCGACCGTGCGGTGCGCGACCGCGTGCGCGAGCCCGGTCTTGCCGACCCCGGCCATCCCGATCAGCGCGATGATCTCCGCCGAGCCGGACCCGAGCAGGCCCAGCAGCTCGGCGATGTCCGCGTCGCGTCCGACCAGGGGCGGCATGGTGGGCAGCGGCAGCGCGGTGCGGGCCGCGTGGCTCGGCACCGGCAGCGGTGCGAGGACCGGCTTCTCCACGTGCCGGGAACGGCGGGCCACGCTGTCGTGCCGCGGGCCGAGGTTGCGGTTCGCGGCCGAGTTCAGGAACGCCTCGCGGGCCGAGCCGGTCAGGTCGAGCGCGTCGGCCAGCAGGGCGAGGGTGTTGCGCTGCGGCCGGGCGACCCGCCCGCGCTCGAGCTCGCGAAGGGTGCGCACACCCAGCCCGGACCGGGCGGCCAGCTCGTCCTGGGTGAGCCCCCGTTCCAGGCGGCTGGCTCGCAGCGTCGCGGCGAAGCCTGCCCCGGCATTGCGCGGATCATGATCCGCAACGGGAGACATGTTGTCGAAGGGTACTGAGCCGAGGCCCGTCGCAGTAGCCACGCGTCAGAACCACGACGATTGTCAATATTCGGTCAGTGCCGGCGGGGCCACCAGTTCCAGCGGTCGAGCATCCCCATGAGGGCCGGCAGCAGCAGACCGCGCACGACGGTCACGTCGAGCAGGATCGCCACCGCCATGCCGACGCCGATCTCCTTCACGGCGACCAGCCCGCCGGCGGCGAAGCCCAGGAACACGATCCCGATGCAGATCGCCGCCGCGGTGACCACCGGGCCCGAGCGGGTGATCCCGCGCAGCACCGCCCGGTCGGTGTCGGGGCGCTGGTCGTACTCCTCCTT
Source organism: Dactylosporangium sp. CA-139114 (assembly GCF_050955725.1). Lineage (NCBI taxonomy): Bacteria > Bacillati > Actinomycetota > Actinomycetes > Micromonosporales > Micromonosporaceae > Dactylosporangium > Dactylosporangium sp. CA-139114. The sequence goes on from NZ_CP192080.1 coordinate 49,077, forward strand.
GATCCGCGCGAGCAGGAAGACCTCGTAGTCCATGGACAGCCCGAAGATGAACACGAAGAGCAGCACCGGCGTGGTCAGGTCCAGCCCGCCCCACGAGTCGAAGAAGAGCGGCACCTGGCCCCAGCCCCACTGGAACACCACGATCAGCACGCCGAGCGTCGCGGCCAGGGTCAGCAGATTCATCAGGACGGCCTTGAGCGGGACGACCACCGAGCCGGTCAGCCAGAACAGCAGCACCACGGTGACGAGCAGGACGACGAGCGCGGCCACGGGCAGGCGCCCGGCGAGGGAGTCGCGGTAGTCCACGACCTCGGCCGCCGGGCCGGTCACCCACTTCGCGTAGGGCGTGGGCAGCGCGCGGACGTTGCGCACCAGGTCGTAGCTCTGCCGGTCGCCGACGCGGCCCTTGGGCGTCAGGTCGAGGATCGTCCAGCCGGCCGGGACGTCGGCGCGCACGTCCTGGCGCAGGACCTCGGCCGGCAGCTGCCCGGCGATCCGGTTCATCAGGTCCCGCACGTCCGCGCGCTCCGGCCCGGCCCGCAGCAGCACCGAGACCGTCGGGGGAGTGTCGTTGAGGAACTTCGACTCCATCACGTCGTACGCCCGCCGCGCCTCGTTCGAACTCGGCAGCGCCCGGGCGTCGGAGTTGGCGAGGTTGGCCCCGAGCAGGGGCGCGGCGAGCACCAGCAGCCCGACGGCCGCGAGCAGGGCCACCCGGGACGGATCCCGCTGCGCCCGCGCGGCCAGCCGGGCCAGCAGGCCGCCCCAGCGGACCGTGGCCGCGGGCCCGATCCGGTCGCCGGTGAGCGAGATCAGGGCGGGGACCAGCGTCAGCGCGGACAGCGTCGCCAGCGCCACGACCGCCGCCCCACCCAGGGCGACCGCGGCCAGCAGCGGCTCGGCGAACGCGGTCAGCCCGGCCAGGGTCAGCGTCACCGCGAGGCCCGAGATCGCGACCGCGCGGCCGGCCCGCCGCACGGCGACCCGCAGCGCCTCGTCCGGGTCGTGGCTGAGCCGCTCCTCGCGGTACCGGGCCACGATGAGCAGGGAATAGTCGACCGCCAGCCCGATCCCGAGCAGCGTCACGACGTTGAGGGAATACTCGCTGACCTTCGTCGCGTGACTCAGCCCGAGCAGGACGAGCAGCGACCCGGTGACGCTCGCGACCGTGACGGCCAGCGGCAGCGCGGCGGCGAGGAAGCCGCCGAAGAAGAGGTACAGCGCGACGAGCAGGGCCGCGAAGGCGACGCTCTCGCCGATCGCGAGGTCGTGCACGGACTGCTCGGCGAACGCGCGCTCGGCCAGCTTGTCCCCGCCGACCTGCACGCTGGGCGCCGCGATGCGCTCGAGGCGGGCCCGCACCCGGTCCTCCAGCTCCTCGCGCGGCGCGTCGGCCAGGCCCGGGACGAGCTCCACCTGCACGCTCACGCTGCGGTTGTCCGCGCCGATGCGGCCGCCGACGCCCGTGTAGAGGTCGTTGACCTCCTTGACCCCGGGCATCGCGCGGATCTCCCGCGCCGCCGAGCCGATGCTCGCGACCAGGCCGGGGTCGTACGGGTCCGCCCCCTCCACCACCGCGAACACCTGCGAGCCGGTGGGCGCGAGCTCGTCGATGTGCCGCTGCCCGACGGCCGACTCGCTGTCCGGCCGGTTGGTGCCGGTGCTGCTCAGGCGGTCGAACAGCCCTCCGCCGAACACGGCCCCGGCGATCGTGACCGCCAGCCACAGCCCGACGACGACCCAGCGCAACCTGACGACCCACGCGGCGAACACCGCAGTATGCAAGCACGCCGCACGGGCGGCCCGGATCGGCTACTCGGACGGCTTGGCGCGACCCCGGCCCCGTCCTCGCGCGGGCTTCTTCTTCTCGTCCTCCGTGCTCGACTCCCCGGCGCCCGGCTCCTCCGGCCAGAGCGGCGCGACGGAGGCGCGCCCCGTGGACGTCGTCGACGAGCTGGTCGAGGCGGCGAGCGCGGGCTGTTCGCCGACGGTCTCCTCGGCGTAGGCGCGCTTCGAGGCGTCGGAGGAGTAGGTGCGGCCCGCGGGTTCGACGCTGCCGCCGCCGTAGGCCCGCGAGGGGGCGTAGGCGTCCGACTCCAGGTCGGTGGCCGAGTCGAGCACGGGGGCGGCCCCGACCGCGACGGGCTCCTTGGCGGTCGCCTCCTCCTCGGAGTCGCGGCGGCGGTTCTCGGCCGCGTCCACCTCGGCCAGCGCGGCGTGCCAGTCGTTGTACTCGGCCGCCGAGCGGGCGTCGCGGTCCTCGGCGGCGGCGCGGCGGGCGGCCCGGGACTGCGCCCGCGAGCCGCGCGGGCCGATGGAGGAGACGATGACCGAGCCGGCCAGGCCGGCCAGCACCACGTACGGCGTGATGAAGAACGCCGACAGGTGCGGGTCGTGCTCGCCCAGGACGGGCTTGGAGAGGGAGTACGCGATGGCCACCAGCAGCGGGCCGGCGCCGCCGGCGAAGGCCACGCCCACGCGGTTGTCGCCGCGGCGGCTGGCGGGCCAGGCGGCCAGGGCGCCGATGAGCAGCGCGGCCACGATCATGAGCAGGGCGCTCGGCAGGTTGACCATGCCGTTGATCCAGGTGGCGTCGGTGAACTGCCAGGTGCCGAGCTGCGCGGCGGTGGCGGTGTTCCCGTCGGCGCGCACGACGTCGGCGACGGCGACCACGGCGAGCGTCCACACCCAGGCCGACGAGGCGATGACGTTCGCGGCAACGGCTCGGACGGACAGCGCGCCGATGGCCATGAGCAGCCCGACGATCAGGCCGGCGACGGCGTAGCCGCCCGCAGTGAAGTAGGGCGCGGCGTTGTCCGGCCGCGGCACCCGCGACGGGATGGCCACGAGCGGCACGATGATCAGCGAGCCGACGGCCGCGGCGAGCGCGATGACCATGCGCCAGGCGATCGTGTGGGCCTTGCCGCCGACGCTCTCGGGGTCGGCCGGGACCATTGCCCCGGCGCCGGCGAGCCGGTCGGCACAGATCGCGCCGATGACCGTCGAGGACGCGGCGAGCCAGGTCACCCAGGCGATGCTGCTGACCCAGACGGTGGCGCTGTCGCCGGTCGGCTGCCAGGAGATGATGCCGAGTCCGTAGCCGAGCCCGAGCTGCGCGGCACCGGCGCCGGCCGCGACGCCGATCGCCGTAGATATTGAGGTCGCCCAGCTTCTCGCCGCCATGCCGCGCAGCATAAGCCCACCCGTCCACCTCGGCGAGTCCAAGCCGGGGGTGCGTCAGAACCCTCCGGGCGAGGCGCGCGGGTGGCCATCTCGCGGCGTTGCGGCGGACCGGGAGGACATGATGGTGAACTGGAGGTATGGCGAACGAGCGCGACGACGAGTCCTCGACGCAGCCGTTCTGGCCCTTCGAGGGCGACGAGGACGACGCAGACGCCGACGCGACGCGGGTCCAGCGCCCCGATCCGGATGCCACCCAGGTCCGCCCCCCGGATGCCGAACCGGTCCGCCGGGTCCGGCCGACGGCCCGGGTCGTGGAGGAGACCTACGCCGACGCGCAGCGCGAGCGCTGGTCGGCCCGCGCCGGCGTGCCCGTGCCCGGCGACCCCGCGCTGCGCCCGTCCGCGCAGCCGGAGTGGACCGAGGAGGAAGAGGACCCGTACCAGGGGCGCTCCTGGCTCATGCCGGTCGTCGTCGGCATCGTCGCGCTGGTGCTGGTCGCCGCGCTCAGCGTCGGGCTGTACCTCATCTACCGCGCGACCGCCGAGGGCCGCAACGCACCCGAGGTCGTCGATTCGAGCTCCACGCCCGCCGCGGCCTCGTCCGCGCCGCCGCCGTCCAGTGCCCCGCCGCCGCCTTCGGCCGCGCCGTCCACGGAGGCCCCCGCGAGCGCGCCGCCCGGCCCGGTGACGATTCCGCCGCTGCGGGGCAACTCGCTGGCCGAGGCGACGGTGAAGCTGCAGGAGCTCGGGCTCGACGTGCGGGTGGAGCGCACGGTGGACGACTCGCTGCCGCCGGGCGAGGTGCTGTCCTCCCGGCCCGGGGAGGGCGCGACGGTGCTGGCGGGCGAGACGGTCACCCTCTCGGTCGCCGTGGCCCCGCCGGCGTCGGCGAATCCGCAGCCCAGCGTCTCCGCCAGCCGCTGAGGGCGTGGCGAAGGCGGGCCACGGAGAACGGAGGAGGGCCGGTCAGCCGACGGTGACCGGAATGCCGGCCCGTGCCGGGGCGGCGGAGCGCTGGTTGCGGGTGACGAAGCCCGGCTGCAGGCCCTGGAGCAGGACGAAGATCGAGCGGCGCTCCACGGCGTCGCCCGAGGTGTTGAGCTGATACCCGTCCAGCCACGCCCAGCCGTCGTAGGTCTGCCAGTCGTGCACGCGGATCACTCGGAACAGCATGGGCTGCGTGAACTGCACACTCGCGGTCTTCGTCACGCGCAGCACGTCACCTGTCCTCGGTAACACGGTGGGACTCCCGTCTTCTCCGTCGGCCTGGGGGGGAAGGGGCTGGTCACGGGGCCCTTCGCGGGGGCTTGTCCGTAACCGCCGATCGGCTGGATCGTTTGTCGCTGCGTCCACTTGAGGGGGATTGGTCGGCCCAGTGAACAATCCGTGACCCCAGCTACACGGACAGGTTGCCCCACAACGGTGATCAATGCAACTTGCAAGTCGAACTTTCCACCGCAGGTATGAGTCACAGAATGTTGTGCCGAGCAGCCTTGCGCGGCTCTACGATGTTGCGCTGATCTATACCTGGATCCCGCGGCGTGGAGGTGCGACGAACGTGGCAAGTCGACGAGGCAGCCCGACCCTCCGGCGCAGGCAGCTGGGCATGGAACTGCGACGGCTGCGCGAGGCCGCACACGTCACCATCGACCAGGTCGCCGAGCGGCTGGAGTGCTCCGGCTCGAAGATCTCGCGGATCGAGACCGGGCAGACCGGCGTCACGCCCCGCGACGTGCGCGACATGCTCGACATCTACGGGGTCGACCCGGAATACGCCGACCAGCTGCTGAAGATCGCGCGCGAGGCGCGGCAGAAGGGCTGGTGGCAGCTGTACGGCGACGTGCTCACGAGCGCCTACGTGGGCCTCGAGGCCGCCGCCGACCACATCCGCTCCTATGAGGCGCTCGTCGTCCCCGGGCTGTTGCAGACCGAGGAATACGCGCAGGCCATGATTCACGCCGCCCGCCCCGACATCGGTGCCACGGATGTCGAGAAACGCGTGCGTGTCCGAATAAGCCGACAGTCGTTACTCACTCAGGATGACCCGATCGATCTCTGGGTGGTGCTGGACGAGGCCGTTCTGCGCCGCCCGGTGGGTGGCAGGGCGGTCATGCGTCGCCAGCTCGAGCATCTTGCTCTGGCGGCCGGCTGGCCGAACGTGACTCTCCAGGTCCTGCCCTTCTCCGCCGGTGCGCACGCCGGGATGGACGGGGCTTTCACGATGTTGCTGTACGACGAGTCTGCCGGGCAGAACTTCGCGTTCGCGTCGAACGCGGCCGGCGGCCTCTTTCTCGAGAAGGACGACGAGCTTCAGCGCTACGGATTCATCTTTGACTACTTGCGCGCCAACGCACTGCGTCCGGACGAGTCAGTGTCGATGTTCGTGAAGCTGGCAAAGGAGTTGTAGTGGAGATCGAAGCCAAGGGCTTCAGCGTGAACCTCGACGGTGCCGCGTGGCGCAAAAGCACCCGCAGCGGGCCGTACTCGGACAACTGCGTCGAGGTCGCGTTCGCCGGCGGGGCTGTGGCGCTCCGCGACTCGAAGGACAAGACCGGTCCGGTTCTGCTGTTCACGCCCGAGGAGTGGGTGGCCTTCGTCGGCGGCACCAAGGACGGCGAGTTCGACCTGGCGTGACATCACGCCCCGCGCCAATCCGGCCGGCCCGTTTCCGCGGCGATTCGCCAGCGGGACGGGCCGGACGTTTTCGGGGCCCCGGGCGCGACGCGCCGGTGCGGGCGGGGGTTTTTCGCCCGGTGTTTGCCCCGGAGCGTGGCCGTTGCACCAGCAACGTCGTTGTAGGAGTGAGTGCCGCGAATCGCCCGATTCCGACACTTCCCCCCGAGTGAGATAAGGCTTCCTACCGTGAACATTGGCCCCGAAAACTTCGGCAACGGATCGTCGAAGACCGACGACCGTTTCTCCGGGCAACTGGGTAGCTACCGTCCGGGCGGTCGCCGCGACGGCCTCGGCGACGGGCCGCTCGACGACCTGTCCCCGCGCAACGGCTCGCCGCTGGACCGGGCGACGATGCCGCTGGACATGACGCCGCCCAAGCTTCCCGAGTCGTCGCTCGTCGCGGACCTCGGCCCGCTCACCGGAGGCTCGCTGAGCTCCAGCTCGCTGAGCTCCGCCTCCCCGCTGACCGAGCCGATGTTCGGCCGCGACTCCTGGCTGGACACGCCGACCGGGTCGATGGCCGACCACCCGCTGCTGCGCGGCCTGCTCATGGAGCTGCCGCCGAAGGGCACCATGCCGCAGCAGGAGTGGCTGGACCGCTGGTTCGAGGCGGCGCGCAGCATCCTGGAGCTCATCTACTCCCAGGAGTCCCGGCAGCTGAAGTAGGGCGAGCGTGCGCCCTTGCCTGTCTATCGACAGGTCGATCCGCACCCTGTACAAAGCAGGGAGGACTCGACCTGGGGAGGTCGGACGGGCTCCGGGTGCGTCGTCAGCGTGGCCGGGGCCCGTCATGAGCACCGGTGCTCGAACATCCTTCTGGCTCGATCCCTGGGCGCGGCCGGCGCCCACGTGAAGGCAGAGACGCCTCAAGACCGCGGCCGCGTGGCCGATGCATCAACACGGTGGGCAAGATCAGTGGTATCGGCTGAATGTCCGATTGGTCGCGCCACCTTCGGCCGAGTGCCGTGTCGCAAAGTTGATGGTCGATCTTGAAATGTCCGCTTAGCTTGGGTCGAAGTTTGCCGGTGTAACGGGCAGCGGAGCAAGGAGGAACTGACGTGACCGATTCGGATCTGATCTTCGCCTGTGTCAGCGGGTTCGGCCTGCTGGCGTTGAGTGTCGGCGCATTCGGCGTGCTGGACGCCTACCACAAGCGCGGCCTCGGCGATCGGCGAATCGACTGGCTGATCGGTCTCTACGCCCTCGGCGTCGTCGCGAACATCGTCGCGTACGTGATGCTGGACCGCTGGTACATCGCGGCCCCGCTCGCCCTCATGCTGTGGCCGGCCGAGCGCGCCTTCGAGAAGCGGGGCACCTTCAAGCGCCGCACCGCGAAGGTCGACGCCATCACCGGCCGCTGACCTTCTCACGATGCGGGAATTGTCCGCTTGATGTGACAAATCCCAAAGAATGCGGAATGGGCGCCGTCGCGGCGCCCATCAGCATGTTCAGACCGCGAACGTCTTGAGCGGCTCGGTCGCGGGGGCGGGCGGCGCGGCGCGCCAGAGGCGGGTCTTCTGGGCGCCGAGGCGGGCCAGGTAGTTCGGGTTGAGCAGGATGTACCGCCGCCAGAGCCGCTTCGGTTCGAGCCCGAGCCGCCACAGCCACTCCAGCGCGTAGCGCTGCATCCAGGCGGGCGGGTTCTTCAGGCCCCCGGCGTGGTAGTCGAACGCCGCGCCGACGGCCAGCATCGGCGCGTCGACCAGGTGCTTCATCGCGTAGACGAACACCTCCTGGCGGGGGCAGCCCAGGCCGACCATGACGACCCGAGCGCCCGAGGCCTTGATGCGGGCCGCGATCTGCTCCGGCTCACCGTCGGCGGCCGGGCGGAACTTGGAGGGCTCCATCCCGGCGATCTTCAGGGCCGGGAAGCGCTCGTGCAGCTTGCCGGCGAGGCGGTCCAGCGTCTCCTGGGTGGAGCCGTAGAAGTACACCGGCAGGCCCTCCTCGGCGCTCGCGGCGAGCACCTTGAGGGTCAGGTCCGGCCCGTACACCCGGTCGGCGAGCTGGGCGTGGTGGAGCAGGTTGAGGGCCCACCGCACCGGCTGACCGTCGGGCGTCACGAGGTCGAAGGAGTTCAGCCGGGCCCCGTGCGCCTTGTCCTGCACGCCGGTCATGACCCCGTGCACGGCGAGGGCGGTGACGGCCAGCGAGCGCCCGTCACGGGCCGCGCTCATCACCTTGTCGACGGCGCTGTCGTAGTCGACGGCGCTGACCTCGACGCCGAGGACGTTCCGCTTGCCCTGATCGATCACGACGTCAGGCTTCCGGCGTCCACTTGCCGACGTTGGCCTCGTAGATCTCCTGGCAGATCATGGGCACGTCGTAGACCTGCTTCCAGTCCGGGTAGTCCATCTGGAAGCGCTCGTTCGACCCGATCCACCAGATGTGGTCGCCGACCCGGTTGGCCTCGTGGTACTCGGTCACCATCTCGTTACCGGTGATCGACTGGGCCAGCGCGAACGCCTCGAGCATGGAGGTGTTCGAGTGCCGCCCGCCGCCGAGGTTGTAGACCGCGGCGGAGCGCGGGTTGCGGAAGAATGCCTCGAACGCGCTGGTCACGTCGTGGCTGTGGATGGCGTCTCGGACCTGCTTGCCCTTGTAGCCGAACATCCGATAGGTCCGGCGCTCCATGTTGCAGCGCATGACGTAGGCGAGGAAGCCGTGCAGCTCGGTCGCGGAGTGCGCCGGGCCGGTCAGCGTGCCACCGCGGAAGCAGGCGGTCTTCATGTCGAAGTAGCGCCCGTACTCCTGCACCATCACGTCGGCGGCGACCTTGGAGGCGCCGAAGACGGAGTGCAGGCACGAGTCGATCGACATGTCCTCCTTGATGCCGCCTTCGTACTCGTGGCCGGCCTGGATCTCCCAGCGGGTCTCGAGCTCGTCGTAGGGCAGCGAGTTGGGCCGGTCGCCGTAGACCTTGTTGGTCGAGCAGTGGATGAACGGCGCCTCGATGCAGTGCTCGCGCACGTTCTGCAGCAGGTTGAGGGTGCCGCCGGCGTTGACGTCGAAGTCCGTGAAGGGGTCGCGGACCGCCCAGTCGTGCGACGGCTGGGCCGCCGTGTGGATGACGACCGCGATGTCCTTCGCATACCTCTTGAAGATCGCCGCGAGCGCGTCGCGATCCCGGATGTCCACGTCGTGGTGGGTGTACGCCTCGCCGAGGTCACTCGTAAGACGGACCACGTTCCAGGCGGTGGAGGCCTCGGCGCCGAAGAAGCGCTTGCGCATGTCGTTGTCGATGCCGACAACGTCCAGCCCCAGAGAGGCGAAGTGGCGCACGGCTTCAGATCCGATGAGTCCGGCCGACCCGGTCACTAGTGCAACGCTCACGAGACGGCAGCATACCCGTGGCGACACAAAGCCCCCCGCAGCCGCAGACGAACAAAGCCACGAACCCGACGAAGCGAAGCAAGTCACGAGGGCCGAAGGCCGAGTGCAGAAGACCGCACCCAGCAGACGGACCGCAACCAGCGACCGGGGGGTTTGGGTGGGCGGGAGCCCCCCAATGGGGAGCGACCGAAGGGAGCGCGAAGGATCCACCGCTGATACGGCGAAAGGCGGCTCCGCTGCCTGAGCAGGAGCCGCCTCAGCGGTGGGGAAGGGGGGAGTTGAACCCCCACGCCCTTTCGGGCACACGGACCTGAACCGTGCGCGTCTGCCATTCCGCCACTTCCCCTTGGACCATCTGAAGCAAGCTTCGTTTGGTCCGGCGCGTCAGAGCATAACTCAAGTCCCACTCGGCAGAATCACCGGGTAGGCACTAGGCTTCCCTGGGCGCCACGGAAGAGTAGCACGGGCCAGCCGGTCAGCTTGCATACGGGCGTGCGACGTCCGGATACCATCATGACCTCGGAACCCGAGGAGGAACCGGTGAGTGTGCTGCAGCGCTTCGAGAAGCGCCTAGAGGGCCTGGTCGAGGGGGCCTTCGCCAAGGTCTTCAAGGGGGTCGTCCACCCCGTGGAGATCCTCAACGCCATGCAACGGGAGGCGGAAGCCCACAAGGCGATTCTGGCCGGCGGGCGCACGCTCGTGCCGAATCGCTACGTGATCGACCTGTCCCCCTACGACCACAGCCGGCTGGCGCCGTATGCCGCCGCGCTCGCCCAGGAGCTCGCCCAGTCGCAGGCCGAGTTCATCGGCGAGCAGGGCTGGACGGTCTACGGCGATGTCATCGTCGAGATCGAGCGCGGCGACGGGCTCGACACCGGCATGTTCCGCGTGACCGCCGAGGTCTACACCGGCGCCGACGTCGCGCCCCCGCCGACCCCGGACCCGTATGGTGGCTACAACCAGCAGCCGGCCGGCGGCGGCTACGGGCCCCCGCCCGGCGGACCCGGCGGCCCGGCGCGCAACGTTCGACTGGTGTCCGGCGACGGGCGAAGCTACCCTCTGTCGATCGGTTCGACCGTGATCGGCCGGGGCGACCAGGCCAACATGCGGCTCCCCGATGTCGGGATCTCGCGTCGCCACGCGCGGCTCGACTTCGACGGGGCGCAGGTCGTGCTGACCGATCTCGGCTCCACGAACGGCACGATGGTCAACGGCCAACGCGTCTCGGCTGTCGCGTTGAACCCCGGTGACATGATCCAGCTCGGCACGACCACGCTGACCTACCGCGTGGATGGATGACCGTACTTCACGTAGGCGGATCTGAATGAGCGCGTCGTAGATGGAATTCGTCATCACTGTCGCCCGGTACGGGCTGCTCGTGCTGCTGTGGATCTTCGTATTCACGGTCGTGGGAGTGATCCGCCGGGACCTGTTCGCGGGCTCGCGTTCGAGCCGGATCGTCGCTGCGCCCCGGGGGGTTGGTGCGGTGACGGCTCCCGGCCGTCCGGCGAAGGTGAAGCGGGGCAAGACCGCCAACCAGCTCTTCGTCACCGCAGGCGCGCTGGCAGGCACCCGCATCACCCTTGGTGAGGCTCCGATCACGATCGGGCGCGCCGAGGACTCGACGCTGGTGATAACCGACGACTACGCCTCGTCCAAGCACGCCCGTCTCGTGCCGCGCGCCGGCCAGTGGTACCTCGAGGATCTGGGCTCCACCAACGGCACCTACCTCGACAAGACCAAGGTCAGCGCGCCTACCCCCGTCCCCCTCGGCGTGCCGATTCGCATCGGCCGCACTTCACTCGAGTTACGGCCATGACCCTCACCTTGCGCTATGCGGCACGCAGCGACCGCGGTCTGATCCGGAGCGGGAACCAGGATTCCGTCTACGCCGGACCGCGGCTGCTTGCCGTGGCCGACGGCATGGGCGGCATGGCCGCCGGTGACGTCGCCAGCAACATCGTCATCGCCACCATGGCGCCACTCGACGAGGATGTGCCCGGCAACGCCATGATCGACACCCTTCGGGGCGCCGTCGACCTGGCGAACCAGCAGATCCGAGACGCGGTCGAGGAGAACCCGGCCATGGAGGGCATGGGGACGACCCTGACCGCCATGCTGTTCTCCGGCTCCAAGATGGGCATGGTGCACATCGGCGACTCGCGCGCATACCTCGTGCGCGACGGCGAGTTCGCCCAGGTCACCAAGGACGACACCTACGTCCAGATGCTCGTCGATGAGGGCCGCATCAGCCTGGAGGAGGCCAACAGCCACCCCCAGCGCTCGCTGCTGACCCGAGCGCTCGACGGCCGCGACGCGGACCCCGAGTACTCGGTCCGCCAGGTCAAGCCCGGCGACCGTTACCTGCTCTGCAGCGACGGCCTGTCGGGCGTGGTGAGCGCGGAGACCATCGAGTCCACGCTGCGCGAGTACGTCGACCCTAACCAGTGCGCAGGCCGGCTCATCGAGCTGGCCCTGCGCGGCGGCGGGCCCGACAACATCACCGTGATCGTCGCCGACGTCACCGACGAGGACATCGTCGAGGCGCGGCCGATCGTCGGCGGTGCGGCGGCCCAGGACCGGGGCATGGCGACCTCAGCGGACCAGTCCATGTCCTCGGCTCGAGGTGCCGCGCTCGCCGCGCCTCGCCCGCCGGTGCCGGACGACGAGGCCGAGCAGCGCGCCAACGCCGCGGGCAACACCCGCGAGGACGGCGAGCAGCGCTCCCGCCGCCACCCGGTGCGCACCGCGATCCTCCTCGTGGTGCTGCTGGGCCTGCTCGGGGGTGGCCTCTGGTACGGCTGGAGCGTGACCCAGTCGCGCTACTACGTCGGCGCCACGGATGCCGGCCGGATCGCGATCTTCAAGGGCGTGCCCGGCAAGGTCGCCTGGCTCGACCTCTCCGAGGTCTACATGGAGAGCCCGACGCTCACCCTCGACGACCTCACGCCGGCCGCCCAGGGCACCGTCAAGCAGGGCATCCAGGTCGACACCCTCGCGCAGGCCCAGGACAAGCTGGCCCAGCTCGAGGACCCGGCCAACCCCAACCGCAAGCAGGCCTGCCCGACGGCGCAACCCTCCGATTCCGCCTCTGCGTCTCTTTCCGTGTCGGCCACCTCGAACCCGAGCGGCGGTGTCAGCGCGCCCGCCGGGGATCCCGCCGTCCCGCCGTCACCGACCGACGACCCGTCCGCCACGCTGACCCCGACCCCCGGCGCCAGTTGCTGACGTGCTGAGGCGAAAAGGAAGACAGTCGTGACCGCCACCGCCATTCCAGCTCCGTCGCCCATGGGCGGCGGAGCGGGCGTCTCGGCGCCCTCCCGCCCCGCGACCAGGCGCAACGTCGAGCTGGGACTGCTGCTCTTCGTGATCGCCATCCTCACGATCTACGCGGCGGTCGTCGAGGGCAACGCGATCGGCCAGGTCACGGGCGACTTCTGGGTCCAGACCGCGATCATCGCGGTGATCTTCTTCGCCGCTCACATGGCGGTGCGGTTCCTGGCGCCGTATGCCGATCCGACGATCCTGCCCGCCGTGGCGCTCATCAACGGCATCGGCGTCGCCTTCCTGCGCCGGCTCGACCTGGCCACCACCAAGGCGGTCGACCGGCCCGAGCTCAACGTCTTCGGCGGCGACGGCTTCCGTCAGCTCGGCTGGACGGCCGCGGCCGTGGTGGGTGCGGTCGCGCTCCTGGCGATCGTGCGCGACCACCGCTCGCTGTCTCGGTACGCCTACACGCTCGGCCTCACCGGCATCGTGCTCGTGCTGATCCCGGCGGTGCTGCCCGCGCGGTACTCGGCGATCCACGGCGCCAAGCTCTGGATCAAGCTGCCGGGCTTCACGATCCAGCCGGGCGAGTTCGCCAAGATCGCGCTGCTGGTCTTCTTCGCCTACTACCTGGTGCGCAAGCGCGAGGTGCTCTCCCTGGCGAGCAAGCGGTTCCTCGGCATCGACTTCCCCCGGGGCCGCGACCTCGGGCCGGTCGTGCTCGTGTGGCTGATGTCGCTGATGGTCCTCGTCTTCGAGAAGGACCTCGGCACCTCGCTCATGTACTTCGGCCTCTTCGTCGTGACGCTCTACGTCGCCACCGAGCGGGTCTCCTGGCTGATCATCGGCCTCGGGCTCTTCCTCGGCGGCGCGTTCCTGGCGTACTTCCTCGGCAAGACCGTCGGCGGCCCCTTCCTCAACTTCTCCGAGCGCGCGACCACCTGGCTCGACCCGTTCGGGGACGCGGACAACAAGGGCTACCAGCTGGTCCAGTCGCTGCTCGGGCTGGGCACCGGCGGGCTCACCGGCACCGGCCCCGGCGCCGGGCAGCCGACCAAGGTGCCCGAGGTCTGGACGGACTTCATCTTCTCCGGCCTCGGCGAGGAGATCGGGCTCTTCGGGCTGACCGCGCTGCTGGTGACCTACCTGCTGCTGGTCGAGCGGGGCCTGCGCGCGGCGATCAACGTCCGCGACTCCTTCGGCAAGCTGTTCGCCGGCGGCCTCGCGTTCACGCTGGGGTTGCAGGTGTTCGTCATCGTGGGTGGCATCAGCCAGCTCATCCCGCTGACCGGGCAGACCACGCCGTTCCTCTCGGCCGGTGGCTCGTCGCTGGTGGCCAACTGGTTGCTGGTCGGTCTGCTGCTGCGCATCTCCGACGCGTCGCGCCGCCCCGCCGGGGGTGCCCCCTCGGCCGGGCTCGGCGGCACGGCGCCCGGCGGCGGCGGCGCGCCGGTCCAGATCAAAGAGATGCCCACGGAGGTCGTGCGATGAACGCCCCGCTGCGCCGGGTCGGGGTCGTGGTCATGGTGCTGTTCGCCATGCTGTTCCTGAACCTGAACTACCGCCAGGTGGTCAAGGCCGACGACTATCGCACCAACCCGCGCAACGCGCGCGTGCAGGCGACCGAGTACGAGCGGCCGCGCGGCAAGATCGTCGATGCCAGTGGCAACGTGCTCGCCGATGCGCAGGCGACCGGGGACTCGCTGAAGTTCCTGCGGACGTACCCGCTCAAGGAGGAGTACGCCTCCGTCCTCGGCTACAAGCCGGTCAACCTGGGCTCGACCAAGCTCGAGAAGCTCAACAACGACTTCCTGATCGGCACCTCGGACAAGCAGGCGGCCGACCGGATCGCCGGGATGTTCACCGGCAAGGAGCCGGCCGGCGGCAACGTCCTGCTGACCCTGTCCAAGGCCACGCAGGACACGGCCTACCAGGCGCTGGGGACCAACAAGCTCGGCATCAAGAAGGGCGCGGCCATCGCGCTCGACCCGGCCACCGGAAAGATCCTGGCCGAGGTCTCGCTGCCCAGCTACGACCCCAACCTGCTCAGCACCCACGACATCAACGCGGCCTCGGCGAACTACAAGACGCTCAACAACGACCCGAACAAGCCGCTGCTCAACCGGGCGACCTCGGAGGTCTACCCGCCCGGCTCGACCTTCAAGATCATCACCTCGGCGGCGGCGATGAGCGCCGACTCCTCCCTCACGCCCGACTCGACCGTGCAGGGTGGCGAGTTCTACCAGCCGCCGGAGACCTCGACCTTCCGCATCAAGAACTCCCACGAAGGCATCTGCCCCGACAGCATCACGATGAAGCAGGCGCTGACCGTCTCCTGCAACACGGTCTTCGCCCGCATCGGTGTCGAGCGGGTGGGTGCCGACAAGCTCAAGTCGATGGCCCAGGCCTTCGGCTTCGAGCAGGAGCCCCGCCTCATCGAGGACCAGGATCGCAACTACTGCGGCATCGTGGCCAGCCACACCGGCCCCATGACCGCCGGCACCGACAACCGCGTCGACCCGCCCGCCGTCGCTCAGTCGAGCATCGGACAGCGCGAGGTGAAGATGTCTCCGCTGCAAGGCGCCATGATTGCGGCGACGGTTGCCAACGGTGGAAAGCAGATGCGCCCCTACATTGTCGACCGTCTGCAGAACTCCGACCTGTCGATCGCCGACCACACCGAGCCCAAGCTGCTGCGCACGCCGATCAACGACGGCGTGGCCAAAGAGCTGCAGGACATGATGTTCAGCGTCGTGACGTCGAACGACGGCACCGGCCGCAGCGCGCGCATCTCGGGCTTGGACGTGGGTGGTAAGACCGGTACGGCGGAGAACGGCGAGGAGTCGGAGGACCACGGCTGGTTCATCGGCTTCGCGCTCAAGGACGGCAAGCCGATCGTCTCGGTCGCGGTCTTCCTCGAGAACGCTGGCAAGGGTGGCAGCGGCGAGGCGGCTCGGATTGCCGGCCTGATCATGAAGGCATACGCGGACGAAAAGGGCATTCGATAATGAGGTGCGCGACATGTTGAGCGCCGGCACCACCCTCGGTGGCCGATACCGCCTGGACGAACGCATCGCCGGCGGCGGGATGGGCGACGTGTGGCGGGGCACCGACGAGGTGCTCGGCCGGACGGTGGCCATCAAGGTGCTGCTCTCCGCCCTGATGGAGGAGCCCGGCTTCGCCGAGCGCTTCCGCGGCGAGGCCCGCACGATGGCGACCATCAACCACCCCGGCGTCGTGGACATCTACGACTACGGCAGCGAGAACGGCACCGCCTTCCTGATCATGGAGTACGTGGAGGGCGACGCGCTCTCCCGCACCCTCTCGCGGGTCGGCCGGCTGACCCCGGCCCGCGCCATGGCGCTCATCGCCCAGGCCGCCGACGCGCTGCACGCCGCCCACGAGAAGGGCATCGTCCACCGCGACGTCAAGCCCGGCAACCTGCTCGTGCGCCCCAACGGCACGCTGGTGCTCACCGACTTCGGCATCGCCCGATCGGCCGCCGTCGCCCAGCTCACCGCGGCCGGCTCGGTGCTCGGCACCGCCTCCTACATCTCGCCCGAGCAGGCCTCGGGCGCCCAGGCCACCCCGCTCTCCGACGTCTACGCGCTCGGCGTCGTGGCCTACCAGTGCCTCTCCGGCGCGCGCCCGTTCGAGGGGGAGAACCCG
Organism: Dactylosporangium sp. CA-139114; assembly: GCF_050955725.1. Classification (NCBI taxonomy): domain Bacteria; kingdom Bacillati; phylum Actinomycetota; class Actinomycetes; order Micromonosporales; family Micromonosporaceae; genus Dactylosporangium; species Dactylosporangium sp. CA-139114. The sequence goes on from NZ_CP192080.1 coordinate 65,204, forward strand.
CTCGAGATCGCGATGCGGCACGTCCGCGACATGCCGCCGCCGCTGCCCGCCGACATTCCGCCGCCGGTCGCCCAGCTCGTCGAGCGGGCCATGGCGAAGGACCCCGCCGCCCGCTGGCCGAGCGCCGCGGCCCTCGCCCAGGCCGCGCGCCGCGTCTCCGGCCAGCTCTCCGGCGGCACGGCCGCCGGCCCCGCGATCCCGCCGATGGGCGCCCCGATGGGCCCGCCCGGCTCGCCGATGGGCCACGGCCCGGTCTCCGGCGGCCCGGTCTCCGCGTCGCCCGTCTCGCCCGGCTACGGCAACCACCCGATGTCCGGCTCGCCGATGTCGGGCCCGCCCACCTCGGGCGCGGCCGGCACCCGGATCATGCCCGGCGCCGTGCCGGGCGCGGCCGCCGGTGCCGCCGCGGGCCTCGGCGCCCACAACGCGCGCGGGGCCGCCGGCGTGGCCCCGCCGCCCTCCAACGACACCGCGACCTACCTCGGCTCGACCGGCGGCTACCAGCCGGGTCCGCCGCCCGGCCCGCGGCCCACGAACGGCGGCGGCCGGCGCAACAACAACCTGCTCCTGGTCGGCGTGGCCGCGGTCGTGCTGCTGGTGCTGGTCGGCATCGGCGGCCTCTACCTGGCCAACAAGGGCAACGACGAGCCGACGAACCCGGTCGGCGACAATCCCACCTCGGCCGCCCCGGTCCAGTCGTCCGCTCCGCCCAAGGCGACGGGCAAGCCGGTCGCCGTGGCGTGCCGGCCGCCCGGCACCGGGGACTTCGTCAAGCGCGAGCTCGAGCGCAAGGGCATGAAGGTCAACATTGTCGCCGAGCCGACCAAGGGCGCGTTCCCGAACGCGGTCACCAAGGTCGTGCCCTGCGGCGAGAACATCGCGCAGGGCACGACGATCACGCTGACCGTCAACCAGGGCGCGATCGACGACAACCCCGAGCCGACCGGTACCACGGCCGACCCGGGCAACGGATCGTCCAACGGGCCGGGCACCAAGACCAGCCCCACCTGCAACCCGCTGGACTTCGTCAATGGCAAGTGCGCCGGGGGATGACCCGGGCAACACGCGTACCAGCTGGAATGTATCCCCGTCGCATGACGTGGCAAGGTAGATAGTCGATGACCGAAGGACGACACGACATGACCGCCCAGCCACGCCTCCTCGGCGGCCGTTACCAGGTCGGGGAGCTGCTCGGCTATGGCGGTATGGCCGAGGTCCATCGGGGTCGCGACCTGCGGCTCGGCCGCGACGTCGCGATCAAGACGCTGCGGACCGACCTGGCCCGCGATGCCACGTTCCAGCTGCGGTTCCGCAGGGAGGCGCAGAACGCCGCCTCCCTCAACCACCCCGCGATCGTCGCCGTCTACGACACCGGCGAGGAGCGCGGTCCGGCGGGCGAGGAACTGCCGTACATCGTCATGGAGTTCGTCAACGGCCGCACCCTCAAGGAGGTGCTGGCGGCCGAGGGCCGGCTCATGCCGCGGCGGGCGCTGGAGATCACGGCGGACATCTGCGCCGCCCTGGAGTTCAGCCATCGGCACGGCATCATCCACCGCGACATCAAGCCGGGCAACGTGATGCTCACGCAGACCGGCCAGGTCAAGGTGATGGACTTCGGCATCGCCCGGGCGCTGGCCAGCGGGGCCACGACGATGACGCAGACGTCGGCGGTGATCGGCACCGCGCAGTACCTCTCCCCGGAGCAGGCCCGCGGCGAGCCGGTCGACGCCCGCAGCGACGTCTACGCGACCGGGTGCGTGCTCTTCGAGCTGCTCTGCGGCCACCCGCCGTTCGTCGGGGACAACCCGGTGTCGGTGGCCTACCAGCACGTGCGGGAGGACCCGCGGCCGCCGAGCTCCAGCAACCGCGACGTGACGCCCGAGATCGACGCGGTGGTGCTCAAGGCCCTGGCCAAGAACCCGCTCAACCGCTACCAGTCGGCCGGCGAGATGCGCGCGGACGTCATGCGCGCCGCGGCCGGCCGCCCGGTCTCCGCGCCCCCGGTGATGACCGAGGACGAGATGGCCGCGGTCATGGCCCAGCAGACCACCGCCTACCGGCCGCCGCCCGCCTCGCGCCAGCCGGCCCGGGCCAACCAGCGGCAGAAGCGCAAGAGCTCCACCGGCGTCGTGGTGATGCTGACGGTGCTCGGGCTGCTCGCGGTGTCCGCCCTGGCGATCGGGCTCTACCTGGCCAACCAGGAGCCGCCGGTGCGGGTGCCCCAGATCACCGGGCGCAACCAGGGCGAGGCCGCGGAGGTGCTGCGCCAGTCCGGCCTGACCGGCGACCCGCGCGGCGGCTCGACGGAGAACTGCCAGCCCGGCGTGGTGACGCTGCAGAACCCGACGCCCGGCACCGAGGTCAAGCAGGGTACGCAGATCGACTACGAGATCTGTGGCGCGCCGACCCTGGTCACCGTGCCCTCGCTGACCCGGATGAGCAAGGACGAGGCCACCCAGCAGCTGCAGAGCCTGAAGCTGGTGCCGCAGATCCAGGATCGCGACGGCACCGAGCCCAAGGACGAGGTCCAGAGCTCCGACCCGGCGTCCGGCACCCAGGTCAAGCCGGGCTCGACGGTCACGGTCTACGTCTCGAAGTTCAACCAGGCGATCATGCCCAACGTGCTCGACAAGAGCCCCGGCGAGGCCCAGGGGCTGCTCCAGGCGGCCGGCTTCACCAACGTGACCACGCAGAGCATCACGGTGACCGACGACTCGAAGGTCGGGCTCGTGGTCTCGGTGCAGCAGACGGTCGGCAAGACCTACCTCAAGACCGACAAGATCGTGCTCAAGGTCGGCCAGGGCGACAACAACCCGTCGACACCGCCGTCGGCGAACCCGAGCAAGAGCGCCGGGGGCTGAGCCTCATCACCCGTGCCCTGTGGATAACTTGGTAGTTATCCACAGGGTTGTGCACAACCTCGCGGCTCAGGCGAAGGCCGCGACCCGCCGCGCCTCGACCTCCGCCACGAGCTCCGGAGCCCGCTCCAGCGCGCCCGGCAGCCCGCAGACCGCCAGCCAGTTGGCGAGCATCTGGTGGCCGCCCTGGGTCAGCACCGACTCGGGGTGGAACTGCACGCCCTCGATGGGCAGCTCGCGGTGGCGCATCGCCATCACCACGCCGGACTCGGTCCGGCCGGTCACCTCGATCTCCGGCGGGAGCGTCTCCTCGAGGACGGCGAGGGAGTGGTACCGCGTCGCGATGAACGGATTCGGCAGCCCGGCAAGGACGCCCAGCCCCGTGTGCTCCACGAGCGAGGTCTTGCCGTGCAGGAGCTCCGGCGCGCGGGTCACGGTGGCCCCGAAGGCCGCGCCGAAGGCCTGGTGGCCCAGGCACACGCCGAAGATGGGCAGCTTCCCGCCGAGCTCGGCGATGACGTCCATGCAGATGCCGGCCCGCTCCGGGGTGCCCGGGCCGGGGGAGAGCAGCACGCCGGCCGGGTTCACCGCGGCCACGTCGGCCACGGTGAGCTCGTCGTTGCGGCGGACCTCGCACTCGACGCCCAGCTGGCCGAGGTACTGGACCAGGTTGAAGACGAACGAGTCGTAGTTGTCGATGACCAGGACGCGCACGGTTCTCCTAGCTGGGCAGGACCACCTGGGGGGCGGAGCTGGCGGGGGGCTTCGCCGGCGACGGTGCCTGCGACGGGGCGGGGCTTTCGACCGTGATGTCCGCACCCGGGTCGTTGGTCTCGACCTGCACGTCGTCGAACGGCAGGATCGGCTCGACCGCGGGGAAGACCTGATACCACAGCAGGGCGCCCACGCCGAGCGCGAGCACGGCCGAGACGAGCGCCTTGAGCTGCCACTGCTTGAACGGGATGTGGCGCCAGAGCCAGGAATACACGCGCTCAGCCCTTCAGCTCGGCGGGGTCGCCGTCGGTGGCGGGCTGGGACCGGGTGAGCTCGGCGTGCACCACGAGCCGCTGGTAGTTGTTGAACTTCGGGTTGCAGGTGGTCATGGTCAGCATCGCCTTGGTCGGCGTCTCGCCCGGCTTGTCGGGCACGGGCGCCACCACCTGCACGGCGGTGGGCAGCACGATCTCGTGGCCGGTGACGCTGTAGACGTACCAGGTGTCGGCGGTCTTGATGACCACGGAATCGCCGGGCTTGAGCTGGTCGAGGTCCCACCAGATGGCCGGCGTGCGGTGACCGGCCATCGAGAAGTTGCCGATCTGGCCGGGCAGGGCCGTTTCCGGGTAGTGCCCGGGCGCGTAGCGGATGTCGGCCGGGGTCACGCCCTGCACGACCGCCCACTTCTTGTTGAGCCGCGGGATGTGCACGGAGGCGATGACGGCGCCGTTGGCCGGCTTCACCACCTGCGGCGACGGGCCGGCGCTGGGCCCGACGGTGGGTTGCTGGGCCCACTGCTGCTCGAGCTGGCGGTTCAGCTCGTCCTGGTGGGCGTCGACGATCGCGGACTTGCCCCAGACCTCGTAGCCGGCGAACAGCAGCACGATCAGGCCGAAGGTGATCAGCACCTCGCCCGTGCCGCGGCTGATGGCGCGTGCCACCGAGCCGAATGTGGTCCTCGTGTATTCGGAGTACACGCTCCGGTACCCTTCCTCGGTGCGGACCGGGCGCAGTGGAACCACCACGGCGCCCTTGGATGCCGCGGGTGCGGCGGGCTGGTCCTCGTCCTCGGGGGTGGGAGTCGGTGGAAGTTTCTCGTCCTCGGCGGCAGGGGCGGCCGCTTCGGTCCCGCTGAGTTTTGGAATATAGACAGTTTCGGTCGCGTCCGTGGCGACTTTCGGGATTACCGCGGTCGCGTCGTCCTTCGGCGGGAGCCGCGGGATCACGGTGGTGGCGATGTCGTCCTGGTCGAGCGCGCGGTGGCGGGGCGAGTGCTCCATCGCTTCAGGACCCGGCCTGCGCGGCGCGGAGGGCGGTCGAGCCGTCGTAGGCCGGCGTGCGGATGTCCGCCTCCACCTTGACCTGGTAGCCGAGCCCGAACGAATCGGCGGCCTCGCTGAACAACCGGACCCCCTCGGAGCCTTCGAGCGCGCGTCGCATGGCGGCCTGGTCGCCGATGGCGGCGACCTCGAACGGCGGGGAGTAGACCCGTCCGTCGAGCAGCAGCGTGTTACCCACGCAGCGTACCGCGCTCGTTGCGATCACTCGGACGCCCATCAGCGTCATCGCCTCGGCGCCGCCGGCCCACAACGCATTGACCACCGCCTGCACGTCCTGCTGGTGAACGACCAGGTCATCGGGGGTGGCGCCGGCCGGGCGGGTGCCGTCGGCGCGGCGCGGAGCGTCATCGAGCCGCACCACCAGACCCGGCCCGCGCATGGCGGTCAGCCCGGCGGCGGCCTGCTCGGCGTCGCCGCGCTTGCGCTGCTCGTCCACCTGTCCGTCGGCACCGGCCTGACCCTGCTGCTGCCGGTCGATCTCGGAGCGCAGCCGGGCGGCCCGGTCCCGGTCGTCGGCGATGGATTTTTTTCGCTCGGCGATGAGGTTCGTCAATTCCGGCCGCCGGTCGTCGCGAAGGTCGGTGCCGTGGGCGGTCGCGGCGCTGAGGGAGAAGAGCATCCCGGCCACCACGAGCACCACCGGCGTCAGCACTGACCAGGCAAAACCGCGCTTCTGGGGTCGGCGCGGCAGCATAGCGCGACCGAGCCGGCGCAGTGCGTGGGTCCACGAGGAGCCGCCTGATGTGTACTCCACCACGACCCCTCCCCGCACGCGCGTGCCGACTTGACTACGCTAGTCGCAGAACATTATTCAGGCCGACGCTGGCGGAGGTGGCGGCGTCACGTGGATAGTGTTGGCCAGACGACCCCTCCAGGAGAGCGCCGTGCCGAAGTCGACAGTTCGTAAGAAGAAGGTCTACACCGCTCCGGCGGAGCTGCGACCGCAGGAGACTGCGGCCGCGAAGCGCCGTCCGAGCCCGGTGTGGGTGCCCGCGCTCGCCGTCGCGTTCGTGGTGATCGGCATCGCCTGGCTGGTGTCCTACTACCTGACGCAGGGGTTCTTCGACGTCAACTGGCTGTCGACGCTCGCCGATCTGAAGTACTGGAACCTGGCCATCGGGTTCGGCTTCCTCGTCGCGTCGCTCGCCGTCTTCTCGAAGTGGCGTTGACCTGCTGATCTCTTCGCGTTGCCGGGCCGCTGCGACAATTTTCACGTTACCGACTGGTAACACGAGGGGCTAAGGTCCTTCTGGAGATCTTCGGGCCCGGATCGTGGGAGGCTTCGGCATGGGCGCAGTGCAGATCGTGACGACCTGTGTCGCCGCGGCGATCACCATCGCCGCGGTGATCCTTGTCGTGCGGACCGTCCGGCGCATGCTCGCCGTCATCCGGCTCGGTCAGCCCGACCCGACCCGCAGTGGCGACAAGGGCCTGCGGCTGCGCACCATGCTCGCCGAGACGCTCGGCCACACGCGCATGCTGCGCTGGACCGTCGTCGGCGCCGCGCACTGGTTCGTGATGATCGCGTTCATCGCGCTCTCGCTGCTGGTGATCGAGGCCTACTTCGAGGTCGTCAAGCCCGGCCTGGGCCTGCCGCTGATCGGCGCCTGGAACATCTACGGCCTGGTCACCGAGTGGATCGGCGTCTTCGGGTTCATCGGCATTCTGGTGCTGATGGGCATCCGGCTGCGCAACCTGCCGAGCAACCCCAACCGGCGGTCCCGCTTCACCGGCTCCACCATGTGGCAGGCGTACTACGTCGAGTACACGATCCTCGGCGTTCTGCTCTGCGGCTTCTTCATCCGCGGCTTCAAGGCCGCCAACGACGAGCTCGAGTGGCCGACCTGGGCCGCGCCCGTCAGCCACGCGCTCGGCTCCGCGCTGCCCGCCTGGCCGGCCGCGGTGAGCCTGATCGCCATGGTGAAGATCATCATCTCGATGGCCTGGGTGATCGTCATCGCGAGCAACGTGACGATGGGCGTGGCCTGGCACCGCTTCCTCGCCTTCTTCAACATCTTCTTCAAGCGCGCCCCGGGCCGGAAGGGCTCCGGCCTCGGCGCGCTGCGCCCGATGACCAGCGAGGGCAAGCCGCTGGACTTCGAGGAGGCCGACCCGGAGAAGGACCAGTTCGGCGTCGCGACCGTCGAGCAGTTCAGCTGGAAGGGCATGCTGGACTTCACCACCTGCACCGAGTGTGGGCGGTGCCAGTCGCAGTGCCCGGCCTGGAACACCGGCAAGCCGCTCTCGCCGAAGCTGCTGATCCTCAACCTGCGCGACCACGCCTACGCCAAGGCGCCCTACCTGCTCGCCGGCGACGATCACTCCCAGGTCAACGCGCTCGCGCTGGCGGAGCAGGCGCGCCCGCTGATCGGCACCGCCGAGGAGAACGGCATCATCGACCCGGACGTGCTGTGGTCGTGCACCACGTGCGGCGCGTGCGTCGAGCAGTGCCCGGTCGACATCGAGCACGTGGACCACATCGTCGACATGCGGCGGTACCAGGTCCTCATCGAGTCGAACTTCCCGACCGAGGCCGGCGTCATGCTGCGCAACCTCGAGAACAAGGGCAACCCCTGGGGCGCGGCCCAGTCCACCCGCGACGACTGGACGAAGGGGCTGGGCTTCGAGGTCCCCAACGTGGCGGAGCTGCACGAGGGCGACTACGAGTACCTGTTCTGGGTCGGCTGCGCGGGCGCCTTCGAGGACCGGGCCAAGAAGACCACGCGGGCCGTGGCCACGCTGCTGCACGAGGCCGGCGTCAAGTTCGCCATCCTCGGCCAGGGCGAGACCTGCACCGGCGACCCGGCCCGCCGCATCGGCAACGAGTTCGTCTTCCAGATGCTCGCCCAGCAGAACGTCGAGACCCTCAACGAGGCCGGCGTGAAGAAGATCGTGGCGACCTGCCCGCACTGCTTCAACACGCTGTCCAACGAATACGGCCAGCTCGGCGGCGACTACGAGGTCATCCACCACACGCAGCTGCTCGCCCAGCTCGTCGCGGCCGGCAAGCTCACGCCGGTGCAGCCGCTGGACGGCGCCGTCACCTACCACGACCCCTGCTACCTCGGCCGGCACAACCGCGTCTTCGCCCCGCCGCGCGAGGTGCTCGGCGCCGTCGCCGGCCCGGCGGACGACAACAAGGGCCTGGTCGAGATGGACCGGTTCGCCGAGCGCTCGTTCTGCTGCGGCGCCGGCGGCGCGCGCATGTGGATGGAGGAGCGGATCGGCAAGCGGATCAACGTGGAGCGGGTCGAGGAGGCGCTGTCGACCGGCGCCAAGACCGTCGCGGTGGCCTGCCCGTTCTGCCTGACCATGCTCGGCGACGGCGTCACCGGCAAGAAGGCCGCCGGGGCCGCGCCGGAGGAGATCGAGGTCGTCGACGTGGCGTCCGTGCTGCTCAAGGCGGTGCAAAAGCCGTAAGCCACGGCCGCGGTCCGTCGGGGGCACGACCGTTGCCCCCGTCAGGACGCCCGGTCCGGGGCGGATCCGCGCAGCCGCACCGAGCCAGACCGGGCGCACCGGCCTCCGCGGTGGCAAGACCGCATCAGCGCTGGCCGATCACATTCATGGCCAGGCCCAGCGCGATGAGCACCGCGGCCGCCGTCGCCACGACGCGCAGCCCCTTCAGCCCCTCGGCGAGCGCCGCCTTGCGGGCCCCGGGCACGAGCGCCTTCGTCCGCACGTAGTCCAACCGTGCCCGCTTCGTCTTCGCGGCCGCGTTGCCCACCGCGATGCCGGCCGCGAGCGCGATACAGGCGCCTACTAATGCCGCACTCATCAAAGTCCCCCTCGATGCTTGGCCAGACCCCCGTCGGCATCAGCATCGGCGCTGTCCAACGCGCGGCAAAGCCCTCGAAAGAGGGAAGGTGATCTACGCATCTCGATCTTCTGGTGGCTCGTTTGACACGGACTCGTGGGCGCCCTCGGCAGTGCTCGGGTTCACGTGGAACAATCGGGACACTCCTGAAGGGATCGTCGCGCGAACGTGTTGACCACACTGCTGCCTCTGCTGGCGTTCGCGCTGCTCACTGCCGCGAACGCGGGCTTCGTCGCCGCCGAGTTCTCGCTCGTCACCGTGGACCGCGCGGAGATCGAGCAGCGGGCCGGCGCGGGCGACCGCAAGGCCCGCACCGTCCGCCTGGCCCTGCGTGAGCTGTCGTTCCAGCTCTCCGGCGCACAGCTCGGGATCACCCTCGCGGGTCTGCTCACCGGCTACCTCGCCGAGCCCGCGATCTCCCGTCTGTTCGAGCCCGTGCTCCACCCGATCTTCGGCTCGGTGACCGACACCGCCGCGCACGTCTGCGGCCTGATCGTCGCCACCCTGCTCTCGATGCTCTTCGGCGAGCTCGTCCCCAAGAACGCCGCCCTGGCCAAGCCCATGCCGCTGGCGCTTTCGACGGCCGGGCCGCTGCGCCGCTTCTCCAAGTTCTTCTCGTGGCTGATCACCCTGCTCAACGGCACCGCCAACTGGGTCGTGCGCCGCTTCGGCGTCGAGCCCCAGGAGGAGCTGGCCAGCGCCCGCTCGCCGGAGGAGCTCGGCCTGCTCGCCGCGATCTCCGCCCAGGCGGGCGCGCTGCCGAAGGAGACCGCGGTGCTGCTGCAGCGCACGATCCGCTTCGGCGACAAGCGCGCCGCGGAGGCGATGACCCCGCGGGTCGACGTGGTCTCGCTGCGCGCCGACGCGACCGTCGCCGACCTGCTGGCCACCTCGGTGCAGACCGGCTACAGCCGCTTCCCCATCTACGAGCAGACCCTCGACCAGGTCACCGGGGTCGTCACGGTCACCGACGCGCTCAGCGTGCCGCCCGTGCGCCGCCCGACCACCCGGGTCAGCTCGGTCGCCCGGGAGCCGCTGTTCGTGCCGGAGAGCCTCGATCTCGACGGCGTCCTCGCCGCGCTGCGCAAGGGCAACTCCGATGTGGCGATCGTCGTGGACGAATACGGCGGGACCGACGGCGTCGTGACCGTCGAGGACCTCGTCGAGGAGCTGGTCGGGGAGATCGCCGACGAGCACGACGTCGAGGAAGAGCCGGCCACCATGCACGGCATGCCCGACCTGACCGCCCCCGGCGCCGAGCGCACCGTCCTCGTCGACGGGGTGCTCCGCGAGGACGAGCTGGCCGAGCTCACCGGGTTCCACGTGCCGCCGGGGCCGTACGAGACGCTCGCGGGCTTCCTGATGGCGCGACTCGGGCACATCCCGACCGTCGGGGAGACCTGGAACGAGGACGGTTGGGAGTTCACCGTGGTCGAGGTCGACCGCCGCCGCATCGAGCAGGTGCGCGTGGTGCGCCCGGAGGTGCCCGAGGATGATTGAGCTGGTCGTCACCGTCCTGCTGCTGCTCGGCAACGCCTTCTTCGTCGCCGGTGAGTTCGCGCTCATCGCCTCCCGCCGCACCGTGATCGAGCCGATGGCCGCCACGTCCCGGCGCGCCCGCACGGCCCTGCGCGCCATGAACGAGATCCCGCTGATGATCGCCGGCGCCCAGCTCGGCGTCACGATCTGCACCCTGGGTCTCGGCGCCCTGGCCGAGCCCGCGCTGGCCCATGGCCTGCAGGGCCCGTTCGAGGCCGTCCACCTGCCCGAGAAGGTGGTGCACCCGGTCGCCTTCGCGCTCGCCCTCGCGGTCGTGGTGTTCGCGCACACCGTGGTCGGTGAGATGGTGCCGAAGAACCTGACGCTGGCCTCGCCCGAGCGTGCGGTGCTGTGGCTCGGGCCGCCGATGTACGCCTTCTGCATGGCCACCAAGCCCGTCCTCGTCGCCATGAAGTGGGCGTCGCGCACGATCCTGTCGCTGTGGCGCATCGAGGCCACGGGCTCGGTGAAGACGGTGTTCACGGCCGAGGAGCTGGCCGGCCTGGCCGCCCAGGCGACGACGGAGGGCCTGCTGGCCCCCGAGGAGCACGCCCGCATCACCGGCGCCCTGGCCCTGTCCCGGCGCACGGCCCGCGACGCCCTGCGCCCCTGGTCCGAGATCACCACGATCGCCGAGGACGTCTCCCCGGCCTCGCTGGAGGTCCTGGCCACCCGCACCAACCGCTCCCGCTTCCCCGTGGTCGAGCGGGCCAGCCGCCGCGTGCTGGGCTTCGTCCACGTGAAGGACGTGCTGGGCTTCGTCGGCCCGCAGCGCCGCGCGCCGATCCCCGCCGACCTGATCCGCCCGCTGGGGATCGTCCCGCCGACCCGCACGCTGGCCGAGCTCCTGCTGGCCATGCGGCGCGAGCGCCAGCACATCGTCCTGGTCAGCGACGGCCGGATCCCGCTCGGCGTGGTGACGCTCGACGACGTGCTGACCGCCGTGGTCGGCGAGCCGGTCGCGAACGAGCCCCAGCCCGCCTGAAACGGGGCAGCGCCGAACGGGACGCCCATCCATAATTCCCTCTGTGCACAAACCTCTCTTAGCCGGGATCACAGCGCTTGCGGTCGGTGCGACCACCGTCGTCGCCATCGCGAGCCCGGCCGCCGCGGCGGCGGCGGCCCGGCAGGTCGTCTACGCAACAGACCCCGACGACGGCTACCTGGTCGTCCTCGACGCGAACACCTACGAGTTCCTCACCTACCTCGACGGCGTGGGCGCGAAGCCGACCGGCGTGACCGTCAGCCCCGACGGCGCGCGGGCCTACATCGCCGGCCTCAGTGGCAGCACCGTCGCCGTGGTGGACACCGCGACCAGCACGACCACCGCCAACGTCGAGGTCGGCCCGGGGCCGATGAGCATCGCGGTCTCACCGGACGGCGCCCGCGTCTACGTCACCAGCACCACGAAACTGTCGGTGATCGACGCGCGCACCAACGCGGTCGTCGCGGCTGTCCAGGTCGGCTCCCAGCCGGCCGACGTGGCCGTCTCCCCGGACGGCCGCCGGGCCTACGTCGCCGACGAATCCGGAGCCTCGGTGAAGGTCGTCGACACCGCGTCGAACACGGTCACCGCGACCGTCTCCGTTCCCGGGCAGCCGCAGCACGTCGCGGTGACGCCCGACGGCCGCCGGGTCTACGTGGCCAACTCGGCCGGCACCGGCTCGGTGTCGGCGATCGACACCGCGACGAACACGGTGACCGCGACCATCCCGACGAACGACGGCGCCCGCGACATCGCCATCACGCCGGACGGCACCCGGGCGTATGTGCCCGGCGACCGGGCCGTGCGGGTGATCTCGACGGCGACGAACACGGTCACCGCGACCGTCGCCGGGTTCGTCGCCCCGAAATCGGTCGCCATCACGCCCGACGGGACCCGCGCCATCGTCACCAACAACGACCACAACCTGGTCGTGATCGACACGGCCACCAACACCGCCAAGGCGACCGAGGGCGACCTCGGCTTCAACCCGGTCGGCCTCGCGATCGCGACCGTCCACCCGGCCCCGCCCACCGCGAGCCTCGTGCTCACGCCGCAGCCGGAATCGAACCGCGTCTTCTGGGACGCCTCGGGTTCGAAGCACGGTTTCGGCTCCTCCCTCAGCCGGAGCATCGACTGGGGCGACGGCAACACCGGCGTCGACGCGCCGAACTTCCACGACTACGCGCACGGCGGGACCTACACCGTGACCCTGACGGTGACCGACGAGCTGGGCGCGAAGGCGACCACGAGCCAGCAGATCACGCTGCAGTCCGTGACCCGCTGGTTCGCGATGCTGTCGGCCAGCAACCTGCGGTACGTCTCGGCCGAGGGCGCCGGCGCGCAGCCGCTGGTCGGCGACCGGACGACGGCCGGGCCGTGGGAGACGCTCGCGCAGATCGACGTGGGCGGCGGCGTGGTGGTGTTCCGGGCCACGGTCAACGGCAAGTACCTCACCGTCGACGCCGCCGGCAAGCTGACCGCGAATGCCGCGGCGGTCGCCGACGCGTCCCGGTTCAAGATCGTCACGGGCGGGAACGGGCTGTTCAGCCTGCTGTCGGTCTCCAACAACCGGTATGTCAGCGGCAACAACGGCTCCGGCCCGCTGACCGCCGACCGTGCCGCCATCGGCCCGTGGGAGCAGTTCTACGCGACGAGGTCGACGTATCGGCAGTTCATCTCGCTGAGCAACTACAGGTACGTGACGGCGGAGAACGGCGGGAACTCTCCGCTGATCGCCAACCGCGACGCGCCCGGCCTGTGGGAGAGCTTCGACGAGATCGAGGCCGGGGACGGGTACATCGCCCTGTTCTCCCACGCCAACCAGCGCTTCGTGGTCGCGGAGAACGGCGGCAACGCCCCGCTGGTCGCCAACCGCACGGCGGTCGGCCCGTGGGAGAAGTTCTCCGTGGAGCCCGGCTGGAACGGCAGCGCCATGCTGCGGGCCGGCGCGAACAACCGCTATGTGACGGCGGAGAACGGCGGCCGCTCCGCGCTCATCGCCAACCGCACCGCGGCCGGGAGCTGGGAACAGTTCACCGGCCTGTGAACGGAAGGGGCGCCCGCGGTGCGGGCGCCCCTGCTCACATCGGGCCGGTCGACCTAGACCTTGGTGCCGTAGTCACCCGGGTCGCTAGTGGATCGGATTCCAGCCGTCGGAGCCGGCGAGGTACGCCGTCGGGGTGTACTGGGCCGCGGTCGAGGCGCTCATCTGCGGCCGGTTGCTGTTGACCACGGCGCCGGCGCCGGTGCTGCTGTACTCCGTGAAGCGCGCGCTGCGCCACGAGAAGCCGGACATGTCCGTCCACGGGTCGTCGCGGATGTGCGCGTCCATGCTCACGCCGCGATAGAGCACCTGCGCGATCGCGTTCACGTCGCCGCCCGGGTGCCAGGGCCGGCCCAGGTAGACCGTCTTGGCCGGCGCGTTGCTGGTCAGGTGGGTGCCCCAGAACAGGAAGCCGTACTTGTTGCTGACGTTCGTCGCGGCGGCGGTGATGTAGCCGTTGTTCGACGACGAGCCGCGGGTCAGCGAGCGAACCTCGCCGTTCTGGAAGACCATGGTGCCGGCGCCGAAGATGAAGTCGACGTCGCCCTCGACGTAGGAGTTGCGCACGTACAGCCGGCGCACCGCCGTTCCCGAGGTGTTGACGAGCAGCGTGTCCTGGTTGCCGAGGATCCGCACGTTGCTGAACTGCACGCGGTCGCCGGAGGTGTTGACCGCCACGGCCTGCTCGGCGCTGAGGTTGTGCGCGGCCTCGTCAAAGTCGTTGGACATGGTCAGGTTGGACACGGTGGTGTTGGCGGCCGCGATGGTGACGGTGGCGCTGCCGGCCGTGCCGTAGGTGCTGCCGTCCGGCTTGGTGAGCCCGGCCGCGTGCCCCTCGACGATGACCACGGCGGTGGCGGCCGACCCGGTGCCGACCAGGCTGATGTTCGGCTTGTTGGACGGGATGCTCACCGTGCCGCGGTACGTGCCGGGCTTGATGTTCACCGTGTAGGTGCTGCCGCTGTTGGCGGGGGCGGCGTCGATCGCGGCCTGGACCGTGCGGTAGTTGCCGGAGCCGTCAGCCGCCACGGTGACGGTCGTGGCCGCGAACGCCGGCGTCCCGCTCGCCGCCACGACACCGGCGGCGATGAGCAGGATGCTCCCTGTGCGCATGTGTCCTCCCAGGGCATCGAATCCAGAGCAGTCAATGCTCAACGCCTGACCATCGATGAGGCAAGCGCTTTCCTGGGTCACACCGAGCGGAGGCCTCGCGGCGATGAAACTTTCGCGTGTTGGGGGAGTTCGCGGCGGCAGCGTCACCGCCGAGGCGGGCGGCAACCAGCCGCTGATCGCCAACCGCGCGGCGATGGCGACTGGGAGCAGTTCTGGTTGATGTCTGACACCGCGGTGCTCAGGTTCGGGGCACCGGTGCCGATGGACGGGGCCGTGACCGTTCCGCACCTCCCGCCCGACTACGCCGGCTGGGCACACGTGCCCACCCAGCCGGCCGCGCCGCCTCCACCCGCGCCCGTGTCCGCGCCGACCGAGTCCGAGGCGTCCCGAACGCTGACCCGGATGGCCGCCGGCGCCGCGGGCGTCCTGGTTCTGGCGCTCGGCACCGCCATCGCGGTGCGGCCCACCGACGGGTCCCCGGCCGAGGCGGCGTGGCGGCCCAGCGGGATCACGCTCGCCGAGTGCCAGGCCCGCATCGCGGCGCCGGCCAACGTCCTCAGCGGTCAGGAGACCTGCGACTACCCGCAGGAGGAGCGCGATCGCGCGGCCGGGGCACCCGCGGCGGACCCGAAGGACCCCGTGTACGCCGGTGTGGTGCTCGCCGTCGGGCTGCAGTCCGACAACCGCGGCTGTGCGACCGGCGCGAACCGGCCCGTCGTGACGACCGTGTATCCGGTGCTGTCCGCGACGGTTCCGGCCGCGCCCGGCGTGCCGCACGTCGAGACCGCGTTCCAGCTCCAGGGCCTCGACGGCCCCATCCCGCAGGAGGGCGAGCAGTTCGGCGGCGACGGCAACTGGCCGGAGCACACCACGGCGCTGCCGATCGAGCGGATCGGGCCGCTCGGGCACGGGGTGTCCTACCGCTGGCGGGTCCGCGCCACGCCCCCGAAGGTCGCGGCCGCGGGCTGGTCGCGGTGGTGCGAGTTCACCGTCGCGCGGGCGGATCTGCGGCTCGACGAGTACCACACCTACCGGGTCACCCTGCCCGCCGAAACGTGGCGCGGGATCCTGGATGCGCTCGGACCGGCGCTGCCGCACGTCAACGGGTACTCGCCGCCGCACGGGCCGATCGAGTCGGCGGTGCGCGACACGAGCGGGTCGCGGTCGGCGGACCAGGTGATGGTCGCGATGGACGGCCGGCGCTAGAGCGGGGTCATGGACGACCTGGCGCAGGTGGCAACCCAGCGGAGCACGGCGGCGTGGCCGCTCGCCGACGCGCTCTCGGCCGGCCTGGGCGGCCCGGAGCGCGTCACCATGGGCTTCCCGCGCCGCTAGGAACCACCAATCGCCGGCGTCGCCGGCTCAGGGTCTGCGGGCGAAGATGGCCGCGCCCGGGGACTTGGTGTGCTGGTCCAACAACACGGTTGTCTCCACCGTGAAGCCGGCCTCCGTCAGCCACTCGGTCATCCGGGCCGGTTGGCGGCGGTGGACGTTCACTCGCATCGGGTGGCCGCCGTAGCCCTCGGTCTTCAGGCGGGCTCCGTCGCCCGCGTGGAAGCCGAGCAGCAGGACGCCGCCCGGGTTCAGGGCTCGGTGGAAGCCGGCCAGGGCCGGCGGGATCGACTCGTCGGGGATGTGGATCAGCGACCAGAAGGACAGGATGCCTCCGACCGGGGGGAGGGTCAGCTCCGTCATGTCGCCCACCTCGAAGGTGAGCCTGGGGTAGGTCGCACGGGCCAGGTCGATCATGGCCGGGGACAGGTCGATGCCGAAGGCGTCCGCGCCGAGCTCCGCCAGGTGGGCGGTCACGTGGCCGGGGCCGCAGCCGATGTCGGCCACCCGGGCGCCCGGCGGGAGCAGGTCCGCGAACAGTCGCAGGATGGCGGTCAGGTACGGGTCGCTGGTCAAGGCGCCGGTCACGAACTCGGCGTAGCTCTTGGCGACGGTGTTGTAGGAGGCGCGGGTCTCCTCGCGCCATGCGTCGTCGGGCATGGCCGGACACGTTACGCCGAGTGTGGGTTTTCTGGGCCCACGGACGTGGCAGAGAGGCCCGCCAGGGCCGAACGGTGTCTGACGGGAGCAACGGTCGTGCCCCCGGCGGACCGGAGCAATGAATCTTGTAACGCATTGGAGGGAACGCGCTCGAAACGGCCGCGCCGGCGTGGCGATTCGGGGCACCATGCCCGGTTATGCGCCGCCGCCGGTTGTTGCTGTGTGCCCTGCTTGCGTGTCTTGTCGGGCTTGCCGGCCTCGCGGTGCGGCGGGCGTCGGCGCCGCCCGGGCGGAGTGCGGCCGAACCACTGACCGGGCAGTCCGCGAAGGCGCCCGGCATGGGTAGCGCGCCGGCCGTGGCGGTGCCGTCCAGCGGGCCGGCCGGCTCGCCGGTGCACGGGGCCGTCACGGTGCGGTACACCTTCGACGACGGCCTGGCCGAACCGGTCGCGGACGTCTCCGGGCGGCTGGCGCTGCGCTCGCGGCGGGCCGAGGGCGGGCAGCTCGCCACCGTGGCCCACGACGGCGGACTCGCGGTGCGTTTTCCGCCCCGGTGTGAGCATTACGGTGCGCAGAGTTGTGCCCGCGTGATCCTGCAGAGTGCTCCGGCCGGGTTTCTCAATCCCGGTCGTGGACCCATTACGTATGGGGCCAGTGTGCTGGTTCAGCCGGAAGAGACTTCCAAGGGCGCCAATGTCGTCCAAAAAGGGTTCTCGGTCGGTGACAGTCAGTTCAAGTTGCAGGTCGACGGCGAGGCCGGGCGGCCCAGTTGTGTGATTGTCGGCACGCGTTCGTCGAGCATTTTCGTAGCGCTCTCGACACGTTCCGTGGCCGACGGGCGGTGGCACCGGCTCGCGTGTTCGCGCAGTAACTCGCTGCTCACGGTGTCTGTCGACGGGGTTGAGGCGGGGCGGGTCACCATTCCGTCGTCACTGTCGATAGTGAACGACGATCCGCTCTGTATTGGCGGCAAGGGGACTAGCGCGAACAACGATCAGTTTGTAGGGGCAATCGATGATGTGTTCGTCACTCGAATTGCCTGACCTTCGGGACAAATCGGACAACAATTGGATGCCGACTTGTCCATGAGAACCTGGCGCGCCTAACGTGAATTCGCGCCGGCTGGATGTCCGCGCCCACCACGGGCGCGCCAGGCGGCACCGCCGAGTCGATTTCGAGCCGGGGACCCACGTGTTCCACCGGGGTGAATCCGCGAGATCGCGGTAGGGCGACCTTCCCGCCCGAACCCGTCAGCTAACCCGGTAGGCGGCCATGGAAGAAGGAGTATCTCCTCGGTGGAGACCCATCTGAGGTGGACGCGGCGGCCCAACCGACTGGTCCGGCTCCTCGTCGCCACCCTCGGCGGTCTGTCCCTCGCCGTCGGCGTCACCGGCCTCGCGCACGCGGACCCCACGCCCGGCGAGATCGAAAAGCAGATCGACGAGAAGTGGAACACGATCGAGCCCGTCGTCGAGCAGCACAACCAGCTCAAGCTCGAGCTCGCCGCCAACAAGACCAAGCAGAAGCAGCTCGAGGACGCGATCGCGCCGCTGAAGGCCCAGGTCGACGCCGCCTTCGACAAGGTGAGCGCGTTCGCCGTGCTGCAGTACAAGAACGGGCGCATCTCGAAGCTCGACGCGATGCTCACCACGGGGTCGCCGGACACGTTCATCGACCAGATGACGATGCTCAACATGGTGGCCAAGGACGAGCAGGACCGGATCAAGGACGTTCTCGTCGCCAAGCAGCAGTACGACGCCCAGAAGCGTCCCCTCGACGAGCTGATCGCGAAGCAGGCCGAGCAGGAGGCCGCGCTCAATCAGCAGGAGACGCAGATCAACGCCGACATCAAGAACCTGCAGGACATGCGCCTCCAGGCCTACGGCAGCGGCAGCGGCACCGGGTCGCTCAAGCCGGTCGCGTGCCCGCAGCAGTACGACGGGAGCCCCGGCAGCCGGGCCGCCCAGTTCGGATGCCAGCAGATCGGCAAGAAGTACGTGTGGGCGACCGAGGGTCCGAACACGTTCGACTGCTCGGGCCTGACGATGTGGTCCTGGAAGCAGGTCGGCGTCACCTACCTGCGGCACTACACGATGTGGCAGTACCAGGACACCAAGCGCGTCTCGCGGGCCGACCTCAAGGCCGGTGACCTCGTCTTCTTCTACCCCGACAAGCACCACGTTGGGTTGTACGTCGGCAACGGCTGGATGGTCCACGCACCCAACCCCAGCCAACCGGTGCAGATGAAGAAGATCGACTCCGAGCCGATATCCGGATACGGCCGGGTGGCTTAAAAAGGGTGGGCCTTCGGGCCCACCCTTTTTTACTGCGTCGGCCAGGTGCGCCAGTTCTGCCAGGAGCGGCTCGGGGTGGGGCCGCGCTGACCCTGGTACCGCGAGCCGTACACCGCCGAGCCGTACGGGTGCTCGGACGGTGAGGACAGCCGGAAGATGCACAGCTGCCCGATCTTCATCCCCGGCCAGAGGCGGATCGGCAGGTTCGCGACGTTCGACAGCTCCAGCGTGACGTGGCCGCTGAAGCCGGGGTCGATGAACCCGGCGGTCGAGTGCGTCAGCAGGCCGAGCCGGCCGAGGCTGGACTTGCCCTCCAGGCGCCCGGCGAGCTGGTCGCCCAGCGTGATCACCTCGAGCGTCGAGGCGAGCACGAACTCGCCCGGGTGCAGCACGAACGGCTCGCCGTCGTGCACCTCGACCATGGAGGTGAGCTCGTCCTGCTGGATCGCGGGATCGATGTGGGTGTAGAGGTGGTTGTTGAACACCCGGAACCAACGGTCGAGCCGCACGTCGATGCTGGACGGCTGCACCAGCGCTTGATCGAAGGGCTCGAGGCGCAGTTGGCCGGCGTCGAGCTCTTTGCCTAGGTCACGGTCGGAGAGCAGCACCTTCAGAGGTTACCGAGTTGGCTTCGTCGGCTGCCCGGCCGGTGGCGGCCAACGCCTGCTTGGTGACACCGATTGCTACTTCCAGGGCATCTGGGGAGAAATGCGAAAAAGCTTCCCGCATGTGTACTCCCAGAGGCGCGAAAAACTCCGCCGCCAGCGCCCGGGCCTTCGGCTGAATGTGCAGGTGAAGCCGCCGGCGGTCCTCGGGATCGGGCCGCCGCTCGACGTGGCCGGCGCGCTCGAGCCGCACGAGCAGCGCCGTGGTGGCCGCGGGGCTGAGCGAGAGCCGGCGCGCGAGCTCGCCGGGCGTCAGCGGCGTCTGCTCCTCGGCCGCGCGCCAGATGTGCGCGATCGCGTTCATGTCGGTGCGATGCAGCCCGTGCGCCCGCGCGAACACGTCGACGAACCGGTCCGCCTCGACGTTGAACCGGCGGAGAAGATCGATGAGCTCGTCGGCAGGCGTCACCGTTTCAGTTTGCCCCGTTCGGGGAATTCGGCAACGATCGTACACGTGTTCGAGTACTTTTGAGGCATGGCAACGTGGGCTGAGTTCGCCGCCGCCGACCCCCTGCTGGCGTCGGCCATTCGCACGCTCGTGTGTCAGTACGGCCCGGGCCTGGGCTACCTGGCAACCGTCCGCCCCGACGGCGGCCCCCGCATCCACCCCGTCTCACCGGTGATCACGGACGAGGGCCTGTTCTGCTTCGTCCTGCGCTCCCCGAAGCGCCACGACCTCGACCGCGACGGCCGCTACTCCCTGCACAGCTTCCCGTCGGAGGACACCGCCGACGAGGCGTACGTGTCCGGCCACGCGAGCGTCGTGTCGGACGCCGGTCTGGTCGAACGCCTCGCCCTGCTCATGCACGCGGCGCCGGGCATCGACTGGAAGCTGTACGAACTGACCGTCGACCTGGCGATGTACGTGCAGTACGACACTCCGACGACGTCGACGCGCACCGTGTGGAAGGACCGGCCGGGGCATGTTCCGCGGGCGCGGCATAATGGTCCGTGCGCTAACGCCGTGGATTCGGTACAGTAGGCGTCGCTCGCGGGTGTAGTTCAATGGCAGAACATCAGCTTCCCAAGCTGACAGTGAGGGTTCGATTCCCTTCACCCGCTCCATCGCAAAGGCCCTGGTCAGGACGTTGGTCCGACCGGGGCCTTTGCTTGGTCGATCACTTTGAAGTGCTGCTCCGCACCTCGAGTATCGACGCCGTGGCCGCGTCGAGCGCTGCGTGTATACGTCGATGTATACGGATCTGTCTTCAGGTGGGGTACTCTCCTGGTATGGGTAGCGTAATGATCCGGGTAGACGAGTCCACCCGAGACGACCTGACCCGTGTCGCCGGTGAGGATATGGGTGGTGCGTCGGCGGACGAGACGATCCGTCGGTTGTTGGCTGAGCACTGGCAGATGAAGGCCATTGCCGCCATGGACGCATACCGGGCGACGGATCCGGAGGGTTGGGGCGAGTACGTAGCCGAGGCCGACCGGGAAGATCGAGCCTCTGCGCCGACGGCCGACGCATGGGATGAGGCTGCGTGACGGCTGTTCAGCCGTGGCAGGTCTGGTGGGCTGACCTAGACCCGACTGAAGGCCGCGAGCAGGCCGGCCGTCGTCCGGTGCTGGTGGTCTCCAGCGCGTTCCACCTTCGGTTGACCGGAGAGGCGCTCGTTACCGTGCTTCCGGTGACGACACGGGACCGCTCCGGCTGGCTGCACCGCGTTCCGGTGCACCCAGCAAACCGCCCAGCCGGGTTTGTCATCACGGAGCAGGTGCGGACTATCGCCAGGTCGCGTCTGCAAGGACAGCGGCCAGCATGGGTGCTTACCGATGATGAGAAGTCAGCTGTGAAGACGGTGCTGCGACAGATGATCGATGTGTAGGCGGATCAGCGGAGCCGTTGATGCTACTTGCGGGCTGTCAGCTGGTTCTACCGGGAGCAACGCACGTCCGGGCCATTCGCGGGCCAGTAGCCCAGGCGACAGCTGGCCGGTCCAGGCCGCTTGCAGCTAGGCGCGACCTGGAAGTTCATGTGCCTAGGCCGTGTGTCAGAAGTGGGTCGTGTAGTGGTGGTGGTGAGTTGACTGGTCGGGCGTGTCGGTGATCGATATGTGGCGAGGTCTCCGGTAGATGGGTTATCGACCAAGACAACCATCTGCACGGAGACCTCGTGGCCAGCGTAGCGGTGACGAGGCGGTTCGACCTGACCGACGCGCAGTGGGCGCTGCTGGAACCGCTGCTGCCCACGGGGAAGAAGTCAGGCCGGCCGCCGAGGTGGAGTAAGCGGCAGCTTATTGACGGGATTCGGTGGCGGATCCGGGTCGGGTCGCCGTGGCGGGACGTGCCGGAGTGCTACGGGCACTGGCGCACGATCTATGGCAGGTACCGGCTGTGGCAGCGCGACGGTACCTGGGCGCGGATCCTGTCGGTGGTGCAGGGCCGCGCCGACGCGGCGGGTCTGATCGGCTGGGACGTGAGCGTGGATTCGACGATCACCCGGGCGCACCAGCACGCCGCCGGTGCCCGCAAGCGGCCCGATCTGCAGGTCGAGCCGCCGGGTGGGGACGGCGCGGCGGAGCCGGGTGATCACGCGCTGGGCCGGTCCCGGGGCGGCTGGACCACGAAGCTGCATCTGGCCTGTGAGCAGGGCCGCAAAGTCCTGGCGCTGGTACTGACTGCCGGGCAGCGCGGGGACAGCCCGCAGTTCACTACGGTGCTGCGCCGGATCCGGGTGGTCCGTGCCGGTGGTGGCCGGCCGCGGGTCCGCCCGGACCGGGTCCTGGCTGACAAGGCGTACAGCAGCCGCGCGAACCGGGAGTACCTGCGGCGGCGGTCGATCCGGTGCGTCATCCCGATCAAAGTTGATCAGGCCGCCCACCGCCGCGCACGCGGTTCGCGGGGCGGTAGGCCACCAGCGTTCGACCTGGTGGCCTACCGGCAGCGCCACGCCGTGGAGTGCGGGATCAACCTGCTCAAAGCCCATCGAGCGGTAGCCACCCGCTACGAAAAGCTCGCCGTGCGGTACGAGACCACCACAACCATCAGCATCATCGACATCTGGCTGCGCCGCCTCGCGAAGCACTTATGACACACGGCCTAGTGGGCGGATTCCCTTCACCCGCTCCACTGTTGAGGCCCAGGCCAGGCGGTATGCCGAGCCTGGGCCTTCATCTATGCCGGTCGCTGCCGTTTCCCGGCGTGCCCGTTACGTGTCCGATCGCGCTGCCGGTATGGCGCAGGTCATGGAAGTGGAAGCCGGGTAGGCCGGCGGCGGCTACAGCGACGGTCCAATCGGCGGTCCGCTGGAAGTTCGAACGGCGCAGCACGGCGCCGGTCACACCGGTGAAGATCAGCGCATCGGGCGCTTCGCCGGTGAAGTCCTTGAGATGCTTCCGCACGTCCGGGCGGATCGCGGTCGGCACCGTGACGGTGCGCATACCGGCCTCGGT
Organism: Dactylosporangium sp. CA-139114; assembly: GCF_050955725.1. Classification (NCBI taxonomy): domain Bacteria; kingdom Bacillati; phylum Actinomycetota; class Actinomycetes; order Micromonosporales; family Micromonosporaceae; genus Dactylosporangium; species Dactylosporangium sp. CA-139114. Next base: position 87,960 of record NZ_CP192080.1, read on the forward strand.
CTTGGGCGGGCCGAACAGCAGCCGGCCATCTTGCAGCTCGACCAGCGTGGTGCGCACCGTGAGGGTGCCGCGACGAGAGTCGAAGTCTTGGCGTCGCAGCGCGATGAGTTCGCCGTGGCGCAGGCTGGTGAACGCAGCCAGGAGGATGAGCGCCCGGTAGCGGGCAGGGACGCGCCCGGCGAGGTCGAAGACCTGGGCGACGGTGGCCGTCGGGCGTTCAGCGGCACGCTCGGTACCGGCGCCCTTGATACGGCACGGATTGCGGCGGATCAGCTCGTCGTCAACGGCCGTGTTCAGCACGGCGCGGAGCAGGCGGTACGCCTTCGCGACCATCGTCGCGGTGATGCCCTCGGTGATGAGGTCGGCTCGCCATGCGCGAACCAGGCCCGGCGTGATGTCGCCGAGCGCCACGTCTTGAAGCTTCGGTTCGAGGTACCGCCGGTAGAGCCAGCGGTAGAGGTCGATCGTCCGGGGCCGGAGGTTCGGCCGTTGCGCGATCCACTCGGCGATGTAGTTGCCGAAAGAAATGCGGCCCACATCCGGGTTCCGCCACGTGCTGGTCAGGATCTGGGTTTCGACGCCAGCGAGCAAGGCGCCGCTGACGCGGCGCACCGCGGCGCCTGGGGGCGCTTCGCGCCCTGGCCGCTTAGGCTTCGCCACGCGGCCAGGCAAGCCCCCCCGCGCCCGCACCGGGCTCAGCGACGCCAGATCCAGCCGACACAGGCCCAGAAACACGAAAACGCCTCGACCCGCCGGCATAGCGGCTCTTCGAAGTTGGCGGTGGTCGAGATGCCCGCGGATCTAGGTTGCCTAGCCGTCGCACCGAACGTACGACTGCTCCAGCCCGACCTGCTCCGCAGTGACCGCGCCGATGGCAAGAAGCCCGCCCAGCGTGAGGAGTGCGAGTGCAATCCAGATCAGCGCGCCTCGCGGGCGACGCGCCAGGCCGAACCCGACCGCGACGAGCAGCGGGCCGCCGACACCGCAGGCGACGAGCAACATCGTCGACTGATAGTTCGGGTTGGTGCAGGCATTCACGCGCCTGGCTTCCAGGAAGAATTGTGGAGTGCCGAGCCAAGCCAGAAGCCCCGCGAGGATGAGCATCGATCCGACTCTAGGGAGTGTCCGTCGCAGCACGGCTGGTGTCACCCATGCAGCATGACCGATGATTCTCCGTTGCGAAACGGCCGGGCTCAGCAATGCGAGGAACTGCTATGCGGTGCAACTACGGCCAGTGGCACGCCGCCCGGCGCTCCAAACCCCACCAAGTTCGAAGAGCCGCCATAGTCGAGGACCAGGGCGCGGAACGCCGACCGTAGGAGCCGAGTTGCGGTCACAGCGCGACTTGCGGTGCGGTGACACCCTCCCCGCCGCCATCCCTAGAACCTGGCACCGGTGAGGGCGCCACCGCTGTGAGCGGTCACCGCTGAGAACCTCCACGCGCTGTTCGCGCGGCCCCGCCGGGTCCGGACTAGGAACGCTCGCGGTCGTGTATAGCGTCAACCCGAAGTTGACACGTAAGCGTCAGAAGCGCAGGAGCGCCGCGCCGATTCGTCGTCTTGCGTGCCATGTCTTCTCCACCGGTCGCGCGTGCCCGAACCGTGCCCGATCGCAGGGGAGGCGGCGGTCTCCAACGGTCAACGTCCCACCCGAACATCTACGTTCCGTGTTGGTCAGCTCGCCCAGCCGGTCACCGACTGTAGAGATCAACACGATTCCCAAGCTGACAGTGAGGGTTCGATTCCCTCCACCCGTTCCACCGGAGAAGCCCAGGCCAGGCGACATGCCCGATCGCGCTGCCGGGTGATCTGGTCGCTGAGTGCGTCGGCGATGTGCCGATTCCGTTCGTTGGCCGTGTGCTGGTAGATCAACGCGGCCGGGTGGAGCTGTGTCCCATCCTGCCATGAGGTCCCCGAGGCTCGCGCCGGTGCGCGAAGCGAGGGTGTTGCCGGTGTGGCGCAGGTCGTGGAAGTGGAAGCCGGGCAGCCCGGCAGCAGCGACGGCGACGGTCCAGTCGGCGGTGCGCTGGAAGTTCAAGGCGCCGCTGACGCGGCGCACCGCGGCGCTCGGAGGGCGCTTCTCGCCCTGCCGCTTACGCCTTCGGCGACGCGGCAGGCAAGCCCCGCGCCCGTAGCGAATCAGCGACGCCAGATCCAGCGAGAGGGCCAGAAACACGAAGCGCCCCGAGCCCACCGGCATGACCGAGGACCGGGCCGCGAACGCCGACCGCAGTAGCTAGGTGCGGCTGCAGCGTGAGTTGCGGTGCGGAGTCGCCGGATCTGCGGCGTCCCGTTGAGCTCGAACAGGCCGCGGATCTGTTCGCACGGCGTGCGGGCACTGACTCGGGATCGCATCGGTAGGCAGTGCTCGCAGTGCCGGCCGATCGACGCGGCGGCGAAGAAATCTTGGACGGAATGTATTGCCATCAGTGTCCAATGTCACGGACACATGGCGGATGGTCGGGTACCTAGACTCCTGCGGGTCACACGATCCGAAGGAGACCCCCTTATGCGTCACCTCACGGCCGCCATGGTCGCGACGGCAGTGCTGCTCCTTGGGGCCGGCTGCGGCGACAACGGCCCGGCCGAAGCCGATACCGCTGCCACGACCTCGGCCGCACCAACTCTCTCGGCCTCCGCTCCACCGGACGCCCACGCCTGCGTCGACGTCAAGGCCGTCCATCTCCAGTACTCGGTCAAGTTCAGCGACAATGTCGAAAAGGACAACGCCGCAATGAAGAAGGGCGACGCCGCGGCCGGCGATGCTGCCGTGAAAGAGTTGCGCGCCACGGCGATCGAGTGGGTCGGCAAACTTGAACCGCTGGCCGCCCAAGTGCAGGGACCCGAGTTGCGCAAGGCACTCGACGACCTTGTCGCCGCCCTCAAGCGCTACAACGCCGGCGACGGCGTCGAAGGAGGCAACGACCTGCTGCAGCGCAGCAGGGACGTAACCGCCGAGTTGATCAAGTCCTGCCCGTAGCCGAGGCCGGGTCCGACGTCGACTTCATGATCGTTAACAAGATCTGACTGTCGGACGACCCGGCACCTCCACTGATCAGGACGGCCGCTGAACGCAGCGGCCGTCCTGGTCGGTTCGGGTCTCTCGCGCCCAGCTCTCACACGATTTCGGCACGGACCGTGGCCACATCCCGCGCGAGCGGGAGCCGGCAGGCGCTGCCGTCGTCGGCGTCGAGTGCCGCGACCGTCAAGCCTGGTGGCCCCGTCTCGGGGTGCCCCGCGTCGATTCCCTTCACCCGCTCCGGTCGGTCCGGCCCAAGTAGACGGCATGATCGCCGCTCCCGGGCCGCCGTATATCGATCTCCCCCCGGTGCACGTGCCCTCTGCGTGCCCCTTGGCGTGCGTAGGTACCCTCCGCGGGTGCAGTACGAGGTGCCCGACGCCATCAAGCGCATCACCAAGGAAGAACTGATCGACCTCACCGCGAAAGCACGGAGCTTGCACCTCGGGGCGGGGCGCCGCCCCGATTGGCTGATGGAGCACCTGCCGGACAGCGCTCGCGGCTTCCTTCGCGCGGTGCTGCGCGAGCGGACCCCTCAGCTCTCCTACCGCTGTCTGATCCTTGTCCGGATGCCGGACAAGGAGGTCGAACATTTCTCGCTCGACCTCCTTGCCGAAGACTTCGATCAATTGCCGGACGTTGACGGGAAGACCTTGCTCCGCCTCACCCGCTGGGCGCTGTCGTACGTTCCGATCAATCCTCTGCCGCCGGAGACGTAGACCGGCTCTGTTCGATCATCTGACCGAGCCGGTCGGCGATGACCTGGTCACGGCCGGGCCGGCTGGTCAAGGGCAGCTTCCGGCTCGTCGCGAGGCGCAAGCGCCGGCACCGGCCGGCGTGGCGGCGTACACGACCTTCACGGCGAAGACCCCGAACCGCTCGTGGTCGGCCTGCGGTCAGCCGTGTCCGCCGCGTGCCCCCCTGAACTGGTCCGGGCGGACGGGGTGCGGGGCATCAACGCGAAGAAGCGTCGCCGCATCGCGTCGGCGTCTGCGTTCGCAGGGCTGGAACGGCTGCGTCGTCGGCTCCGGCCGCCCATTCGAGCCACAACGAACGCCAGGTCGGGGCAGTGTGCCTGGCGTTCGTAGGTTGCGGCGGATCGCGAGCTATTCGTGTGCGTACCGATCCACCGTGATCCCGCTCCGGCGGACAGTGATGTGGGCGTGCTCGCCGAACGCCTCAAGCAGCACATCATCGAAGGCGCCGCTGTCGAACGCGTCGCTCAGGAGGCGGGCGCGGTTGTAGCGTTCTTCATCCGGCCCGACGTAGGGGAGATCCCTGTACTGGCCATCCGCCCATTGGAAGGGGCGCCCGCCGAGAGTCGGGTGTTCGTCGCCTCTGAGTGAGAGCTCGTAGGTGAGCTGCGGGTCGAGCACCGGATCATCCGGAGTGCGGAACCATGGCGGGTTGACCCTGAACACACATGGTTCGCCATCATTGAAATAAGGGGTGTACTGGGTCCAGCCGAACTCGACGATTGTGCTGTCGTCGAGCAGAGCGCGAATCAGTGGTTCGAGGTCCGAAAGCGGTCGTTGCCGGACCCGGGGGTCGGCTCGGGTGATTTCGCCGTCAACCGGGATGCCGAGAAAATTCTGTTGGCTCATTCGGTGGGTCCTTCTTCTCGGTCTTCGTGTTTCAGGAGATGCGACAAGGGCAGCTCGGTGCGTTGGGTGCCGGACATCCACGGCTTGATCGGCATGCCGGCGATGTAGTCAGCTGGTGATGGAAGCCAGCCGAGGTCCTCGAGCACGTGTCGCTCCGCAACCAGCCGTACGGGGACCTGAATCACTTTGCCTGCGCTACGTGTGATGTCAATGGTGCGGCCGAAGATGCGTTGACACAGCCAGACGCCTTCGGTGTGGTGGTACAGCGACCGGTGCCGGACGTCGCCGATGAGCTTCTTCGAGGAATCGATGAACTCCTCAATATCGATATAGTCCTCAGGTGCACCGCCCCATTTGTGGGCCGCCGAGACCGCATGGTGCCAACTGTTCACGCAGTACCTCATGTCCCGCGCCGCCGGTGTGGTATCGCGCTGCGGGTCGCAACGTAGATCATGACCTGGCGGTGATGCAACGGCGGGCTGAGCGGCGGTTCTCCGGTCTGGGCACGGAGGCGGCTCATGGCCGGACGTGTCGTCAGCATGCCACTACACCAGGCCGATGATGCGTGCCAGATTTCCGCCGGTGACGGGGAGCGCGTCGCCTGCTCCCGCCGGTGAGCGACCTGCCGGAGCTGTTGAGCGTCGCGCTCGGATTAGCCCTGCTCTCCGTCGGCCGCGTCCGCCTCGGGCCGCGCTCGCGCCCGCTGCCGGGCGAGTATGCGTACAACTTCTGGGATCGCCAACCGGCCGGATCACCACGACCGCTGTCCCTGCACGATACGGGGTTGTCCAATGTGGTCGGGCCACGCATAATCGGCGCGCGCCGCTGAATGATCAGCGACTATGCAATCCCGCCGAGTGCCCCTGAAAGAGGAGCAGCGTGGGTAAATCCATCCTTTCCGGCCTCACGACCGTCGTGGTGGCCGCCGGTGTGGGGCTGGTCGCGGGGGCCGGCTCCGCATTCGCCGCGACGACCCCGTTGTACGTCAACAACACCTTCGGCTCCGGCTGCTCCGACACCGGAGGCGGCAGCCAGAGCAAGCCGTTCTGCACGATCACGGCCGCGGTCGGGGCGTTGGCGCCCGGGCAGGCGGCCCAGGTCACCGGGGTGTTCAACGAGCGCGTGACCGTCGGCAAGTCCGACGTCACGCTGCAGGCCTCCGCGGCGGGGGCGGCGCGCGTGGCCGGGCCGAACGCCGGGTTCACCGTCGACGGGCAGCACGACGTCGCCATCCTCGGCATCGACGTGCTGAACGTGGCGAGTGCGCCCGCGTTCGCGGTGAGCAACGGCGCGCGGATCTCGGTCGCCGACGCGACTGTGACCATGGCGAACGAGGCGAGCGGGCCGGCGATCCGGCTCTCCGCCGTGACGGATTCGGCGCTCACCGGCGTGAAGGTCAACGGCGGTGCGGTGTCGGCCGGCGTGGCCTTGGACGGGGCGACGTCCCGGACGGTGCTCAAGGGGCTGACGGTCAGCGTCGGCCGGCCGGCCGGCAGCGTGGCCGTCGACGTCGCCGGCTCGAACAACACGATCGTCAGCAGCAGCACCTACGGCGGAGCGGTCGCGGTCATCGCGCTGCGGCCCGGGGCGGCGGACAACACGATCGTCAACAACACGGTGATGAGCGGCCACGGCGTCGGGATCCTCAACAACGGCGCCACCGGTACCGCGATCACGAACAACTCGCTGGACTTCAACTGCCTCGGGGGCATCCGCGTGGCCGGCGCGTCCGCCGGCGTGTCCGTGCAGAACAACGTCGCGACCAGCGACGTGTCCTTCACGACCGGCTGCGACCCGGCCGTGCCGAGCGGGCCCGAGATCGGCCTGTACGACGGCGCGGCGGGCACCACGGTGGTCGACTACAACGCCGTCTCCCGCTCGGCGTCGCCGAACTCGCTGTACTGGTGGAACGGCCCCCTGGGGTTGGCCGGCTTCCGGGCCGCCTCCGGTCAGGCCGCGCACGACACCGACGTCGTCGACCAGGCGCACCTGGAGGACTCGGCGAACTCGGCCGCGCCGGGGTATCAGAGCACCGACTCCTTCGGCAAACCGCGCGAGGACAACCCGGCGCAGCCCAACACGGGCGCCGGGCCGGTCACCTACGCCGACCGCGGAAACTCCGAGTTCATCCCGGGCCCGTCACCGATCGTGACCGTCACGGCGGACCAGGCCGGCAACTCGGTCGCGGTGGACGCGTCGCGCACGGTCCCCGGCTACGTGCCCATCGCCAAGTACCGCTTCGACTTCGGCGACTCCACCGGCCCGGTGACGCAGACGTCGCCGGTCGCCACCCACCACTACTCGACGCCGGGGACGTACTCCATCTCGGTCACGGCCGTCGACGTCAACGGGTACAGCGGAACCCAGCAGCAGTCCAAGTCGCTGTGGCCGGCGGCCCGGACGTTCGCGCTGCTGGCGCACGACAACAACCGCTACGTCAGCGCCACCGAGGGTGGCAACATGCAGATGCGGGCGTACCAGCCCACGATCGGCGGCGGGGAACTGTTCGAGCTCGTGAAGGTCGGCGGCGACCTGGTCGCGTTGCGGTCCCGCGTCAACGGCCTGTACTGCACGGCGCTCGTCGGCCCGGAGGTTCCCGCCGGCTCGAACGTCGTGGGAGCCTGGAGCGCGTCCACAAGCAGCGACGACACGCTGTTCACGATCACGAACAACGCCGACGGCACGATCAGCCTGCGCTCGGTGGTGAACGGAAGGTACCTGAGCAGCAACCACGGCGTCAGCATGATGACCGCCGACCGGGCCGCGATCGGCCCGTGGGAGGAGTTCAGCCCGGTCGACGCGGCCAACGCCACCGTCACGCTGCGGGCCCGGGCCAACAACCGGTACGTCACGGCGGAGAACGGCGGCAATTCGCCCCTGATCGCCAACCGCACGGCGATCGGCTCCTGGGAGCAGTTCGACCTGGTCGACGTGGGCGGCGGCTGGGTGGCGCTGTACTCGCGGGCCAACGGCCTCTTCGTCACCGCGGAGGCGGGCGGCAACCAGCCGCTGATCGCCAACCGCGCGGCCGTCGGCCCGTGGGAGAAGTTCAAGGTGATCGCCAACGCCGACGGCAGCATCAGTCTGCTGGCCGGGGTCAACAACCGGTACGTGACGGCGGAGAACGGTGGCAACTCGTCGCTGATCGCGAACCGCACGGCGATCGGCCCGTGGGAGCAGTTCGACCGCTGACCTGGCCGAACGCCGACAGCGAACACGAGTGAGGGCCCGCGCTCGAGCAGCGCGGGCCCTTCTCGTCGTCACGAGGTCAGCGCACCTCGAGGCCTAGGAGGCCGTCGCGGACCAGAGGCCGTGGGCCGCGGGCGACACCCAGCCGTTCGCGCTGCGGCTGGAGACGTCGACCTGGAATGCGCCCGGCCGGTCGGCCGTGACCTCGACGAACGCGGTGCCGTCCGAGGCCGCGGCGACCGTCTGCTCGGCGCCGCCATTCACGGTGTAGACGTAGTTGGTGATGGTGCCCGTGTTGGGGCCGGGCGCGAAGTCGATCCGGAACGGCACGCCGACGATCGCAGCGGCCGGGCCGGTCACCGTCGGGGCGGTGCTGGCGATGATCACTCGGTACGACGTGATCGGCGAGGGGTTGAACGCCCGGTCGAAGCTGCGCACGCTCAGGGTCACGAAGCCGCTGCTCGGCGGCGACAGGGTGAGGGTCGCGCCGCCGTTCTGGTCGGCGTGCACGACGCCCGGCATCGAGAACGGGTCGGTCCACTCGGGCACGCCGTTCGGGCCGATGAAGGCGCCGAACTCGGAGAAGACGCCATTCCAGCTGTACTGGTAGCCGTAGACGTCGCCGACGCCGTTCGGGGCCAGGTTGTAGACGATCGGGTCGCCGCCCGGGTAGCGCGTGGCGTGGCTCGGGTAGTTGGGCGACGTCACCTCGGGCGCGTTGTCCGGCGCCGTGGCATCGGTGGTGAAGTAGCACGTCTGCGACCACGGCGAGTTGTCGGCGCCGTCGTTGGTCCGCACCTGCCACGCGTAGGTCGTGTTGTCGGCGAGCGCGCCGGCCGGCGGGGTGACCCCGTCGACGTGGCCGTTCGACATGAGCTGGTCGGTGATCGTCGTGCGCTGGTCGGGGTGGTCGACCGGCCAGATCGTGAACTCGCCGGTGAGGTAGGTGTCGTCCGGGTCGGCGTCGCGCACCATGGCCTCGAGGACCGGCGTGAGGCCGCTCAGGTACGGGTACGGGGCGCCGGTCGCGCACGGCCGGAGGCCGTTGAACATCGGGGCCGGCGCGGCGGGCGGGGTGTTGTAGCCGAGGTACAGCACCGGCGCGGCGATGCGGCGGCCGAGCGGCAGGCGATGCTCGAGCGCCTCCGGCAGCCGCACCTCGATCGAGACGTGCGACGGCAGGTGGGCGCCGGCCGCGGTCGCTCGGTTGACGAGGTCGATGAGGTCGAGCAGCGGGTAGGTGGTCGGGCACTGGTCGACCGGGCCGAGGGTGCCCAGCTTGAGCAGCTCGCGCGGCGGGTTGCGCCACGTCGGCCGCGCGCTCTCGGCGGTCGCCCAGACCTCGATCTGGCGGTGCGCGCAGTCGCCGGCCTGGGTCTCCGGCACGGCGAGCTTCGCCGACAGGATGTGCTTGCTCAGCACCGCCGCGACGTCGAAGGTCGCGTAGACGCGCGACACGTGCTGCCGGTTGCTGCCGTCCCGCCAGGCGCCGAGCGGCGCGTCGCCGGAGGGGTTGAGGTATGTGGTGTCGGGATGCGCCGAGTCCGTGTAGGCCCACGAGATCAGGGGCGCATCGATGTTGGTTTGGCCGGCTTGAGCCGGTGTGGCGGCGCCGAACAGGCCGGCAGCCACGGACAGCACCACGGCGGACAACAGCGCACCGCGGCGCGGACGTCGTGACACAGAACCTCGTCCTCCCGTTACCGCAGGTGGCCGATCCCCCCGCGGATCGCGATGAGCGTAAGTCGCGCCGACAATCCCGTGCCGCCCCGTTGCGCGTTCCCGACATCGGCGCTTGAAGCGGCACAAAAGCGGCGCAGAATGAGGCGATGGAGCGGTTCCGCAACGACGGGCTCGAGTTCGCGGTCGACGATCTGGGCGACGCGAACGCGCCCGCGGTCGTGCTGCTGCACGGGTTTCCGCAGGATCGGCGGGCCTGGGCCGCGGTGGCGGAGATCCTGGTGGCGAACGGGCGGCGCGTGCTCGTGCCGGAGCTTCGAGGCTACGGCGACAAGGCGAGCCCGAAGGAGCGCGGAAAGTACACCCTCGATGCCCTGGCGACCGATGTCGTCGCGCTCGCCGAAACGGCCGGCATCGAACGGTTCGACCTCGTCGGGCATGACTGGGGTGCCGCGCTGGCGTTTCATGTGGCCGGGCGGCATCCCGGGCTCGTGCGCACCCTCACCGCCTTGTCGGTGCCGCATCGCGGGGCCTGGAGCGGGGCCGGGGTGCGGCAGCTGCGGCGGTCGGCCTACATCGGGTTCTTGCAGCTTCCGTGGCTGCCCGAGCTCGTGCTGACCCCGAGAAGGTTCGAGCGGTGGCTCGTGCGCAGCGGGCTCGGGGTCGAGCACGCGCGCCGCTATGCGCGAGCGAAGAACCGGCGAGCCTTGAACTGGTACCGCGCGATGCCGCTACGAGCCACCTTCCCGCGGGTCGGGGTGCCGACCGTCTTCGCGTGGGGCGACGGGGACGAGTTCGTCACCGAGCGGCTCGCGCGCCGGTGTGAACGGTGGGTCGACGGGGAGTACACCTTCGAAATCCTGCGTGGCGTGCGCCACTGGATTCCGGAGATGCACCCCCGCCGAGCCGCGGAGCTGGTGCTCAGGCGCCGCTGATCGAGCGGACGTCCCAGAGGTAGACCCCGTCGACGACCTGGGACGGGGCCGCGTCCGGGGCGACCAGCTTGTCGATCGTCTCGCGCAGGACCTTCTCGTTCCAGTAGCCCACCGGCATCACCAGGTTGGTGGCCTTCCAGTGCTTGATGTCGGCCCGGATCGCGGCCTTCTGCGCCTCGGTCACGGCGGGCGACGTGTTCTGGCGGGCGACCCAGCTCAGGTAGATGATCGTGTCGCGGTAGCCGGGGCCGAAGTGCGCGAACTTGTCGTCCGGCTCGGTGTCGTTGGGGCCGAGGAAGTATCCGGCCGTCAGCTTCACCTCGAAGTTGGTCTCGGTCGACCAGCGCATCATCTTGATGTTGTCGTCCCAGCCGCCCGGCAGCGGAGCCACGACCGGGTTCGGGGGCAGCTTGGTGCGCCAGTTGCCGTTGGTGAACAGCGCCGGCAGCGGCGGGCGGCCGGTCGCGGGCTGCGGGGTCGGGAACAGCGGGACGAGCGCGGCTAGCAGCGCGATGCCCCAGATCAGGGCGAGCTTCGGGCTGCGGCGCGGGGCCGGCTCCCCGCCGCGGGCCGGCGGAGGCGGCGGCTGCTGCTCGAAGACCTCCCCGGAAGAATCCTCGGAAACCTCCCCGGGAGAACCGGAGCCGACCAGCGCGGGCTCGAGCTCGAGAGCCGGAACCGCTGCGGGAGCGGCACCAGAAACACTGGCGGGCCGCAGGCGCTCGACCACGAGCTTGTCGACCAGCAGGGCCAGGCCGACACCCACGCACACCGTCACGATGAGCCCGAGCCGCGTCGGCACCACCGAGTCGAACAGCGGCAGCTTGCTGATCCACTTCCATGGGCCGTGCACGTGGGTGTGCTCGACGCCGTTGAAGCGGATCACGTCGCCGAGGGAGAAGACGGCGAAGACGGCGGCGGTGAGGAACAGGGCCCGGGACAGCCGGTTGCGCCACAGGGCGACCGCGCCGGCGACCAGCACGATGGCGAGCGGCCAGCCGAAGAAGCCGTTCTCCTCGCTGGCGTTGTTCTTGTTCAGCCGGGCCGCCTCGGCGACGTCGCCGGCGATGGAGTAGCGGCCGAAGGTGACGTAGGAGTATGCGTCGAGGTTGATCGCGCGCACGCCCGCGTCGAGGCCGCTGTAGTGCTGGGGGCCGGTGAACTGGAAGTACAGCGGGTAGGCGAGCACGACCCCGGCGGCGAGCAGCGTCACGCCGCACTTGGGCAGCAGGACCTTCGCGAAGCCGGGCAGCTGCTTCCACGGCACGTAGGCCAGGATGAACACGAACAGCGCCATCGCCGTGAAGAACAGCATCTCCTCGTTGATGCCGGCCTGCAGCACCACGAGCAGGGCGAGCCAGAGGCCCTGCCTCCACACGTTGCCGGGGTGGCGCATCCGGAAGACCGCGGCGATGATCAGCGGGATGAAGTACTGCCCGGCGATGTTCGGGTGCCCGGCGATCTGCGACATCATGGCCGGCGCGAAGCCCAGGAACGCGGCGCCGACCGCGGCGGCGGGGCGGGAGCGGCCGAACTCGCGGGTGAGCACCCAGTACCAGGCGATCGCGGTCGCGGCCAGGGCCAGCGTGGAGATGAACGCGAAGGTCACGCCGGCGCCGAGCCACAGCGTCACCGGGGTCAGCGGCAGTGCGAGGGTCAGCACCGACGTGTTCGCCATCAGGTTGACACCCAGGGGCGCGTTGATGTCGTCGGAGAAGAAGGGCGACTCACCCTTCGTGAACAGCTCGGTCGCGTGGGTCAGGAACCACTCGAACGTGAAGCTGTCCTGGAAGTTCAGCGTCAGGTAGCGCCCGTTCGGGTCCACCCAGAGGCGTCCCAGCACGTAGATGGCACCGAGGACAAAACCGACCATGACCAGCGCGTCGACGGTCTTTCCCGTCACCCGCCCCCGAATTCTCACCCGGTGGAGTGTAGGCGAGGGTGATTCCCGCCGACACGCCGCGCCGGTTCTAGCAGGCGGCGCGGAAGGCGTTCAGGTTCACGTTCTTGCGGATGTTGCTGAACTGCAACGAAGCCGGGGTCGGGCACTGGGCGGGCCCGTACTCCACGTGGAACACCGGCTTACCGGCGGCGATGAACGGCTTGAGCTGACCGCATTCACCGTATTCCCGGCAGGACTCGTTGACCGCGAAGTCGAACGCCGGCTGCAGCGCCTTGACCTGATCGAGGTCGTTCTTGAGCCCGACCGCCAGGCCCAGGCCGTGCGCGAGGTCGGCCACCCGGCGGTTGAACGTGAGCTGGTCGGCGGCGGTGAGCGGGAAGCCGGAGTCGTTGCTGTAGCCGTCCATGTTGTCCGGGTCGACCGCGTCGAAGCCCTTGGCCTTGCAGTCGGCGAAGCGCGCGGCCAGGATCGGCCGGAGCACGGTCCAGTTGCGCACGTCGAGCCACTGCTCGCCGGGCCAGCCGTCCAGCGCCTTGCCGCGAACCGAGGCCGGGTACTGCCCGGCGTCCGCGCGCCAGTTCTCGTAGGAGCCGGCGTCCACGTAGCACACGACCTTCCGCCCCGCCTTGTGCAGCGCGGTGACCTGGGCCTTCGTGGAGTCGGCGCCGTCGATGTCGTACACCTGCGCCTCGACGCTCGTGTCAAGCTTCCCGCTGAACTGCATCTGCCAGCTCAGGCCGACGGTGGGCTGCCAGCGGGCCGGGGTGGCGGCCTGGGCGGGGGCGGCCACGGCGAGGACGGCGGCCGTGGCGGCCAGGGCGCTCATGAGGAGTCGACGCATGGTCGCGATATCGGCTCGTCGGGCCCGGGACCGGGTGAAAGCCGGGAGCGCTCCGAGTGCACGACGGTCCCGTCAGCCGAAAAACCCGCAAGACGCGTTCGGTATCGTCCAATGTGACGGAAACGGCCACAAGAAGGTGGACACAGATGGTCCTGAAGATGTCCTCGCTGTTCCTGCGGACACTGCGCGAGGATCCTGCCGACGCCGAGGTCGCCAGCCACAAGCTGCTGGTCCGCGCGGGCTACGTGCGCCGCGTCGCGCCGGGCATCTTCACCATGCTGCCGATGGGCCTGCGGGTGCTGCGCAACGTCGAGCGGGTGATCCGCGAGGAGATGGACGCGATCAGCGGCCAGGAGCTCTCGTTCCCGGCCCTGCTGCCGCGCGAGCCCTACGAGGCGACCGGCCGCTGGACTGAGTATGGCCCCAACATCTTCCGCCTCAAGGACCGCCGCCAGGGCGACTACCTGCTCGGCCCCACGCACGAGGAGATGTTCACGCTCGCCGTGAAGGAGTTCTACTCCTCGTACAAGGACCTGCCGCTGACGCTGTACCAGATCCAGTCGAAGTACCGCGACGAGGCGCGTCCCCGGGCCGGCATCCTGCGCGGCCGCGAGTTCGTCATGAAGGATTCGTACTCCTTCGACGTCGACGACGACGGCCTGCGCGCCGCATATGGCCGCCACCGCGAGGCCTACGTCAAGATCTTCGACCGGCTCGGCCTCGACTACGTGATCTGCTCGGCGACGAGCGGGGCGATGGGCGGCAGCGCCTCCGAGGAGTTCCTGGCCCTCTGCGACATCGGCGAGGACACGTTCGTGCGCTGCGCCAACGGCGACTACGCGGCCAACGTCGAGGCGGTCGTGACCCCGCCGCCCGCCGCGCTGCCGATCGAGGGCCAGCCCGCGGCCCGGGTCGCCGACACGCCCGAAACGCCGACGATCGAGACGCTGGTCGACCTGTTCAACGCCCGCGAGGACCTCCGGCGCGAGGACCGGGCCTGGACCGCCGCCGACACGCTCAAGAACGTCATGCTCATGCTGACCATGCCCGACGGCAAGCGCGAGCCGCTGGCCGTCGGCGTGCCCGGCGACCGCGAGGTCGACCTGCGCCGCGTCGAGGCGGTCGTCGCGCCGGCCGAGGTGGCGCCCATGACCGAGGCCGAGTTCGCGCAGCACCCGGCGCTCGTGAAGGGGTACATCGGCCCCGGCGTGCTGGGCGAGAAGAACTCCTCCGGCATCAGATACCTGGTGGACCCCCGGGTCGTCGACGGCACGAGCTGGATCACGGGCGCCGACGAGCCGGGCAAGCACGTCGTGCACCTCGTCGCCGGCCGGGACTTCACGCCCGACGGCACCATCGAGGCGGTCCGGATCGTCGACGGCGACATCTGCCCGGTCGACGGCGGCCGGCTGGAGCAGGCGCGCGGCATCGAGATCGGGCACATCTTCCAGCTCGGCCGCAAATACGCGAAGGCCCTGGGCCTGTCGGTGCTCGACCAGAACGGCAAGGCGCAGATCGTCACGATGGGCTCCTACGGCATCGGCGTGACCCGCGCGGTCGCCGTGGTCGCTGAGCAGACCGCCGACGAGCGCGGCCTGTGCTGGCCCCGCGAGCTGGCCCCGGCCGACGTGCACGTGGTCGCCGCGGGCAAGACCGAGGAGATCCGCGACGGCGCCGCGCGGCTGGCCGCGGACCTCGAGGCGGCCGGGCTGACCGTGCTGCTCGACGACCGCAAGGACGTCTCGCCGGGCGTGAAGTTCAACGACTCCGAGCTCATCGGCGTGCCGACGATCGTGGTGGTCGGCAAGCGGCTCGCCGACGGCGTGGTCGAGCTCCGCGACCGCAAGTCGGGCGAGAAGACGGAGATCGAGACCGGCACCGCGGTCGACGCGGTGGTCGCGGCCGTTCGCTCCTAGTTCGCTATCCGTACAGTTTCGGCATTTCCGGGTTCGGCCGATCGGCTCCTTGGCGGATCGGCCGAACGGACGGAAGTATGCGGGCAAATCACCACATGAAGCACTCTTCGGTTTGACGGCCGAGCGGGAGTGGCGGATACGTTCAGTCACGACCTTGCTGTCGACGAAGGGTGCAGACGTTGTCCGGCCGACATTCCTTTGTGGGTCGCCGTCACCTCATCCCGATCATCGCCGGGGTCGGTGCCGTCGTCGTGCTCGTCGGGGTCGCGGTGGCGACCATCAATCTCGGCGGTGACGACCCCAAGCCGGTCGCGGCGGTCGACGCCCCGCGCAGCCCGCAGGAGCGCGCGGACCGCGGCGAGCGCCCGTCGCCCTCGGCTCAGCCGAGCCTCGACCAGGGACTGGCGTCTGTGCAGGTCACGGCCTCCCCGACGCCCTCGAGGACGCCGAGCAAGACCAAGACGCCGAGCAAGAGCCCGACCACCAAGGCGCCGGCCGAGGTGGCGGACAGCGGCACCTGCCAGGTGTCGTACTACGCTGATGGGCAGAAGACCGCGAACGGCGAGAACTTCGACCCCAACGGGCTGACCGCGGCTCACAAGACGCTGAAGTTCGGCACGATCGTCCGGGTCACGAACCTGGCCAACGGCAAGTCCGTCGACGTACGGATCAACGATCGGGGACCCTTCGTAGCGGGACGCTGTCTCGATCTCGCCAAGGGCGCCTTCGTGAAGGTCGCTTCGGTGAGCGCTGGAGTAATCAACGCGAAGTATGAAGTACTCAAGTAAGGCAGACCCGGCCGTTTGATGGAGCGGTCCGGCGGTCGGTTGGTGGCATGCTGTTGGCCGGACCTATGAAACGTCAGCTGCTTCCCGAAGCCCGTGCCGGTGTCGGCGCGGCCTTCGTGCTGCTCGCGCTCGTCTTCACCGCGGAGGTGGCGGACGGCTTCCGGGCCGACTACGTCGGCCTGCTCGCGGCCGCGCCCTTCCTCGCCGCGGCGTTCGCGTCGTGGCCGGAGGTGCTCGCCGTGGGCAGCACCGCCACGCTGCTGGCCTTCGTCTTCTGCTCGATCGAGCTGATGCACAGCCGCGATCGCCTGCTCGTGCTGATGCTGAACCTCGGCGGCGTGCTCGTGGCCAGCGGGATCGGATCCGCCGTGGGGGCGATCCGGCAGCGGCAGATCGCGCGGTACGCCGAGCTGTCCCACCTCGCCCAGGTCGCCCAGGGCGCCGTGCTGCGCCCGCTGGGCCCCCAGGTCGGCCCGCTGACGGTCGCGGCCCGTTACATCTCGGCCAGCGCCGCCGCGGACATCGGCGGCGACCTGTACGAGGCCCTGGACACCCCGTACGGCGTGCGCATGATCATCGGCGACGTCCGCGGCAAGGGCCTCGACGCGGTGCGCCTGGCGAGCATCGTGCTGGGGTCGTATCGCCATGTCGCCTTCGAGCGCGCCGACCTGCGCGCGATCGTCGCCGACCTCGACCGCGCGGTGGCCCGCTCGCTGGGCGACGAGGACTTCGTGACGGCGGCGCTGATCGAGGAGCGCGGCGGCACCCTGACCATCGTCAACTGCGGCCACCCGGCCCCGCTGCTGCTGCGCCGGGGTCGCGTGATCCCGCTCGACCCGCCGGCCAACGCGCCCCCGCTGGGCTTCATGCCGGTGGTCAAGCCGCGTGTGGAGCGGCTGGAGCCGGGCGACCGGCTGCTGTTCTTCACCGACGGGCTGGCCGAGGCGCGCCGCGACGGGCAGTTCTTCCCGACCGCCGAGCGGGCTCAGCGGCTGCTCGGGCACGGTACGGTCGCCGACGGGCTGAAGTCGCTCGAGAGCGCGCTCGTGGAGTGGGTGCGGGGGCGGCTCGACGACGACATCGCGCTCGTGCTGGTGGAGTACCAGGGCGTGAAGCCGCAGGCGGCGGTGCCGAGCTGGGAAATCGGCGGCGCGGGAGTGGCGTCCTCGTAGCGCTCAGCGCGGCGCGGGGGCCGTCGCGGTCGCCCGCGGCCCGCCGGCGGCGGCCCATGGTCGTGGGGCGCCGCCGGCCGAGCGGCCGCAGCCACCGCGGAGGCGGCGGCTCTTGGCCACCCACGGACGTCGGGATTCCTGGCGGGAGCGACGGTCCGCAGGTGACGCGGGCCCGAGCAAAAACCTAGGCGGCTTCGACGGCCCTCTGGCGGGGAATGAGTCGGCGCATCGGGGCGCGGTGGCGGCCCGTGTAGAAGCGCGGGTACTTGGGGGCGAAGAGCGAGCCCATGAGGCGGACGATCATGGCGGCGGCCCTCCTTCTGACTGGGAGTAACCGATCAACGACCACGTCACCCGGGGGTGACGGCGTGTCCGCTACTCAACTGCTCCCGGGCGGTACTCAGTGGGCTCCGCTGTGGCCTGGTTCACTCGCGGGTGCGCCTTGTTCCTCGTTACCAGCGAGTAATAAGATGGCTGTTACCGACTGGTAACCCACGTCGGCCATGCTCCTCGGCACGAGATGCTGCGACCCAGAGACGGGGGCCACTCCGCGATGACCCATTACAAGAGCAATCTGCGGGACCTTGAGTTCAACCTGTTCGAGGTCTTCGGCGTCGAGAAGGTCCTCGGTCAGGGCCCGTACGGCGACATCGACGTGGACACCGCCCGCAGCATCCTCGGCGAGGTGGACCGGCTGGCGCGCGAGGACCTCGCGGCGAGCTACGTCGACGGCGACCGCAACCCGCCCGTCTACGACCCGGCGACCTTCTCCGTGCGCATGCCCGAGAAGTTCCGCCAGTCCTACGAGGCCTTCATGGCCGCCGAGTTCTGGCGCCTCGACCTGCCCGCCGAGCTCGACGGCACGGCGGCGCCGCGCGCGCTGTGGTGGTCGCTGGCCGAGCTGGTGCTCGGGTCCAACGCGCCGATCTGGATGTACGCCTCCGGCCCCTCGTTCGCCAACACCCTGCGGATCGAGGGCACCGAGGAGCAGAAGAAGTGGGCCAAGCTCTTCGTCGACAAGCAGTGGGGCTCCACGATGGTGCTAACCGAGCCGGACGCCGGCTCCGACGTCGGCGCGGGCCGCACCAAGGCGATCCCGCAGCCCGACGGGTCCTGGCACATCGAGGGCGTCAAGCGCTTCATCACCAGCGGCGAGCACGACCTGGCCGAGAACATCGTGCACTACGTGCTGGCGCGGCCGGTGGACACGCCCGGCGCGGGCGGCCCCGGCACCAAGGGGCTCTCGCTCTTCGTCGTGCCGAAGTTCCACTTCGACGCCGACACCGGCGAGCTCAAGGACCGCAACGGCGTCTTCGTGACCAACGTCGAGCACAAGATGGGCCTCAAGGTGTCCACCACGTGCGAGGTCACCTTCGGCGGGCACGGGGTGCCGGCCCAGGGCTGGCTGCTCGGCGACGTGCACGAGGGCATCCGGCAGATGTTCCTCATCATCGAGTACGCCCGGATGATGGTCGGCACCAAGGCGATCGCGACGCTGTCGACGGGCTACCTCAACGCGCTCGAATACGCCAAGAGCCGCGTGCAGGGCGCCGACCTGGTCTCCACGGACAAGGCCGCGCCGCGGGTCACGATCATCAACCACCCGGACGTGCGCCGCTCCCTGCTCATGCAGAAGTCCTACGCCGAGGGCCTGCGCGCCCTGGTCTGCTACACGGCGACCTGGCAGGACCGGGTGGCCCTGGCCGAGGCCGCGGGCGACGAGAAGGCCGCGAAGATCGCCAAGCGGGTCAACGACCTGCTCCTGCCGCTGGTCAAGGGTGTCGGCTCGGAGCGTGCCTACGAGCTGCTGGGCCACGAGTCGCTGCAGACCTTCGGCGGCTCCGGGTTCCTGCAGGACTACCCGCTCGAGCAGTACGTGCGCGACTCGAAGATCGACACGCTGTACGAGGGCACGACCGCGATCCAGAGCCTCGACCTGGTGTTCCGCAAGATCGTGAAGGACCAGGGCAAGGCGCTACTCACCGTGGCCGGCGAGATCCAGCAGTTCCTCGAGTCCGAGGGCGGCAACGGGCAGCTCAAGGTCGAGCGCGCGGCGCTGGGCAAGGCGCTCGCCGAGGTGCAGCAGATCCTGGGCATCTTCACCGGCTGGCTGGGCGAGGCCCAGGCCGGCGACCCGCAGGCGCTCTACAAGGTCGGCCTCAACACCCGGCGGTTCCTGCTCGACCTCGGCGACATCGTGGTCGGCTGGCTGCTGCAGCGGCAGGCCGAGGTGGCGCTGAAGGCCCTCGCCGGCGCGGTGTCGCCCGCGGACAAGGCCTTCTACGAGGGCAAGGTGGCCGCGGCGAAGTTCTTCGCGCACGAGGTGCTGCCGCGCGTGGGCGCCGACCGGCGGGTCATCGAGTCGACGACGCTGGACGCGATGCAGGTCGGCGAAGACTCGTTCTGATGCTTGAGTGGGAGGGCAACGGAGCCCTCCCACTTAACCTCGTCCCGTGTGCTCCGCGGTGAGTTCCGCCGTGGACAGGCCCGACCAGGCGCCCTCGAACCGGTGCACCGCGATGCCGGAGGTGGCCAGGCCGCGGTCCTTGAGGGCGTACGGGGCCAGCTCGTGCGACAAATCGGACAGCGTCGGGTTGTGCCCCACCAGCAGCAGGGTCTCGACCGTCACGCCGACCTGCTGGAGCAGCTCCAGCGTGTCGAGGGCCGGGCCGGTGTAGATCCGGTGCTCGAACACGGCCGGCGCGTCGATGCCGAGCTCCGCGAGCGTCTCGCGGGTCCGCACGGCGGTCGAGCACAGCACGGCGTCCGGCCGGAGGGACTGTTCCCGCAGCCACGCCCCGGCCGCGGCGGCGTCGCGGTGCCCGCGCGGCGCGAGCGGCCGCTCGATGTCGGTGGCGTAGTCGTCCGGGTCGGCCGCCTTGGCGTGCCGCAGAAGGATGAGCGTGCGGACGGTCATGGGCACAGCCTCCCCGATTGAAGAACGTCCCGCGTGGGTATCCCTGCCACAGACAGTTACCCAACAGACGCCTCGGGAGGCCTTCGATGGGTATCGGCGGAAGCATCCTACTGATCGTTGTCGGCGCGATCCTGACGTTCGGGCTGAAGGACACCGACGTGGGCCCGTTCAACCTCGACACGATCGGCTGGATCCTCCAGCTCGCCGGGCTCGTCGGCCTGGTCCTGACCCTGTACTTCTGGAACTCGCGCCGCCGCACGGTGGTCGCGGCGGCCCCGCCGCCGCCGCCGCCCGCGGCCGGCACCGTGATCCCGCCCTCGGCCGACGAGGTCATCGAGCGGCGCACCCGGCGCTACTGAACGCTGGACCAACGAGGGGCCGGTCCTGGACCGGCCCCTTTTCAGCGCGCGTAAAGGGCGAAGTAGATCGCGATGTGGTGGCAGATCGCGGCCACCAGCGTGCACGCGTGGAAGAACTCGTGGTGGCCGAAGACCGTCGGCCACGGGTTGGGGCGGCGCAGGGCGTAGAACACCGCGCCGATCGTGTAGAAGGCCCCGCCCGCCAGGGTCAGGACCAGCGCGGTCACGCCGCCCACGTGCAGGATGTCCGGCAGCACGGCGACGGCGACCCAGCCCAGCGCCACGTACAGCGGCGCCGAGAGCCACCGCCGCTTGCTCATCGCCGTGCCCATCTTCATCGCGACCCCCAGCACGGCGCCCGTCCACACCGTGGCCAGGATCGCCACCCGGGTGTGGCCGCTGAGCAGCAGCACGCTGAACGGCGTGTAGGTGCCCGCGATGAAGATGAAGATCATGGAGTGGTCGAGCCGGCGCATGATCTTGTATCCGCGCCCGGACCAGACCCGGCGGTGGTACAGCGCGCTGGTGCCGAAGAGCGCGACGACCGTCAGGCTGTAGATGACACAGCTCACGAACGGGCCCCAGCCGGGGCGGGTGGCGGCGAGCGAGCACAGCACGATGCCGCAGATCACGGCTACGCCCGCGGCGTAGGCGTGCAGCCAGCCGCGCATCCGCGGCTTGCCGAGGTCGACCGGTCGCAGGCGGGTTTCGGACTTCACGGTCACGACTCCAAGGTTACGGTACCGTAGGTTACTCGCAAGTAGCGGCGATGTGACGTCTATCGTGGCGGCGTGCAGTTTCGCCGGGTCGGCGCCGACGCGCTCCTCATCGAGGTCGACACTCCCCTCAACTGGTTCGCGGCGCTGGACGCCGAGCGGGCCGCCGGTCGCCTCGCGGTGGTGGACATCGTGCCCGGCGCGCGCACGGTCCTGCTCGACGGGGTGGCCGACCCCGTGGGACTGGCCGCGCGACTGTCCAACTGGACCTTCGATCCGGCGTCGGAACTGCCCGAGCCACCCCTGACCGTCGACGTCCGCTTCGACGGGATGGACCTGCCGTTCGTCGCCGAGCTCGCGGGGCTGAGCGTCGCCGGCCTGGTCGACAAGCTCACGAGCACCGATTTTATGGTCGCGTTCTGCGGCTTCGCGCCCGGCTTCGCGTACCTGCGCGGCCTGCCCTGGAACATCCCCCGCCTCCCCACCCCGCGCACCCGCGTTCCGGCCGGCTCGGTCGCGCTCGCCGCCGAGTTCGCCGGCGTCTACCCGACCCCGTCCCCGGGCGGCTGGCGGATCGTGGGGCGGACCGAGGCCGAGCTCTTCGACGTGGCCCGCACCCCGCCCGCGCTCATGACGCCGGGCCGCACCGTGCGATTCCGGGCCGCATGAGCGCCGAGCTGCGGGTCGAGGTCGCCGGCCCGCTCACCACCGTGCAGGACCTCGGCCGGCCCGGCTTCGCGCACCTCGGCGTGGCGCGCTCGGGCGCGCTGGACCGGCCGGCGCTCGAGCTCGGCAACCGGCTCGTGGGCAACGCGCCGGGCGCGGCCGGGCTGGAGATCACGCTCGGGCCGTTCGCGGCGGTCGCGACCCGGGCCGGCACCGTCGCGCTCACCGGGGCCGCCGCGCCGCTGCGGGTCGGCGGCCGCCCGGCCCCGCTCAACGCGCCCGTGCCCGTGCGGGCGGGCGATCGCATCGAGGTCGGGCGGGCTGTCTCGGGGCTGCGGGCGTACCTCACCGTCGGCGGCGGCCTCGCCCCCGACCCGGTGCTGGGCAGCCGCTCGACGGACACGCTGTCGCTGCTCGGCCCGCCCGTGCTGCGCGCCGGGGACCGGCTCCCGCTCAGCGCACCCGGGCGCGCACCGGCGCCCGTGGACCTGGCGCCCCGAGCCGCACTCGGCGGGCCCGTCGTGCTGCGGATCGCGTGGGGGCCGCGCGCCGACCTGTTCACGGACGCGGGGCGGCTCGGCACCGGGGAGTACAGGATCCGCAGTGAAAGCAACCGGGTCGGGACCCGGCTGGACGGTCCGGCCCTGACCCGCGCGGACGCCGGGGAGCTGCCCAGTGAGGGGATCGTGCTCGGCGCGGTGCAGGTCCCGGCCGACGGCCGGCCGCTGGTCTTCCTCGCCGACCACCCCACGACCGGCGGCTACCCGGTGGTCGCGGTCGTCCACGCCGCCGATCTGCCGCTGCTCGCGCAGGCCCGGCCGGGCGATAGCGTTCGGTTCCGTGGTGGACCTCAACAGTGACCTCGGCGAGGGCTTCGGCATCTGGCGCCTCGGCGACGACGACGCCCTCCTGACGATCGTGACGAGCGCGAACGTCGCCTGCGGCTTCCACGCGGGCGACCCGGCGACCATGCGCCGGGTCAGCGACCGCTCGGGGGCGCTCGGGGTGCGGGTGGGCGCGCAGGTGAGCTACCGCGACCTGGCCGGCTTCGGCCGGCGCCGGATCGACGTGCCGCCGGACGAGCTCGCCGACGAGCTGCGCTACCAGATCGGCGCCCTGGCCGCGTTCGGGCCGGTCGCGTACGTCAAGCCGCACGGCGCGCTCTACAACGCCGCGGCGGTCGACGCCGGCCACGCCGTGGCCGTCGTGACCGCGGCCGCGGCCGCCGGGGACCTGCCGGTGCTGTGCCAGCCGGGCTCGGTGCTCGCGGGGCTCGCGGCCGAGCGCGGGCTGCGGGTGGTCGCGGAGGGGTTCGCCGACCGCGGATACCTCCCCGACGGCCGCCTCGTCCCGCGCTCCCAGCCCGGCGCGCTCGTCACCGACGCGGCCGCGGTGACCGCGCGGGCCGTGCGCATGGCGGTCGACGGCGTGGTCGAGGCGGTCGACGGCTCGGTGATCCCGATGCCGATCGAGTCGCTGTGCGTGCACGGCGACACTCCCGGCGCGGCCGACATGGCCCGGGCCGTGCGGGACGCCCTCGTCGCGGCGGGCGTCCCCGTGGCGGCCTTCGTCCAGGACGACGGGGCTTAGGCCCGGTCCGGGGCGTCCATCCCGCGCAGGATCAGGGGCAGGCGGGCCGCGCCGTCGTGCACCACGCGGATCGGCACGCCCCAGTCCTGGCGGGTGAGGTGGCAGGCCGGGAACTCGGCGTCGACGTCGCAGGTCGCGGCCTGGGCCACGACCTGCAGGACGCCCGAGGCGACATCCGCCGAGAGGACCAGGCGGCGGCGCAGGTCCGTGGTCACGCCCGCGCCCTCCAGGAGCAGCTCCGGCGGCGAGGCGGAGACCTCGAGCCGGGTCGACGGGCCGAACGACTCGTCCAGCTTCTGCCCCGGCGCGGGCTCGAAGATCAGGTCGAGCTCGACCTCGCCCGGCGCCAGCATGGTCGGCGGGCGCTCGGTGCGGTGCCGCACCCCGGCCACGTCGATGCCGGCCGCCGCGAGCGTGCCCGCGCCCAGCCGCACCAGGCGGTGCGCGCCCGACTCGACCACGACGATGTCGCCGTCCGCGGTCAGCACCAGGTCGCTCGGCTCCGACAGCCCGTCGAGCACGGTCGAGACGCGCCCGCCGGCGATGCGGCGGACGGCGCCGTTGTAGGTGTCGGCGACGAGCACGCTGCCGTCGGCCAGGGCGAGCACGCCGAGCGGGTGCTGCAGCAGCGCCTCGTCGGCGGGCCCGTCGACGTGGCCGAAGTCGAACAGCCCCTGGCCGGCCGCGGTGTGCATCTCGCCGTCCTCGATCCAGCGCACGGCCGAGGACTCGCTGTCGGCGATCCACAGCCGGGAGCCGTCGGGCGACGCCGACAGGCCGGACGGCTGGGCCATCCACACCTCGTGCAGCGGGCCGTCCTTGAGCGCCTCGACGGTCGTCCCGGCGTACATGCCGGCCGTGCGGCGCACCGGGTCGAACCACCACAGCTGGTGGATGCCGGCCATCGCGATGACCACCCGGTCGTCGTACCAGGCGACGTCCCACGGCGAGGAGAGATCCACCGCGAGCGAGTCGTGCGCGTCGAAGTCCACCGTCCCGCGCCACTGCCGCCCGCTGCCGGCGACCGTGCTCACCTCGCCGGTCTTGAGCTTGAGCCCGCGCAGCAGGTGGTTGACGGTGTCGGCGACGACGACGTCGTAGCCGGCGACCTCGGCCGCGTGCGGCGGCAGCAGGCACAGGCCGCCCGGCTCGGAGAACTCGGGCTCGGTGCCGTCCTTGCGGCCGCGCTTGCCGGTGCCGATGCGCCGCACGAGCGTCTCGTTGTCGGCGTCGAGCTCGGCGAGCGACTGGTGCGTGGCGTCGGCGACGAGGAAGTGCCCGTCGGGCAGCGCGAGCGCCTTGCCGGGGAACCGCAGAAGCGTCAGATCACTGTTCTGTACGACATGAGGCGCGTTTCCCCGCCGGAGCGTCCCCTTGGCCTCATGGACGCCGATCAGGTCCTCGATGAGCTTGGTGAGCCCCTGCGCGTGGCCCTCGCCGGCCATGTTGGCCACGACGTAGCCCTCGGGGTCGACCACCGTCAGCGTGGGCCACGCCTTCGCGGCGTACTGCTGCCACATGTTCAGCTCGGGGTCGTCCAGCACCGGATGGTCGACGCCGTAGCGCTCGACCGCGGCGGCCAGCGCGTCCGGGTCCTTCTCGTGCTCGAACTTCGGGCTGTGCACGCCGATCGTCACGAGGACGTCGCCGAAGCGCTCCTCGAGCGGGCGAAGCTCGTCGAGCACGTGCAGGCAGTTGATGCAGCAGAAGGTCCAGAAGTCGAGCAGCACGATCTTGCCGCGCAGGTCCTGGAGGCTGAGCTGGTCGACGTTGAGCCAGCCGCGGCCCTTGAGCTCGGGCGCGCGGACCCTGGCGTACTTTTCCGGCATTTCCCTTATTTCTCGCTGGCCGGGCGGAGGCAGAGCACCTGGTCCTTCTCGCCCTTGTGCTGGAGCACGATGTACGGCTGACTCGCGTCGGAGCAGCTCTCGGGCTTGTCGACCTTCGACACGATCTTGAAGGCGTCCTTGCTCGAGCAGTCGACGCCGGTCGCCGAGTCGCCGTCCTGCTTCACGCAGGAGTTGACCGCGAAGCTCGTGCCGCCCGCGCCGCTGATCTTCACGATGATGGCCGTGCCGGCGACCGCGACGAGGAACACCGCGGCCACGATGAGCAGGCCGATGAGCAGGCCGCGCCGGCTCTTGACCGGGGGCTCGGGCGTCGGGACCGGCTCGCCGTCATGGGGCTGGTGCTCGCCGGGCATGGTGACGAGGTCGCCGTACGGCGGGGCGCCCGACGCCGGGAACTGGCCGGTCGCGGGCGGGGCCGAGGTCTGGTAGGTGCCGTCGGGGGCCGGAGAAGCCTGGTAGATGCCGGTGCCCGCGCCGCTGACCTGGGCGGCTCCGGCCGGGGCACCACTGAACGGCTGCGCCTGGAACGGCGGGGCGCTCGACGGGGCGGCTCCGCCGAACTGCTGCGCCGGGAACGGCGGGGCGCTTGAGGGCTGGGTGCCGAACGGCGGCGCGCTGGCCGGGGTGGCGGCCTGGTAGCCGGCCGGTGGGGCCGACGTCGGGGTGACCTGGGCTCGTGCGCCGTAGGTGCGCGGGCCCGGCTCCGGTGGGATCTGGCCCAGGTTGACCGGGGCGGGGACCTCGGGGTTCGGGGGTGGGACCTTGGCGCTACCCGTGGGGACCCTCGCCGATCCTGATGCGCCCGCGCCGGAGGTCGGGGCCCAGGGGTTCGGGCTCGGATCCGCCGGGGCGGGGCTCGGCTCGTCCTGCGGCTGGTGGGCGGGGTTCGGGTTCACGGGGTTCTGGTTCGCCGGCGTGAATCCCGGGAAGCTTCCGGGCGGGCCGGGGACGGCGGCCGGCGCGGGGCTCTGGCCATAGGTCGTCGGCTGGCCGTAGGTGGTGGGGACGCTCGCCGAGCCGTAGGTGGTGCCGGCGCCCGGGGCGGGGACGCTCGCGGAGCCGGAGACGCCCGGGACGCTCGCCGATCCGCTGGCACCGGGGACTCGGGCGGAGCCCGAGGCGGGCGGGGCGTCAATGTTCGGCAGGGCCTGGGCCGGCATCGGGAACTGGGGCGCGGGGGGTGCGCTCGTGGGCGGCACCGGGGCGGCCGGGGAGTAGGGCTGGGCGGAGCCGGCGGCCGGGGGGTACGGCGGCGGAGGCGGCGCGGCGGCCGGGGGGTAGGACGGTGGCGGCGCGGCGGCCGGGGGGTAGGACGGTGGCGGCGCGGCGGCCGGGGGGTAGGACGGTGGCGGCGCGGCGGGCGGCGGGTAGGCCGCGGCGGCGGGCGGGACCTGCGGCGGGATGGCGGCCGGTGGCGCGGTCGGGCCGGCCGGCGGGAACGGGCCGGGGCGGGCCGCGGGGTCCGCGTCGGCGGGGTCGTGGCCGGGCTGCTGCTGACCCGGGGCGGGCGAGGACGGGACGGGGACCGACGCCTTCGCGCGCACGGCCGGGGGGCGGCCGGGCGGGGGCGTGCTCGACGCAGCCTCGTCCGGCTGCTCGGACGGGTGCTGCTGGTCGGACGTCATGCGTGCCTCCTGTTGGTCAGATCCCGACCGTAGTCGACCGGAGTGTGACATCCCAGAGCCGGTGCCGAGGTTCGTCGGTTCGGATGTTCAGCAAACCAGCACCGGACAACAGACACACAACCGCCCCGGTCCGGGGAGGTCGGACCGGGGCGGTTCGGGGGTGTGCAAGGTCTTCGGCCTAGTTGCGGTTGATCATGGCGTAGAGCTCGTCGCGCAGGGCGCTGGACGGGTTCTTGGCGATGGCGCGCTCGATGGCGTCCATGCGGCGGGCGTGGCTGCGGCGGGCCTTGATGCGCTCGAACAGGGTGCTCACGACGGCTCCTCAGGGAGTTGTAAGGGATGTACTTGCTTCACATCCATTACACGCCGAAACGGTGATCCAGAGCCAGCGATTACGAGGTGACGCGGCCCACCCGCCGATGATTCGTAGGCTCCGTCCTGCGCAAACGCCCTGTTCGTCGGCCATGTGACATCCGCGGGGCAGTCCACCGCGCGCGAATTGGCCTGCTCGCGGCCGCTTTTCGCGCGGATATCGATCTTGATGCATGACTGGCCCGACTCGGACTCAGGACTTGTCGAACCGCAACGGCAACGGTGGCCCCGCGCGAGTGCGCGAGGCCACCGTTGGAGGTGCGTGGGTGCCGGGTCAGCTCCAGGCGAGCAGGGCGCCCTCCGGGTCCTCCAGGAACGCGCCCACGTCGCGGAGGAACTTCGAGCCCAGTTCGCCGTCGATGATCCGATGGTCGAACGACAGGCCGAGGGTGGTCACCTGGCGGATCTTGATCTTGCCCTTGTGGACCCAGGGCTGCTCGCGTACGGCGCCGAACACGAGGATCGCCGACTCGCCCGGGGGCAGGATCGGGGTGCCGGAGTCCACCCCGAAGACGCCGACGCTCGTGATCGTGAAGGTGCCGCCCGTCATGTCGGCCGGCGGGGTCTTGCCGTCGCGCGCGGTGCCGACCAGCGTGGTCAGCGCGTCGGCGAGCTCGCGGGTGGTCAGGTCCTGGGCGTCCTTGATGTTCGGCACGATGAGCCCGCGCTGGGTGGCGGCGGCGATGCCCAGGTTGACGTAGTGCTTGACCACGATCTCGTCGCCGGCCCAGGCCGAGTTGACCAGCGGGTGGCGGCGCAGGGCGAGCAGGCACGCCTTGGCCACGATGAGCAGCGGCGAGACCCGCGCGTCCCGCCAGTCGCGGTGCGCCTTGAGCCGCTCGAGCGCCTTCATGGAGCGGGTCACGTCGACCGTGAGGAACTCGGTCACGTGCGGGGCCGTGAACGCGCTGGCCACCATGTTCTCGGCGGTCAGCTTGCGCACGCCCTTGACCGGGATGCGCTCCTCGCGCTCGCCGGGCGCCCGGGCCGGGGCCGGGATCGCGGCCCCGACGGGGGCCGACTGGGCGCCGAGCACGTCGTCGCGCGTGATCGAGCCCGACGGGCCCGTGCCGGCGATCGTGCTCAGGTCGACGCCGAGATCCCGGGCCAGCTTGCGCACCGGAGGCTTGGCGAGCACCGCGCCGTTCCGGGCGGCCGGGGCGGCCGGAGCCGGAGCCGCGGGCGCCGCCGGAGCCGGGGGCGGGGGTGGCGGGGGCGCGGCGACGGGCGCCGGCTCCGAGGCGGGCACCCGAGGCCGGCGCTTCGCGGCGGTCGTGCGGGGGCCGTAGCCCACCAGCACCGCGGTGCGGCCGCCGGGCGCGGGGCCGCCGATCATGCCGGGCTCCACCGGGCCGTCGCCGGCCACCTCGACGGCGGCGAGCGAGGCGGCCGACGGCGTCGGCGCGCCGGCGGGCAGGTCGCCCGCGGCCGGGTCGGTGTCGATCGAGATGATCGGGTGGCCGACCTCGACCATGGTGCCCTCGGCGTGGAAGATCCGGATCACCTTGCCGGCCCACTTCGCCGGGATCTCGACCGCGGCCTTGGCGGTCTCGACCTCGACGATCGGCTGGTTGAGGGTGATCGTGTCGCCCTCGGCCACCAGCCACTTGAGGATCTCGCCCTCGGTGAGGCCCTCGCCCAGGTCGGGCAGGTTGAACTCCTTGACCCTGGTCATGTGCGCGCGGCCCCCTAGAACCCGAACGAGCGGTCGACGGCGTCGAGCACCCGGTCGAGGTCCGGCAGGTACTCCTCCTCCAGGCGCGCGGCCGGGTAGGGAGTGTCGAAGCCGGTGACGCGCAGGACCGGGGCCTCGAGGGAGTAGAAGCACTCCTCGGTGACCCGGGCCGCGACCTCCGAACCGAGGCCCAGGTTCCCGGGCGCCTCGTGCACGACGACCGCCCGGCCCGTGCGGCGCACCGACTCGTACACCGGCGCCATGTCCAGCGGCGAGAGCGTGCGCAGGTCGATGACCTCGATGGAGCGCCCGTCCTCGGCCGCGGCGGTGGCGGCGTCCAGCGCGGTGCGGACCATCGGGCCGTAGGCGATCACGGTGACGTCGGTGCCGGGCCGGGCGACGCGCGAGGCGTGCAGCGGCAGGCTGGCCGAGTCGACGTTGACCTCGCCCTTCTCCCAGTAGCGGCGCTTGGGCTCCATGAAGACGATCGGGTCGTCGGACTCGATCGACTGCTGGATCATCCAGTACGCGTCGTCGGGCGTGGCGGGCGAGACGACCTTGAGGCCGGCGGTGTGGGCGAAGTACGCCTCCGGGGACTCCGAGTGGTGCTCGACCGCGCCGATGCCGCCGCCGAACGGGATGCGGATGACGATCGGCAGGCTGAGCTTGCCCCCGGAGCGGTAGTGGATCTTGGCTACCTGGGAGACGATCTGGTCGTACGCCGGGTAGACGAACCCGTCGAACTGGATCTCGCACACCGGGCGGTAGCCGCGGATGGCGAGGCCGACCGCGGTGCCGACGATGCCCGACTCGGCCAGCGGGGTGTCGATGACCCGCTCGTCGCCGAAGTCCTTCTGCAGCCCGTCGGTGATGCGGAAGACGCCGCCGAGCTTGCCGACGTCCTCGCCCATGATGAGGACCTTGTCGTCGCGCTCCATGGCGCGGCGCAGGCCGGTGTTGAGCGCCTTGCCGATCGAGAGGTTCTCCGCGGCGGCCATCAGTGCCCACTCCCCTCGAAGGACGCGAGGTACTTGGCGAACTGTTCCTTCTGCTGTTCGAGCTCGGGGGAGCCGTGGGGGTACACGTGATCGAACAGCGTCATCGGGTCGGGGTCCGGCATCGAGAGCACGCGCTCGCGCAGGTTGACGGCGGCCACCCGGGCCTCCTCGTCGGTGGCGTCGAAGTAGTCGTCCTTCGCCATGCCCTGCTTGGTCAGGAACGCGCGGAGCCGCTTGATGGGATCCTTCGCCTGCCAGGCCTCGACCTCGCTCGCGATGCGGTAGCGGGTCGGGTCGTCGGAGGTGGTGTGGGCGCCCATGCGGTACGTGTACGCCTCGATGAGCGACGGGCCCTGGCCGTGCCGCGCGTCGTCCAGCGCCTTGCGGGTGACCGCGTAGCAGGCGAGCACGTCGTTGCCGTCCACGCGCAGGCCGGGGAAGCCGAAGCCACTGGCGCGGTGGTACAGCGGGACGCGGGTCTGGCGCTCGAGCGGCTCGGAGATCGCGTACTGGTTGTTCTGGCAGAAGAACACCAGCGGCGCATTGAAGACCGAGGCCCAGATGAAGGCCTCGTTCACGTCGCCCTGGCTGGTGGCGCCGTCGCCGAAGTAGGCGATGACCGCCTCGCCGTCGTCCGAGCCGACCTTGCCGTCCTTGGTGATGCCCATGGCGTAGCCGGTCGCGTGCAGCGTCTGTGCGCCGATGACGATCGTGTACATGTTGAACTTGAACTCGTTGGGGTCCCAGGCTCCCTGGTCGACCCCGCGGAACAGGCTCAACGGCATGATCGGGTCGATGCCGCGGGTGTAGAGCACGCCGTGCTCGCGGTAGGTCGGGAACGCCATGTCCTGCGCGCGCAGGGCCCGGCCGGAGCCGACCTGGGCCGCCTCCTGGCCCAGCAGGCTCGCCCAGATGCCGAGCTCGCCCTGGCGCTGCAGCGCGGTGGCCTCCGCGTCGAGCTTCCGGACCACGACCAGGTCGTGGTAGAGGGCGCGGTACTCGTCATCGGTGAAGTCGACCGTGTAGTCGGGGTGTTCGACCCGGTCGCCCTCGGGGGTGAGCAGCTGCACGAACGCGGGTTCCGGCGCGGCCCGTGTTCCTGACGCCCGGGCCTTGACTTCGCCCTTCGCCATCCGTATCTCCCTGTCGTCTTTCGCGTCGGCAGCGGGGGTTGACCCTGCCACGCGGCGGGGGTGTCTGCCACGCGGCGACCCGGTGGGATCGGCGCGTCGCGGGTGGGCACGAGGATTCGTGCCCGGGAGCCGACCCCGGGCTCTGCCTCGCAGGGTATGCGGAGGCTACGGCCCCGTTGCCGGTGTGTGTCCAGCATCGCAGAAGGCGTGTCCGTCGACACCCTGGAGTCGGCCCTCACCGACGGGCTAATACCGGAAAATCCCCCCACGTCGGGCAGATCTTCTCCGCGTTACGTCGCGTTAGTCCGAATGACCCCGCTGAGTTTGGAGTTCCGTTGTCCTCGGACGTGCGCAACCATCGGCTGTTCTCGCCCAACCGGCGGCCGCTGCTGATCTCCGCGCTGCTGGTTCTGCTCACCTCGGTGCCGACGATGATCGTCGTGGCGGCCGGCAGCGCGACGCTGGACAGTGCGCCGCCGACCCGCACCCCTGTCGTGGCCGACCCGCAGCCGGGTCCGGTCGTGGTGGGCTCGGGCCCCGCGTCCGGCCCGCACGCCTCGGGGCCGGCGGGTGGTCACTGGATCGCCGCCGTGCCGACCGCGCCCCAGCCGCCGCTGCGGCCCCGCACGACTCCACGGTCCACGCAGGGTTCCGGGGGATCGGGAGGCGGCAGCGGTACTTCCGGCAGAACGCCCCATCGCCTCAACCCCTCGATGGAGGCGTCACCCCCGAAGACGGACGAGACGCCGATACAGGACCGGGCGTGGCCCGGCTGGGACAGCACCATCAAAGAGTCGTCATACGGTATCCACCAGGGTCGGTCGATCGGACAGTTCCGGTCGGCCGATTCGGCTTTCGGGGCGTCACCGTCCGGCGCGCGTGTTCGAGTTGCGCGTCACGACCGCCCATGCCGTCGCGAAGGGCTTGCACGGCCAGTGCGTGCACCCCGCCGTGCAGCCGCCGCCGGGCCGGCCCGTGACGGGCTGGTGGTGTTCGACCCGGCGCCGCGCGTCCGTGACCGCGTGGTCGTAGATGACGGGCATGATGCTCCTCAGACCCCCTGGACCGCGGGTGCGGTCCACAGCAGGCGCGCGTTGTAGAGCTGCTGCGCCGTGGCGAGCGCGGCCTCGGCGGAGCGGAACACGGCGACCTCCGTCTTGCCGTTGCCGAGGCGCCAGCTGAGTACTGCCTGGTCGGGCAGCTCATGTCCCCAGGCGACGACTTGCGGGTGGTCGTCATCGAGTGGATCGGCGACAATGCCGAAGAGCCGTGGTGCGCCTTCGAGCAGGAGCGTGTCGTTCTCGAACACCACTGATCTCCCTCCGGCCGAGGTGCGATCTGACGCATTCAGAATGCACGTGCAAGTTACGCACGGCAATACGGTGTTGCGAACTTGAGTAGAGCAAGGCAATCGCTTACCCAACACGCGCTTGCGCGCCACCCCGGTAACGGACACACTCGTGCTGAGTAATGGAGGTGAGCGGTGTCCAGCGCCCACAGCCCCACGTTCCCCCGTTTCCAGTTGGGCAAGCAGCTGCGCGAGATGCGCGAGAAGGCTCGGCTCACCACGGAGGACGTCGGCCTGCAGCTGGACTGCTCACCGAGCACGATCAGCCGGATGGAAGGCGGCAAGGTCGGCATCCGGCGCAGCACGCTGGAGCGTCTGCTGGAGATTTACGAGGTCACCGACCAGGAACAGATCGACACCCTGGTCGTCCTCGCGCGTCAGGGCAAGACGCGAGGCTGGTTCGCCCGCTACGGCGACCTGCCCGCGAGCTACTCCCGCTACATCGGGTTGGAGTCCAACGCAATCGAGATGCGCGACTACGAGGCGCTCGTGGTGCCCGGGATGCTCCAGACGGAGGAGTACACGCGGGCGCTGCTCGCGGCCTCTCCCAGCGAGTCCGAGGATGCCGTCGAAGCCCACGTCAAGGCGCGCCGCGAGCGGCAGAACCTGCTCAGCCGCGCCGAACAGCCCCTGCAGCTCATCGCGGTCCTCGATGAGAGCGTCATCCGGCGCAGCATCGGCGGACCGGACGTCATGCGGTCGCAGCGCAAGCACCTGGCCGACATGGGCCGGGAGAGAAACGTGACGGTCCAGGTCCTGCCCTTCTCCGGAGGGGCATATGCCGGCATGGCCGGATCGTTCGCGATTCTCAAGTTCCAAGATGCACCAAGCGTCGTGTACGCCGAGGCCATGACCGGCGACATCTACCCGGCCGCCGATGATGTCCAGCGCTACGCCGACGTGTTCGAGAATCTGCGAGCTGCCGCGCTCAGCCCGTTGGAGTCGATCAAGCTGATCGAGGATTCTGCGAACTGAGTCCGGCCCAACCCGAAGGAGTGCGCAGATGGCTGCGCTGAACGAGCAGTGGCACAAGCCCACGCGAAGCGGTAACAACGGACAGTGCGTAGAAGCGCGGTTCGTCGACGGCGTCGTCGAGGTCCGCAACTCCAACTCCCCCGACGCGGGCCTGGTTCGCTTCACCCGCGCGGAATGGGACACCTTCATCGCCGCGGTCGACGTGGACGGCGAATTCCGCCTCCCGTAGCGGGGACTCCCGCCCCATCTGCCGGGGCGGTGCAACACATGCGGTGAACAGCGAAGGGACGACCCCCGACCGGGTCGTCCCTTCGTCGTAGCTGCGAGCCGTTTTCGATGCTATCCCTCGCATCCGGGCCCGGATACCGCCTGCTCTTCAGTCGCGGGATGCAGCAAAAAGCGGCGAATCGGTCCCGGTAGCAATCCTGCGATGTGGGTGTCGCGATCCGGCCCGGCGGAGTAACTATGAGTTATGAGCACTCAGGTGTCGCCGGCGACGCAGGTGTCCGCGCTCACGATCCGGTCGTACCGTCCGACCGACCATCGCGCGTGCCGGCAGCTGTGGGCCGAGATGACCGCGGCGGATGCCGGGCTCTACGGAGGCCCGTCCGACGACGACTCGGGGGCGGCCTTCGAGGAGTACCTCACCCGGCTCGACCTGTCCGGCATGTGGGTCGCCGCGGACGTGAGCGGCGGGGTCCTCGGCATGGTCGGGCTGTTGCTGGACGGCCGCGGCGGCCAGGTCGAGCCGCTGGTGGTCTCCGCCTCCCGGCGCGGCGAGGGCATCGGCCGCACCCTGCTGGCCCACGTGGCCGACCAGGCCCGGCGGCGCGGGCTGGGCCAGCTGAGCATCTCGCCCTCGGCGCGGAACCTGGACGCCATCCGATGCCTGCACGCGGCCGGCTACGACGCGCTGGCCCGGGTGACGCTGGCGATCGATCTGCGGCCTTCGAGCGCAACGTTCGACGACGGCATCGACCTGTATGACCGCCGGTTCCGGTATTAGTCGATCAGGGCGCCGCGCGCCACTTGTCGCTTGTCTTCAATCTGGCTCTGGTCCGTTTTCGAGCGCGCGTTAGCACATCTCGCGCGGCGACGTAGGCCCCTGTGGACGGTTGTCCACAGGCCACGATTCGGGCTTCCGGGCGGACCCGGGGCGGTCCAGGCTCGTCGGCATGGCTTCCCGACTGCGCCTGCGCGGACCCGCCGAGCTCCTCTCGGCCATGCCCTACCTCATGGGGTTTCACCCCACCGACAGCCTCGTCGCGCTCGGCCTGCGCGGCTGCGGCCTGCACCTGCAACTGCGCGGCGACCTGCCCGACGACCACGACGCCGCCGCGGTGCTGGCCGAGCACTACGGACGCCTGTTCCGGCGCAACGCGATGGACGGCGCCATGCTCATCGGCTACGGCCCGCCCGAGCGGACCGAGCCGTTCCTGCGCGCGGTGGGCGCGGCGATGACGGAGCGCGGCATCGCGGTGCTGGACCTGCTGCGCACGCACGAGGGCCGGTACTGGTCGCTGCTGTGCGAGGTCCCCGGCTGCTGCCCGCCCGAGGGGCGCGCGTTCGACCCGGCGACGTCGATCGCGGCGGCCGAGGCCACCCTCGCCGGGCTGGTCGCACTGCCCGATCGGGCCGCCGTCGCCGCCACGTTCGCCGGGCCGAGCGGGCCGGCCCTCGAGGCGATCGAGGAGGCCGGGGACCGGGCCAATCTGCGCGTCCTGCGCCTCGTGGCCGGCCGCGACCCGAGCGGCGTGCGCACGGCCGCCGTGGCCGAGGGCCGGGCCGCCCTCGACGCGGCCCTGGCCTGCTACGCGAGCGGGCGCCGGCTCACCGACGACGAGATCGCGTGGCTGCAGGTGCTCCTGCTCGTGGTCGACTTCCGCGACCGGGCCTGGGAGCGCCTCGACCGCGATGTGCGCCGCGCGAACGGCCTGGCCAAGGCGCACCGCGAGCTGTGGACCGACCTGGTGCGCCGCTGCGAACCGTCCGCGGTCGCGCCGTCGGCGACCCTGCTGTCGTACCTGTCCTGGCGCACCGGCAACGGCCTGCACGCCTCGCTGGCGCTGGATCGGGCGCTGGACGCCGATCCCGGCTACTCCGCGGCCGCCCTCATGGCCGAGATCCTCGCGCGCGGGCTGTCGCCGAGGCAGGTGCCGCCGCTCGGGCGCTCCCGCCGCCGGACCACGCGCCGGGTGGCCGTGCGGGCCTCCTCCTTCGCGCGGACCGGTTCCGGGGCTCGATCGAAGCTGTGCCCCGGCCCTTCCGGCAACACGGCCCCCGCTTTCTGGGTCTTCGGGCCCGAGGACAGCCTGAGGGCCGCCGGCCTCGGCGAGGAAGACGCGCCCGTCAACGGCGAGGGAGGGCCGGAGCGCCCTGGACACGATGAGGGGCGGCATACACGTTGAACGTCGGCCCGCGCAGGAAGCCGACGAGCGTGAGCCCCGCCTCGGCCGCGATGTCCACGGCGAGGGTGCTCGGCGCGGACACGGCGGCGAGCAGCGGGATGCCGGCCATCCAGGCCTTCTGGCACAGCTCGAAGCCGGCCCGCCCGCTGACCATGAGGATGTGCTCGGCGAGGGGGAGCCGTTCCTGGCGGACGGCCCACCCGACGACCTTGTCGACCGCGTTGTGCCGCCCGATGTCCTCGCGGAGGCAGACGAGCTCGCCGCCGGCCGTGAACAGCCCGGCCGCGTGCAGGCCGCCGGTCGTGTCGAACGCGCGCTGGCGACGCCGGAGCGTGCCGGGGAGCCCGGCCAGGACGGCGGGCGTGACGGTGAGGGGGTCGCGGCTCACGTCGAACGTCGAGCGGGTGCGCACGGCGTCGATGCTCGCCTTGCCGCACACGCCGCACGAGGAGGTGGTGTAGAAGTTGCGGGCGGCCTGCTGAGCGACCGGCGCGGGGACGTCGGCGCCCAGCCGGATGTCCACGACGTTGTACGAGTTCGGCTCCTCGTCGCCGGCGCACAACTTCGCGGTGACCACGTCCGCGGCTCGCCCGATGACGCCCTCGGTCAGCAGAAAGCCGATCGCGAGGTCGAGGTCGTCACCGGGCGTGCGCATGGTGACGGCGAGGGCCTGCCCGCCGACTCGGATTTCGAGCGGCTCCTCGGCGGCGAGCGTGTCCGGCCCGACCCGCGCCTCGACCTGCGCCTCGACCCGCTCGTCGGTCGGCCGCGAGATGGTGGCGGTGAGCCGTGCGGCGTCGGGAGCGGGTGGGGGCGTTGCGGTCGCCGGTGGCCGTGGGGGCGCAGGCTCGGTCTGGCCGGCGGCCAGGTGCATCCGGACGATGGTGCGGCGTTGCGTGACGCGGCCCATGGTGCGGCCCTCCTGACGGCGGCGTTCGTCGGCGTTTCCCGTTCTCGTCCGACGGTAAGTTCTCGTTGTGCTCGACGGCCAACTGGAAACGCTCGCGGCGGTGATTCTCGCCGGCGGCGGGGCCTCGCGGCTCCACGGACGGGACAAGCCGATGATCGCCGTCGGCGGGGTGCCCATGTTGACGCGGGTTGTGCGCGCCGCGGTGGAGGCCGGGGCCGCGCCCGTCGTCGTGGTCGGGCCCGACCGGGGCGAGATGCCGGCCGGTGTGCGGGTCGTCCGGGAGGAGCCCGCCGGGGGAGGGCCGGTCGCCGCGGCCGCTGCCGGACTGGCCGGACTCGAGCAAGTCGGCGTCGTCGCGCTGCTTGCCGCGGATCTGCCGTATATGTCCGCGCAGGCGCTCCGTGTCCTGATGGATGCACTTGGAGACGCCGACGGGGCGCTGTTCGTGGACGAGGACGGGCGGCGGCAGCTGCTCTGCGGGGTCTGGAACCGCGCCGCGCTTTGGCGGGCGATCCACGCGTTCGGGGACACCGCCGGCGGGTCGCTTCGGCGGCTCGTCAAGGACCTGAGCGTTGTCGAGGTGCGGTGGGACGGGGCGAAGGCGCCGTACGTCGACTGCGATACCGAGGAAGATCTCCGAAGGGTGGGGCTGTGAGCGAGAACGTGCTCGGGGAGTGGCTGGACACCGCGGCGGCGGCGCTCGGCGTCGACGCGCCCGACGGTGAGACGCGCAAGGCGGTGCTCGACCTCGCGCGGGACGTGGCGCACAACGTGGCCCGGCCCGGGGCGCCCCTCACCGCGTTTCTGCTGGGGCTGGCGGTGGGGCGCGGGGCGGACGTGCACGCCGCGAGCGGTGAGCTGAGCCGGCTGGCCATCGGCGGCGAATGATCGATCCGCCCTGCCCGGGTCCGCTGGGGCCGGCGGTGGTCCGTGCGGCAGATGTGCAGGCCGCGACCGCTGAGTTCACCCGCCTGGCCACCCCCGCCGAGTGAGCGATCGACTCTGGATAGGGTGAGGGCGCGGGGATAGGGAGGCGATCATGGCTGGTGAGCCCGGCGACGGCGGCGCGGCATTCGAGAGTGCGCTGTTCGACGACGAGGATCCCGCGGGCGGCAACCTCAAGGAGAAGGTGGCCGAGGCCTGGCGGGACTTTGCGCGGCACCTCGTGGACGGGCTGCGTGACCTCGCGCCCGGGACCACGCTCGACCTGACGCTCGACCCCACGGCCTCCGGGACCGGGGACGCGATCTACTCGGTCCAGGTCACCGGCGAGGAGGGCGACCAGCTCGCGGCTACGGCGGTGAGCAATGCCGACCTGCCCGCCGCGTATCGGCTGGACCGCACCGTCATCGCGGAGATCGTGGCGCTCGGCTGGTCGCCGCCGGGAGTCGTGGCCGGCTCCGGCGAGTCGTTCGGGCTGCGGGTCGGCAAGGCCGAGGCGCCGCAGCTGAGCCGGTTGATCACGCGCACGCTGCGCGACATCTACGGCGCGCCGCACCCGGCGTTCCTGACCTACCTGGCGCACGACGCCGAAGGGCAGATCGCCCCGGTGCCGGCGCTCGGGGTGGCGCGGTCGCTGGCGTCGCTGGTGGAGGCCGCGGACGCGGTCCGGCCCGGCGCGGGCAGCCTCGCGGAGCTCAACGAGCAGACCGAGGACCTGCCGCTCTACGACAAGGTGACCACGGTCGTCGCGAAGCTCATGAAGACCACGCCCGAGGAGCTGCCGATCGATCCCGACGGGGACATCGGCATCCGCTCCGGCTCGGCGATGGTGTTCGTGCGGGTGCGCGACAACCCGCCCCTGGTCGACGTCTTCTCGCCGATCCTGACCGAGATCGAGCCGACCGAGCGGCTCTACGTCAAGCTGTCGGAGCTCACCAACCGGATGCCGATCGGCCGGCTGTACTGCACCAACGACACGGTCTGGGCCAGCGTCCCCGTGTTCGGCCGCGACTTCCAGGCCACGCACCTCATGCTCGCCGTGCAGGTGATGACCGGGCTCGCGGACGAGCTCGACGACCGCCTGCACGGCGAGTTCGGCGGGAAGCGCTTCTTCGGCGAGGGCGACAAGCCGAAGCCGGCGATCACCGGCGACAGCGAGCGAACGGGCATGTACCTCTAGGAACCTCTAGACCAGCGGCAGCCAGGCCTGCTGGGCGAGCGTCACGAGATCGTTCGCCTGCAGGCCCTGGTCGGACAGCGTCCACAGCGTCCCGCCGATCACGAGCGAGCGCCGCATCTGGGCGTAGCGCGCCGCCGGGTGCGTGATCGACCCCGCCTCCGTGACCTGGTTGTCGTGCACCGACAGGACCAGGGCGCTGGGCTGCTCGCCGCGCACCGGCAGGACCACGGCGCCCGTCGCGGGCCAGAACAGGAACGCGTGCGGGTCGAACTCGGCCTCGGAGCCGGACCCCGGCACCTGGAACTGGGCCAGCCGCGCCGGGGCGGTCAGGTCGTGCACGTCGAACAGCGACACCTGCAGGCCCTGCACGCGGCCCTGCTCGTTGGCCTCCTGCCCGACGCCGAGCAGGCGTCCGTCGCCGGCCGGGTGCAGATACGCCGAATACCCGGTGATCTTGAGTTCGCCCAGCGCGCGGGGCGCGGCGGGGTCGCTCAGGTCCAGGGTGTGGAGCGGGTCGGTCTGGCGGAACGTGACCACGTAGGCCGTCGTGCCGATGAACCGCACCGAGTAGATCTTCTCGCCCCGGCCGAGCCCGCCGACCTTGCCGGACTCGGCGAGCGCGCCGGCGCGCTGCTCGAGGACGTAGACGGTCGAGGCGTCGTCCGCGGTCGTCGCCACCCGCAGCCGGCCGTCCCACTCCGACATCGAGTACTGGTTGAGCAGCCACCCGGGCACCTCACCCGCCGCCGCGTACTTCGGCCGGGCCGTCCCCGCGATCGTGAACTTGAACAGCTGCGTCTTCGGGTCCGGCGCCGCGCCGGCCCGCTTGACCAGCGGCCCGTTCACGCGCCAGCGCTGGTCGTTGGCGACGTAGAGGCTCGGGCCGTTGGCGTAGACGATGCCGCCGTCGGCCGCGACCGAGACGGGCTCGCCGGATCCGAGGCCGGCCGCGCCGAGGTCGAAGGTGGCCACGGTGAGCAGCGACGTCCCCGAATACGTTTCCGGCAGCTGTACCGCCCCGCACCCGACGTGCCCGTCGGTCTTCTTCCCCGCGGCGTCCGTCGAGCTCCACCGCGGCAGCCAGGCCTCCACGGGCGCGGCGGCGACGGCCGAGCGGTTGGCGGCCAGCCGGGCCTCGTCGTCCGGGAACTTCGAGTGCTCCGGGAACGCCAGCCGCGGCGCCGAGCGGATCACGACGCGGGCGACGCCGCCGACCTGGCGCGCGTCGAGCAGGGCGCCGTCGGTGCGGTAGGTGCTCACGACCTTCGGCGCGCCGGCCAGGTCGACGAGGGTGAGCAGCGGCCCGCCCTGCTGCGGATCGGCGTAGTCGAAGCCGAGCACCAGCGCCCGGTCGCCGGCCAGCAGCAGCCGGTCGGCGCCGGCGGCGGGCTTGGCGCTGTCGCTCGCGCCGTCGAGCGCCAGCGTGCCGTCGACCTTCCGCGAGGCGGCGTCGACCACGACGAGGCGGCCGTGCGCGAGGGTCACGATCCGCTTGCCGTCGGTCTTCACCACGTCGGGCTCGTCGACGCCCGCCTCATGGGTGTTGGTACCGGAAAAGCTCTGATCGCCGCCCGCGGCCTTCGCCTGCGCCTCGGGCACGGCACCGCTGTTCAGGGTGGTGCGCATGCCTCCGGGCAGGGTGTTGAAGCCCCACGGGCCGACCGCGTCCATGGTGGCCTTGCGCAGCCCCTTGGCCAGCTTCTCGCAGTCGTCGAAGGCGACGAGGCGCAGCGCGGGGGCGGGGCCGCTCCGGGCTACTTCGGACAGGTCCGACGATGTCGCGGTACACCCGGAAAGCACCAGGCACAGGGCGCTCAGCGTGGCGGCGGCGCGGTTCATGGCTCTAGGACGGCGGCGGGCCCCCGACGGTTCCCGGGTCGGCCGCGATTCGCGGGGCCAGGGTCTCCACCAGCCGCGACAACACGATCATGCTGCGGGTCGAGGTCACGAACGGCTCGGCGCGCAGCCGCTCGAGGGCCTCCTCGAGCCCGGCCATGTCCATCGCCCGCAGATGGACGAGCGCGTCGGCCTCGCCGGAGATGGTGTACGCCCCCACGACCGCCGGATGCCGCTTGGCCGCCGCCTTCAACTGGGCCGGCGAGGTGCGCCCGGTGCAGAAGAGCTCGACGAACGCCTCCGTGGTCCAGCCCACCGCGCCCGGGTCGATCAGGGCCGTATAGCCGCGGATCACACCGCTGGATCGGAGCCGGTCGACGCGTCGCTTCACGGCCGGAGCGGACAGCGCCACCCGCTCGCCGATGTCCGCATACGATGAACGGGCGTCCTCCTGCAGCAGCGCAATGATTCGCTGGTCAATCGGGTCGAGGCGCAACGAATCCCCTCTCGAAAGCAACTTTTCTCGCTGTTTTATGAAACACGGGAAATCTACCGTTTGATCTCGTGACGCGGTCCTACCTGATGTCGCCACCCGAGCACTTCGTGGTGGAATATGCGATCAACCCCTGGATGGACACCACCGCCCGGGTGGACACCGAGCTGGCCGTGAAGCAGTGGGAGGGCCTGCGCGAGACGCTGGTCCGCCTGGGCCACGAGGTCCACGTGCTACCGCCGGAGATCGGCCTGCCGGACATGGTCTACGCGGCCAACGGCGCCTTCTCGGTCGACGGGGTCGTCTACGGCGCGAAGTTCAAATACCCGCAGCGCACCGCCGAGGCGGCCGCGCACCGGCGGTTCTACGACACGCTCGGCTGGCGCTACCACCTGGCGTCGGAGACCAACGAGGGCGAGGGCGACTTCACGTACCTGCCCGCGGCGCTCGGGGGCCTGGTGCTCGCCGGGCACGGCTTCCGCACCGAGGTCGCCGCGCACGCCGAGGCGCAGGAGACGCTGGGCCGGCCGGTGGTCTCGCTCCGGCTCGTCGACCCGCGCTTCTACCACCTCGACGTGGCGCTGGCCCCGCTGGACGACGCGAACGTCGTGTACTACCCGGAGGCGTTCTCCGAGTCCTCGCGGCGAGTCCTCGCCCAGCTCTTCCCCGACGCCGTGATCGCGACGGAGTCCGACGCGCTCGCGTTCGGCCTCAACCTCGTCTCCGACGGGCGCAACGTGGTGCTCAACAGCGAGGCGACCGGGCTGGCGGCGCGGCTGCGCGAGGCCGGCTACGTGCCGGTCCCGGTCGAGCTGAGCGAACTCAAGAAGGGCGGCGGCAGCGTGAAGTGCTGCGTCGCCGAACTGCGCGACTAACTGTTGGGCCCGGACGGCTGGGAGGGCGTCCGCACGATCACCCGCTTCGCGGTCCACGTGGCCGACTTCTCAGCCGGTGCGGTGCCCGCGACCGTCAGTTCGGTGCCGGGCTTGATGTCGCTGGGCTGGATGGCCTGCCGCTTGGCGTACACCTTCAGGTCCTTCGGCAGCTGCCAGGTGCGCGTGAAGCCGTCGGACGAGCGGACGGTCAGCGCGGTGTCGGTCACCTTCGTCGCGTCGCCGTTCTGGATGGCGACGCGCACCGGGCCGTGCTTCGTCTGCACGAGCCCCTCGCCGTGCAGCACGTCGCTGAACATGTCGCCGTGCGACCCGGACGGCGGCGCGCTGGGCTGCGGGGCCGGCTGCGCGGCCGCGGCGACGGGCGGCAGCGCGCCGGTGAACGTGAGGACCGCCGCGCCGCAGAGCAGGCCTAGTCGCTTCATCGGGGTACCTCCTCGCAAGAGGGCGAGGGTGTGCCATACCTCAGATCCCGCGCCGCAAACCCCGGCGCGCCCCGGCGGTCTTCATGACACGGTGCGCAACGAGAAGTTGACCGTGAACTTGGCGCCGCCCTCGGGCGCGTGCCCGGCGTCGATGCGGGCCCCGAGCCGCCGCGACAGCCGTGCCGCCAGCGCCAGCCCGAGCCCGCTGCCGACCTTGCGCATGCCCTGGTACCGCCGCGACAGTGCCCCCCGCTCGAACGCCACCGCCAGGTCCTCGTCCGTGAACCCGGGCCCGCCGTCGCGCACCTCGATCCAGGCCGCCGACGGGCTCGTGTAGAGCGCGAGCACCAGGGGGGCCTGTGCCGGTACCACCCGCAGCGCGTTCTCCAGCAACCCGTCGAGGATCTGCCGGATGCGCCCCGGGTCGGTCGACACCGGGACACCGAACGGCGGCAGCTCGGTGCGCAGCACCAGGCCCGCGCTCGCGACCCGCCCGCCCCACGCCTCGGCCGTCGTGGCGAGCAGCTGCGTGAGGTCGACGTCCACCACCTCGATCGGCAGGTCCGCGGCCTCGAGCCGGGCCAGCACGAGCAGGTCGGCGATGAGCCGGTCGAGGCGCTCGGCCTCGTCGAGCACCGTCTGCCCGGCCCGCTGCGCGCCCTCCTCGCCGACCACCCCGTCCGCGAGGGCCTCGGCGTAGCCGCGGATCGTCGTCAGCGGAGTGCGCAGCTCGTGCGAGACCGACAGCAGGAACTCCCGCTCCCTCCCCTCGCTCGTGGCCAGGGCGGCGGTGAGCGCGTTGACCGCGTGCGCGAGCTCGGCGACCTCGGCCGGCCCCTCGGGGGAGAGCGTCACCGTGCGGTCGCCCGCGCCGAGCCGCTTCGCCGCCGTCGCCACGTTGCGGATCGGCCGCGCGATGCGCCGGGCGAGCAGCGGCCCGGCGATGAGCCCGGCGGCGAGCCCGGCCAGCAGCGCGATCCACAACTGGCTGGAGAAGCGCTTGAGCGCCCCGCCCGGCGGCGCCTCGGCCAGCACCACGCCGTTGCCGTCCTTGCCGATCGGGCGCCCGGCCACCAGCCGGACCCGCCCGCCCACCTTGGCCAGGCGCACCTCGACGTTCTGGCCGGCGGCGATCGCCTTGACCACGCTCGCGGGCAGTCCCTCGCGGTCGGGCTTGCCGGAGCGGATGAGGTACACCTCGATGTTCTGCTCGGCCAGGCGCTTGGCGACGTTCTCCTCGTCGGTGGGGTTGCGGGGCGTGTTCACGAAGCGCGGGCGCAGCAACTCGGCGGTGAGCTTGGTGTCGTCGGCGAGCCGCTGCCGGGCGGCCCTGTTGGCCTGCGTCGCGGTGAGCGGGATGCCGACGGCCGCGGTGACGAGCACCGACACCACGGCGACGACGCAGGTGAC
Source organism: Dactylosporangium sp. CA-139114 (assembly GCF_050955725.1). Classification (NCBI taxonomy): domain Bacteria; kingdom Bacillati; phylum Actinomycetota; class Actinomycetes; order Micromonosporales; family Micromonosporaceae; genus Dactylosporangium; species Dactylosporangium sp. CA-139114. Next base: position 131,727 of record NZ_CP192080.1, read on the forward strand.
GAGCGCCGTGCGGGCGGCCAGGGACTTAAGCATCGGCGGTGTATCCGACGCCGCGCACGGTACGGATCACCGAAGCGGCCTCGCCCAGCTTGCCGCGCACCTGGGCCACGTGGACGTCGACGGTGCGGGTGCCGCTGTGCGCCGCGTACCCCCAGACCGACCCCAGCAGCTCCTCCCGCGTGAAGACCCGCCCGGGCCGGCCCATGAGGTGCGCCAGCAGGGAGAACTCGGTGGACGTGAGGCTCACGGGGGCGTCGCCGACCCGGCACTCACGGCGCGCGGGGTCGATCGTGATCGGCCCGACCGTGCGCACCTGCTCCACGTCCGGCGGTCCCTGGGTGCGGCGCAGCACCGCCTTCACGCGTGAGACCAGTTCGCGCGGGCTGAACGGCTTGGTGATGTAGTCGTCCCCGCCGAGCTCGAGCCCGAGGATGCGATCGACCTCGTCGTCGCGGGCGGTCAGGAACAGCACCGGCGTCCAGTCGCCCGCTTCGCGCAGCCGCCGGCAGATCTCGGTGCCGTCGAGGCCGGGCAGCGCGATGTCGAGGACGCACGCGACGGGCCGGAGCTTGCGCGCGGCCGCGAGCCCGCCGGGGCCGTCGTGCTCGACGTGCACGCCGAAGCCTTCGCGGGCGAGGTACATCCGCAGGAGGTCGGCGATCGGCTTCTCGTCCTCGACGACGACCACGAGGCCTTTGCCCTGATCCACCGTCACATTCTGACGGTTTTCGCGCCTTGGGCATGTTCGGGAGATGTTTGGGGAAGCGCCACCGCGGAAATCAATATGGCGATCGGCCCCCTCGCGGCGGCAGCCAGCGCCCGCAGTCGAGGCGGGCCGATCACATGTGTGGGCTCCTGCCGCGCTCTGCTGCTCGATAAGTCGGGCGCTCCGCGCCGCGACTTATCGGACTTTTCGCCTGTCGGGGCATAAATACGATTCGGCGGAATCGGAGCGCGTTAGAGCCACAACGCGACAAGCAAGCAATGCGGCACGCCGCACCGCGAGAAGAGCGGGGTAGCGGCGTGCGGGGCGGCGTGCGGGCGAGCGTTCGGGCAGCGGTCCGACGAGCGCGCGTTCGGGCGGCGGTCCGGCGAGCGGGGCAGCGGTGCGGCGTGCGGGCGCGCGTTCGGGCGGCGGTGCGACGAGCGGGCGCGCGTTCGGGCGGCGGTGCGACGAGCGGGCGGCCAGCGGGGTTGGCGAGGCCAGGCGAGGCCTCGGTGAGGGGTCGCGAAGCCGGCGAGAGGGTCAGGCGAGGCGCAGTTCGGGGCGGGACTTGGCGGGTGCCGTGGCGCGGACAGTGGAAGCCGCGGAAGCCGTCGAAGCCGCGGCGCGCGCCGGCTCGATGACGCCCCAAGGCGTGCGGAACGCCTGCTTCAGAGCCTCGTCCAACCGCCACATCTCGGCCGTCGAGTCGAGGCGGATCCAAAGGTTCTCGCGCACCCCGTCGATGGCCGTCACGCCCAGCTGAATCCCGGTGCGCTCGGGCTCCGGCGTCCACGCCACCTCGGCCAGCTGGTGGAGGTCGGCGTTGAGGTGGAGGCTGACTCGGCGCAGTACCGCCGACTCGCTCGTCACCACGAGGCGGTTGCGCGTCAACATGAGCACGTTGCGCCGGCCGCGGCTCGTCGTGCACCGCGCGACCACGGCGACCGCGTCGCGGTCCCCGGCGCAGCGGCGCAGCACCTGGACATGGCGCGCGACGGTGCCGCCCGGCAGCTTCGCCAGCGCCGTGGCCGGCAGGAACGTCCGTGAGAAGGTGTCCAGCGCTTCCATACCGTGCGCAACGAGAGGGATCGCGCACCGACACGCGTTTGGAGCGCCGATCTCGCGGCCTCGGCATCCGGACACTCCCACGATGTCCGGATTGGCCGATTCGCGGCCGCGAGACCGGCGCACAGCGGGTGCGACGCCGGCGCACCCTGGAGTGAAGACCTTCACGCGTTCGGGCGAGTCCGGCGTGTCGGACATGCCCGAATGGTTCGCGGTGGCCGGTTCCCGGTGACCCGCCGGGGAACCGGCCACCAGCCCGGTGTGCCCGAAAGTGTCGACCCGACCGGCCAGGCGCTGGGCGCAGTGACCCGGTGGCGTGCACCGCCGGGTCCAGCGCCCGGCCGGTCGGGTGGTCGATGGGTCAGGAGCGCGCGGGTCGGGTGGTCGATGGGTCAGGACGCGCGCGGGGTCGGGTGGTCGATGGTCAGGACGCCCGCGGGCTGGGCTTCAGCGGGGCGCACGCCTGCACCGCGGCCGCGACCTTCGCGTCCGAGGTGTCGAGCTGGTCGGTGGGGCCGGTGATGGTGAGGCCGTGATCGGTGAGGCAGTTGCGGTACGCCGCGTCCTGGCCGTTGCCGCGGTTGCCGCCGCCGTTGCCGGGGAAGCGGCTCGGGCGCAGCGACGCGCACGCCTTCTGGGCCTTCTCCCACGTCTGCTGGTCGACGCCGCTCGGGGCCGCCGTGCCGAAGAAGCCGCCACCGCCCGGGTTGCCGCCGCGGAAGCCGGCGCTGCCGGACGGGCGCGGCTCGCCGGAGGGGCGGGGCCGGCCGGAGGGGCGGCTGTCGGGGAAGTCCGACGGGCGCGCGGTGGGCCGGCCGGACGCGTTGAACTGCGGGAGGTCGACGCCGTTGTTGCGCAGGCAGGACGCGTAGTCCGTGCCGCCCGACGCACCCGCGGCGGTCGGGGTGTTGTCGCCGGAGGAGCCGCAGGCGGCGGCGAAGAGCGCCACCGCGGCGAGCGCCAGAGCGGCGCCGCCGATCCGCTTGTTCGTCACCCGTGTGATGCAACGTCGCCAAGCTCGACGGGAAGTCGGCCGAAGCTCAAAATTTCCTCACAACCGCAAGGCGCGTAAATGCCGCGATTCGGCCGGACGGCGGCTCCCAGGGAACTTTGAGGTCGGGCCTAGCTGGCCGGGAGGAGAACCCGCTGAACTACGTTCCCATGAAGGTCTGGTGGCTGGCCGGAGGGGTCGCCGTGCTCGCGGCCGCAGCCGTGACGACGGTCGTGCTGACGAGTGCCGACGAGAAGGCCCCGGTGCGGGTCAGCACCGCCAAGGTGGGCCGGGGACAGGTCAGCAGCACGGTGTCCGCGTCCGGCACGGTGCAGGCCCAGGCCACCCGCAATCTCGGGTTCACCACCAGCGGCACGCTCACCGAGCTCAACGTCAAGGCCGGCGACGTCGTCGCCGAGGGTGCGGTGCTGGCGAAGATCGACGACTCGTCGGCGCAGGACGCGGTCGACCAGGCCGCCGAGAGCGTCTCCAACGCGCAGGACGCGCTGACCAAGGCCGTGACCGCGCACGACACCGCGCTGGCCCTGCCCACGAGCAACCCGACGACGGCGGCCGCCGTGAATCCGTCACGATCGGCCGGCGGCCAGACCGGCGGCCAGACCGGCGGCCAGACCGGCGGGCAGACCGGCGGGCAGACTGGCGGTCAGGCCGGTCAGGTCGGGCAGAAAACCCAAGGTAATGCTCAGAACGCCGCCCAGACCCGCGCCAACCAGGTGCAGCAGACCAGCGACAACCTCCTGAACGCCCAGCAGCGGCTCAACAACGCCAAGCTGAGCCTCACCCAGGCCAACGCCAAGCTCGCCGGCACCGTCATCACGGCACCGATCGGCGGCAAGATCCTCTCGGTCAGCGGCTCGGTCGGCAGCCAGGCCGGCTCCAACGTGATCACGCTCGCCGGCACCGGCGACGCGGTCGTCAAGGCCCAGTTCACCGAGGCCGAGGTGGCCGCGCTCAAGGTCGGCCAGACGGCGCAGATCAGCCTGCCGGACAACGCTTCGGAGAAGTACGCCGGCAAGGTCCTGCAGATCGACCCGGCCGGCACGGTGTCGAACCGCCTGGTGCGCTACGCGGCCCTGATCTCCTTCGACAAGGTGCCCGACACGCTGCTCTACGGTCAGAGCGCTACTGTCGCAGTAGTCACCGCGTCCGCGGACGACGTGCTGTTCGTCCCCTCGACCGCCGTGCACGACGGGTTCGTCACCGTGCGCGTGAACGGCAAGGACGAGCAACGGGCCGTCGAGACCGGGCTGCGCGGCGACGTCAACACCGAGATCAAGAGCGGACTTGCCCAGGGCGACGAGATCCTGGCGGCGGGTCAGTGACGATGGAGCCGATGCCGATCGCGACGCAGGCGACCGAACGCCAGCCGAAGGTCCTCGTCGTCGACGACGAGGCCAGCATCCGCGCCCTGCTCTCGGCCACGCTGCGGTTGACCGGCTTCGAGGTCCGGGTCGCCACCGGGGGCAACGAGGCGCTGGCCACGGCCGCCGAGTTCGGCCCCGATCTCGTCGTGCTCGACGTCATGATGCCCGACCTCGACGGCTTCGAGGTCGCCCAGCGGCTGCGCACGAGCGGCCAGCCGGTGCCGGTGCTGTTCCTGACCGCGCGCGATTCGGTCGAGGACCGCATCTCCGGGCTGACCGTCGGCGCCGACGACTACGTGGCCAAGCCGTTCAGCCTCGAGGAGGTCGTGCTGCGGATCCGTGCGATCCTGCGCCGCAGCCTGGGCGAGCAGCAGCAGCTCGTCGACGGCGGGGTGCTGCGCTACGCCGACCTGGAGATGGACGAGGACGCGCACGAGGTGCGCCGCGGCGGCATTCGCGTCGACCTGTCCCCGACGGAGTTCAATCTGCTGCGGTACCTCCTGACGAACGCCGGCCGCGTGGTGAGCAAGGCCCAGATCCTCGACCGGGTCTGGAACTACGACTTCGGCGGCGACGGGCGGATCGTGGAGAGCTACGTCTACTACCTCCGCCGCAAGATCGACAAGTGGGACCCGCCGCTGATCCACACGGTCCGCGGCGTCGGCTACGCGCTGAGACTGCCGAGAACCGAGGGGTGAACCCGCGGCCCTGGCGACAGTGGACGGTCCGGACGCGGATCGTCGTCTCGGTCGTGTCGATCGCCGCGGTCGCCTTGGTCACCGCGAATGTGATCGGTGTGCTGTTCCTGAACTGGTACCTCATGCAGCGCGTCGACCAGCAGCTCATGGGCCCCGCGCGGGCTCGTCCGCCGGCCAGCTCGACCCAGTACCGGCGCCAGGAGGGCCAGTTCTCGCCCGGGCCTGAGTTCCAGGTGTTCCGCTTCAACGGCGACGGCAAGCTCGACAGCACCGTCGAGACACCGCTCGTGGACCCGAAGCTCTTCGGCGACATCAAGCAGCGGGCCACGCAGGGGAAGCCCTTCACCGTCGACGGCCCGAACGCGCAGTGGCGGGTTCGCGTGCAGGAATGGCCTTCGGGCAACGGCTACATGGCGTTCGCGATCTCCCTCAAGGACGCTGCGGCGACGCGGGACCAGATGGTGCAGTACACCTCCGGCATCAGCCTCTTCCTGCTCGCGCTGGTCGGCATCGCCACCGCCGCGCTGGTCCGGGTCGGGCTGGCGCCGCTGACGCGCATGGAGGAGGCCGCGGCCGACATCGCCGCCGGCAACCTGTCCCGCCGCATCGACGACGCCGACTCGCACACCGAGTCGGGCCGCCTCGGCATCGCGCTCAACACGATGATGACCCGCATCGAGGGCGCGGTCGACGAAAGCGCGGCCTCGGAGCGGCGGCTCCGGCAGTTCCTCGCCGACGCGGCGCACGAGCTGCGCACCCCGCTCACCAGCGTGCAGGGCTTCGCCGAGCTGTACCGGCGCGGCGGAGCCCCGCCCGGACCGGCCCTGGACGAGGCGATGGAGTGCATCGAGGCCGAGGTCAGCCGGATGCGTCTGCTCGTCAACGACCTGCTGACGCTGGCCCGCCTGGACGAGGAGCGCCCGCTGCAGCAGCACCCCGTCGACCTGCTCGCCGTCGCCGCCGACACCGTGCGGGACGCGCACGTGCGGGTGCCGACGCGGTTCGTGCAGCTCGCGGCGCTGGACGAGCGCTCGGTGACCTTCGAGCCGATCACGGTCGCGGGCGACGAGGCCCGGCTGCGGCAGGTGGTGGCGAACCTGGTCAGCAACGCGCTGCAGCACACGCTGGAGGACACCCGGATCGTGGTCAGGGTCGGGCGCGCCGGGCCGCCGAAGATGCTGCCGATCGCGACCGTCGGGGCCACGCTGCCCGAGGGCGCGCCGCTGGGCTGCATCGAGGTCAGCGACACCGGCCCGGGCATGAAGCCGGAGGACGCCGTGCGCGTCTTCGAGCGGCTGTACCGCGCCGAGGGCTCCCGCTCCCGCCGCTACGGCGGCGCCGGCCTGGGGCTGTCGATCGTCGCCTCGATCGTGCAGGCGCACGGCGGGCGCGTGGAGCTGTGGACGGCTCCGGGGCAGGGCGCCACGTTCCGGGTGCTGCTGCCGGCTCTGGACCTTCCCGACGACCTTCCCGACGAATTCGTCGACATCGACCTCGATGAGGGCGTCGAATCGGAGCCCGAACGCCCCGACGAATCGGTGGAAATGCGGGCAACGGGATTCCGAGGCAACTCCGAGGTTCGCTGAGGTTTGCTCCGAGCGATTTCCACCACCATTCCCCTCATGCGTTTGTCGCTGCCTTCTGCGGGCAAGCCACGGCTCAACTCCGTGACCCTCGTGAACACCGTGCTCGTGCTCGCCGCGGTCGGCGGGGCCTTCTGGGCTTACCAGATCGTCAGCGGGCCGGCCGCGAACGCCGGCACCGGGACGAGCACCACGCGTACCCGCAACGTGGCGGTCACCGAGGGCACGGTCTCCGAGACGGTCTCGGCGACCGGCTCGGTGGCCAGCGCCTCGACCGCGAACGCGAACTTCACCACCTCGGGCACGGTCACCGAGGTCGACGTGAAGGTCGGCGACGTGGTCACCAAGGGCCAGACGCTCGCCAAGGTGGACCCGACCGCGGCCCAGGCCGCGCTGGACACCGCGAAGGCGAACCTGACCGCGGCCAGGGCGGCGCTGACCCGCGACCAGAACAACTCTGCCGACGACGCCACGATCGCCTCGGCCCAGGCCCAGGTCGCGACCGCGCAGGCGAACGTGACCTCGGCACAGGCCAACGTCAACGGCACGGTGCTGACGGCCCCGATCGCCGGCACGGTCACCGCGGTCAGCGGCGCGGTCGGCTCCTCGTCGGGCGGCTCCAGCTCGTCCGGCGGCGGTGGCGGCGGCAACGGCTCCACCGGCTCGGCGACGTCGAGCTCCTCGAGCTCGGGCAGCGGCTTCGTGCAGATCGCGGACCTGTCGAAGCTGCAGGTCAACGCGAGCTTCGCCGAGTCGGACGCGACCAAGCTCAAGGCGGGCCAGACCGCCAGCATCACCTGGAGCGCGCTGTCCGGCACGCGGGCGACGGGCAAGGTGGCCGCCATCTCGCCGACGGCCACGACCAGCAACAACGTGAACTCCTACGCCGTGACGATCTCGCTGGACTCGCTTCCGGAAGGTGTACGGCTGGGTCAGAGCACCACCGCGGTGGTGACGGTCGCCGAGGCGCAGAACGTGCTGCGCATCCCGAGCGCCGCCCTGCGCACCGCCGGCGGCCGGCGCACGGTGCAGGTGCAGGTCAACGGGCAGACCGAGGAGCGGCAGGTCGAGGTCGGCATCACCGGCGGCGGCTTCGTGGAGGTCAAGTCCGGGCTGCAGGCCGGCGAGCAGGTCGTGATCACCACGACCACGACGAACTCGACCACCGGCACGAACAACCAGTTCCCCGGCGGGGGCAACTTCCCCGGTGGAGGCGGCGGCAACTTCGGCGGGGGCGGGACCATCCGCGGCGGCGGTCGTGGGGGCAACTGACATGACCACGCAGACGATGACCGTGGTCGAGTCGAGCACCAAGCCCGTTCTTGACATCCAGAACGTCAAGAAGATCTACGGGCAGGGCGAGACCGAGGTGCACGCGCTGCGGGGCGTGACCCTCACCGTCGAGCGCGGCGACTACGTCGCGATCATGGGCTCGTCGGGCTCGGGCAAGTCGACGCTCATGAACATCCTGGGCTGCCTCGACATTCCGACGTCCGGGCAGTACCTCCTCGACGGCGTCGACGTCAGCCGGCTCAACGACCGCCAGCTCGCGCTCGTGCGCAACCGCCGGATCGGCTTCGTGTTCCAGTCGTTCAACCTCATCGCCCGCACCACCGCGCTGGCCAACGTGGAGCTTCCGCTCGCCTACGCCGGGGTCAAGGCCGCCGAGCGCCGCCGCCGCGCCCGGGCCGCCCTGAACATGGTCGGCCTGGCCCAGCGCGAGGACCACGAGCCCAACCAGCTCTCCGGCGGCCAGCAGCAGCGCGTCGCGGTCGCCCGGGCGCTGGTCACCGCGCCGGCCCTGGTGCTGGCCGACGAGCCCACGGGCAACCTCGACACCCAGTCCACCAACGACGTGCTCGCGGTGTTCGACCAGCTCAACCGGTCGGGCCGCACCATCGTGCTGATCACTCACGAGCCGGACGTCGCCGAGCACGCCAAGCGGCTGATCCGGCTGGTCGACGGACGCATCGTCCAGGATGAGCGGCTGAAGTGAACATCTTCGAGACCATCCGCTTCGCGCTGCGCGCGATCACGGCGAACAAGCTGCGCTCCAGCCTCACGGTGCTGGGCATCCTGATCGGCGTCGCCGCGGTCATCCTGCTCGTCGCGGTCGGCAACGGCTCGGCCCAGGCGGTGCAGAACCAGATCGAGTCGCTGGGCACCAACACGCTGACCGTCACGGCCGGGGCCGGCGGCGGGGCGCGCGGTGCGGCCTCGACGCAGAACACCGCGCTGAACATGGATCTCGTGCCGGCCCTGGAGAACAAGGACGAGGCCCCGCACGTCAAGAGCGTCTCGCCGGTGGTGACCGGGTCGCAGGCGGCGACCTACGAGGGCACGGATCACACCATCGCGCAGTTCGTCGGTACGTATCCGGGCTATGTCGCGGCGTCCAACTTCAAGATCTCGAAGGGGTCCCTGTTCACCGACGACGACGTGAAGGACTCGCGCAAGGTCGTGGTGATCGGGGCGACCGTCGCCGAGGAGCTCTTCGGCTCCGTCGACCCGTTGTCCAAGCAGATCACCGTCTCCGGCAAGCTCTTCACCGTCATCGGGGTGCTCGCGGAGAAGGGCGGCAGCGGCTTCAACGACCCCAACGACGTGGCCATGGCGCCGGTCTCCGCGGTGCAGGAGTCGCTGACCGGGTACGGCTCGCTCAACCAGCTCCTCGTGCAGGCGACCTCGCCGGACGCGGTCAGCGCGGCGCAGTCCGAGATCACCGCGATCCTCAACGAGAAGCTGAACATCAGCGGGTCCTCGACGACGTCGGCGTACCGCATCCTCAACCAGTCGCAGCTGCTGGAGACCCGGGCCAACACCGCCGAGACGTTCACGCTGCTGCTCGGCGCCGTGGCCGGCATCAGTCTCCTGGTCGGCGGCATCGGCATCACGAACATCATGATGGTGACCGTCACCGAGCGGACCCGGGAGATCGGCATCCGCAAGGCGCTCGGCGCCCCGAAGCGCACGATCCTCACCCAGTTCCTGGTCGAGGCGACGGTGCTGTCGCTGATCGGCGGCCTGCTCGGCGTGGCCGCGGCCATCATCGGCAGCCAGTTCACGATCGTGAGCATCAAGCCGGTCATCGTGCCCAGCTCGGTCGCCCTGGCCCTGGGCTTCTCGGTCGCGATCGGCCTGTTCTTCGGCAGCTACCCCGCCTCGCGGGCGGCCGGTCTGCGCCCGATCGAGGCCCTTCGGTACGAGTAAATGCCCTGTCGTTCTCCGCACGGGTAGGTCCCGGTTGCGGTGCCAAACCCCCCGCGGGCATCGCAACCCGGTCCCATTCGCACGGCCGGTGTTCCAGAAGGAGTTTCCGTGACCCACGCCGCTTCGCCCTTCCGCCGTCCGGACGCGTCGCCGTACGAGCGCCCGGACCGCTCCGCCGATGACGACACGGAGCTCCTGCCCGCCCCGCCGGAGGAGCCGGCGCTGCTGGACGAGCCCGACCTGCTGGCCGAGCCGCCGCTGGACGACGACCTGAACGAGCGGATCGCCAAGGCCGCCCCGCGGCGCCTGGCCAACCGCGCCACCTACGTCCTGGCCGGCCTGGCCCTGCTGGTGGTCGGCTTCGTGGTCGGCGCCCAGGTGCAGAAGTCCTACGGCACCGCCCCCGCCGCGTCGGGCCCGGGCGGCGGCGCCAACCCGGCCGCGCTCGCGAGCGCCTTCGCGGGCCGCAACGGCGGCCAGTTCCCGGGTGGCGGCGCCCAGGGTGGCGGCCAGGGCAGCACGGGCACCCGCGGCGGGGTGACCGGCACGGTCAAGCTGGTCGACGGCGCCACGGTGTACGTGGAGACCGCGGACGGCCAGACGGTGATCGTGAAGACCAGCGACAAGACCACGGTCTCGGCCCCGGGCGCCCTGAAGGACCTGACCGCGGGCTCGACCGTGACGATCCAGGGCCAGCAGGCTGACGGGTCCATGACAGCAACCTCGATAACGAAGACGAAGTAGCTAACCTCGGGCGGCATGCCGGTTCAGCGGATCATGTTCTACGACTTCCCGTGGGACGTGCGCATGGCCGGCCGCCTGATGATCTGGCACCTCTACGCCTGGCCACCGACGGCGGCCGCGGTGGGCTCGACCTCCGACCTGCTCACGCGGGCCGAGATCACGTCGCTGACCTTCGGCGACCTGGTGGAGCACGGCCTGGACTCCCCGCGCGGCCGGGAGATCTTGCGCTTTGTCAACCGCAGCCACCGGGGCACCCCGGTGACCGCCGAGCACAACCGCTTCGCCCTGGCCGCCCTCGCCGTGACGCTGATCCGGTGGCTGGACGCCTACGGCTGGCGCCCGTTGACGCCGGCCGAGCGGGACGCGCTGATCGGCTTCTACGCCGCGCTGGCGCACCGCATGGGCGTGCGCGACTTCCCGAGCGACCCGTTCGCCTACCTCGCCGCGCGTGAGGCGGAGTTCGCCCGCTCCGAGGCCGGGCGCGTGTGCAGTGAGCGCACGCTGGCGATGGCCCGGGCTCGGGTCAGTCCCTGGCTGCGCTTTCTGGTCCGCCCGGTGGTGGCCGCGCTGCTCCTGCCGTCGGTGCGGGCCGCGGTGGGCCTGCCGGACCCGCCGCGACCGGTGCGGGCCGCGGTGGTCGCGGCGCTGCGAGTCCGCCGTGCGGTGGTGCGGTGGCTGCCGCGGCGGACGAAGCCGACGACGCCGCGCACGCGGCGCCAGAACCGCCGGGCGCGCGGGTCAGACGCCGGCGTAGGAGTGCAGGCCGTTCGCCACCAGGTTGACGCCGAACAGGTTGACCAGCATGGTGCACCAGCCGATCACGGCGATCCAGGACGTCACCCGGCGGCTCACGCTCGGGGTTGACCGCGCGTGCAGGTAGCCGGCGTACACGACCCAGGCGATGAAGGACCAGATCTCCTTCGGGTCCCAGTTCCAGTACCGCCCCCAGGCCGCCTCGGCCCAGATCGCGCCCGAGATCACGCCGAAGGTCCAGATCGGGAAGGCGAAGGCGTGGACCCGGAAGGTCACGCGCTCCAGGGTCTCGGCGGCCGGGAGGCGCTCGCCCAGGGAGTACGGGAAGCGGGTCTTGCCGGCGTCGTAGCCCATGCGGATCAGGTGCATCGCGGCGGCCACGAAGCCGACCAGGAAGATGCCCGATGCCGTCGACGCGGCACCCACGTGGATGACCAGCCAGTACGAGTGCAGGGCGGGCACCAGCGGACCGACCGGCACGTAGAGGCTCATGCCGGCGATCGACAGCAGGACCGCGGCGACCAGGGTGACGAACAGGCCCAGGTGGCGCAGGTGGGGCAGGCGGACCATCGTGAACAGCCAGGCCGTCATGCCCACCGCGGTGGCCATCATGACGAACTCGTACATGTTGCCCCAGGGGGCGCGGTCCGCGGCGATGCCCCGCGTGACCAGGGCGCCCACGTGGGCGAGGTAGCCCAGCACCATGAGCACGATCGCGGTGACGCCGGCCCGCCGGGCGCCGGGGGAGGGGGCCGTGACGACCTCCTCGGCCGCGACCTCGGGCGAGGCTCCGCCGCCGCCCACGGTTGCCAGCTCCCGCACGGCCAGGCGGGCGACCACGCCGCGGCCGCCGAACGCGTACTCAACCGCGTAGGCCATCATCGCCAGCACGTAGCTGAAGATCGTGACGACCAACAGCTGGTTCGACAACCCGCCCATCACACAACCTCCTCGACGGACTCAGTCTGCGCCACCTGCTCCGGCACGGACGCGGCGGGGGCGGCCGCGCGCACGATCTCGGCGAACTCCTCGGCGAAGCCGGGGTGGTCGCTGCGCGGCAGGCCGCCGGCCGTGATGCCGGTGGGGGAGATGCGGAAGAAGACCCGGCGGCGCTTGCCCGACAGCGAGCCGAGCAGGCCGGCGAGCAGCGCGATGGCGCCGCCCAGCACGATCGGCTGGCCGGGGTCGTGGCGCACCGAGATGCTGATCCACTGGCGGGTGCCGACGAACTGCACGGTGGTGCCGTCGGGCAGGGTCGCGCTCTGCCCGGGCTTGAGCATCAGCGGGTCGCCGAACTTCGCGAGCCGTCCGGCCTCGATCTGGCGGGTGTCGAGGGTGTAGACGGACAGGGGGGCGCCCGCGTCGAAGCCGAGCACCCCGCGGTACGGCTGCAGCATGAGGCGAGGATCGTTCTCGGCCGGGAACGCGGAGGAGTTGACGGACGGGTCGGACGGGACCGTGGGCAGGTAGATGCCCGAGAAGCCGATCTGCGCCTTGTCGTCGCGGGTGTGCGTCTGCGGGTTGATGTTCACGTCCGGGAACGTGGCCACGCCCTGGCTGGTGAGCAGGCCGTCCGAGGGCAGGAAGTTCGACACGTTCTCCGAGGTCTTGCCATACCTGTCCGTGTACCGCAGGACCGGCGCGTACCCGTGCCCGAGCAGCGACACGTTCGCCCCGTCGAGGCGCAGCGGGTCGTTGACCTGCAGGCGGCGCTCGGACGACTTGCCGTTCTGGGTCACGTGGACGTCGGCCTTGTACGTCACCGGCTGGCCGTTGTCGAGATAGCTCGCGTTGAACTTGTCCAGCCGCAGGCAGAACCGGGGCAGGTCGTTCTCGCCGACCTGGGCGCCCAGCGCGTGCTCGTCGTAGTTGAGCAGCGTGTTGCAGAAGGCGAAGTCGTCGCCCTCCACCAGCAGGCGGTTGCCGTGCCAGCCGAACCACGAGCCGAACGCGACGCCGAAGAGCAGCGACAGCAGGGCGAAGTGGAAGACCAGGTTGCCGGTCTCCTTCAGGTAGCCCTTCTCGGCGGAGATCTCCAGCACCTCGCCGTCCGCGCGCACCGTGGTGCGGAAGCGGCGCTTGCGCAGCACGCGACGGATGCGCTCGGCGTCCTCGGCGGTCCCCGACCCGGCGAGCACGGCGTGCTGCGGCAGCCGTTCGAAACGAGCCGGAGCTTTCGGCGGTACCTTCACCAGCGCGACGAAGTGCTGCCGGAACCGCGGCACCAGGCACCCGACGAGCGACACGAACAGCAACAGGTAGATCGCCGAGAACCAGGGCGAGCCGTAGACGTCGAAGAACGAGAGCCGGTCGAGCGTCGGCCCCCACTGCTTGTGCGTGTCGAGGTAGGTGTCGACCTTCTCCGGCGACACGTTGCGCTGCGGCAGCACCGAGCCCGGGATCGCGGCCACGGCGAGCAGGAACAGCAGCACCAGCGCGGTGCGCATGCTGGTCAGCTGGCGCCAGGCGCGGCGGCTCACGGCCACGACCGAGTGGTAGAGCCGGCGCATCAGATCGGCACCGTTCCGGCCGGCCCGATGTTCGCCTGCAGGGCGGTCATGAGGTAGCTCCAGACGCCGGTGACCAGGGCGAGCCCGATCAGCACGAGCAGGGCGCCGCCGATGCGGGTCACCCAGCGGCTGTTGCGGCGGATGAACTTCACGACCCCGATGAGCCGCTGGAAGCCCAGCCCCATGGCGATGAAGGGTATGCCGAGGCCCAGCGAGTACGCGACCGCGAGCGTGACCGCCCGGGCCTGCGAGCCGCTGGTCGAGCCGAGCGCGATCATCGCGCCCAGGGTCGGGCCGGTGCACGGCGCCCACGACAGCGCGAACACCACGCCGAGCACGGGCGCGCCGACCAGGCCCGCGGAGGGCAGCCGCTGGATGCGCCACTGCCGCTCCAGGCCCGGCACCAGGCCCATGAAGGCCAGGCCGAGCACGATCACGGCGGCGCCGACCACGATCTCGATCGTCCGGCGGTGCACGACCATCGCCATCGCGGCCTGGGTGGCGAGCACGATCAGCCCGACGAACACCACGCCGAAGCCCGCGACGAACAGGCCCACGCCGGCGAGCACCCGGCCGCGGCGCCTGCCGGAGTCGAGGTCCGCGCCGGCCAGGCCGGTGACGTAGGACAGGTAGCCCGGCACGAGCGGCAGGATGCACGGCGACAGGAAGCTGACCAGCCCGGCGAGCGCGGCCACCGCGATGGCCAGCAGCAGGGGACCGCTCGCGGCGACCGAGCCGGCGTCCATCAGGCCTTCTCGGCCAGCAGGTCGCGAACGACCGGTTCGAGCAGCGCCTGGTCGACCTCGGAGCGCATGACGGCCGCGATGCGCCCGGCCTTGTCGATCACCAGCGTGGCCGGGATCGAGTTCGGGGGCACGTCGAAGTTGAGCGCGAGCGATCCGGACGGGTCGAAGATGCTGCCGTACGTCGGCTTGATGTCGGCCAGGTACGCCTCGGCCGGGTCACGCTGGTCGCGGATGTTGACGCCGATGAAGGTGACGCCCTGGGCCTTGGTCGCCGCGAGCACCTTCTCCAGCTCGGGGGCCTCGGAGCGGCAGGGCGGGCAGTACGACGCCCAGAAGTTCACCACCACGACCTGGCCCTTGTGCTGGGCCAGCTCGAACCGGCCGGAGCCGTCCATGAGCTCGCCGCCCATGGTGGGCGCCGCGACCCGGTTGGCCACGTCGATCTTGCGGCTGCCGAGCGCGTTCTTGGGTGTGCTGCTGGTGCAGGCGGCCAGGAGCAGCACCAGGACCAGCACGAGCGCCCGGCGCATCTCAGGCGCCCTTGGCGTTGCGGGCCGAGGCCGAGAGGGCGACCAGGTGCGCGGCCGGTTCCGAGTAGGCGATGCCGACGATCTTCGTGTCGTCGAAGTGGAAGCTGGTGAGGCTGGCCAGCGAGCACTCGCGGCGCCGCGGGTCGTGCCAGAGCCGCTTCTTCTCGATGTGCCGGCGCAGCGTCCAGATCGGCAGCTGGTGCGAGACGCACACGGCCTCGTGCCCCTCCGCCGCCTCGCGGGCGGTCAGGATGGCCTGGTACATCCGTGCGGCGATGACGTTGTAGGGCTCGCCCCAGGACGGGGTCATCGGGTCACGCAGCACCCACCAGTTGCGCGGGTCCTTGAGCGAGCCGTCGCCGACGCCGACCTGCTTGCCCTCGAAGAAGTTCGCGCTCTCGATCAGCCGCTCGTCGACCGCCACCGGCAGCCCGAGCTGCTCGGCGAACGGCTCGGCGGTCTGCTGCGCGCGCTCCAGCGGGCTCGCGACCAGGTGCGTGATGTCGTGGCCGGCCAGCGACTCGGCCGCGGCCTTGGCCATCTGCACGCCGAGCTCGGAGAGGCGGAAGCCGGGCAGGCGCCCGTAGAGGATCTTCGTCGGGTTGTAGACCTCGCCGTGGCGCAGCACATGGACGATCGTCTTCATGCCGCCACCCGCGCCGCCGCCTGGGCCGCGTGCGGCAGGGCCGCCGCGAGCACGCCGAGCGCCTCGTCGTCGATCGCGGTGGAGACGAACCAGGACTCGTACGCGCTCGGCGGCAGGTAGACGCCGCGCGAGAGCATCTCGTGGAAGAAGGCCCGGAACGCGGCCACGTTCTGCGTCTGCGCGTCGGCGAACGAGCGCACCGGCCGGTCGGTGAAGAAGATCGAGAACATGCTGCCGGCGGTGGACAGCACGTGCGGTACACCGGCAGCGGTCAGGGCATCGGAGGCCAGCTTCGACACCGTCGCGGCGGTGGCGTCCAGGCGGTGGTAGACGTCCGGGGTCGCCAGCCGGAGGGTCGCGAGGCCCGCCGCGCACGCCAGCGGATTGCCGGAGAGCGTGCCGGCCTGGTACACCGGGCCGGCCGGGGCGAGCCGCGACATGATCTCGGCCCGTCCGCCGAACGCCGCGGCCGGCATGCCACCGCCCATGACCTTGCCGAACGTGTAGAGGTCGGCGTCCACGGGCTCGAGCCCGGCCCAGCCGCCGCGGCTGACCCGGAACCCGGTCATGACCTCGTCGAGGATGAGCAGGGCGCCGTGGCGGTGCGCAAGCTCGGCGAGCTTCGCGTTGAACCCGTCGCGCGGCGCGACCACGCCCATGTTGCCGGCGGCGGCCTCGGTGATCACGGCGGCGATCTGGTCGCCGTGGGCCGAGAAGGCCTCCTCGAGCGCGGCGACGTCGTTGTAGGGCAGGACGATCGTGTCGCCCGCGGCCGCGCCCGTGACGCCGGGCGAGTCCGGCAGCGCCAGCGTGGCCACCCCGGACCCGGCCGCGACGAGCAGCGCGTCGACGTGCCCGTGGTAGCAGCCGGCGAACTTGATCACCTTGGACCGCCCGGTGAACCCGCGCGCCAGGCGCAGGGCACTCATCGTCGCCTCGGTGCCCGAGTTGACCAGGCGCACCTGGTCGATCGGGGTGCGGGCGACGATCTCCTCGGCGAGGTCGACCTCGCCGGGCGTCGGCGTGCCGAAGCTGGTGCCGCGCGCGGCGGCCTCGGTGATGGCGGCGACGACCTCGGGGTGGGCGTGGCCGAGGATCAGCGGCCCCCACGAGCAGACGAGGTCCAGGTAGCGCCGGCCGTCGGCGTCGGTGAGCCAGCAGCCGGAGCCGCCGACCATGAAGCGCGGGGTGCCCCCGACCGCCCGGAAGGCCCGGACAGGTGAATTCACCCCACCCGGCACGATGGCCTGGGCACGGTCGAACAGGGCCTGCGAGGCCGGCGCGTCGCCCGCGAACGGGCCGAGACCGGCGGTGTCAATATCGGTCACAGCCTGCCCATTCTGACAGCCGCTCCGGGCGTGCGACGCGCGGCCCTCGGGCCCGTGTGCCCGACGCCACTGCGAGGCCTGATCAGATATAGGCTGGTGTCGTGGATCGACCCGATCTCTCCGTTTCCGTGCGCCGAGCACCGAGCGAGACCGTCGTGTCGCTGACCGGTGAGATCGACATGTCGACCGTTCCCCGCCTGGCCGCGGCCGTGGACGACGTGCTGAACGAGCCGCCGGCGCGCGTGGTGCTCGACATGGCGGGCGTGACGTTCTGTGACTCCCAGGGCCTCGGGACGCTGGTGGTGCTGAGCCGCAAGGCCACCCTGGCGCAGAGCTACCTGGTGCTGGTCAACGTGGGCGCGTTCCTGATCCGGGTGCTGGACATCACCGGGCTGCGCAACGCGCTGATGATCCAGGAGGCCTAGATCCTCGCGCGCGCCTTCGCCAGCGCGGCCATCGCCTTCTCCACCTGTTCCCGGCCGAGCTCGCCGTCGGCCGCCAGCGCGCCCTTGAGCAGGGCGGTGGCCTCGTCCACGGCCAGGCCGGCCGCGCGCAGCTCGGCCTCGCGCACCCGCACGAGCTCCGACTGGGCCGCGAGCTGCTGCGTCATCGTCCAGAGCTCGACGAAGACGGAGACCTTGGCGCGCAGCACCCACGGATCGAACGGCTTCGTCAGGTAGTCCACGGCACCGGCCGCGTAGCCGCGCAGGGCGAGGTGAGAGTCCCGGTCGGCGGCCGTGAGGAAGATGATCGGCACGTGCCGGGTCTTCTCGCGGCGCTTGATGTGCCGGGCGGTCTCGAAGCCGTCCATCGTGGGCATCTGGGCGTCGAGCAGGATCAGCGCGAAGTCGTCCACGAGCAGCCGCTTGAGCGCGTCCTCGCCGCTGTCCGCCCCGACCGTCTGCACCGGAAGGCCCTGCAGGATCGCCTCGAGGGCGAGCAGGTTGTCCCGCCGGTCGTCGACGAGCAGCACCTTCGCGGGCCGGTCCGGTCCAGTCACCACAGCAACCTACACCCAGCGGCCGGGCCGAAGCGGATGGCCGGGCCGCGGCCGGCCCGGCCCGACCCCCGCTTCGATACCGGCCTCAGACGGCCCGGCCCTCCCCGTTCACCCAGGCGGCCATGACGTCGAGCAGCTCGTCCAGGTCCACCGGCTTGGTGATGTAGTCGCTGGCCCCCGCGGCGAGGGACGACTCGCGGTCGCCCGGCATCGCCTTGGCGGTCAGGAACACCACCGGCAGCTCCGCGAAGCGGCGGTTGCGGCGGATCGCGCGGGTCGTCTCGTTGCCGTCCTGGTCGGGCATCATCGCGTCCATCAGCACGATGTCGACGTCGGGGTGCTCGGAGAGGATGCGCACGCCGTCGGCGCCGTTGTCCGCGTAGAGCACCGTCATCCCGTGCAGCTCCAGCGCGCTGGTCAGGGCGAAGACGTTGCGCACGTCGTCGTCGACGATGAGCACGGTGGCGCCGTCGAGCTGGTGGGCCGCGGCGGTGGTCGAGCGGCGCTCCGCCGACGGCAACGAGCGCAGCATCGGCGGGGCCGAGGGCAGCGGGCGGTTCGCCGGCGGCAGCGCCTGCGGCTGGGTCGACAGCGACTGGTGCAGCTGCTGGTGCAGGGTCGGCGTGACCTCGGTCGCGATGACGTCGGGCAGGTAGAGCGTGAACGTCGCCCCGTGCCCGACCTGCGAGGTCACCCCGATCGCGCCGCCGAGCAGGCGGGCGAGCTCGCGGCTGATCGACAGGCCGAGGCCGGTTCCGCCGTACTTCCGGCTGGTCGTCCCGTCCGCCTGCTGGAACGCCTCGAAGATGAGCGCCACCTTGTCGTCCGAGATGCCGATGCCGGTGTCGGAGACGGCGAACTGGATCACCCGGCGGGCACCGGCGAGCGTCGGCGCCTGGAACTCCAGGTCGGCCGGGGCGACCCCCATGGCCAGCGTCACCGTGCCGTGGTCGGTGAACTTGACGGCGTTGGAGACCAGGTTGCGCAGGATCTGCTGGAGCCGCTGCGGGTCGGTGACGATCGCGGGCGGCAGCGAGGGGTCGGCGACGACGGTGAACTCCAGGCCCTTGTCCTCGGCCTGCGGGGCGAAGGCCTGCTCGACGTACGCCCGGATCTCCTCGAACGAGACCTCGCCCGGCTCCACGTCCATCCGGCCCGCCTCGATCTTGGACAGGTCGAGGATGTCGTCGATGAGCGCGAGCAGGTCCGAGCCGGCGTTGTGGATGGTCGCCGCGAACTCGATCTGCCGCGCGGTCAGGTTCGCGTCCGGGTTGTCGGCCAGCAGCCGCGACAGCAGCAGCATGGAGTTGAGCGGGGTCCGCAGCTCGTGGCTCATGTTGGCCAGGAACTCCGACTTGTACTGCGACGCCTGCGCGAGCTGCTGTGCCTTCTCCTCCAGGCCGAGCCGCGCCATCTCGATCTCGCGGTTCTGCTTCTCGATGTTGCCCTTCTGCTCCGACAGCAGCGTCGCCTTCTCCTCCAGCTCGGCGTTGGTCCGCTGCAGCTCGGCCGACTGGTCCTGCAGCTCCTCCGTGCGCCGGTTGGCCAGGATCGTCTTGAGCGCCACGCCGATGGTGACCACGAGCCGGTCGAGGAAGGACAGGTGCAGGTCGCTGAACGGCGAGACGCTGCCGAACTCGATCACGCCGAGCGGCTCGCCCTCGAAGAGCACCGGCAGCACGACGAGGTCGGCCGGGGCCGTCTCGGTCACGCCCGAGCGCACCCGCAGGCGCGCCTCGGGCGCGGCCTGCACACGGATCGCCCGGCGGGACAGCGAAGCCTGGCCGATGAGGCCCTCGCCGGGCGCGAAGCTGATGTCGGCGCCGGGGGCGACGTAGCCGTACGAGGCCTCGAGGCGCAGCCGCAGCCCGATCTCAGGGTCGGCGCCGGACAGGAAGAACGCGCCGATCTGGGCGTCGACCAGGGGCGTCACCTCGGCCATGATCATGCGGCAGACCTCGCCGAGGTCGCGCTGGCCCTGCAGCAGGCCGCCGACGCGGGCCAGGTTGGAGTCCAGCCAGCCCTGCTCCGCGTTCTTCTTCGTGGTCTCGCGGAGCGTGACGATCATCTGGTTGATGTTGTCCTTGAGCTCGGCCACCTCGCCGAGCGCCTCGACCGCGATCCGCTGGGTCAGGTCGCCCCGGGTCACCGCGGTGGACACCTGCGAGATGGCGCGCAGCTGCGTGGTCAGCGTCGAGGCGAGCTGGTTCACGTTCTCGGTGAGGTCCCGCCAGGTGCCGGAGACGCCCTTCACCTGGGCCTGACCGCCCAGCTTGCCCTCCGAGCCGACCTCGCGGGCCACACGGGTGACCTCGTCGGCGAACGAGGACAGCTGGTCGACCATGGTGTTGACGGTGCTCTTGAGCTCCAGGATCTCGCCGTGCGCGTCGACCGTGATCTTCTGCGACAGGTCGCCGCGGGCCACAGCCGTCGTCACCTGGGCGATGTTGCGGACCTGGCTCGTCAGGTTGGACGCCATCGAGTTGACGTTGTCGGTGAGGTCCCGCCAGGTGCCGGAGACGCCCTTCACCTGGGCCTGACCGCCCAGCTTGCCCTCGGTGCCGACCTCGCGGGCCACGCGGGTGACCTCGTCGGCGAACGAGGACAGCTGGTCGACCATCGTGTTCACCGTCGACTTCAGCTCCAGGATCTCGCCCTGGGCGTCGACCGTGATCTTCTGCGACAGGTCGCCCCGGGCCACGGCCGTCGCGACCTGCGAGATGTTGCGGACCTGGGCGGTGAGGTTCGAGCCCATGAAGTTCACGTTGTCGGTCAGGTCGCGCCAGGTGCCGGCCACCCCGCGCACCTGGGCCTGGCCGCCGAGCTTGCCTTCGGTGCCGACCTCGCGGGCCACGCGGGTGACCTCGTCGGCGAACGAGGACAGCTGGTCGACCATGGTGTTGACGGTGCTCTTGAGCTCCAGGATCTCGCCGCGGGCGTCGACCGTGATCTTCTGCGAGAGGTCGCCGCGGGCCACCGCGGTCGCGACCTGGGCGATGTTGCGGACCTGGCTGGTCAGGTTGGACGCCATGAAGTTGACGTTGTCGGTGAGGTCGCGCCAGGTGCCGGCGACGCCGGTGACCTGGGCCTGGCCGCCGAGCTTGCCTTCGGTGCCGACCTCGCGGGCCACGCGGGTGACCTCGTCGGCGAACGAGGACAGCTGGTCGACCATGGTGTTGACGGTGCTCTTGAGCTCCAGGATCTCGCCGCGGGCGTCGACCGTGATCTTCTGCGACAGGTCGCCCCGAGCGACCGCCGTGGACACCTGGGCGATGTTGCGGACCTGGCTGGTCAGGTTGGACGCCATGAAGTTGACGTTGTCGGTGAGGTCGCGCCAGGTGCCGGCGACGCCGGTGACCTGGGCCTGGCCGCCGAGCTTGCCTTCGGTGCCGACCTCGCGGGCCACGCGGGTGACCTCGTCGGCGAAGGAGGACAGCTGGTCGACCATCGTGTTCACGGTGTCCTTGAGCTCCAGGATCTCGCCCTGGGCGGCCACCGTGATCTTCTGCGAGAGGTCGCCGCGGGCCACCGCGGTCGCGACCTGGGCGATGTTGCGGACCTGGCTGGTCAGGTTGGACGCCATCGAGTTGACGTTGTCGGTCAGGTCCTTCCAGGTGCCGGCCACGCCGGGCACCTCCGCCTGACCGCCCAGGTTGCCCTCGGTGCCGACCTCGCGGGCCACCCGGGTCACCTGCTCGGCGAAGATCCGCAGCGTGTCGACCAGCGAGTTGATCGTCTCCGACAGCTCGGCGATCTCGCCCTTCGCGCTCACCGTGATCTTCTGCGACAGGTCGCCGCGGGCCACCGCCGTCGCCGCCGCCGAGATCGACCGCACCTGCCCCGTGAGGTTGGCGGCCATCGAGTTCACCGAGTCCGTGAGGTCGCGCCAGGTGCCGGCGACGCCGGTGACCTGGGCCTGGCCGCCCAGCTTGCCCTCGGTGCCGACCTCGCGGGCCACGCGCGTGACCTCGTCGGCGAACGACGAGAGCTGGTCGACCATCGTGTTCACGGTGCGGCCGATGGTGAGGAACTCGCCCCGCAGCGGCCGCCCGTCGATCTCCAGGGCCAGCTGCTGCGACAGGTCGCCCTCGGCGACCGCCACGATCACGCGGGCGATCTCGGTGGTCGGGCGGCCGAGGTCATCGATGAGCGAGTTGACCGCGCGGATGTGGTCGAGCCACGACCCCTCGAAGCCCTCCTCGTCGAGCCGCTCGGTCATCCGGCCCTCGCGGCCGACGACCCGGCTGATCCGCAGCAGCTCGCGATTCTGGCGCTGCTTGGTCTCGGCGAGCCGGTTGAAGCGCTCGACCACCTCGCCCGGCAGCCCGTCGCGGCGGCTCAGCCTGATCTTCAGATTGCCGGACAGCATCTGGTCCAGCGCCTTGGACAGCTCCTCCAGGAGCAGCGTTTCCGGACTCTTCCGGGTGACTTCGTCGACTGTGGTCATGGCGTCTCCACCGGTCTCGGGGGCAGGCGGCGTCCACCCATCGTCGTCCTTCAGGTTGGATTGTTACCACCGTTCAGTGGAGACTGCGAGATGTGACAACCCAGACCGTCCGGAGGCTCAGGCTCCCGGCCGACCATAGCTCTCCCGGTCTGGCCCGCGAGGCGATCCGGACGATCGCGCACGAACGGGACCTTGTCCCGGTGCTCGACGAGGCGTTGCTGCTCGTCACCGAGCTTACGACCAACAGCGTCGTGCACGCCGGGACCGAGGTCGACCTCGAGATCACCGCGAGCGACACCTCGCTCACCGTCGCCGTGCTCGACTTCAGCCCGGGCGTCGTCACGCCCAGGTCTTCGGAGACCGGCGGCGAGCTGCCCGAGCGCGGGCGCGGCCTGCTCCTCGTCGAGCAGATGGCCACGGCCTGGGGCACCGTGCACTTCACCGGCGGCAAGGGCGTCTGGTTCCGCCTCGACGTCACGCCGGCCGATCGCCTCGACGTGCCCTCGTTCGACCTGCCCTCCGCCGTGGACTCGCTGATCTGGTCCGGCACCGGAGTCTCGCTGGAGGAGCTGGCCGAGGAGCTGCTGCAGCGGCTGTGCCGGGCGATCGGGGCCCAGGGCGCGGCGCTCACCGTGGACGAGGGCGACGGGCCGCACACCGTCACGGCCTACGGGCGCCTCGGCGGCGGCATCGGCAGTCAGGCGACGCAGGCCACGTCGGTCGATACCCAGTCGGCCGGCGGCGGCCGTCAGGCGACACCGGCCGCGTCGGTCCAGACCCAGTCGGCCGGCGGCGGGTTTGGCCGCCGGGTACCGCTGCGCGTGGCCCGCCCGTGGCGCGCCGAGCTGCTCGTGGCCGGGGGCGGGAGCAGCCCCTACGCGCGGCCGCTCATCGCCCTGGCCGCCGACCGGCTCACGCTGCTGGTCGAGAACCACCGGCTGCGCCGCGCCGACGCCGAGCGCCGGACCTGGCTGACGTTCCTCGCCGACGCGAGCGAGCTGCTGGCCCAGTCCCTCGACGTCGAGCTCACGCTGGCGCTGATCCCGCGGCTGGTGGTACCGCGGCTCGGGCAGTGGTGCGCCATCCACTCCGCGGACGCCGGGGGCGAGCTGCGCCTGGCCGCGGCCACGCACGCCGACGAGTCCCAGGTCGCCGGCCTCCTCGACGCCCTCGCCCAGGCCGCGCCGCAGCTCAAGGAGGCGATGGCGACCGACGCCGTGGTGCCGCTCGGTGCGCCCCTGGAGGGCTACATCGTCGCGCTCATCGCCCGCAACCAGCACCTCGGGACGCTGGCGGTCGGCGGCAAGGGCGACACCTGGCAGCGCGCCGAGGAGGTGGCCGTCGTCGAGGACGTGGCCCGCCGCGCGGCGCTCGCCATCGACAACGCCAACATCCACGCCGAGCGCCGCCGCGTGGCCCAGACCCTCCAGCGCTCGCTGCTGCCGCCCCAGCTGCCGAAGGCCGACGGGGTCGAGTTCGGCGCCGAGTACGTGCCCACGGGCGAGGGCGTCGACGTCGGCGGCGACTTCTACGACGTGGTGTCGCTCTCCGCCCGCCGCTGGATGGTCGTCGTCGGCGACGTCTCCGGCAAGGGCGTGCAGGCCGCGACCGTGACCGGCCTGGTCCGCGACGTGACCCGGGTCCTCGTCCGCGACGGGCGGCCGCTGCCCGAGGTGCTCGTACGGCTCAACGACACCCTCCTCGAGCGCGGCGGCGGGCGGTTCTGCACGCTCTGCCTGGCCCAGATCCTGCGCCGCGGGGACAACCGGCTCGACGTGACGCTCCACCTCGCCGGGCACGACCAGCCGGTTCTGCTGCGCGCGGACGGCAGCACGGAGCTCGTCGGCGCCTGCGGCACCGCCCTGGGCTTGCTCGACACCATCAACACCCCGCGCAGCCAGGTCCTGCTCGACCCCGGCGACACCCTGATCTTCTTCACCGACGGGGTGACCGAGCGGCGGCGCGGCGTCGACCTGTTCGGGGTTGACCGGCTGCGCGAGGAGGCGGCGAATCTGGCCGGCTTCCCGGCGGATGTGGTGGCGGCGCGGCTGCGGGCGCGGACGCTGAGCTATTCGCCGGAGATCCCGCGTGATGACATCGCCATCTTCGCGGTTCGTAACGACGCCTGACGCTTCCCCCGCGCAGCCCCGCCTTGCCGCCTCGCCCGCCTTGCCCGCCTCGCCCGCGGCGCTTTTTGCCCGCGCGATCCCTCTGCGTCCGCGGTCCTCGGTGCCCGCGCGGCCCTTTTGCACCCGCGCCCCTGGCACCCGCGCGGCCCGCTCTGTGGCGTTATTCCGCTTTCGTGGTTTTTGAGCGACTCGTGGCGTTTTGTCGGGCCGTCGTCGTTCAGGCCACCCAGCCGGAGTGCAGGAAGTAGGCGGCGAGCACTCCCTGGGTGCTCAGGAACGTGGCGAGCACCGCGCGGTCGAGCCATGGGCGCCTCCCGAGCGCGCCGAGCGCCATGAACGCGGGGAACACCTCCAGCCCGATGCGGGAAGCGGAGTAGAGCGGATACGGGATATCGCTCGTGTACCGGCTGGGAAAGCTCACCATGAACACCACCAGCGCCAGCCCGAGCAGCGGAAAGATTGCCCGGTCCCATCCTCGGCGCAACCAGGGGATCAGCAACACGGCGAGGGTCGCGACCGTGGCGAGCTCGAGGACGTTGTGGGCCCAGATCTCCGTGAACCACGGACCGGCGTGCCGGGCGGCGTTGATGGGCGCGACCCAGGGCCAGGTCAGATGGCGGCCCCAGTGCGCGGCCTGGGTGTGGGAGAACGCGAGCGGGTCACCGTACGCCTTCAGGTTCACGAGCATCACCGCGCCGAGCCCGGAAGGGATGACGATAAATGCGCATAATTCGGACCAGCGGCGGAGATTTCCGGCGCCCTTGGGCTGGAAGGCAGGGACGCCGCGGTGCACCCGCTGGTGTCCGAGACCGGGGATGCGGGGGTGCACCCGCTGGTGTCCGAGACCGGGGACGCGGGGGTGCACCCGCTGGTGTCCGAAGGCGGGGACGCGGCGGAGCGCCCGCAGGCGCGGCAGGGCGGGGATGCTGCGGAGCGCCCGCAGGCGCCGGAGGACGGGGATACCTCGGAGCGCCCGCAGGTGCCGGAGGGCGGGGATGCCGCGGCGGACCCGTACGTAGCGGAAGGCGGAAATACCGCGACGTGCCCGCAGGTGCTGGAGGGCGGGGATGCCGCGGTGGACCCGCACGTACTCGAACGCGAAGGCCGCCGCGAGCAGGATCCCCGCCGAGCGGGTCGTCGCGGCCAGGGCGCCCAGCGCGCCGGCGGACCACCAGAGGCGGCGGCGCAGGCAGTACACGGTCGCCAGCATGAGCGCGAGGAACAGGCCCTCGTTGTAGGCGGCGCTCAGGAAGAAGCCGGTCGGGAACGCGACGAGGTAGAAGGTCGCCCGTGCGGCGGCGGCTCGGCCGAGTTCGAGGTCTGTGAGGCGGTACAACAGGATGAGCGCGGCCAGCAGGGCCCCGTTGGCGACGAGCAGCGCCGCGACCCAGGGCCGGCCCACGCACAGCGGCGTGAAGGCTCGGATGAGCAGCGGGTAGAGCGGGAAGAAGGCCGCGGGCGAGGCGTCGGGCGTGGGCTGGTAGCCGTGCTCGGCGATCGCGACGAACCACTTGGAGTCCCACTGCGATGCCCACAGCCGGGCGACCTGGACGGGCGTCCGGTGCGGCCGCTGGTCGCCGACCCACGCGAACACGGAGACGGCCGCGAGACCGGCCCGGCTCGCGGCGAAGGTCGCGCCGCCGACCAGCACCGCGCGCCGCCAAGGACGATCCCCGGCCCGCCTGGCGGCCCCGTCCGCCTCGCCATCGGCGTTGGTCGGCCGCCTCTGACCGGGCGCCTTCCGACTCGGCTGACGCGCCGCCTCCGCTGTGCCCGGGGTCGCCGTCGTCACCGCCGGCGCTGCGCTCGCCGTCGCCGCCGTCACCGCCGGCGCTGCGCTCGGCTTGGCCGTCGTCGTCGTCGCTGCGCTCAGCTGGGCCGCCGTCGTCGCCGCTGACGCTGCGCTCGGCTTGGCCACCGTCGCCGCCGTCGCTGACGCACCGCTGGGCCTGGCCGCCGCCGTCGAGGCTGGCGCTATCTGCGGTGAGGCAGGCGGGGTCGCCGGCGCTGTCTCGGCCGCGTTCGGCTTGAGCGCTGGGTCTCCCGCGCTCGGCTCGCCCGGCGACTCCGCCGACGGAGCCGGAGTCGGGGGCGGGGGCGGGCTCGGGTCAGCCGGTGGCGCCACTGGCGGCTCGGATGCGGTCCAGGGCGGCGGCGACGTCGGCGGGGCGGGCGTTCAGGTCGTACGTGCTGAGCAGGTGCAGGTTGTCGCCCGTGTCGATCTCCAGGAACTCGCTGCGCAGGCCCGCGCGGGAGCGGGACTCGAGGCGGACGCGCTCGATCTCGGGCCAGGCCAGGCGGCGGTGGCCCGCGTAGCCCGACACGACCGTCACGCCGTCGGGGTCGGCGGCGAGGCGCACGGGCGCGAGGAGGTCGCGCAGCGCGTAGGCCCCGGCGACGACGGTCGCGACGATGGCCGCGCTCAGGGCCGGCCGGTCGTCGGCGAGGAACGCGGCGCCGAGTCCGAGCGCGACCGTGACCGCGCACTTGAGGGCCGTGAAGCCGGGCGAGACCCGCCACCGCATGGTCGTCGGCTCGGGGCCGTCCGGCTCATCGGCGGCGGGCTGCTCGGAGAAGGCACCACTGCGCATCCGCACATCCCTACGATTACGCGACCCAGCCGCCCCGCACGAAGTAAGCGGCCAGAATCGCCTGCAGCATGAAGAAGAGGGCGATCACGATCCGATCGATCCACGGCCGCGCCCCGATGCGCGCCAGGATCATGAACGCCGGGAAGACCTCGAGGCCGAAGCGCGAGGCCGAGTACAGCGGATAGGGCATGTGCGACGACGGGAAGCTGATCATGAGCAGCGTGAGCCCGACGCCGACCAGGGGCAGCACCCACTGGTCGCGCCGCAGCCGCCACGGCCCGACGAAGCACAGCACGAGCAGCGCGATGCTCGCGAGCGCGGTCGCCAGCTCCAGCAGGTTGTGCACCCACAGGTCGCTGAAGCCGAAGCGCAGGCCGAACCCGCTGTGCAGCGACTGGAACCCGCGCCAGACCGGCGCCCACGGCCAGTCCAGGTGCCGTCCCCAGTAGCGCTGGGCCTTCAGGAACGCGAACGGCTCCCCGTACGCATTGAGCGAAAACGCCACGACCCCGGCCACCCCGACCGGGATGAGCAGCACCGCGAGCGCGCTACTGCGCAGTTTGAAGCGATTGACGCGGACGTACTCCCACACGAACGCCGCCGCCAGCAGCACCCCGGCGGACCGAGTGAACACCGCGAGCCCGCCGAACACGCCGGCCCACCACCAGCGCTGCTGGCGCAGGCAGTACAGCGACGCGAGCATGAGCCCGATGAACAGCCCCTCATTGTAGCCCGCGGTCAGGAAGAACGCGGTCGGGAACGCCACCAGGTAGAGCACCGTGCGGCCGGCCACGACGCGATCGAGCTCGCGCTCGGCGAGCCGGTAGAGCACCACCAGCGCCCCGAGCGACGCGAGGTTGGCGACGAGCAGCGCGGCCACCCAGGGCTTGCCGAGACAGAGCGGGGTGAGCGCGCGGATGAGCATCGGGTACATCGGGAAGAAGGCGGCGGGCGCCTTGTCGGGATCCGGGTAGTACCCGCGCTGGGCGATGTCGATGAACCACTTCGAGTCCCACTGTGAGGCCCACTGCGCCGCGATGTACGTCGCCGTGACGTTGGGCCGCTTCTCCCCGATCCACGCGAACGCCGTGACGACCGCGAGCGCGATCTTGCTCGCGGCGAAGATCCCGAACCCGGCGAGCAACGCCCGCCGCCACGGCCGGTCCCCGCCCGCCACCGTCCCGGCCTCGGGCCCCGTCGGCTCGTCCGGTTCGGTGGGCTTCGTCCGCTTTGTCAGCACTTCGTCGCCCGGCGCCGCTGTCACCGACGCTCGTCCGTCGGCCACCGCGCTCATTGCCGCCCCGCTCGACCCCGCCGCCGCCCCGCTCGGCCCCGACGCAGTGGCCCGGCCTGGCCCTGACGCCGCCGCCTCGCTCGGCCCCGCCGCCGCCCCGCTCGGCCCCGACGCAGTGGCCCGGCCCGGCCCCGCTGTCTGGTCGGCCGTCGCCCGGGTGAGCGCTGCCGGCAGCCGTTCGGCCACAGCGGCGGAGGACGCAGTCGCGGGCGACACAACGGCAGAGGACGCAGTCGCGGGCGACAAAGCTGCGGGGGACGCGGTCGTGGGAGATGCGGTCGTGGGAGTCGCGGCGGCAAGCGACTCAGCGGCCGAGGGCGACCCCGCCGCGTCCGGGGCGGTGCGGGGCCGTGCGAGAGACGCCGGCTCCGCGGCCCCCGACGAGGGTCCTCCGGCGGATGCCGCGGCCTGTGCGGGGGATGATGCCGGCTCCGCGGCCGGCGAGGGTCCTCCGGCGGATGCCGCGGCCTGTGCGGGGGATGCCGGCTCCGCGGCCGGCGAGGGGCCTCCAGCGGACGCCTCGGCCTGTGCGGGGGACGCCGAATCCGCGGCCGACGACGTTCCCCCGGCGGACGCCCCGAGCCGGGCGGTGGCGAGCGACTCCGCGGGTGACGACGGTCGTCCAGCGGACGCCTCGGCCCGTGCGGGGGACGCGTGGGTGCTCGAGCGGTCCTCGGGGTCGTCGGCCATCTGCGGCATCGTAGAGGCGCCCATCGTCAGATTCGTAGCCCGCCGCGGACCACGAGGTCGAGCAGCGCGAACACGAACAGGGCGATCCCCACGAACCCGTTCGCCGTGAAGAAGGCGCGGTTCACGCGGGACAGGTCGCTCGGGCGCACGATCGCGTGCTCGTAGACGAAGGCCAGGGCCGTGATCGCGAGGCCGATCCACCACAGCCAGCCGAGGCCGACGAGCTGGCCGAACCAGACGAACAGGCCGAACGTGACGACGTGGGCGATGCTGGACAGCCGCAGGGCGAAGGGCACGCCGAAGCGGGCCGGCACCGAGTGCACGCCGATCTCCCGGTCGATCTCGGTGTCCTGGCACGCGTAGATCAGGTCGAAGCCGCCGATCCAGAGCCCGACCGCGACGCCGAGCACCCACGCCGGGCCGGAGCCGCGCAGGTCGCCCGTGACCGCGAGCCAGGCGCCGACCGGCCCGACCAGCTGCGCGATGCCCAGGATGGCGTGGGGCCAGTTGGTGAAGCGTTTGCCGTAGGGGTAGACGATCAGGGGCACCACCGCCAGCGGCGCCAGGGCGAGGCAGAGGGGGTTGAGCAGGGCCGCGGCCCCCAGGAACACGACGATGGCGACGATCGCGCCCGTCCACGCCGTGCGCACGCTCACCGAGCCGGTCACGAGCTCGCGCCGGGCCGTGCGCGGGTTTCGCGCGTCGATGTGCCGGTCGATGATCCGGTTGGCGGCCATCGCGAACGTGCGCGCGCCGACCATCGCGATCGTGACCAGCAGCAGGTCGAGCCAGCCGATGCGGGGCCGGTCGCCGCCGGTGGTGGTCATCACCGTCAGTGCGGCCAGGTAGGCGAACGGCAGCGCGAACACCGAGTGCTCGATCGCGACCAGCCGCAGGAACGCCTTGACCCGGCTCGGAGGTGCCTCAGCGATCGTCACTTGAACCCATACTCTCTCCAGCGCTTGTCGACCCGCGCCACGACATCGGGGGACATGATCATCTCTTCCGGCCAGCCGCGATGGTAGCCCTCGGCCGGCGTCTTGCGCGTGGCGTCCAGCCCCGCCTTGCCGCCCCAGAACTGCTGGTAGGACGCGTGGTCGAGGTGGTCGACGGGGCCCTCGGTCAGCAGCAGGTCGTGCTTGTAGTCGACGTTGCCGAACGCGCGGAAGGCGACCTCGGCGTAGTCGTGCACGTCGCAGTCGTCGTCGACGACCACGATGAGCTTGGACAGCGACAGCAGGTGGGCACCCCAGACGGCGCTCATCACCTTCTGCGCGTGCTTCGGGTATCGCTTGCGGATGGAGACGATCACGCAGTTGTGGAACACCCCGGCGGCCGGCAGGTCGTAGTCCACGATGTCCGGGATCAGCAGCTTGAGCAGCGGCAGGAAGATGCGCTCGGTCGCCTTGCCCAGGCCGTGGTCCTCCTGCGGCGGCTTCGACGTGATGATCGAGTGGTAGATCGGCTGCTTCCGGGTCGTCATGCACGTCACGTGCAGCACCGGAAAGTCCTCGACCGGCGTGTAGAAGCCGGTGTGGTCGCCGAACGGGCCCTCGGGGAGCCGCTCGCCGGGCTCGAGATAGCCCTCCAGCACGATCTGCGCGTTGGCCGGCACCTGCAGCGGCACCGTGAGGCAGTCGACCATCTCGACCCGCTCGCCGCGCAGGAAGCCCGCGAACAGGTATTCGTCGATGTCGGAGGGCAGCGGGGCGCTCGCGGTGTAGCAGACCACGGGGTCCGCCCCGATCGCGACCGCCACCGGCAGCCGCCGGCCGAGCCGCTCCGCGACCGCGTGGTGCGCCGTGGAGTCCTTGTGGATCTGCCAGTGCATGCCGATCGTGTTGTGGCTGTGCTGCTGGAGGCGGTAGAGCCCGAGGTTGCGCTTGCCGGTCTCCGGGTGCCGGGTGTGGGTCAGGCCGAAGTTGTGGTAGATCCCACCGTCGTCGGGCCACACCTGCAGGCCGGGCAGCCGGTTGAGGTCGACCTGGTCGTCCTTGTAGACGACCTCCTGGCAGGGCGCGGTCTTGACGTGCTTGGGCGGCACCGACTTGAGCTGCATGAGCTTGCCGATGCCGTCGCGGATGCCCGCCCAGCCGACCGGCAGCTCGGGCTTGACCAGCTCGCCGATGCGCGCCCCGACCTCGTCGAGGTGCTCGACGCCGAGCGCCATCGCCGTGCGCCGCTCGGTGCCGAACAGGTTGATCGCCACCGGCATGTCGCCGCGGGTCGGCTTGTCGAAGAGCAGGGCGGGACCGCCGGCCCGCACGGTGCGGGTGACGATCTCGCTGATCTCCAGGTGCGGGTCGACCGGCGCCGCGACCCGATGCAGCTCTCCCGCCTTCTGCAGGGCGGCCAAAAACTCGTTGAGGTCTGCATAGGGAAATCCGCGAGCCATGCCTGCATCCTCGCAACCGGGTACGACATTTTCGTCGGCGCCCCTCCCTGCCCGGCCTTTCGGGGCCGTCGTGGCAGAGTTGTCGCGTGTATCAGCGCAGCCCGTGGGTCGTCGGGGTGTCCGGGGCGTCCGGCACACCGTATGCGGCGGCCGTGCTCCGGGCGTTGTTCGACGCCGGCGAGGCCGTCGACCTCGTCGTCTCCCGTGCGGCACGGCTCACGATCCTCGACGAGACCCGAGTGTCCTTCCGGGACGCGCACTGGAAGGACGATCTCGCCGCCTGGCTCGGCCGGTCGCTGGAGAGCGCCGACGTCGCCTACTGGCCGGCCGGTGACCTTGCGGCCGGGCCGAGCAGCGGTTCATACCCGGTCAAGGGCATGCTGGTGGTGCCGGCGAGCACGGCCGCGTGTGCCGGTATCGCCATCGGATTGTCCAAGGACCTCCTTCAGCGCGCCGCCGAGGTGAACCTCAAGGAACGCCGCCCGGTCGTGGTCGTGCCACGAGAGACCCCGGTGACACGCAGTCACCTGGAGCACCTCATCGCCTTACACGACGCGGGTGCGGTGATCCTGCCCGCGAGCCCCGGCTTCTATGCCGCCGGTGCCGCGGCCACGGCCGCTCAGCTGGTCGATTTCGTCGCCGGCAAAGTTCTCGACGCCGTCGCCGTATCGCACAGCCTGTTCACTCGTTGGTCGGGTGAGCTCGGCCATTCCCGTTAGAGGTGTCATCAAGAGCGTCATCCCCTTCGAGCAACGCCCTCACCTCGGATTCCCGGAACCGCCGGTGTCCACCCGGGGTTCGGATGCTGCTGATCCGGCCGGCCGCGGCCCAACGTGTCACCGTCTTCGGATCGACGCGAAACAAGGCAGCGACCTCACCGGGCGTCAGCAGACGATCTCCCGTCTCCACGGCCCCTCCTTTACCCTGGGTGGCTCGCCGGGCTCGCGCACCCCCATGCTGCGAGTCTGAAAGCGCGAGTCATCCTGGGATGTACGCCCATTACAGCACCGCTCACGTGCCGTGTCCGGGAAACGAGGAAAACGCACTTCTGGGTATTTAGCTGTGTTAAAAGCCGGACCGTTAGGCTTGTCGCGATGGATGCGATCGACCGACAACTCATCGACCTCCTGCGGGACAACGCCCGGCTTCCATATGCGGAGCTCGCCCGCAAGGTCGGCCTCTCCGCCCCGGCCGTGCACGAGCGCGTCGGCAAGCTCGAGTCCTCCGGCGTCATCCGCGGCTACCGGGCCGAGGTCGAGCCCGAGACGCTGGGCCTGCCGCTGACCGCCGTGATCGGAATCGTGCAGGACAGCAGCGGTGACACCGACGCCGTTCTCGATGCCCTGCGCGAACGCGAGGAGATCGAGTCGTGTTACTTCATGGCCGGCGAGGAATCGTTTCTGTGCAAGGCGCGGGTGAAAACGATAGGTGATCTCGAACGGCTCATCGTGGACCTGAACCGCGTCAAGGGCGTGGCCCGGACGCGCACCACCGTCGCGCTTTCCACGAAATGGGAGGGGCGGATCCGGCCGGCCGGCTGAACGAATCCGGCGAGGTAGGTCCGGGCCACGAAGGCGGTTCATGCCAGCGTCGCCAGGCCCGAATATTCGGCGACGTAACCGTCCGCGGTGAGGTCGAGGTCGGCGACGAAGTTCTCGGAGCGGTACCGTATCCGGCTCTTCGCAATGACCTCGTAACTCTGCGCATAGGGCAGGACGGCCAGGCTCGGCAGCAGGACCCATGCCGCCTCGATGTCGACCTTGGTGCCGGGCTCGGCGCGGTGCAGCCCCAGGCGCCGAATCGGCAGCGTGTTGGTCAGCGGCGAGTTGTGCAGGTCCACGTCGAGCACAGCGTGCAGCCGGTCCGGCTCCTCGATGCCCGACATCGGCGCGGTCGGCAGGAGCCGCTCGAGGTTGCCCTGCTCGCTGGTGGTGACCCGCCAGCGCCCGGCGGCCCGCTCCATGCGCAGGGTCCGCAGCCAGCCGGCGCCCTCGGCGGCGACCTCCAGCCGGGTGCTCGCCCACGACTCGTCGGCGTGCAGGTCATAGCGGCAGGTGTACAGCGCGTTGTCCGCCGCGAACGCGACCCCCTTGGCGTGCAGGCCCCGCCTGTCATCCAGGGTGACGAACTCTCCGCCGACGGTGTCGGTCCGCTGCCAGGCGAACGCTCGCGGTAGCACGGTCATCCCCGGACCGTACTCGACCGCGAGCGTTCGTGTGGGCCTCGCTACCGAGGGTTAGCGATTGCGGGGTGGGCGCCGGTCGTTCGCGAATCGGCGACCGGGCGCGTTGGTCGGCGCCTTCGGGGTGAAGCGCACCGGCACCCCGCTCGGCTGACGCGCGCCGGTGACCTCGGCCAGCGCCGGGTCGCCCGCGCGGACGCGCAGCTCGTGGGGGGTGACGCCGGCCTTGGCCAGCAGCGCCGCCGCCCGCCGTCGCTGCCGCGGCAGCACCAGCGAGACGACTGTGCCCGCGGCCCCGGCCCGAGCCGTGCGGCCCGCCCGGTGCAGATAGTCCTTCTGGTCCCGTGGGAGATCCACGTGTACGACCAGGGAAACATCGTCGATGTGAATCCCGCGCGCCGCCACATCGGTCGCGACCAGCACGTCGACCGTGCCCTCGCGGAACTCGGCCAGCGTGCGGGTCCGCACCCGCTGCGTCTTGCCGCCGTGCAGCCCCCCGGCCCGCACCCCGACCCGCGCGAACTGCTCCACCAGCTCGTCCACGGCCAGCTGGGTCTTCACGAACAGGATCGTGCGACCCTTGCGAGCGGCGATGGAGGCGGCGATGGCCATCTTGTCGTGCGGCGGCACCAGCAGCACGTGGTGATCCATCGACCCCACCGAGGCCACCGGCGGCTCGATCGAGTGCGTCACCGGGTCGACCAGGAACTTCGCCACCAGCGCGTCGACGTCCTTGTCCAGCGTCGCGGAGAACAGCAGCCGCTGCCCGCTCGCCGGCGTCTGGCCCAGGATCTCGGTGACCTCGGGCAGGAAGCCCATGTCGGCCATCTGGTCGGCCTCGTCGAGCACGGTGATCTCGACCGCGTCCAGGCGGCAGGCGCCCCGCTTGATGAGGTCCCCGAGCCGGCCCGGCGTCGCCACCAGCACATCGACACCGCGTTCCAAGGACCAGATCTGCCGGTCGTACGGCACGCCGCCCACGGCGGTCTTGCAGAACAGGCCGAGCACCTTGGCCAGCGGGGTCAGCGCGTCATTGACCTGCATCGCGAGCTCGCGGGTCGGCACCAGGACGAGAGCCTTGGGCGCGTGCGGCCGGGAGCGGCCGGAGGCGGCGAGCCGGGCGAGCAGCGGCAGGCCGAACGCGAGCGTCTTGCCCGAGCCGGTGCGGCCGCGGCCGAGCACGTCGCGGCCGACGAGCACGTCGGGGACGGTCGCCGACTGGATCGGAAACGGTTCGGTGATGCCCTCTTTGGCCAGCGCCCGCACCAGCTTGTGCGGCAGTCCGAGGCTCGCGAACCCGGGCCCGGTGGCCGGCTCTTGCTCGGTGGTCGATTCGAAGAGGGAGGGATACGAGCTGGGGTCAGCGAGCAGCAAGGAGCTGGGACCTTCCGATTGGAGAACGGTTAAGAGTATCCGATCTCCCCCGAAGGGTCCCAGCCGCCGTGTCGCGCCTCACTTGGGCGAGCTCACGCCGTCGATGAGGTTGTGGGCGAGCGTGACGGCGAAGTAGCCGCCCACCAGGAGTACGACCACCAGCACTCCGATGATGATCCACACCCGGCGATCGCCGGACTTGCTGGGCTCCTCGTCGTCGTCCGACTCCACGGTGCCCTGACTCAGGATGTGCCCGGTGAGTGACCCGGTGTTCTCGAACAAGCTGCCCCCGCCGTCGACGGCGGGGAGGGGCGTCGGCGATGCGCCGCCCTTCCCGCCGTAAACCGTGCCGGCGGAGGCCCGCTCGTTACGGGCCCACTTCCCGTAGCTGTCGGCCGCTGGGGCCGGTTGCGCGACTTCGGCCTCGTCCCGTTCGGACTCCGCCTCGTCCTCGGCTAATTCGCCCTCCTTGTCGGGCGGAGGGATGGCCGGGGGCTGGCCGTGCTCCGGTCCGTGCTGCGAAGGCGCGCCGCTGGACGGGTAGACGCTGCCGGGCGCGCGGTTGGCCGGCGGCGGATAGCCCCCGGCACCGGGCCAGTTCTGCTGCTGTACCTCATGTTCGTCGCTCTCCGTTCCCGGCGCGCCCGGCACCGGCGGCGGTGCCCAGGCGGGCGGCTGGCCGGGCGGGTTCCAACCCGGCTGCTGCTGGCCGTACTGCGGTTGTCCGTACTGGGGTTGACCGTGCTGGGGCGGTGGCGGCTGCTGCCCGTACGCCGGTGGCTGCCCGTACTGCGGGGGCTGCTGTCCGTACTGGGGCGGCTGCTGCGGGTTCCAGCCCGGCTGGGCCGGGGGTGCGCTCTGCGGCTGGTTCCAGCCCTGCGGCGCCGGCGGGGCCGACTGGGGCGGGTTCCAGCCGTGCTGCTGGGCCGGGGGTCCGCTCTGCGGCTGGTTCCAGCCCGGCTGGGCCGGTGGCGCCGACTGGGGTGCGTTCCAGCCCGGCTGCTGGGCCGGAGGTGCCGACTGCGGTGCGTTCCAGCCCGGCTGCTGCGCCGGAGGTGCCGACTGGGGTGCGTTCCAGCCCGGCTGCTGCCAGCCCGGCGGCTGGGGCTGCGGTGGACGCCAGCCCGGCTGGCCCGGCTGGGGCTGCTGGCCCTGCCAGCCCGGCTGCGGCTGCCCGGGCTGAGGCTGTCCGGCCTGCGGCTGCCAGCCCTGGACGGGCGGCTGCTGGCCGGGCGGGTTCCAGCCCTGCTGCTGGGGCGGGTGCTGCGGCGGCTGCCAGCCCGGTTGAACCGGCTGGCCCGGCTGGGGCTGCGGCGGGTGACCCTGCCAGGCCGGCTGCGCGTTCCCGTGCGGGGGCTGGGCGGGCGGCGGGCCCCAGCTCTGCTGCCCGGGCAGCGGCGCGACGTAGCCGGGGCGGTTCCACCCCTGCTGCACCGGCGGCGGCTGCTCCTGCTCCGCGGACGCGTCGCCGTTGTGGCCCCACGGGTGCTCCGCGGAGGGCATCGAGTACGCGGGCTGGCTGCCGCCCGGCCTGCCCTCGTCGGGCCGGGCGTCGCTGCTCGGGTCCGCGCCCTCGTCGTCCGGCAGCGGCGGCGGCTCCTCGGCCACGAGGAACGGGGAGCTGGAGACCGGCGGCGGGGTGCGGTCGCCGCCGAAGGGCGGGGCGGGGCTGTTGTCGGGCAGCCCGTACGCCGATCCTCCGCCGGGCCCGAACGACGAGGCCGGCTGCGAGTCCGGCACTCCGTAGGACGGCACTCCGGACGAGGGCGCGCTCGCTCCGCCGAACGACGGGGCGGGCTGGGAGTCCGGGACGCCGTACGAGGGCGCTCCGGACGAGGGCGCGCTCGCTCCGCCGAACGACGGGGCGGGCTGGGAGTCGGGGACTCCGTAGGACGGGGCTCCGGATGATGGCGCGCTGGCCCCGCCGAACGACGGGGCGGGCTGGGAGTCGGGGACTCCGTACGACGGGGCATCCGGGATCGGCGGCGGGCCGAAGCTCGGCGGGCCGGGCGGCTCGGGCGGCGTCGACATGCCGGGCGCGCCCGGATAACTCGGCGTGCTCGGGATCGGCGGCGGGAAGCCGGCCGGGTTGTAGGCGGGCGCCTCGGGCGCCTCGGGCGTGCCGGGGATCGGGGGCGGGAAGCCTGCCGGGTTGTACGTCGGGGAGCCCGGGATCGGCGGCGGGTTGTACGCCGGGGCCGGTGCTTCGGGCGCGGCCGGAATGGGCGGCGGGTTGTACGCCGGAGCGTCGGGCGTGCCGGGGATCGGGGGCGGGAAGCCCGCCGGGTTGTACGCCGGGGTGCCTGGGATCGGCGGCGGGTTGAAGGCCGGCGCGTCCGGGGTGCCCGGGATCGGGGGTGGGTTGAAGGCCGGGGCGTCGGGCGTCCCCGGGATCGGGGGCGGGTTGAACGCCGGGGCGTCGGGTGCGTCCGGGGCCTGGAAGGGGCCGGGCTGGAACGGCGACGGGCCGGGAAACGGCGGGCGCGGCGGGGGCTCCGGGAACGGCCCCGGCGTCGGGCCGGGCTGCGGCGTCGGCTCCGGCTGGGGGATGGGCTCCGGCTCGGGCGCGGGCGGGTACGGGTGCGGGATCGGCTCGGGAGCCGGCGCCGGCGGGAACGGCGAGGGCTCGGGCCGCGGGGCCGGCTCCGGGCTCGGGAAGGGCGAGGGCGCCGGGCCGGGGATCGGCTCGGCCGGCTCGTCCTCGGACGGCGAGTCGCTCGCGGCGGACTGGTCGGCGGTGAGGGCGCCCCCGCCGCGGTACACGGTGGGGGTCGACCCCCGTGCCGCCTGGGCCGCCTCCTCGGCGCTGACCGTGTGCAGGCCCGGCACCGAAGCGCTGGCCCGCGCGGCCGCGACGGCACCCCCGGCGACCGCGGCACCGGCTCCGACCCCGGCGACTGCGGCACCAGCACCGGCTCCGGCTCCGGCGAACGGCGAACCGGCGCCGGAGGGAGCGTCGCTCGGCGCATCGGCCGCGGGGACCTGCGAGCGCTGGATCGCGAACGGGTGGACCACCGGCGCCGGCTCGCTCGCCTGCCCGAACGCGGGGGCAGGCTCGCTGGGCGGCGAGTAGGACGGCGCGGGCTCGTCGGCCTGGCCGTAGGAGGGTGCGGGCTCGTACGCGGGAGGTGCGGAAGACGGTGCCGACTCGCCCACCGGGCTGTGCGACGGGGCCGGGTCGTCCGAGGCGCCGTATGCCGGTGCGGGCTCGTCCGAGGCGCCGTATGCCGGGGCCGGGTCGGACGGCTGGTTGTAGGCCGGGGGCTCGGCCTCGGCGGCCGGCTGCTCGGGGGCCTTCCACGGGCGGGCGAACGCGTCCCACGACGACTCCGCCGCGGGGCGAGGGGCGCGCGAGCGGCTCGGCAGCGGCGGCGGCTCCTCCTCGGCGGGCACGGACGGCGGGGCGTCCGGCTCGGCCGAGGTGGTGCCGAGAGGCCGGTAGGGCGGCGGCTCCGAGGAGGAGAAGGCCGGCGGCTCGTAGGACGGCGGGGCGTCCGGCTCGGCCGAGGTGGTGCCGAGAGGCCGGTAGGGCGGCGGCTCCGAGGAGGAGAAGGCCGGCGGCTCGTGGGACGACGGGGCGTCCGGCTGGGCCGAGGTGGTGCCGAAGGGCTGGTAGGGCGGCGGCTCCGAAGTTGAGAAGGCCGGCGGCTCGTAGGACGACGGGGCATCCGGCTCGGCCGAAGAAGCTGAAAAAGCCGAAGAAGCCGAAGAAGAGGCCGGAGGCTCGTAGGACGACGACGAGTCGGAATCGGGCGCGTCCGAGTCGGCGGGACGGCCGGGGGACGACGGCTCGGGGTCGGAGGAGTAGACGTTGGCGCGGTACATGCCGGCCTCGTGTCGTACCTCTTCGTAATCGGTGTTCGGCGACGTGATGCCCGCCACGGTGGCGCGGCCCACCACCGGGTTCAGCGGAGTCGAAGAGCCCGAAATGTCCGATGAGTCCGACTCCTCGGCCGCCGGCGCGAAGCCCTCCAGCGGGGTCGGGGCGAACGGGGGAGCCAGGCCGTCCGAGGGCTCGTCCGCGGCGTGGGGCTCCGGGGCCGACGGAGGCGGAGGCGTCGGGTCGGTCGGGGGCGGCCCGTACACGCCCGGAGACGGGTTCAGGTTCGGCAGCTGGAACGCCGGGGACTCGTCGACCGCCGCCGAGGGTTCAGGCTCGGGGGCCGGCGACGAGGAGCGGGGCGCGTAGGCGTCGGGCTCATAGGCGCCAGGCTGGTAGGCGGGAGGCGCCGAGGCGGGCGCGAAGGACGGCGGCTCATAAGCCGGAGGCGCGGAGCTCGGCTCGGCGGCGTGCGCCCCCTGCTGCACACCCGCGAAAGGCTCCGACGTCGGCACCGAGAAGGGCGCCGGTGGGGTGAAGGCCTCCCACGAGGACCCCGAGGACGTCGGCGCCGCAGAGGGCGCGGACGACGACGGCGCGAAAGGCTCCCACGGGGACGGGGCCGACTCAGGGGCTGGCGAAGGGGCCGCTGCCGCCGGGGTCGAAGCCGGTGCAGCGGAGGGCGGGGCAGCCGGGGCCGCGTCCGAGCTGTCGCCGAAGGCGGCCATCATCGCGGCCAGCTCCGGGTCGTCCTCGTCCTGGCCACCCGCCGACTCGAACGGGTTCGCCCCGGGCCAGAGCGCGCCGTCCACCGGGGTCGGCGGCGGCTCGTACGCCTGGTCGGGCAGTTCCTCGTCCGAGGGCTCCGGCGGCAGCTCCGCGCCCACGGGGGGCGGGGGCGGCAACGGCGGCAGGTCGGCGCCGTCGCCCGGGGGCGGGCCGCTGCGAGCCGCCTCGCCGCGTGTACCGTCCCGCGTCTCCCGATCGTCCATCGCTGCCTCCATGAGACGGGCATCATTACGTGCCCGACGGGCTCCCCGTCCGTCAGTCAACGGGTCCACGGTGCCACATCGAGTCACGCAGCGCTGGATCGGAGTCCGTCGGGTTTTGGATCACAACCCTCAGCGAGGGTTCCGCGTCGCAATCCCCGGGAAGGGTCACCTTCCCGAGGCGCTCGCCGACGTCTTGGCCTCCGTGCTCGCGCCGGCCGCCGAGGACTGGGCCGTGGCCGGCTGCGAGGACGCCGCCGCCGTGGAGGGCTTGGCCGGCACCTTCGGCGGCGCCGACTGGATCACCGACGGGGTCTCGGACGGGGTCTCGGACGGGGTCTCGGACGGCTTCGCGGTCGGCGAGGGCGGCGCCGACGAGGGCGGCTGGGTCGACGGCGAGGGCGAGGTGCTCTGCGTCGGCGACGGCGAGGCCGAGTTGGACGGCGACGGCGAGGCGGAGTTCGACGGGTTCGTCCCGCCGCCACCGTTGGCCGGCGGGGCCGAGGTCGTCGGGTTCGCGCCGGGGCCGGGCACCGCGTCGAAGATTCGCGTCGCGCCGTACAGCTTCGACCAGCGCACCTCGGCGATCTTGACCTTCTGGCCGCTCGTCGGGGCGTTGACCATCTTGCCGCCGCCGATGTAGATGCCCATGTGGTAGATCGAGCGCCAGTCGCTCTTGTCGGTGGCGAAGTACACGAGGTCGCCGGGGAGCAGCTGGTCGCCGAGGCTGTTCTTGGTCACCTGGATGGCGTGGGTGCCGTGGTACATGTCGGCGGCGACGCGCGGGACGCGGACGCCGACCTTGCCGTAGGCCCAGTAGGCGAGACCGGAGCAGTCGAACGTGTCGGGGCCCTCGTCGCCCCAGACGTACCAGGCGATGTTGACCTTGCTCAGCGCGTAGTTCAGCGCCTGGACGGCCTTCGGGTTGGCCACCATCCCGTCGATGTTCGGGTTGTCGGCCAGGTTGGGGCTCAGCGCCTGCTCGGCCGCGTCCTGCTCGGCCTCGAGCTGGAGCACGAGCTGGTCGTTCTGGGCGCGCAGGTTGACGTATTCGGTGTTCTTGGCCTGGAACTCGGTGTCGATCGGCGTGTAGGTGCCCTGCGCGGCCTGCATCGCGTCCTGCGCCGCCTGGACCTCCTGGCGCGCGGCCGACTCGGCCTCCTGGGCGCGCAGCAGGTCGCGGGCCGCCTCCTCGCCGCCTGGCTGACCGCCGAGCCCGGGCGCGATCAGCCCGAACTGGTGCAGGTCGTTGGCGTAGCCGTTCAGCGGTCCGAGCTGCTGGGCGCGCTTGTACGCCTCGGCCGCGGCGTCGTCGGCCCGCTGCCGCTGCTCCTCGACGCGCTTGCCCGCCTCGGTGAGCTTGACCTGGGCGTCGGCGAGGGTGTTGCGCGCGGTGTCGAGGTCGGTCGAGGCCCGGTTGCGTTTCTCCCCGAGCTGGGCGACGGTCAGCTCGAGCTGGGCGAGCTCGGCGGCCTTGGGCCCGCGCTGGGTCGTCGTGGTGGCCGGCGGCAGGGTCGCCGCGCCGGTGGCGCCCGGCAGGAGGAGCTCGCCGGAGGCGACCGGCCGCGAGCCGGTGTCCGGAATGCCGCTTCCGGGGTCGGCGTAGGCCGGGCGCGCGATCAGGGCGCAGAGCATCCCGCACACCACGACCGCGGTCCTCACCGGACCCGGCCGCCGGCGGGTGCGTTGCCGCATAACCGCAGGAGGATGCGCCTGCTCAACCGAAGGCGTGGCCGGGATCTCGCCCGGATACGCAGCCCTCAGCACCAACCCACTCATCGCCACCGTCCCCAGTCGGTTAGCCATGCCACATGGTCGATCGTCGCCGATCGATCAGTCGGTCTGCCGCCCGACCGTGTTCCTGCCCACTTTTGTTTACCTCACGAAGCGACACGCGTCGAGTGGCGATCAATGTCAGCTTCGTCGTCAAGAGGTGAATGCGGGGGTAACGAGGGGTCCGAAGTAGGCTGGCGGCCGTGGATGCAGGGTTGAAGCGCGAACTCGAGGCCAAGGTCACCGCCGGCGAGCGGTTGAGCCGGGAGGACGGTGTCGCGCTCTACGAGTCCGACGACCTGGTCTGGCTCGGCCGGCTCGCGCACCAGGTGCGCACCGAGAAGAACGGCGACCGGGTGATGTTCAACGTCAACCGGCACCTCAACCTGACGAACGTGTGCTCCGCCAGCTGCGCGTACTGCTCCTTCCAGCGCAAGCCGGGCGAGAAGGACGCCTACACCATGCGGGTCCACGAGGCCGTCGAGAAGGCCAAGGAGATGGAGGGTGAGCAGCTCACGGAGCTGCACATCGTCAACGGCCTGCACCCGACGCTGCCGTGGAAGTACTACCCGAAGGTCCTGCGGGAGCTCAAGAGCGCCCTGCCCGGCGTGAACCTGAAGGCGTTCACGGCGACCGAGATCCAGTGGTTCGAGAAGATCTCCGGCCTGCCCGCCGACGAGATCCTCGACGAGCTCATCGACGCCGGCCTGGAGTCGCTGACCGGCGGCGGCGCGGAGATCTTCGACTGGGAGGTCCGCCAGCACATCGTCGACCACGCCACGCACTGGGAGGACTGGTCGCGCATCCACCGGCTGGCCCACAGCAAGGGCCTGCGGACTCCTTCCACGATGCTGTACGGCCACATCGAGGAGCCCCGCCACCGCGTCGACCACGT
The DNA here is from genome assembly GCF_050955725.1 of Dactylosporangium sp. CA-139114. Taxonomy (NCBI): domain Bacteria; kingdom Bacillati; phylum Actinomycetota; class Actinomycetes; order Micromonosporales; family Micromonosporaceae; genus Dactylosporangium; species Dactylosporangium sp. CA-139114. The sequence goes on from NZ_CP192080.1 coordinate 174,201, forward strand.
CATGCGCCTGCGCGAGCTGCAGGACGAGACCGGCGGCTTCAGCGTCTTCATCCCGCTGCGCTACCAGCACGACTTCGTCGACTCCGCCGACGGCAAGATCCGCAACCGGCTGCAGGCCCGCACGAGGATGGCCTCGCCGGCGGAGAGCCTGAAGACCTTCGCGGTGTCGCGCCTGATGTTCGACAACGTGCCGCACGTGAAGTGCTTCTGGGTCATGCACGGGCTCTCGGTCGCCCAGTTGTCGCTCAACTTCGGCGTGGACGACCTGGACGGCTCGGTGGTCGAGTACAAGATCACGCACGACGCCGACAGCTACGGCACGCCGAACACCATGCACCGCGAGGACCTGCTGCACCTCATCTGGGACGCGGGCTTCCAGCCGGTCGAGCGCAACACGAAGTACGAGGTCGTCCGCGAGTACGACAAGCCGACGCCCCTGGCCGAGCGCCGCAGCGAACCGCAGAAGGTCTGGGCCTGAGGCTAGGCTGGGGTCACCATGTCACCGTTTCTGAAGTACACGCTCGCGCGGCTCGGCCTCTTCGGGCTCGCCGCGCTCGTGATGCTCTCCATTCCGCTCGACGTCAGCGTGCTCCTCAAGCTCATGATCGCCGTGATCGTCTCGGCCGTGGCCGCGTTCTTCCTGCTCCGCGGGCTGCGCGAGGAGGCCTCCGTGCAGGCCGTCGGCATGGCCCAGAAGCGAGCCGACAACAAGAAACGGCTGCGTGCCGCCCTCAACGGGGATGATGATGGGGGTGAAAGCGCCACCAAATCGGACTGAAACCACTTAAGCCTTGGATGGCGCTTAGTCACTCCAGGGGGCTTGATGGGTCGCAGGTTCGTGTCGGTGGTGTCCTTCGCAGTCGTCGGGGTGGTGACGCTCTTCGCGGTCAACCCGGCCGACGCGAGCCCGGCTAGTCCGAAATATCAGCAAAAGTCCGGACCTTACGTCGTCCGCGGGGTCGAAAGCGCCGCGGATCGCAACCGTGTCGGCGGTACCGGAGCCAGCATCGACAGCATCGAGAACGGCACGGCCGCCGTGACGGCCACGCCGGACGAGGCGAGGCAGATCGAGCGGCTCGGGTTCAGCATCAGCCGGACCCGGACCGAGGGCTTCCCGGCCGCCGACTCCGGCTACCACGACTACGCCGAGATGCAGGCCGAGCTCGACAGGGCGGCCAAGGCGTACCCGAAGATCATGCAGAAGCTCAGCCTCGGCAAGACGTACGAGGGCCGCGACATACCGCTGATCAAGATCTCGGACAACGTGGCGAAGGACGAGGACGAGCCCGAGATCCTCTACGACGCCCACCAGCACGCGCGGGAGCACCTCACCGTCGAGATGGCCCTCTACCTGGTGAGGATGTTCACCGAGGGCTACGGCAAGGACCCGCGCGTCACCAGGCTCGTCGACACCCGCGAGATCTGGATCGTGCCGGACATGAACCCGGACGGCGGCGAGTACGACCTCGCCGGCGGCAAGTACCACAACTGGCGCAAGAACCGCCAGCCCGTCGGCGGCGGCTACAAGGGCGTCGACCTCAACCGCAACTGGGGCTACAAGTTCGCCTGCTGCAACGGGTCGAGCTCGGCGCTGTCGTCGGAGACCTACCACGGCCCGCAGGCGTTCTCCGCCCCCGAGACCCAGCGGCTGCGCGACTTCGTGCTGAGCCGGCGGGTCGGCGGGGTGCAGCAGATCAAGGCGGCCATCGATTTCCACACGTACTCCGAGCTGATCCTCTGGCCGTACGGGTACACGATGAACACGACGGCCGCGGGGCTCGGCCCGGACCAGCAGAAGACCTTCGCGGCGCTGGGCCGCACGTTCGCCCGGAGCAACGGGTACACGCCCGAGCAGTCCAGCAGCCTGTACATCACCGACGGCTCGATCATCGACTGGCTCTGGGCGACCCAGGGCGTCTGGGCGTTCACGTTCGAGATGTACCCGAACTCGCCGTCCAAGGGCGGCTTCTACCCGCCCGCGAGCGTCATCGACGCGCAGACCGCCCGCAACCAGGACGCCAGCCTGACGCTCGCCGAGTACGCGGACTGCGCGTACCGCGTGATCGGCAAGCAGCAGCTGTGCGCTACAGCGCCCAGTCCTCGCTGAGCTCGATGACCGCGAAGTGCCCGCCGGTCGGGTCGGCCAGGCGCGCATAGCGGCCGGCCGAGGCCGGTGCAGCCGCATGGGCCACCGAGCCACCGAGCTCGGTGGCCCGTGCGCAGGCGGCGGCCGCGTCCTCGACCATGAAGCAGGCCGTCCAGTGGTCGGGGATGCCGGGCGGGAAGCGGTCGTCGATCGGCAGCAGCCCGCCGACGGTGTCGTTGTGGTGGTGCAGCTCGAAGTACGGCCGGCCGTCGCTGGGCGCCTCGACGGTGTGCCAGCCGAACACCTCCTTGTAGAAGGCGCCGGTCCGGTCGAGATCGTGGGTGGCCAGCTCGTACCAGCAGATCGCGCCGGGCTCGAAGGACACCTGAGCCCCGCCGAACCGGCTGCGCAGCCAGGTGCCGAAGAGCGCTCCGCCGGGATCGGAGAAGACGGCGGCGGTACCGAGGTCACGCACGCTGGCCGGCGGGACGCGCACGGCCCCGCCGGAGCGCTCGACGGCCCCGGCGGTGCCCGAGGGGTCGTCCGTGGAGATCGAGATCAGCCAGGCCGCCGAGCCGCCCCGGCGCCCCTCGCGCAGGCCGGCCGCGGCCCGCCCGCCCAGCGTGAAGTGCCCGTCGGCGTTGCGGGCCCAGCCGAACAGCTCGCCGTAGAAGCGTTCGGCCGCGGCCGGGTCAGGGCTGACCAGCTCCGCCCAGCACGGCGTGCCCGGCGCATAACCCCGAATTCGCATGGCGAGATGGTGCCATCAGGCGGCGGTTCCCTCCAACGCGGCCGGCAGCGGGCGCGAGTGCAGCACGTCGAGCCGGGAGACGGCGCGCGTCAGCACGACGAAGAGCCGGTTGAGGCCGCGGGGCTCGGCGGAGACAATGTCGGCCGGCTCGACCACGATCACGTGGTCGTACTCGAGGCCCTTGGCCAGGGTCGCGGGCAGGACCGTCACCCGGGCCTCGGGGTCGGCGTCGGCGAGCGCCACGCCGGCCTTGCGCAGCGACTCGGCCAGCACGTCGACGGTCGCGTCGGCGGCGATGACCCCGACCGAGCCGAGGTGGCCGAGCGCGGCCAGGGTGGCGTCCACGACCGATTCCTCGACGTCGGCGACGGCACTGACGGTGAGCGCCCCGTCGGTCCGCAGCGAGCGCGCCTCGGGCACCTGCACCCCGAGCGCCGGCAGCAGGCGGTTGGCGAGCGCGATGACGGCCGCGGGCACCCGGAAGCCGGTGGTCAGCGGTACCACCCGGGCCTCCGGCTTGCCGAGGTGCGCCAGCAGCCCCCGCCAGTCCCGCGCGGCCCACGGCGCCGTGCCCTGCGCCAGGTCGCCGAGCAGCGTGATCGAGCCGTGCTCGCTGCGCCGCGCGATCACGCGGGCCTGCATCGGGGAGAGGTCCTGCGCCTCGTCGACGACCACGTGCCCGAAGCTCGCGACCCGGTCGATCAGCCCGGCGGCCTCGTCGATGAGCACCGCGTCGGCCGTGCTCCAGCGGGCCGACTTCGCCGTCTTCGGCGGCTTGGCCCACGTGAGCGCCGCGCGCTCGGCCTCGTCCAGCTCGTCGTCGGCCGGGTCGGTCAGGACCTCGAACACGAGCTGCTCCGGCGTGACCGCGGGCCAGACCGCGTCGAGCACCTCGGTCACCGGGGCGGCCTTGCCCATCCGGCGCTGCCAGCCCTCGCTGGGGGAGTCGCCGCGGCGGGCCTCGGACTGGCGCATGAGCAGGCCCACGATCCGGGCGCGGACGCGCTCGCGGCCGATGCCGTAGGGCGGCGCCTCCCGCCGCACGTCGTCGACGACCCGCCGCAGCGCGTCGGCCGAGATCCGCCAGCGGTACGAGCCGTCCGACACCGTGAGCGGCTCCTCCGGGCGCCCGATCTTGGCCAGCAGGCGCCGCTGCAGTACGCCTGCCATCTTTTCGCGGTTCTTGACCTCGGCGGCGGCCTCGGAATCGGTGCCGCGGACCGGCGTGGTGAGCAGGCCCTCGATCGTGGACTGGCGCACCTCGAGCTCCCCGAGGGTGGGCAGAACGCTCGCGATGTACTGCAGGAACGCCGAGTTGGGCCCGACGATGAGCACGCCGGCGCGGCGGAGGCGCTCGCGGTGCAGATACAGCAGGTACGCGGCGCGGTGCAGCCCCACGGCCGTCTTGCCGGTGCCGGGCGCTCCCTGCACGCAGATGGACTCGTCGAGCTCGGCGCGCACGAGCGCGTCCTGCTCCGGCTGGATGGTGGCGACGATGTCGCGCATGGGTCCGACGCGGGGCCGTTCGATCTCGTCGAGCAGGATCTGGCTGGTCGCGTGCTCCTCGCCCTGCCGGAGATGTTCGTCCTCGAAGCTGGTGAGTTCGCCCTTGACGAAGCCGAACCGCCGGCGCACCTCGACGTCTTGCGGGTCGGCGGCGCTGGCCTGGTAGAACTTGCGGCTCAGGGGTGCGCGCCAGTCGAGGACCATGGGCTCGCCGACGGCGTCGGTGACGTGGCGGCGGCCGACGTGGTACCGGTGTTCGTCGATGTCGAGCCGCCCGAAGAACAGCGGGGTGTCGGGGTTGTCGGCCAGGTCGGCGATGCGCCGGGCCAGGGCCCGTCCCAGGGTCTCGGCCGCGAACGGGTCGCCGGCCACCTGGTCTCCGGTGGCGAACAGGTCCTCGGCGCGTTCGCGCATGCGCTTGAGCGCCTGGCGGGACGCGGTGAGGTGGGCTCGCTCGGCGGCGAGCTCGGTCTCGAGTGCGGGCACGGTGATCCTCTTGGCGGTCGCGTTCGGCTCGCTCGCGTATCCGGGGTCTTGCTCCACCCGGCGCGTGGGACGTCCGCTGCGGTGCCTACCTCACCGCGGCCGTCAAGCGGCCAACCACATTACTGCCGGCGCGGTCGTCACACCATCGATTTTCCTATGGCGTACCCGTACATCCTGTGGCGCTACGGTGGTCCGAACTGGTCAGCAAGCTACGGGAGAACCGGATCATGCGGCTGTTGCTGTCAGAGTCGGAGGCAGCGCCTCGGGCGTTCCTCGGCACACCGCAGCTTCCTACGAGCCCGGCAGAGCGCCGCGCAGGGCGAGGTCGTCGGGCTTGGTTGGCGGCCGGAGCAGGGACTGTTCGAAGGCCGGTTGGTCAGCCCTCGCTCGGCGTCAGTGACCGCGACGTTCGCGATCCGCGAGGGTGAGTGCACGCGGTTCGAAGGCTCGTGCACCTGTGCCGACCGGGGCGACTGCGTTCGCCCCGAGGCGCTGGCGCTGCTCGCGTCAGCCGAGGAAGCTCCTGCCGGCGAGACCCGTCGGCCCGCCGCCGCGAAGCAGCCGCGCGGCCGTGGTCGCGTGGTGAGGGCACCGGCCTGGGAAGGCGCCGTGTCCAAACTGGTCAGTGCCGTCGCAAGCCCGCGGACGGACTGTCAGGAGGACGAGCAACCCGCGCTGGGGCTGCAGTTCGAGCTGGTGCAGCAGCCGGGGCAAGCGGACTGAGCGCCACAAGCGGCTGCTCCAGCAGATGGTCACGCTGGCCAGCATCGATGGTGCGAGTTCATATGACGGTTTGCCGGGCGGCCGTCGCGCGGCTTCGCGTGGTGGCACAGCAGCGAGCAGGGCAAGCGGTGGCTGCGAGGCCTCTCTCGTGGCCATGGCTGATCTGAACTAGTGCAGATATACTCGCTGTATGGTGGTGCAGACGTTCCAGTACAGCGCGTTCCTGCGTGGGCCCTCAAGGGTGCTGCCCGCGCTGGCCGACGCCGACGTGGTGTTGGAGCGGCGCGACGACGAGAACCTGGTGTTGATGCGGGCCGAGCGGTTCGAGGCGACGGCGACCGGGCTGCGGATCGCCGCGCGGTCGTTCGCGATGCTCGCTCGGCGCGATCGGGCGCTGGCCGAGGAGCTGCTGGCCGAGGAACTGCCTTGGCTGACCTGGCTGCCGCCGGCCGAGCGGGTGGCCTGCGTCGAGGAGTTGCTGGCGGACCTGGTGGCGGGGGCCGACACCGGACTGTTGACGCCGTTCGCCCGCAACCTGGTGTCGTGGCGTTCGACCGCCGAGGCGTGGTCGGACCCGCGGCTGGCTCGTGAGTTGCAGGGGCCGTTCGATGGTGACGGTCCGGCGATCGACCGCCCGGCGGCGGCGTGAGCGGCCGCGGCGACGAGCTGCCGCGTCCGCGGCCGTGGTCGGTGCGTGCCGCGGACCGCCAGGCGTATCAGGGCTGGCAGCAGTTGCTGGCCGGGACCGCGGAGAACCTGGATCGTGCCTGGGTCGCGCTGACCAGCGATCCACGACGCATCGATCAGCGTCAGCACCCGTTGAAGGGTGCGCTGGGTGTGGTCAAGGTCGGCGGCGCGGCGTTGGAGCAGTGGCAGTTCGAGGTGACCGGCGGCGGTCGGATCTGGTATGCGATCGACGACGACGCCCGAACTTTGTGGATCACGCGGGCCGGCACCGGTCACCCGAAGCAGACCGACACCCGGCGCCGTTGACCATTCCGTGAGCGGATTCAGGTGAACGACAGCGGCGACAAGCACCGATACCGGCGGGCGCTCCTCCTGCTCACCGCGCTGCAAGAAGCGTCCAGCGCCATCTTGACCAGGCGATCTCGGGTCAGGTGATAGACGAAGGGGCCAGGATCCTCGGCGATCCTCGCGATGGCCGGAAGGCGCTGCACGAAGAGGGCGATCATCTCGTCTGCCGTGAGGTTGCCTGCGGCGAACGTGACGCACCGCGCGTTGTGCCGCGGCCGCTCGATCTCGTCGAGCAGGATCTGGCTGGTCTGCTGTTGCTCGCCCCGGCCCAGGTGCTCGTCCTCGAAGCTGGTGAGCTCGCCCTTGACGACCCGAAGCGCCGCCGCACCTCGACGTCCTGCGGGTCGACGGCGCTGGCCTGGTAGAACTTGCGGCTCAGGGGCGCGCGCCAGTCGAGCACCATCGGCTCCCCGACGGCGTCGATGACGTGCCACCGGCCGACGTGGTACTGGTGCTCCTCGATGTCGAGCCGCCCGAAGAACAGCGGTGTGTCGGGGTTGTCGGCGAGATCGGCGATCCTCCGCGCGAGGGCCCGCCCGAGCGTCTCGGCCGCGAACGGATCTCCCGCGACCTGATCTCCGGTCGCGAACAGGTCCTCGGCGCGCTCGCGCATGCGCTTGAGCGCCAGCCGGGAGGCGTCGAGATGCGCTCGCTCCTGGGCGAGCTCGGTTTCGAGTGAGGGCACGGTGATCCTCTTCGAGGTCGCGTTCGGCTCGCTCGCGTATCCGGGCCTTGCTCCACCCGGCGCCTGGGGACGTCCGCTGCGGTGCCTACCTCACCGCGGCCGTCAAGCGGCCAATCATCCTACGCGATCTTCTCGGCCTGCCCACCGAGTTTCCCGCAGACTCGGGGCAGTAGGCGTGGCAACCTTATTGAAGGATTCGTCAGGAGGTGAGTCGCCGATGAGCGTGGCCGTGCTGGAGCACGTCGGCCCATGGACCGAAGACGAGTATCTCGCTCTCGGCGAGACCCCGAATCGAATCGAGCTGTTCGATGGGAGCCTGCTGGTGAGCCCGGCGCGAACCCCGCGGCATCAGCACATTTCCCGGCGGCTGGCCGGCCTGATCGACGAGGCTGCGGACGCGGCTGATCTGTGGGTCTACGAGGCGGTGAACGTTCGTCTCGCCAGCGGGCAAATCTTCATTCCCGATCTGGTGGTGACCCCGGTCGAGAACGCCACGGTATTCGATGCCGCTGACGTGGTCCTGGTCGGCGAGGTGGTCTCACCGGGCAATGCCGGAGCCGATCGCGTGCTCAAGATGCAGCTGTACGCGGCCGCGCGGATCGAGTGGTATCTGCTCGTCGAGCCGGAGCCGACGGGCTCGATCACATTGCGGCTGCTCCGGCTCGACGGCCACCACTACGTCGAGCACGCGGTGGCGAAGGACGGCGAGACGCTCACCGCCGACGGACCCTTCGCCATCGAGATCGAGACGCGAGCGCTGCTGCGCCGACGGTGACGGCCGGCGGGTCAGCCCGTCAGGTCGCGCAGTTCGGGGATGATCTCGATGGCCAGGAACGGGCCGCCCGTCGGGTCGAGGATCTGGCAGGCCTGGCCGATGCCCGCGTCCACCGGGCCCGCCAGCACGCGGCCGCCCAGGTCCGCGGCGCGCGCGATGAAGCCGGAGCAGTCATCGATCGAGAAGATGGTGCGCCAGTGGTGCGGGGTCGCCGGCGGGTAGTTCGCGTCCATGATGCTCAGGCCGCCGACCACGCGGTTGTTCAAGATCCATTCGTGGTACTCGTGGATCATCCCCGGGAAGGTGCCCTGCTGGTCGACCCAGCCGAAGACCTTGCCGTAGAAGGCGGCCGTCGCCTCGATGTCGCGGGTCACCACCTCGCTCCAGCAGATCGAGCCCGGCTCGTCGTGGACCTGGGCGCCGGCGAAGCGCTCCCCCTGCCACGCGCCGAAGACCGCGCCCGCCGGGTCGGCGAACAGGGCCGCGCGGCCGAGGCTCGACGTCGACTGCCCGAGCACGGTGCCGCCCGCGTCGAGGACGGCCCGCGCCGTCGCGTCGGTGTCCTCGCTCGCCACGTACGTGAGCCAGGCCGCCCGCTCCCCGGCGGCGACGCCCGCCACGACCAGGTCGCGCAGCAGGAGCAGCGTGGTCCCGTCCTCGGCCGCGCTCGTGGTCCAGCCGAACAGGCCGGCGTATAACGCGGCCGCGGCAGTCGGGTCGGGGCTGGTCAGCACCGACCAGCAGGGCGTCGCGGGCGCATAGCCTCGTACTCGCACGTAAGCAGGGTAAGGAAAAGGTCAGATGATATTGATCGTCTGAAGGGACCGTTTCACGTGAATCCCCAGCGTCACCGGGCGGCTGCTCAGTGCTGGGTCAGCAGCTGCTTCGTGACCTCGCGGCAGGTCTTGACCCCGTAGTCCTTGCCCAGCGAGCTCGGGTAGTGCGCCATGATCGCCAGGCTCCAGCCGTCGCCGAGCGCCATGCACGCGATGTGCCACTGGCCGTCGTCGCGGGCCAGCCAGCCGTTCTTGATCGCCGTGGTCTTCTGCACGTCGGCCGGCAGCACCTCGATCGGCCCGAAGCGCCCCGGCCCGCGCACGCCGCGCATCTCGTTGAGCAGCCAGCCCGTCCACTTCGGGCCGGCCGCGCGCCCGTCGCCGATGCACCTGGCCAGGCGCGCCACGTCGCGGGCCGACATCTGGGTCAGGCTCCACGAGTTCTGGGTGCCCTTGGTCTCGGTCAGGCCGCAGAGCGAGATCATGCGCTTGATCGACGCGAGATTGCCGTTCTGCACGTGGTACTTGAACGTGTTCTCGGTCTCGGAATCGCGGATCATGCGGCTCAGCTCGTTCAGCGCGGTGCTGCCGGGCTGCTTGCCGGACTCCGCCTGGCGCCGCAGCCAGTCCGCGGCGACCCAGGCCTTGGCCATCGATGCCGTGTCGCTGGTGGTGTATGGCGTGGAGCCGTACATCTGATCCGTCTTGTGGTCGTAGTAGGCCCACGACCAGAAGCCCTTGACGTTCATGGTGACCGGCTGGGTCGGCGTGAACAGCGGTCCGCTCGGCGCCGTGCTCGGGGCGGCGCTGGGCTCGGCGGCCGGCGACTGCGAGGTGTCGGCGGCGGGGACGCGGCTGCTCGCGGCCTTCGGCGCGGCGTTGGCCGAGCACCCGGTCGCGGTGACCAGGACGAGTGCGAGCACAGCGAGGGGGCGTCGCATCAGCCGAGGGTATCCGCTGTGAGAATCGCCGCCCCGCCCGCGTGGCGCCCGACCACTGGGGCAACATGGGCGTTGTGCCTGCATTGCAGCGGCCCCGCGTCGGCCACATCCAGTTCCTGAACTGCCTGCCCATCTACTGGGGTCTGATGCGATCGGGGGCGCTGATCGACGTCGATCTGTTCAAGGACTCTCCGGAGCGGCTCAACACGGCGCTGGTCGCGGGCGATCTCGACATCGGGCCGATCTCGCTGGTGGAGTACCTCCGAAACGCCGACGACCTGCTCCTGCTGCCCGATCTCGCGGTGGGCAGCGACGGCCCGGTCCTGTCCGTGAACCTCGTGTCCACGGTGCCGCTGGAGTCGCTGGACGGCCGCCGGGTCGCGCTCGGCGCCACCTCGCGCACCGGGGTGATGCTCGCGCAGATGTACCTCGAGTCGCACGTCGGCGTCCGCCCCACGTACTTCAACAGCCCGCCCGACCTGGCCCGCATGCTCGACGAGGCCGACGCCGCGGTGATCATCGGCGATGTGGCCCTGCGCGCCATGCACGACGCGCCGCGGCAGCGCTGGCAGGTCACCGACCTCGGCCAGGCCTGGCGCGAGTGGACCGGGCTGCCGATGGTGTTCGCGGCCTGGGCCGTGCGCAAGGACTTCGCCGCGGCGCATCCGGGCCTGGTCAAGGACGTGCACGAGGCGTTCCTCCGCTCTCGGGAGCTGTGCCTGACGGAGCTGGACGAGGTCGCGGCGGCGGCGGCGCGCTGGGAGACGCTGTCGGCCGAGACGCTGGCGACCTACTTCCGCGTGCTGGACTTCTCGCTGGGCGAGCGCCAGGTCGCGGGCGTTCGCGAGTTCGCGCGGCGGGCGGCGGAGCGGGGGGCGGTGCCGGCGCTGCCGTCCGGCGGCCCGGCGTTCTTCAAAGGCTGACCCGCTCGGGCTGCTGCTGCGGGCCGACCCGGCGCGGACGCCGGCGTTGCCGTCCGGCGGCCCGGCGTTCTTCGAGGGCTGATCCGCCCGAGCTGCGCTTTCGCGGGCCGCCCCGCGCTGCCGTCGGGCGGCTTGTCCTCTTCGACGGCGGTCTCGGCGCGGACGCCCGCGCTGCTGTTCGGCTTCTCCGCCGCGGGCGAGGATGACGTCCTCCCAGCCCGCGCGCACCTTCTGGGCCGCGATGTCTTGGGGGCCGCACGGCCGTAAGTTCGTGCGGCGGGCGGTGCCGACGCTGCTGTCAGGCGGCCCGGCGTTCCTGGCAGCGGACTCGGCGAGGAAGTGCCCGAAAAGCGCTGTTTGCGAAAAGTCGAGCGCTCCGCGCCGCGACTTTTCGTATTTATGACCTGTCAGGCGAAAAGTCGGATAAGTCCGATCACGAAGTGTCGGACTTATCCGGGCCACACCCGAGCGCCCGAAGACACAGAGGCCGAGCATCACGCCTGCAGCTGCTTCGCCACGCTCGAGCAGATGTTCTCGCCGTAGCCCTGCCCCTTCGAGGCCGGGTACACCGTCAGCACGCTGAGCACCCAGTCGCCCCCGATGGCCAGGCAGTTCACGTGCCACTTCCCGTCGCTGCGCGCGATCCACCCGTTCTTCACCGCCGTCCCCGCCTGCTCCGAAGCGGGCAGCGCCGGCGTGATCCCGAACTTCTGATCCTTGGCGACGTTGCGCATCTCGTTGAGCAGCCAGTCCGTCCACTTCGGGCCGGCCGCGCGCCCGTCGCCGATGCACGCGCCCATCCGAGCGGCATCGCGGGCCGACATGAGGGTCGAGGCCCAGTCGATGTAGGCCTTCGAGTCCGTCAGCCCGCACGTCTGGATCAGTCGCGTGATGCTGGCGCTCCTGCCGTCGAGCCCCCAGAAGTACGAGGCCGCGTCGTTGTCGCTGTTGCGGATCATCTCGCTGAGCTCGGACAGGTTCGACCTGCTCGGGTCGGGGTTGCGGCGCAGGTAGTCCGACGCGAGCCAGGCCTTGATCATCGAGGCGGTGCGCTGCGCGGAGTTCGCGTTGGCCGAGCCGGCCAGCGCGCCCGTGCGGCGGTCCAGGACGGTCCACGACCAGAAGCCGGTCGCGTCGACGGCGACGGTCGCCGGGTGCAGCAGGGCGGGCGGGAGCGGCGGGGCGGTCGGCGGGGCCGGGGCCGCCTTGCGCGTGGGCGCCTCGCTGGCCGCCATGCTCTCGCCGACCGTGGCCGCCGGTGCCGCGTAGTCGGCGGTGGGCCCGAGCAGGTCGCTGCCCCACACGAAGGGCACGCCGACCAGGAGTGCCCCCACGAGCAGCACGAATGCGGTCAGTCCGACACGCTTACGCATGAGTCGGTGGTCCCTCCCTGGCGATGCGTGAGATCGAATTCCATCGACCGCCGGTCATGAACAGGTGTTCCCGGTGTTAACAGCACGTAAGCGAAACGGAACGCTCACCCGGCGTGCGCTATTGCCCACTCATCCTGTCGTTCAACCGAGTCACCCGCAGCCCGGACGCGCTCAAAAGTCCCTGGTAGTTGGCTCGTTGCGATGTGACACCTTCTTGCCGGTCGTGTCGGAAGCTGTAACACTGAAGGGGTGTACGACGACGAGGTCGACAGCGCCGAGCGCGAGCTGACGAACGAGCGGGTCCTGGTCAAGGACGGTGACCTGCAGGAGTACTTCGACGCGATCGTGGCGGCCGACCAGAAGATCGAGCCGCGGGACTGGATGCCGGAGGCGTATCGCAAGACGCTGATCCGGCAGATCGCTCAGCACGCCCACTCCGAGATCATCGGCATGCAGCCCGAGGGCAACTGGATCTCGCGCGCGCCCACGCTCAAGCGCAAGGCGATCCTGCTGGCCAAGGTGCAGGACGAGGCCGGGCACGGGCTGTATCTCTACGCGGCCGCCGAGACCTTGGGCGTCTCCCGCGAGGAGCTGGTCGAGATGCTGGTCGAGGGGCGCCAGAAGTACAGCTCCATCTTCAACTACCCGACGCTGACCTGGGCCGACATCGGGGCGATCGGCTGGCTCGTGGACGGGGCCGCGATCGTGAACCAGGTCCCGCTGTGCCGCTGCTCCTACGGGCCCTACGCGCGCGCCATGATCCGCATCTGCAAGGAGGAGTCGTTCCACCAGCGGCAGGGGTACGAGATCCTGCACACGCTCTCGCACGGCACCGAGGCGCAGAAGGCCATGGCCCAGGACGCCGTCGACCGCTGGTGGTATCCGTCGCTGGCCATGTTCGGCCCGCCGGACGGCGACTCCACGCACTCCGAGCGCTCGATGGCCTGGAAGATCAAGCGCTTCTCCAACGACGAGCTCCGGCAGCGGTTCGTGGACATGTGCGTCCAGCAGGCCGAGATCCTGGGCCTGCGCCTGCCCGACCCCGACCTGCGGTGGAACGAGCAGGAGAACAGGTACGACTTCACCCAGCCCGACTACGACGAGCTGATGCGCGTTATCAAGGGCGAGGGTCCCTGCAACCGTCAGCGGATGGACCACCGTCGCCGCGCCTACGAAGAGGGCGCGTGGGTCCGTGAGGCCGCGAGAAAGCACGCCGAGAAGAGGGCCGTCGGTGTCTGAGCCGCTCTGGGAAGTGTTCGTCCGGCCGCGCCGCGGGCTCTCGCACGCGCACGTGGGCTCCCTGCACGCGCCCGACGCCGAGATGGCCCTGCGCAACGCCCGCGACGTCTACACCCGCCGCCAGGAGGGGGTGTCGATCTGGGTGGTGCCGGCGACGGCCATCACCGCGAGCAGCCCCGACGAGAAGGACGCGTTCTTCGAGCCGGCGGCCGACAAGGTGTACCGCCATCCGACCTTCTACGCCGTCCCCGAGGGTGCGCAACACATATGACCAGCCCGGACATCGCCCTCGAACTCGGCGACGACGCGCTCATCGCGGCCCAGCGCCTCGCCGAGTGGTGCTCGCGCGCGCCCGAGATGGAGGAGGACATCGCGCTGGCCAACATCGCCCTCGACCAGCTCGGCGCGGCCCGGCTCCTGCTCACCTACGCCGGCGAGTCCCGGAACCGGACCGAGGACGACCTGGCCTTCCTGCGCGAGGACCGCGAGTTCCGCAACGCGCTGCTGGTCGAGCTGGACAACGGCGACTTCGCGGTGACCATCGGCAAGCTGCTGTTCCTGGCGGTGTACCAGCGGCTGCGCTACGAGCGCCTGGCCGCCGGGGACGACGCGCGGCTGGCCGAGATCGGGGCCAAGGCGCGCAAGGAGTCCGTCTACCACGCCGAGCACGCCGCCCTCTGGACCGTGCGCCTCGGCGACGGCACGCAGGAGTCGCACCGGCGCATGCAGGCCGCCGTCGACGCGCTGTGGCCCTACACGCATGAGCTGTTCGAGGGCGAGGCGGCGAGCCTGCGCGACGCCTGGGAGGCCGAGATCACCGGGGTGCTGCGGGAGGCGACGCTGCACCGCCCGGCCGACGGCTGGGCGCCCTCGGGCGGGCGGCGTGGAGTACACACCGAGGCCCTGTCCAAACTGCTCGCCGAGATGCAGGTCCTGCATCGCGCACACCCCGGGGCGACCTGGTGAGCGCGCGCTCGACCGTGGCCGCGGTGCGCGACCCGGAGCTGCCCGTCGTCACCATCGAGGAGCTCGGCATCCTGCGCGACGTCGCCGAGCGGGACGGGCGCGTGACGGTCACGATCACACCGACCTACTCCGGCTGCCCCGCCATGGACGCGATCCGCGCCGACATCACCGCGGCCCTGCACGCCGACGGGTATGGCGACGTGCGGGTCGACACCACGCTGACCGAGCCGTGGACCACGGACTGGATCACGCCCGCCGGCCTCGAGAAGCTCGCCGCGGCCGGGATCGCGCCGCCCAGCTCCACGAAGAGAGGCCTGACGCTGACCGTGCGCTGCCCCCGCTGCGGATCGCCCGAGACCGAGGAGCTGTCCCGCTTCGGCGCCACGGCCTGCAAGGCGCTCTGGCGCTGCCGGGCCTGCCGCGAACCGTTCGAGCGCGTGAAGGCGATCTGAGCCGATGACCGTTTCCGAGATCCGGCGGCCCGTGAAGCGGCGGCCCAGGTTCCACCGCCTCACCGTGCTCGACGTCGAGCGGCTGACCGACGACGCCGTGGCCGTCACCTTCGAGGTTCCGGTCGCGCTGCGGGAGCTGTTCGCGTTCCGGGCCGGCCAGCACCTCACCGTCCGGCGGCACGCCGAGTCGGGGGAGGAGATCCGCCGGTCGTACTCCATCTGCTCGACCCCGTCCCGCCTGCGCGACGAGGGCGAGCTGCGGGTGGGCATCAAGCGGGTCGCCGGCGGGGCGTTCTCGACCTACGCGCTGTCCGGGCTCGCCCCCGGCGACGAGGTCGACGTGCTGCCCCCGCTCGGGCACTTCACGACCGAGTTCGACCCGGCCCGGGCCCGGCACTACGCGGCGATCGCGGCCGGCTCCGGCATCACCCCCGTGCTCTCGCTGGCCGCGACGGCGCTGGAGACCGAGCCGGACAGCCGGGTCACCGTGGTCTACGGCAACCGGGCGGCCGGCACGGTGATGTTCGCCGAGGAGCTGGCCGACCTCAAGGATCGGTACCGGGAGCGGCTGCACGTGATGCACGTGCTGTCCCGCGAGGCGCAGGAGTCGCCGCTGCTGTCCGGCCGGCTCGACGAGGCGCGCATCGGCGCGGTCCTCGACGCCCTCCTGCCGGCCGGGACGGTCGACGAGTGGTTCCTCTGCGGCCCGCACGGCATGGTGCTGGACGCGAAGGTCGCGCTGTCCACGCGGGACGTCGATGATTCGGCGGTACACACTGAGCTCTTTCACGTCGACGACGCGCCCCCGGTGGCTCGCCCCGCCGCGGCCCCCGAGGACACCGCGCAGCGCGCGGAGGTCGGCATCGTGCTCGACGGGCGCACGACGACGTTCACCATGGCGCACGACGAGCGGGTGCTCGACGCGGCGCTGCGGGCGCGGCCCGAGCTGCCCTACGCGTGCAAGGGCGGTGTCTGCTCGACCTGCCGCGCCAAGGTGGTCGAGGGCCGGGTCGAGATGGCGCGCAACTTCGCACTGGAGCCCGACGAGCTCGCCGCCGGATATGTCCTGACCTGTCAGGCGATGCCGATCACCGACCGGGTCGTGGTCGACTTCGACGTATGACGGGAGTCACACCCATCCGCGACGGCCGCCGCCGCGAATGAGCGACATGAGACCGGAACAGGAGCCGCCCACCCAGCGGCTCGTCGCGGTGCCCCCGCCCCAGCTTCGCGCGCCGGACGCGGACGAGTTGCTGGCCCGGGTGGCGCGCGGCGACGAGCGAGCCTTCGCCGAGCTCTACGATCTGGTGTCCGCGCGCGTCTTCGGGCTGATCCGCCGGGTGCTGCGGGACCCCGCCCAGTCCGAGGAGGTCGCCCAGGAGGTGATGGTCGAGGTCTGGCGCACGGCCGCCCGCTACGAACCCGGGCGCGGCTCGGCCACCGCCTGGGTCTTCACCATCGCGCACCGCCGGGCCGTGGACCGGGTGCGCTCCGAGCAGGCCGGGGCCGAGCGGGTCCGGCGGGCCGCCGCGGTCAGCGCCGAGACGCCCTACGACGACGTGGTCGAATCCGCGACCGCCCGCATCGAGCAGCAGCAGGTGCGCCGGTGCCTGGGCGCGCTGACGGAGCTGCAGCGCGAGGCGATCACGCTGGCCTACTACGGCGGGAACAGCTATCGGGAGGTCGCGGATCTCCTCGGTGCGGCCCTGCCGACGATCAAGACCCGCATGCGCGACGGACTCATCCGCATGCGCGACTGCCTGGGGGTGACGCTCGCATGACCGCCGTGGACATTCACTCGCTCGTCGGCGCGTACGCCCTCGACGCCGTCGACGACCTCGAGCGGGTCGCGTTCGAGCGGCACCTGCGCGACTGCCCGACCTGTGCGGCCGAGGTCGCCGAGCTGCGTGAGACCGCGGCCCGGCTGGCGCAGCCGGTCGCCGAGGCGCCGCCGCCGCGACTGCGGGACTCGGTGTTGGCGCGGATCGCGCACACGCCTCAGGAGCGTCCGAAGCAGCCGCCGGCGAAGCGCGCGGAGCCCGGCCGCCGGTGGGCCTGGGTCGCCTCCGTCGCGGCCGCCGTCCTGTTCGCCGGCGGCGTGGGCACCGGCACCTGGGCGATCACGCGGCAGCACTTCATCGACCAGGCCTCGCAGGTCGACGCGGTGCTGGCGGCGGCCGACGCCCGCATGGTCACCCAGGGCGTCGAGGGCGGCCAGATCACGATGATCGTCTCCCCGTCCCGCGACGCGGCGGTGGCGCTGTTGTCCGGCCTCAAGCCGCCGGAGGGCTCGTATCAGCTGTGGATGATCGACGCCACGGCTCGTCCGGTCGGCCTGACGGAGTCGGGCAGTGGCCGCTTCTACATCAAGGGTCTGGCCCCGGCCTTCGGCCTGAGCAAGGAGCCGAAGGGCGGGTCCAAGACCCCGACGGAGGTCGTCGGGAAGCTAGATCTGCGCTAGCTCGGCCATGTCGTCCGCGGTGGGCTCCCAGTCCGCCGCGGCGGCGTTCGCCGTGACCTGCTCGGCCCGGGTCGCCCCGGCGATGACGCTGGTCACGGTCGGCTTGGCGGCCAGCCCGCCGATCGCGACGGTCAGCGGGTCCAGCCCGCGCTCGGCGCCGAACGCGGCCAGCCGCTCGATGCGGTCCCAGGGCGCCTCGGCGAGGACGCGCTCCATGCCCTCGCGGGCCAGACGGGTGCCCGACGGCGGGGCGTCGCCGCGGCGGTACTTGCCCGTGAGCAGGCCCATCTCGAGCGGGAAGTACGGCAGCAGGCCGAGCCCGAAGCGCTCCAGGGCCGGCACGAGCTCGGCCTCGACGGAGCGGTCGAGCAGCGAGTAGCGGTTCTGGGCGCTCACGAACGGCGTCATGTGCCCGGTCTCGGCCTCCCAGGCCGCGTCGGCGGTCTGCCAGCCGGAGAAGTTCGAGTGCCCGATGTAGCGGACCTTGCCCGAGCGGACCAGGTCGTCCAGCGCGGCCAGGGTCTCCTCGATCGGAGTGGCCGGGTCCGGCTGGTGCATCTGGTAGAGGTCGATGTAGTCGGTGCCGAGCCGGCGCAGCGAGGCCTCCGCGGCGCGCATGATGTAGCGGCGGCCGCCGCGGGCACCCCAGTCCGGCCCGTGCAGCCCGCGGGCGTCCATGCCGAACTTGGTGGCCACGACCACCTCGTCGCGGTGCTTGCCGAGGGCGGCGCCGAGCGCCTCCTCGGAGGCGCCGGGCATGGCGCCGTAGATGTCGGCGGTGTCGAAGAGGGTGACGCCGTTGTCAAGGGCCGCCCCGACGACCTCCGCGCTGCTCGCGGCATCGATCCGGCCGAACTGGTTGCAGCCGATGCCGACCACGGAGACGGTGAGCCCGGAGCGCCCGAGGCGCCGGTAGCGCATATCAGTCACTCCTATGATCCTAGGCACGCCTGCTCGACCGGCCGGGGGAGCTGGGTACGCTCTGGGTGTGACTGCTCCGGTGATCAGCGAGATTCTGCAGCGTGCCGCCGACGGCGGGCGGATCGGCCCGGACGAGGCGCTCCTGCTCTACACGGAGGCGCCCTTCCACGCGCTGGGCGAGGCGGCCGACACGGTGCGCCGCCGCCGCTACCCGGACAACATCGTCACCTACATCATCGACCGCAACATCAACTACACCAACGTGTGCGTCACGGCCTGCAAGTTCTGCGCGTTCTTCCGGGCGCCGAAGCACGCCGAGGGCTGGACGCACAGCACCGAGGAGATCCTGCGCCGCTGCGCGGAGGCGGTCGAGCTCGGCGCGACCCAGGTGATGCTGCAGGGCGGTCACCACCCCGACTACGGCGTCGAGTACTACGAGGAGCTCTTCTCCGCCGTCCACCAGGCCTTCCCCGGCCTGGTCGTGCACTCGATCGGCCCGTCCGAGGTGCTGCACATGGCGAAGGTCTCGGGCACCACGATCGAAGAGGCGATCCTGCGCATCAAGGCGGCGGGCCTGGCCTCGATCGCCGGCGCCGGCGCGGAGATGCTGCCCGAGCGGCCCCGCAAGGCGATCGCGCCGCTCAAGGAGTCCGGCGCCCGCTGGCTGGAGGTCATGACCGTCGCGCACCGGCTCGGCGTGTCCTCGACCGCGACCATGATGATGGGCACCGGCGAGACCAACGCCGAGCGCATCGAGCACCTGCGGCTGATTCGCGAGGTGCAGGACAAGGCGGTCGCCAACGGCTACTCCGTCGAGGCCGACCTCGCCGGGACGGTGGGCGGGTTCCGCTCCTTCATCCCGTGGACCTACCAGCCGGAGAACAACCACCTCAAGGGCCGCACGCAGGCCACGAGCATGGAATACCTGCGGCTCGTCGCGGTCGCCCGGCTGTTCATGGACAACATCCCGCACCTGCAGTCGTCGTGGCTGACCACCGGCAAGGACGTCGGCCAGCTGTCGCTGCACCTGGGCGTCGACGACCTCGGCTCGATCATGCTGGAGGAGAACGTGATCTCCTCGGCCGGCGCCCGGCACCGCTCGCGCCTGACCGAGCTCGTGCAGATGATCCGCGGGGCCGATCGCATCCCGGCGCAGCGGGACACGCAGTATCGCCACCTGCAGGTCCACTGGACCGAGGCGGACGACCCGACCGACGAGCGGGTCCAGTCGCACTTCTCCTCCATCGCCATCCCCGGCGGCGGCACGGGCCGCAGCCTTCCCCTGACTCCGGTGAACTCATGACGCGCGCCAGCCTGGACAAGGAGCCGCACGAGGTTGCGGCGATGTTCGACGGCGTGGCCCGCCGTTACGACCTGACCAACACGGTCCTCTCGGGCGGCCGCGACCGCATGTGGCGCAAGGAGACCCGGCTGGCGCTGGGGCTCAAGGCGGGCGAGCAGGTGCTCGACCTCGGCGCCGGCACCGGGGTCTCGACGCTGGAGCTGAGCCGCTCGGGCGCCTACGCGGTGGGCGCCGACATCTCGGTCGGCATGCTGCAGGCCGGGCGGGCCAAGCGCCCCGAGGTGCCGCTGCTGGCCGCCGACGCGCTGCACCTGCCGTTCGCCGACGAGACGTTCGACGCGGTCACGATCTCCTTCGCGCTGCGCAACATCGCCGACACCGACGCCGCGCTGGCCGAGATGGCCCGCGTGACCAAGCCGGGCGGGCGCCTGGTGATCTGCGAGTTCTCGACCCCGACGTGGCGGCCGTTCCGGGCCGTCTACCAGGGCTACCTGGTGGGCGCGATCCCGCCGATCGCCAAACGGGTGTCGTCCAACCCCGACGCCTACGTCTACCTGGCCGAGTCGATCAAGGCGTGGCCGGACCAGGCGGGCCTGTCCGCGAAGATCGCCGACAACGGCTGGCGCAAGGTCGCCTGGCGCAACCTCACCGGCGGCGTGGTGGCGCTCCACCGCGGCTTCCGAATCTGAGTTCTTTCACGTTCACACCGCGCGGTTACTCCAAATAACCGTGCGGTCACGTGCTGTCCACGACAAGCTGGGTCAGTGGATCACGAAACGCGCGTCGGGTGGACCGGTCAAGTCTCCCCCCGACCGGGTGAAAAATTAGGGTCGCCTTACCGACAGCGGCGCACTTCACGGTTCTAGACTGCTGCACGGATGACTTTGTGAAGACTTTCACGAGCCGGGCAGAAGCAGAACGGTTGGAGGTGTGACGGCTGTGACCGACACCGGAAAAGATGCGGATGTCATCGTCGTTGGCGCCGGACCGGGCGGGTCGGCCGCGGCGTTTCATCTCGCCCGGCACGGGCTGAAGGTCCTGCTGCTGGAGAAGACCGAGTTCCCGCGCGAGAAGGTGTGCGGCGACGGCCTCACCCCGCGCGCGGTGAAGCAGCTGGTCAAGATGGGCATCGACACCACCGAGGAGAAGGGCTGGCTGCGCAACCGCGGCCTGCGCGTCATCGGTGGCGGCGTGCGCCTGGAGCTGGACTGGCCGGAGCTCGCGAGCTTCCCCGACTACGGGCTGACCCGCACCCGCATGGACTTCGACCACATGCTGGCCACGGCCGCGATCGACGCGGGGGCCGAGCTGCGCAGCGGCACGAACGTGACCGGGCCGATCCTCGACCGGACCGGCCGAGTGGTGGGCGTCACGGCCACCGGGCCGGACCGGGAGCCACGGGAGTATCGCGCACCCCTGGTCATCGCGGCCGACGGCGTCTCCGGGCGGTTCGCGCTCGCGCTGGGCATCGCCAAGCGCGACGACCGGCCGATGGGCGTGGCCGTCCGGCAGTATTTCCGCAGCGAGACCCGCCACGACGACGACTACCTGGAGTCCTGGCTGGAGCTGCGCAGCCGCGAGTCCGGCGACAAGCTCCTGCCGGGCTACGGCTGGATCTTCGGCCTCGGTGACGGCCGGGTCAACGTCGGCCTGGGCGTGCTCAACAGCAGCGTCGCCTACGGCAAGACGAACTACAAGACGCTGCTCGCCGACTGGCTGGACAACACGCCGGCCGACTGGGGCCTGTCCGACCCGGCGAACGCCGACGGCAAGCCCCAGGGGGCGGCGCTGCCGATGGGGTTCAACCGGGTGCCGCACTA
Source organism: Dactylosporangium sp. CA-139114 (assembly GCF_050955725.1). Taxonomy (NCBI): domain Bacteria; kingdom Bacillati; phylum Actinomycetota; class Actinomycetes; order Micromonosporales; family Micromonosporaceae; genus Dactylosporangium; species Dactylosporangium sp. CA-139114. Next base: position 195,423 of record NZ_CP192080.1, read on the forward strand.
CTCCCGGGGCGTGCTCCTCGTCGGCGACACCGGTGGCATGGTCAACCCCTTCAACGGCGAGGGGATCGCCTACGCCATGGAGTCCGGCGAGCTGGCGGCGGAGATCGCCGTCCAGGCGCTGGCCCGGCCGCAGGGCACCGCGCGCGAGCGGGTGCTCGCCAACTACCCGACCGAGCTCAAGGCCCGCTACGGCGGCTACTACCGGCTCGGGAACGTGTTCGTCAAGCTCATCGGCAATCCACAGGTCATGCGGATCGCCACCAAGCACGGCATGCCCCACCCGACCCTCATGCGGTTCGTGCTCAAACTCCTCGCCAACCTCACCGACCCGCGAGGTGGAGACGCCATGGACCGCGTGATCAACGCGATGACCCGGCTCGCGCCGGCTGCCTGACCCCCAAAGGCGCTGGCCAAAGCCGCATTTGGGGTGCCCCGGACGAAGCCGTCCAGGACTCACCGAATAGTGTTAAACCGCATACAGCTTGAGTGGTCCCCGGGGCCGAACGCCCCTCGGGCTCGCCGAAAGGACGGAGCAGCACGATGTCGCTCGCGCCGTACGTACCGATTCTTGGGCTCTTCGCCCTCGCCGCCGCATTCGCCTTGTTCTCGGTGGCGGCCGCCCCGTTCGTCGGCCCCCGCCGGTACAACCGCGCGAAGCTCGACGCCTACGAGTGCGGCATCGAGCCGACTCCGCAGCCCGTGGGCGGTGGCCGCTTCCCGGTCAAGTTCTATCTGACCGCGATGCTGTTCATCGTCTTCGACATCGAGATCATCTTCCTCTACCCGTGGGCCGTGAACTTCAACGCGCTCGGCCTCTTCGGGTTCGTGGAGATGGTGCTGTTCATCGTCACCGTGTTCGTCGCGTTCGCCTACGTCTGGCGCCGCGGCGGGCTGGATTGGGACTGAGCCATGGGCATCGAGGAAAAGGTTCCGACCGGCGTCCTGCTGACGACGGTCGAGAAGCTGGTCAACTGGTCGCGCAAGGCGAGCTTCTGGCCGGCCACGTTCGGCCTGGCCTGCTGCGCCATCGAGATGATGGCGACCGGCGCGGCCCGCTACGACCTCGCGCGCTTCGGCATGGAGGTCTTCCGGGCCAGCCCCCGCCAGGCCGACCTGATGATCGTGGCCGGCCGGGTGAGCCAGAAGATGGCCCCGGTCCTGCGCCAGATCTACGACCAGATGCCGGAGCCCCGCTGGGTGCTCTCCATGGGCGTCTGCGCCTCCAGCGGCGGCATGTTCAACAACTACGCGATCGTCCAGGGCGTGGACCACATCGTGCCCGTGGACATGTACCTGCCGGGCTGCCCGCCGCGGCCGGAGATGCTCATCGATGCCATCCTGCGCCTGCACGACAAGGTCATGGCCGAGCCGCTGGGTGACCGGCGCCGCCGCATGATCGAGGCGCGGGTCGAGCGCGACGGCGCGCCGGTGGTGGCGCCGGGCGCGATGCCGTCGAGCTACCGCTACGACAAGGTCAAGCGCGCCGAGTGGACCAAGGCCGTGGCCCAGGGCACCGAGGAGCAGCTGCGCATCCAGAAGTGGATGGAAGAGCGGGCGAGCCTGGCGAACCCCGGGAACAAGGGGGCATGAAGTGACTGAAGTAGAGCCGGTCGGCGCCCAGCTCGGGTCCGCCGCCCAGACCCCGCCCGGAAGCGGCGCCGGGCGCGGCATGTTCGGCGTGCAGGGCACCGGCGACACCTCCGGCTTCGGCGGTCTGCGTCGCCGGCGCACGGGCGACCTCGACTCGCCGCGGCCCTTCGGCGGCGAGCACGACGAGGTCGTGGACGCTCTCGAGGAGGCCTACCCGGGCTTCAACGACGCGATCGAGCGGATCGTCGTCGACCGCGGCGAGCTGACGCTGCACATCGTGCCGGAGCGCATCGCCGAGGTCTGCCAGGCGCTGCGGGACGACCACGCGCTGCGCTTCGAGCTGTGCTCCTCGGTCTCCGGCGTGGACTACCTGGGCAGCGACGGCCGCCGGCTGCACGCGGTCTACCACCTCACGTCGATGACGTTCCGCCGCCGGATCCGCCTCGAGGCCGCCGTGACCGCCGAGGACCCGCACCTGCCGAGCGTCACCCAGGTCTACCCGACCGCCGACTGGCAGGAGCGGGAGACCTACGACATGTTCGGCATCATCTTCGACGGCCACCCGAACCTGACCCGGATCCTCATGCCGGACGACTGGGAGGGCTTCCCGCAGCGGAAGGACTACCCCCTCGGCGGCGTGCCGGTCGAGTACAAGGGTGCGGAGATCCCGCCGCCGGACCAGCGGAGGAGTTACCAGTGACCACCGACTACGCGGCCGCTCGCGAGACCACCGAGGGCAAGGTCTTCACCGTCACGGGCGGTGACTGGGACTCGGTCGTCAACGAGGCCGGTTCCGAAGAGCGCATCGTCGTCAACATGGGCCCGCAGCACCCGTCCACCCACGGGGTGCTCCGCCTGGTCCTCGAGCTCGAGGGCGAGACGGTCACCGAGGCGCGGACCGTCATCGGCTACCTCCACACGGGCATCGAGAAGAACCTGGAGTTCCGCAACTGGACCCAGGGCACGACGTTCGTGACCCGCATGGACTACCTGGCGCCGATCTTCAACGAGACCGGCTACTGCATGGCGGTCGAGAAGCTCCTCGGCATCGAGGACCAGATCACCCAGCGCGCCAAGACCATCCGCGTGCTGATGATGGAGCTCAACCGGATCTCCTCGCACCTGGTCTGGCTCGCCACGACCGGCATGGAGCTCGGCGCCCTGTCGATGATGATCTACGGCTTCCGCGAGCGTGAGTACATCCTCGACATCTTCGAGCTGGTCTCCGGCCTGCGGATGAACATGGCCTACGTGCGCCCGGGCGGCCTCGCCCAGGACCTCAACGACGAGGCCATCGTCAAGATCCGCGAGCTGCTCGGCTGGATGCCGGACCGCATCGACATGTATGAGGACCTGCTCTCCGGCAACACGATCTGGCGCGAGCGCACCCAGGGTGTCGCCGTGCTCGACGTCACCGGCTGCGTGGCCCTGGGCATCACCGGGCCGGTGCTGCGCTCGGCCGGCCTCGGCTGGGACATCCGCAAGCAGCAGCCCTACTGCGGCTACGAGACCTACGACTTCGAGGTCCCGACCGAGACCACCGCCGACGCGTGGGGCCGGTACAAGGTGCGGCTCAACGAGATGCGCGAGTCGCTGAAGATCATTCAGCAGGCGATGGACCGGCTCGAGCCGGGCCCGATCATGATCGCCGACAAGAAGATCTCGTGGCCGGCCCAGCTCGCGATCGGCGGCGACGGCCTCGGCAACTCGCTCGAGCACGTCGCGAAGATCATGGGCCAGTCGATGGAGGCCCTGATCCACCACTTCAAGCTGGTGACCGAGGGCTTCCGGGTGCCGGCCGGCCAGGTCTACGTGCCGATCGAGGCGCCCCGCGGCGAGCTCGGCGTGCACGCGATCTCCGACGGCGGCACGCGCCCGTTCCGGGTGCACTACCGCGAGCCCAGCTTCGTCAACCTGCAGGCGATCCCGGCGATGGCGGAGGGCGGCCTGCTCGCCGACGTCATCGTGGGTGGCGCCTCGCTCGACCCCGTCATGGGTGGGTGTGATCGTTAATGGTGTTCAGTGAGCTCACGCGCGAACGCGCGCGTCAGATCATCGCGCGCTACCCCGAGGGCCGCTCGCGCTCGGCGCTGCTGCCCCTGCTGCACCTGGTGCAGTCGGAGGAGGGCTACGTCTCTCCCGACGGCATCGCCTTCTGCGCCGAGATCCTCGGGATCACCAAGGCCCAGGTCGGCGCGGTCGCGACGTTCTACACCATGTACAAGCGCAAGCCGACCGGCGACTGGCTGGTGAGCGTCTGCACCAACACGATGTGCGGCGTGCTCGGCGGCGACAAGGCCTACCAGGCCCTGAGCGACTACCTGGGTGTGGGGCACGACGAGACCACGGCCGACGGCAAGATCACCCTGGAGCACGCCGAGTGCCTCGCGGCCTGCGACTACGCGCCGGTCATGACGGTCAACTACGAGTTCTTCGACCAGGTGAACGACGACACCGCGCTGAAGCTGGTCAAGCAGCTGCAGGACGGCGAGCGCCCGCAGCCCACGCGCGGCACCCGGCTCTGCACGCTCAAGGAGATGGCGGTGCAGCTGGCCGGCTTCGCCGATGACCGCGGCGACGAGGTCATGGCCGACGGCCCCGCCGGTGAGCCGACCCTCGCGGGCAACCGGCTCGCCGAGCGCTTCGGGATCTCGGTGCCGGGCTTCGACCCGGAGACGCCCATCGCCAAGAAGGACGAGGCGAAGTCATGACGGTTGACTACCAGCCCTCGCAGGAGGCGCTGTCGAAGCTCACGCCGGTGCTCACCAAGCGCTGGCTCTCGCCGGACGCGTGGAAGATCGACGTGTACGAGCGGCTCGACGGCTACACCGGCCTGCGCAAGGCGCTCAAGGCCCACCCGGACGACCTGATCCAGCTGATCAAGGACTCCGGGCTGCGCGGCCGCGGCGGCGCCGGCTTCCCGACCGGCATGAAGTGGGGCTTCATCCCGCAGAACGACGGCAAGCCGCACTACCTCGTCGTCAACGCCGACGAGGGCGAGCCGGGCACCTGCAAGGACCTGCCGCTGATGATGGCCGACCCGCACGCGCTGGTCGAGGGCGTCATCATCGCCTCCTACGCGATCCGCGCGAACTTCGCCGCGATCTACATCCGCGGCGAGGCGGTGCACGCGGCCCGGCGGCTGCGCTCGGCGGTCGAGCAGGCCTACGCCAAGGGCTACCTCGGCGCGAACATCCTGGGCAGCGGCTTCTCGCTCGACCTGGTGGTGCACAGCGGCGCGGGCGCCTACATCTGCGGCGAGGAGACGGCGCTGCTGGACTCGCTGGAGGGCTACCGCGGCCAGCCCCGGCTCCGCCCGCCCTTCCCGGCGACGCACGGCCTCTACGCCTCCCCGACCGTCGTGAACAACGTCGAGACGATCGCCAGCGTGCCGTACATCGTGCTCGGCGGCGCGGCGTGGTTCCGCAGCATGGGCACCGAGAAGTCCCCGGGCCCGAAGATCTACTCGATCTCCGGGCGGGTCAAGCACCCCGGCCAGTTCGAGTGCGGCCTCGGCGTCACGCTGCGGCAGCTCATCGACCTGGCCGGCGGCATGCAGGACGGCCACCAGCTCAAGTTCTGGACGCCGGGCGGCTCCTCCACGCCGATGCTGACCGACGAGCACCTCGACACCCCGATGGACTTCGAGGGCATGATGAGCGTCGGGACCATGCTCGGCACCACCGCCGTGCAGGTCTTCTCCGACCAGGACGACATCGTCTACGCGACGTACCGCTGGATCGCCTTCTACCACCACGAGTCCTGCGGCAAGTGCACGCCGTGCCGCGAGGGCAACTACTGGATGGTCCGGATCCTGCACCGCATCCTGGCCGGCCAGGGCACTCACCAGGACCTCGACACCCTCCTGGACGCCTGCGACAACCTGCTGGGCCGCTCGTTCTGCGCGCTCGGCGACGGCGCGACCAGCCCGGTGACGTCCTCGATCAAGTACTTCAAGCAGGACTACCTGGACTACATCGAGGGTCGCAAGGCGCCGATGTTCCATGGCGAGCTGGTAGGAGCTCACTGATGACGGACGTTGTGCCGGCGGTCGAAACCGTCAAGCTCACCATCGACGGCATCGAGGTCGAGGCGCCGAAGGGCGCGCTCGTCATCCGGGCCGCCGAGCAGGTGGGCATCTCGATCCCGCGCTTCTGTGACCACCCGCTGCTCGCCCCGGCCGGCGCCTGCCGCCAGTGCCTGGTCGACATCGAGGGCCAGCGCAAGCCGGTCGCCTCGTGCACCCAGCCGGTGGCCGAGGGCATGGTGGTCAAGACCCAGATGACCTCCGAAGTGGCCAAGAAGGCCCAGGAGGGAATCATGGAGTTCCTCCTGATCAACCACCCGCTCGACTGCCCGGTCTGCGACAAGGGCGGCGAGTGCCCGCTGCAGAACCAGGCGATGAGCAACGGCCAGTCCGAGTCCCGGTTCGTCGAGCACAAGCGGGAATACCCCAAGCCGCTGCCGATCAGCACCCAGGTGCTGCTCGACCGCGAGCGGTGCGTGCTCTGCCAGCGCTGCACGCGGTTCTCCGACGAGATCGCCGGCGACAAGTTCATCGACCTGATGGAGCGCTCGAGCAACGAGCAGATCGGCGTGTTCCGGGGCAACCCGGAGTCGCCCGAGGACGACGCTCCCTTCAACAGCTACTTCTCCGGCAACACGATCCAGATCTGCCCGGTGGGGGCGCTCACCAGCTCGCAGTACCGATTCCGGGCCCGGCCCTTCGACCTGGTGTCGACGCCCAACACGTGCGAGCACTGCGCCGCGGGCTGCGACCAGCGGGCGGACCACCGCCGCGGCAAGGTCATGCGGCGCCTGGCCGGCGACGACCCGGCGGTCAACGAGGAGTGGAACTGTGACAAGGGGCGCTTCGCGTTCCAGTACGTCACCGCCACCGACCGCCTGACCACGCCGCTCGTGCGCGACCGCAAGACCGGCGAGTTGCGCACCGCCAGCTGGCCCGAGGCGCTCAGCGTCGCCGCGGCCGGCCTGGCCGCCGCGAAGGAGCAGGGCGGTGTCGGCGTGCTGGCCGGCGGACGGCTCACGGTCGAGGACGCCTACGCGTACGCCAAGTTCGCCCGCGTCGCCCTCGGGACCAACGACGTCGACTTCCGCGCCCGGCCGCTGTCGACGGAGGAGACCGAGTTCCTCGGCTCCAACGTCGTCGGGCGGGCCGAGGTCACCTACGCCGACATCGAGCGGGCCCCCGCGGTCGTCTTCGTCGGGCTGGAGCCCGAGGAGGAGTGCCCGATCATCTTCCTGCGGGCGCGCAAGGCCTACCTCAAGCGGGCCCTGCCCAGCTACGCGGTCGCCCCGTTCGTGAGCCGCGGCTACACCAAGCTCGGCGCGACGGTCCTGCTCACCGCCCCCGGCGCCGAGGCGGAGGTGCTCGCCGAGTCCGAGCAGCTGCGCACCGCGCTGTCGGAGGAGGGCGCGATCCTGTTCGTCGGCGAGCGCCTGGCGAGCGTGCCCGGTGGGCTCTCCGCCGCCGCGCGCCTGGCCGAATCCACCGGCGCTCGCATCGCCTGGGTCCCCCGCCGCGCGGGCGACCGGGGCGCGGTCGAGGCCGGCGTGCTGCCGACCCTGCTGCCCGGCGGTCGCCAGGTCTTCGACCCGGCCGCCCGGGCCGAGGTGGCCACCGCGTGGGGGCTGGACGCGGGCGTGCTGCCCAGCGCCTCCGGCCGCGACACCGACGCCATCGTCGAGGCCGCCCGCGAGGGCCGGCTCGGCGCGCTGGTGGTCGGCGCCGTGGACCCCGCGGACCTGACCGACCCGATCGCGGCCGAGGAGGCCCTCGACAAGGTCGGCTTCCTGGTCAGCCTGGAGCTGCGGATGAGCGCCGTCGCCAAGCGCGCCGACGTCGTCCTGCCGGTCGCCCCGGCGGCCGAGAAGTCCGGCTCCTACATCAACTGGGAGGGCCGGGTCCGCCCGTTCGGCACCGTGCTCAAGACGCAGGCCATGACCGACGCGCGCGTGCTGGACACGCTGGGCCGCGAACTCGGCGTGCAGCTCGGCGTCGGCGACGTAGCCTTGGTGCGGGCACAGCTGGCCGCCCTGGCTCAGCTGCCGCTGCCGGGCACGGTCGCGGTCGGCACCGTCGGCGCGGGCAACCCGAGCCTGGTGCGCGGCACCGCGCCGGACGTCGCCCCGGGCGCGCCCGCGCGGCCCGCGAGCGGGCAGGCGATCCTCGCCTCCTGGCACCACCTGATCGACGGCGGCTCGCTGCAGGACGGGGACGGCCACCTGGCCGGGACCGCTCGCCCCGCCGTGGTCCGGATCTCCAAGAGCACCGCGGCCGACCTCGGCGTGGTGGACGGGGACGCGGTGACCGTCGGCACCGAGCGGGGTGCGATCACCCTGCCGGCGCTCGTCACCGACATGGTCGACGGGGTCGTGTGGATCCCGACGAACTCACCGGGCTCGACCCTGCGCCGGACGCTCGGCGTCACGGAGGGCGCGCTGGTCGAGATCAGCACTGGGGGTAGCGCACGATGACAACCGCTGCAGGCAACCTCGACGAGTTCGGCAAAGACGTCTGGTGGCTGGTGCTCGCGAAGGTCGTCATCATCTTCGCGTTCCTGGTCGTCATGACGCTCTTCGCCATCTGGTACGAGCGCCGCGTCGTCGCCCGCATGCAGGTGCGGCCGGGTCCGAACCGCAACGGGCCGTTCGGTCTGCTGCAGTCGCTGGCCGACGGGCTCAAGCTGGCGTTCAAGGAAGACATCATGCCGCGCCTCGCGGACAAGGTCGTCTTCTTCTTCGCACCGGTCATCTCGACGATCACCGCGTTCACCGCGTTCTCGGTGATCCCGTTCGGGCCGGTGGTCTCGGTCTTCGGCAACCACACGCCGCTGCAGCTGACCGACATCCCGGTGGCCGTGCTGCTGGTGCTCGCCTGCTCCTCGATGGGCATCTACGGCGTCGTGCTCGGCGGCTGGGCCTCCGGCTCGACGTATCCGCTGCTCGGCGGTCTGCGCTCGAGCGCCCAGATGATCTCCTACGAGGTCGCGATGGGCCTGTCGATCGTCTCGGTCTTCCTGGTCTCGGGCTCGATGTCCACCTCGCAGATCGTCGCGGCGCAGGCGGGCAACGGCACCGCCGAGGTCTTCGGGATGACCTGGCACCTGCCGGCCTGGTACGGCATCCTGCTCATCCCGAGCTTCCTGATCTACTTCACCGCCGCGGTCGGTGAGACGAACCGGGCGCCGTTCGACCTCCCCGAGGCCGAGTCCGAGCTGGTGGGCGGCTTCCACACCGAGTACTCGTCGCTGAAGTTCGCACTGTTCTTCCTCGCCGAGTACGTCAACATGGTCACCGTCTCCGGCCTGTGCACGACGCTCTTCCTCGGCGGCTGGCGCGCCCCGTGGCCGCTCTCCCTCTGGGACGGCGCGAACCACGGGTGGTGGCCGGTGCTCTGGTTCACGATCAAGGTGCTGCTGCTGCTGTTCGTGTTCGTCTGGCTCCGCGGCACCCTGCCCCGGCTGCGCTACGACCAGTTCATGCGCTTCGGCTGGAAGGTGCTCATCCCGGCCAACCTGGTCTGGATCCTGGCGCTGTCCGGCATCCGGGTGCTGCAGAACGGCGGCATCAGCACGGGCGCCCGCACCGGCGTGATCATCGGCATCGTCGTCCTGGTGGTGCTGGTCCTGGCGCTCGTCGCGCTGCAGCGCACCCGCCGCGGCGCCGCCGTCGACCTGCCGAAGGTCCACCCGGGCGGCCGCGTCGGCGGGGCGAACGGGTTCCCGCTGCCGCCGATGAACCTCGAGGTGCCGCCCAGCCCGCGGGCCAAGCGCGTGATCGTCGAGCGGGAAACCGTCCCGACCGGCAAGGAGAGCTGACTTATGAGTGAGCGAAGCGAGCGAATCATGTCGCAGCCTCGTACTCAGGCCGACGCGGAGCGAAGCGGAGTGTTGGCATGAGCATTGGTGGAACCCTGAAGGGGTTCGGGGTCACCTTCTCGCACATGTTCAAGAAGGTGGTCACCGAGGAGTACCCGGAGCAGCGCAAGCCGCCCGCTCCGCGGTACCACGGCCGGCACATTCTCAACCGCTGGCCGGACGGGCTCGAGAAGTGCATCGGCTGCGAGCTGTGCGCGTGGGCCTGCCCGGCGGACGCGATCTACGTCGAGGGCGCGGACAACACCGAGGACGAGCGCTTCTCGCCCGGTGAGCGCTACGCCCAGACGTACCAGATCAACTACGCCCGCTGCATCTTCTGCGGGCTGTGCATCGAGGCCTGCCCGACCCGCTCGCTCACCATGAGCAACGAGTACGAGCTGGCCCGCGACAACCGCCGCGACCTGATCTTCACCAAGGAGCAGCTGCTCGCGCCGCTGCTGCCGGGGATGGAGCGCCCGCCGCACGACATGCGCCTGGGCAACTCCGAGAAGGACTACTACGTCGGGGCGCTGGAGAACCCGGGCACCTCCGCGGGTGCCGAGCGGTACAAGGGGGTTCATTCGTGACCAGTACCCTGGCGCTGCAGACGCTTGCGTCGGCGGGCGAGGTGAAGGGCGGCGAGGCCGTCACCTTCTGGATCCTCGGGCCGCTCGCCGTGCTCGGCGCGATCGGCATGGTCTGGGCGCGCAACGCGGTGCACTCCGCGCTGTCGCTCGTCATCACGATGCTCAGCCTGGGCGTGTTCTACATCCTGCAGGCCGGCCCGTTCATCGGCATGGTGCAGATCATCGTCTACACCGGCGCGATCATGATGCTGTTCCTGTTCGTGCTCATGCTGGTCGGCCGCGACTCCTCGGACTCGCTGATCGAGACCCTGCGCGGGCAGCGGATGGCGGCCATCATCCTGGGCGTCGGCCTCGCGCTGCTGCTGGGCATCGGCCTCTACCGGGCGCTCGGCGGCATCGAGCCGAAGGGCCTGGTGGAGGCGAACGCGCCCGGCAACGTGGTGGGCATCTCCCGCCTGCTCTTCACCAAGTACGTCTGGGTCTTCGAAGTCACGTCCGCGCTGCTCATCACGGCCGCGGTGGGCGCGATGATCCTGGCGCACATCGAGAAGCGCAAGGAAGACAAGATCAGCCAGCCGGAGCGCATGGTGGCGCGCTTCCGCCCGGGCAACTACCCGGCGCCGAAGCCCGGCCCCGGCGTGTTCGCCGGCTCCGACTCGGTGGCGACCCCGGCGCGGCTGCCCGACGGAACGCCGTCCGACCGCAGCATCTCCAAGATCCTCCCGACCCGGGAGTTGACGTCCGCCGACGTCGCACCAAAGGGGACCGAGAAGTGACTCCGACGTACTACATCGTCCTCGCGGCGATCCTGTTCACGATCGGCGCGATGGGCGTGCTCGTCCGCCGGAACGCGATCGTGCTGTTCATGTGCATCGAGCTGATGCTGAACGCGGCCAACCTCGCGCTGGTCACGTTCAGCCGGATCAACGGCACGCTCGACGGGCAGATCATGGCGTTCTTCGTCATGGTCGTGGCGGCGGCCGAGGTCGTCGTCGGCCTGGCGATCATCATGTCGATCTTCCGGACTCGGCGCTCGGCCAGCGTCGACGACGCGAACCTGCTGAAGTACTAAGGAGCGGGTGGTGGAACATATCGCCTACTCGGCGGCGACCGGGTGGCTGGGCTCGTTCTGGCTGCTTCCGGTGATCCCGCTGGCCAGCGCGGCGATCCTGCTGCTGCTCGGCAAGCGGGCCGACCGCTGGGGTCACTGGCTCGGCGTCCTGAGCGTCGCCGCGTCGTTCGTGCTCGGCCTGACGTACTTCTTCACGCTCCGCGGGCTGGAGAACCGCTCCGGCGTCGAGATCACCCTCTGGGACTACATCCACGTCGGGGACTTCCACGTGGACATGGGGCTGCTCTTCGACCCGCTGTCGGCGATGTTCGTCCTGCTCATCACCGGCGTCGGCTCCCTGATCCACCTCTACGCGGTGGGCTACATGGAGCACGACCCGGGCCGGCGGAAGTTCTTCGGGTACTTCAACCTGTTCATCGCGGCGATGCTGTTGCTGGTCCTCGGCAACAACTACGTGATGCTCTACTTCGGCTGGGAGGGCGTCGGTCTCGCCTCCTACCTGCTGATCTCCTTCTGGTACCTGCGCCCGAGCGCGGCGACCGCCGGGAAGAAGGCGTTCCTGATGAACCGCGTCGGTGACGCGGGCTTCGCGATCGCCATCTTCATCATGTTCGCCTACCTCGGCACCGTGAACTACGACGAGGTCTTCAACAGCGTCGGCGGCCTGAGCCAGAGCACGGTGCTGCTGATGGCGCTGCTGCTCCTGCTCGGCGCGGCCGGCAAGTCCGGCCAGTTCCCGCTGCAGGCCTGGCTCCCCGACGCGATGGAGGGCCCGACCCCGGTCTCGGCCCTGATCCACGCGGCCACGATGGTGACCGCGGGCGTCTACCTCGTCGCCCGCTCCCACCCGATCTTCAACGCGTCGCCCGACGCGCAGACCGTGGTGGTCGCGGTCGGTGCGCTGACGCTGCTGATCGGCTGCATCATCGGCTGCGCCAAGGACGACATCAAGCGGGTGCTGGCCTGGTCGACGGTGAGCCAGATCGGCTACATGTTCCTGGGCGTCGGGCTCGGCGGCGGCGCCTACGCGCTGGCCCTCATCCACCTGCTCGCGCACGGCTTCTTCAAGGCCGGCATGTTCCTCGGGGCCGGCTCGGTCATGCACGGCATGCACGACCAGACCGACATCCGCCGCTTCGGCGGGCTCTGGAAGTACATGAAGATCACCTGGGTCACGTTCGGCCTGGGCTGGCTGGCGATCATCGGCATGTTCCCGTTCTCGGGCTACTTCTCGAAGGAGCCGATCATCGCGGCCGCCTTCGAGCGCGAGGGCTGGACGGCCTGGCTCTTCGGCGGCGCGGCGATGCTGGGCGCGGCCCTGACCGCCTTCTACATGACCCGGCTGTTCTGGCTGACCTTCCACGGCCCGAAGCGCTGGACCGACGACATCAAGCACCCGCACGAGTCGCCGGCCGTCATGACGATCCCGCTGATCGTCCTGGCGATCGGATCGGTGGCCGCCGGTGGCCTGCTCGCCACCTCGGTGCCGGACTGGCTGACGCCGACCTTCGGCGCCGAGCACGTCGAGCACGAGCCGGTGCTGGCCCACTGGCTGATCACCACGCTGTCGCTGGTGCTGACGGTTCTCGCCGCGGGCCTGGCCATCCTGCTGTTCAACAAGGGCACCGCGAAGGAAGAGCAGCCGGCCGGTGCGCTGGTCACCGCCGCCCGCCGGAACCTCTACACGGACACGTTCAACGAGATCGTGTTCGAGGCGCCCGGTCGCTACCTGACCCGCGCCCTGGTCTACCTCGACAACCGCGGCATCGACGGGCTGGTCAACGGCCTCGCCGCGGGCATCGGCGGCGGATCGGGCCGAATGCGCCGGGCCCAGACCGGGTTCGTGCGCTCCTACGCCCTTTCCATTCTCGGAGGTGCGGTGCTCGTGGTGGCCGCCACGCTCGCGGTGAGGTTCGGATGAGCCACTTTCCATACCTGACCGTCCTCACGGCCGCGCCGCTCGTCGGCGCGGCGGCGGTCGCGCTGCTGCCCAAGGACAAGCCCGAGCTCGCCAAGCGCGTCGCGCTGGGCTGGTCGGTCCTGATCCTGGCGCTCGGCGTGGGCCTGTGGACGCAGTTCAAGCCGGACGGCGACCGCTTCCAGCTCAAGGACTCCTGGACCTGGATCCCGCAGTGGGGGGCCAAGTTCACCTTCGCCGTCGACGGCATCGCGCTGGTCATGATCGCGCTGATCGCCCTGCTGGTGCCGCTGGTCATCCTGGCCTCCTGGCACGACGCGGAGAACAGCAAGCGGTCCGTCCCGGCGTACTTCGCGCTGCTCCTCGCCCTCGAGTGCACGATGATCGGCGTCTTCGCCGCCCAGGACGTGTTCCTGTTCTACGTGTTCTTCGAGGTCATGCTGGTGCCGATGTACTTCCTGATCGGCTCCTACGGCGGGAAGAACAAGCAGTACGCCGCGGTGAAGTTCTTCCTCTACTCGCTGCTCGGCGGCCTGTTCATGCTGGCCGCGCTCGTCGGGCTGTGGGTGCTGGGCGGCCAGACGTTCGACTGGCAGACGCTGGTCAACGCCGACTTCTCCACCAACACCGAGCGCTGGCTGTTCCTCGGGTTCTTCGTCGCCTTCGCGATCAAGGCGCCCTTCTTCCCGTTCCACACCTGGCTGCCCGACGCCGGTGGCGCCGCGCCCGCCGGGGCCGCCGCGCTGCTGGTCGGCGTGCTGGACAAGGTCGGGACGTTCGGCATCCTGCGGTACTGCCTCCCGCTCTTCCCGAACGCGTCGAAGCACTTCGCGTGGCTCGGGCTCGCGCTCGCGCTGGTCGGCATCATCTACGGCGCGCTCGTGGCGATCGGGCAGAAGGACCTCAAGCGCCTGGTCTCCTACACGTCCATCGCCCACTTCGGCTTCATCGGCATCGGCATCTTCGCCTTCACCACTCAGGCGGGCACGGGCGCGGTGCTGTACATGGTCAACCACGGCCTCGCGACCGGCCTGCTGTTCCTGGTCGTCGGCATGCTGGTGGCCCGCCGGGGCAGCGCGCTGGTGACCGACTTCGGCGGCGCCGGCAAGCTCATGCCGGTGCTGGCGGGCGTGTTCTTCATCGCCGGTCTCGCCTCGCTGGCGCTGCCCGGCACCTCGCCCTTCGTCTCCGAGTTCCTGGTGCTCATCGGCACGTTCACGGTGAACAAGACGGTCGCGATCATCGCCACCGCCGGCATCATCCTGGCGGCCGGATACGTGCTCTGGATGATCCAGCGCACCACGCAGGGCACTCCGAACCCGCAGCTGGCCGAGATCAAGGCCATGGGGCGTGACCTGTCAGTGCGCGAGGCGGTCGTGGTCGCCCCGCTGATTGCCCTGATCCTGCTCTTCGGCTTCTACCCGAAGCCGCTCACCGACGTGATCAACCCGGCGGTGAAGGCGACGATGCAGGACGTCGGCAAGCAAGACCCGAAACCCAACGTGGGTACCGTGGAGGCCGGCAAGTGAACGACAAACTCCAACTGCCGCACCTGGACTACGCGGCGCTGGCCCCGATGCTGATCCTCTTCGGCGTTGCCTGCGTCGGGGTCCTCGTCGAGGGCTTCGTGCCCAAGCGGGTGCGGCACAGCGTCCAGCTCACCCTGGCGCTGGCCGGCCTCGTGGCCGCGCTGGTCATGGTGATCCGCCAGGGCGACAAGCCGGTCATCACCGCCGCGACCGCGGTCGCCGTGGACAAGCCGGGCCTGTTCCTCTCGGGCGCGATCATCGTGCTCGGCATCGTCGCGCTGCTGCTGATCGGCGAGCGGACGCTGGAGCCGGGCGGCGCGTTCGTCGCCCAGGCCGCGGTCACGGCCAACACGGACCGGGACCGCGAGCAGGCCCAGCGCCTGGGCGGGGCGACCGAGGTCTTCCCGCTGGCCATGTTCGCCCTCGGCGGCATGCTGCTGTTCACCATGGCGAACGACCTGCTGACCATGTTCGTCGCGCTCGAGGTCTTCTCGCTGCCGCTGTACCTGCTCTGCGCGCTGGCTCGCCGCCGGCGGCTGCTGTCGCAGGAGGCCGCGATGAAGTACTTCCTGCTCGGCTCGTTCGCGTCGGCGTTCTTCCTGTTCGGCATCGCGCTGGTCTACGGCTACGCGGGCCAGGTGGACTTCAAGGCGATCGACGCGGCCATCCAGTCCGGGGGCAAGGACGACATCCTGCTGTACGTCGGGCTGGCCATGCTCGCCATCGGTCTGCTGTTCAAGGCGGCCGCGGTGCCCTTCCACGTGTGGACGCCGGACGTGTACCAGGGCGCCCCGACGCCGATCACCGCGCTCATGGCCGCCTGCACCAAGGTCGCCGCGTTCGGCGGGCTGCTGCGCCTGGTCTACGTGGGCTTCCACCGCACCGAGTGGACGATCCAGCCGGTGCTGGGCACCATCGCGGTGCTGACGATGATCATCGGCGCGATCCTGGCGGTCACCCAGACCGACATCAAGCGCCTGCTGGCCTACTCGTCGATCGCCAACGCCGGGTACCTGCTGCTCGGCGTGATCTCGCTGAACGAGAAGGGCCTGTCCAGCTCGCTGTTCTACCTCGTGGCGTACGGCTTCACCGTGCTCGCCGCGTTCGGGGTCGTCACCCTGGTGCGCGACGCCGACGGCGAGGCCACGCACCTGTCGCGCTGGGCCGGGCTGGGGCGGCGCTCGCCGCTGTACGCCTCGCTCTTCACGTTCATCCTGCTGGCCTTCGCCGGTCTGCCCCTGACCAGCGGTTTCACCGCTAAGGTGGGCGTGTTCGCGGCCGCGGTCGACGGGAACCAGACCTGGCTGGTGATCGCCGGCGTGGTGAGCTCCGCCATCCTCGCCTTCCCTTACCTGCGTGTGGTCGTCATGATGTGGCTGTCCGAGCCGGGCGAGGCCACGCCGGCCGTGTCCATCCCGGGCGCCATGACGGCGGCCGCGCTGGTCATCGGGACGGTCGCGACGCTGGTGCTGGGCATCGCGCCGGGGGCGCTGCTCGAGGTCACCCAGAACGCGGGCAAGTTCCTCAGCTAGCCTGTCAGCAACACCGACGGTGACGTCCCCCGTGGCCTGCCACGTGGGGACGTCCCTGTATCGGGAGTCGGGAGTTCGTATGGCATCGTTGGAGCTGTGGTGAGTACGGGAACCGTGCAGTCGGTCGCTTCGGTGGGCTTGACCCTGGCCGATCCGGAGCTGGAGCGCAACGTGGCGGCGATCCTGCGGGACGTCGAGGCGGTGCTGATCGACTCCGTGCACAGCGCCAACCCGCTGGTCACCGAGGCGGCCCGCCACCTCGTCGACGCGGGCGGCAAGCGGGTGCGCCCGCTGCTGGTCGGCCTGGCCGCGCAGTTCGGCGACGGGACCTCCCGCGACGTGGTCATCGCCGGCGCGGTCGTCGAGCTGACCCACCTGGCGACGCTCTACCACGACGACGTTATGGACGAGGCCGAGGTGCGCCGCGGCGCGCCCAGCGCCAACTCCCGCTGGGGCAACGCGCTGGCCATCCTGGTCGGCGACTACCTCTTCTCCCGCGCCGCCGACCTCGCCGCGGAGCTCGGGGTCGACGCGGTCAAGATCCAGGCGAGCACGTTCTCCCGCCTGGTGCACGGTCAGATCGACGAGACCGCGGGCCCGCTGGACGGCGAGGACGCGATCCAGCACTACCTGCGCGTCCTCGAGCACAAGACCGGCTCGCTGATCTCGACCAGCGCCCGCTTCGGCGCGATGTTCGGCGGGTGCCCGCCGGAGCAGGTCGAGGCGCTGGCGAGGTTCGCGGAGACCTTCGGCATCGCCTTCCAGCTCTCCGACGACCTCATCGACATCGCCAGCGACGCCACGGAGTCGGGCAAGACGCCCGGCACCGACCTGCGCGAGGGAGTGCCGACGCTTCCCGTGCTGTATGCGCTGGCCTCCTCCGACGACGACGCGGCCTCGGTCCGGCTGCGCGAGATCCTCGCGGCCGGCCCGGTGACCGACGACGCCCTGCACGCCGAGGCGCTCGGCCTGCTTCGCGACTCCGTCGCCCTGAAGCAGGCCAGGCAGACCGTGCGGGGCTACGCGGACGCCGCCCGGGCCTCCCTGGCGGTGCTGCCGGACGCGCCCGCTCGGGCCGCCCTCGAGTCCCTCTGCGACTTCATCGCGGACCGCACCAACTGACCTTTCGCGGTATCGACCGACGCCGGTCAATGTAACTATCACCGGCGTCGGTCGCTTTTTCATGCGCTGGTACCGGTTGGACCGGGAGCATGCCGGGCAAGTCCACGTTGCTCAAAGCCATATGGCGCGATACCCGCCCCGACATCGGCGTGCGACGGCACGATGACACCCCGAAGTGGCGCATGCGCACTTGCGCTCGCAGTACTCGCTAGGTTGGCAATTACTTACTCAAGTCGTTCGCCCTGACCTAGGGCCATTACTCAAGCACCACGGCGTGTCGTTGGGTGAGTAACACGATCACCATGTCCAAAATGGTGCATTCATCGCTATGTGCAGCCCTTGCATTTCCCCTGACCTGGCGCGATGAATGATCAGCATGTTCCCTCCACCCTCTCCGATTTCATATGGTGTGACTCCGGTTGCTGCTGTGGTCTGGGAGGGGCGGCGTGCGGGATCCACAAGCCGAACCCTCGGATTTGATTCGAAGCGTTTCGAGGGCCCTACGAGTGCTGGAGGCGGTCGGTCAGTCGCCGCGTGGCCTGACCGTGAAGCAGATCGCGCGGCGATGTGACTTCACCGTTGCCACCACGTACCACCTGGTGCGGACCCTCGCCTACGAGGGCTACGTGATCCGCCGGGAGAACGGCACCTATGTGGTCGGCCTGGAGATCGCCGACCGCTACCGCGAGCTCGTGCTCGCGTTCCGCGGCCCGGGCGCCGTCATCGACCGTCTGCGTCGCGCGGCGGCCGAGACCGGCTACTCGCACTACCTGGGCCGCTTCGTCGGTGGCAGGGTGGCGGTGACCGCGATGGCCGAGGGGCCGCGCACCCCGCCGGCGGACGATCTCGTGCCGGGCTACGACGATGCCGCGCACGCGACCGCGCTGGGCAAGGCGCTGCTCGCCACGATGAGCGCGGACCAGCGGTGGCGGTTCCTGAAGGAGTACGGCATGCGCGCCTACACCTCGGCGACCCTGACCTCCCCGGAGGCGCTGGACTCGGACCTGGCCGCCGGCGACCGCCGGGGGATGCAGATCGAGATCGGGCAGTTCCGCCAGGGACTCGCGTGCGCCGCCGTGATGGTGGTCAACGACCGCGACCAGGACCGGCGGGTGGTGCTGGCGTGCGCGCTGCCGCCGGCGGAGCTGATGTCGTCGGCCAAGGTCGTGCGCACACGGCTCCTGGCCACGGCTCACCACCTGGCGACCGTCCTCGCCGAGTAGGCCGCATCCAGGGCTTTTGCCCACATCCCGACCGCTCGCGCGCACGTGACCCGTGTCGCATCCGCGACATGTCTTCTCCACCTGAACCTCTCCGCGTATCAGTGCGTAGAAGCTGGTGGAAGGGATCGGAAACATAACGAAGCGTGAGTAGAGACGATGCTGACCTGCTGAAGGCGCTCCACGCGGAGCACGGCGACGCGCTGTTCGCACACACCCTGCGACTGACCGGCGACCGCCAACGGGCCGAGGACCTCGTGCAGGAAACCCTGCTGCGGGCCTGGCAACACCCGGAGGCGCTCGACCCGGCCCGTGGCTCGGTCCGCGCCTGGCTCTTCACCACCGCCCGCAATCTCGCCATCGACGCATGGCGAAGACGCTCGGCGCGGGTGGGCGAGGTCTACACCGACCAGATGCCGGAGACTTGGATCGTGGTCGACGAGACCGAGCGCGCGGTGGAGTCCTGGGTGGTCGCGGAGGCGCTGACCCGGCTCTCCCGCCCGCACCGCGAGGTCCTGGTGGAGTGCTTCTACCAGGGGCGCACCGTGGCCGAGGCGGCGGAGCGGCTCGGCGTGCCCGTGGGCACGGTCAAATCGCGCACATACTACGCACTGCGTTCGCTGAAGGTCGTCCTAGAGGAGTTGGGGGTGACGCAATGAGGTGTGAGCACCTCCATGACTCGGCCGTCTACGTGCTGGGGGCGTTGTCTCCGCCCGAGCGCGAGGCATACGAGCGGCATCTCGCCGACTGTGCGCAGTGCCGTGCGGAGGTGGCGGAGTTCTCCGACCTGCCGGGGCTGCTCGGCCGGCTCGATCCGGAGATCGCCGCGCAGATCGCCCTCGAGCCGGACGAGGGCGCCGCGGACCCGGACGGCCCGGACCCGGCCGGCCCGCCGTTCCCGGCCGATGCGCGCCGGGCCGGCCCCACCGCGGTGCCCGCGACCGTCAGCGGCGGCGCGGTCGACCCGCTGCTGCCGCGCGTGCTCGACCGGGCCCAGAGCGCCCGCCGCACGGCCCGTCGCCGGCGCCGCTGGCAGACGGTGGGCACCGCGCTCGTGGCCGCGTTCATCGGCGTGCTCGCGGTGATCGGTGTGCGCGCCGCGGGCGTGGGGCAGCCGGACTACGAGTCGATGCGTGAGGTGGCCTCGACCGTGCCGATCACGGCGTCGCTCGCCGTCTCGCCGGACACGGCCGGGGCTACCGTGCGGATGCGCTGCGCGTACAAGAGCGGCGAGAGCGACGACTACGCCAAGTGGACGTACACGCTCGTGGTGGTGCCGAAGTCCGGTCAGGCCGAAGTGGTCAGCACGTGGACCGCCCGGCCGGGGGACGAGATGCAGCTGTCGGCGCACAGTGCCATCAAGGAGTCGAACATCGACCACATCGAGATCCGCAAGGGCGATGGGACGGCGCTGCTGCGGACCTGACGCTCGGCTCTGCTCACTCAGATGGCCGCGGCGGTCGCCTCCTTCTGGGCGGCCGCCGCCGCGTCGCGCCGGGCCCGGCTTCGGCGGGCCACTCGGATCGCGTCCCAGCTGAAGACGGCCAGCGCGAGCCAGACGATCGCGAAGCCCGCCAGCCGCGCCGCTGGGAGCGGTTCGCTGAAGACCGCGACGCCGATGATCAGCTGCAGGGTCGGCGTCAGATACTGCAGCATGCCGAGCCCGGACAGCGGCACGCGATTGGCGGCCTCCGCGAACAGCAGCAGCGGTACCGCGGTCAGCACGCCGCTGCCGGCCAGCATCACCGAGTGCCACACGGAGACGGTGCCGAACGTCGACTGGTGCTGGGTCGTGAGCCAGACGAGGTACGCGAGCGCGGGCAGGGTCAGCACGCCCGACTCCAGGAACAGCCCCTCGGCCGCGGGGAGCCCGAGCCGCTTCTTGACCAGCCCGTAGCAGCCGAAGGACGCGGCCAGGGTGAGCGCGATCCACGGCAGGTGCCCGTAGTCCACGCTGAGCACGACCACCGCGACCGCGCCGATGCCGAGCGCGGTCCACTGCAGCGGGCGGAGGCGCTCGCGCAGGACGAGCACGCCGAGCAGGATGACGAAGAGTGGGTTGATGAAGTACCCGAGCGAGGCCTCCACCACCCGATCCGTGTTCACCGCGAAGATGTAGACGCCCCAGTTGACGGCGATGAGCACCGCCGCGACCGCGAGGCCCGCCATGCGCTTCTTCTGCCGCAGCAGCTCCCGGACCCGTCGCCAGTGCCGGATGGCCACGAGCACGAGCGTCATCGCCACGACCGACCACACGATGCGGTGCGCGAGCACCTCGACCGCGCCGGCGGGGCGCAGTGCGTGGAAGTACAGCGGAAAGACGCCCCAGAGCACGTTGGCGGAGAGTGCGGAGACATATCCTCGGCGCAGCGGGTCCACGCCCTACACCGTATGCCCAAACGGTAAGGGGCGGGTCGCGGACCCGCCCCTCACGTGATGTTCTTCGTCACCGCTCTTCGCCTGCGGCCCTACGGCGCTCGGTCCTGCCTCTGGTTCAGCGGTAGCCCTGGTTGCCGCCGCCGTATCCCTGGTTGCCGTAGCCCTGGTTGCCGCCGTAGCCCTGGTTGCCACGGTTGCCGCCGCCGTAGCCCTGCTGGTAGCCGCCGCCGTACTGCTGCGGGCGCGGGGGACGCCGGTCGTAGTCGTCGCGGTCGTCCCGCCGACGCTTCTTGTCCTTGCCGTCCGGCACGAAGAAGTTGAGCAGCCAGCTGACCACGCCGATGAACAGCGCCCCGAGCACGGCCGTGGGCCAGAACCGGTCAACCCGGAACGGCAGATCCAGATACTCGGCAATCTTGCTCGTCAGCAGCAGCAACGCCCCGTTGACGACGAGCGAGACGAGCCCGAGCGTGAGGATGTACGCGAAGCACCCGATCGTCTTGATGATCGGCCGCAGCACCGCGTTGACGACCCCGAAGATCGCCGCCACCGCGACGAGCGTGACCACCTTGCGCCCGGTGTCGCCCTCAACCGTGATCCCGGAGATCACCAGCGTCGCCAGCCAGACCGTGAACGCACTCACGGCGAGCCGGATGAGGATTCCCATGCGGGTGATCGTGCCACGTCGCGGCCAGCCCGGAACACCCCGCTATCACCCCAATCCCCGTTTGACGAGACCGAAGCACCACCACCCGCCTCACCTACCACCGAATAGCGTCCGCCGGACCCCTCCTCACCCGGCTCTCGCGCGCACCCCAGCACGAGGGCTCGCTGCTCCGGTGCCGCCCGAATTGCCTCACGGCGTCGGTGAGGCCCGCTGCTTGGTCGTCTAGCCCGCCGCCATGCCGCAGCCGCCGTCGCGGGGTCGGTCGACGACGGTGCCATCGGCCGCTGCGGTCGTACCTTCGCAGCCTCGGGCCCGCCGCCTGCCGCCCGCTGTGGCTCGCGCTGTCCGCACCCGGCCCCACAGCCTGCCGTCCGTCGCTCGCACAGCCTGCCGTGCGTCGCCCGCACAGCCTGCCGTGCGTCGCCCGCACAGCGGTCGGGCCGTCGAGGCGGTTGGCGGCGGCGCCTGCCGTGTATCGCCCGCGGGCTCGTGCCGCCTCCTGTGGGCCGCCCCTTGGGCTCGCGCCGTCCGCGGCGGGCCCGCACCCGCTCGCCGCGCGCCTCCGAGGGCTCGCACGGGCCGTCGGCGCCGCCATCGTTGACCGCTGGCCGCCCTCTTCCACCTGCCGTAGCCGTCGCGGTCGCTCCCTGCTGTCCCGCGTGCTGTTGTGGCAGTCGTCGGCCGCCTGCCGTCTGGCGTGGTCGTTGCGGTCGCTCTCTGCTGTCCCGCGCGCTGTTGTGGCAGTCGTCGGCCGCCTGCCGTCCTCGGCCCGCTGGACTACCGATTGTTCCGATGTGATTTCGCCGTGTCGTGAGCACTGCTCGGCCTGGGCGTGTGACCTTGGCGCTGGCCCAGCCCGGCCGGGTCTCAGCCGCGAGGAGTCGGCGCACGGCCCGCACAGGTCGCCGGGGGGAGTGGTCAGCGGGCGGGGCCTCCCGTCAGGTGGAGCTCGATCGGTGTCGTCGACAGGTGGGTCCAGCGCACGGTCTGGCGGTTCACCACCACGGCCAGCATCTCGGGGCCGATCTTTGTCAGCCAGTTGCGGGAGTCGCCCAGGCCCAGAGCCTCGCCCGCGAGGGCGGCCTCCCGGGGGCTCAAGGGCTGGAGGAGGGCCAGGTCGGAGCGGGTCAGCAGGTCGACGTCCGCCCCGGTCAGCTCGTCGCGCAGGAACAGGACCGAGCGCCAGGCGCTCTCCGGCATCGGGGTTGCTCGGCCCGGGACCGGGCCCACGTCCACGACCAGCAGCTGTGGGCGCGTGGCCGTGGCCGGGGGCGGGTCGGCCACGCGGCCCGGCGGGATCATGGCCAGGGACTCCGCGTTGCCCAGGCTGCGGCGGAACGGCTCCCACTCGTGCGGGCGCGTGGACTGGACCACGACCCGCGCGCCGGTGGCCAGGGCTCGCAGGATGACCAACTGCGCGCACCGCGCGCCGCCGATCAGCGTCGCTCGCGTCGGCTCCGGGCGGAACAGGCGCACGACCATCGGCTCCCCGCTGCGGTCGACGCCGAGCATGACGCCCTCGCCGCCGATCGCCGGCGCGGCCGCCGCCAGCCGCGGCCCGCTCACGCTCACCGGCTCGCCACCGTGCAGCGCGAGCCCGTCGCGGCCCGCCACGAGCCCGGCGAGCACCGCGTCGTCGCGGGGCGCGCCCCCGCCCAGCGGCAGCGTCGCCGCGAGGCCGTCGAGTTGAGCGCCGTCGAGCCGCGCCACCCGCGCCCCCATGCTCTCGGCCAGCCGGAGCAGCGCCGTGCTCGCCTGCGTCAGCGTGGCCGCGTCCGGCGTCGCCAGCCGCACGACGAGCTCGGCCCGGACCGGCGGCCCGCCGGCGTCGGCGGGCGGGCCGGAGCCGCCGCCGAGCGCTCCGCCGCCGAGTGCTCGGCCGCCGAGTGCTCGGCCGCTGAGTGCTCGGCCGCTGAGTGCTCGGCCGCTGAGTGCTCGGCCGCTGAGTGCTCCATCGCCGAGCGCTCCGCCGCTGCGGGCTACGGGCTGGGCGGCCAGCGAAAGCGTCGTCACCGAGGTCGGCAGGGCCAGCAGGCGGCTCATCAGCGGGCCCTGCTCGGGCCACCGCCGGACCCGGAACACCGCCTGGTGCAGCCCGCCGAGCCGCAGGCCCGACCACGTCTCGCGCACGGCGTGCGCCGGGTCGTGCTGGGCCGCCTCCGCGATCGCCGCCAGCGCCGAGAGCTCCGACAGCGGCCGAGCCGGCAGTCTCGCTCGGGCGAGCATGCGCTCGACACGCCGTACCGCAACCAGAAGAGACTGCTCCAGATCAGCTCGCCGGAACCCGCCCGCCCGGCGCACCCGCACGGCGACGTGCACTCGCTGGTGCGCGAGCACGCGGCCGTCCGTGAGCTGCCGATATGAGGTCATGGACGGCGCGGGCGACGGTGCCGCGGCCGTGACCGCGCTGATCAGCAGCTGGACGCGCACCTCCGGCACGCCCGGCCGGGGCGCCGGCACCAGCGAGCTGAGCGCGGGTAAGGGCGGTAAGGCGGTGCCGAGCAGGGCGGACAGGTCGCCGACGCGGATGATCGCCGCGAGCCCGTCGGTGTCCTCGAGCACGCCGACGTCGGCGCCGTCGACGTCGATGGTCGAGGTCGTCGCGCCCGGCCGGATCAGGCCGAGCAGCGCGGCTGGTCCGGCGCCCACGGGGAGATCCCGCCGCCGGAGACACCGCGCCAGCGGCAGGGGCGTGAGCGCCAGGAGCACCAGGGCGACCGGGATCGCCGCGAGCGCCCAGCCGCCGAGCGCCCAGGCCACGGCGGCCAGGGCGACCGCGCCCTGGCCGAGCACCACTCGCGTCCCCGTCGACATATCGCCCCCCGCCGATGAAGTGAGGGACTTATCGTATGGCGCCGGTACGACAATTTTGGGGGGCCGATGGCGTCGCGGCAGGACCAGCTGCAGTCGTACCAGTTCGTGGTTCAGCGGGTCGTCTCCGCCCTCGTCGTCCGTGACACCGACCCTGCTCAGCCGCCATTTCGCCGGGTCGCCGGGGCCACGCTGGTCGGCGTTCTGCTCGCCGCGCTGGGTGTCGGCGGCGCGGCGGCGGTCGGGGCGCTGCGCCCGGGGAGTTCTGGCAAATGGCGCAACGACCGAGCGGTCATCGTCGAGCAGGAGTCGGGAGCCCTGTTCGTGTACCGCGACGAGGTCCTCCACCCCGTCCTCAACCAGGCCTCCGCGCTGCTCATCCTCGGCTCGACCGGCGCGCCGACCGTGGTCGTGCCCCGCTCGGCGCTGTCCGGGGCGCCGCGCGGCGAGACCCTGGGCATCCCGGGCGCGCCGAGCTCGCTGCCGCCCGCGTCCGCCCTGCTCAAGGACCCGTGGGCGGTGTGCTCGACGCCCGAGGGGTCGGTGCTGTTCGTGGGTGGGGGGCCCTCGGGCGGTACACCCGCAGCCGACAAAGGCCTGCTGATGACCTCCGCGGACCGGCAGACCTATCTGCTGTGGCACGGGTTCAAGCACCTCGTCCGGCAGCCCGCCACGGCCCTGCCCGCGCTGGTCTGGTCGGCGCGACCGCAGGTGGCGGCGGCGCAGGCGCTGCTGCACGCCGTGCCGAGCGGAACCGACCTCGTCACCCCGGCCGTGCCCGACCGCGGAGACTCGGCACCGGCCGGCAAGATCGGGCAGCTGTACGGCGTGTCAGCCGGCCAACGCACCGACGCGTTCATCGTCACCGCCGACGGGCTCGCCTCGGTCACGCCGCTGCAGGCCCAGCTCCTGCTCGCCGCGCCCGAGACGCAGGGCGTGCAGCCGGGCGGGAAGCTCCTGCCGCTCAGCCCCGCGGAGTTCTCCGCGCTGGTGCAGGGCCGGCGGGTCGAGGCGTTCGCACCGGACCCGGGCGGCGCCGGTGCGCTGCCCGTCACGCCGCCGGAGCTGGTCGACAGCCCTCCCCACGCCGTCTGTGCCGCCGATGCCCTCACCCTCGACCCCAAGCTCCCGGACCTCACGCACGCGCTGCGCACGGCCGCGGCCACGGCGGAGGGCGCGGTGCTGGCCGATCGCGTGGTGATCCGGCCCGGAACCGGCGCGCTGGTGCGGACGGACACAGGTGTTCTCACCCTCGTCACCGATCTCGGAAAGCGCCACGCGGTGCCGGTGCCCGACGCTTTGGGCGCGCTCGGGTTCGACGGCGAGCGGCCCGTCACCGTCCCGAGTCAGGTGGTCGCGCTCCTGCCCGCGGGACCGGCGCTCGACCCGGGCGCGGCCGCCGCCGTCGTCGGCTAGCGCCTGTTTCATGACTGGGGTCGGAGCGACGCGGAGCCGAGATTTCGTCTGCGTGTGACCCGCGCGGGCCTGGCTACCGGTGTCGTAACCCGCGCAGCACGGGGCCTAGGGAGGAGGAGCCGTCAGTAGTTCGTCAGCACCAGGTCGAAGCTCGCTCGGGCGGATGCCCGCAGGTTGATGTCGCGGCGCGTCGCCATGCGCGTCTCGTTGAAGCCCGCGTAGATCTGCCGCGTCGCGGCGGTGTCGCTGTTCGTCATCGTCAGGAACACCCCGCGCCTCGACGCGTCGTGCATCTCGGCCGCCAGCCGTTCGTGGTCGGCGTTTCGGAACTGCCCCGGCGTGTACCGCTTGAAATCCGCGAACCCACCCTCCGGCAGATACGGAGGGTCCAGGAACACCCAGTCACCCGCGGCCGCCTCGCGCAGCGCGTCGGCGAAGTCGCACAGGCGAACGTCGGCCCCGGCGAGCGCCTGGGAGGCCTCCAGGAGCGTCTCGCGGCGATAGTACGGGCGGTCGTAGGCCCCATAGGGAGCGTTGAACGCGCCGCGGCGGTTGACGCGCCACAGGCCCCGGAAGGAGGTCTTGTTGAGGTAGATGACGCGCGCGGCCCGCTCGACCGGGCCCAGGCTCGCGGGGTCCTGGCGCCGGACGAGCTCGAACTCCTCGGGCGTGTTCGCCATCGCGTCCAGGCGCTCCATCACCGCCTCCGGCTGGGCGGCGACGGCCTGGAAGCAGGCTACAAGTTCGGGGTTGGCGTCGGAGAGCACCGCCTTGGCCGGGCGCAGCTCGAAGAAGACGGCGGCGCTGCCCATGAAGGGTTCCCAGTATCGGCCGGTGAACGGCGGCGCGGCGGCGACGAGCTGGGCGGCGTACCGCGTCTTGCCGCCGGCCCACTTGATGAACGAGCGGCCCTCCGCCATGCCGGACATCTTAAAGGCCGACGCCCACGGCGGCCTTCGTTCGGCCTTCGGCACCACCGCTCGGGGCCGGCGCGCTGGTCAGCGCCGTTGCCGGCGGCCGCCAGGGTGCGGCGTCCTCCGCGCTGATCGACTGCCGCCAAGCAGGCGGTGCCGGTGAACGCCGCGCCGGACAGGAGCAGATCCGGGCCTGCGAAGCCGAGAGCGCGGCGGTGCCGGTGGGCGAAATGCCGGAAGTTATCCACAGCGAAGCATTGGGACTGGTGGGGGATCGGTCGAGGCCGATACGGTCGGCCTGTTTTCGGGCTGACCAAGGGTTATCGGCCGCTGTCGTTGCGTGCGGAACTCCGGTCCGGCCCGGCGTCCACTAGGAGAAACGGGGTGATCGCCGGTGGTGCAGACCACGCAGGCGCAACAGGCCGAGCTCAGCTCGGCCGCGCAGCGGTTCGAACAGGTCAACGGCGAGCTGCAGGGCATGCTCAACACGTTGATGCGGGAGCTGGAAGTCACGCGCGCGGGCTGGCAGGGGGCCGGCGGGCGCACCTTCGAGCAGGTGAAGCTCGCGTTCAAGCACGACCAGGGCGTGCTCAACCGGAACCTGCTCGAGACGTCCGAGGGGCTGCGCACGGCGGGGCGGAACTACGGCGCCACCGATGCCGAGGCGGCCGGGGCGATGCGCCGCGCGGGCAACGCCGACCTGTCCGCGCTCGGCGGCTGAGACCGGAGGCTCACATGGACGACATGCTGGTAGTCGACTTCGGGGCGCTGGAGCACACGAGTCAGTCCATCCAGACCGCGCTCAACACGCTGCACTCGCGCCTCGACGAGGTGTCGCAGCTCGGCCGGCGCCTCACGGGCGGCTGGGAGGGCGACGCCAAGGACGCCTACGCGCTGCGGCAGGCGAACTGGGAGCGGGCCGGCGCCGACCTCGCGCAGATGCTGCGCGACATCAAGGTGGGCGTCGAAGAGGCGATGCAGCGGTACCAGGAGACCGAGGCCCGCAACACGCACCTCTTCCCGGGCAGCGGCTGACGCGCGGCTCCCGGCGTGAGTGGGCGGCGCGCCTCCGAGCAAAGGGGGCGCTGCCCTCAACTCGGCGGGCCGAACGCCGGTGCCGCCGGGGGGTCACCGGCGGCCTGGGGACGGCGCGCCTCTGGGCAGGGGGCGCCGCCCTTCAGTTCGGCGGGCCGAACGCCGGTGCCGCCGGGGGTCACCGGCGGCCCGGGGCGGCGCGCCTCTGGGCAGGGGGCGCTGCCCCCCAATTGTGGAGGAGCGCAGACCCGGGAGAGGCGCGCCCCTGGGCGGGGGGCGCCGTCTCTCAGTTCGGCGGGCCGAATGCCGGTGCCGTGGGATCCGCGGGCGGCTCGGATGCGGATCGGAGTGCTCGGAGGCCGGGTCGCCAGCCGCGCCGGCGGCCTCGGGGGAGGACCGCGGACAGGACGAGCGCCAGGAGCACCGCGGCCAGGCCCGCAGACGCCCAGCCCACCGTCGTTCGGGTGGCCGCGGCTCGCGCGGCGGCGTCGGGCCGGGCGGGTTCGGCCGGGGCGCGGGCGCCCGGGTCCGGCGAGGCGCCGGTGAGCTCGGTGAGGGCGCGGAGAGGGTTCAGGACCCCGGCGCCGTAGCCCGGTCCGGCCCGTCCGCCGTCCGCGGTGGCGATGAGCCGGGCGGCCACTTCCGGGGCGGAGAGCTCGGGGCGGTACTGGCGCAGGAGCGCGGCCGCCGCCGACACGAACGGGGCGGCGAAGCTGGTGCCGTCCATCGTCGCCCAGCCCTGCGGTGTTGCGGTCGTCACAATCCCGGCGCCGGGGGCGACCAGGTCCACGTACGCGCCGGTCTGCGACGACGGGGCCCGCTGGCCGTCCGGCGTGATCGAGCCGACGCCGATGACGCCGTCGTAGGCCGCCGGGAACGGGGTGCGGTTGCCCCGCTCGGCGCCGTTGCCCACCGCGGCCACGACCACGACGTCGTTGCGCTGGGCGAACGCGACGGCGTCGCGGACGGCGGCATCGTCGGAGTACGACACCAGCGAGAGGTTGATGACCCGCGCCTTGTGGGCGACGGCGTCGCGGATCGCGTTGGCGAGGCCGGCGGGCGTGCCGCGGCGGCCGGTCGGGGTGCCGTCGCCGCCCTCGGTCTGCTCGCTGACGCGCAGGGCGAGGATCGTGGCCGCCGGGGCCAGGCCGCGAAACGCCGTCGCCGGGGACGGACGGGCCGCGATGATGCCCGCGACGCCGGTGCCGTGGCCGACGCAGTCGAGCGCGGAGTCGCCGCCGTCGAGCTGGTCGGGGCCGGGCTCGACGGCGCCCCGCAGCTGGGGGTGGCGCGCGTCGACGCCGGAGTCGACGACCGCGACCACGATCCCGTGGCCGTCGGCGAGAGCGTTGAGCCTTGACTGGTCGTACCGCTGCCAAGGCCACGGCACCCCGGTCGGCGCGGGCTCGGGCCGGCGTGGCGGGCTCGGGCAGGCGACGGGGGCCCAAGCGTGCGCGATCGGGCTCATGCTGAGCATTGCCGCAAAAGTCGACAAAGCCGCCAAAGCGGTCGAGATGCGCCGGCGGGGCATGGGCGTCATGCTAGGGGCTGAGGCATCGATGGGCTGCCCCGTCGCTGCGCTCCTGTCGTCCGACTCGACGGGTTCAGGCGTCGAACGGCTCGTACGGGTGCCGCGAATGAGACAGCCCTGTGAGCCCCCGGCCTTCGATCGCTATGCTGGCCGAAGCGCTTGCCCGCGTCGTACCCCTCGAATTGCCGTGGCCGTATAGGTTAGGTTTCGCGACGCGGCGGTTTCCGAGCCCGAAGAGGGGGTGGCCGTTGAGCGAGTGGGAACCGGCCACCGAGGCCGAGGTCGCCATGCGTGACGCGCTGCGCGCAAACGACCAGGAGCAGTATTTCCGCATCCTGGCGCGCACCGACGTCCTGCTGCCGATCGCGCCCGACAGTTCACCCGGCAGCGACGGCGGGTGGGGCACCTGGACCACCGAGGGCCGCACGCACGTGCTCGCCTTCACCTCACCGTCCGCGCTGCAGGAGTGCCTCGCGGGGCACCCCGGCACGCACCGGCGGGTTCCGTTCCGCGAGCTCGCGGGGATCTGGCCCAACGTCGAGTGGTGGCTCGCGGTCAATCCGGGGCTGCCCATCGAGGGCTACCTGCCGTCGTGGTTCGTGACCCAGATCAGCCGCGGCGATGTCCGGCTGCCCGGGCGCACCCTCGGGGCGCGGGCGCGCATGGAGCAGGCGTCGCAGCGCACCCGCGCGACCGCGCAGGTGCCCGTCCGCCCGGTGCCGAACCAGCCCGCGCCGACGCCGATCGAGCGTCAGCGTATGAAGGCGGAGCAGCCCCCGGTGCCCCCGGTCCCGCCCGCGCCGCCTCGGCGCGAGGTACCGATGCCGGATGTGGCGCCTCCCGGGGCCTTCCTGCCCACTCGGGCGGATCGCCCGATCAACTTCGAGCGCTCCGCGGGCCGGTCCTTCACGCCCCCACCGGCCGCGCCCGCTCGCCCCGCACCTCCGCCACCCGCCGACAACGGCCCGACCTTGCCCGCGCCCACCTCGGGCGCCGGGTCGGTCCGCGGCCGCGCGTCGTTCCCCGGGGCGGCGCCGCGCGGGCTCTTCGACGACTCCGACCGCAAGTCGCTGGACGTGCCCGGGGAGCGCGAGCTGTTCTCGGGCGTCGACCGTCCCGCCTCGGGCCCGCCCGCCGAGCGCCCGCCGTCCATCCTGCCCGGGCGCCCGACCGGCCGCCCTTCCCGCGCGCTCAGCGACCCCGGCCCGCCCATGCGCCCCGCGGCCGATCCCGGCCTGCCCCAGCGCCCCGTCGGCGACTCCGGCCTGCCCCAGCGCCCCTCCGGGGATTCCGGCCTGCCGCAGCGCCCGGTGAGCGACTCCGGTCTGCCCCAGCGCCCCTCCGGGGATTCCGGCCTGCCGCAGCGCCCGGTGAGCGACTCCGGTCTGCCCTCAAGGCCCGCCGGGGGTGGCGACGAGGGCGGGGATCCGCGCCGGTACTGGCCGCGCCGCGAGCCCGCCCGCAGCCTCGGCGAGATCTACACCGAGCACGCGGAGCCGGTCATTCCGGCCGCGTGGCAGCCGCCGCCGGACCTTCCGCTGACGTCGGGGCCGCCGCTGCCGACCCGGCAGCCGCAGACCTCGCGGCCGGAGGCGGACTCGCAGCCGACGTTCCGCCCCGGTGGCACGCTGCCGCAGCGACCGGGCTCGGGCTCGGGCACCGGCCCGCGCTCGGGCGAGCCGCTGCCGCCCCGGCCGGTCCAGGGCGAGCCCTTGCCGTCCCGGCCGCTTTCGGGCGAGGTCCTGCCGCCGCGGCCCGGTGCCGTGGACACCGGCTCCTACCGCTCCGGTTCCTATCGGTCCGGCGACCCGCTGCCGTCCCGGCCGGTCCCCGCCGAGCCGGCGCCCTACCCGCCCGCCGAGCCCGTCGTGCCGCGCGAGGCGACGCAGCCGATCCGGTCCGGGTGGAGCGGCTCCGCCGACGTCCGCCCCGGCCGGCCCGGACTCGCCGCCCACGGCGGTGGCGAGGCCTTCCAGCCCGCCGAGCCCCCGAACGGCGGCCAGTCGTGGTCGCAGGCCGCTTCCGCCGCCCCGACGCCGGTGCCGCCCGCGCCCGACCCGGACCCGTCCGCGCCGCTGCCGTTCGACCGCCCGGTGTTCGACCGGCCCGGCTTCAGCCGCCTCGACGTCGAGAGCCCCGAGGCCGACGAGCCCTCGTCCGAGTCGTTCGGTGACACGTCCTCGGCGGCGCGCAGCGCCGGCTTCGGCCGCGCGGCCGACCTCGACGAGCACCCGTTCTTCGGCGGCGGGTCCGACGCGGGCGGCCGGAGTCTGTTCGAGCCGTCCTCGCACCCGCAACAGCCGCCCGCCGAGCCGGCTCGCCCCGAGAGCGGCCAGACGTCCTGGGCGGACAGCGCGTGGGCGAACAGCCAGCCCGCCGAGCAGCCCTTCTCCGCCTGGGGCACCCCGTCGCCGGCCGAGCCGGCCGTCGACGAGGCCCCGGGGACGTTCTTCAGCGGGCGGGCCGAGGTCCAGCCGCCGGCCGCCGAACCGCAGCGGAGCTTCTTCGGCGACCAGCCGGCCCGCGAGGACGAGCAGCGCCCGTTCTTCGAGGAGGTGGCGGAGCCGCGGCCGTTCAACGCGTTCGGCGAGTCCCGGGCGGAGGACCCGCCGATTCGCGACCCGTACGCCGCGCTCGCCGACCTGCGCTCCGAGCCCGAGGACGAGCCGTCCCAGGCTTCGTTCGCCTCCGGCCTGCCGTCGCTCGCCGAGCAGCCACCGACGATCGATTCCACCCCGGCCCCGCGCCCGGAGTCGACCTGGACGGACACGCGGCCGGCGGCGGGCGGGCCGAGCGGGTTCGAGAAGGAGAACACCGGCTCGTTCTTCCTGCCCGGCCCCGCCCGCGACGCCGAGTCCGTGCCCGTCGCGGCCGAGCCGTCGCCCGAGCTCCGCTCGTTCTTCGAGGACGGCGAGGCCGAGCGCCCCGACTTCCAGCAGTCCGTGGTCCAGGACCTGCCGAAGTTCGACGACCACAGCGCCGCGCCGCCGAGCGAGGCCGCGTCCGCCAGCGGGTTCCGGCCCGTGATGCAGGACGCGCTGCCGAGCACGGGGCAGGGGTACCAGGGCGGCGGCGAGGCGGGTCAGGACGGCGGCTTCTCGTGGGCGTACCAGGAGGAAGCCCCGCAGCCGCCGGAGTCCGTGGTCGAGCCCGAGATCGTCGAGGACGCCCCGGTGCGGCTGCACGACGAGATCGTCGACGCCGAGGTCGTGACCCCGCCGTCGGCCCCCGCGCCCGTGGCGGAATCGGCGCCGGAGCCGGAGCGGCCGAAGGCGCCCGCGGCCGACTTCCACCCGGCGAACACGGTCGAGAAGGACCTGTTCGAGGCCGTCCAGGCCAACAGCACGGACCGCTTCCTGTCCACGCTGCTGCTGGCCAAGGTCCTGATCCCGTTCTGGACCGGCGACGGGCCCGTGGAGCCGGCGAAGTGGCGTACCGAGCACATGAACGGCCTGCCGCACCTCGTCGTCTTCACGTCGCAGGAGCGCATGACCGAGCGGCTCGGCGAGGACGCGCGGGGCAGCTGGATCAAGTTCACGCGCCTGATCCGGCAGTGGCCGCCCGGCGACCAGCTGGCGTTCGCGATCAACCCGGAGTCGCCCGCCGGCGCCGTCCTGCCCGGCACCGAGGTCATCCAGCTCGCGAGCTGGGCGACCGAGATGGGCCTCGGCGTGGACGACCCGGACGAGCAGCCCGTCGCCGCGGCGCCCAAGCCGGAGGCGCAGCCGGAGAAGCGCCCGGCGTACGAGCCGCCCGGCTCCGGCCTCGAGCAGGTCATGCAGAAGCCGATCTCGCCCGAGCAGCTCTCGTACTACCTCGAGCGCAACTACGACCGTGTCTCGGGCTTCGTGCACCGCGCCGGTGAGGTCGGCCACCTCGAGACGCCCGAGCAGCTCTACAACGCGCTGGGCCTCGGTTACGCCGGGTCGTCGTTCAAGCCCGACGCCGAGGAGGCCTACGT
Organism: Dactylosporangium sp. CA-139114; assembly: GCF_050955725.1. Lineage (NCBI taxonomy): Bacteria > Bacillati > Actinomycetota > Actinomycetes > Micromonosporales > Micromonosporaceae > Dactylosporangium > Dactylosporangium sp. CA-139114. Next base: position 228,587 of record NZ_CP192080.1, read on the forward strand.
CCTGCGCTGGATCGCCTACCGCGGCGATCTGTACCGCATCCCCTACGGCGGGTCATCGTTCGAGGCCATGCGCGCGATGGAGGGCTGGGTCATCGAGCGCCCGCCCTTCCGCGGCAACGGCTTCGCCCCGAGCGAGACCGGCGACGTCATCGCCGAGTTCAAGGTCGACAGCGCGCGCCTGCCGCACAACGCCGAGCTGTGGCGCCTGCGCCGCGACGGCCGGCAGGACCTCATCGCCCGCCTCGACGCCGACGGGCCGGCCTGGCGGAAGGCGACGCCGTGATCCGAGACGGTTACGCGGCGCGGTGGCGCGGCGCCGAGTACGAGGCCAGCCCCGACGGCGACGACGTCCGGCTCTACCGCCCCGACGCGAGCGACGGCTTCGAGGAGGTCCGCCCGGGCCGCTACCGGCGCATCGTCGCGCGCAACGACGTCGACGAACTCGTCTACGTCCGAACGACCTGCTTCTGGCGCGACCAGCCGTTCATCGTCCTGGGCGAGCACGAGGGCTGGTTCCGCGTCGAGTACACCGGCGGCCGCGCCCCGGTCGCCGCCGAACTCGGCCTCGAGGAGTTCGACTACGGCGTGTACCAGGGCTGGGCCCCCCGCGCCGAGGTCAGTGACCTGCGCGAATACCGCGTATAACCATGGCTCGGGCCGCGTCACCGGCGGACCGTTGCTCCCGCCAGACAATAGGGCGATCCAAGGGCCTTCGGCCGGGAGGATCGCCCTAGCCAGGTCCGCGGTGCAAGAACAAAAAACCCGCGCTCAGCCGGCCTTGGTCCAGCGGATGATCTCGCCGGTGACGAGGTCGGGCTGCTCGAGGTGCGGGAAGTGCGCGGCGTTCGGCAGGAGCCGCCACTCGTACTCGGCCAGCACGTATCGGCCGGATCCCTGGGCCGTGCGCGGCAGCACCGCCGGGTCCAGGGCGCCGTGCAGCTGGAGGGTCGGGGCCGTGACCGGCTGCTGCAGGAGCTTCACGAAGCGGTAGCCCTGCAGCCGCAGCGCCGAGCGGACCGCCCAGCGATAGGTCTCCAGGGCGCAGAAGGCCGCCTGCGGGATCCGCATCGCGGAGCGGCAGCAGGCCTCGTACTCGCGGTACGACTCCCGGGCGGTCCACTCCGGCGAACCCCACCGGCGCAGGTAATCACCGACCAGCGCGGCGTCGTGGCGCGTCAGGACGTGCTCGAAGCGGGGCACCTGGAAGCGCAGCACCGGCCTGGCCGCGGCCAGCTGGCCCCGCGGGTCGGTCGCGAGCCCGGCGCGCAGCCGCAGCGGGTGGGCGGCGCCCAGGACGACCAGGCGGCGGACCATCTTCGGGTGGAACGCGGCGGTGGCCCAGCCGATCATCCCGCCGTAGCCGGAGCCGACCAGGATCGCGCTGCGCTCACCGAGGGCGCGGATGAGCCCGGCGACGTCGCCGGCCATCGTGTACCCGTCGTAACCGCGCGGGGGCTTGTCGCTCGCCCCGTAGCCGCGCAGGTCGACGGCGACCGCGCGGAAGCCGGCGTCGGCGAGGGCCGGGAGCTGGTTGTGCCACGCGTACCAGAACTCCGGGAACCCGTGCAGGAACAGCACCAGCGGCCCGGTGCCGGCCTCCACCACGTGGAATCGGTTGCCGTTGGCGCTCACGAATCGGTGCGACCACGGCCCGTCGATCATGACGCATGTGTCGTCCACCGCGGGGTTCATGCCGCTCAGCGTAGGGCCAAGCCGGTCGAAATCACGCCAGGCGACCGGCTAGCGTTCAGCCCATGCACCCGCCGTTGCCGTTGATCTCCGCCACTGGCACTCCCCGTAAGTGCGGTATCACGTACGGTTCGGTCGCGGCGCACGCCATTGCCGCGAACACCGCGAACTACCTGGCCCGCTTCGCCGCGGTCGGCATCGACGTCGAGCAGGCCCGCGGTTACGGAGCGCTGTTTCGCGACGCGGCCCACCGTCACGCACCGCGCGTGGCCGAGATGCTCGACGGCGTGGCCGAGGGCGCCCGGGTGGATGTCGACGAGATCTACGCCCTCAACGGCCGCACGGAGCTGATGTACAGCGCCAACCCCGGCGCCGAGCCGAGCGAGTGCACCGCGATCGCCGTGCTCGGCCAGCGCACCGCCAGCGGGCACACGCTGCTCGCGCAGAACTGGGACTGGCACCCCGACCAGCGCCCCTACGCGCTGCTGCTCGACACGACCGACGAGCTCGGCCGCCGCGTGCTCGCGCTCACCGAGGCCGGCATGCTCGCCAAGGCCGGGCTCAACGATGCTGGGCTCGGCGTCTGCGTCAACATGCTCGGCTCCGAGCACGACAGGCGCGACGGCGGCGTGCCGTACCACGTCCTGCTCCGCGCGGCCCTCGACGCCCCGCACCTGGGCGCCGCGCTCAGGGCCGTGTGTGCCGTCCCGCGCGGCGCGAGCATCAACCTGCTCATGGGCCAGGCCTTCGCCGAGGACACGCCGGGCGAGGCGATCGACGTCGAGGTCGCCCCCGGCGACGTGGGATTCGTGCACCCGTCCGACGGCGTGATCACGCACGCGAACCACTTCGAGAGCGCGCTGAGTGCCGTCGACACGCTCAAGTACATCGGCAGCTCCTCGTTCTTCCGCTCGGCCCGGGCGCGCCGCCTGCTCGGGGACGGGCTCATCGGCGAGGACCGGATCAAGGCGGTGCTGCGCGACCACGGCGGGTTCCCGCAGTCCATCTGCCGCCACGACGAACCGGACGCCGCCGCGGCGGACCGGACCGAGTCGCTGTTCGCGCTCGTGCTCGACCTCGACGAACGGCGTATGTCGATCGCCCACGGGCCGACGTGCGCCGGGGTGGAGTACCGACACATTCGCATGGGCGAATCGGTCTGAATCGGACATCGAACCGGGCATTCGGCGACTTGCAACGACACCTTAAATGTACCTGTGTAAACCGTTCCTCAACCGCCCCGTTGTTACAAGTGTTTCAGCAGCTCAGGAGCGTATTCAAGGGTGTTGCCACAGTGCTGGTGACCTTGGGTTACCGCGCTTGTCTTAAGTCCTGTTCAGTGCGCTTCAAGCACGGGTTGTACGGCATCTGAGCAGCTACTACCTTCCGATCGACAAATGCGCGCCCCCATTCGTCTGATCGGGACCGGTAGATGAACGAGCGTTACGACCCGTACGCCGACGACTCGTACTACGAGTCGGGCTACGAGGACCAGACCGGTCGCTACGGCCGGCCGGGCTACGGCGACCCCCGCTCCGCCGGGCCGCGCGGGCCCGGCTCGATGCCCGCCGACCGCGGCGGCTCCGGGCCGCACTTCTACGACCCGAACGCGATGCCCCGCGGCCGCGAGGCCCTGCCGGACATCGACGACGAGGCGGACTACGACGACGAGCCGTCGAACTGGCGCCGGCGCTCCGCGATGATCGCGATCGGCGGCGGCGCGGCCGCGCTGATCGGCGGCGGCGCGTACGCGGTGACGCAGTTCTTCGGCAACGGCGCGCACCCGGGCACCGACCCGGCCGCGGCCGACGCCCCGGTGGACAACACCGTCCCGGCGTACGTCGACCAGAACCAGAGCCTCATGAACGGCGAGGCGGGGCTGGGCATCCGCAAGAACACGCCCACGTCCGGCGCCTCGTTCGGCACCCCGGGCGACGCCGCCAAGGCCGCCGTGGTCAAGGCGAACACCGTGCTGCCGAAGAAGGACCCGGTCCGCCACCTGGCCAGCCGGCTCACGTTCGGGCCGAACGCGAAGGTCATCAGCGACATCAACAGGCTGGGCATCAACGGCTGGATCGACAAGCAGCTCAAGCCCGAGACGATCCCGCTGACCCGGGGCGAGCAGAAGGCCGACGCCGAGCTCGTCACCTACGCGATGTCGTACGACCAGCTCAAGGCCCAGCGCGACGACCTGGACAAGAAGGGCATCCACGCGGATGACCAGAACGTCCGGTACGCCATCGCCAAGCAGCTCTTCAGCGACCGCCAGCTCTTCGAGATGATGGTCGACTTCTTCCAGGACTTCCTGCACGTCGCGGCCTTCCACGACGGCAACGAGCTGACCCGCGCGTCCTTCGACCGCGACGTGATCCGCAAGTATGCGCTCGGCAACTACGTCGACATGTTCGTCGCCGCGAACAAGCACCCGGCGCTGCTGATCTACCTCGACCAGCAGCAGTCGACCAAGGACCAGGTCAACGAGAACCTGGCCCGCGAGAACCTCGAGCTGTACACCGTCGGGGCGTTCAACGGCTACAACGAGACCGACGTGCGCCAGGCCGCCATGCTGCAGACCGGGCGCTCGGTCCGGGACAACCAGTACGTGTACCGGCCCGAGCAGCACTACGTCGGCCCCGTGAAGATCATGGGCTTCACGCACCCGAACGGCGACGCCAAGGCGGGCGAGGCGGTGCAGGAGGCGTACTTCCGGTACATCGCGCTGCACCCGAACACGGCGCAGTACATGGCGCAGAACCTCGCGACGCGATTCGTGTCCGACGTCCCGCCGAAGACCCTCGTCGACGCGATGGCCAAGACGTACCTCGACAAGAAGAGCAACATGTCGGCGGTACTGATGACCATGCTGTCGCGCACGGAGTTCTGGGAGTCCGTCGGGCAGAAGGTGCGCCGGCCGGGCGAGTACCTGACCGCCACCTACCGGGCCCTCGAGATCGGCGCGGACGCCCCGGCCGGCTTCACCTCGAACAACACGAACATGAGCCCGATGGTCCAGGGCCTCGGCGACATCATGCGCAAGCTCGAGGAGTTCGGCCACGCGCCGATGGAGCTGCCCACGCCGAACGGGTACGCCGACGTGTACGTCGCCTGGACCTCGGCCGGCACCATGGTCAACCAGTGGAACGACGCGTACACCGCGATCACCGGCGGCCGGCGCCAGTTCACGTGGACCAAGCCCGAGGCGCTCATCGCCAACCCGCCGGGCACCGCGGGCGCATACCTCGACGCGCTCACCAAGAAGCTCATCAACGTGACGCTCGACAACGACCGCAAGACCGCGATCCTGCACATCGTGAGCCCGACGATGACCGCCTCCACCCCGGTGGACGCCACGTTCAACGGCGGCATCGCGGCGGTCGTGCGCGCGATCTTCGCCACTCCCCACCACCACCTCCGGTAGGCGGCACACCATGGAGAAGCCAGTGCGGAAGAAGTTGCTCCACCCGGAGGTCCCGGACCTGCTGCGGCTCGGTCCCAACCGCTTCGAGGCCGCCCTGCGGGCCGAGGCCGAGGTGGTGAAGGAAGAGCAGAAGAGCACGCGCGACCGGTACCTCGAGCTGTCCCGCCAGGAGGACGAGCAGGAGGACGGCCGGGGCGTCACCCGCCGCCGGTTCTTCGTCGGCGCCGCGGCCACCACCACGGCCCTGGCGACGAGCCAGTTCCTCACCACGCAGGCCTCGTTCGCGGCCACGCCGACGGGCACGCTCATCCACGTGTTCCTCTACGGCGGGGCCGACGCGCTCTCGCTCTTCGCGCCGATGAACGACGCCACCCTGAACCGGGTCCGGCCGAGCTTCACGCTGCCGGAGAGCACTTCGATCGCGCTCGACCGCGGGTTCGGGCTCAACGAGTCGTTCGCGCCGCTGAAGAAATACCTCGACGCCGGCCAGCTCGCGTTCATCCCCGGCGTCAGTGACCGCCGGCTCGACCGCAGCCACTTCGCGGCCACGGACACCTGCCAGCTCGGCGGGCTCCCGGCCGAGACGGGCGGCATGGGCTGGCTGACGAACCTGGCCGACAAGCTCGGCCCCGGTACCGCATTCCGCGCCGTCGGCATCGGCTCGACGCTGCCCCGCTCGCTCGTCGGCGGCGGTGGCGCCCTGGCCCTCAACAGCGTGGCGTCGCTGAACGTCAACGGCGACGGCAAGTTCCGGCAGCCGACCGTCGACGCGATCAAGACGCTCTTCACGGGCGTCGACCACCCGATCGCGACCCCGGTCAAGGCCGGCATCGACGCGCTCACGCTCGCGAGCAAGCTGGCGCAGGAGGGCTACACGCCGGCGAACAACGCGAAGTACACCGGCGTCGGCAACGCCTTCAAGGAGCTCGCCCAGCTCATCAAGGGCGGCGCCAACGTGCGCATCGCCACGATCGGCATGGGCGGCTGGGACACCCACGAGAACCAGGGCACCCGGGGCGGCTACCTCGCCCAGCACTTCGGCGAGCTCGGGGCCGGCATGGCGGCGTTCTTCGACGACCTCGGCGCCGACCTCGCCGCCAACGTCACCGTGATGGTCTCCAGCGAGTTCGGCCGGCGCGTCGCCGAGAACGGCGGCGGCAGCGACCACGGCCACGGCGGCGGCGTGATCGTGCTGTCGGGCAAGAAGCTCGCGGGCAAGGTGCTGGGCGCCTGGAACGGCCTCGACACCCTCGTCAACGGCGACGTGCCCGAGATGAACAACATGTTCTCGGTGTTCGGCTCCGTCGCGCAGGGCCGCTTCGGGCTGACGGATGCGGAGATCGGCCAGATCTTCCCGCGGCAGACCTACACTCCAGTGAAGATCTACGCGTAGCTCCACCTACGCGTTCCAGGGGCGGCCCCGGTCCCGGGGGCCGCCCCTCTTTACGTCCGTCCCGGCTCTCCGGCCGATTCGGCGAGAGCCTCAGTGGCCTGCCGCTCCTGCTGGACCAGGGAGTCGATGTGGTCGGGCGGCAGTTCCAGCGCCTGGCGCACCCGGAACCGCCCATTGGCGAGCATCAAGACGCCGAAGTCGTTGTGCAGGTCGCTGCCCTGCAGGTCGGCGAGGTGCCCCAGCCGGCTGACGAGGCCGGCGGTGAACCAGCGGGCGGCCTGCTGCGGGTAGCCGTGGGTCTCGAGGGCCTCGCCGATCATGACGTACACGTCGAGGCTCTCCGGATGCAGGCGCCGGACCGTGGCGATCAACGCGAGGGCCTCGTCGTCGCGGCTCCGGTCGAGCAGGAACGAGGCGTATACGGCCTGGGTGCTGCCAGGCTCGGCGTCCTCGATGCCGAGCGCCTCGCGGAACACTTCCTCGGCCCGGTCGTGCTCGCCGAGCATGGCGTAGTGCTCGCCGGCATGGCAGAGGTTCTCGGCGCGTTCGGCGCAGCGGTGCCCGGCATGCACCGCGGTGAGAGCATCGGCGTGTGCGCGCCGCTCGGCGTCGGTCTGCGGCAGGAAATACTCATCGCCCGGCTGGTACTGCCCCCGCTTGCCACGTTTGCGTGCCATGACCGACCACCCTAGCGGCGCCGCCGCGGTGCGCGACGTGCGTGGTGTGCGTCGGAGGCGGTAGTCCAGCGGCGGCTGCGCGAAGGATGCGGCAGTCCGGCGGCGGCTGTGGGGTGGCCGTGGTGCGCGTCGGAGGCGGCGACCTTGGCGCGGGGCGGGGCGGGGCTGTGGTTCGCCGGCTGCTGTTTTCGGGCCGGGCGCGGGTGCGGCGCCGGCGTTGGCCTGATCGCCGAGCGCGTCGGCGTCGATGCGCTCGTGCCCGGTGCTTTTGGTGGGCGTCTTTGTGCGGGGGCGCCGGCCGCCGGACTCGAAAGCGTTTGTGCGTCCCGAATCCGGCGGCCGTGTCAGCGCGTAAGCGTCAGTCCTCGCTCTTGCCGGACTGCATGCCCGACGCGATGAGGTCCATGACCGTCGAGTCCTGCAGCGTGGTCACGTCGCCGAGGCTGCGGTTCTCGGCGACGTCGCGCAGCAGGCGGCGCATGATCTTGCCCGAGCGGGTCTTCGGCAGCTCCGCGACGAGCATGATCTGGCGGGGCTTCGCGATCGGGCCGAGGGTCTTCGCGACGTGGTTGCGCAGCTCCTGGATCAGGGCCTCGCCCGCCTCGCCCTCGGTCTCGACGCCGCCGCGCGGGATGGTGAACGCGACGATCGCCTGGCCCGTGGTCGGGTCGGTCGCGCCCACGACTGCCGCCTCGGCCACCTTCGGGTGGCTGACCAGCGCCGACTCGACCTCGGTGGTGGAGATGTTGTGGCCCGAGACGAGCATGACGTCGTCGACCCGGCCCAGCAGCCACAGGTCGCCGTCGCTGTCCTTCTTGGCGCCGTCGCCGGCGAAGTACATGCCGTCGAAGCGCGACCAGTAGGTCTCCTTGAACCGCTCGTCGTCGCCCCAGATCGTGCGGAGCATCGAGGGCCACGGCTCGCGGAGCACGAGGTAACCGCCGCCGCCGTTGGGCACCGAGTTGGCCTGGTCGTCGACCACGTCGGCGGAGATGCCGGGCAGGGGCCGCATGGCCGATCCGGGCTTGGCCGCCGTCACGCCGGGCAGCGGCGAGATCATGATGGCGCCGGTCTCGGTCTGCCACCACGTGTCCACGATCGGGCAGCGCTCGCCGCCGATGTTCTCGCGATACCACATCCAGGCCTCGGGGTTGATCGGCTCCCCGACCGAGCCCAGCAGGCGCAGCGACGACAGGTCGAACTGCTTGGGGATGTCGTCGCCCCACTTCATGAAGGTGCGGATCGCGGTCGGCGCGGTGTAGAGGATCGTCACGCCGTATTTCTGCACGATCTCCCAGAACCGGCCGCGGTGCGGGGTGTCGGGCGTTCCCTCGTACATGACCTGGGTGGCGCCGTTGGACAGCGGCCCGTAGACGATGTAGCTGTGCCCGGTGACCCAGCCGATGTCGGCGGTGCACCAGTAGACGTCGCTGTCGGGCTTGAGGTCGAACACGGCGTGGTGCGTGAAGCTGGCCTGGGTGAGGTAGCCGCCCGACGTGTGCAGGATGCCCTTGGGCTTGGCCGTGGTGCCCGAGGTGTAGAGGATGAAGAGCGGGTGCTCGGCGTCGAACGGCTGCGCGGCGTGCTCGGGGGAGGCGGTCTCCACCGTCTCGTGCCACCACAGGTCGCGCTCGGCGTCCCACTCGACGTCCTGGCCGGTGCGCCGGACCACGACGACCTTCTCGACGCTCGGCGTGTTGACCACGGCCTCGTCGACGATGCTCTTGAGACCGCTGGGCTTGCCGCGGCGGAAGCCGCCGTCGGCGGTGATGACCAGCTTGGCGCTGGCGTCGTTGATGCGGCCGCTGAGCGAGTCGGCCGAGAAGCCGCCGAAGACGACCGAGTGCGTGGCGCCGATGCGCGCGCAGGCCAGCATCGCGACCGCGGCCTCGGGGATCATCGGCAGGTAGATCGCGACCCGGTCGCCGGCCACGACGCCGAGGTCGGTGAGCGCGTTGGCGGCCTGGCAGACCGAGCGGTGCAGGTCGGAGTAGGTGATCGTGCGGGTGTCGCCCGGCTCGCCCTCGAAGTGGATGGCGACCTTGTCGCCGCGGCCGGCCTCGATGTGGCGGTCGAGGCAGTTGTAGGCCACGTTGAGCTGCCCGCCCACGAACCACTTCGCGAACGGCGGGTTGGACCAGTCCAGCACCTGGTCCCACTCCTTGGCCCAGCTCAGCCGGTGCGCCTGCTGCTCCCAGAACGCGAGACGGTCCGCCCGGGCCTCGGCGTAGGCGCCTTCGGTGAGGTTGGCGGCGGCGGCGAACTCGGCAGGCGGCGGGAACTGCCGTGTCTCGTTGAGAAGGTTTTCCAAGGTCTCGCTCATCGCAGATGGCTCCTCGATGTGGTCCAGCTCTCGCACTGAGGCTAGTTGGGGGGTGTGACAGAAAAGAAGGCGCCTCTTCTCTAAACTTTGTTCACAGTAGCGGGACTGTACCGTCAACGGGTGCCGTCCGATCCCCTCGCCCCGCTGCTGGATCTCGCCGACGTCCGCCCCGCGCTCGATCAGGCTCGCGCGGCGGTCGATGCCGCCATGCGCCACCGGGCGCTGCGCCGCTCGGGCGGCCCCGTCGCGGCCGAGATCGCCCTGCGCACCTCCGTCGCCAGCGCCGCGCTCGACACCCACGGCTTCGATCTGGAGGGCGTGCGTGCGGGCGTGGTCACCGACCCCGTCGTGCAGGGCGCGCTGCGGGCCACGGCCGCGCTGGACGGGCTGTCGGGGACGTGGACGAAGGCGCCGCGGCAGGTGCTGGCCAAGCTGCACACGCTCGTCGCGCGGGACGTGGTGACCGCCGGTGAGCTGGGCCGGCCGGCCGACCCGAACGTCGTGCCGCGCCTGGACGCGCTGGCCGCGCTGGTCGCCGGGGGCACGAACGCGCCGGTGCTGTTGCAGGCGGCGGTGGTACACGGGGAACTGCTGGCGCTCAAGGCCTTCGCCGGGCCCAACGGGGTCGTCGCCCGAGCCGCGGCCCGGCTGACCCTGGTGGCGGGAGGGCTGGACCCGCGGGGACTGCTCGCGATGGATGTGGGGCACCGCAGCCGCGAACCCGAGTACGTCGGGTCGGCCAACGCGTTTGCCACCGGTACACCTGATGGCGTTCGATCGTGGCTGCGCCATTTCTCGGCGGCGACCGAGCGCGCCGCGCAGGAGTTGCTCGACGTGTGCGAGAAGGCCGCAGGGTAGGGGGTCCCCGCGGCCTTCCGGCACTCAGTTGCTGCTGCGGGCCCGGGCCGCCTTGACCACGTTGATGATCAGCACGATCGGCACGATGAACACGTACCAGATGATGTAGACCGACTCGGGGTTGCCGACCAGCAGGTACAGCCCGTAGCCGATGAAGGCCACGCCGATCGCGACGTTGAGCACGCGCTGACCGACCGAGTTGAGGCCGAAGCCGATCGCGCCGATGGCGATGCAGATGAGGCCGCTGACGCCGAGCAGGCCGATGTAGGCCAGCTCCTGGCCCGCGCTGATCTCACCAAGAGCAGCGTTCATGGGGGGTTACCTCCGGGGTGGAGTGGGGGTATGGCTGCGACAGCCTAGATCGCGTCCGCGATCTCGTGTGCCCCGTTTTCCCCGGACACAGTGGACGGCGCCTCGGTTTGGGAGGCGCCGCCACACACGTCCTACCGGGTTACCATGCGTGCACCTTGAGTTCGTTGGCAGCGGTCCTCGCGGATCCGCTGCAACGCGCCTACCGCGGCTGATCGCTCGTGGGTGCCCGGCGGCCGTGCACGAGGCCTTGACCTCGCACTTCCTTTTCTACGCCGCGTGCGGTCCGATCGGAACCCCCGTGCGCCAGAATGTGACTGGTGGGGCTCAGGAGGTCGGCGCCGCGGCCAGTTGGGCGGCCCGGGTCTTGCGATGCTTGTTGTACAGCGCCAGCGCGATCGCCACGACCGCGCCCAGCCCGATCGCGGCCGCCGCGACCGGCACGGCGGGCCGCTCGCGCAGGCGCCGGCTCAGCGGGATCGGGTGGCGGAAGTCGAGCATCGGCCAGCCGCGCTCGACCGCGATCCGGCGCAGCCCCCGGTCGGGGTTGACCGCGGTGGGGTGCCCGACCAGGCTCAGCAGCCCGGCGTCGGTGACCGAATCGGAGTAGGCGTAGCAGGACGCCAGGTCGTAGTCGCGCTCGGTGGCGAGCTCCTTGACCGCGACGACCTTGTTCGGGCCCGCCGCGTAGAAGTCGATCTCTCCCGTGTAGCAGCCGTCCTCGCCGACGTTCATGCGCGTCGCGATGATGTCGGTGATGCCGAGCTGCTCGCCGATCGGCCGGACCATCTCGTCCCCGGAGGTGGACACGAGCACCACGTCGCGGCCCGCGGCGCGGTGTTCCTCGATCAACAGCGCGGCCTCGGCGTAGATATACGGATTGATCAACTCATCGAGTGTTTCCCGCACGATCTGACGGACCTGCTCGGCGCGCCAGCCTTTGACCAGCGCCGCGAGATAGTCCCTGGTGCGAGCCATGGTCTGTTCGTCGGAGCCGCCGCCGACGCGGAAAATCAGTTGTGCGTAGGCGCCTTTGATGACATCGCGGCGGCTGATCAGCCCGTCGCGATAGAACGGTCGACCGAAGGCCAAGGCACTCGACTTGGCGATCACCGTTTTGTCCAGATCGAAAAACGCGGCGCTACGCCCCACGGCGGGCAAGTGTAGCGTCGCGAGGCCGTCCGCGGTGTCCGGACTTGGCCAAAGCCAGTCCAAGGGCCGACTGGATCACGCTGGGTCGCGTGCGGTCCCGCCTGAGTTACCGCCCAGTGAAATATTGATTGGTGTCCTGGGCGTGTTGCGGGCCGGTGCTACTCGACGTATGGCGGTCGACTCAGGCATGCTTATGTTTGCGACGAGGTTTCACGTCATCATGGCGGAGCCCCGTTATTGACCCTCGGCGGTTGCACCCCCCGTAACCGCTGAGCGGGTTCGGCTCGACCCCCCCGGAGCCGAACCCCCGGCGACCCCCGTCACCCCCCGGCGGGGGTCGTCCCCTTCTCAGGCGCTTTCGCGCTTCGTGCGGGTTGCCGGATTTCGGCCACATGGCCTTTTGGGCGGCGGCTGCGGACATTCGCGGCGGTTGGCCCGTATTGACGGCGAGTGCTTTGTTGCGCGTTCACGGTTTCGTGTTTTCGATTCGGCACCCGTACGAGACCGCGTCCATCCTGTCCGGATTTGTAGGCATTCCCATAGCAGATCGACAGCGCCGGACGGCGTTGTCCACAAGCGGCCGGTTATCCACAGGTTCGGCCCCGGCGTCGAGCGGGCGACGGCCCGAGGGGTCCAGGGTGAGCGTAGTCAGCCGTACCGCTCACGACCGTGGAGCCCTCCGTGCACCGACCACTGCTCGTCTCCGACGACCCCGTGCTGCTCGACCAGCTCGTCGACCTCGCCAACCGGCACGCGCTCGAGCTCGACGTGGCGCCCGGCCCCGACGTCGCCCGGCGCCGATATCGCTCCGCACCGCTCGTGCTCGTCGGCGACGAGGCCGCTCCCGCACTCGTGCGCGCCGGGCTGCCCGAGCGCGCGGGGGTGATGCTGCTGACCCGCAGCCGTGGGATGGAACGGGTCGTGGGTCTTGCCGAATACCTCGGCGCCGAGCGGATCGTGACGCTTCCGGACGGGGAGTCGTACCTCCTGCGCGAGCTCCGCCGCGTCGCCACCGCCGTCCGCGGGCGGGTGCTGGCGTGCATCGGCGGCCGGGGCGGCGCCGGCGCGACCGTCCTTGCCGCCGGGCTCGCGCTCACCGCCGGTCGCGCCGGACTGAGGACCCTGCTCGTGGACGCCGACCCGCTCGGCGGCGGCGCCGACCTCGCGCTCGGCTGGGAGAAGCTCAAGGGCCTGCGCTGGCCCGCACTCGACGACGCCGCCGACCCCGCCGACCTGCTCACCGCCCTGCCCAGCCGGGAGGGCGTGGCGCTGCTGTCCTGCGGCCGCGACCCGGACACCGCCGGCGGGCTCCCGCCCGCGGCCATGGCCAGCGCGCTCGACGCCGGCGGCCGCGGCCACGACCTCGTGGTGGCCGACCTGCCCCGGCGCCTCGACGACGCCGCGACCCTGGCGTTGCGGGCCGCCGACCTCGTGCTGCTCGTCGTGCCGGCCGAGATGCGGGCCTGCATGGCGGCCGCGCGCGTCGCCGCGACCCTTGCCCCGCACACCGACGCCGTCCAGGTCGTCGTGCGGGACCCGGGCCAGGTGCGGCCCCGCCAGATCGGCGACGTGCTGCGGCTGCCCGTCGCCGGTGCCCTGCACTCCGAGCGCGAGCTGCCCGGCCGCATCGAGCGCGGCGGTGGCCCGGCGCACGACCGCCGCGGCTCGCTCGTCGCGCTCTGCCGCCACATCCTCGGCGGCGTCGGCCTCGGCCCGGTCAGTCCCGAAGCGGGAGCGGCGGCGTGAAGACCGGCGTCAAGGGCGGCGTGAAGACCGGCTCGACCCCGCGCCTCGCGACGCCCCCGGCCCTGCCCGCCATCGCGGGGCGGCTCGCCGACGAGATGGCCGGCACCGGCCCGCTCGCGACCCTGCTGGCCGACCCGAGCGTGACGGACGTGCTCGTCAACGGCGGCGAGATCTGGGTCGACCGCGGCGAGGGCGGCCTGCGGCGCGTGGCCGGGTCGATGGGCGACGAGGCCTACGTGCGCAAGCTCGCCCAGCGCCTCGCCTCCAACGCCGGCCGGCGGCTGGACGACGCGAGCCCGTTCGTGGACGTGCGCCTGCCCGACGGGACCCGCATGCACGCGGTCCTGCCGCCGGTGGCGCTGCGCGGCCCGTACCTGTCGCTGCGTACCTTCCGCCGGCGCGCGTTCACCCTCGACGAGCTCGAGCGCTGCGGCACGCTCGACCCGGGCGCGGCGGGGCTGCTGCGGGCGGTGGTGGCGGCCCGGCTGCCGTATCTCGTGACCGGTGGCACCGGCACCGGCAAGACCACGGTGCTCGCCTCGCTGCTGTCGATCGTCCCGTTCGGCGAGCGCGTCGTGATCGTCGAGGACGCCGCGGAGCTGCGCCCGGCCCACCCGCACGTGGTAGCGCTGCAGGCCCGGGTCGCCAACGTCGAGGGCGCCGGCCAGGTGACCCTGCGCGACCTGGTGCGCCAGGCCCTGCGGATGCGCCCCGACCGCCTCATCGTCGGCGAGTGCCGCGGCGCGGAGATCATCGACCTGCTCGGCGCCCTGAACACCGGGCACGAGGGCGGCGCGGCCACGCTGCACGCCAACTCGCCCGCCGACGTGCCGGCCCGGCTGGAGGCGCTGGGGCTGCTCGGCGGCGTGCCGCGGGCGGCGCTGCACGCGATGGTCGTCTCCGCGCTGCGGATCGTCGTGCACCTGCACCGCACCGCCACGGGCCGTCGCGAGCTCACCGAGATCTGCGTGCTCTCGCGGCACCCGGACCGTCACACCGCGGTCGTGATCACCGCTTGGCGGCGCGGGTCCGGGCCGGGGCCGGGCGCTGCCGACCTCGCCGAGCTGCTGGCCGCTCGGGGTGTGGAGCCGCCGAAGACGGAGGGGCGCTGGAAGTACACACCCGAGGACGGCTGGTCGTGACCGCCATCGACCTGGCCCTGGTGGCCGGGGCTCTGCTGGTGCTGGGGTGGGCCGCCTACTGGCTGCGCGCCCGGGGGCCGGCCGCTCGCCTGGCGCGCGTGAGCCGGCAGGCGCGGCGCCGCCCCGGTGCGTTGCTCCGGCTGGAGCGGCTGCTGCTGCGGCGGCCGGCACGCGTGTGCTCGGCGGTGCCGCTGGTGGGCGCGGGCGGGGCCCTCGCGTTGGAGGGGCCGGTCGCGGCGGTGCTCACCGGGGCGTACTGCCTGATGGCCCTCCTCGCCGTGCGCCGCCACCTGCTGCGGCGCGACGGTGAGCGACTCGTGACGAGCCTGCTCGACGCGGTGGACGCGACGGCGGAGGGCCTGCGGGCGGGAGCCCTGGCCGACGGCTCGAACCTGAACGCTCTGCTCACGGACCCGGCTCCCTCGGCGGGCGCCCCGATCGCGGACTCCGGTGCGCCCGGTGGTCCGGTGCGCTCGGACCGGCCCGCGGTGGAGGTGGCCCGGGCTCGGCTCAGCGCCGCGTACCGGCTCAGCGAGAGCCTCGGCGTCCCGCTCGTCGAACTGCTCGAACGCGTCGAGGCCGACCTGCGCTCCGGGCAGGCTCTGCGGGCCGACATGGCCGCACAGCTGGCCGGGGCCCAGACCTCGACCGCGGTGCTGCTCCCGTTGCCGGTGCTCGGCCTCTGGGTGGGCGCGTCGGTCGGCGTCGACCCGGTCCGGCAGCTCCTGCACACGCGTCTGGGCGCCGCGTGCGCGGTGACCGCGGTCGGGCTGCAGTGGCTGGGCCTGCTGTGGACGAGCCGGATGGTCCGCGCGGCGACGGCGGAGGTCCGCTGATGGGGGTCTGGATCCGTTGGCGGCTTCCGCTCGGCTCGCGGGTGTCCGTGTCGTTCGGCTGCCGGCTCATGGGGCCGCGCGTGCCGGGCGGCGGTCCCGGGATCGGCGTCCTGGTCGGTGGCCGGGTGGAGGTGAGGTCGTGAGGGGCTGGATGCGCTGGCCGGTCGCGTTGGCGGCCGGAGCGGCGGTGGTGCCGGCCGTCGGCGGAGGCGCCGGGCTCGTCGGCGCGCTGGTCGCCGGGTCGGTCGTCGCCGCGGGGTGCTTCGTGATGCTCAGCCGCGCGGAGCCGGCTCATGTGCGGCGGGAACGGGCCACCGCCCGGTCCGATCTGCCCTTCGCGGCGGATCTGCTCGCGGCCGCGCTGCGGGCCGGTGCGCCGCCCGATCGCGCCGCGCTCGCGGTCGGGGAAGCGCTCGGCGGGCCGGTCGGCGAGCGGCTCGTCCGGGCCGGGCGGGCGCTACGGCTCGGGGCGTCACCCGGGAAGGCCTGGGGGCAGCTGGCCGATCTGCCGGGCGGGGAGCGGTTCGCTCGGGCCGCGACCCGGAGTGCGGAGCATGGGCTCGCGCTCACGCGGACGCTCGACCGGCAGGCCTCCGACCTGCGGGTGGCCCGGGCGGCGGCCGCGGGCGCCTCGGTGCGGCGCGCGGGGGTGTTCGCGGTCCTGCCGGTGGCGGTGTGCTTCGTGCCCGCGTTCGTGCTCGTCGGGATCGTGCCCCTCCTCGCCGCGTTCGTCCACGGCGTCTTCGGCGCGCTGTGAGTGTGCCGTTCCCGCCGCGCTGCGTGGGCTGCCCCGCCGCGCCTGCAGTGACACAACGAGAAGTCCCAACTTTTTCTGAAGGAGAGACATGCACGTGGCAAAAGATCGTTTCCTGGCCCGGCTTCGGCGGGACGACGGGGCGATCTCCATCGAATACGCGGCGTTGGTCATCGTCGGGATCATCATCGTCGGGGTGCTGCTCGGCATCGCCCACTCCGACGCGATGCGGGTCCACCTCACCGAGCTGATCATGAAGGACCCGGCGTGACGGCCCGGGGAAGGGCGGCCGTTCCGCCGTGGCGCGGGTTCTTCGCACCCGTCACGCCGGTCACGCTCCCGGTCGAGACCGTCCCGGAACCGAAGCCGTCGCCGGAGACGGGCAGGAGCGCGCGGCATCGGCGAAGACGTGCGGCGGCGGCCAGTCATCGGGGGCATCGCGAGCGCGGGTCCGCCGCGCTCGAGGTGGCGATGACGATCCCCGTCATCCTGCTGCTCCTGATGACCGGGGTCGTCTCGCTCACGGTGCTGACCAACAAGATCTCGGTGATCGACGGCGCGGGGATGGCGGCTCGGGCCGTGGCTCGGGGGGAGAACGTGCCGGATCTGGGCTTGGGGACCGAGGTCGTCGCCGTCGTGCATGACGGCGATGTCGTGCGGGTGACCGTAAGGCGGAAGGTGAACAGCCCGATCTTCGCCGGGTTCTTCGTCGAGCAGACGGCGGCGGCGATGGTCGAGCCGCGGGCCGCCGCCGGGCCGTGAACCGGGGTCCGGGCAGAGGTGCGCGGGAGCGCGGGTCG
The DNA here is from genome assembly GCF_050955725.1 of Dactylosporangium sp. CA-139114. Taxonomy (NCBI): domain Bacteria; kingdom Bacillati; phylum Actinomycetota; class Actinomycetes; order Micromonosporales; family Micromonosporaceae; genus Dactylosporangium; species Dactylosporangium sp. CA-139114. Next base: position 245,684 of record NZ_CP192080.1, read on the forward strand.
GCGTCGCTGATCTGTCTCGGGGTCGGGCTGGCGCTGGTGGCGCTGGCCTTCGGGATCTTGGCCGGGGGTGGAGTCGTCGTGGCTCGGCACCGGGCGCAGAACGCGGCCGACTTCGCGGCGCTGGCCGGGGCGTTGACGGCTGCCCGTGGGAAGGGGGCGGCCTGCGCGGCGGCCGAGCGGATTGCCGCGGGGAACGGAGGGCGGCTCGCGGAGTGTGAGGTCGGTGGGCCGATTGTCACGGTGACGGTGGAGGTACGCGTCCGGAGCGGGATCGTGGTCAGGGCCCGGGCGCGGGCCGGGCCGGTGGGTGATTTCCAAGAGCAGGGTGAGCAAAGCCCTGCTCAGGACGGGGACGGTCAAGGCCCTTGGGTGATTCCGTCGGGGCGGGGGCGCAGCGGCACGCGCGAGGGGCCGGCATGACGAGCCGGGAGGGTCGGGAGAGCGGAGTGCGGTTGAGCGAACGATGAAATTGGGCGAGGGGCCCGGACTGGCGAATCCGGGCTCCATCGACACGCGATCGTGGCTTGTGCCCATCGGCCCACCGGCGGGCAGCTGGTTCGTCGCGGGCCGCGACCGGGCGCACAGCTCGCGGTGGACATCGTGCGCTGCTCGTGGTGGTCGTGCGGTGCTCTCGTGGTGGTCGTGCGCCTCTGGGCGCCGTCAGATGTGTTGCAGGACCAGGGACAGGAGGCGCGCGGCCTCGGGTTTGTTCAAGGGGTTGTTGCCGTTGCCGCACTTCGGGGACTGCACGCACGACGGGCAGCCGTGTTCGCAGCGGCATGCTCGGATCGCGTCGTGGGTCGCTCGCAGCCAGGTCGCGGCCGTTTCGAAGGCTCGTTCGGCGAAGCCGGCGCCGCCGGGGTGGCCGTCGTACACGAAGATCGTAGGCAGGCCGGTGTCCGCGTGGGCCGCGGTCGACAGGCCGCCGATGTCCCAGCGATCGCACGTCGCGATCAGTGGCAGCAGGCCGATCGCCGCGTGCTCCGCGGCGTGCAGGGCGCCCGGCCACTCCACGCCGGGGATTCCGGCGTCGTCCAGGGCGTCGGGGTCGATGGTCCACCAGACGGCGACGGTACGCAGGACTCGCTCCGGCAGGTCGAGCTGCACGGTGTCGATCACCTCGCCCGACACGAGCTTGCGGCGCTGGTAGCTCACCACCTGGTTGGTCACCTCGACCTCGCCCAGCGAGAGGGTGATCGGCCCGGCGGTCCGGGTCGAGCGCACGGACAGGATCACCATCGAGGTCACGTCGCGCGGGTGGGTGCTCCAGTCCGGGTCCTCCGCGTGGACGAGGGCGCAGTTGTCGGCGAGGTCGAGCTTGTCGACGACATAGGTGGCGCCGCGGTGGAGGTACACGGCGCCGTCGTGCACCTGCTGGTGGGCCGAGCCGGTGTCCACGGTGCCGAGCAGGCGACCCGTGGAGGACTCGACGACGGCGATGGGGCCGCCGCCCGCGCCGCGCAGGTCGACGTCGGGGCGGTCGCGCTCGGTCCAGTACCAGCCGGAGGGGCGCTTGCGCAGCATGCCGGCGGCGACGAGGGCGTCGAGGAGGTCGCGGGTGGTCGGGCCGAACAGGTCGACGTCGGCCTCGGTCAGGGGGATGTCCGCGGCGGCGCAGCAGAGCTGGGGGGCCAGGACGTGCGGGTTGGCCGGGTCGAAGACCGTCGCCTCGACCGGGCGGCCGAAGAGGGCCTCGGGGTGATGGACGAGGTAGGTGTCCAGGGGATCGTCGCGGGCGATGAGAGTACAGCTGGCGGCTCTTCCCGCTCTTCCGGCGCGCCCGGCCTGCTGCCACAGCGACGCCATCGTGCCGGGGTAGCCGCACATGAGCACCGCGTCGAGGCCGGTCAGGTCGACGCCGAGCTCCAGGGCGTTCGTGGAGGCCAGGCCCAGGAGGCGCCCGTCGAGGAGGTCGCGTTCGAGGGCGCGGCGGTCCTCGCGGAGGTAGCCGGAGCGGTAGGCGGCGACCCGCGCGCCCAGGCCGGGGACGGCGAGGTCGAGGTTGTGCCGGGCCATGGTGGCGACGAGCTCGGCGCCCTTGCGGGAGCGGACGAACGCCAGGGTGGGGGTGCCCCGGGCCACGGAGTCGGCCAGCAGAGAGGCCGTCTCGCTCAGCGACGAGCGGCGGGGGCCGTCGTCGGTCAGCAGTGGCGGCTCCCAGAGGCGGAAGGTGATCTCGCCGCGCGGGGAGGCGTCGTCGACGAAGGGCTCGCAGTGGACCCCGGTCAGGCGCAGCGCCGACGCGGCGGGATCGCCCGAGGTCGCCGAGGCGAGGACGAATACCGGAGTGCTGCGGTAGCGGGCCGCCACCCGGCGCAGGCGGCGCAGGACGTGTGCGACGTGGGAGCCGAAGACGCCGCGGTACGCGTGGCACTCGTCGACCACCACGTAGGCGAGCCCGCGCAGGAACCGCGACCAGGCTCCGTGGCCGGGCAGGATGCCGTGATGGAGCATGTCGGGGTTGGTGAGGACCACCCGCGCGTGCTGGCGGACCCAGTCGCGCTCCTCGCGGGAGGTGTCGCCGTCGTACGTGGCCGGATAGAGGCCGGGAATCCCGAGCTCGGTCAGCGAGCGGAGCTGGTCGGCGGCGAGGGCCTTGGTCGGGGCGACGTACAGCACCGTGGCCCGCGGATCCGTGAGCAGCCGGGCGAGCGCGGGCAGCTGGTAGGCCAGCGACTTGCCGGACCCGGTGCCGGTCGCGACCACCGTGTGGGTGCCCTCCCAGGCCGCGGTGGCCGCCTCCGCCTGGTGCCGCCAGGGCTCGAAGCCGAAGGCCGCGCGGAGATCCGGCGGGACCCAGTCCGGCCACGGGACGACGGTGCCGGCGCGGCGCGGGAGCGTTTCGGTGTGGAGCAGCACGTCAGCACTCTAAAACACCTGTTCGAAAGGTGAATCACGGTACACGCCGGGCGGATATGGGAATGGGGGTGGAGCGTCGCCCAGCGGGCGCGTCGATGGTTAGATGCCCGTGGAGGGCTCGCACATTCTGGCCGCCAGAGGAGGAGGTCCGCATGGAGCTGTCGTTGTCGACGTACGACTCCGGCGACCACAAGGTGCTCGAAGTCGGCGGTGAGGTGGACGTCTACACCGCCCCTCGCCTGCGCGAGAAGCTCGTCGAGCTCGTGGAGCAGGGCGCCCGGCACGTGGTGGTCGACCTGAGCCGGGTGGAGTTCCTCGACTCGACCGGGCTCGGCGTGCTCGTCGGCGCGCTCAAGCGGCTTCGCGCGGTCAACGGGTCGTTCGGGCTGGTCTGCGCGCATGAGCGGCTGCTGAAGATCTTCCGCATCACCGCCCTGGACCGCGTCTTCCAGCTGTACGACACCGTCGATGCCGCGATCGCCGCGAGCGGCGCGGGCACCGGCTCCCCGGCGTAGGTCCATGCCGACGGTACGACTCTCCTTCTCTCCCGCGCCGGCGCACGTCCGGACCGCCCGCCTCGTCGGGGTGGCCGTCGCGCGCCGTGCCGGCGTGGCCGAGGAGCTGCTCGAAGAGGTCCGCCTGGCGATCGGCGAGGCGTGCTCCCGGGCCGTCGCGCTGCACCGCTCCCACCGCCTCGACGACCTGGTCGACGTGGCGATGGCCGACGGCGACCGGTTCACCGTGCGGGTGGTGGACCGGGCGGCCAACGGCGCGATGGTGCACCGCACGCCGCAGGACGAGGCCGTCGTGCTGCTCTCCGATCCCGCCCTGCCGCTGACCACCCCGCCGGATCTGCTGGCGGAGGAGGCGGTCGCGGCCCGGATGGGGCTAGCCCTGCTGGCCGGCCTCGTGGACGACCTGAACGTGTCCGAATTATCCGAAGGTGTCGGCACCGAGGTCCGTATGTCCTGGCCTCTGGAGCGGTCCAGCGACTAGTGGGCGGTACGGAGCGGAGCGGAGTGGCCGCCCACCGGTTGGCACAGGGTGAAGTGCGGCGGGGCCGGAGCCTGCGGAGGTGCCGCCCACCGGCTGGTACAGGGTGAAATGCGCCGGTGCCGGAGCCTGCGGAGGCGTCGGCGTGAGAAAATCGACAAAGAGCGATTATCCAAACACGCAAGTCGGTGTGACCACTGACACGTGATCCGGCTAGAGTACGGCGATCGTGTATGACGTCCCTGGTCATTGGGTACCTCGGGCGCTCAGCACGCTCCCCCCGCGGGGAGAATCGCCGCCGGCCTGACCGCTCGCGGCGCTGTCATGTGTCGGTACAGGAGGACAACGAATGTCCGTACAACTCGTCGCAGCCGGCGAGATTTCCCTATCCGGGAGCAATCTGACCTACATCGTCGTCGCGCTGGTCATCGCCCTCGTGGCGCTCGGCTTCGCCGCCGCGCTGGTCAAGGCGGTCCTGTCGACAGGCCGGGGCACTCCGAAGATGCAGGAGATCGCCGGGGCGGTGCAGGAGGGCGCCAGCGCGTACCTCGTGCGCCAGTTCCGGACCCTGGGCATCTTCGTCGTCATCGCGGTGGTGCTGCTGTTCCTGCTCCCGGTCAACGATGCCGGTGACAACGAGACGATGATCAAGATCGGCCGGTCGGCGTTCTTCGTCGTCGGCGCGGTCTTCTCGGCCTTCATCGGCGGCGCCGGCATGGCGCTGGCGACCCGCGCCAACCTGCGCGTCGCGGCTGCGGCCCGGGAAGACGGCGGCCGCGAGAAGGCGATGCAGATCGCGTTCCGCACCGGTGGTGTGGTCGGCTTCCTCACCGTTGGCCTGGGCCTCTTCGGCGCCGCCCTCGTGGTGCTGATCTTCAAGGACCGCGCGCCGATCGTGCTCGAGGGCTTCGGCTTCGGCGCGGCGCTGCTCGCGATGTTCATGCGGGTCGGCGGCGGCATCTTCACCAAGGCCGCGGACGTCGGCGCCGACCTGGTCGGCAAGGTCGAGCAGGGCATCCCCGAGGACGACCCGCGCAACGCGGCGACCATCGCCGACAACGTGGGTGACAACGTGGGTGACTGCGCCGGTATGGCGGCGGACCTGTTCGAGTCCTACGCCGTCACGCTGGTCGCGGCGCTGATCCTGGGCCGGGCCGCCTACGGCGAGCAGGGCCTGGTGTTCCCGCTGATCGTCTCGACCGTCGGCGTGATCATCGCGATCCTCGGTGTTGCGCTCACCCGCCTGCGCAAGTCCGACCGCAACGGGCTCGTCGCGATCAACCGGGCGTTCTACATCTCCGCCGTCGTCTCGGCGATCCTGGTCAGCGCGGCCGCGCTGTTCTACCTGCCCGCCAAGTGGAGCGGCCTGACCGGCAGCACCAGCGCGCTCGACGCCCTCAAGAACGCCTCGGGTGACGACGCGCCGCCGTTCGGCCCGCACATCACGGCCATCATCGCCGTCGTCATCGGCATCGCGCTCGCCGCGATCATCCAGGCCCTGACCGGGTACTTCACCGAGACCGAGCGCCGCCCGGTCAAGGACATCGGCAAGAGCGCGCTGACCGGCCCCGCCACGGTCGTGCTCGCCGGCGTGAGTGTCGGCTTCGAGTCGGCCGTCTACTCGGCCATCGTCATCGGCGCGGGCGTCTTCGGTGCCTTCCTGCTCGGTGGCGGCTCGATCACGCTCTCGCTGTTCGCCGTCGCCATGGCCGGCACCGGCCTGCTCACCACCGTCGGTGTCATCGTCGCCATGGACACCTTCGGCCCGATCAGCGACAACGCGCAGGGCATCGCCGAGATGTCCGGCGACATCGACGAGACCGGGGCCCGCACCCTGACCGAGCTCGACGCGGTGGGCAACACCACCAAGGCGATCACCAAGGGCATCGCGATCGCCACCGCCGTGCTGGCCGCGACCGCCCTCTTCGGCTCGTACACCGACACGATGAAGAACGCGCTGCTTACCGCCGGGGAGAAGGCCGACGACGCGGCCACCGCGATCCTGCTCAACGTGGCCAACCCGGGCAACCTGGTCGGCCTGCTCGTGGGCGCCGCGGTCGTGTTCCTGTTCTCCGGCCTCGCCATCAACGCCGTGGCCCGCTCCGCGGGTTCGGTCGTGTTCGAGGTCCGGCGGCAGTTCCGCGAGTTCCCGGGCATCATGGACGGCTCGCAGCGGCCGGAGTACGGCAAGGTCGTCGACATCTGCACCCGCGACGCCCAGCGTGAGCTGATCACGCCGGGTCTGCTCGCGGTCATGGCGCCCATCGCCGTCGGCTTCGGCCTCGGCGTCGGCCCGCTGGCGGCCTACCTCGCCGGCGCGATCGGCACGGGCACGCTCATGGCGGTCTTCCTGTCCAACTCCGGCGGCGCGTGGGACAACGCGAAGAAGCTGGTCGAGGACGGGGTCCACGGCGGCAAGGGCTCGCCGGCCCACGCCGCGACGGTCATCGGCGACACCGTCGGCGACCCGTTCAAGGACACCGCCGGCCCGGCCATCAACCCGCTGATCAAGGTCATGAACCTGGTCGCGCTGCTGATCGCCCCCGCCGTGGTCACCATGACCGTCGGCAACGGCAACCAGTTCGCCCGCTACGCCATCGCGATCGTCGCGGTGCTGATCATCGCCGCCGCGGTGCTGGTCAGCAAGCGCAAGTCGGTGGCGGTCGACGCCGGCGACGGCAACGGCGCCGCCTCGGCGGAGAGCGCGTCGGAGAAGGTCACGGCGTAACGAAGCACCCGCACGACAGCGCCCCGGCCGACACTCGGCCGGGGCGTTGTGTTTTCTCGAACAGACGATCGGATCTACGCTGCATCTATGCGAGCCGTCCGGGTCCTAGTCGCCACCCTGACCCTGTGTCTGGCCGGGTGCGGCCAGGACGGCGTGGAGCCGAAGCAGTGGGCGAAGCAGGTGTGCGTCGCGCTGACCCCGTGGCGGGCCGAGATCGCCGACCTGACCAGCAAGGCCCAGCAGCAGCTCCAGGCGGCCAAGACGCCGGCCCAGACCAAGACGAACATCGTCGAGCTGCTCTCGGGGGCCGAGGCGTCCAGCGAGAAGGCCCGGGCCGGGGTCGACGGCGCCGGGGTGCCCCGGGTCGACGACGGTCAGCAGGTGGCCGAGCGGTTCACCGCGTCGCTGGCCAAGGCCCGCGACGCCTACGGCAACGCCAAGCGGACCGTGTCCGGCATCCCCACCGACAACGCCAAGACCTTCTACGGCGAGGTGGGCAAGGCGTTCTCGACGCTCAAGGACGAATACGAGCGCAGCGCCATCGACCCGGCGCACGTCGGCCCGTCCGACCTGCAGAAGGCGTTCGACGAGGTGCCCGAGTGCCGATGACCCCCACCCGCGCCCGGCAGCTGTCGCTGTTCGGGGTCGAGGCGCGCCCGCCGGCGCCGCTCGACCTCGAGGGGCTGCTGGCCGGGGCCGGGCAGGTGGGCCGGATGGGCGGCACCGGGCGGGTCTCGATCGTGGTCGACGACGCCTGGCGCGGCGCGGTGCTGCGGGCCGAGCTGGAGCTGCGCGGGCTGACCGTGACCTGCGAGCCGACCGGCGAGGAGGATCGATGGCAATTGCGGACGTCGTACTCCGCGCTGCTCGCCCCCCTCGCCGCCGCCTGGCTGGACGACAGCGGGGCGAAGGTGTCCCCGCCCTCGCTGACGCTGGACGGGCGCCGGCTGCGGCTGTGGGTGGCGGCCGCGGGCACCTACGACGGGCCGCGCTCCTATCTGCTGCGCCTCGCCCCGCGCCCGGTGACGCCGCCGGAGGTCCTCGAGATCGACGAGATCGTCTTCGAGCCGCTTGAGCTGGAGGAACCACCCCCGCAGGCGGCCCCGAGGCCGAAAAGCGAGGTTCCGAACGTCCGCAAGCGCAAGAGCGAGAGCAAAATCACATCCTTCGATCCCGGGCCGGACGAGTTCGCCGATGCCGAGGAGGTCTTCGACGCCGGCGAGTGGGTCGACGACCTGCCCGCGGTCGAGCTGGACCCCATCACGCCCGCCGTCGAGCCCGAGCCCACCGTCATCGATCGGCAGGTGGCCGACAACTGGATCGCCGTCGGCGACGCGCTCGTGGCGGTCGGGCTGCCCGCGGTGCTCGTCGGGGCCGACTCCGGCGACCCGGCGTACCGCATCGTGGGACCCAGGCGCATCAGCCGCCTCGCGGAGCTGGTGGGCGAGGCTCCGGCCGAGGCTCCCGCCGGCGTTTGGCCGGCCTAGCCGCAGCTCACACCCCGTAGGATGATCGAGCCGCTCCGTATATGTGATTTCCCGCGGATGGCTCCGATAAAACGGCACAAACCAGGCACGTGGCGCGACACGTTGACAAGATCGGGCAGGTCGCGGTTGTGCATGGGTGTACCGTGGCGCCGATCGGCGTGTCGTGAGCCGAGCGCCGGGACGCCCCATTGCGCAACTCGGCGCCAAAGTGAGCGTTACGTTTGACGTCTGTCCGTCCGCACCGGGGAGAACTGTGCCGAACTCCGCCAACACAAAGCGGCTGGTGATCGTGGAGTCGCCGGCGAAGGCCAAGACGATTTCGGGTTACCTTGGCCCGAATTACCTCGTCGAGGCGAGTTTCGGCCATGTCCGGGACCTGCCGGTGGGCAAGAAGGACATGCCCGACGCGCTCAAGAGCAAGCCCTGGGCGTACCTCGGCGTCGACATCGACAACGATTTCACCCCGGTCTATATCATCTCGGCCGACCGGCGGAAGCAGATTTCGCGGCTGAAGGACCTGCTGAAGCAGGCGAGCGAGGTCTACCTCGCCACAGATGAGGACCGCGAGGGCGAGGCCATCGCCTGGCACCTGCTCGAGACGCTCAAGCCCAAGGTGCCGGTCAAGCGGATGGTCTTCCACGAGATCACGCGCCCCGCCATCCAGGCCGCCGTCGCCAACCCGCGCGAGATCAACCGCTCGCTGGTCGACGCCCAGGAGGCGCGGCGCATCCTGGACCGCCTCTACGGCTACGACGTGTCCACGGTGCTGTGGAAGAAGGTCCAGCGGGGCCTGTCCGCCGGCCGTGTGCAGTCGGTGGCGACCCGGATCGTGGTCGAGCGGGAGCGGCAGCGGATGAAGTTCCGCTCGGCCGAATACTGGGACATCATCGCCCGCCTGCTCCCCGAGAACGACACGCGCACGTTCAACGCGACGCTGATCGCGATCGACGGCGACCGCGTGGCGACCGGGCGCGACTTCGACCCGGAGACCGGCCGGGTCCGGCCGAACGCCGGGGTCATCCACCTCGACGAGACCGGCGCCCGCGGCCTGGCCGCCCGGCTGGAGGGCCAGCGGTTCACGGTCACCCGGGTGGAGGAGAAGCCCTACCGCCGCAAGCCGTATCCGCCGTTCATCACCTCGACGCTGCAGCAGGAGTCGGCCCGCAAGCTGCGGATCTCCTCCGCGCAGACCATGCGCCTCGCGCAGCGGCTGTATGAGAACGGCTACATCACCTATATGCGTACCGACTCGGTGAACCTGTCCGAGGCGGCGATCGCGGCCGCGCGCCAGCAGATCCACGACCTCTACGGGGCGGCCGCGGTGCCGTCGCAGCCCCGGCGGTACACGGGCAAGGTCAAGAACGCCCAGGAGGCGCACGAGGCCATCCGCCCCGCGGGCGACAGCTTCCGCACGCCCGGCGACGTGGCCAAGGAGCTCAGCGCCGACGAGCTGAAGCTCTACGAGCTCATCTGGCAGCGCACGATCGCCTCGCAGATGAACGACGCGGTCGGGAACTCGACCTCGGTGCGGATCAACGCGGTCACGCCGGCCCAGGAGTCCGTCGACTTCGGCGCCACCGGCAAGACGATCACCGACCCCGGCTTCCTGCGGGCCTACGTCGAGTCCTCCGACGACGAGACCGCCGAGGCCGACGACGCCGAGCGCCGGCTGCCGGTCCTGGTCAAGGGCCAGCCGCTGACCGAGAAGGGGCTCACCCCGACCGGCCACACCACCCAGCCGCCGCCCCGCTACACCGAGGCCTCGCTGGTCAAGGCGATGGAGGAGCTCGGCATCGGGCGCCCGTCGACCTACGCGTCGATCATGGAGACGATCAACAACCGCGGCTACGTCTTCAAGCGCGGCCAGGCGCTCATCCCGTCGTTCCTCGCCTTCGCCGTGATCGGCCTGCTCGAGCAGCACTTCCCGCGGCTGGTCGACTACGACTTCACCGCGTCGATGGAGAACGTGCTCGACGAGATCGCCAACGGCGACGAGAGCGCGGTGAACTTCCTGCACCCGTTCTACTTCGGCGGCGACACCGGCGACGAGGGCTCCGTGCCCCGCCAGGGCGGCCTGCAGCGGATGGTCACCGAGCGCCTCGGCGAGATCGACGCGCGCGGCATCAACTCCATCCCGCTGTTCCGGGACGAGGCCGGGCGCGACGTCGTGGTCCGGGTCGGCCGCTACGGCCCCTACCTGCAGCGCACGCTCCCCAACCCGCCCGAGGGCGAGGAGGGCGACCGCGCGCCGGTGCCCGACGGCATCGCGCCGGACGAGCTCACCCCCGAGAAGGTCGCCGAGCTCTTCGTCGGCGGCCAGGGCGGCGAGCGCAAGCTGGGGGAGCACCCGCAGACCGGCGAGCTGATCGTGGTCAAGGCCGGCCGCTACGGGCCCTACGTGGCCAGCGGCGAGAAGACCTCCTCGCTGCTGGGCAGCCAGAGCCCGGAGGAGCTGACCCTCGAGCAGGCGCTGCAGCTGCTCACGCTGCCACGGGTGGTCGGCAAGGACGCCGAGGGCAACGAGATCATCGCGTCGCCGGGGCGCTACGGGCCGTACATCAAGCGCGGCACCGACACCCGCTCGCTGGCCGACGAGGCGCAGCTGTTCACCCTGACGGTCGAGGAGGCGCTGGAGCTGCTGGCCGCGCCGAAGACCCGCGGGCGCGCCGCCGCCAAGCCACCCCTGCGCGAGATGGGCGCGGACCCGGCGACCGAGAAGCCGCTGGTCATCAAGGACGGGCGGTTCGGCCCGTATGTCACCGACGGCGAGTTCAACGCCTCCCTGCGCCGCGGCCAGGCGGTCGACACGCTCACCCTGGACGAGGCGAGCGAGATGCTGGCCGAGAAGCGCGCGAAGGGCCCGGCGCCGAAGAAGGCTCGCGCGGCCAAGAAGGCCGCGCCCGAGAAGAAGGCCACCGCCGCCAAGAAGACGACGACGGCCGCGAAGAAGACCACGACCGCCGCGAAGAAGGCGACGCCGGCGAAGAAGGCGGCCCCCAAGAAGGCCACCTCCACGCGCAAGAAGGCGGAAGACTAGGACAGCGCTAGGCGCCGAGGACCCGTTCCGTGTAGACGTTCGCGAACACGCGGTTCGGGTCCAGCTTGTCGCGCATCGCGGTGAAGTCGGCGAAGCGCGGGTAGGCCTGGGCCAGCGACTCGGCCGTGCGGAAGTTCATCTTGCCCCAGTGCGGGCGGCCGCCCAGCGGCGTCGTGACCTCCTCGAACCGGCGGAAGTACTCCTCGTAGGGCGCCCTGGCGTACTGGTGGATGGCGATGTACGCGTTGTCGCGCCCGTAGCCGTGCGACAGCCAGATGTCGTCGGCCGCCGTGAAGCGCACCTCGACTGGGAACTGGATCTTGTATGGCAGCCCGTCCACGATCCTCCGGAGCCCGTCGAAGGCCTCCCGCAGCGCCTCGCGGGGCAGCCCGTACTCCATCTCCACGAACCGGACCCGGCGCGGGGTGCAGAAGACCTCGTGGGACGTCGCGGTGTACGTGCGTGCGGAGAGCGCCCGGGCGGAGATGCGGCTGACCGTCGGTACCGTGGCAGGAACGGCGCGACCGAGACGGCACGCGGCCCCGAAGACCGTGTTGGACAGGAAGTCGTCGTCCAGCCATCGGCGCCAGCCCGGCAGCGGGGTGTCCGCGACCGGCACGATGTTGTTGCGCTTCATCTGCACGCGGTCGGTGTAGGGGAACCAGTAGAACTCGAAGTGGTCGTTGCCCCCGATGTGTTCGTCCAGGCCCGACCACACCTCGTCGAGGCTCGCCGGGCGCTCGTCGGCCCGCAGCGTGAACGTCGGCACGCAGCGCAGGGTCACCGAAGTGAGCACGCCGAGCGCACCGATGTTGACCCGCGCCGCGGCGAAGAGGTCCGGGTTCTGCGTCGCCGAGCAGGACAGCTCCGTGCCGTCCGCGGTGACCAGCGTCAGCGCCTCGATGAACGTGGACAGGCAGCCGTACCCGGCCCCGGTGCCGTGCGTGCCCGTCGACAGCGCGCCGGCGATGGTCTGCGCGTCGATGTCGCCGAGGTTGGGCATCGCCAGCCCGTTGGCGGCGAGCGTGGCGTTCAGCGTGGAAAGCTTCATGCCCGCCTGGACCGTGACCAGGTTGTCGTCCACCCGGACGAGGGACGCCATCCGGTCCAGCTCCACCCGGACCCCGTCCGTCACGGCCGTCGGGGTGAAGCTGTGGCCGCTGCCGACGGCCTTCACCGCGAGCCCCTCGGCGGCCGCCGCACGGAGGAGTTCTCCCAGCTCGGAGGCGCTGCCGGGGTGGGCGACCCGGGTGGGGGTCGCGGTCTGGTTGCCGGCCCAGTTGGTCCACGGAGAAGTCACGAAACCTGAGTACCCTTCATGTATGCCCCCCGTCAATCACAAGGGTGAAATGCCCTATCCGTCGATCGTGCCCGGTCGTTGACGTGAGTAGGTTTCAAAGGCGGGCACCTGGGCTATCGGCCAGGCTCGACGAGGTAGAGGGGGAAGACCGGGTGGCGACGCAGACAGTGAACCCTTTTCAACGTGGCGAGGGCGAGACCACCCGGCACCGACTGGCGGACCGGACGGATCCGGCCCGAGGCCAGGTTGAAAAGGGTTCATCGGCCGGCGCCGGGACGAAGCCGCTGCGCCGAGTGCCGGTGCAGGGGCGCAGCGTGGCGCGGGTCGGGCGGATGCTCGACGCCTGCGCCGAGCTCGTCGACGAGGTGGGCTACGACGGCCTCACCACGACGCTGCTGGCGGAGCGGGCGGGGGTGGCGATCGGCTCGGTCTACCAGTTCTTCCCGGACAAGCGCGCCATCGTGCAGGCGCTGACGCTGCGCAGCCTCGAGGGCTACCTGGAGCGCCTCGGCGCCCGGCTGTCCGACGACGAGAGCATCGCGCACTGGTGGGACGCGGTGGACGCGGCCATCGACGAGTACATCGACATGCACCGCACCGTGCCGGGCTTCCGCACGCTGCACTTCGGCGACGTCGTGGACATCCACCTGCTCGACGACGAGCGGGACAACAACGACGTGATCGTCTCGCAGCTGTCCGGCCTGCTCGTCGAGCGCTTCGGCATCCTCGACCGGCAGCGGCTGCAGTTCGTGCTGGCGATCGCGGTCGAGGCCGCGGACGCGCTGATCAAGCTCGCCTTCCGCAAGTCCACCGACGGTGACCCCGTCGTGCTGGGCGAGGCGAAGGCGTTGATCAAGGAGTACCTGCACCACCGGCTCTAGTGGATCACGGCGGGCGGGGCGGGCTGTTGAGAATCCCACAACAACTGTCCGCTTTGCCCGCTGCGACGCATACTTCTGATCGACCGGTACCCCACTTCGAGGACTGGATCGATCGCATGCACAACGCTGCCACCAGCAGGAACATCGGCATCATCGGCGCCGGACGGGTCGGCGCGGTGCTCGGCGCGCTCCTCGAAAGAGCCGGCCACACCGTCGTCGCCGCCGTGGCCGTCTCGGCCGCCTCCAAGGCCCGCGCCGCGGCACTGCTGCCGTCCGCGCGCCTGCTGCCCGCCGACGAGGTGACCGCCGCCGCGGACCTCGTCATCCTGGCGGTCCCCGATGACGCGCTCGCCGCCCTGGTCGCCGGCCTCGCCGAGACCGGCGCGCTGCGCCCGGGCCAGATCGTCGCCCACACCTCCGGCGCTCACGGGCTGGCCGTGCTCGCCCCGGTCGCGGCGGCCGGGGCGTTCCCGCTCGCGCTGCACCCGGCCATGACCTTCACCGGCACCGCGGCCGACCTCGAGCGCCTCGCGGCCGGCATCTCCTTCGGCGTGACCGCCCCGGACGAGCTGCGCGCGTTCGCCGAGGGTCTCGTCCGCGACCTGCACGGCATCGTCGAGTGGATCGACGAGAAGCGGCGGCCGCTGTACCACGCCGCGCTCGCCCACGGCGCCAACCACCTCGCCACGCTCGTCGCCGAGGCGATGGACCGGCTGCGCGACGCGGGCGTGCACCAGCCCGAGCGGGTGCTGGCCCCGCTGCTGGGCGCCGCCCTGGACAACACGCTCCGGCTCGGCGACGCCGCGATCACCGGGCCGGTCTCGCGCGGGGACGCCGGGACCGTGCGCAAGCACCTGCGGGCTCTCGATGCCGTGGATCCGGGTTCGGTACCGCCATATCTCGCGCTGGCCCGAAGGACCGCCGATCGTGTCATCGCCGCGGGTCGCCTGCGCCCGCAGGACGCCTCGCCCCTGCTCGACGTTCTGGCCACCGCACAGAAAGAGCGCATCGTATGAAGGTCGTTTCCGATCGCGCCTCGCTGCGTGCCGGCGCTCTCCCGGGCGATGTCGCCGTCGTGATGACCATGGGCGCGCTGCACGAGGGGCACGCGACCCTCATCCGGCAGGCCCGCGCCGAGGCCAAGTCGGTGCTGCTCACGATCTTCGTGAACCCGCTGCAGTTCGGCCCCAACGAGGACTTCGACCGCTACCCGCGCACCATGGAGGCCGACCTCGAGGTGGCCCGCGCCGAGGGTGTCGACCTGGTCTTCGCCCCGACGCGGGAGGAGTTGTACCCGCTGGGCGAGCCCGCGGTCCGCGTCGATCCCGGCCCGCTCGGCGAGGTGCTGGAGGGCGCGAGCCGTCCGGGCTTCTTCCACGGGGTGCTCACCGTGGTCAACAAGCTCTTCCAGCTCACGCGGCCCGACCGGGCGTACTTCGGCGAGAAGGACTACCAGCAGCTCACGCTCATCCGCGCGATGGTCCGCGACTTCGACCTGCCGATCGAGGTCCGCGGGGTGCCGACCGTGCGCGAGGCCGACGGGCTGGCGCTGTCCAGCCGCAACCGGTACCTCGCCCCGGCCGAGCGTGAGGCCGCGCTGGTCCTGCACCGCGCGCTGCAGGCGACGGTGGCCGCGGGCTCGGTGGAGGCCGGGCTGGCCGAGTTCGCCGCGGTGCCCGAGGTCAAGCCCGACTACCTGGTGCTCACCGACCCGATGCTCGGGCCCGCGCCCGCGCATGGTCCCGCCCGTGCCCTGACCGCCGCCTGGGTCGGCGGCACCCGACTGATCGACAACCTGGGAGCCGAGCTGTGATCCGCACGATGCTCAAGTCCAAGATCCACCGCGCCACGGTCACGCAGGCCGACCTGCACTATGTCGGATCGGTGACAGTTGACGAGGATCTGATGGACGCGGCGGACCTGCTCGCCGGCGAGCAGGTCGCGATCGTGGACGTCACGAACGGGGCTCGGCTGGAGACGTACGTCATCGCCGGCCCGCGCGGCTCGGGCGTGATCGGCATCAACGGCGCCGCGGCGCACCTGGTGCACCCGGGCGATCTGGTCATCCTGATCTCCTACGCCCAGCTCGCCGACGCCGAGGCCCGCTCCTACCGGCCGCGGATCGTCCACGTCGACGCCGACAACCGCGTGATCGAGCTCGGCTCCGACCCCGCCGACGCCGTGCCCGGAATGGCGGGTTCTCCCGTCCGGGGGGACCTCGTCCGCTCTTGAGCGCCTTTATCGGCCCGTTGCCAAGTCCGTCTATGGTGAGGCGGACGGCCGTGGCATGTGCCGAGGCCCGGGGGAGGGACAGACGAGGATGGCGCGCAAGCTGATCGCGGCGCTGGTGCCGGTGATGGCCCTGGCCGTGCTGGCTGGCTGCGGCGCACCGGCCGGCACCGACAAGGATCTGACCGACGATTGGGCGATGCTCGCCACGCCCAAGATCCCGCCGCCGCCGGTCGGGGCGTGCTACTCGACGTCCGTCGACTACTTCGCCACCGCGACGACCACGCAGTTCTCCTTCAAAGCGGTGGACTCGTGCTCGTCGTCCCACGCGAGCGAGACCTTCTACGTCGGCGACCTCACCGGCGCGGCCGCGAACGGCACGACCCCGCCGAAGGGCGAGGCGCTCAAGGACGGCTGGGCCAAGTGCAACACCGAGGCCGAGAAGTTCCTCGGCGGCAGCTACTACGACGGCCGCCTCGAGCTGCTCGTGCTCGTCCCGTCCTCGACCCAGTGGGCCGCCGGCGCGCGCTACCTGCGCTGCGACCTCGCCGAGGTGGTCAGCGACGGCGACAAGCCGGTCAGCCGCTCGGGCAGCCTCAAGGGCGCGCTGACCGGGGACAAGCCGCTCGCGCTCGGGTGCGCCATGGAGGTGTACGACACCGACGGCAAGACGTGGCTGGACTACACGCCGACGACCTGCACGGCGGCGCACAACATGGAATACGTCGGCACCTACACGTCGACGGACCGCCCGTTCCCGTCGAACTCGGACGAGCGCAAGACGGCGATGCGGCCCGGGTGCGAGGCGCTGGGCGCCAAGTACCTCGGGATGACGGCGTCGCAGCTGACCAACCACCAGCAGGTGGGCATCGGCTTCTGGATGGTCGACGAGGAGAACTGGAACCGGGGCAACCGGTCGGCGCGCTGCTACGCGATGCTCTTCGACAAGAAGACCGTCACGAAGTCCATCAAGGGCATCGGCAGCGGGGCGATCTGACGCCGGCTCCGGCTTTTGCTTGACGCCCCGGGCCGCTCTTCTTGTCGCGGCCCGGGGCGTTCTTCGCTTGCCGCGGGGGCGCCTGGGTGTCCGCCGCCCTGTCCTTGCGCTGCCCGAGTCGGGTTCTGTGGTTGGTCCACCGTGCACGGGGCTCGCGCTCGTCGGGTGCGTGCGCCTCCTACTTTTTGCGTTCGCCGGCCGTGCGTGGCGCGCGCGGCTTGGTTGTGCGTGGGCGCTCGTGCTCGCCGGGCGCGCGCCTTCTTGCCTGCATGCGCTTATCGGGTCGTGCGTGGTGCTCACACAGGTCTGTGGCGCGGGTGCGTGGCCTGCGCGGTGTTTGTGTGCGTGGTGCTCAGGCGTGGGTGGTGCTCAGGCGTGTGGTGTTTGTGTGCGTGGTGCTCAGGCGTGCGGTGTTTGTGTGCGTGGTGCTCAGGCGCGTGCGGGGGCGTGTGGTGTTTGCGTGCGTGGTGCTCGGGCGCTTTGGGTTTGCGGCGGATAAGTCCGAACGCTCCGCATCCGGACTTATCCGAAATATCAGCATGTATCGTCGGGGTAGACAGTTACCGGTCAGTAACGCAGACTGCTTCCTCATGAAGCGGGTCGCCCTCATCGTCGTGGTCGTGGCGCTCATCGGTGGCGGGCTCTCCTGGATGTACGAGCGAGGGCAGGGTCGCGACATCCCCGGCACCCCGCCGACCGGCGCGCCCAAGGCCGGGACCTGCTACAAGGTCGACGCCGGCGGGGCCAAGGCGGCGCTGCCCTGGGCCGGTGACCCCGTCGACTGCGCGGGCCCGCACACCGTCGAGCTCTTCCACGTGGGCCAGGTCGGCAAGGACCTGCTGCACCGGCTCGACGACGCCAAGGGCGACGACGTCAAGGTGACCCAGGCACTGCTGTACGCCCAGGCCCGACGGGCCTGTCTCGTGGAGGGCCCGATCTTCCTCGGCGGCGGCTGGCACGAGGCCCGCCTGCAGATCGTGGCCGCGTGGATCAAGCCCGCGACCGACGGATTCTTCGGGTGCGGCCTGGCCGAGGCGGCCGGCCCGGCCGGGGACCAGTTCGTGTCGCGCTCCGGCACGCTCAAGGGCGCGCTGGCGCAGGATTCGCCCCTGGCCATTGCCTGCATCAATCAGCTCCGGTACGTCCAGTGCTCCGACCTCCACGACGGCGAGTACTCGGGCATCTACACCATCACCCCGCCCGAGGCCCCGTTCGACGAGGCCGCCGTCCAGTCCGCCGCGGCGAAGGGCTGCACCTCGGTGGGCCTGAGCTACCTCGGCCTCCCCGCCGACGGCGGCCGGGCGGACCTGACCGCGGGCTCCGTCGGCCCGAAGACGGCGAACGAGTGGCTGGGCAGCGACCAGGCTTTCACCTGCTATCTGATGAGCGCGAAGCCCTTGAAGTCCTCGGTGCACAACCTGGGCGCCGCCCCACTCCCACTGGCCTGAGCCCCACCGACTCTCCCAGCGACCGAGCCAGCAACTCGGACTTATACGAAAAATCCGATATGTCGCGGCGCGAAGCGCCCGACATATCGGCCACATGCGGCCTCGAGTGCGCCTTCGAATGTGCGGGCCTCGGCCGTGCGGGCCTCGGCCGTGCGGGCCTCGGCCGTGCGGGCCTCGGCCGTGCGGGCCTCGGCCGTGCGGGCCTCGGCCGTGGGGGCTTCGAGGGCGGCATCGGGCGCGCCTTCGACGGTGCGGCTTCGAGCGTGGGCCTTCGACCCCGCCGCTTCGACCCGTCGCACGAGCGCCGACCGAGCCGCGGTGCTTCGAGCGCGCGAGGCGGGCAACCGCGGAAGAGCGTGAAACCATGGTGGATGAGGGCGAAAACCGACGAACGGAGCGTTACGGGAGGGCGACGAGCATCACCACCCGCCGAACGGGTGAGTGATGTTGACTGTAGTGATGACAGCAGGCATGAACGGGCCGATCGTCCCGCGCCGGCTTGCCGGGCCGCCGCCCGGCTGGGCGGAGCCGACCGACGTCGTCGTCATCGGTTCCGGCGTCGCGGGGCTGACCGCCGCGCTGCACCTGCGCGAGGCCGGGCTCCACGCCACCGTCGTGACCAAGGTCAACATCGATGACGGGTCGACGCGGTGGGCGCAGGGTGGGATCGCCGCGGTGCTCGACCCGCTCGACACGCCCGAGGCGCACGCGCAGGACACGCTCGTGGCCGGGGTCGGGCTGTGCGACGCGGCCGCCGTCGACGTGCTGGTGCGTGAGGGGCCGACCCGGGTCCGGGAGCTGATCCGGTGGGGCGCCGAGTTCGACCGGAACAACGACGGCTCGCTCATGCTGACGCGCGAGGGCGGGCACCACGCCAACCGGATCATCCACGCCGGCGGGGACGCGACCGGGGCCGAGGTGCAGCGGGCGCTGCACGCGGCGGTACACCGTGATCCCTGGATTCGCCTCATCGAGCACGCGTTGGTGCTCGACCTGCTCACCGACGCGAACGGGCGGGCCTGCGGCGTGACCCTGCACGTCCTCGGCGAGGGCGCCGAGGACGGCGTCGGCGCCGTCCACGCCCGGGCGGTCGTGCTCGCCACCGGGGGCATGGGGCAGATCTTCGCCGCGACCACCAACCCGATCGTCTCCACCGGCGACGGCGTCGCGCTCGCGCTGCGGGCCGGGGCGCGGGTCACCGATCTGGAGTTCGTGCAGTTCCACCCGACCGCGCTGGCGCTGGGCAACCACGACTCGCAGCAGCCGCTCGTGAGCGAGGCGCTGCGGGGCGAGGGCGCCTACCTGCGCGACGGCGACGGCAACCGGTTCATGGTCGGCAAGCACGACCTCGCCGAGCTGGCCCCGCGTGACGTCGTCGCCAAGGGCATCTACCGGGTCATGCGGGCCGAGGGCACGAGCAACGTCTGGCTCGACGCCCGCCACCTGGGCCGCGAGTTCCTCGAGGCGCGCTTCCCGACCATCGTCGCCTCCTGCCGCGCCGCCGGCGTCGACCCCGCGGCCGACCTGATTCCGGTCTCGCCCGCCGCCCACTACGCCTCCGGCGGCGTGCGCACCGACCTGCACGGCCGCACCTCGATCCCCGGGCTGTACGCGTGCGGCGAGGTCGCCTGCACAGGCGTCCACGGCGCCAACCGCCTGGCGTCCAACTCGCTGCTGGAGGGGCTGGTCTTCTCCCGCCGCATCGCCGAGGACATCGCCCGCGACCTGCCGCCGCAGGCCGAGCCGATCGCCGCGGACCTGCCCGCCTGGTCGGCCGACCCCGCCATCCGCCCGCAGCTGCAGGCCGCCATGTCCGCCCACGCGTCGGTGCTGCGCAGCGCCGACTCGCTGGAGCACGCCGAAGAGGCGCTCACCAAGCTTGCGCTCGACCGGGACCCGAAAGCCACCGGGAACATGGCCGCCTGGGAGGCCACCAACCTGCTCACCGTCGCCAGTGCCCTGGTCGCGGCCGCAGCGCAGCGGCAGGAAACCCGGGGCTGCCACTGGCGCGAGGACTTTCCCGACGCCAGCGACGTGTTCCGGGGGCACTTCCTCGCCGCGCTCGACGACGCCGGCGCACTCACGGAGACCTGGGAGGACGCGTGAAGTTGCAGACCGAGGCCGAACTGCGCAAGGTCGGGCTCGATCCCGTGGCGGTCGAGGAGATCGTCCAGCGCACCCTGACCGAGGACCTCGGGCCGGACCGGCTGGACGTCACCAGCGTGGCCACGATCCCCGAGCACCAGACCGACGACGCCGACATCGTCGCCCGCGCGGACGGGGTCGTCGCCGGACTCTGGGTCGCCGTCGCGGTCTTCGAGGCCGCCTCGACCGGCATCACCGCCGAGGTCCGCAAGCGTGACGGCGAGCCCGTCGTGCGCGGCGACGTCCTCGCCACGATCCACGGGCCGACCCGGGGCCTGCTCACCGCCGAGCGCTCGGCGCTCAACCTGCTCTGCCGGATGTCGGGCGTCGCCACCCACACCCGGCGCTGGGCGGATCTGCTGGAGGGCACCGAGGCGCTGGTGCTCGACACCCGCAAGACCACGCCGGGCCTGCGCATCCTCGAGAAGTACGCGGTCCGCGCGGGCGGCGGCACCAACAAGCGCATGGGCCTCTACGACGTCGCCATGATCAAGGACAACCACAAGCTGGCCGCGGGCGGGATCACGGCCGCGTACGAGCGGGTGCGCGCCGCCTTCCCCGAGGTCCCCGTGCAGGTCGAGGTGACCACCGTCGGCGAGGCCGTCGAGGCGGTCACCGCCGGTGCGAGCTTCCTGCTGCTGGACAACATGCGGCCGGAGACCCTGCGCGAGGTCGTCAGCGCCGTCGGCGGCCGCGCGGAGCTCGAGGCGACCGGGAACCTGACCCTGGCCACGGCGGCCGAGTACGCGGCCACGGGCGTCGACTATCTCTCCGTCGGCGGCCTGACCCACTCCTCGCCGATCCTGGACATCGCCATGGACCTGCGCCTGCACTAACGGTTCGGGAAGACCGTCACCACATATTGGTCGATGCGGTTGTACTGCCAGTTCGCCGGCACGATCCGGTGACAGCGCTCGGCGCTGCTCACGCAGATGACCGCATCGACCGATGTGACGTCCCCGGCCGGATGTCCGGGCACCTCCGACTCGAGCTCGACCAACTCCTTGTCCCGCAGCTCGATCTGCAGGGGGTACTCCCAGAGGTCCCCCTCCAGCACCAGCCCCACCCGCTTCGCCCCGCTGGCCCGAACCTGGTCGATCGCCGTGCGGTAGCTCGCCGCCTGGTCCGGCATGCGCGCGAAGCGCTCCTGCCAGTCGTCGAGCGTGAAGACCGAGCCGTGCCCGACGAGCCGGCGCGGCTGGCCGTAGTACACCGCGACGAGCCCGTGCGCGGCCCCGGTCAGCATCGTCAGCACCGCCAGGGCACCGAGCATCCGGCGGAGCGCGGCCCGCTCGATCCTGAAGGCCCGCTCGAGCGCGTAGCCGGCCAGCGGGGCGGCCACCGCGAAGGCGGGCAGGATCAGGCGGTTGCCCCAGTCCTGCCACTTCACGATCGCGGCGGTGGCGACCAGCGCGCCGAGGACGAGCAGCGCGTAGCCGCGGGTCCGGCGCCAGCAGAGGCCGGCCACGGTGCCGAGCAGCACGAGCGCGGACTGGACCGGATAGGGGGAGCGGTCCTCGTCGGGCTTCCAGCGCTCGCCGGGGAAGGTGCTGCGCCACTGGGTGATGCCGGGGTCGTTCGGGTCCACGCCCACCGCGCCGGCGACGCGCACCACCGAGCCGCCGATCGCCTCGTTGATCCCCGCGACCGGAGTCAGCAGCGTCGAGGCGCCGAGCCGCAGCCCGTTGACGAGGATCGCGGGCGGGTCGTGGCGGGTGTTGGACAGCGCATCGCGGTAGCCCGGCGGCCCGAACGGCGATCCGAACGCGTCGTGCACCCGCAGCAGCGACGGTCCCGCGAGGGCGGCGGTGGCGAGGATGACGGAGCACAGGCCGTACGACACCTGCTTGAAGCTCTTCCGGCGCAACCGGCAGACGCCCCAGTAGGCGAGCACCGCCAGCAGCGCCATGGCGCCGGTGGACTTCGTCACCATGACCAGCCCCGCGGCTCCGGCCAGCCCGAGCACGTTCGGCCAGTCCACCGGGGCGCGATCAGCGACGGCGCCGGTCGCCGCCGGGATCTCACGCGCGTCGGCCGCGGGAGTTGGGCCGGTTTCGAGCGGTTCGGACGCGGGGGTGTGGGGCGCGTCGGCCGCCTCGCGCGGGCCGGACGCGGCGGCTGCCTCGCGCGGGTCGAGCGCGACGGCTGCCTCGCGCGGGTCGAGCGCGACGGCCGCCTGGCGCGGGCCGGACGCGAGGGCTCGGCGCGGTGCGAGGGTTCGGCGCGCGTCCAGGGCGAGGGTCGCGGCGCAGGCGACCCAGGCGGTCACCACCAGGTCGTTCTGGGTGCTCGTGGACTCCAGGGCGACGGCGGGCGCGGTGAGGTACACGGCCGCGCTCAGCCAGCGGCCGGCCCGCCCGGCGCCGAGCTGGCGGGCGCAGCGGGCCACGGCCAGGGCGCCGAGCAGCCCCGCGGCCCACTGCAGCAGGTTGTACTGCCCGTCGAGGCCGGTCAGCAGCCGCAGATGGAGCAGGAGCAGTTCGGCCCCGGGCACCAGGATGATCTGCTGGGTCTGCACGGTGGCGAAGTTGCCGAGGCTGCCGTCGGCGACCCAGTGCTCGATCTTGGCCAGGTGGTAGGAGTTCGAGTCGAAGTTGTTCGGCGAGCTCGCGAGGGCCAGCACGAGCTCGCTGGCCACCAGTAGCCCGACGGCGACCCGCAGTCCGGCCACGAGCCACCGGCCGCGCTCCGCACCGCCTTCTGGACCGTTCTCACCGTCCTTCTGCACCGTTCTCACCGTCGCCCCCGCGCAGGAGCGCCTCGGCCACCACTGTGCCGGATTTTTTGTGATTTTCCGCGCTTTGTCGGGCAATGAGCGCCACGCGAGCCCTCCGGTGACGAGGGCGGCGGCGAGCCAGGCGAGCCCGAACGGTACCGGCGAAATCCAATGGACCAGCGAAAACAGCTCGGCGGTGAGCACCGCCCCGGCGGCGACGGCGATCGCGGCGCGGATGATCGTCAGGGCGCGATCGGACCCGGCCCGTGGACGCAGCGCGACCGCCGCGAACGCCAGCGTGAGCACCGGCAGCAGCGCGAGCAGCACGCGGGCGTTGGGGATCATTGGCACGCGATCGTAATTGAACGGACGTTGGTTAGGCTTCCGGGGTGCTGCTGTGCATCGACATCGGGAACACCAACACGGTGCTCGCCACGTTCGAGGGTGAGAAGATCGTTCACTCCTGGCGGATCAAGACCGACTCGCGCGCCACCGCGGACGAGCTCGGGCTGCTCTACCGGGGACTGCTGGCCACCGACGCGGTGTCCCTGACCGGCATCGCGGCGTGTTCGACCGTGCCCGCCGCATTGCGCTCGTTGCGCACGATGCTGCAGCGGTACTACGGCAACGTGCCCACCGTCATCGTCGAACCCGGGGTCCGGACCGGCGTCCAGCTGGCCATCGACAACCCGAAAGAGGTCGGCACCGACCGCGTGGCGAACACCCTGGCCGCCTACACGCTCTACGGCGGTCCCTCGATCGTGGTCGACTTCGGCACCTCCACCAACTTCGACGTGGTGTCGGCCCGGGGCGAGTTCCTGGGCGGCGTGCTCGCCCCGGGGATCGAGATCTCGGTCGACGCGCTCGCCGACCGCGCGGCCCAGCTGCGCAAGGTCGAGCTGGTCAAGCCGCCGCGGGTGATCGGCAAGAACACCGTCGAGTGCCTGCAGTCCGGCGTCGTCTACGGG
The DNA here is from genome assembly GCF_050955725.1 of Dactylosporangium sp. CA-139114. NCBI lineage: Bacteria > Bacillati > Actinomycetota > Actinomycetes > Micromonosporales > Micromonosporaceae > Dactylosporangium > Dactylosporangium sp. CA-139114. Next base: position 269,472 of record NZ_CP192080.1, read on the forward strand.
TTCGCGGGCCAGGTCGACGGGGTCGTGCGCGGAGTCACCGCGGAGCTCGGTGGCGATGTGAAGGCCGTGGTCGCGACCGGTGGCCTCGCCTCGATCGTGATCGGGGAGTGTCAGAGTGTGACGCATCACGAGCCGATGCTCACGCTCATCGGCCTACGCCTGATCTTCGAGCGAAACACCTAGAGCTTTTCGGCGCGGTACGTGTACGTGACGTACGGCAGCTCGAAGTGCTCGCCGGCCTCGAAGTGCGCCGCGGTGAGCTCGCGCACCCGTTGTTCCAGCTCCGAGCGGGTGGCGGCGTCGGACACGAGGTAAAACGAGCGGGACTTGATGAGGTCGACCAGCGACTCTGTCGTGTGCGTGGCGCTCCAGCGGAAGAGTTCGAGTTCGGCGCGGCCGAACAATGGCCCGAACTGCTCGGGCGTGATCGTGCGCTCGTCGATCGCCGAGCGGGCGCGGTGGCCGTCGAAAACGTCGGACAGCTCGGCGACCCACGGCACCGATTCGTCGCGGACGTTCCAGATCGGGATGAACCGGCCGCCCGGCTTCAGCACCCGGGCGATCTCGGTGTGGGCGGGCTCCCCGGCGAACCAGTGATAGGCCTGTCCGGCGGTGACCGCATCCTGGCTCTCCGCCTCGACGGGAATGGCGGTGGCGCTGCCCGCGCGCGCGTCGCCGTCGATCTGCCCGCGCATTTCGTCGTCGGGCTCGACCGCGATGACGTGATGCCCGAGCTCGCGCAGCTGGCGGGTCAGAATGCCCGTCCCGGCGCCCAGGTCCACGATCTCGGCCGGCCGCGGGCCCAGCGCCCAGCGCAGGGCCTCGAGGGGGTAGCGCGGGCGGATGCGGTCGTAGAGGTCGGCGGCCGCCCCGAACGAAGACGCGTGTTTGCTCAAGTCCACGTCGCCAACCGTACGCCGCCGGTCATTCTCCGGCTCGTCACACATAGCAATGCGCTCGACACGGATCTGTACGTTGCATATTGCTTGTGAGCTATTCCTGAACCTGTCACCGGGACGCTCACCCCGCACCCGACCTCGGACATCGCCCTCGCGAATCCGTCGTGCATTGCGACAGGAAACGAACCCTTTGGCGTTGGTGCGGGCGCTCAGTTTCGGCGTACCGTTGACGCGGCGCGGCCTTACTACGTTATCTTTGCATTCGCACAACGCGGGGCGGGCTTCCTCGAAGGGAATACGACAGTGGCCAAGCGGACCATCCACGTGCTGGTCGACGACCTCGACGGCGGAGAAGCCGACGAGACGGTGAAGTTCGCGCTCGACGGCGTGCAGTACGAGATCGACCTGTCCAAGAAGAACGCAACGAAGCTGCGCGATGCGTTCGGCCCCTTCCTCTCCGCTGCGACCAAGGTCGGGCGGGGTGGCGTGGTGGTCGGCGGCCGTGCGGCCAGCGCCCGTGGCCGGGGCGGCGCCGCCGCGGATCGCGAGCAGAACAAGGCGATTCGGGAATGGGCGCAGAACAAGGGCATCAAGGTGTCCGACCGTGGTCGCATCAAGCAGGAAATCGTCGACCGTTTCAACGCCGAAGCGGGGCGATAGCGCCGTTTGTTGCGGCCCGTACGATTCTAGACGCTTCAGACACCCATCGTAGCGGTTCAGTTACGGTGGGTGTTGTGTATCCGGGAGTCCGATTTCGCTCTTGGCGTACGGGCGGGGGTGCAGGAACATGCCGGCGGGTGCGAACGTTGGTCGAAAGCGCCGGGTACACGTGGTTCCCGGAGGGTAGGCAGCCAAGGACCGGGGGTTCCGGCGACCGATTGCGGGGTGCGGCAACGCCGCACACCCCGCAATGAGTCGGCCCGCGGCGATAGAGTGATGGCACGGTCACGTTGGCGTCCGACAGAGCTTCGGCGTGGCGACCCCCTGATACGGGGTTCCGCGAGAAGCGGCGGCGACGGACACGGCACGTGAGGAGCAGGGATGTTCGAGCGGTTCACCGACCGAGCACGACGGGTTGTCGTCCTGGCGCAGGAAGAAGCCCGGATGCTCAACCACAACTACATCGGCACCGAGCACATCCTGCTCGGCCTCATCCACGAGGGTGAGGGCGTGGCGGCCAAGGCGCTCGAGAGCCTCGGCATCTCGCTGGAGGGTGTCCGCCAGCAGGTCGAGGAGATCATCGGCCAGGGCCAGCAGGCGCCGAGCGGGCACATCCCGTTCACGCCACGCGCCAAGAAGGTGCTGGAGCTGTCGTTGCGGGAGGCCCTGCAGCTCGGGCACAACTACATCGGAACCGAGCACATCCTCCTCGGCCTGATCCGGGAGGGTGAGGGCGTCGCGGCCCAGGTGCTGGTGAAGCTGGGCGCCGACCTCAACCGGGTCCGCCAGCAGGTCATCCAGCTGCTCTCCGGCTACCAGGGCAAGGAGCCGGCCGCGGCCGGCACCGGCGCCCCCGGGGAGGCCGCTCCGTCCACGAGCCTGGTGCTCGACCAGTTCGGTCGCAACCTCACCCAGGCCGCTCGCGAGGGCAAGCTCGACCCGGTCATCGGCCGGGAGAAGGAAATCGAGCGCGTCATGCAGGTGCTCTCCCGCCGCACCAAGAACAACCCCGTGCTCATCGGCGAGCCCGGCGTCGGCAAGACCGCCGTGGTCGAGGGGCTGTCCCAGCGGATCGTCAAGGGCGAGGTGCCCGAGACCCTCAAGGACAAGCAGCTCTACACCCTCGACCTGGGCGCGCTGGTCGCGGGCTCCCGCTACCGGGGTGACTTCGAGGAGCGCCTCAAGAAGGTGCTCAAGGAGATCCGCACCCGCGGCGACATCATCCTGTTCATCGACGAGATCCACACGCTCGTCGGGGCGGGTGCCGCCGAGGGCGCCATCGACGCGGCGAGCATCCTCAAGCCGATGCTGGCCCGTGGCGAGCTGCAGACGATCGGCGCGACCACGCTGGACGAATACCGCAAGCACCTCGAGAAGGACGCCGCCCTCGAGCGGCGCTTCCAGCCGATCCAGGTGGGTGAGCCGTCGCTGGCGCACACCATCGAGATCCTCAAGGGCCTGCGGGACCGCTACGAGGCGCACCACCGGGTGACGATCACCGATGCCGCCCTGGTGGCCGCGGCGACCCTCGCCGACCGCTACATCTCCGACCGCTACCTGCCGGACAAGGCGATCGACCTGATCGACGAGGCCGGGGCCCGGATGCGCATCCGCCGGATGACCGCGCCGCCAGACCTCCGCGACTTCGACGAGCGCATCGCCCAGGTCCGCCGCGACAAGGAGTCCGCGATCGACGCGCAGGACTTCGAGCGCGCCGCGCAGCTGCGGGACAAGGAGAAGCAGCTGCTCGGGCAGAAGGCGCAGCGCGAGAAGGAGTGGAAGGCCGGCGACCTCGACGTCGTGTCCGAGGTCGACGACGAGCAGATCGCCGAGGTCCTGGCGAACTGGACCGGCATCCCGGTCTACAAGCTGACCGAGGAGGAGACGGCCCGCCTGCTCCGCATGGAGGACGAGCTGCACAAGCGCCTCGTCGGCCAGGAGGACGCGGTCCGCGCGGTCTCGAAGGCGATCCGGCGCACCCGGGCCGGCCTGAAGGACCCGAAGCGCCCGTCCGGCTCGTTCATCTTCGCCGGCCCGTCCGGCGTGGGGAAGACCGAGCTGTCCAAGGCGCTCGCCGAGTTCCTCTTCGGCTCCGAGGACTCGCTCATCCAGCTCGACATGTCCGAGTTCCACGACCGGTACACGGTGTCCCGACTCGTCGGTGCGCCCCCCGGATACGTGGGCTACGACGAGGGCGGCCAGCTGACCGAGAAGGTCCGCCGGCGTCCGTTCTCGGTGGTGCTCTTCGACGAGATCGAGAAGGCCCACCCGGACGTGTTCAACACCCTCCTGCAGATCCTGGAGGACGGCCGGCTCACCGACGGTCAGGGCCGCATCGTGGACTTCAAGAACACGGTGATCATCCTGACCACCAACCTGGGCACCCGCGACGTGGCCAAGGCCGTGTCCCTGGGCTTCCAGGCGTCGGAGGACAACGAGTCGAACTACGAGCGGATGAAGCAGAAGGTCAACGACGAGCTGAAGCAGCACTTCCGCCCGGAGTTCCTCAACCGCATCGACGACACGATCGTCTTCCACCAGCTCATGCAGGACCAGATCCTCGGCATCGTCGACCTGATGATCGCCCGGATCGAGACCCAGCTGCGCAACAAGGACATGGGTCTGGAGCTGACGGACAACGCCAAGAAATTCCTGGCGAACAAGGGCTACGACCCGGTGCTGGGCGCGCGGCCGCTGCGTCGCACGATCCAGCGCGAGATCGAGGACTCGCTGTCCGAGCGCATCCTGTTCAACGAGCTGCGCCCGGGCCAGATCGTGGTCATCGACTGCGAGGGCGACCCGGCCCAGTTCGAGAAGTCCAAGCTGGTCTTCAACGGGGCGGACCGCCCGGGCGCCGTGCCCGACGCGGTGCCGGCCGAGCTGGCCGGCGGCGGCTCGGACGAGGCTTCGGCCTGACGTCTCCCGACCGTCCCGCACCACCGCACCACCGCACCATCGCACTGCCTGCACGTCCCGAGGCCGCGCCGCGAATTCTTCGCAGCGCGGCCTCGGCCTTTTGGTGCGGCCCGCCCTCCGTCGGCCGCCTCGCCATTCGCCCGGTCCACTTTCCGTGCGGGCCTGGTGTTGCGCCCGGTTTCGACTCGGTTGACCGGTTCGGCGCGATGCCCGCGCGCCGCTTTCGCTTGTGGCCTTGTCCGCCTCCGGGCGCCCGGCGTTCCATTCGCTTTTCGGCCATGTCGCGATTTGGCGTGTCGCGTTCTTGCACCTTTTGGGTGCGGCGTCTCTTCGATGCTCGGGTGGGGATTTTGTCGGGTTCTTCAGTCGTACAAAGGACTCGAAATGCGCGATCTCCCGACCGGGACGGTATGTTGCGCGGCGTGAGTAAGGGGCGGTTCCCGTGTGAGTCCGGACGATTCGTGCGCCGGGCGGCGGGGCGGCCCATCGCGCGGCCCGGGCTGATGGCCCGGCTGGATGACGCCGACGAGCTGGTTGTGCTCGTGGGCGGTACGGGGGCCGGGAAGAGCACGCTGCTCGACGCCTGGGTGGTCGGGCGCGGGGGAGTCTTCGTCGACCTCGCGTGCGAGTCGCTGGACGCGGTGCCCGACGACGGGATCGTGGCCGTCGACTCGGCGACGGCCGAGGACGTCGCGGCGCTCAGGGGGCGCCGGGGTGTCGTGGTGGCCGTCGAGCACGATCCCGAGATCGCCGGGGTCGTCCGGGTCTCGGCTCGTGAGCTGGGGTTCGCCGAGGACGAGACCTACCAGGTGCTGGCCGCCGCGTTCGGCGACGCCGAGGCGGCCGACGCGCTCGCGCCCGATCTGCACCTGCTGACCAACGGGTGGCCGGGGCTCGTATCGCTCGCGGCCGCCTGGCTCGCCCAGCACCCGGCCCTCAAGCGGCGGGAGCGGCTGGTCGCGCTGGCCCGGTCCGAGGTGGGGCTCGCCGAGTACCTGATTCCGGCCGTCGTCGCGGGGCTCACCGAGCACGACCGGGAGCTGGTGCGGCGGATGGCGGGGCTGCCGGGGCTCGACGCGCGTACTGCCGACCGGCTCGACATCACCGAGGACCTCGGGCCCGTTGCGCCTTTCGTGCAAGGGCTGTTGCGTCGGCCCGGCTGGTTCGTTGTGCCGGAGGGATGGAAGGCGGCGCTCAGGGCAGAGTTGCCCTTGAGCGCCGCCGAAGCAGAACGTCTGGCCGGCGGCTTCATGGCCGTTCTCGGTCAGGGCCGCTAGTTTTCGCGGACGGCACCGTTTTCGCGGACGGCACGGGTTTTCGCGGACGGCACCGTTTTCGCGGGCGGCGTCGTTTGCGCGGGCGGTGGCGTTTGCGCGGGCGGTGGGTGCCGCGCGCGGTGGCGTCGTAGAACTAGGCGGCCGGCATGTAGTCGGTCAGCAGGGCCGGGGTCAGGCCCGCGTTCGAGATGGCCTGCAGCGCCGCGATGAAGTCGTCCGCGAAGCGGTCGCGGAAGTGCATCAGGATGATGTCGCCCTTCTGCACGGACTGGCCCTCCTGGTAGCGGACGATCCCCTTGTCGACCGTCTCCTTCCAGAAGAAGCCGGCCTGCAGACCGCAGTCGCGGGCCACCTTCAGCGTGGTCGAGTCCTTGTCGCCGAAGGGCGGGCGGAAGAGCTTGGGGCGCTGACCGTACAGCCCGGCGAGCTGGTCGGCCGAGCCGCAGATCTCGCGCTTCTGGAAGTCGTACGACTTGCCCTTGAGGTTCGGGTGCGTCAGCGTGTGCGCCTCGATGTCGGCGCCGGCGTCGCGGAGCTCCTTGAAGTAGCCCGGGTTGTCGCGGATCGCGTTGATCGTCAGGAACAGGGTGACCTTCACGCCCGACTCGCGCAGGAGCTCGAGGGCCTCCGGGCGCTTCACCCAGCCGTCGTCGATGGTCAGGAACGCCACCGGCTGATCGGTCGGGATGCGGGAGTAGTAGGCCGCGCCCGCCCCGCTCTCCGGGAAGTTGATGCGCACCGGGGTCGGGGCCGCGCCGAACTTGGGCAGGCGGCTTGCGAAGGTGTTGCCGGGTGGCGGGGCCTGGGTGGTCTTCGTCGCGCCCGGCTTGCCGTTCGCGTTCGGGTTCGCCGAGCCGGAGGCCTGGGGCGCGCCGTCGTCGGCGGTGTCGGTGCTGGAGGTGCCGGGCGCGGCCGACGCCGAGGCGCTCGAGCCGCTGCCGTTGAGCTGGGAGTGGCCGGGTGCGGCCTCGTCGTCGCAGGCGGTGACCGCGAGCGCCAGCGCGGTGACCACGCCGATCAGCGCCCCGAGGCGGCCCGTTCTGCCGGTAACAAGCACGAACCTGAGACTAGCGTTGGAATTCGGTCAAAGGGCCACCCCTTTTGGCCATCTGCTCCGGTGAATAACGCCACCCGGCGGGGCTGCAACCTAACCCGGCGGGGTGTACGTCTTCTCCCGCCGTTCGCGAGCCGCTGACGAGCGTGTCGTCACGCGCACCGGGGCTGGTCGGCCGCTGGCGCCCGCCTCGCGCCGGCCGGTCCACGCGCGGGTGCCGGCCGTTCCGCGCGGGCCGCTCTGCGCCAGCCGCTCTGCGCCAGCCGCTCTGCGCCAGCCGCTCTGCGCCAGCCGCTCTGCGCCAGCCGCTCTGCGCCAGCCGCTCTGCGCCAGCCGTTCTGCGCCAGCCGTTCTGCGCCAGCCGTTCTGCGCCAGCCGCTCTGCGCCAGCCGCTCTGCGCCAGCCGCTCCGCGACGGACGCTTGACGCGTGTGTGCGGGGTGGCCAAGGCCAAGGCCGGCCAAGGGTGGGCGCGTGGGGGCGGGTGGGCAAGGCCGTGGGGAGGCGGTGGTTCAGCCGGGCAGGGTGTACGTGTCGGCTCGCCGGTTCACCAGACCGTCGACCAGCAGGCCGTGCAGCGCGCGCCGGCGTTGGTCGGCGTCGGGCCACACGGCGTCGAGGCGCTCCGCGGGGACCGGGTCGTCGCTCGCCCGCAGGACGGCCATGAGCAGCCCGCGGACGTAGCGGTCCGTGCCGTGGTACCGCTGCGAGGGCCGACCCTTCTCGTCCGACGGCGGCGAACCGGCGAGCCGCCACGCGCAGACGGCGGTCAGCGGGCACTCGGCGCAGCGCGGGGCGCGAGCCGTGCAGACGAGCGCGCCCAGCTCCATGAACGCGATCGAGGCGCGGGCCGCCGCCTCGTGGTCCTCCGGCAGCAGGACCTCGACGGCGCGCAGGTCCGCGGGCGTGGTGTTCGCGCCGCCGTCCGCGGTGCCGGCGACCGCGCGGGCCACGACGCGGCGCACGTTCGTGTCGACGACGGGGTGGCGCTGGCGGAAGGCGAACGCGGCCACGGCTCGGGCCGTGTAGACGCCGATGCCGGGCAGCGCGAGCAGCGCCTCCACGTCGTCGGGCACCACGCCGCCGTGCCGCTCCACGATCGCGGTCGCGCACGCGTGCAGGCGCAGGGCGCGGCGCGGGTAGCCGAGGCGGTCCCAGGCGCGGATGGCCTCGCCGGGCGGGTCGGCGGCCAGGTGCGCCGGCGTCGGCCAGCGCTCCATCCAGCGCTCCCAGGCCGGCTCGACCCGCGACACCTGGGTCTGCTGGAGCATGACCTCGGAGACGAGGACGCCCCACGGGGAGGCGCCGGGCCGACGCCAGGCGAGGTCGCGGGCGTTGGCGTTGTACCACCGCGTCAGGGTGGACGCGATGGCGGTCTGTGCATTCGGGTGACTGGCGATACGCAAGGATATAGCCCGTGAACGAGTACGCCGTCACGGTCATCGGCCACGACCGGCCCGGCATCATCGCCGATGTCGCCGAGATCCTGGCCCGCCTTGGCCTCAACCTGACCGACTCGACCATGACCCGCCTGCGCGGACACTTCGCGATGACGCTGGTGTGCTCGGGGCCGCCGACCGGTGCGGAGATCGAGGCGGCGCTGGAGCCGCTCACCGCCGACCGGACGCTGCTGGTGACCGTGCGCGGGGTCGTCGAGGAGCCCGCCTACGAGCCCGCCGGCACCCACCACGTCGTCACCGTGCACGGCGCCGACCGGCTCGGGATCGTCGCGACGCTGGCCCGCACCGTCGCCGAGTGCGGCGGCAACATCACCGACCTGACGACGCGGCTCTCCGGCAGCCTGTACGTGATCGTCGCCGAGGTCGACGTCACCGACGCCGAGCGGCTCGACGAGGCCCTGCGCACCGCGGCGCAGCGGCTCGGCGTCGAGGTCGCGATGCGCCCGGCCGACGCGGATCTCCTGTGAGCGCTCGGCAGCGCGAAGCCGGGTCCGAGCACCGGGCGGCGCTGCGAGGCGCCGCGCACTGCGGGGCGGCGGCTCGGCGTCGAGGTCCCGACGCGCCCGGCGGTCGGCGGCGCGACGCCCGGTCCGAGCACCGGGCGGCCACGGAGGTGGCGGCGTGAGCGGGGCGGTCCTGCCTGTCGTTCGCGCGCCCGCACCGGTTCTCGGCACCGCCGCCGAGCCCGTCGACCCGGCCGACCCCGAGATCCTCCAGCTCGCCGAGGACCTGCTGGCCACCATGCGCGTCTCGCCCGGCTGCGTCGGGCTGGCCGCGCCGCAGGTCGGCGTCGGCGCGCAGGTGTTCGCCGTGGACGTGACCGGGCACCCCAAGGCGCGCACGGTGCACGGCGCCTTCGTCCTGTGCAACGCCCGGATCGTCGAGGCGTCCCAGTGGCAGAAGGGCCGCGAGGGGTGCATGTCGGTGCCGGACCTCACCGGCGACGTCAAGCGGGCCAACCGGCTCGTGGTGGCGGGGTATGCACCGGGCGGTACCGAGGAAATCGAGATCACGACCGACGCCTTCGAGGCGCGGGCCCTGCAGCACGAGATCGACCACTGCGCCGGGCTGCTGTTCCTCGATCGGGTCGCGGGGGCGCATGCGGTATATGCCCGGAAGGTTTATCTCTGAGCGGCGAGCCTTCCCGACCTCGGGGCATTCCCTCGATACGGTGAGTGCATCATGAAGCTGACGGTTGGCCCACTGCCCGCCGGCGTCTATTGGCGGCGCCGGGCGATCATCGGTGGCGTGCTCGTCGTCGCGTCCCTGATGCTGTGGGCGTCCTGCGGCGGCAGCGGCGGTGACGACCAGAAACAGACTCCGGCCGCGGCCTCGGCCGGCCCGGCGACCGGCGACCCGACACCGACGGTGACGATCCAGGTGCCGACGACCGGCGGAGCGCCCGACTCCGCGGCCCCGCCGGTCGCCTCCTCGGCCGCCGCGCCGCCGGCGCCCACCGCCACGGTGCCGCCGTGCGCCGACGCCGACCTGACGCTCGTGGCCTCGCCCGAGCAGGCGGTGCAGTTCCGGGGCGCCTACCTGAAGTTCTTCCTGAAGATCAAGAATGTCGCGACCCACGATTGCGTGCGGGATCTCGGCGCCGATTCCCAGGAGTTGTACCTCCAGGTCGCGGCCAGCAAGATCTGGTCCTCGGACGCGTGCGACCCGCCGCACGGCAGCCAGCTGACGGTGCTGAAGCCCGGCATCGAGGTGCAGTTCAGCACCACGTGGAGCGGGAAGGCGACGAACAACGGCTGCGCGAACCGGGAGACGCCGCCGGCGGGCAAGTACGAGCTGGTCGGCCGGCTCGACACCAAGCTCAGCGAGCCCGTTCAGGTCCAGCTGACCTGACGGTGCCGAGGGAGTGACATCAGGCCAGGGTGACCAGCCGCGGACCTGGCAGCGTCGGCGCGCAGCGCCCAGCGGTGTCTGGCGGGAGCGACGGTCCGCACCACGGCGGACCCGAGTCCTGCCGCTGTCAAAGCTTGTTCGCGATCTGCACCTGGTCGGGGGCGAACGCGGCGAGGGCGGCGAGCTGACCGTCGGGTGTGCCGTTGAAGTCCCGCAGGCGCACCGCCACCCCGACGCCCCGCGTCCGCCGCTCGTCGAGCCTGGCCAGCTCGCGCAGCACGTTCTGGTCGATCCAGGCCGGGTCGGTGCCGGTGCGGTCGAGGCCATCCAGCAGCCGTACGACCAGGAACCGCTCGTCGCCCACCTCGATCGCCGCCACCTCGCCGACCCGGGACCAGGGCAGAACGAGCGTGCGCACCCAGCCGGGCCGCAGGGTGAGCGCGAAGTGGTTGGCCCCGACCCGCGGCCGGCGCAGCACCGCGAGCGCGATCGGCACCGCTCCCACCAGGGCCAGGCCGGCCGTCCACATGGGAACGTCGGCGAGCGGGTTGTGCGCGCCCGAGTCCAGCGTCTCGGGTTCGTCGCCGAACAGCGCGCGGACGAGCAGGACGGCGAGCGTCGCCGACACGGCATACCACGCCAGGGTTCCTAGCGACCGGGACGGAAAACTCCGTCGCCACTCGATCCGCTCCGGACCGGCCACCGGCGAGAAACCCCTTGGCTTTCGAAAATCAACCGCCGTCCATTTGTGGAGGGCATCCGACCACTCTACGGGCTGGGTCGATACCGCACCAGCACCTGGTGACCGGGCATCCGTAGACTGTGCGGGTGCCGATTGACCGCGAGCCCGGCAGGGGCGCCGCCAACACCGGCCTCATCGGGGGCTGGGCCGCCGCGCTGCCCGGCGCCGACCCCTTGCGCGCGACCCTGGCGCTGATGGCCCCGGGCACCGTGCTGCGTGACGGCCTGGAGCGCATCCTGCGCGGCCGGACCGGCGCCCTCATCGTGCTCGGCCACGACCGCGTGGTCGAGCAGATCTGCACCGGCGGCTTCCCGCTGGACGTCGAGTTCTCCGCGACCCGGCTGCGCGAGCTGTGCAAGATGGACGGCGCCGTCGTCCTGTCGAGTGACGGCACGAGAATCGTCCGGGCGGCCGTGCACCTCATGCCCGACCCGACGATCCCGTCCGAGGAGTCGGGCACCCGCCACCGCACCGCCGAGCGGGTCGCGAAGCAGACCGGCTACCCGGTGATCTCGGTGAGCCAGTCGATGCGGATCATCGGGCTCTACGTCAACGGCCAGCGTCACGTCATCGACGACTCGGCCGCCATCCTGTCGAAGGCCAACCAGGCGCTGGCGACGCTGGAGCGATACAAGCTGCGCCTCGACGAGGTCAGCGGCACCCTGTCCGCCTTGGAGATCGAGGACCTCGTCACCGTCCGCGACGCGGTGGCCGTGGTGCAGCGCCTGGAGATGGTGCGCCGGATCGCGGACGAGATCGCGGGCTACGTCGTGGAGCTCGGCACCGACGGCCGGCTGCTGGCCCTGCAGCTCGAGGAGCTCATGGCCGGCGTGGAGGCCGATCGGACCCTGGTCATCCGCGACTACATCCCCGCGGGGCGCCGCACGCGCTCGTCCGACTTCGCGGTGGACGAGCTCGACGCGCTGACGGCGACGGAGCTGATCGACCTCGTGGCGGTGGCCAAGTCCCTCGGCTACCCGGGGGCGAGCGACGCCCTGGACGCGGCCGTCTCCCCACGCGGCTTCCGCCTGCTGGCGAAGGTGCCGCGGCTGCCGAGCCTCGTCGTGGACCGGCTCGTGGAGCACTTCGGCAGCCTGCAGCGGCTGCTGGGCGCGACCGTCGAGGACCTGCAGGCCGTCGAGGGCGTCGGCGACGCGCGCGCCCGAGGCGTCCGCGAGGGGCTGTCCCGGCTCGCGGAGGCCTCGATCCTGGAGCGCTACGTCTGACGGCCCCGGCCTCGTCGACCCCGGCGGTCCGTGGGCACGACGGTGAGGCGCTCGGCCGGTTCCGCCTGGGCTGACCACGAAGGTCCACGCCGCGGCCGGCGGGCGGACAACCCGGCCACCCGCTACGCCGAACCCGCCGCCGTCGTCTGGCTGCCAGAACCGGCAGGGCGGTGCCTAGACGTCCTCCGCCGTTGCCTTCACCGCGTAGTGCAGGGCCGTCCGCACGTCGTTGACCTCCAGCACCCGCATGCCCGGCGGCGTCACCCCCGTGGCCGCGGGCCCGCAGCCCGGCGGAACCAGCGCGAAGCGGAAGCCGAGCCGCGCCGCCTCGGCCAGGCGGCGGGGAACCGCGCCCACCCGCCGGACCTCGCCCGTCAGCCCCACCTCGCCCAGCGCCACGAGGTCCGGAGGCATGGGCAGCTCGTGCGCCGCGGAGGCCGCGGCCAGCGCCAGGGCCAGGTCCGCCGCCGGCTCGGTGACGCGCAGGCCGCCGACGGTCGCCGCGTAGACCTCGCGGTCGTGCAGCTGGATGCCCGCGCGGCGCTGCAGGACGGCCAGGACCATGGCCAGGCGGGCCGAGTCGAGGCCGGAGACGGTGCGGCGGGGTGAGCCCGGCATCTGGGCGCCGATGAGGGTCTGCACCTCGGTCACGAGGGCGCGGCGGCCCTCCATGGCCACGCAGACGCACGTGCCCGAGACGGCGTCCGCGTAGCGGGTGAGGAAGAGGCCGCTCGGGTCGGGCAGGCTCGTGATGCCGCCCTCGTGCATCTCGAAGCAGCCCACCTCGTCGGCGGCGCCGAAGCGGTTCTTGAGGCCGCGGACCATGCGCAGCGACGAGTGCTTGTCCCCCTCGAAGTTGAGGACCACGTCGACGAGGTGCTCGAGGACCCGCGGGCCGGCGACGTTGCCGTCCTTGGTGACGTGGCCGACCAGCACCGTGGCCAGGCCGCGCTCCTTGGCGATGGCGACCAGGGCCGCGGTGACGGCGCGGACCTGGGTGACACCGCCCGCGACCCCGTCGACGCCGGGGGCCGAGACCGTCTGCACCGAGTCGAGGATGAGCAGGCCGGGCTTCACCGCGTCGAGGTGACCGAGGACGGCCGAGAGGTCGGTCTCCGAGGCCAGGTAGAGGCGCTCGTGCAGGGCGCCGATGCGCTCGGCCCGCAGGCGGACCTGGCTCGTGGACTCCTCGCCGCTGACGACCAGCGACGGGCTCTCGCCCTGCAGTGCCCACTGCTGGGCCACGTCCAGCAGGAGGGTGGACTTGCCGACGCCGGGCTCGCCGGCCAGGAGCACCACACCACCGGGGACGATGCCGCCGCCCAGGACGCGGTCGAACTCGCCGACGCCGGTCGGGCGGGCCTTGGCGGGGGCCGCGCTGATCTCGGCGATCGGGCGGGCGGGCTCGAGCGGCGCGCGGGACGGCACGGAGCGCAGGGCGGCCGGACCGGTGACGGCCGCGCTGCCGGCGAGCTCGAGGATCGCCCCCCACTCACCGCACTCCGGGCACCGGCCGATCCACTTGGGTGGCCGATGCCCGCAGACGTCGCACTGATAGATCGAGCCCTTGGTCTTCGTCACGACCCCAACCTAACGAAGGGGTACGACAAAAAACCGGGCTTACTCCGCGCCACCCTCGCCGTGCACGACCGGGCTCGGCTTCGGCAGCGGCGTGCCGGGCGGCACCATCGGCAGTTTGGGCAGCTTGATCGTGGTCGTGCTGCCGTCGGCGTAGGTGAACGTGAGGGTCACGTTGTTCAGCGCGCCGCCGGGCGGCAGCGGGTCGCCGGTCAGCTTGTCGACGGCCAGGTACTGCTCGCCGCCGTTGTCGCGGGCGAGCAGCGCCACCCCCGAGACGGGGATGCTGACGGCGATCACCGACGAGCCCGCGGAGGTCGGCGCCGGCGACGACGCGGCGGCGGCAGGCTCGGAGGGCGACCCGGACGGCTTCTTGCTGCCGGAGGGAAGGGCGGCCGGCGCCGCCGGCGAGCTCGGGGCCGCAGCCGGCTGCCGGCCGCCGACGAGGACGATCGTGCCGTTGTCGCTCGTCGCGCCGGTCAGCTTCACGGCCTGCTGGGCATTGTTGAACAGCCGGATGTTGAGCGGGACCGTCGAGCCGGGCTTGTACCGGTCGGCGTAGGCGATGCCGCCGTCGCGGAGTGCGATCTTGTTGTCGGCGCTCTGGGCGTTGACGCCCGGCACCGCGGCCGTCTGCTGATCGGTCTGGGTGATCTGACCCGAGCCGCAGGCGGAGAGCAGGCCGACGCCGAACGCGGCCGTTGCCAGGAGCGCGGCGCCCAGCACCGTGCGGCGGCGAGCCAGCGGCTTGGCCTGAGTCGAACGCGTCACCGTGATTCCTCCAAATCAAGGGGCAGCCGCACTACAGCCTAGATGCCGTTGATCGGTGGATTACGCGCACCCTGGCAATGGTGACTCAATCCAGATTCAGGCCGCTGATCAGGAGAAACACGACATCGATCAGGGCGACGGCGATGACGGCGAGAAACGGGGCCCGCGATGTTGTGTCGCGACTCATGCGGTACCACCCCCAGGAAAGCGCGATGAGTGACACCCCGAGCGCCGGCCAGAACAGCACCGGCGGCGGACCCGGGGGCCCGAACGCCAGCGCGGCGGTGGCGGCCGGCAGCAGTACCGCGGCCGCGGCCAGCGACCCGCGGCGCCCGAAGCGCTGCGGGAGCCCGCGCACCCCGGCGCGCTCGTCGGCGTCGAGGTCCGGCAGCGTGTTGACGAAGTGCGCGCCCGCGCCCAGCAGACCGCCGGCGGCGAGCAGCCACAGCGGCGGAGTCTTCCCCGCGCCGAGCACGATGAACGCGGGCAGGCAGGTGAAGGAGACGGCGTACGGCACGACCGAGGCCACCGTCGACTTCAGGGGCCAGTCGTAGAGCAGCGCCGAGGCGAGCGCGAGCGCCGACACCAGCCCCGCCGCCCAGCCGGAGAGGAAGCCCAGCGGCACGCACACGGCGGCCGCGACGGCACCGAGCACCGCCACGAGCCGCCGGGAGACCTTCCCGGCCGCCACGGGCTTGTCGCAGCGCCCGGCCGCGGCGTCCCGCTCCGCGTCGAGGGCGTCGTTGACCCATCCGATCGACAGCTGACTCGCCAGGACCGCCGCCCCGGCCGAAATCACCCCGCCGATCGGCCGGTCCAGCCCGAGGGAGAGCAGCACGGCCACCGCGGTGACCCCGGCGGCGGGCTCTGGATGACTCGCCCGCAGGAGCGGGATCGCAACCCACATCCGGCAAGTGTGGCGGGTGGACGGGTGCCATGTCAGGCTCGTCTCATGCCGTCGCCGAGGCGAGCTCGCAACGACCCTGGTCAGTACGACGACCTGGCCGGGGAATGGTGGCGCCCCGGCAGCCCGTTCTCGATGCTCTACTGGCTCGCGCGCGCCCGCGCGCGACTGATCCCGCCCGCCGAGCGCGACGGGGCCGTGCTGGTGGATCTCGGCTGCGGCGGCGGCCTGCTCGCGCCGCACGTGGCCGGCAAGGGATACACCCACGTCGGCGTCGACCTCGTCGTCTCCGGCCTCGAGCAGGCCGCCGCGCACGGCGTCACCCCGGTGCTCGCCGACGTGCGGCGCCTACCGTTCGCCGACGGCAGCGCCGACGTCGTCAGCGCCGGGGAACTGCTGGAGCACGTCCCCGACCGGCCGCGCGTGGTCGCCGAGGCGTGCCGGATCCTGCGCCCGGGCGGCTGGCTCGTGCTGGACACGCTCGCCGACACCGCGCTGTCGCGACTCGTGGCCGTGCGCCTCGCCGAGGCCGTCGTGCCCGCGGTGCGCGGCATTCACGACCCCGCGCTGTTCGTGGACCCGCGGCGGCTGCGGGCGGAGTGCGCGCGCCACGGGGTGCCGCTGGTCGTCCGCGGCGTGCGCCCGGCGCTGCCCTCACTCGCCCGGTGGCTGGTGACCCGCCGCGGCCGCGTGCCGATCGTGCCGACGTTCTCGACCGCGATCCTCTACCAGGCGCGCGGCAGGAAGGTGAGCCAGTGACGGGTGCCGCCATAGCGGGGATGCACGTGACGTATCCCGGCCAGATGCGCCAGGACGAGGTGTGGGACGGCTACTTCAGGCGGCACTACGAGGGGCCCCGCCGCGGGCTGGCGAAACGGATCTTCGCCAACTCGGGCGTCGTCACCCGTCACGGGGCGGTCAACCCGCTGCTGGAGGACGCGTCTTCCTGGTCAACCGCCAAACGCATGCATCGGTACCTCACGGAGGCCCTCCCGCTCGGCAAGGACGCGGTCGCGGGCGCCCTGGACGCCGCGGGACTGCGCCCGGACGAGATCGGGCTGTTCGCGGTGTGCTCGTGCACCGGATACGCCACGCCGGGCCTCGACATCCTGCTCGCCCGCGACCTGGGCATGGCGGACGACACGCAGCGGCTGTTCATCGGGCACATGGGCTGCTACGCGGCGCTGCCCGGGCTCGGTGCCGTCTCGGACTACGTGTCCGCGCGCGGGCGCCCCGCGGTGCTGCTCTGCCTCGAGCTGACCAGCCTGCACGTGCAGCCGCCCAGCGACGACCCGCAGCAGATCGTGGCGCACGCGCTGTTCTCCGACGCCGCGGCCGCCGTGGTGCTCGTGCCGGACGGCCCCGGCGCGCTCGTGGCCGACATCGCCGCGGTCACCGACACGGCCACCGCGGATCACATGACGTGGGACGTGACCGATCTGGGCTTCCGCATGGGGCTGTCGCCGCGGGTGCCCGACGTGCTGTCGATCTACGTCGCCGACCTGGTCGAGCGGCTGCTGCGCCCGCGCGGGATGTCCGCCCGGGACGTGGATGCCTGGGCGGTACACCCCGGAGGCCCCCGAATCCTGGACGTCGTCCGCGACGAGCTCGCGCTGCCCGAGTCGGCCCTGGCCGCGTCCCGCGACACCCTCGCGGCGCACGGGAACTGCTCCTCGCCGACGGTACTGCTGATCATCGACGCCCTGCGCCGCCGCGCCGCCGGCCCGCCGCGCACCACGGTCGCGCTCGCGTTCGGCCCCGGCCTCACCCTCTACGGGGTGCTCCTACAGGTCTGACAGTTCGGCCTCGAACGAGTTCGGCGTGGTCACCGACCGGACCGCCTTCACCAGCTTGCCGTGGAAGTTGACGAGCACCGCGGCGGTGGTCCGGTCGCCGGCCAGCTCGGGCACCGAGGCGCGCAGCGAGTTGTTCGGGTCGGCGAGGGAGCGCACGGTCACGCCTTCCCTGAGACCGCCGGGCAGCGTGGGCGGGCGAGCGGCGACCACGATGACCTTGACGGTGTTCTTCGCCGTCGCGACGGCGTCGACGGTGCTGCGGATGAGCTGCTCGCAGGAGCACCCGTCGACGAGCAGCACCACGGCCGGGGAGATCTCCACGAGCCCGACCGGCTTGCCCTCCGGGTCCTGGAGGCTCACGCCGGTCAGCGACACCACGGCCGGGGTGGTCGTCGGGGACCCGACCTTGGGACTCGTCTTCGGGGCGCGCCCCGGCCACGCGACGGCGAACAGGCTCACGAGGGTCGCGATGACCGCGATCGTCATGATCAGCAGCGGTACGACGAGTCCGGGCGAGTCATCCGTGGCGCGCCGGGCCGGCTTCGGCCTCAGGTGCAGTCGGCGCCGCCAGCGCCGGCGGATTGCGTCGCGGCGGAATTGCCGTCGGATCGGTGCGCCTTCGTCGTCGAGTGCGGCGGGATCGTCGGGAATGATGATCGTTCCCCACTCAGGCGGGAGATCGGGGAGGCCACCACCCTCTTGTGGTCGCTCACCACCGCCGTTGTCATCCCGCAGCGCGCCCATCGCTGTTCTCCTCGCACCTGCCTCAACTTTCCCTCACCTTCGGGTCCCGCGCCAGAGGTGACTCCATCGAGATCTGTGCGTATCATCTACGCTCCGCCGCTGGTCACGTCACGCAGAGTGTCGGTTCTGGACCGTCGGCGAACTGCGGGGGACACTTGCCGTAATCAATCGGATATGTCCGACTGCCAGGCCATTTGTGCGTGCTCCCGGTTGTTGATCCGCTACACAGCAGGTCCGGCGTTTCCTGTCAAGCAGGAGAAAGGGGACTCACATGTGTTCTGACCTGCGCGAATGCTGCTCTCTGGGGTGGGACGACAGCGCGTGACCGTGTTACCCTAGACACAGCGAAAGGGGTTTCGAACCTATGGTTTTCAGTGTCGGCGAGACCGTTGTCTACCCCCACCACGGGGCCGCACTCATCGAGGCAATCGAGACTCGCGTCATCAGGGGCGAGGAGAAGCAGTACCTCGTCCTCAGGGTCGCTCAGGGTGACCTGACGGTGCGGGTGCCCGCCGAAAACGCCGAGATCGTCGGCGTGCGCGAGGTGGTCGGCGAAGAGGGCCTGACGAAGGTCTTCGATGTCCTCCGCGCTCCGCACACCGAGGAGCCGACCAACTGGTCGCGGCGGTACAAGGCGAATCTGGAGAAGCTGGCCTCCGGCAATCCGCTCAAGGTTGCTGAGGTCGTTCGCGACCTGTGGCGTCGCGACCGTGAGCGTGGTCTGTCGGCCGGCGAGAAGCGCATGCTCGCCAAGGCGCGGGACATTCTGGTCGGCGAGGTGGCGCTCGCCGAGAAGAGCACCAAGGACGAGGCGGAGTCGTTGCTCGACAAGGTGTTGACCGAGGCCTGACGAATCCAGCCTGGCTATCCCTTCGATATCGAGGACCGCGACGTGACGGCGCACGTGTCTGTGCGTGGTGACGTCGCGGTCCTCGTGCCTGCGGCCGGCATGGGGGTCCGACTCGGACCTGGCGGCCCCAAGGCACTTCGCCTCCTGGGTGGCGAGCCGCTTCTTGTGCACGCCGTGCGGCGTCTTGCGCTCGCGCCCAGTGTCGGCTGCATCGTGGTCGCCGCGCCGGCCGATGCCGTGTCCTTCGTCGCGGAGCTCTTGGAGCCCGTGGCCCCGGTCACGGTAGTGCCCGGCGGGGCGACCCGGCAGGCCTCGGTCGCCGCGGCGCTGGCGGCGGTCCCCGAGGGTTTCGACATCGTGCTCGTCCACGACGCGGCGCGCGCATTGACCCCACCGGAGCTGGTGGAGTCCGTGGCGGCGGCGGTGCGAGGGGGGCACGGCGCCGTCATACCCGTTCTTCCGGTGGTCGACACCATCAAGCAGGTCTCGGATTCGGGCTCGGTCGTGGCGACCGTGGACCGGTCGTCCCTGCGTGCGGTGCAGACACCACAGGGGTTCCGGCGCGAGGTCCTGGAGAAGGCGCACTCGGCCGCGATCGACGAGCACACCGACGACGCCGGGATGGCCGAGCGGATCGGTGTGCCGGTGCACACCGTGCCCGGGTCCGAGGCGGCCTTGAAGATCACGCGGCCGTTCGACCTGGCTGTGGCGTCGCTGCTGCTTTGATCACCGCGGCGCGCTGTGTCGCCTTCGGGCCTCGCCCGCTGCCTCCGCTCTGCTGCGTGCTGCTGTCGATGCGCCGTGGCGCTGCTTCGGACCACCGCGGCGCGCATCGTCGCCAGCGCGGCACGTTGGCGCTGCTTTCACCACGGCGGTGCGCACTCGTCGACGGCGGGGCGCGTTGGCGCTGCTTCGACCACCGCGGCGCGCATCGTCGAGGGCGTGGCGCGCGTTTGGTGCTGCTTTGATCACGGCGGCGCGCATTCGTCGACGGCGGGGCGTTGGCGCTGCTTCGATCACTGCGGCGCGCATTGCCGCCAGCGCGGCACGTTGGCGCTGCTTGACCGCCGTGGCGCGCATTCGTCGCCCGCGCGGCACGTTGGCGCTGCTTGACCACCGTGGCGCGCATTCGTCGCCCGCGCGGCACATTTTGTCACCGCTGCCGGGGCTCTCGTTGCCGACACCCTCGCGTCGCATTTCCGACATTTCCGGAATGTCGATTGCGGTGGAGGTGTTTACGCCGCGCTGGGCGCTTTTGCGCTGCGGCGAGGCGTTTACGCCGCGCTGGGCGCGTTCACGCCGCGGCGGGAGCTTTACGCCGCGGCGGGAGCTTTACGCCGCGCTGGGCGCGTTCACGCCGTGGTGAGAGCTTTACGCTGCGGCGGGAGCTTTACGCCGCGGCGGGAGCCGGGTTCGTCGTCCGCTTCGGGCGGCGGCGCCAGAGCAGGAAGCTGCCGACCGACCCGCCGATGCCCAGCGTCGCGATCATGACGCCCGCGATCGACATGCCCACCGCGTCGCCGCGGGCCGTTGCCGAGCCGAGCGCCGAGTACGCCAGGGTGGCCGGGAGGGCGCCCACGACCGTGCCGGTGATGAACGCGCCCATGCGCACGCTCGTGGTCCCGAACACGTAGTTGGCGATGCCGAAGGGCACGATCGGTACCATCCGGGAAATCAGGATCGCCAACGTCCCGCGTTTGGCGACGGCCTGCTCCATGGCGAGCAGGCGACCGCTCAGGTGGCGGGCCATGAACTCGCGGCCGAGGCATCGGCCCACCGTGTGCGCGATCAGCGCGCCGATGGTGATGCCGAGCATGATGTACAGCGCGCCGCCCACGAAACCGAACACCAGCCCGCCCACGCCGGCCAGCAGCGTGCGGGGGGCGAGCGCGGTGGTGAGCACGGCCGAGCCGCCGATCGCGATGAACGGGGCCAAGGGGTGATTGCTGCCGACCGCGTGGGCCAGCGACGAGCGGGTCGGGTGGGCAATGATGATCGCTACGGACAGGGACACCACGATCACGGCGAGCAGACCGAAGCGAAGCGCGGCTCCGGTGCGCCACCACGGAACGGGGCTCGTCGGGGTCGTCTGATCGCTGCGCACCCGACCCAGCCTAGGCCCGATTCGCCCATATGCCGACCCGTGCGTCGGTTCGGCAACCGAAGGTTCACGGTTGTGCACCAAAACGTCGTACCCTCCCGTCGTGATGTTGATCGGGAACGGCACCGACGTCCACGCGTTCGAATCCGGTCGCGAGTGCTGGGTCGCCGGGCTGCGGTGGGAGGGCGTCGACGGGCTCGCCGGGCACTCCGACGGCGACGTCGCCGCGCACGCGATCTGCGACGCGCTGCTCTCCGCGGCCGGGCTGGGTGATCTCGGGGCGAACTTCGGCACGTCACGGCCCGAGTGGGCGGGCGCTTCGGGCGTCACGCTGCTGCGCGAGACCGCGCGCCTGGTCCGGCAGGCCGGGTTCGAGATCGGCAACGTGTCCGTGCAGGTCATCGGGGTCAAGCCGAAGATCAGCAAGCGGCGGTCGGAGGCCGAGCGGGTGCTGCACGACGCCCTCGGGGCGCTCGTACGGCTGTCCGGCACCACCACCGACGGCCTCGGGTTCACCGGCCGCGGCGAGGGACTGGCCGCCACGGCCGTCGCGCTGATCTATCCGGTCTCCCGCTAGAACGGTCAGGCCTGGCGGGCCCACGTCCAGGCGTATCCGGTGTCCTCGATCGCCAGGGCCGGCTCACACAGGTCCAGCGGCCGGAAGGTGTCGACCATGACCGCGAGCTCGTCGAAGGCCTCGGCGCCGATCGCGCGCTCGACCGCGCCCGGCTGCGGTCCGTGGGTGAATCCGCTCGGGTGCAGCGAGATGGAGCCCTGCTCGATGCCGGAGCCGCGGCGGGCCTCGTAGTTGCCGCCCGTGTAGAAGAGCACCTCGTCGGAGTCGACGTTGTGGTGGTTGTACGGGATCGGGATCGCGAGGGGGTGGTAGTCGACCTTGCGCGGCACGAAGGAGCAGATCACGAAGTTCGGCCCCTCGAACGTCTGGTGCACCGGCGGGGGCTGGTGCACGCGCCCGGTGATGGGCTCGAAGTCGTGGATCGAGAAGGCCCATGGATAGAGGCAGCCGTCCCAGCCGACGACATCGAATGGGTGGTTTGCGTAAATGTGCTCGGTCCAGCCGCGGCGGTGCTGCACCAGCACGGAAATGTCGTACCCCTCCGCGATGATGGGCTCCGCTGGGCCACGCAGATCCCGTTCGCAGTAGGGCGCGTGCTCCAGGAACTGTCCACGCACGGAGAGATAGCGCCGCGGGGGTCCGATGTGTCCGGTCGCTTCGATCGCCAGCAGCTTCACCGGCCCGTTCTTGGGCACCAGCCGATGGATGACCGATGTCGGGATGATCGCGTAGTCGCCCTCGACCAGGTCCAGCACGCCGAACGTGGACTCCAGGGTGACCGCGCCCGCCGACACGTAGAGGCACTCGTCGCCGACCGCGTTGCGGTAGAGGGGCGAGGGCTCGGTGGCCTCGACGTACGAGATCCGGACATCGTCGTTCGCGAGCAGGTGCTGCCGTCCGAGCACCGCGTCCACCTTGCCCCCGCCGATCTTGCCGGTCTGCAGGTGGCGCGGCTTGAGCGGCAGATTCGGCACCCGCGACCAGGCCGGCGGCTCGAACGGCACCGCCGAGGTGATCGCCGTCGGCCGGTTGCGGTGGTAGAGCAGGGAGGAGTCGCTCGAAAATCCCTCCTGGCCCATCAGCTCTTCCGCGAACAACGAGCCGTCGGGCTGGCGAAACTGGGTGTGGCGCTTCGGCGGCACCTCGCCGACGCGGCGGTAGTACGGCATCACGGCCCTCCAGGTCGTGCTTCATGGAGTGTCCGGATAGCGGACGAGGTTGTCCGCCCTGTAAAGCGTCCACTAGATTCGGAAGCCGTGTCAAACGCAGTGCCAACCCTGCTGACCGCCCTGGTCGACGACGCCGCTGTGTTCCCGCCGGGCAGCGCGCCATTGACCGACGCCGTGCCCGCGCACGCGGGCCACCGCCGGAGCTGGTATTCCGAGCTCATCGGCCCCCTGCTGCTTCCCGTCGCCGACCGCGCCGCCTTCCAGGCGCTCGCGTCCGCATCTCACTCGCCGGATTCACCCGCGCCGGCCGGTCACGCGCCATCCGCGTCGCCGGGAGCCGCCCCCGCCGGGTCCGGATCTCATCCATCGGATTCACCCGCGTCTGCTTCCTCTGCGGCCGGTTCTCCAGCCGGCTCCTATGCGGCCGGGCTGCTCCTGGCCGCCTCGCAGGATTTCTCTTCGGCCGCGGCCGGCTCCTACGCGGCCGTCTCGCTCGGTCTGATCGGTGAGCCGGCCGCCCTCGAGGCCGCGATCGACGACCTCCCCGCGTGCACCACGCAGCTCGAGAGCCCGGTCGCGAAGCGGGGCGAGGACCCGCTGCCCGGCATCGAGCGGCTCGCGCGGCTGATGCGCGAACGCCGGGAGCCCCGGCAGTGGTATGCGGAGGTGCCGCTGGCCTGGGGCCTGATGTCCGGCCTGGACGCCATCGCCGCGCTGCGGGCCGAGGGCCTGCCCGTGGCGGCGAAGTTCCGCACCGGCGGGCTGGCCGCGGAGCTCTTCCCGAGCCCGTCCGAGCTGGCCGCCGTCATCATCGCCTGCCGCGACCGCGACCTGCCGTTCAAGCTGACGGCCGGCCTGCACCACGCGGTCCGCCACACCGACGCCGAGACGGGCCTGGTCCACCACGGCTTCGTGAACATCCTGGCCGCCGTGCTGGCCGCCGCCGACGGCGCCGACCCCGCCGACCTCGCGGCGCTGCTGTCCGCGATCGAGGCCCACCCGCTCGCCGACCGCGTCCGGCCCCATCTCGACCGCGAGCGGCCGTTGTGGGCCGGGTTCGGCAGCTGCAGCGTGCAGGACCCGGTCGGCGACCTGGTGACGCTTGGCCTGCTGGACCGTCCGCGACCGAAGGACGCGCGATGAGGACGCTGCTGCGCACGCTGCGCTGGCTCGCCCTCCCGCGAGCGCTGTCCCCGGCGTCATCGCCGTCCCCCGCTCGGGTCTCGTCCCGCCCGCGGTGGTTGCGCTCGTGGCCGTTCCGCTCGGGGGCGCCGGAGCGTCGGCCGTTGCCTGCCCGGGTGCTCTTGCCTGCCCGGGTGCCCTTGCCCGCCCGGGTGCCCTTGCCTGTCCGGTCGCCGTGGCCGCTCCGTGCCGAGGCCTCGCGTTCCGGGGACTCGCGCGAACGGGAGCTGCCTCCGCGGGCGTTGTCGGCGTCCGGCTCCACGCCGCGCTCCAGGTCGTCCGGCTTTTGGTGGTCCGGCTTCACGTCGGCTGGCTTCACGTCGGCAGGCTTTACGTCGGCTGGCTTCAGGTTGTCCGGCTCCACGTCGGCGCGCTGCGGGTCGTTGTGGTGCGGGGTGCTGTGGCGGCGAAGGGTGCTTCCCCGGGCCGCGGGGTCGGGCCGCGGGTGCCGGTGCTCTCGCGGCCGTCGGCGGCGGGCAGCTCGACCACCGGCCGGCACCGTGGTGCTGCTGCGTCAGCGGGGCCTGACGGGCGAGGCCGCCGGCGACGGCCGGGACCGAGCAGCTCGGCGCGCAGCGAGCTGCCGGATGAGCTTTCGCTCGGGTTCGGTGCTGGAGTCGACGCTGTCTCGCGGGAGCGGGTTGCGGTTGTGGGAGGTGCGCGATGAGTGGTGCCGCTTGGCTGGGGCTCGCCGACGATGACGCGTTCGGGGTGGAGAACCTGCCGTACTGCGCCTTCGGGCAGGACCGGTTCCGCTGGACCGGGGTGCGCGTCGGGGACCGGATTCTGAACCTGGCCGCGGCCGAGGGGCGGGGGCTGATCGACGCCGGTGGGGCGTTTCTCGGGCAGGGGACGCTCAACCAGTTCATGGCGGCCGGGCGGCCGGTCTGGGCCCGGGTGCGGGAGCGGCTGAGCGAGCTGCTCAGCGCCGGGCGGTATCAGGAATCGATCGAGCCGCTGATGCTGTCCGTCGCCGATGTGCGGCTCCAGCTGCCGTTCGAGGTCGCGGACTACGTCGA
This sequence comes from Dactylosporangium sp. CA-139114, assembly GCF_050955725.1. Taxonomy (NCBI): domain Bacteria; kingdom Bacillati; phylum Actinomycetota; class Actinomycetes; order Micromonosporales; family Micromonosporaceae; genus Dactylosporangium; species Dactylosporangium sp. CA-139114. The sequence goes on from NZ_CP192080.1 coordinate 294,247, forward strand.
TTTCTACTCGTCCGAGGAGCACGCGACCAACCTCGGGAAGCTGTTCCGGCCCGGCGGGGAGGCGTTGCTGCCGAACTGGAAGCATCTGCCGGTCGGGTACCACGGGCGGGCCGGGACCGTGGTCGTCTCCGGCACCGACGTGCCGCGGCCGTTCGGGCAGCGCAAGTCGCCCGACGAGGACAAGCCGGCGTTCGGGCCCTCGCTGCGGCTGGACATCGAGGCCGAGGTCGGGTTCGTGGTCGGGGTGCCGTCGGAGGGCGCGGTCGCGGTCGACGACTTCCGCTCGCACGTGTTCGGGGCGGTGCTCGTCAACGACTGGTCGGCGCGGGATCTGCAGGCCTGGGAGTACCAGCCGCTGGGGCCGTTCCTGGGCAAGTCCTTCCGGACGTCGATCTCGCCGTGGGTGGTGCCGCTCGACGCGCTCGACGCGGCTCGGGTGCCGGGGCGGGTCCAGGAGCCGCCCGTGCTGCCTTATCTGCGGGCGAGGGAGCACTACGGGTACGACATCGGCTTGGAGGTTTTCTGCAACGGCACGCTGGTCTCCCGGCCGCCGTTCGGCGGGATGTACTGGACGCCGGCGCAGCAGCTGGCGCACCTGACCGTCAACGGGGCCTGGGCGCGGACCGGGGATCTGTATGCCTCGGGGACGGTGAGCGGGGCCGAGGCCGAGCAGACGGGGTCGTTCATCGAGCGCACGTGGAACGGGGCGCGGCCGGTGCAGCTGGCCGACGGCACCGCGCGGTCGTTCCTGCTCGACGGCGACACGGTGACGATCACCGCTACGGCGCCGGGGCCGGGCGGGTCGCGGATCGGGTTCGGGGAGGTGACCGGGACGATCACCAAACCGGAGTGACCTGGCGTTCGGTCGCGGCTTGACCTCGCGCAGGCCGTTCGCGACGCCCGTGCCGGCTCAGGCGGCGATCGCGCAGCACCCGCACCACCCCGAGCGCCAGGTCCAGATGCGACTTGCCTCGGCGATGCGTCACGCCCTTCGCCGGACGGCGGCCTGCGGCGTTCACCCCGGCCGCGGCGAGGCGTGCACCCTGCGCCGGCTCAACCCCGTCGGCGGGGGTGCGGCAAACGCGCGGCCGCAGCGAGTCGCGGCGAGTCGTGCCGGGACGACGAGTCCGCAGCCGCAGCCCGCCCTGTGGCAGGCTGTAGGGCCGCCGTCGGCGCTGGGAGGCCGCGACGGGTGAGCCGGGGGTCGTATGCGAGCGTCGCGGCGCGGCCGAGCCAGTGGCAGGCTGTAGGGCCCGCCGTCGGCGCTGGGAGGCCGCCATGATCGGGTGAACCGGGGTCGTGTGCGGGCGTCGCGGTGCGGGCCGGGCCTGTGGCGGGCTGTAGGGCCCGTCGTCGGCGCTGGGAGGCCGCCACGATCGGGTGAGCCGGGGTCGTGCGCGGGCGTCGCGGCGCGGGCCGGGCGGCGGGGTCCAGTGGCGTGCGGGAATGTCACGGGCCGGTGGGAACGCGGTGTGAGTCTTCTGCGGATCGACGGTCGCCGTGCGCGTCGTTCGGTGCTCGGCAGGTATCGTGCGCGGCGGAGGTGGTTATGGGGACGAGTGCAGCGGGGCTGCGCCGGGTGGTTTCGCCGCGTAGCTGGTCGCGGCCGGTGCGGTTCGTGCTGACCGGGCTGCTCGTTCTCGTGGTGCTCTTCGCGATGGGCATCACCGCCTACCGCACGCTCAAGCCGGCCGAGACCGTGAGCCGCGCGGACAAGCCGGTGCCGTCGGCCGAGCCGATCAAGGCGATCCAATACTCGGAGCTGCCCTCGGCGCCGCTGATCGTCGAGGGGCGGCTGCGGGTCTACACCGAGCAGCGGCGGGTCTTCGCGGACACGCCGGTGACGTCGCAGCGGTTGAACACGCCGCACTGGTCGTACCGGCGGTGGCCGGCCGAGGTGGTGTCGATCGTCGAGGTGGAGAAGCCCGCCAGCGGGGTCGGCATGTCGGTCGTGGTCACGAAGTGGTCGGACGGGGACATCGTCGCGCTCGACGCCGAGAAGGGCGACATCGTCTGGCAGGCCAAGATCGACCCCGCGGACGGCGAGTCGTTCAAGGGGCGCCGGACCGGGGCGAAGACGATGTGGTCGCCCGAGGATCTGTTCGTCAGCGCGTCCGTGCTCGACCGCCAGCCCGTCGTGATCGCGACCGGCAAGGACGTCGTCGAGGGGATCGATCCGGTCAACGGGACGATCAGGTGGACGCATTCGTTCACGGCCGAGCCCGGGTGCCGCACCAACGACTGGACGGGCCCGGACACGTACCTGGTGAAGAACACCTGCGCGAAGCCCGCCACGCTGGAGATCTACGACGCGGCCAGCGGCGCGCTGCTGAGCACCTGGCGGCCGCCGGGGGCCTCGATCGGCACCGAGAGCGTCTCCAACTGGTTCGTCGATCCCGCCTCGTGCGAGCTGGGCCGCTCCGGCTGCACGATGTTCAAGGCCGCCCCGACGGGGGAGGGCGTCGTGACGTACACCGACGCCGCCGCCGGACTGGGCACGATCACGGCCTCATACTGGTCGCTCGCCGCCGACCGGACCGTGAAGGCGGAGCCGGTCGCGGACAAGGACACGGTGATCGCGGTCGGGGACGTCATCGCCCAGCAGATGACCGGCGGGTACATCTGGGCGTTCTCCCGCTCGACCGGCCAGCGCCTGTGGATGTCGGAGGTCGCCGGCCGGCTCATCGGTGGCGACCGGCGCAACTTCTACGTGATCAACAACGAGTACCAGCTGCTGGTGCTCAACCTGGAGACCGGCGCGGTGACGTCGAGCACCGAGCTGCGCATCCGGCCCGCGGACCGGTTCGTCTACAGCATGTACTACCTGCACGCGGGCTACCTGGTGATCGAGCGCCTGCAGACCACCAAGGAGTCCGAGATCGACGACAAGTACTACTTCAGCCAGGACACCGTGGTCCTGGTCGGGATGGGCTGAACCCGCCCCGACCAGGAGTCACAGGGTCAGAGGGCGCCGAGGAAGACGTCGTTCTCCTCGGGCGTGCCGATGGTGACCCGCACGCCGTCGCCCTGGAAGGCGCGCACGATCACGCCCGCGCGCTCGCACTGCGCCGCGAACGCGGCCGACTGCTCGCCCAGCGGCAGCCAGAAGAAGTTCGCCTGGGTCTCGGGCACGTCGGGGTGGACCTTGCGCACCGCCTCGACGACCCGCGCGCGCTCGGCCACGACGAGCTCGACCCGGCGGCGCATCTCCGGCTCCTCGTCGAGCGCGGCCAGGGCCGCGGCCTGGGCCGCCAGCGAGGTCGAGAACGGCGTGACGACCTTGCGCACCGCCGCCGCCACCTCGGGCGAGCCGATCAGGTAGCCGATGCGCAGGCCGGCCAGCCCCCACGCCTTCGACAGGGTGCGCAGGACCACCACGTTGGGGCGGTCACCGTATTCCACCAGCCCGTCCGGCACCGAGGGGTCGGTCACGAACTCGCGGTAGGCCTCGTCCAGCGCGACGATCACGTTGGACGGCACCCGGTCGATGAAGGCGTCCAGCTCGGCCTTGCGGACCGCGGTGCCCGTCGGGTTGTTCGGGTTGCACACGATCACGATGCGCGTGCGCTCGGTGATCGCCTCGGCCATCGCGTCCAGATCGTGACCGTGGTCCGCGGTGTTGGGCACGCGCACGCTCTTCGCGGCGGTGGTGGCGCCGATGATCGGGTACGCCTCGAAGGACCGCCACGCGTAGACCACCTCGTCGCCGGGCATGCACGCGACGCGGAACAGGTGCTCGAACAGCGCCACGGAGCCGCAGCCGGTCGCGATCCGCTCGGCGTCGACGCCCAGCCGCTCGGCCAGGCGCCCGCGCAGCTCGGTCACGCCCATGTCGGGGTAGCGGTGCACGCCGGCGACGGCCTGGGTCACCGCCTCCACCACGCCGGGCAGGGGGCCGTAGGGCACCTCGTTGCTGGCCAGCTTGATGGCGCCGGGCACGCTGCGGCCCGGGACGTAGGCGGGCAGGGCGTCGAGATCCGGGCGGGTAAGGCTCATGGTTGGTCTCCGGGGATGGGGGCAGGGGTGGAGGCGTGGTCGGGGTGCCGCTCGGCCATCACCACGACGGTGCGGGCCGCGCGGTCGTGCAGCGCGCGGTGCAGCGGCCAGTCGACCACCGGCGAGAGGGCGTCGACGAACTGCAGCACGAAGCCGACCCCGCACGTCCACAGCAGCACGCCGAGGCCCATCGGGTTCCAGCGGCGGATGGCGCGGCCGAAGCCGAGCGGCTGATCGGCCTCCAGCCCGACGACCTTGATCTTCATGAGCCGCTTGCCGAGGGTCTGTCCGCTGCCGGCGTTCGCCGGGACCTCGTAGGCGAACCAGATCGCGGCGATGAGCAGCAGGATGACGATCTGCAGGTACTGCGCGCGGTCGGAGGTCGTCAGGTCGCCGATCGACTCGCCGCGGGACTGGCGGCGGTAGATCTCCGCCATGACCGGGCCGACCTCCTGAATCCACTGGTAGACCAGGAAGCCCGTGGCCGCGGCGATGATCGCGGCGACCGCGAGGATGTCGACCAGGCGGGCGACGAACCGCTTGCCGAGCGGGGCGAGGTCGTAGCCGTGCGGGCGGACCTGCGCCGGCACCGTGAACCCGGTCTGCGGCGGCAGCAGCACCTGCACCGCGCCCGCCGGCAGCTGGCCCTGCGGCAGGAGCCCGGCCGGCAGCGGCGTGCCCGGGGGCAGCACGATCGCGCCCGGCGGCAGCTGCCCCGGGGGGAACCCGCCCGGGGGGATCGGCGTGCCGGGCGGCAGCACGACGGCGCCCTGCGGCAGCGGTGCCCCGGGCGTGACGACCGGCATCTTCGGCGCCGGCGGGGTCACCGGGTTCTCGGCGATCACCGGCGGGGCCGCCGGGGCCGGTTGCGAGGCCGGAACGGGCTCCCCGATCCAGCCCTCGCCGTCCCAGTACCGTTGGACATCCGGGTCCGCAGGGTCCTTGTACCACCCAGGCGCTGTCACAAAGCCTCCGTGCCGCTCATCCGACCTTCACCACGATTGTCCCCGCCGCCTTGTCGTGCAGGCACTGCTGGTACGGCTTGTCCCAGAGCTGCCAAAGCCCGTCGATCCAGGAGAAGAACGGCACGAAGGCGCCGACGAGGCTCTGCGTGGCCCAGCGCCGGGCGAGCACGCCGCGGCCGATGGGCGCGGAAGGGTCGTCGGCGCGGATCAGCCGCAGCTTCATCGCCCGCTTGCCCCACGTGACGCCGGTGCGGCGGAACATCTCGACGTGGTAGACGTACCCGGCCGCGAGGACCAGAACCAGGTAGAGCAGCTCGATGAGCAGCGGCAGCCCGAGCAGCAGGCCGGCGTTGGGGCTCTCGGTGGCCGAGGCGGACGCCGTCGCGCCGGCGATCACCGCGAAGATCGCGATGAACATCGGGATCGCGAGCACCAGCGCGACGCCGACCAGGACGGCGCCGTCGATGAGCACGGCGACGAGCCGGTCGCCGAAGTTCGCCAGCGGCATGCCGTTCGGGGCCCGGGGCACGGGTGGCGGTACCGCATAGGCGCCCTGTGGATAACCGGCAGGCTGTGGATAACCAGGTTGTGGATAACCCGCCGGAGGGCCGCTGACCTGTGGATAACTCGCAGGCGGCGGTCCACTCTGTGGATAACCTTGTTGATAACCCTGCGGATTGCCGGGTGGCGGCCCGTAGTTCGGGACACCACCCGGTTGCGGCTGACCCGGATACGTCACCCGAACAGTGTTACAGGTTTCCGCGCAGTTCCTGCTCTCGCTCGATCGCCTCGAAGAGCGCCTTGAAGTTGCCCTTGCCGAAGCCGAGCGACCCGTGCCGCTCGATCAGCTCGAAGAAGACCGTCGGGCGGTCCTGGACCGGCTTGGTGAAGATCTGCAGGAGGTAGCCGTCCTCGTCGCGGTCGACCAGGATGCCGCGCGCCTTGAGCTCCTCGATCGGCGCCCGCACCTGGCCGATGCGCTCGCGCAGCTCGGGATCGTCGTAGTACGAGTCGGGGGTCACGAGGAACTCGACGCCGGCGGCCGTCATCTCGTCGACGGTGCGCAGGATGTCGTTGGTCGCCAGCGCGATGTGCTGCGCCCCGGGGCCGCCGTAGAACTCGAGGTACTCGTCGATCTGCGACTTCTTGCGCGAGACCGCCGGTTCGTTCAGCGGGAACTTGACCTTGCGCGTGCCGCTCGCGACGACCTTGCTCATCAGCGCCGAGTACTCGGTGGCGATGTCGTCGCCGACGAACTCGGCCATGTTCGTGAAGCCCATGACCCGGCGGTAGAACTCGACCCACTCGTCCATCCGGCCGAGCTCCACGTTGCCGACCACGTGGTCGACGGCCTGGAAGTACCGCTTGGCCGGCGGCGCGACGATCGGCTTGCGCGCGACGAACCCGGGCAGGAACGGGCCCGAGTAGCGCGAGCGGTCGATGAGGGTGTGGCGGGTTTCGCCGTACGTCGCGATGGCCGCCCGCCGGATGACGCCGTGCTCGTCCTCCTCGTCGTGCGGCTCCTCGAGCGGCCGGGCACCCTGGCGCACGGCGAACGCGAACGCGGTGTCGACGTCGGGCACCTCGAGCGCGATGTCGGCGATGCCGTCGCCGTGGCGCTCGTAGTGCTGGGTGGCCTCGGCTCCGCGGTGCACCCCGCCGGCGAAGACGAAGATCGCGGAGCCGGACTTGAGCACGTATTCGGCGTGGTCGCGATAGCCCTGCTCTGGGCCGCGGTACGCCAGCAGCGTCATGCCGAACGCGGTCGAGTAGTAGTGCGCCGACTGTTTGGCGTTGCCGACGTAGAACCGGACGTGATCGAGGCCGGTGAGCGGGAAGGGATCGTGGGAGACGTCGTGCTCGACGGCCCCGATGAGCTCGTTGAGGTCTTCGATGGCGCGGGTCATGGCACAAGCGTCGCCCGGCATTCCCGAGCTGGGCAAGGAACGCTATTCTGCTTGGTCAAGTTGCACAATTAGCTGGCTGTTTCGCGGGTGCGGGTGAGCATATTGTCCGGTGAAATCGACGTTCTCGATGCACGCTTGATCAGCCTGCTGTACGCCGAGCCGCGCATCGGCGTCCTGGAGTGCTCCCGCCGCCTCGGGGTCGCCCGCGGCACCGTGCAGGCGCGCCTGGACCGCCTGGCCGCCCGCGGCGTGATCCGCGGCCACGGCCCGGACGTCGACCCGGCCGCGCTCGGCTACGCGGTGACCGCGTTCGTGACCCTGGAGATCCGCCAGCGCTTCGGCCACGACCCGGTCTCGGCCCACCTGCGCGACATCCCGGAGGTGCTGGAGGTCCACACGATCACCGGCTCGGGCGACCTGCTGTGCCGGATCGTGGCCCGCTCGAACGCCGACCTGCAGCGGGTGATCGACCGGGTGATGAGCTTCGAGGGGATCGTCCGCTCCTCGACGATCATCGCGCTGGCTGCGCAGATCCCGTACCGCGTCCTGCCCCTCGTCGCCGCGGCCGCCGACGCCTGAGGCGGGAGGGTCGCACCGCCCCCTCGTGCCGATCGAGCCGAGGGGGCGGTGCGGCTCGCTAGCGGCGGCCGACCGTCAGGACCGGCTTGGTGACCTCGGCTAAGAGTCTTTGCCGGTGCTATCGTCTTGGCATGACATCCCAGGTCGTGGATCTCTACCTCCGCAAGAGCACCAAGGACGAGGGCCGCTCGGTCGCGCGGCAACAGCACGAACTGACCGCGGCCGCCGAAGGGGAAGACCTCACCTTGGGCCGGGTGTTCGTTGATCCGGACCTCAGCGCGTCCCGCTTCGCTCGGCGGGAGCGGCCCGACTATGCCGCGCTGCTGGAGCACGTCCGGTCCGGCGGGTGCCAGGTGGTGGGCATCCTGGAGGCGTCCCGCGGCTCCCGCGGCCTCACCGAGTGGTCCGCCTTCCTGGACCTCTGCCGGCGGCAGCACGTCAAGATCTGGGTCAGCACCCATGAGCGCATCTATGACCTGTCAAGGCGCCGTGACTGGCGCGCCCTGGCCGATGAGGGCTTGGACGCGGCGGACGAGTCGGAGAAGCTCTCGGAGCGGGTGCTGTCCGGCAAGCGCAAGGCCGCCCGTGAGGGCACCCCTGCGGGTCGACTCCAGTACGGATTCACCCGGATCTACGACGCGTCCGGGAAGCTGGTGGAGCAGACCGCCCACCCGGAGCAGGCCCCCATCGTGGCGGAGATGGTCCGGCGCATCGCCGAGGGTGACCGCCTGGCGGTCATCGCCCGGGACCTCAACGCGCGTGGGCTCACCATGCCGGGCGGCTCCCCCTGGCATGGGCGCTTCATCCGTCAGATGGTCCTACGGCCGGCCTACGCGGGCCGCCGGGTCCACCAGGGAGAGGATGTCGGCCCGGCCGCGTGGGAGCCGATCGTGGACGTGGACCAGTGGCGGCGCGCGGTCGCCATCCTCACCCGCCCGGAGCGGCGGACCACGACACGCGGCACGGAGCTGGCGCACTGGCTCACTGGGGCGGTCACGTGCGGCACGTGCCGGGACACCAAGCTGCGCGCGCGGACCGGCGGCACGAAGCGGCCACGCGTCACGTACCAGTGCGACCGGTGCGGAATGGTGGTCGCGGCCGGGTCCCTTGAGTCGGTGGTGGAGGAGATGATCCTTGGCCGGCTCAAGGAACCGGACGCGCTGGCGGCCCTGCGGCCCCAGGCCAACGATGCCGAGGTACGCGCGGCGGAGGAACTCGTCCGCACGCTCACCGAGCGACTTGAGGCGCACTACATCGAGTCGGCACGAGGGAAGCTCTCCGCGCGTGCCCTGACCGTCATCGAGGGTGAGCTATTGCCCGAGATCGAGCGCGCGAAGGCGAAGGCGCGGAGGCTCTCCCTCCCGGCCGAACTGGACGACGTGGACCCGGCCGAGGTGGTGGCGAAGTGGGGCGACTTCAGGCCGGAGCAGAAGCGCACTTACGCCCGGGTGCTCACCGAACTGGTGGTCACACCGGCCGCGCGCCGCGGGCCGGCGTTCGACATCTGGCGTCTGGCGGGCACGCGGTGGGTGGGTGACGCGGTGACCTGGGGCGAGATGTGGCGCGAGGCGGGCGTGATCTAGCGGGAACGGGCGTGCGCGGCGGCTCCCGGTCACATCGACCGGGGGCCGCTAGCGCTATCAAACTGTTACCTGTCTCGATAGCTGTCCGCATTGGATCCCTGACCTGCGACTTAGTAGGACTGTCTACTAAGGACTTGGTAACTTTGCAGGTCAGGGGCCATGTTCGAGGGTGCGCGTGTGCTGGCGGCTAGCTAATATCGATGGCGAAGCAGGGCAATGACACCCAGGGGGCACCCTGGCGAAGCCCTTCCGCCTCGGGCGGACGTGAGGCCGGATAGTCGACCGGCTAGCGGCAAGCCCGGAGCAGGCGAGCGAGCCCCACGCGCACGGGGACAAGAAGGCAGGGTAGGCCTTAGCTGGGCCGGGGGCTGCCAGGATTCTCACCATCCTGGAGTAGCCGTGCCGATGAGCACGAAGGAGCGCGCCGCCCTGGCCGGCCGCGCCCGACAGGCCAGCATGACCCCCGCGCAGCGCTCGGAGATGGCCAGCAAGGGCCACCTTGCCGCCGCCGTGAAGGCGGTCGTGGACCGCGCACCAGAACTCAGCCCGGAGCAGGTCTCGACGCTGCGCCGCGTGTTCGGGGGTGCGTCCGCATGACCCCAGCAGAAAGGGCCGCGCTCCCCAGCAACGGCCCCATCACCACCGATGCCGAGTCTAGCGAAGAACTTGGTAACTCGCAGGCGCTGAGCGCGCACCACCGTGAGGAGCTGGAGGTGGCCTCGGCCATCGACCCGCAGGTGATCGCGGAGCGCGGCTACACCACCGTGGCCCGGCCGAACGCTGCCCTGCGCGACGCCTACGGGCGGGACACCCGGGACCAGCTCAAGGCGATGGGCTTCCCCTCGTGGGCCACGCGGGAGGAGTACTACTTTCCGGGCCTGCACGTCCCGATGTGGACGCCTACCGGCCGCAAGGTCGCCGGCCAGTGGAAGCCCTTCCGCCCGGTGAGCAACCGCGAGGGCAAGGCCATGAGGTACGCCAGCGCGAAGGGCTGCACGGGGCTGGACGTTCACCCGCGGTGGACGCTCGGTGTTGAGGTGGTCCCGCCCATCCGGGACGCCGCGCGACGGCTCTGGATTACCGAGGGTGTGAAGAAGGCTGACTCCCTTACGTCGCAAGGGGAAGTGACCCTTGCCCTGGCCGGCGTGTACAACTGGCGCAACGGTCACGGGACCCTCGGGGACTGGGAGGATGTGACGCTCAAGGGCCGCGAAGTCACGGTGTGTTTCGACGCGGACGCCACCTCCAAGCCTGCCGTAGCGCGAGCCATGGCGCGCCTCGGGAAGTGGTTGCGACACAAGGGAGCGGCCAAGGTTCTCTACGTGGTCCCGCCGCCCGCCGTTGAAGGGACGCCGGTCAAGGGCGTGGATGACTACTTCGCGGCCGGCGGCACGCTGCCCGCCCTGGTGGCCCTGCGCCAGGCCAAACCCATTCAGTGCGACGACACTTCGGACGCCTTCACGGACACCGTGCTGGCGCAGGAGTGCGCGGACGAAGCGCTTGAAGGCGCCTACGTGTGGGCCGGTGGCCTCGGGTGGCTCGGGTGGAACGGCCGCGTATGGGCCGAGGTCACGGACGCCACCATCGGCGAGGTGATCCGCCAGTGGGTACACACCCGGTACTCCGAGGCGGTGACCGAACTTGCGGCGGCAGGCATCAACGGTGACCGCGCGGCGGTGGACGGGTGGCACAAGACGCTCTCACAGTCCCGGCAATCGGCCCTGTTCAAGCTCGCCCGGGGCATCGTGGAGCGGAAGGCGGAAGAGTTCGACACGGACCCTGACATCCTCAACACGCCCTCTGGCATCGTGGATCTGGCCACCGGCGCGCTTTCGTCGCACGACCCCAACGCGATGTGCACGAAGATCACGGCGGGCGCGTACCGGCCGGGCTACACGCACAAGGACTGGGACCAGGCGCTGGAGGCGCTCCGCCCGGACGCGCGCGAGTGGTACCAGGCGCGCATCGGGCAGGCCATCACAGGGCACACCACCCCGGACGGCATTCTGCCGATCCTGCACGGCGGTGGCGAGAACGGTAAGAGCGCGGTGTCCACGGACGGGCTCCTGCCGGCCCTCGGTGGCTACGCGGCGCCCGCCTCGCCGAAGTTGCTGGGCTCCGTCAAGAACGAGCACAGCACGGAGCGCGCGGACCTCCGCGGGCAGCGCCTGGTCATCCTGGAGGAGCTGACCGAGGGGCGCTCCATCGACGTGGGGGCGTTGAAGGGGATCGCGGACGTGGGCCGAATCAAGGCCCGCAAGGTGCACAAGGACAACGTGGAGTTTGTGGCCTCCCACTCCCTGCTGGCCACCACCAACTACGAGCCCGTGGTGAGCGAGACGGACCACGGCACGTGGCGGCGCCTGGCGCTCGTGGTGTTCCCGTACACGTGGCTCAAGGCGGGTGTTCCGCTGGAAGCGCCGGACGACCGGCGCGGTGATGAGCAGTTGAAGGACCGCATCAAGACGAACACGTCCGGGCAACATGACGCTATCGTGACGTGGGCCGTGGAGGGTGCCCGCTGCTGGTACGCATGGCGGGAAGCTTGCGCGCGTGCCGAGGCGGAGGGGACGCCTGCCCCCGTCAGCCCGATGGCGCTGCCCGCCTCGGTGGAGGCGGACACGCTGGGATGGCGGGTGAAGGCGGACCGGGTGCTGGGCTTCTGGACGGAGTGCCTCACGGCCGACCCCACAGCAATGGTGGAGGCCGGTGAACTGCTGGCCCACTTCAACGCGTGGCTTGCCGGGAACGGGCACACCGCGTGGAGCAAGGAGACTTTCGCCGCGAAGTTCGGCGCTCACCGGGAGACGAAACGGACCCGGGTCGCTCGGAAGCAAGTCCGGACCGGCTCGCCGGGTGTGCGCATCGTGCGGCGGCCGGGCGCTCTCGTCCCGGCGGACCTCCCTGCGCGGCCGTGGGTGTGGGCCAGCGTCCGGTATCGCACCGCGGCGGACGAGGCGACCGAAAACGGGGGCTGACCTGCGGAAACGTCGCCATCTGACTTGAGTGGCTTGACCCTCCGACAAATTCCCTATGGAGACTCTCGCGTAGAGAGTTTGTTCAGAGGTCAAGTCACTCAAGTCGGAGGCGGGCGTCTTCCCAGGTCAGGGGCATCTTTTGGACGCACAACGCCCTGGCGGCGCGCCCGCCCCCGAGACGAGGAGGCCCCGGTGGAGTCGCATTCCACCGGGGCGGTGCGTCCCACCAGGGCCGCAGCACCAATCTTACCCGATTCTTAGTAGCAATTCACGATCACCATTGTTACTCAATTCTTCATATGGTCTAAATAGCAGGCCGCTTGCTATTCTCAATGGGACGGGCCGGCAATTCCGGGAGTCGCATTCCCTGCCGGCTAACGCCTCACCACCAGGGAGTAGTCATGACCATCACTGCCGCCACGCCCGGGTGCGTCCGGTCCGAGAATGGCGCCTACACCTCGCGCGTCATCGGGTACGAGGTGGACTCGGACGGCGCCGTTACCGAGATCCTCACCGAGTACGGCAGCGTTCCCGCCACCACGTGCGTGCTGCACCCCTCGCCGTGGCGCGCCTTCCTGCTGCGCCGCCTGGCCGCCCTCCGCCCGCTGGCGGTGACCGCGTGACCGGCTACCGCCCGTACGTGTTCCAGGGCGGCCCGCTGGACGGGCTGGAGATCCGGGCCGTGGCGCGCACCGCCGTCTACCGGGACGCTGCCGGGGACCCGCTCCCGGTGGGCACCGGGGACCGCCGGTCCGGCGCACTGCTCCACGTCGCACGCCCCCGGCGGCGCGGCGGGTTGTACGTGGCGGCCGAGCGGCCGGCGCGCGTGCCCGAGGCCGGCCGGATCGTGCAGCGGCCGGGCCGGTATCGGTGGATGCCCCCGGCCCGCTGAGTGGCCCGCAGACGCGGTGCGGCCGGGCTCTGGCGTACAGACCCGTTCGAGCGGCGTGAGTGGACCGGACAGTCCATCATGGACATGTGGGCAGAGGCGCGGCAGCAGACATCGGGCACGCCCGCAGTGCTGCCCTCGTGCACCCCGCCCGAGCCGGTGGAGGCGTGGCGGACGCCGGCCACCCTCGCGGACCTCGTGGTAGAGCTGGACCTGTGCCGCGTGCCGCTGGACGCGGACCCGTCGCGGGCGTGCCTGCTGCTGGAGCTGTCCGGCACGTGGGCATCCCCGAAGCGCGTCAGCGCGGCCCTACGCGTGCGGCGCCAGCGTGCCGCCCTGGCCGATGCCTAGGCGCGGCACCACAACCGCCCGCGGCTACGGCCGGCGGCACCAACTACTCCGGGCGGCGTGGGCGCCGCACGTTGCGGCCGGGGGCGTGGACTGCGCACGGTGCGGGGAGCGCATCCAGCCCGGTGCACCGTGGGACCTCGGGCACGATGACCGGGACCGGAGCAGGTACCGCGGACCGGAGCGCCGGGCATGCAACCGGGCCACCAACGGCCGCCGCCGGCCAGCAGACCCGGCGCCTCGGCCGATGACGCAATGGTGATGATCGTTTTTTCCTATAGGAATGGGTCCTAGACCCCCGTCCTTCTGGCCTTTTTTTCTTTCCGGAGCACCGCTCCGCTACCGAATTTGGTTGATCTTGAAGCCTGCGCCCCACCGGGTGCCCCGATTCGGCTGGATGCCGGCCGATCACCTCGGATGCCGAGCGCTGCCGATCGCGGGTCGAGAAACGCCCTTATCTGTTGTTTTACAACACTGTCCACTAAGGACACACCTAGAAGCTAGTAAGTTCTCGCAGCTCAGACGCCATTCTTACTATCTACTTAGGATGGTGATCGGGTTGAATCCTCGGTACCGTGGTCGCATGACAGCAAACCCGCAGACTGGCGTGCGGTTGCCTGCTGACGTGCGCCGGTGGCTGAGGCTCCGGGCGGCGGACCGGGGCACGACGATGGGCCGGGTGGTCACGGAACTGGCCCGCGCAGAGATGGAGCGCGCCGAGGCCGGCCCCGCCGCCCTTGACGCGGAGGAGTCACGGTGAGCCGCCTGATCCTCGCCGAGGTGGACAACCTCCCGGACTGGCTCCGCGGGGTGGTGAGGGAAGCCGCCGCCGAGCGTGACCCCCGTCCCCCGATCACGCCCGATGAGGCGCCGTTCCTGTCCGAAGCCATGCGCCAGGACCTGGAAATCCACGGTTGGGTCCGGTGCCCGCTGACCGGCCAAATCATCGTTCGAAAGCAGAAGGAGACCCCGCGGTGAGCGTGACGTATGACGAAGCAACCGGCCGGCTGCTGGCCCTGCTGCAAGCCCTGGACGGGTCCGGGTTGGGTGACCACCTCGGCGAAGCGCGGGCGCTGCTGGCCCGCGTTGACGAGGTGGAGCGGCAGGGTGCCGATGGCGTGGCACGCGCTCAGCGCACCCGTGCCGAACTGGTGGCGGCAGTCGCGGACAGGAGGATGGACCTCGACCAGGCGGTGGAGCGGCTCGCCACGCTCGCGCCGTGGCTGGCGTCCGGACACGCGCCGGACGGCGGGGGCCTGGCGGACGCGTTCGCGGGTCCGGTGGTGGTGGAGCTGCGCGCCCGTGCTGTCCGCTCCGCGCGCGCCGATGGGTTCGCCGTTCACGACGTGCTCTCCGCGCGAGCGGACGCGGCCGTGCGGCGTGCCGTGGAGGCCGGTGGGCGCCTCATCGACGTGCGGGCGGTCGCCACGGCGCTCACTCAGCCGAAGCGGTCAGGGACCGTCATGCGCGGCGCGGTCGTGGAGCCGGCCCCGCACCCGTGGCTGACCAACCCGCCCGTACTGCCGACGCTCGATTTCGCCGATGTCCAAGGGGACGGCGCCAAGATGGCAGCGTGGGCGGAGGCCGCGAGCGGGCACGCCGAGTGGCTGGAGATGCACCGGGTTGCCGGGCTGCTCCACGACGTGGCGGGCGGGTCCAGCACGCACTACGCGGGGAAGACGGACGAGGATGTCTGGTACTTCGTCAAGCGCCTCCCGGGCGTGGTCCACCTCGCGGTGGTCGATGCGTTGGGGTGGCGGCCGGGCCTGCACGCCTCGCTTCGGCCGGCCGTGGAGCGCCCCTCGATGCGCGAGCGGATCACGGACAAGATGGAGGGCTGGGCCACGCCCGCGCAGCAGCGGAACGCCGTGCGGCGCCTCCTCAGTGGCCGCTGAGGCTCCGCGTCAACGCCACCCCGCCGGACTGAACGCACGGAGAACGGCGGGGACCGATGGGCGGAGAGCGGGTCCCTTTCCCTGCTGTGACCCGTCCAGCGCGACGCCTCAGCACAAGGGCCCCACACCCGATCGGGTGTGGGGCCGTTCTGTGTGTCCGGTGGACGGATGTCCTTGTCCAGCAACGTGTCCAGTGGACATGGTGGACGGATGTCCATGTGGGGCAAGGCGTCCATGGACATTGCGGACGGATGCCCTTGTCCGGCAACGGTCTCGTCTACTGGGTGGACGCGCACGTCCAGTAGTGTGGCCGGCCTGCCCCGCTCCGTTCCGGCGCGCAGCGTGCGCACGCGCCCGCCCTGCACCACGCAGAGGGCCGACCGGCCCCCCGCACCGGCCCGATGCCACCCGGACCTCTGCGGCCCGCACAGCGAGCCTGAGGCGGGCCGACCCAGATGTCTGAGACATCAGGGGGTGTTTTCCAAGGTCACGGGGCTGCTGAGACACGGCAGGCACTCCGGCGCCCTCTGTCAGCCCTGCCGGGAGTACACGCGGACCGCTCCGGACCACCGAGGACGGGGACGAACGTCCAGGCGCCGCATCGCGTCCAGCGGACCGGATGGACGGATGTCCTTGTCCAGCAGCGTGTCCAGCGGACAGTGGAGACGGATGTCCGGACAGGGCAACGGTTCTCGTCCATCCGGTGGACGGATGTCCATGCAGGACAAGGCTTCCGGTGGACGATGTGGACGGACGTCCTCACGCCACAAGCAAAGGCCCGCACCCTCATGAGGGTGCGGGCCTCCATCGGGACGCGATCACGCCACCGTGCGCACCGTGCCAGGCAGTTGCAGGGCCTCGCTGAGCAGGTTCTGCAGGATGGCCGCCTCAACGATGGACAGCCGGGTCACGGTGACCCGGTGGCCCTCGTGCCGCGCCAGGATCACCTGTGTCGGGGAGTCCGCGACCTGCTGCACCAGGACCGTGTACGCGAGGTCATGGGACAGTTCGAGCGCCGGACCGGGCTGCGCCTCGTGCACCGGCCAGTCCGTCTCAGGATGCCGCCGGGAGCACCACGCGGGGTGCTGGGCGCTCATCGGAGCGGCCAGCCCGGACCGGCGTTGCCACCCTCGTCACCGTGGCCGTAGTCCGGCGCCGCCTCATGCGGCGTGCGCGCTCCCTCGCCGCGCATCCCCGCGGGGTCGGTGTGCGTCCACCACCCGGGGTCGGGGCCGTCCGTGACGTATCGGATGCGGGCGTGGCACCGCGCGCACCTCGCGGCCGGCGGCGGCACGAATCGGGCCAGCACGGCGAGGCGTTCCCGCGCGGACAGTTCGGGGGCGTGCTTCCACGACGCCAACAGCACGGCGGCATCCCGGACGTGCAGATCGTTGCGGAACGTGCGCAACGCCCGCTCCGCCTGGCCGATGACGGGATTACCGGCGAACAGGGTGCGCAGTCCCTGCGCCTCCGCGGGGGTGGGGATGGCGTCCATGGTGCTCACCGGCCCGGGGCGGCCGGGAAGCACGCCGGGCAGGCGGCGCACGCGTTGGCGCGGGCGGCCGTGGCGGTGAGCGGGAACCATCCGTGGGTGCGGTAGCCGCACGCGGTGTGGTCCCCAGCCGGGGCGTGGAAGTCCTGGAGGGGCTTGAGATTCGCGACGACCACCAGGGCCGCGGGGTCGATAGGGTTGGACACGGGTCGCCTCCCGGGGCGATCAAGGCCCTCGGTTGGCGCTACCACGCTGGCCGGGGGCCGCCTTGTGTGACGCCTTTGAGGCTATTCGCGAAAGGCCTTGCGGACAACAGTCACAAGGCCTTGCCTTTACCGCATAACAAGGCATTGGATCATGCCGTGCGAGCCTAGGCGGGTGGGCCAACTCGATGACGCGGCAAAGGCGTTCCGGGCAGCGGATACAGCGCTGACTCGCGCGAAAGAGCTTGCCGCGCAACGCATCGAGGCCGCTCGCGCCGCCCGCATCGAGGCTCGCGACCGGCTGCACGCGGCGATCGTGGCGGAGGCCCTGGCCGGCGTGCCGCAGGTGGACATCATCCGCCGGTCCGGCTACTCCCGGGACCGGGTCCGCACCATCCTGCGCGCCGGGGGTGTGGAAGCGGAGTAGGCGCCCGCATATGCACGTCTGGGCATATGTGACGCGCTCCACACGTGCGGCGGACATGTCATCCGGACAACAGCGTGCAGGACGGGCCGCCGGAGATGACCCCGGCGGCCTGTCCGTCCTACTTCCTCAGGTGCCGGATCACCGTGGCGACGGCATAGAGCACTGCGGCGAGAGCAAGTAGGACACGCGCCAGGGTGCTCATGTCGCCGTTGGCGAACAGCGCAACCACGATTACCACGGCGACGGCCAGCACTGCCACCAGCGCGAATAGCAGCAGCCACGGTTTCACACTGTGCGGCGGCTTCTGGGCAGGCTGGCGCCGGGGGCCGGCGCCCCCTGTAGGGTTGGGCATTGCGTGAGTGCTCCTAACTCGTTTAGCGGCTAGCTGGGGGAACTTCGTACGCGGGTCGCCGGTGGTGAGATACCGGCGACCCGCCCGCAACGGCCCTGTGGTTTGAACTGGCCATCCGGGTGGGTCCCGCGTCCGTGCAAGACACCCAATCACACGGGGACGACAGTTTTACGCACCCCCGTCGCACACAGCCGCTGCGCTTCAAGGCCTCAAATGATCGGCAGCCTGTGGATAACTCGCGCCTGTGGATAACCCGTAGGGTATTTCACGTATTTGGTCCGAATTTCTGCTCGGTCGCTGTGGATAACTCACCTGCGTCCGGTGCCGAACTCCGGTACGAAAGTGCCCCACATGATGAACAGTTCGCGGGTCGATGAAGCCCTTGGGCGCCTTGTCGAGTCCCGCCGCGAGAGGTGCGGTGCTGTGAGTTCGTGGTGCGTCCGGGGTGCCGCGGGCCTGCTGCCGCTTCCGTGCTACGTGGACGCCGTCCGGGCAAAGAAGTAGGGGGTGCACGGTGTGCACCCCCTTGCGACCTGCACAGACGCAGCGTTACCGCGTGCTGATCTGATAGAGGTTCTTAGGACTCGTCACCTCGGCGAAGAAGTCGTTGCCCTTGTCGTCGACCACGATGAAGGCCGGGAAGTCGACCACGTCGATCTTCCAGACCGCCTCCATGCCGAGCTCCGGATACTCCAGCACCTCGACGTGCTTGATGCAGTCCTGCGCCAGCCGCGCGGCCGGGCCGCCGATCGAGCCCAGGTAGAAGCCGCCGTACTGGTGGCAGGCGTTCGTCACCTGCTTCGAGCGGTTGCCCTTGGCGAGCATGACCATCGAGCCGCCGGCGGCCTGGAACTTCTCGACGTACGAGTCCATGCGCCCCGCGGTCGTCGGGCCGAACGAGCCCGACGCGTAGCCCTCCGGGGTCTTCGCCGGGCCGGCGTAGTAGACGGCGTGGTCGCGCATGTACTGCGGCATCGGCTCGCCCGCGTCGAGGCGCTCGGCGATCTTCGCGTGGGCGATGTCGCGGGCCACGACCAGCGGGCCGGTCAGCGACAGGCGCGTCTTCACCGGCAGCTGCGACAGCTGGGCGCGGATCTCGGCCATCGGGCGGTTGAGGTCCACGGCCACGACGTCGTCGTCGAGGTGCTCGTCGGTGACGTCGGGCAGGAAGCGGGCCGGGTCGCGTTCGAGCTGCTCGAGCCACACGCCCTGCTCGTTGATCTTCGCGACGGCCTGGCGGTCGGCGGAGCAGGAGACCGCGATCGCGACCGGGCAGGAGGCGCCGTGGCGCGGGAGGCGCACGACGCGCACGTCGTGGCAGAAGTACCGTCCGCCGAACTGCGCCCCGATGCCGAACTCGCGCGTGAGCTGGAGGACCTCGGCCTCCAGCGCCACGTCCCGGAAGCCGTGGCCGACGGACGAGCCCTCCAGGGGCAGGGTGTCGAGGTACTTCGCCGAGGCCAGCTTCGCCGTCTTCAGCGCGTGCTCGGCCGACGTGCCGCCGATCACGATCGCCAGGTGGTAGGGCGGGCAGGCGGCCGTGCCGATGAGGCGCAGCTTCTCCTCGAGGAACTGCATCATGCGGGTCGGGTTGAGCAGGGCCTTCGTCTCCTGATACAGGTAGCTCTTGTTGGCCGATCCGCCGCCCTTGGCCATGAAGAGGAACTTGTACGCGTCGTCGCCCTCGGCGTACAGCTCGATCTGCGCCGGCAGGTTGGACCCCGTGTTCTTCTCGTCCCACATGGTCAGCGGGGCGAGCTGCGAGTAGCGCAGGTTGAGGCGCGTGTAGGCGTCGAACACGCCCCGGGCGATCGCCTGCTCGTCGTTGCCGTCGGTGAGCACGAACCGGCCGCGCTTGCCCATGACGATCGCCGTGCCGGTGTCCTGGCACATCGGCAGCACCCCGCCCGCGGCGATGTTGGCGTTGCGCAGCAGGTCGAGGGCGACGAACCGGTCGTTCGGCGAGGCCTGCGGGTCGTCGATGATCGAGCGCAGCTGGGTCAGGTGGGCCGGGCGCAGGAAGTGCGCGATGTCGTGCATGGCCTCGTCCGTGAGGCGGGTCAGCGCCTCCGGCTCGACGGTCAGGAACCGTCCGTCGCGGCCGACCCCGTCGCTGGTGACCAGGCGGTATTCGGTGGTGTCGGGTCCGAGCGGCAGCAGCGGGGAGAACGCGAAGTCGGGCATGCCCTCGACTGTATTACTCGACTCCGGCGACCCTGAGCAGGGCGGCCGTCAGTGCCGCGGCCACCACGACGACCACGAACGGCGCCTTGCGCCACGCGAGCACGGCCCCGACCAGCACCCCGGCCGGGCGTGCGATGCCGACGAACTTGCCGCCCTCCACCAGCGCGGCGGTGGCGATGAGCGCGGCCAGCAGGGCGATGGCCGCGAGCGAGAGGTACCGCTTCAGCTCGTCCGACACCGTGATCCGGTCGCGCAGGACGGGTCCGGCGAAGCGCAACGCGTAGGTCCCGGCGGCGAGCACGACGATCGCGATCCAGTTCATGACGCCTGCTTCCTTCCGAGGACGAGCGCGAGCAGTGCGGCCAGCACGGGAAGTCCCGCGGGCAGGAACGGGGTCGCGACCAGGGCGAGCGCCGCCGCACCGATCGCGACCCGCAGCGACGGCCGGTCCTTCAGCGACGGCAGCGTGAGCGCCAGCAGCGCGGCCGGGAACGCCGCGTCGATGCCGAACGTCTCCGGGTCGCCGAGCGCGGACCCCACGATCGCGCCCGCGGCCCCGGCGACGTTCCAGGTCAGGAACAGGCAGATCCCGGTCATCCAGTACGCGCGGCGGCGGCGGGCCGGGTCGGACTGGGCCAGCGCGAAGGCGACCGACTCGTCGGTCATGAGGTGGCTGCCGAGCAGCCGCGCGCCGCGGCCCTCCCCGAGCACCTCGTTGCCGATCGCCAGGCCGAACGGCAGGTGCCGGGCGTTGAGCAGCAGCCCGGCGAGCGCGATCGCGGCCGTGGTGGCCCCGGCGCCGGCCATGCCGACGGCGAGGAACTGGGCGCCGCCCGCGTACACGAGCGCGTTCATGGCGACGATCTGCGACAACGGCACCCCGGCGGCCGAGGCGATCGCGCCGAACGACAACCCGACGACCACACCCGCCGCACACAGCGCCGCGACGTCCCGGGCGATGGGATCTGTTCGGAGAATCGAACGCATAGTTCGGTATGCTGGACCGAGTCACGAGTGTTCGTCAAGCCGAATAAGTCGTTCGACACACCGAACGGATGTGCCTTGGACCCCACCAAGCCCCCGATCGACCTCATCGCCGCCGCCCTGCGCCGCGAGCGGGAGCGGGAGAAGCTGTCCCTGAGCGAGGTCGCCAAGCGCGCGGGCATCGCGAAGTCGACGCTCAGCCAGCTCGAGTCCGGGGCCGGCAACCCCAACATCGAGACGCTCTGGGCCCTCGCCGTCGCGCTCAACGTGCCGTTCAGCCGCCTGGTCGAGCCGCCGCCGACCGCACCCCGCGTGATCCGGGCCGGAGAGGGCCCGACGGTGAAGTCCGAACAGGCGGACTTCATCGGTACCCTCCTGGCGACTTCCCCGCCGGGAGTACGCCGCGACATCTACCTGATGCGCGTCGAGCCCGTCGGCGCCCGCAGGGCCGACGCGCACCTGGCCGGCACCATCGAGCACGTGGTGATGATCAGCGGGCGGATGCGGGTCGGGCCCGAGGACTCACCGGTCGACCTCGACGTCCACGACTACGCCTCCTTCGCCGGGGACGTCGCGCACGGCTACGAGGCGCTGGCCCCGAACACCTCGTTCGCGCTGGTCATGGAGCATCGCTGAGCGCCGGTACCGAATCCGTCAATTGAACGGCAGATAGCCGATCGTCCGGCCGCGGCCGATCATCATGCCGCGGTCGCCGATGCCGAGCACGTCCGCGGTCGTCTTCGCATCCACGAGGGTGCGCCCGCTGTCCGGCGCGTAGGCGAGCAGCCGCCCGCCGGCGGAGTCGCGCACGAGCACCGCATAGCGCGACACCGCGATGTCCGCCTTCTCCGGGACCTCGTGCTGCCAGAGCCGCCCGCCCTTGTCGAAGCCGACGACCGAGAGCGTCTTGCCGCCGTTGGAGCGCACCAGGCCGTACTGGCTGTCGGCCGCCACGATCTCGTCCCCCTCGGCGCCGGCCCACATCTCGCGCCCGTCGCGCGGGGAGAGGAACACCTCGCGGTTGTCGCCGCGGGTCGCGATGAGCACGGAGTCGGCACCGGCCGGGTCCCGGCGCTGCTCACACCCGGCGCCGGAGGCCGTGTGCAGGTCGTAGCCGTCCTTCTTCCACACGGTCTTGCCGGTGCTCGCGTCGCGGCCTTCGAGGGTGTACCGGCAGTTGCCGTCCTTCGGCGCCGCCGTCGACACCAGCACCCGCCCGCCCGCGACGACGACCCGCGACGTCTTCGACGGGCTCGCCTCGGGCAGCAGCTTGCCGCGGCCGGTGTCGACGACCTTGACCTTCTGCTCGATCGGGAACCCCAGCATCGCCGGGATCGCCCGCGGCATGGCGTCGATGGCCTCGCGGTACGCGTCGGCCTTGACCTCGGTCCCGAGCAGATCGCTGTTGATGCCGTTCAGCACCCGCCCGATCCCCGGCAGCGTGAGCTTCCAGATCTGCGCCCCGTCGCGCGGCGCCCGCGCCGTGAGCGTGCAGTCGCTGAGCCCCCCGCACGACAGCGTCAGCACCGAGTCCCGATACGTCCACGCCCCGACCGCGTCGCCGTCCTTCCACTTCGCCGTGCCGCTCGCCGGGTCCAGCGCCTCGAGCCCGACACCGCGCCGCCCGACGATCGCGACCGTGTTCGAGCCGTCGCCCGCGACCCCGGCCCAGTCGGCCTCCTTGGTCCACAGCACCTGGCCCGAGCTCAGCGACCGCCCCTCGACGGTGCCCCGCATGCTGACGACGGCGGCCGTGCCGGCGACCACGGCCGACGAGGGCTGCCCGCCCACGCGCTCGGTCCACGTCGTGTCCGGGGTCGACAGCTTGCTCGTGCTGTCGGCGACCTTGTTCCACCAGTCGGTGACCTTCGGCAGCGGGTTCCAGCCGGTCACGATGATCGCGGTGATGATGAGCGCCAGCACACCGATCGCGCCGAGCGCCGTCTCGAAGTTGCGGACCGCTCCCCTAGCCACGGCCGCGAGCGTAGCGCCGCGGCACTGTACTCCGGCGGATCGCCCCATTTACCCGTGTCGAGGGGATTCACCCGAAGGTGGGGGGCTCACTCGCACGCCACGCCGTCGTTGTCCCGGTCCAGGCCCGAGCGGTATCCGGGCTGGCCCCGATACAGCGGGGCGGCTCCGTGGGCGCGGACGTCGGCGCAGTTCTTGTAGTAGACGGCCGCCGGCGGGGTGGTCCTCGGCGCGGGCGGCTTCGTCGTCGTCTTCGCCGGGGCGGGCTTCTTCGTCGTGGCCGCGGGGGCCGGCGGCTGCGTCGTCGGCACGGCCGTGGTCGCGGCCGGGATCTCCGCGGACGGCGTCATCGACGGCGACGGCGACGGTGACGGGCTCGGCGACTCGCTCGGGCTCGCCTCGGCCGATGGCGCGACGCCCACGAGGTTGTTCGGCTTGGCCGGCGTGTTCGGATCGCAGGCGGCGAGCGCGGCGACGGCGAGGGCGGCGACAAGGAGGCGGCGAACGATCACCACTCGATCTTCGTGCACCGGCAGCCGGAATGGATCAGGTGGGGCGGTGAGCCGGACGGCCGAACATGCGGAACCGTTCGGCGGTCCGGGACAGCGCAAGGGCGGAGCCGGCCACCATCGAACCGGCGTTCCCCGCCCTGGCGAGGCAGTGCACCGACCGCTGCGCTACGGCCCGGCCCGAGCGGAGTGCAGACGCTCGATGCGTGCGAAGGCCGGGTCGGGGCGGCGGGCGCCCTCAGAGGAGCATGCCCCGCAGGAAGTCCAGGTCCGGGCGGCCCGTGAAGCCCGCCATGTCCGTGTAGCCGCCGGGGTTCGCGCGGGCCGTCGGGTCGGCGCCCGCCTTCAGCAGGCGGCGCACCAGGGCCGCCGAGCCCCGGGCCACGGCCTCGTGCAGCGGCGTGCGGCCGCGGGAGTCGCGGGCGTTCGGGTCCAGGCCGGCCGCGAGCAGGCGGGGCAGCAGCGGGTCGCCGCCCGGCAGCAGCGGGAGCAGGTGCAGGAGGGTCTCGCCGTGCGCCCGGAAGCGCACGTGCGGGTCGAGGCCGCGCTCCAGCGCATCCAGCACGGCGGCGGTGTCGCCGTGCTGGATGACGTGCATCAGCTCGACCTGCAGCCGCAGCACCCGCTGCGGCGGGCGGTGCGCGGGATCGCGCCAGCCCTCCCGCGCGGCCACGCAGCCCTGCAGCTCGCCGCCGAGCGCGGCCAGGGCCAGCTCGCGGTCGATCTCGGCGGGGGTGTGCGGGATGACGGTCGCACCGTCGCGCATGACGACCTCGTGGGTCGCGTGGTCGCACCGCACGCGGATGGCGGTGGGGAGGCGGGTTGGCTCTGGCGGTACCGCTGCCGGGGCTTTCGGAAAGAGGGCCCGATGCGCCAGCGGGTGCAGGCGGACCGGCCCGTCGAGCAGCGCGTCGAACTCCTCCGGGCGGCGGACCAGCGCCGGCGGCACGATCGGGATGCGCTCGAGCAGCGTGCCGAACTCGTCGAGCTCGGCGTCGAAGCGGGACCCGTCGGCCTCGTGATAGGGCGCGCGGGTCAGCAGCCGCGCGCGGGTGCCGTCGAGCACGACCGTGCGGCCCCGCACGTCGAGCCGCACCAGGCCCCGGTGGTCGTCGACCTCGGTCATCGGGTGCGGCGGGGGCGGGACGACGCGCGGATCGCGATGCGGCGCGCTGAAGCGCAGCTCGGCCACGTATTCGAGGGTGCGCCGCGCGGCGTCGGCGAGCGCGGCCTGCACCGGGCGCAGCGGGGCCAGCGCGTGCTCGACCGCGACCCCGCGCGCGTGGTTGCGCCGGCGGGGGTCGATCGCGAACGCGGCGGGGTCGACGCGCTCGCGGCCGAAGCGGCGATCGAAGAGCAGGACGCGCAGGTCGTATCCGGCGATCGCCCACGCGGCCGCCTGGGTCCGGGCCCGCAGCGCGCGCTCGACCCGCCCCTCGGGGGAGTCGTCGCCGAGCGCGTCCTCCGGCAGCCGTTCCCCGGTCGCGGTGAAGAACGGCAGCCGGGTGACTCCGCCGGATCTCGTCAGTTTTTCGGCGGTACACCGGGAATCCCACCGGTCCCGCAGCAGCACGAACGTGTCGTCCCGCCGGCCCGGCTGCTCGATCATGCGCCCGAAGCACAGCTGGATTCGCTGCGTGCGCGCCTCGGCCCGCGCGAACACCGCGTGGTCGTCGGGCAGGAGTGTGAGCGGGTAGAAGGCGTCGGTGCGCGGGAGGCCGGCGTGGTCGCGGGGGATGTGCCAGCGCAGCAGGTCCGGCACCAGGTGGCGCAGGTCGTCCTCGGCCTTGTCGACGGCCTCGGGCCCGAGCCGGCGCTCGACCGAGCGGAGCTCGAAGCCGAGCAGCACACCCGCGGCCGCGCAGGCGCCCTGCCAGTCGCCCGCCTCGCGGCGCTCGGTCGCGCGCTCGATCATCGTCGC
The DNA here is from genome assembly GCF_050955725.1 of Dactylosporangium sp. CA-139114. Classification (NCBI taxonomy): domain Bacteria; kingdom Bacillati; phylum Actinomycetota; class Actinomycetes; order Micromonosporales; family Micromonosporaceae; genus Dactylosporangium; species Dactylosporangium sp. CA-139114. The sequence continues at coordinate 319,430 of NZ_CP192080.1, forward strand.
CGGCACCGCGGACGGATGCAACGGTCGCATCCATCCTCCATTTCTCGAGGGCGGGGCCGGCCGGAGTCGAACCGGCGTTCTTCGGATTTGGATTCCGATGCGTCTACCTCTGCGCTACGACCCCGCCGAGCAGAGTCTAGGGATCTCTGGCAACCGGCTCGTGTTCTGCGGTTTCCGGGCAGCACCGGCCGGGGTCGCGTGGGATGCTGGCGCTCATGTACGGCTTCGCGAGACTCGCCGGGTTCTTCGCCGCGCACGGGGTGTGGAGCGTGTCCGACGGCGGCCCGCTGACCCCGATCCTCGGCTACGAGGATGCGAGCGGCCAGCGCGGCCTGACCCGCTTCGTCGCGGACGACCTCGCCGAGGGCGCGCGCAAGGGCCGGGAGGCGCTGGAGTCCAATGTGGAGGGGTGGGCGCGGGCGGTGCTCGTGCTCGACGCGTACATCCACCTCGAGGTGGGCAAGGTGGACGCCCTGATCGCCGAGGCGGTCGAATACGGCCCGGTGCGCAAGAAGCTGGTCATCGCCGTGCCGTATCGCCCGGAGCCGTTCGCGGTGCACCGCCCCAAGTTCCTGGAGATCGAGGGGGTGCCGGAGTCGGAGTCGGGCAACCTGGCGGACGCGTTCTTCAACGGCGTCGACTCCCACGAGGAGGCCAACGCTGTCTGGAATGCCCACTTGGACGAGTCGATCTAGCAACTGAGCGTGACGGTGTTTCACGCAGCGTGCTCGTGGAGGATGTGAATTTTTCTCAGTAATTATGCTGAGGTTTGAAGATGGGAGCCGGCACCGCCCAGGCATGCGCGCGTTTCCTTGTGATCCATAGCGCGCGCCACGGCGTCTTCGGATCGGGGGTGGTTCGCAAACGGCTACGGCAGGTGATCGAGTCCGGCCGACGGGATGGCGGTCCAGCCCTCGATCTTCGCCAGGGCGAGCTGGTTGCCGTCGGGGCGGATCGTCAGGCCGAGCGCCGCGGCGCGCGCGGTCAGGGCGGCGACCACGGCGTCGAACGCGTCGCGGTTGGTGGTCACCAGCGGGCCGAACGAGCCGACGTCGAGCCACGGCGCGGCCTCGAGCAGGGCGGCGGCCAGGCCCTCGTGCCGGCCCTTGTAGCGGCGGGTGACACCCCAGCGGTGCAGCGAAGCCGCCGGGTGGGTCTCGACGATCAGGCCGGTCCCGCTGCGGTCGACGTCCTGGCCGGAGCGGGCGAGCATGGCCTGCAGCGCGGCGCACCGCAGGGCGGCGTGGCCCTGGCGGTCCGCGGCGACGCTGGCCGGCACGACGCCGGGGACGTTGGCGCGGACGACCTCGTCGGTCGCGCGGTACATCATCGCCCGCCGCCAGTTCGCGCCGTTCTCCTTGCTCGGCAGCGACGCGGTGTGCCCGACGCGGTGCGCGTTCACGAGCGCGGCGAACGGTTCCGGCCAGCCGAGCGCGCAGTTCAGCCCGGTTTTTCCGGCCCCGCGAACGGCCGCCACGACCCGCGCGTCGGGCACGCCGACGGCCAGCTCGCGCAGCGTGGCCCGGCCGCGCGACCATGCGATGGTCGCGAGGGCGGTCCGCTCGTCGGTGGGAGCGAGATCGACTCCTGCGGTGAGCACGAGATAAAACAGCGGCGCCGGCCCGCGCGGTGTTACACCCCGGCCGCACGCCCCGCGCTGGCGTCAGCCGTTGTCGTCGTTTCCGCCCGAATTGTCGTTTTCGCCCTGATCGTCGCCGCCGTTCCGGTCGCTCGTCGGAGGAGCGGCCGTGCTGGTCGACGGGTGAGGCGGGGGTGCCGAGGGGGAGGTTGACACGGTGCCGAGCACGCGGCGGCAGTAGGAGTCGACGGACGCCTCGCCGCCGGCCAGCAGGGACAGTTCCCGGCGCAGCTCCTCGGTGACCGGTTTGTCGGCGCGGGCGTTCCAGGCGCGGCAGGACTCCAGCGGCGTCGTGCTCGGGCGGGGCGACGGTGACGGCGAGCCGCGTGAGAGCTGCGGCGCCGGCACGGTCGACGTCGGGGAGGAGCCGGACGACGTGTGGCTGTCGAGCCAGGTCTGGACCGGCGCCGGGAGGTGGCCCGTGCTCGCCGCGAACGCCGTGCCGCCCACGCCGACCGCCACCACCGCCGTGGCCACGACCGCGAGCAGGCGGCGCTTGCGGCGAGGGCGGCGTGCGGGGGCGGTGCGCGGCCGGTACTCCTGGCGGAACGCCGCGACCGCCTCCTCCTCGCCCCGCAGCTCATGCCGCCGGCCCGGCGCGGCCGCCGCGGACAGCAGGTCGTGCAGCCGGTCCTCGGGGCGCTCGTGCTTCCGCTTCATCCCGCCCGCCTCTCATCGGCGGAGCGCTGGCTGGGCAACTCGGCGGAGCGGGCCTGGACCTCGGGGTGCTCGGCCAGCTTCCGCAGCCCCCGCATCGCCGCGATCCGCACCGCCCCGGAGCGCTTCCCCAGCACCCGCGCGGTACCGGCGACATCCAGGCCCGCCACCACGCGCAGCATCACCGCCTCGGCCTGGTCGCGAGGCAGGCCGGCGATGAGGCGCAGGGCGCGGTCCGTGTCGTCCAGTTCGAGAACCTCGGTCGCCGCGTCCCGGGTCGCTACGACTCGCAGCTGGTCGACGGCCTCGTGCGGTTCCTCGTGGCGGCGCCAGGCCTTGCGGTTCTCGTCGATGCCGCGATGCCGGGCGATGCGGAACAACCAGATGCGGAAAGCGGTGGCGGTACCGTCAAATCGCCCCAAATCCCGTGACACCTGCAACCAGGTCTCGGAGGCGACGTCCTCGGCCGCGTCGCCGCACACGACGCGCAGGTAGCGCAGCACGAGTGGATGCAGCGACCGCCACAGCACCGCGAACGCCTCGGCATCCCCGTCGATCGCGGCGGCCAGCGGCACGGCGAGGTCCTCGTCCCGCACCCCCTGGACCGACGCCGTCACCAGCACACGGTAGGACAGGTCGAGCCGGATTTCTCGGTGACCGTACACCGGGAAACGCACCCAGGTTGCCGCAAGTGCGCGGCTCGAAACAAAGATCATCCCATCCGCTGGTGTGATTGCGAACGCCCCCGCACGCGAACCCCAGTCGCTTAGAGTGACCGATTGACTACTGAAAGCGGGGGAGTGCATGGGCAGGGTCAGCATAGGAGCCGCGCTCGCGGCCGTCGTCAGCGTCGCGGCCCTGACCGCCGGCGCCACTCCTGTGCTCGCGCAGCCGGGGGCCGTGGCCGTCAACGTCACGCCGAACCCCTCGGTCCGCGGCCAGGTCGTGAAGGTGTGCGCGGAGGTGAGCCTCACCGAGGCCACGGGCACGGTGACCTTCAGCGGCGCCGGCGCCACGGGCACCGTCGCGCTGAACACGTCGGGCGAGGCCTGCATCAGCAGCACCGACCTGCAAAGCGGCACGGTCACGGCGCAGTACAACGGCGACAGCACCTACGATCCCGAGGCCGGGACCGCGACGGTGACGGTCGAGCCGACGAGCACCACCACCACGGTCACCGCGACGCCCGACCCGTCCGTCAGCGGCCAGTCGGTGCAGCTGTGCGCGACGGTCACCGGGGATGCGCTGCCCGAGGATGCCGGGCCGACCGGCACGGTGACCTTCACCTACTCGGGCGGGAGCCAGTCCGCGACCCTCAGCGCCGGCAAGGCCTGCGTCACGGACTCCGACCTGACCACCGGTACGGTCAAGGCGACCTACGACGGCGACGGCGACTTCGCCGGCTCCTCCGGCACCACGACGGTGACCCGCGACCAGGCCGACACGACCACCACGGTCACCGCGACGCCCGACCCGTCGTCGCAGGGCGAGAGCGTGGAGGTGTGCGCCACCGTCACGGCGACCGCCCCCGGCAGCGGCACGCCGAAGGGTGAGGTCAACTTCTCCGGCCCGGGCGGACTCAACGAGGACAAGCTGCTCGACGGCGCCGGCCAGGCCTGCGTCACGACCGCGACCCTGGCCACCGGCACGATCACGGCCACCTACTCCGGCGACGAGCAGTTCAACAGCTCCATCGGCACCAAGTCGCTGACGGTCGACCCGGCCACCACCAAGACGACGGTGTCGGCGACCCCCGACCCGTCGACGGCCGGCCAGCCGGTCCAGGTCTGCGCGACCGTCGCCGTCGAGGCGCCGGCGAGCGGTACCCCGACGGGCACGGTCACCTTCACCGGCGCCGGCCTCACCGACGCGGTGCCGCTGAGCGGCGGCGAGGCGTGCACGACGAGCACGTCGCTGGCGACGGGCACGATCAACGCCGCGTACAACGGCGCCCCCGACTTCGCCGTCTCCTCGGGCACCACGAGCGTGACGGTGAACGAGCCGCCGTCGGACCCGAACTCGAACCCGGCTCAGTCGCCGCCGAGCCGGCCGCGCAACGTCACCGCGACCGCGAACGCCTCCTCGGTCACCGTGACCTGGGACGCGCCGACGTCGGGCGCCGACGTGACCGGGTACACGGTCACCGCGAGCCCGGGCCCGCAGACGTGCACCACGACCGGTGCCAAGACGTGCGTGCTGGGGGCGGTCGCGGGCACGACCTACACGTACACCGTCGTCGCCCACTCCGACGCCGGCGACTCGGTCCCGAGCGAGCCGTCGACCGCGGTCACCCCGGCGGCCCCGACGGCGCCGGACACCCCGCCGTCGACGAACCTCACGCTCACCACGACCGACGGCAACATCACCACCGCCGAACCCGGCCAGCAGATCGTGTTCGTCGGCACCGGCTTCGCGCCGCACTCCACCGTCCTGGTGACCATCTACTCGACCCCCATCGAGCTCGGCCGGGTCACCACGGACGCGACGGGCGCCTTCCAGACGCCGATCACGCTGCCCCAGCAGCTGGCGGCGGCCCAGCACACGGTGGTCGCGCAGGGGGCGGCCCCGGACGGCAGCCCGCGCGCGATGGCCCTGACGGTCACCGTCGCGGCCGCTGCCCCGGTCACGAGTCCGGTGACCGCGGGCGGCGGCGGCACCCTCCCGGTGACCGGGCCGCCGATCGGCCTGCTGCTGCTGACCGGCCTGGCCCTGGCCGTGACCGGCGCGGGCCTGCTGCAGGCGGGCCGCCGGGCCGCCTGACGTTCCCGAACCGCGAAGGCCGCCCCGCTGCCCGGGGCGGCCTTCGTGCTGTGCCGGACCCGGAATGGCATCGCCGAGTCGGCGCTTCCCCCCGTACAACATCGGATCCCGGCGATCCGGAAGACCGATTCGCCGCTATTGCGCTCCGCCGTAGCCTCGACACGTCCAGTAGCCGGTCGCGAGAGGTCGTCGGGTGCGCAAACCGTTCCCCGTCATCGACGTACGACCGCTCGAACCACCCGGCGTGTCGGCGTTCGGCATGCGCCGCCGGCGGCTCGGCGACATTCCGGTGCCCGGCGACGGTGCGGTGCTCGTGTTCCTGGTGGACGGGCGCTACCAGCAGCTGCCGGGCGGCCGTAACCCGCGGCCCGGCGACCATCTCGTCGTCGCCGCCCGCGGGGTGGCCGTGGTCGACATGCGGCCGCGCAGCATGCTCTTCGACCTGCCGATCGCCTCGCCCCGAGCCGGCCGCGACCTGCACCTGCGGCTCGGCATCCGGTGCCGGGTGGTCGACCCGTGCATCGTCGCCCAGCAGGGGCTGCGCGATGTCGCGCCGGAGCTGCTCACGTACTTCGCCGAGGACCAGCGCCTGCGCTGGACCGCGGCCGGCCTCGCCGACCGGACGGTCAACGAGGTCTTCCGGGTGGTGAGCAACCGGGTCGCGGCCCGGTTCGTGGCCCATCCGCTGACGGTTCCCGGCATGGAGTTCCGCCTCGCCGAGATCCGGCTGTCCACCCGTTAGCGCACGCACCCGACCTTGGGGGCCCGTTGACCGAGCCGAGCACGACCGCGTCCAACCCGGCGCCGCGCACCGCGAGCCTGCCGGAGCCGGCACCGATTCCGCCGTACTGGCACCCCGGGCGCATGCTGCGCCGGCTCGCGGGCGTCGACGAGGAGCTGCTGTCCTGGGTGCCGCAGGAGCGGCCGCGGTACACCGGCCTCGGCGGCACCGTCCTGTCGACCGCGACGCTGGCGTTCCTGTCGATGGCGTTCGCGATCGGCCAGCTGCTCGGCGGGTTCACCTTCTGGGTGCTGATCCCGTCGGCCGTGTGGTTCCTGGTGATCCTCAACCTCGACCGGTGGATCGTCGCCACCCCGCCCGGCCCGGAGCTGCGGCACCGCTTCTCCTCCGTGCTGATCCGGCTCCTCGTCGCCGTCGTCATCGGCGTGGTCATCGCCGAGCCGCTGGTGCTGCGCATCTTCGAGACCGCGATCGTGCAGTACATCAAGGACACCCGCGATGAGGCGGAGCGGCGGCTGAGCACGCAGCTGGAGAGGTGCAACCCGGTGCCGCCGCCCCGGCAGCCGATCGACGGCTGCGGCGAGGACCTGCTGGCCCCGGCGGCCGGTGAGCTGAACCGGCTCCAGGACGAGAAGGCCAACAAGGAGCAGCAGCGCCAGGACCTGCAGGCGGCGGTGAAGCCGCTGGACGACCAGCTGGCCGTCATGCGCGAAAACGAGCGCAAGGAGTGCGCGGGCGAGCCGGGCAGCGGGTTCACCGGGCGGTACGGCAACGGCCCGGTCTGCCAGAAGCTCACCGCCACGCGCGAGGAGTTCGAGCGCACCCACCAGACCACCGAGAAGCACCAGGCCATCGCGGGCCTCGACGCCGACATCACGAAGCTCACCGAGGACATCGGCTCGGCCACCTCGGCGTGGAGCAGGAAGCGCGACGACTACATCGCGGAGCAGACCGCCGCCCTGCGAGCCAACCAGCGCGACATCGGCCTGCTGGAGCGCATGGACGCGCTGCGGGTGCTGGCCGGCCAGCACAGCACGCTGGCCTCGGGCATCTGGGCGGTCCGGCTGCTGTTCATCCTCGTCGACATCGTGCCGGCGCTGTTCAAGTTCCTCGGCGGCATCACCCGCTACGACCGGCTCACGGTCGAGAGCCTCGAGCGCGGCGAGCTCGAGTTCGCCGCGATCAAGGCCGACCGGCTCAACCGGGCCCGCATGTGGGCGATGCAGCAGCGCGACGACCTCGCGATCGAGGAGGCGCGGCGCGCGGCGGAGCGGGTCGGTCAGCGCGAGAAGATCATGGACGATCTGCAGCTGACCTGGACGGTGCCCGGGATACCGAAGGCCGACGGCGGCGACTACGGCGGCGCGACGCTGCTGGAGGACTTCACCGGCGAGCTCGGCTTCACCCGGCTCGACCAGGACGGCCGGATCCAGGGGCACGACGACGTCGGCCCCGGCGGCCTGGACGACGCGGCCGACGACACCCCGCCCGAGCCGGCGCCGCAGCTCAAGCGCATCCCGTTCTTCAACGTCGTCATGATCGGCGGCCGCGGTACCGGCAAGACCACGCTCATGGCGACGCTGCACCACGAGCTGAGCACCGACGACCACGACAACCCGCGCGGGTACTCGATCCGCTGCACCGATCCGGTCAAGTGGGCCCAGCTGAACAAGTACTACCGGCAGCTGGCCTCGCCCGGTGACGCCTGGCCGCCCGCGACCGGCTTCGAGGCGATCGAGAAGTTCGAGTTCGACTGCTACGTTGAGAGCGGCGACCGGGGCGGCACACCGGTGCTGCGGCTGCGGTACTGGGACTACGCCGGCGAGGTGGTCGGGACCGACGCCGCGATCGAGCCCGAGCTGCGCACCGAGCTGGACAAGCGCCTGCGGAGCGCCGATGTGGTCGTCGTGGCCATCGACGGCATGCGGCTGCGCGACGCCGAGTTCGACCGGCTCGAGAGCGTGGAGCTGGACCAGCAGCTCACCGAGTACGCGCAGCTGGTCAACAACGTCGAATGCCCGATCCAGCTGCTCATCACCAAGTGGGACCGGCTGGTCGAGCCCAACCCGCACGCGCCGCAGGCCCGGCCCTGGACGCTCAAGGAGGCGCTGCGGGAGATCCAGCGCGTGCCGGCCATGCGCAACCTCATCACCGGCCGGCAGACGGCCGGGCAGCTGCGGGTCATTCCGCTGTCGGTGACCGGCCGCAACGTGGTCGACGAGCAGCGCAGCGAAGACGGCATCGTCCGCATGGCCAAGGTCGGCGCGCCCAATCCGATCAACATCGACGTGCCGTTCGCCGCGATGCTGCCCGACCGGCTCACCGAGGCCTTCAACGATCTCGGCCCGCAGGCGGTCAAGGCCGCGTTCCGCCGGGCCCGGCGCGCGCAGAGCGTCTACTGGCTGCGCCGCCTGGCCGGGTTCGCCGGCTGGGTCGTGCGCGGCATCTCCGTCAAGTTCACCGCCCTGCCCGTCCCGGCCATTGAGCTCAACTGGGGCCAGGCCGAGATCGACCGCGATCCCGACGCTGGATGGATGCGGGCGTATGCCCAGAGCGAGCGGTTCGGCCGACGGCGCATCGGCAAGGACGTCGCCGACGAGCTGCGCGACAAGGCCCGGGAGCTGCAGAAGCGGGCCAGCTGGTCGGTGCTTGCCAAGGAGAAGCTGCTCGAGCGGCTCGAGGCCCGGCTGCGGCGGTTCGAGGCGGAGAGCGCGCGCGAGCACGTGCCGAACCAGCGGCGCGCGACGACCCCGCCGCCCGCGCCGGTGCCGCCGCAGCTGGGGCTCGCGGGGAGTGACGTGTGACCGCGGTGTGGCCGTTCCTCGTCAGCCCGGGCCGTCGGCTCGGGCTGCGCGCCGTCCTGGCCCCGGACTTCCTGGCCCGGGAGCGGCGAACCGACGTGCTGACCGCGGCGCTGCGCGACAGCGATCCCGAGGACACGTCGGTCCAGACGCGGGTGGTGCGGCAGCCGGACGGCTCGCGGCTGGCCGTGGCGTTCCGGCGGCGCCCGCTGACCAGTGACGCGACGGTGCGGGTGTACTCCCCGAAGCACCGGCGGCTGCGGTACACCCTCACCGGGCACACCGGCCGGGTCGTCAGCTGCGACTTCTCCCCGGACGGCGGCCAATTGCTCACCACGGCCTGGGACCACACGGCGCGGCTGTGGCGGCTCGGCGGCGACGAGCCGGTGAAGCTGGCCGGGCACAAGGGCTGGCTCGGCGGCGGGGTCATCGCCCCGGACGGCCGCGGCGCGTACACGACCTCGTGGGACGGCACCGTGCGCCGCTGGGATCTCGCCACCGGCGCCGAGGTCCAGCGGGTGCCGGTCGGCGTCGCGCTGGTCAGCCCGTGCGCGATCGACCCGGCCGGCACGGTGCTCGCCGTCGGCGGGGCCGATCACCGCGTCCACGTCGTCGACCTGCGGACCGGGACCCTGCGCGGGCGGCTGACCGGCCACACCGATCGGGTCACGCAGTGCGCGATCGCCCCGGACGGCCGGACGCTGGCCAGCGCATCCTGGGACGGCACGGTCCGGGTGTGGGACCTCGTGACCGGGTCGGCCGCCGACCGCCTCGCCGGCCACGACGGCTGGGTCACCGGCTGCGCGTTCGGCCCGCACGGCGAGTGGATCGCCTCGACCGGCTGGGACGGCACCGCGCGCGTCTGGGGCGACTCGGCCGAGCCCGCGGGCCGGGTCGTCGCCGAGTGGTCCGATCCGGCGCCGGGCTGCGCGGTGCACCCGCGCGGCGGCTGGCTCGCCGTGCCCGGTCGCTCGCTGCGCATCGCGGCCCTCCCGGACGGTGCGCCGGTCCGCTCGATCGCCGGCCCGCCCGGCCGGGTGGAGGCCGTCGCCGTCTCACCGGACGGCCGGCTGGTCGCCACGACGAGCGCGGACGACGGCCCGGACGGCGCCAACCCGGTCCGCGACGGCTTCGGCCGCCCGATCACCCTGGTGGAGGGGTTCGCCGGCGCGATCCCCGAGGACCCGCGGGCCCTCGACTGGGAGCGGCTGCACGCGCGCTGCGCGGACGCCCTGGGGCATCTGCTGGCCGCCGAGCCCACGGGTCTCCTGCTGGAGAGCCGCCCCGAGCCGCCCGCCCTCGCCCGCCGGGCACGCCCGCACCCGTCCCCGCGCACCGTCCCGCTCCGCTCGCTCCCCGCGTCGATGGCCGGCTGGTGGTCGAGCCGCCGGGCGACCTCCCGCCGAGTGCGCTCCTAGCTCCTGCGGCGGCGCAGCAGGGCGTAGAGCAGCACCAACCCCGCCAGGGGAAGGGCGGCGAGCGCGCGCAGCGGCCAGGGCCACGGCCCGCGGTCCGCGGACTCGGCGGCGCGCGTGCCCAGGTCGGGCAGCAGCCCCGTCGCGAGCTGCAGGTCGGCCACCTCGCAGTGCTGGAAGTGGAACTCGCACGTCGTGCCGGTGTCGAAGCGGGACAGCACCCGCCGGGCGCCCGAGGACAGGGTGACCTCGACCAGGCTCATGTGCCCCTGCTCGTCCGTCGTCGCGGCGATCATGTGGTCGGGGTCGCGCCAGCCCAGCACCCGGACCACGCCGGCCACGGGGGCCGGGGTCGGCGGGCCGGGGACGATCGGCACGAACGTGACCTGCGCGTTCTCGGTGAGGAAGGTCCCGTCCTCGACCGCCGTGCCGTCCCACGGCGCGGTGGCCAGGAAGCGGCCGTCCGCGGACCAGCCCGCGCGCGCGACCAGGCCGCGACCGGCGTCGATCGGCACGACGGCCTGCTCCGTTCCGAGAAGATCCAGCAGGTGTACCTCCTGTGCCGACTGCACCGCCACCCGCGCACCGTCCGGGGCGAATGCCGCCGCGAACGGCGACCTGACCGACGGGACCGCGGTGCTGCGACCGGTCGAGAGGTCCAGCAGCCGCAGGGTGCCGTGGCGCAGGGCGTCGTATTCGGCGCTGTCCGGCGGGCCGTGGGACGTGTCGGTCACGGCCGCGCCGTAGGCGACGTACCGCCCGTCGGGGGACCAGGCGAGGAGCCGCACCTCGAGCGACGCGCCGAGGCCGATCGCGCGCCGGTCGCCGGTGGTGAGGTCGACGAGCAGCAGGTCGGTCGTCTCGCCGCGCCGCTCGCCGACGAGGACCCGGGTGCCGTCCGGCGACAGGAGGCTCTGCGGATTGTCGCGCTCCTCGACCGCGCCGACGCGGCGGTACGTGTCCTCGTCCGCGCCCACGACCAGCGGCTGGAACATGTTGAACAGCTCGCCGCTGCCGTAGGTGTACATGGCGATCGCGCGCCCGGGCGCGGAGCGCTCCACGGTGCTGGTGAGCGTGGAGTATCCGGCGAAGTGGCCGGGCACCGAGGGATGGCGCGCCGGGGCGGCCGGGCGCTCGGCCGGCGGTACGACCGGAATCAGCAGTGCGGCGAAGGCCAGGACGACGGCGGTCCAGGCGGCGGCGGTACCGATGCGGCGGCGCCGAACCGAACGCCGCCCCCGCACGAGCACCCGGTCGAGGTAGCCGTCGGCGAGCGGCGGGGCGGGATCGTCCGGCAGGGCGGTGAAGAGGTCGCTCATGACTCGCCCCCTCCCAGCAGGCGGCGCAGCGCGGCCATCGCGTAGGACGTCTGGCTCTTGACCGTTCCGGGCGAGCAGCCGAGCGCGGCCGCGGTCTGGGCGACGTCGAGGTCCTCCCAGTACCGCAGCACGAGCACGGCGCGCTGCCCGCGGGTGAGCCGCCCGAGCGCGGCCCGCACGTCGAGCCGCTCCTCGATCCCGGGCGGGCTCATCGCGGGCACCGGCACTTCGGCGGCCGGCTGCACCCGCCGCGCCCACGGCCGCCGCCGCTCGGCGAGGTACGCGTGGACGAGGATCGCCCGCACGTACGCGTCGAGCGACTCGGCCGCGGCGGCCTTGCGCCAGTGCCGGTAGAGCGCGACGAGGCACTCCTGCACCAGGTCGTCGGCGGCCGGCCACTGCCCGCACAACCGGTACGCGAGCCGCCGCAGCACGGGCATCCGCGCGCGGACGTACTCCACGAACTCCTGCTCATCACGCAATCCAGGCCTCCCGCTCAAGGAAGAGTGCGGCAGGGCCTCGAACGGTTGTGAGCAACTTCGGCGGCCCGGTCAGCCGACGGTCACGCGCTCGCCGCGTAGTGGCCGCCGGATCAGCGGGAGTTGGTCATCCCGAGCAGGTCGAGGGCCTCGTCCAGCTGCTGTTCGCTCAGCGTGCCCCGTTCGACGTGGCCGCGCTCCAGCACCACCTCGCGGATGGTCCGGCCCGACTTGAGCGCCTGCTTGGCGATCGCCGCGGCCTCCTCGTAGCCGAGGTACCGGTTCAGCGGCGTCACGATGGATGGCGAGCCGGCCGCGTAGGCCTCCAGCACGTCCGGGTTCGCCGCCAGGTCCGCGACGCAGCGCTCCTCGAACAGGCGGGACACGTTGGCCAGCAGACGGATCGACTCCAGCAGGTTGCGCGCGATCACGGGGAGCATCACGTTGAGCTCGAAGTCGCCCTGGGAGCCCGCGAACGCCACCGCCGCGTCGTTGCCGATCACCTGGGCGACCACCTGGCGCAGGGCCTCGGGAATGACCGGGTTGACCTTGCCGGGCATGATCGACGAGCCCGGCTGCAGGTCCGGGATCGCGAGCTCCCGCAGGCCGGCCCGGGGACCCGAGCCCATCCAGCGGATGTCGTTGGCGATCTTGTACAGCCCAACGGCGATCGTGCGGATCACGCCCGACGCCTCGACGAGGGAGTCGCGGGCGCCCTGGGCCTCGAAATGGTTGCGCGCCTCGGTGAGGGGCAGCGACGTGGTCTCGGCCAGCAGGGCGATCGCGCGCTCGGCGAAGCCCGGCGGCGTGTTCAGGCCCGTCCCGACCGCGGTGCCGCCCAGCGGCAGCTCGGCCACGCGGGGCAGCACGGCCGCGATGCGGTCGACGCCGTAGGAGACCTGCGCGGCGTACCCCGAGAACTCCTGGCCCAGGGTGACCGGCGTCGCGTCCATGAGGTGCGTGCGGCCCGCCTTCACGAACGTCGCGAACTCGGCCGACTTGCGCGACAGCGCGCCGGCCAGGGAGGTCAGCGCGGGGGAGAGGGTGTGCGCCAGCTCGCCGGCGACCGCGATGTGGATCGCCGACGGGAAGACGTCGTTGGACGACTGCGACGCGTTCACGTGGTCGTTCGGGTGGACCGGCTTGTCCAGGGCGCGGGTCGCGAGCGTGGCGACGACCTCGTTGACGTTCATGTTCGACGAGGTGCCGGAGCCGGTCTGGAAGACGTCGATCGGGAACTGGTCGGCGTGCTCGCCGTCGGCCACCGCCCGCGCGGCGTCGGCGATCGCGTCGGCGATGTCGGCGTCGATCACGCCGAGCGATCCGTTGACGGCGGCGGCGGCCGCCTTGATCGAGGCCAGCGCGCGGATCAGGGCGCCTTCCAGCACCGTGCCGGAGATGGGGAAGTTCTCCACCGCGCGCTGGGTCTGAGCTCGCCACAAGGCAGACGCGGGAACGCGGACCTCACCCATGGTGTCGTGCTCGATGCGGTACTCCATGGATCCATCTTTCAGCGGGAGAGGGCGGAAAGGTCCCGTGCGCCGAGTGATGTGAACAGTGCAACAGCGTCGTCCGTGTCGCCGAGCCCGAAGAGCGCGCGGGCCTGCTCGTAGCGGTCGCCGATGCGCGAGGCCTTGGCGAACGCCTCCTTGTTGAGCCAGTCGGCCTCCTGGGACCGGCCGAGCGCGCGCAGGGTCAGGGCCAGGTCGTTCGCCGCCAGGCACTGCCCGGACACGTCCGCGACGCGCTCCATCTGATCGCGGGCGGCCCGCTGGCACGTTTCGGCGTCGGCGAGCCGGCCCGCCAGCCGGTACGCGGTGCCGAGCTTGCTCAGCGTCTCGGCCGCCCCGTACTGGTTCACGGAGTCCTTCTTCAGCGCCAGGGCCCGCCGCAGCAGCGCCGTGGCGACGACGAGGTGGCCGAGGTGCAGGTGCACCAGCCCGAGCTCGCCGAGGCTGATCGCGAACGGCCGAATGCCGCCGATGCGCCGCGCGACGGCCATGGCCCGGCGGTTCGCGGTGAGCGCCTGCGCGTAGTTGCCCGCCTGGGTGTGCACGAGCGCGACCGTGTTGTGCAGCTTGAACTCGAGGCTGGGCGGCATCTCGGCCAGCCGCACCCGCGCCGCGGCCTCGGCGGACGCGATCGCCTCCGGATACTGCCCGAGCCGGCTGTGCAGCATCGCCAGGTTCGTCAGCGCCGTCCCGATCAGCCGCGGCAGGCCCTCCCGCTCGGCGATGCGCATGACCGTCCGCAGCGTGGTGAGCGCGTCCGTGAGGCGCCCCATCCGGAAGTAGACCGCCGCGAGGTAGTTGCGCGACTCCGCCTCGAGCTCCGCGTCGGGCAGGGCCACGGCGGCCTCGATCGCGCGTTCGTACAGGTCGACCTGGTGCGAACCGAACCCGAATCCGAACAGGAACGGCGAGACCGCGCGCGTGAGCATGCACGTGTGGCGATGGTGCCCCGACTCGGCCGCGAGCCGGGCGACGCTGAGCACGTTCGGCAGCTCGCGCTCGAGCCAGCGCCGCGCCGCCGGTGGGGCCGCGAAATCCAGCGCCGTCGGCGGCGGCGTCTCGAGGCGCAGCAGCGACTTCGCGTCCGAGAGCTCCATGAACTTCGTGGCGCTTACGACGCTGTACAAGTAATGATCGAGCAGTCTTCCGATCGCCGCGGTGTCGTCCCGGGCAAGCTCGGCCGCGAAATCGCGCAACAGGTCGTGCAGCCGATATCGCCCCGCCGCCGGCGCCTCCACGAGGTGCACGTCGACCAGGTCCTCCAGCAGATCTTCACAGCGCGAGACCGGCAGCCCGGCCAGGGCCGCGGCCGCCGCGGGCTCGAAGTCGCCCGCCGGGTGCAGGCCGAGAACGGCGAAGAGCTGCTGCAGCGGTACCGCCAGCTGCTGGTACGACAGCGTGAACGCCGCCGCGACCGTCCTTCCGTCGACCGCGAGCTCCGGCAGCCGCCGGTTCGCGGTGCGCAGCCGCTGGGCCAGGTCGGCCACGCTCCAGCCGGGCCGGTGCTGCAGCCTCGCCCCCGCCAGCCGCACCGCCAGCGGCAGCCGCCCGCACAGCTCGGCGACCTCGACGGTGCACGCGGGATCGGCGTAGGCCCGCTCGCCGACGGTCCGCCGCAGCAGCTCGACGGCGTCCTCGACCGGCAGCACGTCCAGCGACACGGTCTGCGCCCCGTCGAGGCCGGCCAGGCGGCGCCGGCTGGTGATGACGACGCCGGTGTGCGCGGTGCCGGGGAGCATCGGCAGCACCTGCCGCGTGTCCAGCGCGTTGTCCAGCAGGACGAGCACCTGGCGGTCGGCGAGCTCGGTGCGCCAGAGCACCGCGCGGTCGTCCAGCCCCGGCGGGACCCGTTCGGCCGGCACGCCCAGCTGCCGCAGCAGGGACCCCAGCGCCTCGGCGGGGTCGAGCGGGGCGCGGTCGCTGTGGCCGCGCAGGTCGAGGTAGAGCTGGCCGTCCGGGTAGCGCTCGGCCGCCGCGTGCGCGACCCGCACCGCGAGGGAGGTCTTGCCCATGCCGGCCATGCCGTCGATCGCGATCACCTCGGGCCGCTCGTCGCGCAGCGCCCCGACCAGCCGCCGCACCAGCTCGGCCCGGCCCGAGAAGTCGGCGACGTCGCGGGGCAGGCAGCGGGCGGCCCGGCGGCCGAGCGTGCGCGGCGCCTGCGCCAGCAGCAGCTCCGCGTCGCCGTTGAGGATGCGCCGGTGCAGGTCGGCGAGCTCGGCGCCCGGCTCGATGCCGAGCTCCTCGGCCAGCAGCGCCCGGCCGCGGCGGAACACCGCGAGGGCGTCGGCGCGCCGGCCGGTGCGGGCCAGCGCGGTCATGAGGTGGCCGCGGAACTGCTCGTGGTGCGGATAGCGCTCGACCAGGTCGGCGACCTCGGCGAGGACCTCCTCGGCCAGGTCCAGCTGCAGCTCCAGGTCGAGGCAGAGCGCGGTGGCGGCGGTCCACTGCTCCTCGAGGTGCGCGGCCGCGGCCCGCACCACCTCCGAGTCGACGTCGGTGAGCGGCCGGCCCCGCCACAGCGCGAGGGCGGCGCGCAGATGGTCGCGGCCGCCGGCGAGGTCCCCGTCCGCGGCGGCGGCCCGGCCGCGCTCGACCAGCGAGGCGAACAGGGCGGCGTCGAGGTCTTCGGGGCCGACCTTGATCCGGTACCCCGCCGGCTCCGTCACCACGAGGTCCTCGGGCAGCCCGGCCTTGCGCAGCACCTGCCGCAGCCGCGAGACGCAGCTGTGCACCTGGGCCCGCGCGGTCAACGGCGGGTTGGTGTCCCAGAGCGCCGTGATGAGCTGTTGTACCGGTACGAGCTGCCCCTCGCGCAGGAGCAGGAGCGCCAGCAGCACCCGTTCCCGTGGCGCAGCAACCGTGATCTCCGCGGCCGGTGTGCGGATCTGCACCGGTCCGAGGATTGAAAATCGGGTCGAATCGCGCATCATCACCCTCTGTGCGGCCGCCGCCTCCCCTCGAAGCTGCACTGGAAACTTGATGGTAGTCAGATGAGAGGCAGGAAAGAGCGCGGGCGGCGACCCTTTTTCATCGGAGCGCATGCTTGTGCCGGAATGCGTCCAGTGCGCTGGTCTTACTCAGTCAAGACGAGCGCGTCACGCTGGACGAACGGGGATATTTCGGTCTGAGCATGCGAAACATTTGATGCGGGGCCGCGCCCAACGCCGTGTGTGGCCCCCAAATCTCGGTTCAGTCGACGCTTTGTCTCATCGACTAGACGGACTTATCGCCCAACGGGGTATTCGCCGAATTTGGCCGTTTTTCTCCGGGCATCTGCGGCGTCGAGGGGGTGCCGCAGATGCCGTACGTTTCGGCGAATACACCCGTCCGTGCCCCCGTCTGTGCACCCGTCCACGCACCGGTCCGCGGTCCCGCAAGGCATGATCGAGCGCGCCGCTGAGCACCGCCTCGCCGGCGACTGGCCCGGCGCGTTCGAGGCCGCCTACGTCACCGTCGCCCCGGCACCGGCGTCCTCGTGCCCGGCCTGTGCTACCCCCTGACCGTGCTGCACGACGACTACGTCCGGTCGCCCGCACACTCAGGGCGCACCAGCCGCAGCGCGTCACCCTGGGCATCGACGTGCTCGACCGCCTTGCTCGCCCGCGCACCGACCTGCGGCTGTTGCAGCTGCGCGACCGCTGGGACGCCCGCCGCACCGGCGAGCTGCCGACCCGCTGCAGCGACCCCGGCTTCCTGGCCTTCCGCCCGCTGCTGGTGAAGCTCCGTCGCGAGCCGCTGTTGACGCTGTTGCATCGCAAGATCGAGCGGCACACTTCACCGTGGCGTGGCCAGCCGCCGTCTACGACGACGGTGCCTTGTGTCGGATTTCAAGGGGTTCGATCACGGAACGCGGGTTGGAATACTGACGCAGTGAAGTTCATCGGGGGCGAGCACCTATGGGATCGGATGCGCGCACTGTCCGCGGGCGCGGTGCAGCGACGAGTGGCCGTTGCATACGCGGGGCGAAACGCCGCTGAGCTCCTGCCGCTGTCTGTCAACGACACGGTGGTCGTCGATGGAGGCGATGGAGCCCTGGCTGCCGGTTCGACGCACCCGGGCGCTCTTGCAACGTGGCTGCGGGCCGGCGCTTACGTGTGGTCGCTCCCCGGCCTGCACGCGAAGGTCGTTCTCCTGGAAGACGCCAGCGGCGCCCGAACTGCGATCGTCGGGTCGGCGAACATCTCCGACCGTTCCAACAGCCAACTCATCGAAGCCGCCGTCACCACTGACGATCACGATGTCTGCCAGTCGATCAGCGACGAGATGGACCGCTGGGTGGGCATGGCCGATCCGGTGGATGCCGAGTGGCTGAAGCGCGCCCGGACCCTGTACCGCGAGCCGAAGCAGCCGGACCGGGCCGGCGGCCGGCGGCGTGGGCCGCGCCTGGACCGGAGGGCGCCGCTGTGGGTCGGAATGTCCACTCCCGCCATGGAACCGCTGTCGCCCGCTGCCGAAGCCGAATACCGGCACGTCGTTCAAGACGACGGGCGGGGCGCAGACGTCCAGTGGTGGCAGCTCAACGACGGTGACGAGGGCAGCGTCCTGCCGGGCCACAACATCATCCTGGTGAACAACCCGTCGGACCGCGATGAACCGGTCGGGCAGGCAACCGCGTGGGGCCCCGCCAAGGTCGTCCGCGTGGTTCCCGGCAGCAAACGGCACAGACCGGTAGCCATTCTCGTCCGTGACCCCAAGCTCGCCCGCTACCGCTTCTCCCACGTGAGAGCAACGATCACCGGTGCCGGCACGGCGATCGACTGGGAACGCCCGCTCGACGCCCGGGCAGCCGCGGCGCTGTACCGCATGTGGTCGGCCGGCGACGCAGGCCACGGCGAGCGCGAAGTTGTCGAATCGGGTGGCGCGGTCCCGTAGCATCCCACCGCGCCGGCGGTCGTCCACATGCGAAACCAGGAGCGGGTCCATGCCTCTGTACGAGATTGGTGAGCACGGCCTTCGCCGGCACGAGGCGGCGCAGTTCGCGGCGTTGGGCATCTACGAGCGTGCCGACCTGCAACGACTGCTGCGCGACGACATCGCTGTGCTGGCACCGGATCTGCTGGTCATCGCCGAGGAGTTCGGCAATTGGGAAAACTCCCGGCGCCGCATCGACCTGCTCGCGATCGACAAGGTCGGTCACCTGGTGGTGATCGAACTCAAGCGGACCGACGACGGCGGGCACATGGAGCTGCAGGCCCTGCGGTACGCGGCGATGATCGCCGCGATGGGCTTCGAGGAGGTCGTGTCCACCTACGAGGCCCACCTGGCCCGCACGGAACCGGACGGCGACACCGACGCCCGATCGGCTCTGCTCGCGTGGCTCGACAGCACCGAGGAGACGCCGGTCATCTCGTCCGACGTCCGGATCATGCTCGTGTCGGCGGACTTCGGCCGCGAACTGACCACCACCGTGCTGTGGCTCAACCGCTTCGTCGGTATGGACGTGCGATGCATCCGCCTGATCCCGTATGCGATCGACGGACGGGTGCTGCTCGACATCCAGCAGGTCATTCCGCTACCCGAGGCAGGCGACTACCAGGTCCGGACCATCCAGAAGTCGGCCACGCAGGAGCGTCACAGCAGCGACGGCCGCGACTGGACGAGGTACCACATCATCGTCGACGGCCAAGCTTCGGAGGACCTCAACAAGCGCCACGCGGTACGCCTGATGATCCAACGCCTCATCGAGCGAGGCGTCCCCGCCGCCGCGATCGGAGCGAAGATGACGCCCGGCCGCTTTCGCCGGCTCGACGGCGAGCACCACACCGACGACGAGGTCCAGGCGGCACTGGCCGGGCAGTATCCGGATGTCAACGTGCAGGCATGGTTCACCGAACACGCCATCGTGCAGAACGGCTCCACGTGGATCGTGCGCCGCATCTGGGGACGCGCGACCGAGCCGACGCTGAAGACGTTGAGCGACGCGTTCCCCGAGGCCAAGGTCTCCTTCCAGCGCGCCACATCGTCTGTCTGAGTCGCGGAACCAACCGGCAGGATGTCAGCCCGGCGCCACCGCGCGTTGCTGTGCGTCGTGGTCTCGGATCAGCCGCTCCAGCAACCAGCGTCATAGGGTCACCTCATGCCGGCCGCAGTGCCGACCTTGACGCCTTTCGGGAGTCGGCCGCGCGCTCAGTGCCCGCGATCGCGTAGTGCGGGCTTGGATTGCGCCTGACCGGTGGCCGCGGTCCGATCTGGCTCGACCCGTCGTTGCCCGATCGCGGCTCCTGCCCAGCTCGGGCGCGGTGGGTCCTGTCCAGCCGGTCGGGTGTGGTTGGCCCCTGTCTAGCTGCGCGGGCGCGGTTGGCGCTGCCCAGCTCTGGCGCGGTTGGCCCCTGTCCAGCTGGGCGGGCGTGGTCGGTCCTGTCCAGCCGGGCGGGCGCGGGTCGGACCCGGCGCGGCTGGGCGGGCGCGGTCAGGCCCTCCGCGACTTCCTCGCCTGGAATCGGCCGCCCGCCTTGACCGACGCCGACGCCGACGTCGTCCCGCTCTGATCCGCCGCCTGAAGGAGCAGCTGCAGCCGCCGCGGTGGTGCGGTCCGTAATTCCTCCAGCGGCGGCACCCCCGGCAGCTCCGTCGGCAGCACCGGCAGCGCGTTGCCCACCAGCCGCGCGAAGGTCGCGCCGGCGCCGGAGGGCGACTCGGGCGCCAGCCATCGCAGCGTCCGCAACGGTTCCCGTGCCCGGCGGCCGGCCGGCTCGACGGTCTCGACCAGCAGCAGGCACCGCTCGCCGGCCGGGATCAGCTCGCCGTCCAGCAGCACCGCCTGGGTGCTCTCCCGCAGCCAGCCGATCACGCCCGGCCCGTCGCTCAGCACCCGCTCCACCAGCGAGGCGCGATCGGCGGCCGGATGCGTGAGCGCCGCGTCGAGCAGCGCGGGCAGCAGCATCGAGGCGGCGTCCCACAGCGTGGCGGTCAGCGCGGTGACCAGCTCCGCGACATCGTCCAGCGAGATCCGCTCCGGCCCGAGCCCGCGCCAGAACAGCAGCTCGTCGAGCACCGTCTCCGGCCGTGCCACATCCCGATCGCGAACCGCGCGAGCCACGGCGGCGTGCAGCAACTCCATCGGCAGCGTCGCCGACGCCTGCCCCGAAGCCGGAGCGAAAGCCGAAGCCGGAGTGGAGACCGAAGTCGAAGCGGAGACCGAAGCCGGAGTCGGAGCGAGAGCGGAAGCCGAAGCCGGAGAGGAGCCCGAAGCCGTCGGAGCGGCGGTGGGCAAGGTCGTCGCAAGGGCCGCGGCTCGCCATTGGGACTCGACGGAGCGCAGCACCGCGGCCGGCACGCCCATCACGTCGGCCACCGCCTCGGGCACGAGCTCGTCCACCGGATGCTGCCGCGCCCGCGCCGCGATCCGCCCGCCCCACATGAGCCGCGCCTGAGCCGGCGTGCTCGGCCAGACCAGCCGGAGCAGCTCCCGCACCCGGGTGTCGAAGCGCGGCCCGCCGAAGGTCAGCGGGTCGCAGAAGGCCTGCCCCACCGCGGCGTCGCCGGCGATGATGCGCAGGTCATGGGCGCCGCTCAAGTTCGCGACCGGGTTGAACAGCACTGGCGAAAACCTCCCGCGACGGTCCGAACCGACCCCTCAACCCTACTCCTATTCGAACACACGTACGAACCTGAAATCGGCATGTCATGCCCATGGGCTAGGGTAACGGCCGCGTGACGCTGAGTGCTCGTGAGTGAAGAGGTCGGTGATGCAGCGTGGCTACCGGTCGTCACAATGACAGTTGCTCGAACGGGCGCAGGCATGCCTGCCACTGCGGGCAGCTGCGGCGGATCTTTGCACGGCTGGCGGGCGTGGCCCGATCTGGCCATCGGGCCGAATGCCGAACGCGCGCAACGGTGGAACCGCCGGGATCCTGTGCTGGCCCGCACCGTCCGAGGGGGGATCAGGGGCCACCTCCACCGCCTACCGTGACGCGCGCGGCAACGGGAAGGTGGTCGCTCCCGGTCCGGGCGAGCGTCCAGACCCCGGTCACCTCCCCGCCGCGCACCATGACCTGATCGATCCGCCCGACGGGCAACGCGGCCGGGAAGCTCCACGCGAAGCCGCCCCGCGCGGTGGCCATGCGGGCCGTGATCGGCCGCAGCCCGCGGTCCTCGACGACGCCGTTGAGATCGCCCATGAGCACCACCGGCCCCCGCTCAGCGGCCAGCCACCGCCCGAGCTGAGCGGCGCTGTCGTCGCGCCATCCGGTGTCCAAGCGCACGGACGGCAGGTGTACCACGTAGACGACCACGCCCCGCACGACCGCCCGCAGCCCGCGCCTCCAGTCGGCGTCCAGCCCGTGCGGCTTGATGTCCACGGGTGCGGCGCTCGAGATGGGGTACCGCGACCACAGCCCGACGGTCCCGAAGACCACGTGATGCGGCAGCGGCACCTCGAGGTCAGCGGTGACCTCCTCGAGCCCGATCAGGTCCGGCCGCACCGCCATGAGCGTCGCGATCGTCCCGGCCGGATCCCGGTTCTCGTCGCTGAAGTTGTGCTGCACGACGACGAGGTCGCCGGGCGCGGCCGAGGCCGGCAGGAGCGATCCGCCGAAGGCCGCGAGCCAGCCCGAGGCGAACACCAGCACGGCCAGGAACGCCGGGACGGACCGCCGCCAGACCGCGACCCCGAACAGCACCGGCACGCCCAGCCCGAGCCACGGCAGCGCGATGGCCGACCACGCCAGCAGAACACCCATGGCACCGGAGACGCGCGACCCACCCCGCCGGTTGTCACGAGCCGACCGTCACGACAAGGCACTGGCGATCGCGGCGGCGGCCGTGGCCACCTCAGCCGGTACCGTCGCCGGATCCAACTCGGCGAGCGCCACCACGCCGACGCTCGCGTCGAGGCCCTCCACGCGTGGGACGGCCGCCGCGACGCCGTGGGCGCCCGGTTGCAGTTCGCCCGTTGTCGTCACGGGGGTGTAGTCGCCGCGGCGGCCCGCCAGGATGGCCTTGCCCGCGGCGCCCTGGTCCAGGGGGTGACGCGACCCGGTGCGATACGCCACGTGGAACTGGGTCCAGCTCGGCTCGACCACGGCCAGCGCGTACGCCTCCCCGCCGTCGGCGATGGTGAGGTGCGCGGTGGCGCCCACGGTCTCGGCGAGGCGGCGCAGGGCGGGCAGGGCCGCGTCCGCGACCAACGGCTGAGCGCGGCGGGCGAGGTGCAGCAGGCCGGCGCCGAGGCGCAGGCGGCCGGAGCGGTCGCGGCGGATCATGCCGTGCTCGATGAGGGTGGCGGCCAGGCGGTACACCACCGCGCGCCCCACGCCCAGGGCCGCCGCGGCCTCGGTCATGGTCAGGCCGGCGGGGGTGTCGGCGACGAGGTGGAGGAGACGCAGTCCCCGATCCAGGGTCTGCGCCGTCTCGGTAGCCACGCGGCTCAGGGTATAAGGCCGACGGCGGACGCAAGGATGATCAGTATCGGCGGTTACCCTTGGACGTGTGACCCTACGCCTGTACGACACCGCCAGCCGATCGGTCCGGGACTTCGTCCCGTTGACGCCCGGGCAGGTCGGTATCTACCTGTGTGGGCTCACGGTGCAGGGTGGGCCGCACATCGGCCACCTGCGCTCCGGCGTGAACTATGACGTCCTGCGTCGATGGTTCCTCGCGTCCGGCTACGACGTGACGTTCATCCGCAACATCACCGACGTCGACGACAAGATCCTGGTCAAGGCGGTCGAGGCGGGCCGGCCCTTCTGGGCCATCGCGTATGCCAACGAGCGCCTCCTGGCCGCGACCTACCAGAGCCTCGGGGTGCTGCCGCCGACCTACGAGCCGCGGGCGACCGGGCACATCCCCGAGATGCACGAGCTGATCAAGCAGCTGATCGCGGACGGGCACGCCTACGAGGCCGTCGACGGCAGCGGCGACGTGTATTTCGACGTCCGCTCGTACCCCGCCTACGGAGCGTTGTCGGGCCAGCGGCCGGACGCGATGGAGGCGGCGCAGGACGGGCCGGTGCGGGCCAAGCGCGACCCGCTCGACTTCGCGCTGTGGAAGGGCATCAAGGCCGACGAGCCAACCGACGCCAACTGGCCGTCGCCGTGGGGGCCCGGGCGGCCCGGGTGGCACATCGAGTGCTCGGCGATGTGCTGGCGATACCTCGGCACCGAGTTCGACATTCACGGCGGCGGGCTCGATCTGCAGTTCCCGCACCACGAGAACGAGATCGCGCAGTCCAAGGCGGCCGGGCACGGCTTCGCGCGCTACTGGGTCCACCACGCGCTGCTGAACCTCGGCAACACCAAGATGGCCAAGTCCGTCGGCAACGTCGTGTCCCTCGAGTCGCTGGTGGATTCGGGTGTACGGCCCGTGGAGGTGCGCTACTACCTCCTCGGCCCGCACTACCGCTCGGTGATCGAATACACGCCGGAGTCCCTCGCCGAGTCGGCGCTGGGCTATCGCCGGCTCGAGAACTTCGTGCTGCGCGCCGCCGAGCAGGTCGGCGAGGGCGAGGTCGGCACCGTGCCGAGCGCGTTCGCCGAGGCGATGGACGACGACCTCAACACCTCGCGGGCGCTCGCGGTCGTGCACGACGCGGTGCGCGACGCCAACGCCGCCCTCAACGCCGCCGATCGGCCCGTGGTCGAACGGGCGCTGCGGGAAGTACGAGCGATGCTTGACGTTCTCGGGGTGGACCCGCTGCACCCGCAGTGGCGCTCGTCCGAGGCGGGCGACCTGACCAAGGTCGTCGACTCGCTCGTCGCGCTCGCCCTGGAGCAGCGAGCCGCGGCCCGTACGCGCAAGGACTGGGCCGCCGCCGACGCGGTCCGCGACCAGCTCAAGACCGCCGGCGTCGTGGTGGAGGACACCGCGGCCGGTCCACGATGGACGTTGGAGCACTGAGAAAACTGATGCCAGGAAACTCCGAACGCCGCGGCAAGCGGGTCGTGTCGAAGAAGGGCGCCGTCAAGGGGTCCGGCGGCAAGAACCGGCAGTCCCTCGCCGGGCGTGGCCGCACTCTGCCCGCGGACGAGCGCCCGTGGCACAAGGGCTACTCCGGCGACGAGCCTTTGCCGCAGAAGACCGCCCGCAAGCAGGAGAACGAGCGCCGGGCGGCCGCGTCCGAGGGGCGCGCGCCCAAGATCGGGCAGCCGGGGACGAAGCGGACGGCCGGCAAGGGTCCGTTCGGCGCCAAACGATCGTCGCCCATCGCGAAGACCAGGGTCTCGCCGGGCCGCAAGTCGGCCACGCCCAAGGACGGGCCGGAGCTGCTCGTCGGGCGCAACCCCGTCGTCGAGGCGCTGCGCACGCACGTGCCGGCCACGGCGCTCTACGTCGCGCTCGGCATCGACATGGACGAGCGCGTCAAGGAGGCCGTGCGCACCGCGGCCGAGCGGGGCATCGCGATCCTCGAGATCACGCGCAACGAGCTCGACCGCATGACCGGTGGGGTGCTGCACCAGGGCCTCGGCCTGCAGGTCCCCCCGTTCGCCTACGAGCCGTTCCCCGACCTGCTGGCCGCGTCGCTGGAGTCCCCCGCGCCGCTGCTCATCGCGCTCGACGGGATCACCGACCCGCGCAACCTCGGCGCGATCATCCGCTCGGCGGCCGCGTTCGGCGCCGACGGCGTCTTCCTCACCGAGCGCCGCTCGGCCGCGATCACCGCGACCGCCTGGCGCACGAGCGCGGGCGCCGCCGCGCGGGTCAAGGTCGCCCAGGTCACGAACCTGACGCGCGCGCTGAAGCAGTGCCAGGAGGAGGGCTTCGTCGTCGCCGGGCTCGACGCCGACGGGGAGGCCACGCTGTACGAGCTGGAGGCCGCGGTCGGCCCGCTGGTCGTCGTCGTGGGCTCCGAGGGCCGCGGCCTGTCGCGACTCGTCGGCCAGACCTGCGACCTGCGGGTCGGCATCCCCATGGTGTCCGACGTCGAGTCGCTGAACGCATCGGTCGCGGCCGCCGTTACGTTGGCCGAAGTCAGCCGTCGTCGCCGAATGTAGATCTTTACCCCCGACCCTAGGATGGGCCGGTGACTCAGCCGCAGCAGGGCTTCGCCATCGGGGTCGACCTCGGCACGTCCAACACCGTCGCGGTGGTTCGCCACCCCGACGGCCGGACGCGGCCCCTGCTCGTCGACGGCGCGCCGATCATGCCCAGCGGCGTGTACGTCGACGAGCACGGCCGCGTTCACGTGGGCCGGGACGCGTACCGGATGGCCAACCTCGACCCGTCGCGCTTCGAGCCCAACCCGAAGCGGCGCATCGACGAGCCGACCGTCCTGCTCGGCGACCGCGAGCTCGCGACCGTCGACCTGCTGGCGGCGATCCTCGCGGCGGTGGCCCGCGCCGCCGTCGAGGCCGTCGGGTTTCTGCCCGCGGCGATCCTGACCTACCCCGCGGCCTGGGGCAACCGCCGCCGCGACACCCTCGCCGAGGCCGCGCGGCGGGCGGGCTGGCCGCCGGTGCGCCTGGTGCCCGAGCCCGTGGCCGCGGCCCGGTACTTCGCCGACGTCCTGCGCCGCCCCGTCGCCGTCGGCTCCTCGCTCGCCGTGTTCGACTTCGGCGGCGGCACGCTCGACATCGCCGTCGTGCGCAACGACAACGGCCGGTTCACGGTCATCGGCTCCGGCGGCCTCGAGGACCTCGGCGGCCTCGACGTCGACGCGGCGATCGTCGAGCACCTCGGCGCCGTGATCAACCAGACCGCGCCGGGCGCGTGGGCCGCGCTGCGCAACCCCCAGTCCACCACCCAGCGCCGCGACCGGCGCCTCTTCTGGGACGACATCCGCGGGGCCAAGGAGATGCTCTCGCGCGCCACGGTGGCGCCGATCGCGATTCCCGGGCAGGACGCCGCGCCGCACCTCACGCGCGAGGAGCTGGAGCGGGTCACGGAGCCGCTCATCCGCCGCGCCGTGTGGGAGACCGGCAAGGTCCTCCACAGCGCCGGCCTGCGCCCCGACCAGATCGCCGGCCTGTTCCTGGTGGGCGGCTCGTCGCGCCTGCCCTTGGCCGCGCGGCTGCTGCACGCCGAGTTGGGAATTGCGCCGACTGTACTGGAGCAGCCCGAACTGCCGGTCGCCGAAGGCGCTTTGGCGGAGTTGGTGCCCGTCACCGGCTACCAGACCGAAAGCATCCCGGTCTCGGCGGTTCCGGTCTCCGCTTCGCGACCGGCACCCCCCTCCGCACCGCCCACGGCGCCGATCTCGCCGGTCGGCCCGCCTACGGCACCCTTCTCGGCGCCGCCGTCCTCCGCACCCCCGGCGCCCTTCTCCGCGCCGCCGTCCGCCGCGCCTGTCGCACCTCCGCGTCGCCGGGGCCGGGCCGGGCTGCTCGTCGGGGCGGCCGCGGCGCTGGTCGTGATCGCGCTGGTGGGGGCCGGGACCTACTGGTTCTTCTTCCGCGACAAGATCACCGCGATCGACTTCAAGACGGTCGCGACCGCCGGCTCGCTGGACCTCGACGCCAAGCTCGACAACCCGGTGACGGCGACGCTGGCCTCCCGCACGTACGCGCTCTACACCGTGGACAAGAACGTGCACCTGGTGGCGTACGACCTCGACGATCGCAAGAAGGCCTGGCAGTACGACCTCGCGGACGACAACTACCGGTGGCAGATCTACCCGAACCCGGACGGCATCGTCCTGATCGGCACCTACGGGACCAACCCGGTGCTCATCATGCTCAACAGCTCGGGCAAGGAGCGGGGCAAGCAGCAGTTCGCCACGAGCGACTCCGTCTACTTCCTCGAATCCGTGTGGATCTGGCACTCCACGAAGGCGAAGAAGACGAACGCGTACGGCTGGGACGGCGCCAACAAGTGGACGATCGACGACAACCCCAAGGGCACCAGCGTGCTCGGGCCGATCGTGGCCGGCGACGAACGCGGCCCGTCCAACCTGGTGGGCGCCCCGACGAACCGCGATCTGCGGTCCCGCACCCAGTTCGTCACCGTCGACGACGACAAGATCAACCTGCGGAAC
This sequence comes from Dactylosporangium sp. CA-139114, assembly GCF_050955725.1. Classification (NCBI taxonomy): domain Bacteria; kingdom Bacillati; phylum Actinomycetota; class Actinomycetes; order Micromonosporales; family Micromonosporaceae; genus Dactylosporangium; species Dactylosporangium sp. CA-139114. The sequence goes on from NZ_CP192080.1 coordinate 346,665, forward strand.
GCGAGCAGCGGCAAGATCGTGCGCTCGTGGAACGACACGGCCGACAGCTCCGCCGGCTACGCCATGTACGACCAGCGGCTCTTCGTGTACGGGACCAGCTCGAAGTACACGATCAAGGCCTATGACCTCACGAAGACGGGGGAGCCCGAGCAGCTCTACACCGCGCCGGACGACAAGCGCCGCATCGTGGACGTGGCGGCGTGCGGCACCGATCGGCTGTGCGTGCTGGACTCGTCGTCGTCGGACGACACCGTGCTGCGGTCGATCTCGATCGCGGACAAGAAGCAGCTGTGGCAGGGCGACGCGAAGGGCACGTCCGGGCTCGTTCCGGTGGGCAAGGAGATCCTGGCCACGACGCCGGGCGGGAGCAGCGAGGCGAGCCGGCTCTTCGGCGAGGACGGTGGGCAGCTGTTGAAGCCTGAGGACCAGGACGGGTACGGCGTCCGGGTCACCAACGGGAGCCTGCTGTTCTTCGCGAAGGCGCCCAGCTCGATCGAGGACAACGTGACCCTGACCGGGGTCACGTCGTCGTCGGGGGAGCGGGTGGCGCTGGGAACGCTGAACAAGGTGGCGTCGGCGAGCTGCTCGTGGAACGCGTCGAAGATCGCCTGTGTGGGCGGGGGGAAGCTGCAGGTCTGGTCGTTCGCCTGAGCTGTTCCCTCTAGTCCGTTGTTCGCTCTTGCGCTTGGGCCTTCTGCTTCTCAGCTCTTGCGCTTCGGCTCTTTGTTCGCTGCTTTGCCGCTCCTGGCGGACCCTTTGTGTTCGCTGCTTTGCCGCTCTTGGCGGACCCTTTGTGTTCGCTGCTTTGCCGCTCTTGGCCGACTTTTTGTTCGCTGCTCTGCCGCTTCTGGCGGACTTTTTCCCCTCGCGTGACCGACGCGAAAGGGCGGCGCTTTCGGCGCCGCCCTTTCGTTGCGTGCTAACTTTCGCCCGATTTTTCCGGACTTAGCGGGATCCTCAGATCCGGCGGCCGGTCGCGGCGTTGAACGCGTGGTGGGTGTTCGCGTGCGGACGGACGTGCACGATCTCGGTCAGGCGCGGCGTGCGGCGCGGGTCGGCGCGGACCACGAAGCGCTCGTCCTGGCCCTCGAGCGCGACGGTGCCGTGCACGTAGGCGTCCGAGCCCAACTCCTCGACCAGGTCGACCGTGATCGGGATGCCACCGTCGTTCGGGCCGACCAGGTCCGTGTCCTCGGGCCGGAACCCGACCGTGACGCGGCCGTTGGAGCCGTCCTGCTGCGCCGCGGCGATCTGCTCGCGGGTCAGCGGGAGGATGACGTCGCCGAAGCGGCCGCCCTGCTCGGTGAGCGGAACGGTCTTGATGTTCATCGCCGGCGAGCCCATGAAGCCCGCGACGAAGACGTTGGCCGGCCGGTCGTACAGCGCGCGCGGCGAGTCGACCTGCTGCAGCACGCCGTCGAGCAGAACGGCCACGCGGTGACCCATGGTCATGGCCTCGACCTGGTCGTGCGTGACGTACACGGTGGTGATGCCGAGCTTGGCCTGCAGCGTGGCGATCTGCGAACGGGTCTGCACACGCAGCTTCGCGTCGAGGTTCGACAGCGGCTCATCCATGAGGAAGACCTGCGGCTCACGCACGATCGCGCGGCCCATCGCGACACGCTGCCGCTGACCACCGGAGAGCGCCTTGGGCTTGCGGCCGAGGTAGTCCTCGAGCTGCAGCATCGCGGCCGCTTCCTTCACACGCCGGTCGATCTCGTGCTTCGGCGTCTTGCGCAGCTTGAGCGCGAACGCCATGTTCTCGTACACCGTCATGTGCGGGTACAGCGCGTAGTTCTGGAACACCATCGCGATGTCGCGCGCCTTGGGCGGCAGGTGCGTGACGTTGCGGTCGTTGATGAGGATGTCACCGGCGTCGACGTCTTCGAGACCGGCGAGCATGCGCAGCGACGTCGACTTGCCACAGCCGGAGGGCCCGACGAGCACGAGGAACTCGCCGTCACCGATCTGGAGGTCGAGCTGGTCAACCGCGGGACGCGGGGTGCCCGGGTAAATCCGGGACGCCTTCGCGTAAGTGACCGTAGCCATGGGGGAGCCACCTTCCACCGGCAGGAACGTGCCGGACGATCCGAGTAGAAGTTCACCGAGCCGGGCGACGATGCCAGACACGGAGTGGGGTTCACCTTAAGCGCTTACGGACCGTATGCCAAGGTCATGCTCCACCTTTGCCCGGCTTCGCCCGCTTCCGGCGCGAGGTATCTGCCGCGCGGGGGCGCATCGAGACCAAGTACGATCGTGGGTCTAGGCCGACGTGGCGCAACTGGCAGCGCACCCGACTTGTAATCGGAAGGTTGGGGGTTCAAGTCCCCCCGTCGGCTCTTAGTTCCGGTCCAGCTCAGAGGCCAAACGGCTCGCGTTGTTCTTCACACACTGAACGAGGCCAGCGGTCAATTTCTCACAACAATCTCACTTGGTGCCTCAAACGGCTTGCTGGCCGAACGCATCCCTGAGGGTCTTGCCGGCGTTCAGGAGTGCTTCGTTCTGCGAGTGAACGTAGGTCCGCATCGTGAAGGCCACGCTGGCGTGACCAAGCCATGCGGAGATCGCGGCGGCCGGTACGCCACGAAGGTGCATCAGGGTTCCGCAGGTGTGGCGTGCGTCGTGCAGCCGGATGACGGGTAGGCCCGCACGTCTGGCCATGATCTGGAACCGGTCGCTGTACCACTGAAGCCGCGCCGGTGGGACGCCCAGCTCGTTGACGACGACCAGGCCGTGGTCTTCGTACGTCGCTCCCGCCGCCAGTCTCTCCTCTGCCTGTCGACGCTCCAACGCCTTCAAGGCGGTCACGAGGTCGTCCGGCACCGGGAGTGTCCGGTTGCTGTCCTCCGACTTCGGGTCCTCGTCCACCGCCATGCCGTCAACGTCTACGCGCGTGTTCTGGATGATGATGGACGGTGTCTGGTGGGGGAGACCTCGTTCCTTTGCCAGCGTGCCCTTCAGGTCGATGTCCGACCACTTGAGGCCAAGCACCTCGCCCCGCCGGAAGCCGTACATCGTAAGCAGCCACGCAGCATAGAGTCGGTCTTCAACAATTGAATTGAGGAAGGCGGCGCATGCCGACCAACCGCCTCATCCTTGTGTCGAAGTCCGGCTTCACGCGGGGTGCGCTGAAGAGGGTCGCGCTAGAAAACGGCAGGGTCAGCGCAATCCAACCCAACCTCGTTATGGTTGATAATGAGCCGGTGGTCAGGAACTTCTCGATGGACGAAGTTGCCTACGACGTCACCGGCTGTCGCATCTTCATCCGGAACCCTGACGGCACGAAGGCGAGCGCGATCGGTGCGCCGAATATCGATACCCGCCAAGACGGCACGTTCGTCGCCAAGCTGAGCGACCTCGTTAACGAGTTGGTGGACTTCGAACCGGTGAAGCTTGCAATTATTAACGATGCCCGCAATCACCCGGAGCGCGACAGCATTAGAGGCTTCTCGTGCGGGGGTCCGATAGCTGAGCTTGAGTGCTACGTGTCTCATGTCCCAACTTCGAGCTTCTGGCACATCGAGGAGATCGTCATATGGGGCGACTTCTCCTTCAGCCAGCGCGAGATCGACATGCCGCTCACGGATTTGGACGGTCGGATCTTCGGATCGGCTGAGATAGAGGTCGGCGGCCATCCTGTGGCCATCGTGGGCATCACCGATGCGGAATCGCAGACCACCACGGTCTCTTGGCACTCACCGAGGGCGCCCATCTTCAGTGCCTCGGCCCAGCCGGCCCTCTTTCCGGAGATCGAAAGATTGCTTCGACTGCCGACCAGCGTCGAGGCTCCGGTAGTCGATGCGTGGTTGGCTGCACAGGAACCGGGTCAGACGGCCTTGAAGGGTCAAGGACCGCCACCGGGAGTTGACGAACAGGACTAATGGGCGACGAGATCCGCACGGTCGAGATCGACGGTGAACCGTGGTTCGTGGCCAAGGACGCGTGCGACGCGCTTGAGCACAGCAACTCGCGCATGGCCGTGAAGGGTCTGCCGGACCGCATGAAGGCGGGGGTAAGAGATGTTTACACCCCCAGCGGTGAGCAGAAGATGCAGGCCATTACCGAGGCGGAGGAGTACCGGCTCATCATGCGCAGCGCTAGGCTTTCCGGAATCAGGTAGCCGAACGGTTGACTTCGTAGTTTTGGTGGCTGATGTGTCGTGACGGCTTGATCAGCAACAATTGCCGACCGTGGCATCTCCAACGCAGTCGTTTCCCGTACCCCCGCAGCCAAAGCGTTCGCCCCACCCGGGTCTCATCGCTGGCCTCATCGGAGGTGGACTCGTCCTGGTCGTGTGCGCCGTGTGCGCGGTTGTCGGCCTGATCTCGAACAACTCGGACAAGCAGAGTCATCAGGCCGGATCGCCAACGCTGGCGGCGACAGCACCCCAGGCTACGGTTGCCGGGGACCACATCTCGACAACGGCGAAGACAGCATCGGCCTCCCCCTCGCCTTCGCCGAAGGTGGTGGCGATGCCGAACGTGGTGGGAAAGAACGCCGCCGTGGCGATGGACGAGCTTGAGCGGCTTGGCTTCACGAAGATCCAGTTGGGGTCTCAGGACCGAGAGGACACGGTGGTGATTCTCGCGGCGAACTGGACTGTGACCAAGCAGTCGACGGCAGCCGGAACGGAAGTGCCGACAGACGTGCTGATCGTGCTGACCTGTACCAAGAAAGCCTGACTGAGCCGAAGACGTTGTACATCCCCGCGCCGGTGGACTGCCCGCCATCGGCTGGACTTCTTGGTGCTTATCAACGACCGCTCGGAGTCAGCCATATGAAGTCGACATCGGCCTTGCAAGGGTCCGCGCAGGCCATGTTGTTGGCGAAGTAGTGGATGTGGTGCGCGTGCGACAGCCGGTGCGTGTCACCGCGACGTAGGGCTGACTTGCCCAACGACACCGCCAACATCCTGATCAGCCACAGTCGGATCATCGTTTGTACCGTGTCCCTTCCGGATCGCCGTGCACGCTCTGCGTGCACGTCCTTCCCCTGCCTGCCCGGTCGGTGTCGGCAGCGCATCAAGACAGGTTTGAGCGTCCTCGTCTCCACCGCATTGTTCAACCCGCTAACTCATTACGCCCCTGATACGGCAAGGCCCGCCACCCAACGAGCTGAGTGACGGGCCTTGTATCCGCAGAACGAAGCTACGCAGTTGCGCCTGCAAGCTGCGGTGACCGAAGCAAGTCGCGCAGGTATCGGTCGGAGATTCCAGCCCGCTTCGCAACCTCGGACTGCTTGAGGTCGGGCTGTGCTCGCTTCACTTCCATGACGAGCGCAAGCGTCTCCTCCTTGGTGCGCTTGGGCGCCTTCGGGGTCACGACCTTCCTGCCGGTCCTCTTACGCGCTGTCTTGTCGGGAGAAGACGCGTCGGCCTCGTCTTCAAGGCGTTCCTTCTCTGCCTGCTCGGTCAACCGCTGCTCTTCCGCGAGACGAACTTCCGCCTCCAGCTCGGCCTGGCGCAGTTCCTCAGCGATGCGTATCTCCTCCGCCACGCGTGCCGCCTCCAGCTCGCGCTTGTAGTGGTTGATCTTCGAGAAGTGGTCGATGAGGAGGTGCACGGCCAGGGCCAGGGCGACGGCGGGGATGGCGCTGAAGCCGATGGCGACGGCGTTGCCGTTCTGGTCGTAGGCGTGCAGACCGTTGGCGAACACGGAGAACGCGGTGCCGCAGACGACCACGAACCAGGGGTACTTCGTGGACCGGTTCATCCGCTTGAAGTCCGCGGCCACCATGGTCGCGATGACCATCAGGCCGTCGATGGCGAGCGGGAAGAGGAACGCCAGTTGTGGTCGCGCGCCGCACAGGATCGCCACGGCACGGATCGCGTCGAAGGACAGGAAGAAGCACGCGAGCGTCACGACGACCGTCGAGATGACGATGACGATGCGCGTCCAGTTCACCTTCTTCACGAGGACACCGCCGCCTCGCGGACAGCGGTCAGGACGCCGATCCAGGCAGCCAGTTGCGGCAAGTCCAAGCTGCCGACGACGGTCAGGGACTCGAAGTCACGCTCGGCGCCGTGGACCTCTATCCGGGCGAACGTCTCGGTGTCCCACGCGCAGTGCGCCTTGAAGGGCCAGCAGACGATGACGCACCGTCCTGGTGCCGTGGGACCGGACATGGCCGGCGTGCCGACGTGGAAGCCGCTGTAGTCAACGGAGGCCGTGCAACGGGAGGGGCAGCACCACTTGGGGTGGGCGAAGGGCGTAGCGTCTTGCATGGGTCTCGTACCGCCTTCTCGGTATGGACCCTGGCGTCGTTCAGGTGGCGAAGGGCTCTCACAACGCTCTCACGTACCGGCCGTCACGGGGTGGCACGAGGTTCCGTCTCGTGTTGCCCCACAGGCCCTCTGAGCAGGGTTTCGATCACCAACCGATACCAAGCAGCACGACACCTTCGCTTCTTGTAATCGGAAGGTTGGGGGTTCAAGTCCCCCCGTCGGCTCTCCCGATCAAGCCCCTGACCTGGCGCTTCTTGGGTAGATCATGATTCTGGGCGGTCTATGGCGTCGTAGTTTGTGCTCATTCCGTGCTCGGATGGACTGGCAATGCGCGGCACATTGCGCCTCTAGCTGGACGCATGTGCGAACGGCGGCACGGTTGCACGTATGGGTGTCGGCGGGATCCGCCTCACTGGCCGGTGGGTGGGGCCGTACCCGGTATGTGGCTATCCAGCCTGCTCGTCTCGGCCAGTGACTCTCTGCGTCCAGGGGCTCACACTCGAACGGGTACGGCGCGTATCCGCAGGTCCACGCGATCTCTCCATCCGGCGGCACGGCCCGGCTCGCGGGCACTGGACGTCCGTGCTGGTTTAGTGCGGGTTGTGCTCAATGGTTGTGCTACGTCCGATCACGCTAGGAACACATCGCGATCCCACGACCGGTCGCGTCGCATGGCGACCACCCGTGCCGGCGCGACCCCGGACAAGACGATCCGCGAGGCGCCCGCCGACCGGCCACGATCGGGTGAGCACACATGCCGAATACAGGGCGTTGGATAATCGAAGGCTATTTGTCTGCGCAAACTTCGGATTATACCGCGATATCTACCTTCGCGGCTGCCCCGGGGTTTCGCCATGCTCGAAACGAACAGAACGGGCTTTAGTTAGAGCGGCAGACACATCCTGCGCGGTCCACTCGGCGTTCCAAAAAGCTCTCTTGAGGATCCAGTTCTCAATAGAGATTCCCTTGTAGGCTTCCGGGTCAACCGTGAAACCCTTCAGCTTTCCCAACCGCACCCCATGCCGATCTTGAAGCACGGCTTCAAGCGGTTCAATCCTCTCGACCGGAATTTTCCGGGCCACGGCGATGAAACATGGTAGCGTTGGAATGTTAGGCATCCCCGGAGCGTACGACGGAGATCGAGGAATGTCTCCTGCGAGCATTCGGAAGCGCCAGCCATCGACACATGCTTCACTTGCTAACTCCAAGGAGAGGCTGACTTCGCGACGTGTTGGGAACTCCCCTTTGATTTCCAAGTGGACCTTTGCTCTGGGTAGTCGGAAGTCCGGCAGGTAGCGGCCAGACGGCAACTCCCACCCCTCATGCTCGTACTCCCAAGGTATACCCATCAGGTCCATAAAGTGGGCCCAGCGAGCTTCCAGGCGGCTGCGGAACCGGCAGCCCGCGTAGTGAGTCTCGATCGCCTTCATCAAGCCGCACTCCAATGCAACGTCGCCAATCCTGCATCCTCGATCATCACGGCGCCTCGAACATCGTGAGCGCACACTCGGTCTGATGATGGCAGACCAGCACACACCAAGCTTTACGTCAATCATCACGTCCGGTAGCCCACGTGGCACGCGACCAACATCGAACTCACATGCCGCGATCCGGGTGCTCGGGTTGTCGCTGTCAGTGTCGAGCCGGCATCAATGGTGCGGAGTTTAGGGACTACGTGAGCGTTCCTAGGTCGAGATGGACGTGAGCTCCGGAGGGCGCTGCCGCCTCGGACAGCGCGAGAAGCCAACGCGCGTAATCGCGAAGGTCGGCAGAGTCCCCGAACGTCTCGACGGCCCATCGCGGATCTGACGGTTACAGCCCATCCCCCGGCAGGCGCAACGACGCCCTCCCGGGAACTGTAGGCGAGGACGGGACAGCACCAGGTTTGTTCAGCGCCACCAAGAGCAGGGTGCCGGCAGCGCTGAGCCAGTCGATCATGGTAGCGGCCAGGGGGCTACGCCGTAGTTGTCGGCGTCGGTGGTGCGCCGCAACGGGGAATGGGTGCCCCAGCACCGCCGCGGCCGCGGCCAGGCCGCCCTCGACGTCGAGAACCTGCATCTACGGAAGAACGGTGCCGCGGACGGGATCCAGATCATGCTTCCATCTGCGCGAGGCGGGTCGGTGATCCGGCATCGTTGATCGGTCTACCGTAACCGCGTGGATGTCTTTGAGTTGCCTCGACCGGAGCACGTGGCACAGCCGGCATGGGATTCCATCGAGCTTGCGCTTAGCAGGCTGCGACGTGCCTGGGAGTTCGACGACCTGCCGGACGTCGTGGGGAAGGCCAAGGAATTGGTGGAAACCGTCGCGAAGGTGACGGTGGAGGCGGCCGAAGGAGCCGTCGCCGACTCCGTTGACTTCCAGCCGATCGTGAAGGCTGCACAGAAGGCACTCGGGCGCCAACCGGGAGCCGACCTCTCCCAAGATCAAAATCTTCGCGCCATGGCACAGGCGGCCCAGACGATCGCAACGAGCCTCGCGCCGATCCGGAACGGGTATGGAACGGGACATGGCCGCGCGCGCGTCCCCGATGTTGTCGTGGAAATGGCAACGCTCTCGCTGGAGTCGGCCCTGATGTGGTCTAGGTGGGCCCTGCGGCGGCTCGGGCACCTGCTCGCCGACTACCCGAACGAACTCATTGCCGCGGTACAGACCGGCACGAGTCGGAGAGTATTGAGGGAGAAGTTCGAGGCGAGTGCGCTGGCCCAGCAGCCAAGCGAAGTGCAGCACCGGATCGGTGTCGTCTTCGGCCAACAGTCGGCCGGAGGATTCGGCAATGCAACAGAGGTGGGCGTAGAGCCCGCGGTCGAGGGCGGATACGACCGATATCCCATCGACTATCGTCGCGGACTCCTGGAGGGAATGCTGTTGACTGGCGGAGGCTCCGTCGGGCTCACTGGCTTCTATGCGCCGTGGTTCGTTTCCCTCCTGTCCTCACTTCCGGAGCGCGAGGCCCAAAGCGAACTCGAAGCCCTTCGCGAGAGCGTGACTGGGGCTCCATGGATTGACACATGGCGCGGAGCTACCAAAGTCGAGCCGGCGGATGTCGTGTCCGCCCTGCGGAGCGAAGGTGAGCGGCTCCCTCCAGGGCTCGCGGAGCCTTTCCAGGCACTGTGTAACGAGCTCCTGCACCCCGAAGAGTCGGCGGATCTTGAGGGCAAGGATTGAACCGTCAGCCCTCACTCGCGAACGCACAGACATGCCGCGATGCGTTCGGTTAAAGATTCAGCGGGAGTTGCTCGTATGCGGGACGTCGTAACGTCGCCGTAGGCATCCGTCTGGACACCGGCCGACCGCCAAAGCTTCGGCGCGAAGGGATGCCGGTACGCCCGGGTGATGCGCGACATCGTGCAGGAATCCGCTGAGCTCGTGTGCTGTGGAAGCGATCGTTCCGCCGTTGGCGCGCCACCGTGTTGCCATCTCGGGAAAGTTCAACGTGTAGGTAGCGCACCACCTGACGTGGTCGTCGGGTTCGCGCGCGAGCTGCTCCAGGACCTCGCGCGGGGTGTCGAGGAGTGCCTGGTGAGTGTCGGCACAGTCCTGCCAGACCGGTCGGTGGCAGGGGTGGTGGGTTGCCTGCGGGCAGGCGGTGGAGTCACACATGTCGGCCAGCGGCTTGACCGCGGGTTGCTGGGCACGCGCAGGCAGAAGCCTTGATGGTGTTTGATCGGGCTGAGCCTGACGGCACGGTCAGCGCAAGGTCGGCGGTAACGGCAGGGGCAGGGCGGCGACCAGGGTGCGGCCGGTCGGGTCGGCAGCGGCGAGGGCCATCGCGGTCAAGGACTCGGCGTGGATGCGGTGCCAGACGGCGGGCGGCAGGTCGGTGACGCCCGCGGTGGGGACGAGGAGGCCCTCGGTGAAGGTCGCCGGGCGGCCGAAGCCGTCGCGGACCGGGACGCCGCCGGGGACGTCGTCGATACTGCCGGTAATGAGGAGCGGCGGGTCCTGGGTGGCGGCGAGGGTGATCACCGGGCCGGGGGCGGTCGTAAGCCGGAGCGGCTCGTTGGTGCCGGTCGGGTCGATGAGCGTGATCGTGCCCGGCTGGGTGCTGACTGCGACGGCGGCGGCGGCAACGGCCAAGGCGCGGATCGGGGCCGGGTCGCTCCAGACGACGATTGGGGTGATGGTGGTCAGGTCCCAGAGCAGGACCCGGCCGTCCCAGCCGGCAGTGAGCAGGCGGTCGTCGGTTAGGAACGCGCAGGCCGTCGCGCCGCCGGGGTGGCCGGGCAGGCCGGTCGCGCGGGTGTCCGGGCCCACGTCCCAGACCAGGACGGCGCCGTCGCGGGCGGCGCTGGCCAGGCGGTAGCCGGTAGGGCTGACGGCCAGGGCCGTCACAGGGGCGTGGTGGCCGTCGAGCGGGGACAGCTCGTCGCCCGCCGCGTCTACCCGGCGGACGGTACCGTCGCGGGCGCCCGCGTAGACGACCGCGCCCTCGGCGCCGACGGCGATCGCGCCCGGCAGGTTGACGGGGAGGCGGATCCGGAGGCCGGGCTCGCCGGTGAGGGCGTCGTGGCGGGTGACTGTGCCGTCGAAGGCCGTCGCGGCGACGGTCCGGCCGTCCGGGGTCAGGGCGCAGCCGCTAAAACGGCTTTGCTGGTCCGTGACGAGGGCCAGCGTCCGGCCGGTGACGGTCTCCCAGGTCCGCAGCGTGTGATCCCAACCGGCGGTGGCGGCGATCCGGCCGTCGGGGCTGACGGCGACGCCGGTGATGTGGCCCGTGTGGCCGGTCAGGGCCATCGGGGTGGGTTCGGAGCCGAGGGCCCAGGCGTGGGCGGTGCCGTCCGACGTGGCGCGGGTGCGGCGGCTGACGAGGGTGAGGGTGTGGCCGTCGACGGCGGCCACGCGGACCGCCTTCACCTGCGTCGCGCCCTCCTCGGCCGCGGTCATGAGGCCGCCAAGGATGGCGCGCAGCAGGTCGCGGCCGAGGTTCGCCGGGATCATCACCTCGCGGTAGCCGTCCCGCCCGGCCTGCGTGGCCAGGACCGGCCAGCCCACCGCGGCGTCAGACGAAGAATCGCTCGTCACGTTCATCTCCCGGCGAGTTGAACACGGCGAGCCCGCCGCGGTCCAGCGGCCAGCCGGACGGAGGGAACTCGCGGTCGAACCGGGCCAGACGCTCGCCGAACGCCGCCATGACCTTGTACCGGACCCGGTCTATCGCGGTCGCCGAGTCGCGCAGGAGCTTGGCCTGGCGCAGCAACCGGACGTCCTCCTTGCTGCGCTGGCCAGCCAGGTCGAGCTTGTCGACGAGGTACGACGGCACCCAGCCCGACAGGTCGATCTCGGCGATCTTGGTGATCGCATTGGCGACCCCGAACAGCGGCAGCACTCTCGCGACCAGGAGCCCCAGGCGGGCGATGCCCCGGGCCAGGACCCAGGCTAGCCGGCCGCGGGCCGCGCGTAGTTGCTTCGCGAGCGCCTCGCTGCCCTTGCCGGCGTAGATCTGGTCGAGCCGATCGGGCAGCAGGCCGGCGAACGGCACGTCCACGTTGACCGGGTCGGCCGCCAGTACCCGCGTCGGCGCGTCGGCGAGGCGCTGCGTAGAGCCAGCGCCGCCGACGACCGAGAGCGGGATGACCCGCATGCCCTCGACGCCGTACGCGCTCCCGGCCCGGAACGTGCGGCCGACGGCGATCGCCCGGACCGGGTCGAGGGCGAACAGCGCCTCGATGATCCGAGCCCGGTCCCACACGCCGCCCGAGGGATGCGGGCGGTTCGCCAGCTCGTCCCACTTGGTGACGACGATCTGCGCCGGGCACTGAACCGGCTCCGCGTAGGCCTCGATCTTGGTGAGGACTCGCTCGAGCCGGCGGGCCGCCACCGCGTCGCCGTCGCCAGCCCGGCGCAGGTCCTCGCCGTCGACGATGATGAGCAACGCGTCCGCTTTTATGATCTTGGCCGATAATTGTTTGCGCAGCTCGTCGATGCCGGGCAGCTCGGTGTTCTGCAGCAGCGCCTCGCCCGAGTAGTCCCAGTAGTCGACGGTCAGGATCGGCTGGTGGACCGTGTGCTCTTCGACCCGGCAGGTGAACTGGTACTGCACCAGGTGCTCGGTCGTGGTCGTAGGGGGCCATTCCGAGCCAGGCCCGCGGATCGTGTCGGCCCAGTTCTCTAGGTGCGTGCGGGGGCCGCCATCGGACAGGGTCAGCGTGTAGGGCCGAGTGGGGTCGGGGCGGCGCAGCTGGTCGTACATCTGGGCCAGGAACGTCGTCTTGCCCGAGCCTGGGCCGCCCAGCGCGACGACGCTGATAGAGGGCAGCGGTCCCAACGTCCGGCCGAAGGATTCGGCGCCGGCGGGGGCGTTCGGGTGGGCTGGATCGTCTGGTGGGCCGCCGCGGCCGGGCTCGACGACGGGCGGGCGCCGCTTCGCCGGGCCGGCCGCCTCCGTGCGGGACACCATCAGGTACTGCGCCCGCCCGAACGGCACATGATCGTCGTCCACGACCGGCCGGAACTGCGCCGCCTGCGCGTCGCGGTGCCGCGCGGCCTCAAGCAGCAGCGCGTCGGCGGCCCGGTCGCGCTCGTGTCGCCGCTCGGCCCGGCCGATCTCGGCGTGCTCCTCGGACTCGTCGACCCAGCTCTGCGCCGCGTCCTCCTCGACCATGGCGCGCGCCCGGTGCTTCTGCGCCCCGAGGCGCGCCTCTTCCCGCGCCAGCTCATCGTACTTCGTCGCCCCCATGGTGAGCTTGAGCAGCGCCGGAATGGTGTCGATGGTGACCAGCAGGATCCGGACGGCCCAGATGGCGACGAACAGCGCTAGATGCTCAAGCGAGATGCTGTTGAGCGCCTCGATCCGCTCGAGCAGCCCGCGGTCACCGCCACGCTCGTGCGCCCTGACCAGATCGTCGATCTTGTCGGTCCGCGCCTTCTCCATCCTCTGCTGCGCCGCCTCGAGCGCCGCGCCGGCGGCGGTCAGCGCTTCGTTCTTCCGCTTGTTTTCCGAGCTGCGGGTGTCGCGGTCGGCGCGGGCGTTGTCGTAGGGCACCTTCAGCGCCTGGCAGACAGGGCCGTTGCCGTGCGGGCTGCCGTTCTTGCCGCTGCACTCGTTGGTGTACCTGAGCTCCGCGTCATCCATGGCAGTCTGGGCCTTCGCCAGCTGCCGGGCGGCGGCGTCGGCGTCATCCTTCGCCCGGCTCTGGGCATCCGCGGCCGGCGTGATCTCGTTCAGCTGAGTGAACGTCGCGCCCTTGCACTTCGGGCTCTCGTCCGCTTCGGCGGGCGGCCGCGGGTTGCATTCGTCGAGCTTCTTACGGTAGTCCGCCTGCTCGCCCGCCCGGAGCTGGACGATCTGGTCGGCGACCTCGGACTTGAAGACGATGAGCAGCACAGGCTCGGCGATGACCAGGGCGAAGACGAAGGCGATAAGGAAGCGCGGGGCGAAGGCGAGGACGCGGACCAGGCCGCGCTTGGGCAGCGGGGTGGCGGCGATCCAGCGGTCCAGGTTGAAGACCACGACGCCCCAGAACAGCGCGGCCGGGAGCAGCAGGTACCAGCGCTGGTTGAACGCGATCGTCAGCGCCATGGTCATCGAGGCGATCGCCATGAGCGCGGTGAACAGGACCGAGCCGCCCAGTCCGGTGTACCGGGCGCGCTCCACCGGGACCCAGGCGAGCAGCACTTCGCTCACGCCGCCGCAGCGGCGCAGGAGGCGGCCGACGTTGAAGCGTCCGGGCAGCGCCTCGGGCTCGGGGCGACCGGCGATCGCCGAGAACCGCACGGTGCGGGCGGTGTCGTCATCAGCGGTGCGCGGCTGCGGGATCGTGGGCGCCTCGGGGGCGGGGGGAAAGGTCACGGCGCGGCCTGGCCTTCGGTGGGCAGAGTCAGGTCAACGAACGCAAGGCGAGCGCGGACGCCGCGGATCGTCGGGGGGCGGATCGCGCAGTACTCGACGATCATGCTTTGTAGCTCGGCGAGGCCGACGCGGTGGTTGCGGTACCCGAAGCGGCGCCCCAACAGCGGCGCGACGTAGCGCTCAAGGTCCGGGAACAGGTTGGTCAGATGGACGCGGGCCGCGTACGCCGGATCGTGGACCCGGCAGGCGAAGCCGAACCGCGCTCGCCGCGGCGCCGACCCCGGCTCACCGAGGTCGAACGACAACTCCAGGGATCGGACGGCGACGTCGACGAAGGACACCGCGTTGGCGTCGGCGTACATCCGGCGGGAGAAGCCGCCGCGGTTCTCGACGTAGAACTCGCCCTGCACAGCCAGAACCCGCACGGTGCCCGAGTCGTGGTCTGGAGCGCCGGCACGGCGGGTCTGCATCCAGGCCTTGGCATCGGCGAAGTCCGCCGGCGTGATCACCCGGCGGACCGGGAAGGAGTCCAGCGTCGTGTCCTTTCTGCTCGGCCCCTGGATCCTATGGACGGCCAGACGTGGAACCACTGGTGCGAACATCCAGCCGGGGACGACGATCGGCCGATCTTCGGAGTCGCGCGCGACCTGCTCGAGCACCGCGCCTGCGTTGTGCTGCAATGACCCTACGGTGGCCCCGGAGCGTCACGATCGATCATGGCGATCTCGCCTGGACATCGATGCCACACGCCCATGCCGCCGTGGGGCACCTTGGTTGTTGATCACGTTTCCGCTCATGGCCGCCGTGCGTGCGCGGCGGTCGGCCAGAGCTCGTGACTCTGTCGGCCGCGGGTCTGTGTCGCTCTTTCGGGTGACGAGCCGCTGTTCCGAACGTCGCCATGCGCACACCGTCATCGGGGTAAAAGTTGGCCTTTGCGCACGAGACGCCTCCAGTCCAAGATCATTTGAGGACGCTCGTGAATCAGGCGCCCAGCGGAGTCTTGTAGATCCTCTCTTGGTGCCATCGCAGATACTGAGGATGCGGTGAGCTCGCGCCCTCAGGCAAGAGGGGCGATCGGCGATTGGCGGGCGCCCGAACGCGGCTTTGGCGGCAACGCTTTGTTGAACTAGGTCAACGACGTGCGGCTTGATGTGAATGCGAAGGCCCCCGTTTACGGTCAGCAGACCGGTGTCGAAGGCGACGTCGTGTGTGGGGCAGGCGGCGACTCCGTTCCGGACATCGAGCCGTTCGCTTGTTTTGCAGTCGCGCCAGGGCTTGATATGGCTGGCTACGAGCATGCGCTGTGCCCGAGCGTCCGCGAGGTTTACGCCAAGGCCGCAAAACGCGCACTGGTACCCGTGGTTGTGCAGGACGTCGCGAGCGAAGCGGTGTTGCCCGATTGGCGCCGTGGCGAGTAGGAGCCGTTCGGTCGTGCGGGTATCGAGATCTGTTCTTGACTGTGCCCAACGGGCGACGTCCTCGTGGAGGGCCATCTCGATGTCGATGTCACTGAGCTCGTCTTGACCGAGCAGCGCGATTTCCGGGGCCGCGTACTCCAGTCCTAGGAAGTCCGGGAGCATAGCACTGTCGATGCCGACATTTCGTGCCGCTTGCAGGACGATCTGGTACTTCACCGCCAGCTCTGCCGGCTGCGCGAGCAGGTGGGCGGCGATCTCGATCTCGTGTCTGGCACCGTTGGTGCGGCTACCGTCGAGGTTCGCCATCTTCGCCAGGATGCTGCTGTTGGGTCTACGGAAGAGGCGTGCGAGTGTTGGCACGGGTTCCTGCGCCTTGTGGCTGGTGGAGCCGCCGTACCGACGATGATTGACCCGGAGGCCTGCCGCTAATGACAAGAGGGTCTCGACTGGGGTGAAGTTAACCTGGCGGCCAGCCTGCATGACGCTGCGCGCCTCGATTGACCGCCATTGCGCCTGGGCATCGGCGGGTTGCAGGGCGAGGTAGTCACGTGGCGTGAGCACAGGGATTCTAGTTCCTCTCGACGATCGAGTGTCGCATCCCGGCCCGAAGCCGATCCGGAGCGATCGTCCGCCCGCGACTTGCAAGGACATGTTCTGCAAGGACGTTGGGAGTGGTCACATCGACAGTCTGCAACCCGACACATCGAGCCATTTTCGTGCGCCCAGCAGAGTGGCGGTTGACCGTGTAGGTGGTTGATCTTCGTTCGTAAGCTCGTCATCGCTTGCCGATGGAAGTCCGGTCCGGGTAGCTGCCAGGAGGTCACGGCAGCGAGACATCCTCACGGGAAACTGGGAGAGCTTCGAAGGCTGCCGGACCTACCGCATGGGCCTTGCCACCGCGCCAGTTCACGACCCTCCATCGTGACGGTGCTGGTCAGCTCTTCCGTGCATCGGTCAGATCGTTGGAGGCGTACCGACGCCACGTCGAGCAGGAAGGTGGTTATCCTTGGTTTTCTAAGGACCCGTGGAGACCATCGATGGCTCGACCGATTTTCGGCTAGGAGTATGCGGTGCTGCCAACCTTCCCGGACGTAGTTCAGGTTGAGGTGATCGATGCGGACGACTTGTGCGTCGTGTGGCTAGTGTGCCGCGCCACAAGTTCGCCTTATAAATAGGTGTAGGGTGATGGGATGCCGAGGACCGGGCGTCCCACCCCGCCGCTGGTGTTGTCCGACGAGGAGCGCGCGACGTTGGTCCGCTGGTCGCGGCGGGCGAAGTCGGCGCAGGTCCTGGCGATGCGGGCGAAGATCATTCTGGCGTGCGCCGAGGGCACGTCGAACACTGATGTGGCCACGGCTTTGGGTGTGCATCTGTCCACTGTGGGCAAGTGGCGGCGGCGGTTCCTGGCCGAGCGTCTGGACGGGCTGATCGACGAGCAGCGGCCGGGCCGGCCGCCGTCGATCAGCCTGGACCGGGTGGAAGAGGTGGTGGTGGCCACCCTGGAACAGACGCCGCGCAACGCTACCCACTGGTCGCGCACGTCGATGGCGCAGCGGTCGGGGCTGTCGAAGTCCACGATCGGACGGATCTGGCGGGACTTCGGGCTGAAACCGCACCGGGCGGACACGTTCAAACTGTCGACCGACCCGCTGTTCATCGAGAAGGTCGTTGACGTGGTCGGGCTCTATCACAACCCACCGGAACGGGCGGTGGTGCTCTGCGTTGACGAGAAGTCCCAGATCCAAGCGTTGGACCGTTCGCAGCCGGTGCTGCCGATGATGCCGGGCATGCCCGAGCGGCGTACCCACGACTACGCCCGTAACGGGATCACCAGCCTGTTCGCCGCGTTCAACGTGGCTGACGGCACTGTGATCAGCCAGCTGCACCGCCAGCACCGTGCCGCCGAGTTCCAGAAGTTCCTGGTCGCGATCGACAAGACCGTGCCGGCGGAACTGGATGTGCATCTGATCTGCGACAACTACGGCACCCATAAGACCCCGGCCATCCGGGCCTGGCTGGCCCGCCACCCCCGCTTCCACATGCACTTCACCCCGACCGGCTCGTCCTGGATCAACCAGGTCGAACGCTGGTTCGGGTTCCTCAGCGAGCAGAAGATCCGCCGCGGCGTCCACAAGAGCGTCCAAGCCCTGGAAGCGGACATCCGGGCGTGGATCGCTGACTGGAACAGCAACCCACGCCCGTTCATCTGGACCAAGACCGCCGAGGAGATCCTGGAGTCACTCGCCCGATTTTGTAGGCGAATTTCTGACGCAGGACACTAGAGGAGGCAATTGAGGGTGTGGGGGACAACCTCCTGTACCAGGAGATCGCGGAAGTGTCCTGGGAGGAGGTAGCCGAAGCGATCTCAGCCGAACAAGAGCTGCTCGCCGTGGCGTCGCTGGCGACCGGCGATGAGGACTTCGACCAAAGAGCGGACGCGGCTGTGCGCGATCGGTACACCGGTGAGCGATATACGTACGATGGCACTGAAATTGATGAGGGCCCACTTACCCGGTTCCAAGATCTCGACCTCGGGGTTATGTCCGCCGTCGCGGCGCTGGTCGCGTCGGGCTGCTTGACGACGACGAGTTGCCGAGGGCATCACTCGAACCGAGGTGAGCGTCGGCCACTGGTGCGATTCATCTGCGACGACAAACGACTGCCGTTGATCTCGGCGGCGGCAGCCGAAGCGGGCTGCGGACTGCATTTGGATACCTGGGGCATGCTTCAGCTGTACGCCTCGGAGGTGAATGCTTTCGTGCGATTCGCGTCGCGGCTACTCGCCCGCCGAGAAACGTTCGCCTCCTTCTCGATGGAGAACCTATTCGAGTCGCGAGATGTCTACGGCGAGTACCTCGAAGACTGGGAGGCCGACCACGATCTGGAGTACTTCAGCAGGCGGGAGCTGCTCCTGATGCGACAGCGGATCGCGTCATTAAACCCTATCGAGGGTCAGGATCGGCTCTTTTGAGCTATTCGTTTACAGACGTCGACGTAACGGTCGGATGACGTACCTCACTTCGATCCCGCATCGTTCGCCGATGGCCTGATTCCTTCGTCGATCCGCCGCTTCGATCTCCGCGTCGGTTCGTACGGAGAGTGCGATGCCAGGGCGTCCGTGCTCCTTGACGCCAGCGGTCAAGGCGGCCCACAGCAGGTCCTTGAACTGGTTGGGCGGTCCCCAGCAGACGTAGCGCTGTGTCGTGCCGTCCGTCGCCAGGCAGTGAGGTGGCTTGTCCGCTTGGCTGTCCGGGATATAGGTCCACTCGCCTCCGAACGTCGGGTCGATAAAGTCCGATGGCGGGGGGTAATGCATGGAGGTGAACTGCGCGAACCGACCCATGTTCTCGAGTGCCCGGGCGTATTCCTTGAGTGGGACTTCCTTGATCCACAGGTGCGGGTTGGGTATGAACCGTCCGAGGAGGCCACCGATTCGGGGGTCTTGGACCCACTGGTTGTACTGGGCGGTCTTGGTTTGTGCGGGCAGGCGCTCCCAGTCGAGGGCGTCGGCGTCGGCGTAGAGGAGTTTGAGGACCTCGTCGCGGACACTGAGGGGGATGTTCGGCGCTGTCGGCATCTTTCAACTGCCCGTCTCGAAGGTAGCGGGGAACTGGAGGCGGTGCTCGTCGTAAGCGGTCTCGAGGCTAGCCGCGTCTTTGATCCACTCTTCCATGAGCGACTCGACTCGCTGATCGGAAAAGGTGATCGTTGAATCGTGCCCTAGCGGAAGCGTCTCGACCTCGATGGCGTCCATCTCACGTCGCAGCTTGAGGGTGGCGGCGATGCGCCGCAAGTCGCTGACGAAGTCTAGGACGGCGACGCGGTCCTTTCCCTCTCGCAGCCGGAGGCCTCGGCCGAGCTGTTGAACGAAGATGCGTCGGCTGTGGGTGACACGCGCGAAGCACAGAATGTTGACGTCGGGGATGTCGACACCTTCGTTCAGGATGTCAACGGCCGTGAGGATGCTTGTCTCGCCGGCGCGAAACGCGAGCAGTCGTCGTTGCCGTTCCCTCATGGGCAGGCCGGCGTGGACGGCTTGGCTGGTGCCCCACGGCGGTGAGTCGTTCAGCATGTCGGCCATGCGTTCGGCATGTTCGATGGTGCGGCAGAAGACGAGCGCGCGCGGACGCGACGTGCGGTTCCACACAATGGCGAGTTCGTCTCGGATGGCCTCGTCACGCCCGGGGAGGAACAGGCGGGCGTTGAGTTCTTTGAGGCTGTAGCCGTATTCGCTGGCACTGCGGACGACGTCCCAGTCGATGTTGTCGACGAAGAGCCGGTAATCGACTTGGGCCAGGTAGCCGCGACGCATGCCCTCCTCGATGCCGAGGGTGAAGCTGGGCTCGCCGAAGTGCGCGGTCAGGTCGTATCGATCGCCGCGCCACGGAGTGGCGGTGACGCCGAACTGCCGTGCTGTCGACAGCCGGTCGAGCAGCTCGGCGAACTGGCCGTTCTCGCCGACGTGGTGTGCCTCGTCGACCATGACGAGGTCGGGCTTGTAGCCGATCCGGACGACGGCGAGTGCGGTGGCGACCGTCGCGCACGTGACGCCGCTGAGGTCGTCGGGCCGGTCGTCACCGGTGAGCAGTCGGGTGCGGACGTGCTTGGGCAGGTGTCTCCACAAGGCTCGTTCAAGCTGTGCCACGAGATCTCGGGTGTGCGCGACTACCAGGATGTTGCTGCTCGGCGTACGGCGTAGGCATTCGGCGATGACGGAACCGCCGACGACGGTCTTGCCCATGCCGGTGGCGAGGATGAGCATGGCGCGGCCGCGGTGGTCGAGATCGGCACCGATCGCCGTGACGGCGTCGCGCTGGTATGGACGCAGTTCGACCTGGTCGAGGTTGGCGGGGGCGCGCTCGTATGCCCGGCGTAGAACGTCGCCCGTCCAGAACTTGATCGGGCGTGTGATCGCCGCGAGTTCCTCGGCGCGGCGGAGTGCTTTCGGGCCGGGGACACTCGTGGTGACCACGGCGGCCTCGTCGGCGCGGTAGAACTCGCGTGCGCGCTGCACCTCATCGACGGCCTCGGCGCCGATAGGCCCGTTCAGCTTCCACTTGCACTGCAGCACCCAGCCTCGGCCACCGTGCCAGCCGAGCACGTCGGCTCCGCCGTCGCCGGAGCCGTCGATGGTCGCGAGGTCGGTGAAGCCGAGGTGCATCAAGAGCCGTTCGACCTGTCGGGGGAACTGCCGTGGTCCAACGTCGCGTAGGAAGGACGCGTCCATGAAGGTCATGACCCGGTCCCCCTTATGTCTCGTCCAGTTCGCGTTCGACGAGGTCGCAGCTGAGCCGCATACGCTGCAGCTCGTCGACCTCCAGCCGGGGCGTGTGGTCGGCCATCAGGGCGATCTCGCTGACGAGGCTGGTCACCCGGGACAGACCGAGCGAGCGGGCGGTCTCGTCCGTGAGTGTGCCGAAGCGGCGCCGGAAGACGCGCCCGTCGAGGAAGGCGTCGGGTCGCCGTTCGATGAGCCTGACCACGGCCGAGGCCGGCAGGTAGTGGATGAACTCACCGTTGTCGATCATGTCCTCCCAGCCGCCGCCAGCGCGTTCGAGCGCGAATCGGCGTTCGGCCTCCGCCGTCTCGCCGGGTAGCAGCATGTTCCAGTAGCCGGTAGGCGAGCCCTTGATCTCCTGGAGCATGAGGGCACGGATCCGGTCGAGGAGGTCGCGTGAGCGTTTGGCCAGGGAGTCGACGGTGATTCGGCGGTCGTTGGATGCCCTGAGCTTGATCTTCTCCAGCACGGTGATCAGCGGTTGCTTCGCGCCTGGGGTCCTGGCGATCAGGAACTCGGCGAGGATGACCTGGACCAGTTCGGTGAGGTCGACGCCGAAGTCGGTCAGCATCGGGTGTCTCCGGGCGAGGTACACCTCGACGCGTGGCGCGCGGGCGAGGTGCGCGAAGATCGGCACC
The DNA here is from genome assembly GCF_050955725.1 of Dactylosporangium sp. CA-139114. Lineage (NCBI taxonomy): Bacteria > Bacillati > Actinomycetota > Actinomycetes > Micromonosporales > Micromonosporaceae > Dactylosporangium > Dactylosporangium sp. CA-139114. The sequence continues at coordinate 368,014 of NZ_CP192080.1, forward strand.
GATCGTCCGGTCGGATCGATCAGTTCAGCCTCGTCGACGGCGTAAACGGTGACATCGGCTTTGCCGAGTTCGGCGGCATCGAAGCGGCCACCGTGTGCGGGTGCCAGCGTGGCGGACTGACGGTAACGGCTGAGTCGATCATCCACGGTCTCCGACCTGGAGGGCGGCGCGGGCGCTACCGGTCCCCGCTGTGGCGGTGCGTTGTCCGTTGGAGACGCCGATGTGCCGCCACCTGGAGTACCTGCCGGCTGTCCGTCGCCTGCGCTGGCTGGGTCGGTGAGCCCCATCTCGTCAAGGACGTCTCCCGGCTCACCGGGGGCGGGCGCGGGGCTGGTGAGGCCCTTGTCGTGCTGTTCGGCGGCCTGGTACCAGATTTCGTCGCTCTGGTAGGCGGGGTCGCCCTTGCGGAAGCGTTCGACCCAGTCAGTGACCTTGTCCCGCAGGGCGGTCTGCCCATTGCCGGGAATCAGGTATTTCAACCCGGGCTTGTCGGTGCGGAAGCCCGTGTACAGCAGGGCGAGGGGGCTGCGATTCTCCTCGAACCCACGCTTCTTGGCGATGTTCGGCCGCAGCGGGGCCTCACCACGGATGGTACGGACGACCTTCTTCCACTCGCGTGTGTCGTACTCGAAGGCGGTCTTCTGGTAGTTGACGGCGACATGATCGCAGTGGATCTCTCCGACGATCCGGCCCTCGTTGCGAGGGTTGTCGATCGGATACTCCTTCTCCGGGTCTTCATTGCCGGTCGGGTCGACCCAGTCGAAGATGCTGTGGTCGCGCAGCAGGATCTTGCGGCCGTTGCGGAGGAAGTCGATGCCGTAGTCGCTGGAGTGCAGGTAGCGCTGGATACCAATCCACCCGTGAATTCGCTGTTCGCGGACCTCCAGCCGGCCCCCGTCCGGGCAGAACACGCAGCTGTCGTGGTCGGCCGCCTGCCATTTGCCGCAGACGGCGCAGGCCTTCATCGTGCCCATGGTCACGTCGATGTGCTGGACGGCGTGGATGTCGACGCCGTTACGCGTGACGTACCGTTCCTCGCCCCAGACGCACGGCCGACGCGGCTCGACCTTGCGCAGGTTGACGATGATCTCGAATTCGTGTTCACGCAGCAGGTAGCTGTAGACGTCACCCAGCTTGGTGCGAATGGCCTGATGCGCTTGGAGCAGGGCGAGCCGCTCGGGCCGCAGCGCGCTGATGATGACCTTCGTCCCGTGCTCGGCGGGATCGTCCTTGGGCTCGTACGTGACCGGAACGTCATAGGTCCTGCCCGCGCTGAGAGCTGGCAGGTCGAGCGTGACCACTGTCCAGTGCGGGTCGTCGGCGCGGGTGGTCCGTACCTGGGTGCGCTGACCGAGTCTTGCGGTGGCGATGTTGAAGCCCATGCCGAACAGGCCGAGTGCCCCGTGAGCGCTGTTGGAGGTCCAGCCCGCGCGGATCGCGTTGTTGAGCGTGGCGAGGTCCATGCCGCGCCCGTTGTCGACGACCCAGACCTCCGCGCTCTTGAGGTCGCTCCCTTTCGACGGCAGAGAGATCTTGACCGTGGGCCTTTCCCCGCCGGCGTGACCGGCCGACAAGAACTCGTCGAAGGCGTTGTCGATGAGCTCGGCGAGGCACTGCCATGGACTGAACTCGATGTCGCCCAAGACGCTGAGAATCCGTGGATCCGGTGTCACATCGATGGCCTCGATCGCCACGCTTACTCCCAGGCAAATCTGATCACGTTCGACACGGACGAAAGGTTGCTGGGTCGCGACGTGGAAAGAGATGTCCGCGGTGACCCAGATGCGAAGCGTAACGGATAGCCCGCTCGATGCCTATCCCTATCGGCCCTGGGGCGGCCGATAAGGCGCTGGTCCGCGCTCAACGAGAACAATGGCGCATTCGTTGAATTGCGCCTACGGCTCGACGTTAACAAGCCGAATCGTTGACGTCAAGCAATCATGTCGAAAGTCGTAATACTCGCTAAATGGACATACCGTCTCGACCGAGCGGCTATGCGGCAACAACCGTTCCGGCGAAGCATTCCGCGAGGAAAAAGTCGTACCCGTGTGTTCTCATCTTTGGCGTCGGGCGGTCGATGGAGCCGGTGGCGATGTTGCGGACGGGCGCGACGAAGCGGAGGTCTGGCAATGCGTGACGAGTTGGTCGCGAGGACAGTCGCGGTACTGGTCGAGGACGCCGAGCGACTCGGCGTCCTGACGTGGGACCACGTCGTCGGGATCGTCGCGCGTCGTGGACTTGACGCCGACGAGGTAACCGGGGTCCTTACTCGGCTCGCGGATGAGGGTGTGACCGTTGAGCGGGAGGTCGAGGACGCGCACTCGTTGGATGATCCGTCTGATCGGGCGATAGCCTCGGGTCTTCCCGCGCAGATGCGTCGTCATCCGATACTGACGGCCGAGGCCGAGGTCGCGCTCGGCCGACGTATCCAGCTCGGCCTCGCCGCGCGAGAGCGGCTCAATGGCGACGCCGATGTCGCTTCGGTGCGTGGGCTGATCGACGATGGCGACCGGGCCCGGGACGAGTTGGTGCGCTCAAACCTGAGATTGGTGGTTAGTGTCGCGCAGCGATACGCACAGAGCGCGGGTGACCTAGACTTCGACGATCTTGTTCAGGAGGGAATCGTCGGGTTGCAAAGAGCCGCGGAGAAGTTCGATCCAGGGCTCGGATTCAAGTTCTCGACGTATGCCACTTGGTGGATCAGGCAGGCCATTGGTCGCGGCATCGATATGGCCGGCTACCCTATACGCCTTCCTGTGCATGTATGGGAACGGGTTCGCAAGATTAATGGCTACGCACGTTCTTTCGAGTCTCGGCATGGTCGACAACCAACCTTGCGAGAAGTAGCAGAGGGAGTCGAAATGGACGCCGCCGATGTCCAGGCTCTTCTGGATATCTCACGGCCACTTGTTCGCCTTGATACACCCGTCGGGGACGACGATGGCGGTGGCACGCTCGGCGAACTGTTGATGAGTAATGTGATGCCGGCTCCGGAGGAGGCCCTCTTGGCCGATGACGTGGCAGACCAAGTCAGCGGCATAATACATTCGAGGTTCGATCCCCGCTCTGTTGACATCCTCGAGCGGCGATTCGGATTCGTCAACGACGAGCCCGCCACGCTGGAGGAGATCGCCCAGGTCCATGGGGTCACACGGGAACGTGTGCGGCAGATCGAGCTGAAGCTGCTCATGATCTTGTCCGCGGACCAGGTGATCCGGGACCTCGCACACCACTGGGGCCTTCGCCCGCAGCCGAAATCACCCGCCGACAGGTACATCGCGCGCATGGCCTCGCCCAGCCCGGCGGGACGCGTCGCGGTGACCGCCTCACAGGAGAGCCGATGAGCGACCACAAGGAACGCTTTGTCCAGTGGCTGGATCAACGTGTCACCAACGCGGGTCTCGGCACTGAAGAGATTCGAAGCGCTGTTGACCCGTCGGGCGTGTTCTGGCTCGGTCGTCTCGCCCCTGAGCAAGATGCGATGGCCGAGACGCACAGGGAACGCCGGATGGATCCCTGTTCTGTGGGGATGCGAGTCAAGCCCGCGACCGATGGACCTTGGACGTTCGACGTGCGGGTCCGCGCTCGCGGGTGGAACCGGATCACGGCCGCCTCGAACGATCTCGACACCCCCGAGGAATGGCACAAGTCTGAGCTCGCCGACGTTCCCATTCGGGTCGAGGCCGAGCCGGGCATGTCCTCGTTCGACTTCGGTGTCGATGAGCTCACCTTCGCATTCCGCAGCGCTGGCATCGGTGTCGCCACCGCGGCGGTTCAAGTGTCAGACGAATCCTGGCGCGGCTCGCCCGAGCTCGTTGTGACGGTCGTGAACACCACCCCCGAGTCCGCTCACCCAAAGGGAGAGCGCTACCTGTTCGAGGTCGAACTCGTGGTCGAAGGGCTGGCCACTGCCCCCTTCGTCCTGGAGTCCCTTCCCGACAGCTTCCGCTACGAGCGGGAGCTGCCGGCGATCGGCATCAACTGTGGCGTCGAGGTAAGGCAGGGGAAGCTCGCCACCCGGGACACCATCGTGGTGTCGACCAAGCGGCCCACGTTCCGCTTCGGCTACACCGCTGAGGACAAGCTGGATTTGTCCTTCTCCGGGCTCACCGACGACCCTCTGCCGCGGCTGCGTCAACTTGTCGACGGATACGCGCGGTGGGGTCGCGAAGCCTGGTCACCGGATGCCCTGGCGCGGCGCCAAAGCGGTGGCCCGTCATGGTCGCCCGAGATGATCGCGGAGGCCGAGCGAGGACGAGAGGCGTATGAGGCCGAACTCGACCGGCTGCGCCGTGGTGTCGCCGCCCTCGAGTCCTCGCCGCAGCTGCTCCGGGCCTATCGCCTGATGAACAAGGCCATGGGCAAGACAGCCATGCGCCGCGATATCACTTCCTGGCGTCCGTTCCAAGTTGGGTTCCTACTGGGCGTACTGCCGAGCCTTGTCGAGGGACGCCGCGACTGGAACACCGTCGAGATCGTCTGGTTCGCCACCGGCGGTGGCAAGACCGAGACATATCTCGGTCTGCTCGTCCTCGCCGTCTTCTACGACCGGCTGCGTGGGAAGCACAGCGGTATCACCGCCTGGTCACGGTTCCCGCTCCGGCTGCTCTCACTGCAGCAGACCCAGCGGTTCGCCGACGCGCTGGGCTCCGCCGAGTTGGTGCGCCGAGAACACCGCGTCCCCGGCGATCCGATCGCGCTGGGCTACTACGTCGGCCGCAGCAGCACCCCGAACGACATCCCGGTGGAGCCAACCAAGGACAACCCCATCGATGTCGAGGACGACACGATGCCGGCACGATTCAACGTCCTGCTGCGCTGTCCCTTCTGCGCCGCCCGCGGTGTCTCCACCCGCTTCAACCGCCGCCACTGGCGACTTGAACACTTCTGTTCGTCGCCCAGCTGTCCCTCGGCAGGTGAGGCGCTCCCCCTGTTTGTCGTCGACAGCGAGATCTACCGCTTCATGCCCAGCGTCGTCATCGGCACACTCGACAAGGCGGCGTTGATCTCCATGCAGGCCGCTATGCGTGGCTTCGTCCACGGGCCGGCGGGAAGATGCCGCCGCCCGGGGCATGGATTCACCTACGCCAAACGCGGCAGCAGACCATCGGGCTGCCTCGTACCTGGCTGCAAGGAACCCAACGACGTCATCAAGGCACACGACAGGGCGATGTTCGCGCCGTCATTCCGCCTGCAGGACGAGCTGCACCTGCTCCGCGACTCGCTGGGAGCGGTCGACTCACACTACGAGTCGATCCTCGACGACCTGCAGATCAAGAACACCGACACCGACCCTCCGAAGATCATCGCATCATCGGCCACGCTGGCAGGGTACGAGCGGCAAACCGAGACCCTCTACGGCAGGACTGGCCGGGTGTTCCCGGCACTCGGTCCGTCGGTGCATGAGAGCTACTGGAGCGCCTCCACCACGAAGACGCTGCGCCGGTACGTCGCCGTGTGGCCCAGGGGAGTGACGCTCGAATGGGTCTCCGACCGCACCATCACCGTCCTGCAGCAGTCCGTGCGACGGCTGCGCACCGAGGCCGAGGTGGTATGCGCGCAAGCCGGTATCGACCCAGTCCACGCGGACGAACTGCTCAACCTCTACGGCACGAACGTGATCTACGGCAACACCGTCAAGGACGTCGAGGCCGCTCGCCGGTCGATGGGCTCCCAGGTACCAATCGACCCGCTCAACACCGTCTCGCTCACCGGCCAGACCCCATTCGACGACGTACGCACGGCTATAGCCGAACTCGACGGCCCGCCGGCGGAATTCGACGAACGTGTCCACGTCGTCGCCGCCTCGTCGATGTTCTCTCACGGCGTCGACATCGATAGGCTCAACATCATGACGGTGCTCGGCGTACCGCTGACCACGGCCGAGTTCATCCAGACCACCGCTCGTGTCGGCCGGACCCACCCGGGCCTGGTCTACGTGGTCCACAAAATCGGACGCGAGCGCGACGCCGGCGTCTACAGCCATTTCCAGGCGTTCGTCGAGCACGGTGACCGTCTCGTCGAGCCGATCCCAGTGACCCGCAGCAGCCGACGTGTCCTCGACCTGACCAGCGCCGCGGCGATCGAGGCTCGACGCCTGTTCTTCCACGAGCCACGCTCCGAGAAACTCAAACTCACCACCACCGACCTGCTGCGAGACCACCACCGCACCGTCGTCACGACCGTGGACGACGAGACCAAGGCATTACGCGAGATGCTCGGCATCCGCGACGACGAGCACCTGCTCGACGCCGACCTTCGCCGCGCCGTGGAGATCTACTTCACCAAGCTCAACGACCTCGGATCCGGCGCCAGATGGCCTGCTGACATCCTGCACCGCCGCCCGATGACGTCCCTGCGGGATGTCGAGACCCAGATCCCGATCAGCGACGACTAAGGAACATCATTGAAGGACAAGCGCAGCGGCACCCAGGTGCTCTACGGGCTCTTGCCCGAACAGACCGCTGACCTGCAGGGCGGCATCTGGAAGACCGTCGAATGGCGCGACCCCATCAAGGTCGACGTCGACGAGGCGGCCATCCGGCAACGTCTGGAGGCCGAGATCCTCGGTTGGACGCGAGACGTGGGCGCCGTCCACGCTTCGCGCAACCTCGACATAGAGGTCGTCAAGGTCAACGACGGCCGCGGGGTCAAGGTCGAACGATTCCCGGAGATCTACATCTGTCGGCACTGCCGGCGCGTGGAGTCCGTCCGCGACCGGGCCTGTGTTTGCGGCCAGAACAGATGGCAGCAAAGCCACTTCGTTGGCTACCACGAATGCGGCCGCATCGAGGAACCACGTATCCCCCGATGTGAACGCCACCATCAGGTGCGCATGGAGTTCCAGCCTACGATCGACGCGAGCAAGATCCTTTTCAAGTGCCCGATCTGCGATATCACGCTGCAGCGGGGCTTCGGCTTCCGCCGCTGTCCATGTGGCCGTCGCTGGCCGCAACGTGACTCCCACGCCCTGGCCTACACCGTGCACCGCTCCGCGAGCGTGTACGCGCCGCAGAGCTTCGTCCTGATCAACCCCGGTACCAAACGCCGCCTTGTTGAGATCACCGAATCCGGCGGCCCCCGCCGCGCGCTTACGTGGCTGCTCAACGGCATGCGCGAGGACCGGCCCAGCGAACGCCGGCACACCACCAGCTCCCTCGTGGACCAACTCGTCGCGAGCGGCGTGTCCCGATTGGTCGCCGAGCAGATGGCGGGACTAGCCGCTAGCCAAGGCGAGCTCACCAGTGAGGATGACCTCGGCCCCCTCGGCACCGCGCCCCCAGACCGGCTCGCACAAGCCGAACGAGAGGCGGTCGATCTAGCGCTCGCGACCTTCGACGGGCGCGTCCGGATCGAGGACCTTCTCACCGACGGCACACCCGCCGCCATGCGAGACCGCTACATGGACGGATACCCCGCCGCGATCCAACGTGCGGGGCTCGAGACCGTCGAACTCGCCGACCGCTTCCCCGTCATGCGTGCCGTATACGGCTTCACTCGCGGTGGCACGATTCCCGGCGCCGTCAACCTCAACCTCTTCAGCGGAAAACGCGGCCGCCGGGTGTACGCCGACCCTCAGCAATCCGAAGCGCTCATGTTCCGACTGGACCCGATGCTCATCGCCCGCTGGCTACGTGGCCGGGGACACCACCCGCCACAAGCGACCGGCACCCGCGACACACGCGCCGCCATCGCCAGCACCATCGACCTGCCAAGCCGGTTCAACGAGCACACCGGCGAGGCGACCCCCGGCTCGGACCTGTTGACGCTGGTCCACTCCTACGCTCACCGGGTCATCCGTCAGCTATCCGTCTTCGCTGGTGTCGATCGCGAGAGCCTCGGCGAATACCTTCTCCCCAGTCATGGCATCTTCTTCGTGTTCGCGGCGGCACGAGGCGACTTCGTCCTCGGCGGACTACAGGCGGTGTTCGAGAACGACCTGCAATCGTTTCTCGATGCCGTCGTCAACGCCGAACATCGTTGCCCGCTGGACCCGGCCTGCGAACGCAACGGCGGCGCGTGCCACGCGTGCGCGCATCTCGGCGAACCCGTGTGCAACCACTTCAACCGCTACCTTCGCCGAGAGTCGCTGTTCGGGCCCACTGGGTTCTTCGGACTCGCGAGCTAACGGGACGGACGGGTGCGGGCCGCGGCGACGGTTGCCCGCACCCGTTCGGCGCCCAAGATCGGATCCTCGTGCTCCCAGATGCGTACAACGGTCCAATTGGCCTCACGCAGCCTGGCATCGGTCTCGGCGTCACGCTCGCGATTCTTCGCGATCTTGGCCTCCCAAAAGTCGGCGTTCAGCCGCGAAGGGCGGTGATGCGCCGGGCAGCCATGCCAGTAGCAGCCATCTACGAACACAGCCACTCTGACCCGGGTGAAGACCAGGTCCGCCGTGCGCCGCAACGTCGGGACCGGGCGGATACCAACCCGGTAACGCAGGCCCAAGGCGTGTACCGCACGGCGAATGCGCATCTCCGGTCGCGTATCCCGCCCGCGGTTCCCGCGCATCACCCTTACAACCGCATCGGACGACGCGGCTGGCCTGCCAGAGGACGCTGGAGGCGTCATCGACGACCGGTCGGCCTCATCAGTTCGTTTCCTTTTCATGCCTTAGCTGCTTGCGCACGGACTTACCGACGGCCTCGGCTAGATCCACCGGCACAGCGTTACCCAGCTGGCGCATCTGCGGGCCACGCGTCCCATCGAGCATCCACTTGTCGTCGAACGTCATCAACCGCGCCACCTCCCGCACCGTCAGATAACGGTATCGCCCTCTACGATCGATGACGGCGAGCTCGCCTCCAGCGACGCCGTGCACGCCGGCCTTGATGGTCTTCGAGGGCCAATCTAGATCGCTCGGCTGATGCCCCCGATACCTCCGAGCTCCAGGCCAACCGACATGGTGCGGGGGTCCCTCGGTTGGCGTACGGTCAAGCTCGGGTTCGTCGAGGCCCTCAATGCCATCCCGCAGTGTGCGCCAGGGCTCCTTGCCGTCGGGAAGCATCTCCGTCAACGATTCGATCAGGTCCTGGCGCGGGCTGATTCCATGCCGGCTCCAATATTCGCCATTGAGTAGGTCCCGTATAAGGCTTGATTGGCTATGCGTCGTCGAAGGTGGGATCCATTCAACGTTGAGGTCCGCCCGATAGGCGACGATAAAGAGCCGTTTTCTTAGTTGCGGAACGCCGAAATCGGCGGCGTTAAGCGGGACCGGGTTCACTACGTATCGATCAGTATCTGGAATGCCATTCGCCTTGAGCCGTTTTCGTAGACGCTCGTGGTGGTGTCGCCAATTCTCGCCGTCGACGCGCTGCTCATGCGGTGCCCGTAGTCCATCAATAATGTATTCGAAGTACTCCTTGAAGGACGGTCTGGTAAGCCCAATGACGTTCTCGGCGATGATCGCCTTCGGGCGCGTCTGATGGGCGACACGGAACATCTCAGGCCAAAGATTCCGCTCGCCGCCGATCTTTTCTTCAATGTCCTCTTTCTTGCCAGCAATACTCCACGGCTGGCAGGGCACACCTCCGGCGAGAACGTCGACCTTGCCCTCGAATGGCGTGAAGTCGACGTCTTGGACCTTACCCTCGAATAGAGGCCAACGGTCGTTCTCGGTTGGAATCGATTCGGCAGCCGCAGCGAGATCCTTGCAGTCTTGCGCGCGATTGATTCTGAGGGACTCGCAGGCCCGGTGGTACAGTTCGACGGCGAGTAGATGGCGGAAGCCAGCCTTGTGTAGTCCCTCCGCAAGCCCGCCGGTCCCAGTGAACAACTCGATGCTGGTCAGCGGCGTGTCGTTGCCCGCTACTCGACCGCGATTAGAACGCTTGTCCACTGCCATCCCAGGTACCCTACCGCCACCACACGAGAAGGTGGGGCCCCGCCTCACCCTCTCCAGCCAGGTCCGCTACATCAAACATGGTCCGGCCACATCTTGCCAAGTCGTTGGATGGCAACGGAGCCGTTGCGGTGCCGCTTCGACCATGACATGCCCGGTGTAACGAGCGCCCCTTACGGTGCGTGACGATCGGATGGAGGCCGACGCGCGACGTGTTCTCTACCAGAACGGGCACACCACCCGTCGCTACTGCGGTCCCGCACCCGTGAGCCGGAAACGTGCCGACGCGAGGAATATCCATGCCGCACGTTCCCGAGACGGTAGAGGCGGCCGACGGTCCGATCGCCGCCTTCGTGGTCGACGGTGTCGCACAGATAGTCGGCGACGGTATCGGTCGGCTGTTCTCACAAGGCGGCCACACCCACCTCTGGCATGGTCGGATCCGCAGGTGGCTACGATTGTGCTCATCACGGGTACCCACGCCCGCTACTCCACTCACCCAGACAGTCGAACCTGTCCGGCCGATCGCTCCGGAACCTTCGGCGCGTCGCCACTTGATTTCCACAACATCAAACAGCGGCCTTGCTAAGTTCTGCGGCGTGGATCTGCTCACGAACGCGATCGATGTGCTGGATGAACGCGGCGTGCTCACCCTGTTCCGCCCCGGGTTTGATGGAGACATCGAAACCTGGGAGATGATGCTGCTGTGCCGGCACCGAAGAAGTACGACGATGCGTTGCGTGAGCGGGCGACCCGGCTGGCGGTCGAGGCCCGTCGGGATCCGGTGTCCGCGGTCGGGGCGATCCGTCGGATCGCTGATCAGCTCGGGGTCCATCCGGAGGCGTTGCGCACCTGGGTGAAGAAGGCCGAGACCGATGCCGGGGACCGTCCGGGCACCACCAGCAGCGACGCGGAACGCCTCGCCGCTTTGGAGCGGGAGGTTCGTGAACTGCGGCGGGCGAACCAGATCCTGAAGTCCGCGGCGAGTTTCTTCGCGGCGGAGCTGGACCGTCCGTCGCGATGAAGGTCGGCTTCGTCGACTCCCAGAAGGAACAGCACGGTGTCCAGCCGGTCCTGCAGGCGCTTGAAGGCACGCCGGCACAGATCGCACCGTCGACCTACTACGCCGCCAAGACCCGCCCTGTCAGCGCCCGGTCCCGGCGCGACGAGGAGCTGACCGTGCTGATCAAGCAGATCCACGCAGAGAACTACGGCGTCTACGGCGCCCGCAAGATCTGGCACGAGCTGCACCGCCGTGGCGTCGAGGTGGCCCGGTGCACGGTCGAACGGCTGATGCACGACGCCGGGCTGCGCGGGCTGCTGCGCGACAAAGCACCGCGCACAACCCGCCCGGCCGCCGAAACTGACCGGCCTCGTGACCTGGTCAACCGCGTCTTCACCGCAGCGCATCCGAACCAGCTGTGGGTCGCGGACCTGACCTACGTCCGCACCAGCATCGGCTGGGTCTACGCCGCGTTCGTCCTGGACGTGTACTCTCGCATGATCGTCGGCTGGCAGGTCGCCACCAGCCTCTATACCGACCTGGCGTTGGACGCGCTGAAAATGGCGATCTGGCGCCGCCAACATCAAGGCGCTGACCTGCATGAACTTGTCCATCACTCCGACCGCGGCGTGCAATATCGCGCGATTCGCTACAGCCAGCGGCTCGCCGAGGCCGGCGCCGTCGCCTCGGTCGGCTCGAAAGGCGACTCCTACGACAACGCCATGGCCGAGGCGTTCAACTCGCTGTACAAGGCCGAACTCGTGCGCAACAAGGGTCCGTGGCGCGGGCTCGACGACCTGGAGATGGCCACCGTCGAGTACATCGACTGGTATAACAACCGACGGCTTCATGGCGGGCTCGGCCACGTCCCGCCCGCCGAGTACGAGGCACTACATGCGATGACCCAGCCGGTCACCGCACCCCTGAAAACCAGCTAACCAACTGTCCATCAAACCCGGGGCTTGACACCCCGCTGGCTGACCTGATCCGCCAGGTATATCGACGGGCGGCGGAACGCCACGAACCCGGCCTCGGTGATGATGCCATGAGCTTCGGCACCACCGTCTGGCGCAACCTGACCAACGTCGGCGCCGCCCAGTTCGCCGGCCAGCCCGGCGTGGATGCCCGGATCGAGGACAACTCCTTGGAGATCCTCAGCGCCGGCTACATCCTGCGGCTGTACTCCTTGCACGGAGGCATCGACACGAGCGTCGAGTCGATCCGGTGGGAGGGCAGCGACACCCGGCTCGGCGGCGCCGTGGAGAACAGCACCAGCGGGCAGCTCGCACTCGACGACGAGGGACAGTTCCCGCAGGCGTTCGCCGGTCTCGTCCCTCGCAAGCGACACATCCGGGTCGCGCACGCCGGGGACATCGACACTGGCGAGGCGGTCGCCTACCTCGGCCTGCCCCGCGACAACCGCAACGGCGGGTCTCCCTGGTTCGAAGTCACGCTGTGGTTCGGTCAACCGTCGCGTATCGCCGCGACGCGCTCCGACGGCCGGGATGTGGACCAGTCGACGGTTTCCCACGACGAGCTGCCGATCCCTGAACTGGACCTGCAGCTTCGCGGTGAGCACCCCACCACGGCCGCACGCACGCCGATGCGTGCATGAGCCGAGAACAGGGTCGGCCCACAACGCCAGCGTTGGCCGTTGCGGCGTTCCAGCCGAACGCCCTCACGCTGGCCCGCCGGTGGCGACGCATGTCCAAGAAGCAGCTCGCCCTGCATACCGGCGTAACGGCGGCGGCCGTCAGCCAGTATGAGCTTGGCCAGTCCCGGCCTTCGGCCAGCGTGCTCGGCCGACTGGCACTCGCGCTGGCGATGCCGGTCGAGTTCTTCGCGGCGGGCTTCCTTACACCCGTCACGCCCGGGTATGCCCACTTCCGAAGCCTGCGCGTCACTACACAGGCGGAGCGGGACCAGGCATTGGCGTTCGGTGAAATCGCGTGGCGGGTCATCGACGCCATCGAGCGGTACGTACACCTTCCCGAGCTGGCGCTACCCCAGCTCGATCTGCCCGAGCCGGCGACGACCGCCGATGTCGAGGCCGCCGCGGTGGACGCCCGATCGGCTTTCGGGCTCGCCGACGAACCCGTCCCGCACGTCACCCGTCTGCTCGAGGCCCACGGCATCATCGTGCTCACCCTTCCAGATATGTCCGACCGCGTCGATGCGTTCTCCCACTGGTACGGGCAACGCCCGTTCGTCTTCGCCAGTCCGGCCAAGAACGACAAGGCCCGCTCACGCATGGACGCCGCCCACGAGCTCGGCCACCTGCTGCTGCACCACGACGCGGAGCCCGGCAGTCAGATCCTCGAACGACAGGCGACCACGTTCGCCTCGCAGTTCCTCGCCCCGACGAGCCGTCTGCGCGACGAGCTGCCGGGCCGGCTCGACTTCGACCGCCTCCATGAACTCAAGCGCCGCTGGGGCATGTCGCTGAAGGCCCTCATCTACCGCGGCCACGCGATGGGTGTCTACCGCGACCATACCTACCGCCGTGGGATGAGTTTGCTGGCCGAATGGGGATTCCCGGAACCCGGTGATCTCGGACCGCGTGAATCCCCCTCAGCCATCGGCCGCGCTGTACGGCTCCTCGCCTCCCGCGGCGTCCACCTCGACGATCTGGCAACACGGTCCGCCATGCCCATCGAGCTACTCCAGATCGTCGTCGCGGCCAGTACGGAGCCTCGCGACGTCCGCGAGGCGATCGGCGAGGAGCGGCCTGTCCGGTGACTGCCCAGCGTTGAGATTGGCGCCCTACGCGGTGTAGGACAGTCAGGCTTGGCCAGAAGAACAGCCTGCCATGCCCATCGCCAACGATCATGGCGGCTGCATCGGCCAGGAACGGCGCCAGAGGCCCGTCGGCCGCCTCGATCAAGATGTACCGGATCCGCTTCACGGACTCGACTAGTAGGGCTTTGTTAGGTTTGTCGATGTCTGTTGCGGCGTAACGGTTTGAGCTTTTGGTGGCAGGTGGGGCATGCGCCGGTCCAGGTTGCGAGCAGGAGTTGCAGCTCGTGGATGACCTTGTAGAGGGTCAGGCCGGCGCATCCGCTTTTGGGTCGAGTCGCAGTGTGGTGATGAACAGGTGCGCGGCGGTGACGAGGGTGACGTGGCGGTGCCAGCCGGTGAAGGAGCGGCCTTCGAAGTGGTCGAGGCCGAGGCTGGTTTTGAGTTCGCGGTAGTCGTGTTCGATCCGCCAGCGGATCTTTGCGTGGCGGATCAGGCCGGCGGCTGGGGTGTCGGCGTCCTGGCTGGACAGCCAGTAGGTGGCGGGTTCGTCCTCGGTGTCGGGCCATTCGGCGATCAGCCACCGTTCGGGCAGGGTGCCGTCGGGGTCGCGGGTGATGCGGTGCCCGGCCGGACGGACCCGTAGGAACACGAATTGTGAGGTGAGGGTGCCTTTGCTGCCTTCGCGCCAGGAGACGGTGATCGCCGCGGCGCGGCCGGTGTCCTGGACGTGCTGGGCGAGGCTGATCGCATCGTCGGGGTAGTCCGGGCGGGTGCGGGTCGGTGGGCGGCCCCGTCCGGACCAAGTGCGTGGCACGGGTGTTGCGTCGGCGGGGTGGGCGAGGGTTTCGCCTTTGACCTGGACGCTGTAGGAGATGCCGCGTTCGTCGAGGGCGGCCCGGAACGGGCCGCTGTCGCCGTAGCCGGAGTCCGCGGCCACCAATGGTGGCCGCAGCCCGTGCTCGGCGAGCCCGTCGAGCATTTCGATCGCCAGCATCCACTTCGGACGGTGACCCTCATCGTCCGGGATCGCGGACTTGCGGCGCCGTTGCCGCGCCGCCTCGGTCACCGCCTCGACATCGACCTCAACGGCAGCGGGCGCGGCCGGCACGGCGGCCCGCGGGGCGTTCTTCAACGTCTTACGCCGTTTGGCTTTGGCGGCTTGCACCGCTGCCGGTCCGGCTTTGGTCACGTCCCACGACTCGGGCAGGAACAACCGCCAATCGAGGGGGCACGACGCCGTATCGGTGACCGCGTGGACACTCACCCCGATCTGACAGTTGGCGACCTTCCCCAGCGTGCCGGAGTACTGCCGGGCCACCCCTGGCGAGCCGGCACCGTCCTTCGGGAACCCGGTGTCGTCGATCGCCCACGCGGCCGGCTCGATCAGCTCGACCGCCCGGGCGGCCAGCCGCGCCCGCACCGCCGCCGTGTCCCAGGTCGAGGTCGTCACGAACTGCTGCAACCCCTGATGATCCACCCCCAGCCGTGCCGCCATCGGCTGCATCGACTTACGCCGCCCGTCCAGCAACAACCCACGCAGATACGTCTCACCCTTCGCCCGCTGATCCGACCGAGACAAAGACGCGAACACGTCGGCCGCGAACGCCTCAAGGCGTTGCCGCACAAGCGAAAGCTCATCAGGGGTCACCAAAACATGAAACTACCCGCACCCGCCCAGCGACCCCACGACACGCCGAACCTAACAAAGCCCTACTAGCCCGTGTTTCATAACGCGCGGAGCCATTGGTTGATGGCGGCGATCGTGACGGTGGCCTCGAAGCGTACGGCGAGCTTGTCGTATCGGGTCGCCATGCCGCGATGTTGTTTGAGCTGGTTGATGCCGCACTCCGCGGCATGACGCAGCCGGTAGACGACCGGATCAAAGGCGGGCGGACGCCCGCCTTTGGACCCTTTGGCTTTGCGGTGGGCGTCCTGGTCGGCCTTGCTCGGGATGCAGACCTTGATCCCGCGGCGGCGGGCGTATCCGCGATTGCCTTTGCTGGTGTATGCCTTGTCCGCGAGGACCCGATCCGGCCGGGTCCGCGGCCGGCCACCACCAACCCGGCTCACCTTGATCCGTTCCAGGACCGGGATGAACTGCGGGCTGTCACCCCGCTGACCAGCGGTGATCACCATTGAGAGGGTCTTGCGGCCCTGCTCACACGCCAGGTGGGTCTTCGTGGTGAACCCGCCGCGCGACCGCCCCAGCCCGTGATCGGCGGGCTCGTCCTGCACACCGCCCGGCGGCTCCTGCTGCAGGTGACCGTCCCGGCGGGCACCCGCCGCATGCTGATGCGCCCGGCTGACCGTGGAATCGACACTCACCGTCCAACCGATACTCCCGGCCGCGTCAGCGGCGGCCTGCAACGCCGCCAGGACCTGCGTCCAGGTCCCATCCCGCTGCCAGCGCCGGAACCACCGATACAGCGTCTGCCACGGCGCATACACCTCAGGAATGTCCCGCCACGGCACCCCGGTCCGGACCCGCCACCGGATCCCGTCCACGACGTCTCTGCTGGCCCATCTCCGCGGACGCCCACGACCAGTCTCCGCAGGCAGCAACGGCTCCAACACCGCCCACTGCGCGTCGGTCAGGTCATGACGCCTCGCTGCCGCTACGCTCGGCACGAGGTCTCCGGTCTGGTATTCGGTTTTGCTTGGTCGCTAAACCACCTACCGGAGACCTCTTCAATTATCGATCACCGCCACGCCGCAACATCGACGCCTTACGAAACACGGGCTAGCTCAAGAGTGCTCGAAGCGGGATCCACCGCGATGGACTCCGCGTCCGTCAGCAGGCGCGTGAGGTCCTCGGTACTGGACTCGTCAAGGTACAGGTCGTCGCCGGCTTGACGCACTGCGGCGCACAGCCGCACCACTTCGCCGCGCCGATCGCTCGGCTGGCCATCGTCCGCGTCCATGATTACATCGTTCCACGCCCCGGGGGCGTCCCAATGGCAGCGACTGCGGCCGCGATGGAGCGACTTCTACTTTCGGGGCCTGGTAGACCGAGCGATCTCCTATCTCGTCATCGGACGATCCCTCGGAATCGGGGCTGTGTCGATGCCGCCCGGTCAGGGCAGCCCCGTGCGCTGGTGGCTGAGGGTCTGTGGTTCATACGGCCCGGGTCAGGAGGCGCCGAGTTGCTCGGCAAGGCGTCCGGCCTGGTGCCCGTTGGTGTGGCGCTCGGGTGGGGGTGGCCAGTATCGGCGCACGGTGCGTTCCGACCGTCCGATTTTGGCTGCGATGTCGGCCGGGTGCATGGACGGGTCACGGCGGTACCAGTAGGCGACGGCAGCTGCCGTGTCGGCAGGCACCGCTTCGTGCCTGCCGTGGTCCGCAGCGCCGTCGCGGTCGCTGGGCTCGCCTGGCTCGCCGGCGTTCCAGTCGGAATGCTCGTCCTGGTCCGGCGGCGCGGCGTGGTCCGTGCCGTGGCCCCGTGCCGTTCCCACCATCCCGCCGGTCCGAATGGCGCCGCCGACTTGGCAATCGTTGCCACCCGATGTTGTGCGGTTCCCCGATGTTTCGCTGGCTTCTGATCCAGTGCCGATGTTAGCGCTGCCGGCAGCGTTGTGCTCTTGCCGCAATTTGTCGACCGTGGTCGCGCCCGCGACGAAGTCGACGGAGTTCACCTCGTGGCGTGGGCGGTCGTCGCCGCCGCACGCCGACGAGCGTTCCAGTTCATCCTGCGCAGGGATTTCGGCGTCGCTTGCTGCGGAGGCGCTGCCTGGGCTGCCGAAGGCGGGCATGCCCGGCTGGCTCAGCGCACCTGGCGCGGCGGGGACCCTGGCAGCAAGTTCTGGGAACTCTGCCGTAGCCTGCCGTCCGCGGCGGATTCCGATGTGGAACTCGTTGGGCCGTCGTCGGGCATCGAGGGCCTGTCGACGGACGGCTTCGCGGTACCGCTCGATCCACTCGTAGTCGGCGCCCTTGGCGAGGTGCCCGGATGCTCTACGAACGCGCCGTAGCTAAGCCTACGTGTCAGTTCATCGGCTCGGATCCTTCAACTAACGGCGCCTGGGTACGAGTGCGGCGGCTGCCTCAGCGGCGTCTCGCGCCACCTGGGGCAGCACCGACGTATACGTGTTCGCGGTGAGCACGATGGTGGAGTGGCGCAGCATCGCTTGAACGGTTTTGATGTCTGCGCCGCCGGCGAGGGCGAGGGTGGCGGCGCCGTGGCGGAGGTCGTGTAGCCGTATCGGTGGTAGGCCGGTTTCGGCGATGGCTTCCTTGAAGCGGCGGGTGACGTAGTCGGGGTGGATCATGCTGCCGTCTTCGCGGGTGAAGACGAGGCCGGTTTCGACCCAGGCCGCGCCGGCTCGCTCGCGGAGGTCGTCTTGGTGTTCGAGGTGTTCGCGGAGCAGCCGCGCGGTGGTCGTGTCGAGAGCGATGGTGGCCTCGCTGCCGTCGGTCTTCGGAGCCGTGAGGTTGAGTTTCCACGCCTCGACGACGACCTGGTGGCGCACGGTCAGCGTGAGGGCGTCGAGGTCGAGGTCTGCGCGGTGCAGCCCGCATGCCTCGCCGCGGCGCAGTCCGCGTAGGGCGATGAGGTGGTACATGGCGTACAGCGGGTCGTCGATGATGTGGTCGAGGAACGCGCCGGTCTGCTCGGCGGTCCACACCATGACCGGTGACGGGATGTGACCGGCCCGCCGCCATTCGGTAACGCGCTGGTCGGTCCAGACGAGTGGCTTCGCCGACCGCACCGGCGGCAACTCGACATGGGTGGCGGCGTTGTAGGTGATCATCTGGCGGCGCATGGCGGTGTTGAGTGCGGCGCGCAGGGCGGCCTGGATGCGGCGCTGAGCGGCGGGTCCGGCTGGCTTCATGGTGCGGCGGTCGCCGTCGAAGCGGCGTCCGAGGTTCAGGTCGGGGTCGGCGAGGTATGCCTGGAACTCCTCGTTGTGAGCGTTGATCGCGTCGAACATGGCGGCCACGTGCTTGCGGTGAGCCGGACCAGCTTGATGTGGCCGAGGTGCGGCTTGAGGTACTTGCGGATGTTGTCGGCGTAGTTGCGGCGGGTCGTTTCGCGCAGTGAGCGGCGGCTGGCGAGCCAGACGTCGAGCCATTCGCCGACGGTGACGTCGTCGTGTTCGCCGTCGCTGTGCAGTAGCCGGCGGACGGTGGCCTGGTCGGGGAGGGGCTCGCGGCGGCTGATGGCGCCGGCGATGAGGTCGCCGATGCGGGTGGCGTCCTCGGGCTCGTTGGCCAGGGCGAGCAGGGTGCGGATGCGGTCGAGTTCGGCGTCGGCGTCGGCTTTGGTGGCGAAGCCGCCGCGGCGCAGTGGGCGGCGTTTGCCGGCCGCGGTTGGCGGGAGTTCGCATTGGTACTGCCAGATGCCGTGCGTCGGGTGCCACGAGCCGCCCGGTCGGCGCAGTTTCGGGCACGCGCGCCCGTACGGGCGGCCGGTGGCGGGGTTGGTGCAGCTGCAGCGCTTGTAGGTGGTGCCGTTCAACCATGCCTCCTGACGGGCGGTCGGTGTGGGTCGCGGGTGGTGTCGATCGACGCTCCGCTTCGTGCGGTGGTCAAGTCGCCGGGGCCGGTGGGGTCGACGATGGCGAGCAGGTGGACGATGGCGACGCGGTAGCGGCGGCCGACCCGCAGGACCGGGACGGGGGAAGTCGCCGGCGGTGGCGAGGGCGTACGCGGTGGAGCGGCCGATGCCGAGGACGGCGGCGGCGGTGGGCAGGTCGGTGACGGCGCCGAGGGCGCGGACGTCGTCGACGGTCCAGATGCGCGGTGCGGTGGTGGACACGGTGGTTCCTCTCTGGCATTGGGCTGGGACGATTACGGGGTGCGTGACCCTGCGCGGCTCGATGACCGCGATAACTGGTCCGGTGGCTTCTACGAGCTGGACATCGAGCTCGGCGAAGCGGGTTCGGAGCGGCTGCAGTCGGCGCTGACCCGGCTGTGGGCGGCTGCACGTGTTGAGGGCTGTCATGCCAATCCGCGGAGGTACGGGGGCGACGAGCTGACTGTGGTACCGGTGCAGGTGTCCTCACTCGAGGAGCACGGCCTGCTCGCCGGGACGGTGGCGTTGCCTTCCAGCCACCGGGTTGTCTGCGCGTGTACGTCAGTCGAATTCGACGACGGGCAGCGGTGGCTGACCTTGAACCTGCCGCTCGGCGCTCTTGGCCGCACCGATCGGCGCATCGGTGCGTTCCCGTTCGGCGAGGACGGCAGCCCGGCGTCGTTGCGCTGGCGGCATCCGCTCGACGCCTGGCTGGGTACCGTCGCGGATGCCGTGCATGCGGAGGTTGGGATCGCCTCTGCGGTCATCGGGTTCGAGATCGACGTCGGGAAGGACGCTGCCTCGTTCGCGGCCGGGCTGCCTGAGCAGCGGTGGGAGGCGATCGCGCTGCCCGGGCCGGGCGGCCTGGTGCACACGCCAGCCAACCGGTGAACCGGCGCAACATGGCATGCCAGCGCTACCGTCTTGTCTATGGGAAGCGGGGGCTTGACCGGCGGTGTCTGGGCCGCCGCAGATCTCCGTCCATCGGCTGAGCCGTTCACCGAGGAGTCGAAGAGAACCGGCCCCACGGGGCGGATCTGGTGACGGGCGATCAGAGGCACGTCGCACCGCCCGTCCGGCTGCGTGTGCTTGGCCGGCCGGTGATCGAGGGCGTTCCCGAGGACCATCACGTCCGCCCGCAGTCGCTGGAGTTCTTGACGTATCTGGTCGTCCGGGGAGGCTCGGCCTGGCAGGAGGACATCTTCGATGACCTGATGCCGGAGCCGTCACGGCGGCTGGCGGCGCAACGGCTGCACACGTACACCTACAACCTGCGCCGCACGTTTGCGCTTGTCGGTGGCGAGCGGCCGTACCTACGGCTGAAGCGTCACCAGTACGTCCTGGACCGCGACGCCTTCGACGTCGACCTCTGGACATTCCGCGACGCCCTCGCCGAAGCGGAGATGGACGCCGGGGCGGTGTACCGGGCTATCACCGCGTATGGCGGACCGTTGGCCGCTGGCACGCGGTACTTATGGATCGAGCGGTACCGCGAGTCGGCCCGCCGGGCGTACGTCGACGCGGTAGTCGCCCTCGCCAAGAACCTGAGCGGGCGGCCCGACAAGGCAGAACGAGTCCTTAACGAGGCGCTGCGACACTACCCGGACGACAGTGAGCTGTTGGACGCTCTTGCACGGGTACGCAGGTGAGCCCGCCCGGTGCCGCGGTTTGGACGGGCCCACCTGTTTCCGCACACGCCGACCTACCTGCGGGTCACGCGGTGGAACTGACGGCGGCGGATCGGTCTTCGCGGACCAGGACGCTCAGCACCCGAACGGTGCGCCGCAGGCGTTCGTAGACCTCCTCCGGCCGGACCTTGACGTGGAGCATGCTGCCCAGCAGACCCTCGACGAGAGCGACGACCGGTTCGGTCCGGATCGCCTCAGCCGGGTCTCCGCGCAGCCAGTGGTTCGCGAATCGGACCGACTCCGCGGAGCGGGTCACGTCGTCCCCGTCGAGGACCCGATCGTGCACGCGGATGTGCTCGATCGCGTCGCGGTCATCGCTGCGGGCGTTGCCGGTGAGCGCGCCGAGCAGCCGGACCGCGCGCCGCGCGGCGAGCATGGCCTGTGGCCCCGGAACCGACTCGTCGCGGAGGATGGCCAACAGCTGCTGTACCACCGCGATGACGGGCGCCGACCGTGCTGCGAGGTGTCGGGCACCGCGCAGCCACTGGACCGCGAACGCGGCCGCCTCGTAGTCGACGGGCGGCTGGGCTGGCGTGGCAAGCGTTGTAGGCGTGGTCATGATGTATCACCTCCTTCCTGTGTGAATTCAGCGCCGGCCTCATGAGGCGGTGGACGGCGCAGCTGGTACCGCCCGCTGGGCGTGGTGCACCGCAGCGGGCGAAGCAGGTGGGACCGGAAGACGGAGGCGCCGTCATCGTGACTCCTCGGCGTTGAGAATCTTCAGCAGCGTGGACGCCCGGTTGTTGGAAACGCGGTGGCCATCGGCGCGCAGCTGACGAGCCAGCGCGCCCCGGGTCAACGGGTCGCCGTTCGCAGTAAGCCGGTCCCGGGCGGAGCGGGCCGCAGGCAGCAACGCGCGGACCGCGTCGTGGTCCCCGTTGTGGGACCGTTTCGCGGACCGGTCCTGGAGTCGGTCCGCCGGACGGGCGGACCGTCCCGTTCCCGGCTGACAGGCGGTCCCGGTTCGTCGACCTGGGACGAGGCACGAGGGGACCGGGGACCCTCGATGGCGTCGGTCCGCTCGTACGACTCGTGGACCGGCTGCCGCCGGTGGGGGTCCGTGGGCGGCTTGGCGGTGGTGTGCCCGAGCGCGATCTTCACCATGACGAGGAAGCCCAACGCCGGGATCGCCGCGGCGGCCCAGCCGATCAGGGACGCTTCGGCCTGGACGACCTGCGCCGCCAGGGAGAGCGCGACGGCGCAGCCCAGGACGATCGCAGGGAACGTCGTGGCGTTGCCGGACCGTTTACGGCGGCGGAGTTCCAGCCCGGATGCGACCGACATCAGTTCGAGGACGACGGCGTCGGCCCAGGCGAGCCACCCGGGCTGGCCGTGGTTGCTGGCGACGTTGTGGACATGGGTGAAGCTCGCCGGGCCGGCGGCTCCGGCGACGACGAACATGATGAGGACCTGGACCGTTCCCTCGACCCGGCCGGTCCGGAACTGTTGGTCCCGCGGGGTTGGGGCTGCTATGGGACCACCCCCGTCCGCCGTGCGGACCGGACTCGTGGAGGGCATGCGGGGTGCGGGCGACGGCTCATGGCCGCTGCGGACGTGGACATCAGAACCTTTCCGATAGGGGAGATGCGACGGACGACTGTCACAGCAGAGGAGCCTGAGTCAGCGCGGTCGCAGTCACGCGATCTCGGCGCCGTTGACAGAGCGGTGACAGATCGCAGGCCTGGTGGTCGACCGCGGTGGAGCGCTACAGTCCGCGCTCGGCCGGGGCAGGCTGCACGGCCACGTCGACGAGGCGCACAGGTGCGCCGGGCCGCTGGTGCAACCACCACACCGGCTCGGCCGGGTTGCCTGCGCCGGGTCCGTGCACGGCGGTGGCGACCGGGTAGCGCACACCGCAGCGGCTCAGCTCCTGCTGTAGGTGCCGCTCGCGGGCAGGGTTCGGCAGCCAGAACAGCACCGGCCATACCCGCCTGGTGACCCGCGTCAGGTCGGTGTAGCCGTCGAGCTTGTCGACCAGCCGGCTGATCGGTCGCTCGGTCCCCAGGTCGAACTCGAGGAAGAACGCGGCTGTGCGACCGTTCTCGGCCCACATGCCGTGCCCGTCGGGCCGGGATCGCGGCGTGTACGCGCGGACGTGGATGTCGTCGTGCTCCTCCGCGAACGCGCCCATCCGCTGGCACCGTGCCGCGGACCACCGGCGGAGCAGTTCGCAGTCCGGGTGGGTGCGCGCGTAGCCGGCCAGCTGGGTGAAGAACCCGTTGACGCCCAACAAGTGCGGCAGGTTGGCGCGGTTCGTGAGGTGCCAGCGCCGGCGTTTGGCCCGGTCGCGGCGTGGCAGTTCCTCGCCTCGCTGGGCTGAGACGATCTCGACGCCGAGTTGGGCGAGTACGTAGTGGTAGGGGTACGAGCCGCCGTCGGCCCGTTGTGGGCGGAACCGGTCCAGCAGACCGAGCCGGACCAGCTTCCGGAGCCGCTCCTGCGCATAGTCCAGCGATGGGAACAGCGCATGGGCGATCTGGAAGGACGTCAGGACGCCGTGATCAGCCAGCCAGTCGAGCAGGGCGTGATCGCGGTCGGTCAGCTGGGACTGCACCCGCAGGACCGGGTCGATCATCGGCGGTCACCGCTCGCGTAGCCGGTTCCCCGGGGAGAGACCCAGACCGGAGGGTCTGTCGCAGCGGAGCGGCGAACGCTGACAGTGGCCTTGTGCTGAGCTGTGAGCTGCCGGACCGGGTCCGTTCGGGGGTCCGGTTGAAGGCGGAGGTCAACTGGGACGTTAAGGCCGGCCCCGCAACGGAGGGCAAGCAGGATCGGGTGCACCAGAATCTCCTGGGTTTGTCATGAGACGGGGCCAGCGGCGGCGTACGTTGCATCCTCAAACCGGCGCCTGTCAGATTTCGCGGACACCTGCATTGCGAATGTGGTGCAGGCCACACGGCGTCGCCGGGTCGGGCGCTCGATTACCGACAGGGTTCGGTGAGCACAACGGGAGTCTCGATGAGGACCACCTACGCGCTCCTATCGGCTCCTGTCAGATTCTGCGAACACGTCCCCGCCGGAGATTGTCCGTTCGGCTGATGCCAAAGCGGTATATAAGGAACGTTTCGCGGACTCTGATTCGGGATTGTCGATGGGCGCCCGGCTGTGTCGGCCGCTGGCATGGGTCACTCGGCGACGTGCAGACCGATCACGTCGAGCGGGGCGGCTCTACGTCATTGTCGTGGTGGCGCCGCGTCAGTGTCGTCTCGATGGCATTCATGAGCAGGGCGACCGGCACGTCGAGCACGGCGGCCAGCACCGCGATCATGGTTCGCCCAGGCAGCCGGACGCCACGCTCATACCGGGAGAGTTCGTGCCGGGTGAATGTTGGCCGCCCGGACACGACGCACACCCGGTCGGCAAGATCGCGCTGGCTCATACCGAGCCGGCGTCGACGGTGCGCGACAAGCGCGCCGAAGTCGTCGTCGGCGACGGTACCGATGATGATCTGCTGCATCGACGCTCCCGCAGGGACGGCTGGACGTCGATGAACGCTCGCCTTTCCACGAAGGTCAAGTCGCCGCCGTACCGGGCTCCATGACCGCTGCTGGGAACGCCGCTGTCGGCGACCGGCTGCGTGTCGGTGTCACGATCGCTGGCACGATGTCGACGTCGACCTCACACCGAGCGCTGATCAGGACGCGGGATGACTACTGCACTCATGGACGCCGTCAACCGCACCGTGATGGTGCGTGCTCGACTGCTGGCCGGTTGGGTGGGCGCCGGACGGCCGGTGACCGGGAAAGGCGTGCTCCGGCCGGTCGACATCCCGGCCGCGGCGGCGGCAATGGGCGTGGACACACCACCGAAGGCTCGCACCGCCGCCGACGTCGAGGTGCTGCACCGGCCATGGGTCGCGGCCCAGGCCATGGGACTCATCACGGTCGGCGCGGCCCGAGCGACGGCGACGGCTGGCCCAGCCGGCGATCAGCTGGAAGCGTGGTGGACCGCGTTGCTCGCGGTACTGCGAGCGGAATCTCACGATCGTCGCGGCGAGGGCGCAGTCGTGCTGTGCCGGACGCTGCTGGCCGTCCTGGAGGACGAGCCGCCGGTCGACGAGCTCGAAGACAGGGTCGATGAACGGCTCCGTGCGGCGGACCTGTGGCAGTTCGGCGCGGTCTTCGAGGCGTTCCGCCGCGGGGTGATGCCCGTCGACGGCGGGCTGGAGGTGCTGGCCGAGTTCGGGGCGGTGGACGCCGCGGCGCGGCTGACGGCTCTGGGTCGGTGGGCGGGCCGGCGCTTCGCGGCGACCACGCCGCCGCCGGTCACACCGGACCTGCCGGCATCCGAACTGCTGACCAGGCTGGCACCGCTGTCCGAGCAGGACGCGCTGCGCCAGGCGCGGCGCTGGCTCGTGGGTCGGGACATCGACGAGGCCGTCGCGGAGGTGCTGAGCGCGGCAGAGGTCGGGACGCCGGCGGCCCGGCTCGCGGGGGTCGATCTGGTCGGCGCGCTGGGTGAGGCGATGCGGCCGGCGTGGCAGGCGGCGCTCGAACGGCCGATGCTCGCCGCGCACGCCCGGGCGGCCCTGGCCACCTGGGATGCGGTGGAGGACCAGTGGGAGCCGAGCGAAGCGGACCGGTCCTGGTTGGCGGTGGAGTACGCGCTCGCCGTCGAGGATCCCGAGGAGCGGTACTACCTCGTGCAAGACTTCGGCGGCCTGGCGGTCGTGGAGGCCAGCGGCCATCCCGGCGCGCCCGGTCTCCGCGACGCGCTGGCTGCCGCCGGCCGGCCGCCGCAGCGGGTGTACCAGCTGAAGATCGTTCTGTCCGACGCCAAGCCACCCGTATGGCGGCGGCTGCGCGTGCCGGCGTCCATCCCGCTCGACGTCCTGCACCACGCGATCCAGGCCGCCTTCGACTGGGACGACGATCATCTACACACCTTCGAGGCCGACCGGCGACGCTACAGCGACCCGGACATTGCGCTCGACGACTGTGAAGACGAGACGGATGTACGGCTGGCTAAGGCCATGGCCCGCGAAGGCGCCACGATGACGTACATCTACGACCTGGGCGACTGCTGGGAGCACCGGATCCTCGTCGAGAAGATCGACGAGTCGGAGGAGTCGGACGCCGCCGCCATCATGTGTACCGGCGGCCGCGGTGACGCTCCGATCGAGGACTGGCACTCCGAGGACGGCGAGGGTACAACGCCGTTCGACATCGACGCGATCAACCGAAGGCTGGAGGCGCTGCTCGGCGTACCGACATGATTTGGCCGCCAGCGGTACTGGCCGGGAAGAGAACGCAACCGACGCTGCATGAGCCTGGTGGTCCGCCGGCAGACGCGTGTGCAATTCATTGCACACGAGATGCGATCGGATGCAACCTGACTGGAGGAGGTGATGGCGATGGCGTCACAGACGGTCCGGTTTGCGGTCTCCGACAGAGATCGCGAGCGGCTCGATCGTCTGGTCGAGCACTTCGGCGGCGGCAACCGTTCGGCATACCTGCGGGCGACGTTGAAGGTGATGGAGTCGTTGCGGCGTGCGGAGCGGTTGCGTGAGCTGCGGGCGGCCAACCATCGGCGCCTCGCCGAGCAGGGCGTCTCGGCCGAGGACCTGCCAGGCTTGATCAGCAAGGCGTACGAGGGCATGCGCGACTGAGTCTTCCGGGTCCGGTGGCCACGCCGGTCGTCTTTGACGTCAACGTGCTGGTCCAGGCCATCGCGACCGGCAACAGCCCCTATCTGTCGGGCCTTCGCCGCCGCCGACGTCCGGTAACCCGTTTGCCGATTGTCTCGGGATCGTCAACGACGCCGCAGAGTTTGCGCTGTGGCTGTCACCGCACATCCTCGACAACACCGTTCGGGTGCTCATGACGGTCGTCGGCACCCCGAAGGAGGAGGCGGACGATTACCGGGACATCTTGATCGAAATGGCGGAGGCGTCCGACGGGGGCATCCTCACTCCACCGAGAACCGTCCACGACTGCCGCGATCACGAAGACAACCTCGTGCTCGACCTGGCCGCCGAGGTCGGGGCCTTGTTGATCGTGTCCGAAGATGCCGCCCTGACCGGCATGTCGCCGTTGAGGGGTGTGCCAGTGTTGCGCGCCCGGGCGTTCGTCGACCGGGCTGACGCGATGCGCCGGCACCGGAGGCGTGGACAGCTACACCGACCAGCGTTCGACGTGGACGAGGGACGGGGGACGGTTCCGCTCGACCGGTGATGCTCAGGCGGGTACCCGCCCGGCGGTCTTGGTGAAGCCGAGGGCGCGGTAGCCGGGCATGCGGCGTTGGAGCGAGGCGCCGAGGATCGGCGTTGCCGGGTCGTGGTAGTCATGGACCTCGGCGGTGTCCTTGCCGGGCGCTGTGCGGATGACGCGTCCGGCGCATTGGACGAGCAGGCCGTCGTAGGAGATCGGGCCGGCGAGGAAGAGGGTGTCGAGCGCCGGGGCGTCGAAGCCCTCGCCGATGAACGGCGTGGTGCCGATGACGAGCAGGCCGGCTCCGGCCTTGGCGTCGGCGAGCTGGGCGACGGCGGCCCGCCGGTCGGTGGTGCTCATCGATCCTTGCAGGACGAGCGCCTGGTACCCGCGCGCTGCGAGGACCGCGGTGAGGGCCTCGACGTGGGCGACCCGGCGGGTGAGGACGAGACAGTTGCGTCCCCGGGCCAGCGCCGCGGCGATGTCGTCGGCGATCTGGGTGTTGCGCGCCTCGTCGACTGCGAGGAGCCGGTGTACCTCGGCGAGGGCGCCCGGCGCGTTCAGGTCCAGGTCTAGGTCGGCGATCGTAAACGCGGTCTCGTGGAGGTACAGCAGCCGCTGCGGACCGGCATCGAACTCTAGAGCGGCGGTGATGGTCCCTTGTTCCTCCTCCGTCATGGTGTGCCGGACGGGTCCGAGTTGCCAGCTGACGAGCTGGCCAAGCCCGTCCCGCCGGGCGGGTGTGGCGGTGAGGCCGAGCCAAAACTGCGCGGCGATGCGCTTGACGGAGTGCTCGTACGCGGCGGCGCCGAGGTGGTGGCACTCGTCGACGATGACGTGCCCGTACCCGGCGGTCAGGGCGTCGATGTCGTCACGCCGCGCGAGGGACGGCAGGAGCGCGATGTCGACGGTGCCGGTGAGTTTTCGTCGGCCGCCGCCGAGTTGGCCGGCGCGGACGCCGAGGAACTGTTCGATGCGCTCCCGCCACTGGTCGGCCAGGGCTTTGCGGTCGACGAGGACGAGCGTCGAGGTACCGCGTTCGGCGATCACGGCGCAGGCCATAACCGTTTTCCCGGAGCCGGGTGGGGCGACGAGCAGCCCGTCGTCGTGGGCCAGCACCGCACCCACCGCGGTGCTCTGCCTGGTGGTGAGGGCGGCGGTGAACGCGACGTCGATCTCCCGGCCCGGGTTCCGCGCGTCGGTGACGATCAGCCGCGATCCGGCCTGCTCGACGATCGCCGCGATGGTGTGGCGCAGGCCACGCGGCAGGATGAGGCGGTCGTCGAGGGTGAGGTCGTAGCCGCGGATGAACCGCGGGGTGTCCCATGTGGACTTGCGCAGGCGTTGCAGTTCGTAGAACTTCGGATTCGCCATCGCGGCGGCGTGTTTGAACGTCGCCAGGGCGGCCGGGGTCAGCTGCCCGGCGTCGAGGCTGAGCCCGGCGCCGACCTCCGCGTGTATCAGCGACGGTAGAGCGGGATGGACACGGGTCGCGGCGGACCGGCTCATCGTTGCGACGTCGGTGCCGGTTGTGGCGCGTTTCGCCTGGCGGGCGATGCCCTCGGCGTCACCTGGGCTGAGCCGGTCCAGCGTCGACAGGAACGCCCACTGGTCGTCGTGCGGTTCCAGCGTGGCGAGGTCGAGGAAGGTGGTCAGCCCGTGGTCGTTGCGGCGGCGACCCTGCAGCGGCGCAGCGATCAGATTGCCGAAGCCACCCTCGGGAAGGACGTCCTGGTTGGGAAAGAGCCGGTCGTACGAGCGCAGGTCCATCGACCCGCGCAGCACCATCGCCTCATGCAGCAGAACGGTGCCGACCGCCCTGGCGACCGCCGCCTGGATCTGGCCGGTGAAGAAAATCCAGACGTGCGCGCCGCGACCCGACTGGGAGATCTCCAACGCTGCCGGCGCGGCGCTTGCCCGGGCCGCCTTGACGTAGGCGAGGGCATCGAGCATCGCCGTCGGGCCGTCGAAGTCGGCGACCAGGAAGCGGCAGGTGTTGCCGGCCAGCAGCGGGTACAGGCCCATGAACACGTCGCCGACGAGATGAGACGCGACGACCTCCGCTGTACGAGGCAGGTACGCGGCGCCGCGCCGGTCCATGCCCTTACGCCAGCCACCGGCGACCGCGGGCGTCCACCCGGCGGTGCCGGCTCGCCGGTTCTCCCAGCGCAGTGCGTACACGTCTGTGCGGGCCTGGAACAGGTCGTCGAACAACGCCAGCTTGTCCCGCACCGGTGAGTTCATCGTGACCAGACCCGGCGCGGCAACCGGGGCCGCCAGCTGCTCGGGAGCGGGAACCGTGTGCTGCCCACGCAGATCCAGCAGACGCGACAGCCGGGCATTCTCCGCCCGTAGCCGCTCCACCTCTCGGCGAAGATCAACCAGCTCGTGTTCAGTCCCCACATCGATATCCTGGTAGATCATGCATGGGCATTGTGGTGCAGGGGGCGCGTCTACGGAGGATGGCATAAAGCGGCTCGGTGGTCCGGAACGCGGTGTGACGACTGAGGCCTATGCGAGGCAGCAACCTCGATGACCCCAAGCGACTGGTCACGATGTACAGGACGGTCTTGCAAAGAGGCGCAGAGCTTCGAGGGCCTCGCCACCTGGCTCAATGGCAAACGGCTCGCGGTCGAATGGGACGGCATGTACCTCCCGTCGAAGGTCCGCCGGCTCTGGGAGGCGCGGTTTCCGGAGCTCGGCGGTTCCGGCGCTGGATAGCGATAGTCGGTGCATGCCCTCCACAGGCGGCTCGCCGTGCCGGGCTCGCGGCCGCGGATCGGTACGGTTCCGTCCTTGCGGGCGGTCCCGCTGTCGAGGCGGGCGCCTGCTCGAACGGCGCTGCGGCGAGCGAGGCGACGGACTGCTCGGCCAGGCGGCATTGCGCAAGGCCAGTATGTGGTGCCCGGAACGGGTCTGTTGTACGCTATAACGTACAACGTTCAGGAGGAGTCATGAAGGTCATCACCGCGTCCGACCTGCGCGCCAACCTCGCGAACGTGTTCGACAGTATCGAGAACGACGCTGAGGACCTCGTCGTCACTCGCAGCGGACACGAGCCGCTGGTCGTCATGCTCAAAAGCGACTACGACGCATGGCGAGAGACGGAGTACCTGTCCCGGGGAGCCAACGGTCGTGAGCTGCGTCGCCGGATCACCGAGATGGAGGCGGGAGGCGGCGTCGTACACGAACTGGTCGAACCCGACGCCGAGGCCGCCGCGTGAAACTCGTCTGGCACCCGAGTGCTTGGGACGAGTATGTCGATTGGCAAACGGTCGACCGGAAGATCCTGCGGCGGATCAACACGCTCCTCAGGGATATCCAGCGTGGCGAGGATGGGGGCATCGGCAAACCTGAACTCCTCAGGGGCGACCTGTCCGGATGGGCTTCCCGGCGAATCAACGAGGAGCATCGGCTCGTGTACCGGGTGGTAGACGCCAGCGGCGAACTGGAGATTCTGTCCTGCCGGTATCACTACGCGGACCGGTAGCGCCTCGCCTTCAGTGGTTGTGACGGTGATCGGTGACCCCGCCCAGGCGCCGCCGAGTAAAACGAACTCATGCCGAGCAGTCGTCGATGGCTCGCGACAAGCACGCCGAAGTCGTTGGCGACGGTGGTACCGATGATGAGCTGCTCCATCGACGCTCCTGCAGGACGGCTGGACGTCGATGAACGCTGGCCTTTCCGTGAAGGTCAAGTCGTCGGCCGGGTAGCGTGACCAGGAACGCGATGAGCGTTGCGAGTCGTGCAGCTGGCACCTCGAGGTTGAGGGACGCCAGCTGTGCCGGGCCACGTCGTGCAGATGTGCCGCAGCACGGTGACGCTGGTGAGCAGTCGCCGTGCTGAAGGATGCGCGGGAACTCAGGTGATCAGATCATAGAAGCTGCCTAGCGCTAGGCCTAGTGGTTGGCTATCGTCGGAATGTGACCTCGGGATACGACCTCAGTCGTGTCGACTCGCTCGGCCGACGACGTGCTGAGCTTCGTGCCGAGCTCCGGCGCGTGAACGACGAACTCGACGCCGAGGTCGTGAAGGCCGCTCCGCATGTGTCCCAGGCGGAACTCGCGCGCCATAGCGGTCTGACCCGCGAATCTATCGCTCAGAAGGTGCTGCCGCCGTACCGGCGGTGGAAGCGCGGCGCGCGAGGAAGGGGTCAGGCCACACCTGTGCCTGCCCCGCCCGTCGACTACACGCCATACGGCGAACGGAAGCCGGTCGTCGTCGCGGACAGTCTCTCCCAGCTGGTCGGGCCGGTGCGCGGGACGGTGACGCTCCCGAGTCATCTCGACTGGTCTGGCCGCGCAATCTATGACCTTGATGACCCCAAGCGGTTGGTCACCATGTACAAGGTCGTCCTGCAGGAGGCGCAAAGCGTCGACGACCTCGCCATGTGGCTGAACCACGAGAGGCTCGAAGCCGAATGGGCCAGCATGTATCTGCCGCCGAAGGTCCGCCGGCTTTGGGAAGCTCGGTTTCCTCAGCTCGGTCACGCCGGTGCCGGGCAGCGATAGCCGGTGCATCCCTTCCACGAACGGCTGGCTCGCGTCGGGCTCGCGGCCGCGGATCGGTACGGTTTCGCTCTGGCGGGCGGCTATGCCGTGCAGGCGGCTGGCCTTCTCGACCGGCCCAGCGAAGATGTCGATCTTTTCACGGCGTGGAACAGAACTGGTGAGTTCGACGTCGCCGTCGATGCAGTCGTGACTGCCTATGGTGGCGACGGCCTTCAGGTGGCGGTCGAGCTTCAGCACGCTGGTTCCTTCGCGCGGCTTCGTGTTACCGACCCGGTGGACGGCAGCAACGCCAAAGTCGAAATGGGCGTCGACTGGCGAGCGAACGACCCGGTCCTCATGTCCATCGGGCCGGTCCTGCACCCCGATGATGCCGTCGCGAACAAGATGTGTGCCCTCTTCGGCCGCGCGCTTGCTCGGGACTTCATCGACGTCGACGCCGCCGCCGAGTCCGGTCGATACAGCCACGAGGACCTGCTGTGGCTGGCCCGCCGAGCCGACAACGGGTTCGAGCCGCGCATGTTCGCCGACGCGCTCGGGGCGATCGAGCAACTTTCGACCACCGACTTCGCCGAGTACGGGGTGACTGGCCGAGCGCTGGACGGTTTGCGGGCTCGGTTCGCAGAATGGCGCGTCAAGCTCATCGGCAACAACCAGTCGTGACGTGGGTGTCCACTGTGGATCGGAGCGGGCTCGACGCGTGCTCCGCCGTTCCTGGATGCCACCCCGCCGTCCTGGACTCGGGCCGCCCGACTGGACCAGAATGTGGACAAGGCAGTACTAAATAGCACACGTAATACTCGTAAAACCGGACATAACTCGCCTTGAAATCGGAAGGTCTACGTCCAGAGCACGCAGTTGGCTTCATGCTGGTCCGTCAGGCCGATGCTCGTGCTCGTCCGTGCTCAAGTCTCCGCTGCCCGGTGTCAAGGTGGAAGCAGGTACGGGTACGCCTGGGCGCAGGAGCGCACCACCGCATCGCCGCGATACCAGGGACCGGCCTGGCCCGGCGCGCACGGCTGCGCTAGAACGGTGCCGGGCCGCGGCCGGTCAACGACATCAGGATCTGCGTGGCGAGGAGACGCCGCGTGCCGGTCACTGTCACGTCGCCGAACTCTTCGTACGGCAGCTCGATCTGCAGGCCGTCGCCCGAGGCGCGGACGGCGGCGGTGGTTTCGTCGGGCCGGAATGTGCCACCCCAGCCGGCGGGACGACCGGGTTGGTTCGTTTTGAGCGAGGCTGTGCCTGGCACCCGCGTGCCGTCGGCGAGGATGAGCCTGGCTGGCCCCGAGTAGGTGCTCATAATGCCCGATTCTAGCTGTCGGGGGTGTCACCCCTTCGGCCAGTTGTTGATCAAGAGCCAGCTGTCCGTGTTCGTGCTGGCCGTCGTCTTGACGTTCATGATCTATATGGCTGGCCCGTTCCGGGGGCCCGCGTTTCCGGCGGCTGGCAGCGGCGACGAGCGTCCTCACAGCTCAGCCAGAACGTCCCGGCACGCATCGTCGCCGCCGACCGCGGAGTTCCTCGAGTCCGTGACATTCCTCTACGGCGTGGCCCTGTTGTCCGGTTGAGGGACCGCGTCGGCGCAGGAGCGCAACACCGCATCACGTCGCCGCGCTGGGCCATAGTCGCCGGCACCGTATTCATCACCGGCAGCCGGGAAGCCTTCGAACTCGAGGTTGGCACCGTTCGTCGTCTCGCCGAGGACGCTGCTATGGGCTGAGGCCTGCTGATCAGGCCATCGAGGGTTCGCCGGTCTGCTCCCACATGGACTTCATCTCGTGCATGGCCTGTTCCATGATGTTGACCATGGCGTCCCTCGCCCGGCCGCCGTCGCGGCGCTGGATTGCCTGGGCCACGTCCGCGTGGAGCCTGAGCGCCTGCTCGTCGGGGTGGTGCGGCATCAGGTGGTAGTAGTGGCGGCCGGCCAGGACCTCGGCCACGAGCTCGTGCAGCTTCGCGAACATCTCGTTGCCCGATGCGAGCAGGACCTGCCGGTGGAACTCGATGTCGAGCTTCAGGAACTCGGCCTGGTCGGCGGCCTTGCCTGCCGCCCACATCTTGGCGGCGAGCCCGACCAGGTCGCTGGCTTCACCCGGGGTGGCCCGCTCGGCCGCCAGCCAGGCGGCCTGCGGCTCGACCGCGGTGCGCAGCTCGGTGATCGAGCGTAGCTGCGCCATCCGGCCGGCCGAGGCGAGGCGCCATCGGATCACCTGTGGGTCGAACACGTTCCAGCTGGCCGTCGGACGGATCAGCGTGCCCACCCGGCGACGTGACTCGACCAGTCCCATGGAGGCGAGTACCCGCAGGACCTCGCGCATGACCGAGCGGGACACGACGTACTGACCGACGAGGTCGTCGATGTAGAGCACGGTTCCCGGGGTCATCTGGTTGGCGCAGATGGCGGTGCCGAGCTGGTCCAGCACGCGAGCGTGTAACCCGACCTCGGACGCTGTCTGCCCGGGTGACGGCATGGTCATCGCAAAAGCATACCTATCGTTGCGTCTACCTTGCATAAGTATGCTTTATCGGCTTAGCATCCCCGCGTTAAGCAGATGTAACAGGATTTGGACAGTGTGGTCCAGCTGATGAGGCGGCCCACGAGAAGGGGAGCTAGGCGTGCTACGTCGTTCCGTGATCGGGACTTGTCTGGCCGTGGTCGCCGCCGTCGGCCTGTCGGCGTGCGGCGGCGGGAGCGGTGGCGGCGACAGTGCCGCCTCCACGACCGTCCGCGTCACGCTCGCCAACCACGTGTGGACTGAGAACCTGAAGAAGGCGCTGCCCGAGTTCGAGAAGCAGACCGGCCTGAAGGTCGAGATCACCCAGCTCGGTGAGGACCAGCTCTCCGATCAGTACAACGTGAAGCTCAACGCGGCCTCCAGCGACATCGACGTGATGATGTACCGCCCCTTGCAGGAGGGGAAGCTCTTCGCGAAGAACAAGTACCTCGCCGACCTGTCGGACAAGGTGAAGTCCAGCAAGGATTGGAACTTCGCCGACTTCCAGGCGGCCCCGGTGCAGGCGACCACGTACAAGGACAAGGTGGTGGGCGTCCCGATCATCACCGAGCGTGAGGTCCTGTACTACCGCAAGGACCTGCTGCAGAAGGCCGGCCTGACCAGCCCGCCGAAGACCCTCGACGAGCTCAAGACGGCGGCGGCCACGATCCAGGCCGCCAACTCGGGCGTCGCGGGCTTCGTGGCCCGCACCGGCAAGTCGCCCGCGGTCACCCAGTTCTCGAGCTTCCTCTACAGCTTCGGCGGCGACTTCGTCGACGACAGCGGCAAGGCAACGGTCAACGCCGACGCGGCCAAGAAGGCCTATGCCTTCTACGGCGGGCTCCTCAAGGACAGCGGTCCGGCGAATGTCAGCACCGACATGAGCTGGCCCCAGGCCATGGCGATCTTCACCCAGGGCAAGGCGGCGTTCTACACCGAGGCCGACTCGCTGTACAAGAACGCCACGGACCCGGCCAAGTCGAAGGTCTCGGACACGGTCGGCTTCGCGCCCTTCCCGGCCGGGCCGGCGGGCTCGAAGCCGTACAACATCCCCTCGTGGGCGCTGGGCATCAACGACGCCTCGAAGAACCAGACCAACGCGTGGAAGTTCATCGAGTGGGCGACCAGCCCGCAGCAGACCCTGACCCAGCAGAAGGCCGGCGTCCCCAGCGCCCGCGCCTCCGTCTGGTCGAACGCCGAGGCCACGGCGACGTACCCGAAGGACCTCGTCGAGGCCATCGCGGCCAGCAACAAGGACGGCGTCGCCCACGACCGGCCGCTCGTCGTCAAGGTGGCCCAGGCCCGCGAGGCCGTCGGTCAGCCGATCGTCGACGCGATCACCGGCAAGGACCCGGCCGCCTCGGCGGACGCGGCCAACACGGCCTTCCAGAAGTTGCTGGACGAGGAAAAGTAGACCGGCTCCGGGGGCGGCGGACGACCTGCTCCACCGCCCCCGCGCCGGGCCGCCGCGCCCGCCGAACCCGGAGATCTCATGGCAGCCGTCCCCCGCGCCACCATGCCCGACACGCCCGCCTGGGCGCAGTGGGCCAACAATCACCGTAAATGGATTTTCGCCGCGCCCGCCATGGCGTTCGTCGCCGCGCTGATCGTCTTCCCGCTGGCGTGGACCGTGTACCTCAGCCTGACCGACGCGGAGGGCTCGGTCCGGGCCGACTCCTCGTTCGTCGGACTCGAGAACTACGGCACCGTGCTCGCCGACACCGACCGGTTCTGGCCCGCCGTCCTGCGCACCGTCGAGTTCACCGGCGTGGCGCTGCTCTTCGAGGTCGCCCTCGGCATGGCGATCGCCCTGCTGCTGTGGCGGCCGTTCCGCGGCGAGCGGTGGGTCCGCGTGGCGATCCTCATGCCGCTGGTGGCCACGCCCGTCGCGGTCGGCATGATGTGGCGGCTCATCTTCGACCCCAACATCGGCCTGGCCAACCAGCTGCTCGGGTTCGTCGGGATCGCACCCCAGCCCTGGCTCGCCGGCCCCAACAGTGCGTTGCCGACGACGATGTTCATCGACATCTGGCAGTGGACGCCGATGGTGACGCTGATCCTCCTGGCGGGCCTCACGTCGCTGTCCAACGAGCCCGACGAGGCCGCCCGCATCGACGGCGCCAGCGCCTGGCAGCGGTTCCGGCACGTCACCCTGCCGCTGCTGATGCCCACGCTGATCGTCGCGATCCTGCTGCGCGGCATCGACGCGCTGAAGACCTTCGACATCCTCTACGCCACCAAAGGCAAGGGTGGCGGGTCGTTTCACGAGGTCGAGACGCTCAACGTGTACGCCTACGGGCTGAGCTTCGACTACAACGAGTACGGCATCTCCTCGACCGTCCTCATCATCTTCTTCCTCATCATCGTCGGCTCGATGTGGGCGCTGACCCGCCGCAGGAAGGGCGTGGCGTGATGCGGGCCCGTACCTCGTACAAGGTGTTCCGGGCGGTGGCCCTGGCCGTCGTGGTGCTCGCGCTGCTGGCACCGCTCGCCTGGATGGTCGCCGCCTCGTTGAAGAGCAACGTCGACATCTACGACCCGGGCAAGGCGCTGTCGTTCTCGCCGACCCTCGAGCACTACGGCAACGTCCTGCGGCAGGCGAACTACCTGCAGTTCATCGGCAACAGCCTCTGGGTGGCGTTCGCGGCCACCGTGCTCTCGCTCATCCTGGGCGTGCCGGCGGCGTACTCCATGAGCCGGTTCAACATGCGCAAGTCAGCGCTCGTCGTGCTGATGGCCCGGGTGATCCCCGGCGTCTCCCTGCTGGTGCCCTGGTACTACGTCTTCTCCAACCTGCGCATGGTCGGCGGCTTTGGCGTGCTGATCCTCAGCCACATGTTCGTGTCGCTGCCGCTGATCGTGTACATCATGATGGGCTTCTTCGACGGTCTGCCCCTCGAGCTCGAGGAGGCCGGCCTGGTCGACGGGCTGACCCACATCGGCGTCTTCCGCCGGGTCACGCTGCCGCTGTCCGCGCCGGGCATGGCGACCGCCGGCATCCTGTCGTTCATCTTCTCCTGGAACAACTTCATGTTCGCGCTCGTGCTGTCCGGCGCCGACACCAAGACGCTCCCCGTCGCGATCTTCGACTTCGTCGGCTACGCGAGCATCGACTGGGGCGGGCTCATGGCCGCGGCGACCGTGGTGACACTCCCCATCATGCTGATCGCCCTGTTCGTGCAGAAGTACGTCGTCTCCGGCCTCACCGCCGGCGCCACCAAGGGCTGAGGCCGTGACCACGACGATCGTGAAGGTCGAGACCTTCCTCGTCCCGCCCCGGTGGCTGTTCGTCCGGGTCGAGACCGACGGCGGCATCGTTGGCTGGGGCGAGGCCACCTGCGAGGGCCGCTCCGAGACCGTCCGCACCGCCGTCGACCAGCTCAGCGAGGTCCTGATCGGCTGGGACGCCCTGCGCGTCGAGGACCACTGGCAGGTGATGACGAAAGGGTCGTTCTACCGGGGCGGACCGATCCTGGCCAGCGCCGTGTCCGGGCTCGATCAGGCGCTGTGGGACATCGCCGGCAAGCGGTACGGCGCCCCGGTGCACCAGCTGCTCGGCGGCCCGGTCCGGGACCGGATCCGGGTCTACGGCTGGGTCGGCGGAGACGAGCCCAGCGAAGTCCGCGAGCACATCAGTGCCCAGCTGGAGGCGGGACTGACCGCGGTGAAGATGAACGCGTCCGGGCGGATGAGCCCGATCGCGTCGGTCGCCGAACTCGACGCGGTGGTGCGGCGGGTGGCCGCCGCCCGTGACGTGCTGGGCGACGCACGCGACGTCGCCGTCGACTTCCACGGCCGGTTCACGCTCGCCAACGCCCGGCGCGTCGCCCCGCTCCTGGAGCCGTACCGCCCGCTCTTCCTGGAGGAGCCGGTGGTACCGGAGAACTCGCATCTCATCGGCGAGTTCGTGCGCTGCACGACCACGCCCGTGTCGACCGGGGAACGGCTGTACAGCCGGCAGGAGTTCCTGCCGGTGTTCCAGGCCGGCGTCGCGGTCGCGCAGCCGGACCTGTCACATGCCGGGGGCATCACCGAGGTACGCAAGATCGCCGCCCTGGCGGAGGTGTACGACGTGCAGCTCGCGCCGCACTGCCCGCTGGGGCCGATCGCCCTCGCCGCCTGCCTGCAGGTCGGGTTCGCCACGCCCAACTACCTGATCCAGGAGCAGAGCATCGGCATCCACTACAACAAAGGTGCCGAGGTGCTCGACTACGTGCTCGACGTAACACCGCTGAACTTCGTCGACGGGTACGTCGAGCGGCTCACCGCGCCGGGTCTCGGCATCGAGATCGACGAGCAGGCGGTGCGGGCGGCCGACAAGCGTGGACACGCCTGGCGCGGCCCCGTGTGGCGCCACCCCGACGGCTCCTTCGCGGAATGGTGAACCCCATGTCCGCCGATCTCGTCGCCGAACTCACCGCCGCCCGGGTGCTGGCGATCATCCGGGGCACAGACGCCGACGCGGCGGCCGCGGCCGGGAAGGCGCTGCTGGCCGAAGGGGTACGGCTCGTCGAGGTCTCCCTCACGACACCGGGCGCGCTAGGGGCCATCGAAGCCATCCGCTTGGACGCCCCGGACGGGACGCTGGTCGGCGCGGGCACCGTGCTGTCCGTCTCCGACGTCGCCGACGTGGCCGCGGCAGGGGCGCAGTTCGTGGTGACGCCCGCCGTCGTGGAGTCGATCCCCGAGGCGGCCCGCCGGGGCCTGCCGGTGGCGGCCGGAGCGCTGACCCCGACCGAGGCTCATACGGCGGTACGGATGGGCGCGTCCGCGGTCAAGCTCTTCCCGGCGTCGCTGGGCGGGCCGGCGTACCTCAAGGCCTTGCGCGATCCCTTCCCGCACATCCCGTTCGTCGCGGTCGGCGGGATCGGCCTGGACCGCATGCACGCCTACTTCGAGGCCGGGGCGATCGCCGTCGGCCTCGGCGGTCCACTGGTCGGGGACGCCGCATCCGGTGGCAGCCTCGACAACCTGCGGACGCGGGTGCGGGCCTGCCTAGCCGCCCTGCGGCAGGGCCCGGCATGACCGGTCCGGGTCTCGACGTCTTCACGTTCGGGGAGACCATGGTCTCGCTCCGCTCCGCCGGCCCGCTCGCCGCCGGTGGGGCGCTGAGCATGCATGTTGCCGGCGCGGAGTCCAACGTCGCTGTGGCGCTGGCCCGCCTCGGCCACCGGTCCGCATGGGGCGGCCGGATCGGCGGCGACGAGCTGGGGGAGTTCGTGCTGCGCCGGCTGCGCGGCGAGGGCGTCGGCACCGAAGACGTGGTCGTCGACCCCGAGCGGCCCACGGGCCTGATGTTCCTGGAGCAGCGCACCGCCGACGTCACCCGCGTGCAGTACCACCGGGCCCGCTCGGCCGGATCGGCGCTCTCGGCCGACGACCTCCGCGGCCCGCTGGCCGCGGGCGCCCGCGTCCTGCACCTCACAGGCATCACCCCGGCGCTCTCCGGCAGCGCCAGGGAGGCCACGCTGTGGGCCGCCGGTGCCGCTTCGGCCACGGGCGTGGCCGTGTGCCTCGACGTCAACTACCGGGCCCGGCTCTGGCCGCGCGACGAGGCGCGGTCGGTCCTCGCACCGCTGGCGGCGCACGCTTCGATCGTCGTCGCCTCGCACGACGAACTGGACCTCGTCGGCCCGCCGGGCGCAGACGAAGCGGCCGTCGTCGCGGGCCTGCGTCGTGCAGGCACCGACACGGTCCTGGTCAAGCTCGGCGCCGCCGGCGCACGCGTCCACACGCGCGACCACGTCCACCATGCCGAGGCGGTGGCTGCGACTGCCGTCGACACCGTTGGCGCGGGCGACGCCTTCACCGCCGGCTACCTCTCCGGCCGGCTCGACGGGCTCGACGCCGTCGGCTGCCTGCGCCGGGCGGTCACCCTGGGCGCCTTCGCCGTCTCGACCCGCGGTGACTGGGAGGGCCTGCCGCGCCGCGACGAGCTGTCCCTTGTGCACGGCGAATCGGGCAGCACGATCCGC
Source organism: Dactylosporangium sp. CA-139114 (assembly GCF_050955725.1). Lineage (NCBI taxonomy): Bacteria > Bacillati > Actinomycetota > Actinomycetes > Micromonosporales > Micromonosporaceae > Dactylosporangium > Dactylosporangium sp. CA-139114. The sequence goes on from NZ_CP192080.1 coordinate 407,930, forward strand.
TGAACCACTCCGCAGAGAAAGGCACGCCGTGAAGATCGTCAGCGGGGACGTCATCGTCTCCAGCCCGGACCGCAACTTCGTCACCCTCAAGATCACCACGAGCGAGGGCATCACCGGCCTGGGCGACGCCACCCTCAACGGACGCGAACTGTCCGTGGCCTCGTACCTGCGCGACCACGTCGTCCCGCTGCTGATCGGACGGGACCCGCACCGCATCGAGGACACCTGGCAGTTCCTGTACCGCTCGGCGTACTGGCGCCGGGGGCCGGTCACCATGGCCGCCATCGCCGCCGTCGACGTGGCCCTGTGGGACATCAAGGCGAAGGCCGCCGGCATGCCCCTGTACCAGCTCCTCGGCGGCGCCTCCCGGACCGGCATCATGGCCTACGGCCACGCCTCCGGACGGGACCTGCCGGAGCTGTTCGACTCGATCCGCGCGCACCTCGACCAGGGTTACCGGTCGATCCGCGTGCAGACCTCCGTCCCGGGTATCAACGCCGTCTACGGCGTTGCGGCCCAGCCGAGTCGGGACGGCAAGCGGTACGACTACGAGCCGGCGCAGCGCACCCCGCTGCCGGCCGAGGAGGACTGGGACACCCGCGCGTACCTGCGACACCTCCCCGCCGTCTTCGAGGCGGTTCGCAACGAGTTCGGCCCCGAGCTGCCGCTGCTGCACGACGGCCACCATCGGATGACGCCCATCCAGGCCGCCAAGCTCGGCAAGGCCCTCGAACCGTACGACCTGTTCTGGCTCGAGGACTGCACCCCCGCCGAGAACCAGGAGGCGCTGCGGCTGGTCCGTCAGCACACGACGACCCCGCTGGCGATCGGCGAAGTCTTCAACACCGTGTGGGACTACCAGACACTCATCCGCGAACAGCTGATCGACTACGTCCGCTCCGCCGTCACGCACACCGGCGGGATCACCGCCATGCGCAAGCTTCTCGACTACGCCGCGCAGTACCAGATCAAGTCCGGCATCCACGGCCCGACCGACATCTCCCCGGTCGGCATGGCCGCCGCGCTGCACCTGGACCTGGCGATCCACAACTTCGGCATCCAGGAGTACATGCGGCACGGCTCGCTGACCGACGAGGTCTTCCGGCAGTCCTTCACGTTCACCGACGGCTACCTCCACCCCGGAGACCAGCCGGGCATCGGCGTCGAGCTCGACGAGGCCACGGCCGCCCGGTTCCCGTACGTGCCGGCCTACCTCCCGTTCAACCGGCTGAAGGACGGCACGGTCCATGACTGGTGACCCCCGAACCCGGCACGTCGTCGTGATGGGCGTGTCCGGTTCCGGCAAAAGTACCGTCGCCAAGGGCATCGGCACCGTGGCCGGCCTACGGTTCGCCGAGGCGGACGAGTTCCACTCCGCGGCCAACATCGCGATGATGCGGGTCGGCGTGCCCCTCGGCGACGCCGACCGCTGGCCCTGGCTGCGCGACCTGGCCGCGTGGCTCGCCGACCGCTCCGCGGAGGGGGTCTCCACCGTGCTGGCCTGCTCCGCGTTGAAGCGGTCGTACCGCGACGCGCTCCGGCAGGGCCAGCCCGCGGTGGAGTTCGTGCATCTCGACGGGCCGGCCGAGGTGATCCGGGCGCGGATGTCCGGCCGGACCGGGCACTACATGCCGCCCAGCCTCCTGGACTCCCAGATCGCCACGCTCGAGCCGTTGCAACCGGATGAGCGCGGCGTGGTACTGGATGCTTCCATGACGCCGGACGAGCTCATCGCGGCGGCGCTCAGCCGGCTTCGGCTAGGTTCTGGGCATGAGCGTCACATGGATCAAGCCCAGCCTTCGATCTGAACGCTTCGACGAGAGCTGGACGTTCTGCCGGGACGTGGCCGGACTGGAGGAGCGCGGCGGCGTCGACTGAACCATGTTCTCCGGGACGGCTGTACCGCCGAGCCCTCGCGGCCAAATCCTTCATCCCCGACGGACGAGCGCCGGGCGGAGCCGGCCGCCGGCGACACCCGGCTGCTGTACGTGGCGTGGCTGTTGCGGGGCCGGTAGCAAGCGGCTGGTCACGCCAGTGGCGTGACCAGCCGATGATGCCGGTGCTCGGTGGTTCAGCAGGACAGGTTGCCGCCCGCGGGGACGCCGAGGATGCCAGTGAACTGGTTGTAGAGGTTGATCCGGCTCTGGACCTGGGCGGGGTTGCCGCCGTTGCACTCGATGCTGTTGATGGCCCGGATCGTGGTGCCGAAGCCCTGCCCGTTCACCATCGCGTTGTGCGACGTGGTGCCCGCGTTGCCGGTGCCGGTCATCCAGTACCACAGGCCGGTCTGCCAGGAGATCGAGGCGTTGGTGCCGACCAGGCCCGGGTTGTTGAGCAGGTCGACGCCGAGCGCGTCGCCGGCCGCCTTGTAGTTGAAGTTCCAGCTCAGCTGGATCGGGCCGCGGCCGTGGTAGGCGGACTGGCCGGCCGGGCAGCCGTAGGGCTGGCTGGTGTCGCAGTAGTGCGGCCAGTTGGCGGTGTTGATCTCGTCGATGTAGACCAGCCCGCCGGTCTCGTGGCTCACGTTGGCCAGGAACGCGGCGGCCTCCTGGCGCTTGACGGTGTCGCTGCCGGTGGTGGCGAAGGCCGGGTACTTCTTCATGGCGTCGACCAGCCCGGCGTACGTGTAGAACCCGTTGCGGCTCGGGAACATCTGGTTGAACTGGGCCTCGCTCACCACGAAGCCGCCCGTGCTGGTGCCGCCGCAGGAGTAGGGCGACCAGAACCAGGTGCTGATGGTCGGGTCGTAGCCGGGGTTGTCGTGGGTGGCCTGGTAGAGCTGTCCGTTGCTGTACCGCACGATCGCACCGGTGGCGTAGGACTGTCCGGCGACCCAGTTCGGGTAGTTGCACGAACCCGTGCCGCCGCCCGGGACCGTCCACTTCTGGTTGGCGCCGCCGTGGCAGGACCAGATCAGCAGCGGGGTGCCGTCGGCCGTACCCCAGCCGGACGCGTCGAGGCACTTGTTGGCCTGGGGGTTGACGATGTCGTTGGCGGCGCTGACGGCCCACTGCTGGGCGCCGGTGCCGTTGCAGTCCCACAGTTGGACCTTGGCCCCGTCGGCGGTGGAGCCGCCGGAGACGTCGAGGCATTTGCCGAGGGCGCGGATCGTGCCGTCGCTGCCCACGGTCCAGTTCTGGGCGTTCGTACCGTTGCAGGTCCACAGCTGGATCTGGGTGCCGTTTGCGGTGTTGGCGCCGGCGACGTCGACGCACTTGCCGCCGTATCCGGAGATGGCACCCGTGCCCGCGGCGGCCGCGGTGCCGGGGCTGAATGCGATGAGGGAGACGGCGCCGAGCACGAGAGCGGCTGCCGCGACGAGCACCCGACGCAAGTACGCCGATCTCGATCTGTCCATTGGGGACGCTCCTGGGGAGGTGAAGTCGGGCCAAGGCAGGTACCCGGTTCTAGGGCGTCTTTCTATCGCAACCTCGACTAACTGTAAATAGTGTTTACTTATGTCCGGTCGCCGTAAGATCGTCGATGGATTCGCTGCGCTGTCCAGAGGCCCAGCGCGCCGTCGGCGGTGCGATCGGCCCTCTCGCGCGGGTCGGTCGATGGCCGGTCCCGGACCTTGGCGTCCAGCAGCGTCTGCTCGCCCTTGCCGAACCGGGCCGGCCGACTGATCAGGCAGAGCTCTTTCGCCTGCCGGTCCGGGACGGGCAGGGCGATCGGGCCGATGCCGGTGACCGCCAGCCGTAGGTCGTCGGGGCGCGCGGTGCGTCGCGCGCTGAACGACCCCGCAGGCGTGCCCTCGCCCAGCAGACTCGCGAACCGATCGCGCGGGACGACCGTAACCACTGTTACTCGGCCAGCCGTGCCATGGGATTCGACCGTCCTCGGTCGTCGAGGATTCCGGGAAACTGGAGCTCACCCGAGGCGTACGCGAGGCAGCGGTCAGTCCACTCCGCGGGCATTGCGGTGTGCTCCGCCAGGAAGCGGATCCATTCGGGCAGCAGCGCGACGAGTTCGGCGGCGAAATCTTCCTGGTAGAAGTCCCGCAGGTGCAGCACGGCCGCCGCGACCTTGTGGGGCGAGCAGAACGGATAGAGCGTGGGGTGATCCCGCGGGGACCAGGACTCGGCCAGTTCCCCGGCAAGTTCGTCGGGGTCGACAGGACCGGCGTCGTCGCCTTCGCCGATGATCCCACCGTGATAGTCAAGCTGCCGAAGTCGCTGGGTGAACTGCGCCTTGGCGTCGGTGGCCGTCAACCGTACGAAAGCCGGCCCGCGCATCCGGCGCACCGCCTTCCGCGCTGTCCTGGCGAGCCGCCGGCTGCGCAGGAACTCCGCGTACTGCTCCTCGTCCTCCCCGCCGATCCGTATCCCCTCGACCTCGCCCGGCAGGAGGGCGTCGAGCGTCTCCGAGTCGTCCACCGCCGTCAGGACCGCCCCACCCGCCGCGACCTGCCCGACCGACTCCCGCCAAGCGGCCACCGCGGACTCGGCCGAAGCATGGAAGCCGCTGTGCACGGTGAGCACTTCGTAGCCGCAGGTGTCCACATCCCACAGGTACCAGCGATCCGGGCCGGCGTCCGACGTGAACGGCGCGACCACCGCCCAACGGCTGCCGTAGACGTCGCGCGCCCACAACACGGGGCCGGTCACGGCACGCCCGCGCGCGGCCAGCTTCGCCGTGGGGGCATCCAGGTGCGCTGAGATGAGATCGCTCGCGGACTCGCTGAGCGGGAACGGCAACACACCGGCGACGACAGTCAGCAGCCGCTGGAGAACGGCAATGTCGGTACTCGCCTCCGCCGGCGTGTGGAACCGCTCGTCGAGCGCCGACAGCACCGCACCGACGAAGTCCTCCGGATTGACAATGTCCTCCACGGAGCCCCGCTCGAAGTGGGCCATCGCCGCGCCGAAGCGGATGCACAAGTCGTCTTCGAGGTCGTCGTCGGACCGCGTTGGGGCACTCGCGATCAAGGCGTCAATCAGCGCCCGGGCCGCATCCCCGGCCAGCGCGGTGCGATGCTCGGCGAGCTTGCGCCGATACTCGAACAGCTCACCGAAGACGCCGGCTCCTGCGGACCCGCCGCGCGGCGAGACCATCGACTGGCGGGAGGAGCGGCCGCCGGACTGGGACTTCTTTTTCCGCTTCCGAGACACGGGCACGGCGGGCATCCTATCCGTGGGTATCCGCCGCCGCGCCGCTGGCACGAGCGTGCCTTCGTTCGCCAAGGGGCACCCTTGTCGCGAGCAGGTCAGACCTTGAGAATCTCCACGTCGTACAGTGCCACGGACGCATCCCGGGAGGCCAGCGTCAATCCATCGGTGGCCGCCTGAGCCACCAGCATCCGGTCGAACGGGTCCTGATGGTACGGCGGGAGACGGCCAGCGGCGATGCCATGCACGTGCGTTACGGGCAATTCACGGAACCCCATGCCATCACGTGTACCGACGGCCGCGGTGACGCTCCGATCGAGGACTGGCATCCCGAGGACGGCGACGGTACGACGCCGTTCGACATCGGCGCGATCAACAAAAGGCTCGCGGCGCTGCTCGGCGTACCAAATGGATAGCGTCTTCGCCGATGTGTTGCACTGTTGGGATGAGTCCGAAAAGTCGAGGGCGGCCCGGCCGGCCGGGGCAGGCCGAAGGCTCGGCGTCAGGAGTCCTTACGGTCACTGCGGCCCTCCGACCGCCTCGTCCGGGCCGCCCAGGATCTGCTCACATGCACCGATCCGCTCGAGGCCGAACGATGGGCCTCCGGCTGGCTCGGCCAGGCCTGGCTGTCCGCACCACTCGGCGACAAGGAGCCCGAACACACGCTCTGCCTGGAGGTTGTCGGCCGCTGCAGCACCCGCCCGTCGGCGCACGGCCTGGCCGCCGTGGCAGCGCTGCGCAGGGTCGCCCCGCCGCGCGCGTACACGCTGCTTGACGAAACGATCGACCTGCTGCGGCAGTCTCAGCCGGCGCCCCCATGGCTCGATGCGGCGATCGTCCCAGTCCGGGCCCTGCGCGCCGTCGACGTGTGGGACAGCGAACGAATACTGTTCGTCGAGTACGGCACCCACACGTTGCTCGCCCAGATCCTCGCCACCGGCGGCACGATGGTGGAGAAGCTGTACCTGCTGCAGAGCGGCGCGGCCGAGGCGTGGGACAGGACGCGGGAGCCCGGTGAGGTGCCGATGCCGCTCGAGGAGGTGCCGATCGACGAAGCGCTGGCCGATCTGGCCGGCTTGCTGCGGCACACCGACATGATCTGGCCGCGCCATGACGACGAGGACTACGTCGACCTGCGGGCGCTCGCGTGGGCGCGATCCCGGGCGCATCTGCCGGAGTGGCCGGAGTTCGAGCCCCTCGCCGAGGGGAAGCGAGCGGAACTCATCGAGGCGTTCGTCGGGCGGACGACGGACTCCGCTGCGTACCGGAGGCTGGCGGACCTGTTTCTCGACTACGGCGACGGGTACCTCAACAATCGCCCGCTCGGCTGGAGCCCCAACGCGGTCGCGATCTTCCTCGCCGACTGGCTGCCGCGCAAGGCGTTCCTCGACGCGGATGACCGGCTCGCGCTGCCCGACGCCCTCCGGGGCTGGCTGCGGTTTGCGCTGGAGCGCCGTGGGGTTGCCGACGAGTGGATCACGCCGGTGACCGCCGCGGTCGACATGTGGCTGCCGCAGTTCGAGCACGCGGTCGATGACGAGACGTCCTGGGGGCCCGCGAAGCAGATCGCCGCCGAGCTGCAGTCTCGCGGCGTCGACCCGCGGGACTCCGACGCCGTCGGCGAGGTGATCGGCCGGCTCAACGCCGAACGCCTCGCCAACCGGCTCCGTGGCCCATCGGGCGGCTCCTCGCGCTGACTTCGGCGCTCACCGTTGGCTCAACCCCGCGCTCAGTCGGCTGGCTCCCGTCGGTGCCGTGCTGATCGAGCGCCGCTGACCGAGGCGCGTCGCGCCCGTGCACGAAAAAGGGCCGCTGACACCGCTCGAGCGTGCGTGTTCGTGTGCTGTCAGAGCGGTGTCAGCGGCGGCGGCCATGGTTCTTGTGCACCCGGACGGACGGGTCGCCCAGGGCGATGCACAAGGAGCGTCACATGTCGAACGTCGCAGATACGCAGCAGCAGAACCACTTCCAGCGGGCAATCGAAGAGATCGTCGGCTCCGGGTTCATCGGCGTGCAGCTGCGGGTGCACGACGAGCAGGGCGAGTGGGTCGGCAGCGCCGGGGCGAGCGAGTTGAACGGCCATACAAAGCCGATGACGGACGGGCACCATCGCATCGGCAGCAACACCAAGACCTTCGTCGCGTCGCTGGTGCTGCAACTGGTCGGTGAGGGCCGGCTGGGGTTGGACGACCCGATCGCCGGTCACCTGCCCGAGTTTGGGCTGGACCCGCGGATCACCGTCCGGATGGTGCTGCAGCACACCAGCGGCGTGTTCAACTTCACCGGCGAGTACTTCGAGGACGGGACTGTAGTGCCGGGCCTGCCGAACCCGCAGCTGCAGGGCAAGGAGTGGCTGGACAACCGGTTCCACGCCCACCGGCCGGAGGACCTCGTGCGGTTCGCGTTGTCCAAGCCGGCGCGGTTCGAACCCGGGACGGACTGGAGCTACGCCAACACCAACTATGTGCTCGCCCGGCTGCTCATCGAGCGGGTCACCGGCCGTACTGTCGCCGAGGAGATGCAGCGGCTGATCATCGGACCGCTTGGGCTGGCGGGCACCATCGTGCCGGACGGCGTGGAGATCCCTGAGCCGCATGCGCACGGCTACTACCGGTACGAGGACGAGACGGTCGACGACGTCACTCGCCACGATCTCTCCTGGATCTCCAGCGGCGGCGACATGATTTCGACCACCCGGGACCTGCAGACGTTCATCTCCGCGCTGCTGGGCGGCAGGCTCCTACCGGCTCTGTTGCTCGCCGAGATGCTGACGCCGCACCCCAAAGTCGGCTACGGCCTGGGCGTCTTCGTCCAGGACGGCCCCGACGGCGGCAAGATCATCACCCACAACGGTGGCACCGCCGGCCACGCGGCACTGATGTACAGCACGCCTGACGGCCGTACGACCCTGACCGCCGCGTTGAACTACGTCGACGACGCCGCGATGACCCTGGCGGTGCCGTTCCAGCAGGCGACGCAGCGGCTCGTCGCTGAGGTGTTCGGCGGCAAGGCCGAGTCCGCCCGGTGAGTCGGCGTTTCCCACGCTCCCGTCGCTGCTGGCGACGGGAGCGTGGACCGCCATGCCCTCTGGATCTTCACCCTGGTGGGCGCGGGTGTTTCCGGGGCGGTCGCGACGTAGCGTTGGCTTTTGTACCGTCGTTGTCGGCTCCCGCGCTGAGGTACGCCGGAGGGAGGGCACCATGGCCTTCAACAAGATGATGGAGTCCGCCAAGCGTGGCCTGGCCACGAGCCGGGCCCGAGTGGAGGAGACGCGAGCCCAGCGGCAGCGCGACAAGCTGCTGCACGAGCTCGGCCAGGCCAGCTACGCCGAGCACACCGGCCACGCGACACGTGAGGCCGTCGCCAGCAAGCTTCGTGCTCTGGACGACCACGAGCAGGCGCTTCGCGAGAAGCGGGAGCGGCAGGCGAGAGACATCATGCACCCGGGCGCCGAGTGCGTCGACGAGGGCGAGACCGTCGCGTCCGCCGCGCGGAAGATGCGCGACCTGGGCGTCGGATCCCTGCCGATCTGCGGCGCGGACGATCGGCTGCACGGCATCATCACCGACCGCGACATCGTCGTGAAGTGCATCGCCGAGGGGCGGGATCCGGGCCAGGTCAGTGTGCGTGACCTGGCCGGGGGTGAGCTGGTCTGGGTCGACGCTGACGCGGGCGTCGACGAGGTACTGCATCGCATGGAAGACCACCAGGTCAAGCGGCTGCCGGTCATCGAGAACCATCGCCTGGTCGGGATGATCAGCGAGTCGGATCTGGCGCGCAACCTCGACGAACACCGGCTTGCCGAGTTCGTGGGGAAGGTCTACACGACGTCCTGAGCCGCTACCCGGATCGGCTCGGCAGGTTCGCCGCGAGCTGGTCGGTCAGGTCGCGTATCGCCGTGTAGTCGGTGCTGGTGAGTGTGCCGTCCTGGTGCAGCTGGTCGAGCCGGCCGACCAGGCCGTTCAGCTCCGCCGCCGCGCGCTCGTCGTCGCCGCGGGCGTGGTCGCGAGCGAATCTGTCGAGCCGGCGGTTCAGATCGTGCGCGGTGAGGAAGTCCAGGCCGCCGTCACGCACGGCGGCGCGAGCCGCGGCCAGCGTCGCCTCGGTCGTGTCGCTCGGCGTCGGGCTCGGTGTGTCGCTCGGGATGTCGGACGGCGTCGGGCTCGGCGGGTCGCTCGGGGCCGCGCTCGGGGCCGCACTCGAGGCATCCGTGGACGGCTCGGACAGGGTCGTCTGCGCGGGGGTGGGCGCCGTGGCCGGGTGGTGGCCGGATCGGCCCGGGAGGGTTCCGAGCGCGAACACGCCGACGGCGACCGCGGCGAGCGCCGCCAAGGCGATCCCGGCCGAGCGGCCCCGTCGCCGGGTGGCCGGCGCGGGTGGCTCGGCGAGCGCGGGGAGGCTGCGCGTTGTCTGTCGTACCGCCGCACGGCCGAGGAAAGGCGCCGGTCCCGGATCGAACGCCGTCGTCGCGGCACCGTCGGCTACGCCGGCCAGCGCGGTGCCCACCTCGGCCGCACTGGCCGGCCGGTCCGTCGCGCGCTTGGCCAGCAGCGCGCCGACCAGATCGGCGAGCCGGGGCGGCAGGCCGGGCCGCAGGACTGCCACCGGTACCGCCGCCTCATGCACCTGCTGCCAGGCGGTCTGCACCGGCGAGTCGGCGATGAACGGCGGACGGCCGGTGAGCATCGTGTAGAGCACGCAGCCCAGCGCGTACAGATCGGTCCGGGCGTCCACGGGCTCGCCGAGGACCTGCTCCGGCGCCATGTACGAGCTGGTGCCGATCACGGTCGCGGGCGCGGTCAGCGCGGTCTGCGCCCGGTCGGTGATGCTCGCGATGCCGAAGTCGCAGACCTTCACCTCGCCCTCAGCGCTGATGAGGATGTTGGCCGGCTTCACGTCGCGGTGCACCACCCCGGCGGTGTGCGCGGCCTCCAAGGCGTCGCACACGCGCTCGGCGATGTGCGCCGCGCGCCGCGGGTCGAGCGGGCCCGCGGCCAGCTCGTCGGCGAGGCTGTGCCCCTGGACCAGCTCCATCACGAGGTACGGCGTCCCGTCGTCGACCCCGAAGTCGTACACGGCCACGATGCTCGGGTGCGACAGCCGCGCGGCGGTGTGCGCCTCGCGCTCGAAGCGCTCCGGCAGCGACGGGTCGGCGCCGCCGTCGCCGTGCAGAATCTTCACGGCCACAGGTCGGTCCAGCCGCCCGTCGACGGCCAGCCACACGTCGGCCATACCGCCCCGGCCGATGACCGACCGCAGCTCGTACCGGCCGTTCAACAGACGCCCTGCCATGGTGGCCAACCCTGACACAATCGCCCCAATCACCGCATAGGGCCGCCCCGATACGTCACTGTGGCCGGGCGCCGGGCGGCATTCTGGAGTGAATCAAGGTTGCGGGCCCGTCCGATCAGGGCTTGGTCAAGAGACTTCCAAGCGCTCGTCCGGTGTGACATCGGACTGGTGCGACCGTCCACGGTGGACGCACAAGGGGCAGTGGACGAGGCTCGGATCCCGTGGCGGTTCCGGCGGCGCCGCGGCTGCGGGAGCAGGCGCTGCAGCGGCAGAGCGCGGACCTGGACACCGTCTCGGGGGCGACGTACGGGAGCGACGGGTACCGCCGCTCGCTCCAGTCGGCCATCGACGCCGCCCGGGGCGGCCGCCCCGCCGCCCGAGCCCGCGAGAGGTGGCCTACGGTGGCGACTGTGATCGAGCGCGAACGGCCGCCGGATCGGGTGAACGTGACGCTGAACGTCGGCGGGGACGATCTCGGGGTGCCGTTTCTCACCAAGGCGATGCTGGACCTCTGGGTGCACGCGTTGCACGGGGCGAACCCGTTTCTCATCGTCGGGCGGCCCGGCGACGACCGCCGGTTCATCCAGACCTACCGCAACGCCCCGGACGACTACACGCTCGAGCACCGCGACGGCGCCGAGGCGGACCTCGTGTCCACCGTGGTCGATGCGCCCGCCAAGGTGGTCGAGCTGATCTGGGGCTGGATACGCCCGGAGGGGGCCGGCCGATGAGCTACGCGATCATGCCCTTCAAGATTCGGCTGGACGCCCTGAACGAGGTGCTGGCCCTGCGCGACGAGGCGCTCTTCGCCTGGCTTCGCGACCGCTGCCGGGCCGAGCTCGCCGGCCTCGACGACTGGAGCGACACCGAACGCCCGGCGAGGGAGTTCCTGGCCGACCTGGTGCTCGGACGAATCCCCGTCGAGAGGGGCGTTCACCTGTACGGGTACTGCGTCAAGGCGCTCTGCGAGCTCTGGGGCGCGCCCCTGGCGAACGAGGGCTGGTGGGGGATGCGGTACGGCTGGTTCGGCACCGTCTCCGAAGCGGTCGCGCGGGCCGGCGTCGAGTACGACTTCACCGGCCTCATCGCGGGAGGGCCCGGCGTCGACTGCCCGGCGCCGGACGACTTCCCCGCCATGGGGCACATCAGGCGCGCCGACCTGCAGCCGCACCTCGACCTTCTGGGTGGGATCGACCTGGCGCGCATCGACGATCGGCAGGTCGTGGCGGCCGTCGAACAGGTGAGGTCCTGGCTGCGGGAGTGCCGCCGCGACGACATGGACCTCGTCTGCTTCTACCACTGAGGACTCTCGGGGTGCCGGGCCAGGGATCGGCCGGGGTCGGTCCCTGATGCCCGGAAACCCCTTCGACGGCCAAGCTGAATGCATCAGATTTGGTACCGCGACAAGGGAGCCCACCATGGAAACCGTCTACAACACGATGCGTCAGCACGGCCTCGTTCGCCCGGCGCAGGGCCGGGTGCTCGGCGGTGTCGTCGCCGGTCTTGGGCAGCGGTTCGGCATCGACCCGTGGCCCGCGCGGCTGCTGTTCGCGCTGATCCTGCTCGCGATCCCCGGCACCCAGATCCTCATCTACCCGATCCTGTGGATCCTGATGCCGGCCGAGGCCGTCGCGGCCCCGAGCGAGCGGGACGCCTCCATCGCCTGACCGGCGGGACTGGCGCGGTGTCGGTACCGTGCCGGGGAGACCGATCATGAGGAGGTCGTCCCGGTGTCCGACAGCGCGTTCCAGGACTGGCTGGTCAGCGACAGCTGGCAGGACTACAAGCAACAGCGGGCGATCCGTGAGATCGAGTCCTCCCTCGACGGGCAGCGCGCCGAGAGCCGGGCCCTGCGCTCGCAGCTGTCCCGCCTGCAGGGCTCCATGGAGCAGCGCCTCAGCCGCCTGATCCGCTCCTTCGACGCGTTCGTCGAGCTCAGTGACCTGCGCGCCGAGCTGGCGGGATTCGATGAGGCGGCTCGCACGCGGTACCGAATGCGTCAGGTTCTGGCCTTTCGCGCCGGTGCCGTTCCGGCCCTTCCCGCGGCCCCGGAGGACGTCGACGGATACTGGCTGGCGCCCGCCGCCTCCGCCCTGGCCGCCCTCACCCGCGGTGACGACGCCGCCGCCGACCTGGAGCGGGCCGCCGACCGCGACCCTCGCCGGACCGCGCTGCTGCTCGTGATGTCCGGCGCCGCCACCGACCCCCGCCGGGTCGGCGCGGCCTTCGGGGAGCTGCTGGCCGACACGCAGCTCACCGCGGCCGAGCGCGCGGTCTGGGTCGCCGCCGCCGACGGGCACCTCGGCGACGCGGCCCTCGAGCTCGTCGCCGCGCGCCTGTCCGGGCTGGTCGCGGGGCTGGGCGACGAGCGCCGCGCGGAGCTCGACCGTTCGCTGTCGGACCGTGTGCACGCCGCCCCGGTGACGGGCGTGACCAACGCCGCCGATCGCCGGGCCGTCGCCGCCCTCACCGCGGGCTCCCGGTTGGCGGCTCTGCGTGCGTGGGCCGAGGCACCCGTTGCCGCGGACGCTCCGGCGGAGTCGCGGCTGGCGCTGGAGGCGCTGCTGCCCGGCCTCGTGGACGAGGGCAGCAAGGAGGAGGCCGCGACCCTCCGGCGCATCGCGGAGCTGCGCGCGGTGATCGACGATCGCGAGGTCACGCCGGCCGCGCGCTGGGACGATCCGGCCGGCCTGCCCCTGGGCCTGCTCGTGACGGACGCGTTCGGCGACGCCCCGGGCCCCCGCGCGCTGGCCCGGCGCGTCCTGCGGGAGCGGGTGCTGGCGGTCGGCGAGGCCCTGCGGGCCGAGACCGACGTGCCGGACCCGCAGGAGCAGACGGTCACGATCGAGCGGCAGACGGTGCGCGTTCGCGCGGGCGGCCCGGCCCCGGCCGACGCCGCCGAGCTCCACCGGGCGATCGAGTCGCGTCACCCCGAGCCAACGGCGAAGAGCTGGCAGCGGTACGCCTGGTTCGCCGCCGCGGCCGTGCTGCTCCTGGGCGCGCCGGCGGTGCCGCTGGGCTTCGCGGTCATGCTGGTGATCGTCGCCCTGATCTTCGCCTTCGTGGGCGTGCGCCGGATCTTCGCGGATCGCATGGAGGCCCGCGAGCGGCAGGAGCGCCTCCGCAGCGCCCGGGAGCGGGCCGACAAGCTGCTGGAGCAGGAGCGGCAGTCCCTGGCCGACCTGTGCCGCCGCCTCGACGAGACCCGCCGCAAGGCGCCCGAGGACCTGACCGCCCTCCGCACCGCCCTGGCCTCCTAACGGCAACCCGCGACCTTCACGGCGCGATCGGCCCCGCCTCCGCGCTGCGCAGGTCGGCGACGAGCTCCGTCACCGTGTCCCGCAACCGGCGCAGCTCGCCGGCGGTGAGGCCGAGCTCGTAGCAGTGGTGGTGCCCGGCGCGGGACAGGGCCCACCACGCGTAGCCGGCGCTGGCGGCGATCCGGCGGCCGGCGTACCGCTCGAGCACGAGGAACTGCGGTGCCCTCGCCCTGAGGCCGGCCACGCCGGGGTGACAGCGCCGCCAGTAGTCGTCCATCGCCGACTCCAGGGCCATCCGCAGCAGCCACGCGCAGGCGCGCGGCCACGTGCCCCGGGCGCCGCGCACCACGCTGGTCAGCATCTTGTCGGCCGCGGCGAGACAGTCCTGCGCTGCGCCACCGGTCATCGCAGGGATCCCGCCAGGCGGCGGCTGTCGCGGACCAGCGTCTCGAGGTCCATGGTCCCGGCTCGATGGACGCCCTGCTTGCACGCCATGAAGGCATCGCCCGCCCAGCGTCCCAGTTCCCCGTTGAGCTTCGCGAGGACCTTGCCGCCCTCCTGCATGTCGCCGAAGAGCGCCAGCGCCGCGATCTGGTTCAGGGTCAGCGCCTTCTCGATGCGTTCTTCGACGTCGGCGTGCTTGTCGCCGCGGCGGATGAAGATGCGGCGGATGCGCTCGTGGCAGGCGGCCTCCAGCGCGGAGCGGCAGAAGCCGGACACGAGCGGATACCGGGCGTTGTCGGCAAGCTCCTCCGTCTTCAGGATGGCGAATGCATCCGCGAGGTACCGGTCGATCGGGTCGCTGTTCTTGCGGATCTCGATCTCGGACTGGTCGCGGCGCGTGACGGCCCAGATGATCGCGTCGATGCGGAGGCGGCGGACGGCCTCGGGCAGCCGGTTGTCGTGCGTGAAGACGACGACCTGCCGGGTCTGCGCCAGGCCGGCCAGCACCTGCGCGAGGCCGTCGACCTTCGACGGGTCCATGCTCTGGACCGGGTCGTCGATGATGACGAAGCGGAACGGGCTGTCCTCGGCGCAGGCCCGCGGCAGGAACACCGACAGCCCCAGCGCCTGGAGCTCGCCCTGGCTCATCACGGCCATGGCGGACGTACTCGTGCCGTCCACCTTGGCCGGAAAGGCAATCGTGCGCCGGGTGTTGGTGCCGGCCAGTCGCATCCCGGCCAGCTCGACGTTGCTCTCCTGGCGCAACGCGTCCCAGATCTCCTGAGAGCGCTGCGCGAACGGCTCGAACCGCTCGTCGCGCAGCGCGGCGATGGCGGGCTTCAGCCAGTCCCGGGCGGCGTTGACGCGCTTCAGCCGCGCGTCGGCCTCGGCGCCGGCGCGGGCCTGCGGCAGCCATGCCTGCAACGCGGCCGCGTGTTCGCGCCAGGCGTCGTGGCGCCGACGCAGCCAGGCGCGAGTGTGCTCCTGGAGTTCGGTGAACGCCTCCAGCAGCGGGGGATAGGCCGAGGGCTCCTTCGCGTCCCACGCATCGAGCAGCGCGCGGAAGCGTGTCGCGGGCTCGCCGAGCGCTTCGAGATCCTCGGAACGGATTCGCGGGCGCACATCGAGCAGGCGCTCGGCCCGGGCGCGCAGCTCCCGCACCCGGTCGACCGCCGCGCTGCCGCGCTGCAGCCGGGCGACGGTCTCGCCGGCGTTCGCGCGCCAGGCGGCGTCGAGTGTCCCGGCGCCACAGACCGGGCACGCGACGTCGCCGTGCTCGTCGTGGAAGGCGACCGCCATCCGCAGCAGCCGCGCGGCGTCGTCGGCGGCGCCCGCGCTGGCGGCGACCAGCTCATCGGCCCGCCGCGACGCCTCCGCGAGCTCCTCGCCCAGCCGATCGACCTGCTCGAGCTCGGGGAACTCGACGGCGGCCACGCGACGACCGGCGACCGCGACCGGGTCGGCGGCGTCCTCGCCGGCGTCGGCGAGCAACCGGTCGAGGGCGTCGAGGTCGGGCGCCCGCTTGGCCAGGATGGCGGCGGCGTCCGCGGCCCGCTGGTCGTCGACCTCCGCCAGCGCCAGGCGCAGGGCCTCGCGCCGGGCCTTGACGGTCGCGACCTTGTCGCTCAGCTCGCGGCGGACCCGCATGAGCCGCGCGTCGGCCTCGGTCAGCGGCGTCATGCCGAGAATGGGCGCCAGGGCATCGAAGAGGCCGCTGGGCCTGGAGGTGATGAGCCGGCCCAGGTCACTGGCGGTCAGAAATGGACGGTACGTCTCCAGCGGCTGCTGCCACCGCAAGTCCGCGGTGCCGTCCCCGGCCAACACGCTCGCGACGCCCTGGTCGGCCTCGGTGTCGTCGTCCCGCCAGGTGCGCCGCACGCGAATGGGCTGGCCGGCACCGTCGGCTCGCAGCTGGACCTCGATCTGACAGGGCGATCCGTGGTGAAGATTGCGCCAGCCGTCCTTGAACACACTGTTCCGCTCGGCCCACCGCGCACTGTCCCCGGTGAGCGCGAGCTCGACGGCCTCGGCGTAGCTGGACTTCCCGGAACCGTTGCGCCCGACGACGAGCGTGAGGCCCGCGTTCGGCTGCAACCGCAGACTCTGCTGCGGCCCGACCCCACGGAACCCGGCGACGGAGACGGACTCCAGATACAACGGCTGCGGCCGCGCCCGCCCGGCGGGGTCGCGGGCGGGCAGCTCAACCGGCCGTCCATCGAGCACGCCGTCGAGCGCCTCGTCGCCGACGTAGGCGGCGAGCACCAGGTCGATGACGTCGTCGGGCACGTTGTCCGCGGCCAGCCGGTCGACGAGCTGGTCGAGCAGCGACGCATCCTGCGTCATCGGCCTCCCCTTCCGTAAGGGCGGAGATCGAGCGCGTCCGGCGGCGGCGTGCCGTCCTTCGCCGTGCGCCGGAGGAGCGCCAGCAGGTCTTCCTGGCGAGGCTGGCCGAACGCCAGCCGGTAATGCGCCAGGTCGGCCTTCAGTCGCTCGAGCCTGGCCTCGTCGCGGCTCAGCGGATACGGCAGAACATGTCGTTCGATCTTGGCTTTTCCGCCGTACACCCAATAAGGCGCGAAGTCGCCCAGCGCGCCGGAATCCGTGCGGGCCGCGTCGTAGGCGGCCTTCCACACGTCCCGCTCGTCGGAGGACAGCGCAGCGGCGCGATGGTGCTCGGCGATGTTGCGGCGTACGGCATGCCCACCGAAACGGTGCACACGACCCTCGCGCTGTTCGAAGTCGACCGGGTTCGGCGGGGTGTTCCAGTGCACGACGGCCGAGCACCACTGGTGGAAGTCGATGCCCTCCTGGCCGGCGCTGGTGGTGGCCACGACGAGCGGCCAGAACGGGCTGTTGAACGCCTGCCGGACGGCGATCTTCCGCTCGACCTGCGCCTGCTCCTCGCCCCGCCCGCCGTACCGCAGCGCGAATCGGCCAGGCAGACCGATCGGCTTGTCGGGCTGGTGCGGATTGAAGGCCCGGTACGTGACCGGCTGGACGGTGAGAGTCTCGAACACCTGCAGTGCGAGTGCGTAAAGAGATTCATCGTCCAGCGGCAGGTCGGGACTCGCGCTGCGCAGCACATGCAGGTGCTCATCGAGCACTGCCTGCAGCCCACCCGCGGCGCAATAGCGCAGTACGGCTCGCCAGTACACGACGCCCGGTTGCAGATGATCGAGCAGCTGCGCCGCATCGGTCCGGTTGAACAACGACTGCAGGCCGTCGGCAATGCATGCGGCAGAGTCCCAATGGCATTCCGGTGTGACCTTGCTGTCCGGTGTGATAAGCCGGGCGAGTGCCCGCCACGCGATGTTGCCCGGTCCGTGGAGTCCGATAGCGGTCAAGTCGTCAATGACCGCCGAGACCTCGTGTGCCACCGGATGCTCGGCGGCGGTGATGACCTCATAGGCCTGGCTGACGTGCCGATCGAGGCCGGCTGGCGTGCCGTCGTCGTTGTGCGCGGAGCCGAGGTTCCCGGCGGCGTCGGCCGGTGAGTACTCCTCGATTCCAGCCCTCGCGCCCGGCCAACGGAACACCGCGTGCCAGGGCTGGACCTCGCCGACGTGGCGCGGGTCGCTGAATTCGGCCGGCGCGTCACGGCTGAGTCGCTCGCGTACCTCAGCCTCCATTGCCTCGAGGGGCAGGGTCTCGGTGGGCCGTCGGCGGGCGATCGCCAGCGGATCGCAGGCCTGCGCGAGTCCCGGATGCGGCCAGAACAGCGCGAGCGTGCTCATGGAGGCGGCGCGCTCCCCGTCGAGGCGATAGTCGAGCCGTGACCGTCGGCGCTGCGGCTCGGCGCGCGGCCCCCGGGCGTCCTCGATGCGCCGCTCGGCCTCGTAGCTCAGCAGCCCGGCCACGGCCGTCGGCGTGGCGTTCCATGACGAGAACAGCAGCCGCTTGGTGATGCCGTGCGCGGCAGCGCTGGCGAACGGTTCACCGAGCGTCGAGTAGGGCATCGACGGCGGCAGCCAAAGCAGCTGCCACCAGCCTCGATCCAGAGTGTCGGCGGCGAGGTGGCGTAGCCGGGCGTTGCCGAGGTCAATGGCGCGTCGCTGGGTGACGGCCTCCGCGTCGAGCAGCTGCGCGCTCGCCAGAAGCGGTTGGATTTCGCCGGCGCGCCGGCCCTTGAGCGCGGCGCGGACCTTCTCGCCGATCTGGTAGCCGTCGAGGAAGTTCAGGAAGTAAGGGGCGGACTTCCAGTACTCGATGGTTATCGGCGCGTCGACGGCCTTTGCGACTCTTCGCATCGCGGCGTAGCTGCGCAGGTCGTCGCCGACGAGGTCGTGCACGGTGACGATGTTCTCGTGCAGCATCTCGGCCTGTTTCAATGCTGGTCGTTCGGTACGGCACATCACCCGCAGCAGCAGCTCCCGCAGGTCGGCCCGGATCGCCTCGCTCGGCTCCGCGCGCACGAGAGCCTCACGATGTGCCTCGAACTTTTTCGCGACCTCGGTGTGCCACTGATCGTCCGCGTTGAGGAACCCGAGAATCTGCCGGAAGTCGGCATAGTGGTCCTCGCCGGCGGCGCGCTCTTCGGCATAGGTGAAGGGTTTGTACGGCGTCGCCGATAGCAGCAGCACCCGCGCATCCCCGTAATCGAACAAGGACTTGGCGAGGTCTGCGGCCGGTCCGCCGTTCGGGTCGAGGAGTTCCCGGAAGCGCTGGAACTCGTCGAGGATGATGAGGTCGGGTTCCAGCGCGTCGACCCCGGCCCGCGCGAGCGCGGCGCGGAGGTCGCCGATGAGCCGGCGGCAGCGCTCGCGCAGTTCGTCCGGAAGAGCCGGGCGGCGCCCGATCTCGTCGAGAAGTGCGTTGAACTCCTTGAGCAGGCCGTCCTTCCTGGCAAAGCGGATGAACTGCCTCGCGATGGTGCGATCCAACTGCCCGTTCAGGGAAGTTTCGAGTTGCCGGCATTGCTGTTGGAACCGCTCCGGGGAGCCGACGCTACCCTGCAGCGCCCGAATCGCTGAGCGGCTTCGCCAGCCGTCCCAGCGCTCGGCCTTTTCGAGCAGAAGGAAGATCAGCGCGCGCTCTTCCTTCGCCCCGGTACGCCAGCCTTGGTCGAACGAAGTACCCGGGGTGAACGCCACTAGGTTGATCGGCTTGCCGTGCGTGGGTTTGCCGCTGGTGAGCTTGTCGACTTCCTTGGCCAGCAGGGTCAGGCGCGTCGAGAGTGTGACGGCCTCGTCCGGGGTGACCCGCAAACGGTCGATGTTCTGCTTGGCGACGTCCTGGTTTGAGCAGACGTACACCACGTCGACCCGCTTCACGCTGGGGTCGTCTTGCAGCCGTTCGAGTGTCTTGGCGATTACTCCTCGCGCGACCACGCTCTTGCCGAGGCCGGTCTCGTCGGCGACGAGGAACCGGCGGGTGGGGTCGTCGCCGAAGAACCGCTCGATGACGTGATCGACCGTCGCGCGCTGGAAGTCCTTGAGGCCCGCGATCACGTCCTGCGCGTCGTATCGCTTCATGCGCGCGCCACCTCAAGATCGGCCTGCCGTGCCTGTTCCACCAGCGCCCAGAGTTCGCTGAATCCGTCGGGCCACAGCTTGGCGCCGCGGGCCTCGATCCGAGCGATGAGGTTCGCGAGATCGGCGAGCCGCTCGGGGTGCTCGGCGAGGGCGTTGAGCAGGAGTTCGAACATGCCGAGGTAGCCCGAGCGCCAGCGAGTCGAGCCGCCCTCGTCGCCCTCCGTCGCGGCTACCGGGGCCGCCTCGGCACCGAGCCCGAGCATCAGCAGGAGGAACCTTTGGAACTTCTCGAAGGTATCGATCTGCTCCGCGAGGACGTGATCGAGCCGATCGACGGGGTCACCCACGAGGGTCGCGAGCACGATTGTGCGCTCGCGAACACCGCGCAGCTCTGCCGTGATGATCACGAACCGGGTGATGTCAGTCAGTGCCAGGCCCGCAAATGTGGCCTTGACCGGCTGCTCGGGAGCCAGCGTGACGGCCTCGGCACGGCGGGTGTGCAGTTCGGCGGTGAGCCGCACGCCATCCACTTCTGGGAGCGGAGCTTCGGACGTCAGATCGATGCTGTACCGCTCCGCGCCGGCCCGCACGGTGGCGACCAGCGGCACTTCGGCGATGTCGCGGACGAGATCGATCAGCAGCTCGGCGTCCTCGTCGAGCTCCACCGATTCGCCGCGCTCGTACGGCTCGAGTACCTCGCGCAGGTCCGCCTCCGGCCCAACCATCCCGTCGATGCCGAGATCGCCGCGCTTGCCGACGAGCTCGACGAGCACCTCGACGTTGCCACCGAATGCCGCGCTGGTGGCGTTCGCGGAGCCGACGAAGATCCGCGCCTCGACGCCCTGCTCCACGACGTACACCTTGGCGTGCAAGCCGCTGAGGATCTCCGTCTCGTTCGGGGTCTCCTCAGTCGGTAGCCCGGCCAGCTCGCTGACGACAAAGCACTCCGCGCCGTCGAGCGCCTCATGGGGCAGGCGGTCGAGTTCCTCCTGACGCCCGACCACGATGCGGCGATCACCCGGGGCGCACAGCAGCAGGCCGTCCTCCGTGCAGAACGGTGAGATGACGAGGTGGCGAGAACCCTCGAAGGACGGGACCGAATTTCCGGGTACACCCAACGGATGAAAACGCACCTCGCGAACGCCGTCCGGGGTGGTCCACTCCACTCGGCGGAGATCCTCGATGAGCGCCTCGATGGCCTCCCGCCGCGGCGCCGGGATCGGGACGACGGCGAGCTTCAGCGTATGCCGGAGCAAGTCGGCCAGAGGTTTGTTGCCGGCGGCCGGGCGCGCACCGCGCACGCCGTCCAGCCGCAGGCACACATCCCAGCTGCGGTCCTTGGTGAGATTTCGGCTCAACACCAGTAGTCGGAGCGAAACCTCGCTGGTGACCTCGTCCCGGAACCGCAGCACCCAGAGCTTGGGGTGGAACAGACGACCTGGCCTGGGCCGCCCGACCGGGTGCACCATGGGCTCGAGGAACGCGAGCAGCGCGGATTCTCCTGGAGGGACCGCCACCTGCCCCGACTGACAGAAGACGTCGATACGTTCGGCGCACTGGCGGACGCTTTCCATGATGACCACGGGGTCGGTCGACTCCCGGAGGCTGTGCGCGGCGAACGCCAGTGGCGCGACCAGCAGACTTTCGAGATCGAGGGTGAAGGTCAGCGCGACGGCCCGGGTGAGCTGCGAGCCAGCCGGCGGGCGCAGCGCGTCGAGCAGCAGTGTGCGAGTGTCAGGTGCCAGCAAGGTTGGTCTCCAACTCGCCGGCGCAACCGTCGTGGATGTCGGTCAGCAAGCGGGCCGCCTGTGGCCAGCGATACACCAACCGACCGCTTCCGGATGCCCCGCTCCATCGGCGCAGGAGCTTCTCGTTCACCAGCCGCGACTGGGCCTTCTTGATCGAGCGTTCACGTTCCTCGACGAGCGTGCGGAGTGACGGTTCTCTCCATATCTCGTGGGTTCCGCCTTTGGTCACCGCGTCGAGCCAGCGGTCGACGAACCGGCCGGTGTTGGTGTTGGCCGAGAGGGCCATATTGATCTCTTCCACTCGGCTCCACATCTCAGCTCTATCCCACTCATGGAGGCCGGAAATCTGGTCGCTCCACTCGGTTATGGATGCGCGGTAGAAATCAACCGGCGACTTGACCCCGGTCAGCCCGGCCCGCTCATACCGCTCCGCGACCAGCAGGTTGTACAGGAGCGCGGCCCCATGAATGGCGAGCGAGAAGCGGGCCGCATGCCGTACTCCCGACACGAGTTCCGGCGCGGCGGCTGCCATTACCGCGTCGTTCCACGGGTAGGCCTCCTCGAGCGCCATTCGCCGCTCCGGCGCGAGTAGATGCGCCAGGAGCGTGTTCGGCACCTTCGCCAGCACTCGCTCCCGCAACCAACGGGCCTCGTCGGCGCCCAGCGTCAGGGCATTGTTCAGCTCGTTCGGGAAGCCCGCGGGCGGGTCCGGCAGCGTTGGATGCCACATTCCGGCTCGCAACTCCGCGAGTTCTTCCGTCTCGCTCGACGGCCAGGGGCCGGCCGTGGAGTCGCCGGTCCGAATGCCGAATTTCGTAAGCGCCGTCGCGTAGATGGTCGACGGCAGCGTTCGGACCTTCACGCCCGTGCGGCGGCCGATCATGCCCTCGGGACGGCCCGCTCGTATGAGCGCTGAGATGACCGTGCGCTCATTGCGGGCGACCCTGGCGGTTGACGCGTCGCCACGAAGTCGGCGGTTCTGGGCGTCCTGGAAGCACCAGGGGACGATGAGCAGATACCGGGCGCGCGTGTGCAGGGTCGATATGCCTGGGAAGAGCATGTCGCTGAACACGTCGCGCACCTGGCCGATGCCGAGTTCGTCGCGGCTCTCCGTGTTGCTGAAGAGGTTGAGCAGCTCACGCATCCGCTGCTGATCGGCCCGAGAGCTATCCAGCCAGGAAAGCGCGGACGCCATGAGACACCTCCGCAAGCGTGCTTGGACGGGATGGGTCTGCTCGACAGTACGGATCTCCTATGGGGATTAGGACAGCCGTAACGGCCTTGTTGCTCGCCGTTTAGCCGATTGGCACCCGAAGGGCAACGTCGCAAGGTTTCTCTCGCACTCGTGAGGCTCGCGGTCACCTCGGCCGGGCTCGTTCCCGGCACGGCCGCCAGTGCGCACGGCGATCGCCCCGTTTCCTGGGATCGTCAGGCCACCTATCCCGTATTCCAGAGACGGCCCGCCGGGCGGGACACCGCCGCTTCGACGGCCGCCGACATCTCCGCGATCACCGCGGACGGCAGGACGCTGATCTACACCGACGCACTCGGCAAGCGGCGTCGGGTTCCTCGACATCCGCAACGCGAAGAAGCCGCAGGTGCTCGGCACGCTCCGCCGGTACCGCCACCGTCAAGGGAATCGACGTCAAGAACGACGGGAAGCTCGACCTCACCGAGCAGATCACCGATGTGCCGCGCGAACCCGATTCGGTCGCCTGGGTGGATGACCGGTATGTCGCCACCGCGAATGAGGGCGACTGGAAGTGCGGGACCCGCGGTAGCAGATGCTCGCCGTTTCCAGCGAGGTCGACGACGCCTCGGTGAATGTGCGTTCGAGCGTCGGGCTGTTCGAGCTCGGCCGCGACGAGCCCCGATTCCCGAGCATCGTGAGCCGCGACCTCATCGGCCGGGTGCGCGCTCGGCGCATTGTCCGCCGTTCCCGGAAAGCCCTCGAAGCTGTACTCCGTGACCGACGCCGCCTACTCGCCGACCCGAATCCTGGCGATCGACACGGAAGCCGGCCGAGATCACGACCGAGGTGACCGTGACAGCGCGGCTGGAGCACCGGTCGGATGCGACGCCGAAGGCATGTACGCGCGGCCGCAGGGCGGTTTCTGGCTCGGCGTCGAGGCCGCGACGGGCGACGGCAACAAGCTCGTCCGGCTCGACGCGAACGGCGGACGGTCGAGACGGTGCCGCCGCAGGCCGCGGGTGGGGGCCACGAAGGAGTGGTCGCGGCTCGGTCGCACGTCACACCCGGTTTCGCTGTTCCGGGTCCGGCCGGCGTGGTTGCTACGGTAGGCGGACGTGTCGGCGAGGCGGGGGAGGGCAGCGGGTGACCGAGCCCTTCGTGGCCTCGCCGGTGGGGCACGCCTCGATGCGCGCCCGGTGGCGGGCCCTCATCCTCACCGACCCGGTCGCGCGGCTCGTGCGCAACGCCGTCCACGCGGACATCCACGAGGCCTATGACCTGCGGCAACTCGCCCTCGCGGCGATCGACCTCGCGGTCGCCTCGCTCGGGTTCGCGCGGCCGCTCACGCTCGCCGAGCTGATCGAGTCGATCGCCGAGCTCGCCGCGCGGATGCGGCCCGGCGACACCGGCGCGCACGAGGACGCCGCCCGCTGGGTGGTCCGGGGACTGCTCAACGACGCCGACAACCAGCGCGCGTTCGTGTACGTTTTCGACAACTCCGAGGAGTACGCCTTCCGGCTCCTGCAGCTGCAGGACGGGCCCGACGGCGCCCTGGTGCTCGCCTCGCCGCAGGCCGTGATGCTCTACCTCAACGGGCTCGATCTCGACGTCGACGACGCCGAGGCCGCGTTCTCCGTCGTGCTCCAGCGGCAGCTGCGCGACCGGCGGTTCGAGGCCGCCGGGCGCACCGCGATGCAGGCCGAGCGCGTCTCCGTCGCGATGTCCGCCTCGCTCGCGGACATCCTCGATGCGACACAGCGGGATGTGCGTTCGATCGACTGGGTGAACGACGTGCCGCAGCGACTCCAACGCGCACGCGAGCATGTCGAAGCGCGCATCGCCGCCGATGCCGAGGTGCTCAACCACGTCGCCGCCGGCATCGACACCGAGACGGATCCCGAGGTCAGGCGGGCCTCCGGGGACCTTGTCGACACGCTGCGGCGGATCCGGCAGGTGCATCTGGACCTGGCCGAACGCGTCGGCGACGCCCGGACGATCTTTCTCCAGGCGCAGTTGCAGCAGGTGTTCGCCCGTCGGGTACACCTGCGGCTGTTGCATGTTGAGCGAGAACTGCTCCAACCCGTGCTGAAGCTGCACCGGGAGGCGGCGACCGAGGTCGTCGAGGCGTTCGGGGACCGCGTCGTGGGGCTGCAGATCCCGCGCCTGCTGCAGCTGGACAACCTCGTCGACATGCTGCTCGCGCCCCCGCGGCCGGTCGCCGGCGACGAGGAGGACAGCGAGGACCCGGGGGAGAGCGAGGGCGTCGAGCTGCAGGCCTATCCGTCCACTGTGGTCGCCGAGGTGACGCGCATCCTCAAGCGCGCCGAGCGGGAGCCGGTGCTGCTCTCCGAGCTGCTGCGGGACGCCAGGGACGAGCAGACCACCGAGCTGGTGCTGCTGTCGGCGCTGTGGGCCTACGCGCCCGACGTCGTCGAGCCGGGTGAGCAGCACAAGGACCTGAGCGCGCTGCGGACCGAGCGGACGGGCGCCGGACTCGACCACCCGTTGGCGTGGGGCGACGACCTTCGCGTGCGGTACACCGAGGAGGAGCAGGAAGCGTGACTGTCCCCATCGAGGACGTCCGGGCCGCGGCGGAGCTGGTCGCGCTGGGCCTGCGCACGGGTGCGCGTCCGACCGACGGCAACCCGTACGGGAAGCTGCTGGAGCGGTACCGCACCCAGACCCTGTTCCGCGACACCGTCGACACGCTCGCGAGCGGGCTCGGGCTGGTCGTGCTCGGCGCGCCGCAGCGGACCGGGCTCGTGCTCAGCACCTACCCGGGGAGCGTTTTCGCGGTCCGGATGGGCGATCTGCGCAGCACCGGCATGTCCGCGGACGAGAAGCTCCTCGCCGGACTGATCGTGCTCGGCGTGGCGGCGTACGCGTTCCCGCAGGAGGTCGACCTCGACAGCACCGAGGTCAAGACGGTCGAGGTCGCGGCGCTGGACAAGTTCATCCGCGACACGATCGACCGGGTGCTCGCGATACCGGGCGAGGAGGACACAGTGGACGGTCAGGCGCGGCAGGCGGCCGAGGTCTACCGGCGCACGGCCGCGTTCCGGCCCAAGGACCGCCAGCCCGGGCCGGCCAAGGGGTGCACGCAGTTCGCGGTCGCCGAGGTGCTCGGCTGGCTCGTGGAGCGCGGCGCCGCCCGGCCGATGCCGCAGCTCGGGCCGAGCACGTTCCAGCTCACGGACCGCTTCCGTCTGCTGGTCGCTGATGTGGCGGGTGGCGAGGCCCTCGAGGCGATGAGGTCGGTACAGCACTGATGGCAGCTCCCGCGAGGCTCTGGCGGATCCGGCGAATCTACCTTGACCGGATCGGCTCGCCCGCCGCGCGTTTCCGCGAGGTGTGGCTGGATCTGACGGGACGCGACGGCGCCCCGCTCGACACCATCCTGTGGATGCGCAACGGCGGCGGCAAGTCGACCCTGATCGCTTTGCTGTGCGCGCTGATCCGCCCGGACCGGCGCGACTTCCTCGCCACCGGCACGACCGGGCGCCACCTCGAGGACTGCATCCTCGGCTCCGACACCGCGCACGTCGTCGTCGAGTGGATCGACCCGGCGGGGCAGCGGCTGGTCACCGGCGGCGTCTACGAGTGGGCCGACCGCGCACAGCCGTCGGACCCGAACGGTTCGCACGAGCGGCTGCGCCAGACCTGGTACGCCTTCACGCCCGCCGCCGGCGTCGAGCTCGAGCAGCTGCCGTACGACTCGGCCGAGCTCAAGGACTTCGCGAAGGCGGTCGAGGGACTGGCGTACGAGACCGAGCCGATCGTCACCACCAAGCAGGAGCGCTGGGCCCAGGCGCTGCAGGACCGCGGGCTCGACCCCGGCCTGTTCACCGCCATCCTGAAGATCAACGCGACCGAGGGCGGGATCGAGCATCACTTCCGGTTCAAGACCGCCGACGAGTTCGTGCAGTATCTGCTGACCCTGGTCACGGAGCCCACCTCGGCCGGCAAGGTCGCCGCCATCCTGCGCACCACCCGCGACCGCCTCGCCCGCCAGCCGCGGCTGCGCGCCGAGGTCGCGTTCTGCGACGAGGCCACGACGCTGCTCACCGACCTGGCCGCGGCCCGGGACACGCTCGTGGACGCCGAGCTCGCGGCGCGGGCGGCCCGCCTCGACGCCGCCGGTCTGGCGGGCGCGCTGAGCGCCGCCGTGCAGTCCGCCGCGACCGCCGCCGAGCGCCATGACGCCCACGCCGAGGAGGCTCACGCGGCGGTACAGCGCGCAGCCGCCGAGGCCGCGACTCTGGACGAGCACATACGGCATTATCGATACCGGGCCGCCGAACTGACCCACGAGCACGCCGCCGCGGCCGCGCGGTCGGCCGACGCGCTGGTCGCCGAGCGCCGCCACCTGCACCGGTCCTGGCAGCTGGTGCCGGCCCTCATCCGCCACGTCGAGCAGGCCCAGCGCCTCGAGGTCGCCCGCCGCCAGCAGGAGCAGGCCGAGGCGGGCGCGGCACCGTTGCGCCGCTCCCGGGCCGCCGCGGCCGCGGTGCTGCTGGCCGTGTTGCGCAACGCCGCCGACGAGTTGCGCGCGCGCATCGAGACCGCCTCACACGAAGCTTCATCCGCGCGTGAGCGTCAGGCCACCGCGCGCACCCTGGCCGACTCGCTGCGGGGCCGGCTCGGCAGCCTCGACGCGCAGCAGCGCACGATCGAGTCGCAGCTGGCCGTCTACGACCGCGACCTGGCCGCCGCGGCCGACCATCTCGACGGCGACGAGCTCGGTCGCGCCCTGGAGCTCGCCCGGTCGGCCGAGGCCGAGGCCGCGCGGCGAATCGAGCACGAACTGCCGGCCGAGGCCGCGCGCCTCGACGCGGATCGCGCGGCCTACGAACGCGATCGCGCGGACACGCAGACGGCACTCACCGAGCTGTCCCGCGACCAGGCCGTGCTCGACGCCGAGCGCGGCCCGCTGTTCGCCGAGATCGAGGCCCTGGCCACCGATCCGAGGCTGACCGTGCTCGCCGAGCGGGACCGCGTCGACCCGATCGAGTCGCAGCGCGCGCTCACC
This sequence comes from Dactylosporangium sp. CA-139114, assembly GCF_050955725.1. Lineage (NCBI taxonomy): Bacteria > Bacillati > Actinomycetota > Actinomycetes > Micromonosporales > Micromonosporaceae > Dactylosporangium > Dactylosporangium sp. CA-139114. Next base: position 435,474 of record NZ_CP192080.1, read on the forward strand.
GACCTGCTCACCGAGGCCGTCATCACCGCCGACCGGCACCGCATCCAGCTCGCCGTCGCCGACGCCGAGGACGACCGCGCGGTGCAGGCGCTCGCCTCCGCGCGCGGGCTGCTCCCGGCCGCGCTGGACCTCGCCCGGGCCGCGGACGTCCTGGCCGCGGCGCGGATCCCGGCGACGACGGGCTGGCACCACCTGGCGGATTCGGTACCGTCCGCCGCCTGGCCGGCCGCCATCGCCGACGCGCCTCACCTGGTGGGCGGGCTGCTCGTGCACGACCCGGCCGACCTGGACCGGGCCCGCACCGCGCTCGAGGAGGCGCGCCTGTTCCCGACCTCGGCCATCCAGGTCGCCACGGTCGGCGATCTGCAGTCCATTGTGGACTCCGACCCGGCCAAACCCGTCGGCTTCGTGCTGCCACCGGCGCCCGCGATGTACGACCGCACCGCCGCCGCCTCCGAGACCGACCGGCGCAACCGGGGCCGCGACGAGCGCAACCAGCGCGTCCACGAGCTGATCGAGTCCCGCGACCGCGACCTGCGGCTGCGGACTCAGCTGCTCGCGCTGGCCGAGCGCTGCCCGGCCGGGCACCTCGAGCACCTCGAGGCGGTCTCGGCGCGGCTCGGCCGCTCGCTGCGCGAGTCCGAGCAGCGCCTCGCCGAGCTGCAGGAGACCCGCCTCGTGCTCGACGAGCGCGCGGCCCTGCTCGAACACGCGCGCCGCGACCTGGCCGAGCGCCGCCGCCGGCTGACGATTCGCCTCGCCGCGCTGTCCGATCTCGCTCGCCGGGCCCCGGAGGCCGCGCGCATGCGCGACGAGCTGTCCGAGCTGCCGTCGGTGCGCGCCTCGCTGCACGCGGAGCTGGCCTCGGCCGAGGCCGAGGAGCGCACGGCGGCGACGGCGGCCCACGCCCACGCCGCCGAGGCGGAGCGCGATGCCGCCACCGTGCGCGAGCACCGGGTGCGGTGCGAGGATCTCCAGCGCATTGCCGCCGACGAGGTGCCCGGTGAGCTGCCGAGCCTGGTCGAGGCCACGAACGCCTACCAGGCCGCGCACGACGCCTATCTCCGGCAGACGTCGGGCTCCGCGCTGGAGGCGACGATCGCCGAGATCACCAGCCGGCTGGCCGCGCTCGACGAGGAGATCCAGCAGTTCGCCGCGGACGAGCGCGCGACCGCGCAACGTCTGCTGGATGCTTCGGATCCTGTGACCGTACGACAGGAAATCGCGCAGGCCGAGCGCGCCTTCCTGGACGCCCAGCGCGACGCCACCCTGGCCGGCGCCGCGCTCGCGAACGCGCGCCGGAACCTGGACGCGTGTCCACAGTCGACACTCACCCTCCCGGCCGCCGACGCCGACGAGGCGACGCGCCTGGCCGACGCGGCCGCGCGCCGGCTCGCGGACTCGCGCCGGGAGGAGCAGTCCTCCCGCGACCGCGCGGCGGGGGCCGAGTCCGAGGCCGCCGCGGCGCGCCGCCGCGCCGACGACTTCCAGCAGCTCGTCACGGACCTGACCGAGGACACCGAGCCCACGGCGTCGGCCCCGTTCGCGGGCGACGTGGACACGGCCCGCGAGTCGGCCCGGGGCGCGCGCCGGGCGCTGCAGGCCGCCGACCGGGCCGTGACCGCGGCCCGCAACCGGCTCAACGCCGAGGCGCACCGGGTGGACCGCTGGGCGTCCGAGGAGCGCTTCGCGACCGTGAGCCCCGAGGTGCGCGAGCGCTTCCAGCTCGGCCGCCTCGACTTCGACGCGACCGAGCTGCTGGGCGAGCAGCTCTCCACCTATCGCCACGGCCTCGCCGGCGAGCTCGACGCCGTCGAGAAGGACAAGCACCTGGTGGTGACGGCGCTGTGTGCGGAGGTACGAGAGGGATTGAAGACCCTGCAACGGGCTCAGCACCACGCTCAGCTTCCCGCCGGGCTCGCGGATCACCTGCGCAACCGGCGCTTCCTCGACGTCGGCCCACGCTCCAGTGTGGACACCAGCGACGCGACCCTGCGCAGCCGCGTGGAACGCCTGGTGGACAAGCTCGTCGCGGGCAAGGACCCGATCCCCGACGGCCTGACCCTGGCCTGGGAGGCGATCGCGGCGGTGGTGGGCCGCGGCAACTTCGTCGCGCGCGTGCTGAAGCCGTCGACCGAGCTGACCGACGACCGCCAGCCGGTCGAGCTGATGAGCAAGTGGAGCGGCGGCGAGAAGGTGACGATCAGCCTCCTGCTCTTCTGCATGCTCGCCCGCCTGCGCGCCGCCAACCGCGGCGGCGACGTGCCCGGCCTGGGCGTCCTGCCGATGGACAACCCCCTCGGCACCGCGAACTACGTCGCCTTCCTGGACCTGCAACGCCGAGTCGCCGCCGCGAACGGCATCCAGTTGATCTTCTTGTCGGGCTTGGGCGACATGCGCGCGGTGGGCCGCTTCCCGAACGTGGTACGCATGCGCAACACGCACAACCGGGGCCGCAACTACGCGCGCGTGATGGAGCGCGAGCTGAACGAGGACCAGATCCTGGAGGGCATCACCACCGCCCGCCTGACCTTCCCGGTGCAGGGCACCCTGCTGTAGCGCCAGGTCTGGCCGATCGGCGGAGATGGTCCGCGCGCCGATCGGCCACGATGAACGACGTGGACATTTCGGCTCTCCTGCGGGAGCTGGCGACGTGCCGCCCGCTGTTCCACTCCGAACGCGACTTCCAGCACGCCCTGGCCTGGTTGATCCAGCAGCGCCATGCGGACGCCGAGATACGCCTGGAGCCGAGGCCTCGGCGCGGCGTGCACCTCGACCTTCTGGTTCGCCTGCAACGCCGGCGCGTCGCCGTCGAGGTGAAGTACCTGGCGGCGGCGTTCGTCGGCGAGATCGGCGGCGAACTGTTCGAGCTGCCGAACCAGGGTGCGCAGGACGTCAGTCGCCACGACGTCGTCAAGGACGTCGTCCGGCTCGAGCGGCTTGTCGCTGAGGGGTACGCGGACGAGGGCATCGCCATCACACTCACCAACGACGCGTCGTACTGGCGGCCGGGCATCAAGGCCGATCCGATCGACGCCGCGTTTCGGATTCACGAGGACCGCGTGCTCGCCGGGACGCTCGCGTGGTCCTCGGCGGCGGGCTCCGGCACCACCAGCAAGCGGGACACGCCCCTGGTGCTGACGGGCCGGTACCGATGCCATTGGCAGCCCTACAGCACCGTCCGCGCGGCGCGGGGCAGCGTTGTCGAGCTGCGATCGTTGACCATCGCGGTCCAGCGGCTCCATCGGCCTGTCCAAGTTCCGCAGGAGATCCTGGCCCAGGCTCCGGTCCCGCGGCAGCGCCCGCCCGCGTTGTCCGCCTCGACGGCGCGGGACGAGATCCTGCTTGCGGTTGCCGACGTTCTGCGCCGGTCGGGCCGCGACACCTTCGATCTCAACGACGTGCTTGTTGAGATGCGGCGTCGGGGCAGCCGGTACGCCGAGTCGACGATCCGCACCCATGTGGTGTCCCGCATGTGCGCCGACGCGCCGGACCACCACGCGACGGTCTTCGACGACTTCGAGCGTGTCGACCGCGGCCAATATCGCCTCCGGCGCCGGCCCGCGGCCGAGCACCCGCGTCAGTGAGCCAGAATGTCGTCGATCGCTCCCGCGGTTACATTCCAGCAGTCCCACGCACCGGCCCGAGCATCTTCGAGTAACGCGATCTCATCGATCACTGTTCCAGGTACGGTGACCCACCGCCAGACCGGGAAGGCCTCGTCCTCGCGTTCCCACGGGCGACCAAGCCGTTGGCGGAACGCCGCAGCCAGGCCGCTGAGCTGTGCGCCCACTTGTTGGTCGCGCCGTCGACGTTCCCCGACACGGAGACCGACATACAACTGCAGTTCGCCGTCTCGGTCGATCAACGGCTTCTGCCACTCGATCACGGTCGCGGCCGGGACCCGACCGGCCGCATCGCGCCACGAGCGACGGCTGATGGCGATTCGCGGCTTTCGCCGGTCGCTGGTATCCGTGTGGATGTCGATGTCATCGCCTATCGTGCGGGCATCGTCGGCTAGTACATCGACAAGGTCCAGCAGCCGGTCCTGAAGGGCCTCGTCGGCATCCCTGCGCAGCGCTGCCCATGTCTCGATGGCGTGCCAGTGATCGAGATAGAATCGAACCTGGGGGTCGTCGATCGGCGGAATTGACAGCGGCTTCCGGCCGAATTCCTCGATCGTCACCCGGATCTCCTTCCGTAGAGGCGATGCAAAGTCTGGCGGTACTGTGCGACGACATCCGTGGGCGGACGTTCGCTGATGGTGACGGCGCGGTCGAGCGCCTGCAGAACTCGTCGCCAAGGCGCTGTTCGCCAAGCGGCGGCAGCAGCCAACGAAGTGGTTGTGACCGGTGCGCGACCGGTAGGTGTGACGAACAACAGGCGTAGTCCAGGGGTGCCGTGCCAATCCTCGTAGAGCCGCTGGCACTGCCGGGGCGACTCGTTGGCGTCGAGCTTGATCTCAAGGATGAGCGTGACGTCCATGCTTTCCGCAACCAAGTCGGCGCGGGAGTTCGCTCGGACAACTTCGGTGCCGACTTCGAAAGGGCCGGTCGGATGATCAGCTTCGCCGGCCAACGCAAGAAGCTCGCGGAGGAACAGCGCGCCCAGTCCGTGTGTCTCGCTGTCGCTGCACAGCCAAGCCAGAGCCGAACTGTGTGCCGTTTCGCGGTGGTGAACGCCGCAGATGGTGAGGAGGTCAGCCGGCGCCGAGCGCCACAGTCCGGCGGTATCGAGCGCAGCTTGCTGGGCGGACATCCGTTTGAACTGACTCGCCCAATCGGTGTAGTCGATAGGCGAGGACTCAAGATCGGCCCACTGAGACGTCATCTGGTCGAACGCGGCTGCCCAGTCCGATTCGTGGGGCCGGCCCTGCTCAACCATAACGGCGGCTCCCCGGATCGATCGGCACGCGTTGCAGACGGCCGAACCTATCCCGTTGGGGTGGTTGCCGACCATCGATCACTCGGTGCGTATGTAAGGCACGGAAGTATAGGTCGTTCTGGGATGATCGACGCCATGCGGGTGCACCTGGAAACTGAGCGGTTGACGCTGCGGCGGCTGGCCGAGGACGACCTGGACAACCTCGTCGAGCTCGACGGCGATCCGGAGGTCATGCGGCACCTCAACGGCGGCCGTCCGACGCCGCGGGAGACGATCCGCGGCATGATGCCGTTCATCCTGGGCCACTACGAGCGGGGCGACGACCTCGGCTACTGGGCGGTCGAGGCCGACGGGCGGTTCCTCGGGTGGATCTTCTTCCGGCCGTACCGGCATGATGGCCCGCCCGCCGAGGTCGACCGCTCGGGTATCGAGCTGGGGTACCGGCTCCGGCGCGAGACGTGGGGCAAGGGCTACGCGACCGAGGCGAGCCGGGCCCTGATCGCGCGGGGCTTCGACGTGGTGGGCGTGGACCGGGTCTTCGCCGAGACCATGGCCGTCAACGCGGGCTCGCGCCGCGTGATGGAGAAGGCCGGGCTCCGGCACGTGGCCACGTTCGATCGCGAGGGTGACAGCGAGGTGCAGTACGCCCTGACCGCCTCCGAGTGGCGTGCGCGGACGCCGAGCGCGGAGTGACGCACGCGGCCCGGGCCGGTGCGGGTCCGGGCCGTGGGTGCCGTTGGCGGTGCCGCGGCCGTCGGCGTCCAGGCACTTGCCCGAGATCGGGTTGCGCAGGTTGCCGTTCACGAACCGCCGTTGCTGCGCGGTGTTGCCGAGGCACGTCCACAGCTGGACCTTCGTGCCGTCGGCGTCGCGGCCGCCGGACACGTTGACGCACCATCCCAGCAGCACGGCGAGCGCCGCCAGGACTGAGTACAGCCGCGATCGTTTGAGACGCACGGCGCCAGAATCGCGACGCCATTACGAATCGCATAGAAGTTCAAGATAGTTTCGTGGACGGCGCGGTAGCACCCAGTCAGGCCGGTACGCGGTGTTGTTCGAGGTGGGACATGACGGCCATGTTGGCTTCCCAGCCGTCCGGGAACTTCACGATCTCGTTCAGGTAGACGCGGCCCGTCGACGGGTGGGCGTTCAGCAGCTCCGTGATGCCGGCTCGCGCCACCGCGATGCAGGCGTGCCGATGCCGCGACGTCAGCACGCACAAGCGCCCCGCCTCCAGGTGGAAGGCGGTCGCGTCGCGCCGGCCCGACAGTGGGTGCCACACCACCGTCACGTCGTACTCGCGGCCCTGCAAGCGATTCGCCGTGTCCACGGTGATGCCCGAGTCCGGGGGCAGGAACTGCCGTACCGCCGCCGCCTGGTCGCGATGCGCCGTCCCGATCGCGATTCGGTCCGCCGTCACGGGGGCGCCGCCGCGGGCTCGTTCTGAGACGGCGACGGGGCCGCGGGCCAGCAGGCGCAGGGCGACGTCCGCGCAGGCCTGGGCGATCTCGGCGTCCGTGCGCATGCTGTGCCGCGCCGGGAGTTCGTGCAGGGCCCAGCCCGTCGCCGCGGCCGTCTCGAGCGTGCCGTCCACAGGGGACGCTCCGAAGGCGTGGGTCGAGAACGACAGCGAGCGGTCGGACAGCGACGTGCCCGCGGTGAAGCCCGTGAACGGATAGAACGCCTCCGACACGACCGGGGCGGCCGTGGCGGGCAGGCGCCAGGAGATGGGGAGGCGGTGCACGGGGACCTCGTTGTGGCGCAGCAGCACCGCCACCGCGCTCAGCTGCGGGTCCCAGGACAGGCCCGCCCAGCGTTCGGTTTCGACCGTCGAGAACGGGTCCAGCTGGCCCGGGTCGCCGACGAAGAGGGTGCGGTCGAAGCGGCCCGCGATCTGCAGCAGGGCGTCCGAGCGCATCTGGTACGCCTCGTCGACGATGGCCCACGGCCACTCGCCCTGGTTGAGGGTCGACCACTTGGCCGCGGTGCCGATGACCACCGCGGAGCCCGCCAGGCCGGCGACCGCGGTGTCCACGGTCACGTTGTTGTGGGTCGCGATGCGCGGAACCGGGACGTAGTTCTGGGCCGACAGGCGGCCGATCGGCAGCGTGGGGGAGGACCGGGCCAGGTTTGCGATCAGGTCGTCGACCTGCTCGTTGGTCTGCGCCACGATGGCCAGCGGCTCGCCGGTCTCCGCGATGTGCCGCGCGGCGCGAACGACCAATGTGGACTTTCCCGCGCCCGGCGGGGAGTCGACCACCACGCCGCGCGCGTTCGAGGACTGCAGGTCTGCCATCACGGCCGGGAAGATGTCGGTCATGACCAGGCCTCCACGGCGTCCTCCTCGGTCGGCTCCGGGGGTGGGGGCGGGCCGCCGTGCGTCCACGGTGTGTCCTCGGCGGACGGGAAGTTGCCGCCGGGCTGGAAGCTCGTCGACACGGTGCTGTACGTGACGTGCTCGCCCACCTCGGGCACGCTGCCCGGCGCCGGTGTGAGCGCCCGGCCCATGCCGCCCGTGAGCTCCAGCACGACATCGGGGCCGTCGATGGCGACGATCCGGCCCGTCTGGGAGCGGCGGGAAGGGCTTTGCACATCGGTACCGATGCCAAGACGCAACGGATCCGAGGTGCGGACTGTCACATGTGGACGGAGCTTGCGGCGCGCGCCCGAGGCGTCCAGGCGGTTCGGCTCGGCCGCGACGACCTCGCCCGCGAAAGCCTCGCCGGTCAGGCGGAACTCGGCCATGACCAGCGGGTCGTCCAGCGCCCGCTGCGCGTCGAACAGCGCCTGCGCGCGTTCGAGTCTGTTCAGCCGGCGCGCCGCGGCGACGGCGGAGTCGCGGCGCGCCTGGGGCAGGCCGCCTCCGCTGTCCAGGTACGTCACGTAGTTGCTGTATGCGTCGCGATCGTCGGCCCAGCGCTCGACCACGCTCGCCCCCGGTGGCAAAGCGCGCAACAGGTCGATGCCCTGCCACATGAGCTGCCAGGTGGGCTCGAGCTGGGTGCGCAGGGCCGCGGCCAGGCGCTCGAACGTCATCTGGCGGGCGATCGAGTCCGCGTCCGTCTTGCCGTACCGCTCGATCGCCGGCGCCAGCGTGGCCGCGTCGAACGTGGGGTCGGTCGCGGGGCCGGCCGGGGGCCAGCGCTCCGGATCCTCGGCCGCCAGGGCAGCCTCGAACGGGTCGTCACCGAACCAGGCCAGGAGGGCGGCGAGGTTGGCGTCCTCGACGGCGCTCTGGCCGGTGGCCCAGTGCATGCTCAGCGCGGAGGTCATCGCGAGCATCAGCGACGAGCCGGGGTGCTCCGCGCGCTCGGCGAAGAACGTCAGCCACTTGCCCAGCGTGGGCACGACGGGCTTGACGGCGTACTCGCCCCAGGTCCGGCGCAGGCGGGTCGAGCGGCCGAACAGCCTGACGAACTCGATGCCGCCCGGATTCGGTACCAGCAGCTGCGGCGCATCCGCGAACCGCCGGCGGCCCTTCACGTCCTCCTGGTGCCGGGCGAAACTGTCCACATAGGACTTCACGATGTCGCCGAGGTCGGCCGCGAACCGGAACCGCTGATCGCGGTTGCGGGGCTGCGGCACGACCAGCAGGCGGGGCTGGTCCGCGGCCGAGCCGACCATCGCGGCCAGGGGAGCGTTCGCCTCGCCGGCCATCGTCAGCGGGATGAGGACGAGAGGGCGTTCGCTCAGGTGGACGTGCCGCACCGTGGCGATGGGCTGGGCGGCCTGTGCGCGAACGGCCAATGCTCGAGCAAGTGCGGTCAGCGAGCTCACGCCAGGCACTCCTCGCGCAGGCGGAGGGCGGCGCGCAGTACCGCCGCCGCCTCCTGCTGCTCCGGGGACGGCTCGAGCTCACCCGCGGCGAGGCGCAGCGCGGTCTCGACGGTGTCCACGCTGCCGAGCTCCTCGCTCACCGACTTGCCGAGCGCGTGCGTGCGGCCGCGGGCCTCGTTGCGGCAGAAGTACGACATCTCGCACGTCGACAGGCACTCGGGGGAGTAACGCGCGGGGATGTGCTCGATCGCGTCGCACAGCTCGCCGATCGCGCGCGTCGGGCGCCCGTCGCGGTCGGGGGCCAGGTCGAACGTGACGCCGTCGTCCACATGGGACAGCCGCTGGTCGATGCGCTCCATGTTGCCCAGCTGCCGCTTCAGCACCGTCAGCTGCCGTCGCACGTCGAGCAGCGTGGCGACCGCGTGGTTGGAGAAGTCCTTGGGGCAGACGAGCACGACTCGATCGGAAACGGCCGCGGGATCGTGTCCGAGTTCCTGCAGGAGGTGTCGCAGCGCCACGACGTACACCGCGGACTGCACGGCCGCCGAGGCCACCTTCCCGCCGTCGGCCTGGCCGTCGATCACGGCGAACGACTTGATCGCGATGATGTGGAAGACGCCCTGGTACTGAAACGCGATCAGGTCCGGCTCGAGGAACACCTGCCGGCCGCCGACCGGGAGCTTGAGCAGCGGGTGGTCGAACAGCGTGCCGGCGTCGTCGACCTGCTTCGCGGCGGTGCCGAGCACCTGGCGGGCCAGCTGGTGACGGACCTCCTGGCTGTCGTTGCCGCCCGCGTCCTCCAGGTCCCGGTACGCCACTTCCTTGATGTCCAGGCGCAGCGTTTCGCGCAGCATGCGCAGCAGCTCCGCGCAGCCGTTCGCCTTCACCTGCGCGATGAACGAGCGAGTGCGCGTGATGGCGAACGGTGACTGGCCGTAGGGCGGCGCGAACCCGACGCGCGAGGCGACCGCGCGTTTGTCGACGCCGGCCGCGTCCATGACCGCGCGGCGCGCGCAGCCGGGGTTGGTGGTGAGCGCGGCGATCGTGCGGGCGTTGTGGGCCACGGGCGGTACCGGACCGCGGATCTCGGCGAGCCGGTCTTCGGTGCTGTTCACGGTGGCACTTCCTTCGCGGTGGTTCTCGTGCCGGTTTCGGGCACTCGCGTGCCGGTGGCGGGCACTCATGTGCCGGTTCTGGGCACCGTCTTCAAATTGACGCCGAACAACCGGCAGGCGTCGTCGAGCTGGGCCCGGGCCCGGGCGGCGGCCGCTTCGCGGTGCGACCGGTCGACCGGCTCGTGCGTCGCCAGCTCGGCCTCGGCGGCGCGGATGACGACCGCGGGCTTGGCCGAGCCGATGCCGTCCGCGGCGCCGGGAATGTTCTCGGCGAACAGCCACAGTAGGCGGGTGGTGGCCCGGTCGGTATCGGGAAGACGTTCGACGTGTTCCGCGATCCGCACGGCCGCCTTCAGGAAGTCGACGCGCGGGCTGAGCGCGCCGATGATGCGTTGTTCGAGGGTCCAGGTGGAGATCGCGAGCAGTCCGCGCACCGGCGAGAACCGGTCGGCGGCGAGCGCCGCGCACAGGTAGTACGGCCGTGCGAACGCGTTCATGCGGAACGAACGCTCCTCGTCGCGGCGCAGGCTGGTGAGCTTCGCGCTGTCGATGTCGCCGCCGAAGCACGCGTTGTACACCTGGGCGATCAGTTTCGGCGCCGCCGGCACGGCGAGCAGCGTGAGCGCGCCGTGCACCTGTTCGCGCAGCGGCAGCAGCGAGCCACCCTCCCGCGGCGCGGGGGCGTCGAGCGTTTCCGGAGCGAGCGCGTCCTCCCAGGCCGTCTCGAGTGCGCGTTGCTGCGCGCGGAGTGCGCGTTCGCGCGGCCGGTCGCCGGCGGCGCGGGCCTGCCGGACCTGCGCACGGAGCGCCGCGAGCTCGCGCTCGATCTCCTCCGCGTCATCGGTCATGTGCCGACCGTACGCCTCCCAGTAATTTCCAGCAATCCCCACTTGCATCCAGGAACGCCATTGCACGGCTCCGCTATTCTCCAGTAAATTCCACTAAACGCTCGGCGTCCGGTCTACTGGGGGAGGACGGCATGTACGACATCGCCGCTGTTGAGGTGGCACTGCGCGGGCTCCTGGCCGGCATGCCCGGCGAGGGCAAGATCGTCGTCCTGGCCGTCATGTCGGCCGGTCAGCCCGACGACACCGGCCGCCCGGTGCTGAGCAAGCGGGAGCGTGAGGTGGCCGGGCTCGTCCGCAAGGGCCTGACCAACCAGCAGATCGCCCACCGGCTCGGTATCACGTCGCACACCGTGAACCATCACCTGCGCGGGATCTTCAAGAAGCTCGACATCGTCTCGCGGGTGCAGCTCGCCGCGCTCGAGGTCCCGGAATGGGTCGGGTGAAGAGATGACTGCGGCCGACCTGGCCCCCGCGTACGGTCGGGAACTGTGACATCGGGGGTCGGTTGGTGGGCCGAGCCGCCGTCCGGCCAGGTCTGTTTCCTGGCTGACGTCGATCCGTCGTTGCTGAGCGTCGGGCTCGATCCCCTGCCGGCCGGCGCTCCGGCGATCGTCCGGTTCTGCCCGCCGCCGAGGCTGGGCGTCGGGCAGTACATCGCCACCTTCCTCGACGCGTTGGACCGCGCCGCGGACAGTCTCTTTCCTGCGTGGTTGCCCGGCGCCGAGCGCCTCGACGGTCCGTCGGCGCTCGGCATCGCGGCCGCTCGCGCGATCGCGGCCACCGTCTCGGCGCGCTCGGACCACTTCGGGCCGTTTCTCATGGCCGCGGCCGAGCGCTCCCTGCGGGGCGAAATGGCCGGCTCGGCGCACTTTCCGGCCGAGGTGCGTGCCCGCGGGCTCGGGCTCATCCTGGCCGACGCCTACCGGCGTTCGTCCGTCGCGATCCTGCTCGACGTGCCGGCCGGGCCAGGCTTGCACGCGCTCGTCGCCGCCGCGGAGTGGCTGGCCGAGCACGGGCGCTTCAGCGTCTGGATGGCCGGCGGCTCGCTGGGTGGCGTGGACCGGATACGAACGATCCGGATCACCCTGCCGCCCGAGCTGACCCGCCTGCCACCGGCCGAGGTCGACGGCGAGGAGCCCAGGCCGCCGCTGCTGACGTATCCGCCGCTGTCCGGCCGGCCCCGCGCCGACAGCCCGGCCGAGCAGGCGCTGGAGCGGGCACTGGCCCCGCATGACTGGGCCCGCGGGCGCCGCTGGAACGAGGAGCTCTCGTGGCACTTGCTCGGCAAGTCGTACCGCCTGGACCTGTACTGGCCCGGCGACGGACTCGTGGTTGAGGTCGACGGGGATGACCATCGCGGCCGCTGGAAGTACGCCGACGACCGCCTGCGCGACGCCCGGCTCCAACTGCTCGGGCACGCCGTTCTGCGCTTCACCAACGAGCAGGTCCTCGCGGATCCGTCCGCCGCGGCGCTGACGATCCAACGCCTGCTGCTCCTTCGCCGTACCCCTCTCACCCAGAAATGAGGCCTCATGCCCGCCGACGACGTCCCGAGCCTTACCCCGAACCAGATCCTCGCGCTGGTCGTCCTCATGTCGGAGGCCCGCGAGCTGAACAACAACGAGCTCAAGGAGCTGGCCGGCTTCTCCTTGACCGGGGCCGACAACACCAAGCTGGAGTCGAAGCTCGGCCTGGTGGCGACGGACCGTAGTCACCGGCCGTTCTCGCACTCGCTCACCGATCGCGGCTGGCGAGTCGTGCGCGAACTGCACACGATGGAGCCGCCGAAGGCGAGCAAGAGCGCCACCCGCACCCTCATCACCCTGCTCGGCAACATCCGCCGCGGGCTGGAGCAGTTGCAGACCAGCCACAGCGTGAAGATCACTGAGGGGGAGTTCTTCCGGCCTCTTGCGCCCGCCGGCGAGGTCGACGCCGAGCCGGTCGATGCGGGGGCCGACGTCGATGCCGAAGCCCGTGTGCGCGCGGTCTATGCCCAGCTTGCCGGACGGCCGGGGGAGTGGGTCGGGCTGGCCGATCTGCGCGACCAGCTCACCGAACTGAGCCGGGACGCTGTCGACGAGGCGCTGCGCTCGCTCCTGCGCCAGGACGGTGTCCGCATCATCCCCGTCGCCAACACGAAGGCGCTCGAGCCACGTGACCGCGCCGCCGCCCTGAGCATCGGCGGTGAGGACAGCCACGCCCTGTCGATCGGCCGGCCGTGATCAGCCGGGCCGCGCGCGCGGCGCTGGAGGCACTGCACTTCAACCCCGCCCCGACCCCGGACGACATCTGGCACTCGTCGCCGTACGACGTGCCGGAGCTGCACGAGAAGTCGGTCCGCGAGATCCTCAGCGGCGTCCAGCGAGCCCGGCGCAGCGACACCACGACCCCGCTCGCGGTGGCGCTGCAGGGCCGCGCCGGCTCGGGCAAGACGCACCTGCTCGGTGCCGTGCGGGAGACGATCCAGCGGGCCGACGGTGGCGGGTACTTTTTCCTGGTCAACATGATCAGCGGCCGGAACTTCTGGGAGAGCACCGTCCAGGGCATCATCAGCGGGCTCAGCCGGGATGCCTTCGGCTGGGGCACGCAGCTCAAGACGTTCCTGCGCCGGCTGACCCCGCAGCTCGGCCTCACCCCGGAGGTCCGGGACGCGGTCGCGGGGCAGACGCCGGTGACCCGCCCGCAGCTGGACGCCTTCATCGCCGGACTCCGGCGGTTCGATGCTGTCACCGGGCGCGAGTGCCAGGACACCGCCCGGGCGCTCGTCCTGTTCAATTCGCCCGACTTCGAGCACCAGGACATCGGCCAGGCCCACCTGATCTCGGAACCTCCGGAGCCTTCGGACCGCACCGACTGGGGATTCACGGCCGCCACGCGGAAGCCGGCCGAGGTGGTGGCCGACATCTCCCGGCTCATCGCGCTGACGCTGAGCCCGAGCGTGATCGCGATCGACCAGCTCGACACGTTGTTCGCGCAGACCAGTAACACCTTCTTCAAGCGCGATCAGGGACTGGACGAGGAGCTGCACGCCGTGGTCGGTCCGATCGCGGACGGACTCCTGACGCTGCGCGACATCACCCAGCGCACCCTGGTGGTGATGTCCTGCCTGCCCGACACGTGGGCGCTGTTCGAGCGCAGCACGGCCGGCCCGGTGACCCAGCGCTTCCGGGCGACGGTCCTGCACGACCGCATCGACAGCGCCGAGATCGCCCGGGCCATCGTCGAGAAGCGGCTGACGAAGACGTACGCCGAGTATCACGTGCCGAGTCCATACCCGACGTGGCCCATCCGGCCCGAGGCCTTCGACGACGCGCGCGACTACACTCCGCGGGCGCTCCTGCGCCGGGTCGAGGAGCACCTGCACCGGTGCCTGATCGAGGACGAGATCGTCGAGCTGAGCCGCTTCGACGAAAACCTGCCGCCCCTCCCGCCGCCGGTCACCGGCGACCTGGCGCCGCTCGATGCGATGTTCCAGGAGCTGGTCGCCTCCGCCGACGTCCACGCGGCGCTCGACCATCTCACCGAGGACATCGAGATGCCGCCGCTGCTCGCGGCCGGGATCAACGCGTGGATCGGCGAGCAGTCGCCGACCGGCGCGGTGTTCAAGCAGGACCCGCAGCCGGGAGCCAAGCCCGCGCTGCACGGGCGGCTCATCCAGGTGCTCGACGAGACGACCGAGAACGAGGCGCATTGGGCCATCCGGGCCATCGCGCACCCCAACGCCCGCGCGGTGACCACGCGCATCAAGAACGCGTGCGTCATGTCCGGGCTCGATCTCGCCGTGCCGCAGCGGCGGCTCGTGCTGCTGCGGCGGGGCGAGTGGCCGACCGGTGCGCGTACCAAGGAGACGATCGACAAGTTCATCGCGGCCGGCGGAATCTGGCACCGGATCGACGACGCCGATCTCAAGGTGTTCGACGCGCTGCGGCGCATGCAGGCAGTTCCGAACGCCCTGTTCGGCGAGTGGCTGGTCTCCCGCAGACCGGCGAGCAGGACCGAGCTCTTCGCCGCGCTGTTCGGCGAGCATCAGCCCGCGTCCCCGCCTTCGATCCCCGCCGTGCCGCAGCAGCAGGAGCCGCCGCCGGACGGCCGGACGATTCGGCTCGGCAAGGTCATTGAGGACGAGGCGCCGTTCGTCGTCGACCTGGAGTCGCTGCGCCGGCACACCGTCGTGTTCGCGGGCTCCGGCTCCGGCAAGACCGTGCTCATCCGGCGGCTCGTGGAGGAGTGCGCTCGTCAGGGCGTGTCCTCGATCGTGCTCGACCCCAACAACGACCTGGCGCGGCTGGGGGACCCGTGGCCCGAGCCGCCCGCCGGCTGGGGACCCGGCGACGAGGAGCGGGCGCGGGACTACCTCGAGCACACGGACGTCACGGTGTGGACGCCCGCCGTCAGCGGGGGCCGGCCGTTGAGTTTCCAGCCACTGCCGGACTTCACGCCGGTGCGGGACTCGCCGGACGAGTTCAATCAGGCGGTCCGCGCGGCGGTAGAGGCGCTCGCGCCGCGGGCCGGCGTCGGGGGCACGACGAAGCTCGCCCAGCAGGGCAAGGCGGTGCTCAATGAGGCGCTGCGGGCTTACGCGCGCGGTAACAAGGTCGGTCTCGAGGGCTTCACGGACTTCCTGGCGGATCTGCCGGACGACGTGAGCCGGATGGCCAGGGCCGGCAAGCTCGCCAATGACCTCGCCGAGACGCTCAAGGCAGCGATGGTCAACGATCCGCTGTTCGGTGGGCGGGGCGCGTCGGCGGATCCGGCGGTACTGCTGACTCCTCCCGAGGGCAAGCGCGCTCGCGTGTCCGTGATCAGCTTCATCGGGCTGATGTCCGACGAGGAGAAGCAGGGCTTCGTCAACCAGCTGCAGATGGCACTGTTCACCTGGCTCAAGCGCAATCCGGCCGGAGATCGGCCGCTCGGCGGGCTGTTCATCATGGACGAGGCGCAGACACTGGCACCGGCTACGGGCACGACCGCTTCGACGGCGAGCACGATCACGCTCGCATCGCAGGCGCGCAAGTACGGGCTCGGGCTCGTCTTCGCCACCCAGGCGCCCAAGGGGCTGCACAACCAGATCTCGGGCAACGCCACCACGCAGTTCTTCGGGCTGCTCAACGCCCCGGCGCAGATCGACGCGGCGAAGGAGCTGGCGCAGGCCAAGGGCGGGAGGCTGCCGGACATCGGGCTGCTCGGCAGTGGACAGTTCTACGCGGCGGGCGAGGGCTTCTCGTTCGTGAAGGTCCGGACGCCGCTGTGCCTGACGCACCACCCGAAGGCGCCGCTGTCACCCGAAGAGGTCATCGAGCGCGCTCGCCGCTGACCGGGGGTGGCGCGCAGGGGTGCAGATAACTGCACCCCTGCTCGGGAAGCAGCCTCAATCCGGTCGCCACACAGATCTTTTACCGTGAATGCATGTCACGGGAAACGGGGCCGGCGCTCGAGATCGCCGGGCTGACCAAGCGCTTCGGGGACAAGGTCGCCGTCGACGCGATCGACCTCGCCGTGCCCAAGGGCTCGTTCTTCGGGCTCGTCGGGCAGAACGGGGCCGGCAAGACGACGACCCTCTCGATGGCGGTCGGGCTGCTGCGCCCCGACGCCGGGTCCGCGCGCATCTTCGGCCGGGACGTCTGGGCGGAGCCGGCCGCGGCCAAGGCGCTCGTCGGCGTGCTGCCCGACGGCCTCGCGATGCCCGAGCGGCTGACCGGGCGCGAGGTCCTGACGTATCTCGGCCTGCTGCGCGGGATGCCGCGCGACGTCGTGGACCAGCGGGCGCAGGAGCTGCTGGCGGTGCTCGAACTGGACACCGCCGGGCGCACGCTCGTGATCGAGTACAGCACCGGCATGCGCAAGAAGATCGGACTCGCCACCGCGCTGCTGCACGCGCCGCGGCTGCTGGTGCTCGACGAGCCGTTCGAGGCCGTCGATCCGGTGTCGGCCGCGACCATCAAGACCATCCTGCGCGGGTTCGTCGCCACCGGCGGGTCCATTGTGCTGTCCAGCCACGTGATGGCGCTGGTCGAGCAGCTGTGCGACCACGTCGGCGTGGTCGACGACGGCAAGGTCGTCGCGGCCGGGCCGCTCGATGCGGTGCGCGGCGCGCGGACGCTGGAGGAGACGTTCGTCGGGCTGGTCGGCGGGGAGCGGGCCGGGATGGGCAAGGAGCTGTCGTGGCTGTCGAACTGACCATGGCGCAGATGAAGCTCGCGGTCATGCGCCACGCGTACCGCGGCCGGCGCGCCCAGACCGCCGGCACCGGCGCGACCATCGGGCTCGTGCTCGCCGCCGGGACCGCCTTCCTCGGCTACCTCAGCCCCGACTACCTCGCCGCCGGGCTCGCCGTGTGGCTGCTCGGCTGGGTGCTCGGCCCGGTGTTCATGGGTGGCGGCGACGAGACGCTGCGCCCCGAGCACTTCGCGATGCTCGGCATCTCGCCCCGGCGCCTCGCGGCCGGCCTGCTCACCGCGTCCTTCGTCGGCGTCGCGCCGCTGGTGTCGCTGGCCGCGCTCACCGGGCTGATCGTGGCCGGGACGCGGATCGGGGTGGTCGGCACGCTGGTGGCGGTACCGGCGATGCTGCTGCAACTCGCGGTCTTCGTGCTGCTGTCGAAGATCTCGGTGGCCGTGGTCGGCGTCGCCCTGCGCAGCCGGGTCGGCGCGATCGCCGCGGGCGTGATCAACGGCGTCGTCCTCAGCTCGCTCGGCCAGATCTGGGTGTTCATGATCGCGTTCGGCGTGTCGGGCACCCCGGCCGTGGTGTGGTACCTCCCCTCGGCCTGGGGTCTGCTCGCCGTCCGGGGCGAGTGGTGGGCGCTGGCCGCGCTGGCGGGCCTGGTGCTGCTCCTGCTCGGCCTGTGGGCGGCGCTGCTCGGCCGCCGGGCCGGTCGCCCGCGGGTCTCGGGTCGCGCCCGGCGCCCGATCGCCGCGTCCACCGCGGCCGGGGCCGTGGTCGCCAAGGAGCTGCGCACCTGGTCGCGCGATCTGGTCCGCAACCACCAGCTGGCCTTCTCGCTCGCCTACGGCCTGTGGTTCGCCGCGAGCCCGCTCGTCATCGGCTGGAACGGGATGCTGCCGTACGCCGGCCCGATCTTCATCGTCATGGCGGCCGGGATGGCCTCGAACCTGTACGGCACCGACGGCACCGCACTGTGGCTCACGATGATGAGCCCGGGCGCGACCGACGTCCGCGGCCGCCAGCTCGCGTGGGCCGCCACCCAGGGCGCCGTCGCGATCGTGCTGACCGTCGTGTGCACCGCGATCGTCGGCGGCCCCTGGCCGCTGGTCCTCGCCCTGCTGCCGGCCCTGCTCGGCGGCGCGGCCGGCCTGGTGCCGCTGGTGTCGGTCTACGCGCTCGTCCCGGCCACGGACCCGCGCCGCCGCTCGGGCAACCCGCTGCGCACGAGCGAGGACGAGGGCGGGCTGACCGGCCTGGCGTACCTCATGCTGGCCCTCGTCCTCGCCACCGGCCTGCCCGCGGGCCTGGCCGCCCACTGGCTCGGCTGGGTGGGCGTGCCGGTGGGCCTGGCCACGGGCGCGCTGTGCTATTGGCTCTTCGGGCGCCTGGCCGAGGCCCGGCTGCGCACCCACGGCCCCGAGCTGCTGGAGACCATGCGCACCGGCCGCAAGCCCGTGACGGGCACGTCGATGCGCCGCTTCGAGGAGCTGTCGGCGGTGCAGAAGAACGTCGCCGGCGTGGGCTTCGGCCTCGGCGCCATCCCGCTGTTCCCGCAGGGCGTCGTCGCGCTGGGCTTCGTGCTCGCCGGCCGGGCGGACATGTCGTGGTTCCTGGCCACCTACCTGCCCGGCCCGTGGAACGCCGCCGTGGCGGTCGGGTTCATCCTGCTGGGGCTCGGGCTGTACGGATCCGCCCTGTGGGTCCTGCGGAAGCGGCCAGAACCTGACCGCATCCCTGCGTAACGTCATCCGCGTCGACTTCTGCGATCAAGGATGGCCAAGATGACTCTCACCCCCGAGCGCTCCGACCTGCTGGAGTCCCTGGGTGCGGCCCGCTTCTTCCTCCGCAACACCGTCCGCGGCCTGACCGACGAGCAGGCGCGGCTGCGCCCGACGGCGAGCGAGCTGACCCTCGGCGGCCTGATCAAGCACGTGAGCGGCATCGAGCAGGGCTGGGCCCGGTTCGTCACCGAGGGCCCCGCGGCCGTGGCCGCGCCCGAGAACGAGGCCGGCTACGAGGAGTGGGCCAACGGCTTCAAGATGCTCGAGGGCGAGACGCTTTCGGGGCTGCTGCAGCGGTACGAGGAGATCGCCGCCCAGACCGATGACCTCGTGCGCACGTGTGACCTCGACGCCTCGCACGAGCTGCCGCCGGCGCCCTGGTTCAAGCCGGGCGCGCGCCGCTCCGCCCGTCGCGTGTTCACGCACATCGTCGCCGAGACGGCGCAGCACGCCGGCCACGCCGACATCATCCGCGAGTCCATCGACGGCCAGAAGTCCATGGGCTGACCCGCACCCGGCGCCAATCGCGGACTCGGTTGCGCAAAGTGATGGTAGAATCACGCAACGGCTCCGTTGAGGAGGGCGTCATGAGCGACGATGTGACGCGGCGCGAAGAGTCCGCCACCGTGCTGCCGGAGCGTGACGACGACGCCGTCAAGCGGCTCGAGCGGTGCGCCGAGGTGCCCGTCCGGCGGCACCGGCGGCGCGAGCACCCCGCCACCGACGAGCGCTGAACGTCACCCGCCGGAGGTGGCAACCCCCCCGGCGGGTGAGCGCTGAGCGACGGCCGGCCCACTGGTGGGGGCCGGCCGCCGCGAACGGTGGATGCTCAGAACTGCGAGTTCACGCTGATCAGGAAGCCGGTGTTGACCGGCGCCCCGGCGTTGGTGAAACAGTTGACGTCGCGGACCACGGTGTCCGGCGGGAAGTGGAACCACGCCGTGTTCAGGCCGCAGAAGTCCGACGTCGGGCCGGCCGCCGTCACCTGCACGGTGTCGGGCGTGACGGCCAGCTGCGGGAACTTCAGCAGCGACAGGCCCAGGCCCGCGGAGGCGATGCCGTTCGCGCCCGCGCCCAGCACCGAGTTGAAGTTCGTCGCGGCGGGGCCGAGCGGCGGGGCGTTCCACAGGTAGCCGAAGTACTTCGGCGGGATCTTCGCGCCGTAGAGGGAGGTCTGCCACTGGTACGTCAGCGTGAACCGCGTGTTGACGGGCGCCCCGGACGCGTCGAAGCAGCCGACGAGGACGGTCTGTCCCGCCGCGCCCGAGCTCCACTTGAAGACCTTGCACCGGGCCGCGGTCGCCGAGACGGCCGTCGCCTGCAGGCTGCCGTCGACCGGGCCCGGCGTCGCGAGGCCCGGGAACTTCACGAGCCACTGGCCGGGCGCGCCCGGGGTGACGGTGTTGGGCGCGCCCGCGGAGTTGAACGAGCTGACCAGGGCGCCGGTCGGCTGGGCGTCCACGTAGCCGAAGTGGCCCGTGATCGCGGCGGACGGCGGCGAGCTGCTCTCGAAGAACGCGGTGAACGGCGTGAAGTTGGGCGTGCCGCCGGCCTTGTAGCAGTCGACGTACACGATCTCGTCCACGCCGGACGGGCCCCACGTGTTCGCCTGGCACCAGTGCGGGATGTCGTTGATCGCGGTCACGTGTACCACGCCCCGCGCGGCGGCCGCGCCCGGGAACACGATGCGGTAGCGCCCGGGCGGGCCGGTCACGACGGTCGTCGCGGACGGGGTCGTGCCGGTGGCGACGGTGGCGGAGCCGTTCCACAGCACGAAGGCGAAGCGGTCGGGCATGGCCGCACTGGCGGGTGCGCTCCAGGCCAGGGCGCCGGCGGAGAGCGCCATCAGGAGTGTGGCCCCACGGGCCAGCAGTCTCATCATGGCGGAGATAGAAGCACGTGTATCTATCTCCTAGTGTCGGCTAGACTACACAGTGCAGCAAGGGTGATCGTGCCGGCCGTGATCGCGCCGAGCTCCGCCCATGGGACGGCGATCGGCAGCGGGCCCGTCACCCGCAGCCGCGTGAGCCACAGCCCACCCACCGCGACCAGCGCACACGGCGCGGCGAGGGCGATGCCGACGGCCACCGCCACGAGCACCTCCAGTAGCGCGATGCGCCGGACCTGCGAGCGCAGGGCGCCGAGCAGTCGCAGGGCGCGGCGCTCCCCGGCGCGGTCGGGAGCGGTCATGAGCAGCGTGTTCACGAGGCTCAGCGCGGTGTAGCCGAGCACGATCCCGAGCACCACGAACAGTCCGGTCCGGCTGGCGGTGGACGGCGGCGTCGGTGCGGATAAGTCCGAAAAAGCATTTCCCGCACCCACCAGCGCATCGGACGGACTGCCGACCGGCAGCTCCCCGATCACGCGCAGCGCGGCCGGCGTCCCGTCGGCGAGCCACACGTGCGCGGTCGAGCCGACCGGCAGTTGCGGGTCGCGGGTGACCATGATGGCGTCGTCGGGCACCCACGCGACCGCCGCCGCCGGACGCCGGATGAGCGCCGTGCCACCTGTACCGCGCGTTCCCGAAGCTCGGCGTCACCAGCCGCACACAGCTGGCCCGCCTGGACCTCACCCAGGACGGCGGCGGCCTTCAGGGTAGGTCGCGAAGGGGCGCCGTCGGCACCGCGATCCAGCCCTCGATCCGCGCGAGCCGCAGCTGCTCCGGCGCCGGTCGCGTCACGAGCCCGAGCGCCGCCGCGCGGGCCGTCAGCGCCGCGATCACCGAGTCGAACGCGTCGTGGCTGCCGCGCATCAGCGGCTCGAACGCGCCGAGGCCGAGCCAGGGGGCGGCGGCCAGCAGGGCGCCCACCGGCACGGAGCTCTTCCCCTTGTACCCCCGATGCGTCAACCCCCACCGCAAGAGCGACGCCGACGGGTAGGCCTCGACGATCCGACCGGCGCCGGAGCGGTCCACGTCCACGCCCCGCGCCGCGAGTGTCGACAGCAGCGCCGCGCACCGCATGGCCGCGTGCGCCAGCCGATCCGCCGAAACGCTCAGCGGAATGAGTCCGGGAATGGTCGCGCGAATGACCTCGTCGGTGGTGCGGTACACCATGCTCCGGCGCCAGGCGGCCCCGGAACCGACGACCGGCCGCCCCTCACCGTGCGCCACGATCATGCGCGTGAACGGCTCCGGCCAGCCGAGCGCGCAGTCGATCCCGGCCTTGTCCGACGCCGCCACGGCGTCCACGATCGCGGCGTCGTCGACGCCGAAGTGCAGCTCACGCACGGTGGCGCGGCCGGATTCCCACTCCAGCACCGCGAGCGCGGTCCGCTCGTCGGCGGCCGCGAGGTCCACGCCGACGGTCAGCACGCGGTGTAATTTACAGCGACTCTCGCCGATGTGACGTCACATTCCGTGGGCGCGTTGCAGGCTTGTTGCAGGCCGTTGACGCACATTTCGAAACCCGTCTACGGTCCCCGTTCAGGAATGCGCTTTCCCCTGAACGGAGGAGCAGATGCAATCCAGTCCCACGCGGCGGCGGGTGCGGCTCGCACTCGCGGCCGCGTCCGGCGTCGTCGCGGTGGCGGGGGTGACGCTGGTCGCCACGAACTCGGCCTCCGCGGCGACCGTCGACACCAGCGCGACGTACGTCTTCGTCAACCGCAACAGCGGCAAGGTCATCGACGTCTACAACTGGGCCACGAACGACGGCGCGCCGGTCAACCAGTGGTCGCGCAACGATCTCGCCGTCCAGCAGTGGAAGTTCGTCGACGCCGGCTCCGGCTACTACAAGATCAGGTCGGTGATGAGCGGCAAGGTCCTCGACCTGCCCAACGCCACCGACGGCCTGCAGCTCGTGCAGAACGCCGACAGCGGCTCGACGACCCAGCACTTCCGCCTGCAGGACTCGGCGAACGGGTACGTCCGCTTCGTCAACCGCCACAGCAACAAGGTCATCGAGGTCTGGGGGTGGTCGACCGCCGACGGTGCCAAGCTCGACGGCTACCAGAACCTCGACGGCGCCAACCAGCAGTGGCAGCTGGTCAAGCTCGGCGCGGGCGGCGGCAGCACCCCGACGTCGGGCGGCGGGAGCACCCCGACCGGCTCGTGGCCGAGCAGCACCGGCTCGGTCTCGGTGAGCGGCACGATCAAGGTGAGCGGCTCGCTCGACGGCGGCATGAAGCGCTATTGCTGCATCGGCGACGGCGGCCAGAGCGAGAGCCAGGACCCGATGTTCGAGCTCGCCGACGGCGCGACGCTCAAGAACGTCATCATCGGCTCGCCCGCGGGTGACGGCGTGCACTGCCTCGGCCGCTGCACCATCCAGAACGTGTGGTGGGAGGACGTGGGCGAGGACGCGGCCACGTTCCTGGGCACCGGCGGCGGCGACTCCTACGTGATCGGCGGCGGCGCCAAGTCGGCGACCGACAAGGTGTTCCAGCACAACGGCAACGGCACCGTGCACATCAGCGGCTTCTACGCCAGCGACATCGGCAAGCTCTACCGCGGCTGCGGCAACTGCACGAACCACTACGAGCGCCACGTGACCGTGGACAACGTGCTGCTGGACAAGACGAAGTACGTCGTCGGCATCAACACCAACTGGGGCGACACCGCCACGCTGACCCGGGTGACCGTCACGAACTCGTCGGGGATCCACGTCTGCGCCGAGTACACGGGCGTGGCGAAGGGCAGCGAGCCGAAGTACCTCGGTGACGGCATGGGCGACGGCCACTGCAACTTCAAGTCCTCGGACATCACCTACAAGTAGCCGGTCACGGCGGCGGGCAGTGCGAGCTGCCCGCCGCTCACCGTGAACGACTGCGGCGCATCGTCCTCGTAGAACCGCACGAACCCCGCGAACCCGACCTGATCCGCGTGCCGGGCGACGCCGGTGAGCAGGGCGTGCAGGGTCGGAAGTTCATCCGGGTGTACCTCCTGCAGAGCGGTCAGGGCCCACCCTTCCCCGCGCTCGGCCAGCTCGCCGACCACGGCCCCGCCCACCCTCCACGCGGCCCCGCGCTCGGCGAGCACCGGCTCGGGATCGAACGACCCGGTGAGCGGCAGGACCTCGGGTCGCTGGCCGAGCCCGAGGTGCCAGCGCAGCTCCGCCAGTTCGTCGCCGGGAATCTCCGCGCTCAGGTTGAGCGTCACCAGAATCTCGAACACGTCCGCCACGCCGCGCAGAATAGTGCAGCCCGGTTCCCACGCTGCCCATTCGCGCAGGCTGGCGCGAACGCGCACCGCACCGTCGGCGAGGTGCCCGTTCACGCGAATTCGCGCACTCCGTCGGCGGTGGCACGCGAGCCGGGAAGGGTAGATCGGCGGGATTCGAACCGCCGTCCTCCCACTTCGCAAGGTGGCGCTACGACCTCCGGACTATGACCTGCGGCGCATGGGCGTAAGCGTCTCGGATCTCCAGGTGGATCCGGTTGGGGGTCGGTGGCGAGCGTGGCCGCTGCGGAGAGTAATGATGTGACTGCGCCAGCCCGCGCGGCGGCGAATGCACACCTGCGGCAGACCGTATCGACTGTGTTCGCGTTGCGCTGTCCCGCGCTGCTCTTCCGTTTGCCGACAGTGCGTGACACATGCCCGGTGTAGGGTAAGGCCCGTTCAAGTGGCCCACATGAAGAGGAAACGATGGTCGACGTTGCGCTGCTGCTGGGCGGCCCGTCCGAGGAGCGCGGGATCTCGCTCAACTCCGCACGCTCCGTAGCGGACCACCTCGAGGGCGCGGTCGTCAATCTGACCGAGATCATCTTCTTCGACCGCCAGGTGCGGCCCTACTCCATCCCCCGTGGGCTGCTCTACTGCAACACCCCGAGCGACTTCGACTTCAAGCTGGCGCACGAGGGCCGGCCGCTCACCGAGGACGAGCTCATCGCCCGCCTGCGCACGGCCGGGCTGGTCTTTCCCTGCATGCACGGCGAGTTCGGCGAGGACGGGCAGGTCCAGGCGCTGCTGGAGAAGGCCGGGGTGCCCTTCGTCGGCACCGGGGCCGAGGCGTGCGCGACCGCCTTCGACAAGTACAAGGCCAAGCAGGCCCTCGACGCCGCCGGCATCGGCGCGGTGCCCTCGGTGCTCGTCGACGCCGCCATGTCCGACGCCGAGGCCGAGCGGGTCGTCACCGAGGCCTTCCCGGACGTCGCCAAACTGGTGCTGAAGCCGGCCACCGGCGGCTCCAGCATCGACGTCTTCGTCGCCCGGGACCGCGCCGCGGCCACCGACATCCTGCGCACCCTGCGCACCCGCCACGACCGCATCGTCATCCAGCCGCGGATGCACGGCGTCGAGGTGACCACCATCGTGCTCGACGGGCCCGACGGGCCGGTCGCGCTCATCCCGGTCGAGATCGAGCTGCAGAACCAGGCGACCGAGGACGAGATCTTCGACTACCGCCGCAAGTATCTGGCCAGCAACGACTCGCACTACCACTGCCCGCCGCCCCGGGACGACGAGACGGTCGCGCGCATCCAGGCCACCGCCGAGGCCGTGTTCAAGACCCTCGGCCTGCGCGACTTCGCCCGCATCGACGCGTGGCTCGAGGAAGACGGCACGGTGCTCGTCTCCGACGTCAACGTGATCAGCGGCATGGAGCAGAACAGCTTCCTGTTCGTCCAGGCCGCGCAGCTCGGCATGACCCACGCCGACGTCCTGCGCGAGGTCCTGCGCGCCGCGGCGCACCGCAACGGTCTCGAGTTCACCGCGCCCTACGACACCACGATCCAGACCGGCGAGCCGGTGGCCGTGCTCTTCGGCGGCGCCACGGCCGAGCGTCAGGTGTCGGTGCTGAGCGGGACCAACGTGTGGCTGAAGCTGGCCCGCTCCCAGAAGTACGCGCCGATTCCGTACCTCCTGTCGCCCGACGGCTCCGTCTGGCAGCTGTCGTACTCGTCGGCCCTGCGCCACTCCGTCGAGGAGATCGTGTACGCCTGCCGCGACGGCCTGCGCCTCGAGGAGCGCCGCCGCCGCCTCGCCGAGGGGATCATCGAGCGCCTCCGGCTGCCCGCCGAGGCCCGCAGCACGTCCGTCGCGCCGCCGGTACAGCTGACGATGGAGGAGTTCCTCGACCGTCACGAGCTCGTCTTCATCGCCCTGCACGGCGGCGCGGGCGAGAACGGCACCCTGCAGGAGCTGCTGGACGCGCACGGCATCCGGTACAACGGCTCCGGCCCGGCCGCGTCCCGCCTGTGCGCCGACAAGTACGAGACCGGCAAGGTCGTCGCGACCCTGCAGAGCGAGGGCATCCACACCGCCCGCCGCGTCCGCGTCGACGTCCCCCCGTCGGTCGAGGAGTCGGTGATCGAGACCCTCTGGCACGACATCATCACCGAGGTCACCGACACCCGGGTGGTCGTCAAGCCCCTGGACGACGGCTGCTCGGCCGGCATCCTGCCGCTGGGCAACGCCTCGGACCTGCAGCGCTACCTGGAGCTGATCAACGCCGGCGCGAGGCGCATCAAGGGCGCCGGGTTCTCCCTGCTCGGCCCCGACCAGCTGGTCGAGATGCCGACCAGCCGCCCCCAGCACCTGCTCTTCGAGGACTACATCGACACCGACGACGTGCGGGTCGAGGACCACTCGGGCGACGCCGAGCTGATCTGGGGCCGCGAGCGCGACACCGGCTGGATCGAGGTGACGGTCGGCGTGATCGGCCCGCGCGGCGCGATGGTCGCCATGAACCCGTCGATCACCGTGGCGAGCGCGGGCATCCTGTCGCTCGAGGAGAAGTTCATGGGCGGCACCGGCATCAACATCACGCCCCCGCCCGGCGCCCCGCTGGGCCGCGTCGAGCCCGGGGCGGTCGACGCCGTGCGCGCACGCATCGCGCGGACGGCGAACGTGCTGGGCATGGAGGGGTACGGCCGGATCGACGCCTTCATGCACCGCAAGACGGGCGAGGTCATCATCATCGAGGCCAACTCCCTGCCGGGCCTGACCCCGGCGACGGTCTTCTACCACCAGGGCCTGGCCGAGGAGCCGCCGGTTCCCCCGCGTCAGATCCTCGAGCGCATCCTGGACCTCGCCAGCCACTCGTAGCCGTGGGCGCCGAGTAGGGGATCGCCGAGGTGGTGCCGCCGGCCCTGCGCGGCACCGGCGAGCCGGCCGGCGGGAGCTGCACGCTGCCCGCCGGCGCCTTCGCCGCGGCCGTTCGCGAATACCTCAGTGCTGGGTGAAGATGCGCTGGACGCGGGGGCCGACCTGGGTCAGCACCTCGTGCGAGACGGTGTCCATGGCCGCGGCGGCCTGCTCGATCGGGGTCGAGAAGCCCGCGTACTGCCCGAAGATGAGCACGTCCGAGCCCACCTCCGCGTCCGGGTGGCCGGTGATGTCGATCGCCATCGAGTCCATCGAGATCGTGCCGGCGATCTCGCAGCGGCGGCCGTTGACCAGCACGTATCCGACCTTGCGGAAGGCGCGCGGCACGGCGTCGTAGTAGCCCGCGGCGATGAGCGCGATCCGCGTGTCCGGGGACTGGGCGCGGAACAGGCCGCCGTAGCCGACCCGCTCCCCGGGCGCCATGTCGTGGATCTCGACGATCCGCGACACCAGGCCGACGCCCGGCGTGAGGCTGATCAGGCTGCTGGTCGCGGTCGAGGGCTGCAGGCCGTAGAGGCCGATGCCGATGCGCACCATGTCGTAGCGCGCCTCCGGGAAGCGGATCGTGGCGGCCGTGGCGGCGGTGTGCCGTACGACATCCTCGAAACCCATCTCGTCCGCCGCCGCGCACACCGAGCCGAAGCGCTTGAGCTGCTCCCGGGTCAGGTCGTCCTCGGCGGGGTCGTCGGGGCAGCCGAGGTGGCTCATGAGCCCGGCCAGCCGCAGGTGCTCGCTGCCCTTGAGCTTGCCCAGCAGCTCGATCGCGGCCTCCGGATACAGCCCGCTGCGGTGCATCCCCGAGTCCACCTCGACGTGCACGTCCAGCCGGCGACCGCTCACGGCGGCGGCGCGACTGGCGGCGTCGTACATCTCCACGGAGTACAGCGACGGCGTCAACCGGTGCCGGACCAGCCGCTCGAGGTCGCCGGGCACGGCGAGGAAGACCAGGATCGGCATCTGCACGCCCGCCCGGCGCAGTGCGACGCCCTCGTCCGCGGTGGCCACGCCGAGCCAGTCGACGCCCGCCTCCCGCAGGGTGTGCGCGACCGTGACGGGATTGGTGCCGTACGCCTCCGCCTTCACGACCCCCATGAGCCGCGTGTGCGGGCCCACGAGCTTGCGGAAGGCGGCGACGTTGTCCCGGACGGCCGCGAGGTCCACGTAGAGCCGGGTCGCGGCCGCGGCCTCCACGAGGTGCATCCAGGAGTCGGTGACCATGGTGTCCCGTGGTACGTGCACCAGCGCCACGTCGTCGGGGCGCAGCTCGGTCGCGACGAACGCGCGCATGCGGTCCTCGTCCGGGAAGCGGTGCACGGGCACCTCGCTGCCCGCGAGCGCGGCCTCGATCAGGCCGTGCGCCTCGTCGTCCAGGCCGCAGACCAGCCGCACGTTCTCGGCTCGCAGGCACCGGGCCATCGCGTCGGCGCCCTCGGCGGTCAGGCCGGTCAGCGGATCGCCGATGATCATGAGGGTGCGGCCCTGGGCCCCCATGAGGGACCGGGCCGTGCGCAGGGCGCTGCTCAGCGCGAGGGGGTCGGTGTTGGCCAGCTCCCCGACGACCGTCGCGCCGTCGGGGCGGCGCCACATCTGCATGCGCGTCGACGGCGGCGTGTAGTCGGCGACCGCCGCGAGCAGGTCGGCCGGCGCGATCCCGAGCAGGGTCGCGGCGCCCATCGCGAGCTCGAGGTCGTTGAGCACCTCCGGCGACGGGGTCGCGACCAGCAGGTCCTCCTCCGTGCCGCCGGGCAGCGCGGCGCGGACCAGCGAGGAGCGCTCGACGTGCCGCAGCCTGGTCAGCCGGGGCAGCGCGGGGTCCCCGGCCGGCAGCAGTCGCGCCTTCGAGATCTGCCGGGCCATGGCGTGCACCGAAGCGTCCTGCTCGCCCATGAGCAGCCATCCGTCCTCGGGCAGCCCGGCCGCCATGCTCAGCAGCTCGCGGGCGTGCTCCTCGCGGCTGCCGAAGCTCTGCCCGCTGCGGCCGAGGTTGGTGAACACGACCGCGCGCGGGTCGACCATCCGCGCGAGGCGGGCCATCTCGCCGGGCTCGGTCGCGGCCGCCTCGATCACGGCGACCGGCACGTCGGCCGGGCACTGCAGCACCGACAGGGCCACGCCGAGCTGGCTGTTGTAGCTGCCCGGGCTGCCGTACGTCGTGCGATGCCCCGCCAGCAGCCCGACGAGCGCGTCCTTGGTGAGCGTCTTGCCGTTGCTGCCGACGACCGCCACGAACGTCGTCGAGCTGAGCCGGCGCCGCCACCACACCGCCATCTCCTGCAGCGCGGCGAGCGGATCGTCGACGGCGATCACGGTCTGCCCGGCGAACTCGTCCAGCCGGCGCCGGTCCACGACCGCGGCGATGGCCCCGTTGGCGAGCGCCCGCGCCACGAATCGGTGACCGTCCGTGACACCCTGAAGAGCGAAAAAGAGACTGTCGGCCTGCAACCGGTCCGAGTGAATGGCGACGCTGCCGACCGCGCGCTCTTCCCCGGGGAAGTGCACCGTTCCGCCGACGATCGACGCCACCTCGGCGACCGAGACTGGGTCCATTCGGCGAATACTAGTCTGGAGTGCGCCGCTGCACGGACAGTAAGATTGCCCGGTGTTAGAGATCATGGAGATCCTCAGGAAGGATGCCCACGCGACGCCGGAGCGCATCTCGGACCTGACCGGAATCGACGTCGACCGCGTGCGGGCACAGATCACGGCCTGGGAGCAGCAGGGCGTGATCCGCCGGTACAAGGCCGTCGTCGACGCCGACCGGCTGCGTGAGCTCAGCGGCGAACAGGTGATCACCGCGTTCATCGACGTCGCCGTGATGCCCGCCCGCGGCCTGGGCTTCGACGACGTCGCGCTGCGGATCTCCCGATTTCCCGAGGTGCGGTCGGTGTACCTCGTCTCCGGCGCCCAGGACCTGCGCTGCGTGGTCACGGGGCGCAGCATGCACGACATCGCCGACTTCGTGGCGCAGAAGCTCTCGACGATCGAGCGGGTGACGGCCACAGCGACGCACTTCGTGATGAAGACCTACAAGGACGACGACGAGCTCTACGCGACCGCCGAGGTCGACCGACGCCTCCCGGTCACGCCGTGAAGCCGCTCAACCCGATCGTCGCCGCGTGCCCGCCGTCGGGGATCCGGCGGTTCTTCGACATCGCGGCGACCATGGACAACGTCATCTCCCTGGGCGTGGGCGAGCCCGACTACGTGACGCCCTGGCACGTGCGCGAGGCCGGGATCTACGCGCTGGAGCAGGGCTACACGACGTACACCTCGAACGCGGGCCTGCTCGAGCTGCGCACGGCCATCGTCGACGATCTCGCCCGCCGGTTCTGTGTGACCTTCGACGCCGTCTCCGAGTGCCTGATCACGGCCGGGGTGTCGCAGGGCCTGGACCTGGTGATGCGGACCCTGCTCGACACCGGCGACGAGGTGATCATCCCCGAGCCGTGCTACGTGGCGTACGGCCCGTGCGTGACCTTCGCCGGCGGCACCCCCGTGTACGTCCCGTCGTCCCCGTCGTTCGAGATCCTGATCGACGAGATCGAGCGGGCGATCACGCCGCGCACGAAGGCGATCCTGGTCTCGTCGCCGTCCAACCCGACGGGCGCGATCCAGCCGCGCGCGGTCCTGGAGGCCCTGGCCGACCTGGCGGAGCGCCACGACCTGTACCTGGTCTCGGACGAGATCTACGAGCGCCTGAGCTATGACGCGCCGCACACGTGCATGGCGTCCGTGGCCCCGTCCCGGTCGATCATCCTGGGCGGCTTCTCCAAGGCCCACGCGATGACGGGCTGGCGGGTCGGGTTCGTGTGCGCCCCGGCGTTCATCCTGGAGCTGGCGGGACGCATCCACCAGTACACGATGCTGTGCGCCCCGCACGTCTCCCAGGCCGCGGCCCTGGAGGGCCTGCGCTCCGGCGACGGCCAGGTGGCGGACATGGTGGCCGACTACGACCGCCGGCGCCGCCTGTTCGTGAAGGGCCTGAACTCGATCGGCCTGACGTGCCACGAGCCGCAGGGCGCCTTCTACGCCTTCCCGTCCATCCGCTCGACGGGCCTGGACTCGGAGACGTTCGCGGAGCGCCTGCTGCAGGCGGAGCGGGTGGCGGTGGTCCCCGGAAGCGTCTTCGGCCCGGGCGGCGAGGGCCACGTGCGGTGCAGCTACGCGACGGCGCTACCGCTGCTGGAGGAGGCCGTCAAACGGATGGGCCGGTTCGTGGACTCCCTCTAGCCGCTCAGGCCGCGAGCTCGCGCCACTCGGGGCGGCCGCCCATCCAGGCGTTGGCGAGGATCTCCGCCGCCGCCCGGCTCGGGCAGTGGTGGGTCTTCGACGGGCCGGAGGCGCCGCCGGTCTGCGCCAGGACCTCCCACTGGGTCCCGTCGGTGCTCAGATATACGTCGCGGCGACCACGCGGACCGTGGACGCCGTTCCACCAGTGCCGCTCGACCTTCACCCGTTGACCGTACCGTGCCGTGCTTCCGGACGGAATGCATCGCAGCGGTGCAACCTGCCGCCAGGCCCCCCAGATGCGGGCAATCGCACCGAGCGTGAACGCGGCACTACCGAGCAGGACGACCGGTGGCCAGACGCAGACCCTTGGCGGCCAGGCGGTCGGCCCGCTCGTTCTCCGGGTGCCCGTTGTGGCCCTTGACCCAGTGCCACTCGACCTGGTGCTTGGCGACGAGCGCGTCGAGCTCCTGCCACAGGTCGACGTTCTTGACCGGCTGCCGGTCGCTCGTCTGCCAGCCGTTGCGCTTCCAGCGGGCCACCCAGGCGGTGATGCCGTTGCGCACGTAGGAGCTGTCGGTGTAGAGGTGCACGACCACGGGCCGGGTCAGGCTCTCCAGCGCGCGGATCGGCGCGGTGAGCTCCATGCGGTTGTTCGTGGTCGCCGTCGCCTCCCCGCCGCACAGCTCCTTCTCGACGGTGCCGTAGCGCAGGACGGCGCCCCAGCCCCCCGGTCCCGGGTTTCCGCTGCAGGCGCCGTCCGTGTAAATCTCGACGTGGGTCACATGGGTATTAGACCGTGTGCCACTTCTGGTTCGCCGTGCCGGCACAGTCCCACAGCTGCAGCAGCGCGTCGTTGTCCGGGTTCCAGTCCTTGATGTCGACGCACTTGTTCGCCTGCGGGTTCACCAGGTCGCCGGCGGCGGTGAGCACGAACTTCTGGGCCGCGTTGCCGGAGCAGTTCGCGATCTGGATCGCGGTGCCGTTGGCCGAGGCGCCCCAGGCGACGTCCATGCACTTGCCGTTCTCGGTGCGCAGCGAGCCGTCGACGAAGTTCCACCTCTGGTTGGTGCCGCCCGTGCAGTTCCACACGATCAGGCGCTGGCCGTCCGAGAAGTTCCAGTTCGGCACGTCGATGCATTTGTTGTTCCAGTTGCTGGCGATCGACTTCACCGAGCTGTTGGTGCCGCCGCCGGTGGGCGGCGGGGTGGTGGTGCCGCCGCCGGTGTTGCCGCCGCCGCCGGTGTTCCCGCCGCCGCCCGTGTTGCCGCCGCCGGTGAAGGGCGACAGCGTGATGCCGGCCGCGCGCGGGTCGCCGTCGTGCACGAGCGACTCCTGGTTCTGCACGTCGTCGAAGGCGAAGCCGTAAGCCCGGCCGTCGGCCATGTTCGCGTGCACGATCCGCGAGTAGTGGTTCGTGAGCGCGCTCTTGTAGAAGTCGGCCGCGGTCCCGCCCGGCTGGGTGTCGATGGTGCCGAGCGTGCTGCGGTGCAGCGCCGCGCAGAGGGTGCGCGCGATCGGCCCGACGACCTGGTCGTTGGGCGCGCCGAGGGCCCCGTCGCAGCCCCACACGTTGGCGGTGGAGGGCCGGTTGAACGAGGCGACCTGCTGGCCGGAGGCGTTCGTGAAGGTCATCACGGTGCCGTTGGTGCGGCCGAAGTACTTGACGTTCGGCTGGTCGGTGAAGGGCACCACGGTGAGCGTCTTGGTGGTGTACGCGTTCCAGGCGTTGGCGATGTACGGGTCGAGGTACGTCGCGCTGAACAGCCCGGCGTCGGCCGCCTTGCCGGGCGAGAGCACCCGCAGCACCGTGCCGTCCGAGCGGGTCACCACGGTGTTGCCCCAGCCGGCCTGGGCCTTGAGCTGGTTGATGACGTTCTGGCGCCCGTCGGTCTTGAGCGCGCCGGTCGTCGAGGTCGCGCCGTTCGCGCCGGTGACGCTGACCGCGTGCGGCACCGCGAACATGTCGACCTGCGAGCTGTTGAGCCACAGCCCGTCGTTGTTGTACGTGAACTCGCTCCAGTCGAACAGGATGTCGTGGTTCGGGTCGCCCGAGGCCCACGGCGCCGGCTGGACCAGCCCGTCGGGGGTCAGGAAGAACTTGAGCCGCTCGCCCAGCGACATGTAGACGCGGCCGGAGAGGTTCTTGGGCAGCTGGATCGTCTTGCTGCCGCCGTTGGCCGGGCCGGGGATCGACACGTCCGGGGCGGGCATGGGCGGGTTGGTGCCGGAGGACCACTGGGTGAACGTGCCGTTGGCGGAGACGTACCCGAGCTTGCCGGTGCTCAGGTTGGTGCCGAGCACGTACAGGTAGACCGCGTCCCCGCGCCCGGTCGAGTTCGTGACGGTGAACGGCAGGAGCGACGGTCCGGCCGCCTGGGCCGAGGGCAGGGCGGCGATGGCCACGGGTATCGCGGCGGCGACCACGGCCGCGGCGCCGAGCAGCTTCGTCCTCAATCGCACGGGAACTCCTAGGTCGGATCGTGAGAGCGCTCTCAGCTTCCGGGGCGGCGCGAACGGGTGTCAACGGACACCAACAAGACCCAACGATCTGTTAAGGGCACGTTGAGATTGACGGGTCTAGCAAACCGTACGTACGTCTTGTTAGAGTGTCGCCATGCCACCGCTGCGGTTGCTCTCGCTCATCTCGCTCGTCAACACCGCCGGCAACGGCCTGTGGATGGTGTCGAGCGCGCTGTACCTGACCCGGTTCGCGGGCCTGTCGATCGCGCAGACGGGCCTGGCCCTGACCGTGACCGGCCTGGTGTGCATGGTGGCGAGCGCCCCGATGGGCTACGTCGCCGACCGGCTCGGCGCGCGGGAGGTCTACGTCGCCGGCCTGCTCGCCCAGGCGCTCGGCACCGCCGCGTTCGCGCTGGTGCACAGCGTGTGGGTGTACCTGTTGATCGGCGCCCCGCTCGCGATCGCCGACGCCGCCCAGCGCGCCGCCAAGGGGGCCGTCATCGGCGGGGCGGTCCCGCCGGAGGAGCGCGTACGCACCCGTGCGTACCTGCGCTCCGTCACCAACGTCGGCATCGCGCTCGGCTCGGCCCTGGGCGGCGTAGCCCTGGCGATGGACACCCGCGCGGCCTACGTCGTGCTCATCCTCGGCGACGCGCTCACCTACCTCGTCGCCGCGGCCCTGGCGAGCCGCCTCGCGCCCATCCCGCGCCAGGTCCACACCCCGGGGGCCCCGCGCCTGGTCGCCCTGCGCGACCGGCCGTTCCTCGTGTTCGTCCTGCTCGACGGCCTGCTGTCGACGCACTTCGGGCTGTTCGAGGTCGGGCTGCCGCTGTGGATCGCGCACCGCACCGACGCCCCGGAGTGGCTGATCGCGGCGGTGTACCTGACCAACACCACGGCGGTCGTGCTCCTGCAGGTGCGGGCGGCCCGCGGCACCGACGAGCCGCGGGGGGCCGCCCGGGCCGCCCGTCGCGCCGGCCTGACCCTGCTGGTCGCGTGCGGCCTCTACGCGCTGTCGGGCCACGCCCACCACGCGGTCACGATCGCCCTGCTGATGGCGGGCGCGCTGGTCCACGTGGTGGGCGAGCTGTGGCACTCGGCGTCGGGCTGGGGCATCTCGTTCGGGCTGTCGCCGTCGGACAAGCACGGGCAGTACCAGGGCGCGTACGCCATCGGCATGCAGCTCGGCCAGATGCTGGCCCCGATCGTCGTCACGACGCTCGCCCTCGGCTGGGGCGACCCGGGCTGGCTCCTGCTCGCCGTCGCCTTCGCGCTCGCCGGTGCGGCCATGCCCCCGACCGTCGAGTGGGCCCTCAAGAACCGTCCACATGAGACACAAGCCGAAGAGCCTGATGGCTCGGGCCGCGTCAGTATCTGACCGTCGCTCCCGCCAGGAATCCCGACGTCCGAGGGTGGCGCAATCAGTTGCCGACTCCCAGGCTGTCCATGAACGCCGTCGGATACCGGTCGCCGCGGGCCGAGCCGGCCGGGACCGCCCGTTCGATCTCGGCGAGGTCGGCGGCGGACAACGACACGTCGGCCAGCGCCTCCGACAGCCGCTCGCGGGTGCGGGCGCCGACCAGCGGCACGATGTCCGGCCCCTGCGCGGCGACCCAGGCGATGGCGAGCTGGGCGACCGTGCACCCCTTGGCCGCGGCGACCCGGCGCAGCGCCTCGACCAGCCCCAGGTTGTGCTCGACGTTGCCGGGCGCGAAGCGCGGGGTGTGGACGCGGAAGTCCCCGGGCTCCGCGGGGCGCCGCGCGCTCCAGTGGCCGGAGATGAGGCCGCGGCCCAGCACGCCGTACGCCGTCATCCCGATCCCGAGCTCGCGCAGGACCGGCAGCACCTCGGCCTCGACCGCGCGGGACAGCAGGGAGTACTCGATCTGCAGGTCGGCGACCGGGTGCACCGCGTGCGCGCGGCGGATGGTCTCGGCCCCGACCTCGGAGAGCCCGAGGTGGCGCACGTAGCCGGCCTCGACCATCTCCTTGATCGCGCCCACGGTGTCCTCGATCGGCACCGCGGGGTCGAGCCGTGCGGGGCGGTACACGTCGACGTACTCGACGCCGAGGCGGTTGAGGGAGTACGCGAGGAAGTTCCGCACCGCCTCGGGCCGGTTGTCCTGCGGCCCGAACACCGGCCCGGGCCCGCGCAGCTGCCCGAACTTCACGCTGAGCACATAGCTGTCCCGCGGCCGCCCGCGCAGCGCCTCGGCGAGCAGCAGCTCGTTGTGGCCCATGCCGTAGAAGTCCCCGGTGTCGATGAGCGTGATGCCGGCGTCGAGCGCCGCGTGCACGGTGGCGATGCTCTCGCCGCGGTCGCTGGCCCCGTACGCCTCGCCGGACAACCCCATCGCCCCGAGCCCGAGCGCCGAGACCACCGGCCCGGCCGTTCCCAACTGTCGTGTCTGCATGGCTTCGACGATGCCCTCGATCCCGGCTCCCCGGCAGCGGAGCGTGCATCGTGGGAGCGACGCTCCCTGGCTGCGCCGGCGCGAAGGGGCACCATGGAGCACATGCAGCGTGAGCAGCTCGCCGACTTCCTGCGCCGGCGCCGCGAGGCCATCCACCCGGCCGACGTGGGCCTGGCCGACGGTCCCCGCCGCCGCACCGCGGGCCTGCGCCGCGAGGAGGTCGCGATGCTCGCCGGCATGTCCGTCGACTACGTGGTGCGCCTCGAACAGGGCCGCAGCAGCCAGCCGTCGACGCAGCTGCTGGCCGCCCTGGCGCGGGCGCTGCGCCTCAGCGACGACGAGCGCACCCACCTCTTCCACCTCGCCGGGCACCGCCCGCCCCCGGCCGAGGGCGTGGCGCGGCTGGCCCGGGCCGGCCTCCTGCGCATGCTGGACCTGCTGGCCGGCACCCCGGCGTTGGTCATGTCCGACCTGGGGGAGATCCTGGCCCAGAACCGGGCCGCGCTGCTGCTCTCCGGCGACCTGACCCGCTTCACCGGCCTGCGCCGCTACGCGACCTACCGCTGGTTCACCGAGCCCGAGGCCCGCGCCGTCCACCCGGAGGACGACCGGGACCGCCAGTCCCGCCAGCACGTCGCCGACCTGCGCGCCGTGGCCGGCCGCCGGGCGGGCGACGCGGACGTGACCGAGCTCGTGGAGCGGCTGCGGTCCGAGAGCGAGGATTTCCGCGCGCTGTGGGAGGAGCACGCGGTGGCGGTGCGCCGGGCCGACCGCAAGACGCTGGTCAACCCGCGGGTGGGCCCGATCACGCTGGACTGCGAGACGCTGGTGACCCCGGACCTGGGGCAGCAGCTGCTGGTGCTGACCCCGGCGAACGCCGACGCCCGGGAGCGCCTGGAACTGCTGCGAGTCCTCGGCACCGAGACGTTCACGGATGCTTGATCGAAAAGTCGGGCGCTGTGCGCCGCGACTTTTCTGATTTATACCCCGACGGGCGGCATGTCCGTTCGTCGGCGCCAAGGCTTGTGTACAGGCGTACACATCTCGCGTACGTTTGTACACATGACCGAGAAGTCCATGCGCCAGCGGATGCTGGACGGGGAGCTGTACATCGCGGACGAGGAGGTCGTCCGGGACTACCTGCGCGCGCAGGACCTGACCCACCGCATCAACGCGCTGCCCGCCGCCGAGGCTGCGACCAGGCGCGAGCTGCTCACCGAGCTCCTCGGCGGGCTCGGCGAGGAGACCGATCTCCGCACGCCGGTGCGGTTCGACTACGGCTTCCAGACCTTCATCGGCGCGCGGACCTTCGTCAACTTCGGACTCGTCTGCCTCGACGTGGCCCGGGTGACGATCGGCGACGACGTGCAGATCGCCCCGAACGTGCAGCTGCTCACCGCCTGGCACCCGGTCGAGCCCGAGCCGCGGCGCGCCAAGTGGGAGGCCGCCTCGCCGATCACCATCGGCGACAACGTCTGGCTCGGCGGCGGGGTCATCGTCTGCCCGGGCGTCACCATCGGCGCGAACACCGTCGTCGGCGCGGGCGCGGTCGTGGTCAAGGACCTGCCCGCCAACGTCGTCGCCGTCGGCAACCCGGCCCGGGTCATCCGCGAGATCTGAGATGTCCGTCCGGCGCCACGATCCCGACCGCAAGGACCGCATCATCGACGCGGCCGTCGCGGTCATCGCCGAGCACGGGGTCGCGGGCACGACCCACCGCCTCATCGCCAAGGCGGCCGACGTGCCGCTGGGGTCGCTGACGTACCACTTCACGAGCCTCGAGGACCTGCGCTGCCAGGCGTTCCGCCGCCACGCCGAGCGCATGTCGGTCATCTACGAGGCGCACTTTCGCGACGTACACACCCGTGAAGCCCTGGTCGAAGCGGTCACCGACCTCATCGAAGGCGACGCCGGCGCGGACGCGTCGGACTGGGCGGTCGCCTACGAGCTGTACCTCGCCGCCGTGCGCGAGCCCGCCCTGCGCGACATCACCGAGACCTGGATGCGCGCCAGCCGGGCCGTGCTCGAGCGGTTCGTCGACCCGACCACGGCCCGGGGCATCGACGCCCTGATCGAGGGCCTGGTCATGCACAAGACCCTGTCGACCGGGCCGGTGTCCCGCCAGGACATCCGCGCCATCGTCGACCGAACGATCGGAAGTCCATGACCCTCTCCACCCCCGTCACCGCCGACCCCCGCCCCGCCACCCGGGCCACCTACGCCGCGTTCATCTGGTCCGGCGTGGCCATGGCCAGCTGGGCCTCGCGCATCCCGCAGATCCGCGACGCCCTGCACCTCGAGCCCTCGAAGCTCGGCCTCGTCCTGCTCTCGATCGCGGCCGGCTCGATCGTCTCGCTGCTCGCGTCCGGCCACATCGTCGCCCGCTTCGGCTCGCGCAAGACCGTGGCGACGATGGCGCTGCTGCTGATGCTCGCCCTGGCCGGCGCCGCGTCGGGCTACCACTTCGGCGTCGTGCCCGTGGTGCTGAGCCTGGTGCTGTTCGGCTTCGCCAACGGCGCCTGGGACGTCGCCATGAACGTGCAGGGCGCGGTGGTCGAACGCGCGGTGGGCCGTTCGATCATGGCCCGATTCCACGCCGGTTTCAGCGTCGGTACCGTCGCCGGCGCCCTCCTCGGCGCGGCCATGGTCGCCATGCACGTGCCGGTGACGCTGCACCTGTCCCTGACGGCCCTCGTGGTCGGCGCGAGCACCGCGTACGCGGTGCGCAACTTCATGCCCGACGGCGCCTCCCCGGACGCGCCCGCGGAGGGCGGCCTGGCGCACACGCTGCGCTTCTGGCGCGAGCCGCGCACCCTGCTCGTCGGCGTGTTCGTGCTCGCCTTCGCCTTCGCGGAGGGCACCGGCATCGACTGGATCGGCATCGCGGTGATCGACGGCTACCACGCCCCGGCGGCGGTGGGCACCCTGGCGTTCGCGGTGTTCCTGGCCGCGATGACGACCGGCCGCTGGTTCGGCCCGAACCTGCTGGACCGCTACGGCCGCGTGCCGGTGGTCCGGGCCCTCGCCGTCCTGACCGTCGCGGGGCTGCTGCTGTTCGTCTTCGGCCCGAACACGCCGCTGGCCTTCGCGGGCGCCCTGCTGTGGGGCGTGGGGACGTCGCTCGGCTTCCCGGTGGGGATGAGCGCGGCCTCGGACGACCCGGCGTTCGCGGCGCCGCGGGTGAGCGTGGTCGCGTCGATCGGGTACTGCGCCTTCCTGGGCGGCCCGCCGCTGATCGGCTTCCTGGGCGACCACATCACGGTGGTGCGGGCCCTGGCCGCCGTGGCGGTCCTCATGGCGGTCGCGTCCCTCGTCGCGAGCGCCGTCCGCCCGCTGCCCGCGACCACCGAGTAGCGCCTCGGCCGGCCTGGCGCACGCCCGCTTCGTCAGGCCGGCATCAGGCGATCTGACGGAGATCGTCACCGTAGTCGAAGATGATCCGCATGCGAGCGCCCAGCGCTTGGGCGTAGCGGCCCAAGGTCGCGACCTCGTTCACGTCCAGATCGCCGTTCTCGATCTGGCTCACCCGGCCGGGCGTCACGCCCATGATGTCCGCCACCTGGCGCTGCGTCAGACCGAGCCGCTTGCGCTCCTCGGCGAGATGGAAGGCACTGACCCACGCCTCGGTGCGAGCCCGCTCCACGGCTAGCGCTTCGTCGTCTCCGTCGTGGAGTTCGGCACGGATGTCCTGCCAGTCGTGGAACTCGGTCATGAGTCCTCCCTCCGCTTCCTCTCGAGCGCGAGCCAACTCTCGTAGGCGACCTCGGCCACCGGAATCGCCGTCTTGTACCAGCCTGACCAGTCGCCGGCCTTGTTCCCACCGACGAGCAGTATCGCTTGTGACCAGGGGTCGAAGACGAACAGGATCCGAATCGCGACATCCCGCCCGGATCTCGGTCTGAGTTCCTTCAGGTTGCCCACGCTGGATCCCTGCAGTGTGTCGACCAGCGGACGGCCGAGCCCGGGTCCGCGTTCGGCAAGCAGGTCGAGCGCCGCGTTGACGGAGCGAAATGTATCCTCGTCCGACCGCCGCAGCGAGCGAAGCCACTCGCGCACGTCCGTCGTCGTCTTGATCGTCCACCGACTTGCCGGCCCCCGTGGCCACATCGCAACTATAGCCGGAGCTAAACAACCGTGGGAGCGGGTGCTGTGTGGGGATTAGGAGGATGCGCCGGCGGGGATGACGTGCGTGGCGCCGGTGCCGAGGCGCGTCACGACCTCCGTGGCGATCTCCGGCGTCAGGTTGCGCGTGTCGGCCACGTTCCAGCCGTCGCCCGAAGCGTACGACGCGCCCGACCACGTCGGGTGCAGCACCGGGATCACCGCCGACATCACGGCGTCGAAGGTCTTGCCGTCCGCGACGGTGTCGAACGTCGTGATCGTCACGACCACGCCGTTCAAGGTGCAGGTGCCCTGGTCGCGGTAGTCGTAGACGGCGTTGTCGTGCTTGGTCGAGCGGGTGTAGCCGGTGCACGCCAGCTTCGTGGCCACCTGGTCCGCGTTCTCGCCGAGGTACGGCGGCTTCGTCAGGGCCGCGATCGCGGTCGGGGCCTGCCAGCCCGCGACGCCCGCCACGGCGGCCAGGGCCATGCCGGCCAGGGCGAGCCGGCCCCGGCGCGGAGCCGGTGCGGTGGGAGTGGTCGTGCTCGAGGGCTTGTCGACGATCGTGGCCACTGGGCAACCCCGCTTCTGCTCCGCCAGGTAATCGGTACAAAACCAGGCTAGGTGCGAAAAGGGTGCAGATCTGTCCCCCGATGCGCCCGCAAGGAACGCGAAAGACCCGGCACCTGACGCGAAAGACCCGGCACCCCAACGGGTGCCGGGTCCGCCGCAGCCCGGGGCTCAGGCGACCGGGAACCAGGTCGAGGGCTGCTCCGGGTCCGCGAACTGCAGGCCGTCCAGGGTCTTGAGCAGGTCGGACTGGGGGATCGCCGCGCCGCCGCCGGCGTAGATCTCGGCCAGGTACCTGCCGTCGGCGGTCATCCGGAAGCACAGGTTCGCGTCGCCGGCGTTGCAGAAGGACGCGCCGCCCGGCCTGCGGTGCGTGGAGTCGGTGAACTCGACCGGGTACAGGGCGATGCGCACCGTCGGGCCGTGGCCCGTCGAGGCGTCGATCGGCTCCGTCAGGGACACGTACGACGGTGCGGTCCTGCTCAGGCGGATGCTCGCCGCCATGTAGGAGGCGCCGCTCGGGAAGTCGTCGGTGCGGCCGGCGGAGACCAGCGTGTACCCGGCCGGCGCGAAGGACGTCTTGATGGCCACGGTCGCGGGGGTCGCCGCCGAGGGCGCGAGGCCCGAGGCGAGCTGGAGCAGCTCGGCCTTGTTGTACTCGCCCCGCACCACCGAGCTCGCGACCGCCCACGCGTTGTCCGCGTACTGCCAGGCGAGCGCCACGCCCGGCGCCAGGTCGGAGGAGTCGATGTACTTGAGGCTCTGCTTGAACAGACCCGGCCGGCCCTTGACCGTGACCGCCTCGCCGCCGGTGAAGCGCGAAGGCTGGAAGACGCCGGGGCGGTACACCGTGATGTTCGCGCTGTAGAGCGGGGAGGACGCGACCACGTCGCTGCCGTTGCCGCCGTAGAGGTCGGACGTCTCCTGGCCGCGCTGCACGTAGAGCTCCTGGTAGCCCGGCGTGATGTGCTCCGGCGCGGTGACCGTGAAGTCGCCGGTCTTGTAGCCCTTGAACCCGTAGGTCCACCCGGTGTCCGGATACGACACGGGGGCCGCGACGGGGGCGGGGGCCGGCGACGGGGACGACAGCACGGGCACCAGCGCCAGGGCGATGAGCAGGGCGGCCGCCCCGCCGCCGCCCTGGAGCAGCCGGTGCCGGGTGCGGCGCCGCTTGCCCGCGGTCACGAAGTCCTCGACCTCGCGGCGCATGGGCGGCGCCTCGGCCAGGGCGTCGGTGCGCGCCTGCGCCAGCAAGTCCTGCATGTTCTGGGTCATGACGCCCTCTCGATATGTCCGGATCCCGTGATGGTGCCCAGGGGTTCGGCGACGTCGAGCCGCTCGCGCAGCTTGGCCAGGCCGCGCGCCGTGTGGGTCTTGACGGTTCCCTCGGGGCACCGCAGCGCCTCGGCGGTCTCCTGCACGGTCCGGCCCTCGAGGTACCGCAGCACCAGCACCGCGCGCTGGTGCACCGGCAGGGTGCGCAGCGCGTCGAGGACCGTGACCCGATCGATGACGTCCGGCGTGCCGTCGCGCACGGCGGGCTCGGGCATGGCGTCGCCCACCGCCTGCTCGCGACGCCACCACGGCCGCCGGACCTCGTCGACCGCCGCCCGAACCACCATCGTGCGGGCGTAGCTCTCCGGCCGGTCGACCTTGTGCCAGCGGGCGTACAGCTTCGCCAGGGCCGTGCACACCGCGTCCTCGGCCAGCTGCCAGTCCCCGCAGGTGAGGTACGCCAGCCCGCGCAGCTGATCCATCTGCACGGTCACGAACTCCCGGTACGCCACCTCGTCGTCGCGGTTCACCAGTCAGTGCTCCAATCGTCGCGAGAGCTAGACGGCCGGAAGGGGCGGCCCCGTTTCAGCTTTCGCCGAAATTCCCGGGACCGCCCCGATCCTGCCGCTCGGTGTTACATCGATGACGCCGGGACGAAGGTGTAGCCGGCCGCCTGGATGCCCTCGACGGTCGCCTTCAGGTAGCTCACGTCCACGTACGGGTGGAAGAAGAAGCTCGCCACCCCGTCCTTGACCGCGGTGTTGAGCTGGGCCGACGCGACCAGGTCGGCCGGCAGCATCGCCGGGTGGTTGTTGTACGGCTCCAGCTCGATGTTGCCGAGGTTCTCCGGGTACGTCAGCACGCCGTAGATGTCACGCACCGTGTACGGGAAGAACTGCCCGATGATCCGCGAGTTGTCCACCGTCGCGCCCCGCAGCGCGCCGGACGGGTACAGCCCCCGGTCGTAGCGCGTCGAGAACGTCGCGGCGACCGCCCGGTTGTCCGGGTCGGAGCCGGCGTAGTGCGGGAACTCGAAGATCGTCGGCTTGGCCAGGCCGGCCGCCGCGAACGCCTGGAACGAGGCGTCGATGCGCGACTGCGCCCAGGCCTGCGAGTCCTCCGTGACCGGGCCGTCGTAGATGACGTTGTTCGTGGCCGGGTCCACGTGGGCCTGGTAGAACTCGAAGTCGTCCGCGCTCACGCCGTTGTACGGGTTGTCCTTGGCCGCGTACTGGTGCGTGTACCCGTGCATCAGCAGCGTGCCCCCGTGCGCCTGCATGTTCTTCAGCGCCGCGACCACCTGCGGCCGGTCCGCGAGGGTGTAGCTCTCGGGCACGCCGTTGGTGTTCGCGCCCTTGGCGTCCACGTAGCGCGGGTACACCGCGACCGTGAACGGCACGTTCCGGCTCGACAGGTAGGTGGTGATCGCGTTGAGCTCGTCCGGGTCCGCGTCCGGGCCGACGTCCTCGATGCGCACCAGGGCCCGGTGCCGCTCGACCGTGGAGCTGGACAGGGTCTGCTCCAGCAGCGCGGCGAAGGCGACGTACCGGTCGTTGGTGGCCATGTACGCGTACGGGACCTCGCCGAGGTAGGTGAAGTTGCCGGCCCGCACGCCCCAGTCGAACGCCGAGCCGTCGGTGTCGCGCACCGCGGTGCCGATCGGGCTGGCCTTAGTGGTGTCGTAGATCGTCGTGCCCATGATGCCCGCCATGTTCTGCGGGTCGCGGGTGAACGTCCGGCCCTCGTAGTTGACCTTCGACACCGCCGAGACGTCGAACTGCGTCCACGTGAAGCCGCGGTTGGCGGCGAAGTTCGGGTCGCGCGCGGTCAGCTGCCAGATGTTGTCGTACACCCAGATGACGGGCTTGCTCGTGGCCGTCACGTCGTCGAGGAAGGCGGCCGGGATCGGCTCGTCGTAGGTCGAGCCCATGTAGATGACGGCCTGGTACGCGTCGAGCTCGCCGGCCGAGTAGTCCACGACGGGCTGGGCCGTCCAGTCGCCGAAGTGCGAGGCCAGCTGCGCGGTCGCGATGGCGTACTGCTCGCCGAGGAAGCCGTAGGGGCCCGTGGTGTCGTAGAGCACCAGGGTCTTGCCGGTCGCGCCCGGGACGCCGGCGCCGTCGCGCGCGTTGACCAGCGGCGCGGCCGGGGTCGTCACGAGCGTCGCGGGCGAGGCGGCGGAGACGTTGCCGGCCGCGTCGAGGGCCTCGACGGTGAACGAGTAGGAGGTCTTCGCGGTCAGGCCGGTGATCGTCGCGCTCGTCGCGGTGACGCTCTGCACGGCGGGGCCGCCGGTGATGCGGTACGACACCACGCCCCGGTCGTCGGTGGACGCCGCCCACGACAGCGCCACGCCGGCCGAGGTGAGCTCGCCCACCACCGGCGCGCCCGGGGTGCTCGGCGGCGTCACGTCCGGCGGGGGCGGCGGGGTCAGGGTGGTGAACGCGGCCGCGGCGCCGGCCGGCGAGACGTTGCCGGCGGCGTCGACGGCCTTCACCGTGATCGAGTGCTCGGTCGTGGGCGTGAGGCCCGACAGCGTCGTGGTGGTCGCGGGCGGGTTGCCGGTCAGCGTGGCGATCGGCGCCGTGGCCGCCCCGTCGAAGAGCTGATATCCGGTGACGCCGGTGTCGTCGGTGGAGGCCGCCCAGCTCACGGTCGCGCCCGTCGTGGTCACGTCGGTCACGCTGGGCGCGCCCGGGGCCGTCGGGGCGGTGCGGTCGGTGACGCCGGTCGTGAACGACCACACGTACTGGTCGCTCAGCACGCCGGAGGTGCCCTTCACCTTCACCGTGATCGTGTACCGCGTGGAGTCGGCGAGCGCCGTGCGCGGGACGAGCGTGAAGGTGTGCGTCGGGGCGTCGTACGTGTAGTAGGACGCCACGGCCGCGCCGCCGGCGGTCTTGACGAACGAGTACCGCAACGAGGCCGGGT
Organism: Dactylosporangium sp. CA-139114; assembly: GCF_050955725.1. Taxonomy (NCBI): domain Bacteria; kingdom Bacillati; phylum Actinomycetota; class Actinomycetes; order Micromonosporales; family Micromonosporaceae; genus Dactylosporangium; species Dactylosporangium sp. CA-139114. The sequence continues at coordinate 480,069 of NZ_CP192080.1, forward strand.
CGGTCGCGTCGTTGAACGTCACGGTCGGCTTGACGGAGGTCACGACCCCCGTGCTGCCGCCCTTCGGGGTGACCGCCGCGATGCCCGGGGCCGCGGCGTGTGCCACCGTCCCGAGTCCGCTCGCGGCGAGGGTGCCGACGACCGCCGACCCCACCAGCTTCACCGAAATCCGCACGGTTCGCCTTTCTGGCTTGATGGAGGGGCCCCGGCTCCGAGGTGTCGAGCCGGGGCCCCGTGGGGGGTGCTTGGTCAGCTGGCGCAGTAGAGGGTGGGGGTGAAGCTCGCCGAGCCGCTGCCGGCCCGGCTGATCGTGAAGACCCAGCTCTTGCCGGACTCGTCGGTCTCGTCGCGCTTCGAGGCGGACTGCGAGAGGCTGCCCGAGTTGATCGCGATGGAGCCGCCGAGGACCACGCCGCTCGCGCAGGAGAAGGTGTACGTCCGCGCGCCCGTCGAGGTGACCGTGGTGGCCGAGGTCGCGGTGACCTTCGTGTAGCCGGCACCGGCCGGGCCCTGGGCGCCCGTGGCACCGGTGGCGCCCGCGGCACCCTGGGCGCCCGTCGCGCCCTTGATGCTGCCGATCGAGGCCCACGTGCTCGCGTCGGTCTTCTTGTACATCGAGAAGTCCGTCGTGTTCAGGTACACGTCGCCGACCGAGCCGAGGGTCGCGGCCGGGGCGCCCGCGCCCGTGAGGATCGAGCTGCCGTTGGCGCCGTCCTTGCCCGCGGTGCCGTCCTTGCCGGCCGCGCCCGCCGCGCCGTCCTTGCCCGCGGCGCCCTGCTGGCCCTGCTCGCCCTGGGCGCCCTGGGCACCGGTCGCGCCCTTGAGCGAGTCGAGCCACTCCGCCTCGGTTCCGGTGTACCCGTTGTCGCGCGCGGTCTGGTAGACGTCCTTGCCGTCGGTGCCGTGGCCGATGAGCGACTGCAGCCACTCCTCGATGGAGCCGATGCTCGGGTCGGCCGACTTGGCGACGTCGTACGCGCTGGCGCCGGGCATGCCCGGGATGCCCTGGGCCCCGGTGGCCCCGGTCTCGCCCTTCTCGCCCTGGGCGCCGGCCGCGCCGGTGTCGCCCTTCTCGCCCTTCTCACCCTGCGGGCCGGGGGCGCCGTCCTGGCCGTTGACGCCGGGGATGCCCTGGAGGCCCTGCTCGCCCTGGGCCCCGGTGTCGCCCTTCTCGCCCTTCTCGCCCTGGGCACCAGCCGCGCCGGTCTCACCCTTTTCGCCCTGGGCACCGGTGGCACCGGCGGCGCCGGTCTCACCCTTCTCACCCTGGGCACCAGCCGCGCCGGTCTCGCCCTTTTCGCCCTGCGCGCCCTGGGCTCCGGTGGCACCGGTCTCACCCTTCTCGCCCTGAGCGCCCTGCGCGCCCTGGGCACCAGCCGCGCCGGTGTCGCCCTTCTCGCCCTTGGCGCCGGTCGCACCCTGAGCGCCGGTCGCGCCAGTCGCGCCCTGGGCGCCCGTGGCACCCGTCGCGCCCTTGGGGCCGGTCGCACCCGTGGCTCCCGTGGCACCGGTCGCACCAGTGGCACCGGTCGCACCAGTGGCGCCGGTCGCGCCCTTGGCTCCGGTGGCACCCGTCGCGCCGGTCGCGCCGGTCGCGCCCTTCGGGCCCTGGTTGTTCCACTGGATCTGCTTCTCGCCGCTCTTGCAGCGCTGGCCGCCCTGGTAGTCGATGACCCGCAGCGCGCCGCTGCTGGTGTCGCGGCAGCCGGTGATCACGCCGGTGCCGGAGTCCGGCACCGCGCCGTACGCGGTGGCGCCGACGCCGACGAGGACGGCCGCGGCGGTCGCGCCGATGGCGGCGATCTTCTGCTTCTTGGACTGGAACACGAGCTCTCCCGAATCTCGGTGGCGGTACTGGTGCTATTTGCCGATGACGACGACGCGTTCGGACGGCTTGAGCTGCGGCGGCGCGGGTGGCGCCGGCATCTCGCCGTCCTTCGCGGGCCGGCTCTCCGCCGTTGGCGCGTGCTGGGCGGAGCCCCGGTCGGTCGCGATGCCGAACCCGATGCCGAGAGCGAGCGCGCCGGCCGAGACCGCTGCGGCGATGCCGATGACGACCTTCTTGAGCACGACGGTTCCTCCGGGGCGTGCGGGCACGGCGCAGCGACCGCGGGGTACGCGGCTTGCGCTGTGAGCGGATGCGTCGGAGATTCGAGCGTCACGACACGCCGGATCCCCATGGAACACACACAGTTGTCCGGGGCCGGTTTCGCCACTGGCTCCCCGCCGGGCCGATTCGGCGACCAAGAATGGTGCGCCCGGCGGATCACTGCCTTCCCGTCAGCCCGTCGCCGGGCTGGTCCACCTAAGGTAGCGGGCCGGGTGCAGCAGCGTTGTCGTCAGCGCGGGACGGTCTGCGCCGCCGACCGGATGACAAGCGGGCGCACGGCGGCGGCGTGCAGCACCGTCGCCGTGCGCCTCATCGGACGGTCTCGATGAGCTGGGTGAGCTCGCGCATGAGCCGCTCGGCCCGGGCGGCGCCGAACGCGGCCTCGACCGCGCGGTGGTGGGCCGTGGCCGTGTGGTCGAGGCGGCCGAGCAGCGTGGTGCCGGACTCGGAGAGATACACCGCGACGCGCCGGCGGTCGTTGGGGTCCTGGCGGCGGTAGACCAGCGCGCCGTCCACGAGCCGGTCGACGGCCTTGGTCAGCGTCGGGTGCGGCATGAGCGCGGCCTCGGCCAGGTCGCCCATCGAGTGCCCGCGCCCGTCGGAGAGCGCCTGCAGGATGCGCCACTGCTCGATCGAGACGCCCTCCTCCGACAGCGCCGCCGCGAGGCCGCGGTTGACCGCGCGCTCGGCCTCGCTCAGCACGTATCCGAGGTGGGACCGCAGCCCGACCGCATCCACCATGGTCACCCTTCCGCCCGCCCGCCATTGGAAAGATACTCGGCGCGTGGACGAGGTCCGGGTCATCTCCGATCCGCTCGAGGCGCGGCTGCTCCCGCCCGAGCCGGGCGGCGCCGTGCGCGTGGCGCTGGCCGTGCCCACGTCGGGCACGCTGGGCATGATGGCGCCGGCGGTGCTCAACTGCGCCCGGCTCGCCGTGGCCGAGCTCAACACGGCCGGCGGTCTTCTGGGCCGTCCGATGGAGCTGGTCCTGCTCGATGCCGGCCGACCCCCCGCCGACGTGGCCGAGGACCTGGCCGACCTGGCCCGCTCGGGCGCGATCGCGGCGGTCGTCGGCACCCACACCAGCGACGTGCGCGTGGCCGCCGTGAGCGCCCTGCGCGGCCGGGTCCCGTACGTCTTCACGCCCCCGTACGAGGGCGGCGAGCGCTCCCCGGGCGTGTACCTGCTCGGCGAGACCCCCGCGAGCCAGGTCCGCCCCGCGATGGACTGGCTGGTCCGGCACCGCCGCGCCCGCCGCTGGGCCCTGATCGGCAACGACTACGTGTGGCCGCGGATGCTCCACCACGCGGCGACCGCCTACCTGCGGGCGGCCCAGGCCCGGGTCGTGGCCGCGCGGTACGTGCCGTTCGGGGCGCTGGACCCGCAGGCGCTGCTGGACCTGATCGCCCGCCGCCGGGCCGACGCCGTCCTGGTGACGCTGGTGGGCAGCGACCTGGCCGCCTTCAACCGCGCCTACGCCGGCTCCGGGCTGCGCGCCCCGCGGCTGTGCGCGGCGCTGGAGGAGAACGGGCTGCTGGCGGCGGGCGGGGACGACACGGGGGAGCTGTACGCGACGATGGGCTACTTCGGCGCCGTGGCCACGGACGCGGGCCTGGCCTTCGTCGAGCGCTACACGCACCGGTACGGCTGGCAGGCCCCGGTCCTCAACGGGCACGCGGAGGCCTGCTACGACGGCGTACGCCTGCTCGCGGCCCTGGCGTCGAGGGCCGGCGGCCTGCACCCGGCGGCCATGGACGCCGCGGCCGACGGCACGACGATCACCGGCGGCCGGGGCAGGCTCACCGTTCGCGGCCGCCACGTGGACCCGCCGGTCTACCTGGCCCGCGCGGACGGGCTCGACTTCGACGTCCTCCACGCCTTCGGCGACCGAGGGAAACTCGACGCCTCCGGCCGCTGAGGGAAACGGGTGCGGGCGGATCGCGGCGGGGCCGTCGCCGAGCGCGTAAGAATGGGCCTATGAAGCTGGGTCTGCACTACTGGAACTTCTCCAACCCCGCCGAGCCCGTGGCCATCGCGCCCACGCTGCGCGAGACGGCGCTCGTCGCCGAGCAGGCCGGGGTCGCCTCCTTCACGGTCATGGATCACTACTTCCAGATGGATCAGTACGCGCCGGCCGAGGAGCCGATGCTCGAGGGGTACACGACCCTCGGGTATGTCGCGGCGCTGACCCAGAAGATGACGCTGGGCCTGCTCGTGACCGGCGTGATGTACCGCCACCCGGGCCTCCTCGCGAAGATCGTCACCACGCTGGACGTGCTCTCCGGCGGCCGCGCGCGGCTCGGCATCGGCGCTTCCTGGTACGAGCGGGAGCAGCGGGGCCTGGGCGTGCCGGTCGTGCCGATGGCCGAGCGCTTCGAGCGCCTGGAGGAGACGCTGCAGATCTGCCTGCGGATGTGGAGCGGCGAGGGCGGCACGTTCGAGGGCGCCCACTACCGGCTGACGGAGATCCTGAACTCCCCGGCCGCGATCAGCACCCCGCACCCGATGATCATGATCGGCGGCGGCGGCGAGAAGAAGACGCTGCGCCTCGTGGCCAAGTACGCCGACGCCTGCAACCTCTTCGGCACCTCGGCCGAGGACGTGGCCCACAAGCTCGACGTGCTGCGCGAGCACTGCGCCGCCGAGGGCCGCGACTACGAGTCGATCGTGAAGACCGCCCTGGTGACGCGCCCGGCCCTGACCGACCCGGACGCCTGGCTCAAGGAGGTCGAGTCCTTCAAGGCGCTGGGCATCACCGAGGTCATGACCATGCCCGACCGCAACCCGGTCGAGTTCGCCAACGGCCTGGCCGAGAAGATCCTGCCCCGCCTGGCGTCCATCTAGCGGGGCAGCCCGGTCCGGGGTTTGCGTGAGAGGCTTGAAGTGGTCGTCGGTGGGAGGTGGTCCGGAATGAGCGTCGCTGTGCTTGAGCACGTCGGCCCATGGAGCGAAGGTGACTACCTCGCACTGGGTGAGACCGTGGACCGGATCGAGCTGATCGATGGGAGCCTGTTGGTGAGCCCCGCGCCCAGCACGCGTCACCAGCATGTCTCGCGGCGCCTCGCCAATGCGCTCGACCAGTCGGCGGCCGAGGCGGGCCTCTGGGTCTATGAGGCCGTCAACGTTCGTCTCGCGGCGGGCAGGATCGTCATTTCGGACGTCGTCGTCGCGGACACGGACGACGAGGGTGCGTTGGTCGAGTCCGTTGACGTGCGGTTGGTCGCCGAGGTCGTTTCGCCCGGTGATGCGGCCGCCGACCGGCTCGTCAAGCTGCAGCTCTACGCCGCTGCCAGGATCGAGTGGTACCTGCTGGTCGAACAGGAGGCCGGCGGTATTGCACTCCGCGCGTATCGGCTCGACGGCACTCACTATGTCGAGCACGCGGTGATCTCGAGCGGTGACGTGCTGATCGCCGATGAACCGTTCCCGTTCCGGATCGACACCGCGGCGCTCGTCCGCCGCTAGGAACGTGCCCGGCCCCGGTCCGTGCCGGATCGGGGCCGGAAACCGTTTCGCGCGCACGTGTGGCGTCCGTCTAACGGTCAGCCGGGGTCGCCGAAAAGTCCGAAATACGGCGAAGGGGGTATCTGTCCGGCTTCGGGCGCGTTGAACTGCAACGATGAGAGTTCTGGTCACCGGCGGGGCGGGGTTCATCGGCGGGAATCTGTGCCGTGAGCTGGCCGCGCACCCAAGAGTCTCCGAGGTCGTCGCGTTCGACGACCTCAGCACGGGCAGCGAGCGCAACCTCGACGGCGTCGACGCGCGACTGGTCGTCGGCAGCATCCTCGACCGGCCCGCGATCGACGCGGCCGTGGGCGAAGCCGACGTCGTCGTGCACCTCGCGGCGCGGCCCAGCGTGCCGCGCTCGGTCGCCGATCCGATGCGCAGCCACCTGGTCAACGCCAACGGGACGATGCACGTGCTCGAGGCGTGCCGGCTCGGGGGCACCCCGATCATCGCGGCGTCCTCGTCCTCGGTGTACGGGCCGACCCGCACGCTGCCCAAGCACGAGGAGCTGCCGACCCGGCCGCAGAGCCCGTACGCGGCGAGCAAGCTGGCCGCCGAGTCCGCGATCCTCGCCTACGGGGCCACCTACGGCCTGCCGGTGCTCGCGCTGCGGTTCTTCAACGTGTACGGGCCCTTGCAGTCGGTCGGCCACGCGTACGCCGCCGTCATCCCCACCTTCACCGACGCCGCCCTGCGCGGCCAGCCCGTCCACGTGCACGGCGACGGGCGCCAGACGCGGGACTTCACGTTCGTGGGCTCGGTCGCCCGCCTGCTCACCGACGCCGCCGTGCGCCGGGTCACCAGCCCGACGCCGGTGAACCTCGCCTTCGGCACGCGGACCTCGCTGCTGGAGCTGGTCGACAAGATCCGCATCCTGGTCGACCGGCCGGTCGAGGTGGTCTTCGACCCGGCCCGCCCCGGCGACGTGCGCGACTCCCAGGCCGACTCGACCCGGCTGCAGGAGCTGTTCCCCGGGCACGGCCCGGTGCCGCTGGACGAGGGCCTGGCCGAGACGGTCAGCTGGTACGCGCGGCAGTTTCAAGGTCAGGCAACGCCGGCGCCGCAATAGCCGGCAGCGCGGGCACCACGCACAGGTCGGCCATCGCGCCGACGAGCGCGGCCCCGTCCCCGCGCAGGGCCCGGGCCAGCCGCGGGTCGAGCGGCGGGACCTGGACGTGCGAGATGAGCGGGTGCAGCGGCCGCACGTCGGCCTCGCCCGGGGCGAACAGCTCCTCGTGCAGCTTCTCGCCCGGGCGCAGGCCGGTGAAGACGATCTCGACGGGCGCGTCGCCGATGAGCTGGCGCGCCAGGTCGGCGATGCGCACCGGCGAGCCCATGTCGAGCACCAGCGCCTCCCCGCCCGAGCCGATGGCCGCGGCCTGGATGACCAGCTCGACGGCCTCGGGGATGGTCATGAAGTACCGCGTCACGTCCGGGCTCGTCACCGTGACCGGGCCGCCCTCGGCGATCTGGGCGCGAAACGCGGTCACCACCGAGCCCCGGCTGCCCAGCACGTTGCCGAAGCGCACGTTGAGGAAGCCGTGGTGCGCGGTCAGCCGCTCGGTGATCCGCTTCGAGTAGCCCAGCACGCTGGTCGGGGCGGCCGCCTTGTCGGTGGAGATGTTGACCAGCCGCCGCACGCCGGTGGCCGCGGCCGCCTCCAGCACGTTCAGCGTCCCCAGCACGTTGGTCTGCAGCGCCTCGGCGGGGTGGCGCTCGAGCAGCGTGAGGTGCTTGAGCGCGGCCGCGTGGAAGACCACCTCGGGCCGGCGGTCCTCGAACACGCGCCGGATGGTGGCCGCGTCGCGCAGGTCGGCCAGGATCAGCGACGGGTCGTCGAGCAGGGCCCGGCCGTGGATGGAGAGCTGGACCGCGTGCAGGGCGGACTCGTCGCGGTCGAGCATCATGAGCTCGGCCGGCGCGAAGCGGTGCAGCTGGCGGCACAGCTCGGAGCCGATCGAGCCGCCGGCGCCGGTGACGAGCACCCGGCGGCCGGTCAGGTAGTCGCCGATCGCGGCGAGGTCGGTCTCGATCTGCCGCCGGCCGAGCAGGTCGGCCAGCTGGACGTCGCGCACCTGGTCCAGGTCGAGCGAGGCGTCGAGCGAGGGCAGCACCTTCACGAAATATCCGGAAATATTGGACAGATCGCTGCGCAAGGCGCGCAGCAGCGAGCCGTCCTCGTTGCGCACGGCGAAGATCACGCCCTCGGCCCCGGTCGCGGCGAGCGCCGCGCGCAGGGCGCCGCGGCCGCCGAGCACGGGGATGCCGCAGATGCGCATCCGGCGCTTGTGCGGGTCGTCGTCCAGGAAGCCCACCGGGCGGTAGCGGCAGTGCGGGTCCCGCGACATCGCCCGCAGCAGCCGGTGCCCGGCCGCGCCCGCGCCGTAGATGAGCACCGGGACGCCCTCGCTCGCGCGCGACGGCCGCCGGGCGAGCCGCGTCCAGCGGATCGCCACCATGGCGGTCAGGGCCGCCGCGCCGCCGAGCAGCGGGATCACCCGCGAGACGGGCGCGAGCGCGGTCAGCAGGCCGCCGGCGATCACCACGGTGGCGACGAGCGCCCGCAGCTCACTCATGGAGGCGCGCTCGTACCGCCGCCGGTAGAGCTGGATCGGCCACGCCGCGAGTGAGTGCAGGGCGGCCGCCAGCAGGATCGTTCCCGCCGCGGCGGGCAGGGGCGGATGCGTGAGGGCCGCGGCGAGGGCGAGCCCTCCGGTCCAGGCGTACAGGTCGGCCGGCCAGTGCCCGGGCCCTGCGGGTCGGTGATCGTCCACGCGACGATTCTTCATGAATAACCGTCCCATTTCGGCGTAAAAGCCCGTATCGCTCCCGAACCCCCGGCCGAGATGTCACGCTGTGTTGAGCTAACGGCTACGGGAGGTCATGGCGTATGGAGCTGCGCGACTACGTCAGCGCGGTCCGGAAACGCTGGTGGCTGGTGGCCACGACGGCGTGCCTCGCGCTGGTCGCCGCGGTGGTGCTGACAGCGCAGACGGCGCCGACCTACGCCGCGAGCGTCACCTTCTTCGTGAGCACCCCGAGCAGCGGGGTCACCGACGCCTACCAGGGCGGCCTGTTCTCGCAGCAGCGCGCCCGCTCCTACGTGAACCTCGTCGGCAGCGACCGGCTCGCGACGGCGGTCGCCGCCGACCCGAGCGTCGGCCTCGACGCGGCCGGGGTGCGCCGGCGGATCAGCGCGCGCACGGTGCCGGACACGGTGCTGCTGGAGGTCACCGTCGTCGACACCGACAGCGCGCGGGCCCTGCGGGTCACCGAGGCGGTCGCGACGAAGTTCGCCGCGCTCGTGGCGACGCTGGAGACCCCGCCCGGCGGCACCAACCCGACCGTGCGCGTCGACGTGGTCACCGGGCCCTCGGTCAGTACCGACCCCATCAGCCCCCGACCGGCCCGCAACTTCGCGATCGCGCTCCTGCTCGGCCTGGTCGCGGGGGCCGCCGCCGCGGTGCTGCGGGAGTTGCTGGACAACAGCATCCGCTCGGTCGCGGCGCTGCGGCAGGCCACGAAGAAGGCGATTCTGGCCGCGGTACCGCACGATGCCCACGCCGTCGAGTCGCCCCTGCTCGTCGAGGACGCCGCGTGGTCCCCGCGCGGAGAGGCGATGCGGCACCTGCGCACCAACCTGCAGTTCGTCGACCCGGACCGGCGGGCCCGCTGCGTCGTGGTGACCAGCGCGCTGCCGGACGAGGGCAAGTCCACGATCGCGTGCAACCTGGCGATCGTGCTCGCCGAGGCGGGGCACCGGGTGCTGCTCGTGGACGCCGACGTCCGCCGCCCGAAGCTCGCCGAGTATCTCGACCTGGAGGGCGCGGTCGGCCTGACCAACGTCCTCGTCGGGCAGGTCGACGTCGACACGGCGGTGCAGCGCTGGGGCGAGCAGGAGCTCTACGTGCTGCCCAGCGGCACGATCCCGCCCAACCCGAGCGAGCTGCTCGGCTCCCAGCAGATGACCCGGCTGCTGGCCGAGGTCAGCGAGGACTTCGAGTACGTCGTGGTCGACACCTCGCCGCTGCTCGTGGTCACCGACGCGGCCGTGGTCGCCAGCCGGGCCGACGGGGCGGTGCTGGTCACGCGGGCCGGGCGGACCACGGTCACCCAGGCCCAGGCGGCCGTCGAGGCGATCGAGGCGGTCTCGGCGCGGCTGTTCGGCTGCGTGCTCAACGGGGCCAAGGGCGGCAACGGGGACGGCTACACCTACGCGTACTACGGCCCCCACGAGGGCGCCCACCGGCCCCCGCGCGCCCTGCCCGCGGGCCCGGTGAAGCCGGTCGACGAGGAGCCCCAGCCGGTCAAGGCCGGAACGCGGGGAGCCTGAGGATGCCCTCGATCGTCGCGGCGCACTCGCGAAAGCCCTCGATCGGGCCGCCGAAGGGATCCTCGAGGTCGTCGTCGGCGGGGGTGCCGGGCTGCAGCCGACCGCGAACCGCGGAGAGGTCCCGCAGCGACACCGGCCCGGGCGGCAGCGCCGAGACGTATCGCGCGTACTGCCGCAGCGTGAACGTCCGGCCCGCGGTGGCCGGGGCCATGCTCACGCAGTGCGCGCGCTCGGCCCGCGACGCGGTCAGCACCAGCGGCGCGGCCAGCAGCAGCGACGGCACCACGCGGCGGCTCACGAAGTCCGACGGGTCCGCGCCGTGCTCGCGCAGGACGGTCTCGGCGTGCTCGGGCATCTCGAGGCCCGGCACGGCGTGGGTGCCGGCGCTCGTGGCGTCCAGGCCGAGCGCGCGGGCCAGCCGCTCGGCCATCGCGGAGCGGCACCGGTTGGCCCGGCAGACGAACAGCATCAGGGCCGACTCCAGCGGGGGTGTGTGGTGAACACGCGGATCTTTCTCTCGGCGCCCGACGTCTCGGGGGTCGAGGAGCGCTATCTGGTCAACGCGCTGAGGTCCGGGTGGGTCGCGCCCGTCGGCCCGGATCTCGACGCTTTCGAGGCCGAGATCGCCCGCCGGTGCGGCACCGCGTACGCCGTCGGGGTCAGCTCGGGCACCGCGGCCCTGCACCTGGCCCTGCTCGCGATCGGCGTCGGGCCGGGCGACGCGGTGATCGTGCCGACGCTGACGTTCGCGGCCACGGCCAACGCGGTCGTCTACACCGGTGCCGAGCCGGTCTTCGTGGACAGCCTGCCCGGCGACGGCAACCTCGACCCCGATCTCACCGCGGCCACCGTCGCCGAGCTGCGGCGCGAGGGGCGGATCGTGAGCGCGATCGTGCCGGTGGACCTGTTCGGCTCGGTCGCGGAGTACGCGTCGCTGACCGACCTCGGGGTGCCCGTGATCGAGGACGCCGCGGAGGCGCTCGGGGCGAGCCGGGACGGGCGGCCGGCGGGCTCCTTCGGCCGCGCGGCCGCGCTGTCGTTCAACGGCAACAAGATCATCACGAGCTCGGGCGGCGGCATGGTCGTCACCGGCGACAAGGACCTCGCGGCCCGCTGCCGGCACCTGGCCACCCAGGCCCGCGAGCCCGTCGCGCACTACGAGCACCGCGACATCGGCTACAACTACCGCCTGTCGAACCTGCTCGCCGCGCTCGGCCGGGCCCAGCTGTCCCGCCTGGACGAGATGATCGGGCGGCGCAGGGCACTGCGGGAGCGGTACGCCAAGATCTTCGCGGCAACGGACGGCACCCGCCTGCTGGGTGAGCACGACCCCAACGCGAACTGCTGGCTCACCACCCTGATCGTCGAGCCCGAGCGGGCCGGCTGGTCCGCCGCCGACCTCGGCGCGTGGCTGGCCGCCCGCGACATCGAGACGCGGCCGGTGTGGAAGCCGATGCACGCCCAGCCGGTGTTCCGCGGCCACCGGGCCGCCCTCACCGGCGTCGCCGACCGGCTCTTCGCCACCGGCCTCAACCTGCCCAGCGGCTCCGGGATGCGCGACGACGCCCAGCGGCGGGTCTTCGACGCGATCGGCGACTTCCTGGACGCGCGATGAGGCGCCCGCTCGACCTGCTCGCCGCCGCGGCCGCCGCGCTCGTGCTGGCCCCGGTCATCGCGGCCACCGCGCTGTTCGTCCGCGCCACCCTGGGCGGTCCGGTGCTGTTCCGCCAGGAGCGGGCCGGGCGCCACGGCGAGCCGTTCACGCTGGTCAAGTTCCGCTCGATGCGGGAGGGGGCGGGCCCGGACGCCGAGCGGCTCACGGCGGCCGGGCGGTTCCTGCGCGCGTCCAGCCTCGACGAGCTGCCGACCTTGTGGAACGTGCTGCGCGGGGACATGAGCCTGGTCGGGCCGCGGCCGCTGCCGATGGCGTACCTCGAGCGCTACTCCGCCGAGCAGCTTCGCCGCCACGACGTGCGCCCCGGGATCACCGGCCTGGCCCAGGTGCGCGGGCGCAACGCGCTGAGCTGGGAGCAGAAGTTCGCCTACGACCTCGAATACGTGCGCAACCGGTCGCTCGGGCTGGACCTGCGCATCCTCGCCGAGACCGTGCGCACGGTGCTGCGCCGCGACGGCATCACCGCGCAGGGGGCGGCCACCGCCCACGAGTTCGAAGGTCTCCCGCGATGAAGAACGGTCTGGTCATCGTCGGCTGCGGCGGGCACGGGCGGGAGCTGCTCATGATCGCCCGGGCGGCCGGGATGCCCGTGCGCGGCTTCGTCGACGACGGGCCGAGCCAGCGCAACCTCGACCGCATCGCCGCGCTCGGGGTGCCGTTCCTGGGCCCCAGCTCCCGGCTCAGCGACGAGCGGCCCTCGATCGGCTACGTCATCGGCATCGGCGACCCGCGCATCCGCGCCCGCATCGACGACGACCTGCGCCTGCACGGGCTGGCCGCGGCGACCCTGGTGCACCCGGCGGCGACGATCGGCGCCGACGCGGTGCTCGGCGAGGGGTTCGTGGCGTTCGCGGGCGCCCGGGTGACCACCAACGTCACCGTCGGCCGCCACGTGCACCTCAACCAGAACTGCACCGTCGGGCACGACTCGGTGCTGGAGGACTTCGTCCAGGTCAATCCGCTCGCGGCGATCTCCGGCGACTGCCACATCGGCCCCGGGGTGCTCATCGGCACCACCGCGTGCGTGCTGCAGGGGCTGCGGGTGGGCGCGGACGCGACCGTCGGCGCCGGGGCCTGCGTGACCCGGGACGTCGACGCGAAGACGACCGTCAAGGGGGTACCCGCGACATGAAGGTGGCTCTGGTCCTCAAGACGGACGAGGGCGGGCGCTGGACCCTGCCGCACGTCGACGAGCTGCGCGAGCGCGGCCACGAGGTGGTCGCGGTGCTGCCGCCGGGGCACGAGGGGCGGCTGCGCAAGGCGCTGCACGACCGGGGCGTCGACGTGGTGCAGTCCGCGTTCGACTTCCGCTTCCGCCCGTCACCCGCCACCCTGAACGGCCTGCTCGGGCTGCGCCGCCAGCTGCGCGGGATCGACCCCGACGTGCTGCACTACCACCTGTACGCCTCCGCGCTGGCCTGCCGCCTGGCCGCCCTCGGCCTCGGTGCGGCCAAGGTGCACATGGTCCCCGGCCCACTGTTCCTGGAGTCGCCGCTGATCCGGTCGGTGGAGCGCTTCCTGTGCCGGCTCGACGACGTGGTCATCGGCGGCAGCGAGCACATCGCCCGCCTGTACCGCGGGATCGGCCTGGCCGAGGAGCGCACCCCGGCGATCCCGTACGGCGTCGACACCGACGAGTTCACCCCGCCCTCGCCCGCCTACCGGGCCGCGTCCCGCGAGGCCCTCGGCGCCGGCGACGACACGTTCGTGGTGGGCATGGTCGCCTACGTCTACGCCCCGAAGCGCCTGATCCGCCCCGGGCGCGGGGTGAAGGGCCACGACGTGCTCCTGACCGCCTGGAAGGCGTTCGCGCGGGACCGCCCGGACGCGCGGCTGGTGCTGCTCGGCGGCGGCTTCGACGCGGCCGGCGCGGCGCACCGGCGCGAGCTGCTGGCCCGCTTCGACGTCGCGGGCGACCCGAGCATCGACTGGCACGAGTCCGTCCTCGACGTGCGCGACTGCTACGCGGCCGCGGACCTCAGCGTGAGCCCGTCGCTGTCGGAGAACCACGGCGCCGCGGTCGAGGCCGCCGCCATGGGGGTGCCGAGCATCGTCTCCGACGCCGGCGCGCTGCCGGAGACCGTCGATCCGGCGTCGGGCTGGGTGGTGCCCCGCGACGACCCCGAGGCGCTGCTGGGCGCGCTGCGGGAGGCGTACGCCGACTTCCGCGCCGGCACCCTGGCCCGCCGCGGCGAGCTGGCCCGGGAGCGGGCCGAGCGCCTGTTCGCCCAGCGCCCCGCCGCCCGCGCGGTCGCGGACGTCCTGGAGAACGCCGCGCGATGACGACGACCAGGCACCGCACCAGCCCCGTCCGGCGGCCGTCCTTCACGGGCAACCTGGCCTGGAGCATGGCCGGCAACGGCGGCTACGCGCTGTGTCAGTGGTTCGTGCTCGTGGTGGTCGCCCGCCTGGGCACGCCCGCCATGGTCGGAGACTACGCGCTGGGTCTCGCGATCGGGGCGCCGGTCGTGCTGCTGGCCAACCTGTCGCTGCGCACGGTCCTGGTGACGGACCCCAACGGCGAGCACCCGTTCCGCCGCTACCTGAGCGTCCGGCTGGTCGGCATGGGCGTGGCCATGGGCGTGATCTCGGCGATCGTGATCGCCTTCGGCCTGTCCCCGGCGGTCGTACTCCTGGTGGGTGCGGCCAAGGCCTTCGACGGCATCGGCGACATCTACCTGGGCCTGCTCCAGCGCCACCACGACCAGCGCAGCATCGCGGCGGCCCAGCTCGTCAACGGCGGCCTGACCGTCGCGCTGGTCGCGGCCCTGCTCTGGGGCACCAGCAGCATCGCGTGGGCCGCCGCCGGCTCCGCGGCCGCGTCCGCGCTGACCTGGCTCATGTGCTGCGCGCCGTTCGCGGGCCGCTTCCGCAACCGCCCGGACCCGCGGGTCCGGCAGCACACCCACCGCGCCGCGGGCGGGGTCGCCGAGCTGCTGTGGACCGCGCTGCCGCTGGGCCTGGCCTCCGGGCTCTCCTCGCTGACCGTCAACGTGCCGCGGTACGCCCTCGAGCACCGCCTCGGCGCCACCGCGCTCGGCGTGTTCGCCGCGGCCGGGTACCTCGTGCTCACCGGCAACGTGTTCTTCTCCGCGATCGCCCAGACCCTGCTGCCCCGCCTGACCGAGCTGCGCGTCCACGGCACCCCGGCCGGCTTCCGCGGCCTGCTGTGGCAGTCGCTGCTCGGCGTCGGGGTGGCCGGCGGGCTGGGCGTGTGGGCCGCGTGGCTCTTCGGCTCCGAGATCCTGCGGCGGCTGTACGGCGAGCAGTACGCCGGCGCATCCGGTCAGGGCGGCCGGGTGCTGACGGTGCTGACCCTGGCCACCGTGCTCGGCGGTCTCTGCTTCGTGCTCGACGCCGGCCTCTCCGCCGCCCGCCGCTTCACCGGCCAGCTCGCCGTGAACGCGGCCGTGCTCCTCGCCGCCGGGCTGGGCGCGCTGCTGCTGGTGCCCCGCTACGGGGTGCTCGGGGCGGCGTGGGCCACCGCGGTCGCCGCGCTCGTGCACTGCGCGCTGAAGTGGGAGGTGCTGCGGCGTGCCCTTTGACCTCGCGGCGCAGCCCTGGTGGTCGGCCGGGCTCGCCGCCCTGGTCGTGCCGGTGCTGCTGTTCGCGGGGGGCCGGCGGGACATGCTGCCCTACCTCGCCGCGTACTTCCTGCTCTTCGGCTTCGGCCCGGTGGTGAGCCACCTGCTCGGCGGCGCCATCTACTTCGGCACGAACACGCTGCTCATCGGCCGGGCCGCGCTCGGGCTCCTGCTCGCCTTCGCCGGGGTCGCCGCGGCCGGGCTGCTGCTGCGCCAGCGCCGCGACATCCGCGACCCCATCCAGCAGCTGGAGACCGGCCGGCGCATGCCGCTCGTGCCCGCGGTGCTGGCGCTGCTGGCGCTCTACGCGCTCGGGGTCCTGGCCTGGGGCGGCCCCGCGTTCCTGGCCGGCAACAAGCTGGAGCGCATCGCCGTCGCCGGCCCGTTGCACTACGACTACCTGCTGCTGGAGATGTGCGCCTGCGCTCTGTACTTCGTCGCGCAGGAGAGCTCGACCGGCCGGTTCGCCTACCGGGTCAACCTGGGCGCCTACATCGCCTACTGCCTGGCCACCGGCGAGCGCGACTTCGTCTTCGTGCTCTTCGCCCTGGTCCTGCACCGGGAGCTGGTGCGCACCGAGCGCCTGGTGCCGCGCTCGGTGCTGTGGGGCGCGGGGCTGCTGCTCGGCGCGACCGCCATCTTCGCGCTGCGGGGGAGCGCCTCGCCGGGCGGCTCGGACGCGAGCGCGATCCTCAACCAGGGCTCGGTGCTGTTCGTCGACACCTGGGTGATGGGGCACGTGCCGTCGACGGAGCCCTACATGCACGGCGCCAGCTACCTGCACGCGCTGGTGAACCTGATCCCGGGCCAGCGCCAGACCCCGCTCGCGCAGTGGCTCGTGGACCGGTACGCGCCCGGCAGCGACTCCGGCTACGGGTTCTCGCTCACCGGGGAGGCGTACGCGAACTTCGGGCTGGCCGGCATCCCGGTGCTCTTCACGCTGCTCACCGCCGTGCACCGCTGGCTCGTCAACCGCGTGGACCGCGCGCCGGTCTACGCCTACGCCAGCATCCTGTTCACGGTCGCCTGGATGTACGGCTTCCGCGGCGAGAGCCAGTCGCTGCTCAAGACGGTCGTCTACGGCGCGCTCTTCTTCGGCGTGATCCGGATGGTTTCGGCTCGTGCCCATGACTCGGCTCGTGCCCATGATGCGGCGCACGACGATGAGGAGCCCGCATGCGTCTCGTCGTGACGACCGAGCAGCGGTATCTGCGCACCCCGGACGGCGCCGTCTGGTCCACGACGGGCGCGCCCAACGACTTCTGGCAGCGGTACCGGGCCGTCTTCGGCGAGGTGCGGGTGGTGGCCCGCTGCGAGGAGCGCCCCGGCCACCCGCCCGAGGCCCGGCGCGTCGACGGCAACGGGGTCGAGGTGCACCCGCTCCCGCACTACGTCGGCCCGGGGCGCTACCTGCTGCGGCTGCCGCGCATCAGGCGTGCGCTGCGCGACGCCGTGGCGCCCGGCGACGCCGTGCTGCTGCGGGTGCCCTCGGCGATCGGCACGCTGCTGCGCAAGCGCCTGCGGGCGGCGCCCTTCGGGCTCGAGGTCGTCGGCGACCCGCACGACGTCTTCGCCCCCGGCGCCTCCCGGCACCCGCTGCGGCCGCTGCTGCGCTGGTGGTTCACGCGCCGCCTGCGCGCCCAGTGCCGGGCCGCGTCCGCGGTCGCCTACGTCACCGAGCGCGCGCTGCAGGCCCGCTACCCGGCCGCGCCCGGCGCCGTCACCGCCGCCTACTCGAGCATCCAGCTGGAGCAGGCCGCGTTCGCCGAGGCGCCCCGGCGGGACACCGGCTCGGCGCGCGTCGCGCTGCGGCTGGTCACCGTCGGCTCGCTGGAGCAGCCGTACAAGGGGATCGACACGCTCATCGAGGCGCTGCCGCTGCTGGCCGCCTCCGGCATCGAGGCGAGCCTGGTGCACGTCGGCGACGGCCGGTGCCGGGCCGACCTGGAGCGGCTGGTGCGCGAGCGCCGGCTCGGCGGCCGGGTCTCCTTCGCCGGGGCCGTCCCGCCCGGCGCGCCCGTGCGCCTGTTCCTCGACGACGCCGACCTCTTCGTGCTCCCCTCGCGCACCGAGGGCCTGCCCCGGGCCCTGATCGAGGCGATGGCCCGCGGCCTGCCCGCCGTCGCCTCCGCCGTCGGCGGCGTGCCCGAGCTGCTCAGCGGCGCCCGCCTGGTCCCGCCCGGGGACCCGGTGGCGCTGGCCCGCGCGATCACCGCGCTCGCGGCCGACCCCGCCGCGATGGCCGCCGCCTCGGCCCGCAACCTCGGCCGGGCCCGCGCCTACGCCGCCGAGACCCTCGAACGACGGCGCGCGGACTTCTACCGCGCCCTGCGTGTCCTCACCGCCCCCGATCGAGTCGAGGAGGTGGTCAGCGGTGCCGATTGAACAGCTCAAGCGCCTGCTGCGGACCCGGAGAAGGCGCATCGTCGCCGCGGCCGTGGTCGTGCTGGTGGTGCTCGCCGGGTTCGGGCTGCGCCTGGCGACGGTGGGCGCGGACGCGGCCGGGCATCTGCGGCGGGCCGCGACGCTGGTCGGGGACCTCGAGGCGCAGCTGCGCGCCGGGGATCTGGCCGCGGCCCGGCGCACCACGGCGGATCTGCAACGGCAGACCGGCGCGGCCCGGGCCGACGCGCACGGCCCGAGCTGGTGGCTGGGCAGCCGCCTGCCCGTGGCCGGGGACGACCTCACCGCGGTGGGGGCGGTCGCCGACGCGATCGACGCGCTCGCCCGGGAGGTGCTGCCGCCGCTGCTGGACGCCGCCGACGGCATGAGCGCCGCCATGGACGGCGACGCCACCCGGCTCAAGTCGGTGGCGGGCACCGCGCCGCGGATCGCCGAGGCGGCCGTCGTCGCCAGGGCCGCCCGGCACCGGCTCGCCGGGCTCGACCGCGACGGCCTCGACGCCCGGGTGCGCACCGCGCTGCACCAGGTCGACGCGGGCCTGGACCGCGTCGTGCCGATGCTCGACCCGGCCGCCCAGGCCGCCAAGCTGCTGCCGGCGCTGCTCGGGGCCGACGGGCCGCGGACCTACCTCGTGCTGTTCCAGAACCTCGCCGAGGCCCGCGCCACCGGCGGCATGCCCGGCGCCTTCGCCGTCGTGCAGACCGACCACGGCCGGATCTCCCTCGTGGAGCAGGGCACCGCGGCCAAGACGCTGCGCGACTTCGACGCGCCGGTGCTGCCGCTCGACCCCGACCAGGAGGACCTGTTCACCAACCGGCTCGGCACCTACCCGGCCGACGTGAACCTGACCCCCGACTTCCCGACCGCGGCCGCGCTGATCCGGGAGATGTACCGCCGGCGCTCCGGCCGCGCCGTCGACGGTGTGCTCGCCACGGACCCGGTGGCGCTGGCCTACCTGCTCGGCGCGACCGGCCCGGTGAACCTGCCCGGCGGCGCGCAGCTGACCGGGGCGACGGCGGTGCGGCAGCTGCTGTCCGACGTGTACCTCAAGATAGCCGCCGAGCCGGACCAGGACGCCTTCTTCGCCGGGGCGGCCAAGGCGGTGCTCGACAAGCTCATGGCCGGCGTGCCGATGAGCCGGAGCGTCGTGCAGGCCCTGACCCGGGCGACGGACGAGCGGCGGCTGCTGGCCTGGAGCGCGCACCCCGAGGAGCAGGCCGAGATCGCCCGGACCCCGTTCGCGGGCACCCTGCCGGCCGACGACGGCGAACACCCCACGGTGGGCGTGTTCCTCAACGACGGCACCGGCGCGAAGCTCGGCTACTACCTGACCCACTCGGTCACGCTGGAGGCCGGTCGCTGCCTCGACGACGGCACCCGCCCGCTGCGGCTGACCGTCGAGCTCGGCTCCACCGCGCCCGGCAGCGGCCTGCCGCGCAGCGTGCTCGGCCTCGGCCTGGCCGGGGAGGGCGTCCTGCGCACCAACGTGCTCGTCTACGCCCCGAGCGGCGGCTCGCCCATCGCGGCGAAGCAGGACGGCGCCGAGGTCGACTTCGGCACCGGCTACGAGAAGGGCCGCGAGGTCGCAGTGCTGGCCGTGGACCTCGCGCCCGGGGCGAAGAGCACCCTCGTCGTGGATCTGGTCTCGGGTCCGACGGGGACGAAGGGGGCCGTGGAGCCGCGGCTCATCACGACGCCGGGCGTCTCGCCGTGGACGACTCGGTTGCAACCTGGCCCGAGTTGCGAGAAATAGTCCGGTTCACACCTAATGCGGGTTTACCGTAATTCCCGGGGAGAGGAAAGGGAGAGTCATGCGAGCCCGAACAAGAACGTCGCTGTCAACACTGGCCGGCCTTGCCGGTGCCGTCGTCGCGGCGGCCGTGCTCGGCGCGCCGACCAGCGCCCAGGCCGCCCCGGAGGCTTCGTACCCGGCGCCCGCGCCGCAGATCCGGGTGAGCGCCGCGTCGATCTCCGTCGGTGACGCGGTCCGGCTCCAGGGGCGCAGCTTCATGGCCGGCGAGCCGATCGGCATCAACGTGCACTACCGCAACGCCGACGGGGAGCCCTGCGACGTCCTCATCAACGGCGACCGCCGCGCGGACGACGAGGGCCGCTTCTCGGCCCGCATCCGATTCGAGGCGCCCGGATACGCGGTCATCAAGGTGACCGGCAAGAAGTCGCACAAGACGCTCAAGGCCACCGTGCGCGTCAAGGACCTCCAGCACTTCAACTGGGGCGGCTGGCCGGACGACATCTTCGACGGCACGCCGCTGGCCTCCAGCCGCGTGCGCGGGCACTGGGACGGCCACGACCGCCCGGTCGGCTTCTACGGGCCGTTCCGCAGCGGCTGGTCGCCGTTCAAGCTCCAGGCGAACGAGACCACCCTCGCCGCCCCGCAGCAGCACAAGACCTACGGTGCGGACCTGATCCCGGGCATCCTCGGGCTCACCGCGCTGGTGGGCAGCGGCTGGATCTCGCTGCGCCGCCGCCGCACGAACTGACGCTTTCTGCAGTGCCTCCATGGCCCGTCGGGTGTTGCTCGCCCGGCGGGCCGAGTGCTTCCCGGATAGGATGATCATGGGCAAAGTCGTCATCATCGGGCAGGGGTACGTCGGCCTGCCGCTGGCCATCCGCGCCGTCGAGGCGGGCGACGACGTCGTCGGGCTCGACGTCGACACGGACCGCATCAAGTCGCTCGGCGCCGGGCTCTCGTTCGTCGAGGACATCTCCGACGAGCGCCTCGCCCGGGCGCTGGAGACCGGGCGCTACCGCCCGACCGACGACTACGCGGACGCGGCCGGCTTCGACACCTGCGCGATCACCGTGCCCACCCCGCTCACCGACGGGGTGCCCGACATCAGCCACATCGAGCACGCGGCGCTGCAGATCGCGCCGTACCTGCGCCCCGGCTGCACGGTGATCCTCGAGTCGACCACGTATCCGGGCACCACCGAGCAGGTGCTGCGGCCGCTGCTGGAGCACGCCAGCGGGCTGCGCACCCCCGACGACTTCCACCTCGGCTACAGCCCCGAGCGCATCGACCCGGGCAACCCGACGTGGCACCTGGAGAACACGCCGAAGCTCGTCTCCGGCATCGACGAGAGCTCGCTCGCGGCCACCAAGGCGTTCTACGAGCGGTTCGTGGATCGCACGGTACCGGTGTCGGCCCCGCGCACCGCCGAGCTCACGAAGCTCTTCGAGAACACGTTCCGGCACATCAACATCGCGCTGGTCAACGAGCTCGCGATCGTCGCCAACCAGCTCGGCGTCGACGTGCGCGAGGCCATCGAGGCGGCCGCGACCAAGCCCTTCGGCTTCATGGCCTTCGACCCCGGCCCCGGCGTCGGCGGGCACTGCCTGCCGATCGATCCCTCGTACCTGTCGTGGCAGGTGAAGCGGGAGGTCGGGCAGCGGTTCCGGTTCATCGAGCTGGCCAACGACGTCAACGAGGGCATGCCCCGCTACGTGGTGCAGCGGATCGCCGCCGGGCTCAACACCCGCTGCAAACCCGTCAACGGCAGCCGGATCCTCCTGCTGGGGCTGGCGTACAAGAGCAACGTCGGCGACCTGCGCGAGTCCCCGGCCCGGGCGGTCGCGGAGCTGCTCGTGGACCTGGGCGCCGACGTGCGCGCGGTCGAGCCGCACGCCCTGCCCCGCGACGTGGGCAGCCTCGGCGGGGTGACGCTGGTCGATCTCACCCCGGTCGAGGTGATGGCCGCGGACGCGGTGGTGCTGCTCACCGACCACGACGACTTCGACTACTCGCTCGTCGAGGAGCACGCGCAGTACATCTTCGACACCCGCAACCGCTGCCGGGGCCGCGTCGTCGAGCGGTTGTAGTGCTCTCAGGAAAGTTCGGTAGCCTGCGCCGGTGCCCGTTGCGCCGACCCGACTCCTGCTCATTCGCGCCGGCGTCGTCTTCGGCACCGCGGCGGTCGTGCTGGTCGAGCTCCTCTCGGCGCTCGGCTGGCTGAACCGGCCCGTGGTCATCGCGCTGTGGGCGGTCGCCGCCCTGGCCGTCGGCCGGCTCGGGCGGCACCGCCTCGCCGGGTTCCACCCGAAGTTGCGGGACTTCTGGGGAGGCGCCGACCGGCTCGAGCGCGTGGTCGCGGTCGCGCTCGGCGGGCTGTTCCTGGCCGATCTCGTCATCGCGCTGATGGCGCCGCCGAACAACTTCGACTCGCAGACCTACCACCTGCCCAAGATCGAGCACTGGGTGGCCCAGGGCGGGGTGGAGTTCTACCCCACGATCATCGACCGGCAGCTCGCCATGGCGCCCGGCGCGGAGTACATCCTGCTGCACCTGCGCCTGCTCACCGGCGGCGACGCGCTCTACAACCTCGTCCAGCTCGCGGCGGGCGTGTCCGGCGCGCTGATCGCGTCCCGGATCGCCGCCCAGCTCGGCGGCAACCGCCGGGCCCAGCTCGTCGCCGCGCTGATCTTCGGCACGACCCCGATCGTCGTGCTCGAGGCGACCAGCACCCAGACCGACCTGGTCGTGGCCCTCTGGGTCGGCGCGGTCGCGACCCTGGTGCTCGACGAGCGCGGGCGCGCGACCCCCTGGCCGGCGGTGGTCCTGCTCGGCGCGGCCGCGGGCCTGACCCTGCTCACCAAGGCGACCGGCCTGCTCGCCGCGGGTCCCCTGCTCGTGTGGTGGTTCGCCGAGCAGGTGCGCCGCCGCGAGTGGCTGCGGGCCGGGGCCGGCACCGCCATCGTCGTGGCCATGATGGCGCTCGTCGCCGGTCCGTACCTGTGGCGCGTCGAGACGACGTACAGCAACCCGCTCGGCCCGGGCCACCTGCGCGAGTCGATCTCCATGCAGCGCCACGACCCCGCCTCGGTGCTGATCAACGCGCTGCGGATCGCCGAGACGGCCCTGCAGACGCCGGCCGGGCCCGTGGGCGCGGACGCGATCCGGGGCCTGGCCCACGCGATCGGCGTCGACCCGGACGCGCGCGACATCACGTACTGGGGCGCGACCTACCCGTACACCTCATGGCCCCCCGACGAGGACCGGGTCTCCCTGCCGGTGCAGGGCGCCCTGATCCTGATCGGCGCGGCCGTCCTGCTGTGGCGGCGCGGCCCGGCGCGGGTCTACGCGTCCCTCTTCTGGCTGGCCATGCTCGCCTACGTCGTGCTGGTCAAGTGGCAGCCGTGGGGCAACCGGCTCATCGTCTTCCTGATCCTGCTGGGCACGCCCCTGGCCGCGCTCTGGATCGAGCCGCTGCTGGTGTACCGCCGCCGAGCGGTGGCCCGCCTCATGGCCGGGCTGCTCGTGGTCGGCGCCCTGGCCGGGGCCGCGGCCGCGACCGTCGGGTGGCCGCGGCGGCTGGTCGGGTCCGGCTCGGTGTTCACCACCGACACGATGGACGAGCGGTTCATCCGCCGCCCGGACTGGGGCCGCGACTACCGGTGGGCGGCGGACGCGGTCAACGCCTCGGGGGCCCGGCACGTCGGCATCCTCCAGGGCTACAACACCTGGGAGTACCCCTGGTGGATCCTGCTCAAGGGCGACGACCTGGTGTCGCTGCAGTCGCTGCAGCCGGACCTGCCGCCCCCGCCGATCGAGTCCGTCGACGCGGTCGTCTGCGTGGACCCGCCCAACGGCTGCGGCTTCCACATCCCGGCGAGCTGGAACCCGCAGACCCGGGGCGCGGTGACCTACGCCATTCGTCCCCGCTGATGCAAAGGTCTCGGGCCCCCCACGCGTGTAGTGCGCGAGGGAGGTGCCCGCGGTGGAGGAAGAGTTCTCGGCGTTCGTGGCCGAGCGCGCCCACGCGCTGCTCAGGACCGCCTACGCGCTGACCGGCGACCGGCACGCGGCCGAGGATCTCGTCCAGTCGGCGCTGGCCAAGGCGTTCGCGCGCTGGCACCGGATCGAGGAGCCGGAGCCGTACCTGCGCCGCATGATCTACAACGACTTCGTCTCGGCCTGGCGCAGCCCGCGCCGCCGCCGCGAGGTGATCGTCGCCGAGCCCCCGGAGCCGGCCGGGGCGCCGGTCATGCAGTCCGACACCGCGCTGCGGCTGCTGCTGCGCGACGCCCTCAGACGGCTGCCGCCGCGTCAGCGGGCCGTCGTCATCCTGCGGTACTTCGAGGACCTGACCGTCGAGGAGACCGCCGCGGTGCTGTCCTGCCGCCCCGGCACGGTGGCCAGCCAGTCCGCGCGCGCGTTGACCAAACTGCGCGAGCTGGTGCCGCAGCTGGACTGGTCCGGCGACCTGGTGGGAGGACGGTCCTGATGCGATTCGACCGCGCGTTGCACGAGACCGTCGAGGAGATGACCGGCGGCCTGCACCCCCTTCCCGCCGACTTCGCCGGCGTCGCCATGGCCCGCGGCCGGCGCATCCGCCGCCGCCGGCGCGTCGCCGCCGGTGCGGGCGCGCTCGCGGCCGTGGTCGGGATCCTGCTGCCGTTCGCGCTGCGCCACGACACCGACCGGCGTGCGCATCCCCCGGCCGTCGCCTCCGCGGGGCCCGTGCACGCCTTGCCCGGCGGCTGGCGGCTGATGGGCGCGGGTCGCCAGGCCCTCAACGCCCAGGGCGCCTACGTCCAGCTGGGGTCCGGTTCGCGGCCGCCGGTGGTGGCCCCGGCCGGCTACCGCGCGCTGCGCCAGGACGACCCGGCCGACCCGCCGGTGGTCGTCGACGTCAACGGCGACCAGCCGGCGCAGCTCGGGGCCGCCGACCTCGTCGGCGGCCTGATCCGCTGGTCCCCGACCGGCGACCGCCTGGTCTCCGCCTACCTCGTGAAGGACACCGGCGAGTCCGGCTTCGCGATCTTCGACGCCCGCACCGGCCAGGCGACCCGGCACGCGTTCGACCACACGAAGTACGACTGCAGCCAGTGCGAGCTCGCGTTCACCCGCGACGGCCGGGAGGTCTACATGACCGTCGCCGACCGCTCCCTCGGCGAGGCCGGGGACCTGCCCGGAGGCCTGCAGTTCTTCGACGCCGCGACGGGCGCCCCGACCCGCTCGGTCCCGGCCCGGGTGTGGACCGCGGCGAGCGCGTACGCCTTCTCGCCGGACGGCCGCTACCTGGTCGCCCCGAGCGACCGGGGCACCGGGCAGTACCGGCGCGTCGACCTGACGACCGGCCGGTCCGAGACGTTCAGCACGAGTACCGAGGCCGTGTGGGTCGACGACAACACGCTGCTGGCCCCCGTGGGCAACGCGGTGGCGGTGCTGCGCCCGGACGGCAACCGGGTGTCCGAGTGGCCCGTGCAGGACCCGGACCTCGCCCCGCCGTTCGTCCTCGGCCCGCCGGCCTAGACGGCGGGCGCGGGCTGAGGCTCCGGGGCCAGTTCGGCCGGCTCGTCGCGGCGCAGCAGCGTCCGCGCCTCGCCCGCGGCGAGCAGGAGCCAGATGGCGCCGTTCGTGCCGCCGATGAGCCAGTCCTCGGTCGCGATGGTCGGGACCACCGCCAGGGCGCCGACGGTGAACCAGGCGGCCGGGAGCGACCCGTCCGGGCGGCGGCGGATCGCGTGCCAGAGCAGCAGGGCGAGGCCGAGCAGGAAGGCGACCGCGCCCAGGACGCCGCCGCGGCGGAAGGCGCCCACGGCGGCGTTGTCGGTGTTGAGCTGGCGCCGCGGGCCCTCGATCGGGTTGCCGTCGTCGAGGCGCTTGACCACGGCCCGGGAGGTCCGCGCGTCGCCGAAGGTCTTCTCGGCCCACCCGGCGTGCTTCCAGTCCACCCAGACCTGGCGCCAGGTGTCGGTGCGGCCGCTGGTCACGTCACCCGGGTTGTCGGCGAAGCGGTCCTTGAGCACCCACTGGTAGCCGCCGCCGAGCGTCAGCACGATCGCGATCACCGCGAACGGGACGGCCAGCGCGGGCCACCGCCGGTCGAGGCCCTCGGCGTGCTCGTGGCGCTTCCACAGAGCCACGCCGAGGTGCACGACCGCGGCCGCGGCGGCGAAGACGAAGCCGGTGCGGGACTCGCAGATCGACAGCACGAACGCGGCCAGCGCGGCCACGCCGAGCCGCTGCCACCACGCCATCGCGCGGTCGAAGCCGATCCGGATGCCGGCCACGGCCATCAGCCCGGCCAGCGAGTTCGGGTGGTAGAACAGGCCCGGCCCGCCCCAGAAGCGGTCCGTCATCATCTTCGCCGAGGCGTTGTCGGGGATGGCGTGGACCTTGTCGAAGAGGCTGCCGGAGCCGACGAGCAGCAGCGCGGCGATGCCGAGCAGGATCGCGGCGGCCATGCCGACCGAGAGGTCCTTGCCATGCGCGCCGCCGCGGCGCTTGGCGGCGGTGTTCAGGGCGATGAGCGCGAGCACGGCGAGGGTGAAGACGCCGGCGTAGGCGACCCGCTGCCCCGCCACCTTCCACTGCGCCACGAGAACGGCGCCGACGATGCCGAGGAACCAGTACGCCAGCCCGAGCCATGCGGTGCCGAGCCGCGACAGGGAGCGCAGCGAGCGCAGCCACGGCCACGCCCACACCGCGAAGACGACCACCTCGACCGCGAGGACGGCCCAGATGATGCCGGGGCGCTTCGTCGCCGTCCAGGTGAGGATGCCCGCGAGCACGAAGAGCCCGCCGAGCAGCAGCCCCTGCCGCGTGATCCCGGGCAGGCTCAGGGCGATGCCGGCCACGGCCATCGCGAGCAGGCCGCCCGCGAACGCCGCCGCCGACTGACCGATCGAGTCGGTCCGGGTGAACTCCAGCGCGCCCGCGAGGAGCGCGACGACGACGGCAACCACGGCGAAGGCCGCACGTCCCCTGGCGGTGATCATCAGGCGTTGGTTCCTGCTCGTCGGCGGCTCAGGAAGAAGTCGCGCACCACCCGGCGCGGCCCGGCCGGCACCAGCCAGACCTGCAGGAAGGTGACGTAGTCGGTGAAGCTCGGCTTGCCGTGCTTGCGCGCCTCGTGCAGCAGGTCGAAGAAGACCCGCGGGCTGCGGCTGGCCGCGGCCATCGAGCCGACGACGCTCATCGCCAGCGCGGCGTAGGCGCGCGGGGTCACGCGCGGGCGGGTCTGGCGCAGCCACTCCAGCGACTGCTTCCACGGGGCGTCGAAGCTGATGCGGGGGCGGTTCTCGTCGGCGTACCAGATGACGAGCGGCTCCTCGGCGTAGATCAGATCCACGCCGTCCTCCTGCAGGCTGCGCAGGGTCCAGTCCAGCTCCTGCAGCCGTCGCAGCCCGTCGGCGAACGGCACCTTGCGCAGCAGCGCCGCCGGGGCCAGGATCGTCGAGGTCTGGATGAAGCCGTCGCCGTGGAACAGGCCGTGGCGCACCGCCAGATACTCGCTGATCGGCTCGCCCGGCGCCGGCACCCGGCGGGGCATGATCAGCTCGGCCCGTGGCGTGCGCATGTAGAGCCGGCTACCCACGATGGGCTGGGCCACACCCGAGGCGCGGGCGCGCTCCAGCTGCGTGGCGAGCTTCTCCGGCAGCCACTCGTCGTCGTCGTCGAGGAACGCGACCCAGTCGGCCCGGGCGTTGTCCACGCCGCGGTTGCGCGCGTTCGGCGCGCCCCCGGACTCGGGCAGCTCGACCGGGCGGATGCGATCGTCGCCGACCGCCTCCAGCGCCGCGATCGTCGCCGGGTCCGGGCCGTCGACGACGACCACGATCTCGATGTCGGTGAGGGTCTGGGCCAGCGCACTGCGCACGGCACGCACCACCAGCTCAGGCCGGTTGCGCGTGGGGATAACGACGCTGACCTCGGGTCTTTGCACGATGACCAATCCGTCTCGGTTGCGGTGCTGCGCCACCACACGGAGTCCTATGGGTTCGCTGGCGTAGCGTACACGACCTGCACTTTCGTCGGATATTTCGCAGCCAGCGCACGGGCCGCCGCGACATTGGTCGGCGCGGCCGGGTCGCCGAACGCCACCGGGAGCGGCTGACCAGGCTTCACGTTCGGCCGATGCGGGCGCTGCGCATCGACAACGAGCAGGCTCGCCGCCGGGTCGTGCACGAAGAAGCGCACGGGCACCGGGCTCTGGGCCACCAGCCGGTCCAGATCGTCCATCGTGCTCGCCTTCCCGGCCGATCCCGGGTACAGCAGCCCGGACCAGGCCGGGAAGTAGCGGTACTGATGCTGCAGCGCCGCCGCGCCCAGCGTCGCGGACCAGTTGCGCCACGGGCTGCCCATGAGATCGACGTTCACCGCGCCGCCGCCGTCGGGGAACATGCGGGCCATGAGCAGGGCGTCGCGGGCGGCCTCGGGGGAGCCGCGGTCCTTGCCGAGCGCGAGCTTCACGCCGGGCGCGACGGGCTCGGCGTGCCACTCGCCGCCCGCGACGGCCAGCGCGGCGACGACGGGCAGGGCCACGGCCACGCGCGCCGCGACCGACAGGCCGGGAAGGAACCGGACCAGGCCGCCGAGCGCGCACAGGCAGACCACGATCAGCAGGTGCAGCAGCTTGTCGAAGTAGTACACCGGGCGGCCGATCGTGGCGGTCTGGTACAGCCCCAGCCCGGCGGCCAGCGTGAACGCCACCGCGACGCAGAACAGGGCGGCCCGGTGGCTCGGCGCGCGTAGTCCCCGGCGCACGAGCACGGCGAGGACCGCGAGCCCGGTCAGCGCCGCCGTGGCCGGCCGGTCCACCACCCGGGCCGTGCCGTTGAGCAGCAGCTGCGTGCCGCTGGAGGCGGCCATCGCCGTCAGCGGGCCGATCGCGCTCACGAGCGCGACCAGCGCCGCGGTCAGCCAGCCCCACCAGAACCGCCACAGCCGGGCCCGCCGGATCCACCACAGCGCGGCCAGGCCGCCGAAGGGCAGGAACAGCGGGTAGCTGAACGAGATGCCGACCAGCAGCAGGGCCACGGTCACGGTCTGCTCGCCGAGGCGGTGCAGGGGCCGGACCACGATCGCCGTCAGCACCGCGCTGCAGGCGAGGCCGGCCAGTTCGTTCGGGTACCCCCGGGACAGCACGGTCACCGGGTCGCCCAGCACCAGCCAGGCGGCCGCGACGAGCAGGACGGGCAGCAGCCGCGCGTTCGTGGTGCCCGGGCCGGCCAGCCGGCGCACGGCCCACAGCACGGCCAGCGCCAGCAGCAGGAAGGTGCCGACGAGCAGCCACACCATGGCGTCGGCGCTCGCCGCGGCCGAGGTGCGCCCGGTGGTCGAGGAGATGAACTTGAACAGCACCGCGTACGCGAAGTGCAGGCCCTGGGGGTAGTTCGCGATGCCGGTGAGCTCCTCGTCCGGCACGAAGGGGCGCAGGGCCTCCGGGCGCAGGAAGAGGTACCCCCCGTTGCGCCCGATCACGTCGTAGATCAGGTAGTGCCGGGCGATGTCCTCGCCCGCCAGCGGCAGGCCCAGGCGGCCGCCGAGGTCGCGCGCGGCGTACGGGATGAGCGACACCGCGCTGACCCCGGCCACGGCGAGCGCGAGCAACCCGTCGAGGCGGGCCCGGCCCGGGCGCTGCAGGCGGCCGGTGACGGCCGCGATGATCACGAGCACGGTGAAGGCGACGCCCGCGACCAGCGTCGGGTGCAGGTGCCCGGGCCAGAGGGTCAGCCCGAGGCCGAAGACGCACGCGGCGCCGAAGAGCTGGGCGCAGGCGAGCACGAACCGGTCGATGAGCCCGGTCGCGCCCCGCTGGACGGCAATCGTGCCGGCGAGTGCGAGCAGCGGCAGCAGCGCGTCGAGGCGCAGCGGGTGGGCGGCCAGGGGGACGACCCAGGCGAGGACGAGGGCGAGCGCAACCGTCTTCGGGCTGGTCCGCGCCGGCGCCCGCTCGGTTTCGGGCCGCATCACCGTCACCACAAACACGCTCCGTTACTGGCCCGTCAGTCGATTCGCGTCGGCCGCTGGGAGGTGACGATATCGCGTCGCACCGGTACCGTCGGTTCCGGCGTCATCTCAGTGACTGATGGTGATGGAGGTGTCTTGGCTTCGCCCGGCGCGGTGCGTCCGAAGAAACGCAAGAAACGTCGGCGGGATCCGGTCTGGGCCCGCACGCTGGTCATCGCCGGCGCCCTCATGATGATCGTCGCGGGCGGCACGTTCGTGGTCAAGGACACCGTGTTCGGGTTCGCGACACGCAGCGTGCACAACGAGGACCTGCTGCCGGTGGAGAACCAGGGGCGGCACGCGTCCATCAGCGGCGCGAAGAATCTGCTGCTCATCGGCATCGACCCGCGGCCGAACCAGAATCCGACCGATGCGATCCGCTCCGATTCGATCCTGATCCTGCACATTCCCGCCTCGCACGACATGGCGTTCCTGATTTCGATTCCGCGCGACACGTGGGTCTCGATTCCGCGGTACGACAACGGCAAACGCGTCTACAAGGGTGGCAAGGACAAGATCAACGGCGCTTTCGCCGAGGGCGGCTACGGGCTGACCGGCAAGGACCAGCGCAAGCACGGCACCACGCTGCTCGCCTCGACCATCAAGCAGAACTGGGGCGTGACGTTCGACGCGGCCGCGATCGTCGACTTCGTCGGATTCCAGGACGTGGTCAAGGTGCTGGAGGGCGTCGACATGTACGTCGACCAGCGCACGGTCTCGGTCCACATCGGCCACGACGCGCAGGGCAACACCAAGACGCCGTTCGAGCAGCGCGACGCGCCGGGCGGCGGCACCCAGCTGATCCCGATCAAGGGCGTGACGCCGGTGGTGTACGAGGTCGGGTACCAGCACCTCGACGCCTGGCAGGCGCTGGACTTCGTGCGCCAGCGCGAGACGCTGCCCAACAGCGACTACGACCGGCAGCGCCACCAGCAGCAGTTCATCAAGGCGCTGCTGAAGAAGATCGCCAGCAAGGAGGTGCTCGGCAACCCGGGCAAGCTCAACAAGGTCCTCGAGGTCGTGGGCCGCGCGATGACGATCGACACCGGCCCCTTCGGCCTGGACGACTGGATCTTCGCGATGCGCGGGATCGACGGCGACCGGCTGCTGACGCTCAAGACGAACAACGGCGGGTTCCACCAGTCCAGCGAGAACCCGGGCGCCGAGGCGCTGGATCAGACCACGCTCGACCTGCTGGCGGCCGTGCGCTCCAGGACGGTCCCCGAGTTCGTGCAGAGCCACCAGGGGATCGTCGGTTCCTCATAGCCGCGGCGACATGGAGTTGCAGCGGGTGCCCGTCGATTTCCCCCCGACGGGCACCCGCTCTCCATCCCCCCTATCGGCTCTATTCCGCGACGGCGCTGAGCTCGGTGCGCAGCGTGCGCAGGGCCGCGGCCAGCAGCCGGGACACGTGCATCTGGGAGATGCCGAGCTCGGCCGCGATCTGCGACTGGGTCAGGTTGCCGTGGAAGCGCATCGCGATGATCTTCTGCTCGCGCTCCGGCAGCTTCGCCAGCAGCGGACGCAGGGCCTCGCGGTTCTCCACGTTCTGCATGTCCGGGTCCTCGGAGCCGAGCATGTCGCCGAGGCCGGCCGCGCCCGGGTCGCTGCCCTCGCCCGCCGGGGCGTCGAGGGAGAGCGCGCGGTACGCCTGCCCGCAGTCGAGGCCCTCGATGATCTCCTCCTCGCTGACCCCGAGCCGGTTGGCGAGGTCGGCGACGGTCGGCGAGCGGCCGAGGTCCTGGGCGAGGTCGCCGGAGACCTTGCTGATCTCCAGGCGCAGCTCCTGCAGCCGGCGCGGGACGCGCACGTCCCAGCCCTTGTCGCGGAAGTGCCGCTTGAGCTCGCCGACGATCATCGGGATCGCGTAGCTGGTGAACGCCGCCCCGCGGGACGGGTCGTAGCCGTCCACGGACTTGATCAGCCCGAGGTTGGCGACCTGGACGAGGTCGTCGAACTGCTCGCCGCGGTTGCGGAAGCGGCGGGCGAGGTATTCGGCGAGCGGGATGTAGAGCTCGATGAGCCGGGCCCGGACGCGGTCGCGGTCGGCGCCGGCCGGAAGGTCGGCCATCAGCGACAGCAGTGCGCGGGCCTGCGCGTCGGTGGCGCGGGTGCTCGTGGCGTTGTCGGCGCCGCCGGCGGCCTGCGTGCTGGGACGGGCCTCGGCGAGGGCGCGGTCGATGGCACGATCGACGGAGATGGTGGTCATGGGGTTGGTGGCCCTTCTGGTGCTTGACCGGCGGTTTCCGTGGTCGGCTGCCTGTGCGCAGACTCGTGCTGCGCCCGGGAAGGAAGAAAGGCATACGCCGCCACGCCGGTCGGGAATCGCTACTCGGCACCCGTTTCTTGAGCGCCGGTGCAAGACCTGCGTCGCCCACCGGGGGTCACGCCGCCGCTGCTGGACGGCACCCCACCGCCGAACTGTCCGTTCGGCCGAGATGAGCTGACCCGACTGTACTAGATCGTCGCGCCATGCGCGAGTGTCAGGCGTTGAAGTTGGTCGCTCTATCACTGACTGTCGAGTAGTGCAATACGCTGAGTATCCAGAAGTGCCGGATGTGCATTTCGGTTTGACAGTCGATCTGGTCCGCATGCCGATACCGGGGCTGCGTTTTTGCAGCGCGCAAGCTACCGTCTCATCCGTGGCGTGTGCCTGTTTCAATTTGATCCGTGAGGTGCGGATCGGGGCGGCGTCGCTAAGGAGTTACACGTGGCATCAGGCACGGTGAAGTGGTTCAACTCGGAGAAGGGCTACGGCTTCATCTCGCAGGACAACGGTGGACCCGATGTGTTCGCGCACTACTCGGCGATCCAGGCCACCGGCTACCGCGAGCTGACCGAGGGTCAGAAGGTCGAGTTCGAGATCACGCAGGGCCAGAAGGGGCCGCAGGCCGACAACATCCGCGCGGTCTGACACACACCCCAAGTCGTAGGCCGAGACCCGCTTCACGGCCGAAGGAGTAGCAAGCCCCCGTCCGAGCACACTCGGCGGGGGCTTTGCAGTTCATGGCTGACGGTTCACTGCCGGTTCGCCGGCGGTTCGCGGTCGTGAGAGTTTCACGAATGTCGCAGCTCTTGGCGTTTCGGACTTTCTCGCCGGCCGCCTTCTTCGGGCTCTTCGCCTTGGCCGTCTTGGCCGTCTTGGCGCGGCACTTGGCCTTGGCCGGCTTCTTCGGGCTCTTCGCCTTGGCTCTACGCCATGGCCGCCTTCTTCGGGCGGGCGAAGACCTCGGGGGTGCAGGATTCGGCGTACGCGTGGCGGATCATCCGCAGGGCCCAGCCCATGCGGTTGGTGGCGCACTCGGGGTGGTCACCGAATTCCGTCGCCACGTTGGCCGCGCAGCCCTTCGCGCCGATGCGGCGCAAGGTGCTGGTGACCGCCGCGCGGACGGCCGGGTCCGCCGGGAACTCGGACATCTGCAGCGAGGAAGCGAAGAGCGCCTCGGCGCGGACCGCTTCGAACGTGGACTCCATCACAACCTCCTGCCGAACGTCTCCCCTGCTGACCTCCAGCTAACTCCTGTCCAGGTGCCGGGTCGGGAACTGTTCGGTTGCAAAATGGTTCGGGCTCTCTTGTGCCCTCCTCGTCGGGAGCTCGGGGAACCCTGCCTTCAACTAGAACGCTCGGCGGACAGCCCGAATTCCTCGAGCACGCCCGTGAGCTGGAGGAGCCGGTGCACCGCCGGGCTCGTGCCGGTGATGCGCAGACCGCCTCCGACGTCGGTGTTCGCCGCGACGAGCACCTGCAGGCCGGTCGAGTCCATGAAGGTCACGCCGGTCAGATCGAGGTCGACCCGGGACGGGCCGTGGCGGTGGATCGCGTCCCGCAGCACGTTGATCAGGCGCGGGGCGCTGGTCATGTCGAGCTCGCCGGAGGCGGTCACGGTGACCGTGCCGTCCGGGGAGGGGGTGGCCTGGGCGGCGAACTCGGTCATAGCAGCTTCGTGACCTTCATCAGCAGGCCGTCGCGGTCGACGTCGACGGCGTCGGCGAGGCTCCGGACGACCTTGAGGGAATGCCCGGAGGCGGTGAGCGCGTTGACGGTGTCGGCGGCCTGCTCCCCGGGGTGCGTGACTTCAATCACACACTGGACCTCGTCGACCGTCGCGCGGACCTGAAAGGCAACACCGACGCGCACATGAGCGATCACGTTCGCCCAGGTTTCGCTGACGATGAGGCCTACGTCTGTCCGGGCCTGTTCGGACACGCCGAGCCCGCTCAACGCCCCGTCCAGGATGTGCCGGAGCGTGTTCATGCGATCAAGATCGCGAGGCAGGTCCACGGTGAGGCGAAGGTCCACGAACTAACTGTTACCGCAGCCGTTCAACAAGGAAACGTCGGTCTGGTCGCAATTGGATCAAGGTCTTGGTTCTCGACTTGCGGCCTTGAGCTGCATGCTTCATAGCCGCTTGGCGGTCCGGCCGGTATCGGGTCGTGCTGCGCCGGCTTTGGTCGGCTTCTCGTGGCTCAGCCGGCTTTCGGGGGCTCCGGTCAGTCTCAGCCGCTTAGTTTCAGCCAGCTCAGTCTCAGCCGGCGAACGCGAACTCGCGGGCGGCGAGCTGCTCGTAGGCCTCGCGCACCATCTCCAGGGCCCAGGACATGCGGCGGGCGGCGGTCTCGGGGTACTCGCCGAACTCGCCGGCGACCCGGGCCGCGCAGCCGTTGACGCCGTAGCGGCGCAGCGTCGTCGTCACGGCGGTGCGCACCTGCAGCGGGGTCGGCTCCTGCGAGGCCTGCAGGGCGGACGCGAACAGAGCCTCGGCCCGCACCGTGTCAAACGTCGTGTTCATGTCAACCCCCCGGTTGGTGTGCTCCCTGACACCAGTCAGAAAACCGTCGGCTCGGTGCCGTGCCGGGACCCGTTCGGGTGCCGGACGGTAGCGCGCGTGGGGGGTGCTTCCGGCGTTCGGTGCCCGCTCGGTTGCCCGGCGTGCCCGGCCGTGTCCAATTGGCCTCTTTGCCCAGTTGGCCGCTGTGCTCCCCGGCTCGCGTGCGCGCGGCGCTCAGTTGCCGGCCGGTGGTCCCTGCTGCCGGTGTACCCGGTTGCTCCACGCGGCTTATGTGCCGATTAGCCGGGTAGGTCGTTTGAACCTGCCCCGGGAGCCGCGCCGGTCCATCCTCGGGTGGCCGGTTGCCCGCCACGCCACGCGCAGGGCTTGCCGACCGATCGTGTTCGCGTTACCGTCGAGCCAGTCCCGCGGAAGTCGGCAATCTGCCGCCCGGGGACGCCCTTTCGCCACCGCGTGTCACGCTCTCGCGTAGGAAGCCAGGCGGCCACCGTACACGCAGCGCAGCCCGTTCTTCGGATACACGCGTACCCGAAGAGCACCCTTTCCTCAGGCCGCACAGTCCTAGGAGGACGCATATGGCCCCAATCGAAGTGTTGGATCGTACCGCCCAGAAACAGAATCCCGCAGGCCAGGGCCGCCGCAGGACCCGCTCCTCGCAGCGCAACCGCGACCACAGCCGCCCGGCCAACCAGCCGCAGCCGCCCACCCCGGGCGACGCGCGCGACGTCGCCGGCATCGTCGACGTCCACCGCGACAAGATGATTCTGCGGGTCGACAGCTACCTGCCCGGCCCCGAAGACGTCGCGATTCCCGCCGCGATGGTCCGCAAATACGGCCTGCGCCACGGCGACGCCCTCACCGGCAGCGCCAACGGCGGCACGCTCACCCGGCTCGACACCGTCCACGGCAACGACCCGGAGTGGGCGCGCAACCGCCCCGAGTTCAGCAAGCTGACCGCGCTGTTCCCGCAGGAGCGCCTGCGCCTGGAGACCACCCCGCGCCGGCTCACCACCCGCCTCATCGACCTCGTCATGCCGATCGGCAAGGGCCAGCGCGCCCTCATCGTGTCGCCCCCGAAGGCCGGCAAGACCATGGTCATCCAGGCGATCGCGAACGCCATCGCCACGAACAACCCCGAGTGCCACCTCATGGTGCTGCTGGTCGACGAGCGGCCCGAAGAGGTCACCGAGATGCAGCGCTCCGTGCAGGGTGAGGTCATCGCCTCGACGTTCGACCGCCCGGCCGCCGAGCACACCGGCATCGCCGAGCTCGCCATCGAGCGGGCGAAGCGCCTCGTCGAGCTCGGCCACGACGTGGTCCTGCTGCTCGACTCCATCACCCGGCTCGGCCGCGCGTACAACAACTCGGCCCCCGCCTCCGGCCGCATCCTGACCGGCGGCATCGACGCGAACGCGCTCTACCCGCCGAAGCGCCTCCTCGGCGCCGCGCGCAACATCGAGAACGGCGGCTCGCTGACCATCATCGCGTCCGCGCTGGTCGAGACCGGCTCGATGGGCGACACGGTCATCTTCGAGGAGTTCAAGGGCACCGGCAACGCCGAGCTCAAGCTGGACCGCAAGCTGGCCGACCGTCGCGTCTTCCCGGCGATCGACATCGACGGCTCGAGCACCCGCCGCGACGACGTGATCCTGCACCCGGACGAGCTGGTGGCCGTCCAGCGCCTGCGCAAGGCCCTGAGCGCGACGGGCTCGCCGGCGACGGAGCAGTTGATCGACCGCCTGTCGAAGACCCAGTCGAACGCCGAGTTCCTCACCCTCCTGCTGCGTGGTCAGGCCTGACGCCACGCAGTGATGTCCCGCATACCCCTCGTGAGATTGCAAGATCGAACTTTTTCGAGGGTGGTAGCGTAGGGATATCGGAACGCCCGCCGAGCCATGCCGAAGTGTGGGTTCGGTGGACGTCACGAGGCCGGCTTAAGTCAACGAGGACAGGCCGGGCAGGTCGGTGAGTGGGTAGCCCGCCCGCGCGGTGGGCGCGGGACCCCGGATCGGCCACGGCGCGCGTGGCGTGCGACCGCGACGGTGTGCGGGCGGTGAGCTGTCGAGACCGCCCGCGAGCTGGGCGCGGGCGCCCGCGAGGTGGGCGCGCGGGGCGCCGGATCGGCCACGGCGCGCGGATCGCGAACGGCGAGTCGGTGGTGGGCGCGCTGGGCGCCTGGCCAGCCCTCGACCAGCGCGGACGCGATGACGGCGCGCGCGGGATTGCGACCGCGAGTTCGTGGTGGGCGCGCGGAGCGCCCGACCCCGACCCCGACCGGCCACGGCGCGCACGGAAGCGGCTGAGAGTCGGCCGCGAGAAGCCCGCGAAACAAGGCGGTCCGCGAAAGAGCAGAAGCGAGTGCGCGCTACAGGGCGACCCGGGACCGCATCAGGGCCTCCTCCGTGGGCAGCACGCCCAGAGCCGAGGCGAAGGCCATTTCGCGACCCCAGGACGCCACGTCGGCCGGGGCCAGGTCCTTGACGCCCTCCACCGCGACCAGGTGGGCCCGGTAAGCGAGCCACCCCGCCGCCGTCCGCGTGCCCTCCGGCGTGCTCTGGTCGCTCCAGCGCATCTCGACGACGAGGTACATGGCGAGGTACACCGCGCCCGCGGCCATCAAGGAGCCGGTGACCTGGTCGGCCAGGTTCGCGTGCAGCTTGTACGCGGCCCACATCCACGTGGCGAACATGAACGCCGCCGGGATCGCGGCCGTGCCCAGCAGGGTGCGCCGCGTCGAGCGGGAGAGGCGGCGCTGGGAGAGGCCGCGGGTGCGGGACTCCTCGATCACCGCGCGGTAGAACGCGCCTCGCCAGCGGCGGGCCTCCGTCCAGCTGCGGAACGCCAGGCTGGTCAGGGACGCCTCGCCGTTGACCGAGAGCTGGTTGACGCGGTCGAGGACCTGCTGTTCGTACGGCGTCAAACTCCGCCCGTCCCCCTTGCGCAACCGTACGGTCGTCTCCTCCGGGTCCTCGCCGGGCTGGCGCAGCTCCAGGAAACCGCGGGCGGCCAGGTCGAGCAGCGTGCTGTCGATCGCGTCCTCGTCGGAGCGCCACCGGTTGACCATGAGGCTCACCACCGCCGGGGGCTCTTCACCCGGAGGGGTGTCCAGCGCCTCCCCGGCCTCGGGCAGCCGCGGCCGCGAGCGCCAGAGTGCCACGACCGTCAGCAGCACCCACACCGCGAGCGTGACGGGCACGCTGAGCTGCAGGAACGGGGGCCAGTCCACGGGGAACCTCCGGGCGGGGGCGGATCGTCGATCGGGCGGAACGTCGGAGCCCCGCCGAACGGGGCAGGGCCCAACCACCTTAGACCGTTGAACCCCGCTCCCGCCGAATCACTCAAGCCGTTCAGAAGCCGCCGAGGACGACCTTGCCGACCATGTGCCCGTCCTCGACCATCTCGTGCGCCCGGGCCAGGCGCGCCGCGTTGATCGCGCCCAGGTTCGACGTCATGGTGTGCCGCACGGAGCCGGCGTCGACCAGCTCGGCGGTGCGGTTCAGCAGCTCGTGCTGTGCGGCCATGTCCGGCGTCTGGAACAACGGGCGCGTGAACATCAGCTCCCAGTCGAACGTGATGCTCTTGGCCTTCAGCGGCAGCAGGTCGAGGCCGGGCGGCGCTGCGCCGGCTCGAGGAGCACGGGCTGATCGAGCGCGAGGTGTTCGCCGAGGTCCCGCCCCGGGTGGTGTACAGCCTCACCCCGCTGGGCCGCGACGCCAACGGCCCGCTCTCCTGCTCAGGACCTGGGTTGAGCAGAACATCGCGCGCTTCCCATGAAATCATGAAATGTCCGATATGTCGGGCTAGCGAAGCGCCCGACATATCGTTACCCAGATGAACCCCCCGCTGCTGCCCGAAATCGCGCTCGACCTCGCCGGCGAGCACGTCCGGCTCTTCGACGCCACCGGCGGATACCGCAGCGACACGCCCCCGCCGTTCTGGCGCTTCGCGTGGCCCGGGGGAGTGGCTCTCGCAAGGTTCGTCCTGGACCGGCCGGACGTCGTCAGCGGCAGAAGCGTCGTCGATCTCGGCAGCGGCTCCGGCGTCGTCGCCATCGCGGCCAAACTCGCCGGTGCGCGCGAAGTCATCGCCGTCGACACCGATGCCGAGGCGCGAGCGGCCGCCCTCAGGAATGCCGCGGCCAACGACGTCGTCATCGAAACGGCCGCCGAGCCAGTGCCGGCCGACGTGATCCTGGCCGGCGACGTGTTCTACTCGGCGAGCGTCGCGCAGACGGTGCTGAAGCTCCTGCGCCGCGCGGACGCCTACATCGGCGACCCCGGCCGGGGGTTCCTGCCCGAGCGGCTCTTCGAGCAGGTGGCCACATACGACGTCCCCGTCCGCCGGGCACTGGAGGACGGGGACGTCATGCGCACCACGGTGTGGCGGCTCGCTACTTCCGCCGCTGCTTCGGCTGCTGGTCCTTGAGCCCGTCGAGGCCCTTGTCGAGCCCGGCCCGCCGCAGCGCATCGGCGAGCGCGCCGCCGCCCGTGAACGAGCCGCCGCCGCCCCCGGAACCGGAGCGGCGCGAGTCGCCGCCGCCACCGCGCGGACGGCCGCCGCCGCCACCGCCGCCGCCACGGGACTCGCGGTTCTCGCGGGGCTTGGACGCGGTGGTGGCCTCGTCCTCCAGGCGCAGCGTGAGCGAGATGCGCTTGCGCGGGATGTCCACGTCGAGCACCTTCACGCGCACGATGTCACCGGGCTTGACCACCTCGCGCGGGTCCTTCACGAACGTGCGCGACAGCGCCGAGACGTGCACGAGGCCGTCCTGGTGCACGCCCACGTCGACGAACGCGCCGAACGCGGCCACGTTCGTGACCACGCCCTCCAGCAGCATGCCGGGGGTCAGGTCCGAGATCTTCTCGACGCCCTCGGCGAACTCGGCGGTCTTGAAGGCCGGGCGCGGGTCGCGGCCCGGCTTCTCGAGCTCCTTCAGGATGTCCGTGACGGTCGGCAGGCCGAAGGTGTCGTCGACGAAGTCCGCGGGCTTGAGCCGGGCGAGCGCCGTGCCGTTGCCGATGAGCGCCTTGAGGTCCCCGCCCGTCGTCGCCAGGATGCGCCGGACCACCGGGTAGGCCTCGGGGTGCACCGAGGAGGAGTCCAGCGGGTCGTCGCCGTCGGGGATGCGCAGGAAGCCGGCGCACTGCTCGAACGCCTTCGGGCCGAGCCGGGCCACGTCCTTCAGCGCCCGGCGGTTGCGGAACGGGCCGTTGGCGTCGCGGTGCGCGACGATCGCGGTGGCCAGGGTCGAGCCGATGCCGGAGACGCGGGTCAGCAGCGGGGCGGAGGCGGTGTTGACGTCGACGCCGACGCCGTTCACGCAGTCCTCCACGACCGCGTCGAGCGAGCGGCTGAGCTTCGACTCGGACAGGTCGTGCTGATACTGCCCGACCCCGATCGACTTCGGATCGATCTTGACCAGCTCCGCGAGCGGGTCCTGCAGCCGCCGGGCGATCGACACCGCGCCGCGCAGCGACACGTCGAGGCCGGGCAGCTCCTGGGAGGCGTAGGCGGAGGCGGAGTAGACCGAGGCGCCCGCCTCGGACACCATCACCTTCACGACCGACAGCTGCGGGAACTGCTTGATCAGGTCCGCGGCGAGCTTGTCGGTCTCGCGCGAGGCGGTGCCGTTGCCGATCGCGATGAGCTCGACCTTGTGCTTCTGGCACAGCGCGGCCAGGATCGCGATCGACTCGTTCCACTTGTTCTGCGGCACGTGCGGGTAGATCGTGTGCGTGTCGACGACCTTGCCGGTGGCGTCGACGACCGCGACCTTCACGCCGGTGCGGAAGCCGGGGTCGAGGCCCATCGTGGCGCGGGTGCCGGCGGGGGCGGCCAGCAGCAGGTCGCGCAGGTTGGCGGCGAAGACCCGCACCGCCTCCTCCTCGGCCGCCTGCCACAGCCGCATGCGCAGGTCGATGCCGAGGTGCACGAGGATGCGGGTGCGCCAGGCCCAGCGCACGGTGTCGGCGAGCCACTTGTCGCCGGGGCGGCCCTCGTCGCGGATGCCGAACTTCGAGGCGATCGCCGGCTCGTAGAGCGACGGCGCCTCAGGGTCCTGGCTCGGCTCCATCACCAGGTCGAGGATCTCCTCCTTCTCGCCGCGGAACATGGCGAGGATGCGGTGGGAGGGCAGCTTGGTGTAGGGCTCGCTGAAGTCGAAGTAGTCGGAGAACTTGGCCCCGTCGGTCTCCTTGCCCTCGCGGACCTTGGAGACGAGCCGGCCCTTGCCCCACATCTTCTCGCGCAGCTCGCCGATGAGGTCCGCGTCCTCGGAGAAGCGCTCGACGAGGATCGCCCGGGCGCCGTCCAGCGCCGCGGCGGCGTCGGCCACGCCCTTCTCGGCGTCGACGAAGACGGCCGCGGCCGCCTGCGGGTCCACCGTCGGGTCGGCGAGCAGCCCGTCGGCGAGCGGCTCCAGCCCGGCCTCGCGGGCGATCATGGCCTTGGTGCGGCGCTTGGGCTTGAACGGCAGGTAGATGTCCTCGAGCCGGGCCTTCGAGTCGGCCGCGTTGATCTGCGCCTCGAGGGCCTCGTCGAGCTTGCCCTGGCTGCGGATCGACTCGAGGATCGCGGCGCGGCGCTCTTCCATCTCGCGCAGGTACCGCAGCCGCTCCTCCAGCGTGCGCAGCTGCGCGTCGTCGAGCATCTCGGTCGCCTCTTTGCGGTACCGGGCGATGAAGGGCACCGTGGCCCCGCCGTCGAGCAGGTCGACCGCCGCGGTCACCTGCCGTTCCCTGACGCCGAGCTCTTCCGCGATGCGCTGGTGAATCGAGACCGTCACGACCATGCATTCTGCCCCACGCGCCCCGCGAGGTCCCATCAGCCACAACACCAAATAACGCAACGGGTCAGTCACGCAAAGTAGTTTTTGAGGAAGCGTTATTGACCCCGGCGCACCACGTCTCCTGAATAGGTCCGACAGGAGGCGCGAATGAGCACGGCCACGGTGATCGCGGCACGAGCCGGTGACCAGCGGGCATTGGATGCCCTGGTCGGCGAGTACCTGCCGCTGATCTACAACATCGTCGGGCGCGCGCTGCAGGGGCACGCGGACGTCGACGACGTCGTGCAGGAGACGATGCTGCGGATCGTCGACGGGCTGCCGCGGCTGCGCGAGCCCGAGAGCTTCCGCTCCTGGGCCGTGGCCATCGCGATGTCGCAGGTCCGCGACCGCCATCGCCGCCAGACCCAGGCGCCGCTGGTCGGGGACTGGGCCGACCCGACCGACACCGCCGACCCCGGCGCCGACTTCGCCGACCTCGCGATCACCCGGCTGCGCCTGTCCGGCCAGCGCCAGGAGGTCGCCGAGGCCACCCGCTGGCTCGACCACGACGACCGCGAGCTGCTCTCACTGTGGTGGCTGGAGGCCGCCGGGCAGCTCGACCGGGAGGAGGTCGTCGACGCGCTGCACCTGACCCGCCAGCACGCGGCCGTGCGCATCCAGCGGATGAAGGCCCAGCTCGACGCGGCCCGGGCGGTCGTGCGCGCGCTGGCCGCCCGGCCCCGCTGCCCCGAGCTCAGCGCGGTGCTGCACACCTGGGACGGCCGCCCGAGCGCCCTGTGGCGCAAGCGGCTGGCCCGGCACACCCGGGAGTGTCAGCAGTGCGACCGGGCGTGGTCGGACATGGTCGCGGCCGAGCGCCTGCTGGCCGGCGTCGCGCTCGTCCCGGTCCCGTTCGTCTTCAGCGCCATGGCCTCGGGCGCCGGTGCCGGGACCGCGGCCACCACGACGGCCGCGGTCAGCACGGGCAAGGCCGGCGGGCTCAAGGCGGTGCTGTTCGGCTGGTTCACCGCCTCCAAGCCGGCGCTGGTCGGTCTCGCGGCGACGGCCGCCATCGCCGGCACCGCGGGCGCGGCCTACGTCGCCACCCAGGGCGACGAGAAGCCGGCCGTGGTCGCGGCGGCCCCGTCCACCAGCGCCGCCCCGCCTCCGGCCAGCGAGGCGCCGTCCGCGCCGCCCAGCAGCGCGCCGCCCAGCGCGACCCCGGCCAAGAGCACCGTCGCGGCGCTGCCCCCGCCGACCAGGAGCGCCAAGAAGGGCGTCAGCACCAACGACAAGTTCGGCGCGAGCAACGGGCCGGCGATCAAGGACGTGCGGGCCGGCTGGTACTACGACTGGTCCCCGACCCCGATGTCCGGCGTCTCCGGGGCCGAGTTCGTGCCCATGATCTGGGGCGGCGGCAACGTCAGCGGCGACCTGGCCAAGGCCAAGGCCAACGGCAAGACCCTGCTCGCGTTCAACGAGCCGGATCTCAAGGAACAGTCGAACATGACCCCGCAGCAGGTCCTCGACCTGTGGCCGCAGCTGCAGGCGACCGGGATGCGGCTGGGCAGCCCGGCGCCCGCCTACGGCGCGGACACCCCCGGCGGCTGGTTCGACCAGTTCATGCAGGGCGTGAAGCAGCGCGGCTACCGGGTCGACTTCATCACCCTGCACTGGTACGGCGGCGATTTCGGCCCGAACGCGGCCAACCAGCTCAAGACCTACATCCAAAACGTCTATAACCGCTACCACCTGCCGATCTGGCTGACCGAGTACGCGCTGATGCGCTTCGACAACGGCACCGTCTACCCCTCGACGGACCAGCAGGTCGCGTTCGTCAACAGCTCGACGGCCATGCTCCAGGGCCTGTCCTACGTCGAGCGGTACAGCTGGTTCCTGCTCTACACCAGCAAGTCCGGCGACACCGGCCTCTACAGCAACGGCACCACCCCCACCCAGGTGGGCGCCGCCTATCGAGCCGCAGGAGGATGACCATGGACGCGAGATCGAGTGGGGCCGCCACGCTGCTCGCCGCTCTCAACGAGGCGTGCGAGGACTTCCAGCGCTTCGGCCAGCAGGCCGCGGCGACGCACGGGCACATGCGGGGTCCGCTGCACTGGGAGCTCATCGGCCGCATCGGCCGGATCGGCCCCGGCGAGTCGCCCTTCGCGCTCGTCGGGGTCGTGCTGCGCTACGAGCGGACCACCGTGGACCTGGGCGTGGACGTGTGGGTGCGCGAGGGGAACTTCGAGGTGAGCGGGTACGCCACGGTCGACGGGCGCCGGATGCTCATCGACCTGCCCGACGTGCTCACCGAGGACGTCGACGAGGCGATCGCGGCGCTGCGGGAGTACACCCGCCGCCTCTGCGCCCACCTCAGCGTGCTGGACGAGGTCGCCTGAGCGTCCGGCTGAGCAGGCGCCTGAGCCGAGCGAGGCACGCAGCCGCACGACCAGCGCCGCCAGGCCGAGCACCGTCGTCGCCGCGCCGCACGCCACCAGCGTCGTGGCCGGGCCGGCCGCCTGCACCAGCGGCGCGCCCAGCAGCGTGCCCAGCGGCGTGGCGACGACGAGCACCGCGCCGCGCGCGGCCAGCACCGGCGGCAGCCGGTCGGGCGGCACCAGCCGCTGGTAGAGCGACATGCTCGCGGTCGGGAAAGGCGCCCAGGCGAGCCCGGTCAGGGCCAGCGTGAGCAGGTCGGCCCAGCGCGGCAGGCCGAGGCCGAGCGGCAGGAGCAGCAGGCCGAACGCGAGCACGGAGCCGATCGCGGCCGGCCACAGCGGCAGGCGCGCCAGGTGCCCGATGGTGATCGCGCCGATGACGGCGCCGACGCCGAAGGAGGCGTACAGCATCGCCACCTCCGGCGCCGAGGACACGAGGAGCGGCACGGCCACCGGCACCGGCCCGAAGAGCAGGAAGAACCCCGCCGACAGGGCCGTGAGCGCGAGGAGCCGCCGATCCTTGCGGATCGCGGCGAACCCGGCCGAGCGGCGCCCCCGCCGGGGCAGCGGCGCCCGCGCGCCCACGAGCGCGAACGAGACGGCCAGCACCGCGAAGGTCACCGCGTCGGCCGCGAGCACGGCGGGCGCGCCGAGCCAGGCGATGAGCAGCCCGGCGAGCACCGGCCCGGCCACCGTTGCGGCCTCGTTGAGCAGCGTGAGCAGCGCGTTCGCCGGCACGTGGAGCTCGGCCGGGAGGACCTGGGCGACGAGGGTGTACCGCCCCGCCGACCCCCACGCCGACAGCAGCGCGGAGCCGGCCAGCAGTGCGGTGTACCGGCCGATGGTGAGCGCGCCCGCCCAGGCCAGCACCGGCACGGCCCCGAGCAGCAGCGCGCGCAGGCCCGCGTCGAGCGCGGCGAGATGCGCCCCGCTGCGGCCGCGCAGCAGCGGGGCCAGCAGCACCGCGCCGAACGCGCCGGGCAGCGTGTACGCCGCGATCGCCAGCCCGATCCACAGCCCGCGCTGCCCCGGCGGCGCGCACTGCAGGGCGAGCCAGCCGATCGCGACCGCGCTCATCCCGTCGCCGAGCGCGGAGAGGGCCAGGCCGGGCAGGACCCGGCCGAAGACCCGGTCGCGCACGACCGGCCAATAGGGAGGCATCGATGTAATTCTGGCCCATGGCGGGCATGGGGGTCGATGCCTCGTGAGGTTTGCTACACCCCGCCGGGGCGCAGCCGGGGCAGGCGGGAGTCGACGTCGGGCACCGAGTAGCCCAGCGCCCGCAGCCGCGCGCTGACG
The DNA here is from genome assembly GCF_050955725.1 of Dactylosporangium sp. CA-139114. Taxonomy (NCBI): domain Bacteria; kingdom Bacillati; phylum Actinomycetota; class Actinomycetes; order Micromonosporales; family Micromonosporaceae; genus Dactylosporangium; species Dactylosporangium sp. CA-139114. The sequence goes on from NZ_CP192080.1 coordinate 524,732, forward strand.
TCCTCGATCGGCTTGCGGATCTTCTGGGCCGCGGCCAGCAGGTGGTTGAGCGGCACCGGCTGGGAGGCGTCGAGCCACGGGCGCGAGCCGTCGAGGTCGGTGCTGGCCAGCAACAGGTCGTTCGGCTTCACCGAGTCCACGGCGATGCTCGAAAGATCCACGTCCACGGTGTACCCCAGCGTCTCCAGCCGGGCCGCGATCTCGTGCACGGGCCGGCGCACCCGCCGGGCGGCCTGCAGCAGGTGCGGCAGCGGCACCTGCTCCTCGATGTCCAGCCACGGCTGCGACCCGTCCAGGTCCCGGCTGGTGATGAGCAGGTCGTCGGGCTCCACCTGGTCCAGGGTGGGCCCGGCGCCGTGCAGGCTCACCGCGTAGCCCAGGAACGTGAGCCGGGCGGCGATGTCGTGCACGCTGCGGCGGGTCCGCTGGGCGGCGCGCAGGACGCGAATCGTCGGGATCGGCTTCATCGGGTCCAGCCAGGGGTCCGAGCCGTCGAGGTCCTCGCTGGTGATGGTCAGGTCGTCGGGCTCGAGGTGGTCGATGAGGATCGCGTCCGGGTCGACGTCGACGCGGTACCCGCACGCCGAGAGCCGTGCCGCCACCTCCCGCACCTCGCGGCCGGTCGCCTCCGCGGCCCGCAGCAGGTGGATCAGCGGCACCGGGCGGGACGAGTCCAGCCACGGCTGCGACCCGTCCAGGTCGCGGCTGGCCAGCTGCAGGTCCTCCGGCTCCAGCTTCACGACCTCGATCGCGTCGAGGTTCCCGCCGAGGGAGAAGCCGAACGAGCGCAGCCGCGCCGCGACCTCGGTCACCGGCCGCGACGCCCGCTCGGCGGCGCGCAGCACGTGCACCGGCGCCACCTCCTCGTGCAGGTCCAGCCACGGCGAGGTGCTGTCGAGGTCGCGCGAGATGAGCACCAGGTCGTCGGGCTCGGTGGTGAGCGTCTCCCAGCCGCTGACCAGCGGGTAGCCCAGCAGCGCCAGGCGGGCCGCGGTCTCGTCGGCCGGCAGCCCGACGTTGTGCGCGGCGCGCAGCAGGTGCAGCAGCGTCACCGGCTCCCGCGGGTCGAGCCACGGGTGCGAGCCGTCCAGGTCCCGGCTGGCGATGGTCAGGTCGCGCGCGTCGAACTGCTCCAGCGGCAGCACGTCGACGTCCACGTCCACCTCGAAGCCCAGCTGCCGCAGCCGCGCCACCACCTGGTGCACGGTCCGGCCGCTGCGATGGGCGGCCCGTAGCAGATGCACCAGATGCACCGGCTGATCGGGCTGCAGCCACGGCCGCGTCCCGTCCACGTCCCGGCTGGTGAAGATCAGGTCGTCGGGGTCCACGCCCACGGACTCGGCGCCCACCGACGGCTCGAAGCCGAGCGCGTCCAGCCGCGCGGCGATCTCCGGGGCCGAGCGGCCGGTCTTGCGCGCCGCCCGCACGAGGTGCACGAGCGGCACGATGTCCACCGGGTCCAGCCACGGACCGGTGCCATCGACGTCGACGCTGAGCAGCAGCGCGTCGGACGGCCGGGCCCGCAGCGCCCGCTGCCACTCCGGGCCGGGCCGCAGCACCTTGCGGTAGCGCCCGCCCGCGGCCAGCGCGGTGAGCCGCCACTCGACGAGCTCGTCCGGGCCGCCGACCGGGCCGTCGTTGGCCACGAAGCAGCCGGTCACCGCGGCGTCGACGGTCTCGCCGTCCATCTCCCACCGGCCGTGGCCGCGCTCGATCGCCTGCTCGTAGATCAGGTCCGCCACGAGCGGGCGGACGGGGGCGAGCCGGCACAGCCACTCGTAGCCCAGCAGGGTCGTGCCGGGCGCCGTGAGCGCGGGGACGGCCTCCCAGAGCAGGCGGTCGACGTCGTCCTCGCGGTACGCCAGGATCTTCGTGCGATCGACGGACAGCCGCGGCGCCAGGTCCCGGTTGAGGTTGACCACCGCCCCGAAGATCTCCCGGCCGGCGTAGAGCCCGTCGGCCAGCAGCGCGCCGTTGTTGCGGCACCACCAGACCCGCGACCCCTCGGCCGCGACCACACCCGGCCCGACGCGATCCTCCTCGTCCTCGTCCTCGCCGAGGCTCGCGGCCGCGCTGGACAGCACGCCGGGCGACCAGCCCTGGCTCTGCACCCCGTCGGTCGCGTCGGTGGCGAACTCGGCCACCCACAGCAGCTTGCGCAGCTCCTCGACGGCGCTGACGGTCACGCCGTCGCGCAGGTGCAGCCGGACCGTCGTGCCCGTCTCGGTGCCCGGCCCGAGGTCCTGGATGCGAAACAGGCTGCCCGGCCCCGCGATCGAGACCCGCAGCCGCTCGCCGGACTGCCCGTCACGGCCCATCCGGCACGTCTGCACGGTCAGCTCGTCGGCGAGCATGAAGTAGCTGAGCACACCGATGCCGAAGCGGCTGTTCGGAAACAGCTGCACCGGCGGGTCGAGCCGCGCCCACTCGGCCTGCTCCTCCAGGAACTCGGGCAGGTCGGCCAGGCGCACGCCGGCCTGCGAGAAGACCTCGCTGAGCTCGCGCACGCCCATGCCGATGCCGTTGTCGGAGCAGTCGAGGTAGCCGCGGCCGTGCTCGTCGACGCCCTGGGTGAACGTGATGTGCCCGTCCCACGGGAGCGTCCGGTTGTGGGCGCGGGTCAGGTACTCCGTGCGCGCCTCGCGGTATCGGCAGGCGTCCAGCGCGTTCTGGTACAGCTCCCGGATCGCCAGTGCCGGGTCACCGTAGAGCTGTTCGCCCATGAGCAGCTCACGGACCCGGTCCTCGGCCAGCCGGAAGCGCACGCCGGCGGACTGGTAGGCGGGCACGCCGTCGCGCACCAGCGGCCCGACGTCGTCGGTGGCGGCCCGGTTGGGCAGGTGCCGCAGCGGCAGCAGCGCCTCGTCGCGGCTCGCCGCCCGCTGCGCCTCGGCCAGCAGCTGGTTCAGCGTGTCGATGTGCGCGCGCAGGGCCACCTCGATCGACGGGTGCGCGCACGCGGCCGTGAGCACCATCGTCGCGCCCCGCAGGTCCCAGCGCGAGTCGCGGACGGTCTGCAGCACCTGCTCCGCGGTGACCGGGTCGCCGATGCCGAGGTGCTCGCCGACGACCTCCGGCAGCACGGTGACCTCGATCGCCAGGCCGCGCGCGATGGCCAGCAGGAAACCGACGAGCCGCTCCCGCACCTCCCCCTGCCGCGACAGCAGCGACTCGGGCCGGTCGTGGCGGTTGAGGAACGCCGGATCGGCCCGGATCGCGCGCAGCAGCTCGGCGGTGCGCGCGTCCTGCGGCGCGCCGGTCAGCGCCGCGATCGTCGCCGGCTGGTAGGCCTGCGGGCGGCGGCCGATCCACCGGTGCAGCAGCCACCAGCCGAGCTCGGCCGCGGTCTCGCGGCGCCCGGCGCGGATCGCGGCCAGGGCCCGGCGGTGTGGCTGCGCATAGGTCTGCGTGAAGCGCTCGAACGCGGCCCGGTCGCTGCTCGCGTCCTGCGAGGGCTCCAGGTCGCCGGGCTGCACCCCGCGCTCCTGGGCGGCCAGGCCCGACCAGAGAGCGTCATGCAGCAGCGGCAGCGTCACCAGCAGGAACGCCTCGGGTCCCGTGAACCGCACGTCCGGCGGCAGCAGGTCGACCAGCTTGCTGATCTGGTCCGACATGCGATCGCCGAAGTCGTCGTCCTGCCACGGGTCATCACCCAGCGAGGCCGCGGCCCGGCCGCGCGCGGCGGCGAGTTCCCGCACCAGCGCAACGGCTTGGTCACGATGCGTCGACGCATCGTCCACACGACCCCAAACCGTATGCTGCCCCGCGATCGTTTCCCAGCCCGTTGGCACCATGCGGGAAAACTTACCGGGGGATCGCAACGCACTGCGCGTAAGACCGGGATTGGACTTCCGGCCGGTCGCCTTTTGTTGCGCGAGCAGCTACGGTGCTCTCGGCTTTCTTCGGCTCCTTGAGGGGGATCACGGCATGTCCGTCGCTGGAGACGGGGACAACGCAGGCGATTCGGGCGCGCAGCCCCCACTCGCGGGCCCGCTGCCCCCCGCCGCCGGTCCCAACCCCCGCCACCGCGTGCCCCCGACGGCCTCGGCCGCCGCGCGCGTGCTGCCGGAGCCGTTCACGCCGCCGAAGCCGACGATTCCGGCGGTGCCGCACCAGCGCCGCCCCGACGGCCCGACCGCTGTCGCCATGGCGCCGGTGCCGGTCAGGGACGACGAGCCGGACCCGTCGCCGGTGGCGACGCTGGCCGGCGAGCGGCGCGCGGACGCGGCCAACCTGGGCGACGCCGAGAACCTGGCGTTCATCGTCTCGCTCCCGGGCATCTCCAACGACCCCGAGCTGACCGCCGACCCCTCGCCGGCCCCCGACCCCTCGCCGACCGCCGACCCCTCGCCGGCCGTCGACTCGGAGTCGGCCGTCGATCCCGAGTCGGCCGCCGATCCCGCGCCCGCCGTCGATCCGGAGCCGGCGGACGAGACGGTGGTCGAGACGGTCGAAGGCGAGCTGCTTCCCGTCGGCCCCGTGGTTCCCGCCGACGACTCCCCGACGGTGGCCGACTACCGGGCCCCGGCGCTGGCGATCGTCACGGACTACGACCACGAGGACGCCCAGGACTACCGCGGCAGCCGGCGCCGGCGAGTGATGCCGTGGAAGAAGTACCCGGTCGGCGCCGTCGCCGTCGCGGTGCTCCTGCTGCTCATCACCGGTGCCGTGGTCTTCCAGGCCATGCGCGGCGACGGCTCCGGCGGCAACGACAACGCCCTGCCGGGCCAGGTCCCCGGCGTCGACATGCCCGGCGGCCGGGTCCCGGTCGGTGCCGCCGGCGCGTCCCCGTCCGCGTCGGCGGAGGCGACGGACGACCCGGCGACCGACGCCGCGGCCCCGACGACGACCCGCGCCCACGCCGCGACGACCGCCCCGGCCGCCTCCCAGCCGGCGTCCCCGTCGACCGCCCCGCCGACCGTGACCAGGACGACCACCCCGCCGCCGCCGGTCCAGCCGACCCAGGGCCGCCTGATGGGTGCGCAGTCGCGCAAGTGCCTCGAATACCGCCCCGGCTCCGCCAACCGCGTGGTCATCGACGCCTGCGGCGACGCGGCCCAGGTCTTCCGCGTCCAGGGCAACGCGGCGACGGGCGCGACGCTGCTCGCGGACAACGGCTACTGCCTCGACGTGGTGAACCGGGACACCGCGAACGGCACGCCGGTCCAGGTGTACCCGTGCAACGGCACCCCGGCACAGGTCTTCGTGCGCCGCTCGGACAACACGTGGCAGAACCCCAACGCGAAACGCTGCCTGACGGCGGCCGGCACCGGCTCGGGCTCAATCGTGGTCATCTGGGACTGCGCGGCCGCCCCGAGCCAGATCTGGACCATGCAGTAGCTTCGTGAATGCACGTGCCGATGCGCCGTGAATTCGGCGGCGATCGCTTGGTCCCGAGCAATTTCCGGTGCTAATGTGAGTTGCGGACGTGCGGTTCCGGTTCATTCACGATTCATTCAACCATGAGTCCCGGAATGCGATCGCCGAATATCATCCTCGACGCCCATGATGGATCCTTGGTCGCCCGGCTCCGGCCGGTGCGAAGGCGTTCATGAGGTCGGGTGAGCGATGGGCAGACTTCCTGCCGGTCGCGTCGTTTCGGCGCGACCGCTGATCGTGACCGGCGCATTGCTGGCCGCCGCGCTCCTCGCCGGCGTGCTGGGCCTGGCCGGGATCGGCGCCGCGGAAATCGCCACCGGCACGCGCGCGCCCCGGGGCTGGGACGAGCTGAGCGACGCCTTCTCGGTGGTGAACGGAATCTTCTCGGCATTCGCGTTGATCGTGGTGCTCGCGACCCTGTGGGTGCAGTTCAACGAGCTGCGCATGCAGCGTGCGGAGCTCAGAATGCAACGCGAGGCGGCCGAACAGTCCGGCCACGAACTGTTCCGCACGTCCGAGTCGACGCTGCGCGCCCTGCACATGCAACTGCTGCGGATGGCGATCGACGACGAGGACCTGGCCGAGGTGTGGCCCGAATACCGCCCGGAGATCACACCTCGGCAGCGCAAGCAGTTCCTCTACGCCAACCTCGTCCTGTCACACGTGAACCTGAGCTACCGGATCGCCGACCGCGACGAGCGTGTATGGCTCGAGACGATCGTGGAAGTCTTCGAAAGCCCGGTGGTGCAGCAGTTCTGGGAGTCCGTGCGGGAAACCCGGCTCCGCGTTCGCGAGGGCGACCCGCTGAGCCGGGAGTTCGACCGGATGTGCGAGGAGGCCTTCCGCCGAGCCCGGGCGCCGGGCTAGGCGTCCGGGATGTCGCGCTTCGCGTGCAGCATCGTGTCGCGGGTGATAACCACAATGCGTTCGTAGTCGGCGACCCCGGCGTCCGGCGGAAGATGCGCGGACAGCTCGGCCGTCATGTCGGTGCCGATCACGGCGAACCGTCCGTCGGCGAGCTCGAAGATGTCAGGGCAGCTGAACTCCTGACGGGAGCCGCGCTGGTACGGGGTCGAACCGAGGCGGCGAGCAATCACGGAGCGCTCCATCACGTCCTTTCGGTGGGGTCGCGCTGCGAGCGCGCATGCAACGCCGCGGACTCTACCGGAGGAGCAAATCGGGCACGTGTCTCCACGCCCCGGGTGCCGGCTCATCAGCCGTACGAGCACCCACCGAAGGAAATTGGCCGGCACGCATCGCGACCGTCACGGTGTGGACGTCGTCAATCCGTGTGGGAGCGGGCGGCCAACTCCGCGGCTAAGCGAGGCGCGCCGGGGACGCCGGCCGTGGTCGCGGCTCAGCCGGATGTCGTTGGGCAGATTTGAGAAGCTCGCCTCGCTCCACGATGCCGGCATCCTCACGGATGAGGAGTTCGTGGCGAAGAAGGCTGAGTTGCTCGGGCGCCTCTGACACTCGAGCAAGCCAGTCTTCGCTCGGATCACCGAACGCGGACGGACCGCTCAAGATGGAGATCCGCCGTTGCAGTATTAAGGGTCATGAGCGTGGCATAGAGACGAAAAAAAGCCCGGTTGCTACTGAGTAGCAACCGGGCTTTCTTGATGCTTCTATCTCGTCCTGGGCGCCCTGCGGCGCCCTGGTGGAGTATCGCCACGTTGAATGGATAACTCCTGTTGCAGATTGCTGGCGATGCTGATGATTGTTCCGGGATCGTCCGGGAAAAACGTCTGCTCCCGGTATGTCACGCGTGCGTCAGGGTTGCCCGTAGCGCGGGCAGCTAACCCCTCGGGGAGGTACATCACGACCTGGACGCCATCCACGACGGTTGCCACCCCCACCGCGAACCCGTCCGGGCGCTCAAAACGACCTAACTTCAGGCCCCCATCGCCGACTTTGATGGCCTCAACTTTCACCTTCGATTCAAGCAACAGTTGGCGCCTGCCGGCCACGTCTGCGGCCTCCCACAACTGCCGGTAGGTCTGACCGGTACCCACATTGCGAACAGTCGGCGGCTGTTCGGGGAGCGCCGATAGCTCGTCAATTTTGGCCTCGGTTGCCACAATCCGAGGCTCATACACGGCGGCCACAGCCGCGGACTTGCCAGCAGTGCGAGCAATCAGGTCGTCAAGTGTTCGCCGCAAGTCTTCCAGTTCCGCCGCGTAGCTGACACCGGGTACACGCTCGGTTCGGGTCATCTCTAAGTCTCCGATGGCGGTCATGATGGCATCGGAGATGATGGCCTCAAGCTTTTCCGCCCGAATGCTCGCTTTCGCCTCACACTTGACACGCCGGGACCAGTTACCGCCACAGCCGTAGTAGCGATACTCGTATAGAACCTCGGATTTGTTCGCGTTCTTTTGCCTCATGGTGCGGAGGTACATAGGCTCGCCGCACGCGGCACAGAAAGCCACATCCAAGAGCATGCTTGCCCCGGTCACCCGTTGCCGAGTCCCGTTCTTGGAAAGACGCTCCTGAAGCGCGTTCCATTGGGCAGCACTGATGAGCGGCTCAGCCCTTTTCGGGTCAACAGGCACCGCGTCGTCGCCGGTGATGGATTCAAACGTGTATTCGCCCAGGAGGGCCCTGGAGCGCAACATTTTGCCAACGTTGACCTGTGTCCAGGAGGTCCCGCCCTTTGGGGTCGGAATGCCGCGCTTGTCAAAGTCCAGCTGAACCGCGTACGCAGGTTCACCCTTCAACACCCGGTCAACAAGCTCCGCGACAATCGGCATTGTGTCCGGGTTTGGCTCCAGGACCCACCCGCCGGTTTTCAGGCGCACCGGTTGATATCCGTACGGGTACCTGCCACCAGGCCAACGCTTCTGCTCGTACATCTCGGTGCGAGCGTCGTTTACGCGCTCCTGAATGATGCTGGCCTCTAGCTCAGCGAACACAGCGACGATGGTTGCCATGGCTCGGCCCATGTTGGTGCTCAGGTCGACTTCGCCGGTGGTGCTGACGAGGTTCTTGGGCTTATCGATGGCCGGCAAGCGGTGGTGCTGGAAGGCTGCTCCGCGGTCCGGCTGGAGCCAGTTGACCATGGTTGCAAAGTCGCCAACCGACCGGCATAGCCGGTCAAGCTTCCAGAAGATCAGCGCGTCCCACTCATCCGGACGCTGGAGCCACGGGCCTAGGTCCGGTCGGTCCCACGGCGGAACCTTGGCAGCCGACACCCCCAAGTCCTCAGCCCAACCAACGATGGTCATCCCTCGCCGTGCAGCCTCGGCCACAACGGCGTCGCGTTGCCGGTCCGGGCTGGTGCTTGGATCGTTCGGATGTCCGGAGTGTCGGGAGAGCCTGACTACGCCGAGGGCACGCACCCCGGTTGGTACCCGTCTGGTCGCCATGAGCGGGGAGCGTACGGCTTAAACAAAGACTTACCAACGCAGGCCCCTGAGCCTAGAGTCAAGCCGTTCCGCAGGGATAGATCATCTCACCGGCCCGAATCTCCGCCTCAAGCCTGTTTTCCCAGGGTGCAAGCGGACACTGATATAAATGACTGTATGCGCACGAGGGGTTGTACGCGTAATTGAAGTCCAGCCGCACCCGGCCGTCCGGCAAGGTGACCACGCCGCGGCCGTGGGTGCCCTTCACGGTGTCGGTCAGGTAGCGGCCCGCGCCGTAGGTCTCGTGGCCGCTCGTGCCGTCGCGGAAGGGCAGGAACAGGCCGCCGCCGTAGGCCTCGAGCCAGAACAGGGTCAGCCGGCCCCACGGGGTGTCGAGGATGCCGGCTCGCTCGTAGGTCAGGACGCCGTCCGGGCCGCCAGTGGCGATCTCCAGGGAGCCGGACGCGGGCGTCAGGGGCACCGTGGCGACGAACTCGTCCGACGCGGGGAAGTAGCGCAGCGGGCCCGGCGCGGCCGACTGGGAGTGGGTGGCGAAGAGGTCGTCGCGAAGGGCCCGGAATCCCGCCAGGTCCTCGTCGGAGAGGTACATGGCGGCGACCCGGGCCCGGTAGTCGGCCAGTGCGAGATGGTCCACGCCCCCGAAGTTACCGCCGCAGCGGCGCTCCGGCCGCGTGGAGGTGGCGAAGGGCCTGGGCGTAGGAGTCCACGAACGTGGCCGAGTGGTACGGGACGCCGATCTCGGCGCAGTACCGCTGCACGATCGGCTGGGCCTTGCGCAGGTTCGGCGTGGGCATGTTCGGGAACAGGTGGTGCTCGATCTGGTAGTTCAGGCCGCCGAGCGCCACGTCGAGCCACACGCCGCCGCGCACGTTGCGCGACGTGAGCACCTGCTTGCGCAGGAAGTCGAGCTCGTCCTCGGACGTCAGCACCGGCATGCCCTTGTGGTTCGGGGCGAAGGTCATCCCGAGGTACAGGCCGAAGAGCCCCTGGTGGATGAGGATGAACGCGATCGCCGTGCCGGGGGAGAACAGCAGGAAGGCGGCCGCGAGGTAGGCGGCGATGTGGCCGTACAGCAGGAAGCTCTCCAGCCGGCGGCGCTGCACGGTGGGCAGCGCCCGCGCGCTCGACACGTGCAGGTTGAAGCCCTCCAGGAGCAGCAGCGGGAGGAACAGCAGCGCCTGGTGCCCGCCGATGACCCGCGCGAGGCCGCCGGCGCGCTCGGCCTGCCGCGTCGACCACACGAGGATGTCCGGCGCGACGTCCGGGTCGTGCTCCTCGTGGTTGGGGTTCGCGTGGTGGCGGGTGTGCTTGTGCATCCACCAGCCGTAGCTCATCCCGATGCCGGCGTTGCCCGCGAGCATGCCCAGCGCCTGCGACCAGCGACGGCCGCGGAAGACCTGCTTGTGGGCGAGGTCGTGGGCGACGAGGGCGACCTGGGCGTACGCGACCGCCAGCACGGCCGCGAACCACAGGCTGTGCGTGAGCGCGAGCCCGGCCCAGCCGCCGGCGTAGAGGGCGACGACCAGGGTGAGCCGCAGGGCGTAGTAGCCGGGCCGCCGCTCGAGCAGTCCGGCCGCGCGGATCCGCTGGGACAGGGCGGTGAAGTCGCTCGTTCGCTGCGCAGAGACCAGAACTGTCATGGCGTTCAGCGTTCCGGCTCCATGGGCCGTGATCGAACCCGTCAGCCCCCGCGATTGATGGTAGTGCTGCCCCCACCCTTAAGGGTCGATAGGTTTGACGGGTGCCATTGCTCATCGGCTCCTACGCAGACCAGTACTCCACCTACGACGACGACTTCAAGCCGCTCGCCCCGCCGGTGCGCTCGCCCGCGCCGAGCTTCCTCGCGGTGGGCGCGAACGGGGTCCGGTACGCCGTCGGCGAGCTCGACGACGGGCAGGTCTCGGCCTTCACCCCCGGCGGTGAGCTGATCAACACGCTGCCGACCGGCGGCGGTTCCCCGTGCCACGCCGCGGTCGCGGACGGCCGGCTGTTCGTGGCCAACTACGGCACCGGCAGCGTCGCGGTGTTCGCGCTGCGGCCCGACGGCGGGCTCGATCGGCAGACGGACCTGGCCCAGCACGCCGGGGCGAGCGTCAACCCGGACCGGCAGGAGGGGCCGCACGCGCACCAGGTGACCCCTCGTGGCACGATGCTGCACGCCGTCGACCTCGGCATGGACGCGATCGTGCACTACCGCGTCACGCCCGAGGGACGCCTGGAGCACCTGCGCACCACGACGGTGCAGCCGCTCGGCACCGGCCCGCGGCACCTCGTGTTCCACCCCGACGGGCGCGTGTTCGTCGCCAACGAGCTGGCGTCGACCGTCTCGACGTACACCTCCGGCTTCGAACTGCTCGACGTGAAGCCCGCCTGCCTCGTGCAGCCGGTCGGCGACAACCTGCCCAGCGAGCTGGCGCTGTCCCGCGACGGCCGGCACCTCTACGTGGCCAACCGCGGCAACGACACGATCACCACGTTCGCCGTCGAGGGCGGCGGCCTGCTCCCCGTCGACGAGGTGAGCACCGGCGGCACCTGGCCGCGGCACTTCGCGGTGCTGGACGGCGCCCTGTGCGTGGCGAACCAGCACTCGAACACCGTGGCGGTCCTCGATCTCGATCCCGACTCCGGCATACCGTCGCCGGCCACCGTCGTGATCGAGCATCCGTCGCCGAGCGCAGTGATCCCCGTCGTTGTCTGATCCCGGGCGATCCTGTGGATGATGCGGCACCGAAGGCTTGCTGAACCGGCGTTAGGTGCCGCACCATCGATGCATGGGTGAGCTCGTGGCTTTGCCCAAATCGGGCGACGTGTTCGAAGACCGCCGCGGCGGCGACCGCACCATGCGGGTGACGGGCCACCCGGAGCGCGGCACCGTGGTGGTCTCGCTGTGGGTGGACAAGATCTGCCGGGCGTCGTTCCAGCTCGCGGAGGACGACCTCCCGCGGCTGCGGGAGGCCCTGGCCGAGATGCGGTTCGACCGGCCGGCGGACGCGCTCTCCGACACGGCCTGACCCACGGCCTGAGAAAGACGGCGCCGAAAGGTCCGCGTCGGGTGACGGCAGGCGATGGCTCGGGTCCGTCGGGGTGCGGACCGTTGCTCCCGCCAGACACCGCTCGGCGCTGCGCGCCGACGCTGCCAGGTCCGGGGGTGGTCGCGCTGAGCCTGATCGGGCCGGCGCGAGCGTGCGCCGGCGCTCAGACGGCCTCGCCGGTCGCGAGCTTCGCCTTGTCCGCCGCCTCCGAGCGCGGGTTCCGGTTGCGCTGCCGCGGCACCCGGGTCTTGGGCAGGATCGTCGACGCCGTGATCCCCGCCTGCCGGGCCGCGTCGAGCGTGTCGCGAAGCTCCGCGGCCTCCGCGGCCACCTCCGCCGCCTCCTGGGCCAGCGCCGCCGCGGCCACCACGGCCACGTCCGCCGCCTTCACCGCGGCGCGCTCGGTGGCGGCCGCCGCGTCGTAGAGCCGCCGCGCGCGGCTCTCCGCGCTGCGGCGCAGCTCGACCTCGCGGGCCGCGAGCTCCTGCAGCGGGTCGGCCCCGGCGACGCCCTTGAACACCTGCTCGAGCGCGTCCACGGTGATGTCGCCGCGCTTGAAGGCGTCCAGGGCCGCGCGCGAGACCTCGCGCTTGGTCTCGTCGTCCTGCTCGAGCACCGGCTGCCGGGGCTCGGCCGCGACCTGCCCGGCGGCCTGCAGCGCCTCCTGGTAGGCCTTCTGGGCCACGTCGAACACGTTCCACGCGTGCTCGCGGGCGGTCTGCGCGGCCAGGCTGCGGGCCTGCGCCTCGACCACGGTGAGCTGGGCGCGCTTCGCGGCGGCGGCGGTCGCGGCGGCCTGGCGGATGAGCTCGCCGGCCTCGACGCGCAGCCGGGAGCGCTCGGCCGGGCTCAGGCTCGCCTCGGCCTGCTCGACGGCGGCCCGGCGGTCGGCGCGGTTGAGCCGGTAGAGGCTCCAGCGCGACAGGAACGCGGCGAGCAGGACGAACAACACGATGACGGCCATCAACCCGACCCAGAGCACGATGGCCCCGGTGACCGGGTCGAGACCAAAGATTCCGCGCCCGCCCGTGAGGGTCCACGGCAGGTCGCGGGGGGATTGTGCCAACGTGGCGGGGGTGTCAATGGCCACGGCGCGACCTCCGGCTGTGCGTGTCGCCTCAGCGTAAACGCCGCGCCCCGGGTGGGCACCCCATCGAGACGTGACTATTCGGCGAAGTTACGTACACGAATAGTGACCATCGGGCAAGAATGCGCCGCTCACCGGCGTGTCGGGCGGCGTGTCGCGGTCGTGGGCCGTGCCGATGGACGGGTGGGTGTCCGCGACTTGTCACCACATCGTGATCGGCCGGGAAATCGATTGTCCGTCCGCGGGGTGATCGCTAATGTCCCGCGCATGTGCTTGCGTGTCGTGTGCCTGCCCCCCATTCGGTAGCGGGCAGGCGAAGAGACCACAGCACCCGGCGGCGTGACCCCCGGGTCGGTGGCGGCTGCCCGCGTTCGAAACGCGTCCAGCCCAGCCGATGACCCGGGAGCACACCCGTATGCGAAATTCCGTTGGCCTCAATCTGTCCTGCATTGCCGTCGCCGCCGTGTCGTGGGGCCTCGGCGGCTTCGTGGCCGCCGTGCTGTACGACCACAGCGGCCTCGGCCCGATCGCCGTCACGTTCTGGCGCTACGCCGGCGGCCTGGCCCTGCTGGCGGCGCTCCGCCCGTTCCTGCGCACCGCGACCGGCCGGCGAGCCAAGCCGGCGACGCGCATCCTCAACGGCCTCGGCATGGCCGTCTACCAGACCGCCTACTACGTGGCCATCGCGCTCGGCGGCGTCGGCATCGTCACCGTGGTCACCCTCGGCTCCGGCCCGATCCTGATCGCCATCGGCGCCCGCCTGTTCCTCGGCGAGCGTCTCGGGCGGGCGGGCTCGGTCACGGTTGCCGCCTCGGTCGCGGGCCTGGTCCTGCTGGTCCTGCGCAGCCCTGGCGCCGGGCCGCACCCCCTGGCCGGCATCGCCGTGGCCCTGGTCTCGGCGGCCGGCTACGCCGCGGTGACGCTGCTCAACCGGGCCCAGGCCGACGACCCCTTCGACTCCGCCCTCAGCGGCTTCGCCGTCGGCGCCGTGGCGCTGCTGCCCATCGCCGCGTTCGAGGGCCTGCTGCCGAGGGCGGACGGCCTGGGCGAGACCGTGGCGCTCCTGGCGTTCCAGGGCGCGGTGCCCACGGCCCTCGCCTACGCGCTGTTCTTCCGCGGGCTGACCGTGGTGCGGGCGACGACGGCGTCCGTGGTCGCGCTGAGCGAGCCCCTCGCGGCCGTCGCGCTCGGGGCCCTGGTCCTGCACGAGCGGCTGACCCCGTGGTCCGCCGCCGGCGGCGCGATCCTGCTGGCCTGCGTCGCCGCGCTCGCGGTGCAGGAACGCCGGTCGGAGCACACAGGTTCGGGGCGCACAGGTTCGGAACACCCAGGTTCGGAGCACACAGGGTCGGCGCGCGCAGGGTCGCAGCACAGCGGGCCGGAACACGAAGGGCCGGACGCTCAGCGCCCGGCCCCGCGAAAAGTCGGCAGCTAGCCGACGATGCCGCTGAAGAAGGGCAGCGCGCCCTGGGCCAGGCCGCCCACCACGGGCAGGCCCGTCACCACGGGCAGGGCCTCGGTCTGTGCGTGCCGCGGCGCGTAGGAGTCCGACTCCGCGTGCCGCGGCGCGTACGCCGCCGACTCCGTCACCAGCGGCAGGTTGCTCGCCGCCTGCGGCAGGGCGCCCGTCGTCGGCACGAGCCGGTTCGCCACCGCGGTCGTGCTCACGCCCGGCGTCGGGCCCACGCCGCCGATGACCGGCACGCCGGTGACCGAGTCGTTCTTGAGCACGTCGCTGCCGCCGAGCGGGAGGTCGTCCACCAGGGGCAGGCCGCCCGCCTCGGTGGCGCCGCGGCCCGCGCCCGGCAGGCCGCCGCCGACCGGGAGGCCGAGGTTGTCGACGGGGTTGAGCGTGCCGCGCACCGGCAGGCCGCCGTCCAGCAGCGGCAGGCCCCCGACGAGCGGGAGCCCCTCGGTCTTGCCCTGCTTCGCCTTGCGGGGCGACGGCTTGACCCCCGGGAACGCGGTGGAGGTGTCCGCGATGGAGGTGCCCTGCAGCGTGTCGGTGCCGGGCAGGCCCAGCTGCGACAGGTCCGTCAGCCCGCCGACGAGCGGCAGCGTCGCCAGCGAGTCCTCGGTGCCGGCCAGCGACGGCGCCTGGCCCGCGCCCGGCAGGGCGTTGGCGGCGACGGCGTCGGTCGGCAGGGCCGGCAGGTTCGGCAGCCGGCTCGACGTCGTGCGCGGCAGGCCCAGGCTGTCGGTCGGCACGAGGCTCGACACCGGCAGGCCCTGGAGCATGCCCGGAACGGCCTGGCGGTTGACGCGGTTGGTGCTCAGCGGGGCCGCCGTCGTCGCCTCGGTGCTGGTGTCGATGCGGTCGGTGTGCGCCTGCAGCTGGAGGGACTGGTTGTTCGGGCCGCCGGCGGGCGAGAACAGGTCGTCCAGCTGACCGGGCGCCAGCGCGGTGTCATCGGCGTGTGCGGCGCCGGCGCCGAGCAGCAGCATGCCGCCCGCGATGCCGACGGTCCCTACCGTCCGGCGAAGCCACGTGTTCATCCTCGAAAACCAATCTGGTCGACAATGCGATTCGCCGGGACCAACGAGATCGGGGGTCTTCGGAAACTGGTGATCTTCGCTAGGATCGCGCGGTGACGTCCGAGTCGTGGCTGATGAGGCGGTTGCGAGGGAACCTTCCACGCGTTCAGGCGATCACCCGTCCGTGGTCGATCGAGCCGGTCGGCGGCCCCGAGCGGCACATCGTGCACGCCCCGGCGAAGCGGGTCGTGGTGTGCGGGGACGACCCGCTGGCAGTGCGGCTGATCAATGAGCTGGTCCTGCAGTACGGGGTGCGCGTCACCGCCATCCTGCCCAGCACCCGGCGGCGGCACGGCCCCGACATCGCCCGCCTCGTGGCCGAGCACGGCGGCCGGGTGGTCGAGGCGGAGAAGCCCGACACCGAGGCGTTCGAGCGGGCCGACCTGGCCGGGGCCGACGCCCTCGCGCTGGTCAAGCAGGACGACATCGGCAACCTCGACGCGGCCCTGCAGGCGCAGGAGGTCAACCCGCGCATCCGGCTGGTGATCCGGATGTTCAACCTGCGCCTCGGGCACAGCGTGCGGCGCAACTTCGCCGACGTGCGGGTGCTCTCCGACGCCCAGATGGCCGCGCCCACCTTCGTCTCCGAGGCGCTGGGCGAGGTCGCGCCGGTGCACGTCCGGGTCGCGCAGCGCACCCTGTTCGTGGCCCGCCGCGCCGAGGTCCGCCCCGACGACGTCGTCTGCGGCCTGGCCCGCGGACGGGCGGACGACGAGCCCGAGCTGCTGCCCCGGGAAGGCGCCGACCTGGTGCTGGCCGTGGCCAACGGCGAGCGCGCCGCCACGGTGCTCGAGCGCGGCGAGCGCCCCGACCGGGCGCCCGCGGTGCGCGAGAGCCGGTTCCGCCGCTGGTGGCGCCACCAGCTGCGCCATCCCCTGCACGCGCTGCGCGGCCTGGTGAGCCGCAAGCTCTGGCTGACCGCGCTCGTGCTGGTCGTCATGCTCGTCGCCGGCACCGCGGTCATCGCCCACTACAAGCACGTGAGCTGGTGGAACGCCGCCTACGTGACGCTGCTGGCCGAGCTGACCGGGGCGAGCCCCGAGCTCGAGTCGCACTGGCCCGAGAAGGTGGTCACCACCCTGCTCGGGCTGGTCAACGTGGCGCTGATCCCGGTGATCACGGCGGCGGTGGTCGAGGCGGTGGTCAACGCGCGGCTGGCGCTCGCGCTCGGCCGGCTGCGCGAACCGGTCTCCGGGCACGTGGTCGTGGTCGGGCTCGGCAATGTCGGCACCCGCGTCATGCACGCCTTCGTCGACCTCGGCGTGCCCGTGGTGGTGATCGACCGCAACGAGAACGCCCGGGGCGCGGAGGCGGCCCGCAGTCGCGGGGTGCCGTTCATCGTCGGCGACGCGAGCAACGTCGAGGTGCTGCGGGCCGCGTCCGTGGACACCTGCCGGGCGCTGGTGGTGGTCTCCACCGACGACCAGGCCAACCTCGAGGCCGCGCTGGAGGGCCGGACGCTCAAGCCCGACCTGCGGGTCATCCTGCGGCTCTTCGACGGCCGTTTCGCCGACCGGGTGCAGCGCGCCTTCGGCATCACCGCCTCGCGCAGCGTGTCCTTCCTGGCCGCCCCCGCCTTCGCCGCCGCCCTGCTCGAGCGGGAGGTGATCGGCACCATTCCGGTCGGCCGCCGGGTCCTGCTGCTCGCCGAGGTGCCGATCGTCGCCGGCTCGCGGCTGGACGGCCGCCCGGTCGAGGCGGCCCAGGACGTCGGCGAGGTCCAGATCCTCGCGGTCGCCACCGACGAGGAGCGCCGGACGGTCTGGGCCCCGCCGGGCTCCTACGTGCTGCGCGCCGGCGACCTGCTGACCGTGGTAACGACGCGGCTCGGGCTGGGTGGCCTTCTGGCCCATACCGGTGGGACGGTCGACCGCATTTCCTAGCCGGGCGGTCAGGGCGGCCGGATCCCGATCCCTTCTGCGGGGATCGGTCGTTGAATGGGCGGATCGCCCGATTTAACCCTCCCTCCGGCGGGCGTATCCCTTCTGCTCTGCGAACCCATGGAAGGACGCGCTCATGCGGCGTAAGTCGTTGCTGGTGGCAGGGGTCTGTGCCCTGCTCGGAGTCACCGGGGCGGGGGTCGCCATGGCCTCCTCCGGATCACCGCAGCCGCAGAGAGCGCCGGCCGCCGCGCCGCAGCTGCGCCTGTTCCACGACGTGTCGGGGCTCGAGGAGCCGGGCGCGACCCCGACCGGGGTGCTCGAGTCGGTGACCGGCGGCAGCATCGAGCAGGCCGCTTCGCGCACGTTCGCCTACGCCGGCGCCGACTACGTCAAGGTGCACTTCTCGCGGCTGGCGCTCGGCGACGGCGACAAGGTCGTCGTGAGCGACGCGAGCGGGGCGGAGCACTACGAGTACACCGCGGAACAGCTGAGCGGTTCCGACAACTGGACGATGTCGGTGTCGGGCGACCGCGCGGTCGTGCGCGTGCAGAAGGCGGGCAAGGACGTCTTCGGCATCCGGTCGCGGCTGGCCGGCATGGGCGTGACCGTCGACAAGGTGGCCCGCGGGCAGACCGCGGCCGAGCGCGCCAAGGCCGACGCCGACCGCAAGGCCGCGCTCGCCGCCGCGCCGCACGAGGAGAGCATCTGCGGCCGGGCCAACGAGACCGAGAACGCCGCCTGCTACAAGTCGTCGGACCCGGTGGCGTACGCCAACTCGAAGCCGGTCGCGCGGCTGCTCATCAACGGGGTGGAGCTGTGCACCGCGTGGCGGGTCGGCACCCAGAACCGGATGCTGACCAACCACCACTGCTTCACCACGACCCGCGAGGCGCGCAGCACCGAGGTGTGGTTCAACTACGAGTGCGCGCAGTGCAACGGTGGCAGCACGCTGCGCCCGGTCAAGGTCATGGGCGACCAGGTGCTCGCGACCGACGACATCCTCGACTACACGCTGTTCAGCGTGAAGAACTTCGCGCAGATCCAGCAGTTCGGCTACCTCCAGATCGACGACCGGGCGCCGGTGCGCGGCGAGGAGCTCTACATCCCGCAGCACCCGCGCGGCGCCCCGACGGTGATCACCACCCAGGACAGCACCGAGCGCAGCGGCAACTGCGCCGTGAGCGACCCGTCCTACGACGGCTACGCCGCCAACACCGACATGGCGTACTTCTGCGACACCGACGGCGGCTCCTCGGGCTCCCCGGTCATCTCCCGCCGTACGAACAAGGTCATCGCGCTGCACCACTTCGGCGGCTGCCCCAACTCGGGCGTGCGCATCGACCGGATCGCCGCCCAGCTGCGCAACCTGATGTAGAGAACCTGTGCAGGAAGGGCCCGGGCGACCGGGCCCTTCGTCGTGTTCGGGTACCGTTCTCCCTCGTGCGCATCGAGTTACGCCCCGTCCGCCCTGCCGGTTGGTGGTTCGACGCGTTGCTGCTCGCGGGCTTCGCGCTCATCACGATCCTGCTCGCGGCGAAGACCCCGCTGCTGAGCCTGGATCTCGCCGTGCGCGACTTCGTCGACGCGCACCGGCCCCGGTGGTTCTACCTGGCGCTGCGCGCGGGCAACCTGCTCGGCCAGGGCGGGGCCGTCCTCACGCCGCTGGTCGCGATCGTCGCCTTCTTCATGAGCCGGGCCCGGCACACGCTCCGCCCGTTCCTGCCGCTCATCGGGGCCGAGCTGATCACCTACGTGACCATCGGCCCGGTGAAGCTGTGGACGGATCGCACCGCGCCGAGCAACCACGAGCTCAGCCATCCCGAGTGGCTCTTCCGGATCGACTCGGGGATGTCCTATCCGTCGGGCCACGTCATCAACACCATCGTGTTCTACGGGGTGCTGGCGACCCTGCTCACCGGGGTGCTGCGCCCGGGGTTCGTGACCGCGATCCGCTACGTGGTCCCGCTCGTGGTGCTGATCACCACGACGTACCTGAGCTTCCACTGGTTCACCGACGGGCTCGGCGCGCTCATGCTCGGCGTGCTCCTCGACCGCATCCTGCGGCGGGTGCCGTGGGACGCGGTCCCCCTGGGTGTCTTCAAGAGCTGGTCCGGCCCGTTCTACGACACCCAGGAGCCGGCGCGCATCACGCGCTGAACGTTGAGCTCCGCGTCGAGCAGCACCAGATCCGCGGCGGCGCCCTCGCGCAGCTCGCCGGCGCCGTCCAGGCCGATCGCCCGGGCGGGCGTGCCCGAGGCCATCCGCGAGGCGTTCACCAGCGACAGCCCCGCGCCCACGGCCCGGCGGAAGGCGCGGTCCATGGTCAGCGTGCTGCCGGCGATCGCCCCGTCGCGGGTCAGCCGGGCCACGCCCTCGGCGACGTCGACGCTCTGCCCGCCGAGGTCGTAGGTGCCGTCGGGCATGCCGGCCGCGGCCATGGCGTCGGTGATGAGGGCCGCGCGCGCCGGGCCGGTGACCGAGGCGGCGAAGGCCAGGGTGCCGTCGTGCAGGTGGATGCCGTCGGCGACGAACTCGCAGACCACGCCGGCCGCGCCGAGCAGGGCGAAGACCGGGCCGGGCTGGCGGTGGTGCGGCGGGCGCATGCCGTTGAACACGTGCGTGCCGACCGTCGCGCCCGCCTCGACGCCGGCGAGCGTCTCCTCGTAGGTGGCGTCGGTGTGCCCGATCGCGGCGACGACCCCGCGCTCGACCAGCAGCCGGATCGCCTCCAGGGCGCCGGGGAGCTCGGGGGCGACCGTCACCAGCCGTACCGCACCCTCACCCGCGTCGATGAGCGACTTGAGCTCGCCGAGGTCCGGGTGGCGCAGGTGGGCCGGGTTCTGGGCGCCGCAGCGGGCCTGGGACAGGTACGGGCCCTCGAAGTGGATGCCGGCGATCACGCCCTCGGCCGCGAGCGGGCCGAACGCCCTGGTGGCGCTCATCATCAGCTCCGGCGACGAGGTGACCAGGCTGGCGAGCATCGTGGTGGTGCCGTGGCCGAGGTGGTACGCGGCCGCCTTGCGCGCCTCGTCCGCGTCGCCGGTGGTGAAGGTCGCGCCCCCGCCGCCGTGCACGTGGATGTCGACGAACCCGGGCACGACCAGGGCGGCATCCGCTGCCCGGCCGGAGGGCGACTCGCCGACCTCGGCGATCCGTGAGCCCTCGACGCGGACGAAACCGTTGTCGATGACGCGGTCGCCCGCGACGACCCGGACCCCGGATACCACAGTCATGCGGTGCTCTCCTTCATGTGCAGGTGGTCGAGCGCGATCAGGGCCGCGCCCAGGCAGCCGGCCTCGTCGCCGAGCGCCGCGCGGGTGATCTCGGGCTCGCGGTGGAACGTCACCCGCGCGTGCACGCCGGCCCGCAGTGGTGCGAGCAGGGCCTCGCCGGCCTCGGCCAGGCCGCCGCCGAGCACGATCACCGCCGGGTCGAACAGCGCGATGCCGGTCATGAGCCCGTCGGCGAGGGCGTCGATCGTCTCGCGCCACACCTCGACCGCGGTCGCCTCGCCCTCGGCGGCCAGGCGCGCGACCTCCTCGGCGGTGGCGGTGCGGCCGGCCTGCTCGGAGTAGCGCCGGCCGACCGCCGACGCCGAGGCGATCGCCTCCAGGCAGCCGCGCTGGCCGCAGCCGCACTCGGGGCCGCCCGGGCGCACCACGATGTGGCCGATCTCGCCGCCGGCGCCGTGCCCGCCCGTGTAGACCTGGCCGTGCACCACGTTGGCCGCGGCGATCCCGGTGCCGATCGGGATGACGAGCACGTAGTCGCGGCCCCGCCCGGCGCCCAGCCGCGCCTCGGCGAGCCCACCGGCCCGCACGTCGTGGCCGAGGGCCGCGGGCAGCCCGAGGCGGGATTCCAGCAGGGCCTGCAGCGGTACGTCCCGGAAGCCGACGTTCGCCGCCCAGACCGCGATGCCGTTGACCTCGTCGATGACCCCGGGCACCACCAGCCCGGCGCCGACCGGCTCCAGCCCCTTGGCCCGCGCGGTGGCGGCGAGCCCCTCGGCGATGTCCAGGATGGTCGCGACGACGGCCTCGCCGCCACGCTCGGCCCCGGTCGGGTGGCGCTCGGCGTGCTGCACCGTGTGCAGCGCGTCGCCGTCGGCGCCGACGAGCGCGCACTTGATCCCGGTGCCCCCGACGTCCAGAGCGATCACGGTCTGCGTCATGTGCGGCTCTGTCCTCGCCCCATCGTTACTGTGAACAAACCTTCCGGTTGGCGCATCATCGCGCACCGGCCGTCGGGCTGGCAACTGTCGCCCATCCGTTGGTTCGAGCAGTCACCTTTGCGTTTACCGGCCGTTTCGCGCATTATTGTGCACACATCTCGCACCGTACGCGCAGGGAGGGGCCGCGTGGACCGTTACGCGCGCTGGAACGCGCTCCTCGAGATCCTCACCGACAGCGGCCGGATCAGCGTGGAGGACGCGGCCGAGCGCCTCGACGTGTCCCAGGCCACCATCCGGCGCGACTTCGACCAGCTCGCGCAGCAGCAGATGATCACCCGTACCCGGGGCGGGGCCGTCGCCAACGGGGTGTCGTACGACCTGCCCCTGCGGTACAAGACGGCCAAGCACGCCCCGGAGAAGCAGCGCATCGGCGCCGCCGCGGCGGCCCTGGTGTCGCCGGGCATGGTGGTCGCGCTCAACGGCGGCACCACCACGACCGAGGTCGCCCGCGCGCTCGCGGTGCGCCCGGAGCTGACCGGCGGCGTGGACGACGCCCAGCTCACGGTGGTCACCAACGCGCTCAACATCGCCAACGAGCTGCTCGTGCGCTCGCGGATGAAGATCGTGGTCACCGGCGGCGTGGTCCGCCCGCAGTCCTTCGAGCTCGTCGGCCCGCTCGGCGGCAACATCCTGCGCGACGTCACGCTGGACATCGCGCTGCTCGGCGTCGACGCGCTCGACGTGACCCTCGGCGCCGCGGCCCACCACGAGGGCGAGGCGGCGATGAACAGCCTCATGGTCGCCCGCGCCCGCCGGGTCGTGATCATCGCGGACAGCTCGAAGCTCGGCGGGCACGCCTTCGCGCGCATCTGCCCGATCGACCGCATCGACACCCTGGTCACCGACTCCAACGCGACCGAGACCACGCTGGGCGCCTTCCGCGAGGCCGGCGTGAAGATCGTCACCGCCTGACTCCATGGCTTCACCCGCGGGACCGCGGACCTGAGCTGGGTCGGCGGCCGCGTTGCGGAGCGGGTGATCGAGGCGCTCACCCGATAGGGTGGTCGGCGTGGGTGAGGTGCGCAGGATGCGGCGCGACGACGTCGCGACCGCTCGCGTGCCCGCGCAACCGTCCACAGAGGACATCGACGACTTCCTCGACGGCGACGAGCCGGCCCCGGCGCCGGACATCGCGGTCGCCGAGGAGCCGGCCGAGCTCGACGAGCGCGGCAAGCGGATCCTGGCGTTCGAGAAGCAGTGGTGGCGGCAGGCGGGCGCCAAGGAGCAGGCCATCCGCGACACCTTCGGCCTCAGCGCGACCCGCTACTACCAGCTGCTCAACGGCCTGCTGGACAACCCGCTGGCGCTGGCCCACGACCCGATCGTGATCCAGCGCCTGCGCCGCCTGCGAGCCTCGCGCGCCCGCCGCCGCTGACGCTGCTGGCGCGGCATCGCGCAGTGCCCGTTCGGGGCTCGTCCCGTGCCGGTGCTCGTTGCGCCCGGCTCGATGCTTTCCATGCCCGACCCGGCCGCGGCGGAGCGCGCTGCAGCGGCGAGTGTCGGTGATGGCGGAGCGCGATCCGGCGTCAGCGGGCCTTCTGCTGCTCCGCGTAGTTGGCCAGCCACTCCACCTGGGTCGGGTCGAGCGACGGCCGCACCCGCGAGCGGGCCAGCTCCACGTGCGCCGCCGTCACCTCGGTCGCGTCCAGCGACTCCCGCATCGCGGCCAGGGCCGACTCCCGCACCAGCGCCGCGCAGTCCGCGGCCGAGAAGCGGTCCAGCGACGCGGCCAGGGCGGCGAGGTCCACGTCCGGCGCGAGCGGGACCGACTTGGCCGCCGCGCGCAGGATCTCGGCGCGCGCGTCGGCGTCCGGTGGCGGCACGAAGACCAGGCGCTCCAGGCGGCCCGGGCGCAGCAGGGCCGGGTCGACCAGGTCGGGGCGGTTCGTCGCGCCGATGACCACGACGTTGCGCAGCGACTCGACGCCGTCGAGCTCGGTGAGCAGGGCCGCGACCACGCGGTCGGTCGTGCCGCCGTCGGTCGCCTGGCCACGGGTCGGGGCCAGGGCGTCCACCTCGTCGAGGAAGACGAGGGTCGGGGCGGCCTCGCGGGCGCGGCGGAACAGCTCGCGGACCGCCCGCTCGGACTCGCCCACCCACTTCGAGAGCAGCTCGGCGCCCTTCACCGAGAGCACGTTCGCCTTGCCGGTGCCCGCGATCGCCTTGACCAGGAAGGTCTTGCCGCAGCCGGGCGGGCCGTAGAGCAGCACCCCGCGCGGGGGCTCGACGCCGAGGCGGGAGAAGGCGTCGGGGTAGGACAGCGGCCACAGCACCGACTCGGTCAGCGTCTGCTTCACCTCCACCATGTCGCCGACGTCGTCCAGGGTCACCTTGGCCAGCTCGAGCGAGCTCTCGGCCATCGACGTCGGCCGGACCACCTCCAGGGCGGCCTCGAAGTCGGCCATCACGACCTTCGGGGTCTCGGCCTCGCGGCGATGGCGCAGCGCCGCGCGTACACCCGCCTCCCGGGCCAGCGCGGCGAGGTCGGCGGCCACGAAGCCGGGCGTGCGGGAGGCGACGTCGTCGAGCTTCACGTCGTCGGCCAGCGGCATGCCGCGGGTGAGCACCGCGAGCTGCTCGCGGCGCAGGGCGGCGTCGGGCAGCGGCAGCGAGATCTCGTGGGCCAGCAGCTCCGGGGAGTGCAGGGCCGGGTCGACCGACTCGGGGCGGCTGGTGGTGCACACGACCGCCTCGCCCTCGCGGATCAGCTCGCCGAGCAGCTGGCGGAAGACCGTGGCCAGCGGGCCGGGCTGGTCGCGCGGGGCGAGCGCGTCGACGTCGGAGATGAGCAGGACGGCCGGGCCCGGTGCTCGCATCTCGTCGGCGGCCTTGCGCAGGCGCGCGGCCGCGTCGTTGTTGGTGAGCGCGGCGATCTCGGGCGCCCACAGCGCGACCACCTGGGCCTCGACCTGGGCCGCGACCGCGTGCACGAGCGCCGACTTGCCGGAGCCGGCCGGCCCGGTGACCAGCACGCCCAGGGACACGGTGGTGCCGAGCTTGGCCAGCACCTCGCCGTGGTGGAAGCCGAGGTCGAGCAGCTCGATGAGCTGCTCGCCCTGGGCGCGCAGGCCCGGCAGGTCGTCGAGGGTCGGCGCCGGGCCGGCCGGGGTCACGGCCGGCGTGGCCGGGGCCGGGGCGGAGCGGGGCGTGGCCATCACGCCGCCCGGGGCGTGTGTCGCGTGGCCGTGCAGCCATCCGACCGCGGTATCCATGGTGACCAGCGCGGCGCCGGCCGGCTCGGCCGCCTCGACGCTCAGCAGCGCGCTGGTGAACGCGTAGCCGACGGTGTTGGAAAGGCTGCGCCGGGCCGCCTCGACGAGACCGCGGTCGACCATGTGGACCGCCGGCGCCGACACCGACAGGGTGCCGAGCGAGACGTCCTGGGGCAGCAGCGACACGTTGTCGCCCACCGTGACCACCTTGCCCAGCAGCGCCAGGCGCAGCATCTCCGGCGACACGACCGCCATGATCTCGGACGGGCCGGACAGCGTGACCGTCGCGGCCGCGCGCAGCGGGGCGGTCGCGACGGTGACCTGGCCGCCGTCGCGCAGGCCGAGGTTGCCCAGCAGCAGATCGTCGGCGTAGAGCAGGGCGCGGCTCGCCCCCGGCTCGGCCACCGCGACGATGCCGGCCGAGGTTCGCCGCCCGGTGAGCGTGACCGGGTCGCCCGGGCGCAGCCCGAGCGCCGTGAGCACCTCCGGATGCAGGCGCACGACCCCGCGGCGGGCGTCGAGCGCGGCCGGGCGCAGGCTGGCAGTCAGGGTCAAGGTCGCCGACACGCGTTCGAGCGTAGCTGTTGCTGTGAAGGGGCTGAGTCTTTCCACTTTCCGCAACATCCGGTGCGTACGTTTGGCCAATGCGATTTCGTCTCCCGCGCCTCAGCCGGCGCCAGGTCATCGCCGGCGCCGTCGGGATCGTCCTGGTCGCGGGGCTGGTGGGGTGGGCCGCGGCCCCCGCGCCGAAGAGCTACCGCACCACCGACCAGATGCTCACGGTCCGCACCGGGCCCGGCGACACCGACGAGGTCACCCTCGACACGACGCTCTACCTGCCCAAGTCCGCGAGCTCGACGGCCCCGGTGCCGGCGATCCTGCTCGCGCACGGCTTCGGCGGCACGAAGCAGAGCGTGAAGAGCGACGCCGAGTTGTACGCCGAGCAGGGCTACGCCGTCCTGGCCTGGACGGCCCAGGGCTTCGGCCGCTCGACCGGGGAGATCCACCTCGACAGCCCCGACTGGGAGGTGAAGGACGCCCAGCGGCTCATCGACTGGCTCGCCGCGCGGCCCGACATCGCCAGGTCCGGCAACGACCCCAAGGTGGCCGCGGTCGGCGGCTCCTACGGCGGGGCGCTGGCGCTGCTGCTGGCCGCCCAGGACACCCGGGTCGACGCCATCGTGCCCATGATCACGTGGAACGACCTGGTCAACGTGTTCCTGCCGGGCGGGGTGTTCAAGAAGCAGTGGGCCGGGCAGTTCTTCGGCGCCTCCGAGAACCCGAGGAACCCGCAGTGCGGGCGCTTCGCGGCCGACCTCTGCCGGGCCTACCTCGACATCGCCACGACCGGCAAGGCCACCCCGGCCGCGGAGGCCCTGCTGCGCAAGTCCTCGCCCTCGTCGGTGCTGGAGAAGATCAAGGCGCCGACGCTGCTGGTCCAGGGCCAGGTCGACACGCTCTTCCCGCTCAGCGAGGGCGACGCGAACGCGCGCGGCATCGCGGCCACGGGCACCCCGGTGCGGGTCGCGTGGTTCACCGGCGGTCACGACGGCGGAACCGGCCCGCAGTCCGAGGTCGACCGGCTGCGGCTGCTCACCGGGCAGTGGCTGGACCACTACCTGAAGGGCAACGGCAAGGCGCCGGAGAACAGCTTCACCTACTCGCGCGTCTCCGGCCTCAACGCCCAGGGCCGCGGCCTGGTCACCGCCGCCTCGAAGGTGGACACCTACCCGGGCATCACCGGCCCGGGCACCACGGTGGACCTGACCGGGCCGGCCCAGCCGATCGCCAACCCGCCCGACGGCAACCCGGCGGCGATCTCGTCGCTGCCGCTCGCCGGGCTGTCGAGCCTGCTCGGCTCCAGCGGCCTGGGCTCGGGCATCTCGCGGGAGATCCCGGGCCAGCACGCCGACTTCGTCTCGGCCCCGCTGGGCGCCGCGCTCGACACCGCCGGCGCGCCGCGGGTCAAGATCCGCGCGGCGTCCCCGACCGGCGAGGCGACGCTGTTCGTGAAGCTCTACGACCTGCCGTCCAAGGGCACCCCGTCGATCCCGGACGGGCTGATCGCCCCGATCCGGCTGACGGGCCTGCCGAAGGACATCGCGGATGCGGTACCGATCACCGTCATCCTCCCCGCCGTCGTGCACCGCTTCGAGGCCGGCAGCCGGGTCGGGATCACCGTGGCGACCGCGGACACCGCCTACTGGTCGCCGCCCGAGCCGGTCGTCTACACCGTCGCGGTCGACGGGGCGATCACCCTGCCCGCCGCCACCGGGACGCCGATCGCGAACCCGGACGTCATCTGGCGGTGGGTCCTGGCCGCCCTCGTCGCCGCGATCCTCCTCGCGCTCGTGATCGCGATGCTGGTGGCCCGCGGCCGGGCCCGGCGCATCGACCGCAGCGTCGACGCCGAGCACGTGGACACGCCGCTCGTGGTGCGGGGGCTGCGCAAGGAGTACAAGGACTTCGTCGCCGTGTCCAAGGTGGACTTCACCGTCCACAGGGGACAGGTCGTCGGGCTCCTGGGGCCGAACGGGGCCGGCAAGACCACCTCGCTGCGCGTGCTCATGGGCCTGACCCGGCCCACGGCCGGCGAGATCCTGGTCTTCGGGCACCGGCTGCTGCCCGGCTCGCCGGTGCTGTCCCGGGTCGGCGCGCTCGTCGAGGGGCCGGGCTTCCTGCCCCACCTGACGGGGGCGCAGAACCTGGAGCTGTACTGGCGCGCCACCGGCCGGCCCGCGGCGGACGCGCACTTCGAGGAGGCGTACGACATCGCCGGCCTCGGCAACGCGGTGCACCGGCGGGTGAAGACGTACAGCCACGGCATGCGCCAGCGCCTCGCCATCGCCCAGGCCATGCTCGGCCTGCCGGAGCTGCTGGTGCTCGACGAGCCGACGGACGGGCTCGACCCGCCGCAGATCGCCGAGATGCGCAAGGTGCTGCGCCGCTACGCCACCGGCGGCCGGGCCGTGCTGGTCTCCAGCCACCTGCTCGCCGAGGTGGAGCAGACCTGCACCGACGTGGTGGTCATGCACCGGGGCGAGGTGGTCGCGGCCGGGCCGGTCGAGGACATCGTGGGCGACTCGCCGACGGTGCAGCTGGACGTCTCCGACGTCGACGAGGCCGAGAAGGTGCTGGGCGAGGTGGCCGGCGTGCGCTCGGTGGCGTGGTCCGGCGGGCGCGGGCTGGTCATCGACATCGACGGCACGCCGCGGGCCGAGGTCGTCGCGGCGCTCGTGCGGGCCGGGGTCGGCATCGACCGGGTCACGCCGCGGCGGCGGCTGGAGGACGCGTTCCTGTCCCTGGTGGGCGGGGACACCAAGGCGAGCGGAGAGCGCGAATGAGCGGTACGGAGCGAAGCGGAGTGGCCGCTCATCAGGGGCGCAGTTTTGGCTCAGGCCGGCGCCGGAGCGCAGCGGAGGTGTCGGCATGAGCGGTACGGAGCGAAGCGGAGTGGCCGCTCATCAGGGGCGCAGTTTTGGCTCAGGCCGGCGCCGGAGCGCAGCGGAGGTGTCGGCATGAGCGGTACGGAGCGAAGCGGAGGTGTCGGCGTGAGCACCATCGAGGTCGTCGGGGGCGCCCCCGGGTACCGGCCGGGCGCGACCCTCTCGCTGTGGACGGAGATCCGCCGGCAGGGCTCGCGGCGGCGCACCCAGCTCGCGCTGGGCTTCATGGTGCTGCTCCCGCTGATCATCCTGACCGCGTTCCAGCTCGACAGCGGCAACTCGAACGACAACGGCGGCGGGGGCGGAGGCGGCGAGTTCTCCCGCCTGTCCGACCTGGCCACGAGCGGCGGCCCGAACTTCACCCTCTTCACCCTGCTCGTCTCGGCCGGCTTCCTGCTCGTCGTCGTGGTGGCCCTCTTCCACGGCGACACGGTGGCGTCCGAGGCGAGCTGGGGGAGCCTGCGCTACCTGCTGGCGATGCCGGTCCCGCGCTCCCGCCTGCTGGCCGTCAAGCTCGCCGTGTCGCTGCTCTACAGCCTCGCGGCGATCCTGATCCTGGTGGCGACGGCGCTCGCCGCGGGCACCCTGCGCTACGGCTGGGCGCCGCTGAGCGCACCGATCGGCGGCGAGATCGCGGCCGGGACGAGCCTCGTGCGGCTGATGGAGATCGTGGCGTACCTCTGCGTCACCCTGCTCGTCGTGGCCTCCCTCGCGTTCCTGCTCTCGGTGTCGACCGACGCCCCGCTCGGCGCCGTCGGCGGGGCGGTGCTCCTGCAGATCCTGTCGAACATCCTCGACCAGATCACCGCGCTCGGAAACCTGCGCACCGTGCTGCCGACGCACTACGCCGACGCCTGGCTCGGCCTGCTGTCGAGCCCGATGCAGACCGACGACCTGGTCAAGGGGGCGATCGCGTCCCTGCTCTACGCCACCGTCTTCTTCTCGCTGGCATGGTGGCGCTTCCTGCGCAAGGACGTCGTGAGCTGACCCGTGCCGGACGGGCCCCTACCGGCGGGTAGGGTGCCCGTCCATGCGGATCTCCGCCCTAGCCGGCGCATGTGCCCTGGCCGTGGGGCTCGCCGCCCTCGCGGCCGGGCTGTACTACGACCAGACCCACCTCTACGAGTGGACCCACTTCGCCCAGAGCTCGAACCTGACCCGGGGCCCGGTGGAGGCGCAGACCGCGAAGATCTTCACGCTCATCGGCGCGATCGCGAGCGCGTTCGGCGCCACGGTGGCCGCGGGCAGCACGGTCATGGCCCGCCTCGGCGGCCGCACCGGCCGGTGGATGCTGCGGCTCGTCTCGGTCCTGCTGCTGGTGCTGATGCTCCTGGTCGCGGTCGTGCTGGTGGTCGCCTCGATCTCCGGCGAGCCGCCGGTCGCGATCATCGAGACGCCGTGGTGGCTGCTGAGCGCCGAGTGGGCCGCCCTCGCGCTGGCGGTGGCCGGTGCCGGGGTTGCGACCGCGCAGCTGTGGCGGTTCGTCCCGGCTCAGGAGGAGTAGCCGGGGACCGTCACCATCGGGGGGCGGTCCGGGTGGGCGACGGGCGTCTCGTGCGGTACCACGGCCGAATCCCGCCGCTCGAACTGCGTCAACGTCGGCCAGAGGGAGTGCCTCGGCGACACGCGGGCGTTGATCGTCTGCAGGATCGTCGCCGCCATGCGGCCCAGCGCGGCCGTGTCCTGGTGGCCGTGGGTGCGCTGACCCAGGTCGACCTGGGCGACCGCGTCGAGCCCGTGCGTGCGCCAGGCGTCGATGAGCAGGCCGGTCTCCACGCCGTAGCCGGCCGCGAACGGCAGCGACTCGAGCAGGGTGCGGCGGGCCGCGTACTCGCCGGCGAGCGGCTGCACGACCCCGGCCAGCTCCGGGAAGTGCGCGTTGAGCAGCGGGCGGGCGGCCAGCTCGGTGACCCGGCCGCCGCCGGCCGCGGAGACGTCGAGCAGGGGCCGGTCGTAGAACGCCTTCACCATCAGCGTCGCGGGGTCGGCCAGCAGCGGGCCCAGCAGCCCCGTCACGAAGTGGGGCCGGAAGTCGGTGAGGTCCGCGTCGACGTACACCAGGATGTCGCCCTTGGTGACGGCGAGCGCCTTCCACAGCACCTCGCCCTTGCCCGGCCGGGAGCCGGTCGCCGGGAGGATGTCGTCGCGGTGGTGCACGGTGGCGCCCGCGGCCGCGGCGACCTCGGCGGTGCGGTCCACCGAGCCGGAGTCGACCACGACCAGCTCGTCGACCAGGGGGCCGAGGCTGCGCACCCCGGTGACGATCTCGCCGACCGTCGGCTCCTCGTCGAGCGCGGGCAGCACGACGCTGACCCGGGTGTCACCCTTCGCCGCGAGCACCTCGTCGGCCGGCCAGTCGGGCCAGCGGGAGGTGCGCCGTGTGAACCAGTCCGCCGCCGCTGGATGCATGCCTGAAACGCTAGCCCCGCCCAGCTCGTGAGATGACTCATACCCGGCGGCCGGTGGTGCCCCTTACACTCAGATGCAGCTCCGCTCACAACTCAATACCTCATCCAGAGGGGCAGAGGGATACGGCCCGATGAAGCCCCGGCAACCCCTGCGACGTGTGCTCGAAGACGAGGCCCGTCGCGGTAGGTGCCAAATCCGTCCCGGCGCACGCCCGTGCGCTATGGGAAAGATGAGAGGAAGGCCTCCCATGACCTCGACGCTCAGCGTCTTCACCGACTCGCCCGCCCGCAACCTGGTCTGCCGCGGGTGCGGGGCGACCTTCCCGCTCGCCGCACAGCACGCGTGCTACGAGTGTTTCGGCCCGCTCGAGGTCGGCTACGACGCCGCGGCGCTGGCCAAGGTGACCCGGGAGCAGATCGAGGCGGGGCCGAAGAACATCTGGCGCTACGCGCCGCTGCTGCCCGTGGGGCTGGACCCCGAGACCCGCGTGACCCTGGACCCGGGCCTGACCCCGCTGGTGCGGGCCGACGGCCTGGGCCGGGAGCTCGGGTTCACCGCGCCGCTGTACGTCAAGGACGACTCCGCCAACCCGACGCACTCGTTCAAGGACCGCGTCGTGTCCGTGGCCCTCACCGCGGCGAAGGCGCTGGGCTTCACGCGCTACTCCTGCGCCTCCACCGGCAACCTCGCCAACAGCGTCGCCGCGCACGCCGCGCGGGCCGGCGTCCCCTCGACCGTGTTCATCCCGGCCGACCTGGAGCCCGGCAAGGTCGTCATGACCGCCGTGTACGGCGGCGAGGTCGTCGCCATCGAGGGCTCCTACGACGAGGTCAACCGCCTGTGCTCGGAGCTCACCGAGACCGACGAGTTCGAGAACACCGCGTTCGTCAACGTCAACGTGCGGCCCTTCTACGCCGAGGGCTCCAAGACGCTCGGCTACGAGGTGGCCGAGCAGCTCGGCTGGCGCATCCCGGCCCAGGTGGTCATCCCGATGGCCAGCGGCGAGCTGCTCACGAAGATCGACAAGGCGTTCGCCGAGCTGGTCGAGATCGGGCTCGTCCCGGCGACCGAGTGGAAGGTCTTCGGCGCCCAGTCGGCCGGCTGCAACCCGATCGCGAAGGCGCTGCACGACGGCAGCGACGAGATCACCCCGGTGAAGCCGACCGGCATCGCCAAGTCCCTCAACATCGGCGACCCGGCCGCGGGGGTCTACGCGCTGGAGTCCGTGCGGCGCACCGGCGGGTGGATGGAGTACGTCGGCGACGACGAGATCCGCGAGGGCATCCAGCTGCTCGCCCGGACCGCCGGCGTCTACGCCGAGACGGCCGGCGGGGTCACCACCGCGGTGCTCAAGAAGCTCGTCGAGTCCGGCAAGCTCGACCCGAACGCCGAGACGGTCATCTTCAACACCGGCGACGGCCTCAAGACCCTCGATGCGGTCGCCGACCGGGCGGTTCCCACGCACCGGGTCAAGCCGTCGCTGAAGTCGGCCCGCGAGGCCGGTCTGCTCGGATGATTTTTTTGCTCACGCGATCACGGTGCGTTGATCTGCGGAGAGCGCTTCCACGCTTGGACGAGGGGCGGCTCGTCCGAGCGGGGGAGATGATCGATACCGAGCGTAGTTATTGATGCGCGGATCGTCGGATGGGTGACTTGACGCCCTAGGTCCCGAGGTTCAGGATGCTCGGTGCGGGAGGACGTGTCGCCGCGAGATCCCTGGATCCGCGACCACAGCACCGGAGGTGCTGGCGAGCGTCCTCCCGACCATTTCCGGGCATAAATGGATTGCCGGGGGCCGCGGCGCGGCGACACCCTGAGGCCCATGACCCCGCACACGCTCGAGATCGTCGAGGTGCGCGCCGACGACCCGGCGGCCGTCGACGCGGCGTTCGAGATCGTCGGTGAGTCGGTCCACGCGGACCGGCCCGATCTGCCGCCGGAGTGCCGGTACCAGTACGACATGCAGTGGCGCGTCCCGCCGCCCCGCGGACCCCGCCACCGCTTCCTGGCCCGTCGCGGCGGTGAGCCGGTCGGTGTCGCCCAGCTCGACCTGCCCCGCCACGACAACCTCGACAAGGCCCTCGTCGACGTCCACGTCCGCCCGGCCCACCGGCGCCGGGGCGTCGGCCGGGCCCTCTTCGCGCACGCGACCGCCGTCGCCCGCGCCGCCGGCCGCACGAGGGTGCTCGGCTTCGGCCCGGCCGAGCGCGCCGGGTTCGCCGAGTCGTGCGGGCTGACCAACGGCCTGCTCGACGCCCGCCGCCGGCTGCTGCTCGCCGACGCCGACGAGGCCGCGCTCGACCGGCTCTACGCCGAGGGCCGGGCGAAGGCCGCCGGCTACCGTCTCGTGCACTGGGGCGACGCGCTGCCGGAGGAGTACATCGAGGACATCGCGGCGCTGGACAGCTCGTTCGTGACCGAGACCCCGATGGGTGAGCTCGACGTCGAGCCCGAGCGGGTCGACGCCGACCGGCTGCGCACCCAGCACGCGGCGTTCCTGGCGTGGGGCTCGCGGCGCTACGAGGCCGGGCTCGTGCACGAGGCGAGCGGCCGCCTGGTGGCCTGGACCGCGATCAGGGTCGCCCGGACCGTCGACTGGCACGCCTGGCAGCTCATCACCCTCGTGCACCCCGCGCACCGGGGCCGACGGCTCGGCGTCGTGGCCAAGGTCGCCAACCTGCGGGCGATGCGCGCGGCCGAGCCGGCCGTGACCACGATCGACACCTTCAACGCGACCGACAACCCGTACATGATCGCGATCAACGAGGCGATGGGCTTCCGCCTGGTCGATCACTGGGCCAACTGGCAGGGGCCGATCCGGGACTGAGGGTGCCGCCCGGGGGAACCGTCGCGGGAACTCGTCAGATGGTCGGCGGGCCCGCTCCGCGATGGCAGGATGGCGCCATGGAGAACTCACACCCCATGTTCGCCAGCCACGCCGACACGCTGGAGCGGGCGCTGACCGCGATCGCCGAGCGTGCGTACTGGTCCAACTACCCCGAGTCGCCCAGCCCGCGCGTCTACGGCGAGCACGCCGCCGCCGACGGCGAGGCGGCGTACAAGGCCTACCTCGGCACCGACTTCCCCCTCAAGGATCAGCCGGGCATCACCGACTGGGTCGCGACCGAGGCCTCGCCCTTCGGCATCGCGCTCGACGTGCGCTACCCCCACCTCGACCTCGACGCCGCGTTCGCCGCGCTGGCCGAGGGCATGCCCGCCTGGCGCGCGGCCGGCCCGCAGGCCCGCACGGGCGTGTGCCTGGAGATCCTGGCGCGCCTGCACAAGGCCGCGTTCGAGCTCGCCAACGCCGTGCACGCCACCACCGGCCAGGCCTTCGTCATGGCCTTCCAGGCCGGCGCGCCGCACGCGTTCGACCGCGCCCTCGAGGCGGTCGCCTACGCCTACCGCGAGATGACGCGCACCCCGGCCATGGCCGACTGGCAGAAGCCCGCGGGCAAGGGCCAGACGCTGCACATGTCCAAGACCTTCCATGTCGTACCGCGCGGGGCCGCCCTGGTCGTCGGCTGCAACACGTTCCCGACCTGGAACTCCTACCCGGGCTTCTTCGCGTCCCTGGCCACGGGCAACCCGGTGATCGTCAAGCCGCACCCGGGGGCCGTCCTGCCGCTGGCGATCACCGTGAAGATCGCCCGCGAGACGCTCGCCGACGCCGGCTTCGACCCCAACCTCGTGCTGCTGGCCGCGGAGGCGCCCGGCGAGGGGCTCGCGAAGACCCTGGCGCTGCGCCCCGAGGTGCGCATCATCGACTTCACCGGCTCGACCGAGTTCGGCGACTGGCTGGAGGCCAACGCGCGCCAGGCCGTGGTCTACACCGAGAAGGCCGGCGTGAACACCGTCGTGATCGACTCGACCGACGACTTCGCCGGGATGTGCCGCAACATCGGCTTTTCCTTGGTGCTGTACTCCGGGCAGATGTGCACCACTCCGCAGAACATTCTCGTGCCCGCCGCCGGCATTGCCACGAACGAGGGGCACAAGACGCTCGATGAGGTCGCTCAGGGCATTGCCGGGGCCGTCTCGGCGCTCACCGCGGAGCCCGCGAAGGGCGTGGAACTCACCGGCGCAATCGTGAACCAGGGCGTTCTGGAGAGGCTCCAGAAAGCCGCGACGGTCGGCGACGCGGTGCTCGAATCATCAGACGTTTCACACCCGGCTTATGCGTCGGCGACGGTCCGCACGCCACTCATCCGGAAACTCGGCGCGGGCGATGTGGACACTTATGGCTCGGAGTGGTTCGGCCCCATTTCCTTCGTTGTCGCCACCGATTCCACGGCGGGCAGTTTGCGGATCTTCGCGGACACCGTCGGGAAGAAGGGCGCATTGACCGCTTCGGTGTATTCGACGTCCCCGGAGGTCCTCGACGCCGTGGAAGAGGCCGCACTACTTGCAGGTGTGCATTTGTCAGTCAACCTTACGGGCGGCGTCTTCGTGAACCAGTCGGCCGCGTTTTCCGACTTCCACGCCAGCGGCGCCAATCCCGCCGCCAATGCCGCGCTCACCGACGGTGCCTACGTGGCGAGCCGCTTCCGCGTAATTCAGTCACGCCGTCACGTGTAGCGGCGAAGGTCAGTAACACGTAGTCGCCGGGCGATGCTTGACTCTGCAACGAAAAATTGCGAGAAGGCATGCTCGGCGACCTTTTCCGGCTGTTTGATTCGTGACCTTGCTGTCCGATTTGGGCCTGTCGGCGCCTCGACTACTCCTGTACCGTGCGGTTCGGTCGTCGTTCCTCTCGCCGGAGGCCACTCCCGGTCCCGGCGGCTGTGGTCGAAGACCGCGGCCCGGTTTCCCACAGCCGGCCGGGAGGCAGAAGGTCCGAAGTAGAGGAAGTGCACCGTGGCACAGGGCACCGTCAAGTGGTTCAACAGCGAGAAGGGCTACGGGTTCATCGCGGTCGACGGGGGGCAGGACGTCTTCGTCCACTTCTCCGCGATTCAGATGGACGGCTACAAGTCGCTGGAGGACGGACAGCGCGTCGAGTTCGAGATCGCGCAGGGTCAGAAGGGTCCGCAGGCCGAAGGGGTCCGGCTCCTCGCCTGACCCGGACTCCGAATACCGCGCCGGGGCACCGTTCTCATTGTTGAGGAACGGTGCCCTGCGCCCTTGTTCTCCGGCATGCACGTCAATGCCCGAATTCTTGCCAATCGCGCCGCTCGCGCGGTTTCACCACGACGAGGCGGCCTGGCAACCGGGGCGCCACCGGGTTCGACGGCCCGGACTCGCCGGTGCGGATGGCGTGCTGCAGCCGCGTGAGCCAGCCGGCCGGTTCGAGGCCGCGATGTGAACTGGCTTGTGCCGCATGGCCTCGACGCCGGCCTCCGAGCGCCGATCGAAGTCGACCAGTCGAGCTGGCCGTGGCCGAGCCGGAACTGGTAGCCGACCGGCGCGGTACTCCGCCGAGTTCGGCGGCGATGCCGACCGGCCTGCACCGCGCGTGGACGCGGGCCGCGCTCGAGGCCGGCAAGCACGTGCTCGCCGGGAAGCCGCGTTCACCGCCCCGGCGCGGTCTCGAGCCAGTGGTGCGTATCACGGACGCCCAGGGCGCACACGAGGAGCGGTTGCCCGCCGACCACCAGTTCCGGCGGGCGTTCGAAACCTTCGCGGCCCCGGTGCGCGAGGGCCGCCACGAGCCGGATCCGGCCACGCTGCGCCCCGCGGAACTGGGCGATGACGTGCGGCGCAGTGCCCGCCGGGCCTCCTCCACTGTTTCACCTGGCGGGCTTGCCTGATTGCTTGCACTCGCCGGGCCAGAGTGCTAAACAAGGACTTGGCACTCGCAACCCGTGAGTGCCAAGGTCGGGACGGTGCAGACCTCTGGTGGGCAATCACCTGAGGCTGGTCGTCGCGGGCTCATCCGGCCCGACCGCCGGGGACCCGGTTGGGTCCCGTGAAGGTGCGAAAGCAGGCGGTGAGCCGCCGGCCCCACGGGGTCGTGGCGAATCGTGAGTGTCCAGGAGGACAACGCCGAATGGCCAAGATTATCGCGTTCGACGAAGAGGCGCGCCGCGGTCTCGAGCGGGGCATGAACCAGCTCGCCGACGCCGTCAAGGTGACCCTCGGCCCCAAGGGCCGCAACGTCGTGCTCGAGAAGAAGTGGGGCGCCCCCACCATCACCAACGATGGTGTGAGCATCGCCAAGGAGATCGAGCTCGAGGACCCGTACGAGAAGATCGGCGCCGAGCTGGTCAAGGAAGTCGCGAAGAAGACCGACGACGTCGCCGGTGACGGCACGACGACGGCCACCGTGCTCGCGCAGGCGCTGGTCCGCGAGGGCCTGCGCAACGTCGCGGCCGGCGCGAACCCGATGGCTCTCAAGCGCGGCATCGAGGCGGCCGTCGCCTCCGTCGCCGACGAGCTGGCCAACCTCGCCAAGGACGTGGAGACCAAGGAGCAGATCGCCTCCACCGCCTCCATCTCCGCCGGTGACAGCACCGTCGGCGAGATCATCGCCGAGGCGATGGACAAGGTCGGCAAGGAAGGCGTCATCACCGTCGAGGAGAGCAACACCTTCGGCCTCGAGCTCGAGCTCACCGAGGGCATGCGCTTCGACAAGGGCTACATCTCGCCCTACTTCGCGACCGACAGTGACCGGATGGAGGCCGTCCTCGACGACCCCTACATCCTCATCGTCGAGTCGAAGATCTCCGCGGTGAAGGACCTCCTCCCGGTGCTGGAGAAGGTCATGCAGGCGGGCAAGCCGCTCGCGATCATCGCCGAGGACGTCGAGGCCGAGGCCCTGGCGACCCTCGTCGTGAACAAGATCCGCGGCACGTTCAAGTCGGTCGCCGTCAAGGCCCCCGGCTTCGGTGACCGCCGCAAGGCGATGCTCGCCGACATCGCGATCCTCACCGGTGGTCAGGTCATCAGCGAGACCCTCGGCCTCAAGCTCGAGAACGCCGACCTGAGCCTGCTCGGCCGCGCCCGCAAGGTCGTGGTGAGCCGGGACGAGACCACCATCGTCGACGGTGCCGGTGACGCCGAGGCGATCAACGGCCGGGTCGCCGAGATCCGCGCCGAGATCGAGAAGAGCGACTCCGACTACGACCGCGAGAAGCTGCAGGAGCGCCTGGCCAAGCTGGCCGGCGGCGTTGCGGTCATCAAGGTCGGTGCGGCCACCGAGGTCGAGCTCAAGGAGCGCAAGCACCGCATCGAGGACGCCGTTCGCAACGCGAAGGCGGCCGTCGAGGAGGGCATCGTGCCCGGCGGTGGCGTGGCCCTCGTGCAGGCCGGCAAGACCGCGTTCGACAAGCTGGACCTCGTCGGCGACGAGGCCACCGGCGCGAACATCGTCAAGGTCGCGCTCGACGCCCCGCTGCGTCAGATCGCGGTGAACGCGGGCCTCGAGGGCGGCGTCGTCGTCGAGCGCGTGCGCAACCTGGAGGCCGGCCACGGTCTCAACGCCGCGACCGGCGAATACGTCAACCTGCTCGCCGAGGGCATCATCGACCCGGCCAAGGTGACGCGCTCCGCGCTGCAGAACGCCGCCTCCATCGCGGCGCTGTTCCTCACCACGGAGGCCGTGGTGGCGGACAAGCCGGAGAAGGAGAAGGCGCCGGCCGCGCCCGGCGGCGGCGACATGGACTTCTGAGTCCACCAGCTCCAGCAACGCGGGCCGGCTCCCCTGGGAGCCGGCCCGCGTTGCTGTTCCCGGCTAGTGTTCTGCGTCAGAAATTCGCCTACAAAATCGGGCGAGTGACTCCAGGATCTCCTCGGCGGTCTTGGTCCAGATGAACGGGCGTGGGTTGCTGTTCCAGTCAGCGATCCACGCCCGGATGTCCGCTTCCAGGGCTTGGACGCTCTTGTGGACGCCGCGGCGGATCTTCTGCTCGCTGAGGAACCCGAACCAGCGTTCGACCTGGTTGATCCAGGACGAGCCGGTCGGGGTGAAGTGCATGTGGATGCGGGGGTGCCGGGCCAGCCAGGCCCGGATGGCCGGGGTCTTATGGGTGCCGTAGTTGTCGCAGATCAGATGCACATCCAGTTCCGCCGGCACGGTCTTGTCGATCGCGACCAGGAACTTCTGGAACTCGGCGGCACGGTGCTGGCGGTGCAGCTGGCTGATCACAGTGCCGTCAGCCACGTTGAACGCGGCGAACAGGCTGGTGATCCCGTTACGGGCGTAGTCGTGGGTACGCCGCTCGGGCATGCCCGGCATCATCGGCAGCACCGGCTGCGAACGGTCCAACGCTTGGATCTGGGACTTCTCGTCAACGCAGAGCACCACCGCCCGTTCCGGTGGGTTGTGATAGAGCCCGACCACGTCAACGACCTTCTCGATGAACAGCGGGTCGGTCGACAGTTTGAACGTGTCCGCCCGGTGCGGTTTCAGCCCGAAGTCCCGCCAGATCCGTCCGATCGTGGACTTCGACAGCCCCGACCGCTGCGCCATCGACGTGCGCGACCAGTGGGTAGCGTTGCGCGGCGTCTGTTCCAGGGTGGCCACCACCACCTCTTCCACCCGGTCCAGGCTGATCGACGGCGGCCGGCCCGGCCGCTGCTCGTCGATCAGCCCGTCCAGACGCTCGGCCAGGAACCGCCGCCGCCACTTGCCCACAGTGGACAGATGCACACCCAAAGCCGTGGCCACATCAGTGTTCGACGTGCCCTCGGCGCACGCCAGAATGATCTTCGCCCGCATCGCCAGGACCTGCGCCGACTTCGCCCGCCGCGACCAGCGGACCAACGTCGCGCGCTCCTCGTCGGACAACACCAGCGGCGGGGTGGGACGCCCGGTCCTCGGCATCCCATCACCCTACACCTATTTATAAGGCGAACTTGTGGCGCGGCACACTAGTGCCGTGACCGCAAACGTTGGCCGGGTTGATGCGGTTGGGGTTGTGTCGTACGTGTGTGCTAGAACGTTGGTGTGCCTCGTCGCCGGGACGCAGCCTTGCCAGTGGTGGTGTATCGCACCGCTCGGGTCGGTCTGCGGTTGACGCGGGCGCAGCGGGAGCGTTGTTTCGGGTTGTTGCGGTCGGCCGGTGATGTGTGGGCGTGCGTGCTGGAGCTCAATGTGTGGCGGCGTCGGCGGCGGGACGCACCGCTGGTGTCGTATCAGGCGTTGTGCCGGGAGTTGGCGGCGTCGGGTCCCGGTACGTTCGGCGATCTGGACAGTGTGGGTGCCCGGTCGGTCCTGCGCCGGTTCTCCGATGCGTGGTTCGCCGCGGCGAAACGCCGCCGGGCCGGCGACAGCACGGCCCGGTTCCCGCGGCGTCGTCGGGGTTTGGTGCCGGTGCGCTGGTATCACGGCACCTACAGCCTGGACGGCCGCCGTCTACGGCTGCCGGCCGCGGCCGGTGCCGCGCCGTTGCGGCTGCGTCTGGACCGGGCGGTGCCGTACCCGGCCGGGCAGGTTCGGTCCGTGACGCTGCTGGCGGAGGGCGGCCGGTTGTGGCTGGAGGTCACCGCCGAGATCCCGGTCGCCGTCCACCCCGGGGGCGCCGCGCCTGACCCTGGCCGGGTCGCCGGCGTGGACCTGGGGGTCATCCACCCGTATGCGGTGGCCGGGCCGGACGGGCACGGGTTGCTGGTGTCCGGGCGGGCGATCCGTGCGGAGCACCGGATGCATCTGGCTGATACGAAGGCCCGCCGCCGGGCCACCGCCGGCCATGCCCCGGCACCTGGACAGCGGGGGTCACGGCGGTGGCGCAAGATGCGCCGCCGGGCCCGGCTGGTCGAGGCCCGGCACCGCCGCCGTATCCGCCAGGCCCAGCACGAAGCCGCGAAGACGGTCATCACCTGGGCCGTGCAGCAGCAGGTCGGGACGCTGAGCGTCGGCGACCCCCGCGGCGTCCTGGACCTCGACGCCGGGCGGCGGCACAACCTGCGGCTCCGGCAGTGGCAGATCGGCCGCGCGATCGCCGTCCTGCGGGACAAGGCCGAACTCGCCGGCATCACCGTGCATCTGGTGGACGAGCGGCGCACCTCGTCCACCTGCCCCGCCTGCCGGCAACGCATCCGGAAACCGGCCGGACGGACCATGACCTGCCACACCTGCAACATCTCCGGGCACCGTGACCTGTTCGCGGCGGCCACCATCGCCACCCGCACCCCCAACGCGGGCGGCGGCACCGACACCACCACGGCGGCCGCGGTGCTGCCCTGCGTGGTCACGCACCGTCGAGCGGGACGGCATCTTCCCGGTGCCGGACCGTCCCGGCGTGACCCCCGCCGACCACACCACCCGCCACCAGCCACGGTGACGGGCGCTGCGGCGGCGCGAGGGCCGGTTGGCCGGCTGAGGCCCGCCCCGCCACCACAACACAAGGTGGTGGGGAGTCGCTCGACCGCAACCGCGGGCGAGGAACCACAAACCCGTCAACGTTTGTGGTCACAGCACTAGCCGCACGTGGCCTTGAAGACCCGCATGGTGTTCTCCCAGGCCAGCTTGCGCAGCTCCGGCTCCGACCAGCCGCGCTCGGACAGCTCGGCCAGCAGCGCCGGATACGCCGACACGTCCGGCAGGCCCTCGGGCACGATCTCGGTGCCGTCGAAGTCGCTGCCCAGCCCGACCGCGTCCACGCCCGCCACCGCGCGCACGTGTTCGACGTGGTCGACCACGTCCCGGACCGTCGTGGGCGGGCTCGGGTTGGCGTCCATCCAGGCCCGGCGCTCCCGCAGGAACTCCGGCGAGTCCCACGGCGCCGCGATCGCGTCCTCCACCCGCGCCAGCTCCTCGCCCCACTCGCGGCAGGCGTCGGTCAGGAAGAACGGCACGAACGTCACCATCACCACGCCGCCGGAGTCGCGTACGCGCAGCAGCACGTCGTCGGGGACGTTGCGGCGGTGCGCGCACAGTGCCCGGGCCGAGGAGTGCGAGAAGAACGCGGGGTGCGCCGAGATGTCCAGGGCCGCGTGCATGGTCTGATCGGACACGTGTGACAGGTCGCAGAGCATCCCGAGGCGGTTCAGCTCCCGCACGACCTCCCGGCCGAACGGCGACAGGCCGTGGGACGCGGGGGTGTCCGTCGCGCTGTCGGCCCAGTCGGTGTTGCGGGAGTGGGTCAGCGTGAGGTACCGAATCCCGAGCTTGTGCAACGAGCGC
This sequence comes from Dactylosporangium sp. CA-139114, assembly GCF_050955725.1. NCBI lineage: Bacteria > Bacillati > Actinomycetota > Actinomycetes > Micromonosporales > Micromonosporaceae > Dactylosporangium > Dactylosporangium sp. CA-139114. Next base: position 566,376 of record NZ_CP192080.1, read on the forward strand.
AGGACCACCAGGGAGTTGTCGAGGCAGTGGCCGCCCTCGGCGCCCAGCAGGCACGCTATGCGGCCGCTGGAGCGGGCCCGCTCGACCTCGTAGGCGTTCGTGGCCAGCGCCAGGGCCGAGGGGTAGCGATCGACCAGGCCCCGGACCAGCTCGACCTGCTCGACGACCTGGACGGCGGCCTGGGGCCCCGGACGGTCGTTCGGCACGTACACGCTCCAGAACTGCGCCCCCACCCCGCCGCGGCGCAGGCGGGGCAGGTCGGTGTGCAGGCCGGTGCCCGACAGGTCGCCGCTCAGATCGACGTCGGTGCCGCGGACCCGCAGGCGCCACGGCAGGTCGTTGTGCCCGTCCATCACCACCAGGCCGTCCAGCACCACTGAGCCGTTCATAGCCCGACCTTAGGGCGCGGATATGCGCGTTTTGCCGTCAACATGCGAACGGTCCTCATATGGTGAGGTCGGGCCGACATGAGGGGGGATCATGGGCAAGTCCAAGAAGAACAGCAGCAGCTTCGACTCCGGCCAGAGCATCGAGCGCGGCATGCACCGCAGCGAAGACGATCTCGGCTACCTGGACCAGGACCTCACCGACGACATGACGATCACGCCAGACTCGATCATGGCGGGCGAGTCGACCAACGCCAACACGGCGACGATGCGCGCGCGCACGAAGACGCAGTCCTCGACGCAGCAGAAGCGCGGCAACCAGCCGGACATGTAGACGACGTCGGTGCCCGTGGCATGACGGGGGATCACGGGCACCGGCGGCACGTGTGGGGGGTAGGACCGTGGCGAACCCACGGCCTGCCCCGCATGCGTTCACAGATCCTTGGTGTAGATCCAGAACACGCGCTCGACCCTGGCTGCCACGGCCTTGGAGTAGAACCCGATCGGGCCCGCCCAGCCGATCTGCGCCGAGCGCAGGCCGAGCGAGTGCTGGTCGGCGAGGCAACGGCGCAGCAGTACCCGTCCCACGCCGAGCCCCTCCGCGGCCGGGGCGGTGCCCATGGGGCCGAACCAGCTCGGGCGGTTGGCGCCGTACGCCGCGAAGCCCAGGATCTCGCCGTCGCGCACGGCCACGTAACAGCCGGCGCCGTCGCGGCCCAGCGACTGCTCGACCTCCCACGCCCAGCCGTCGCCCCAGATCGAGCGCACCCACGGGGCCGCGTCGGGGCCGGCCGGCAGGACCTTCACGCCCTGCCCCTCGAGCCGCGACTCATCCAGCCGCGTCTCGTCGGACCGCGTCTTGCCGGGCTGCGTCTCGTCGGGCCGCGTCTCGCCGGGCCTCGCCTCGGTCGGCTGGTTGAGGCGGGTCAGGTCCGCGGTCATGTTCCAGGCGGTGTCGGTCACCTTGTACCCGGCGCGCCGCGCCAGGCACACCGCTGGCGTGTACCGCACGTCGATGCCCGGCCACGCGTAGCACGGCGGGTTGCCGCCGAGCCGCACGCGCGTGGCGCCCAGGGCGGCGAGGCGCTCCTCGGCCGCGCGCAGCAGCGCCGCCCCGACGCCACGACGGCGCGCCTCCGGCAGCACGGCGAGCAGCTCGACGTGCCCGAGCCGCGGGTCGGCGTCGCTGATGGACGCGAAAGCGACACCGGTACCGTCCGAGGCCCCCACCCGCACCACCACCCGCCCACGAGGCGGCGCCGCGAGCCGGTTCGCGAGCACATCGGCCTCGGCGGCGTCTTCCGGCAGGTCGAGCGCCCGGGCGAGGAGCGCCCCAACCCCGCCAACACCGTCGAGCTCCCCGATCATTTGGTAAACATACCTAACTGTTTGCACGCGCGTCCGCCCACGTCACGCGGATGTGAGCAAAATGCAAACCACCGCTCTCGTTGCGCTGGAATCCGACAAAGGCCGCACATGCCAAATATCGCCTGACGGGCTATAAATCCTGAAAACTGCGGGGCGGCTCCCCGCGCAACCGGGACCGGACCAGGTGGTCGCGGCAACCAGCGGCAATGAGCCCCGGCGCGCGGCCAGGACCACTCCGGCGACCTGAGTGCGGTGCTGCGCGCGTTGGCCCTGGCTGGATGGCCGCCAACCGGCGCTCCACGCCTGCGGCAGCCGAGAATTGCCCGACTTGTGACGCGGCCAGCCGATCGCACCAAGCGCTCAACCGCTGACCCCTTCGGGCGCGGCTGCGCAGGGGGCAATCACGAACCCCCGCCGACGGCGCGGGGCGTGCGGTAGGCGTGAAATGCCCGACATGTCGGACCGAACCCCGGTGGCACGGGCCGCCCCGGATCGCCGCACCGTCGCCGGGCGTCAAATGCACCGTCAATTCCCTTATATCCGACTCCGGCACCCAGGCCCTCAAGCGCGCCTCGGTTTGTGGGCCCGAACTGGCGGCGCCAGTTGGCATCCCACGCCGGCGCGGGCCGCGCCGGCCGTCAGACCGTGAGGGACCCAGGCCCCGGTCGCTACCGATCGCCTGCCGCGCCGGCGTCCCCGTGAACGGCCGCGCTCGGGTCACCGCCGGTCGCCTGACACGCCGTCGCTTGAAGATCGAACGGCCTGTCGATGCTCGTCGGTGAGCCCGTGCGGCCTGGGTGGCCGAGTCGGTCCGGACCGCAGCGCCGCCGGATGCCGCTGGCCCGTGCCGGCCGGCGCTGGGGCGGCGAGCGGAGCAGCGCCGTCCGTGGCCGGTGCGGCCTGGGTGGCCGAGTCGGTCCGGACCGCAGCGCCGCCGGATGCCGCTGGCCCGTGCCGGCCGGTGCTGGGGCGGCGAGCGGAGCAGCGCCGTCCGTGGCCGGTGCGGCCTGGGTGGCCGAGTCGGTCCGGACCGCAGCGCCGCCGGATGCCGCTGGCCCGTGCCGGCCGGTGCTGGGGCGGCGAGCGGAGCAGCGCCGTCCGCGAGGCCGGCGGCAACGCGTCGGCGACGACGACGTCGGACGTCGAAGGCCTCCTCTCGGTCGCGGGCCGAGGCCATCGACCGTTTGGGCGGACGAGGCGCGCACGCCACCGGGTGTACGGCTTCCTCGGCCAGGGCGGCCGCGAAAAGGCCGGCGACGACAGGCTCGTCGGCCAGCGCCCCACCGCAGCCCGCACCCCTCCGCCCCTTCGCCTCGTCGCGTCCGGGAGCCCACTGGCTCCCGCAGCGCCACACCACGACAAGCCCCGCAGGCCCGTCGGCACTGTGGCCCGAGCTCGCCGTGGCCCGGCGAGGCGACGCCCGCACTGCCGATGCGCCGGTTTCGGTATCACGCGCGACCGTCGTACTCGGACCCAGAAGACCGGGGGGAGTGGTCGGCTCATGGCAGAGGAAGGCTCGATGAAGGGTGGGCGAAGGAGTTCACGTGGCTCCAGGGTGCCCCGTTCCGACTTGCTAAAAGCACCATACAGGATTCATAAAAACTGATGAACTTGATCGATACGCTCGATAGTTGTGTGGAAACGGGGGCCGGGTTTGGGCGGGGTTGTTGGGCGGGATCGACGGGGGCAGGAGGTCGCGCATCAGGGTTCAAGGGGGGCTGGGCTAGGGCGAAGGGGTCTTGAGCGCGACCGCGGCCTGGACCGCCGCGTAAGCGTCGATCAGGCCCGCGCCGATGGTGTTCGACAGGGCGCCGCACGCGGTGCCGCCCGGCGTCGCCGGGCGTGTCGTTGAGCGCAGGATCTCGCGCGTCCTGGCGATGTTGCCGATCAGCGACGGGTTGGCCGACCACATCAGCGCGACCACGCCCGCCACGTGGGGCGTCGCCATCGACGTGCCGCTCAGCTCGTCGTAGCCGCCGCCCGGCAGGGCCGACAGGATGTCCACGCCCGGGGCCACCACGTCCGGCTTCGACAGGCCGTCGGCCGTCGGGCCGCGGCTGGAGAAGTCGGCCACGCGCGCGGTGCGGTCCACGGCGCCGACCGTCAGGGTCGCGGCGTAGTTCGCCGGGGGGTCGGTGATGGAGCCGCAGCGCGGGCCGGTGTTGCCCGCCGCCGCGACGAAGAAGATGCCCGCGGCGGTGAAGGCGTCGATCGCGGGGCGCATCGAGAACTCGTCGCAGCCCTCGACGGCCGGGCAGCCCCACGAGTTCGTCAGCACCTGCGGGGCGCGCTCCGGGTGGCCCGCGTGCCAAGGGTCGGCGCCCGGCGCGTAGGGGGCGAGCATGAACTGCAGGCACGTCACGTAGTTGGCCATGCTGCCCAGGTTGCGGGGCAGGTTCTCGCACGCGGTCCACTCGGCGCCGGGCGCGACGCCGACGTCCTTGCCGACCGCGGTGGCCATGGTGTGCGTGCCGTGGCCGTTGTGGTCCGTGGGCGTGCGCGCGCCGTTGTAGGGGTCGAGCCACGAGTCGTTGCCGCCGCGGAAGTTGCCCCGCAGGGCCGGGTGGGTGCCGTCGACGCCCGAGTCCGAGCTGCCCACGACGATGCCCTTGCCGGTGGAGTACCGCTCCCAGACCCGATCCGCCCCGATCAGCGTCAGGTTCCAGGGCGTCGACGTCGGCGCGGGCCGCGACCCGTGCATCGGCGCGGCGACGGCCGGCAGCGGGCGCAGTTGCGGGTTGAGCAGCACGTGGGCGACGTCGGAGCGGCCCGCCAGCCACTGCCGGGCGACCGGGCCGGCGTCCACCTCGATGCCGTTGACGAGGTAGAACGGGGTGAACGCGACGTGCTTGGAGCGCAGGTCGGCCCGCAGCGCGGCCTGGGAGCGCTCGGCGGTCGCGACCAGCCGCTCGTAGGTCGCCCGCCCCCGCTCGCCGCGATCGGCCATCGAGGCGAGCCCGCTCAGGTCGGCCTGCTCGCGCATGACCACGAAGAGCCGTTCGCCGTGCAGCCCGGGCCGCCCGAGCCCGACATACACCGTCGCGCCCGCCGCGGCCACCACGAGCGCGAGCGCCCCGGCGAGCCAGGCGTGCCAGCGCACCCGCCGGAACACGACCAGCAGCAGGATCGCGGTGAGCACGGCCAGCACGCCCGCCGCGGCGGCGGCGATGGCGCCCCAGTAGAGCCCGTCGCGCAGGCCCAGGATCAGCGAGGTCTCGTCGGGGTCGACGAATGCGAGCGGGCCGAACAGCACCGGCGTGAGCAGCGCGACGACCGAGGGCATCCCGGCCCGGCGCAGCGCGGCCAGGACGAACGCGGTCGGGGGCACGCTCAGCAGGGCGAAGAGCTGCACCGCCGGCTCGCCGACGCCGGCCGCGAGCGGCACGAGCGCCACGCCCGCGAGCAGGCCGCCCACCGCCACCCGGCCCCAGGCGTTGGCGCCCGTCGGCGTGCGGATGGTGAGCGTGAGCAGCGGGCGGGTCGCGAGCCAGGCGATCGCGAGCGCCGCCACCAGGGCGAGCACGGTCTCGGCGGCCCCGCCGAGCGCGCCTGCCCACAGCCACGGCAGCAGGAGCAGCAGCCCGACGGCGAGCGACAGCCACGGCATCCAGCGGTCCGGCTCGGTGCGTGGCCGCAGTGGCCCGGTGACGAGCCGGTGGACCAGGGCCGCCGCGGCGGCGAGCGCGGCCAGGACGGCGAGATAGAACTCGTGATAGGTCGGCGGCACGAGGCGTGCGACGGTCAGCAGCGCCCCGAAACCGGTGGTGAGGGCCCACTGCCGGCCCGCCAGCCGCGCGAACCACACCGGTGACAGCAGGCCGAGCAGCAGCGCCGGCACCCCGGCCAGCGCCAGGCCGGTCACCGCGACCGCGAGCCACAGCGCGCGCGGCGCCGACTCGCCCTCGATGGTGAGCGTGTCGTCGACGAGCCAGAGGCCCGCATTCAGCGCCACGATGACGAACGGCACCCAGAGGCCGAGCACGATGGTGAGGGCGAGCGACCAACCCCAGCTTCGTCTCGACGGCGCTGTCATGGTCCGGATGCTACGGGCCGGGTATGACAAAACGTGAGGACGCGGGAGGGAGACTGAGGGGCATGGCCGAAACCGTGGACGCGGTCGTCATCGGCGCCGGGCACAACGGCCTGGTCGCCGCGAACATGCTCGCCGACGAGGGCTGGGACGTCGTCGTGCTCGAGGCGACCGAGCACGCCGGCGGGGCGGTCCGCTCGGCCGAGATCACCGCGCCCGGGTTCCTCAACGACCTGTGCAGCGCGTTCTATCCGCTGTCGGCCGCCTCGCCGCCGCTGCAGGCGCTCGACCTGGAGTCGCACGGCCTGCGCTGGACACACGCGCCCGAGGTGGTGGCGCACCTGTTCCCCGACGGCCGCGCCGCCGTGATCAGCCGCGAGCTCGACCTCACGGCCGAGTCGCTCGAACGGTTCGCGGCGGGCGACGGCAAGGCTTGGCGGCAGTGGTACTCCGAGTGGCGCAACCTCGCCTCCGCGCTCGTCCCCGCCCTGCTCACCCCGTTCCCGCCGATCCGCGCCGGCGCCCGCCTCGCGCGGACCGCGGGCGTCGGCGGCACGCTGCGGCTCGGGCGGCGTTTCCTGGTGCCCGCGCGCGTGCTGGGCGAGGAGCTGTTCGCGGGCGAGGGCGCCCGGATGCTGCTCACCGGCCTGGCCCTGCACACCGATCTGGCCCCCGACGACGCGGCCGGCGGCGGCTTCGGCTGGCTGCTGGCGATGCTGGCGCAGCAGCACGGCTTCCCGGTGCCCGTGGGCGGCGCGCAGCAGATCACCGAGGCCCTGCTGCGCCGCTTCTCCGGCGTCGTGCACCGCCGCGCGGCGGTCGAGGAGGTGATCGTGGGCGGCGGCCGGGCGCTCGGCGTGCGCTGCGCGGACGGGCGGCTCTTCCGGGCCCGCCGGGCGGTCGTCGCGGACGTGCCCGCGCTCCCGCTGTACCAATCGATGATCAAGCCGGAGCATCTGCCCGGGCGGCTGCTGGCGGATCTGGCCGGCTTCCGCTGGGACAACGCCACGCTGAAGATCGACTGGGCGCTCTCCGGCCCGGTGCCGTGGATCTCGCCGGACGTCGCCGGGGCCGGCACGGTGCACGTGGGCTCGGACCCCGTGCGATACGCGGCGGACCTGTCGACCGGCCGCCCGCCCGAGGAGCCCTTCCTGCTCGTGGGCCAGATGACGACGGCCGACCCGAGCCGTTCACCGGCCGGGACCGAGTCGCTGTGGGCGTACACCCATCTCCCTCGCGGTGTCACCGCGGAGCAGGTGTCCGCCCACGCGGAGCGCGTCACCGACGTGCTGCGGCGCCACGCGCCGGGCTTCGACGACCTGGTGCTCGCCCGGCACGTGTCCGGCCCCGGGGAGCTGCAGGCCAAGGACCCCTCGCTGGTCGGCGGGGCGATCAACGGCGGGACGGCCGGGGCCTACCAGCAGGTCGTCTGGCGGCCGACGGCCGGGCTCGGGCGGGCGGACACGCCGATCGACCGGTTGTACCTCGCCAGCGCGAGCGCCCACCCGGGTGGCGGGGTGCACGGCGCGCCGGGTGCGAACGCGGCGCGCGCGGCGCTGGCCCGCAACCGGCCCGTGCTCGGCGACGCGTACCAGGCCGCGATCCGCGCGGCCCTGCGCCGCATCTACCCGTGACTAGCCCTTGCGGCGCTCGGCGAGGTCGGCCAGGCGCTGCAGGGCCTCGTTGTTGCGGAAGTGCAGGAAGACGTCGCCGACCTTGTTGCGCACACCCAGCATCGGGCCTTCGGTGAACTGCTCCTGCATCGTGATCCGGGTCGCCTGCTCGTCGAGCGGGTCGAGGGTGAACCGCACGTGGCCCGCGCCGAGCGGCCAGACGTGGACCTTCAGCAGCAGCATCCGGCCCGGGTCCCAGTCCAGGGACTCGCTGCGGTCCTTGATCGACACCGGCCAGGGGCCCGCCTTGTGGTGCAGCCGAGACCCGGGGGCCGGCCAGGCCTCGTCGACGTCTCGGACATGTGCGGTGCCGACCACCCAGTCGGAGTACGACCAGCCGTCGGAGAGCACGGAGTACACGGTCTCGGCGGGTGCGCGCACGATGCGTTCGGTGATGGACACGTCACCTCTCATTCCCCCGCCCGGGCATCTCACACCAGCGGCGTGACGGGCGAGGCTACCGTGTAGTAGTGCGCCGTGAACCCTCCACGTCCCGCTTCGAGTCCTCGCGCCTGTCGCCCGCGCGCCGCGCCGGCGACGTGGCCCGCCTGCGCCGGGAGCGCTTCGACGTCCTGATCATCGGCGGTGGCGTGACGGGCGCCGGAGCCGCGCTCGACGCCGCCTCCCGCGGCCTGTCGGTCGCGCTGATCGAGGCCCGCGACCTGGCCGCCGGCACGTCGAGCCGGTCCTCCAAGCTCATCCACGGCGGCCTGCGCTACCTCGAGCAGCTGGAGTTCGGCCTGGTCACCGAGGCTCTTCAGGAGCGCGGCCTGCTCGCGTCCCGGCTCGCGCCGCACCTCGTGCGCCCCGTGCCGATCCTGGTGCCGCTGCCGTCCCACCGCGGCTTCGCCGGGCTGGGGCAGCGGGTCTGGCAGCGCGCCTACTACGGTGCCGGCGTCGGGCTCTACGACGCCTTCGCCGCGACCGCGCGCCTGCGCCGCTCCTCGCCGCGGGGGATGCCCCTGCACCGGCACCTGTCGCGGGCGGAGACGCACCGCCGCTTCCCCTCGCTGCGCGAGGACGCGATCAGCGGCGCGATCCAGTACTACGACGGCCAGGTTGACGACGCCCGGCTGGTCGCGACGCTGGCCCGCACCGCGGCCGGTCTCGGCGCCGCGATCGTGCCCAGCGCCCGCGCGGTCGGCCTGCTGCGCGACGCGCGCGAGGTCACCGGCGTGCGCGTGCGGGACCTGGAGTCGCGCGAGGAGTTCGAGGTCCGGGCGCGCACGGTCGTCGCCGCGACCGGCGTGTGGATGGACGACATCGCCGGCATGCTCTCGGGCGAGGGGCCGCGCGAGTCCGCCGGCTTGCAGGTGCGGGCCAGCAAGGGGGTGCATCTGGTCGTACCGCGCTCGGCCATCACGGGAGAGGCCGGACTCATCCTGCGTACGCCCACGTCGGTCCTCTTCGTCATCCCGTGGGGCGGCCACTGGATCATCGGCACCACGGACACGGACTGGACCCTGGACCGGGGTCACCCCGCGGCGTCGGCGACGGACATCGCCTACCTGCTGGGCCAGGTCAACGCCGTGCTGGACCGCCCCCTGGGCATGCAGGACATCGAGGGCGTCTACGCGGGCCTGCGCCCACTGCTCTCCCGGGAGGCGCGGCACCGCCAGCCCCACAGCCGCGACGAGCAGACGTCGGCGCTCTCGCGCACCCACGCCGTCGTCGAGCCCATGCTGGGCCTGATGCTGATCGCCGGCGGCAAGTACACGACGTATCGCGTGATGGCGGCGGACGTCATCGACCGGGTGGCCCATCGCCTGGGCGGCCTGCGCCGGCACGGCGGCCTGGTGCCCGCGTCGCGGACGGCGGACCTGCCGCTGCTCGGCGCGGACGGATACCACCCGCTGTGGACGAACCGGGCGGATCTGGCCCGCCGGCACGGCCTGCCCGTGGGCGTCCTGGAGCACCTGCTCGAGCGCTACGGCTCGCTGGCCTTCGAGGTGCTCGCGCTCGACCCGCAGCTGCGCCGCCCGGTCGCGGGCGCGCCGGAGTACCTGGCGGCGGAGGTGGCGTACGCGGCCCTGGCCGAGGGCGCGCTGCACCTGGAGGACGTGCTGACCCGGCGCACGCGGATCTCGTTCGAGACGGAGCACCGCGGGACGGCCTCGGCCCAGGACGCGGCCCGCGTGATGGGCGACGTGCTGGGCTGGGACGCGGCGACGCGCTCGCGCGAGGTGGACCACTACCTGGCGCGGGTGGCGGCGGAGCAGGAGTCGCAGCGCATGCCGGACGACCTGACCGCGGACGCGGCCCGCCTCGGCGCCCCGGACGTCCGGGGCTTCCAGGCGGACCGCGCGACCGTGCTCCAGGACAGGGTCTAGTGCTCTGACCACGAACGTTCACGGTGTTGGATGACACGCCGCTCGACCTCCGGGCTGGGCGGCGTGTGTGGTCTCAGGCTGTGGCGGTGGCAGAACCCGTGCGTGTGCGGCGGCTGTCTGACCAGGAGGGTCAGCAGCTGCTCCGGATAACCAGACGTGGGACCGGCTCAGCGATCCGATTGCGGCGGGCGATGGTCGTGCTCGCGTCGGCTGGCGGGAACAGCGTGCCGGTGATCGCGAGGCTGGTCCAGGCCGATGAGGACTCGGTCCGGCAGGTCATTCACCGGTTCAACGAGATGGGCATGGCCAGCCTCAACCCTCGGTGGGCGGGTGGCCGTCCCCGCCTGATCAGTGAAGACGACGAAGCGTTCATCGTCGCGACGGCCAACACCCGACCCGAAGCCCTCGGCCAGCCGTTCACCCGGTGGAGCCTGCGCAAACTCGCCGACTACCTCGCCCACAACCACGGCCCGCGCCGGGTCAAGGTCGGCCGGGAACGACTCCGGCAGCTGCTGCGCAAGCACGACATCACCTTCCAGCGGACCAAGACGTGGAAGGAGTCCAACGACCCCGCCAAAGAGGCCAAGCTCGCCCGGATCGAGCAGGTCATGACCAGGTTCCCGGACCGGGTCTTCGCGTTCGACGAGTTCGGACCGCTCACGATCCGCCCGCACGGCGGCGCGACCTGGGCGCCGACCGGGCACCCCGGCCGGCTCCCGGCGAACTACCACAAGCTGCACGGGGTGCGGCAGTTCCACGGCTGCTACAGCGTCGGCGACGACACCCTCTGGGGCGTCGTGCACCGGCGCAAGTCCGCAGCGAACACCCTGGCCGCACTCCAGTCGATCCGCCGCGCCAGACCGGACGGCGCACCGATCTACATCATCCTGGACAACCTGTCCGCCCACCGCGGTCTGAAGATCCGCCAGTGGGCGGCCCGTAACCGGGTCGAGCCGTGTTTCACCCCGACGTATTCGTCCTGGGCAAACCCCATCGAAGCGCACTTCGGGCCGCTACGAACGTTCACCGTCGCCGGGTCGAACCGCGCGAACCACCCCGCCTCGACGAAGGCCATCCACGCCTACCTGCGCTGGCGCAACGCCAACGCCCGCCACCCCGACGTCCTCGCCGCCCAACGCCGTGAACGCGCCCGCATCCGTTCCGAACGCCAACGCAGATGGGGCCAGCCCACCAGGCGAACGGCGGCCTGACCGACACCGTGAACGTTCGTGGTCAGAGCACTAGGTCGGCGGTTTCGAGCTCGGCGAACTGGGCCTGGTGCGAGGTCTCGGAGCCCTCGGCGGCGAAGACGGAAACGTGCCGTCAGAAGATCTTGCCGGGGTTCAGGATGTTGTCGGGGTCGAGGGCGGCCTTGATCGAGCGGTGGGCCTTGAGACCCGTCGGGCCGATCTCGCGCGCCAGCCAGTCGCGCTTGAGCAGGCCCACGCCGTGCTCGCCGGTCGACGTCCCGCCGAGGGACAGGCCCAGCGACATGATGGCGTCGAAGACCTTCTGGCCCTGGGCCAGGCTCACCGGGTCCGAGCGGTCGATCACCAGGGCCGGGTGCAGGTTGCCGTCCCCGGCGTGGCCGACCGTCGCGACGACCACGCCGTGCTCCCGGGAGATGCGCTCGATGCCCTCGATCAGTTCGACGAGCTGGGTTCGCGGTACCGCCACGTCGTCCACCATGATCCCCCCGCCCAGCGGGAACAGGTGCGCCGCGAAGTGCTCCAGGGCCGGGTGGGCCAGGCGGCGGGCGGCGAGCAGCGCGTCGGCCTCGTCGGCGTCCGCGGCCACGAAGACGTCCGCGGCCTGGGCCGAGTGGCACATGGCCGAGATCGCCGCGAGGTCGTCGGGCGCGCGGCTGCCCGAGTCGACCGAGGCGATCAGCAGTGCGGCGGCGGTCGTGGGGAGGCCCATCGGGCGGTACGCCTCGATCGCCCCCATCGCCACCCGGTCGATGACCTCGAGCATGCTGGGCTGCAGGCCGGAGCCGACGATGGCCGAGACCGCGGCCCCGGCCGCCGGGAACGTGTCGAAGACGGCGACCAGGGTCAGCGACGCCTCCGGGGCGGGGCGGAGCCGGACGGTGACCTCGGTGATCACCCCCAGGGTGCCCTCGGAGCCGACGAAGAGGCTGGTCAGGTCGTAGCCGGCGACCCCCTTGGCGGTGCGCCGGCCGCACGTGAGCACCTCGCCGCCGGCGAGCACGACCTCCAGGCCGAGCACGTGGTCGCTGGTGACCCCGTACTTCACGCAGCACATGCCCCCGGCGTCGGTCGAGACGTTGCCGCCGATGGTCGACTGCTCCCAGGAGCCGGGGTCGGGCGGGTAGTACAGGCCCCGCTCGGCCACCGCGCGGCGCAGCTGGGCGTTGACCACGCCCGGCTGGACGACGGCGATGCGGTTCTCGGTGTCGATGTCGATGATCTCGTTCATCAGCACCAGGGACAGCACGATGGCGCCGTCGATGGCGTTGGCGCCCCCGGCCAGGCCCGAGCGGGCGCCCTGCGGGATGACCGGCACCCTGTGCCGGCTCGCGGCGCGCAGGACGGCGGAGACCTGGCCCGTGGTGCGCGGGCGCACGACGACCGCCGGGGTGCCGAAGGGCACCAGGTCCGCCTCGTCGTGCTCGTAGGAGCGCAGCAGGTCCGGGTCGGTCAGGACGCCGCCCTCGTGGGGCAGGGCCGCACGCAACTCCTCGACGAGGCTCATACCTGGCACGCTAGTGCGTGTGCTCTACATCGACGCGCCAAGGTGGCCCGCGCACGGGCGCCTGTTCGCCCATCTCATCAGCGACGTCTCGGCGGCCGAGCTGCACGCGTTCGCCGAGCTGATCGGGGTGCCGCCGCGGGCGTTCGAGCGCGACCACTACGACGTGTCGGCCGAGCGGGCGCGGATCGCCGTGTGGCTGGGTGCCAGGCCGGTCCCCTCGCGGGTGATCGTCGAGCGCCTGGTTGCGTCCGGGCTGCGCCGACCGCGTCATTTGTCCGATTCAAGAGGCAAGAAAAAGCCTGGTCAGCCCTTGTTTCCAGGAAAACATTAGGTGACCCTTGCTTAGGTAAGGCTAAGCGAGGAGTACGGGCCGTGTATATCTGCATCTGTCACCGCGTGCGGGAGTGCGAGATCCGCCGGGTCATCCAGTCCGGCGCCCACACCGAGGACGCCGTCGGTGACGAGTGCGGCGCCGGCACGGGCTGCGGCTCGTGCCTCGACCGCATCGCCGATCTGATCGACGCCGAAAGCCCGGCCCCGGTCCCTGTTTTCCACTAGAAACGGGCATAAGAGGCGTAACCTGCCAGCATGCAAGGGGACGCACGAGTCATCGAGTTTCTGAACGAGCAGCTCACTGCCGAGCTGACGGCGATCAACCAGTACTTCCTGCACGCCAAGATGCAGGAGAACTGGGGATACACGATTCTGGCCAAGCACACCCGACACGAGTCGATCGACGAGATGAAGCACGCCGAGGTGCTCACCGATCGCATCCTGTTCCTGGAAGCCCTGCCCAACTACCAGCGCCTGTTCCCGCTGCGCATCGGCGAGTCGGTGCCGGAGCAGTTCAAGTGCGACATGCAGATCGAGCTCGAGGCGGTCGACCGGCTGCGCCGCGGCATCGAGTACATGCGCTCCATCGGCGACGTGACCTCGGCGAACATCTTCGAGGGGATCCTCGCCGACGAGGAGCACCACGTCGACTACCTCGAGACGCAGCTCGCGCTCATCGAGAAGTTCGGCGAGGCGCTGTATCTGCAGAACGTCACCGAGCACCCAGAAGCGTAGCGATCTCGGCCTCCAGGTTCACCCGCGCACGGGCGGTCCATTCCGCCCGTGCCGGTACAATTCGGAATATTTCCGGCAAATCCGCCAAATTGCGCAGAATGGCCGCGCGCCCCGGCCGGAAGACGTCATCCGGCACCGCCGCGTACTCCGCGCGCACCGCCTCGGCATAACGGTCGTAGTCCGCCTTGTCCGACGCCAGGATGGCCAGATCCGCGTCGGCCAGCAGCGCGCCGTTGCGATCGCCCGGCTCGACCGCGTGGCCGGCCGTCAGGCGCACCAGCCGCGCGACCTCCGCCGCGCGCCGCGGGGAGCAGCCGAGCGCGGCCAGGGTCGTCTCCGCCAGCGCCGCGCTGCGCTCCTCGTTGTCCGCCGCGAACACCTCGTAGACCGCGTCGTGGAACCACGCCGCCAGGCGCACCGCGTCCGGGTCGTCGGCGAGCCGCGCGTGCTCGTCGATCACGCGCAGCATGAGCGCCAGATGCTCGGGCGTGTGGTAGCGCCGATGCGGCTGCGACCAGCGCGCCAGCAGGTCGCGTCCGACCGTCTCCTCGCCCGGGAAGATCCGCTGCCAAGCCTCGATCACGTCACGAGCGTAGATGCCCCACGCTCTCCACGATGTGCTCGAGGCTCACCGCGCGCCCGGCCGCCCGGTCGCGCTGGTGCGCGGCGAGGCGCGGCAGGGTCTGCGAGCGCAGCGTCTGCGCGTCGGGCGGCTCCGGCAGCCGGTGCCGGCCCCGCAGCCCGTCCGCCGCCCCGACCAGCCGGGCCGCGTGCGCCGGATCGTCCGCGGCGAGCAGGGCCGCGACCACGTCCAGCGAGATCGCCAGGTCCAGCCGGTCGCCGACCTCGTGCCGGGTGGCCAGCGCCGCGACGAGCAGCCGCAGCGCCTCCACCCGGTCGCCCTCGGCCAGCGCGGCCAGCCCGAGCTGGTGCTGGGCCATCGCCGCGCCGAACGCGTCGCCGATCTGCCGGCTCAGGGCCAGGCTCTCGTCCAGCGCCGCGCGGGCGCCCGCCACGTCGCCCCGCCCGAGCAGGGCCTGCCCGACGCACTCGAGCGCGAGCAGGATCCCGCGCGTGTTGCCGTTGGCGCGCTCCAGGTCGAGGCACTCGTTGGCGTACCGCTCCGCCGCCGCGTAGTCGCCCCGGCTGAGCGAGACCTTGCCGAGGTTGCCCAGCGACGCGGCCACGCCCTGCGGCACGTCCAGCTCGCGCCACACCGCGAGGCTCTCGCCGAAGTGCGCGGTGGCCTCGTCGTGGTCGCCGCCGCCGATCGCGGCGATGCCCATCGCGTTGTGCGCGTGGCCGATCGTGACCCGGTCGCCGGCCGCGGTCGCGCGCCGCAGACTCTCCGCCCCGAGCCCGAACGCGACCTCGTGCTCGTCCTGGGTCGCGGCCAGGATCGCCGCCGCGTGCAGCAGCCGCGCCCGGGTGCCGTTGTCGTCCGTGTCCTGCGCGAGGACGCGGGCGAGCCACTCGCGCCCCTCGCCGATGTGCGCGCCGTTGCGCCAGTAGCGCCACAGCCCAAGGCAGATCCGCGTGCGCGTCGCGGCGTCGGAGTGCCCGAACGCGGCCCGCACGTTCTCGTAGTCGGTCTCGATCCGCCCGGTCCACTCCACCTGCTCCGGCCCGGTGAGCCCGGCCGCGGAGGCCTCGGCGAACGCCGCGTAGAAGCCGGCGTGCCGGTCGGCCGGGCCGCGCTCGTCGCTGAGGCGGTTGCGGGCGTACGCGCGGATCGTCGACAGCAGGTGGTAGCGCCCGCCGTCGTCGTCACGCACCACGAGGTGCTTGTCGACCAGCGCGGCGAGGCGCTTCTCCAGCAGGTCGAGATCCCCGCCCGGCAGCGTGACGGCCAGCGCCGCCGGCGCCGTCCAGCCGCCGACGAAGATCGACAGCTCGGTCAACAGCCGCTGCTCCTCGCCGTCGAGCAGCACGAAGCTCCAGTCGATCGCGCCGCGCAGGGTCTGCTGGCGGGCCGGGAGGTCGCGCGGGCCGGAGCCGCCGAGCGTGTCCAGCTCCCGGTCGAGGTGCTCGGTGAGGTGCTCGAGCAGCTCGTCCGGGCTCCAGCGGTCGATGCGGGCCGCGGCCAGCTCGATCGCCAGCGGCAGGCCGTCGAGGCGGCGGCACAGCTGCGCGACGGGCAGCGCGGTGTCGATGGTGATCTCGAAGTCGGCGTCGACCGCGCGCGCCCGCTGCTCGAACAGCGTCACGGCAGGCGAGTCGGCGAGCGTCGGGACCTGGTAGACCTGCTCGCCGTACAACGACAGGCGCTCGCGGCTCGTGATCAGCGCGCGCACCCCCGGCGCCGCGGCCAGCAGGTCGCTGACCAGCGCCGCGCCGTCGTCGACGACCTGCTCGAAGTTGTCGAGCACGAGCAGCTGCTCGGCCTCGGCCAGCTGGTCGAGCACCGTGTCGAACAGGTGCTGGTCGGGCAGCTCGGCCACGTGCAGGGCGCGGGCCAGGGCGGCGGTGAGCAGCTCGGCGTTCGTGGTGTCGGCCAGCGGTACGAACACCGCGCCGTCGGCGAACTCGTCCGCGACCGCGCCGGCCGCGGCCAGCGACAGCCGGGTCTTGCCGATGCCGCCCGGCCCCACCAGCGTCACCAGCCGCCCGTCGCGGATCAGCCCGGCGACCCGCGCGGTCTCCCGGTCGCGGCCGACGAGCTTGGTCATCGGCACCGGCAGCCGGCTGCGCCGCCGCTTGGGGGCGGCCGGCTTCACGCCCCAGGTGCCGTCCCCGGCCGCGACGAGCTCGCCCCGGGCCCGCAGCCGCTGCAGCTCGGCCTCGGCCCGGGCCGGCAGCCCGCCCGAGCGCTCGACGAGCCGGTCCAGCAGCGCCCGGGTCGGCTCCCCGGCGAGCGCGATGCGCAGCCAGATCCGCAGCGTCGCCGGCGACCACGGCGTCAGCTCGATCACGGTCTCGCCGGTGTCGGCGGGGCCGCCGAGGTCGGTGGTGGCGTAGACGACCGCGCAGGCGTCCCCGAGCGCGGGTACGGGCTCGCCCACGTCCGCGAGGAGGATCACGGGTTTGCCCGGTTCGGCCGTGGTACTGCCCGCAAGCTCCGTCGCGAAGCCCCGCAGCCGCGCGATCTGGGTCACCTCGCGCAGGAACCGCGTGTGACCCGCGCCCTTGGGGCCCGTGATGCGCAGCGCCCCGCGCAGGCCCGCCGACACGCGGGTCATGAACTCCTGCGTGGCGCTGAGCGCGGCGTCGCGCTCCCACAGCCGCGACGAGCCGGCGGCCGGGTCCGCCTCGATGTCGTCGCCGGCCGCCTGGCCCCGGCCCCGCCGCTTGGCCAGATAGTTGCGGCGGTCCGCCACGGCGATGAGGGTTTCGCCATCGGTACCGTCGGCCGGGCTGGACGCCACCCCCATGCTGATCGACAGGTGCAGCGGCGGGGTGCCCGCGAACTCCCGCGCCCGCACCTCATCGGTCAGCCGGATGGCCAGCCGTAGCGCCTCGTCGGCCGCGGTGTCCGGCAGCAGCAGCACGAACTCGTCGCCGCCGTAGCGGAACAGCACGTCCTCGGCCCGGATGAGCCCCTGGATGCGCTCGGCGAGCTGCCGCAGCAGCATGTCGCCGCGCAGGTGCCCGAAGGCGTCGTTGACGGTCTTGAAGTGGTCGACGTCGAACAGCAGCAGGCTGGCCCCGCCGACCTCGTGCAGGGCGGCGTCCAGGGCGGCGCGCGAGTGGGCGCCGGTGACGGGATCCTGCACGTTCATCGCCAGCTTGATCGGCCTTCGCGGGGCCCCGATGAGGTGTTCGGGAGCAATTGGCGCATCGGGTGACACGTGTCGGGTCTCCGGTGTCCGGCGGCCGGACGATCCCGGGGCGCCGTTCGTCCCTTTCTCCCGGCCGGCGGCCGCTGCTCGGGGAGTCCGTCTGCACCGCATCGGTCGCACGCGCATCAACCACCCCGTGCGCCTCGCCGAACGGCCGGCACGCCACGTCCCCGTCCGTCCATGAGCCCTCCTCGGCCGTGGCACGTTTCCGGGATTTGCGCGGCTTCCGGGTTCCCTACCGTTCTTGTCATCACCGAGTTGCCTTTGATGAAAGGGAGATAGAGACATGAGCGACGTCGACTACGGGCAGTACGAGGCCGGCCAGGAGAGCGGCGAGCTGGACCAGATGCACCAGGCCGCGGGTTCCGAGGCCGACTTCAGCAGCCAGTTCGGCGTGTACGAGCAGGGCCACTCCGCGGCCGAGTCCACCGCCTTCTCGCAGGGCCACCACGTCGAGTACGACGCCCCCGGCGCCGTGCACTACGAGTCGGACGACTACACCAACTACTCCCACGACGCGTCCGTCGACGACCACGTCTTCGCCGCCGAGGGCTCCGAGTCCTCGCACCAGGCCCAGTTCGCCGAGCTCGACATGCTCAAGGAGCGCTTCGCCTCCGGCTTCGAAACCGGCACCATGTTCAGCGGCACCAACACCGAGCTCGAAGCCGCCAACTGAAGCCACGAACACCTCAAGCACCCATACGCCAGATGCGGCCCGCCGGTTGGCGGGCCGCATCTGGCGTTGCGCGGGCAGACACGATATGGCGCGGCGTCGCCGCTCCGGCGCTAGTGCTGCGAGGTCCGGTCCGCCGGAGGGAACGGCCATTCCAGCTTCGGCTTGTCCGACTCACCCTCGGAGTGCTCCGCCTCGGCGGCGGGGACGGGCACCGGCTCGGGCCTGGCCGCGGGCCTCGCCGGCGCCTTGGACGTGGGGACCGCAGCCGGGGCCGGCGACGCGGCCGGGGCCGGGCGGCGGCGGACCGAGGCGAGCAGCTCGCGCGGCGTCGGGAGGTAGTTCCACAGCGTGCGGTCGGGGATGCGGTCGGCCGGGGCCAGCTTGCCCCACAGGACCGCGACGGCCACGCAGACGGCGAAGGCGAGGACGAACGGCCAGTAGTTCTCGCCCGTGCCCGGGTTCGTCTCGACCGCCGGTATGAACCGTGCGATGTCGGGCTGGCGGATCTTGCCGGCCAGCCACGTGAAGACCGGGTCGTTGCCGTTGCCGCCGCCGGAGGTGAAGCGCCAGAACAGGTTGACGTCGCCGGTGAACGTGACCAGGAAGCCGAACACGCCGGTGGCCAGGGCCAGCGCCAGCGGGAACCAGCTGTGCAGGCGCTGGAGGGTGATCGCCACGTAGAACGCGAGGAGCGGCACGAGCACGACGGGCAGGCGCCCGGGCGGCGTGAACCCGGCCCACCAGGTGCGGAAGGTGGAGATGGCGAGCATGTAGGGCAGGATCACCGCCAGCAGCATCCAGTGCGACTGCATCCGGCTGTGCCGCCGGCCGACCAGGAACATGCCCGGCACCGCGAGCGCGAGCACGGGGAAATGACTGATCAGGCCGTACTGCCGATCGAACAGAAGCCCCGCGAGCCCCCGCTGCGGCGGGATCTGCAGCACACCGTCGCCGAGCGCCGAGTTGCCGGGGGCCGGGTTCAGCGAATGGTAGTGGGTGTAGTTGAAGATCTCGAGCGCGAGCAGCAGCACGAGCATCGGCACCGCGGCCGGGATGTACGCGCTCAGCGCCCGCACGCCCTTCGCGCCGCCCCGGTCGACCCGCAGGAGCAGCAGCACCCCGAGGATCACGGTGAACAGCGTGAACCGGCCGTGCACCCAGGGCATCCAGCCCAGCCCCGCCGAGGCCAGCGCGACCTGCCACTTCGCCGGGCGCGCGGCCACCAGCACGCGCACGGCGTAGGCCACGAACAGCGCGCCGAACGGGTCGATGAAGAGCATGGAGGCGTACATGTAGATCGGCGTCGCGACCACGAAGATCCCGGTGACGATCGCCGCGTAGGACCGGGCGATGCCCAGCTCGCGCATGATCCGGAACGTGATGCCGACGGTGAGCACACTGGCCAGCACGACGACGGCCTGGGCCCCGATGCGACCCCAGATCATGAACGGGATCGTCCACAGGATCGGCCCGCCGAAGTTGTGCAGGGGCACCATGACGCCGTCGGCGTTCGGGTACACGTGCGGCTGGATGTCCTCCGGATAGAAGACCCGAAAGTCACCGTTGGCGTAGGCCTGGGTCAGGTCGAACGTGTGATACTTGCCGAGCGAGATGCTCTCGATGAGGTAGTGCGGCTCGTCGCCGAGCGGCGGCATGCCGAGGCGCATCTTCGCGGCGATCGCGTAGAGCACCGCGGCGAGCGCCATCAGCGCCCAGACCACCTGCCGGTCGCTGAATCGAATCGTGACCTCGGGCTCCGGATCCGTCTGGATCGACCGGTTCGCCACTTGTTACCTCCGAGCCATGGGACGCGCGACGGCGAACTTAGCACGTCCCCTCACCCGGGGGAGTCCTCCGAAGCACGAAAACGACTTGGCCTCACATTCCGGGCTTACAGCGACAACGGCCGCTCTCCACTGTCGGGCGAGCCCGACCAGCTCTATCCACCCACCGCCCGCGGCCCCGCCCCACACCACCCGAACACGAGCGCCGCCACGAGCATCAGGACCGTGACCGCCGCCGGCGGCAGGAACATCGCCGCCGTCGCAAAGCCGGTCCAGCACGCGAGCAACGCGACGATCCCCGGCGACCACCTCGAGCGCCCGCCCGACCGCCATCCCGCCCGCGTGGTCGTCCGGAATGAAGGCCGGAGCGTGCCCTGGATTCCTGCCGGGACGGCCCTCGTTCGGAGGGCTTCAGGTCGTCACCGGGCAGCGCTCATGGGACGGTGGTGGGAGCATGCGTGTGGAGGCGAGTCGCCGATGAGCGTGAACCCTGGAGTCTGACGCTCCTTTCCCGATCCGCCTCGACACTGATCCGCTGGCCGCCCTCCGCGCTACGTCATGATCGGAGCCTCGCCTTCGATGGGATGCCGGATGGTCCAGGGGGCCGTTGATGGGTTGACCGGCACGCGGGGTCGGCATTTTACGATTTCGTCATCGCTGTCTGTGGACGCTGCGCGTACCCGGCTGGACGATGCCCTGCAAGGGCACCGCGGAACGCTCGGGGCAAGTTCCGGCCCGGCCGGAGTGGTCAGAGGCAGCGTCCGGCAGGACAAGGTCAAGTTGGTGGCGATGCACGCAGGTCTCGGCATCTGGTCGCCGACCGCTCTGCGAGGCCGGTTGCGGGCCACGCGCGAGGGCTGCGCGCTGCACTATGACATCGGCTGGAGCTTGCCGGCTCGAGTGTTGGGTTGTGTCTCGCTTGGAATCTTTTTGCTAGTGCTTGTCGGCGGGGCGGCAGCGGCGGTCAACCAAATGGTCACGGGACACGCCAATGCTGCCGGCCGCTCGGCAGCGGCCGTGAGCGGTGCGCTGGTGGCGACGCTGCTCTTCTTCGGAATGGTTGCTGGCGTGCGGTTGGCGAGCCGTGACCAGGTGGCGCTCCTTCATTCGTGGCTGAGGGACCGACTGCAGCCGTAGAGGTAACCCCCGGCTGCTGGGGCCATCGGCTGCCGCGAGCTGACCGGGCTTCTTTCAAGAGCATGTTCGCGGCCCCGGGCCGCGCCGAAGGCGCCTTGATCTAGTGCAGCCCAATTCGGCAACATCATGCGTCACAGGTCCTCTTCGAGAATGATGACCTCTGAGGCGATGTATGCGCGCGTGACCAGTCGTACCGCACGTTGGCCGGGGTCGGGTCGGACATTCTCGCGGAGCCGCGGGGTCGCAACGCCGCCGGTCGGGCTGATGCCTGCCGGGTGCCGATCGCGCCCGGGTTGCAGAGACGAGCCCCGGCTCGCCGGTGAACGTCCTCGACGAGATGTTCAGGCCAAGACCTTTTCCCAGATCTCTCCCAGCGGAGATCAAGAGACGAGTCAGGGCCGGTCCCTCGTGGTGAGGAAACCGGCCCTGGCCTGGTGTTTCACGAAGTCGGGGTAGCCGGATTTGAACCGACGGCCTCTTCGTCCCGAACGAAGCGCGCTACCAAGCTGCGCTATACCCCGAGCGTGCCGAGTAATCGTAGCCCACGCCCGCCGCATCCCCAACTCGGTATCCCCCGTGTCGAGCGAAGGGGCTCTGAGCTGGGACTACACGGAGCGCAGGAAGTCCGCGAGGCGCTTCTCGTACGCCTCCGGGTCCAGGTTCCAGCTTCGGCAGTGACCCGCCTCACGTGTCTCGACCAGGATTACGTGCCGCGGCGCGGCTTGGGCGAACTCGATCGTCGGGGCGGGCGCCACGGTGCGGTCGTCGTGGTCCACGTAGACCAGCGTCGGCACGTCGAGCCGGGCCGCGAGCGGGCGGTAGTCCAGGTCGGCTCCGCGCACGCCCAGGCGGTGCTGGATGAGCCGCAGTGCGGTCCAGGTCCACACGGGCGGCACGTTGAGCTGGCGGGCGTTCATGCGCAGCGTCTCGGTCCAGTCGACCACCGGGCAGTCCAGGACCAGGGCGCGCAGGTAGCCGTCGTGGTCCCACTCGCGCAGCAGGTTCAGGATCGCCGCGCCGCCCATCGACCAGCCCATGAGGATCACGTTGCGGGCGCCCGCCGACCGTGCGTAGTCGATCGCGGACCGGACGTCGCGCCACTCGGTGTGGCCGAGGTGGAAGCGGCGGTCGTACGAGGGCGGGGCCTCGGCGTCGTTGCGGTACGACACCACGAGCGTGTGGCGGCCCGAGGCGGCGAGCGTGGGCAGGACGCGCAGGGCCTCGCCGCGCGGGGCGCCGCGACCGTGCACCGCGATGATCCACGTGTCGTCCACCTGCTCGGTCGTGGGCGGGACGAGCCACGCGGGCAGCGGCCCGAGTTCGCCCGGCACGACCACCTCGTCGAAGGGCAGGCCGCGAGCCGTCGACGGATCCCCCTCGAAGACGTAGCTCGAGGTGTACCCGCGCACGCCCGTCGTCAGCGAGCCCCGCGTGACCTCGGCGATCTCGCGGGTCACGATCGACCGGTCGATGGAGATGACGTCCCCGAGGATCGCGTGCCCCGCGGGCCATACGAACGACAGCGGGATGCTCCGCGCCGTGTCGGGGGTGCGGGTCAGCGTGATCCGGTTGCCCGCGCAGGCGCGCACGCGCACGGGGTACACCCGCGGGCCGTTGACGTTGAGCACGTGGCCGGCCAGGAACCAGCCCGCCCCGGCGGTGCCCGTGGGCAGGAGCACCGCGAGTCCGGCGGCCCCGGCGATGCCCGCGTACGCGGCGCGCCGCGGCCATTTCCGCAGCGGCGCCGCAGACTCGGCGGTCACCGCGGGATGAGGGTCAGGATCGTCGCCTCGGGCGGGCAGGCGAAGCGGATCGGCGCGGTCGGGTGCGTGCCGAGGCCGGCCGAGACGTGCAGGTACGACTCGGAATAAGGCCATCGGTGCAGCCCCTTGGCCATGCTGCGGTCGAGGCCGCAGTTGGTGACCAGGGCACCGTAGAACGGCACCGCGACCTGCCCGCCGTGCGTGTGCCCGGCCAGCAGCAGATCGAAGCCGTCGTCGGCCATGCGGTCGAGGATGCGCGGCTCGGGGGAGTGGGTCAGCCCGATGCGCAGGTCCACGTCGGGCGAGGCCGGGCCGGCGACGGCGTCGTAGTCGTCGCGGCCGACGTGCGGGTCGTCGACGCCGACGAGCTCGATCGTGCGGCCGCCCGCCTTGATCGTGGTGCGCGCGTTGTTCAGGTCGGCCCAGCCGGAGCCGGCCAGCAGGTCGCGCAGCTCCTCGGCGGGCAGCGCGGCGCCCTGGACGTAGGGCTTGTGCTTGTTGAAATACCCCAGCGGGTTCTTGAACACGGGGCCGTTGTAGTCGTTGGAGCCGAAGACGAACGCGCCGGGCCGGTCCAGCAGCGGGGTGAGCGCGCGGACCACGCCGGGCACGGCGTCCACGTGGGCCATGTTGTCGCCGGTCACGATGACCAGGTCCGGGTCGGTGCCGGCCAGCTCGGCCACCCAGCGCTGCTTGCGGTGCTGGCCCGGGGTCATGTGCAGATCGCTGATGTGCAGCACCCGCAGCGGCTCGGCGTCGGGGGCGAGCACCGGCACGTCGAAGCGGCGCAGGGTGAACATGTTGCGCTCGACGAGCGAGGCGTAGGCAAAGGTGGCGGCCCCGGCGGCGACGGTGCCCGCCGCGAGTCGCAGAACGGTCTTCGAGCGCATTTACTCAGCCTACCGGCGCGCTTGCAACAGAATATGAGCAAGATCCGACGGATAGACTTTTCTCATGTTGAAGGCACGCCTGGAGTCCGACCTGCACGACGCCATGAAGGCTCGCGACGAGCTGGTGACGTCGACCCTGCGGATGGCGATCGCCGCGGTGCGCAACGCGGAGGTCGCCGGGAAGTCCGCCCGTGAGCTCTCCGACGACGAGATCCTGTCGGTGCTCACCAAGGAGGCCAAGAAGCGCCGCGAGGCCGCGGACGCGTTCGCCGGGGCCGGCCGCGAGGCCCAGGCCGCGAAGGAGCGCGCCGAGGAGGAGGTCATCGCGGGGTACCTGCCGAAGCAGCTCTCCGACGACGAGCTCAACGACATCGTGCGCGAGGCCCTCGCGGCCGGCGGGTTCGCCGGTCCGCAGCAGATGGGCCCGGCGATGAAGGCCGCGCAGGCGGCGGTCGCCGGTCGCGCCGAGGGCGGCCGGGTGGCCGCGATCGTCAAGGCCCAGTTGACGTCCAACTGAGTGACAAGGCGGGCGCCCCCGGAGAGGGACGCCCGCCTTGTTCATGCGATCAGGTGATCAGCACACCCACGGGATCGGGCACATGTTGGTGTCCGGGACGTCGCCGTTGGGCACCGGGTTGTTGCCGCCGCCGTTGTCGTTGCCGAGGTACGGCGCGGCCGGCGCGCCCGGGCCCTTGCTCACGACGAGCTGGACCGAGCCGCCCTTGGCCGTCGAGCCGGACGGGTTGGTGCGGTCCACGGTTCCGGCCGGGCACTGCGAGGCGACCTGGCCGGACGCGACCGAGACCGAGAAGCCGGCGTTCTTGATCTTCGCGCGCGCCTGGTCGACGGAGAGGCACTTGACCGACGGGATGTCGACCAGCTTGCCCTGCGAGCGGTCCTTCGTCGGCGGGGTGAACTGCACGACGGGCTGGCCGGCCAGGCCGTCGCGGAGCACGCCCAGCGCGGCGTAGTTGGTCGGCGGGTGCTTCATGTCCTTGTTGGTCTCGGGCCAGTCCGGGTCGGTCAGGAACGCGGAGACCGCGAGCTGCTTGGTCATGACGGTGAACGTGGCGCTCTTCTCGGAGTCCGTCGTGCCCGTCTTGCCGGCGATCGGCCGCTTCACGAAGTCGCGGGAGTAGCCGGCGGTGGCGCCGGCGCACTTGCCGGTCGCGGACTGGTCGCCCACCGGGCAGCGGGCCATGTCGACGGCCGCGCGGGCGACCTCGGGGTCGACGGCCTGCTTGCACTTGGGGTCGAGCCCGTCGACCTTCTTGCCGCTGTTGTCCTTGACCTCGAGGATCGGGGTCGGCTCGCAGTAGAGGCCGTCCGCGGCGAGGGTGCCGTAGGCGTTGGCCAGCTGCAGCGGGGTCGTGGCCGAGACGCCGAGGGTGAAGGCGCCCCACTGCTTGGGGTTGGCCGCGAGCTGGGCGTCGTTCGGGGCGTTGAACTGGATGCCGAGCCGCTTGGCCACGTCGACCACGTGGTCGACGCCGACCTGCTGCTCCAGCGGCACGAAGAACGTGTTGATGGAGCTGCCGAAGCCGGTCCACATGTTGTAGGGGCCGGACTGCCCGCCGGAGTTCTTCGGGCAGTAGTGCGCGCCGTTGCAGGCGGCGGGGCTCTTCGGGTCGATCGGGAAGTCCGAGACGAACTGCTTCTCGGTCTGGATCGTGGTGGCCAGCGGCAGCCCGGACTCGAGAGCGGCGACCGCGGTGAAGATCTTGAAGGCGGAGCCGGCCTGGTAGCCGGGGATGTCCTTGTCGCCCGTGATGATCGGCACCGTGGTGTTGGGGTAGTTGCCCTTCTGGTTCTTCTTGTCCGGGTTGGTGTTCTTGCCGTTGTTGGTCTGGTCGTTGCTGAAGTTGCGGTTGGTGGCCAGGGCGGTGACGCGGCCGGTGCCGGGCTGGACCGCCGCGAGCATCAGCGCGTTGGACTGGCCCATGGTGATCTTCTGGTCCTTGGACACGAGCGGCTGGTCCTGCGCGTACTTGAAGGCCGCCGTCTGCGTCTGGACGTCGAGCGAGGAGACGACCGTGTAGCCGCCGGCCCGCAGCCGGTTGGCGCGCTGGTACTCGTCCTCGCCGAACACCTTCTGCCCGATCCACCAGCGCCGCAGGTAGTCGCAGAAGAAGCCGGCGCCGAGCTCGGGGCGCTGGATCGACTCGCAGCCCTCGGGGGTCCGCTTGCCGACGATGTTGAGCTTCTCCTTGCCGGCGGCGTCGGCCGTGGCCCGGTCGATGTAGCCCATCGAGACCATCTGGTTCAGCACGTACTTCTGCCGGTCCATCGCCCGCGGCAGACCCTCGGCCGTGGCCGGGTCGTTGGTGCCGGGCGCCTTCACGAGGCCGGCGATGAGCGCGGCCTCGGGGAGCGTGAGGTCCTTGGGGTCCTTCTCGAAGTACACGTGCGCGGCCGCGTAGACGCCGTAGGCGCCGTGGCCGAAGGGCGCGATGTTGAGGTACCGCTCGAGGATCTCCTTCTTGGAGAGCTTCTTCTCGAGGTCGATCGCGTACTTCATCTCGCGCAGCTTGCGCGTCGGGGTCTTGTCGGTCGCGTCGACGACCTCCTGCGGCGTGCGCGCCGAGTAGGCGATGGCCTGCCGCACGTACTGCATCGTCAGCGTCGAGGCGCCCTGCTCGGTCTGCCCGCCGGCGTTCTGGTTGGCCACGAACGCGCGGGCCACACCCTTCACGTCCACGCCGCGGTGCTCGTAGAACCGGTTGTCCTCGGCCGCGACCATCGCCTGCTGCATGACCTGGGCGACGTCGTCGATCTTCACATCGCGGCGGTTCTCGTCGTACATCATCGCCAGCAGCGTCTTGCCGTCCGCGGCGAACACGTAGGAGATCTGCGGCGACGGCAGCACGTCGATGTCGGTCGGGAGGTTTTCGAACGTGTCCGAGCCGGCCTTCGCGGCCAGTCCGGACATGGCCACCGCGGGGAAAGCCGCCGCAGCGACCACGAGCCCCGCCAAGAGCCCACACAGCAGCAACGAAGCCGCGTTGGGCAGCAGGCCGTGCTCGCGTTTGCGCATCCAGGTCACCGCCTCAGACTACGTGACGACGTCATGAGGCCGCGTCCAGATGCAGGCGTCCTCGTTGTCCTAGACGCGTCACATCGAGCGTGAGGTTGACCCAGTTCCGATTCTGCGGCAAGCCGCACGGGGGCCGTCGGCATTTTGGGCAAATCGCACCCGGTAGTGGCCGAGTGGTAGCACGGATCGGCCCTTTGGTGGAACGCGGAAGGCCGGTTAACCTGGTGCAACAACGTTGCGTAACTGGACGACTACAGAGCATGATGTTCCGGAAAGCTCCTCTCGGGGTTCCCGTGGCCGGGGACCCTGCCGTCGCGCCGGGCAATCCGGCGAACTGCACCCGAATGCCATGGGGGGACGTGGTTTGGGCGCTTTTCGCCGGGGCAAGCACGGCGGATGGACCCGGGGGGAGTCCAAGGGGGGAAGAGGAAATATGAGCATGGTCGTCGACTGGCCCAGCATCGCCGCGTGTCGCAATGGCGACCCGGACGCCTTGTTCGTCCAGGGCGCCGAGCAGAACGTGGCGAAGCGGATCTGCCGGAGCTGCCCCGTGCGGTACGAGTGCCTGGCGGACGCCCTCGACAACCGGATCGAGTTCGGGGTGTGGGGAGGCATGACCGAGCGCGAGCGCCGCGCCCTGCTACGCCGCCACCCGCAGGTGCCGAGCTGGCGCAAGATGTTCGAAGCGGCCATGGACCGCAACAGCACCAGCAAGGACGCCAAGGAGCTGGTGCCGACCGGCTGATCGCAGCCGCCTGCTTCATGCGAGGCGCGGGCCGGTCGCGCTCTACGCGAAGGTCGTGCCGATCGCGCGCAGCCCGTCGAGGTCATGGACGTCGGCGGGCTGCGCGGGCACGCGGACGACCGGCACGCCGGGGTGGGCGCGCAGGAACCGGCCGGAGACCGCCGCCTGCCGATCGTGCAGATCGGCCAGTTCCGCGTGCACCCGCAGCACGTCCGCCGTCGCCTGGTGGCCGCCGAGGTCGTCGAGACGCTCCGCGGCCGCCCGGGCGTCGGCGGAGGACAGCGCCGGCGCCGCGACCGGCACGACCTTGTTGAGCACCAGGCCCGCCAGCGGCATCCGGTCCGCGCCCAGGCGCCCGGCGAAGTAGACCGCCTCGCGCACGGCGTCGGGCTCGGGCGCCGCCACGACGAGGAACGCCGTCTCGGGGGCCTGCAGCACGCGGTACGTCTGCTCGGCGCGCTCCCGGAAACCGCCGAACATCGAGTCCAGGGCGCCGACGAAGCCCGACAGGTCGGTCAGCAGCTGGGCGCCGAGGATCTTCTGCACGGTGCGGCTGAACAGCCCGAACGAGGCCGAGACCAGGTTGAACACGCTGCGGCCGCCGGTCCGGGCGGGCGCGAGCAGCAGGCGCAGCATCTTGCCGTCGAGGAACCGCGACAGCCGAGCCGGCGCGTCGAGGAAGTCCAGCGCCGAGCGCGACGGCGGGGTGTCGACCACGATGAGGTCCCACTCGTCGCGGGCGCGCAGCTGGCCCAGCTTCTCCATCGCCATGTATTCCTGCGTGCCCGAGAACGTCGAGCTCATGGCCTGGTAGAAGGGGTTGGCGAAGATCTCCTCGGCCTTCTTCGGGTCGGTGTGCGCGAGCACGACCTCGTCGAAGGTCCGCTTCATGTCCAGCATCATGGCCTGCAGCTCGGCCGAGTCCGGCTGGAGGCCCTTGACCTGGCGGGGCGTGTTGTCCAGCTCGGTCAGGCCGAGCGCCTGGGCCAGCCGCCGCGCCGGGTCGATGGTCAGCACGACCGTGCGGCGACCGTGCTCCTCGGCCGCTCGCAGCGCCAGGGCCGCGGCCGTTGTCGTCTTTCCGACTCCGCCCGAGCCGCAGCAGACCACGATCCGGATCGCGCGGTCGGCGAGGATCGCGTCAAGATCCAGGTCGGGCGACCCGGGCGTCTCGGCAGTGGGAGGCACCCTGCGAGCGTATCCGCTGCGAGCATCCTCAAGCAGACGTGAGGAGCAGATCACCGAGCGACTCGAGGGTCGCCACGGTCACACCCTCGGGCATCATCGGCAGCTCGACCACCGGCCGGCCGAGACCCAGCAGCTCGGCACGCAGCGAGGACTCGGCGGTGACCTTGGCCTGGTAGGCCCGCGCCTCCCCGGCCAGCCCGCCCAGCAGCTCCTTGTCGGCCGTCACGCCGGCCGCGGCCAGGCCCCGGCGCAGGTCGGCCTGGGTGACCTTCACCCCGGCCAGCACCGGCGGGCGGGTGGCGTTGACGACCACGGTGCCGATCGGGATGCCCAGCCGGGTCAGCTCCTCGATCGCGTCCGCGGTCTCCTGGACCGGCATCTCCTCCAGGAGGGTGACCACGTGCACGGCGGTCATCGGCGAGCGCAGGATGGCCGCGACGCCCTCGCTCTGGGTCTTGATCGGCCCGACCTTGGCCAGCCGCGCCGTCTCGGCCGTCACGTTGAGGAACCGGCCCACCCGCCCGGTCGGGGGCGCGTCGAGCACGACGGCGTCGTAGGCCCGGCGGCCGTCGGCGGTGCGCGTGACCGCCTCCTTGATCTTGCCGGTCAGCAGCACGTCGCGCAGGCCCGGGGCGACCGTGGTGGCGAAGTCGACGGCGCCGACCTTGCGCAGGGCCCGTCCGGCGACGCCGAGGCGGTAGAACATCTCGAGGTACTCCAGCAGCGCCTCTTCGGCGTCGACCGCCAGCGCCCGCACCTCCCCGCCGCCGCGGGCCGAGGCGACGCGCACCTCGCGGTAGGGCAGCGGGTCGCGGTCGAAGAGCTGCGCGATGCCCTGCCGCGCCTCGACCTCGATCAGCAGGGTCCGTTTCCCGTCACGGGCCAGCGCCAGCGCGAGGGCGCCGGCCACGGTCGTCTTGCCGGTGCCGCCCTTGCCGGTGACCACATGCAGACGGGCGGGCCAGCCGTAGCCGCCCCGCCCGTCAGAAGACTCGCGCGCCGTCACACCCTCGACGCTACCTGGTCGAGGCCCGTCGTCACGCGGCGGTGATCTCGCACACGAACCAGCCCTTGCCGTGGGAGGCGATGTACCGGTACTTCGTCTCCGCGACCTTCTCGTCGCTGGTGGTCACCTTCACCGTGGTCGTGAGCGTGGCCTCGTCGCTGGTCTGCTTCTCGACCGTCGGCGCGGGCCAGGTGTAGGTCGGGCTGCTGAGGCTCGCGTCGTAGGTGCGGATCTCCTGGATGCGTGCGGTGACCTTCGCCTTGTCGCGGGAGGAGGAGCAGACGTACTTGAGCGCGTCGTCGACGCTCTTGTTCTTGTACACCGCGGTGAGGAAGCTGTTGACCGCCTCGGAGGCCGTCGGCGCACCCGTGCCCTGGTTGTTCTGGACCACGAAGTAGGCTGCGGCGCCGCCACCGCCGCAGAGCACGATCACGACGCCCAGGATGATCAGCGTGATCATCAGGCCGCGCTTCTTCTTGACCGGCGCCTGCTGCGGGTAGACCGGGTAGCCCTGGGCCGGCGGACCGGAGAACGGCGGCGCCATGCCCGGCTGCGGCACCCCGCTGACCGGGGCCGTGGGCCCGGTCGGGAACTGGCCGGTGGGCGGCGTGAACGGCGCCGTGGGCTGCCCGAACGCGCCCGTGGCCGGCATCGGGCCGGCCGGCGGGTAGGGCTGGGCGTAGGGCTGCCCGGAGATCGGCGGGGCCGAGGTGGGCGGCGCGTACGGGTCCGGGTTCGGCGGCTGCACCGTGTACTGCTCGGGCTGCGGCTGCGCGAACGGGTCCTGCACCGGCGGGGGCGGCGGCCAACCCGGCTGCCCGGACTGTCCGGGCTGACCCGGATACTCCGGCTGGCCCGGGTATGGGGGCGGTTGCGTCATTTCTCCCACCTTTGTGCGGCGCTCACGTCGGCGGCCCTCACAGTAGCGTCATGGGGCCACCCGTGGGGGGTCCTGATATCAGGCTGTGCCCGACAAACCCGGACGGCCCGGCGTTACTGTCCCCACATGCAGAAATGGGAGTACCTGACCGCGCCGCTGCTGGTCCACAACACGAAGATGATCCTCGACAACTTCGGCGAGGAGGGCTGGGAGCTGGTGGCGATCGTGCCCGGCCCCAACCCGGAGAACCTGGTCGCCTACTTCAAGCGCCCGAAGGCCGGCTGACATGGGTGACGTCCACGCCCGCCTGGCCGAGCTCGGGATCACCATTCCTCCGGTCGTACCGCCCGTCGCCGCATACGTCCCCGCCGTGCGCACGGGCAACCACGTGTACGTCTCGGGCCAGCTGCCCATGGTCTACGGGGCCCTGCACGCCACCGGGCTCGTCGGCGCCGAGGTCACCCCGGAGCAGGCCAAGGACCTCGCCCGCACCTGCGCCATCAACATCCTCGCGGCGGTGGAGGCCCTCGTCGGCCTCGGCAGCGTCGTGCGGGTCGTGAAGATCGTCGGGTTCGTCGCCTCGGCGCCGGGCTTCACCGGGCAGCCCGGCGTGGTCAACGGCGCCTCCGAGCTCCTCGGCGAGGTGTTCGGCGACGCCGGGAAGCACGCGCGCAGCGCCGTGGGGGTCTCGGCACTGCCGCTGAACGCGCCCGTCGAGGTCGAGGCGATCCTCGAGGTGGCCTGACGCCGGATGGCCGGCCGACCCCGTGGCGCACCGCTCGCGGGGTCGGCTACTGGCCGGTCGGGTGACGTGTGGGGCGAAGTACCCCGCCGTAGGATCACTTTCGTGGTAAGCCACGTCACCACCCCCGCCGCCGAAGTGCTCGACGCGTTGCCCGACTGGGTGACGCTCGTCCGCGCGCCCAACCCGGGCCCGATGACGCTCGACGGCACCAACACCTGGCTGCTGCGCGCCCCCGGAGGCGGCAGCGTCGTGGTCGACCCGGGCCCGCTCGACGAGGGGCACCTGCGGGCCGTCGCCGCGCACGCACCCGTCGCCGCCATCGTGCTCACCCACGGCCACATCGACCACACCGAGGGTGTCGAGCGGCTGGCCGGGCTCACCGGGGCGCGGGTGTACCACCCGCCGGTGCTCGAGCACCTCGACGCCGACGGCCTCACCGTCGAGCCGCTGGCCACCCCCGGGCACACGAAGGACTCGGTGTGCTTCGTGGTGCGGCTGGGCGGCGAGGAGATCGTGCTGACCGGCGACACCATCCTCGGCCGCGGCACCACCGTCGTGGCCTGGCCCGACGGGGATCTCGGCGACTACCTGGACAGCCTCGGCCGCCTGGCCGCGCTCGACGGGCGCCCCGCGCTGCCCGGGCACGGCCCGGCACTGCACGACACCGGGATCGCGGCCCGATTCTACCGCCGGCACCGCGAGTCGCGGCTGGAGCAGGTGCGGGCGGCGGTGGCGGCCGGCGCGACGGACGCGCCCGAGGTCGTGGCCAAGGTGTACGCCGACGTGGACCGCTCGCTCTGGTTCGCCGCCGAGATGAGCGTGCGCGCGCAGCTCGATTTTCTGCGACGGGAATCACATCCGGCCCCTGATGGTTTGGATGCAACGTGAGCGGTCCGCGGCGAAGCGGAGGGGCCGCTCACCGGCAAACTCAGCCCGGGGGTCGCGGCGGCACCGGAGCGCAGCGGAGGTGACGGCGTGACCTGTTCGGTGTGCGGGACCGTGGCCGTTCCCGGTGCGCGGTTCTGCCACCACTGCGGCTCCGCGCTGCCCGCGGCCGCCACCCTGCCGGCGGCCGAGCGGCGCATCGTCACCGTCCTCTTCGGCGACCTCTCGGACTTCACCGCCTGGTCGGAGGATCTCGACCCGGAGCGCGTCGGCGCCGTCACCGACCGGGTGCTCGCCGCGCTCGCCGGCGCCGTGAAGACCTTCGGCGGGCACGTCGACAAGCTCACCGGCGACGGGATCATGGCCGTGTTCGGCGCGCCGGTCGCGCACGAGGACGACGCCGAGCGGGCCGTGCGCGCCGCGCTGTCGATGCAGCGGGCGGTCCGCCGCGTCCTCGACGACGAGCGCGGCGGCGGCGCCCCGCTCGGCCTGCGCATCGGCCTCAACACCGGGCCGGTCGTCGCGGGCGTGCAGGCCGGCATCGAATACACGGTCATCGGCGACACCGTGAACACCGCCGCCCGGCTCGCCGACGCGGCCGCGATCGGCGCGGTGTACGCGGGCGACCGCACCTCGAGCTCCACCCGCCGCCTGGCCTCCTGGCGGGCGCTGCGCCCGCTGCGGCTGAAGGGCAAGCGGGAGCCGGTCGACGCCTACGAGCTGCTCGGCCTGCTCGACGCGCCCGGCACCCGCTCCGGCCTCGGCGACGAGGCGCCGTTCGTGGGCCGCGAGCCCGAGCTCGGCCGCGTCTCGGGCCGCCTCGCCGAGATCGCGGACCGCCAGGAGTCGCGGGTGCTGGTCTTCACCGGCGAGGCGGGCCTGGGCAAGACGCGGCTGGCCGGCGAGATCGAGCGCTTCGCCGCCGGATACCTCGGCGGCGCCGGCTACACCCCGAGCGCCGGGTTCGCGCCGGGCGGCGGCGCCCGCGTGCTCTCCGTGCACTGCGCCGCGTTCGGCGAGCGGCGGCGGCTGGCCCCGCTGGCCGACCTCGTGCGCGCCGCGATCGGCCTGCCCCCCGACGCCGCGCAGACCCGCGAGGCGGTCGAGGAGCGGCTGCGCCGGCTCGCCCAGCGCCTGGCCCGGGCCGCGCGGGGGCGCCCGGAGCCGCCGCGGTTCGCCAGCGACCTGCTGCTGAGCCTGATCGGCTACACCGAGGCCGTCGGCGACACCGCGTGGGTGGCGCCCGGCGGCAAGGCCGACGAGCTGGACCTCGACGTCGTGCCGGCCGCCGTGGCCGAGCTGCTGTCGGGGCTGGCCGCGGAGACGCCGCTCGTGGTGATCGTCGACGACCTGCACGACGCGACCGCCGAAACGCTGGACGCGCTCGGGGCGACCATCGAGCGGCTCGAGGGCCCGGTGCTCATCGTGCTGCTCGGCCGGCCCGAGCTGGTGCGCTCGGCCGGGGTGCTGACCCGGATGGCGGATGCCGAGGTCGTACCGATCCCGCCGCTTCGGGGCGCGGACGCCGCCCGGCTGCTGACGGCCTACCTCGGGGGCGGGCGGCTCGCCCCGGCCGACGAGGACCGGCTCCTCGCGACCGCCCAGGGCAACCCGTTCTACCTCGCCGAGCTCGTCACCCTGCTGCAGGAGCGGGGCGCGCTCACCACCGTCGCCGGCACCGACCCGCCCGGCTGGCGGCTCGCGCCCGGCTCGCTCGGCGGCCGCCTGCTCTCCCGCGACCTCGCCGCCGTGCTCGCGGCCCGCATCGACGCGCTGCCCGCCGACACCCGGGCCGTGCTGCGCGACGCCGCCGTCATCGGTGACACCGTGCCCGCCCGGGCGCTCGAGGCGCTGCGGTTCAACCCGCCCGGCCAGCCGGCCCGGCCCGCGGTCGTGGCCGCCGTCGAGCTGGAGCGGGCCGTGGAGGAGCTGCTGCAGCGGCGCATGCTGCGCCGGGGGCGGGGCGGGTTCGCCTTCGCCACCCCGCTGCTGCGCGAGGCCGCCTACGCGGGCATCGGCAAGGCCGACCTGGCCGAGCGGCACGCCGCGCTCTCCCGCTGGGCGGCCGCGGCCGTCACGAGCTTCCTGGCCGCCGGCGGCACCGGCAACGTCGCGGGGCTCAACCTCACCCTCGGCTCCGCCGACGCGTTCATCGCCGAGCACGCCGAGCGGGCCAGCCGGCTCGCCGACGTCGTCGGGCTGCGGCCGGACTCGCTCGCCCGCTCGGCCGCGCCGCTGGGCGTGCAGGCGCTGGGCCGCGCCGCCCGGGCCGCGCTGGCCTCCGGCGAGCCGGCCCAGGCCGCGCAGGCCGCCGACCGGGCCGCGGTGCTCGGCGGCGGCGCGCTGCCCGCGGCCGACCGGCTCGTGCACGCCCGGGCGCTGTTGCAGCTCGGGCGGTCGGCGGAGGCGCTGGGGTACGCCGAGAAGATCACGGCGAACGCGGGCGACGACGCGGCCGTGCGGGTGGGCGCGCTGCTCGTGGCGGGGCGGGCCTACCGGGCCATGGGCGATCACCGGCGCAGCTACGGCACGCTGTCCGAGGCGCTCGACGCGGCGACGGCGGCGCATCTGACGTACGAGCGCGGCGACGCCATGCGCCGCCTCGGCATGGCCGACTTCCTCGAGGGGCGCCTGGCCGAGGCCGGGGGCCGCTT
Source organism: Dactylosporangium sp. CA-139114 (assembly GCF_050955725.1). Taxonomy (NCBI): domain Bacteria; kingdom Bacillati; phylum Actinomycetota; class Actinomycetes; order Micromonosporales; family Micromonosporaceae; genus Dactylosporangium; species Dactylosporangium sp. CA-139114. The sequence continues at coordinate 601,112 of NZ_CP192080.1, forward strand.
CGCCGAGTCGTTCCAGATCGCGGTCACCGCCGGCGACCGGCGCGCCCAGGCGTGGTCGCTGCAGCACCTGGCCTGGGTCACCACCACCCGCGGCGACTTCGCCGGCGCCGACGCGGCGCTCGGGCGGGCCGCCCGCCGCTTCGCCGAGCTCGGCGACCCGGTCGGGCGGGCCTGGCTGAGGGGCACCACGGCGTTCGTGCGGCTGCTCGCGGGCCGGCTCGGCGAGGCGCGGCGGCTGGCCAAGGCGTTCCTGCCGTTCGGCGAGCGCGTCGGCGACGCCTGGGCGGTCGGCACCCTGCGCGCGGTCGAGGCGTTCGCGGCGGCCGAGAGCGGCGACCTCGCCGAGGCCGACCGCGAGGCGCGGCGGGCCTACCGCGAGTTCGCCGCGGCCGGCGACGACTGGGGCCGCGGCCTGGCACTGGTCGTGCGCGGCGTGGTCGCGCGCGAGCTGTCGGAGCCGGCGCACGCGTATGACCTGCTCAGCGACGCCACCGAGTGGGGCGAGAAGACCGGGCACCCGCTGCTGCTCGGCATGTCGCGCACGATGCGCGGCTTCGTGTCGCTCGACCGCGGCGACGCCGTCGCGGCCGAGGCCGACGCGCGGGCGGTCCTGCGGGTTGTCGAGACCCACGACGTGCTGGAGCCGGCCACGGTCGGGCCGCGGGTGCTCTTCGGCCTGGCCCGCCTGGCCCAAGGCGACCTGCCCACGGCGCTGGAGACGCTGGGCTGCGTCGCCGCCGAGCGGCCCGGCCCCTCGGTGATCTTCTCGCGCCGCCAGGCCATCGCCGCCTACGCCGCGGCCCTGCTGGCGGCCGGGCGCAACGCGGAGGCGCTGGACTGGGCGCGGCAGGCGCAGGACGCCGCGGGTGAGGACGTTCGCGGTCGCGATTATGCGGCGGCGGTGTTGGCCGAGGCCCTCGAAGCCAACCGAGCGTGCGCGCACGACTCCGTTGCGGCGGTGGCCGAGTCCTGAAAGTCGGCTGTGGCCGATGCGTGACGGAGAACTGTCATACCCCTGTCGTACCGTCTTACCGTGACCGCATCGGCTCCGCTCCCCTCGGTGCCCGGCCTGACCGGGTTCTCGGTGCTGGCCCGTGGCGGATATGCCACCGTCTACCGGGCCCAGCAGGAGTCGGTCGGGCGCGACGTCGCCGTCAAGGTCGAGAACCGCACCCTGGAGACCGAGCGCGACCGCCGCCGCTTCATGCGCGAGGCGCGCGCGGCCGGCCGCATGTCCAGCCACCCGCACGTGGTCGATCTGTTCGACGCGGGCATCACCGGCGACGGGCACCCCTACCTGATCATGGAGCTCTGCGACGGCTCCTACGCCGAGCGCATGCGCTCCGCCCCGCTGAGCGCGGCCGAGGTCCGCGAGGTCGGCTTCAAGATCGCCGACGCCCTCGCGGACGCGCACTCCCTGGGCGTCCTGCACCGCGACGTCAAGCCCGCCAACATCCTCTTCAGCCGCTTCGGCGAGCCCGCCCTCGCCGACTTCGGCCTGGCCATCCTCGCCGAGTGGCGCGACGTGTCGATCACCCTCGACGTGCTCACGCCCGCCTACGCCCCGCCCGAGACGTTCCGCCACGCCCCGCCCGGCCCCGCCGCCGACGTCTACGCGCTCTGCGCCACCCTCTATGCCCTGATGCGCGGCCGCCCGCCCCGCTGGCGCGAGGACCAGATGCCGAGCCTGCTCTCGCTGGTCGACATGTTCAACGAGAACATCCCCGACCTGCCCGGCTGCCCGCCGGAGCTGATGGCGATCCTGCGCGCGGGCATGGCCAACGACGACACCCGGCGCCCGACGGCCCTGCAGCTGCGCGACGCCCTGATCGCCCTGCAGCTCGCGCCCACCCCGCCGGTGATCGTGCCCCCGCTCGGCTCCCCACCGGTCGAGCCCGTCTACACCTCGCCGCCGCTGCCGCCCACGCCCCCGCCGCCGCCCGCCGACCGCCTGCTGGACTCGCCGTTCCTGGGCGGCTTCCCCCGCGACCCGGAGCAGACCGTCCCGCACGAGGCCGGCCCCGAGGAGCCCGCGACCGACCCCGTGCACCGCTCCGGCTCCGCCGCTTCGGGCCCCGGCGCGGGCTCGGCTCCGTCTTCGGGCTCCAGGGCGGGCTCGGCTCCGTCCTCGGGCTCCGGTGCGGGCGGGTTCGGCTCCAGGGGCGGGGTCTTCGGCTCCGGCTCCGGCTCCGGCTCCGGCTCGGGTGGCGTGGCCGCGGTCGCGGATTCGGGGCCGCCGGCCGCGCCGCCTTCGGACCCGTTCGTCGCGCCGGTCAAGCCCGCGGCGGGAAGCCGGCGCGGCCTGTGGGTCGGCGTGACCATCGGACTGGTGGCGGTGGCGGCGCTGGTGGGTGTCGCCATGGCGTACGGCTTCGGCGACGGCTCCCCGGGCCCGGCCCCCTCCGCCTCGGTGCTCGCCGCCCCGCCCACCACCGCCTGCGGCCCGGTCGCCGCCGCGGAGGCGCACTGCTCGAGCACCCCGGAGTGCTTCGACGCCAAGCTCACGGTGACCTCGTGCGACGGGGTGCACACGTGGGAGGCGTTCGCCTACGGCGACCTGCCCGCCGGCAGCAAGGTGACCAGCCGCAAGGACCCGGCCGTGGCCGGCGTGTGCAGCCTCAACACTCTGGTGGCGGTGAACATCGGCGCGGCCAACTGGGAGATATCGGTCATGCTGCCGAGCACGGCCGAGCAGCAGACCGGCCCGACGACGTTCCGGTGCCTGGCCGGCCGCGGGGACAATGCGATGACCGGCGACCAGCTGCACAAGAGCCGCTAGCACGCGCCCATCGCCGCCTCGGGCCGTACCGCCGAGCGCCCGCCGCACCGCGCCGCCCGCGCCGCCGCACCGCGCCGCCCGCGCCGCCGCACCGCGCCGCCCGCGCCGCCCGCACCGCCGCACCGCCGCACCGCCCGCGCCGCCCGCCGCGCCGCACCGCACAGCACCGCACCGCGCCGCCCGCGCCGCGCCGCCCGCGCCGCCCGCACCGCCGCGCCGCCCGCACCGCCGCGCCGCCCGCGCCGCCCGCACCGCCGCGCCGCCCGCGCTGCACCGCCGCCCGCCGCCCGCACCGCCGCGCCGCGCCGCGCCGCACCGCCTGCGCCGCCCGCACCGCCGCCCCGCGCCGCCGCCCGCACTGCACCGCCGGGCCGCTGGGCCGCCGTCTCGCCGGGCCGCGCCGCGCTGGCCGCGCTTGGCCGTGCCGCAACGCCGATGGTGGCGTCAGTACGACTTCTCCTGCCCCAGCAGGTGCTGCGAGACGAAGTTCAGGATCATCTCCCGCGACACGGGCGCGATCCGGCCGGCGCGGACGGCTCCGAGCAGGGTCGACACGCCGTACTCGGTCGTCATCCCGTTCCCGCCCAGCGACTGGATCGCCGTGTCGACCGCGAGCGCGGCGGCCTCGGCGGCGGCGTACTTGGCCATGTTCGCCGCGACCCCGGCCTCGAGGTCGCGGCCCGCGTCGTAGAGGGTCGCGGCCTTCGCCACCATGAGCCGGGCGAGCTCGACCTGGATGTACGCGTGCGCCAGCGGGTGCGCGACGCCCTGGTGGCTGCCGATCGGCCGGCCCCACACCGCGCGGGTGGCGGTGTAGGCGGAGGCGCGCTCGAGGGCGTACCGCGCGGTCCCGCACGCCATCGCCGCCACGGTGATGCGCTCAGGGTTGAGGCCGGAGAACAGCGCGGGAAGGCCCGCCTCGGGATCCTCGCCCACGAGCGCCTCGGCGGGGACGCGCACGTCGTCGAGGTACAGCTGGAACTGGTTCTCCGGACTGACGATCTCCATGTCGATCTTCGTCGCGGTCAGTCCGGGGGCGTTGGACGGCACCACGAAGATCGCGGGCTTCAGCTTGCCGGTGCGCTCGTCCTCCAGGCGGGCCACGACCATGACCTTGTCGGATTCGTCGACGCCGGAGATGTAGACCTTCCGGCCGGTCAGGGAGTAACCGCCCTCGAAGGGCCGGGCGACCGTCGTGAGCTTGTGGAAGTTGGAGCCCGCGTCCGGCTCGGTGATGGCGAAGCAGACCTTGAGGGTGCCGGACGCGAAGCCCGGCAGCAGGTTCTGCCGCTGGGTCTCGGTGCCGTGCTTGGCGATGATCGTCGCGGCGATCGCGGGGGAGACGACGAGCAGCAGCAGCGGGCAGCCGGCCGCGGCCAGCTCCTCGCAGACGATCGCGAGCTCGGTGATGCCGCCGCCCCCGCCGTCGTAGCGCTCGGGCACGCTGACGCCGAGGTAGCCGAGCTTGGCCGCCTCCTGCCAAAGCTCGTCGGAGTGCTCGCCGGCCTTGGCCTTGCGCACGAAGTACTCGTGGCCGAAGCGCTTGCCCAGCTTGGCCACCGCGTCGCGCAGGTCCTGCTGTTGAGGGGTGTAGTCGAAGTCCACGCAAAACTCCAAGGGCTATGAGGGGGACAGCACCGCCAGCAGTGCGCCGGACTCGACCTGCGAGCCGGCCGCGACCCGCAGGTCGCTGATGACGCCGTCGGTGGGGGCGTGCACGGGGTGCTCGAGCTTCATCGCCTCCACCGTCAGCAGCAGGTCGCCGGCCGCGACCCGCTGGCCGGGCACCACGAGCACCCGGCCGACCGCGCCCGGCAGCGGCGCGACCAGCGAGCCCTCCGGCTGGTCGGCCGAGGGCAGCGGGAAGCGCGGCAGCTCGCTCAGCGTCACCGAGCCCTCGGAACTGTCCACGAAGGACACTCCGTCGACCTCGTGCACCGCGAACTGCAGCCGCACCCCGCCGACGTCGAGCACGACCCGCTCGCCGGTGGCGGAGAGGATCGCGGCCGGCGGGTGGTCGGGCGCGCCGGAGGGGTCGAGCGCGGCACCGGGCAGGCCGATGTCCTCGGGGTCGATGCGGCGCACCGCCCAGGCCGCGAGGTCGTTGGCCCGGTCGAGCCGGTAGCCGACCTCGATCGTGCCGGTCGGCCCCTCGTACACCACCGTCTGCAGCGCGCTGGGCACGTTGCGCCAGCCGGAGGGCAGCCCCGGCAGGAGCGCGGTCTTGGCCCGCCGCGCGGCCCCCGCGAGCGCGGCGGCGAGACAGGACAGGCGCACCGCGTCGACCGAGGACAGCAGCGGCGCGAAGACCTCGGGGTGACGATCCAGAAAGCCGGTGTCGGTACCGCCGGACAGGAACGCCGAGTGCCGCAGCACCCGCACGAGCAGGTCCCGGTTCGTGGTCACGCCGTGGATGTGCGCCCGGGCCAGGGCCCCGCCGAGCATGCGCGCGGCCTCGGCGCGGGTCGGCGCCCAGGCGATGAGCTTGGCCAGCATCGGGTCGTAGTGCACGCCGATGACCGAGCCGTCGGCGACGCCCGAATCCAGCCGGAGCCCGGGCGCGGGCAGCGGGCCGAACGAGTGCGTGACCCCGGCGACCTCGAAGCGGTGCAGGGTGCCGGTCGAGGGCATCCAGGCGTACGCGGGGTCCTCGGCGTAGAGCCGGACCTCGATCGCGTGCCCGCGCAGCGGCGGCGGGCCGTTGAACGGCAGCGGGCCGCCCTCGGCCACGACGAGCTGGAGGCGGACCATGTCGACGCCGATCACGCACTCGGTCACCGGGTGCTCGACCTGCAGCCGCGTGTTCATCTCCAGGAAGAAGAACTCGCCGTTCGGCGCGAGCAGGAACTCCACGGTGCCGGCGCCGACGTAGGACACGGCCCGGGCGGCCGCGATCGCCGCCTGGCAGAGCCGCTCGCGCAGCTGCGGGTCGACCGCCGGCGACGGGGTCTCCTCGACGATCTTCTGGTGCCGCCGCTGGATCGAGCACTCGCGCTCGCCGAGGGGGACCACGTTGCCGTGCGAGTCGGCCATGATCTGGACCTCGATGTGGCGGGCGCGCTCGACGTACCGCTCGCAGAACACCGTCCCGTCGCCGAACGCCGACGCGGCCTCGTGCCGGGCGGCGGCCACGGCCTCGGCGAGCGACTCGCGGTCGCGCACGATGCGCATGCCCCGCCCGCCTCCGCCCGCGGACGCCTTGACCAGCACCGGGAAGGAGTCGACGTCCTCGGGCTCGACGGCGGTGGGCAGCATCGGCACCCCGGCCTCGGCCAGTAGCGCCTTCGCCTCCAGCTTCGAGCCCATCATCGCGATGGCCTTGGGCGACGGGCCGACCCAGGTCAGGCCGGCGTCGATGACCGCGCGGGCGAACTCGGCGTTCTCCGACAGAAAGCCATAGCCCGGGTGTACCGCATCCGCCCCGCACTTGCGCGCGGCCGCGATGAGCAGATCGCCGCGCAGGTACGTGGCGCTCGGGGAGTTCCCGGGCAGGTGGACGGCGTAGTCCGCCTCGGCCACGTGGGGCGAGTCGGCATCGGCGTCGGAGTAGACGGCGACCGTCTCGATCCCCATCGCCCGGCAGGTGGCGAACACCCGGCGGGCGATCTCGCCGCGGTTGGCTACCAGCAGCCTTCTGATCACTGTCGCTCCCCTAATGCCGGAATACGCCGAAGTTCGCGCGGTCGCCGGTGCCGACGAGCGCCAGGCACATGCCCAGGACGGTGCGGGTGTCGCGTGGGTCGATCACGCCGTCGTCGTACAGGCGGCCGGAGAGGAACAGCGCCGCCGACTCCTGCTCGACCTTGTGCTCGACCATGAACCGCATGGTGCGGTCCTGCTCCTCGTCGTAGGCGTGGCCCTTGGCCTCGGCCGCCTGGCGGGCCACGATCGACAGCACGCCGGCCAGCTGCTGCGGGCCCATGACCGCGGACTTGGCGTTCGGCCAGGTGAACAGGAACCGGGGCTCGAACGCGCGGCCGCACATGCCGTAGTTGCCAGCGCCGTAGGAGGCGCCGATGTTGACGGTCAGGTGGGGCACCCGCGAGTTGGCCACCGCGTTGATCATGAGTGCGCCGTGCTTGATGATGCCGCCCTGCTCGTACTCGCTGCCGACCATGTAGCCGGTCGTGTTCTGCAGGAAGATCAGCGGGGTGCCGCTCGCGTTCGCGAGCTGGATGAACTGGGCCGCCTTCTGCGCCTCGGCCGAGAACAGCACGCCGCGCACGTTGGCCAGCACCCCGACGCGGTGGCCGTGGATCGCGCCCCAGCCGGTGCACAGGGCCGGGCCGTAGGCGGGCTTGAACTCGTCGAACTCGCTGCCGTCGAGCACCCGGGCCAGGATCTCCCGCGGGTCGAACGGCACCCGCAGGTCCGCGCTCGGGATGCCCAGCAGGTCGTCGGCGTCGTACTTCGGCTCCGCGCCGTAGGTGCGGGTGGCCGTCCGGCCGAAGTTGCGCACGCAGGCGCGGGCCAGCCGCAGGCCGTCGCGCTCGTCCTCGGCCACGAAGTCGGCCAGGCCCGAGCGCGTGCCGTGCATCGCGGCGCCGCCCAGCGTCTCGTCGTCGACCGTCTCGCCGGTGGCCATCTTCACCAGCGGCGGCCCGGCCAGGAACACCTTGGCCCGGTCGCGCACGAAGATCGTGTAGTCGGACATGCCGGGGACGTACGCCCCGCCGGCCGTCGCGTTGCCGAAGACCACCGCGACCGTGGGGATCTGCGCCGCCGAGAGCCGGGTCAGGTCGCGGAACGCCGCGCCGCCCGGGATGAAGATCTCGGCCTGCTGCGGCAGGTCCGCCCCGCCCGACTCGACCAGGTTGATCAGCGGCAGCCGGTTCTCCCGCGCGATCTGCGAGGCCCGCTGGGTCTTCTTGAGCGAGAACGGGTTGACCGCGCCGCCGCGCACCGTCGGGTCGTTGGCCACGATCACGCAGGCCACGTTCTCGACGATCCCGATGCCGGCCACCACGCTGGCGCCGATCGGGTAGTCGGTGCCCCAGGCCGCGACCGGGCAGATCTCCAGGAACGGCGAGTCGCGGTCCACCAGCAGCTCGATGCGCTCGCGCGGCAGCAGTTTGCCCCGCGCGTGGTGGCGCGCCATGTACTTGTCGCCCCCGCCGGCGCGCGCCTGGCGCAGCGCCGACTCCAGCTCGGTCAGGCGCTCCAGCATCGCCGCGCGGTTCTCCGAATACACGGTCCCGCGCGGGTCGAGATTGCTCGTCAACACTGGCATGGCCCTCAGACCCCCAACTGCTTCGCGATGATCTCGTTCATGATCTCCGTGGTCCCGCCGCCGATGCCCATGATCCGAGCGTCGCGGTAGTGGCGCTCGACCTCGGCGTCGCGGACGTAGCCCAGGCCGCCGTGGAGCTGCACGGCCTGATCGACGACGTGGTCGCAGGTCGCGACCGCGGTGTTCTTCGCCATCGCCACCTCCGTAACGAGCCGCTCGCCGCTTGCGACACGGACGGCGACGTGGCGTACGTATGTGCGGGCCACCGCGACCAGCCGCGCCATCTCGGCGAGACGGTGCCGCACGAGCTGCCGGCTCGCCAGCGGGCGGCCGAAGGTGTGCCGGTCGCGCACCCAGGCCAGCGTCAGGTCGAGGCAGCGCTGGGCGGTGGCGTAGGACTGCACCGCGAGCGAGATCCGCTCGGTCGCGAAGTGGGCCATGAGATCGGCGAAGCCGCCCACGACGTGGTCCTTGGGCACCCGTGCGTCCACGAAGGCCAGCTCCGCGGTGTCCGAGCAGTGCCAGCCCATCTTGTCCAGCCTTCGGGTGACCGTGAAGTCCTCGGCCACGAGCAGGCGCAGGCCCTCGCCGGTCCGCACGACCACGGTCGCGAAGTCGGCCCGCGCCCCGCTGGTGATGAACGTCTTCGTACCGTTGACGACGTAGTGGTCGCCGCGGTCGTCCGCCCGCGTGCGGATGCCGGCCACGTCGGAGCCGCCGTCGGGCTCGGTGACGGCCAGGCAGCCGATCCGCTCCCCGGCGAGCGTCGGGCGCGCGAACCGCTCGATCAGCTCCGCCCGCCCGGTCGCGACGATGTGCGGCAGCGCGATGCCGTGCGTGAACAGGGCGGCCACGAGCCCGGACGACCCGCCGGCCTGGATCAGCTCCTCGGTGACGACGACGGTGTCGACGAGGTCGCCGCCGGAGCCGCCGGCCGCCTCGGGGAAGCCGATGCCGAGCAGCCCGAGCTCGGCGGCCCGCCGGTGCAGGGCGCGGGGCACCTCACCGGCGCGCTCCCAGCCGTCGAGGTGGGGGAGCACCTCGCGGGTGACGAAGGCACGGGTCAATTCCCGCAGCCGCCGCCGCTCCTCGGTCTCGAAGGCATCCGTCACGGCAACAGCTCCGCAGGCAGCTCGACGAGCCGGGAGCGCAGCCACTCGCCGAGGGCCTTGCCCTGGGGGTCGAAGCGGGTGCTGGCCGCGACCCCCTCGCCGAGGATGCCCCGCACGACGAAGTTGACGGCGAGGAGGTTCGGCAGCTCGTACCGCTCGATCGGCAGCGGCCGCGCCTCGGGCAGCAGCTCCCGGAGCCGGTCGGCGGTGAGGTGCTCGCGCAGCCACGCGTAGGCGGGCTCGGCCCGGGCCCAGACGCCGATGTTCGCGTCGCCGCCCTTGTCCCCCGAGCGGGCCCCGAACACCGAGCCGAGCGGGACCGCCACGCCCGGCGGCGGCTGCCGCGGCGAGCCCGGCGGCGAGCCGGTCTGCGAGCCCGGTGGAGTGCTCGCGATCGTCGTGGCCGGCGGCGGGATCGGGCGGCGGGTTCCGTCGGGCAGGACGGCCACGTGCTCGACCGCCTCCTGCGGCAGGAAGTGCCCGGTGAACACGCCGAACGGGGTGGCGTCGCCGGGCGGGGCGGTCAGCGCCAGCCCGGGGTAGGAGGCGAGGGCGAGCTCCACCGCGGCCTGGGAGAAGGTGCGGCCGGCCCGCTTCGGGTCGGAGTCCTTGATCGACACGGTCAGCAGGGCACTGGCGGCCGCCTCCGAGTCGGCGTCCGGGCGGTCGGTGCGGGCCAGGACGAACTCGAGGCCGTCGGGGCCGAGGGCGTCGGTGAGCTGGGCGCGGACCAGCTCGGCCTTGGACTCGATCTCGAGTCCGCACAGCACGAACGTCATCGCGTTGCGCAGGCCGCCCAGCGAGTTGACACCGACCTTCAGCGTGGGCGGCGGCGGGGCGCCGCGGACGCCCGAGACGCGCACCCGGTCCGGCCCGTCGGCGGCCAGGCGGATGGAGGCGAAGTCGGCGACCACGTCGGGCCCGGCGTACGCGGGCGCGCCGATCTCGTAGAGCAGCTGCGCGGTCACCGTCTCCACCGTCACCGCCCCGCCGGTGCCGGGGTGCTTGGTGATCACCGCGGAGCCGTCGGCGTGCAGCTCGGCGAGCGGGAAGCCGGGGCGGCGGGCGCGGTCGGGCAGCTCGGTGAAGAACGCGTAGTTGCCGCCCGTCGCCTGGGCCCCGCACTCCAGCACGTGCCCGGCGACCGTGGCCCCCGCGAGCGCGTCGAGGTCGTCGCGGGTCCAGCCGAAGCGGGCGATGCCGGGGCCGACGACGAGCGAGGCGTCGGTGACCCGGCCGGTGACCACGATGTCCGCGCCCGCGGTGAGGCACTGCGCGATGCCGAAGGCGCCGAGGTACGCGTTCGCCGTGAGGCCCGGCACCAGGGCGCTCACGTCGTCGCCCTCCACGTGCGCGACGGCCACGTCCAGACCGAGCCGCGCGGCAAGGGCCCGCACGGCTTCGGCGAGCCCGGCCGGGTTCAGCCCGCCGGCGTTGGTCACCAGGCGGACGCCGCGCTCCCGGGCGGCAGCGATCACGGACTCCAGCTGGCGCAGAAACGTCTTGGCGTATCCGGTCGCCGGGTCCTTGAGCCGGTCGCGGCCGAGGATGAGCATCGTGAGCTCGGCCAGGTAGTCGCCGGTGAGCACGTCGAGCTCGCCGCCGTCGAGCATCTCGCGCCAGGCCGTGGCCCGGTCGCCGTAGAACCCGGACGCGTTGCCGATCCGCAGCGTCATCGGGTCCTCGCCCGCGGCTCGCGCTTGGCTCCGGGCGGGCCCGCGAACGCCTGCGCCACGCCGAGCCATGCGGCCGCGTGGTCGCCGGTGGCCTGCAGCGCCAGGTCGGCCGGGTGCCGGCGCTGGGTCACCAGCAGGCAGAAGTCGAGGATCGGGCCCGTCACGCGGTCGCCGGACGCCTCCGGCCCGAAGGTCACCACGTCGTCGCCCAGGCTCAGCTCCACGCGGAAGGGGGCGGGCGGGGCCGGCTGCCCGTGGCTGGCGAAGCCGTGGCCGATCGTCCGGAAGCCGATGAAGGCGACGTGGCGCAGCCGCTCGGTGGGGCGCAGATGCTCCCGCGCGCGCTCGTCGTCCGGGAACGTCTCGGCGATGTCACGCCCGTGCGCCCAGGTCTCCATGATCCGCGCCGTCGCGCACGAGACGGGCGACATCGCCGGGCCGAACCAGGGCCGTTGCTCTCCGGGGGGCACCTGTCGCAGCGCCTCGGTCAGCGCCGCGCGCCCGGCCCGCCAGCGCGCCAGCAGCTCGTCCGGCGGCGCGACGCCCGCGGCCGCGGCCCGATCCACGTAGGTCAGCGGGTCGTCCAGCGACTCCGACAGCCGGGCGTAGAAGCCGTCCGGGTCCGCGTTGGCCAGCGTGGCCACCTCGTCCGTCCAGTGCAGGTGCGCGATCTGGTGCGCCACGCTCCAGCCGGGCGCGGGCGTCGGGCGGCTCCACTGCTGCGGGTCGAGGCCGCTGACCAGCCGGTCGAGCGCCTCCGACTCCGCCGCCAGGTCTCGCAGCACCTCGTCGAGCTGCATCGTCGCGCCTCCTATATCAGCTTCGCCAGCTGGTGCTTCCAGGCCGCGAGGAGCAGGGTGCGGCGCGGGGTGTCGTCGGTGAGCAGGTTCGCCACGCCCAGCCCGCGCAGCAGGTCGAGCGTCGCCTGCACGGCCTCGCGCACGCCCGGCCGCGACTCGTCCGCCCCCAGCACGTCGACGGTGAGCCGGTGCATCTCGCGGCCGACCCGCGCCTCGAGCGGCACGAGCGCGTCGCGCAGCTCGGCGTCGGTGCGCGCGGCGACCCAGACCTCCAGGGCCGCGACGAACAGCGGGCCGGTGAACGCGGCCGCGAGCAGCTCGACGACCCGGTCCAGGCGCTCCTCGCGGTCGCCGGTCAGCGCGGCGGCCTCGACCCGGATCTCCTCGGCCCGCCGCTCGGCCAGGTGCTGCACGGCGGCCAGCACCAGAGCGGCGCGAGTGGGGTAGTGGTGCAGCTGGGCGCCGCGGGAGACGCCGGCGCGCTCGGCGATGACCGTGGTGGTGGCGCCGGACCAGCCGAACTCGTAGAGGCACTCGACGGTGGCCTCGAGCAGGCGCCGCTGCGTGACCCGGCTGCGTTCCTGCATGGCTCCCAGGGTCCTCGCCCGGAAACAAACAGTCAAGACTGATTGTTTTTGGTGCCGAGAAAAGCCGCCCGGGGTGTCTGGGCGGCCTTTTCTTCTTGGACCTGTCCGGTTTTGCTTCCTAGCGCTCCGAGGGCGACCAGCGGCGGACCTGGCAGCGTCGGCGCGCAGCGCCCAGCGGTGCCTGGCGGGAGCGACGGTCGTGCCCCCGGCGGACCCGAGTCATGCCCGGCTCGCGCGGAGCGCTCTCAGACGCGGGCTCGGCGGGCGAGACGCTCGGGGTCCATGATGATCACGCTCTTGCCGTCCAGCCGCAGCCAGCCGCGGGAGGCGAAGTCGGCCAGGGCCTTGTTGACCGTCTCGCGCGAGGCGCCGACGAGCTGGGCCATCTCCTCCTGCGTGAGGTCGTGGTTGACCCGCAGCACGCCGCCGTCGCGGGTGCCGAAGCGGCCCGCCATCTGCAGCAGCGTCTTGGCCACGCGGCCGGGCACGTCGGTGAAGATGAGGTCGGCCAGCGAGTCGTTGGTGCGGCGCAGGCGGCGGGCCAGCACGCGCAGCAGCTGCTCGGCGATCTCCGGCCGGTTGGTCAGCCACGGCCGCAGCGCCTGCTTGCGCAGCCGGGCCAGCCGCGTGTCGAGCACGGCGGTGGCGGTGGCGGTGCGCGGCCCGGGGTCGAACAGCGACAGCTCGCCGACCATGTCGCTCGGGCCCATGACGGCGATCAGGTTCTGCCGGCCGTCCGCCGCCCGGCGCCCGACCTTGATCTTGCCGGACAGCACGATGTAGAGACTGTCGCCCGGCTCGCCCTCGCTGAACACGACCTCGCCCTTGCGGACGTCGATCGTCTCCATCTCCTTGGCGAGCGACTCCGCGGCGTCGGCCTCGACCCCCTGGAAAATCCCGCTCCGCGCCAGTACCTCGTCCATCGCGTCCACCTCGTATCCTCGGCGCGTCCTCTCCGCTGCGAAGCGATCGCGCGAACGCCAGTTTATGCATACGGGATCGTGTTGACCGAGGGTGGGCAGGCGGAGATGGTACCGCGCGACCTGCGGCTGGGTCGTCCTGCGCAAGGGTGGCCCACCGTTCGCGGGGGTGCGATATCTTCGCGTCGGACACGACCAGCCCGTGCTCAACGTGAGCTCGGGGCGTCGCCGAGTGGTGGAGTGGATCGCATGACGGTGTACGGCGGACCCTCCCGCTGGCCGGACGAGCAGCCCGAGCAGCCGGAGCGGCGCGGCCCTGCGCCCTCTCACCCTGAGCAACCGACGGGACCGGCCGGAGGTTACGGGGCGCCCACCGGTCGTTTCGACGGATTCGCGGCGGGTCGCAACCCGCGCCCGGACCCCACCCCGGAGCCCGGCTCCGGCAACGTCTGGGGCGGCGGCTCGTTCGGCGGCGACCGCACCGGTCCGGTCTCCGGCCAGGTCTACGGCTCCCCGCCGGTCGCGCCCCTGTTCGAGCCGGCGCCCGGGCAGCAGCGGCGCCCCGAGGACCTCTACTCCGCCCGGGCCTACGAGCCCGAGGAGCGGGCGGGCCGGCGCAAGCTGCCGCTGCCCGGCGATCCGCCACCCGCGCGCTCCGGCGGCGGCCGGCGCACCGCGATCATCCTGGGCGCGGTGGCCGCCGTGGTCATCGGCGCCGGAACGGCGGGCGCGGCCACCTTCCTCGGCGGCGACGAGAAGCCCGCCTCGACCCAGGGCCCGGCCCAGCAGCCGAAGGGTGGCGGCGGCTCCGACGCGGCCGGTGGCGGCTCGTCCGCGCCCGCCGCCGGCGCGGTCCCCGGCCCGGCCGAGGGCATCACGCTGAGCGCGACCGGCGACATCGTCATGGGCATGGCCCCGGGCGGGCTGCCGCCGAACAACGGCAAGGGCTTCTTCGACCCGGTGAAGGAGTATCTGGTCGCGGACTTCCAGATGGGCAACCTCGAGCAGGTGCTGACCGACGACACCGGCGTGGGCAAGTGCTCGGCCGACGTCGCGGGCAAGACCTGCTTCGCCTTCCGCACCCCGCCGGCCTACGTGCAGAACCTCACCGACGCCGGCTTCAAGATGATGAACATGGCCAACAACCACGCCTACGACTACGGCGAGGTCGGCTACAAGAACTCGCAGAAGGCGCTGGACGGGGCCGGCATCAAGTACACCGGCTGGCCGGGCGACATCTCCGTCGGCGAGGCCAAGGGCGTGAAGATCGCGGTGATCGGGTTCGCCTCCTACAAATGGTCGAACCTCTGCTCCGATCTCGACGCCGCGGAGAAGATCGTCAAGGAGGCCACGACCAAGGCCGACCTCGTGGTCGTGCAGGTCCACATGGGCGCCGAGGGCTCCGACAAGACGCACGCGAAGAACGAGACCGAGATGTTCCTCGGCGAGAACCGCTGCAACCCGGTCGCCTTCAGCCACCGCGTCATCGACGCCGGCGCCGACCTGGTCATCGGGCACGGGCCGCACGTGATGCGCGCGATGGAGTTCTACAAGGGGCGGCTGATCGCCTACAGCCTCGGCAACTTCGCGGGCTACAAGGCGCTGTCCTACAACGGGACGGTCGGCATCGGCGGCGTGCTGAAGGTGACGCTGCTCGGCGACGGTACGTTCAAGGCCGGGAAGCTCACCGCCACCTACATGGTCGCGCCCGGGCTGCCCAAGCCCGACCCGAAGAAGCAGGCCATCCCCTTCGTGTCGAACCTTACCAAGCAGGACTTCCCGAAGACCGGCGCCCAGATCGCGCAGGACGGCACGATCACGCAGCCGGCCGCCTCCTGACGCCTTCGTGCGGGGCGTCCGGCCCGCGGTTGATCAAGCGCTTGGTTGACTGTGACGGAGTCGCTCGACCGGGGGCCGTACCGGGCGACGTATTGTCGTTGCGTGACTGAGACGGCGTTGGCGTTGAAGCGGCGGGCGCGGCGGATGGGCCGCGCCCTCGTGACGATCCACCCCGACGCGCACTGCGAGCTCGACTTCACCACCCCGCTCGAGCTCGCCGTCGCCACCATCCTGTCCGCCCAGTGCACCGACGAGCGCGTCAACCAGGTCACGCCGAAGCTGTTCGCGCGCTACCCGGACGCCGCCGCGTACGCCGCGGCCGACCCGATCGAGATGCAGGAGCTCATCAAGCCGACCGGCTTCTTCCGCAACAAGACCGAGTCGCTCATCGGGCTCGGGCAGGCGCTGGTGGAGCGGCATGACGGTGAGGTGCCGGGGACGCTCAACGAGCTCGTCGCGCTGCCCGGGATCGGGCGCAAGACCGCCAACGTGATCCTCGGCAACGCCTTCGACGTGCCCGGGATCACGGTCGACACCCACTTCCAGCGCATGGTCCACCGCTGGAAGTGGACGGACGAGACCGACCCGGTGAAGATCGAGTTCGCCGTCGCGACGCTGTTCGCGCCGCGGGACTGGACGATGCTCTCGCACCGGATGATCTTCCACGGCCGCCGCGTCTGCCACGCGCGCAAACCGGCCTGCGGGGCGTGCACCCTGCGCAAGGACTGCCCGTCGTACGGTCTGGGCCCGACCGAGGTGGAGGCGGCCACCAAGCTGCTCAAGGGCCCGCGCGCGGGCGAGCTCGCGGAGCTGGTCCTGTGAGGCGGCTCCGGCTCGCCGCGGCCCTGCTCGCAACGGTCGCGGCGCTCGCGGCCTGCACCGCGGACGTGAAGGCCCCGACGGCCGGCGACACCGCGGCGAGCACCGGCCCGCGCTGCATCGAGAAGGCGACCCCTTCGGCCCCGGCCGCGGCCGCGTCCGGCCCCCAGTTGCCGGCCATGGCGCTGCCCTGCTTCGACGGCGGCCGGTTCATCGACGTGGCCGACCTCGGCTCCGAGCCGACGATCGTGAACCTGTGGGCCTCGTGGTGCCCGCCGTGCCGCGAGGAGCTGCCCGCGCTCGAGCAGGTCGCGGCGGCCGGGAAGGTGCGCGTGGTCGGCATCGTCACCAAGGACCGCCACGACCAGGCCCAGTCCGTGATCACGGAGGCGAAGCTGACCTTCCCGATGCTGGAGGACCAGGGGCAGCAGTTCGCGGTGGCGGCGAGCCCGCTGGTGTCCAAGGCGCTGGTCACGCTGCCCTCGACGCTGTTCGTGGCCCCGGGCGGGCACATCGTGTACGCCTACCAGGGCCCGGCGCTCACCGCGGACAAGCTGCGGGAGCTGGCCCGGCAGCATCTGGGGGTGACGGTGTGATCGAGCCGCCCCCGGACCTGCCCGGCTGGTTCGAGCCGCTGCTCACCAACATCCGCAACACCGACGCGGCCGACTTCACGCGCCTGCCCACGCCCGACGGGGAGGGCCGCCGGCAGAGTGCGGTGCTCGTGCTCTTCGGCGAGGACCCGATCACCGGCCCCGACATCCTGCTGCTCCAGCGCGCCGCGGACATGCGCAACCACGCCGGCCAGCCCGCGTTCCCCGGCGGCGCGGTCGACCCCGGCGACGCCGACTCGATCGCGTGCGCGCTGCGCGAGGCCGAGGAGGAGGTCGGCCTGGACGCGAGTTCGGTCGAGGTCATCACGACCCTGCCGACGCTGTGGATCCCGGTGAGCAACTTCCTCGTCACGCCGGTCCTCGCCTGGTGGCGCGAGCCGCACCCGGTCGGCCCGGCCGACCCGCGCGAGGTGGCCCGCGTCGAGCGCCTCCCCATCCGCGAGCTGGTCGATCCCGCCCACCGCCTGCGGCTTCGCCACCCCAGCGGCTGGATCGGCCCGGCGTTTCGGATTCACGACATGTTGGTCTGGGGCTTCACCGCCGGCGTGCTGTCCACGCTGCTGGAACTCGGCGGATGGGCGGTGCCGTGGCCGACGGGCCGGGTCGAGGAACTGCCGGCATCTGGTGCCACACCTGTACGTTGAATGCGTGTCTGGCAGCGTGATCGATCTCGTCCTTCTGCTCCTCATGGTGATGTTCGCCGTCAACGGATATCGCCAGGGCTTCCTTGTCGGTCTGCTGTCATTCATCGGGTTCTTCGGGGGCGCGCTGCTCGGCCTGCAGCTCGGCCCGATGATCGCCGAGCAGTTCTTCTCCTCCGACCAGGCCCGCGTGGTCGTGTCGCTCTCCGCGGTCTTCGGCCTCGCCGTCGCCGGCCAGGCCCTCGCGAGCTTCGTGGGCAACCGGCTGCGCAACGCGATCGTCAGCCGCAACGCCCAGGCCGTCGACAACGCGGGCGGCGCCGTCGTCTCGGTCGTGGCCGTGCTCCTCGTGGTGTGGCTCGTCGCCGCCCCGCTGAGCACGTCGTCGCTGCCCTGGCTGGCCCGCTCGGTCAGCAACTCGATCATCCTCAACGTGGTCGACAAGGCGATGCCGGCCCAGGCCGACGCCCTCTCCCAGGCGCTGCGCGACACCGTCGACACCCGCGGCTTCCCGGACGTCTTCGACGGGCTCTCGCCGACCCGGGTCAAGGAGGTCTCCCCGCCGGACCCGAAGCTCGCGGGCTCCGAGCTGGTCAAGAACGCCAAGAAGTCCGTGGTCAAGGTCCTCGGCCAGGCGCCGAGCTGCTCGCGGCGCATCGAGGGCTCCGGCTTCGTCTACTCGCAGAACCGCGTCATGACCAACGCCCACGTCGTGGCCGGCACCAAGACCGTGAGCGTCCTCGTCGACGGCTCCTCGCGCCCGCTGCCCGCGACCGTGGTCGCCTACGACCCGAAGCGGGACATCGCGGTCCTCTACGTCAAGAGCCTCAACGCCCCGGTCCTGCCCTTCGCCGCGAAGAAGGCCGAGTCCAACGACGACGCGATCGTGCTCGGGTACCCGCTCGACGGGCCGTACGACGCGCAGTCGGCCCGCATCCGCGACCACCGCGACATCACCGGCCCGGACATCTACGACAAGGACAAGGTGACCCGGGAGATCTACACGATCCGGGCGCTGGTCCGCTCCGGCAACTCGGGCGGCCCGCTGCTCTCCACGGACGGCCAGGTCATCGGGGTCATCTTCGCCGCGGCGGCGGACGATCCGCAGACGGGCTTCGCGGTGACGGCGGACGAGGCGTCGCAGGTCGCCGATGCGGGCAAGCAGCACACCGACCCGACGCAGACGGGGGAGTGCGCCTAGCCTCCCGCGCCAGGGCACTGCGATGTGGTGCCATGGGCTGGTTGTCGCCGACTCGGTCCGGACTGTGCGCGGCGGTTACAGCGTGGTCGAGTTCCGGGCGCGGCGGCGGTGACGGAGCAGTACCCCGGAAGCGCCCGCGAGGGAGATCACCAGCACCGCCGTGAGGCCCGCGACCGCGCCGGCCTCCGCGCGCACGCCGCTCGCCAGCTGCCGCAGGCCCGGCTCCGCGGACGAGTCCGGCATCGGCGCCGCCCCGCCCGGTCGCAGCGGCCCGGCCTGCTCGGCCTGCGCCTCTTCGGCCCGCTCGTCGCCGGCCGGAGCCGGCCCCGAGGCGTCCTCGGCGAGCGGGTTGGTCGCGACCTCGCCGACCGTGTCGCGCAGCGCCGCGACCGGGTCCACCTCGCCGTAGCCGAACCGGTCGTCGCGCCCCTTGGGCCCGAGGTCCTTGGCCGTGCCGATGAGCCGGTTGATGACGTTCGCGGCGCTCATCCTCGGAAACCGGGCGCGCACCAGCGAGGCCGCCCCGGCGACCAGGGGAGTCGCGAAGCTGGTGCCCTGCACCTGCCAGTACCCGCCGCCGGGCTTCGCCCCCGTGAGATCCACCGCGGGCGCGGTCAGCACCGTCTCGGGCCCGGTGAGCGAGCCGGACCAGAGCACGTCACCCTTGGAGGCGCTGGTCCGCGCGCCGAGGCCGGCCACCGCCACGACTCCGGGCTCCCGCGCCGGATACCAGACCTGGTGGATCGACGGGTCGGTGGCGATGTTGCCGGTACACGCGACGACCACGACATCGTGCTCCGCCGCGTACCGCAGCGCCTCCGCGATCACCTCGCTGCGCAGCGCCCCGCCCAGCGAAAGGTTGATCACCGAGGCCCGATGATCCACCGCCCAGCGCACCGCCTTGGCCACGACACCCGGATCGTCGTACTTGTTCGCGGTGTCCAGCACCCGGATCGGCAGGATCTTCGCCCCCGGCGCGATACCCTCGGCCCCCGAACGATCCCGGTTGTTGCCCGCGATGAGGCCGGCGACGGTCGTACCGTGCCCGACCGGGTCGACCTTCCCCTCGCCCCCCGCCGCGGGGTCGACGAGATCGAGCCCCGGCAGCACCTGCCCGGCGAGATCCGGGTGGGTGGCGTCCACCCCACTGTCGATGACGGCGACGATCACGCCCTTGCCGGTCGAGACCTTCCAGGCGTCCCGCGCGTCGAGGGCGGTGAGCTGCCACTGCTCGCTGCGGGCCTCGTACGCGACCGCGGCCGCCGGCCCAACCCCGACTCCCACCGCACACGCGAGCGCCGCCGACAGCCCCAGAGCAAGGGCACGGCCGGCGGCGCGGGCGATGGAGGTGTGCGCGATGGAGACATTCTGGACCGTCTTGTCGGATCTGTCAGGTGTCTGGCCACACCTCGCCGAAAGGTGGTAATCCATTCGGCCCAGCGCTTACAACGGCTCCTCCCCACGGTCCCGTCCCACCGACGACGCTGCGCTGGGGAGCCGCTCGCCGGCTCACTCGCACCGCGCTGCGAGAGCGCGTGGTCGGCAACTCCAGCCGCGCGATCGTCTTCTCGCGGCCCACACAGACCGGCCGCCGCGACGGGCAGTCCGAGGCCGCCGGCGCGGCGCCGTCCGCCGCGTTCATGCGAGGCGCAGCGGCCGGGCTCGGCCCGGCCCGGCTCGAAGGGCCGCCCCGGCCCGGAACGGCCCGGTGCGGGCCGCGTCTAAGGGGGATCAGGCGACGGGGCAGTCGGCGATCTGAATCAGCGTGCCGCTCTCCTTCCGCGTGACCAGTCGAGCGCGGCCCGGCGGCAGAGCGCTGAACCGCACGTTGTTCAAGGCCAGACTCTCGTCCCGGTCGCCCGACATGAGCACGACCGGCGAAGCGAGCTCGCGCAGCCGCTGCAGCACCGGCTCGAAGAGCGCGCGCCCAACGCCGCCGCTGTGCCGGGCGACGATCAGGTGCAGCCCGATGTCGCGTGCCTGCGCGAGGTAGGGCAGCAGCGGCGCGAGCGGGTTCCCGGCGGCCGTCGGCACCAGGTCGTAGTCGTCGACCAGCACGAAGCACTGCGGGCCGCTCCACCAGCTGCGGTTGCGCAGCTGGTCCTCGGTCACGTCCGGCCCGGGCAGGCGCCGCTGCATGTAGTCCGCGACCGAGGCGATGAGGTCGACGGTCTGCTGCGTCCCCGTGCCGTACCCGATCAGGTGCTCCGTCCGCACCGCCCCGAGCAGGCTGCGCCGATGGTCGATCAGCACGATCCGCGCCTCCTCCGGCGTGAACCGGGTGCTGATCGAGGTCGCCAGGCCGCGCAGCAGCGTCGACTTGCCGCACTCGGCGTCGCCGAAGGCCAGCAGGTGCGGCTCGACCGCGAAGTCGATGCGCACCGGGCGCAGGTCGGACTCGGCGATGCCGATCGGCAGCGCGAGCCGGTTCTCCGGGTCGGCGTCATCGGCGATCTCGGACCAGGGCACCGACGCGGGGAGCATCCGCACCGGCCGGGCGGGCGCGCCGGGCCAGGCCGAGGCGATCGTCCGCACCAGCTCGCCAGGCTCGGCCCCGTTCAGCCGCGGCTCCACCACGAGCAGGTGCAGTCCGTCCTGCGTCACCCCGCGCCCCGGCGTCTCGAGCGGCACCGCCGCGGCCGCCCGGCGCGGGCCGAACGAGTCGCCGGGGTCGCCGAGCCGCAGCTCGATCCGCGCCCCGAGCAGGTCGCGGAGGCCGGACTGGAAGTCCATCCAGCGCGAGGCGGAGACGACCACGTGGATGCCGTAGGACAGCCCGCGCGTGGCGACGTCGACCACCACCGCCACAAGGTCCTCGTAGTCCTTGCGCACGCTGGGCCAGCCGTCGACGACCAGGAACACGTCGCCCCAGCCGTCGTCGGGGCTCCCGGGCCCGCCGGCCGCGCGCCGCCGCCGGTAAGTGGGCATCCCGTCGATCCCGGCCGCGGCGAAGCGCTGCTCTCGCGCCGCGAGCAGGGCGGCGATCTCGCCGACCGTGCGCCGGACCGCGTTGGCGTCCAGGCGCCCCGCGACCCCGCCGACGTGGGGCAGCTCCCGCAGTCCGGCGAGCTGGCCGCCGCCGAAGTCCAGGCAGTACACCTGGATCTCGGCCGGTGTGTGGGTGAGCGCCAGGGCCGTGACCAGCGTGCGCAGCGCCACCGACTTGCCGCTGTGCGGCCCGCCCACCACCGCGACGTGCCCCTGGGCGCCGTCGAGCCGGAACCACAGCACGTCCCGGCGCTGCTCAAGGGGGTTGTCGATGAGCGCGACCGGCACCTGCAGCGCTCCGTGCAGCTGCGGGCGGGTGACGGTCAGCCCGCGGTCGGGGTCGACCGCCACCGGCCCGAGCACGTCGTCCAGCGGTGCCGATGAGGCCAGCGGCGGCAGCCACACCTGGTGCGCGGGCACGCCCCGCCCGGCGAGCTGGTCGACGATGATGTCGAGCAGGCTCTCGCCCTCCGGCGCCTCGGACGGCTCCAGCTCGGGCTTGGGTGCGGGCGGCACGGGCACGTACCGCGTCCCGTATGCCATCACCCGCGGCCGCCCGCCGCCGGCGCTCGCCGCGGCCCGCCCCGCCCGCCGCCACACCCCGCCGACGTAGGCGCCCTTGAACCGGGTCAGCGGCTCGGTGCCGGACTTGAGGATGCCGTGCCCGCCGGGCTTCTTCGGCAGCTCGTACGCATCCGGCACCCCCAGCACCGTCCGGGACTCGAGCGAGTTGAAGGTGCGCAGGCCGATCCGGTACGACAGGTGCGTGTCCAGCCCGCGCAGCCGGCCCTCCTCCAGCCGCTGCGAGGCGAGCAGCAGGTGGATGCCCAGCGACCGGCCCACCCGCCCGATCTGCACGAACAGGTCGATGAAGTCCGGCTTGGCCTCCAGCAGCTCGCTGAACTCGTCGACCACGACCAGCAGGCTCGGCAGCGGGGCCAGCGGCGCACCCCCGGCCCGGGCCCGCTCGTAGTCGCGGACCGAGTCGTAGTCGCCCGCCCGGCGCAGCACCTCCTGGCGGCGGACCACCTCGCCGGTGATCGCGTCGGTCATGCGGTCGACCAGCAGCAGCTCCGAGCGCAGGTTGGAGATGAACGCGGCGACGTGCGGGAGGCGGTCCATCCGGGCGAAGGTCGCGCCGCCCTTGTAGTCGATGAGCACGAAGTTGAGCGTCTCGGACGAGTGCGTCGCGGCGAGGCCGAGCACCAGCGTGCGCAGCAGCTCCGACTTGCCGGAGCCGGTCGCCCCGATGAGCAGCCCGTGCGGGCCCATCCCGTCCTCGGCCGACTCCTTGAGGTCCAGGTCGACCGGCTGGCCCTGCTGCCCGACGCCGATCGCGATGCGCAGCCGGTCGCGGTGCGGCCGCGGGGCCCACGACTTCGCGGGGTCCAGCGTCTCCGGGTCACCGATCTCCAGCAGCGCCGGGAAGTCCAGCTCGGCGCCGGCGTCCCGCCCGTCGCCCGGCGCCCCGTCGAGGCCGGTCGCGGCCGCCAGTCGCAGCGGCGCCAGCCGGCGGGCGACGGCTTCGGCCTCGGCGGCGTCGAGCGCGTCGGCGACCCCGATCGCCGGCGGCGGCTCGGCGACGTCGTGGTCGGCGGTGATCGTGGCGAGCCGGCCGCCGACGGTGTCCAGCACGATCGCGGACCGGTCGAGCAGCCGCGGCGGCTCCCGGTCGAGGTCCACGATGGTCACCCCGTCGATGCCGCCGTCGGTGCCCAGGTGCGCGCTGCCGGACAGGTCGCCGCCGTCGAGCACCACCACGATGTATGGCGCGGCCGGCGGCCCCTCCCGCTCGGCATCGAACCGGCCGCGGCTGCGCAGCAAGTCGTCGAGGCGCTCCTCGAGCTCCCCGGCGGTCTCGGCGAAGAGACGCACCGGGCCGAGCGCGTCGGTCCGGGTGGGGTGCAGGGCGTGGGGCAGCCACTTCGTCCACTCCCACCACGCGCGCCGGTCGGGCCCGGCGCAGACCGCGACGAGCAGGTCGTCGGGGGCGTGGAACACCGTGAGCTGCGCGAGGACGGCCCGGGCCAGCGCCCGCGCCGGGTCGTGCTCGCCGGTCGGCCCGGCGGCGGCCCGCCCCGCGCGCAGGTGGACGCGGGCGAAGCTGCGCAGGGAGACGGCCACCGGCAGGCCGGGGACCACCGAGTAGGCGTCGAGGAACCTTCGCAGCGCGGCCGCGGTCATCGGCTCCAGGTCCTGCAGCGGGCGGGTCGTCGGCGGGATGAGTGGAGTGGCGAGCGTCTGCGGGCCGGTGGCGACCCGCACGATGGCGAAGTCACCGTCGGTGGCCCGCCGTTCCCACAGCCGATAGCCGTCGACCGATGACCAGAGCGCGTGCGGGTCCGGGTGCCGGTAGTGCAGGCCGGTGCGCTGCCGGGCCGCGGTCTCGCGGACCCGCCGGCGCAGCTGGGCGAGGTGGCGCAGGTATTCGCGGCGGGCCGCGGCCATCTCGGCCTTCTTCGGCGAGCCGGCACCGGTGGACGTGAGCAGCATGCCGAGCGTCGAGAAGCCGAAGACGGCGCCGATGACATAGGAATAGGCCCCGCCCTCGCGCCCGGCGAAGAGCAGGGCCGTCGCGATGGTGCCGGTGAGCATCGGCACCACCTGCACCAGCTGCTGCCAGCGCGATGCGGGGGCCGGCG
The DNA here is from genome assembly GCF_050955725.1 of Dactylosporangium sp. CA-139114. NCBI lineage: Bacteria > Bacillati > Actinomycetota > Actinomycetes > Micromonosporales > Micromonosporaceae > Dactylosporangium > Dactylosporangium sp. CA-139114. Next base: position 624,960 of record NZ_CP192080.1, read on the forward strand.
GGATCTCCGGCGGTGCGCTCACGACGATCTCCCCGCTCGGGATCTCCGGAGCGGGCCGGCGCGGGGAACGCTTCACGACGACCGTGGTCACGCCGGAAACCCTAAGTGAGGCGTACGACAATTTTCCGCCCCGGACCATGGATCGTGACGACTTGTTCACGCTGTGAAATCGGCGGGCGCACGGGGGCGACGCGTGCCGACGGATCGTGGTAGTTCTATGCCCATGTCGACTGCCGCGGCCGGTCTGGCCCGCATCACGATCAACGCGCCCGGGCGGCGCGTCGATGTTGCGGTGCCTGATGCGGTACCGCTGGCTGAACTGCTTCCCGAGCTCCTGCGGCACGCGGGTGACGGGCTCGCCGACGAGGGTGAACGGCACGGCGGATGGTTGCTGCGGCGGGCCGACGGCACCACGCTGTCGAGCGCCGCCGGGCTGGCCGGGCAGGGGGTGCGCGACGGCACCGTCCTGCACCTGGTCCCGGCCCGCACCGGCTGGCCGGAGCTGGAATACGACGACGTGGTCGAGGCCATCGCCGCGGGCGCGCGCCGGCAGGGCCTCCCGTGGGGCCCGGCCGCGACCCGGGCGGCCGCGATCGGGGTCGCCGGGGCCGGGCTGCTCGTCGCGCTGATCGCCGTCGTCCGGGCCGATCTGCCCCTGGCCGCCGCGGCCGTCGCCGCCGGGCTGCTGCTGGCCGGCATCACGGCGTCGCGGGCCTACGGCGACGCGCTGGTCGGTGCGAACCTGGCCGCCTACGCGCTGCCGTTCGCGGCCGCCGGCGGGTGGCTGGCGGCGCCCGCGGCCGCCGCGGCGTCGGACCGCGCGCTGCTCGGAGCCGTGGCGCTCCTGCTGGCCGCGCTCGTCGGCGCCGTCGGCGTCGCGCACCTGATGCGCCTGTTCGCGGCCGGCGCGACCGTGGGCGTGCTCGGCTCGCTGGCCGGGCTCCTCGCCACCGTGACCCGCCCGGCCGCCGCGGCCGCGGTGCTGCTCGCCGTGCTGGTGGCGGGCGTGGCCGGGCTGCCGCTGCTGGCCATCCGGCTCGGCCGCCTGCCGATGCCGGTCGTGGCCACGCCGGCCGACCTCTCCCCGGGCGGGCGCGGGCCGGCCGCCGACCGGGGCCGGATCTTCGCCGCCGTCGCGCGCACCGACGAACTGCTCACGGGGATGTTGATCGGGCTCGCCGCGGCCGCGGTGGGCGGGTCACTGCTGCTCGCCCGGTCCGGGGACGTCTCGGGCACCGTGCTCGTCGCGGTCGCCGCGGCCGCGCTGCTGCTGCGCGCCCGCACCTTCCTGACCATCCGGCAACGGCTGCCGCTGATCGTGGCCGGGGTGGCGGGTTTCGCCCTGCTCGCCCTGTTCCCCGGGTTCGATGTCCGGATCGTCGCTGCCGTGGTACCGCTGGTGGCGCTCGGCGTCGCCGTGGCGGGAGCGCGGGCGGCGTCGCATCCGGTCTCGCCCTACCTCGGGCGCGCGGCAGATCTGCTCGACACCCTGTGCGTGGTCGCGATGGTGCCGCTCGCCTGCGCGGTTCTGGGGCTGTACGGCCTCTTCCTCTGACCCCCCGCGAAGGCGCTGAACGCCGCGATGGCGCTGAACGCCGTGAAAAGCGCCCTGAACACCGCGAAGGCGCCCGGTTGTCGGACGAACCGGGCGCCTTCGCGGTGACCCGACGGTCTAGTCGACCGGGCGGGCGATCGGGGCCACGCCGGGGTCGTGGTACGTGCCCGCGGCGATGGCTTCGGCGTAACGGCGCCGCGACTCGGCGATCTCCGCCTCCGCCTCGACGCGGCCGACCCAGGTCGCGCCCTCGACGCTCTTGCCGGGCTCGAGGTCCTTGTAGACCTCGAAGAAGTGCTGGATCTCCAGGCGGTCGAACTCGCCGAGGTGGTGGATGTCCCGCAGGTGCTCCAGCCGCGGGTCGTCGGCCGGGACGCACAGGACCTTGTCGTCGCCGCCCTTCTCGTCCGTCATGCGGAACATCCCGATCGCCCGGGAACGGATCAGGCAGCCCGGGAAGGTCGGGGACTGCACGAGCACGAGCGCGTCGAGCGGGTCCTCGTCCTGGCCGAGCGTCCCCTCGATGTAGCCGTAGTCGGCCGGGTACTGCGTCGAGGTGAACAGCGTTCGGTCCAGCCGGATCCGGCCGGTGGCGTGGTCGACCTCGTACTTGTTGCGCTGACCCTTGGGGATTTCGACCGTGACGTCGAAGTCCATCTGACGACTCCTCACCCTCGCACCGCTGCGCCGACCATTAGTCTCGCGTACGGCACGGTCGGGCATCACGGGGAGGGTCGGATGGCGAGGGAAACACCACAACCGCGCGGCCGGGCCGGCCTGATCGCCGCCGTCGTCGCGGTGGTCCTGGCGCTCGGTGCCGCCCTGGCCTCGGTCTCCGCCGGAACACAGATCGTCAATGGACTCGGCCTCGCGGGCGGGCAGAAGACGCACTGGACGGACGGCACCGCCCCGGCCGCGCCGCCGGCGGTGCTCGCCGCCGCGGACGCCCAGGCCCCGCTGCCGACCCAGGCCGGGGTCACCTCGGCGCTGCAGCCGCTGCTGGCCGTGCCGCAGCTCGGGCCGCACATCACCGCGTCGGTCGTGGACGTCGCGACCGGGCAGGCCATCTACTCCTCGGAGCCGGACGCGGCGATGACCCCGGCCTCGACCACCAAGCTCGTGACCGCGGCGGCCGCGCTCGCGGCGAGGGGCCCCGCGTACCGCATCGCGACCAAGGTGGTCGCGGGCACGCAGCCGGGCGAGGTCGTGCTCGTCGCGGGCGGCGACCCGACGCTCGCGGTCTTCCCAACGTCGTACTACCCCGGCGCCGCCCGCATCGACGATCTCGCCAAGCAGGTGAAAGAGGCGCTCGGCGGCCAGGCCCCCACCAAGGTGACGTACGACGTCAGCATCTACAGCGGCTCCGGCATCGGGCCGGGCTGGGACGCCGACGCGACGACCGGCGGCTCCGGCGCCGTGATGACGCCGATCATGACCGAGGGCGGGCGGCAGAAGCAGCAGAAGTACGCCCAGCGGTACCCGAAGCCCGATCTCCAGGCGGCTCAGGCATTCGCGAGCGCATTGGGGGTACCGACGAATGCCGTCGCGGCCGGAAACGCCCCGCCGGGCGCGAAGGAGCTCGGCAAGGTCGAATCCGCGCCCATGTCGCGCATGGTCGAGTTCATGCTGCAGGAGAGCGACAACGTGCTCGCCGACGCGCTCGCGCGGCAGGTGGCGCTGGCCAAGAACCAGCCGGCCTCCTTCGAGGGCGGGGCGGCGGCCACGAAGAGCGTCCTGGAGGAGCTCGGCCTGCCGGTCACCGCCTACGGACTGGTCGACGGCAGCGGCTTCTCGCGCAACGACCGGCTCTCCCCGGCCCTGCTCACGGCCGTCCTGGCGATGGCCGCCCGGCCCGACCGCGCCGACCTGCACCCGATCTTCAGTGGTCTGCCGGTCGCGGCGTACTCCGGGACGCTCACCACGCGCTACCTCAAGCCGGACCAGGGCGGGTCGGCCGCCGGGCTGGTGCGTGCGAAAACCGGCACGCTGACCGGTGTCAACTCGCTCGCCGGCGTCGTCGTGGACGCCGACGGGCGCACGCTGGCGTTCGCGTTCATGGCCGACCAGACCACCAACGCGGATCAGGCCGTGGTCGCCCTTGACAGAGTTGCCGCAGCTCTCGCCGCCTGTGGGTGTCACTGAGCATCCCCGGGGTGACGCTGCGTCGATCAGGGTGTACTCAGGGTTTCCACCTCCCGCAGCCGTGGCCCGGCGCGGGTACGGTTGGGTCATGGCGCAGTTCGTCGATTGGGATCTGGCCGCAGCAACCGCCGCGGCGCTGGGCAAGAGTGGCCCCGCGGTGTCATACGAGGAGGCCGCGGACGCCGTCACCGACCTACGCGGCCTGGCCGATGAGGCATCCGGGCACGTCACCGAGTTCACCGGCCTGAAGGCCATGGTCCAGGCGCCGCCGGTGCGCGTCGTCGACCGCCGCGACTGGGCCGCCACCAACATCGCGGGGCTGCGCGAGGTCATTCAGCCGCTGGCTGAGCGGCTCGCGGGCGGCAAGCCACCGGGCGCCATCGTCGGGGCCATCGGCTCGCGCTTCACCGGCGTGCAGGCCGGCACGGTGCTGGCCTACCTCTCCGGCAAGGTCCTGGGGCAGTACGAGGTCTTTTCCGCCGACCCCGGCCAGCTGCTGCTCGTCGCCCCGAACATCGTCGAGGCCGAGCGCAAGCTGGGCGCCAACTCGCGCGACTTCCGCCTCTGGGTGTGCCTGCACGAGGTCACCCACCGCGTGCAGTTCACGGGTGTGCCGTGGATGCGGGGATATTTCCTGGGTGAGGTCGGCGCCTTCGTCGACGCGTCCCAGCTCAACCAGGACCAGCTCGCCGAGCGTCTGCGCCGGGGCGTGACCGCCCTCGCCGACGTGGTCCGCGACCCCGACAGCCGCGTCTCGGTGCTCGATCTCGTGCAGACGCCGGGCCAGAAGGCGGTGCTCGACCGCCTGACCGCACTCATGACGGTGCTGGAGGGCCACGCGGAGTTCGTGATGGATGGCGTGGGTCCTGATGTCGTACCGACGGTTGACGACATCCGCGCCAAGTTCAACCGCCGCCGTGAGGCCGGCAACCCCCTCGAGCGCGTCCTGCGCAAGCTCCTCGGCATCGACGTGAAGATGCGGCAGTACGCGGAGGGGCGCAAGTTCGTCCACGCCGTCGTCGAGCGCGTCGGCATGGAGAGCTTCAACCGCATCTGGCAGTCGCCGCTGACCATCCCGCGCCTCAACGAGCTCTCCGACCCCGACGCCTGGATCGTGCGGGTCCTCGGGTCGAGCGCCCTGAGCCGCTCGGCCGCCGCGTCCCCGCCGTCCTCGATCGCCGCTCCCGGCTCGGCCGCCGCGGCGTCCTCGGTCGCGTCCTCGGGCTCGGACTCGGCCGTGGAGGAGCCGCCGGCCCCGCTGCCGACGGTGCCCGAGCCGCTGGACGAGTCCCCGGCGGAGGCGGGCGTCGCCGAGCCGACCGAGGTGGCGGGCCTGACGCCGGAGGAGTCCACGATCGTGGTCGCCCCGGCCGTCGTACCGCCGGCACCCCCGACGGACACCTGGTCGGCCGCGGCCCACAGCTCCTCCGCCGCAACCGACTCCTCCGCCGCGCCGGACTCTTCCGCCACAGCCGACTCCTCCGCCGCGCCCGACTCTTCCGCCACAGCCGACTCCTCCGCCGCGCCCGACGCCCAGGCCGAGCCGGCTTCCGCGGCCGGGACCGACGTTGACGACACGCCGGCCGAGATCGAGCCGGGCGCCGGCGGCGGCGAGCCCGGGCACGTGGTCTCCGAGCCGGCCGCGACCGAATCGGCACCGGAGCCGATCGGCGCCTTCGAGCCGGGCGAGGCGATGCGCGTCGCCGAGTCCTCGGATCCCGGGGTCGCCGAGCACCTGACCGACCCGTCCGCCCCTGCCTCGGACGACAAGTCGGAGGGCCCGGCCAAGCCCGCCGGCAGCATCTGATCGAGTGGCGGCGCTGTCGCCGGCGGTCGCCGCCGTACGCAACGCGGTCCGGCGCGCCCTCACCGGCGCCCCGGACCCGGACACCGGCGGCGAGCCAGGTCCGGGCTCCGGGCTCAGGGCGTCCGTAGACACGCCGCGGCTGCCGATCCCTGAGAGCGGCGGCGAGTCAGGCGCTGACCCGTGGCCCATGGGGTCCGCGGACATGTCGCGGCAGTCCGACCGGGCCGCCGGCGGCGAGTCAGCTCCGGGCTCCCGGCCCTCGGCGTCCGCGGACATGCCGCGGCTCCTGGACCCAGCCACGGCGATGGCGGCCCAGGACCACACGCCATGGGCCGGGAGCCCGGCTGTCACCGAGCGGGCGCCCGCCACCGAACCCGATTGCGACGCGCCGCTTCGGCTCGCCGGCGACGCTCACGTGGGTGCCGGGGGTTCCGCGGGGAACGCCGTTCACGTCGGTGCCGGGGTTCCCGGGGGGAATGCCCCTCACGTCGGTGCCGGGCTTTCCGCGGGGTACGCCGTTCACGTCGGTGCCGGGGTTCCCGCGGGGAACGCCCCTCACGTCGGTGCCGGGGTGTCCGCGGGGGACACGGTGCTCGTGGCCTGCTCGGGCGGGGCGGACTCGATGGCGCTGGCGGTGGGGGCGTTGTTCGTGGCCCGGCGGATGGGGGTTCGCTGCGGGCTCGTGACCGTCGACCACGGGCTCCAGGACGGGTCCGCGGAGCGGGCCGGGGATCTGGCCGACTGGGCGGTCGATCGCGGGTTCGCGCCCGTGCAGGTGCGGACCGTGCGCGTCGGGAGTGCCGGGGGGCCGGAAGCGGCGGCTCGCGAGGCCCGGTACTCGGCGCTCGAGGCATCCGCGATCGAGCTCGGCGCCGCCATGGTGCTGCTCGGGCACACGCGGGACGACCAGGCGGAGACCGTGCTGCTGGCGCTGGCCCGGGGATCCGGTCCCCGCGGGCTGGCGGGCATGCCGCCGCGGCGGGTGCGCAACGGGGTGCTCTTCGTGCGGCCGCTGCTCGACGTCAGCCGGGCCGAGACCCGGGCGGCCTGCGCGGCCGAGGGGCTCGCGGTGTGGGAGGACCCGCACAACGAGGACGCGGCCTATGCCCGGTCGCGGGTGCGGCCGCTGGTGGCCGCGCTCGGCGACGGCGTCGTTGGCAACCTGGCCCGGACCGCCCGGCTGGTCGGGGCGGACTCCGCGTACCTCGACGGGCTCGCCGCCGAGGCGCTGAACGGGGCGCTCGACGACGCTGGCGGGCTGGCGGTGGCGGACCTGCGGCGCATGCCGGGTCCGATCCGCAGCCGGGTGCTGCACGCGTGGGCGCTGCGCCTCGGGGTGCCGGGCACGGATCTGTCGCACCGGCACGTGGACGCCCTCGACGCGTTGATCGTGCGCTGGCGCGGCCAGGGCGCCGTGGCGCTGCCCGGTGCCCTGTTCGTGTCCCGGGCCGCGGGAAGGCTGCACGCACACCGCTGAGCCGCGCCAGCCCACCGACTCCCCGCCACGAGAAGGCTCTCCCCGGACGCCGCTGACGCGCCCCAGCCCACCGGCTTCGCGCTGCGGGAAGGCTCCCCGGACGCCGCTGACGTGCCCCAGCCCACCGGCTTCGCGCTGCGGGAAGGCTCCCCGGACGCCGCTGACGTGCCCCAGCCCACCGGCTCCGCGCTGCGGGAAGGCTCCCCGGACGCCGTTCAAGCGCCCAGCCCACCGGCTCCGCGCTGCGCACATGCGCCGGGACGCGTCGCGCACATGGCCGCCGCGCGTTGCGCACGTGCGCAGAGACACACCGCGCACATCGTCAGGGCGCACCGAACACATCGCCGGGTCGTGCTGCGCGCTATGTCGGGGAGCGTCGCCGCATACGCCAGGAGCGCGGTTGCGAAAAGCGCTGAGGCGCGATCAGGGGGACTGTTCTCGGGGCCGATCCAGGTGGTCTGCTGAGTGGGCATTGTCGGGCGGATGGGGAGGGTGGGCACATGCGGTACGAAATCCGGCGTTCTCCGGTTTTCGCTCCTCGCGGGGTGGTCGCGACCAGTCAGAGCCTCGCCGCCGGTGCGGGGCTGGCCGTGCTGCGGCGCGGCGGGAACGCGATCGACGCCGCCATCGCCACCGCCGTCGCGCTCACCGTGGTGCAGCCGGGGTCCAACGACATCGGCGGGGATCTGTTCGCGCTGGTCTGGGACGGCGAGCGGCTGCACGGGCTCAACGCGTCCGGGCGGTCGCCGGCGCTGCTCACGCGCGACCTGGCCCTTGCGGGGGCCACCAGCGCCTCCGACGGGCTCGGGGGGCACCAGGGCGACGCCGAGCTCGCGATGCCGACGCGCGGATGGCTGCCCGTCACGGTGCCGGGCGCGCCGGCCGGGTGGCGGGACCTGCACGCGCGGTTCGGGTCGCTGCCGTTCGCGGAGCTGTTCGCCGACGCGATCGCGTACGCCGATGAGGGTTACCCCGTGTCACCGCGCGTTGCCGAAGCGTGGCGGGTCGGTGCCGAGCGGGTGTATCCCGCGCTCGCCGGGGCGGAGTTCGCGGAGTGGGGGCGGGTGTTCACGCTCGGTGGGCGGGCGCCGCGCGCGGGGGAGCGGTGGCGCAATCCGGACGCGGCGAACACGCTGCGGCGGATTGCGAGCACCGACGGCGAGGACTTCTATCGCGGGGACATCGCGAACGCGATCGTCGCGCACGCCGAGCGAACCGGTGGGCTGCTGCGGGCCGGCGACCTGGCCGGGCACGAGTCGGTCTGGGTGGACCCGATCTCCGTGTCGTACCGCGGGCACGAGGTCTGGGAGATCCCACCCAACGGGCAGGGAATCGCGGCGCTCGTGGCGCTGGGCGTGCTCGACGGCTACGCGGAGCCGTCGCTGCACGAACAGATCGAGGCGATGAAGCTCGGGTTCGCCGACGCGCACGCGTTCGTCGCCGATCCCGGCGCCGGCGGGCCCGTGCGGGGGCTGCTGGAGCCCGGCTACCTGGCCGGACGGCGGGGGCTGATCGGGCAGCGGGCCGGGCGGTACGGCGCCGGCGAGCCGGGGCGGGGCGGGACCGTATATCTGTGCACGGCCGACTCGGCGGGGCGGATGGTCAGCCTGATCCAGTCGAACTACATGGGGTTCGGCTCCTACGTGGTGCCGCCCGGGACCGGGTTCGGGCTGCAGGACCGCGGCGCCGGGTTCGTGCTGGCGGAAGGTCATCCGAACGCGGTCGGCCCGGGGCGGCGGCCCTATCACACGATCATCCCGGCTTTTCTGACCCGCGGTGGCGAGCCGGTCGGCCCGTTCGGCGTGATGGGCGGGCACATGCAGCCGCAGGGGCACGTCCAGGTGGTCCTTTCCACCGTGGACGGGCGGCTCGATCCGCAGGCGGCGCTGGACCGGCCGCGGTGGTACTGGCATCGCGGCCTCGACGTGCTGGTCGAGCCGGGGCTGGCCGCCGAGGTGGACGGACTGCGACGGCGAGGTCACAACGTGTTCGTCGAGCGTGATCCGGGCGCGTTCGGGATGGGGCAGGCGATCTGGCGAACCGCCGCCGGTTACACAGCGGGGTCGGAGCCTCGCGCGGACGGGCAGGTGATGGGGTACTGACGGAAAACCTGCAGCGAGACAGGTCTCTCATTGGGACACCCCGCGTCGATCCGGCGCCGCCGATAGTGCAGGCTTGTCGCATGGCCGACGGCACCACCTGGCACTCGTCCGACATCGACCACGTCATCGTGAGCGAGGAGCAGATCCGCGAGAAGACCGCGGAGCTCGCCAAGCACGTCGCGGCCGATCACGCCGAGGCCGAATCGATCCTGCTCGTGGGCGTGCTGAAGGGCGCCGTCATGTTCATGGCGGACTTCGCGCGGGCGCTGGGGCGGGTCGGCCCGCCGGTGGAGCTCGAGTTCATGGCGGTTTCGTCGTACGGGCAGGGCACGACGTCCTCGGGAGTCGTGCGGATCCTCAAGGACCTCGACCGGGACATCGCCGGGCGGCACGTGATCGTCGTCGAGGACATCGTCGACTCCGGGCTGACGCTGTCGTGGCTGCTGAAATACCTGGAGAGCCGCTCGGCGGCCCGGGTCGACGTGGTCGCGCTGCTGCGCAAGCCCGACGCGCTGAAGGTCAACATCCCGGTGCGGTACGTCGGATTCGACATCCCGAACGAGTTCGTCGTCGGATACGGCCTCGACTATGCCGAGCGCTACCGTGACCTGCCGTTCGTCGGGGTCCTGAAGCCGTCGGTCTACGGGCGCGGCTGACCTGGCTGTTCGGCGGACGTTTCCTGGGAGTCTGCTGGGAGCACCTCGTCCCCGGCCCACGCCGATCCGCGACTGTCGGTGCCACGGTGTACCGTCAAATGGTCGCAAGCGTCAACTGAGCCCATACCTTGGCGGCGCTTTCGGCACCGCGTCGGAAAGTGGGTCCGGCGCGGTTGACGGCCTTACGGATGGAGGGGCCGGGCGCCGCGGCGTCCGACGACAACATGGAACGTACCCGTTTGTTCCGCCGGCCGGTGGTCTGGATCCTTCTGGTGATCATCGGTGCCATCGTGCTCAGTTCCTTCTTCACTTCCGGCCCGAGCTACACGAAGGCGGACACGTCCGTCGTGCTCGAGCAGCTTCGCAGCGGCAACGCGAAGAAGGCTGTGATCCAGGACAAGGAGCAGACGCTCAACCTCGATCTCAGGAACAAGATCAAGGTCAAGGGCACGGAAACCAACAAGGTCCAGGGCCAGTTCTCCTCGCAGAGCGCCGACGAACTCCAGAACGAGCTCAGCACGCTGCAGTCGGCGAAGAAGCTCGACGAGTACAACGTCAACGTCACCCAGGACAACATCTTCATCAGCCTGCTGATCAACCTGTTGCCGATCGCGGTGCTGGTGGTCCTGCTGCTGCTGTTCATGTCGCAGATGCAGGGCGGCGGCTCCCGGGTGCTCAACTTCGGCAAGTCCAAGGCGAAACTGATCTCCAAGGACACCCCGAAGACGACGTTCGCCGACGTGGCCGGCTCGGACGAGGCGGTGGAGGAGCTCCACGAGATCAAGGACTTCCTGCAGGCGCCGGCGAAGTACCAGGCGCTCGGCGCGAAGATCCCGAAGGGCGTGCTGCTCTACGGGCCGCCCGGAACCGGTAAGACGCTGCTCGCGAGGGCCGTCGCCGGCGAGGCGGGCGTGCCGTTCTACTCGATCTCCGGCTCGGACTTCGTCGAGATGTTCGTCGGTGTCGGTGCCTCCCGCGTCCGCGACCTGTTCGAGCAGGCCAAGGCCAACGCGCCCGCCATCGTCTTCGTCGACGAGATCGACGCCGTCGGTCGCCACCGCGGCGCCGGCATGGGCGGCGGTCACGACGAGCGCGAGCAGACGCTCAACCAGCTGCTGGTCGAGATGGACGGCTTCGACACCAAGGGCGGCGTCATCCTGATCGCCGCGACCAACCGGCCCGACATCCTCGACCCGGCGCTGCTGCGCCCGGGCCGCTTCGACCGGCAGATCGCGGTCGACCGCCCCGACATGGAGGGCCGCAAGGCCATCCTGCGGGTCCACGCGAAGGGCAAGCCGTTCACGCCCGACGTCGACCTCGACTCGGTCGCCCGTCGCACGCCCGGCTTCACCGGTGCCGACCTGGCCAACGTGATCAACGAGTCGGCGCTGCTGGCGGCCCGCAACGACAAGCGGGCGATCACCAACGACTACCTCGAAGAGGCCATCGACCGGGTCATCGCCGGCCCGGAGCGGCGCACCCGCGTGATGAGCGAGCACGAGAAGAAGGTCACGGCGTACCACGAGGGTGGTCACGCGCTCGTCGCCTGGGCGCTGCCCCACTCAGCGCCGGTGCACAAGGTGACCATCCTGTCGCGCGGCCGCTCGCTGGGCCACACGCTGGTCCTGCCCACCGAGGACAAGTACACCCAGACGCGCTCCGAGATGATCGACACGCTGGCGTACGCGCTGGGCGGTCGCGCCGCCGAGGAGCTCGTCTTCCACGAGCCGACCACCGGCGCCGGCAACGACATCGAGAAGGCGACCGCGCTCGCCCGGTCGATGATCACGGAGTACGGCATGAGCGCCAAGCTGGGCGCCGTCAAGTACGGCACCGGCGACGGCGAGCCGTTCCTGGGCCGCACGATGGGCCACGAGCGGGACTACTCCGAGAAGATCGCGGCGGAGATCGACGCCGAGATGCGCTCCCTCATCGAGATCGCGCACGACGAGGCCTGGGAGATCCTGGTCGAGTACCGCGATGTCCTCGACAACATCGTCGAGGAGCTCATGGAGAAGGAGACCATCTCGCAGGCCGACATGACCCGCATCTGCGCGCGCGTGGTCAAGCGGCCCCCGATGGCGCCCTACAGCGGCAACGGCCGTCGCCGGCGCGCGATCGAGGCCGGCGCGAACGGCTCCGAGGTCGCCCAGCCCACCGGCTTCGGCGCGGACGACCACGTCCGCATCGGCGGGGGCGAGACCCCGGACGGCACGCACTGAGCGAGCACAGCGGCACCGAGCCCGACACCGACGATGGTGTCGGGCTCGTTGCCGACCAGGAGCTGGATCACGTCGCGGCGCGGCTCGTCAGCGGCCGGCTGGGCGGGGTCGAGGTCGAGCGCAACGTCGATCTGAAGCGCATCGAGGTCGCGGTACGGGAGATCCTGACCGCGGTCGGCGAGGACCCCGATCGCGACGGGCTGCGCAAGACGCCGGCCCGCGTCGCCAGGGCCTACGCCGAGCTGTTCGCGGGGCTGCGCGTCGACCCGGCCCAGGTGCTGAACACGACCTTCGAGGCCGACCACGAGGAGCTCGTGCTCGTGCGGGACATCGAGGTGCAGTCCATGTGCGAGCACCACCTGCTGCCGTTCCACGGCGTCGCGCACATCGGCTACATCCCCGGCGTCGACGGGCGCATCACCGGGCTGTCGAAGCTGGCGCGGCTCGTCGAGGTGTTCGCGCGGCGGCCGCAGGTGCAGGAGCGGCTGACCTCACAGATCGCGGACCTGCTCATGGCCCAGCTCGAGCCGCGGGGCGTCATCGTGGTCATCGAGTGCGAGCACATGTGCATGTCGATGCGGGGCATCCAGAAGGGTGGCTCGCGCACGATCACCTCGGCGGTCCGGGGACTGCTTCGCGACGACGCCAAGTCGCGCTCCGAGGCGATGGCGCTGATCATGCACGGTTGATTGCTGCATTTGTACCCCCTGTGCCCACACCGGGCACAGGGGTTCTTTGTTGCGGGCGTCTTTCTGCCGCCGGGCCGATTCGTTCGCTTTTCGCGCTCGTGAACCTAGGGGTCGATCGGCGTTCGCATTCGCGGGGTCGCTGGGGGCCGGTCGCTTTTCGCGTTCGCCGGGCCGCTGGGGGTCGATCGCTTTTCGCGTTCGCCGGGGCGCTGGAGTCGTTTGTTTCTCGCGTTCGCCGGGGCGTTGGGGTGGTTCGTTTTTTGCGTTCGCCGGGGCGTTGGGGTGGTTTGCTTTTCGCGTTCGCCGGGGCGCTCAGAAGAACAGGATCACGCCGCCGAACACGAGGATCGGTATGAGGGCGATCAGGCTGATGACCAGGCCCAGCACCGGGGTTCGGGACGTCGTGCGGCGGGTCATCGCGCCGATGGTCAGCCAGCCGAGTCCGAAGGAGAGCGCCGGCAGTACCAACGCACAGGGAAGGGCCAGAAGACCGACGCCGCTCAGTTCCTCGCTCGCCAGCAGCGCCGGGATCTGCACGATGGCGGCCAGGAGTGCGAACAGGAAGTAGACGCCGGCGTTGACCCACACGCGGCGGTTGGACGCCGCCTGGCGACCCGGGGTCGTCAACTCCGCCTCAGAGCGCTTCAGACCGCCCGCGGCCATTCGCAGTGCCGTCGACACCCTCCCCGGAACCGATCCCGGCACCGGTGGGCTCAGCGGGCTTACGACGCCCGTTCCCACGGCTCCGCCCGGGCCGGACACGGGCACGCCGCTGACGCGGTTCGGCACGCCGCTGACGGGGACGCGCGGGACCGACCCGGTGTTGTGCGGGTTCGGGGGGATCGGGGGGGCACTGCGCGGTACGACCACCGGATGGCCGCCCGTCGCGGACCCCGCGGCCCTCGCGACGGCCGGCGTCCCCGGCATGGCGGACGTCGGCACCCCCGACACCGGGGGCGCGCCCGACACCGGCGGCCACGGGGGCGCGCTGACCGGGGGCGTGAGGATGCGCTGCCCCTGCGGCCAGGCGCCGCTGCCACCGGAGAGCGCGGCCGGCGGCGGAGGCGGGGCCATCGGCGCGCCGCGGCGCGGGTCGACCGGCTGCGGGCCCGAGGTCAGCGCGTTGTGCGCGGCCTGGATCTCCGGCCACGCCGGACGCAGCTCCAAGGGGCGCCCGCCCGCCTCGCCGGCCACCTCGGACAGGTAGGCCTCGTGGTGCGCGAGCTTGGCCCGGATGTTGTGCAGGTCCTGCTGGGCGGCCTTGAGCGCGGACTTGTGCTCGGCCACGATCGCGATCACCTCGCGCCGCACGGCGTCGAGGCGCTGGCCGGCCGCCACGTATTCGAGCCAGGCCGTCCGGCTCGGCTCGCCCACCGGCACCGGCGGCGCCGTCCACGGCCCGCTGAGCTGTGCGCAGACGCGGCGGACGAGCTCGACGGGCGGCCCGGGGTCGAGGTACACGGGGGCGTTGAGCCGGCTCGGGCCCGTGCCGGTGCCGGAGAACGTGGCGCCGGGCGGGTCGCCGACCCACGCGTGCGGGTTGCGGATCGCGATCTGGGTCGCGTGCGGCAGCGGCGCCTGGGTCGTCTCCTGCGTCAGCGGCGGCGGCGGCCAGCCCGCGGCGATCAGGTGCAGCCGCCCGGCCGGCCCGGCGTGCGCGAGCTGCGCGATGCGCGCGAGGTCGCGGCCCTCGGTGAGCTCGGGCAGCGACGCGATGACGATCAGCAGCGTGGGGGCCGGCCCGTCGGTGCGCGCGGCGAGCCAGCGCTCGCCCTCGTCGAGCACGCTGCGCAGCCCCTCGGCGTCGCTCGCGGGCCGCGGCATGATCGAGTCGATCCCGGTGAACCAATCGAAGGTCCCGCCGTCGACCACGGCGTCGATGGCCCGAATCCGCACCGAGCCGGGCGGTGAGGAGGCGAGCAGCCGCAGCACGAGACTGCGCAGCAGCCCACCCACGCGCGCGTCGCGCGCATCGGCGTCGATCGCGATATGGCCGGCCCGCAGCAGCGGTACGATCACCGGGAACCGCGCGTCATCCAGCGGATGCGCCTGCCCGACCCGCACGAACGTGGGCGGCAGCGGCCCGCCGAGCGGCGTGCTGGGCGCCAGTGCGTCCAGTTGCGCCCCGAGCCACCCGGGCGCGAGCAGCGCGCTGTTGGAGCGCAGACTCGCGGCGAGGTCGTGCTGTTCGGCGTACTGCTCCGCGGGGGCGGCGTTGGGGGAGTACCTCTCGAGGATCGGCCCGGCGGCGGCGACCAGCGCAGCGGTGTGCCGATGCTGCGCAGCCGCTCGCTCGATCCGTGCCCGCAGGCGTGCCACCGTGCCCCTTCCGACCCAAGCAGATGACGGGAACGGTAACGCAGACGGGCATTCTCGTCAGCAGGCGCCATGGGGCTTACGCGTTGTCGCAGGTAGCCGCGTCGCCTTCGGATCTTCCCGGCGCGGGAGGGTGCTCTGGGGGCGCTTGGCGGCTAGCCTCTGGGGCGTGGACCCATCGATTCCCAACGAGCCGAACGTCGACCACGGGCGGTCGATTCCACGCTCGCGTTCGGGCGAGAACGAGGTCCTTGAGGGCGAGGTCATCGGCAAGGGGGTGCCGATCGGCCAGCCCCGCACTGGGCCCCCGCCACCGCCGGCTCCCCCACCGGGAAAGCCCCGCAAACCAGGCCAAGTCCGCCGCACAATCCTCTGGACCCTCCTGGCGATCGTCGCGCTGAGTTGTCTGGCGGGCGGCATTACCGCTTTCGTCTTCTACAGCCAAGCCGCTGAGCCAGACCGAGGCAGCCCGACGGTTACCCTCGTCCAGTACGTCGACGTCCGATTCAATAATCGCGACGCGATCCGGTCGGCAGATTTCGAATGCGCGGCTCCGCATCTGGAGGCGATTGACCAGGCTCTCGACGAGATTCGTGTGCTCGAGACGAAATACAGCATCGCTATAACAGTGTCCGCATCGGATTTGGCGCCTTCGGTGAACGGGGACTCCGCCGACGTCGAGGCAACGCTCAACGTCGCCATACCGGAAAATAACGGGGCCACATCGGTTCAGCTTCAGAAGTGGTCCTTCCATTTCGTCAACGCCAAGGGCTGGCGGATCTGTGGCGCGGAACGCCGGGGCTGAGCTACTCGACCCAGAGCAGGTGTACCGGCACTTCCATGGTCTTAGGAGCCTGTCCACTCCACGCCCACCGATACCAGTCCACCTCCCGGCAGACCCGCACGCAGATGTCCCCCTCAACCCCGTCGTACGCCTCGGTCACCGCCCGCAAATCCCGCTGATCCCGCCCAGTCTTGTCGTCAGGCCCGGGCACCCGAACCACCCGTGAGCCGGTGACCCGAGGCACCTCCCGAACCCGCCGTGGAAATCGGGCGGGCGGCGCGTCGAGCGAAACCAGCGCGAGGTCCGACGGCGGGTCGACGGTGCTGGAAACGCGTTCGACCCAGACCCGCTCGAGCGGGACGAGGGGAGCGAACACCTCGGTTTGTTCGGTCTCGGCGCGGTACCACTCCTGCTCCGGCAAAGCCGGCACAAAGGTCCGAGAGGCCTGCACGATGGCGTCGTCGATGCGCAGGTCCCCGCGCCAGCCCAGCCCCGGCAGCCCGACGACCGCGCGCAGGCCGCGAAGACTGCGAAGCGACGACGCAGGCACGAGCTCGATCCCGGCCGGTGTGCGTTCACCGCTTCCAGCCAGCAGATCCCAGTCGGGAAAGTCCTCGGAGCTCACGACTTGACCCCCAGCGGCGCGCCCATGCGCTGCATGAACGGCACGGGATCGATGGCGCCATTGTTGCTCGGATCGCTGTTCATGTGTACCTCGAAGTGCAGGTGCGGCCCGGACGAGTGCCCGGTCGTGCCCGAGAAGCCGATCTCCTGGCCGGGCGCGACGTGCTGGCCGATGGTGACACTGGGTTGCTTGATCATGTGGCAGTACCGCGTGAGATAGCCGTTCGCATGCTGGATCTCGACGTACCAGCCGCACCCGAGCACGGACGGCGACCCGTCGCGCCAGCAGCCCCACTCGGTGCCGTTGGCGAGGTGGGCCTGGCAGCGCACCTTCACCACGAGCCCGGCGGCCGCGGCCCGGATCACCGTGTTGCGCGGCACGATGAGGTCCACGCCCTGGTGGGTCGGGCGCGAGGCGGTCCGGAACCCCGAGCCGACCTCGCCGTTCACCGGCGCCGTCCAGCCCGACGCCGCGATCTGATCCCCGCTGACGCACGTGAGCTGGTTGGAGTTGCCGACCGCGCGCGCCGCTCCGCCGGTGAGCGAGTTGACGACGGTGCTCGCGGGCGCCTCGTGTTTCGCGTACGCGTTCGGGTACGCGCTGCGCTGCACCCTCTGCGCCGCGCGCGTCAGACTCATCTGCTCCCAGCCGGGCACCTGTACGAGCTTCTCGTAGAACTTCCGCGCCGCGTACTGCGGATCCATGATCTGCGCCGGCGTACCCCACCCGGTGCTCGGCCGCTGCTGGAACAGCCCGAGCGAGTCATGATCGTTGCGCGCCCCGAGATTCGGCAGGTTGTGCAGGCTCGACTCCTGCATCGCCGTGGCGACCGCGATCACCCACCCGCGCGGCGGCACCTTCAGATCCTGTCCGACCCGGACGATGATCGCCGCGTTGCGCACCTGCTCGTCGGAGAGTTCATGATGCTCCGGCAACGCTTTCGCGGCCACGTCGACGAGTTGCCCGTTGCCGCACCCGGCCGCGTCATAGTCCTGCGTGTTCCGCGCCGCATCCATGAAGAACGCGACCGCCCCGCCCCCGCAGCACAGCAGCACAAGGCCGAGACAAAGAGCACCGATGAGTGCTGGACGAAGCCGTTTTTTCTGCGTCGGTACCGTGAAATCGTCGTCATCACCGAGAACGCTCACGACGCCTCCAAGCCCCGCGACGTGCCCCGACCCAGATCGTCATGAATGCCGGCCCGCTCGTCATGCGGTCTCCCAGTCGAGCGACGTGACGAGCCACCGCCCACCGGAAGCCTGCAATTCCAGCACGATCGTCCCGCCCTGAGCCGGAATCCGCGCCACGGTCGCCGGGCCGACATTCTGCAGCTGTACGTCCCCGGTAACCGCGTCAGTAGGCACGTCCGCCGGGTCGGTGTCGGCGAGATCGGTCATCAATTCGGCCGAGGCGTCGGCCTTCAGCCCGGCCCGCCACTGCTCCCCAGTGATGCCAGGCTTCCGGAGCCAAGCTTTCGCGAACCGAGTGGCAACGGTGGAGACGTCAGCCGCTCCCTTACTGAGCGACGGCGCCGGATTGGCGCTCTCGTCAACCCCGTCATCCCCGAGCGAGGCATACGGGTCCGCCGACGTAGGAACGGCCGCGACGGTAGGCCCGAGCGCATCATTGGCGGAATTCCCGTCCCCGCGATCGAGCACGGTCCGCCCGAGCCCCACGACAATGAGCACCACGACGACGAGCACCAGCGCGATGCCGTACCGCGTACCAAGCAGCCGAAGGACCGTACGCATACTGTCGCCTACCCGGGAAGACTGGCCGACTCAGGCCGCCGGGCAGGCGCCCGCTCGGACCCGGTACGCTCCGACCCGGGCCGATAAATCGAGTACGACGGCGCATTCTCGGCCGGCACATCGGGCTCATCCCAGGACGGCTCTCGCCGCCGAGTCTGCCGCCCAGCCCCACCACTACCGCCGCGACTGCGCCCAGCCCCTCCGGTCTCGGGCCGCTCAACGGGCGCGATTTCCCCACCGCCAACAGAAACGGTGTCCTCACTACGAGACTCCGGCCGCTGCTGCGTCTCCACCCTCTCCCCGCGCCGCTGCGAGCCCGGCTCCCGAGTCCCCCCGGCGTCCACGACCTTGAGCGCAGCCGCCTGCCGCACATCCCGCATGAACAACCGATGCCAACTCCCGGCGGAGGTGAGCGCCCGCGTGGAGTCCTTCCCCCCGAGCTGCGTAATCCGCCGGTACGGCCGCAGCAAGAGCCACCCAACAACCCCGGTGAGCCAGATGAGCAAAACCTGCAGCCAAGGCGCCAAAGAAGCCGTTTTGAGAATCAACGTAACCGCAAAAAGATAAATCGCCGATCCCGTACCGAAGATTATGATGTTGAACATGGCTGCAATAACTGCGTTGCCAAGCCTTCGCAGTCCCGCATTTGCTGGTCGCAGTAGTCCGAACGTGCCGAGTACGGGCGCCGCGATGACTGCCCACCGGAACAGTAAGAAACCGAGGATGACGAGGACAGAAGAAGTGATGTCGAAGAGGGCGAAGAAGATGGCGGAGAGGATTGCAAGGAACCCTGCTCCGATTCGATCCATGCCCTTACCTCCCTGGAGGTGCTCATAGGCCTCAGGGTCTTCGGTCTTGATTTGTTCGGCGATTTTCATCCAGCGTTGCTGCTTGCGCTCTATCATGGCTTTGCGCATGCTGGACTCGATCGGAGGGCCCGGTCGTCCCTCCTGAATACGTTGCTCCTCATCTTTCGCCGCACGACGCTCGTCCTCGCGGATGGTGTTGATCTCATCCCAGGAGAATGACTTTGCATCGTATAGGGCGGGGCCATATTTCCGCGCCGTCTCGGTATCCGCAGAGCCGAGCGTACCTCGTAGCCAGTTCTGGTATAGGAGACCGTCAACGACTGTGTCGCTCGCTCGAACGGCTGGCGGTCGAGGATCTTCACAGGCTTGTTTGTCGGGATTGTGGCACTCGTCTGGAGGAATGGCCTGAGATGGCGGCCCGACCGCCTCGTGGACGACTCCCAGGCTTGATACAAGCCCCCGGTCGGCTAGACTTGCTGACCAGGTTGGCCAGCGCGCGATTCCGGTGATCAAGATCATCACGAAGATTGCCCACCCGGCCGTGGTGACAGCGCTGGAAAGATCGGATTGCCGCGAACGCCACAGCAGATAAAGTCCGACTATCGTCAAGGTGACCGCTCCGAAAGCGGTGAAAACCTTGTCGTATATTGCTTTGGTTGCCTGTTCCACAAGCGGGTCCGCCCAACCCCACATGTAGGACGGGTCCCATGCGCGTTCACGTACCGCATTCGAGGCGCCGATGACGGATGTGGCGAATAGGAACTCGCCGTTTGCGACGGTGTTCTCGAAGTCGGCGCTCGGATTGGTCACCGCTGACGCGCACTTGAGGTCGTACGTGGAAAAATCGTAGCCGGCATAGCCGTAGCTGCTGTATCGGAAACGAAGCCTTGAGACATTGGGGATGTTGGGCTCTTTGGCAAACCACCCGGCCATGCCAGAGTCGGGCGCACTCGGCGTTGGAGCGTCCAGGCAACTGAGTCGACCCTGAATATCGACTTGAAGGCGATCTGCGCAGCTTTGGAAGTTGCCTGGAACGCGCCAAGCATCGACGGTGCAGAGGGGGTCGCCGGGGGCGTAAGCCGTTGGTGAAGCTGATGCCGGGGCCATAGGCCCTGCGAACAATGTCGCCAAAGCCGCGACGAGGACCACAACCACGTACACGGGCAGGCGTCTCACCGCTCATCCTCCGGCTCATCGTCGTGGACGTCCACGACCTCCCCGCCCAAGGCAGCGCCAGGAGCAACGCCGCCGGGCGTGGTGTCGAGGTACCGCAGCAGATCCGCAACATAAGAAACGTCCACGCGCACCTTCTGGACGCGCCCGTCCACGTCGCGCATCACGAACTCGCGGAAGCCCAGGCGCGACGAGGAGCTGGTGTCCACCTGGGAGAGGGCCGCGAGGGTCTGCTCGTAGCCGACGTCCGTGGGGACGCGCAGCAGGCGCAGCGCCTCGGCCGCGATCTCGCTGTCCTCGGCGATGCGGCCCACGAAGACGGTCGAGACGAGGTTCTGCACGTCCAGGCCCAGGATGTCCTTCGGATTCTGGGAGGCGACGAGCGCGGCGAGGTTCCACTTGCGGGAGTCGCGGGCGAGGCGGACGAGGAAGGAGCGGCCCGAGCGCCAGCCCTCCATGAAGTGGGCCTCGTCCAGGCCCACGAGCTTGCGCTGGGACATGTCGCCGCCGTAGCAGCGGCGCACGGCGAGGCGGTGGGCGGTGTGCAGCATCGGCAGGGCTAGCGACTCCTCGGCCGACCAGTACTCGCGCTCGATCTTGAGGTCGGGCAGTCGCAGGCCCGCCATCGTGATGACGGTCAGGGCCGCGTCGGCGCCGAGCAGGCCGGGGGGCGGGGAGCCGAAGAAGAGCATGGCCAGCGGCATCTCGGCGGTGTCGAGCAGCAGGTTGCCGAGTTCGGTGGCGTCGTGGTCGCCGGTGTCGCGCAGCGAGCGGATGACGTCCTCGAGCGTCGAGGACTCCTCGGCCGGCACCTGACGGACGGCGTGGCGCAGCATCGTCGCCGTCGAGGCCTCGCGGGCCACCTGGGGCGGTACGAGCATCATGCAGATGTCCTGCACGAGCATGCGGCGCTCGGCGCGGGCGTTGGAGATCGCGATCTCGAACTCGCGGTCGCCGGCCGGGCCGGGGGCGTAATGGCCGCGCTGCGGGGTAGGGATGAGGGCATAGGGGGCGAGTGTGCCCTGCTCCGAGCCGGTCAGGTTGAGCACGCGCGAATACGGCGCCAGCTCCGGCATGCTGCACAGGCGCGCGAGCGGTCCGGACGGGTCCAGCAGGGTCACCTGGACGCCGCGCCGCGC
The DNA here is from genome assembly GCF_050955725.1 of Dactylosporangium sp. CA-139114. Lineage (NCBI taxonomy): Bacteria > Bacillati > Actinomycetota > Actinomycetes > Micromonosporales > Micromonosporaceae > Dactylosporangium > Dactylosporangium sp. CA-139114. The sequence goes on from NZ_CP192080.1 coordinate 646,207, forward strand.
GGACAGGTAGCCCAGCGCGCCCATGAGGGTCGACTTGCCACCGCCGGGCTCGGCCACGAAGACGGCGAGGCCCGAGCGCTCCCGCACCTCCATCGGGAAGTGCAGGTCGAGGAAGACCGGGCGGCGCGAGGTGCCCGCCGTGCGCCCGATGAGGTCGCCGCGGCGGTCGCCCACGGTCGAGGCGGCCTGGGGCAGCGCGGCCGCGAAGAGCTTGACCGGCATGCGGCGCAGGTAGCCGGTGTTGGCCAGCGGCTCGCCCGGGATGAACTCGCGCGCGAGCCAGTCCTGGTTCTTCGGGTGCTGCAGCGCGACGCGCATCTCCCGCGAGTACATCTGCGTGATCCGGCGGGCCCGTTCGAGGCACTCCTCACGGGTGCGACCGCCGACCGCGACGCGATGCCAGCCGTGCGCGCGGGACGAGTCGACGGGCAGGCCGGTGCTGATCTCGTCGCCGATCGTGAGCGCCCGCTTGGCCAGGCGCTCGAGCTCCGGGGGCGCGTCGATGCCGTGCTCGGAGTAGTCGGCCTGCTGCGAGCGGATCAGGCGCAGGCGGTGCTCGAGGTTGCGGAACGAGTCGTTCGGGCCCAGGATGTCGATCCGCGACGACAGCTCCATCGGCCACGGCAGCCGCTCGTGGAAGTGCAGCCACGGCTCGTGCCGCTCGGGGATCTCCAGGGGCTCCATGCGCCCGACGGTCAGCACGGCGACGTGGCGCTCCTCGCCGGTCTGGCGATTGACGAGCTTCACCGTGGATCCGTACGGCGTGCGATAGCGCTCCACCGCCTCGGTCAGCGCCAGCAGGTCGCCCGCCTCCCAGGACCCGTCGAGCGAGGCGATGTGCCCGGGCGGGGACATGCACAGCGCCACCGACCGGTAGAGCAGCCACTCCAGCTCGAACGCGGTGACCCGCCGGCCGCGCATGCCGAAGGCGCCCAGCACCTCGTCGAACTGCTCGACGGTGCGGGCCATGCGGCGCCGCTCGGCGTCGGCGACCCCGCGCTTGAACAGTGACCCGATGCGCTCGGACAGCGTGTCGCCCAGCGTGCGGCGGGCGAAGGCGATCCCGAGGTACGTCTGACCCTCGGCGTGATTGATCGACAGCAGGTGCTTCTGGGCGTTGACCAGGTGGTCGGACCAGGAGGGCGCGCCGGGCACGGAGGGCAGCGGGTGCGGCGTGTTGCCGTCGACCACGCGCGCCCACTGGTCGGCCGGGAACGGCCGGGTCGTGCGCCGCAGGTGCAGCCGGAAGCCGGCCAGGCCCGCGTACTGCTCGGAGATCGCCGACAGCAGCGCCTCCCGCTCGGCGTCGGGGCGGAACGCCCAGCGCACCTCGGGCAGCCAGTACCAGGCCGTGACCGTGTTCGGCGTGAACGTCAGGTGCCCGGCGATCTCGGTGATCGCGAGGTCGATCGCCGCGCTGCGGTCCTTCTGCTTCGGCTTCGGCACCTTGTCCAGCGGCGTCCGGCGGCCCCGCTGCGGCGGCGGGGTGGCGCGGGGCGGCCGGGGCGGCTGCTGGGCGGGGACGCCGCGGGCGGGCGGGGTCCGTCGCGCCGGCGGCGGTGGTGCCGTGGTCACCGCTTTTCGTGCGGTACCGCCCGCAGGAGGCCGCCCCGCGGGTGCCCCGTACCGATCGGCGGCCCATTGATCCGTCGGCGTGATCCGCTCTCCGGCGCGGGCCGGTCCCCCGTGCGGGTGGCGATCGCCGAGCGGCGGGTGCTCGCCCGACGGGTCGCGCCCCGGCACGGAGGGCCGCCCGCGCAGCGCCGGGCGCCCGTTGCTCTCGGTCCAGTTGTCGTACGCCGGCCGCTCGGGCAGCGCCGGACGGGCGGGCGGAGCCGCCGGTCGGTCGCTCAGGGCCGGACGCGTGGGGAGCCGCTCGCCGTTCGCGGTCGCGGGGTTGCGCGGGATCGCCCGCTTCGGCGCGCGCAGGTCCTCGGGCGCCCGCGGCGCCCCCGACGACGGCGCGGCCGAGATCGGGATGCCGGAGACGGGCTGGACGCGGTCGGCGTGGCCCGGGCCCGGCTCCAGCGCCCGCAGCCGGTCACGCGGGGGACCACTGGGCTGTTCGTCGAACAGGCCCAGGAACGGCGAGTCGACCTCGGGCGCGGGCTGGGCGCTCACCGGCCGCTGCGGTCCGCCGGAGCGGCCCGTGCCGCCGTTCGTGCCCTTCTCGCCCACGGGGCGCGACGAGCCCGGCGCGCCGGGTCCGGTGCCGCGGAACATCGCGACGCGACCGCCCTCGGCCGCCGCCCGAAGTCCGCCATCGTAGTCGGTTGACTGCGCAGCGTCGTCGTCGATGTCCGAGCGGTCCTGATAGCCCCCGGACTTGCGGGGAGGCGGAGTGGTCATACGAGCTCACCGGTGAGGTCCGGGCGGATGCGCACCTTCGACGCGACCAGGCGGGCGTCACGCTGCTCGGAGCTGGGCTCGCGCGTGTGACGCCAGTCGGTCAGGGCGGTGCGGACCACCATGCGGGCAGGTCGATCGGGGTCGACGTAACGGAAGATCAGCGACGTCGCCACGATCGCGAGGGCGATCTCGTAGGCGGGGAAGTAGTCGACGTGCAGCGTGATCAGGTAGCGGATGAACATGAACAGCGGCACCAGCAGCGCGAACACCCCGTACTGCGCGTACGGCAGCTGAATGGGCAGCGTGTAGCCCGGCGGGCCGAGGTAGACCAGGCGGGCCCGGTAGATGTCGTCGTCGGTGCGCAGGCGCATGGCAGGTCAGACCTACTTGAAGATGAGGCTGACCAGCGAGTCGCCGAAGAAGAACAGCGACGCCGCGCCGGCCACGAACGCCAGGCCGATGATCGCGATCGCCGAACTCGTCAGGACGCGCGAGACCTCACCCTTGCTGGCCCGGCCGATGAAGATGACGCCCAGCGCCGCCAGCAGGATCGGCACGATCTTGGTCGTGAAGAACGTCAGGATGCCGTCGGTGTTGATCGTCTTCGGCTCGGGTGCTGGCGTCGGCGCGAGGGCGATCGCATCCACGGCGCGTGCGGCCGAGCCCCACATCGCCTGGCCGATCTCCATCAACATCATCAGACCTCCCCGGAGGCGCGACGGGCGAGGTGCACGCCGCGCGTTAAGCCTCGCCGAAAAGACGACCCAGGGGTACAACCCCGGCTGCTGTGTCGTCCTCCAGCGGAACCTTATCCGGGCGTTTGCCCTGCTAAATACCCTTTGTCGGGTTTAACGGTCCGAATAACGTTCACTTGCAGAGAGTACGTTGCAGCACTCTTTCCAACAAGCTGACCGAAGCGTGGTCAGTGTGCACAGTGTGCCTCGTGAGGTGGCTGAGCGCCCTCCCCCTAAGGTTGTCGCAGGTCGCCACCGGGCGGCCGCATTGAGTTGAGTACCTTCATTCAAGTGACGGTCTTGCGACGTTCAACGCCGCTCGTGATGGGCGTGCTCAACGTGACCCCGGACAGCTTCTCCGACGGCGGTCGCTACGCGGACCTCGAGGCCGCGGTGGCCCACGCGCGCCAGATGACCGCCGAGGGTGCCGACATCGTCGACGTGGGCGGGGAGAGCACCCGTCCGGGGGCCGGGCGCGTCGACGCCGAGACCGAGTCCGCCCGCGTGCTGCCGGTGATCCGCGCCCTGCACGCCGAGGGCATCGCGATGAGCATCGACACCACCCGCGCCGCCGTCGCCGCCGCCGCGCTCGAGGCCGGGGTCGAGCTGGTCAACGACGTCTCCGGGGGCCTCGCCGACCCCGACATGGGCCGGGTGGTGGCCGCGGCCGGGTGCCCGTGGGTGCTCATGCACTGGCGCGGGCACTCCCGGCGGATGGCGGAGCTTGCGGTCTACGGCGACGTGGTCAAGGAGGTCGCCGCCGAGCTGCTCGAGCGCGTGGACGCCGCGGTCGCCGCCGGCGTCGACGCCGAGCGGATCATCCTCGATCCCGGGCTCGGCTTCGCCAAGCGGCCCGAGCACACCTGGCGGCTCGCCGCCCACCTGCCCGAGCTGGTCGCGCTCGGCCACCCGGTGCTGGTCGGCTCCAGCCGCAAGTCGCACCTGGGCCGCCTGCTGGCCGACGCCGAGGGCCACGACCGCCCGGCCGAGGACCGCGAGGCCGCGACCGTCGCCACGACGGTGCTCTCGGTCGCCGCCGGCGCGTGGGGCGTGCGGGTTCACGACGTCCGTGGCAACGTGGATGCGATCAAGGTGTGGCAGGCGATGAGGGCGGCGGAGTGAGACCCGACAGCAGCGACCGGATCGCCCTGCGGGGGCTCACGGTCCGGGGCTTCCACGGCGTGTTCGACTTCGAGCGCCGCGAGGGCCAGGACTTCGTGATCGACGTCGACCTGGAGCTCGACCTGCGCCCGGCCGCGGCCTCGGACGACGTCAAGGACACCGTGCACTACGGCGAGCTCGCCGAGGGGCTCGCCGCGGTCGTCTCCGGCGAGCCGGTCGACCTCATCGAGACCCTGGCCCAGCGCCTCGCCGACGTCTGCCTGGCCGACGAGCGGGTGCGGGCCGCGACCGTCACGGTCCACAAGCCGCACGCCCCGATCCCGCTCCAGTTCACCGATGTCGCCGTGGTCATCCGCCGGGAGCGGTCGTGACCGGTCCGCAGGCGGCTCAGGCTTTTGGGCACGCCACCGACGAGCGAAGTGAGGAGGCGGCGTGACGAGGGCAGTGCTGTCGCTCGGCAGCAACCTCGGCGACCGGGAGGCCCACCTGCGGGGCGCCGTCGCCGGGCTCGGGGACAGGGTGTTCCTGGTCTCGGGGGTGTACGAGACGCCCCCCTGGGGTGATCCCGACCAGCCGCACTACCTCAACGCGGTGCTGCTCGCGACCGACCCGGACGCCGCCCCGGCGGACTGGCTCGCGGCCGCCCACCGGCTCGAGGAGGCGGCCGGACGCGTGCGTGATCCCGCGCGCCGCTTCGGCCCGCGTACGCTGGACGTTGACGTGATTGCCGTGTGGAACGACGACGGGGCGCCGGTGACTTCCGGCGACCCCGAGTTGACCTTGCCACATCCGCGCGCCCACCTGCGCGCATTCGTGCTCCGGCCCTGGCTCGACATCCAGCCGTATGCCCAGCTGCCGGGGCACGGATGGGTCAACGACCTGCTCCGCGCCGACGTGGTCGCCTCCGACCTCGCCGACCTGCGTCCAAGAGTTGACGTCCACCTCGATACGTGATCTGGAGCGGAAAGCAGATGGGCACGCCGTCACCCGAAGACCACAACACGAACGGACCGAACGGATCCAAGGGCCGGATGGAGCCGACCCGCCCGGCCACGCTCGTGATCGCGGCGCTCGCCACCACGGCGCTGGCCTGGATCGCCATCAGCAACTTCTGGAACAGCCTGCCGACGCTGCCCTGGCTGCCGCCGCTGACCCTGATCGGCCTGGCGATCTTCGAGGGCATCGAGGCGTACTCCACCCGCAACCGCATCCTGCGCAAGGAGGGCGCCGGCCCGCTGCAGCCGCTGGTGATCGCGCGGTATGCGGTCCTCGGCAAGGCCTCCGCCCTGGTCGCGGCCCTGTTCGGCGGCATGTACGTGGGCCTGTCCACCTGGCTGCTCACGCAGCGCGGCGTGCTGGCCAAGGTGTCGGAGAACCTGCCTCAGGCCCTGCTCGGCGTGGCCGGCTCGATCGTGCTCATCGCCGCCGCGCTCTGGCTGGAGCGCTCCTGCCGTGTGCCCCCGAGCGACCGGGACAAGGACCTGCCCCGGCAGAACCGCCAACCCGGCAGCGACCGGACGCCGGACGACCAGAATGCCTGATCAGCCCGCCTGATCGGGGCCGCGGACCCGCTCGGCGCGCGGATCCGGCCCGATCGGCGCAGGATCCTCGTGTGCAGGGTCTGTCGCCGGTCACATTCCGCGGTTACTGTGCGACCCGTACCCGTCGGCTGGCAGGAGGCGCGCGCCATGGCGTACGACGACTCGCGGTTCCGCGGTGAGCCCGGATTCCGGGAAGAGCCCGACTTCCGCTCGGGCGGCGTGCCCGAGGACGCGCCCACGCTGGGCGTCTCCAGCCAGTCCGTCTACACCCCCGGCAGCTTCCCGGTCTCGCCCGCCTACGGCTCCCCGGCCGCCGAGAGCAGCCCCGACGCCCGGCGCCGGCCCCCGACCGTCCGCCAGCTCGGCGACGTCTTCGACGACCCCGAGCACGGCGAGCCCGGCCGCGACCGCTATGCCGTGCACGCCCTCTGGGAGCTGGTGCTGCTGCTGGCCGCGGGAGCGCTGCTGTACCTGCTCCGCGACGCCAGCCCCGCGGCGCTGCGCGGCGCCGAGCTGCGCGCGCTGCTGCTCTCCGGCGCCGAGCTCGGCCTGGTCGCCGTGGCCGCCGGCCTCACCCTGCGGGCCGGCGCGCCGAATCTGGCCCTCGGCCCGATCGCGTTCGCCGCGGCCCTCTTCTTCGCCAAGAACGCCGACCGCGGCCTGCTCATGACCGCCGCCATCACCGGGCTCATCGCCGTCGGCGTCGGCGTGGTGATCGCGGTGCTGGTCGTCGCCTTCCACGTGCCCGGCTGGGCGGCCAGCCTCGGCGCCGCCCTCGCGCTCATCGCCTGGATCACGAACCAGCCCGCCGAGAAGCTCGTCGCCGGCGCCTACGACCCGCACCCGCACGCGATGTGGTGGGCGATCGGCGTGGCGGTGCTCGCGGCCGGCGGCGGCGCCCTCGGCGTCATCCGGCCGCTGCGGCGCGGGCTCGGCCGCTTCCGGCCCGTGCACGACCCGGCCGACCGGCGCGGCGGCGGCGCGGCCACCTTCACCGGGCTCGCGCTGGCCGGGTCGGCGCTGCTCGCGGCGGTCGGCGGGGTGCTCGTGGCCCTCGACGACCGCGGTGTCGCGGCCGGCGACGCGAGCGCCTCCTTCGGCGGGTTCACGGTCGGCGCGCTCGCGCTCGGGGCGGCGCTGGCCGGCGGCACCTCGGCCTTCGGCCGCCGTGGCGGGGTGCTCGGCACGCTGCTCGCGGTCGCCGTGATCACGCTGCTGCTGCGGTACACCGCGGCGGAGGGCTGGAAGCTGCAGCCGGTCGCGCTCGCGGCCGGCGCGATCGGCCTCGGCCTGGTGGTGACCCGGCTCGTGGAGACCTTCGGGCGCCCGCGCACCGCGGCGCAGGAGGCCGAGGAGGCGCCCTGGACCCCGCCGCCGATCACCACGCCGCAGCCCGAGCCCGACGACAACTGGTCCCCGCCCTCGAGCCGCACCGGGAGCTGGCCCGCCACCAGCGGCTACGACACCTCGCGCGACTCCGATCGCGGCTGGGGAGTCGAGGAGCGCTGGGGCACCAGATAGCCTGGTGACCATGACTGACGTCACGCTCGAACAGCTCGATGCCCTCTCCACCGAGGAGCTGCGCGACCGCGCGTTCGCCCTCGCGCGGCAGAAGCGCGACATCAAGTTCTTCTGGGATCTGTTCACGCACGTGACGCACAGCGACGAGGAGACCCAGGACGGCTGGATCGGCTCCCTCGACGCGACCATCGACGACGCCGTCGCCCTGTGGCGCGAGGTCACCAAGCACGAGTACGGCGAGAACGAGCCGCTCGTGCGGGCCGCGTTCATCGACTACATCATGAAAGCCGACAAGTAGCACAAATCGTCGCCGGTTTATTTTTCGCGGCCGGGGGGCCTTATCCCGGCATGGCAATCACGCGATCCCGTTACCGCACCGCGACGAGTGCGGGCACGCTCGTCGCCTTTCTCCTGGTGCTGATCTTCGGCAGCCCCTGGTACGTCGACTGGACCCAGAAGGGCGACCGGGGCATCTTCCTGGAGACCCTGGCCTGGCCGGCCTGGGCCTTCGACAGCGACGCGTCCGTGCGCGACCTGCTCGGCGCCGACCTCAAGGCCATCCTGCTGATCGTCTTCACCGCGTTGTTCATCACGCTGCTGGTCGGCGCCCAGCTGGCCTCGTCGCGCGGCACCATCTCGGCGATCTTCACCGGGTGGGCCGCCTACATCTTCGCGGCCGCGCTGGCGGCCTTCCTCACCTCGTTCCTGCTGTCGAACCCGTCGTTCGGCCAGGCCACCGCGAACGCGGCCGGCGGCGCCGGCTACGGCCTGATCGTGGGCTGGATCATCGGCCTGGCGACGATGGCCGGGCGGCGGCCATAACCGCCGCCCGCGCCGCCGGACTCACGCGGGCGTGTCCACCGCCGCGGACGCCAGGGCGACCTGGACGTCGGCGGCGGTGAGCGCGCCGATCGGCGAGTCGCCGTCGCGCACCACCACGGCACCGCGGCCCGCCGCCAGCATCGCCCCGAACGCCTCCCGCAGCGTCGCGCCGGACGACACCACCGGCGCGTCGTCGCCGGCCTCCGCCACCGGCCGCAGCCCGTCGGCGGGGATGGGCGTGACCGAGAGCCGCATGATCCCGCGGTCCTCGCCGACGAACCGCTCGACGAACTCGTTGCCGGGCCGCGCGAGCAGCTCGGCCGGGGTGGCGTACTGCTGCAGCTGCGCGTGGTCGGAGAGCACCGCGATGCGGTCCCCGAGCTTGATCGCCTCCTGCAGATCGTGCGTGACGAGGATCGTGGTCTTGCGCACCGCCCGCCGCAGCCGGAGGAACTCGTCCTGCAGCCGGCTCCGGTTGATCGGGTCGACGGCCGAGAACGGCTCGTCCATGAGCAGCACCCGCGGGTCCGCCGCGAGCGCCCGGGCGAAGCCGACCCGCTGACGCTGGCCGCCCGAGAGCTCGTGCGGGTAGCGCTTCGCGTACTGCGCCGGGGGCAGCCCGACAAGATCGAGCAGCTCGTCGGTGCGGGCGGCGGTCCGGCCCTTGTCCCAGCCGAGCATCCGCGGCACCGTGCCGACGTTCGTGCGCACGTTCTGGTGCGGGAAGAGCCCGACGTTCTGGATCACGTAGCCGATGGTCCGGCGCAGCTGTGTCGGGTCCGCGTTCGTGACGTCGGTGCCGTCGATGAGGATGCGGCCGCCGGAGGGCTCGATGAGGCGGTTCACCATCCGCAGTACCGTCGACTTGCCGCAGCCCGACGGGCCGATCAGCACCGTGACCTCGCCGGCGCCGATCTCGAGGCCGAGCTCCTCGACCGCGACCGTTCCGTCCGGATACACCTTGCGCAGCCGATCGAGCGTGATCGGCGCGGCATCGTGCTTCGCGGTAACGTCCACGCATGTCCTTCCTGGCTCGCGGTGAGGCGGGCAACCCCTGGTTCTCCTGGTCGTACGTCCGGGACAACGCCGACACGATCCGGGATGCGCTGCTCGACCACGTCGTGATCACGCTGTGGTCGGTGGCGATCGCGGTGGTCATCGCGATTCCGCTGGCGGTGCTGGCGTACTGGGTGCGCCCGCTCGCCACGCCGATTCTGACATCAGCGGGCGTGCTTTACACGATTCCGTCGCTGGCCCTGCTCGCCTTCCTGGCTCCGTTCATGGGCACCGGACGGTCGCCGGTGATTCTCGCGCTGACCTCCTACGCCCTGATCCTGCTCATCCGCAACGCCCTCACCGGCCTGCTCCAGGTGCCCGACGACGTGCGCGAGGCCGCGACCGCGATGGGCTACAGCCGATCCGCCCGGCTCTGGCGCGTCGAGCTGCCGCTGGCCCTGCCGGGCATCCTCACCGGGCTGCGGCTCGCGACCGTATCGACAGTGGCGTTGGTCACGGTCGGCGCGATCGTCGGCTCGCACGGCGGGCTGGGCTCGCTGATCCTCGCCGGCTTCCGCAACAACTACTACAAGGCCGAGATCTCCACGGCCGCGATCGCCTGCGTCGCGCTCGCGCTCGTGCTCGATGTGGTGCTGATGCTCGTCAGCCGCTCGCTGACGCCGTGGACCAGGAGGCGGGGGACGCTGTGAGTGTCATCAATGACGCATTCGTGTGGCTGAATGATCCCTTGAACTGGAGCAATCCGGGCGGGATCGTCGAGCGCCTGACGGAGCACATCGAGATCTCCTTGGCGGCGGTACTGATCGGCTGCGCCGTCGCGTGGCCCGTCGGCATCCTGCTGGGCCGGCGCGGGGCCGCCTCCGGCGTCATCGTGCTGCTGTCCAACCTGACCCAGGCCGTCCCCGTCATCGCGCTGCTGACCATCCTGTCGCTGACGCCCATCGGCCTCGGCAAGCCCGCGGTGATCATCGCACTCGCGGTCTTCTCGCTGCCGGCCCTGCTCGCCAACGCGTACACCGGCATGCGCGAGGTCGACCCCGAGGTCCGCGACGCGGCGAAGGGGGTCGGCATGACCACGGCGCAGCAGCTCCTGCGCGTCGAGCTCCCGCTCGCCGTGCCGTTCCTGGCCACGGGCCTGCGCATCGCCACGACCACGGTGGTGGCCACGGCGACCCTCGCCACCGCGGTCAACGGGGGCGGGCTCGGCATGATCATCTCGGCCGGCTTCGGCCTCGGCCCCGGCCACGGCGGGCAGATTCTCGCCGGGGCGATCCTCGTGGCCGGGCTGGCATTGATCGCCGACGGTGTGATGGCGATCATTGAGCGCAAGCTCACACCGAAGGTCCTTCGCCGGGCCGCGGGGCGTTCCTGAGCGCGAAAGGTGATATGTGCTACAGGCGGGTAACCGGTCGTTACAAAAACGTGCCTGGTTGCGGTTGCCGAATTTCCATCGCCGGAGTTGCCTATTGAGCAGCGGGCGGGCTTCCTTGCCATTCAAGCGCCGTCCGTCGGACACGCGGCCGGTCACAGTGATCGCGCCGGGACACGGAAGGCGGGCCAAGTTTTGCGAACAGCCATACGTGCCACGCTCGGGGTATTCCTCTGTCTCGCCGGTGTGGGCCTCGCCGCCTGCGGTGAGTCGGGGTCCTCGGGCACCGAGGCGCCGGCGAGCGTCAGCGGGGCGGGATGCGCCCCGGTCGCTGGGGAGAAGCTGGTCGTCCTCGATGACGACAAGAAGCTCCAGCTGGCGGACAACGTGATTCCAGCGATCAACGCGAAGATCGCCGACCCGGCGCTCATCGCCGCGCTGGACAAGGTCTCGGACGCACTCACCCCCGAGAAGCTGATCGCGCTCAACAAGGCGGTCGACGTCGACCGCAAGACCTCGAAGGTCGCGGCGGAGGAGTTCGCCAAGACCGCGAACCTCACCACCGGCCTGGAGAAGGGCAAGGGCGGGGCCGTCAAGATCGGCGCCGCGGACTTCTCCGAGAGCGCCACTCTCGGCGCGCTCTACGAGCTGGTCCTCGACGCCGCGGGCTACGACGCCTCGGTGCAGACCATCGGCAAGCGCGAGGTCTACTACGGGCAGCTCACCAAGGGCGACATTCAGGTCGTCCCGGAGTATGCCGCGACCCTCACCGAGTTCATCAACCAGTCCGTCAACGGCAAGGACGCCAAGACGCTCGCCTCCGGTGACGTCGACGCGACCGTGACCGCGCTGAAGGACCTGGGCGGCAAGCAGGGCCTGGCCTTCGGCAAGGCGTCGAAGGCGACCGACGGCAACGCGTTCGCGGTGACGTCGGAGTTCGCGTCGAAGAACGGCCTGAAGACGCTCAGCGACTTCGCGGCCAAGTGCTCGGGTCAGGCCACCGTCCTGGGCGGCCCCGCCGAGTGCCCGCAGCGCCCGTTCTGCCAGCCGGGCCTGGAGAAGACCTACGGCATCCAGTTCGGCAAGGTGCTGAGCCTCGACGCCGGCGGCCCGCAGAGCAAGGACGCCCTGAAGAAGGGCACCGCCTCGCTCGCGCTGGTGTTCTCGTCCGACGGCTCGCTGGGCTAGCCCGAAGATCGGAAGTCGTCCTCTCGTACCGCCCGATCGAGGTGGTACGAGAGGACATTTCGTTTGCGGGCAAGTGCGGGTAAGTTCTCTGCTCATGCCGGCCGCGGAGACCACCGGACCACCCGGGGAAAAGCGGAGCACCAAGCTGCTCCAGCTGCTCTTCTGGGGTGGTGTCGGGCTGGCCCCGCTGGCCGCCCTGCTCCTGCTCGTGGGCAGCGGCTTCGTGCTGCAGTTCGCCGCGGTGCTCGGCCTGTTCGCCGTCGTCCTCATCGGCCTGTCGATCGCGCTGCGGCGCGAGGGCGAGACGGTCAAGGGCGAGGTCGAGGAGATGGTGTACGAGGAGATCGACACCCTTCGCGAGAACGTCCGCGCCGACATCACGCACGCCGCCCGGCAGACCCACGGCCAGCTCATGGAGCGCGTCGGGGTGCTGCACGAGACCGTCGACGCGCTGCGCAACCAGGTCGAGATGCTGCGCGGGCAGCTCGAGCGGGCCGCCGCCCAGCCTCCGCCACCGAACCACCCGAGCGGCGGCTCGGCGGCGGTGCCCCAGGGCGTGCTGCGGCACACCGAGACCGTGCAGGTCACCACGAAGACGATGGTCGTCGACCCGGCCGAGTCCCGCTCCGGCACCGTCTACGGCGGCGGGCCGCGCGCCGACATCCCGCAGCAGCGCCGCCCGGACCGCTCCGAGCGCCTCCCGTCGCGACCCGAGCCGCGGCCCGAGCCCCGTGGCGAGGAGTACGGCCGCCGCCCGGAGCGCCGCGACGACTACGGTCAGCGGGACGAGCGCCACGAGTACGGCCACCGCGAGGAGTACGGCCACCGCGAAGAGCGTCGTGACGACTACGGCCGCCGGGACGAGCGCGAGGAGCACGGCCGCGGCGAACGTAGCCGCGAGCAGCTGCGCGACCAGGCCCGCGAGCAGAACTCCTGGACCGAGCAGCTGCTGCGCGAGCGGATGGCCCGGGCCGAGAGCGGCGAGTGGCCGCAGGCCCCGTCCCGCGGCGCCGACGTCGAGCGGCGCGGCGGGGGCCGGCGCCGGGCTGAGCCGGACGACGATGACGACAGCGTGACCGGCGTGCGCACCACCGACCGCTGGGCCTCCGTGCACAGCGACGAGCGCGGCGGTCGCGAGCTGCGCATGGGGGAGCGGCGCTCGGCCGTGCACGCCGACGAGACCGGCACGCACGTGCGCATCGAGGACCGCTGGGCCTCCGTGCGGCAGGAGGGGTACCACCCCGACGACTCGCCCACCGGCGGCCACCGCGCCGGCCCGAACGACCGTGACGACCGGCTGGGCGAGCGGCGCGGGCGGCGGCGGGCCGAGCCGGACGACCGCGAGGACGAGGCCTACGACGCCCGGTTCGAGAGCCGCTACGAGTCCGGCACCGAGAGTCCCCGCCGCTCCGAGGCGCGGCGGGAGCGCGAGCGCAGCTGGGCCTCCGGCGAGCAGGCCCGGGTCGAGGTGGGCCGGCGGCCCGAGGGGCAGTGGTCGGAGAGCACCTACGAGGAGGGCCGGCGCGACGACACCGGCTCGACGCGCTGGTCCGAGGTGCGCCGCTCCGAGCGGGCGATCGGCGGTGCGCAGGCGGCGCTGCCCGCGTCCCCGGCCGAGCCGGCCTCGCGCTGGACGTCGGGCTCCCGTGAGGACGAGCGCTGGCCCATGCCCGGGCGCGAGGACGAGCGGGTGTCGCGGCGGGCGCGGGCGGACGACGACGAGGAGTACGGCTGGAACGGCGCTCGCGACGAGTACCGCGGCGGCCGGGCGGCCCGGCCGATCGTCGACTTCGAGGGCAGCGACGACCGCTGGCGCTGACCGGCTCTCGCGCCCGGCGTCGCGTCACCTCTCCGAGTCGCGCGGCGTCGTCTCGCGGTCCGTCGGGGCGGCGCTACTTGTCGATGTCGCCGACGACGAAGAACATCGAGCCCAGGATCGCGATCAGGTCGGGCACCAGCGTGCCGGGCAGGAGCGTGGACAGCGCCTGCACGTTGGCGTAGGAGGCGGTGCGCAGCTTGAGCCGCCAGGGGGTCTTCTCGCCGCGGGAGACGAGGTAGTACCCGTTGATGCCGAGCGGATTCTCGGTCCACGCGTAGGTGTGGCCCTCGGGCGCCTTGACGACCTTCGGCAGGCGCACGTTCACCGGGCCGGTCAGCTGGTCCACCCGGTCGAGGCACTGCTGGGCGAGGTCGAGCGAGACGTACACCTGGTCCAGCAGCACCTCGAAGCGCGCGTGGCAGTCGCCCGCCGTGCGGGTCACCACCGGCACCGACAGCTCGCCGTAGGCGAGGTAGGGCTCGTCCCGGCGCAGGTCGAGATCGAGCCCGGAGGCCCGCCCGACCGGCCCTGAGGCGCCGAACGCGGCCGCGTCGGCGGCGCTGAGCACCCCGACGCCCTTCGTGCGGGCCAGGAAGATCTCGTTCTTGCGGATCAGGTTGTCCAGGTCGGGCATGCGCCGGCGGACCTGGTCGATCGCGGTCCGGGCGCGGCTGGTCCAGCCGGCCGGGACCTCCTCCTTGAGCCCGCCGACGCGGTTGTACATGTAGTGCATCCGCCCGCCCGAGGCCTCCTCGAGCACGGCCTGGATCGTCTCGCGCTCGCGGAAGGCGTAGAAGACCGGCGTGATGGCGCCGATCTCCAGCGGGTAGGAGCCGAGGAACATCAGGTGGTTGAGCACCCGGTTGAGCTCGGCGAGGGCGGTGCGCAGCCACACGGCCCGCTCGGGGACCTCGATGCCCATCAGCCGCTCGACGGCGAGCACCACGCCGAGCTCGTTGCAGAACGCCGAGAGCCAGTCGTGCCGGTTGGCCAGCATGATGATCTGGCGGTAGTCGCGCACCTCGAAGAGCTTCTCGGCGCCGCGGTGCATGTATCCGATGATCGGCTCGGCGCTGATGACCCGCTCGCCGTCCAGCACCAGCCGCAGGCGCAGCACGCCGTGGGTGGAGGGGTGCTGCGGGCCGATGTTGAGCACCATGTCGGCGGTGTCGAGCCCGGCACCCGTGCCGACGGTGACCTCGGACGTCATGGGGTCAACTCTAGAGGTCCTGCAGGATGCGCAGCGCTCTCGATACGTTGTGCATGGTGCTGGTATCGGCGACCGCCACCCGCTCCACGAACCACCGCTTGAGCGGCGAGGAGAGCCGGTCGGGCATGACGACGTACTCGTCGAGCTCGACCGCGAGCGGCGAGTCGCGCAGCTCCTCGGCGTCGGTCACCTCGGCCACGATGACGACGGGGACGTCGGTGCCGTTGAAGACGTCCGAGCTGATGACCAGGCCGAGCCGCTCACGGGCACCCTTGATGAGCCACACTTCACCGCGACGCACGGCGTCCACGGTATAGCTCGGCGTCGACGATCGCGATCTCCTCCTCGTCGGCGAGTGCGGACGCGTCGAGATCGATCTTGGCGCGGCGGACCGCCTCGGCGTGGGCCGAGAAGATCTCCCGCAGGGCCCGCTCCTGCGTGGCGCGGTCGATCCACGCGCTGAGCGACACCCCGTCGCGCTCGGCCCAGTGCCGGGCGTCGGCGATGGTCTGATCGGAGAACGAGAGGGTCACCTTCGTCGTCATGCCATCGAGTGTACCGCTGGTATGACCATCGGTCATACCCAGTGCATGACCCAGTAGTGGCCGCCCAGCCCGCCCGGGTCGGTGAGCTCGCCCGCGGCCGAGGCGCGGGCCAGGGCGCGCACGTAGGCGGCCGGGTCGGTGCTCGCGAGCGCGAGGGGCGGCCGGGCGCCGTCCACGCCGAGCAGGCGCAGGGCCTCGCGCTGGGGCAGGACCGGGGCGCCCAGCGAGTCGAGCGCGACGTGCGCGGTCAGGTCGCGCTCGCCGTCCGGCACCGGCTCGACCGGCCGGCCGTCGCGGAACGCGGCCAGCGTGCCGAAGAGCGGGCGCCCGGCCGCGAAGTGCCCGTAGTCGACGGCCAGGGCCAGGCCGCGCTCGACGGTGGCGACCGCGGCGGCCCAGGCCTCGTCGCGCGGCCGGCCGATCTCGGCCCGCGCCCCGGGCGGGGCGCCGTCCAGCGGCCACCAGCGCTCCAGCCACGCCCGGTCGGCCGGGGCGATGGGGTCGTCGGCGGGGGTGAGGTCGCTCTGGAGGTACCGAATCCGGAAATCGGTGCCGAGCTCGACGATGTCCACGGGCACGTTGTCGAGCCACTCGGTGGCGATCAGCAGTCCGGCGGTCCCCTCGGGCGGCGTCGTGGTCCACCCGATCGGGGACGGCAGTTCACCCGGTCGAGGGGCCCGCTCGACCCCGGTCGCGCGCACCCGCCGGCGCAGGTCGCCCGGCAGTGCGGCCAGGACGGCGATCAGCAGCTCGCCCCGGCCGGCGCCGACGTCCACGAGGTCGAGGCGCGCCGGGCGGTCGAGGGCCTCGTCGAGGCGGCCCAGCAGTGTGGCGACGGCCCCGGCGAACAGCGGCGAGGCGTGCACGCTGGTGCGGAAGTGATCCGCCGGGCGGTGTCGCAGGAAGAAGCCCTCCGGTCCGTAGAGGGCCGCGTCCATCGCCTGACGCCACAGCATCACAGGAACGCTCGGCCCTCGCCGCGGTAGGTCGGGACGACGTCGACGATCCGGTCGCCCTGCACCAGGTGCACCTCGTTGACGTGTTCGCACAGCTCGCCGGCCTTGGAGTGGCGGAAGTACACCCGGTCGCCGACCCGCAGGCCGGCCGCGCCCGGGCCGACGAGCGGGGTCTGCACCTCGCCCGCGCCCTCGGTGCCGATCAGCTTGAGGCCCTCCGGCAGCCAGGGCAGCGGCTGGCGCGTCGGCGACGCCTCGCCGGAGGCGATCCAGCCGCCGCCGAGCGTGGTCACGGTGTCCGCGTTGGGGCGCCGCACGACCGACAGGGCGAAGAGCGCGGCGGGTTCCGGGCGCCAGTTGGTGTACCCGTCGAAGAGCCACGGCCCGAAGAGCCCCGATCCGGCGGCGACCTCGGTCACGGCCGGGTCGGCGGCCGTCGCGGCCACGCTGCCGGTCCCGCCGCCGTTGACGAACTCCAGGTCGGCGTGGCGGCGCACCTCGGCCACGACCGCGGCCCGGCGGGCGAGCAGCTCCGGCATCGAGCGGCGCTGGATGGCCCGGATCAGCAGGCCGCGCACCGGGCGCCCGGGCGGGGCGTCGCCCAGGCCGGCGATCTGCGCCTCGTAGGACATCAGCCCCACCAGGCGGAACCCCGGCCGCGCGGCGATCGCGGCGGCCAGCTCGCCGGCCTGCCGCGGGCTGTGCACGGGGGAGCGGCGCACGCCGATGTGCACCTTGGACACCGGCCGCCAGGAGGCGTCGAGGTCGATGCAGACGCGCACGGGCGCGGCCCGCCGATCGGCGGGGACGAGCGCGTCGACGAGGTCGAGCTGCTCGACGCCGTCGACCATCACGGTGATCGTGGCGGCCAGCTTCTCGTCCGTGGCCAGGCGGCGCAGGGCGGCGCGGTCGGCGGTGGGGTAGGCGACCAGGATGTCGTCCGCGGTGCCGTGCCCGGCGAGCCAGATCGCCTCCGGAAGAGTGAACGCCATGATGCCGCGCCAGCCCGGCTGGGCCAGGGCGCGCTCGATCAGCGCGCGGACGCGCACCGACTTGCTCGGCGCGCGCAGCGGCTTGCCCGCGGCCCGGTTCACCAGGCTTGCGCTGTTGCTGTCGAAGGCATCCAGGTCCACGATCGCGAACGGCGGGTCGAGATCGGCGGTAGCCCGGTCATAACGGGCACGAGCGTTGGACACGACGTCACGGTAACCGGTACCCCATGAAGATGAAAGAACCTCGCGTCCTCGGGCGCGCCTCCGAAATTGTCGGGGGTGGCCTGTAGCGTGAGGACCGGAGATTCTAGGGGGTGCCGCCATCGCCAGCAGCGATCTTTCCGGATTCGGGGAGCTGAGCGCCGTCCTGCGCATCCGGCCTTTCCGCCGGCTGTGGGCGGTGCTCGGCCTCTCGTCCCTCGGCGACTGGCTCGGCCTGCTCGCCGCCTCCACGTTCGCCGCCGCGCAGGTGTCCAACGAGGCCGCCCAGGGCGTCGCGTTCGGCTCGGTCATCGCCGTGCGCCTGCTGCCCGCGCTGATCCTCGGGCCGGTGGCGGGCGTCTTCGCCGACCGGTTCGACCGGCGGCTGACGATGGTCGTCTGCGACCTGCTGCGCTTCGCGTTCTTCGCCTCCATCCCGGCCGCGGCCCTCGTCACGCGCGACGCCGCCCTGGTCATCACCTGGACCGCGATCGCCACCTTCGTGATCGAGACGGTCGCGATGATCTGGACGCCGGCGAAGGAGGCGGCGGTGCCCAACCTGCTGCCCCGGGCGCGGCTGGAGACCGCCAACCAGCTCACCCTCGCCACGACCTACGGCATCACGCCCGTCGTCGCCGCGCTCGTGCTCATCGGGCTGCAGTGGCTGATCACCTCGATCTTCGGCCCCGCCACGCCCGCCGGTCTGCAGCCCAGCACCGTCGCGCTGTGGTTCAACGCGCTGACGTTCCTGGCCACCGCGGGCACCGTGTTCTTCGGCATCCGCGAGATCAGCGGCCGGCGCACCGCGGGGGTCGAGCGCAAGCCCGGCATGATCCGCGAGTTCACCCAGGGCTGGGCCTTCGTCAGCAAGACGCCGCTCGTGCGCGGCCTGGTGCTGGGCATCTTCGGCGCCTTCGCCGGCGGCGGCGTGGTGGTCGGCACCGCCAAGTTCTACGCGACCTCGCTGGGCGCCGGCACCAAGGCGTTCGCGCTGCTCTTCGCCGTGCTCTTCCTCGGCCTCGGGGTCGGCATCGCGGGCGGACCCAAGCTCGTCGGGGCCCTGTCCCGGCGCCGCTGGTTCGGCCTGTCGATCATCCTGGCCGCCGGCTCCGTCCTCATCCTGGCCCTGGCCACCCACCTCAGCATCGCCGTGGGCGGCGCGCTGCTGGTCGGCGGCGGCGCCGGCATGGCGTTCCTGTCCGGCACCACGCTGCTCGGCGGCGAGGTCGCCGACGACATGCGCGGCCGCGCCTTCGCCTTCGTGCAGATGGGCACCCGCGTGGTGCTCATGCTCACCATCTCGCTGTCCAGCATCATCGTCGGCCTCGGCGGCACCCGCACGATCGACCTGGGCTTCTACGCCTTCGACGTCTCCAGCACCCGGCCCCTGCTCGCCATCGCCGGCGTCCTGGGCGTCTTCGCGGGCCTGTTCGCCCTGAAGCAGATGGACGACAAGAAGGGCGTGCCGATCTTCGCCGACCTGATCGGCTCGGTCCGCGGCCGCCCGCTCAGCCCCGCCGAACCGCGCGCCGCGAGCGGGGTCTTCATCGTGTTCGAGGGCGGCGAGGGCGCGGGCAAGTCGACACAGGTCAACCGGCTCGCCGACGGGCTGCGCGCGATCGGGCGCGAGGTCGTGGTCACCCACGAGCCGGGGGCCACGCCGGTCGGGTCGCGCATCCGCAGCCTGGTGCTCGACCGGCCGGCCGAGGGCGGCGAGGTGTTGACGCCCCGGGCCGAGGCGCTGCTCTACGCGGCCGACCGGGCGCACCACGTGGCCTCCGTGGTCCGTCCGGCGCTGGAGCGCGGGGCGGTGGTCATCAGCGATCGGTACGTCGACTCGTCGCTCGCCTACCAGGGCGCCGGGCGCACCCTGCCGGTCGACGAGGTGTCGTGGCTGTCGAAGTGGGCGACGGGCGGGCTCAAGCCGGACCTCGTGGTGCTGCTCGACCTGGACCCGTCGGTCGGGCTGGCGCGGGCCGGCAAGCGCGGGGAGGCGGACCGGCTGGAGAGCGAGTCGCTGGCCTTCCACGAGCGGGTGCGGTATGCCTTCCTGGACCTGGCCTCGGCGGACCCGAGCCGCTATCTCGTGCTGGACGCGACCAACGGGGTCGACGCGCTGGCGGAGGGGATTCTGCAGCGGGTGCGCCACCTCATTCCCGAGGCCGAGTCCTCCATCGAGAAGGTCCTGCACGACGCGGCCGAGGTCGCCTCGGCCCTGACGGGCGACCCGGGCACCTCCTCCGCCGGCCCCTCCTCCACGTCCTCCGGCTCCGCCGGCTCCTCCGACGACCCGGACGCCCCCGGGAAGCCGGGCGGGGCCTCCGGCTTGTCGTCCGGTCAGGAGTCGCGGGTATGACGCCGCCGATCTTCGACGAGCTGGTCGGGCAGCCGGATGCCGTGGCGACGCTTTCGCGGGCCGTCGAGGCGGCCGACGCGATCGTGCGCGGGGACGCGCCGGACGCGGCCGGGCAGCAGGCGATGACCCACGCGTGGCTGTTCACCGGGCCGCCGGGGTCGGGGCGGTCGGTCGCCGCGCGCACGTTCGCCGCGGCGCTGCAGTGCCCCAACGGCGGCTGCGGCACGTGCCCGGCCTGCCACACCGCGCTGACCGGCACGCACGCGGACGTGCGGTTCGTGGTGCCGGAGGGCCTGTCGATCGCCGTCGGCGAGATGCGCGCGCTCGTGCTGCGGGCCGCGAGCTCGCCGACCCAGGGGCGCTGGCAGGTGCTGCTGGTCGAGGACGCCGACCGTCTGACCGAGGCCGCCGGCAACGCGCTGCTGAAGGCGGTCGAGGAGCCGCCGCCGCGCACGGTCTTCCTGCTGTGCACGCCGAGCACCCACCCCGACGACATCTCGGTGACGATTCGGTCGCGCTGCCGGGTCGTACCGCTGCGCCAACCCCCGGCCGAGGCCATCGCCGCGGTCCTGCACCGGCGCGACGGCATCGACGAGCAGACCGCCGCGTGGGCGGCCGCCGCGTCGCAGGGGCACGTCGGGCGGGCCCGGCGCCTGGCCCGCGATCCGCAGGCGCGCAGCCGGCGGGACGCGGTGCTCGCCGTGCCGCGCCGCCTCACCGGCATCGGCGCCGCCTTCGACGCCGCGAGCGCCCTGATCGAGGCGGCCGAGGCCGAGGCCGCCGCGTCGGTCGCCGAGGTCGACGCGAAGGAGCGCTCGGCCCTGGAGACGGCCCTGGGCGCGGGCGGCACCGGCAAGGGCGCCGCGGGCGCGGTGCGGGGCTCGGCGGGCCAGCTGAAGGACCTCGAGCGCCGCCAGAAGTCCCGCGCGACCCGGGCCCAGCGCGACTCGCTGGACCGCGCCCTGGTCGACCTGGCCGGCTTCTACCGCGACGTGATCGCCAACGCCTTCGGTGCCGACGTGGCCCCCGTGCACGGCGACGTCGACGAGCTGGCGACGGCCGCGGCGGAGAAGTGGACGGGCGAGAGCGCGCTGCGGCGGCTGGAGGCGGTGCTGGAGTGCCGCGTCGCCATCGAGGCGAACGTGAAGCCGCGGATCGCGGTCGAGGCCATGATGCTGGCCCTCTGGCGGGGCTGATCCGGGGAGCACGACCTTCGGTGTGGCGCCGACCTCGCGCTGCGGCGTGCTGGCTTCGGCCTTGCGTCGCGGCGTGCTCGCGCTGGCCCTGTGCTTGCGCCGGCCTTGCGTCGCGGCGTGCTCGCGCTGGCCCTGTGCTTGCGCCGGCCTTGCGTTGCGGCGTGCTCGCGCTGGCCCTGTGCTTGCGCCGGCCTTGCGTTGCGGCGTGCTCGCGCTGGCCCTGTGCTTGCGCCGGCCTTGCGTTGCGGCGTGCTCGCGCTGGCCCTGCGTTGCGGTGTGTTTGCGCCGCGTTCGTGGAGGGCTCGCCTGTCCTCGGCATCGGTGGGGCGTCGGGTGGTCTCGCCCTGGCGGCGGCCCGGGGAACGACCCATCGACGGCGGTTGGCGGTCCAGACTCTGGTTACCCGTCGGTTGTGGATAGCGGGGCGGGGTTGTCCACAGGGTTGGATTCGGTCTTCCGTGGGGGCGTCGGGGTGCCGTACGGTCGGGCGCGGGAGGTCGAATGGGGCGCGAGATCGACGAGACTTGGATCGAGGAGGCGGTCGAGCGCTACCGCCGCATCGAGGAGCTGCAGGCCCGGTTCGACAAGGCGGTGACGACCGTCGAGGTGGCCGTGCGATCGGCCGACGGGCTGGTCGAGGTCCTGGTCACCGCCGACGGAACGATCCGCGACGTGCGGATCGAGGGCCCGCTGCACAACCGGTCGAGCGAGACCGTGTCGCGCTCGGTCCGCGAGGCGGTGACCGCCGCCGCGGACGCCGCGGCCTGGGCGCGCGGGAAGCTGCGGGCCGAGACCTTCGGCGACTACCGCGAACTCCAATGACATCGACCATCGTGGGCGCGCGGCCACGAACCGGCCGGGTTCCACGACGAGCGTTCCGGGCAACGGCCGGCCGGGCGGGGGAAGAGATGCGACTCGAAGACCTTGCGCAGCGGCTCGAGGAGGCCGGCGACAGGCTGGCCCGGGCCAGCACCACCATCAACATCATCGACCCCGGCGCGCGGGCGTTCGGGGCCGACTCCGACGGCGCGCTCGGGCAGACCGGACGAGACCTGCACCGGCTGCTCGCGATCGCCCTGAACGATCGCGGACGCGAGGCCGTCGAGCACGGCGCGCGGCTGGCCGAGACGGCCCACGCGTTGCGGCGGGCGGCCGCGGGCTATCGCGGCGCCGAGGAAGACCTTCAGGGGCGGCCATGACGGACGCGCTTGATCGGCTCGGTTGTGTGCTGCGGTTCGGCTCCGAAGTGGACCGTCGGGAGCGGCGATGACGGACGCGCTCGGTCGGCTCGGCTGTGCACCGCGGTTCGGCGCCGAGGTGGACCATCGGGGGCGGCGATGACGGACGTGCTGGGTCGGCTCGGTTGTGTGCTGTGGTTCGGCGCCGGAGTTGATCGTCGGAGGCGGCGATGACTGACGCGCTGGATCGGCTGGCCGGGCCGGGCGACGATCTGTTCCGCCGGGTTGAGGTGCTGCTCGACGCGGGCGGGGTCTCGGCCGGTAGTCGCGTCGAAGGGCTGCTGGTGCGGGTGGGGGCGATGCCCGGGGAGGTGCTCGACTACGCGTTGCGGCTCGACGTGGGCTCGATCCGCGCCGCCGTCCAGGAGCTGCGCGGGCTGGGGGATCACTTCCGCGTGCTGCCGGAGCGGCTCTCCGCCGATGTTCGGGGCAGCGGCTGGGAGGGCAGCGGGGCCGAGGCCTTCGGCGTCGCGTGGGCCGCGCTGGCCGCGTTCATCGGGGGCGACGAGAACAGCATCGTGGGGCGCGTCGATGCCACCGCCGCCTATCTCGACGGCGTCGCCGGGTGGGCCGAGGAGTTCCGGTCCGAGCTGGCCGAGGCCGTTGCCCGCGTCCTGCAGTCCGCCGAGGCCGTCGTCGTCGTGACCGCGGCGCAGGAGCCCGAGGCCGTCGCGGCGGCGGCGCGGATCGCGGAGCGGGTGCTGCGGACGGCCGCCGACGCGCTCGATGCCGCCGATCGGCTGCGCAAGCGGTACGAGGGGCGGCTCGGCGCGCTCGAGTATCTGCCCCCGCAAGTGCCGCGGGGTGCCGCCTCGATCACGGGAGTCACCCGGGTGACGCTGTAGGCCCTGCTCAGGTCGAGATTCGGCGCGGCACACGCGGCGCCGAGCGCTGATTCCGGCTGCGTGCGCCTGGTGTTCGTGGGGCCCGCAAGTGCCGCGGGGTGCCGCCTCGATCACGGGAGTCACCCGGGTGACGCTGTAGGCCCGGCCCCGCGGATCAGCCGGCCCGCATCCGGCCCAGATTCCGCGCGGCACGCGCAGCGCGCCGAGCGCAGATTCCGGCTGCGTGCGCCCGGGCTCCACGCGCACCGCGACCGCGTCCAGGCCGGCCACCGCGAGCAGGCCCTGCACCACGCTCGACGCCGTCACGCCGTCACGCCGTCACGCCGTCACGCCGACCGTTGCCCGGGCGTCCCGCGGCGCGCCGCCCGTCAGGGTGTGCTTCACGACGACGGTGCGGTCGGCGCCGGGGTTGAGCACGAGCACGGTCGCGAACACGAGGAACTGCCAGTACGGCTCATCGAATCTCGATCGGTTCGTCGATGAGGTGCACGTCCATCGGGCGGCCCGGCTCGAACCAGGGCGCCGAGGGCGCGGCCGAGGGGCGGGCGTGCCAGTGGCGGCCGGTCCGCCGCACGCCGATCGGGTAGATGACGAGCGAGCCGTCCGCCCGGAAGTGCAGGCGCAGGAAGCCCTTGTAGCCGGTGATGCCCTGCCCGGCGAAGAGCTCGTTCACGTTCACGTCGAACTTGGCCGCGACGAGCAGGTACAACGCGAACAGCTCGCCCGCGGCGACGCCCGACAGCGGCAGGTACAGGACGATCGAGATGAGCAGGGGCAACGGCCAGGCGAGGTCCACGAAGGGCAGGCTGAGCCACGCCCAGGTGCCCAGCGTCGCCAGCCCCACGAAGGCCAGGCCGTGCAGGGCGCCGAGCAGCCAGTGCCGGGGCCTTCGCTGGCCGGCCGAGCGGGGCATGGCCAGCAGGCAGGTGCCGAGGATGTCGATGACCACCATGAGCAGGGCCGGCACGGTGACCAGCCGCTGCTCCACGCCGGAGATCACACGGTCGGCGGCGTTGACGAACGCGAGCATGGTGAGCGTCTGCAGCATCCCCAGCAGGCCCAGGAACATCGGGTTGCGCCACGGCACGCGCCAGAAGACGCCGAACGCGAGGCCGCGCGACTGCGCCTTGGTGGGGAACGTGCGCCGCAGCTCGTAGGTCTTCGAGGGCGACGCGTTGCGGACCAGCGTGCGCACCGGCGGGACGGAGATCTGCTCGGGCAGCTCGTGGGTCGGGTAGAGGTACGCCCCGCCGCCGCCCGAGGTGATGAGCTCCCGGCCGGGGCGGGAGTAGCGCGCGTAGTGGTGCAGGTCGCCGGAGATCATCGCGCGCACGTCGGCCCCGGTGGGCGCGATGATCGTGCGGACGAAGTAGTCGAGGCTGTCGTAGGCCTTGCGGTCGTCGGTCGACTCCACCCAGCTCGGCGAGGGCGGGCAGATGATGACCTTGTCGCCGGGGCCGAGTCGGGCGGCCACCGAGCGGAAGTACCGCAGCTGCGGGTCGTCGATGTAGGCGCCGCCCTGCACGTCGAGCCCGAGCAGCCACCACCGGTTCGGCAGCTGGATGGCGAAGTAGGAGCGCGACTGCCGGGTCCGCCAGCCGCCGACCGAGCCCTCGTCGCCGCGCACGAAGAGCCGGAGAAAGGCGGTCAGGCCGTCGTACCAGTCGTGGTTGCCCGGCACCGCGTACATCCGCGGCCGGGGTCCCTCCGCGGGCGGCTCCGGCATCGCCGCGCGGAACGGGCCCTTGAAGCGGTCCTCGTACTGCTGCCCGCTCGCCGTCGGATAGACCTGATCCCCGCCGAGCACCAGCACCTCGCCCCGCGGCAGCTCGTGCCCGTCCACGGTCAGGCTCGGCTGGGCCAGCAGGTACGCCACCGAGTAGGTCGCGTTGAACCCGTCCCCGGTGTCGGCCGCGAAGTCCACCCACAGCTCGCGGGTGTCGGGCCACTCGCCCTCGTCGGTGACCTCGCCGGCGAAGCCCGCCCCCTCGCGCAGGATGCGTGCGGACAGCGCGTCCTGCAGCTCGCGCTTGTCGAGGTACGCCCCGAAGAGGTCGGCCAGCAGCACCCGCACCGCCGTCCCGCTGAGCAGCACCGGGCTCAGCCACGGCACCGCCCGGCGCGGCGTGAACCCCATCTGGTCCGGGTCCAGCGCGGTCGGCCGGCCACCGGGGGCGATCGGCTGGGCCTCGTCGTCCTCCTGGGGGATCGGCAGGAGGGGCTCGCCCGGGTCGGCGGACAGTTCGCCCGGCGCGGGCGGCATATCGTCGGGCATCACGCGCGGGACGTTACCCGGGCGCGCGCCGACGGGGAATCCCCTCGCGCACGACCCCGGGGCGTGCCGTACACTTGGGAACCGTTGCCGCCTTAGCTCAGTCGGCAGAGCGATTCACTCGTAATGAATAGGTCGACGGTTCGATTCCGTCAGGCGGCTCCGACAAGGGCCCGGGACTCAGGTCCCGGGCCCTTTGCCATGGCGGCTGCCCTGGCCGGGGCGTCTGACGCGTTCCGGTCAGGTTCGCCCCGGCCCCGCCGATCAGGACTCAGTGGAGTCGGGACGCCGGGATGCGTGAGGCCGTGGCCGCGGCGCTGAGCCGGGGTGCGCGCGAGGGCCGCAGCACCGCGGTGCTGCTCGTCGGCCCCGAGCGGCCCGGCGGCGCCGCGCTCGACGACTTCGACGAGCTCATGCGCCGCAGCGTGCTGCGCGACGATCCGGTCGGCCGCGTCGGCGAGGAGTTCGCGGCCGTGCTGCACATCCGCAGCGTCGACAACGCCGAGGCCGTCGCGCGGCGCATCGCCGTGGCCGGGCCCGCGCGCATCGGCATCGCGGTGGCCGCGCCCGGCGAGTACGGCGCCGACGACCTGCTGCAGAATCAATCGAAAACGCGCTGGCGGTTCAGATGTCCATCACGGTTGCGGTATGTTAACCATGCCTTGCGCGCTATGTCAGGCATCAGCGCCGGCACGCGAATCGCGAACCTCAGAGTTTCAAACAGGCACGCGGACCCGAAGGCGACCGGAACGAGCGGACTGACGAGCGTGATTGAGCCAGCCGCGACGTCGCGCCTAAAATCGACCAAGCTGTCGAAGTATTGGGCAGCTACGGTGACGGTGGCCACGGCCTGGGCGAAACGTGGGTTCGGTGCGACTACGACCGTCAGCAGAGCCGCTAGGCATTCGCTTTCGGAGCGCCGGAGTTTCAGCAGCTCAGAGATGGAACTGGCCCGTCGAATTCGGAGTGCGAGGACGATCCAGCGACGGAGTTCGCTTGCGAAAAGGATTCGAGACTCTGTCGATGTATCGGCTCGGACGAATGCCGAGCGCGCGCGGACGAACGTCTCCTCGCGGTGTGGCGCCAAGATGGTGGAAATATCATGTCGCTCTCTGTATCCCGCCAAATAATCGATCCATGGTGTTAGATGTGAAACCGGCTCGGGCGCCTCCTCCATCTCGTCATCGAAATGACTCAACAGCGCGTTCGTAGCCTTCCACAATTCATACACTGAATCGGGTACCGGTACGGCGTATCGCATAGCGATTCGGTGGACCAATGCAGGAATGGAAAGGCCCGCTCGAATGGACCCGGTCATAACTCTCTCGTGCATCGATACCTTCCCCACGAGCAGCGCAATTCTAACAGAATAGCCGCGGCGGCGCGACCGAGAAGACAATGGGCTGGTATTCCCAGTGAACGACAGACAGCGTGCACGCTGAGGATCACCCGCCACGAATATTTGACGACCGACGGGATCAGGCGGCTCGTCCCGTGTTGGCGGACGCTGAACGTTACCGGTACGTCGCTGACCGCGAAGCCCGCGCGTCCTGCGCGGAGGACCTGCTCCTGCGTATATGTGTAATCTGTCGCGATCGGGCAGTCGACGGCGACCTGTCGAGTAAAAATCCGATAACCACTCTGTGAATCGGCGATGGATACGAGGCTGAGACCGGCCACCAGGCGTGAGAACGCGCAATTGGCGAAGTACCGTGTGGCCGACATTCCGTCCGGGCGGCGCCACAGTCGGTTGCCTAAGACGAGATCGCCACCAACTAGGGCTCGCGACACCAGTCGGGGCAGATCCTCAGCCGAGTATTGACCGTCGGCGTCAACCTGAACGATGTACTCAGCGCCAGCCGCAAGCGCGGCCACCGTTCCGGACCGGAAGGCTTCGGCTAAGCCCCCTTTTTCGGTCAACGCTATCACTCGGGCGCCGGCCGCGTCGGCGCGAATTCTGGTCGCATCATCTGAATGATCATCGACTACGATGACATCAACCGGACAGTTGAGTGATCGGAATGCAGCAAAGAAGGCCGTCACAACTGCCGCAACTGAGAGTTCTTCATTCTTTGCTGGGATGATCACGGCGAAATTTTGCTTCGCTGCGTCCATGTCTAGACTAAAACATCGAAGCCAGGTGCGGTCAACCGCTACATTGGCCCTCATGACAGACCTTCCTCGGCATGGCCGCTCGCGAGTCGCGCAGATTGCTGGAATTGTCCGGAACGCGCCGGATTTCCTTCAACGCGCCGCTGAGCGGTGCGGTGATATAGTTCAACTGGACGTCGCTCGTGGGCCCGTAGTTCTGCTCACCGACCCTGACGCCACACGAACTGCACTAGCTGACAACAAGCGATTCTCCAAGGGGTTTGCGCCGTCGGCCCAAATTGGCCACCTCGGGGAATCGCCGATGCGGACCATCCTCGGCGACGGCCTGCTGACCAGTCGAGGGGAGCGGCACCGGCAGCGGCGTCGGTTCATTCAGCCCGAGTTTCATCCGCACCGGCTGGGTACCTACGACGAAATCATCCGATCCGAAGCCGACCGCATGACCTCGTCGTGGCGCGATGGAGCCATTATTGATGTCCATGCTACCTTCGCCGAGACGACACTGCGGATCCTCACCAGAACGGCCTTCGGCACCGCAGTTTCCGACGCCGACGCGGCCATGGTTCGTACATCCATGGACGCCGCTACGCGATGGATGGCGATCAACGCCATACTTGTGGCGTTCGCACCGCGGCTAGGGCATCGGCAGGTTCTCGCCCGCCGCGCTGCTCTCGCGGGAATCGATGGCCTCATCGGGAGGCTACTGGCCCAGCCGGCGGAAACCCGGAACGACCTGCTCTTCCGGCTCGCCGCGGCCGGACTGTCTGACGGCGATCTACGGGCCGAATTGTTGACGCTGCTCTTGGCCGGCCATGAGACATCGACCAATGCTTTGGCGTGGGCATGCCATGCGCTGGCAGGCCAGCCGGGTGTCCTCGCCGCTGTGAATGCCGAGGTCGAGGCAGACCCGGTCGAAGGTCCGCTACTGCGGGCGGTAGTCGATGAGACGCTCCGGTTGTATCCGCCAATCTGGCTCATGGTGCGGCAGACGCTGTCGGACGTCGTGCTGGCCGGGCGTCGCCTGCCTGCCGGAATCACCATTTTACTGAGCCCGTACGTCCTGCATCGCGACCGCCGTTGGTGGTCGCACCCCGCCGAGTTCGATCCGTACCGGTGGTTGACCGGGCCCAGCGGTACGCATCGGACACCGGTCGAGGCTCGGCGTGCCTATCTCCCCTTCGGTGCAGGCCCTCGAGCTTGCGTCGCCGGCGCTTTTGCGGTGAATGAAATTATGATCGTACTCTCGCGCGTGCTCAGGGACTGGCATCTTCGGTACGCGGGCGCACCGGCGCGGATGCTGCCGCGAGTAACTCTGCGCCCGCGTGGCGAAATGCGGATGCGGATTAGCCGCCGCTGATCTCTGATGCTATCGTGACTAGCCGATTCTGCAGCGTTGCATGCCGAAACTGATAGATCGCGCCCGTCTGTCGTAGCACTCCGCGCCGATGGGCATCCTCCAGGAAGGCCATCAGGTGTCTTGGTAGTCTTCCGCGTAGCCAACACCACCTGACGTAAATCCAATACCACGATGATGCTGTACCGGCTAGGCCGCCTAGCAATCCGAAGAATAGACCGAATGCGGCCGAGCCGCCTAGGGCGGTCCAGGAATCATTGATCATCGGTTGATCAGAAAGGCCGCCGATGAGATATCCAAGTGCACCAAATGCGATCGCGCCGATTATCGCCCCCACAGCCGACGCGCGGCTAGTTAGCACGGTCGAGTCCCGGATCTCTTGTGGGGAGCGCAGGAGGTAGATGCCGAAGAAGATGCCGGTGAGAATCCCGATGCATACGGCACCCAGCCTGGCGGAGATCGCGCTGCCGGACAGCTCAGTAATCAACCAGCCCAGAGCGCCGGTCGTCAGTCCGAGTGCAGCCAGAGCCGCGAAGCCAATGGCGTCCCCTCGCAGTAGATTCCGAGGGGCGGTCGTTCTAGCTAGATCGGGCGGGCCGAAGGTGGCGGACAGGATGCTAAGAAGCACCCCGAGGCCGGTCACGAGCGATGCAGCTTTCGGGCCGAGCGCGGGGCCGGTCACAATGCCGCCGATCAAGCCAACTACTACACCGATCACCGAGCGCTTGAGGATGACTTTGGCTGAGTTTGTCGCACGCGCGCCGAGTTGAACAGGTTGGACCTGGGAACCGGCGTGCGTGAGCGCCCAGGTGATCGGCACAGTCATGGCGACGGTGAGCATGGCGACGAACAGCGGCGGGTTATGCCGGCCGAGCACGAAACCCGATAGGCCTCCACCGACGACGACGCAGAGGAAGAGGCCTACGGCGATCCGTATCGACGTAGGCAGCTCCGCCGACAGTTGCCACCAGACGATGTCCCGGCTGCCCTTGCGATCCAGATGCAGCGCCAGAAAGCATAGCCATTTCCGCACATCAGCCGTCGCATATCGCGGTCCGGGCTGCTCGTTGCTGGTCGGCCCGTCCGGATAGGCACTCGGCAGGAAGCCGTCGAGCAGGTGCTGCTGGATGCCGTCGGCGGTGGCGAACCGCCTGCGGTCGACGAGCACGGCGGGGTCCGTATTGCCGCGGTAGACCTCGGCGGCCAGCCAGATCATCAGCGGGGTGGAAAGGGCCAGGGCGACAGGGCCGTCGGGATTACTGCGGATGTCCGCCTCGACGGGTTCCCATCGGCGCGAACGCGGCAGTGATCGGTGGTTTAGATAGGTGATAGCGTCGCCGACCTCGACGGGAGCCATTTCGATCACGGCGGCGCGGGGGAGTACGCTTCCGATCTCGTGCAGTGCATCCGCGTACTGTTCGGTCCGGCAGGTGAGGACGAACGGGTGATCACTGCCAGCGAAGCGGAGGAGGGCCCGCAGC
Source organism: Dactylosporangium sp. CA-139114 (assembly GCF_050955725.1). Taxonomy (NCBI): domain Bacteria; kingdom Bacillati; phylum Actinomycetota; class Actinomycetes; order Micromonosporales; family Micromonosporaceae; genus Dactylosporangium; species Dactylosporangium sp. CA-139114. Next base: position 676,447 of record NZ_CP192080.1, read on the forward strand.
GCCGCCGCGCGCCGATCGGCTGGCATCTCATCCAGCCCATCGAGGATCGGCATGATGATCCGATCCTCAACCAAACGTTGAACGGCGCGGCGACCGTACCGGTGGTAATTGCCGAGAGCCGGATGATCCCGTAGCGCTTTGCGAGCGAACCAGTCGGTCAGTGCTTCGTGCGTTGGATCCCAGTCGCTCAGCGTGACCAGCAACGGCACAGCCTCAGACTCCGCGCGGGACCGCAGGATTTCGCGCTGAAGGTAGACCGATAACGCCGTTTTGCCGGAACCTGGACCGCCGAGAATGACCAGCTGCTGGGTCGGCACCTGCCGGAAAAGGTGTAGGACGTCGTCGAACGCACCGATGCGTGGCAGACGCCTGCCGTTCTCCTGCAGCAGGATGTCGCGGTGGGCGGAGAGTTCCGCGCGGCCGGCCGTCCAGGTGACCACCATGGGGCCCGGCGGATTCAGCGCGCTCAGTGCACCGCCGCTGTCCAGCCGAGCGCCGACGGCTCGGGCCAGCGCCTGACGCGAATCGATGGGATCTGCTGTTCCCTGGCCGCCTCGTGCCTCTCTGACGCCGGTTACAAGTACCAGAACCAGAATCAACGGCAGCGAAACCCACTCCCACCTCTCCCAGCTCGTCGGCAAGATGTTGGTAGCGACGTTCACGACGGCCGATAGCAGCGTGCTAAGACAGATAGCAGCGAGCGAAGCCCGAACGACCCTACTCCGGTTCATCAACCATCCGTCCCGTAGCTGCCAGATTCACCGTACTGATCTACCGGGAAAGCTAACAGAATGACCGGCGTCAGCCGATGGCCCAATGGGCTGACGCCGGAGTGGCCACGCATCGACGACAAGGTGGGTGACCGGCCTGTGCGGACGGCGTTGGCAGGATTCGTTGGTCAGACGTGTGACTCAGTGTGGGATGAGGATGCGTTGGCGGAGTAGGTCGAGGTTGGCGCGGCCGTACATGGCGCGTTTGAGTGCCTTGATGCGGTTGACCTGACCTTCGACGGCGCCGGAGCTGTAGGGCAGGGTGAGGCCGGCGGTCACCGCGGCGTGGTCGCGGCGCAGGCTGGTCACGAGGGTGTGCAGGTCGGGTAGGTCGTCGGCTTCCACAGCGTGCATCCAGCTGTCGACGTGTTCCCCGCTGAGCTCGCGCATCATGGCCGCGAACGCGGCGACATGCCAGCGCACCGCCCGTAGTGCTGGGCAGCGGGCAAGGATGGCGGTGAGCGCCGCGCTGTGCTCGGTGTGCAAGTGCTCGGGCTTGGTCATGATCCAGCTGGTGACCCGGCGTGGTTTCGGCGCTGGCGCTAGCCGGGGTGTGGTGGCGGCCGGGCGGAGTCGTTGCAGGTAGCGCTGCACGGTGCGCAGGCTGCCGTGCCAGCCGCGGGTTCGCAGTTCGGCGTGCAGTTGGGCGGCGGCGGTTAGCCCTTCGGCGCGGCGCTGATGGATGTAGCCGGCGTGATCGTCCAGCGCGCTGGGCCGGTGCAGTGCCGGAGCGAGCAGGTCGTCGAGGTTCGCCGCGGCGTACCGCTGCACGGTGCGGAAGGACACGCCGAGTTGCCGGCTGATCTCGGCCAGGGAGTGCCCCTGGGTGCGCAGCTGCTGGATGGTGGCGTGCCGTTGCTGTTTGCGGGCCAACAGAGGTCGAGGCTGGCCGTTGACGTCGAGCATCCCGTCCGATGGGGGCGCCACGGCGTCGGTGGTCGGGGTCGGGGTGCCGGTTCGGCCAGGCAGCCGCGGTGGGTCCAGACGGTTTTCTCGACCGCCTGGCCGAGGTTGGCCCACAGGTGGTACCGGTCAGCGACCTGGACCGCCTGCGGCGCTCCGGTCCGCGCGCCGTCGGCGTAGGTGCCGCCCCGGTCGCGGCAGATGACCTGTACGCCGGGGTGCGCTCGCAGCCACGCGGCGAACGCCTCGGCGGTGCACCCAGCGAGTACGTCGATTGAGCGGTGGGTGTCCATGTCGATCAGGACTGTGGCGTAGACATGCCCGCGACGCAGTGCGAAGTCATCGACGCCCAGCACCCGCGGGCCCGCCTTGACCTCGGGCGCCGGCATCGCCCGCAGTAGCCGCAGCAACGTCGAGCGACTCACCGCGATCGCCGAACGGGCCGCCAGGCGGGCTCCCGGACCCCCGGCCAGGGCCACCGTGATGTTCTGCAACTGCCGGCGTAACGCCACGCTTTTCCGGGCGTGGCGCGCCGTCAAACCGTGAACCTGTTCGGCGAACGTGCGCTGCGCGCACTCAGCCGCCATGCACACGAACCGCCGTACCTTCAGGTGGATCGCCAGCCGGTGGCCACCGGCTGGCGATCCACCTGGCGCTGGTAGCGGGCGTGTACCCGCGGCGAAGCGGTACCGCATGTAGGACAGATCGCCGAGGTGGCGACTGTACGCGTCCGTACGTGGATGCTCTGCCCGTCGTCGCTGACCTTCTCCACCCGAATCGCAGCCCGCCAGGGGAACAGCAGATCGGCCAACGTCGTATCGATCACCCTAAGATCACTCCGACAAGGGCCCGGGACTCAGGTCCCGGGCCCTTTGCCATGGCGGCTGCCCTGGCCGGGGCGTCTGACGCGTTCCGGTCAGGTTCGCCCCGGCCCCGCCGATCAGGACTCAGTGGAGTCGGGACGCCGGGATGCGTGAGGCCGTGGCCGCGGCGCTGAGCCGGGGAGCGCGCGAGGGCCGCAGCACCGCGGTGCTGCTCGTCGGCCCCGAGCGGCCCGGCGGCGCCGCGCTCGACGACTTCGACGAGCTCATGCGCCGCAGCGTGCTGCGCGACGATCCGGTCGGCCGCGTCGGCGAGGAGTTCGCGGCCGTGCTGCACATCCGCAGCGTCGACAACGCCGAGGCCGTCGCGCGGCGCATCGCCGTGGCCGGGCCGGCGCGCATCGGCATCGCGGTGGCCGCGCCCGGCGAGTACGGCGCCGACGACCTGCTGCGCCGGGCCGCCCTCGCGCTGCAGGAGGCGCGCAGCCGCCCGGACGGCGCGCCGTGGGCCTGCTACGAGCCCACCGCGGTCGCGGCCGGCCCGCTCGCCGAACAGCTGCGCGAGGCGGTGGGCAAGGGCGAGCTGCGGCTGCTGTACCAGCCGATCGTGGCCCTGCCCGACGGCGACCTCGTCGGCGTGGAGGCGCTCGTGCGCTGGGCCCACCCCGAGCGCGGCACGCTGGAGCCCGACGCGTTCGTCCCGCTCGCCGAGCGCATCGGCGTCATCGGCGACCTCGGCCGCTGGGTGCTGCTGGAGGCCTCGACCCGGGCCGCGCTCTGGCAGCGGCGGCTGCCGGCGCTGCAGCTCAACGTGAACGTCTCGCCGCGGCAGCTGGACGACGACGGCTTCGCCGCGCAGGTGCTGGCCATCCTGGAGCGGACCGGGTTCTTCCCCGGCAACCTGGTGCTCGAGGTGACCGAGGGCGCGGTGATCGGCGAGCGGGCCTCGGTCGCGCAGCTCGCGGTGCTCTCCAACGCCGGCATCCGCATCGCGCTCGACGACTTCGGCACCGGGTACTCGTCCCTGCGGTACCTGGCCCGCCTCCCCGTCGACGTGCTCAAGCTCGACCGCGGCTTCGTCGCCGAGCTGGACGGGACCTCCCGCGGCGGCGCGGTCGCCCAGGCGGTGCTGCGCCTCGGCCAGATCCTGCACCTGGACACGGTCGCCGAGGGCGTGGAGAGCGAGGCCCAGGCCCGCGAGCTCACGCTGCTGGGCTGCCACAAGGCCCAGGGCTTCCACTTCGCTCGCCCACTCACCGCCACTGAGCTGCAGCGATGGCTGCCCGCAGGCGACCTGTCACGCTACGAGTCCGAGGTCTGGGGCCCGGAGGTGTGATACTGCACGGGCCATGGGTGCCGATCTCCGCCTCCGCCTCGGCGTCTCGCTCGTCGTGGCCGTCGTCGCCGCGTTCGCCGCGACGGCGCTGACCCCCCTCCCCGCCGCGATCCTGCTCATCGCGGCCGCCGCCACCGCCGGAGCGCTGCTGGGCTGGCCCGGGGCGGTGGTCGGCCTGGTCCTGCTGTTCCTCGCCGACGGGGTCGCGGCCAAGGTCGCGGTCGGGCTCGCCGGGGCGCTGCCCTGGGTCGCGATGCACGCGTGGCGGCGCTGGTCGGCCCGCGACCGGCGGCTGAGCGCCGAGGCGGCCGCGGCCGAGCGGGCGCGCCTGCAGAGCGAGATGCACGCCTCGCTGACCGAGACCCTCGAACTGGCCGCGATGCTCGAGCCCCGCGCCGACCCCACCGACGCCGCGCTGCCCGATCTGGTCGCCGCGATCACCCAGGAGTGGTCGCAGCGCTCCGGCGTCGGGGTCATCCTGCACAGCGCGGGCCTGGACGAGACCGGCGACGCGGCGCCCGAGGCCGGCATCGAGCTGTGCTGGATCCTCCGCGAGGCGCTGGCCAACGTCGCCGCCCACGCCCGCGCCGAGACGGTGGCCGTGACGCTGGAGCGCGACGGCGACGGCATCACGCTGGAGGTCCGCGACGACGGCGCCGGCTTCACGCCGCCGCCCGCCGCCGAGCGCGGAATCGCCGGCATGCGCGAGCGGGCCCGCGTCTGCGGCGGGCAGCTGACGGTCTGGTCGCGCCCGGGCGGCGGCACCAGGATCACCGCCACCGTCCCGGCCGCCATGGCCGTCGGGGCGGCCCTGCCCTCGTGGCGCGTCCGGCTGGGCGCGGCGCTGGCGGCGGCGGTCGTACCGCTCGCCCTCGTCGCCCTCCTGAGCGAACCCGGCGGCCTCACCTCGCCGCTGGCCGCCGACGACGGACAGCTGCCCTTCGACCCGAACGCCACCCGCGGCCCGGCCACCGCCCAGCCCGGCCGCGGCGCGTTGCCCGGGCGCTCCGGCGCGACCGGGAGCCCCGCCGCCACCCCGTCCCGCGGCACCTCGACCCGCCCGTCCGGCGCGGCGGGGACCAGCGGCCCGGCCGCGCCGCCGCCGACGACCGGCCCGGCGGTGGCCGAGCAGCGCACCTGCCGGGTCGCCTACGTCAAGCGCAGCGAGTGGAGCCCCGGCTTCGTCGCCGACGTGACCCTGACCAACCTCACCGCGGCCCCGATGCAGGGCTGGACGCTGCGCTTCGACTACACGGCCGGGCAGAAGGTCACCAGCTACTGGAACGCGATCGCCGCGCAGAGCGGCACCGGGGTCGTCGTGCGGCCGACCGGTGACCAGCCGACGCTGGCCGCGGGGGCCTCGCTGACCTTCGGCGTCCAGGGCATCTGGCAGGGCACCAACCCGAGCCCGTCCGGGTTCACGCTCAACGGGAGCCCGTGCGGCTGAGCCAATCGACGGTCGCCTCCGTGCGGTTGCTCCGCCTCACCGTTCGGCGCCGCGCGCCGTCGCTGCCAGGTCCGCCGCCGGTCACGGCAGGCCTTCTGTACAGGACGGGGTCTAGCCGTGCCGCTCCTCATACGCCTGGCGTGATCCGCACACCGACGCCCGGCTGCAGGAGCAGCGGGAGCCGTCGGCGTCCATGCGCACGACGACCGAGTCCCGCGGCACGCTGTGCCCGACCACGCGGCCCTCGCCGTCCGGGGTGCTCACCCGCGTCCCGACGGCGGGGGCCGTCGCCTGGAACGAGACGTACAGGGGATGTTCGTATTTCAAGCAGCACATGAGTCGCCCGCAGGCGCCCGAGATGCGCAGCGGGTTGAGCGGCAGGTCCTGGTCCTTGGCCATGCGGATGGTCACGGGCTCGAAGTCGTTGAGGAACGTGGCGCAGCACAGGTCGCGCCCGCACGAGCCGATGCCGCCCTGGACGCGGGCCGAGTCGCGCGCGGAGAGCTGCCGCAGCTCGACCCGGCAGTGCAGGGTCGCGCCCAGATCCCGCACCAGGGAACGGAAATCCACCCGATGGGGTGCGGTGAAGTAGATGGTGGTCCGCGCGCCCTGCCCGCCCGCGGCGTCGAGCACATGATCTACTGCCACGACCTTCATCGGCAGCTCGTGGTCGCGGATCAGGCGCTTCGCCGCGACCTTGGCCTCGGCCTTGCGCTTGCGCAGCAGCTCGTCGCGGCGCAGGTCCTCGTCGCCCGCCAGGCCGAGGAGGCGCGGGAAGCCCTCGGTCTCCTCGGTGACCCACTGGGCGGCCCAGACGCACTCGGCCACCTCGGGCCCGTCGTCGGTCGGGATCAGCACGCGGTCACCCACCTGGGGGCGCAGCTCGCCGGGGTCGAAGTAGAACAGCCGGCCGTAGCGATTGAAGCTCACCGCGCACAGCATGCCCATGGCGATCACAGTAACGCGGGTCACGGCGGGCGCCTACGGCCCGCGATCAGATGACGGGAAAAGTGGGGAAAAGTCCGACTCGATACTTTTGAGCGACCCCGTACCTATCTCGTAGCTTTCGCCGTTACTAGTGCGGATGAGACCGCAAAAGGGGGCGTAACTCCGGCCGGGAGGCCTCGTTGGGCGCAGCAGTGGCACGCCCTGACGGGCTGGCTCCCGTACTCCCCGGTCTCGGAGGACCTCATCGCTATGACGGCACCTGTAGCTTCCGCGCGCCCAAAAACAGCCCGACTCATCGTGGCCCTCGCCGCCGCTGGGGTCCTCGGAGCAGTGAGCCCGGTCGCGTTAGCGGCTCCCGCCTCGGCGGGCGCGCCGGAGAGCTCCGGCTGCCCCGAAGGCTTCGGCGCCACGGCCGCCGCGAACACGCTCGCGATCGGCGGTCTGGACCTGCGCGGCATCGGGCTCAATACGCCACCGCTGCCGGAGCTGCGGACCGCCACCGCGCACTCCGGCTTCGCGGGCGGCCCGGCCCGGGCCGCCGCGGACGCCCGCTACATCCAGAGCAGCGGCGTGCTCCCGCCCGGCCTGATCGGCCCGAGCGCCTACCAGCAGGCCCCGCCGCCGCACGAGCAGGCGGCAACGGTACCGGTCCAGGGCGTCAACCTCGGCGTGCTCCAGGCCGGCACCGGCGGCCTGCGCGCCCACGCCACCTGGCAGGACGCGGCCCAGTGCACCGCGGCCGCCGGCCCCCGCGCCACCGCCGACGCCCGCCTGGCCGGCCTGGCGGTGCTGCCCGGCCGCGGCGGCCGCGCCCTGCTGCGCTTCGGTGCGATCCAGAGCTCGACCGCGACCGGGGTCGACAAGCTCGGCGGCAAGACGGTCGCGAAGGCGACGGCCACGGGTGGCATCGCCGACTTCACGCTCCTGGCCGGCGGCCCGTCCGCGATCGGCGTGCGGGTCGTCAGCCCGCCGAGCCTGACGGTCACGGCCGGGGCCAAGAAGACCGTCGACTACAAGGCGCCGGTGCTCGAGGTCCGCGTGCCGGGCCGCGACGCGCTGAAGGTCGAGTCGGCCGGCTCGCACGTCGACGTGGTCGTCCCCGTCGACGGCAACTCCCGCACCGAGGCCGAGGACCTGGGCCGCGCCGAGAACCTTCCGGTCGCGGGCCTGCCGCTGCTGGACCTGCTCGGCGGCGCGACGAGCGCCCTGTCCGGCACCATCGGCGGCGCCACCGCGATCCCGGAGTCGCTGCTCGCGGGCCTGCTGCCCGGCCTGCCGGTCGTCGGCGGCGGCCAGTCCACGGTGCGCAACACCGAGGGCCGCTCGGCCCGCCCGGCCCGCGCCGTCGTGCTGCGCGTCGAGCTCGGCTCGGTCGAGAAGCAGACGAGCGCGTCCGGCCTCTACGCGAAGGCGTACTCGGTCCGCGTCAAGCTGATCGTGCGCACGAAGTGGAAGTCGGGCGGGTACGGCGACCAGACCGACCAGACCACGATCCTGGACCTGGGCGTCTGCCAGCTGGAGGCGGCCGCGGCGTCGCCTTCGTCCGGCGGCTACGGCCAGGGCGGCGGCTCGAACGGCGGCGGCTACGGCGGCGTGAGCGGCGGCTCGGGCGGCGGCGACACCCTGCCGGTGACCGGTTCGCGCGCCGCGCTCGTCCTCGGCGCGGGCCTGCTGCTGGTCGTCGCGGGCCGGATGTTCGTGGTGCTGTCCCGCCGGCGTTCGGCGGCCTGAGACCCCTCAAGACCCCTCGCAACCCCTTCGCCGCCCGTGCAGTCTCACATCGAGGCTGCCCGGGCGGCGTCTTTTGGTGCGCCAAAGCAAAAAGCCGCCCAAGTGGCGGCGGCTGAGCCGGGGTGACGCGGGGGACCGGCGGCGGATTGGGCGGCGGTCGAGCGGGCGGCGGCGGCGGCGATCGAGCGAGCGGCGGCGGCGATCGAGCGAGCGGCGGCGGTTGAGTGCGCGGCGGCGGTTGATTGGGTGGTGCGGGCTGGTGGTGGATCGGCGGTGGTTGTTGGGCCGCGGCGGTTGACCGGGCGGCGCGGGGCTGGTGTGGATCGGGCGGTGATGGTTGTGCGGTGGTGGTTGGGCGAGCGGTGGTTGGGCGGGCGGTGCGGGGACTAGTGGCGGACCGGGCGGCGGCGGAGGACGGCGGCGAACTCCAGGGCCGCGGACGCCACCCGCTGGGCGCCGATGATGGCGTGGTCCCAGCTGCCGTTCATGCCGGACGTGAACTCGATCTGCACGTCGCCGTCGTCGATGAGCAGGATCGGGTCGCCTTCGTCCTCGGTGATGACCGCGGTGATCGCGCGCAGGTCCAGGGACACGACCGGGCTGAGCTCTTCCTCGTCGTCCTGCATCGCGAGGCCTCCATCGGTGCTCGGGGGGTGCGGCGACCGCGCGGCTCGCAGCAGTTTGGACGGCCGCCGCACCCCGGTCCTGAACGGCGCGAGGCCTGACCGCCCAGCCCGGCCCCGCGCTACGGTGATAGTAGCACTATGTGGCCGTGGGGCCATAAGGCCAGGTAGTTACCTGCCGATTTCGCTTCGTATGGTCGCCAGCATGATCTCCCGGAGTTCCGGCCAGTCGCTGTATAGGCAGGTCGCGGACGTGATTCGGCAACAGATCATCAGCGGTGAACTGCCGCCGGGAAGTCTGCTGCCCTCGGAGAAGTATCTCGCCGAGGAGCACGACGTCGGTCGCGACACCATCCGAGACGCGATGGCGCACCTGCGCAGCGAGGGTCTCGTCGAGAGCAAGCGCGGCTACCGCAGCCGGGTTCGCGCCATCCAGCCGCGCGAGCGCATCTGGCTGCACGCGGGCGAGGTCGTGACCGCCCGCATGCCCACGCCGGCGGAGAAGAAGGAGCACAGCATGCAGGAAGGCGTGCCCGTGCTCGTCGTCGGCGACAAGGCCTACCCGGCGGACCGCTACGAGTTCGGCCCCGCCGAATAGCGCCGCTGCGGCCGCGGACTCGGGCGTCGGGTTCGGCCCCGCCGGACAGCGCCGCTGATTCGACCAGCTGCGGGCTCGGCGTCGGCGTCGGGTTCGGTCCCGCCGGACAGCGCCGCTGATTCGACCAGCCGCGGAATCGGCGTCGGTGTCAGGTTCGGTCCCGCCGGGCAGTGTCGTTGGCCCGACCGGCCGCGGGCTCGGCGTCGGCCTCGGCTTCGTCCCGCCGGACAGTCTCGCGAACGGACTGCGATCCGGCTGACCGCGACCAGCCGCGGACCTGGCAGCGTCGGCGCGCCAGCGCCGAGCGGTGTCTGGCGGGAGCGACGGTCCGCACCCCGACGGACCCGAGTCATGCTCTGAACCGCGGCGGACCCCGAGGCATGCCCTGAACGCCGGCGAACCCCGAGTCCTGCTCTGAACCGCGGCGAACCCCGAGTCCTGCTCTGAACCGGGGCAGACCCCGAGACGGGCCCTGAATCCCGGCGGGCCCGGACCCGATTCATCCTCCGGCGTGCCGCGCATCACCCGTAAATAGCTTGAAGTCGACCGCCCGGGAAACCGATGCTTGTGCCAAGCAAGTATCGAGTTCGGGGGAGCGCTTGTACGAGGACAGCGAGCACGCCGCCATCGGGCGGCAGGTCGGCCGGTTCATCCGGCTGTCCGAGCGGCTCTTCGCCACCCTCAAGTGGAACGACGCCGGTCGCGGCCTCGAACGCCCGGCCTACGTCCTGCTGAGCCGGATCGCGGTCGACGGGCCGTTCCGGCTGTCGGCCCTCGCCGCCGAGGTGAGCCTCGACCTGTCCACCGTGAGCCGGCAGGTCGCCGCGCTGGAGAGCGCCGGGCTCGTCGGCCGGGCCCAGGACCCGTCGGACAAACGGGCGAGCCTCGTCGAGGTCACCGACCTCGGCCGCGAGGTTTTCGCCGAGAACCGCGACCGCTGGCTGTCCATCTGGCGGGAACTGCTCGCGGACTGGACGCCGGAGCAGCGTGCGGAGTTCGCCGCGCTGTTCACCCGGCTGAACGAGTCGATCGCGGAGAAGCTTCCGCAAGAGAGGGATTGTCGATGACCACCGCCGCGCCGGAGCAACAGACCCGGCCCACCCTCGCCCACCGGCAGATTCTGCTGCTGATGGGCGGTCTCATGACCGGGATGCTGCTCGCCGCGCTCGACCAGACGATCGTGGGCACCGCGCTGCCGACGATCGTGGGCGACCTCGGCGGACTCGACCACTACTCCTGGGTCGTCACCGCATATCTGCTCGCCTCCACCGCGTCGACGCCGCTGTACGGCAAGATCAGCGACCTCTACGGCCGCCGCCCCGTGCTGCTGTTCGCGATCGCGACCTTCCTGGCGGGCTCGCTGCTGGCCGGCCTCTCGCAGAACATGACCGAGCTCATCGCGACCCGGGCCCTGCAGGGCATCGGCGCCGGCGGCCTCATGACGCTCGCGTTCACGATCGTCTCCGACGTCGTCGCGCCCCGCGAGCGGGCCCGCTACCAGGGCCTGTTCGGCGCCGTGTTCGGCATCTCCTCGGTCGCCGGGCCGCTCGTCGGCGGCTACTTCGCCGAGCACGACTGGCGCTGGATCTTCTACATCAACGTGCCGCTGGGCATCTTCGCCCTGTTCGTGTGCGCCCGCGTGCTGCGGCTCGTCCCGCACACCCGCCGCGAGCACCGTGTCGACTACCTCGGCGCCACGCTGATGGTCGCCGGCTCCAGCGCGCTGCTGCTGGCCCTGTCGCTCGGCGGCAGCGAGGGCTACGCGTGGGACTCGGCCAAGATCCTCGGCCTGCTGGCCGGGTTCGTCGTGCTCGCCGTGCTGTTCGTGTTCGCCGAGGCCCGGGCCGAGGAGCCGATCCTGCCGCTGCGGCTGTTCAAGCGGGCCACGTTCTCGCTGTCCAACACGGCCACGTTCATCCTCGGCTTCGCGATGTTCGGCTCGATCATCTACGTGCCGCTGTACCTGCAGATCGTCAAGGGCGCCACCCCGACCCGCTCGGGCCTGCTCATGCTGCCGATGATGGCGGGCGTCATCGTGACGTCGATCGTGTCCGGCCGGATCATCTCCCGGCTCGGCCGCTACAAGTGGTTCCCGGTCGCCGGCACCGTCGTCATGGGCTCCGGGCTGCTGCTGTTCACCACGCTGCAGGTCGACACCCCGCTGTGGCAGGCGTTCATCTACATGACCGTCATCGGCGTGGGCCTGGGCCTGGCGATGCAGCCGCTGATCCTGGCCGTGCAGAACTCCCTCGAGCTGCGCGACATGGGTGCCGGCACCTCCGCGGCGACCTTCTTCCGCTCGCTCGGCGGCTCCGTCGGCGTCGCGGCGCTCGGCGCGGTGATGAACAGCAAGCTCAGCGGGGCGAGCGGGGGCGTGTCGATCAACGCGCCGGCCCAGGTGCGCTCGCTGCCCCCGGCCCAGCTGGCGATGGTCGAGCATCTCTTCGTCAACGCGCTGCACCCGGTGTTCCTGGCGGCCGCGTTCGTCGCGCTGCTGGGCACCCTGATCACCGTGGCGCTGCCGAACAAGGCGCTGCAGGGCGCGACTCAGGCCGAGACGACCGACGCGGCCGACATGGAAGCCAAGGTCGCCGCGTTCTAGGAAGTTCCTCCGGTCCGGATCGGCGCGCTTCGCGGAGCCGATCCGGACCGGGGCCCGCCATGTCGGGCGTCCGTACATATTGTTACTCGCGGGTTTCATTGTGGCGCAGCGCACATTAGCTTTGCTGTCATGCGCAGCACGATGATGAAGACACCCCTCCTGATCTCCCGCATTCTGCAGCACGGCTCCACCGTCCACGGCGACTCCGACGTCGCGACCTGGACCGGCGAGGGCGTCCGGCGCACCAGCTATGCCGAGATCGGTCGTCAGGCCGCGCGCCTGGCCCACGCCCTGCGCGGGCTCGGCGTCACCGGCGACGAGCGCGTCGGCACCCTGATGTGGAACAACGCCGAGCACCTGGTCGCATACCTCGCGGTGCCGAGCATGGGCGCCGTGCTGCACACCCTCAACCTGCGCCTGTTCCCCGAGCAGCTGATCTACATCGCCAACCACGCCGAGGACCGGGTGGTGATCGTCGACTCGACGCTGATCCCGCTGCTGGCCGGCGTGCTGCCGCACCTGAGCACCGTGCGGCACATCGTCGTGGCCGGCGCCGGCGACACGTCCAAGCTGGTCAAGGACGGCGTCGAGGTGCACTCGTGGGACGAGCTGCTCGCGGGCCGTCCCGACACCTTCGAGTGGCCGGAGCTGGACGAGGACGACGCGGCGGCCCTGTGCTACACCAGCGGCACGACCGGCAACCCCAAGGGCGTCGCCTACTCCCACCGCTCCATCTACCTGCACTCGATGGAGGTGTGCATGGCGGAGAGCTTCGGACTCGGCCCGCAGATGCGCAACCTGACCATCGTGCCCATGTTCCACGCGATGGCCTGGGGCCTGCCGTATGCGGCGCTGATGAGCGGCGCCCAGCTGCTCATGCCCGACCGGTTCCTGCAGGCCGCGCCGCTGGCCAAGATGATCGAGGTGGAGCGGCCCGCGTTCGCCGGGGCCGTGCCCACGATCTTCACGGACCTGCTGGCCTACCTCGACGCGAACCCGACCGACGTCTCCTCGCTCAAGGAGGTCGTCATCGGCGGCTCGGCCTGCCCGCCGGCCCTCATGCACGCGTACGCGGAGCGGTACGGCATCCAGGTCATCCACGCGTGGGGCATGACGGAGATGTCCCCGCTCGGCTCCGTCGCCCGGGCCCCGCACGGAGTGGACTACCCGGAGGCGTGGTCGTACCGCTACACCCAGGGCCGCCTCCCGGCGAGCGTCGAGGGCCGCATCGTGGGCCCCGGTGGCGAGCCGATGCCCAGCGACGGCAAGGCGGTCGGCGAGCTGCAGGTGCGCGGGCCCTGGATCACCGCCCAGTACATCGGCGAGGACGGCCCGGACCCGGACAAGTTCGAGAACGGCTGGCTGCGCACGGGCGACGTCGGCACGCTCACGCCGAACGGGTACCTGACCCTGACCGACCGCGCCAAGGACGTCATCAAGTCCGGCGGCGAGTGGATCAGCTCGGTGGACCTGGAGAACGCGATCATGGCCCACCCCGCGGTGCTCGAGGCCTGCGTGGTCGGCGTGCCCGACGACAAGTGGGGCGAGCGCCCGCTCGCGACGGTCGTGCTCCGCGAGGGCGCCACCGCCGACGCCGAGACCCTGCGCGAGTTCCTCGCCGAGAAGGTCGCCCGCTGGCAGCTGCCGGAGCGCTGGTCGTTCATCGAGGCGGTGCCGAAGACGAGCGTCGGCAAGTTCGACAAGAAGCGGGTGCGCTCCGACTATGCGGGCGGCTCCCTCGAGGTGGTACAGATCAACGGGTGACCCGCCCGGCGAAGATAGCGCTGGCGATCACCGCGGCGCTGTCGGCCTGCGTGATCGCGATCTGCGGCGCGGCCCTGGCACTGCGCGACTGGGTGCCGGGGCTCGCGGGCTGCCCCGACCTCACCAGGCCGCCGAAGACCTCGGTCTTCACGGAGAAGGCGAGGATCGAGCAGCTGTACCCCCAGCTGCGCCCGATCCGATCCGTGCACTGGCAGGAGCACGAGGCCCGCGCCCGCAGCTGCCCCGAGACCGGCCCGATGGACTACGAGATGAACGGCCTCGCGGTCCTCACCCCCGAGCGCGCCGCCGCCGCGCCCGGCGGCGCCCCGGCGGCCGCCCCGGACATCCCGGCCGACCTGCGCCCGTTCGCCCCGCCGGCGCCGCACTGGCTCGACGTCGGCGGCGGGCTGCTGCTCGACCGGGCGTCCGCGACCGTCTACTTCACGCGGATTTCTTCGCGGCCGTCTTCTTCGCCGGGGCCTTCTTGGCCGGCGCCGCCTTCTTCGCCGGCGCCGCCTTCTTCGCCGCTGTCGCCTTCTTCGCCGTCGCCTTCTTGATCGGAGTCGCCTTCTCCTCGTCGGACGCGGCGGGTTCCTCGCCGCGGGCGGCCCGGGCCCGTTCGACCGAGGCGCGCAGCGCGGCCATCAGGTCGACCGCGGCGGCCGGCGCCTCCTCGGCCTCCTCCGGCTGCACGACCTCGCGCCCGGCCACCTTGGCGTCGATGACCTCCTGCAGGGCCTCGCGGTAGTTGTCGGTGTAGGTGCTCGGGTCGAAGTCGCCCGCCATCGACTCGATGAGGGAGCCGGCCATCGCGAGCTCGGCGGGGCGGGCGGTCACGTCCTCGTCGAGGACGTCGAACTTGGCCGCGCGGATCTCGTCCGGCCACAGCATGGTGTTGAGCACCAGCACGTTGTCGCGCACGCGGAGGGTGGCCAGCTGTTCGCGCTGGCGCAGGGCCACCTTCACGATCGCGACGCGGTCGACGTTGGTCAGCGCGTCGCGCAGCAGGGCGTAGGGCTTGGCCGCGGTCTGCTCCGGCTCCAGGTAGTACGCCTTGTTGTAGAGGATCGGGTCGACCTGCTCGGTCGGCACGAACTCCAGCACCTCGATCGCGCGGCTGGTGGTCAGCGGCAGGTCGGAGAAGTCCTCGTCGGTGAGGACGACCATCTCGCCGCCACCGAGGTCGTAGCCCTTGGCGATGTCGTCGTAGGCGACCTCTTCGCCGTCGACGGAGCAGACGCGCTTGTACTTGATCCGGCCGCCGTCCTCCCGGTGCACCTGGTGGAAGCGGATGTCCTTCTCCTCCGTCGCCGAGTAGAGGCGGACGGCGATCGAGACCAGCCCGAAGGAGACCGCGCCCTTCCAGATCGCGCGCATGAGGATCCTTTCCGCAGCGTATCGACCATGCAATCTTCAGCTTCGCATCGTTTCGAGCCGGGCGCGAGGAACTCGCAGGCGAACTATCGTGTGGAACATGGCAGCTCCGCCGGCCCCGATGCTCGCCTCGTCCGGCGCGCTGCCCGCCGGGCCCGGCTGGTCGTACGAGTTCAAGTGGGACGGCATCCGCGCGATCGCCGTCGTCCGCGAGGGTGTGACCAGGCTTTTCGCGCGCTCGGGGGCCGAGGTGACGGCCGCCTACCCGGAGCTCGCCGGCGTCGGGCGGGGCCTGGCCGACTCGGTGCTCGACGGCGAGGTGGTGGCCATGGACGAGGCCGGGCAGCCGTCGTTCCAGGTGCTCGCCGAGCGCATGCACGTGCGCGAGCCGAACCGGGCCGCGCGCCTGGCGGCCACGGTGCCGGTGACGTACCTCGTCTTCGACGCCCTGCGCGCGGAGGGCGACGAGCTTGTCGGGCTGCCGTACCGCACCCGCCGCGAACGCCTCGAAGCGCTCCCGCTCGGCTCCCGCGCGATGGTGCCCCCGTCGTTCGACGACGGCCCCGCGACGGTGGCGGCCAGCCGGGAGAACCGGCTCGAGGGCGTGGTGGCGAAGCGGGCGGAGTCGCTGTACCACCCGGGAGTCCGTACGCCCGACTGGATCAAGGTGAAGCTCGAGGAGAGCTGCGAGTTCGTGGTCGGCGGCTGGCGGCCGGGCAAGCGCGCGCTCGGTGCGTTGCTGGTCGGGGTGCCGGTCCCGGGCGGGCTGGCCTACCGCGGCCGGGTGGGCGGCGGCATCTCCGGCGCGTCCGAGCGCTCGCTGCTGGCGGCCCTGCAGCCCCTGACGGCGAGCCGGAACCCGTTCGGCGCGTCGGTGCCGCGGGAGGACGCCCGCGGCGCCGTGTGGGTGAACCCGCACCTGGTGGTCGAGGTGAAGTTCGGGCACCGCACGCGCGACGGCCGGCTGCGCTTCCCGCGCTTCCTGCGCATCCGCCCGGACCTCAGCGCCGAGGAGGTCCGCGATGCCTGACCGGATTCACGTGGAGGTCGACGGCCGGCGGCTGGACATCTCCAACCTCGACAAGGTGCTGTATCCGCGCGCGGGCTTCACCAAGGGCGAGGTCCTCGACTACTACACCCGGATCGCCCCGACGCTGCTGCCGCACCTGCGGGACCGGCCCCTGACCCGCACCCGCTACCCGAACGGCGTCGAGGGCGACGGCTTCTTCGAGAAGAACGCGCCGGCCGGGACGCCGGAGTGGGTGCGGACCGTAAGGCTGCCGGTCCCCGGCTCCTCGAAGGGGCGCGAGCAGATCGACTTCATCGTGGTCGAGGAGCTCGCGACGGTCGTGTGGCTGGCCAACCTCGCGGCGCTGGAGCTGCACACGCCGCAGTGGCGGGTCGACGCGCAGGGCCGCCCGCTCGACCCCGACCAGCTCGTCGTGGACCTCGACCCCGGCCCGCCCGCGGGGCTGCCGGAGTGCTTCGAGGTGGCCCTGATCCTGCGCGAGCGCCTGGCCGCCGACGGCCTGCAATGCGCGGCGAAGACCTCCGGCAAGAAGGGCATGCAGCTCGTCGTGCCCCTGCCCGGCGAGGAGACGGCCGACGAGGTGAGCGCCTACGCGAAGGCGGTCGCCGAGGAGCTGGCCCGCGCCCGGCCGCGGCTCGTGGTCGCGAAGATGGCGAAGCAGCTGCGGCCCGGCAAGGTGTTCATCGACTGGAGCCAGAACAACGCGTTCAAGACGACGGTCGCGCCCTACTCCCTGCGCGCCGGCCCCACCCCGACCGTGAGCGCCCCGCTGACGTGGGACGAGGTCGAGGCCGGCGAGCTGACCGCCGCGGACCTGACCCCATCGGTGGTGCTCGACCGCGTCGCGGCCCGCGGCGACCTCCTGCTGGGCCGCTGAGCCGGGCTCATCGCAGGGCGGCGAGCAGCCGGTCGATGTGCTCCTCGGTCGTGCCGAGGCCGAAGCTGGCCCGGACGGCCTGCTCGGCCCCCGGCTCGCAGCCCGCCGCCTCCGGCAACGCCGCGCCGGTCAGGCGCCCGGTGGCCTCGCCGAGCAGGCGGCGGGTCAGCGGGTGCGCGCAGAACAGGCCCGTGCGCACCCCGATGCCGTGGTCGCGGCCGAGCGTCACCGCGAGCTCGCCCGGGTCGCGGCCCAGCACGGCGAAGGAGACGATGCCGACCCGCTCCGCGTCGGCGGGGAAGAGCCGCAGCTCCTCCACGTGCGGCAGCGCGGCGAGCCCGGCGCGCAGCCGGTGCAGCAGCGTCTGCTCGGTGTTCGCGAGGTCGCCGGCGAGGTCGCGGTCGTGCAGGGCGCGCAGCGCGGTGGCGAGGGCGACCGCGCCGAGGAGGTTGGGGGTGCCGGCCTCGTGGCGGGCCGGGCCGGTGGCCCAGCGCGCGGGCCCGTCGTCGGGGACGTGGGCGCTGGCCCCGCCGCCGGCCAGGTAGGGCTCGGCCGCGTCCAGCCAGTC
Organism: Dactylosporangium sp. CA-139114; assembly: GCF_050955725.1. Classification (NCBI taxonomy): domain Bacteria; kingdom Bacillati; phylum Actinomycetota; class Actinomycetes; order Micromonosporales; family Micromonosporaceae; genus Dactylosporangium; species Dactylosporangium sp. CA-139114. The sequence goes on from NZ_CP192080.1 coordinate 693,839, forward strand.
CGCCCGCCCGGCGAGCACGCCCGCCCCGAACGGCGCGTAGAGCTTGTGCCCGGAGAACGCGACGTAGTCCGCGCCCAGTCCGGCCAGCCGCCCGGGGGCGTGCGGGGCCAGCTGCGCGGCGTCGACGGCGATCCGGGCGCCGTAGCGGTGCGCGACCTCGGCCAGCCGCTCCACCGGCCACACCTCGCCGGTCACGTTGCTCGCCGCGGTGACGCTGACGAGGATGGCGGGGTTGCGGGATCGGTCCAGGTAGAGCTCCAGCGCCGCGACGGCCTCCTGCGGCGTGCGGGGCGCCGGCAGCCGGACCGCGTCGCGCCAGGGCAGCAGGTTGGCGTGGTGCTCGGCGTCGAACGTGACGACCGTGGTGCCCGCCGGAACGGCCCGCGCGAGCAGGTTGAACGCGTCCGTGGTGTTGCGCGTGAAGATCACCGTGTCGCCCGGCCCGTGGCCGAGGACGTCCGCGACGGTCTCGCGGGCCTGCTCGTACTCCCGCGTGCAGCGCTGCGACAGGGCGCCCGCGCCGCGGTGGACGCTGCCGTAGTAGGGCAGCAGCTCCGCGACGACGTCGGCGACGACCCGCAGGCACGGCGCGGTCGCGGCGACGTCGAGGTTGGCGAAGTCGACGCAGCGGCCGTCGGACAGCTTGACCTCGCCGGGCGTGAGGATTTCGGACACGGGGCAGCCCCTTCGTTCGCGCTTGCCCGGGCACACCGCGTGCCGGGCCGGGTCATCACCCGGGGCACCCCGCCGCGAACGCGAGGGTTGCCGGCCAGCAAGCCGGGGCTGTGCGCTGGCACTCGTGACCTGTCGCGACCGTACCGCAGATAAAGTTGCCCCATGAGCGATCTCCCGCCGAATGGGACGCCGTCCTCGCCCGAGCCCGCGTCCGGGCCGCCCGCCGCCTCGCCGCCGGGCGCGTCCCCGTGGGCCTCCCCGAGCGCTCCGGCGACACCCTCCGGCTGGGGCTCGCCGGCCTCCGATCCGCCGCCTCCGCACCCGGAGCCGTCCCCGCCGCCGCCCGGTTCGGCCCCGCCGGCCGCGCAGCCCGAGTGGGGGCGGCCGGCGTGGAGTCAGCCCGCCTCCGCGCCGCCGGCCGCCGAGCCGGCATCGGCCCCTCCGGGCGCCCAGCCGCCCGGTGCCGAGTGGGCCCGCCCGATGACGCCCGTGGTGCCCAACGTGACCGAGGCGGTCGAGCCGCCGACGGGCCGCCAGGAGTACCCGACGGCCGCGCTCGCCCTGGCCGCCGCCCCGCCCGCGAAGCGCTCCGACCGGCGCCGGCTCTGGACGCTGATCGGCGTCATGGGGTTCATCGCGGCCTGCGGCGTCGCCGTGCTCGCGTTCTTCGGTTTCAGCGGCGGGTGGACGGCGCTGGTCGTGGGCGTGGGCTCCGCGGTGATCCCGGTGCCGGTGCTGGTCTCCTGCTTCCTGTGGCTGGATCGATACGAGCCGGAGCCGGTGAAGTACCTCGTCTTCGTCTTCGGCTGGGGGGCCTTCGTCGCGACCGGCGTGGCCCTGGTGGTCAACACCGCCGGCTCGTACTTCGCCGAGAAGGCCGGGCTCTCCGACGCGCTGGTCGCCGTGATCGTCGCGCCGCTGATCGAGGAGAGCATGAAGGCGCTCGGGCCGGTGCTGCTGTTCTGGCGCCGCCCCCGCGCGTTCTCCGGCATCATCGACGGGATTGTCTACTGTGGACTTTCCGCGACCGGGTTCGCGATGGTCGAGAACATCCTGTACCTCGGCTTCAAGGGCTACGGCGAGGCCGCCGACAAGTCCGGACCGGTCACCGGGGCCGCGGCGCTGGTGGGCATCTTCATCGTGCGGATCCTCATGACCGGGTTCGCGCACCCGCTGTTCACCTCGATGACCGGCATCGGCCTCGGGTTCGCCTCGCGCTCCTCGGCCCGGCCGGTGCGCTTCCTCGCCCCGCTCGCCGGCCTGCTCGTCGCGATGATGCTGCACGGCTCGTGGAACCTCATGTCGGTGACGGCGTCGACGAGCGCGTGGGTCCTGCTCTACGGCTACTTCGCCGTGATGATGCCGATCTTCCTGTGCATGGTCGGCTTCGCCCTGTGGCTGCGCTCCAACGAGGGCAAGCTGACCGAGCGCGTGCTCGGCGAATACGCCCGGGCCGGCTGGTTCTCGCCGCCCGAGGTCGCCGCCCTGGGCACGCTCGGCCGTCGCCTGTCCGCCCGCCGCTGGGCCAAACGGGTCGCCGGCGACGCGGGCGCCAAGGCGATGCGGGCGTTCCAGTTCGACGCGACGCGGCTGGCCCTGCTGCGCGACGGCCTCCATCGCGGCCTGGACAAGGAGCCGAAGCGGCGCATGGAGGCGCTCGCCGAGGAGCGGCAGCTGCTGACCGCGCTCGACGCGTATCGCCAGGTGTTCGTCGGCCGCGACCCCCAGTCGCCGCGGGCGGTGTGGGACGGCACGCGCTACCACATCACGTTCCCCGACGGCGTCGTGCGGGTCCTCGACGCCCCGGCCACCCCGGTGGTGCCGGTGCCCGTCTCCCTGGCCCCGCCGCCCCCGCCGGCGTTCGCCGCCCCGTACTACTACCGCTGAACCACCGCCGCCGGCCGGCGCGCGACCCACTGCGGCCGCGCGCCGGCCGGCGTCACAGGTAGAGGCCGGTCGAGTCCGGCTCGACGCGCCGGGCCGCGACCGCGTGCACGTCCCGCTCGCGCAGCAGCACGTAGTCGCGCCCCTGCAGCTCCACCTCGGAGCGGTCCTCGGGGTCGAAGAGCACCCGGTCGCCGGCGACGATCGAGCGCACGCTGGGCCCGACGCCGACCGCGGTCGCCCACGACAGCCGCTTGCCGACCGAGGCGGTCGCGGGGATCACGATGCCGGAGATGTGCCGTCGCTCGCCCTCGGCGCCCTCGAGCCGGACGAGCACGCGGTCGTGCAGGAGCCGGATCGGCAGGGCGTCGGGGGTCGCGTCGCCGGTCGGGCCGGTGGGTTGAGCGCCGGTGGGCGCCTGGTAGCCAGCGGCGGGTTGTGCTGTCACGGTTGCGACGCTACCGCCTCGATGCGTGCCAACGTCGCGCGACCCGGTCTACGGTGGGAGTCGCCGTCGGGCGACGTGCGAAGCCGCATCCGGGGAGGTAGTACGTGGGCCGGTTCGACAAGGTGCGTGCCAATCTGCGCCGTGCCTACCTCCAGCGGCTCGCGGAGGCCAGGGTCGAGCGCGAGATCGCGGTCGCGGAGGAGTCGGAGCCGGAGCCGGAGCCGGAGCCGCCCGCGGGGGAGTTCGAGCACGCGACGACGACGAGCCGGGACGACGCGGAGATCCCGCACGGCCTGCGCATCGCCGCCGCCTGGTCCTGGCGCCTGCTGCTGCTGATCGCGGCCGCGGCCGTGCTGCTCTGGCTCGTCGGCCGGCTCAAGACCGTGCTGATCCCGCTCAGCATCGCGCTGCTGCTCTCGGCCCTGCTCGCCCCGGTGATGGGCGTCCTGCGCCGCCGGGTCAAGCTGCCGCCGTCCCTGGCCGCGTTCGTCGTGCTGATCATGGGCCTGGGTGCGGTCGCGGGCGTGCTCACGCTCGTGGTGACCGAGTTCGTGGCGGGCTTCCCGGCCCTGGCCGAGAAGGCGTCGGCCGGCGTGTCGCAGATCCAGGACTGGCTCACCACCGGGCCCCTGCACCTCAGCGGCCGGCAGCTCGACGCGACCTTCGACGCGGCGACCACCTGGCTCAACGACAACCGGGGCAGCCTCACCGACAGCGCGCTGAGCACCGCCACCGCGACCGTCGAGTTCCTGGCCCTCACGCTGCTGATCCTCTTCGTCACGTTCTTCTTCATGCGCGACGGCAAGCGGATCTGGCACTTCGTGACCGGCATCCTGCCGACACCGGCCCGCGACCCGATCCGCCGCGCGGGCGAGGCGGCGTGGCGGACCCTGGTCGCCTACGTGCGGGCCACCGTGCTCGTCGCCTTCATCGACGCGCTCGGCATCGGCCTGCTGCTGTTCTTCCTGAACGTCGACTTCTGGTTCCCGCTGGGCACGCTGGTCTTCCTCGGCGCGTTCGTGCCGATCGTCGGCGCCACGGTCTCCGGCGCCGTCGCGGTGCTGGTCGCGCTGGTCGACGAGGGCCCGATCACCGCGCTGGTGGTGCTGATCGGCGTGATCGCCGTGCAGCAGCTGGAGGGCCACGTCCTGCAGCCGCTCATCATGGGCCGGGCGGTCTCGGTGCACCCGCTGGCGGTGATCGTGGCGATCGCGACGGGGGTGGTGCTCGCGGGCATCATCGGCGCCCTGGTGGCCGTGCCGCTCGTGGCGGTGCTGAACACGGGGATCCGCCACTTGGTCCAGCACCGCCGGGAGGCCCCGCCCGACGCCGTGATCGTCTCCGCCGACTGATCCGCGGGGCCCGCTAGTCCGGCAGCCGCACGCGCACCCGGCGGTTGGCCTTGCCCTTGGACTCGACCTTCACGACCTGCAGCCGCCCGATCTGCGCCGTGGACGCCACATGGGTGCCACCGTCCGCCTGCGTGTCCAGCCCGACGATGTCGACGATGCGGATCTCCTGCTCGTCGGCCGGAATCAGGTTCGACTGGGTGCGGATGATGTCGGGCAGCGCCAGGGCCTCGTCCCGGCCGAGCACCTTCGTCACGACCCGCCGGTCCGCGACCACCTCGGCGTTCACCAGCGCTTCGAGGCGCGCCTTGAAGTCCGGCGGCACCTCGGGCAGGTTGAAGTCCATGCGGGCCTCGGCCGGCTCCATCGAGCCGCCGGTGACGAGCGCGCCGAAGTCGCGGAACACGACCCCGCACAGCACGTGCAGGCCCGAGTGGGTGCGCATGAGCTTCGTGCGCCGATCGTCCTCGACCGCGCCGGTCACCTCGGTGTCCACCGGGGGCAGCGGGTCGCCCTCGGCGGGCAGGAGGTAGAGGTCGTCGGCCTTGCGGGTGCCGACGATCCGCGTCTGCACGCCCTGCCAGAGCAGGACGCCGTGGTCCGGCGGCTGCCCACCCCCGCCCGGGTAGAAGGCCGAGCGATCCAGCACGATCCCGTCCTCGGCCGACGCGTGCAGGACCTTGGCGGTCCACTCGCGCAGCGTCGGGTCGGCGAGGTCGAGCCGATGCGTGCGGCCGTGATGTGTGACACCCATGGAAGCCGACTATATGCGGCGGGTCGGCCCCGCCCAGGCAAGCGAAGTGGTCATGCAATACAGAATCCGTCGGACCCGGTTCTGATACGCGTCAGCCCTCGGACGTTCGGTCACTCCGGCCGGGCCGTTCGGGCGTACGCGGGGCGTGGAGGCGTCCGGTCAGGCGTTCAGGAAGTCCGAGATCCGGGTGCGCAGGTCGGCCCGCTGGGTCCACAGGACGCCGGGCCGGTCGTACATGTGCAGCTCGGCCTTCGGCAGCGCCCCGGCGAGCTGCTCGGCGACGGCGGCCGGGTGCAGGTCGTCGCCGCGGCAGCCGATCACCAGGCACTCGGCGCTCACCGCGGCCAGGCCGTCGCGGTCGGCGACGGCGGCCTGCTCGGGGAGGCTGGCCAGGCCCGCGGCGAGCCCGTCGCGCATGAGCTGGTCGAGGCGCTGGCGCAGGAAGGCCCAGACGGGCGGGGAGTTGCGCAGCTGGGCCGGGATCTCCTGGGAGATCACGTCGGCCACCGAGGCGGCGTCGCCGGCCTCGATCGCCTCCAGCAGCGCGCTCAGCCGCTCCTGGGCCGCGGCCGGGCGCGGCGAGTCGAGCACGGCGGGCAGGAAGAACACGGCCCGCTCGAAGCGCCCGGGGTTGTCGGCGAGCAGCCGGGTGAGGGCGCCGGCCCCCAGGCTCACCCCGAGCGCCCGGGTCGCGCCGCCGAGGTCGGCGATCGCGCGCAGGTCGCGGGCCAGGTCGGCGTAGGTCCACACGCCACCCGGCGCGGCGGACTGCCCGTGCCCGCGGAACTGGAAGAACACCTTGCGCCCCCGCACGGCGCTGCCCAGCGGCCGGGTCTCGGCGATCCCGCTGCCCAGGCCGTGCGCGAACACCGTCACGGGCTCGCCCTCGCCGGTGACGAGCCGCTCCAGCTCGACCCCGTGCGGCGTGGCGACCAGCTCGGTGGGCGGGGCCGGGAGCGTGGGGCGGCCGGTCTGCGGGCCCCGGGTCACGGGCGGGCGGAACCGGTCGGGGCGCCCGTCCGGCGGGGGCGGCCAGCGGAAATCCATCACCAGGAGCCGTGGCCGTCGACCGCGTCACGCAGCGCGGGACGGATGTCGAGCAGGTAGACCGCGAAGATCCCGGCCGCGATGAGCGAGAAGATGCCGAGGTGGCCCAGGCCCAGGCTGGGCGAGAGCGCGGTGAGCAGCTCGCCGCCGCCGATCAGGGCGAGCCAGATGGATTTCGACATGGTCCCGATGGCCGGGAAGGCGTCGGGGCGCTGCACCACGCAGTGCAGGAAGGCCGCGGCGCCGAGCACCAGGCAGAAGATCCACACGGCGACTCGGATGTAGTACTCGACATCGTCGTAGAAGACCGGGACGGCACTCACCATGCCACGAGCTTATGCCGAAGCCCTCCGCGCCGTGTACGACGGTGCCGGAGGGCTTCGCAGGATTCGCGTTACTTCTTCGGTGCGGCCTTCTTCGCCGCGGCCTTCTTGACCGGGTCGTCCGCCGGGCCGGCGGGCTCCTCGGTCGTGGTGACCTCGGCGGTCACCACCTTCTGGGCCGGCTCCAGCTCGACCCGGGCCTCGGCGGTGCGGGCGGTGCTGACGACCTTCTCGCCGCGCGCGACGAGCTCGGTGTAGACGGCCAGGGCCCGGTCCTGCGCGATCTGGGCGCCTTGCTGGGCGCTGGCCAGGAAGCTCGCGGCGTTGCGGCGGGCGGCCTCACGCAGACGGTCGAGGTCGACGCGCAGGTTGGTGTCGGCGGCCGGGCGCAGCTCCTCGACCCGGGCGCGCAGCTGGGCGACCTGCTCCGGCAGGCGGCGCAGCTGCTGGTAGGCGAGGTCGCCGGCGCCGGCGGCGGCGTAGAGCGGCGTGGGGATCTTGCGCGTGGTGCTCTTCGTGGTGGTCTCGGTGGTCACTTCGACTCCTCGTGGGAACGTGTCGGCTCGGCGGGCGCGTCGGTGCCCACGCCCTCGGAACCCCGGTCGTCGTCGGCGGCCGGGGCGGGGTTGTTCCGCGCGTTCTCCCGGCGGAACGTTTCGTAGATCTGGGTGAGCGACTGCTTCTGGGCCACGGTGAGATCACTGTCCGCGGCGATCGCGCTGAGCACGTCGTGCCCCTCGCGCTCCAGCAGCCCCGCCCGCAGATACATCAGCGGGGTCGACACCCGCAGCGCGCTCGCGAGCTGAGCCAGCACCTCGGCACTGGGTTTACGCAGGCCGCGCTCGATCTGGCTCAGGTACGGATTGCTCACGCCCGCCTGCTCGGCGAGCTGGCGGAGCGAGATGCGCGCGTTGCGGCGCAGGTCACGGATGAACCCACCCAGGTCGCGCGGCTCTTCGTTCACGCTTACCGACGGTAGCGCGGGCTGCTAACTCTTGCAAGCAAAGTGCTAACTCCCGCTAGCGTGAACCCGGTCACCGCGACCTACCACACCGAGCGAATCACGCCTACCTCCCGGCCGCCGCCGAAAACCGGAACCTGACCACGCAGATTCACCCCGAGGCGGGCGAAGGCCGCCGCGAGCACCGGGAGCCGGGCCCGCATCCCGCCGTCGTCGATCTTGAGCGCCACCGCGCCGACGCCGGGCAGCGCGGCCGCCGCGACCCCCTCGGCACCGCCCTTGAGCAGCAGCCCGGGCACCGCGCGCATGAGCCGCGTGTCGTCCTCGGCCGGGTCGTCGCCCGAGACCAGCAGCGGGTGCGCCCGCATCGCGTCGGCCACCGCGCGCTCCCGGCTGCCGTCGGGCGCGCTCACCAGCCGCAGGAACGCCCCGGCCAGCCCGCGCAGGGAGAACGCGAACAGCGGCGCGCCGCAGCCGTCGACCCCGGTGGCCGCGATCGGCTCCCCGATCAGCTCCGCGACCGTCGCGCCGAGCCGCTCCTGGAGCGGGTGGCCCGGGTCGAGGTAGGTCTCGAGCGGCCAGCCGTTGGCCTGAGCGGTGCGCAGCATGCCCGCGTGCTTGCCCGAGCAGTTCATGAAGACCCGCTCGCGGCCGTGCCCGGCCCGGACCACGGCGTCGCGGGCGTCCTCGGCCAGCGGGTAGTCGGGCGGGCACCGCAGCGCGTCGACCGGGATGCCGGACTTGGCCAGGATCTCCAGCACGCCGGCGACGTGCGGCTCCTGCCCGCGGTGGCTGGCCGCGACCAGCGCGAGATCCGGGCCGTCCAGGCCGAGCCCCGCGCGCAGCAGGCCGACCGCCTGCAGCGGCTTGGCGCTGGAGCGCGGGAACACCGCCCCGAGCACGTCGCCGGCCCAGGCCGCGACCTCCCCGTCGGGGCCGAGCACGACCACGGACCCGTGGTGGCGGCTCTCCACGAACGCGTTGCGGACGACTTCGGCGAGCAGCTCCCCGCCGGCGTAGAGGTCAGACACGGGTGATCCCGAGCAGCTCGCGGGCCTGGCCGGCGGTCATCGGGGGCCGCTGGGCGAGCCGGGCGAACCCGCTGGCCCGGGCGACGAGCTGGGCGTTGCTGTCGACCGGCTGCCCTTTCGCGTACGTCACCGTGTCCTCCATCCCCACCCGCAGGTGCCCGCCGGCGGCGAGCGAGGCCAGCAGCACCGGCAGGGAGGCGCGGCCGATCCCGGTCGCGGAGAACGTGGTGCCCTCGGGCAGGTCGCGCAGCGCGGCCTCGCAGGCGGCGAGCGCGGCGACGGTCCCGGGCATCCCACCCGGCACGCCCATCACGAGGTCGACGTGCACGTGGCCGCCCGCGGGCAGGCCGTGCCGGTCCAGCAGCCGGCGCAGGGTGGTGAGCTGGCCGAGGTCGAAGATCTCGTACTCGGGGACGATGCCCCGCTCCTGCATGCGCGTGTGCAGGTCGACGATGAAGTCCCAGCGGTTGAGGAACACGTCGTCACCGAAGTTGACGGTGCCCATCGTGCACGAGGCCATGTCCGGCCCGGCCTCGAGCACCCGGAGCCGGTCGGCCTCGGGGTCGCTCACCGCGCCCCCGGTCGACAGCTGCACGATGAGCCCGGTCGCCTCGCGCAGCGCGGCCACGGCCTCCCGGAGCCGGCCCAGGTCCAGCGTCGGCTCCGCGTCGTCGTCGCGGAGGTGGACGTGGATCACGCTCGCCCCGACCGCCTCGCAGTCCCGTGCCGTCGTCACCAGTTCGTCCAGCGTCACGGGCAGCGCCGGCACGTCCGTTTTGCGGGATTCCGCACCGGTCGGGGCCACCGTGATCAACGTCGTCGTCATCACCCCGAAGAGGTTACGGCTCCGGGTCGATCCGAGCCGTCGACGGGCCGATGCGCAGGGCGGAGTCAGGGGTGAGGTTCTGCTTCACCACGGCCAGCGCGATCATCCCGAGCTCGTGGTGGCGCACCGCCGTGCCGACGAAGCCGACGGGCCGCTCGCCGCCCTCCAGCAGGACCGGGGTGTGCCGCGCCGGGAGCTCGTCGGTGGCGATCCCGTCGAGGTGCAGCAGGGCGAGCTTGCGCGGCGGCCGGCCCAGGTGGTGCACCCGGGCGATGGTCTCCTGCCCGCGGTAGCAGCCCTTCTCCAGGTGCACGGCCGGCCCGGTCCAGCCGACCTCGGCCGGCAGTGTCTTGTGGTCGGTCTCGAATCCGGCCCGGGGCCGGCGGGCCGCGACCCGCATCGCCTCGAACGCCCAGATCCCGGCCAACGGCAGCCCCGCGTCCTCGACCACCGAGGGGACCAGCTGGCGGGGGACGAGCAGATCGGCCCCGTACGTCATCCGGCGCACCCAGCCCCCCATCGGCAGCGCGGCGACCGAGTAGCGGACCGTCGGGCGCGGCGGCACCGAGCCGGTGGCGAACTTCGCCTCCGGCACCGCGAGCAGGTCGGGCGGGAGCAGCGGCCCGACACCCAGGGCGATGAGAGTCTCGTCGGTCTGCGGCCCGACGATCGACAGCAGCGCCCAGTCCTCGGTCACCTCGGCGGGCTCGACGCGCATCAGGAAGCGCATCCGCTCGAGGAACCCCAGCAGCCCGGGCGCGTCGCCGGTGTCGAGCCAGGTGGTCGTGCCGTCGTCGGTGAGCACCGCGTGGTGCTCGACGTGCCCGTGCGGGGAGAGCACGAGCAGCTCGGAGCCGGTCCACGCGGCGAGGTCCGACAGGTGCTGGGTGGTGAGGCTGTGCAGCCAGCCGAGCCGGTCCGCGCCCGGGATGGCCAGGACCCCGGTGTGCGAGCGGTCGACCAGGCCCGCGGCGGTGTCCAGGATGCGCTGCTCGCGGGCCGGGTCGCCGTAGTGCGCGACGGCGCCCGCGTCGGGGTCGGTGGGGTCGAGGGCGGCGACCGGAACGGCGCTCAGCATGATGCTCCCTTGCTCTCCCCGCACGCCCGGCACAGCCCGAACAGCGCGACGTGCCCGATGTCCAGGCGGAACCCGCGGCTCTGCGCCAGCTCGCCGGCGAGCTGGTCCAGGACCGGCGACGGCAGCTCGAGCACCGAGCCGCAGCCCCGGCAGACCAGGTGCGCGTGCTGGTGCTCGTCGACCGCGTGGTAGGTCGGCGCGCCGTGCGACAGGTGCGCGTGCGTGATCAGCTCCAGCTCCTCCAGGAGCTCGAGCGTGCGGTACACAGTGGTGATGTTGACCCCGGCGGCCTTCTCCGCCACCTCGGCGTGGATCTGGTCCGGGGTGGCGTGGCGCAGCCGGTAGACCGCCTCGAGCACGAGCTGCCGCGGCGCGGTCAGCCGTAACCCGCGCGACCGGAGCAAATCCGCGAGGTCCACGGCACTAAATCTAGCCCGCCACCCGCTCGAGCCGGGCGGACAGGTGGACCTGCAGCGGCTGGCCCATCGCCGCCAGGTCGAACGTGTAGAGCAGCGCGCCCTCGACGATGCCGTAGAGCCGCTGGCCGCCCCGCACCTCCTTGGCCGTGCCGGTGCGCCCGACGCCGTCCGTGGCCATCTGCCACTGGGTGGTGGTGCGCGCCTGCCCGGTGTAGAGCTCGACGATCCCGGTGGGCGCGGAGAGCAGCACCTCGAGCTCGTCGGTGGCCTTGTCGTCCACGATCACCGGCCGCCACCACCCGACCTCGCGCTGCGAGGGGCGGATCGGGTTCGCGTCGGCGTCGATGATCCACGAGCGCGACTCGTAGAACAGGAACGGCCGCCCATCGTGGCTGAACCGGATCTCCTGGCCGTAGTGGAAGCCCTCGATCGTCGGGTAGTCGCCCTGACCCCGGCCGCGCCACACGCCGACGAGCGGCAGCAGCCCCAGCAGGGCCGGGTGCAGGTCCGGCCCGGATCGCAGGTCATGCGTCTCCTCATACGGATACTCACCGACCTGGGCGAGCCCCGCCCACGGCGGCTGCACGTCACTCACCAACGCCCCCTCGACACCCGAACCGCAAGATAGACCAGTCCTCCGGCCAGCGCGCCCATCCCGGCGACCAGCAGGCTCACGAACCCGATCTCCGTAACCATCACGCGAATCTTATGCTGCGGAGCATGGCCCGTTCTCTCGTCGTCAAGGCAACCGCCGGTTCGGACGCTCCGGAGCGATGCTCCCAGGCCTTCACCGTGGCCGCGACCGCCGTCGCCGGTGGCGTCGCGACCTCCCTGTGGCTCACCGGCGAGTCGGCGTGGTTCGCCCTGCCCGGCCGCGCCGCCGAGCTCGAGCTGCCGCACGCGGCGCCGCTGCCGGACCTGCTGGAGGCGATCCTGGCCGGCGGCTCGGTGACGGTGTGCACGCAGTGCGCCGCCCGGCGTGGCATCGGCCCCGACGACGTGCTGCCCGGCATCCGCATCGCGGGCGCGGCCGCCTTCGTCGAGGAGGCGCTCCAGGAGGGCGCCCAGGCGCTCGTGTATTAGCCGGCGGTTCATGGCTCGGGCCCGCGTCAGCTGCGGACCGTTGCTCCCGCCAGGAATCCCGGCGTCCGGGGGTGGTTTTTTCAGCAGCCGGCCGATGCGCTCACCACGAGCGCGTCGCCGTCCTTGCGCAGGACGACCCCGGCGGCACCGGCGCGGTAGGCGAAGACCTGCTCGGTGTCGAGCACCACGGCGGCGGCCGGTGCCGAGGCCCGCGCCGCCGCGCCGTCGCCCGACGTGACGGCCTCCACGGTCCGCAGCGCGGCGCACGCCGGCGAGGTGAGCCGGTGCGCGCGCCAGTCCGAGGCGGTCCTGCCCAGGGTGGCGAGCACGGCCTGGACCGGTGCCCGGTCGGCGTCCGGCGACGGGGGCGTGGCCTCCGCGACCGCCGCCTGCTGGACGCGGCAGCCCGTGTCGGCGCTGAAGCGCAGGATCCCCGGCTCGGTCACCGTGCCGCGCACCGCCACGAAGTTCCCGGCGTCGGCGCTGAGCAGGTGGGTCGACCCGTTGTGGGCGACGTTCGCCTCGAACCGGGCCGGCAGCGCCGCGCGCACGCGGTCGAGGGTGGCGGCCTCGGCGTCCTTGTGGACGTACACCATGAGCTCCCGGCTGAACCGGGTGCCCTGCCGCGCCGAGGTCACCCGGCAGTTCGCCTCGGTGCGCCGGTAGCCGTCGAGCGTGGCGACGGACGCGGCCGGGTCGAGCGCGGCGTAGATCCGCCCGAGCGCGGTGTCCACGGTCGGCAGCGCGTCGGCGATCGTGGTCTGCTCGCGGGCGGTGGGCGGGTCGCTGGAGTACGAGTACAGCGCGAACCCGGCCACGACCACGGCCCACGCGACGACCCCGATGACGATCCAGCGACGCTTCACGGCCGCCATCCTCGCAGTCACAACGTGAGACGCCGCCCGCCGGGCCCGGGCCCGGCGAGCGGCGTCACGATACGCGCGTCAGCCGACGGCGACGGCGACCTCGTTGATGCCGCGGTCGGCGGCGAGGGTCGCGTCGCCGTTGCCCTGGCGGGACAGGGCGCGCAGCGTCCAGGTCCCGGGGGCGGCGAAGAAGCGGAACTGCCCGGCCGGCGAGGTGACGACCTCGGCCGTGAACTCGCCGGTGGAGTCGAGCAGGCGCACGTAGGCGCCGGCGACCGGGTCGGCGCCGGAGCGGACGACCCCGGTGATGACGGTCTCCTTCTCCACGTCGACGGACGCGGGCAGCGGGGCGCTCTGGTCGGGCGCGGCGCAGCTGTCAGTGCTCATGATTCGGTTTCCCCTCTCAGGCCTGGCCGGGCTCGTCGCCCAGCGCCACCGGCACGCCGACCAGCGAGCCGTACTCGGTCCACGAACCGTCGTAGTTGCGCACGTCGGAGTGGCCGAGGATCTCCTTGAGCACGAACCAGGTGTGCGAGGAGCGCTCGCCGATGCGGCAGTACGCCACCGTCGGCTTGCTGTTGTCCAGGCCCGCGGCCCCGTAGATCTCGGCCAGCTCGGCGTCGGACTTGAAGGTGCCGTCCTCGTTCGCGGCCTTGCTCCACGGCACCGAGATCGCGGTCGGGATGTGGCCCGGGCGCTGCGCCTGCTCCTGCGGGAGGTGCGCCGGTGCGAGGAGGCGGCCGGCGTACTCGTCGGGCGAGCGCACGTCGACCAGGTTGGCCACGCCGATCGCCTTGACGGCGTCGTCGCGGAACGCGCGGATCGACAGGTCCTGGTCGTGCGCGGCGACGTAGTTCGTGGCCGGGCGGTTGACCTCTTCCTTGTTCAGCGGGCGGGCGTCGAGTTCCCACTTCTTGCGGCCGCCGTCGAGCAGCTTGACGTCGCCGTGGCCGTAGAGCTTGAAGTACCAGTACGCGTAGGCGGCGAACCAGTTGTTGTTGCCGCCGTAGAGCACGACCTGGTCGTCGTTGCCGATGCCCTTGCTGGACAGCAGGGCCTCGAACTGCTCCTTGTTGACGAAGTCCCGACGGACCTGGTCCTGCAGCTCGGTCTTCCAGTTGATCCGGACGGCGCCGGGGATGTGACCGCCGTCGTAGGCGGTGGTGTCCTCGTCGACCTCGACGAACACGACGCCGGGGGTCTCGAGGTTCTGCTCGGCCCAGTCGGCCGTGACCAGGGCGGATTCGCGACTCATGGGTGTTGCCTCTCCCAGGAACGAGTGGTGGGTTCGAGTCGGCACACGGGCATGCAGCCGCGCGCGACCCGAGGGGGACGGATCACGGTTTCGGCGATGGGTCAGTCTCAGATGCCTGCGGAGAAGAGCTCGCGGGCCAGACCCATCGGTCTGGGGCGCCGCTGCCTCGAGCCGTTAGAAGAGCACGCTGCAGGGCCGCACCACTAGGGGCGGCAACACAGGCAGGTGGCCACGCGGCACAGGTCGACCGCGCGCCGCTTCGTGAGCAGCATGCTCATAGTCCGGCAGCCTAGCATCGCCGAGCGTGGCCGCCCAGGGTCCGCCGCGTCACTGCCCCGTGAGCTTGACGTCCGCGGCCGAGGCCGTGACCAGCAGTCCGGCGTCGGTCGTCCGCACCGAGTTGATCACCAGATTGTAGGGCAGGCCGGGCAGCTTGACGGTGATCTGCAGCCGGTTCTGGTACTGCTTGATCAGCGAGTTCACCTGCGGCGGCAGGTTGCCCTTGTCGGTCGTGACCGACTCCAGCTGGAGCACGATCTTGCCGGTCTGCACGACCATCGACCCCAGCGCGATGAGGGTGACCTTGATCCCCTGGAAGGACAGCGGCACCCGCATCTCGATCTTGTTGTTGACCACCTTGAGGTCGACGTTCGAGGGGTCGATCGAGGACGGCAGCCCGGCGACCTCCAGCAGCGGCCGCACGTTGTCCCAGCTCATCGACGCGTCGCCGGCCACCACGCCGGCCACCACGTCGCCCTTGCCGTTCATGAGGTCCCGCGCGTCGGCCTTCACCGAGCGCGCCTCGACCGTGAGGGTGTCGAGCTTGACGTTGTTCAGCTGCGGCTTCGTGAGGGAGATGGTGATCTTCTTGTACTCCCCGGCGAGCACCTGCGTGAGGAACGGCCACCCGGTGATGTGCACCTTGGGCTCACCCTCGTACTTCACGTCCTTCGCGGCCAGCTGCGCCTTGGTCTCCTGCGTGATCCGGTCCTCGGCCGCCCCGGCCGCGATCCGGTCCACCACGACGAACACCCCGACCAGAATGATCGCCAGCACGACCAGCACGATGCCGATCTTGGCCCCTCGCCTCGCCACTGACACTCCCTCCGACCGTGGTTGCCCCCGCTCGTACCCAAGCACGAGGATTTCGTACCGCCGCAACAGATGACACAGGGCGCGCGGGGATTGGCGCGAATCCGCGACCGGCGAGCGGCCTACAGCAGCAGCAGGACGCTTGCCACGTATGCCGCCGGCGCGGCGAAGGCCATGGCGCCGATCGGGCCCTGGATGTGCCGGGCGAGCCACAGCGCCGGCTCGTCGCCGTCGATGATGCGGCTGGCCTCGGCGTAGCCGACCGACAGGTCGACCATCACCGCCACGATCGCGGTCGCCAGCCCGGCCAGGGCGCTGGGCAGCGGGCTGAGCCCGTCGAGGTAGTTGCCGATCGCGCCGGCCGCGGCCGTGCCGACCATCGTGCCGAGCACGACCCCGGCGCCGCCGCGGGGCACCTGGGGCGCGATGCGCGGCAGCGCGGCGATCGAGTCGGCGAAGCGGGCGATGAACAGCGCGATGCCCGCGGCCGCGAGGCAGGCCACGATCGCCTGGGTGCCCTTCGGGCTGCGGCCCAGCACCACCAGGCTCGCGAAGGAGACGACGCCCAGGGTCACGACCAGCGACGAGCCGAGCGACTCGGTCACCCGCTGGCGGCCCGCCGGGCGGGTGAGCTGGCCGACGACGCCGATGATGAAGCCGGCCGCGGTGACGTAGGCGAGCGGGGCCAGCGACGCCGGCCGGGTGAAGACCGCGGCCGCGTCGGTGCCCAGCGCCACCGCGATGCCCACGGTGCCGACCACCCGCGGGGCGGGCGGGCGGCTCGCCATGGTCCAGACCGCGACGAAGAGCGCCTGGACGCCGAAGACCACCACGGCGTAGGACTCGTGGCGGGTCTGCGCCCCCACGATGAGCGCGATGGCGACCAGGGCCGCGAAGCCCGCCACGCCCAGGGAGACCCAGCGGCGCACCGGCGGCAGGGGCGCCTGCCGCTCCTGGCGTTCCTCGGCCGGGGAGTCCTCGTCCCCCGGACGGGGGTCACGCTCCGAGTGGTGTCCGTCACCGCCGTGCCCGTTCGGGCCCGCATCGCGGCGGCGGCGACGGGCGGCCGGCTCGGTGGCCTGTGGCCAGGCGCCGAAGTCCTCGGCGGGCGGCGGGGATGCGGGCACGCACCGATGGTGCCAGAAAGGACCGGATCCGGGCTCGGCGGGGAGCACGTGGCCGCGTCGAGCGGGAAAATCGCCATACCATGTCGGCGGAAACGGTGGGGTGTGGCTCAGCCAACTGTCCGGAACTGCGTTTCGACCGGTCGCAAAACGTGAATACTCCGATATTCTCGTCGGGGATACACCCACAACCTCCCGTCAGAGTTGCCGGGACGCTAGCGAGCCGCCGCCCTCCTCAGGCGCCACAGCGCCCCCGACGAGAGGTGCGCACGCGGCCACGGAGGTGACTCGTGGAGATTCTGCTGCTGACCGCGGCGCCCGCGGGGCAGGTGGTCCTGCCGGGCCTTGACCTGCTGCCCCACACGGTGCGCACCGCCCCTCGCGACGTCCGCACGCTCGTGAGCGGCCCCAGCCCCGACGCCGTCGTGGTCGATGCCCGCACCGAGCTCGCCGACGCCCGTGCCACCTGCCGCATGCTGCACGCCACCGGGCTGGGCGTGCCCCTGCTCGCCGTAGTCACCGAGGCCGGCCTGGTCGCGCTGCACGCCGACTGGGGCCTCGACGACGTCATCCTCGCCACCGCCGGCCCGGCCGAGATCGAGGCCCGCCTGCGCCTGGCGGTCGGGCGGCTCAACTCCGCCGCGGCGGCCAGCGGCGGCATGATCAAGGCCGGCGAGCTGACGATCGACCCCGACACCTATGCCGCCAAGCTCAAGGGCCGCCCGCTCGACCTCACCTATAAGGAGTTCGAGCTGCTGAAGTTCCTGGCCCAGCACCCGGGGCGGGTGTTCACCCGCGACCAGCTGCTGCGCGAGGTCTGGGGCTACGACTACTTCGGCGGCACCCGCACCGTGGACGTGCACGTCCGGCGGCTGCGGGCCAAGCTCGGCTCGGAGTACGAGTCGATGATCGGCACCGTGCGGCAGGTCGGATACAAGTTCGTCGTCCCGCCGTCGCGCCCGCTGCACGACGCGGAGCCGGTCCGGGTCTGAAGATCCTCCGGCTAGATTGATCGCATGACCCCCTCGACTCCGGTGCGCCGCGCCGACCGATTGGCCCCGGACCAGGTGGAGCAGGTGCTGGCCCTCATGCGGGCGGCCGGCGACACCGACGGCGCGCTACCGCTGTCCGAGCACGTGGTGCTGCACCTGCAGCACGGGGGTGAGGCGCCCGCGGTGCACCTGCTGGCCCTTGACGACGCGCAAACCGTGGTCGGCTATGCCCACGTGGACACGACCGACGAGGTCGAGGGCGCGTCGGCGGAGCTCGTCGTGCACCCGCTGCACCGCCGGCGCGGGCTCGGGCGCGCGCTGGTCACCGCGGCGATGGAGGTCGCCGACGAGCGCGACGGCGGCCGGCTGCGGCTGTGGGCGCACGGGGACCACCCGTCGGCGTCGGCGCTGGCCATCCGCCTGGGCTTCGACCGGGTCCGGGTGCTGCTGCAGCTGCGGCGCTCGCTCTTCGCGCCGCTGGACGAGGTCGTGCTGCCGGAGGGCGTACGGCTGCGAGCCTTCGAACCCGGCCGGGACGACGAGGCCTGGCTCGCCCTGAACGCGGCCGCGTTCGCCGAGCACCCCGAGCAGGGCAAGTGGACCCTGGAGGACCTGCACGTCCGGCTCCGCGAGCCCTGGTTCTCCGCGGCCGGCTTCCTGCTGGCCGAGCGCGAGTCCGACGGCTCGCTGCTCGGCTTCCACTGGACCAAGGTCCACGGCGAGCAGCACACCGACTCCCACGAGGAGGGTGAGGCGCATGCGCACGAGCCGATCGGTGAGGTCTACGTTCTCGGCGTTGCCCCGGGCGCGCACGGCGGCGGCCTCGGCCGGGCGCTGACCCTGGCCGGGCTCTGGCACCTGCGCAATCAGCGACTCGCCCAGGTCATGCTCTACGTGGACGAGAGCAACACCCGTGCCGTCGCGCTCTACCAGCGGCTCGGCTTCGTCCGCTGGTCGAACGACGTGTCCTTTCAGCGCGCCCTGTGAACGCCCCCGGCCCGGTGCCCGCACACGCCGTGTAACGGTGATCACGGGATAAAAGCGGACACCGGGCGTCACTGCCGGGCAGTTCACCCGATGGCCAACCAGCCTCCGACCAGCCGTCATCTGCGGAGCGTGACCTGTTCACCCCGCGTTCACCCTTCTCCAGAGGCGTGTTTCCCTGCCCCTTTTAGCGTCCCTTGCAGTCGACGACGTGCGTCGGCCTTCCGGCTACCTCCCCCAGGGAACCGGAAGACGGGTTACATCCCGACGAAGGGACCGCAGTGAACTTCAAGCGGCACGGCCTCATCGCCGGCATCGCGCTCACCGCGACGCTCGCGCTCGCCGCGTGCGGCTCGGACAACAACGAACCCTCGAGCTCGGCGGCGGGTGGGGCCTCCGGTGGCACCGGCAGCTCCGTCTCGTGCGCGAGTGGCACCCTTACTGCGCAGGGCTCCAGCGCCCAGGGCAACGCCATGGCCGAGTGGGCGAAGGCCTACCAGCAGAAGTGCTCCGGCGCCCAGGTCAACTACCAGGCGACCGCCTCGGGCGCGGGCATCACGGCGTTCCAGGGCGGCACGGCCGACTTCGCCGGCTCCGACTCCTCGCTCAAGGCCGGCGACGAGCAGACCAAGGCGGCGGCCCGCTGCGGCGGCGCCCCGGCGCTCAACCTGCCGATGGTGACCGGCCCGATCGCGGTCGCCTACAACCTCGACGGTGTCAAGGACCTGCAGCTCAAGCCGGAGACCATCGCGAAGATCTTCGCGGGCACCATCAAGACCTGGGACGACGCCGCCATCAAGGCCGACAACCCGGGCGCCACGCTCCCGTCGACCGCGATCCTCGCCGTCCACCGCGGTGACTCCTCCGGCACCACGGAGAACTTCACCAACTACCTGACCGCGACCGCGCCGGGCGTCTGGACCTACGGCAAGGACAAGGTCTGGAAGGCTCCGGGCGGCTCGGGCGAGCAGAAGTCCGACGGTGTCGCCGGCGCGATCAAGAAGACCGCGGGCGCCATCGGCTACGTCGAGTGGTCGTTCGCCAAGACCAACACCCTGTCGACCGCCAAGGTCTTCAACGGCGCCGGTGAGTACACCGCGCTGACCGGTGAGGCGGCGGGCAAGACCATCGCGGGCGCCAAGATCACCGGTAGCGGCGACGACCTCGCGATGACGATCGACTACTCCACCAAGGAGGCCGGGGCCTACCCGATCGTCCTGGTGACCTACGAGATCGTCTGCAGCAAGGGCAACGCGGCCGACAAGCTGAAGCTGCTGCAGGGCTTCCTCGGCTTCACGTCCAGCAAGGATGGCCAGGCGCAGCTCGACAAGCTGGGCTACGCCCCGCTGCCCGAGACGGTTCGCGCGAAGGTCGAATCCTCCGTCAAGAACCTGGCCTGACAGGAAGCATCGTTGAGCCAGACGACTCTGCCCGCCACCTCCGCCGGTTCGCCCGGCGGGGGCGGCGGTCTTCCGCCGCGCAAGCGGTTCAGCGCAGACATGCTCTTCCGCGCGACCGCGACGGCCGCCGGCTCGATGGTGCTCGTCATCATCGCGGCCATCGCCATCTTCCTGCTCGTCAAGGCGATCCCGGCCATCAGCAAGGACACCGAGAACTTCCTCACCTACAAGGACTGGTTCACCGACGGCGACCAGCCGAAGTTCGGTGTCGCGGCGACCGCCTTCGGCACCGTGCTGACCGCCGTCATCGCGCTGCTCCTGGCCGTTCCGGTGGCCCTGGGCATCGCGCTGTGCCTGTCGCACTACGCCCCCCGGCGGGTCGCCACCACCCTGAGCTTCGTCATCGACCTGCTCGCGGCGGTCCCGAGCGTCGTGTTCGGTCTGTGGGGTCGTGACTCCTTCTACGAGCCCATCGCCGACTTCAGCAAGTGGCTGCACGACGTGGCCGGCTGGATCCCGATCTTCGGCAGCAACGGCCCCTACGGCAAGTCGGTCCTGCTGGGCTCGGTCGTGCTGGGCATCATGATCCTGCCGATCGTCACCTCCCTGTCCCGCGAGGTGTTCCTGCAGACCCCGCCGGAGAACCAGGAGGCGGCGCTCGCGCTCGGCTCGACCAAGTGGGAGATGATCCGCACCGCGGTCCTGCCCTACGGCCGCGCCGGGATCATCGCCTCCGTCATGCTCGGCCTCGGCCGCGCGCTGGGCGAGACGATCGCGCTGGCCCTGACCCTCGGCAGCGTCTTCGCCGTGAACTTCGACCTGCTCGGCCCCGGCGGCGTCACCATCGCCTCCAACATCGCCAGCCGGTTCGGCGAGGCCGACGCCTTCGGCCGCAGCGCGCTCATCGCCTCCGGCCTCGTGCTGTTCGCCATCACGCTCGTCGTCAACATGGCCGCCCGCGCGATCGTGTACCGGCGCCGTGAGTTCGTGGGAGGCTCCGCGTAATGGCCGTCGAGACCCCCGTTCGCAGCCTGGGCGTGCAGGACGCGTCCCGGCTGAAGGCCAAGACCCTGCCCACGTGGTCGCCCTGGGCGGTCGCGGCGGCGGCGATCGTGCTGTCCTACGTCCTGATCAACCTCACCGGCGCCGGCGGCATGGTCCTCACCGGCGTGGTCGCGGCGGCGCTGTTCGTGGTCCTCATGGGGGTCGCGGCGGGCGTCGTCGAGGGCGGCCGGTCGGCGCGCAACCGCATGGCGACCGTGCTCATCTACGGCGCGTTCATCCTCGCCCTGCTGCCGCTGGTCTCCGTCGTGTGGACCCTGCTCGCCAAGGGCAGCGACCGCCTGGACGGCAACTTCTTCAACACGTCGATGAACAACATCGGCCCGTTCGACTCCAACGGCGGCGCGTACCACGCCATCATCGGCACGATCGAGCAGGCGGGCATCGCCACGCTCATCACCGTGCCGCTGGGCGTCCTGGGCGCGATCTACATCGTCGAGTACGGCCGCGGCTTCCTCGCCAACGTGATCCGCTTCTTCGTCGACGTCATGACCGGCATCCCGTCGATCGTGGCGGGCCTGTTCATCCTGTCGTTCTGGGTCTTCACGATCACGCCGCTCTACAGCTCCGACGGCTTCGCCCACTACTCGGGCTTCGCCGCCGGCCTCTCGCTGAGCGTGCTCATGCTGCCGACCGTCGTGCGCTCCAGCGAGGAGATGCTCCGGCTCGTGCCGACGGCGCTCCGCGAGGGCTCCTACGCCCTCGGCGTGCCGAAGTGGAAGACGATCCTCAGCATCGTGCTGCCCACCGCCGGCCCCGGCATCGTCACCGGCGTCATGCTGGCCGTGGCCCGGGCCTGTGGCGAGACCGCTCCGGTCCTGCTCGTGGCCGGCGGCGCCTCCGCCATCAACTTCAACCTGTTCGACGGCAACCAGTCGTCCCTGTCGCTGTTCGTCTACCAGCAGGCCGGCGTCGCCTCGCAGTTCGCTCCGGGACGGGCCTGGACGGCGGCGCTCACCCTGGTCGTTCTCGTGCTGGTCCTCACCGTCGCGGCGAAGCTGCTCGCCCGCCGCAACAAGCTCGCCCGATAATCACTGGAGCGCCAACATGGCAAAGCGGATCGAAGCCCACGGCGTCACCTCGTACTACGGTTCGTTCAAGGCGATCGACTCCGTGTCGATGACGATCGAGCCCAAGTCGGTCACCGCGCTGATCGGCCCGTCGGGTTGCGGCAAGTCCACGTTCCTGCGGTCGATCAACCGCATGCACGAGGTCCTGCCCAACGCGCGGATCGAGGGCCAGCTCCTGATCGACGGGCAGAACATCTACGACCGCGACGTCGACGTCACGGCCGTGCGCCGCATGATCGGCATGGTCTTCCAGCGGCCGAACCCCTTCCCGACGATGTCGATCTTCGAGAACGTCGTCGCGGGCCTGCGCCTCAACGGCGTGCGCAAGAAGTCGGTGCTGGAGGAGGTCGCGGAGAAGGCGCTGCGCGGCGCCAACCTCTGGGACGAGGTCAAGGACCGGCTCGCCCGCCCCGGCGCCGGCCTCTCCGGCGGTCAGCAGCAGCGGCTCTGCATCGCCCGCACCATCGCGGTCGAGCCGCAGGTCGTGCTGATGGACGAGCCCTGCTCGGCCCTCGACCCGATCTCCACGCTCGCGATCGAGGACCTGATCACCGAGCTGAAGAACCAGTTCACGATCGTCATCGTCACGCACAACATGCAGCAGGCGGCCCGCGTCTCGGACCGCACCGGCTTCTTCTCGATCGACAAGACCGGGGAGCCGGGCCGGCTCATCGAATACGACGACACCGCGAAGATCTTCACCAACCCCTCGGTGAGGAAGACCGAGGACTACATCACCGGCCGCTTCGGCTAGGCCGGTCGGGTCGCATCAGGGGGTAGGGCGGATGGCGTCGGCCGGGTCCCGGTCCGGCGCCGCCGCCAGCGCCGCCGCGATGCCGCCCGCCGAGAACTCGGCCAGCTCCAGCAGGGTGTGACGGGTCGGCGGCAGCATCGTGTAGCGGCCGTCGGCCGCCTCGGCCGGCGAGCACCACACGGTGGCGTCGGCCTCGCCGCCCACGTCCCGGGTCACCTGGCCCTCGGGCAGCTGGGCGAGGAAGAAGTACGTGTCGAAGCGCCGGGGCTCGAACTCCGGCGTGACCCAGCGCGACCACGGGACCAGCAGGTCGCTGCGCAGGACGAGCCCGTTGCGGCTGAGGAACTCCGCGAAGCCCAGCTCCCGGGCGATCAGCGCCAGCCGCGCATCCTCCCAGTCCGGCCCGCTCACGTCGCCGACGACGGTGTCCGCGTCGGCGCCGGCCAGCAGCACGCCGGACTCCTCGAACACCTCGCGCACGGCCGCGCAGACCACCGAGCGGGCCACCGACTCCTCCAGCCGCAGGCGCGCCGCCCACTCGGCCGGGGCCGGCCCGGCCCAGCCCGGCAGCACGGACGCGTCGCGCGGGTCGACGCCCCCGCCCGGGAAGACGTACATCGAGGCCGCGAACGCCATCGTCGCCACCCGGCGCAGCAGGTAGGCCTCGAACGGCTCCCGCAGCAGCACGACGGTGCTGGCCAGGCGCGGCTCGGGCGCCTGCCTGCCCGACGCGGCGAACTCGCGGGCCATCTCGGCCATGCGGGGCGGAAGCTTGAACTCGACCATGAAGCTACGTTAAGGCCGCAGCGATGCAACAGGCCTCATGGGGTCGCTTCGTGGCCCGGGCGGCCGTGGGTGCGGCGCCGCTCCTTCATCTCCGCCTCGAACAGGTGTCGGCGGCCCCCGGCCAGCTGCTCCCGGGCCTGCCGGTCGAGCTCCTTGAACAGCGCGTAGTACCCGTCGTCGAAGTCCTCCACCAGCTGGAACGTCCACCGCCCGGCGATCACGTTGCGCCCGACGAGCTCCTGGCGCACCCGGTCGGCCAGGTCCCCGTGCCCCGCCGTGCGCAGCAGGTCCACGGCGTCGTCGAGCATCAGGTCGGCGTGCCCGATGAGCTGGTGCAGGTCGTAGAGGCGGCCCCGGGCCCGCTCCACGGTCTCGAGGGCCTCGCTGAGCTTGCCCAGCGCCTCGACCGTCCGGTCGGAGACGCCGTCGGGGCGGGTGTGCGCGGCATCCGGGCCGCTCGCGTCGCGGTTGTTCATGACTTCAGTACATACCCACCTAAGCTACGGCCATGAGTGATCGCATCCGTTGGGGCATTCTGTCGACCGGCTCCATCGCCGCCACGTTCGCCGAGGACCTCCGGCTGCTGCCGGACGCGGAGCTGGCCGCGGTGGGGTCCCGCACCGCCGAGTCCGCCGAGCGCTTCGCGTCCGCGCACGGCGCCGCCCGGGCCCACGGCTCGTGGCAGGCGCTCGTCGAGGACCCCGGGGTGGACGCGATCTACGTCGCCACGCCGCACAGCGCGCACTACGAGGCCTCGATGCTGGCGCTGCGGGCCGGCAAGGCGGTGCTGTGCGAGAAGCCGTTCACGCTCGCCGTCGCCGAGTCCGAGGAGATGGTGGCGACCGCGCGCGAGTCCGGGGTCTTCCTCATGGAGGCCATGTGGATGCGCTGCATCCCGGCGATCCGCAAAATGGCCGAGCTCGTGCGCGACGGGGCGATCGGTGACCCGGTCTCGGTCCACGCCGACTTCGGCATGCAGGGACCGTTCCCGGAGACCTCGCGGCTGCGCGACCGGAAGCTGGGCGGGGGAGCGCTGTACGACGTCGGGATATACCCGGTGACGTTCGCGCACCTGTTCCTGGGCGTCCCGGCCGCGGTGCGGGCCTGGGCCCGGATGAGCGCCGGCGGCGTGGACGAGAACACGGGAGTGCTGCTGGGGTACGACTCCGGCGCCATCGCCGCCCTGACCTGCTCGCTGCTCGGGGACACCGCCCGGACCGGCACCGTCACGGGCACCCTCGGGCGCATCGACGTGCGTCGCGACTTCTTCCACCCGCACGGGTTCACCCTCTGGCGCCAGGGCGAGACGGAGGAGTTCGACCTGCCGTACGAGGGCAAGGGCTACCAGTTCGAGGCGGCCGAGGTGCAGCGCTGCCTGCGCGAGGGGCTGCTCGAGAGTCCCGTGGTCCCGCTCGGCGAGACGCTGGACATCCTGCGGCTGCTGGCGGAAATTTCCGGACTTATCGGACTTGACTATTCAAGCTGAGGACTGAACGGGGCGGACGCGGCGTCCCGCCCCCGCTACGGTGCGGCGTATGGCTCAGGAGCTCCGGGCCGACCCGGACGCATTGATGACGCTCGCCGCCGCCTGCCTGGCCGCGGCCGACACGCTCGGCGAGCACTACCGCACCGGGCTGGGTGAGCTGACCCTGCCCGCCGACGCCTTCGGGGACACCCGGGCGGCGGCGGCGCTGGCCGGCACCGCCGCCGCGATCGGCGCCCAGGCCCAGAAGGCCGTCTCGGCACACGTCGACATCCTCGAGGAGGATGCCGACGCGCTGCTGCAGACGGCCTTCGCGTATCTGGCCGCCGACCGGCAGGCCGCCCAGACCGTGGGCAACGCGCGGCGAGCGCCGCTCTGACGCAACGACACACGGGGGATCTTCATGGTGCAGACGGTTGAGTCGTCCGCCGTCACGGTGGACGACATCTGGGACCTGGCCGCGCGGCCCGAGCTGCTCGGGCGGGCCGCGACGGCCTGGCGGGCGGTCGGCGCCGACGTGCGCGCCGCCCAGGACAGGCTCGGCGGCGCCGCGGCCCGGGTCGTCGGCGGCGACTGGGAGGGCGAGGCCGCCGACGGATTCCGCAGGCATTGGCGGCAGTACGGCGACTGCCTGAACGACCTCGACAACGTCCTCGGGGACACCGCCACGGCGCTGGACGGCGCGGCGGCCCTGCTGCGCGGCGGGCAGAACCAGCTCGCCGACGCGTTCGCCCGCGCCGCCGCGGTGCCGCACCGGCGCGGCGGCGGAAGCGTCACGTTCACGCCGGCCGACGCGGCCCAGGCCGAGACGGTCCGCGCCGCGATCGCCGAGGCCGGCGAGATCCGGGCCGACCTCGAGCAGGGGCTGGCCGCCCAGCGCTCGGCACTCGCCGGGGCGCGGGCCCGCTGGGAGGTGCTCGCCGCGGTCTGGGCCCCCGTCATCGGCCGGACGTTCACGGCCTGGACCCCGCCCCCGGCCGCCGGCGGAGTCGACGCGCACCTGATCGGCGACCTCTTCATGGTGCAGGCGACCGGCGCCGCGGACCACGTCGTGGTCGAGGACGGTCACGTGATCGTCAACGGCCGGCGGCTCGCCATCCCGCCCGGCGCCCGGCTCGTGCTGCGCACCGGCGACGGCGACGACACCGTCACGGTCGGCGGCACCGCCGGCGTGACCGTGCTCGGCGGCGACGGCGACGACCGGATCGGCGGCGGCTCCGGCGACGACGTGCTCATCGCCGGGATGGGCGTGGACACGGTCAGCGGCGGGGCGGGCGCGGACCGGGTCAGCCTCGGCGCCATGGTGACCGCGACCCAGACGCCGCCGAAGGGCGCCACCGAGCGGGCCGACCTGGGCGACGGCGACGACCGGCTGTGGGGCAGCCAGGGCGCCGACATCGCCGACGGCGGGGCCGGGGCCGACCTGCTCTTCGGCGGCGAGGGCGCCGACCGGATCGGCGGCGGGGCCGGCGACGACGTCCTGGCCGGCGGCGGGGACGACGACCGGCTCCTCGGCGGGGACGGCTTCGACCTGCTCGACGGCGGCGACCACCGCGACTACCTCGACGGCGGCGCCGGCGACGACCGGCTCGACGGCGGCCGCGGCGACGACACGCTCTACGGCGGCGACGGCTCCGACGCGCTGCGCGGCGGCGAGGGCGCCGACTTCGCCGACGGCGGCACCGGTGACGACCTGGTCGCCGGGGAGGACGGCGCCGACGTGCTCTCCGGCGGCCGCGGCGACGACCGGATCGACGGCGGCGCCGGCGACGACGTGCTCTACTCCGGCGCCGGGCGCGACGCGGTGACCGGCGGGGCCGGCGCCGACACGCTGCACGGGCAGGGCGACGACTCCGCCGCCGGGGTCGAGCGGATGACCGCGACCGGGGACGACGACCTGACCGGGTTCATCACGGTCGGCGGCGACGCGCAGTACCAGGCCCGGGTGCGCGCCGACCTCGACCTGCTCACCGCCTCGCCCGCGGGCCGGGCGATGCTCGCCGACCTGCGGGCTTCCGGGCAGCGGTTGTTCATCGAGCCCCTCGACGAGCTCAACGGCCACGCGAGCTACGACGACGGCGTGCCGGTCATCACGTACAACCCGGCCTACGACGCCCGCACCCCGGTCACGACGCTGTTCCACGAGATGGCGCACATCTACGACTACGAGCACGACACCGACGACGGCGCCGCCTACGACCAGGGCAGCGGGCCCGACCACCAGTACCCGGGCGGGCCGGCGGTGCCGAACTTCGAGCGCCAGGCGGTGGGGCTGCCGATCGACGACGACGGCGACCCGGCCACGCCCGACCGCATCGACCCGGACCACCCGCTGCTGTTCACCGAGAACGGCCTGCGCGGCGAGATGGGCCTCGGCGACCGGCAGCGGTACGGCTCGGCCTAGAACAAGGCGTGGGTCAGCAGGTAGGTCACGATCGCGATGACCCCGGCGGCCGGGAACGTCAGCACCCAGGCGATCACGATGTTCCCGGCCACCTGCCAGCGCACCGCCGACAGGCGCTTCGTCGCGCCGACGCCCATGATGGCCGAGGTGATGCTGTGCGTGGTCGAGATCGGCAGGCCCAGCTGCGAGGTGGTGAACAGCACGCCGGCCGCGACCGTCTCGGCCGCGAAGCCCTGCGGCGGGTCGAGGTCGATCACCTTGCGGCCCAGGGTGCGGATGATGCGCCAGCCGCCCGAGTAGGTGCCGAGGGCCAGCACCGTCGAGCAGGCCAGGAACACCCACTCCGGGATGTCCTTCTTGTCGGCGTGGTAGCCGCCGGTGTAGAGCGCGAGCACGATGATGCCCATCGTCTTCGCGGCGTCCTGCATGCCGTGGCCGACCGCCATCGCCGCCGCCGAGACCGTCTGCGCGCGGCGGAAGCCGCGGCCGAGCACCCGGGGGTTCGCGCGCCGGAACGTCCACATGATGGCGATCATGAGCAGGCCGCCCAGCAGGAAGCCGACCAGCGGCGAGGCGACCATCGGCACCAGGACCTTGTCCACGATGCCGGACCAGAGCACCTTCGCGTCGAGGCCGAACCACACGGCGCAGATCGAGGCCCCCACCAGGCCGCCGAACAGCGCGTGGGAGGACGAGGAGGGCAGCCCGAAGTACCACGTGATGAGGTTCCAGGCGATGGCGCCGACGACGCCGGCGAAGACGATGCCCAGCCCGCCCAGGCCGGTCGGCGGGTCGATGATGCCCCCGCCGACCGTCGCGGCGACGTGGCCGCCCAGGTGCGCGCCGATGAAGTTGCCGAGCGCGGCCATGATCAGCCCGGCGCGCGGGGTGAGCGCGCGGGTCGACACCGAGGTGGCGATGGCGTTGGCGGCGTCGTGAAAGCCGTTGGTGTAGTCGAAGACCAGCGCCACCACGATGACGGCGAGGACTGCGACGAGCTGTGCGCTGATGGCTACGACTCCTTGACCACGATGGTCTCGACCGTGTTGGCCACGTGCTCGAACGCGTCGCAGGCCGCCTCGAGCTCGTCGACGACCTCCTTCATCTTGAGCACGGTCAGCGCGTCGTACTCGCCGGAGAAGAGGCGGACCAGCGCCATGCGGTACGCGCTGTCGCCGTCGTTCTCCAGGCGGTTGCACTCCACCCAGTAGGGCTCCAGGTCCTTCATGGACTTCAGGCGGGGCATGGCGTCGGCGGTGAGCCGCGACTGCTGGTCGAGCACCTTCACGATCTCGTGGATCTCGCGGGGCAGCGACGGGAGCTTGGTGAGGCCGTAGAGGTACAGCAGGCTGCCCACCGCCTCCAGGTGGTCCATCACGTCGTCGAGCAGCGATCCGAGGCGATAGATGTCCTCGCGGTCGAAGGGCGTGATGAAGCTGGAGTTGATCTTTTTGTACAGCGCATGCGTGATCGCGTCGCTGTCGTGCTCGACCTCGACGAGCCGCTCGCTGATCGACTGCACGTCCGCCCCGGGCAGGGCGAGCTCGGAGAGCAGATCCGTGCCCTTGACGAGGTTCTGCGCCGCGCGGCTGAAGAACTCGTAGAACGAATCGTCGCTAGGACGCAGCCTGAACCGCACAGTCGACCTCGTTACCTCTTCGAAGGAAACCCCGTACCCCTGAAGCGTGAATGTTAAGGGCACGCCATCGGGTCGTCGCAGTGAGATCCCTCGCACGCTGGGCGTTCATTTCCTGTTTACCTTGAGTTCACCTCTGGCGCCGTGGCGTACCGGACCGGTGCCGCACGGTGCTTGTAGGTCCGCTGGACCGGCTTGCGCAGGAAGCGGGCGAGCGCGCCCCGGTGCCGGCTGGCGATCACGTCGACCTCGGCCGCGCGCATCTCCCGCCAGAACGCGTTGCGCACCGGCCGGGGCCCGTCGGGCACGTCGGCGAACCGCACGCGCCGCCCGTCCGCGTGCGCCGCGCGCACGAGCGAGCGCAGGATGTGCCGCGCCTCGGCCGGGAACTCGGGCCACTCCTCCTGCGCGTCGAACCCGAGCCGGGTCGCGAGCGACTCGGTGACGAACGGCGCTACCCCGGCGGGCAGGCCGCCCGGCTCCAGATCGCTGAAGCGCCCTTCGAGGAAGGCGTATCGCTCGTACGCCCCCAGCAGGTCGGCCCGCGACCAGTACGCCCCCGTGAGCACGACGGTGATCGCGCCGGGCACCACCCGCCCGCCCAGGAACTGCGTGAGGATCGCCGCGTGCGGGCGCAGGAGCCGGTCGAGCGTCTCGTACTCGCGGCCGTCGGCCCGGGTCACGCCGGTCTCCGGGTCCGGCTCCGGTTCGGCGCGCACCATGAGCAGGAACGGCTCGGCCCGCCGCGCGTGCACCCGCCCGAGCGGATTGCCGGCGACGCGGGTCGCGAGCGGGGTGAGCACGGCCTGCTCGAACGTGGGCGCGGGCTCCCCGGGCGGCATCGCGCAGGTGAGCCGCAGCGTGGGGGTGGTCGTGTCCGGGTCGATGCGCACCCCGACCTCGACGCCGGCGAAGCCCGCGCGGGCGGCCGTGGCCGCGGGGTCGACGGGCCCGTCGAGCGCGACGAAGAGCCCGTTGGCGAGATACGGCCGGCCGCGGCGAACCCGGGAGGCGGCGATCGCGCCCACCACCGCACACGTCGCCAGCCCGGCGAGTCCAGCGGCGACGGTCGCCAGGGCGTTGTCCATGGGAAAAATGGTACTTAACGTGCATTTCGCCCGCGCGTGAACGGCTCGAATCTTCGACTGCTGTGGCGTGGCCTTCCCACTTCCGGGCCGCTGGTCGCGCTCATCGCGCAACGGTGAGCGCCCGCGATCCGTTCACGTGACCTCGTCCAGCCACCGGTGGTACGCCGTGCCGAAGGGCTCCACTCGCCCGCTCACGGCCCCCACCAGCCAGTCCGCGCTCGCCAAAGCCGAGGTCACGACGTCGGCCGGATACTGGTAGCGCACCTGATGCACCGCGAACTCGTCCTCGTCCAGGAGGCTGACGTCGCCGTTACGCCGTCGGCGCACGTCCAGATCCAGGTCGATCGCGGTCACCTCGGTGGGCGTCGGCCAGTGCGGCACGCTCGTGACGTCGCAGTAGATCTCGGTGCGGGCGGGTTCGGCGTTGAAGCAGGCCGTCCACCAGGTCTGGCGCGGGAAGAGCAGCACGTGCGGCGCGTCCGGGAGACCCTTGAGCGTGGCTCCTTTGTAGATCCGCGTCGTCGCGTCGGCGCCGAGCCAGACGCCGTGCTCGTCCTCGCCCAGGTACTGCGTCTCGTAGTTCCAGTGGAGCGAGCCGTCGTACTTGCGATACACGACCCGGATGCGTTTCATGACGCCCACGGTACCGACCGGGTGCGCCGGCGAATTCTGTCGTACACAAGCGGTAGCCTGCGGACCGTGACAGCCACCCCTCAAGCCCGCCGCCCCAAGCCGGAAGTGATCGATCTGCTCGCCGCGGCCGTCGGCGCGGTGCCGGACGGTGCCGAGCGCCCGGGCCAGCAGAGCATGGCGAAGGCGATCACGGCCGCGGTGGAGAAGGAGGAGCACCTGCTGGTGCAGGCGGGCACGGGCACGGGCAAGTCGCTGGCATACCTGGTGCCGTCCCTGCTCGTCGACGGGCCCGTGGTGATCTCGACGGCCACGCTCGCCCTGCAGTCGCAGCTCGTCGACCACGATCTGCCGCGTCTGGCGGACGCGGTCGAGCCGGTGCTGGGGCGCCGGCCGACCTACGCGGTGCTCAAGGGCCGCCACCACTACGTCTGCCTGGCGCGGCTGGAGGGCACGTCCGCCGACGAGCCCGAGGATGCGCTCTTCGACGTCGGCGAGGCCCGGCCCACGAAGTGGCTCGGCGAGGCGGGCCGGCTCGGCAAGCACATCGAGCGGCTGCGCGGGTGGGCGATGGAGACCGAGACCGGGGACCGCGACGAGCTCGACCCGGGCGTGGACGACGCGGCCTGGAAGCTGGTGTCGATGCCGGCGCGCGAGTGTGTCGGGGCGCAGCGGTGCCCATATGGTGCGGAGTGCTTCGCCGAGGCGAGCCGCAGCCGGGCGCGCGAGGCGGACATCGTGGTCACCAACCACAGCCTGCTCGCCGTGGACATGCTCACCGGGCGCCAGATCATCCCCCCGCACCAGCTGCTCGTCGTCGACGAGGCCCACGAGCTCGCCGACCGCGTGAGCTCCGCCTCGCAGGCCGAGCTCACGCCGGAGACGCTGGAGCGGGCCGCGCGGCGGTGCCGGGCCTACGTCGACGACGACGTGGCCGATCGGCTCATGGAGGCCGGCGACCTGCTCACCGTCGCGCTCGCCGAGGTGCCCGCGGGCCGGGTCGTGGGGGCGCTGCCGACGGTGGTCGCCGAGGCGCTCACGCTGCTCGACGCGGGCGGGCGCAAGGCGCTCGACGCGATCGGCGAGGTGCGCGCCGACGATGCCGACCCGGTGCGCAAGCAGCAGGCCAAGACGATGATCGGCGATCTCGTGAAGGTCGCCCAGCGCATGATCGCCAACGCCGAGCACGACGTCATCTGGATCGAGCGCGACGAGCGCAGCCGCCGGGCCGTGGTCATCGCGCCGCTGTCGGTCGCGGGGACGCTGAGCAGTCACCTTTTCAGCGAACGAACCGTCGTGGCCACCTCCGCCACGCTCGCCCTCGGCGGCCAGTTCGAGACGGTCGCCCGCTCCCTCGGCCTGCCCATCGCCGTCGAGCGCCCGCCGGCCGCGGCCACCCCCGCCCAGGAGGCGCGCGAGACGGTCGTGCGGGCCGACGAGGCGCGGGACACGGCCGGGCTCGCCTGGAGCTCGCTGGACGTCGGATCGCCGTTCGACTATGCCAAGCAGGGCATTCTGTATGTCGCGGCGCACCTTCCGAAGCCGCAGACCTCGGGCCTGTCCGAGCCCGCCGCGAACGAGATGGTGGAGCTGGTGCAGGCGCTCGGGGGCCGGGCCCTGGGCCTGTTCTCGTCACGCAAGGCGGCCGAGCGCGCCGCGGAGGTGCTGCGGGCCCGCACGCCGGGGATCACGATCCTCCTGCAGGGCGAGGAGTCGCTGCCGATCCTCGTGCGCCGGTTCCGCGAGGACCGCAACAGCTGCCTGCTCGGCGTCATGTCCCTGTGGCAGGGCGTGGACGTGCCCGGCGACGCCTGCCAGCTGGTGATCATCGACCGGCTGCCGTTCCCGCGGCCCGACGAGCCGCTCTCGGCCGCGCGCTCCGACGCGGTGCAGTCGGCGGGCGGCTCCGGCTTCGCCGCGGTGAGCGTGCCGATCGCCGCGGTTCGCCTGGCCCAGGGCGTCGGGCGGCTGATCCGGTCGCGCGGGGACAGGGGCGTCGTGGCGGTGCTGGACTCCCGTCTGGAGCACGCGTCGAGCTACGGGCCGTTCCTGCGCCGGTCGCTACCCCCGTTCTGGTACACCACCAAGCCCGAAACCGTCCGCGGAGCCCTCCGCCGCCTGGCCGCCTCGTAGCCCGGCGCCGCCGATGTGGTGACCGGGCCGGGCCGGTCACCTCGGGCTGCCGGGGCGCAGCCTCGCCTTGCGCGGCAGGGTCAGGACCACGCCCAGCAGGAGCAGGCCGCACCCCACCTGTTCGAGCTTCAGCCAGACGGGGAACATCCCCGGCAGCGAGACGATGACGGTGATCGCGACCATCATGACGATCGCGATGATGCGCAGCCGGCGCACGTCTCCGCGCGCCGCCAGGACGTTGCACACCGCGGCGCTGAGCACGACGATCGTGCCCCGCACCCAGACCGCGTCGTTCACCAGGTTCGCGTGGTGCCGCAGCGCGTAGGCGACGCCGAGGGTCGCCAGGCTCAGGAGCAGGTAGGCGGCGGCGAGCAGCCGCGGGGTTCGTGTCATGCGGCTCAGCGTCGCGACCGGGGACCGTCAACCGCATCGGCGCAGGGGTAGAGGCGCGAGCTCCAACCCTGGATGGATGTGGATCGCCGGGGGGAGTGGATTCAATGGACGCCATGAGCACACCGGCGCAGGCCACGCTCGACTCGGCCCGGGCGCAGCGGGACGCCGTCGTGCGCTGGCTGCGGCCCCTGGCCCCGCTGATCATGCTCGTGGTCGTGTGGTCGGCGTGCACGTCCCAGCCGGGGCCGGGGCTGCGCGGACCGGGGCTGTGGGTGCTGCTCGCCCTGGCCGTGTTCGTCGTGGCCGGCGCCGGCGGGGTGCTGACGCTGCTGCGCTCGCCGCGGGCGCACGTGCCGTTCGTGGCGTTGCTGCTGGCCGCGTCCGCGACGCTGGCGTGGCTGCAGCCGGACGGCGCGGCCGTGGCCGGGATCTTCGTCGGAGTGTCGTTCCTGGCCCCCTTGCTGCGCGGGCACGTCTCGATCCCGATCACCGTGATCGCGCTGATACTGCTCGCCGTGGTGATCTCCTCGGCGCGCAAGGACTCGATCGTGAGCGCGCTGCTCGACGCGGTGATGGTCGGGGCGTTCTACGGCATGCTGGTCTTCGCCATCCGCCTCGCCGAGGCCAACGGGCAGGCGGAGCGGCTCGTCGAGGAGCTCGAGCGCGGCCGTGCGGCGCAGGCCGAGGCGGCGCGGCTCGCGGAGCGCCAGCACCTGGCCCGGGAGATGCACGACCTGCTCGCCCACTCGCTGTCGGGGCTGATGCTGCAGCTGGAGGGGGCGCGGCTGCTGGCCGTGCGCACGCCCGGCGACCCCCGGCTCCCGGCCGCGCTCGAGCGTGCCCAGCAGCTCGGCCGGGCCGGGCTGGACGAGGCCCGGCGCGCGATCGGCCTGCTGCGCGACGACGAGCTGCCGACGCTGTCCGAGCTGACCCGGTCCTTCGCCCGCGACCACGGTGTTCGCTGCGACTTCACGACCGACGGGGCCGAGCGGGAGCTGGAGTCGCCGGCTCGGCTCGCGGTGTACCGGGTCGCGCAGGAGGCCCTGACCAACGCCGCCCGGCACGCGTCCCCCACGCTGGTGACCGTGCGTCTGGAATACCTGCCGGCCACCGTACGGCTGACCGTCGAGGACATCGGCCCGCTCGCCGCGACTCCGAGCCCGGGCGCCGGCTACGGCCTGACCGGCATGCGCGAACGCGCCGAGCTCCTGGGCGGGACGCTCGACGCGGACCCGACCGACCAGGGCTTCCGCGTGCGGCTCGAGGTGCCGGCGTGAGCGCGGACCGGGAGAGGGCCGGCGTGAGCGGGGACCGGGACGCGACCGGCGTGAGCGCGGACCGGGATGCGACCGGCGTGAGCGCGGGCCGAGGGGCGATTCGCGTGGTCGTGGCCGACGACCAGCGCGTGGTGCGGGAGGGGCTCGCGCTCGTGCTCGGGCTGCTGCCGGACGTCGAGGTGATCGGGGCGGCCGGCGACGGGGCCGAGGCCGTCGGTCTCGCGGTGGCGCTGCGCCCCGACATCGTGCTCATGGATCTGCGCATGCCGCGCTGCGACGGTGTCGAGGCGACCCGCCGGCTGCGGGAGCAGGCGCCCGAGGTGCGCGTCGTCGTGCTCACGACCTACTCCGACGACCGCTCGGTGCTGGAGGCGCTGCGGGCGGGCGCCAAGGGGTACCTGACGAAGGAGGCCGGCGGCGAGGAGATCCGGGCCGCCCTGCGCCGCGTGCTCGACGACGGCGCCGCGCTCGACCCGGCGGTGCAGCACCACGTGCTCAACGCGCTCACGCGGGGCGAGCCGGCGCCGGCCGAGCCGGGGGAGCGGCCCGACGGGCTCACGCCGCGGGAGGCCGAGGTGCTGGGGCTCATCGCCGGCGGGCTCACGAACGGGCAGATCGCGGCGCGGCTGTTCATCAGCGAGGGCACGGTGAAGAGCCACGTCAATCACCTGCTCGCCAAGCTCGGGGTGCGCGACCGGGCGCAGGCGGTGGCCTACGCGTACCGCAACGGCCTGGCGCCCGGCGAGTAGACCCCCAACGCGACCCGGACGCCGGCGGTGGCCTACGCGTGCCTTCACGATGTGCCCGCGGCCGGCCCCGGTGCCGTAGACGAAGACCCGCGCCGGCACCGCAACGGCCTGGCGCCCGGCGAGTAGACCCCGACGCGACCCGGGCGCAGGCGGTGCCTACGCGTGCCGCAGCGGGCTGGCGTCCGGCGAGTAGGCTCCCAAGCCGTGGGTCAGCTGAGGACGACCGGGTCCGAGTTCGCGACGGGGCTGCGGCTGCTGGGCAAGGGTTTCGCGCGCTACGGGCGCAATCCCAAACTGCTCCTGCTGGGCGCCGTCCCGGCCGTCATCACGTGCGCGCTGTTCGGCGTGGCGTGGACGTTCCTGATCATCTACATCGATGACCTAGCCGCCGCGGCCACCGGGTTCGCCGACGACTGGGCGGGCTTCTGGCGCGGCGCGATCGAGTTCGGGGCGGGCGCCGCGATCCTCATCGCCGCCGCGCTGCTCTCCGCGCTCACGTTCACCGCGCTGACGCTGCTCATCGGCGACCCGTTCTACGAGATCATCTCCGAGAGGGTGGAGGACGGGCTCGGCGGGACGCCCGGGGCCGTGGACCTTCCGTGGTACCGCACCCTCTGGCCCAGCCTCGTCGACTCCCTCCGCCTGATCGCGCTGGGCGTGGTCCTCGCCGTCCCGCTGTTCCTGATGGGGTTCATCCCGGTCTTCGGCCAGACCGTCGTGCCGGTGCTGAACGCGATCGTCGGCGGCTGGCTGATCGTCGTGGAGCTCACCGGCATCCCGTTCAACCGGCGGGGGCTGCGCCTGGCCGACCGGCGCAAGGTGCTGCGGGCCAACCGCGCGCTCGCGCTCGGCTTCGGCATCCCGGTCTTCCTGGTGCTGCTGATCCCGGTGGTGGCGATCATCGTGATCCCGGCCGCGGTGAGCGGGGCGACGCTGCTGACCCGGCGCACGCTCGGGCTGAGCATCGACGACCAGCCGCAGCCGCCGGCGGGGCCGCCGCCGCTCAGGCCAGCAAGCCCCGCAGGAGAGTCGCGTCCCCGCTGACGAGCAGGGTGTCGAACGGCACGCGGCCCCACAGCGCCAGCGCCAGGTCGCTCGCGCTGCCGCTGGCCGTCGCGCGCTCGTGGTGCTCGTCGGAGTCGAGCAGGGTGTCGGTGTCGAGCAGCGCGATGCCGGCGCCGCGCAGCCGGACGTACCAGACCTGATCCGTGTCGGTGGCGTGCAGCGCGATCATGCCGGCCCGGTCGGTGGGCCCGCTGCGGCGCCCGGACGGGATCCAGGTGTCGAGCACCTCGGTGACGTTGTCGCTGGCCAGCCGCGCCTCGATCGGCTCGGCGAGCCCGCCCGCCATCTGCGCGTCCCAGCGGTGGATCGTCGTCTCGTGGGCCATGCGCCGGTGCCAGAAGGCGGCCTTCTTCGCCTGGGGCGCGAAGTTCCAGGCCGGCGTGTCCGGGTCGACGGCATCGAGGGTCGCGACGAGCTCGGTGAACGCGTCGGTCCAGGCCGTCGCCGCGTCCACGCCCTCGGGCAGCGGGTCGCTCGAGCGGGGCTCCGGCTTGTCGAGGGTCCCGCGGGCGATGTGTCCGGTGACGTACGAGTACACCTGACGCACATGCCACGCGAGATCCCCCAGGCTCCAGCCCGGACAGCTCGGCACCGGGGCGTCGAGGGGCGTGCCGCTGCTCAGGGCGGCGCGGAAGGCGTCGCCCTCGGTGCGCAGCGCGGTCAGCCAGATGTCCTTGGTGAGCTGAGGCTTGCTCATAGCCAACAAGATTAGGGCAACGCTTACGCTGGTGCCGTGTCCGAACCCCGCACGCTCGCCGCGTTCACGACCCTGCGCCTCGGCGGCCCGGCCGGCCGGCTGATCGAGGCGACGACCGAGGAGGAGACGCTCGCCGCGCTGCGCTCGGGGGGCGAGCAGCTCATCCTGGCCGGCGGCAGCAACGTGGTGGTGGCCGACGAGGGCTTCCCCGGCACCGTGGTGCTGCTGCGTCAGCGGGGCCTGACGAGCGAGGCCGCCGGCGACGGGATCACCCTGACGGTCGCCGCGGGTCACCCCTGGGACGACGTGGTCGCCACGGCAGTGTCCAGCGGCTGGTCCGGCATCGAGTCGCTGTCGGGCATCCCGGGCTCGGCGGGCGCGACGCCGATCCAGAACGTCGGGGCGTACGGCCAGGAGGTCGCCGAGACCATCACCGCGGTGCGCGCCTACGACCGCGAGCGCGACGACGTCGTGACGATCCCGGCCGCCGAGTGCGGTTTCGCGTACCGCACCAGCATCTTCAAGCACAACGCCCGCTATGTGGTGCTGTCGGTGACGTTCCGTCTCCAGGTCTCGGGCGCCTCGACGCCGATCGCGTACGCCGAGCTGGCCCGCACCCTCGGGGTCGAGCCGGGCGCGACGGCCCCGCTGGAGGAGGTCCGCGCGGCGGTGCTGAAGCTGCGCGCGGGCAAGGGCATGGTGCTCGACCCGGCCGATCCGGACACCTGGTCGGTGGGGTCCTTCTTCACCAACCCGGTCGTCCCGGCCGCCGACTTCGAACGGGTCCGCGAGCTCGCGGCCGGGTTCGGCACCCCGCCGTCGTGGCCGGCCGGTGACGCGGTGAAGCTGAGCGCGGCCTGGCTGATCGAGCGCGCCGGGTTCGCCAAGGGCCACGGCGACCTCGCCCGCGGGGTGGCCCTGTCCGGCAAGCACACGCTCGCCCTGACCAACCGCGGCGGCGGTACGACCGCGGCGCTGCTGGACCTGGCCCGCGAGATCCGCGCCGGCGTCGAGTCCCGCTTCGGCGTGACCCTGCACCCGGAGCCGGTCCTGGTGCACTGCGCGCTCTAGGGCGCGACCGACGCGTAGGGCACGGTGACCTCGCCCAGGCGCCAGCGGGCCGGGCGGTCGAGCACCGGCCAGCCCGCGTCCCGCGCCGACTCCACGGCGGCCCGCCAGCGCTGTCGCGGCCCGAACACCGACAGCGGGGCCGCCGCCCGCCAGCCGGTGTCGAGGTCGTGCAGCAGGGCGTGGATGCGCTCGCCGGGGACGTTGTGGTGGATGAGCGCCTTCGGCAGCCGCTCGGCCAGCGTGCCCGGCGTGTCCAGGGTGGCCAGGCGGCTGGCGAGGGTGAGCGTGCGCGGGCCGGCGGGGGAGACCAGCACCCAGGCGGCCAGCCGGCCGAGCTCGTCGCAGGTCCCCTCCACCAGCAGCGCGCCCGTCGCAGTCATCGCCGCCCAGGCGCCGGGCACGTCGGCCTCGTCGTACTGCCGCAGCACGTTGAACGCCCGCACCAGGGTCGGGCGCAGGCCGGCCAGCTCGAAGCCGCCGAGCCGGAAGCGCAGGCCCTCGGTCTCGTAGGGGCGGGCGGCGGCCACGCGGCCCGGGTCGATCTCCAGGCCGGCGACCGGCACGCCGAGGCGGGCGTGCAGCTCGATCGCGGTGATCGGCGAGGCGCCGAAGCCGAGGTCGACCACGAGCGGCTCCTCCGCCCGGCGCAGCACCCCGCCGAGCGTCGCGGCGATCCAGTTGTCGACGCGGCGCAGCCGGTTGGGGTTGGTGGTGCCCCGCGTGATCGACCCGACCGGCTTCACAGCACCCGGTGGACCTTGTGCTGGGCGGCCTGGGCGAGCGGGCGGACCACGAGCCGGTCGATGTTCACGTGGTGCGGCCGGGTCGCGGTCCAGGCGATGCAGTCGGCGATGTCGTCGGCGACGAGCGGCTCGGCGACGCCGGCGTACACCGCGGCCGCCTTCTCCGCGTCGCCCTCGTAGCGCTTGAGGGCGAACTCGTCGGTGCGCACCATGCCGGGGTCGATCTCCACGACCCGGACCGGGCGGCCGCACAGCTCCAGGCGCAGGGTCTCGGCGACGGCGGTCTGGGCGTGCTTGGCCGCCGCGTACCCGCCGCCGCCCTCGTACACGATCAGCCCCGCGGTCGAGCTCAGCACCACGACGGTGCCCCGCCCCGAGCGCTCCAGCGCCGGCAGCAGCGCCTTGGTGACCCGGACCGTGCCGAGCACGTTGACGTCGAACATCCACTGCCAGTCGGCGAGGTCGGCGTCCTCGACCGTCTCGGCCCCGATGGCCCCGCCCGCGTTGTTGACCAGCAGCTCCACGGTCCCGTCCAGCGCCTCGACGGCGGCGGCGAGGGCCGCGACCGACTCGTCGGAGGTGACGTCGGCCACCACGGCAGTGGCCGAGCGCAGCGACCCGGCGAGATCCTTGAGCCGGTCCTCGCGGCGGGCGACGGCGACGACGTGGAAGCCCTCGGCGTCGAGCCGGCGGGCGGTGGCGGCCCCGATGCCGCTGGAGGCGCCGGTGACGACGGCGATTCGAGTAGACATGTGGCCATCCTGCACGACGGAGCCCACGATGCAGTGACCAACGCAACGGTGGGTGAACCGCCCTCGGCGAGGGAACATGGACGGTTGGGAAGATGTAACCGGTCGGCAACAGACAGGAGCACGACGTGGCGCGGGTCGATTCGCTGTATGGCCACACCCCGCAGTCCCGCCGTACCCTCCCGAGGCGCGTCG
Organism: Dactylosporangium sp. CA-139114; assembly: GCF_050955725.1. Lineage (NCBI taxonomy): Bacteria > Bacillati > Actinomycetota > Actinomycetes > Micromonosporales > Micromonosporaceae > Dactylosporangium > Dactylosporangium sp. CA-139114. The sequence continues at coordinate 733,415 of NZ_CP192080.1, forward strand.
CGACGCTGTCGGTGCACACGTCCCCACTGGACCAGCCGGGCACCGGCGACGCGGGCGGGATGAACGTCTACATCGTCGAGGTGGCCGAGCGGCTCGCGCGGGCCGGCGTCGAGGTGGAGATCTTCACCCGGGCCACCAACAGCGAGCTGCCGCCGACGGTGGAGATGGCCCCGGGCGTGCTCGTGCGCCACGTCATCGCCGGGCCGTTCGAGGGCCTGGCCAAGGAGGACCTGCCCGCGCAGCTGTGCGCGTTCACCGGCGGCGTGCTGCGGGCGGAGGCGGCCCGGCCGTCGGGCTGGTACGACCTGGTCCACTCCCACTACTGGCTCTCCGGGCAGGTCGGGTGGCTCGCGAAGGACCGGTGGGGCGTCCCGCTGGTGCACACCGCGCACACCCTCGCCAAGGTCAAGAACCAGCTGCTCGCCGACGGTGACAAGCCCGAGCCGATCGCCCGGGTGATCGGCGAGGAGCAGGTGGTGGCGGCGGCCGACGGCCTGGTCGCCAACACCCCGGCCGAGGCCGCGGACCTCATCGACCTCTACGCCGCCGACCCGCGCAAGGTCAGCGTCGTGCCGCCCGGCGTGGACCTGGACCGGTTCGTGCCCCGGCCGCACCGCAAGCTCGCCGCGCGCGAGCGCTTCGGTCTGCCCGCCGACGCCCGGATCGTCGCCTTCGCCGGGCGCATCCAGCCGCTCAAGGCCCCCGACGTGCTGCTGCGCGCCGCCGTCGAGCTGCGGGCGCGCGACCCCAAGGTGCTCGTGGTCATCTGCGGCGGCCCCAGCGGCTCCGGCCTCGACCGGCCCACCGCGCTCATGGACCTCGCCCGCGACCTGGGCATCGCCGACATCGTGCGGTTCCTGCCGCCCCAGCCGCGCGACGCGCTCGCCGAGCTGTTCCGGGCCGTGGACGTCGTCGCGGTGCCGAGCTTCAACGAGTCGTTCGGGCTGGTCGCGATCGAGGCCCAGGCCTGCGGCACCCCGGTCGTCGCGGCGGCCGTCGGCGGCCTGGTGACCGCGGTGCGCGACGGCGTCTCCGGGATGCTGGTCGACACCCACAAACCGGCCGACTGGGCGGCCGTGCTCGGGCCGCTGCTGGCCGAGCCGGCCCGGCGGGCGGCGCTGTCGCTGGGCGCGGTGCGCCACGCGCGCGAGTTCTCCTGGGCCCACACGGCCAGCGGGCTGCTGGCGGCCTACCGCGACGCGCTGGCGTTCCACCGGGCGGCGGTGGCGGCATGAGCGCGAAGGCGGAGATCTCGGCGCTGATCGAGCGCGTGGCGGCCGAACGCGAGATCCCGTGGGAGCGCACGGGCGAGCACGCGTACGTCGTGACCCTGCCCGGCACCCACAAGCAGAAGACGAACTGCAACCTGATCGTCGGCGAGCACGCGCTGCGGGTCGAGGCGTTCGTCATGCGCCACCCGGACGAGAACCGTGAGGCGCTGTGGGAGTGGCTGCTGCAGCGCAACGCCCGCATGTACGGCGTGGCCTTCAGCGTCGACTCAGCCGGCGACGTGTACCTCATGGGCCGGCTCCCGCTGCACGCTGTCACGGAGGCCGAGCTCGACCGGCTGCTGGGGGCGGTGCTGACGTACGCCGACGAGAGCTTCGACCCGATGCTGGAGATCGGCTTCGGCTCGGCGATCCGCCGCGAGTGGCAGTGGCGGGTCAAGCGCGGCGAGCCCCTCGACAACCTGCGGGCATTCACCGACTTCGTGAACCGCCCGGCCTGAGGTTTGCGCCGGGGTGAACGGCGCGACAACAGCCCGCTCCGATCAGTGGCGATCGGCCTGATAACGGTGGCGGGTCGCCATTGTTTCCGGTGTGTGAGCGAGCCGACAGCCCGTGTACTTGGCGGGCCAAGAGTGTGCCGCGTACCGTCGTTGACGGATCCGGCGATTCCTGAAGTTGGGGAGCGACGGGGGTGTTCCGGGCCGAAAGGCCCACTCGCGATGACATGTCCGGGCGGGGCGTGTCGTCGCAGCCGGCGGCACAGAGCGGGTGCCGTGGACTGGGGGTGCACGCCACCCGCTGCCGCCGGTACGAGCGAAAATTAAGGCGCGCGTAAAGACGCCGAGGGCGTGAAGCCCGTAATTTCCTGGCATGCGTAGGCGCCTTGTGCCGGCCGCCATTCTGCTGGCCGCATTCGCCGGGCTCGCCGGGTGTGGATCCCGGGCCGCCAATGGGGGAGTTCCCGGTTCGGCCGACGTTTCCGTGGCGCCGAGCGCCGTCGATGGAAGTTTCACGCAGGACGGCACCGGCGGCCTCGCGGCCCGCGCCACGACGAGCCCCTCCGCCCGGACGGCCACGACCACGGCCCCCGCGAGCGGTGGGGGCAAGGCGCCGACGCAGACGTTCGCCGTCACCAGCAGCCAGTTCACGTTCACGCGGGCCGGGCGGACGCTGCGGACGGTGGTCTGGTACCCGAAGACGGCCGGACGCTACCCCCTGGTGCTGTGGAGCCACGGGCTGCACGGTTCGCCGGAGGGGTACAGCGGCGTGACCCAGAAGATCGCCGCCGCCGGGTTCGTCGTCGCCGCGCCCGCCTACCCGTTCACCAACGACAAGGCGAACCCGTTCAACCAGAACGACATGGTCAACCAGCCCGCCGACGCCTCCGCGGTCATCACCGAGGTGCTCAGGCTCGACGGCCAGTCCGGCTCGCCGCTCGCCGGGCGCATCGACACCGCCCACGTCGGCGCGGCCGGACACTCCGCGGGCGGGTACACCACCGCGGCCCTGCTCTCGGGCTCCACGCGCGACAGCCGCCTCAAGGGCGCCGTCGTCGTGTCGGGCGGCTCGATGGGCGGCAAGTTCTCCGGTGCGGCCACGCCGGTGCTGTTCATCCACGGGGACGCCGACGCGACCGTGCCGTACAGCAGCGGCAAATCGCTCTTCGACAGCGACCCGTGGCCGAAGGGGCTGCTCACGCTCATTGGCGGCGACCATGGGGCGGCGCTGTGGGGCACGACGGCGGCCGCGAACGCCGTGAGCACGTCGATGCTGGACCTGTTCCGGTACGGCCTCTACGGCGACTCGGCGGCCCGTGCTCGGCTGCGTGCCGACGGGACCGCGGGCGGGGTCGCTCGGTACGACGGCACGCTGTGACGCGAAATGTCGGCCGCTTCGCGGCCGAAGCCGCCAACATTTCGGATTTATACCCTGACCGGGGATAAATCCGTTTCGGTCGGTTTTCGGCGCGCGGCCGGCAGCTTCACGCGGGTGGGCGGCGATCGGCGCGGTGCATTTCGGCTGCGTGTAGGCGGAGCGGCTTGCGGGGTTTGCGCCGCGGTGGGCGGGCCGGTTCGGTGGGCGGTGGGCGGCGCCGTGCGTTGCTGCCTGTAGGTGGACGGCTTGCGGGGTTTGCGCAGCGGGTGGGCGGGCCGGGTTCGGCGGACGGCGGGCGACGCCGTGAGCTGCGGATGCGTGTAGGCGAGCGGCTTGCGGGATTCGCCGAGCCGGGCGCGCCGGTTCAGATGGCGAAGCGCCGGCGGTCCGAGGCGGCGGCCGGCGGGCGGCGCGTGCGCAGGGGGAGGGGCCGGTTCAGCGGGCGGCCGGCAGCGCGAAGACGTCCAGCAGGCCCGTGAGCTCCAGCTGCGCGTAGGCGAGCGGCCGTGGATTGCGCAGGCTCAGCGCGCACCCCGCCCCCGCCGCCAGCTTCCAGCAGCCGACCAGCGCCCCGATCCCGGCCGAGTCCAGCACCGTCACCGCGTCGAGATCGAGCACGAGCGCACCCGGGTGGAACGCGGGCAGTACCGCCCGCACCGCCTCGGTCACCTGCTCCCGCGTGGCCAGATCCAGCTCGCCCACGAGCCGGATGACGACGGTGTCCGGCGGTTCGGGCTCGAGCCGTGCCGACAAGCCCGCCGAGCCGTCCAAGGCGCCTCCCGCCGTCGTGGTGACCCGCGCCACTACCCGCCGACGGGCATCGCAAACTTCTCGTCCGCGGGCGTGCGGGCCCGGCTCGCCGAGTCCGTGGTGACGCGCGTCGCTGGCTGCCGACGGGCACCGCGACCTCCTCGCCGGCGGCGCGCAGGTCCGGCTCGCCGAGTCCGTGGTGACGCGCGTCGTCAGCCGCCGACTGGCACCGCGACCTCCTCGCCCGCGGCGAGCTCGCGGGCCACCCGGCGCTCCCGGGCGGGCTGGATGAGCAGGTGGCCGGCCGCGGCGAGCAGGCCGAGCCCGCCGCACACGACCCAGTGCCAGTCGCCGAGGTACTGCAGGCTGACCCCACCGGCCGCGGGCGCGATGAAGCCGGCCGCCGGGAACGTCAGGTAGAACACGCTCTGGTAGCGGCCGCGCAGCGCCTCGGGGGACAGCTCGGCGATGACCGCGGCGTTGGGCGGAGCGGCGATCATCGAGCCGACGGTCCACACGGTCGCGGCGGCCAGGTAGCCGAGCACCCCGTCGGCGAGGGAGACGGCGGTGAAGCCCAGGCCCAGGAAGACGTTCGCGATCGCGAGCGCGGTGCCCTTGCGCCAGCGGTCGATGACCCGCGGCACGAAGAGCTGGCCGACGACGATGAGCAGGGCCGCGTACGCCACCACGGAGCCGTACACCGACGGCCGCAGCCCGTCGCCGGTGATCGCCAGCGGCAGGATCGTCGACGTCTGCGTGCTGAGGATCGCCAGCAGCAGCGAGAGGCCGACAAAGAGCATGTACGCGCGGTCGGTGAGTGCCGTGTGCAGGCCGCCCGCGGCCTTGGCCGCGACCCGGTGCGCCGGGCGCGTCTCGTGCACCTTCCACAGCAGCAGCAGCGCGGTCACCAGGGTGCCGGCGGCGTCGACGGCGAACAACAGCGTGAAGCTCACCTCGGCGAGGGCTCCGGCCAGTACCGATGCCACGGCCATGCCCAGGTTGAACGCCCAGAACTGCAGGTTGAACGCGCGGCTGCGGTCGTCGGCCGGGGTCACGTCGACGATGGCGGCCACGAACGCCGGGCCGGGCATCGCGTGCATCAGGCCGAGCAGCGCCGCCAGCACCGCGATCGCCGGGATCGGGCGGGCCAGGGTCAGGCCGCCGAGCACCGCGACCGCGCCGAAGTGCGCCAGCAGCAGGGTCGGGCGGCGGCCCCAGCGGTCGGCGAGCACCCCGCCGAGCAGGACGCCCGCGATGCCGCCGATGCCGTAGACGCCCACGACCAGGCCCGCGGCCGAGATCGTGAGGTGCCGGGCGGAGGTGAGGTACAGCGACAGGACCAGCGCGACGAAGCCGCCGACGCGATTGATCAGCATGCCGGTCCAGAGGTACCAGTAGAGGCTGGGAAGGCCGCCGATCGTGGACCGGTACCAGTTGCGCACGAAAGTCAGCACTCCCTTTGTTAAGACCCCTTACAGTTTGATCTTAGCCAGGTCTTTCTCGGCCGGGACGGCGACCCGGCGCTCGCGGGCGGAGGCGGCCAGCAGGCTCCAGGCGGCGGCCGCGAGCGCCACGCAGCAGCACCCGAGCCACAGCACCGTGTTGCCGGCCAAATCGCGCACCGCCCCGCCCAGCGTCGGGGCGAGGAACGAGGCCGCCTGCCAGCTCAGGCCGAACACGCCCTGGTAGCGGCCGCGCATCGAGACCGGGGACAGCCCGGCGAGCAGGGCCGCGCTGGACGGCGCCTGCAGCATCTCGCCCGCGGTCCAGACGAGCACCGTCCCGGCGTACAGCAGCGGCGTGTGGGCGAACGCGGTCAGGCCGAATCCGAGCCCGATCACCGCCGTGGCGAACGGCATCACGAGCGCGGGCCGGCGCCGGGCGAGCAGCCGGCTCACCGCCATCTGCCCGGCCACGATCATGACCCCGTTGAGCGCGATGACCACGCCGAACGTCTCGCTGGGCAGCCCGTCGGCGATCATCGCCAGCGGCAGCATCGACATGTGCTGCAGCATCACCAGCGCGACGAGCAGGTTGCAGGCCACGAACCCGAGGAACACCCGGTCCCGCAGCACCGTGGCGAGGCGGCCACGCTCGTGCTCCTCGTGGGGCGCGACGGCCGGCTTGGTCTCCCTGATGCGCCAGGCGACCAGCAGCCCGGCGGCCGCGGTGGTGGCCGCGTCGCCGACGAACAGCGTGAAGTACCCGGCCCGGGCCGCGAACCCGGCGACCACCGCGGACACCGCGAAGCCGAGGTTGATGGCCCAGTAGTAGGTGCTGAACGCGCGCATCCGGTCCTCGCCCGGCACGATGTCGGCGATCATCGCGCCCAGCGCCGGGCGGGCCGACTCGGCCGCGGCGCCGAGCAGCAGCGCGGCCGCCGCGATCTCGGCCGGCCCGCGGGCCACGCCGAGCGCGAGCATGAGCGCCGAGCCGGCGAAGAGCGACAGCAGGGCGGTCGGGCGGCGGCCCCAGCGATCGGCGAGGTGGCCGCCCGCGGTGACGCCGACCGCGCCGCCGACGCCGTAGAGCCCGATCACCAGACCGGCGGCGGTTGGGCTGAAGCCGCGCTGGGTCGTCAGGTAGATCGTCAGGAAGATGATGACGAAGCCGCCGACCCGATTGACCAGCGTGGCTGTCCACAGCACCCAGAACTGGCCCGGCAGCCGCCGCTTCCCCGTAAGTTCCGCCACGGTCTCGCATCCTTACACCGGGGCCGTGTGATGTCGAAGTGATTCGGTACGGGACGATGGTGTTATGAGCGGTCCGCAGCGAAGCGGAGGGGCCGCTCATCATCGGCGCAGTCTGTGCTCAGGCGGCCGGAGCGAAGCGGAGGACGAATGAGTGAAGTCGGGACACTGGTGCTCTTGCGGCACGGTGAGAGCGAGTGGAACGCCAAGAACCTGTTCACCGGCTGGGTCGACGTGGACCTCAGCGCCCAGGGAGAGGCCGAGGCCCGCAGGGGCGGCGAGCTGATCCGTGATTCCGGTCTCCTGCCGGATGTGGTGCACACGTCAGTGCTGCGCCGTGCCATCCGCACCAGCGAGATCGCCCTGCACACCGCCGACCGGCACTGGATCCCCGTCCAGCGCAGCTGGCGGCTGAACGAGCGGCACTACGGCGCCCTGCAGGGCAAGAACAAGAAGCAGACGCTGGACGAGTTCGGCGAGGAGCAGTTCATGCTCTGGCGCCGCTCCTACGACACGCCGCCGCCGGCCATCGCCGACGACGACGAGTGGTCGCAGGCGGGCGACGCGCGCTACGCGGCCCTGCCGCCGGAGCTGCGGCCGAAGACCGAGTGCCTCAAGGACGTCGTGGCTCGGATGCTGCCGTACTGGTACGACCAGATCGTCCCCCAGCTGCTGAGCGGCCGGACGGTGCTCGTCGCGGCCCACGGCAACTCGCTGCGCGCGCTCGTGAAGCACCTCGACGGCATCTCCGACGAGGCGATCGCCAAGCTCAACATCCCGACCGGCATCCCGCTGCGCTACGACCTCGACGCGGCGCTGAAGCCGATCACGGCCGGCGGCACCTACCTGGACCCGGAGGCGGCCAAGGAGGCGGCCGCCGCGGTGGCCAACCAGGGTCGCTGATCACGCACAGCACCGAGGGGGCCGGGTCGACGACCCGGCCCCCTTGCTCGTTCGCGGACGTCAGTCCTTGACGGCGTCGCGGGTGTCGAGCGTCTCGCCCGTGACGAGGAACACGACGTGACGGCCGGCATTGACGGCGTGGTCGGCGTAGCGCTCGTAGAACCGCCCGAGCAGCGCCCCGTCGACCGCGGCCTGCGTGCCCTCGGCCCAGCCGGGCGCGAACATGATCCCGAACAGGTCCGTGTGCAGCTTGTCCATGGCGTCGTCGTCGCGCTCGAGCTGGCCGGCGGCGACGACGTCGAGGCGGGAGATGGCCGAGGAGATCTTGCCGGCGATCCGGTCCGCCACCGAGCCCATCTGCTCGAACGTCGCCACCAGCGGCTGCGGCACGGCCCGGGCCGGGTGCCGGCGCAGCGCGGTCTTGGCCACGTGGTCGGCGAGGTCTCCCATGCGCTCGAGGTCGGCCGCGAGGTGCAGGGCGGTGAGCAGCAGCCGCAGGTCGGAGGCGACCGGGGCCTGACGGGCGCACAGGTCGTAGACCTTGTCCTCGACCAGCCGGTAGAGCGCGTTGACCTCGGCGTCGCGGGCGATGACCTCCTCGGCGTCGGTCTGGTCGGCGTTGAGCAGGGCGTTCGTGGCCCGGCTCATGGCCGAGCGCACCGCGTCGGCCATCCACACCAGCAGCTTGTTGACCTGCAGAAGATCGGCACGGTATTCGTCGCGCATAGTGCTCCCATCGTTGTGACCCCCACCGTATGGCCCGAACCGGGCCCGCCCGATGAACAGCGGCCGCCAGCAGGGTGAACACTGGACCACATGAGCCCGATTCGTGCCTTCGGGCGTGCTGGATGCGCTCGATGGTCTCCTACCATCGGATCGTGGATTGGAAGTTCCGGCAGGCGAAGTCCGAGGGTCCGGCGGTGACCGACATCCTCGACGCGCTGCAGGTCGGGGTGCTCGTGCTCGATGAGGGCGACCGTCCCCTGCTCGCCAACGCGGCGGCGCGGGAGATGGGCCTCGTCCGCCAGCGCCAGGGCGGCACCGCCGAGCCGGCCGAGGAGGCGCACACCGTCGTGCGCACGCTCGCGGGCCAGGTGCGGCGCACCGGCGTCACCCGCGTCGTCGAGTTCGACCTGCCGCGCCTCACGCACGGCGAGCCGCTCGGTGTCAACGTGCGGGCCAGCGCGCTCGACGGCGGCCGGGTCGCGATCGAGGCGGCCGACGTCACCGAGGCGCACCGGGTCGCCCGGGTGCGCCGGGACTTCGTCGCCAACGTCAGCCACGAGCTCAAGACCCCCGTCGGCGCGCTGCAGCTGCTGGCCGAGGCGCTGCTGGACGCGACCGACAAGGACCCCGCGGCCGCCATCCGCTTCGCCGAGCGGATCAAGCACGAGTCGTCGCGGCTGGGCCGGCTGGTCTCGGAGCTGCTCGAACTGTCCCGGCTGCAGGGCGCGGAGCCGCTGCCCGAGCCGGAGCCGGTCGACGTCGACAAGATCACCGCCGAGGTGCTCGACCGGGCCAAGACCCCGGCCTCGGCCAAGGAGATCGAGCTGCGCTTCACGGGCGTGCGCGGGCTGAAGGTCTACGGCAACGAGAACCAGCTCGTCACGGCCGTGGTCAACCTGGTCGAGAACGCGATCGCCTACTCGCCGGAGCGCACCGCGGTCACGGTGGCCACCAGCGAGGACGGCGGCCACGTCGAGATCGCCGTGATCGACCAGGGCATCGGCATCGAGCCCCGCGACCTCGACCGCATCTTCGAGCGGTTCTACCGCGCCGACCGGGCGCGCTCGCGGGCCACCGGCGGCACCGGGCTCGGCCTTGCGATCGTCAAGCACATCTCCACCAACCACGGTGGCCGGGTGACGGTGGCGAGCACGGTAGGAGTTGGCTCGACGTTCACGTTGCGGCTGCCTTCGCGTCCGACGGAGGCCGCGCTGACGCTACCGCCGTCAGTTGAGATCGGAGGGGCCCCATGATCGTTACGCAACAGCATCCTTCCACCCGCGGTTCGCAGCGCAGTGCGGCTCCCCGGCAATTACGAAAGGACAGCACGTTGGCGCGCGTACTCGTGGTCGAGGACGAAGAGTCGATCTCGGACCCGTTGTCGTACATGCTCCGCCGCGAGGGCTTCGAGGTCTCGATCGCGGCGACCGGCACTGAGGCCATGACCGAGTTCGACCGCACCGGCGCGGACATCGTCCTGCTCGACCTCATGCTGCCCGAGATGTCCGGCACCGAGGTGTGCCGGCAGATGCGGCAGAAGTCCAACGTCCCGATCATCATGATCACGGCGCGGGACAGTGAGATCGACAAGGTGGTCGGCCTGGAGATCGGGGCCGACGACTACGTCACCAAGCCCTACTCGCCCCGCGAGCTGGTCGCGCGCATCCGCGCGGTGCTGCGCCGCCAGGTCGACACGGGCGGCGAGCTCGCCCCGCCGACGCTCTCGGCCGGCCCGGTGCGCATGGACGTCGACCGGCACGTGGTGACCGTGGCGGGGAATGCCGTACAGCTGCCGCTCAAGGAGTTCGAGCTGCTCGAGCTGCTGCTGCGCAACGCCGGCCGGGTGCTCACCCGCGGCCAGCTGATCGACCGCGTCTGGGGTGCGGACTACGTCGGCGACACCAAGACCCTGGACGTGCACGTCAAGCGGCTGCGCTCCAAGATCGAGCCGGAGCCCTCGGCGCCGCGGTACATCGTCACGGTCCGCGGCCTCGGCTACAAGTTCGAGCCGTAGGCCGGGGGGCGGCCCTACCCGGCGTTCGCCACGGATTCGCGGTTGCGCCTGCGCTCCTCCATCTCGCGGCGCAGGACGTAACCGCGGATCGCGCGGCCGATGATCTCGCTGGTCTCGTACGTGATGATCACGTCGTAGGTGGCGTTGTCGGGATCCCGGCGGACAAACAGGACGGACCCGTTGAGCGTGATCGACTCGGTCTCCAGCGCGACCTTCACGTCGACACGGTCGTCGCGCTCGAAGCGGTCCTCCAGCATCCGGCACCGCACGCCGCCCTCGGACAGGTCGATGACCCGGCCCGTGTACGTCGAGCCGCCGTGGCTCACCTCGACCCACTCGCCCCCGCCGCCGCGCACGTAGTTGCGGCGCGTCTGCAGGCGGACCGAGCCGACCGCCTCCAGGGACCAGCGGGGCGGCTGTTCGCGGCCGAGCGCGACGAGGCGCACGTCCACGGCCTGGCGCCGGTCGCCCGCCACCCAGGCGAGCTCCATGGACGCGCCGACCTTGGGCACGTCCGCCGGCACCACACCGAAGGGCGCGGCCACGGTCAGGCGCTTGCCGCTCATGTCCTCGACGCGGGACTGATAGGCCTCTCCGTCCATCAGCACCACGTCGACCAGGGCGTTGATCGTGGGCAGGCTCGTCACGCCCGGACCTTCGGCTCACTCGGACGAGACTTGAGGAGTCCGGCTCCACGACACACCCGGCTGCCGTAGCGTTCTGCGGGATGCGCAGCTTCAACACCGGCCCGGCCGGCTTGGTCATGATGGTCGTCGGCCTGCTGCTGGCGGTCAGCTCCGCCTACACCGCCTTCGCTCAGGCCGGCTGGCCGCGGCTGCTGCCGAGCATCCTGATCGGGCTGTCGCTCACGGCGGTGGGCTACTCGCTGGTCGCGCGGGCCCGCCGCTCCCGTTCCGGCCCGGGCTCAGACGGGCCGGATGGGGATGAGCTTTAGGTTCCTGGCCCCGGCGGTCGCCGGGTGCTCGGCGATCATGCCCTGCTCGGCCCGCGCCGCGCAGAGCTCCGCGAGCCGCGCATACGCCGATTTGCCGATCAGCGCCGTCAGCTCCGGTTCGTACTCCTGGTAGAGCCGCTTCGCCCCCACGTGCGCCTCCGGGGACGAGGTGCACCACCAGTGCAGGTCGTGGCCGCCCTCGCCCCAGCCGCGGCGGTCGAACTCGCCGAGCGTGGAGACGAGCACCTTGGTGCCGTCGGGGCGCTTGCGCCAGTCCTGGTCGCGGCGCACCGGCAGCTGCCAGCAGACGTCCGGCTTGTATTCCAGCGGGTGCACGCCGTCGCGCAGCGCCTGGCCGTGCAGGGCGCAGCCGCCCCCGCCCACGAAACCCGGGTCGTTCTGGAAGACGCAGCCGCCGCCGGCCCGCGTGGCCGTGCGCAGCGCCTTGCTCTTGCCGTCGATCGTGTCGTTCTCGGTCCACCGCTTGAAGCCGCGGCGATAGTGCTGCCAGTGCTCGGGCGTGAGCCTCTTGACCGCCGCGCGCACCCGCTCCTGGTCGTCGTCGTCGGTGAAGAAGGCGCCGTGCGAGCAGCAGCCCTCCTCGGCGCGCCCCTCGATGATGCCGTGGCAGCCGTTGCCGTAGACGCACGTCCAGTTGGACAGCAGCCAGGTCAGGTCGGCGCGGATGAGGTGGTCGGCGTCGGCCGGGTCCGCGAACTCGAGCCACTCGCGCGGGAAGTCGAGGTCGACCTCGAGGCTGCGCGGGTCCTCGAGGTCCTCGACCTCGACGTGGATGTCCATTCGACGAAGCCTACGCCGTCCTCCACGCGCGGCCGAAACCCCACGCGGATACGGTTTGACCATGCGACTCGGCGTGCTCGACGTGGGTTCCAACACGGTCCACCTGCTCGTTGTCGACGCCCACCACGGCGCCCACCCGTGGCCGGCGCACTCGCAGAAGGCCGAGTTGCGCCTCGCCGAGCGCATCGGCGGCAACGGCGAACTGACCAAGGCCGGTGCCGACAGCCTCGTCGCCGCCGTGGCCCAGGCCCGCGACGCCGCCGCCCGGCTGAAGACCGACGACCTGCTCGCGTTCGCCACCTCGGCCGTGCGCGACGCGAAGAACTCGGCCCGCGTGCTCAAGCGCGTGCGCGAGGAGACCGGCGTCGACCTGCAGGTGCTCTCCGGCGAGGCCGAGGCCATCATGACCTTCCTGGCCGTGCGCCGGTGGTTCGGCTGGTCGGCCGGGCGGCTGCTGGTGATGGACATCGGCGGCGGGTCGCTGGAGCTCGCCGCGGGCATCGACGAGGAGCCGGACGTGGCGCTGTCGGTGCCGCTGGGGGCCGGGCGGCTGACCCGGGAGCGGCTGCACGGGGATCCGCCGTCGGCGAGTTCGGTGGACGCCTTGTGCGAGTACGCGGAAACCGTCGTCGGCAAGGTCGCGCCGCAACTGCTCGTGAGCGGGTGGGACCGCCCGGTCGCCACCTCGAAGACCTTCCGCACCCTGGCCCGCCTCGCTGGGGCGGCTCCGAGCGGCGCCGGTCCGCGGGTGCCGCGCCGCCTCACGCGCACCGGCCTGCACCAGGTGCTCTCCTTCATCCGGCGCATGTCGTCCCCGGCGCTGGCCGAGATCGACGGCGTCAGCCCCGGCCGCGCGCACCAGATCCTCGCCGGCGCCGTGGTGGCCGAGGCCACGATGCGGGTGCTGGGCATCGACGAGGTCGAGATCTGCCCGTGGGCACTGCGCGAAGGAGTGATTCTTCGCCGGCTGGAAGTGCTGGAGTCGAGTTGATCGACGGGAGACGCTACCGGGCTCGGGCTAGCCTGGTGTTGTGAGTCGCCAAGTTCCGGTCCTGTTGTCCACCTCCTCGGTCTTCCCCGAGCCCACCGCGGCCGGCTTCGAGATGGCCGCCCAGCTCGGCTACGACGGCGTCGAGGTCATGGTCTGGTCCGACGCGGTCAGCCAGGACTCGGGCGCGCTGGCGGGGCTTTCGAAGCACTACAACGTGCCGGTGCGCTCCGTGCACGCCCCGTGTCTGATGGTCACCCAGCGGGTGTGGAGCCCCGACCCGTGGGAGCGCCTGCGCCGCGCCGCCGAGCTCGCCGACACGCTGGGCGCCGACACCGTCGTGGTGCACCCGCCGTTCGCGTGGCAGCGTGACTATGCGCGCACGTTCTCCTCGGGCCTGCTGCGCCTCGGGCGGCAGTTCCCCGGCATCCGCTTCGCCGTGGAGAACATGTTCCCCCTGCGCGGGGTGGGCCGCGAGTTCGTGCCCTACGCGCCCGGCTGGGACCCGACGCTGACCGGGTTCGACGCCTACACGCTGGACCTGTCGCACTGCGCCGCCTCGCGCACCGACGTGATGACGCTCGCCGACAAGATGGCCGGCAACCTGGCCCACGTCCACCTCGGCGACGGCACGGGCAAGGGACGCGACGAGCACCTGGTGCCGGGGCGGGGGAGCATGCCGTGCGCGCAGCTGCTGGGGTCGCTCGACTCGCGGGGCTTCACCGGGTCGGTGGCGGTGGAGGTCGGGACCCGCAAGGCGGGGAGCCGGGGGGAGCGGGAGGCTGATCTGGCGGAGTCGCTGCGGTTCGCTCGCCAGCACCTCGCCACGCCGTCGCCGGTCGCCTGAGCGCTGCTGCCGGTCGCGCCGCCTTGCTCCGGCGCGTGATGTGGCGTCCCTTGCCGTCGCTGGAATGGGGATTCCCACCGCTCGCGCCGGTTGTTGCCCGCGCGCTCGTGAGCGGCGCTCGCCGGTTGCGCTGCCTGCCTGGCCGTCTGTTGCCTGGCGGCGGACCGGAGCGATGATTCGCGGCGCCGGCCGCGGTTGTCGGCGCGCCCGTTTCTTGGCGTTTGATGTCGTTTGTGCCGGCCGATGCGGCGTTCGCGGCCTTCACCGGTTGCGCCGCTTGCCGGCGTAGTCGTTTCCTTGGCGGCTGCCGTCCGTGGCGGCCGAACCGAAGCGGCGTTTTGCGCCGGGTGCCGGGTGCCGGGTGCCGGGTGCTGTGCCGGGTGCCGGGTGCCGTGCCGCGTGTCGTGCCGCGTGACGTGCCGGGTGCCGGGCGCCGTGCCGCGTGCCGCGTGTCGTGCCGCGTGCCGTGCCGTGCCGCGTGCCGCGTGTCGTGCCGCGTGCCGCGTGTCGTGCCGGGTGCCGCGCCGCGTGTCGTGCTCGCGTGCCGTGCCGTGCCGTGCCGTGTCGTGCCGCGTGCCGCGTGCCGTGCCGGGCGCCGTGCCGCGTGCCGCGCGTCGTGCTCGCATGCCGTGCCGTGCCGTGCCGTGCCGTGCCGCCTGCCGTGCCGCGTGCCGTGCCCGGGCGTGCTAACTGCTGGGAGGCTGTTTGAGCTGCGCAAACGTCGCGCTGAGCCGTCGCTACGGCGCGTAAATCGGATATATCGCCTGACAGGGTATAAATCCGATATGTCGCGGCGCGAAGCGCCCGACATATCGCGCGGCAAAGCGAAACGGCCCCGACCGCGGGAGTGGTGCGCGGGCCGGGGCCGTTTCCGAAGTCGGCGTCAGATCTTGCGTACGGACTCGGCCTGGGGGCCCTTGGGACCCTGCTTGATCTCGAACTCGACGCGCTGGTTCTCGTCGAGGCTGCGATAGCCGTCCGACTGGATGGCAGAGAAGTGGACGAAGACGTCGGCTCCGCCGTCGACGCTGATGAAGCCGAAGCCCTTCTCAGCGTTGAACCACTTCACGGTTCCCTGGGCCATGGTGCTGTTTCTCCTTCGTAGGGCGTTGTGATCCGGTGACGTACCCGGTGTCGGGGGCCGGCCGAGAGCTGAGGCCGGAACCGCATCGCCCAAGCCCGCGTGTCCGACTTGTCGGACGCACGGTAAAGCGAACCACATGACGCAAGATATGCCGAAGTTGCCCGTGGCGGAGGCGTTTCCGGGACTTAGGCCGTCACGACCGCCCGATCGGCGTCCTCCACCGGGCTCGCGGCGGGCTGCAGCGGGGCCGCCGCGCTCGTCTCGGCGGCGCGCTTGCGGGCGCGATGGGCCGCGACGTGCGAGCGGGTGGCGCAGCGCTCGGAGCAGAAGCGGCGGCAGCAGTTGGACGACGTGTCCAGGTAGACGTTGCCGCAGCGTTCGTCGGCGCAGACCCCGAAGCGGGTGCTGCCGTGCTCGCACAGCCACACGGCCAGGCCCCAGGCCGCGCCGGCCAGCAGCTCCGAGCTCACCGAGGAGCCGCGGCCGGTCACGTGCATGTGCCAGTCGTGGGTGTCGTGGCCGGAGATGCGCGGCTGCATCGGGTAGGCCTCGAGCAGCGCGTTGAGCTCGGCCACGGCGGCCACGTCGCGGCCGGAGGAGCCGTGCTCGAACACCTCCCGCAGCCGCTTGCGGGCCCGGCGGAAGGCGACCAGGTCGCGCTCCGTCGCCTCGGCGGTCTGCCAGCTGTCCTCGCCGAACAGGGCAGCAAGATCTTGCATGCTTTCGAGCGGCGCGTTGACGATGTCGACGGCGGTCCGCGCATACGCGTCGAAGTCCACCCGACCAAGGTAGTCAAGAAATGCCACACTGGCGACCAGGCGTCACCGGCGACGGCGGATCTGTTTACGCTCGGCACATGCTCAGATCGGTCATCCTCGCCGCCGCCCGCTCCACGAGGGTCGAGCGGCTCGTTGAAACCGCCCCGGTGAGCCGCAGCATTGTGCGGCGCTTCATCGCCGGGGAGCACGCGGACGACGCGCTACAGCGCACCCGCGAGCTCGTCGCGGACGGACTCTGCGCCACCCTCGACCACCTCGGGGAGGACACCACCAACCCGCACCAGGCCGAGGCGACCCGGGACGCCTACCTCAAGCTCCTCGACGCGCTGCACGCCGCCGAGCTGACCCCGGCAGCCGAGGTCAGCCTCAAGCTCTCCGCGCTCGGCCAGGTCTTCGACGAGAAGGTCGCCTACGAGCACGCCCGCGCGATCTGCGCCAAGGCCAGCGAGTGCGGCACCACGGTGACGCTGGACGCCGAGGACCACACGACGACCGATTCGACGCTGGAGGTGCTCGCCCGGCTCCGCGGGGAGTTCCCGACCACCGGGGCGGTCCTGCAGGCGTACCTGCGCCGCACCGAGGCCGACTGCCGGGAGCTCGCCGTCGCGGGCTCGCGGGTCCGGCTGTGCAAGGGCGCCTACAAGGAGCCGGAGTCGGTGGCGTACCAGACCCGCCTCGACGTGGACAAGTCCTACGTGCGCTGCCTGAACGTGCTCATGGCCGGCGGCGGGTACCCGATGCTCGCCACCCACGACCCGCGGCTGATCGGCATCGGCGAGGACCGGGCGAAGTGGTACGAGCGCACCCCGGACGAGTTCGAGTTCCAGATGCTCTACGGCGTGCGCCCCGAGGAGCAGCTGCGCCTCGCCCGGCTGGGCTACACCGTGCGGGTCTACATGCCCTACGGCACGCAGTGGTACGGGTACATGATGCGCCGCCTCGCCGAGCGCCCCGCCAACGTCGGATTCCTGGCCAGGGCGCTGCGGTCGCGGGTCTGACAACGCTTCGGCCGCCCCGTGGAAACGGGCTCTTCGTCACATCGGCGGGCTTCTCGTCCGTATGGGCGACGCGACGCCTTGACCGTCTCACGTACGGTCCGGCAGTGATGGTTGGGGATGAACGGAGGTACGCGGACGTCGATGACGTCACCGCGACCCGTCCCGTCATCCCCCACCAGCGCGGCGAGGCCCGCCATCCTGTTCCGGGGGAGGCCCCCGGCGAGCCCGCCCCGCCCCGCGGCGGCACCGTCTTCCGGCTGGCCCTGCTCGCCTCGCTCGCGGTGCTGGTGGGCGCCCCGGCCGGCGCGATCGCCTACGCCGCGGCCCGGCACGAGCGCTCGACGCTCGTGTCCGGCCAGGACCTCGCCGCGGCCGGGGGCGAGCAGAGCGGCGGGCGCGGCGGGGCCAAGGCCGGGCAGCCGGGCACCCCGGACGCGACCGCCGACGCGCTCACCCCGAACGCGCTGCCCAACACCCTCGACGGCCGGATTCGCAAGGCCCTGCGCGACCAGGCGGCCGCGCTGCTCGGCGGCGACGAGGACGGCTTCCTGCGCCCCGTCGACCCGTCCGCGGACGGGCTGCGTGAGGACCTCGCCCGCCGGTTCGGCTCGCTGCGCCAGCTGCAGGTGAAGCTCTGGCAGCCGCGAGCCGAGGCCGCGGCGAGGACCGAGCCCGACGGCACCGCGACCGTGTCGGTGCGGGTGAGGTACTGCTACGTCGTGACCACCTGCGACCCGATGGAGCTCGCGGCCGGCACGCGCTGGAAGGTCACCGGCCAGGGCGTCACGCTGCTGGAGTTCGGCACCTCCACCGAGCTCGGCCCGCGCCCGTGGGAGGTCAGCGAGCTGCGCACCGCGATCGGGAACCGGGTGGTGATGGCGACGACCGCGCGGTACGCGTCGCGGCTGCCCGCCATGCTCGCCGCGGCCGAGCAGGCGGCCGAGCTCACCGACAGGTTCGCGCGCTGGGGGCCGCCGCCGGCGCGGTACGTCGTCTACCTGGCCGGGCCCGACGAGTGGGCGAGCTGGTACGGCATGCGCCAGGAGTCGTGGGTGATCGGCTTCGCGCTGCCGCTCACCGCGAGCGCGACCGAGATCGTGCTCAACGCGAACCGGGTCGACACCAGGCAGACCCTCGACACGCTGCGCCACGAGTTCACCCACGTCGTGACGCTGTCCGGGGTCGAGAAGTCCTACGAGCACACGTGGTGGCTGGTCGAGGGCATCGCGGAGTACGTGCGCGTCAAGGGCAGCGGCAAGCCCTTCGACCAGATGGGCGACGTGCGCGCCTACCTGCGCGGCGGGCACTGGAAGAGCGAGATCGCCCTCGACGACCCGCCCGCCGACGCGAGCACCGCGGACGTCAGCGGCCGCTACGGCGTCGCGTATCTCTCGCTGCAGTACCTGGCCGACACCTTCGGCGAGGACAAGCTGCTCGAGTTCTTCGACTACGCCGTCCGCCAGGGGATCTCGCTCGACGACTCGGCCCGCAAGGCGTTCGGGACGAGCTGGAAGGACGTGTCGAACGACTGCGCCCACTACGTACGGGGCCACGTGTAGCGCAGTGACGTATCTACACTGACGAGCGTGTATCGCGTCCCCTCGCGAACGATCGCCGTCGCCGTGCTGATCATGGTGTCGCTCACCGGCGCGTCGTGCTCGGGCAACGACTCCGGCATCGGCCTGGGCAGCGCCGGGCGCGGCGACGTGGCCGAGGTCGTCGACGCCCCCGCCACCATCACCGCCCGGGCCGCCGCCACGCTCACCGCGGCCGCCGACGGCACCCTGATCTCGCTGAGCGTCAAGCCCGGTGACACCGTCACGGCCGGCCAGGTGCTCGCGGTCGTCGACTCGCCCGCGGCCCGGCGGCGGCTCGAGGAGGCGGGCGCGGCCCTCGACGCGCTCAAGAACGCCGGCGGCGGCGGCGCCGGGGTCAAGAACCTCTCCGCCCAGCAGCGCCGGACCGACGACGCCGCGGCCAAGGCGTTCTCGGACGCGCGCGCCGCGGCCGCGCAGATCGCCGACGTGACCGTGCGGACCACGCTGACCACCCAGATCGACCTCGCCGAGCGGACCTACCAGGAGGCGGCGGCCTCCGCGCGGGCGGTGATCCAGAGCGTGCAGCGCGGCCTGGCCAGCGTCTCGCAGGCGATGGCGGCGCTCACCCAGGCCCAGCGCGCCCAGGCGCAGTCCGCGTTCGACCTGGCCCAGACCACCGTCGACCAGCTCACCCTGCGGGCGCCGGTCGCCGGGGTGGTGCAGCTGGGCGGCACCTCGGCGGCGAGCGCGTCGTCGATCACCGACCTGCTCGGCGCGGCCACCGCAGGGCAGGCGCCCGTCTCGGTGCCGACGGGCGGGGCCGGTGGCGGCGGCGCCGGGCCGGGCGTGGATCCCGCGGTACCGGTCGGCGGCCGGGTGAGCGCGGGCACGGCGATCCTGACCGTGGTCGACGTGTCGGAGCTGGGGCTGATGGCCGAGGTGGACGAGACCGACGTGCTGCTCGTCCAGCCCGGCGTCACGGCGAAGGTCGAGCTCGACGCGGCCCCGGGCGCGACGTACGACGCCACGGTGACCTCGGCCGACGTGCTGCCGAGCACCTCGGCGCGGGGCGGGGTGGCGTACCGCTCGCGGCTGCGGCTCGGCACCGGGACGTACGACGACGGACGCCCGGCCCCGAGTCCCCGCCCGGGCATGAACGCGGTCGCGCACCTGCAGGTCCGCTCGATCCGCGACGCGGTGACCGTCCCGGCCGCGGCGGTGTTCAACGTCGGCGGCAAGGACGTCGTGTGGCTGGTGCGGGGCGGCCGGGCGGTCCAGCAGCCGGTGAGCGTCGGCGTGTCCGGCCAGGACCGCATCCAGGTGCTCAGCGGCGTCAGCGACGGCGACCGGATCGTGGTGCGCGGCACCGACAAGGTCAAGCAGGGCATGGAACTGCCCCGATGACCGCGGCCCTGGTCGCGCAGCGGGTCACGCGGGACTACGTGCTGGACGGGGTCACCGTCGCGGCGTTGCGGGGCGTGAGCTTCACCATCGACGCCGGCGACTACGTGGCGATCATCGGGCCGTCGGGCTCGGGCAAGTCGACGCTCATGCACCTGCTCGGCGGGCTGGACCGGCCCACCTCCGGGCGGCTGCTGCTCGGGGGCCGTGAGGTGGCCGGCCTCGACCCCCGGGAGCTGGCCCGGCTGCGCAACGAGACCATCGGCTTCGTCTTCCAGTCGTTCCACCTGCTGGCCCGCACGAGCGCGGTCGACAACGTGGCGCTTCCCCTGGTGTACCGCGGGATGCGCGCATCGCAGCGGCGCCGGCGGGCGGTCGCGATGCTGGAGCGGGTCGGGCTCGCCCATCGCCTCGACCACCGCCCCAACCAGCTCTCCGGCGGCGAGCAGCAGCGGGTGGCGATCGCCCGGGCCCTCGTCACCGACCCGCAGGTGCTGCTGGCCGACGAGCCGACCGGCAACCTCGACACCCGCAACGGCCAGGCGGTCCTCGCGCTGCTGGAGGCGCTCAACCGCGAACAGGGGGTGGCGCTCGTGATCGTCACGCACGACCGCGAGGTGGCCGCCCGCGCCGACCGCCAGATCGTCATGCGCGACGGCGAGATCGTCGAGACACTGCCCGCCCCGGGGGCGTCGTGAGGTTCGCGGAGGCCTGGCGGGTCGCGCTCGACGCGTTGCGCGCGAACCGGCTGCGCAGCATGCTCACCATGCTCGGGGTGATCATCGGGGTCGCGGCCGTCGTCGTGCTCGTGGCCATCGGCACCGGCACCAAGCAGGAGATCGAGCAGCAGGTCGAGGGGCTCGGCTCCAACCTGCTCATCGTCGTGCCGGGCGAGGTCAACCTCGGCTCGGCGCCGTCGGTCTCGCGGATGGACCTCTCCGACATCGACGCGGTCTCGAAGATCGTCGGCGACCGCAACCGGGTGGCGGTGACCGTCGCCTCCGGCGAGACCGTGGCGGCCGGCCACGCGCAGACCTTCGCGAGCGTCAACGGCGTCATCGAGACGACCCCGAACGTGTTCGTGCGCCGGCTGGCCCGGGGGACGTACCTGACCCGCTCCGACGTCGACACCCAGCGCCGGGTCGCGGTGCTCGGCTGGAGCGTCGCCCACAAGCTCTTCGGCGACCGGGACGCCGTCGGCCAGCAGATGACCATCGCGGGTGTGCGGTTCCGGGTGAGCGGCGTGTTCGAGCAGCTCGGGCAGAGTCTCGGGATCGATCGCGACAACGAGGTACACGTGCCGATCACGACGGCCCAGCGACTGCTCGCGACCGACCGGGTCGACGCGATCGCGGTGAACGCGCCCGACCGCGACGAGATCGGCGACCTGTCCGCGCGGATCATCGCCGAGCTCACCCGGCGCCACCCCGGCACCCGGTTCAGCGCCGTGACCCAGGAGCAGATCCTGGGGGTGCTCGGGGACATCCTGGGCGTGCTCACCGGCGTGCTGGCCGCCATCGCCGGCGTCTCGCTGCTGGTCGGCGGGGTCGGGGTCTCCAACATCATGCTCGTGTCGGTGCGCGAGCGGACCAGGGAGATCGGGCTGCGCAAGGCCGTCGGCGCCCGCCCGCGCGACATCGGGGTGCAGTTCCTGCTCGAGGCGGTGCTGCTGACCACGCTCGGGGGCGTGATCGGGATGGGGCTCGGCATCGGGGCGGCCCTCGTCGTCGCCGCGCTCTCGCCGGTGCCGGCCGCGATCACCTGGTGGTCGCTCGCGCTGGCCTCCGGCGTCTCTGCCGGGGTCGGGATCATCTTCGGCGTGGTGCCCGCCCAGCGGGCCGGGCGCCTCGACCCCGTCGTCGCGCTGCGCACGGAGTGATCAATTCTCGCGGAAAGATTCCGTCGATCCTGGGGCGCAAGTCACAGGCGTACCGTTACCGTACTGGTAACACGCTGATTGAGTAACGCTCGATCCGGGGCTGCCGGGCCGAGCGCTGGGCGAGCACGCTGGTCGGAGGTCGCGATGTCGAGCACGCCACACACCACCGAAGGCCGGTTGGGCGAGGTCAGGTTCCTGACCGTCGCCGAGGTGGCCACCCTGATGCGGGTGTCCAAGATGACCGTCTACCGCCTCGTGCACGCCGGGGACCTGACCGCGGTCCGCGTCGGCCGGTCGTTCCGGGTCCCGGAGCATGCGGTCGACGCCTACCTCCGCGAAGCCTTCCGCGAGACCGCATAAGCCCGCGCGGCGACACCTCCACTGCACCACGGCGAATGACGTGTGTCGATGCTATGCCTCTGCGGGCCGGCCCCGCCGCTGCCCCGCGCATCGCTCGGTGGTGATCTTCGCCGGGGTCGTTTTCCGATCCAGCGGCGATGCGGCTACCCTTGAACGGCTAACCATGTCTTCGGCGTGCCAGCGATGGCACGCGTTCCGCTGTATCGAGGAGATGCTCGTATGGGCTCGGTGGTCAAGAAGCGCCGCAAGCGTATGGCCAAGAAGAAGCACCGTAAGCTGCTGCGCAAGACCCGCGTCCAGCGTCGTCGTCTCGGCAAGTAGCGTCCCCGTTCATCGCCCGGCGGCCGGTCTCGGCTCCGGCCGGGTGATGAACGTGTGCTTCGCTGTGATCGGAGCCGCGTGACAGCGTCGCCCAGCGTCGTTCTGGTGACCGGGGTGAGCCGGTATCTCGGCGCGCATCTGGCCGCACGGCTCGCCGCCGACCCGCGTATCGAACGCGTTGTCGGCGTCGACGCCACGGTGCCCACCGGCGACCTCGCCGAGGTGCTGACCGCCGCCGGGCCCAAGATCGACGTACATCAGATCGACCTGCGCACCCCCGGGGTGCTGCGGGCGATGGTCGACGCCCGCGTGGAGGCGGTGGCGCACCTCGCCGTGGCCACCGCGACCGACCAGCACGGCGGCCGCGCGGCCATGAAGGAGCTCAACGTCATCGGCTCCATGCAGCTGCTCGCCGCCTGCCAGCAGGCGCCGCGGCTGCGGAAGCTGATCGTGCGCTCGTCGACGGCCGCCTACGGGGCCTCCTTCCGCGACCCGGCGATCTTCACCGAGGACACCGAGCCGCGCGAGGTGCCCCGCGGCGGGTTCGCCAAGGACGTGCTCGACATCGAGGGCTACGTGCGCGGGTTCCGCCGCCGGCGCCCCGACGTGGCGGCCACGGTGCTGCGCTTCGCGCCGTTCATCGGCTCCGCCGTGGACACGCGGCTGACCCGGTACTTCGACCGGCCCGTCGTGCCCACCGTGCTCGGCCGCGACCCGCGCCTGCAGTTCCTGCACGTCGACGACGCGTTCGAGGTGCTGGTGCGCTCGGTGACGCGGCCGCTGCCGGGCACGTTCAACGTGGCCGGGGCCGGCACGCTGACGCTCTCGCAGGCGGTGCGCCGGGCGGGCCGCGTCACCATGCCGGTGCTCGAGCCGGGCCTGAACGTGCTGGCCGGCCTCGGCCGAGCCGGGGTGTCCCTGGACCAGCTCGACCTGTTCGTGCACGGCCGCGTCGTCGACACCACGAAGCTGATCCGCGCGTTCGGCTTCACCCCGCGTACGACCGCGGAGGCGTTCGACGAGTTCGTCCGCAGCCGCAGCGCCAACGAGCTGCTGCCCGCGGATACGATGCGCTCGGTCGAGCAGGCGCTGCTCGACGGCTTCCGCAGGACACGTGCGGCGCGGGCCGCGTTGGAGCGTGGCGAATGACTGACCCGGATCTCCCGGACGTCTGGGACGATCGGGTCGCCGGCGCGCTGGCCTTCCTCCGTGAGCGGCTGACCGGCGAATACGAGATCGACGGCTTCGGCTTCGACCGGCACCTCACCGACGGCGTCTTCCTGCCGCTGCTGCGCCCGCTCTACAAGCAGTGGTTCCGCACCGAGGTCGCCGGCTCCGAGCACCTGCCCAAGGAGGGCGCGGCGCTCGTCGTGGCCAACCACTCCGGCACGCTCGCGCTCGACGCCCTGATGCTCTCGGTCGCCGTGCACGACGAGACGGCGGCCGAGCGGCACCTGCGGCTGCTCGGCGCCGACCTGGTGTTCCGCATGCCGTTCCTGTCCGAGGTGGCCCGCAAGTCCGGCGCCACCCTGGCGTGCAACCCCGACGCCGAGCGCCTGCTCGCCGAGGGCGAGCTCGTGGGCGTGTTCCCGGAGGGCTTCAAGGGCATCGGCAAGCCGTTCGCGGAGCGGTACAAGCTGCAGCGCTTCGGCCGCGGCGGGTTCGTCTCGGCGGCGCTTCGCACCGGCACCCCGATCGTGCCGGTCTCGATCGTCGGGGCCGAGGAGATCTACCCCATGATCGCCAACATCCGCCCGCTGGCCCGGCTCCTGGGCGCGCCGTACTTCCCGGTCACGCCCACCTTCCCGTGGCTGGGCCCGCTCGGGCTCGTGCCGCTGCCGAGCAAGTGGCTGATCGAGTTCGGCGAGCCGATCCCGACCGAGGAGTACGTCGACTCGGCCGACGACCCGATGGTCGTGTTCAACCTCGCCGACCAGGTCCGCGAGACGATCCAGCAGACCCTCTACAAGCTGCTGGACCGCCGTCCGGACGCCTTCTCGGCCTGATGCGGGACGCTGCTGCGGGCTCGGCTCAGGCCTCCGCGGGCTGGGCCGCCGCCTGCGCGGCGCGGGCGGCCGTGCGGCGCCGGCGCTTGCGCATCGCGGTGAAGGTGGCCACGCCCCCGATCACGACCCCCGTGGCCAGCGCGGCGGGGATGGCGATCTTGGCGGCCTTCCGCCCGGTGCGGAAGTCGCGGATCTCCCAGCCGCGCCTGCGGGCCTCGCGGCGCAGCGCCGGGTCCGGGTTCACCGCGACCGCGTAGCCCACCGTGGAGAGCATCGGGGCGTCGTTGATGGAGTCGCTGTACGCCGCGCAGCGGGTCAGATCCAGCTGCTCGGCCAGCGCCAGGGTGGTGATCGCCGACGCCTTCTCGGGCCCGTGCATGAGGTCGCCGACCAGGCGCCCGGTGTAGACGCCGTCCTGGATCTCCGCCACGGTGCCGATCGCGCCGGTCAGGCCCAGGCGCGCGGCGATGATCCGGCCGAGCTCGACGGGCGCGGCGGTGACGAGCCACACCCGCTGCCCGGCGTCGATGTGCAGCTGGGCGAGGGCGAGGGTGCCCGACCAGATGCGGTCGGCCATGAGCTCGTCGAAGATCTCCTCGCAGAGCCGCTCCATCTCCTCGACCTTCCAGCCGGCGATGAAGGCGAGCGCGGCTGACTTGGCGCTGGAGACGGTGCCCGCGTGCTCGGAGGCCAGCAGGCGGAACCGGGCCTGCTGGTAGGCGAAGCGGGCGAGGTCACGGCTGGTGAAGTACTTGCGCTTGGCCAGGCCGCGAGCGAAGTAGTAGATCGACGCGCCCTGCATCATCGTGTTGTCGACGTCGAAGAACGCCGCCGCGCCCGGGTCGGACGGGATCTCCAGGGCGGCCTCGACCTCGGCCGCCGCCCAGCCGGCGGCGGAGACGACGATGCGGCCGCTCGGCCGGCGGCGGCGCAGCGCGTTGGGACGGATCGGCACGTCGAACTCCCTTCGATGGCGACGCCCTGGCGACGGGCTGAGCATCCGCCGACATCGGACGAGCCAACGGTACAAGCACCAGACAGCACCAGGGCCCGGTGACGTGCACCGGGCCCTGTCATGTCGCGGTCAGTCGCCGCGTCGCATCAATGCAGCAGCCAGTCGAGCAGGCCGCCCTTTTCGGACTTGGTCGGGCTCGGCGTCGGGTCGGAGACCGAGTTCGCGTTGGGCGCGGCCGGGGCCGACTCGGTCGCCGAGGAGTTCGGCGCGGCACCGGAGGGAGCGGTGGCGGGGGAGTGCCCGCCGTTGCCGTTCCCACTCGGGTTGCCCTGCACCGGAGCGCCGGGCTGCTGGTTCGAGTTCCCGTTGCCGCCGGTCTTGCTGCTCGGGCGGCACGCCGCGCTGCCCGGCACGGGGCCGAGCGAGTCCGGCGCGCTCGCCGCGGCCGAGCCGCACTTGACGAGCGGGCGGAGGGCCTTGGACCGGCGGTCGATCTCGTCGAGCAGGGTGACCGACTTGCTCGCACGGGTGTTGGCGTCGCCGCTCGTGCCGGTCTTGAGCCGCTCGGCCGCCCCGCGCTGGTTGGTCACGAAGCCGTCGATCACGTCCAGCGCCGCGGTGTCCTTGTGGGTCATCGCGGTGACGGTCAGGAGCCGGACGCCCTCGAGCGTCTCGCCGTCCATGTCGTCGAGCACGGAGGAGAGCCCCGTCGGGTCCTTGACCGCCTGGGCCTCGTCGAGCCGGGTCCGGGCGAACTCGAGGTACAGCTGGCCGCGGCTGATGTCCGAGCCGGCCAGCGCGAGCTGGGCCTTCTCGGTCGACCGCTTGACGGAGTAGAGCGCGTCACCGGGCATCGCGTCGCCGCTCGCGGCCGACATGCCGGACAGGGCCAGGGTGCCGGCGGCGAGGCCGACCACGATGGCGCCCCGGGTGCGGGTCCGGCGGCTGACGGTCGGTCGGCTCCCGGCGGGCCGGCGCAGCGAGCGCAGGCTCACCCGGTGAGTCGGCTCGGGCTCGGGCGCCGTGGCGGTCGCTCCGATGCCCTCGCGCTCGATCGTGGCCATGAGCATGGCCCGAAGACCGTCGCGGAACTCCTGCTGCGCCTCCACCCGGATCGGCATGTCGCCGAGCCGTTGTCCGACCGACACAAGGTCGGTGAGGGAGTCGTCGAGCGTGGTCCTCGTGTGGTGTCGCCGGGCCCCTTTGGCCTCGTCGAGGAGCTGAGCGAGTCGCTCAGCCCGTCGACGATGGAAGACGGAGCCAATCACCTGAGGCACCCCCCTTCGCTGATCGCGTCACTCAGGCGCGGAAGGGCAGCGGGATGGTGGGCCACCGCGTCCGCCGTGCGCCATGCCGACGGTCGCATCTGGACCAACGGTGCAACACGGAAGCTGGTTACGGCGCCTGCGGGGGCACTGTAACCGGAGGTGACAGCCGTCACGGCTGGAATCCGTCGGGCAGCAGCCGGGCGAGCGCGCGCACCGCACGGTACTGCAACGCTTTGATGGCTCCCTCGTTCTTGTTCATGGTCTGCGCGGTCTCGGCGACGGAGAAGCCGTGCAGGAACCGCAGCACGATGCACTCCTGCTGCTCGGGGTTGAGCTGCTTGACCGCCTTGAGCAGGTCCACGTTGGTGATGTGGTCGATCACGGCCGCCTCGGGGCTGCCCTCGGGCCCCCGGTCGGGCCGGTCCGCGTCGAGCACGTCGCCGGTGGTGACCTCCAGCCGGTACCGGCCGGACTTGAAGTGGTCGGCGACGAGGTTGCGCGCGATGGTGACCAGCCAGGCACCGAGGTCGCGCCCCTGCCACGTGAAGCTGCCGATGCGCTTGAGCGCACGCAGGAACGTGTCGGCGGTCAGGTCCTCGGCGAGCTGGCGGTTGCCGACGCGGAAGTACACGAACCGGAAGACGGTGTCGAAGTAGCGGTCGTAGAGGAGCCCGAATGCCGCACCGTCTCCGGCCTGGGCCCGCTCGATGAGCGCCCAGACCTCCGACGCCGGGTCCCCGCGGTCGGGGCGCGTCGGCTGCGGCGGGACGGGCTCGCGCGGGCCGGTCTCGGTCAGCGTGTCGGTGCCGACGACGTCCTGCGGGATCGGCACGGTCTCCTCGCCCAGCAGCCCGGCCCCGGCGCCGCCGGCGGGCTTGCCGTTCATCCCGGCGTTGGGTCTTGCGTTCGGTGCCGGACCCGAGCGTGCGGGCGCCTCGTTGGTGTGGGGGCGCACGCGCGTGCGCGGAACGCTGCCTCCCTCACCACGGATGACCGTGGCGAACATGTCGCGCATCGAGTCGCGCAGCATCGACAGTCCACCGGCGAGATCGTGTTCAGCGTCGAACACGTGCTGGTAACCGCTCATGCTTCGCAAGCCCGAACATAGGGCTTATTCGGCGCGATCACGGGCACTTCGGCCTCCTCGGGGTGAGGGGTGTCAACTCGCAACAAATGGGGTGAGTCGACTTCGGTGATAATAGGTCCGGTGTCACCCTCGTGTGGGCGGCTCTTGATCCGAGGGCACATTCTTTCCACGGATCCGTGTGCGATCGGCGCACATGCTGTCCGTCACTTGGCCGCGACGCGCCGTACGACACGCCGCTAAACCGGAAAAACGGTGCGTAAACGACCTCGGTGCACCCCGGCGTCTCACATCCGTTGCACACAATCGGGTGGTCTCTTACTCAGTCGGCGTGTCGGCCCTGCTGGGTTTCGCGCTCCCTTCGGTCGCTCCCTGCGGGGGCCGCTCCCGTACACCCCCCTCCCTCCGCCGGTCGCCCCGGTCGGCTGGGAGCCGGAAAGCGTCGGGCGCGGCCCTCAGCCGGCCGTTGCCGTGAGCACGATGGCACGGAAGAGGGTGATTGGTGACGGGTGATGTTCCAGTGCCCGCGCTCTCACCCTCGGCGCCGCCCTGATCGGCGGCCGGCGACGGCTCGGGCCTCGATGCCGCACGGGGCCCTGTGGAAGACTCCGTGACCGTGCAGGATGTCTCTCATGCAGCCGCCGGCAACTTCGCCGATGCCGTGCGGCGCGCCGCCTCGGCCGGCGGCGCCCGTCCCGCCCTGCGCTCGCACGACGCCGAGCTGACCTGGGCCGAGCTCGACCGCCAGGTGGACGCCGTCGCCGCGGGCCTCGGGGCCCTGGGCCTCGGCGCCGACGAGCGGGGCCGCGCCCGGGTCGCCATCGCCCTGCCCAACGTGCCCGAGTTCGCCGCCGTGTTCTTCGGCGTGCTGCGGGCCGGGCTGGTCGCGGTGCCCGTCAACCCGGCCTACACCGCGCGCGAGCTCACCCACGTGCTGGCCGACTCCGGCGCGGCCGTGCTCGTCGCCACCGGGCCGGTGCTGGAGGCGCTCGGGGACGCGGCGCCGGCGGTGCGGTACCAGCTCGGCAAGGACCTCACCGGATTGCTGAGCAACCCCGCCGGCGTCACTGCGGCGGACGCGGTCGGCGGCGGCGAGGACCTGGCCGTGCTCCTCTACACCTCCGGCACCGGGGGCGCGCCGAAGGGCGCCATGCTGCCGCACCGGGCCCTGCTCGCCAACCACGAGCAGCTGGCCGGCATCGAGCCCGCCCCGGTCACCCAGGACGACGTGCTGCTGCTCGCCGTGCCCCTCTTCCACGCCTACGGCCTCAACTCCGGGCTCGGCGCGGTCGCCTACCACGGCGCGTGCGGGGTGCTGGTGGAGCGCTTCGACCCGGCCGACTCGCTGGAGGCGATCGAGCGCCACGGCGTGACCGGGGTGGTCGGGGTGCCGCCGATGTTCATCGCCTGGTCGCTCATGGGCGAGCGGCTCGCGCGGGCCTGGTCCAGTGTGCGGCTCGCGGTGTGCGGCGCCTCCCCGCTGGACCCGGCGGCCGAGCGGCGCTTCGCCGAGACGACCGGGCGCGCGGTACACCAGGGGTATGGGCTCACCGAGGCCGCGCCCGTGCTGACCAGCACGCTGGCGAGCCCGTCGGTCAAGCCGGGCTCCATCGGCCGGCCGATTCCCGGCGTGCGGGTGCGGCTCGTCGACGCCGAGGGCGAGGACGTGCTCGACGACGAGGACGGCACCGGCGACCCGGGCGAGATCGTGGCGTGCGGGGCCAACCTCTTCCGCGGCTACTGGCCCGACGGTGAGGGCGGCCCGGGCGCGGACGGCTGGTGGGCGACCGGCGACGTGGCCTACGCCGACGAGGACGGCGACCTGTTCATCGTGGACCGGATCGGGGAGCTGATCCTCGTCAGCGGCTTCAACGTGTATCCGCACGAGGTCGAGTCCGTCCTGGCCGCGCACGAGTCCGTGGTGGAGGCCGCGGCGCTCGGGGTGCCGCATCCGTACACGGGCCAGACCGTCAAGGCCGTCGTCGTGCGCGTCCCGGACTCCCAGGTCACCGCCGAGGAGCTGATCGCGCACTGCGAGCGCAACCTGGCCCGGTTCAAGTGCCCGACCGCGGTCGAGTTCGTCGCCGAGCTGCCGCACTCCGCGACCGGCAAGGTCCGCAAGGGAGTGCTGCGGTGACGACGAGGCTCACGCTCCTCACCCGGCCCGGCTGCCACCTCTGCGACGACGCGAAGGCCGTCCTGGACCGCGTCGGCGAGCCCTATCAGGAGATCAACATCGAGGACTCCGAGGAGCTGGAGGACGAGTACGGCTTCCGCGTCCCGGTGCTGATGCTGGACGGCAAGGAGCACGGCTACTGGCGGGTGGAGGAGGACCGGCTGCGGCGCGATCTGCGGCTATCCTCAGCCGGGTGAAACACCTCGTGTGGGACTGGAACGGGACCTTGCTCGACGATCTCAAGCTCGTGGTCGACGCCACGAACGTCTGCCTGGCCACGGTCGGCGGGCCGGTGATCACCGCGGAGGAGCACCGCCGCGACTTCCGCCGGCCGATCCTGGACTACTACGCGCACGTGCTGGAGCGCCCGGTCGACCAGGTGGAGTTCCAGCTGCTCGACGACGCGTTCCACGACGCCTACCGGCAGCGGATGGGCGAGGTGCGGCTGGCCCCGGACGCGCTGGAGGCCATGGCGAAGTGGCCCGGCACCCAGTCCCTGCTGTCGATGTTCTTCCACGACGAGCTGCTGGTCGAGGTCGAGCGGCACGGGCTGGGTGCGCGCCTGGTGCGGGTCGACGGCCTGCCCGGGACCGTCGGCGGGCACCGCAAGGCCGCCTACCTGGAGCGGCACCTCGAGGCGCTGGAGCTCGACCCCGCCGACGTGGTGATGATCGGCGACTCCGTGGACGACGGGGACGCGGCGCGCTCGGTGGGCGCCTCGGCGGTGCTGTACGCCGGCGGCTTCACCGACGCCGCCCTGCTGGAGGCGACGGGGCTGCCGGTGGCGTACTCCCTCGTCGAGGCCGTGTCCCTAGCCCTGTAGGTAGGTCAGCACCGCCAGCACCCGGCGGTGCTGCTCGTCGTCCGGCGGCAGGTCGAGCTTGGTGAAGATGTTCTTGACGTGCTTCTCCACCGCGCCGTCGGTCACGACCAGCTTGCGGGCGATGGCGGTGTTGGAGCGGCCCTCGGCCATCAGCCCGAGCACCTCGCGCTCCCGCGGGGTGAGGCTGCGCAGCGGGTCGTCGCGCCGGCGGCGGACCAGCAGCTGGCCGACGACCTCGGGGTCGAGCACGGTCGCGCCGGCCGCGACCCGCCGCATCGCGTCGAGGAACTCGGCGACCTCGGAGACGCGGTCCTTGAGCAGGTATCCGACGGCGCCGGCGCGGTCGGCGAGCAGGTCGTCGGCGTAGGAGACCTCGACGTACTGCGACAGCACGAGGATCGGCGTCTTCGGCACCCGGGCGCGGGCCTCGACGGCGGCGCGCAGCCCCTCGTCGGTGTGCGACGGGGGCATCCGCACGTCCACGATCGCCACGTCGGGCCGGTGCTCGACGACCGCCTCGACCAGGCTGGGACCGTCCCCGACGGCGGCGAGGACCTCGTGGCCGCCCTCGGTGAGCAGGCGCACCAGGCCCTCGCGCAGCAGAACCGCATCATCCGCAACGACTACTCGCACGCGGTGATACTAGTGCCGGTCTCGCAGGTCTTTCGTGCCCGCGCAGCCGCATGGGGGGTCCGGGGTGGCTCCCCGGCGCGCGGCACGCCGGAGGCGTCGCCCGGCTAGGACAAGGGCAGGATCGCGACGATTTTGGTGCCGGCGTCCAGCGCACTGGTCACGGTGAGCTCGCCGCCCGCCGCGCGGACCCGGTCGGCCAGGCCGGTCAGCCCGTGCCCCTTGGCGAGGCTGGCGCCGCCCACCCCGTCGTCCTCGACCGTGACCAGCATGCCGTAGGCCGAGCGCTGCAGCGTGACCTTGACCTCGCTGGCGTGGGCGTGCTTGGCCACGTTGGTGAGGGCCTCGGCGACGACGAAGTACGCGGTCGTCTCGATGTTGTCGGCCAGCCGCTCGAGCTCGGGCACCTCCAGGTCGACCGGGACGAGCGAGCGGCCGGCCAGGGCGGTCAGCGCGGCCCGCAGCCCGCGGTCGACGAGGATCGGCGGGGCGATCCCGCGGGACAGGGCGCGCAGCTCCTCGAGGGTCTCGCGGGTCTGCGCGAGGGCCTCGGCGACGGTGGCCCGGGCGGCCGCCGGGTCGTGGTCGAACTGCAGGTCGGCGCGGCCGAGGTCCATGGCCAGGCGGACCAGCCGCTGCTGGGGGCCGTCGTGGATGTCGCGCTCCAGCCGGCGCAGGGCGGTCGCCTCGGCCGAGACGGCGGCGGTGGTCTGGGCGCGGGCCCGGTCGCGGCTGCGCTCGGCCTCGTAGATCCGCTCGCGCAGCTCGTTGACCCCGCTGAGCAGGGCGCGGGCGAAGAGCGCCTCGATCAGGGCGACGCCGCGCACGACGGGCACCAGGGTGAGGGCGAAGACCAGGCCGATCGCGGTGTGGAACAGCACGCGCGTCCCGGCGCCGCTGCCGAGCCCGAGCAGCTCCGGCAGGTCGGTGTTGCCGGGCCCGCGGGGGATGGACCAGTCCCACAGCACCGTGGTCAGCCCGCCGAGCGCCCCCGCCCACCAGGTCACCACGAACGCGAAGGCGAACGTGCTGGGGATGATCCGCAAGACGCCGTGCAGCAGGTCCAGCCACGACTGGCCGTCGGTGAGCGGGACGAACGTGCGCCGCCAGAAACCGGCGCGGGGGCCGGCCTTCTTGTAGTACGGATGGGGCAGCTGCGTGCGCAGCACCGGGCCGGTCCGGGCGCGCTCGAGGGTCGCGAAGCCGCGCGCCTGGAAGATCGTGACGAACAGGATCGGGAAGCCCACCGTGAGGACCATCAGCCCGAGTCCGAGCGAGAACCCCGTGACGCACAGCACGATGGTGATGATCGACAGGGGGAAGCCGAGCAGCACGTACTGCGTGTCGATGCCCAGCTGGCGGAGGATGCGGGAGAAGCGGCCCGGGCCGAGCGGGGTGATGGTCGTCGTCATACCAATGACGCTAGGCATCGCGGCCCCCGCCTCCCATCCCGCCGTCCAGCCACTTGATGGTAGGGGCAGCCCCACCGGAAAACGTGTAGTGTCGCTACGTAACACAACACCAGGACCGCGTGTCGGGTGCACCAAATGCCGGATTTGTGCGAATAATGGCCGGAGCGCCCGCCCGCTGCCGACCGCGTCGGAGAAAGGGGGCACCACGTGCCGCGGGGGCATTTCTCCTGTGCGCGATCCGCACGGGCGGGCGCTGACCTCTACGTGGTGGGCGCCGATTCTTCAAGATCGCGATTTGTGCACGGCTTCACAAGCGCCTACTCTGTTGCAACGACGAATCCCGCTAGCACAGGCGGTAACCGCCATCGTGAGCGGGCTCGTACACCGTCGTCGTCGTCTCGGAGACTCATGAGCCAGCAGCGCACCGGCCCAACGGACGGACCGGACTTTCCGGACCTTCCGGAGGCGACCGTCGCCAGGCTTCCGGAGTACCTGCGCGCCCTGCATCACCTCAGTGAGGAAGGGCACGACACGGTCTCATCGGAGGGTCTGGCCGCGGCCGCGGGGGTCAACTCCGCCAAGCTCCGCAAGGACCTGTCCCACCTCGGCCGCACCGGCACCCGTGGCGTCGGCTACGACGTGACCCTGCTCATCGACCAGATCGAGCAGGTGCTCGGGCTCACCCACCGCCGGGCCGTCGCGCTCGTCGGCGTGGGTAATCTCGGTCACGCCCTCGCCGGCTACGCGGGCTTCGGCACCCGGGGCTTCCGCATCGCCGCCCTCTTCGACGCCGACCTCGGCCGCGTCGGCGAGCAGATCAACGGCCTGACCGTGCGGCACATCGACGAGCTGCCCGAGATCGTGCTGCAGGAGCAGATCGCGATCGCCGTGATCGCCACGCCCGCGCACGCCGCGCAGCACGTGGCCGACCGGCTCGTGGCCGCCGGCGTGACCAGCGTGCTGAACTTCGCGCCGTGCGTCCTGAACGTCCCCGAGGGCGTCGACGTGCGTAAGGTCGATCTGGCCATCGAGTTGCAGATCCTGTCCTTCCACGAGCATCGCAAGTCGGCCCTCACGGCCCTGCCGGCGGTGCAGAAGCCGCAGCACAACGGGGCGGAGGTGGCGTCGTGAGCGGTTCGGAGCGCAGCGGAGAGGCCGCTCACCAGGGGGCACAGCTTCTAGTCGCGACGGCACCGGAGCGAAGCGGAGGTGACGTCGTGAGCGGTTCGGAGCGCAGCGGAGAGGCCGCTCACCAGGGGGCACAGCTTCTAGTCGCGACGGCACCGGAGCGAAGCGGAGGTGACGTCGTGAGCGGTTCGGAGCGCAGCGGAGAGGCCGCTCACCAGGGGGCACAGCTTCAGTCGCGACGGCACCGGAGCGAAGCGGAGGTGACGTCGTGACCGCGGGCGTCAATCTGCTGGTGGTCGGGCTGTCGCACCGGACCGCCGGGGTGCCGCTGCTGGAGCGGGTCACGCTGGGCCCCGGCGAGATGCCGGCCGTGCTCGCCGAGCTCGTCGCGCTGCCCTACGTGGACGAGGCCGTGGTGCTGTCCACCTGCAACCGGGTCGAGATCTACGCCGCCGTCACCGCATTCCACGGCGGCCTCGCCGACATCGGCGGGGTCCTCGCCGACCGGGCCGGGCTCGCCATGAGCGAGCTGGCTCCCCAGCTGTACGTGCACTACGAGGCCGACGCCGTCCGGCACGCGTTCCGCGTCGCCGCCGGGCTCGACTCGATGGTCGTCGGCGAGGCCCAGATCCTCGGCCAGCTCCGCGACGCCTACGGCACCGCCGCCGAGCGGGGCACGGCCGGACGCCTCCTGCACGAGCTGCTGCAGCAGGCCCTGCGCGTCGGCAAGCGGGTGCACGCCGAGACCGAGATCGACCGGGCCGGGCAGAGCGTGGTCAGCGCCGCGCTCGCCTACGGCCAGGGCGCCACCGCGCCGGTCGAGGGGCGGCCCGCGCTCGTCATCGGCGCCGGGGCCATGGGCGCGCTGTCCCTGGCGACCCTGCGCCGGGCCGGGGCCGCGCCGCTGTTCGTGACCAATCGCGGGCACGCCCGCGCCGAGCGCCTCGCCGAGCTGCACGGGGCCGAGGCGGTGCCCTTCGCCGAGCTGCCGTCGCTGCTCGAGCGGGTCGACGTCGTCGTGAGCGCCACCGCCTCGCCGGAGCCGGTGCTCGACGCGCCGCTGCTCGCCGGGGCCGTCGCCGACCGGGCCGCGTCCGGGCACGACCTGCTCGTGCTCGACCTGGCCCTGCCGCGGGACGTCGCCCCCGCCGTGCGCGACCTGCCCGGCATCACGCTCGTCGACATCGAGCTGCTGTCCGAGTCGCTGTCCACCACCGCCGACGCGGAGGAGCGGGCCGGCGAGGAGATCGTCACGACCGAGGTCGAGGCCTTCCTCACCTGGCTGCGCGGCGCCGACGTGGCCCCGACCGTGGCCGCGCTGCGCGCCCGGGCCGACGAGGTCGTCGAGGCCGAGCTGCGCCGGCTGGCCCAGCGCTGCCCCGAGCTCGGCGACGACGCCCGGGCCGAGGTGTCCCACAGCATCCACCGGATCGTCCAGCGGCTGCTGCACCAGCCGACCGTCCGCGTGCGGCAACTGGCGGCGGCCCCGGGCGGCGAGGCCTATGCTCAGGCGCTGCGCGAGCTGTTCGATCTGCAGATCCCGACCGCCGGCATCGATCCGGCCGAGGCTTCCGAGGTGCACCCGTGACGTTGAGGCTCGGCACCCGGGGCAGCGCGCTCGCGATGGCCCAGTCGACCACCGTGGCGGACGCCGTGCGCGAGCGCACCGGCCGCGACGTCGAACTGGTCGAGATCGTCACGCCCGGCGACCGTTCCAGCGCGCCCATCCCGCAGCTCGGCGTCGGCGTGTTCGTCTCCGCCCTGCGCGACGCGCTGCTGGCCAAGGAGATCGACTTCGCCGTCCACTCCTTCAAGGACCTGCCGACCGCGCCGGCCGAGGGGCTGGTCGTGGCCGCGATCCCGGCCCGTCAGGACCCGCGCGACGCGCTGGTGGCCCGCGACGGGCTCACGCTCAACGAGCTGCCCGACGACGCGCGGATCGGCACCGGGGCGCTGCGCCGGATCGCCCAGATCCACGTGCTGGGGCGGCGGCTGCAGACGGTACCGCTGCGGGGCAACGTCGACACCCGTCTGCGCAAGCTCGCCGAGGGCGAGTTCGACGCCATCGTCCTCGCGCACGCCGGGCTCGCCCGGCTCGGCCGCGGCGGCGAGGCCACCGAGGTGCTCGATCCGCTGCTGATGCTGCCCGCCCCCGCGCAGGGCGCACTGGCCGTCGAGTGCCGCGAAGACGATGCCGAGCTGCGCGAGGTTCTCGCCGCGCTCGACGACGAGTACACCCGCGTGGCGGTCACCGCCGAGCGGGCGCTGTTGGCCGAGCTCGAGGCGGGCTGCTCCGCCCCGATCGCGGCACTGGCCGAGGTCGCCGAGGGCGATGAGGGGCCCGAGATTTATCTGCGCGGTGCGGTGTTCAGCCCGGACGGCGGCTTCGCCCTCCGGCTCTCTCGCACCGGAACGCTCGCCGACGCCGCGGAGGTGGGCCGAGCCCTGGCCCGCGACCTACGCGAAGAAGGCGCCGACAACGCACTGGGAGTGCAGCATGACCCGCACCCGTAAGGGCAGCACCGGCCGGATCGCCTTCGTCGGGGCCGGCCCCGGCGACCCTGGCCTGCTGACGCGCCGCGCCCATGAGGCGCTGGTGACCGCCGACCACGTCGTCCACGACCGTAACGTCCCGGAGCCGCTGCTCGCCGCCATCCGCGCCGAGGCCGACCCGGAGTGCCAGTTCAGCCCGGCCGAGGGCGCCCCCGGCGACGTCGCCAAGGTGCTGCTGTCCGCGGCCCGCTCCGGCCTGCGCGCGATCCACCTCGTCGGCGGCGACCCGCTGGCGCACGAGACGGTGCTCAAGGAGGTGCAGGCCGTCGCTCGCACCGCGGTGCCGTTCGAGGTCGTGCCCGGCATCGGCCAGGCCGCCGGCGTCGCCACCTACGCCGGGGTGCCGCTGCCCGGCGTGCGCGTGACCGCCGACGTCGACGACGTGCAGTCCGTCGACTTCGAGTCCGTCGCCGCCGCCGTGGCCCGCGGCTCCTCCGCCCTCGCCGTCGACGCCGGGGACCTCGCCGCCGTGCGCGACGGGCTCCTCGCCGCCGGGGTCGACCCGGCCACGCCGGTCTCGATCACCGGGGACGGCACGGGCGAGACGCAGTACAGCTCCGCCTCCAGCGTCGACAGCATGGTCGCCGCCGCGCTCGGCTTCGCCGGCCGCGTGGTGCTGTGCCTCGGGGCCGGGGTCGGGCAGCGCGAGAAGCTCGGCTGGTGGGAGAACCGCCCGCTCTACGGCTGGAAGGTCCTCGTCCCGCGCACCAAGGAGCAGGCCGGCGCGATGAGCGAGCGGCTGCGCGCCTACGGCGCCATCCCGTGCGAGGTGCCGACGATCGCCGTCGAGCCGCCGCGCACCCCGGCGCAGATGGAGCGCGCGATCAAGGGCCTGGTCGACGGCCGCTACGCGTGGACCGTCTTCACCTCCGTCAACGCCGTGCGCGCGGTGTGGGAGAAGTTCGCCGAGCACGGCCTCGACGCCCGCCACTTCGGCGGCGTCAAGGTCGCCTGCATCGGCGAGGCCACCGCCGAGGCCGTGCGCGGCTTCGGCATCGTGCCCGAGCTGCTGCCCAGCGGCGAGCAGTCCTCCGAGGGCCTGCTGGCCGAGTTCTCGCCGCACGACGAGGTACTCGACCCGGTCGGCCGGGTGCTCCTGCCGCGGGCCGACATCGCGACCGAGACGCTCGCCGCCGGGCTCACCGAGCTCGGGTGGGAGGTCGACGACGTGACGGCGTACCGCACCGTGCGCGCCGCCCCGCCGCCGGCCGACATCCGCGACGCGATCAAGTCCGGTGGCTTCGACGCGGTGCTCTTCACCTCGTCGTCCACGGTGCGCAACCTGGTCGGCATCGCCGGCAAGCCGCACGCCCGCACGGTCGTCGCGGTGATCGGGCCGAAGACCGCGGACACGGCGGTCGAGTTCGGCCTGCGCGTCGACGTGCAGCCCGCGCACGCCTCCGTACCGGACCTGGTGGAGGCGCTGGCGAGCTACGCTGTGGAACTGCGCGAGAAGCTCGCCGCGATGCCCGCGAAGCAGCGCCGCGGCTCGAAGGTGCAGGGCCCTACCGCCCTGAGGTTTCGCTAAAGGGGGTCACTCCCGTGGGTTTTCCTGAGGTCCGGCCGCGCCGGCTGCGTCGCACCCCCGCGATGCGCCGGCTCGTGGCCGAGACGCACGTGCAGCCGTCCAACCTGATCCTGCCCATGTTCGTGAAGGAGGGGCTGACCGAGCCGCGGCCGATCAGCTCCCTTCCCGGCGTCGTGCAGCACTCCCGGGAGTCGCTGCGCAAGGCCGCGGCCGAGGCGGTCGCCGAGGGTGTCGGCGGCCTGATGCTCTTCGGTGTGCCGCAGACACGGGACGAGACCGGCTCCGGCGGCGTCGACCCCGACGGCATCCTCAACGTCGCCATCCGTGACGTGATCGCCGAGGTCGGCGACGCCACCGTGGTCATGGCCGACCTCTGCCTCGACGAGTTCACCTCGCACGGGCACTGCGGCGTGCTGGCCGCCGACGGCTCCGTCGACAACGACGCGACGCTGCGGCAGTACGAGCTGATGGCCCTCGCCCAGGCCGAGGCCGGCGCCCACGTGCTCGGCCCGTCCGGGATGATGGACGGCCAGATC
Organism: Dactylosporangium sp. CA-139114; assembly: GCF_050955725.1. Classification (NCBI taxonomy): domain Bacteria; kingdom Bacillati; phylum Actinomycetota; class Actinomycetes; order Micromonosporales; family Micromonosporaceae; genus Dactylosporangium; species Dactylosporangium sp. CA-139114. Next base: position 771,652 of record NZ_CP192080.1, read on the forward strand.
GGCGTGGTCCGCGGCGCGCTGGACCGGGCCGGGCACACCGACATCGCCCTGCTCGCCTACGCGGTCAAATACGCCAGCGCCTTCTTCGGCCCGTTCCGCGAGGCCGTGGAGTCCGCGCTCACCGGCGACCGCAAGGCCTACCAGCAGGACCCGGCCAACCTGCGCGAGTCCCTGCGCGAGGTCGCCCTCGACATCGAGGAGGGCGCGGACATGGTCATGGTCAAGCCCGCGCTGCCGTATCTCGACGTGGTGACCAGGATCGCCGAGGTGGTGGACGTGCCCGTGGCCGCCTACCAGGTCTCCGGCGAATACGCGATGGTCGAGGCCGCGGTCGCCAACGGCTGGCTCGAGCGCGAGCGGGTCATCCTGGAGACGCTCACGTCGATCCGCCGGGCCGGCGCCCAGCTGATCCTGACCTACTGGGCGAGCGAGGCCGCCCGCCTCCTGAGCCGCATCTAAGGCCTCTCGGGCATCCGGTCCGGTCCTCCCGCCGACGACGAACTCGGCGGGGAGGCCGGACCGTCGGCATGTCGGGGCGCCGGACGTTATCGCCCAAATCGGGCATTTCGGGCGTGTCGCGGCGATTTCCCCGCCGGTCCCGCCGCAGAATTGTTGTCGCAGGTCATGGGCCTGGTTACGGCCCCGCGCCGGTGAAATCCGGTCTGCGCGAAGTGTCAGGAACGCGACAGTTGCCCGATCGGGCGGGTTAGGCCCTCGTTGCGCTGATCGTGAGATGGCTCGTCACCGGAGGCGCCGGTTACATCGGCGCGCACGTCGTGGCCGCCCTGCAAGGGGCGGGCATCGAATGCATTGTCGTCGATGATCTGTCCACCGGCCGGGCCGCGCGGGTGCCGTTCGGGGTGCCGCTGCTGCGCGCCGACGTGCGCGACGCCGCGGCCGTGCGCGAGGTGTTCCGCCGCCATCGGCCCGACGGGGTGATCCACCTCGCCGCGCGCAAGGACGTCGCCGAGTCGGCCGCGCACCCGTTGCGGTACTACCGCGACAACCTCGACGGCCTCGGCGCGGTCCTCGCGGCCGTGGCCGAGACCGGCACCCGCTCGGTGCTGTTCTCCTCCAGCGCGGCCGTCTACGGCACGCCCCGCCGCTCCCCGGTGCGCGAGCAGGACCCCACCGAGCCCGAGAACGCCTACGGCCGGACCAAGCTCGTCGGCGAGTGGATGCTGCGCGACGCCGCGGCGAGCGGCGGATTCCGCTGGGGCGCGCTGCGGTACTTCAACGTCGCCGGCGCCGCCGCCCCCCACCTGCGCGACGAGGGCGGCACGAACCTCGTGCCCCGCCTGCTGCGCGCCGCCGCGCTCGGCATCCCGGCGACCGTCTTCGGCACCGACTACCCGACCGCCGACGGCACCGCCGTGCGCGACTACGTGCACGTGGCCGACATCGCCGACGCGCACGTGCGCGCGGCCCTCGCCCTGCACGAGGACGAGCTGCGCGACGAGGTGCTCAACGTCGGCCGCGGCGAGGGCGCCTCGGTGCTGCAGATGATCGCCGCCGTCGGCCGGGCGCTGGGCCGCCCGCTGCCCTACGACGAGGCCCCCCGCCGCCTCGGCGACCCCGCCGCCGTCGTCGCCAGCCCCGCCCGCATCCGCGCCCGCCTCGGCTGGCGCGCCCGCCACAACCTGCACGCCATCGTCACCTCATCGATCGCCGAAGTCGTCAAGGCCGCCTGAGAAGGAGCACGAGCACCTTGAAGTCCCGGATCGTCGCCGGATCGCTGGCCCTGCTGGGCCTCGCCGGCATCGCCCTCGCCCAGCCCGCGCTGGCCGCCGCCGCCCCCAAGCAGCGCATCGACCTGCGCGTGCTCGTGCTCGACGACGACAGCACCGGCATCGACACCCTCCGCGCCCAGCTCGACCGCGAGGGCGTGCCCTACGACGCGCTGGACCTGGCCGCGTCCGGGCGCCCGCAGCTCACCGCCGCCTACCTCGCCGACACCGTCGACGGGGTGCGCCGGGCCAGGTTCCAGGGCGTCATCGTGCCGAACGAGAGCTCGGTGACCGGGGCCGAGGCGACCGCGCTGGCCGACTTCGAGCGCGAGTTCAAGGTGCGCCAGATCGACGCGTACACCTTCGCCGGCTCGAACGTGGGCCTCACCAACACCTGGAGCGGGGTGCTCGACGGCACCACCATGCAGGTCACCGACGCCGGCAAGGCGGCCGGGTTCGGCTACCTCAAGGGCGCCGTCCCGATCGACGACCGCGACCCGGCGGTCTCGGAGTCCTTCGGCTACCTCGGCGCCGCGGCCGTCGCCTCCGGTGCGACCTTCACGCCCCTGGTCAACGGGGCGAAGCCCGGCGGCGGGGCCACCGGATCGCTCATGGGCGTCTACGCGCACGACGGCCGCGAGGAGCTCGTGGTGACGCTGGCCGCCAACCGCTTCCAGACCCACGCCATGGAGCTCGGGCACGGCCTGATCACCTGGCTGACCCGCGGCACCCACCTCGGCTACACGCGCAACTACTTCAGCGTCCACGTCGACGACGTCCTCCTGCCCGACGACCGCTGGGACACCGTGCACAACTGCACCGTCGGCGACGACTGCAACCCGCGGCGGGACCCGGCGACCCTGCCGTACAACCAGACCATCCGCATGACCAAGGACGACGTGAACGCGCTGGTCCAGTGGCAGAAGGCGCGCGGGGTCAAGCTCGACGTCGTCTTCAACGGCGGCGGCAGCGTCGAGGCCGGCCCCGGCGACCCGCTCACCGCGGCGGTCGTGGCGAACAAGAGCCAGCTCCGCTTCATCAACCACACCTACGAGCACACCTACCTCGGCTGCGTCCAGGACTTCACGGTGTCGCCGTGGAAGTGCACGGGCCAGTGGGTGTCGCAGGCCGACATCTCCGCGCAGATCAAGCAGAACGTCGACTGGGCCAGGTCCAAGGGCATCCCGATCGACGCGACCGAGCTCGTCACCGGTGAGCACTCCGGCCTGAAGACGCTGCCGCAGATGCCGGCCGACAACCCGAACCTCGCGCCCGCGCTCAACGCCAACGGGGTCCGGTACGTCGCCTCGGACGCCTCCCGCGAACAGACCCCCCGGCCCGTGGGCAACGCCGTCACCGTGCCCCGGTTCCCGATGAACATCTACTACAACGTGGCCACCGTCGCCGAGGAGGTCGACGAGTACAACTGGCTCTACACCAGCGCGGCCGACGGCGGCAGCGGCATCTGCGAGAACAACCCGCAGTCGACCTGCATCAGCCCGCTGGGCGCGAGCGGCTTCACGAAGTACATCGTGCCGGCGGAGTCGCGCATCGCCTACGACCACGTGGTCTCCGCGAACCCGGCCCCGCACTACGCCCACCAGAGCAACCTCGCCGAGGACCGGATCCTGTACCCGGTGCTCGACGCCGTCCTCGCCCGGTACCGCAACACCTACACCACCGCGACCCCCGTGGTGAACGTGAAGTTCGCCGAGACCGCGCTGCAGAACCGGCGCCAGGCGGCCTGGACCGCCGCGGTACAGAGCCGCCAGATCGAGGCGTACCTGCTCGACGGCAAGGTCACCGTCACCAACAAGGGCGCCGCGCTGGACGTGCCGCTGACCATGCCGAGCGGCACGACGCTCGTCACCGCCTCGCTGCTGGGCCTCGAGGTCGGCGGCGGCGCGTTCGGCGAGGCCTACGGCGGCGAGCGCTCGGCCTGGCGCAGCGTCGCCAAGAACGGCCGCCAGCTGCTGAGCCTCCCGAGCTGAGCCGGTCGCCGTGCGCGTCGTCCTCGTCAACGAAGGCACCTACCCGTACGCCACCGGCGGCGTCACCACCTGGTGCGACCAGCTGGTGCGCGGACTGTCCGAAGTGGAGTGGGACCTCATCGCCATCGTCGGCACCGAGCCCGACCGGCCCGCGGTCGCGCTGCCCGGCAACGTCCGGTCGCTGCGCCCGGTGCCGGTCTGGGGCCCGGCCCGCCCCGCGCGCGGCCGGGCCGAGCGGGCCGCGGGGCTGCTCTGCCGGGGCATGCTCGGCGACTCGGCGCCCGACCTCGTCCTGTTCGCCGAGGGCCTGCGGGCCCTCGCCGAGCTGGCGCTTCCGGTCCGCGCTCCCGGCCGCCTCGACGTGCTGGGCCGCACCCGCTTCGGCCGCCGCGTGGGCCGGCACCCGCTCGCGGGCGCCGGCCTGGCCGACATCCTGCTCGACGCCTGGGCCCGGGCCGCGGCCGACGGCATCCGGCTGCCGCGGCTCACGCTGCGGGAGGCGGACGAGGCGGCGGTGCTGCTGGAGCACGCCCTCCGCCCGCTCGCCGCGCCGCTGCCCGAGGACGCCCAGCTGGTGCACGCCAACGCCAACGGGCTCTCGGCGATGGTCGCCCTCGCCGCGAAGTGGCGCCTGGGGGTGCCCTTCCTGATGACCGAGCACGGGGTGTACCTGCGCGAGCGGTACCTCGCCGCCGGCGCCCAGTCGCCCGGGGTGAAGACGGCGCTGCTGCGCTTCCACCGGGCCCTGGCGCGCCTGGCGTACTGGGAGGCCGACCTGGTCACCCCGGTCAGCGGGTTCAACGCGCGCTGGGCGGTGCGCCACGGCGCCGACCCGGCCAAGCTTGCCGTCATCGGCAACGGCGTCGACCCGGAGCGCTTCGCGCCCCTGCCCGGCGAGCCCGACGAGCCGGTCATCTCCTGGGTCGGGCGCATCGACCCGCTCAAGGACCTCGAGACGCTCATCCGCGCCCTCGCCATCGTCCGGCAGTCCATCCCCGACGCCCGGCTGCACCTGGCCGGCCCGGTCCCCGACGGCAACGAGTCCTACGCCGCCGACTGCCGCGCGGTCGCCGAGTCCCTCGGGCTCGGCGCCGCGGTGACGTGGGCCGGGCCGTGCGCGTCCAGCCGCGACGCGTTCGCCGCCGGGCAGGTGGCGGCGCTGTCGAGCATCTCGGAGGGGATGCCGTACACCGTGCTGGAGGCGATGATGTGCGGCCGCCCCACGGTGAGCACCGACGTCGGCGGCGTGGCCGAGGCCGTGGGCAACGCGGGCCTCGTGGTGCCGCCGCGGGACCCGGCCGCGTTCGCCGCCGCGTGCGTGGCGTTCCTGTCCTCGGCCGAGTTCCGGGCCACGATCGGCCACAGTGGACGGCGGCGGGCGCTGTCGGAGTACACCTTGGACCGCTGCGTGTCCGCCTACCGCGCCAGGTACCGCTCCCTCGTCCCGGAGCCCGCCGGTCAGCTGGTGTCGGCGTGAGCGGTACGGAGCGGAGCGGAGTGGCCGCGAACCGGGGATGCAGTTGGGTCTCGCGCCGACGCCGGAGCGAAGCGGAGGTGTCGGCGTGAGCGGTACGGAGCGGAGTGGCCGCGAACCGGGGATGCAGTTGGGTCTCGCGCCGACGCCGGAGCGAAGCGGAGGTGTCGGCGTGAGCGGTACGGAGCGGAGGTGCCGGCGTGAGCGGTGATTCCTTGGTGATCGTGCCCGCGCAGCGGCGGGCGCGGCCCAGCGAGCTCGACCGCCCGGAGCCGCTGCGCTACGTCGGCCGGGTCGCCACCGACCCGGTCGCCGCGCTCGCGGACAAGATGCGCGACGACTGCCTCAGCGCCGTCGACATCGACGAGATCGCGGCCATCCTGGAGGCGAACGGCATCAACGACAGGGTCGCCGACCGCGAGTACGGCGCCCCGTCCGTCTTCGTGCTCGCCGGGCGCGTGGTCGCACGCACCCTCGACGCGGCCGACACCCAGCAGATCCGCGCCGTGCCGCCCGAGGGCCCCGGCGCGGGCCGGGTCGTCGCCGACACCCTCCTGCGCGCGCTCATCTACCTGACCCCGCTCGTCATCGGCGTCGGCGCGTCGTCCGAAGTGGACGGTGTGCCGGGGCTGGCCACCACCGGCACGCTCATGCTCGGCTGGGGCGGCGGGCAGGCGCTGTCGTACCTGGGCTACCGGGCGCTGTCCGAACGCGGGCGCGCCGCGGCCGCGCGGCTGCTCGGGGCCGGCTTCCTCGTCCTGGCCGCTCTGTGGAGCCTGGTGCTGATCGGCACCGGCACCCGCGCGTACGTCGTGGCCGCCGTCCAGCTCGCGCTGTTCGCCGTGGCCGCGGTGACCCTGGTGACCAACCGGGAGCGGATGGTGATCGGGGCCGTCGTGCCCTGCTGGGTGGCGACGGCCGGGCTCGGCCGGGGCCTGAGCGTGTCCTGGCTGCTCGCCTGCGTCGCCGTGCTCGTCGGGGTCGCCTACCTGCCCGTGCTGCGCGAGCGATTCCCGCGCCGGGTCACCCGGTGGCGGTGGCGCACGTGGCGGCACGACATCGGTTACGCCGCCCTCTACGGGCTCGTCGGCACCGGGCAGGCCGCGCTGCTGCGCACCGTCGCGCTCGACGGGATCGCGCCGCACCAGGTGCCGCCGGCGGCATTGCCGCTGCTGCTCGGGGTACCGCTGATGGAACTGACCCTCGCGTGGCACCAGCGGCGCATCGCGTCCGCGCGGGCCGACCTGGCCGACCGGTTCGCCTTCGACCGCCGGCTCGGCCGGATCAGCGCCGGCACCGTCGCCGTGCTCGCCGTCCCGGTCGTGGTGGGCGCGGCCATCGCCGGGGCCGTCTGGTTCGGGCTGCTCGCGCGCGGGCAGTCCTTCGCCGCGGCCGTGCTGCTCATGGCCGTCTACGCGCTGTGCCTGGTGCTCGCCTCGCACGGCCGCGCCGGCACCGCCGCGATCGTCGTGTGGTGGCCGGCGCTGCTCGTCACGGGCGTCGGGCACTGGGCGCCGGCCCTGGTCCACGTGGCGCCCACGTTCGCCGAAACCCTCGCCGTCGCGACCCTGCTCGGGGCCGGTCTGCCCGGGCTCGCCGTCGCGGCGCTCGTCCTGCGTGATCCGGAGAGTTACCGAGCATGATGCTGCTGCCGTTGTACGTCCACCCCCTGGCCGACCCCGAGGCGTGGGACTGCCTGCCCCGCGGCGGGGCCTGCTGGACGATCGTCAACGTCCACAACGGACCCGGCGCGGGCCGCGACGAGGTCTACGCCGAGGCGACCGCCCGCCTGCACGAGGCCGGCGTGCGCATGCTCGGCTACGTCGACCTCGGCTACGGCGGGCGCGCCAACGGCGAGGTCTGGTGCGACATCGTGGGCTGGTCGCAGTACCCGGTCGGCGGCATCTTCTTCGACCAGGTGCCCTCCGACGCGGCCGGGCTCGCCTACGTGACCCAGGTGGTGCGCGCGGTGCGCGGCTCGGTCGTGCTCAACCCCGGCACCCGCTGCCTGCCCGGGTACGCGGCCCTCGCCGACGTGGTGTGTACCTTCGAGGGGCCATGGGAGTCCTACGCCGCGCAGCCGGCCACCGATCGCGACTGGCCCAACGCCGCGCACCTCGTCTACGGGGTGCCGACGGCGCGGCTGGGCGAGGCGACGGCCCTGCTGCTGCGCCGGGCCGGGCACGGGCTGGTGACGGACCTCGCGGCGCCGCTGCCGTATCAGGGCGTCCCCAGCTCCCTGCGGACCCGGGCCGCCGCGCGGTGATCTCCCGCCGGCTGCGCGTCCTGCTGCTCGGCCTCGTCGCGGTGAGCGTGCTCTACGCGGCCGCCTGCACCGGCGGCGACCAGCACGGCCGGGGCATCGGCGGGGACGGCTCGCACGCCCCCGCCACCGGGGGCGCCGGACCGTCCAATGCGGACGGTCTCGGCTCCGCGCCGGCGTCCCCGCCGGGCTCGGCGGGCCCGTCCGGCGCCGCGGCCCCGCCCGCGGGCGGCTGGTGGAAGCCGGCGGTCGGGCTGACCTGGCAGTGGCAGCTCACCGGGGTGCTGGACAAGTCCGTCCCGGCCGAGGTCTACGACGTCGACGGCGCCAACACCTCGGCCGCTGACGTGGCCGCGCTCAAGGCCGCGGGCCGGCACGTCATCTGCTACGTGAACGTGGGCGCCCACGAGGACTTCCGCGCCGACGCCCGGAACTTCCCGGAGTCCGTGCAGGGCAAGGGCCTCGACGGCTGGCCGGGGGAGAAGTGGCTCGACATCCGGCGCTGGGACGTGCTCGAGCCGCTGCTGTCGGCCCGGTTCCGGCAGTGCAAGGACAAGGGCTTCGACGCGGTGGAGCCGGACAACGTCGACGGCTACAGCAACAGCAGCGGCTTCCCGCTCACCGCCGCCGACCAGCTGACCTTCAACCGGCGCGTGGCCGACCTCGCCCACCGCGCCGGGCTCGGGGTGGGTCTCAAGAACGACGTCGAGCAGGCCGCGGCGCTCGCGCCCGCCTTCGACTTCGCCGTGAACGAGGAGTGCGCGCGCTACGACGAGTGCGACGCCCTGAAGGTCTTCACCAGCGCCGGCAAGCCGGTCTTCCACGTCGAGTACGACGGCTCCACCGGCTCCTTCTGCGCCAAGACCAAGGCCCTGCGCTTCTCGTCGATGAAGAAGAAGACGGAGCTCGACGCCTGGCGCGAGACCTGTTAGCCGGCCTCCCGGCGCCCAGCTGAGCCCCCATGGCGACAGCACATGACCGGGAGCCTTTTTATCGTTCGAGCAAAAGTTACGGCATCGAAGATGCAAAGTATGGACAGCCGTAGCTAAAGCCCCTAGTGTGTCCCCCACGACACCAGCGCGTTTCATCAATGTATCCGGATCGGCACCGGATGCGGCGGAGCCGCGGGGTCGACTCCGGCATCCGGCGCGACGGCGCGCGCCCTGCCTGGCACCTCACCACGTCAGGAAGGGACACCGTGAACCAGCAACCCTCCGGGCATCGATGGCGACCAATAGCTGCCGCCCTGATCCTCGTCGCTTCCAGCCTCACCGCCACCGCGTTCACCCTCGCCGCGGAGCCCGCCACGCCCGCGGCCGCGGCCATCAACGCGGCCGACTTCCAGCAGGTCACCCTCGCCAAGGGCGAGCCCGAGGTCGGCGAGCCGCTGACCATCTCCGTGCTGCCCGACCGGTCCGTGCTGCACACCGCCCGCAACGGCACCCTGCGGCGCACCGACGCGGGCGGCACCACCACGGTCATCGCGAACATCCCCGTCTACACCCACGACGAGGAGGGGCTGCAGGGCGTCGCCGCGGACCCGAACTTCGCGAGTAACCGGTACATCTACCTGTACTACGCCCCGCCCCTGTCCACCCCGGCCGGCGACGCCCCCGCCACCGGCACCGCCGCCACCTGGACCACGTGGACGGGCGTCAACCGGCTGTCCCGCTTCACGCTCAACGCCGACTTCAGCGTGAACATGGCCAGCCAGGTCAACATCCTCGACGTGCCCGCCAACCGGGGCATCTGCTGCCACGTCGGCGGCGACATCGACTTCGACGCCGCGGGCAACCTGTACCTGTCCACCGGCGACGACTCCAACCCGTTCGACTCCGCCGGCTACTCGCCGCTCGACGAGCGCACCGAGCGCAACCCCGCCTACGACGCCCAGCGCTCCGCGGGCAACACCAACGACCTGCGCGGCAAGATCCTGCGCATCAAGGTCGCCGCCAACGGCACGTACACCATCCCCAGCGGCAACCTCTTCGCCCCCGGCACCGCGAACACGCGGCCCGAGATCTACGCGATGGGCTTCCGCAACCCGTACCGCATGACCGTCGACAAGGCCACCGGCATCGTCTACGTCGGCGACTACGGCCCCGACGCCGGCGCCACCGACCCCAACCGCGGCCCGTCCGGGCAGGTCGAGTTCAACCGGATCACCGCGCCCGGCAACTACGGCTGGCCGTACTGCACCGGCGCGAACACCAGCACCGAGACCTACAACGAGTGGAACTTCGCCACGAACGCCACGGGCGCGAAGTACAACTGCGCCGGCGGCCCGACCAACAACTCGTTCCGCAACACCGGCCTGACCACCCTGCCCCCGGCCAAGCCGGCGTGGATCCGCTACGGCGGCGACGCGGGCAGCCCGCCCGAGTTCGGCGGCGGCTCGGAGTCGCCGATGGGCGGCCCGGTGTACCACTACGACGCCGCCAACCCGTCGACCACGAAGTTCCCGCAGTCCCTCGACGGGCTCTTCTTCGCCGGCGAGTTCGGCCGCGGCTGGATCAAGCCGATCAAGATCAATGCCGACGGCTCCCCGGGCGCGATCGACAACTTCCCGTGGAACGGCAAGCAGGTCATGGACATGCAGTTCGGCCCCGACGGGTCGCTGTACGTCCTCGACTACGGCACCGGCTACTTCAACGGCGACCAGAACTCCGCCCTCTACCGCTACGACTACGTCGGCGCCGGCGGCAACCGGGCCCCGACCGCCGTCGCGAGCTCGAACGTCACCTCCGGCTCGGCCCCGCTCGCCGTGAACTTCTCCTCCGCGGGCTCCACCGACCCCGAGGGCGGCGCGCTCACCTACGCGTGGACGTTCGGCGACGGCGGCACCTCGACCGCCGCCAACCCGTCGCACACGTACACCGCCAACGGCACCTACTCGGTCACCCTCACCGCCAAGGACCCGCAGGGCGCCATCGGCACCGCCGGCGTGATCATCAGCGTCGGCAACACCGCGCCGACGGTCGTCATCAACGGGCCCCGGCCCGGGCAGCTCGTGTCGTTCGGTGACTCGGTGCCGTGGAGCGTCACCGTCACCGACCCCGAGGACGGGGCCATCGACTGCGGCAAGGTCACGATGACCTACGTGCTCGGCCACGACCAGCACGCGCACGCGATCACCTCGCAGACCGGCTGCGCGGGCACGATCACCATCCCGGTCGACGGCGAGCACGACTCGGCGTCGAACATCTTCCCGATCTTCGACGCGCAGTACACGGACAAGGGCGGGCTCACCGTCCACGCCCAGAGCATCATGGCGCCCCGCTACCGGCAGGGCGAGTTCTTCAAGTCCTTCCTCGGCGTCGACCAGATCACCAAGCCGTCGGCCGAGGGCGGCAAGACCGTCGGCAACATCAACAACGGCGACTGGATCGGCTTCGACCCGTACAAGCTGAACAACGCGACCTCGTTCAGCGCCCGGGTCTCCTCCGGCGGCGCGGGCGGCACGCTGACCCTGCGCACCGGCTCGCCCACCGGCACGGTGATCGGCTCCGCGACGGTGCCCGTGACCGGCTCCTGGGAGACGTTCACGACCGTGAGCGGCCCCATCACCAACGCACCCGCCGGGACGACGTCGCTGTACCTCACGTTCTCCGGCAGCACCACGGCCGCGCTGTTCGACCTCGACAGCTTCACCTTCGTCACCGGGGCCGGCGGCAACGGCGTCGGGCCGGTGAAGGGGCTCGCGGGCAAGTGCCTCGACGCCCGCGGCGCCGGCTCCGCCGACGGCACCCAGATGCAGATCTACACCTGCAACGGCACCGGCGCCCAGGTCGTCGTCGTGGCCGGCCAGCAGCTCAAGGTGCTCGGCAAGTGCCTGGACATCTCCGGCGGCGCGACCGCGGACGGCACCAAGGTGCAACTGTGGACGTGCAACGGCACCGGCGCCCAGAACTGGGTGCCGCAGGCGGACGGCTCGCTGAAGAACCCGGCCTCCGGCAAGTGCCTCGACGTGGCCGGGGCGAACTCCGCCGACAGCACCGTCGTGCAGCTCTACACCTGTAACGGCACCACCGCGCAGAAGTGGACCCTGCCATGAGGCTCCGAGCTCTGACGTTCGCCGCGATCCTGGTCTGCGGCCTGCTGGTGGCCGCCCCGGCGCGGGCCGCCGACTCGCCGTACGACGTCCTGGTCTTCTCCAAGACCGCGGGCTTCCGCCACGACGCGATCCCGGCCGGCATCCAGGCCGTGCGCGACCTCGGCGCGGCGAACAACTTCACCGTCACCGCCACCGAGGACGCCAACGCGTTCACGACGGCGAACCTGGCCCAGTACGAGGCCGTGGTGTTCATGAGCACCACCGGCGACGTGCTCAACGACACCCAGCAGGCGGCGTTCGAGTCCTACATCCGCGGGGGCGGCGGCTACGTCGGCGTCCACGCGGCCGCCGACACCGAATACTCCTGGCCCTTCTACGGCCAGCTGGTCGGGGCCTGGTTCGCCAGCCACCCCGCGATCCAGCAGGTCAACTCGCGCACGGAGGACCGGGCCAACCCGGCCACCGCGCACCTGCCGCAGGTCTGGACCCGCACCGACGAGCTGTACAACTACCAGACCAACCCGCGCGCGAGCGCGCACGTGCTCGCCACCCTCGACGAGTCCTCGTACTCCGGCGGCTCGATGGGCGCCGACCACCCGATCACCTGGTGCAAGACGGTCGACAGTGGACGGTCGTTCTACACCGGGTTCGGGCACACGCAGGAGTCGTACGCCGACGGCAACTTCCGCAACGAGCTGCTGGGCGGCATCCGGTACGCCGCGAAGCGCGCCCAGGCCGACTGCCGGCCCGAGACCGGCTACACCGCGCTCTACAACGGCTCCACGACCGGCTGGTCGCAGGCCGGCCCGGGCGGCTTCACCAACGCCGACGCCACCCTGAGCTCCACCGGCGGCCTGGGGCTGTACTGGTACTCCGCGAAGCAGTTCGGCACGTCGTACTCGCTCAAGGCCGACTTCCGGATCACGGGAGACAGCAACTCGGGCGTCTACGTCGGGTTCCCGAACCCGGGCAACGACCCGAACATCGCGATCAACCAGGGGTACGAGATCCAGATCGACGCCACCGACACGCCCGATCACACCACCGGCGCGATCTACAACTTCCAGTCCGCGAACATCGCCGCCCGCGACGCCGCGCTCAACCCGCCCGGCGCATGGAACACCTACGAGATCTCGGTCGAGGGGCAGCGGATCCGGGTGTACCTCAACGGCTCGCTGATCAACGACTTCACCAACACCGACCCGGCCCGCAACCTCGACGGGTACATCGGCATCCAGAACCACGGCGCGGGCGACAACGTGTCGTTCCGCAACATCCGCCTGCGTTCGGCGGACGACGCCCAGCAGGCGGAGCTGTTCAGCTCCGCGAGCGGGGTGCAGCCGTACACGAAGGCGGGCGCGCACAACGGCCAGACGCTCGGCTACATCGAGCCGGGGGACTGGGCGGCGTACAACGGGCTCACCATCGGCGGCTCGACCTCGCTGCGCGCCCGGGTCGTCTCCGGCGGCCCCGGCGGCCAGATCCAGGTGCGCACGGGCTCGACCACCGGCCCGATCCTCGGCACCGTCACCGTGCCCAACACGGGCAGCTGGGACACGTACGCCGACGTCAGCACCCCGCTGACCGGCGTGCCCGCGGGGACGGCGAACGTGTACCTGACGTTCACGGGCACCGGGACCGGCCTGTTCGACCTGGACGACTTCACGTTCGTCAAGGGCACCACGGTCGTGAGCGGCCCGATCCGCGGCCTCGCGGGCAAGTGCCTCGACGTGCGGGGCGCGGGCACGGCGGACGGGACGCAGATCCAGCTGTACGGCTGCAACGGCTCCGGCGCCCAGAACTGGACGGTGTCGGGCCAGACGCTGCGGGCCCTGAACAAGTGCCTGGACGTCTCCGGCGGCGGCTCCTCCGACGGCACCAAGATCCAGCTGTGGACGTGCAACGGCTCCGGCGCCCAGAACTGGGCCGCCCAGGCCGACGGCTCGCTGCGCAACCCGCAGTCGGGCAAGTGCCTGGACGTGGCGGGCGGCGTCTCCACCGACGGGACCGCCGTGCAGCTCTACACCTGCAACGGCACCGGCGCCCAGAAGTGGACCCTGCCGGCCTGATGTCCTGACGGGTTTCGGAGGGAGGGGACTGAGTGAAGACGTACAGTCCCCTCCCTCGCGTTGCTTACCGTGACGGATTCCATCGGGGGGCAGCATTGATGGGCAAGTTCCCCTAGGCTCGGCGCGTGCTGGGGACCAGAGCGAGACGCATCGGGTTGACGGTGGCGCTACTGTCCGTGCTGGCGGGCTGCGGAACGAACGCGGTGTCGTCCCCGCCGGCCGACGCGGCGGCGTCGTTCGAGGCGCCGTCGAGCTCCGATCCCTTCCCGGTGGGCCAGCTGGAGGGCGCCGCCGAGCTCGCGCCGGCCCCGAAGAAGTCCGCCGGCCCGAGGCCCTCGGCCACGGGCAAGAAGGTCAACCCCGGCGGGGACACCGGCGGCGGCAAGGCCAACACGAACGACGGCGTGCCCAACACCGCGAGCGGCACGTTCACCGTGGCGACGGGCGGCACCGACGTCGTCGGCTCGGCGGACGCGGCGACGCTGGTGCAGTACCGCGTCGAGATGGAGAACGGCATCACCTGGGGCAGCAACCCGGTCTGGACGACCGCGACCCTGGCGACCGAGGTCGACCGGGCGATCGCGTCGCCGGACGGCTGGACGAAGTCGGCCGAGCACCCGGTGACCTACCAGCCGAACAAGATCAGCGGGGCGAGCTGGAAGTTCCAGCGCGTGAGCGGCTCGGACTACGACGTGACGCTGAAGCTGGCGACGCCGGGCACCGTGGACAAGCTGTGCAAGGCCGTCGGCGTGACGACGCAGGGCATCTACTCCTGCCGCTACGGCAAGACGATCCTGCTGAACCTGCGCCGGTGGCTGAAGGGCATCGACGGCTTCCCGGCGGGGATCGACTTCCACGCGATGACGGTCCTGCACGAAATGGGCCATTTTCTCGGCTTCGACCACATGAAGTGCCCGGGCTCGGGCCAGGTGGCGCCGGTGATGCAGACGCAGACGATCGCCTTGAACGGCTGCAAGCCCAACGCTTTCCCCTTTACCACGGACGGCACTTTCGTGACGGGCCCGTGGGCATCGAGCTGACACTGGGGTGAGGCGCCGTCACCCCGAGTCATGATCATCGGGGCGATTTTTCGGCGTCGGCTAAAATGAGTTTGAAATATGAGGCGGGCGCAACGGCCGATCTTGTGTTTCGACGCGGTCCTTGTAGCCGGGCGGTGCGGTCGCGTCGCCGGTTGCTGGTTTGCCGGGTGATGCGGGCTGGCCGGCCGGGTGACGCGCGGGCTTTGCCGGGCGGGCGTGATTGCCGGCCGGCGCGGTTCCGGGCCGAGTTGATCGGCTCGCTGGGCACCGCGGCGGCCGCCGGCGGGGTGGCTGGGCGGCGGCGCGGGTTCAGCTCTTGAGCCGGCGGGTTCAGCTCTTGAGCCGGCGCAGGAGGTCGACGACATCGGCCTCGTATTCGCGCCACTCGCGGTCCGGCCGGAAGCCCAGCTCGGCGTTGACCTGCAGCAGCGGCTCGTTCTCCAGCGCGTTCCACGTCTGCACGTCGAGGAGGTGAGGCTCGGCCGCACGCAGCTCGAACAGCATGCGGGCCTTGATCGCGCGGCTGATGCCGTAGCCGCGGTGGCTCGGGACCTCGATCGTGTCGTACTGGTCCGCGCGCGTCGGGCGCTGGGCCGGCACCACGACCTCGGTCAGGCCCGCGATCGTCTCGGACTGCTCGTGGACGGCCAGCACGATGTACGGCTTGAGCCCCCGCGCGTGCAGGGTGCGCAGGCTCGCGGCGAGCCGTTCGGAGTCGTACGAGCTCGGGCGCAGCGCGAGATCGTCGACGACCGCGGCGCGGGCGGCCTCCTTGGCCGCGGCGTAGCCGGCGTAGAGCTCCGGGGGCGGGCCGCCGGGGTAGTACTCGATGCGGTAGCCGGCGCCGATCCCCGCCGCCATCTCGCCCAGCCGCAGCCAGTCCACGCCGCCCAGGTCGAGCAGGTTGCGCATCTCGATGAAGGCGCACTCGAACCCGTGCGCCTCGAAGAACTGCACGCTCGGGGTGCCGCCGATCACCTCGACGCCGACGGACTCGAAGCCCTCCTCGGCGGCGCGGCGCGCCACGGCGGCCAGCAGCGCGCTGCCGACCCGGCTCCGGCGGGCGCTCGGGGTCACCGACAGCTCGAGCACCCCGATGTCCTCGAGCGCGAGCAGGCTCGCGTGCCCGAGGATCTCCCCGCCGTCGCTGGTGGCCAGCCACGACGTGCGCCGCTCACCCGGCATGGTGACGGCAAGATACTCCCGGAACATGGTCTCGCGCCACGGCGGGTCCTCGGGCACGTCGACCGCCACGATCTCGTTCAGCGCCCGCAGGACCGCCTCGAGCTCGGCCGCGGGCGCGGTCCCTGGGTCCCATTCGCGCACCTTCACGCCCTAAGCCTGCCCTTGTTTGTGGCTGAGCGGAAGTACCAGAGCGCAGAGCGTGGCATTGATCTACCTTGAGCGCCGGTTTCGCCAGGTCCCGCCGCCTCTGCCGAGGCCGGGGCGGGCCCGGCCTCGGCAGGGGCGGAAGGCCGGGCCTCGAAGGGCGGAAGCCTAGCTCTGCCGGTCCTTGCGCCCGTAGTCGTTGGTGGCGTTGAAGACGGCCGCCCGGTACTCCTCAGGCACGTTGTACGCGTGAATGGCCGCGTTCCACCCCTCCAGCGTGGCCAGATCCCGCCCGTTGTCGCACAGGAACGCGGCCGCCGTCAGCGCCGCGTCGTCGATGTCGTTGATGTCGATCACCCCGTCGGCGTCGGCGTCGAGGCCGTACTGCTTCCAGGTGGCCGGCAGGAACTGCATCGGCCCGACCGCACGGTCCCAGGTCCGGTCGGTGTCCAGCGCGCCCTGGTCGGTGTCGGCCACGGACTGCCGCCCGTTCTGCCCGTCCAGCGGCGGGCCGACGATGGGCGGGACGGATCGGCCGTCGTCCTGCAGTACCGAACCGTTGGTCTGGCCGTGGTCCGACTCGACCTTGCCGATGCCCGCGAGGGTGGTCCAGGTCAGGTGGCACTTCGGGGTCGAGCGCGCGGTGACCGCCTCCGCGTAGCCGTACGCCTGCAGCGCCACGACCGGGATGTTCAGCCGCACCGACCGGGTGCCCGCCCACGCGCCGTAGACGTCGGCCGGGCGCTGGTGGATGCCGGCCGGGGGGCTGAAGGTGGGTGACGCGGACGGGTTCTCGGGCCGCGGGGCCTCGCCGGTCTCCGGTGCTCCCGTCATCGGGGGGACGCCGTTGGTACCGCCCGGAGCCGCCCCGGACGCGGAGGCGTCCACGCGCGGCTTGGCCGCCGCGGGCACCACGTATCTGCCGGCCATCCCGGCCGCCGTGAGCAGCACGAGCAGCAGCACGCCGGGCAGCAGGAACCGGAAGCCGGGCCGGGTCCTGACCTGGTCGAACCACTCGCGCCGGGCCACCGCGCGCGCCGACTTCTCGGGGCGCGCCTCCAGCACGTCCGCCGCCCGCCGCGACTGGAACCAGCTGGGTCGCCGCCCTTCCTCGGCCGCGTGTTTGGGCTGGTGGGGCGGCTTCGGGTCAGTGGACTGGCCCAGCTGCGGCGCAAGGATCTCCACCGGGATCGCCCGCTCGTCCGCGTCCCGGGGGGTCGGGGGCCGGACGGAGGGGGTCGGTGGAGTGTCCATTGTGGTCGGTCGCTGGCCCTCCGGCTTCTCGTCGTCGCTTGCCACGAGGTTGAGTATTCCGAATTCCCGGGCATGTGCCAACGTGGCATAGCCTGTGGCAATGCCACGTTACGAATATCGGTGCCGGGCCTGCGGCGACACCTTCGAGGTGCAGCGCCCGATGCGTGAAGCGAATGTGAAGACCGCCTGTCCGGCGGGGCACGACGACACGGTGAAGCTGCTGTCCACGGTGGCCGTCGGCGGGGCCTCGGGCGGGAGCGCGGGCGGGGGCGCGGCCGCGGGCTCCGGCGGCGGCTGCTGCGGCGGCGCCTGCGGTTGCTGAAACATTGTTACGGGTGGGTTTCGTTTCGCACTGGCAAAACGGCTTTGATGTTGTGTCCTGTCGTGCCACAACCGCTGCCCGAGTGTTGTCGTTACGTCACCCGAAACCCACTCGAGCTTTGTCTGCCGTCGTTGCTGACCAGCACGGATCGCCCCGGATGACCAAGCGGGGATCGACCGTTTCTACGATGCGCGCGCCACTTGGTTGGGGAAATATGGGGCACGCCTGAATCAGGAAGGCGGAGGTTTCACGTGTCGGGGCGGACCCACCTGCCCAGCGGGCTGGTGACTTTCCTCTTCACCGACATCGAGGGCTCGACGCGTCTGGCCCAGATGCTCGGTGCGGGATACCGGCCGGTGCTCCACGAGCACCGGGAGGTGATTCGCCGCGCGCTGTCCGAAGCGGACGGTGTGGAACTCTTCACCGAGGGTGACTCGCTCTTCGTGGCCTTCCCGGACGCCGCTCGCGCCCTCGCCGCGTGCGCCGAGGCCCAGCGCGCGCTCGCCACCCACGACTGGCCGAGCCCCGACGCCCGCCCGAAGGTCCGGATGGGCCTGCACACGGGCTTCGCCGAGCCGTACGGCGGCGAGTACACCTCCCCGGAGGTCCACCGCGCCGCCCGCGTCGCCGCCGCCGCCCACGGCGGGCAGGTGCTGTGCTCGGCCGCGACCGCCGCCCACGTAGGCCTGTCGTCCTCGGCCGCCCCGGTCGACCCGACCGACCCGGGGCTGGAGCACGGCCCGCTCGGCGACGGCGCGTGGCTGCTCGACCTCGGCCTGCACCGGCTGCGCGGCTTCGACGGCTTCGAGCGCATCTTCCAGCTCGTCGCGCCCGGCCTCGACCGGCAGTTCCCGCGCCCGCGCACCATCGACGCGCCCGCGCACAACCTGCCCGTGCAGACCACCCGCTTCATCGGCCGCGCCGCCGAGCGGGCCGCCGTGCGCGACCTCATCCAGCGGCACCGCCTGGTCACCGTCGTCGGGGCCGGCGGCGCGGGCAAGACCCGGGTCGCCGTCGAGGCGGCCGGCGAGATCGTCGAGCGCTTCCGCGACGGCGTCTGGTTCGCCGATCTGAGCGCCGTGGCCACCGCCGACCTCGTCGACGTCAGCGTCGCGGCCGCGCTCGGCCTGCGTCCCGAGCCCGGGCGCGCCGTCGTGCAGACCATCGCCGACCACGTCCGCGGCCGCCGGCTCCTCGTGCTGCTCGACACCTCCGACGCCCAGCTGTCCGCGGCCCGCCGGCTCGTGGCCCGGCTGCTGGCGGCCGGCCCCGAGATCTCCGTCCTGGCCACCTCCCGCGAGCCGCTCGGCCTGGCCGGCGAGGTCGTCTGGCGCATCCCGCCGCTGTCGGTCGAGGCGGCCAGCGGCGGCGGCTTCAGCGACGCCGTGGCCCTGCTCGTGGACCGCGCGTCCGCGGCGCGCGGCGGCCGGCCCGTCGAGCCCGGCGACATCGCGCACCTCACCCGCGTGGCGAAGTCGCTGGAGGGGTTGCCGCTCGCGCTCGAGCTGGCCGCGGCCCGGCTGCGCGTGCTGTCGGTGCCGCAGCTGGCGGACCGCATCGGCGACGTCCTGGGCACCCTCGACGCCGGCTCCCCGGCCGCGTTCGACGAGGCCTCGGACCGGCACCGCACGATGCAGGCCGCGGTCGGCTGGTCCTACCGCACCCTCGACGCGCGCTCGGCCCGGCTCCTGCGCTGGCTCTCGGTCTTCGCGAGCCCGGTGGACCTGCCCGCGATCGAGTGGCTGCACGACGGCGACCCGCTCGACCCGCTGGCCACGCTCGTGGACAAGTCGCTGCTGCAGGCCGAGGCGGGGGCGGCCAGCGCGACGTACCGCATGCTGGACCCCATCCGCGCCTTCGCCGCCCGGCTGCTGCTCGAGGCGGGCGAGGAGGAGTCGGCCCGGGAGCGCCACGTCGCCTGGTGCCTGCAGGCGGCCCACGACGCCTACCTGGACCACGAGGGCCGTCCGGTGACGCTGTCGCTCTACACGCTGGACCCGCTCGCCGACGAGCTGCGCGCGGCCCTGCACTGGGCCGTGACCCGCGGCAGCGCCCGGCAGGGGCTGGCCCTGGCCGGCTCGCTGGACCAGTGGTGGCGCGAGCGCGGCCTGGGCCGCGAGGGCCGGATGTGGCTGTTCCGGCTCTACGAGCGCATCAGCGCCACCGGCGAGCCGGTGCCGGACGCCGAGCTGGCCGCGGCCTATCACATGCACTCCCTGCACGCGGGCGCCGACGGCGAGACGGTCGAGGAGCTGCGGTTCTCGCAGCGGGCCGAGGCCGCCGCCCGCCGGGCCGGCGATCCGGGCCTGATCGCCCGCATCCTCTCGGCCCGCGGCGCCCCGCTGCTGGAGATGGGGCGCACCGACGAGGCCGAGCGGCTCACCCGCGACGTCATCGGCTGGTCCGACGAGCAGGGCGTGGCCGGCGAGTCGCTGTCGGCGGTGTTCGCCCTCGCGCAGCTGCTGTGGCGCCGCGGTGCCCTGGACGAGGCCGCGGACCTGCTGGCCAGCGCCCGCCCGCTGGAGAACAGCCGCCCGCTGGAGCGCGGCCGTCGCACCGTGGACATGCTGCTGGGCATGGTCGCGCTGGCCCGCGGCGATCTCGTCGCCGCCCACGACCACCTGATCGTCGCGCTGCGCTCGCAGATGACCCACGGCTTCCACCTGCGGGTCTGCGAGACCCTCAACGCGGTGGCGGTGCGGTGCGCCCTGGCCGAGGACCTGCCGACCGCGGCGCGGCTCTTCGGCGCGGCCCAGTCGGCGCGCATCCGGCTGCGCTGCTCGATCGGCGCGTTCGCGGTGTTCTGGGCCGAGCAGCAGGCGCAGCTGCGCCGGTCGATGGGCGACGCGGCCTTCGACACCGCCTACGCCGCGGGCGGCGCGCTGAGCCTGGAGGAGTCGGTGGCGCTGGCGCTGACCATAGAGCACCCGGACCTCATGGCCGGCTCGATCCGCTTCTCGACGGTCGAGTAGGGCGGGCTCACTCCTCCTCGGGGTCCTGGTTGGCCTCCACCCCGAGGACGTAGGCCTGCATGGCGAGCTCGTCCCCGGCGGGCCACACGAACGCGGGCAGCTCGGCGGGGCCGAGCTCGCGCACGTAGCTCCAGAACGCCCGCACGGCCTCACCGGGCGAGGCGGCCTCGATGGGCATGTCGACGCTGACCAGGTAGGTGCGCCGGGGCGCGGGCCGTGGCGGCTCGATCTGCCGGGCGACGGTCAGGAAGCTGGCTTCGTCGAGGCGGCCGGTGCGCGCCGCGAGCCCCCCGGCGGGCAGCGGCGAGTCGAGCAGGTTCACCGTGTATTGCAGCCGCCCGTCCTGGTCGGCCCGCCCGAGCCCGAACACGACGGGCTCGTCGCCGCCGGCCACGAGCAGCGCCTCGTCCCCGGGTGCCAGCTCGGGGGCGGTCAGCCCGCCGGCCCCGTACACCCGCTCGTTCGCGTACTGCTCCTCGGAGACGACCACGACCCACTTAGCCATGGCGCCATTGCATCACGCGCTCACGGGAGCTCGACGAAACACCCGGCCACGTGATCGTTGACCATCCCGGTCGCCTGCATCAGCGCATACGCGGTCGTCGGCCCGACGAAACGGAACCCGCGCCTCTTGAGCTCCTTCGCCATCGCCTTCGACTCCGGTGTGACGGCCGGCACCTTCGAGAAGTCCGCGGGCCGCTCCGGCCGCGGATCGGGCGCGAACGACCACAGCAGGGCCGCGATCCCGCCGGGCAGCTCGGCCGCCGCGCGCGCGTTCGCGATGGTCGCCTCGATCTTGGCCCGGTTGCGCACGATGCCCGCGTCGGCGAGGAGCCGGTCGACGTCGGCCTCCCCGAACGCGGCGACCTTCTCGATCTCGAACCCGGCGAACGCCGCCCGGAACGAGGGCCGCTTGCGCAGGATCGTGATCCAGGACAGCCCGGACTGGAACGCCTCGAGGGACATGCGCTCGAACAGCCCGTCGTCGTCGCGGATCGCCCGGCCCCACTCGGTGTCGTGATAGTCCAGGTAGTCGGGGGTCGAGGCGCCCCAGCCGCACCGGGCCAGCCCGTCCGCCCCCATCACCACGTCGCCCATGACAGGCAACCTACTCGGGGGGTACGACAAAAAGTCCGGACTCCACCATGCGGGCGAACCGGCGCAGCGCCGCGGTGAGCCCGGCCTTGGAGCCGGGCCAGAGCAGCGGCCACGTGACCTTGCCGGCGTTGCCCGCCGGCAGGTGGAACCACTCGTGCCAGACGACCTGGGTGCGGTCCGCGCCCAGCTGGGTGCAGCGCAGCACGCCGGGGCCCCGCAGGACCCTGCCGTGATGGACGACTCGAAGCTCGAACGGCGGGTCGACCTTCACGACGCGCATGAGGTCGCGCACCGACGCGGGCCCGACCTGCGTGACGGCCTCGATCTGGCTGCCCTCGCCGCCGTCGCCGGAGAGCACCCGGACCGTCGTGAACGGGATCCACTCGCCCTGCCGCGACCAGTCGGTGAGGGCCGCGAAGACCTTGGCGGCGGGGGCGGCGACGATGACCGTCGCCGTCACCTCGCCGGGTCCGGGCCGCTCCGCCTCGGCGTAGTCGTCCGCGGTCACTGCACCACCGGGGAGGAACGGTCCCAGGAGGCGTCGTCGGCGGCGTCAGCGGGGGCGTCCTCGTCGGTGGTCTTGGCCGTGGACTTGCGCGGGCCGCCCTCGACGACGTCGGCGGGAGGCTCGAGCGGGGCCTCGGTGGCGGCCCCCGAGGCCGCGGCCTGGCGGGCGTCGCGCAGCGCGTCGGCGTCCTCCTGGCGGCCCTCGCGGAGCGCCTTGATCTCGGCCTCGAGGACCTGGATCAGCTCCTCCTTGTAGCCGATGTCGTATCCGGCCCGCCGCAGCGCGTTGTCGACCTGGTTCATCCGGTATCCGCGGACGACCGTGTCGAACCGGAGCTGGTTGACGTCACCCTCGACCAGCGGGCGGGACGACGGCAGGGGTACGGAGCGTCCGTCGGGCTCATACCCTTCGATTCCCGGGTCGTCACCGGTGATCAACAAGGACACGCCGAACCCGATGGCCCCGACAACCACTGCGGCGATCAACACCAGGAGGAACTCAGCCATAGGGGGAATCGTGGCACGCTGAGTACGCCTGGGCGAGCCCGGCACACCCATCTGTAGGAAACACGGAGGTCATACGATGTTTCGTCTGGGCGCCCGGCGCTTCGCCGACGGCGACTACGCGGTCATGGCGATCGTCAACCGGACTCCGGACTCCTTCTTCGACCGGGGTGCAACTTTCGCGGAGGACGCGGCGCTGCGTGCCGTGGAGGCCGCGGTCGCCGACGGGGCGGACATCGTCGACATCGGCGGGGTGAAGGCCGGGCCGGGCGAGACCGTGGACGCCGCCGAGGAGCTGCGCCGCACGCTGCCGACGGTGGAGAAGATCCGCGCGATGTTCCCCGACGTCGTGATCTCGATCGACACCTGGCGGGCGGAGGTGGCCCGGGAGGTCGTCGCGGCCGGCGCGGACCTGATCAACGACACCTGGGCCGGGGCCGATCCCGCCCTGGCCGAGGTCGCCGCGGAGACCGGGGCGGGGCTGGTGTGCTCCCACGCGGGGGGTCTCACCCCGCGGACCCGTCCGCACCGCACGGCCTTCGCGGATCCGGTGGCGGATGTCGTACGGACGGTGACCGCCCTGGCCGATCGCGCCCTCGCGCTCGGGGTGCGCCGCGACGGCATCCTGATCGACCCGGCCCACGACTTCGGCAAGAACACCCGCCACTCGCTGGCGATCACCAACCGGCTCGGCGAGCTCGTGGCGACGGGCTGGCCGGTGCTCGTCGCGCTGTCGAACAAGGACTTCATCGGCGAGACGCTCGACCTGCCGGTGGGGGAGCGGCTGGAGGGCACCCTGGCGGCGACGGCGGTCTCGGCCTGGCTGGGGGCCCGGGTGTTCCGCGCCCACCAGGTGCGCGAGACGCGCCGGGTGCTCGACACCGTGGCGGCCATCCGGGGCGATCGCCAGCCGTCGGTGGCGCGGCGCGGCCTCGCGTAGGGGCGCGGGTCAGGTCCAGCGCAGGATGTTCTTGCGCCACGCGTAGAGGATGCCGAGGAAGAGCACGGCCACGAAGATCGCCATCTCGGTCACGACCGCCCCGCCGTAGCCGGGCGCGGTGTAGATCACCGCCCACGGGAAGAGGAACGCACTCTCCACGGCGAACAGGGCGTACAGATATGCGTACACGTAGTAGCGGATCTGGGCCTGGGCCCAGTCGCCGCCGACCGGGTCCAGCCCGCACTCGTACGTCTCGTACTTCGGGTCCAGGGCGTTCGTCCAGGTGGCCGAACGGCGCGGACCCAGCAGCCGGTTGGCCGTAAACGCGGCGACGAACACCGCGGCTCCGACCAGGAGCAGGAGCCCGAGCGTCGCATATCCCCCCAGATATCCGCTCATGGCACGCACCGTACACGCATCATCACGATCTCCGACATGCCGAAAACGCGAAACTGTCTAGATAATGTGCTGCAGGTTTCTTGCCTCACGGCAACAAGCCGGGCGGACGAACCTCCGCCGGACACGAGATCAGAAGGACACCCCTCATGGAAGCACCCTCGGGCCGCCGAACCACACGGCGGCTGCGGGCCGGCTCCTTCGTGCTCCTGGCCGCCGCGTGTGCCCTGCTGTTCGCCGTGCCGGCGCACGCGGAGCCGGGCGACGGCGAGACCAGTACCGCTCCCGTCGAGACCCCCACCACCGACGTCCCGACGCAGGAGCCGACGACGACCGCGCCCACCGAGGCCCCGGCCACCACCGAGGCCCCGCCGCCGCCCCCGCCGGCGACGACCGCCGCGCCGCCCCCGCCGCCGGCCGCGCACCGGTTCAAGATGACCGTGAGCACGGTGTCGCTCGGCGACGCGTACTGGCAGGGCGACGGCACCGGCGAGCTGGTCGTCGCGGTCAAGAACACCGGCGAGAACGTCGGCAAGGACACCGTCACCGGCTTCTACGCGCTGCCGAGCGGGGCCCAGGCCGCCGGCGCGTACGGCACCGGCGGCTGCGCCGTGGCCCCCGCCGCGCTGAGCTTCAGCTGCACGCTGCCCGAGCAGGGCCTGGGTCAGGTCGTGGTGAAGGTGAACGTCGACCAGGGCGCGTGGAAGACCATCGGGATCGGGCAGGTCACCGCCGCGATCGGGCAGTACCAGCGGATCGCCCCGATCGCGTTCGCGTTCACCACCCCGCCGACGCCCGGCATCGAGCTCAACACCTCGGCCCCGCCGCTGCCGGCCGCCGCCGCCGCGCAGGACGAGCTCCTGCAGCTCGCGGTGCGCCTGCGCAACACCGGCGCGACCAGGGCCGCGGGCGCGGTCGAGATCGTCACGCCACCCGGTGTGGACCTGGTCACGTTCCCGTCCGTGTGCCGCTCGCACAAGCGCGTCGGCCCCGACCGGGACCGGTGTGAGCTCGGTGACATCGCGGCCGGCAAGGAGGTCTCGACCGCCTTCGGGATGACCGTCAGCGCCGCCGCCCGTGCCGAGCTGCCGCTGACCGGGGCGGTGCACGGGTACCTCGTGCCGCCCGGGCAGGACATGATCGAGACCCGCTACGACTTCAAGATCACCGCGCCTCCGCTGGTCGGCGTGGAGGCCCCGCTGCCGACCTCGGCGCCGCCGTCGCCGGTCGCCCAGCGGACCTTCGAAACCGACTTCAGCCTGCGCAAGCAGTCCAACGACGGCGGAACGATGTCCAGCCTGCCGATCGTGGGCGGCATCGTCGGGCTGGTCGCGATCGTCGGCGCGCTGGTCGTGTTCTCGGTGCGCCGCCGCATGCGCGACGACGTCGAGGACGACGCGCTGAGCGCCGACGAGGTCGAGGACGTGGTGCTGGTGCCGGCCCAGAGCGGCGGCCCGACCGGCCCGTCGGCCGCGCTCACCCGCTCGCCGATCCCCCGCTCGCTGACCCTTCCGCGCCTGCCCAGCGGCCCGGTGGCCGGCTCCGGCTTCCGCGACCGGGAGCGGGCCGGGCGGGACGAGGACGGCGACTGAACGCCCGCATCGGCGGCATTCGCCCCCGGTGCACACCGGCGCCTCGCGCGCAATGACGAAAGTCGCACCTTGGGCGCCGCGGAAGGGATATGCGCCGCAGGCGAGCCGGTCGCGCCGACGTACCCTCAGGGGTGTACGACAACCCATCCGCCGCCACAGGAGGTCAGCTCACGTGACCAAGCAGGTCCGCCAGCTGGATCGAGTGGTCATCAGGTTCGCTGGCGATTCCGGCGACGGCATGCAGCTCACCGGTGACCGCTTCACGTCCGAGACCGCACAGCTCGGCAACGACATATCCACCCTGCCCAACTTCCCCGCCGAGATCCGGGCCCCTGCCGGGACCCTGCCGGGTGTGTCGAGCTTCCAGGTGCACTTCGCCGACTTCGACATCCTCACGCCCGGTGACGCGCCGAACGTGCTCGTGGCCATGAACCCGGCGGCCCTGAAGGCGAACCTCGCCGACCTGCCCAAGGGCGCCTCGATCATCGTCAACACCGACGAGTTCACCAACCGCAACCTCGCCAAGGTGGGGTACTCGTCCAACCCGCTCGAGGACGGCACGCTGGAGGGCTGGAACGTCGCCCCGGTCGGCCTGACCTCGATGACGGTGAAGGCGCTGGAGTCGTTCGAGATCTCCAAGAAGGACGCCGAGCGGGCCAAGAACATGTTCGCGCTCGGGCTGCTGTCGTGGATGTACTCGCGCCCGCACGAGTCGACGCTGTCGTTCCTGGAGCGCAAGTTCGCCTCCCGCCCGGAGCTCGTCGCCGCGAACATCGCCGCGTTCAAGGCCGGCTGGAACTTCGGCGAGACCACCGAGAACTTCGCGGTGCGCTACGAGGTGAAGCCGGCGCGCATGGTGGCGGGCAACTACCGCAACATCACCGGCAACGCGGCGCTCGCCCTGGGCGTCGTCGCCGCGGGGGTGCGCGCCCAGCTGCCCGTGTTCCTGGGGGCCTACCCGATCACCCCGGCGTCGGACATCCTGCACGAGCTCAGCAAGCACAAGAAGTTCGGCGTGACCACCGTGCAGGCCGAGGACGAGATCGCCGCGATCGGCGTGGCCCTGGGCGCCTCCTACGGCGGCGCGCTCGGCGTGACCACGACCTCCGGCCCCGGCGTCGCGCTCAAGGGCGAGACGATCTCGCTCGCGGTCGCGCTGGAGCTGCCGCTGGTGATCATCGACGTGCAGCGGGCCGGGCCCTCCACGGGCCTGCCGACCAAGACCGAGCAGGCCGACCTGAACATGGCCCTGTTCGGCCGGCACGGCGAGGCCCCGGTGGCGGTGCTCGCGCCGCGCTCGCCCGCGGACTGCTTCAACACCGCGCTCGAGGCGGCTCGCATCGCGCTGACGTACCGCACCCCGGTGATCCTGCTCTCGGACGGGTACATCGCCAACGGCTCCGAACCGTGGCGCCTGCCGGAGGTCGACGAGCTGCCCGACCTGCGGGTCCAGTTCGCCACCGAGCCCAACGGCGAGGACGGCAAGACGTTCCTGCCCTACCTGCGCGACCCCAAGACGCTCGCCCGCCCGTGGGCCGTCCCCGGCACGCCCGGCCTCGAGCACCGCATCGGCGGTCTGGAGAAGGCCGACAAGACCGGTGACATCTCCTACGACCCGGCCAACCACGACTTCATGGTGCGCACCCGCGCGGCCCGCATCGAGGGCATCGACGTGCCCGACGTCGAGGTCGAGGACCCGGACGGCTCGGCCCGCGTGCTGGTGCTCGGGTGGGGCTCGACCTACGGCCCGATCGGCGCCGCCGCCCGCGCGCTGCGCCAGCGGGGCCTGGCCGTGGCCCAGGCGCACCTGCGCCACCTCTCGCCCATGCCGAAGAACCTGGGCGAGGTGCTCAAGTCCTACGACAAGGTCGTCATCCCGGAGATGAACCTCGGCCAGCTCGCCGGCGTGATCCGGTCGCGATACCTCGTCGATGTCATCGCCTACAACCAGGTCCGCGGCCTGCCGTTCACCGCGGCCGAGCTGGAGGGTGTGCTCGAGGAAGTGGTCAAGAATGCCTGAGCAGTTGAAGCTCACGACGAAGGACTTCAAGTCCGACCAGGAGGTCCGCTGGTGCCCCGGCTGCGGGGACTACGCGATCCTGGCCGCGGTCCAGTCGTTCATGCCCGAGCTCAACATCCCGCGCGAGCGGATCGTGTTCGTCTCCGGCATCGGCTGCTCCTCGCGGTTCCCGTACTACATGAACACGTACGGCATGCACTCGATCCACGGCCGCGCGCCGGCGATCGCGTCCGGGCTGTCCGTGTCGCGGCCGGACCTGTCGGTCTGGGTGGTCACGGGCGACGGTGATGCGCTGTCGATCGGCGGCAACCACCTCATCCACGCGCTGCGCCGCAACGTCAACCTGAAGATCCTGCTGTTCAACAACAAGATCTACGGCCTGACGAAGGGGCAGTACTCGCCCACCTCCGAGGTTGGCAAGATCACCAAGTCGACCCCGGCGGGCTCGGCCGACTCGCCGTTCAACCCGATCTCCCTGGCCCTGGGCGCGGAGGCGAGCTTCGTCGCGCGGACCATCGACTCGGACCGCAAGCACCTGCAGTCGGTGCTGCGCGCCGCGGCCGAGCACCGCGGCTCCGCGTTCGTCGAGATCTACCAGAACTGCAACATCTTCAACGACGGCGCGTTCGACGCCCTCAAGGAGCCCTCGACCCGCGACGACTTCGTCATCCGGCTCGAGCACGGCCGGCCGATCACGTTCGGCAAGGACGGCGAGTGGGCGGTCACCCACCCGCCCGGCGCCTTCGGCCTCTCCGTGGTGCCGACCGCCGGGGTCGCGCCCGAGGAGATCGTGGTGCACGACCAGTCGGTCGCCGACCCCGCCTACGCGTTCGCGCTGTCCCGCCTGCCCGGTCTCGACCTGCGCAACACCCCGATCGGTGTGTTCCGCTCGGTGGACCGGCCGGCCTACGACGACGTCGTGCGCGACCAGCTCGTCGCGGCCAAGGCCAAGGCGAAGGGCACGCCCGACGAGGAGCTCGGCGCGCTGCTCAACAGCGGCGACACCTGGACGATCCTGTAACGCTCGGCACGGGACCGCCGCCGCTCAGGCGGCGGCGGTTTCCTGTTCCAGCCACCGGGTCAGCGTCCGCACGCCCCAGCCCGTGGCGCCCTTGGTCAGCTCGCCGTCGCCGGAGTCGGCCCAGGCGGGCGAGGACATGTCGAAGTGCGCCCAGCGGTCCCGCAGCGGGCCGGTGAACTCGCGCAGGTAGAGCGCGGCCATCAGCGACCCCGCGCCGACGTCGGTCGAGTTGATGATGTCGGTGAGGTCGCCGCGGATCTCCCCGGCGTAGTCCTCGCTCAGCGGCATCCGCCACACCGACTCGCCGCACGCCTCGGCCGCGGCCGCGAGGCCGGCGGCGAGGGTGTCGCTGTGGCTGTACATCGCCGCGGTGCGCTTGCCCAGCGCGACACCCTGCGCGCCGGTGAGCGTGGCCAGGTCGATCATCACGTCGGGGCGCAGGCGGCGCACGGCGTAGGCCATGGCGTCGCCGAGCACCAGCCGGCCCTCGGCGTCGGTGTTGAGGATCTCCGACGTGATCCCGCCGTAGTGCGTGACCACGTCGCCGGGGCGCATGCTGTCGGCGCCGAGCGCGTTCTCGGCCAGCGGCGCCAGCGCGGTGATCCGCACCGGCAGCCGCATCGCGGCGGCGGCCAGCGTCGCGCCCACGACCGCGGCCGCGCCGCCCATGTCCTTGCGCATCAGCTTCATCCCGGCCAGCGGCTTGATGCACACGCCGCCGGTGTCGAACGTGATGCCCTTGCCGACCAGCACCACGTGCCGCTTCGCGCCGCGGGGCCGCCACGCCACCTCGACCAGGCGCGGCCCGCGCCCGGCCGCGGCCCCCTGGCCGACCGTGAGGATCGCGTTGAAGCCGTGCTCGCGCAGGTAGGCGGGCTCGCGGACCTCGACCGTCACCCCCGGCACCCCGGCGGCGGCCTTGAGCACCTGCTTGGCGAACCAGGCCGGCGTCTTGCGGTCGCTGGGCATGTTGGTCAGGTCGCGGGCCAGGGTCGTGGCGGTGACGATCGCCCGGGCCTGCTCCAGCGCGGCGTCGAGCTCGTCGCTCGCCGGGAGCGCCACGGTGACGCGGCGCAGCGGGTCGGGCTCGGCTTCGGCCAGGCGGAAGCGGTAGGAGGCGAGCCACAGGCCCTCGGCCAGCGCGCGGATCGCGGCGGGCGGGGTGTCCGCCGGCACGAGAATCCGCAGCGAGGCCTCGGAGCGTGCCTGCCGGGCCAGCGCCGCGCCCGCGGCCCGCCAGCCGGACTCGTCGCCCTCGCCGATGCCGGCGAACAGCAGCGGCGAGGGTTTGCGGCCGGGCCGTGGCAGCTTGTGCACGGTGCCGGCCGACCCGGTGTGCTCGACGTCCTCCAGGAACGCCGTGCACTCGGCCAGGTCGGCCGGGCCGAGGTGCAGCAGGTCGACGGCGGACTCGGGGTCGCCGGACGTCACCACGACGGCCACCGCGCCGGAGGAGCCGCGACCCGTGGCGAACCTGATGTCCAGCAAGGAGACCCTCCATGTTCCGGCGCAGTTCGTGCGCACAGCAACGGGAGCGACCGCACACCGGCCGCTCCTCCCAACCCAGTCAACCCGAAAGCGGAGCCGTATGCAGGAAGACTCAGCCAGTGGCCGTCTTCAGCGCCTCGCTGAGCTCGTTGGCCTCATCCTTGGTCATCTCGACGACGAGCCGTCCACCACCCTCGAGCGGGACGCGCATGACGATGCCGCGGCCCTCCTTGGTGACCTCCAGCGGACCGTCGCCTGTCCGCGGCTTCATGGCCGCCATGTTGTCTCCCTTCGCTCCCTGATGTCCCAGACACCAGGTGGCACAGCCGTCCCCGCATGCCGGCGCGCCTGTTCACGGAGCCTCTACCGGACCCGCAGGCCCCGTGAGGTACGCACCAACCGTTGATTTTCCCTGATGATGGCCCCAAGACCCAAACCGGGGCGCGAACCTTGTGACAACTCCTGGCGGGAAATGCCGGTCAACTGTCACAATAAGCGGCCATGCAGGCCCGGTCCGCCCTCTTTGACCTCTACGGCGACCATCTGCGCCCGCGTGGCGGGCGGGCTGCCGTCGCCGCTCTCGTGCGCCTGCTCGCTCCCCTCGGCATCGCCGCGCCGGCCGTCCGCACCGCGGTGTCGCGGATGGTCAGGCAGGGCTGGCTGCATCCCCTACGGTTGCCGACCGGCCCCGGCTACGGCATCACCCCCAAGGCGGCACGCCGCCTCGACGCCGCCGGTGCCCGCATCTACCGCACCCAGCGACCCGGCGGCCCCGGGAGCGCGTGGACCGGCAGGTTCGATCTCATCACGCTGGAACCGCCCGCGCACCGAGGCGCGCGGGCGAGACTGGTGGCGAACCTCGGATTCCTCGGCTACGGCTCGGTCGACGGCTCCACCTGGATCGCCCCGCGCCCGGGGGAGGGCGTCGACGCGCTGCTCACGGAGGCCGGTGTGCGCTACGACCGCTTTACGGCGGAGCATTGCGGCGGTACCGATGGGGCGATGCATCTCGTCGCCAGAGCCTGGGACCTCGACGCGATCGCCGCGGCCTACGGCGAGTTCGTCGAGCGCCTCACACCGCTGGTGCAGTCCGTCGGCCCGGCCACGCCCGACGAGCAGGCCTACGCGGTCCGGTTCACGCTGGTCCACGCCTGGCGCGGGTTCCTCTTCCGCGACCCCCAGCTGCCGCCGCAGCTGCTGCCCGAGCGCTGGGCCGGCACCGCGGCGGCGGCCTTCTTCGACCACCACGCCCTGCGTCTGCGCCCCGCCGCCGACCGGTTCGTGGACGCCTGCCTGACCCTCTGACCCCTGGGAGTAGCCATGGATGACCTGCTCGTCGAGCGCACCGAGACCGGTGTGGCGATCCTGACCCTCAACCGCCCCGACGCCCTCAACTCGCTGACCGACGGGCTGAAGGTGGCCCTGCGCGACACCCTCAAGGACATCGCGGACGACGCCTCGGTGCGCGCCGTGGTCCTCACCGGCGCGGGGCGCGCGTTCTGCGGCGGCCAGGACCTGCGCGAGCACGCGAGCTCCCTGGAGGCGGGCACCGGCGCGTCCCTGTCCACCGTCACCGAGCACTACAACCCGATCGCCACGCAGCTGGCCGGCCTGCCCAAGCCCGTCGTCGCCGCCGTCAACGGCATGGCCGCCGGCGCCGGCGCGTCCCTGGCCCTGCTCGCCGACTTCCGCGTGGGCGGCCCGAAGACCGCGTTCCTGATGGCCTTCGCCAACGTCGGCCTGGCCGGCGACACGGGGATCTCCTGGAGCCTGCCGCGGATCGTCGGCCACGCGAAGGCGACCGAGCTGCTGCTGCTGGCCGAGCCGGTGAGGGCCGAGGCCGCCTTCGCCCTGGGCATGCTGACCCGCCTGGCCGAGTCCGACGAGGACGTCCTGCCCGCGGCCCTGGCGCTGGCTGGGCGCCTGGCCGCGGGGCCGACGGTCGCGTACGCCCAGATCAAGCGCGAGCTGGCGGCGGGCGGCTCGGGCTCGCTGGCGGACGCTCTGGCGGTCGAGGCCGAGGCTCAGGCGCTGTGCGGGCACAGCGCGGACCACCGCAATGCGACGGCGGCCTTCGTGGCCAAGCAGAAGCCGGTGTACGAGGGCCGTTGACGGTCGGGCGCGGCCCCTGGCCCGGTTCGCACTGACTGGGGCGTGCCCACCACCGTGCTCGCCCTGGCTCTGTGCGGCTCGCCCTGGCTCTGTGCGGCTCGCCCTGGCTCTGTGCGGCTCGCCCTGGCTCTGTGCGGCTCGCCCTCGCTCTGCGCGGCTCGCCCCCGCGCGATATGTCGGGCGCTGCGCGCCGCGACATATCGGACTTATCGCATATGTGGCGATCCTTGTTCAACGACGGCTGAGCCTGGCTTAACGTGCCTCGTACAAACGCGCCATAGCGTGGGGCCCATGGCCGATCGTGAGAAGGTTGCGCATCTGCTGCGCCGGGCGACGTTCGGGCCCACGGCAGAGGAGGTCGACGCCGCCGAGTCCAAGGGCCCGGCGGCAACCCTGGACGCCCTGTTCGGCCCGCCCGACCCCGACGCCGGAGCGGCCCGCACGCCACTGCCCAAGCTCGGCCCGGTCCTCAACGACAAGACCGACCGCGCCGAGCAGATCCGTACCGTCGGCACCTGGTGGCTGGACCGCATGGTGCAGGCCGACCACCAGGTGCACGAGAAGCTGACCTTCTTCTGGCACGGCCACTGGGCCACGTCCGCCGACAAGGTCAAGTCCGGTCCGCTGATGCTCGGCCAGCAGCAGACCCTGTTCCGCACCGCCCTCGGCGACTTCGCCGCCCAGGTGCACGCGATGCTGCGCGACCCCGCGCTCATCATCTGGCTGGACGGGCAGAAGAACACCGACAAGTCCCCGAACGAGAACCTGGCCCGCGAGCTCATGGAGCTCTTCACGCTCGGCGTGGGCCACTACACCGAGCAGGACGTGCGCGAGGGCGCGCGGGCCCTGACCGGCTGGGTGGTGGACCAGAAGGCGGGCACCGCGACGCTCAACGCCAAGCGCCACGACGACAAGCCCAAGACGATCCTCGGCCGGACCGCCGACTTCGACGCCGATGGTTTCGCCGACGTCCTGCTCGCCCAGCCGGCCTGCCCCGAGTTCGTCGCGAGGCGCCTCTGGCTGCGCTACTGCAGCGACGCCCCCATCCCGCAGGACGTCCTCGACGCCGCCAAGACCCAGAAGACGACGGCGGCGGTACTGCGCTCCCTGCTCGCCGCCGACGGCCACGCCGAGCTCGTCAAGCAGCCCGTCGAGTGGTTGGTCGGCGCCCTGCGGCAGCTGCGGATCCGCCCCGGCGAGCTCCCCGACGCCCAGCGCAAGCAGCTCCTGAACGCCCTGAACCAACTGGGCCAGGTCCCGCTGCGCCCGCCGAGCGTGGGCGGCTGGCCGGCGGGCGCGGCGTGGCTCACGACCTCGGCCACCCAGGGCCGGATCAAGCTCGCCCAGATCCTCGCCGCGCGGGCTGCGCAGCCGGTACTGGACCGTCTCACCGCCGTCCCCGCCGCCCAGCGCCCCATGGCCCTGGCCCGGCTGCTCGTGATCGACGCGTTCACGGACCGCACGCTGGCGGCGCTGACCCCGGCCGCGAACGATGCCCGGCGGCTGCTGACGCTCGGCCTGGCCAGCCCCGAGTACGCGATCAACTGACGCGGAGAGGAGACGGCATGGACGCCACCCCGGCCGGGAACGAGACCCGGCGCCTGCTGACGCCGCAAGGGGGCCGCATGGACGCGGCGCTGACCCCGGCCGCGGCTGGCGACCGGCGCCTGCTGATGCCGGAAGGGGCGGCGTGGGCGCGGCGCTGACTCCGGCCGCGGCTGACGACTGGCGCCTGCTGATGCCGGAAGGGGGCGGCGTGGGTGCGGCGCTGACTCCGGCCGCGGCTGGCGACCGGCGCCTGCTGATCAACCGACGCTGAAAGGAGGCGGCATGGACGCCTTGACCCGTAGGAAGTTCCTGATCGCCAGCGGCGTGACCGGCGGCGCGGCCCTCGTCGCCGGGGGCGCCTGGACGCTGCGCGACATCTTCGACACCGCCGGTTGGGACGACCGCCCCGGCGAGGCCAAGACGCTCGTGCTCGTCACGCTCTACGGCGGCAACGACGGCCTGGCCAACGTCATCCCGTACGCCGACAAGGCCTACGCCCCCGCCCGCCACGAGCTCGCCTACAAGCCCGAGGAGGTCCTCAAGCTCGACGACGCCCTCGGCCTCAACCCCGGGCTCGCCGGCCTCAAGCGCATGTTCGACGCGAAGAAGCTCGCCATCGTCCGCGGCGTCGGCTACCCGAAGCCCGACCACAGCCACTTCCGGTCCATGGACATCTGGCAGACCGCGCAGCCCGACCGCCCGGGCAACACCGGCTGGCTGGGCCGGTGGCTCGACGCGTTCGGCGGCGACCCGCGCCACGCGGTGTCGTTCGAGCCGGTGCTGCCGCCGCTGCTGGCCGGCGCCACGACCGCCGGGGCCGCCGTGCCCGTCTCCGGCCTCACCCTGCCCAAGGGGGTCAAGCCCGAGGCGCTCACCGCGTTCGGCAAGACCTCCGACGGCGAGCCGCCGCTGCAGGCCCGCGCCGCCCGCGCCTTCGCCGACCTCGTCGAGGTCGACGCGCTCATCCACAGCGTCGACGACCACGACGGCGACGGCGAGACGTCCGCGTCGACCGGCACCGGCACCGGCGGCCGCTCCGACCTCAAGGCCCAGCTCGGCCTCGTGGCCCGCTGCGTCGAGGCGAACGTGGCCACCCGCGTCTTCTCCGTCTCCCTCGGCGGCTTCGACCTGCACGCGGAGGAGCGCAACTCGCAGGAGATCCTGCTCAAGATCCTCGACGAGGCGCTGACCACGTTCGCCGACCGCATGGCCAAGACCGAGGCCGGCCGCAAGGTCGTCGTCGCCGTGTACTCGGAGTTCGGCCGCCGCGTGGCCGCCAACGGCTCCGACGGCACGGACCACGGCACCGCCTCGAACATGTTCATCCTCGGCAGCCCGGTGAAGGGCGGCCTCTACGGCGAGCAGCCCAGCCTCGCCGACCTGGACAACGGCGACCTGAAGTTCACGACCGACTTCCGCAAGGTCTACGCGACGCTGCTGCGCGACGTGCTCGACGCCGACCCGGAGCAGATCCTCGGCTACAAGGACCAGCTGGCGGGCATCCTCTGAGTCCGCACCGGGCCTGCGGGGCCGGTGCTGGGCGTGGTGCGGTGCCTCGACGTCCGGCCGGCGGTGAGCCCGAGACGGGCCGGACCCGCAGCCGCCGGCTCGGCGGCGGTGCGGGTCCGGACCCGGAGCGGCTCAGCCCACCATGACCTCCGCGGGCACCAGTTCGTCGGGCGACGGCTCGATGGCGAGATCCGGCTCAGCCTCGGGCGAGAAAGCGGAGGAAGCAGGCAAGGAGAAGGACGGGGAGCCGGGCACGGCGGCGGGCGAGAGCGAGGACGGGGAGCCGGGCACGGCGGCGGGCGAGAGTGAGGACGGGGAGCCGGGCACGGCGGTGGGTGAGGGCGAGGACGGGGAGCCGGGCACGGCGGTGGGTGAGGGCGAGGACGGGGAGCCGGGCACAGCGGCGGGCGAGGGCGAGGGCGAGGACGGGGAAGTGGGCGAAAGCGCGAACGACGCGGCCGGCGGCTCAAGCGAGGCGAGCGCCGGGCCGGGATCGTTCGGGCTCCACGGGGCCGGGTGCCGGGCAGCCGACCGCGGGCGGGTGCTGCCCGCGGTGGAGCGCGGCCGTCGCGCCGCCGGGGGCCGGCGCCGGGCGGAGCGCTCGCGTGCCTTCTCGTCCTGCTCCAGCCAGGTGAGGGCGGTCCGGCACGTGTACGCCCACCAGCCGATGAACGGCCCGTAGCGCTCCCGCAGCTCGTCCGGCGACGGCTGAGCGGCCCCGTAGACCGCGCGGGCCGTGTGCGCGTATTGCTCCATCTCCAGCGGCACCGCGTCCGGGCGGCCGAGGGCTCGCAGCAGCAGCGCGTGTGCCGTGTAGTCGCCGATGCCCCGCACCGCCAGCAGCGCGGCGCGGGCCTCGTCGTAGGGGCCGGTGCGCAGCAGCTCCTCGTCGATCGCGGCCACCCCGCCCAGCACCTCGGTCAGGCGCTCGGCCTTGTTCCGCACGCCGACGTAGGGCAGCACCTCGGCCGGCGAGAGCCGCGCCAGTCGCGGCAGGTCCGGAATCGCGGTGAAGTCCTCGTCGCCGGCCCGCACCGAGGCGCCGAGGTAGAGGGTGAGGCGGCGCTTGTGCAGCGTCGCATACCACTGGGTGGAGTTCTGCAGGAGCGTGAAATACACGACCCCCTCCGCCAGGCTCGAGAACCGCACCTGGTGCAGGCCCCGGGCGACCTCGAGCAGCGGCCGGACGCACTCGTCGGCCTCGGCGCGGCGCAGGAACTCGGCGCGGTCGTCGTCCAGCCCGAGCCAGCCGGAGACCCGGGCCCGCACCGCGTCGAGGTCGGGCCCGGCGAGCGGCTCGGCGCTGAACACGGTCAGCCCGGCCCCGGGGGCGCCGTCGTCGCGCTCGGCGACCTCGACCACGACCGCCGCGTCCGGGTCGGCGGGGTGCGGGAAGGCGCGGCGCACCCGCTCGCCGGGGCGCAGCGAGATGTCGCGGCGGCCGGGCCGGAAGTCCGCGAGCGCGCGAAGGGAGCAGCCGAGGTCGAAGGGGGCGGTGGCGGACAGGATCGTGTGGGTGATGATGCCGAGTTCGGTCATGGGGGCATCTTCGGACGCCGGTACGACAGTTTCGGGTTCGCGGCCCGCCGGTCGCTACTGTGCGCGAGCTGCGAGTAGCAGTCCGTCGCCGAGGGGGAGCAGGGCCGGGATCCACGCCTCGCTCTCGCGGAGGGATTTGACGGCCTCACGCAGCAGTACCGTCTCGGCATCCCGAACCGTGGGATCACTGACGCGGCCGCCGGCCAGGGCATCGGCCAGGGCCAGGGTGCCGCCGGGGCGCAGGAG
This sequence comes from Dactylosporangium sp. CA-139114, assembly GCF_050955725.1. Lineage (NCBI taxonomy): Bacteria > Bacillati > Actinomycetota > Actinomycetes > Micromonosporales > Micromonosporaceae > Dactylosporangium > Dactylosporangium sp. CA-139114. Next base: position 808,667 of record NZ_CP192080.1, read on the forward strand.
CCGCTCGGCCGCGGCGATCACCGGACCGTACTCGCTGGGATCGTGGTCGACGAAGACCAGGTCATAGGCCCGGTCGGCCAGGCGCGGCAGCACGTCGAGCGCGCGGCCGGTGATGATCCGCGTGCGCGAGGGCGCGTTGCCGGCCGCGGAGAACACCCGCCGGGCGATGCGCTGGTGCTCGGCCTCGAAGTCGATCGTGGTGAGCACCCCGTCGCGGCGCATCCCGCGCAGCAGCCAGCCGCCGCTCACCCCGGTGCCGGTGCCGACCTCGACGACCGCCTTGGCGTTGCTCACCGCCGCGATCACCCGCAGCGCCGCCCCGCAGCCCCGGCTCACCGCGCTGATGCCCAGCTCGAACGCCTGCTCGCGAGCGGTCGCGAGGACCGGGTCCTCGGCGACGAAGCCGTCGATGAAGTCAGCGGTCCGGGCGGAGGCGGTAATGGGACACCCCTTAAGAGAAGTCGATTGACCGCAAGCCTAGGAGACCTCGCCCCCACATGCTCGAAGCCGGGGCGTGTAATGCTGGATGCGAAACGGACGGAGGAGCCGATCGTGACAGACGGTTCGGCCTGGCGTCAGCCGGGCCCCGGCGCGCCGGCCAGCAACACCGGCTGGGGAGCGCGCCCCGCATGGGCCACACCCGGTGCCCCCCAGGCCGCCGCCCCCAGGCCGGCGCCCGACAGCTGGTGGTCCGACGCGCTGGCCGACCCCTGGCGCGACCCGGACGCCCCGGTCGTGGTGGTCAAGCCGCCCTCCGACGAGTCGCCCGAGCTCGAGAAGCCTCCGCCGCCCTCGCCCGGGCCGCGGGTGGGTATCGGGCTGGTCCTCGTCGTGTCGATCGTCACCGCACTGCTCGCGGGAGCGCTCGGCGGCACCCTGGGCTACGTCTTCGCGATGGGCGGGGGCGGCGCCACCCTCGGCTCCGGCCAGGTCGGCAACGCCCCGCTGAACAACCGCGCCCCCGAGTCGATCGCCGGGCTGGTCAAGAAGGTCCTCCCGAGCGTCGTCACGATCAGCATGCGGGTCGGCAACGGCACCTCCCTGGGCTCCGGCTTCGTCGTCAGCGGCGACGGCCACGTGATCACGAACAACCACGTCGTGGAGGGCGGCACCGGCGCGGCGACGATCCGCTTCAGCGACGCCAGCGTGGCCGCGGCGAGCGTCGTGGGCACCGACCCCGAGTCGGACATCGCGGTGCTCAAGATCGACACGAACGGGCTGCCGGACGGTCAGCTGGCCCCGGTCCAGTTCGGCAACTCCGACACCATCCAGGTCGGCGACCCGGTCGTCGCGGTCGGCGCGCCGCTCGGGCTGACCAGCACCGTGACCTACGGCGTGGTCAGCTACCTCGACCGCCCCATCCGCACCAGCGAGAACGGGACGGCGCGGTACTACTCGGCGATCCAGACCGACGCCGCCGTGAACCAGGGCAACTCGGGCGGGCCGCTCTTCGACGCGGCCGGGCGCGTGGTCGGCATCAACTCGGTCATCGGCACCCTCTCCGAGGACCAGGCCAGCGCCGGCAACGTCGGGCTCGCCTTCGCCATCCCGATCAACCACGCCCGGCGCGTCGCCACCGACATCATCAACACGGGCAAGGCGCGCCGCACGGTGATGGGCGTGCAGGTCGACGGCGCCTACCAGAACCCGGCGGGTGGCGCGCGCCTGGCCACCGTCGAGCCGGGCGGCCCCGCCGCGGCGGGCGGGCTCAAGGCGGGCGACGTGGTCATGGCGGTCAACGGCAAGCCGATCGACGAGTCGTGGGACCTCACCGCCCTGATCCGCAAGTACGCGCCCGGCGACACCGTGGAGATCCAATACCTGCGCGGAGCCGCCAAGGCCAAGGCCTCCGTGGCCCTTGTCGCGGATGCGAAGTAAGCGACTGACCGGGCCCTCCCGGAACCGGCCCGGGTGTGCGTAGTCTGGGGCAGCGAGAGCAAGGGGAGGGCCGGCACATGGGCTTCGACATCGGCGGCTGGGAGTTTCTGGTCATCATCCTGGTCGGCGTCTTCATCTTCGGGCCGGACCGCCTGCCCAAGGCCATCAGCGACGGCGTGAAGATGCTGCGCCAGGTCCGCCAGATGGCCCGCAACGCCACCGGCGACCTGAGCAAGGAGCTCGGCACCGACATCCAGCTCGAGGACCTGCACCCGAAGACGTTCCTGCGCAAGCACCTGCTCAGCGAGGAGGACGAGGCCGCGCTGCGCAAGCCCCTGCAGGGCATCTACGACGACGTGCGCGGCGTCGCCGACCAGGTCAAGCGCGACGCCTCGGACGCCGCGGCGGCCGCCAAGAACGTGGGCAAGGCCACGACCCCCGCGGCCGCGCCGGCACCTGCGTCCCAGCCGGCGGTTCGCGCCAGCTGGGACGACGTGACCTGATCGACCGCCGCGGCGGGCGCCGGGACGACCGGACCTGGACTACCGCCCGGCGGGCTTCAGGCCCAGCGGCTTGCCCACCAGGCTCTCGCGCCGCAACGCCAGCCGGTCCGCCACCGCGGCCAGGGCCTGCGCCGCGGGCGCGTCCGGGGTCGCCAGCACGAGCGGGAGCCCGGCGTCGCCCGCCTCGCGCAGCCGCGTGTCGAGCGGGATCTGACCCAGCAGCGGCACCTTCGCCCCGACCGCCCGGCTGAGCGAGTCGGCGACCGTCTGCCCGCCGCCGGCCCCGAAGACCTCCATGCGCTGCCCGTCCGGCAGCTCCAGCCAGGACATGTTCTCCACGACGCCGACGATGCGCTGGTGCGTCTGCAGCGCGATCGAGCCGGCCCGCTCGGCGACCTCGGCCGCGGCGGCCTGCGGGGTCGTCACGACGAGGATCTCGGCCGAGGGCAGCAGCTGGGCGAGCGAGATGGCCACGTCGCCGGTGCCCGGGGGCAGGTCCAGCAGCAGCACGTCCAGGTCGCCCCAGTACACGTCGGCGAGGAACTGCTGCAGCGCGCGGTGCAGCATCGGGCCGCGCCAGACGACGGCGGCGTTGCCCGGGGTGAACATGCCGATCGAGATGACCTTCACGCCGTGCGCCGACGGCGGCATGATCATGGACTCGACCTGCGTCGGCTTGCCGTCGGCGCCCAGCATGCGGGGCACCGAGTGGCCGTAGATGTCGGCGTCGACCACGCCCACGGACAGGCCCCGGGCGGCCAGGGCGGCCGCGAGGTTCACGGTCACGCTGGACTTGCCGACGCCGCCCTTGCCGCTGGCCACCGCGTAGACGCGGGTGCGCGAGCCGGGCTGGGAGAACGGGATGACCGGCTCCTGCACGTCGCCGCGCAGGCTCGTCTGCAGGTCCTTGCGCTGCTCGGGGGTCATCACGCCGAACTCGATCTCGACCCCGGCCACGCCGCTGACGGCCCCGACCGCGCGGGTGATGTCGGTGCGCAACTTGTCCTTCAGCGGGCAACCGGCCACCGTGAGCAGGATGCCGATGGCGGCGACACCGTCCGGGCGGAGGGTGACGTCGCGGACCATGCCCAGCTCGGTGATGGGGCGGCGGATCTCGGGGTCGTCGACGGTCGCGAGCGCAGCGGCGATCGCGTCTTCGACGGTGGTGGCCGGGGCAGACATGGGTGCCATGGTACGTCGGGCAGCCCGCCGTATCCGCCGCGTCAACCCCACACGAGGAACGCGTCACACGCCCGGTAAGCGAAGCATGTCACCCGTGTGCGCCTGAGGGGGCTTGTCCGCGTGCCGAAGACGGTGGGATCATCGTTTACAACGCCGCGCGCCTAGCCCCTTGAGGCGCGCGGCGTAATGCTGCCCGGTCCCACATGCTGGTCAACCCGGGTGCCGCTCAGTCCCGGCGGGAGCGGCGGCGCGGCGGCTCGTCGGAGTCCACGACGTCGTCCGGCTCGTCCTCCCCCAGCGGCTCGGCCAGGGAGCCGAGCGCCTTGCGCACCTTCTTGCGCTCCGCCTTCGCCCGCCGGTCGGCCGCCTCGTCCAGCTCCTCCGCGACCCGGGCCAGCTCCGAGCGCAGGAAGTCGCGGGTCGCCACCTCGCCGAGCGCGATGCGTAGCGCCGCGATCTCCCGCGCCAGATACTCCGTGTCCGCCTTCTGCGCGGCCGCGCGCCGGCGGTCCTCCTCCGCCGCGAGCCGGTCCCGGTCCGCCTGGCGGTTCTGCGCGAGCAGGATCAGCGGCGCGGCATACGAGGCCTGCAGGGACAGGATGAGCGTGAGGAAGGTGAAGGTGTACGGATCGAACTGCCAGCTTTTCGGGGTGAGCGTGTTCCAGGCGATCCAGGCCAGGATCACGACCGTCATGTAGACGAGGAACTTCGCCGTGCCCATGAAGCGGGCGATCCCCTCCGACCACTGCCCGAAGGCCTCCGGATCGAAGCGGGGCAGCGTGATCCGGGAGGCGCGCGGCTGGTCGAGCCGCCGGCGCTCAGCCACGGGTGCCGCCCGATGCGCCCGGCACCGCGATGGGCAGGGGCTCGGCGTGGTCGCGGTCGCGCCAGTCCTCGGGCAGCAGGTGGTCGAGCACGTCGTCGACGGTGACCGCGCCGACCAGCTTGTCGTTGTCGTCGACCACCGGCATCACCACCAGGTTGTAGGTCGCCATCCGGCGCGTGATCTCGGCCAGCGTCGTGCGCGGCGCCAGCGGGTCGATGTCGTTGTCGACCACGCCCCCGAGCAGGGCGGAGGGCGGTTCGCGCAGGAGCCGCTGGAAGTGCACGACGCCGAGGTACCGCCCCGTCGGCGTGGCCATCGGCGGGCGCGTGACGAACACGCCGGCCGCGACCGCCGGCGACAGCTGCGGCTCCCGGATGCGGGCCAGGGCCTCGGCGACGGTCGCGTCGGGCGCCATCACGATCGGCTCCGAGGTCATGACCGCGCCGGCCGTGCCCGGCTCGTACTCCAGCAGGGCCCGGACCGGGGAGGCCTCGTCGGGCTCCATGAGGTCCAGCAGCACCTCCTGCTCGGGCTTGGGCATCTCGGCGAGCAGGTCGGCGGCGTCGTCCGGGTCCATCTCCTCCAGCACGTCCGCGGCGCGCTGCGGCTCCAGCGCGGTGATGATCTCCAGCTGGTCGTGCTCCGGCAGCTCCTCGAGCACGTCGGCGAGGCGCTCGTCGTCCAGCGCCGCGGCGACCTCGACCCGCCGGGTCTCGGAGAGGTCCTGCAGCACGTTGGCGAGGTCGGCGGCGCGCATGTTGTCCAGCACGGCGAGCAGCCCCGCGGTGCCCTGCGTCTGCGGCTCCCCGGCGAGCCCGGTCACCTCGGACCACTCGAGCTGGTTGAGGTGGCCGCGGCGAGTGAGCCGCCCGGTGAACTCGCGCACCGCCACCCGCGACAGCGACCACTCGCCGGTGCGATCGGCGTCCATGGCCACATCGACCACGGCCCCCGTCCGCCCGGTCGCGGCCACCGTCACGTGCCGGTCCATGAAGTCCTCCAGCACCAGCAGCTCGCCCGGGCGCTTCTCGAAGCGGCGCAGGTTGAGCGTGCCCGTGTTGAGCACCACGGCGTCGGGCTCGATCGCGGTGATCCGGCCGATCGGCAGGAAGATGCGCCGGCGCATGGGCATCTCGGCGACCAGCCCGACCACGCGGGGCGGCTGGCTGCCGGGCCGGGCCCGGGCGACGGCGTCGCGCACCCGGCCGACCTGGTCGCCGTTCGGATCGAACACGCTCAGGCCCGCGAGGCGCGCGATGTAGACCCGCGGCGCAGTGCTCACGAGGCTCAAGCCTACTGAAGCAGGCCACAAAGCAGGCGTTGGACCGAACCTGAGTGACATGTGCCCCCTAGGCTGCCTTCATGAGCATGGTGCGGTACGCGATCGTCGACGTCTTCACCGACCGGCCCTTCACCGGCAACCCCCTGGCGATCGTCTTCGACGCCCAGGACCTGGCGACCGAGCAGATGCAGGCGATCGCGCGGGAGTTCAACCTCTCCGAGACGATCTTCGTGCTGCCTGCGACGCCGGGCACCGCCGCGACGTACCGCGCCCGGATCTTCACTCCGGGGACCGAACTGCCCTTCGCCGGGCACCCGACGGTCGGCTGCGCGGTGACCCTCGTGCGCAACGGCGTGATCAAGGGCCCCGACGTGGTGCAGGAGTGCGGGGCCGGGCTGCTGCCGATCCACGTCGACGAGGTGCACGGCGCCGCGACCGTCACCGGTGGTCCCCCGACCGTCGGACCCGCCCTGGACCCGCTGCCGCTGCTGGAGTCGATCGGGCTCACCGAGGCCGACCACGTCGGCCCGGCACCCCGCAAGGCCGGGTGCGGGCTGGAGTTCACGTTCCTGTCGGTCACCGACGAGGCCGTGACCCGGCTGCGGCTGCAGCGGCCCGTGGACAACCTGAGCGTCCTGCACTGGGACGCCGAGCGACAGCTCGCGCACGTCCGGGTGCTCGTGCCCGAGGTCGGCGTGGCCGAGGACCCGGCGACCGGCTCGGCGGCGATGGGGCTCGGCGTGTGGCTGGTGACGAGCGGGCTGGTGGCGGCCGACGGGCTGAGCCAGTACGAAATCGCGCAAGGTCTTGAAATGCACCGACCGTCGGCCCTGCACTGCACGGTGACGGCGCAGGCGGGTGCGGCCGTGTCGGCCACGGTCTCGGGTCACGTGGTGCCGATCGCCTCCGGTGAGATGATCGTGCCACCGTTCGTCGGTTGACGGCGCCGGCCGCCGAGGACCACCACGGCCACGCCCGCCAGCAGCAGCGCGATGCCCGGCAGCGTCCGCGCCGCCGGCAGCTGCCCGAGCAGCACCCACGCGATGACCAGCGCGCCCGGCACCTCCAGCAGGAGCAGGACCGCGACCGTCGTGGCGCTGACCCGGTGCAGCGCATAGTTGATCAGGGTGTGGCCGAGCAGCTGGGGCCCGATCGTCATGCCGGCGATCGCCAGCCAGGTGCTCCAGGTGTACCCCCACAGCCTCGCCCCCGTCGCCAGGCACACGACGACGATGAGCGCCGCGCAGATGCCGTAGCAGACCGAGGCGTAGACGCTCGTCGTCAGGCTGGCCCGTGCGCGCTCGCCGAGCAGCGTGTACCCGGCCGCGGCCATCCCGCCGGCCAGCGCCAGCCCGTCGCCCAGCAGCGCCCGCCCCGACAGGTCCGGGTCGGCACCGGTGGCCAGCGCGACGCCGGCGACGGCGATCCCGATGCCGGTCCAGGTGCTGCCCGGCACGCGCACGCCCCGGAGCGCCGCGACCAGCGCCGTCCACACCGGCGTGGTCGAGACCAGCGCGACCGACATCGCCACGCTGGTCAGCTTGGCGCTCGGCACCCAGGTGCCGAAGTGCACGGCCAGGAACACCCCGGACAGCACGGTGACGCCGAGCGCCCGCCGGTCGGGCCGGGCCCGCCCCTGCCGCAGGGCCACCGGCGCCAGCGCCGCGGCGCCCAGCGCGTTGCGCCAGAACGCTATGGCGAGCGCGGGAGCGGCCGCGAATGCGATCATGGGTGCGGAGGCCGACACCGCCACGATCGCGACGACCAGTGCGAAAACCGTGGAGAGACTGACCTTGCGCATGGTGCGAATTGTCGTTGATCCGACACGACACGCCACGGGGACCAGGTAGACCGTTCGGAGGATGCGAGGGGGACCGAACGGTGATAGAGGCTGTCTGTTTTGACTACTACAACACGTGTACCAGCGCTGTTCGCCGGAGCGGGGGGCACCGCCGGACCGCCGAGGTGCTCGGCGTCGACCCGGCCGCGTGGCTGTCGGTGCTCGACCGCACCTACGACGAGCGGGCCCGCGGCGGCTACGGCAGCCACCTGGCAGGCCTGCGCCGGCTGTGCACCGAGCTCGGCGCGGAGCCGACGACCGCCCAGTTACGCGAGGCGGCGGAGCTGCGGCTGGCCACCGTGCAGGCCGACGCCCCGCTGCGCCCGGAGACGCTGGGAGTCCTGCACGCGCTGCGGGCCGCCGGCGTGCGCATCGCGATCGTGAGCGACTGCTGGTTCGAGCTCCCCCTCGTGCTGCCGCGCACGCCGCTGGCCGACGTGATCGACGCCGCCGTGTACTCCTGCCAGGTCGGGCACACCAAGCCCCACGCCGCGATGTACGCCACCGCCTGCGCCCAGCTCGACGTGGACCCGGCCCGCTGCCTGTACGTGGGCGACGGCGGCAGCCGCGAGCTCACGGGCGCGGCGCGCTTCGGCCTGACCGCGATCCAGCTGCGCGCGCCGGACCTGGGCGCCCACCTGACCTTCCACGCCGAGCCCGACTGGCGCGGCCCGGTGGTGACGAGCCTCGAGTCCGTCCCGGGGCTGGTGGGCGCTCGCGAGCTGGTCGCCTGACGGGCCTATTCTGGGGGCGTGACCGTGACGGCGGCGTTGTCGCCGGCGGATGGCCGGTACCTCGCCCGCCTGGCGGCGGACGCGGTGCACGCACGGCTCACGGGCTCGCCTTTGGCTGCGACGATTCCGCTGGACAGCCCCCTCCAGCGCGAGGGCGCATCCTTTGTGACGCTGGAGCGGGCCGGGGTGCTGCGGGGGTGTGTGGGCAGCCTGGAGGCCGTCCAGCCGCTGCACCGTGACGTGGTGCGCAATGCTGTGCAGGCGATGCGCGATCCTCGGCTGCCTCCGGTGACAGTTGAGGACTGGCCGGGGCTCGACGTGAAGGTGTCGGTGCTGAGCCGGCCCGAGCCGGTTGCCGCGGAGTCCCGAACCGCCCTGGTGGCGGAATTGCGGCCGGGCGAGGATGGCTTGATTCTGCAGGATGGGGCGCGGCGGGCGACGTTCTTGCCGGCGGTGTGGGCGAAGCTGCCGGATGCGGAGCGGTTCGTGGATGCCTTGCTGCGCAAGGGGGGTTGGCCGGCGGGGGAGTGGCCGGTGCACGTCGAGGCGCTGCGCTACACGTCGACCGAGTACCGGGATGCGGCGCCACGACCAGAAATTTCCGCATAAATCCGCATTTGCGCCCTTTTTCGGATGCTGGGGATCGGTTCGGCGCTGCGCGGGCGGTTCGGAGCGCGGAGTCAACGGCGGCCGAGTGCCTCAAAATCCACAGCGCAGAGCAGCCGGCGGCGTGGGTGCCGCAGTGCGGCAAACCCCGGCAGCGCGAACCCGCGGATGCCGCAGCGCAGGCGGCGCGTCAGATGCTATGCCCTGATGTCCCGAAAAATACGTTGATTGATGGTCAAAACGGTCAAGCGGGCGCAATTGTGGTCGGCACCCGGGGCGGGCCCGTGCGGCGGGGAGGGCGGGGGCGGTCTTGGGGGCGGCGGCCGTGCTGGGCGCTGCGACTCCGGCCAACGCGGCCAGGACACGCACGGCCCCTCGGCGGCGCAAGATCCCCGCCCCCGACTCCAAAGCGCAGACCCCTGACTCGAAGGCCGCAAGATCTCCGCCTCGGCTCCAACCCGCCCGGCAGCGCCCCGCCACCCGCGAGCACCGCCCCAGGTCAACGCCTCGACGGCTGCCCCAGCGGCCTCCAACCCCAGCGGCCCCGGCCAGTGACGCGCCCCCATGCCGGCGCCCCGCTGGCAGCCGCAGCGGCCCAGATCGAGGCCAACACCAGCGGCCCCATCACCCCCGACCGTGATTGGATGTCGAACATGGACGCACTGGTCGAGGAGGCGGCAAAGAAAGCCGCAGTGGCCTGGATCGCCGTCGCCGGCAACCCCCCAACCCTCGCCTGGTGCGCCTGGCTCGGCGGCGCCCTCCTGGTCGTGACGGGCGAGGGCGAGCAGGCGATCCCCGGCCTCGCCGAGGCCGACACCGCCGAGGTGATCCTCCGGGGCGACCACGGCGGCCGGATCGTCACCTTCCCCGCCGACGTCACCCGCATCGCCCCGCAGGACGAGGCGTGGACCGAACTCGTCCCCCAGCTCGCCGCCAAGCGCCTCAACAGCTCCGGCGCCGCCGACGACCTCGTCCGAAGGTGGGCCGAGCGCTGCGTCGTCAGCCGTCTCACCCCGGCCGGCGCCTCCGCGGACATGCCCGACGACGCTCAGGCCGCCCCGCCCCGCCCGACCCCCGCCACCCGCATCCCCCGTCGCCCGTTCCGCCTCCACAAAGTCCGCGGCGCACGGGGCCGGTGAGCCGCTCACCGTCCGCCCCCAGCAAAGTCCGTGGCGCAAAGGGCCGTTCACCTGCGAGAAGGAGTCAGATCGCCCGGTGGCCGTCCTCCTTTTTCAAACCTCATCTTACCCACCGCAACCTAATCGATCACGCTCCGACAAGATCGAAAAAGCGCTCGGTAACCAAGGCATCACCCCAGGCCGACGGCGTGCAGGCTCTCCTCCCACAGCCGGGCCGCCAGCGCGGGGCTGTCGGTGTCGCGGGACGGCCGGGTCAGTTTGCGATCCACGTAGTACCCGCCCGACGTCAGCTGCGACGCCGGAGTCGCGGCCAGCCACACCAGCGTGTCCGCCCCGCGCTGCGGGCTGCGCGCGAACGGGGCCAGCCGCGCCGCCAGGTTCACGCCGATCGTCGAGCCGAAGCGGCTGCGCACGAAGCCCGGGTGGTACGACGCCGACATGATGTCCGGCCAGCGGCGGGACGCCTCGGCGGCGAAGAGGATGTTCGCCTGCTTCGCGGAGCCGTACTGCCGCCACAACCCCCGCTTCCGGGCGCCGCGCAGATCGGCGGGGTCGAGGGCGCCCATCGCGTGCGCGCCCGAGGCGGTGTTGATGATCCGGCCCCCGCGGAGCTGTTCGCGCAGGAGACTACTGAGCAGGAACGCCGCGAGGTGGTTGGTCTGCAGGGTCGCCTCGAAGCCGTCGGGGGTGATCTGGTGGCCGCGCACGACGCCGCCCGCGTTGTTGGCCAGCACGTCGATGCGCTGGTAGCGCTGGCGCAGGTGGTCGACGAGCACGTGGACGTCGTCGAGCCGGGCGAAGTCGCTGCGGTACGCGGGGGCTGTCCGGCCGCCGCCCGCCTGGGAGACCGCGGCGGCCGCGGCCTCGAGCCGGGCGGGGTCGCGCCCGACGAGCACGGTGTTCGCGCCGCGGCGGGCCATGTCGATCGCGGCGGCCAGGCCGATGCCGGAGCTGGCCCCGGTGATGACCACCGTACGGCCGGTGAGATCTCCCACAGGGGAGTTCTGTGTACTCACGCGTCGAGGTTACCGTTTGGTAGCCGCCTGAACCTCGATAAGGAGCCGCCGATGGCCGCCCTGGGACGCCCGCGCCGCTCGTGCCTCGCCGTGCCCGGCTCCAGCGTGAAGATGCTGGCGAAGGCTCAGGGGCTGCCGGCCGACCAGGTGTTCCTCGACCTCGAGGACGCCGTGGCGCCGCTGGCCAAGCCCGAGGCGCGCAAGAACATCGTGGCGGCCCTCAACGAAGGCGACTGGGCGGGCAAGACGCGTGTCGTGCGGGTCAACGACCTGACGACGCCGTGGACGTACCGCGACGTCATCGAGGTCGTCGAGGGCGCCGGCGAGAACCTCGATGCCATCATGCTGCCCAAGGTGCAGAGCGCCGGTCAGATCGAATGGCTCGATCTGACGCTGACCCAGATCGAGAAGACGTTGGGGCTCGAGCGCAACACGATCGGCATCGAGGCGCAGATCGAGAACGCCGCCGGGCTGGTCAACGTCGATGCCATCGCCGCGGCCAGCAAGCGCGTCGAGACCATCATCTTCGGCCCGGCCGACTTCATGGCCTCGATCAACATGAAGTCGCTGGTCGTGGGCGGGCTCATCCCCGGGTATCCGGGCGACCCCTACCACTACATCCTCATGCGCATCCTGATGGCCGCCCGCATGCACGACCTGCAGGCCATCGACGGCCCGTTCCTGCAGATCCGCGACGTCGAGGCGTTCCGCGAGGTCGCCGGGCGCAGCGCCGCGCTCGGCTTCGACGGCAAGTGGGTGCTGCACCCGGGCCAGATCGAGGCGGCCAACGAGGTGTACTCGCCCGCCCAGGACGACTACGACCACGCCGAGCTGATCCTGGACGCGTACGACTACTACACCTCCGAGGAGGGTGGCCGCCTCGGCGCCGTCATGCTCGGCGACGAGATGATCGACGAGGCCTCCCGCAAGATGGCCCTGGTCATCGCGGCCAAGGGGCGCGCCGCAGGGATGAAACGCGGCACCGTCTTCACCCCGCCAAACTGAGAAAACGCGCGTCGCATTGCCCGGTGGCGCGTCCGGCAGGCAGGATTTGCCGTATGGCACCCGACCTACGTTCCAGCGGCCCCGCCGGCAAGAGCGGCCGGCGCGACGCGAGCCGGCCGTCCTCCGCGCGCCGCACCCTGCGAGCCGTCCCGTCCAGCGGTCCCGACCTCGCCGGCGACACCGCCGAGGAGGAGACCCCGGCCGCGATCGACCGGCTCGACGGACGGGTCGCCCTGGTCACCGGCGCGGGCAGCCCGGACGGCATCGGCTACGCCACGGCCCGCCGGCTCAAGCAGATGGGCGCCGCCGTCGCGATCGTCTCCACCACCCGGCGCATCCACGACCGGGCCAGCGAGCTCGGCGTGATCGGCTTCGTCGCCGACCTGACCGTCGAGGCCGAGGTCGGCGCGCTCGCCGACGCCGTGCTCGACCAGCTCGGCGCGGTCGACATCCTCGTCAACAACGCCGGCCTGGCCAGCAAGGCCAGCCCCGAGGTGCTGCGCCCGGTCGCCCAGCTCACCTACGAGGAGTGGCGGGCCGAGATCGACCGCAACCTCACCACCGCGTTCCTGGTCAGCCGGGCCTTCGTCGGCGGCATGGCCGAGCACGGCTGGGGCCGCATCGTGAACCTCGCCGCGACCGCCGGGCCGGTGAACGCGCTGCCGGCCGAGGCCGGGTACGCCGCGGCCAAGGCCGGCGTCGTCGGGCTGACCCGCGCGCTGGCCATGGAGCTCGTCGCCGACGGGATCACGGTCAACGCCGTCGCCCCCGGCATCATCCACACCGGCGCGTCCACCCTCGTCGAGCTCAAGCAGGGCTTCGGCACGCCGATGGGGCGCCCCGGCACGCCGGAGGAGGTCGCGGCCACGATCGCCTTCCTGTGCTCGCCCGGCGCGTCGTACATCACCGGCCAGATGCTCGTGATCGACGGCGGCAACAGCGTGCGGGAGGCGCAGTACCGCTGACGCCGCCCTGAACCGGTCATCAGCGAATGCCCAGGTTCGCTGGCTATGTTTGGCCGTATGGGGGCTCGTCCGGCTGACTACGTGGTGCTGCTGACGCCGCCGGCCACCGTCGGGGCGGCGTGCGAGGTCGTGCTGCTGTCCGGCGAGCCCGAGGCGTTCCTGCCGCTGATCCTCGTGCTCCAGCCACTGACCGTGCTGGGCATCGCGGTGGGGCTCGTCCAGCTCACCCGCAGCACCCGGGGGCCGTCGACCTTCAAGCTGACGGTGTACCGCGGGGAGCCGGCCTTCGCCGCGCTGCCCGCGTTCCGCCGCCAGTGCGTGTTCAACGGCCTGCTGAGCGCCGCCCTGCTGCTCATGGCGCTCAACGGGATGCGGGTCGCCGGGCGGATCGTGCCCACGATGGCCTGGGCGATCCTGGTGGTCAACGGCTGCACGGTGCTCCTGCTGCTGTTCCGCATGATCCGCAGCGGCCCGCTGCTGCTCACCCGGGGCGGGATCGCGGTCGACGGCGGCCGCAGCTTCGTGCCCTGGGCGGCGCTCGGGCCGGGGCCGGAGCACCAGCTGTGGACGGTCACCCACCCGGAGCTCATCGAGGGCGCCCGCCTGAAGCGCTTCCAGCCGGGCCAGGACGTGCCGCTCGACGTGTCGCTGTGGTTCCTGTTCCGGGCGATCCACACGTACGTCGAGCATCCGCAGCAGCGCCCCGAGATCGGCACCCCGGAGGAGCTCGTCCGCCTGCGCGGCACCCTCGCCCGCCAGGCCACCTGATCGCCCGACGCGGCCCGCCCCGGCCGTTCCTAGCCTGGAAAGCATGCGCTGGGCCCGGGTCGTCGCGCCGTCGGTGCTGGTGGGGGCCGTCGGCGCCCTCGTGCACGCGTTCGTGCCCGGCGGGTACGTCGTCTTCGGCCTCATCGCCGTCGCGCTCATCGGGCTCGACCAGCTGCTCACCGACCTGCGCCGCCGCGAGGAGCCCGACGCCCGCCCCGGCTGGGAGTTCTTCGCGCCGCGGGGGCTCGTCGCGGCCCGGGCCGGGCGCGCGTTCGCCCTCGCCGTCACGCTCGTGATCGCGGCGCCGCTGTGCACCGGCGACCCGGCGGGGTGGGCCGTCGCCGCGGCCCTCGCCACGCCGTCCGTCCTCGTCGGCGTGCAGCTGTCGGTGCGCCTGGCCGTGGGCGCCTCCGTGCTGCGGCTGAGCCCGGACGGGGTGGAAGTGCGGGGGCGGCCGTACCCGTGGGAGCGCATCGAAGCCGTCGAGCTCAACGGCGACCGCGCCAACCCGCGGCTCGACCTGCTCGTCGCGGGCCGCCGCCACCCGGTCACCCTGCGCCCGGCCGGCGTCGACGCGAGCCTGCTGTTCCTGACCGACCTGCTCGGCTACTACCAGTCCCACGCGCGCCTGCGCTGCGCGATCGGCGACGCGGCCGAGGCCGGGCGCGTGCACGGCCTGCTGCTCGAGGCCCGCCTCGCCGCCGGCCTGCACGGCGGTCCCCGCCCGATCCTCGCCGCCGGCTGAGCCGGCGCGTTGCCCGCGACGCACCCCGGGCGCGGCACGGGCCGGGGCAGTGGCGGCGAGCTAGGTTGGGGGGCATGCGCAGCGCTGAACAGATCCTGCGCGAGGCCCGGACGATCGCGGTCGTGGGCGCCTCCCGGGATCGCTCGAAGACGGCCCATGCGGTGCCCCTGCAGATCCAGCTCCACGGCTGGCGCATCGTGCCCGTGAACCCGTTCGCGGACCAGATCTTCGGGGAGCGCGCCTACCGCCGGCTCGCCGACATCCCGTTCCCGGTCGACCTGGTCAACGTGTTCCGCCCGTCGGCCGACGCGACCCAGGTCGTGAAGGACGCGCTGGCCATCGGCGCGCCCGCGATCTGGTTGCAGCAGGACATCTACAGCCCCGCGGGCCGCACCCTGGCCGAGGCCGCCGGCGTCGACTTCCTCGAGAACACCTGCATCGCGGTCGTCCGCGCGGTGCACGCGCTCAGCGCGCCCCGTAGTCCCGCAGCAGACCCCGGCTGATGATGGTCTTCTGAATCTCCGAGGTGCCCTCGCCGATGAGCAGGAAGGGCGCCTCGCGCATGAGGCGTTCGATCTCGTACTCCTTGGAGTACCCGTAGCCGCCGTGGATGCGGAACGCCTCCTGGACGACCTCCGCGCAGTGCTCGCTGGCCAGCAGCTTGGCCATGCCCGCCTCGACGTCGTTGCGCTGCCCGGCGTCCTTGAGCCGGGCGGCCCCGACCATGAGGGCGTGCGACGCCTCGATCTTCGTGGCCATCTCGGCCAGCTTGAACGCGATCGCCTGGTGCTTGACGAGCGGCTGGCCGAACGTGTGCCGCTGCTGGGCGTAGGCGATCGCGAGCTCGAACGCCCGGATGGAGATGCCGCAGGCCCGCGCGGCCACGTTGACCCGCCCGACCTCGATGCCGTCCATCATCTGGTAGAAGCCGCGGCCGGCCTTGTCCGCGCCGCCGAGCACCGCCGAGCCGGGCACCCGGACGCCGTCGAGCACCATCTCGGTGGTCTCGACGCCCTTGTACCCCATCTTCTCGATCTTCCCGGGGATGTTCAGCCCCGGCAGGCGCTCGCTGAGCCCGAACCCGGGCTCCTTCTCCAGCAGGAACGTCGTCATGTTCCCGTAGACGGACTCGGCCCCGAGCTCGGTCTTCACGAGCGTGGCGACGACGGAGGACCGCGCCCCGTTGGTGAGCCACATCTTCTGCCCGTCGAGCACCCAGTCGTCGCCGTCGGCGACGGCCTTAGAGCGGATCGCGGCCACGTCGGACCCGGTGCCCGGCTCGGACATCGAGAACGCCCCGCGCACCTCGCCGGTCGCCATCCGGGGCAGCAGCCGCTGCCGCTGCTCGTCGGAGCCGTGCTGGGCGACGAGGTAGGCCACGATGAAGTGCGTGTTGACGATCCCCGACACGGACATCCACCCGCGGGAGAGCTCCTCGACGACGAGCGCGTAGGTGAGCAGCGACTCGCCGAGCCCGCCGTACTCCTCGGCGATGGTGATGCCGAACAGCCCCATCTCGCGCATGCCGTCCACGATGTCGTCCGGGTAGACGTCGTCGTGCTCGAGCCGCTGCGCGTGCGGAATGATCTCCTTGTCGACGAAGGCCCGCACGGTCTCGAGCATCGACTGCTGGACATCGCTGAGCCCGGGCGTCCGAGCGAGACGGGCCATGTGAGACCTCCGTGGATCGGCTCCTGCCAAGAAGTTACCGGCGGGTATCCCGGGTGCATCAAGCTTCCGGCGGCATGGACCTTGTGAAATGGTTCTCAGGTGCGAGTCAACGGCCTGGCGATCGCCGCCCTGATCTGCGCCGTCCTGCTACCCCCGTTCGGCATTCTCATGGGCCACATCGCGTGGTCCCAGTGCCGGCGCGAGCAACGCCCGGGCGCCGGCCTGGCCCTGGCGGCGATGGTCACCGGCTACGTGGTCCTGCTCATCGTGTGCGGCCTGCCCATCATCTCCTTCGCCTGACGCCCCGTTGCCTCACCGCGCCGGGCCCCGCGAGACCCTGCCTGATGCCCTCTGCGTGCATCCCGCGCGAAGGGTGGGTTCCAACGCGGGTAGCCGAGCCTTTGCAAGGCGCGCGGCGCCTTGGCCGGGGTCGGCCCGGCCCGGTCTCGCCAGGCCAGGCCCGGTCTCGCCAGGCCAGGCCAGGCCCGGCGCGGTGCTGCGCGGCGCGGTGCTGCGCGGCGCGGTGTGATGTGGCCCGGCCCGGCCCGGCCCGGCGCGGTGCGGTGCGGTGCGGCCTGGCCCGGCGCGGCGGGGCTGGCCGTGGCGTCTCGAAGTCCGCTCTCCGCCTCGCACCCACGCCGGCCATGTCCCAGGCCTCAGCCATCCGCGATGCGGCGCATGAGCTCCCCGAGCGACCCCCGCCGCCCGTGGATGTGCTCGAGCCAGACCGTGACCCCGGCGTCGGCATACCCGGCGAGGATCGGATCGCCCGGCCCGGCGGAGTGGCCGGTGAGCACCACCTCGAACGGCGATTCCCGCCGCTGCCGGATGTATGCGACGGACTCGGCGATGGCCGCGGGTGACACGCTCATCCCCGTCTCGTCGTCCCCGGCCGCCAGCCACCCGTCCCACCGGGCGGCCCGCCGCAGCGCCGCCCGGCTGGCCCCGCCGACGAGGATCGGCGGCCGGGGCCGCTGCACCGGCGGCGGCGCGAGGCTGACCCCGGAGACGCTCTGGCCGCCGAGCAGCCCGCCGACGATCGACAGCCCGGAGTCGAGCAGCCGGGCCCGCTCCCTGAGATCGGCCGACTCCCCGAAGGCCGTGAACTCGGCATCGACGCCCCCGAGGCCCACGCCGAGCACGACCCGCCCGCGGCTGAGCCGGTCGAGGGTCGCGACGGAGCTGGCCGCCACGGCCGGCCGCCGCCGCGGCAGGGGCGTGACCGCGGTCCCGATCCGGATGGCCGAGGTGGCCTGAGCGACGGCGGCGAGCGTCACCCAGGCATCAGCGGAGGGCACGCCCCAGGCGAAGGCGAGGTGGTCCCAGACGAACAGGTATTCCCACCCGGCGGCCTCGGCGGCAACGGCCACGTCGACCACCAGCGACGGCTCCGCGAAGTCCCCGAGCGTGCAGACACAGATGCCGAAGCGCATGCGCCGTCACCCCGTCACCGCTGTCCAGGGGTCCTTCGGCGGGGACGAGGACCCCTCCGGGCAGATCTTGCGGTAGTCGCACCACGAGCACTGCGGGCCGGTGCGCGGGGCGAAGTCCGAGTCGGCCAGGATGTCCGCCGCCGTCGCCTCCGCCCGGCGCAGGTGCCGTTCCAGGGACGCATCCGTGTGCTCGAATGCCGCCACCGTGCCGGTCGGCAGGTGGTGCAGCTCGACCCGGCGGCAGGGCTTGCGGAACACCCGGGCGGCCGCGATCGCATACAGCGCCAGCGCCCGGGACCCGCGTGCGTCGTCTTGCGAGACCCCGCCCCGCCCGGTCTTGTAGTCGACGATCACGAGCTCGTCCCCGCGCTGGTCGATCCGGTCCACGCGCCCCGACAGCGCCAGGGTCTCGGTGCGGGCCGCGACCGTCCGCTCCACCCCGACGGGCTCCTCGGCCGGGTCGAGCGACTCCACATAGGACTCGAGCCAGCCCAGCGCCCGCCGGTAGACCTCCCGCTCCTGCGCGTCGTCCTGGTAGCCCTCGCGGACCCAGGTCGCCTTCAGCAGGCCCGGCAGCGCCTCCGGCACCCGGCGGCCGGGCTCCAGCGCATACCAGTTCTTGAGGGCCGTGTGCACCGATGCGCCGAGGGAGTTGTGCGCCCACGGCGGCCCCTTCTGCGGGGCGGGGCGGTCGACGTAGGTGAACCGGTAGCGGCGCGGGCAGTCCTCGTAGCTGCCGAGTTTGCTGGGCGTGCAGGTGAACAGGCGCGGCGGCGGTGCGAACAATCCCAACTGCTCCACACCGAGCATCCTGCCATCGGGGTACGACAAAAACGTCAGTGCGGCGAGTGCAGATAGGTGGTCACGAACGCCCCGATGGCGTCGGCCAGCAGCTGCACGGCGATCGCGGCCACCAGCAGACCGGCGATCCGGGTCACGACCTCGATGCCGCTGGGCCGCAGGATGCGCACGAGCACGCCGGAGAAGCGCAGCACGAGGTACACCACCAGCATCACGGCGATGATGCCCACCGCGATGGCCGAGTAGCCCGAGAAGGAGTGGGCTCGCCGCACGAACAGCATCGTGGCGACGATCGCGCCCGGCCCGGCCAGCAGCGGCGTGCCCAGCGGCACGAGGGCCACGTTCGACGTCACCTCGTGCCGCGGGTCGTCGGTCTTGCCGGTGAGCAGTTCGAGCGCCACGAGCAGCAGGAGCAGGCCGCCGGCGCCCTGCAGCGCGGGCAGGTCGATGTGCAGGTAGCCCAGGATCTGCCGGCCCAGCACCGCGAAGGCGACGATGACGCCGAGCGCGAGCAGCACGGCCTGCAGCGCCGCGCGGTTGCGGTCGCGGCGTTCGAGCTGGCCGGTGAGGGCGAGGAAGATCGGCACGGCGCCCGGGGGATCAAGGATCACGAGCAGCGTCACGAACACTTCGCCGAAGAGCTTCACATCCACGACCGGATTGTCGTAGCAGGCCCGTATCGAGCGGATACCAGGGTCTTGACGTCATGGAATGCCGCCCCTACGTTGCCAGAGAACAGCAAACTTTCCTTACAGATGGAGGGTTCATGGGCAAACGCAGGCTCCTGGCGGGGGTTGCGGCCGCGCTGGCGGTGACGTCGCTGGCCCTCGCGCCCGCGACGGCGGCCGGCGCCCACGGTGCCCCGCACCAGGACGAGTACAAGCGGGTCGGGTACTTCATCCAGTGGGGCATCTACGGCCGCTCGTACTTCGTCAAGAACCTCGAGACCAGCGGCCAGGCCTCGCGCCTGACCCACATCAACTACGCCTTCGGCGGTGTCAACGCGGCCGGCAAGTGCGAGTCCGCCGACCCGTGGGCCGACTACCAGCGCCCGGTGTCCGCGGCGGAGAGCGTCGACGGCAAGGCCGACGAGGCCGGCCAGCCGCTCGCCGGCAACTTCAACCAGCTGCGCAAGCTCAAGGCCATGCACCCCGGCCTCAAGGTCCTCATGTCGCTGGGCGGCTGGACCCTGTCGGCGAACTTCTCCGACGCCGCGCTGACCGACGCGTCGCGCCAGGCGCTGGTGAAGTCCTGCATCGACACGTTCATGTCGACCGGCGTGTTCGACGGCTTCGACCTCGACTGGGAGTGGCCCGGCTCCGAGGGCAACCCGGGCAACGTGATCCGGCCCGAGGACAAGCAGAACTTCACCAAGCTCGTCGCGGAGTTCCGCAAGCAGCTGGGCAAGAAGGCGACGCTGACGGCGTTCCTGCCGGCCTCCCCGGCGAAGATCGACGCCGGCTTCGAGGCGAACAAGATCTTCAAGTACCTCGACTTCGGCTCCGTCCAGGGCTACGACTACCACGGCACCTGGGAGACCACCACCAACCAGCAGTCCGCGCTCTTCGTGCCGCGCAACGCGCCCACGACGCCGGACTTCAGCGGGTCGACGGCGCTCAAGGCGTGGACCGACCGCGGCGCGCCCAAGAAGCAGCTCGTGCTCGGCGTGCCGTACTACGGCCAGGGCTGGACCGGCGTCACGAACGCCAAGAACGGCCTGTTCCAGACGGCGACCGGACCGGCGCCGGGCACGTGGGCGGCGGGCAACGAGGACTACAAGGTCCTCGCGACGCTGCCGCAGCAGGGCTACAAGGTCTACCACGACCTGCTGTCCGGCCACGCGTGGCTGTTCAACGGCACGACGTTCTGGACCTTCGACGACCCGGTCGTCGTGGCTCAGAAGGGTCTGTACGTCCGCCTCGCCGGCTACGGCGGCGCGATGATCTGGTCGCTCGACGGTGACGACGCCAACGGCACCCTCACCAAGGCCATCTACACGACCCTGCGCTGATCACGGGGTGCTCGGCGGCATGAACCGCGCGATGCCGTCGAGCACCCGCTGCAGGCCGAACGTGAACGTGCGCACGGGATCGCCGGCGCCGTACTCCTCCCCGGCCGCCTGCCCGACGCGCGCCGCGGTCGGGAAGCGGGCCGGGTCGAGGACCTCGGAGAGCAGCGGCGCCCACGCCTCCCACCACTCCGTGTCGCTGCGGCCGGTGCGCTGTTCGGCCTGATCGGCCAGCACCGCGGCCCGCGCCGCGCCGGTGACGTAGTCGAGCACCAGGCTCAGCAGCTGGTCGGTCTCCACATCGGACACGCCGGTGCCCTCGAAGGCGCGCAGTTCGAAGTCGTACTTCGCGATGCTGTTCGGCCCCAGGACCGGCCGGCTCGTCGCCACCTGCAGCAGCCAGGGATGACGGCGGTAGAGCTCCCAGTTCGTGCGGGCCACCTCGGTGAGCCGCTCGCGCCAGCCCTCGGCCGCGTGGACCTCCCGGACCGCCTCGCCGCTGACCGCGTCCACCATCACGTCGAGCAGCTCGGCCTTGCTGGGCACGTACGTGTAGAGCGACATCGCGGTCACCCCGAGCCGCTGCGCCACCCGGCGCATCGACACCGCGCCGAGCCCCTCGGCGTCGGCGAGCGCCACGGCGACGGCGACGATCCCCGGCACGGTGAACTTGGGCCGCGGGCCGCGCCGCGCCGCCGGGGCCGGCAGCCGCCCCCACAGCAGGTCGATGCTGCGCCGCGGATCGCCGGTCCCGCTGTACTCCGTCGTCACCCCACCACGCCGCTTCCCCGCCCGGCCGCGACGATGCGCTCCAGGACCTCGGGGGCCGTGGTGCGGGCGCCGAGCCGGACGGTCTTGTGGGTGCCGTGGTAGTCGCTGCTGCCGGTGGTGACGAGACCCAGCTGCCCGGCGAGCGCGTGCATCTCGGCCTGCTCCCGCGGGCTGTGGTCGGTGTGATCGGCCTCCAGCCCGAAGAGCCCGGCGGCGGCCAGCTCGACGATGAGCGAGTCGGGCACGATCGGGCCGCGGACGCTGGCCCGCGGGTGCGCGAAGACCGGCACCCCGCCCGCGCCCAGGATCAGCCGTAGGCCCTCGAAGACGTCGATGTCGTCCTTCGGGAGGCGGTAGCGGGCCCCGAGCCACTGCGGCTGGAAGGCCTCGGTGACGCTGCCGACGAGGCCGCGGCGCATGAGGGCCTGGGCCAGGTGCGGGCGGCCGACGGTGCCGCCGCCGGCGTAGTCGCGCACCTCGTCCCAGGTGACGTCGATGCCGTCGGCGCGCAGCAGGTGGGTCATCCGCTCGGCGCGGGTCTCGCGGGCGGCCCGCACCCGGGCGAGCTCGGCGGTCAGGGGCGCGTCGGTGGGGTCGAAGAGGTAGGCGAGCATGTGCAGGCCGATCGGCCTCGCACCGCCGTGCCAGCGCAGCGACAGCTCGGCCCCGGGCACCAGGGTGAGGCCCTCGGGGCGGGCCGCGAAGGCCTCGGCCCAGCCACCGGTGGTGTCGTGGTCGGTGAGCCCGAGGACGTCCAGCCCGGCCGCGGACGCCTCCCCGACCAGCTCGGCCGGGGTCGACGTGCCGTCGCTGGCGGTGGAGTGGGCGTGGAGATCGATTCGCACGCCCCCAGTTTATGAACCTTTACTTCGCCGCGAGCGGTTCGATGAGCACGACCCCGTCGCTCTCCTGGTCCAGCTGGTCGACCTGGTCCGCCTGGCCGGTGGGGTCGAGCTTCAGGAACTTCTTGCTGTTGTCGACCACGAAGGTCTTGGTATTGAGCCACATGGTCTTCGTGGTGACGGCGAGGTTCCACAGCTTGGCCTTGAAGCCGGGGTCGAACACCGCGGTCAGGTCCAGGATCGCGACCTGCTTCAGGCCCACGACCGGGTAGGCGAGCCAGCGGCCGTCGGGGGAGATGCGCGCCCCGGCCGGGGCCGCGACCGGCAGCCCGCAGGCCTTCTTCATGATCTTGAACGGCTGGTCGAACTGGAGCTGGGCCAGGCACATCGCGGTGTCCGCGGCGCCGGCCGGCTTGAGCTCGGCGTAGACGCCGTTGTTGTCCTGGGTGCCGCCGAAGACCCGCACCACGGTGCTGTCCCAGGTGGGGCTGTACGACCGCTCGGTGTGCCAGACGTCGAAGCCCTTGTCGTCGTTGCTGACCACCAGGTTCGTGCCGACGAAGGTGACCGGCTCGGTGTTGGGCGGCACGGGGGCGGTGGGACCCTGGGTGATCGTCTTGGCGTTCTGGTCGCTGCGGGTGCCGACGTTCATCGTGCCCTTCGACGCCCAGGCCACGGTCCTGCCGTCCTTGGCCACCACGATGTTGGTCGCGTCGTCGACCAGCACCTGCTGCCGCTCGTCGTCGTCCTGCAGGACGAGCTGCTTGTCGCCGTCGGGCTGGGTGTTGACCACCAGGTAGCCGTCCTTGGCCTGGTAGGCCGCGGTGACGGTGCCCCTGGCGGGCAGCTGCAGCCGCACCCGGGTGGCCGCCTCGGCGCTCGGGCCGATGGCGGTGACCTCGCGCATCTCCGACGGGGTGACCGGGGCGGTCGGGGTGCCGGCCGTCGACGGGCGCTGGGTGGGGCTCTCCTGGGCGAGCGGCCCGGGCGGCTGCGGCGAGCCGCCGGGCGCGCCGGCGGTCAGTGTGTGCAGGATCGCGGCGGAGGCGACGGCGAACGCGACGATCCCGGTCAGCCCGGTCACCGCGGCGCGCCGCCGCCGGCGGACCCGCGCGGCGCCCCGGATGGCGGCGTCGGCGAACCCGTCCAGCGACGCGAGCGACCCCGGCGGGGGGCTTCCCGCCTTGGCCGCGAACGTGTCGCGGAGCTCGTCTTCCAGCATGCTCGTCACGTCTCCAAACCCAACCGCACGGTCAGACTTCCACCGGTTCTTCGACCACGGTGTCCGCGGGTAGAAGCGCTTCAGCCTCGGCGAAAGGTTGTTCGGCCTCGTCAACCTCCTCGACATCCGGCACGATCGGCGCCGGAGGCGGGCCGGTGGGAGGGCGGGCGGGCTGGGTTCGTGTGGCGGGACGCACACCCTCCGCGCTGAGCTTCTCGCGCAGCGTGGCCAGGGCGCGGGAGGTCTGGCTCTTGACGGTGCCGACGGAGACGCCGAGCAGGCGGGCGGTCTCGGCCTCGGACTGGTCCTCGTAGTAGCGCAGGACGAGCACGGCCCGCTGCCGGTTGGGCAGGTTGCGCACATGCCGCCACATGGCGTCGCGCTCCAGGCTCTGCTCGAGCTGGTCGGCCGCGGCGCCCTCGGGCAGGATCTCGGTCGGCCGCTCGCCGTGCCAGCGCCGCCGCCACCAGCTCGTCGCGGTGTTGACGAGGACCCGGCGCGCGTAGGGCTCGACGGCCTCGATGTGCCCGAGGCGCTTCCAGGCGAGGAAGGTCTTGGTCAGCGCGATCTGCAGCAGATCCTCCGCCGTGGCCCAGTCCCCGGCCAGCAGATAGGCCGTGCGCAGCAGCGCCTTGGAACGGAGCCCGACGAAATCACGAAAGTCTTCCTCGCGGAACCCTGCGTCGTCCGGCACCGGCCGCCCCCTCCACCCTCCGCGCCCACGTACGAAGACGCCACGAGGGGGCTGCGGGGTTGCACGAATGCGGAGGTTTTCAGGAATCTCTGAGGTTCAGGTGCCGTCGTCCTCGCCGGTGACCGCACGGCCCAGGCGGGCCTCGACGGCCTCGGGCTCGTACATTTCCTCGACAATGCGCAGGTAGAGCTCATTCGGGTTGGGCAGGTTGCGGATATTGCGCAGCGCCTGATCCTGACCCGCGGACTCGAGCTCGAAATGTCCGTAGCCGAACATGCGGCCGGTCAATGACTGCACGTATTTCATGTCCGTGACCCGCTGCAGCGGCATCATGGCCACATTGCGCGTGAAAATTCCCGACACGACCATCACTCGCTTGTTGGTGAGGATGAATCGGTCGTACCACCAGTCGGCGACCTTCCACGCGCACCACAGCACCACCGCCGCCCAGATCACCACGACGGCGGTCCGCAGCTGCTCCTGGTTGTGCTTGGTGAGCCAGCCGGCGATGTAGCCCATCGCGATCGTCGCGAAGATGGCGATCAGGCCCTCCTTCGCGAGCTGGATCCAGTGCCGCTTCCACTCCCCGCGGAACTTCTCCGTCGGGAACAGGTAGCGGGCCGCGTGCCGGCTGGCCTCGTCCTCCAGGGGCGCCATGCGGCTGCCGGGCGGCACCGACGGCACCGAGTCGCCGCCCTGGAGCCGGGCGAACTCGTCCTGCGAGAACGACGGCGGGGCGCCACTGTACTGCGGGGCCGCCGCGCCGCGCGCGTGCGCGCCGTCGGTCATCGGATCCGCATACGGGTCGGAGCTGAAGTCGTCGCCGTCGGTGGTGTAGTCCCCGCGCGCCGGCTCCGCGCCGCCGTGCGCCGCCTCGTAGTCCCGCGCGGCCTCGTAGTCGGAGGTCGGCGAGTATTCGATCGGCGGCTCGTCGGACGAGGTGTAGTCGGCCCGCGACTCCGGGCGCGAGCCCGGCCGCGCGCGGGGGATCGGCTCGGTGTCCCGGTCCTGGAATCGCCGGGCGTTCGGATCGTCCTCGGGAGGCTCGGCGCCGGTCGACATGGCCGGCCCTTAGGCGACGAGACTGGAGAAGAAGTCGCCGAATCCCGTGGCGATGTCCATGATGCCGCCGCCGATGGACTTGAACACCTCGGCAGCCGACTGTGGCCGATAGGCCACGAAGAAAATGAGGAAGGCAATGCCTCCCCAGGTGAGGACCTTCTTGACCATCGCCGTCAATCCCTCCCCGCAACGTCGCGCACCGACGCCCCGGCCAAACTCAGCGTATCAGCTACGCGGCTCACGGTGCAGATGCGCCGCGCCGAGCGTCTGATCGGAGCTTGATCCTAGTCGCGGGTGTCTACGCCTTGCCGTGAAGATAAGGCGACGGCGCGCCGTAAACGAGGTGGCTTGGCACGTCGTCGGCGAGATCGTGCAGGTCGAGCTCCTCCTCGAGCAGATAGCCGGCCGCGGCGGGCCAGGTGATGACGTAGATCCACATGCCGGCCGCCTCGCCGACGTAGGCGCATCGATCCTCGGGCGACTTGGCCATCCACAGCGGGGTCGGCCAGCCGGCGGCCCGGACCTTCGCGTGCGCGACGGTGGTGGCGATGTCGCCGTCGAAGAACGGGCCCGGGTCGGTGCCCGGGAGGCCCGCGAAGCGGGTGCCGAGCCCGATGCCCGGCTCCTCGGCGATGATCACGCAGTCGGCCGGCCCGTGCTCGACCGGCCCCGGGCCGCTGCAGGCCAGCGCGGTCGCCCGGACCCCCGAGCGCTCGTCGCCGACCCACCCCAGACCGGTGACGGTCCAGCCGGTCGGCAACGGCCACGGGCACCACAGCGGGGTCGGCCGCTTGTCCCCGGCCCGCGCCGCGGCGGCGATCAGCTTCGCCTTGGCCGCGTCCGCGATCTCGGGGCCGATGTGCTGCGCGACGTGCAACGGCAGCACCGCGCCGTCGGTGTCGCAGCGCCACTCGGAGTGCATGAGGTCTGGCGGTCGCACCGGACCACCACAGCGGGGACAGCTGACTGCGACGCCCATATACCCACGGTAAGGCCGTTCAGGGGTTTGCGGCCCCGTACTGGCGGATCCAGGTATGCATGGCGATGCCGCTGGCGACTCCGGCGTTGATGGAGCGCGTGGAGCCGTACTGTGCGATCGAGTACACCGCGCCGCACGCCTCCCGGGCAGGTTCCGACAGGCCAGGACCCTCCTGGCCGAAGAGCAGCACGCACCGCTCGGGCAGCTCGGCCCGCTCCAGCGGCCGGGCGCCGGGCAGGTTGTCGATCCCGATCAGGGGCAGGCGCTCGCCCTGCGCCCAGGCGAGGAACGTCTCGACGTCCGGGTGGTGGCGCACGTGCTGGTAGCGGTCGGTGACCATGGCGCCGCGCCGGTTCCACCGCCGCCGCCCGACGATGTGCACCTCGGCGGCCATGAACGCGTTGGCGTTGCGCACCACCGTGCCGATGTTGAGGTCGTGCTGCCAGTTCTCGACCGCGACGTGGAACGGGTGCCGGCGGGTGTCGAGGTCGGCGACGATCGCGTCGAGGCGCCAGTAGCGGTAGCGGTCCACGACGTTGCGCCGGTCGCCCTCCGCCAGCAGCTCGGGGTCGTAGTGGGGCTCGGCCGGCCACGGCCCGATCCAGGGGCCTACGCCGACCGCGAGCTCGATCTCGGGTTCCATGGTGCGGCGACGGTACCGCGCGGGGCCCGCCCGGTGGAGGCCGGTCGGGTGAGAAGGGTTGACCAGCCCACCCGACCGGCGTTCGCGGCGCGCCGGGGTGCTGCCCGCCTCAGCGGTGCAGGGCGCGCGACAGCTCGCGGGCGATCCCGTTGACGAAGCGGCGCTCCGCCAGCGGGATCTCCACCCCGCCGATGCGGATCCGCCCGGCCTGCCAGGCGGTCCGCCCGACGCTGGCGGCGATGTCCATGAGCCACTCGCCGTAGGCGAGGGCGATGTCGGGCCCGAGGCGCTCGGCCAGCAGCCGCATCGCGAACCCGCAGTCGGCGAGCACGGCGGCGGTGCCCAGCGACGGGCCGTCGATGTCGTTGTCGGTGAGCTGCTCGGCGAAGATGGCGGCGACCACTCCGCGCACGAGCAGCGCGCGGGAGCGCTGACCCGCGGCGATGGCCTCGACCCCGGCGACGGCGTCCACCTGCTCGTCGCCGGCGCAGGCCGCGACGAGCACGGTGCGGGGCAGCCGGACGAGCAGGTCCCACTCCTGCCGGCGCAGCGGCAGGTCGACCCCGGTGCCGGGGCGACCGGACGGGCCGGATGCGGGCTTGCTCGGCATGGCGACCTCCCACGCCGAGCGTATGCCGAAAGATCCGCTGATTGCGGCGATTTGCCCGGGCGGATCGGTCGCGCCGGGGCGCAACCGGACCCTCCGGCCGCGACGGGGTCGCGGCGGGAGGGGTCAGGTCTGCACCATGCAGCCCCAGCCGTCGTAGATGCCGTCGTGGCGCTCGACGATGCCGCGGACCTTCCACGTCACCTCGTGCAGGGCCGGGGGCTCGACGGAGTCGCGACGGATGGCCTGCAGGACGAAGTCGCCCTCGTCGCCGCGCTCCACCGTGACCGCGAAGCCGTCCTCGCGCAGATCCTGGGCCGAGGACTCGGCGCGGTCCGGGTCGGGGAAGTAGGCCAGGAACTCCACCGCCCGCGGGGCGGTGAGCCGGTCGCCGTGCGCCTCGAGCTCCTGCACCACCTGGTTGTCGTCCATGATGTTGCGCTGCCACGCGTCCGGCGTCAGCTCCTCGCGGACGCGGGTCCAGCCGGGGTCGGACGCGACCGACATCTCGGGGGTGACGCCGGGGATCGCGGGCAGCGGCGGCGGGGTGCCGTCCGCGGGCAGGTATCCGGTGATGCGCCCGTGGTTGTCCGACAGCACACGGCCCACGAGGGCGCCGCCGGCGGAGCGCAGGACCTGGCGCACGGCGGCGTCGAGCTCGTGGATGGAGGCCAGCTCCTCGGCGGCCGGCATGCCGCTGGCGCCGTCACCGGTATAGGCGAAGTCGACGTCGAAGCGCCGCGGGAACCGGGCGACCGGGGCGGCCTCGACCGCGCCGAGATCGATGTTGTACATCGCGAGCCGGCCGCCCACCTCGCCCGGGTAGACCGCCCAGCGCTCCTCCCACGCCGGTTCCCGCCCCAGCAGCCTGCGGAGCAACCCCACGCCGTCCTCCTTGACGCTTGCCTGGTCCTGCCGTTACGACTTCGGCTCCGGGAAGCTGGGCGCCTCCGGCCCCGCGTGCGAGCGCTTCGGCACCATCACCCGGCGCCGGAAGACGCAGACGAGCGTGCCGTCCTGCTTGTATCCCCTGGTCTCCACGGTCACGACGCCGCGGTCGTCCTTCGACTCCGACTCGCGCTTGTCCAGCACGACCGTCTCGCCGTAGATCGTGTCGCCGTGGAAGGTCGGCGCCGTGTGCCGCAGCGACTCGACCTCCAGGTTGGCGATGGCCTTGCCGGACACGTCGGGGACGGACATGCCCAGCAGGATGGAGTACACGTAGTTGCCGACGACCACGTTGCGCCCGAACTGCGTCGACGTCTGCGCGTAGTGCGCGTCGAGGTGCAGCGGGTGGTGGTTCATGGTCAGCAGGCAGAACAGGTGGTCGTCGGACTCGGTGACCGTCTTGCCCGGCCAGTGCCGGTAGACCGCGCCGATGTCGAACTCCTCGTAGTACCGGCCGAACTGCATCGTCGCCCCCTCTGTCAGGTGTCTGCGCAGCATGCCGGGCCGGATCGGGCACTCGATAGAGGGAAGCGGGCAAGTGTGACAAAACGCAGCAAGCGGCGGGGCTCTGCCTGGCGCCCGCCGCCCACGCTTCGTGGTGAGTATCTTGGTCCGCGATCGACCCCGATCGCAACGCTCCGTATAGAGACGCGCGTCACAGTCCAGCAAAGTCGTACGTGTTCACTACGCATTGTGACCGCACTCGCACTACACAGCGTGACCTGTTCACCGTGCGGTAAAGTCCCGAGCCGATGGAAGGGTTGAACGCGCGGGGGCGCGTGCTGCGCATCGTGGCGACGCTCGTCTTCGGCGCCCTGACCCTGGCGGGCACGTTCTGGGGCGACGACACGGCGTTCCCGTTCGCGCCGTTCCAGATGTTCGCCATCGCCGACAAGCCCAACGAGCCGGTGCTCGTGCTGCGCACCGACGGCATCGACACGACCGGGCGCCGGTTCGAGCTCGACGAGGGCAACGCGGGCGTCCGGCGGGCCGAGATCGAGGCGCAGATCGAGCGTTTCAAGGCCGATCCGTCCCTGCTGTCCTCGATCCGCGAGTCCTACGCCGCGCGCAACCCCGGCAAGCCCCCGCTCGCCGAGGTGGACATCGTCGAGGTGCAGCACCACCTGCGCAACGCCCAGCCGACGGGGGAGATCACCGAGGTGGTTCTGGCGAGGTACCGCCCGTGACGCGCTGGCTCTTCGCACCCGTGCCCAAGGCGCGCATCGCCGCCTTCCGCACCCTGGTGTACCTGTTCATCCCGCTGGACGTGGTGTTCTTCAGCTCCTGGATCAAGTCGCACGGCAACCTGCCCGGCAACCTCTACCAGCCGCTGATCGTCGGCCGGCTGCTGCACCTGCCCACGCCGACCCACCTGCTCGTCGACGCGATCTACTACGCGCTCATCCCGCTCTCGCTGCTCGCGGCGACCGGGCGCGCCCCCCGCCTGCTCGGCTGGGCGGTGTTCGCGCTCTACCTCGAGTGGATGTTCATCGCGATGAGCTACGGCAAGATCGACCACGACCGGTACTCGATCCTGGTCGCCCTCGCCGCGCTGCCCACCGCCGGCAAGGCCCGCCACGGCGACCAGACCCCGTCCGAGGCGGGCGGCTTCGCGCTGCGGGTCACCCAGATCGCGGTCGTCGCCACGTACTTCCTCTCCTCGATCGCCAAGCTGCGCTTCGGCGGCCTGGAGTGGCTGACCGGCGCGACGCTGACCCGCGCGTTCATCCGGCGCGGCACGCTGCTGGCGCAGTGGCTGCTGAAGGTCCCCGGCTTCACCACGGTGTCGCAGTTCGGGATCGTGGGCTTCGAGCTGTTCAGCCCGATCGTGTTCTTCGTGAGACCGAAGTGGCGCTACGCGATCGTGGCCGGCTTCTACCTGTTCCACCTGATGACGTTCAGCCTGATCACGATCTCCTTCATCCCGCACCAGATCGCCATGACGGGTTTCCTGCCGCTGGAGAAGGTCACCCCGATCGCGTGGTGGCGGCGGTGGCGCAACCGCACCGAGGAGCCCTCGGAGCCGGCCGTCGCCGCCTAGGGACAGCCCTGCCGATCAGGCCGGCCCGCGACGGGCCCAGATTCCGTCTGCGCGCACCCCGCGATGGCCTGCTCACCGCCGCCGCGCTCCGCGTGGCACCGGTAGCCGGGCCTGGGCGGGTCACGCGCAGCGGCATGGCCGGGCCTGCGCGGGCACACACAGCGCCCTGGCCGGGCCTGGGCGGGTCACGCGCAGCGGCATGGCCGGGCCTGCGCGGGCACACACAGCGCCCAGGCCGGGCCTGGGCGGGTCACGCGCAGCGCCTTGCCTGAGCGCGCGCGGCGCACGCAGCGCCCTGGCCGGGCCTGTGCCGGGCACACGCAGCGGCTTGGCCGGGCCCCTGGGCGGGGCGCACGCAGCGCCCTGGCTGGGCCTGTGCCGGGCGCACGCAGCGGCTTGGGCGGGGCACACGCAGCGCCTTGCCTGGGCCTGTGCCGGGCACACGCAGCGCCCTGGCCGGGCCGGCCTGGCGCAGCGCGCCAGGCCGGCCGTGGCCTCGCGAATCTGGACCTCGCCTCGGCTCGACATGGCCGACAGTCCAGCGCCTTTGCGCGTCCGCCGCCCGGCCAGACCCGGCCCCGCATGAGCCGAACCCGGGTCGGCGCATCGGCGACGGCGGTCCCAAGTCCTACAGCAACGTCAGCTGTTCGGGCTCGGGCCCCCGCTGCGGCTTGGCCTTCGTCCCGGCCGAGCCCCTTCGATCCGTGCCGGTCGATCCCCTCCGAGCCGCGCCGCCCGGGCCCATCCGGCCCGTGTCGGTCGAGTCCGTCCGCGTCGTGCCGCCCGGGCCCATCCGGCCCGTGCCGGTCGAGTCCGTCCGGCCCGTGTCGGTCGAGTCCGTCCGCGTCGTGTCGGTCGAGCTCATCCGGCCCGTGTCGGTGGAGTCCGTCCGCGTCGTGCTGGTCGAGTCTGTCCGGGTCGAGCCGATCCCGCCCGTGTGCATCCCGTGCCGGCGGGCCGCGAGCCGGACCCGGGCCGCCACCTCGCGCTGGTACGACTGCGGCGCATACGACCCGTCCCCGAACAGCTCCCGATACCGCGGCCCCAGCTCCGGGTGCTCGCGCAGCAGCCAGGCGCGATACCACTCGCGGGCGCCGGGGCGCAAGTGCAGGGCCAGCGGGACGATGCTCGCCGCGCCCGCCGCGGACAGGGCCGCCACCGTCGCGTCGATCGACTCCTGGGTGTCGGTCAGGCCGGGCAGGATCGGGGCCATGAGGACGCCCACCTCGAAGCCGCTGTCGGACAGCCGCCGGATCGTGTCCAGCCGGCGGCGCGGGCTCGGGGTGCCGGGCTCGACCGCGCGCCAGTGGGCCTCGTCGACGAAGCCGACCGACATGGACAGGCTCACCGAGGTGACCGTGGCCGCCTCCCGCAGCAGGTCGAGGTCGCGGGTGATCAGCGTGCCCTTGGTGAGGATCGAGAACGGGTTCGCGTGGTCGCGCAGGGCGGCCAGGATGTCGCGCATGAGCCGGTAGCGCCCCTCGGCCCGCTGGTAGACGTCGACGTTGGTGCCCATCGCGACGTGGGCGCCCGACCAGGAACGGGCCGACAGCTCGCGGCGCAGCACCTCGCCCGCGTTGACCTTGACCACGATCTGCGAGTCGAAGTCGTGCCCGGCGTCGAGGTCGAGATAGGTGTGCGTGTGCCGGGCGAAGCAGTTGTGGCTCACGACCCCGTTGGCGATGAAGTCACCGGTGCCGGTCGTGATGTCGAACATCGGCACGTCCACGCCCAGCGCCTCGACGGCGGCCACGCGCAGGGAGTCGTCGCCGCGCACCTGCTCGCCGGCCGGGGAGCCGACCGCTCGGGCCGGGCCGAAGCGCAGGCCGAAGCGGACCCGCTCGCGGGGGCCGCCGAGCACGCGGACGCCCTCGAACGGATCGTCGGCGGCGACGGCGAACCCGGCCCGCTCCAGGCACTCGGCGAGCCAGTCGGCGACGACCTTGTCGACCACGTCGAAGCGGGGCAGGCCGCCGGCGAGGGAGCCGGTCGCGTCGAACAGGCCGGCGACGAAGCCGAGGCGCCACGCGGGCTCGGGCGCGTCCGGCCAGCCCAGCACGGCGCTGGCGTCGCGCACGCTCGCCCCGGCGAACTCGCGCGAGTCGTTGGTCAGTGCGTGCAGCCCCCCGCAGGCCGCCGCGTAGTCGTGCGCGCGCCGCCGCACCCCGTCCGGCACCGGGGAGGCGTGGCCGTCGCCGTTGACGAAGCCGCAGAGGTAGCCGCGCCGGTAGGCGGCCTCGTCCACCGGCGGGGCGGGCGGCAGCGCGCCGAACCCGGCGAGCCGGTTGGCGGTGGTCAGGTGGGGCCGGCGGCTGCGCCCGTGGCGCGCCCCGGTCACGTGCTTCCAGCCGCGGTCGGTGAGGAAGCGGTGCTCGCCCGAGGCGACCAGCGTGGTGCCGTCGGCGAGGGTGACCCGGTGCGCGGGCTTGACGGTCTGCCAGTGCGCGAGGACGCGGGTCGTCGTGTAGCGGCGCAGCCGCCCGTCACGCACCGTGCCGACGATCTCGTCGCCGACCTTCAGCCGCGCCAGCGGCCGGCTGGTGCCGTCGGCCATGAGGATCGCGGTGTCGCCGGTCAGGCAGTAGACGCAGGCGTGCGAGCACCCGCGATAGGGGTTGACGGTCCACTGGAACGGCACCCGGGACGAGCCCGGCACCTTGTTGATCAGCGACTTGGCCTGGACCTCGTAGAACGTGACGCCGCGGAACTCCGGTGTGTCGAAGGTCCGGGCGACGGCCCCGGGCAGCGCGAGCGGTAGCGCTCGTGGCCGCCCGGGGTCTCCGGTGCCAGGACCGCCAGTCGCCTTGAGGTTGTCCCATCGCACGAGTTCATTCGAACACGCGTTCTAACGGGATGCAAGGCGATTGGATGGGTCACTACCATGGGTCATGACTTGGTGACGGAGTCGTTCTCCTCGGCGGCCTCCGCAGCCGCCTGGGCCTCGGCGACCTTCGCCTTGACCTCGGTCATGTCGAGGTCGCGGGCCTGCTGGATCAACGACTCGAGGGCCTGCTGCGGCAGGGCGCCGGGCTCGGAATACAGCGCTACGCCGTCCCGCACGATCATCAGCGTCGGAATCGAACGGATGTTGAACTCGGCGGCAAGCACCTGCTCCGCCTCGGTGTCCACCTTGCCGAAGGTGATGTCGGGGTTGAGCTCGGACACGCGCTCGTACACCGGCGCGAACGTGCGACACGGCCCGCACCAGGAAGCCCAGAAGTCGACGAGCGTGATGCCCTCCCCGCCGATCTTCTCGGCGAAGTTCTCCGCGGTCAGCTCTACGGTTGCCATGCTGCTTCAGCTCCGATCCCTCAGGGCGTCTCGGGTATGCACCGTCATAACCAGCTACCCCTTACCGGCATTCCCAACCGATCCGAGGGATGATGGTCACGTGGCTGCGACCGACCGCCCGGTCTTCGTCTTCGACGGTGACTGTGCCTTTTGTTCATCATGCGCCCGCTTCATCGAGCGGCGCATCAGGCCCGCCGCGGACGTGCTCGCGTGGCAGTTCGCGGACCTCGCCGAGCTGGGTCTGACCGAGGAGCAGGTGAGCTCGGCGGTCTGCTACGTCGCCCCCGGACGGGTGAGCGCCGGCCCGGTCGCCATCGCCGACCTGCTGCGCCGGGCCGGGCTCGGCTGGCGCGCGGCGGGGGCGGTGCTGGGGCTGCGCCCGATCGCGGCGCTGGCCTGGCCGGTCTACCGCTGGGTCGCCCGCAACCGCCACCGCATGCCCGGCGGCACCGCGGCCTGCGCCCTGCCGCCGGATCACCCCGCGCGAGCGAAAGCCTAGGAGCCCGGGAGCATGCCCGGCGGCACCGCGGCCTGCGCCCTGCCCCCGGATCACCCCGCGCGAGCGAAAGCCTAAGAGTCCGGGAGCATGCCCGGCGGCACCGCGGCCTGCGCCCTGCCCCCGGATCACCCCGCGCGAGCGAAAGCCTAAGAGTCCGGGAAGGCGAGGGCGAAGCACTCCTCGACCAGGGCGTTCAAGTCCTCGCCGGGGTTGAGGGCCCAGCGCGTCAGCGCCGTGTCGAAGGCCGCGAACGCCACCGCCACCAGGATCGACGGGCGGAGGTCGGCCGACGGGTCGACGGCCATGCGGCGGGCCAGCTCGGCGGTCAGGGTCTGCTTCCAGGCGGTCTGGCGCTCCAGGTAGCGGCCCAGCAGCGCCGGCGTCTCCACCGTCACGCGGGCCAGGCGGCTCGACTTCTCCGGGTGCTCCCAGAACTTGTCGGTGAAGACGCGCAGCGCCTGGCGGACCGCCTCGGCCGGGGGCTCCGACGCCGGGCGGGAGTGCAGGGCCGCGCTCAGGCTGCGGCCCAGGTCGCTCAGAAACTCGATGATGACGTCTTCCTTGGACGGGAAGTAGCGGAAGAACGTCCGGCGCGACACGCCCGCGGCCGCGGCCATCTGGTCGATCGTCGTCTCCTCGAAGCCGTGGAAGGCGACCAGCTTCAGGGCGGCCTCGGCCAGCTCGTCCCGGACGAGCTGGCGCTTGCGTTCCACGAGGCTCACCCGAGCATCGTACGACTCCGTGGGCAACTTTGGCATGCAGGAGCTTAATTGGCACTAAGTGCCACCAGTGCATCGTAGGACTCATGCGGCTGCCGGCGACGAACCTCCAGCTCAGCGGGCCGACCGGGGCGCTGCGCGGTTCATGCGCATGGGCAACGCGGTGTTCGCGATGCCGGCCGCGCAGGGGGCGCTCAACATCCTCTACGCGGCCACCGAGCCCCGGGCCGAGCGCGGGCAGTTCATCGGGCCGGACCGGTGGCGGGAGATGCGCGGCTGGCCCAGCGTCGTGCGGCCCGACCCGAAGGCCACCGACGCGGCCGACGCCGAGCGGCTCTGGGCCTTGTCGCAGCAGCTCACGGACGTGCAACTTTCAGGTGCTGACCTGCGTCGATAGCGCGAATACGCGGTCTTGCTTTCCGGATGGCGGGCGCCGCTGGGTTCAATCCCAGCACGCCAGTCGCCAGGGAGGAAGATCGATGCGACAGAGGAAGAAGTGGCTGAGCGCGCTCGCGGCCGTGGGCATGGCCGCGGCCGCCGCGCTCGGGGTCGCCATACAGCAGCCGTCCGCGCACGCCGCCGGGGCGTACAACTACGCCGAGGCGCTGCAGAAGTCGATCTGGTTCTACGAGGCCCAGCAGTCCGGGCCGAAGCCGTCGTGGAACCGCGTGAACTGGCGCGGCAACTCCGCGATGAACGACGGCTCCGACGTCGGGCTCAACCTCACCGGCGGCTGGTTCGACGCCGGCGACCACGTGAAGTTCGGCTTCCCGATGGCGTTCTCGACCACGATGCTGGCCTGGGGCGCGGTCGAGTACCGCGACGCCTACGCCCGCTCGGGCCAGCTGACCAACCTGGTCAACAACCTGAAGTTCGTCAACGACTACTTCATCAAGGCGCACCCGAGCGCCAACGTCCTCTACGGACAGATCGGCAGCGGCAACCCGGACCACGCCTGGTGGGGGCCGGCCGAGGTGATGCCGATGGCGCGCCCGTCGTACAAGATCGACGCGACCTGCGGCGGCTCCGACCTGGCCGGTGAGACCGCCGCCGCGATGGCCGCCTCCTCGATCGTGATCCGCCCGACCGACTCCGCCTACGCGGACACCCTGGTCACGCACGCGAAGCAGCTGTACACCTTCGCCGACACGGTCCGCAAGAAGTACTCGGACTGCATCACCGACGCCGCGAGCTACTACAACTCGTGGAGCGGCTACAACGACGAGCTCGTGTGGGGCGCGATCTGGCTGTACCGCGCCACGAACGACGCGAGCTACCTCGCCAAGGCCGAGAGCGGCTACGACAACCTGAGCAACGAGAACCAGACCACCACGAAGTCGTACCGCTGGACGATCGCCTGGGACGACAAGTCGTACGGCTGCTACGTCCTGCTGGCCAAGCTCACCGGCAAGCAGAAGTACATCGACGACGCCAACCGCTGGCTGGACTACTGGACCGTGGGCGTCAACGGCGCCAAGGTGCCGACGTCCCCCGGCGGCGAGGCCGTCCTCGACAGCTGGGGGTCGCTGCGCTACGCCGCCAACACCTCCTTCGTCGCGTTCGTCTACAGCGACTACCTCACGGACGCGACCCGCAAGGCGCGCTACCACGACTTCGGCGTCCGCCAGATCAACTACATCCTCGGCGACAACCCGCGCAGTTCGAGCTACATGATCGGCTTCGGGGCCAACCCGCCGAAGAACCCGCACCACCGCACCGCGCACGGCTCCTGGAGCGACAACATCAACGAGCCCGCGCAGTCCCGGCACACGCTCTACGGCGCGCTGGTCGGCGGTCCCGCGGCGCCGAACGACGCCTACACGGACAGCCGCAACGACTACACGATGAACGAGGTCGCCACCGACTACAACGCCGGGTTCACCAGCGCCCTGGCCCGCATGTACGGCGAGTACGGCGGCACCGCGCTCGCGAACTTCCCGGTCGCGGAGACCCCGGACGGGCCCGAGATGTACATCGAGTCCTCCATCAACACCCCGGGCACGAACTTCACCGAGGTCAAGGCCCTGGTCTACAACAAGTCGGCGTGGCCGGCCCGGGCCCTGACCCAGGGCTCCTTCCGCTACTACTTCACCCTCGACGGCGCCACCACGCCGAGCCAGATCTCGCTGACGAGCGCCTACAACCAGTGCTCGGCGCCGACCGGTCCGACGCTGGTCAGCGGCAGCACGTACTACGTGACCGTGAGCTGCGCCGGGCAGAACATCGCCCCGGCCGGGCAGTCCGCGTGGCGGCGTGAGGTGCAGTTCCGCATCACGAGCGCCGGCTCCTGGGACCCGTCGAACGACTGGTCGCTGCCGGCCGGCACCACCCAGGCCGCGAACAGCCACATGACGCTGTTCGACGGCACCACGAAGGTCTGGGGCGACGCGCCCGGCTCGGGGCCCGCCGACACCACGGCGCCGAGCGCGCCGGGCAGGCCGTCGTTCACGAACGTCACCGCGACCGGGGCCACCGCGACCTGGGCCGCGTCCACGGACAACGTCGGGGTGGCGAGCTACAGCGTGTACAACGGCGGCACCCTGGTGGGGACCAGCGCCACGACGTCGCTGGCGATCACCGGGCTGACCCCGTCGACCGCGTACTCGTTCACCGTCGTCGCGCTCGACGCGGCCGGCAACGCCTCGAGCGCCTCGCCGGCCGGCACGGTCACGACCTCGGCCCAGACCGGGGACGTCACCCCGCCGACCAAGCCCGGCACGCCGACGGCCTCGGGCATCACCGCCTCGGGGGTGACGCTGACCTGGGCGGCGTCCACGGACGCGGTCGGCGTCACCGGCTACGACGTGCTGCGCCTCGGTGGCACGGCGGGTCCGGTGGTCGTGGCCACCACGACCGGTACGACCGCCAACGTCACCGGACTCAGCGCGAACACCGCGTATCAGTTCGCGGTGCGGGCCAGGGACGCGGCCGGGAACCTCTCCACCACGTCCGACCCGGTGTCGGTGACCACGACCGGGGGCTCGACGGGCAAGTCCTGCTCGGCCACGTACAAGGTCACCAACCAGTGGGGCGACGGCTTCAACGGCGAGGTGACGGTGACGAACACCGGCTCCACGGCGCTGACGGGCTGGACGGTCGCGTTCACGTTCCCGGGCAACCAGAAGATCAGCAACGGCTGGTCGGGCGTGTGGACCCAGTCGGGCGCGGCGGTCACGGTGGCCAACGCCGACTGGAACGGCACCCTCGCCCCCGCGGCCTCGGTCGCGCCGGGCTTCGGGGCGAGCTACTCGGGGACGAACGCGGCCCCGGCCACGCTCACCTGCACGGCGCGCTGAGCCGATAGATCACGATGTCGCCGGCGGACCAGGCGTAGGAGGCCTGGTCCGCCAGGCGCGGCGACTCCCGGCCCTGCGCGCGGTCGACGAGGATCCAGCCGACCCGCTGCTCGCGCAGCCAGCGCAGCCGGGCCGGGGTCGGCTCGTAGATGGCCAGGTCGTTCGCCCGCAGGCGGGCCGGGTCCCAGTAGTCCAGGGCCGGGCCGACGCCGTGGCGGGCGGCCTGGATCGCGTTGGACTCGGGGGAGTAGCCCCAGCTGCCCAGCAGGACCCGGCGCTCGGAGTAGGCCGAGATCCAGTACGCCAGGCTCTGGCGGCCCTGCTCGCCGGAGCCGACGCGGTGGACGTTCGTGGCGATGTACTCGTCCGGTGCGCTGTGCGCGCGCAGCCAGCGGGCGCCGGCGGCCTGGTCGGGGGTGACGCGTACGTGGTAGGCGGTGCCGAGGTTGGCGTGGTGCACGGCGTCGTAGGGCAGCCCGGCGGCGCCCGCGAACAGCACGACGACCAGCGCGGCGGGCTTCGAGCGCGTGGCCGCCGCCACGAGCAGCGTCAGCGCGGCGAAGGCGTAGACCGGGACCACCGGGTTGGTGCGCGGGACGGTCGCGCTCCAGGCCGCGACCGCCACGCCGGCGGCCCCGAGCAGGCCGGCGAGCGGGACCCGGCGCACCCCGGCCGCGGACAGGATCGCGCCGAACGGGAAGCCGGCGATCGCGAAGAAGTGCTGGCCCCAGGAGTTGTGCCAGATCAGCACGGTCGCGGCGAAGCCCGCCAGCGCGGCGCCGGCCAGGAAGCGCTCGACGGGGCCCCACGGGCGCGCCACGAACAGCGCCCCGGCCAGGCGGAATCCCATCGCGACGGCGTAGGCGCCCAGGCCGGCCGCGATCACCACCGGGCGGCCGTGCGCGAAGTCGGCCATGATGCCGAAGGGCGCCCAGGTCAGGCCGCCGCCCTCGGAGCCGTACAGGAGCAGCACGGCGAGCCCGGTCACCCCCGCGAGCACCAGCGACGGCCGCCACGCCCGGCGCGGTCCGGCGCAGACGAGCCCGGCCAGCGCGACGGGCAGCACCGTCGACTTCGCGCCCGCGACGCCGGCCGCCAGCACGGTGAGCAGCAGCCAGGTGCGCGTCGTGTGCTCGCGTCGCAGGATCTGCGCGAGCACGGCGATCAGGGGCATGGACAGCGCCGAGGCGTACAGCACGGAGCGGCTCGACCAGGAGTAGTAGGCGGTGATCGTGCCGAAGAAGGCGGGCGCCCGGGCGGGCAGGACGGCCTCGCCCACGCAGTACATCAGGGCCGCCGCGATCGGACCGGCCCACGCGCGCCCGGTGACCCGCCAGGCGGCCACGGCGAGCAGGACGACCGCGAGGACGGCCAGCGCCGGCAGGTCGAGCCGGAACCACAGCACCGGCAGGTCGACGCCGGTCAGGCGGCCCGCGGCGGCGAGGTGCGCGTAGGCGAACCAGTGGTACGGCAGCGGCTCGTCGCCGAGCTCGGGGACGGCCAGCGGGAAGTGGTGGCGCAGGTCGGCGGCGACCGCGAGCAGGTTGAGCTGGTCGATCATGTAGTCGGCCGGGCGGCCGGTCGGCACCGGGGGGTTCACGCGCAGGAAGGCCCAGGTGAGGTACGCCACGAAGCCCATCGCCACCGCGGCGACCGACCAGGACCAGCCGCGGGTGGGCCGGTGCGGGTATGCGGGGGTGCGCAGGTGGCGGCGCAGGAGGATGACCGTCAGGATCGGCCAGGCCCACCAGATCGGGCGGGCGGCGGTCTCGGCGACGAGCCCGACGACGGTGCCGAAGGAGAGGTCCTCGACCAGGCTGTGCGGGGTGCGGCGCAGTGCGCGGTAGATCAGCGTGCCGGGGAGGACCACAGCGGCGCCGACGTAGGCGTAATATCGCCCGATATCGGAAATGTCGGTTTTGAGGGCTATCAGCATCGCGGTCACGGCGGCGGCTACGGTGAGCGCCGGGAGCCAGCGGGTCACGCCCGGTTGAACGGTGCGGACCGGGGTTCAGTTGCGCGTTTTGAGCCGCTCCATCGCGCGCTTGCGGGCCGGGGACTCGATCCACTCGATCGGCACCGCGCGCAGCAGGCGGCCCGCGATCCGGGCGTTCACCGAGGTCACCAGGTCGGTCGCGGGCAGCCCGGGCAGCCCGTAGAGCCGGCGCGCCCAGGCCGGCAGCAGGCCGATGGCCAGCGCCGAGACGCTGAACGCGGCCCCGCGCACCGGCGTCAGCCCGAGCCCCCACGGCAGCGGCGGCATGGTGAGGAAGATGCCGGTCGCGGCCGAGTCCGCGGTCAGCTCCAGCTTGGGCCGCATCGCGGCGTAGTAGGCCTCGACGGCCGCCACCGAGTCGGGGACCGTCGCCGGGTCGAGGCCGACCAGCGCCGCGGTGCGGGTCTGCTCGCGGAAGTACTCGTCGGACTCCTCCGGGGAGAGCCGGAGCCCGCCGCGCACGACCGCGCTCAGGAACGACTCGACCTCGGTGACGTGCACCCACCGCAGCAGCTCGGGCTCGTCGACGCGGAAACGCTCGCCGGTGCGCCGGTCGACGGCGGTCATCCGGGCGTGCAGCGCGCGGACGCGGCGACCGGCGCGCTCGGCCTCCTCCGTGGTGCCGTAGATCACGGTGGTCACGTAGGTCGAGGTGCGGGCCAGGCGGCCCCAGGGGTCCTGGCGGTACCGGCTGTTCTGCTCGACCCCGGCGACCGCGCGCGGGTGCAGGGCCTGCAGGTAGAGGCTGCGCAGCCCGCCCACGGTGACCATCGGCTCCCGGTGCACCCGCCAGGTGACCGAGTCCGGACCGAAGAGGCCGTGGTCGCTCACAGCGCCGTTTCTTCGGCCCGCTTGAGCTGGCACGCCGGGCACAGCCCCCAGAATGTGACCTCGGCCTCATCCAGCACGAAGCCGTGGGCCTGCGACGGGGTCAGGCAGGGCGCCTCGCCGACCGCGCAGTCCACGTCGGCGATCTCGCCGCAGCCGC
Source organism: Dactylosporangium sp. CA-139114 (assembly GCF_050955725.1). Lineage (NCBI taxonomy): Bacteria > Bacillati > Actinomycetota > Actinomycetes > Micromonosporales > Micromonosporaceae > Dactylosporangium > Dactylosporangium sp. CA-139114. The sequence continues at coordinate 849,667 of NZ_CP192080.1, forward strand.
GGCACACCACGTGGTGGTGGTTGTCGCCGACCCGTGACTCGTATCGCGCCGGGCTCCCGGCGGGCTCGATCCGCCGGGCCAGCCCGGCCCGGGACAGCGCGCTGAGCACGTCATACACCGCCTGGGTCGAGACCGTGTCGAGGCGCCGGCGCACCCGGGCCGCGATCTGCTCGACGTCGAGATGGCCGCGGGACTGCTCGAGGACCTCCAGCACGGCCAGCCGGGGTCGCGTCACTCGCAGACCCCGGGCGCGCAGCAGATCTTCACCCGACACGCTTCCATGAGACCACGCAGCCTGGAACCGTTCAAATGTTTCCGGACTCTTGAACCCCGTGACTCGCCCGCGGGTACGCCCCGGCGGGGAGGATCCGTATCAGAAGGAGGCTTCGTGTTCGATCGTGTAGCCGGTATTCCGGCCCACCCGCTGTTCATCCACGCGGCGGTCGTGCTGGTGCCGTTGCTGGCGCTGGTCGCGGTCCTCTACGGGGTGTGGCCCGCGAGTCGCCGGCACATCCGCTGGCCGCTCGTGGCGTTGGCGATCCTGGCTCCGGGCTCGGTCTTCTTCGCCAAGGAGTCCGGGGAGTCGTTCAGCGCCAACAAGGCGTTCCAGTCGCCGCAGATGCGAGCGGCGATCGAGCACCACGAGGAGTACGCGGACACGCTGTTCTGGGTGATCCTCGGGCTGGCGATCGTGGCCCTGGTCATGGCCTTCATGATCCCGGCGAACCGCGACGGCGCGGCGAGGATCAAGGCTCCGGTCGCGGCGCACTACGCGGCCGCCGGGCTGTCGGTGGTGCTGGCGGCCGCCGCGGCGTTCTACGTGTACAAGACCGGCGACTCCGGCGCCAAGATGGTCTGGGACGGCTTCTAGAACAGCGCTTCTAGAACAGGGCGCGGCCGCAGAGGATCAGGAGCACGACCACCAGCACGGCCCCGGCGAAGATGCCCATGCCCTTCGTCAGGATCGTGGCCGCCTGCTCCTCGCGGTCGACGCGCTCGTCGTCCTGGGGCGGCAGCGTGCGCGGCGGGGCGGGTGGCTCGACCACGGGGGGCCGCCAGCCGTGCGGCGGCGGGGTGGTGCGCGGGGCGCCGGTGTAGGGGACGCTGCGGGGCCCGGGCGGCGCGGGAGGGGGCGCGGCCTCGGTGCCCTCGGCGGGGCGTCGCCAGTACGCGTCGTCGCTCACGCCTCGACAGTACCCATCACCGGGGCGAACCGACCGGCTCACCCCGGTGATGGGCGCCGGGGTCAGTCGTTGCCGAGTTCGCGCAGTTCGGCCAGGGACATCGGGCGGGTGGCGTCCGGGTCCGGCTGGTCCGTGTGCTGCTGCAGGCGCAGCGTCTCCTGCTCGTCGGCGAAGGGGTCGACGGGCTCGGGGGTGGGTTGTGTCATGCCGCCGAGTGTGACCTGTGCACCCCGGAGGCGACTGTCGTCATTCGGCCACTTTCCGGCAAACTCGCGGGAGTAGTCTCGCTGCCGTGGCTGGTACGAACGGGTGGGCGCCCACCGATGAGCAGCGCGAAGTGAGCTTCGCGGACTTCGCCGACGAACTGGTCGTGCTCCCGGATCACACGACCGACGACACCGACTCGGGCTGGGGCGAGCGCGCGGCGACGAACGACGACCGCCTGCTCTCCGACCGGCCGCCGCACTGGGGCTAGGCGCCCGTTCGTGACCGGGCGCGAGCGAGGCGCCCCGCCGCGGTCATGAACCAGGCCTTCGGACACGCGGCAACGCCGGACACGCGGCAACCCCCGGGCTCGCGCGCGGGCCGGGCGTCGCCGCGTCCGGGGATCAGGACGAAGCGGACGAACTGCCGGAAGACGACGAGGTCGTGCTGCTGGCCGGCTTCGACTCGGTCTTGGTCTCCGTCTTCGTGGTCGTCGACTCGCTCTTCGTCTCGCTCTTGGAAGACTCGGTCTTCGTGGACGTCGAGGACGAGGACTTGCCCGAGTTGCGGGAGTCGGTGCGGTAGAAGCCCGAGCCCTTGAACACCACGCCCACCGCCGAGAACTGCTTGCGCAGCCGGCCCTGGCACTGCGGGCACTCGGTCAGCGGCTCGTCGTTGAACGACTGCACAGCTTCGAGCTGGTGGCCGCACACCGTGCAGGCGTACTGGTAGGTAGGCACCGCTCAGCCTCCATCATTGGCACTCTGATACTTCGAGTGCCAATGATGCTCTATCGCACACCCCTTCGTCCAATGGACGTGCGCGGTGTCATAACCCAGCAACGCTCCGCAGACGTGCTGGTCATGCGGTTCGGCCGGGAGCCGCGGCCGCCATTCGCCGGGGTAGAGCAGCACGATCGAGGGGGCCGTGGCCCGGCGCAGGGCCCGGTCGTAGGAGCCGCCGCCCTGACCGAGCCGGGTGCCGTCCTCGGCAACGGCCAGCCCCGGCAGCAGGAGCAGGTCCGCCCGGCCGATCGCGTCCGGGCCCAGCCGCGGGCCGGTCGGCTCGCGCATGCCGCGGCGGCCCTCGGTCAGGGCCCCGTCGTACGGCGCCCAGTCCAGGTCGTCGTCGTCGAGCAGGACGGGCAGCAGGAGTCGCTCGGCCACCCGGGCCAGGGCGGCGACCAGCTGCGGGCCGCCCGGCTCGAACGCCATCGGCACGTAGGCGGCCACGGTCCGGGCGCCTGACTCCGGTACCAGATCCATCACCGCGGCCACCAGGGAACGGTCCGCGTTCGCCCGATCGGCGGCCGGCATGGCGCGGCGGACGGACCGGATGTGCGCTCGGAGCTCGGTTTTGGGGGACACCCCAGGCAGCACCACTCGATTCCTCCCGATCTGTGACAGCATCGCATCATGACGCTGCGGGCGCGCCTCACCGCCGCCTTCCTCGCGGTCGTCCTGGGCCCGGTGCTGCTCGGCGCCGTGTTCGTCGGCATCGCCGTGGCCACCGTCAGCGACCAGCGTGCCTCCGAGCGGCTCGGCGCCGGCGCCGACAACCTGCGGGCCGCCCTCGCCGTCACCTGCCAGCGGCTGCTGCTCGCGGCCGAGACCGCCGCACTGCTCGGTGACCGCCCGGACGCGGCCCAGACCGCCGTCGGACGCGGCCTGGCCCGCACGGTCGAGGTGACCGGCCCCGACGGCGGCGTGCTGGCCACCGCGGGCGACCTGCCGCCCCGGCCCTGGGCCGACTGCGCCGCGCCGACCGGCAGCGCGTTCGCCGCGATCGCCGCCTCCGTCGACGTGCTCGACGTCAACGGGCGGCGGGCCGGGCGGGCGTACGCGGTCGAGCCCGTCGACTCCACCCTGCTGGGCCGGCTCGCCTCGGCCAGCGGGGTGCGCGTCAGCTCGCTCGCCCCGGGGCCGCCCCCCACCGCCGAGGACGGCGCCATCGCCGAGCTCGCCCGCGGGCTGGTGCCGGGCGCGACCGGCACCACCGACGGCGGCCGGCTCGTGCGCCGGCTCGATCCGCAGCCGGGCCAGCCGCTCACCCTGGCCGTGAGCGTGCCCGCCCCGGACGTGCAGGGCCTCTACGCGGTGCTCGTCGCCGTCGTCGTCTGCGCGGGCCTGGTCGCGATCAGCGTCGCCTGGTGGCTGGCCCGCTCGACCACACAGCCGCTCACCGAGCTCGCCCAGGCCGTCGAGCGGGTCGCGGACGGCGACCTCGGCGCCCGGGTGCCCGTGCGCAGCCAGGACGAGGTGGGGCGGCTCGGGCAGACGTTCAACCGCATGACGCGGGAGATGCAGGGATACGTCCAGGCCCTCACCGCCAGCCGCGACCAGCTCCGCGGCCAGCTCGGCGTGCTCGGCGACACCCTCGCCGGCACGCACGACCTCGACCGCATCCTCCAGGTGATCCTGCAGACCGCGACGGCCGCGACCGGCGCGCAGGCCGGGGTCGTGCTCATGGCCGACCCGGCCGGCGTCGAGCTGCGCGGCCAGGTCGCCGAGGGCCTGACGTCGATCCCGGGCGGCATCGACGTGACCGAGCTGCGGCTCTCGCCGGGTGAGGGGCTGCTCGGCACGGTCGCCGCGTCCGGGGAGCCGATGCGGGGGCGCGTCGACCGCGACGGGCCCGTGCTCTCGGCGAACGAGCCGCGGTGCGTGACCTACGTGGCGGTGCCCATCGCCGCCCCCGCGGCCGGCCCGACCACCGGGCTGGAGCCCTCGACCGAGCGCCCCCCGGCCGCCCGCGGCGTGCTCGCCCTCTACGACCGGCACGGCTTCGACGAGTTCGACGACGCCGACCTGGTGACATTGCGCACCTTCGCCGGGCAGGCGGCCGTCGCCGTCGACAACGTCCGGGTGCACGAGGAGGCTCAGCGGCTCTCCCTCACCGACCCGCTGACCGGCCTGTCCAACTACCGCTACCTGCGCGAGTCGCTGCGCCGGGAGGTCGAGCGGGCCAGCCGCTTCGGCCGCGACCTGGCCGTGCTCGCCCTCGACCTGGACCACTTCAAGGAGGTCAACGACGGCTACGGCCACGCCGCGGGCGACGCGGTGCTGGCGGAGTTCGCGCGGCGGCTGCGCGCCGAGATCCGCGAGGTCGACTTCGCCTTCCGCCAGGGCGGCGAGGAGTTCGTGGTGCTCCTGCCGGAGACGGACGCGGCCGGCGCGGCCACGCTCGCCGAGCGGCTCGGCGCGGCCGTGCGGCGCAGCCCGGTGCTCGTCGTGTCGGCCTCGGGCGCCCCGGCGCCGCGTCGGATTCCCGTCACCGTATCGATCGGCATCGCAGTGTTCCCGCACCACGGCGCGACCGGGGCGGCGGTGCTCGAGGCGGCCGACGACGCCCTGTACGCGGCCAAGGCCGGCGGGCGGGACACGTATCGGCTGGCGGCGGGTGGCGGCGGCGTGAAGGCGAGCGCCGAGGTGACGCCCGGCGCGCCAAAGGCGTCGCAACCACCGCGACAGAGCCGCGGCGGCTAGCCTGCTTACATGCCTGACACGACTCCTCACCAGTCCGCGACGCGTCAGCGGGCTGTCAAAGCCGTGATCCCGGCGGCGGGGCTAGCCACCCGCTTCCTCCCGGCAACCAAGGCCGTCCCCAAGGAGCTCCTGCCGGTGGTCGACCGGCCCGTGCTCCAGTACATCGTCGAGGAGGCGGCCGCCGCCGGCATCAGGGACATCCTCCTGGTGACCGGCCGCGGCAAGACCTCGATGGTCGACCACTTCGACCGCCGCCCCGACCTCGAGGCCCGCCTCATCGAGAAGGGCGACACCAAGCGCCTGGAGGCGATCAAGCGCCCGGCCGAGCTCGCCGAGATCTACACCTGCCGCCAGGCCGAACCCCTCGGGCTGGGCCACGCGGTGTCGTACGGCGAGTCCCACGTCGGCCCCGAGCCCTTCGCGGTGCTGCTGGGCGACGAGTTCTGCGACGAGGCGGAACCCCTCCTGCCGGCCATGCTCGACCTGCAGGCCCAGACCGGCGGCATCGTGCTCGCCTTCATCGAGGTCGACCCCGAGGAGACCAACCGCTACGGCATCGCCGCCGTGGAGCCCTGCGACCTCAAGGTCGACGCCGGCGAGACGGTGAAGGTCACCGCGCTGGTCGAGAAGCCGAAGCCGGAAGTGGCCCCGAGCAACCTCGCCATCGTCGGGCGGTACGTGCTGCCCGCCGAGATCTTCGACGCGATCCGCCGCATCGGCCCCGGGGCCGGCGGCGAGATCCAGCTCACCGACGCCATGGCGCTGCTGCTGGCGGAGGGCACCCCGGTGCACGGGATCGTCTACCGGGGCACCCGGTACGACACCGGCATGCCCCTGGGGTACTTGCAGACGGTCGTCCAGCTCGCGGTGCAGCGCGACGACCTCGGTCCGGCGTTCAGCCAGTGGCTGACCCAGTTCGTGGAGAAGGATCTGCGCGGGTGACAGCGGTTCCAGCGACGGGCTCCCACCACGACGCGGCGCGGGACGCCGGCGTCGGGTCGAACGCGCGCGTCCCCCTCGCCGACTATCTCGCCGGCGTGCTCCGTGGGCTGCGCCCGTTGCCCCCGCTGGACCTCGAGATCACCGCGGCGCACGGCAATGTGCTCGCCGAGGACGTGGTCGGGCCGGGCCCCGTGCCCGCGTTCGACCACGCCGCCATCGACGGCTACGCCGCGCGCTTCGACGACATCAGCGACGCTCAGCCGGGCCGGCCGGTCCGGCTCAGCGTCGTCGGCGACCTGGTGGCCTCGAGCTGGCGCCCGGTCCGCCTCACCCCGGGCACCTGCTTCTCGGTCGCGGCCGGCGCGCTCATGCCGGTCTCCGCCGACGTGGTGGTCCCGCCGGGGATGACCGACCAGGGGATGGCCGCGGTCGAGGTGTACCACCCGACGAAGCGCGGCCACGGGGTGCGCCGCGCCGGCGACGAGCTGCCGGCCGGGGCGATCCTGGCCCGGGCCGGGGCCTACGTGACCCCGCCGCTGGTCTCGGTGCTGGCCGCGAGCGGCATCGGGCACGTCGTGGTCCGCCCCAGCCCGCGCGTCGTGGTCATCGCGACCGGGGACGAGCTCGTCGACGTCGGCCGGGCCAGCCAGCCGGGCCAGGTCGTCGACGCCAACTCGCACGCGCTGACCGCGGCCGCCGCGGAGGCGGGTGCGCACGCGTACCGCGTCGGCATCTGCGACGACGACCCCGAGGGGCTGCGCGGCCTGCTCGACGACCAGATGCTGCGGGCCGACCTCATCATCACCACCGGCGGCACGGGCACCGGCCCCGGCGACATGGTGCGCCGGATCCTCTCGCGCACCGTGGTCTTCTCCGATCTTTCGGTGTACCCGTGCAGCTCTCTCGGCTACGGAACGGTCGGCGGCCCCAACGGGGTGCCGATCGTCTGCCTGCCCGGCGACCCGGGCGCGGCCCTCATCGGCTTCGAGGTGCTCGCCCGCCCGGTCATCCAGCTGCTGGCCGGGGCCGATCCGGTGTTCCGCCCGAGCGTGCGCGCCCACCTGCTGGAGACGGTCAACTCGCCCTCCGGGATGCGCGAGTTCCGGCCCGCGTACATCACCGAGCGCCGCGGTGGCGGGTACACTGTCGCTCCGCTCGCCGGTGGCCCGTACACCCTCTCCGGCCTGGCCGACGCCAACGGCCTCATGGTGCTGGGGGAGAAGGTCATCAGCGCGGCCGCGGGCTCCACGGTGGACGTCATACTCTTGGATAGGCGGCGATGAGTCAGCCCGGTTGGCCCGCGGTCCTCAAGGACGGTCCGGTCACGTTGCGGCCGTATCGGCGATCCGACGCGCGCACGTGGTCCGAGGTGCGCCGGGCGAACGAGCAGTGGCTGGGCAAGTGGGAGCCGACGCCGTACGGCACCTGGCACGACCTGAACTCCGTGGCCGCCTTCCGGGCCGTCCACGCCGACCTGCGCCGGGCCGCGCGCCACGGCACCGCGATGCCGTTCGCGGTCTGCTACGAGGACCGGCTCGTCGGGCAGCTGACGCTCGGCAACATCGTGCGGCGGGCGTTCTGCTCGGGCTACGCCGGCTACTGGGTCGACTCCCGCGCCGCCGGCCGGGGCATCATCCCCACCGCGCTCGCCCTGGTCGTCGACCACGCCTTCGCCGTCGGCGGGCTGCACCGCATCGAGGTCAACATCCGCCCCGACAATGCCGCGAGCCGGCGGGTCGTGGAGAAGCTGGGCTTCCGGCAGGAGGCCTACCACCACCGGTACCTGCACATCGACGGCGACTGGCGCGACCACCTCGGCTACGCGATGACCACCGAGGATCTCGCCGGCGAGGGCGGGCTGCTGGCCCGCTGGCACAAGACCCTCGCCGCGACTTAGACATTTCGGTCTTTTCGGACAAATCCGATTTGCCCTTTCGGGCGTTTCCTCCTGCGTGTTGACGTGGTACCGGCCCCGGCGCGTCGTAAGGTCATGAATCGGAGTTACCGCGTTGTAACTTCCACAGACTTGGATGACTCGCGCGCCTGGGGGGACCGGCGCACGAGGCTGGAACAGGAGGGGTGAGGGTGCCGACCTCGGTGCTCCTCGCCGTCCTCGCCGCTGCTGGGCTCCTCGCCCTGGCGCCCGCACTGGTGCGCCGATACGACGCAACAGAGCGGCTGGTGGCGGAGCGGGCGTTGTCGACCGCGCGGGTGCTGTCCCGCGCCGATCGACGCCGCCGCACCGTGCCCGGCCGCCGCCCGGTCAACCCGCCGCGGCTGCTCGTCCCGCGGGTCACCTCGGCCGCCGGCCCGCTGCCCGCCCCGCGCCTGACGACCGTGTCACCGGCCGCCCGCCGCCGGGTCCAGCGGGCCCCGCGCGCGATCTACCGCCGCCGCCGGGTGCTGCTCGCGCTCGTGCTGCTGAACCTCGCCGAGGTGTGCGGGATCACGCTCGTGAGCCCCGGCTTCTGGGTGAGCTTCGCCGTGACCGGCGGACTGCTCGTCTACTACCTCGCGCACCTGCGCACCCGGGCCCTGCGCGACCGCCGGCGGCGGCGTGAGGAGGCGCGGTACGCGGCCTGGATCGCCCGCCGCCAGGCCCTGGTCCGCCGCGAGCAGTCGCGCCGCGCCGCCGCTCGCCGCGAGGCCCTGGCCCGTCAGCTGGCCGAACGCGACCGCGCGCGGCGGGAAGCGGCCCGCTTGAACGCCTTGCGCGGCCGCCCCTACGACACGCGGGCATCGGGACAGTGAACCCGTTCGCAATCCCTCTCCACGACCTGTTAGTCTTAGCGCCGGTCCGCTTCACCGGGACCGATTGGGGTTGTGGCGCAGTCTGGTAGCGCACCTCGTTCGCATCGAGGGGGTCAGGGGTTCGAGTCCCCTCAACTCCACCAATAGGCCCAGCCTGTTCACAGGTTGGGCCTGTTCGCGTTTGTGGTGGAGTTGGTTTCTCGCGCTCGCTTCGCTCGCTCCCCGGTGGGGGCTTCGCCACCCACACCCCCATGGTCGGGGCTTGCGGTTCGTCGTTCGGTCGCGGTCTGTGGTGGCTCGGCTTGGCTCTTGCTTGCTTCGCTCGCTCCCCGGTGGGGGCTTCGCCACCCACACCCCCATGGTCGGGGCTTGCGGTTCGTCGTTGGGTCGCGGTCTGTGGTGGCTCGGCTTGGCTCTTGCTTGCTTCGCTCGCTCCCCGGTGGGGGCTTCGCCACCCACACCCCCATGGTCGGGGCTTGCGGTTCGTCGTTGGGTCGCGGTCTGTGGTGGCTCGGCTTGGCTCTTGCTTGCTTCGCTCGCTCCCCGGTGGGGGCTTCGCCACCCACACCCCCATGGTCGGGGCTTGCGGTTCGTCGTTGGGTCGCGGTCTGTGGTGGCTCGGCTTGGCTCTTGCTTGCTTCGCTCGCTCCCCGGTGGGGGCTTCGCCACCCACACCCCCATGGTCGGGGCTTGCGGTTCGTCGTTCGGTCGCGGTCTGTGGGTGGCTCGGCTTGGCTCTTGCTGCTTCGCTCGCTCCCCGGTGGGGGCTTCGCCACCCACACCCCCATGGTCGGGGCTTGCGGTTCGTCGTTGGGTCGCGGTCTGTGGTGGCTCGGCTTGGCTCTTGCTTGCTTCGCTCGCTCCCAGTGGAGGGCTTCGCCGCCCACGGCCCCGGTAACGGGGTCCGGGTTCGCGGGGTGGGTGGGGGGTTACTCAGGGTGGTTGGGTTGATTGGGAGAGGGCTGGGTGACCTGGCGGCTCCGGCAGCGTACTGTGAGCCAGTCTCGTAACCGATTGCTGGAGTCCTCCGTGAAGCTCTCCATCCTGATGCCGGTGTACAACGAAGAGGCCCGGCTGCCTGACGCGTTGAAGCAGGCCCTTGCCGTTGACTATCCGTGCGAGATCGAGCTCGTGGTCGTCGACGACGGCAGCAAGGACGGAACGGCGCAGATCCTGGCCTCGGCGGACGACAGCCGGCTCCGGCCGATCACGCATCCGCGCAACCAGGGCAAGGGCGCGGCGATCAAGACGGCCGTGGCCGAGGCGACCGGGGATTACATGGTCATCCTCGACGCCGACCTGGAGTACGACCCCAACGATATTCCGCGGCTGCTCGACCCCGTGCTCGACGGGCGCGCCGAGGTCGTCTACGGCAACCGGACGTTCGGGTCGCACAGCTCGTTCTCGTTCTGGTACGTGATGGGCAACAAGGCCGTCACGACCGCCGCGAACATGCTCTACAACTGCTACCTGTCGGACCTTGAGACGTGCTTCAAGCTGATGCCGCTGCCGCTGTACCGCTCGCTGGCGGTCAAGTCGAAGGGCTTCGGCATGGAGGCCGAGGTCACCGGCAAGCTGCTGCGCCGCAAGGTGCGCCCGTTCGAGGTGCCGATCAGCTACGCCGCCCGCTCGCGGGAAGAGGGCAAGAAGATCACCGCGATGGACGGGGTCGAGGCGCTCTGGATTCTGCTCAAGGAGCGGATCCGCAAACCCCCGAAGAACATCTGACGACAGCGTCCGGCGGTCGGGGTGCACCGACCGCCGTCGATCAGTAGCTCAGCGCTGGTCGATGTGCGGTATTCAGCCGCATGACTCGCTATTCGTACGGCAAAGTCTGACCGATCGATGGAGCCGGGAACCCCCGGCTCTGAGGATCATGGCCCCGTTGTGACCCATCCCTCGTCCTTTCGGATCAGGGTCCACTTCAACGGGGAGTTCAGCCAGTGACTGAATCGCGCCTTCCCAGGCGCACCTCGATGACCCGGATCGCGGTCATCAGTGCGGTCGCCTCGGCCCTCGTCGCCGCCGGAACCACCGCGGCGTTCGCGGCGCCCGAGAAGCAAGGCACGGCCGGCCCGGCCGGCAAGAAGACACCGTCCCACGAGCTCGACTTCACCTCCGACGTCTCCGGCCAGAAGGTCAAGGCGCCGACGGTGTCGGGCAAGTTCCGTTCCGGCGGCGCCGGAGCGGTCGCGAACGACTACATCGTCGTGCTCAAGAACGGCAAGGCGACCCAGGACCAGGTGACCGCCAGCGCCGCGGCGCTCACCAAGGCCCACAACGGCAAGGTCGGCAAGGTCTGGTCGAAGTCGGTCCACGGCTTCACCACCACCATGTCGGAGGCCGACGCCCGCAAGCTCTCCACCGAAGCGGACGTCGCCTACGTCGAGCAGAACACCCGCATCCAGCGGGCCGACGTCCAGAACACCTGGCCGAGCGTGCAGGACTGGAACCTCTGGGGGCTCGACCGGATCGACCAGGCGTTCCAGCCGCTCGACCACCGCTACACCTACCCCGCCGCGGGCAGCGGCGTCACGGTGTACGTGATCGACTCGGGCGTCAACGCGGGGCACTCGGAGTTCGCGGGCAACCCCGGCTTCAAGCACCCCTGGTCGGCCGTGTGGAAGGACGACCAGAAGGCCGAGTGCGGCACCCCCGCCGCCGGGGCCGACGACAACGGCCACGGCACCTTCGTGGCCGGTGAGATCGCCGGATCGACGTACGGCGTGGCCAAGCGGGTGGCGATCGAGTCCGTCAAGGTGCTCGACTGCAACGGCAACGGCTACGCCGACCAGCTCATCGCCGGCATCAACTACGTGACGGAGAACGCGGTCAAGCCGGCCGTGGCCAACGTCAGCATCGGCAGCAGGACCACGAGCCAGGCCGTCGACGACGCCATGCGGGCGTCGATCGCCAGCGGCATCACCTACGCGGTGGCCGCGAACAACGACAACGTCGACGCCTGCACGCAGTCCCCGTCGCGGGTGCAGGAGGCGATCGTCGTCGGGGCCACCGACGAGACCGACTTCCGTGCGTCGTTCTCGAACTACGGCCCGTGCGTCGACCTGTTCGCGCCCGGGGCGCGTATCCAGTCGGCGTACTACGACCTCTCCCAGGGGTCGCAGTCCGCGTTCGCCAGCGGCACCTCGATGGCGGCGCCGCTCGTCGCGGGTGACGCGGCCCTGCTGCTGCAGGCCCACCCGGACTGGACCCCGGCCCAGGTGCAGGCGGCGATCCTCAAGGCGGGCGTGAGCGGGACGGTCCACGCGGCCGGCCCCGGATCGCCCACCAAGCTGCTGCGCGTCGGCGAGCCCGCCGCGGTCACCTCGCAGCAGTTCGGCCTGCGGGCCCGCGCCAACGGGCTCGTCGTGACGGCGGAGAGCGCCGGCAACCAGCCGATGACCGCGAACCGCTTCAACACGGGCGCCTGGGAGGGCATCACCGTCGTGGACGCCGGCGGCGGCCTCGTCGGCCTGCTGTCCAGCGCCAGCAACAAGTACATCACCGCCGAGTCCGGCGGCGCGGCCCCGCTGATCGCCAACCGGGCGAGCATCGGGGCGTGGGAGAAGTTCAGGCTGGTCAACAACGCCGACGGCAGCGTGAGCTTCAAAGCGGAGGTCAACGGCAAGTTCGTCGCCGCCGACCTCAACAACGGCGGCAAGCTCATCGCCAACCGCGACGCCGCCGGCCCGTGGGAGACGTTCGACTTCGCCGGCGCGGCCACCACGGTGGTCCTGTGGGCGAACGCCAACGGCTACTTCGTCACGGCGGAGAGCGGCGGCAACTCGCCGCTGATCGCCAACCGCGGGTCGATCGGGCAGTGGGAGCAGTTCGACGTCGTGGACGGGGGCGGCTACGCCGCGTTCGTCGCGCACGCGAACAACAAGCTCGTGACCGCGGACCTCAACAACGGCGGCAAGCTCATCGCGAACCGCACGGCGATCGGGGCCTGGGAGCGGTTCTCGCCCAACGCCGCGGGCGTCTTCGTCTCGGGCTTCTACGCCAACGCGAACGGCCGGTACGTCACGGCGGATCTCAACAACGCCGGGACGCTGACCGCCAACCGCACCGCCGTCGGGGCCTGGGAGGTCTTCCAGGTCATCAACGTCGGCGAGGTGTTCTGACCCGTCACCACGGACTCCCCCCGCCCGGTCGGCCGACCGGGCGGGGGGAGTTTCGTCTGTGCGCGGCGTACGGTGGCGCGGTGAGCTTCGGTCAACCCGTCGCGTCCCTGGAGATCCAGGTCGCGTTGTCCTGGGCCGTCCGCCGGGCGCTGGAGTCGCGCGAGCCGAGCGTCAGCGCCGAGCGGGCCGCCGACGCGATGCTGCGCATGCTCGGCGCGGACGAGGTGCGCTGGCAGATGCTGCCGGGCTGGGGCGCCTCCGGCGAGAGCGTGCCGGTCGCGCAGGAGGACGAGGTCGAGGCCACGCTCCGGCTCGCGCAGTGGCGGGCCCGCCGGGAGCTGCGCCGCTCGGCCGCCGACCCGCTGCCGGAGTGGGACCCGCGGGTGCGCGTCGGGCTCGGCCGGGCCCTCGCGGCCGCCGCCGAGGCGCCCTCGATCCGCTGCGTGGGCTTCCGGCTGTTCCTGCGCGCGCTGCTGGTGGAGTGCGCCTCGCCGGGGGAGTGGAGCGAGTTCATCCGCCGCTTCCACCTGCGCCCCGACGAGGAGTTCCTGCTCGACGGCACGCCCCCGGTCAGCTCGGCCTCGGCGTTTCTCAAGCCGGTCCGCAAGGGCGACCCGGTGCTCTCGGCGCTGGCCGCGCCGGCGGTGCTGCGGGGCGAGGCCGTGCAGCAGGCCGTGCGCGGCGGCTGCGCGCTGGTCGGGCAGGCGCACGCGGTGATGGCCGTCTGCGCGCTGGACCACCTGATGGCGATCACCCGGGTCCGGCTCGCCGACGACGCCGTCGCGACGAACGGGGGCGCCCGGGCGCTGGCCGAGCTGGGCGTGACGTATCCGGACGTCAAGAACTTCGCGATGGACCTCTCGCCCGGCCCGGCCGAGATCCCGCGCGAGGACAAGGCCTGGCGGGCCGGGCGGGGCGACCCGCCGTTCGGGGCCGACCTCTACCACGCCGCGGGCGAGGCCTCCCGGCTCGCGAGCGAGCTCGGGCACCGGTACGCCGGCTCGTCCCACCTGCTCTTCGCGATCGCCTCGGACGCGACCGGCCCCGGGGCGCAGATGCTGCGGGCGTACGGCGCCGACCCGTCCACCCTGGCGATGCGCCTGGGCCGCGAGCTGGCGCCCTGACCGGATCGCGGCGCTCGGCGGGGCGGGTCGGTAGGCTTCCACGGTGACCGGGCGACTGCTGGCCATCAGCGACCTCCACGTCGGCTACGCCGAGAACCGCGCGCTCGTCGAGCAGATGCGGCCCACGCACCCCGACGACTGGCTCATCGTGGCCGGCGACGTGGCCGAGCGGTTCGCGGACGTCACGTGGGCCTTGCGCACGCTCAGCGAGCGGTTCGCGAAGGTCATCTGGGCGCCGGGCAACCACGAGCTGTGGACGCCGCGGAACGACCCCGAGCAGTCGCGCGGGGTGGCGCGGTACGACCGGCTCGTCGACGCGTGCCGCGAGCTCGGCGTGCTCACCCCCGAGGACCCGTACGCGCGGTGGGAGGACCGCCTCGCGATCGCCCCGCTCTTCGTGCTGTACGACTACTCGTTCTGGCCCAAGGGCGCGACCTCGACCGACGAGGCCCTGCGGATGGCGCACGCGGCCGGGATCGTGGGCACCGACGAGGCCCTCCTGCACCCCGACCCCTACCCCGGGCGGGCCGAGTGGTGCGCGGCCCGGCTCGAGCACACCGAGGCCCGGCTGGCCGCGATCGACGGCCCCACCGTGCTGGTCAACCACTTCCCGATCGTGCGCGAGCCGACGGATGTGCTGTGGTACCCCGAGTTCGCGCTCTGGTGCGGCACGACCCGCACGCGCGACTGGCCCACCCGCTTCAACGCCGAGGTCGTGGTCTACGGCCACCTGCACATCCCGCGCACCACGTGGCACGACGGCGTCCGGCACGAGGAGGTCTCGGTCGGGTACCCCCGCGAATGGAGCAAACGGGCCGCCCCTCCGGCTCGGCTCCGCCCGGTTTTGACCCCTGCAACCTAGAACGGCGTAGAACGTCGCCGGGGCCCCCCGGCCGGCCCGGATTCGGCGATGATCGATGCGCAACCCCAACCACCCTCGGGAGCGCAGTTTGCGTCAGCATGCCCTGCGCCGTTCGCTGCTGTCCGCCGCAGCCACGGCCACGATCATCGGCGTCATGGCGGTGCCGTCCGGGCCGGCCTTCGCCGCCGGCACGGCCACCATCACCGGCCACCTCACCGGCTCCTCCGGCCAGCCCCTCGCCAACGCCGCCGTCCAGGTCTCCAACTCCCAGGAGACGTTTCAGGTCACCACCGACGCGAGCGGCGCCTACAGCGCGCCGGGCCTCGACGCCGGCAGCTACACCGTGTCCTTCGTCCCGGCCGGCGCGCAGTTCCGGCAGTATGCCCACCAGAAGCGCACCTGGGAGACCGCCGATCAGATCGCGGTCGCCGCGGGGGCCACGGTCGTCGTCGACGACCAGGCGCTGCCGTCCGGCCGGATCACCGGGTCGCTGCACAAGCGCGACGGCTCGCCGGTCGCGGGCGCCTACCTCACCGCCTACACCGCCGGCGAACAGGTCATGGCCGGCACGGTGAACACCGCGGCCGACGGCACGTTCTCCTTCGAGCTGCTGCCGGGCACGTACAAGATCGAGTTCTATCAGTACCCGCTGGTGTACCAGTGGAACGGCGGCACCTTCACCTCCGAGTCGGCCGCCGCGATCACGGTCGTGGCCGGCCAGGCGACGCCGCTGGCGGAGACCGTGATCGCGACCGGCTCGATCGCCGGGCAGCTGCTCAAGGCCGACGGCACCCCGGCCGCCGGTGTCAATGTCTCCGCCAACGTGCCCGACGGCCCCGGCCGCTACGCGACGACCGGCGCGGACGGCCGTTACCGCATGGACGACGTGCCGGTCCGCGCCGACTGGTACGTCGCGTTCCGCGGGCCGGGCGGGCGGACGCAGTACGCCCACGGCAAGCTCACCCAGGAGTCGGCCGACCGCGTCGCGGTGACCGAGGGCCAGGTGACCACCGTGGACGACCAGCTGTTGCCGACCGGGTCCGTGCGGCTCGTCGCCCACGACGCCACCACCGGCGCGCCGCTGACCGGCTTCTGCGCGTGGGAGGCCTCCTCGAGCGTCGGCGGCT
The DNA here is from genome assembly GCF_050955725.1 of Dactylosporangium sp. CA-139114. Taxonomy (NCBI): domain Bacteria; kingdom Bacillati; phylum Actinomycetota; class Actinomycetes; order Micromonosporales; family Micromonosporaceae; genus Dactylosporangium; species Dactylosporangium sp. CA-139114. The sequence goes on from NZ_CP192080.1 coordinate 865,470, forward strand.
GTGCCGAGACCACCGAGCTCGTGGTGGCGGACATGTTCGTCGGCACCTGGCACTTCTCGGTCAACCTCGGCGACCACCGGCACTTCGACGTCATCGACCAGCCGGCCGTCGTCACCGCGGGGCAGACCACCACGGTGGACGTGGCGATGCGCCTCGGCGCCTCCCTCACGGTGCCGATGACCGCGCGGGCGAGCGGGGCCGCCGCCGACGGCTGCGCGCAGGTCGCCCGGTCCGGGGGCGAGTTCCCGGTCCCCTACGGCTCCGGCTGCTCCGACTGGCAGTCGCCGCCCACCCCGGGCTCGGTGCTCATCGGGCCGCTGGAGCCGGGCACGTACCAGGTCTTCGCCGACCCCGGCGACGGCGCGCTCGGGTCGCAGTGGGTGGGCGCGACCGGCGGCACCGGCGACCGCGACGCGGCGGCGTCCGTGACCCTCGCCGCCGGCGACCAGGCCACCCTGGCGCCGGTGCGCTTCGACGGGGCCGGCTCGATCCGGGGCACCGTGACCGACGTGAACACCGGCGCCCCGGTGCCCTACGCCTGCGTCTCGGTCGTCGCGCGGACGCCGGGCTTCAGCGGCGACGGCTGCAACCAGGCGACCGCCACCGACGGCACCTACACGATCGGCGGGCTCGGGCCCTACGCGTGGCCGGTGCAGTTCTCGCACCAGGCCTACCAGTGGCGCTGGTCCGGCAACAAGGTCACGCGCCCCGAGGCGACCAAGGTGACCGTGCGCGTGGGCAAGAGCGTGGCGGCGAACATCAAGCTGCGCACCGGGGGCGGCACCGTCACCGGCACCATCAAGGACGCCGCCGGGCACACGATCGACGGCATGGTGATCGCCTACAACGCGGTCACGGGCGAGGCGGTCTCGCTCGGGGCGTACGCCGACGGCGGCGGGCCCTACGCGCTGTCGCTGCTCGCGGCGCCGCAGCCGGTGAAGCTGTTCTACTCCGCCGGGTTCGGGCACAGCGGCTGGGCCGGCGGCACCGACTTCGCGTCGGCCACGACCTACCAGGTCAGGAACAACAGGACGACGACGGCGAACATCGTCGTGCCGTGACACGGCGGTGGCCGGGACCCGCACGGGGTCCCGGCCACCGGCTCGCATCGGCGCGCTACAGGCTGAACCTGCGGTCGAGCGCGAGGTTGTGGTCGTCCAGCCCGGGGATGTACGACGACGTCCCCGACGCCCCGAAGGACGCCGCCGGCGGGGTCACGCCCGCCCAGCGCTGCAGTGCGGAGGTGGCCTTCGCGGTCTCGTCGGGCTTGAGGGCCGCGATGTTCGCGCCGTGGTTGGCGCCCGCCGCCACGTACCACTGCGAGTCGCGGGTGAACGGCCCGAGACGGAACGGCTCGGAGCCCCAGGGGTCGTTCGCGCCGTAGACGAACAGCAGCCGGCTGCCCGCGAACTTCACCCAGATGTCGATGTCGAGCATCGTGAACGGCTGGAACCGGGGCACGAGCTCGCGCGGGATGTAGGACTGGGCCCGGTCCTGGCCGCGGTAGTGCTGCAGGCCCTTGAGGTGCGGCTGGGAGGTGTCCGGGTAGCCCAGCTGGTACGAGGCCTGGAAGTAGTACGTGATGTAGGGCGTGATGCCCTGGTCGGTGTTGGAGTCCAGGCCGTAGATCAGGTCGATCCAGTTCCAGATGTCGTCGCTGCCGGCCGTGGCCGGGGGCACGTCGGCGCAGTCGCTCTCCAGGCTGTACTGCCAGAAGGCCCACGTCGTGCCGTTGACCATGAACTCGAAGGCCCGGTCGACGCCGCCGACGATGTCGAAGGTGCGCTGGTTCTCGGTGGCCCAGGCCTGGTACCGCGCGACGAGCTCCGCCCGCCGCTGGAAGGCCGCGATCTGCACGCCGTCCAGCGCGGCCCGGCACTGCGCGGTGCCGACCTTGGTGAAGAACGTGTCGTACGCGGAGTCCTCGTCGTTGACGACGTCCTGCGGCGCGACGTACGCGACCGTGCCGTCCACGTCATCCGGGTAGAAACGACGGTGGTACACCGAGGTCATGCCGCCCTTGCTGGCGCCCGTGGAGACCCACTTCCGCGCGTAGATCGGCTTGAGGGCCTGCACGATCCGGTGGTGGTCGGTGGCCGCCTGCCAGATCGTCATCTGTTGCTGCCAGTTCGGGTTCGCCGGGCGCGACGGGGTGAAGAAGCGCTGCTCGACGGAGATCTGGTTGCCGTCGATCAGCCGCGTCGGCTCGGAGCGGAACGCGTACTCGGGCACGTTGTAGCCGGTGGTGTGCAGCACCATCGGCCGGTCGGTGCCGCGGTGCAGCAGGGTGAAGCGCTGCTGGAACGTGCCGGCCCGCGGGTTGGTGTGGTCGACCGGCTGGGTGATGCTGAGGATGAAGAAGCGGTACGGCGCGGCGACCGGCTGCTCCGAGAGCACCGTGAGCCCGGGCACGGCCGCCAGGCGGTCCTTGATGTCGGTCTCCGTCGCGGCCGACGCGGGCGCGGCCACGGCCACGGTGCCGAGCATCCCGAGCATCAGCGCCACGCTGAGCAGCGCCCGTCGGAATCGGGTCATGCGGTACCTCCACATCGAGACTTTCCGCTGTCTCGATGCAAGCTACCGGCGATCCGGACTATTCGGCCCCGCTCGTCCACCCTCGCAGTGGATCGAAGAGGGCGATCGGGTGCGCGGTCGCGCCGGTGAGGCACAGGTCGGCGAGGATCTCCCCGACGACGGGGACGAACTTGAACCCGTGCCCGGAGAACCCGCACGCCACGGTCACCCGCTCCCGGCCCGGATGCCGGGCGATCACGAAGTGCTGGTCGGGCGTGTTGGTGTACATGCAGGTCTTGCCCCGCAGGAAGCGCCCGGGAGCGGCCGGCACCCGCTCGGCCAGGTGCCGCGCGAGGAACGCGATCTCCTCGTCGCGCACGGCGCGGTCGATGGTCCGCGGCGTGGTCGTCTCGCCCCGCCGGAAGAACGCGAACTTGACCCCGCCGCCCGGGCCGTCGAGGGCCGGGAAGCCGTACACCTGCGTCCCTGGCGGGTCCTCCCAGATGAAGATCGGGTGCCGGTCGGGCCCGAAGCTCGCGATGTCGCCGCTCGGCTCGAACCAGAACTGCACCTGCCGCTCCACCACGAGCGGCACGCCGAGCTCGGGCAGCAGCTCCGGCGCCCACGCGCCCGGGCAGATCACGAGCGCGCCCGCGCGGTAGGTGCCCGCCGCGGTGCGCACGGTGACCCCGCCGCCGTCCTCCGTCCACGCCTCCACCGGCTCGTGGAAGCGCAGCTCGGCGCCGAGCCGCCCGGCGAGGTCGAGGTTGGCCTGGACCGCCGCCTCGGGCCGCAGCACGCCGGCGTTGCGCTCGAAGAGCGCCACCTCGCCGTCGCGCGGCGTGAACTGGGGCCACCGCCGGCGGATCCCGGCCGCGTCGAGCATCTCGTGCGGCAGCCCCCACTGCTCGGCCGCGCGCCGGCTGCCCTCGACGGTGAGCGACGCCGGCGGGCCCATGAAGAGCCCGCCGGTCAGCGTGAGCAGGTCGCGGCCGGAGTCGCGCTGCAGGCGCTCCCAGAGCTCGTAGGAGCGCAGGATCAGCGGGACGTAGGCGGGGTCCTCGAAGTAGGCCTGCCGCGTGATCCGCGAGCCGCCGTGGCTGGAGCCCTGATCGTGGGCGGGGCCGAAGCGTTCGAGCCCGAGGACCCGCTGCCCGCGGGCGGCGAGGTGATAGGCGGCCGAGCTGCCCATGCCCCCGAGGCCGGCCACGACCACGTCGTACTGCTGTGCCATCAGGGCAGCGTAGCCACCCTTGCTTGCGTTCTGATCACGGTCGCGAGCGCGACGGCGACGAGCGCCGGGGCCGGGCCGGCCGCCGCGACCGGGCGGAGGGAGCCGTGGCACGTTTCCGGGATTCGCCGGGTCCGGTGCGCTCGTAGCGTAGTGCTCAACAACGACTTCCCAGGGGGACACGATGAGCGACTACGACATGGGCGACACGGGTTACGGCGACAGCGGGCACGACGTGGACTTCGGCCACTACGAGGCCGGTCAGGAGCAGGGCTCGCTGGACCAGATGCACCACGCCGCGGGCTCGGAGACCGACGCCAGCAGCCAGTTCGGCGTGTACGAGGAGGGCCACCACGACACGGACTCGACGGACTTCTCGCAGGGTCACCACGTCGAGTACGACGCGCCGGCGGCCGTGCACTACGAGTCGGACGACTACACGAACTACTCGCACGACGCGACCTCCGACGACCACGTCTTCGCGGCCGAGGGCAGCGAGAACGCCCACCAGGCCAAGTTCAGCGAGCTCGACCAGCTGGAGCAGAGCTTCGGCAAGTCGTTCGTCGACGGCACCGAGTTCCACTCGGGTGGCGGCCAGTTCGGCGTCGCGGCCAACTAAATCCCGACTGCACGAACGGCCGGTCACCCCGCGAGGGTGGCCGGCCGTTTCGCTGCGTCGGGGCGGGTCAGAGGGCGGTCAGGATCACCGGGCCGTCGTCGGTGACGGCGATCGTGTGCTCCCAGTGGGCGGCCCGGGAGCCGTCGACCGTCGACACCGTCCAGCCGTCGCGCTGCAGCCGGTGGCGGTCCGAGCCGCTCTCCACCACCATCGGCTCGATGGCCAACGCCAGGCCGGGGCGCAGGGTCAGGCCGCGGCCGGGGCGGCCCTCGTTCGGCACGTGCGGGTCCTCGTGCATGGCGGTGCCCACGCCGTGGCCGCCGTAGCCCGTCGGCATGCCGTACTTCGCGGCGCGGCACACGCTCTGCACCGCGTGGGAGATGTCGCCCAGCCGGTTGCCCGGCACCGCGGCGGCGATGCCCGCCTCCAGGGCCTGCCGGCCCACGTCCGACAGGCGCTGGGCGGCCTCGTCGATCGGGCCGATGCCGACCGTCACGGCGGAGTCGCCGTGGTAGCCGTCGATGTGGGCGCCGAAGTCGATGGAGAGCAGGTCACCCTCCTGCAGCCGGCGGGCGTCCGGGATGCCGTGCACGATGGCGTCGTTGACGGACAGGCACAGCACCGCCGGGTAGGGGATCGGCGCGAACGACGGGTGGTAGTGCAGGAACGACGACTTCGCGCCCTTCTCGGCCAGCAGCTCGCGGGCCAGGTCGTCCAGCTCCAGCAGGGTCGCCCCCGGCTTGGCGGCCGCGCTCACGGCCGTCAGGATCTGGGCGACCACCCGGCCGGCCTCGCGCATCGTCGCGAGCTCCGCCGCACTCTTCAGGACCACCATGCCGCATATTCTAATACCAGGATTATCATCGTCACATGGTGCGCAACCCGCTGACCGATGACGAGCGGCACCGCGGGCTGGTGCTGGGCAGAATGCTGCAGCAGGCGCGCGGGGCGCGCAGTGCGGCGGCCGTCGCGTTCGAGGCCGGGATCTCGCTCGACACGCTGCGGAAGATCGAGCGCGGGGCGATCGCGACCCCGGCGTTCTTCACCGTGGCGGCGCTCGCGAGGGTGCTCGGGCTGGACCTGACCACGCTGGCCGAGGCCCTCGGGGACGACAAGCCGCAGGCGACCAGCCGCGTGGCCTGACCGGCCCGCCCGCCATGACCCTGTGGGAGCGCACCGAGGCGCTCGACGACCTGCGCGGCCTCGGCGCCGGGCGCATCGCGCTGGTCGCGGGCGAGGCCGGCATCGGCAAGACCAGCCTCGTGCGGGCCTTCATCCGGGCCGCGCGCGACCCGGTGTGGCTGGGCGCCTGCGACCCCCTCGTCACGCCGCGCGCCCTCGGCCCGTGGCACGACATCGCCCGGCAGGCCGGCGGCGCTCTCGCCGAGGCCCTCGACGCCCAGCGGCCGCCGTTGCCCGCCCTGCTGGACGCGCTGGAACGCCCCGGAGCGCGGCCGGTCATGGTGATCGAGGACCTGCACTGGGCCGACGAGGCCTCGCTCGACCTGCTCGTCCTGCTCGCGCGGCGGATCGAGCGGCTCCGGGCGCGGCTCGTGCTCACCTACCGCGACGACGAGACCCCCGGCCACCCGCTGCACGCGGCCCTGGCCGCCTTCCCGCGCGACGTCGTGCGCCGGGTGCCGCTGCCCCGGCTGTCCCGCGCCTGCGTCGCCGAGCAGGCGGGGCGGGCCGGTCGCGACCCGGCGGCCGTCTACGCCCTCACCGGCGGCAACCCGCTGCTCGTGACCGAGGCGCTGAGCGAGGAGCCGGCGGGTGCCGTCCGGCACCTGATCCTGACCAGGATCGAGCGGCTCCCGGCCGCCGCGCGGGACCTCGCCGAGCTCGCGGCCGTCATGCAGCGCCTCGACGGGGCCGACGAGGCCGAGTGGGCGCTCGTGGACCGCTGCGTGGCCGAGGGGGTGCTGGTCGCGGCGCAGGGCGGGGCGGGGTTCCGCCACGAGCTGCTGCGCCGGGCCGTCGAGGACGCGCTCCCGCCGGGCCGTCGCCGCGCGCTGCACCTGCGGGCGGTCGAGCGCCTGGCGGCCCGCCCCGGGGTCGATCCGGCCCGCCTGGCCCATCACGCCAGACACAGCGAAGAGCCGGAGCTGCTGCGACGGTACTGCCTGATCGCCGCCGAGTCCGCCGCCGCCCAGGGTGCCCACCGCGAGGCCGCGGCGCACTACCGGGCCGTCGTGGACCTCGACGCCGGGGTGGAGGTCCTGGAGGCCTACGCGTTCCAGGCGTATCTGGCCGGCCTGTCCGCCGAGGCCCTCGACGCGCGCCGGCGGGCGGCCGGTCGGCGCCGCGCGGCCGGCGACTGGGAGGGCGCCGGGGCGAACGAGCGCTGGATCTCGCGCCTGGCCTGGTGGAGCGGCGACACGGCGCTGGCCCGGCGCGCGGTCGAGGACGCGGTGGCGACGCTGAGCCAGGGCCCGCCCGGGCGCGAGCTCGCGATGGCCCTGAGCACCCGCGCCCAGCTGCACATGCTCGCCTACGAGGTCGAGCCGGCCGTCGCGTGGGGCACCCGCGCGGCGGAGCTGGCCGACCGGCTCGGCGACCGCGAGACCGCCGTGCACGCCGGCATCAACGTCGCCACCGCCCGGCTGGTGCGCGGCGAGCCGGGGGCGGCGGCCGAGCTGGTGCGGCTGCACGAGCGGGCGGACGCCGCGGGGCTCGCCGACCACGCGGCCCGGGCCCTGGTCAACCGGGCCGCCACGGACCTGTGGATCGGCGACGACCTCGCCGCGACCCTGGCCGCGATCGAGCTCGCGTTCGCCTACGCCGACGCGCACGATCTCGGGGGCTACCGGCAGTACCTGCTCGGCGTCCGCGCGGCCGTGCGGGTCGAGGCGGGCGACTGGGAGGCGGCGCTGGCCGATGCCGAGGAGTCGCTGGCGTACCCGAGCCGGGGCGGGGTGGGGCCGCTGCCCGCGCTCGTGGCGCGGGGCCGGGTGCAGTCCGCGCGGGGCGAGCCGGAGGCGGAGGCGACCCTGGACACGGCCCTGCGCGAGGCGCTCGCGACCGAGGAGCTGCAGCGCATCGGGCCGGTCGCGATCGCCCGCGCCGAGCACTTCCTGCACCTCGGCGAGGCCGGGCGCGCCGCGGCCGAGGCCCGGCGGGGGCTCGAGCTGGCGGAGTCGGTCGGGCACCGCAGGTACACCCGGGAACTGGCCTTCGCTCTGCTGCGCGCGACCGGTGCACCGTCCGATGTGGACTGGCGGGCGGCGGCGGACGGCTTCGCGCGCGGCGGGCGGCACCTCGCGCGGGTGCACGCGCTGGGGCTCGGGGACGCGGCGGCGGCGGGGGAGGCGCTCGCCGCGCTGGACGCGCTCGGAGCCGCGCGCGCGGCCGCGTGGCTGCGGGCGGACCTGCGCCGGCGCGGGGTGAGCCGGGTGCCGCGCGGGCCCCGGCCGGCGACCGCCGCCAACGCCGCCGGGCTGACCGGCCGGCAGGCCGAGGTGCTGCGGCTGCTCGCCGACGGGCGCTCCAACGCCGAGATCGCCGCGGCCCTGACGCTGTCCGAGAAGACGGTGCAGCACCACGTCTCGGCGATCCTGGCCAAGCTGTCCGCGAGCTCGCGCACCCAGGCGGCGGCGGCCGCGCGGCGGCTCGGGCTGGTTTGACCGGCATGATTCGCAGCGGCGCCGTCGACGTGGACTACCCGGACTCGGGCGGCGGCCGGGCCGCGCTCGTGGCCGGTTCCCTGCCCGGGTTCGCGGTCGAGACCGAGCGCGTCGCGTGGCTGGACGAGGTCGAGGCGTACGTCCCCGGGCAGTTCTACCGGCGCGAGCTTCCGGCGATCCGGGCCGTCCTGGCCGGCGTCGACCCCCTCGAGCTGCTGATCGTCGACGGCTACGTGGACCTCGACCCCGGCGGGCGGCCCGGGCTCGGCGCCCACGTGCACGAGGCCCTGGGCATCCCGGTGATCGGCGTGGCCAAGACGTCCTTCCACACCGCGACCCACGCGGTGGCGGTGCTGCGCGGCGGGGCGTCGAAGCCGCTCTTCGTCACCGCGATCGGCCTGCCGCGGTCCGACGCGGCCGCCTTCGTGGCCGGGATGTGCGGCCCCTTCCGGATGCCGGACGCGCTGCGCCGCGTCGACGCGCTCGCGCGCGGCCGGGCGTAGGCGCGGGTCGGGGCATTGAAAATATTCAAACTGTTAAGGACCTTAAGAGCACTTGCGGAGGCATCGACAACGTTGTACGTTCCCTCCACAACGCTTAACTTTGTTAACAGTTAGCGTCACGTCCGTAATGCTCGTGGAGGGGTCCATGAAACGCAAAACCCTGATCCCCCTCGCGCTGACCGCCGCCGCCACCCTGGGTGCGACGACCCTCGGCGTGATCAACGCGCAGTCCGCCAGTGCCGCGTTGACCAGCAACTGGTACGCCTCGGCGCCGTACCTGATGCCGTTCGACAACAGCCCGCCCGACGCCATCGCGGTCATGAACGCGACCGGGCAGAAGGCCTTCCAGCTGGCGTTCATCCTCGCCCCCAACGGCGGCGGCTGCACGCCCACGTGGGACGGCACCCGGCCCGTGTCCTCCGACACCGAGGCCGCGGCGCTCATCTCGCGCATCCGGGCCGCCGGCGGCGACGTGAGCGTCTCCATCGGCGGATACGGCGGCACCAAGCTCGGCCAGACCTGCGGCACCCCGGCCGCGACCGCCGCCGCCTACCAGCAGGTGGTCACCAAGTACTCCCTCAAGGCGATCGACTTCGACCTCGAGGAGCCGGAGTACGAGAACGCCGCGGCCGTGAACAACGAGCTCGGCGCCGCGCAGATCCTGCAGCGGGACAACCCCGGCCTCTACGTCTCCGTGACCACGGCCGGCACGGCGGCGGGCACGGGCTGGTTCGGCACCGAGATGCTCAAGAACGCCAAGAGCCTCGGCTTCACCCCGAACAACTACTCGATCATGCCGTTCGACGGCGGCTTCAACGGCGCGTCCGCGCAGACCGCCGCGGCCGAGGCGTTCCACGGCATCCTGATGAGCACGTTCGGCTGGGACAGCGCCACGGCCTACGCCCACGAGGGCGTCTCGCTGATGAACGGGCGCAGCGACGCCGGCGAGTACTTCCGCCAGGCCGACTTCCAGACCGTGCTCGACTACGCGACCTCGCACCACCTGGCGCGGTACACGTACTGGTCGGTCAACCGCGACCGCCAGTGCGCCGACCCGAACCAGTCCACCACGTCGGGCACCTGCAGCAGCGTGCCGCAGACGGCGTGGGAGTTCACGAAGTACACGGCCCGCTTCGCGGGGGCCACGCCGCCCACCACGAACCCGACCACGGGCGGCCCGCCGCCCACCACGCCCGGCACCGGCACGTGCACCGCGGCGGCCTGGAACTCGGGCACTGCGTACTCGGGTGGCGCGCTGGTGTCGTACAACGGCCACACCTACAAGGCGGCCTGGTGGACCCAGGGCGAGACGCCCGGCACCGCGAGCGTCTGGGTGGACCAGGGCGCGTGCGGCGGCGGGGGCACCACGCAGCCGCCGACCTGCCCGGCGGCCTGGAACTCCGGCACCGCGTACAGCGGCGGGGCGACGGTCTCCTACGGCGGTCACAAGTGGACCGCGAAGTGGTGGACCCAGGGCGACATCCCCGGCAACAACTCGCAGAACGTGTGGACCGACAACGGAGCCTGCTGACCGGCACCACCAGTGACGAGGCCGCCGCCCGAAGGGTCATCGGGCGGCGGCCTCGCCCGTTTCGCTCACCTGTCGCGGACGGGCGCCGAAGAGCCGGACATGAAGCTCACCGTGGCCCGGAAGCTCACGGCGCTCATCGTGCTCGCCGCGCTGGGCATCGCCGCCACCGCCGTGGTGCTCGGCGCGCTGCTGAACGGGCTGGCGAGCCGCTTCGACGAGGTGGCCAAGCAGGACCACCCGTCGGTGCGGGCCGCGCTCGAGATGGAGGTGGCCAAGACCGGGCAGGCCGACGACCTGGGCAGCTACGTCGCCAGCGGCGATCGCGCGTTCCTGACGGCATGGGACGCCGATCACGCCGAGTTCGTGCGGTGGCTCGACGCCTACCGCCGGCTGGAGATCTCCCCCCACGAGGCGAGCGTGCTCGACACGGTGACGAGCACCGACGCGGCGTATGAGAGCGAGGCCCAGAAGGTCGTCGCGCTGGTCCGGGCCGGGGACCCCGCCGCGGCGACCAGGGCCTCGAACGACGTCCTCGGCCCGCTCGAGGACAAGATCTTCAAGGGCCTCACGGACCTGGAGGATCTCAACACCACCACCATCACCGAGGCCACCGCGGCCGGGGAGCGGCAGGTCACCCGCGGGGCCTGGCTCGCGGTCGTCATCCCCCTCGTGGCCCTGGCGGTCGTGACCGGGCTCGCGATCGTCATCGTGCGCGGGATCGTGCGCCCGCTGCGCACGGCGGTCGCGGCGCTCGGGCGGGTGGCCGAGGGGGACCTCACCGGCAGTGTCGCGGTGCGCGGCGGCGACGAGCTGGCGGACATGAGCCGGGCGCTGAACCGGGCCACGGCGGCGATGCGCGAGACGGTCGGCGCGCTCGGCGCGACGGCGACATCGCTGACCGAAACCGCCGGCGACCTGAGCCGCTCGGCCGGGGATACGGCCGTGAGCGCCGGCAACGCGAACCTGCAGGCCCAGACCACGGCCTCGGCGGCGGAGGAGGTCTCGGCCGGGGTGAGCACGGTGGCCACGGCCTCGGAGGAGATGACCGCGGCGATCGCCGAGATCGCGCAGAACGCGTCCCGGGCCGCGGTGGTCGCCACGAGCGCGGTGGACACGGCGGCGCAGACCTCGGGCACGGTACAGCTGCTGGGGGTGGCCTCCGGCGAGATCGCCGAGGTGCTCAAGACGATCACGAGCATCGCGGCGCAGACCAACCTGCTCGCGCTCAACGCGACCATCGAGGCGGCCCGGGCCGGCGACTCCGGCAGGGGCTTCGCGGTCGTCGCCGGCGAGGTCAAGGACCTGGCCCAGGAGACCGCCCGCGCCACCGAGGACATCGCCCGGCGCATCGAGTCGATCCGCACGCACACCGGCGCGACGACGGAGGCGATCGGGCGCATCGCCGGGATCATCGACGAGATCAACGACTACCAGAACACCATCGCGTCCGCGGTCGAGGAGCAGACGGCCACCACCGAGGAGATCAACCGCTCGGTGAGCGAGGCCGCGGCCGGGACGCAGGTGATCGCGGCGAACGTGACGAGCCTGGCGACCACGGCGCAGGCGGTCACCGAGGCGGCCGCGGCCTCGAGCCGGGCCGCGTTGTCGCTCACCGAGACGGCCGGCCGGCTGCGCACGCTCGTGTCGCGCTTCAGCGTCTAGTGCCCGCCCGGGCAGCAGCGGGCCTGCGCATACAGCTCCCGCATCCGGTCGCCGGCCTCCTCGGGGCGGTTCAGGGGCGTCGGGAACGGGAGCCGTACGTCCCGGGCCCGCCCCGCGAACTCCAGGCGCAGGACCACGCCGTAGCGGTCGAGGCGCACGGGCACGACGCGCTTGACGCCGTGCAGGTGGTGCGGCCGTACGAGCCGGGCCAGGCGGTCGACCGCGTCGGGGTGAGCGTCGCTGAGGTGGCACAGCAGGTCCGCCTCGACGTGCGCGAGCGGATCGGGCTCGGCGGCGGCGAACTCGTCGGGGTCGACGGTGGTCTCGGCGTCGCGGCCGTAGGCGGGGTCCTGCAGCGTCGCCTCGGCCAGATCGAGCACCAGCCCGCCCGCGGGGTGCACGCCGAGCCAGCCGCCGAACGTGGCCCGGGCCCGCACGCGCGAGCGCACCGAGGTCGGGGCCACGTCCGTGAGCTCGAGCACGGCGGCGCTGTCGTCGGTATCGAGTGCGTTGCGTGGCACGTCGAGCAGGATGCGCCCGCCCTCGACCCGGTGCGCCCCGACCAGGTCGCAGCGGCGCCCGGGAACGTGCAGGGTGAGCGAGCCGGCGGCGGCCAGCAGCGAGCGCAGGCGCTCGGCCGGGGTGGGGAGCGTTGACATCCGACCTCCTAAGGTTAGGCTTACCTTATTCGAAAGGAGCCCCGTGAACCAGTCACGCCCCAAGGTCCGCCGCTCCCGCGCGCTGGGCATCGCGCTGACCCCCAAGGACGTCAAGTACTTCGAGCGGCGCCCGTTCCCGCCCGGCCAGCACGGCCGCGCGCGCCCGAAGGTCAGCGACTACAAGGTCCGGCTGCTGGAGAAGCAGCGGCTGAAGGCGCAGTACAACATCCGCGAGAACCAGCTGCGGGCCGCCTTCGACCGGGCGGTGCGCCGCCCCGGCAAGACCGGCGAGGAGCTGGTCGTGGACCTCGAGCTGCGGCTGGACGCCGTGGTGCTGCGGGCGGGGTTCGCGCGCACGATCTACCAGTCCCGCCAGGTGGTGACGCACCAGCACGTGAACGTCAACGGCCGGCGGGTGGACCGCCCGTCCTACCGCGTCCGCCCCGGCGACGTCGTCGAGATCGCCGAGCGCAGCCGCACGAAGACGCCGTTCATGGTCGCCGCCGCGGGCGCCCATGCGGGGGAGCGCACCGCCCCCTACCTGGACACGAACCTGGCCGGGCTGACCACGCGGCTGATTCGGCTGCCGCTGCGCCCGGAGATCCCGGTGCTCTGCGACGAGCAGCTGATCGTCGAGTTCTACAGCCGCTGACGCACAGCGAAACGGCCGGCCACCCTCGCGGGGTGACCGGCCGTTCGTGCAGTCGGGATTTAGTTGGCCGCGACGCCGAACTGGCCGCCACCCGAGTGGAACTCGGTGCCGTCGACGAACGACTTGCCGAAGCTCTGCTCCAGCTGGTCGAGCTCGCTGAACTGGGCCTGGTGGGCGTTCTCGCTGCCCTCGGCCGCGAACACGTGGTCGTCGGAGGTCGCGTCGTGCGAGTAGTTCGTGTAGTCGTCCGACTCGTAGTGCACGGCCGCCGGCGCGTCGTACTCGACGTGGTGACCCTGCGAGAAGTCCGTCGAGTCCGTGTCGTGGTGGCCCTCCTCGTACACCCCGAACTGGCTGCTGGCGTCGGCCTCCGAGCCCGCGGCGTGGTGCATCTGGTCCAGCGAGCCCTGCTCCTGACCGGCCTCGTAGTGGCCGAAGTCCACGTCGTGCCCGCTGTCGCCGTAACCCGTGTCGCCCATGTCGTAGTCGCTCATCGTGTCCCCCTGGGAAGTCGTTGTTGAGCACTACGCTACGAGCGCACCGGACCCGGCGAATCCCGGAAACGTGCCACCACAAGCGAGGTGCTCAGCGGCGGGGCCGAGGGGGCTACCCGCAATGGGGTGGCAGACCGACCAGAAGATTGACGTTGTACAGCAGGATCGCGTACTTGCCCACGTCGTGGCGCTCCACCGGGGCGCCCCACATGTGCTCGGCCTGCTCGGGGGTGCCGTAGAACGGGCGGTCCTTCTCGAACACGACGAACCGGGCGTCGTGCGCGCCGGCGTCGTACATCGAGTCCTTCGACTGCCAGCAGAACGGCACCAGCCGGTCCCCGCCGCCGACCACGGGGGCGACCACGACCTTGTGCTCGGTGGTCACGGTGATGTTGTTCGAGGCCCAGTACGCGCCGAGGCCGTAGGACAGGCCCCGCTCGCGCAGGTAGTCCGCGGCCTCCTGGGCCTCGGACGGCTCGGCCCGGGGCGGCGAGTAGATCACCATGGTGAGCGCGAAGACCGCGAGCACGGCCGCGAGCGCGCCCCGCCCGACCCGCACCGTGCGCCCGGGAGCGGCGGAGGCCAGCCAGGGACCGGCGTAGCGGGCGGCCAGGGCGGCGCCCATCGGCAGGACCGGCGCGATCTCCCGGGCCGCCATCAGGTCGACGGAGATGGTGGAGACGATCTCGGCGCCGAGGTTGCAGGTGATCGCCGCGATCATCACCGAGTCCACCCGGTCGGCCGTGCCGCGCACCGCGCGCACCAGCGTCACGGCGAAGGCGACGAGCGCCACCGCGAACCCGATCAGGTGCAGCAGCGAGAGCAGGATCTCGAACGCGGCCGGGTGCCAGCCGGGGCGGTGGGTGCCGAAGACGACCCCGACCATCCGGGCCGTCATCCAGGCCCGGTGCGGCCAGTCCGACAGCGGCGCCAGCTCGATCGGCGGGTGCGGCGACTGGAACGCGCCGAGCGCGTCGAGCAGGTGGCGCAGGCCGCGCGAGAGGACCACCGACACCGCGGCCGCGGCGACCAGCGACAGCTCGTAGAGGCGATCGTCGCGCCGAAGGGCCCGATAGGCGCAGACCACGGCCAGCGGTACGGCCCCCACGAACGTGATGAGCGGGTCGCCCATCGCGCCCCAGCCCAGCAGCAGGGCGACCAGCACCGGGGTCCACACACGGTGCCTGAGCCGATCGAGCACGAGCCAGGCCAGGATCAGCGGCACCGCCGAGCCCGTGTGGTTGGGGGAGGACAGCAGCGTCTGGTATCCGGTGCCGGGGACGGGCAGCAGGAGGATCGCGACCGCGACCGCCACCCGCAGCCCGGCCTCCCGGCCCTCGGCCCGGCCCTTGGCCAGCGCCGCCGCGACGAAGACGATCATCGTGTAGGTGATGGCGGCGGTCACGTGCACCTGGTCGGCCGTGACGCCGGTGAACCACTGCACGATGCCGTACTGCACCAGCTCCGTCGGGTAGAAGGACACGTCGGACAGTGCCCAGCCCCGCAGCAGCGGGTTGCCGTGGAACATGTCCCAGGCCTGCAGCGCGTTGCTCGCCCCGTCGCCGTTGATCGGGAAGGCGCGGGCCATCCGCAGGTACGCAGCGCACAGGCCGACGAACAGCCCGACGGCCACGACAACGGACCCGGCCCCGATCATCACCTTCTGGCGCACCCGGGCAGGGTACCGGATCACCCGTATTCGTCGGCCAGCTCCCGGTATGCGGCGAGCACCACTTCCGTGCGCGAGACCAGGTCGGGCTCCGGCCGCGAGCGCAGCGACCCGAGCAGCGCCTCGGCCGCCGTCACCCGCAGCCGGGCCCGGTTCTGCGCGGCCCGCTGGTCGAGGAAGTCCTGGCACAGCCCGGCCAGCCGGCGCAGCTGCCCGGCCCGCCGGCGCACCTCGGCGTCGACGTCGGTGAGCCGCTGGACGATCTCGGCCTGCCGATCGGTGACGGTGCTGAACAGGCTGCCGGCCCCGATCGGCTCGCCGACGGAGGCGCGCAGGTCCCGGTCGGCCGTGCGCAGCTCGCCGCGCTCGGCGAGGGCCTGGGCCAGGTCCCACAGCGCCCGCTCCAGCGTCGGCGTCGGGTCGGCCGGGTCGCCCAGCCGCTCCAGCGCCGGCCAGGTGAGCCGGATGCGGTCGGCGTTGGCCGCGGCCGCCTCGAACTCGGTGCGGTCGCGGGGGTCGGTCAGGTATCGCCGCAGCGCCCGCCCCCGCCGCGTCGGCGTGCGCACGAGGGCGTAGCCGGCCAGCATGAACACGGTCGACGAGGCGAGCGCGAGCATCCCGCGCACGGGCACGGGCGGGTCGAGCCAGTGGATGGTGAGCGCCACGGCCGCCGCCGCCGTGAGCCCCAGCGCGTAGAGCGCGTGGACCCACCGGTCGACCGGCCAGAACGGCCCGGCGTCGACCTGTGCCGGGCCCGGTCGAGGCCCGGTCTCGTCGCTGATCGCGGCGAGGCTGCGCTCCACGGCGTTGCCGCCCCGCCGCAGTACGCCGACGCGGAAGCCGCGCAGGTAGTCGATCACCGCGCGCTCCGCGGCCGCCGGCCCCGGGCGGCCAGGCTCCGGGCGGCCACACTCCGAGCGGTCAGGCTCGCGACCGCGAGCGCGATCAGGGCCCCGAGCACGCCCCAGGCGACCCCGCCGAGCACCGCCGCGGCCGACGCGGCCGGGATCGACAGCGGGCCGAACCGCCCCGGCAGGTGCTGCGCGGGCGCGGCGGCGAGCGTGACGAGCGCGGCGGCGGCCAGGCCCAGCAGCGGGGCGTACGGCTGCGGCACCAGCGCGGCCAGCACCGCCGCCAGCAGCACTCCGAGCAGCGGCCCGAGCCACGGCAGGACGGTCAGCAGGCCGACCGCGACCGCCGCGGCCTGCGGGTGGCCCACCCCGCACGCGGACAGGACCGGCCAGGCGATCGCGGCCGCCAGCGCGCCCCACAGGCATCGGTGGGTGGCGGCGGTCGCGGTCCCGGCGACGCGGGCCGGGCGGGAGCCGGAGCGCAGCAGCAGCACCGGCTCCGGCATCGGCTCCACGACCCGGACCGCACTGCCTTTCACAACAGCCGCAGCTCGCGCGCGCGTTCGACGGCCTCGCGCCGGCGCCCGGCGTGCAGCTTGCGGTAGATGTTCTTGACGTGCGTCTTCACGGTGTTGACCGAGACGTACAGCGTGGAGGCGATCTCCAGGTTCGACATGGTGCCCTGCAGGTAGCGCAGCACCGTGAGCTCCCGCTCGGTCAGCGGCTCGACGAGGTTGGTGTCCCCGCCCCGCGCGCCCCCGGCCAGCGGCGACGAGCCGGCCGCGAGCTCGGCGGCGAGCGGGTGGTAGACGGGCAGCAGCGGCGCGAAGTTGGCCAGCAGGTCGCGCACCGGGTGCCCGCCGACGAGGAACGGACGGCGGAAGCTCTCCTCCTCGGCGATGTCCAGCGCCACCTCGAGGCCCCGCAGCACCCGGTTGCGGTCGCCCAGCGTGCGCCCGGCGAGGCTGGTGAGGATGGCCGCCTGCACGGTCCAGGTCAGCGCGGTGTCGACGGACGGGGTGGCGAACTGCGCCGCGGTCGTCGCCGCGGCCGCCGCCTTGCCCTCGATGAGCGCGGCCGAGGCGTCGACGCACGCGGCCCAGCCGGGGAACACGTCCGGGTCGCCGCCGGTGGCCACGAGCCGCCGGGCCGCGCCCAGGTCGCCGCCGCCGATGCGCAGCTCCGCCTCGGTCAGCGCGAGCGCGCGATCGACCGCCGGGGCCAGCGCGGCCCCGCCCAGGTCGCGGCGGGCGGTGTGCAGCACCTCCAGCGCCGCGGCGAGGCGCCCGGAGCCGTGGCGCAGCTTCGCGCGGACGGTCGCGATCGACACGAGCAGGTCGGCGTCGCCGGCCGCGAGGTCGAGCGCCTCGTCGAGCAGCCGGTCGGCCTCGGCGATGCGGTCCCACTCGCCGTAGACGCCGGCGAGCGCCATCCGCACCCAGCCCAGGTCGACGGCGTCGGTGATGCCGAAGCGGTCCGCGGTCACCAGCGCCTGCCGGCCGAGCCGGGCGCTCGCGCGCAGCCGGCCCCGCATCGACTCGAGCACCGCGAGCCGGCTGGCCGCGCACACCTGGGCCTGGGCCATGCCCGCCCGCTGGGCCAGGACCAGCGCGCCGTGCAGCGGGGCCCCGGCCGCGCCGAGCTCGCCCAGGCGCAGGCGGGCCTCGCCCTCGTCGAGCAGGGTCAGCGCCCTGCTTTCATCGTTATTTGCCGATATTTCGGACAACTCGGCGAGCATCCGGCGCGGGTCGCCGCCGAGCCACGCCTCGGCCACCGCGAACGCGCGGAACATGGGCGTGGTGCGCTCGTCGAAGTTGCGGATGCCGCCGGCGCGGCGCAGGAAGTCGCGGTTCCCCTCGAGGTCGCCCACCCGCAGCCGCTCGGCCGCGAAGGCCAGCGGGAGCCGGGGGTCCGTCGACTCCTCGGCGGCGGGGGCGTGCGGGGCCGACTCGTGGGGGCGGTCGTACCGCACCCCGGCGAGGACGTCCGGCCAGGCGCGATCGAGCGTCTCGACGGCACCGGACCAGTCCTCGGCCAGCAGCGCGTGGCGCAGCGCCTCGGCGGGCAGACCGTAGGCGCTGTGCCACGCGGCCGCCCGCCGGTGCAGCTCGGCGACCCGCTCGGGGCTGCGGCGCAGCAGCTCGGCGTGCAGGGTGCGGGCGAAGAGGGGGTGGAAGCGGTACCAGCCGCCCGGGCCGGCGTTGCGGGTCAGGAACGTGTTGGAGCCCTTGAGCTCGGCCAGGACGCGGGCGCCGTCGTCGCGGCCGGTGATCGCCTCGACCAGCCCGGCGTTGAGCCGCGGGGCGATCGCCGTCTCCAGCAGCAGCCGCCGCGTCTCGGCCGGCAGCGGGTCGATCACCTCGCCGGTGAGGAAGTCGCCGACCGCGGTGCTGAACGGGCCGCCGTCGTCGAGCACGCGCTCGGGC
Source organism: Dactylosporangium sp. CA-139114 (assembly GCF_050955725.1). Taxonomy (NCBI): domain Bacteria; kingdom Bacillati; phylum Actinomycetota; class Actinomycetes; order Micromonosporales; family Micromonosporaceae; genus Dactylosporangium; species Dactylosporangium sp. CA-139114. The sequence continues at coordinate 883,904 of NZ_CP192080.1, forward strand.
TCGGGGTGCCCGCGCATCGCCATCGCGGCGAGGCGCACCCCGGCCGGCCAGCCCTCGGTGATGGAGTGCAGCGAGTACAGCGTCGCGCTGGGCAGCACCACGTCGTGCGCCGCGAGCAGCTCGGCCGTCTCGGCGATGGTGAGGGAGAGGTCGTTCGTGCGCATCTCGGTCAGGGAGCCGTCGACGCGCCAGCGGTACAGGGGCAGGGAGGGGTCGCGGCGGCACGACAGCACCAGCCGCAGCCGGCCCATCCCGTGCCGGACCAGCGTCTCGAGATCGGCCAGCGCGCCGGGGTCGCTGATCTCGCGGACGTCGTCGACGACCACGACGTGCGGCCGCTGCAGCTCGTCGACGACCCGCAGCAGGTCGTCGCCGTCGCGCTTGGCGGGCCGCTCGGCCTCCGACAGCGCGCCGAGCAGCTGCCCGGGCACGTCCGCGCCCCGCTCGGCGTGCGAGGTCACCCAGCGGACCACCGGCGGCTCCCCGCCGTCGCCGAGGCGCACCGTGCGCGCCCAGGCGACCAGCGCCGCGGTCTTGCCCCAACCGGCGGGCGCGGTCACCAGCGTCAGCGGGGCGCGCACCGCGGCGTCCAGCTGGGCGACGACCCGCTCCCGCAGCACGTAGCCAGGCGGCAGGTCCGGCACCGCCACCGATGGCGGCGCCGAGTAACTCCGGCGATCCTGCTGTACCAACGCTTGTGACACCCGTGCCCCCCGAAATCGCTTTCCCGGCCGCGCTTTTCCACTCGTCTTTCATCCGGGCTGAACGAGACGAGCAAAGCATCGGCGCACGCTGCGCCGCCTCACCCGGCCCGGGTGGTCCACCCGCTCCCGGTCCGGCGATTTCCCTTGTGTGCCAACGGTTCCATTGACACCATTGCAACGCCGCGCCGCCTGCCGGAGCCTCACCCGAAAAGGATGACGCGTGCTCACCACGATGCTCGGCAGCGTTGAGCGCTGCCGCCCGCGCAATCGAGACGCGGGCGTCGGGGAGGAGGACCAGCGAGCATGAGCGCGGTTGTGGGCGAGATCGAGCTGAGCCCCGCGAACGGATTCGAGCTGAGCCTGCGGGGCTACCACCGCGCGCAGGTCGATCGGTACATCGCCACCCTGCAGATGCGACTGACCACAGCGGAGACGGAGCTCGCCGCGGCCCGCTACCGCGAGCAGCAGCTGACCGGCCGGGTGGAGCGCCTGGGCGCCGAGCGGGCCCAGTGCACCTGCGCGGACGAGTCCGCCAAAGTCGTCGGCGGGCGCATCCAGCGAATCATCGAGCTGGCCGAGGAAGAGGCCGGCGCCCTGCGGGCCCAGGCCGAGCAGGACCTCGACAACGCCCGCGCGGCCGCCGAGGCGATGCTCGCCGACGCCCGCAAGCACGCCGAGGACGCCATGCGCGACTTCCAGAGCGCCCTGGCCCAGCGCCGGGCCGAGGAGGCCCGCGTCGAGGCGAACCGGCGGGCCCAGTGGGACGCCCGCCGGCAGCGCCAGCGCGAGGCGGCCGAGAACCTCCTGGCCACGACGCGCTCGGTCGGCACCGACACCGTGCAGGTGACCCGGCGGCTGCTCGACGCCCTCATCGCCGAGCACACCAAGCTGCTCGCCGAGGTGGAGACGGCCGAGAAGGGGATGGCCGACCTCTCGTCGGCGTGATGGCGATCCGGCAGGTGCTTCACCCACCGTGGGTGAGGACGCGTCACTCCGGCCGAGGCCAAGATTGCTGATGTGACAAGGCAAACGACGGACGGAACAGGGCCGGTGACTGCTGCACCGTCCACTGTGCTCCGTCCGGTCCCGCCAGCCGCGGGCGTCGCGCCGTCGGTGGTCCCCGGCGCGACGGACCCAGCTGGGTCGTTCGGTGAACACCGTCGAGCAGGGGGTACTCGACGGTCCAGGAGTCAGCGGTGAACACGGCCCGCGTCCTGAGCACCGGCCGGCCTTCAGCGAGGGCGGCGGGAGTCGATGGGTGGGCGGCTGATCCGGAGGAGGCCGCCCACCCATCGCAGGTCACTGCATGAACGAGGACGGCGCGCTCCCAGGCCCGCGCCGTCCTTTTTTCTTTCCTCGTTGTGTCTGTCAACCGGTGCATGCGTCGTCGCCGACCGATTCGGAGTGGGCGGTCATCGCACCGTTGGTTGCCGGTGCGGGATCCGCGCCGTGGCGGCCGGCCGTTGCGGTATCCGCGCGGGCTGGTCATCGACACCCCCTGGGACCGGGTCCACGATCGGCTGCGGGACCCAGGTGCGCACCGCTGAAGGCCGGGATCCGCAGCCGTCCGCGGCCGTCCTGGACTCCCAGACCGCGCACAGCCACGAAGGTGGTGAGCAGATCGGCTGGGAGGCGGGCAAACGCACCCGGGGCCGGAAACGGCATCTGCTTGGTCGACACCGGAGGCCTGCTCCTCAAAGCCGTAGTCGCGCGCTACCGCATCCACACCGGCCGCAGGGATCGGCTCCGCCGCCCCATCGTCGCCCTGGAGCGCCACCGCCATCCCCCAGCCGGGCACCGGCACTGACACCACACGAAGAAGCCCGGCGACTCGCGTCGCCGGGCTTCTCGTATCTGTCGCGGGGTCGCTCAGTGCGCTGTGCCCGGGCCCGAGGTGGGCGCCTCGGTGGTGTCCTCGGCACGGTGGGGTGCGGCGGCGTTGCGGTCGGACACGGGCGAGTCGGCCTCGTGGGCGTGGGTGGTGGTGGGGCGGGGCTGGTTGAGCGGGAAGTCGGTTTCCCGCGGCTGGTGATCGGCCCGGTGCACGCCGCCGGCCGGGGCCGGGGCCGTGATCTCTGGCGGCACCCAGTGCACGGTCAGCGCGTACAGCACGATCACGTCCAGCGTGATCATGAGCAGGGACCAGACCGGGTACGCCCCGAGCCAGCCGATCTGCGACAGCGCGTGCAGCGCGACGACGACGATCGCCGTCATCCGGGCCACGCGGTTGCGCAGGAGCAGCCCGGCACCGCACAGCACCAGCAGCGCGCCGAAGACGACCATCACGATGCCCAGGCCGCTCAGGTCCACCACCACCAGGCTGTCGCCGTCGATGAAGGCGACCTGCCGCCGCAGCAGTGCGACGAGGCCCTCGAGGATGTTCAGGACGCCGATCACGGCGAGCAGGACGCCGGCGAACATGATCCAGCCGAACCAGGCGGAGCTCTGCGCGGGACTGCGCGAGGTACCGGTGTCAGCCATGTCGTTCTCCTTCCGGGATGGGCCGCGGCGGACAAGAGAGGAGGCGCCGCGGCCGAATCCGGCGAATCTCGTGTGGCGACCTCCCTCGATCAACGGTGCTTTTGGAAGCGATCGTTCGGCTTGCCCGGATGAGCGGGCATCACCCCGCGGGCATGAAGGTCTCCGGCGCCGGTCCTCACCCCGGGTGGGTGAGGACCAGTCACCCCCGGCCGTTCGCACAATGCGCTCGTGGAGATGGCCTGGATCCCCGGTGGCACCTTCGCCATGGGTGCCGAGGGCTTCTATCCGGAAGAGGCGCCCGTTCGCAAGGTCGCCGTCGATGGTTTCTGGATCGACTCGCATCCGGTGACGAACGCCGAGTTCGCTCTGTTCGTGCAGGAGACCGGCTATGTGACGCTCGCCGAGCGCGATGCCGGGCAGGGTCCGCCGGGCTCGATGGTGTTCGTCCAGCCGCCCGGCCCCGTGCCGCTGCGCGACTGGCGGGTCTGGTGGGAGCTGCGGCCGGGCGCGTGCTGGCGGCACCCCTTCGGCCCGGGCACGGACATCCGCAAGCGCTCGGCCCACCCCGTCGTGCACGTCGCCTACGAGGACGCCGCCGAGTACGCGCGCTGGGCCGGCAAGGAGCTGCCCACCGAGGCGGAGTGGGAGTTCGCGGCCCGGGGCGGGCTCGAAGGCGCGCCCTACCCGTGGGGCGACGACCCGGAGCCGGGCCGCGCCAACATCTGGCAGGGCATCTTCCCCTGGCTGGACCGCAGCGACGACGGCCACGGCACGAGCCCGGTCGGGGCGTTCGCGGCCAACGGGTACGGCCTCTTCGACGTCGTCGGCAACGTGTGGGAGTGGACGTCGGACTACTACCGCTCGGGCAACGCCCGCTTCGGCGAGGCCGAGGGTGAGATGCCGCAGAACCCGCGCGTGGACGTGCCACCGGCGGCTACCGTGTTCAGCAGCCGGGTGGTGAAGGGTGGCTCCTACCTCTGCTCGACGGGGTACGACCACCGCTTCCGGCCCGCCGCCCGCCAACCCGAACCCATCGACAACGGTAGCTGTCATGTCGGCTTCCGATGCGTTCGGAGACAGGCCCCCGGCAGCGCGTGACCAGGCGGCCCGCGCACCCCAGTTGATCACGCACCGTGCTTGTTCACCCCCTACGGGTGAGGCGACATCACCTTTTGTCGCCTCACAATCCCGTGGTCATCCGCCGTGCTGCGGTGGGTGGGAGGGGGCGAAATACGTTGGGGCAGAAAACGCTCGTAGACACCATCACCCGTCCCGCACTGCACTTCGCAGTGCCCGAGCCGCCCCGCTATCACGTGCCGCGACCGCGTCTGCTGGACGCTCTGGATCGCGCCGTGGCGGGGCCTTTGACATTGATCTGTGCTCCGGCGGGGTGGGGCAAGACCACTCTGCTGGCCGAGTGGGTGGCGGCCGGGCGAGCACCCTGGCCGCTGGCGTGGCTGACGGTGGAGGCGCACCACGGCCCACGCTTTTGGGAACACGTGCTCGGTGCCGTCACCCAGGCGACCGGCGAGGAGCCGGGCGAGGCAACCGCGGCCGACGGCCCGGGTGAGGCACTGGAGTCGCTGGTCGCCCTGCTGCGCCGGGCCGGGCCGCCGGTGGTGCTGGTCCTCGACGACCTGCAGGAGCTGTCGGTGCCCCGCGTGTGGGGTGAGCTCGAGACGCTGCTTTCCCAGGCGGGTGACCGCCTGCGTCTCGTGATCGCCTGCCGGACCGATCCGGCGCTCACGCTGTACCGCTTCCGGATCCGCGGCGCCCTGAGCGAGCTGCGCACGGGTCCGCTGGGCTTCACCCTGGACGAGACCGCGCAGATGCTGCACGCGCACGGCGTGAGGCTGGCCGAGTCGGCCCTCGTCGAGCTGCACGCGGTGATGCGAGGGTGGGCGGCCGGCCTGCGCCTCGCCGCGCTCGCGGTGCAGGGTCACCCCGAGCCGGACAGCCTGATGCCGCGGTTCGCCCTGCAGGATCGGGCGCTGGGGGAGTACCTCGTCGGCGAGGTCTTCGACACGCTGCCGGAGGACGTCCGCGAGGTCGTGCTGTGCACCTCGGTGCTCGACCAGGTCAGCGCCGAGCTCGTGGAGGCGCTCACCGGCCGGGTGGACGGCGCGCGCATCCTGGCCCAGCTCGAGCACTCGAACCTCTTCGTGGTGCAGGGCGGCGGGAACACCGGGATGTACCGCTGCCACCCGCTCTTCGGCCTGATGCTCTACGACGAGCTGCGCCACCGCCGGCCCGAGCAGGTGCGCCAGCTGCACCGGCGCGCCGCCGACTGGTTCGCCGCGCACGACCAGCCCGCGGACGCCCTGCGTCACGCCCTGGCCGCGCGCAACTGGAGCCAGGCCTCGGACCTGCTCGCCGCGAGCTGGCAGGAGCTGGTGCCGGGCGCCCGGCTGCGCACCATCAAGGAGCTGGTGCCGCCGCCGCCGCAGGAGGTGCGCAACGATCCGAAGCTGGCCCTGGCCTTCGCGGCCGAGCGGCTCGACGCGAGCGATCCGCAGGGCACGGAGACGTTCCTGCACCTGGTCGACCGCTCGCAGCACGCGCTGGTCGACTCCGCGCGGGCGGAGCTGCGCCCGATCGTCGACAGCTTCCGCATGGCCGAGGCCCATCAGAGCCAGAAGCCCGATCTGGTCCTGGCGACGGCACCGCTGCTGCTGCGCGACGACACCGGCCTCGACGATCAGGACAAGGCCCGCATGCGGGCGCTGGCCCTCGTCGCGGTCGGCGGGGCCCGGCTCATCCAGGGCGACCTCGCCGCCGCCGAGCACGCGCTGCAGGAGTCGCTGCACCTGGCCCGCCGGTGCGGCAGCGTCCAGTCCCAGCTGGCCGCGCTGCGCCAGCTCGCGCAGCTCAACGCGGCCCGGGGCCGGCTCATCGCGGCCCTGCGCTACGGCAAGGAGACGCTGGCGCTGGCCGACCGCGAGGGGCGCACCCAGGGCAGCGACGTGGTGTGGGCCCAGCTCACCGTGGCCGAGGTCTGCTACCTGCAGGCCCGCGTCCAGGCGGCCGGGCACTACCTCGACCGCGCCCTCGACGGCGGCCTCGCCGACCCGGCGCTCGTGGCGGTCGCGACCATGACCCGTGCCCACATCCGCGCCGCGACGGGGGATGCGCGCGCCGCGTGCACGGAGCTGGCCGCGATCCGGCGGCAGCTGGCCGACTGGCGGTACACGCCGAGGATGCAGCACTGCGTCACGCTGGCCGAGGCCGAGCTGCGGCTCGCGGCGGGCGACACCGAGGCGGCCAAGCGGCTGCTGACCCTGGAGCCGGTCGAGATGCTGGCGCCCTGGCTCGGCGTGGTGCGCGCCAAGGCCCACCTGGCCGAGCGCCGGCCGGCCGCGGCGCTCGGGGCGGTGCAGCCCTACCTCGAGCACACGACGGGCTCGCTGGTGTGGACGGTCGACGCGAACCTCACCAGCGCCCGCGCCCTGCGCGCGCTCGGCGACCGCTCCAAGGCCGGCCGGGCGCTCGAACAGGCCCTGCGCCACGCCGACGACGAGGCGATCCGCTGGCCGTTCGTGGCCGGGGGGCAGCCGGTGCGGGAGCTGCTGGTGACGTACCTCCCGGCCGGCAGCGGCTACCGCGGGCTGGCCGAGGAGATCGCGCAGGAGCTCACCGGGTTCGGGCGCGCCCCGGCCGCGGCGGGGGAGCTGGCGGAGCCGCTGACCGAGCGGGAGCTGGCCGTGCTGCGGTACCTGCAGGGCACGCTGTCGGCGGGGGAGATCGCCTCGATGCTGTACGTCTCCGTCAACACGGTGAAGACGCACATGAAGAACATCTATCGCAAGCTCGGCGTCGGCCGCCGGCGGGAGGTGATCGAGCGCGCTCGTGAACTCAACCTGCTGTAGCGCCCGCCGTCGCTAGGAGCGCGGACCCGATCCCGGGGCCGCGCTCCTTTTTGCGTTCCCGCCGGTGCGCAGCCGCGGCGGGGCTTACGCGCCGGCAGGACACGGGCCGAGGCCGCGGTGTTGCCGCACCGCCGAGGACCACCGCGCGGCGGCTGCGTCCGCTCGCCGTGCGGCGGCTGCCGCCCGGCGAGTGGTGGTCGCACGACCGCGTGCCGTCGAGGGGGCTGGGCACACAGCGAAGCGGCGGCGGCCCCCTGGGGAGGACCGCCGCCGCTTCCGGCGGGGAGTGGACAGTCTCAGCGGTTCACGTACGGCCGAGCGCCGATGGCCGCGAGCTCCTCGGCCGCGATCGCCTCCTCCTCGGCCAGGACCAGTGGCAGCGGGTCGATGAGCGGGTCGAGCGACTCGAGCGAGGCGCGCTGGACCGGCATGGCCGCGTCGGCCGGCGGCACGGTCGCCTGGCCCACGGCGCGCACCCAGACCGTCGGGGTGTCCCCGACGAGCTCGGCCTCGATGGTCTCCTCGTGCAGCGCCGCGCTCACCGGCGCCCCCACCAGCGCCTTGACGACCACGGTGTCGTCCTGGTGGCCGAAGGCGGCCGGCTGCGCCGGCACCGACGGGGCCGCGACCACCTCGGGCGGCAGGAGGTCGATGGTGATGATGTCGTCGCGGGAGACGCTGTGCCGCACCGGCGGTCGACCGGCCTTGTGACGGCCGCGGTACGCGTCCGAGCGGCTGTTGCGCCGCAGGGTCAGCTTCGCCGTGGGTGCCGGGCGCGCGGGCTGGACGGGCTCCTCCGCCGCGGCCACGACGCTGCCGCGCGGGACCGTCAGGATGAACAGGATGATCACGTCCAGCGTGACCATGAGCAGCGACCACGCCGGGTAGGCGCTCAGCATGGCCAGCTGCGAGATCGCGTGCAAAGCCACCACGCTCGCGGCCACCGCCTTCGCGCTGGGGCGCCGGGCCCGCAGCGCGATTCCGGCCCCCGCGAGCATCACGCCCAGCGTCACCGTGGCCGCGGCCCAGGTGCCCGCGCTGGTGAACGCCACATCGTTGCGGTCGAATCCGACCTTGTCGCCGGCGAATCCCACCAGCAGTCCCTGCGCGACGTTGAGCGCGCCCACCAGCGTGAGCATGGACGTCCCGAACGCCCGAAATTCCTTGACCCGCATCCGCCGTTTTCTCCTCGTTCTCACATGACGGCATACAACGATGAGGCCGTGCCGATCCCCAGTTCTCGCGAACCGAGGACCAGCACGGCCCTATATCCCCCGTGAACTTGTTCCCCCCGGAACAGGCCCGACCCGTGGTGCCCGGTCCCGCCGCCCGCGGGACCGGACACCGGCGCAGACCCCTCCACGCCGGTCCCGGGCCGCCGGTTGATCCCGCCCGCGGACGTGGGCAGATCCCCCGGCCTTCCCGTTCCCGGACTTCGGCGCCTGCCGCAAGCCGGCAACGTGTCGTGCCTGAGAACATGATTCGAGCGGCCCGGGTGAATGCGGATCACCCTCGATGGGTGAACGGCCGGATGGCGGCTCTACACCGGTTCGGCGGCCAGCAGGCAGGCGTCGTCGTCGGGATTGCCGCGGGGCGCGCAGTCCAGCGCGGTGCGCAGCCGTTCGCCGGGTGCGGAGCCGCGCACGGCCACCCCCACCTCGTCGGCGAGCCCCTGCACGCCCTGGTCGATCGCGCGGTCGCGGCGCTCGACGACACCGTCGGTGAACATCAGCAGCAGGTCGCCGGGGTCGAGCACCACGCACGCGGTGGAGTAGGGCGCGGCCGGGTCGACGCCGAGCACCATGCCGAACGGCTGGGCCAGCGCGCTCACCCCGGCCGTGGTGGCCCGCAGGATCGGCAGGTGCCCGGCCCGGGCCCAGGTCAGCGAGTGGTCGGCGGGGTGGAAGCGGCCGCACACGGCGGTGGCCAGCACGGTCGACGGGCGGCGGCAGAGCATGCGGTTGAGGGCGGCCAGGATCGCGCCCGGTTCGTCGCCGGCCAGCGCCAGCCGGGTCATCGCGGCTCGCAGGCGCAGCATGGTGGCGGCGGCGGGCCGGCCGTGGCCCATCACGTCGCCGACCGCGAGCATGACGTCTCCGCCGGGCAGGGGCGTGCTGAGGTACCAGTCCCCGCCGACGGGCCCGGAGTGCCTCGCGACGGCGTACCGCACGCCCACCCGCACCCCGTTGACCTGCTCCCGTAAACCGTTCATGCCCGATATCGTGGCCCCGGCCGGGCCCCGGCCGACTCGCCTGCGGCGGGTGAGGGCCTAGATGATGCTCAGCGCGCGCGCCCGTCGCACGGCGTCGCGGCGGCGGCTCACGCCCAGCTTGCGGTACACGTGCCGGACATGGGTCTTGACGGTGTTGGTCGAGACGCTCAGCACCGTGGCGATCTCGGCGATGGAGAGCATGCTGCGCAGGTACTGCAGGACCAGCGTCTCCCGCTCGGTCAGCGGGTCGATGATCTGCTCGGCGGCCACGTCGAACACGTGGGCGACGGCCTCGTCCTGCTCCCGGCTCGCCTCCTCGCGCCCGGCTTCCACGTGATCGGCCTGCCCAGGACGGGCGTCCTGATGCTCCGCCGCCCGCTCGTCCGCCTCATGGCCGATCTCCTCATGGTCGGCCCGGCCGGCCATCACCGACCCCTCGAGCAGCGCGGCGATCCACGAGCCGTGCCCGGCGAACGGTGCCCGGATGCCCTCGGGCGCGGCCAGCCGCAGCGCCCGCTCGATCTGCTCGGTCGCGCCGGCGACGTCGCCGAGGCGGTGGCGGGCCTGGGCCAGCATGACGCTCGCCGTCACCGCCGCCACCAGCGAGGTCACCGGCGCGGCGAGCAGTTCCTCCAGCGTTTGCCGCGCCGTCTGCGGCCGGTCGGCGGCGAGGGCCACCCGGGCGCGGGCGAGCGCCACGGCGGCGGCTCCGGGCCGGTGCCGGTCGAGCTCGTCGAGCACCGCGCGGGCCTTCTCCGGCTGCCCCTCGGCCAGGCACAGGTCGGCGTGCAGGATGCGGGCGGTGAGCTCGGCGGCCGGTGGCAGGGCGCCGATCCGGTCGCCCAGCAGCGGCTCCAGCGCCTCCTGCGCGCCGGCCGGGTCCCCGGAGTCGAACAGCAGCAGGGCCAGGCTCAGGATGCCGCTGAGCCAGCCGTGCGGGTCGGGCGGCGCCTCCGCGGTGATGCTCTCGTCGAGGTGGAAGCGCGCCTCGTCGAGCCGGCCGCGGACCCGGCAGACGCTGGCCAGCACCAGCCGGGCGTCGCTGATGTTGCGAGACTCCGCGATGCCCGCGTCCCGGCTGGCGTCGAGCACCCGGCGCGCGCACGCGGCGGCCGCCGAGAGCCGGCCCCGCCGCAGGTGCACCAGGGCCTGCAGCCGGTTCGCCTGCACGACGAGCAGGGGGAAGCCGGACTTGCGGGCCAGCGCGTTGCCCAGCTCCAGGGCCGCGTCGGCGTCCTGCACCGCGTCGCGGGCGATCCCGGCGCCGGCGAGCGTGAGGTGCGCGCCCGCGCGGGCCCCGTCGGCCGCGTCGGCGTAGAGATGCTCGCCGGCGGCCTCCTCGACGCGCCGCAGCAGCCGCTGGGCCGCGTCCGCGAAGCGGTCCAGGTCGTCGGCCGCGATCGCCTCGGCCATGCGCATGGCCGCCAGGATCTCGGCGTCCAGCGGGCTCGGTGCCTCGCCCAGCGCCCGCTCACCGAGCCGGATGAAGGCCGACATGGCTGCCGCGTCGCCGGTGTCGCGGCAGCAGATCGCCAGCGCGAAGGCGAGCATCGGGCGTTCGGCGATGTCGTGGGGAGGCCGCGGGCCGGTCCGCAACGCCATCGCGCGCGACCCCGACCCGCAGAGCTCCGGCCAGTACTGCAGAAATAATCGCTCGGCGCTGACCCAGTCGGCACCGAGGACGGCGTGCACCACGGCGTCGCCGGGCAGCCCGTTCGCGGCGTACCAGCCGGCCGCCGCCCGGTGCAGGCCGCGCTCCTCGGCGGCGAGGGTGGTGCGCACCTCGGCGCGCAGGACCGCGCGCACCAGGCGGCGGTAGCGGTACCACGAGTGCGAGCCACCGTAGAAGGTGGCCAGCGCGTCGGCCCGGCTCGCCTGGGCCAGCTGGCGGGTGCCGTTGCGGCTGCCGGCCAGCGCCTCGACGAGGCCCGGGCAGACCGTCTCCACGATCGAGGTGCGCAGCATGACCTCGTGCACGTCGGGGTCGAGGTGGGCCAGGATCTCCCGCTGCACGTACTCGGTCAGCCCCACCTGCTCGTTCGGCCCGGCCTCGCCCGCGACCAGGTCGGTGACGACCCGTTCGGGCTCGTGGCGCCCGACCATCGCCGAGAGCGCCACCGCGACGGCGGCCGGCCAGCCCTCGGTCACGTGCCACAGCGCGTGCTGGAACTGCCGGGCGAGCCGCACGCCGAGCCGCTCCGCCAGCCCGGCGATCTCGGCCTGGGCGAAGGCGAGGTGGTCGGCGCGCAGCTCGGTGAGCTGGCTGCGCACGCGCCAGCGGTACAGCGACAGCGGCGGCTCGCTGCGAGCGAGCAGCAGGAAGCCGATGCGCTCGCCGAGACGGGTCATCAGCCGCTCGATCCGGCGCAGCACCGTGCGGTTGGTGACGTTGTGCAGGTCGTCGAGGACCACCACGGGGCGCTCGGGGAGCCGTCCGCTGCTCCACGCATAAGTGGCGGGGTCCAGCGCGATGCCCGCGGCGTTCAGGGCGGCGGTGAGCTCGCGCCAGGCCCCGGCGCCGCAGTTCGGCTCGAACCGCACGTAGGCGATGCGCCCGGGCGGGCGTCCGGCGCGGACCCACGACGCGGCGAGCACCGTCTTGCCCCAGCCCGTCGGCGCGCAGACCAGGGTGACCGGCTGCTCCACCGCCGCGTCGAGCTGGTCGAGCAGCCGCCGGCGCTCCAGGTGCACCGCGGGCAGGCCCGGCACTTCCCGGTCGGGCACGAGCTCGACCGGCACCGGCCGCACCTCCAGGGGCCGCGCGGGCCCGGCCCAGCTCGCCGAGCCGAGGAACCGCTCGGCGGCGTCGTTGTGCGCCAATCTGCCAAGCGTGGTTTCGCCGTGATGGCTGGTATGCACCGTCACTCCCCAAGAGGCGGGTCTACGACGTGCTCGGACTGGCACCTTCCCGTTCCATATCGGCCATGTTCGACGTCGAACACGATAGAACCCGGACCCCGTTTCGTGGAGTGTTTCATCGATGCAAGTCGATGCATGAAGCCGCGGAGGGTCCCTCGCTTCTCCGTGTGGCCGGAGTGATTGATAGATGTTTATCGATTGATTGCCACTGTGCAGCGAACGGCGCGTGCGCGACTGCGCCGCCGGATGGTGGGCCTTTGTCCAATTTTTTCGACGGGGTTCCTTGCTGTCGGCCGCGCTCGCGCTACCGAGCGTGACTCGCGACTTCTCACGTTTGGGTAGCGCCGTGCCGACCGTGCGTGAAAACGCAGGCGAATGGCGCCCTAACGCGATGGAGTTCGGGCCATTACGGACTATCTCGGCGTGTTGCGGCCCCAGCTTCCCGGTCTGAGCCGGCGCGTCTGCTCATGAGCCAGACCTACGGCCGTAGGTTTTGCTCCAAATTACAATCGTGTCATCAGTGATATTGCTCTGAGATTGAGATCGTTTTACTCAATCCCGTGCCAACTTGCAAATTGCATCCGGTAAGGCCGTGCACAACGGGCGATTCGGACGCCGGGGCGGGCCGGTGACAAATGCCAATCACCGATTGGCCGCGAGCGTGTTCGTGGCATACGTTGAGAATGTCCGATCAGATCCGTATCGAAAAGGTCGGACATTTCCGCGCGCCTTTCGCGAAGCGGCGGTCAGCACGAGGCGGTCGGCGCGAAGTGGCCGTCAGCGCGAAGCGGCGGTCAGCTCGCCTGGGCGGCGGCGTCGTCCTCGGCCACCGGGATGCCCGACGCCTGCGCGAATGCCGAGAGGCCCTGCAGCAGGGCCGCGCGGTCGTCCGGAGACATGCGCCGCAGCACCGCCGCGATCGTCTCCTGGCGCTGCCGGCCGAGACGGTCCAGCAGCCGGTGCGCCGTCGGGGTGAGCACGAGCCACACCTCGCGCCGGTCGCGCTCGTCGGCGGTGCGGCGCAGGAGGTCGGCGGCCTCCAGGCGGTCGCACAGGCGGCTGGCCGAGGACGGCGCGGTGTGCAGGGCCATGGCGAGCTGGGTCAGATTGACGGACCCGGCCTGGTCGATGACGCCGAGCACGCGCAGCTGGGCGGCGGACACGCCGGAGTTGTCGTTGGCCGCGCTCGTGGCCAGGACCAGCGCCTGGCTCGTGGCATCCGCCAGAGCCGCCGCGCGGGCGAGGTCATCGTGGCTCGTCGGGTGCGGTGAGGGTCGGCTCCGCACGTTGTCCTCCGGGTGTCGCGGCGGTCACGGGTCAGCTCGGGGCGACCAGTCCAGGCAGATGATCAGGGCGTCGTCGGCAAACTCGGCGCCCGCGTGATATTCACGAAGGCTCCGCATGACGCTGCTGATCGCCTCGGCCGGTGGCTGCAACCGGGTCGATCGTATGGCACGGCTCAACTCACGCTCACCGAACGTCGGCTCGTTCGGCCGGGTGGCTTCATGCACCCCGTCACTGACTACGAAAAGTCGATCTCCAGGGTTCAATGTGGTGCGTTCCTCGACGTAGCGGGTGTCGCCGAACATCCCCAGCGGGAGCTGGGCGTCGAGGGCCATGTCGCTCACCTGCCCGTTGCGGACCAGGATCATGCGTGGCGAGCCGGCGTCGATCATGCGCAGCTCGCCGGTGGCGACGTTCAGCGCGAGCAGGAGGGTGGCCAGGTGCCGCGCTCCGCCGTACTGCGAGAAGACCGCATCCGCCGCGAGCACCGCCTGGTCGCTCAGGTCACCGGGGCGGGACTGCCCCGCCGGGATCGAGCGGCGGGCGTTGCGCATCGCGTTGACCGCGAGCGTGGTGAGCAGGGCCGCGTCCAGGCCGCTGCCCATGCCGTCGAGCGCGGTCACGGTGAGCCAGTCGCCGTTGATCGACCAGTCGAAGTGGTCGCCGCCGACCGTGTAGGCCGGCTCCAGCTGCCCGGCGAACTTCACGCCCGGCTGCTCGTAGGCGCGGGCCGGCAGCAGGTCCCACTGCATCTCCGCGGCCATGGTCAGCCGGCCGCTGCGCCGCCGGTCCAGGTGGTAGCGGTCGGTGCGCCGGTAGGCCGCCGCCAGCGCCACCGCGAAGCTCTCCGCGAGCTCCTCCAGCCCCGGCCGTTCGGCCGGCACCCGGTCGGCGTCCAGCCCGACGCTGAGCACGCCCACCCGCTCGCCCCAGGCGCTCACCGGCAGGTGCAGCCGCGCGAGGGACTGCCCTTCGCGCGCCTCCACCACCGGGGTCTGGCTCGCGAACGCCCGCATCGCCGACGCGAGCTGCTCGCCAAGGGCCTCGTCGGGCTCGGTCCCGCTCGGTGACAGCGTCGTCGTGCGATAGTCGGCCAGCCAGACCGTGCTGCTTTTGGTGCCGTGGGTCGCGCTCAGGTACGCGTCGAGCGTCTCCACCAGGCGGTCGGGTGGAGTGATGCGCAGTGCTTTGTCGATGGAGCCAACGCCGGACATTCGAGCCTTTCGCCAGCCTTTGCTTGCCGTGCGGCAAATAATATAAGGCAGGTTTTCCGGCTCTCATGTACCCACTCCCCGGAAGGGATCTACACCCAGCGAGAGCCCAGCCACATTCTGGAGAACCACTCCGTATACGAAATGTCCATTCCCGCGTAGATCGGGTAGAAATAGGCGAAGCAGGCGGCCACGAGCAGCATGTAGGCGCCGACGATGATCGAGCCGATGAGTCGCTGGTCGCTGTTGGGCCGCACCTTCCGGGCCGGGCCGAGAATCGCGCCGAGCACGTAGACCACGGCCAGCACCAGGAACGGCTCGGCCGGCAGGCAGTAGAAGTAGAACATCGTGCGGTGCTCGGGCATCTCGTTGAACCAGGGCAGGATGCCGGTCAGCGCGCCCGCCATGATCAGCCAGGCGCGGCCGTCGCGGCGGGCGATCGCGAGCCAGCCGAGCGCGACGAGCGCGGGCAGGAACGACCACCACAGCAGCGGGGTGCCGAGCAGCAGGATCTCGGAGGCGCAGCTGGGCGCGCCGCAGGGGCCGGACTGGTCCCAGTAGAAGGCCACCGGGCGGCCCAGCAGGAGCCACTGCCACGGCCACGACTGGTACTGGTGCTTGGTGCTCAGCCCGGTGTGGAACGCGTACGCCTCGGAGTGGTAGTGCCACAGGTTCACCAGCGGGTCGATGAACCGGTCGTGCGGCAGGCCGTTGCTCTCGGCGTACCAGTGCCGGAAGTACCCGCCGTCGGAGAGGAACCAGCCCCACCAGCAGTTGATGTAGACGACCAGGGCGATGACGAAGATCGCGAAGAACCAGATCGAGGCGGTGCTGAGGAAGGTGTCGAGGATCCAGTGCTTGACGCCGGCGCTGCGGCGGGCGCTGAGGTCGAACAACCAGATGGCCACGGCGAAGATCGCGACGTAGTAGATGCCGCTCCACTTGACGCCGCAGGCCAGGCCCAGGGAGATCGCGCACAGCAGGCGGTACCAGGGGAAGCCGAGTCGTGCGCGCAGGCCCGGCCTGCTCGCGTCGAACCCGCCCTCGAGCAGGCGCAGCCAGCGGGCCCGGCGTTGCTCGCGGTCGAGGACCAGGAAGAAGAACGCGACGACGACCCAGAACATCAGGAACACGTCGAGCAGAGCCACCCGCGAGAGCACGAAGTGCATGCCGTCGAGGGACATGAGCAGGCCGGGGGCGCCCGCGAGGATCGTGGACCGGAACAGCTTGTAGGCGGCGATGATGATCAGCAGGATCGAGATGGCGCCGACCGTGACGGCGCAGATGCGCCAGCCGAAGGAGTTGTAGCCGAAGAGCTGCTCGCCGATCCCGATCATCCACTTGCCGATGGGCGGGTGCACGACGTACTGCGGGGTGTTGTCCTCGGGGTTCCACTCGACCCCGCGCTGCAGCAGGTCCTGCGCCTCGTTGGCGTAGTAGACCTCGTCGAAGATGACGTCCTTCGGATGCGCGAGGTTGACCAGGCGCAGTACGAGGCCGATGCCGGTGATCAATGCCGCGACGAGCCAGAAGTTCAGGCCGCCCTTCGGCGCCCGGGCCAGCCGGCGGCGGACGATGTCGGGCACGCGCACCGTGGGCTCCGGCGCGGGGGCGGGGCTCTCCGGCTCGCTTGTCTGGGTCAGCACACCCGAGGTCATTGGGCGATCGTAGGGGTCGGGATGCCACCATCGCACATGTGCCGTTGATTCTGCTCGGAGCGCCGCTGGGAAATCCCGAGGACGCGTCCCCCCGCCTGCGTGAAACACTCGCGACCGCCGATGTCGTCGCGGCCGAGGACACCCGCCGGCTGGGGCGGCTCGCGCAGCACCTCGGCGTCGAGATCACCGGCCGGCTGGTGAGCTACTTCGAGGGCAACGAGGAGCGGCGCACCCCGGATCTCGCCGAGGACCTCGCCGCCGGGCGCACCGTCGCCGTGGTCACCGACGGGGGCATGCCGAGCGTCTCCGACCCCGGCTTCCGGCTGGTGCGCGCCGCCGTGGCGCTCGGCGTGCCGGTCACCGCCGCCCCCGGCCCGAGCGCCGTCGTGACCGCGCTCGCCGTGTCGGGACTGCCGTGCGACCGCTTCTGCTTCGAGGGGTTCCCGCCCCGCAAGCAGGCAGAGCGGCGGTCGTACTTCGCGACGCTGGCCGCCGAGCCGAGAACCCTGGTCTTCTTCGAGTCCCCGCACCGCGTCGCCGCCACGCTGGCCGACCTCGCGCAGGCCTTCGGTGACGACCGCCCGGCGGCGCTGTGCCGGGAGCTGACGAAGACGTACGAGGAGATCCGCCGCGGCACCCTGGCCGAACTGGCCGTGGACGCCGAGACGGCCCGGGGCGAGATCACGCTCGTGGTCGCGGGCGCGCCCCCGGTCGCGGCCGGGCGCCCCTCCGACGAGGCCCTGGCCGCCGAGGTGGCCGCGCTGGTGGCCGCGGGGGCCGACCGCAAGGAGGCGACCCTGGACGTGGCCAAGCGGCACGGCCTGGCCAAGCGCGAGGTCTACGCGGCGGTCATCGCACACAAGTAGGGGCCTCTCCGTAGGCGGCGACTCCGTAGGTGGCGACTCAGTAGGCGGCGACCACGATCGCGGCGGCGAGCACCAGCGGGGCCGTCACGGTCAGGGCCCAGGCCGTGAGCCGGTCGCGCAGGCGGGCGAAGCGCCAGGCCCCGGTCAGCCAGGCCAGCAGGAGCGCGCACAGCAGCACGAGCCCGAACCCGGTGGCCCAGCGCACCCGCAGGCCCGATGGGTTGCCGGCGTACGCGACCCGCCCGCCCGGCACCATCACCGCGGCCACCGACGAGCCGGTCGGCTGGTCGAGGCCCATCAGCCGGGTGCCGTCGACCGCCTCCGCGCCCGGACGGGTGAATTCGGCCATGCATCGGCGCAGCACCCCGGTGCCCTTGCACGAGGTGATCTCGGCGGTGCCCCGCACCCGGTGCCCCATGTCCAGCCAGAACGGCTCGGCGCTGGTCCAGGCGAAGAACCCGGTGAGTAGGGCGACGACGAGCATCGCGGTGAGCCCGGCGACCGGGCCGCGTGCGGGCCGGACCCGGCGCTGGCGGGCGCGGCGCTGGGGCGCGCTGCGGCGATCGTCGCGGGGCTGGCGCATGACCCGCATCGCCGGCGGCGGCCACGCCTCGGCCCGCCCGGCGAGGTGGTCGGCGGCGGCGGCCCGCCCGGCCTCGTGCGCCGCGAGCTCGTCGGCCGCGGTCGCGTACGCCCCGGTCGAATGTGCCCCCGTCGCATGTGCCCCGGTCGAAAGTGCCTCGGTCGCATGTGCCCCGGTCGCGTCGGCCTCGCTCGCGGGCGCCTCGGCGTGCGCCGGCGAGCTGTCGTGCAGTGCCAGCGTGGTCGTCGTCGGCCACAGCGGGAAGTGCTCGGCGGCGGTCTCCCCGGCGGGTGGCGGGGGCACGGCGGCGCCGCGCTCCCCGGGCCCGGACGCGGGCTGCGCGGCGGCCGGCACCAGGACCCGGACCGGCGGAATCCCCGCGGCCTCACCCCGCCATCCCCGGGTTCCGGCGGTGTTCCCTGGCCCTGCGCGCCGAACTGCCTCTTCGCTCACGTTTTCATTGGACAACGGGTGATAGCCGACGTTTCGGACGTGGGGCGCGTGTCGGGCGAACTTATCCGGTTCCGGAACACAACTATCCTGTTCGCGGAACACCACGACGGGTCACTACGCTTGCAGGTCATGAGTCGTGTTCTCGCCGCGGTCGCCTGGCCTTATGCCAACGGCCCGCGCCACATCGGTCACGTGTCCGGATTCGGGGTGCCCTCCGACGTCTTCAGCCGCTACATGCGGATGGCCGGCCACGACGTGCTGATGGTCTCCGGCACCGACGAGCACGGCACGCCGATCCAGGTGCAGGCCGACGCCGAGGGCGTGACCCCGCGCGAGCTGGTGGACCGCTACAACCGCGTGATCGTCGAGGACCTGCACGGCCTCGGGCTGTCCTACGACCTGTTCACCCGCACCACCACCGGCAACCACTACCAGGTCGTGCAGGAGCTGTTCACGGGGCTCTACGACAACGGGTACATCATCGCCAAGACCACGCTCGGCGCGATCTCCCCGTCGACCGGGCGCACGCTGCCCGACCGGTACATCGAGGGAACCTGCCCGATCTGCGGCTACGACAGCGCCCGCGGCGACCAGTGCGACAACTGCGGCAACCAGCTCGACCCCGACCAGCTGATCAACCCGCGCTCGAAGATCAACGGGGAGACCCCGGAGTTCGTCGAGACCGAGCACTTCTTCCTCGACCTGCCCGCCTTCGCCGACCAGCTCAACGCCTGGCTCGACACCCGCGACGGCTGGCGGCCCAACGTGCTGAAGTTCTCCCGGAACCTCATCGACGACCTCCAGCCGCGGGCGATCACCCGCGACCTGGAGTGGGGCGTGCCGATCCCGCTGGAGGCGTGGCGCGACCGCGCCGACAAGCGCATCTACGTGTGGTTCGACGCGGTGATCGGCTACCTGTCGGCCTCGGTCGAGTGGGCCCGCCGCAGCGGCGACCCCGAGGCCTGGCGGCAGTGGTGGCAGGACCCGCAGGCCCAGGGCTACTACTTCATGGGCAAGGACAACATCGTCTTCCACTCGGTGATCTGGCCCTCGATCCTGCTGGGCTACTCCGGGCCGAAGCCGCAGTCCCTGGGCGCGCTGAACCTGCCCACCGAGGTGGTCTCCTCGGAGTACCTCACGATGGAGGGCAGGAAGTTCTCCTCGTCCCGCCGCGTGGTCATCTACGTGCGGGACTTCCTCGAGCGCTACGACGCCGACGCCCTGCGGTACTTCATCGCCGTGGCCGGCCCCGAGTCCAACGACACCGACTTCACCTGGTCGGAGTTCCGCCGGCGCAACAACGACGAGCTCGTGGCCGGCTGGGGCAACCTGGTCAACCGCTCGATCTCGATGGCCGCCAAGAACTTCGGCGAGATCCCGGCCGCGGGCGAGCGCACCGCGCAGGACGACGCCCTGCTGGCCGCGGTCCGGGCCGGCTTCGAGTCGGTCGGGCAGCTGCTGGGCAAGCACCGGCAGAAGGCGGCCATCACCGAGGCGATGCGGATCGTCGGCGAGGTCAACAAGTACTTCTCCGACCAGGCCCCGTGGAAGCTCAAGGAGGACAAGGCCCGCATGGGCACCGTCCTGCACGTGGCGCTGCAGGCCGTGCGCGACTGCAACACGCTGCTCACGCCGTTCCTGCCGCACGCGGCCCAGCGCATCCACGAGCTGCTCGGCGGCACCGGGGTCCACGCGCCGATGCCGGAGATCCGCGAGGTCGAGGACCTCGACAACGGCGGCACCTACCCGGTGCTGATGGGCGACTACACCGTCGGCGCCAAGTGGGAGCCGGTCGCGATCCAGGCCGGGACGAAGCTCGAGGCCCCGACCCCGGTCTTCAAGAAGCTGGACGAGTCCATCGTGGAGGAGGAGCTCGCCCGCCTGCAGAGCTAGGCGGCAACGCGAAGCGGGCGCCGAGCCTACAACTGGTACCAGTGGTCGCTCTCGTGGGCGTCGGTCACCTCGCCGACCGGCGCCCACGCCTCGTACAGGCCTCGCTCGACGCAGTGGGCGCCCAGGCGGGCGACCTGGTCGCCGTCGGGGCGGGACAGGCGCAGCCGCAGCCAGTCGCCCTCCTGGCGGATCACCGTGCAGCGGGCGTCGCGCCAGGTGGCGCGGGGCACCCGGCGGGCCAGGGTCTCCAGCGGGTAGCGGGCCGCGCGGGTCTTGGCCGCCACGCGGAACTCCCCGGGCGGGTCGACGATCGCCTCGAACAGGTTGTCGCGGTGGGAGCCCACGTAGCGGGTCATCGGCGGGGTGACCGGGAAGTACTCCTGGTCGGAGGAGTCCGGCAGCAGGTGGCGCCACTGCGGCCCGTGCATCCGGCTCCAGGCGCGCTGCTCCGGCAGGTAGGTGTAGAGCGTGACCTCGGTGCCGTCGCCCGTGTAGGCGACCAGCGACGTGTTCGCCGGCACCGGCAGCTCGGCCAGGTCGGCGGTGACGAACTCGGGGACGATGTGCTTGCCGCTCGGGGCGAAGCCGGTGCCGATCACGGGCGGGCCGAGACGGTCGTGCGGGGGCATGGTCACCAGGCCGCCGTAGTTGCTCGCCATCGGCACGTCGTAGTCGTGGGCGTCCACGGCCCGCCAGCGCACCGCGAAGACCACGCCGCCGGTGTTGTCGCCGGACAGGATGCTCAGGTCCTCGGGGGTCCGCAGGTGGGCGACGTCGAAGGCGCGGTAGCAGAAGCCGCTGATCGGCCAGCCCTTGAGGTACCCCTGCAGCTGCCGGCCGGCAAGGAACTTGATCATCCGGGTGCCCCGCCGGACGACCGCGGTGCGGCGGATCGGGGCGAGCGCGGACGCGGCGGCGGGGGTCTGGCTCAGGCGGTGGATCGTGGCCCAGTCCAGCGCGCGGGTGACCGGCATCAGCAGCGGCTCGTCCTCCAGCCCGTCGAGGGCGGAGGTCACCTCCGTGGCGTGCACGAAGCGGCGGTACGGCCACTGCGCGCCCGGCCGCGGATTGGGCAGGAACCCGGGGGCCGGGTGGGTCGCATACGCCTCGTAGGCCGCGCCCTGGGCGATCTCCTCGGCCGGGTAGCTGACCCCGTCGATCGTCACGCTGTGGGTCGCGGACCCTTCCGCGTGTCCGATTACCGTCACCGGCCCGACGCTAGGGCCGGGTGATTGTGGCTCGGTGAACGGCGAGTGAACGGCAAATCGAGGGTGGCATGCTTGACCCCGATGAGTGCGAGAAAACACAGCCGCCAGGGCGCCTTCCCGCCCGCGCCCGAGCCGCTGCCGGTCAGGGTGCTCGACAGCCACACCCACATCGACATCACGCTCGACCAAAACCTCGGCGGGGACCTCGGCGGGGACCTCGGCGGGGACCTCGACGGGGACACGGCCGGCGGGCCGGCCACGATCGAGGACGCGATCGCGCGCGCGGCCGCCGCCGGCGTGGACCGGCTGGTGCAGGTCGGCGTCGACGTCGAGTCGTCGCGGTGGGGCGTCGAGGCGGCACAGCGCCACCCGGCGGTGCTCGCCACCGTGGCGCTGCACCCCAACGACGCGCCCCGGCTGGCCGACCTCGACGAGGCGCTGCGCGAGATCGAGCGCCTCGCCGCCCACCCGCGGGTGCGGGGCATCGGCGAGACCGGGCTGGACTACTTCCGCACCGGCGACGAGGGGCGCAAGGCCCAGCACGAGAGCTTCCGCGCGCACATCGCCATCGCCAAGCGCCACGGCAAGGCGCTGGTCATCCACGACCGCGACGCGCACGACGACATCCTGGCCGTCATCGACGAGGAGGGCGCGCCGGACCAGGTGGTCATGCACTGCTTCTCCGGCGACGAGGACTTCGCCCGGGCGTGCCTCGCGCGCGGCTTCCTGCTCAGCTTCGCGGGCACGGTGACCTTCGGCAACGCCGCCCACCTGCGCCGGGCGGCGGCCATCACCCCGCTGGAGGCGATCCTGGTCGAGACCGACGCGCCGTTTCTCACCCCGGCCCCCTTCCGCGGCCGGCCCAACGCGTCCTACCTGATCCCGCTGACGGTGCGGGCCCTGGCCGAGGTCACCGGGCACGACCTGGACGCCCTGTGCGCCGCGATCTCGGCCAACGGCGAACGAGCCTTCGGCAGCTGGACGTGACCCTCCTCGGCCCCGCCGACGTGCGGCAGCTGGCGGACCGGCTCGGCATCCGCCCCACGAAGCAGCTCGGGCAGAACTTCGTGCACGACCCCAACACCGTGCGCCGGATCGTGCGCGCCGCCGATCTCGCCCCCGACGACCTGGTGCTGGAGGTCGGGCCGGGGCTGGGCTCGCTGACCCTGGCGCTGCTGGAGCACGGTAACGCGGTCTGCGCCGTCGAGATCGACCCGCCGCTGGCCGCGGCGCTGCCCGAGACGGTGCGGCAGTTCGCGCCGGAGCGGGCCGAGCGGCTCACCGTGATCGCCGGGGACGCGCTGCGGGCCGACCTGTCCGCGGTGAAGCCGACGGCGCTGGTGGCGAACCTGCCGTACAACGTCGCCGTCCCGGTCGTGCTGCACCTGCTGGCGACCGTGCCCTCCCTGCGGCGTGGCCTGGTGATGGTGCAGAAGGAGGTCGCCGACCGGCTCACCGCCGGGCCGGGATCGCGGGTCTACGGCGTGCCGAGCGTGAAGCTGGCCTGGTATGCGACCGCGCGCCAGGCCGGCAAGGTGCCCGCCGCCGTCTTCTGGCCCGTGCCGAACGTCGAGTCCGGGCTGGTCGGCTTCGAGGTGCACGACGGGGCCGGCCGGGTCGGCTCTGATCGCGCGGCGACCTTCGCGGTCATCGACGCCGCCTTCGCCCAGCGCCGCAAGACGCTGCGGGCCGCCCTGGCCGGCTGGGCCGGGGGCGCGCCGGAGGCCGAGCGCATCCTGCGGGCGGCCGGGGTCGACCCGGGGCTGCGCGGCGAGCAGCTCACGGTGGACGACTTCACCCGGATCGCGAGCCATCGCGGCCCCGGCGACGCGCCCGGGTAGGGTGCAGCAGTGACCGAGCCGCTCTTCTCCGAGGACGAGGAGTTCGACCGGCCGCGCCTGGCCGCGCACGGACCGGTCCGGGTCCGCGTGCCCGCGAAGATCAACCTCCACCTGCACGTCGGGCCGGTGCGCCCGGACGGCTTCCACGAGCTGACCACCGTCTACCACGCGATCGGCCTCTACGACGAGCTCACGGCCCGCCGCGGCGACACGCTCACGCTCACCATGGAGGGCGAGGGCGCCGGCGAGCTGTCGCTGGGCGAGGACAACCTCGTCATGCGCGCGGTGCGGGCGCTGGCCGCCGAGACCGGGCACGACGCCCACGCGCGGCTGCACCTGAAGAAGCAGATCCCGATCGCGGCCGGGCTGGCCGGCGGCAGCGCCGACGCCGCCGCCGCGCTCGTGGCCTGCGACCACCTGTGGGGCACCGGGATGTCCCGCGACGACCTGGCCGCCATCGCCGCCACGCTGGGCTCGGACATCCCGTTCCTGGTGCTCGGCGGCACCGCGCTGGGCACCGGGCGGGGCGAGCTCGTGAGCCCCGTGCTCACCGGCG
Organism: Dactylosporangium sp. CA-139114; assembly: GCF_050955725.1. Classification (NCBI taxonomy): domain Bacteria; kingdom Bacillati; phylum Actinomycetota; class Actinomycetes; order Micromonosporales; family Micromonosporaceae; genus Dactylosporangium; species Dactylosporangium sp. CA-139114. The sequence goes on from NZ_CP192080.1 coordinate 907,579, forward strand.
GCCACGCGTGGCACTGGGTGCTCGCCGTGGCCGACGAGGGGCTGTCGACGCCGGTGGTGTACCGCACGTTCGACCAGCTCGGCGGCGACTGCACCGCCGCGGCGCCGGACGACCTGCTCGCGGCGCTGCGCCAGCGCGACCCCGAGGTGCTCGCCGACCGGCTCGCCAACGACCTGCAGGCCGCCGCGCTGCACCTGCGCCCCGAGCTGCGCGCCGTCCTCGACGCCGGGCTGGACGCGGGCGCCCTGGCCGGCCTGGTCTCCGGCTCCGGCCCGACCTGTGTGTTCCTGGCCGAGGACGCCCGCCACGCCGCGCTGCTCGCCGCCGAGCTGGAGTCCCGGCAGTGCTGCCGGGCCGTGAAGACCGCCGTCGGCCCCGTCCCGGGCGCCCGAGTGCTGTGAGGGCGTAGATGGCCAACATCGTCAGTCTCGACAAGGTCTCCAAGACCTACCCGGCCGGGCGCATCTTCGACGAGGTGTCCCTCGGCATCGACGACAGCGACCGGATCGGCATCGTCGGGCTCAACGGCGCCGGCAAGACGACGCTGCTGCGGATGCTCACCAAGGCCGAGGAGCCCGACGAGGGCCGGGTCACCCACCGCCGCGACCTGCGCGTCGCCGCGCTGCCGCAGACCCTCGACCTGCCGCCGCAGGCCACCGTCCGGGACGTCATCGTCGGCACGGCCTGGCTGCTGGCCGGGTTCGCCGCCGAGCACGAGTGGGCGGGCGACGCGGGCGTGCGGACGGTGCTGAACGGGCTCGGCATGCCGCACCTGGGCCTGGACGCGCCCGTCGGCCCGATGTCCGGCGGCGAGCGGCGCCGCGTCGCGCTCGCCGCGCTGCTGGTGCGCCCGGCCGACCTGCTCATCCTCGACGAGCCCACCAACCACCTCGACGTGGCCGGCATCGCCTGGCTGGCCCGGCACCTGCTGCAGCGCCGCGGCGCGCTCATCGTCGTCACCCACGACCGCTGGTTCCTCGACGCGGTGTGCACGACCACGTGGGAGGTCGCGGACGCGACCGTGCGCGCCTACGAGGGCGGCTACGCGGCCTGGACCCTGGCCCGGGCCGAGCGGGTGCGGGTGGCGGCCGAGACCGAGGCCCGCCGGCAGAACCTGCTGCGCAAGGAGATCGCCTGGCTGCGCCGCGGCCCGCCGGCCCGCACCAGCAAGCCCAAGTTCCGCATCGACGCGGCCAACGCGCTCATCGCCGACGTCCCGCCCGCCCGCGACACCGTCTCGCTGCAGCGCCTCGCCGTGACCCGGCTGGGCAAGCAGGTCTACGAGCTCGACGGCGTCACGCTGCGGGCGGGGGAGCGGACCCTGCTCGATCCCACCGACTGGATCGTCGGGCCCGGCGACCGCATCGCCGTGCTCGGGGCCAACGGCGCGGGCAAGACCACGCTGCTGCGTGTGCTCGCGGGCGTCCGCGAGCCCGACGGCGGCCGCGTCCTGCGCGGCACCACGGTCCGCCCGGCGTTCCTGTCGCAGGAGCTGCGCGAGCTGCCCAACGACCTGCGGCTGCTGGAGGCGGTCGAGGAGGTGGCCAAGCGGGTCAAGCTCGGCGACCGGGAGCTGTCCGCCGCCCAGCTGGCCGAGGTCTTCGGCTTCACCGGGGCCCGGGTCTGGACCCCGGTCGGCGACCTCTCCGGCGGCGAGCGGCGCCGCCTGCAGCTGCTGCGCCTGCTGGCCACCGAGCCCAACGTGCTGCTGCTGGACGAGCCGACGAACGACCTGGACATCGACACCCTGGCCGCGCTCGAGGACCTGCTCGACACCTGGCCGGGCACGCTCATCGTGGCCAGCCACGACCGGTACCTGGTCGAGCGCGTCGCCGACGTGGTCTACGGCATGCACGGCGACGGGCGGCTGCGGCACCTGCCGGGCGGCGTCGAGGAGTACCTGGCGCACGTGTCGGAATCCTCGGGCTTCGGGGCGGCCAAGCCCCAGCCGGTCGTCACCGAGCGGGCGCCCGACCTCAGGGCGAGCGAGAAGGACCAGAAGGCGGCGAAGAAGGAGCTGGCGAAGCTCGAGCGCAGCATGGACAAGCTGAGCCAGAAGGAGGCGCAGCTGCACGCCCAGCTCGCCGAGCACGCCACCGACTACACGAAGATCACCGAGCTGGACGCTCAGCTTCGGGCCGTACAGCAGGAAAAAGCCGATATCGAGGAGCAATGGCTCGCCCTGGCCGAGATCGCCGGGTGAGGTCATCTTAGGATTGGCACATGGCCTCACACTTCCCGGTCAACCACCACCTCCGGCCGCTCTACCGGCTGCTCGCAGCGGTGGCGGGCCTCTACATGCTCGTCTACGGCGTGGTCGGCTTCATCGAGACGTCCGGCTCGGACTTCTTCACCCGTGACGAGGCCGAGTGGGTGATGGGCCTGCGCACGAACCCGGCGTTCGCCCTGCTCTCGATCGTCGCCGGCGTGATCGTGCTCGGCGCGAACATCATCGGCCGCGGCGTGGCGCACGCGATCAACACGCTCGCGGGCGTGGTGCTGACCGTGGTCGGCATGGCGTCGCTGGCGCTCATGCAGACCGAGGCGAACGTGTTCGCCTTCTCCATGTCCAACGTGATCGTCACCTTCATCCTCGCCGGGATCATCGGCACCGCGAGCCTCTACGACCGCGTCGGCTCGACGGCCGCGGCGACGGCCACGGACGAGCACCGCCACAGCGCCACCCTGGCCTGACCGGCTGCCGGTCGCGCGAGCGCTCGCCAGGAGTTCGCACCGGCGGCGGTGATGACGAGCCGCCCGCCCGGGGCGAACTCCTGGCGCGTTCTTCACTTCCCCGCGCGGGTGACCAGCGTCGGCTTGCCCTCCATGTTGGACAGGCCGTTCCAGGCGAGGTTGACCAGGTGCGCGGCCACCACTTCCTTCTTGGGCTTGCGCACCTCCAGCCACCAGCGGCCGGTCAGCGCCACCATGCCGACGAGCGCCTGGGAGTAGAGCTCGGCGAGCTTCGGGTCGAAGCCGCGCCGCTTGAACTCCGCGCCCAGGATGTGCTCGGCCTGGTGGGCCACGTCGTTGAGCACGCTCATGAAGTTGCCGGTGGGCGACATCACCGGGGACTCGCGGACCAGCACCCGGAAGCCGTCGGTCTCCGACTCGATGTAGTCCAGCAGCGCCAGCGCCGCCTGCTCGAGCAGCTCGTGCGGGTGGCCGGCGGTCAGCGCGTTGGTGATCCGGTCGAGCAGCGAGCGCACCTCGCGGTCCACGACGACCGCGTAGAGGCCCTCCTTGCCGCCGAAGTGCTCGTACACCACCGGCTTGGACACCTTCGCCCGCGACGCCACCTCCTCGATGGAGGTGGCGTCGAAGCCCCGCTCGGCGAACAGCGCGCGCCCGATGGCGATGAGCTGCTCACGGCGCTGGGCGGAGGGCATCCGCACCCGCGACTTGGTCGAGATCGCGGGCGGCGGCGGCAGCGGCCGCGGCTGCGCGAGGTCCTCCGGGCGCTCGGTCACCCGTTCATCGTGCCAGCCGCGACGCGCTTGGCGTCGAGCCGGTCGCGCTTGGGCCAGCGGACGTTGGTCGCCCAGCCGAGCTTCTCGAAGATCCAGATCAGCCGCGCGTTGATGTCGATCTGGCCCTTGTCCACGCCGTGGCGGGCGCAGGTCGGGTCGGCGTGGTGCAGGTTGTGCCAGCTCTCACCGAAGGACAGGATCGCCAGCGGCCAGAAGTTGCTGGCCTTGTCGCCGTCGCGGGTCTCGAAGGGCCGCTCGCCGTAGACGTGGCAGATCGAGTTGATCGACCAGGTGACGTGGTGCAGCAGGCCGATGCGGATCAGGCCGGCCCAGAAGAACGCCGAGAGCGCGCCCTGCCACGACCAGGTGACGAGGCCGGCGATGATCGCGGGCAGGCTCGCCGACAGGGTGACGATGAGCGGGAACGCCTTGTCGATGCGCTGGATGTCCTTGTCGGCCATCAGGTCGGGGGCGAAGCGCTCGCGGTTGGACAGCTCGCGGAAGAACAGCCAGCCGACGTGGGCGTAGAACAGACCCTTGACCAGGCCGCCGAAGGACTCCCCGAAGCGCCACGGCGAGTGCGGGTCGCCCTCGCGGTCGGAGAACGCGTGGTGGCGGCGGTGGTCGGCCACCCACTGCGTCGGGTTGCCCTCGATCGCGGTGCTGCCCGCGATCGTCAGCGCGATGCGCAGGCCGCGGTTGGCCTTGAACGCGCCGTGGGTGAGGTACCGGTGGAAACCGGTCCCGATGCCGAGTCCCCCGATGATGTAGAAGATCGCGCCGAGGACGACGTCCAGCCAGGTCAGGCCCCAGCCCCAGGCGGCCGGGACGGCGGCGACCAGCGCGACGAACGGCAGGATCACGAAGGCCCACAGCGCGACGATGATCCCCGGGTGCTGCTTGCCCTCGGTGAGCGGCTTCGGCCCGCGATCGGGGCCGTCGGTGGACGTGGGATCAAGGACCGATACGGACATGGCACCTCTCAAAGGGGAGTCGTAACAGGCGGGGCTACGCTTACGTCACCGTAACTTACGGGTGCGTAGGTTGGCCATACGGTGCTCGTGTCAAGGTGATTACCCGTGGCTCCATTGTGATCTTCGTCGGCCCCGGCGCCGACCCGAACGACTGAACTTCGTCTCGCGGGGTGGCGGATGCCCCTGGGGCAAAAGGGATCGACGCGCAGGTTAGGCTTCCAAGGGCGGCGGCAGTGGGGTGTGGGGTAACGGCAGCCCGCAGGCCTTTGGAGCCTCGCAGTCCTGGTTCGAATCCAGGCACCCCAGCCACCTGACTACGATGAGGCGCACCGACACCGTCGAGGAGCGCTGCGTGAGAAACGTGATCATCCTGGCCGCCGGCGAAGGCAAGCGGATGAAGTCCGCGGTCCCCAAGGTCCTGCATCCGCTGCTCGGGCGCACCCTGCTCGGGCACGTGCTGGCCGCCGCGGAGCCGTTCCTGGACAGCGGCACCGTGACGGTGGTCGTGGGCCACGGCGGCGAGCAGGTCCGCGAGCACCTGGCCGAGGTCGCCCCCGAGGCGCGGCCGGTCACCCAGCGGGAGCGGCGGGGCACGGGCCACGCCGTGCGCATCGCGCTCGATGCCAACCCCGAGCTGAGCGGGACCGTGGTCGTGCTCAACGGCGACATCCCGCTGCTGCGCGCCGAGACCCTGGCCGCGCTCGTGCACACCCACGAGGCCACGAAGGCGGCGGCCACCGTGCTCACCGCCGAGGTGCCGGACCCCACCGGGCTCGGGCGCATCGTGCGCAACCGGGGCGGGGAGTTCGCGGCGATCGTCGAGGAGCGCGACGCGACGCCGGAGCAGCGCGCGATCCGGGAGATCAACTCGGGGGCCTACGTCTTCGAGGCCGGCGCGCTGCGCGAGATGCTCGGCAAGCTCTCCACGGACAACGACCAGGGTGAGGAGTACCTCACCGACGTCATCGCCCTGCTGGCCGCGGCCGGCTCCGCGATCGTCGCCCACCGGGCCCCGGACGCGACCGAGACCCTCGGCGCCAACGACCGCGCGGAGCTGGCCGGCCTGCGGGCGCTCATGCGCGACCGGATCAACGCCGAGTGGATGCGCGCCGGGGTGGCCATCATCGACCCGGCCACCACCTGGATCGACGTGACCGTCACCCTCGAGCGCGACGCGGTCGTCGAGCCCAACACCCACCTGCGCGGCGCGACCAGCATCGGCGAGGGCGCCGTCGTCGGCCCGGACAGCTCGCTCATCGACGTGGTCGTCGGCCCCGGCGCCTCGGTCGTGCGCACCCACGCCGTCTCCGCCCACATCGGGCCGCAGGCCTCCGTCGGGCCGTTCGCCTACCTGCGCCCCGGCACCGAGCTCGGGCGCAAGGCCAAGGTCGGCACCTTCGTGGAGACCAAGGCCGCGACGCTGGGCGAGGGTGCGAAGGTGCCACACCTGTCCTACGTCGGCGACGCCTCCATCGGCGAGCACACGAACATCGGCGCCGCCACGGTCTTCGTCAACTACGACGGCGTGCGCAAGCAGCGCTCGACCATCGGCGCCCACGCCCGCACCGGCGCCGACAACATGTTCGTGGCCCCCGTGACCATCGGCGACGGGGCGTACACGGCCGCCGGCAGCATCATCGTGAAGGACGTCCCGGCCGGCGCGCTCGGGGTCTCCCGCGCCCAGCAGCGCAACATCGAGGGCTGGGTGGAGCGCAAGCGTCCCGGCACCGCGGCCGCCGAGGCGGCGCAGGCGGCCCAAGCACGTGAACAAAACCACGCCGGGGCCGGTCAGGTGGCTGAAACGGGTCTTCCCGACGAACAATGAGCGCAACCACGAGATCGGGAGCGGGCGACCCAATGGCCAGCATCAGTTCGGAGAACCGCAAGAACCTCATGCTCTTCTCCGGCCGGGGGTTCCCCGCGCTGGCCGAGGAGATCGGCGCCGTGCTCGGGGTCGACCCGACTCCGATGGACGCCTACGACTTCGCCAGCGGTGAGATCTTCATCCGGTACCGCGAGAGCGTCCGCGGTTCCGACGCGTTCGTCGTGCAGTCGATGGTCTCGCCGATCAACGACTGGCTGATGGAGACGCTCATCATGGTCGACGCGCTCAAGCGCGGCTCGGCCAAGCGCACCACGGTCGTCCTGCCGTTCTACCCCTACGCGCGGCAGGACAAGAAGCACCGCGGCCGCGAGCCGATCTCCGCCCGGCTCATCGCCGACCTGCTCAAGACGGCCGGCGCCAACCGCATCCTCACCGTGGACCTGCACACCGCGCAGATCCAGGGCTTCTTCGACGGCCCGGTCGACCACCTGTTCGCCATGAACACGCTCGCCGACCACATCGAGGCCAAGTACGCGGGCCGCCCGATCACGGTCGTCGCGCCCGACTCCGGCCGGGTGCGCGTCGCCGAGCGGTGGACCGACCGGCTCGGCGGCTGCCCGCTGGCCTTCATCCACAAGACCCGCGACCCCAGCAAGCCCAACCAGGTCGTGGCCAACCGCGTGGTCGGCGAGGTCGAGGGCCGGGTCTGCCTCATCGTCGACGACATGATCGACACCGGCGGCACGATCGTCAGCGCCGCGGACATCCTCTTCAACGAGGGCGCGGCCGAGGTCGTGGTCGCCGCGACGCACCCGGTGCTGTCGGACCCCGCGTGCTCCCGGCTCGATGCCAGCCGGATCAGCGAGGTTGTGGTGACGAACACGCTGCCGCTGCCGCCCGACCGCAAGGTGGACAAGATCACGCAGCTCTCCATCGCCCCGCTGCTCGCGCGGGCGATTCGTGAGGTGTTCGACGACGGCTCGGTGACGACCCTCTTCGGCGGGCTGTCCTAGAAGCTCCGCACGAGTCGTGGCCGCGGGGGACTCCGTCCCCGGCACTCCTGGCGGCGGTTTGTCCCGAGTTTCGCAGTGCGTCATGCCTGTGGGGGAGGGTGTTCGGGCGCCGGACCGCCTCGGGTAAGCTAGGCAGGTTGCCACGGCGAGGGTGCTCCCCACGGGCCGGGCGTGCGGTTGCTGTGTGACGGCCGGGTGATTGTCACCCCGGCGGCCACCCAGGAACCGGCATGACGGCCGAAGCGGGCTCCGTGATCGACGCGGCGCTCCGGGCCTGTGCCCCGTGCGCCCCCTCGCCCGAGCGCCGCATGAAGACAACTGTTAGCCGGTCGCGCAGGCCGGTGCCCGCCGCACAACCGCATCAGGAGTTCTGTCGTGTCCGAGGTAAAGATCAGCGCCGAGCCCCGCACGGAGTTCGGCAAGGGTGGTGCCCGCCGCACGCGCCGGGCCGGCAAGGTGCCAGCCGTGCTGTACGGCCACGGCGAGGCCCCCCGCCACATCGCCCTTCCCGCCCGTGAGTTCGCCGCGGCCATTCGCCACGGCGGCATGACCCAGGTCTTCAACATCGAGATCTCCGACGGCAGTGCCGCCCTGGCCCTGCCCAAGGCGATCCAGCGCGACCCGATCAAGGACACCTTCGACCACGTGGACCTGCTCGTGGTCCGCCGCGGCGAGAGGGTGACCGTCGAGATCCCCGTCCTGCTCACCGGCGACGCGGCCCGCGACACCCTGGTCATGACGGAGAGCAACACGCTCGCCGTGCTGGCCGACGCGACCAAGCTGCCCGAGCACCTGGAGGCCTCGATCGAGGGCCTCGAGGCCGGCAGCCAGGTCAAGGGCGCCGACGTCCAGCTCCCCGCCGGCGTCGAGCTCGCCGCCGACCCCGAGCTGGTCATCGCGATCGTCTCGGCCGCGCAGGACCAGGCGATCGAGCCCGAGGGTGCCGAGGAAGCGCCGGCCGAGGAGCCGGCGCCCGCGGCCGCCGAGGCCTGATCGGCGCACCAGCTTCGTCGAGTCGCGGCCGCCTTCCGGGCGGCCGCGACTTTGCTGTGTGAGTGAGGAGACCCGGTGACCGACGCCGCACCCTGGCTCGTCGTGGGCCTGGGCAACCCCGGCCCCGAGTACGCGCGCAACCGCCACAACGTCGGCTTCATGGTCGCCGACCTGCTCGCCCAGCGGGCCGGGCTGCGCTTCGGCAAGCACCGCCGGGTCGTCGCCGACGTGGCCGAGGGCCGGCTGCGCGTCGGCGGGCCACGCCTGGTGCTCGTGAAGCCGCTGACCTTCATGAACCTCTCCGGCGGCCCGGTGGCCGGGCTGGCCCAGTTCTACAAGGTGCCGCGCGAGCAGGTGATCGCCGTGCACGACGAGCTCGACATCCCGTGGACCCAGCTGCGGCTGAAGCAGGGCGGCGGCGAGGGCGGGCACAACGGCCTGCGCTCGATGTCGAGCTCGCTGGGGGGCAAGGACTACCTGCGGGTCCGCTTCGGCATCGGCCGGCCGCCGGGCCGGCAGAACCCGGCCGACTTCGTGCTGTCCGACTTCTCCGCGGTCGAGCGCAAGGAGCTGGACTACTTCGTGGACCGCACCGCGGACGCGGTCGAGATGATAGTCGACCAGGGCCTCGAGGCGGCCCAGAACCGTTACCACGCCGAATAGTCGCGCCGTTCGGCCATGTGATGACGTCCGTCACGACAACCCGTCGGCGTGACGAATGTCCGACTTGCACGTTGTACTCCAGGTTGCACCGTTTGATGGAAGCGGTCCTTCTGAAGGAGGCAGCGTGGCGATCGACAGCGGACGAACGCGGGACGGGTTCCACCGCCCGGCCCATCTCCGCCGCGAGGATCGCCCGGCCGGCCTGCGCCGCCCCGAGCGGACCGTCGACGCCCGCCCCGAGCCCGAGGCCGCGCCCGTCGCGCCGCCCGTCCCGCCCCCCTTGTACGGCCGCCCGGCCGCCCCGGCGCGCGGCCGGCGCCCCAGCCCGGTGCGCAACCAGATCCGCCAGGTCTCCGCGAGGAAGCCGCGCCCGGTGAGCGCCGGGGTGGCCGCGCCCGTCTCGCCCGCCCCCGCGCCCGGCGCCGCCGCGGCCGCCGAGGTCGACCCGGCCCTGGCCGCCGAGGTCGAGGCGGCCGTGCGCGGCACCACACCCTTCACCCGCACGCCGGTGCGCATCGCCGCGCCCGACATGTCCGCCGGCGCCGGCCGCACCTCCCGCCACCGCGCCCGCTGGGCGTGGGAGGGCCGCTACCTGCGCACCCTGCTCGTGCTCGACTTCGTCATCGGGCTCATGGCCGGCGCGGTGGCGTTCGAGGCCCGCTTCTCCGGCGGCCTCACGCTGTACAACGCCCGCTACGTCCTGCTGTCGGTCCTGCTGCCGATCGCGTTCACGGCCAGCCTCGCGGCCAACCGCGCCTACGAGAAGCGTTACCTGTTCGTCGGCACCGACGAGTACCAGCGGGTGCTGCGGGCGGGCCTGGCGCTGACGGCCGCGACCGTCTTCGTGGCGTACACCACCGAGACCCGCATCGCCCGCGTCTGGTTCTTCGTCGCGCTGCCGCTGGTCACCTTCGGCTGCCTGCTCGCCCGGTTCCTGCTCCGCCAGCTGCTGCACCGGGCGCGCAAGCGGCGCGGCGCGTGCATGCGCCGGGTCGTGGTCGTCGGCCACGAGCTCGCGGTCGAGGCCATGGCGCGGCAGCTGCGCCGCGAGCGGTACCACGGCCTGAAGGTCGTCGGCGCCTGCCTGCCCGGCGCCGGCGAGGTCGCGGACGTGCCGATCCTGGGCCGCTTCGACGAGGTCGCGGGGGCGGTACGCCGGGCCCGGGCCGACACCGTGCTGGTGCTGTCCTGCCCGGAGCTGGACGGCCACGCGCTGCGCCGGCTGGCCTGGCACCTCGAGCGCGACGACATCGACCTGATCGTCGCGAGCACCCTCATCGACGTGGCCGGCAGCCGTACCACCATCCGTCCGGTCGACGGCCTGCCGATGCTGCACGTCGAACACCCGACCCTGACCGGGGTCCGCCGACTGGTCAAGGCGCTCGTCGACCGGGCGGGCGCGGTCGCCCTGCTGGTGCTCACCAGCCCCCTTCTGGCGGTTCTCGCCATTGCGGTTCGCATGGACTCTCCCGGACCGGTACTGTTCCGACAGACGAGAGTGGGCAAGGACGGTCACGAGTTCGTGATCTTCAAGTTCCGTACCATGCACATCGATGCCGAGGCCCGCCTGGCGGAGCTACGGCACCTCAACGAAGTCGACGGCGCACTGTTCAAACTGCGCAATGACCCGCGGGTCACCCGCGTCGGGCGGCTTCTGCGCAAGTTTTCGCTCGACGAGCTGCCGCAGCTGCTCAACGTGATCGGCGGCAGCATGTCGCTGGTCGGGCCGCGCCCGCCGCTGCCGGAGGAGGTCGCCGTGTATCCGGACGACGCCCGGCGCCGGCTGGCCGTGCGGCCCGGGATGACCGGCCTGTGGCAGGTGTCCGGCCGGTCGGACCTATCGTGGGACGAAGCGGTCCGCCTCGACCTGCAGTACGTGGAGAACTGGTCGCTCTCGCTCGACCTGGTCATCCTGCTGCGAACGTTGAGCGCTGTGACCCGAGGGGCTGGAGCGTACTGATGACCGACCTACCACCCGCCACCGACGGCGGATTCGCGCGCTGGCTGGCCCAGCGGGCCGGAGACCTGCTGCTGAAGCTGCGCGAGGAGATGGGCTACTCCGACCCCGCCGCGCTGCGCAAGGCCGGCGACCGGCTCTCGCACGAGCTGCTGGTGGAGCAGCTCACGCGCTGGCGCCCGGCCGACGCGATCCTGTCCGAGGAGGGCGCCGACAGCGCGGCCCGGCTGCGGGCCGAGCGGGTCTGGATCGTCGACCCGCTCGACGGCACCCGCGAGTTCGGCGAGGAGGGGCGGGCCGACTGGGCCGTGCACGTCGCGCTGTACTGCCAGACGGCCCCGGACTCCCGGATGGCCCTGGACTCGCCGGCCGGGCCCGGGCCGGTCCGCGGTGGCTCCGGCCGCCTGGTCGCCGGGGCGGTGGCGCTGCCGGCCCAGCACTGTGTGCTCGGCACCGACGCCCCGCCGCCGTTCCCGCCGATGCCCGGGGTCCAGGGCGAGCCGATCCGGATGGCCGCCAGCCGCACCCGCCCGCCGGCGCTGCTGAGCACGCTCGCCGAGAAACTTCCCATCGAGCTGGTGCCGATGGGCTCGGCCGGGGCGAAGATCGCCGCGGTGATCGACGGGGCGGTCGACGCCTACGTGCACGCGGGCGGTCAGTACGAGTGGGACTCCGCCGCTCCGGTCGCTGTGGCTCTCGCCACGGGCCTGCACGCTTCCCGTATCGACGGGACTACGTTGGAATACAACCAGCCCGATCCCCGCCTGCCCGACCTGGTGGTGTGTCGGAAAGCATTGGCACCGTCACTGCTCGCCGCCATCAACAGCTGAAAGGTCCCGCCCACTCATGAGCCGGCCGCCCTACCGGGTCTCCCACCTGGATGCTCTCGAGGCCGAGAGCCTGTTCATCATGCGCGAGGTGGTCGCCGAGTTCGAGCGGCCCGTGCTGCTGTTCTCCGGCGGCAAGGACTCGATCGTGATGCTCCGCCTGGCCGAGAAGGCGTTCGCGCCCGCCCGCATCCCGTTCCCCGTCATGCACGTGGACACCGGTCACAACTTCGACGAGGTGCTGCAGTACCGCGACCGCCGGGTGGCCGAGCTCAACGTGCAGCTGATCGTGGCCAGCGTGCAGGAGGCGATCGACGCGGGCATGGTCCGCGAGTCCGCCGACGGGATGCGCAACCGGATCCAGACGCCGGTGCTGCTCGACGCGGTGGAGAAGTACCGCTTCGACTCGCTCTTCGGCGGCGCTCGGCGCGACGAGGAGAAGGCGCGCGCGAAGGAGCGGGTCTTCTCGTTCCGCGACGACTTCGGCCAGTGGGACCCGCGCAACCAGCGGCCGGAGCTCTGGGCGCTGTACAACGCCCGGATCGCCCCGGGCGAGTCGATCCGCGTGTTCCCGCTGTCCAACTGGACCGAGCTGGACGTCTGGCACTACATCGCCCGCGAGGGCATCGAGCTGCCGAGCATCTACTACGCGCACGACCGCGAGGTCGTAGACCGCGGCGGGATGCTCTACGCGATCAACGAGTTCCTGCCGCTCAAGGCCGGCGAGACGCCGTTCACCGAGCGCGTGCGCTACCGCACGGTCGGGGACGCGTCCTGCACCGCCGCCGTCCGCAGCGACGCGGACACGATCGACAAGGTCATCGACGAGGTCGCGGCCACCCGCATCACCGAGCGCGGGGCGACCCGCGGCGACGACAAGGTGAGCGAGGCGGCCATGGAAGACCGCAAGCGTGAGGGGTACTTCTAAGCCATGACCTCCGTGCTGGAGACGCCGCAGCAGCGGCAGATGGACCTCCTGCGCTTCGCGACCGCCGGCTCGGTCGACGACGGCAAGTCGACGCTCATCGGGCGCCTGCTCTACGACTCGAAGGCGATCTTCGAGGACCAGCTGGAGGCGGTCGAGGCGACCTCGCGCTCGCGCGGCGACGAGTACACGAACCTGGCGCTGCTCACCGACGGCCTGCGGGCCGAGCGGGAGCAGGGGATCACGATCGACGTGGCGTACCGCTATTTCGCCACCCCCCGGCGCAAGTTCATCATCGCCGACACGCCCGGCCACATTCAGTACACGCGGAACATGGTCACCGGCGCCTCGACCGCCGACCTGGCGCTGATCCTGGTCGACGCGCGCAAGGGCCTGGTCGAGCAGTCCCGGCGGCACGCGTTCCTGTGCTCGCTGCTGCGCGTGCCGCACCTCGTGCTGTGCGTGAACAAGATGGACCTGGTCGACTACTCGCAGGAGGTCTTCGAGCGCATCGCCGACGAGTTCACCTCGTTCGCGGCCAAGCTCGAGGCGCCCGACCTGACCGTGATCCCGATCTCGGCCCTGCACGGCGACAACCTCGTCACCCGCAGCGAGAACATGCCGTGGTACGAGGGCCCGTCGCTGCTGCACCACCTCGAGCACGTGCACATCGCCTCCGACCGCAACCTCGTCGACGTGCGGTTCCCGGTGCAGTACGTGATCCGCCCCCAGTCCACCACCGTGTCGGACTACCGCGGCTACGCCGGCCAGATCGCCTCCGGCGTGATGAAGCCCGGCGACGAGGTCATGGTGCTGCCGTCCGGCTTCACGACGAAGATCACGCACATCGAGACCGCCGACGGCGAGCTGTCCGAGGCGTACCCTCCGATGTCGGTCACGATCCGCCTCGCCGACGAGCTCGACATCGCCCGCGGTGACCTCATCTGCCGGCCCAACAACGCCCCGCAGGTCGCCCAGGACATCGAGGCGATGATCTGCTGGATGGACGAGACCCGGCCGCTGACGGTCGGCGGGAAGTACGCCATCAAGCACACGACCCGCTCGGCCCGCGCCGTGGTGCGCGGGCTGCAGTACCGCCTCGACGTCAACACCCTGCACCGGGACGAGTCGGCGAACCAGCTCGGGCTCAACGAGATCGGCCGGGTCCGGCTGCGCACGACGGTGCCGCTGCTGGCGGACGAGTACCGCCGCAACCGCACCACGGGCGGGTTCATCATCATCGACGAGTCGACCAACCGGACGGTCGGCGCCGGGATGATCATCGAGGCCGGCTGACCGAGATGCGCGCCACGCGGCGGCCCTCCACGGTGCTCACCCGGAGGTGCCAGCCGTCGTGGCGCACCTGGTCACCGACCTCGGGCACCCGCCCGAGCCGGGCCATGAGGAAGCCGGCCACGGTCTCGTAGGGGCCGCTGGGCAGCCGGAGCCCGATCCGCTCGGCGAGGTCGGCCAGGTTGAGACGCCCGTCGACCTCGTCCACCCGGGCCGGGACGGGCGGGGCGTCGTACTCGTCGTGGATCTCCCCGACGAGCTCCTCGATCAGGTCCTCCAGCGTGACGATCCCGGCCGTGCCGCCGTACTCGTCCACGACCACCGCAAGGTGATGGCCCTCGCGCCGCATCTCCGACAGTGCGGCCAGCACCGGCTTGCTGGCCGGCAGCCGCTTCACCTCGCGGGTCAGGCCGCGCAGGGACGCCGCCGCCGCGGCGTTCCCAGCCCCCGGCGCGACGCTCCCAGCCGCGGGCGTGAGCAGCAGGTCGCGCAGGTGCACGAAGCCGAGCACGTCGTCCGGGTCGGCGTCGATCACCGGGAAGCGGGAGTGCCGGGCCCCGCGCACGGCCAGGACGGCGTCGGCGACGGAGAGCGCGGCGTCGAGGAACACGACCTCGGTGCGCGGCACCATGACCTCGCGCACGTGCCCGGTGCCGGCGGTCACCGCGATGAGCGTGCGTAGCTGAGCCTCGGAGATGCGGGCCGGGGCCGCGGTAGCGTGAAGGCGCTCCGCCCAGCGGGTCAGCAGGGCGGCCGCGGCCTGCCGCACGGTTCCGGGGCCACTGCGAGGGCCGGGCTCCGGCATGGATGAAAGTGTAGGCGTCCGGCTCACTCGGATTCACGCCCGACGTGTAAATTTGTTGGAACGCGTCGACTTTTGGGAGGTTGTAGTGAAGCTACTCGTCACCGGTGGTGCCGGGTACATCGGCAGCATCGTGACCGCGCTGCTGCTCGACGCCGGGCACGAGGTGGTGGTGCTCGACGATCTCTCCACCGGCCACGAGGACGCGGTGCCGGCCGGCGCGGCCTTCGTGCGCGGGCGGGTTCACGACGCGATCGGCGACCTGCTGACGCCCGACTTCGACGGGGTGCTGCACTTCGCGGCCTTCATCGCCGCCGGGGAGAGCGTGCAGAAGCCGGAGAAGTACTGGGAGAACAACGCGATCGGCACGCTGCGGCTGCTCGACGCGATGCGGGCGGCCGGCGTCCGGCGGCTGGTGTTCTCGTCCACCGCGAACGTCTACGGCGACCCCGACACCGTCCCGATCCCGGAGACGGCGGCGGTGCGCCCGCCGAACCCGTACGCGACCTCCAAGCTCGCCGCCGACCACGCGCTGACCGGATTCGCCGTCGCGCACGGGCTCCGCGCGGTCAGCCTGCGGTACTTCAACGTCGCCGGAGCCCTGCGCCGGCCCGACGGCGGCATGATCGGCGAGCGCCACGACCCGGAGACGCACCTGATCCCGATCGCGCTGCAGGTCGCCGCGGGCAAGCGGGAGAAGCTGCAGCTCTTCGGCGACGACTACGACACCCCCGACGGCACCAACATCCGCGACTACATCCACGTCGCCGACCTCGGCGCGGCCCACCTGCTCGCGCTCGGCACGATGGACGGGCCCGGGCATCGGATCTTCAACCTCGGCAACGGCACCGGCTTCTCCAACCGCCAGGTCGTCGAGGTCGTGCGCGCGGTCACCGGGCACCCGATCCCGGTCGAGATGGCGCCGCGGCGCCCCGGCGACCCGGCCCAGCTCGTCGCGTCCTCGGACAAGGCCAAGCGCGAGCTGGCCTGGACGCCGCAGTACGCCGACCTCGCCACGATGGTCGCCGACGCCTGGGCGTTCATGAACCGCTGAGGACAGAACCGCCGAGGACCGGGCCGGGCGGGGTCACTGCGCGTCGAGCTTCTGCCAGGTGACGCCGTCGACCGAGAACGCGGTGTAGATGGTCGTCATCTGGTAGGCGACGTACCCGGCCTCGGTGCGCGCCAGCCGCATCGTCTGGTGCAGGCCCTCCAGCCGTGCCCAGGACGCACCCCCGTCCTCCGAGACCAGCCAGTGGCCGTAGCCGTCGACGATGAGCAGCCGGCCGTCGAGCAACGGGACCAGGTCGCCGCCGATGGTGGCCTGGCCCGCGGTCGGGTGGGGGGCCTCGAACGACGCCCCGCCGTCCGTCGAGGTCGCCACCGCGAGCAGGCGCTCCGGGGCCGCGGCCGCCTCCTGGGGCGCGACGATCGCGGCGAAGACCGTGCGGCCGAGCATCGCCGCGCGGGCCGACGCGTTCGCGGGGAAGCCCGGGAACACGTGCGGCTCCCAGCTCACGCCGCCGTCGCGGGAGACCGCCACGGCCGGCGACCCGTCCGCGGCGCGCCCGCCCACCCACCACGAGCCGTCGCCGGCCCGGACCCGGGAGCGCCAGCACACGGTCAGGGGCGGCTGCTGCGGCAGGGCAGCCAGATCGGTCCCGGTGATCGAGCCCGTCGGGGCGCCGCACGCGTCGCCGGCCAGGGCGATCAGCCGGGAGTTGCCGGTCAGCGCCGCGGCCGGCCCCACCGGCGCACCGTCGGTGCTCCACTGCACCCCGTCCGAGGTGGCCGCGCGCGGGTGCGCCGGGCCGGGGCCGACGAGCACGGCCCCGCCGGGGATCGTGATCAGCTCCGGCCGGCCGGCGATCGGCGAGCGGACGGTGCTCCAGGACCGGCCCCCGTCCGCGGTGCGGCTGATCCACGTGCCGGACCCGTCCGCGGTGAGCAGGAAGCCGCGGTCGGCGTCGAGGAACTCGGCGTCGCGCACGGTGCCCGGCAGGTCGGCCGGCAGGTGCGGCAGCCCCGTGATCGTGATGCCGTCCGCGCTCCACACCGCCGCCGGGCCGGACGCGGCCGGGGTCGGGGCCGGGTCGTCCCGGCGCTCCAGCGCGACGGCCCCGACCCCGGCCGCGACCAGCGCGGCGATCGCGGCGGCCCCGGTCCGGGCGACGAAGCGGCGCCGGCGCAGGGCGGCGGCCCGGGCCGCGATGACCTCCATCGGCGGCTGCTCGATGTCGAGCCGGTCGCGCTCGGCCCGCAGCCGCGACCCCAGCGGGTCGCGCACAGGCTGGTCAGGCACGCGCCACCTCGTATCCGGGCAGCCGCACGGCCAGCGCGGCGCGGCCGCGCGAGAGGCGCGACTTGACGGTGCCGATGGGCACGTTCAGCGCGGCGGCGATCTCCTCCACGCTGAGGTCGGCGTAGTAGTGCAGCACGATGACCTCCCGGTAGCTGCGGGGGATGGCGTCGAGGGCGTCGGTCAGGTCGGTGCGGGCGTCGGCGTCGGGCTGGCCCGCGTGCTCCTGCAGCGGCCGCTCCCGCAGCAGGAACCGGTCGAGGATGCCGCGGCGGCGCCAGCGGCGGCGGACGACGTTGAGCGCCACCGCGCGCAGCCAGGCCTCGGGGTTGTCGATGCCGGCGAAGCCGCGCGGGCGGCCGACAGCCCGCGCGAACGCCTCCTGCACCGCGTCGTGCGCCTCCGGCAGGTCCGTGGTGAACGCGTAGAGCTGCACCACGAGCCTGCGGTAACAGGCGTGGTACACCTCGCCGACGTCGCCCACGCTGACAACGATCCCCTGCGAACCCCGCGGGTTCCCAGAACTTTCCCGGACTTCAGCCGGGCTTTCCCGGACTTCAGTTGGGCAGGACGGTGCCGGACAGCCCGGCGTCCTGCCAGGCCTTCGCGTCCGATGACACCTTGGGGGAGTCGCCGAGCGCCGCGTAGCCGTTGTCGACCGGGGCGATCACCCCGCCCGGCCCCGAGACGACCGCGAAGTGCTCGCCGTCGTTGCTGCCGAAGAAGACCGTCTCGGTCTGCGAGTGCACCCACATGAGCACCGAACGGTCCGCGCGCACCAACGCCCCGAGCGAGCGGTTGTCCAGCGTCTTGAGCTGCGCCGGCAGCTCGACCGCGCCGCGCACCTCGCGCCAGTTGAACCCGCCGTCGGTCGTGCGGAACACCTTGATCGCGTGGCTGTACGGCACGAAGGCCCACGCGCTGTGCCCGTCCGCCGAGGCCACCGCCGGCACGTCGCTGCCGGCCGGGGCGTCGAGGGTGCGGGCGAGCCAGCTCCCGCCCTGGTCGGCGCTGACGCTCACGGCCGGCGCCCCCGAGTGCAGGTCGGTGCCGGTGACCCACCAGCCGGCCTTGGCGGGCAGGCCCGGGGCGATCGTGCGCCGAGCCATCGGCGGCTGGCCGATGATGCTCAGCGCGCCGTCGCTCTCGCGGACGCCGAACAGGTCGCCGTACTGCACCAGCTGCACGCTGCGGTCGCCCGGCCCGAGCACGAGCCGGTCGCCGGGCCCCACCACCGGCGGGGTGTCCTGCGGATCGAGCTGGGTCTGGGCGCCGGGCGTGAGCACGAAACGCACGCTGGCCCGCGACCCGGCGCCGACCTCGCCGCTGAGGATGAACGTGGACGCGGCGATCCGCAGCAGCTGGACGTTGGTGACCCGCTCCAGCGGGCTCGTGCGCAGCGCGTCCACGACGTAGGGGCCCGGCCGCTGGGCGGCGCCGCCGAGCCCGGTCACCTGCAGGCTGCAGCGGCGGGCCTGGGGGATCTCCACGCAGACGTCGACGGCGGCCACGAGGTTGGTCAGGTCCCCGGCGGCGGCCAGCACGGTCGTCGTGGACGGGTACTTGCCCGGGGCCGTCGGCGGGTCCGAGACCGACGGGCTCCAGGCCTCGCCCAGGTCCGGGTTGGGGCCGAGCACCATCGGGCCGGGGCGGCCGTAGATCCCGGCCAGCGCGACCGGGGCGAGCACCCCGAGGGTCCCCAGCAGCGCGCCGAGCACGGCCAGCCGGTCCCGCAGGCGCACGCGGCCGGCGCGGCGATACAAGGTCACGAAGTCCGGCACCCAGGTGGCCGCCTCGATCTGCTGCCGCAGCGTGCGGAAGTCCAGCTCAGGGCGCATCTCGCACCTCCTGGGGCTGGCTGGGGCTCGGGGCGGGGGACGGGGCCGGACGGCGGCGCGGGGTGCTCGGATCGGACTCGACGTCGCTCAAGAGCTGGGCGAGCATGGCGCGGCCGCGCGACAGCCGCGCCTTGACCGTGCCCACCGGCACGCCCAGGGCGTCGGCGACCTCGTGGACCGACATGTCGGCCAGGTGGTGCAGCACGATCGTCTCCCGCGTGGCCTGCGACAGCTGTTGCAGGGCGGCGACCAGGGCGACCCGGTTGGGGTCGACGCCCGGCACGCTCTCCACCGGACGGGCGACCCGGCCGCTGCGCACCAGTGTGTCGAACAGACGCCGCCGCCGCCAGCGCGTGCGTGCAAGGTTCATGGCGACGGTGCGCAGCCAGGCCTCGGGGTCGGCGACGTCGAGGAACTGCCGGGGCCGGGCCAGCGCCCGGGCGTAGGCCTCCTGCACGAGGTCCTGCGCCTCGGCGTGGTCGCCCGTCAGCGCGTAGAGGGCGGCCACGAGGCGGCGATAGTGCGCCTGATACGCATCGCGCACGGCCTCACGGGCCTCGAGCTCGTCGCCCACTGTCCACCTCCCTCTTCGACCGGCGCGGAGTAGCACGCTATCCAGACAGACGCCTGTGTGAAGCATCCGGTTGCGCCTGACAGAATGGCGTCATGTCGTCTCCCGCCCGGCCCCGGGTCCTGTCCGGGATCCAGCCCACCGCCGACTCGTACCACCTGGGCAACTACCTCGGTGCCCTGCGCAACTGGGTGCCGATGCAGGAGACGCACGACACCTTCTACTGCGTGGTCGACCTGCACGCGATCACCATGGGCCACGACCCGGCGCTGCTGCGCAAGCGCACCCGGGTCGGCGTCGCCCAGCTGCTGGCCATCGGGCTCGACCCGGAGCGCTGCACCCTGTTCGTGCAGAGCCACGTGCCCGAGCACGCGCAGCTCGCCTGGGTGATGAACTGCCTGACCGGCATGGGCGAGGCCGCCCGGATGACCCAGTACAAGGACAAGTCGGCCAAGCAGGGGGCAGACCGCACCAGCGTCGGGCTGTTCACCTACCCGATCCTGCAGGCGGCCGACATCCTGCTGTACCAGGCCGACGCCGTCCCGGTCGGCGAGGACCAGCGTCAGCACCTCGAGCTGACCCGCGACCTGGCCCAGCGGTTCAACACCACGTTCGGCCAGACGTTCACGCTCCCGTCGCCGTTCATCATCAAGGACACCGCCAAGATCACGGATCTGCAGGAGCCGACGGCGAAGATGTCCAAGTCGGCCTCCACCCCCAACGGCCTCATCGAGCTGCTGGAGGACCCGGCCCGCGCGGCCAAGAAGATCCGCTCGGCGGTCACCGACACCGGCCGCGAGATCATCTTCGACCCGGAGAACAAGCCGGGCGTGTCCAACCTGCTCACCATCTACTCGGCGCTGAGCGGCCGGACGGTGCCGGAGCTCGTCACGGCGTACGACGGCAAGGGCTACGGCGACCTGAAGAAGGACCTCGCCGAGGTCGTGGCCGAGTTCATCAAGCCGATCCAGCAGCGCACGAACGCCTACCTCGACGACCCGGGCCAGCTCGACAAGCTGCTCGCGATCGGGGCCGAGAAGGCGCGGGCGGTCGCGGTGCCGACACTGAAGACGGTGTACGACCGCATCGGCTTCCTCGCTCCCGGCGCGGCCTCGCACTGAGGTGCCCAAGACCACCATCGGCGTCGCGATCGACATCCCGCAGCCCTGGGGCGGCGAGCTCACCGCCGCCCGCCTGGCCGCCGGGGACCTGCTCGCGCAGCACGTGCCGGCTCACGTCACCC
Organism: Dactylosporangium sp. CA-139114; assembly: GCF_050955725.1. NCBI lineage: Bacteria > Bacillati > Actinomycetota > Actinomycetes > Micromonosporales > Micromonosporaceae > Dactylosporangium > Dactylosporangium sp. CA-139114. The sequence continues at coordinate 928,272 of NZ_CP192080.1, forward strand.
TCCTCGGCCCGACCGAGATCGACGCCGCCCGGCTGCCGGCGATCGACCGGCACCTGGGCGAGGTCGCGCGGGCGCACCGGCCCTTCACCGTGCGCCTGCGCGGCACCGGGACGTTCCGGCCCGTCACGCAGGTCGTGTTCGTCGCGGTCGCGGCCGGGATCAGCGAGTGCGAGCAGTTGCACACCGCGGTGCTCGGCGGCGGGACGATCTTCTCGGGGTCCCGCTTCCCGTACCACCCGCACGTGACCATCGCCCACGACGTCTCGCCCGCCCAGCTCGACGCGGCGTTCGCGGACCTGTCCGGCTACGAGGCCTCGTTCACGGTCGCCGGGTTCACGCTGTTCGAGCACGAGGACGGCGGCCGGTGGCGTCCCCATGCGGAGTATCGCCTGACGGCGGACGATTGACGTGAGCGGTCCGGCGCGGAGCGGAGGGGCCGCTCACCGTGGGCGCAGTTTTCTCGCGGCGGCACCGGAGCTTGCGGAGGTGGCGGCGTGAGCGGTCCGCAGCGGAGCGGAGGGGCCGCTCACCGTGGGCGCAGTTTTCTCGCGGCGGCACCGGAGCTTGCGGAGGTGGCGGCGTGAGTGCTCTCGACCGGCTGGAGGCCGGTTTTGACCGCATGATCGCGGCGGCCCGGGGTCGCTCGCGGGTGTTCGACCACGTGTGGCGGGCCCAGGAGCGGTACTTCGACGTCGACGCCGTCCGTCTGGCCGCCGCGACCGCGTACTACGGCTTCTTCGCCGTGTTCGCGATGGTCGTCGTGCTGTTCTTCATCCTCGGCCGGGTCCTGGGCGGCAACAAGCTCGTCGTCGAGCGCGTGCAGATCTATCTGCAGGCCAACCTGCCGCAGCTGCAGAGCGACCAGATCTTCGCCGGCAGCCAGCAGATCGGCATCATCGCCCTGGCCGGCCTGATCATCGCCGGGGTCGGCTGGGTGGAGAACCTGCGCTCGTCCCAGCGGGCGCTGTGGCAGCTGCAGGAGCACCCCGGCAACCCGGTGATCCGCTGGCTGCTCGACCTCGCGGTGCTGGTCGGGCTCGGCCTGCTGCTGCTGGTCTCGATCGGCATCTTCGCCGGGATGCAGGAGCTGATCTACTGGCTCGCCGGGGACGTGGACCAGGACCCGGTGCGCGTCGCGCTGCGCGGCTTCTCGACCCTGCTCTCGGGGGTCGTGGACGTGTTCCTGGGCGCGGCCCTGCTCGTCGGCGTGCCCCGGCTGCGCATGTCGCTGCGGCGGCTGTGGCCCTCGGCGCTGCTCTTCGCGATCGGGCTGGGCCTGCTCAAGACGGCCGGGAAGTGGTACATCACCCGCACCGAACACAATCCCGCCTACCAGCTCGTGGCGGGCACGATCGGGTTGCTGCTGTACATGTACCTGCTGCACCAGCTCCTGCTCTTCGCGGCGGCGCTCTCGGCGACCAGCCCGCACGGGCGGATGCGCGACCTGGCCGGCGGGGCGCCCCGGGCCGACGTGCAGGCGGCCCGGCGGGCGGCGGAGCTGGTGGAGAAGGCGGCGGTGGCGACCGAGCACGCGGCGGAGGTGGCCGCTCACGTTGCGCCACCAGGGACACCCCCGGTCGGGCCGTCCGGCGGTTCGGCGGGTGCGGAGGGCTCCGACCCGTCATGATGGGCGCCGTGGGTGCACTCGTGACTTTGGACCTGCCGGCCGACGCGCCGGCGCTGACCCTGCCGTGGATCATCACCTTCGGCCCGATGAACGACGAGGAGGAGTGGGAGCCGGTCGTGTGCGGCCCCTACGAGCGCGCGCACGCGCTCGCGCTCGCCGAGGCCGTGGTGGCCGACGAGGACCTGATGGCGGTCGTCGAGCCGCTCCAGCCGCACGTGACGGTGGCCCAGATCGAGGGCGACATCGCGGCGTCCCGGCTGGCGGCGGAGAACGAGGACGTGGAGACGGCGGCGCTGGACGCCGAACTGGCCGGATACGAGGAGTCGTACCACGACCACGACCACGGCGACGACGACCACACGCACGAGCCGCCGTCGGTGGAGGAGATCCGGGCGGGCTTCTCCAGGATCGCGGCCAAGCTGAGCAGCTGACTACGCTTCGCAGTATCCGCTTCGCCCTGGGTGAGATCGCAAGATCCAACTTTTTCGGGTTGTGTATGGTGCCAATAAGCGGAACGGGCACACACACCCGGTCGCCCTCTGTTCCCAGCTCTACCTCGCGCGTCCTGTAATTCCCCGTCGCCCTCGCCGCCCGGTCCCGGTCCCCGGTTCCATCGCGGCGGTGGCGACGGGGGGGGGGCGACGGGGCTCGCCGGTGCTGTCTCGCGAGGCTTGCGGGGCTTGTGGCGGTCCGTCGGCCGGGGCTCGTCAGCCCGGTTCCATCCAGACCGTCGTGTCGGGCGGCAGCGTGCCACCCACCGGCGAACTGGCCAGCACCGGCTCCCGCGGCAGCGTGAACGCCGACCCGCCGAGGTTGGCCGCGACCAGGAAGCCCTCGGTCTCGAAGCACAGCACGCCGTCCGGGGCCGGCCGCCAGGTCAGCGTGGTGGCGGGCCGGCGGAGGCGGATCGCGTCGCGGTAGAGGTTGAGGGTCGAGCCGGGATCGGCGCGCTGGGCGGCGACCGTGCGCCCGGCCCAGTCCGGCGGCATCGGCAGCCAGGCGCGCTCGCCCGGCCCGAACCCGAACGGCGGCTCGTCGCCCTCCCACGGCAGCGGCACGCGGCAGCCGTCGCGGCCCGGCTCGGCGCCGCCGGACCGGACCCACTGCGGGTCGGTGCGGACCTCGTCGGGCAGGTCGAGCACCTCGGGCAGGCCGAGCTCCTCGCCCTGGTAGACGTACGCGGCGCCGGGCAGCCCGAGCATGAGCAGCGCGGCGGCGCGGGCCCGGCGCAGGCCGACGACGCCGTCGCCGAAGCGGGTGACGGGCCGGCGCCGGTCGTGGTTGGAGATCACCCAGGTCGGCGGCGCCCCGACGCCGGCGGCCGCGGCGAGCGAGGCGTCGATGATCCGCCGCAGCTCGGCCGGGTCCCAGGGGGCCTCGAGGAAGTCGAAGTTGAAGGCCTGGTGCAGCTCGTCCGCGGCCACGTACCGCGCGACCCGTTCCGGCTCGGTGTCGAAGACCTCGGCCACGGCCATGCGCTCACCCGGGTACTCGTCGAGGATCTTGCGCCAGCCGCGATAGATCTCGTGCACACGATCCTGATCAAATATCGAAATAAGCGGAATTTCGGAAATGTCGGGCTTTATGAGGCCATGGGCGACATCTACCCGGAAGCCGTCCACGCCGCGACTTAGCCAGAAGTGCAGGATGTCCGCGAACTCGGCCCGCACCTGCGGATTGTCCCAGTTCAAGTCGGGCTGGCCGGGATCGAAGCTGTGCAGGTACCAGGCGCCGTCCGGCAACCGGCTCCAGGCCGGGCCGCCGAAGGCGGACTGCCAGGCGTTCGGCGGGTCGGTGCCGCGGCCCTCGGCGAACACGTACCGGTCCCGCAGGCCCTGCGCGAACCAGGGATGGGCCGACGACGTGTGGTTCGGCACGATGTCGACGATCACCCGGAGGTTCAGGCGGTGCGCCTCGGCCAGCAGGGCGTCGAAGTCCGCCAGCGTGCCGAAGACCGGGTCGACGTCCCGGTAGTCCGACACGTCGTAGCCGCCGTCGACCATGGGGGAGCGGTAGAACGGGGACAGCCACAGGGCGTCCACCCCGAGGTCGGCCAGGTGCGGCAGCCGCGACGTGATCCCTGGCAGATCGCCGATGCCGTCGCCGTCGGAGTCGGCGAAGCTGCGGGGGTAGATCTGATAGATGACCGCGGTACGCCACCACTCCACGTGATCAACGCTACCGACGCTCCGGGTCGGGGGAGGGCGAATCCGGACCGGTGCTCAGGCGGGCAGCGTCGCTCGCAGGGCATCCAGGAACCAGGCCCAGCGGTGCATCGTCGCCGGGACCGGGGGCCAGCCGTTGATCACCGCCATCAGCTGCCAGTACCGCTCCGCCCGCGGCTCGATCGACAGCTCGATCGCGTCCGCCACCTCGCGGCGCAGCGCCACGTCGTCGGTGCGGCCCGAGGCGGCGGCCCAGCGGGCCATCACCTCGTCCACCGTCGCCTCCGGGGACGGGGTGCCGCGGTCCTGGGCGTCCGCCACCAGGCCGATGAACCACTGCAGGCCGGCCGGGTCCGTCGGCACGATCCGGCGCGCGTCCGGGGCGAAGCTGCGCCGGCCCATCTCCCGCAGCCGCTCGCGCAAGTCCGGCGCCCGCAGCATCTCGGCCAGCTCGATCCACGCGTCCACCTGCTCGTCCGTCGGCTCGTCCGGCAGGTCCGCGGACACGCTGCGCAGGCCCGCGGTGAACTCGCGGGACTCCGGCGAGTCCGCGATGCCGGAGAAGATGCTGTCGAAGAACTCGTCGACGATGCGCTGTCGTTCGTCCGCGCTCGCCCGGGCGATCCTGGCCAGCCGCTCCAGGTCGGCCGGGGTCGCGTCGCGCTCGGCCACCGCGCGCAGGGCCGCCCGGCGCAGGCGCAGGACCCGGATCTGGGTGCCCAGGGCCGCCGCGTGGGCCGCGGCCACCTCGCCCAGGTCCGCCCCCCGCTCCAGCACCCGGCGGATGGTGGCCAGGTCCAGTCCCAGCTCGCGCAGCGTGCGCACGAACTCCAGGCGCACGATCGAGCCGTGGTCGTAGCGACGGTACCCGGCGTGCGACCGTTCGGCCTCGGGGACCAGGCCGACGTCGGAGTAGTACCGGATCGTCTTGACCGGCAGGCCCGTGAGGCGCGACAGCTCGCCGATGTTCATGCCGCGGATCCTCGACCCTCCAGCTGCGGGAGCGTCAAGGGGTCGCTAGGTTGCGCGGGTGGAACCTTTGCGGCTCATCCTCCTGTTCCTGCACCTGATCGGCTTCGCGATGCTGCTGGGCGGCTCGATCGCGCAGTACCTCACCGGGAAGTTCCGGATCAACCCGGCCATGCTCTGGGGCGCGACCATCCAGGTGGTGACCGGTCTCGGGCTCGCCGCTCCGCTGCGCGGTGGCGGGGATCACGAGCCGCCGACCGCCAAGCTCGCCGTCAAGCTGGTGATCGGACTGATGATCTTCGTGATGGCCTTCTTCTCCCGCAAGCGCGACGAGGTCAACCGGGGCCACTTCCTCGCTTTGGGCGGGTTGACGGTCGTGAACGCCGCGGTTGCCGTGTTTTGGCGGTAACCGGCGTGTTACAAGATCGATCCCGCGGGCCGGGAGCGCGCTCCGCACGTCACGGCCCTATAACGCACTCCTCCCAACCCGGCAGCAAACGATGGTTCAGGACCGTCGAGGGCGTACGCTCCCGCCGTTGGGTTCACCGCGTTCGGGCGGTGCATTGGGAAGGGAGACCGTCTTGCGCCGAGTGCGTGGGATGAAGGTTCTCGCGGCCGCCGCGGTGGCGTTTGTCGCGTTGGGCAGCACTGCCGCTTGCGGTGACAGCAAGGACAGTGGCACGGGAGACAACGGCAGCGCGCCGCCCGCGAAGAAGAGCGTCAAGGTCGGCCTCGCGTTCGACATCGGCGGCCGGGGCGACAAGTCGTTCAACGACTCCGCCGCGGCTGGTCTCGACCGGGTCAAGAGCGACCTCAACCTCGAGGTCAAGGACCTGGCCGCGGTCGCCGGCGAGAGCGAGAACGACAAGTACTCGCGCCTGAAGCTGCTCTGCACCAGCGGCTACAACCCGGTCATCGCCGTGGGCTTCGTCTACGACGGTGCCGACGCCGCGAACGGGCCGCTCGCCCGCGCCGCCAAGGACTGCCCGAACACGAAGTTCGCGATCGTGGACGGCGGGACCCAGGCCGCCAACGTGGCTGACCTGACCTTCGCCGAGGAGCAGGGCTCCTACCTGGTCGGCGTCGCCGCCGCCCTGAAGACCAAGAAGGGCACCGTCGGCTTCATCGGCGGCTGCCAGGTCGACCTGATCAAGAAGTTCGAGGCGGGCTTCACCGCCGGCGCCAAGGCCACCAAGGCCGACATCAAGGTGCTGACGAACTACCTGTCGACCCCGGCCGACGCCTGCAAGGGCTTCAACGACCCGGCCGGTGGCAAGACGGCCGCCAGCGGCATGTTCGACCAGGGTGCGGACATCGTCTACGCGGCCGCCGGCGGCTCCGGCACCGGCGTCTTCGAGGCCGCCAAGGACAAGAAGGCCCTGGCCATCGGCGTCGACTCGGACCAGTACAACACCGTCTCCGACGCCTCGCTCAAGCCGGTCATCATGACCTCGATGCTCAAGCGGGTCGACAACGCGGTGTTCAACTTCGTCAAGGACTACGCCGACGGCAAGTTCACGGCCGGCGCGACCGTCTTCGACCTCAAGGTCGACGGCGTGGGCTACGCCACGTCCGGTGGTCAGGTCGACGACATCAAGGACAAGCTGGACGCGGCCAAGGCCGACATCGCCTCTGGCAAGATCACGGTGCCGTCCAAGTAAGTAGTACGTCCCGGTAGTAGACATCGGGTGTTCGGCGGGGGACTGTGATCCGGTCCCCCGCCTCATCTGTTAGGAGCCTGGATGACCGCGGAACCACCCGCCGTCGAACTGAAGGGGATCACCAAACGGTTCCCCGGCGTTGTGGCCAACTCCGACGTCAACCTCACCGTGCGCAAGGGCACGATCCACGCGATCGTCGGTGAGAACGGTGCCGGCAAGTCGACCCTGATGAAGATCCTCTACGGCATGCAGCCCCCCGACGAGGGGGAGATCATCGTCGACGGGGGCGCGGTCAGGTTCTCCTCGCCGCAGGGCGCGATCGCGGCCGGCATCGGCATGGTGCACCAGCACTTCATGCTCGCCGACAACTTCACCGTGACCGAGAACGTGGTGCTCGGGGCGGAGAAGCTCTACGGCATCGGGTCGCGGGCCAAGGCCAAGATCACCGAGATCTCCCAGCGGTACGGCCTGGGCGTGCGCCCGGACGAGCTGGTCGAGAACCTCGGGGTCGGCGACCGCCAGCGCGTCGAGATCCTCAAGGTGCTCTACCGCGGCGCCCGGATCCTCATCCTGGACGAGCCGACCGCGGTGCTCGTCCCGCAGGAGGTCGACGAGCTCTTCGGCAACCTCCGCGAGCTCATCCGCGAGGGCCTGACCGTCCTGTTCATCTCGCACAAGCTCGACGAGGTGCGCGCGGTCGCCGACGACATCACCGTCATCCGCCGCGGCACCACCGTCGCCTCGGTCAAGCCGGCCGACGTGAGCGCCCGCCAGCTGGCCACCCTCATGGTCGGCAGCGAGCTGCCCAGCCCGGAGGCGCGCGAGTCGACCGTCACCGACGAGCCGGCCCTGGTCGTCGAGGGGCTCACGGTCCTCGGCGCGGGGGGCCGCCCGGTCGTGAGCGACGCGACCTTCACCATCCACCGGGGCGAGGTCGTCGGCATCGCCGGCGTCGAGGGCAACGGCCAGGCCGAGCTGGCCGAGGCCATCCTCGGCATGCGCGAGTCGACCGGCACCATCCGGCTCGGCGCCGACGACGTCTCCAGGTGGAGCACCCGGCGCCGCCGCGAGGCCGGCATCGGCTACGTGCCGGAGGACCGGCACCGCCAGGGCCTGCTGCTGGACGCGCCACTGTGGGAGAACCGGATCCTCGGCCACCAGACCGAGCGGCCCAACGCCCGCGGCGTGCTCATCGACGTCGGCGGCGCCCGGCGCGACACCCAGCGCATCGTGGAGCAGTACGACGTGCGCACCCCCAGCATCGACGTCGCCGCCGTGGCCCTCTCCGGCGGCAACCAGCAGAAGCTCATCGTCGGCCGCGAGATGAGCCACGAGCCGAAGGTCCTCATCGCCGCCCACCCGACGCGCGGGGTCGACGTCGGCGCGCAGGCCGCGATCTGGGACCACATCCGCAACGCCCGCATCGCCGGCATGGGCGTGCTGCTGATCTCGGCCGACCTGGACGAGCTCATCGGTCTGTCGGACTCCCTCAAGGTCATCTACGGTGGACGGCTGGTGGCCGACGCCGACCCGGCCACCGTCACCCCCGAACAGCTGGGCGTCGCGATGACGGGCGCCACGATCGAGGAGGCCTCCCAGTGAGCGCGGGAACCATCACCGCCTCCCCGCCGCCGTTCTGGCGGCGCGTCGACCCGGCCAAGCTCCTGCCCCAGCTCGTCGCGCCGGTCGCGGCGCTGCTGCTGGCCGCCGTGATCTCCTGGATCGCGCTCTCGCTCACCGGCAAGGACGCGGCCCAGGCCTTCAGCGACATGCTGGACTTCGGCACGCAGCCGGACTCGATCGTCGAGATCCTGAACAAGGCCAGCGAGTACTACATCGCCGCCGTCGCCGTGGCCATCGGCTTCAAGATGGGCCTGTTCAACATCGGCGTCGAGGGCCAGTCGAAGATCGGCGCGTTCATGGCCGGGGCCCTGGCCAGCGCCTCCTTCATGAGCTGGATGCCCGGCTCGCTGCGGATCGTGCTGATCATCGTGGTCGCGGCCATCGTCGGCGCGATCTGGGCCTCGATCGCCGCGCTGCTCAAGACCCAGCGCGGGGTCAGCGAGGTCATCTCCACGCTGATGCTCAACGCGATCGCCGGCCAGGTGGTGACCTGGCTGCTCAACGACCACTGGGGCGTGCAGCAGCCCGGCGCGCAGATCAAGACCACGGGCGTGCTGCCCGAGAGCTCCTGGATGCCCGGCCTGCCGATCGTCTCCGGCACCGACCAGAAGGTGCTGGGCTTCCTGGCCATCGCCGCGGTCCTCGGCATCGTCTACTGGTTCACCATCAACCGCACCCGCTTCGGCTTCGACCTGCGGGCCACGGGCTACAACCCGTTCGCGGCCACGGCCAGCGGCGTGAGCGCCAAGAAGATGGTCATCACCGCGATGGTGATCTCGGGCGCCATCGGCGGCCTGGTCAACCTGCCGCGGATGCTCGGCGAGACCCACACCTACACCGAGGGCTTCGGCGGCATCGGCTTCACCGGCATCGCGGTCGCGCTGCTGGGCCGCAACCACCCGGTCGGCATGGCCCTGGGCGCGATCCTGTGGGGCTTCCTGGCCCGCTCCCAGCTCATCCTCGACCTCGACGGCATCCCGAAAGAGATCGTGGTGATCATGCAGGGCGTCGCCGTCCTGTCCGTGGTCGTCGCCTATGAGCTGGCCAACCGCATCGGCCGCCGCGCCCAGCAGCGGCGGGTCGGTGCCGCCACCGCGGCCCCGGTCGGCTCGGCCCCGCTGGCCACGGCATCGGAGGAGTCCAAGTGAGCACCGACGCGATGCTCTCCGCCGTCGCGGCGGGACCGGCCGCGCCCAAGCGGCGCCGCATGAGTACCTCCCGGATCCTGCTCATCATCGCCGGCACCCTGATCGGCCTGTCGCTGGTGCATCTGCTCACCGGGGCCGACGATGTCACCTCGCAGGGCGCCATCCAGGCCGCGCTGCAGGCCGCGGTGCCGATCGGGCTGGCCGGCCTCGGCGGGCTCTGGTCGGAGCGGGCCGGCGTGGTCAACATCGGCCTCGAGGGCCAGATGATCCTCGGCACCTGGTTCGGCGCCTGGGGCAGCCTCAACTACGGGCCCTGGGCCGGCCTGCTCATCGGCATCGCCGGCGGCGCGATCGGCGGCCTGCTGCACGCGCTGGCCACGGTGACGTTCGGGGTCGACCACATCATCTCCGGTGTCGCGATCACGCTGCTGGCGCCGGGCATCACGCGGTACCTCTCCTTCATCGTGTGGGGCAGCGGCGGCGCGACCCAGTCGCCGGCGCTCAAGCCCGACCAGACCGTGCCGCGCGTCTCGGTGCCGTTCGTCGACCGGCTCGCCGGGCTCGAGAAGCACCACTGGTTCCTGGTCAGCGACCTGGCGGGCGTGCTGCGCGGCCTGCTCGTGGACGTGTCGCTGGTGACGGTGCTCGCGGTGCTGCTCATCGTCGGGACCTGGCTGGTGCTGTGGCGCAGCCCGTTCGGCCTGCGCGTGCGCTCGGTCGGCGAGGACCCGCAGGCGGCCGAGAGCCTCGGCATCAACGTCTACAAGTACAAGTACTACGGCGTCGTCATCTCCGGCGCGATGGCCGGCCTCGGCGGCGTGTACCTGTCGACCGTCAGCTCGGTGATCTTCCGCGAGGGGCAGACGGGCGGCCGCGGCTACATCGGCCTCGCCGCGATGATCTTCGGCAACTGGCGGCCGGGCGGGCTGGCGCTGGGCGCCTCGCTGTTCGGCTACACCGACGCGCTGCAGCTGCGCCGCGGCTCGGAGTCGGTGCACGCGCTGCTCATCCTCGTCGGGGCGCTGCTGCTGGCCCTGGCGGTGTGGGAGTTCGTGCGGCGCAACACCGTGGTCGGGGTGGCCGCGGGCGTGCTGGGCATCCTGTCGTACGTCATCTACTTCACCGTCGACAAGATCCCCACGGCGCTCGTGCAGGCCGCGCCCTACATCACGGTGCTGGTGGTGCTGGCGCTGGCGGCCCAGCGGCTGCGCATGCCCGCGGCCGACGGCAAGCCCTATCGCCGCGGCGGATGACCTTGGAGGACCTTGCCCAGGCACTATTGAGTCGTGAACTCTCTCGTGATTGATTGGGCCGCGCTGCGGGGCGCGGCGGTCTCGGCCATGGAACGGGCGTACGCGCCGTACTCCAAGTTCCCGGTCGGCGCCGCCGCGCTGGTCGACGACGGCCGGGTCGTGGTCGGGTGCAACGTCGAGAACGCCTCCTACGGCATCGGCCTGTGCGCCGAGTGCGGCCTGGTCTCGAGCCTGCAGGTCAGCGGCGGCGGCCGGCTGGTCGCGCTGGCCTGCGTGGACGCCGAGGGCCGGCCGCTCATGCCGTGCGGGCGGTGCCGCCAGCTGCTCTGGGAGCACGGCGGGGCCACGCTGCTCGTCGATCACGTGGGCGGGCCGCTGCCGATGTCGGCGCTGCTGCCGTACGCCTTCGACGACACCGACCTCGCCCGCGTCAACGAGCGCGAGGTGGATCTGGGCCCGACGGTCCCCGCCGCGCTCGCGCTGAAGGTCGGCAGCGGGACCGTCTTCGTGCACCCGGACGTCGCCGAGGGCCGGCAGGTCTGGACGTCGTACTGGGAACGCTCATCCGGCACCGGTGATGACGAACCGACGGGCATCCTGGAGGAGGGCCCGATCTTCGCCACGGCCGCCGAGGCGGTCGACTGGGGCCGCATCCGCACCCCGCGCGTGGTCGTCGTCGACGCGCAGGGCACCGCGAGCTGGGCCGGGGACACCCCCCGCCCGGCCGGCATCGAACAGGACTGGAGCACGCGATGAGCTTCGCGGCCGTGGACGTCATCCGCGCCAAGCGCGACAAGGGCGTACTGAGCGACGAGCAGATCGACTGGGTCGTCGCCGCCTACACCCGGGGCGAGGTCGCCGACGAGCAGATGTCGGCGCTGGCGATGGCGATCCTGCTCAACGGCATGACGCCCGGGGAGATCGCCCGCTGGACCGCGGCGATGATCGCCTCGGGGGAGCGGCTGGACCTGTCCAAGGTCGGGCGGCCGACCGTCGACAAGCACTCCACCGGCGGGGTCGGCGACAAGATCACGCTGCCGCTGACGCCGCTCGTGGCCGCGTGCGGGGCGGCGGTGCCGCAGCTGTCCGGCCGTGGCCTCGGCCACACCGGCGGGACGCTGGACAAGCTGGAGGCGATCCGCGGCTTCGGCACCAGGCTCTCCAACGAGGAGTTCACCGAGCAGCTGCGCTCGATCGGCGCCGCGATCTGCGCCGCGGGCGACGGCCTGGCCCCGGCCGACCGCAAGCTCTACGCGCTGCGGGACGTCACCGGCACGGTCGAGGCCATCCCGCTCATCGCGAGCTCGATCATGAGCAAGAAGATCGCCGAGGGTACGTCGGCGCTCATCCTCGACGTGAAGTTCGGCTCGGGCGCGTTCATGCGCGAGGTCGCCGACGCCCGCGAGCTGGCCCGCACCATGGTGGAGCTGGGCAAGGCGCACGGCGTGACGACCGTGGCGCTGCTGACCGACATGGAGGTGCCGCTCGGCCGGGCCGTCGGGCACTCCGTCGAGGTCGAGGAGTCGCTGGAGGTGCTGGCCGGCGGCGGGCCGCAGGACGTCGTGACGCTCACCCTCGCCCTGGCCCGGGAGATGCTCGACGCGGTCGGGCTCGACGCGGACCCGCAGGACGCGATCGCCTCCGGCCGCGCGATGGACTCGTGGCGGGCCCTGGTGCGGGCGCAGGGCGGCGACCCGGACGCCCCGCTGCCGGTGGCGAACGAGGTGGAGACCATCACCGCGGCGGCGGACGGGTTCGTGTCGGGGCTGGACGCGTACGCGGTCGGCGTGGCCGCGTGGCGCCTCGGGGCCGGTCGCGCCCGCAAGGAGGACCCGGTCAGCACGTCGGCCGGCATCATCCTGCACCGCAAGCCGGGCGAGCCGGTGCACGCCGGCGACGTGATCATGGAGCTGCGGGCCGAGGACGCCGCGAAGCTGCCGGCGGCGCTGGAGGTGGCCCGTGGGGCGGTCACCCTCGCCGAGGCGCCTCCGGCCAAGCGGCCGCTCATCCTCGACCGGATCTCCTGATGCCGGGCCGGCCCGAACGGGCGGTTATTGTGCGCGGGTGAGCACCACGGCGCCGGATCCGCAGCGGGTGCGGGAGGCGAGCCTCGAGGAGCTGCACCGCCTGCGGCTCCCCCTTCCCCCGCCCGACTTCCCGCTGGTGTGGGAGCCGGGGGACCACATCGAGCTGCGCCCCGGGCCGGAGATCGAGGCCCGGGCCGCGTGCCTGAACGTCGTGCTCGCCCGGGCCTGGGGCATGCCGCCCGAGCTGGGCGTGCAGTGGCTGGCCGAGGCGCGGCTGGTCGACCGGCTCACCCCGCCGGAGTGGCGGTTCGTGGCCGACGGCGACGGCGACGAGCGCGCGTTCGCCCTGCACGTGGAGGCCCTGTTCGCCCTGGCGTGGCTGCTGGGCATCGCGATGGACCTCGACCCGCTGCGGGGCGCCGCCGACGGGCTGATGGAGCGGCTGCCGGACCTGGCCCACGGGGAGAGCTTCGCGGCCTGGCGCCGGCGCACCCTGGCCGCCCCGCGCTCGGTCACCGACGCGGCCCGCCAGCTCGACCTGTATTACTGCCTGGACTGGTCGCTGCGGGAGTGCGCGCTGCGGCGGCTGCCCCTGCCCGGGCAGCTCGACGCGGGCGCGGCGGGGCAGCGGCGGTGGGCGCTGGAGTGGGCGGTGGTGTTCACCGGGCCGTACCACGGGGCGGCGCCGAGCTGGGAACAGGTCGATCTCAGCACGTAGCGGCCCATGACTCGGGTCCGCGGGGGTGCGGACCGTCGCTCCCGCCAGACACCGCTCGGCGCTGCGCGCCGTCGCTGCCAGGTCCGCCGCTGGTCACCCGCCATCCAGCTTCAGTGCTTCGGGCGCGGGCGCCACACGGTGAGCTCGACGTCGAGGGTGGCGGCGATCGGCTCCGCCATCCCCTCCAGGGCCGCACGAATGTTGTCCGGGTCGGTGTGCCACGCGCTCGGGCCCATCCCGACGAGGGCGAAGGCGTCGGCGCGGCCGAGGGCGAGCGGCGTGCGGACCCGCCGGGCCTCGGCGCGCAGAAACCAGGGGTCGAGGCTGCGGTGCAGCCGCTCGCCCTTGGCCGGGTCGACGCGGATCAGGCCGAGCGCGTCGACGAGCTCGGCGAGGTGCCCGGCGGCCGGCGTGGCCACGACCAGGGCGCCCCGCGGGTGCAGGACGCGCGCGAACTCGGCCCCGGAGCGGGGCGCGAAGACGTCGAGGATGACGGCGGCGGCGTGGTCGGCGACGGGCAGGCCCTGCCAGATGTCGGCGCGGACGGCCCCGATGCGCTCGCCGGCCCGGGCGGCGCGGCGCAGGGCCGGCTTGGAGGTGTCGATCGCGAGCCCGTCGCGCTCGCCGGCGGTCGCGGCGGCGAGGTAGTGGGCCGTGCCGGCGCCGACCTCCACCACCAGGCCCGGCCGTTCGCGCCCGGTCAGCCCGGCCACGGCCGCGCTCAGGGCGCCGAAGTGGCCGGCGGCCAGCAGGGCCTCCCGGGCCGCGACCATCTCCGCCGTGTCGCCGGTGGGGGCGGGGCGGCCGGCGGTCAGATCGACGTACCCCTGCCGGGCGACGTCGAAAGCATGCCCCTGCGGGCATCGCAGCGCCCGCTCGCCGGGGGAGAGCGGGGAGCGGCACACGGGACAGCGCAGATATGTGATGAGAGCCGGTCGCACCCCACTAGTGTCGGCCTATGGCTGTACCAACCTTCGACGAGATCCGTCGCGCGCCCAAGGCCCTCCTCCACGACCACCTCGACGGGGGCCTGCGCCCCGCCACGATCCTGGACCTCGCGGCCGAGATCGGCCACGAGCTGCCGGCCGCCACCCCCGACGGGCTGGCGGAGTGGTTCGTCGCGGCGGCGGACTCGGGGTCGCTGGAGCGGTACCTCACCACCTTCGCCCATACCGTCGCGGTGATGCAGACCGCGCAAGCGCTGCACCGGGTCGCCCGCGAGTGCGCGCTGGACCTGGCCGCCGACGGGGTCGTCTACGCCGAGGTCCGCTTCGCCCCCGAGCAGCACCTGGAGGCCGGGCTCACCCTGCCCGAGGTCGTCGAGGCGGTGCTGGACGGGTTCCGGACCGGCTCGGCCGAGGCGGCCGCGGCGGGCCACCCGATCCGGGTCGGCACCCTGCTCACCGCGATGCGGCACGCGGCGCGCTCGATGGAGATCGCGGAGCTCTCCATCCGGTACCGCGACGCCGGCGTCGTCGGCTTCGACATCGCGGGCGCCGAGGCCGGCTTCCCGCCCACCCGGCACCTCGACGCCTTTGAATACCTCCAGCGCGAGAACTCACATTTCACCATTCACGCCGGTGAGGCGTTCGGCCTGCCCTCGATCTGGCAGGCGCTGCAGTGGTGCGGGGCGGACCGGCTCGGGCACGGCGTGCGCATCGTCGACGACATCGCACGCGAGGGCGACCGGGGCAGCACGCTGGGGCGGCTGGCCGCATACGTGCGGGACAAGCGCATCCCGCTCGAGCTGTGCCCCTCGTCCAACGTGCAGACCGGCGCGGCCCCCTCGATCCGCGAGCACCCGATCGGGCTGCTGCGCGACCTGCGGTTCCGCGTGACCGTCAACACGGACAACCGGCTCATGAGCGGCACCAGCATGTCGCGGGAGATGGCGCTGCTGGTGGAGGCGTTCGGCTACGGCTGGGCGGAATTGCAATGGTTCACGGTGAATGCGATGAAGAGTGCCTTCATTCCGTTCGACGAGCGCCTCGCCTTGATCAATGACGTCATCAAGCCGGCGTACGCGAAGCTGGTGTGATGTGGGCATGTAGCCCACCCTTCTTCGCAACGAGCGATTAAACGGACATATCCGTAAAACTCGCACATAAGCCACAGCGGTAGACCTGGGCTTTCTTCTTGGCACGGGACATGGTGGAATCTCGGAGGTCTGGCCCAGTAGGGTCGGCCGGTCGCGGGTGCCTGCTGTTCCACGAGGCGCCGGTTCGGAGGGCGGTGAAGTGAGCAAACGGCCATCGACGCAAGAGCCGGTCTCGTCGCGTCTGCGTTTCCCGATCGGCCGGCTCCGGGACCTGCCGATCTGGTCGAAGCTCGGCCTCATCATGATCGTCCCGATCATCGCGACGATCGTGGTCGGCACCAACGGTCTCGTCGGCAACATCGGCGACGCGAACGACGCCGATCGGGCCCGCACGCTCTCCGGACTGTCCGCCCAGGCCTCCGCCCTCGTGCACGAGCTGCAGAACGAGCGGGCGAACGCGACGATGCTGCTCGGCCAGCTCAACACCGACGCGGCCGTCGAGGCCCGCAGCATCTTCGAGCGCCAGACCCAGAAGACCGACGACGCGCGCCGGGACTACGAGCAGACCCGCTCCGGCCTGGCCGACCCGCCCGTGGACTTCCGCAAGCAGCTCGGCTCGATCGACACGCAGCTGCAGGACCTGCCCGGCATGCGCAAGAAGATCACCGAGGGCAGCAAGGACATCCTGGCCAGCACCGTCGTGGCGCGGTACAAGTCGCTCATCGACGACCTGCTCAGCATCCGCGGCAGCTCGGCCGAGCTGTCGAACAACCCGTCGCTGGGCGTCGACATGCGCGCCGCGGCCGCCATCTCGGAGATGAAGGAGCAGGTGGCCCTGGAGCGGGTCGTCGGCATCCGGGCGCTCACGACGAAGGCGTTCACGCCGCAGCTGCGCAAGGAGTTCCAGGCCGCCCTGACCGGCCAGGATCAGGCGGAGGAGCAGTTCCGCACCAACTCCCAGCCCTGGCACCGCGACGTGTTCGACAAGAAGCGCTCCGGCTCGGACCTCAAAGAGGCCGCCACCTTCGAGGGCATCCTCGGCCCGCTGACCACCGAGCAGCTGCCCGCCGAGGTCAACTTCACGGCCGCCGCGTGGGACAACGCCATGATCAACAAGGCGAACCTGCTGCGCGGCATCGAGATCGAGTTCGACGACCACAACATCGACAGCGCCACCGCGGCCCGCAACGACCTGCAGCGCCGGGTGCTCGTCACCGCCGGCGCGCTGCTGGGCATGCTGCTGCTGGCGATCCTCTTCGCCTGGATCGTGGCCCGGTCGATGGCCCGCTCGCTGCGCGAGCTGCGTCACGGCGCGCTCACGGTCGCGCAGTTCGGCCTGCCCCAGGCGGTGCAGCGGCTGCGGGACCCCTCGCTGGCCACCCAGATGTCGCCGCACCAGCTGGCCCTGCAGATCGCCGAGCCGCTGCCGATCCGCAGCCGCGACGAGTTCGGCCAGGTGGCCGAGGCGTTCAACGCGGTGCACCTCGAGGCCGTGCGCACCGCGGCCGAGCAGGCCGCCCTGCGGGCCAGCGTCGCGACCATGTTCGTCAACCTCGCCCGCCGCTCGCAGATCCTGGTCGACCGGCTCATCGGTCACCTGGACCGGCTGGAGCGCGGCGAGGAGGACCCGGACCGGCTGGCCGAGCTCTTCCAGCTCGACCACCTGGCCACCCGGATGCGCCGTAACGACGAGAACCTCCTGGTCCTCGCGGGCGCCGACTCCACGCGCATCCAGCGCGAGCCGGCCCCGCTGATGGACGTGCTGCGCGCCGCGCAGTCCGAGGTCGAGCACTACACGCGCATCGAGTTCGGCATGATCGACCGCGACATCGAGATCGCGGCGCACTCGGTCAACGACATGGTCCACCTGGTCGCCGAGCTGCTGGACAACGCGACCGCGTTCTCCCCGCCGGACTCGGCCGTCATCGTCGAGGCCCGCCGCGTCGGCGACCGCGCCGTGCTGCTGGTCGAGGACCACGGCATCGGCATCTCGCCCGAGCAGCTCGCCGAGCTCAACGACCGGCTCGCCAACCCGCCGATGGTCGACGTGGCCGTCTCCCGGATGATGGGCCTCGTCGTGGTCGCCCGGCTGGCGGCCCGGCACGGGGTCAAGGTCGAGCTGCGGGCGGCGCGCGAGCGCGGCACCATCGCCGACATGACGCTGCCGGCCGGCGTGCTCGTGCCGCGGGCGCTGTCCGGGCGCGCCGCCGCGGGGATGCCGACCGCCGGCATGCCCGCCGTCGGCCCCAACGACGTCGTGCAGGCCCGGCCGATCCCGTCGACCCCCGCCCCGCGCTCCCCGCTCGCCTCGCCGCTGGCGCTGGAGAGCGGCCCGACGCCCGGCGGTCTCGGCGGCGGCTTTGCGGGCGCCGGCACCGGCGGCAACGGCGGCGGCCCGCGCTTCGGCACCCTGACCAGCAGCGGCCTCTTCAGCGGCGACCGTCCCGAGCGCAACGGCGTGGGCGGCCCCGGCACCGCGGAGCGCCCGACCGTCAACGGCTTCGCCAACGGCGCCCCGCCGCGCCCGGCCCCGCCCGCGCCTCCGGCCCGCCCGACGCTCCCGCCCTCGGGCGGCGACGGTGGCGGCTTCCGGCGCGGGGACACGGACGGCAGCGGCTTCCGCCGGGGCGACACGGGCGGCTTCCGCCGCGACGGCGCCGGCTTCGGCGGCCGCGACCCCGAGCGTGACACCGGCGGCCTGAGCCGCAACGGCTTCGGCGGGGAGCGCCCGGCCGAGCGCAACGGCGGTGGCCGCAACCTGCCGGCCTGGTCCGACCTCACCGGCGTCGGCGACGCCGGCGGCGAGGAGGCCTACCGGCGCGAGCGCTCCGACGCGCCCGGCGGACCGGGCGGCCTCAACCCGCTGCCCCAGCGTCGCGCCAACGAGGCGTGGCCGAGCGAGGGCGAGGTGACCGACGCCGAGGAGGTGGGCGGCCCGATCCCGCGGCAGCGGCCCGGCCTCGGCGGCGGGCAGTTCGACGGCGACTCCGCGTTCGGCGGCGCACCCGCGCCGCAGAACGGGTTCTCCACCCCGCCGGCCGCTCAGCCGCCGGCGCCATCGCCGTGGCCGGTGGCCGAGCCCGAGCCGCAGCAGCGGCCCGCGGCCGAGTCCTACGCCCCGGTCGACATGACCGCGGAGATTCCGCGCGTCCGGCTCGACTGGGACCCGGCACCGAGCGAGACCGAATCCCAAGACTCGCGGCAGCGCTTCGTCGACGAGACGATGGAGCTGCCGATCTTCCGGGAGCTGGAGTCCGCCTGGTTCACGACCACGCGCCAGCCCCTGGCAGACCCGACGCCCCCGGCGCCCGCCGCGGCCCCCGCTCCGGCTCCGGCCGCGGCGCAGCCGCCCTCGTCCGGCCCCCGGCCGGTCGAGGTCACCTACAGTGAGGCGCCGTCCCCATACGTCCCGCCGCAGCGATTTGAAACCCGCACTCCGGGTGAAGCTTCGCGAGGTTCGGCCGACCGGGCGTCGAGCGGTTCGGCAGTAAACTGGCACACTGCGGCAGACGAAGGATGGCAAGCGGCAGCGGCAATCGCCGAGGCGCAGGAATTTGCGACAACCGACATGGGTTTGCCCAAGCGCGTGCCGATGTCGCAGCTGGTTCCGGGTGGCGTTGAGAAGAACACCACCGTTGCGCACAAGCGGACGCCGGAGTCCGTGCGCGGTCTGTTGTCGGCGTATCACCGAGGCGTTCAGCGCGGCCGCACGCGGTCCGACGACTCGACAACCCCGGAGCCGACTTCGGCCGGGCCTCAAAACTCGCAGGTTGGCAAGGAGCACGAGGCATGACATCTACGCAGGATCTCGGTTGGCTGCTAGCCAACTTCGCGGACCGAGTGCCGGGGGTCGCCCACGCGGTCGCCGTCTCGGCGGACGGTCTGCTGTTGGCTGCTTCTCGCGACCTGCCCCGCGACCGTGGCGATCAGCTCGCCGCGATCGCGTCCGGTCTGGTGAGCCTGACCCAGGGTGCGTCCCGCTGCTTCGAGGGCGGGGCCGTGCTGCAGACTGTGGTCGAAATGGACAACGGCTTCCTGTTCCTCATGTCGATCTCCGACGGTTCGTCGTTCGCGGTCCTCGCGGCCCGCGCCTGCGACGTCGGCCAGGTCGGCTACGAAATGGCATTGCTGGTCGACCGGGTCGGTGACGCTCTCACGCCGCCGCCTCGCCCCACGGCCTCGATGCTCGGCTGAAGCTGAACTGAACTCGGTGACAGAGCAATATCCATTAGTGGCAACAACATACTCATTGGCTGCTTACGAGGCCCGACGAGTGAGGAGGTGAACGGCGAACATGGCCGAACGCGATGAGCCAACGGGCGCGTTGGTAAGGCCGTACGCCGTCACCCGAGGTCGCACCCGGCCCAAGCTGGAGATCGCGATCGAGGCGCTGGTCGAGACCACCGTGCGTGGCCGGGCGGCCAACACCAGGCCGGGTGGTGCTCACGGCCAGGAGCAGCAATACATTTCAACGCTTTGCGACGGTCGCCTGCAGTCTCTCGCCGAGATCGCGGCGCGCATGCAGCTTCCGCTGGGTGTCGCCCGCGTCATCGTGGCAGACATGGCTGCCGACGGATTGGTCGCGGTGTACGAGCCGACCTCGCTCGACGATAACGAGTCGGTGGGCACAGAACTGCTTGAGAGGGTGCTGAGTGGACTTCGGAGGCTCTGACGTGGCACACCGCCCAGGGCGGGTCACGTCAGCGAAGATCGTCATCGCCGGCGGTTTCGGCGTGGGCAAGACCACACTGGTCGGCTCGGTCTCGGAGATCACGCCGCTGACCACCGAGGCCATCATGACCTCCGCCGGTGTCGGTGTGGATGACACCCGCAATGTGCCCGGCAAGACGACGACCACGGTCGCGATGGACTTCGGTCGTATCTCGATCGACCGGGACCTGATCCTGTACCTGTTCGGCACCCCGGGCCAGACCCGTTTCTGGTTCATGTGGGACGAGCTCGTGCGGGGCGCCATCGGGGCGGTCGTGATGGTGGACACCCGGCGTCTGGCCGACTGTTTCGCCGCGATCGACTTCTTCGAGCACCGGCGGCTGCCCTACCTGGTGGCCATCAACTGCTTCGACGGCGTGCAGTACCACAACGCCGACGACGTGCGGGAGGCGCTCGCGATCTCGAGCGACGTTCCCGTGGTGTCGTGCGACGCTCGCTCCCGCGAGTCGACCAAGAACGTGCTCATCTCGCTCGTCGAGTACGTCCTGTCGATGCGCCGGAGCCGGGCGACCGCGCCGGCGTAACACCCCGCAGCACCCCACTCAGCCGTGGACGCGCACCGAGCACCCGTGAGGGTCGCCCGGTGCGCGTTTGCGTTGGCGGACTTCACCCTGCGTACCGTTCCGAGTGCGGAACGCGCCCGTTTCCGTTCTCGGGCTCGCTGAGCGATTCGTACCCCGTGCGGCGCCTATGGGGGTGCCCCTGCCCGGCCCGGCGCCCTGACGGCGCGCACAGGCCGTTCGCACGGGCCTTCGCGCGGCCACCCTCCACCACATCCACACGGGAACGACTCCCGGCCTGGCCCACGCTCGCCACGGGCGCAGCGCCCCGGGGCGAGTGCACGCGTGGTGGGTGGGCCGTGGCGGGCGTGGGCGGGGCGTGGGCGTGGCGGGGCGCGGGCGGGGCGTGGGCGTGGCGGGGCGCGGGCGGGGCGTGGGCGGGGCGTGGACGGGGCGTGGCGGGGCGTGGACGGGGCGCGGACGGGGCCTGGCGTGGCGGGCGTGGGCGTGGCCGGGTGTGGGCGGGGCGCGGCGTGGCGGGTGGGCCGTGGCGGGCGTGGGCGGGCGTGGGGTGGCGTTGGCGTGGCGGGCCGTTGGCGTGGCGTGGTGTCCCGGGCGAGCGTGTGGGTAGGCGTCGGCGTCAGGACGGAACCAGCGAGGGCCGCCCCCGACGATCGGGAGCGGCCCTCGAACGCTGTGCGGTGCCGGTTAGCGGCGGGCGGAGCGGTACTCGTACTCCCGCTCCTGGTAGTCCCGGCTCGCCTCGCGACTGAAGTCCCAGCCGCCCGCCGACTCGCGCCCCGGCCGGCCGCCGACCGCGAAGCCGCCGACCTCCTGGCCTCGGCGCCAGCCGCGGAAGTAGCCGGTCGTGTGCGCCGCGATCTGGGCGGCGTCGCGCACGATGCGCAGCGGCCGCTCCGGGTTGTTCACCGGGGCGCCCGGCACCAGGTTCTGCTGCGGCACGCGGCGCGGAAGGCCGGAGCGGGTCTCGTCGCCGATCTCCGGCGCGCTGGCCCGCTGGGCCGCCTGCCACGCCGAGTCGTTCGAGTTCTCCCAGCTCGGGGTCGCGCGCGGGGCCGCGGTCTCGCCGGTGGACTCGGAGTCCGCGTCCCAGTCGGTGAACCAGGCCGAGCGGGCGGCCGCGAAGATCAGCAGGTCGCCGTCGCCCTCGTCGGCCGGCTTGCCGGCCTCGCGGTCGGCGGCCGGGGCGCGGCGGCTGCGGCCGGCACCGGTGCTGCGGGCGGTCGCGCGCTCCGCCGGGCGGTCCGAGTCGACCAGGCGCAGGGCCGGGGGCTCGAACGGGAACTCGCCGCTGTACTCCCCGCTGAGCTCGTCCGAGTAGCCGGCCTTGAGCGCCGGGTCGGCCACCGGGGCCGGCTCGACAAGGCGCAGGCCCGCGGGCTCGAGCGGCAGCTCGCCCGTCTGCCACGGCGGGGGCACGCGGCCCTCGCGCTGGCGGGGCAGTTCGACGTGGCGCTCGGCCGACGCCGACCGGGCCCGCTCGCTGCGCGGGATCTCGGTGCGCGCCCGCTCGGACCGCGGGATCTCCGTGCGCGAGGAGCGTGGGATCTCGGTGCGTGAGGAGCGCGGGATCTCGGTGCGGGCCCGCTCGCTGCGCGCCGGCTGCTCGTCGTCCTGGCTGCGGTCGGCGTGCCGGGAGGCGGCACGGGTCGACTGCGCGGCCTCCTGCTCGGCGCGGTCGCGCTCGGCGCGCCGCTCCGCCCGGGACAGGCCCGCGGAGGCGGCCGCCGCCGGGGACTCGGCCCGGGACCGGGCGGAGCGCTCGCCGTTGAGGGGCGGGAACTCGCCGGAGCCGAACGAGGACAGCGCATCGGTCGCCGGGCCGCGTGAGGCCGCGGCGTCGGAGCCGCGGCGCGGGGGCAGGGCGGGTTTCGTCGTGGCCTCGAGCGTCGCGTCCAGCGCCGAGAAGTCCGGCGGCTGCGGGATGTCGCTGAGCTTCGGCAGGCTGCTCAGCTCCGAGGGGGAGGCGAGCGGGTCGGCGCCGAACTTGTAGGCCGCGACCGAGGTCTCCGTCGTGGGCGTGTCCGACGTGCCGAGCGGCCAGCGGGAGCGGGTGGCGCTCGCGGTGTCGAGCGTCGGCGGCTCGCCCAGCGCGGCGAGGTCGCTCAGGCGCGGGCCGCTGTCGAGGCCGCCGCCCGCGGTGGGCGCGGTCGCGGCCGGGGACGAGACCGAGGCGGCCGGCGGCGCGGAGGACGGGCCGGTGAGCGGGTCGTAGCCGTAGGAGTCGAAGCGCGGCAGCTCGTGCGGCTCGGATCCGCCGATCAGCGGGGCGATGCCCGGCGGCGGGGGCGGCATGAGCGACGTGAACTGCGGCTCGCTGCTCGATGACGTCGGCTGCGGCGGGATCACCGGGGTCGGCGCGACCGGCGGCGGGGCGACCGGGGCCGGGGCCACCGGCAGCGGCGCGACGGGCGTCGGCTGCGGCGGCGCGGGCTGCAGCGGGACCGGGATCGACTGCATCGAGGCCGGGGTCGGCGCCTGCGACTGGTAGGTCGGGGGCACGGGCGGCGCGGGCGCGTACATCGGCGTCGGCGGCTGGTAGGCGGCCGACTGGTACGGCGGCGGGGCGGCGTGCGTGGAGGGCGTGTATCCGGGCGGCGCGGAGGTGACCCCGTAGGCTGGCGGGGCCGAGGGCACCGAGCCGTAGGCCGGCGGCGCGGACGGCACCGACCCGTAGGCGGGCGGGGCCGACGGCACGTAGCCGGGGGGTGTCGAGACGACCGGCGGCGTGGAGACGACGGCGGACGCGGAGCCGATGGTCGCCGGGGGCGCCGACACGACGGGCGGCTGGGCCTGGGCCGGCAGGGCCGGCGCGTTCTGGGCGCGGCGGCGGCCGCCGGTGGCGCGGGCGGCCGAGGACTCCTCGGCCCGGGCCACCTCGGCGGCGCGGGCGGCCTCGGCGGCCCGGGTCGCGGCGCGGGAGCGGGTCTGCGGGGCGTCGCTCGCGGCGGCGGCCGGCCGGGCGTTGGAGGCGACGGCGGCGGCCCGGGAGCGCGACGGCGCGTCCTGGGCGGCGGCCGGGCGCAGCGGGCCGGCGGGCGCGCCGAGCGGGGTGCCCTGGTTCAGGGCGGTGGCCGGGCTCAGCGGCGTGGCCGGGCGCTGCCGGTTGGGCAGTGTGCGGTGGGCGGCCGGGCTCATCTTGTCGGCGAGCACCGCGACGAGCGCGGCGGCCGCGGCGTCGCCGGCCCGCACGGCCGCGACGGACTGCCGGATGGTCTCGGCGACCGCGGTGGTCATGGCCCGGTTGACGCCGGTGCGGCGCGGGGTCTCGGCGATCGCGACCCGCAGCGCGGTGATCGCCTCGCCCAGCGTGACGGCGTCGGCGACCCCGGCCTTGGCCAGCTCGGCGACGACCGCCTGGTCGCCCTTGCGGCCGGTGGCGCCGCCGCCGAGGATGCCCGGCTCGGGCAGCGCGTCGAGGATGGCCAGCGGGATCGACTCGGCCGGGTCGGGGTAGGCGCGCAGGGCCGCGGGGTAGAGCTCGCGGAGCACCTCGCGCAGCGTGGCCGCGGCGCTCTGCCGGCCGGAGACGACGGCGGCGTGCGCGGCGAGGACCGGCTTGAGCGGGAGCATGTCGCGCGGGGCGGCCTGGCCGACCGCGGAGAGGACGCCGGCCTGCAGGGCCCGGGCGAGCCCGACCGCGCGGCGCTCGGCGGCGTTGGACTGGATCTCCTCCGGCGACTCGTCGTCGGCGAAGCGCTCGGCGTAGTCGTCGGCCGAGTCGTCGTCGGTGAACGCGAGGTTGCGGCCGGCCGCGGTGAGCAGCTGGGTGACGACGTGGTCGTCGCTCTCGGCCGCGACCGCCACGGCGGAGGTGCCGCCGGAGCGCTGCGCCAGCAGAGCGCTCAGCTCGGCGTAACCGCCGGCGTCGTCGCTCACCTCGCAGATGTCGATGAGTCGGCCGGCGTCGTCGACGACCGCGACGGTCAACCAGATGTCGGAACCCGACTGCGGCTCGGCGGGTTCAGCCGACGCCAGACCGCAGTACACCCGAACGAGCGCCACCGCGTCGTCCTCCTCTCGGGACATCAGTTGAGCTTTCGACACGTCGGCGGGGACTGTCCCGGGGCCCCGCCGTCGTGTTGCCGCAGGTCAAACTGAACGACCTCTAGTGAACAGGTTGACGGCCGGTGACGCGATCAGCCGAAACGGCTGAATGCCCCAGTGGCTGATCGTCGTCCACCGTCGCCACCCGTCCGGCTAGGAGCCGGGTCGGGCCCGCCGTGCCAAAATGCCCACGGCTTAGATCCTGTCGGTCACAAATCAATCACGCCAGTCCACGGCGGCAGAAATTTTGCCGATAATCGTCCGCCAGCCGAGGGCCGCCTGTTGTGCCCCGATTTTCTTGAGCCGGCGCTTGGCGAAGAAGCCGCCCATGCCGCCCGCCGCCGCAGCTCGCAGGCCCTCGTCGAGGTCGTCGAGCGGGGAGCCGGGGGAGAGCGCCGTGCGGACCGGTTCGAGCCGCAGGGCGTAAGCAAGGTCACGCGCCGCCTCGCCCGCGGCGAGCAGCAGGTCGGTGTCCCACGCGTCCTGGCCGCCGCGGAGGTTCTCCACGACGAGGTCGAGCTCGTAGTGGTTCTCGTCGGTGGGCACGACCGCCGAGGCCGTGATGCGCTTGCGCAGGCTCTCCCAGGTGTCGAGCTGGGTGAGGTCGTGCTCGGCGTCGCTCTTGACGAACTCGACCAGGCCCTCGGCGGAGCGGAAGAGCAGCAGCTTGCCGCGGTGGGAGAGGAACGCCGGAACCTCCTCGGGCTCCGCCTCCTCTTCCTCTTCCTCTTCTTCCTCGTCCTGCGCGCCGACCTCGGCCTCGGCGTCCTCGTCGTCGGCCTTGTCCGAGTCCTCGTCGAGCTCGGCGGCCTCGTCCAGCTCGTCGGATTCGGCGGCTTCGTCGGAATCCGCGTCATCCTTCTTCGCCGGCTTCTTGCGGGACTTCGCGGATGAAGCTTCCACGGCGGCCGGCTCCGGCTCGTCCTCGAACAGCTCCGCGTTCTCGAGGATGACGACGCGCTCGTCGTCCTCGTCCTCCGCCGGGCGCCGGTGGAGGATCGCGAAGTCGTCCTCCTCCTCGTCGACCTCCGTCGGGGTCAGCTCGGTGTTGAGCCGGTAGGCCCGCAGCGTGAAGCCGACGCCCTTGAGCAGCGCGATCTCGACGGGCTCGATGCGCACGTCGTTCCACATCGCGTCGGCCTGGGCCGTGCGCTCGCGGCCGCCCTCCTCCTCGTCGAAGTCGGCGTCGTCCTCGTCGTCCTCGGTGTCGGCGTCCTCGACGGCATCGACGTCGTCGTCGATCTCAGTGTCGGCCAGGGCGTCGACGTCGGCGTCGGCCGAGGCTTCCTCGATGTCCTCCTCCACCGGCTCGGGCTTGGCCGGACGCGAGGATGCGGGCCGGGAAGACCGGGAAGACTGGCGGGCCACTGTGACCTCCGTAGTCGGGCTCGGCGTGCGGGCACACCAGGGCGTGTGTGGCCTCGCGCACAAAACACCCTAGTGTGCACCGTCTGCGGCGGTCAGACCCCCTTGGGGTGCCAAACCGTCTTGATCTCCAGCAGCGAGAGCATGCGGGAAACGCCGGGGTCGGCGCCCCAGTCCGGAGTGCTCGGCCGGATCACCCGCTTCAGGTTCTCCGCCGCGGCCGCCTCCAACTCCTTTGCGAGTGTGGCGTCCGTCACGCCGGTGAGATCGATGGCATTCACGTCCATGTGCGCGGCGAGCCACGGCGCCATCTCGGCGACCGAGCCCGTCAGCAGGTTGACCACGCCGCCGGGCAGGTCGGAGGTGGCGAGCACCTCGGTCAGGGTCACGGCCGGCAGGGGCCGGTCGGGCGCGGCGAGCACGACGACCGTGTTGCCGGTCACGATCGCGGGCGCGATCACGCTCACCAGCCCGAGCAGCGATGAGTCGGCCGGGGCGACGATCCCGACGACGCCGGTCGGCTCCGGGGCGGAGAGGTTGAAGTACGGCCCGGCGACCGGGTTGGCCCCGCCGTGCACCTGGGCGATCTTGTCGGCCCAGCCCGCGTACCAGACCCAGCGGTCGATCGCGGCGTCGACGAGGGAGGCGGCGTCGTCCTCGAACAGCCCCACCTCCTCGGCGAACTGCGAGCGGCGGCCCTCCAGCATCTCCGCGATCCGGTAGAGGATCTGCCCGCGGTTGTACGCGGTCGCCCCGGACCACTTGCCCACGGCCGCGCGGGCGGCCTTCACGGCGTCGCGGACGTCCTTGCGGGAGCCGAGCGCGGCGTTGGCGAGGAACTCGCCCGAGGCCGACTGCACCTGGTAGGACCTCCCCGACTCGCTGCGGGGGAACGCGCCCCCGATGAACAGCTTGTACGTCTTGCGGACGGCCAGCCGGCCTTCAGTGCTCAAGGTAGGCCTCCAGCCCGTGCCGGCCGCCCTCGCGGCCGTAACCCGACTCCTTGTACCCGCCGAAGGGCGAGGCGGGGTCGAACTTGTTGAACGTGTTGGCCCACACCACGCCGGCCCGGAGCCGGTCCGCGATCTGCAGGATGCGGGAGCCCTTCTCGGTCCAGACGCCGGCGGAGAGCCCGTACGGCGTGTTGTTGGCCTTCTCGACCGCCTCGTCCGGCGTGCGGAACGTCAGCACCGACAGCACCGGCCCGAAGATCTCCTCCCGGGCGATCCGGTGCGCCTGGGTGACCCCGGTGAAGATCGTCGGGGCGAACCAGAACCCGCGCTCGGGCAGCTCGCACGGGGCCGACCAGCGCTCGGCCCCCTCCTGCTCGCCGACCTGCGACAGCTCCCGGATGCGGGCCAGCTGGGCGGCGGAGTTGACCGCGCCGACGTCGGTGTTCTTGTCCAGCGGGTCGCCGACGCGCAGCTGCGCCATGCGGCGCTTGAGGGCGGCGAGGAAGTCCCCGGCGATCGACTCCTGCAGCAGCAGCCGCGAGCCCGCGCAGCACACGTGGCCCTGGTTGAAGAAGATGCCGTTGACCACGCCCTCGACCGCCTGGTCGACGGCCGCGTCGTCGAAGACGATGTTCGCGGCCTTCCCGCCCAGCTCGAGGGTGAGCTTCTTGCCGGTGCCGGCGATCGCCCGCGCGATCGCCCGCCCCACCTCGGTCGAGCCGGTGAAGGCGACCTTGTCGACGCCGGGGTGCTCGACCAGCAGCCGGCCGGTCTCGCCCGCCCCGGTGACGATGTTGACGACGCCCGGCGGCAGCTCGGCCTGGCGGCAGATGTCGGCGAAGAGCAGCGCGGTCAGCGGCGTGGTCTCGGCCGGCTTGAGCACGACCGTGTTGCCCGCGGCGAGCGCCGGGGCGATCTTCCACGCGAGCATGAGCAGCGGGAAGTTCCATGGGATGACCTGGCCGGCGACGCCGAGCGGGCGCGGGTCGGGCCCGAAGCCGGCGTAGGGGAGCTTGTCGGCCCACCCGGCGTAGTAGAAGAAGTGCGCGGCGACGAGCGGGATGTCCACGTCCCGCGACTCGCGGATCGGCTTGCCGTTGTCCAGCGACTCCAGCACCGCGAGCTCGCGGCCCCGCTCCTGGATGATCCGGGCGATGCGGTAGAGGTACTTTGCCCGCTCCCGCCCGGGCATCGGCCCCCACACGGTGTCGAAGGCGTGCCGGGCGGCGCTCACCGCGGCATCGACGTCGGCCGCGTCGGCGCACGCGATCTCGGCGAGGGTCTCCTCGCTGGCGGGGTTGACCGACTTGAACGGCTCGCCCTTGCCGTCGACGAACTCGCCGCCGATGAACAGGCCGTAGGACGAGGCGATGTCGACGATGGCGCGCGACTCGGGCGCCGGGGCGTAGGAGAAGTCCATCGCTAGTCCAGGGTGAAGTAGTCGGGGCCGCTGTAGTGGCCGGTGGCGAGCTTGGTGCGCTGCATGAGCAGGTCGTTGAGCAGCGTGGAGGCGCCGAAGCGGAACCGGTCCGGGTCGAGCCAGTCGGGCCCGGCGGTCTCGTTGACCATCACGAGGTACTTGATCGCGTCCTTGGCGGTCCGGATGCCCCCGGCCGGCTTGACGCCGATGACCCGCCCGGTCTCGGCCCGGAAGTCGCGCACCGCCTCGAGCATGACCAGCGTCACCGGCATGGTCGCCGCGGGCTGCACCTTGCCGGTGGAGGTCTTGATGAAGTCGGCGCCGGCCAGCATCGCCAGCCAGGAGGCGCGCCGCACGTTGTCGAGGGTGGCCAGCTCCCCGGTCTCGAGGATGACCTTGAGGTGGGCGTCCCCGCAGGCCTGCTTGACCGCCGCGATCTCGTCGTGGACCTCGGCGTAGCGGCCGGACAGGAACGCGCCGCGGGAGATCACCATGTCGATCTCGTCGGCCCCGTCGGCGACCGCCGCCCGGGTGTCGGCCAGCTTGACCGCGAGCGGGGCCTGGCCGGAGGGGAACGCGGTGGCGACGCTGGCCAGGTGGACCTTCGACCCGCGCAGGGCCTCGGCGGCGGTGGCGATCATGGCGGGGTACACGCAGATGGCGGCGGCGCTCGGACAGCTCGCGTCGGCCGGGTCGGGCCGCACCGCCTTGGCGCACAGGGCGCGCACCTTGCCCGGCGTGTCCGAGCCCTCCAGCGTGGTGAGGTCGACCATCCGGATCGCCAGGTCGAGCGCCTGGGCCTTGGCCGTGGTCTTGATCGATCGGGTGCCCAGCATCGCGGCGCGTTGCTCGGCGCCGACCTGGTCGACTCCCGGCAGGCCGTGCAGGAAGGTCCGCAGCGCGCCTTGTGAACGCGGCGTGACCTCGGCGGTGAGGCTCATGGGGAAAATACTAGGCTCTCGCCTCGTGGACGTACTCGTGGTGGATCACCCCCTGGCCAAGTCGCGGCTGACCGCGATGCGCGATGAGCGCACCGACAACGGCTCCTTCCGGGCCGCGCTGCACGAGCTCACGACGATGCTCGTGTACGAGGCGGCCCGCTCGTTCGCCACCGAGCAGTTCCCGGTCAAGACGCCGGTCGCGACGACCGAGGGCACCCGCCTGGCCAACCCGCCGCTGCTCGTGCCGGTGCTGCGGGCCGGGCTGGGCATGTCCGACGCCGCGCTGGCGCTGCTGCCGGAGTCGTCCATGGGGTTCGTGGGGCTGGCGCGCGACGAGCACACGTTCGAGCCGCGGGCCTACATGGAGTCGCTGCCCCGCGACCTGTCCGGCATCCCGGTGCTGGTCCTCGACCCGATGCTGGCCACCGGCGGCTCGCTGGAGCACTGCGTGCGGCTGCTGGTCGACCGCGGTGCGACCGACATCACGGTGCTGTGCGTGCTCGCGGCCCCGGCCGGCGTCGAGCGGCTGGCCAACTCCGGGCTGCCGATGCGCCTGGTCACCGCGGCGATCGACGAGCGGCTCAACGAGCGCAAGTTCATCGTCCCGGGCCTGGGCGACGCGGGCGACCGGCAGTTCGGCGGCATGCCGCGCTTCGGCGATTCTTAAAGACTTGCTTAAGAAAGGTCGCCGTAACGAGGGATTACGGCGGCCGTGCCCTTGAACGGGTGAACGGGTCCGGCCTTACGTTGGCCCGCGATGAGATACCGCAAGAAGCTCCTGATCGCGGCCACGATCCTGCTGGCCCTCGCCGGCTCCGGCGCGCTCGCCTCGGCGACGCTGCGGGAGCCGGTGGCGGGGTTGAGCGAGGCCGAGGCCAGCCAAGGGCTCCAGGCCCGCACGACGCCGAAGGCCGGCAACGGCGAGCACCGGCAGCGCCGCTGCGTCGTCGACACCAAGCTCGTGCCGAGCTGCGGGCTGCTGTGGGGCGTCGCGCCCGGCGCGTTCACGGACCTCTCGTCCGGCCAGGCCCTGCGCAACTTCGAGAGCACGACGGGCCGCCCGGCCGACATTCTGCACTCGTACCACCGCGGCGACGAGGTCTTCCCGACCGCCGACGAGATCGCCGCGGTACAGCAGCCGAGAAAACGCATCCTGTTCGCCAACTGGAAGGTCGCCTGGGGCACGACATGGGCGGACGTGGCCGCCGGCGGCGAGGACGCGCGCATCGACCGGGCGGCCGCGCGGTTCCGGTCGTTCCCCGGGACCATGTTCCTGGCGCTGCACCACGAGCCCGAGAACGACGTGCGCGCGGGCGGCGGGATGACGGCCCGCGACTATGCCGCGATGTTCCGCCACACCGTGCAGCGGCTGCGCGCCGACGGGGTGCGCAACGTCGTCTTCGTGCTCGTCTACATGGCCTACCAGCCGTGGTGCGAGAAGGACTGGTTCGCCGACCTGTACCCGGGCGACGACGTCGTGGACTGGATCGGCATGGACCCGTACCTGTTCGCCCGGCCCGGCGGCTACGGCTACGGCGACTTCTCGTACCTGGTCAACCACACGTCGAACCCGGCGGTCTGGCCCGGCTTCTACTCCTGGGTGACGCGGACGCACGGCAGCAAGCCGCTCATGGTCGCGGAGTGGGGCGTCTACGAGCACACCGCCGACCCGGCCCAGAAGGCCTGGATCTTCTCGACCGTCGCCCAGCAGATCGGGAGGTTCCCGGCGATCCGGGCGCTGGTCTACTTCGACTCGCCGAACGCGCCCAAGGGCGACACCCGCCCGGACTCGTCCCAGCCCGCGCTGAGCGAGTTCCGCAAGCTGGCCGAGTCCCAGGTCTTCTCCGTGACGCTCTAGCTATCGCAGGCCCAGCGCCTCCGCGGTCCGGGTGCGTAGGGCGACGAGAGCGGCGGCGGCCCGCTCCCGGGCCCCGGCGATGTCGCCGCCGGCGACGGGCTCGACGACCTCGAGATAGGCCTTCAGCTTCGGCTCGGTCCCGGACGGCCGGACCACGACCCGGCTGGTCCCGGCCCGCAGGATGAGCACGTCGGAGTCGGGCAGGCGGTCCTCGATCGAGGTCACCGGCTCGTCGAGCAGGTCGGCCGGCGGGTGGGACCGGATGGTGGCCATCATCGCCGTGATCTCGGCGAGGTCCTCGACGCGCACCGAGAGCTGGTCGGTGGCGTGCACCCCGTAGCGCAGGGCCAGCTCGTCCAGCCGGTCGCCGAGCGTGCGCAGCTCCGCCTTGAGCCCGGCGGCGAGCTCGCAGACCAGCAGGGCGGCGGTGATGCCGTCCTTGTCGCGCACCAGCTCGGGGGCGACGCAGTAGCCCAGCGCCTCCTCGTAGCCGTAGGCCAGATCGGCGCCGTCGATGCCGTCAGGGCCGGCCCGCACGATCCACTTGAAGCCGGTCAGCGTCTCGCCGTAGGGCAGGCCCCGGTCCGCGCACAGGCGGGACAGCAGGCTGGAGGAGACGATGGTGGTCGCGTAGCGGCCGCGCACCCCGCGGCGCATCAGGTGGTCGGCGAGCAGCACCCCGACCTCGTCGCCGCGCAGCTGCCGCCACTGCTCGCCGCTGCGGAAGGCGACCGCGCACCGGTCGGCGTCGGGGTCGTTGGCGATGGCGATGTCGGCGCCCTCCCGCGCGGCGAGCGCCAGCAGCAGGTCGGAGGCGCCGGGCTCCTCCGGGTTGGGGAAGGCCACGGTCGGGAAGTCGGGGTCGGGCTCGGCCTGCTCGGCGACGACGGACGGGGCCGGGTAGCCGGCCGCGGCGAGCGTGGCCTCGAAGACCTCGCGGCCGACGCCGTGCATGGGGGTGTAGGCCACGGCCAGGTCCCGCGGCACCTCCGGGTCGATCACCCCGACCGCCGCGTCGACGTATTCGCGCACGATCTGCTCGCCGAGCACCTCGCCGGGCGGGCCGAGCGGCACGTCGGCCAGCGGACCGACCTCGCGGATCGCGCGTTCGATCCCGGCGTCGGCGGGCGGGACGAGCTGGGCGCCGTCGTGGAGGTACACCTTGTAGCCGTTGTCCTGCGGAGGATTGTGGCTCGCGGTGACCATCACCCCCGCCACGGCGCCGTGGCGGCGCACGGCGAAGGCGAGCAGCGGGGTCGGCAGGGGCCGGGGCATGAGCAGCGCCCGGCGTCCGGCACCGGTCGCGACCCGGGCGGTCTCGACGGCGAAGGCGTGCGAGCCGTGCCGGGCGTCGTAGCCGATGACCAGCGGCCGGTCGTCGGGGCCGGCGGCCTGGGCGGCGAGCCAGCGCACCAGCCCGGCCGCGGCGCCGCGCACGACCGCGAGGTTCATCCCGTTGGGCCCGGCCCGCAACGGCCCGCGCAGGCCCGCGGTGCCGAAGCGCAGCGGGCCGGCGAACCGGTCCGCCAGCTCGGCCTCGTCGTCGAGCAGGGCCCGCAGCTCGTCCTGGCTCGCCGGATCGGGGTCGTCGGCGAGCCAGGCTTCAGCCGCGGAGCGCAGGGATGCGGTCATCTGCCTTTCATAACATGCGTCAGCCGCCG
Source organism: Dactylosporangium sp. CA-139114 (assembly GCF_050955725.1). Taxonomy (NCBI): domain Bacteria; kingdom Bacillati; phylum Actinomycetota; class Actinomycetes; order Micromonosporales; family Micromonosporaceae; genus Dactylosporangium; species Dactylosporangium sp. CA-139114. The sequence continues at coordinate 960,998 of NZ_CP192080.1, forward strand.
GTCGGCGGCGTCAGCTTGAAGGAGTTGACCATCGCGTCGAAGATCGTCTTGCTCTCGGCGAACCGGGCGTCGGGGACGGTCACGAAGAAGTGGTACGCCTTGCCGTTGGCCACCACGGCGTCCCAGAGCGCGTGGCGCAGGTGGTCGCCGGATCCGCAGGTGTACTCCAGCACCGCCGACGCCTGCCCGTCGAGCTTGGCGTCGGTGAGATCGACCCGCGCATAGGGGCTCTCGCAGCTGCCCGGCGTGGACTTGAGCCGGCTCTCGGCCGCCTCCAGGAAGGCGCGCGGGGCGGCCGACGTCTTGTCGATGTTGACCCGGATGCGCCGGTTGGCGTCGGCCGGGTCGGTGATGTCGAAATACGGCGCGGCGGCCGTGCCCAGCTTGGTGACCTTCCAGCCCTTGGGCACGCTGACCGTGATGCCGCCCGGGTGGGTGAACGGCTCCACCGCGAACGCCGGCCCGGCCGGGGCGCTGGAGCCGCCCGCGTTGGGCAGCCCGTTCTTGCCGCCGTCGTCGCCGGAGAACAGCCCGGCCGCGGCCCCGATGCCGAGGAAGAGCACGAGCGCCAGCCCGGCCGCGATCCCGGCCTTGGCCAGGGTCGGCAGCGCCTTGACCTTCGCCACGAGGCCGGCGCCGCCGCCGAAGGTCCTGCCGGGGCCGGGCGGCGTGGCCGTGGTCGGGCCCTGAGCCCAGTCGTCCTGGGCGTATTCGGGCGCATACGCGTTGTAGGCGTCGGCCCCGGTGCGCTCCAGCTCGGCGTCGTGCCGGGGCCCGCTCGGGGCGGGCGCGCCCGACTGCATCCGCCGCATCGCGCCGCTGACGGTCTCGCCGGGGGCCATCATCGCCCGCCCGCCGATCTGGCCGGTCGGCTGCTGCGGGTGGACCATCGTGGGCTGGTGGGTCGGGCGGACCACCGCGTAGGGGTCGGTCATGTGCGCCGGCGCGTTGCTGGCCAGCGGGCCGGCGAGCAGGTCACGCAGCACGGCGCGGGCCGTCTCGACGTTCCAGCGGCGGGCCGGGTCCTTCTCCAGCAGCCCGTAGAGCACCCCGGCCAGCGGCCCGGCGCGCATGGACTGCGCCGGCGGCTCCTCCACGACGGCCCGCATCGTCTCGAACGGGTCGCGCTTGTCGAACGGCGGGCGGCCCTCGACGGCCGTGTACAGCGTGACGCCGAGCGAGAACAGGTCGCTCGGGGGCCCGAACTTGGCCCCGATGGCGCGCTCGGGCGAGATGAAGTGCGGCGAGCCCAGCACCATGCCGGGCGTCGTGAGCTCGCTGTCGGTGGGCATGCGGGCCACGCCGAAGTCGGTGAGCACGCAGCGGCCGTCGCCGCAGATGAGCACGTTGGCCGGCTTCACGTCGCGGTGCAGCACCCCGGCGGCGTGGGCCACCTCGAGCGCGCCGAGCAGCGCGATGCCGATCTTGGCGACCGCCCGGGCCGCGAGCGGGCCGTCCTCGACGATCATCTCGGCGAGGCTGCGCGCCTGGAGCAGCTCCATGACGATCCACGGGCGGCCGGCCTCGGTCACGACGTCGTACACCTGCACGACCGACGGGTGCGACAGCGCGGCGGCGGCGCGGGCCTCACGCAAGGTCCGCTGATACATCGAGTCGCGGTCGCTCGGGGCGAGACCCGGAGGGAGGATCACCTCCTTGACCGCCACGTCACGGCGCAGCAGCGTGTCACTCGCGCGCCAGACGGTGCCCATGCCGCCGTGTCCGATGGCGGTGCGCAGGGCGTAGCGTCCGCCGATCACGACTCCGGGCGCGGCGCGCTGCCCCGGCACCGGGGGCGCGGTCGAGCCTGGCTCGCGTGGTTCGCGGGCGGGTCCGTTGGAGGGGGAGTCGGAGCCGTGCGCAGGTTCGCGCCCGGCTCCGGCCGAGGCCAGAGCACCGGTGGGTGGCAGGGGCTCGCCATGCCACGTCGGAAGCTGAGTCACAGGCAGTTAACCGTCATGGGGAGGGGGAAGGTTGACTTCTCGCCCCACTATCTTGCTTGCTCTCGCCCGTCGAAGAAAGGTGGGGTCCGGTCCTTCACCGTACCGTGACCCGCGGACAACCGACCGTGCCGATCATGTCGCCCTGCGGACGGTCGCAGGATTGAAATCGTGCATCCGGGGAACCTGGACAGGCGGATGGAGCGTCTACGCAGGAGACGGAAACCATTCGGGAACACCGGCGACTCGGCTTTGCTGGATTCTTGATCTCGCCTGCCGATGGACGGACGAGGGGTGCGTCGCCGGCCGTGTGGTCCGTGCCACCCTGCGACGTCTTCCGTCACTGTGTGTTGAACCGTGGCGACGCAGGTCGCGGAACCCAGTGCGGAAACTTATTCGCGACACCGCGTGACCGTAACGGTGGTCGCGCGTTAGAGAGGATGAGGTGACGCCTGCAGTTTCGCGCCTTTAGCTGCGGTTAAGTGACGCTCAGCTATACCGGCATCACGAGAATGATGTTGCGCTGCGTCACCTTCACCCGGTTAGTCTGTCCATGGCACGCACGGGGCGGGCCGCTCCATGAGACCGAAATAGAGAACTCACCGTGACGAGAGCGCTGACGTTGACCGAAGCCGCCGCTGCGGCGCGCCCGGTCGGCAAGTTGACGTCGTCGAGGGCCGAGCGTCTTTCCGATGGCTGGCCCGAGACCCCACCCGGGGCCGATCCGCTGCCCGGACAGCTCGACCGCTGGCTCGCCTCGCGGGGCGCCGAGCTGGTGGCCATCCGACGTCACATCCACGCGCACCCCGAGCTGTCCGGCCAGGAGTTCGAGACGGCCGCGCTCGTCGCCCGCGAGCTGACCCGGGCCGGTCTGTCGCCCCGCCTGCTGCCCAAGGGCAACGGCGTCATGTGCGACATCGGACACGGCGAGCGCGTCATCGCGCTGCGGGCCGACCTCGACGCGCTGCCGCTGCCGGACACCAAGGACGTGCCCTACCGCTCGACGGTCGACAACGTCTGCCACGCCTGCGGCCACGACGTGCACACGACGATCCTGCTCGGCGTCGGCCTGGCGCTGGCCCAGCTGGCCGAGCGTGGCGAGCTGCCCGGGCGGGTCCGGCTGCTGTTCCAGCCGGCCGAGGAGACGATGCCGTCCGGCGCCCCCGAGGTCATCGCGGCCGGCGCGCTCAAGGACGTCGTGGCCATCTTCGCGCTGCACTGCGCGCCCCACCTGCCCGTCGGCCTGGTCGGCGTGCGCTCCGGGCCGTTCACCGCGGCCGCGGACAAGATCGAGGTCCGGCTGACCGGCCGCGGCGGGCACACCGCCCGCCCGCACCTGACCGCCGACCTGGTGCACGCCCTCGGCCGCATCCTCGTCGACGTGCCGTCGCTGCTGGACCGCAAGCTCGACGCGCGGGCCGGGGTGTCGATGGTGTGGGGCGCGGTGCGGGCCGGCGAGGCCGCCAACGCCATCCCGATCGAGGGCATGGCCCGGGGCACGATCCGCGTGCTCAGCCGCGAGGCCTGGCAGGAAGTGCCGGAGCTGGTCACCAAGCTCGTCCACGACGTCATCGCGCCGACCGGGGCCGACGTCGAGGTGACGTACACCCGCGGCGTCCCGCCCGTGGTCAACGACCGGCTCGCCACCGCGATCATCGCGGGCGCGGCCGGCGCGGCGCTCGGGCCGGACCGCGTGGTCGAGGCCGAGATCAGCATGGGCGGCGAGGACTTCGCGTTCTACCTGGAGAACGTCCCCGGCTCGATGATCCGGCTCGGCACCGGCATCCCGGGCTCGGAGGCGAAGTTCGACATCCATCAGTCCGCGTTCGACGTCGACGAGCGGGCGATCGGCCACGGCGTGCGGATCATGGTGCACACCGCGCTCGCGGCGCTGAGCGCAGGAGCGTTCTAGCAAGGTTTCGGACAGCGAAGGTCGTCCACGTCTGGTACCACACAGGCGTGGTCACCGAGCTGCGCGTGCACGGCGTCACCGGCTCCCCGGCCGAGGACGTGCTGGACCGGCCCCTGCTGCGCCGGGTCGCCGGGGACACCGACGCGGGCTTCTTCCGCCCGCGGGCCGAATACGGCGCCGTCACCGGGCCCGGCGGCGCCACGCTGGAGGCCTACCGCTGGGGCAACCTGACCGCCGGCGCCGCCGCCCGGGCGCTCTGGCTGCTGTTGCTGCCGTTCATGTTCGCCAACGTCGCGCTGTGGCTGCGGCCCGCGACCCGGCCCGGCCCCCGGGCCGCGATCCGGGCCCTGGTGCGCGTCTACGCGCTGTCGATGACCGCCTCCTTCGTGCTGTCGTTCGTCGAGGTCGCCGTCGACCTCGTGGGCTGGCAGTGCGCGAGCCTGCCGCGCTGCCTGCGGGGCCGGGGCTATCTGGCGCTCTTCGCCGACGGGTTCTTCGCCACCCCGAGCCGCCGCCTCGCGCTGGCCGCGCTCGGGCCGGTGCTCGCCATCGCGTTGCTGTGGTTCCTGGGGCGGCGCACGTGGGCGCGGTACGAGGCCTTCCCCGCCCAGACCGAGGGCGACGGCGACGGGCTGGCCCACCCGTGCTTCTGGAACGGCAAGCCGCTCGTCGGCCGGCTCCGCTGCCTGCACATCGCGTTCGCGTTCGCCACGCTGGACGCGATCCTGCTGGGCAACCTCCTGCCGCACGGCTGGCCCGGCCCCGGCCTCGCGCTCGCCGCGCTGACCGGCCTCGTTCTCGTGCTGTGCGTGCTCGCGGTGGCCGTGCGGGCCGTGGTCGACCGCGACAACCCGGCCCCGTGGGCGACGCCCGGCACCCGGTTGCTGAGCCACGCCGCCGTCGCCCTCACCGCGCTCGTGCTCGGCTACGCCCTGCTGCCCCGCGACCCGTGGACGGCCGGCGGCCGCCTGCCGGTGCTCGGGGGCACCATCACCGGGCTGTTCGCGGCGCAGGTCCTGCTCATGCTCGTGCTCGGCGCCGTGGTGCTGGCCAGCCGCCCGCGCGGCACGTTCCTGCAAGGGCTGGCCGGGCCGCTCATCGCCAGCGCCGGGCTCGGCGTCGCGGCCGCGTTCTCGGCCGGCCTGGCCTACCGGGCCGCGGACTTCCTCGACCGCCGCTCCCGCCCGTCGTCGGCCGACTACGCCGCCTGGCAGCCGCTGCAGCCGCCGCCCGCCTACGAGTGGGCCGCGGCCGGGTTCGTGCTGCTGCTCGTGCTCACCGTCGCGGTGGCCCTGGCCGGTGGGCTTCCGCTCGTGCGGCGGCTGCGGCGGCACGCCCGCGTCGTCACCGACGCCGACTTCCGCGGCGGGCGCGAGCGGGACGCGGCCCGGGCCCGGCACATCGACCGCGCCGTCGCCGACGCGCTCGTGACCGACCACATCGGACGGTTGCTCGTGTGGGTGTTCATCCCGGCGGCGCTGGCGGCCGTGGTCGCGACCGGCTTCGCGATCGCCGGGCGCCGCCCGATCGCGCTGGCGCCGTCGGGCTCGCCGACCGCCGAGGTGATCTCCTTCGCGGTCAACCTCGGCACCTACCTCATCGGCCTGTCCGCGCTCGCGCTCGTGCTCGTCGGCGTGCTCGCCTACCGCTACCAGCGCTTCCGGCGGATCGTCGGCGTGCTGTGGGACCTGGGCACCTTCTGGCCCCGCGCCGCCCACCCGCTCGCCCCGCCCTGCTACGCCGAGCGCGCGGTGCCGGAGCTGGCCCAGCGGGGCGCCTGGCTCGCCGCCGAGCAGGGCGGCGTGATCCTCTCCGGGCACAGCCAGGGCAGCGTGCTCGCGGCCGCGACGGTGCTGCAGATGCCGCCCGAGGCGCGGGCGCGCACGGCCCTGCTGACCTACGGCTCGCCGTTGCGCCGGCTGTACGCGCGGTTCTTCCCCGCCTACCTCAGCGACGAGGTCCTGGAGCAGGTCGGCGCGGTGCTCGCCCGGCCCGGGGCGCCCGGGCCGGGCGAGCACACCCCCCGTTGGGTCAACCTGTGGCGCGACACCGACCCCATCGGCGGGCCGGTGGGGTCGCCGACGGCGCGCGACGTGCGCCTCGTCGATCCGCCGGGCTTCGCGGTTGCGCCCGGCGACACGGTGTTCCCCAAGGTCGACGGCCACTCCGGCTATCAGCTGCGGCCGGAGTTCGGTGCGGTGGTCAGTGCGCTCGTGGCGGATCTGGCTCCGCGTCGTCCCGCGGTGCCGCCTCAGCCGGCGGCGCGGGCCGCGGGTCCGGAGCCGGAGCCGGAGCCGGGTCCGCGGGAGCCGGAGCCGCGGGAGCCGGAGCCGGTTTCGCGGCCGCGGGAGCCGGAGCCGGTGAGGTCGGACGCGGAGCCGGCGGCATCGGCGGCGCCGGACGAGGATGCGGATACATAGGCGCCGGGCCGGCCGGCACGGCCACCGGGGCCCGCGGCGCCCGCGGGTGCGTGCGGCGGTAGCGCCCGGTGAGCCAGACGACCAGCCAGATCGGCACGCCGAGGAAGAGCAGCCAGGGCAGCAGCCACCCGAAGATCGTCAGTGCCACCCGCAGCGACGCCGTGAACGCGTCCCAGCCGTGGCGCAGCCCGACCAGGATGCCGGTGTCCTCTTCGGACACCGCGGGCGCCTCCGGGCCCTGCAGCACCAGCGTGATGGTCGACAGCGAGGTCAGCCCGGCCAGCTTGCGCTTGCGGGACTGCAGCGACTCGAGGTCGGACTCGCGCCGGGACAGCTCCGACTCCAGGGTCGTGATCTCGCCGATCGTCTGCGCCTTGGCCAGCAGCGCCCGGATGCGCTCGACGCTGGCCTGGGCGGTGGCGATCCGCGACTCCACGTCGACGACCTGGTCGGTCACGTCCTGCGCGGAGACCTGCCGGCTCTTCTCGTCGCCGACGCTCTTGAGCTGATCGAGCGTGGCCTGGAATTTCTCGGCCGGCACCCGCAGCGTGATGGTGGCGGTCGAGCTCTGCCCGTCGATGCGCCGGTTGTCGCCGCCGACGAACCCGCCCGCGCCGGTGGCGAACGCGATCGCCTGCGCGGCGGCGGCGTTGACGTCCTTGACCTCGACCGTCATCGTGCCCGCGTAGATGATCGAGCGGTTGAGGGTGTCGAGGTTGTCCGGGGCCTTCTGCCCGCTCTGTGCCTGGCCCTGGTCGGCCTGGTCGGCCTTGCCGCCCGCGCCCGCGGCGCCCTCCTGCCGCGGCGCCGCCGCGGGCCCCGCCGCCTCCTTGTTGCCGCCGCTGGCCGGTGTGTCGCTCGCGCCGGAGCCGCACCCGCTCAGCGCGAGGACCAACGCGCCGGCGGCCGCCGCGAGGAACACGGTCGTGCGCCTGACTGACATGACGCCTCCTGGGTAGGGTCCGGTGGGGGTTGCGCCGGTCCGACGCGGGGCGGGGTGGGTGCGTTCCACCCCCGCGGGTCACAGTTCTGCCACGAGAGGGTCAACGGATGCGCATCACGAAGTACACGCACGCCTGCCTTCGCCTCGAGCACAGCGGCGGGGTGCTGGTGATCGACCCGGGGGTGTTCAGCGAGGCGGAGGCCCTCGACGGCGCCGACGCGGTGCTCATCACCCACGAGCACATGGACCACGTGGACCTGGACAAGCTGCGCGCCGCCGCGGCCCAGCAGCCCGAGCTGACCGTGCACACCCACCCCGACGTCGAGGCGCAGCTGACCGACCTCGACGCCGACGTCTTCGCGGTCAACCCGGGCGACATCTTCGTCGCGGCCGGGATGACCGTGCGCGCGCACGGCGGGCAGCACGCGATCATCCACGCCGACATCCCGCGGATCGTCAACCTCGGCTTCGTCATCGACGCCCCAGACGGCCCGATCTACCACCCGGGCGACTCGTTCCACGTGCCCGACGAGGAGATCGCGACGCTGTTCGTGCCCGTCTCGGCGCCGTGGCTCAAGCTCGCCGAGGCGATCGACTTCACCCGGGCGGTCGCGCCGGAGCGCGCCTTCGCCCTGCACGACAGCCTGCTCGTGGACGCCGGCCAGCAGATGGTCACCGGCCACATGACGCGCCTGTCCGGCACCCACTACACGCGCCTGGAACCGGGCACGACCATCTAGCGTTGCAGTCATGGCAGACGCCCTCGCCGCCGTCACGGCCCGGCTGTACTCGGCCCCGCCGGAGGACTTCATCGCGCTGCGCGGCGAGGAGGTCGCCAAGGCCCGCTCGGCCCGCGACACCGCCCTGGCCGCGGCGATCGGCAAGCTGCGCAAGCCCACCGTCGCCGCCTGGCTGGTGAACCGGCTCGCCCACGAGCGCCCCGACCTCGTCGCGCAGCTGCTGGAGCTGGCCGAAGAGCTGCGCGCCGCCCAGCGCGAGCTGCGCGGGGCCGACCTGCGCGAGCTCTCGGTGCGCCGGCGCGGCACGGTCTCGGCCCTGGCCCGCGAGGCGGTCAGGCTCGCCGGCCGCGGCTCGGCCGGCAACCTGCCGGTCGCCGAGGTGGAGGCGACCCTCGCCGCGGCGCTGGCCGACGCCGAGGTGGCCGCCGAGGTGCGGGCGGGGCGGCTGACCAAGGCGCTGGAGTACACCGGCTTCGGCGAGACCCCGCGCCCCAACCTGCGGCTCGTGCGGGGCGGCCCCGCTCCTGCGGCGGCGACCGTCACGCCGATGCGCGCCGTGCCCGACGAGCCGTCGACGGCGACCGTCACCCCCGTGCGCTCCGCGCCCGACGCGAGCGAGCGGGAGCGGCGGGCCGAGGCCCGGCGGCGCGAGGAGGAGCGGCGGCGGGCCGAGGAGGAGCACGCCCGGCTGAAGAAGCAGGCGCGGCGGGAGCTGATGACCGCCCTGCAGCAGGTCGCCGACGCCGAGAACGCCAAGGCCGAGGCCGAACGGGCGGTGGCCGCCGCCGACAAGGCCATCCAGCAGGCCGAGAAGCGGGTGAAGATCGCCCAGGACGCCCTGGCCGACCTCGGCTGAGCCCTGGCCGAGTCGTTCGTCCCTCGCCACACACGGTCAGTACCCGAACGAGTGCCTTCACCGTGATCCATGCGGGGAGGCAGAATGACCGGGATGACTCCCGAGCAGGCGGCCGCCGCGGCGAAGCAGGCGGTGCTGGTGCTGGGCGGCGCCTTCAGCGACGATCCCAAGACCATGCGCCGCGCCCGTCAGATCGGCCTGACCGGCTGGGCCTTCTACGTGGCCGGACGCGGCGGCGCCCTGGGCGAGGTGCGCGCCGACACGGTCGCCGCGGCGCTGGGCTTCATCGCGCCCGAGGCGGTGCAGGACGGCTGGGACGCGGCCCGCAAGATCGCCCCGCCGGAGCAGATCGCCGCCGACAACCTCGACGAGTGCTGCCGCTGGGGCCGCGAGCACCTGGAGAGCTTCTACGCGCTGCCCAAGCTCGTCGAGCTGGCCGAGCGGGTGGTGGTCAGCGCCGAGACCGCGGGCATGCCCCTCTTCGCCGCCTGGCGCGCCATGCCGCTGCCGGACGACTCGCCGGGCGCCCGGGCCGCCGTGCTGGCCCATCTGCTGCGCGAGCACCGCGGGGCGGCCCACCTGCTGGCGATCCGGGCCAGCGGGCTCACCCCGCTGGAGGCGATCATCTCCGGCCCGGAGGGCGAGGCCGAGGCGACCGCGTTCGGGTGGCAGCCGCCCTACCCGCCGTTCGAGCCGCTGGTGCGCCGCCGCAGCTGGGCCGAGGCGCTGACCGACCGGATCGCGGGGGAGGCGTTCAGGTCGCTGTCACCGGCCGAGCGCGCCGAGCTGGTGAACCTGCTCGACGCGGCCGTGCAGTCCGTCAAGGAAGCCCTCCCGGGCTAGGTTGCTGCGATGGACCTGGGTCTGCCGGGATGGACCGTTCGCGGGTGTGCGCTGCGTGACGTGGCCGCGATCCTGGCCGTGACCAGAGCGAGCGACATCGCGTCCCTCGGGGAGCCGGACTGGACCGAGGAGGAGGTCGTCGCGACCCTCACCGCGCCGCACCTGGACCCGGCCACCGACGCCTGGCTGGCGTTCGGGCCGGACGGGACCGCCCTGGCGTGGGCGTACGTCGACAACCCCGAACGCGGCCCGCGCGACAACGTGGAGGTCTACGCGGTGCCGCCGGACGGCTGGCCCGCCTTCGGCCCGCTGCTGGACCTGGCCCTGGCCCGGGTGGCCGAGCGCGGCGCCGAGGTCGTGCGCGCCGGGGTGGTGCCGGGCGAGGCCGCCTACGTCGAGGCGCTCACCGCCCGCGGCTTCGCCTTCCGCAAGCGTCACGCCCGGATGACCCGTGTGCTGACCGGCGAGGAGCGGCCGCCCGAGCCCCGCTTCGGGGTGCGGGTCGTGCGCGACGCGGAGCTGCCCCGCTTCCACGAGGTGCTGCAGACCGCCTTCGCCGACACGCCCGGCTTCGTGCCCACCTCCTACGCGCACTGGCGGGCCGCCCTGGCCGCGCTGCCGTCGGTGAGCTGGGACGAGTGGCTCGTGGCCGAGGCCGGCGGCGCGATCGTGGGCGTGCTGCAGTCCGCGGACCAGGGCGTCGAGCGGGGCGAGGGCTGGGTGAAGAACCTGGCCGTGCTGCGCGGGCACCGCGGGACCGGGATCGGCGGCGCGCTGCTGCGGGCGGCCTTCGCGATCTACGCGGCGAAGGGGCGCACGACGGCCGGGCTCGGCGTCGACCTCACCAACCCGACCGGGGCGTACCACCTCTACACGAACGCGGGGATGACCGTGGCCTTCGCCGCCGACATGTACGAGCGGAGCCGCTAGGGCATCGCGGTCTTCGTCGGGCGGGCGCGCAGGGCCTCGAGGTAGTCGGCCGGGGCTCCCGCCTTCGCGGCGGCGTTGGCGATCTCGGCGAGGTACCACGCGGTGGGCAGCCCGCCCTCGTAGCCGTTGAACACGTAGACCCACGCGGTCTCCTCGCCGTCGAGGGTGGCCACGCGCAGGTGGAGCTTGCGATACGTGCCGGCGAGCGCGCCCTCGACCTCGTCGAGCTGCTTCTCGTCGTTGGGGTGCACGTCGTACAGCGCCACGAAGACCCGGTCGCCCGGCGACTCGACGATCGTGGTGACCGAGCCCTCCCAGCCGAGGACGTCCTCCCCGGCGAAGGTCAGCCGCCAGCCCTCGAGCCAGCCGGTCCCGATCATCGGCGAATACGGACAGTAGGCCCGCATGCGGGCAGGGTCCAGGTTCGAGCCATACGCGGCGTAATGACGCACGGCGATGACGATAAACCCGACCGGGTACGCGAGAGAATACTGCTGAGCGTGTCGGATTCAGATCCACTCGTCGGCGCGCCATGGGCCGAGCGGGTGGCCCGGCGGCGCAGCGTTGCCCCCGCGGGGGAGAATGGCATCAGAAGAGCCGAGGAGGGGTGGCTGGCGTGGGCCGGATCGTGATCATCGGAGGTGGCCCGGCGGGCTACGAGGCGGCCCTGGTCGCCGCGCAGCTGGACGCCCAGGTGACCGTGATCGAGGCCGAGGGCGCCGGTGGCGCCTGCGTGCTGCACGACTGTGTGCCCAGCAAGACCTTCATCGCCAGCTCGTCGGTGGTCACCGCGCACCTGGACACGGAGGCGTTCGGGGTCATCGGCCCCGAGGGGCCCGACGTGCGGGTGGACGGTCCGGCGGTGCACCAGCGGGTGAAGCGGCTCGCCCACGCGCAGTCCGGTGACATCCACGCCAAGCTCCTCAAGGCCGGTGTGGAGTTCGTCACGGGCACGGCGCGCCTCGGAGAGGACACGCTCGGTCACACTCACGCCGTGCGGGTGACGCCGGCCGACGGTGACGCTCCGTATGTGATCGCCGCCTCGACGGTGCTGATCGCCACCGGCGCCACCCCGCGGGTGCTGCCGTCCGCGGCGCCGGACGGGGAGCGGATCCTCGACTGGCGCCAGGTCTACGACCTGCCCCAGCTGCCCGAGAAGCTCATCGTGGTCGGCTCCGGCGTGACCGGCGCCGAGTTCGCCTCCGCCTACCTGGCCATGGGCGTCGACGTGACGCTCGTCTCCAGCCGCGACCGGGTCATGCCGCACGAGGACCCCGACGCCGCCATGGCGATCGAGCGGGTCTTCCGGACCCGGGGCATGACGATCCTCAACAACTCCCGCGCCTCCGCCGCGCGCCGCACCGCCGGCGGGGTCGAGGTCGAGCTGGCCGACGGGCGGGTCGTCGAGGGCTCCCACGTGCTCATGTGTGTGGGTTCGGTACCGCAGACGGCCTCGCTCGGCCTCGCGGAGTACGGCGTGGAGGTGGCGCCGGGCGGATACGTCACCGTCGACCGGGTCTCGCGCACCAACGTGCCCGGGATCTACGCGGCCGGCGACTGCACCGGCCTGCTGCCCCTCGCGAGTGTCGCCGCCATGCAGGGCCGGATCGCGATGTGGCACGCGCTCGGCGAGGCGGTCGCCCCGCTGAAGCTGCGCACGGTCGCCGCGAACGTGTTCACCGACCCGGAGCTCGCGTCGGTCGGCATCACCCAGTCCGACATCGACAGCGGCCGGGTGCCGGCCCGCGCGGTGATGCTGCCCCTGGGCGGCAACGCCCGGGCCAAGATGGACGGGCTCGACGACGGCTTCGTGAAGATCTTCTGCCGCCCGGCCTCCGGCCTGGTGGTCGGCGGTGTCGTGGTCGCCCCGAAGGCCAGCGAGCTGATCATGCCGATCGCGATGGCGGTGGAGAACCACCTCAGCGTCGACCAGCTGGCCCACACGATCACGATCTACCCGTCGATCTCGGGCTCGATCGCGGAGGCCGCGCGCCAGCTCATGCAGCACGACGACGACTGAGCCCGGACCTGTGCGGCCGAGCACCGTCCGCTGGATCGGGGGTGACCGACCGCGGACCTGGCAGCGACGGCGCGCCAGCGCCGAGCGGTGTCTGGCGGGAGCGACGGTCCGCACCCCCGCGGACCCGAGTCATGCGGCTAAGGAATCTCCCGGAAGATGCCCCGGGCGTAGTCGGCGACGGCCGCCCGGGTCACCGTGGCCTCGATCGGCAGCGACTCCAGGCAGCGGCGCAGGGCGTCGCTGAGCAGCGGCCGGGGCACCCGCATCGACACCGTCGAGTGCGGCACCCACTCGCCCGGCTCGTAGAGCGGCAGCGAGGCCATGCCCGCCGCGCTGAGCAGGCCGTGCACGCGCGCCTGGTGCGCGACCAGCTGCGGGGTCGGGGCCGGGCCGAGGAAGACCACGCGGCCGACGAAGACGCCGGCATACTGGAAGTTGACCCGCAACGGCTCCGCGACCCGGGTGCCGGCCAGCGCCGCGGCCACCGCCTCCGGGTCGAGCTGCCGCGCCACGGCGAGCGTCACGTGCGGGCGGTGCCGCCCGTCGTGCGGGGTCCGCAGCGACTGCACGCCCAGCTCCTCGAGCTGGTCCCAGAGCACCCGGATGCGCCGGGACGCCCGCTCGTCCAGGTACATCTCCACCGACGCGACCATCAGCGCGCCCGCTGGCAGCGCGGGCACCAGTAGGCGTTGCGCGCGCTCAGCACCGCGGTGCGCACGGGCGAGCCGCACACGAGACACGGCTGGCCGGTGCGGCGGTACACGTACACCTCCCCGCCGTGCCGGTCCACCCGCGGCGCCCGGCCCATCGCCTCCGGCGTGTGGGCGCTGCGCACGGTGTCGATGCGCCCCTCGGCCACACCCGCGCGCATCAGGGTGCGCAGGTCCGCCCAGATGTCGTTCCACTTGCGGCGGCTGAGCCTCGTGCCCGGCGTGGTCGGCGGCAGCCCGGCCCGGAACAGCGACTCGGTCACGTAGATGAGCCCGGCCCCGGCCACGATCGACTGGTCCATGAGCAGCGCCATGAGCGGCCGCCCGGAGCCGCGGATCATCTCGTACGCCCTTCCGCCGTCGCTGTCGTCGTCGAGCGGGTCGGGCCCGAGCCGGGCGTGCAGGGCGTCCAGCCGCGCGGGGTCGAGCAGCTCGCAGGCGGCCGGCCCGCGCAGGTCGAGCCAGTGCTCGCCGTTGGCCAGCCGCATCCGGATCTCGCCCACGGGCGCGGGCGGCGGGCCGTCGCCGTCGGTGCACTTGCCGTACAGCCCCAGGTGCACGTGCACCGTCTCGCCGTTCGCGTAGTGGTGGAACAGGTGCTTGCCGTGCGCGGAGGCGTCCTCGAACACGAGGCCGTCGACCCGCGCCGCGTCCGCGGCGAAGCGCCCCTGCGGGCTGCGGACGGCGACGGGGCGGCCCGCGAACAGCTTGCGATGCCGCTCGGCGAGGCGGTGGATGGTGTGACCTTCGGGCACCGGGCATTTATACCCGGACCGTCGCGCGCGTGGCGCGCTATCCTCGGCGGCATGAGTCGCAGCGCACTGTCCACGACGACGCCGGGCCTTCCCCGGCGGCGCTGATCGACGTCAGCACGTTTCCGCTCCGGGGCGCCGCGCTCCGGAGCTTTTGTGTGGCCCGAGGTGGCGCTCCCCGTGTTCCGAGGAGTTCGTCATGCAGGACCACCGCCGGCTCGGCCGCGAGCTCGAGCTGTTCCACTCCGACCCGCTCGTCGGCGCCGGGCTCCCGCTCTGGCTGCCCCGGGGCGCCGCGGCCCGGCGCGCCGTCGAGGACTACCTGCTCGACCTGGAACGACGGCACGGCTATCGGCACGTGTACTCCCCGCCGCTGGCCAAGGCCGAGATGTACCACCGCTCCGGGCACCTGCCGCACTACGCCGACGACATGTTCCCCCCGATGGCGCTCGACGCGGACAACGCGTTCGTGCTGCGGCCGAGCCTCTGCCCGCATCACGCCGCGGTGTTCGCCGCGCGCGGGCGCTCCTACCGCGAGCTGCCCCTGCGCATCGGCGAGATCGGCGGGCAGTACCGCGCCGAGCGCTCCGGGGTGCTCGGCGGGCTGTCGCGGGTGCGTGCGATGTCCCTCAACGACGGGCACGTCTTCTGCGCCGAGGACCAGGTCGAGGCCGAGGTGGTCGCGGCGCTGGCGGTGATGCGGGAGGCGCACCGGGCGCTGGGCTTCGCGCCGTCGTCGTGGCGGCTGTCGCTGCGCGGGGAGGGGCCGAAGTACGTCGACGACCCGGAGCTGTGGCGGCGCGGGACCGCGGTGCTGCGCCGGGCGCTCGCGGCCGCGGGCGTGGACGCCGTGGACGGGCCGGGCGAGGCCGCCTTCTACGGGCCGAAGATCGACATCCAGGTGCTCGACCACGCCGGCCGGGAGAGCACCCTCGCCACCGTCCAGGTCGACTACCACATGCCGGCCCGGTTCGATCTGTCCTACGTGGACGCCGGCGGCGCCCGCAGGCGGCCCGTGATGGTGCACCGCAGCGCCGCGGGGAGCATGGAGCGGCTCTTCGCGCACCTGATCGAGGTGCACGACGGCGCGTTCCCGGCGTGGTTCGCGCCGGTGCAGCTGGAGGTGCTGCCCGTCGGGGACGCGGACGCGCGCGGGTTTCTCGGGCGCGCCGGGGCGCTCGGGCTGCGCGTCGAGGAGTCGCACTCCGGCAGCCTCTCCGCCCGCATCCGCGACGCCGCCCGCCGCCGGGTGCCCTTCGTGGCGGTCATCGGGGCGAAGGAGGCGGCCGAGGACAGCGTCTCGCTGCGCTCGCGGGACGGCTCGGTCGCGGTGCGGCCGGTCGCCGAGGCGCTGGCCCTCCTCGAAGCCGCGTGCCGGCCGCGTAAACGGGATGCGGTGCCGGAGCCGTCAGTGTCCGTGTGAGTGTTCTTCGCGTCGTGGGTGCGGGGCTGGCCGTGCTCGCCCTGGCCGCCTGTTCCGCGCCCGCGGCCTCTTCGGTCCCTTTGCGCGGCCCGTCTCCCGAGCCGAGCCGCGAGCCCGCGCACGCGGTGGCGCCCGAGATCGGCTATCCGGCGGAGGGCAGCGGCGACTACGAGGCCGCCTCGGCCGCGGGACCCGTCATCGGTGCCGCCGGCCAGCTGCTGACCTACCGCATCGCCGTCGAGCGGGGCATCACGGGCATCTCCGCCGCCGGGTTCGCCGAGGCCGTCGAGGCGGTCTTCGCCGACCCGCGCAGCTGGCCCGGCACCGGCAAGTGGCGGCTGCGCCGGGCCGGGGCCGCGGACCGCTTCGACTTCACCATCTACCTCGCGACCCCGGCGACGCGGGACCGGCTCTGCGCCAGCTCCTACGACCGGTACACCTCCTGCCGCAACGGCGACAGCGTGGTCATCAACGTGGCGCGCTGGGTGCGGGGCGTGCCCGGCTACGGCTCGGACCTGGTCACCTATCGGCAGTACGTGATCAATCACGAGACCGGGCACCGGCTCTACCACGGCCACGAGCTGTGCCCGGGCCCCGGCCGGCCCGCGCCGGTGATGCAGCAGCAGACGCTGGGGCTGCACGGCTGCGTCGCCAACGCCTGGCCGATCGTCGGCGGGCGGGAGTACGGGGGGCGCTCCGGGCAGTACGACGACCCTGCTCCGCACGACCCGTAAACGTCCGGGGCCCGATCCCTCGTCTACGTCGGTGGAGCCGTGGGGGAGGGGAGCCGTGCAGATCGAGTTCACCGAGTTCGTGCACGGGCGTTCACAGGGCCTGCTGCGCTTCGCCTACCTGCTCACCGGGGACCGGCACCTCGCCGAGGACCTCGTGCAGGAGGCGCTCGTGCGGGCCCATCGCCGCTGGTCCGGGATCGTGGGGCAGGAGGGTCCCGAGCCCTATGTGCGCAAGACGATGCTGCGGCAGTACCTGTCGTGGCGCCGGCGCCGCTCGTTCGCCGAACGACCCGTGGCCGAGATCCCCGAGCTCGCGACGGCCGATCCGGCGGCCCGGGTCGCCGACACCGACGCCATGTGGGCCCTGCTGCGCACGCTGCCCCGGTCGCCGCGCGCCGTGGTGGTCCTGCGCTACTACGAGGACCTGCCGGACGCCGAGATCGCCCGGCTCCTCGGGTGTGCCGAGTCCACCGTACGAGTCCACGCGTTCCACGCCCTGCAGAAGCTCCGGGCGGCCCTGTCCAGTGACCGGGAGGCCGTCCCCGCGCCGGGAGGCAGTTCATGAACGACGACGAGGTCGAGGCCCGGCTTCGCGACGCCCTGCGCCAGTTCGCGGGCGACGCCCCGCCCGGCGTGTCGATGCTGAGCACCGTCACGGCCGAGTCCGCCCGCCGCGGCCGCCGCGTGCGCCTGGCCGCCCTCGCCTCGGGCGCCGCGGCCATGGTCGCGATCGGCGCCGCCGTCCCGTTCGCCCTGCGCGGCGCGCCCCCGGCCGTCGTGGCCGCCCCGTCCTCTCCCGCCTCGCCCGCCCCCGCCTCGCCCGCCCCCGCCGTGTCCACCCCGGCCGCCCCGGCCTTGTTCTCCGCGCGCC
The DNA here is from genome assembly GCF_050955725.1 of Dactylosporangium sp. CA-139114. Lineage (NCBI taxonomy): Bacteria > Bacillati > Actinomycetota > Actinomycetes > Micromonosporales > Micromonosporaceae > Dactylosporangium > Dactylosporangium sp. CA-139114. Next base: position 978,092 of record NZ_CP192080.1, read on the forward strand.
CGGCCACGCTCGTGGCCGCCACGGTGCCGCCGTCCCTGGTCTTCCCGGTCACGCCGCCCACCGGCGACGGCTACGGCACCCCGATGATCTCGCTGGCCGCGGACCGCCTGACGCTGTCGCAGACCTTGCCGACGACCGCCCCGGTGACGGTGACCGCCTACGACTCGCAGCCCCCGAGCCCGGCCAAGCAGGCCCGCACGACCCCGGCCGCGGTCGCCGGGCGCCCGGCCACGGTCTACGAGTGGTCCTGGTCGGGCGACGACCGGACGAACCCGGGCTCGGCCCCCCGCGTCTCGCTCGTCTGGCACCCGTCGGCCCGCACCTGGCTGCGCCTCGACGCGGACGGGGGCACGGCGGTGCCGCTGCTGATCGCCTACGCGGAGGCGCTCAAGCCCGGCGGCGCCAAGGCCGAGACGCCGTTCACCTTCACGCTGATGCCGTCCGGCTGGACCGTGGACGACATCAGCCCCGCGGTGGTGACCTTCGCCCCGCCCGGCACCGACCCCGGCGCGGGCTACTTGTCCAAGCTGGTCGTGCAGCTGGACGAGGAGCCGGGCCTGCGGCCGAAGCTCGAGGGCCCGGCGACGGTCGGCGTCCGCGTCGGCGACCGCCAGGCGTGGCTGACGACGACGTCGCAGGTGCAGTTCCTGCAGATCCCGGTGGACGGCGGCCGCTCGCTGATGCTGCAGGTGAGCCCGGCGGCGGCGCTGCCGCAGGACGTGCTGCTGCGCTTCGCGGCCGGCATCGGCGTGACACCGTCGGCCCAGGTGACCTACGGCTGAGCCGCGCCCGGCGCAGGTGATCCGGGGCTGATTCGCGGGGTGGCGGGGTTCGTTCGGCCGCCGCGCGGATACCTCGTCTCCGGCGGGAGCCGCGGCATTTCCGCGCCGGCGATTCGGGTCAGATATCGGATGATTCGCCCAGATCGCCCCGTACAGGTTATACCTGTGCATACCATCAATTTTGTGCTGGTAGTAACGACCGAGGGCTTACCCGGTTACGAGATCACCGCCGTGCTGGGCGAGGTGATCGGCGTTGTCGCTACGTCCCGCAACCCGTTCGCGGCCGGTCTGCGCTCGACGGAGGGCGGCCCGGGCCAGGACATGTCCCAGTTCCTGGTCCAGACGCGGGCGCGGGCCGTGGGCCAGATGGTCCAGGCCGCGGAGAACCGCGGCGCCAACGCGATCGTGGGGATGCGCTTCGACCATCGGGATGTGACGAACACCTGGGTCGAGCTGTGCGCCTACGGGACCGCGGTGGTCGCGGTCCCGATGCACGCCCGGACGGGGGCTCACGCCGCCTGATCTCACCGATCGGCTGCTTTTGCCTGGGCGGGCGCCACTCGGTGCAGGTTGTGCGCGATCCGGGGGTGCGGGCTTGCTCGCATCGCACGTCCGGCCGGCGCCGCTCGACCCGGCTCCTGGTGACGCGAGGCGTTGAGCGCGACGGCGGATCGTGCTCGCCCCGGTGCTGCTCGGCTTCGGCCGAACACGTCGCGCGATCGGTCGCCGCGCCTGGCGAACGCGCGGGATCGGTGCCGACGCTGCGGTGCTGCTCGGCTTCGGCTGGGAGTCTCGCGGCCCTTGGTCGTTGCGGCCCGTCGAAGGCGGCGCGTGCCGGAGCGGGAGTGAAACGGATTTATCGCCTGACACCGTATAAATGCGAAAAGTCCGATCACGGAGCGTCGGACTTTCCGGGATCGGGAGCGCCGCGAGCCAAAGGTCTTGCCACCGCGGACACGGCTAGGGCGGTCCCCCTCGGCCGAAGGCCCCCCGGGGACCGCCCTTTTGCCTGGCGGGAGCGACGGTCCGCAGCTGACGCGGACCCGAGCGAACATGCTCTACGACTTGATGTCCGCGATGACCGCCCCGGCCGACACGACCTCGCCCACCGTCGCCTGCAGGCCGGTCACCACGCCGGCCTTGTGGGCGTTCAGCGGCTGCTCCATCTTCATCGCCTCGAGCACGACGACCAGGTCCCCCTCGGCGACGGTGTCCCCCTCGGCCACCGCGATCTTCACGATCGTGCCCTGCATGGGGCTGGTCAGGGCGTCGCCGCTCGCCGCGGCGCCCGCCTTCTTGCCCGCCGCCCGCTTGCGGGGGGCCGAGGCGGGGGTGGCCGGCGCGGCCGTGCCGAACCCGGCCGGCAGCGTGACCTCGAGTCGCTTGCCGCCGACCTCGACCACCACGGTCGAGCGCTCCGCGGCCTCGGCGGCGTCCGTCGCCGGTGCCGTGAACGGCGGCACGTCGTTCACCCACTCGGTCTCGATCCAGCGCGTGTGCACGCGGAAGGGCTCGTCGGTGAAGGCCGGGTCCAGCAGGACCTTGCGGTGGAAGGTCAGGGCGGTGGCCATGCCCTCGACGACCATCTCGTCCAGGGCGCGGCGGGCGCGCTCGATGGCCTCGGTGCGGGTCTCGCCGACGATGATGACCTTGGCCAGTAGGGAGTCGAAGTTGCCGCCGATGACGCTGCCCGACTCGATGCCGGTGTCGACGCGCACGCCGGGGCCGGTCGGCAGGGCGAGCCGCGTGACGGTGCCGGGGGCGGGCAGGAAGCCGCGGCCGGGGTCCTCGCCGTTGATGCGGAACTCGATCGCGTGGCCGCGCGGGACGGGGTCGGCGTCGAAGCGCAGCTTCTCGCCGTCGGCGACGCGGAACTGCTCGCGGACGAGGTCGATGCCGGTGGTCTCCTCGCTGACCGGGTGCTCGACCTGCAGGCGGGTGTTGACCTCGAGGAAGGAGATGGTGCCGTCGTTGCCGACGAGGTATTCCACCGTCCCGGCCCCGTGATACCCCGCCTCGCGGCAGATCGCCTTCGCCGAGGAGTGGATCTGCTCGCGCTGCTCGTCGGTGAGGAACGGGGCCGGGGCCTCCTCGACGAGCTTCTGGTGCCGGCGCTGCAGTGAGCAGTCGCGGGTGCCGACCACGATCACGTTGCCGTGCTGGTCGGCGAGCACCTGGGCCTCGACGTGGCGGGGCTGGTCGAGGTAGCGCTCGACGAAGCACTCCCCGCGCCCGAACGCGGCCACCGCCTCGCGCACGGCCGACTCGAACAGCGACGGGATCTCCTCGATCGTGCGGGCGACCTTGAGGCCGCGGCCGCCGCCGCCGAAGGCCGCCTTGATGGCGACCGGGAGGCCGTGCTCCTGCGCGAACGCGATGATCTCGGCGGCGTCGGCGACCGGCTCGGCGGTGCCGGGCACGAGCGGGGCGCCGGCGCGCTGGGCGATGTGCCGGGCGGTGACCTTGTCGCCGAGGTCGCGGATGGACTGCGGGCTCGGGCCGATCCAGGTGAGCCCGGCGTCGAGGACGGCCTGGGCGAAGTCGGCGTTCTCGGACAGGAACCCGTATCCCGGGTGCACCGCGTCCGCCCCCGCCCGCGCGGCCACCTCGACGAGCTTGTCGATGCGCAGATAGGTCTCCGCGGCCGAGTCGCCGCCCAGCGCGTAGGCCTCGTCGGCCAGGCGGGCGTGCAGCGCGTCGCGGTCGGAGTCGGCATACACCGCGACGCTGGCCAGGCCGGCGTCACGGCAGGCCCGGATGACCCGAACGGCGATTTCGCCTCGGTTGGCGATCAGTACCTTGCGCACGCAGGCAGTCTATGCCGAGGGTCCGACACTTTCCGTTGCCAAGAAAGTCACTCGCGACGGTTAGTCAAACTTGGCTATTACGCTTGTGTCGTGTCCACTACGCGTCTGATGATCCTGGGCCTGGTGTCGTACCTGCAGCCGGTCCACGGCTACGACATCCGCAAGGAGTTGACCAGCTGGAACGTCGAGAGCTGGGCCAACGTCCAGCCGGGCTCGATCTACCACGCCCTGCGCCGGATGACCGAGGAAGGGCTGCTCGAGGAGGTCGCGACCGAGCAGGTGGGCAACCGGCCGGCGCGCACCCTCTACCGGCTGACCGCGGCGGGCTCGGCGCAGTATCAGGCGCTGCTGCGGCGGTTCTGGTGGGAGTACCAGGAGCCGCACGACCCGTTCCTGGCCGCCTTCGCGTTCCTGCCGCACCTGCCGCGCGCGGAGGCGGTGGGCGCGCTGCGGGCCCGGGCCCGGCTGCTCGAGGACTGGACCAAGACCTATCGCGACAACGTGGACCAGTGGCTGGAGCACAAGCCCCCGCACGTCGGCTGGCAGTTCGAGCTGACCCTGGCGCGCTGCGAGGCCGAGGCCCGCTGGTGCCACGACATCGCCGCGCGCATCGAGGCCGGCGAGGGTGTCCACCGCGGCGAGGACGCCGACGAGCAGGGGGCCGAGCAGTGGCGCCGGGCCATCCGGGCGGAGTACGGCGAGCCCGTCGACGACGAAGACGAGTAGTACGCGACATACTCAATCTTGACCGGAAAAACTATATCGCGTTATGGTCTCCTCGCGAACCCATCGACAGGGGAGACGGACATGATCGAGACGAGGGGCCTGCGCAAGTCGTTCCGCTCCCGCGCCGGTCGCGACAAGAAAGTCGTCGAGGCCGTGCGCGGCGTCGACCTCTCCGTCCGGGGCGGGGAGATCTTCGGCTTTCTGGGACCGAACGGCGCGGGCAAGACCACGACGCTGCGCATGCTCGCCACGCTCATCACGCCGGACGGGGGCGAGGCCACCATCGCGGGGGCCGACCTGCTCAAGCATCCGGGCGAGGTGCGGAGGCGGATCGGGTACGTCGCCCAGGGCGGCAGCACCTGGGACGAGAGCAGCGCGCGCGAGGAGCTCGTGCTGCAGGCCCGCCTCTACGGCATCGGCAAGGCCGAGGCGCAGCGGCGGGTGAGCCGGGCGCTGGACGCGTTCCGGCTGACCGAGTACGCCGACCGGCGCTGCAAGACGTATTCGGGCGGTCAGCGCCGCCGGGTCGACATCGCGCTCGGCATCATCCACGAGCCGAAGATCGTGTTCCTCGACGAGCCGACCACCGGCCTCGACCCGCAGAGCCGCGCCCACATGTGGGACGAGGTGCGCCGCCTGCGCGAGGAGGGCATGACGGTCTTCATCACCACGCACTACCTCGACGAGGCCGACGCCCTGTGCGACCGGATCGCGATCATGGACCACGGCGAGATCGTCGCCGAGGGCACCGTCGACGCCCTCAAGCGCGAGGTCGCCGGCGACGTGGTGACCGTCGGTGTCAACGGCGCCTCCGAGACCGCGGCCGGCCTGCTCGCCAACCAGGACTACGTGCGCAGCATCGACCACGCGGACGGGCGGCTGCGGCTGTATGTCACCGAAGGCGCCACCGCCATCCCGCACATCCTGCGCCTGCTCGACCACGCCGGCGTCACCCTCGGCGAGATGGAGCTGCACCGCCCGAGCCTCGACGACGTGTTCCTCACCAAGACCGGCCGTTCCCTGAGGGAGAGCTGACCGATGAAGTTCCTCCGCGACACCTGGCTGATCTTCCAGCGCCAGATGCAACTCATGCTGCGCAACCCGGTCTGGCTGATCGTGGGCGTCATCCAGCCGCTGTTCTACCTGCTGCTCTTCGCCCCGCTGCTGAAGCCGGCCCTGGGCGTGAGCACCAACGCCGAGGCCTACAAGCTCTTCGTCCCCGGCCTGCTCGTCCTGCTGGCCATGTTCGGCTCGCTGTTCACCGGCTTCGGCCTGATCGCCGAGCTGCGCGCCGGCGTCATCGAGCGCAGCCGGGTCACGCCGGTGAGCCGCTTCGCCCTGCTGGTCGGCCGCTCCCTGCGCGACGTGGTCTCGCTGCTGTTCCAGGCGCTGCTGATCGTCGTCATCGCCGTGGCGTTCGGCCTGCGCGTGAACGTCCTCGACGTCGTCGCCGCGTTCGCGCTCATGGCCGTGATCTCGCTGATGCTCTCGGCTTTCTCCTACGCCGTCTCGCTCAAGCTGCGCAGCGAGGACGCCCTGGCGCCGCTGCTGAACACGATCTCCCAGCCCCTGCTGCTGACCGCGGGCATCCTGCTGCCGCTGACGTTCGCCCCGAAGTGGCTGCGGACCGTGGCCGACTGGAACCCGTTCTCGTGGGCGGTGGACGGCGTGCGCGCCCTCTTCGACGGCAACCCGGGCGCCGACTCGGTCTGGCAGGCCGCGGTGGTCGTCGGCGTCCTGACCGTGGCCACGGTGGTGTGGGCGTCCCGCGCGTTCGCCAAGGGCGTTCGCTGACCCCGGGTTTTCCCTGCTCGGGTCCGCGTCAGTCACTGACCGTCGCTCCCGCCAGACAAAAGGGCGGTCCCCGGAGGGCCTTCGGCCGGAGGGGACCGCCCTAGCCGGGTCCGCGGTGCCAAGACCGCACCAGGGCGCCGCGCCGATGTGGCTGTACCGGTAATGAGACTCGCCGCCACGGCCAATTCCGCCGCGCCGGAGCGCATGACAGCGTTGCGCCCGTGCCTCGTCTCGTTCGCGACCGGCTCACCTGGGTCATGTACGTCCAGCTGGCCCTGTGGGTCTACTTCCTCTACGGCTTCGGCCCCGTGGCCCCGATCCTGCGCGACGAGCTGCACATCAGCCGCGCCCTGGCCGGCCTGCACGGCGCCGCGTTCGCCGTGGGCGGCGTGCTCGGCGGCCTCGTCCTGCCCAGCCTGACCCGCCGGCTGGGCCGGGCGCGGCTCATCTGGATCGGCCTGGCGTGCATCAGCACCGCGGCGGTGGGGATGTACGCCGCGCACCACCTCGCGCTGACCCTGACGTTCGCGACGCTGGCGAGCATCGGCTCGGCCCTGGAGGTCAACGCCATCAACGCCGGCCTGACCGACCACCACGGCACCGCCGCCCCGGCCGCGATCAGCGAGGCGAACGCGGCCGCCGCGGCCGTGGGCCTGGTGGCCCCGCTCGTGGTCGGCGCGACCTTCGCGGCCGGCTGGGGCTGGCGCTCGGGCCTGGCCGTGGTGGTGCTGCCGGTGCTGGCGACCGCGTGGTACGCCAGATCGAAGGGCGTGCGTCCCCCCGAACCGGCCGGCTTCGGCGCGCCCGCAGCACCGCACCGCCGCCTGCCGGCCGCCTTCTGGCTGGCCCTGACCAGCCTCTTCGCGACGGGCTCGATCGAGATCTGCCTGACCCTGTGGGGCAGCGACGTGCTGCGGGAACACGCCCACGTCTCGGCCGGCGTGGCCACGGCCGCGGTGTCGGCCCTGATGGCCGGCATGGTGCTCGGCCGGCTGCTGGGCGGCCGGCTGCTCCTGCGTTTCCGCCCGTCCCGGATGCTGCTGGCCGCGCTGGCGGTGAGCGTGGCCGGCTTCGCGGTCTTCTGGCTGACGCAGACCCCCTGGCCGGCGATGGCGGGCCTGTGCCTGTGCGGCATCGGGATGGGCCTGCACTACCCCCTGGGCATCGGCCTGGCGCTGGCCCACTCGGACGGCCAGCCGGACCTGGCGGCGGCGCGAGCGTCGTTCGCGGTGGGCATCTCCTTCGGCCTGGCCCCCTTCGCGCTGGGCGCCCTGGCGGACCAGGTGGGCGCGCACCGGGCGTTCCTGCTGGTGCCGGCCTTCGCGGTGCTCTCCGCCGCCGCGATCCTGCGCCTGGACCGCACAACACTGCCCCGCACGACACTGCCACGCACCGCACCCACTCCGGCCGCCTGATCCCGCCGCCGGTGCGCCGGGGCGTCAGGGCGTCAGAGCCGGCGCGCGATGGTCAGGCCGTCGGCGATCGGCAGCAGCACCGACTCGACCCGGGCGTCGGCCAGGACGTGCCGGTTGAACTCGACCATCGCCACGGTGCCCGTGTCCGCCGGGTCCGGGTCGACGATGTGGCCGTGGCGCAGGACGTTGTCGACCAGGATCAGGCCGCCCGGGCGCATGCGCGGGACCAGCTGCTCCCAGTAGTCCAGGTAGCCTGTCTTGTCCGCGTCGATGAAGGCGAGGTCCAGGTGCGGCTCCGGCGGCAGGGTGGACAGCGTCGTGGAGGCGGGGCCGATGCGCAGCTCGATCCGGTCGGCCAGCCCCGCGCGGTCCCAGTGGCGGCGGGCGATCCGCGTGTACTCGTCCGAGACGTCGAAGCAGATCAGGCGGCCGTCCGCGGGCAGACCGCGGGCGATCGCGATCGAGGACAGACCCGTGAAGGTGCCGATCTCGACCGCGTTGCGGGCACCCAGGATCCGGGTCAGGAGGGTCATGAAGCCGGCCTGCTCGGGCGCGATCTGCATGCCCTGCTCGGCCGGCAGGACCCGGGCCGTCTCCTCGATCAGGTCGCGGACGATCTCGTCGGGGGTGCTGCCGTTGGCCACGACGTAGTCGTGCAGGGCGCTGGTCAGCGCAAGGGTCTGCTTGGTCATACGCCAATACTCCACAGCGACACCAGCGGGACGTCCAGGCGCGCCAGCAGGAGACGCAGGGTGGGCACCGACAGACCCACCACGTTCGTGTGGTCACCCTCGATGCCGGCGACGAACGCGCCGCCCCGGCCGTCGATGGTGAACGCGCCCGCGACCTCCAGCGGCTCGCCCGTGGCCACGTAGGCCGCGATCTCCTCGTCGGACGGCGACGCGAAGTGCACCGTCGTCGCCACGACCTCCTCGGCCGCCGCCCCCGTGGCCGCGTCCAGCAGGCAGTGCCCGGTGAAGAGCACGCCCGAGCCGCCCCGCATCGCCTTCCAGCGCGCCGTCGCCTCCGCGGCCGAGCCGGGCTTGCCCAGGATCTCGCCGTCGAAGCCGAGCACCGAGTCGCAGCCGAGCACCAGGGCGTCCGCGGGCGCCGACGGCAGCACCGCGCGGGCCTTGAGGCCGGCCAGCGTGCCGGCCAGGGTCGCGGCGTCGCCGGCCTGGACCACGGACTCGTCGACGCCGCTCACGACGACCTGTGCCGCGATGCCGGCCTGGGCGAGCAGCCGCCGCCGCGCGGGACTTGCCGAGGCGAGGATGAAGGTTCTCACGGCGGCAACGTTAGCGAACTACCATCTATGTCCGTGCGCAGGCTGTGGGCGGAGTTCAAGGCCATCGCCGTCGGGGGCTCGGTCCTCGACCTGGCGCTGGGGTTCATCATCGGCACGGCGTTCGCCACGCTCGTCCAGTCGTTCGTGACCAACCTGTTCCTGCAGGCGGTCGCGGCCACGGTCGGCGAGCCGGACTTCAAGAACCTGGCGATCACGGTGCACGGCACGCCGATTCGGTACGGCACGTTCCTGAACGATCTGCTCCAGTTCATGCTGCTCGCCGTCGGCCTGTTCGTCGTCATCAAGTTCATGACGCTGATCGGCGTCGACCGCGGTCGCTCGCTGGAGCTGCGCAACTGCCCCTACTGCCTGGACCGCATCCCGGTGGCCGCGCTGACCTGCCGCTCGTGCGGCCAGCAGCTCGTCGCCGACCTGCCCGACCCGCAGGAGGCCGAGCGGCTGCAGCTGGAGCGGGAGGCGCGCAAGTGGCCGACGCTGCCGACACTGCCGCCGATCACGATCCCGCGACGGCGCGCCAATGGCGGGGCCGACCCGGCCGAGCCGACGCCGCCCACCGCGACCGGGGACGAGCGGGCGCAGCCGGCGCCGGGGCGAGACTGAACAGGGCGCCCACGATCGCGGCCACCTCCTCGGCGGTCGGCGCGCCCTTGACCACCCTGAACAGCGGCTCCTGGCTCACGGAGACCTCCCGGACTTGTTCGCGAAACGTTGCTGTCCTGCGAGCATACGCACACCTCAGCAGCGCATACTCGAACGGAACGGGAGTCGATGGCGAATTGGGGGCGCATTGACAAACGTCCTGATGCGCCGAATCTGTAGCGCTATATCGATCACTGTCGCTGCCGCGCTGGCGTCGGCGGCCGGTGTGGCGAGCCCGGCGTCGGCCCGGGAGGGCGAGTCGCCCGCCTCGGTCTCCGCCTCGCTGCACTACCAGGTGACCTTCGTGGCCCGGGCCTGCGACGGCTACCAGAACGTCATGGGCAACCGGGTGCGCGACGACAACGCCGAGAACGCCGCGCCGGTCGGGCGCGACAACGCCTACCACGACGGCGACGAGGTCGACCCGCAGGTCGAGGCGGCCGGCTCGGCCGGCTGCACGCCGCTGAACGGGTGGCAGTTCTCGCTCGGGTCCGGGCACGAGAAGAAGGGCGCCCTGTCGACCGTCACGACCCCGGCCGCCGGCTCGGGGCCGACCGCGGCCGCCGCCCCGCTGCTCGACCGCACCGGGCAGAAGACCGGCCAGACGATCGACGGCGCGGTCACCGTCACGCTCACCGACGAGCAGGCCAAGGCGGCCGCGCGGCACCAGCTCTGGGCGCAGGGCGGCAGCCCGGGCGACCCGCTGCTCGCCGCCGCGCAGCCGGGGCAGGCGGGCTTCGGCTTCGGCTCCCTGCGCTGCGCCATCGACGGGCACACGAACGGCAACGTGCAGTGGGTCGGCTTCCCGTCCGGGGCCCGCCACGTCTTCTGCTACGCCTACTACGTCAAGGCCGCCCAGCCGACCGCGACCCTCGTCGTGCGGGCCCGCACCACGACCGCCCCCGGCTACCCGCAGCACTTCCGGTTCGACTCCAGCGCCAGCTACGACCCGCAGCGGCGCATCGACATCGACGCCAAGACCGACGCCACCCTCGTGCGCAGCGCCGGCGGCGCGCCGGGCACGGTCGTGGCGCGCACCCCGGCCGGCTGGAGCCTCGCCGACCTGAGCTGCACCAAGTCGGGCGCCGGGCGGAGCCTGGCCGCGACCGACGTGCCGAGCGCCACGGCCACCGTCACGCTCGCCGCCGGCGAGATCGTCACGTGCACGTTCACCTTCGCCCCGCCGCCCGTCCAGCCCGGGTTGACGCTGCGGCTGTACTCCGACACGGCCGGCGGCGCCTTCGACCTCGCGGTCGCCGACCCGGCCGGCGGCCCCGCCCGGCACCTGAGCGCCGCCGCCACCGGGGACGGGTCCGCGTCGGTCGCGTCCGGGGCGGACCTCGGCACGCTGCTGCCGGGGGCCTATGCGGTCACGCTCACCGCCCCCGCCGGCGACGCCGCCGCGTGGAGCCTGGCCGGCGCGGGCTGCGGCGACCAGGAGCTCAAGCCCGAGGGCTGGACGGTCACCGTGACGCTCGCGACCGCCGCCGCGGCCGACTGCGCGCTGCGGGTCACGCGCAAGGCCGGCTCGATCGAGCTGCGCGCGGTCACCGTCGGGGGCACCGCGGCCGCCGGGTTCGCGCTCACGCCGCGCAAGCAGGGCCTGATCGGCTGGTCCGGGGTGTCGACCACGGCCGCGCTGGGCGAGCCCGCGGTGGCCAAGGGCGACGTGCCCGGGTCGCTGACGTTCGCCGAATACCTGGTCACGCCCATCGCGCCGCTGTCGACCGTGGACGGCAGCTGGCGGCTGAGCTCCTTCGCCTGCGACCCGGGCGAGTCGGCGGATCCCGATGACGGGGCGGCGGGTGTCGTACCGCTGACCGCCTCCGACCCCGCCGCCAAGTGCACGGCCACCTACACGTTCGAGCCCGCCCGGCAGCTGCAGCTCACGGTGCGCTTCGCCGGCAGCGCGGCCGGTCGCGCGGGGGCCGTGGTCGTGGACATCGACTGCGAGGACGGCTCGAGCGGCCGGGCCGTGCTCGGCGGCGACGACAACGGCGAGGCCTCGCTGCCGGCGCCGCTGGGCTTCCTCAGCCCGACGAGGTGCACCGTCCAGCAGCCGCAGACCCCGTCGACGAAGGACGCCAAGGTCTCGGTCACCGCCACGGTCGACCCGAACCCGGGCAACGCCCCGGTGGCGATCCCCGGCACCCTGCGGATCGGGGCCGAGAACGCCGCCGACGCCCAGGACGCGCAGGAGACCACGATCGTCGTCACGGTCACGTTCGACACCGACGCGGCCCGCCCGACGCAGCAGAAGGTGCTCGATACCTTCCGGGTCCTGCCGGTCGCCCTCATCGGGGCCGGGCTCGTCGGGCTCGGCCTGCTCATCCTGCTGATCATGGTGCTGCGCTCGCGTACCGACTGACGTGCGATCTTCACCAGAACCGGGGTTTTTCGCGCGTGCCCCGGTTCGGTACTTTGCAAGGTGATGACCTACTCCGGGGCACTGGTCGCCGAGCGGTACCGCTTGATCGAGCCGCTCGGCACCGGAGGCATGGGCCGCGTCTGGCTCGCCCGCGACGAGATGCTGCGCCGGGACGTGGCCGTCAAGGAGGTCGTCCCGCCGGAGGGGCTGACCCGGGAGGAGCGCGAGGAGCTCCAGCTGCGCACCCTGCGCGAGGCGCGCGCGGCGGCCCGGCTCAACGACGCCAACGTGGTGCGGATCTACGACGTCGTGCACACCGAGGACGCGCCGTGGATCGTCATGGAATACGTCCCGTCGCGCTCGCTGCACCAGGTGATCACCGAGGACGGCCCGCTGCCGCCCGGGCGGGTCGCGGGGATCGGCCTCGCGGTGCTGAGCGCCCTGAAGGCCGCGCACGCCGCCGGGGTGCTGCACCGTGACGTCAAGCCCGGCAACGTGCTGCTGGCCGACACCGGCCGGGTGGTGCTGACCGACTTCGGGCTGGCCGTGTTCGACGGCGGCGACGGGGCCGTGACCCGGCCGGGGCTGATCCTGGGCTCGCCGCAGTACATCTCGCCCGAGCGGGCCCGCGAGGGGACCTCGGGCCCGGAGAGCGACATGTGGTCGCTCGGGGCGACGCTGTACGCCGCCGTCGAGGGACGCTCGCCGTATGCGCGCTCGACGACGTACGCCACCCTGACCGCCCTGGCCACGGAGGAGCCCGACGCGCCCGTGCGGGCCGGCGTGCTGAAGCCGGTGCTGAACGCCCTGCTGCGCAAGGATCCGCGGGCCCGGGCCGGCGTGGCCGAGACCGAGCGGCTGCTGCAGCGCGCCGCGTCCAGCGAGGGCCGCGTCCGGTGGAGCATGCCCGCGCTGCCCCGCCCGCGCCGGTCCCGCGAGGGGCACTCCGGCTCGCCGTCCGGCGGGACCCCACGCCGGGGCGCCGTCGCGGCCCCCGTAGCGGCGGCCGGGCCGGTGGTTCCCGTGAGCCGCGAGCCGGCCGCCGCCGCGGACGTCTCGCCGGGGCTGGCCTCGTTCTTCGGGCCCGCCCCGCCGCCGGCCACGGACGACGACAGCGCCGGCGACCGCCTGGTGCCGCTGCGCTCCGCCGACGACGACCTGGACCGCACCGTGCCGCGCGCCGGTGCGTGGCGCTGGGCGGCCGCGGCCGTCGCCGTCGTGGCCCTCGTGATCACCGCGGTGCTGCTGCTGGCCGACTCCGGCGACGAGCCGGACGGCACCACGAACGGCCCGCAGGGGATCGGCGCCCCGGCCGCCCCGGCGCCGTCGTCGGCGCCGGGGACGCAGACGGCGACGGCGGTCGCGACCCGATCGCCGATTGTGGCGGGCAGCATCGGCGGCAACGCGGTGCGGCTGCCGGACGGCTACGAGTGGATCACCGACCCCGAGTTCGGCTGGCGCGTCGGCCTGCCGGTCGGCTGGATCCGCAAGCCGCACCCGTCGTCGGACTCGATGGTCTACTACGAGTCCAACGTGGTGCCCGGCATGCGGGTCGGCATCGACACCACGTTCAAGCCGCCGCAGGGCGACCCGGTCAAGGACTGGGAGCAGCAGGAGGCGGCCCGGGTCGCCGGCAACAGATACCCGAACTACCACCGGCTCAAGATCGTGCCGGTCAAGGACTACATCGGGGACTGTGCCGACTGGCAGTGGACGTACGACAGCCCGCAGGGACACATGCACGTGTCCAACCTGGGCTGCCGCATCCGCCCCGACCTCGGCCAGGCCATCTACTGGGAGTGCACGACCGACATGTGGACCCAGCCGGCGGCGCAGAACGTCTACGCCATCATCCGGGCCACGTTCCAGCCCAGCCCCCAGCGCTGAGCCGCCGCCCGCTACAGCGGGATGTTGCCGTGCTTCTTCGGCGGCAGGGTCTCGCGCTTGGTGCGCAGCAGCCGCAGCGCCCGCACGATCTCGACACGGGTGGTGGAGGGCGCGATGACCCCGTCGACGTAGCCGCGCTCGGCCGCCACGTACGGGTTGGCGAGCGTGTCCTCGTACTCCTGGATCAGCTCGGCCCGCAGCGCGGCCGGGTCCTCGGCGTCGCGCAGCTCCTGGCGGTACAGGATGTTGACCGCGCCCTGGGCGCCCATCACCGCGATCTGCGCCGTCGGCCAGGCGAAGTTGAGGTCGGCGCCGAGATGCTTGGAGCCCATGACGTCATACGCGCCGCCGTAGGCCTTGCGGGTGATGACCGTGACCTTCGGTACCGTCGCCTCGGCATAGGCGTAGATCAGCTTCGCGCCGCGGCGGATGATGCCGTCCCACTCCTGGCTGGCGCCGGGCAGGAACCCGGGCACGTCGACGAACGTGAGGATCGGGATGTTGAAGGCGTCGCAGGTGCGCACGAAGCGCGCGGCCTTCTCCGACGCGTCGATGTCGAGGCAGCCGGCGAAGTGCATCGGCTGGTTGGCGACCACGCCGACCGGGTGGCCCTCGACGCGGCCGAAGCCGACCACGATGTTCTGCGCGAACAGGGGCTGGACCTCGAGGAAGTCCTCGACGATCGTCTCCACGACCGTGCGGATGTCGTACGGCTGGTTCGCCGAGTCGGGGATGAGCGCGTCGAGCGCGAGGTCCTCGTCGGTGATCTCGAGCGCCGCGGCCCCGGAGGGCGCGTCCAGCACCGGTGCGTCGTCCATGTTGTTCGACGGCAGGTAGGACAGCAGCGCGCGCACGTAGTCGATCGCGTCGTCCTCGTCGGCCGCGAGGTAGTGCGCGTTACCCGACTTCGTGTTGTGCGTGCGGGCCCCGCCGAGGTCCTCCATGCCGATGTCCTCGCCGGTGACCGTCTTGATCACGTCGGGGCCGGTGATGAACATGTGCGAGGTCTGGTCGACCATGACGGTGAAGTCGGTGACGGCGGGGGAGTACACCGCGCCGCCCGCGCACGGGCCCATGATCAGGGAGATCTGCGGGATGACGCCCGACGCGCGCACGTTGCGGAAGAAGATCTCGCCGTACAGCCCCAGGGAGACCACGCCCTCCTGGATGCGCGCGCCGCCGGAGTCGTTGATGCCCACGACCGGGCAGCCGATCTTCATCGCCAGGTCCATGACCTTGACGATCTTCTCGCCGAAGACCTCGCCGAGGCTGCCGCCGAAGACCGTGAAGTCCTGGGCGAACACGCACACCTGACGGCCGTCGACGGTGCCGTAGCCGGTGACCACGCCGTCGCCGTAGGGCCGCGTCGCGTCCAGCCCGAAGTTGGTGGACCGGTGCCGGGCCAGCTCGTCGAGCTCGACGAACGAGCCGGGGTCGAGCAGCAGGTCGATGCGTTCCCGGGCGGTCTTCTTGCCGCGGGCGTGCTGCTTCTCCACCGCGCGGGCCGAGCCGGCGTGGACCGCTTCCTCCGTGCGGCGCCGCAGATCCGCGAGTTTGCCCGAGGTCGAGTGGATGTCCGCCTGCTTCGTGGTCACCCTCGGCAGCTTAATGGCGCCGACATAGGGTCGAGCTGTGAACATTTCCACCGGCTCCTCCGCCGGCTCCTGGTCCGACCTCGGGCGGCCCCCGCTGCGGCCGCTCGCGCTGCGCCGGGCGCTGCTCGTCCCCGGCGGCCTCTGGACCGAGCTGCGGATCGTCGAGGAGACCGGCTCGACCAACGCCGACGCGATCGCCGCGGCCCGCGAGGGCGCCCCGGAGGGCCTGGTGATCGTCGCGGAGCGGCAGGTCGCCGGCCGTGGGCGCCTCGGCCGCCAGTGGGAGTCGCCGGCGCGGGCCGGGCTCGCGCTCAGCGTGCTGCTGCGCCCCGAGGTCGCCCCCGCGCGGCTGGGCTGGCTGCCGCTGCTGGCCGGGGTGGCCCTCGCCGAGGCGGTGCGCCGGGTGTCCCGCGTGGACGCCTACCTCAAGTGGCCGAACGACCTGCTGCTCACCGGGGACCGCAAGACGGCCGGGATCCTCGCCGAGGCGGCCGACGGGGCGGTGGTGCTCGGCATCGGGCTCAACGTCACGCTCCGCGACGAGGAGCTGCCCCGCCCGGACGCGACGTCCCTCGCCCTGGCCGGGGCCGCGAACACGGACCGTGACCCGCTGCTGCGGGCCCTGCTGCGGGCGATCGGGGAGTGGTACGCGCGCTTCACCGAGCACGCCGGGGACCCCGAGGCGTCCGGGCTGCGGGAGGCGTACGTCCTGCACTGCGGCACCATCGGCCGCCGCGTGCGCGTGGACCTGCCCGGCGGCACGGTGCTCGAGGGCCTGGCCGCCGGCGTCGACGTCGACGGCCGGCTGCAGGTCACGGACCGCTTCGGCGCCGTGCGGGCGGTGGCCGCCGGCGACGTGGTCCACGCGCGGCTGGATACGTCCGGGTAGTCCATCCCGCCGGGTGGCGTTCAGGGTCTAGCCTCACCTCCGACATTCATGAACGAGGAGGGGTTTCGCGTGGGGTTCCCGGAAAGCGTCCTGACCAAGGACGAGCAGGTGGTGCTGCACCTGCACCCCCACTGGAAGGCGTTGTTCCTGCCGGTGGTCTGGTTTGTGCTGGCCGTGGCGGCAGTCGTCGTCCTGGCGATCTTCACGGGCTGGGGCATGATCCCGATGCTCATCGTCTCCGGCGTGGCCCTCGTGCTGGTCCTGGTGGTCACCGTGTGGCCGTGGATCAAGTGGCGGACCACGCACTACGTCTTCACCAACGAGCGGGTGATCATGCGCAGCGGCGTCTTCTCGCGCAGCGGCCGCGACATTCCGATGGGCCGGATCAACGACGTGTCGTTCTCGCACTCGCTGTTCGAGCGGATGCTCGGCTGCGGCACGCTGACCATCGAGTCGGCCGGTGAGCGCGGCCAGGTGCAGCTGACCGACCTGCCGCAGGTGGAGAAGACCCAGAGCATGCTGTACGAGCTGGTCGACTCCGACCGCCAGAAGCACACGTTCGGCGACGACGACCGCGACGCGCTCGTCAAGGAACTGCGGGACGACGCGACCAGCTGAGTTCCGCCCGGCTCCCGGGCCTCGGTCCGGTGCTCAGGCTTGTCTGGTGCCCCCCGTCAGCGCTTCGCGGCGGGGGTCTCCAGGTCGTCGGCCGGCTTGCGGGGCGCGGGCGGGGTGGTCGCGGGGTCGCTGAACGCGGCCTCCAGCGCCTCCATCTGCCGCTCGTCCGGGGCGAGCGCCGCGGTGTCGGAGAAGGCCACCTCGAGCGCCTCGATCTCGCGCTGCTCGGGGCTCGCGGTGAAGACCCACGTGCGGTAGGCCCAGAAGCGGAACGTCGTCGCCAGCAGGATGCCCGCGGCGTTGGCGATGTTGAACGCCAGCCGGTCGTCGGGGTTGGCCTCGCTGAAGTGCAGCCCGTATTTGGCCACCGCCAGGCCCGCCTCCTGGATGAGCAGGCCGACGCCGTTGAGCGCGAAGAAGAGCACGTATTCGCGCCGCGCGCTCCCGCTCTCGCGGTCCTTGTAGGTCCACTGGCGGTTGAGCAGGTAGGACACGATGGTCCCGACGACCACCGCGACGATCTTCGCCTTCAGCGGGCCGATGAACAGCAGGGCGTTGACCAGGATGAAGTCGACGGCCGTGTTGACGCAGCCGACCGCGCCGAACTTGAACAGCTCGGTCGCGAGCGCGTGGTAACGCTCAGGCAGGAAGCGGTCGCGGAGACTGCTGGCGAATCGCACCGGCCAACCTTACGGTAAGCGACCAAACCGCGCGCGGCCGCGAGGCCGACTGCGGGACAGGTCACCCCGCGGTCTCACTCTCCGTCACAGCCGGGCTGCCGGGGGTGGCCTCGGTGTGATCGGGGCGCTTGCGGAACACGATCTGGCGGTAGGACCAGAACCGGAACAGGGTCCCCAGCACGAGCCCGACACCGTTCTTGGCGATGTTGTCGGACAGCTGGCTGGTGAAGCCGAAGACGTAGTGGCTGACGCCCAGGCAGGACAGCGCGATGACCAGGCCGACGAGGTTGAACAGGAAGTAGAGCGCGTATTCGCGGCGCAGGTCGGTGCGGGCCCGGTCGCGCCATGTCCAGAATCGGTTGCCGATGAACGCGCACGTGGCCGCGACCGCCATCGAGATCGTGCCGGCGACCAGCGTGTTGAGCGGACCCCACAGCAGGTTGTAGACGCCGGTGTCGATCAGGAAGGTGATCAGGCCGATCGTGCCGAACTTGCCGGCCTCACGCACCAGGCCCTCGAAGCGCGCGTAGAGCTTCTGGAACATGGTCGGCTGCGGGGTCGTCGACTGCACGTCGGTCACGCAGGACAGGGTAAGGCACGACACCGTTTGCGCAGTAATGCGCGCTGAACGAAAAGTTCGCGCGAATTTCTGCGAGCGGGCTTGAAAACCTTTCGTTCTTGTGCAGGTTTTCACAAGGTCTCGCGATGCCGGGCCAGGTCGGCGGGCCTAGGCTGGGAGAAACCCGCTGGATTTTCACGACGCGCTCGCACCATCGCGCGCCGCGCTTGCGCGCATCCATCGGGCGGATCGAGGTCAATGCCGACCAAGAGGAGTCACCGTATGTCTGCCCCGGTAACAGTGCCCGGCCTGGATCAGGCGCCCACCGCCCACACCCGGCTGCTGGCCTGGGTCCGTGAGGTCGCCGAGCTCACGAGACCCGAACGCGTGGTCTGGTGCGACGGCTCCGAGCGCGAGTGGCGCCGGATGACCGACGAGCTGGTCGAGAGCGGGGCGCTGGTGCGCCTGGACGCCCGGCCGAACTCCTTCTGGGCCCGTACCGACCCCTCCGACGTGGCCCGGGTCGAGGAGCGCACCTTCATCTGCTCCGTCGACGAGGCCGACGCCGGCCCCACGAACAACTGGATGGCGCCGCAGGAGATGAAGCGGCGCATGACGGAGCTGTACGACGGGTGCATGCGGGGGCGGACGATGTACGTCATCCCCTTCTGCATGGGCCCGCTCAGCGCCGAGGACCCGATGTTCGGCGTCGAGCTGACCGACTCGCCGTACGTCGTCGCCTCCATGCGGATCATGACCCGGATGGGCGCCGCGGTGCTGGAGAAGATGGGCACGGAGGCGAACTTCGTGCCGTGCCTGCACTCCGTGGGCGCCCCGCTCGAGGACGGGCAGGCCGACGTGGCGTGGCCGTGCAGCGAGACCAAGTACATCTCGCACTTCCCCGAGACGCGGGAGATCTGGAGCTTCGGCTCCGGCTACGGCGGCAACTCCCTGCTGGGCAAGAAGTGCTACTCGCTGCGCATCGCGAGCGTCATCGGGCGCGACGAGGGCTGGCTCGCCGAGCACATGCTCATCCTCAAGCTCACCAGCCCCGAAGGGGTGGTCAAGTACATCGCCGCGGCGTTCCCCAGCGCGTGCGGCAAGACCAACCTGGCGATGCTGGAGCCCACGATCCCGGGCTGGAAGGTCGAGACGCTCGGCGACGACATCGCCTGGATGCGCTTCGGCGAGGACGGCCGCCTGTACGCGGTCAACCCGGAGTTCGGGCTGTTCGGCGTGGCTCCCGGTACCGACTGGAAGACCAACCCGAACGCCATGCGCACGCTCGCGCGCGGCAACTCGATCTTCACCAACGTGGCGCTCACCGACAGCGGCGACATCTGGTGGGAGGGCATGGGCGAGCCGCCCGCGCACCTCACCGACTGGCGCGGTCACGACTGGACGCCCGACTCGGACGAGCTCTCCTCGCACCCGAACTCCCGCTTCTGCACCCCGATCGCCCAGTGCCCCATCCTGGCGCCCGAATACGACGACCCGCGCGGCGTGCCGATCGACGCGATCCTGTTCGGCGGCCGGCGCAAGACCACGATCCCGCTGGTCACCGAGGCGCGCGACTGGGTGCACGGCGTGTACCTCGGCGCCACGCTGTCGAGCGAGACCACGGCGGCGGCGGTCGGCCAGGTCGGCGTGGTGCGCCGCGACCCGATGGCGATGCTGCCCTTCATCGGGTACAACGCCGGCGACTACTTCGCCCACTGGATCGAGATGGGCAAGGGCGTCGACGGCGACCCGGCCAAGCTGCCCAAGATCTTCTACGTGAACTGGTTCCGCCGCGGTGACGACGGCCGGTTCCTGTGGCCCGGCTTCGGCGAGAACTCGCGGGTGCTCAAGTGGGTCGTCGAGCGCCTCGAGGGCACGGCCGCGGCGGCGGAGACGCCGATCGGCGCGGTCCCGGCGCCCGGCGCGCTCGACGTCACCGGCCTGGACCTGACGGCCGAGGACGTGGCCGCGGCGCTGCGCGTCGACGCGGAGGAGTGGCGCGCGGAGCTGCCGCAGATCCAGGCGTGGTTCGAACGGTTCGGTGAGAAGTTGCCAGGAGTTCTCTGGGCCGAGCTCGACGCCCTCCGGGCCCGCCTCGGCACCGCATAATCGCTGGTGAGCGGCCGGTCCGTCGGGTGACCGGCCGCTTGTAGCTTTACTGAAACGGTACTGTCCGGTGCCCGCCTGACGGTGTTGCTTCGCCCTCGGGGTCGCTAGTCTTCACAGCCGTGGGCCTGCGTGACGTGGTTTATTCGCTGTACGAGAAGCGTCTCGCCCGGCGGCTGCTCGGCAAACCGAAGCCGCACCACGTCGGGGTGATCGTCGACGGCAACCGCCGCTGGGCGCGCGAGATGGGATACGTCGACCCCAACGACGGCCACCGGGTCGGCGCCGAGCGGATCAAGGAGCTCCTCCGCTGGTGCGACGGCGCGGGGGTCAAGCACGTCACCCTCTGGCTGCTGTCCACCGACAACCTCTCGCGCCCGGCCCAGGAGCTCGACCCGCTGCTGCAGATCATCGAGAACCTCGCCGCGGACCTCGCCGACGAGCGCAACCCCTGGCAGCTGCGCATCGTGGGCGCGCTCGACCTGCTGCCCAGCTCCAGCGCCCAGGCCCTCAAGGCGGCCCAGGAGAAGACGATCGACCGCACCGGGGGGGCCCAGGTCTCCCTGGCCGTCGGCTACGGCGGCCGCCGCGAGATCGCCGACGCGGTGCGCTCGCTGCTGCACGAGCACGCGAAGGCCGGCACCACGATCGAGGAGCTCGCCGAGATCCTCGACGTCGACCACATCTCCGACCACCTCTACACCCGCGGGCTGCCCGACCCTGACCTCGTGATCCGGACGTCGGGGGAGCAGCGGCTGTCGGGCTTCCTGCTGTGGCAGAGCGCGCACTCGGAGTTCTACTTCTGCGACGTGCATTGGCCTAGCTTCCGGCGGACGGACTTTCTTCGGGCGCTGCGGTCTTATGCCAATCGTCAGCGGCGTTACGGGGCTTGAGCTCGGGTTTTTTCGATAAGTCGGGCGCTGCGCGCCACGACTTATCGGATTTTTCGCCTGCGGGGCGATAAATCGGTTCTGTCCGTATTTTGCGGTGGGTTGGCGCGCGGGGGCGTGGGTCTCGGGGCTCGAAGGCGGCCGGCTGGGCGCGGTGGGCGGTGGTCGCCGTGCTCAGGGGTGTCGTGCGAAGCACCGGCGGTCGGTCCGGTCGGCGCCTGTGCGTGGCTCGCGGGCGCGGGCGAGCGTCGGTGGCTCCGAGCGCGTCCGTGCGTGGCCGGTCAGCGTGACGAGCGATGATCGGAGTCGAGCGCGCCAGATACGCTCCGCGCCCCCCCGCGCCGTGTGGGCGTCGCGCGCCGCGCCGCCCGGCCCAAACTGCGTCCGCGTGTGACTTGCGGGCGCGGCCGAGCGCTGGGCGGTGCCGAGGGCGGCAAATTTCGCCGCGGGCCCGGGCGCGCACGAGCTGCAGGACGGGCTCGTGCCCCTCGCCTCGTGGACCCCGCATCCCGCGTGACCCGCTGGTCCGCCCCCGGCGCCCCCGTGCTGCGTGGGCGCCGCGCCGCCCGGCCTGAGCGCGTCCGCGCGTGGCCTGTGCGTGAGTGGGCGCCAGGCGGTGCCGAGGGCGGCAAATGTGCCCGTCACCTCGTGAACCCGCATCCCGTGTGACCCGCTGGTCCGCCCCGCGCCCATGGGCTCCGCGCGCTGCCCCCGTCCTGGCCGCGTGCGCGTGTGGCCGGCGAGCGCGGCCGAGCGCTGGGCGGTGTCGAGGGCGGCAAGCGGGTCGCGTCCGCGCGTCCCACCCCACGCCGCGCCGCGCGTCCCACCCCACGCCGCGCCGCGCGTCCCACCCCACGCCGCGCCGCGCGTCCCACCCCACGCCGCGCCGCGCGTCCCACCCCACGCCGCGCCGCGCGCCCGCGCCCGTGGGCTCCGCGCGCTCCACTCGCGCCCCAGCGCGTCCGTGCGTGGCGTGCGAGCGTGGCCGAGTGCGTGGCGGTGCCGGGGGCGTCAAGTGCGCCCCTGTCGCGCCCCGCGCCCCGCGCCGCGCCCCCGCCCCCGCGCCCCCGCCCTCGCCCCGCGCCGCGACGCGCCCGCGCTCCGCCCAGCGCCGCCCCCGCGCCCAGCCCCGCGGACGCGACGCGCCCGCGCCCTGCGTCGCGTCCGCGACCTCCGCGCGTCCCGCGCGTCCGTGTGTGGCGTGCGAGCGTGGCCGAGCGCGTGGCGGTGCCGGGGGCGTCAAGTGCACCCCTGTCGCGCCCCGCGCCCCGCGCCGCGGACGTGCCCCCGCGCCCCCGCGCCGCGCCCCCGCGCCCCCGCGCCGCGCCCCCGCTCCGTGCCCGCGCCCCCGCGCCGCGCCCCCGCTCCGTGCCCGCGCCCGAGCCCGCGCTCCGTGCCCGCGCCCGCGCTCCGTGCCCGCGCCCGCGCTCCGTGCCCGCGCTCCGTGCCCGCGCCCGCGCCCGAGCTCCGGGCCCCCGCCCCGCGCCGCGCCGCGCTCCCCGCCCCCGCTCCCCGCCCCGCGCTCCCCGCCCCCGCTCCCCGCCCCGCCCCCGCTCCCCGCCCCGCGCCCGCGCCCCGCGCCCGCGCCCCGCGCCCGCGCCCCGCGCCCGCGCCCGCGCCCCGCGCCCCGCGCCCGCGCCCCGCGCCCCGCGCCCGCGCCCCGCGCCCCGCGCCCCGCGGACTCCGCGCGTCCCGCGCGCGTCCGTGCGTGGCGTGCGAGCGCGGCCGAGCGCTGGGCGGTGCCGGGCTCGCCGAGTGCACCCCGTGCCCGCGTCCGCGCCCTGCGTCCGCGCGCCCGCCCGCGCCCGCCCGCGCCCGAGCGTGGCCAGCGAGCGCGTCGAGCGCTGGGCGGCGCCGCGAACGCCCAGGTGCGCCCCGCGTGCCCCGCGCTTCGCCCGCGCCTGAGCGCGTCCGCGCGTGGCCTGCGAGCCCGAACGAGCGCTGGGCGGTGCCGAGGGCGTCCGAGCGTGGCCCGCGCCTGTGCGTGGGTATGGGAGCGGCCCCGATCGCGGTGTGAGTGGTGACGCACAAACGGGCCGGTGTGCCGTGACTGTCCGTCACGGCCCGTGCACCTGGTGTTTGTCGGGTGTTTGGACCTGATCGGCTGGGAATCGGCTGCGCGATCTAGTGGATTTTGCAACTACCGGATAGCGTCATTGCTGTGGCGGGGGTTTTCCCCGGCATCCGAGGCCCGGACCGAGCGAACGCATGTGAAGCCACGGGGCCAAGCACCCGACCCCGTGCGGGCGTCGGAGGACGCGAGTGCGGGCGGCGAGGTGCCCGTCCCCGGAGATCCCGTGACCGTTCGCCGTAGTCCCTCAGCATCCTCCTCGACCTCCGCGGAGCCGGCGCCAGCCCAGGCCGCAACCGGGCCATCGAGCAAGGCGACGCCGCCCGTCAAGGCCGTCCGGCGCACCCGGAAGAAGGCCGAGGAGAACCCGGTCCCCGTTCCCACCCGGCGCACCTTCGTGCTGGACACCTCCGTGCTGCTGTCCGATCCGGGCGCGTTCCTGCGCTTCGGCGAGCACGACGTCGTCCTGCCGCTGGTCGTCATCTCCGAGTTGGAGGGCAAGCGGCACCACCCCGAGCTGGGCTACTTCGCGCGGCGCTCGCTGCGCTTCCTGGACGAGCTGCGGGCCAAGCACGGCCGGCTGGACGAGCCGCTGCCGCTGACCGACGCCGGGGGCACCCTGCGGGTCGAGCTCAACCACGCCGACCAGCACGTGCTGCCGGCCGGGTTCCGGGCCGACACCGACGACGCCCGCATTCTCGCCGTGGCGCTCGCGCTGCAGGCCGAGGGCAAGGACGTCCTGCTGGTCACGAAGGACATGCCGCTGCGGGTCAAGGCCGGCTCGGTGGGCCTGGCCGCGGACGAGTACCAGCCGGGACCGGCCGCCGATCACAGCTGGACCGGCATGGTCGAGCTGGGCATCAGCGAGGCCGAGGTCAAGCAGCTGTACGCCGGGGAGGCCGTCGACCTCGACGGCGCCGGGGACCTGCCGGTGCACACCGGGCTCGTGCTCACCTCGCAGAACGGGTCCGCCCTGGGCCGCGTGGGGGCCGACAAGTCGGTGCGGCTGGTGCGGGGCGACCGCGAGGCGTTCGGCGTGCGCGGGCGCTCGGCGGAGCAGCGGGTGGCGCTGGATCTGCTGCTCGACGACTCCATCGGCATCGTCTCCCTCGGCGGGCGGGCCGGCACCGGCAAGTCGGCGCTGGCGCTCTGCGCGGGGCTCGAGGCGGTCATGGAGCGGCGTAAGCACAAGAAGGTCATCGTGTTCCGGCCGCTGTACGCCGTCGGCGGCCAGGAGCTGGGCTACCTGCCCGGCAGCGAGGCCGAGAAGATGTCGCCCTGGGCGCAGGCCGTCTTCGACACCCTGGGCGCGCTGGTGCACGACAACGTGATGGAGGAGGTCGCGGGGCGGGGCATGCTCGAGGTTCTGCCGCTGACCCACATCCGGGGCCGCAGCCTGCACGACGCGTTCGTGATCGTCGACGAGGCCCAGTCCCTCGAACGAGGGGTTCTGCTCACCGTACTGTCCCGCATCGGCATGAATTCGCGGGTGGTCCTCACCCACGATGTCGCTCAGCGTGACAACCTCCGCGTCGGCCGGCACGACGGTATCGCCGCGGTGATCGAGGCGCTGAAGGGCCATCCTCTCTTCGCACACGTCACCCTCACCCGTTCGGAGCGTTCTCCGATCGCCGAAGTGGTCACGGATCTGCTGGAAGACCTGCCGTTCGAGCGCTGATCGTCGGCGGCCGCGAGTCGGACTTGAGGACAACCGCCCGAATTGCGGCGTGATTAGGGTCACAGAAGGTAGCGTTCGGGTTCTCACCCTCGATTGCGCTGGGCGATGGTGGGTCTCGAGCGCGTGACGCCACGCAAGTGGGCATCAGGCGCTCACGGTGCGTATGGGTCCGGATGGTGGGTAACACCCCGTCCGGACCCGCTCCCCGCGAGGAGCGGGCGCCGCTTCCTGTCCCCGACGAATGGATGACCCTGTGATCCGGCTGTGGCACCGGGTCGGCACCATCCGAGCCGTGTTCGCTCTCGTGATCCTCGCGGGTCTCGTCGGCGGCCTCGTGATTGCCGGCCTGACCCAGCACGACGACGACTCGGCCAGCGCCGTCAAGGCCGCCGATGCCGCCGCGTTCCCCGTCTCCTCGTCCTCCGCCACGCCGTCCGCGTCGCGCTCGCCGAGCAGCGCCGCCGAGGCCGACGCCCTGGCCAAGGCCAAGGCCGCCGCCGAGGAGGCGTCCGCCCAGGCCAAGGCCGCCGACGACGCGGCGCGCAAGAAGGCCGAGGAGGAGGCGAGCCGCAACAAGGCCCGCGCCACCACGCCGCCACCGACCAACTCGGCGCCGAAGTACCCGGTGCCGCCCTCCTGCGACGTGTACTCGGGCAACAAGAAGACCGGCTGCGCCGTCCTCATCGGCATGGGCTTCGGGCTCGACCAGATGCCGTGCCTGGAGAAGCTGTGGGACAAGGAGAGCGGCTGGAACGCCAAGGCGGCGAACCCCAGCGGGGCGTACGGCATCCCGCAGGCGCTCCCGGGCAGCAAGATGTCCTCCGCCGGGGCCGACTGGAAGACGAACCCCGAGACGCAGATCCGCTGGGGGCTCGGCTACATCAAGGGCAAGTACCAGACGCCCTGTGGTGCCTGGAACTACTGGAACAACCACCACTCGTACTGAGACTTTCGCTCGCCGGCGCCGTCACACCTCGCTCGTGTGGCGGCGCTGGCGCGTCTCTGCTACCACTTTGGGCGTGTCGAGCGACATCGAGCGGCAGGCCGACCCGACCCGGTTCGGGACCGAGGCCTTCTACGCCTCCATCGGGCGGGCCTTCGTAGCCATGTGCGCGTTCGTGCCGGTGCTGTTCCTCATCGAGTTCTTCGACGGGCTCAGCGGGCACCGGCTCGACCAGGAGGGCGGTATCCGCCCGCACCACATCGACGGGCTGGACGGGATCGTCTTCGCGCCGTTCCTGCACGCCAGCTTCGACCACGTGCTGGGCAACAGCATCCCGCTGATCCTGCTGGGCACCTTCGTGCTCGCCGACGGGGGCGCCCGGTTCTGGCTCACGACCGCCTTCATCGCGATCGTCGCCGGGGTCGGGGTCTGGTTCCTCGGGGACGCCAACACCGTCGTGGTCGGGGCCAGCGGCGTCATCTTCGGGTACCTCGGCGTCATCCTCATGCGCGGCGTCGTCGGCCGGCGGCTGTGGTACATCGGCGTCGGCCTGCTCGTCGGGCTCCTCTACGGCTGGCAGCTCTTCGGCGTGCTCCCGGGCGACCCGGACGTGTCGTGGCAGGGCCACCTGTGCGGGTTCCTGGCCGGGCTGGTCGCCGCGATCCTGTTCCGCCGGCGCCGCCCGCGCCCGGTCGAGCACGCCGATCCCCTATCCCTGGGCCCGGAGCTGTCGTAGCGTCCCACCCATGCGAGAAGCCGTCGCGGGCCCATCGGGCCCCGACCCACAAGGCCTGGGTCGCCGTACTGTCGACCTCGCCATCGTCGGCGCGGGACCGGCCGGATTGTTCGCCGCCTACTACGCGGGCTTCCGCGGGCTGTCCACCGCCGTCATCGACGCGCTGCCGGAGCCCGGCGGGCAGATCACGGCGATGTACCCGGAGAAAATGATCTTCGACGTGGCCGGGTTCCCGGGCATCCGCGGCCGCGACCTGGTGGCGAACCTGGTCGAGCAGGCGGCACAGTTCAACCCCGAGTACTTCCTGGGAGTCCGGGCCGACACGCTGTCCTATGTGGACGAGCGCCCGATGCTCGGGCTGTCCTCGGGGGAGTCGCTGGCCTGCGGGGCGGTCCTCATCACCGGCGGCCTGGGCAGCTTCACCGCGCGCCCGCTCCCGGCGGCCGAGGGCTTCTCCGGCGAGGGTCTGCTGTTTTTCGTACCGCACCTGGCCGACCTCGCCGGGCACGACGTCGTGATCGTGGGCGGCGGCGACTCGGCCTTCGACTGGGCGCTCGCCCTGCAGCCGATCGCCCGCTCGGTCACCCTGGTGCACCGGCGCGACAAGTTCCGCGCACACGCCTCGACCGTCTCCCGGGTGCAGTCGCTGCCCATCGAGATCGTGACCAACGCCGAGGTGACCCGGCTGCGCGGGGACGCCCGCGTCACCGGGGTCGACGTCACCGTGCGCGGCGGCGAGGAGCGCACGCTGCCGGCCGACACCGTGGTGGCCGCGCTCGGGTTCACCGCCGACCTCGGCCCGCTCGCCGACTGGGGGCTGGAGCTGTCCAAGCGGCACATCCGCGTGGACAGCGCGACGGCGACGAACCTGCCTCGGGTCTTCGCGGCCGGGGACATCAGCGAGTACACCGGGAAGGTCCGCCTCATCGCCGTGGGCTTCGGCGAGGCGGCGACCGCGGTGAACAACGCCGCCGTGATCATCGATCCGGCCGCGCACCTGTTCCCCGGCCACTCGTCCGACAACGGCTGATCCGCACCGGGGCTCCATCTGCGGCGGTGCGCCGCAGATGCCCGACCTTCGGCACGCCCCGCATATGCGCGTGCCGCTGGCAACGCGCGCCTCGGCACCGCGGTCGCTTCCGGGGCCGTGCGCGCCGGACCCGTGGCGCTGCGGCCGGCGACAACGGCTGATCCGCACCGGCGCTCCATCTGCGGCGGTGCGCCGCAGATGCCCGACTTTCGGCACGCCCCGCATATGTGCGGGCCGCTGGCAACGCGCGCCTCGGCACCGCGGTCGCTTCCGGGACCGCGTGCGCCGGACCCGTGGCCGTTGCGGCCGTGCGCCGGACCCGTGGCCGTTGCGGCCGGGCGCTCGCCACCGCCGTCGCGCCACAACTCATCCACCGTCGCGCCGCCGCTCACCCCGCCGTCGTCGCGCCGCCGCTCATCGCGCTACCGCCGTCGCGGCGCGACTCATCGTGCCGTCACCCGCCCGTCGCGCCAGCCCCGGCGCGATGGGCGTCGAACTGTCTGACGCCGGCACCGCCCTGGCGTTGGGTGCGGTCGGCGCGGCGGTAACGGCGAATGCAAGGGGCAAGGGCGCTGATATGCGCGAATACCCCGTCAGGCGAAAAATCCGATATGTCGGCCGGTTCGGCCGCGAAGCGGCCGACATATCGGCGCACCACCCGACCGGCTCGGACGCGGGCGCACACCGCAACGGCAACTCCTCAACCGCCGGAGCGCACCGCCGATGGGACAAGGCGTGGTGGGCGTCCGCTTGCAGGTCCTCGGCGTGGTGCTCCTCGGCCTGCTGGTGTCCGGCGGCGCGGGGCTGCTCATGCACCGCGTCGAGCGCGACGGTGCCGACCAGGCCCTCGACCGGCGCGCCGCCGCCGCCCAGGAGGCGGTCGCGTCGGCGACGCAGCGGTACGTCGACGCCCTCCAGCTCGCCGCCGGCGCGCTCGAGGCGCTGCCCGCGCTGGACGCCGGCGCCTTCAGCACCGCGACCGAGCCGCTCGGCCGGCTGTGGCTGCCCGGCGCCACGGGCGTCGACTACGTGGTGGCGGTGCCCGACGCCGGCGTCGCCGCGGCTCAGGCCGCCTGGCGCGAGCGCGGGGTGCCGGAGCTGAACCTCGCGCCGGCCCCGGGCACCAGCGTGCACTACTTCGCCGTGCTCGCCCGCCCGCTCGACGTGCGCCGGACGGGCGGGCCGGGGCCGGGGCGCGACCTGGCCGCGACCCCGCAGGCGGGCGCCGCGGTCGAGCGGGCCGGGAAGACCGGGCTGCCGGCGGCGTCCGAGCCGTACGTCGCGCTGCGGGACGCGTCCAGCTCCGCCGACCCGCAGCCGCAGACCGTCGCGCTCGTGCAGCGGGTGGTCGAGCGGCGCACCGGGGCCCTGCGCGGGTACCTCCAGCTGACCGTCCGCGTCCAGGACTTCTTCGGCGACACCATGCTCCAGCCCGCGCGCGAGCTGCTCGACGTGAGCCTCGCCGCGTACGCCGGGACCGAGCTACGCACCATCGCCGTCCTGCGCCGCCCGTCCGGCCGGGTCGCCGATCTGCGCCGCACCGTCGACGTGCAGGTCGCCGACCGGCAGTGGCGGCTGCGGGTGGCCGCCGACTCCGGCGCGCTCGTCGGGGCGGGCGGCCACCTCGACGAGGGCATGTTCTTCGGCGGGGCCGCGCTCACGCTCGTCACGGCGCTGCTGGTGTACACCCTCGCGACGTCCCGCCGCCGGGCCGAGGAGCGCGTCGAGGAGGCCACGGGTGAGCTGCGGGTCGCGGGGGCCACGGCCCGCTCGCAGGCGACGCTGCTCGGCGCCGTGATGGACACGATCGCCGACGGCGTGGCGGTGATGGACGGGGAGGGGCGCGCGGCCTGGCTGAACCCGACCGCGCGGGCGATCCTCGGCCCCGACGCGTCGCAGGCGTCCGCGTCGCAGTGGCCGGAGCTGCTGGACATGCGCGAGGCCGACGGGGTCACGCGGTACCAGAACCGCTCGCCCGGGCCGGCGGGGACCGAGACGCTCGTCGAGTGCGTGATGGCCGGGCGACGCATCGAGGTGCGCGTCCGCGCGCTGGTCTACGACGGTGAGGCCCCCGGCGCCGTGGCGGTCATGCGCGACATCACCGACCGGCACGCGGCCGAGGAGCAGCTGCGCTCCTCCGAGGAGCTGCTGCAGCTGCTGCTGGACGGGGCCCGGGACTACGCCATCTACATGCTCGACCCGGACGGGCGGATCGTCAGCTGGTCGGGCAATGCCGAGCGCCTCAACGGGTACCGCAGCGAAGACATCATCGGCGAGGACTATGCGCGGCTGTTCACCCCCGAGGACGGCGCGGCCGGGCGGCCCGGGGCCCTGCTGCGCCAGGCCCGCGGGACCGGCCGGGCCGAGATCGACGGGCCGCGGGTGCGCAAGGACGGCACCCGCTTCTGGGTGCAGGGGCAGCTCACCGCGGTGCGCGACCCGGACGGCGCGGTGCGCGGGTTCGTCAACGTGAGCCAGGACGTGACCGCCCGCAAGCAGGCCGATGAGGTCATCGAGCGGCTCAACGCGGACCTGGAGCGGCGTGTCGCCGAGCGCACGGCCGACCTGCGCGAGGCCAACGACGAGCTGGAGGCGTTCTCGTACAGCGTGTCGCACGACCTGCGGGCCCCGCTGCGGGCCGTCGACGGGTTCGCCAAGATGCTCGCGCTCGACCACGGGGAGGTGCTGGACGAGCAGGGGCGGCGCTACGTCGGGCGGATCCGGGCCGGCGCGCAGCAGATGGGCGAGCTCATCGACGGGCTGCTGGCCTTCTCCCGGCTGCAGCGCCAGGAGATGGCCAACTCCCGCGTCCGCCTCGCCGACCTCGTCGCCGAGGTGTGGGACGAGCTCGCGGTCGAGCGCGGCGAGCGCTCCGTCGAGCTCGTCGTCGGCGAGCTGCCGGACGCGCTCGGCGACCCGCGGCTCATCCGGCACGTGGTGGCGAACCTGCTCGGCAACGCGGTGAAGTACACCCGCGATGCCGACCCGGCCCGCGTCGAGGTCGGGCACCGGGTGACGGCCGCGGGTGAGGCGACCTACTTCGTCCGGGACAACGGGGCGGGGTTCGACATGCGCTACGCCGGCAAGCTCTTCAAGGTCTTCCAGCGGCTGCACCGGGCGGAGGAGTACGAGGGCACGGGCATCGGTCTGGCCCTCGCGCACCGCATCGTGCACCGCCACGGCGGCCAGATCTGGGCCGACGCCGCGCCGGGGGAGGGGGCCACGTTCTACTTCACCCTGCCCGCGTACGTCCCGGCCCTGGAGACCGTCTCGTGAACCGGGTGCTGCTGGTCGAGGACAACCCGGACGACCTGGAGCTGGCGCTGCTGGCCCTCGGCCGCGGCACCTTGACCACCGCCGTCGACGTGGCCCGCGACGGCGCCGAGGCGCTGGACTACCTGTTCACCCGGCGGCCCGAGCCGCCCCAGGTCGTGCTGCTGGACATCAAGCTGCCGCTGGTCGACGGCATCGACGTGCTGCGGCGGGTCAAGTCCGACCCAAGCACCCGGCACATCCCCGTCGTCATGCTCACCTCGTCGGCCCAGGATCGCGACCTGCACGCCTGCTACGAGCTCGGCGCGAACAGCTACATCGTCAAGCCCGTCGACATGGAGCGGTTCCTGGCCGCGATGAACAACATCGGCGCCTACTGGCTGGGCCTCAACCTCACGGACCCGCAGACATGAAGATTCTCCTGCTCGAGGACAACCTCGACGACGCGGACCTGCTGGTGCTGGAGCTGCGCCGGGCCGGCTTCGAGCCCGCCTGCCGCCGGGTCGACGCCCGTGAGGACTTCCGCGCCGCGCTGCACGACCCCGCCGGGCGGCCCGACATCATCCTGGCCGACTACTCCCTGCCGCAGTTCAACGCGCTCGAGGCGCTGGCGATGCTGGGCTCGGACGGCCTCGACATCCCGGTCATCGTCGTCAGCGGCGCGCTGAGCGAGGAGGCGTGCGTCGACGCGCTGCGCCACGGCGCCGTGGACTACCTGCTCAAGGACCGGCTGAGCCGGCTCGGCTCGGCGGTCGAGCACGCCCTGTCGCAGCGGCGCCTGCTCGCCGACCGGCACCGGGCCGAGCGCACCTTCCGGGCGGCGTTCGACCACGCGCCGGTCGGCATGGCCGTCACCGATCTCACCGGCCGGGTGCTGCAGGTCAACCAGGCGCTCTCCCGGATGACCGGGATCGAGCCGGGCGCGTTCCTGCCCGGCCTGATCTGCGAGGAGGACCGGCCGCTGGTCGAGGAGCGGCTCAAGCGGCTCGTCGCGGGCGAGGCCGACGAGGTGACCAGGGAGCTGCGGCTGTGCCGGGCCGACGGGTCACTGGTGTGGGGGCAGTACTCGGCCTCGCTCATCGGCGGCGGCGAGGCCGGCGTGGTGCACCAGATCGCCGACGTCAGCGACCGGCACCGGGCCGAGGAGGCGCTGCAGCGGCAGGCCGAGAAGCTGGCCCGGACCAACAGCGACCTGCAGGAGCTCGACCGGCTCAAGAGCGAGTTCGTGGCGACGGTCTCGCACGAGCTGCGCACGCCCCTGACGTCGATTCGCGGCTACACCGAGATCCTGGCCGACAGCGACGCCACCGCGCTCGGGCCGACCGAGCGGCGGATCGTGGGGATCATCGACCGCAACGGCCGCCGCCTGCTCGACCTGATCGAGGACCTGCTCACGTTCTCGCGCATCGAGTCGGGGACGCTCACCCTCGACCTGGGCCCGGTGCGCCTGCGCGGGCTGGTCGACGCGGCCTGCGAGGCGATCCGGCCGGCCATGGAGACGGCGGGGCTGCGGCTCACCGTGGACGTGGACGAGCACATCCCGCTCGTGCAGGGCGACGGGGAGCAGCTGGAGCGGGTCGTACTCAACCTGCTCGACAACGCCGTCAAGTTCTCGGACCCGTCGGGCAGCGTGACCGTCACCGGCCGCGAGCGCGACGGCGAGGTCGTGCTCTGGGTGCGCGACACCGGCGGCGGCATCCCCGAGGCCGAGCAGGGGATGATCTTCCAGCGCTTCTTCCGTACCGCGGACGCGCAGCGCCGGGCGATCAAGGGCAGCGGGCTCGGGCTGGCCATCTCGAAGGCCATCGTGGAGGCGCACGGCGGGTGGATCGCCCTCGAGTCGACCGAGGGCAGCGGCACGACGGTCGGCTTCGGGCTGCCGCTGCCTACGCTCTGAGGCGGGTGGCCAGGTCCGCCAGCTGGCTCTCCTTGGCCTGGCCCACGATGATCACCGTGCGGTTCGCGGTGCTCTGCACGATCGCGCGCTCACCCGGGCGGCCCTGGGACAGTCGGTGCCACTGGAGGCCGGCGATGCTCGTCTCCCCGTCGTCGTGCGGGTTCGGCCCGACGACGGCCGGGACCAGTACCGAGGCCGGATCGGCGCTCTCGACGAGCTGCATGGCGCCGTTGTCCGGCGCGGTGATGCCGACGCGCAGGACGCCGCCGGTGAACGTCGCCGAGGCGATCCGCCACCCGTCGGGCAGCTGCTCGGGCTTGAGCGCCTGGAACTTGCCCGCACGCTGCACCGAGCCGTAGACCTCGGTGGTGTCGACGGCGGGCGGGGTCTCGTGGCCGAGATACCGGTAGAAGGCCACGATGAGGAACACCGGCACGATCAGCACCAGCATCGACAGCGCCATGTCCCGCGGCCGGCGGGCCTTGGTCGCCCGGGGCTGCTCGGTCGTACTTGCCACGTGACCATCTTGACAGGTCATGCGGACCGGATCGCTGCGAGGATGGTTGGTGGTGAACGTTGTTCTGAACACACACCCACGCAACGACGCGCGAGGAGTGCACGAATGAGTCGTGAGATGGACCGGAACCTGGCCCTCGACCTCGTCCGGGTCACGGAGGCGGCGGCGATGGCCGCGGGCCGCTGGGTCGGGCGGGGCGACAAGAACGGCGGCGACGGCGCGGCCGTCGACGCGATGCGCCTGCTGATCAACTCGCTGCCCATGCGTGGCACGGTGGTGATCGGCGAGGGCGAGAAGGACAACGCGCCCATGCTCTACAACGGCGAGAGCGTGGGCGACGGCACCGGCCCGGAAGTGGACGTGGCGGTCGACCCGGTCGACGGCACCACGCTCATGAGCAAGGGCATGCCCAACGCCCTCGCCGTGCTCGCGGTGGCCGAGCGGGGCGCCATGTTCGACCCGTCCGCAGTGTTCTACATGGAGAAGCTGGCCGTCGGCCCCGACTGCGCGGACGTCGTGGACATCGAGGCCGGCGTCGAGGAGAACCTGCGCCGCATCGCCCGGGTGAAGCGCTCGAGCGTCTCGGAGCTGACGGTCTGCATCCTGGACCGGCCCCGGCACCAGGAGCTCGTGCAGCAGGTGCGCGCGACCGGCGCCCGCATCCGCTTCATCTCCGACGGCGACATCGCGGGGGCGATCAGCGCGGCCCGCGAGAACAGCGAGACCGACGTGCTCATGGGCATCGGCGGGACGCCGGAGGGGATCGTGGCGGCGGTCGCGCTCAAGTGCATGGGCGGGGCCATCCAGGCGAAGCTCTGGCCGCGCGACGACGCCGAGCGCGAGAAGGCCCTGGCCGCGGGGCACGATCTCTCGCGCGTGCTGCGCACCGACGACCTGGTCAGCGGGGACAACATGTTCTTCTGCGCGACCGGGGTGACGAGCGGGGACCTGCTCAAGGGGGTCCGGTACCGCTCCGGCGGCGCCTACACCCAGTCGATCGTGATGCGGTCGCGCTCGGGGACGATCCGGTGGATCGACTCGTTCCATCGGCTGGAGAAGCTGCGGGCCTACTCGCTGGTCGACTTCTCCTAGCCGGCTCATGGGGGCGCCTCGATCGCTGTCGAGGCGCCCTCGCGCGAAATGTCGGGCGCTACGCGCCGCGACATTTCGGATTTATGCCCCGGCGGGCGACAAGTCCGATATCACGGCCTGGGAGCGAGGGTCAGTCGGCGGTCCCTGTCGTGTCGGGGGGTGAGGTGCCCGTGGTGCTGCGGATGATGTGCGCGCACCGGGGCAGGGTGACCCGCGGCGCTGATCCTGGGCCGCCTCCGACGACGTGATCCGGGGACAAGCCCGGACGGTGGCTGTCGAGGGTGCAGTGCCCGCCACGGCGTGGAGCGCGGCGGTGCGGCATCGGGTGCGGGTGGCGCTGCGGTCGGCGGCGTATCGCCCCCGGGCAACGCTCCGCGTAATCGTGGTGCCGTGGAAGCGCGATCCGGGGATCCGGCCCGGGCGGTGCGGCATCGGGTGCGGGTGGCGCTGCGGTCGGCGGCGTATCGCCCCCGGGCAACGCTCCGCGTAATCGTGGTGCCGTGGAAGCGCGATCCGGGGATCCGGCCCGGGCGGTGGGCGCTCTCGGAGCCGTGGACGTCGGTGCTGGAGTGGCGGTGTCGTCGGGGGTGGTGGATCAGTCCAGGGTGACCGGCGGCGGGCCTGGCAGCGTCGGCGCGCCAGCGCCGAGCGGTGTCTGGCGGGAGCGACGGTCCGCACCCCCGCGGACCCGAGTCATGCCCTGCCGGCACTCAGCGGGCGCTGCGCAGCGTTTCGCGAACCGCGTCGTCCAGCGGCGTCGCCGTCAGGCCGAACTCGCTGGTCACGAGCGAGGAGTCCATGACGAACGGCCGGTCGTGCTGGTACCGCACCTCGATGAACTCCCGCGCGACCCGGTCCCACAGCCCCGCCGCCCGCACGGCCAGGGCCGGGTACGCCCGCAGCCGCGGCGCGCCGAGCCCCGCCAGCGCCGCGACCCGCGTGAGCAGCTGCCGGGCCGTCAGGGCGGGCACCGACGGCGTGTGCCAGGCCCGGCCCCACGCCCGCGGCTCGCGGGCCAGGGCGACCAGGGTGCGCGCGGCGTCGCCGGTGTACGTGTACGTGTGCGGCACGTCCAGCGCCCCCGGCAGCCACACGGTCCTGCCCGCGCGCATGGCCGGCAGGGCCATGTCGATGAGGGAGTACCGGGGGCCGATCCAGTCCGAGGAGCGCACCTCGACCGCGCGGACGCCCGATGCCAGGGTGTCCTGCCACATCTTCGCGCGCACCCGGCCCTTGACGGTCTCGGCCGCGAGCGGCATGTCCTCGGTCATCGGGCGGTCCACGTGCCCGTACCCGTACAGCGGCGCCGTGATCGCCAGCACCGCGTCGTTCGCCCGCGCGGCTCGCAGCATCGCGTCGTGCATCGGCGGCCAGGCGGTGGGCCACTCGTAGTACCGCGGGTTCGCGCAGTTGTAGACCACGCTCGCCCCCTCCGCGGCGCGCAGCAGCGCCTCCGCGTCGCCGGCGTCCGCCGCGACGCGCTCGATGCGCGGGTGCTGCGGGCCGCTCCCGCCGCGCGTGACGATCCGGACCGCCTCCCCGTCTCCGGCCAGCTCCAGCGCCACCGCGCTGCCGACCGACCCGGACCCGACGACGACCTGCATGACAGCCTCCTTCGTTCGGAGAGCAGTGCTCTCGAAGTGGAGCATAGGTCGCGGTGTGCCGGCAAAGCAAGAGCAGTGCTCTCGTTTCGGAGCGTGTGTCAAGATGGGCGCATGAAGGCGAACTCGATCCGGGCCCGCGTCCGCGCCGAGATGACGGACGAGATCAAGGAGATCGCCCGCCGCCACCTGGCCACCGACGGGGCCAACCTGTCCCTGCGCGCCGTCGCCCGCGACCTCGGCATGGTGAGCTCGGCGATCTACCGCTACTTCCCCAGCCGCGACGACCTGCTGACCGCCCTGATCCTGGACGCCTACAACGCCCTGGGCGGCTGCGCCGAAAGAGCCGTGGCAGCGGTACCGTCCGAAGCCTTCACCACCCGCTGGCTCGCCCTCGCCACGTCGGTGCGCGACTGGGCGCTCGAGCACCCCCACGAATACGCGCTCATCTACGGCAGCCCCGTCCCCGGCTACCAGGCGCCGGAGGACACCGTGGCCGCGGGCATCCGCGCGGTGACGGTGCTGGGCGGCATCCTGCAGGCCGCGGCGGAGGCGAACGCCCTGGCGCCGAACGACGATCCGCTCCCGCCCGCGGACTCGGCCGCCGACCTGGAGCGCATCCGGGCCGTGATCGCCCCCGCCGTCGCGCCCGCGACCCTGGCGCGCGCCCTGTCGGCCTGGGTCTCGCTGTTCGGCCAGGTGAGCTTCGAGATCTTCGGCCAGCTGCGCAACACGGTCAACCACCCGGCCGAGTTCTTCGAGCACCAGATGCGCGCGCAGGCCCGCTACATCGGCCTGCCCGGCTGAGGCCGGCTCAGGACTCCGTCGGGGTCAGGCGCGCCCGGGCGGAGTCGAGCCAGCGCTGGCAGATCGAGGCCAGCTCCTCGCCGCGTTCCCACAGCGCCAGGGACTCCTCGAGCGTCGAGCCGCCCGACTCGAGCCGCTCGACGACGGTCGCCAGCTCGGCCCGCGCCTGCTCGTAGGTCAGGGTCGGTCCGTCCGAGCCCGAACCCGGCTCGGCCATCTTCGGCTCACTCACGCGCAGAACCCTACTGGGTGTCACGCGGAGTGCGACAGGAACAGGACCGCGTCGGCGCGGCGGTAGCCGACGCGCGCGTACACCCGCTCCTGCGCGTCGCCCGCGGGCGTCAGGAACGCGAGGGTCGCGCCGGCGGCGAACGCGGCGCGCGTCAGGTGCAGGGTGAGGGCGGCGCCGAGGCCGCGGCGCTCGTACGCCGGGCGCACCGCGATCCCGGCCACCTCGCTGATGCCGTCGCGCACGGCCGCGGCGATCCCGCCGCCCGCCGTCTCGCCGGTCGCGAGCTCGCGGGCCAGGAGCTGCAGCTGGCCGGACTCGGCCTTGGCGCGCGTGGCGGCGACGTGGGCCGGGGTCGGCGGCTCCTCGCCGAACGCCTCGTGCTGGGCGGCCAGCATCGCCTCGATCTCGGCGTCGGTCTTCGGGGTGACGAGCTCGAAGCCGGGCGGCACGGGCTGGTCGGTCGCGTCGCTCGGCCCGCACTCCATGAGCGGCAGGCGGTCGGCGACGGCGAAGCCCGCGGCCAGCAGGGCCGGCTCCACGGCCGGGGCGAGCTTCGGCAGGTATTCGAGCCGGGGCGTGCGCCCGCGGGTCGTGAACGCCGTGACCAGGGCCTCGATGTCGGCCGCGGACGGGTCGGCGCCGGGGTCGGGGACGGCGTAGTTGAGGTACACGTTCGGGTCGTGCCCGGTGATCGTCACCGTGAACGGCCCGGTGCGTACCACCTCGCGCCCGTTCTTGGCGCTGGCCAGCATGTACTCCTGCAGACGACGCGACAAAGCCCAACCCTCCGCCAGAAAGCACCAGAAACGGACCGGACCGACATCATCTCGCATAAATGCCGGACGTCAAGCGTCGGTCACCGTCGCGGCCAGCTCACCCTCGGCCAGCCGGACGCGCAGCCGCTCACCGCCGGTGACCTCGTCCGGGGCGCGGACCACGGCGCCGTCGGCGCGCTGGACGATCGCGTAGCCCCGCTGCAGCGTCGCCGACGGTGACAGGGTCCGCAGCCGGGCGAGGGTGTGCTCGAGCTCGGTGCCGGCCCGGTCGAGGCGGTGCACGAGGTTGCGGGTCGCGCGGGCGCGCAGGGCGCTCACCTCGGCGGCCCGGGTGTCCACCATCGACAGCGGGCGGGCGATCGACGGCCGGGAGCGCAGCGCGTCGAGGCGGTGCTGCTCGCGGTCCAGCAGGCCGCGCAGCGCGCGGTCGAGGCGCTGCTTGGCCTGGCCGATGAGGCGCACCTCGTCGCCGAGGTCGGGCACGATGCGCTTGGCCGCGTCGGTCGGGGTGGACGCGCGCAGGTCGGCCACGAAGTCGACCAGGGGCACGTCGGTCTCGTGGCCGATCGCGGAGACGACCGGCGTGCGGCAGGCGAACACCGCGCGGCACAGGGCCTCGTCGGAGAAGGGCAGCAGGTCCTCGATCGAGCCGCCGCCGCGGGCCAGGACGATCACGTCGATGGTCTCGTCGCGGTCGAGCACGGCGAGGGCGTCGATGATCTGCGGTACCGCCGACGGGCCCTGCACCGCGACGTTGATCACCCGGAAGTCCACGGTGGGCCACCGGCGCCGCGCGTTGGTGAGCACGTCGCGCTCGGCGGCGCTGGCGCGCCCGGTGACCAGGCCGATGCGGCGGGGCAGGAACGGCAGCCGCCGCTTGCGCTCGCGGGCGAACAGGCCCTCGGCGGCGAGCAGCTTCTTGAGCTGCTCGAGGCGCGCGAGCAGCTCGCCGACGCCGACCTGGCGGATCTCGTCGGCGCGCAGGCTCAGCGACCCGCGGGCGGCGTAGAACTCGGGCCGCGCGTGCACGACGATCCGGGCGCCGTCGGTGAGGCCGGGCGCGCCGAGGTCGACGACGTCGCGGTTGGTGGTGACGGTCAGGCTGAGGTCGGCCGACGGGTCGCGCAGCGTGAGGAAGACGGTGTTGGTGCCGGGCCGCCGGGTGACCTGCGCGACCTGCCCGTCGACCCAGATCCAGCCGAGCCGGCCGATCCACTGCCCGATCTTCTGGCTGACGACCCGGACCGGCCAGGGCTTCTCACTGCTCGACGCCTCATCGGTCACCGCCACACCCTATCCGCGCAGGAACGCGAGAACCGCCCGGACGCGGCGGTGGACGTCGTCGTCGGGCGGCAGGTCGAGCTTGGAAAGCAGCCCGTTGATGTGCTTGGCGACCGCCGCCTCCGAGACCACGAGCGCCCGCGCGATCGCCGCGTTCGAGTGGCCCTCGGCCATGAGCGCCAGCACCTCGCGCTCGCGCGGGGTGAGCCGCGCCAGCGGGTCGCGGCGGCGGCCGAGGAGCTGGGCGACCACCTCCGGGTCGACGACGGTGCTCCCGGCGGCCACCCGGCCGACCGCGTCGGCGAACTCGGCGACGTCGCCGATACGGTCCTTGAGCAGGTAGCCGACGCCGGCGCGGCGGCCGGACTCGAGCAGCTCGGCGGCGTAGGTCTGCTCGATGTACTGGCTCAGCACCAGCACCGGCAGCCCCGGATCCTCGGCGCGCAGCCGGATCGCGGCCTGCAGACCCTCGTCGCTGAACCCGGGCGGCATCCGCACATCGGTGACCACGAGGTCGGGCCGGTGCTCGCGCACGGCCGCCACCAGCGTGTCCGGGTCCCCGACGGCCGCGACGACCTCATGGCCGAAGCGGCGCAGCAGACCGGCGATGCCCTCGCGGATGAGCACGCCGTCCTCGGCGATCACGACCCGCAAGGCAGCTCCACGTGCACCACCGTAGGCCCTCCCGCCGGACTGGCCAGCGCCACGCTGCCGCCCGCCGCCGCCACCCGGTCCGCGAGCCCGGACAGCCCGGTGCCCCGAGCCGGGTCCGCGCCGCCGCGGCCGTCGTCGCGCACCTGCACGCGCAGCCACTCGCCGCTCACCGAGGCGGCGACGCGGGCCCGGGTGGCGCGGCTGTGCTTGGCCACGTTGGCGAGGGCCTCGACGACGACGAAGTACGCGCAGGCCTCCACCGCGCCCGGCAAGCGCTCGGGCAGGGCGACGTCGACGTCGACGGGCAGCGGGGCGCGGTCGGCCACCTCGAGCAGGGCCGCGTGCAGTCCCCGGTCGGACAGGATTTTCGGGTGTACTCCCCGGATGAGCTCCCGCAGCTCCGTCAGCGCCTCCTTGGCCAGCTCGTGCGCGCGGGCCACCGGCTGCGCACCCGGCGCGCCGGGGGCCAGCTCGAGCCGGGCCAGGCCGAGCTGCATGGACAGCGCCAGGAGCCGCTGCTGGGCGCCGTCGTGCAGGTCGCGCTCGATGCGCCGCCGCTCGACCTCGAACGCGTCGACGAGCCGGGCCCGGGAGCGCGCCACCTCGGTGAGCTCCGGGCTGGTCTCCATCCGCGGGCCGAGCACCGCCTGCGTGATCGCGGCGCGGGCGGCGGCCCAGGCGGTGAGCGGGTACAGCAGGACGATCCCCAGCACGACGCCGAAGACGGCCCCGGCGAGCGTGAGCGCGAGCGGGGTGCCGTCGGCGACGTAGAACGGGGCGCCCACGAGCGCGCCCACGACCCACGCCCACAGCGCCACGACCATCCCGTCGAGCCAGCACAGGGCCGTGACCATGAGCATCGTGTACCCGAGCTCGCGCCACGTGGCCGGCTCCGACAGCCGGGTCGTGAGCCAGCGGCGCAGGCCGGGGCGGTCGGGACGGCGGTGAGGGTCGGTCAGGCGCACGTCGTCGACGAGGCGCAGGCGGCGGCGCTCGACGCGGGCCACCACGATGCCCGACAGCGCCGCGGCCAGGAAGCCGGCCAGCCCGATCACGACGAGGGTGAGCGCCGCGCCGCCGAGCAGCAGGACGAGCAGCGCCGAGCCGGCGGCCGCGCCGAGGGCGCCGCCGCTGGTGAGGTACAGCAGTGAGCGCCACGGCCACCAGGACCGCAGGAACCGCATCGGGGGCAGCCGCAGCGCGTCCATGACCGAACGGGGCCGCATGCTGCCGACCGTACCGGCGCGGCGCCCCGCCCGCGGTAGTGCTGGCGTTACGGAACCCGGCTGTGACGCTGGTCATGCCGGACGGCCGTGCACCGCCTCCGCCGCCCTCGCGGGCCGGGGCGGTGGGCGGGTGGCACGTACCATGGCGGGGTGACTGCTTCGAAGCGCGTGCTGCTCGCCAAGCCCCGCGGCTACTGCGCCGGTGTGGACCGCGCGGTCCAGACGGTGGAGGAGGCGCTGAAGCTGTACGGCGCGCCGATCTACGTGCGCAAGGAGATCGTCCACAACAAGCACGTGGTCAGCACGCTGCAGGCCAAGGGCGCCATCTTCGTGGAGGAGAACGACGAGGTGCCCGAGGGCGCGACCGTGGTCTTCTCCGCCCACGGCGTCGCCCCCGAGGTGCACGAGCAGGCCAAGGCGCGGGCCCTGCGCGCGATCGACGCCACCTGCCCGCT
Source organism: Dactylosporangium sp. CA-139114 (assembly GCF_050955725.1). Classification (NCBI taxonomy): domain Bacteria; kingdom Bacillati; phylum Actinomycetota; class Actinomycetes; order Micromonosporales; family Micromonosporaceae; genus Dactylosporangium; species Dactylosporangium sp. CA-139114. The sequence continues at coordinate 1,019,425 of NZ_CP192080.1, forward strand.
GGTCACGAAGGTCCACCAGGAGGCCCGCCGCTTCGCCGCGGACGACTACGACATCCTGCTCATCGGCCACGAGGGGCACGAGGAGGTCGTGGGCACCACCGGCGAGGCCCCGGCCCACATCCAGCTCGTCGACGGCCCGGAAGGCGCCGACAAGGTGACCGTGCGGGACCCGTCCAAGGTCGTCTGGCTGTCGCAGACCACGCTGTCGGTGGACGAGACCCTGGAGACGGTGTCGCGACTCAAGAAGCGCCTGCCCCTGCTCATGTCCCCGCCGAGCGACGACATCTGCTACGCCACGTCCAACCGCCAGGACGCCGTCAAGGCGATGGCCCCGAACTGCGACATCGTCCTGGTCGTGGGCTCGCAGAATTCGTCGAACTCCCAGCGCCTGCGCGAGGTCGCCGTGGACGCGGGCGCCAAGGCCGGCTACCTCATCGACTACGCGACGGAGATCCAGGAGTCCTGGCTGACGGACGCGACGACGGTGGGCGTGACCTCGGGCGCGTCGGTCCCCGACGAGCTGGTCATGGACGTGCTGGACTTCCTGGCCAAGCGCGGCTTCACGGATGTGGCCGAGATCACGACGGCGCAGGAGAAGCTGGTGTTCTCGCTGCCGCAGGAGCTGAAGCGCGACATGAAGGCACAGGCCGCGGCCCGCGCCGCCGAGGTGGCCAAGACCCTCGGCTGAGCCCCCACCGCGCACGCCTTCGCGCGCGGTGAACCGTGCCGCCGATCCTGCCCGGCCCCGGCGCCCGGCGCCCGGCCGGCGTCGCGGCCGTGGCCATGGCGCACCGCGGGCCGCTTCCTGGACTGCGGGGCCGACGACGTCGCGAGGCCGCTTCGGCCGTGTTGCCCGGGGTCGCCGATCCGGCGCGTTTGCAGCCCGCGTCAGTGATCGCGACGCTGGCCATGGTGTGAAGGTGTTGGGCGACCGACGCCGAAGCAGGGGGATGGGTGACTCGCCGAGGCCTGGGCCAACGCTGGTCGTCGTGGACGTCGCCTGCGTCGGTGCCAGCGCAGGTCGTCTTGGAGGCCGCCTATGCGTCGGTCTGCCCTCACCGGCGACGCCCTCCGCAGCGACCCGTCGAGCGCTGGACTGCGGTCGGCCCGTCGGCCCGGTGCCCCTCGCATCCGCGCCGTTGTCGACGTCCGGCTCGGGCCGCGCCCGTTCGGCCTCGCCGCCGGTGTGAGACGCGGACTGACAGCCATTCGGGCATAACCGAAACATCCGATAAGTCGTGGCACGGAGTGCCCGACTTGTCGGATCACGGCAAGCGGCGTTTGACGTATCGGATCGCGGTGCGGGGTGCCCGGCTTTCGGGCTGCGGCATCGGCGGGCTGGGCTTGTCGGATGACGGCATGCGGCGTTTGACGTATCGGATTGCGGTGCGGGGTGCCCGGCTTTCGGCTGCGGGCACTGCGGGCTCGGCTTGTCGGGTCGCGCCGCGGTGGGCTGGGCCTGTCGGGTCGTCGAGTTGGTGCTGGAGTGGCGGTGTCGTCGGGGGTGGTGGATCAGTCCAGGGTGACCGGCGGCGGGCCTGGCAGCGTCGGCGCGCCAGCGCCGAGCGGTGTCTGGCGGGAGCGACGGTCCGCACCACCGCGAACCCGAGCCATGAACAGCATTGACCCGGGTCGCCACCCGGCCCGGCGAGCGAACCCGGCCCGGCGAGCGAACCCGGCCCGGCGGGCGAGCCCGGCGCGGCCCGGGCGCTACTTCGGCGGTGGGTCCTCGCGCAGCGCGGCCAGCAGCGCCTCGTACTCGTTCTCGACCAGCTCCGGTGCCTGCAACTGGCGAGGCGTCGCCTCGACCTGGGGCGGGGTGGGCAGGGCGTCGCCGCTCACGCCCAGCTCGGCCAGCCGGCGCGCGCTCACCAGGACGCGGGCCTCCAGCGAGCCGACCGCGCGGTTGTACGACGTCACCGCCGTCGACAGCGACGTGCCGACCTTCGCGAGGTGGTCGCCCATGGTGCTCAGCCGCGCGTACAGCTCGCGTCCCGTCTGGTGCACGGCGAGCGCGTTGGTCGTGAGGGAGTCCTGGCGCCACGCGTAGGCGATCGTGCGCAGCAGCGCGACCAGCGTCGCGGGGGTGGCGAGGATCACGTTGCGGGCGAAGGCGTGGTCGAGGAGGCCGGGGTCGTGCTGCAGGGCCGCGTCCAGGAACGTGTCGGCGGGCACGAAGAGGACGACGAACTCGGGGGCGGGCTCGAAGGCGGACCAGTACCGCTTGGCCGACAGCGCCTCGACGTGGGCGCGCACGTGCTTGGCGTGCTGGGTGAGCCTGGCCGTGCGGGTCTGCTCGTCGGGGGACTCGAGCGCGGCGAGGTAGGCCTCCAGCGGCGCCTTCGCGTCGACCACCACCTGGCGGCCGCCGTGCAGGCGCACGACGAGGTCGGGGCGCACGACGCCGTCCTCGGTCGCGGCGCTCACCTGCTCCTCGAAGTCGCAGTGCTCGAGCATGCCCGCGGCCTCCACGATGCGCCGCAGCTGCTGCTCGCCCCAGCGGCCGCGGACCGTTGGCGCGCGCAGGGCCGAGACCAGGCGCCGCGTCTCGGTGCGCAGCTCGCCCGAGACCTCGTGCATGGCCCGCACCTGCTCGCGGAGCGACTCGTAGGCCCCCACCCGGTCCCGCTCGAGCTCGGCGACCCGGCGCTCGTAGCGCAGCAGCGCCTCGTGCAGCGGCGCGACCGCGTCGGCCACGGCGTCCTGGGTCTGCCCGCGCGCCTCCAGGGTCAGCGAGCGCAGCGAGGCCTCCAGGCGCGCCTCGCCCTCCCGCGTGGCCTGCAGCGTCGCCTCGAGCTTGGCGAGGTCGACGGCCGAGCGGGATCGGGCCACATACCAGCCGAGCGCGGCGCCGAGCAGGAGGCCGATGATCAGGAGTGCGAGATCCACGGTATTCAGCATGCCGTAGGGGTATGACAGAAACCGGTACCGTCGAAGGCATGGGTTCCTCGTCCTGGTTGGAGTGGTGACGGTGTTCGGCTTCGGTCGCAGGAAGCGTGAAGCGCAGCAGCTGGCCGATGCGCGGGAGGATGCCCTGCGCTGGTACGAGCGGCTCGGCGGCCAGCTCATGAACCTCTCCGGCGACGAGCCGGCCGTCAAGCAGGCGCTGGTCGACGCGAGCGAACGGTACAACGCGGCCGGCGGGCAGCTCGAGCGCGCGACGAGCCTGAAGCAGTACGACCTGGCGCGGGAGACGTCGCTGGAAGGCCTGATGTACATCCGCGCCGCCCGCACCGCGATGGGCCTCGACCCCGGGCCCGACGTGCCCCCGCTGGCGGGCGCCCGGGCCGGCCAGATCACCAAGGAGCGCGAGGTCTCGGTTCAGGGCCACTCGTACCGCGCGAGCCCCCAGCCCAGCAACGCCACGCCCTACTACTACCCGGGCGGCGCGGTGGCCGGCCGCGGCGTGCCCGGCGGCTGGTACTCCGAGCCCTGGTGGAAGACGGCCCTCGTGGCCGGCGCCTGGGGCATCGGCTCGGTGCTCGTCTTCGACGCCCTCTTCGACAACTCCTGGGGCGACCACGGCTACGACGCCGCGTACAACGCCGGCTTCGAGCAGGGCCAGGACGCCGGCTACGACCAGGGCTTCGACCAGGCCATGGACGACGGTGGCGACGGTGGCGACTGGGGCGACGGCGGCGACTGGGGCGACGGCGGCGACTTCGGCGACTTCGGCGGCGACTTCTGACGATCCCCGCGCGAACGGCTCCGGGCGGCGTGCCCGGGGCCGTCGGCCTTGTTCAGGCCATGACTCGGGTCCGCGGTGGTGCGGACCCGAGTCATGGCCTGAACAAGGCCATGACTCGGGTCCGCGGTGGTGCGGACCGTCGCTCCCGCCAGACACCGCTGGGCGCTGGCGCGCCGACGCTGCCAGGCCCGCCGCCGGTCACCCTGGACTGATCCGCCGGCTCCTACGACACCGCCGCTCCGGCACCGACCCGCGCTGCCAGGCCCGCCGCCGGTCACCCTGGACTGATCCGCCGGCTCCTACGACACCGCCGCTCCGGCACCGACCCGGCGGCAGCCAGCATCGCCGGCGCGCCTGCTCCGCAGGGCGACTGCGACAGGTTCAGCGAGCGGTGGCGATGACGCTCACCGGTGGATCGCCGTGGCGGTACAGGGTGTCGACCACCACGCGCAGCCCCGGGTTCGCCTGGACGCGGTCGTAGCTGCGGTCCTTGATGCGGTCGCGGTCGAAGTCGATGCGGGTCGGGCTGCCGGGCTCGTAGCGCACCCAGGTCTCCTCGCCGATCATCGGTCCCGCCGTGCCGCGCAGCTTGATCTTGATGGAGGCCTCGAAGGAGGCGATGTCGTCGGGGTAGACGCGGACGCGCACGGTGTAGCGAATCGACTGGGTCCCGCCGTGGCTGTCGACGTGCTGCGAGCCGAAATCGACGTGCACGATCTCGCCGCGAGCGGTGATCGCCTTGGCACCGGGTTTCCGGCCGAGTCTGAACATGGCGCGACCTTAGGTGCCCGCAAGCACCGACTCGATCATGTCTGCGACAGAGGCGAGTACGGCCTCCGACACCGAATGCCATATTGCCCGGCTTTGATCGTAAATTCCCGGCTGCTCCGGAGCCTCCCAGGTCAGCTCCGGCGCTCCGAGCCTTTTCAGCCCAAGCGGCCAGCAGTCCGCGAGCCCATCGAACCTCGTGGCACGGAGTGCCCGACTTATCGGGTCACGGCATGCGGCGTTCGGCCTGGCGGATCACGGTGCGGAGTTCCCGGCTTTCGGGCTGCGGGACCGCGGCTCGGCTTGTCGGGTCGCGCTGCGGTGGGCTGGGCCTGTCGGGTCGCGCCGCGGTGGGCTCGGCTTGTCGGGTCGCGCTGCGGTGGGCTGGGCCTGTCGGGTCGCGCCGCGGTGGGCTCGGCTTGTCGGGTCGCGCTGCGGTGGGCTGGGCCTGTCGGGTCGCGCCGCGGTGGGCTCGGCTTGTCGGGTCGCGCTGCGGTGGGCTGGGCCTGTCGGGTCGCGCCGCGGTGGGCTCGGCTTGTCGGGTCGCGCTGCGGTGGGCTGGGCCTGTCGGGTCGCGCCGCGGTGGGCTCGGCTTGTCGGGTCGCGCTGCGGTGGGCTGGGCCTGCCGGGTCGCGCCGCGGTGGGCTCGGCTTGTCGGGTCGCGCCGCGGTGGGCTGGGCCTGCCGAGTCGTCGAGTCGGTGCTGGAGTGGCGATGTCGTAGGAGCTGGTGGATCAGTCCAGGGTGACCGGCGGCGGGCCTGGCAGCGTCGGCGCGCCAGCGCCCAGCGGTGTCTGGCGGGAGCGACGGTCCGCACCCCCGCGGACCCGAGCCATGACCAAGCGGGCCCTCAGTAGCGGCGACTGCCCTGAGCCCCCCGCAACGCCCGCTCCGCCAGCGTCAGGTCCGACGCCGCCGCGCGGGCGAAGGGGCTCGACGCGCCCAGGAGCTCGGCGTAGACGGCCTGGGCCGCGCGGTACTCCGTGATGGCCTCGTCCAGCCGCCCCAGATCGTGCAGCACGCTCGCGAGCCGGTGCCGGGAGACCGCGGTGTCCAGGTGCACGGGGCCGAGCAGGCGCAGCCGGCTGCCGAGGACCGCGCGGTGCTCGGACTCCGCGTCGCCCAGGCGGCCCGCGTGGTGCAGGGCCGAGGCCAGGAGGCTGCGGCTCATGAGGGTGTCGCGGTGCTCCGGGCCGAGCAGGCGGGCCCGGGCGCGCATCACGGTGCGGTGCTCCTCGATGGCCCGGTCGAGCTCGCCCATGTCCTGGTAGACCTTGGCGAGGTTGCTGCGGCTGATCAGCGTCTCCTGGTGGTTGGCGCCCAGGACGCGGGTGCGCGACTCCAGGACCCGCTGGTGCTCGCCCTCGGCCCGGGTCAGGTCGCCGAGCTGGTGGTAGATCGTGGCCAGGTGGCTGCGGCTGGTCAGCGTGTCCGGGTGGTCATCGCCCAGGATGCGCACCCGGGCGGTCAGGGCCTCGTCGCACTCGACCAGGGCCTCGGCCAGGCGGTCCAGGTCGCGCAGGACCGTCGCGTGCTGGTCGCGGGCGGTCAGCGTGTCGGGGTGGTCCCAGCCCAGGGCGTGGGCGCGGGCGTCGACGATCTCGCGGTAGGCCTCCTCGGCCTCCTGCAGCTGGCCCCGCCAATGCAGGTCGGTCGCGCGCTGCCAGGTCGCCGAGTCGTCGTAGACGCGTGGGGCCGGTGCCGGTGCCGGGGCCGGGGCGGGGAAGGGGCGGCGGCGCGGCTCGGGGGCCGGCCAGTCGGCCGGGTCGGGCTCGTCGTCGTGGTGCTCGGCGGCCGGGGAGCCGTAGACGGTCGAGGACGTCATGTGCGGGTAGACGTCGTCGTCATCGTCCATGCGCTGGGGCTGCTGCTGGGGGATGGGGGGCTGCGGCGCAGGCGCGGGCCGGGTCGGGAACCGTGCGGGCTCGAACGGCTCCGGCTGGTCGTAGGCCGGCTCGTAGTCGTCGAGGATCTCCGACGGCACGTCGATCGGGGACTCGCGCTCGCGGCGGCGCAGCTCGCGGCGCAGGGAGACGATGGCGTCGGAGATGGCGTCGCAGTGGTCGCCGATGCGCCAGGCCACGGCCGAGACCGGGCGGTCCAGCGCGGTGCTGAGCTGGCGGACCGAGCCCAGGATCGAGTCGTCCGGCGAGGCGTTGACGATGACCAGCGCGGCCTGGAACGAGGCGGTCGGGCCGACCAGCAGGGCCTGGAGGGTCGCCTGCATGCGCGAGATCGAGAAGCCGGTGCCGGCCCGGATGTCGACGATGATGTGGGCCTCGGACATGGCGATCGGGCCCAGGCCGTAGCCGAAGACGGGCTGCAGCTTCTGACCCTCGCGCCCGGCGGCCTCGTAGAGGGCGGCATTGGCGCCCTCGTGGTAGGCGATGGCCTGCGGGGCGTGCCCGCGGATGAGCTGGACGAAGCGGTCGTACGCCCCCTCGGCGTCACCGTCCTGCTGCGCCCGGCCCGCGGAGGCCAGCCGCTCCTCGCGGTCGGTGGAGCGGATGTTGATCGTCCCGCCGGACAGGCCCGCGAGCCCCACCAGGACCCCGGCACCGACCAGAACGGCGGCCCCGGCGGTGCTGCGGAACTGCACCGTCGTCAGCACACCCAGGCCGACCAGCGCCAGCCCGACGAACACGACGAGAAATCGGGTCTGGCCACTCCAGCGTCCGCCAGTCATCGGTCCTCTTCATCCGCGCCGTATCAGAGTCGTGGTCATGCCCTAAGACAACCGAGATGACCCTCCATAGATCCATAGCGTGACGAGAATCTTCCCATGAACCGATGTATCCACGGTAGATCGACGGCGTGAACCCCGCCATTCACGCAACCCGCGGCAGATCGCTGTCAAGTACCCGACAGATCTAGAGCAGCGAGTCGCGCCACTGGGTGTGCAGCTCGGCGTAGTGGCCGCCGCCGCCGATCAGGGTCGCGGGCGGGCCGTCCTCGACGATCCGGCCGCCCGACATGACCAGCACGCGGTCGGCGATCTCCACTGTGGACAGGCGGTGCGCGATCACCAGCGCGGTGCGCGAGGCCAGGATCGTGCGCAGCGCCTGCTGGACGAGCCGCTCGCTCGGGATGTCCAGCGAGGACGTCGCCTCGTCGAGAATCAGCACCGCGGGGTCGGCCAAGAAGGCACGCGCGAACGCCACGAGTTGGCGTTGTCCGGCCGAAAGGCGTCCCCCGCGCTTGCGAACGTCGGTGTCGTAGCCCTGCGGCAGCCCGCGGATGAAGGCGTCCGCGCCGATCGCCGCGGCCGCCGCCTCCACCTCGGCCCGCGTCGCGCCCGGGCGGCCGAAGGCGATGTTGTCGGCGACGGTGCCGGAGAACAGGTAGTTCTCCTGAGTCACCATCACGACGGCCCGGCGCAGGTCGTCCTCGGCGAGCGAGCGCAGGTCGACGCCGTCGAGCGCCACCGTGCCGGCGGTCGGGTCGTAGAAGCGGGCGACGAGCTTGGCCAGCGTGGACTTCCCGGCCCCGGTCGCGCCGACCAGCGCGATCGTCTGCCCGGCCGGCACGAACAGGTCCAGCGGCGGCAGCACCGGGCGCCCGGCGTCGTAGGCGAACTCGACCGCGTCGAAGGCGAGCTCGCCCCGCGCCGCGGCGAGGCGGACCGGCGAACGCGGCTCGGCGACCGCCGGGGGCTCGTCCAGCACCGCGGCCAGCTTCTCCAGGGCGGCCGTCGCGGACTGCAGGGTGTTGTAGAACTGCGACAGCTCCTGCATCGGCTCGTAGAACCGCCGCAGGTAGAGCAGGAACGCGGCCAGCACCCCGACCTCGGTGTGCCCGTGCAGCACCCGCCAGCCGCCGTAGGTGAGCACCACGGCGATCGAGACGTTGCCGATCATCTTGATCGAGGGGGAGTACGTCGCGACGAGCCGCTGAGCGTGCAGGCTCGCCGCGCGGTAGTCGTCGTTGACCGCGGCGAAGATCTCGTCGTTGCGCCGCTCGCGCCGGAACGCCTGCACCGCCCGGATGCCGCCCAGCGACTCGACGAAGTGGATGATGACCAGGGCGATCGTCTCGCGGGTCCGCCGGTAGGCCCGCGCGCTGGCCCGCTGGAACCAGCGCGAGAGCCACAGCAGGAACGGGAACGACGCGAGCGTGACCAGCGCCAGCGGCGGGTCCAGCCACAGCAGGATGCCGGCCACCGAGAGCACCGACAGCGCGGCGAGCACCAGGTCGTCCAGGGCCCCGTCGGTGAGCTCGGCGATGTTGTCGACGTCGCTGGTGAGCCGCGCGATGACCCGCCCCGAGGTGAACCGCTCGTGGAAGCCGATCGACAGCCGCTGCAGGTGGTCGTAGACGCGGGTGCGCAGGTCGAGCAGCACCGCGTTGCCGACCCGGCCGGACATCGCCAGGAACGCGCGCCGGGTGCCGAACTCGGCCGCGGTGGCCACCCCGAACAGCACGGTGACCAGCACGAGCGTCGGCGGGTGCCCGATGCCCCGGTCGATGCCGAGCTTCACCAGCAGCGGTCCGGCCATCCCGGCCAGGTTCTGGGTCAGCAGCAGCGCGATGAGGACGCCGATGGCGGCCCGGTGCGGGCGCAGCAGCGAGCCCAGCAGCCGGCGGCTGGCCACGCGCTCGGTCGGGTCGGGCTCCTCGGTCGCGGTACCCCGCCACCGCTGGACGTCAAGCGCCACGCAGCACCTCTCGATAGCCGGGGCACGTGGCCAGCAGGTGCGAGTGGGTGCCGATCGCGGCCAGGCGGCCGTCCTGCAGGAACGCCACCCGGTCGGCGAGGGCGATCGTGGAGGGCCGGTGCACCACCAGCAGCGCCGTCGTCCCCGCCAGCACCGTCGCCAGCGCCGACTCGACGAGCGCCTCCGTGTGCACGTCCAGCGCCGACAGCGGGTCGTCGAGCACGAGCACCCGCGGCCGCCCGACGACCGCGCGGGCCAGGGCCAGGCGCTGGCGCTGCCCGCCCGAGAGCGAGAGCCCCTGCTCGCCGATGCGCGTGTCGAGGCCCCAGGGGAGGTCGTACGCGAACCGGGCCTGGGCGATCTCGAGCGCCTCGGCGATCTCGGCGTCGGTCGCGTCGGTCCGCCCGAGTGTCAGGTTCTCCCGTACGCTCATCGAGAACAGCGTCGGGTCCTCGAACGCGGTGCCCACGATCCGCCGCAGCGAGTCGAGCTTCAGGTCGCGCACGTCGTGCCCGTCGATGGTGATCGCCCCGGCGTCCACGTCGTAGAGCCGCGGCACCAGCGAGACCAGCGTCGTCTTGCCGCTGCCCGTGAGCCCGACGATCGCGACCGTCTCGCCCGGCTCGACCTCCAGGTCGATGCCGCGCAGCACCGGCCGGCCCGGCTCGTAGCCGAACGCCACACCGGCGAAGCGCACCCGTCCCCGCACTGTGGACGGGCTGAGGGCGCCGGGACGGTCCACGATGGACGGTGGGGTGTCGAGCACCTCGTAGATGCGCACGGAAGCGCTCATCGCCTCCTGCGCGTTGGCGATGATCCAGCCGAGGATGTCGATCGGCCAGACCAGCATCACCTGCAGCGCCACGAACGCGACCAGCGTGCCGACGGTGAGCTGGCCGCGGGAGACCTGCACGGCGCCCGCGACCAGCACGACCGCGAGCGTCACGTTGGGCACCAGGTCGAACTGCGAGAGCGTGCGGGCCACCATGCGGCTCTTGCCGACGCCGAGGTCGTGGACGTGCCGGGCGCCGCTGGTGAAGTGCTCGCTCATGTGGTCGCGCCGGCCGAACGCGCGGATCACCCGGATGCCCTGGGCCGACTCCTCGACCCGCGTGGTCAGGTCGCCGATGGCGTCCTGCAGCTCGCGGGAGGCGGCGAAATACCGCCCGGTGAACCGCCGCACGATCAGGAACAGCGGGATCGCGCTGAGCGCCACGAACACGCCCAGCGGCCAGTACAGGTGGATCAGCAGGCCCGACACGGCCAGGTAGGTGGCCAGGTTGAGCACGAAGAAGAAGAGCCCGAAGGACAGGAAGCGCCGGATCGAGGACAGGTCCGCGGTGGCGCGCGAGAGCAGCTGGCCGGACTGCCAGCGGTCGTGGAACTCGATCGGGAGGCGCTGCAGGTGGGCGTACAGGTCCTCGCGCAGCCGCGCCTCCATGCCCACCGAGGAGGCCGACTGGGCCCAGCGCCGCACGAAGCTCAGCACGCTCTCGCACACCCCGAGCGCGATCGCGAGCCCGCCCAGCAGGAACAGCCCGCGCACGTCGCCGTGGCGCACCGGGCCGTCGACGACGCGCTGGATGAGCAGGGGGATCGCGAGGCTGGCGGCGGTGGACAGCACCGCGGCGACCATCGACCACGCGGTGAGCCGGTAGTACGGCCGCAGGTAGACCCGCATCCGCCACAGCGCGTGGGCCTTGCCGGGAACACCGCTGGACCGCCGCGCCTGCGGGGGCGCGGCGGTCGTCGGCATGCCTCCAAGCTACGGCGACATCACATCGGCGCCAACCGATATTCAGATGACTTCATGATCTAGCAGCCAGCGCTTGACCGGCAGCCCCCAGCGGAACCCGCCGAGCGACCCGTCCAGCCGCAGCACCCGGTGGCAGGGCACGAACAGGGCCGCGGCGTTGGTCGCGCAGGCCATCGCGGCCGCGCGCACCGCGGCCGGGCGCCCGGCCCGCTCGGCGAACCCGCTGTAGGTCACCGGCGCGCCCGCGGGCACCTGCCGCAGCACGTCCCACGCGTGCGCGATGAACGCGCCGCCGCGCTGGCGCACCGCGACACTGTCGATCGCGGTCAGGTCACCGTCCATATAGGACAGAAGAGCCTTCAGCGGTACTCCCGGATCGGCGCGCCGCTCGAGCGTGCCCGAGAGCTTCGCCAGCGTCATGAGCCCGGGCACGTCGGTGGTCCAGCCGCTGGCCAGCACCGTCTCGTCCGCGTCGGTGAGCATCGTGAACTCCCCGGCCGGGGTGTCGGTCGTCGTCCAGAACACGGTCACAGCATCCTCCAGAGTCGAATGGCGGCGTAGGACCGCCAGGGCCGCCAGCGCTCGGCGTGGGCGGCAAGCGCCTTCGGGGTGTCCGGGAGCCCGGCGGCCCGCGCCCCGCGCAGCACCCCGAGATCGGTCGGCAGGAACGCGTCGGGGTCGCCGAGGGCGCGCATCGCCGTGTACTGCGCGGTCCAGTCCCCGATGCCGGGCAGCGCCTTGAGCCGCTCGACGGTCTCGCCGCGGTCGCCGCCGCCGTCGAGGTCGAGCGCGCCCTCGGCGACCGCGGCCGCGAGCCCGCGCAGGGTACGCCGGCGCGCCTCGGGCATCGCGAACGCCTCGTCGGGCAGCGCCAGCAGCTCCGTCGCGGTCGGGAACAGCCCGGCGTCGGCGGCGACGAGCTTGCGCAGCACCGTGCGCGCGGCGGCGACCGAGATCTGCTGGCCGACGACGGCCCGCACGGCGATCTCGAATCCGTCGGTGGCGCGCGGGACCCGCACGCCCTCCTCCTTGAGCACCATCGGCGCCAGGGCCGGGTCGGCGCCGAGCACGGCGTCGACGGCGGCCGGGTCGGCGTCGAGGTCGAACAGCCGCCGGCAGCGCGCCACCGCCGGCGCGAGGTCGCGCAGGTCGGTCAGGCGCAGCGTGGCGGCGACGTGGCCCTCCCGCGGGGTCAGCGTCGCCCGGCCGGGGCCGTTGGGCAGGCGCAGGTTGCGGTGGTAGCCCTCCTCGTCCAGCCCGTCGATCCCGGCCACGGCCCGGTCGCCGAGGAACGTCAGCAGCGCCTCGGCGTGCAGGGGAGCCCGATGCGGCAGCCGTACCGTCACCACACCCTCGTCCACCTCCGGCTGCGTGCGCCGCTCGCGCATCTGCGACGGGGTGCGGCCGTAGATCTCGCGAATCGTGTCGTTGAACTGCCGCACGCTGCCGAACCCGGCCGCGAACGCGATGTCGGCCAGCCCGAGCCGGGTCGTCTCGATGAGCACCCGCGCCGTCTGCGCGCGCTGGGCCCGGGCCAGGGCCAGCGGGCCGGCCCCCACCTCGGCGGTGAGCATGCGGTGCAGGTGGCGCTCGGTGTACCCGAGCCGGCCCGCGAGCCCCGGCACCCCGTCGCGGTCGACCACCCCGTCGGCGATGAGCCGCATCGCGCGCCCGACCACGTCGCCGCGCACGTCCCAGTCGGGCGAGCCCGGGGCCGCGTCGGGCCGGCAGCGCAGGCACGCGCGGAAGCCCTCGCGCTGCGCGGCCGCCGCCGTCGGCAGGAACCGCACGTTCTCCCGCTTCGGCGTGATGGCCGGGCAGGACGGACGACAATAGATCCTGGTCGACTTGACCGCCGTGACGAACACGCCGTCGAAGCGTGAGTCACGGCTGGTGGCCGCCTTGCGGCAGGTGTCGAAGTCGAGTTCCACGACTCCATCCTGCCCCGTGCACGACCCGGCGACTGGCGGGATTCGGACGTCCATCTGGGTGGTCCCCGGCCCTACTCTGGTGCGCATGACTGACCACGAGGCCACCGAGGGACTTGAGGCCGCCGACCCCGAGCCGCGGATCGTCCAGGTCCACGGCGAGCACGGCGAGACTATCTACGCGCTGGACCAGGACGGCGACACCGTGGCCGACGCGGCCGCGTACGACGACGACAACGACGGCGTGATCGACCGGATCGCGATCGACACCGACGGCGACGGCACGCTCGAGACCGAGATGCGCGACCTCGACGGCGACGGGCGCATCGACGCGGTCTTCGTGGACACCGACGGCGACGGCTACAAGGACGTCGCGATCCTCGACTCCGACGGCGACGGCGAGTTCGACCGGGTGATCGTCGACTCCGACGGCGACGGGCGCATCGACACCGACATCCGCGACACGAACCACGACGGCCGGGCCGACTTCATCGCCCGCGACGAGGACGGCGACGGCCGCCGCGATTACACCGTCACGGACAGTGACCACGATGGCCGCTTCGACACCGTGCACTACGACGACCCGAAGAACGACCCGCTGGCCCAGGCCTGAGCGAACCGGCCGCCGCCCCTCTCGTCACGGGCGGCGGCCGTTCGTAGGCTGGCGATCATGTCGGAGGACACGGAGCTGCTGGACCCGGCCGAGCAGAGTGTGTACCGGCTGCTGGTGCGCCTGGCGGTCGCCGGCGCCGACGACCTCGCCGACCGCGCGGACATCCCGGCCGCCGAGGTCACCCGGCTGCTGGAGTCGCTGCGGGCCAAGGGCCTCGCGCGCGGCGGCCCGATCTTCGAGCCGCTGCCGCCCGACGTCGCGCTCGGCGACGCCCTCCTGCGCCGGCAACGCTCGCTCGACTCCGCGCGGCGGGTGGTGGCGGGGCTGACGGAGGAGTACCGCGAAACCTCCCGGCGGCGCATCGCCGACCATCTCGTCGAGATCGTGGTGGGCGCCTCGGCCCTGCGCGAGCGGCTGCGGGACATGCAGGAGTCGGCGCAGGAGGAGATCCTGTGGTTCTGCCGCGTGAACCCCATCGCGATGGCCGGCCCCGACAACACCGAGGAGTCCTCGGCGCTGGCGAGGGGGGTTCGGTACCGTGCGATCTACGAACGCGCCCTCGTCGAGATGCCCGGCGAGCTCGACGGCATCGCCGCTTCGGTGCGCCGGGGCGAGCGCGCACGGGTGGTCGACGCCCTGCCGGTCCGCCTCGCGATCGCCGACCGCACCGTGGCACTCTGCCCGCTGGTCCCGGACCGCGACCGCGGCCTGGTCGAGCCGACGGCGGCCCTGATCCGGCGGGGCGAGCTGCTGGACGCGTTCGTGGCCCTGTTCGAGGCGACGTGGGAGCGGGCCACCCCGCTGCTGTCCGGCGATGCGGAAGCAGGCCCCGCCGGGGCGGACCGGCTGCTGTTGTCGCTGTTCGTGGCCGGGTTCCCGGACAAGTCGATCGCCTCGCAGCTGGGGGTGAGCAAGCGCACCGTGCAGCGGCGGTTGGAGCGGCTGATGGCGACGGCCGCGGTGGACACTCGGGCGGGGCTGGCCTATGAGGCGGGCCGCCAGGGCTGGCTCACTTGATCTGTCGTGCTCGGCGCGGTCCTTCTGTTTCGTGGCCGGCGCGGGGGCGGCGTCGCGAGGTCGCCGTGGGACGTTGTTTCATGGCCGGCGCGGAGCCTCCGTTTCGTGGCCGGCGTGGGGGCGCTGTCCCGAGGTCGCCGTGGGGTGTTGTGTCGTGGCCGGCACGGTCCCTCTGTTTCGTGGCCGGCACGGAGCCACTGTTTCGTGATCGGCGTGGGGCGTTGTTCCGTGGCCTGCGGGGCTCACGGCCTGGTGGCGTTGTCTCGTCGCCGGCACGCCTGACGACGTCGGCGGCCGTGGATGCGAGGGCGGGGTCTGGCGTGTGAGCCGGCGCGGCGACTCTGGAAGGCGTGGCATCTGTCCGCTTGACGCCGCGGATGTCCACATCGCGCCATGTCCGGATTAGGGCACAGGCCGGACATGTCGCGAGAATGCCTCGGGATTCAGACTTCTCGGTCGGGTGGCTCGGACGATCCCCCCCTCAACTGTCCGGTCACCCATGCCCGGGCCGCGCGTCGTCGTTCAGCCCTCCACCTCAGCGACGCCGCGCGGCCCACCCAGCTCCTCGGCTCACCGCGTACCGCCCGGAGCGATCGCCCACGCATCCAACCGCCCCGCCCGCGCTGCGTCTGTCCGCTGCGTCTGTGTGCTGCGTCTGTGTGCCACGTCCCCGCCGCCCCTGCGCCGTGCCCGCGCTCCCGCGCCGCTTCCGAGCCGCCTCCGCACCCGCGCCCGCGCGCCGTGCGCGGTGCGTCGCGCCCGCGCGCCGTGCGCCGCGCCGCGTCCGTGCGCCGCGCCGCGTCCGTGCGCCGCGCCGCGTCCGTGCGCCGGTTCCGCATCCGTGCGCCGGTTCCGCGCCCGCGGCGTGCCCCCGCTATGCGCCGCGTATGAGCGCCGCGCCCAGCCTTCGCGTCCGCGCCCTGTGCGCTGCGTCCGTGTCTCGCACGCTGCACGCTGCACGCTGCACGCCGCGCCCGCGCCGTGCGCTGCGCCCGCGCCGTGCGCTGCGCCCGCGCCGTGCGCTGCGCCCGCGCCGTGCGCTGCGCCCGCGCCGTGCGCTGCGCCCGCGCCGTGCGCTGCGCCCGCGCCGTGCGCTGCGCCCGCGCCGTGCGCTGCGCCCGCGCCGTGCGCTGCGCCCGCGCCGTGCGTCCCGTCCGCGCGCCGGGCTCCCCGTCTGCGCGCCGCGCCCGCGCCGCCCTACGCGCTGGGCCGCCCCACGCGCCGCGCGGCGCCCCACGCGTCCGCGCGCCGCGCCATGCGCTGCGCCCGCCCATGCGTCCCGTACGCGCGCCGTGCTCCGCGCCTGCGCGCCGCGCCCGTGCGCCCGTGCCGCCCCCCACGCGCCGCGCCGCCCCGCGCGTCCGCGCGGCGCCGCCCGCGCGGCGCGTCGCGCCTGCGTCCGTGCATAACGCCGCCCCCGTGCCACGTCCGCGCCATGCGCTGTGCCTGCGCCATGCATCCCGTCCGCGCGCCGTGCTCCGCGTCCGCGCGCTGTGCCTCCGCGCCCAGCCGCGTCCGCGCCCAGCCGCCGCGTCCCCGCCCCGGGACCCCGCGCGCCCCGTGTCCCGCGCCCCGTGCGCCGCGCTCCCGCGCGTCCCGCGCGGCGGCGCC
Source organism: Dactylosporangium sp. CA-139114 (assembly GCF_050955725.1). NCBI lineage: Bacteria > Bacillati > Actinomycetota > Actinomycetes > Micromonosporales > Micromonosporaceae > Dactylosporangium > Dactylosporangium sp. CA-139114. The sequence goes on from NZ_CP192080.1 coordinate 1,035,460, forward strand.
CGCGCGGCGCGTCGCGCCTGCGTCCCGTGCGGAGCGCCGCCCCCGTGCCACATCCGCGCCATGCGCTGCGCCTGCGCCATGCATCCCGTCCGCGCGCCGTGCTCCGCCGTCCGCACGCCGCGCCCCCGCGCCCAACCGCGTCCGCGCCCCATGCCCGCGCCCCGGGCGTCCCGTGCGCCGCGCTCCCGTGCGTCCCGTGCGCCGCCCACGCGCCATGCGCTGCGCCGCGCCGTGTGCCCGCCCGCCCCCGCGTGGTCGCGTCCGCGCGTCGCCCCCGCGCCCGCGCGTCGCCCCCGCGTCCGTGCGTCGCCCCCCGCGTCCGCGTGCCGCCCCGCGTCCGCGCCCGCGCGTCGCCCCCGCGTCCGTGCGTCGCCCCCCGCGTCCGCGTGCCGCCCCGCGTCCGCGCCCGCGCGTCGCCCCCCGCGTCCGCGTGCCGCCCCGCGTCCGCGCCCGCGCGTCGCCCCCGCGTCCGTGCGTCGCCCCCCGCGTCCGCGTGCCGCCCCGCGTCCGCGCCCGCGCGTCGCCCCCCGCGTCCGCGTGCCGCCCCGCGTCCGCGCCCGCGCGTCGCCCCCGCGTCCGTGCGTCGCCCCCCGCGTCCGCGTGCCGCCCCGCGTCCGCGCCCGCGCGTCGCCCCCGCGTCCGTGCGTCGCCCCCCGCGTCCGCGTGCCGCCCCGCGTCCGCGTGCCGCCCCGCGTCCGCGTGCCGCCCCGCGTCCGCGTGCCGCCCCGCGTCCGCGCCCAGCCGCCGCGTCCCCGCCCTGCGCCCCGCGCCCACGTGCCGCCCCGCGTCCGCGCCCAGCCGCGTCCGCGCCCAGCCGCCGCGTCCCCGCCCTGCGCCCCGCGCCCGTGTTGCGTCCGCGCCCAGCCGCCGCGCGCCGAGCCCGAGCCCGAGCCCGCGCTCGCGCCGCGTCCGTGCGCCGTGCTGCGCTCGCGCCTCGCGCCTCGCACCCTGTGTCGGCGCGCCACGGCCCCACGTCCGCGCCCGCGCGCCGCGTTCGTGTGCCGCACGGACGTGTGACGCGTGGGTGCGCGGTGTGGCGCGTCAGGTGGCGTTTGCGGCCCGCTGAGACAGCCACCGAGCGCCGAAGTCGACCAGCTCGCGTTGTCGCATCAGGCGGGCCGTCCCGGCGCCCACGGGGCCGACGCGCTCGGCTCCGGTGATGGTGGCGAAGTCCTTGGCCAGGGGCTCGAAGAGCGAGGTGTCGTCGTCGAGCTCGCGATAGGTGACCCAGCGGCGAGCTCCGTCCACGAGGACGGGGGAGCCCTGGCGGTGGTAGGACTTCGGGGCGTCCGCGCGGTACTCGGCCAGGTGCAGCGAGGTGTTGTTGTCGTGTCCGACGCCGAGCAGGAGGACCCAGGCGTCGGCCTCGTACAGCTTGGCCAGCGGGGAGGACTCGCCCAGGCCGTCGTCCAGGTCGTGGTCGGCGGTGAGGTGCTCCGCCAGGGGGCCGAGGGCGGCGAAGGAGACCGTCGGGTGGGCGCTGCGCCGCGTGCCGGGGAAGGTGCGGAAGCATTCGGCGATCGCGCCCATGTAGGCCGTTGGCGTGGTGCGCGGGTCGTAGGCCGGGGTCTCGGCGCGGATGGTCTCCCACCAGGACTCGGGGACCGGGGGGTTGCCCCAGTCGGCGGGCTCGGTCAGGTGGCGTGAGTGGGTCGGCATGACGAGGGTGCCGTCGGGGCCGAGCGCCTCCAGCAGGGCGAGCACCACGGCGTGGGCGCCGCCGGCGACCCAGCCCAGCCTCGACAGGGAGGAGTGGGTGATCACGGTCGCGCCGGGGGGCAGGCCGAGGGTGAGCAGCTCGGCGGCGATGGTGCTGATCGTGCCGGGGCGGGTCGCGCGGGCTACGGCATCGGCTTCCATCGGCCCATCATCGCCGTTGGCAGAGGGGCGGCCGGCTTCCCGACCGTGCTCGGCGGGTTTCGTGTCGGTGTCACAGAATGTTGGGCATGGTGCGATGGACGCTGTCCGGGTTCGGGGATGAGATCGATGCGGATCCGGCGGTACAGCTGCCGGTGCTTCTGGCTCTTGGGGCCCGGCACATCGAGGTCCGTAGCGCGTGGGGGGTCAACGTCGCCGAGCTGGGCGACGAGGACGTGGTGCGGCTGGCCGACGTGCTCGCTCGGCACGGGGTCGGGGTCTCGGCCGTCGCCTCGCCGATCGGCAAGTGCGGGGTCTTCGACGATCCGGCCGTCGAGCAGGCGCGGCTGGAGCGGGTGGTGTGGGTGGCCCGGAGGCTTTCCGCACGGTACGTCCGGCTGTTCTCCTTCTACCGGCCCGACGGCGTCGCGGCCGAGGACGTGCGCGACACGGTGCTGCGGCGGATGCGCGGGTTCGCCGACGTGGCCGAGCGGGAGTCGGTCGTGCTCGTGCACGAGAACGAGAAGGCGATCTACGGTGACACGCCCGGCCGCGTGCTGGACCTCGTCGAGTCCGTCGGGTCGCCGGCGCTGCGGGTCGCGTGGGACAACGCGAACTTCGTCCAGGTGGGCGTGCGGCCCTTCAGCGAGGGTTATGCGATGCTGCGGCCGTTCATCGAGTACCTCCAGGTGAAGGACGCCCGCGCCGCCGACGGCATCGAGGTGCCGGCCGGGGCCGGGGACGGGCAGCTGGCCGAGACGCTGACCGCGCTGCGCGACGACGGCTTCGCGGGGTTCGCCTCGCTCGAGCCGCACCTGTCCGATCCGGCCTTCCCGGACGTGCTCTCGGGGCCGCGGCGGTTCGGGGAGGCGGCCCGGGCGTTCCGCGCGCTGACCGATGAGCTGGGGATCGAACTGGGCTGAGGGCGGGTTGCGTAAGCTGACATGTCGTGGCACTCAGCATCGGCATCGTCGGCCTGCCCAACGTGGGCAAGAGCACCCTGTTCAACGCCCTGACCAAGGGTGACGCGCTCGCGGCGAACTATCCGTTCGCGACCATCGAGCCCAACGTCGGCGTGGTCGGGCTGCCCGACGCGCGGCTCGGGCGGCTGGCCGAGCTGTACGACTCGCAGAAGGTCATCCCGGCGCCGGTGTCGTTCGTCGACATCGCCGGCCTGGTGCGCGGGGCCTCGAAGGGGCAGGGGCGCGGCAACGCCTTCCTGGCCAACATCCGCGACGCGTCGGCGATCTGCCAGGTGGTGCGGGCGTTCTCGGACCCCAACGTGGTGCACGTCGACGGCAAGGTCTCGCCGCGCGACGACATCGAGACGATCAACACCGAGCTGATCCTCGCCGACCTGCAGACGATCGAGAAGGCGCTGCCGCGGCTCGAGAAGGAGGCGAAGGTCCGCAAGGAGCGCTCCGGCGTCGCCGCGGCCGCGAAGGCCGCCTCGGAGCTGCTCAACGAGGGCAACACGCTCTACGCGGCCGGTTTCGACGTCTCCGAGCTCGGTGAGCTGCACCTGCTGACCGCGAAGCCCTTCCTGTACGTCTTCAACGTCGACGAGGCCGGCCTGTCCGACGAGGCCTTCCTCGGCGAGCTGCGGGCCCTGGTCGCCCCGGCCGAGGCGATCTTCCTCGACGCCAAGATCGAGTCCGAGCTCACCGACCTCGACGAGGAGGAGGCCCTGGAGCTGCTGGCCTCGATCGGGCAGCCGGAGCCGGGCCTGCACCAGCTGATCCGGGTGGGGTTCCGGACGCTGGGGCTGCAGACGTACCTCACCGCCGGGCCCAAGGAGGCCCGCGCCTGGACGATCCCGATCGGGGCCACGGCTCCCGAGGCGGCCGGCGTCATCCACTCGGACTTCCAGCGCGGCTTCATCAAGGCCGAGGTGGTGTCGTTCGAGGACCTGATGGCGGCGGGCGCGATGAACGCGGCCAAGGCCGCGGGCAAGGTGCGCATCGAGGGCAAGGACTACGTGATGCAGGACGGCGACGTGGTCGAGTTTCGCTTCAACGTCTAGGAGCACACGTGACGTACGTCGTCGACTTCGAGAACGTCTCCACCGCCGGGCTGGAGTCGTCGCCCGTGGCCGAGGCCCTGGCCGGCCTGCGCGCCAACGAGGCGCGCTACTTCAGGAACAAGTACGGCCACGTCTTCGCGGTCGAGCCGGCGTCGGAGGCGGCGGATGCGGTGGAGTACGTGCACCGCATCCTGCGCGAGGAGCGCGACCTCGCCATCGGCTCCGAGCCGCTGGAGGCGACGTCCTTCGAGGTCGAGGGCATCCGCTGGACCTACGTGTTCTACCGCTCGGGGCTGGCCGTCAACGTGCTCTACACGCTCGAGTCCGGCCAGAAGCGCGCCGTGGGCTTCAAGCTCTCCGACGGGATGGACGTCCCGGCCGAGCTGGCCGAGCGCTTCAAGTTCGCTCGTCAGCGGTCCAAGCTGGCCGGCACCATTCGCGGCTCGTTCTTCGTCATCAAGGGCGAGTACTGACGCCGGCTCGCGGGCGGCGCGCCCCGTTCGCCCGCCGTGCGCGGAAGCCGACCGCGGCGTCGCAGTAGGCGCGGGAGTCGCGGTTGGGGACGGCGGAGTAATTGCGCAGGGCCATGGGCCATCTATCACTGCGGCACCGTCGGAGTGGGTGCCGCCCTTGTCTTTACCTTGAACCGCGCATATACGAAAAGTCGGATATGTCGTGGCGCGCCAGCGCCCGGCATATCCGCCCGCCGGGAAGCGTGTGCCTGGTGCGGTCTTGGCACTACGGGCGTCGGGATTCCTGGCGGGAGCTACGGTCCGCCGCTGACGCGGCCCGAGCAAGAAATTTTATGCCGCTCCGGCAATGATGTTCTTGTACAGATCCTCGATGCGCGCGGCCAGCGTGACCTCGCCCGGGGACAGGTCCGACTCGTCGCTGCCGGGCACCCGTAAGCGGATCTGCGTGCGGCCGTCCAGGCGGCGGACGTCCGGGCGGACACCGACCGCGTCGGCGACCACTTTCATTCGCTCGGTGAGTGCCGCATGCTGGGAATCGTCGAGATGCAGCGTCCGGCGGATCTCGCCGCCGTCGTGCGTCCAGCCTTGCAGTAAGGCCAGCGCATCGCTGAGATAGTCACGGTGATCGTCGCTCCACCGGGCCCGCATGTCGACCTACCCTCCCACGGCATCGTTGCCGGCTTGTGGCCGATTCGAAGCCTGCCCGTCATCAACGGTGTCTGCAAGTCTGACGAGCAACCGGTGGATCTGTCCACGGCCACTCTTCCCGCGTCTGGTGAACAACAGGGCAGAGCCCGCCACCGGAACTTCATCTGGATCTGGCACCCTGGTTGCCCGTGCAGACCGAACGGTTGATGCCACGGATCATCGTCGGCGCGGCGATCATCGCGAATGGGCGGGTTTTGGCGTGCGAGCGCGCCCAGCCGCCCGAAATGGCCGGAAAGTGGGAGTTCCCCGGGGGCAAGGTCGATCCGGGGGAGACCGAGGTGCAGGCGCTGGTCCGCGAGTGCCAGGAGGAGCTCGGCGTCGACATCGCCGTGGGCGAGCGCGTCGGGGACGACATCGCGATGCTGAACGGGACCGCGATTCTGCGGGTGTACGTCGCGACGCTGCTCAACGACGCGCAGCCGCTCCCGCTCGAGCACAGCGACCTGCGCTGGCTGGGTGCCGCAGAGCTCGACAGCGTGCCGTGGCTGCCCGCCGACGCGCCGATCGTGCACGCGCTGGAGCCCCTGCTGCCCTCGTAGGCGGCGTTGTTACCTTCAACCGCGTGGATGTCACCTACGCCGAGGTCGGCGCGACGCGCGAGGGGCCGCTGCCGGCCGGCTATCTGCATGTGACCCGGCGGGTCCGTCTCACGGCGGGGTTCGCCGAGGCGGCCGAGGCGCTCGCGCACTGGCGGCCGCAGCGCGGGGCGGGGCTGCGGGTGCGTACCGACGCGGAGCGGGCCGGGCTCGGGGTCGAGTTCGCCTCCGGCATCGGGGCGGGGCCGCTGCGGCTGTGGGTGCCGTGCAAGATCGTGTGGATCGAGGATCGGGCCGACCGCTTCGGGTTCGGGTTCGGGACGCTCCCGGGGCACGTGGAGACCGGCGAGGAGGCGTTCCTGCTCTCCACCGACGCCGAGGGCGCCGTGTGGTTCGAGGTCCGGGCGTTCAGCCGCCCGGCGAAGTGGTGGACGAAGCTCGGCGCGCCCGTGGCCCGGCTGGTGCAGGCCCGGGTCACGGACAGGTACGTGGCCGCGATGCGGGACCTCTGACCGCCGGTCGAGGCCCCGCATCGCGAACCGCGAGCTAGTGCGCGTCCGGGTGGTTGTACCGCAGCTTCTCCGGCGGCAGCGGGAACTCCTGGTCGTCGCCGAACGGGGAGGCCGCGGCCGCCCGGTCGAGGTAGAGCTCGGCCACGGGGAGCTTGCCGTCGGCGCCCACGGAGGGGTCCTGCGGCACGGGGCCCTGCTGGTGCCAGTGCGAGGCCGTGTCCGCGGCCGCGCCCGTCGGGCTCGACGCGTGGGCCAGGGCCGGCTCGTCCAGCTGGTCACGGCGGAAGATCTTGCGCCCAAGCCAGGTCACCGGGTCGTACCTCCGATCGACAACGCGTTCCTTCATGGGAATGATCGCATTATCAGTGATCTTGATGTGCTCCGGGCAGACTTCGGTGCAGCACTTGGTGATGTTGCAGTAGCCGAGGCCCTGCTCCGCCTGGGCCATCTCCTTGCGGTCGCCGCGCGCGTCGAGCGGGTGCATGTCCAGCTCCGCGGCCCGGATGAAGAAGCGGGGACCGGAGAAGGCCCGCTTGTTCTCCTCGTGGTCGCGGATCACGTGACACACGTTCTGGCACATGTAGCACTCGATGCACTTGCGGAACTCCTGCGAGCGCTCGACGTCCATCTGCTGCATGCGGTACTCGCCGGGCTCGACGCCCTTCGGCGGCGCGAAGGCCGGCATCTCCCGGGCCTTCTGGTAGTTGAAGTTGACGTTCGTGACCAGGTCGCGGATCACCGGGAAGGTGCGCAGCGGGGTGACGGTCACGGTCTCGTTGTCGCCGAACGTCGACATCCGGGTCATGCAGCCCAGGCGCGGCTTGCCGTTGATCTCCATCGAGCAGGAGCCGCACTTGCCGGCCTTGCAGTTCCAGCGCACCGCGAGGTCGGGCGTCTGGGTGGCCTGGAGGCGGTGGATGACGTCGAGCACGACCTCGCCCTCGTTGACCTCCACCTGGAAGTCCTCGAGCCGGCCGCCCGTGTCGTCGCCGCGCCAGACGCGGAAGTGGCGCTTGGTACCCATCACAGCTCCTCGTCGGTCATGTACTTGGCCAGCTCACTGCGCTCGAACAGGGCCTGCAGCTCCGGACGCATGACCGGCAGCGGCTTGTGCTCGAGCCGGACGTCCTCCCCGTCGAGCGAGCAGACCAGGTTGACCTTGCGCCAGGTCGGGTCCATCTTCGGGTGGTCCTCGCGGGTGTGCCCGCCACGGGACTCGGTGCGCTCCAGCGCCGCCTTCGCCGTGCACTCGGAGACGATGAGCATGTTGCGCAGGTCGAGCGCCAGGTGCCAGCCCGGGTTGTAGCGCCGGCCGCCGGTCGCGCCGACCTTCTTCACCCGCTCCTTGAGCTCGGCCAGGCGCACCAGCGAGTCGCGCAGCTCGCCGTCGCGGCGGATGATGCCGACCAGCGTGCCCATGATGTCCTGCAGCTCCTGGTGCAGCGCGTACGGGTTCTCGCCGCCCTCACCGCGCTGCAGCGGGGCCAGCGCCGTCTCCACGGCCGCCTCGACCGCCGCCGGGGTCGGCTTGCGCCGGCCGGTCTCGGTCGCGTATGCCGCCGCGTGCTCGCCCGCCCGCTTGCCGAACACCAGCAGGTCGGACAGCGAGTTGCCGCCGAGCCGGTTGGAGCCGTGCATGCCGCCGGAGACCTCGCCCGCCGCGAACAGCCCGGGCACCGCCGCGGCCGCCGAGTCGGCGTCGACCTCGACCCCGCCCATCACGTAGTGGCAGGTCGGGCCGACCTCCATGGGCTGCTTGGTGATGTCGACGTCCGCCAGCTCCTTGAACTGGTGGTGCATCGAGGGCAGCCGCTTGATGATCTGCTCGGCGGGCAGGCGGCTGGCGATGTCGAGCAGCACGCCGCCGGCCGGGGTGCCGCGGCCGGCCTTGACCTCGCTGTTGATCGCGCGTGCGACCTCGTCGCGGGGGAGCAGCTCGGGTGGGCGGCGGTTGTTGTCCGGGTCGGAGTACCAGCGGTCGGCCTCCTCCTCGGTCTCCGCGTACTGCTTGCGGAAGACGTCGGGGACGTAGTCGAACATGAACCGCTTGCCGTCGGTGTTGCGCAGCACGCCGCCGTCACCGCGGACCGACTCGGTGACCAGGATGCCCTTCACCGAGGGCGGCCACACCATGCCGGTCGGGTGGAACTGCAGGAACTCCATGTTGATCAGCGTCGCGCCGCTGCGCAGGGCGAGGGCGTGGCCGTCACCCGTGTACTCCCACGAGTTCGACGTGACCTTGTAGGACTTGCCCACGCCGCCCGTGGCCAGCACGATCGCCGAGGTCTCGAACAGCACGAAGTCGCCGGACTCGCGGTAGTAGCCGAACGCGCCCGCCACCGCGCCGTTCTCGATGAACAGCTCCGTGATCGTGCACTCCTGGAACACCCGGATGCGCGCCTCGTAGTCGCCGTGCGCCGCGTAGTCCTCCTGCTGCAGCGAGACGATCTTCTGCTGCAGCGTGCGGATCAGCTCCAGGCCGGTGCGGTCACCGACGTGGGCCAGCCGCGGATACTCGTGGCCGCCGAAGTTGCGCTGGCTGATCTTTCCGTCTTTCGTACGGTCGAACAGCGCGCCGTAGGTCTCGAGCTCCCAGATTCGCTCCGGGGCCTCCTTGGCGTGCAGTTCCGCCATGCGGAAGTTGTTCAGGAACTTGCCGCCGCGCATGGTGTCGCGGAAGTGCACCTGCCAGTTGTCGTTCGCATTGACGTTGCCCATGGCCGCGGCGGCGCCGCCCTCGGCCATGACCGTGTGCGCCTTGCCGAACAGCGACTTCGAGATGATGGCGGTCTTCTTGCCCGCGAGCCGGGCCTCGATGGCGGCCCGCAGCCCGGCGCCGCCCGCACCGATCACCACGACGTCGTAGGTGTGTCGCTCGATGTTCGTCATCGGGGGGTCCTAATTCCAGATTCGAAGGTCGGTGATCCAGCCCGCGGACACGGCCATGATGTACGCGTCCGTGAGGATGACCGTGAACAGCGACGTCATCGCGAACGTGCCGTGCCGGGTGTTGAGCTTGGAGATCAGCGTCCAGAGGCGGTAGCGCACCGGGTGCTTCGAGAAGTGCTTGAGCCGCCCGCCCATCACGTGCCGGCAGGCGTGGCAGCTGGCGGTGTAGCCGGCCAATGCGAGCACGTTGACGACGATGATCAGCGATCCGAGCCCGATGCCGAAGCCGCCGTCGGTGCCCTTGAACGCGTGGAAGGCGTCCCAGACGTTGATCAGCAGGATCAGCGACGCCACGTAGAAGAAGTAGCGGTGCGAGTTCATGAAGACCAGCGGGAAGCGGGTCTCGCCGCTGTACTTCTTGTGCGGCTCCTGCACGGCGCACGCCTGCGGTGACAGCCAGAGCGAGCGGTACCCGCTCTTGCGGTAGTAGTAGCACGTCACCCGGAAGCCGGCGACGAACGGGAACGCGGCCAGGCCCAGCGGGAGCCAGCGCGGGAACGCGCCGAAGGGGGTGCCGAAGTGGCTCGAGCCTTTGATGCAGGAGTCGCTCAGACACGGGGAGTACAGCGGGGTCAGGTATCCGTGCTCCCCGACGAAGTACCACTTCGCCATGAAAATCCGGATCGTCGAATAGACGATGAAGAACAGCAGAATCGCCGCGATGGACAGCGGGTAAGTCCGCCACCCGTCCGTCCGCAATGTCTTGGCGCCGATCGCTGCGCGGGGCCCCGCGCCCGAAACTGACCGAGGCCGTGTAGGCGTGGTCGTCATGGTGAGTACTCCCTGGACGGGCTGGTGAAGAGTTCTCTGATGTACCGATCTGTGGTCGGTGCACACGTTACGCCCGATCCCGCAGCGACGTGCGTTGGGAGTCTTGCGTGTGCCGACTCGATACCGAAAGACCTTCGCCGAAAGCCTGTTGCCCGTTGTGGAGAACTTCACTCCTGGCGCGGTGACCACGCCATTCGCATGATCCTAACTTTGGATAGGTTTACCTAAGTTGGCGCATTGTCCGCTACTTGGCGTCCCGGGGTTAGGACGCCGTGTGGTTGGCGCTTTGCCTTTCCGTCGTTCGACTTGTCGGCGCTTTGACCCGGCCGCCGTCGCCTCGCCGGTTTGGCGGGCCGGGTTTTGCGTCGCGAAGAATCCTCAGCCCGATGCGCCCCCGGTGTAATTCCACGATGCCAGCCGCAGCGCCGGCGCCACGAATCCCGCTTCCGCCCACGGCCCGGGCATCTCCACCGCGTGCGAGCCGATCCCGAGCACGGCTCCGGGGCCGAGCGCCTGCGCGTAGGACTGGGTGAAGCGGAAGTTCCGGACCGGGGTCGTGATCCGGCCGTCCTCGATGAGCCAGACGCCGTTGCGGGTGAGCCCGGTGACGACGAGCGGCCGCGGGTCGAGCACCCGGGTGTAGTGGTTGTCCGTCACGAGCAGCCCGCGCTCGACCCCGGCGACGAGCGCCGCGACCGTCGAGTCCGTCGCCGGCCCGTCGACCTCCTGCGGGGCCGGCCCCTCCGCGGGCAGCAGCCGCAGGCTCGACGGGAGCGCCCCGAAGCTGGCCCCGCCCGGGATCGCGTGCCCGGTCGACTCCGCCCCGCCCCCGGCCCGCGCCGCCGTCCGGCGATCGTGCACCACCCCGCTCGACACGCCCCGGTCCACGAGCACCACCCGCCGCCGCGGAGTGCCCTCGGCGTCGAACGGCGTCGCGGTCGCGTCCGGCTGCGACGCGTCCTCGACCAGGGTCACCGAGGGGTCGAACTGCGCCTCCCCGACCTGCAGGAACGACTGGCGGTCGAGAACCATCTTGGCGTTGAAGCCGTACATCGCGAGCATCTGCAGCACGTCGGAGACCGCGGCCGCCTCGAGCACCACCTCGTAGCGCCCCGGCGGCAGCTCCACCGGGTCGACACCGGCCCGGGCCTTCGCGGCCGCCCGCGCCCCGAGCACCGCGCCGTCGATGTCGCCCAGGCGCACCGCGGCGAGCCGGGCCAGCCCGTCGGAGCTCGAGGTCCGCGCGATGCCGTCCATCGCCGCGCTCGTCCGCGCCGCGGCCAGGTGCTGCCCGGCCGAGTTCGCGTAGACCACGCGGGCCGCGGACGTCCGGCAGTACCCGGCGGTGTCGAGCCCCTCGGCCTGCGCCACGAAGGCCCGCACCCGGGCGGCCCGATCGTCCGGCGACGCCCGCGCGGTCTCGTCGTCCACGTTGCCTGTGAACGCGAGCGGCTCCGGCGGCGCGAGCCCGGGCCACGTCGGATCGGCGGGCGCAAGCCGCATCGAGGCGACCGTGCGCCGCACGAGATCGTCGAGCCCGTCGAGCACCGTCGTCGAGGCGCTGGCCGTGCGGCCGTCCGCGTGCAGGCGCAGCCGCACCCCGGTGATCTCGTCCGCCACGTTCTGATGAATGTACGACCCGGCGAACCGCGTCAGCGCCAGCTCCTGCCGCTCGACGGTCACCTCGGCCTCGATCCCGGTGCCGACCAGCTCCAGCACCCGCTGGGCCAGGTCGGTCTCCGTCGCCGTCACGCTCATCCCCGCACCCCTACGCACGTGTCCAGATCCGTCACGTTCCCGTTCCCGCTGACCGGCGGGGTCTTCCTCGCATTGCGCTGTCCCGCGCTGCGCTCTCCCGCGTTGCGCTGTCCCGCACCGCGCTCTCCCGCGTTCCGTTCGCGCGCGCCGTGCATCGCGGGGCCGCTCGCGTTCCGCGTCGCCCTCGTTGTCGTCGCGTTCGTCGCGACGGGCCGGGCGTTTCGCGGGCTCCCGTTCGGCGGTGCTGGGAGTGGGCCGGTTTGGCCGGTGTGGTGGTGGCGGGTTCCCGCCGGGTTCATGGTGCCGCTCGGGGGCGTCATCCGCGGACTCCCACCCGGACGTTCTGGAAGCGGGCCGCGGCGGCCGGGTGGCCGGTGTGGCCGATCTGGCCCGGCTGACCCTTGCCGCAGTTCGGGGTGCCCCAGGAGACGGTCTCCGAGCTGAGCATGTCCATCGAGCCCCAGAAGCGGGGGCCGATGCCCGTGTAGGTCGGGTTGCGCAGCATCCGCCCGCGGCGGCCGTTCTTGATCTCCCAGCCGATCTCGCAGCCGAACTGGAAGTTGAGGCGCTTGTCGTCGATCGACCAGGAGCGGTTCATGTCCATGAGCACGCCGTCCTCGGTCGCGGCGATCATCTCGTCGAGCGTGTGCGGGCCGGGGAGCAGGCCGACGTTGGTCATCCGGACCATCGGCAGGCGGGCCCAGCCGTCGGCGCGCACACTTCCCGCGTAGTCCAGCCCCGCCACCGCGGCCGAGTCGCGACCGGCGAGCGTGCCGACCCAGATGCCGTCGCGGACCGCGTACCGCTGCTGAGCCGGGGTGCCCTCGTCGTCGTAGCCGAACGACCCGAGCGCACCCGGGATCGTGGGGTCGATGGTGATGTTCATGAGCTCGGAGCCGTACCGCAGCTGATTGATCTTGGCCAGGTCCAGCCACGACGTGCCCGCGAACGCCGCCTCCCACCCGAGGATGCGGTCGAGCTCGATGGCGTGCCCGACGGATTCGTGGATCTGCAGGGCCATCTGCTCGCTGCCGAGGATGAGCGTCGTCTCACCCGCCGGGCACTGCGGCGCCGTCAGCAGCGCCCGCGCCTCGTCGGCGATGCGAGCCGCGTGCGCCGTGAGGTCCAGCTCGTCGACGATCTCCCAGCCGCGCGTGCCGTACTGCCCGCGATAGGACGGATACGACCGCCGCTGGGTCTCGCCCTCACCGACGACCGTGGCCGAGATGCCCGCCCCCGACTCGCGAATGTGCTGGTCGATGCGGTGCCCCTGCGACGAGACGAACCACTTGCGCGTGTCCCAGATCTGGTAGAGCCCCTCGGCGATATCTGCGCCGGCCTTGTGCGACTCCGCGGTCGCGGCCGTGAGCAGATCGCCCTTGACCGACAGCGCGACCCCGAGCGGGTCCACCTCGCACGCGCTGGCCCAGGAGTCCACGCGCGCCTCGACGCCGACGAGGTCGACCGCCGGCCCCGGCACCGTGGCCGAGGCCCGCGCGATCGCCGTAGCCCGCTCGCCCGCGCGCTTGGCGGCCGCGGAGCCCAGGTCCGGTATCGCGAAAAAGCCCCAGCTCGAACCCACCAGTGCCCGCACACCGACGCCTGCGTCCTCGTCCTGGCTCAGCTCCTCGATCTCACCGTTGCGAGCGGTCATCGACTCGGAGCGGCGGTGCATCACGCGGGCATCGGCATACCGGGCGCCGGCTGCGAGAGCCGCCTCCACCGCCGCGGTCGCCACGTCGAAGTGGGTCATGGTTGGACCCTACCGAGGGGGTATGACACTTTGGGCGGACACGACCCTACGTCGATGTCTTGGCTACCCGATCAACTCGTTGATCTGCCGCGCCAGCGCGAGATCCTTCTCGGTCACCCCGCCGACCGAGTGGGTGAAGAGCCGGAAGGTGAGCGTCCGCCAGCGAATGTCGATCTCGGGGTGATGGTCGGCCGCCTCGGCCACGTGCGCGACCTCGGCGACCAGCCGGATACCGTCGAGGAACGAGGGCGCGGTCACCGAGCGCTCGATGCCGCCCGAGTCACCGGACCAGCCCGGGAGCTCAGCGAGCGCGGCGGAGACGTCGTCATTGCCGAGTACGACAGCCATGCCCCGAACCTACTCCCGCCGCGGACGACTGCGGAGTCCGATCGCCCGGGACGGCGAGCATGAAGCGCGACCACGGGGGTGAGGCGCGATGTCATGGGCGGCGCCGGCGGCTGCGGATGATGATCTGGAGTACGGCGATGAGGACCATGACGACGACGGCGGCGCTGATGGCGGCGAGCACGGCTGCGGTCCGGCCGCCACCTGCGCCGGTTGCCGCTGGTGGGGATGGGGAGGCGCTGGTCGGGGCGGGGGTGATGTCGGCGGTGAGGGCTTTGACGAGGTCGATGACGCCGTAGCCGTACACCGGATCCTTGCCCGGCTCGCCCTTGTCCTGTGCCGTCTCGGTCAGCCTGCGCACCACTTCTGGGCCTTTGAGCTGTGGGTACTTCGCGCGGATCAAGGCGACAGCGCCGACGACGAGGGCGTTGGCGTCGCTGGTGCCGGTGCCGATGCGTGTTCTTCCTTCGGCGTCGACCGCGGTGATGTCGACGCCGGGGGCGACCAGGGTGAGTTCGGGGCCGGCGACGGAGATCGCGGCGCGGTCGCCGTTGCGGTCCACGGCGCCGACCGCGACAACGCCCGGCACCTTGGCTGGGAAGTCGACGCTGCCGACGTCGGGCTTGTTGCCGGCCGCGGCGACCACTACGACGTCGGCGGCCAGGGCTTTGGTGATCGCGGTGCGCACGATGTCGGCGTCGCCGCTGCCGATCGACAGGCAGATGACCTTGGCGCCCTTGCTCACGGCGTAGTCGATGGCGGCGGCCACATCGCGCGCGTAACCCATGGCGAAGACGAAGTCGGGCGAGAGCTGAATCGGCAGGATCGTGGCTCTGGGGGCGATGCCGAGCACGCCCTTGCCGGTGCCGCGGCCGTGGCCGGCGATGAGCGTGGCCATTGCGGTACCGTGGCCGGCCGGGTCGCGGGTTCCGTCGCCGGTGTTGCCGCCGAAGTCTTTGCCGGGTACCACCGCTCCGGCCAGTTCCGGGACGGTCGCCGCGACGCCGGTATCGGCGACGGCGACGAGTACACCCTCACCTTGACTGATGCGCTGCGCCTCCGTGACGTGCATGAAGCCCAGGTGCCACTGCTGGTCGCGAACACTGTCGGCCAGCGCCGGCGTGGGTGCGGCCAGCGCCACCAGCATCGCGACCACAACCGGCTGTGTGAGTCGTCGCAGGGTCAACGGTCGATACCGATCACGCCGGGGGGTACGTCGCCAGTAGGTACGGCTGGCGGTGGCTCGAGCACAGGAGCAACGCCCTCCCGTACGTGCCATACTTCGTCGTCTGAGCGCTGGCGTCCAGGTCGACGCTGGCTGTATGCCTCGTAACTCCGATCCCGCCAGCCGCCCCCTGGCAAGCGTTCGCCGCCCTCCGCGCCTCGGCCGGACATGGCCCGCCGGCCATTGTCGCGCCCCGTGGATCGGATGACGCCCGACCCTTCGGCACTGCCAGCGCCCCTGCGCTCACCGAGCGGCGCGCGTCCCGGCAACCCGGCGCCGGGCTGGGCCAGGGGCCGTTCGATGACGCCGTTGGTTGGCATCAACTGGCCCGGTCTGCGGCTGGTCATTGGCGGCATTGGCAGCTGTGGCGTCACCGAGGTCGTAGGCGCGGCGGTCGGAACGGTCGGCGGGGGCGGCATCAGCACCGGCGGGACGACTGGCGGTGGCGTTCTAGTCAGGAACGGCCCGGGGTCAAAGGTAATCGGCTGGGACAATGGGCCAGGGACGGTGTTGATCAGCCCGAGACTGGGCGGAGGCGGATCGAACACTGGAGCAGGCTGGCGGCTGGTGCCGGAAGAGCCGCTGCTACGGCCACCGTGCGGGACCGACGGCCGAGGTGGCGTTGCGCCGTCGTCAAAGCGTTGGATTCGTGGCATATCGACTCGCTGAGCGGTGGCGGCGGTCACCTTCGCGTCGGTGTCTTCCATGATGGCGCGAGCCTGCTTGTCGAGTTCCTCTCGATGCTGGCGCAGCACAGCGTAGGTGGCGAGCTCTGGCATACCCACGTCTGGTGCCCAGCTTTCGGGCAAGGAGCTGACCATCGGACCCGCAGGGGTTTTCGCGAGGTACGCCCGCCAGGCCGCCTTCCGATCGTCGTAGGCATCGTGCAACGGCTTGATCCGCTGCTGCGCCGCTATCAACGCATCGGTCACCTTGGCATAAATCGTTCTGGCCTGGCCGGCCGCTTCCTGCGCATGGGCCATCGCATCGATGGTCCGGTCGATTTCGGCGAGGTAGGCCTGCGCGGCAGGGCTGCCCTCTGGGCTCCAGGCGTCGGCGAGGTCCTGGCGTAGCCGTCGGAGATTGCCGATCTGGGCGCTGAGCATCGAGCGCTTGGCGTCCCAGCCGCGCATGGCCTCGGCGTGCGAGGCCGCGCTCTCGTGGGCCACCATCTGCCAGAGTTCGCGCACCGTGTAGTGCTGGTAGGCGCTCATTCGGCGCCGCCGTGCATGTTGCGCCGCTCCTCGAGCTGCGCGTTGCGGGTCTGGACCTGTTCTGCCTGGTCGGCGGCTCTTTCCGAGGCGGTCAGGCCCTTCGACGCGCCGCCCTCAACCGCCTTCAGGAAGTCGGCGGAGTCGATGTCGGCATCGAGGTACGTGGTGACCAGGTCGTGCGCCGTCCGGGCGAGGGCGCCCGTATTGTGCGAAAGCGCAGACAGGAACGTGATGGCCTGGTTCATCGTGTTCCAGTACTGCAAGGCCGCGTCCTGGACCGTTGGGCTGGCGCTGTGGATGCCGAAGGCGCCGAAGGACTGCAGCTGGTACGTCACGAAGTCCGTCGTTGGGGCGATGTCCTTGTCCACGTAAGACTGGAGGCCGGCGCCGAACGCGCGCACGCCCTCCGGGTCGATCTTGATTTGCTTGTCCGCCACGGTGTTCCTCCCCGTCCCGTGTATCGACGTGCTTAAGGTAGCGGGACTGGTGCTGGAGTAGAAAGGACGATATGTCGATCCGTGCGGTAACCCGGGAACTGCTCGTGCGCTGTGTCGACACCTGGGCGCCCGGGAATCTGCATGCGCAGCATGGTGCGGCGTTTCTCTACGCGTCCGCGCGGGGGATCGATCATGACGCGGCCGAGGCGGCGTTGCGGGCGTTCGGGGAGTTCGGGGATCGGCTCCGTGGGCGGCTTACGCTGCTGTTCGTCGCGCCCGGAATCGAGGCGTTGGTGGGGCGGTTCGCGGCTGTGCAGCGTGAAATCGGTACACCTGCGGAAATGGCGGTTCACGTTGTGCCCGGCGGCAATGTCGGCGCCGTTCTCAAGGCGGCCGGGGCCGCGAGCGGGCCCCTGCTGGCAATGGTCGACGACAGCGTTGGGAAAAGCTTCAAAGCGGCTGTCGTACTCCTCACAGCCCCCGCCGGTACCTGGGAGAAACAACGCTCGGAACTGCACGCGGCGGGGCTGGGGCTCACCGTGGGTGTCGAGTTGGTCGATGGCGACAGCGAAATGCTCGTCGGCTTCGGCACGCGCTCGGACAAGAGCCTGGAGGCGTTCAAGAGCGAGCTGTGGGCGCTGGACGAGTACGCCGGCGTGCGCTATCGCGACCCGCGCGACCCCGAGGAGCACCTGATGGACATTTCGCTGGAGCCAAACCCGGGCGCGCTGCGGCGCGAGCTGCTGGCGCGGCTCGGCGACGGCGGGCTCACCGTCACCGAGCTGAAGCGGTTCGCGCTCACGGACACGGTGTACCGCGCCGCCGACGCCCAGAAGCTCATCGTCGCGCTGCTGCACTCCGGCGCCGTGCGGCGCTCACCCGAGGGCGGGCGCCTCGGCGGCGACGTGGTGATCAGCCTGGCGCCCACCGCGAGCGGCTGATCGGCGGCGGCCGGGCGTGGGTCCGGCGATCAGCCCGGTGCCTGTAGCGAGCGGCGGATGAAGTCGAGCTCGATGCGCAGCAGCTTCTCGGCCAGCCCGCCCGCGGCCATGTGCGTGGCGCCGGTCAGCGGGATCATCGAGTGCGGCCGGCCCGCGGCGAGCAGGGCGGCCGAGAGGCGCAGCGTGTGCGCGGCGACCACGTTGTCGTCGACCAGGCCGTGCACGAGCAGCATCGGCCGAGCGTCCTCGGGGCGCACCGGCGGCTCGGCGGCCAGCTCGACCAGCGAGTTGTGCGCGTAGACGTCGGGGGCGTCGGCGGGCAGCCCGAGGTATCGCTCCGTGTAGGCGGTGTCGTAGAGCGCCCAGTCCGTGACGGGGGCGCCGGCGACCGCGCAGTGGTACACGTCCGGCCGCCGCAGCACCCCGAGCGCCGACAGCCAGCCGCCGAACGACCAGCCGCGGATCGCGACCCGCCCGAGATCGAGGTCGGGGTGCTTGCCGGCGAGCGCCTCGAGCGCGTCGACCTGGTCGGCCAGGATCACGTCGGAGAAGCGGCGGTGGATGGCCTTGTCGAAGCTGGGCGCGACGCCGGGTGTTCCACGGTTGTCGATGGTCACGACGGCGAAGCCCTGGTCGGCCCACCACTGCTTCTCCACCCAGCGGGCCCGGGCGGCGACGACCTCCTGATGGCCCGGGCCGCCGTAGATCGCCACCAGCACCGGGAGCCGGCGCCCGGCCACGTGGCTGCGGGGATAGACCACGCCCGTCGGGACGCGCCGGTCGGTCACCCGTTCAAGAGCGGGTCGCGGCGCGAAGGGTGGTGGCGCGGCGTGGGACGCGATCGCGCCGACCTGCTCGTCGTTGTGGATGATGCGGTACTCCCACCCCGCCCGCTCCAGCGTCTGCGACCCGATCACGATGGTCCGCCCGGCCGCCTGGGCCACGTGCCAGCCCGGCTCCGTGGTCAGGCGCGTCGCGCGCGGGCTGGACTGGGTGACCGGGATGTGGAAGACGTGCTGCTCGCTCGGCTCCCCGTCGCTGGCCTCCACGATCAGGTCGCCCTCAAGGCGTCCGGCCACGCGGCGGACGTACAGATTGGGCGGTGTGATCAGGCTCCCGTCGGCGAACAGGCAGCGGGCGTCGTATCCATCGTGGGCGAGCTCGCCACCGACCAGCACCCGGCCGTCCGCGAGGTGCGCGGGCGTGCCCGGCACCGGCTCCACCCAGCGCGGATCGGCGAGCTCGGCGTGGACCTGCGTCTCGCCGGTGCGCGGGTCGACGGCGATCACGAGGCCGTGCTGCTGCAGCCGGCGCAGCACCGCGAGCAGCGGTCCGCCCTGCTCCGACCAGGTGGCGGCGACGAGATAGGGGTAGGTCTCGCGGTCCCAGTGCACGTCGACCCAGCCGCCATCGAGGTCGAGCACGTGCAGCGTGACCTTGGCGTTGCTCGCGCCCGCGTGCGGATAGGCGATCGTGGTGGGCGGCTGCTCCGGCAGCGACGGGTCGTGCAGGTGCCACCGGGGGACCCGCGACTCGTCCACGCGCGCGGTGAGGATGCTGTGGCCGTCGGGCGACCACCAGTATCCCCGGAAGCGGTGAAATTCCTCGGCTGCGATGAACTCGGCGAGCCCCCAGGTCACGCCCTCCTCGCCGGCCAGGAGCGAGTCCGTGCCGTCGGCGTCGATCACCCGCAGGGCGCCGCCGGTGACGTAGGCGATCCGGCGTCCGGTCGGGTCGAGCCGCGGGTCGACGACCGGCCCGGCGGTGTCGAGCTCGGTCACATCGCCGGTGAGCAGGTCGGCGCGGAACAGCCGGCCGCCGAGCGGGAAGACGGCCAGCACCCCGGCCCCGTCCAGCGCGAACGAGCCGATGCCGCCCGCGGACAGCCGCAGCCGCTCGCGCAGTGCCCGCTCGGCCGGCGGCAGGTCGGGCTGATCCCGCAGCAGCGCCGCCGGGTCGGCCAGGCACCGCTCGGTGCGCGTGGCGACGTCGAAGACCCAGAGCGCGTCGGTCGGGTCCTCGGGGCCCGACGAGCGCAGGAAGATCACGCGAGCCCCGTCCGGGCTCACCGTGACGGCGCGGGGTGCCCCGTAGGAGAAACGTCGGGTTCGTGCGGCCAGCTCCGGATAGTCCACCCCGGAATGTTGACTCGTGCCCGGCGGATTGTCATGTGATTGGCCCGGAACCGGGCATCGGCGTCACTCTTGGTGAGTGGCTGCTCACACGGACCGTGGCGGTTGGGAAAAGTGTCGGGGGCAGGCCGTAGAGTTGCCCCCGTGAGGGCTCGGAGCATCCTGTTCGTCCATGCACACCCCGACGACGAGTCGATGGGGACCGGCGCGACCATGGCCCGCTACGCGGCCGACGGCGCCCACGTCACCCTCGTCACCTGCACGCTCGGTGAGGAAGGCGAGATCCACGTGCCCGCGCTGGCCGGGCTCGCCGCCGCCGAGGGTGACCAGCTCGGCGGCTATCGCATCGCCGAGCTGGACACCGCCTGTCGCCACCTGGGCGTGACCGACCACCGCTTTCTCGGCGGGGCCGGGCGCTACCGCGACTCCGGGATGATGGACACCCCGGCCAACAAACACCCGCGCGCCTTCTGGGGCGCCGACCTCGACGTGGCCGCGGGTGAGCTGCTCGAGGTGATTCGCGAGACCCGCCCGCAGGTGGCGGTCACCTACGACCCCAACGGGTTCTACGGCCACCCGGACCACATCCAGGCCCACCGGGTGCTGACCCGGGCCGTGGAGCTGGCCGAGGCGGAGGGGATCGCACCCGCCAAGGTGTACTGGACGGCCGTGCCCCGATCCGTCCTGCAGGCCGGCATGGAGCAGTTCCGCGGCTCGTCCGACAACCCGTTCGCCGAGATCGAGCGTCCGGAGGACCTGCCCTTCGGCACCGCGGACGCGGACATCGCGGCGCGGGTGGACGCCCACGAGTTCGCGGAGGAGAAGACGGCCGCCCTCAAGGCGCACGCCACGCAGATCCCGCCGACGTCGTGGCTGTTCTCGATCGCCGGGAACTTCGGCGCCGAGTTCATGGGCGTGGAGTATTACCAGCTGGCGCGCGGGAGCAAGGGCCCCGGCGTCGGGCCGCACGGGTGGGAGGAAGACCTCTTCGCCGGGCTCGACGTGGCGGTGCCGGCGCCGCGGGCCTCGGTGCTGGAGCCGCCCGTCTCGTCGGCCGCCGTGCTGGGGACCTCGGCGCTGGGGGCGTCCGGACTGGAGCCTGGGGCATCGTGACGACCAAGCGCAAGGGGCCGCCCCGGCCGGGGCGTTCGGCTTCGGGGCCTGCTCTCGCTCGCGAGTCCGCGGTTGAGCCCACCGACGCTTCCGGGGCCTCTGCTGGCCCGGTCCACGGCGGCCCGGGAGGCTCCGGATCCGTTGACGCGCCCGCGGCTGCTTCCGGCACCGGCGTTGCGGAGTCCGCGGCCGGGTCGGCGTCGGCGTCCGAGCCCACGGCCGGGTCGGCGTCGGCGTCCGGGCCCACGGCCGCGTCGGCGTCGGCGTCCGGCCCCGCGGCCGCGTCGGCGTCCGGGTCCGCGGCTGGGCCCGAGTTCGCGCCGGTTGAGCCGTCGTCTGCGGGTTCCGCACCCGACGGCGGCTTCGCGGTGCCGTCCGACGTCGTGTGGCCGGGCGCCGCGGAGCCCTCGCGGTCGTGGCTCAACCTGTCGCCGGAGGCCCGGCGGTCCTTCGACATCGCCATCACGGTCGCCGGGCTGATCGTGGCCACGTTGCTCGGGGCGGCCCTGGCGATCATCGAGGCGCTCTACTCGCCGCTGCGCATCGGCGGGTGGCGCGTGCCCGTCTCGCTGCTCATGGCGCTGGTGACCAACCCGCTGCTGGGCTGGTTCGCCTACACCACGACGCGGCGGCGGATGGCGACGCTGCTGCCGGCGGCCGCCTGGTGCGTGGTGTGGATCATGGCGGCGGGCCGCACCTCCGAAGGCGACATGATCATCACCGAGGACAACTGGGTGGGGCTGCTGACGCTGTTCGCGGGTCCGCTGGCGTTCGCGATCGGCATGTACGTCTCGACCATGCGCACGCGGCCGCGCGTGCCTGCGCCGGACACCACTCCGCCCACGCCGGCGGGCACCTGAGCGGTCGGCCGTTGACGCTCGCCGGCTCGTTGACGTCCGGCGGATTCGGCGTCTGCGCTGATAACGGCGCCTGGCTACTGGCCTCGGTGCTTTGGTTCGGCGCGGGGTCCTCGGCCGCCCCGGGCCGCGCGGTCGTCGTGGTTGCGGGCGGCCTGGCTACTGGCTTCGGCGCTTGGTTCGGTGCGGGGTCCTCGGCCGGCCTCGGGTCGCGCGGTCGTTGTGGTTGCGGGCGGTCTGGACCGGCGGTTCGAGTGGCCGGCCAGTGCCGGTTCCCGTCGGGGTCCGCGAACGTCGTGTTTGGATTTCGGGTGGCGGGGGAGCGTCGCGTTGTGCGTCGTCGGAAACGCGGCGCGGGTGGTGATTCCGAGCGTCGGTTCGAGGTGCGGAAATATTCGGCCGAATGGGGACTCACCGCTGGCGCGAAAGCGGCTCCCGGGAGAGGTTCAGCGAACTCTGAGGCGGCGGGTCTTGCGCGCACGCAGTGTAGACGGGTAAACACGTTCCCGCGCCGGGATCGCGAGGGTTCGGCGTATCGGGGAACTGAAGTGACGGAGGCTGGCTATGAAGGAGCGGTGGTTGCCCGTCGGGCTCGTCGCGGGGGGTCTCTTCGTGGTCAATCTCATCGCTCGGCTCGTGGTGCGGTTCGCGGCCGGGGACGATGACGCCAAGCAGATCACCATCGGGCTCTGGGCGCTGTTCGCGGTCGGTGCGGTGATGATTCCCGTCGCGTTCTGGTACGGCCGCCGGGTGCCCATGATTCGCGTCGTCGGCGAGCTCGGGCTGGCCGTTGTGGTCGCGTGCCTGCTGGCCGTGCTCATCGGGCCGTTCGTGTCCGGGGTGGGGCCGTTCAGCAACGGCGTCGGGCTCGTGTTCCGCCAGTTCTTCTACTTCGTCGGGCTGTCCGCGATCGGCGCGGTGATCGGGCTGCTGGTGCTCATGACGGCCGGGCTGGACTACAGGTCGCAGTCCTGGAAGCGGTACATCGAGCAAGCCGGCACCAAGCCCCGCAAGGCCGTTCGCCGCTAGTTCCGCCTCCGCCGGCTCGGCCGCCGGCTGTGCGGCGTTCGAACGTGCAGTCGACGCGGGGTTGCCGCGCGAACGCTCCGGCGGCTGGGAGCCGATGCGCGAACGTGCAACTCGGCGCCGGGTTCGGCGCTGGGTTTGTGGCGCGAACGCCCGGGCGGCTGGGAGCCGATGCGCGAACGTGCAACTCGGCGCCGGGTTCGGCGCTGGGTTTGTGGCGCGAACGCCCGGGCGGCTGGGAGCCGATGCGCGAATGTGCAGTCCTGTGTGTGCGGGGCCGGAGGTCCGGCTGCTGGTCAGTCGGTCAGCAGGCGGCGCGACGAGTAGACGTGATGCACCGTGAAGCCGAGGCGGGAGTACAGCGCCACGGCTGCCGTGTTGCGCTGCTCCACCTGCAGGTAGGCGTCGCGGGCGCCCAGGGTCACGGCCCACTCGGCCAGGGCCGCGATCAGGCGCTGGGCCAGGCCGCGCCGGCGCAGGCGTTCGTCGACGCCGATCACGGACAGGCCGAGCCAGCGCGACTCGTCGTCGGCCACGCAGCCGCGGGCGGTGGCCAGGAGGGTGCCCTGCTCGTCGTACCACTGCGCAAATCGCACGTTCGGCACCGCCGTGAGCAAGTGCCGGGCCGAGTCGGGCAAAGGGCCCTTGCGGCCGGCGATCGCGGCCAGCCACTCCGCCGACGGTTCGGTGGCCAGCTCGACCCGTCCGCCGGTCGTGGGAGAGGCCTCGCCCGGGCTCTGGGACGCGGTGGACGGGGTCGTGGCTGAGGGTGAAATGGCGGGGGATGTGCCGGCCGTGGCCTCGCCGGTGGACGAGGCCGGACTCGGTTGCCCTGGCGGCTCGGCGGCCGAAGTCGGGGTGGTGGGGACGGTGCCGGCCGCGTGCTCGGACGGCGCCGAGGCCGGTGAGAGGGCCTTGAGCAGGTGCGGCAGGGAGACCGTCATCACCTGGGTCATCGGCATCGCCGTCCAGCCGCGGCGCTCCAGCTCGTCGTCCAGGCGCTGGAAGAGCGGGACCGGGATCGAGAAGGCGGGGGTGAGGGAGCGCTGGCGGTACCATTGCTGGACGAAATCGATCGCGTCCGGCGTCGGCAGGTCGGGGGAGCCGATCGCGAGGGCGGAGTTGGCGCGCTGGGTCCAGCCGTCGGTCGCGCGCAGGAGCCAGTCGCCCAGGTTGGCCTGTTCGCGGGCCGGCCAGCCCCGTGCCGCGGCGGCCTCCAGCGACTCGGTCGGCGTGAAACGGCGGCGCGGCGGGACCGGCTTGGCCCGTGCGATCTCATGCAATGGAACGCGGACCGCGCCGGTGCGGGCACGGACTGTGAGATGCGTCTCGGTCGCTTCGAGCAGCTGGCCCAGAATGTCCGAAAACACGGGGCGTGCGTCGCGCATCCCGACGATTCGGCGCACGACGACGCGCTGTCCCACATGTTGTGGCCCGAGCACGATCGACCTCCCGTGAACCTGGATACTAGGCTCGTACCGCCGCGGTAGGGATGCGGCGGGGCTTGCCAGCCCCAGGTTGGCAGCCTCAGGTGCGAAAGAGGGCGACCCGTGACATACATCATCGCCGAACCTTGCGTGGACCTGCTCGACAAGGCCTGCATCGAGGAGTGCCCTGTCGACTGTATCTACGAGGGCAACCGCATGCTCTACATCCACCCGGATGAGTGCGTGGACTGTGGCGCCTGCGAGCCGGTGTGCCCGGTCGAGGCGATCTTCTACGAGGACGACGTCCCGGAGAAGTGGAAGGACTTCGTCGGCGCCAACTACTCGTTCTTCGACGATCTCGGCTCGCCCGGCGGCGCGTCGAAGGTCGGCAAGATCGAGAAGGATGCGCCGTTCGTCGCTTCCCTCCCGCCCCAGGAGCGCGAACACTGACCGGCACGGCCTTCGGGGCCCGGCGCGCGCTTGCGGCCGGGCTGCCCGACTTTCCGTGGGATCGCCTCGAGCCGGCCAAGGCCACCGCGGCCCGCCACGCCGACGGCCTCGTGGACCTCTCGATCGGCACGCCGGTCGACCCGGTGCCCGAGCTGATCCGGGCGGCGCTGGCCGAGGCGTCGAACGCTCCCGGCTACCCGCTCACCGCCGGCACCCCGCGCCTGCGCGAGGCGATCCGGGAGTGGGTAACGCGATGGTGCGGCACCGGCTCGGGCGAGTTCGGCGTGCTGCCCACGATCGGCTCGAAGGAGCTCGTGGGCTGGCTGCCGACGCTGCTCGGGCTCGGCCCCGGCGACACCGTGGTCATTCCGCAGGTGTGCTACCCGACCTACGAGGTGGGCGTTCTGCTCTCCGGCGCCCGCGTGGTCCGCGCCGACTCGCTGACCGCGCTCGGGCCGGAGCGGGTGAGCATGGTGTGGGTGAACTCGCCGTCCAACCCGACCGGCAAGGTGCTGCCCGAGGCGCACCTGCGCAAGGTCGTCGAGTGGGCGCGCGAGCGCGGGGCGATCGTGGTGAGCGACGAGTGCTACCTGCCGCTGCCGTGGGAGTCGGAGCCGGTGTCGATCCTGTCGGTCTGCGACGGGAACTTCGACGGGGTGCTGGCCGTGCACTCGCTCTCGAAGCGCTCGAACCTGGCCGGTTACCGCGCCGGGTTCGTGGCCGGTGACGCCGCCCTCGTCGACGAGGTGCTGGCCGTGCGCAAGCACGCCGGCATGATCGTGCCCGCCCCGGTGCAGGCCGCCATGGTCGCGGCGCTCGGCGATGAGGTGCACGTGGAGGAGCAGCGCGCGCGGTACCGTCGCCGCCGTTCGGTCCTCCGCGAGGCCTTCGAGCGCGCTGGGTTCACGGTCGAGCATTCGCAGGCCGGACTGTACCTCTGGCTGACCCGCGGCGAGGACTCCTGGGCGACCGTGGATTGGCTGGCCGAGCGCGGGATCCTCGCGGCGCCGGGCGCGTTCTACGGGCCGGCGGGGGAGCGGCACGTGCGGGTCGCGTTCACGGCCACGGACGAGCGCGTGGATTCGGCCGCGTCGCGGCTCTGACCGGCACCGTCGCGCACCGGAGCGCGATATGTCGTGGCGCGTAGCGCCCGACATATCGGGCTCGCGCCGACACCACCGGCGCCGCGTAGGCCTCGGCGACCGGCTGAGATCCGCTCACCGGGTTCCAAGCGAGCAGCGGCCAGGCGGGCCCCGAAATGGTCGAGGCCCGCCCGGCCCGTGCTCAGTTCGCGTGCAGTGCGGCGTTCAGCTCGATGCCGCGCCCCTGGCGCTCGCGGACCTCCAGGCGGCCGCTCACCGAGTTGCGGATGAACAGCAGGTTCGGCAGGCCCGAGAGCTCACGAGCCTTCACCACGCGCCCGTCCGGCAGGGTCAGCTTCGAACCCGCCGTGATGTAGCACCCCGCCTCGACCACGCAGTCGTCGCCGAGCGAGATGCCGACGCCCGCGTTCGCGCCGAGCAGGCAGCGCTCGCCGAGGGAGACGACCTCCTTGCCGCCGCCGGAGAGGGTGCCCATGATCGAGGCGCCGCCGCCCACGTCGGTGCCGTCGCCGACCACCACGCCGGCCGAGATGCGGCCCTCGACCATGGAGTTGCCGAGCGTGCCGGCGTTGAAGTTCACGAAGCCCTCGTGCATGACGGTCGTGCCGGGGGCGAGGTGCGCGCCCAGGCGCACGCGGTCGGCGTCCGCGATGCGCACGCCCGACGGGGTCACGTAGTCGACCATGCGCGGGAACTTGTCGAGGCTGAACACGGTGAGGCGGCGGCCCGCGCGGCGCTCCAGCGCGCGCAGCTCGTCCACCTGCTCGGGCAGGCACGGGCCGGCCGAGGTCCAGGCCACGTTGGCGAGCAGGCCGAACTGCCCGTCGAGGTTCGCCTGGTGCGGGCGGACGATGCGGTGCGAGAGCAGGTGCAGGCGGAGGTACACGTCGGCCGTGCTCGCGGGCGCGTCGCCGAGCGACTGGATCTCCACGCGCACGATCTCGGACCGCAGGCCGAGGGGGCCTTCCGCCTCCACGAACGAGCCGAACTCGGGGCCGGTCGCGGCCACCGAGGCGGCGACCGCGGCGGCCGCGCCGCCGGGGTCCGCGACGGAGGCGGCGGTGGCGGCCACGGCCGTGGCGGGATCGAGTCCGGTGGTGGACGGGAACGCCCCGAGGCCCAGGTTGCCGGCCGGGAACCAGGCGTCCAGCACCTGTCCTGAAGACGTCACGGTGGCCAGGCCAAGGCCCCAGGCGGGGGAGTCGATGTACGCGGTCGTCACGGGAGCGAACGCTACCGCACGCGCGGGATCGCCCGCCCGTCTAAGGTCGAGTCATGCTCACCCGTGACGTGCTTGCCGATCCCGTGGCCCTGACCAGGGCGCTCGTGGACATCGAGTCGGTCTCCGGCAACGAGGCCGAGATCGCCGACCGCGTGGAGGAGGCGCTGAGCGGCACCGCGCTCAAGGTCGAGCGCTTCGGGCACACGATCGTCGCGCGGACCGAGCTGAACCGCGACCAGCGGGTCGTGCTCGCCGGGCACCTCGACACCGTGCCGCTGCACGACAACTTCCCGTCGCGCACCGAGGGCAACCTCATGTGGGGCTGCGGGACCTCCGACATGAAGTCCGGCACCGCGATCGCCCTGCACCTCGCGGTCACCGAGGCCGAGCCGCGCCACGACGTGACCTACGTGTTCTACGAGTGCGAGGAGGTCGACTCGGCGCGCAACGGGCTGAGGATCCTCGCCGACCGCCGCCCCGACCTGCTCACCGACGCCTCCTTCGCGGTGCTGCTCGAGCCGACCCACGGGCTGATCGAGGGCGGCTGCCAGGGGACGCAGCGCGTGATGGTGCGCACGAGCGGCAAGCGCGCGCACTCGGCCCGGTCCTGGCTCGGGGAGAACGCCATCCACAAGGCCGCCCCGGTCCTGGAGCGTCTGCGGCGGTACCGCGACCGCACCGTCACCATCGACGGCTGCGAGTTCCACGAGGGCCTGAACGCGGTGCGCATCTCCGGCGGCGTGGCCGGCAACGTCATCCCCGACGAGTGCGTGGTGGAGGTCAACTTCCGCTTCGCGCCCGACCGCGACGAGGCGGCCGCCGAGGCGCACGTGCGCGAGGTCTTCGACGGCTTCGACCTGGAGTTCGTGGACTCGGCCCCGGGCGCGCTGCCCGGCCTCGACGCCCCCGCGGCGCAGGAGCTGCTCGGCGCGATCGGCCGCCCGCCGCGGGCCAAGCTCGGCTGGACCGACGTGGCCCGCTTCGCGGTGCTGGGCATCCCCGGCCTGAACTTCGGCCCCGGCGACCCGAACCTGGCGCACAAGCAGGACGAGCACGTCGAGATCGACAAGATCGCCGAGGGCGCGGAGGTCATGCGCCGCTGGCTACGGGGCTGAGGCCGGCGGCTCATCGGTGGCCGGCTCGAGCGTGCGCAGCATGCGGCGCACCGCGAGCACCTCGCGAATCCGTCGGTTCATCTGCCGCCTCTGGCGGTCAGCCTCGACTCGTGTCATGCCGGTCACACCCCCACGCCTGCCACCGGTATATCGGGTAGGACGCGACGGTAAGGGGAAACGTTGCTCTCTGCACCCGTTTTCCTACCGAGAATGTCCGATCATCGCGGCGCGGGTGGACCTGTGACGAAGGTCCTACCGTCCGGGTAGGGCCACGCGTTGGCGACACAGCCCTCGAGCCCGAACGACTGGCGGGCCATGACCGGGGCGGGGGCGCCCGCGCGGGGGCAGATCGCGTGCCCGTTGCCCAGGAAGTGCCCGACCTCGTGGTTGACGACCATGTGCCGGTACTCCACGACGCTCGGGTACCACGCGACCCCCAGCAGCCACCGCTTCAGGTTGATGATCACGTCGCGGCCGCCGCGGCAGGAGACCTCGCCCCGGGTGCGCACGCCGCGCCGCGCGCACATGGAGTCGGTGGTCGACGGCGTGGCCAGGTGCACGGTGAGCTCGGAGGCGCTGCCCGCCGCGACGCGCTGGAACGAGTACTTCCCGCCCGCGATCCAGCTCCGCGCGTCGCCGAGCGTGTGCTGCACCGCCGCCGCGAACTCCTCGGGGTCGATCCCGGAGCCCTGCTCGGTCGCGACCACGTAGTGCACCAGGTGCCCGGCGCCGCCGACGCGCTCGCCGCCGGAGGCCGCGAAGTCGAACTTCCCGTTGCCCTGCCCCGGCACCGCGGGCGGGGCCGAGGTCGGCGGCGGGGCGGAGCTCGACGGCGACGCGGAGATCGACGGGGGTGCTGAGCTCGACGGGCTCGAAGACGGGGCCGGCGACGAGGAGGGGGCCACGAAGGCGCCGGACGGTGACGAAGGGCGCACCGAGTACCAGATGAGCAGTGCCCCCGCCAGAAGGCTGCAGACGGCCGCCGACACCGCCCAGCCCCGTGTCCCCATGGCCGTATTGGACCATGCGAGGACGTACGGTGACAGGCATGAGCGAGCCCAAGCGCAGCCGGCCGCGGGAGCGGCATCGCGGCATGGTGACCCTGCGACGCGACGCCATCCCGCCGAGCACCGCCGACCAGCGACTGCTGGACTCCCACCTGCGCCACGAGTGGAAGACCAAGGACGCCTGGCGGGCGCTGCGCATCCTCAGCGAGTTCGTCGAGGGCTTCGACACCCTGGCCGACCTGCCGCCCGCGGTGAGCGTGTTCGGCTCGGCCCGCAGCAAGCCCGGCAGCCCCGAGTGGCGCATGGGCGAGGAGCTCGGCGGGGCCCTCGCGCGCGCCGGCTACGCGGTGATCACCGGCGGCGGCCCCGGCGTCATGGAGGCCGCGAACAAGGGTGTCGCCGAGGCCGGTGGGCTGTCCATCGGCCTGGGCATCGAGCTGCCCTTCGAGCAGGGCCTCAACGAGTGGGTCGACATCGGCATCGACTTCCGGTACTTCTTCGCCCGCAAGACGATGTTCGTGAAGTACGCCCAGGCGTTCGTCGTGCTGCCGGGCGGCTTCGGCACGCTGGACGAGCTCTTCGAGGCCGTGACCCTGGTCCAGACGCGCAAGGTCACGCGCTTCCCGGTGGTCCTCATGGGCACGGCCTACTGGCAGGGCCTCCTCGACTGGATCCAGAACACGATGCTCCCGGACGGCAAGATCGGCCCCGAGGACCTGCAGCTGCTGTTCCTCACCGACGACGTGGACGCCGCGGTGCAGCACATCCGCGAGGCGGCCGAGCACCTGGACGAGACCAAGCTGGGCGGCGGTAGCTGATGGCGCGCATCGGCGTGTTCTGCGCCTCGTCGCAGCGGCTCGAGCAGCGCTGGCTCGACCTCGCCCACAACCTCGGCGTCGAGATCGGCCGGCGCGGCCACGAGCTCGTCTCCGGCGGCGGCTGCGTCGGCATGATGGGCGCGGTCGCGGACGGGGCGCGCGAGGGCGGGGCGCGCACGTACGGCGTCATCCCGCAGACGCTCGTCGACCTCGAGGTCGCCGACACCAAGTCCGACGAGCTGGTGGTCACCGACGGCATGGCCTCCCGCAAGACGCTGCTCATCGAGCGCTCCGACGCCTTCATCACGCTGCCCGGCGGCCTGGGCACGCTCGACGAGCTCTTCGAGGTCTGGACCACCGCGACGCTCGACCTGCACCGCAAGCCGATCCTGCTGCTGGACCACGACGGCTTCTACGGCGGCCTGCTGGAGTGGCTGCGCACCCTCGCCGCGCAGGAGTTCGTGCGCTCGACGGCCCTGTCGATGATCCTCCACGCCGGCGACGTGCAGACCTCGATGGACCTGATCGAGGCGTCTCTGCCGGGCACGTCCCGGGAGTGACGGCGGCCGTGGTTCCATTGGTCGCGTGACCGCGACCGCTTCCCCCGCGGGCCGCAGCCGTGCCTACACGCTCGTGCGCCGGCCCGCGGTCAGGGCCGTCCCGGTCTTCTCGGACCCGTGGCAGCGGCTCGTCGTGGAGCACACGGGCGGCCCGCTGCTCGTCGTCGGCGGCCCCGGCAGCGGCAAGACCACCGCGCTCGTCGAGGCCGTCGCCCAGCGGGTCGCCGAGGGCGCGGACCCCGAGCAGATCCTCGTGCTCACGTTCGGCCGGCGCGGGGCGGTGCGGCTGCGCGACCGGATCGAGGCGCGGCTCGGCCGCTCCAGCGGGCTGCGCACGACGGCCGAGCCGATGGTCCGGACGTTTCACGGGTACGCCTTCGGCCTCCTGCGCCGCGCCGCCGTCGACCGCGGCGAGGCCTCCCCGCGACTGCTGACCGGCCCCGAGCAGGACCTGGTGATCCGGGAGCTGCTGGCCGAGTCGGGGGCGCCGTGGCCGGAGGCGCTGCGCGCCGCGCTCACCACCCGCGCGTTCGCCACCGAGCTGCGCGATCTGCTGCTGCGCGCCGTCGAGCGCGGCGTGACCCCGGACGGGCTGGCGCAGCTGGCCCGCATCCACCGCCGCGCGGACTGGAGCGCCGCGGCCGCGTTCTTCCGCGAATACCTGCAGGTGCTCGCCCTGCGCGACGCGACCGGCCGGGGCTCGGTCGCCTACGACTACGCCGAGCTGGTGCGGGCCGCGGCCGGGCTGCTGGCCGACGACGAGCACCTGCTGCACCAGGAGCGCCGGCGGCTGCGCTACGTCTACGTCGACGAGCTCCCCGACACCGACCCCGCGCAGATCGAGCTGCTGGAGCTCGTCGCGGGCGACGGCCGGCACCTCGTGGCCTTCGCCGACCCCGACTCCTCGACGTTCGCCTTCCGCGGCGCCGACCCGGGGATCGTGCCCGACTTCGAGCAGCACTTCCCCGGTGCGGTACAGGTGACGCTGCCCCATTCGCGCCGGCTCGGGGCCGGGCTGCTCGCCCCGATCGGGCGGGTCGCGGCCCGGCTGCGCGGCCCCTCGCGGCACCGGCGGATGCTCCCGCAGCGGCCCGGCGGCACCGTGGAGACGCGCACGTTCGCGTCCGAGACCTCCGAGGCCGCGTTCATCGCGCACCGGCTGCGGGAGGCGCACCTGCTGCGCGACGTGCCCTGGTCGCGGATGGCGGTCGTGGTCCGCTCCACCGCGCGGCAGCTCGCCCCGCTGCAGCGCGCCCTGCACAGCGCCGGGGTACCGACGACGACCGAGTCCGAGGACCTGCCGCTGCACCTGCAGCCCGCGATCGCCCCGCTGCTGCTGCTCCTGCGGTGCGCGCTGGACGACGCTCGGCTCGACGAGGACGCCGCCGTCGCGCTGCTGCACTCGCCGCTGGGCGGGGCCGACCCGCTGGCCGAGCGGCGGCTGCGGCAGGGGCTGCGCGCGCTCGCGCTGGCCGCGGGGGACCGGCGCCCGTCGGGCCTGCTGCTGCTCGCGGCGCTGCGCGACCCGGCCGAGCTCGCGATGGTCGAGCGGCGCTGGGCCGGCCCCGCGCGCGCCGTGGCCGGGCTGCTGCAGCAGGCCCGCGACGCCGCGGCCCGCCCGGGCGCGACGGCCGAGGAGGTGCTGTGGGCGGTGTGGCAGGCCAGCGGGCTCGCCGAGCGCTGGTCGGCGCTGAGCGCCCGCGGCGGGCACCGGGGCGCGGCCGCCGACCGTGACCTCGACGCGGTCGTGACGCTCTTCGACGCCGCCGCGCGCTTCACGGACCGGCTGCCGGGGGCCGGCACCGATGTCTTCCTGGACCACGTCGAGGGCCAGGACCTGCCGGCCGACAACCTCGCCCCGATGGCCGACCGCGGCGACGCGGTGCGCATCCTGACCGCGCACGCCGCCAAGGGCCTGGAGTGGGACGTCGTCGCGGTCGCCGGGGTGCAGGAGGGCGTCTGGCCCGACCTGCGGCTGCGCGGCAGCGTGCTGGGCTCGGAGCTGCTGGTGGAGGTGCTGGCCGGGCGGAGCATGGAGACCGTCGGGCGCCTCTCGGCGCTGCTGGACGAGGAGCGGCGGCTGTTCTACGTCGCCGTGTCGCGCGCCCGGGAGCGGGTGCTCGTCACCGCGGTCGCGTCCGGCGACGGCGAGGAGCAGCCGAGCCGGTTCCTCACCGAGCTGTCCGTCGACGAGGAGCAGCCCGCGTTCGAGGCGCCCCGCGCGCTCACGCTGCCGACGCTGGTCGCCGAGCTGCGGGTGGCGCTGGCCGACCCCGACGCGCCCGAGCGGCGGCGGGCGAGCGCGGCGGCACTGCTCGCGCGCCTCGCGCAGCAGGAGGTACCGGGGGCGGATCCCGGCAGCTGGTGGGGCCTGCCGGCGCTGTCGGACGAGCGGCCGCTGGTCGACCCGGGCGAGCCGGTGCAGGTGACCCCGTCGACCGTGGAGAGCGTCGAGCGGTGCAGCCTGCGCTGGCTGCTCGAACGCCACGGCGGGGCGCTGACCCCGTCGCCGGAGCAGTCCATCGGCAACCTCGTGCACGCCGCGGCGATGCTGGCCGCCGACGCCACCGCGGATCGGGCGCAGCTGGTGGCGTACGTCGCCGACCGCTTCGACGCGATCGAGCTCTCGGCCCGATGGCTCGCGGGGCGGGAGCGGGACCGCGCCGAGACCATGCTCGACAAGCTCATCGGCTGGCTGGCCGGCAACCCGCGCCGGCTCGTCGCGATCGAGCAGGACTTCCTGGTCGAGCTGGCCGATCCCGAGGCGCCGGTGGAGATCAAGGGGCGGGTCGACCGGCTGGAGCTCGACGAGCAGGGGCGGCTCGTGGTCGTCGACCTCAAGACCGGCAAGTCGATCCCGGCCAACGCCAACCTGGCCGAGCACCCGCAGCTGGCCGCGTACCAGGCGGCGATCGAGCTCGGCGCGTTCGAGGAGTCCACGGTGGCCGGCGGGGCGGCGCTGGTGCAGCTGGGCGGCGAGACGAACACCGCGCGCGAGCAGGTCCAGCCGCCGCTGGGCGAGGCCGACGACCCGAACTGGGCCCAGGCCCTGGTGCGGCGCACGGCCAAGACGATGGCCGCCTCGACCTTCAGCGCCGTGGTGAACAACAAGTGCCGCGTGTGCCCGGTCAAGACCTCGTGCCCCGTCTCGGGCAAGGGACGTCACGTCACATGACGCCGCTGGAGTTGGCAAGGCTCTTGAAGCTGCCGGCGCCGACGCCGCAGCAGGCCGGCGTCATCGCCGCCCCGGTCGGGCCGATGCTGGTGGTGGCCGGCGCCGGGTCGGGCAAGACCGAGACGATGGCGGCGCGGGTCGTCTGGCTCGTCGCCAACGGCCACGCCCGCCCGGAGCAGATCCTCGGCCTCACCTTCACCCGCAAGGCGGCCGGCGAGCTGTCGCACCGCATCCGCCAGCGGCTCGGGCAGCTGGTGCGCCGGCTCGGCCGCGACGACCTCATCGCGGGCGAGCCGACCGTGGCCACCTACCACGCGTACGCGGCCCGGGTCGTGCGCGAGCACGGCGTGCGCGCCGGGTTCGAGCCGTCGACCCGGCTGCTGACCGAGGCCGCGTGCTGGCAGCTCGCCGACGCGGTGGTGCGCGCCTACGACGGGGACATGACCGCCGTCTCGGCCGCCCCGTCGACCGTGGTCGACGCGGTGCTGCACCTCGCCGGCGACCTGGCCGAGCACCTGCGCGAGCCCGCGGACGTGGCCGCGTGGACGGGCCGGTTCTTCGCCGAGATGAGCTCGAAGAGCGGCAAGATGGCCAAGCCGGTGCGCGATGTGCTCTCCCGGCAGCAGGCGCGCCTGCAACTGTTGCCGTTGATCAGGCAGTACGGCGAGAAGAAGGCCCTGCTCGAGGCGATGGACTTCGGCGACCAGCTCTCGCGCGCGGCCACGGTCGCGACCGCGCACCCCGAGGTGGGCCAGGTCGAGCGGGACCGCTTCCGGATCGTGCTGCTCGACGAGTACCAGGACACCTCGCACGCCCAGGTCGTGCTGCTGCGCGCGCTCTTCGGCGGGGGCCACCCCGTCACCGCGGTCGGCGACCCCTGCCAGTCGATCTACGGCTGGCGCGGCGCCTCGGCCGGCACCCTGGAGCGTTTCCCGGCCGAGTTCGTGCGGCCCGACGGCAAGCCGGCGCCGCTGCGGCAGCTGACCACCAGCTGGCGCAACCGGCCCGAGATCCTCGACGTGGCCAACACGCTGTCGGCGCCGCTGCGGGCGTACGGCGCCCAGGTCGCCGAGCTCGCCCCGGCCGACGTGCTCGCCGAGCCCGCCTCGACCGCGACCGTGCACTGCGCCCTGCTCGACACCTACACCGAGGAGGCGGCCTGGCTCGCCGACCGGGTGCTCGCCTCGTGGCGGCTCGCGGCGAAGGTCGATCCGGACACGTTCCCCTACGACATCCCGGTCGAGGACCGCCCGTCGACCGCGGTGCTCGTGCGGACCCGGGCCCAGATCCCGGCGCTGGAGAACGCGCTGCGCTCGCGGGGCCTGCCGGTCGAGGTCGTCGGGCTCGGCGGGCTGCTGGACACGCCCGAGGTACGCGACGTCGTGAGCATCATGCGGGTGCTCGCCGACCCCGCCGAGGGCGCGGCCCTCCTGCGCATCCTGACCGGCCCGCGCTGGCGGATCGGCCCGCGCGACCTGGTCGCCCTCTACCGCCGCGCCCGGGCGCTCGCCGCCGCCCGCCGCCACGGGGACAGTGCCGCCGAGCCGGAGCTCGCGGACCGGCTGGATGAGGCCGTACTGGTCGAAGCCCTCGACGACCTCGGCGAGCCCGAGCTCTACTCCGAGGAGGGCCACCGCCGCTTCGCCCGGCTCGGCGGCGAGCTGCGCGCCCTGCGCCGCCGGCTCGACCAGCCGCTGCCCGATCTCGTCGCCGACCTCGAGCGCGTCACGGGCCTCGACGTCGAGGTCGCCGCCCGGCCCGGCGACGCCGGTCTGGCCCGCGGCCACCTCGACGCGTTCGCGAACATCGCGGCGCGCTTCGCGTCAGAGTCGGAGGGCGCCACGCTGAGCGCGTTCCTGGCGTTCCTGGCCGCGGCCGAGAACGAGGAGCGCGGCCTGGCCCCGGGCGAGGTCGAGGTCGTCGCCGGGGCCGTGCAGATCCTCACCGCGCACGCGGCCAAGGGCCTGGAGTGGGACGTCGTGGCCGTCGCCGGGCTGTGCACGGACGTCTTCCCGGGGCCGAGCAACGCGGGCGACCACTGGCTGCGCGGCCTCGGCGTGCTGCCCTTCCCCCTGCGCGGCGACCACGCCGGGCTGCCCGCGCTCGAGCTGTCCGAGGCCGACGACATCAAGGGCGTGGTCCGGGCGCTGGAGCAGTTCACGCGGGACTGGCGCGACCACGACATCCGCGAGGAGCGGCGGCTGGCGTACGTCGCCGTCACCCGCCCCCGCCGCTTGCTGCTGGCCAGCGGGTACTGGTGGGGCGAGGGCATCAAGCGGCCCCGCGGCGCCTCGGTGTTCCTGGACGAGATCCGCGAGCGCTGCCTGGCCGGGGCCGGTGTCGTCGACGCCTGGGCGCCCAGGCCGGAGGCGGACGCGCAGAACCCGACCGCCGCCGACGTTCCCAGCGCGAGCTGGCCCGCCGACCCGCTCGGCCACCGCCGCCCGCTGCTGGAGGCGGCCGCGGCGCTCGTGCACACCGCCGACCCGGCCGCGCCGCCGGCGGTGGACGACCCGCTGGTGGCGCGCTGGGCGAGCGAGGCCGAGCTGCTGCTGGCCGAGCGCGCCCGGCTCGCGCCCCGGGCCGGCGGCATCATCGAGGTCTCGTTGCCCGGGCACCTCTCGGTGTCGCAGCTGGTCTCCCTGCGCCGCGACCCGCAGCGCCTGGCCCGCTCGCTGCGCCGCCCGCTGCCCGCCCGCCCCGACCCGTACGCGCGCCGGGGCACCGCCTTCCACCACTGGCTCGAGCAGCGCTTCCGGGCGGAGCGCCTGCTCGACCTCGACGAGCTGCCCGGCGCGGCCGACGAGGACGCCGCGCCCGACTCCGCCCTGGCCGACCTGCAGGCGCGGTTCCTGGCCAGCGAGTGGGCCGACCGGGTGCCGCTGGACGTCGAGGTGCCGTTCGCGTCGGTGCTCGCCGGCGTGGTCGTGCGCGGGCGGATGGACGCCGTGTACCGGTACGACGACGGCCGCTTCGACGTCGTGGACTGGAAGACCGGCGCCCGCCCGGGCGGGGCCGACGCGGCCGCCGCGGCGGTGCAGCTCGCCGCCTACCGCCTCGCCTGGGCCGAGCTGCGGGGCGTGCCGCTGGCGCAGGTCGGGGCCGCCTTCTTCTACGTGCGCAGCGGCGAGACCGTCCGCCCCGCCGACCTGCTCGACGAGGCCGGGCTGCTCGAGCTGATCACCGCGCTGCCGGCCGTGTAGGTCACGGCCGAGTCTCAATGCTTTGGCAAGGTTCTGACACGCGGCTGTCGGTGGAACCGGCTCCTCCTCGAAGCTGTCCAAGAGGGCATGCGAGGGGGAGTGCGCACCATGCAGGCACCGCACGTTCGCGAAGTCGCCCTGGTGGTGGGCGTCGCCACCGCCGGGGTGCTCACCGCTGCGCTCGTCGTGATCGGTCCGGTCGCGGCGGCCGAGTCGCACCGATATCCGCAGGTCACCCAGTTGCACCCCCCGCCCCAGCCGCAGCCGTGACCCGAAACCTCCAGCAAATCCCCAGCTGAGCGGGGAGGGGGCTGCTGGTCGTCGTGGCATCCGGCTGAGACACTGGTGGTGACATGACCGAGCACAGTTCGCCGTGGGCGACGCCGGACACACAGACCGTGATCGAGCCGGTCACCGTGCCCGCGTCGCCATCAGCCGCACCCGCCGAGCCGCTGCGCCGGCGCGAGCAGCGGGACGCGGCGGGCTACGCGTCGGGGCGCGTCGGGCGGTCGGGGACGCCGCCGCCGGTCCCGCCGCCGGACGTGCTGGAACACGGCCGCGGCGACGACGACGATCCGGTCAGGCGCAACCAGAAGATCATGAAGTGGCTCGGCGGCGGGGCCATCCTGGTCGTCGCGGTCGGGCTCGTCGTGATCCTCGTGTCGGTGCTGACCAACAACGCCACCACGCCGGGCGGCCTGTTCAACAAGCAGGCCGAGGCGCCCAGTGACACCCGCCCCGAGCTGGCGCGGCGCTGCCCGCCGCCGACCATCCCGCCGGACAACCCGCGCCCGGGCGGCGAGGAGGTCCCGCCGGGGCCGCGCACGACCGACGGGGAGTCCGGAATCAGCTACAAGCAGTTCGGCGAGCCCTGGCGCCCGCTCGCCGAGAACTGGCGCGACCAGGGCGAACTCAAGATCACGTACCGCATCGGCCAGGACTTCGTCACCGAGCCCAACTACGACGGGGTCGGCTCCGACTACCACGCCACGATCCTGTCGGGCCACGTGCCGGCCGCGGTCAACGACGGCATGGTGCTCGACCTGCACTGCGTCGGCGACCAGATCGCCGCGGACGTGCGGGTCAGCTTCTACCCCAAGGGCAACCAGCTCGAGCAGATCGAGGCCAAGGACCTGACGCTGGGCGGCCGCCCGGCCCGGCTGCTCAAGTTCCGGCTGCACTTCAACACGCCGGGGCTGCGGGCCAAGAGCGAGCTCGTCTCCATCGCCCTCGTGGACCTGGGCAAGCCGGAGGCGGCGATCCTGTACGTGTCCATCCCCGACACGCACCGTCAGTTCGACTCCGTCGCCGACGAGGCCCCGCAGAGCATCCGCCCCGTCTGAGCGGCGCGAGTGGCGTCACTTGCGTCGATCCGGCACGCTGTCCGGCATGAAGCAGCGGCTGGCCGCGGTGGCCTTGGGCTTAGGTCTGGGACTCGTCGCGGCCGTGGTGCCCGCGGGCGCCGCCCCGGCCGATGTCATTCGTGACGACGAGTGGCATCTGCGGTACCTCAGCGTCGCCGAGGCCAACCGGCACTCCCGCGGCGAGGGCGTGACGGTCGCGGTGATCGACCGCGGCGTCGACCGCGCCCACGCCGACCTCGCCGGGGCCGTGCTCGACCCCGTCGCCGTCAGCACCCCGGCCGGCGCCGGCGCGGATGCCACGCCCGCGCCGTCGGGCCCGCCGGTCGCCGAGGGCACCGGCTACGACCCGGACGGGCGCGGCACCGCGCTCGCCGGGATCATCGCCGGCCAGGGCCACGGCCCCGAGCACGCCGACGGGGTCATCGGGGTCGCGCCGGGGGCCCGGATCCAGCCGATCGTGCTCGACACGCCCCCGACCCGGGAGCCGTCCGCCGACGAGCTCGCGGCCGGCATCGAGGCGGCGATCGCCCACCGCACCGCGGTCATCGTGATCGGCTACTCGGTCGCCGGCAGCGAGCGGCTGCTGCAGGCGGTCCGCGACGCCCAGGCGGCCGACGCGATCATCGTGGCGGCCGACGGCGACCAGCCCGGCCGCGCCTTCGACCCCTACCCGGCGGCCTACGACGGCGTGCTCGCCGCGGTGCCGCTCGGCCGCACCGGCGAGGTGCTGGTCAGCTCGACCAGCGGCCGCCGGCTGGGCCTGGGCGTCCCCGGGTCGCAGATCATGACCACGAACACCGGCAACCGCTACCGCATCGACGACGGCAGTGCCTCGCCCGGCATCCTCGCCGCCGCGGTCGCCCTGGTGCGCTCGGCCTACCCGGGCCTCAAGGCGCCCGAGATCGTCCGCCGGCTCCGGCTGACCGCGGCCGACGCGGGCGCGGCCGGACCCGACGCCGAATACGGCCTCGGCCGCCTTGACCTGCTGCAGGCGCTCACGCGGCGGTTGCCGAGCCCGTCGCCCTCACCCTCGGCGGGCGGGTCGCGGCCCGGCG
Organism: Dactylosporangium sp. CA-139114; assembly: GCF_050955725.1. Classification (NCBI taxonomy): domain Bacteria; kingdom Bacillati; phylum Actinomycetota; class Actinomycetes; order Micromonosporales; family Micromonosporaceae; genus Dactylosporangium; species Dactylosporangium sp. CA-139114. The sequence continues at coordinate 1,074,589 of NZ_CP192080.1, forward strand.
TGTCCCCGGCCGCCACGCCGCTCGCGGCGCCCTCGTCGCCGCGCTCGCGGGGGCCGTACGGCTGGCTGTTGGGCCTGCCGCTGTTCGCCGTGATCGCCGGGGTGGGCGTCTACGCCGGGCTCGCGGAACGCCGGATCCGGATTTCGGCTCGAGACGAAGTAGATTCGGTGGGTGTCCAGTCGTAGCCCCGCTGTGCGGATCCCGGCTTCCAAGTACCCCGTCGAGCGCTTCACCCTGCCCAACGGCCTGCGGGTGGTGCTGACCCCAGATCGCGCCGCGCCGGTCGTCGGCGTCGCGGTGGTCTACGACGTCGGCATCAGATCCGAGCCGCAGGGGCGCACCGGCTTCGCCCACCTGTTCGAACACCTGATGTTCCAGGGCTCGGAGAACCTCGAGAAGCTCGCCCACTTCCGCCACGTGCAGGGCTCGGGCGGCACCTTCAACGGCTCGACGCACTTCGACTACACCGACTACTTCGAGACGCTGCCCTCCAACGCGCTCGAGCGGGCCCTGTTCCTCGAGGCCGACCGGATGCGCGCGCCCCGGCTGACCGAGGAGAACCTCCGCAACCAGATCGACGTGGTCAAGGAGGAGATCCGGGTCAACGTGCTCAACCGGCCCTACGGCGGCTTCCCCTGGCTGCGGCTGCCCCCGGTCATGTTCGACACGTTCGCCAACGCGCACGACGGCTACGGCTCCTTCGAGGACCTCGAGTCGGCGACCGTGGCCGACGCGGCCGACTTCTTCGACCGGTACTACGCCTGTGGCAACGCGGTGCTCGCGGTCTCCGGCGACTTCGACGTGGCCACCGCGACCGAGCTGGTCGAGCGGCACTTCGGCGACGTCCCGGCCCGGCCCGCGCCGGTGCGCCCGGACTTCGCCGAGCCCGACCTCACCGCGGAGCGCCGCTCCACCTACGAGGACCGGCTGGCCCCGCTGCCCGCGATCGCGGCCGCCTGGCGGGTGCCCGACCCGGTCAGCGACCTTCAGGCCTACCTGCCCTACGTGGTGCTCGCCGAGGTCCTGACCGACGGCGACGCGTCGCGGCTGGTCGAGCGGCTGGTGCTGCGGGACCGGTCGGTGACCAGCGTCGGGGGGTACATCGGCTTCATGGGCGAGCCGTTCGCGGTGCGCGACCCCACCGCCCTGGTGCTGCAGGCCCACCTTCCTCCCGGCGGCGACGTGGACAAGGTGCTGCGCAGCATCGAGGAGGAGTCCGCCCGGATCGCGAGTGACGGGCTGGCCCCCGACGAGCTGAGCCGGACCCAGGCGCGCATGGCCACCCACCTGCTGCGTGACACCGACGCGGTGCTCGGGCGCGCGCTGCAGATGGCCGTGCTGGAGCAGCAGCGCGGCGAGCCGGAGCTGCTCAACACGCTGCACACGCTGATCGGTGAGGTCACCGAGGAGCAGATCGTCGCCGCCGCGGCGCAGCTCGTGCCGTCCCGCCGCGCCGCGGTCGAGGTCATCGCCGGAGGAGCCAAGTGACTGTGACAACGCCCCTGCGCGCCCTGCCGGTGCTCGGCCCCAACCGGGCCCTCAAGGTGCCGGCGACCACCGAGCACACGCTGGACAACGGGCTCACCGTGATCGCCGTGCGCCGCTCGTCGGTGCCGCTGGCGGAGGTACGCCTCCGGGTGCCCTTCGCCCAGGCGGACCTGGCCCGGGCGGCGCTGCTGACCCAGACGGTGCTGTCCGGCACCTCGACCATGTCGACCGTCGACATCGCGGCCGAGCTGCAGAAGGTCGGCGGCGGGCTGTCCGCCGGGGCCGACCCCGACCGCCTGCTGATCTCGGGTAACGCCCTGGTCGACGGGCTGGACCGGCTGCTGGAGATCCTCGCCGGGGTGCTCACCGACGCGGCGTACCCCGCCGAGGAGGTCGGCACCGAGCGCGCCCGTCTCGTCGACCGCATCCGCGTCGCGCAGAGCCAGCCGAGCCACCTGGCCCGGGTCGCCCTGCTCAAGCGGATGTACGGCAGCCACCCCTACGCGGTGCAGACCCCGAGCCCGGAGCGGGTCGAGGCGGTCGTGCCCGACGAGCTGCGGGCGCTGCATGGCGAGCGGCTGCACCCGGCCGGCGCGACGCTCGTGATCGTCGGCGACCTCGAGCCGGAGCAGGCCATCGCCGCGGCCGAGCGGATGCTGGGCACGTGGAACGGCGGCGGCCACCCGGCCGAGCTGCCGCCCGCCCCGGCGCTGGAGCCGGGCCCGCTGACCCTGGTCGACCGGCCCGACTCGGTGCAGTCCTCGCTGCGCCTGGCGCTGCCGGCGGTGTCGCGCCGCCACCCCGACCACGCCGCGCTCCAGCTGGCGAACCTGGTCTTCGGCGGGTACTTCTCCTCGCGCTGGGTCGAGAACATCCGCGAGGACAAGGGGTACACGTACGGCCCCCACTCGCTCATCGAGCACTCCGTCGCCGGCTCCGCGCTCGTGGTCTCCGCCGAGGTCGCCACCGAGGTGACCGGCCCGGCCCTGCTGGAGACCCTGTACGAGCTGGGCCGCATCGCCAGCCTGCCGCCGAAGGACGACGAGCTCGAGCAGGCGCGGCAGTACGCGCTGGGGACACTGCAGCTCGGGATGTCCACGCAGGCCGGGCTGGCCGGGCTGGTCTCGACCTACGCGGGCTTCGGGCTGCGGCTGGACTACCTGGCCGAGCACGCCGCCAAGCTGGCCAAGGCCGGCAAGGACGAGGTGGCCGCGGCCGCGGCGCAGTACCTGGCCCCGTCCCGGGCCGCCGCCGTCGTGCTCGGCGACGCGGCCAAGGTCGAGGCCTCGCTGGCCGCGCTCACCCCGGTGCGGCGGGCCTCGGAGTCATGACGGCGATCGTCCCGGACGCTCCGTCGTTCGCGCGCGGCCCGCTCGAGCGGGCCGCGCACCGGCGCACCGACGAGGCCTGGCTGGCCGAGGCCTTCGAGCGCGCCCGGATCGTGGTGGTCGACGACGGGCACGTGCTGGTCCACCCGGGTGAGCCGCCGGAGCTGGTGCTGATCGACGCGGCCGCGGCGCCCGCGGGGGAGCGGTTCTTCCTCGGTGAGGCCGACGGCACGGTGTACTTCGCCGTGGCCGCGGACGTCACCGCGCCCGAGGGCACCGCACGGGTGAACGTCCGGGAGGTCGGCGCGGCGCTGACCGCGCTGCCCGCGGAGATCTTCATCACCGCGGTCGCGCTGGCCAACTGGCACGCACGGCACCCGTACAGCCCGCTCAGCGGCAAGCTGACCCGCCCCGCGCAGGGCGGGTGGGTGCGGGTGACCGAGGACGGCGAGGAGACGCTCTGGCCGCGCACCGATCCCGCCGTGATCATGCTCGTGCACGACGGCGTGGACGGGCCCGAGGGGCGCTGCCTGCTCGGGTTCAACGCGCAGTGGAAGGCGCTGGGCGCCACCGTGCCGCGCTTCTCGACGCTGGCCGGGTTCGTGGAGCCCGGCGAGTCCGCCGAGATGGCCGTGGCGCGCGAGGTGCTCGAGGAGGTCGGGGTCCGGGTCGACGAGGTGACGTACCTCGCCAGCCAGCCGTGGCCGTTCCCCGGCTCGCTGATGCTGGGCTTCCACGCGCTCGCCCCGGCCGGCGCAGCGATCACGGTCGACGAGGAGGAGATCGCGGAGGCGCGCTGGCTGACCCGGCGCGAGATCGCGGCGGTGCTCGAGGGCGAGTCCAAGGCGTTCGGGCTGCCGTTCCGGGCCTCGATCGCGCATTACCTGATCACGTCCTGGCTCTACGGCTGAGCGCCTCCCGGTGCCAGGCCGCGCACCAGCGGTCGAGCACCGCGGCGGCGTGCTCGGGGGGCACCTCGCGCAGCTCGTCGTCGATGCGCTGGCTCACGAAGGCGTTGGTGGGGTGCCAGGCGAGGTCGCGCCAGACGGCCTCCTCGGTCACCCCGCCGTCGGGCGTGACCGTGCGGCGCAGCAGCGACAGCGGGCGCTGCGGGGTCGTCTCGGCGCTGACCCGCACGAAGTAGGTCACCAGCAGCCGCGGCTCGCCCGGCGGCCCGGCCCGCCAGGAGCGCATGGCCTCGTCGTTGAGCCGCTCCCCGGCCTCGGGCCGCCCAGGCCGGTAGGCGTACGCGTGCATGCGCACGAGGAGGTCCGGCTCGGGCGCGAGGCCGTCGTCGAGGATGTCGGCCACGAAGCGCTCCGGCCACAGCCACAGCCCGTCGGTGTGCAGCACCGAGGGCCCGTGGCCGCGGCCGATGGTCGTGCCGCCGGCGAGGTAGTCCGCGATCAGGCGGCGTCGCTCGGGATCCGCCACCCGCGGGCGCTCCGGCGCGTTGCGCACGGCGTACAGACGGGCAACCCGCATGGTGGCCGGCCTTCCCAACCTCAGGAATGCATAGCCTCCCGGCTATCTAGCCAGCCACCGTAACGGATTTGTTCCCGTTCAGCTACCGACGGTTTCCAGATGCTTCTTGACCTGCACGATCGTCGGGTTGGTCATCGAGGTCCCGTCGTCGAAGCGCAGGGTCGGCACCGTCTGGTTGCCGCCGTTGACGGTCTCGACGAACTTGGCCGCCTCCGGGTCCCGCTCGATGTCGACGACCTCGTACTGGATGCCCTCGCGGTCCATCTGCGTCTTGAGCCGGTGGCAATACCCGCACCAGGTGGTCGAGTACATGGTCAGCATGGGTTGTTCCTCCAGAAAGCATCGGCGGGGTCACACAAGGCGATACCGCATAACGTCGTACCCAGCTGGAATGATGTCCAGCTGTGGCGGACTCCTCAGAGATTCTCGCGGGACTGGACCGGGACCAGTCCATCGCGGTGACCGCCCCGGCGGGGCCCCTGTGCATCCTCGCCGGTGCGGGGACCGGCAAGACCCGGGCGATCACGCACCGCATCGCCCATCGCGTCCGGTCCGGGCAGGTCCGGGCCCAGCATGTCCTCGCCGTCACGTTCACCGCCCGGGCCGCCGCCGAGATGCGCGAGCGCCTGGGCCGCCTCGGCGCCGGCGGGGTGCAGGCGCGCACGTTCCACGCGGCGGCGCTGCGCCAGGTGCGGTATTTCGCGCCCCGGCTCTTCTCCGGCCGCGACATGCCCGAGCTGCTGGACAGCAAGGCCCGGCTGGTGAGCCTGGCCGCGACCAAGGCCGGGCTGAAGACCGACCGCGAGGTGTTCCGCGACCTCGCGAGCGAGATCGAGTGGGCCAAGGCGTCGCTGATCGAGCCGGACGACTACGCCGCGGCGGCCGCCAAGGCGCTGCGCGAGCCGCCGTTCGACGGGGCCCTGGTCGCCAAGATCTACGCACACTACGAGCGGGCCAAGCGCGCCGCGGGCGTGATCGACTTCGAGGACATGATCCGGGCCGCGATCTGGGCCGTCGAGGAGCACCCCGACGTCGCCGAGCAGGTGCGGTCGCAGTATCGGCACTTCGTCGTCGACGAGTATCAGGACGTCAACCCGATGCAGCAGCGGCTCCTCGAGGCCTGGCTGGGCGGGCGCGACGACGTCACCGTGGTCGGCGACGCCAGCCAGACCATCTACTCGTTCACCGGGGCGAGCGCGTCCTACCTCGTGGACTTCCAGCGCCGCCATCCGGGCGCCACGGTCGTGCGGCTCACCCGCGACTACCGCTCCACCCCGCAGGTGGTCGGCCTCGCCAACGCCGTCATCTCCCGGGCCCGCGGCGAGCTGTCCCGGCTGCGGCTGGAGCTCGTCGGGCAGCGCCCGCCCGGCCCGGAGCCGACCGTGCGCACCTTCGCCGACGAGCCGGAGGAGGCCTCGGCGGTCGCGGCGCGCTGCGCGGAGCTCATCGCCGCCGGCACCCCGGCCCGCGAGATCGCCGTGCTGTTCCGGGTCAACGCCCAGTCCGAGGTCTACCAGGAGGCGCTGGCCGAGGCCGGCGTCCCCTACGTGGTGCACGGCACCGAGCGCTTCTTCGAGCGCACCGAGGTCCGCGAGGCGATGATCGCGCTGCGCTCCTACCGCGGCGAGGAGGGCGACGGGCTGGTCGCCACCGTGCACACCGCGCTGGAGCGGGTCGGCTGGCGCCCCGACGCCCCGCCCGCCGGTGGCGCCCAGCGGGAGCGCTGGGAGGCCGTCTCCGCGCTCGTGAGCCTGGCCGAGGGCATGCCCACGCTCTCGCTGGACGAGTTCAACACCGAGCTGCAGCGGCGCGCGGCGCTGCAGCACGTGCCGACCGTCGAGGGCGTCACGCTCTCGTCACTGCACTCCGCGAAGGGCCTCGAGTGGGACGCGGTGTTCCTCGTCGGGCTCACCGAGGGGACGCTGCCCGTCATCCACGCCCGCACGCCCGATGCGGTCGAGGAGGAGCGGCGGTTGCTGTACGTCGGCGTCACCCGCGCCCGCCACACCCTCTGGCTCTCGCACGCCGCGGCGCGGACTCCGGGCGGCCGGCCCCGGCGCCCGAGCCGGTTCGTGCCCTCGACGGTCCCGGCGGGGGCCGCGTCCGGTTCCTCGGCGGGCCGTGCCGCCGCGGGCCCGCGCCGGCCGCTGGACAAGGCCGCGGTGGCCGGGCGGGTCCGGCGGGTCATGGCCGTGTCGTGCCGGGTGTGCGGCACCGGGCTGGTCAACGGGGCCGACCGCAAGCTCGGCCGGTGCTCGACCTGCCCGTCGGATCTCGACGAGGAGCTGCTGGGCCGCCTGCTGGACTGGCGGGCGCGGCTGGCCGCGATCCAGAAGGTGCCCGCGTTCGTGGTCTTCACCGACGTGACCCTGTCCGCGATCGCCGAGCGGCGGCCGTCGCGCCGCGAGGAGCTCGCCGCCATCGGGGGGATCGGGCCGCGGAAGCTGATGTTGTACGGCGACGACGTGCTCGCGCTCGTACGGGGGACGAGCGTCGACGAGCTGGCCGCATCCATCGATGAACTTTGACCGTGTCGGGCCACCATGAGCTGCTTCGACGTGGCACACTGAGGACCGGCGCGAGCGGTTGCCCCGGGGTTGTTCCTGGCTTGGAACCTGACAAAAAACTTTCCCCGATAAATCGTTTGCCCTACCGTTGAGGCACGGCATAGCCTGCGAACACGACGCCGGAAGACCGGCCGTCGCACCACGACGATCTGCGGAGAGAAGGTGGCACCCGTGAAGCTCTATCAAACCCTGGAGCGGCGCGCGCTGCTGTCTGCCCTCTGCGCGTCGAAAGCGCCGGCCCGCTCAGTCTCGCCGACCGTCTCGTTGCTATGGCAGGAGTCCGTCCTCGCCACCTCCTCCGTCGCTCCGGCGCCGGTTGCCGTTCCGGCTGCCGTCGTTCCGGCTGCTCTGGTTCCGGCTGTTCTGGTTCCGGCCGCGCGCGTCGAGCGCGCTACCGGGTCGGTCCGGACGGATCTGACGGTTCGGGTGACCGAGGCCGAGGTCCGGATCGACGACACCGATATCAGCACCACGCTGCTCGACCCGCGCGGGATCCAGGTTCAGGGGACCACTGGGTTCAGCGCGAAGCACGACATGACGGCTCCGAAGCCCAATGGCGGAGTCCGCGGCATACCACCTCGAGGCAGGCCGGTCTAACAAGACCGACTCACCGGCTCACCTCGAGGCCGCGGAACCCGACACCGGGATCCGCGGCCTCATTTATTTGCACCGAACGATCACACCAAACGATCGACCAACAGAAAGGGGTGACCGGGATGAGTCTGGCCTTGGCATCGATCGACGTGCGCGTCGACCCGGCCTCGGACGAGCGTCTCCGCGCGGCTGCGCGGGGTGTTGTGAAGTCCGACCTGCCGTGCCGCACCTTCGACCCGGACCTGTGGTTCGCCGACTCGCCGGCGGAGCTCGAGCTCGCGAAGTCGCTCTGCGTGGAGTGCCCGCTCCGCGCCGAGTGCCTGGCGGGCGCGATCGAGCGCGCCGAGCCCTGGGGTGTCTGGGGTGGCGAGATCTTCGAGCGCGGCGCCGTGGTGCCGCGCAAGCGTCCGCGGGGCCGCCCGCGCAAGGAGGACGTCGCTCGCGACGCCGTCCTGCGTGGCGAGGTTGCCGCCCGTACGGCGGCCGTGGTCGCCGGTGTGGCGGCCTGAGATGAGCGCACATCGCCGACCGGCCAGCCGAGGACTGCGCGCCGCGCAGCCGACCCGGCTTCGTTCCACCGAGTTCGTCACCGACCGACCCAGGAGTTCCGCGATGTCCTTGCAACTACTGCACGAAGCACTGTCGAGAGCGCGAATGCGTCGGCCTCAGACTGCGATCCACTCTGAGGCTTACCCGTCCGCCCGCCAGGTCGCCATGCGCGCGCGTCGCGAGCAGGAGCGTCACCTGACCCGACCCTGATGTGACCGATGAGCAACGGGCCCCTTCGGCGTGAAGGGGCCCGTTGCCGTGTCCTGCTCGTTCGCTCGCATGTCAGCGCGCTCTTCGCCGGCTTGTTCGCCGGTTCGCCGGCTTTCCTGGTTCTGCGGCGGCCTGCTTGGTTGCTTGTTCGCGTACGTGGCGGTTGCCCGCTCACGCCGCGACTCCCACTACTTTGCGCCGCGACGCGTTCATGCGCCGCGACGCCTTCTTGCGCCACGGCTGCTTCTTGCTTCCCGGCTACTTTTTGCGGCGTGGCTTCTTTGCCTCGGCCTCGGCGAATCCCGGCAGCCAGTCGGTGAGGATGGTGCGGTAGGCGGCCTTGGCTTCGAGCTGGCAAAGCACGCCGATGGAGCCGAGCGTGACGCGGTGCACGAGCATGTAGGACGGGGGCAGGTTGAGCTGGCGGCTCAGCGCGTAGGCGGGGCTCCTCGGGTTGGCCAGCCGGGTCGCCTCCGCGCGCAGCCAGGCCCGCGTGAACTGGAACTCGTCCTCGGCGATCGGGTCGAGCATCGGCCGGATGTAGCCGAGCACCGCGGGCGCGTCGACCTTCGCGTCGCCCTTGATGAAGCCCTCCTGCCGCAGGCCCTCGAGCACCGCCTCGGCGTCGCCGGTCAGGGCCAGGCGGGTGAGCCGGCCGATGATCTCGGGGTGCCCGCCGGGCAGGTGCGCGACCGCGCCGAAGTCGAGCACGCCGAGGCGGCCGTCGTCGAGCAGGCGGTAGTTGCCCGGGTGCGGATCGGCGTGGAGCATGTCGGCCCGGGCGGGGGCGGAGAAGTGCAGCAGCGCCATGAGGTGCCCGGCCCGGTTGCGCTGCTCCTCGCTGCCGCCCGAGATGATCGCCGACAGCGGCGTGCCCTCCACCCATTCGGTGACGATCACGCGGGGGGACGAGGCGAGCACGGGGGGCACGAAGATGTCCGGATCATCGGCGAAGGCCGCGGCGAACGCGCTCTGCGACCGCGCCTCGAGCTCGTAGTCCAGCTCCTCGGTGACCCGGTCGCGGATCTCGGCCACGAGCGGCTTGACGTCCAGGCCCGGCTGGATCGCCTTGAAGAGCCCGGCGAAGCGCGCCAGCTGGTTGAGGTCGGAGCGCAGCGCCTCGCCGGCGCCCGGATACTGCACCTTGACGGCCACGTCGCGCCCGTCGGACCACACCGCCCGGTGCACCTGGCCGATCGACGCGGCGGCGGCCGGCTTGTCGTCGAATTCCTTGAACCTTTCGCGCCAGTCCGCCCCGAGCGACTCGGCGAGCACCTTGTGCACGCTGGCGGCCGGCAGCGGAGGGGCGGCCTCCTGCAGCTTGGTCAGGGCGGCGCGGTAGGGCCCGGCGAGCTCTTCGGGCAGGGCCGCCTCGAACACGCTCAGCGCCTGCCCCATCTTCATGGCGCCGCCCTTGAGCTGCCCGAGGACGCTGAAGAGGTGCTCGGCGGTGCGGCGCTGGACATCGGCGGAGACGACGTCGGCGGCCATGCCCGTGACGCGCTTGCCCAGCCCGAGCGCGGCCCGTCCGGCCAGTCCGAGGGGCAGCGACGCCAGCCGTGCGGTGCGGGCGACTGCGCCCCTGGGGATCTCGGTCACAAGTCATTCTTACCCGCTCGAGCCACCCCGACGACGGCGACGGCAGTCACAGCGTGCTCGTGCCGCCCATTCCCACCGCTGGACACGCCACGCAACGGGCCGGATGCGGGCGCTCCCCGGTTGTGTGCGGGCCGGCGTTGGCCGCCGTCGGACAGGCCGTGCACCGGGCCGGACGCGTCCGTGGAGACGGCGGTCACAGTGTGCGCGCCACGCAGATCGACCAGCGCAAGTCCGACGGTGGTCCCCGTGTCGATGCGCTGGCTTCCACGGGGCGCTGGCTTCCACGGGGCGCCGGCTTCCACGGGGCGCCGGCTTCCGCGGGGCGCTGGCTTCCGCGGGGCGCTGGCTTCCGCGGGGCGCCGGCTTCCACGGGGCGTCGGCTTCCGCGGGGCGCTGGCTTCCGCGGGGCGCTGGCTTCCGCGGGGCGCTGGCTTCCGCGGGGCGCTGGCTTCCGCGGGGCGTCGGCTTCCGCGGGGCGCCGGCTTCCAGGAGCGCCGCCCAAATGGAGAACCGCCCTCGTGGCGTGCTCCTTTCGCGTTCACGGTGAGCCGTCCTCGCGGCGTGCGCGTGTCGCGTTCGCAGAGCCGTCCTGGCGGTGTGCGCATGTCGCGTTCACGGTGAGCCGTCCTTGCGGTGTGCGCGTGTCGCGTTCACGAAGAGCCGCCCTCGCGGGAGCCCCGGCCCCGGCGGCGGCGTCGGCAGTCGCAGCGTGGATGGGCGCTCCACTCCCGGCGGCGGAACTCGCCGGGGCGGGGAATCTCCACGATGGCCGCCTCGGTGCGCAGGGAGCCGCCGTCGAGATAGGACAGCACCTCGTCGGCGGCGAACGCGGCGCCCGCCATCGCGGTGGTGAGGCTGCACGGCTCGCCGATGCCGGGCGGTGCGGTCGCCAGCTGTGCGGCGAGGGCGGGCCAGGCGGGATCGCGGTCCTGCCGGTGCAGCTCGAGGCAGCCGCGGCAGGGGGAGCGGCTGGGCCGCACGAGGGGGCCGACGAGCACGGTGCCCAGCCGGACCTGGACCTCGAGACGCGGCAGGAGATGCATGCGCACCCCGCGGCGGTCCAGGGCGTCGAGGCGCCGGTCGCCCACGCGGACCACGAAGTCCACGCCGTCCCCGCGGCCGGCCGAGAGCCGCGCCCAGGGTGCGTGCCGCGTGATGGCGGAGGTGATGGCCAGGACCCGCGAGGACTCCACGTCGTCGCGCCCGAGGCCACCGACGGCCACGTCCGCGTCGGTCGCGCGGCCCTCGACGAGCGGCTCGACGTGCCCGACCCCGGCCCCGGCCAGCGCGGTGGCGAGCGGGGCCACGAGCGGGCCGTCGCCGGCCACGATCACGCGCGCTCCGCCGCGCCGGCGCAGCACGCCCGCGGCCGTGCGGTCCCGGGGGTCTTCGCGCAGGCGGAGGCTGATCGCGGCCGCCTCCGCGGTGAGCCCGTCACCGGTCGTGCGGTCCAGCCCGGTCGGGAGCAGTGCGTGCGCGGCCACCACCAGGCCGCTGGCTCGCAGCGTGTCGACGAGGGCGAGCACCTCGGCCCCGTCCAGCCCGAACGGGCGGGCCTCGGCGAGCAGGCGGCGCAGGGTGCGGGAGCCGTCGAGCAGGTCGAGCACCCGGGCCAGGGCCGGGTGGCCCAGCTCGAGCACGACGGCGGTGGCGGGATCGGTGCCCAGCTGAACGGTTCGCTCGTCGCGCCAGAGGCGTCGCAGCCCCGGGAGCAGCGTCGGTCGCATGCTGCAACGCTGCCACGGCCGGGCGCCGGCCGGCGGCGGTTGTCCACAGGACGATCCACCGACGGCCGGCGTTATCCACAGCCGGCGGGCTGGTTATCCACAGGGAAAGGGGCAAAGGCCATGTATCGCGCGGGGTTCGCGCGGGATGCTTTCGGTCCCTCCGGCGTGGATGCCGGACTCGCTCGACCCGCCCCGCTGCCCGATATTCCGGATATGTCCGTCGAAAAGGCTGGACAGGTCCGGGCCGAATGCCGGGCGGGGAGGGCATTCGGTGCGGTGCAGCGCCGCAGGCCAGTTCGAGGTGGTGCCGGGTGCGAGGTCGATCGGGTGGCGAGCCGCCGGGCTCAGGCCTTGCCGAGGATCCGGTTGACCGTGGTGCCGCAGACCGGGCAGGCGCCCTTGGCCATCTTCATGCCGGTCTTCGAGATGGCGATCTCGCCCTCGAAGTCCCGCTTCTCCTTGCACTTGACGCAGTAGCCGTTGTAGGTCTCGGCCACGATGCCCTCCTCATCTCGGTCCGGCACGTCCCGCGCACCGGTGCTGACCAGCTAGGCCAACGTGGTGAGTGTGCCTTGTCGGACACTCGGGGAAAGTGCGGTTAGACGGGACACGCCGAGCGTAATCGGAAGATCTTCCTCCAGCCGCACCGTACACACTATGCACAGCCTGGGGATAACCGTGTGGGCAACGGTGTGGGTTGCTGTGGATGAAATCGCAGCGGGCACCCGGAGCAGGCCGGACTTCCGGTGGAATCTTTCCGGCGAGTGCCCACGAATGGGTGACTTACGGGCGCCCTCCGCAAGATTGGGCCTTGCGAAGGGATGGCAGCCAACGGCTAGCGTTCCCCCGTGAGCGGGACCCGAGGGGGGCGGCCGGCATGACCCGCAAGCCGGTCATCGAGGTGCGGCGCAGCAAGCGCCGCCGTCGCACGGTGTCGGCCTACCGTGACGGCGAACGCGTGGTGGTGCTTATCCCGGCCCAGTTCTCACGCGCCGAGGAGCGCGAGTGGGTCGACCGGATGCTCGAGCGCCTGGCGGCGCGAGAGCAGCGAGCTCGGCGGACCGATGCCGAACTGACCTCCAGGGCGCAGCGGCTCGCCGCCCGCTACCTGCCCGACCACGCCGCGGCCGGCCGTCCGGCCAGCGTGCGGTGGGTGCAGAACCAGAACGGGCGCTGGGGATCTTGCACGCCGGCAGACGGTACCATCCGCATCTCCCACCGCGTGCAGGAGATGCCCGACTGGGTGATCGACTACGTGCTGCTGCACGAGCTGTCACACCTGGTGATCCCGAGCCACAGCAGCGCCTTCTGGGCGCTGGTCGCCCGCTACCCGAAGGCCGAACGGGCCCGGGGGTATCTTGAGGGGGTGTCAGCGGCCGCCGGTCTGGGGATCACCGAATGACGGTCGCCGCTGTCGTCGCGCTGCTCGTCCCGGTCGCTTGGGCGCCGCCTGGCACCGAGCCGGCCGTCTGGCGCTCGGTGATGGCCGGTCTGGGGATCACCGAATGACGGTCGCCGCTGTCGTCGCGCTGCTCGTCCCGGTCGCCTGGGCGCCGCCCGGCACCGAGCCGGACGTCTGGCGTTCGGCGATGGCCGAGGACCTCGTCGACCTGCTGGCCCCGCTGCCGCGCGTCCAGCCGGCCATCGCCGCCGTCGCGGACGATCTGCCGCTGGCCGCCAGGATCGCCTGGCCGTCGACCCGGATCTACGAGATCCCGGCGCCGACGATCCGGGCCGCGTTCGCCGCCGCGGCCGCCGACGGGCACGACAAGGCGGCCGTCCTGCTCGCGGACGCGCCCGATCTGCCGGCGATGCTCGTGGGCAAGCTGCTGCGCCCGCTGTCGACCCGCCACCTCGCGATCGCCCCGGCGCACAACGGCGGGCTGCTCGGCGCCGCCGCTCGCCTGCCGCTGCCGGAGTGGCTGCCCGAGCTCGACGCCGACGCCGGGGACGTGGCCACGGCGCGCCGCCCGGCCCCGGAGCCGACGATGGTCGCCTCCGCGCCGGGCTGGCACCGGCTGCGCGGGCCGGAAGATCTCCGCCGTCTCGATCTCGGCCTGGACGGCTGGGACGCGACCCGGGCGCTGCTCACCTAGCGGCGCCGTCGGCGTGTAGCCGGCCTGGCGCCGGTCGATCTCGGCCTGGACGGCTGGGACGCGACCCAGGCGCTGATCACCCAGCGGCGCCGTCGGCGTGAAGCCGGCCTGGCGCCGGCGGCGCGGACCCGAAGACCATCACCGTGCCGGCCGACGCGACCAGGGCGCCGTTGACCTAGCGGTGCGGTCGGCGCGGGCCCGGAGACAGTTGCCGTCCCGGTCCCGGCCGACGCGACCGAGGCGCTGCAGACCTGACGTTGCCGATGGGGCCGGCGGATAGGTTCAGGGTGACCAGCGGCGGACCTGACAGCGTCGGCGCGCAGCGCCGAGCGGTGCCTGGCGGGAGCAACGGTCCGCACCCTCGCGGACCCGAGTCATGACGCTCTCAGCCCTCGCCGTCGGACGGAGGCTTCTCCTCGTCGGAGGAGGGCTTCTGCTCCTCGGACGACGGGTCGCCCAGCGAACCGAACTCGCCGAAGCCCAGGTCGCCGAGGTCCAGCTGGGTGCGGGCGAAGAGGTCCGGGTCGGCGAACGCCTCCTCGTCCGGCAGCAGGTCCGGGTGGCCCCAGAGCGCGTCGCGGCCGCTCACCCCGCGGTGCTCGGTCAGCGCGTTCCACAGCGCCGTGGCCTCCCGCAGCCGGCGCGGGCGCAGCTCGAGCCCGACCAGCGCGGCGAACGTCTGCTCCGCGGGGCCGCCGGCCGCGCGCCGGCGCCGGAAGGCCTCCGAGAGCTTCACGACGTCGGGCAGGCGCTCGCCGGCGGCGCGGTCCACCACGTGGCAGACCCAGCCCTCCACGAGCGCGAGCGCCGTCTCGAGCCGGGCCAGGGCGGCCCGCTGCTGCGGCGTGTCCTCGGGCGTGAAGATGCCCTCGAGCACCAGCTCCTGCGGGTCGTTGCCGAGGGTCGACGGGTCGATGCGGCTCATCGCCTCCTCGATAGCCTCGCGGTCGACGTGGATGCCGGCCGCGTAGGCCTCGACCGCGGCGAAGACGTGGCCCCGCAGCCACGGGACGTGGCCGAAGAGACGCTGGTGGGCCGCCTCGCGCAGGGCCACGTAGAGGCGCACCTGGTCGTCGGGGACCTCCAGGCCCTTGCCGTATTCCGCGATGTTCGCCGGCAGCAGCGCCGCGGTCCCGGCCGGGCCCAGCGGCAGGCCGATGTCGCCGGCCGAGAGCACCTCGGCGGCCAGGGAGCCCAGCGCGGTGCCCAGCTGCCCGCCGAGCAGCGCGCCGCCCAGCGACGCCACCATCGAGGTCATCGGGCCCATCTGGGCGCGCATCTCCTCGGGGACCAGCTCGGTCATGGCCGAGACCATGCGGGCCGCGACCGGGTCGCAGAGCTTGCGCCAGATCGGCAGGGTCTGGTTGAGCCACTCGCCGCGGCTCCAGGCGGCGGTCGAGCGCACGCCGGAGGGGAGTGCGGACTCCGGTTCCAGCCACAGGTCGGCCAGCCGCAGCGCCTCGATGACCGCGGCGCGCTCCACGGCCGTCACGGCCGGGTCGCCGACGGGCTTCGCGGCGTCGGGGTCGGCCGGCTCGGTGGCCGGCATCGGGGCGCCGGGCATGGCGAAGCCGACCGGGAACTGCGACACGCCGGCCGCCGGGCCGCCGCCGGTGAGATGGGCCTGCGCCAGCTGTCGCGCGAGATCCCAGTTGACCGGACCGCCGCTGGGCGTGGCGAACAGCTGCTGCAGCTGGCTCAGGAATTGCTGCATCTGGCGCGGATCATTGGGATCCGGCACGTCGCCGCCGGACGGACCGAAGCCGAACGGGATATCTGCGGGCATGTGACAACGGTACTCGCTTCCAGGTGCGGTAGGCCGGGAGCGCTAGGCTCGCCGCCATGAGACGTCGTGGGCTGACCGTGCTGTTCGGCGCGCTGCTGCTGTTGGTGCTGGCCTGGCAGGCGACCGTGGTCAAGGTGCCGTACGTCGAGATGGGCCCCGGCCCGACCTACGACACGCTCGGCACGGACACGGGCAAGCCCGGCGGCCACCCCATCATCAGCGTCGACGGCGCCGAGGCCACGAGGTCCAAGGGTCAGCTGCGCATGACCACCGTGTCGGTCCAGCCCGACATGACGCTGCTCGACGCCATGATCGGCTGGTGGCAGAAGGACCGGGCGGTCGTGCCGCGTGAGCTGATCTACCCGCCGGACCGCACGCAGCAGCAGGTCGACGAGGACAACGCCCGCGACTTCCAGCAGTCGCAGACCTCGGCCGAGACCGTCGCGCTGCGCAAGCTCGGCTACCCCGTCCAGGTCACCGTGGCCGAGGTCACCGCCGGCTTCCCGGCCGAGGGCAAGCTGCGCAAGGACGACGTCATCAAGTCCGTCGACGGCACCGCGGTGGACAGCCCCGACAAGCTCACCGAGCTCGTGCGGGCCAAGCCGGCCGGCACCAGCCACCAGATCGAGATCGTGCGGGCCGGGCAGACCTCCACCGTCGAGGTCGCGACCAAGGCCGGCGACGACGGCCATCCGCGCCTCGGCATCCAGGCCGGCACCAGCCAGCCGCACCCGTTCAAGCTCACGATCCAGCTCGACCGCATCGGCGGCCCGTCGGCCGGCCTGATGTTCACGCTGGGCATCATCGACACGATCAAGCCCGAGGACCTCACGGGCGGCATGATCATCGCCGGTACGGGCACGATCGACGACGCCGGCGCGGTCGGCCCGATCGGCGGCATCCCGCAGAAGCTCGTGGCCGCGAAGGCCGCCGGGGCCAAGGTCTTCCTCACGCCCGCGGCCAACTGCGGCGAGGCGATGGACAATCCGCAGCCCGGCCTGCCATTGATCAAAGTGAACAACATCGACGACGCGCTGACCGCACTCGACACGCTGCGGGCCGGTCGGACGCCGACGCTGTGTAGTAGATGACTACGCTGGACGAGTTTCCATACGCGAACGGGCGGAGCCGACCGTGGTAATGCGTAATCCGATGACCAGGGTGAGCCGGCGAGGACGGGTCACGATCGCCGTCCTGGTGGTCGTCTTCCTGCTGTTCACCTTGTTCGACCGGGTGGTCGGGGCGTGGGCCGACTATCTGTGGTTCTCCGAGGTCAAGTACCCCCAGGTCTTCACCGGGGTGCTCACGACCCGCATCTGGATGTTCGTGATCTTCGGCGTGGCGGTCGGGCTCGTCATCGCCGGCAACCTCTACCTGGCCTACCGGACCCGCCCGCTGCTGCGGCCGCACTCGGCCGAGCAGCACGCGCTGGACCGCTACCGGCTGTTCCTGCTGCCGCACATGACCGGCTGGATCATCCTCGTGGCCGGCCTGATCGGGCTGTTCTCCGGCCTCTCGGCGCAGGGCCACTGGCAGGACTGGATGCTGTTCAGCAACAGCACCCCCTTCGGCCGGACCGACCCGCAGTTCCACGTGGACCTGTCGTTCTACGTGTTCGAGTACCCGTTCTGGCGCTACCTGCTCGGCGTGGCCTTCACCGCCGTGGTCTTCTCGCTGATCGGCGCGCTCGCCCTGCACTACCTCTTCGGCGGGGTCCGGCTCCAGGGCGCCGGCGAGCGGATGACGGCCGCGGCCCGCGCGCACCTGACCGCCCTCGTCGCGGTCTTCGTGCTGCTCAAGGCGGCGGCGTACTTCCTCGACCGCC
Organism: Dactylosporangium sp. CA-139114; assembly: GCF_050955725.1. Lineage (NCBI taxonomy): Bacteria > Bacillati > Actinomycetota > Actinomycetes > Micromonosporales > Micromonosporaceae > Dactylosporangium > Dactylosporangium sp. CA-139114. Next base: position 1,091,843 of record NZ_CP192080.1, read on the forward strand.
GCGGCCTGCTGCTGGACAAGTTCCCGACGCAGGACCTGTACGGCGCCGGCTACACGAACATCAACGCCCTGCTGCCGGCCAAGGAGATCCTCGCCTGGATCTCCATCGTCGTGGCGATCGCGATCCTGGTGTTCTCCAACGCCTTCATGCGCAACCTGGTGTGGCCCGGGCTGGCCCTGGGTCTGCTGGCGCTGTCCGCCGTGGCGGTCGGCGGCATCTACCCGGCCGCGGTGCAGTCGTTCACCGTCAAGCCGAGCCAGCTGCAGAAGGAGGCTCCGTACTTCCAGTACGCCATCGACGCCACGCGCGACGCGTACGGCTTGAAGGACGTGAAGGTCGTCCCGTACGCGTCGAGCAACACCGACCCGCCGCCCTCGCTGACCAACGGCAGCGATCCGACGGTGAACAACATCCGGCTCCTCGACCCCGCCGTCGTCGGCGACACCTACACCCAGCAGCAGCAGGTCCGCGGCTTCTACGAGTTCAACCCGAAGCTGGACATCGACCGCTACACGCTGACCGACGACAAGGGCAAGACGCGCACCCAGGACTACATCGTCGGCGTCCGGGAGATCCGCTACGACCAGCTCCAGCAGAACAACTGGCAGAACCGGCACAGCGTCTACACGCACGGCTACGGCTTCGTCGCCGCCCCGGCCAACCAGGTCGTCTGCGGCGGTCAGCCGTACTACGTCTCCGGCTTCCTGAGCGAGAACACCAAGCCGGACAACCAGGGCAGCGAAGAGTGCGCCTCGGACAACGACCAGATCAAGGTCACCCATCCGCAGATCTACTACGGCGAGCAGATGGGCGACGTCTACGCGATCGTCGGCAAGAGCAAGGCGTCCGACCGCAACGCCGAGTTCGACCGGCCGACCGGGGGCTCCGGCGACCAGGACCAGTACTCGACGTACGACGGCACCGGCGGCGTGGACGTGAACACCTTCTGGCGCCGGCTGCTCTACGCGTCGTACTTCCGTGAGACCAACTTCCTGCTCTCCGGGGTGCTCAACGACCACTCGAAGGTGCTGTACGTCCGCGACCCGGAGACCCGGGTGCGCAACATCGCGCCGTTCCTGACGCTGGACAGCGACCCGTATCCGGCGGTCGTCGACGGCAAGATCCAATGGATCATCGACGGGTACACCACGTCGGCGACCTACCCGTACGCGCAGAAGCTCGACTGGAACACCGCGATCCAGGACTCCTCGACCGGCGGCCGGATGTTCCCGGAGCCGCGCCAGGACGTCAACTACCTGCGCAACTCGGTCAAGGCGACGGTCGACGCGTACACGGGCGAGGTCAAGCTCTACGCGTTCGACGAGAGCGACCCGGTCCTCAAGACCTGGAACAAGGCCTTCGGCGGCAAGCTGGTCCAGCCGCGCTCCGCGATCTCGGAGAGCCTGATGGCGCACCTGCGCTACCCGGAGGACCAGTTCAAGGTCCAGCGTGACCTGCTCAGCCGCTTCCACGTCACGACGCCCGAGGGCTTCTTCTCCGGCCAGGACTTCTGGGAGGTCCCGAAGGACCCGGCGAACGCGACGGCCGACCAGCCGCCGTACTACCTCGTCGCCCAGCTCCCCGGCCAGGACGAGGCCCGCTTCCAGCTCACCGCCGCGATGGCCCCGCGCAAGCGCGGCAACCTGGCGGCGCTCATGTCGGCCTCCTACGTCAACGGCCAGCCCCGCTTCGAGGTGCTCGAGCTGCCGGCGAACACCGCGATCCAGGGCCCGAACCAGACCCACAGCAGCATGACGTCGATCGCCGACGCCAGACGCGAGCTCACCCAGTTCAGCTCGCAGAACTCGGACGTGTTCTACGGCAACCTGCTGTCCCTGCCGGTCGCCAACGGCATGCTGTACGTCGAGCCGATCTATCTGAAGGCGAAGAACGAGACCGCGTTCCCGCGCCTGCAGAAGGTGCTGGTCGCCTACGGCCCGAAGTACATGGCCTACGCCGACACGCTCGCCGACGGTCTGGAGCAGCTCGTCAAACAGGTCACCGGCCAGGCGCCGGTACCCCAGACGGACAACGGCGGCAACACCGGCCAGAACACCGGCAACCCGTCCGGCAACCAGGGCACGCCCCAGGTGCAGGAGGCGATCGCCGCCATGAACAAGGCGATCGCGGACATGAAGGCGGCCCAGCAGTCGGGCGACTTCGAGGCGTACGGCCGCGCGCTCAAGGCGTTGAACGACGCGATCGCGCGGTACGAGGAGGCCACGAAGGCGGCGGGCGCCACCCCGTCGCCGAGCGGCTCCCCGGGCGCCACGCCGGGCGCCTCGCCGTCCCTGTCGGTCCAGCCGTCCTCGGGCTGACCGCTTCGGTGATCACCCGGGCCGGCGGTAACGACCCCGGCCCGGGTGCCCCCCGACACGGTCACCCGGCTCCGATTTGGAACTCACCAACCCCGTCCGCTAAGCTGAACAAGCCGACGCGGGGTGGAGCAGCTCGGTAGCTCGCTGGGCTCATAACCCAGAGGTCGCAGGTTCAAATCCTGTCCCCGCTACAAATCGCGACGCCCCCTGCTTCACGCGGGGGGCGTTTGCCGTTTCGATTTGCAGCATGCTTCGCGCTCACTTCGTTCGCTCCCCAGTGGGGGGCTTCGCCACCCCAACACCCCCCACCAGAGCGTCGTTGGTTGCGCTTGCACCGAAGCGTCTTCGTGTGTCGTGTTTGTTTTGCTCGGGTTGTTTGTGGTTCTGGCCGTTGCTCCCGCCAGGCACCGCTCGGCGCTGCGCGCCTTCGCTGCCGGGTTGTCGGTGGGCGCGCTTTTCTATCGGCTCTTGTGCTCTTGTGCCTTCGTTAACGGTTTGGGGTCTTGGGTTTCTTGGGCTAGTGTTGATGGTGCGACGCGGGGTGGAGCAGCTCGGTAGCTCGCTGGGCTCATAACCCAGAGGCCGCAGGTTCAAATCCTGTCCCCGCTACCAATGGAAATGGCCCCTCAGGGATCACCTGAGGGGCCATTCTGGCATCCGGTGTAGGCAGATCTGTAGCCAGGGCCTTCTTTAGGCCGGCACCTCCCAGTACTCGCTGGAGGATGAGGCTCGCGATGCGGTCGGCCGACTGGCGGTTTTTGCCCACGGACCTGTGCGCGTAAATCTGCGTGGTGACGGTCACGTTCGCGTGGCCGAGCCGATCGCTGACCACTTTTAGGTCGTCGCCGTTGTCGAGAGCCACCGTGGCGTAGGTGTGGCGCACGTCATGCAGCCAGATTCGGGGTACTCCGGCCACATCGACAACGCGGATGAACCGCCGCATGACGTTGTCCGAATGGGAGCAGGGTCTCTGTCCGGATGGCAGAACAGCTTGCCGTGATGCTGGTAGCCGGCGCCGAAGTCCCTCTGCTCGGCGTCCGGCATCGCGAGGTGCCGGCGAAGTTGGACACCACGTACGTATCGCGGTAGGCGGCGTCGTTGACTTGCGTCGAGGGATCCAGGGACTCGCGCGCACGGCGGTCAGCCACTCCGCGAGGAGCAATGATTTGCTTGGCGGGCGAGATGCGCCAGCAGCGTCTGCAGCGGCCTTAGCCTTGAGCGCCATCGCCGACGCGCCCTCCTCCGTGACAAAAGAACCCCGGCGGGGCGACTCGAATGCCGAAGGGGTGTGACGTGCACGTCAACACATCAGTCGCCTGCGCGAGCTGGCCGGCCTGGGAATGCTCGCCGGTCGATACGCCGCCGCGAACCCGGACGAGCAGCGGGAACTGCGGCGGGCCGCCTACGAGATCGCCGGGCCGATCGTCTTCCAGCGCAAAACCCGCAGTGTCGAGATCGCCCGCGGGCATCACGCATGCGCGGTCTCGCTGGGCTGGCTCGAGCCGGACTGCCTGGATCGGTACCACGACGACACCCAGGCTCTGGTCGAGCACCTGCTGCTGAAGGCGTGGGCGCCGATCGTGAACCTCGACGGCTGGCTGGTTGCCCGGCTCAACGTGGCGACCATCGACGCGCACCGGCGCCGCCGCGGTGAGCGGGGCGCGCTGCAGAAGGTGCGGGTGCCGCAGTGGGTGCTCGAGGGCCTGGCCGCCGACCGGTGGCTCTCGCTGCTGGCCCACGAGATGCTGGTCTGGGTCGGCCTGCCGGTGACCGCGGGCATCGAGTTGTGGCCGATCGACGCGTGGGTGGACCGGCGGGTCGGCGTGACCGGCGACCACCGGGCCGGCGAGTCCGCGGTGCGGCGCGACATCGAGACCGTGCTGGCCACGATGCGACGGCGCCCCCACTGGTACGCCAAATACGTCGAGCGCCCCCTCGGCCGCAAGGAGGCGCCGGTGCGGGGCGCGCGGGCCGGCGTCGAGGAGCCCGAGATCCCGGAGCGGCCGCTGTCGCTGGTCGCGCGGCATTACCGGGAGGAGTCGCGCCTGCACAGCCTGGCCGGGCTGGCGCTCGACGCGATCGTGCGGCGGGTCGAGCGGGGCGAGGATCCCCGGACCGTGGTGGCCGAGGTCGTCCGGGTGGCCTTCGGCGGCTCGGCCGGCGGGGACGACCTGGAGCTCGGCCTGGCACCGGGGGAGAGCTCGCTGACCCGGCTGGCCGCGGAGCTGCTCGGCGACGAGGCGACGGTCGACCGGGTGGTCGGCGCGGTGCTCGGTCTGCTCCCCACATTCTGACGGACAGCGCTGGATCTAGTGCGGTCCGTCAGCAAGAGGGGTGCCTGACACAGGATCGACCGGTGGGAGTGGGCAGATGGATCTGTGCTTGGTCGAGATCAGGGAGCTGCTGCTACGCGAACTGAGGGCCGCCTGTTCGGCGGCCCTTGCCCGCGGGGCCGACCCGGACGAGCTCGCATCCGAGCTCACCGCGCGGACGCGGCGCCTGCGCGAAGCCGGCCGTTGAGCGGGTCGTCGCAAGTCCACGTCCGCGCCGTGCGCGTGCGGGTCCGCGCGGCCGGAGTTGCCGGTGCCGGCTCGCTACTTGGTGGGCTCCGGGAGCGGCCTGTCCTCGCGCAGGGCGTCGAAGAACGGCTTGACCAGCTCGGTGTCGGCCAGGACCACCGACTCGTCGCCCTTCATGCCGGTGCCCTTCGTCGGGCTGGTGTAGGCGGTCACGTCGTCGCCGCGGATGTTGCGCAGCTCCATGGCCATGTCGAACATGTTCAGCGTGTCGTCGACGGTGGCCGCGTCGGCGGTGGCGTGCAGGAAGTCGTTGAGCTTGCCCGGGCTGCTCAGGGTGCCGCCCGAGGCGGCCTTGTTCAGCACGGCCTTGATGACCTGCTGCTGGTGGCGGATCCGGGCGAAGTCGCCGTCCTGGAAGGCGTAGCGCTCGCGGGCGTAGTCCAGGGCGGTCGCGCCGTCCATGGTCTGCAGCCCCTTCTCGAAGTGGCGGGTGCCCGAGGGGTCCAGCGAGTGGGTCGAGGTGAAGCTCTCCGACACGTTGATGTCCACGCCGCCGAGGGCGTCGACGATCTCCTTGAAGCCGGAGAAGTCGACCATCACGACGTGATCGATGCGAATGTTCGTGAACCTCTCGACAGTCTGCACGATGCCGGGCACGCCACCCCACGCGTAGGCGGCGTTGATCTTGGCTTCCCGGTTGCCGTACTGGCTCTTCGGGGCCTTCGGGACGTACACCCACGTGTCCCTGGGGATCGAGACCATCTGAGCCTTGGTGTGGGTCTGGTTCAGGTGCAGCACGATGATCGTGTCGCTGCGGGAGCCGTCCTGGTTGTCCGGGTTCCGTGAGTCGCTGCCCAGCAGCAGGAAGTTCATCGCGTTCTTCGCCGCCTCGGCCTTCTGGGGGCGTTCGGCCTCGGGGACCCCGCCGAAGGCGTCGACCCGATCGACGCTCGACGCCACCGAGTTGAGCCAGAGGGCGGTGCCGCCGAACGCCACGCCGATCAGCACGGCGAGTGACGCGACGATGACCAGCGCGATCCGGGTCCCGCGGCCGAACCGCCGCTTCGGGGGAGCCGGCGCCGGCTCCACCAGCGGCGAATCCACCACGGGCGAATCCACACCGGACGAGCGCGGAGCGCGGCGAGGAGCCGGAATGCGCTCGATCACCTCGGTGGGGTCGTCGTCGGCAGCGTGGCGGCCTTGCGTTGGCATGGCAGGGATAGTACTGATGCGGCTCATCACCGCGGATCCGTCGAGCGGCCGGACGTGGGGGCCGCCCGCATGGGGACGGCCCCCCGCAGGGTCAGGAGAGTGCGCAGGCGTCCAGCCCGTCGACGCGGTCGTGGACGTGTTCGTCAGCGGCACCTCGCACTGAAAGGTCTCACCTCACGACGAGATGACCTTGTAGCTCGCCGAGCCCTCTCCAGCCGGAGGCCGAGCGGGAAGGCGAGGCCGAGGGGTTCATCGGCCGGCTCCCACGGCAACGCGCGCCGATGTTGTCCCAGCAGGCGACGGTGCCCGGTGGGCGAGATGGAAGACTGGCGCCATGAGCGACACCACCCTGCGCGTCGGGCTGATCGGCTACGGCCTGGCCGGCTCCGCGTTCCACGCGCCGTTGATCAGCACCACCCCCGGGCTCAGCCTGGCCGCGATCGTCACCTCGGACCCGGGCCGGCAGCACAGCGCGGCGGAGCGCTACCCGGACGCCCGCATCGTCGAGCGGGCCGAGGAGCTGTGGTCCGCGGGCGACCTCGACGCCGTCGTCGTCGCCTCGCCCAACCGCACCCACGCGCCGATGGCCCGCGCCGCGCTCGAGGCCGGGCTGTCCGTCGTCGTCGACAAGCCGCTCACCCCGACCTCGGCCGAGGCCGAGGAGCTCGCGGCGCTGGCCGCGAAGCAGCAGAAGCTGCTGACCGTGTATCAGAACCGGCGCTGGGACGGCGACTTCCGCACCGTGCGCCGGCTCGTCGCGGAGGGCCGGCTCGGCCGGGTGCTGCGCCTGGAGTCCCGCTTCGACCGGTGGCGCCCGGTGCCCAAGGGGGGCTGGCGCGAGAGCGGCGACCCGGCCGAGGCCGGCGGCCTGCTGTACGACCTCGGCAGCCACCTCGTCGACCAGGCGCTGCAGCTGCTCGGCCCCGCGACCGAGGTGTACGCCGAGGCGCACACCCGCCGCGCCGGGCTCACCGTGGACGACGACACGTTCATCGCGCTGCGGCACGAGGGCGACGCGCGCTCGCACCTGTGGGCCACGACGCTCGCGGCCAAGTCCGGCCCGCGGCTGCGGGTGCTGGGCGACCGCGGGGCCTACACGAAGTACGGCCTCGACGTGCAGGAGGACGCGCTGCGCGCGGGCCGGCTGCCCACCGAGCCCGGCTGGGGCCAGGAGGAGCCGGAGACGTTCGGGGTGCTCACCGACTACGACGGCGCCGACCACACGGTGCCGACCGATCCGGGGGCGTACCAGGAGTTCTACGCCGGTTTCGCGGCCGCCCTGCGCGACGGCGCCCCGAGCCCGGTCGACGTGCACGACGCCATCGCCGCGCTGAAGGTGCTGGAGGCGGCCCGCCGCTCGGCCGACACCGGCGAGGTCGTCAAGCTCTGATGCCACGGCTCTGAGGCACCGCTGATGTCACACATCCGGCGGCGGTGACGTCTTGTCACGCATGGGCTCCGATGACTTCACGCCGCACCGCCGCCGGCTGCTCGACGTCGCCTACCGCATCCTCGGCACCGTCACGGATGCCGAGGACGTGGTCCAGGAGGCTTGGCTGCGCTGGTCCGCCGCCGACCGGTCCGGCGTCGGCAGCCCGCAGGCGTTCCTGGTCACGGTGACCACCCGGCTCGCCATCGACCGGCTGCGCCAGGTCCGGGCCCGCCGCGAGGCCTACCCGGGCGCCTGGCTGCCGGAGCTGATCAGCACCCAGCCCGACCCGCAGGCGCGTGCGGAGCTGGCCGAGACCGTCGAGCTGGCGCTGCTGGTCGTGCTGGAGACGCTGTCGCCGCTGGAGCGGGCCGCGTTCGTCCTGCACGAAGCCTTCGGCCTCTCCCACGCCGAGGTCGCCGAGGTCATCGGCCGCAGCGAGGCCGCGACCCGCCAGCTGGCCCGGCGCGCCCGCGACCACGTGCGCGAGGCCCGCCCCCGCTACACGGCCGATCGGGACCAGCGCCGCCGGCTCACCGAGCGCTTCCTCGCCGCCTGCTTCGGCGGCGACCTGGCCGGCCTCGTCGACCTGCTCGCCGCCGACGTGCGGCTGGTCGCCGACGGGGGCGGGCGCGCGAAGGCGCCGCTGCGGGTCATCGAGAGTGCCGAGCGCGTCGGGCGCTTCCTCACCGCGATCTGCGACGACGAGGGCGCCCAGCGCTTCCTCGCCTCCATCGGCCTGCCCACCCCGGCCGCGTTCGAGACCGCGATCGAGGACGTCAACGGCGCCCCGGCGATCGTGGCGCGGGTGGGGGAGCGGGTGATCGGGGTCCTCGCGGTGGAGCCGGACGGGGAGCGCGTCGGCACGGTGTTCCTCGTCGCCAACCCCGAGAAGCTCGCCCGGGTGTCACGCCCCGCGTCCACACCCGCATGAGGAACTCCTCGCCGCGCGGTCGAGGCCGTGTCCGTGAGCGTGGGTGTGGGTGTGGAACTTTCACCGTCCGCGTCGTCGAAGGCGTCGACGACGCGTGCGTGACGGAGTCAGGCCAGCATGGCCTCCAGGCGGTCGGCGGCCCGCTCCGGGCCGGCCGGCGTGGGCTCCGTGAACCCCGCCGCCCGGGCCCCGTAGCCGGTGTCGGTGAGGGCCGCCCACAGCCGGTCGGCGGCCGCCTCCGGGGTCCAGGCGCCGACCGGCAGCCAGCGCGCCAGGTCGTGCCGGGCCAGCCGCTGGGCCACGTCCGGCCGGTCGGCGCCGTGCGCCAGGATCACCTGCGGCGTGCCCGAGAGCAGGGCGCGCACGGCGGTGCCGATCCCGCCGTGGTGCAGGATCGCGCCGCACTGGGGCAGCGCCGAGGGGAAGGGCAGGCGGCGGTACCACGCAAAGCCCCCGACCCGCTCCGGCGAGACGACCACGACCGGGTGGTCGACCAGCCCGGCCGCGGCGAGGGCGACCTCGTAGTACCGCGGATGCGGCATCTGCCCCGTCCCGCCCGTCACGAGGATCGGGCGCCCGGGCAGCTCCACGGTCTCGCCGTCCTCGTCCCCGCAGACGAATCCGGTCAGCGCCGCCCGCGACCGCATCCCCGCCGCGTCGAACCAGCCCGGCCACAGCCCCAGCGTCGGCACGCGCAGGAACCCGGCCCAGTCGGCCACCGGCGCCAGCCCGAGCCCGGCCCGCACCGCGTCGACACCCGCGGCCAGCCCCTTGCGCGCGTGCGTCGCGGCGACCGGGGCCACCATCAGCTGCACCGGGGCGACCGCGACCCAGACCGCCGGCGCGCCGAGCAGGTCCGCGGCGACCAGCACCGACAGCGCCGAGGTGTGCCGGCCCACGAGCACCGTCTCGCCGGGCCGGTGCCGCTCGGCCAGCAGCTCGACCTCGCGGCGCAGGTCGTCGAAGAGACCCCGCGCCTCGTAGGAGCGGCGCAGGTCGTCCGGGTGCCGCACGGCCAGCGGCTCGGGGGTGTGCGCATGCTGCTCGCGGTAGCGCTCCTCGGTGTCGATGGCGGCGAAGCCGTAGGGCGCGTGCCGGGCGAAGGGCGCGTGGCTCACGAGCGTCACGTCGTGGCCGCGCGCGGCCAGCGCGGCACCGACGCGCGCGAACGGCAGGACGTCGCCGGCCGTGCCGTGCGCGACGAGCAGGAAGACCGCCATGGCGGTGGAGTATGACCACGGCGGCGGCCCCGTTTCAAGACCGCGGAATCCGAAGATCGAAATACGTGCACATTGACGCTGGGCGCGCCTCGCGGCCGTTGCGGCGCAACCCGCTCCTTCTGAGACTCCGGAATGTCGGAGGTCACGATCACCGAGCCGGCGCCGCGGGCCCCGGGTGCACCGGGCCGCGAGGGTGAATGTCGGGGTGACCGTCGGCGTCGGCCAGGGCTGCGCGTGCCGGTCATCCGCGACGTGCCGGCCCTGTCGCTCGGGTCCTCGACGGCCGCGGCGCCACCCTGTTCCGCGAGGCGGTGGCGGCTACGTTAGCCGTATGAGCGAGAACTACAGGGCGATCGTGTATACCGAGTTCGGTGAGGCCTCGGTGCTGAACGTGACCGAGCGGGAGCTCGTGGAGCCGGGGCCGGGTGAGGTACGCGTCCGGGTGGCCGTCTCCGGAGTGAACCCGACCGACTGGAAGACCCGCACCGGCGCCACCGCCATGGCGCCCGTCTCCGCCGAGGGGCAGGTGCCCAACCAGGACGGCGCCGGGGTGATCGACGCCGTCGGGCCCGGGGTGAGCGGGCTGGCCGTGGGCGACCGCGTGTGGCTGGTCATGGCGGCCTACCAGCGGCCGGGGAGCGGCACCGCGCAGGAGTTCACGGTGGTGCCGGCCGATCGGGTGGTACCGCTGCCGGACACGGCGTCGTTCGAGGCCGGTGCGAGTCTGGGCGTGCCCGCGATGACCGCGCACCGGGCGCTCACCGTGCACGAGGGCGCGCCCGCGCGGCTGGCCCCCGGCGCGCTCGCCGGCCGCAACGTCCTCGTCGCCGGCGGGGCCGGGGCCGTGGGCAACGCGGCGATCCAGCTCGCGGTCTGGGCCGGGGCCACGGTCGCGGCCACGGTCAGCTCACCGGAGAAGGCGGAGCTGGCCCGCCGGGCCGGGGCGCACCACGTGGTCAACTACCGCGACGCCGACGCGGCCGAGCAGGTCCGGGCCGCGCTGCCCGGCGGGGCGGACGTGATCGTCGAGGTGGCCGCGGCCCACAACGCCGAGCTGAACCTGGCCGTGCTGCGCTCCGGCGGGACCATCGCGGTCTACGCCAACGACAGCTCCGGCGGGCCGCTCTCCTTGGACGTGCGGCGGCACATGGTGCTCAACGTGCGGTACCAGTTCGTGCTGCTCTACACCGTCCCGCCCCCGGCCCTGGCCGAGGGGGCCGCGGCGGTGAACGCGGCCCTGGCCGACGGCGCGCTGCGCTTCGGCGCCGAGGCCGGCCTGCCGTTGCACGAATATCCGCTCGACGAGACGGCGGCGGCGCACGCCGCGGTGGAGAACGGCGCAGTCGGCAAGGTGCTCATTCGCGTGGCCGGCGGTATGTAGGCGGACCCGGCACCAGGCCGCGTTCGCCGCGTTCGCCGCCTTCGCCGCCGAGGACGAGCCCGACGCCCGGTGGCGGCGACGGAGGCGGCGGGCCGCGCGGAAAATGCCCGGCTGCCGGAGGGAAGGCGCTGCTACGGTGTCGCCCGTGAGTGGCCGGCTGCGTGAGATCGCCCGTCAGACCGTTGCGATCGCCGAGCGCGGCGCCTACGTCAACGCCGCCGGCGCGACCGTGCCGGTGGCCGTCGCGGCCGCGGTGGCCGGCACCCGCCTGTTCGAGCCCGACGACCCCGTCCGGCCCGGCACCCCGGCCCCGGCCGTCGCCGTCGAGGTGACCCGCGAGTCGACGCTGGAGGCCGCGCGCCGGGCCGGCGACGGCGCCGCGACGCTCGTGTTCGCCTCGGCCAAGAACCCCGGCGGCGGCTTCCTCGGCGGCGCGAAGGCCCAGGAGGAGAGCCTGGCCCGCGCGTCCGCGCTCTACGCCTGCCAGCGCGCCGCGTCCGGCTTCTACGAGTTCCACCGCCACCAGCACGACCTGCGCTACAGCGACCAGGTCATCTACTCGCCGGCGGTACCGTGCTTCCGCGACGACGAGGGCCGCCTGCTCGACGCGCCCTTCCACACCGCGTTCCTCACCGCGGCCGCGCCGAACCTGGGCGCCGTGCTGCGCAGCCAGGCCGCCGACGCCGCCGGCGTGCCGGAGATCCTGCGCCGCCGGGCCACGCGGGTGCTGCGGATCGCGGCCGCATACGAGCACCGGACCCTGGTCCTGGGCGCCTGGGGCTGCGGCGTGTTCCGCAACGAGCCGGGCGAGGTGGCGCGGGCCTTCGCGGTGGCGATGCAGCGGGTGCCGTGCTTCGACCGCGTGATCTTCGCGATCCACGACCGCCTTCCGGGCACCCCGGTCTACCGCGCCTTCGCGGACGCCTTCCCCGCCGTGTAGCGCGATGGCCCGCCCCGTCCGGGATCGGGCCATCGCGCCTGCCGCTCAGCGCGAGAACTTGGCGACGTTGGCCTTCTCGCGGGCCTGCATGATCTCGGCGGACTTGAGCACGGCCCCCTTGATCCCGGTCAGCAGCTGGTGCAGGTCGTTGGCCGCGCTGGTCCACTCGGCCTTGCGCTGGGCGAACGCCTCCTGGGCGTCGCTCTGCCAGGTGTGCAGCAGCGGCGCGACCTGCTGGTCGACGCTGTCGAGCTCGGACTGCATCGACGACAGCGCGGCGCTGATGTCGGACGCGGCCTGGTTGAGCGCGGCGAATTCGACGACGATCTCGTCACCGGCCATGGTGTTCCCTCCCCGTTTCGGCTCAGTTGATCATCAGTGCGCGCGTGATCTCGCCGGCGCTCGCCCCGGCCTGCTGCATCTCCTGGCGCATCTCGTCGTCGCTCAGGGTGTAGTCGCGGCCCGCGGTCGACACGGCCTGCGCGATGCTGCGCAGCGCGACGTTGAGGTTCGCCACGTCGGTGTCGAAGCGGTCCTTGATGCCCTGGAACGAGGAGCCGCCGGCGCCCACCCAGGACGACTGCAGCGGGGTGAGCTCGTTCATCAGCTTGTTGAACATGCCAGTGAGCCGGTCCGCGGCCCCGTCGATCTCCTGAGCGGTCTTCGCCATGACCGCGGCGTCAGTGGTTACTCCCTTGCCGGCCATCGTCAGACCCACCTCCATTCGGATGCCGACGCCCCCGTGGGGCGGCGCTTGTGCATATCACCGTATCGAAGTTCTCCCACTTCCCGTAGTGGGCGGTTCCGCGCCGGGGCCGCTCAGCCCGTCAGCGGACGCTGCGCGGTCCTCGGGTCGAGCCCGGGTCCCGCGGGAATCCGGGCGACGACGAAGGACGGCAGCTCGATCGGCTTCACGGAACCGTAGCCGAACCACGCCAGCTGCGCGGGGGCCATCAGGGCGAACCGGCGGCCCTGGTCGGTGACGAGGAACACCTGGCCGGAGCCGGTGTCGGCGGACTGCGCCGAGCGCACGACCGCGCCGCCGCCCGACGGGACCACGACCCGCGTCGCGACCTGGTCGGTGGCGTTGCCGTTGGTCGCGATGCCGGCGCTGTCCGACTGCGGCTGGGCGTTGATGAGGAACTTGGGCGCGCCCTGCTTGTCGGCCCACGTGGTGCACAGCGGCGCCGCCGGGTCGACGGTCGCCATCGAGGGCACCTGGGCCGGCGGGTCGAGGTCGGACTTGGGCCGGTTGGCCTTGGACACGTTGGCGACCTCGGCGGCCTGGATCGCCTTGGCCTGCGGCGTCGCGTTCGGGTAGGCCGCCGCGGTGGCCGGATCGGCCAGGATCAGCGCCTGCTCGACCGCCGTGACCTGCACGATGTCGTTCGCGCGCACGAGATAGGCGGTGGTGGAGCCGCCGACGGTGACCGTGAGCACCTGGCCGATGAGGTAGTTCTTCATCGCGGTGGACGCCTTGCCCTTGTTGTCCACCTGCGGCTGGGTGATCGGCAGGCCCTGCGGCACCGTGTCGAGCCACGCCTCGTCGACGAGGACCCGCGGCTGCCCGTCGATGCCCATGGCGGCGAAGATCTGGCGGGAGTCGACACGGTACCGGTGACCGTTCCACACCAGGTAGTTCTTCTGGCTGCTGGTGTTGTCGCGCACGACGATGGCCGAGTCGCCGAGGTCCTGCCCGCCCGAGGGGGTCGTGCCGACCATGACGAGGCTCGAGACCGTGGCGCCGCCGCTGGAGTCGTGGCCGGCCACCGCGCACATCGACCACCCGGCGGCGCTCATCCGGCTCGCCGGGGGCAGCGCGTCGGGCGCCCCCGCGATGCCGATCAGCGGGCCGCGGGTGGCTCCGGTCAGCGACTCCCGCGAGACCGAGACGGTCGTGGCGGCCTGGCCGATCGCGAGCACCGCGGAGGCGTAGTTGGCGACCGGGTAGAGCACGCCGTCGCGGTACACGTACCGCGTCCCGGTCTCCTTCTCGATCACGACCGCGTTGGCGGCCTGCCAGGACGTGTTGCCACCGTGCTTGATGAGCCCGATCACCCCGAAGACGGCGAGCACCAGCACGGCGACCATCACGCTGGCGTACCCGGCACCGGCCAGCCGGCGGGTCGGCGACATCGACGGGTCGGCCTCACCCGAGACGAACGCGTTGACCACGCGCTGCATCAGGTACTGATACGACTGGATCTGTTCCCGTCGGGACGGCATGTCCGGTTGGTCCCCTCCCCGTGGCCCTCGCGCTTGCGGAGGGCTCGGCTGCATACGATAGGCCAGCGACCACGGAGGTGCGGCATTGGTGACGCCTGATGAAGCCACGCAGATCGCCCGGCCCTGGGCGCTGGCCGGCCTCCCGGCCAGCGGGGGCGACGTCGGGCTCCACGAGTTCGAGCACGGGTTCGTGGCCTGGGCCAAGGTGCCGCCGTCCGACCCGGACCGCCCGCCGGAGGTGATCGGGGCGCCCCTCGCCGTGATCGACAAGGAGTCGGGCGAGCTGACCACGTGGCCGTCGCTGTCGCCGCAGGCGGTCGCGGAGCTCTACGAGCTCGAACTGGCGGCCCGGCGCCGGTTTCCCGAGGACGTGCGGCAGGTGCTCACCGCCGCCGGCTGGAAGTCCAACCGCAACGTCGAGACCTGGGTCGCGAGCTGGCTGCGGGAGCTCTACGAGGCCACCCCCGGCCTGGAGCAACGCCTGCCGATCTTCCCGGTGGCCCGGCGCCTGCTCGAGGAGTTCGGCGGCCTGAGCTTCCGCCAGCTCAAGCAGCCGGGCGTGGCGACGGGCGGCTGGAGCGTGGAGTTCTGGCCGACGAAGGGCCGCGTGCTGGCCGACCTCTTCGCCGAGTTCGCGGGCGACCTGGGGATGCCGGTGTTCCCGCTGGCCTGGTTCGAGGACGGGCCGAGCGACATCGTGGTGGCGGCCGACGGGCGGGTCTTCCTGCTGCACGAGGCGGGGGAGTTCCTGATCGGCGCCGACCCGGACGAGGCGATGCGCCGGCTGGTCCGCGGCGAGCCCTTCGCCGAGGTCGACGATCACGGCGAGGTGCTGGGGTCCTGACCGGCGTTTGCCCGGCAGGCCGGGCCCTGCGCGGCGCGGGCCGCGCGCCCGCGCTGCGCACGGCTCGCGGGAGGTGGCTCAGCCGGCCAGGCCGCGAATCCAGCTGTAGACGCCCAGCACCTGACACACGATCGGGATCGTGGCCAGCACGAGCAGCACGTCGAAGATGTCGCCGAGCCGGCCCAGGTAGACCGAGGGCGGGCGCACGCTGTAGCGCATCCCGGCCGTCACCGCGAGCACCGCGAGGAGCAGCAGCCCCACCCCGACGCCGACCTGCACCGTCAGGCTCGCCCCGGTCAGGCGGGCCATCAGCAGCGCGAGCCCCGCCAGGCCGGTCAGCAGCAGCGGGAGCCGGTGCCGCACGGTGCCGAAGAGCCGCCCGCGCAACAGGTTCGCCGCGGCCACCACGCCGACCAGGATGCCGGTCATGATCCCCGGCTCGCGGCTGATCAGCCAGAACGAGGCGACGTTGAGCACCGCGGAGGCGAACAGCAGGCCGGTGAAGATCTCGTCCGCGCGGGCCACGGTGGCGTACGTCGTCGCGGCCGGCGGCACCGGGTCCTGCTGCAGCAGGTCGTCGGTGGTGCGGGGGAGCTGCGGCACCGGTACCTTGCCCAGCCGCACCGACGCCAGCGGCAGGGCCGGCGCGAGCAGGACCAGCAGGCCGACCAGGGCCGCGGCGCACTCGGGGGCGCCGAGCGAGGTCAGGCCGAGCAGGCCCGCGAGCACGCCCAGGGCCCCGGCGAAGATGCCCGCGACGAAGAGGCGGATGTTCGCGCCGACCGCGAGGTAGCCGATCACGGCGACGACGAGCAGCGCCCCCGCGCCCGTGAGCAGGTGCGGGGCGCCGAGGCGGGACAGCTTCTCGTCGCCGCCGAGCACGAGCAGGCCGCCTGCGAACGCGAACACCAGGCCGGCCGCGCCCAGGGTCGAGCCCGCGGTGGCGTCGGACATCGCCCGGGACAGCACGAAACCGCCGGTCAGCAGGCCCGCCGCGACCACGAGCGCGACGATGCCGGGCAGTGTCCAGGACGGCCCGGCGAGCAGCAGCAGCGCGAGGGTGCCCAGCAGCAGCAGCACGCCCGTGGCCAGGCCGGTGACGCGGGTCGCGGCCGGGGTCCACGGTGCGCCGTAGCGGCGGGCGCCGGCCGCGATCGCGTCGACCACGTCGTCGTACTCGAGCTCGGGCCACTCCTCGTAGCGCGGCGCGAGGTGCAGGATGTCGCCGTCGTGCACGTCCTGGGCGGCGAGCGTGCGGCTCATGTCGAGCGTGGTGCCGTCGGTGCGGCGCAGCACCCATCCGCCGTGGTCGAGCCCGTCGTCGGCGAGGGCCTCGCCGGCCCGGGGCAGCACCCCCGGCAGCAGCATGGCCAGCGGGATCTGCTCCGGAAGCGCCAGGTCGAGGCGCCGCTTGGGGGCCGCGAGCACCACCCGGGCCAGCCCGGCACCAACGTTCTCGGCCATCGACCGTGCTCCCCGCCGTTTCCGCCCGCCATCGAGAGTGCCCAACCTAGCAGCCCTCTGGTTAGCATGTGTGATCGAACGGGCGCTACGGGGAGGGTGGACTCGAGTGAGCACAGTCGTGCGCCGCAGGCCGTCGCGGCGGGCCGAGCCCGAGTATCCCTCGGGCGAGGTGCTGCTCGAGCCGCCGCCCGAGGTGCCCGCGCCCACCGGCAAGGGCTGGGCGCAGATGCTCATGATGATCCCGATGCTGGCCGGCTCCGGCTCGATGGCGCTCATGTTCGCCGGTCAGCGCGGCGGGCCCCTGGCCTACATGACGGGCGCGATGTTCGGCCTGTCCGCGATCGGCATGCTCGCCTCCCAGTTCGGTCAGAGCGCCGGCCCGGGGCGCCAGGAGATGCTGCTCGCCCGGCGCAACTACATGCGCCACCTCGCCCAGCGGCGCCGTCAGGTGCGCCGGGCCGGGCAGAAGCAGCGGGCGGCGCAGCTGTACCGCTACCCGGACCCCGACGCCTTGTGGTCGATCCCGGCCAGCCAGCGGCTCTGGGAGCGGCGCCCCGGCGACGCCGACTTCGGCATGGTGCGCATCGCGCTCGGCCCCCAGGACCTCGCGACGCCCCTGGTGCCCCCGGCGAGCAAGCCGCTGGAGGACCTCGACCCGATGTGCGCGGTCGCGCTGCGGCGGTTCATGACCACCTACGCCACCGTCGACGACCTGCCGATCGTGATGGCCCTCGACGGCTTCGCCCGCGTCTACATGCAGGGCGAGATCGAGCGCACCCGCGCCCTGGCCCGCGCGATCGTGGCCCAGGCGGCGGCCTTCCACTCCCCGGACGACCTGCTCGTGGCGGTGTGCGCCGGCCCGGCGAGCAGCGGGCACTGGGAGTGGGCGAAGTGGCTGCCGCACGCGCTGCACCCGAACCGCAACGACGCCCTCGGCCAGCTGCGCCTCGTCTCGACCAACGTGCCGGGCCTCGAGGCGATGCTCGACGACGTGCTCGGCTCCCGGCCCCGGTTCAACCCCGTCAGCAGCGCCGAGCGGGTCGGCGGCCCGCACCTGATCGTCGTGCTCGACGGCGGCGACGTGCTCGGCTCCGACCACCTCATGACGGAGGGCGGCGTCGAGGGCGTCACCGTGCTGGACCTGTCCACGCCGCCGCCCCGGCTGCTCGACCAGACCGCGCTCGTGCTCGGCATCGAGCCCGGCGGCGCCCTGTCCAGCAGCACCTTCGAGGGCAAGGCGGAGGTCGGGCGGGCCGACGGGCTCAGCCTGACCGAGACCGAGGGCCTGGCGCTGCAGCTCTCGCCGCTGCGGCTGTCGGCGGCCTCGCGCACCGAGCAGCGCGCCACCGGCACCATCGACCTCACCGACCTGCTCGAGATCGGCTCGCCCGACGACTACGACCCGACCCGCCACTGGGTGCCGCGGCCGCAGCGCGACCGGCTGCGGGTGCCGATCGGCTGGTCGCCGGACGGCACGATGGTCGAGCTGGACCTCAAGGAGTCGGCGCAGGACGGCATGGGCCCGCACGGCCTGCTCATCGGGGCCACCGGCTCCGGCAAGTCGGAGCTGCTGCGCACGCTGGTGCTCGCGCTCGCGGTCACGCACAGCTCCGAGGTGCTCAACTTCGTGCTCATCGACTTCAAGGGCGGCGCGACCTTCACCAAGCTCGACGTGCTGCCGCACACCAGCGCGGTGATCACCAACCTCGAGGACGAGCTGCCCCTGGTCGACCGCATGACCGACGCCATCAACGGCGAGCTGCTGCGGCGCCAGGAGCTGCTGCGCAAGGCCGGCATGTACGCCTCCCAGCGCGACTACGAGAAGGCCCGCACGGCCGGCGCCCCGCTGCAGCCGCTGCCGAGCCTGCTCATCATCTGCGACGAGTTCAGCGAGCTGCTCACCGCCAAGCCGGACTTCATCGACATGTTCGTGCAGATCGGGCGGGTCGGGCGGTCGCTGGGCGTGCACCTGCTGCTCGCGTCCCAGCGGCTGGAGGAGGGGCGCCTGCGAGGCCTGGACACGCACCTGTCGTACCGCATCGGCCTGCGAACCTTCTCGGCGGTCGAGAGCCGCATCGTCCTGGGCGACGTCGCGGCGTTCGAGCTGCCCCGCTCGCCCGGCCACGGCTACCTGCGCTTCGGCACCGAGCCGCTGCGGCGCTTCCGGGCCGCGTACGTCTCCGGCGTCTACCGCCGCGACACCGCCGTCGCCCTGGCCGCGGCCGGGGGCGGCCCGGTCGTGCGTGACTACGTCAGCGCATACGTCGCGCCGCCGGTGACCGAGGAGCCGGTGGTCGTCAAGGAGGAGGAGAACGTCGTCGGCGACAGCATGCTCGACCTGCTGGTCGACCGCATGCGCGGCAAGGGCATGCCGGCGCACCAGGTGTGGCTGCCGCCCCTGGCCGAACCGCCGTCGCTCGACGCGCTGCTGCCCTCGCGGATCGTGGACCCCGAGCGCGGCCTCACCGTGCAGGTGGCGGAGCTGCAGGGCAGCCTGCACGCCGTGCTCGGCATCGTGGACCGGCCGCTGGACCAGCGCCGCGACCCGGTCTGGTGGGAGCTGGCGGGCTCGGCCGGGCACGCGGTCGTGGTCGGCGGCCCGGGCAGCGGCAAGAGCACGATCCTGCGCAGCCTGGTGCTGAGCCTGGCCCTGTCGCACACCCCGCGCGAGGCCCAGTTCTACTGCCTCGACTTCGGCGGCGGCGCCCTGGGCACGCTGCGCGAGGTGCCGCACGTCGGCGGGGTCGCCACGCGGCTCGACCCGGGCGCGGTGCGCCGCACGGTCGCCGAGCTCTACGTGCTGCTGGCCGAGCGCGAACGGCGCTTCGCCGCGGCGGCCGTGGACTCGATGGCGACCTACCGCCGGGCCCGCCGGGCCGGGCAGCACGCCGACGACCCGTTCGGCGACGTGTTCCTGGTCATCGACGGCTGGTCGACGATCCGCTCCGACTTCGAGGACCTCGAGGGCGCGATCAACGACCTGACCAACCGCGGGCTGACGTACGGCGTCCACGTCATCGCCTCCGCGACGCGCTGGAACGACGTCCGGCCCGCGATCCGCGACCTCTTCGGCAGCCGCCTCGAGCTGCGCCTGGGCGATCCCAGCGACTCGCAGATCGACCGGCGCGCGGCGATGAACGTGCCCGACCGCACCCCGGGCCGCGGCATCGTCCCCGGCGGCCTGCAGTTCCTCGGCGCCCTGCCGCGCGTCGACGGGCAGCAGACGGTCGAGGACCTCTCCGACGGGGTCGAGAAGCTGGTCGCCGAGATCCGCCAGAGCTGGCCCGCCGCCGGTGCGCCGCCCGTGCGGCTGCTGCCGGCGATGCTGCCGTACGAGAGCCTGCCCGTCACCGATCGCGAGCGCTCCGGCATCCCGATCGGCATCGCGGAGGCGGACCTGCGCCCGGTCTGGGTGGACTTCGACCAGGACCCGCACTTCCTGCTCTTCGGCGACTCCGCGTCGGGCAAGAGCGCGTTCCTGCGGGCCTTCGGGCAGTCGCTCATTGATCGGTACGAGCTCAACGAGGCTCGCATGATCGTGATCGACTACCGGCGCAGCCTGCTCGGCGCGTTCGACAGCAAGCACCTCATCGGCACCGGTACCTCCGCGCAGACCGCGCAGACGATCATGACCGAGGTCGTGGGGGTGCTCAAGAGCCGGCTCCCGGGCCCGGACGTCACGATCGAGCAGCTGCGCAACCGCAGCTGGTGGAAGGGCCCGGAGCTGTACGTCCTCGTCGACGACTACGACCTGGTCGCCGGGGGCAGCACGAACCCGGTGACCCCGCTGCTGGACTTCCTCAGCCAGGCCCGGGACGTGGGCCTGCACCTGATTCTGACCCGGCGCACCGGCGGCGCGAGCCGCGCGCTCTACGAGCCGGTGCTCATGCGGCTGCGGGAGCTGGGCTCGCCCGGCATGCTGCTGTCCGGCGAGCGGGACGAGGGCGCCCTGCTGGGCAACGTGCGCTCCTCGCACCAGCCGCCCGGCCGCGGGTACTACGTGACGCGCAAGGAGGGCGGCCGGCTCGTCCAGCTCGCGTGGCGCCCGCCACCGAGCTGATGAACCCGAGCTTCTTGTGGTGCGGAACCGATATGATTGAGTTGGGTCTATCGGGTTCGACTTCGGCCGACGGGGAGGGCGAATGACCAGAGACGGTTACGAGTACAAGCCGGGGCACGACTCGTGGACACCGGTCGACCATTCGCCGATCAAGGTCAACGTGTCGAGCCTCGCCGACTACGTGAAGCTCGTCGGCAAAGAGGTCGAGGACTACAACACCAACCTCAAGGACGGCGTCCTGCCGATGACGAAGGTCCAGTCGACCTTCGCCGGCTTCGGCGAGGCCAAGCTCTACCGCGGGGCGCACGCCAACGCGCTGGCGGCGACGGGTGACCTGCTCAAGGACGTCTCGTTCAGCCTGCAGGCGATCACGCAGGCGGCGCTGGGGATCTACTACGAGTACCTCGGCGGTGACGACCTCGGCAAGGCCCACGTCGACGACGTCTACGACGTGTTCTGGCCGACCGACGGGCGCCCGACGCTGCAGGACCAGGTCAAGGCCGCCCAGCAGCAGGGGCAGGGCACGGACGACGCGCCCTTCACCGGCTCGGCGAACGCGGCCGAGCACCGCATGCAGACCGAGGGCGCCATCCCGCCCACCGACGGCTCGTCCTACTTCAACACCTGGGACCAGGGCTTCTCGGTGGGGGAGGGGGCCAACTCGTACTACGTGCACAGCAACGAGACCGACATGATGGGCGCCCCTGAAGACCCGCTGAAGAAGAAGTGAGACGGGGGAACCGATGACTGATCAGTACTACGGGTATGTGAAGTACACGCTTCCCCCGAGCGTTTCGCAGTACGACAACTACAGCGCCTCGAACCAGATCGTCGACTACGACCCCACCGACTGGGACGCCGAGTCGACGACGATCGAGATGATGTGGCCCTGGATCCAGATCGACTCCGACGCGCGCGCGACGGCCCTGGCCGACATGTGGCGCCGGGTGCACACGCTGCTGGACAACACGAGCCGCAACCTGCGGCGCTACACCGACGAGCTCGCGTCGCACTGGAACTCCGACGCGTCCAAGGTCTTCCTGCGCGAGATCGGGGCCTCGCTGTCCTCGATCGACGAGTGGAAGGACGTCGCCAACACCAACGCGACGGGCCTCGACGTGCTCGCCAGCACGATCAAGTACAACCAGAAGAAGGCTCTCGCGGTCTGGAACGAATACTGCCAGGCGATCAACAACCCCGGCAGCGTGCCCGGCTCCGCGCCCACGTCGAGGATCGTCGCGGCCGGCAAGGGCGGCGCGATCTCCAACACCGAGACCGACGACAACCGCAAGAAGCGGCTGGTCAAGCACTACACGGAGCAGATCAAGCCGTTCGTCAAGGACCTCGCGGACACGTATCTCAACGTGTACTACAACTTCCTGACGCACGGCTCGACGTACAAGGGCCCGACGAACGCGGCCGTGGCGGTGCAGCCGAAATTCCACGGCGGCGGCCCCGGCGGCAGCCTCCCGCCGCCGCCGATCCTGAACCCGCCGTCGATCCCGAAGACCAGCCCGCCGGACACGAGCCGGCTGCAGTCGCAGCTCGCGGGCCTCGGCGTGCCCGGCTACGACCCGGACCACGCCCTGACCCTGGCCGGCGGCGCGGTCGCGCCCCCGCTGCCGCCGCTGCCCGACATGCACCTGCCCCCGGCCCCCGGCGGCCCGGGCGTCGTGCCCTCGATGAACGTGCCGGGCCTGCCGGCGTTCCCGGGCGGCCCGAACCTCCGCACCGCCCGCGGCCTCGCGGGTCTGGACCCGGCCGAGGCGGCCCAGCGGCTCGGGCAAGGCCCCGGTCAGGGCCCCGGTGGCATGCGCCCCCAGCTGCCCGGCCGCCCGAACCTCTCGGGCCTGCGCCCGCCGCCCGGCGGCGGCGCCCGCCCGCCGATGCCGCCCGGCCGCGGCAACCCGAACCTGCGCGGGTCCAAGGGCCGCCTCCCCGGCGGCGTGCACGGCCCCGATCTGAGCGAGGAGACGGGGCGTGGTGCGCCGCGCAGTCCCATGCCGCCCCGCCTGGGCGGACGGCGCGGCCCCGGCGGCCCCTCGGGGCACATCGGCCCGGAGCACGAGCGCCTCGGCGGCCGCGGCAACGGCCTGCCGCCCGGCCAGCGGGGCGCGGGCCGCGCCGGCGCCCCGGGCGAGCGCCTCAACGGCCGCCGGGCGCCCGGCCTGCCGCTGGAGGAGCAGGAGGGCTTCAACCGCCAGGCCGCGCGCCCGGCGATCGAGGGCCGCGGGGGCATCAAGCGCCCGGCGGGCAGCCCGCTGCCGGAGGGCGAGGGCCGCGGCCCGGCCCTGCGCGGCCGCGGCGGCTCCGGCCCCGGCGAGTCGCCGTTCCGGCCGGTGCGCCGCGACCAGCGGGCCGAGCACGACGACTACGCGGAGGCGACGGAGGACGAGCTGTGGGCGGTGGAGCGGCCGAACCAGGGCGGCGCCGTCATCGACACGCCCAACCTGCCGCAGTCCCCGGAGGCCGGCCCGGCCATCGGGCGGTCGTGATCCTGGAGCACCATCCGCACCGTGCCCCTGCCGGACTGGCTTCGGCGGGGGCACGGTCACGTCGTGGCCGGTGCGGATAGTCCGGATACTGCGTGACCGTCAGCCCCTGCCGGACCGGCTTCGGCGGGGGCACGGCCGCATCGTGGCCGGTGCGGATGGTCCGGACCCTGCGTGACCGTCAGCCCCTGCCGGACCGGCTTCGGAGGGGGCACGGCCACATCGCAGCGCCGGTGCGGATACGTCCAGACACTCCGTGTCCGGACGTATCCGATTTATCGGTTATTTCATGAACGCGAGGTCCCGGTCGCTTGCGTCGAGGTTCTTGCGTTCGTCAGTCGGTGCGGGAACGGGTCGGGAGGGCGAAGAACACGTCCTCCGGCTCGATGTCCGGGTCCCGCTCCGGGCGCTTGACCGGCTGGACCTCGCCCGGGCGCCAGCCGCGGGCGCGGCCGCGGCGGGCGGCGCCGCGCAGGGCGAAGATCACCAGGGCGGCCACCAGGATCGCGAGGCCGGTGAAGGCGGCGATGCGTCCCGCCGTCTGCCAGCGGCTCAGGCGGGCCGCGGCGGCCGGGTCGCTCGCGGTGGCGGGGATCGGCGTCGGGGTGGCCGCGCCCTGCTTCGAGGGGGTCTCGTAGACGGCGCGGAAGGGGTCGACCAGGCCGTAGCCGAACTCGGTGCTGCGCTGCGCGCCCGCCATGCGATCCGCGGTCACCTGCAGCCGCCAGGCCACGTCACTGTTCTTGAGGCCCGGCTGGGCCGACCACACCAGCGCCGCGGCCGCGCTCACGATGGGCGCGGCGAAGCTGGTGCCCTTGTAGTACTGGTGGCCGTGCTCGCGCGTCGCGGCGAGCACGAGGTTGCCGGGGGCGGCGATGTCCACGTAGGAGCCGACCTGGGACTCGTCGACCCGGGTGCCGTCCTGGTTGACGCCGGCGACGCCGAGGACGCCGGGGTAGGCGGCCGGATACGACGGCGGGTCGTTCGGGATCGCGCTGCGCGCCGAGCCGATCGGCGGCGGGGTCGCCTCGGCGCTCACGTGGTGGTTGCCCACGGCGGCGACGACGAGCGCGCCCTTGGTGTTGATCGCGTAGTCGACGGCCTCGGCGACGGCGGGGTAGTCGGTGTCGAGGCTCAGCGAGACGTTGATGACGCGGGCGTTCTGGTCCGCCGCGTAGCGGATCGCCTTGGCGAACACGTCCGGCCCGGCGGCCTCGCCGTTGGTGCCGTCCTCGTGGTCGGAGACGCGGATCGGCAGGATCTTCACGCCGGGGGCCAGGCCCTCGAAGCCGACGCCGTTGGCGTGCTTGGCGGCGATGAGGCTCGCCACCGCCGTACCGTGCGACGTGCAGTCGAAGTCCGCCCCCGCCGCGTTGCGCAGGAAGTCGAAGCCGGGCAGCACCTGGCCCGCCAGCTGCGGATGGGCGCCGTCGACGCCGGAGTCGAGGACCGCGACCGTGATGCCGCCGCCGTTGGTGGTCGGCCAGACCCGCCCGATGCCGAAGGTCTGCTGCGGCCAGGGCGTCTCCTTGACCACCTCGCCCGCCTTGGCCGGGTTGCTGCACGTTGCGGCCGGGGGCGGGCCCGCGAGGGCGGTCCGGGGCACGGCGAGCGTCATCGCCGCGGCAGCGAGCGCTGCGGTGGCGGCGAACCAACGCTTGCGCTGCACGTCGGAGCCCTTCTGTGACATCGATACGCACTGGTGGCGTATTGCCGTTGTTGAGTATCGTACGGTTGGACGGCTTGCTACGGGGAGGGCATCATGGACAACCGTGCGCTCCGGGCGCGCGCCGACGAGCTCGCCGGCGAGCTCGAACGGATGCGCAGCGGCATGGGCACGCTGCAGCAGAAACTCCAGGCCATCACGGCGACGGCCAAGTCGGACGACGGGTTCATCACCGCCGTCGTCGGGCCCCGTGGCCAGCTGATCCGGCTGGACATCGATGCGCGCGTCTACCGTCGTCCGGACTCCCGCCAGCTCGCGCAGTCGATCACCAAGACGATCCAGGCGGCCTCGGCGGACGCGATGCGCCAGGTCACCGAGGCGTGCAAGCCGTTCATGGCCGAGTCGACCGTGCAGGCGCACCTGGAGTTCGACCTGCAGGGCATGACCCACAAGCTCGACTCCGAGCTCGGCCTGCTCGCCGCGGACATGGATGCGGAGAAGGAGAAGCAGCGATGACGGACAGCACTGCGGTCAACCCCACCCAGGCACTCGGGGCCGCGTCGCAGCTGACGACCACCGGCGACGCGATGCTCAAACGGTGGCGCGCCCTGCGGGCCCGGATCGACGAGCTCAACGCGAGCCAGCCGTGGGGCAACGACGAGCCGGGCAAGAACTTCAACAAGCACTACATGGAGGGCAAGCACCCGCCCTGCACCAGCGTGCTCGAGGGCGGCGAGAGCCTCGTCATCGCCATGTCGAAGCTCGGGGAGCAGGTCCGGGAGGGCGTCCAGGGCGTCGTCGACGTCGACGACCTCACCGCCGAGTGGTTCAAGAAGAAGTAGCGCTCCCCACCTGGGGTTCGACACGGGGAGCCGTCCGAGTTGGCCATTGAGAAGCCCGACCTCCATCCCATCGACTGGTTGTGGGACGCCGTCTGCATCATCGGCGGCGGCTCCGCGTGGCCGGACGGCAACGAGGACCACCTGCGCGAGCTCGCGCAGGCCTGGCAGGATCTCGGCACCGAGCTCAACGGGCTGCTCAACAACTCCGACACCGTCGCGATGCAGATCGCGCAGGCGTGGGGCGGGGACGCTGGGGAGGCGTTCAACCAGTACTGGACGGCGCTCGCGGTCGGTCCCCAGAACGGGCTGCCCCAGGTCGCCGACATCGCGCTGAACTACTCGGCGGCCGCCGACAACGCGGCGATGGAGATCGAGTACGCGAAGCTCGTCCTCGGCATCACGCTGATCGTCACGGTCATCACGATCGTCATCTGCCAGATCCTGGCCGCGTTCACGTTCGGCGGCTCCGAGGCGGCGGCCGCCGGTGCGGTCACCGCGGCCCGCACCGTCGCCGGGCGCGTGCTGCAGCGGCTGATCAGCTTCCTGGGCAAGGAATTCGTCAAGAAGTACATCCGCAAATTCATCATCCACGAGATCCAGCAGGTCGTGCTCTCGGTCGGCACCGACTGGCTGGCGCAGGAGATCCAGATCGCGGAGGGGCACCGCAAGGAGCTCGACACCCACTCCCTGATGAACAGCCTGGTCTCCGGCCTCGTCACCGGCGCCCTGACGTTCCCGCTGAACTTCGTCCACCTGCCGATCAAGAGCCGCCTGCCCCGGGTGGCCGCCAACGCCGCCGTCCACGGCGCGGCCAACGCCTTGATCATGCCCGCCTCGATGATGCTCACGACCGGCTTCATGACCGGCGACTGGAGCTGGAAGAACATCACGCAGGGCATCAACCTCCAGTCGTTCATCAATGGCGCGGCGATGGGCGGCGGCATGGGCGGCATCGGCGCCATCCGCAGCCCGAAGCAGGGCGCGCACGGCGCCGCCCCGCACGTCGACGGCGAGGCCGGCCGGCCCGGCGAGACGAACCGCGGCGGCGAGAACGGCACCCGCGGCCTGGGCGACACCAGCGTCGGCGACCCCGGCCTCGACACCAACGTGCGCGACTCGGGCGTGACCGGCGACGGCGGCGCTACCGGTGATGGTGGGACCGCGAACGGTAATCGGCCCGGGGCTGATGTCACAGGGTCCGACTACACTCCAGGGGACGGGCAATCGCTCGCACCGACCTCGGACAATCCGGCCGGCGGCTCGGTCGCGGCCCCTGTGGACTCCAACGCCCACGGCGACTCGGGTGCGGGGCAGAACGCGCACGGCGGCGGCGATCCGGTCACCCAGCGCGGTGGGGATCCGGTCGTGCAGCACGCGGCCGACTCCGGGAACGGGGCGAGCGGGGGCGACGGCGGCGCGAGGGCCGGTGAGACGCGAGCCGGTGAGACGCAGGCCGGTGGGGCGCAGGCCGGTGGGACGCAGGCCGGGGAGACGCACGCCGGGAGCAGCGCGGGTGCCCACGCCGGGGAGACCGGGGCGCGGGCCGGGGCCGACGGCGGGGCGAGCGGGCCGGGCGCGGATCGGGCGGCTGCTGGCGCGGATCGGGCGGCGGCGGGCGGTGAGCGGGCGGCGACGCATGCCGGTGGGCCAGTGGCGGAGCATCCGGGTGCGGTCGTGGGGGTCGACCGGCCGGCCGGGGCGGACGGGGCGCGGACCACGGACGCCGTCGGGCGCGGGGCAGACGGGACCGGGCGCGCGGCCGACGCTGTGCGCGGGGCCGAGGGCACTGGGCGCGGGGCCGAGGGCACTGGGCGCGGGGCTGAGGGGACTGGGCGCGGTGCTGAAGGCGCCGGTCGCGGGGCTGAGGGGACTGGGCGCGGGGCTGAGGGCACCGGTCGCGGTTCGGAAGGTGCCGGCCGTGGCTCCGAGGGGGCCGGGCGCGGGTCGGATGGTGCCGGGCGCGGGAACGAAGGGGCGCGGGCCGGGGATTCGGGGCGGGCCTCCGATGGGGCTCGCAGCGGGGAGAAGGCCGGGGAGCGCGGCGGGGGCGGGGCGCGTACGACTGATGGGGGGCGTACGACCGAGCAGAACCGCACCAATGGGTCGTTCCGGGCGCCGGAGCGGGCCGGGGAAGTCGGGGCTCGACCCGGCGAACACGTGCCGGTCGGGGAGCACGGGCGGCCCGGTGAGAGCGGGGCGCAGCCCGGGGAACACGTGCGCGCCGGTGAGACCTCGGGGCGGCCCGGCGAGCACGTTCAGGTCGGCGAAGCGCGGCCCGGCGAGCACGGGGCGCGCCCTGGGGAAGACGGGGCTCGGCCGGGGGAAAACGGGGCCCGGCCCGGGGACAACGGGGCTCGGCCGGGGGAAAACGGGGCCCGGCCCGGGGAACATCAGCCCGTGCACGCCGGCGAGCAGGGCCGCGGGTCCGAGCACGCGCCGGTGCGCGACGGGACCGAGCGCAGTGACGGCGCCGGGCGGCATCGGGCGGAGGAGCCCGCGGCCGTGTTCGTGCCGTTGCCGCGGCTCGACGACATGCCCGTCCGGATCGGCGGGAGCGAGCCCGGCGCGGGATCCCCGCGGCCCGTGTCCATGCACGAGGGTGGCGGGCGCGGAACCGAAACGCTGCCGGGGCGGGAGCACGGGCCGGGCGATCGCGGGAGCGGCCCCGGCGACCGGGGCGAAGGGCCTCGCGGGGGCCGGGACGAGCCGCCGCCCGGTGGGGGTGGCGAGGAGCCGCCGCCGCCCGGGGACCGGCCCAATGGCGGGGAAGAGCCGGCCTCGAAGCTGTCGACGACGGAGACGGCCGGGGGCACGCGCGGGTACGAGGGGCCGCCGCGGCACTTCGAGGGCGACCCCGGCAGTCGCGAGGGGCGGGCCGCCGTCGACGATTCGGCGCGGGATCTCGCCGACGCCGTGCGCGACCAGATGAACTCCGAGAACCTGGGCAAGAAGAACCGGGTGCGCGTGGCCGGGGCGCTGCTCACGCCGGAGGACCCGACGATCTCGAGCCACACGAGCACGCGGCCGATGAAGCACGACAACGGTACGGCCACCGACGTGCGAGTACACCCGGAAGCCCAACGGGTCCTGGACGACATCAAGGCCGCCGCCGAGCACGACCCCGGCAAACGGATCGGGCAGAACCACGGCAAGTGTGCCGAGGTGGTGCTCGTCTCCGACAAGCTCTACGAGCTCGAGCGGCAGTGGCACGAGGCCGGGGAGCCGGGGGACTTCGGGACCTACGCGCGCGAACAGCTGCGCGACGGTGTCGTCGCCACGCACTGGATCGGCGAGGGCGGGCGGCAGGAGCACGGCGACTACGCGCCCCCGTGCGCGTCGTGTGAGCCGTTCGTGCAGGACTTCGGCCTGCACTCGATCGACCCGCACGAGGGCGCCGCGTCGCACGGGCCGACCACCGGGCCGCACGAGCCGACCGGCGGGCGCCCGGGCGAGCACGACCCGGGCAGCGTCCCCGGCGAGCACGGGCCGGGCGAAGGCGTGCGCCCGCCCGAGACGCTGGGCGGCATCACCGACCGCCCGCTGTCCGAGGCGCGCACCAACGAGTACAACGACCCCACGCCGCACGAGGTCCGCGAGCTCGACGAGGCGTTCCCGCGCGACGAGCACGGACGGCCGCTCACGCAGCCCGACGTGCGCGTCGGCGACTGGGCGCACAACGCCAACGACGGCGGCCACACCGAGCCGGGGCGCAACAACAACTGCCCCGAGGTGGCCATGGCCGTGCTGGCCAACCACTACGGCGAGCCCACCGTCGCGGGCGCCCTGCGCGACCCGCACGCCGCCGGCGAGCGCGGCGCCGCCGACCGCATCTCCCGCTGGACCGGCGGCGAGTGGGAGATGCACGGCAGCGACCACCGCGGCTTCGACGGCATCGACCGGCAGCTGCGCGAGACGGGGCCGGGCTCCGGCGCCGTCGTCGTCGTCAAGTGGGGCGACACCGGCGAGGGCCACGCGTTCAACGCCCTGAACATCCACGGCGACATCGTCTGGGTCGACATGCAGCACAACGTCGTCTCGGACCACGGGCCGATGTACCACGACAACGTCGCCGGCGTCTGGTCCATCACGCTCGACGCGCACGGCGAGCCGCTCCACCCCATCCAGCACACGACGGGCATGGGCGACGGACCGGCGCACGCGGGCGGGGCCGGGCCGGTCGACCGCTACCAGCCCCACGAGCTGAGCGCCGAGCACGTCATCGGCGAGGAGATCCAGGTCAAGCTGCAGCTCGGCGACGACGGCAAGCTGCACATGGAGGGCGACCCCAAGGACACCTCCCGGACCATCAAGGGCAACCTGCAGCGCGGCGGAAGCTTCGTCAAGGACTGGCACACCGCGATCCGCAACGACATGGTCGCGATGGCGCACCAGGGCGAGCCGGTCCCGCACGAGCTGACCCACGACCCCGCCCGGCCGGAGAACCCGGTCGAGCAGGTCCGGGAGGCCTCGCGGGACTACCACGACGCGCGCGAGCGCGCCTACGACGCGTTCAACGAGAAGCGCGACGACATCATCAGCCGGTACGAGGAGGAGACCGGCGCCGACTTCAGCGACTTCGGCCCGAAGGACCTCAAGCCGGGCACCAAGGAGTTCGAGACCGCGCTCGACACCCTCAAGCAGGACCGGGTGGGTTCGCGCTTCGCGGCCGAGCTGCGGGACGCGGCCGGGGTGTTCAACAAGGACATGCACCCGGTGCGCATGGCCAGCAACGCCGTGGGCGTGCACGCCGGGCTCGGGGTGGCGTTCCACGAGGCGATGCACAACAACCTGCCGACGCCGCACACGCAGGTCAACCCGGAACACGTGTTCCTGTCGGGCGACCCGGTCTCGGCCAAGAACCACGAGCTGGACATCATCGCGCTGCGCTACGACGGCTCGGGCGACGCGCCGGCGCACTACAACCGCCTCGACATCTGGGAGGCCAAGGGCAACTCCGGCACCCTGGGCGGGCACGAGATCCCCGAGTTCGGCGGGAAGCGGGCCCAGCAGGGCAGCGGGCCCTACCTGAAGTGGATGCTCGAACACGACCCGACCATGCTGCGGCTGTACGCCGAGCACCCCACGCTGCTCGCCGACATCCAGACGGGCAAGGTCACGGTCGCCTACCACAAGGTCACGACCGAGTGCCTCGATCCGGTGCGCGACGGCGCGGGCCGGCTCGTGCGGGACCCGCAGACGGGCCGGCCGCAGCTGGTCGACGGCAGCAGCCGGACCCACGTGCGGGAGTTCGGCCTCGACGGCGTGGACCGCGGCGGCCACGAGCGGAACTCCTTCGACCCGAGCAAGATCAACCCGGACCCGCAGAAGATCCACGACGCCGGGGTGCGGGCCGCGGAGGAGGCGGCCGCCGCGCGGGGCGAGCACGTGCCCGAGCGGCTGTCGGGCTACGACCCCGAGCGCGTGTACGACGTGCGGACCACCCAGGGCGGCCGGGTCTGGCACGCCGAGCTGGGGCTGGGCGAGTTCGGGGCCGCGACCCCGCACGAGGTCGAGGCGCGCGTGCACCGGCTGCTGGAGGGGGCCGCGGACCCGCGGACGTGGGTCGACGGGGCCCCGCCGCGGATCGTCGTGCACGCCCCGCACGGCATCGACGCGGCCACCGCCCGGCTGATCGAGCACACCCGCGTCGAGTTCACCCCGCCCGACCCGGGCCACCCGGTCGCCCCGCCGCGAATCACCGTCGACGGGCCGCGGCTGCACGGCGAGCCGATCACGCTGCCCGAAACCACCGTCGCGAACGACCGCGCCAACAGGGTGCCCTACTTCGGGACCGACCCCTCGGCCCCGCCCCAGGTCCCGGTGCGCGTCGTCGACGGGCGGCTGTACGACACCGGCGGCCTGCCCCTGCACGGCGAGTACATCTACGCGGTCGACCCGCGGACCCAGGAACTGCACGCGCACCCGTTCATGGCCGACAACACCCGCCACTCGAGCCTGCTCGCGGGCGGCCCCGTCGACGCGGCCGGCACCCTGCGCATCGAGCACGGCCGGATTCTCGGGGTCGACAACGCCAGCGGCCACTACACGCCGGTCGCCGACCACGTGGCCCGGGCCCGCGACGCGCTCGTCCACCTCGGCGCCGACCTCACCCGGGCCGAGTTCCGGGCCGACGTCGGCCCCGAGCCGACCGAGCACTCGCGCGCCCGCGGCGAGCAGGCCTTCGACCGGGCGATCGCGGAGCTGAACCGGCCCGGGGAGATCGACGGCGTGGCCGGCGTCAGCCGCGACACCAGCTACGTGGAGATGAGCCGGGCCGAGCGACCGGCGGTCCTGCGGGTCGAGCTCACCGACGGCCGGGTGATCGAGGTCGACGGCGCGGGCGTGCGCGACTTCCTCCAGGCCGCGCGCCACGACGGGCCGGACGCCGAGGGGTTCCGCTTCCCGGCCGAGCGCGAGGGCACCGCCACCGACGCCGACCTGGCGTTCCAGGGCGCCGACCAGCTGCGCGACCGCATCCAGGGCGAGCTGGACCGGCTGGCGGCGCCGCCCCGCGAGCCCGTGGCGGAGCCGCGCCCGCCGGCCCGCCCCGACCACGTGCTCACGGAGCTCGACCGGCTGCTCGCCGAGCGGACCGGCCAGGAGACGCTGCACGCCCCGGGCCGCGACGGCGAGCCCGTGCTGCCGCCGCGCGACACCGACCGCGCGATCGCCACGCTGCGCAACGTGTCCGACGAGCGCATCGCGGCGCTGGTCGAGCGGGCCGGGGTGGCCGGGGAGGCGGCCGCGCGCATGGCGACCGAGCTCGCCGCCCGGCGCGACGCGGTGCTGGAGCGCAACTTCCGGCCCCCGGCGCCGGAGGCGGTGTACGCCATGGCCCGGGACGCCCGCGGCCTGCTGGGGCGCAACCCGTCGCCGCGAGAGGTGTACGAGGCCCTCCGCGAGGCGTCCATCCGCAACACCGAGACGTACGCGCACGGCATGACGGTCCGCGAGGCCGCCCGCGCGGTGGACCGGCTGATGCCCGACGGCAACCGCCACGAGACCTTCGAGCGGACGATCGCCAGGTTCCTCGACTCGCCGGAGGGCCGGGCGCACCACGAGGCGATCACCGAGCTCGACCTCGCGACGAACCACGCGCCGCACTTCGACCCGGAGGGCTCGCCGTTGCGCGAGCCGTCGCCGGAGGTCGTCGAGCGGCAGAGCGCCCAGCACGCGGCCGGATGGAGCACGCAGCAGCGCGCCGCGCTCGAGCGCTACGCCAACGGGCGCTCGAGCGCCGACCAGTACCTGCGCACCGGCGACGCCCAGAAGCGGTCGGTCGCCCGCGCCGAGGCGTACCGCATCCAGAGCGCGATGCGCGAGTCGCCCACCGCGATGCGGCTCACCGGCGAGCTGTTCTGGCGGGACCTGGGCCTGCGCGGCGCCGTCGACCTGCCGCGGCTGGTCCACGGCGAGATCACCCTCGACGGGTTCACCCGGGTGATGCCCGAGGAGCACCTGCGCTCGAGCGGCGACGTGCGGATCGTGGTCGACGCGCCCGCGGGCACGCCGATGGCCTGGATCGGCGGCGCCCACGATTACGCCGAGGGCCACGCGCTGCTGCCCGCCGGGGCGCGCCTGCACGTGACGGAGCTGCGCCAGACCGGGTTCGACCGGTTCGAGCTGCGGCTGCGCTACACCGGCTTCGAGGACCCGCCGACGATCGACGGACGGCTGCTGGCGGACGGCGGCCCCCGCCCGGGCGATCTGCACGACGCCGGGCAAATCGGCGTGCCGGCGCCGGCGGGCGAGCCGATGAGCGCCGGCCACGCGTACGCCGTCGCGCGCGAGGCCGGCATCGACCTGCGCGGCGTGGAGATCCGGGTGGCCGAGGACCCGGCGCTGGCGCGGTACATGCGGGAGCAGGGCGTCCTCGCGATCGTGCCGCCGGAGGAGGGCGGCCGCGTGGTGGTGCTCGGGCCGGACGCGTTCGCCGACCGCGACACGCTGGCCACGACGCTGCGCGAACACGGAGGGGGTGCCGGTGATCCGCATCATGGTGGAGAGCCTGTTCGACTGGACCGGCCGGGGTCTGATGGTCTCGGGGTTCCAGATGGGGGGCATCATCGAGCCGGGGATGAGGCTGGGCGACGGTACGGGGAACCGCGCGACGGTGCTGGGCATCGAGCCGGAGAGCCCGCGGGACCGGGCGCAGGGGTGGGTCACTCTGCGGCTGGAGCCCACGACGCCGAGCCCGGCGGCCGTGGGGGTGATGCTGAAGGTGGAGGAGCGCCCGGTGGTGGCGTACCGCTACCACGCGACCCCGGACCTGGCGACGGCGGCGTTGGTCACGATCTCGGAGGACTCGCCGGGGACGAGCCGGGCGGTGGCTATCGAGCTGGCGACATCCTCTCGATCCTGGGCGGCGAGCCCGCCGCCGGGTTCCCAGGAGATCACCCGGGAGCAGGCGGAGCAGACCCTGCTGGCGGCCCGCACGATCATGCCCTCGGAGGCGGAGCTGCGCCGGATCATGCTGACCCGAACCTGACGGCGCACCGGCTCGTCCAGGAGCGGATCGCGCCGCACTCGCCGGAGCTGGCGAGCGTGGTCGAGAAGCTGCTGGACGACCCGCACGCGCTCAACGTCACCAACTCGCTGCGCAACCCGCTGCTGCGCGACCTCGTGCTGCGCCACATCGAGGAGCTGGCCCGCGGCGACGCCCTGGCCCGCTACGGCGGTGACCTGCACCAGTTCCTGCAGGAGCACCCGGGCCGCGGGCCGCTCTACGCCAAGGTGCCGGACTGGGTCAACAAGGTCGTCGTGGACGGGGCCGAGCAGTCGCGGATGGGGCGGTACGTCGCCGACCTGAAGGCCTCCGACCCGGCCCTCGGCGTCGGCGCGGACCCGACCCCGGCCGAGATGGGGCTGGTGCGCGAATACGCGGACCGGCTCACCGGCGAGCTCAAGCCGGAGGTGGACCGGGTTCTCGGGGAGATCGCCCAGCGCATCCGCGAGACCACCGACGGGCCGGTCGACTACAACAGCCGGGCCAAGGACGCCGAGGGCCTCATCGACAAGGTCGGCCGGATGAGCCGGGGCCGCGAGAACGCGCCCGGGCGCCCCTGGTACCGCGTCGGCGATATCATCGACGCGGTCGGCGCGCGGATCACCGTGCCCGACACCAGCAGCCTGTGGAAGACCCTGCAGGCGGTCGTCGACGAGTTCGGCGTCGGCGACGGCGGGCGGATCGTGGAGGTCGACAACATGTACGCCTCCCCGAAGTCGAAGAGCCCGGAGTACCGGGTGATCCCGCTCTGCATCGGCATCGAGGTCAACGGGCACAAGTACGCGTTCGAGCTGCAGCTGACCACCCTGCGCGCGTCGATCGCCGCCGACATCGAGCACAACTCGCTCTACAAGCCCTACGTGTCCCTGTCGGCGGCCGACGCGCAGGCGGTCCGCGAGGCGTTCGAAGAGGCCGCCGCCCTCGATCAGCTGGAGGACAGCTCATGACGGAGCGGGGGACGCTCTATGTCTTCCGGCTGGGCGAGGCCGACGACGACCTCACGCCCGCCTTCGTCGTCGACGGCCGCGACTACCCCGACGACGAGGCCGTCCGCGCCGCCGTCGGGGCGGCCCGGGCGGCCCTCGGCGACCGGCGGCTGATCGCGGATTTCGAGACTTCGGCGGTACGGCCCGAGACCCCGCGATCCCCGCTGCCCTCCTGGCCCGAGTGGCGCGCGCGGCACCTCGAGCGCGGCGAGCCGATCGGCGTGCGGCCCCGCCCCGAGGTCCAGCCGACCCCGGCGGGCTGGGACGAGATGGGCCGCTGGCTGGAGCAGTCCCGCGCGTGGCTCGACGCGCAGCTCGCGGCGGCGGCCGGCGCGGTGCCCGGGGCCCGGGTGCGGCGCACGCGGGAGGCGGAGGCGCACCGGATCGGCCCGGGCTCCGTCGTGCTCGCCGAGGAGCGGTACCGGACGGACTGCGAGTACCTCGCCGTCCCGCCCGCCGGCGCCGACGCCGCCACGGTGCTGGGGCAGGTCGCCGGGGCGCTGCGCGCGGGCGGCTGGACGGTCGCGGCCGTCGAGGAGTCGCCCGGGTACGTCACGCTGCCGGCCGAGCGGTCCGGGTACACGATCACCGCCGTCTGGAGCAGGCGCAACAACGCGGTGCGGCTGACCGGCGCCTCCCCGGTCGTGGACGCCACCACGTTCGAGGCGCGGGGAGGGGCCGGCGGTGCCGCGCACGTTTGACGGCTCCGTGGGCTGGCCCGCGCTGCGCGCCCGCTTCGCCGACCGGCTCCCGCCGCCGACCCTCGCCGTGCTGGACGCGGCCGTGGCCTTCGCCGCCGAGCGCCACGGCGACCAGCGGCGCCCCGCCGGGGAGCCCTACGTCGAGCACCTGCTCGAGGCGCTGGAGGTGCTGGTCGAGGCGGTCGGGGAGCGCGACCCCGACACCCTGTGCGCCGCGGTGCTGCACGACGTCGTCGAGGACACCCCGACGACGCTCGACGAGGTGCGGGAGCGCTTCGGGCCGCGGGTCGCCGAGCTGGTCGGGTGGGTCACGAAGCAGGGGGACCGGGAGGAGTACCTGGCCGCCCTGCGCGACGCGCCCGACGCCGCGCTCGCCGTGAAGCTCGCGGACCGGGTGAGCAACGTCCAGCGGCTGCGCACGCACCCGCGCCCGGCCAAGCGGGCCTCGTACTACCGCGAGACCGTCGCCACCATCGTGCCCCTCGCCGCCGGGCGGCCCTGGTTCGAGGCGTGGTACCGCGACTGGCAGGCCGAGCACGCCGACCTCGAACGTCTCGATGGGGAACAGTCATGAGTCTCGGCGAGTCGGACGAGCCGTTCCAGTTCGTCGTGCTGGGCGAGCACACCGGCGGGCAGCTGGTGCCGGGTGAGATGACGGCCGAGAACAACCGCCGCTTCTTCCGGGTCCTGCGCTACCTGCGGCGGGGCTCCTGGGTCATCCGCGACCCGCTGACCAGGGGCGCCGACGCGCTCGATCCGCGGGCCGAGCCGGCGGTGCCGCGCGGCTACCGCACCGACGGCGAGTGGGTCTGGCCGCTGGCGCTGGAGTACTACCTGGAGCACCACGGCGTCGCCCCGCCCAAGGGCCTGCTCGACGTGATGACCGAGCGCGCCCACTTCCCGCTGCGGGTCCACGCCGACCGGTGCGGCCAGGCCCATCAGGCGCTGCTGCCGCGCATGCCCGGCCCGTTCGAGCCGCCCGCGCCGATGCAGTTCCGCCTGCCGCCCGACGTGTACGACCTGCTGCTCACCGTGGGCTGGACGCCCGGGCGCCGGATCCCGGTCGCCGAGGGGCTCGACCCGCGGGCCGCGGAGATCCTCGCCGAGTTCGGCGGGCTCACCTACCCCGTCTACGGCTACGCGCGCGACTGGCGGGTGACGGCCTTTCACCTGCTGCCCGACGGCCCGCCGAGCGACCCCGACCGGCTCGCGGCCGCGGCCCGGCGCCTCGGCGGCCCGCTGCTGCCGCTCGGCTCGGTGCCCGGCTGGAACTGCGAGATCGTGCTGCACCCGGAGCACGGCATCGGCACCGCCGGCGAGATCGAGCGGTTCCTGGGCCGCGACGTCGACGAGGCCCTCACCGCGCTCGTGCGCGGCGTGGCTCCCGCCGAGTCGCGTCGCGCGGGGAGCGGTTGGCTAAGGTAGGCCCATGTCGACCGACCTGCGGATGCTCAGCGGCGACGAGGTCGTCGCGCTGGTCCGCAAATTGATGACCGTGCGGCCGCTGCTGCGCAACGCCCCGGCCGAGCAGATCATCCAGGAGCTCGGCTGGACCGAGATCGAGCACAACGACGAGGTGTACTTCACCGACCCCGGCGACGGGCTCGGGGAGGGTAGCGTCGGCCTCGGCGACGACGGCACGCCCGAGGTGGTGACGGCGTCGATCCACACCCAGATGCGCGGGCGCGACACCGACGAGCGGCGCGACTTCCGCCAGGACGCGTACTCGGTGGCGGGCCGGGCCATCACGAACGCGTTCGGCAAGCCCTACGCGCTCGACGGCGGCAGTCTGCCGAAGCTGAAGTGGCGCATCGGCGACTCGGCGATCAACCTGATCCGCGCGCCGATCGGGGTCAAGCTGTGGCTGTGGCGCCCGATCGACCTCAAGGCCCGGGAGTGGGTCCCGGATGAGGAGGAGTACCTGTGACCGCGCCGACGACCCCGACGTGGGACGAGTTCGCCGCCGCCCTGCGCAAGGAGCTGGGCCGGATGGGCGACGGCATTCTCTTCGTCATCAGCCATCGCGAGCAGCCCTGGCACTACGCGCAGTTCGCGCAGTACCTCGACGAGACCTTCGCCGAGGTCAGCGGGGAGACGGTGCAGGACCCGGCGGTCGAGGAGGCCCCGACGCCGGAGGGGACGCGCATCCTGGAGTCGCTCGGCTGGGCGCCGCCGATGCGCCGCGAGGGCTACCGCTGGCACCGGTTCGTTCCCTACCCGCCGACCAGCGCGGAGTACCGCGAGATCGTCGACGCCGTGGTGGCCGCCCTCCGCGACGTCAACGGCGTGCCGAGCCCGGACCACCTGACCTACCGGGCCTGGAACGGCAAGGACGACAACAAGCCCTGGCCGGTCGAGCTTCCGGGCGTGCGGGCCGAGGGTGGTTCCTGAGCGCATGACTCGGGTCCGCGGTGGTGCGGACCGTCGCTCCCGCCAGACACCGCTTGGCGCTGCGCGCCGACGCTGCCAGGTCCGCGGCTGGTCACCCTCTTCTCATGTCAGTTCCCGGCACCGAAGAGCCGCACCGGGTCTCTAGGGCAGAAGGTCGGGCCGGTAGCGGCGGAACCAGTCGCCGATCCGGCCCGACGTCCAGCCCCGGTCGATCATGGTCAGGCTCATGTTCACGGTCAGCGGGTCGCCGAACGGCACCCACTGCGCGCCGTGCTGCCGCTGCCGCTCGACCTGGCTGTGGTCGAGGATCTCGCCGACGCCCGTGAGGCCCGGACCGGTGTTGGCGTCGGCGAACATGTCGACGCCCGCCTGGGCCGCGGCCCGGCCCACGCCGTAGGGCGCGATGACGGTGCCGGAGCGGCGGTTGATGACGACGATGCTCTGGATGCCGTCCCAGCGCATCCGCACGATCTTGCCGTCGCGGCGCAGGAACTCCACGCCGTTGGGGGACAGGCGCAGCCCCTGCTGGCGGCTCGCCACCCGGTGCAGCAGCGTGATGCCGCCGACCACCAGGATCGGCCCCAGCACCATGCCCGCGTAGCCGGCGATCATGTAGCCGATGACGAACATCAGCAGGGCGACCACGATGTTGGTGGGCAGGAACGGCTTGCTGTAGTTGTGCCAGGTCTGCGCCCAGCTCGCCCGGAACTCCTCCGGCTCGTTCATGTCGTCACCACCGCCTCGAGGTCGGCCAGTTGGAGGATGCGCAGCTCGTCGAGGCTCGGGCGGCGGCCCAGGACCCGCAGGCGCTGCGCCTGGGCCTTGCGGATGCTCTCGAAGAGCTTCCGGGCGTCGCGGGCGTTGCCGAAGTTGGCGTCGCGCTCGACGGCGGCGAAGTGGCGCAGCAGCACCGGCTCCACGTCGTCGCCGAGCACGTAGTCGTCGGCCGCGCACATCCGGCGCACGATCCGGACGAGCTCCTCCGGGGTGTAGTTCTCGAACACGATCGTCTTGGTGAACCGGGACGCGAGACCCGGGTTGGCCGAGATGAACTCGTCCATCTCGGCGGTGTAGCCGGCCGCGATCACCGCGATCTCGTGCCGGTGGTCCTCCATCAACTTGACCAGGGTGTCGATCGACTCCTGGCCGAAGTCCCCGCCCGAGCCCATGGTGCGCGACAGCGTGTAGGCCTCGTCGATGAACAGCACGCCCCCGCGCGCCTCCTCGAACGCGGCCGACGTCTTCTCGGCGGTGTGGCCGAGATATTGCCCGACCAGGTCGCGCCGCGAGACCTCCTTGAACGCGCCCTTGGGCAGCACGCCCAGCGCGGCGAGCAGCTTGCCGTAGATGCGGGCCACGGTGGTCTTGCCGGTGCCCGGCGCGCCCGCGAACACCAGGTGGTGGCTCATCGCGCCGACCGAGAGCCCGGCGCTGCGCCGCCACTCGTTGACCTGGATCTCGTCGATGAGCGCCCGGACCTCGTCCTTGACGCCGGCCAGGCCGACCATCGTCTCCAGGTCGCCCAGCAGCGCCTCGACCGCGGCCGCGTCCCCGCCGGCCGCCGGGGCGCCGTCGCCGATCGTCAGCGGCGGCGCGTCGGGCCGGGCGGTGATGAGCGTCGTGGTCGCGCCCTCGGCGATGTCGACGGCCGGCACGCCCGTGTTCTCGATCTGGCAATCCTCGATCGCGCCGCCGCAGCCGCGCGCGACGGAGACCCCGACGCCCTGGGTGTCGTGGATCTTGCAGCGGCGGATCGTCGGCGAGCTCTGGTGGGCCACGACCACCCCGGCGTCGCCGGTCTGGGTCACCTCGCAGCCCTCGAGCGTCGGCTTGCCGAACTGGTACACGTAGACGCCCCGCCGCCCGCAGCCGCGCACGACCGTGGCCGTGATCACCGGGTCGGCGCCGATGCGCACGATGATCCCGTCCTCGGCGACCTCGCTGATCTGGCAGTCGTCGATGGTGCCCGGGGCGTCCTCGACCACCACGCCGTACTGCGTGCCGGTGATCGTGCACTTGCGCAGGTCGATCGAGCCGCCGGCCAGGTCGACGCCGGGCCCGAAGCGCGCGGTCAGCTCGCAGCCGTGCAGCGCGAGCTGGGTGCCGCGCGCGGTGACCACGGGCGCGTCGGCCGCCACCAGCGTGAAGCCCTCGATCGTCAGCGCGGCGTTGCGCGCGCTCACGGCCGGGTAGGGGATCGCGGACGCGTCCAGCGTCACGGCGGCGCCGGACAGGTCGGAGCTCACCAGCTTCAGGCGCTTGCCGGTGACGAAGATGGCCTCCGCATAGGTGCCCGGTGCCACCGCGATCACCGAGTCGTCGGTGGCCGCGGCGAGCGCGTCACCGATGGTGGCGTACGCACCCCGCTGCTGCGGTGAGACGAGAAGTGTGCGAATGACGGCCCCCGGTGCTGAAGACGGAAGGTGCCCTCGCATTATCGCAGCCAGCCGCGCTCACCACGATGCCCGCCTATGGGCAGTCGGTCCGCGTTCGGGCGGCTACGCTGTGCGGCATGGCGACCAGGGCGACGACCGGCCGCAGGCTGCCGCTGACCGCGGGCGCGCTGCTCGTGGGCGACACGGTCTACCGGCACACCTCCGTTCGCGGCGACACCCCGCCCGAGCTGCACGCGCTGATCCGGCGGTTCCTGCACGAGCTGCCGGTCGAGTCGCGGGAGCGCTACGCGGGCTCCTGCGCGGAGATGATCCTCGTCTCCGACCGCCTGCACGAGGCCGAGCGCGTCCTCGGCGGCACCCCGCTGACCCCGGCGGCCGCGCGGGCCGAGCTCCGGGGCGCGCGGCTGTCGCTGGTGCACATCCGCGAGGAGGGCGACCCGGTGCACGGCACCCCGGCCCGGCCCTGCCGCACCTGCGCCGCGCTGCTGGACTGGCTCGGCATCGAGGCGGGCACGTCATGAGCGCCCCGGCGCGCTTCGCCCGCGGCGTGGACGTCCTGGTGCGTTTCGCCCCCGGCGTGGACGTCCCGGCGCGTTTCGCGCCCGGCGTGGGCGCTCCGGTGCGTTTCGCGCCGGGCGTGGATGTCCTGGTGCGTTTCGCGCCCGGCGTGGACGTCCCGGTGCGTTTCGCGCCGGGCGTGGATGTCCTGGTGCGTTTCGCGCCCGGCGCGGACGCCTCGGCGCGTTTCGCCCCCGGCGTGGACGCGGCGCCGCGCGAGGCCGGCCGGGCGCCCGGCCGCATCCGCACCGCGCTGTTGGACGGTGCGTCATGAGCGGCCCCGCGCGCTTCGCCCCCGACGTGGAGACCGCGCTGCGCGAGGCGGGCTGGGCGCCCGGCCGCGACGTGACGCCCCGCGCGCGCATGTGGGGCCTCGCGCTGGCCTCGCACGCCTCGCCGTCCGGGCAGCAGCACACCGTCGTGCCCGCCGCCCTGGCCGTGCTCGCCGAGTTCGGCGGCCTCACGGTCCGGGCCCAGGGCGAGGGCGCCGAGGTCGCCCGCACCGGCATCGTCTTCGACCCGCTGCGCGGCCTGCACGCCGCCACGACGCTGGCCGAGCTCGGCGAGCTGATCCGGGCCCGGCTCACGCCGATCGGCGAGCAGGACGACGGCGCCGGCCTGCTCGCCGTCGACGAACACGGCCGCGTCTTCGTGCTCGACCACACCGCCGACTGGTTCGCCGGCGCGACGATCGACGAGGCGATCGCCACGCTGCTCGGCGGCCGCCTCCCGGCTCGCGTCACCGACGAGGGCACCTGGTCATGACACCGTCCTACGACGCGCACCCCGCCGGCGCACACGACCCGCGCGAGGACCGGCGCCCGTCACCGAGCGCCGGCGACCCGCGGCCCTCGACCGGCACCGAAGGCTGGCGGCCCTCGCACGGTGCCGGCAACATGCAGCCTTCGCACGGTGTCGGCAACCCCCGGCCTTCGCACGGTGCTGGTGACTCGCGGCCTTGGCACGGTGCTGGTGACTCGTGGCCTTCGCACGGTGCCGGCGACCCAAGACCCTCGCACGGTGCTGGTGACTCGCGGCCTTCGCACGGTGCCGGTGACTCGTGGCCTTCGCACGGTGCCGGCGACCCAAGACCCTCGCACGGTGCCGGTGACTCGTGGCCTTCGCACGGTGCCGGTGACCCGCGGTTGTTGGTCGGTGGCGGGCAGTGGCGGCCGTCGACCGAGGCCGAGGAGGCCATGGCGGCGGCGGTCGCGGCGCAGGACCAGATCGCCTACCTGAAGGCGCTGTCCGACGAGGCGCTCTACCTGCCGATCACCCCGGCCGCGGCCGCCGGGCGCGAGCCGGTGACCCTGGCGACGTCCCCGGCCGACGGCACGACCTACGTGCTGGCCTGGACGTCCGGCCCGGCCCTGCCGCCCGAGGTCCAGGCCGTGCGCCGCGCCCCGCTCTTCGAGGTCGTGCACGCCATCCAGGAGCGCGGCTGGGGCATCGCCGTGGATCCCGGGCTGCCGGTGCAGGCGTACCTGTCGCCGGACGCGGTGCGGACCCTGCCGCCGTGGGAGCCCGAGTGGTGGCCGCTGGACGACGCGCTGCGCCGGGCGGTGCTGGCCGAGGACCGGGAGGCGTACATGGCCGCTCTCCTCGAGGCCCACCTGGTGCTGCCGCTGCCGACGGAGGAGGAACTGGCCGCGGCGAGCCCGCGGCCCGACCCCGACGATCCCGAGGCGGCCTACTGGACGGTCGTGCGCACCGACCGGATCGTGCCGAGCATCTCCCGCGACGTGACCGACCCCGAGTTCCCATGGTGGCGCGCCGAGCTGGTCGACGGCCGCGAGATCATCTTCGCCTTCACGTCGGTCGCGCACATGCAGGCCGAGGTCGGCGACCGCGAATGGGTCTCGGTACCGTTCATCGACATCGTGGTCGCCTGGCCCGAGAGCGACTCGGCGAGCGGCCCCCAGAGCGGAGCCGGAAGCTGGTCGCAGGGCGGGTCCCGGAGCGGGGCCGGGAGCTGGTCGCAGGGCGGGTCCCGGAGCGGGGCCGGGAGCTGGTCCCGAACCGCACCGGCAGGCGGGGCGGGCGACGGGTCGCAGGGACGACCGGGGCTGCGGCTCAACCCGGGCGGCACCAACGGGGTGGAGCTGCCGCCCGACGCCCTCGCGGAGATGTACAAGCTGTTCATGGCGGCCCTGCACGAGAAGCACACCGCGCGCGACGAGTGATCAGCGCTGCGGCGGCCCGTGGTACTGCTGCTCGACCCCGGTCGGGGAGAGCCAGACATATCGGTTGGCCCCGCTGCCCATGAGCGCGAGCATCTCCGGGGTCATCTCCTGCAGCAGGCCGGCCCCGCTCTCGGTGAGGTTCAGCGCCTGGCCCGCCACCGCGGCCTCCTGGCGGCTGAGCTTCTGCAGCATGACGAGGTTGCAGCCCTGCAGCGTGTGCGCGTGCTCGGCGCCGAGCTTGCGTACCACCGTCACCTGCGTCTGCCACGCACCGAGCTCCGGGCGCGCGCCGAAGCCGACCTGGCTCACGTCGGTCACGATGAGCAGCGGCTGCCGGGCGCTCGCCGGGGCGGTGGGCGGGCGCGGGTCGTTCCACAGCAGCAGCCGGTCGCTCATCCCGGTCGCCCACTCGCCGAGCCCCTGCCACGGGCGCGGGTCGCCGGTCATCACGATCACGCGGGCGCCCAGGGCGAGGGTCCGGAACACCAGGAGCCGCTGCGCCCAGAGCCCGCCGACCAGGGTCACGCGGGTCGGCTCCGGGCGGAACAGCCGGATCGGCACCGGCTGGCGCTGGTAGTCCACGCCGAGCATCAGGCCCGTCGCGCCCGTGCCGCCCCGCATCTGCTGCAGCGCCGCCGCGCTCACGTCGTGCCAGCCCACGTGCAGCCGGGGCAGGCTCGGCCCGAGCGGCTTGCCCGTGCGCCGCGCCGGGGCCGGGGTGCTCGTCGGTGGCCCGGTCGG
The DNA here is from genome assembly GCF_050955725.1 of Dactylosporangium sp. CA-139114. Lineage (NCBI taxonomy): Bacteria > Bacillati > Actinomycetota > Actinomycetes > Micromonosporales > Micromonosporaceae > Dactylosporangium > Dactylosporangium sp. CA-139114. The sequence goes on from NZ_CP192080.1 coordinate 1,135,852, forward strand.
GCCCGGCCGGCGGACCGCGAGATCCTCGGGGCGGGCCTGGGCCGGCGCGGCGTGCTGGGCGGCTCCGAGCGTCCCGGCCGCGGCCTGGGCCTGCTGCCACGGCAGGCTGGGCGCGGCGGTGCGCGACAGGGAGCTCTCGAGGTCGAACTGCGGCGGCGCGGCGGCCGGGCGCACCTCGGTCGTCACGTGCTCGCGGACCGGCTGGGCCTGCTGCGGCACGGCGGCCCGCGCCTGGGCGGCGTACTGGGCCTGCTGGGCGTACTGAGCCTGGGCAGCGGCCTGAGCTTGAGCCTGGGCGGCGGCCTGAGCCTGGGCGTATTGCGCCTGCTGCGCGGCGTAGGCGGCCTGCGCCTGGGCGGCGGCCTGAGCCTGAGCGGCCTGAGCCTGAGCGGCCTGGGCTTGAGCGGCCTGGGCTTGAGCGGCCTGAGCAGCCTGGACCTGAGCCGCGTAGGCCGCGGCCTGCTCCGGGGAGTACTGCGCGTCCCGACTCGCCGGCGGCACCTGAGCGCGGCCGACCCCGCCCCGGCGCAGCCCGATCTGCTCCGGCGGCGGCGCGCTGCGCCGCCCGTGCTGCTCCTCGTAGGGCTCCGGCGGCTGCTGCGGATGGCTCACTTCGCACCGCCCCCGGTCGGGGCGCACGCGTACATCCCCGGCCCGTGCTCCCCGTCGAGCCGCACGAGCTCGGCGTGCGCCGCGGCCGCCGCCTCCGTCACCGCGCGGGCCGAGGCCTCCAGCGCCGCGGGCGGGGCCGAGACGCGCACCAGGCAGCGCAGCGCCAGCCCTCCGCCGTCGCGGGTCAGCGCCAGCGAGGTCGCCGACGACGAGGACGGCAGCGAGATCAGGTGCTCCAGCAGCGCTGAGGTGTCGTCCAGCCGCGGCCAGGTCTTGAGCCAGAAGACGTTGTGCGCCAGCTCGCCGCAGCGCCAGAGCGTCCAGTCCTCCTGCGGCCGCCACGACTCGCCGGGCGCGGCCGGGTCGAGCTCGCAGGCCCGGGCGACGGCGTCGGTGAGCTCGTCGCCGGTGAGGATGTGGTGCTCGAGACCGGCGTCGCGCAGCAGGCGGCCGACCTTGCGGATCAGCGAGCCGACGAGCGCGGGCGCGTGCTCGGCGTCGTAGCTGCCGGCCATGCCGACCTCGGCGCGGGCGCGGGCCTCGAGCCGGACCGCGACCCACGTGGTGCGCTCGGCGGGCAGGGCGGGGCCGGGCTGCAGCTGCTGCAGCTCACGGTAGGAGCGCGCGGCGAACTGGGTGTTGTCCACCCGCTGCCACGGCGCCGGGACGCTCACGGTGGTGACCTGCACGACCGCGCCGGGGTGCTCGGCCTCGTCCAGCACGCGGGCGAGGAGATCCAGCGGTACACCCGGCTCGGCATCGCCCCGCATGGACGTCTCGGTGCCCAGGACGGCCGCGGCGTACCACCCGGCGGCGTCGCACCCGATGCCGATCTTCGGGCCGTCGGCGGTGGCGCCGGGCACCTCCCGGACCAGCATCCCGGGCGCGAGGGTGCGCAGCATGACCAGGCGGCGGTCGGGCTCGTGGGCGGGGTCGGGCGCGGCGAAGCGGCGGCGGTTGTGCTCGCGGGTCATCGCGCGCCGCTCCAGCCACCAGCGGCCGTGGCTGCGCAGGAGGGCCACCACGATGACGGCCAGGCCGACGGCTCCGGCGATCCCGGCGACGACCGGCCCGCGCGGCAGCAGGGCCGCGATGCCCAGCACGACGGCCTCGACCAGCACCAGGCGCCCGATGTGGACCCCGCCGACGTATCCGGGCCGGCGCCGCAGCTGCGGCCGGTCCACGGCGTCGGGTCGTCCGGCGGGCGGCGCGGTCGCGCTGCCCCGCGCGGACACGGGCGCTTGTGTCATCCGGCCGGCACCCCCCGTAGCTCTAGCCGCTCAACTCGTCGTTCGGGATCGCAGCTTACCTATCCCGTTCACCCTATGGGGGCAGGCGGGAGAGCGTACCGCGTCACCCTCATCATCCCTCCCGGTTCGGCGGTCGCGCGCACCGGCGGACCACGCTGTGCGCCATCCGCCGGCCGCACCGGCCGAGTCACCGCCCCGGGTGAGGGTCGAACGGCGCCGGCCGGGCACAGGTCGGTCCATGCCAGCCACCAAGCCAGCCACCAAGAAGAAAAGCGGCAGCCAGCCCTGGCTGCACCAGCAGGGCCACGAGATCCAGCGGTTCGGCCAGCTGCGCCAGTTCCCGGTCGCGCTGTCCCACGACGCTCGCCTGTACTCCTGCGAGCGGCTCAACCAGGTCCTCGCCGACACCCAGATCCTCTACGCGCTCTACAAGAAGCACCATTGGCTCATGCGGGGCCCGACCTTCTACCAGCTGCACCTGCTGCTCGACAAGCACGCCGAGGAGCAGCTCGAGCTCGTCGACAGCATCGCCGAGCGGATCCAGACGCTGGGCGGCATCGCCGTCGGGGACCCCCGGCACGTGGCCGAGCTGACCCGGGTACCGCGGCCGCCGGATGGTGCCGAGGAGGTCCCGGCGATGCTCTCGCGCATGCTCGAGGCGCACGAGATGATCCTGCAGGAGTCCCACGACGCCGCGGGGCGGGTCATGGAGCAGGGCGACGACGGCACCAACGACCTGCTGGTCTCCGACGTCATCCGCCGCAACGAGCTGCAGGCCTGGTTCCTCGCCGAGCACCTGGTCGACACGCCCCTCGTGCACACGGAGGAGGAGTCGAAGCCGTCCGCCAACGGACGGCGTTGATGCAAGGCGTTACCGTGGCGGCGTGACGAGGCATATCGAGTCGCAGCTGGGCATCGACCTGGGCACCACGCACACGGTCGCGGCGCTGACCGCCGCCGACGGTCGCAGCCAGCCGCTGCTGTTCGACGCCAGCTTCCTGCTGCCGTCGTCGGTGTACGCCGAGGTCGACGGGCACCTGCTCGTCGGCCGGGATGCCGAGCGCAGTGCCCGGCTCGATCCCTCCCGCTTCGAACCCAACCCGAAGCGCCGGGTCGACGACGGCACGGTGCTGCTGGGCCAGCGCGAGTATGCCGTGTCCGACCTGCTCGCCGCGCTGCTGCGGCGCACCGCGGACGAGGCGTCCCGGGTGCTGGGGGTCATGCCGGTGCGCACCGTGCTGACCTACCCGGCGAACTGGGCCACCCACCGCCGCTCGGTGCTCGCCGACGCCGCGGCCCGGGCCGGCATGCCCTCGCCGATCCTCGTGCCGGAGCCGATCGCGGCCGCCGCCTACTTCACCAGCATCCTCGGGCGCACCATCATGCCCGGCGGGGTCCTGGTGGTGTACGACTTCGGCGGCGGCACCTTCGACACCACGATCCTGCGGCGCCGGCCCGACGGCGGCTGGGACGTGCTGGCCAGCGACGGCCTGCCCGACGTCGGCGGGGTCGACCTCGACGCGGCGATCATCGGACACCTGGGCCAGTCGCTCGCCGCCACCGACCCGGACCGCTGGCGCCAGCTGGTCGAGCCCGCCGACGACGCCGCCCGCCGCCGGCACCACCTGCTGCGCGAGGACGTGCGCGCGGCCAAGGAGCAGCTCTCCCGCGCCTCGACGGCGAGCGTGCACCTGCCGCTGTTCGAGACCGACATCCACGTCACCCGCTCCGAGTTCGAGCAGCTGTCCCGCTCCTACCTGCAGCGCACCGTCGACCTGACGGCGAGCACCCTGCAGCGGGCCGGGGTGCGCACCGACCAGATCGGCGGGCTGTTCCTGGTCGGCGGCTCCAGCCGCATCCCGATGGTCTCCACGCTGCTGCACCAGCGGCTCGGGGTCGCCCCGACGATCATCGAGCAGCCCGAGCTCGTCGTCGCCCTCGGCAGCGTGCTGGCCGCGATGCCCTCGCGGCCCGCGCCCTTCCCGCAGGGCCCGCCGCCGCTTGCCGGTCCGCGCCCGCCGATGATGGCCCCGCCGAACGCCCCGATCTCGGGCCCGGCTCCGATCTCCGGCCCGATACCCGTCCCGGTCTCGGGGCTGCCCACCGCGCCCATGTCCGGGCCGCCGAACCCGGTGTCCCCGGCGGCGTTCCAGTCCTCCGCCACGCCGACGTCCCCGCCCACGAGCGCGCCGCCCAACCCCACCGCGGTGTTCGGGGCGCCGCCCCCGGTCGCGCCGCCGTTCCAGCCCGTCGCGCCGCCGCGCCCGGGCGGCGGGAGCAAGACCGGCCTGCTCGTGCTCATCGTGGTCGGCGCCGTGCTGCTGCTCGGCGTCGGCGGCGCGGTCGCCTGGAACGCGGTGAGCGACGACAAGCCGGACACGAACCGCACCGCCACCGCCGGCAACGGCGGGCGCGGCACCGGCGGCACCGGGTCGGACGGCGGCGGGGCGGCCCCGACCGCCAACGCGAAGCCGGGCGCGGCCACGCAGACCGTCGACGTGAACAAGACGATCTGGTACGCGCAGTTCAAGGTCACCGTGAACAAGGTGACGTACGACGCCAGGACCGGCAGCACGCCGAAGCTCTCGGCCGAGCTCGTGATCGAGAACCTCGGCCCGGACAACGAGCGGCCCTACCTGCCCACGATCTTCAACGTCGGCGGGCAGCAGTACACGGGCCAGTTCCAGGAGAGCACCACGGTCGCGGGCGGCCAGAAGAGCAACTACACCCTGGACTTCGGCATCTACGACCCGCTGAAGGTCAGCATCGCCACGGGCGAGCTCATCTTCGGCGAGGCCGAGCGCGAGCAGCCCAAGATCTCGCTGGCGAGCGGGGACGTCAAGGCGTACGAGCCGGTGAACCTGATCAAGGACCAGAAGGTGACCGTGCGGGACGTGACCGCCACGTTCACCACGTGCGACCTGCGCGGCGGCTTCTTCGACTACAACGGGCAGGCGAAGAAGGGCTACCGCGTGGTGATGTGCAAGGTCGACATCCAGTACACCGGGAAGTCCTCGGAGTACGTCGGGCAGGAGCACTTCCGCCTGGGCACGCCGGACAACTCCGAGCTCGGCCCGGACACGGCGCCGAACGAGGCCCTGTCCGGCGGGCAGAAGGCGATCGGCACCGACCTCGCGTTCCAGGTGAGGATCGACCAGCCGGGCACGTACAAGCTGCGGCTGGTCGACCTCGGCGACCACAAGGAGCGGCAGGCCGGCGACGTCGCCGAGGTCGACCTCATCCTGAAGTGACTAGCGGGCGCCGCCGTTGACGTAGAGGGTCTGGCCGGAGACGTAGGAGGCCTCGTCGCTGGCCAGGAACGCGATGACGGAGGCGACCTCCTCGGGCCGGCCGACCCGGCGCAGCGGCGTGCGCTCGGCCACCATCGCCTGGTGCTCCTCGGGGGTGCTGCCGACCCGCTCGGCCGTGGCCGCGGTCATCGGGGTCGCGATGTAGCCCGGCGCCACCGCGTTCACGGTGATGCCGTACGGCCCCAGCTCGATCGCCAGCGTCGCGGTGAGCCCCTGCACGCCCGCCTTCGCCGCGGCGTAGTTGGCCTGGCCGCGGTTGCCCAGGGCCGAGCGGCTGCTGAGGTTGACGATCCGGCCGTACCGCTCGCGCACCATCACCTTCTGCGCCGCCTGACAGCACAGGAACATGCTGGTCAGATTGGTGTTGAGCACCGCCGACCACTCGTCGAACGGCATCTTGAACAGCAGGTTGTCCCGCGTGATGCCGGCGTTGTTGACCAGGATGTCGATCCGGCCGATGCCCGCGAACACCTCGTCGACCTGCTGCTTGTCGGTCACGTCGCACGCCACGACCCCGTCGGCGGCCTTGAGGTCGAGCACCACCACGTTCGCGCCCTGCTCGCGCAGCAGCGCCGCGGTGGCCGCCCCGATGCCCTGTGCCCCGCCGGTGACGACGGCCGTCCTGCCCTCGAATCGCATGCTCAGTCCCTTTCGACCAGTACTGCCGAACCCTGCCCGACCCCCACGCACATCGTCGCCAGCCCGCGCGAGTCGCCCGTGCGCCGCATCCGGTGCAGCAGCGTCGTGAGGATCCGCGCCCCGGAGCAGCCCAGCGGGTGCCCGAGCGCGATCGCGCCGCCGTCCGGGTTGATCAGCTCCGGGTCGAGCCCGAGCTGGTCGGCGCACGCGAGCACCTGCGCGGCGAAGGCCTCGTTGAGCTCGGCCTGCTGGACGTCCCCGACGGACCAGCCGGCCCGGGCGAGCGCCTTGCGGGTCGCCGGCACCGGCCCGATGCCCATCACGTCGGGGTGCACGCCCGCCGAGGCCCCGGCCACGTACCGGCCCAGCGGCTCCAGGCCGAACTCGCGCAGCGCGTCCTCGCTGACCAGCAGCAGCCCGGCCGCGCCGTCGTTGAGCGGCGAGGAGTTGCCGGCGGTCACCGTGCCGCCGTCGCGGAAGACCGGCTTGAGCTTGGCCAGCTTCGCCAGGCTCGTGTCGGCCCGGATGCCCTCGTCGGCGCCGACCCCGTCGACCGGCAGCAGCTCGGCCGCGAAGTGCCCGCTCGCGGTCGCCCCGGCCGCCCGCTGGTGGCTGCGCAGCGCGAACGCGTCCTGGCGTTCGCGGCCGATGCCGTAGCGCGCCGCCACCTCCTCCGCGGTCTCGCCCATGCTCAGCAGCCCGTGCAGCTGCTGCATGCGCGGGTTGACGAGGCGCCAGCCGAGCCGGGTGTCGGAGACGGCCATCGCGTGCGGCAGCGCCTCGTCCGGCCGCGGCAGCACGAACGGCGCCCGGCTCATCGACTCCGACCCGCCGGCCACGACCACGTCGGCCTCGCCCGCGGCGATGGTGCGGGCGGCGACGGTGACCGCCTCCATCCCCGAGGCGCAGAGCCGGTTGACGGTCGCGCCGGGCACGCTGTCCGGCAGGCCCGCCAGCAGCACCGCCATCCGCGCCACGTTCCGGTTGTCCTCGCCGGCCTGGTTGGCCGCGCCCCAGTAGACCTCGTCGACGCGGGCCGGGTCGATGCCCGACACCAGCTCCCTGACCACGCCCGCCGCGAGGTCGTCGGGCCGCACGTGGCCGAGCGCCCCCCGCAGCCTCCCGATCGGTGTGCGCCGGGCGGCGGCAAAGTACACGGTTCGCATGCCCATGAAACTAACACTGTTAGTCGGCCGTGGAACCGTCCGGCCGTCACCCGCGTCCAACCCGCCGTGTCGCGGCGCGGAGCGCCCGACATTTCGCCTTCGAGCGGTTCCCTACGTCGGCTCCGAGCCCTGGACCGCGCGCCACAGCCAGGCGCCCGAGTTGCGGCGCGAGAGCAGACCCGTGATGCGGTACGGAAACGGCTCGACCGTCCCGTCCGGGCCGTGCTCGGCGCCGTCGGCCTCGGCGATGACGAAGGCGCCGCCCGGCAGGGTGTGCACCGTCGCCGAGGTCGCCTGCCAGGTGTACGCCGCGGGCCGTGCGAAGAGCCCCGCGAGCAGCTCCCGCACGGCGTCGCGGCCGGTCGCGCACTCGCCGGCCTCGGAACCGACGTACGTGATGTCGTCGTCGGGCACGAAGCAGGCGAGGGCGGCCTCCAGATCGCGGGCGAGGAAGGCCTGCCCCAGCCGGTCCACCAGCTCCACCACGTCGCTCATGACGAGACCACCAGCTGCTTCGGCGAGCGCATGCCCGGCAGGTAGAGGAACGCGAGGGTCACCGCGGCGCCGAGCACGCCCGCGCCGATGAGGGTGTTCTGCACGCCGATCGCGGTCGCGACGGGCGCGGCCATGGCGTAGCTCAGCGGTACCAGTGCGATCGAGATGAACCAGTCGACCGAGCTCACGCGGCCCATCAGCTCCTCCGGGACGAGCCGCTGCTTCGCGGTCGCCCACGCGATCGTGCCGGCCGCCTCCAGGCCGTTGACGAGCGCGCACGAGATGGCGAGCTGCCACGACGCCGTGGCCAGCCCGTAGCCCGCCACCGCGAGGGTCGCCAGCGTCCAGGTGACGTAGATGAAGCGCATGTACTGCTGCGGCACGCCGCGCTGCCCGACGATCAGGGCCGCCGCGATGGCGCCGATGCCGCCGCTGGCCAGGACCAGGCCCAGGTCGCCCGCGGTGCCGTGCAGCTCGTGCTTGACCACGAGCGGCAGGAGCACCTCGGTGGGGCCGATGAAGAGCAGGTACGCGAAGGTCGCCGCGACGAACGTGCCCCAGAGCCACACGTTGCCGCGCACGTAGTTCAGGCCGGCCTTGAACTCCTCCCACACCGAGGCCTCGGGCGCCTCCGCGGGGGTCTGCGCCGCCCGGGTCCGCATCAGCAGCAGGCAGGCCGCCGAGATCGCGAACGTCACGGCGTCCACCGCGAAGGCCAGACCGCTGCCGCCGACGGCGATGAGCACGCCACCGAGCGACGGGCCGGCCATCTGCAGGGCCGCGGGCCGGACGAACTGGTCCAGCGCGTTGGCCTGCACCAGCTCCTCCTTGTCGACCAGGGTGGGCACGAGCCCGTCGAACGCCGGGCCGAAGAAGCCCGACGCCGCCCCGTAGACCGCGACCAGCGCCACGATGTGCCACACCTGCACGACGCCGGTGAGGCTGAGCACCGCGAGCACCGTCAGCACCGCGCCCCGCACCAGGTCGCTGGCGAGCATGATCTTCCGCCGGTCGAACCGGTCGCTGACCACCCCGCCGAACAGCAGCGTGACGACCTGGGGCAGGGTCAGGGCGAACCCGACGACGGACATCGCCGCCGGGGCGTCCGACAGCGCGTACACCTGCCAGGCCATCGCGACGAGCAGGATCCCGTCGCCGATCAGCGAGCTGCTCATGCCCGTCCACAGGAGCCGGAAGTCCCGGACCCGCAGCGGGATCAGCAGCCCCGGAAGCTCCCGCCTGGCGCGGTGGCGGGCCTCGAAGACGTGCTTCAAGCCGCGTTCCCGAGGGCGTTCACGTCCGTCCGCAGCAGGCGGCCGGCGTGGGCGAGCTCGGTGATGACGCCGTTGAGCTGGTCGATCTCGGCGTCGGTGTTGGCCGCGGTGACCTGGACGCGGAAGCCGACCTGGTCGCGCGGGACGAGCGGGTAGGCGGCCAGGGTCACGTAGGTCTCGCGGTCCCACAGGAACTGCCCGACCTGGGCGATGTCCTCGCCCGGGGCGAGCGGCAGCTCGATGATCGGCGTCGTGCCGGAGTTCGGGGTGTAGACGCCGAGCGCGCGCACGTGCTCGAGCACGCGCATCGTCTTGCGGTACAGCTCGGCGCGGATCTCGTCGCCGCGCTTCTCGTTGAGCTCCAGCCCGGCCATGACCGTGGCCAGCGAGGCCGTCGGGGACGGGCCCGAGTACAGGTACGGCGGGGCGGCGACCTTGAGGTGGTTCTTGAGCCACGTCGGCAGGGCCAGGAACGCCATGAGCGAGGAGTACGACTTCGAGAAGCCGCCGACGAGCACGATGTTGTCGTAGGTCTCGCCCGCGTACTGCACGATCGCGTTGCCCCGCGAGCCGTACGGCGAGGTCTCGTCGGGCCGCCGCTCGCCGATGACGCCGAAGCCGTGCGCCTCGTCGACGTAGAGCAGCGCGTCGTACTGGCGGCAGACCTCGGCGAAGCGGGCCAGGTCGGGCGCGAGGCCGGTCATGCTGTTCACGCCGTCCATCGCCACCAGCTTCGCCTTGCCGGCCGGCGCCTTGGCCAGCAGCTCGGCCAGGTGCTCGGGGTCGCCGGCGCGGAAGCGCTGGACCGTGGCGCCGAGGCCCTTGGCGTACATGCAGCCGTCGTAGATGGTCTTGTGCGACTGCGAGTCGAGGAAGATGGTGCCGTCGCCGGCCAGGATCGGGATCACCGACATGTGGATGTGCGTGATCGTCGGCAGCAGCAGGGTGTCCGGGGCGCCGAGCAGCTCGGTGAGGCGCTCCTCGATGTCGATGTACGGCCGGGAGTTGCCCAGCAGCCGCGACCAGCTGGGGTGCGTGCCCCAGGTGCGGATGTACGGGTCGACGGCGTCCATGATCTCCGGCTCCAGGTCGAAGCCGAGGTAGTTGCACGAGGCCCAGTCGGTCAGCCAGTGACTGCCCACCCGGATGCGGCGACCGTCGATCTCCTCGATCACGGCGTCGTACATCGGGCTGGTCGTGCGCAGGCGCTCGAGGTCGTTCCAGCGTCCGTCGCGACGAACGTAAGTGCCCTGGGTGCTGTGCAGCGGGTGGACGGTCATGCGGATCTGCCTTCCGTGGTCGAGGAGTGTTCCTGTGCGGCTCGCCGGGGTGGCCGGACGAGTCACGCCATCGCGGCGAATGGCGCGGTTTTCGGGATGAGCGCGAACGCGTCGGGCTCGGACAGCGGCCGGGCGAACAGGTAGCCCTGGCCGTAGGGGCAGCCGATCTGCTGCAGGGCCTCGCGCTGGTCGGCCTGCTCGACGCCCTCGGCCACGACCGAGAGGTTGAAGGTCTGGGCCAGCTGGACGATCGCCGTGACGACCGCCCGCTGCTGGGCCGAGCTGAGCATGTCGTCGATGAACGACTTGTCGATCTTCAGCACGTCGATCGGCATGTGCTGCAGGTACGACAGCGACGAGTAGCCGGTGCCGAAGTCGTCGATGGCCAGCCGGATGCCCATCGCCCGCAGCGCGTCGAGGTCGGCGCGGACGGTGTCGTCGTTGCGCAGCAGCAGGCTCTCGGTGATCTCCAGCAGCAGCGTGCCGGGCTCCACGCCCGAGGTGTGCAGCATCTGGCGCACCTCCTCGACGAAGCCGGGAGTGCGGAACTGCCGCGCGGAGACGTTGACGCTGATGTAGCGCAGCGCCCCGGGCGCGGTCGAGCGCTGCCAGCGGCCGGCGGTGTTCAGCGCCTGCCGCAGCACCATCCGCCCCATCGGCACGATGAGGCCGCTCTCCTCGGCCACCTCGATGAAGTGGCCGGGCGCGATCATGCCCCGGGTCGGGTGGTTCCAGCGCACGAGCGCCTCGAAGCCCAGCGGCACGCCGGTCTCCAGGTCGACGATCGGCTGGTACTGCAGCACGAACTGGCTCTCCTTGACCGCCTGGTCGAGCGCGGCGCGCAGCTCCAGGCGCTCCAGCACGGCGGTGTGCAGGTCGGACTGGTACCGCCGCCACTGCCCCTTGCCGGCGCCCTTGGCCACGTAGAGCGCGAGGTCGGCCTGGCGCATGAGCTCCTCGGCCGAGTTCGCGTCGATCGTGGTGGACAGGCCGATGCTGCTGATGCCGTTGACCGACTCGCCGGCCACGGCGAACGGCTCGGCGAGCGCGAGGTTGATGCGCTCGGCGGCCAGCTCGAGGTCGGCGATGGAGTCGGCCTCGATGAGCGCGGCGAACTCGTCGCCGCCGAGGCGGGCGACGGTGTCGGTCGGGCGCAGCTCGGCCGTGATGCGCTTGCCCACGGCCTGCAGCAGCTCGTCGCCGACGGCGTGGCCGAGCGTGTCGTTGACGATCTTGAAGTCGTCGAGGTCGATGAAGAGGACGCCGACCAGGCTCCCGTCGCGCCGGCCGCGGAACACGGCCTGCTCGACCCGGTCGCCGAAGAGCACCCGGTTGGCCAGGCCCGTGAGCGAGTCGTGGAACGCCTGGCGGATGAGCTGCTCCTCGAGGCGCCGGCGCTCGGTCACGTCCCGCACGGTCAGCACCAGGCCGCCGACGGTGGTGTCCTCGCGCAGGTCCCGGCAGTCGACCTCGACCAGCAGGTCGGAGCCGTCCACGCGCTCGGCCCGCACGTCCACGACGTCGTGGCCGTGCGCGCCGGAGCGGACCTGGCCGAGCAGCTCGGCGAGGCGCACGCGCTCGTCGCGGGCGACGAACTCCCACAGCTCGTAGCCGGCGATGCGCTCGTCGCCGAAGACCGTGCCGGCAGCCGGGCTGGCGTACTGGATCACGTCGTTGTCGTCGACGATCAGGATGACGTCGGACGTGTTGTGGATCAGGGTGCGGAAGTACGCCTCGCTGTTGCGCCGGTTGACCTCGGCGGTCAGCGTGATGCGCTCCAGCGCCATGGCGGCCTGCGAGGCGAGCACCTCGAAGGTCGGCTGCAGCAGCTGCAGGACCTCGGTCGGGGCGGCGAGGTAGAGCACGTCGCTGGTCACGCCGAGCGGGTGGCGCAGCGCCGAGCTGAACTCGCGCAGCCGGGACCGCACGTCCGGGGTGAGTCCGGAGACGCGCACCAGGCCGGGCGCGGGCAGCTCCTCCTCGGCGCCGACGCGCACCAGGGTCACCACGTGCGGCGTGTCGGCCGGCAGCAGCCGCTCGAGCGTGGTCTGCACGGCGGAGAGCGCCTCGCGGGTGTCGGCCGCGGCGAGGAGCGTGGACGTCGCCTCGCGCAGTTCCCGCTCGCGGGCCAGCGACTGGCGATGGTTGCCCATGACGCCCGCCAGGCGCAGCAGCACCAGGGCGAACATGACGCCGGAGGCGGCCGCGATGACGGCGGCGTCGCGCACGGTGCCCAGGCTCGCCTCGACCAGCAGCACGCCGGGGGCGATCAGCGAGGCGGCGCCGAGCAGCGCGATGCGGCGCCCGCCGAGGTCGGCGGTGGCCGAGCGGGTCGGCTCGGTCAGCTCCCGCATCGACGGGTGCAGCGCGGCCGCGGCCCACGCCGAGTAGCACACGACCCAGCCGAGGTCGGTGGGGCCGCCGACGTGCCAGGAGCCGTTGAGCTGGATGAGGCCGTAGACGACGTCGGCCGCGAGCAGGCCGGCGGTGCCGAGACCGAGCAGGTTGATCGTGCCGGTGCGGCGCACGCCGCCGGTGAGCAGACGGGCGAACACGGCCAGGGTCAGCACGTCGCCGAGCGGGTAGCCGATCGAGACCAGCTTCTGCATCAGCGTGAGCTCGGTGCTGCGCACGTACGGGTCGATCAGGAAGATCCAGGACAGCAGGGCCAGGCCGATGGTGAACGTGGCCGCGTCGATCAGGCTGTCACGGTTGTTGCGCCCGGTGCGGGAGCGGATGAAGCCGAGCAGGCCGCCGGCGAGGATGGGGTACATCGCCAGGTACAGCAAGTCGCAGAACGACGGGAACGGGTTCTCGAGGCCGAACACGTCGGTGAGCAGGTTGTAGAGGAAGTCGCCGAAGCCGAAGCAGGCCAGCGCCGCGGCCAGGAGGAACCACGGCCAGCGGCGGCTCGGGCGGTGCACCACGACGCCCACGACGACCCCGGCCACGCTGGACAGGCCGATCGCGCCCCACCAGATCATGTGCATGTCGGGCCAGCGGTAGAACGCCACGGTGAGCAAGGCCATCCAGACCGCGAACCAGGCGCTGAGCTTGTTCTTCAGCACGTGTTCCGCCTCCTTCCTGCTCACGACCAGGGCTTCGTGCAATCCCTGAATCGGTCAGGCGGAGGGAGTCTGAACGAGAACCCGGGTGCGGGCTGGGTCGGGCGAGTTGCCGGATGGGTCCCCCGAACGGTGGACAGAGCGTGCTCAAATGACCACGCTCTGTTCTGTTCTTGCCACCACGGAGGCCGGGATTCCTGGCGGGAGCGACGGCCCGCAGGTGACGCGGGCCCGAGCAAAGATTTCTACGCTCTTGACGCCCGTCAGGGTATAAATCCGAAATGTCGGGCTAGCGAAGCGCCCGACATTTCGTCGTCTCGGGGTCCCGGACTATCGGCCGGCGGAGCGGCGAGTTGCGCTGAACGCCAGGCCCGCCGGCGGAGGCTCCGACTCCTCCGTGGCCGTGCGGTGGTGGTGCTGCGGCTCCGCGTAGAAGCTCAGGCCGATCACGCCGGCCAGGGTCACCACGAAGCCCACCGCCACCAGCCACTCGCGGTGCGGCCACACGCCGTCGCCGAGGAAGAGCAGGCCCACGAGCGCGGCCGGCACGGCGCCGGCGGCGTCCATCGCGGCCACGGCGGCCGTCGTTGAGCCCCGCTGCATGGCCAGGCCCAGCAGCAGCTGGCCGACGAGCGAGTGGGCGATGAGCAGGTAGGACAGTGGGTCGGTCACGAACTGGGCGAACGAGTCGGCCGAGGCCAGCGGGCGCGACGCCACCGCGGCGGCGCCGAACGCCACGCCCGACAGGGAGCCGAGCACCACCGACCCGGGCGCGCCGTGCAGCCGGCTCGCGAAGAAGCCCAGCACCGCCAGCAGCGCCAGCACCACGGCCAGGCCGATCACGCCCCCGGCGCCGAGCTGGCGGGACGGGGCCGGCTTGGCCGCGAGCACGAGCGCGGCGATGCCCACGGTCAGGGCCAGCAGCAGCGCGACCTCGGTGCGCGGCAGCTTCCACTTGAGGATCAGCACGCCCAGCAGCGTGGTCACGCCCAGGCCCGCGGCCATGGCCGACTGCACGAGGAAGAGCGGCAGGTCGCGGCGGGCGAAGAAGGCCAGCGCGAAGCCGGCGCACTGGCAGGCGATGCCGACCAGGTAGGACTTGTGGCGGCCGAGGCGCAGCAGGAGCATCGGCTGGAAGCCCTGATGCAGGTCGGTGCGCGCGGCGGCCACGGACTGCAGCAGGTTGGCGACGCCGTAGGCGGCGATCATCGCGCCGAGGAACAGCCAACTCCAAGATGCCACCCGGGCAGGATAGACCCCGTGCGGGTGCCGGGCATACGGACCTTTGGGTTCAGCCGGACAAACCGGACAGTCGGGTGGTGCCCAAACGGGTGAGCACGTCCTCGTGCAGCCGGCTGTTAGTGGCGACCGCGCTACCTCCGCCCGGGCCGGGTGTGCCCTGCAGGTCGGTGAAGGTGCCGCCGGCCTCGGTCACGATCGGCACCAGGGCGGCCAGGTCCCACAGCGACAGCTCGGGCTCCACCATGATGTCCACGGCGCCCTCGGCCAGCAGCATGTATCCGTAGAAGTCCCCGTAGGCCCGCTGCCGCCACGTGCGCCGGCTGATGTCGAGGATGGCGCCCAGCCGCCCGGCCTCCTCCCAGCCGCCGAGCGACGAGTAGCAGAACGAGGCGTCGGCCAGCCGTGACACCGACGACACCCGGATCGGCGTCGCGGCGGCGGTGTGGCGCCCCGCATACGCCCCGTGGCCGAGCGCCCCCCACCAGCGGCGCCCGAGCGCGGGCGCCGACACCAGGCCGACGACCGGCTGGTCGCCCTCCATGAGCGCGATGAGCGTCGCCCAGATCGGCACCCCGCGCACGAAGTTCTTCGTGCCGTCGATCGGGTCGATGACCCACTGGCGGCTGCCCGGGCCCGCGGCGGCCTCGGTCGCGCCGTACTCCTCGCCGAGCACCCCGTCGCGCGGGCGCGCCCGGCCGAGGGTGGCCCGCAGCGCCTTCTCCACCGCGGTGTCCGCGTCCGTCACCGGCGTCAGGTCCGGCTTCTCGGACACGTGCAGATCCTGGGCGCGGAAGCGCGGCACGGCGATCGCGTCCGCGGTGTCGGCGAGAAGATGAGCGAGGGCCAGATCGTCCGCGTAGCGAGCCATGCGCGGAAACTTAGCCGACGACCGCCACCTTCTGGCAGTACTGTCGCCGTTTGTGACTCCCACAGCCCTGTGCGGCCTGCTCGCCGAGTCCGAGCGTCTCCAGGTCTTCGCGGCCGTGGTCCTGGGCGCGCGCACCCCCAGCGCCGTCGAGTCGGCCACCGGCCTGCCCGCCCGCGTCATCGAGCCCGCGATCCGGCGCCTGCAGCAGGGCGGCCTGCTCGGCGTCGAGGGCGGCGAGCTCGCCGCGTCGGCGGAGACGTTCAAGGAGGCCGTGCGCGCCGCCGCGGTGAGCGCCGGCCCGCAGCCGCAGCTCGACCCGGACCGGCAGCGCGACCTCGTCCTGCGCACGTTCATCAGCGACGGGCGGCTGACGCAGATCCCGGCCGCGCACGGCAAGCGCATGGTCGTGCTCGAGCACATCGCCTCGTCCTTCGAGCCCGGGGTGCGCTACCCCGAGCGCGAGGTCGACGCGATCCTGCGCGCCTGGCACGACGACCACGCGGCGCTGCGGCGCTACCTCGTGGACGGCGGGCTGCTGTCCCGGGACAACAACGTCTACTGGCGCTCAGGCGGCCCCGTCGTCGTCTGAGGGCGTGCCCTCCTTCGAGGCCAGCAACCGGCGGAACGAGGCGAGCCGGCGCGGGTCGGCGCCGCCCTCGGCCACGAGCTTGTCCAGGCCGCAGTCGCCGCCGGCGCCGGTGTGGTCGCAGTTGGGCGAGCAGCGCGTGGAGGCCTCCACGAGGTCGGGGAAGCCGTGCAGCAGGCTGTCGGCCGAGACGTGGGCGAGGCCGAACGAGCGCACGCCCGGCGTGTCCACGATCCAGCCGAGATCGTCGGGCAGCTGCAGGGCCACGGCGCTGGTCGAGGTGTGCCGGCCCTTGCCGACCGCGCTCACCGAGCCCACCGCCCGGTCGGTGCCGGGCACCAGCCGGTTCACGAGCGTGGACTTGCCGACGCCGGAGTGCCCGATCAGCACCGACACCCGGCCGGTCAGCTCGGCCACGAGGTCGTCCAGGGGGCGGTCGGGGCGGCACAGGACGTACGGCAGGTCGAGCTCGGCGTAGTAGTCCAGCACCGCGTCCGGCGCCGCGAGATCGCCCTTGGTCAGGCACAGCAGCGGGTCGATCTCGGCGTCGTAGGCCGCGACCAGGCACCGGTCGATGAACCCGGTCCGCGGCGGCGGGTCCTGCAGCGAGTTCACGATCACCAGCTGCTCGGCGTTGGCCACCACGACCCGCTCGAAGCGGCCCTCGGTGCCGCCCTCCTCGTCGTCCGCGGTGCGCATGAGCACGGAGGTGCGCTCGTCGATGCGCACGATGCGCGCCAGGGTGTCGGGGCGGCCGCTCACGTCCCCGACGATCTGCACGTGGTCGCCGACGACCACCCCGTGCCGGCCCAGCTCGCGGGCGCGCATGGCGGTGACGGTGGCGCCGGTGTCGGCGATGTGGCAGGTGTACCGCCCGCGGTCGACGGCCACGACGAGCCCCTCGACGGCGTCGCTGTGCTTCGGGCGCTGGCGCGTGCGCGGTCGCGAGGACCGGCTCGGGCGCACCCGCACGTCATCCTCGTCGTACTCGCGCTTCCGCCTCAGCCGAACCTCCCGCTGAACCCGACCCTCATCGCCCTGCCACCATCGTTGACCATAGCCGGGGAAAGTCCGGCAGCGTCTTCGCGGTGCATGCCACGTCGTCCAGACACAGCCCGGGCACGGCCAGCCCCAGCACCGCGCCCGCGTGCGCGAGCCGCCGGTCGCCGTTCGTGCGCAGCGTGCCGCCCCGCAGCGGCCGCGGCCGGATGCGCAGCCCGTCCGGCTCGGCCGTCACGTCGGCGCCCAGGCCGGTCAGCGCCGCGGCCACCTGGGCCAGCCGGTCGGCCGGCTCCTGGCCGCGCAGGTGCGACGGGGAGTCGGCGAGCGCGGCGACGGCGGCCAGCACCGCGGACACGTCGGCCAGCCCGGTGAGGTCGGCGCTGACACCGTGGACGGTCCCGGAGCCGCGCACCGTCAGCCCGCCCGGCGTCAGGGCCGCCTCGCCGCCCATCTGCCGCAGCACGTCCAGCAGCCGCCGGCTCGGCTGGCTCGTCGCGGCCGGCCAGCCCCGCACCGTGACCGTCCCGCCGGTGACGAGGGCCGCGGCCAGGAACGGGGCGGCGGTGGCGAGGTCCGGCTCGATGTCCCAGGCCCGTGCCTTGAGCCGCCCGGGCTCGACCGCCCACACGTCCGGGCGGGTGTCGTCCACGCCGGCGCCGGCCGCGCGCAGCATGTGCACGGTCAGGGCCACGTGCGGCTTGGGGACCGGGGCGCCGACGTGGCGCACGACCACGCCCCGGTCGTAGCCGGCCGCCGACAGCAGCAGCCCGGAGACGAGCTGGCTGGACGCCGAGGCGTCGATGGTCACCGGGCCGCCCGCGATCCGGCCCGAGCCGTGCACGGTGAACGGCAGCCCGTTGTCGGTGTCGATCCGGGCGCCCAGCGCCCGCAGCGCGCCGAGCAGCGGGGCCACCGGGCGGCGCCGGGCGGCGGGCTGGCCGTCGAAGGACACCGCGCCGGTGGCCAGGCCCGCGACCGGGGGCAGGAAACGCAGCACCGTGCCGGCCAGCCCGACGTCGACCCGGGCCGGGCCCTCCAGCGGCCGCGAGCGCAGCAGCCACAGGTTGTCGTCGGCGGTCGACACGTGGCAGCCCATCGCGCGCAGCCCGGCCGCCATCAGCTCGGTGTCGCGGGCCCGCAGGGGGGTCCGCAGGGTGGTGGCGCCGTGCGAGACGGCGCCGAGGACCAGCGCCCTGGCCGTCATGGACTTCGACCCCGGCAACCGCAGCGTGGCGTCCAGCGGACCGGCGGCGGTCGGGGCGGGCCACGGTAAGTCGGTTTCCACGCGCTCAGTGTGCAATCAACTTCGATATGTAGCGACTGCTGGGTTTGCCGGGCGGGATTTTTCTCATACTGCGCCGATACCGTGGACGCATGTGTGGCAGGTACGCGACCTCGCGCAGCAACGCCGACCTCAGCGCCCTGTTCGAGGCGGCCGACGAGACCGGCGGCCTCGAACCGGACTACAACGTCGCCCCCACCGACCCGGTGCCGGTGGTGCGGGTGTCGCAGTCGGCGGGCGGCCGGGTGCTGTCCACGGCCCGCTGGGGTCTGCTGCCGTCCTGGGCCAAGGACCCGAAGGCGGGCGCCCGGATGATCAACGCGCGGGTCGAGACCGTCGAGTCCTCCAGCGCCTTCGCGCAGTCGTTCGCGCGGCGGCGGTGCCTGGTGCCCGCGGACGGATGGTACGAGTGGGTCCGCAGTGACGACGGGAAATCCAAGCGGCCCTACTTCATGACCCTCGGCGACGCCGAGCCGTGCGTATTCGCGGGGCTGTGGTCCGTGTGGGGCAAAGGCGACGACCGACTCCTCACCTGCAGCATCATCACCACGCCGGCCGTCGATGACCTGGCGCTCATCCACGACCGCATGCCGTTCCTGCTGCCGAGGGCGCGGTGGGCCGACTGGCTCGGCGCACAACCGGATGCAAGCCTCCTGTTGCCGACGCCATCGTCGCACGTCGCACGGCTGGAGCTACGCCCCGTAGGCGCCCGCGTCGGCGATGTACGCAACGACGGTCCTGACTTGGTCGCGAAAGTTGCGGCACCCCCTCTCCGATCGAGCGATGTCGAGCCGATCGATCTGACCCTGTTTTAGGCTGTAAGTCCAGAAAAAAATCCGACCGTTTTTGCGGATCGGCCGATGAACTCTTGAATTTGCAGCCGTTTTTGCGATACAACACAGCGCCGGTGGGTCTATGTCGGATGGGGGCATCCCGACGTTTTCCCGCCTTGCGTTCGTTTGACCCACGGGGGAGGTGGGTGTATGACCCGGGCGAGGATGCCACGCCCTCACGAAGTCGCAGCCGCGAAGCGAGACCCGCGACTGCTCAGGGCCGTCAAGGAGCAGCAGGGCGACGGAGCCTGGCGCATCCGCGGCGCATGTCAGGCGGTCGACCCAGAGACGTTCTTCCCGGCTCCGACGGAGCCGGCCGACGCCGCGGTGGCCCTGTGCCGCACGTGCGACGTTCAGGGAGCCTGCCTCGCGTGGGCCCTCGACGTCGGCGACTGCCACGGTGTCTGGGGAGCCACAACACCGCGCGAGCGGCGTGCGATGCTCGTCGCATGGCGCAGCGAGGGGCAGGGGCCGGGCGTTCCCGGCCAGAGCGACCCACGGCTGGGCGCGGTGGCGTGCCTGCCGATCCTGCCGTTGCAGCGGGCCCGGAGCCGGGAACAGCCGGATCCGGTCGGGGCGGGCGCCGCGCAGTAGAGCCGTCCACGTCCGCCGCTCGGCCCCGGCCGGGCGGCGGACGGTCGGTCGCGACCCCGTCCGGCCCGGCCCGGTACCGCCTCGACGTGCCCGGGAACTACGGCGGAACGCTGCTCATGCTCGGCCACGGGGCCGGCGGCGACGTCGACGCGCCCGACCTGGTGGCCGTGCACGACGCCGTGCTCGGCCTCGGGGTCGCCGTGGCGCTGGTGACCCAGCCGTACCGGGTCGCCGGTCGGCGTGCGCCCGCGCCCGCCGCTCAGCTCGACGCCGCGTGGCTGGCCGTCGTCGCCCGGCTGCGCCACAACCTCGAGTTCGGCGCGCTCGTCGTGGGCGGGCGCTCCAGCGGCGCCCGGGTCGCGTGCCGCACCGCGCGCGAGGCCGGGGCGGCGCGCGTCCTGGCGCTGGCGTTCCCGCTGCACCCGCCGGGCAAGCCGGACAAGTCCCGCGCGGACGAACTGCTCACCGGGGTGCCGACGCTCGTGCTCAACGGCGACCGCGACGCCTTCGGGGTGCCGGGGGAATCGCCCGGAGTACACGTGCGGATCCTGCCCGGCGAGACCCACGCGCTGTCGAAGCGCCCCGCGGCGGTCGCCGAGGCCGCCGTGGCCTTCGTCACCGGGACCGGACTGCCTCGTTGAGCGGGATGTGGCCGGCATACGCCGGTCACGCTGCCACAACTCCCAGGCCCTTCCTGCTCCCAGCGGTCGGCCCGGTCCCAAAGTGGTCCGGCCGCTGGAGCGGGTGAGGCGGAATGGCCGGCCGGGCTCCGGTGTTACACCATCCGAGCGGCGCTGCCGACGGCGCCGTCAGCGGAGGGAACCAGAGCGTGGCAACACTCGAGCGTGACGACCTGCGGATCCGCGAGTTGCTGTTCAGTCCGGCGTGGCCCGCGACGACCGACGCGGAGCCGGACCCGTCGTGGCAGCCGATCGCCCGTGAACGATTGACGGGCGCCACAAACACCGAACTCGCACAGGAACTCGGCGTATCCTCGACCGGACGGTCAAGGGTGGGGGTCGCACGAGTGGTGAGCAGCGAGAGCGCGGAGCAGCAGCGGGTCCGGTTCGAGCATGACGCGCTGCCCTTCATCGACCAGCTGTACGCCGCGGCCCTGCGCATGACGCGCAACCCGTCGGACGCCGAGGACCTGGTGCAGGAGACCTTCCTGAAGGCCTACGCGGCGTTCCACCAGTTCGAGACGGGCACCAACCTCAAGGCCTGGCTGTATCGGATTCTCACGAATACGTACATCAACTCCTACCGGCGCCGGCAGCGTCAGCCCGTCCAGGCGCCCACCGAGGAGATCACCGACTGGCAGCTCGCCGAGGCGGAGTCGCACACGTCCAGTGGGCTGCGCTCGGCCGAGACCGAGGCCCTGGACCGGCTGCCCGACTCCGACGTGAAGGAGGCCCTGCAGTCGCTGCCCGAGGAGTTCCGCCTGGCGGTCTACCTCGCCGACGTCGAGGGCTTCTCCTACAAGGAGATCGCGGACATCATGAACACGCCGATCGGCACCGTGATGTCCCGGTTGCACCGCGGACGGCGCAACCTGCGCCGGCAGCTGGAGACCTATGCTGCCGACCGTGGGTTCACCCGCACTCCGTCCGCTGAGCCGAGCGAGGTCTGAGATCGATGAGCTGTGGAGACCCGCACGAGACCGACTGCAGTGACGTGCTCGCCGAGGTATACCTCTACCTCGACCTCGAGTGCGCCGACGAACGCCGCACGGTGATCCGCGAGCACCTGGACGAGTGCTCGCCCTGCCTGCGCGAGTTCGGCATCGAGCAGGAGGTCAAGGCCCTGGTGGCACGCTGCTGCGGCTCGGAGCTGGCCCCGGCGGAGCTGAAGGCCCGCCTGCGCGCGAAGCTCTCGGAGTTCGTGGTGAACGCCGACTCCCGCGAGCTGCGGACGGACTAGCCGTCATCGCTTTCCGTGTTCGGCCCCTACCTCGGCGTAGAAGCTTGATCGCTAGATTTGGATGCGTCGGGTAGGCTTAGGTTTGAATCGGCCGCGCACCGCCTGAGTGGGCCTTGGCTTCCTTGAGCTCTGCGCGGGCATTCGTCCTCGTTGCTTCCTCTCCTGCTGGCTTGTGCTTCGGTGGCTGCCACGGCGCCTCGATGAGTGGGGTCCCCGGCGGCCACGGTAGGGCCGCGCGGGGGTGATGCTCCCGATATGCTGCGAGCGCACACAATGCAGCCGCGAGGGAGACCGGGGATGTCCGACGAGATCCGTGCCGAGATGGTCGCCAACGTCTGGAAGATCACGACCCAGGTGGGCGCCGAGGTGGCCGAGGGCGACACCGTGGTGATCCTGGAGTCGATGAAGATGGAGATCCCCGTGGTGGCCGAGTCCGACGGCACGGTGAGCCAGATCGCCGTGAACGAGGGCGACGTGGTGCAGGAGGGCGACCTGATCGCCGTGATCGGGTGACCTCGCCGGCCTCGCCTGTCACGGGCGGCCCGTCGGCCACGGACTTCGCGCCCGTGCCCGGCGTGGGTGCCGTTCGCGTACGGCTGATCACGCCGGACGACTACGACGCCGTGTCGCGGCTGACCGTCGAGGCCTATCGGGCGGACGGGCAGCTGGAGGCGTCGCCCGACTACGCGAAGGCGCTCGCCGACGTCGCGAGCCGCGCCGAGGCCGCGGACGTGCTCGTCGCCGAGATCGACGGGGTGCTGCTGGGGGCGGTGACGTTCACGCTGGCCGGCGGGGATTACGCGGAGGCTTCACGGCCCGGCGAGGCCGAGTTCCGCATGCTCGCCGTGGATCCGGCCGCGCAGCGCCGCGGGGTGGCCCGGGCGCTGGTGCGGGCGTGCCTCGATCGCGCCGCCTCGCTCGGGTGCAGCGGGGTGGCGATCTGCGTGCGGGACGACAATCCGGGGGCGTTCGCGCTGTACGAGGGGTTCGGCTTCGCGCGGGACACCTCGCGGGACTGGTCGCCGGTGCCCCGGGTCAAGCTGCTCGGGCTGTGGATCGGGCTGCCGGCTCTGGCGAAATAGCCGCGGGCCGGCCGGGGCCGGGTCGCCAGCGGCCGCCGGCGGGTCCGAGTCGCGGGCCGGCCGCCGTTCAGCTGGGCCGGCCAGCCAAGCCGACCTCCGCGGCGAGCCTCAGCCGGTGGAGGTGCGCGGCTCGGGGGACGGTGCGTCCGCGGGCATTTCGGGCGAAATGTCCGAGTTGGCAGGCGTCTCGCGGTCGGCGGCGGCCTCGCGGTCGGCGGAGGCCTCATGGTCGGCGGCGGCCAAGAGCTCCGTCGCCACCTCCAGGGCCGCGGCCCGGCGCTCATGCGCCGTCCCGGGCCGCTCCCGCAGCAGGAACCAGCTCGCGTGGATCGAGAACAGGGCCATCGCCCGCCGCAGTTGCTGACCCAGCGAATCCGAAGGGTCCATCAGCAGGGCGAACACGCGCAGCATCTGCTCGCGCATGCGCTTGCCTGCCGGCAGCGTGTTGATCAGCGTCTGGTTGCGCTCGAAGAAGCGGATCACGTTCTCGTGCGCGAACTCGTCGTGCAGGACCGAATACCGCTCGATGAACCGAAGCCGCGTCGCCGAGTCGCGCGGCTGGGACTCCGCCCAGGCGAGCAGGTCGTCCACCGCCGCGATCCGCTGGTCGATCAGGCTCGAGACGATGTCGTCCTTCGTCGGGAAGTGGTAATACAGCGCCGCCTTCGTCACGCCCAGCTTCTCGGCGATCTCGCGCAGTGACGTCTTGTCGTACCCCTCCTCGATGAACAGCTCGAGCGCCACCCGCTGGATGTGGGCGCGCGCGTCCGCAGCCCCGTCGGCCTCGCCCGTGCGGATGCGATTGCGCCCGCGGACGACCCGCGCGGCGGTCTCGTGCTCGCTGGAGTTCATCGCCACCAATCCTACTTGACGCCCGGCTAGTACCCAGCTTACCGTACGGCTAGTAAGTCACCTAGCCGGTCGGCAAGTAAGTTCGGGGAGCAATCGACAATGGCAGACAAGACGGCGCAGAGCCCGGTGAAGGTCGTCCTTCCCGGCCTGCTCATGGCCATGCTGCTGGCCATGCTCGACAACGTGATCGTGGGCACCGCCATGCCGCGCATCGTCGGCGACCTCGGCGGCGTCGACCACCTCTCCTGGGTGGTCACCGCATACGTCCTCGGCACCACGGTCTCCACCCCGCTCTGGGGCAAGCTCGGCGACCTCTACGGCCGCAAGACCGTCTTCATGACCTCGATCGTGCTGTTCCTGATCGGCTCGGCCCTGTGCGGCTTCGCGCAGAGCATGCCCGAGCTCATCGGCTTCCGCGCGTTCCAGGGGCTCGGGGCCGGCGGCCTGATGGTCGGGGCGATGTCGGTGCTGGGTGACCTGGTGCCGCCCCGCGACCGCGGCAAGTACCAGGGCCAGTTCGCCGCCGTCATGGCGCTCGCGATGGTCGGCGGCCCGCTCGTCGGGGGCTTCATCACCGACCACGCCGACTGGCGCTGGGCGTTCTTCGTCAACCTGCCGCTGGGCGGGGCCACGCTCGTCCTGCTCGCGCTGCGCCTGCACCTGCCGAAGCGCCGCACCGAGCACCGCATCGACTGGCTGGGCGCGCTGCTGCTGTCCATCGGCGTGACCGCGCTCGTGCTCGTCACCACGTGGGGCGGCACGCAGTACGCCTGGGGCTCGGCCGAGATCCGCGGCCTCGCGATCGTGGCGGTGCTCGGGCTCGTCGCGTTCGTGCTCGTCGAGCGCCGGCACCCGGAGCCGATCGTGCCGCTGTCGGTGTTCGCGAACCGCACCTTCACCCTGGTCGCGGTGCTCGGGTTCCTCGTCGGCTTCGCGATGTTCGGCGCCATCACCTTCCTGCCGCTGTACCAGCAGATCGTCCAAGGCGCCTCCGCGACGAACTCGGGCCTGCTCCTGCTGCCGATGATGGGCGGCATGCTGGTCGTCTCGCTGGTGGTCGGCCGCGTGATCACGAAGACCGGGCGGTACCGGATCTTCCCGATCGCCGGCGGCGTGGTCATGGTCGCCGCGATGCTGCTGCTGGCCCAGCTCGGCCCGCACACCTCGAAGCTCGCCTCGGGCCTGTACATGACCGTGCTCGGCATCGCGCTGGGCTTCCTGATGCAGACCACGATGCTCATCGCGCAGAACAGCGTGGAGCTCAAGGACATCGGGGTGGCCAGCAGCACCGCCACGTTCGCCCGGTCCATCGGGGGAGCGTTCGGCGTGGCCATCTTCGGCGCGATCTTCAACCACCGGCTGCATGCGCTGCTCGGCGAGCGGCTCGGCTCGGCGGCCGCGGACAGGATGGCCAGCGGCGGCGGGGGCGCGCGGATCGACCCGGTCACCCTCGCGCAGCTGCCGCCGGGGGTGCGCACGGCGGTCGTCGACGCGATCGCGGGCGCGACCTCGAGCGTGTTCCTGTGGTCGACCGTGGCCGCGGCGCTCGTGCCGGTGATCGCGCTGTTCATCCGCGAGGTCGCCCTGCGCGGCGGCGTCGAGGAGGAGCCCGAGCGCACACTGCTTGCGCAAGAGGGCTAGTTTCGCGCACGCAATGCGCGAAGTTGCCCCCAAAACTAGCGATCGGTGCGCGAAACTGCCAGACTATGAGCAGGAACGCGCATCGATCGCTCATTGGGAGGACCGTCATGACCGGCGCCGGGATGAAGGCCGACATCGCCGAACAGCCGGAGGTGTTCGCTCGCCTGCTCGACGAGCGCGCCGGCCAGATCGCCGAGGTCGCCGCGAAGATCGCGGAGTGGAAGCCGCGCAGCGTCGTGTTCACCGCGCGCGGCACGTCCGACCACGCGGCCCTCTACGCCGCCTACCTCACCGAGATCCGGCTCGGCATCCCGGCCGGGCTCGCCAGCCCGTCGGCGATGACGCTGTACGGCGCGCGCCCCGACCTGCGCGACACGCTCGTCGTCGGGGTCAGCCAGAGCGGCGGCTCGCCCGACCTGCACGGCGTGCTCAGCGTCGCCCGCGAGCAGGGCGCGCACACGCTCGCCGTGACCAACAACGCCGAGTCCCCGCTGGCCCGGGCGGCCGAGCTGCACGTCGACGTGGCGGCCGGGCACGAGGTGGCGGTGGCGGCCACGAAGACGTACACGGCGGAGCTGCTGGCCCTGCTCATGCTCATCGAGAGCGTCCGCGGCGGCGGCGCCCTGCCCGACGAGGAGCGCGCCGAGCTCGCCAAGCTGCCCGGGCACGCCCAGGCGGTGCTGAGCGACGACACCGTGGTGGACCTCGCCGCGCGGTACCGCTTCGCCGGCCGCCTCGTCACGACCGGCCGCGGCTACGCCTACCCGACCGCCCGGGAGACGGCACTCAAGCTCATGGAGACGTGCTACCTGGCCGGCCTCGCGTTCTCCGGCGCCGACCTGCTGCACGGCCCGCTCGCGATGACCGACCCGGACGTGCCGGTGCTCGCGGTCGTCGGCAACGGCCCCGCGGGGCAGTCGATGCGCGACGTCGTCGGCCGGCTCGGCGAGCGCCGCGCGGACACCGTCGTCTTCGGGCCGGCCGCCGTCGAGGGCGCCTCGGGCTGGGTGCGCACCCCGGACGTGGACGAGCGCTACGCGCCGCTGCTGGACATCCTGCCGCTGCAGCGCCTCGCGCTCTGCCTGGCGCTGCTGCGCGGCGAGAACCCGGACGCTCCCCGTGGCCTCAAGAAGGTGACGACGACGCTGTAGCGGCCGAAACAGGGATCACGGCGGGGCGACCCTCCGCGAGGTCCTTGGTCGCGAACGAGATGGCCGGGCGGCTGCCAACCGAGATCTGGTACGTCGCCCGGCCGCTGGACACGTTGCGCTGCTCGAACGCGAAGTTGCAGTCGAACCCGCCCCCGTCGGCCGCCAGCACGCCGGCCGCCAGCTCCGCCGCGGCGATCGGGCGCCCGGAGGAGTCCGCGATGCGCACCGTGCCGCCCTGGTACACGTCCCGCACCGGCGACGGCGCCAGGCACGCGCTGCCCGGCGTCCCCGCGGCCGCCCCGGCCACGCTGACGTAGCCGTGCAACAGGAATCCATCGGGCTTGGACGTCTCGTCGGCGCGGCTCAGCCAGCCGCATCCGCCCAGGGAGAGCACCAACAACAGGGGAAGTACCAAACGCCGCACCCGGCAACCTTAGTCTTGTCCTCGTGTCCACCCTGCGCGACCTCGTCGAGGAACACACGAGCCTCGAACCCGATGACATCGAGCACCTGCACCGGCTGGCCGGCGACTGGCAGATCGTGTCCGACCTCAGCTTCGCCGACCTGCTCATGTGGGTGCCGATCGAGGTCCGGGGCGAGTTCATCTGCGTGGCCCAGGTGCGCCCGACCACCGCGGGCACGGCCTACCAGGACGACCAGGTGGGCCGGATCGCCGGCGGCCCCGAGGTCGCGCACCTGGCGATCGTGCGCCAGCAGGGGCGCATCTGGCGGGAGGGCGACCCGGTCTGGTACGGCGACATGCCCGCCCGCCACGAGGCGATCCCGGTCCGCCGGCGCGGCAACGACAAGGTCATCGCGGTGCTGGGCCGCGACACGAACCTGAGCACCGCCCGCACCCCGGCGCAGCTGGAGCTCAACTACCTGACCACGGCCGACGACCTGGCCCAGATGATCGCCGACGGCAGCTGGCCGCCGCCCCGGCACCCGGGCGAGACGACGAGCGCGCCGCGCATCGGCGACGGCCTGGTGCGCCTCGACGCCACCGGCAAGGTCACCTACGCCAGCCCGAACGCGCAGTCCGCGTACCGCCGGCTGGGACTCGCCGCCCACCTGGTGGGCGAGAGCCTCGCCGAGACCACGGGCCGGCTCGTCGACGACCCGCTCGAGGGCGCCGACGCGACCGACCGCATCCACCAGGCCCTGCACGGGGAGGCCCCCGCGCGCAAGGAGCTCGAGGCCCGGGGCGCGACCGTGCTCATGCGCGCGCTGCCGCTGATGCCGGCCGGGGTGCCCATCGGGGCGCTCGTGCTCGTGCGGGACATCACGGAGGTCCGGCGGCGCGACCGGCAGCTCATGACCAAGGACGCGACGATCCGCGAGATCCACCACCGGGTCAAGAACAACCTGCAGACCGTCGCCGCGCTGCTGCGGCTGCAGGCGCGACGGGTGGGCGTTCCCGCGGCCCGGCACGCGCTGGAGGAGTCGGTACGGCGGGTGGCCTCCATCGCCCTGGTGCACGAGACGCTCTCGATGTCCTCGGAGTCCTCGGACGAGGCGGTCGAGTTCGACGGCATCGTGGACCGGGTCGCGGCGGCCGCCGTCGAGGTGGGGGCGGCCGGGTTCAACGTCGCGGTCCGGCGCGAGGGCGACTTCGGGGTGCTGCCCGCCGAGATCGCGACCCCGCTGGTCATGGTGCTCAACGAGCTGCTGCAGAACGCGGTCGAGCACGCCTTCGAGCCCGCCGGGCCGGACGCGCCCGAGGTCGTCGTCTCGGTGCACCGCTTCCGCAAGCAGCTGCACGTGACCGTGGCCGACAACGGGTGCGGGCTGCCGGAGGGCTTCGACCTCGACGCCAGCGAGCGGCTGGGCCTGCAGATCGTGCGCACCCTCGCCACGGGGGAGCTGCGCGGCACGATCGAGCTGCGCGCGCGGGCGGAGGGCGGCACCGAGGCGGTGATGGTGGTACCGCTGGCGAAACGGTGAAACCAACCGGACTGTGGGACATGGGGGCGCCGTGACCGGACCAGGCGCTGATTCGCGCCCCCGAATTCCTATCGGCTGAGTGTTATTCCAGTTACATGTTCGTCAAATCCTACTGAGAGAACCCTCACGTGGACGTGGCGTAAGGACCGCTCCCCGTGGAAGACTGCACCCTATGCACGCTGCTTCTCTGCGGCTCGTCAGCCGCCGACACGTCGACTACGGTCGCGTGCGCAGCGCCATCTGTCCGGCTTGCTGAACGCCGCCCGCCGAAATTCTTCCCGGGTGCGCGACTTCGCGCCGGAATGCTTATGACATCGACGTCATCCGTTCCCGCTTCCATCGGGGACGGCCGGCGCTTGGCCGCGTGCTCTCAATCCTGAGAGGACGCCGACATGTCGGTGAACACTGTCCGCGGACGTGGTGCGGCCGGTGGTCGTCCCCGTGGTGAGGGGCAGTGGGCCCTGGGGCACCGCGAGCCGCTCAACCCGAACGAGCGCAGCAAGAAGGACGACAACCCGCTCAACGTGCGGGCCCGCATCGAGAACATCTACGCGCACGCGGGCTTCGACTCGATCGACCCCGCGGACCTGCGCGGACGGTTCCGCTGGTTCGGGCTCTACACCCAGCGCCGCCCCGGCATCGACGGCGGGCGCACCGCCGTGCTGGAGCCGGAGGAGCTCGACGACCGCTACTTCATGCTGCGCATCCGCAGCGACGGCGGCCAGCTCTCGCTGGAGCAGCTCAAGACGATCGCCTCGATCGCCCAGCGCTTCGCGCGCGACACCGCCGACGTCACCGACCGGCAGAACATCCAGCTGCACTGGATCGAGATCGAGAACGTCCCGACGATCTGGCGGGAGCTCGAGGCGGTCGGTCTGTCCACGTTGGAGGCCTGCGGCGACTCGCCCCGCGTCATCCTCGGCAGCCCCATCGCCGGGGTCGCGGAGAGCGAGGTGCTCGACCCGACCGAGGCGATCAACGAGATCAACGCGCGGTACATCGGCGACCCGGAGCTGTCGAACCTGCCCCGCAAGTTCAAGACCTCCATCTCGTGGCTGGCCGACACGCCGTACGAGGCCAACGACGTCTCGTTCGTGGGCGTCATCCACCCCGAGCACGGCCCCGGCTTCGACGTGTGGGTCGGCGGCGGGCTGTCGACCAACCCGATGCTGGCCCAGCGCCTCGGCGCCTGGGTGCCGCTGCACGAGGTGCCCGACGTGTGGCACGGCGTCATCCGGGTCTTCCGTGACTACGGCTACCGCCGCCTGCGCAGCCGCGCGCGGCTGAAGTTCCTGGTCGCGGACTGGGGCGTGGACCAGTTCCGGCAGATCCTCGAGAACGAGTACCTCGGCCGGCGCCTGATCGACGGACCGTCGCCCGACCTGCCGGAGAAGCCGGTGGACCACATCGGCGTGCACAAGCAGTGGGACGGCAAGTACTTCGTCGGCGCCGCCCCGATCGCCGGGCGCAGCTCCGGCACCCAGCTCGCCGCGGTGGCCGAGCTCGCCGAGCGGCACGGATCGGCTCGGGTGCGGCTCACGCCGTACCAGAAGATCCTGATCCTCGACGTCGAGCAGGAGCACACCGAGTCGCTCGTGCGGGGCCTGGCCGCGGTGGGGCTCGAGGCCCGCCCGTCGAGCTGGCGGCGCAGCACGATGGCGTGCACCGGCATCGAGTTCTGCAAGCTCGCGATCGTGGAGACCAAGGCGCGGGCGGCGGAGCTCATCGAGCACCTCGAGAAGCGGGTCGCCGACCTCGACGCCGACATCTCGATCCACCTCAACGGCTGCCCGAACGCGTGCGCCCGCACCCAGGTCGCCGACATCGGCCTCAAGGGCATGCTCGTGCGCGACGACAACGGCGAGATGGTCGAGGGCTTCCAGATCCACCTCGGCGGCGGGCTGGGCATGGCCGAGGGGCAGACGGCCGGCTTCGGCCGCAAGCTGCGCGGCCTCAAGACCACCGCCGCGGCCCTGCCCGCATACGTCGAGCGGGTCGCCAACCACTACCTGGCCGGGCGCGAGCCCGGAGAGTCCTTCGCCCGCTGGGTGATGCGCGCGCCGGAAGAGGAACTGCGATGAGCGAACGCAGTGAGCGAATCATGACTCAGCGCTTTTTTGAGCCTCGTGGCGCCGGCGAGCGAAGCGAGTCGGCGACATGAGCGAACGCATGGCGCCGCTGCACTGCCCGTACTGCGGCGAGGAAGACCTTCGACCCCACGAGGACGCGCACGGCGCATGGGAGTGCCGCAGCTGCGCCCGCGTCTTCTCACTGAAATTCCTGGGACTGGCGGCGAACGCTTTGGAGGCGAAGCGATGAGCAGCACGACCGTTGCCCGAACCGCACAAGAATCCATCGAGCTGGCCGCGGCCGCGTCGGCGCGGCTGGAGGGCCAGACGGCCGAGAAGATCGTGGAGTGGGCCGCCGGCGAGTTCGGCGAGCGCTTCTGCGTGACCAGCTCCTTCGCCGACGCGGTGCTCGCGCACGTGGTGTCGAAGGTGGTGCCCGGCGTGCCGGTCATCTTCCTCGACACCGGCCTGCACTTCGCCGAGACGCTGCGGGTGCGCGAGGTCGTGCAGCGCACGCTGCCGGTGACCGTCCGCTCGATCCGCCCCCGCCAGACGGTCGCCGAGCAGGACGCCGAGTTCGGGCCGCGGCTGTACTCCCGCGAGCCCGACGAGTGCTGCTTCCTGCGCAAGGTCGAGCCGCTGGAGCGGGCCCTGGAGGACTACGACGCCTGGGCCGCGGGCCTGCGCCGCGACGAGTCGCCGAGCCGCGCCAACACGCCGATCGTGGGCTTCGAGCGGGCCCGGGGCAAGTTCAAGGTCTCGCCGCTGGCGCTGTGGACGCAGGCGGACGTGGACCAGTACATCTCGCGCTACAACGTGCCGGTCAACGCGCTCATGCGGCAGGGGTACGCCTCGGTGGGCTGCTGGCCGTGCACGCGCCGCACGCCTCCGGGTGGCGACCCGCGCAGCGGACGCTGGGCCGCGTTCGACAAGACCGAGTGCGGGCTGCACACGTCCGGATGACGGGCCGTCGCCTTGCGGATGCCGTCTTGCTGGTCGCGCACGGGTCCTCGGATCCGCGCGCGGCCGCGGCCACTCGCGCGCTGACGCGGGCGGTCGCGGCCCAGCGGCCCGGCCTGGCCGTGCGCTGCGCGTTCCTCGACCACGCCGGCCCGCGCCCCGGCGAGCAGCTGGCGGCGTTCGAGGCGCTGGGGCACCGCGCCGCCGTCGTCGTGCCGCTGCTGCTCACCAACGCCTTCCACGGCCGCTTCGACCTGCCCGCGGTGCTGGAGCGGGCCCGGGCCGGGGGCCTGGGCCTCGACGTCATCACGACCGACGTGCTCGGCGCCGGCGCGCCCGCGCTGCTGCTCTCGGCGCTGCGCCGGCTGCTGCCCCCGGTGTCCTTCGACGGGGTCGTGCTCGCCGCCGCCGGCACGCGCGACGACCTGGCCCGCCGCTGCGTCGACGTGGCCGCGGCGGCCCTGGGGGCGTCGCTGGGCGTGCCGTGCGTGCCGGGCTATGCCTCGGCGTCCACCGTCACCGGCGCCGCCGCGGTGGCCGCGCTGCGGGCCCAGGGCTGCGAGCGGATCGCCGTCTCGTCGTATTTCCTCGCCCCCGGCCGGCTGCACGATCTCGTGGTCGGCTCGGCGGTCGGCGCCGGCGCGCTGGAGCCGGTCGCCGCGCCCCTGTGCGCCCACGTGGACGTCGCCCGTCTGGTGGTGTCCCGGATCGGGGATTTCTCGCTCCTACGAGCCGCCTGAGGGGCCCCGCGGGACCGTTACGTGGCGCTGGACGGTTACCGTTGCAGGATGATGACGTGCCCCAAGTGTCGTGGCGAGATGCGCCAGTTCGAGCGGAGCGGTGTCACCGTCGACCAGTGCCTGGAGTGCCGCGGGATCTTCCTCGACCGCGGTGAGCTGGAGCGGCTGATCGACGCCGAGCAGGCCTGGCAGGGCAGCCGGCAGCCCCATCAGCCGACTCACCAGCCGTCATACGGCTATCAGCAACCATATCCCCAATCGCACGGTGGCTATGGTCATTACGGCCATCACAAAAAGCACCGGCGCCATCACCGTGAGAGTTTCTTCGGAGAGCTGTTCGACTAGATGCAACAACGCCCCGGCCGAATGGCCGGGGCGTTGTTGTCTAGATGCGTGCGTGGGAAAGGCTCAGGCAGAGTGAGCGCGGACCCGAAGGCCGCCGCGACGCTTCATCAGGCGACGCTCGTCTTCGCTCATTCCGCCCCAGACGCCGGCGTCCTGACCCGAGTCGAGGGCCCACTGGAGGCACTCGGAGGTCACGGAGCAGCGCTGGCAGACCGCCTTAGCCTGCTCAACCTGCAGCAACGCCGGGCCGGAGGTCCCAATGGGGAAGAACAGCTCCGGGTCCTCGTCGCGGCAGAGGGCATGGTGGCGCCAGTCCGACATGGCGGCAACACTCCTTGTTTTTTCGCGGATCGTTGTTGGTGATTCCCGTTATGCATCTCATGTAACGGTTCGGCTAGGCGGAGCCTGAAGATCCGTTGCATGTGTGCGGGCAACGCTCAGTGGTCGTTTCGCTTGTGAATGCTTTCACGAACTACCGCGATGTCAAGGGGTCCAAACCAAAAAAATCCAAGTCGGTGAGCAAGCTCACGCACTGTTTGTCCGATTTTATGGCGACTGGTGACCCTGGATCGCAACAGTCAGTGACCAATGTAGTACGGTTCGGTCAACGACCGGAGGGCTTTCGGAGATGCGGCCGCGGTGTCTCTGTCGCGACTCTCTGCAACTTTCTCCCCCTTCGGTGGATGATCGCCCGGGGTGACTCAACACACTACGCGTAACGCACCCGGGACGGACGCGAAATCCAACTTGTCAACCTCGCCGAGGTACTCCCCGTCGACCTGATACGCGATCGGCTTCGCGGCGGTCAGCGTGAACCCCGGCAGGTCGTGCAGTTGCAGCACCTGCTTTCCCTTCGGGGTCCGGCGGCTGGACAGCAGCTGCGACACCGTCCGAGCGGTGCCGGCGATCTGCAGTTCCCGAAGGCCGAGCACGTCCAGGCCCGTGTCGAAGGAGGCGCGCGGGTTCGGATTGACCGGCCGCTCGCCGATGTACGTCCACGGTGCCGTGTTCTGCACCAGCATCCACGTTAGCCCGCTTGTGGCCGGTTCGCCCGGCAACTGCATGGTGAGCAGCGGCACGCGCCGATTCGTGGCGGCGTACTGGGCCATGAAGGCGCGCAGGTAGAGCAGCGGCGTGGAGGTCGAGCCCTTGTGCCGCGCCTGGTCGACCCGGCGCACGACCTCGGCGTCGATGCCGAGGCCGGCGCAGAAGGTGAAGTAGCGGTCGTCGGCCCGGCCGAGGCCGATCAGCCGTTCGCGCCGGTCCCGCAGCGCCTCGAGGATCGCGCCCGTGCCCTCCGCCCAGTCGCTGGGCAGCCCGAGCGCCCGGGCGAACACGTTCGTGGAGCCGCCGGGCACGACCGCGAGGGCGGGGCGCTCCTGGGCGCGGTTCGCGGCGGGCCCCGCGTCGAAGGTCATCAGGCCGTTGACGGCCTCGTTGACGGTACCGTCGCCGCCGAGGGTGACCACGAGGTCGAGGCGCTCCCGGGCGGCGTCGCGGGCCAGGTCGGCGGCGTGCCCCCGGCGGCGCGTGTAGACCACGTCCAGGTCGACCTGGCTGCGCAGCGCCCGCACCAGGATGTCCCGGCCGCGCTCGGTGGTGGTCGTCGCGTTGGGGTTGACCACCAGAAGGGCTCGCATGGGCGGCACTGTACCCGGTTCGCTGCGCGATAAGGTTGGCCCGTGAGGATGTCGTGAGCAGGAGGGACGTGCAGGTGGGCGCGGTCGGGGAGGTTCCCGGCCGGACTCCGGCGACCCTGCGCTGGGCGGTCCGGCTGCTGCTGGTGGAGGGGGCCGGGCTGGCCGCCGTGACCCTGTGGCTGGTGTATCTCGACCTGACCTCCGACGCCGCCTCGGTGCCCGGGGCGGTCTCGGTGACCGTCTATCTCGCCCTCATGACCGTGTGCTTCGCCGGTGTCGGGTTCGCCCTGCACCGCCGGCGGCGCTGGGCCCGCGGCCCGGGCATCGTGGTCTCGATGCTGCAGATGCCGATCGGTCTCACGATGCTGCAGACGGGCCAGCCGTGGATCGGCGGACCACTCTTCGTGCTCGGGCTGACCGGCGCTGTGCTGCTGTTCGCGCCCTCGACGCGCATCGCTCTCGGTGTTCGTTAGATCGACAGCTGTAGAGCTTCTCGTCGTTCGCTGTGCGCACCTGTTCGCGGCTCGGACAGAAATTCCTGTCGCACCGCGAGTCCGCTATCTCACAGTGACTGATCCGTAGACGGTTTCGGTGCTTTACGCTCGGTTGTCGTGACGGTCGCTCCCGCCTATCAGGTCCTCGCCGAGCGCATCCGCGTCGACATCGTGTCCGGCCAGTTGCGCCCCGGCGAGCGCCTCCCCACCGAACCGCAGCTGTGCGAGCAGTCGGGCCTGAGCCGCTCGACGGTGCGCGAGGCGCTGCGGTTACTGAGCAGCCAGCACCTGATCGTCACCACGCGGGGCGTCAACGGCGGCAGCTTCGTCGCCGAGCCCGACGCGTTCGCCCTGGGCGAGTCCCTCGCCGACGGCGTGGGCCTGCTGCTGGCCAGCGGCGCGGTGACCGGCGAGGACTTCCTCGAGGTGCGCCGCATGCTCGAGGTGCCGGCCGCGGGCCTGGCCGCCGCCCGTCGCGAGCCGCAGCACCTCGCGGAGCTCGAGGCCGCGATGTTCGACCCGGAGCACGACGACCTGGAGCGGCGCATCGAGGCGCACGCGGCCTTCCACCTGGCGGTCGCGGGGGCCACCGGCAACTCGCTGCTCGCCCTCGTGGTGCGCCCGCTCTACAGCCTGGCCCGCCGCGAGGCGGTGAGCCGGGTGTCGCCGCCGCCGTTCTGGCGGACGGTGGACCGCGACCACCGGGACCTGCTCGGCGCGATCGAGGCGCAGGACGTGGCCCGGGCGATGGAGCTGGCTCGCGTGCACATCGACAACATCCGCCCGGCCGAACGCGTGCCGGTCGTCGTCTGAGCCGGCGTCCGAGCCGTCATCCGAGCCGGCGTCCGGCTCAGCCCCGCGCCGGCCGGCGCTTGGTCAGCCGGATGCCGGCCTGGTGCGCGTCGACGCTCGCCGACACCTCGTCGGCCAGGGCGCTGAGCACCTGCCACGCGAACGACTCCCCGCCCGGCAGCCGCTCGTCCGGCGAGCCCAGCGGCACGGTCGTGTAGACGGTCAGGGCGTCGGGCGTCACGGTGAACCGGCAGGAGAGTTCCACCGTGTCACCCAGTTGGGGGGTGTCCGCGGCCACGGCGAGCAGCATCGCGCAGGCCTCGTCGACCGCGATGCGCAGGTCCTCGATCTCGTCCAGGGTGAACTGCAGGCGCGCGGCCAGACCGGCCGTCGCGGTGCGCAACACGCCGAGATAGGCGGGCGACGCCGGCACGGCCAGCAGCACCACGTCGTCGCCGTCGGCGCCGGACCTCTTCGGAGCGACCTGAGTCAACGCTATCGAACCCCCCTTCACCGTGGTCCTGCCCGCGACTCTACGACGTCGGCGCACCCGACGACGCGGCGAGTGCTTCCAGCGGCGCGCCGCAGAGGCGATACGGCACCCAATCCTGCTTCGGACCCGCCCCGAGCCTGTCGTAGAACTCGCGCGCCGGATTCCAGTCCAGCACGGCCCACTCCAGGCGGCGGTACCCGTGCGCGACGCACACCGCGG
The DNA here is from genome assembly GCF_050955725.1 of Dactylosporangium sp. CA-139114. NCBI lineage: Bacteria > Bacillati > Actinomycetota > Actinomycetes > Micromonosporales > Micromonosporaceae > Dactylosporangium > Dactylosporangium sp. CA-139114. The sequence continues at coordinate 1,171,693 of NZ_CP192080.1, forward strand.
CGAGCGCGGCGACGAGGGCCTTGCCCGCGCCGGTGCCGCGCGCGCCCGGGCGCACGTAGAGGTCCTCGAGGTAGACGCCGTGCACGCCCTCCCACGTCGAGTACGTGAGGAACCACAGCGCCATGCCCACCACCTCGCCCCCGTCCTCGGCCACGTGACAGAACACGGCGGGGGAGGGGCCGAAGAGCGCCGCGTGCAGCTGGCCCTCGGTGAGGTGGCACTCGTCGCGGGCCCGTTCGAACTCGGCGAGCTCGTAGACCATCTCGACGAGCGCGGGGACGTCGTCCGGGGTGGCGGGGCGGATCATGCTGCTACTCCCTGAAAAGCACGACCCCCACCCCGCGGGTGCGGGATGGGGGAGGTTCGATGACGCGGACTCCACAGGCCGGTTCAGGCCTGCTTGGTCTCCCAGAAGATCTTCGCGATCTCGTCGATCTTGGCCAGGAGCTGCTCGGCGACTGCCGGGTCGGCCGAGCCCTTGGCGCCGGCCGCGCCCGCGAGCTTCGTGGCCTCGTTGAACAGGCCGTGCAGCTGCGGGTACTTCTCGAAGTGCGGCGGCTTGAAGTAGTCGGTCCACAGCACCCACAGGTGGTGCTTGACCAGCTCGCTGCGCTGCTCCTTGATCAGCAGCGCGCGAGTGCGAAACTCCGCGTTGTCGTTCGCCTGGTATTTCTCACAGATTGCCTTGACGGACTCGGCCTCGATTCGGGCCTGCGCCGGGTCGTAGACACCACACGGCAGGTCGCAGTGGGCGCTCACCACGGTGCGCGGGGTGAATAGCCGCGACAGTCGCATCGAACCCTCCAGGGTGATTTGCGATGATCCTCAGTGCTGACCCTACTCCTATCCATCTTCGGGGATTTCATGCGCCTACCGTGGTTTGCGGCACTCGTCTCGGGGCCGTCCATGGTGCCGACGCTGCGCTCGGGAGACCGGATTCTGGTGCGGCGCGGGACGTCGGCGCGCCCCGGTGACGTGGTGGTCGCGCGGTTTCGCGCCCGGCCCGGTCTGCTCGTCGTCAAGCGCGTGGAGCGGGCCGACGCCGACGGGTGGTGGGTGGTAGGCGACAACCCCTTCGCCAGTGATGATTCGGCGCGGTACGGCCGCGCGGACATCGTCGGTCGTGTGACATTTCGCTGGTGGCCACAACCAGTGCGCCTGCGCCGCGTCCCGCGCTAAGGTGAGGCGGATACGGGCGACCCCCGGCTGCATTCGCACATTCTTTCGCGCTTTCACCCGCGCCGCGCGTTCTTCCTGTATCACAAGCCGTGGCAAAGGAGCCCCCGTGCTTACATCCGTGTCCGATTCCGTGTCCGATTCCGTGTCCGACCCCGTCTTCGACCTGCACGTCGGCGGAAAGCTCGCGGTGCAGTCGACGGTCCCGCTGTCCACCCGCGAGGACCTCTCCCTGGCCTACACGCCCGGCGTCGCCCGCGTCTGCGAGGCCATCGCCGCGGACGAGTCGCTCGTCCACCGGCTCACCTGGGTCGGCAAGGCCGTCGCCGTGGTGACCGACGGCTCCGCGGTGCTCGGCCTGGGCAACATCGGCCCGCGCGCGGCGATGCCGGTGATGGAGGGCAAGGCCGTGCTGTTCAAGCAGTTCGGCGGCGTGGACGCGGTGCCGATCTGCCTCGACACCCAGGACCCGGACGAGATCGTGCGGATCGTGACCGCACTGGCGCCGTCCTTCGGCGGCATCAACCTCGAGGACATCTCGGCGCCGCGCTGCTTCGACATCGAGCGGCGGCTGGAGGACGCGCTGGCGATCCCGGTCTTCCACGACGACCAGCACGGCACCGCGATCGTGGTGCTCGCCGCCCTGCGCAACGCCTGCAAGGTGCTCGGGCGCGACCTCGGTGACCTGCGCATCGTGGTCAGCGGCGCGGGCGCGGCCGGCGTCGCGGTGACCCGCATGCTCATCAGCGGCGGCGCGGACCCGGGCGAGATCATCGTGCTGGACTCGCGCGGCTGCCTGCACACGGGCCGCACCGACCTCAACCCGATCAAGGCCGCGCTCGCCGCGCAGACCAACGCCGGCGGCGTGACCGGCGACATCGCCTCCGCGCTGCGCGGGGCCGACGTGCTCGTCGGCGTCTCCGGCGGCACGATCGGCGAGGCGGCGCTGGCGGGCATGGCGCCGGAGGGCGCGATCTTCGCGCTGGCCAACCCCACGCCCGAGGTGCACCCGGAGATCGCGGCGCGCTACGCGAGCGTCGTGGCCACCGGCCGCAGTGACTTCCCGAACCAGATCAACAACGTGCTGGCCTTCCCCGGCATCTTCCGCGGGGCGCTGGAGTCGGGGGCGACCCGCATCAGCGACGGCATGAAGATCGCCGCGGCCGAGGCGATCGCCGGCGTGCTCGGCGCCGGTGAGCTCGCGCCCGACACGATCGTGCCGAGCGCCCTGGACCCGCAGGTGGCCCCGGCGGTCGCGGCCGCGGTGGCGGAGGCGGCCCGCCGCGACGGCGTCACCCGTTAACGAGGGTTAAGGTCCTGGGTATGCGTGCCGCTTTCGCAACCGCGTTCAACGATGCCGACCCGCTCGCCGTGCTCGAGATCGGCGATGCTCCCGAGCCGGCGCCCAGGGACGGCTGGGCCGTGGTGGACGTGCGCGCCAGCGCGCTCAACCACCACGACCTGTGGTCCCTGCGCGGCGTCGGGCTGCGCGAGGAGCAGCTGCCGATGACCCTCGGCTGCGACGCCGCGGGCATCGGCCCGGACGGGGCCGAGGTCGTCGTCTACCCGGTCGTCTACAACGAGAAGGGCGACTTCACGATCCTCTCGGAGTACTACCCGGGCACGGTCGCCGAGCAGGTCACCGTGCCGGCGTACAACCTGGTGCCCAAGCCCGCGGAGCTCACCTTCGCCGAGGCCGCGTGCCTGCCGACGGCCTGGCTCACGGCGTACCGCATGCTCACCACCAAGGGCCGCCTCGAGGCCGACGGGGCCGTGCTCGTGCAGGGCGCGGGCGGCGGCGTGGCCACGGCCGCGGTGCTGATCGGCACGGCGCTCGGGGCGCGGGTGTACGCCACCAGCCGCGACGCCGCCAAGCGTGAACGCATCGCGGCTCTGGGCGCGACGGCCGTGGAGCCGGGCGGCCGCCTCCCCGAGCGCGTCGACGTCGTGGTGGAGACGGTGGGCGAGGCCACCTTCGAGCACTCGATGAAGTGCGCGAAGACGGGCGGGCGGATCGTGGTCTCCGGCGCGACGAGTGGTCACCTGCCGCGGGTGAACCTGCGCCGGATGTTCGCGCTGCAGCTGGAGATCCTGGGCACGAGCATGGGCACGCCGCAGGAGCTGGCCGACCTCATGGCCCTGCTCGCGCGCACCGGCATCCGTCCGGTGATCGACTCGGTGGTGCCGTTCTCGCAGGCGCGCAAGGCGTTCGAGCTGCTGCACTCGGGTGACGTCTTCGGCAAGGTCGTGCTGGACCACACCGGCTGAAACGATCCGCTCGCGGCGCCCCGGCCTCCCGTGGGCCGGGGCGCCGCGGCGTTTCCCGCGTCGCCGTGCCCCGGGGCCCGGCTCAGAGGTGCGAGTCGAGCTCGGCGGTGGACGCCAGCGAGGAGCGGGCCGCGGCATCGCCGTACAGCTCCAGCCGCAGGAACTCCAGCGTGCTCTTCGCGACCGTCGGGTACGACGCCGAGGACGGGCTCAGGTACGGGTCGTCGTGGTTGCCGCCCGGGATGGTCAGCATCGCCTTCGCCCACGGGACCAGGTCGTACGTCGCCTTGCCGCTGTCGTAGGTCACCAGCGGATCAGCGTCGCCGTGGACGAAGAAGAGGGCCGCCGGCGTGCCCTGGAAATCGGTGCCCACCCCGAGGCCGCTGCCGGCCAGCACCACCCCCGCGCGCAGGCGTTTGTCGCGCCCGGACGTGAACAGGCCGACCGTCGTGATCGCGCCCGCCGAGTGGCCCGCGGCGGCCAGGCGCCCGGCGTCGATGCGCTTGCCCAGCGGGCCCGCGAGCACCTGCCCGAGCACGAAGCTCGCGTCGGCCGGCTGGTTCAGCACGTCGTACACGTCGAAGTTCACCGCGCCCCGGGTCGTGTTCGGGTAGGCGGGGGCGATCACCACGAACCCGGCCGCCGCCCAGCTCTGCAGCAGCGGCGCGAACTCCTCCGGGGTGCCGTTGAGGCCGTGGCTGAACAGGACCGCGGGGTAGCGTCCGGGCCGGTCCGGCGTCCAGACGACCGTGCGCAGGACGCGGCTCTCGCGGGTGTACGTCACCTGCTGCGACGACACGGAGAGCCCCGGTGGCGGCAGCGTCAGGGACGGCGGCAGCTGTACCGGGGCCAGCGCGCCCGGCACGGTGGGTGCGACCGAGGGGGAGGCGACCACCCGGCGCGCCGGCGCCGGGGCCGTCGAACAGCCGCTGAGCAGGGCGAGCAGGCATACGGCGGCGGCGAGTCGGCGCATGGCACCAACGGTACGAGCGGCGCCGGAGCATGACCGCTTTCCCGCGGGGCGAAATCCGGCTACCTTCCGGCGCATGACTGTCGTGTTCCGCGCGCTGACCGCCGTGTGCGCGGTGGCCGGCATCGTCGCGCTGCAGGTGTCGAACCACGGGGACTGGGGCTCGTTCGTCTACTTCACGGTGCAGAGCGCCGTCATCATCGCCGCGGTGTCCGGGGTCGCCGTGTTCCGGCCGGTGCCCGCCTGGGTCCGCGGCGCGGCGACGCTCTACAGCTGCATCACCGGGATCGTGTACCACACCCTGCTGGCGAACCCGTCCAGCCCGTTCTACCAGGCCGACTCCGGGGCGCACACGCTGCACAACCTGCTGCTGCACTCGGCCGTGCCGATCCTGGCCGCCCTCACCTGGCTGGTCGTCGAGCGGGAGCGGGTGCGGTGGTGGTACGCGGCCGCCTGGCTGTGCTATCCGCTGGCCTACCTGGTGTTCGCCCTCGTGCGCGGGGCGTTCGTGCACGAGTACCCGTACCCGTTCATCGACGTCAACAAGCTCGGTGGACTCGGCGTGACCGAGACCTCGCTCGGCTTCACCGTCGCGTTCTTCCTGCTCGGCCTCGCGCTCATCGGCCTCGGGGCGCTGCTGCGCCGGCTGCTGTCGCGCGACCGGGTGGGCGAGGCCGCCCCCGCCGAGGACCCGGCCTCGGTCTGACCGGGCGGAGTACCCCGACCGGGGGAGTGTGCCCGCAATCCGACACTGTTCGGGCCCTGGCGGCCCCGACACGCTCGGTAGTGTGTCGGCCATGCCCGATGAGCGTATCGACCCGAGTCAGAACACTCAGGCGTTCCAGGCGTGGGTGGACAACAGCAGGAATCAGCCGGCCGAGCCCGCGAGCTCCAGGACGTTGCTCTGGGTCGGCGTCGGCGTCGGTGTCGTCGTGGTGCTCGCGATCGTGCTGTTCGTCGCGCTCGGCTGAGCGCTGGCCTGCGCGTAGATCCCCGACGATTCGAAGTGCGTGAAGCCCGGGAGCGTGGCGTCGCTCGTCAGCCGCATCCGGGCCACGTCATCGCCGTTGAGCGCGTAGTCGAGGAAGTCCAGCAGTGTGGCCAGCACCTGCACGTGGCCGCGCTCCGGATCGTTGGTGCCCGCCCCGTGCTCGCCGCCCTCGATGGTCAGGAACGCCTTGGGCCACGGGTTCTTGCCGTAGGACTCGCGGCCCTGGCTGTAGGCGACGACCGGGTCCTTGTCCCCGTGGACGAACAGCAGCGGCACGGGGGAGCCCTTGTAGGCCGTCGTCGGCCGGCCCGCGAAGATCACGCCGACCTTGAGCCGCGGGTCGCGCTTGCCGGTGAAGAGCCAGTCGGTCGTGGTGCCGCCGCCGGAGTGCCCGATCGCGCCGAGCCGGTCCGGGTCGATGCTGTCGGCGAGCGGGTTGCCCGCCTTCATCATCTGCGTGATCACGAATGAGGCGTCGACGGCCTGGTTGGGCACGTCGGTCTTGTCGAACTTCGGCCCGTCCTTCTTGGTGAAGGGGTAGGCCGGGGCGGCGACGATGTATCCGGACTCGGCCAGGAACTTCGTCATGCCCTCCTGCATCTGCGGGTTGCTGAAGAAGCCGTGGCTCCACAGGATCAGCGGGAACTCGCCGGGCAGGGGCGTGGCGTCGATCTGCACGCGGCCGCGGGTCTGGCGGGCGGAGCCGCGCACCGGGTACCACACGGTCGTCGGCAGCGACCGGCTGCCGCGCGCGAAGCTGAAGTGCCGTACGCCGACCGCGTGCGGGACCTTGGCGGAGGCGTCGACGGCGGTCGCTCCGGCCGCGGTGGTGAACGGTGTGCCGCTGTCGTCACTGCCGGACGCGGCAAAGGCGCTGCCCAGGATCAGCAGGGCAGCGGTCAGCAGCGTGACGGTTGCGGTTCGGGTGCGACGTGCGGGCACGAGAGCAATGTAAGGGCGGCTCGTGCTAAAGCCATATCGCCCGAGTGGGGACATTCGATTGGCTTGCCGGACTACACCGGGATGTCACCGGATGAACCATTTGGACGACCTGTCGACCCTCAGGGGGATAGGCGTCCGCCGATCACCTCGCTAAATTGCGGCAAATGTCCGAAATGGACGGACTGGTCTACTCGTCGTCCTCGTCGTCCAGCCGCGCCAGGTAGACGGCCAGCCGCTCGATCGGCGTCTCGAACTCGGGGTTGAGGTCGACGAAGTCGCGCAGCCGCTCGGCCAGCCACTCGATCGAGACCTCCTCCTCGCCGCGGCGCTGGGCCAGCTCCTCGATGCCGCGATCGGTGAAGTACATGACGCGTCCTTCCGGAAGATGCGAAACGGGGGCACGGCGTCGCCGCCGTGCCCCCGGAAGTTACCGAACCGCGATCACGGCTTCGGCAGGGCCGCCTCGATCAGCGCCTGCTGCTCGGCGTCGTGCAGCTTGGTCGAGCCCACCGCCGGAGCGGCGGCGGCCGGCCGGGAGATGCGGCGCAGCCCCACGCCCTGCAGCTGCTCGAGCAGGTTGAGCGCGATGAACGACCAGGCCCCCTGGTTCGCCGGCTCCTCCTGGACCCAGGCGAAGTCCTCGGCGTTCGGGTACTGCTCCAGCGCCGCCTTGAGCTCCTCGATCGGCATCGGGTAGAGCTGCTCGACGCGGATGATCGCCGTGTCGGTGATGCCGCGGTCGGTGCGCGCCTGCAGCAGGTCGTAGAAGACCTTGCCCGAGCACAGCAGGACCCGCTTCACCGCCTTCGGGTCCAGCGCGGTGCCCTTCACGCCCGGGTCGGCCAGCACCGTGGCGAAGGTGCCGGTGGTGAAGTCCTCGACGCTCGACACGCACAGCCGGTGCCGCAGCAGCGACTTGGGCGTGAAGACCACGAGCGGCTTCTTCTTCGGCGACAGGGCCTGGCGGCGCAGCAGGTGGAAGTGGTTCGCCGGGGTGGTCGGCACCGCCACGCGCATGTTGTCCTCGGCGCACAGCTGCAGATACCGCTCCAGCCGGCCCGACGTGTGGTCGGGGCCCTGGCCCTCGTGCGAGTGCGGCAGCAGCAGCGTGACCGAGGCCAGCTGGCCCCACTTGACCTCGCCGGAGGAGATGAACTCGTCCACGATCGACTGGGCGCCGTTGACGAAGTCGCCGAACTGCGCCTCCCACATGACCAGCGCGTCCGGGTTCTCCACCGAGTAGCCATATTCGAAGCCCATCGCCGCGAACTCCGACAGCAGCGAGTCGTAGACGAAGAGCTTCGCGTTGTCCTTGATCAGCGACGACACCGGCATGTAGTCCGCGCCGGTCTCGGCGTCGACGATCCCGGCGTGGCGCTGCACGAACGTGCCGCGCCGCGAGTCCTGGCCGGAGAGGCGGACCGTGACGCCGTCGTGGACCAGCGAGCCGAACGCGATGATCTCGCTGAAGCCCCAGTCGATGTCGCCCTCGACGGCCATCTTCGCGCGGCGGTCGAGCAGCTGCTGGACGCGCTTGTGCGGGGTGAAGCCGTCGGGGAGCTTGACGTGGGCCTCGCCGATCGCCCGCAGGACCGACTCGTCGATCTTGGTCTCGACCACCGGCTCCGCCTCGGGCTCCCGCAGCCGGGTGAGCCGCGCGGCGGGCGAGCTGGAGGCGTCCCGGGTCGCCTTGAACACCGTCTCGAGCTGCTCGTGATAGTCCTTGAGCAGCGCCTCGGCCTCGGTGATCGGGATGTCGCCGCGACCGATGAGCTCCTCGGTGTAGATCTTTCGCACCGAGCGCTTCTGGTCGATGATCGCGTACATCAGCGGGTTGGTCATCGAGGGGTCGTCGCCCTCGTTGTGCCCGCGGCGGCGGTAGCAGACCAGGTCGATCACGACGTCCTTGTTGAACGCCTGGCGGTATTCGAACGCCAGCCGCGCCACCCGCACGACGGCCTCGGGGTCGTCGCCGTTGACGTGGAAGATCGGCGCCTGGATCATCCGGGCCACGTCGGTCGAGTAGAGCGAGGAGCGCGAGTACTCCGGCGCGGTGGTGAACCCGACCTGGTTGTTGACCACGACGTGGACGGTGCCGCCGGTGCGGTAGCCGCGCAGCTGCGACAGGTTCAGCGTCTCGGCCACGACGCCCTGGCCGGCGAAGGCCGCGTCGCCGTGGATGAGCAGCGGCAGGACGGTGTAGCCCTCGAGCTTGAGGTCGATCTTGTCCTGCTTGGCCCGCACGATGCCCTCGAGCACCGGGTTCACGGCCTCCAGGTGCGACGGGTTCGCGACGACCGAGACGGTGGTCGCGTGCTCGCCGTTCGGGTGCGTGTACTTGCCGGTCATGCCCAGGTGGTACTTCACGTCGCCCGAGCCGTGCGCCGACTTCAGGTCCAGGTGGCCCTCGAACTCGGAGAAGATCTTCTCGTACGGCTTGCCGACGATGTTGGCCAGCACGTTGAGCCGGCCGCGGTGCGCCATGCCGATGACGACCTCGTCGAGCTCGCTCTCGGCCGAGTTCTGCAGGATCTCGTCGAGCAGCGGGATCAGCGACTCGCCGCCCTCCAGGGAGAAGCGGCGCTGCCCGACGTACTTCGTCTGCAGGAACGTCTCGAAGGCCTCGGCGGCATTGAGCCGGTTGAGGATGTGCTTCTGCTCGTCGGTGCTGGGCTTCTCGTAGGGCTTCTCGACCCGCTCGGCGATCCAGCGCCGCTCCTCCGGGTCCATGATGTGCATGTACTCGACGCCGACGCGGCGGCAGTAGGAGTCGCGCAGCACGCCGAGCACGGCCCGCAGCTTCATCTTCTGCTTGCCGGAGAACCCGCCGACCGGGAAGACGCGGTCGAGGTCCCACAGGGTCAGCCCGTGCTCGAGCACGTCGAGGTCCGGGTGGCGGCGGATGCGGAACTCGAGCGGGTCGGTGTCGGCCATCAGGTGCCCGCGCACCCGGTAGGCGTGGATGAGCTCCACGACCCGGGCCGCCTTGTCGATCTGGCCCTCGGAGGTGCGGGCCACGTCGCGGACCCAGCGCACCGGCTCGTACGGGATGCGCAGCGCGGTGAAGATCTGGTCGTAGAACCCGTGCTCGCCGAGCAGCAGCTCGTGCATGACCTTGAGGAACTCGCCGGACTGGGCGCCCTGGATGATCCGGTGGTCGTAGGTGCTGGTCAGCGTGATGATCTTGCTGATGCCGAGCTCGGCCAGGGTCTCGTCGGACATGCCGGCGTAGGGCGCCGGGTATTCCATCGCGCCGACGCCGATGATCGCGCCCTGCCCGGCCATGAGCCGCGGCATCGAGTGCACGGTGCCGATGCCGCCCGGGTTGGTCAGCGAGATCGTGGTGCCGGCGTAGTCGTCCATGGTCAGCTCGTTGCGCCGGGCACGGCGGACGATGTCCTCGTAGGCCGACCAGAACTGGCGGAAGTCCATGTCCCCGGCGCCCTTGATGCTGGGCACGACGAGGGAGCGCGAGCCGTCCGGCTTGGCCAGGTCGATCGCGATGCCGAGGTTGACGTGCTCGGGCTCGACCAGGTTCGGCTTGCCGTCGATCTCGGCGAAGCTGTTGTTCATCTCCGGGTGCGCGGCGATGGCCCGGACCAGCGCGTATCCGATCAGGTGCGTGAAGGACACCTTCCCGCCGCGACCGCGGGCGAGATGGTTGTTGATCACGATCCGGTTGTCGGAGAGCAGCTTGGCCGGCACGGCGCGCACGCTCGTGGCCGTGGGAACCTCGAGCGAGGCGTCCATGTTCTGCACGATGCGGGCGGCCACACCGCGCAGCGGGACGCGCTTCGCGCCGCCGGCGGGTGCGGGAGTCTCGCGCGTCGGCGCGGGCTTGGCGGCGGGGACGGCCTTCTTCGCCGCGGCCTGCTCAGGGGCCTTCTCGGGGGCCTTCTCGACCGGCTTGGCCGCCGGGGCGGCCGGGGCGGGCTTGGCGGCCTTCGTCTCGACCGGCTTCTCGGCGGGCTTGGCCGGCGCCGCGGCCTCGGCAACGTCCGGGGCGGGCTTGTAGTCGGCGAAGAAGTCGTGCCACGCCGAGTCCACGCTCGCCGGGTCCGCGAGGTACCGCTGGTACATGTCCTCGACGATCCACTCGTTCGGGCCAAATCCCGCCAGCGGATTCTCCTGCGAGTTGGTCGCTTGGGTCGACACGGCTCTTGATCGCCTCTTCCAAACGCGAGTTGCTAGGGGTTACGGATGTCCGGTCCTTTAGGCTACGCGCTGCCTAACGCTCGTTCGTCGCCGACGCCGCCGGAGTGACCATGTTGACGAGCGGCCTGACGTCCCACCCTTACAACTGTGGCCGCCCGAGGGCGGCCACAGTTGTCCAAGATCTTGCAGTTACATCTTGCGCAACTCTTGAGGCGGTGGTGCGAGCACCCCGTCACGCACCGTCAGGCGATGTCGCGCTTGCGGGTGATCAGTGTGCCGATTGTGCCGAGGATCACGGCCCAGCCGACCAGCACCACGACGCCGACCCACCGGGCGGGCAGGTGGGTGTTGCCCATCTGGCCCCGCAGCGAGCCGACCACGTGCTCGGAGGCGAGCGGCGGGATATAGACGGCCGCCTCCAGCACCCAGTCCTCCTTGATGAGGTATTCCCGGATGAGGGCCAGCATGGCCAGCGCCGCGTAGGTGCCGATGGTGTAGACGACCGCGGCCGTGATCGTCGCGCCGATCTGGCTGCGGATGAGCACCCCGATGCCGATGCCGAAGATGCCCCACAGGACGTACACGAGCAGGTTGAGCAGGATCGCCTGTTGCGCGGTCCAGTGCCCCAGGCTGTTGGCCACACCCTCGCTGGAGAAGAAGATCGCGCCGACCACGACGTTGATCACGGTGGCGATGAACCAGAAGATCACCGCCATCGCGCCGCCGGTGATCAGCTTCGCCGCGATGACCTTGGTGCGCTTCGGCGTCGCGAGGAACGTCGCCGTCGCGGTCTGGTGGTAGAACTCGTTCGTGATCAGCAGGATCGCCAGCAGCATGACCATCATCAGGCCGAAGAACTGGCCCGACGTGTAGACGTTGGCGGCGATGCGGGCCAGCCCGGCCCCGGTGTGGTTGGCCGCCGCCTCGTCCCTCGCGGCCTGCTGCTGGGCCAGGAAGTCGGCCTGGTCCTGTGGCGACATGCCGGGCGGCGGCGCCTGGTTCAGGTAGTCGGGCGTGGACAGGTCCGAGTCCGCCTGGGCGGTGTTGATGAGCAGCGCGAGCCCGACGAACGCCACCGAGCACAGCAGGAAGATCCACCACATGTTCGTGGTGCGCAGCTTGATCAGCTCGCTGCGGATGAGCCGGATCATCGGATGTCCGCCCTTCCCTGGGTCAGTTCGAGGAACACGTGCTCCAGGTCGGGCCGCTCGGCGACCAGCTCGTGCAGCTCGACCCCGGCCTGCAGGGCGAGCTTGCCCACGGCCGGGGCGTCCAGGCCGGTGATCATGTGCGCGCCGTTGTTGTTGGGGTTGATCGCCCCGCCGGCCTCGCGCACCGCGGTGACCAGCTCCTGGATGTTGGGGGTGCGCACCCGCACCGCGACCTGGGTCGAGCCCTGGCCGATGATCTTGTCGACGGGGCCCTGGGTGACCAGCTTGCCCGCGGCGATGATGACCACGTCGTCGGCGAGGATCTCCATCTCCGACAGCAGGTGGCTGGAGACGAGGACCGTGCGCCCCTGCTGGGCCAGGCCCTGCAGCAGCCCGCGCATCCAGCGGATACCCTCGGGGTCCAGGCCGTTGGCCGGCTCGTCGAGGATCAGCACCTTGGGGTTGCCCAGCAGCGCCTGCGCGATGCCGAGGCGCTGCTTCATGCCCAGCGAGTAGCCGCGGAACTTGCGCTTGGCCGCGGTGGTGAGCCCGACCAGCTCCAGCACCTCGTCGACCCGCGAGGCGGGGAAGCCGCCGGCCGCGGCCACACAGCGCAGATGGTTGCGCGCGGTGCGGCCCTTGTGTGCGGCCGAGGCCTCCAGGATCGCGCCGACCAGCTGCAAGGGCTCGGCGACGTCGGCGTAGCGGTGCCCGCCGATCGTCGCGGTGCCGGACGTCGGCGTGACGAGGTTGAGGACCATGCGCAAGGTGGTGGTCTTGCCGGCACCGTTCGGTCCGAGGAACCCGGTGACGCGGCCCGGCTCGACCACGAACGACAAATTGTCGACGGCTCTGACGTTGCGGTACTGCTTCGTCAGGCCGGAGACGACGATCTGCCCGTTGGACAAGGCGCCGCTCCCTCCGTGAGACAGGTGAAGGCGTCAATATGGCATGTCCGGACAAGTCGCGCGCGATCTAGGGTCGATCCGCCACGCGGATGACGTGCTTCAGGCCGGACCAGATTTCGTCGATCGCGCACACCTTAACGTCCACCCGGCCGTTGGCCAGGGCATACTCGCGAACGACGTGCTCGTCGAGGTCCGTGGCCAGCCCCGAGGAGCGCTTCGGCCAGGCCACCCAGAGCGCGCCCGCGGGCGGGGTGAGCCGGTGCAGAACCCGCCACCGGCGGCGCAACCGGGCGGAGTCGGGACAGAACAGGACAATCACGTCGTACAGCCCTGGCGCGCTGCGGCGGTGGAGCACCACGTCCACGGGCAGCTCCGCGAGGTCGAACCCGGGCGGGGCGCCATCCAGCAGGACGCGGTGTCCCGCGTGGATCCCGAGCTTCTTGGGTAACGGTGTGCCTGAGTATCCCGCCATGGCTGACCACGGTAGCGACAGTTCACCCGCGCGCCATCAGGCGAACCTGTGAGTGTCAGCCATCCGCAGACCTCGACGCCTACACCGAACGCATGACGATTCTCGCCGTCGCCGCCGGCCCGCAAGAGCTGGGCGACTTGCAGCGCTACACCCTGCTGGTGGCCACCGACGGCGCCCAGGTCCGGGCCGCACAACGGCTCCGCCACGACGTCTTCGCCGGTGAGCTGGGCGCCACCCTGCACAGCACCGAGGAAGGTCTCGACGCCGACGCGTTCGACGAGCACTGCGACCACCTGATCATCCGCGAGGAGCGCACCGGCGAGGTCGTGGGGACCTACCGCATGCTCCCGCCGGACCGGGCGGCCGCGGCCGGCGGGCTCTACGCCGACACCGAGTTCGACCTCACCGGCCTCGCCCGGCTGCGCGAGGGCCTGGTCGAGACCGGCCGCTCCTGCGTGCACCCCGACCACCGCAGCGGCGCCGTCATCAACCTCATGTGGGCCGGCATCGCGCGCTACATGCACCTGCACGGGCACCGCTGGCTCGGCGGCTGCGCGTCGGTCCCGCTGGCCGACGGCGGCGCGACCGCCGCGGGCGTCTGGGACCTCGCCCGGCGCCAGCACCTGGTGCCGAGCGCCTGGCGGGTGCGCCCCCGCAACCCGTGGGTCGGCGACGTCGAGCCCCCGGCCAAGCTCAACGTGCCGCCGCTGCTCAAGGGCTACCTGCGCCTGGGCGCCTGGGTGGGCGGCGCGCCGGCGCACGACCCCGACTTCGACTGCGCCGACTTCTACGTGCTGCTGTCGCTGGATCGGGTCAACCCGCGGTACATGCGCCACTTCCTCGGACAGCGGTGACCCCCATGGCGGTCATGGACAGCCTCTGGCTGCCTCGCTCGACGTGCGGCGCGGACTGCCTGCCGGCCGCCCCGGACCGGCACGTGTCGCGCCTGATCGTGGCCAAGCGCATCGCGGTCACCGGCGCCGTGCTGCTCTTCGCCGCCCTCTCGGTGCCGGTGCTGGCCCTGCTGCCCCAGCGCGGCCTGATCCGCGCCCAGCGCGCCCTGGCCCGCTCCGTGCTCGCCGGCCTCGGCATCAAGCACTGCGCGACCGGCCGCATCCCGCAGTCCGGCGCCCTGCTCGTGGCCAACCACGTGAGCTGGCTTGACGTGATCGTGATCCTCGCCCACGCGCCGGCCCGCCTGCTGGCCAAGCGCGAGGTCCGCTCGTGGCCCCTCATCGGCCGGCTCGCCGCGACCCTCGGCACCGTGTTCGTGGACCGCTCCCGCCCGAAGAGCCTCCCGTCGACGGTCGCGGAGGTGCGCCGCAACATCGCGGCCGGCGGCGTGGTCGCGGTCTTCCCGGAGGGCACCACGTGGTGCGGGCGCATGGGCGGGACCTTCCGCCCCGCGATGTTCCAGGCCGCGGTCGATGCCGGCGTACCGGTCGTGCCCGTCCGCCTCACCTTCGCCCAGAGCGGGGTGGTGACGACGGTGGCCGCCTTCATCGGCGACGAGACCCTGCTGGCGTCCCTCAAGCGGGTCCTGGCCGCCCGCGACCTCTCCATCAGCCTGCGGGCCCATCCGAAGCTGCACCCGGCCGCGTGTGACTCCCACCCGCACGCGCACACCCACTCCCGCCGAGTCCTGGCGCGCGCGGCGACCGCCGTCGTGGCGGCCTGACCCCTGCGCGGCCGCGCACATCACTGCCTCTCCTTTCCGTTGCAGAGCGCGCTTTCTCGAGACCATCACCACCTACCGCAGCATCGGCGCCGGGCGCCGGGTGGACCGGCGCCCGGCGGAAGCCGTCGCTCCTGCGCCACTGCGTCGGACATGGCGTCTGGGCGGTGAGCGTGTTGCGTGTTGCGCGTCCGCGCCGTGCCGCGGTGCGCGGTGCCGAGCCGACCGTGCGCGCGGCTGGGGCGGGCCTCTGCGCCGATCACGTGGCGAGCCATTATGTCGTGAGCGACAGTCGCGATGTATCGCGTTTCGCGCTACGCTTCGCCGCAGGAGAGCGTGAGCGAGGAGTGCGCGACATGACCGCGTGGAAGGTAAGCGAGCCGCAGAAGATCGTGCTCGATCAAGGCGTCACCGACCTCAGTGTCTCGCTCGTCGCGGGGCGGCTCAACGTCGTCGGGTCCGACGACGGGCCCGCGCGCGTCGAGGTGGCCGAGATCGGGGACCGGCCCGTGCACGTCGAGGCCGGTGGTGGGCGGCTCGACGTCACGCAGGAGTTCCCGAAGGGCTGGCCGGGATTCCTCTGGTGGCTGTTCCACCAGCGGTTCAAGGTCGACGTTTCGATCGTGGTGCCGACGGGGGCCGCGGTGAGGCTGCACCTCGCCTCGGGCGCGGTCATCGCGTCCTCGCTGCGCAACGGGGCCACCGTCGACGTCACCAGCGGGCGGATCACGCTGCTCGGCATCGACGGGCCGGTGGCCGGGCGGGTCGTGTCCGGCTCGATCGAGGGGCTCACGCTCGGGGGCACGGTCGCGTTCGAGACGGTCTCGGGTGAGATCGTGGTGGCGGACTCGACGGCGGGGCAGGTCTCGGCTCGAACCATCTCCGGCTCGGTCACCTGCGATCTCGACAACCCGCCGGCCGGGACCGAGGTGCGACTCGACACGGTGTCGGGGGAGATCACGGCTCGGGTGCGCGAGGACAGCGACCTGCGGGTGAGCCTGCACGCGATCTCCGGGCACGTGGTGAACGGGTTCCCGGAGCTCGACCAGCACGCGAGGAACACCGTGACCGGACGCCTCGGCGCGGGGTCCGGTGGACATCTGGCGGCCAGCGCCACGTCTGGCACGATCTCGTTGTTGCGCAGGCCGGTGGACGACGAGCCGCCGATGGACGACGAGGACGCCGAACCGCCCATGGACGACGAGGAAGCGATGCGCCTGATGGGCGGCGAGCCCCCGACCCGAGGCGAACCGCCGGCCACCGACCAGGAAGAGAAGACGGCATGAGCGCGGTGTTCAGCCACGGCCGGCTCCGGCTCTACCTGCTGAAGCTGCTCAACGAGGGCCCCCGCCACGGCTATGAGCTCATCCGCCTGCTGGAGAACCGCTTCCACGGCCTCTACGCCCCGTCGGCCGGCACCATCTACCCCCGCCTGCAGCGCATGGAGGCCGACGGCCTGATCACGCACACGGCGGAGGGCGGCCGCAAGGTGTACGAGATCGCCGCCGCCGGCCGGGCCGAGCTGGACCGGCGCGCCCGCGAGCTCGAGTCGCTCGAGGCCGACATCAACGCCTCGCTCGCCGATCTCTCGACCCTCGCCGACGAGGTCGAGCAGGGCGTGCGCGGCTCCGTGCGCGACCTGAAGCGGGAGCTCAAGGAGGCCAGCCGGCAGGTGCGCAACAGCCCGCCGCCGGGGCCGGCCTCGTTCGGGTGGGGCTACCCGCCGCGGCCCGGCGCCACCGGGGCCCGCCCGGCCGCCCCGCCCGCGGACGTCGTCGGCGAGCTGGAGGACAAGGCCGCGCTGCTACTGGCCGAGGTGCGCCGCCTGGCTCGCACCGGCCGCGCCAGCCAGGAGACCATGCGAGCCACCCTGGTGGTGTTGGACGGCGCGATCGACCAGGTGAGACGCTTGCTCAGGTAGGCCGGACGGTGCCCAGGAACTTCCCAGGCAACCACCAGCCCTACTTCAGCGGAGGGCGGAAAGATATGCGCATGGGGGTACGAGGCGGCGTCGCACAATCCGGGGGTGCATCGTCGCCAGGCGTGGCGCAGGCTGAGGCGAGGCTGCTCGTGGTCGAGGACGACCCGAATATCCGCGAGCTCCTCTCCGCCAGCCTGCGCTTTGCCGGCTTTGCGGTGGACGCGGTGACCACCGGCAGTGAGGCGGTCACCGCGGCCCGCGAGGCCAAGCCCGACCTGGTGGTCCTCGACGTGATGCTGCCCGACCTCGACGGCTTCGAGGTGATCCGGCGCCTGCGCGAGGGCGGGGTCCGGCTCCCGGTCGTCTTCCTGACCGCGCGCGACGGCACCGAGGACAAGGTCCGCGGCCTCACGCTCGGCGGCGACGACTACGTCACCAAGCCGTTCAGCCTGGAGGAGCTCACCGCCCGCATCCGGGCCGTGCTGCGCCGCACCGCCGGCGATCCCGGCCCCAACCGCCTGGTCTTCCACGACCTGGAGCTGGACGAGGAGACGCACGAGGTGAGCCGGGCGGGGCAGACCATCGCGCTGTCGCCGACGGAGTTCAAGCTGCTGCGGTATCTCATGCTCAACGCCGGCCGCGTGCTGTCCAAGGCCCAGATCCTGGACTTCGTCTGGAACTACGACTTCCGCGGCGACGACAGCATCGTGGAGTCCTACATCTCCTACCTGCGCCGCAAGGTCGACATCGCCGAGCCGCGGCTCATCCACACCCTGCGCGGCGTGGGCTACGTCCTGCGCCTGCCCGTCTGATCCGGTCCTGCGGTGCGGTTCATCGCCGACGTTCCGCTGCGGGTCAAGCTCGTGGCGGCCGTGCTGACCCTCGTCACCATGGCGCTGCTCGTCATCGGCGTCGCGAGCGCCCTGGTCATGCGCAGCTCGATGATCGACAAGGTCGACGGCCAGCTGCGCCAGCTCGCCGGCAACGTCGACCTCGACCGGCTGCAGGCGCAGGTGCAGGCCCAGACCCACGGCCAGACGTCGGTCATGACGCAGAGCAACTACTTCTACTTCTATCTGGCCTACAACGCCAAGGACCAGCTGGGCTGGCAGATCGTCGGGCTCTCCGACAGTGATCCCCGGCCGCCGTTGCCGGTGGGCAACGACGTCAGCGACCACATCGGCGAGCCCTACACCGTGACCGCCGCCAGCACCCGCGAGCGCTGGCGCGTGCTGATCATCAAGCGGCCCACCACCCGGCAGGACGGCGTGAACGTCATCGGCGTCGCCGAGAACCTGTCGATGATCGACAACGCGGTCGACGAGCTCGTCGCGGCCGAGCTGTTCATCGGCGCGGGCGTGCTCGTGGTCATCGCCGCCGTCGGGGTCACCATCGTGCGGACCAGCCTGCAGCCGCTGCGCGACATCGAGCGCACCGCGGCCGCGATCGCCGCGGGCGACCTCACCAAGCGCGTGCCCGAGAGCCCGCCCGAGACGGAGATGGGCCACCTCGCCGGCGCGCTGAACGTCATGCTCGGGCAGATCGAGGGGGCCTTCCGCGTGCGCGAGGCCTCCGAGGAGCGCATGCGGCAGTTCATCGCCGACGCCTCCCACGAGCTGCGCACGCCGCTCACCACGATCCGGGGATTCGCCGAGCTGTACCGCCAGGGCGCCGCCCGCGCCCCGGAGGAGACCTCGGCCCTGCTGCGCCGCATCGAGGACGAGGCCAACCGGATGGGGCTGCTGGTCGAGGACCTGCTGATGCTGGCCCGCCTCGACGAGGAGCGCCCGCTCAGCCTGGCCGACATGGACCTGCGGGTGATCGCCGGCGACGCGGTCGCGGCCGCGTCCGCCGTGGCCCCCGACCGCGACATCGCGCTGGAGCTCGAGACCGACGAGCCCATCGAGGTCAACGGCGACGAGGCGCGGCTGCGGCAGGTGGTCGGCAACCTCATGACGAACGCGCTGACCCACACGCCGCCGGGCACCCCCGTGCAGCTGCGGCTGCGCCGGGACGGCGGCGACGCGCTGATCGAGATCGTGGACCACGGGGCGGGCCTGACCGACGAGCAGGCGGCCCGCGTCTTCGAGCGCTTCTACCGCGTCGACAAGGCCCGCACCCGCCAGCAGGCCGGCGGCTCGCACAGCGGCAGCGGGCTGGGCCTGGCGATCGTCGCCGCGCTCGTGGCGGTGCACCAGGGCACGGTCTCGGTCTTCGTCACGCCGGGTGGCGGAGCGACCTTCCAGGTTCGGCTTCCTCTCACAGCCGGTTCCCAGGCCGCTCCCGGTGGCCCGCAAGCAACTGCGGCCAAGCTCAAATCATGAGCGAACAGCAGGGATGGGCGCAGACGCCGGCCGAAGAAGCACAGCAGCACATGCCTTCCAACCACGTGCCGCCGCATGTCCCGCACATGCAGCACCCCCCGCAGTGGTACCCGCCGTCGTCACCCTATGTGACGCCCGCCACCGCGGTGCCGGCTCCTGTCACGAGCCGCCGGCTGAGCAAGGGCGTCGTCGCGGTGATCGCCGCGGCCGCGATTTCCGCCGCGTCGGCCTTCGGCGGCGGGGTCGCCGCCCTCGAGCTGCGGCCGTCGAGCGCGACGAGCACCGTCGTCAGCGCGCAGAACACCAGCACGTCGAAGACGGGCAGCGCGAACCTCGCCGACGTCGCGGCCGCCGTGCTGCCGAGCGTGGTCTCCATCAACACCGGCTCCGCGGTCGGCTCGGGCGTGATCATCACGGCCGACGGCGCCATCCTCACGAACAACCACGTCGTCGCGACGGCCCGCGGCAACACGGTGCAGGTCAGCTTCTCCGGCGGCAAGTCGGGCACCGCCCAGATCGTCGGCACCGACGAGGCCAACGACCTCGCGGTCGTCAAGCTCACGGCCGGCGGCACCTACACCCCGCTGGCCTTCGCCGACAGCTCCTCCGTCAAGGTGGGCGACTCGGTCCTCGCCGTCGGCAGCCCGCTGGGCCTGGAGGCCTCGGTGACCTCCGGCATCGTCAGCGCGCTCAACCGTGAGATCGACGAGAGCGCGGAGTCGGGCCAGGGCGGCCGCGGCCAGCAGGTCTCGACCGGCGCGAAGATCACCGGCGCGATCCAGACCGACGCCGCGATCAACCCGGGCAACTCGGGCGGCGCCCTGGTCAACATGGCCGGGCAGCTCATCGGCATCAACACCGCCATCGCCTCGACCAGCGAGACGGCCGGCAACATCGGCGTCGGCTTCGCGATCTCCAGCAACACCGCCAAGGCTGTCGCTCAGCAGCTGCTCAGCTAGTAGCCCGCGCTTCGCACGGATCCGCACCCCAAAGGCTTTGATTCCCCTCCCCGAAAAACTGGATTCCCCTCCCAGAAAGCAAGAGGCGGCGCACTTGGCGGAGTGCGCCGCCTCTTGCCGTGCTCAGTCCGCCCAGCCGAAGGAGCGCTCCACGGCCCGCAGCCACAGCGCGTGCCCGCGGTCGCGCTGCTCGGCCGCCATCGAGGGCTCCCAGCGCCTGTCCAGCTGCCACTTCTCACGCAGCGTGTCGGTGTCCGGCCAGAACCCGACCGCCAGCCCCGCCGCGTAGGCGGCCCCGAGCGCCGTGGTCTCCGCGACCGTCGGGCGCACCACGGGCACGTCCAGCACGTCGGCCTGGAAGGCCATGAGCAGATCGCTCGCGGTCATCCCGCCGTCGACCTTGAGCGTCTCCAGCGGTACCGCCGACTCCGCCATCATCGCGTCGACCACATCCTTCACCTGCCACGCGGTGGCCTCCAGGGCCGCGCGGGCGAGGTGGCCCTTGGTGACATAGCCGGTGAGCCCGGTGATGACGCCCCGCGCGTCCGGGCGCCAGTGCGGCGCGAAGAGGCCCGCGAACGCCGGCACGATGTAGCAGCCGCCGTTGTCGGCCACGGTCGCGGCCAGCTCGTTGATCTCGGGGGCGGAGGCGATCAGGCCCAGGTTGTCCCGCAGCCACTGCACGAGCGAGCCGGTGATGGCGATCGAGCCCTCCAGCGCGTACACCGGGTCCGCGTCGCCGATGCGGTACCCGACGGTGGTCACCAACCCCCGCTCGCTGGGCACCGGACGGGTGCCGGTGTTGAGCAGCAGGAACGAGCCGGTGCCGTACGTGCACTTGGCCTCCCCGGGCGCGAAGCACGCCTGGCCGAAGAGCGCCGCCTGCTGGTCGCCCAGCGCGCTGGCCACGGGCACGCCGTGCAGCAGGGTCTTCGCCTCGCCGTAGACGTAGGACGAGGAGCCGATCTCGGGCAGCATGACCCGCGGGATGCCGAACGCCGCCAGCAGCTCGTCGTCCCAGTCCAGCGTCGTGAGGTTCATGAGCATCGTGCGGCTGGCGTTGGTCACGTCGGTCACGTGCCGCCCGGTCAGCTTCTCGATGAGCCAGGTGTCGACGGTGCCGAAGTGGATCTCGCCCGCCTCGGCCCGTGCGCGCAGGCCCGGCACGTTGTCGAGCAGCCAGACCACCTTGGGGGCGGCGAAGTACGTGGCCAGGGGCAGGCCGCAGCGCTCCCGGAAGCGGTTCGGGCCCGCGTCGCCGGCCAGCGAGCGGATCAGCGCGTCGGTGCGGGTGTCCTGCCAGACGATGGCGGGGTGCACCGGCTCACCGGTGCGGGCGTCCCACAGGATCGTGGTCTCGCGCTGGTTGGTGATCCCGATGGCGGCGACATCGGCGCGGGAGAGCCCGGCCCGGTCCAGGGCGCGGGTCGACACCGCCTGGACGTTGTGCCAGATCTCGACCGGGTCGTGTTCGACCCAGCCGGGGCGGGGGAAGCTCTGGCGGTGTTCGCGCTGGTCAAGCGCCACGATGGCGCCGTCGGCGTCGAACACGATCGCACGGGTGGAGGTCGTGCCCTGGTCGATGGCGAGGATAAACACAGTGCCATCTTCGCCGAAGCTCTGTCACGTTCGGGACGGAACCTTTCCGGCATTCTGCGGCGGCCCCTAAAGTCCGGGTCCGGAGCCGTGTCCATTCAGGAGCGACAGTGTCCGTCATCGAGACGCGCATGAGTGTCTGGGAGGCCCTCGCCGGGCGCGCCCCGGGTGTCCCGCTCGGCCCCGCCGACGTCGGGCTGTGGCACGCGGTGACGGATCGGCTCAACCCGGCACGGGCCCGGCCGGTGCTGCGCGAGGGCGTCGAGTCGGTCACGCTGACGTCGGCGCGCGGGGTCGAGTACGTCATGCTGCGCTCGCCCGACCACGGCGAGTCGAGCTACCTGCGCCTGACGCCGGAGGAGTACCGGCTCGCGCGGCTCATGGACGGCAGCCGCACGGTGGCGCGGCTCGTGGCCGAGTTCGCGCGCATCTCGGGCCGGCTCGCCCCCGACCAGGTGACCCGGATCGTCGCCGACCTCGCCGGCAACCGGATGCTCGACGAGCTGCCCGTCGACGCGTTCAGCAAGCTCCAGCGCGTGCACCGGCGGCCCTGGCCGATCCGGCTGGGCCGGGGGCTGCTGGCCACCGCGCAGGGCCGCCGGGTCGTGCTCGCCCGCGTGGACCCGGTCGTGACCTTCCTCTACAAGGCGGGCGGCCGGCTCTTCTTCACCCGGATCGTCGCGGTGCTCTGCGGGCTCGTCGCCGCGGCCGGCCTCGGCGTGTTCGTGTGGAACTGGTTCCGCGCGGACCAGTCGGTGTTCCTCACCAACGACTCGTACTTCTCCGGCGCCCTCGTCCTGCTCGGCCTGAACGTGGTGGCGCTGGCCTGCCACGAGCTCGGGCACGCGCTGGGCGCCAAGCATGCCGGCCGGCGCGTGCCCGTCGCCGGCTTCCTGGTGTACTTCGGCATCCCCTCCGTCTTCGTGGACACCACGGACGTGTGGATGGCCGGCCGCCGGGCCCGGCTCGTGACCACCGTCGCCGGCCCGGCCACCGGCCTGGTGCTCGCCGGCGCCTGCCAGCTCGTCGGCGTCTTCTTCCCCGAGCTGGAGCCCTGGACCTTCAAGCTGGCCTTCGCGTGGTACCTCAACGCGCTGTTCAACCTCAACCCGTTCATGGCCCTCGACGGCTACTACCTGCTCATGGACTGGCTCGAGGTGCCGAACCTGCGCGCCCGCGGCCTCGCCTGGGTCCTCGCCCGGCTGCGCCGCCGCCCGCCGCGCTTCTCCGAGCTCGACCGCGAGGGCCGGCTCGTCGCGCTCTACGGCATGCTCGCCGTCGCCTGGATCGCGATCGCGGTCAACCTCGTCTACCGCGTCTACACCGACCGCGTGGCCGGCGTCGTGACCGGCCTGTGGAACGCCGGGTGGCTCGCCCGGGGGCTGCTCGCGGTGATCGTCGCGGGGCTGCTCGCGCCGGTGGTGTACCTGTTCTTCGGCTGGCTGCGGCGGCGCGGCCGGCGCGTGCGGGACCGGCTCGGCGAGCGCAGGCTCGGGCGCGACGAGCCCCGCCGGTTCGCCGCGCTGAGCTCCTCGGCGCTGTCCAGCCTGCCGCCGGACGCCCTCGCGCGGCTCGCCGGGGACGCCCGCTGGGTGCACCCGCGCACCGGCGACCAGCTCGTCTTCGCCGGTGCCGCCCAGCCATCGGTGTTCGTCGTGGTCGACGGCGCCCTGGAGGCGAGGCGTCCGGGCGATCCCACCGGTACCGTCCGGGAGCGCGTCGGCCGCGGCGGGGTCGTCGGCCTCGCCAACGCGCTGACCGGCGCCCCGGCCGCGCTGAGCTGGATGACCGCGGGCACCACGCTGCTGGCCATCCCCGCCTCGACCGTCTCGGCCGCCGTCGGCCCGCTGCCCGGCCCGCCGCCGGTGGAGCGCGCCGAGCTCGAGACCCTGCTCGACGAGACGCCCGCGCTGTCGAGCCTCGGCCCCGAGGACCGTCTCGGCCTGCTCACCCGCGCCCGGCCCATGCAGCTCGGCCCCGGCCAGCCGGTCGTGCTGCGCACCGGCAACGACGCGCTCGTGGTCGAGTCGGGCTCGCTGGTGCTGCCCGAGGGCGTCGAGCTGCACCGCGGGTCGATGATCGGGCCGTACGGCGACGGCTCGCCCGGCCAGGTGGCCACCGCCCGCACCCCGGCCCGCGCGTGGCTGCTGCCCGCCGTCGCCGGGCTGCCGCTGCTGCTGGGCCGGCCCGCCGACACGATCCCGGCCGGCGGCCGGCGCCCGGTCGCGGGCGCCCACCCGCCCTCGAACTACCCGCCGCTGGCCGCGCCGCCCGGGCCGCCCGCGCCCGCCGACGACAGCGTCGACCGCCGCTTCGAGCGCCGGCTCTGGTGGCTGCTGGTGCTGCTCCTGCTCTTCGCCGTGTTCCTCACCGGCGCGAACCTGTTCACCGGGCCGGTGTGGGCGGAGATGCCGACCGACAGCGCCCTGGTGACCGTCACCCGCGGCAACGCCACCGTGCGCGTCAACGGCACCGACCGCACCCTGACCCGCGACGGCAAGGTGTACGTCCAGCAGGGCGACTCGATCCACGTCAGCGTCAAGTCGACCGCGTCCCTGACCTTCCGGGGCGGCAGCGCGACGGTGCTCTGCGCCGGGGCCGACGTGCGCGTCGGCGCCCTCGTCAGCGGCCCGGCCGGCGGTCTCGGCACGCCGATCGAGCCGACCGCCGCGCTGAGCCTCGGCCAGGGCCGCCTGCTGGTCGACACCACGAGCACGACGACCGCCTTCGAGCCGCTGCGCCTCACGGTCGGCCCGGTGACCAACGAGGGCGCGGCCCGCTTCGCGCTGCCCGCGAGCGGCGACCCCGAGGTGAGCCGCGGCGTGGTCAAGCTGGACGGCACCGTCGTCGACCCGAGTTCGGCGGCCGACCTGACCTGCGGCGACGGGGTGGCGCTGCCGAAGCCGGGCGGGACGCCGACCGTGGTGCCGTCGGCCTCGGACACGCCGTCGGAGCTGCCCTCGCCGAGCGACTCGCCGTCCGCGTCGGCCTCGGCCTCGGCCTCGGCCCCGCCGTCGGCGGAGGCGACCCGGACGAGGACGCCGACGAAGACCCCGACGCCGACGAGGACCACTGCCAGGCCGCCCACGACGACGCCCGCGGTCCCGCCGACGACGACGGCCGGCCCGCCGCCCAACCAGCCGCCGGTGATCACTTGGGTGGTCCAGCCGGCCAGCCCGATCGACCAGACCCTGGACTCGGGCGCACCGTGCAACAAAGGGACCACCCAGCCGTCAATTCGAGTCAACGTGACCGACGACAGCGGGATCATCAAGGGCGTGACGGCGTCCTGGAGCGGGTTCGCGACCGGCTCTCGGTCGATGTCCATCCGCGGCACCGATTACGTAGGGTCCGTCGGACCGATCAACAACAACGGCGCAAGCAATCGTGGTGGCACGCTCACCGTGAGGGTCACGGCGATCGACGGCGCCGGCCTCTCGAGCTCGGTCAGCGTGTCGGTGACCGTCTCGGCGTGCATCGGCTGATCACTGACACATAGGAGCGAGCGTGCTTTGTTGGTTCTGCGCCAAGGCGGCGCGGGGGTCATGCCGGTTCTGCGGTCGCGGGCTGTGCGAGGACCACGCGAAGTTCGGCCCCTACCTGCTCGAGGTGCACCGCTCGCAGAGCCGCGGGCGGGCGGAGGGGCTCGTGGTGGAGGACGCGGTGCAGTGCGGGACCTGTCGCCCGCGGCCGCAGCCGATACCGATGCCGGAGCTCGACTGAGCTCGGGTGGTACACGATCTGGGGGAGATTGCGATGTCCGACTTCGATGAGGTGCTGGAGCGCCTGCTCGGCGATCCCGCGTTCAAGGCACGGCTGGCGACCGACCCGCAGGGGGCCCTGGCCGGCTACCGGCTGACCCCCGACGAGCTGGACATCCTGCAGACCCAGCTCGGGGAGGCGGGCGGCGCCGGCCAGGCCCACGTGGAGCAGCGCACGAGCAAGGCGAGCATGTTCGGCGTGTTCTCGTCGATCGGTTCCGGCCTCGGCGACGTGCTGCACGGCCACGGCGCCGGGGTGAACGCCCACGACGTGTCCGCCCGCGGCCTGGGGGTGCACGGCTCCGGCGGGTCGGACCTGGGTCAGCGGATGCACGACGTGGTCGAGCAGCAGGCCGGCGGCCGCCACGCCGCCCTCGAGCCCACCGGCGATGAGCAGGGTGGCGGCTCGATCGCGCACGCCGTGCAGGACGCGGGCACCCGTGGGCCCGGCGCCGGCGCCGGCGACTCCTACTCCCACACCGACTACCACAGCGAGAGCCACTCGTCGGGCACCGTCTACCGCTCCGCCACCTACAGCGGCGCGACCGGCGGGACCCCGGCCGAGCCCACCGATCCGGGCGCCTCCGGCGTGGCGGCCGGCCTGGGCGGCTACCAGCCGGGCGGCCACGGCGGCGGGCTCGGCGCCGGGCTGCAGGACCTCGCGCAGCAGCAGCACCACCAGGGCGGGATCGCCGGCAGCCTGTCGGGCGTGGCGCAGCACGCGGGGCACGCCCAGGTTCCCGGGTCCGTGCCCACCGACGGCTACCACACGCGCGTGGACTGGGACGGCGACGGGCGCTGGGACCAGCACACCTACGTCAACCGCGCCGACGGCGGCGTCGACATCGTGGTCGACACGAACGGCGACGGGCGTCCCGAGTTCGTCGGGCACGACGTCAACCGGGACGGCCTGATCGACTCCTCCGACGTGGACTCGAACTCCGACGGTGTCGTGGACGCGCGCTACGAGGACGTCAACGGCGACGGGTGGCTGGACCGCCGCGCGCGCTGAGTGGCACGTTTCGGGGAGCCGGTCGCTCCCGCCGTTCCCTACCGTTCTAGATGTACCGCGCCGCAGCGGTAGATCGAAGAATCCGGGAGCAGGTTATGAGCGACTTTGACCTCGACTGGGGCATGGAGCACGAACTCCACGTCGACCACGACGGCGGAGTCGACCACGGCCTGGCCGACGCGCACATATATGAGGGACACGACCAGCACGACACCTACGCCGACGCCACCCACGAGGGTGACGCCGGCCATGACCTGCACCACCTGCACGAGGACACGCACCACGACCCGCAGGACGGCCCCGACTACACCGCCGAGGCCGGGCTCGACCCCGTGGACGCCCACCACGAGGACCCGCTGACCCTCGACGAGCAGGACATCGACCTGCCCGACTGGCAGCTGGACACCTCGTTCCTGGACGGCCACTACGACCTGGTGGGTGCGGCCCCTGACGAGAACGACATGTGGTCGCAGTTCATGACCGACATGCACGAAGAGGTCAACCCGTACGCCGCCGGCTGAGTCCCGGTCGGTGCGCTCCGCAGCGCACCGACCGGCCCGTTCACGCCGTCCGCAGCTTGATCGCGCCCGGCGGCCCCGAGCTCGCGTAGTACCAGCCCTGGGCCGTGTCGCAGCCGAGCTCCAGCAGCCGGCTCGCCTGCTCCGCCGTCTCCACGCCCTCCGCCGTCACGCTCAGCTTGAGCGTGTGGGCCAGGCCGATGACCGCCGCCACGATCTCCTGGTCGACCGGGTCCGGCCCCTCCGGCGGGCGCAGCCCGGCCACGAAGGAGCCGGCCAGCTTGAGGCTGTGCACGGGGAGGTTGCGCAGGTACGCGAAGTTCGAGTAGCCGGTGCCGAAGTCGTCGATCGCGATGCGCGGGCCGAGTGCGGCCAGGGCGTTGAGCGCCTCGATCGGGTCGTCGCCGGTGCTCATGACCGCGCTCTCGGTCAGCTCCAGCTGCAGGCCCTCCGGCGGCAGCCCGGTCTGCTCGAGGATCGCGCGCACGTCGCGCACGATGGTGCGGTCCCGCATCTGCCGTACGGCCAGGTTGACGCTCATGATCGGGGCGCGGTCGCCCACGGCGCGGCGCCACTCGGCGGCCTGCCGGCAGGCCTCGTGCAGGACCCAGCGGCCGAGCGGCACGATGAGCCCGGTCTCCTCGGCCATGCCGATGAACGCGTCCGGCCCGAGCACCCCGAAGCGCGGGTGCCGCCACCGCACGAGGGCCTCGACGCCGATGGTGACCTCGTCGCCGAGGCGGACGAGCGGCTGGTACTCGACGAAGAACTCCCGCCGCTCGAGCGCGGCGGGCATGGAGGCCGACAGCTCGTACCGCTTCACCTCGCGCGTGTGCCGATCGGCGTCGAAGAGCGCGAGACGGTTGCGGCCGTCGGCCTTGGCCCAGTAGAGCGTCGTGTCGGCGGCCTTCATGAGCTCGCCGGCGCTCGTCCCGCGCAGCGGCTGTTCGACCACGCCGATGCTGGCCGAGATGCTGATCTCGTGGCCGCCGACGTGGACCGGGGCGCGCACGGTGTCCAGCGCCTTCTCGGCGACCGCGACCACCTCGTCGATGCCGCCGCAGCGCTCCACCAGCACCACGAACTCGTCGCCGCCCATGCGGGCCACGAGCTGCCGCTCGCCGCTGATCGAGCGGGCCAGCCGCCGGGCGACGGTCTGCAGCAGCTGGTCGCCGACGTCGTGGCCGAGCGTGTCGTTGATGACCTTGAAGCCGTCGACGTCGAGGTAGCACACGCCGATCCGGGCCTCGCCGCCCTGGCCCTCGTCGGCCCGGGCCCCGTCGAGCAGGGCCCCGAGCCGCTCGAAGAACAGCGTGCGGTTGGGCAGCTGGGTCAGCGGGTCGTGCAGGGCCTGGTGGCGCAGGCGCAGCTGCAGCAGGTACCGCTCCGTGATGTCCTCGAACATGGCCACCATCCACCGGGGGCGGCCGTCCTCGTCGCGGATGATCGAGGCGACCAGGTCCGTCCAGACCCGGTGGCCGTCCTTGTGCACGTAGGGCTTCTCGATGCGGAACTGGTCGCGCCCGCCCGAGAGCACCTCCTCGAACATGGCGCCGGCGCTCGGCGGGTCCTCGGGCAGCACGAAGTCGTCGAAGGACATCGAGCGCAGCTCCTCGGCGCTGTACCCGAGCATGTCGCACAGCGCCTGGTTGACCTCGATCACCTGGCCGTCGATGGTGCTCACGCTCATGCCGATCGCGGCCCCGGCGAAGATCGCCTGGAACCGGGCCTCGCTGACCCGCCGGCCCTCCTCGGCGCGGGCGCGGGCCCACAGCGCCGCGGTGCGGATCTCCTCCTGCTCCTCGAGCACCCGGTCGCGCAGCGCGAGCGCGTAGCCGGACGCGAGCGCGCCCTGGATCTGGGCGACCCGCTTCACCGGCGCGTTGCCGAACTGCTCGGCGAGCACGGCCAGGGTCCGCTCGAGCGTGGTGGGCTCGGTGAAGTGCGCGGCGACCAGCGTCGAGCCGACCTCGCGCACGTCGGTGGGGTCGAAGGTCTCGGCGGTCAGCGCCTGGATGACCCGCGTGGAGAGGCTGGTCAGGAAGTCCTGGACCTCGAGGCCGTTCATCGACACGTAGCTGGTCCCGGCGATCGCCAGCGACCAGGCGCGCGCCATCCGTTCGGCGGCGCGATGGGGGCGGTCCCACGAAGTCGGCGTGGGGCTGATGGCGGTCATGGTCGGCGCGGCTAATCCTTGCGCGCGACGACCGCGCTGCCGACCGCGCTGCCGTCCGGCGGGGACTCCTCGTCGCCGTCGGGGCGCCAGAGGTGGGTCGCGACGACCCCGGGCGGCAGCGGCGTCAGGTCGCCGAGCAGGGCCGCCACCTGCTCGCTGGTGCGCAGGACGAGCGGGGTCGGCGACTTGCGGTACATCTCCCAGGCCTGCTCCTCGGCCGGGGTGAGCGGGCGGTCGATCCCGGCGTGCGAGAGCACCACGTGGCTGCCGGGCGCTCCGGCGGTGGCGTATCCGGCGACGATGTCGGCCGGGCGCAGCTCGTCGGGGACGAAGTGCAGGACCGCGACCAGTAGGAAGGCGATCGGCCGGCCGAAGTCCAGCAGGCCCTGGATCTCGGGCTGGGCCAGCACCTCGGCGGGGGAGCGCAGGTCGCCGGCGACGACCGCGGTGCCGGGCACCCCGGCCAGGATGGCGCGGCTGTGCGCGACCGCGACCGGATCGTGGTCGACGTAGACGACCCGCCCGTCGGTGATGCCGGAGTCGGTGAGCAGCTCGTGCACGTTGCCGACGGTCGGGATGCCGGAGCCGAGGTCGAGGAACTGCCGGACGCCCTGTGTTGCGAGCTCACGCACCGCGCGGCGCAGGAAGGCCCGGTTGCTGCGGGCGAGCCCGGCGACGGCCGGCATGACCTTGAGGACCTGCTCGGCGAAGGCCCGGTCGGCGGCGAAGTTGTGGGAGCCGCCGAGGTAGTAGTCGTAGACCCGGGCGACACTCGGCCGATCGAGGTCGACGTCGGCCGGGGCCCAGCTGGGACGATCCACGGATCAACACTCCTCGACCTGGTCGCTTCGCCGCCGAGCATACGTGCGGGCGGGCGGCGAGCAAACCCGCCGCCCGCCCGGACGAGTATCGATCAGCCGATCAAGGTGTAACGGTTGGCCGGCCCCGGAGCAATGGGCCCGGTGGCCAGGTAGGTGGTCAGGGCGTCGACGTCGAAGCCGGGGGCGGTGACGCGGCCCGTGCCCTTCGCGAGGTTCAGGAAGCCGTCACCGCCGTTGGCCAGGAAGTCGTTCGTGGTCACCTTGTAGGTGGCCGCCGGGTCGAGGGCAACCCCGTTGAGCTGGATGTTGCTGATCTTCGATCCGGCCGGGGCCGAGGCGGTGATGTTGTACGTGAAGCCGGCCGAGACCTGCAGCATGCGCTGGACGGTCTGGCCCTGGAAGCCCACGAACTGCTGCTCGAGGACGTCCTTGATCTGCGCGCCGGTGAACGACTGGGTGACGACCAGGTTGTTGAACGGCTGCACGGTGAAGGCCTCGCCGTACGTGACCTGGCCGGGCGCCTCGCCGCCGGGGGTGTTCGCGTAGATCAGGGAGGCACGGATGCCGCCCGGGTTCATGAACGCGATCTGGGCCCCCGCCGAGGCCTTGGTGTAGGCCAGCTGCGCGTCGGCGATGACGTCGCCGAGCGGGGTCTCACCCGAGGCGACCTGGGTCGTGGTGATGTCGGCGGTGATGCTGCCGACGACCTTGTTCGCCAGCGGCGCCACGGCGACACGGTACTTGTCCGCGATCTTCTTCACCTTGGCGTCGACCAGCGCCGTGTTGCGCACGAAGTTGCCGGCGGCGTCCTTCTGGTAGGTGCCGTCCGCGTTCTTCACGCCGTTGTCGACGATCACGTTGGTCCCGGACGCGTCGACGAACTTGCGCGTCTTCTTGTCCAGCGTGACCCGGATGTCGGTGACCAGCGTGCCGGCCGTGCCCGCGCTCGTGACCAGCGAGTTCTTGCCCGAGGAGTTGGGCAGCTCGCAGCTGTAGAACCGGTGCGTGTGGCCGGAGACGACGACGCCGTAGGCCGGGTTGAGGCCCTTGGTGATGTCGGTGATCGGGCCGGCGAAGTTGGCGCAGCCGGACGGGTCCAGCGGCGCGGGCGGGCTGCTCTGCATGCCGCCCTCGTGCACCACGAGGACCATCGACTTGATGCCGAGCCAGCCCAGCATCGTGGCGTACTTGTTCGCCGTCTCGACCTCGTCGTGGAAGTCGACGTTCTTGATGCCCGCGGGGTTGACGATGCCCGGCGTGGCCTCGAGCGTCATGCCGACGAACGCGACCGGCACGCCCTCGTAGAAGCGGATCGTGAACGGCAGCAGGATCGGCAGGCCGTTGGACTTCTGGGTGACGTTGGCGGCGAGGTACGGGAACTTCGCCCCCGCGAACCCGTCGCCGTCCTGGCAGCCGTCGGTCGGGTGGCAACCGCCGAACTGCATGCGGTAGAGCTCGGTGACGCCCTCGTCGAACTCGTGGTTGCCCACGGAGGCGAGGTCGACGCCCATCGCGTTGAGGACCTCGATCGCCGGCTCGTCGTGGAACGCGGCGCTCACCAGTGGCGAGGCGCCGATGTTGTCGCCGGCGACCACCGTGTCGCTGGTCTTGACGCCGGCCTTCTTGGCGTCGTTGCGCAGCTTGGTCAGGTAGGTCGCGAGGTACTCCGAACCACCGGCGGGAACGCCGTTGATGAGCCCGCCACTGCCGGTCGGCGGGTCGATGTTGCCGTGGAAGTCGTTGAAGCCGAGCAGCTGCGCGGTCGTCGTCGGGCCGGTCTTCTCGGCGAACGAGACCTTGGCCGGGGTCAGTGGCGTCCACCGGTCCGATGCCTGCGATCCGCCGGTCTTGGCCAAGGGCAGCAGGGCGACGACCGCGACGGCGAGCGCGGGCACCGCGAGGTGCTGCGCTAACCGCCAGCCGCGGGCGCTTGGCTGGGCCATGATCTCTCCTTCGGAAGGGATACATGCGTAGATGGACATCCTTGTCGATCGCGTCGGCCGCGCGCGAGCACCACTCGTCGTCGGTTCGGTGTCGTACGGGTAAAAGCGAGGGTCGGCAGCGCGGACGGAACGAACCGGCCGAACGGGCAGTGCACACTGCGCGACGCTGCAATACCGCTGGGTATCTAGTACGTTGCCGGGGACGGGACACCTCGCCTACGGAGGCGGCCACCATGCTGAGGCGTTTCGCGGCCGTGCTGGTCGTCCTCACATCGGCCGCGCTGAGTGGGATGATCTTCCCCGAACGGGTGAACGCCGCCGATCCCGACGGCTGGAAGCCGGTCTTCGCCAACACCTTCGACGACACGGGCACCCTGCCGGCCGGCTGCTCCGCCTACGACGGCGCGCCCGAGGGCGCCCAGGCGAGCTACTTCCGCCCCGAGGCGGTCACGGTCGCCGACGGTCACCTGAGTCTGGCCCTGCACAAGCGCACCTACGGCGGCAAGCCCTACGTGACCGGTGAGCTCCGCTGCGTCGGGGCCGCCCAGCAGTTCGGCCGCTACGAGTTCAAGGCCCGTGTGCCGGTCGGCGCGGGCATCGACTCGATGGCCCTGCTGCGCCCGGTCGACCGGGCCGCGGACCGCAACGACTCGCAGCTGGAGATCATGGCGAAGCCCGGGGCCGAGCAGGCCCTGGTGAGCAACTCCGACGGCACGACGACGAACACCCGGGCGCTGACGGGGACGTTCCGGGACTGGCACACGTACGTCATCGAATGGGCCCCGTCGGGCTTCAAGGTCTACATGGACGGCGCCCTGCAGTGGCTCGATCCCGCGGTGTCGACGGAGCCGCGGTGGTTCGGCTTCGCCGTGACGACCGGCGACCGGGCCGGCACTCCGGGCTCGTCGACCGCGCTGCCGGCCGAGTTCCAGATCGACTACCTGCGCATCTGGTCCTTCGCCCCGGACGACGCCATCTCGCCGGGTCCGGGGACGACGCCGTTGACGCGGGAGGGGGCCGCGCCGGCCGCGCTTCCCGTCGATCGGCACTGGTCGCTTTGGCTGGCGGTGGCGGCGGTGGTCACGGCGGCGGTCGCGTTGTTCGGTCTCGTCGTGCACAAGACGCGGCCGCATCGACCGAAGTCGTCGCACCGCGCTTGAGTTGTGCGTGTTCGCCTGGTTCTTGGCGCTTGCCTGGTGTTGGGACGAAAAGTCGGGCGCTCCGCGCCACGACTTTTCGGATTTATCACCTGCCGGGCGATATATCTGAATAGGCCGATTCGACGACCGCGGTGCACGGGTCCTTGGGGCCGGCCGGAGCGTCGGGGGCGGCTCGCGGGTGGCGAACGCGTCGAGCGGCCGCGCAGGGCGCGCATCGCGTGGCGGCTCGGCTCGCGGGTGGCTAACGCGTCCAGCGGCCCGGCAGAGCGCGTCGGGTGCGGCTCGCGGGTGGCGAACGCGTTCGGCGGCGGGCAGAGGGCGCCGCGTGCGGTGGGCAGGCGCCGGTTTCGTCGCTCAGCGGAATCCGCTGGGGGCGAAACGGCCTGGCGAACCCGCGGCGGGCGGCGAATCATCGGCCGATGAGAATCCTCGTGCTCGGCGGCACCGTCTTCCTCGGTCGCGCCCTCGCCCGCCAGGCGCTCCAGGGCGGCCACGACGTCGTCTGCGCCGCCCGCGGCGAGTCCGGCGAGCCCGTCGAGGGTGCTGCCTTCGTCCGCGTCGACCGCGACCGCCCCGACGGCCTGGACGCGATCGAGGGCGCCTTCGACGCCGTCGTCGACGTTGCCCGCCACCCGCACCACGTCCGGCACGCCGTGGCCGCGCTCAGCGGGCGCGTGGGGCACTACACGCTGGTGTCGAGCTGTTCGGCGTACGCCGACACCGCGACCCCGGGACAGACCGCCGCGACGGCGCCGCTGCTGCCGCCGGACTTCGACGGGGATCCGGCGGTGGGCGCGGAGGAGTACGGCCGGTGCAAGGTGGCCTGCGAGCGCCTCGCGGCCGACGGCTTCGGTGCGGATCGCACGTTCCTCGTGCGCGCCGGGATGATCGTGGGGCCGGAGGATCCGACGTACCGGTTCGAGTACTGGGTGCGCCGTGCACTGCGCGGTGGCGAGGTGCTGGCCCCTGGCGGGCCGGACGAGTCGGTGCAGCTCGTGGACGTGCGCGACCTGGCCGACTGGATCATCGCCGCGAGCGGGAGTGGGCTGGCGGGGGCGTTCGACGGCATCGGGGCGCCGATGCGCCGGGCGGAGTTCCATGCGGCCTTTGCCGAGGCGGCGGGCGTACCCCAGCAGCTCACCTGGGTCGCCCAGGACTTCCTGCTCGATCGCGAGGTGGCGCCCTGGAGCGGGCCGCGGTCGCTGCCGTTCTGGCTGCTCCTGCCGCAGTACGCGGGATTTCTGAGCCGGGACGTGTCCGCCTCGCTCGCGGCCGGCCTGCGCATCCGGCCCCTCGCCGAGACCGTCCGCGACACCATCGCGGCCATTCGTGACGCATCCCACATCGATGCGAAGAACGGACTGGGTATCGATGAGGAGGCGCAGCTGTTGCGTGAATGGCACGAGCGGTGAGCCGACGACTGGCCCGTGTTAGTGAGTATCACGCTCGCCACAGCGGGAAAAGGCTGTCGTGTCCCCGACCGTTGCCGATGAACATCCGTGCCCACGAGGCGTCCAGCGCCCCCCGCGCGGGGCGTTCCCAGGGAACTCACAGCGAATTCAGGCGTCCGACGGGCAGGTAGAGCACGTATCACTTGTTGCAACCGAAGCGAACCGGAGCAGTCTCCCGAACGTCTTGGTAAGTGGTGCAACTCTCAGGGGTCGTCACCGAATCGCCCTGAGGGGCGGAATTCGGAAGGCACTTTGACTGTTGTGTAGGGGGCATACCCGGGGGGCACCCGTTTTAGCAGGGTGAAACGGGGAAGGCGAAGGATGGAGCGGGGAGGGGCCCGAAGGTGGAGAACGTGAAAGTGGAGATGCGACCCGATACAGGCGCCGAGGAGCGTGACCTGGTCGGCGTGTACTTGCATGAGATCTCCCGCACGCCGCTGCTCGACGCCGCTTCTGAGGTCGAGCTGTCCAAGGCGGTCGAGGCTGGGCTCTACGCCGAGCACCTGCTCGACAGCGACGAGATCCCCGACGGCGTGACCGCGGAGGAGCTGCACCGCCTCGTGGCCGACGGCGAGCGAGCGAAGGACCGGTTCATCCGAGCCAACCTGCGCCTGGTGGTGTCGATCGCGCGGCGCTACGTGCGGTCCGGCATGCCGATGCTCGACCTGATCCAGGAGGGCAACACCGGCCTGGTGCGCGCCGTCGAGAAGTTCGACTACGTGCGTGGATACAAGTTCTCGACATACGCGACGTGGTGGATCCGCCAGGCGATCAGCCGGGCGATCGCGCAGCAGGAGCGCACGGTCCGGCTCCCGGTGCACCTCGTCGAGGACGTCAACCGGATGCGCAACGTCGCGCGGCAGCTCACCCGTGAGCTCGGCAACGATCCTGAGCCGGAGCAGCTGGCGACCGCGCTCGGCGTGCCGGTCGAGCGGGTGCACGAGCTCATGCGCTGGTCCCAGGACACCGTGTCCCTCGACACTCCCGTGGGTGACGACGGCGACACCAACCTCGGCGACCTGGTCGCGGACTCCGACGCCCCGTCGCCGGAGGACGTGGTCCTGGCCGCGCTGGAGCGCCAGCGGATCGAGGGCCTGCTCAACCACCTGGACGACCGTTCGGCCGGCATCATGCGGGCCCGCTACGGCCTCGAGGACGGTCGCGAGCACTCGCTGACCGAGGTGGCGACGCGGTTCTCGCTGTCCCGCGAGCGCATCCGCCAGCTGGAGATTCAGGCGCTCGGCCGGCTGCGTGAGCTGGCCCGGGCGGAGGGCCTGCAGGCCGCCTAGCAAGCAGCGACATCCCCCAAGACGAGCAAGCCCCGGGTCGGAGCGGACCCGGGGCTTTTTCGCGCCGCGAGACTGCACCAGCGGCGCCGGAGGCGCGAGGACTCGGTCGGCGGCGAAGCTACGGCGGCGGCGGCGCAGCGCGAGCCGAGCGGCGGCGGCGAAGCTGCGGCGGCGGCGCGAATCGAGCGGCGGCGGAGCTACGGCGGCGGCGCGGCGCGAAGCCGAGCGGTGGCGGCGAAGCTGCGGCGGCGGCCCGAATCGAGCGGCGGCGAAGCTACTGCGGAGGGCCGAATCGAACAGCTGCGGCGATGGCGCGAATCGAACAGCGGCGAAGTTGCGGCGGCGGCGCGGACCGAGTGGCGGCGGCGAAGCTGCGGCGATGGCGCGCACCGAACAGCGGCGAAGTTACGGGCGGCGCGGACCGAGCAGCGAAGTTGCGGCGGCGGCGAAGCTGCGGTGGCGGCGCGGACTGAGCAGCGGAGCGAGTGGCGGGGCATGGCTCAGGGCCGCGGAACTGGACGGCTCCGCGGCCCTCAAGACGGCCATGAGGCGAGCGGCCTCAGAATGGGTCGCCGCAGACCTTCCAGGAGCCGCTCTCCTTGATCAGGTCGAAGGTGTGGCTGGACTTGCCGGCGTTCTGGTAGGTCACGCTGGCGTCGATCGAGGCGCTCTCGTTGCCGTTGTTGTTGCTGTAGGAGCCGCCCCAGCTGATGTCGTGGGCGGTGATGGGGTCCTTCTTGACGTACGCCTCGAAGGTCTCCGGCCCGTACTGCTGCTGCGCCGAAGAGCACAGCAGGTCGTAGGCGGCCTGGGTCCTGCCGGTCTCGAGCGCGGTGAGGAAGTCCCCGGTCGCGGCCTTGGGTTCTTTGGTGGAGCCGTTGACGACAAAGAAAATTCCGGCGACGCCGCCTCCGCAGCAGAGCACGAAGAGGCCGATCGCGCCGAAAATAATGATCTTCCAGGTTTTGCTCACGCGCCTCAGCGTATGAATCGCGATCAGGTCCTGATGTAAACCATTTGACGTAGGTCATGCCCGATGCGCGACGATCCGCGCGAATGGGAACGACGTCACGGCGCGGTCGGCACGTGCGAGCGGCCATGCCCAGGGCCGTAGCCGCGGAACGCGAGGCGCGAGCCGCGAGGCGCGAGCCGCGAGGCGCGAGCCGCGAAACGAAGGCCGCGAAACGAAGGCCGCGAACGAGGGCCGCGAAACGACGGCCGCGAACGAGGGCCGCGAACGAGGGCCGCGAAACGAAGGCCGCGAACGAGGGCCGCGAGCCGCCAGCCCCGAAACGACGGCCGCGAGCCGCCAGCCGCGAAACGAGGGCCGCGAAAACGGGAGCCGCGAGCCGCGAGCCGGGAGTCTCAGGCGCGCTGGGCGACGACGAAGAGGCGAGGGAACGGCAGGATCGTGCCGAAGGGCTCGCGCGGGTACAGCTGCCGCATTCGCTCCTTGACATCCGCCGTGAACTCCTCCAGATCGGCCCCGGACAAGGCGTCGAGGTAAGGCCGCAGGCCGGTTCCCTTGAACCACTCGAAGACCGGGTCCTCGCCGGGCAGCACGTGGTAGTAGGTCGTCTCCCACGCGTCGACGGTCAGGCCGGCCCCGGACAGCAACCGTACGTAGTCGGCCGCGCCCAGCACCGGCGACGCCGAGCGCGGTCCCGTGGTGCCCGAGGCGCCGCCCAGCAGCGGTGCCCAGCGCTCCCGCGCCGCCACCGCGACCATGCCCGGGTCGAAGGAGAGCGGCACCTGGAAGGCGAGCGTCCCGCCGTCGTCGAGCGCCGCCGCCCACAGCGGCAGCAGCGTCTCGTGGTCGCCGACCCACTGCAGCGAGGCGTTGGCCACGATGACGTCGAGGGAGCCGCGCTGGGGCCGCCACTCGGCCGCGTCGGCGAGCTGGAAGGTCAGCTGGGCGCTGCGGTGCTCCGCGGCCGCCGCGATCATCGCCGGCGAGGAGTCGAGGCCGAGGATCGCCGCGTCCGGCCAGCGGGTCGCGAGGGTGGCGGTCATGGTGCCGGGGCCGCAGCCGAGGTCGACGACGGCGACCGCGGACGTGGTGGGGATGCGGGCCACGAGCTCGCGGAAGGGCCGGGCGCGCTCGTCGGCGAAGCGCTCGTACTGCTGCGGATCCCAGGACGCCATGCCCCAATGATGAAGGGCCGCGGATCGTCGCGATCCGCGGCCCTGCACATCGTCGTCGGGAGCCTAGATCTTGACGCGGCCGTATCCGTAGACGCTGCCGCTGATGTTGGCCTCCCGCACCACGTCGCCCGTATGCGGGGCGTGGATCATCCGGCCTGGCGAGACGTAGATGCCGACGTGGCCGAGGTTGTTCATGAAGACCAGGTCACCGGGGCGGGCCTCCGACGCGGAAATGTGCTGCACGACCTTCCACTGGTCCGCGGCGACGTGCGGCAGATTCGCGCCGACCTGCTTCCAGGCCATCATCGTCAGCCCTGAGCAGTCCCACTGGTCCGGGCCGGCCGAACCCCAGTGGTAGGGCTCACCCTGCTGCGCGTAGGCGAAGTTGATGACCTTCTGGCGTGTGGCGTCGTCGACCTGTGGCGCCTTGACGCTGTTGTACGCCACCTTCTTGGCGCCCGCGTTGGCCGCCTTCCTCTGCAGGTCCTGGAGCTTCTTGACGTCGCCCTCGATCTGCTTGCGCTTGTTCTCGAGGTCGGCCTTCTGCGCGTTCTGGCCCGCGATCGTCTCGTCCAGCTTGGCCTTGGCGGCCTTGTAGTCGTCGATCTCCTTCTGCTGCTGACGCGTGATCTGCTGCAGCATCGACAGCTGGTCCATGAGCGAGCCCGACGACGTCGCGTTGAGGACGAGGTTGAGGTTGCGCAGGCTGCCGTTGGTCTTGAACGCGGCGATGGCGATCTGCTCGACGCCGGCGTTGGCGTTGGCCACGCCGTCCTCGAGCGCCTTCGCGCTGGTCTGCGAGGTGGCCAGGTCGGAGTTGATCTTGTTCCAGGCCTCGATCGTGTGCTCGAGCTCGTCGTTCTGCTTGTCGAGCTGGGCCTCGATCTCGGCGAGCGTCGGGTCGGCGTGTGCGACCGTGGCGGGTGCCATCACAGCGAGTGACACGAACCCGATGAGCAGGGTCCGTAGCGCCGAACGGCGGGCACGATGTCCAGTGGACAAGGGGAGACCCTTCTGCACCGACCGCCTACCGGGTTAGCTGACGGGTTCGGGCGGGAAGAGAGAGCGCCCTACCGCAGTGTTGCGGATTCACCCCAGAGGTATGGGTCCCCGGCTCGATGCGCACGCCCGGAGTGGGTGCGCGCGGAGCTCGATTCGGCGGCGCTTGCCCGGTGCCATCCGGGGTGGATGACGGACTGCCGGGCAGGCCAGCGCCTAACTTAACGTGAGCATCCGCCGGGCGAAAGGCGTGCGTCCCGCTCAATATCTATTACCCCAAAAGTCCGGATTACCGCCGGTTGGCCACCCGTGCCGGACCGTGACATCGGTGCCGGACGGTTACAGATTCGGGGCTTGATTCTCACGCGGGAGCGGGTTAAATACTCCTAACTTCTTACACCGCCGGTGCAAATAGTTCGGGGGTCCGCACGTGCTACGGGTCCAGAACCTCGAGGTCGTCTACGACGATGTGATGCTGGTGTTGCGGGGCGTGAGCCTCGCCGTCCCGGAGGGCCGGATCGTCGCCCTCCTCGGCGCGAACGGCGCCGGCAAGACCACGCTGCTGCGGGCGCTGTCCGGCCTGCTGGGCGTCCACGACGGGGCCGTGACGCGCGGCTGCGTCACCCTGGGCGACACTCCCGTCCACCGTCTGCGCCCCGCCGCGATCGTCCGGCGCGGGATCAGTCAGGTGATGGAGGGCCGGCGCACCTTCGCCGAGCTCACCGTCGAGGAGAACCTGCGGCTGGGTGCCCACACCCGCCGCCGCGGCGCGGCCGAGGCGATGGAGCGCATGTACGCGCTCTTCCCGGTGCTCAAGCAGCGGCGCGCGGCCGTGGCCGGCTACCTCTCCGGCGGCGAGCAGCAGATGCTCGCGATGGGCCGGGCGCTCATGTCCGACCCG
Source organism: Dactylosporangium sp. CA-139114 (assembly GCF_050955725.1). Lineage (NCBI taxonomy): Bacteria > Bacillati > Actinomycetota > Actinomycetes > Micromonosporales > Micromonosporaceae > Dactylosporangium > Dactylosporangium sp. CA-139114. The sequence goes on from NZ_CP192080.1 coordinate 1,211,377, forward strand.
AAGTACCTGCTGCTGGACGAGCCGAGCCTGGGCCTGGCCCCGCGCATGGTCGAGCAGGTGCGGGACCTGATCGTGCAGATCAACCGGGCCGGCACCGCCGTGCTGCTGGTCGAGCAGAACGCGGCCATGGCGCTCTCCGTCGCCGAGCACGGATACGTGCTGGAGAACGGCAAGGTCGTGCTCGACAAGCCCGCCGCCGACCTGCTCACCGACGACGACATCCGCGAGTTCTACCTCGGCTCGCACGCCGCCCACTCGTTCCGCGAGGTCAAGCACTACAAGCGGCGGAAGCGGTGGTTGTCGTGAGCGGTCCGGAGCGGAGCGGAGGGGCCGCTCACCATAAGCACAGCTTTCTCGCGGCGGCACCGGAGCTTGCGGAGGTGGCGTCGTGAGTGATGTGCTGAGCTTCAGAGACGTGCGGTTGAGTTTCGCGGGCGTCAAGGCGATCAACGGGGTCGACTTCAGCGTCGGCGCCGACGAGCTCTTCGCGGTGATCGGCCCCAACGGCGCCGGCAAGACGTCCATCTTCAACGTGATCTCCGGGGTGTACCGCCCCCAGCACGGCCGGGTCCTGCTCGGCGACACCGACATCACCGGCGCGCGCCCCGACCGCGTCGCCCGGCTCGGCGTCGCCCGCACGTTCCAGAACGTCGAGCTGTTCCGCCAGCTCACGGTCGTGGAGAACCTGATGCTGGGCCGGCACCACCACATGCGCTACGGCACCCTGGCCGCGATCGCCTGGCTCGGCCGCGCCCGCCGCGAGGAGCTGGCCAACCGGGCCCGGGTCGAGGAGATCGTCGACTTCCTCGAGCTCGCGCCGTGGCGCCGGATGCCGGTGGGGCTGCTGCCGTACGGCGTGCAGAAGCGGGTGGAGCTGGGCCGCGCGCTCGCCATGCAGCCGCGGCTGCTCCTGCTCGACGAGCCGGTCGCCGGCATGAACCTCGAGGAGACCGAGGACATGGCGCGGTACATCCTCGACATTCGCGACGAGCTGGGCATCCCGATGATCCTCGTCGAGCACGACATGGGCCTGGTCATGGACCTCGCCGACCGGGTGCTGGTGGTCGACTTCGGGACGCCGGTCGCGTGCGGCACGCCGCAAGAGGTCCAGCGGCACCCCGACGTGATCCGCGCCTACCTGGGGGAGGCGGCATGACCATCGCCACCCTGGTCCGCGATCGGGCGCGGCGGACCCCGGACGCGGTCGCGCTGCGGGAGAAGCACCGCGGCATCTGGCGCGAGATCACCTGGCGGCAGTACTGGGACACGGCCCGGTCGGTCGCCCACGCGCTGCGCGGGCTCGGCGTCGAGCCGGGCGACCGGGTCGCGATCCTGTCCGAGAACCGGCCCGAGTGGCTCTTCGCCGACGTCGCCACGGTGGCGCTGCGCGCCGCGACCGTCGGGCTCTACCCGACCAGCCCGGCCGGCGACATCGGCCGGTTGCTGGCCCACTGCGGCGCGAAGGTGCTCATCGCCGAGGACCAGGAGCAGGTGGACAAGGCCCTGGCGGTGCTCGGGGACTGCCCGCAACTGCTCAAGATCGTGTACCTCGATCCGAAGGGCATCCGCAACCGGTACGGCAACGATCGCCTGCTCTTCTGGGGCGACCTGCTCGCCGGCGTCTGCGAGGAGGACCTCGAGCTCGCGGCCGAGCCCGGCGACCTGGCGACGCTCGTCTACACCTCCGGCACGACCGGGCGGCCCAAGGGCGCGATGCTCACCGTGTCCAATGTGGACTTCGCCGTCGGCGTGCTGCGCGGCGAGGGCGGGCTCACCGATCCGCCGCCCGGCCCCCGGGACCTGCTGCTGTCGTATCTGCCGCTGTGTCACGTGGCCGAGCGCGTCTTCACCGTGTGGCTCGGCGCGGCCACGGGCGTGGTCGTGCACTTCGGCGAGTCGATCGCGACCGTGCAGGCGGATCTGCGCGAGGTACAGCCGACGATCCTCTTCGGGGTCCCGCGCATCTGGGAGAAGATGCTCGCCGGCGTCACCACGCGCATCGCCGGCGCGTCGAGGCTCAAGCGCGCCAACGCCCGGCTGTGGCTGCGGGTCGCCGACGACATCGGGGCCACCCTCGCCGCCAACGGCGGGCGGCACACCCCCGGCAGCCGGCTGCGCTACGCGCTGGGCTGGCTGTGCTGCTACCGCGCGCTGCGGGAGCGGATCGGGCTGCGGCACGTGCGGTACGCGGCCAGCGGCGCCGCCCCCGTCGCGCCCGAGGTGCTGCGGTTCTTCATGGGCATCGGGGTGCCGATGCACGAGGTGTACGGCATGACGGAGAACGCCGCCATCGCCACCGCCAACCGGCCCGGCCGCATCCGCCTCGGCACCGTCGGCGAGCCCCAGCCCGGGGTCGAGGTCCGCATCGGCGACGGCGGCGAGATCCTGACCCGGCACGCGGGGACGTTCGCCGGCTACTACGCCGACCCGGACGCCACCGCCGCGGCGCTCACCGCCGACGGCTGGCTGCGCACCGGGGACATCGGGGTGCTCGACGGCACGCACCTGCGCATCACCGACCGCGCCAAGGACATCATCATCACCGCGGGCGGCAAGAACATCGCGCCCAGCGAGCTGGAGAACGCGCTCAAGGCTTCCCCGTACATCAGGGAGGCCGTCGTCGTCGGGGACCGCCGGGCGTTCCTCACCGCGCTGGTCGGCATCGAGCTGGAGACCGTCGGCGACTGGGCCCGGCGGCGGGGCCTGGTCTACACCACCTACCGCGACCTGTCCGGCAAGCCGGAGGTGCTGGCCCTCGTGCGCGGCATCGTCGACGAGGTCAACGCCGGCCGCGCGCCGGTCGAGCGGCTCAAGGCCTTCCGGCTGCTGCCCAAGGAGCTCGACCACGAGAGCGGAGAGCTGACCGCCACGCAGAAGGTGCGCCGCGCCGCGGTCGTCGAGGCCTTCCGCGCCGAGGTCGACGAGATGTACCGGAGTCCCGCGTGAAGGATCTGCTCGAAAGCGTGCTGCGGGGCATCGGCACCGGCAGCGTGTACGCGCTGTTGGGCCTCGGCTTCGTGATCATCTACAAGGCGACGCGGGTGATCTCGTTCGCCCAGCCGTCGTTCATGCTCGCCGGGGCGGTGCTGGTGACGTACCTCGCCGGCCCGCTCGGCTTCTTCGCGGCCCTGGTCGCCGCGGCCGCGCTCACCGGCGGCCTGGCCCTGGGCGTCGAGCGGCTCGCGGTGCGCCCGATGATCGGCCGCCCCGTGTTCACCGTCGCCATCATCACGCTCGGCATCGACATCGCCGTGCGGGTCGCCGACAACGCCTTCATCGGCCTCGACGTGCGCCACGTCGGCGACCCGTGGGGGCTGAAGGTGTTCCGGCTGCCCGGCGGGATCGTCGTGGAGCAGCGGCACGTGGCGATGGTGCTCACGACCGCGGTGCTCATCGCGGGGCTGTTCGCCTTCTTCCGGTACACCCGCACCGGTCTGGCCATGCGGGCCGCCGCCTACGACCAGGAGGCCGCGCTCGCGCAGGGGGTCAGCGTCGGGTCGGTCTTCGCGATGTCGTGGGCGCTGGCGGGGGCCCTCGCGGCCGTGGCCGGCACCTTCGCCGCGGTCGGCGGCAGCGTCAGCGAGTCGCTGTGGCTGGTCGCGCTGACCGCGCTCCCCGTGATCATCCTCGGCGGGCTGGACTCGCTGCCCGGGGCGGTCATCGGCGGGGTCGTGGTCGGGGTGGTGCAGGAGGTCACCGCGGCCTACCAGGGCCACCTGCCGTGGCTCGGCGGCAACGTCTCCGTCGTCACGCCCTACGTCGTCATGCTGCTCGTCCTGCTGGTGCGCCCCTACGGGCTGTTCGGCACCCGGGAGGTCACACGCGTATGAACAAGCGTCCACTGCTGCACACCGCGTACTCCCAGGACCTCGCGCTGTTCGGCACCGCCGTCCAACGCTCGTTCGTGCTCGCGGGGCTGCTCGTCGCGCTGGCGATGCCGTTGCTGGTGCGGGACGACGTGCTGCAGCTGCTCGGCCTCGCGTGCGTCACGGCCCTCGGCGCGCTCGGCCTCAACATCGTCACCGGCCTCGCCGGGCAGGTGTCCCTCGGCCACGCGTTCTTCCTCGCCATCGGCGCCTACACGGCGGCCGCGCTGGCCGGCGACCCGGACGGGCGCACGATCGGCTTCGGGGTCACCGAGATCCTGGTCTGGCTGCCCGCGGCCGGCCTGGTCGCGGCGCTGGCCGGGATGCTGGTCGCGCCGCTGGCCACCCGGCTGCGCGGGCTCTACCTGGCCGTGGTCACGCTCGGGCTGGTCTTCATCGGCGGGCACGTCATCAACGGCTGGTCCGAGCTGACCGGCGGCCCCGGCGTGGGCCGCCGGCCCCCGGCCCCGTCGCTGCTGGGCCTCGACCTCAACACGTCGGGCGCATTCCTGACCAGGGACCAGAAGTTGTACCTGCTGATGCTGGTCCTGCTGCTGATCGGCGCCCTGGCCGCGCGCAACCTCGCCCGCTCGCGCGTGGGCCGGGCGCTCACCGCCATCCGGGACCGTGACATCGCCGCCGGCGTGATCGGGGTCAACCTGGCCCGCTACAAGACGGTCGCCTTCGGGGTGTCGTCGTGCTACGCGGGCTGCGCCGGTGCGCTGCTCTACGTCGGGGCCGGCTACTTCGACCCGACCTCGTTCGACCTGCTGCTCTCGGTGCAGTACATCGCCATGATCCTCATCGGCGGGGCCGGCACCGTGAGCGGCGCGATCCTGGGCGCCTTCCTCATCACGCTGCTGCCGCGGCTGACCCGGGAGATCCCGTCGCTCCTGCCGTTCATCAGCTCGTCCCCGGCGCAGTCGCCGAACGCCTACCAGCTCGAGACCGTCCTCTACGGCGTGCTGATCGTCGTGTTCCTCATCTTCGAGCCGCGGGGGCTGTTCGGCATCTGGATACGGCTGCGCAACTACTGGAAATCCTGGCCCTTCTCGCACTAGGAGGCTCCATGCAAAGGTTGGGTGCCCTCACCCTGGCCGCGGTGCTCGCCGTGGCCGGGCTCTCCGCCTGTCGGGGCGCGGACAAGACCGACGCCCAGGGTGCCGGCGGTGTGAAGACCGACACCGGCATCACCAAGGAACCGTGCCCGAAGTCCGAGCACAAGGACCGCGGGTGCATCTACCTCGGCACCATCTCCGACCTCACCGTCGGGCCGTTCCACGCGCTCGCCGTGCCGATCACCGAGGCCCAGAAGAAGTTCTGGCAGCGCGTCAACGCGCAGGGCGGGATCGGCGGCTACGACGTCGACGCCGAGACCTACGTGCGCGACAACAAGTACAACCCGCAGACCCACAACGAGGTGTACCAGGAGATCAAGGGCAGCGTCCTGGCCCTCGCGCAGTCGCTGGGCTCGCCGACCACGGCCGCGATCCTGCCCGACATGCGGCAGAACAACGTGCTGGCCACCCCGGCCGCGTGGACGTCGGCGTACGCGTTCGAGGACAACATCCTCGAGTCCGGCGCCAACTACTGCTTCGAGTCGATGAACGCCGTCGACTACGCCAAGGACGCCTTCAAGCCCAGATCCGTCATGGCTGTCCACCTGGCCGGCGACTACGGCGACGACGCCGCCGCGGGCACCAGGATCGCCGCGGCGAGCAACGGCCTCACGTTCATCGACGTGAAGACGGACTCCGGCACCGACAAGCAGGCCGGCGCGATCAACGCGATCGTCAGCCAGAAGCCGGACCTGGTCATCATCACCACCGGGCCGGCCGACACCGCCGCGGTCGTCGGCGGGGCCGCCCAGCGCGGCTACACCGGCAAGTTCATCGGCACCAGCCCGTCGTGGAACCCGGGCCTGCTGCAGAGCCCGGCCGCCCCGGCGCTCAAGGCGCTCTACCTGCAGACCGCGCCGTGGAAGACGTTCTCGAGCGACTCGCCCGGCCACAGGGCCATGCGCGAGGCGCTGGGCTCATCGGTCACCCCGAACGACGGCTACACGTCCGGCTGGGTCTGGTCGTACCCGCTGCTCGCGGCGCTCAAGAAGGCCCAGGCCGACGGCGACCTGACCCGGGCCGGGCTCGTGAAGGCCGCGAAGTCGCTGACCAAGGTCGACTACGAGGGCATGCTGCCCGACGGCGCCGGCAACTACGCCGGCGGCCCCGGCGGGCAGTTGCGCCAGTCGCTGCTCTACAGCCCCGCCACCGGCAACGGCACGACCGACGTGCCGCTGGTCAAGGACTACTTCGTCGGCCCCACGGCCAAGGACTACAAGCTCGACAAGCCCTGCTACGAGAAGTTCTGAGCGGCGTTACTTCTTGAGCTCGCCCGCGACCTGTCGCATGAGGTCCAGCGTGGCCTCCTGCGACAGCGCGAGGTTCGTCAGCCGTTCGAGGATCGCGCGGTACGCCGCGATGAGCTCCGGTTCCTCCCAGAGCAGGTGCTGACGCCAGAGCACGCCGTCGTCGGCACCGAACTCCAGCAGCGTGAAGTCGCCGTCCCAGCCCGGGTGGTAGCCGGCCCCGAGCGGCACCACCCGGATGTCGGCGTACGGGCGCTGCGCCACCTCGATCGTGTGCTCGAGCTGGTCGACCAGCAGCGCGTCGTCGCCGGGGACGGGGACGCGGCGCAGCACCGACTCGTCCAGCATGACCTGCAGCTGGGGCGGCTCGCTGCGGGCGAACAGCTCCTCCTGGCGGCGCAGGTGGAACTCGACCCGCCGCTCGGCCGCCGGGGACTCGGCGTCCGTGGTGGCGTGCGCGTACCGCCGCGTCTGCAGCAGCGTCGGGAACATGATCGGCGCCCACTCCCCGATGCGGGCCGCCTCGGCCTCGAAGCCGACGTAGGTGATCAGCTGCGCGGACAGGGTCGGGCGGTACTCGTCCCACCACATCCGCCGCTTGGCCGCCCGGGCCAGCTCCAGCAGCTCGTCGACCGTTCGCGGGTCGTGGACCCGGTAGTAGGCCAGAAGGCTCCGCAGGTCGCTCACGGAGATGGCGACCGTGCCGTTCTCGATGCGGATGAGCTTGGACAGCGACCACTCCATCTCGGCCGCCACCAGGTCCTGGGTCAGCTCCCGCTCGCGCCGCAGCCGTCGCAGCTCGGCTCGGAGGCGGCGCTTGCCCACGATAGGCCCGCTCATGGCCATCACCCCAATCGCGTACACACATGGCATCGCCCCGGTCGAGGGCTCCGCCTGTCTACCCGGATTGCGGCAGATGCACCTATCTGGGCGTGTGGGCTGCGAGAAAGATTTTGGCCATGGCGCTGGCGAGGTCGCCGGGGTCGTTCGAGGCGACCGCCTGCCCCCCGGTCAGCTGCGACATCTCTCGCAGCACGGTCATGTCGGCGTCGCCGCCGTAGCCGATCGCGAAGACCATCACCGGCCGCCCGGGGTCGCGCAGCCCCGTGAGCCTGCTCAGGAACTGCTCCTTCGGCATGGAGAATCGCGAGTCCTGGTCGCGGCCGTCGGTGAGCACCACGACGAGGTTGACGGCGTCGGAGGCGAAGCGGTCCTTCAGGTCACCCACCCCGCGCAGCACCGTCTCGAACAACGGGGTCCCCGCCTTCGGCAAGGCCGTGTACTGCTCCGCCACCTTGCGCATCGCCTCGCGCCGGGGAACGTCGCCGACCGCGTCGGCCATCGGGCCGAACGGCAGCGCCACGGTGAACGGCGGCGCCTCGGCCCCGGGCGAGGCGAACATCCACACGCCGAGGCTGGTCTCGTCGCCGAAGAGCTGGGCCGCCTGGACTCCGGCCGAGCGCAGCAGCCCCGCCTTGGTGGTCACGTTGCCGGCCCGGTCGTGCACCTGGTCGTTCATCGAGGCGGACGCGTCCACGAGCAGCAGGGTGTGGTAGGCCAGCCGCTTGTACTGCGCCCAGGTCGCGGCCCACTCGGCCACGTTGTCCGGCAGCCCGATCGCCGCCTGGTACTTCGCCGTGAGCCCGTCGCCGCTCGGCGCCGCGTCGCCGGCCGGCCGCAGCCCGCGGCTGGTGAGCTGCTCGGCGAAGTCCTTGGCGTGCATGCGTTCGGCCAGCCGGCTCGCGAGCGCCTTGAGCTCCCCGTCGCTGGCCGCCTTCGGGGTCATCAGCAGCGGGAAGTCGGCCTCGGCGATGGCGTCGGCCGGATACAGCGCGGCCATCGCCACCGGGTGCCGGGTCTGCTGATAGCGCCAGAAGTCCTGCTCGGTGAGCGTGAACAGGCCCACGTCGCGCAGGGCCCGCGCCGAGTCGCTCTGCTGCGCCAGCTTCTCCAGCAGCTTGGCCGGCTCGGCCTCGGCGTCGGCGAGCCGCGCCCGCACCGACAGCGCCCGCATCTGGGCGATGCCGGGGTCGGTCGTGGTGCGGGCCATCGCGCTCTGGATCTCCATCGCGGCGAGCAGCCCCGCGGTGTCGCGCAGCGGGCTGCCCATGCTGAGCTTCGGGCCCTGGCCGTTGTTGAGCGCGGCGCCCAGCGCGGCCCACGTCGGCTGCTTGTCCGGCCAGCCCAGCGACTCGGCGTAGGACCTGGGGGCGGCGACGACGACCGGGGTGCGGGCCAGCGAGACGGGCTCGGGGGCGTAGTCGAACTTGACCAGCCGGGCCCAGCCCGCGCTCGCCGGGACCCAGGCCTCGCCGCCGGCGTAGGTGTCGGTGGCGGTGACGGCGACCAGCTTGCAGCCGCCCTGCTGGTTGGCGCCGATGTCGGCCGCGGCCTGCTCGACGACGGGGGCGAGCCCGGGAGTGACGGTGGTGCGCAGCACCTCCCGGCCGCCGCAGGTCGCACCCGCCGCGCCGGCCCCGCCGCCGGCGTGCTCGGCGTTGCTGCGCGAGGCGAGGTTGAGCCCGACCGCGACCCCGGCGGCCACGGCCAGCGCGACGATCACGACGCCCACGGCCACCCACAGCTTCGTGCCCGGGGGCGGCTCGGACGGTGCCGGCGGCTGTGGCGGGGGCAGGAGGGGCCGTTGAGCCCGGTGCTCCTCGTGGGCGGGGGCGGGCGGCCACTCCTGGGGGTAGAGCGGCGGCAGCCATTCGTCGCGGCGGGGCCGGGCCGTATGTGCCGGTGGAGGCGGGGGGTCGTCCTCCACCGGCACATACGGTCCTTCCTCCTCGTACTCCGCGGGGTGGTCGTCGGAGTACGCGTCGCCGTCGTCGGCCGGCGCCCAGGGGGAGGGGCGCGCGACCCACGCCGGCGATGGTGCGTCGCTGGGGGGCGGCGGGGGTTGCCGTCGGGGTCGCTCGGGCGGCGGGGGTTGCGTCGACGCCGTGGGAGCCCACGGTGAGGGGGCGGGGGCGGGCGTCTCGCGCGGGGGCGGGACGTAGATCCCGTCGGCCGTGAGGTCGTCGTCGCCGCGACGCCTGTGGTGCCGGCCCTCCGTCATGGCCTCCCTTTCTCTCGCTGCGAGCCCGCTACGGTGCGCAAAGGCGCGGACGCGCGATGCGGTCAACCTAGCACCGGCGGGCGTCTATGTGTGACCGCTCGACTACGTACTGATCATGAACTTGCCTTGCGGTATCTGGGGATCTGGTCATTTGGGACTGGACCGATAAAGGTTGCGAAAGCCTTATCCCGGGCGGCTCATCCCGGCGCCGGATCCGGGGGATTCTTGGCGCGGTGGCATCTCTTCGGCCGTGCGCTCGCGCGGTCGGCGGGGGCCGTTCGGGCGGGGATCGCGCTGGATCGGCGGCTGCTGCGCTCGTGGCCTGGTTGTTCGCCGCGCGGGCCGAGGTGAGCCTCTGGGTCAGGCCTGCCGCCAGGCCGCCGACTGGATCGTGCTGCCTGGGCCGCGCTGCCTGGACCGTGCTGCCTGGACCGTGCTGCCTGGATCGCGCTGCCTGGATCGCGCTGCCTGGATCGCGCTGCCTGGATCGCGCTGCTCGGCGCCGCCGCCCCGGCCAAGATCAGCGTGAACGACTCGGCTCGCCAGTTGCTCGAGCCGGCGTTCGTCGCCACGGTCGAGTCCACCCTGCGCGAGGCCGGCCTGGAGCCGTCCCGCCTGAACGTCGAGATCACCGAGTCCGCGGTCTTCGGCAACATCGAGATCACCGAGACCGGGGTCCTCGGTGGCGGCCGCGCCCTGGACGCCGTGCGGGTGCTGCAAGCGCTTGGCGTGAGGATCGCCCTGGACGACTTCGGCACGGGGCACTCGTCGCTGGGCCTGCTGCGCATCTGCCCGGTCGACGTGCGGAAGGTCGACAAGTCCATCCTCGACGGCGTCACGGGCACGGTGGGGCAGGAGGCGAACGCGACGTCGATCAGCGAGATCGCCCAGGCCCTGCGCCTTGGTGGGGTGGCGAGGGCGTGCAAGACCCCCGAGCGGGCGGCGAGGCTGCTGGAGCTCGCCTACCGGCTGGCCCAGGGCTTCCGCTTCTCCCGCCCGCGGCCCCCGTCGGAGATCCCAGCCCTGTGCGCGCCGCCGTTGGTTCATGCGGAAGCGAGCGCGATCACCGGGGGGATGGCGGATCGCGCCCGCTTCCGCATTTTGGGGGCGGGTAAAGCCTTCGGGATGCCATGGTTTTCGAGATTCCGGCCTTGTGCGCGCCGCCGTTGGTTCATGCGGAAGCGAGCGCGATCACCGGGGGGATGGCGCATCGCGCCCGCTTCCGCACTTTGGGGGCGAGTAAAGTCTTCAGGGAGCCGAGCACTCGGCTGCGGTCTTGGCACGACGGACGTCGGGATTCCTGGCGGGAGCGACGGTCAGCAAGTGACGCGGACCCGAGCAGGGACGCTTTTGTGCTTCTCCATTTCCCGCGGAGAACCGCAACGGTCCGACGGGCCGCGCCCACTGCTCAGCCGCGGGGCCAAGAGACACACTGCTCCCGGCCCCGGGAGAAAAGATCAACGTTGCTCAGGCAACCGCACCCCACATCGCCGAGAATGCCGCCGCCTCTCCGGCCAGCCACCGCTCCACCTCGTCGACCTTCACCCCGTTGCCGGGCCGCAGCACGTCTCCGCGCCGCAGGTCCACCAGCACCGGCGCCGCGTTCGGCAGCACCAGGTCCATGTGCCGCCCCATCAGGTGCAGCGTCGCCACGGCGGCCTCGTCCTGCGGCGGGTCCTCGTCGAAGTGCAGCCGCACCGCCTCGCCGCGCCCGTCGGGATAGCGCAGGCCGAAGTGCGGGTTGATCTTCACCGGGAGCGTCCCGATCATGCACAGCGCGTCGCGCGTCGGCGTCACCTCGACCGGTGTCGGGATGGACTCGAGGTAGCGCAGGGCGCCGGGGACCACCGACTCGTAGAGCGGCTTCCAGCGGGCGTTGACCTGGTCGACGACGGCGTTGAGGTAGGTGCCGCCGGTCCGGAACTGGATGTCCGCCTTCAGGGCCTTCACGAGCTGGCCGTGCGGGTTGAAGCCGTGCCCCGACTCGCGCTGCCGGCGCAGGCCGCCGACGAAGCTCGCCTTGCGCGGGCCGGTCCGCCCGACGTAGCGGGTGAAGTTGAGCAGGGTGGCGTAGGGGACGGATCCGGTCGAGGTTTCGGGCGCGGTCACTGGCGCTCTCCTCCCAGGTCAAGAGCGTCTTTCGTACATACATTCTAATGGATCCGCGCAAGGATGCCCACCCTGTTCGGACGGTGGGGCAGTGATCAGTGACGCTATGTGAGATCGAGAACCGTCAGCCCAGGAGGTTCTCGACCGGGCCGAGCATGAGCCGCACGCCGAAGGCCAGGCAGGCGAGCACGACGATCACGAAGAAGCTGACGTAGACGATCGCGGGCACCCGGGTGAGCCGCGCGATCTGGTCGGCGTCGGAGTTCGGCGCCTGCCGGCGGAACCGCGACTGCTGCAGCTCGAAGACCGCCCGCACGCCGCCGAGCAGCATGAACCAGGCGAACGCGTAGGCGAAGGCGCCCTGGATCTTCGCGTCGGCGAACCACGACACCCCGAAGATGATCGCGCCGGCGGCGACCACCGAGATCACGCCGTAGAAGTTGCGGATCATGATCAGCATGAGCACGAGCAGGACCAGCAGCAGCCAGAGCAGGATCGTGATCCGGCCGGCGCCGAGGAGCGCGGCGGCGGCCAGGCCCAGCAGCGACGGCGTGACGTAGCCGGCCAGGCCGGTGATGACCATGCCGGGGCCGTTGGGGCGGCCGCGGGACAGGGTCAGGCCCGAGGTGTCCGAATGCAGGCGGATGCCCGACAGGCGGCGGCCGCTGAGCACCGCGGCGAGCGCGTGGCCGCCCTCGTGCGCGATGGTCACGAAGTTGCGCATGACCTTCCAGACCGGCCGCAGCAGCACCGCCAGCAGAGCGGCCACGGCGGTCGCGATGACCACCTCGCGCGGCGGGGACGCTTGGCGGCCGAGGGCGTCGTGCAACACGTCGAAGGCAGCATCCACCACGTGCAGAGCCTGCCATCTCACGTGTTGAATGAACAGCGTGGAGATCAGGCGCTTTGCGGACACCGACTGGCCGGGTGTGTGGAACGTGTGGCACGAGGTGGTCGCGGCCGGCGAGAGCTACGACAACGACCCCGCCTCGACCGAGGCCGACGCGCGCGGGCACTGGCTGCTCGCGCCGCCGTGGGAGCAGTGGGTCGCGGTCGAGGACGGCGAGGTGCTCGGGACCTACAAGGTGGGGCCGAACAAGGGCCGCCTCGGCGCGCACGTGGCCAACGCGAGCTTCATGGTCTCGTCCCGGGCCCGTGGCCGCGGGCTCGGGCGCACCCTCGGCGAGCACTGCCTCGACCGGGCCCGCGAGCTCGGCTACGCCGCGATGCAGTTCAACGCGGTCGTCTCGACGAACACGGTCGCCGTGCGGCTGTGGCGCTCACTCGGGTTCATCATCGTGGGCACGATCCCCGACGGCTTCCAGAGCACGAAGCACGGGCTGGTCGACTTTCATATCATGTATCGGCAGTTGTGATGGTGTGCAACCGCCATCGGGTCCCCCTTGGGGGGCCTACTTCCTGGTACAGCTTGTGACCTGCATCCAGCATTCTGTACGAATACCCCGATGCGTACTCCGCCCGAAGCGCGCTACGACACGGAAGGTCACCACAGCGGTGACCTGACCGGTTATCGGATCGGTGACGCGTACGAGCTGGTCGAGCCCATCGGCGGCGGCGGGACCGGCACCGTGTGGCGGGCCCGCGCCCTGGACGGCGACGAGCAGGTCGCCGTCAAGCTGCTGCGCGAGGACCTCATGTCCGAGCCGAAGGCCGTCAACCGGTTCGTGCAGGAGCGTGCGATCCTGCTCATGCTCCGCCACCCGCACATCGTGCGGGTCCGCGACCTGGTCACCGTGGGCACCTCGCTCGGCCTGGTCATGGACCTCGTCGAGGGTGGCAGCCTGCGCGACTACCTGCACGAGCGGGGCACCCTGGCCCCGTCCGAGGCCGCGACGCTGCTGGCCCAGGTCGCCGAGGCGCTCTGCGCCGCGCACCGCCGCGGCGTCGTGCACCGCGACCTCAAGCCGGACAACATCCTGCTCGACCGCGTCGACGGCGAGCTGCACTGCCGGCTCACCGACTTCGGCATCGCCCGGGTCCTCGACACCCCGAGCATGACGACCCCGGGCGCGCTCGTCGGCACCGCCAACTACGTCGCGCCGGAGGCGGTCTACGGCGGGCGTCCGGCCCCGGCCGCCGACATCTACGCGCTCGGCGTCGTGCTCTTCGAGCTCACGACGGGCCGCCCCACCTACGCCGGCGGCCCCGCGTGGGCCATCCTGCGCCGCCACGTCGACGAGTCCCCGCGGCGCGTGCCCGGCATGCCCGACGCCGTGTGGCAGGTCGTGCAGGAGTGCATGGACAAGCGCCCCAGCCGGCGCCCGACCGCCCGTGAGCTCGCCGCGACCCTGCGCGCCGTGGCCCGCCGCACCGCCGACGTGCCCCCGCTGCCGCCGCAGTCGGTGGAGGAGCGCCTCACCACGATCCAGCCGCCCCTGCCCGCGCAGCGCCCGGCGCCGACCCGTTCCCGGTCCGCATTTCTGGCAGCGGTACTGATCCTGCTCGCCCTCATCGCCGTCCCCGCCTGGCAGTACCTCCATCGCGACCACTCCACCGACACCGCCGACGGCGTGCGCGCGACTCCGGCCCCCGCGGCGCCCCCGTCCGCCGCGGCGCGCAGTGCCGGAGCCGCCGCCGCTGCCAGCCGCGGCGCGGGCTCGTCGCGAGCCGGCGACAAGAGCGCCGCGGCGTCCCTGGAGCCGGGCGCGCAGGTCGAGGGCTCCGATGCCTTCGGGCCGTACGTGTGCGGCCAGCAGTACACGTGGGACATCGGCCACCCGGCCCTCGGCAAGCCCTGTCACGCCCTGGCCGCCGACCGCGTCCGCGCCGTCGGGCACATGCAGAGCATCCCCGGCGTCCAGGCCGACATCAGCATGTCGATTCTCGACCTCGCCTCGGGCCGCACCGCCGACGGCCCGCACGAGTGCAACGGCGTGATGTTCACCGACTTCGCGCCCAACCACGACTGCGGCCCGTTCGAGGCGCACCTGCCGCGGGGGCACCGGTACGTGGTCGTGCAGCACTGGGTCTACACGAACCGGGCCCTGCTGCCGGACGGCGAGGTCCGCGGCGTGGAGTTCGACTGGTAGACCGGTCGTCCCGCTTGGCAGGAAAACGGGCCGGAAAATGTCGTACCCCTGTGGTGAGGTGTGGGGTATGACGGGGGATGGTCCGGAGGGACTCGAAGAACTGCTCGGCGAGCACTGCGCCAGCATCGGCGCGCTGACCCGGCACCTGCGCGAGGTGATCCTGAGCGCCCGCCCGGAGCTGACCGAGCGCGTATATCGCGGCTGGCACGGGCTGGGCTTCCACCATCCGTCGCGGGGGTATGTCGCGGCGGTCTTTCCCCGGGCCGACTCCGTCACCGTCGGCTTCGAGCACGGTGCGGACCTGCCTGATCCGCACGGGCTGCTGGAGGGGACCGGGAAGCGGGTGCGGTACCTCAGTTTCAAGCCGGACGACAGCGCCCCGACGCACGAGCACCTGATCGAATACCTGGACCTGGCCGTCGCCTGACTCCGCCGCCCGGGTCTGGTGCATTCCCCGGCCGTCGGTGGCCGTCAGCTGTCGCGCCGCTACGGCTGCTCGCTTACGCGGCGGGACTTCCGGGCCGCGAGCTCATCCGGTTCGCGCCTTGAGGACGGGTCGTCAGGGCGGTTCGTCAGGGGCGGTTCGTCAGGGGGCAGTGAGCCTCGGTGGGGCCACGTGGAGGCCTTTGGAGCGCAGGGCCCGGCCGTCCTCGGTGACCACGGCGCTCTCGTGCCCGGCGAGGGCCGCCAGCCAGTCGATGCCGGGCAGGCCCATGGCCAGGGCAGCCGTCGCGTACGCGTCGGCGGTGCCCAGCTCCGGCCCGACCACGGTGACCGAGCGCAGCTCGCTCGCCGGGGCGCCGGTGAACGGGTTGAGGACGTGGAGCCCCCGCTCGTACGTGCCGGACGTCGCCACCGCGGTGTCGGTCACCTCCAGCACCCAGGCGACGGCCAGCGGCTCCCACGGGTGGCGCACGCCCACCCGCCACCGCTCCCGCCCGCGGGGCGCCCCGCGCACGAAGATGTCCCCGCCGGCGTTGAGGCAGTGGTTGGCCGAGCCCTCCTCGAGCAGCCGGTCGCAGGCGCGCTGGACGGCCCAGCCCTTGACGTACCCGGAGGGGTCGAGCACCCCGCCCGCGCTCACGTCGAAGTAGCCGTCGGTCTCGTCCCAGAGCTCCGCACACCGGTCGAGGACCTCGCCGACGAGCGGCGAGCACTGCTCCCGGCGGATCTCCCCGCGCGCGAGGCGGCTGATCTCGCTCTCGGCCTGGTACGTGCTGAAGATCTCGTCCACCTGCCGCAGCCACCCGAACACCCCGTCGGCGAGGCGTTCCAGCTCGTGCACGGGCAGGTCGTCGTCCAGGTCGAGGCTGATCGCCATGCCCATGACGTGCTCGACCCGCACCAGGCTGTGCGTCATTGTCGCGCCCTACCCGTCATGCCGTTCGTCATACCCCAGCTCACCGCATTCGGCCCGCTCGGCTCGATTCTGTTCGATTCCGCCCGGCTCCCACGCATCCGCCGCATCGGCGTCGCCATCCTTCATGCGCCGCATCGGCGTCGCCATCCTCCATGCGCCGCATCGCCGTTCGCCGCACGCCCATCGCCTGTCACCACCTGGTGCCGCAGTCTGCCACGCGGCCTCCTTGATGCGGATGCCGCCGCCGCTCGTGCGCCGCATCGCCGTCCTTCACGTGGTGGCGCGGTCTGCCGCGCGCGGCGTCCTTGATGGGGATGTCGCCGTCCTCCACGTGGTGCCGCCGTCCTGTCGTGCGCCGCATCTTCTCGTGGGCCGCATCCTCGTCCCCCGCGCGCCCCATGGTCTGTCGCCACCCGGTGCCGCGGTCTGCCACCCGCGGCGTCCTTGATGCAGGCGTCGCCGTCGCTCATGCGCCGCGTCGCCGTCCTTCACGTGGTGCCGCCGTCCTGTCGTGCGCTGCACTTTTCTCGTGCGCCGCGTCCTCGTCTCCCGCGCGCCGCATCGTCCTTCGTGGAGCGGGGTGCTATCCGCTGCGCGGGGGTCGGCCGGCCGGATCTCGAAGTCGCCGAAGCCCGTCGGCTGCGAATGGGACATCCGCGGCTTATCCGGCGGCGGGGGATAAGTCCGAAAAGTCGTGGCGCGGAGCGCCCGACTTTTCGTGGGCCGCACGAGTCTCCCCGCGGTCGGCGGTGGTGGCATCGGGCTGGTCAGGCCTGGAACGCGCGGTCGATGGCGGACTGGAGGGAGAGCTTGTAGCCGTTGCTCGTGTACGTGGCGCCGGAGACGGTGTCGATGTTGGCGCTCTGGGCGGCCAGGGCCTCGGCGCGCAGCTTCGGCAGGGCCGAGTTGTTGATCTGGACCGAGCGGGAGTGCTCGCTCGGGGAGTCGAGGACCTTGACGTCGGTGATCTTGCCGCCGGAGACCACGATGCTCAGCTCGACGTTGCCGTATTCGACGTAGATCGGGTTCCCGTTGAAGGTCCCGTCCTTCATCGTGGTGCGCGGGGGCTTGGCGGCCGTCGTCGTCGGCTTCGAGGCCGGGGCGGTCGTCGTCTTCGTGCCAGCGGGCTGGGTCGTCGCGGTCTTCGTGCCGGGCGTCGGGGTCGTGCCCGGGGCCGGGTTGCCCTGCGGGTCCGCGCCCGTGGACGGCGCGCCGGCCGGGGCGGCGGAGACGTCGGCGCCGGGGATCGGGCTCTTGCCCGCCTGGGGCTGCATCGCCTGGTCGCTCGCGGGGCTGCTGAATCCCGCCTTGGCGCCGACGAGCAGGACGGTGCCCGCCGCGGTGCCCATCAGGGCCATCAAGGCGCGTCGCATGTGCGGTCCAACTCCTCAGAACTCGAAGGGGTCCAGGTGGACCTGGCGGCGGGGGACCCGAAGCCGGCGCAGGACCTGCAGGGACTGCTGGATCAGGCCGTCGGGGCCGCACAGGTACACGTCGCGCTCGGCAATGTCCGGGACCAGGTCTCGCATGCCCGCCGGGGTGAAGAGGCGCCGGGGGCCGGGGTCCCGGCGGTCGCCGACCACGAACCACAGCTGGGCGTGGCGCAGCTCCGACAGGTGCTCGAGCTCGTGGCGCAGGTGCAGGTCGTGCACGGCGCTCGCGCGGTAGATGACGATCGCGCCGGGCGGGAGCTCCTCCAGCAGCGCGCGGATCGGGCCGATGCCGCTGCCGGCCGCGATCAGCAGGGCGCGCTGCTTCACGCGGCGGCTGGCGGTGAAGTCGCCCCACGGGCCCTCGACGAAGATCCGGGTGCCCGGGGCCATCTCCCGCATCCGGGAGGTGTGGTCGCCGACGGTCTTCACGGTGAGCCGCAGCCAGCGACCGTTGGGCGCGGCCGAGAGCGAGAACGGGTGCGCCTGCCACCACAGCCCGCGGCTGAGGAACCGCCAGCGGAAGAACTGGCCGGCCTGGGCGTCGAGGTCGTGCAGCCGGGAGCCGGTGATGTAGATCGACACCATGTCCGGGCCCTCGGTGACCACGTCGGCGACGCGCAGGCGGTGGCGCAGGTTGAGCCAGAGCGGCCCGACGACGCGGCCGAGGACCACGGCGGCGATGGTGACGACGTAGAACCCGATCCACACCGTGCGCCCGAGGCCCGGCCGGAAGAGCTCCTGGCCGTTGGAGAACTGGTGCGCGAAGCCGAGCAGCAGCGCCAGGTAGGCGCTGAGGTGCAGGAAGTACCACAGTTCGTAGGGCAGGGCGCGCCGCAGTCCCCGAATGCTCAGCAGCCCGATGCACACGAGCATGCCGGTCGCGATGAACGCGGTGATCATGTCCGAGTACTCACTCAGGAGCGTGCCCAGCTCGCTGGTGAACCCGACGTCGTCGGCGTAGGAGTAGCCGACCGTGATCAGCGCCGCGTGCGCCAGGATCATGACCAGGACCGAGCCGCCGAGCTCGCGGTGCCACAGCCCCAGGTGCCGAGCGCCGATCCAGCGCTCCAGGAACGCGAGACGGCTCATGAGGATCACCTGCATGAGCAGCAGATAGCCCGCGATCAGTCCGGTCACCCGCCCGGCGGCCTGGAAGACCTGGGCGCTCGTGCCGACCGAGCCGGTCTTCGTGCCGAGCCACCAGGGCAGCACCGCGAGCGCGAGGCCGCCCCAGAAGAGGGTGCGCAGGAGGAACCGTCCGGCGTTGTTGTGCTCGACGGGCCTCGCCGCGGGGGCGGCGAGCGCGCCGGCCGGGCGCTGTCTCGGGACGGTCATCGTTGTCTCTGCGTACGGTGCATGCGGTTCCACTGCCATCGTGATACCAGGGCCCTGGCCTGCTCGGCCACGGGCTTAATCGGGACTTCAGGTTGTGCACAGGGGGTGCCTGTGCGGGACATGCTCGCACGGGGGTACGACAGTTTTGGATCCGTAGACTGCGACGATGCGCAGGCTCCGGCGAATTGTCCTGGTCTCGGCGGCTGTGGTCGCGGCGGTGGCCGTGACCGGGCTCGGGATCGCGTACTCACTGGGCCTCTTCGCCGAGGCGGGCCGCTTCAGCTCGGTGCCGGGCTGCGGGGTGCTCGACCCGTCGGTCTTCGCGCCCGTGGTCACCGCGGCGAAGGTCGAGGCCGACGGCGACAACTGCACCGTGTCGGACGGGAGCGTGCAGGTCAACGTGGGGTACACCCTCGTCACCAAGCACGGCACCGTCGGTGGCCCGCAGCTGGCGTCGCGCTATCTCACCGCGGTCGCGGGCGGGGACACCGAGAGGCTCGACGGGGTTGGGGATCAGGCGATCCGGCAGCGTACGCAGGCGATCGGGTCGCCCCAGGTGATCAGCATGCGGGTGAGCAATCTGATCGTCGTGCTGTCGGTGGTGAACCTCGGCGGGGGCGAGCTGCCGGCCGGGGCGGAGGACGGTCTCGTGAAGGTCGCGGCGGCGCTCGGCACCCGTTTGGCGGGCTGAGCGGGCGATCTTCTTTCGCTCCGCCTGCACGAACTCACATATGGGACTTTATTGGTCGAGACCGGACGGACCTCGTGACCCGCTAGATCCGGAAATATTCGCGTATTTCCGGGTATGACGGTGGTGGGGGAATGGCCATCGGTGCGGTCGTGGCGGGAAGGGCTCCGGCCGGGGCGGCGGGTCGCCGCAAGGAGTGCGGCGGGGTCGCCTCGGGGCGGCAATCGGTGCGGTGCCGGAGCGGCAATGCGCATCGACGGTGACCGAATTTTCGGCGACACCGCGATAGGTGCGCCCACCCCGGCGCCCGGACGAGGTGCGTCCGGCCCGGCGCCGCCACCTCGCAGCCTCGATGTCGACCGCGCCGGAGGCGCGCGGCGCCCGCAACGGTGCCCCGGACCGGCTCGGCCGTCAGGGCACGCGGTGCCGGACGCGGCCGTGGTCGCGCCGGGAACGGTGCCCACCGAATAGCTCGGCCGTCAGGGCGCGCGGTGCTGGACGCGGCCGTGGTCGCGCCGGGAACGGTGCCGTCGGGCCGGCCTACGCATGACCGCGGCGAGGCGGGCCGGAATCGTCAGGGCAGGCGGCGCTGGAAGCGGCCGGCGGCGTCGGTGCGGTCCTGGTACCCCAGCGCCCGGTAGAAGGCGTGCGCGCCCTCGCGCGTGCGCAGGCTCGTCGCCTCCACGCTCGAGCAGCCCCGCATCAGGCCGAAGGTCTCCGCCGCCGCGACCAGGCTGGTGCCGATCCCGCGCCCGCGCGCCGATTCGGCCACGGCCAGGGCGACGATGCGCAGCCAGGCGCCGTCGACCTCGAAGGACGGGATGATGTGCGCGGCGATGACCCCCAGCAGGCGGCCCCGCTCGTCCCACACGAACGCGGCCCCGTCCGGGTGCTCGCACCAGCGCTGGAGCCGCTCGGCGAGGTTGGTGTCGGCCTGCGGATGACCGTCACTTTCCAGCAGCCGGGCCACCTGGTCGGTGTCGTCCGTCGCGAGCCGGCGCACGCCTCGGGCGACCTGCTGGCGGTAGCTGTGCAGTACATCAGCGGTCATGAGTGCAGAGTAGAACCGGACGGCCGCGGTGTGCTTGCCGGAAAGTAGTCACTCATGTTCACGGCGCTGCGGCCACCGCTTGACTGTGGGGCCGGACGGTCTAGACTTTGCGGCCCTCGCCGTCCGGCCCTCGGATCGTGCGGGCATTCGCCCGAGTTCCGGCCTCAGATCGCGCAGGAGTCGTCCGTGCACTCGCCCGAGGCCGTCGCCGAGGACGAGGAGCCGGACGGGGCGCGCAGGACGGTCAGCGAGGACTGGGCCAGGGCCTGCTCGAAGACCTCGAGCGGCTGGGCTCCCGAGACGCCCAGGCGCTGGTTGAAGACGAAGAACGGAACCCCGCTGATCCCGTACTCCCGGGCCTGCGCGATATCCGCCTCGACGTCCTCGGCGTAGGAGCCGTCCGTCAGGGCCTGCTTCGCCGCGACCTCGTCGAGGCCGGTCTCGGCCGCGAGGGACGCCAGGACCGTGTGGTCGCCGACGTCGGCGCCTTCGGTGAAGTACGCCCGCAGCAGACGCTCCTTCAGTTCGCCCTGGCGGCCGTTCGCCTTGGCGAAGTGCAGCAGGCGGTGCGCGTCGAGGGTGTTGGCGGTGCGGGCGCGGTCGAAGTCGTACGCGAGGCCCTCCTCCGCCGCGATCGCCGTCACGTGCGCGAACATGCCCTTGACCTGGCTCGGCGACAGGCCCTTGCGCGCGGCCAGGGACTCGCCGACCGTGCGCGGGTCGCCGCTCGGGGTCGACGGGTCGAGCTGGAAGCTGCGCCACTCGACGGAGACCTCGCCGGGGTGGTTCGCGAGCGCGCGCTCCAGCCGCCGCTTGCCGATGTAGCACCACGGGCAGACGATGTCGGACCAGACCTCAATCTGGATCATGGGCGCGCTCCTCACAAGCTCGTTGACGCTTCAACAATACTCACGCCGCGGCCGAAGTCGAGTCGCACAATTTCATGAAATGTCCGAAAAGTCGGGCTAGCGAAGCGCCCGACTTTTCGTCAAGCATCGGTGCTCGGTGCTCGGTGCTCGGTGCTCGGTGCTCGGTGCTCGGTGTGCGGTGCGCGGTGCGGGGTTGCGCAGTGCGGGGTGCGGGTTCTGGGCGCGCGGTATGGGGTGCATGGGTGGGGTGCGAGCCCGGGCCCCGGCGTCCGGGGTCGGGAACACGCGCGGTATGGGGTGCACGGGTGGGGTGCGAGCCCGGGCCCCGGCGTCCGGGGTCGGGAACACGCGCGGTATGGGGTGCACGGGTGGGGTGCGAGCCCGGGCCCCGGCGTCCGGGGTCGGGAACACGCGCGGTACGGGGTGCATGGGTCGGGTGCGAGCCCGAGCCCGGCACCCGGGGTCGAGAACACGCGCGGGTGCGGGTGGTGGCGGTCGGCGGAGTGCTGTGGCCGGCAGCGCGGGTCAAGCCGGGCGTAGCTCGCAGCAAGGACGAGGGTGGAGAAAGGAACGCGCAGCGAGAACGAGAACGAGGACGGGGCAAGCAAGCCGCGAGAACGCATTGAAGTCCAGCGCTGAGCCCAATGTCGGCCCGCTCGGAAGCCGGTTCCGCGAAGTCGTCCTCGACGGACCGGCCGGGCGCGGCGGTGGCCGTGGGTGCTCGTCGCGCCGGAGGTCGCCGCTCGGCGCCGCCCGGGGCGTGGCTGGGCCTGGCCTAGGCTGCCGTGATGGACTTCTCGGGGCAGCGCCTGGTCGATGCCGACTTCTCCGGCAGGACGTTCGACGGATCGGTCAGCTTCCAGCGTGCCGAGTTCGTCGGTGACGTCTCCTTCGCCGGTGCGCGGTTCACCGGACCGGCCGG
Organism: Dactylosporangium sp. CA-139114; assembly: GCF_050955725.1. NCBI lineage: Bacteria > Bacillati > Actinomycetota > Actinomycetes > Micromonosporales > Micromonosporaceae > Dactylosporangium > Dactylosporangium sp. CA-139114. The sequence continues at coordinate 1,233,486 of NZ_CP192080.1, forward strand.
GTTCGGCCGTGCGCGGTTCCGTGGCCGCGCCGACTTCGCCGGGGCCGAGTTCGCCGACGAGGCGTGGTTCGGCCGCGGTACCGAGACGTGGTGGGAGGACGACGAGCGCTGGGAGACCGGCCTGGTGCCGCCGCCGTGGGACGAGGCTTTGGACGGCCCCGACCCCGGCTGGCCGGTCGCGGTGCTGGTCGAGGACTACCAGGACTGGCAGGAGGGCGGCGACGGCGCCGTGTTCGCGGGGGACGTGACGTTCGCGGGCGCGCGCCTCGCCGGGCCGGCCTGGTTCTACAACGCCCGCTTCGGTGGCGCGGTCTCCTTCGCCGGGGCCGCGCTCGGCGGGCGCTTCCACCTGGACCACCCGGCCGCCGACCTGACCGGCGCGCACTGGACCGGCGACGGCACGGCGGGCACCGCGGTCTTCCCGCTCGGCTGGACGGCGCCCGAAGCCGGCGGCGAGGTGGTGCGGGACCCCTCGGCGGACCTGCGCTCCGAGCGCCCCGAGCTGCGCCAGTCGATCGTCACGGCCCTGTGCGCCCTGTTGCGGTCGCCGTCCCTGACCGACGAGGGCCGCCGGGACACCCAGCGCCTCCTGGTCGACCGTCTGCGCCGCTGGCCGGGCCTGATCGTGAACCTGTGCGCGGCGACGCTGGTGGACCTGGATCTGAGCGGGTGCTCGGCCGAGTACGCGGACTTCAGCGGCGCCCAGTTCCACGGCACGACCCGGTTCGCGGGCAGCGCCTTCAAGCGCGCGTCGTTCTCGCTGGGCGGGCCGTGGGGTCACGCGACGTTCCTGGGCGAGGCGGTGTTCGACGCCGAGCCGCCGCAGGACGCCGTCTTCCGGCCTTGACCGCTACGGCTACATGAGTAGAGTTAACGTCCGTGCAGCGTAACCGCCCCCCGTCGCCGCAGACGGTCGACGTTCTGCGGGCGCTGGCCGCCGAACCGGCCCGGTGGCGTTACGGCTACGACCTCGCCTCCGAGGTGCACCTCAAGTCGGGCTCGCTCTACCCGATCCTCGTCCGGCTGGCCGACCGTGGCCTGCTGGAGACGTCCTGGGAGCCGAGCGTCGGCAGTCGTCCGCCCCGGCACCTCTACCGCCTGACCGGCGCCGGCCGCGAGTTCGTGGCCGCCCTGACCGCCGAGCAGCGCGACCGCAGCATCGCCCGTCCCCGCCGTCGCCTGAGTGAGGCGTAGATGCCGTACTTCATCGTGTTCCTGGTGACCCCGGTCGCCGTGGCGATCGCCCTCTACCGCCGCGACCCGCGCCGCTTCCTGGACGGCCCGGACGAGGACGCGCCGCAGCGGCTGCTGAACTGGGCGGCCGGCCTGCTGTCGCCGCAGCGGGCGGAATGGGGCCGGGCCATGCTCGGCGAGCTCGGCGCGCTGGACGGCTGGTGGCGGCGGCTGCGCTTCGCGCTCGGCTGCGCCGGCGCCGCCCTGATCATGCCGCCCTGGGGCCGGGCCGCCGCCGCGCTCTGGGCCACGATCGGCGTCGCCGCGGCCAGCCTCGCCATCCACGCGGTCCTGCTCGTCGACTACGGGCTGGGAACCGGAGACTGGATCGCACTCGCGGTCGTCGGCCTCACCTGCGTCGGCTACCTGCTCGGCGCCAGCGCCCTGCTGCGCCGCCCCGGCGTCGCACTGCCCGGCGTGCTGGGCGGCGTCTTCGCGACCCTGGCGGTGCTGGGCCTGTCCGGGTTCACCGCCGCCGACCAGGTCACCTTCGTCCCGATCGGCTGGGAGCGGGGGATGATCGTGTTCGCCGTGCCCGCTGTCATCGGCGTCGCCGGCACCCTGTGGCGCCGCGATCCGGCGACGGGGCGGCGTATCGCCCGGCTGGCCGCCCTGAGCGGCGGGCTGCTCCAGCTGCTGTACGCCACCGTCGCCGTCGCCATCCTCGGCGGCGGCGGACCACCGGACGAGGACGGCGGCTTCACGATCCGCGGCACGGTCTCCGACCGCCTCGGCAACAACATCGTCCACCTCGCGGTGACGACGCTGATCATCGCGATGGTCGGCTGGGCGGCCGCCGCGCTGGCCGGTTCCGTGATGCGCCGCGTGTCCCCAGCGGCTGCCCCGGCACGGGACGCGTGAGCCTCATGGCACCGGACCGCCGCCGTGCCCTGCGCCGTGCCCTGCGCCGTGCCCTGCGCCTGGCCCTGCTGATCCTTGTCGTCGCGGTCCTGACCGCGCTCGCCGCGAGCCTCCTGCTGAGCGGCCGCTGAGTCGAGCGCTTCTGCGGTGGCGGGTCGGTGCCGCGGCAACTATGATGCATAGTGAGACCGGCGTCTTCCCCCGTGGATGCCGGTCTCTTCAACGTTTCGGCGCTGGTCCCGTTCAGCTGAGCGTGCCCTCGATCTTGCTGATGCGGCCCAGGTCGTCGAAGGACACGCGGATCGTGGTGCCCTCCGGGTGCTGGACGATCATCGAGTCCGCGGCCTCGTCGACGCGCCAGCTCTGCTGCTCGAAGAAGGATCTCGCCGTCGTGCGGTGGTCCAGGGGGAAGGCCGAGATCACCTGCTGCAGGACGGTCAGGGCCCGCTCCGGGCGCACCGGGGCCGACAGTTGCGCCGGGGTGCCCTCCAGGTGGAAGAAGACGGCGCCGCCGTCGTAGGGGCCCCGGTAGTACGGGCGGCCGGTGAGGCTGCCCGCCACGAGGGCCAGGCGGTGGCCGTCGGCCCGGGCGAGGGGGAAGCCGGGGGTCACGAACTCGGGGACCTGCTCGCCGGCGCCGTACTCCCGCAGCCACGTGCTCAGCCGCAGCAGGTCCGGCGGGATGTTGCTCGCCTCGTTGGCCCAGGCCCACAGCCATGTCTCGTCGCTGTGGCTCTCGCTGCCCAGCAGCTGGATGTCGTAGCGCAGGTCGGTGCCGAAGGTCGCCTGGCCCGTGGACAGGTCCAGCTGCCAGTCGCGTTCGCCGATGAGGTCGGCCAGGGCCAGCTGGTGGGCCATCCCGGTCGCGACGTGCTGGGCGAAGAGCTGCTCGAAGGTCGGCATCCGGCCAGTCTGCCAGCCGCTCGCGGGCCCCGCCCGGCGAGCGCGGGCGCGCGCCGCCAGGCCGACCGCGCCCCCGGCGGAGGGTGAGGCCACGGGAGTTACGGTCCGGACCACGGCGGACATCGCGGTAGCTCGCCGCTTTTGGATCTTGGGTTTTGCTTCGGTGCGGTTCGGGGGCGCCGATAGGTCGGGCATGGACGCGCTCCGGCGGACGCGGGTCGTCACGCGGCTGGTGGTCGGGTTCCTCGTCGTGTCGCTGTGCGTCGTCGCCATCTGGCTCTCGGCGATCTCGGCGGCGCGCGGCACCCGGGACACCGCCGTCCGGCTGTCGGCCTCACAGGCCCAGCTCGACGCCGCACAGCAGCTGAAGTTCCGTATCACCGACATCTCGGGGTGGCAGGTCGGCTACGCGTTCGACGTCGTGCGCGGGCAGCCCGGGGCCACGGACGACACGGCCGAGACGCGGGCCGCGTATCTGCAGGCGATGCGCGACTTCAGCACCGAGCTCGACGCGATGGCGAAGCTGCCGCTCTCGGCGGGCGACCGGGGCGTGGTGGAGGCCATCCGCGCCGCGTACGCCGACTTCGTCGCCATGGACGACCGCGTGGTCGCCGGCTACCGGGCCGGCACGCCCGCGCAGGTCAGCGCGGCCAATGAGCTGGTGGTCGGCGAGGGGCTCCAGGTGTACGCGAGGATCGCCGACGGCGTCGACGCGCTCCTGGCCTCGGCCAGGAAGCTCCAGGCGGCCGCGCACCAGGCCGCCGCCGCGCGCGCGAACCGGACGCAGCGCCTGGCCAACACGGTCGGCGTCATCGCCCTCGCGCTGTCGATCCTGCTCGCCGTCGCGCTCTCGTTGTCCGTCATCCGCCCGTTGCGCGCATTGCACGACCGGCTCGCGGACATCGCCGAGGGCGAGGGGGACCTCACCAAGAGGCTCACGGTCAGCGGGCACGACGAGTTCTCGGCCGTGAGCCGGGAGTTCAACACGTTCGTGGACAAGATCGCGGCAACGGTACGGGCGATCAGTGGCTCCGCCGCGACCGTCGCGGTCGCCAGCGAGCGGCTCACCGACACCTCCCGGCGCATCATGGCCAGCGCGCAGGAGACCTCGGCGCAGTCCGGGCTGATCGTCGCCGCCGCCGACGAGGTCTCCGGCAACGTGCACACCGTGGCCACCGGCGCCGAGCAGATGAGCGCGTCGATTCAGCAGATCGCCGATACGGCCGCCGAGGCCGCCCGCGTCGGCGGGCAGACGACCGAGCTCACGCAGTCCGCGTTCGACCTCATCGGGCGGCTCTCCGGCTCCAGCGCGCAGATCGGCGACGTGGTCAAGGTGATCACCGACATCGCCGGGCAGACCAACCTGCTCGCGCTCAACGCGACCATCGAGGCGGCCCGCGCGGGCGAGGCCGGCAAGGGGTTCGCCGTCGTGGCCAACGAGGTCAAGGAGCTGGCCCAGGAGACCGGCCGCGCCACCGGGGACATCGCCGCCAAGGTCGCCAGCATCCAGGCCGACACGACCGCCGCGACGGAGGCGATCAACCGGATCGTCGAGGTCACCGGGAGGCTCGGGGACTACCAGACGACGATCGCGGCCGCCGTCGAGGAGCAGACCGCGACCACCGACGAGATGAGCCGCAACATCGCGCAGGCGGCCGCCGGCTCGGCCGACATCGCCGCGAACATCGCCGGCATCTCCGACGCGGCGCGGGTGACCACCGACGGGGTGCACGACACCCGCACGGCTGTCGAGGAGCTCTCGGACATGAGCCGTGAGCTGCGCGTGCTCGTGGGCCAGTTCCGGGTCTGATAGCACGCTTCGCCCCGGCCCGCGACCCCGTCCACAAGCACCCCGCCGTCCACAGATCCGGCTCCCGCGCCCAGCGCGCCGACCCCCGTTTCGCGCACGCTCTCTCCCGACACCGCAAGGGAAAACGTGGAGGGAGCAAGACCGTGTTCGAGACCATGGTCACCGTCGTCGGCAACGTGCTCAATGCGCCGGACTGCCGCCGGCTCGTGGACAACCAGACGCTGGTCACGAGCTTCAAGGTGGCGTCGACGTCGCGGCGCCTCGACCGGGCCGACGGCCGCTGGATCGACGGGGACAGCCTGCGGGTGCGGGTGAACTGCTGGCGGCAGCTCGCCGAGAACGTGGCGCGCAGCGTGCAGGTGGGCGATCCGGTGATCGTGACCGGCCGGCTGTACAGCCGCGACTGGGAGACCGAGGACCACGTGCGCCGGGTGAGCTACGAGCTCGACGCGCAGGCCGTGGGCCACGACCTCTCGCGCGGGCGAGCCAGGTTCGCCCGCATCCGGCCGCACACCGCGACCAGCACGATCGACGACGAGCTCGGCGACGCGCGCATCGGCGAGGCCCCGACGGTCCCGGCCGGCGAGATCAACGGCCTGCCGCGCCGCCAGGCCTTCGACCCCGACCTCGGCGGCGTCGTGACGCTGGTCGAGGACGGCGACCCGTTCGCGGAGGAGATCCTGGCCTCGCTGGCCGCGACCGACGACCTCGCCGCGGCCTTCGAGACCCCGGCCCCCGGCTCCGCCACCGAGCCCGACGACGACTCCGACGACGACTCCGACGAGGACTCGAACGACGACTCGGACGTGGAGCTGGACGTGGAGGAAGCGGCCGAGCCTGGTCCCGGCCCGCGGACGCGGCGCAAGCCGCGCACCCGGGTGCCCGTGGGCGTCTGAGGACCGGGCGGCAGGCCGGCGCCGAGGGTTTCCCCGCCCACGGCGCCGGCCCGCCGTCTACCCGGTTGCTCCAGGAACCGGCGGCGTGCTGTTCTTAGGCAGGTCTTCAGCACGGTCACGGGGGATGACGGTAGCCTGTGCGACGACATGCGCTCGTAGCTCAGTGGATAGAGCAGGGGACTTCTAATCCCAAGGTCGTAGGTTCGAGTCCTACCGGGCGCACCACGCTTCACCAGTAACCGAGTCAATCTCGTCGGGATCGCCGAGGGCCTGGTCCATCTGTCCGGCAGCCTCTTGCTGTAGAGCAGGCAGGACTGGCCGTACCGGAGAAACGTTCGGGCTGACCCTTGTTCGCTTCAAGAGCAGCTGAAATGCAAGTCCTTGACTTCACCACACGGCGGGCCGATCGGCGACCCGACCGCTCGCTTTACGTCCGGCGTCACCGGTCTTTTGAGATCAGCGCGACCATACCGGGCGGCTAGCCCTGCGTACGCCGACGCTGGTCAGCATCTCGGATCGCGTGCCGGACCGCCAAGCGGATCACCCAGTAGAGGATCGCAAGACCAAGGGCGTAAATGATGAGAATCGGCAGCAGTCCGGCACCAGACATCATGACAGCGAACGATACGCTCGCGTGCGACCGGACCGTCCGGCCGCACGGCAAGTTCTGGCCCCCGGGTTGCTTGAACGAGCTGAAGTCGCCGGCCGAACCGACAGCAACGACGACAGCAGCCGCCGCACGGCGACGTCCGTCACCAGCGTCGGGCGGACGCGCCAGGCGGTACTCGGCTATCTGGTTCCGTCACAGGCGTGATCCTGTCATCGGGTTCGGCGAGCGCGAGCAGCCCCGTCGGCGCCGTTGACGCGAGCCGGGCGTGCGTCGGCGCCAAGCCTAGGTGCAGGAGGGGCGGCCGCCGGACGAGCACAGGCGGTGGATGAGCGCGTACCGGTCCGGCGGCAGGCCCGGGCGGTGCACCACCGTCAGCGGGCCGAAACCGTGTGCGCGCGGCAAGGCGATCGGCAAGGGGCCCGAGAGCACCACGCCCTCCAGGTGCGGCCAGGAGGCGAAGACGCGCTCCAGGCCGGGGACCGCCGTGTCGTCCAGGTCCGGGAAGGCGCCGTCGTCCTCGATCCAGACCCAGACCGACGGGGCCGTGCGGGTCTGTTTCGCCTTGAGCTCGATCGCCCGGACGAGGCGTCGGCTGGTGCCGGTACTGCTGCCGCCTCTGTTGAATCCGCGCAGCTCCAGCAGCACGTCGCCGAGGCGGAGGTCGCCGACCGGGGGTTCGAGCACCGGGCGGACCCCGGCCAGCAGGGCCTGCGCCGCGAGCTGGGCCTGCAGGCGGCCGTGGCGCTGCTCGTCGCGGCTCGGGTTGCGCGCCAGGTGCTCGCGCAGGCGGGCGATGCCCTCCACGTGGTGTGCGGCGAGGAAGCGAAGCGCATCCATGAAAGGTTCTCCGCGATCGCGCTGACAAATGCTGACAAGCCGGGCGGCCGCTTGCCCGCCGGGGCGGGTGGGACGCAGCTTCCGGATCGAAGCGTTTCACACTCCGAGCGAGAGGTCCGCCGCCATGCCCCAGAGTTCAGTGCGCCGCGCCGCCGGTGCGTTCGCACTGCTCGTCGCGGCCGGCGCGTTGTCCAGCCTGCCACTGGCCAGCGCCTACGCCGATCCCGCCCCCACCAACGTCACCGTCAACACCCGCGCCGGCCTGGCCACCGTCGCCGATACCGCGCTCGGCGTGAACCACGCGATCTGGGACTCGGAGCTCGGCACGACCGCCGTGTCCGACCTGCTCGGCGCGGCCGGCGTGGGCATGGTGCGCTACCCCGGCGGCTCGTACGCCGACATCTACCACTGGCAGACCCACACCGCGCCGGGCGGGTACGTCGCCCCGAACACGGACTTCGACACGTTCATGGCCGGCGCCCGGCGCATCGGCGCCCAGCCCATGATCATCGCGAACTACGGCACCGGCACCGCGCAGGAGGCGGCGGACTGGGTGCGGTACGCGAACATCACCAAGGGCTACCACGCGAACTACTGGACGATCGGCAACGAGAACTACGGCAACGGCCACTATGGCACCGCCTGGGAGGCCGACGACCACGCGGACAAGAGCCCGAAGCAGTACGCCGAGGAGGTCGTCGCGTACTCGAAGGCGATGAAGGCCGTCGACCCGAACATCAAGGTCGGCGCGGTGCTCACGACCCCGGCCAACTGGCCCGACGCGCTCGTCGGCGCGGGCGACGCGGGCTCGTGGAACCAGGTGGTGCTGTCGATCGCAGGGGCGTCCATCGACTTCGTGGACCTGCACTGGTACCCGGGCGGCAACGGCGAGGCGGACTCGCTGACCAAGCCGGGCCAGATCGACGACATCATGTACATGGTGCGCGACCAGCTCACCCGGTACGCGGGCGCGAACCCGGGCCGGATCGGCATCAGCCTCACCGAGACCAACGTCGGCTTCGGGCAGAACACCCAGCCCGGCGCGCTGTTCCTGGCCCAGACCTACAGCGGCATGCTCGAGAACGGCGTCTTCACCGTCGACTGGTGGGACGTGCACAACGGCATCGGCACCGTCTCGACCGTCGCCGGTCAGACCGACTACGGCGACCTCGGCATGCTCTCGAGCGGCAACTGCAACGCCGACAACACCGTGTGCGAGCCCGCGAAGAACACCCCGTTCGCGCCGTACCACGCGCTGAAGCTCATGCACTCCTTCGCGCACCCGGGCGACCAGCTCATCCGGGCCGGCACCGACAACCCGCTGGTCGCCGCGCACGCCGCGCGCCGGGCCAACGGCGACCTCACGGTGCTGCTGGTGAACATGGACCCGGCGAACAGCCATGCGGTGAAGATCGTCTACGACGGGTACACCCCCTCCTCGGCGGCGCCGACGGTCGAGTCGCTGCTCAACGGCGCCGGCGGCATCACCAGCGCGCAGTCCGGCACCGCGGTCGCGCAGACCCTGGCGCCGTACTCGCTGGCCGTGCTCACCCTGCACCCGGCGACGTCCCAGGCGAACGCCCCGAAGGCGCCGGCCCGCCCGTCGGCGAGCGCGATCACCGACCGCACGGCGACGCTCACGTGGCCGGCCTCGCAGGCGGGCGTGAAGTACGAGGTGTACCGCCAGGTCGGCGCGCGCTCCGAGCAGCTCGGCGAGACGACGTCGACGACGTTCACCGCGGGCAACCTGACGCCGGGCACGCGGTACACCGTGAACATCGTGGCCCGCGACGGCTCGGGCCGCGCGAGCTGGTCCTCACCGCCGCTGACGTTCGCCACGGGCTCCCCGGCGACGAGCACCTGCGGCATCCGGTTCGCGGACACCAACGACTGGGGCAACGGGTACGTCGGGAGCATCGACATCACCAACACCGGTACCGCCGCCATCAGCAACTGGACGCTGACCTTCACGTGGCCGACGGGCTGGCAGAGCCTGAGCAGCGGCTGGAACGGCACCTGGACCCAGACGGGCGCGACGGTCCGCGTGACCCCGGCCGACTTCAACAGGGACCTGGCCCCCGGCGCATCGACCAGCGTGGGCTTCGTCGGCGCCTACAACGGCCCGAACATCCCGCCGGCGGCGTTCACGCTCAACGGCAACGTCTGCTCGGTCGGATAGCCACATTTTTCCAGCATTTCAGAGCTACCGCGATGTCCGCCGGGGTCCGGACCGTTACTCCCGTGGCCTCACCCTCCGCGGGTGGTGACGGTCAACCTGGCGGCGGGTTCACGCGCCAGTGCGGTGTCCACCAACCTTTGCCGGGTCCGCGACACATCCGGACGAGCGCTTGGCGGTCACTGCATTAGCTTCGGTCCGGCGGTCGCCGTGTTGGGCGACCGCCGGACCCGTAGCGGTTCGCGGGTTCGTCTGTGCGCGAGCCGGCCTGTCGTGAGCGCCGGGCCCATCGTCCTCAGCGCCGGGCGGCCACACCGTCAAGCAGCAGCACGTCGGAGGCGTCGCGGTGCGAGCCGTCGGTCCCGACGTGCCGGTCCGAGATCTGCGCCCCGTGCTTGATCACGTGCACGAGCGCCATCGCGTGCCCCCGCCCGACCCCGTAGTCCTCCTTGAGCCACTCGATGACGGCCCCCGCCTTGACCTGCGGCCCGTCGAACCCCTTCTCCGCCGCGACGGCGAGCAGCGCCCGCGGCGTCATCCCGGTCCTGCTCTCCAGCGCGTCGATGTAGGCCTGGAACGACATGATCACTACTCCCTAGCGTTGGCTCCTGCCTTGCAACCACGCGTCGAACTCACCCCGCCGCTTTCGACAGCCGCGCCGAACTTTTTTCCGACGCGCCCGTACTGTGTCGGCATGGACGAGCGCCGCCTGGACGACACCCGCAACGCCATCGGAGTCCTGACCCTGCTCTTCCAAGCCCCGCAGGACACCGCGACGAGAAGCGGCTACCTGCAGCAGATGATCGGCGACGAGGACGCGGTCGCGGACGTGGGCCGCGCCTTCACCGGCATGACGAACCTGGCCGCCCTGATCCTGCTGGACCACGCACGCCAGACCGGCGAGCCGGCGACCGACGTCCTGCGCCGCATCGCCACAGATTTGGCCGGGTGAGCCGCCCGGTTTCGGACTCCACCCGACCGTGAGCCGCACGGAACCAGCCGCTACCTGACGGTGAGCCCGGCCCGAACTCGGCCGGCGCGGCATCCTTGAGCAGGAACCCGGCGGCCCCCACCGCGACCACGTTCTCATCGCGGCGGCGCGCTGCCGTGCGCGTCGAGGCCGTGCAGCGCGCGTCTACCGCGCCCCCGGCTTCTTCGGCGCCGACGAGCCCGGCCCGCTGCGATCGCCGTTTCGCCGTGGCTACCGCGGCTCGTGCTGCGGGGCTGTCGCCGCTTACAGTCCCCCGGTCGCGGCTCGGAAGCTCACCACTCGCCGCGGGCCGAGTCGCACCCCTCGCCACGCGCCGAGGCTCGCCACGCGCCGAGGCTCGCCACGCGCCGAGGCTCGGAGGCTCGCCACTCGCCGCGGCCCGACGCTCGCCACTCGCCGCGCGGCGCCCGGAAGCTCGCCACTCGCCGCGGCCCAGAAGCTCGCCACTAGTCGCGGCCCGACGCTCGCCAGTCGTCGCGGCCCGGGTGTCCTCGCTGCGGTTGGGCTGCAGTTGCCGCGGCCCAGAAACCTTCGTGGTGGTCTCTAGAACCCGGCGGTCTCGGAGAATGCGGCCTCGGGCGTACGCGTCTGATTGGGCACGAACGTTTCCCAGATACCTCGCCGCCGAACCAGCATCTTGCGCGAGAGCAGGTGCCGATCGCCGGCGAAGAAGATGCGGTCGACGGCGCGCTGGACCTTGGCGAGGCCGGGCGGCGAGTGGGAGCCGGTCACGATGACCACGTCCCGCGCGGGTACGCCGACGACCAACTCACCGGGCACCGAGCGCTCGAGGCTCGCCCACAACCCCTCGGCGAGCAGGAGGCTGGAGGCGATGCCCTCGAAGTTGAGCATGAGCGCCGGTGGCTGTCCGTGGACACCAACGGCACCGAGTCGTGCGTCGAGGTTGTGGGCGGCCTGGCGGCGCAGCATTCGGCGGGGAAGCTCCATGCGTTGCAGATCGGCCCACGTGACGAGACGCTGGCCGAATGGTGGGCCGTAGCTGTAGCCGACTCCCAGGCCGCCCATGAACTCATCGAGCACGGGCGCGTGCACATCGTCGCGACGGAAGTCGCGAAGCGGTGCGAGTACGGGCAGGAGCACGAGCTGCACGAGTGCAAGGTAAGACCATGCCGGAAGTGAGACAAGCTCTTGTTTTTGCGCCATGTGCTTGCTAGCTGTGCGCGCCCAGGACGAACGCCCAGTTGACACCACTCAGATGTGTCCATATTCACCTCCGTAGCTGCCGTGCGGCTTGATAACGGTTCGGAATCGTCGGCTCACTTCGGGCTCAAGCTGCCGCGGAGAGCCCCTCCCGTTCCAGGTGTAGACCCGGCTGAGTCGCTCCGCTGCCCGCCCCGATCCTGATCTATGGCGCCCGCTGGTCTGTTCTTGGCTGGACGCCGGCCCGGTGCGGCTCGACGTCGGCCCGGACCGCCGCTCACGATCCGCGACGTTGGATGCGCTCGGTCGGTTCGATTGCGCTGTGCAGCGCCTTTCTGGTTCGTGCTGCGCCCGCTGGTCCGCGCCGTGTTGTGCTGCATCGCGCTGCGCCCGCTGCATCGCGCTGCGCCCGCTGGTCCGCGCCGCGCCCGCTGGTCCGCGCCGTGTTGTGCTGCATCGCGCTGCGCCGCGTCGTGCCGGGCGCACGCGGTGTGCCGGGCCGCGCGGCGTCGCCGCGCCGCGGTGTGCTGCGGTGCGGATTGCTGCGGTGCGGTTGAGAGGTGCGGCGCCGGGCTGGGATCAGGGCGCCGGGTGGCGGGTGGGTTTTCGGCGGCGGCGGCGGTGGGCGAGGGTCAGGCGCGTGGCCGCGGCCAGGGCCACCGCGGCGGTGCCGACGGCGACCGTGAGGGTTGCGGCTCGGCGCACGTCGGACGACGTCGGGGGCTCGCCGTCGCCCAGGTGAGGGCGCTCCTCGACGCGCGAGCCGTAGACGTTGCGGCCGCCCAGGCGCACGCCCAGGGCGCCGGCCGCGGCCGACTCGCACTGGCCCGAGTTGGGGCTCGGGTGATGGGAGCCGTCACGCAGCCAGGTGCGCAGGGCGCGGGACGGGCTGCCGCCGACGAGAGGGGCGGCGGCGACCGTGAGGGCGGCGGTCACGCGAGAGGGGATGAGGTTCGCGGCGTCGTCGAGGCGGGCACTGGCGGTACCGAATCTGGCATATCGCTCTGAACGGTGACCCACCATGGCGTCGAGGGTGTTCACGGCCCGGTATCCGACGATGCCGGGCACTCCGGCGATCGCGGCCCAGAAGAGCGGGGCGACGACGGCGTCGGACGTGTTCTCCGCCAGGGACTCGACGGTGGCCCGGGCCAGTTCCGGCGGGCCGAGGCCTGACGGGTCGCGGCCGCACAGGTTTGGCAGCTGCTCCCGCGCGGCGGGCAGATCGCCGGTGGCCAGCTTGGCGGCCATGACCCGGCCTTCGCGGGCGAGGCTGGTGCCGCCGAGAGCGGACCAGGTGGCGGCGGCGACGAGGGCGGTGCGGGCCAGCGGGCGGTTCCGGGTCAGGCGGGCGGCGGCGGCCGCGGCCAGGACCGGCACGCCGACCGCGACGGCGGTGAACCGCGCGCCCGCCCAGCGGTTGCGGGCGTAGAGCCGCCGCTCGAGGGCGCCGGCGAAGCGGCCGAAGCCGGCCACCGGGTGCCAGCGGCGCGGGTCGCCGAAGACCGCGTCGAGTGCGGCGCCGAGCGCGATCCCGGCCGCGTCGGCCCTTGCGCCTGCCAAGAGTTTCATGCCGCGACCGTACCGGGAGGCTCTGACACTTTTTCGGAGTCGGCGCGGGGGAGTTGCTTAGTGAAGTTTTTCGACTACTGAAGGTGATGGGGCGAAATTTGTGTCGTACCCGCGGGTGAGAATGGGCGACGTGGAAGGCAAGGGTGGTCTGCTCGTCGCGGGAACGACGTCGGATGCGGGCAAGAGTCTGCTGACGGCCGGGATCTGTCGGTGGCTGCATCGGCAAGGGGTCAACGTCGCGCCGTTCAAGGCGCAGAACATGTCGAACAACTCGGCGGTGGCGATCGAGCCGGACGGCACCGGCGGCGAGATCGGGCGCGCGCAGGCATTACAGGCGGCCGCGTGCGGGCTGGCGCCGAGCGTGCGGTTCAATCCGGTGCTGCTCAAGCCCGGCTCGGACCGGCGCAGTCAGGTCATCGTGCTGGGGCAGGCGGTCGGGCACATCGGCGCGGCGAACTACGCGGAGATCAAGGACCGGCTCCGCGCGACGGTGCTGGAGACGCTCGACGACCTGCGGCGGCGCCACGACGTGGTGATCTGCGAGGGGGCCGGCAGCCCGGCGGAGATCAACCTGCGGGCGATGGACCTGGCGAACATGGGGCTCGCGAGGGCCGCGGACCTGCCGGTGATCGTCGTCGGGGACATCGACCGGGGCGGGGTGTTCGCGGCACTGTTCGGGACGGTCGCGCTGCTCGACGCCGAGGACCAGGCGCTGGTGAGCGGGTTCGTCATCAACAAGTTCCGGGGCGACGCCGGCCTCTTGCGGCCGGGTGTGGAGTCGCTGACCGCACTCACCGGGCGGCCGACGCTCGGGGTGCTGCCCTGGTCCTACGACCTGTGGCTGGATGCCGAGGACTCGCTGGCGTACGACGGGCGGGTGCTGGGCCGCCCGGCCCCGGCGCGGGGGACACAGTGGTTACGGGTGGCGGTGATCCGGCTGCCGCGCCTGTCGAACGCGACGGATGCCGAGGCCCTGGCGTGCGAACCCGGGGTGCAGGTGCGGCTGACGGTGGAGGCGGCCGATCTGGCCGATGTCGACCTGGTGGTCGTGCCCGGCAGCAAGTCCACTGTGGACGATCTGGACTGGCTGCGGGAACGGGGGCTGGCCGACGCGATCGTCCGGCACGCCAAGGCGGGGCGGCCGGTGCTGGGGATCTGCGGCGGGTTCCAGATGCTGGCCGAGCGCATCGACGACGAGGTGGAGAGCCGGCGCGGCAGCGCCCCGGGGCTCGGGCTGCTGCCGGTGGACATCGCGTTCGCCGAGCGCAAGACCCTGGCGCTGCCGAGTGGGACGGCGTTCGAGGGGGTGCCGGTGCGGGGGTACGAGATCCATCACGGGCAGGTCACCCGCAACGACGGGCCGCCGCTGATCCGGCTGCCGGACGGGACCGGGGAGGGGATCGTGGCCGGGAATGTGTTCGGGACGCACTGGCACGGCGCGTTCGAGTCGGACGGGTTCCGGCGGGCGTTTCTGGCGGAGGCGGCTCGGCTGGCCGGGCGGCACGGGTTCGAGGCGGCGCCGGACACGTCGTTCGCGGCGCTACGGGAGCGGACCGTGGACGTGCTGGGGGACCTCGTGGAGGAGCATCTCGACACCGATGCGCTCTGGCGGTTGATCGAGGGTGGGGCGCCCGAGGGGCTGCCGACGATCTCGGTGGGGCTGCGATGAGCCGGGCGACTGCGCAACGGTCCCGACGCCACAGGGTGCCGATGCTCTTGGCCGGGTCGCGATGAGTCGGGCGGTCAGGCAGCGTTCTTCGGCGTCAATGGCGGGCGACGTGGTCGAGGACGGGGGAGTGATGCCGAGGACGTATCAGGCGCTGGCGGAGTCGGTGCTGAGCCGGCCGGCTCGGTTGGGGGCCGTCCGCGTCGTGGGGGTCGACGGGCGGGCCGGGTCCGGGAAGACCACGTTCGCCGGGCGGCTGGCTCGGGCGCTCGGGGAGGGCCGGGGGAACGGCGACGGGATCGAGCGCACGGCGCGGCGGGTGACGGTGCTGCACACCGATGACTTCCTGGACGGGTGGGCGAAGCTGCTCGCCTGGCAGCCGCGGATGCGGGAATGGGTCCTCGAACCGCTGGGGCGGGGGGAGGCGGGGGCTTATCGGCGGTACGACTGGGGGATGGAGCGGCTCGGGGACGAATGGACGCCGGTCGAGCCGCCGGATGTGCTCGTGGTCGAGGGGGTGGGCAGCGGGTCGGTGGCGATGCGGCCGTTCCTGACGCTGGGAGTGCTGGTCAAGGCGCCTCGGGGGCTTCGGCTGCGGCGCGGGCTGGAGCGCGACGGCGAGGGGTTGCGGGCCGAGTGGGAGCGCTGGATGGCCGCCGAGGACGAGCACTTCGCCGGGGATGCGACCGAAATGGCCATGGATGTACTGGTCGACGGGGCGCCGGAGGAGGGCCACGATCCCGAAAATGAGTACATCGCCGTCCCGAGCGGGTGGACGGCCCGCGCAACACTGGAGGACGATCCGGAGAGCAGGCCGGACGGGGAGGAGCAGAGCGAATGAGCACTGACGAGGCGCAGAGCGGAAATCCTCCGGCGCGGCGGCGGGTGGTGCTGACCGGGATCAGCTCCCGGGCCTGGGAGCATCCGGCGGACCGGGGCGCACTGGTGGCGCTGCGTGAGCTGCGCGGATTCGACGACGTGCTCAAGTCGCTGCACGCACTGTGGAACGAGCGGGCATGGCGGCTGCAGTTCCTCGGCAACGCGATCCGGGTCGACCACCGGCAGTATCCGCGGGTGCACCGGCTGCTCGCCGAGGCGGCGGCCTCGCTGGACCTGGCCGAGCTGCCGGAGCTGTTCGTGCAGCAGGACCGGTCCATCAACGGCATGTGTATCGGCATGTCGAAGCCGTTCATCGTGGTGAACTCGGGCTCCGTGGAACTGCTCGACGACGACGAGCTGCGCTGCATGCTCGGCCACGAGCTCGGGCATCTGGTGAGCGGGCACGCGGTGTACCGGACGATGGTCATGATCCTGACGGACTGGGCGGTCCGGCTGGCCTGGCTGCCGGTCGGGTCGATGGTGCTGCGGGCGATCGTCGCGGCGCTGATGGAGTGGTGGCGCAAGGCCGAGCTCTCCGCCGACCGCGCGGGGCTGCTCGCCTGCCAGGACCCGGCCGCCTCGTTGCGGCTGGCGATGAAGCTCGCCGGCGGCGGGGACCTGTCCGAGGTCGACACGACGGCGTTCCTGGAGCAGGCGGCCGAGTTCGACCGGGCCGGGGACCTGCGCGACAGCCTGATCAAGATCCGGATGGTCACCGCACGGTCGCACCCGATGCCCGTCGCGCGGGCGGCCGAGGTGCGGGCCTGGATCGACAGCGGGGAGTACCAGCGGATTCTGTCCGGCGACTACCCGCGGCGCGAGGACGACGGGAACGCGTCGGTGAGCGAGGAGATCAAGGCGGCGGCGGCCTCGTATCGGCAGGCGTTCAGCCGATCGCAGGACCCGCTGGTGTCGCTGCTGCGCAAGCTCGGGGACGGTGCGGCGGACGTCGGCGGCTGGGTCGGCGCCGGGGCCGGGCGCATGCGGGGCTGGATGCGGGGCGACGGCTCGGACGGAGGGGACACCAGGACGGCCGAGTCGTAGGGCGGCCGAGTCGTAGGCCCGCCGAGTCGTAGGACGGTCGGGCGTTGGTCGGGCGCATCCGGCGGAACTTGACGTCACCGGGTGTTCCGGCCAATGGCCAGGCAACCCGATGCCGCTGCAGGCGTCCCCCGTATCCGCACCCTCACACAGCGGGGGACTCGAGCGGCACCGGCGGGGCTGTGGGTTCTGCGATGCCGTGATGCGCCGGGTGGCCCGTGGTTCGCGCTGGCGGACTTCGTCAACCGGCGACGGTGCCTGCCGGAGAGGAGCCGGGTGCCGGTGTCGGCGATGTCGGCGTCGAGGTCATCGTGTTTGGAGAGCGGCGCTCGACGTGGAGTGTTCGGTGCGGGAGCGCACCGGGCGGTCCTCGTGCGTGGAGAGCGGCGCTCGACGCGGTTTGTCCGGTGCGTGAGTGACCGGGCGGTCCTTGTATGCGGAGAGCAGTGCCCGGCGTGGTGTGTTCGGTGCGCGAGTGCACCGGGCGGTCGTCGCGCGTGCACAGCAGTGCCCGGCGTGGTGTGTTCGGTGCGCGAGTACACCGCGCGGTCCTCGTGTGAGGAGAGCGGGCCTGGTCGGTGGGCTGCGGCGTCAGTGCGATGATCTCGGCGGATCGTCAGCTCCGCGGGCTGCGTATCCGGTGCATGAGCGCACTGGGCGGTCCTCGCCCACGAAGAAGGCGTTGGAGTGAGGGCTCACCGGCGGATGGGTGCCGGGAGCGGGTGACGGGCCGGTAAGCGCGAGCGTGCTGGATCCGCCGTGGCGAGCTTTGATAGGACGCCTGCGGGGTGGGTGGTCGCCCGCGCGATCGAGGCTCGGGTTCGTTCGATGCCCGGTCCGCTGATCTTGGCTTGCGCGGGGGTTTCGGGGTGGGAGGCAGGGATTCGCGAAGCCGGGGCGGCGGGGGCGGCTGTGGGCGGTGGGCAGTAAGTTCTCCATATGACAGTGCGAACCGAGGAAGAGCTTCGCGCCGCGATCCGGCGGGAGATGCCGGGTGTGCGCGCCGATCTGGAGGCGCTCGTCCGGATTCCCGGCATTGCGTTTGCCGGATTCGACCACAGCCACGTCGAGCGCTCGGCCGAGGCCGTTGCGGAGTTGCTGCGTGGGGTCGGGCTGCCCGATGTGCGGATCGTACGCAAGGGTGGGCAGCCGGCGGTCATCGGACGCAAGCCGGCGCCGGCCGGGGCGCCTACCGTGCTGTTGTACGCGCATCACGACGTGCAGCCCGTCGGGGATCTCGGGCAGTGGAAGAGCGACCCGTTCGAGCCGGTGGAGCGGGACGGGCGCCTCTACGGACGCGGGGTCGCCGACGACAAGGCCGGGGTCATGGCGCATGTCGCGGCGCTGCGCGCGTTCGGGGACGACCTGCCCGTCGGGGTGGTGGTGTTCATCGAGGGCGAGGAGGAGTACGGGTCCGAGTCGCTCGAGGACCTGCTCCGCGAGTATCGCGACGATATCGCCGCCGACGTCATCGTGATCGCGGACTCCGGCAACTGGGCCGTCGGCCAGCCGGCGCTCACGACCGGGCTGCGCGGGATCGTCAACGGCTTCGTGGAAGTACAAGTGCTGGAAAATGCTGTGCACAGTGGGATGTTCGGCGGTGCGGTGCCCGATGCGCTCATCTCGCTGTCGCGCCTCATCGCCAGCCTGCACGACGACGCCGGGGACGTGGCCGTCGAAGGACTGCTGCGCACGCACTCGGCGCCGCTCGACTATCCCGAGGAGCGCTTCCGCGAGGAGGCGGGCATGCTCGAAGGGGTGCAGTTCATCGGTACCGGCCGACTGGTCGAACGGCTCTGGACGCGCCCGTCGATCTCGATTCTCGGCATCGACGCGCCGGCCACGTCGGGCGCGCCGAACGCGTTGATCCCGCGGGCGAAGGCGAAGTTCAGCGTGCGGATCGCGCCCGGGGATTCGGCGCAACAAGTGTACGAGGCCGTCACCGACCACCTCCGCAAGCACGCGCCCTGGGGTGCCCGCGTGACCGTCGAGCTCGAGCAGCTCGGCGAGCCGTGCTCGATCGATGCGACCGGACCCGCGTACGACGCGGCGCGCGAGGCGTTCGCGGCCGCGTGGGACGGGGCGGAGCCAGTCGACATGGGGATCGGGGGTTCGATTCCCTTCATCGCCACGTTCCAGGAGCTCTTCCCGAAGGCCGCGATCCTCGTGACCGGCGTCGAGGACCCGGACACGATCGCGCACGGGCCGAACGAGAGCCTGCACCTCGCCGAGTTCGAGCGCGTGTGCATCGCCGAGGCGCTGCTGCTGTCGAAGGTTGCTCGACTGGCCGCCTGAACCTGTGTTGCGAAATGCCCGGCTCGGCATCGAGTCGGGCATTTCGTTTCAATAGCTCCCATCCCCCGTCAGGGTATAAATCCGAAAAGTCCGATCACGAAGTGTCGGACTTTTCGCGGGGCGGTGGGAGCGCAACGTCGGCAGCGCACCCGCGTGGGGCATGCCGTCGAAGCGCCCCCCAGGAGATGCCCTGCCCGTCCACGGGTTCAGTTGGCCGGAGGTGCATCCGGTTTCCGCCCGGGTGCAGGACTCGTCCTAAGGCGCCAGATTAAGCCCGAAATGCGAGGTTTGTTGCGCGGGTGCGGGGGCGCTTATGGCTGAGGTGTTCGCGAGAGGTGCCCGGCTCGGGAGAAGGGGTGCCCCATCGAGGCCCTCGAAGAGGAATGAGGAATACGGCCGAGGACGGTGGGATGGGGTCGGTCGCGAAGGTTGAGCGAGGTGCGGCGGCGGGGTGCGGCTGGCCGGTGGCGATGCATCCCCGCGCCGCCACGTGAGCATCCGGCGCTTCCCTCCAGCGGCGGCGGGGTGCGGCTGGTCGGTGGTGATGCGCCGGCGTGACGTGCTACTGGGCCGCTGACTCCAGGCCGTTCACCTGGACGACCACCGACTCGGCGGCGGCCACGGCCTCGGCGGCTGCCATGACCTCGATGGCGGCCAAGGGCTCGACCGCGGCCAGGGTCTCCATCGCCGAGCGGCGGCAGATGCGCTGGCGGCGAGGAGCTGCGGCCTCGGGCCCGGGGGAAGCGTTGCGGCGGCGGAGGCGGTTCACCAGGCCCAGCGGCTGAGCGGCCGGGCGCTGTGTGCCCCGCGTGACCTGGGCGGGCACCTCGGCGGCGGGCTCGTCGGGCGCGGCTCCAGCGGCGGTTTGGCCGAGGGCGAGGAGAACGGCGGGCTCGTCGAGCGCGGCTCCGGCGGCGGTTTGGCCGAGGGCGAGGAGAGCGCCGGGCTCGTGGAGCGCGGCTCCGGCGGCGGGTCGGCCGAGGGCGATGAGAGCGGCGGGCTCGCCCAGAGTGGTGACCGCGGCCGGAGCGGCGGTCGCGGGCTGGGGAAGGAGGGCCGGCTCGGTGATGACCTTGCCCTTGTTCAGGCGGCCGGCCAGGCCCAGCAGCGGTGCGCCGGCCACGAAGAGCAGGGTCGCGGCGGCGATCAGCAGCAGTGGCAGCCAGGACGAGTCGGCCATGGCCTCGCCGCCGAAGTGGCCGAGCAGGGCGCCGTAGGTGGCCCAGAGCGTGCCCGCCACCACGTCGTACGTGGCGAAGCGGCGGGTCGAGACGCCGTTGCGGCCCGCGTAGAGGGCGGTCACCATGCGGCCCGCGGGCACGAAGCGGCAGAAGAGGACCGCGAGGAAGACGTGGCGCTGCATCGCCTCGTTCAGCCTTGCGGTGACCTTGGCGGCGCGGCGGGGCAGTTCGCGGCGGCGGCGTTCGCCCCGGCGGGCGAGGCGGCGGCCGACCGCGAAGGCCAGCAGGTCGCCCGCGATGACGCCGGCGGCGCCGGAGAGGACCAGGAGCAGCAGCTGCACGTGGCCGGAGGCGGAGAGGATGCCGCCGCCGATCATGAGGGCCTGGGCGGGCACGACGGGAATGAAGGCGTCGATGGTCAGCAGGACGAGAACCGTGGCGTAGAGCACGCCCGGTGCGGACACCAGGTCCAGCACCGCGCTCACCATTCCGGACTCGCCATGGCCCGCCCCTTTACCCCGCGTGAAAGATCCCCCGTTGACCATGGCAACACGGCTGCACCCCACTGCATGCCCAACTGACCACGATTGTGTCCCGCATCTCCTTTGAAATGGCTGAGAACACGCATACCCGCAGGTGGGAAGGTGTGCACGAAAGCCGTCGGCCGACCGGGGGAATCCCCTAGCCGAGGGATTCGTGGACGAAGCACCAGCGCCAGTACTCGCCGGGCTCGATCGACTGCATCACCGGGTGGTGGGTGACCAGGAAGTGCTGGGTCGCGTGGCGGCGCGGCGACGAGTCGCAGCAGGCCACATGGCCGCATGCGAGGCATTGGCGCAGATGCACCCAGTCGGTGAACCCGCCCTCCTTGCACTCCGGACAGCCGTCCACCGCCGGCGGCTCAACCTTCTCGGCCGCTTCCAGATGCACGCAGGTCACAGGTCCCCCCGCTCAAGCAGTGACTCTTCCAGGTCCATGTCGCGCTGCGCCTGGCGCAACGTCTCCTCCGGGATTCTCCCCGAGTCGCGCGCTTTGCGGAAAACCTCGCGCTCGGCGCGCAGCATCTCGCGGCGCAGGCGGGCGTAGGCGGCGGACGGCGTCTCCCGGTCCGAGCGGCCCAGGCGCTCCCAGGCCATGTTGGAGCGGGACAGGGCCATCTGGCGCAGCCGCTCCACGACACCCTCGGGCGCGTCGCCGGCGATCTCCTCGAGGCGGTTCTTGCCGGCTCGGGTGGCCTCGTGCTGTACCGAAGCCTCCGCCAGGGCATCCTCGGTCCGATCGTCGCCGGGCACCTTGAGCCAGCGCGCGACCGTCGGCAGGGTTGCGCCCTGCAGGACCAGTGTGGCCACGATGACGCCGAAGGCCAGGATGACGAAGAGGCCGCGAGGGTACGGCATCCCGTCCGCGAGCGTCGCCGGCAGCGAGAGCGCCGCGGCGAGGGTGACCGCCCCGCGCATGCCCGCCCAGGAGATGACGGCCGGGGTGGCCAGGGAGGGCGACGGGTCGCGGCGGCGGACGCTGGGGATGAGACGGGCGAGGTACGTCGTCGGAAAGAGCCACACGATCCGCGCCACGATCACCACGCCGACCACGGCGGCCAGGGCGCCCGCGGTGAACGCGAACGAGCGCTCCACGTCGGCGATGAGGGCGCGCAGTTGCAGGCCCACGAGGAGGAACACGGCCCCCTCGAGCAGGAACTTCACCATCCGCCAGAAGGCGTCCATCTGCAGGCGGGAGGCCGCCGACATCAGGGTCGGCATGCGGTGGCCCAGCGACAGGCCGCAGACCACGACCGCGACGACCCCGGAGGCGTGCACGGCCTCGGCCGGCAGGAACACCACCCAGGGCGTGAGCAGCGAGACCGCGTTGTCGATGAGCGGGTTGCTGACCCGCTTGTGCACGAATCCGATGAGCAGCCCGCCGGCCACGCCGAACGCGACGCCGCCGATGACCGCGATGGAGGCCTGCTCGGTGATCGACCAGCCGTCGACCGCCTCGCCGACCGCCGCGGCCACCGCGACCCGGAGCGTGACCAGGGCGCTCGCGTCGTTGATGAGGCTCTCGCCCTCCAGGACGGTGACCACGCGCCGGGGCAGCCCGATGCGCCTCGCCACGGCCGTGGCCGCGACCGCGTCGGGCGGCGCGACGACGGCGCCCAGAGCGAAGCAGGCGGCCAGCGGTACGGCCGGCAGCAGCATCTTGAGCGTGAACCCCACGGCGGCCGTGGTGAACAGCACGAGCCCGACCGCGAGCAGCAGGATCGGCCGCAGGTTGAACTTGAACGCCGGCACCGAGGTCTCCAGCGCCGCCACGTAGAGGATCGGCGGCAGGATGCCGATCAGCACGACCTCGGGGTCGAGCTCGATCTCGAGCAGCCCCGGGACGAACGAGATCACGATGCCGACGACGACCAGCAGAATCGGCGACAGTACGCCGATGCGGCGCGCGAGGACAGAGGTCGCGACCACGACCGCGATGAGTCCGACGACGTTCCCGAGCCCGTGCACGGGCGAAGCTTATCCACGCCGCCGCTCGCCACCGTTACGAGTGACAGGCGCCACAGGGCGGGTCGCCGAACGGCACGGGTGACCGGCGCGTGCGCGAGCCCGTGCGGGCCTGAGAGACTGCTCCCGCACATGCAGTAAGCCGTGACCTAGGGGAGGATCGTCCTCATGTGTGCCGCGCGGCAAATACTCCTGCCCTCCGGGCCGGTGTGAGCATGGCCGACGTCAGCACGACCGTGGATCTTCGCCACCGGCGCATCGGACCGATCGCCGGCGAGCGGATCCGCGTGCTGCTGGTCGAGGACGACCCCGGCGACGCGTTCCTGGTCCGCGAGCTGCTCGCCGAGGCCGACGCGCCGTTCGACGTCGAGATCGCGCAGACCATGCGCGAGGCGCGGCCCCGCTTCCGCGACGTGCACTGCATCCTGCTCGACCTCGGGCTGCCCGACGCGAGCGGCCTGGACGGGCTGCGCCAGGTGCTGCAGCACGTGTCGGGCGCCGCGGTCTGCGTGCTCACCGGGCTGGAGGACGAGCACCTCGGCACCGCGGCCGTGGCCGAGGGCGCCCAGGACTATCTGGTCAAGGGGACGGTCGACGGCGCCGGCCTGGCCCGCGCGGTGCGCTACGCGGTCGAGCGCAAGCGCGCCGACGAGCAGGCCCGGCTCCTGCGCGAGTCCGAGCTGCGCCAGGCCGAGTCGGCCCGGCTCGAGCGCGGCCTGCTCCCGCAGCCACTGATGCGCAATGTGCCCGCCGACCTCTTCAGCATCTACCGCCCCGGCCGTGACCGGGCGCTGCTCGGCGGCGACTTCTTCGACGCGATCGGGGTCGACGACGGCAGCCGCCTGCACCTGCTCATCGGCGACGTCTGCGGCCACGGGGTCGACGAGGCGCCGCTCGGCGTGGCGCTGCGGGTCGCCTGGCGGGCCCTGGTGCTGGCCGGGGTGCCGGAGGAGCAGGTCCTCGACTCGCTGGAGCAGGTCCTCGTCGCCGAGCGCCGCACCGACGAGCTGTTCGCGACCGTGGCGGTCGCGACCGTCGACCTGCGCGCCGGGATCGCCCGCATCCGCCTGGCCGGCCACCCGCCGCCGATCCTGATCTCCGGGGACCGTGCGGTCCCGTGCGACGTCGACCCGGGCCTGGTCCTGGGCGTCATTCCCGGGATGCCCCGGCCGCCCGCCGAGATTCCGCTGGGCCCGCCGGGGCAGTGGTCGCTGCTGCTGTACACCGACGGGCTGATCGAAGGCTCGGCCGGCCCGGACGCGGCGCCCGGCGACCGTCTCGGCGTCGACGGGCTGTGCCGCGTGCTGACCAGCCCGGTCCGCGCCGAGCCCCGGGACCTGCCCGGCTGGCTCACGCTGCAGGCGGAGGCCCACAACGGCGGGCCGGTGCAGGATGACATCGCCGTGCTCGTGCTGACTCCATCGAGGACTTCATGACCCCCTCCAACTGGTCGCTGTGGCGGCGCATCACCGCACTGTGCGCCGTCGTCGCCGGCCTCCTCGTCGTGATCGCGGTCAGCGCCACCGCGACGGCCACGGCCAACCGCAGCGAGACCGGGCAGGTGCTGGACCGCCTCACGCCCGCGCTCGTCAATGCCGAGCGGTTGTACTCCCAGCTGCTGCGCCAGCAGTCCAGCGTCCGCACGTTCCTGCTCACCGGCAAGGACTCCGACCTCGACAACTACCGCGACGCGCAGGGCCAGGAGGCCGCGATCCTCGCCGACACCCGGCACCTGCTGGCGGACGAGCCCAAGCTGCTGAGCACCGTGGACGGGATCGCGGCGGCGACGGCGCGGTACCGCCGCGAGGTCGCGGAGCCGCTGATCGCCCAGACGCGGGCGGATGGGGTGAAGCCGGAGACGGCCGCCCCGACCGACCAGGCGCGGGCCGTCTACAACGACGCCGCCGGGCGCATGAACGCGCTCTCGGGGCAGATCGTCACGCGGCGTGACGAGGTCGCCGGGCAGGTGCGCACCACCGGCAACGTGCTCGTGCTGCTGCTCATCTTCGCCGCCGTCGTGGTCGTCCTGGCCGGCGTGGCGCTGGCGCTGCTCCTGCGCCGGCTGGTCACGCGCCCCGTCACCGACCTGGCCGGCGAGGTGCGGCGGGTGGCGGGCGGCGACTACGAGTACCAGATCCGCAGTTCTGGTCCTCCGGAACTGACGGCGCTGGCCGACGACGTCGACACCATGCGGCGGCGGATCAACGCCGACCTCACGGACGTGCAGGAGGCGCGGCGGCTCGTCGAGGAGGCCAACCGCATGCTGGAGCAGCAGGCGGCCGAGCTCACCCGGTCCAACCGGGACCTCGAGCAGTTCGCGTACGTGGCCAGCCACGACCTCCAGGAGCCCCTCCGCAAGGTGGCGAGCTTCTGCCAATTGCTGCAGCGACGGTACTCCGGGCAGCTCGACGATCGCGCCGACCAGTACATCGGGTTCGCCGTCGACGGGGCGCAGCGCATGCAGCGGCTCATCAACGACCTGCTCGCGTTCTCCCGCATCGGCCGTCTGACCAGCGGGTTCACCGACGTCGACCTGAACAAGGTGGTGCTCGACGCGTCCGCGCAGTTCGACGCGCAGCGCGAGGCGACCGGCGCCGAGATCATCTTCACCGACCTGCCCGTCGTGCGCGGCGAGGAGCCGCTGCTCGGCGCGCTGTTCAGCAACCTCATCGGCAACGCGATCAAGTTCCGCCGCCCCGACGTGCCGCCGCGGATCGTGATCGACAGCACGGCCGGCGACGGGGAGTTCGAGATCAGCGTCGAGGACAACGGCATCGGCATCGAGCCCGAGTTCGCCGACAAGGTCTTCGTCATCTTCCAGCGGCTGCACGCCAAGGAGACGTACCCCGGCACCGGCATCGGCCTCGCGATCGCCAAGAAGATCGTCGAATATCACGGCGGGCGGATCTGGATCGATCCCTCGCCGCGCGAAGGTACGCTGTTCCGGTTCACGCTGCCCGCAGCCGTTCCCGCTCTAGAGGAGTCTCCCGCATGACCGCGCCAGTGGAATCGTCCCTGCCGATCGAGGT
Source organism: Dactylosporangium sp. CA-139114 (assembly GCF_050955725.1). Taxonomy (NCBI): domain Bacteria; kingdom Bacillati; phylum Actinomycetota; class Actinomycetes; order Micromonosporales; family Micromonosporaceae; genus Dactylosporangium; species Dactylosporangium sp. CA-139114. The sequence continues at coordinate 1,259,128 of NZ_CP192080.1, forward strand.
GCTGCTGGTCGAGGACGACCCGGGCGACGTGCTCATGACGCAGGAGGCGTTCGAGGAGCACAAGGTCCGCAACAAGCTCAATGTGGTGCAGGACGGGGAGGAGGCGCTGGCGTACCTCCGCCGCGAGGGCAAGTTCGCCGACGCGACCCGGCCCGATCTCATCCTGCTGGACCTGAACCTGCCGCGCGTGGACGGGCGAGAGGTGCTGCAGGTCATCAAGGAGGACCATGACCTGCGGCGTATTCCGGTCGTGGTGCTGACGACCTCGCAGGCGGATGAGGACATTCTGCGCAGTTATTCGCTGCACGCCAATGCGTACGTCACCAAGCCCGTGGACTTCGACAGTTTCATCGCGGTGGTCCGGCAGATCGACGAGTTCTTCGTCAGCGTGGTCAAGCTGCCGCCGCGGGGCTGAGTTCGTCGGGTTTCAGCGCGAAATGTCGGGCGCTGCGCGCCACGACATTTCGGATTTTTCGCCTGTCGGGGTAAAAATGCGATAAGTCCGATCACGCAGTGTCGGACTTATCGGAAATGTCGGCTGCTGTCGGTCTCCTCGCTGTTGGCCTGCGGCGCGGTAACGCGGAACGGCAACGGCTCCGAGAGCAAGTGGGAGATCCGGCCGCGGAGAGCGACAGGCTCGCGGGACAGTCGCGGCGGGAGGCTCGGCTCCGCACGAGTAGCTGCTGCGGAAGGCGGGCCGCTCGGGAAGGTGCGGAGGGTTGGCCGCGCGAGCGGGTGTGGCGGGGGAGCTGGCCGTGCGGGAGGGCGCTGCGGAAGGCGGGCCGCGCGAGCGGGTGTGGCGGGGGAGCCGGCCGTGCGGGAGAGCGCTGCGGAAGGCGGGCCGCTCGGAAGGGTGCCCTGCGGGAGGGTTGGCCGCGCGAGCGGGTGTGGCGGAGGAGCCGGCCGTGCGGGAGAGCGCTGCGGAAGGCGAGCCGCTCGGAAGGGTGCCCTGCGGGAGGGTTGGCCGCGCGAGCGGGTGCGGCGGAGGAGCCGGCCGTGCGGCAGGGGCGGGCCGCTCCGGCAGGTGCCGTGTGAGAGGGCGCCGCGGAATTGGGAGAGGGCGCCGCGGAAATCGGGAGGACCGACCGAGCGGGTGCGGCGCAAGAGCCCGCCGTGTCCGAAGGTGCCGGTGTGTCGTCGACGGGAATGACGAACGGCCCGCGTCCCTCGAAGGGACCGGGCCGTCGCGGTAGGCGGAAGCGTTACTGGTTGGCCGCGTGCACCTCGGCCGGGTTGTGCGCCGGCACCGGCAGCTCGATGCCGTGCGCCCGCTCCCAAGCCTCGATCACCGCGGACGTCACGTGCGTGCGGAAGTAGTCGTTCGCGCTGAGGCGGTTCGTCACCGCCTCCTCGCTCTCGGCGAGCAGGCTGCCCGTCACCAGGTGCACGCCGTTCTGCACGGCGGCGCTCAGGCGGCGGTGGCCGTCGATCACGTAGTAGTCCTGGCCGCTGTGGCCGATCGTCAGCGGCTCCAGGTCCTCGGGGGCGGCGCCGGCCAGCTCCTGCGCGAGGGTCTCGTCCGCGAAGTCGATCTCGCGCGTGGGGTAGATGCGCATCGGGTCGAGCAGCAGCAGCGGCGGGCGCTCGCGCAGGATGTCGGTGCCCAGGCGGCCCTCGAAGGCGGCCTGCACGGCCGAGACGACCTGGTCGGGGTTGGCGCGGGTGGAGTCGGCGACGAGGTCGTAGTTGCGCAGGCGGTACTTGTCCGCGCCGTACCGCGTCAGGAACCGCATCCGCTCGCTCTCGCTGCGGCTGTGCAGGTTGCGCTTGGCCTCGTCCAGCGACGCGTAGTTCTCCACCTCGGAGTGCGGGCGGGCCAGCACGCGCCGGGCGGCCTCGTTCGGCTCGGTGATGAGGTGGACCTTGAACGCCTCGTGGAAGAAGAACCAGGCCAGCCGGCTGTCGACGATGAGCTGCTCGCCCGACTGGGCGATCTCGGTCTGCAGGCTGTCCACGGCGCTGTCGATCGCGTCGTCCAGCTCGGCGTGGAGGTTGAGCTGCAGCGCGGTCATGCCGCGGCGCTGGGCCATCTCCCGGTACATGTCGCCGACGCTGATGCGGCGCAGGCCGAGCCGGCTCGCGAGCGCGACGGAGACGGTGGACTTGCCGCTGCCGAGGTCTCCGTTGATGACGACCGACCGGTGATTGCTCATGCGCAAACTCTCCAGGTAGTGAGGCGTCGCGAGCCTAACACGCTCCTGGTGCAGGCCTTTTCGTCGTGCTACCCAGGCGGTACCGAAGGGATTCGCCCGAACGGGCCGCCCTGATCGGGAAACCGGAGGAAACCTCGGACGCGCCATGTGGCGGCCATGGAGCTGGCTGGTCGCAGCCGGCGCGACGGCCGAGCGGGCACCGGCCCGCTCGGGATCACCTGAGGAAGAGCGCGGCGATCTTCGGCAGGTGCTTGCGTACCTCGTTGTCGTCATCGTCGTCCCAGTCGTCCTCGACGAGCGGGGCGACCTGCCCGGTCCGGGCGCGCAGCAGCATCGGGTAGTCGTCGGTCTCGCCGTACAGCTCCTCGGCGAGGTCCTCGACCTCCCGCGGGGCCAGCTCGTGCGCCGCGAGGTCGCCCGCGGCCACGGCCCGCACCACCGGGTCGTCGGCGAGCGCGTCCGGGTCGGCGACCGCGCGCTCGTAGGTGTCGCGGCCGCGCGCGATCAGCCCGTCCACGAACGCGTCGGCGTAGCGGGCCACCACCCGGCCGGTCGCCCACATGGCCGAGGAGTTGGCCCGGGCCTGCAGCTGGGTGCGGTGGGCGTCGAAGTCCAGCAGCTCGCTCTTGTCGAGGGTGGCCAGGCGCATCCGCAGCGCGGCCGTGAACCGCTCGGCGAAGCCCGGGGTGACGCGGTCCCCGGCGGCGGACCGAGCACCGTCGATGATCGACCAGAAAGTATCGCTGTCCACGGCAGGCAAGTCTTGCACGACCCCGCAGCTCCTGGAAACGGCGCGCGGCCCGGCTTAGGCTGCGCCCATGAGCGAGCAGGTGGGGGTGCTGCTGCGGCAGTGGCGCGAGCGGCGGCGGCTCAGCCAGCTCGAGCTGGCCAACCAGGCCGAGGTCTCCACTCGGCACCTGAGCTGCGTGGAGACCGGCAAGGCGCGGCCGACCAGCGCGATGATCCTGCGCCTGACCGAGCACCTCGACGTGCCGCTGCGCGAGCGCAACACCCTGCTGCTGGCCGGCGGCTATGCGCCCGCCTACCCCGAGCACGGCCTCGACGGGCCGGCGCTGCGGCAGGTCCGGGCCTCGCTGCGGCAGGTGCTGGCCGGGCACGAGCCCTACCCGGCCGTCGTGGTCGACCGCGGCTGGAACCTGCTCGAGGCCAACGGGCCGCTGCTGCGCATCACCGAGGGGGCGGCCGAGCACCTGCTGCGCGGCCCGGTCAACGTGCTGCGCCTGTCGCTGCACCCGCAGGGGCTCGCGCCGCGGATCGTCAATCTGGACCAGTGGCGCGGGCACCTGTTCGCGCGCCTGCGCCGGCAGATCGCGGCGACGGGCGATCCCGCACTGCGCGACCTGCTCCAGGAGCTGCAGGGGTACCCCGGGGGAGAGGCCCCCGCCGCCTCGCACGACGTCGTGGTCCCGCTGCGCATCCGGCTCGGCGAGGAGGAGCTGCGCCTCTTCGGCATCACCGCGGTCATCGGCGCCCCGCACGACGTGACGGTCGCGGAGCTGGCGATCGAGTCCTTCTTCCCGGCCGACCCGGCGACCGCGCAGGCCCTGCGGCGCTGATCGGCGGGGGTCGAACCAGGGCGGCGACGTGGTGGCACGTTTCCGGGATTCGCGGCGGTGGCCGCGACCGTACCGTTCTTCATGCAAGGCCACACACCAACACCTTCCAAGGGGAGCGCACCATGAGCGACTACGACACCGGCGACACGGGCTACGACGGCGGCCAGGAGGTCGACTACGGCCAGTACGACGCCGGCCAGGAGCACGGCTCGCTGGACCAGATGCACCACGCCGCGGGCTCGGAGGCCGACGCCAGCAGCCAGTTCGGCGTGTACGAGGAGGGCCACCACGACACGGACTCGACGGACTTCTCGCAGGGGCACCACGTCGAGTACGACGCGCCGGCGGCCGTGCACTACGAGTCGGACGACTACACCAACTACTCGCACGACGCGACCTCCGACGACCACGTCTTCGCGGCCGAGGGCAGCCAGTCGTCGCACGAGGCCCAGTTCAGCGAGCTCAGCGCGCTGCAGGAGCGCTTCGACGCCGCGTTCGCCGAGGGCACCCAGTTCCACGCCGACGGTGGCGACGCCGAGATCGCGTCCAAGTAAGGCACCGCGGAACCTCATGGTGTGGCTTCGGCCCGGCCGGCGGATCAGCCCCGCCGGCCGGGCACCCAACCACACCCCGCGGCTACGGCACAAACGCACTTGGTTGTTCGACTTCGTCCGGGTGTCCGGGACTGTCCGGACATTCCCGGCCGCCCGCGCGAAGTCGGCCATCCGGGTGCGTTTTCGTGTCGGAGCCGCGACCGATCCTTGATCGTCTCGGCGGCGGTGGTCACAATCGCCGGCATGGGTTTGGGGGATTACGTGGGGATCTGGCGGGCGAAGCGGCGGCACCGGGGGGCGCAGCAGCAGCAGAACCGCAACCGGAAGCAGAACCGGAAGCGGCGCGACGACGGCGACTGCGGGCCGGACTGGCACTGCGACGTCTGCGACTGCAGCCCCATCATGCTCGGCTCGCTGCTGTCGCTCATGGCGATCTCGGCGCCCTCGCGCGCCCCGCGGCGGGACCCGGGCGGGCCCGGGCGGGCGGGGATGGCAGCGATCCGCGGGTACCAGCGCTTCGTCTCCCCGCATCTGGGGATCAAGTGCCGCCAGGTGCCCTCGTGCAGCAACTACGGCCTGCAGGCGGTCCAGCGTTACGGGCTCGTGGAGGGCTCGCGGCTCACCGCGGCGCGGATCAAGCGCTGCAACCCCTCGACGCCGCGCGGCACCGTCGACCAGGTGCCCTAGAGCGTCTCGAGAACGCTCCAAGACGCTCTAGGACGCACGGACGCAGCGCAGGCCGGAGAAGGTCATCACCGCCGGCAGCGTGAACGTGATCGCGGAGGCGGCCAGCGAAAGATCGGTCGCCCCGCCGGTGTTCCCGTGACCCCAGGTGGGGCTGAACACCGAGAGCAGCACGCCGCCGGCGACGAAGAAGGCGACCGTGGCGATCGCGGCGATCCCGGTCGCGCGCACGAACCGGCGGCCGACGTCGACGTAGCGGCTGCCGATCCCGCACGCCAGCGCGGCCAGCAGCGCCCCCACGACCACGGCGTAGGTGGCGTAGTCGACGGTGCGCGCCAGGATCAGGTACGCGCGGCCCGGCTCCCAGCTCCACGCCACCGCCGCGCGCCGCCACGCCACCTCGGAGACCAGCGCCTGGAGCGCCACCGCGGCGCCCACGATGATCGCGGTGCGCCGGCCCTGGGCCAGTGCCAGCTCGCGCTGATACTCGGGGGCGAGGGCGGCGACGGGGCCGAACTCCTCGACCGCGGCCCGCTCGGCGTCGAGGCGGTCCAGGCCGTCGGCCTCGTAACGCTGCGCGGCGTCGGCGAGCCCGTCGCGAGCCTCGGTGACCAGGTCCGCCTTGGCCGCGCGGGGGCCGCGCAGGGCGCCGCGCAGCGAGGCGACGTAGGCGTCGATGGGGCCGGCAGTCAGCACCTCCCCAGCATGCCGCCCGGGCGCGCGGCGGGCAGTCCGGGTTGTCCCTGACTTTCCCCGGGTGCTGGCCTCAGGTCCGGCGCGGCGTCCTCGAGCGCGAGGGCGAGGGCGGGCTGCATGGGTGAGAGGGTGCCGGGCCCCCCGTGGCGGCGCGGGGCCCGGCACGTCTCGCAAGCGTTCCGTCGTCCCCGTGTGTGTCGTCCATGCGGCGGCAGCAACCCAACGAGAACCGCTTCTGTGACCGGCATGACACATCGATCAACACTCCCGTGTCAAGAGATCATCCGAGCTAGGTGTCATTCGTCACCGAGGCTCTCCGAGATGCGCGCGGAGCGCGACCGCGAGATCTCCCTGGGTGCCCGCCCAGGCCGTGTACCCGTCGGGGCGGACCAGCACGCGGCGCTCGTGCGGGGCATGGAGGAGCCGGTCCTCGTACCCCTGCGGAGCCTCCGGCGCGAGCAGCACGTGCCGGCCCTGGCGCAGCAGCTCGTAGAGGCGCGCCCCGCCGAGGTCCACGTCGGCCTGGCGGGGCGCGTGCGGGTAGTCGATGCCGATCCCGGACACGGTGCCGGTCAGCCCCCGCTGCACCGCCGGGACGTGCAGCGCCAGCCCGCCGAGCACGTCGCGGCCGAGCCGGGCGCCGCGCGAGCTCAGCAGCGCGAGGCGGATGAGGCCGCCGCTGGAGCGCAGCACCGTCCGGCCGACGGCGTGCCGCTCCGACTGGTAGGTGTCGAGCAGCCCGGCCGGTGCCCAGCCCGCCCCCGCCGCGGCGAGCTTCCAGCCGAGGTTGGCCGCGTCCTGCAGGCCGGTGTTCATGCCCTGGCCGCCGGCGGGGGAGTGCACGTGCGCGGCGTCGCCGGCGAGGAAGACGCGGCCGGTGCGGTACCGCTCGACCTGCCGCTCGTCGCTGTGGAACCGTGAGAGCCAGCGGCACTCGCCCATCCCGAAGTCGGTGCCGAACGCCTCCCGGACCGTGGCCCGGACCTCCTCGATCTCCAGCGGCACCTCGTCGCCGACCTGGTGCCCGCGGTTCCAGGCGAAGACGCGATGCCACCCGTCGCCGAACGGCGCCACGAACGCGAACGCGGAGCCGACCGCGCTGACGGTGATCACGTCGGCCGGCGGGTCGGCGAGCCGGACGTCGGCGAGCATGAGCGAGCGGACCGCGGCCCGGCCCGGGAACGGCAGGCCGAGCGCCTCCCGCACCCCGCTGTGCGCGCCGTCGGCCCCGACGAGCCAGTCCGCCGCGAACGTGCCGCCGTCGGTGCGCACCTCGACGCCGTGCTCGTCCTGGCGCAGGCCGGTGACCGTGGTGCCGCGCACGATCCGCGCCCCGGCCTTGAGCGCGCGCTCCTCGAGGATGCGTTCGACGTTGTACTGCGGGGTGATGAGCACGAACGGGTACCGCGACGGCAGCCCGCCCAGGTCCACCGAGACGCGCCCGAACAGCCGCAGCCGGGCCAGTTTCGTGCCGGTGGCGATGACGTCCTCGGCGATGCCCCGGGCGTCGAACTGCTCCAGCGTGCGCGCGTGGACGGCGAAGGCGCGGGTCAGGTTCGACTCCCCGGCGCGGCGCTCCAGCACGGTCACGTCGGCGCCGGCGGCGGCCAGGTCCCCGGCGAGCAGCAGGCCGGTGGGGCCGGCCCCGGCGATGACGGTCCTCATGGCGTCTCCTTCTGGATCACGTTTGCCAACACATGTTGGCAAACGATTGTTGGCATAACCGCACACCGATGTCAACGAGTGGTGAAATCATGATCTCGCTTGACCTGAAGCCCTGTTGAGGTGCGACGTTGGGCCGCGTGGAGAACAGACGCACGCTCACGGCCGGCCTCGTGACCCTGGTCACGCTGGTCGCGTTCGAGGCGGTGGCGGTCACCGCCGCCATGCCCTCGGTCGCCCGCGCCCTCGACGGGCTCCCGCTCTACGGCTTCGCCTTCGGCGGCGCCCTCGCGACCAGCGTGGTCGGGATGGTGCTGGCCGGCGCGTGGTGCGACCGCGCGGGCCCGGCCCGCCCGGCCGCCGCGGGCGTGGCGCTGTTCTGCGCCGGGCTGCTGCTGGCCGGCCTGGCCCCGCACATGTGGGTGCTCGTGCTGGGGCGCCTGGTGCAGGGGTTCGGCGGCGGGCTGGTGAACGTGGCGCTGTTCGTCGTCGTGGGGCGCGCCTACCCCACCGCCGAGCATCCACGCGTGTTCTCGCTGATGTCGGCGGCGTGGGTCCTGCCCGCCGTCGCCGGGCCCGCGGTGGCCGGGCTGATCGTGCAGTTCGTCGGCTGGCGCTGGGTGTTCCTGCTGGTGGTGCTGGCGGCCGCCCCGGCGATGGCGGTGGTGTGGCCGCGGATCCGCGGCATCGCCGGCGGCTCGGGCGCGGCGGGTCCCTCGCGGGTGCCGTGGTCGATCGGCGCGGCGGTGGGGGCCCTCGTGCTCTACGTCGGCGGGCAGGAGTCGCTGCCCCTGCTCGCGGCCGGGTTCGTGGTCGCCGCCGTGTGCGGGGTGCGGCTGCTGCCGCGCGGCACCCTCGCCGCCGCCCGGGGCCTGCCCAGCGTCGTGCTCCTGCGCGGCCTCGCCGGGGCCGCGTTCATGCAGGCCGACGTGTTCATCCCGCTCATCCTCACCCGCGAGCGCGGCCTCAGCCCGGCGCTGGCCGGCCTGAGCGTCACCGTCGGCGCGCTCTTCTGGTCCGCCGGCTCGTGGCTGCAGGCCCGGACGGGCCGGCGCCTCGGCGACACGGCCCGGCTGCGGCTCGGCGCCGCGGGCATCGCGGCCGGCGTGCTGTCCGCGGTGGCGGTCGTCTCGGCGGCTGTACCGGTGGCCGTCGTCGTCGCCGGCTGGTGCCTCGCCGGCTTCGGCATGGGCCTGGTGTCGCCGGTCTCGGCGGCGCTCGTGCTGCGCCTGTCCGAGCCGGGCCGGCAGGGCGCGGGCAGCTCCGCCCTCGCCGTCGCCGACGCGCTGCTGACCACCATCGCGCTCGCCGCCGGCGGCTCCCTGTTCGCCGCGCTCGTCGACGCCGGCCCCGCCGCCTACCTGGCCGCGTTCGCGGTCGCGCTCGTCCCCGCCCTCGCCGCGCTCGCCGTGGCCGGTCGTACTTTCGGCGGATCTGACGGTTCGACACCGCCCGTAGCATTGGCCGGTGAGCGTGCGGGTGCTGGTCGCGGATGATCAGGAGATCGTCCGCACCGGGTTGACGATGATCCTCAACGCCCAGCCGGACATCGAGGTGGTGGCCGAGGCCGCCGACGGCCGCCGCGCCGTCGAGCTGGCCCGCCGGCTGCGCCCCGACGTCTGCCTCCTCGACGTGCGGATGCCCGCCATGGACGGGCTGGAGGCGACCCGCCAGCTGGCCGGCCCGGGCGTCGAGGACCCCCTCGCCGTCGTCGTCATCACCACCTTCGACCTCGACGAATACGTCTACGCGGCCCTGCGCGCCGGCGCCCGTGGCTTCCTGCTCAAGGACGCGGGCCCGGCGCTGCTCGCCCAGGCCGTGCACGCGGCCGCGAACGGCGACGCGCTCATCGCCCCCAGCGTCACGACCCGCCTGCTGCGCGCCTTCGCCGACAACGGCCCCGCGGCCCCGCCCCGCCGGCCGATCGAGCCGCTGACCGAGCGCGAGGAGCAGGTCCTGGCCCGGGTGGCGCGCGGCCGCACGAACAACGAGATCGCCGACGAGCTGTTCATCACCCTCAGCACCGTCAAGTCCCACGTGACCGCCCTCATGCTGAAGCTGGGCGTGCGCAACCGCGTGGAGATCGCGATGTGGGCCTACGAGACGAACCGGGTCCGGCCCGGCAGCTGAACTTTGGTCGGGCCCGGCCCCGGCCCATGGATCGATGTTTCCGGCCCGCGCGGAGCCCACCATCGGTGCTCATGACGACCGTTGCCGACCGCACCCGCACCCGCGACTGGCCCATCATCGCCGGCCTGTTCGTGCTCGCCCTCGTTCCCTCCCTGGCCGGCGGCGTGCGGGTCGCCCAGCTGACCGGCGGCGTCGAGCGCACCGCGGCCAACGCCCGCTTCGTCGACATGCCGGCCCCGGTCCTCGTCCACATCGTCGGCGCGGTCCTCTACGCGTTCCTCGGCGCCCTGCAGTTCGCCCCGCACTTCCGTCGCCGGCACCGCCGGTGGCACCGCGTCACCGGCCGCGTCCTGGTGCTCTGCGGCCTGGCCGTGGCCCTGTCCGGCCTGTGGATGACCACCTTCTACGACCTGCCGAGGGGCGACAACGCCGCGACCAACGCGGCCCGCTACGTCGTGGGCATCGGCATGCTGGTCTCGATCGTCCTTGGCTTCGCCGCCATCCGCCGCCGCGACTTCCACGCGCACAAGGCCTGGATGATCCGCGCCTACGCCCTCGCCATGGGCGCCGGCACCCAGGTCTTCACGAGCCTGCCCCTGATCCCGCTGGACCCGCAGGGCCCGGACTACCCGGCCTGGCGCAGCGTGGCGCTGATCTCGGCCTGGGTGCTCAACCTGGCCGTCGCCGAGATCGTCATCCGCCGCTCGGCCCGCCCCCGCCCCCGCACCTGACCATCCCGGGCCGGCCCGGGCACGCGCAGGTCCGCGGTCACGTCATCCGCAGGCCTCGGCCCGGGCCCGCAGCAGGGTGCGCTCGCGCTCGTTGCGGGTCATCGACGCGGCGCGCTCGAACTCGGCGCGGGCCTCGGCGCGGCGGCCCAGGCGGAAGAGGAAGTCGGCGCGGACCGAGGGCAGCAGGTGGTACCCCCGCAGCGCCTTGTCCTCCAGGAGCGGCTCCAGCACCGTCAGCCCCGCGGCCGGCCCGTGCGCCATCGAGACGGCCACGGCGCGGTTGAGCTCGACGATCGGCGACGGGGCGAGGGCGGCGAGCCGGGCGTACAACCGCGCGATCTCGGCCCAGTCGGTCTCCTGCGCGGTGCGGGCGCGGGCGTGGCAGGCGGCGATCGCGGCCTGCAGCGTGTAGGTGCCCCCGCCCAGCTCCTCGGCGCGTTCGAGCGCCCGCAGGCCGCGGGTCACGAGCAGCCGGTCCCAGCGGCGCCGGTCCTGGTCCAGCAGCATGATGGGCTCGCCGCCGGGGCCGGTGCGGGCGGCCGCGCGGGACGCCTGGATCTCCAGCAGCGCGACGAGGCCGTGCACCTCCGCCTCGCCCGGCATCAGCCCCGCCAGCACGCGGCCGAGGCGCATCGCCTCCCCGCACAGAGCCGGGCGCATCCAGTCGTCGCCGGCCGTCGCGGAGTACCCCTCGTTGAAAATGAGGTAGATGACCTCCAGCACCGAGGCCAGCCGCTCGGCGCGGGCCGCGCCCGTGGGCAGCTCGAAGGGCACCTTCGCCTCGGTGAGGGCCTTCTTGGCGCGGCTGATGCGCTGGCCCATCGTCGCGTCCGGGACCAGGAACGCCCGCGCGATCTCGTCCGTGGACAGCCCGCCGAGCAGGCGCAGGGTCAGGGCCGTGCGCGCCTCCGGCTTGAGCACCGGGTGGCACGCGGTGAAGATCAGGCGGAGCAGGTCGTCCTCGATGGGCTCCTGCTCGAGCACCGCCTCCAGCGCCGGATCGTCGAGCCGCTCCTCACCGGCCAGGGCGGGCAGGTGCTTGTGCAGCACCTGCTGCCGCCGGATGGTGTCGATCCCGCGCCGCTTCGCCGTCGTCATCAGCCACGCCCCGGGATTGCGCGGGACGCCCTCGGCCGGCCACTGCTCCAGCGCCGCGACCAGGGCGTCCTGCGCAAGCTCCTCCGCGAGGCCGACGTCGCCGACGAGCCGGGCGACGCCCGCGACGACGCGCGCCGCCTCGATCCGCCAGACCGCTTCGATCGCGGATCTGGCATCGGTACCGGAAGAGCTCACCCGGCCAACATAGCTAGCCCTCGTACTCGGAGACCCGCCGCACCTCGATCTCGATGTCGTGGTCGAACAGGTCCGCGAAACGCCGCGCCCACTCGACGGCCTCGGCCTGGTCGCGCACCTGCACGATGCCGAAGCCCCCGATGACCTCCTTCGCCTCCGCGAACGGCCCGTCGACGACCGTGGTCTCGCCGTCGCGCTTGGAGATCGTCGCCGCCCCGGCCGAGCTGGGCAGCAGGCCCTCGGCGGCGAGCAGCACCCCGGCCTTGCTGACCTCGTCCATGTACTTTGCGAACCGCTCGATGAAGGCGGGGGTCGGCTGCCACAGCGCCGGGTTCGAGTCGTCCAGCTTGTGCATCATCATGTAGCGCATTTCGGGTTCCCTTCCGTGGTTTCTGTAGCCTTCACCACCGCGTCGAGCTCGGTCCGCGGATTTCGACAACGCCCCCACGAATATTCCAGGAGATCTTCATGCGCATCCTGTTCGGCTTCGCCGGCGGCAACGGCCACGTCCAGCCGCTCCTCCCGCTGGCCCGGGCCGCCGCCGCCCGCGGCCACGCCGTCGCCTTCACCGGCAGACCCGGCGTCCTGCCCAAGGAGTTCGAGGGCTTCCCCGCCGGCGCGGACGAGCCGGACGAGCGCCGCCCCCTGCGGCCCGTCGACCGCGACCGCGAGGAGCGCGAGTTCGTCGGGGGCTTCGGCGGCTGGATCGCCCGGGAGCGCGCGGCGACGACGGGCGCGGTGGCGCGGCAGTGGCGCGCGGACCTGATCGTGTGCGACGAGGCCGACTTCGGCAGCATGATCGCGGCGGAAGCGCTGGGCCTGCCGCACGCGTCGGTGGTGGTCCTGGCGGCCGGCGGCTTCGGCCGCCCCGCGGGCCTGTCCGCCCTGCTCGACGAGGCGCGCGCCGCGCACGGCCTGCCCGCCGACCCGTCGCTGGCGATGCTGGACCGGCACCTGGTGATCTCGCCGGTGCCGCCGACGTTCCGCCCGGCCGCCATCCCCGGGCGCCCGTTCGCGATGCGCCCGTTCGAGCTCGTGGCCCCGGCTCCGACCGACCCGCCGACCGTGTACTGCACGCTCGGCACGATCTTCAACACCGAGTCGGGCGACCTCTTCACGCGGTTGCTGTCCGGCTTCCGCTCGCTGCCGATCCAGCTCGTCGTCACGGTGGGCGCGGGCATCGATCCCGCCGAGCTCGGCCCGCAGCCCGCGCACGTGCGGGTGGAGCGGTACATCCCGCAGGCATCGCTGCTGCCCCGCTGCTCGGCGGTGGTGACCCACGCCGGCTCCGGCACCGTCGTCGGCGCCCTCGCCCACGGCCTGCCCATGGTGCTGGTGCCGATGGGCGCGGACCAGCCCGCGAACGCCGACCGGTGCGCGGAGCTGGGCGTGGGCGTGGTCCTCGACGCCGTGGCCGCGACCGGGGCCGACGCGGCCGCGGCCCTGCGCACGGTGCTCACCGGCCCGTCGTACGCGGCCGCGGCGCAGGCCCTGCGCGCCGAGGTGGCCGCGATGCCGGACCCGGCCGCCGCGGTCGAGCGCCTGGAGGCCCTCACCGCGTGACGGGGTCCCGGTCAGGGTCACGGTCCCAGCGGCGCAGCTCGTCGGCGCCGTCGGCGATCTCGCGGCGCAGCAGCGGGTCGAGGTCGGTGCGGCGCAGCATCGCCTCGGCCGGCGCCAGCGCGCGCGGAGAGAACCGGGGGAACGCCAACCGGACCACCTTCAGCGCCGCGAGCGGGTAGCGGCCCTCGAGCATGGCGGGCACGTCGGCGAAGTAGCGTTCGGCGTACGGGTCGGTGAGCACCTCCTGGCCCGGCTGCCAGAACGCCTCGGCGTTGGCGACGGCGAGGCGGGGGTTCGGGTCGTGCACGAGCGCGTCCCAGGCCGCGGCCTTGGCCTCGGCGGCGGGGCGGGCGGCCCGGCAGGCGGCGGCGCGCTCGGCCCCCTTGGCGCTGGGGTCGCGGCGCTCCTCGGCGGCGATCTCCTCGGGGGTGGCGTCACCCAGGGCGGCCAGGCGCAGCAGCAGCGACCAGCGCAGGTCGGCGTCGATCACCAGGCCGTCCGGGATGCCCGGGCCGCCGGTGAGCCACGCGCGCAGCACCGGCGCGCCGGCCACGGTGGCCAGCGCCCGCGCGGTGGCCAGCTGGCGGCCCGAGCCCGGCGCCGCCGCCGACAGCGCCGCCGCGCACGCCTCGGCCAGCGGCGCGAACGGGATCAGGCCGCGGCGGGCCAGGGCGTCGCGGGCGAAGGCCAGGACCTCGTCGAAGACGCCCTCCTGGCGCTCCGCGGGCAGGGCCGCCACGAGGAGGCTCAGCAGCTGCGACGGCGGGATCTCGCCGTCGCGCACGGCGTCGGTCATCGCGGCCCAGATCACCGCGCGGGCCAGGGAGTCGTCCAGGTCGGGCAGGACCGCGGCCAGGGCCGCGCGGCTGAACGGGTCGAAGCGGACCTTCGCGTAGGTCTCGTCGCCGGCGTTGAGCAGCACCACCGTGCCGGCGGCCGCGGTGACGCCCGGCACGAGCGCGCCGGGGCCGTCGATCACGCAGGGCTCGCGGGTCACCGAGCCGTCCGAGGCGAACGCCGCCACGGTCAGGTGGTGCGGGCGCAGCGGGCGGCCGGACTGCTCGATCCGCAGGCCGGGCTCGCCGCGGGACGGCACCGCGCGCAGCGTGTTCGCGCCGGTGCTGCGCAGCCACAGCTCGGCCCAGCCCGTGAGGTCGCGGCCGGCCGCCGAGCCGATCACGGCCAGGAAGTCCGACAGATCGGCGTTGGCGAACCGGTACGCCGAGAAGTACTTGCGCAGGCCGTCGAGGAAGACCTCGTCGCCCAGCGCGATCGAGAGCTGGCGCAGGGCCGCGGCGCCCTTGGCGTAGGAGATGCCGTCGAAGTTCTGGAAGGCCACCGCCGTGTCCGAGACCCCTTCCGGGGCGACCGGGTGCGTCGACGGGCGCTCGTCGGCCAGCAGGCCCCACCGCTCCCGCCAGATCGCGAAGTCCGCCGCCGCGGACGGGTGCCGCCCGGTCTCGGCCGCGACCCGCCAGCCCATGATCTCCGCGAACGCCTCGTTCAGCCACACGTCGTCCCACCAGCGCAGCGTCACCAGGTTGCCGAACCACATGTGGGCCATCTCGTGCGCCATCACCACGAAGCGCCGGTGCCGGTCGCTGTCGGTCGCGCCCGCGCGGAACAGGAACTCCTCGCGGTAGTTGACCAGGGCCGGGTTCTCGACCGCGCCGCCGCTGAACTCGGGCACGAAGGCCTGGTCGTACTTGGCGAACGGGTACCGCACCCCGAACAGCTCGTGGTAGCGGTCGAAGGCCGCGGCCGTCGCGGCGAACAGCTCGTCGGCGTCGGCGTCGAGGCCGGCGGCGAGGCTGCGGCGGCACAGCAGGGCCAGGGGGATGCCGTCGTGCTCGCGCTCCAGCACGTGCCAGGGGCCGGCGACGAAGCTGAACAGGTAGGTGGACAGGGGCGGCGTCGGCTCGAACGCCCAGCGGCCGCCGGTGCGCGCCGCCACCGGCGCGTTCGCCCGGACCGTCCACTGTGCGGGAGCGAGGACCGTCAGGGTCATCGGCGCCTTGAGGTCGGGCTGGTCGAAGCAGACGAACATGCGCTGGGCGTCGTCGAGCGGGGCCTGGCCGTAGAGATACGTCTCGCCGTCCTCGGGGTCGGTGAAGCGCAGGATGCCCTCGCCGCTGGGGGAGTACCGCGCGGTGAACTCGGCCTCGAGCCGGTTCTCGGCGGCCAGGTCCGCCAGCGCCACCCGCCCGTCCGCGACCGGTGCCTCGCGGCCGTTCAGCGTCACGCGCACGGCCTGCGCCCCCTTGACCTCCGCGAAGCTGGCGGCCCCGGGGCGGGAGCAGACGAACTCGACGACCGTGCGCGAGGTGAACGTGTCCGGCTCGGTGAGGTCCAGCTCGATCGCGTAGGAGCGCACGGCGATGAGCCGGCCTCGCTCGATCGCCTCGCCGCGGGTCAGGCTCGTCATGATCCCGACGCTACCCGCTCGCCCGCCCGGCAACTCGGGCGGTTGGCGTCGGCCGCGTGGACTACTGCGAGCGCCTCGGCCCGGGCCTGTGGGCCGAGCCCCTGAAGGCGGTGTCGAACGCGGCGTTCGTCGTCGCCTGCGCCGTGCTCCTGAGCGCGAGCCGGGCCGCGCCGAGCGCGGGGTCGTGCGCGGTGCCCACCGTGGCGCCGCGCGCGGCCAGCCGCGCCAGCACGCCGCGGCGCACCGGGGTGTCGGCGACGAGCAGGCCGCCGGCCAGCACCACCGGGGCGCCCGGCGCCTCCAGCTCGTCGAGGGTGGCGACCAGCCGCCGCGCGGCCTCGGTCGTGATCGCGGAGGCGTCCGGGTCGCCGGCGTCGGCGAGCTCGCACACCACCGGCGCGAGAGCGCCGAACGGGGGCAGCGCCTGGGCCCAGTACACGAGGTCGTCCGCGGTCGCGGCCCCGGCGTGCGCGGCCACCCGGCGCGCGAGCGGTGCCCGCCATCGACGCGCCGCCAGCCGTACCGCCCGCAGCCCCAGCCACATCCCCGAGCCCTCGTCGCCGAGCAGCCAGCCCAGCCCGTCGGCGACGCGCGTGATCTCGAACCCCTCGACCAGCGCGGCGACCGCGCCCGTCCCGGCGATGAGCACCGCGCCCGAGGCCCAGTCCCCGCCCGCGGCGAAGGCCGTGACCGCGTCGCCCGCGATCCTCATCGGGCAGCGCAGGCCCAGCGCCTCCCACTCCGCCGCGAAGGCGGCCGCGATCGCGGGATCGGCCAGGGCGCTGGCCCCGGCGACGCCGACCACCCCAGAGGTCACCGTCGCCGGGGCCGGCCCGAGCGCGGCCCGCAGCGCCGACCCGATGGCGCGCGCGGCCGCCGGGCCGCCGGCGGCCGGGTTGCCGGGACCGGCGGACCCGCGCCCGAGCACGGCGCCCGTCTCGTCGACGACCACCGCCTTCGACGCCGTCCCGCCCGCGTCCACGCCGACCACCACGGACCGGGCCACGACTGCCATGGCATCGATGGAAACATAGAAAATGCTTGTTGACTAGAAGTTGAAGTGGTCGTAATTTTCATCGCCAAGGCGGAACGATGAAAAGGATGACCGGTGACGGGTGAGAGTGGCGGGCTGCTCGGGCGGCTGCGTATCGAGGGGCCGACGATGCCGGAGGCCCTGGCGAAGATCGCCGAGACGATCCTCGGCGATCCCGAGACGGCGGCCCACGCGAGCATCGTCGACCTCGCCGAGCGCTCGGGCACCTCGACGGCGACCGTCACGCGGTTCAGCCGGACGCTCGGCTTCAAGGGCTACGCGAACCTGCGGGTGGCGATCGCGACCGAGACCGGGCGGGCGGAGCAGGCGCGCTGGGAGACCGACATCAGCGGCGACATCGCGCCGGACGACCCGCTCGGCGACGTTCTCGGGGTGATCACCGCCGCGGACACCCGGGCGATCCAGGCGACCGCCGCCGGGCTGGACGTCGCCGCGGTCGAGCGGGTCGCGGAGGCCATCGCCGGGGCCGGGCGCGTCGAGATCATCGGGTTCGGCTCCAGCGGTACCGCCGGCCGGGAGATGGCCTTCCGGCTCGAACGCATCCGGATCCCGGTCTGGTACCGCTCCGACAGCCACACCGCGCTCACGAACGCGGCGCTGCTCGGGCCGGGCGACGTCGCGATCGGGCTGTCGCACTCCGGCCGCACCCGCGAGGTCATCGAGACCCTCGCCGAGGCCGCCGACCACGGGGCGACGACGGTCGCGGTGACGTCCTTCGGGCGCTCCCCGCTGGCCGAGGTGGCCGACGTCGTGTTCACCACCTCGGTCCACGAGACCACCTTCCGGGTCGCGGCCCTCTCCGCGCTGCACTCGCAGCTGCTGGTCCTGGACCTCATCTACGTCGCGGTGGCGCAGCGCACCTACGAGCGCACCGCCGAGGCCCTCGAGCTCACCGTGCGCGCCGTCGACGCGCACCGGCTGCCCGACACGACCACCACCCGCAAGCGACCACGGAGGGACAAGCCGCTGTGACCATCAGAAGTGCCGACTACGTCGAGGTGATCCGCGCCGCGATCGACCGCGTCGGGACAACCCAGGGCGACAAGGTGGCGCACGCCGCCGACCTGATGACCGCGACGGTCCGGGCCGGCGGGGTGATCCAGGCGTTCGGCTGCGGGCACTCCGAGGCGCTCGCCATGGAGATCGCGGGCCGGGCCGGCGGCCTCGTGCCCACCAGCCGCATCGCCCTGCGCGACATCGTGCTCTACGGCGGCGACCCGCTCAGCGCGCTGGCCGACCCCCAGCTCGAGCGCACCCCCGCCGTCGCCCACCGCCTCTACGACCTCGCCCCCGTCAAGCCCGACGACACGTTCGTCATCGCCTCCAACTCCGGCGTCAACGGCGCCGTCGTGGAGATGGCGCAGCTGGTCAAGCAGCGGGGGCACGCGCTCATCGCGATCACGTCGCTCGAACACTCCGCCCGGGTGGACTCGCGGCACGAGAGCGGCCTGAAGCTCGGCGACCTCGCCGACGTGGTCCTCGACAACGGGGCCCCCTACGGCGACGCGTCGCTGCCGCTGCCCGGCGGCGGTGCCGTCGGCGCGGTCTCCTCGATCACGGCGGCCCTGCTGGCCCAGCAGATCGTCATCGAAGTGGTGGCGCGCCTGCTGGCCGCCGGCGTCACGCCGCCGGTCTACCTGTCCGACAACGTGCCGGGCGGGCGGGAGCACAACGCAGCACTTGAGGCGCGGTACGCCGGGCGCATCCGGCGTACCGCATAAAAGGAGAGCGAGCCTTCCATGAACCCCTCACCTTCCACCCCACCGTATCCCAGTCGTCGTTCGATCTTGAAGGGCGCCGCCGGCGTCGCCATCGCCGCGCCCCTGCTCAGCGCCTGTGTCACCAGCGGGAGCAACGACGACAAGCCCGCGGCCGGCGCGGGCGACAAGAGCGCCGACAACCCGCTCGGGGTCAAGGACGACGCCCCGCTCGAGGTCGTCATCTTCAAGGGCGGCTACGGCGACGACTACGCCAAGCACGCCGAGGACCTCTACAAGGGCAAGCACGCCAAGGCGACCATCGACCACAAGGGCATCCAGAAGGTCGGCGAGGCGCTGCAGCCCCGGTTCGTGGCCAACACCCCGCCGGACGTCGTCGACAACACCGGCGCCGGCCGGCTCGACCTGGCCACGCTCGTCTCGGCCAAGCAGCTGTCGGAGCTCACCGAGCTGCTCGACGCCCCGTCGTTCGACGACCCGAACACCAAGGTGCGCGACACGCTGCTGCCCGGCGTCGTCGACGACGGCACCTTCGACAAGCAGGTCCTCACGCTGAACTTCACCTACACCGTGTGGGGCCTGTGGTACTCCAAGCCGCTCTTCGCGAGCAAGGGCTGGGCGTATCCGAAGACGTGGGACGAGATGCTCGCCCTGTGCGCCACGATCAAGGCGGCCGGCATCGCGCCCTGGACCTACCAGGGCAAGTACCCGGAGTACATCAACGACCCGCTGCTCACCATGGCGGCCAAGATCGGCGGGGAGGCGCTGCTCTCCAGCGTCGACAACCTCGAGCCGAACGCGTGGAAGGCCGACGGGCTCAAGGCCGCCGCGGAGGCGTTCGCGGAGCTGGCCGCCAAGGGGTACATCATGAGCGGCTCCGAGGCCCTGTCCCACACCGAGGCGCAGGCCGCCTGGTGCCAGGGCAAGGCCGCGTTCATCCCCTGCGGCTCCTGGCTGGAGAGCGAGCAGAAGGGCGTCGCCCCCAACGGTTTCGACATGGTGATGGGCCCGGTGCCGTCCCGCACGGGCAGCGACAAGATGGGCGGGGCCGCGGTGCAGGCGGCGAGCTCCGAGTCCTACATCGTGCCGTCGAAGGCCAAGAACGTCGCCGGCGGGCTGGAGTACCTGCGAATCCTGTTCTCCAAGCAGTCGGCCAAGAGCTTCGCGCAGTCGGCGGGCACGCTGCCGGCCGTGGCCGGGGCGACCGACGGGCTGACCCTGAGCAGCGGGCTCGGCTCGACGCGGGACGCGATCACGGCGGCGGGCAAGGAGGCGTTCAGCTTCCGGTTCCGCACCTGGTACGCCCCGCTGGCCAAGGCCGTCGACGACGCGACCGGCGAGCTGGTCAACAAGCGCGCCACCGCCGCCGAGTGGGCGCAGCGGGTCCAGAAGGCCGCCGACGCGCTCGCGAAGGACTCCGGCGTCAAGAAGTACACCCGCTGATGAAACACGGTCGGCTCCGGTTCCTCCTCGGTGCGCTCGGGCCCGCGCTGGTGCTGCACGTGCTGTTCGTGCTGTCCCCGTACGCGCAGGCGTTCTACCTCTCGCTCACCGACTGGACCGGCGTGGCCGGCGAGGCGCACTTCGTCGGGGCGGGCAACTACGCCCGCCTCGGCGGCGACTCCCTGTTTCTCGACGCGGTGCGCAACAACGCGATCATGCTCGTCGTGGTGCCCGTCGTGACCATCGGGCTCGGGCTGTTCCTGGCGAGCATGCTGCACCTCGGCGGGCGCGACGGGCGCCGGGGGATCGCGGGCACCCGCGTCTACCAGATCGTGTACTTCTTCCCCCAGCTGCTGTCGCTGGTCATCGTCGCCGTGCTGTGGCAGTTCATCTACAACCCGAACAACGGCCTGCTCAACGGGGCGCTGCGGGCGGCCGGACTCGGCTCGGCGGCGCGCAGCTGGCTGGCCGAGCCGAACCTGGCGCTGCCGGCCGTGATGGCCGTGCTGGTCTGGTCGTCGGCCGGGTTCTACATGGTGCTGTTCAGCGCGGCGATCGACTCGATCCCGAAGGAGCTCTTCGAGGCCGCCCTGCTCGACGGGGCGAGTGGTTGGGCGACGTTTCGCAAGGTGACGCTGCCCCTCGTGCGCGACACCGTGCAGGTCGCGTTCGTCTATCTCGGCATCGCGGCCCTCGACGGGTTCGCCGTCGTGCAGGTCATGACGGTGGGGCCGGGCGGGCCGGACGGGGCCACGGAGGTGATCGGGCTGTCGCTGTACCGCAACGCCTTCACGTACGGCAAGTTCGGCTACGCCTCGGCGATGGGGGTCGCGCTGTTCTTCGCGACGCTGACGCTGGCGGTGCTCGCCCTGCGCGCGGGCCGCAAGGAAAGGGTCGAGCTGGCATGAGCCTGGCAACGTTGGAGCGCACGGCCGCGGTCTCCGCGCCGCCGCGCCCCGCTCGTCCCCGAGCCGGGGCCGGGGCCGTGCTGGCGCACATCGCGATGCTGTGCTGGGGCGTGGTGACCGCGCTGCCGCTGCTGTGGGCGGTGATGAGCTCCTTCAAGACGGACAACGACATCCTGAACGACCCGTGGTCGGTGCCGTCGCGTCCGCACTTCGAGAACTGGTCGCGCGCCTGGAACCAGGCCGACATCGGGCGGTACTTCCTCAACAGCGTCATCGTCGTGGGCGGCGCGCTGCTGCTGACGATGCTGCTGGGCGCGCTGGTGGCCTACGCCCTGGCGCGGTACGAGTTCCGGGGCAACCGCCTCGTCTACTACACGTTCGTCGCGGCCATGTTCTTCCCCGTGTTCCTCGCGCTCGTGCCGCTGTTCTTCGTCGTGCAGCAGCTGCACCTGCTCGGCACCTACCAGGGGCTGATCCTGGTCTACGCGGCCTACGCGGTGCCGTTCACCGTCTTCTTCCTGCACGCGTTCTTCCGCACGCTGCCGGGCGAGGTCGCCGAGGCCGCGTTCATGGACGGCTGCTCGCACGCGGGGGTGTTCTTCCGCGTGATGCTGCCGATGGCCCGGCCGGGCCTGGTCGCCGTCGGCATCTTCAATTTCCTCGGGCTCTGGAACCAGTACCTGCTGCCGCTGGTTCTCAACCCCGACCCGGACCGGTACGTCCTGGCGCAGGGATTGGCCTCCCTGTCGGTCAGCCAGGGCTACCGCAGCGACTGGAGCGGACTGTTCGCCGGCCTGACGATCGCCATGCTGCCGGTGCTCATCGCCTACGTCGCGTTCCAACGGCACATCCGCGCCGGAATGACCGCCGGCGCGGTCAAGTAAGCACCCGTGACTGTGTGTGGGGAGGACCCTATCCATGTCCATCGGTAAACGTCGATCTATCGCGATCGCGTCCGGCATCGCGTTGGCCGGCGCCGTCGGAGCGTTCGCGATCACCGCGGCGACCGTCGGCACCGCCAGTGCCGCCGCGAACAACTGCGGCTACCTGTTCGACGACTTCAACTACAGCTCGTCCTCGGACGCGTCGCTGACCGCCCACGGGTGGGTGCCGCGCACCTACTCCGGTGGCCCCGGCGTGCCCGGCGCGACCTGGTCGGCCAGCAGCATCACCTTCCCGACCAACGGCGGCCAGAAGGTCATGCAGCTCACCGCGTCGACGGACGGCACCGGCGGGGGCACCAACCAGGCCGAGCTCTACACCAGCCAGAAGCGCTACCTCGAGGGCACCTATGCCTCGCGCATCCGCTTCACCGACACGCCGGCGAGCGGCAACGACGGCGACCACATCAACGAGACGTTCTTCACCATCAGCCCGCTCAACGGCGACCTCGACCCCACCTACAGCGAGCTGGACTTCTCGGAGTACCTGCCCAACGGCGGCTGGGGCGAGACCGGCCCGATCAACTACCAGACCACCTGGTACACGTACCGCAACGACCCGTGGTACGCCGACAACGTGCACTCGGAGGAGCGCAAGAGCTTCGACGGCTGGCACGACCTCGTGATCACCGTCTCCGGCGGGCACGTCATCTATTACATCGACGGCCAGCAGGTCGGCGACCACTCCGGCAAGTTCTACCCGCGCCAGACGATGACCATCAACTGGAACCTGTGGTTCATCGACACCGCGGCCCACTCCGGCGGCCTCTCGACCTACATCCAGCAGGTCGACTGGGTGCTCTACGCGAAGAACCAGGTCCTCACCCCGAGCCAGGCGACGGCACAGGCGGCCGCCTACCGCGGCGCGGGCAACGCGTTCACCGACACGGTGGACTCGTCCGGCCCGTGCGTGACGCCGACCGGCTCCGCGACTCCGTCTTCGTCGGCCTCGCCGTCGAAGTCCCCGTCGGCGTCACCGTCGCCGTCGACCTCCACCCCGCCGGCCACCAACTGCGCGTCCGCTCCTGAGTGGACGATCAGCGGGACGTACACGGCCGGCCAGACGGTCAAGCACGAGAAGAGCGCCAACGGCGACCCGAACGGCCCGGCTTCGGGCCAGGGCAAGCACCTGTGGCGCGCGAAGTGGTGGACGCAGGGCTCGGAGCCCGGCTGGACCGCCAACTGGGAAGACCTCGGCCACTGCTGAGCAGGCTCTTCGTGCTTCCCGGGCCGGCGCCCCTTTCCTGGGGCGCCGGCCCTCTTCCGTCCGGTCACACCGCTGTCGCTGGGCGAGGCTGCCCGCCGCGACGGGGCCGGCGGCTGCATCTCGCGCGCGATGCGGTCAGAAGCCGGCCGCATCGCGCCCTAGCCTCCTGCGTGTGCGGATCTCATTGCGGGCGCTCAACCGGACCTACCTGCGGCGGCAGCTGCTGACCGAGGACGACGGGCCACGAACCGTCGCCGAAGTCGTCGCGCATCTCGTCGCGGTGCAGGCCCAGGACATTGACGCGCCTTATGTGGGGATGTGGGCGCGTACGAGGGGCTTCGCGCACGCCGACCTGCAGGACGCGTTGTCCGGCAAGAGCGTCGTGCGGGGTGGGCTGCTCCGCGGCACGCAGCACATCGTCGCCGCCGCCGACTACCTCTGGCTCCGGCCGTTGATCTCGCGCGGCATGGGCAACACCGGGCTCTCGGCGTTCCGGCGGCAGCTCGACGGGATCGAGCTCGCCGAGCTCGCCGCCGCCGCGCGGGAGGTGCTCGGCGGGCGGAGCATGACCCGGCCGCAGCTCGCCAAGGCGCTCGTGGAACGGTACCCGGGGCGGGAGACCATGGCGCTCGCCTGGGCCGCGCAGCACCAGCTCGCGATCGTCCACCCGCCGCCCACCGGCATGTGGCGGCGGCGCGGGCACGTGCACGTCGCGCTCGCCGAGGAGTGGATCGGCGCGCCGCTGCAGGACGCGCGGGACGGGCGGGTGCGGGAGCTGTTCCGGCGGTACCTCAAGGGGTGCGGGCCCGCCACCGTGGCCGACTTCCAGAACTGGTCCGGGCTCCGGCGGGTCCGCGACGACATCGAGGGGATGCGCCGCTCGCTGCGCGTGTACCTCGCCGACGACGGGCGGGAGCTGTTCGACCTGCCCGACGCCGAGCTCGCCGACGCCGACGAGCCGGCGCCCGTGCGGTTCCTGCCCGAGTTCGACAACCTCGTGCTCAGTCACGAGGACCGGGGCCGGATCGTCGCGAGCGCCGCCGACCGGGCCGTGATCTGCCCGGGGTACTCCGTCGTGCGCCCCACGTTCCTCGAGGACGGGTTCGTCGCCGGCACGTGGGAGGTCCGCGGCGAAACCCTGGCCGTGCAACCGTTCCGGCCACTGCTCGACCCCGCGGCGGTCCGCGCCGAGGCGGCGAGGCTGCTCGAGTTTCTCATGCTTCCGGACGGTACGACCGTGACGTTAGAAGAGGGTCAGAGGGCCGACCGGTAGCGGCTCCGGCAGCGGGGGCAGGCCCGGAAGCAGTGCCGCGACGGCGGCGTGGAAGTCGCGGGCCAGCTGCGGCGCGTCCGCGTTGTCCGGCGTGTGGATGAAGAACGTCGGGGAGCGGCCCTCGCGCAGCCACGCGGCCGCCTGGCGGGCCCAGCCCCGCCAGCCGTCGACGGTCTGCTGCCGATCGTCGCGGCCCAGGTACCGCACGATCGGCCACGACGTGAGCGCCGCCGTCCGCCGGGGCAGCCGCGGCTTCTTCAGCCAGGCGTCGCGCTCGGCGTCGCTCGTCGGCGCCGCGGCGAAGAACGCCGTGGTGTCGAACGGCACCCACTCGGCCCCGGCCGCGACGAGCACGTCCTCGAGCTGAGTCGCCGCCCCGGCGAAGAACGCGGGATGCCGGACCTCGACGGCGCAGCGATACCCGGACGGGAGCCGGCGCAGGAACGCCGCCAGCAGCGGCACGTCCGACGGGCCGAAGGACGCCGGAAGTTGTACCCACAGTGCGTGCACCCGCGCCCCGAGCGGCTCGATCGCGTCGAGGAAGCCGCGCAGCTGCTCGTCCGCGCCCGTCAGGCGGTGCTCGTGCGTGACGGGGCGGGGCAGCTTGAGCACCATGCGGAACTCGGGGCCGGTCTGCCCGGCCCAGGTCCGCACCGTCTCGCGGGTCGGGGTCGCGTAGAACGTGGTGTTGCCCTCGACGGCGTTGCACCAGCCCGCATAGGCCCGCAGCCGCTCGGCGGCCGGCAGCGGGTGCTCGACGAACCGCCCCTGCCACGACTTGAGGCTCCACATGGCGCAGCCGACGTGCAACGCGGGCGGCAACATGGGCACGGTCACGCCGAACACGGTAAGCGATCCGGCCGGTCGCGCGGAAACCTCAGGTCAGCAGGGCGGCGAACCCGGGCCGGCCGCAGCCTCGAACCCCTGGAGCTGGTCGGCGAGACGCTGCTGGAGCAGGCCCGCGGCACATGACGAGGCGCCCGCCGGAAAAACCCGGCGGGCGCCTCGCGACGAGCTGTCCTACTCGGCCGTGAACGTCACGTTGCGACGGCGGCGGATGGCGAAGACCAGGCCCGCACCGCCCGCGATCAGGGCCGCACCCGTGCCGACCATCGGCAGCGTGCTCGAGGAGCCGGTGACCGGCAGGCTCGGGCTCGGCGACACCGACGGCGGCGGGGTGACGGACTTCGACGTCTCGGGCGTCGGCGACGGGGACTTCGACGGCGACTTCGAGGGCGACGGCGACGGCGTGTGCTCCGTCGTCTTGCAGTCGCCCTTGAGCTGCACGGGCCGGCTCGTGAAGGACTTGGTGTAACCGTCCGACCAGCGGGCGTCGACGCTCAGGGTGAGGCTCTTGCTGGTGGTGCCGGCGTACGTGGTGGTGAACGAGCTGCTGCTGCCGGGCTTGCCCTTCTCCGTCAGGCTGATGGCGGTGTGGGTCTCACCCGTCTCGTTGATCTTGATGTTGGTCAGATCAACGGTCTTGTTGTAGTCGTTGCTGACCGTCCAGGTCACCGTATACGTGCCGTTGACACCGCACTCCGCCTTGCCAACCGGACCCGCGCTGTGGGCGCTGGCCGGGGTAGCGAAGAGGGTCGATAGGCCGACGGCGGCGGCCGCGGCGAAAGTGCCGACGGCAGCCTTCCTGAACAGCGAGTTTTTCACGTCGTCTCCTACGGGGCAGAACTTAGCGACGACACAACATAGTGCGACGCGGCCCGTCGGCGACAGTCGTAAGGACATAGAAATCTGCGAGTGGTCCGGGTTTGTCCGGATTCTGCAAAAAAATAATGAAGATCTATGACCCTCTTAATCACTCGATGCGGTGCACCCGTTACAACATAAGGGCAAACGCCCAGCTGGCGACCGCAGTGTCACTGCGTAATGGTGGCTGAACGCTAGGTGTATCCCGCGACGGATCTCGATGCGCTCGCCACCGAGTCGCGGTTCGGGGTATGCGGCGGCTTCGATGCCGTCGGGTGCGCGCGGGGTCACGTCCGGGGCGGACTGTGGGCTCCCACTTCCAGCGGTGGAGCCGGCGGAGTGTCACCGAGCGGATCCTCACCGAACTGCGGGAGGAGGTCCGCCTGGCCCCGCGACCGGCGGCCGCGGCCCGCCGCCGGGATCGGTTCCATACCCGTGGGGTAGCCGCAGGCGAAAAACGGAAGCGGAATTCTTCTTCCGGTTCCTGTAGAGTCGATGGCGCAAACCGAACGTGCCCCTAGAAGGTCGAGACTCCCTTGGACCCCCGGACCCGTCGTATCCCGCTCAACGCGACCTACGCCGTCCTGGCGGCATCGGTCGTCGTCTTCACCCTGATGCAGTCCCTGCTGACCCCCGTCCTCGCGACGATGGTGACGGTCCTGCACACCACCCAGGGCAACGTCACCTGGGTCCTGACCGCGTACCTGCTGTCGGCCTCGGTCTTCACGCCGATCATGGGCCGTGTCGGTGACCTGGTGGGCAAGAGAGGCGTTCTGGTCTGCACGCTCCTGGCGCTGTCCGTGGGGTCGCTGCTGGCAGCGACGGCCACGAACATCACGGTGATGATCATTGCTCGGGTCATCCAAGGTGTCGGCGGGGGCGCTCTTCCGCTGGCCTTCGGCATCGTCCGTGACGAGTTCCCCGAGGACAGGGTGGCCGGTGCCGTCGGGCTGATCGCCTCACTGAGCGCGGTCGGCGGGGGCCTCGGCATCGTCCTGGCCGGCCCCATCGTCGACTACCTGGGCTACCGCTGGCTCTTCTGGCTGCCCATGATCGCGACGATCGCGGCCGCCGCTGCGGCTCACTTCCTGGTGCCGCCGTCGCCGGCACGAAGTGGCGCAACGGTGAGCTGGCTGCCCGCGGTGCTGCTTTCGGCCTGGCTGGTGTGCCTGCTGCTGGCGATGAACCAAGCGCCCGCGTGGGGCTGGGCCTCACCATCTGTCATCGGCCTGCTGGTCGGGGCGCTCGCGGTGGGCGGGGCGTGGATCGCCGCCGAGCGACGCGCCGCGACCCCCCTGATCGACCTGCAGATGTTGCGCCTGCATTCGGTATGGACCGGCAATCTGGTCGCCCTGCTCACCGGTGCCGCGATGTACGCGGTCTTTGCCTTCCTGCCGCAATTCGTCCAGACCCCTCCCTCCACCGGCTACGGCTTCGGCGCCAGCATCGCCGAATCCGGTCTGCTGCTCCTGCCGGCGTCGATCACCATGTTCGCGTCCGGCGCGTTCGCCGGTCGCCTTGCTTCGATCATCGGCGCCAAGCGCATCGTCGTCCTCGGCTGCCTCATCGGTGGCGCCTCCATGGCACTGCTCGCCGTCGCACACGAGCACACCTGGCAGATCTACCTGTCCTCAGCCCTCATCGGCGTCGGACTCGGACTCGTCTTCGCGGCGATATCCGGTCTCGTCGTCGCTGCCGTCCCACCGTCGCAGACCGGCGTCGCCAGCGGCATGAACGCCAACATCCGAACGATCGGCGGCTCGATCGGCGCGGCGCTGATGGCGAGCGTCGTGACCTCGCAGCTGATGCCGGACGGCCTGCCCGAGAAGTCCGGCTATACACTCGGCTTCGCCGCGATGGCGGTCGTCCTGGTGCTGGCCGCCGTGGCTGCGCTGCTCATCCCTGAAGCCACCCCCCGCCACGCACCGGGTGGCTCCGCTCGCGTCGCCGGCTGAGCAGGGCGAACTGGCAACGCGTGCCGGCGGAACGGGCGCGCCGGGAGAGGAGTTCTGGTGCGCCGAGACGCGGCCCGAAACCAGGAGCTGATCCTCAGAAGCGCCCATGAGGTGTTTTCGGAGCTGGGCACCGATGTGGGCATGGACGCTGTCGCCAGCCGCGCCGGCGTCGGCGTCGGCACCGTGTACCGCCACTTCCCGAACAAGGACCTCCTGCTCGACCACCTCGTGAACACGATGTACGAGGGCCTCGTCGCCGCCGCGCAGCAGGCCCTCGCACGTGGAGACGGAACAGGTCTGGAGGACTTCCTCCGCCGGCTCAGCAGATCTCTGATCGAACACCTCGGCTACTCCGACAGGTTCATCAGTGCCCGAGGCCCGGGCGTGGGCGAGCAGCTCGACAGCCTGTTCGACCAACTCCTGACCCAGGCGAAGACGCATCGCCTGATCAACGACAGCACCACGAAGGCCGACCTCCAGATGCTGATCTGGGGAGTGCGCGGTGTCGTCGCCGTGAGCGGCTCGGTTGCCCCCGACGCCTGGGAGCGCTTCCTCGACATCCACCTGGCGGGACTACGCGCATCTCCGTTCCCCAGCGTCAATCCAGCTCCGGACGCCAGACAGATCAGGGACATGCTGGACGCTCGCGACAAGCATTGAGATGGATGCAGGCCGGGCGGGCCGGAATAGGATCGCGCCGGTGGAGACGGCGCAGATCCTGCAGCACGCGTCGCTGCTCACCCTCCCGCAGCTCCAGGTGGCCGAGGTCCTGTCCCTGCGGGCCGAGGGCACGCGGCGCCGCGATCTGGCGCGGGCGCTGGGCGTCGAGCCCGACGACCCGCGGCTCGAGGCCGCGCTGCACGCCCTGCGCGACAGCGGGCTCGCGTGGCCGGACGGCGAGTGGATCCGCACCGTCGAGCTGCACAAGGTGCTCGCCAACAGCTACGGGTTCGGGCGGGCCGCCGCGCACGAGATGACGTACCTCCCCCTGGAACACCTGCAGCGCATCGCCCACGAGCTCGGCGTGCCGGGCGGCCTCGGCGACCGCGACCACGCGCGGCTCGTCCGGGCCGTCGGCGCCGCGCTCGCCGACCCGGACTTCGTGCGCGAGCAGTTCCGGCTCGCCCCGAAGGCGGCCCAGGAGATCCTGCGCGACCTCGCGACCGGGGAGCCGTTCTACGCCGACCCGCACGCCCTGCTCGCGCTGCGCACCAACCGCCGGGGCACCCCGCTGCGCTTCGCGGTCGACCGGGGACTGCTCGTCCTCAACGGGTACTACGGCGCCGCCCTGTCCATGCCCAGCGAGGTCGGGGCCGCGCTGCGCCCCGGGTTCCGGGCGGACTTCGACACCACCCCGCCCGCGCCGGCGTCGGTCGCGGTCAGCCCCGAGGCCGTCGACCGGTCCGGGGCGGCCGCGGCCGGGGCGGCGCTCGCGTCCGTCGTCACGCTGCTGGAGGAGTGCGGCCGGACCCCGGTGCCGATCCTCAAGGCGGGCGGGATCGGGCTGCGCGAGGTACGCAAGCTCGCCCGGCTCATCGACTCCGACGAGGAGGGCGTGCGGTTCTGGCTCACCGTCGCCGGCATGAACGGGCTGATCGGCGTCGCCGGCGACCGGGTCGCGCCGTCGGCCGAGTTCGACGCCTGGCTCAAGCTCGACCCGGCCGAGCGCTTCGCCTGGCTGCTGGAGGGCTGGATGCCGATGCGGGCCGCGCCGCTGCTGCTCGACGGGCGCCCCGCGCTGGTCGGCAGCGAGCACGACGAGAGCAGCGCCGTGCTGCGGGTGACCCTCGCCGCCGTCCTCGCCTCCCTGCCGCCCGGGCGCGGGGCGGCCGGGCTGGACGGGCTGGCCGCGATGCTGGCCTACCTGCGGCCGCTGGTCGCCGGCGATGCCGATGAGGTCGTACCGCTGGCCGCCGCCCTCTGGCGCGAATGCGAGCTCATGGGCGTGGGCGCGCACTACGCCCCGACGTCGCTCGGGCACGCGCTCGCGTCCGGCGACGGCGAGCGGCTGGCCGCGGTCCTGCGCGACTTCCTGCCGGCGGCCGAGGAGACGGTACTGCTGCAGAGCGACCTGACCGCGATCGCCACCGGCACCCCGTCGGCGTCGCTGAGCGCCCTGCTCGACCTGGCCGCCGAGCGCGAGTCCCGCGGCGGCGGCTCCACCTGGCGGTTCACGGAGGCCTCGGTGCGCCGCGCGTTCGACGCCGGCACCGGCGCCGACGAGCTCATCGCGCGCATCCGCGCGGCGGCGGCCGGCGGGCGGGTGCCGCAGCCGCTGGAGTACCTGGTCGCCGACCTCGGCCGCCGGCACGGCAACGTGCGGGTGCGCACGGTCGGCTGCGTGCTGCGCAGCGACGACACCGCGCTGCTGGGCGAGATCATGCGCGTGCGCAGCCTGGCGCGGCTGGAGCTGGCCGAGCTGGCCCCGACCGTGCTGTCGAGCGCCCTGGGCCCCGCGGAGACCCTGGCCGCCCTGCGCCAGGCCGGCTACGTGCCGGCGGCCGAGCACGCCGACGGCACCATCGCCTTCGAGCGCCCGGCCCGGCACCGCGCTAGAGGGACCGATCCAGAAAGCTGATCACCGCCCGGGTCAGGGCGACGCGCCGGTCCGAGAAGGCGTGGTCGGAGGGCAGCAGCACCGTCTCGCAGCGCTCGAGGCCGGTGTAGGCGCGCACCAGCGGGTCGTGGTGCAGGGCGGGGGGCGCGACCGTGTCGTGCTCGGCCGCGACGAGCAGCACCGGGCGGCCCGCGAGCCGGGGCGCGAGGCTCGCCAGGCGCCACGACGGGCCGTTGGCGCGCATCTCCTCGAACAACGCGTCGCCGCTGGTGCCCCGCAACGGCAGCGGGTCCTCGGCGAACATGGCGCGGGCCTGCTCCAGTACACCTTCGGGCGCCTGGGAGACGGCCCCGAGGTCGTAGGCGGCCAGGGCGGCGACCGCGCGCACCGACGGGTCGCCGGCCGCCGTGTGCAGGGCCGCGAAGCCGCCGACGCTGTGCCCGACCACCGCGACGCGACCGGGGTCCAGCGACGGGTCGAGCCCGGGCGCGGCGGCGGCCGTGCGGGCGGCGTCGGCGAGCACGTTGGACCAGCAGTACGCGCCGCCGACGCCCCACGAGCCGCGGTAGTGCACGACCAGCGCGGCGTAGCCGGCCCGCCGCAGCGCCTGGGCGAGGTCGAAGTTGCGCTCGTTGCCGGGGAAGCCGTGCAGCACCACGACGACCGGGTGCGGCCCGGGGCCGGCGGGGAGGTGCAGCACCCCCAGCAGCGGCACTCCGGCGCTGTCGAAGCGCACCTCGGGCGTGCGGGCGCGGGGGAGCAGGGCCGGGTCGGGGTCGGTCAGCCAGCGATCATCCACGTGCAAGTTGTACAAGGCGCCCGGGGGTGCAGGGGAGGAGAATGCCAAGCATGACCGCGAAGCCAGTGAACCTGACCGAGGCGCTCCAGTCGTTCACCGAGGTCTACAGCCCGCGGATCGTCGCGCGGACGAACGACTACGACGTCCGGGTCGCCCACACGCGCGGCGAGCACGTGTGGCACACCCACACCGACACCGACGAGTTCTTCCTCGTGCTCGACGGGCGGTTCGACATCGCCATCCGCGAGGCGGACGGCCACGAGCACACCGTCGTGCTGCATCCGGGCGACACGTATGTCGTGCCGCGCGGTACCGAGCACAAGCCCTCGTCGCCGGGCGGCTCCATCCTCATGTTCGAGCCGACCGGCACCCTCACGACCGGCGACGCCGCCGTGGGCGAGATCCCCGCGCACGTCGACAGCACCGCCGGGCACGAATTGGGCTGATCCGCCGGCCCGGCACCACCGCGGGGCTGGGCGCCTCCCCGGCGTCTAGCCCGCGGCCAGGTGCTGCTCCACCGTGGCGACCTTCGACTCGAGGCGGCCCACCGGGCCGTCGCGCCAGTCGACCTTGATCACGGTGCTGGTGCGTGGGGCCGCGGCCTGCACGACCGCCACCGCCGCCTGCACGACCGCCATCACCTCCTCCCACGTCGAGCCCTCGACCGTGGTGAACATGGCATCCGTCCGGTTCGGCAGCCCCGAGGCCCGGACCACCCGCACCGCCTCGGCGACGAGCGCACCCACGTCCTCCCCGAGCCCGAGCGGCGTGACACTGAACGCGACAAGCACAGACATGCCCTCGACGCTAACCTGGGCAACCGTGCGACTGCTGATCACCAACGACGACGGCATCGGGGCGCCCGGGATCAGGGTGCTGGCCGAGGCCGTCGCGCGCGACGGGCACCACGTCACCGTCGCGGCGCCGCAGACCGAGTTCAGCGGGGCCGGGGCGGCGCTCACCGCCGTCACCGAGCAGGGGCGGCTCGTCCTCGAGCCGGTCGAGTTCGGCGGGATCGCGGCGTTCGCGGTGGCCGCCTCGCCCGCGTACATCGCGGTGCTCGCGGCCCTCGGCGTCTTCGGCCCGGCCCCCGACATCCTGCTCAGCGGCATCAACCAGGGCGCCAACGTCGGCCACGCGATCCTGCACTCCGGCACCGTCGGCGCCGCGCTCACGGCCGCGAACGAGGGCATCCGCGCGCTCGCGGTCTCCCTCGACGTGCCCACGGCGCTGCCCCACGAGCAGAGGGCGGTGCCGGTGGTCGAGCAGCACTGGCCGACGGCCGGGGCGCTCGCCGCGCGGCTGCTGCCACGGCTGGCGGCCGCCCCCGCCGCCACGGTGCTGAACCTCAACGCGCCGAACCTGCCGCTGCCGGCGATGAAGGGGCTGCGGCGCGCGGCCCCGGCGCCGTTCGGGCAGGTCCGGATGGCGGTGGCGGAAGCGGCGCAGGACTTCGCGCGGATCATCGTCGAGGTCCGCGAGGAGCCGGCGCCGCCCGGCAGCGATCTGGCGCTGCTGGCCGAGGGGTACGCGACCGTGACCGCCCTGCGGCCGCCCTCGGAGGACCCCGATCCGCTCCTGGTGGGCGACGGTCTACTCGTTGCGCAGGACCTCGGCGATGGGCAGCCGCGCGGCGGTGCGTGACGGCAGCAGCGCGCCGAGGACCGCGATCGCCACGCCGGCCAGGGCCATGAGGGCCAGCGCCCCCGGGTTCCAGACGTGGAACATGGCCGCCGGGAGGTCGATCTTCGCCGTCCGGCCCACCATCGGCAGGATCAGGCGGTGCGCGGCGATGCCGACCGGGATGCCCGCGACCGCGACGAGCAGGCCCAGCACCGCCATCGACGTGACCATCATGGCCACCACCTGCCGGGGCGTCATGCCGATCGACTTGAGCGTGCCGAGGTCCCGGCGGCGTTCGCGGACGTTGAGCAGCACCGTGTTGAAGACGCTCAGCGCGGCCACGGTACCGATCATCAGTGAGAACACGACCGAGATGGTGACCACCGAGACCGTGTAGGTGTTGCCGAGACCGCT
The DNA here is from genome assembly GCF_050955725.1 of Dactylosporangium sp. CA-139114. Classification (NCBI taxonomy): domain Bacteria; kingdom Bacillati; phylum Actinomycetota; class Actinomycetes; order Micromonosporales; family Micromonosporaceae; genus Dactylosporangium; species Dactylosporangium sp. CA-139114. Next base: position 1,292,192 of record NZ_CP192080.1, read on the forward strand.
GACGGCGGACCAGGCGTCGAGGCCGGGGTCGGCGGCGCGCACGGCGGCGAGGTACGACTCCACGCTCGTCCCGGGCTGCACGCGTACGGAGTACATGACCTCGTGGTTCACGAGGTGGTACGACGGCGCGAGGGCGGTGAGGACGGACCAGTCGGCGAAGAGGTCCCCGCCGGCGATGCCGGCCTCCATGGTGCGGCCCACGATCGTGACGGGGGCCTCGCGGCCGTCGTAGGTGAGCCGGATCGTGTCGCCGACGCGCAGGCCGAGGTTCTGCAGGGCCTTCGACGCGGCGACCACCTCGCCCGGGGCGGCCATCCAGCGGCCCTCGGTGAGCTCGGCCTGGTAGCCGAGCGTGCTCGCGTCGCCGCGCAGGAAGTCCACGTTCACGGGGTCGCGGTGGCCGGCGACGGCGAGCTGCAGGGTGAGGTCGGCGGTGACGAAGACGGTGCCGGGCAGCCCGCGCAGCAGCGCCTCCACCTGCGGGTCGGTCCTGTCCGTGGAGACGCCGCCGAACTCGGGGTTGCTCGGGCGGACCTGGGCCTGCACCGCGTCCGCGCGATCCACGGCGTCGCCGAAGCGGATCACCGACGTGGCGAGGCCGCCGGCGAACGTGACCGTGGTGACCCCGAGCAGCAGCGCGGCCATGGTGAGCGCGGTGCGGCCGGGCCGGGCGAAGGGCAGGCCGAGGCCGAGGCTGACCGCGCGGGGCAGGCGGGTGCCGGACAGCGCCCGCTGCACCCGCAGGCCGCGGCCCGCCTTCGGGGCGGAGCCGGCGCTGATGGCCTCGGCGGCGGAGAGCCGGTGGGCGCGGCGGGCCGGCACCAGCGCGACGAGCGCGACCAGGACGGGCACGCCGAGGGCGCCGGTGAGGGGCACCCACAGGCCGGTGTCGACCCGCGCGCCGAAGCCGAGGCCCTGGAACGCGCCGGCCAGCAGCGGCCGGGCGGCGACGGTGCCGAGCGCGGTGCCGAGGAGGGCGCCGGCGACGGACGGTACCGACACCATGACGAGGTAGACGAACACCACCTGGCGCGGGGTGAAGCCGATGGCCTTGAGCACGCCGACGTGCCGGAACCCCGAGACGACCGCGCCGCTGACCACGTTGGCCACGATCAGCACGGCGACCACGAGACCGAGCACGCCGAAGACGACCAGGAAGGGCAGCATCGTGCCCGGGCCGGCCGCGACCTCGGCCTTGCGGGTGAGGTACGACTGCGTCCCGGTGAGCCCGTCGCGCGGCACGGACGCGATCGCCGCGTCGACCTCGGCCCGGTCGGCCGCGTGCCGGAAGCGGTAGAGGACCTGCGATCCGGACGGGCCGAGCGCGGCCATCGTCGCGGGGGAGACCCAGGCGTCGGCGGTGTTGCCGAGGCTGTACGCCACCCCGACGATCGTCAGGACGGGCCGGCCGGGCACGGAGACGGTCTTGCCGAGGATGTCGCCGCCGAAGCGCTCGGCGTCGGCCCGGTCCGGCGGCGGCTGCGCGGTGACGACGATCTCGTTCGCGGCGGTGGCCCAGCGCCCGACCCACACGTCGACGCGGTCCACGGGCCCGGCCGGGTCGGCGCGCCCGACGACGGTCAGCGGCCCGTTCGCCCAGATCGGGCCGCCGTCGGCCGGCACGTCGAGCACCACCTCGGGGAAGGGGCCGGCGACCGCCTCGACGCCGGGGGCGCCCGTCGCCGGGTTCGGGGTGTCGTACGTCGCGATGACGTGCGCCCCCCGCTGCTGCGCGAACGCCCGGTCGAACGGGCCCGTGGACGCGTCGAGCAGCCCGAGCGCGACCACGATCGTGGCCGTCGAGCACAGCACCACGAGCCCGATCACGAAGGTCTGCAGCCTCCTGCGCCGCACCGCCGCCCGCGCGGCCCGCCACACGGCGCTCATGCCGTCACCTTGCCGTCGGCGAGCTCGACGACCCGGCTCGCGCAGCGCTCGGCCATCGCCGTGTCGTGCGTGACCAGCAGCAGCGTCTGCCCGATCTGGTTGAGGTCCAGCAGCAGGTCCATCACCTGCTCGCCGGCCCGGCTGTCGAGCGCCCCCGTCGGCTCGTCGGCCAGCAGCAGCGCCGGGCGGTTCATGAGCGCCCGGGCGACCGCGACCCGCTGCCGCTCGCCGCCGCTGAGCGAGGCCGGGTAGGCGTTGCGCCGGTCGGCGATCCCGAGCTCGTCGAACAGCTCCAGCGCGCGCCGCCGGGCCTGCGCGGCGCGGATGCCCATGAGCTGCGCCGCCAGGGCCACGTTGTCCAGCGCCGAGAGGTCGTCGAGCAGGTTGAAGAACTGGAACACCATGCCGATGCGGCGCCGCCGGAACAGCGCCAGCCCCGTCTCGCTCAGCGCCCCGAGGTCCTCGTCGTGCACCTCGACCCGCCCCGCCGTCGGCCGGTCGAGCCCCGCGATCATGTTCAGCAGCGTCGACTTGCCGCAGCCCGAGGGGCCCATGACCGCGACCGCCTCGCCGGCCTCGACGCTGAGCGAGACCCCGTCGAGGGCGGTCGTGCCGCCGAACTCCTTGCGCACCCCGTCCAGGCGCACCACCGTCGTCATGCCACGACGCTATTTCGGGTGTACCGCCCGTGACGTCCGCTGCCGGATGCAACCCGCCGCCCGGGGTCATCCTGCGGATGTATGCCGGTGCTGCCGTGGTCCGATGCGCGCCCGGGCGCGCGTCTGGCATCGTGACGAGGGTGACCCTCCTCGCCGCCGTGCTGCTCGCGGCGTTCGTGGTCGCCGCCGCGGCGGCGGTCGCGGCGGGGCTCGCGGCCGCGCGCGCCCGGCGGCGGCACCGGCGGGCGCTGGACGAGCGGGGCTGGCTGCTCGAGCGCGAGCGGCAGGCGGCGGCGAGCGGGGCCGTCGCGGCCGAACGGGCCCGGATCGCCCGCGAGCTGCACGACATCGTGAGCCACAACGTGAGCGTGATGGTCGTGCAGGCCGGGGCCGCGCGCGAGGTCCTCGCCGCCTCGGCCGCCGACGTCCCGCCCGACGTGGCCGGCGCGCTGGCCGCGGTGGAGGGGGCGGGCCGCGACGCGCTCAAGGAGCTGCGGCACCTGCTGGGCCTGCTCGCCCCCGCGGCCGACGGGGCCGAGGAGCACTTCGAGCCGCAGCCCGGCCTCGACGGGCTGAGCCGGCTCGTGGACCGCATCGCGTTCGCCGGGCTGCCGGTCGACGTGTTCATCAACGGGGAGCCGCGGCCGCTGCCGGCCGGGATCGACACCACGGCGTACCGGATCATCCAGGAGGCGCTCACCAACGCGCTCAAGCACGGGGAGGCGGATCGGGCGGAGGTCTCCGTGCGGTACGCCGAGCGTTCCCTGCGCATCGAGGTCCTCAACACCGGCCCCGCCCGCCCCGCGCGCCGCACCGCGCCCGTCGGCACCGGCCGGGGCCTGCTCGGCCTGCGGGAGCGGATCGCGGTGTACGGCGGCGACTTCGACGCCCGCCGGCGCTTCGGCGGCGGCTTCCGGGTCCGCGCCCGCATCCCCCTGGACGCGGCATGAGCGGTCCGCGGGTCCTGATCGCTGACGACCAGGCGCTGGTCCGCACCGGCTTCCGCATGATCCTCAACGCGCGCGGCGTGGACGTGGTGGGCGAGGCGGCCGACGGCGTCGAGGCGGTCTCCGCGGCCGAGCGCCTGCGCCCCGACGTGATCCTCATGGACATCCGCATGCCCAACCTCGACGGCCTGGCCGCGACCCGCCAGATCGTCGAGCGGCAGCCGAGGTGCCGGATCATCATGCTCACGACGTTCGACCTGGACCGGTACGTGTACGCGGCCCTGGCCGCCGGCGCGAGCGGCTTCCTGCTCAAGGACGTGACGCCGGAGCACCTGGCGAACGCGGTCCGGCTCGTGGACACCGGCGACGCCCTGCTGGCCCCGTCGATCACCCGCCGCCTGGTCGAGCGCTTCGCCGCCGCGTCGCAGCCGCCGCCCCTGCACCGCGACCTGACGCCCCTCACGCCCCGCGAGCTCGAGGTCCTGACCCTCATGGGCCAGGGCCTGTCCAACGCGGAGCTGGCCGCGGCCCTGACCCTGAGCGAGGCGACCGTCAAGACCCACGTGGCGCGGATCTTCACCAAGCTGAGCCTGCGCGACCGGGCGCAGGCGGTCGTGCTGGCGTACGAGACCGGGCTCGTCCGCCCCGCCTCAGACGGGCCCTGACCGGATCATCGCCGATCCCGCCGGCCGCGGACTCTGAGGAGGCGCGCGGCTAGAGTGACGAGCCGTGGACGAGTTGCCGGTCGTTGAGTTCGGGTTTCCCGGGGAGTTGCGCGACAAGCTGGTCGCGGCCGTGCTCGGCGGCGACAAGACGACCACGACCGCGCTGCTGCAGGACTATGCGCTCGATCAGGAGCCGCTGCCGGAAGTCGGGCAGCGGGCCGCGGTCCTCGACTCCGGCGGGCGGCGCGTCGGGGTCATCGAGGTCGTCGGGGTTCGCGTGGTCCGGCTCGGCGACGTCGACCTCGCGCACGCCGTCGACGAGGGGGAAGGGGACGCCTCCGTCGCGCAGTGGCGGGAGACGCACGAGCGCTTCTGGCACGGGCCGGAGTACCGGAGCTGGCTGGGCGATCCCGCGTTCACCGTCGACGACGACACGCTCGCGGTGCTGCAGCGCTTCCGGCTCGTGCGCTAGACCCCCGGCGTCTCGCTCGTCCCGGTCACGGCCCGGACGGTCGCGTCGGCCAAGGCGGGGACCGCGTCCGTCTCCAGGCCGCCGACCGAGATGCGGATCGCGGGGGGCGTGGCGATGCGGTACAGCGCGCCGGGCGCCACCGCGAACCCGGCCTCCCGCAGCCGCGCCACCGCGGTCGTCTCGTCGGGCACCGACACCCAGACGTTGAGCCCCGTGCGGCCGGTGACCGGCTGGTTCCTGGCCCGCAGCGCTTCCACGAGGGCGGTTCGGCGGATTTCGTACTCCTCCTTCGCCGTCGCCACCGTCACCGCCACGGCCGGGTCGGACCACAGATCGGCGACGAGCCGCTGGAGGAGCAGCGACACCCACCCGGTGCCGACGCGCTGCCGCCCGACGAGCCGCCCGATGCTGGTGGCGTCGCCGGCGACCACGGCGAGGCGGAGGTCGGGCCCGTAGGACTTGCTGACCGACCGTACGAATCCCCACGCCCCCGTAGCCCCGGCCAGCGGATGCAGCGCGTCGACGGAGAGCTCCCCGGCGTGGTCGTCCTCGATCACGAGCACGTCGGGGTGCTCGGCGAGCACGGCGCGAAGATCGACGGCCCGGGCCGCGGTCACGCCGGCTCCGGTAGGATTGTGGGCGCGGCTGGTCACCACGAACGCGCGAGCCCCGGCGCGCAGCGCGTCCGCGAGCCGCCGAGGGTCCGGCCCGTCCTCGTCGACGGGCACCGGCACCGCCCGCAACCCGAGCGCGGCGACGAGATCGAGCAGATTCGCCCACCCGGGATCCTCGACGGCGACGCGGTCACCGGGCAGCAGGTGCGCGTTGAGCAGCCGCTCGATCCCGTCGAGCGCACCCCCGACAACGGCGAGCTCACTCCCGTCGACCCCGTCGCGCTCGAGCCTCTCCCTGGCCGCGGCGCGCAACGGCGGATGCACGGTCCCGGCGGCGTACCCGGTGGACGTCCCCGCCGCAGCGGCGCGCGCGAGGGCCGGCCCGAGATCCGGCAGCAGCCGGGGATCGGGCGCCCCGGTGGCCAGATCGAGCACGCCCTCGGGCACTTCGAGCCGAAACTGCCCCCGCGCGGGCGCAACGGCGGGCCGGGGCCGCACCCGAGTACCGTGCCGCCCCGCCGACTCGGCGATCCCACGCTGGCGCAACGCCTGATACGCGGCGGCGACGGTCGCGGGACTGACCCCGAGCTGCGTGGCCGCGGCGCGAATCGGCGGGAGGGGGTCGCCGGCTTGCAGGCTGCCGGAGCGCACACCTGCCTCGACGGCGGCGGAGATTTCGCTCGCCGTACGCCCGGCCAGCGCAAAGCCCACGGTCACGCCCTTGACCCTATAGCCCACCAGACGCCCGCCGACCCGTCCGCCGCACGACGCCGTCTCGCTGCCGTGCTGATCAGCCACTGCTCGGTGGCAGCAAGCGATCCGCCGGTGCGCTCGGACTGTGGCATGGCCGCGTCCGACTCGAACTCGAGGACCACTACGAGCGAATGGGGTCTGTGAACTGGCCAGCGAAGCTCGGCCAGTAGCTGCGCAGCAGCCATGGGGGTAACGGGGGGCAGGTTGGGCCCCCGCCCGCGCGTAAGCGCGGAAATACTGTGCCCCCGGCAGGATTCGAACCTGCGCTCCCGCCTCCGGAGGGCGGTGCTCTATCCCCTGAGCTACGGGGGCCTTACGACCTCGAACAGACTAGCAGAGCCCCCACCCGCCCCACGAACTGGTTCCCCTGCGATGCGTGGGACGGGTGACAACGGGCGGAACTACGAGGACAGCGGCTGCGCGCCGAGGTCCTTGAGCTTCTCCGTCAGCTGCGAGATGTCGTACGACTGGGACACGCGGATCTTCTCCGCGGCGTCGCGGACCTCGGGGTCTGCGGCGTCCTTCGCGGCGATCTCCGCCATGTGGATGCCGCCGAGGTGGTGGCGCAGCATGAGCTGGCACCAGAGGGTGTCGAAGTCCTTGCCCTGGGAGGACTTGAGCTTCTTCAGCTCGGCGTCCGAGGCCATGCCGGGCATGCGGCCGTCCGGCTGCAGGGTGTTCATCCCCGACGGCATCCATGCCATGGGGTGGTTGGAGGACGTGGGGGAGAGGTGCCACTCCGTCAGCCAGGTTTGCATCTGGCCGATCTGCCACTGCTGGCTCGCGGCGATGTCGTACCCCAGGTTGCGGATGTCGTCGGTGGTGCCGAGGCGGTACGCGAACATCCCCATCTCGACCGCCTGCGCGTGGTGCACGCTCATGTCGCGGGCGAAGCCGGCGTCGATGGAGTTCTCGCCGGGGCGGTTCATGATCGGGATGAGGTACCCGACCGCGATGCCCGTCACCAGGAGGAGCACGGCGGCGAGCGCGCCCAGGCTCAGGCGCGCCCGCCGTGAAAGTTGCGCGAACACGGGCTAGTTGCTGCCCATCTGCGTCGAGCCGCCGTCCTTGCCGAGGTCGCGCGGCGTGCTGCCGGTCTCGGTGATGATGTCACCGCTGGAGCACGGGGTGCCGGCCTCGAGCGTCGCGTTCTGGCGCAGCGCCTTGATGAACTCGTCGATGCGCTTGTCGCTCGCGTTGTCGACCTTGAGCTGGAAGCCCCACGCCTGCAGCGAGATCGGGGAGTCCAGGTTCGGGTACGGGCTCATGAGCATGTAGTCGTTGCCGCGCACACGCTTGGCCAGCGCCTCGACCTGGTCGGCGGGGAGGCTCGGGTTGTACGTGATCCAGACGGCGCCGTGCTCCATGCTGTGCAGCGCGTGCTCGCTGGCGATCTGGGACGTGTAGACGTCGCCCAGGCAGCGCTGCCAGTTCGGGTTGTGGTTGCCGGCGACGGGCGGGTTGAGCTTGTAGGTCTGCGGGCCCCACACGTGCTCGCGCTGGCCGACCATGGCCTTGTCGAGCTTGTAGTAGTCCTTGAGACCGCTGATCTGGTCCGCGCGGTCGTGCCAGCCCAGGCCGTTCTCGTACACCTGGTAGCCGGCGAAGCCCACGATGCCCAGGGCCAGCACGCCGACCGTGGTGAACAGCGCGATCGGGCCCCAGCTCATGCCCTGCTTGACCTTGACCGGCGCGATCTTCTTGGCCGCGGGCCGGGCGGTGGCGGGCCGCTTCCCGGCCGGGGCGGTCTTGCGGGCCGGAGCCGACTTGCGCGGGTTCGCCTTGGGCTTGGCCGGGGTGGCGGTCTCCGCGGAATCCGAAACCTCGGAGTCCTCGACGGCGTCCACGTTCTCCAGGTCGGCGTCCTCGTCGCCGCCCTGCTTCGGCTTCGCGCCGGAGACGGCCTTGGTGGACGGCTTACGGTTGCCGCCACCGTGCTGGGTGCTCATGCTCATCTCGTCGCCTCGCAACGCTCAGCGTGGTGCTCGCTCATCGGGCCTCGTCTGGTCAACGGTCGGGGGTCGCGGCGGGGAACTGCTCCGGTGGCTCCCTCCCCCGCGGGGGGAATCCGGTTCCAGCCGTCCCGCATTGTGACCAGCACAACGGGCCGCCGCCAAGTACCGGAGTCTACCCCCGATAACATTTGTCGGTGACTCCCGCTGAACTCGCCGTAGCAGTCCTCGCCGCCGCCCGTGCGGCCATCACCGAGCGTGACCTCGACGCGTCCGTGCTCCCGGCGACGACCAGCGTGGAGCGACCCCGAAACCCGGAGCATGGTGACTATGCGTCCAATATCGCCATGCAGCTGGGCAAGCGGGTCGGGCTGAACCCGCGCGAACTGGCCGCGGCGGTCGCGAAAAACTTGCAGGAAACTCCCGGGATCGCGAGTGTGGAGATCGCCGGGCCTGGATTCCTCAACATCCGGCTCGCGGCCGGGGCCGTGGGCGAGCTTGCCGGGCTCATCGTGCGCGCCGGGCGCGGCTACGGCCGCAGCGAGACCCTGGCCAAGGAGAAGGTCAACCTGGAGTTCGTCTCGGCGAACCCCACCGGCCCCGTCCACCTCGGCCACACCCGCTGGGCCGCCGTCGGCGACGCCCTGGGCCGCATCCTGACCGCGGCCGGTGCCGACGTGACCCGCGAGCACTACATCAACGACGCGGGCGTGCAGATGAACCGGTTCGGCGAGTCCGTCATGGCCGCCGCGCACGGGCAGCCCACGCCGCCGGACGGCTACCCCGGCGAATACGTGCAGGACATCGCCAACGCCATCAAGGCCGCCGATCCGGACATTCTGCAGCTGCCGGAGGAGGAGCAGCAGGCGGCGTTCCTGCAGAAGGCGTACGAGAAGATGCTCCAGGAGATGCGCGAGAGCCTCGAGCGGTTCGGCGTGCACTTCGACGTGTGGTTCTCCGAGAAGACGCTGCACGAGGGCGGCGCGGTCGAGCACGCCCTCGACGAGCTGCGCAAGCAGGGCCACGTCTTCGAGTCCGACGGCGCCGTCTGGCTGCGCACGACCGACTTCGGCGACGACAAGGACCGGGTGCTGATCCGCTCCAACGGCGAGAAGACCTACTTCGCCGCCGACGCCGCGTACTACATCAACAAGCGCGAGCGCGGCTTCGAGCGCTGCATCTACATGCTCGGCGCGGACCACCACGGCTACATCGGCCGCCTCAAGGCCATCGCGGCCTGCGCCGGTGACGACCCGCGGCGCAACATCGAGGTGCTCATCGGCCAGCTGGTGAGCCTGCTGCGCGGCGGCGAGCCGGTCCGGCTGAGCAAGCGCGCCGGCACGCTGATCACCCTCGACGAGCTCATCGACGCCGTCGGCGTGGACGCGGCCCGGTACTCGCTGGCCCGCTCCTCCACCGACTCGCCGCTGACGCTGGACATCGAGGTCATCACGCGGCAGAAGAACGACAACCCGGTCTTCTACGTGCAGTACGTCGGGGCGCGCATCTCGTCGATCGCGCGCAACGCGGCGGAGTACGGCTACGAGCGCTCCGAGACGTACGACGCGGCTCTGCTGGTACACGAGAAGGAACTGGATCTTCTGAAGGCGCTCGGGGACTTCCCCGGCGTCGTCGCCACCGCGGCGGAGCTGCGTGAGCCGCATCGCGTGGCACGCTATCTGGAGGATCTGGCCGGGCAGTACCACCGGTTCTACGACAACTGCCTCGTGCTGCCCCGGGGCGACGACCCGTTCACGGAGACGCACCGGGCCCGGCTCTGGCTCAACGCCGCCACCCGGCAGGTCATCGTCAACGGCCTGGACCTGCTCGGCGTCTCCGCGCCGGAACAGATGTAGAGGAAGACATGCGCGCACACGAGGCTGGGGCGCTCCACGCGGACCTCGGCTCCAACGGACCGTCCTGGCTGCGTACGCCCGCGGACGTGAACGCATTGGTCCCGATTCTGTGGCCCAAAACCGTCACGCGCGCAGAAAACGGGCAGATCACCGTCGGTGGCGTCGAGGTCGGGCAGATCGCCCGGGACCACGGCACGCCGGCCTACGTTTTGGACGAAGCGGACTTTCGCGACAGATGCCGGAATTTCCGGAACGCCTTCGGCGGGGCTGAGGTCTACTACGCGGGCAAGGCGTTCCTCGCCACGGCCGTGGTCAGGATCCTCGTGGAGGAGGGCCTCAGCCTGGACGTGTGCACCGGCGGCGAGCTCGCGGTCGCCCTGAAGGGCGGCATGCCGCCGCAGCGCATCGGCCTGCACGGCAACAACAAGTCGGTCGAGGAGCTCACCGCCGCCGTCGAGGCCGGCGTCGGCCGGATCATCGTCGACTCCTTCGACGAGATCGAGCGGCTCACCCGGATCGCGATCGAGTCCGGCAAGCGCCCGAACGTGATGGTCCGGGTGACCGTCGGCGTGGAGGCGCACACGCACGAGTTCATCGCCACCGCGCACGAGGACCAGAAGTTCGGCTTCTCGCTGGCCGGCGGCGCCGCGGCCGAGGCGGTCGACAAGATCCTCGCCGACGACGTGCTGGAGCTGCGCGGCCTGCACTCGCACATCGGCTCGCAGATCTTCGACGCCTCCGGCTTCGAGGTCGCCGCGCGGCGGCTGCTGTCGCTGCAGGCCCGCATCAACGAGGTGCACGGCCGCGAGCTGCCCGAGCTCGACCTCGGGGGCGGGTTCGGCATCGCGTACACCACCCAGGACGAGCCCGCCGACCCGCACGACCTGGCCGGGGACCTGCTGCGGATCGTCAAGCAGGAGTGTGCCGCGCTGCACCTGAGCGTGCCGCACCTCTCCGTCGAGCCGGGCCGCGCCATCGTCGGGCCGGCGATGTTCACCCTCTACGAGGTCGGCACGGTCAAGGACGTCGACGGCATCCGCACGTACGTCTCCGTCGACGGCGGCATGAGCGACAACATCCGCACCGCGCTGTACGACGCGGCCTACTCCGCCACCGTGGCCGGACGGGCGTCCTGCGAACCGCCGATTCTCGCCCGCGTGGTGGGAAAACATTGCGAGTCCGGGGACATCGTCGTGAAAGATGAATTCCTGCCGGCCGACGTCAAGGCCGGAGATCTTCTTGCGGTCCCGGGCACCGGCGCCTATTGCCGCAGCATGGCGAGCAACTACAACCACGTGCCCCGCCCGCCGGTCGTGGCGGTGGCCGACGGTGCGTCGCGCGTCATCGTCCGCCGGGAGACCGTGGACGATCTGCTGAGACTGGACGTGGGGTGACAGATGCCGCAATCGGTGAAGGTAGCGCTGCTGGGCTGCGGGACCGTCGGTTCCGAGGTGGTCCGCCTGCTGCACGAGCAGGAGCACGACCTCACGGCCCGCATCGGCGCGCCGCTGGAGCTGGTGGGCGTCGCCGTCCGCCGCCTCAACAAGGCGCGTGAGCTGCCGGTCGACCCCGCCCTGTTCACCACCGACGCGCTCGGGCTCGTCACGCGTGACGACGTCGACGTGGTGGTCGAGGTCGTCGGCGGCATCGAGCCGGCCCGGACCTGGCTGCTGGAGGCCCTGCACGCCGGCAAGAGCGTGGTCACGGCCAACAAGGCGCTGCTCGGCGAGGACGGCGCCACCCTGCACAAGGCGGCCGCGGACTGCGGCGCGGACCTGTACTACGAGGCCTCCGTCGCCGGCGCCATCCCGCTCCTGCGCCCCCTGCGCGACTCGCTGCACGGCGACCGGATCACCCGGGTGACCGGCATCGTCAACGGCACCACGAACTTCATCCTCTCCTCGATGGACGCCACCGGCGCCGGCTTCGCCGAGGCGCTCGAGGAGGCGACCGCGCTGGGCTACGCCGAGGCCGACCCGACCGCCGACGTCGAGGGCTTCGACGCCGCCGCCAAGGCCGCGATCCTCGCCTCGATGGCCTTCCACAGCCGGGTCACCTCGGCCGACGTCCACCGCGAGGGCATCACCGAGGTCACCGCGGCCGACATGGCCAGCGCGAAGGCCATGGGCTGCACGATCAAGCTGCTGTGCATCGCGTCGAAGGCCAACGGGGCCGTCTCGGTGCGCGTGCACCCGGCGATGATCCCGCGCACGCACCCGCTCGCGGGCGTCGGCGACGCGTTCAACGCCGTGTTCGTCGAGGCCGAGGCGGCCGGGCAGCTGATGTTCTACGGCCGCGGCGCGGGCGGCGCCCCGACCGCCTCCGCGGTGCTCGGCGACGTCGTCGCCGTGGCCCGCAACCGCCTCGCCGGCGTGCGCAACGCGTCCGAGTCCGCCTACGCGGACCTTCCGGTCTCGCCGATCGGGGACGTGTCCACGCGGTACCACATCAGCCTGGACGTCTCCGACAAGGCCGGCGTGCTCGCCGCGGTCGCGGGCGTCTTCGCCAAGCACGGCGTCAGCATCGCGACCGTGAACCAGTCCGGCCGCGGCAACCAGGCCGTGCTCGTCATCGTCACGCACGCCGCGCCGGATCGCGCCCTCGCCGCGACCGTCGCCGAGCTGCGGGCACTGGACATCGTTCGCGCCGTGGCGAGCGTCCTGCGGGTCGAAGGGGAGTAAGGCGCCATGTGGCGTGGATTGATCGAGGAATTCCGGGACCGTCTCCCGGTCGGGCCGCAGACTCCGGTGATCACGCTGCAGGAGGGCAACACGCCGCTGCTGCCGGCGCCGGAGCTCTCCGCGCGCACGGGCTGCGACGTGTACCTCAAGGTCGAGGGGGCCAACCCGACCGGCTCGTTCAAGGACCGCGGCATGACGGTGGCGGTCTCCAAGGCGGTCGAGGACGGCGCGAAGGCGATCATCTGCGCCTCCACCGGCAACACGTCGGCCTCGGCCGCCGCGTACGCCGCCCGGGCCGGCATCACCTGCGCCGTGCTCGTGCCGACGGGCAAGATCGCCCTCGGCAAGCTCGCCCAGGCCCTCGTGCACGGCGCCCGCCTGCTGCAGGTGACGGGCAACTTCGACGACTGCCTGGCGCTGGCCAGCAAGCTGTCGCTGGACTACCCGGTCTCGCTGGTCAACTCGGTGAACCCGGACCGGCTGCAGGGCCAGAAGACCGCGTCCTTCGAGATCGTGCGCACCCTCGGCGACGCGCCGCACATCCACTGCCTGCCGGTCGGCAACGCGGGCAACATCACCGCGTACTGGATGGGCTACAAGGAGGAGGTCGAGGCCGGCAACGCCACCCGGCGCCCGCGCATGTTCGGCTTCCAGGCCTCCGGCGCCGCGCCGATCGTCCGGGGCGAGGTGGTGCGCGAGCCGAGCACGATCGCCACCGCCATCCGCATCGGCAACCCGGCGAGCTGGACGAAGGCGGTCGACGCCCGCGACGAGTCCGGCGGCCTCATCGACGCCGTGACCGACCGCGACATCCTGCAGGCGTACCGGCTGCTGGCCCGCTCGGTCGGCGTCTTCGTGGAGCTGGGCAGCGCGGCGAGCGTGGCCGGCCTGCTGCAGGCGACCGCGCAGGGCCGCATCGAGCCCGGCCAGACGATCGTGTGCACGGTGACGGGCCACGGGCTGAAGGACCCGGAGTGGGCGATCTCCACGGCCCCGGCGCCGACGACGATCCCCGCCGAGCCACTCGCCGCCGCGAAGGCACTCGATCTGGCCTAGCTTCATGGCTCGGGTCCGCGTCACCTGCGGACCGTTGCTCCCGCCAGGAATCCCGGCGTCCGTGGGGCCGAGGGCAAGGCCGTACCGTGTGCAACGTGCCGCCAGCGCTCTCGGTCCTTACGCGCAACAAGGACTTCCGCAACCTGTTCACCGCTGACCTGATCGGCCTGGGCGCCGACTGGTTCGTGATGATCCCCCTGCTCACCCTGCTGCCCCACCTTACCGGCTCGGGGCTGTGGGGCGGGCTCGTGCTGGCCGCCGACACGGGGGTGACGGCGCTGCTGCTGCCCTTCACGGGAACGATCGCCGACCGCGTCGACCGCCGCCGCATCGTCATCGCCGCCGACCTCGCCATGGCGGTGTGCGCCCTGTTCCTGCTGCTGGTGCGCACCCCGGCGACGGCCTGGGTGGCCCTGGTGACCGTCGGCGCGATCGCGGTCGCCAAGGCCTTCTTCACCCCCGCCGCCCAGGCCGCCCTGCCCAACGTGGTCGACCCCGGGGACCTGCCGGCGGCCAACGCGCTCGCGGGCTCGGCCTGGGGCACCATGCTCGTGATCGGCGCGTCGCTGGGCGGCATCGCGTCGGAGGCCTTCGGCGCCTACCCGTGCTTCGTCATCGCCTCGGCCCTGCTGCTCTTCTCGGCCTTCCAGGTCTGGCGCGTGCGCCGCCCCCTGCAGGCGGAGCGCACCGAGCCCCCGGCCCCGGCGTTCGCCGCGATCGCCGAGTCCCTGCGCTACATCCGTGCCCGCCCGAGGATCGCCTCCCTGGTGACCGTGAAGTCCGCGGTCGGCTTCGGCAACGGCGTCCTGACGGTCTTCCCGCTGCTGGCGCTCGCGCTGGGTGCCGGCCCGCTGGGCACCGGCCTGCTCTTCGCCGCCCGGGGCCTGGGCGCGCTGGTCGGCCCGATGGTGCTGCGCAGGGTGCTGTCCCACCGCTCCTGGCTGCTGCCGGGGCTGGCGCTGTCGATGTCGCTGTACGGCCTGGCCTACATCGGCGTCAGCCTGACGACGCTGTTTCCGCTGGCCCTGGCCGGCGTCGTGGTGGCGCATCTGGCCGCGGGCGGCAACTGGATGATGTCGAACTACGTCCTGCAGGCGGAGGTTCCCGACGCCCTGCGGGGACGGGTCTTCGCGACGGACTTCATGCTGGCGACCCTTTCGGTCGCGGCCAGCCAGCTGGCGGTGGGCGTCTTCGTGGACCACACCGACCCGCGGGTGCTGGTGGCGGCGTGCGGGGCGGTGACGCTGCTGTACGCGGCGGGCTGGTCCCTGGTGTCGCTGCGGCGCCCGGCTCCCGCCACGGAGTAGTCCCGTTCGCGCGGGCCGGCCGCAGCCGGTGCGACTCGGACTGCCGCGGCCTCGCCCCGCCGCCGAGGAGTTCCCGATATGTCCGACGCTTCGCGATCGGACATATCCCTTTTATACCCCGACGGGTCACTTCTCCGATTCGGCCGAAGATCGTGAAAGTTTCGGCGTCTTGCGCGGGTGAGCTATCGTGGTGATATCACTTCGATAGCCACCCCCCTGGAGGAGTCATGGAGCGACGGGCGTTTCGAGTAGCCGGGTTCGTGATGCTCGGCGTGCTGCTCATCGTGGCCGGCGGGGCCGTCGCCGCCGTCGCCCGGCTGCCCGAGGACGCCGGGGCCGCGGTCGTCGTCCTGCTCTCACTGGTCGCCGCCCTGATCCTGAGCGGGTTCACCGTGGTCAACCCGAACGAGGCCCGGGTGATGCAGTTCTTCGGGCGCTACGTGGGCACCATCGGCGACGCCGGCTTCCACTGGACCGTGCCGCTCACCGCCAAGCGCCGCCTGTCCCGCCGGGTGCGCAACTTCGAGACCGACCGGCTCAAGGTCTCCGACGCCGACGGCAACCCGGTGGAGATCGCGGCCGTGGTCGTCTGGCGCGTCGTGGACACGTTCAAGGCGTCCTTCGGCGTGGACGACCACATCTCGTACGTCGCGGTGCAGTCCGAGGCGGCCGTGCGGCACCTCGCCACGAGCTACCCGTACGAGTCCCACGACGACGGCCGCTCCAGCCTGCGCGAGGGCAACGTGGTCAGCGAGGAGCTCACCGTCGAGCTGGGCGAGCGCGTGGCGCTGGCCGGGGTCGAGGTGCTCGAGTCGCGGATCACCCACCTCGCCTACGCGCCCGAGATCGCCCAGGCCATGCTCGCCCGCCAGCAGGCCAGCGCGATCGTGGGGGCGCGGTACAAAATTGTGGAAGGCGCCGTCGGGATGGTCCAGAGCGCGCTGGAGCGGCTCAGCGAGCTCGACGTCGTCGAGCTGGACGAGGAGCGCAAGGCCCAGATGGTGGCCAACCTGCTCGTCGTGCTCTGCGGCGACCGCAACGTCCAGCCCGTGGTCAACACCGGCACGCTCTACGCCTGACCGGTCGTCGTGCCCGAGCGCAAGAAGCTGCTGCTGCGGCTGGACCCCCAGGTCTACGACGCGATCGCGCGGTGGGCCGGCGACGACCTGCGCAGCGTGAACGCGCAGATCGAGTTCGCCCTGCGCCAGGCGTTGCGCCAGGCGGGCCGCGACCCGAAACGCGGCCAGCCCTCGTCGGGCTCGGAGCCCGACTCCGCTGCCGAGGGTGACGACGGCGACGAGGGGGAAGCCGGCGACTGAGGCGATGCCGCGGACCTCACCGCCCCCGCTGCCGGGCTCCGAGCCTGCGGCCGGGGCGGGTGAGGCGCTCGCGGCTCGTGTTGCCGGCACGCGCCGGGCGGTGGGGTGCGCACCGCCCGCGCGCACAGCACGTGCGGGTCGTCGAGGTGCTCGCGGCTCGTGGGGGGCGGTGGCGTGCTCACCGGCTCGTGCGGGGCGCAGGCGTGTTTGGGCGTGCTCGCGGCTGGTGCGGGGTGGCCGATGCGCTCACCACGCGCGCTCCGCCGGCCCGCGCCGGGCGGGTTCCGGGATGTGGTGGCGATCCCGGGAAATGGGCGCGCCGTCCTCATGGTGAGATGATGGGCATGGCCTTCCTGTCCCGACCCGTCGTCGTGCTCGTCCCCGCGACGAGCGCCAACCTCGGCCCCGGATTCGACGCGCTCGGCCTGGCGCTGACGCTGTACGACGAGGTCGAGGCCCAGGTTACCGCCGGCGGCGTCACGGTCGAGGTGAGCGGCGAGGGTGAGGGCGACCTGCCCGCCGACGAGACCCACCTGGTCGTGCGCGCGATGCGCCGCGCCTTCGCCGTGCTCGGCGGGCAGCCCCCCGGCCTCGCGCTGCGGTGCCGCAACCGCATTCCCCAGGCCCGCGGCCTCGGCTCCTCCTCGGCCGCCATCGTCGCCGGGATCGTGCTGGCCCGGGCCCTGACCGTGGGCGGCGCCGAGCGCATGGACGACGCGGCCGCGCTGGTGCTGGCCGACGAGATCGAGGGTCACCCCGACAACGTGGCGCCGTGCCTGCTCGGCGGCTTCACGATCGCGTGGACGGGGGACGGGGGGGCCGTGGCCGTACGCCGGGAGCCCTCCCCGGACATCCGCCCCGTGCTCTTCGTGCCCGAGGAGCGCGGCCTGACCGAGGTCGCGCGCGCAGCGCTGCCCAAGACCGTCCCGCACGGCGACGCCGCGTTCAACGCCGGGCGCGCCGCGCTGCTCGTGCACGCCCTCGACGGCGACCCGGGCGCGCTCTTCGCGGCGACCGCGGACCGGCTCCACCAGGACTACCGCGCCGAGGGGATGGCGGGCACCGCCGACCTGGTCGCGAGCCTGCGCGCCGAGGGCGTGGCCGCCGTGGTCTCGGGCGCGGGCCCGAGCGTGCTCGCGTTCGGGGTGGGCGGGTGGACCCCGCGGCCGGTCGCGGGCTGGCGCGTCCTCCCGCTCGACGTCGACCTGACCGGCGCCCGGCTCGAGGTCGACTGACCCGTGCCGGGCCCGGTGGCGAACTGACCTGATCCGCAGAGTCTGAAAACCCCGGTCGCCGCGAGCCGTGTGCAACCGTGGGCCGTGCGGAACCTTGGCCGCGTGGGCCGTGCACGGCTGTGGGCCGTGTGCCGCCGCAGCCGGGCTCAGCCGGGGCTCTCGTCTGCGGGCCGTGCCGTGTGCACGCGCGGCCGTCAGCGGCCGTCAGCGGTGGGCCGTGCGGTGTGTCGCCGGCCGAAGATGGCAGGTGACGCGCGCGATGCGCCCTTGTCGATGTCGTGGACGTCGGGCCCGGTGGTGAGCCGGTATGAGGTACCCTGGAACACGCCGAGCGGGGCCCTGTTGCCGCTGGCTGGCGGAGTTGATTACTCTCTAGTCTTAAGCAGCCGCTCAGTGCGGCGATCTCATGCGGGTCGGCGTGCTCCGAATTCCGTGGCACCCCTTGCGCACGCCCGGCCGCCAACCCGCGTTTCCTGTGGTCGCGCGCACTCGGCTGGGCCGATGACGCACAGGGTGGCGTCAGGGTCCACCGCCAAAAGCGCTGCAAACCCTCCCGGCCGCACGTCGAATCCGGGAGAGCAGCAGGAACAACTCCGCATCGCACGGTCAAGATGGGAGCACGCAAGACCCCCGGCACACCGTCGATGCGGGAACACGCACCACCCCCGGACAACCGGGGCAACGCACGACCTCCACACCGCACATACGCAAGACGGCGGCGAGGAGCACCCGCGGGCCGCCCGGCCACCAAAGTCGAATACGGGCCGGCCCCGGAACCTAACGAGGGAAGGAATCCATTGAGCGACACCACCGACGTCACGTCGGATGTCTCCACCGACCGCACCGCGGTTGAGGCCGACGGCGCCGAGGCCGGCGCGACGCGTCGGCGGCGCTCTGGCACGGGGTTGGCCGGCATGCTGCTTCCCGAGCTGCAGAGCCTGGCCGCCTCGTTGGGCATCTCCGGCACGGCTCGCATGCGTAAGGGCGAGCTCGTCACCGCCATCCAGGAGCGCCAGGCGGGCGACGCGCGCCCCGCCGCCGAAGCGAAGGCCACCGAGGCGAAGGCCAGCGCCACCGCGGCCCCCACTCGCACCCGGTCGCGCAGCACGGCCGCCGAGGCCCGCACCGAGGCCCCCGAGGCGGAGTGGCCCTCGGCCACCGAGGTCACCGAGCCGCCGGCCCGTTCCCCTCGTCGGGCCACCCGCGCCGCGGGTCCGCCGGAGCCGCGGGCCGCGCGCGAGGAGACCGCCACGGCCGAGCCGGCCGCCGCCGAGGCGCCGGTCGCCGGGCGGGCCGAGCGCCCCAGCCGCGCCGAGCGCGCGGAGCGGGCCGAGCGGGGCACCACCGAGCGGGCCGAGCGGGGCACCACCGAGCGGGCCGAGCGCGGCACCACCGAGCGGGCGGAGCGCGGCACCACCGAGCGGGCCGAGCGGGGCACCACCGAGCGCGCGGAGCGCGGCGAGCGGGCCGAGCGGGCCGAGCGCGGTGACCGGGGCGAGCGCGGGGAGCGCACCGAGCGCGCCGAGCGTGGTGACCGGGCCGAGCGCGGCGAGCGGGCCGACCGCAACGACCGCGGTGACCGGGCCGAGCGCGGCGACCGCGCCGAGCGGGCCGAGCGCAACGGCGCCGACCGTGGCGAGCGGGCCGAGCGCGGCGATCGCGGGGACCGCAACCAGCGTGGCGGCTTCGCCGACGACGAGGGCGACGACGACGGCACCGGCCGTCGCGGGCGGCGCAGCCGGTTCCGTGACCGCCGCCGGGGCCGCGACCGCGACGGCGCCGAGACCACCGGCGGGCGCGGCGGCAACGAGCCGCAGGTCAGCGAGGACGACGTCCTCGTGCCGGTCGCGGGCATCCTCGACGTGCTGGACAACTACGCGTTCGTGCGCACGACCGGCTACCTGTCGGGCTCCAACGACGTCTACGTCGCCATGTCGCAGGTCAAGCGCTACGGCCTGCGCCGCGGCGACGCGGTCACCGGGGCCGTGCGCCAGCCGCGCGACGGCGAGCAGCGGCGGGACAAGTACAACCCGCTGGTGCGCCTCGACACCGTCAACGGCATGGACCCGGAGGAGGCCAAGCGCCGCCCCGAGTTCTACAAGCTCACTCCGCTCTACCCGCAGGACCGCCTCCGGCTGGAGACCGAGCCGCACATCCTGACCACGCGCGTCATCGACCTGGTGATGCCGATCGGCAAGGGCCAGCGCGCGCTCATCGTGTCGCCCCCGAAGGCCGGCAAGACCATGGTGCTGCAGGCGATCGCCAACGCGATCACCCGCAACAACCCCGAGTGCCACCTCATGGTCGTGCTGGTCGACGAGCGGCCCGAAGAGGTCACCGACATGCAGCGCTCGGTGAAGGGCGAGGTCATCGCCTCGACCTTCGACCGGCCGCCGACGGACCACACCACCGTCGCGGAGCTGTCCATCGAGCGGGCCAAGCGCCTGGTGGAGCTCGGCCACGACGTCGTCGTGCTGCTCGACTCCATCACCCGGCTCGGCCGCGCCTACAACAACGCGTCGCCCGCCTCCGGCCGCATCCTGTCCGGCGGTATCGACTCGACGGCGCTGTACCCGCCGAAGCGCTTCCTCGGCGCCGCGCGCAACATCGAGAACGGCGGCTCGCTGACCATCATCGCCACGGCGCTGGTCGAGACCGGCTCCACCGGTGACACGGTCATCTTCGAGGAGTTCAAGGGCACCGGCAACGCCGAGCTCAAGCTCGACCGGAAGATCGCCGACCGGCGCATCTTCCCGGCGATCGACATCGACCCGTCCAGCACGCGCAAGGAGGAGATCCTCCTCGCGCCGGACGAGCTCGCGATCATCATCAAGCTGCGCAAGGTGCTGCACGCGCTCGACTCGCAGGAGGCGCTGAACCTCCTGCTGGACCGGCTCAAGAAGACCCGGACCAACGTCGAGTTCCTCATGCAGATCGCCCAGACGACACCGGGCGAGTAGGCGTCAACGCGGATGCCCCCGGAGCGAGCCGCTCCGGGGGCATCCGCATGTTCAGCCACGGACGGGCGGGAGGCCGGGATCGAGGCGGCGGGCGCGTCAGCCACGGACGGGCGGGAGGCCGGGATCGAGGCGGCGGGCGCGTCAGCCGCGGATCTCGGTGGACGGGTCGGGCGGGTCGACGACCTCGAAGATCTCCACCATGCCGCTCGTGCGCAGCAGCCGGTACACCCCAGGCCCCGGGCTCGCGAGCACCACCGCGACGCCGGCGCCCTGCGCGTACTTGTACCCGCTGATCAGCACCCCCAGCGCGCTGGAGTCCATGAAGGACACCGCGGCCAGGTCGATCACCACGCGAGCCGGGCGGCCGTCGACCGCGCGCACGATCGCCTCGCGCAGCGCGGGCGCCGTGGCCACGTCGACCTCGCCGCGCACGGCGAGCACCGTGCCGCCGTCGGGCTCGCGCCGGGCGCGGATGGGGATTTCCGCCACACGAGCAGTATCGGGCGTCCGGCCCGGGCCGGCCATCGGGGGCTGCACAATCCGACCCTTCCGCACGCATAGACCGTCAGCCTCATAGACAGGCGTACAAACCCCAACGCATACCCGGGTTTTCAGTGACGCTTCTCTGGCGTACGGTGACGCAGATCGGAGTGGGCGGCCCCCTGGCGTGCGGGTCAGCCTCGGCGCCGCGGACGAAGGGTAGGCGCGGCCTTGAGCATCCTGGGCGGGTCCGTCCTCACGGCGATGGCCGAAGGCCTGCGGGGCCGGGATCTGCCGTCGCTGCGCACCGCCCTGGAGACCGAGCTGGGCCTGCCCATCGGCGGCGCGGACGAGGCCGAGACGTTCCTGGACCGATGTTCCCGGATCCCGGGTGCCCTGCACGCGCTGGGCGATCGGCTCGACGAGGACTTCCGCGAGCAGCTGCGCGCCGTACCGGTACCGCTGCTGCTGCCCGCGGAACGGCGGCGCCTGCTGGCGCTGACCGCCCAGGCCGCCCACCTGCCCGTCGCGGGCCCCTATCGCGCGGCCGTCGGCCCGGCCGGACCCGATCGGCCCGCCGGCGGCACCCCCTCCGAACTCCTGCCGCACCTCGAGGGTCTGCTGCGCCCGCCCGAACAGCCGCCGCCGCTGCTCGCGTTCGTCGCCGCGCTCGCCGCCGAGGCCGGCGCGCAGCTGCGCGGCGAGCTGCGGGCCTGGCTGGAGGGGCACCTCGCGCGCACCGGCGCCCCGGCCGACTGGCTGGCCGCGCTCACCCCGGGCGCCGGGCGCGGGTCCCGCACCATCCTCGTGCTGCGCATCGAGCGCGATCGGCTCGACGAGGGCTTCCTGCTCTGGGCCTGGGTCCAGGGCGAGGACGGCGCGCCGGGCATCGCGCTCGCGGCGGCGGAGACCGTCATCGCCGAGGCGGACCTGCCGGCCGAGGTCGACCGCCGGCTCGCCACCGTCCTGGCCGCGCACGCCTGCGACCCCAACGACGTGGCCGTCGAGTGCATCCTGCCCAAGGCGCTGGCCAACCTCCCGGTCGACCAGTGGCCCGTCGGGCCCGCGTTCGGCGCCGAGCCGCTGCCGCTCGGCGCGCGGCACTCGGTCGTGCTGCGCTCGTGGGAGCGGGCCGCCGACCCGGCGCTGCGGGCGAACTGGAGCCGCAAGTCCAAGCGGCTGCGCGCGCACGGCCACCTCAGCGACCCGAAGGCCGTCTTCTTCCTCGACCGGCCCGAGCCCGCCCTCGCGGCGCTGGGCGCGCAGCTCGCCGAGGAGCCGCGGATCTGCTTCATGCAGGAGTTCCCGCCGCGCGAGGAGCCGAGCCTGGCCGCCGACGAGCTCGGCGTGGCGCTGAGCATGGGCCTGCCGGTCGCGGTCTGGTGCCGCCCGGGCTACGACCCGCGGGCGGCCGGGCGACTGGACGAGATCCTCGAGGTGTCCAGCGTCGCCGAGCTTCCCGGTCTGGTCCTGCGCCTGCGCCGCGAGGCCGCCCGCGCCCCCGGCGGCGAATCCCGTCCGGGCACCCATCTCGCGCTGCTGTGGGACGAGTCCGGCCGCCGCCCCGAGGAGCCGGCGCCGCGCTGGCGGCCGCCCGGCCAGGCGGGGGAGCGGCGATGAACCTCGACGCGCTGCGCCCGCTGGCCGCGCTCGGCCTCGACGAGCTCGCGCTGCTGGTCGACACCGGAGCGTCCCTGACGCTGTGGGAGCCGGTCCTGGCCGAGCTGCGCGCCGCGCTGGCCGGCCTCGGCGGGCCGCCCGTCGCCGAGTGGCCGCTGGAACCCGGCCTGCAGCTGCCGCCCGCCCGGCGCGTCACGCTCGTCGTCACCGACGGCGTCGGCCCGGCCTGGGACGGCGCGCTGGCCCCGCTGCTGGAGCGCCTCGGCCGGTCCGGCCCGACCGCGGTCCTGCAGCTCCTGCCCGCCCGCATGTGGCCCCGCGGCGGCGCCGAGCCGCACCGCGTCCGGCTGAGCGCGCCCGGCCCGGCCGCCGCCAACGCCGACCTGCGGGTCGAGGTGTCCGACGGCCGGTTCGAGCCGGCCGCCGCCGGCGTCGCGATCCCGGTGCTGAAGCTCGCCCCGCGCTGGCTCGGGCCCTGGGCCGCGCTCGTCGCCGGGGCACCGCAGACGATCCCGGGCGTCGCGCTGTTCACCGGGCGGTTCGGCGGGGAGCCCGCCGACGCCGAGCCGGCGCGCGACCCCGAGCGGCGGGTCCGGGCCTTCCGCGCCGCGGCCTCGCCGACCGCGTACCGCCTCGCCGCCCTCCTCGCCGCCGCCCCGCTCACCGTGCCCGTCATGCGCCTGGTGGCGTGGGAGCGGCTGGCCGAGGCGGGGCCGGAGCACCTGGCCGAGGTCTTCCTGAGCGGCCTGCTCGTGGCCCGGGACGGCTACGACTTCCGGCCCGGCGTGCGGGAGGCCCTGCTGCCGGCGCTGGACGCCGCCGAGGCGTTGGCGGTGGTACGGCTTGTGGCCGATCACCTCGGCCCGGCCGACCTGGACGCGGCCGTCATCGCCGGCGACCCCGGGCCCCTGGCGGCCCTGGGCCCGGCGTTCGCCGAGGCGGCCGCCCCGGTGCTGCGCGCGCTCGGCGGCGCCCACGCGGAGCTGGCCGAGCGGCTGCGGCGCCCGGTCGCGGCCGATGCGGCCGCGGCGGACACGGGGGCGGCGAGTTCTGGCCTTCTGGCCGGAGGTGGCGGCGCCGACGGTGACGGCAGGGTGACCGAGATCGATGTGGTGGCGCAGTTCGCCGATGCGGCGGCCGAGCGGTGGGACGGTGCGACGGGTGCGGCGACGGCGGCGGGGGAGCGGAACGTGCACGTGAAGACGCCGCAGCAGGTGCGCAACGCGGTGCCGCCGCGCAACTCCGGCTTCGTCGGCCGCGACGCGGTGCTCGACGAGATCGGGCACAAGCTCGAGACCGGCCTCGTCGCGCTGCTGCCCGACGCCCGGCACTCCCTCGGCGGCACGGGCAAGACCCAGCTGGCGCTGGAGTACACGCATCGGTACGCGGGGGAGTACGACCTCGTGTGGTGGGTGCCGGCCGAGCAGGTCGCGCCGATGCGGGTGGCCCTGGCCGGGCTCGCGCGGGCCCTGAGGATCCGGGAGAGCGGCGACCTCAACC
Source organism: Dactylosporangium sp. CA-139114 (assembly GCF_050955725.1). Taxonomy (NCBI): domain Bacteria; kingdom Bacillati; phylum Actinomycetota; class Actinomycetes; order Micromonosporales; family Micromonosporaceae; genus Dactylosporangium; species Dactylosporangium sp. CA-139114. The sequence goes on from NZ_CP192080.1 coordinate 1,316,155, forward strand.
GGACGCTGCAACTGCTGCGGGAGACGCTCGAGCGCGACTCGCAGTACCGTCGCTGGCTCTTGATCTTCGACAACGCGAGCCGTCCGGAGGACATCGAGCCCTATCTGCCCCGCGGCACCGGCCACGTGCTCGTGACCTCCCGCAACCCGCGCTGGGCCGAGATGGGCCACGCGATCGAGATCGGCGCGTTCACGCGGGCGGAGAGCGTGCTGCTGCTGCGGCGCCGCACACCGGCGATCAGCGGCTCGCAGGCGCACACGCTCGCCGCGCGCCTCGGCGACGTGCCCATGGCGATGGAGCAGGCCGCGGCGACCCAGCACGCGACCGGCTGGGCGGCGACGGAGTACCTCGACCGGTACGACGAGCTGCGCCGGGACATGGGCGGCACGACGGAGCGGCCGGAGTACCCCAGCCCGATCGTGGTCACGTGGAACCTCGCCTACGCCGAGCTCGCCGAGCGCAACCCCGGCGCCGCCCGGCTGCTGGACGTGTGCGCGTTCCTGGCCGGCGAGCCGGTGTCGTGGAACGTGCTGTGGGAGAGCCGCGGCGCCGGGCTGCCCGCCCCGCTGGGCGCCCTCGTGCGCGTGGAGAAGGCCCTGCGCACGGCGCTGCGGGAGCTCGCGCAGTTCGGGCTGGCGCAGGTCGACCCGGCGCTGCAGTCGGTGCAGGTGCACCGGCTCGGGCAGCTGCTGCTGCTGGAGCGGCTGGGGGTCAAGGAGTACCCGATCTACCAGCAGGCCGCGCACGACGTGCTCACCGCGGCCGACCCGGCGATCCCGGACGATCCGTCGAGCTGGCCGCGCTACGAGGAGCTCAGCGCGCACCTGCTCTACTCGGACCTGCTCGCCGGCGCGACCGACGAGTCCCGCCAGCTCATGCTGCACTACGTGCGCTTCCTGTTCGTGCGCGGCGACCATGACAGCAGCCGTACCGTGGCCCAGCACGCGTACGACCGCTGGCGTCTCGCCCTGAGCGACGAGCACGAGGACACCCTCGCGGCCGCGTACCACCTCGCCAACGCCATGCGCGCGGGCGGCGACGCGGCCGAGGCGGCCAAGCTCAACCAGCAGACCCTGGCCACCCTGCGCAGCGTCTTCGGCGACGACGACGAGAGCACGCTGATGACCGCCAACAGCGTCGGGGCGGACCTGCGCCTGCGCGGCGAGTTCGTGGCGGCGCGCAACGTCGACCTCGACAACCTCGACCGCTACCGCCGGCTCTTCGGCGAGGCCTACCCGCGCACCCTGCGCTGCGCCAACAACCTCGCGGTGGACATGCGCCTGCTGGGCGACTTCCGCCAGGCGCGCATCATCGACGAGCAGACCCTCATGCACCGCCGCCGCGTGCTGCCCAACCCGCACCCGGAGACGCTGTGGTCGCTCGTCAGCCTGGCGCACAACCGCTTCGGCCTGGGCGAGCACGAGGTCGCGATCGAGATCCTCACCGAGGCCCTGCCGGTGCACGCCGATGCGTTCGGGGATGACCACCCGGGCGTGCTCACCGGGAGGCGGTACCTCGCGATGGCCCTGCGCCGCGCGGGCGCCTATCCCCGGGCGCGCAAGGAGGCCGAGGCGACGATGGCGCTGTGGCTCGAGAAGTACGGCGACCACAGCGCCGACTCCCTCTCCGCCGTGCTCACCTACGCCAACTGCGTGCGCGCGAGCGGGGAGTTCGGGGGCGCGCGGAGCGCGGCGCAGCAGGCGGCCGACGGCTTCGCGGCGATCCTCGGCGAGAAGCACCCCTTCACCCACGCGGCCCAGGCCGCGCTCGCGGCCGCCCTGCGCGCCGAGGGCGACCCGGCCGCGGCCGCGGAGCTGGACCGGCACGCCCTCGTGGGCCTCGCGCACTCCGTCGGGGCCGAGCATCCGTTCTCCGTCGCCTGCGCCATCGGCTACGCCTCCGACCTCGCCCAGTCCGGGCAGACGGCCGGGGCCGTGATCGCCTCGAAGGACACGGTCCGCGTGGCGCAGTCCGCCTTCGGGGCCCAGCATCCGGCGTTGCTCGTCGCGGGCTTCAACCACGCGCTCGACCTGCGGGCGGCGCATCCCGCCGGGGAGGATCGGGGGACTGTGGCGGCGGCGGCCGAGGCGCTGCGGCGGCGGCTCGGCGATACGCATCCGGCGACGCAGACGGCGTTTGCCGGGCGGCGGCTCGAGTTTGACATCGAGCTGCCGGCTACCTGAGGTTCTCGGTGTTCGTTTGGCCTGGTCGCGAAATATCCGGCTCGTTCCTCACCGGATATTTCGGATTTTTCGCCTGTAGGGCGATAAATCTGTTTCACAGCATTTTCTGGTCTGGCGTCCGGCGCGTAATTCGGCGACCGTCGCGCGGCGGAGTGGAGGCTGGTCCGAGCATGGTGCGGCAAGGCGGGCCAGCGGCTAGTGCACGGCCTGTCACGGACCAAGCAGGGACGACGTCTGCGGGCGACCCTCACACCGCACCACTGCCGCCCGCCGGACCGCAAGACACCGACACAGTTTCAGCCCGGAACGGGCCGCCACCTCGGCGAAAGAGACTAGTGCGGTGTCCACCAACCTTGCCGGGTCCGCGACACAGCCGAACGAGCGCTCACGGCGGCCCCCAACCCGGTCAACGTTGGCGGTCAACGCATTAGCCAGCCCGTGCGGCAAGGCGGGTGCGGCCGCGGGGCCCAGCCGGGTCAGGCGACCGCGTGCGCGGCCCGATGGGCGGCCAGAGCGGCCAGAGCGCGTTGCCGCGGGATCGCCGGCACACGGTCCGGCAGCCACGAGTCGAGCCGCGCCCGCATGCCGTCGACCAAGCGGCGGCCCGCCGGCCCCAGGGCGTCCGACGTGTGCAAGGTCTCCAGGGTCTCGGCCACGGCGACCCGCCACCGGGTGAACTCGAAGGCGGCGGTGTCGTCGGCGGTGCGGCAGTACTCGGTGCGCCAGAAGTCCGCGATCGCGAGGTGCGCGTAACAGCCGTGCAGCAGCGCGCCCGGTGGGCGTGGGTCGGTGCGCCACGGGGCGTAGTAGCGGCGGGGCGGCGGGTCCGGTCGCAGCATGTCGTGGAAGAGCAGGAGCGCGTTGAGCTTGCCGTGCTGCTGCTCGTGCACCAGGCCCGCCGCCAGGCGGCGCGGGTCCGCCGGGCGGGCCAGCGCCGCGGCGCCGAACGCGTCGCGGGACGTGGCGCTGCGCCCGGCCGCGGACAGCGGGACCACCGAGGTCAGGCAGCGCGACATCGACCGGACGTGCCAGGGGTGGTGGGCGGCCAGCAGCGCGCCCGCCGCGGCCGTGTCCGCTCGCCAGCGCTCGGCCTCGTCGGGTGGGAGGCGGTCGGTGAGCGGCAGGTCGTAGACGCCGCGGTACGGGTCCAGGTCGTCCAGGAACAGCCGCAGGGGGCCGGCCTCCAGGCGCAGCAGCGGCAACCAGGCCGACGCCCCGGCGATCGACAGGCCGGACGGCGAGACGGTCACCGTGGCCGGGCCGTCGACCAGGGCCGTGCCCTGCCCCGGGATCGCCAGGCGGCCGTTCGGGGCGGGGGCGGGCCAGGTCGCGGCCAGGCCCGCGGCCAGGGCCGCGGCCGCCGCGACGCCGTGCAGGTGGTCGAGGTCGGCCGGGGTCGCGGGGCCGGTCAGGCAGTGGATGGCCCAGGCGCCGACCTGGGGGTGGCCCAGGACCGCCCTCGTCGCCGCGGGGTTGTCGGCGTCGGCGGCGGCCAGGACGCGCGCGGCCTCGGGGGCGCGGTCGCGCGCGGCGTGGGCGACCGCGCGGACCAGCAGGACGTGCTTGGTGATCTGGCCCGCGCGCAGGGTGTCCAGGACCCGTTCGCCGCCGCGGCCGGTGGCGAGTTCGTCCAGGTCCTCGGGGCCGATGACCAGGGCGCGCGGTCGTGGTGCGGGGGTGTTCAGGGCGCGGCCCGGTCAGATGCTCGAGTTGAAGCCGGCGACGGTTTCGTGGGGCTCGTCGACCTCGCCCAGCACGCGGCGGATGGTGTGAGCCAGCACACCGTTGCCGAGGGCGGCCAGCCGGGCCGGATCACGAAACGCATTCAGGATCGGTCCGTCACGCAGCGCATTCAGGTCGGGTGAGCCGGGCTCGAGCCCGCTGTCCGCATTGCCCGAAAGATCGGTCAATGTCGCGTACAGCCGGTCCGGAGTATCCGTTTTGCTACCATCCCCCACAAGGCCTGCCTTCACTGGGCGTCACCTATGTCTACCATTCACGACGCCCTTCCGCCCGCCCGCGGTTGGCGTCGCGGCCCGGGAATTCTGTATGAACGGGCCGTACGCGGCAATCGACGTGCGTCGCCGCGGACGGCACGTGCAAAAAATAGTTGGTGCCCGGAAAGGTTTCGCAGCCGACCACCGGAATTCGCCCGGCGGAGGCACTGCGGGGGCCCTGGGGCCCCCGCGTCAGAAGTCGCCCTCGGCCACCTGGAAGACCGTCAGGCCCAGGGCGCGCCACATCCGCACGACCTGCTGGCGGTCGTCGAACACGCCGATCACGTGGTACCGGCTGCGGATCTCCTGCTCGAAGATCTCCGCCTTCACGATCGAGTCGCGGCGCTGGTCGCCGAACCGGCGCATGAACAGCCCGCGGTAGGGCACGCCCACGTGCTCGGCGAGCCACGTCTCGGTGTCGGCGCGGCCGTCGTCGCTGCGGCCCGAGCAGAACACGATCTCGTAGCCGGCGGCGTGCATGGCCCGGACGGCGGCGATCACGGGCTCGTTGGGCAGGTCCTCGCCGACGCGGGACATGTCGTACGGGCTGCGGCCGTTGAACAGCGCCACGGTCCCGTCGATGTCCACGAGCACCGCGCGCGGCGCGTCCGGCGGCGGCTCGTAGACGACGCCGACGGTCTCGTCGAGCACCGGCAGGGGCAGCGGCAGCGACCGACCGGCGAGGTACCGCTGATGCATCGACCGGATCACCGACTCCCCGACGTGCCCCTCGCCCGTGCGCAGGGCGTCGCGGCGGATGCACTCCTCCACGGGCACGTCGGTGAAGTCGCGCACGGCGAAGTGCGCCTTGCACTTCGCGGCCAGCTCGGCGAACTCGCGCACCACGCGGCCGCGCAGGTTCGTGTCGTCGCAGACCACGTCGGCGCCCCCGCGCAGCAGCGCCTCGACCGCCGCGTGGTGCGCCTGCGTGACCTGGCGCTCGGCCCGGCCGCGCCGGTCGTCGTCGGCCACGCGGCCGCCGTGCATCATGCGGCGCAGATCGTCGCGGTTGACCCGCACGAGGTGCGCCTGCTGCTTGGCCCAGGTCGTCTTGCCCGAGGCGGGCAGCCCTCGGGTGATCGTGAGCGTCGCCATCTACTCGGCCTTCCCGTCGTCCTCGGTGGCGCTGACGGCCGGGCGTACCTGCTGCCACAGCAGCGCCCCGTAGTCCTTGCCGTCCAGGCGCAGGAACAGGCACCCGCGCCGGGGGCTGCGCGCCACGGCGAACGCGAAGTCCTTGCGCGTCCAGCCCTCGGGCAGGCCCGCCACGACCTGCGCGTACTCCCGCTCGACGGCCTCGGCCAGCTCCGCCACCGCGGCCGTGAGCCCGGCCGCGACGTCGCTCGCCCACGCGTGGAACTCGTCGGGCAGCGGCTCGAGCAGCTCGTCGAGCCGGTCGGCGAGCATCGCCTCCCACACGACCCTCGGGTTGAGGCCGGTGACGATCCGGTGCAGCCGCACGTACTCGGTGTACTTGATCTTCACCCGCGTGTCGGAGCCTGTGAAGTGCACCACGAGCCCCTCCCGATTGTCGCGGGGCGGGGCCGCGAGGGCCTCGGCCAGGGTGCGGTACGAGAACGACTCCACCACGGGCCCGGGCCACCCCGGCACCGCGTCCGGGCCGTGGCTGCGGCCGGTCGCGATGTCCACGGCGCCGAGCAGCACCAGGTCGTCCAGGCCGCCGTAGTCGAGCACGATCCGGTTGGCCGGGTAGATGATCTCGAACAGCACCGTCAGGCCCGCGGGCGGCTCGAAGCGGCCGGCGTACCGTGCCCGGAACACGGCCGTCGCGTGCCGCGCCTGCTCCGAGTCGAACGAGCCGCGGGTCGCCAGGGCCCAGCCGTCCGGCGTCGGGAAGAGCACGCCCAGCGAGCCGTCGGCCTTGTCCGTCACCGCGACGGGGCCCTCGAGGTCGAGCTCCGGGGCGCCCGGCTGGCCGTGGTTGAAGAACTTCGCGAACGGCCGCGCCAGGACCTGCCCGTCGCGGGCCACGACGAGGCCGCGGCAGGCGAGGGTGGCCGCGTTCCACACGTTCTCGTACTGCGCCTTCTCCGTGTAGTTGTGGATCAGCAGCGGCAGCGAGGGGTGGTTCTGGGTGCGGATGTACCCGCCGCCGACCATCTCGGCCAGCAGCTTCGGGTCGCAGAGTGCATCGATGTGGAGGCTCATGGCGCGGTACAGCGTAGGCGCGCCCGCCACCGGTCGCGACGGGAATACGGGCAGGGTGCGGTGCGTTGTGCGGGGCGGTCAAAGAGCCGTGCGGACGACATGGCAGACTTGACCGACGGCCAACTCAGGTTCCGGTTCACGTCCACGTGGCGACCCGGCGACCGACTGATCGAAAGGACCGCGGCCATGAAGCCGGACATTCACCCGGAGTACGTGACCACCGAGGTCACCTGCTCCTGCGGCAACTCCTTCACCACCCGCAGCACCGCCAAGGGCGGGCAGATCCACGTGGAGACGTGCTCCGTCTGCCACCCGTTCTACACGGGCAAGCAGCGCGTGCTCGACACCGCTGGGCGGGTCGCGAAGTTCCAGCAGAAGTACGCGAAGGTCCAGGCCAAGAAGGCCGGCAAGTAGCTGCGCTTCCGGCGCCCGTCCACGACCCCGCAAGGGTTGTGGACGGGCGCCGTCTTCGTGTTGAGGAACCGGACCACGCTGGAGAGGACTGGAAGGACATGACCGCCGACACCCGGCTCGCCACGCTGTTGGCGGAGTACCAGGAGATCGAGCAGAAGCTCGCCGACCCGAGCATCCACGCCGACCAGGCGCTGGCCCGCAAGGCCGGCCGCCGGTTCGCCGAGCTGTCGCCGATCGCGAAGACGGCCGGCGAGCTCGACCAGGCCCGGGGGGACCTGGCGGCCGCGCGCGAGCTCGCGAGCGAGGACGCGGCGTTCGCGGCCGAGGCCGAGGAGCTGCAGGAGCGCATCCCGCTCATCGAGGAGCGCCTCGCCGAGCTGCTCGCCCCGCGCGACCCCAACGACGCCAAGGACGTGATCCTCGAGGTCAAGGCCGGCGAGGGCGGCGAGGAGTCGGCGCTGTTCGCGGGCGACCTGCTGCGGATGTATCAGCGCTACGCCGAGCGGCACGGCTGGGTCACCGAGGTGCTCGACTCCCAGGAGTCCGACCTCGGCGGCTTCAAGGACGTCGCCATCGCGATCAAGACCCGCGGCATCCCCGACGGCGGCAACGGCGTCTGGTCCCGGCTCAAGTGGGAGGGTGGCGTGCACCGCGTCCAGCGCGTGCCGGCCACCGAGTCACAGGGCCGCATCCACACCTCGGCGGCCGGCGTGCTGGTCACCCCCGAGGCGGAGGAGACCGGCGAGATCGAGATCGACCAGAACGACCTGCGCGTCGACGTGTTCCGCTCCTCCGGGCCGGGCGGCCAGAGCGTCAACACGACCGACTCGGCGGTGCGGATCACCCACCTGCCGACCGGGATCGTGGTCTCCTGCCAGAACGAGCGCTCCCAGCTGCAGAACAAGGACCGCGCGATGCGGATGCTGCACGCCAAGCTCGTGGCCCTGGCCGAGGAGCAGGCGGCGGCCGCGGCCGGGGACGCGCGGCGCTCCCAGGTCCGCACGGTCGACCGGTCGGAGCGCATCCGGACGTACAACTTCCCGCAGAATCGGATTTCCGACCACCGGATCGGTTACACGGCGTACAACCTCGACCTGGCGCTCGGCGGGGACCTCGACAGCGTGCTGGATGCCCTGGCCGAGGCCGACCGCAAGGCGCGGCTCGCGGGAGAGGACCAGCTCAGCCGAGGGTGACGGGGGTCTAACGCCGACGTCACATTCCGGAAACGGTGCTGGGTCACCCTGGTCTCGGGTAGCGTTCCACGCGAAACCGAGCCGCACCCAGCGTGATCGCCGATACATCCGGAGGGCTGCCATGCCGTCGCCATCGACGCCAGTCGACATCTCTGCGGCTCCGCGGGCCGTGGTGAGCACCGCCGCCGACCTCATCTTCCGGGTCGGACGCTCGGTGCTGGGCGCCGACAAGGTCCCGACAGCGAAGGCGAACGCGTGGGCGGCCGTGTGCGCCGACCAGGAGCGCGCCCGCATCCGGGAAGAGAACGCCCGCATCCTGCTCGCCCGCTGAACCCGAGTCGCCCAGCACAGCACGCTCAAGAACAGCACGCTTCAAGAACAGCACGCTCAAGACGCCGCGCGTGGGCGCGGCGTCTTTGCGCGCAGCATCGCGTGGTCGGCCGCCTCGAAGGCCTCCGACACGCTCTGGAAGTCCTCGCCGGAGAGCCCGGCCCAGCCGATCGTGACGCCCACCGGCGTGCCCGGGACCAGCGACTGCCAGTCCTCGCCGGCGATCGCGCTCTCGATCCGCCGTGAGATCTCCCGCGCCTCGCCCGGCGAGGTGGTCGGCAGCACCACCACGAACTCGTCGCCGCCGTAGCGGGCCACGAAGTCGCCCTTGCGCATGACGCGGTTGAGCACCCCGGCCACCCGCTGCAGCACCAGGTCGCCCGACAGGTGACCGTGCACCGTGTTCACCTGCTTGAAGCCGTCCAGGTCGCAGACGCCGAGGGCCGCATGGCCGCCCGCCGCCACGAGCTTGGTGATGTGCTCCTCCAGGTAGCGGCGGTTCGGCAGGCCGGTCAGCGGGTCGGTCTGCGCCTCGCCCCGGTGGAAGTCGACCTTGCGGACCAGGTCCTCGTGGTCCAGCAGCGCCGCGACCCCGTCGACGAACAGGTCGCGCAGCAGGTCGAGCTGGGTGTTGGCGGCCCGGTAGGCGATGCGGTCCGCGTGATAGGCCGAGCGGTAGTCGCCCGCCCCGAGGTGCGCCAGGGCGCGCAGCCGCAGCAGCTCGGCCGAGCCGAGCGAGTCGTCGCTGACCTGAGCCGTCTCCAGCCGGGCCACGGCCTCGATCGGGCGGCGCTCGGCGATCGCCCGGCACACGGCGCCGAGCGTGCGGAAGTCCCGCGCGCGCGTGGACAGGCCGGCCGAGTCGAGCAGCGGCCACGGGTCGATCGCGGGGGCGGAGGCGCCGAGGGTGCACAGCCGTACGGCCGCATAACCCATCGCCCCCCGGGCCACCGGACGCAGCCGGCCCACCTCGTCGTCGTGGACGCGGCGCTCGAGGTCCGCGGCGATGTCGCGCAGGATGCGCAGGCAGCCCTCGCTGTCGCCGCGGTGGTCGAGGTCCACGGCGAGGCGCAGGCGGATCTGCGGCGCGGCGAAGTCGGTGCTCGCCGTCGGCACGCCGACCTCGACCGCGACCGCGCGGGCCCGGTCCATGGCGGAGAGCGCGTGACCGTGGAAGCCGGTGTAGGAGTACGCCATCGCGAGGTTGTGCCAGCCCCAGGCCGTCGTCTCGTCCAGCAGCTCGACCGCGCCGAGCGCCCGGGAGCCGTGCACGAGGGCGCGCACGCAGTGGTCGAGCGAGCCCGCGCGCAGGGCCACGATCGCGGCCAGGGCCTGCAGTTCGCCGTACTGCCCCGGGTCCTGCAAGTGCCGGGCGGCGGACAACCCGGCGTCCAGCGCCGCGGCGTACTCCTCCGACCGCCCCAGGTTGATCAGCGTGATGAGCCGCAGCTTGAGCGCCTCGACCCGCTCGGCCGGGGCCTGGTCGCCCTCCAGCACCCGCTCCACGACCGTGAGCGCCTCGCCGAGGCGATCGTGGAAGATGAGCCGGCGCGCGCGCGTCAGCTCAGCCGTGCGGTCGCCCACCGCCATCCGAACCCCCTCCAGCGCGCCTCATGATTATGGGGTGCACCGACTCGAAGATGACACGCCGGAACGAGAGTTGCCCACGCTTTCGCAGCTGATCACGGCGGCGACCGCGACCCTGGCCCGGGCCGGCGTGGCCTCCCCCCGCGTCGACGCGGAGCTGCTGGCCGCCCACGTGCTCGGCGTGCCCCGCTCCCGCCTGCTGACCGCCGCCGTCACCGGCCCGCAGGCCGGGGAGCTGAAGCGGCTGGTGGCCCGCCGGGCCGCGCGCGAGCCGCTGCAGCACCTGACCGGCACCGCGCCCTTCTACGGGCTCGAGCTCGCCGTCGGACCGGGCGTGTTCATCCCGCGGTTCGAGACCGAGCTGCTGGTGGAGTGGGCGCTCAAGCAGCCGGCCCGGCGCGTCGTCGACCTGTGCTCCGGGTCGGGGGCGATCGCCGTGGCCTTCGCCACCCGGCGCCCCGAGGCGGAGGTGCACTGCGTCGAACGCTCGGAGCGGGCGCTGCCCTGGCTGCGGGAGAACGTCGCCCGGCTGGCTCCGGCGGTCCGGGTGGTCGAGGCCGATGTGTCCGACGGATCGATGCTTTCCGATTTATCCGGTACCGTCGACCTGCTGCTGTGCAACCCGCCCTACGTCCCCGAGGCGACCCCGGTCGACGTCGAGGTGGCCGAGCACGACCCGCACGACGCGGTCTTCGCCGGCGACGACGGCCTGGCCCTCATGCCGGCGATCGCCCGCGCGGCCGCCCGGCTCCTGCGCCCCGGCGGCCGGCTGGCCATCGAGCACGACGACACCCAGGGCGAGTCGCTGCCGCAGCTGCTGCGCGGCACCGGCCTGTTCACCGCCGTCGAGGACCACCGGGACCTGGCCGGCCGCCCTCGGTTCGTCACCGCGAACCGGGGCGACCGGCACCGCGACTAACGCGCCGCCACGATCAGGTTGGTCAGGAACGCCACCGTGGCGGCCGGGACCGCGGCGGTGCCGGAGAGCGTCTCGTCGAGCCAGGACTCCCGGACGATGCCGTTGCCCCGCAGCGGGGCCACCGCGCCGGGGTCCGCGCGCCAGTGGTCCACCACGAGCGCCGCCCACTCGCCGGCCCCGAGCTGGGCCTTGCTGCCGCCCCGCACCCGCTGGCGGATCTTGCGGGCCAGCCGGCCGGCGGTGACGCGCGCGGCCGCGGCCCGGGTGCCGATGCCGCCCTGCCCCAGCTTGGCCGGGATGAGCCCGGAGTCGAGCGGCACCGCGGCGAGCTTCGGGTCGAGCCGCTCGATGAGCTGCCCGGTGAGCCGGCCGCCGCGCTTGTCGTCGGGCGACACCGCGTGCGCGAGCTGGACGAACCGGCGGTCGAACATCGGGTTGACGAAGAAGCGGTTGGTGGCCGCCACCGAGCCGTGCGCGCCGGCCCACCGCTGCATCCGCTGGAAGAGGTAGAACTGGTCGATCGCGCGGAGCCACTCGGAGGAGGTGCCCTCGAAGCCGGCCCAGATCAGCTCCAGCGCGTCGGTCTGCGCGCGGGCGGCGAAGTCCGGCTCCAGCGCCTGGGGCAGGACGGCCTCGTTGGCGTACAACCGCCAGTTGGCCAGCTTCGCGACCAGCGCCTGCGAGGTCGTCGCGCCGCGCGGCTGGCCGAAGTAGTAGAAGCCGCGGCAGGTCTCGCCGCCGAGGCCGGAGAGCCGGTGGCCCTGCTCCAGGTTGCTCTCGGCCAGCAGGAGCGGGGCCAGCGCGAGCGGGCTGGCCATGCAGTCGAGCGCGGCCGAGGCCTCGAGCGCCAGCCGCCACGCGTCCGCGGGCGTCACCGGCGGCTGGTCGTCGAGCCAGTAGATCTGGTGGTCCAGTCCGCACAGCTCGCTCAGCTTGGCCGCGTGCCGGGCGTCGGAGCCGCCGTGCACGTCGACGGTGAGCGCGCGCAGCCCGGGCCGCAGCTTGGCCGGCACCGCGCACAGCAGCACCCGGGTGTCCTGGCCGCCGGTCAGCTGCAGCACCGTGGCCGGGTGGTCGCCGAGATAGGCGGTCTGGAAGTCCTCGAGCAGCCCGGCCATCTCCTCGACGGCCGTCTCCACGGTGGGCGTCGCCCCGTCGAGCTGCAGGGACGGCTCGATGTACCGCTGGGCCCGCACCCGGCCGCCCGAGAGCACGGCGAGCGATCCGGCCTCGAGCTTGAACACGTCGCCGAACACGGTGCCCAGCCCGACCTGCCAGCCCACGAGGCTCTGCAGCCCCAGCGCGGCGGTGTTCAGCGTCGAGCCGGCCAGCGCCTTGAGCGCGAGGGCGCTCGTCGACACCGCAGCGACGCCGTCGCCCTGCCAGAAGAAGACCTGCCGGAAGCCCAGCCAGTCGGTCGCGACCACGGTCGGCGCGGCGGGGGAGGAGCGGTGCGCGGCCGCGAACGGCGGCACGAGCGCGGCCAGGGCCGTGCCGTCCACCCCGGAGCCGTCCTTGAGCAGCCCCGCCAGGGCGTCGGTGGAGACGTCGCCGGAGCGGGTGCGCGCCGCGCGGCCGAGCCGGACCGTGAAGGCGCGGGCCTGCTCCTCGACGCGGTCGCCCGGGTCCTGCGCGCCCAGCGCGACCCAACCGTCGGCGCCCGGGTGGACGGTGGCCTCGCCGAGGGCCGCGACCGCCGCGGGTGCCGGGGTGCCCGGCGCTGCCCCCGGGGCGAACGAGACCGCGAGGAAGGACCTCACCGCGACCACCGCGCGGCAGAGAAGAATGGCTGCGCAGGACGCGAAAACATGGTCGTCATCGTAGACCTCACCCCGATCCGCCGGATGTCTCACCCATGACGCAAACCTGACATCGCGCGGGCTGCGACCTTCGCCGGGAATTGCCAGGTTTTCGCGCCGCGGGTCTGTGGTTAACTCTGCGGGTGTTGCGTCGAATCTGGGCGAGGCGAACGCTGGCCGAGGCTTTCTCGTCACGGGAGAACAGCTTCGGCTTCCTGCGGCTCCTGTTCGCCTTCCTGGTCCTGCTGTCGCACACCTTTCCGCTGGGTTACGCGCGCGACGATCCCGGTGCCGGCATCACCAACGGCCAGACCGAATTGGGCGAAATCGGCATCATCGGCTTCTTCGTCATATCTGGGTTCCTGATCACCCGAAGCGGGCTGCGCTTCGGGCTCGGCCGCTTTCTCTGGCACCGGGCCCTGCGCATCCTGCCCGGGTTCTGGGTCTGCCTGGTGGTGACCGCGTTCGTGCTCGCGCCGCTGGTCGCGCTGCTGGAGCGGGGCAACCTCGGCGGATTCTGGTCGCATCCCGACGGCCCGGCGCAATACGTCGCCAAGAACCTGTTCGTGGCCATGCAGCAATACGGGATCTCCGATCTCCTGCTGGACACCCCGTATGCGCACCGCACCGGCGACAGCGTCTTCGACGGTTCGCTGTGGAGCCTGATGTACGAGGTGGGCTGCTATTTCATGGTCGGCGCCCTGGCGCTCGCCGGGGTGCTGCGGCGCGCCAAATTCGTGGTGCTCATCATGGCCGCGGCCGGCTTCGGCATCATGATCTACGACCTCGTCCAGGCCCCCAGGGTGCCGGGCCCGCAGGGAATCCACGGCCCGGTCCTCGGTTTCAACGGCCTGGACCGGTACTCGTTGATTTACCTGACGTATCTGTTCCTGCTCGGGGCGTTGTTCGAGCTGTACAAGAACCGCATCGTCATGAACGACGCGGGCGCGCTCGTGGCCGTCGTCGTCCTGCTGGGCACCATCCAGTTCGGCGGCGTCGCGGTGCTGGGCTACCCGGCCTTCGCCTACCTCATCCTGTGGCTGGCGATCCGGCTGCCCCGATGGCTGCGCGGCATCGGGCGCAAGCAGGACTACTCGTACGGCTTCTACATCTACGCCTTCCCGGTCCAGCAGCTGCTGGCGCTGCTGGGCGTGCCGGACCGGGGCATGCTCGCCTACATCGCGCTCTCCACGGTCGGCACGTTCGCCCTGGCCGTGCCGTCCTGGCACCTCGTCGAGCGGCCCGCGATGGGCTTCAAGGACTGGACCCCGCGGCGCCGCCGGCCGGAGCGGACGCCCGCCGCAGACCCGGCCGCAGACCCGGCGGGGCCGCACCGCGAGCTGGCGAAGGACGGCGCCTGATCAGCGCACGACGGCGGGGGACCATGCGTCGGGGATGAGCACGCGCGAGGCGCCCGACCCGTCGGCCGGCACGACCCAGACGTCGCTGGCGGCCGGCCCCTCGCCGGCGCGCGGCAGGCCGTACACCACCTGCGAGTCGTCCAGCCACTCGATCTGGTCGTCCACGCTGCGCGGCTCGGCCAGGCGGGTGGCCTTGCCGGTGGCGATGTCGTAGACGGTCACGCCCCACTCGCCGGCGGGCCGCCCGGCCCGCTCCTTGAACGCGATCCGCTTGCCGTCCGGCGACAGCGACGGGCACTCGGCGTCCTCCCGCAGCGCCTCCAGCCGCCCCGCCGACATGGTGCCGCGCACCAGCCACGTCTTCTTGCCGGAGGCCGCGGTGGCGTAGAAGTGCTCGTCGTCGGCGAACGTGACGCCCCACATGTTGCGGTCCTTGGCGTCGATCGCCTTGCCGTCGACGGTGAGCGTGAACTGCTCGATGTTCGTGGTCTTGCGGCTGGCGATGTTCGTGACCAGCGTCTCGGTGGAGAACTGGCCCGGCGAGGAGTAGTCGTGGCCCGAGACGAAGGTCGTGGTCGCGACCATCGCGCCGTCGCGGGACAGCCGGGTCCGGCTCGGCACGCCCGACAGCGGCAGGTCCAGGACGGGGGACCAGTCCGCGCCGAGCACCCGGGCGGTGTAGGTGGTGACGACGCCCGGCTTCGCGGCCAGGCACACCGCCTGCCCCTCGCGGGCGTAGACGCGGTCACAGCTCACCGACGTGAACGCGCGGGGGCCGGACGGCGCGGTGAGCGGCACCTCGGCGACCTTGCCGTACCGCTCGCCCAGCGCCGTGCTGCGAAAGACGATGCGCGGCGCGCTCTGCACCGCGGTGAGGTCCTGGATGGTCGGCACCGGCGGCGCGTCCTGCGCCGCCCTGGTCTGGGCCCGCCGCGCGAACACGACGTAGCCCACGGAGCTGAGCAGAGCGACGGCGATGACGACGCCGAGGGCGATCAGTTTGGCCCGGTTGCTCACGCGGCGGCCTCCGTCGTCGGCGCTGCCGCAGCGCCCCGCAGCAGCCAGACGGCGACGGCGAGGGTGACGGTGAGCAGCCCCGCCACGAGGTAGAGCGCGTGGGCGCTGCCGAGCAGCAGCCACAGGCTGCCGAACGCCAGCGAGGACGCGAAGCGGGCGAGCACGACCACGGTCTGGGCGGCCGCGATGCCGCTGCCGCGCGCCTGCGGGTCGACCAGCGGGGTCACCAGCGCCGGCAGCACGCCGTCGGTGGCGGCGTAGTACGTGCCGATGAGGGCCAGCACGACGATCGTCGCCGGGAGGCCGGTGAGGGGGCCGGCCGCGAACAGGTAGACCAGCAGCAGCGCGACGTGGCCGCCGAGGAAGACGCGGGTCCGCCCGATGCGGTCGGCGAGGCGCCCGAACGGGATGGCCAGCAGCAGGTACGCGATGTTGGTGCCGACGTAGAGCAGCGGGAAGTACTTCGCGGCGAAGTGGTCGCGCTCCTGCAGCGAGAGGTAGAGGAAGCCGTCGCCGACCGTGAACAGCGCCAGCAGCCCGGCCGCGACCAGCGGGCGGCGCAGCCGCGGCCCGGTGACCTCGCGCAGCAGGTGCCGCACGTTCTGGGCCGCGCGCGCGGTCTTCGCCCGGTGGTTGGGCACGAAGAGCACGATGACGGCCACGCCCACCGCGGCGAACCCGGCCGAGACGATCCAGACCGAGTTGTAGTCGCCGGGCACGAGCAGCAGCATCGAGAAGGCCACCAGCGGGCCGATGGCCGCGCCGATGGTGTCGAGCGTGCGGTGCACCCCGAAGGCCCGGCCGAGCGCCTTCGGGTCCGACGAGTCGGCGATGATGGCGTCCCGCGGCGCGGTCCGCAGGCCCTTGCCGAGCCGGTCGGCGGTCACCACGGCGCTGATCGGGCCGAGGCTGTGCGCGACCAGCATGCCGACGCGGCTCAGGGCGGACAGGGCGTAGCCGGTGGTCGCGACCCACTTGGGCCGGTTGGACCGGTCGCTGACGTAGCCGCCGCCGATGCGCAGCAGTGCGCTGACGCCCTGGTAGAGGCCGTCGACGAAGCCGTACGCGAGCACGCCGAGGCCGAGCTCGGCGGTGAGGTACAGGGGCAGCACCGCCGACACCATCTCGGAGGAGACGTCGGTCAGCAGGCTCACGATGCCGAGCAGCACCACCGTCGTGGCGATCCGCGGGGCCGCCCGGGACGGCGACTTGGAGCCGGGCTTGCCACCCGGACGGTCCCGCAGCGTCAGGTACATCTGGTGCGTCTCACCTTCGTGCGGCCCGCAGCGCCTCTACCACGATCTCCTGCTGGTCGGGCGTGATCTGCGGGAACAACGGCAGGGTCAGGATCTCCACGGCCGCCTGCTCCGCGTGCGGGAAACTGCCCTTGGCATGGCCCAGGCCGGCGAAGGCCGGCGTGAGGTGGATCGGGTAGGGGTAGTGGATGCCGGCGCCGATCCCGGCGGCGTTGAGCCGGGCCAGGACCTCGTCGCGGCGGGTGGAGGAGCCGTCCGGGCTCGCCTCCCGGACCACGTAAAGGTGCCACACGTGCTCGTTGCCGTCCAGCGTGACCGGACGGGTCACGTCGAGGCCCTCGAGCAGCTCGTCGTAGCGAGCGGCGGCGGCCCGGCGCGCGGCGTTCCAGCCCGCGAGGCGGGTCAGCTTGGCCCGCAGGACCACCGCCTGCAGCGCGTCCAGGCGGCTGTTGAAGCCGACGACGTCGTGGACATACTTGGTCAGGCCGCCGTGGCTGCTGATCGTGCGCACCGAGACGGCCAGGGCCTCGTCGGCGGTGACGACCGCCCCGGCGTCGCCGTAGGCGCCGAGGTTCTTGCCCGGGTAGAAGCTCGTCGCGGCGATGCCCTCGGCGCCGGCCCCGGCCCCGAACCGGGTCGCGCCCTGGCACTGGGCCGCGTCCTCGACGATGACGACGTCGGTCCCGGCCAGGCCGGCCCGCAGCCGCTCGACCGGGGCGAGCTGGCCGTAGAGGTGCACGGGGACGATCGCCCGGGTCTTGGGCCCGACCGCGGCCAGCGCCGCGTCCACGTCGATGAGGTAGGTCCGCGGGTCGCAGTCCACGAGCACCACGCGGGCGTTGATCCGGGCCACCGCCTCGGCCGTGGCGATGAAGGTGTTCGCCGGCAGGATGACCTCGTCGCCGGGCCCGACCCCGGCCGCCCGCAGCGCGAGCTCGAGGGCGTCCGTGCCGTTGGCGACCCCGACGCAGTGCGCGACGCCGCTGAACTCCGCGTATTCGCGCTCGAAGGCCGTGACCTCGGCGCCCCCGATGAACGCGGTGTTCTCCAGGATGCGCTTGAAGCCGAGGGCGACGTCTTCGGCGACCTCGGCGTGGGCCGCCTTCAGGTCGACAAGGGGGATCATGAAGCGGAACTCCCAACGAGCTTGGAGAGGATGCCGACGATGTGGTCCTGGTCGGCCTCGGTGAGCTTGTGGTGCAGCGGCAGGATGAGCGAGTCGCGGGTCAACCGCTCGGTGTTCGGCAGGCCGTCGGCCGGCGGGGCGTCCTGGTAGGCCGGCTCCAGGTGGGAGGCCATGATGCCGCGCCGCGCGGAGACCCCCGCCGCCGCGAGCTCGGACAGCACCCGGTCGCGGCCGACGCCGAACTCCGGCGAGAGCAGGACCCAGAACGACTGGAAGTTGGTCTCGCCGTAGGCCGGATCGCGCACCGTCCACAGCCCCTCGACGTCCGCGAGCAGCTCCTGGTAGCGCGCCGCGAGCCGGCGGCGCTGGGCCACCAGCCCGGCGAGCCGGCCCAGCTGCACCAGACCCACCGCGGCCTGGATGTCGGTCATCCGGAAGTTCCAGCCGGTCTCGAGGTAGGCCTCGAGGATCGGCTGGGCGCTCGCGTGCCGGTCCGCGGCGGAGACGTTCATGCCGTGCTCGCGCAGCCGCCGCAGCCGGACCGCGCGGTCGGCGTCGTCGAGGGTGAGCATGCCGCCCTCGCCGGTCGTGATGACCTTGCGCGGATGGAACGACCACGCCGAGATCAGCGAGCCGGCCCCGACCGGCGCCCCGTAGGCGGTCGAGCCCGCGGCGCAGGCCGCGTCCTCGACCAGCGGGACGCCCCACCCGGCCGCGGCCTGGCGCACCGCGCGCACGTCGAACGGGACGCCGCCCTGGTGCACCGCGATGATGGCGGCCGTACGCCCGGTGCGCACCCGGTCCAGCGTCTCCACGGTCACGTTGCCGGTCTGCAGGTCCACGTCGGCGAAGACCGGCGTGGCCCCCACGTAGCGGACCGCGTTCGCGGTGGCGATGAAGGAGAACGACGGCACGATCACCTCGTCGCCCGGGCCGACGCCGAGCGCGATGAGCGACAGGTGCAGGGCGGTGGTGCAGGAGCTGACCGCGACGCCCTGGCCGGCCCCGACCAGCGCGCTGAACGACCGCTCGAACTCGGCCACGCGCGGGCCCTGCGCGACCCATCCGCTGCGCACGGCGTCGGCGGCGGCCTGGGCCTCCTCCTCGCCCAGCATCGGGATCATCACCGGGATGGTGGCGCTCATGCGCTCGCCCCGGCCGCCGGCTGGCCGGCGATGCGCTCGGCCCGCCACCACTCGACGAGGCCCTGCAGGCCCTCGTGCATGGTGAGCTCGGTGCGGAACCCGAGCTTCCGCTCGGCGTGCGAGGTGTCGGCCAGGCGCCGCGTGACGCTGTTGACGGTGCGGGCCGGCCCGTGCTCGGGGCTCAGGTCCGACTTCATCACGGCCCCCAGCGCGGCGGCCAGCTCCTTGAGGCTGGTCTCCTCGCCGCTGGCGATGTTGAACACGTCGTCGGTCACGTCGGCCTCGGCGGCGAGAATGTTCGCCCGCGCGATGTCGGCGACGTGCACGAAGTCCATCGTCTGCAGCCCGTCGCCGAGGATCAGCGGGGGCGTGCCCGACTCGATGCGCTCCATCCACCGGATGAGGACCTCGGTGTACACCCCGTGCACGTCCATGCGCGGGCCGTACACGTTGAAGTAGCGCAGTGCGACGTAGTCCAGCCCGTACATCGCGTGGAAGCTGCGCAGCATGCCCTCGTTGAAGGCCTTGGCCGCGCCGTAGAACGTGTCGTTGTTGTACGGGTGGTGGCGCTCGGTGGTCGGGAACTGCTCGGCGAGCCCGTACACCGACGCCGACGACGACGCGACGACCTTGCGCACGCCGGCCGCCTGGGCCGCCTCGAGCACGTTGAAGGTGCCGTCCACGAGCACCTCGTTGGCCAGCCGGGGCTCGCTGGCGCACTGGGTGATCCGGATGGCCGCGAGGTGGAAGACGAGGTCGATGCCCTGGCTGAGCTCGTGCACCAGCGCGGCGTCGCGGATGTCGCCCTCGACCACGCGGACCGGGCCGTTGGCGATCGCCCAGGCCAGGTTGGCCATCCGGCCCCGCACCAGGTTGTCCAGGACCACGATCTCGGCCGCCCCGCCCTGCACGAGCAGGTCGACCACGTGGGAGCCGATGGTGCCGGCGCCCCCGGTCACCAGGACGCGCGCT
This sequence comes from Dactylosporangium sp. CA-139114, assembly GCF_050955725.1. NCBI lineage: Bacteria > Bacillati > Actinomycetota > Actinomycetes > Micromonosporales > Micromonosporaceae > Dactylosporangium > Dactylosporangium sp. CA-139114. The sequence goes on from NZ_CP192080.1 coordinate 1,335,623, forward strand.
CCGCGAATCGGCACAGACGCATTGCCCATCAGTCTTCACCCTCCAGGGGGACAGCCACTCCGCCGTCGGCGAGGCTACGCGACGCGGCCTCCAGGATCTCCAGGACCCGCAGCCCCGCACGACCGTCGGTGAGCGACGGCACACCGGTGCGGATGGCGGACGCGAACGCCGTGACCATCTGCCCGAGCGCCTCCTTCTCGGTCAGCGCGGGGGCGAGCATGTCGCCGGAGCGGTACGAGATCTGCATCTCCCGGCGCTGGTCCGGGGCCAGCTCGTCCGGCGCGGCGACCTCGACGCCCCGGTCGTAGATGGCGATGCGCTGGGTCGGGCTGAGGTCGTCCCACACCAGCGTCCGCTTCGAGCCGCCGACGATGGTCGTGCGCACCTTGATCGGCGAGAGCCAGTTGACGTGCACGTGCGCGATGGCGCCGGTGTTGAGCTGCAGCGTGAGGTAGGCGACGCAGGCGCGTCCGGCGCCGATCGGGTCCGCGCCGTGCGCGCTGACCGAGACCGGGCGCACGCCGTCGGGCAGCACGAAGTCCAGGATCGACAGGTCGTGCGGGGCGAGGTCCCACAGCACGTCGATGTCGCGCTGCACCAGGCCGAGGTTGATCCGTACGGAATCCAGGTAGTGCAGCTCGCCCAGCTCACCGCTCTGGACGGCCTCGCGGATCCGGGTCACCGCCGGGGTGTAGCAGTAGGTGTGGTCGCACATCAGGGCGAGGCCGCGGTCGTCGGCCTCGGCCACCAGCCGGCGCCCCTGGGCGGCCGTGGCCGCCAGCGGCTTCTCGACGAGCACGTGCTTGCCCGCCCGCAGCGCGGCGAGCGCCACGTCCACGTGCGTGCCCGCCGGGGTGGCGATGGCGACGGCCTGCACGGCCGGGTCGGCGAGCACCGTGGACAGGTCGTTCGTGGCCTCGACCGTGGAGTAACCGCCCAGCACCCGCCGGGCGCGCGTCACGTCCAGGTCGCACAGCGCTCGCAATCGGAAGGACGGCGATGCCATGAAGTTGCGCACGAGATTCGGCCCCCAGTAGCCGGCCCCCACGACGGCAACGCCGATCGGCTCAGAGTCGGCCTGGACGTTTGTTGAATTCACACATACTCGATTCGGTCAACCCGACATAGGCCGAGAGGTGGACGATTTCCGGCACAACGTGTTGAGCACGACGCGCACGCGGCACGGGCAAGCTACCGCTACAGTCAAGCAATGGCGCGGCACTGACGGAAATCTGGCACAGTGATCCTTATTCCGGCAACAGCCTGAGCAGCCATCTCTCGTCGTAAATAGAGATGATCGTGGCCGTGATGGTCATGGATTCCGGCCGGTCGGCCGAGTCGCGCGCGCCGCTAAGGGCCCGGCCGGCACCCCGCCGGGATGTCGGCCCGTGAATGGACACGGATTGAAAGTCGCATACACTGCGACGAACTTGGAACTGGGGTAGCCGCGGCTTGATTGCCATCCTTAGGGGGACATGGCCAATGGTGCACTCGAATCAGGGCAGACGACTGGGTCGCAAGGGATTGATTTTGATCGCTGCATCCGGGGTGCTGCTCCTCGCGGGGGCCGGGCTGTGGGCGGTGACCAGCCGGGCCAGCTCCGTGCCGAAGTGCGCACCGGGCCAGAGCGCGGCCGAGTGCCGGGCGCTCACCGGCGGCTCGGGATCGGCCGGCGGGGACTCGTCGGAGCAGCTGGGAGACGGGGCCGACCCGGGCAAGGCGGGGATCGGCAGCGCCAAGCCGTCCGGCAGCGCCGCCCCCGGCGCGTCCTCGGCCGGCGGGAGCGGGGCCGGCGGCAGCACCGGCAGCGGCAAGTATCCGGCCCGCTACTCGGTCGGCGCGCCGGGCGTCGGCAAGTACAAGCAGTCCGACGCGAAGCTCCCGGTGCCCTCCGGTTACCAGGAAGTGGCCGCGAGTGACAGCCAGAGCAAGGCGTACAACCTGTACACCTGCGGGAACGTCACCCTCGATCACAAATACATCCACGGATTCATTTACATCGGCACGGACTGTCACGGCACCGTCAACATCACGAACTCGATTATCGCGCCGCCGCCGGGTTCGAATCAGCGCGCGATTCTCGTGAACGCCAACGGTTCGGGCAAACTGACGCTGAACATATCCAACACCACCATCCGCCCGGAGCCGGTCGGTCTGGGACAGAAGAGCGGGTCGCTCAACGACCACGCGATCAATGACTGCGGGACGTGCACCATCCACCTGAACCGGGTCGACGTGGCCAATACCGGTGGTATGTGCCTGTGCGGCCAGAATGTCACGATCGAGAACAGCTGGTTGCACGACAACTACATCGCCAACCTGACCGACCCGTCGGCGGCGCACACCGGGGGCGTGTTCCCCTACGGCGGCACCGGCCCGCTGACGATCAAGAACAGCCGGCTGGAGCCGGGCGTCAACGCCTACACCGGCCAGGAGATCCCGAACTACTGGCAGGCCATCACCGCGGTGCTGTTCACCCAGAGCTCCGGCGGCTCGACACTGACCAACTACAGCGTCACCGACAGCTTCATCTCGCTCGGCGCCTACGGGTTCTACGCCCAGGACGGCCAGAACCTGCGCGTCCGCGGCAACGTCTTCGGCCCGACGCACTGGGGCCGCACCGGCCCCTGCTCCGGTGGCTGCCGGGTGACCTACTCGGAGTGGGCCGACAATGTGGCCGGCTCCATCGACGGAACGCCGACGGGCGAGCAGGTGCAGAAGCCGTCCTGATCCGTGTGATCACCACAACACCTGGTCGCGAGTCGGATTTGAGACTGCCTCGCGTGATTTTCTGCTCTTCGGTCCGACGCTTTCCAGGCCGGTGGCCCGGTATTGTTGCGCACCGGTCGCTGGTCATCGGCCGGTGAAGCCTCGCGATTTCCACGCATTTGCATATAAAGCTGGGGAGGAACGCCCTATGGTGTCGACGGCATCCCCGCCGGCCCGGACGGCACTGCGCCCGACCGCGCCGGCCGCCGGCGACGAACGGCTGACCGGACGGCTCGGCGAGCCCGAGGACCACCGGCTCTACCGCCGGATGCGCTTCATCCGCCGGTTCGAGGAGACCCTGCTGGCCCTGTTCGAGGAGGGCGTGCTCAACGGCACCACGCACGCCTGCATCGGCCAGGAGGCCGACGCGGTCGCCGTGATGGAGCACCTCGGCGACGTGGACCACGTGTTCAGCAACCACCGCTGCCACGGCCACTACCTCGCCCGCACCGGCGACGCGCTCGGCCTGCTCGCGGAGATCATGGGCAAGGAGGCGGGCGTGTGCCGCGGCAAGGGCGGCAGCCAGCACATCTGCGCGCCCGGGTTCAAGTCCAACGGCGTGCAGGGCGGCATCGTCCCCGCGGCCGCGGGCATCGCGATGGCCGGCCAGCTCGACGGCTCCGGCATGGTGAGCGTGGTGTTCATCGGCGACGGCACCCTCGGTGAGGGCGCCGTGTACGAGACCATGAACATGGCCTCGCTGTGGCGCCTGCCGCTGCTGGTGGTGTGCGAGGACAACCGGTGGGCCCAGAGCACCCCGGTCGAGGCCAACCTCGCCGGCGGCATGGCCGCCCGGTTCGAGGCGTTCGACGTGCCGGTCCGCGAGATCGACAGCACGGACGTGCTCGAGCTCAGCGAGGCCGCCCGCGCCGAGCTCGACGCGGTCCGGGCCGGCGGCGGCCCCCGTGTGCTGCTCATCCACACCTACCGGCTGTGCCACCACTCGAAGAGCGACGACGAGCGCCCCGCCGAGGAGATCGCCGCGCACTGGCTGGTGGAGCCGCTGGTCGTGCACGGCCGCCGGCTCGCCGACGCCGACCGGCGCGCGATCGACGACGAGGTGGAGCTGGCCCTGGCCGAGGTGGTCGCGACGGCGAGGAACCTGCCGTGATCTTCGCGAAGGAACTGGGCGACGCGCTGCGCGGGTGCCTGACCGACGACCCGCGCGTGGTCGTGCTCGGCGAGGACATCGCCGACCCGTACGGCGGGGCGTTCAAGGTGACCCGCGGCCTGTCGACGGACTTCCCGGCCCGGGTCCGGACCACCCCGATCAGCGAGGGGGCCGTCGCCGGGATCTCGGCCGGGCTCGCGCTGGCGGGCTACCGGCCGATCGCCGAGATCATGTTCGGCGACTTCCTGACGCTGGTCTTCGACCAGGTGGTCAACCACATCGTGAAGTACCAGGCCATGTACGCCGAGCAGGCGACGTGCCCCGTCGTCATCCGGGCGCCCTCGGGCGGGCACCGCGGCTACGGGCCCACGCACAGCCAGAGCCTCGAGAAGCACTTCCTCGGCGTGCCGCATCTGCGCGTCGTCGCGGCCTCGCTGTACCACGACCCGAAGGCCGTCTTCGCGGACTTCCTGGGTCAGGACAGCCCGGTGCTCTACATCGAGCACAAGCTGCTCTACCCGCAGCACCTCGCGCTGCCCAGCGGCGGCGCGGTGGGTGACCTGATCGCCTCCCACGACGCCGGCCCCGGCGCCCTGCCGACCGTCCGGCTCTCCGCGGTGCCGCGCGAGGACTGCACGATGACCGTGCTCGCCTACGGCTACCAGGCGCTGCTCGCCGCCCGCGTGATCGAGCGCCTGGCCGTCGAGGAGGAGATCTTCGCCGAGCTGCTGGTGCCGGCCCAGATCGCCCCGATGGACTGGGCGCCGGTGGAGCGGTCGGTGCGCGCCACCGGGCAGCTCATCACCGTCGAGGAGGGGGTGAGCGGCTGGTCCTGGGGGACCGAGGCCGCCGCCGTCGTCTCCGAGCGGCTCTTCGGCGAGCTGCGCCGCCCGGTCCGGGTCGTCGCCAGCGATCCGACGATCATTCCGTCGTCGAAGTCGCAGGAAAGCCGGATGCTCGTCGGCGAACACCAGATCGAAGCGGCCATCCGCGCCGCCGCATGACGCCTTTTTTGTGCTTTTGAGGAGACAGCGCGTGAAGCCGGTCCTGGTTCCGACCAACGACGTCAACAGCGAGCACGGCATCGTCGTGAACTGGTTCGTCGACGACCGCGGCAAGGTGGAGGCCGGCGCCCTGCTCGTGGAGGTCGAGACCAGCAAGGCGGTGCTGGAGGTGTACGCCCCCGAGCCGGGCGTCGTGCTGCACCTCGTGCGCCAGGGCACCGAGGTGCCGCTGACGGAGCCGGTGGCGATGCTCTTCGACAGCCTGTCCGACCTCACGGCCTACTCCGACCGGCTCGCCGCCGAGGCCGAGGCCCGCGCGGCGGCGCCCGGGGCGGCCCGGGCCACCGTCAAGGCGGTCCAGCGGGCGCAGGAGCTCGGCGTCGACCTGTCCACATTCGACGGTTCGCGCCTGATCACGGTGAAGGACGTCGAGGCGGCCGCGGGCGCGTCACAGGCCGAGCCGGCCACCGTCGACTACTCGGCGATGCCGGCGGCGCTGGCGACGGAGCCGGGCGTCGCCCGGATTCTGCTCATCGGCGGCGCGCTGGGCGCGACGCAGGTCATCGACATCTTCAGCCAGGTGCCGACCCAGCAGGCGGTGGCGATCGTGGACGACGACCCCGGCCGCTGGGGCACCGACGTGCACGGGGTGCCGATCGTCGGGGGCAGCGACCGGCTGGCCGCGCTGTTCGCCGAGGGCGTCTTCGAGGCGGCCGTGATCGCGATCGGCTCGTCGGTGGACACCCGCGCCCGGTTCCGCAACATCTGCGCCGAGGCGGGGATTCCGCTGGCGAACGCGATCGACCCGACCGCGAAGATCGCCACCGACGTCGTCATCGGCCAGGGCAACATCATCTGCGCGTTCTGCCACCTCGGCACCGGCGTGCGGATGGGGGACAACAACTTCCTGTCCGCGTACAACTCCTTCGACCACCACAGCGTCATCGGCTCCGACAACGCGACCGGTCCGAGCTGCGTGTCGTCGGGCAAGGTGACCGTGCGTGACCGGGTCCGGCTCGGCACCGGCATTTTCCTGGAGCCCGGGGTGGTGCTCGGTGACGGCGTCCAGGTAGCGTCCGGTGCGGTGATCGTGACCTCGGTGCCGGCGAATCACGCGGTCAAGACCAAGGTCGTCACCACCACCGTCGTCCCGCGCCGTTCCTGATCGGAAACGGCGTCGGTTCGGCACCGTGCGCAGCCGGGCCCGGCCCGGCCGCCGCCCGCGGTGCCGGGCCGACCACGCCGAACGCGCCCGAGCGGCCGTTCGGTGCAACATCCGCGCGGAAAGGCCCGATTCGGCCCGAACGTCGGAGGACACCAGGCCGTCCGGCTGCTTCCGTGTGACCTTGTTGTCAGAAAACTTGACAGCAAGTTACATGCTCTAATGCGATAAATTCTTGCCTGTCAGCTAGGGGAACGTACGCTGCCGAACGAGTTTGGGGCGCTGCGGAGCTGACGTCGTTTCGGGGTTTCAGGAATAGGGCGAAGACATGAAGTCTCGGTTCATAACCGGCTTAGCCGCGGTTGCGGTCGTTGCTGTAGTGGCATGCGTACCGTCCGCATCCAGCGCGGCCGTTTCGGACCCGTGCGGAGCGGGGTCCAATCCGATCGTCTGCGAGAACTCCAAGACGGGCACGCCGGTCAACGACTGGTATTCCGAGAACTCCTGGGGTGACATTCAGGGCTTCACGACCAAGTCGAGCTACCAGCCGGGCGAGACGGTCTCGGTGAAGGTGGACTCGCCGAGCTCCGCGTTCCGGATCTCGTTCTACCGCCTCGGCTACTACGGCGGCCTCGGCGCCCGCAAGATGCCGACGTCGCCGACGGCGACGTATCCGATCAAGGCCCAGGACGAGTGCAACCACGACGCCACCGGCCTGGTCGACTGCGGCAACTGGACCACGAACGTCACCTGGCAGATCCCCTCGGACGCCGTCTCCGGCGTCTATCTCGTGATGATGGACCAGCTCGACAACAACGGGTTCATGCCCTACCCGTTCGTCGTGGGCAACGCGTCCAGCCACTCCGACATCCTGGTCCAGACCTCGGACCAGACCTGGCAGGCCTACAACGACTGGGGCGGCCAGAACCTCTACCAGGGCGGCGGCCCGGCCCTCGACGGCCGCGCCTACAAGGTCAGCTACAACCGGCCGATGCGCATCGCCGGTGACAACGGCGTCTTCTCCTCCGAGTTCCCGATGATCCAGTTCCTGGAGCGCAACGGGTACGACGTGAGCTACGCCGCCTCGGTGGACGTGACCAACAGCGCCTCGCTGCTGCTCAACCACAAGGTCTTCATGTCCTCCGGGCACGACGAGTACTGGAACCAGGGCCAGTGGGACCACGTGACCGCGGCCCGCTCGGCCGGCGTCAACCTCGCGTTCTTCAGCGGTAACGAGGTGTTCTGGCGCACCCGCTTCGAGCCGTCCATCTCCACCGGCACGGCCCCGGACCGGACGCTGGTCTGCTACAAGTCGACCAAGCTGAGCCAGAACCCGCCGAACGGCACCGCCGACCCGAGCGGCCAGTGGACCGGCACCTGGGTCGACACCGACGGCGCGGGCAAGGGCGGCAACACCAACCCGAACCAGCTCACCGGCACGCAGTTCATGGTCAACGGCTACCGGCACGACGCGATCACGGTCCCGGCCGCCTACAAGGACATGCGGCTGTGGCGCGGCATCAGCTCGATCAACAACCTGCAGCCCGGCCAGTCCGCCACGCTCACGGCCGGTTCCCTCGGCTACGAGTGGGACGTCGACGTCGAGAACGCCACCCGCCCGGCGGGCGCCGTCGCCTTCTCCTCGACGACCGTGAACATCAGCGACAGCACGCTGCTGCTCGACCCGGACCACGGCAACAACTACGGCAACGGCGTGGCGACGCACAGCCTGATCGCCTACCGCGACCAGACCTCCAAGGCCCTGGTGTTCGGGGCCGGCACGGTGCAGTGGTCGTGGGGCCTGAGCTCCTTCCACTCGGGCCAGGCCAGCACCGAGGACCCGCGGATGCAGCAGGCGACGATCAACATCCTCGCCGACATGAGCGCGCAGCCGCTGACCCTGATGGCGGGGCTCACCCAGGCCGCCAAGTCCTCCGACACGACCGGCCCGACGGTGACCATCACGTCGCCCACCGCCGGTAGCTCGGTGCCGCTGCTGAGCCCGGTCACCGTCACCGGCACGGCCGTCGACGTCGGCGGCGGCAAGGTCGGCCGCGTCGAGATCTCCGTCGACGGCGGCACCACCTGGAAGCCGGCCAACGGTCTGGGCACCTGGAGCTACACCTGGACCCCGGCGGCGCAGGGCGCGGCCAGCATCAAGGTGCGGGCCTCCGACGACAGCCTGAACATCGGGGCCGTCGCGACCCAGTCGGTGACCGTCGGCTCCCAGCAGTGCCCGTGCACCGCGTTCACGGCCTCGACCGTGCCGACGAACGCCGACTCCCAGGACGGCTCGCCGAACGAGCTCGGCGTCAAGTTCCGGGTGCCGACCGCGAGCTCGGTGAAGGGCGTCAAGTTCTACAAGGCCGCCAACAACACCGGCACGCACGTGGGCAAGCTCTGGAACTCCAGCGGGCAGCTGCTGGCGTCGGGCACCTTCACCGGCGAGAGCGCCTCGGGCTGGCAGACGCTGCAGTTCGCCAACCCGGTGCCGATCGCAGCCAACACCACGTACATCGCGTCGTACTACACGCCGACCGGGCACTACTCCTACGACAGCGCCTACTTCGCGACCAAGGGCGCGGGCCCGACCGCGGTGCAGCTGCTCAAGTCCGGCGTGGACGGCTCCAACGGCGTCTACAAGTACGGCACCGGCGGCGGCTTCCCGAACCTCAGCTGGAACGACACCAACTACTGGGTCGACGTCATCGTCGACTCGGCCGGGGCCAGCCAGAACCCGCCGACGGTGACGGCGCACACGCCGGCCACCTCCGGCACCGACGTCGGGCTGAACACGGCGGTGACGGCGACGTTCAGCCAGGACATCGACCCGACCTCGCTGCAGTTCACCCTCAGCGCTCCGGGTGGCGCGACGGTCCCGGCCGCGGTCAGCTACAACAACACCACGCGCGTGGCGACGTTGCAGCCGAACAGCGTCCTGGCCCCGTCCACCGCGTACCAGGCCTCGGTGAAGGCCTCGGACGCCTGGGGCACCGCGATGGCCAGCCCCACCGTGTGGTCGTTCACCACGGGCTCCAGCTCCGCGATCGCCTGCCCGTGCTCGATCTGGTCCAACTCGGCGGTGCCGGCCAACCCGAGCGCCAGCGAGGCCAACTCGCTGGAGCTGGGCATGCGCTTCACCTCGGCGGTGGACGGCAAGGTCACCGGCGTCCGGTTCTACAAGAGCGTCGACAACACCGGCACCCACACCGGGACGCTCTGGTCGAACACCGGGCAGCAGCTGGCGACGGGCACCTTCACCGGCGAGACGGCGTCCGGGTGGCAGACCCTGACGTTCGCCACCCCGGTGTCGATCACCGCCAACACGCCGTACGTCGTCTCGTACCACACGACGGTCGGGCACTACGCGTACAACGCCGGGTTCTTCACCGACCCGCTGGTGTCCTACCCGCTGACCGCGGTCGCCGACACGGCGACGGGCCACAACGGCCTGTTCCTGCTCAGCAACAGCGTCGCCTTCCCGACATCGACCTGGAACTCCAACAATTACTGGGTCGATGTGATCTTCACGACGCCGTGAGACGATGAAATGGCCCGCACCCGGGTTCGGGTGCGGGCCATTCTCTTGCAACCAGTTCTCTTGCAACCAGTCAAACGCCGCGCGGCATACTGTTCCGCGCGACATTGGGCCGGCCGGGCCCGGAGGGTGGCAGATGAGTTCGGTCAGTGTGGTCATTCCGTGCTACAAATACGGCCATTACCTCGCCGATTGCGTCAGTAGCATCGTCGACACCAACCCCGGATTGGACATCCGGGTCCTGATCATCGACGACGCCTCGCCGGACGACTCGGCCGAGAAGGCGCACGCGATCGCGGCGGCCGACCCGCGGGTCGAGGTCCGGGTCCACGAGCAGAACAAGCGGCACACGGCCACCTACAACGAGGGCCTGATGGAGTGGGCCGACGGTGACTACTGCGTGCTGCTGTCCGCCGACGACCTGCTGACCCCGGGCGCGCTCACCCGGGCCGTGGCCCTGCTCGACGCGAACCCGAACGTCGGCTTCGTCTACGGGCACCCGGTGCACTTCCAGCACCCCGGCCCGCCCCCGCCGGCCCGGACCGAGGACCGCGGCACCAGCGTGTGGCCGGGGCACTGGTGGCTGGAGCGGCGGTTCCGCGAGGCCACCGGCTGCATCACCTCGCCCGAGGTCGTGGTCCGCACCTCGCTGCAGCACAAGGTCGGCGGCTACGACGTCAACCTGCCCCACGCCGGCGACATCGAGATGTGGATGCGGCTGGCCGCCCACGCCGACGTCGGCTACGTGCGGGCCGACCAGGCCTACTACCGCCTCCATGGCGACAACATGTCCCTGACCGACTACGCCGGGGCGGTCAACGACCTGCGGCAGCGCAAGGCCGCCTACGAGGCGGTGCTGGCCCGCTGCGGGGACCTGCTGCCCAACGCGGCGGAGCTCGACGCCATGGTGCACCGCCGGCTGGCCCGCTTCGCGCTGCGCCGGGTCGTGCGCGCCTACGACCGCGGCCGCACCGCCGAGGTCCCGCTGGACGAGCTCATGGCGTTCGCGGCGGACTGCTGGCCGGAGTACCGCAGCCTGCCGGAGTACCGGGGCCTGCGGGTCCGCCGCCAGATCGGCCCGACGGCGATGCCGTACCTGCAGCCGCTGGTGCTGTCCGCCGTCGCGCACAAGGGCCGCGAGTGGCTGTGGTGGCAGTCCTGGAAGCGACGCGGCATCTGAGCACGAACAAGAGCCCCCGTGCCTGGCACGGGGGCTCTTGTCACGGGCCGGCTACGGCTGGGCCGGAGCCTCCCAGTTGGTCCAGTAGCTGTTCGGGTTCACGACGTAGTCGACGGTCGCGCTGGGGATGTGCTCGACCCGGTGCTTCTTGCTGAAGCGGTAGATCAGCTCCCAGTCCTCCTTCGGCGCCACCGAGGAGTTGCGCCGCAGCCGGCTGAAGCGCAGGTCCGGGCTGCGCCGGGCGACGAACGGGTTGGAGTCGAGGAAGCACCGCTCCCAGGCGAGCTTGCGGTCGAACGGCACCGACAGGACGTCGCGCTCCTCGCCGTCCGGCGTCAGCCGCCGCATGGCCGTGTAGACCGCGTCGGGCCGCGACTCGGCCGGCTCCTCGAGCTTCGCGAGCGCGACCTCGAGGTGGTTCGGGTGCCAGGCGTTGTCGTCGTCGAGGAACGCGACGAACGGCGACTCCGTCAGCCGCATGCCGATGTTGCGGCTCACGCCGAGCACGTTGATGTTGTGCCGGAGGCTCACGACGTGCAGGCGCGGGTCGGCCGGCAGCTCGGGCAGCCCGCCGCCGCCGTCGTCGACCACGATGACGACCTGGTCGCGCACGGTCTGGGCGAGCACCGACTCCACGGCCCGCCGCAGCCCGTCGGGGCGCTTGTAGGTCAGCACCACGGTCGCCACCCGCGCCGCGGGCCGCTCTCCGCCCGGCAGCGTGGCCAGCAGGCGGCGCACCTCGCTGTCCTCGAAGCGGCGCAGCCCGATGGCGGTGTGGCCGAGCATCACCTTGTTGCGCATTTCCTCCAGCGGCAGCCACCCGTACCGGGCGCGCAGCTGTCGTTTGACCAAACGGATCACTGAGGCTCCTAGGAGACTTCGGGTGCGGCGGCCGCGAGGATCAGCGGGTCGTCGGCGGGGGTCGGTTCCGTGGGCTGCTCCCGCTTGGCCCGCAGGCTGCGCACCAGGGGCCAGACGAACGGCAGGTAGGCGACGACGCCCGCCAGCCCGCCCAGCGCCAGCCCGAGGAAGCCGTTGCCGAGCACGTGGTGCACACCCCACGCGGCCAGGCCCATGGCGATGCCGCCGAGGGCCGGCATGAGGCACGCGCGCGCCACGTCGCCGACGCGGATACCCATGCGGGACAGTACGAACAGGAACACGGGAGCGACGAGGAGGCCCGCGACGACCGCCTGGCCGGCGGCCACGCCGTTGATGCCCCACACGTGCGCGAACCAGATCAGGACCGGGATCAGCGAGAAGAGCCACCAGCCCTGCATGACCATCAGCGTCTTGCGCTTGCGCGCGGCGATGCCGTCGTAGGCCAGCTCGACGGTCACCCGGACCAGGCCGAGCACGACCAGCCACTGCAGCGCCACGGCGGCGCCGTCCCACTGGTCGCCGTAGACGAACCGGATGATCGGGTCGGCCAGCACGCCGAGCACCACGCACATCGGCACCGCGGCCGCGACGACCAGGCCCAGGGCCCGGGTGAAGCCGGCCGCGAACTCGGCCGGCGACTCGGCGAGCCGGGAGAAGCCGGCGAACGACACCCGCCGCGCCGTCTCGGAGACCATGCGCACCGGCCAGCTCGACATGTTGAAGGCCATGGCGTAGAGGCCCAGCGCGGCCGGGCCGAGGATCGAGCCGACGACCACGGAGTCGAGGTTGACGATGCCGAGCGTGAGCAGGCTGGCGGCGGCGAGCGGGAGGCCGAACTTGTACAGCTCGCCGGCGAGCTTGCGGTTCCAGCCGAAGCGCAGCATGCCCGGGGCGGCAAGCGCGAAGCCGACCAGCGCGACCAGGTTGCCGGCGAGCGAGCCCCACGCGAAGGCGAGCGCGCCGACGTGCATGGCCGCGAGCACGATCGTCACGGCGGTGTTGACCACGAAGTTGAGGATGTCGACCACGGTGCGCCAGAACTGCTGGAAGTCGCGGTTGAGCTTGGCGAGGGGCACGCAGGCGATGCCGTCGATGATCACGCTCAGGCACAGCAGGCGCAGCATCAGCGTGGCGTCGGGGGAGCCCAGCAGCCGGGCCACCGTGGGCGCGGTGAAGTAAAGCAGCACGTAGAAGGCCGTGCTAGAGGCCGTCGAGAGGGTGAGCACCGTGGGCGCGAACCGCCTGATGTCGCCTTCCCAGCGCACGAGGGCGAGGCTCACGCCCATCTCGTTGAGGGACAGCAGCATCGCCAGCACCAGCAGGCCGACGGCGTAGAGGCCCCACTCGGTCGGGCCGAAGAAGAGCCGGGCCAACACCACACCGCTGGCGAACGTGCCGACGCGGCGTACGACGGTGTTGATGAGGCTCCAGCGGGTCGCCGACGCGACCTTGCGGTTCAGCTCCGTCACAGCGACGGTTCTCCCCTCAGCAGCTGGTCCTGACGGGCCATGCCGAGGTAGGCCCCGGCGAGCCCCATCATCAAGAAAGACGACCCCGCGACCATGGGGAAGCTGAGCGTGTCGAAGGTCGCGGTGACGACCAACATGACGAATCCGACCGCGGCGAAGCCCTGCCCCGTCTCCTTGCGCGCCGGGTCGGCGAATCGCCGGCGTCCCGCGCCGCCGCAATGCAAGCACACGATGTAGATGACCACGACGGCGGCCACGCCCACGATGCCCATCTCGACCAGCGCCAGCAGGTACTCGTTGTCCGTGTACCGGTACATCAGCGGCAGGAAGGTGCCGTATCCCCGGCCGGTCCAGGGTCGCTCGTTGAAGTAGGTCGAGATCACGGCGGACGTCGCGGTCCGCGAGTTCGTGCTGTTGTCGCCGCCGTTGAACATGGCGGTGAAGAGCCCGATCACGGTGCCGGCGAGGCCCGGCAGCACGACCGGGGAGGCGCCGATGCCGACCGTGAGCGCGCCCATCGTCGGCAGCAGCCGCTTCGCCGGCCAGGTGGGCAGCAGGGTCAGGAACACGATGGCGAGCCCGATGATCGACGTGCGCGACACCGTCATCACGGCCGACAGCGCGATGACGACGACCGGCAGCCACTGCCGCAGCACGCCCCGCTTCACCGGGTTGAACCCCTGCTGCAGCGCGAATGGCAGGGCGATGGCCATGATCGTGGCGAGCTCGAGGGTGTTGGCCGCGGTCGACGTCGGCCGGACGAACGAGCCCCGGCTGATCAGCTCGGGGCCGCCGTTCGAGAAGCCGGGAATGCTCATCCAGGCGGTCAGGCTGGTCTTGAACAGGAACTCGAGGATCGCGACGAAGCCGACGATCGCCGAGCATCGCACGAAGAGCCGCAGCAGCCGGTCCAGGTCCGCGTAGTCACGCAGGGAGGTGGCGATGAGGACCACCGGGAACCACGCCAGCAGCTGGATGAGGGCCCGGTCGGCGGCGCTGGACTCCAGCGCCGAGCTGTCGCGGCGGGCGGCGGCGATGTAGCTCAGCAGCACGGCCACGGCGAAGAAGAACATCGCGAGCCGGGGGGCCCGGGTGAACAGCGCCGGGGTGATCCGGCGCATCAGCCAGCTCACCCCGTACCAGACGAGGGCGGCGAGGATGAAGACGTTGGCGAGGGTGCCGGTCGCGCCCAGCCCGGGCAGCACGATCCGGGACGGGATCAGCAGCAGCAGGACGATGTAGATGGCCAGGATGGTGACCGGGCCCTGGCCGGCCGACCGGCGCGACGTGTAGATCGCGCCGAGCCGCCGCAGCACCGAGGGTGAGGCGGACCCACGCGCGGTGGCGGTCGATGACACGAACGTGGCCTCGCTCGGCTGACTCGGCTGCTTCGACGGAGGGACGACAGCGACCACTTCAGCGGGCCGAGCCCCAGCGCCCGTTGGGCTTGCCTCCGTCGCCCCGGCGCCGGCCGCCCCGGCCGTCGGACGCGCCCGGCTTCCCGGGCATCTGGAGCACGACCGTCTGGTCGGCCGCCGCCGGCCGGTCGGCGTCGGGGCCGGACTGGTTGGCGTTGACGGCCTGCTTGGCGTCCACGTCGAGAATGACCGTCTGGTCGAGGGGCACGTCCGACCACACGACCGGGATCGGGGTGGCGCGGGACGGCGACTTCACCACGACCGCGGCCCCCGACGCGGGCGGCGCCGGGACCGGCTGCGTGTCCGAGGTGGACTTCTGGTCCCCGGACTGCCGGCGCGCCTTGTTCCGGCTCACGCTCTCCAGGACGAACGTCAGCAGCAGCGTCAGGGCGATCATGCCGCCGACCACGCCGAGGATGACCTCGATCTTCTTCTTCAGCTTCGTGGTCGGCGTCTGCGGCGGGACGATTTCCGTCATGCGGATCTGGTCCTGCGCCTTGACCCCATTGGCCTGCTGGATCTGGGTCAGCCGCTCCTGCGCGAACACGGCCAGCGCCTTGGTCGACTGCAGCGTGTGGGCCTTGTTGTCGCCGGTCACCGTGAAGGTCAGGAAGGGCCCCTGCGCGCCGTCGGCGAGGGAGACCGCGTACTTCTCGGTCACGCCCCGGCTCTTGAGCTCCTCCACCGCGTCCGTCGACTGCATGCTGCGGCCGAGGAAGTCGGCCGTGGCGATCAGCGACGCGTCGAAGGTCATGAACGGGTTGTCGTTGCCCTTGGTGGCGACCGTCGTGGCCATGGGCGAGCTGAGCAGACTGACCGTCGTGAACGATTCGTAGGTGTTGGGCACCACGACCGACGCGGTGACGCCCAGACCGATCGCCACGATGAACAGCGGCACGACGACGCGCCAGCGCTTTCGCAGGACACGAAGGATCTCGCCGAGGTCCATGGCCCCCTCCAAGTCCCGCCGAGACGCGTGATGAGACGCGTGATGGTCAGCGCGACAGCGTCTCGATTTCGGACATGCGGCCGCGTCCAGCGCGCTCGGCCACCACGCTATACGGCACGTGGGTGCGTCGGCTAGCGGAAGTTGAGTCGGGTTCTATGCTGCGTGGCGCACCGGGACGCCATCATGTCACCATTGCCCGGACTTGGGTAGCGCAGGCCCAGCCGGAGAGGGGTGCCAGCGGATGTATCTCAACGACGTCGTCCGCGCGCTGAGCCGGCAGTGGATCGTCGTCATCCTCGGGGTGGTGCTGACCGCAGGGCTCGGCTACCAGGCCGCGCGGGTGAAGCCGGTGTATCTCGCCTCCGAGGTCCTCGTGGTGAAGTATCCGGTTTCACCCGACTCACCCAACCCCTTGACCGGGCTGTACCCGCCCGTCGCCATCACGGCGGCCGCCGTCGCGACGAGTCTGCGGACGCCGGACTACGAGGAGCAGTTCCGGCGGGCGGGCGTGACCGGCACCTACGAGTTCGCCCCCCGCAACACGGGCACCAACCAGGAGCCCCGCTACATCATCTCGTCGCTGACGGTCAGCAACACCACCGACAGCGAGGAGCAGGGGCTCCTGGGGCTGCGCGTCCTGACGCAGGCCTACACCGACAAGCTCAAGGAGCTGCAGGACCGCTGGAACGTGCGGCAGGACCTGCGCTTCACGGTCTCGACCCTGGTGGCGCCGAGCGTGACGATGCTGTCGCACTCGGCCGTGCGGGCGCTGCTCGGCTCGGCGCTCCTGGGCGGCCTGGCCACCCTGGCCGTGCCGCTGTGGGTCGACAAGTACGTCCGGCGCCGCCGCCGGCTTCGCGAGGCCAGGAAGGCGGCCGAGTCGGCCGGCGGGAGCCTGGTCGCCGGCGCGGTCTGAGACGGGCCTAAGCCTCGGTCAGCCGCCCGTCCGACTCGACGTACTCCGCGCCGGTCGAAGGGCACACGAA
This sequence comes from Dactylosporangium sp. CA-139114, assembly GCF_050955725.1. Lineage (NCBI taxonomy): Bacteria > Bacillati > Actinomycetota > Actinomycetes > Micromonosporales > Micromonosporaceae > Dactylosporangium > Dactylosporangium sp. CA-139114. The sequence goes on from NZ_CP192080.1 coordinate 1,352,091, forward strand.
CCGCCCGTCCCCCTTCGCCACCAGCCGCACGCCCGCCCGGCCGACCCACCCGATCCGCCGGGCCGGCACCCCGGCCACCAGGGCGAAGTCCGGCACGTCGGACACGACCACGGCGCCGGCGGCGACGAGCGCCCAGCGCCCGACGGTCACCGGGGCGACGCAGACCGCCCGGGCCCCGATGGCGGCGCCGTCGCGGATCACCACGCCGACCGCCTCCCAGTCCTCGCCGGTCTTGAGCCGGCCCTCCGGCGTGACCGCCCGCGGATAGGTGTCGTTGGTCAGCACCGCCGCCGGGCCGAGGAAGACGCCGTCGCCCAGCGTCGCCGGCTCGTACGCCAGCGCGTAGTTCTGCATCTTGACGTTGTCGCCGAGCCGTACGCCGGGGCCGACGTAGGCGCCGCGGCCGATGACGCAGTTGCGTCCGAGCCGGGCCTCCTCGCGTACCTGGGCCAGATGCCATACCGTGGTACCCGCGCCGATCTCCGCCCGATCGTCGACATCCGCGCTGGCCATCACCCGGGCCGCTCGTGGCTCTTCATGCAGCTCGTCCATCGCGGCATCCTAACGCCCGCCGCCGTCGCCGCCGCCCATGTAAGAAAGGCGACAGGTTGGCACCTGACCGGCCCATTGCCTTCGCCGGAGGAGTCGCGCAGCGTACATCCGTACTTTCCTGTCTCAACGGCGGAACGGGGCGATCCGGACCATGGCCAATACGCGGCCGCACGTCGCAATCCTCGTGGCCAACCTGCCCGCGGAGCGAGACCGTCGCGTCATCCGCGAGTGCCTGAGTCTCGAGGCGAACGGGTACGACGTCACCGTCATCGCCCCGCGTGGTGACCCGTCGCTCAAGACCCTGCCGAACAGCCGGAACACCCGGCTCAAGCCGTACCCCGTCAAGGTCTACGGCAGCGGTGTCGTCACCTTCGCGGTCGAGTTCGCCTGGTCGTTCATCTGCATCGCGTTCCGGCTGCTGGGCGAGATCCTCGCCGGGCGGGCCCACGCGGTCCAGGTGTGCAATCCGCCGGACGCGTACTGGCCCCTGGCGATCCTGTTCCGCGCGCTGGGCCGCCCGTGGGTGTTCGACCACCACGACCTGTGCCCCGAGGTCTACGCCACCCGCTCCGGCACGCCGAACAGCCTCGTGTTCGGCACGCTGGTCGCGTTCGAGTGGCTCACCCTGCGCACGGCGACGGCGGTCTTCGCCACCAACGAGTCCTACCGCACCAACGCGCTCGGCCGCGGCGTCAAGCCCGAGAAGATCACCGTCGTGCGCAACGGCCCGAGCGCGGGCGAGATCAAGCCCGCCTCGCCGCAGCAGAGCGCGCCGGACGAGCACACGATCGTCTACCTCGGCGTGCTCGGCCCCCAGGACAACGTCGAGGGCGCGGTGCTGGCGGCCGAGGAGCTGCTCCGGCTGCGGCCCAGGCCCGACTGGCGGATGGTCATCGCGGGCGACGGTGAGACCCTGCCCGCGCTGACCAAGCTCGTCGCGGATCGCGGCCTCGGCAACGTCGTGGAGTTCACCGGCTGGCTCGAGGGCCCGGCCATCGACGAGCTGCTGCGCAAGGCGACCGTGGCCATCCAGCCCGACCTGCCCACGCGCATGAACAACCTCTCGACGATGGCCAAGACGGTGGAGTACCTCGGCCGCGGGGTGCCCGTCGTCGCGGCGGACCTGATCGAGACCCGCCGCAGCGCCGGCGAGGCCGCGGTGTACGTCGAGCACGGCACGCCGCACGAGTACGCCACCGCCCTGGCCGCGCTGCTGGACGACCCGGCCGAGCGGCAGCGGATGCGCGAGGTCGGGCTGGCCCGCTTCGCCCACGAGCTGTCCTGGGAGCACCAGAGCCGCGGCTACATCGAGGTGTGGAACCGTCTGCTGGCCAAGCGGCTGCGCCGGGCGCAGGCCTCATGACCTCGTCGGACGGCGAGGTCCTCAACGTCCTGTTCCACGGGATCGGCACGCCCGAGCGCGAGCTCGAGCCGGGCGAGGACACGTACTGGATCGACGCGGACACGTTCCACCGCATCCTCGACGACGTGGTGGCCGCCTCGGCCGCGGGCGAACTGCCGGCGCTGCGGCTCAGCTTCGACGACAGCAACACCTCGGACATCACCGTCGGCCTGCCGGCGCTGCTGGAGCGGGGGCTGACCGCCGACTTCTTCGTGCTGGCGGGCCGGCTGCGCTCGCCCGGCAGCCTCGACGCCGACGCGGTGCGGGAGCTGCGGCGGCAGGGCATGAACATCGGCACCCACGGGATGCACCACCACCCGTGGCGCGGCCTGGACGCCGAGCGGCGCCGGGACGAGTTCGTGACCGCGCGCGAGACCATCGCCGAGGTCATCGGGGCCCCCGTCACGCAGGCCGCCTGCCCGCTGGGCCGCTACGACCGCCAGACGCTGAGCGAGCTGCGCCGGTTGGGCTACGCCGAGGTGTTCACGAGCGACCGGCGTTACGCGCGCCGGGGGCGGTGGCTGCAGCCGCGGTACAGCGTCCGCCGGGGCGACACCGCCCAGAGCTTCCGGGCCCAGATCGCCGCGAGCCGGACCCCGGCCATGCGCACCCGCAACGCGCTGGCCGGGACCGTCAAGCGGCTTCGCTGAGGCTCAGCCGCGCGCGGGCGCCGGGCGGGGCACCGAGGGGTGGACCGTCCACGGGCCCGGCGTCTCGCGCATGCGGGTGGGGCTCAGCAGCGACTTCACCGCCATGCGGCTCTGCGGCTTGCCGGTGACGGCCCGGCTGGACTCGCGCAGCAGGAGCGCGGACCAGTAGACCGACGTGGCCGCGAGGGAGTGCCGGCGGCGGTAGAGCCGGACCCGGTTGGTGGTGAGCAGCGCCCACAGCCGGGGCGAGACGCGCGAGTCGCCCTCCAGGTGCACGGCGCGGGCGGCGGGGTTGTACCGCGTGCCGAGGCCGGCGTCGCGGGCGCGCAGGGCGAAGTCGGTCTCCTCGGAGTACAGGAAGAACGACTCGTCCCAGGGCGCGCAGCGCTCCCAGCACTCCTTGCTCACCAGCATGGTCGAGCCCTCGGCCCAGTCGGCCATGTGCTCCTGCTCGTAGTACGCGTCATCGGTGATCACCTCGCCGAGGACCCGGAACTTCCCGGCCCGCCGGGCGCCGAGCAGCGCGTCGCCGAGGATGCGCGGGATCGAGGGCTCGCGGCGCAGGGTGGGGATGAGCCGCCCGGTGCCGTCCTCGATGCGCGGCACGGCGAGCCCGACCCCGGGCGTGCGCAGGGTGTCCAGCAGCGTGCGGACGCAGCCGGGGCCGAGCCGCACGTCCGGGTTGAGCACGAGCACGGCCGTGTGCGGACCGGCCACGGCTACGGCGGCGTTGATGCCCGCGGCGTAGCCGGCGTTGCGGCCCATCTCGACGATGGTGGCCTCGGGCGCGAGCCGGCGCAGCGCGTCGACGGTGCCGTCGGCCGAGGCGTTGTCCGCCACCGTCAGGTGCCAGCGCACGCCGTCCAGGCCGGTGCCGAGCGACTCCATCAGGGCCGGCAGCAGCTGCTCGCTGTTGTAGGTGACCACGACGACCGCGACGGCCTCGTCCTGCACGTTCGCCTCCGGGTTGTTCACTTGCCCGCCAGCCGCGACTTGACCATGCGCAGCAGCTTGCCGGTGCGCCCGCTGCGCAGGGCGTCGCCCACCTTGCCGGTCTTCACCGACCGCATCATCGCGTCCTGCGCCCGCCGCGCGGAGGTGACCGACCACGACCGCCCGACCCGCCCCGCGGCCACCGGCAGCTCGTCGTTGCGCAGCCGGTCCTTGTACAGCGCCTTGGACTTGCCCAGGTCGATGTGGCCGATGCCGTCCGCCGCCCCGGCCTCGGCCATGCGCAGGCAGAGCAGGATGCCGGCCGAGTACTTGTGCAGCTCGGTGTCGTAGGACGGGAACCAGTAGGCGAGCACCGACTCGCTGCGCAGCCCGAGGTGGGCCGCGACCGGCCGGTCGCCGGCGTAGATCGTGGAGACGACGGCGCGGCACCCGGGCGCGTCGGAGGTCATCAGGTCGTCGATGACCTGGCGGATCCAGGGCGTGTCGAACCGGTCGTACTGCTGCGTGCGCTGGTACTGCGCCGACTTCCAGGCCCGCAGGGCGTCGAACGCGGTGTCGCTGCGGTCCTCCCAGACGAAGCGCTCCTCGCCGAGGTCGCGCACCATGCCCCGCTGCTTGCGGTTGGCCTGGCGGACCACGTCGCCCTCGCGCATCCGGTCGGCGATGTACTCCTCATAGCCCTTGGAGACGTCCATGATGGGCGAACCCGCGCGCTCCTGGTGATAGGGCGCGAACGGGGCCTGATCGCCCATCAGGTGATCGAACTCCCAGACGGGGAGGTTGCACGCGCGCAGCAGCGCGATCGGGTCCCACTCGAACCCCTTCGCGTGCACGAGCCCCTGGCAGTCGGAGATGCCGAAGCCGATCGGCACGCCGATGACCCGCCGGCGGACCTCGTAGGGGAAGAAGCCGGCCACCTGGCCGTCGTCCTCGAGCACGGCGACCCGTGCGGCGGGCCTCACCCGGGCGACCGCGAGGGTGAACTCGGGTGACAGGAACGGACTGGCCAGGGCCGGGTCCGCCTGCTGCAGGGCGCGCCAGCGGTCCAGCTCCGCCGGGCCGAGATCAGTCGCACGGACAACCGAGATCTTCACCTAGTGTCTTCTCCCCAAATCGCTTCGCGCGAGCGTCGTCCGGGCGCGTCCATCCTGCCGGTCCGGCGGGTGGTGCCGAAACATCTTCGAGTGTCGGCTATGCGCACCGGACGGCCACCGTTGGGCGCGGTTCGACGGGTGGCAGACTAGCGTCTCGTGATGCTCTACGACTGCAGCGTGCTCGCCGAGCGCGAGCGCGGGATCGCCGCCGCCATCGAGGCCGTTGGCCGCGGAGACCTCATCGTCATGCCGACCGACACGGTGTACGGCATCGGCGCCGACGCGTTCAAGTCCTGGTCCGTCACCGCGCTCAACAACGCCAAGGGCCGCACCACGCCGGTGCCGGTGCTGGTGGGTTCGCGGCACACGCTCGACGGGCTCGTGTTCGGCCTGCCCCAGGCCGCCCGTGACCTGGTCGACGCGTTCTGGCCCGGTGCGCTGACCATCGTGGTGGAGCACGCGCCGAGCCTGCAGTGGGACCTGGGCAGCACCGACGGCACGGTCGCGGTGCGCATGCCCCTGCACCCCATCGCGCTCGAGGTGCTGCGCGAGACCGGCCCGATGGCGGTGTCGTCGGCCAACAAGCACGGGCAGCCGCCGGCCGAGACCGCCGCCGAGGCGCGGGACCAGCTGGGCTACTCCGTGAGCGTGTACCTCGAGGGCGGGCCCTGCCCCGAGCCCGTCGCGTCCACGATCATCTCGGTCGTCGGCGGCGAGCACCGGGTGCTGCGGGCCGGCGCGATCCCGCTGGAGAAGCTGCGGGAGGTCGTGCCCGACCTCATCGCGCTCGAGTCCTGACAGGCCGGCTGATGGCGCCGTTCAGTGTGCTGTGCGTCTGCATGGGCAACATCTGCCGATCGCCGATGGCCGAGCGGCTCCTCGTGGCCGACGCGCTCGCGCTGGGTGGCTCGGCGGACGAGCTCTACGTGCACGGCGCCGGCACCGGTGGCTGGCACGCGGGGGAGCCGATGGACCCGCAGGCGGCCCGGCAGGTGCTGGCCCGCGGCGGCAGCGTCGAGGGGTTCAGGGCGCGCAAGCTGCTCGCCGAGCACGTCGACGCCTCCGACCTCGTGCTCACCGCGACGATCGAGCAGGTCGAGTTCGTGGCCGAGCTGCGCCCGGACGCGGCCGCGCGCACGTTCGTCCTCGGCGAGTTCGGCCGGCTGATCCGCGGCCTGGAGCCACCCGCCGGGGCGAGCGCGTACGAGCGCGGGGTGGCCCTGGTCGAGGCGGCCGATCGCGCGCGGGCGGGGCGGCCGGCCCTGGAGTCCGACGAGGTGGACGACCCGTGGGGCCGCGCCGACTCGTACTTCAGCCGGGTCGCCGACGAGATCCGCGCTACGACCGCGCCGTTGGCTGAGGCGCTGTTCGCACGCTGAGCGCGGCCCTGGCGATGTTGCGCGCCATGCGCCCGAAGACGAGCCCGTGCAGCGGGGCGACCGAGCGCCAGTACACGTGCCCGGCCAGCCCCCGCGGGACGAACACGAGCACCTGCTCGTAGACGGTGCGGTCCTGCTCGTCGACGGCGGCGCGCAGCTCCAGCCACGCGCGCCCGGGCATCTTCATCTCGGCCCGCAGCCGCAGCAGCTCGCCGGGGACGATCTCCTCCACCCGCCAGAAGTCCACCGCCTCCCCGGCGTAGATCCGCTGCGGGTCGCGGCGGCCCCGGCGCAGGCCCACGCCGCCGAAGAGCCGGTCGACGCCGCCGCGCAGGGACCAGGCGAGGCGGGAGGAGTACCAGCCGTGCTCGCCCCCGATCGACTCGATCACGTGCCAGAGCTGCTCGGGCGACGCCCGCGTGTAGTGGGCGCGCTCGTCGCGGTAGGCGCTGCCGCCCGACCAGGCCGGGTCGCTCGGCAGCGGGTCGCTCGGCGCGCTGTGCAGCATGGCGCCGGACCAGCGGGTCTCCACGTCGGCGTCGCGGATGCGGCGCAGGGCGAGCGAGACCGCGGTGTCGAAGCCGGTGAGGCCGTCGTGCGGGTCGGGCACGTAGGCGGCGATGTCGTGCTCGGTGCAGACCGCCTCGTGGATGAGGCTGCCCACGAGCGGACGGGCGATCCGGTTCGGCACCGGGGTGACGAGGCCCACCCAGTACGACGACAGCCGCGGGGTCAGCACGCGCACGGGCAGCAGCACGCGGCGCCGGAGGCCGGCGATGCGGGCGTAGCGCTGCATCAGCCCGGCGTAGGTGAGCACGTCCGGGCCGCCGATGTCGAACGCGCGGTTCACCGGGGGCGGGAAGACCGTGGCGGCGGCGACGAGGTACCGCAGCACGTCGCGGATCGCAATGGGCTGGATGCGGTTGCGCACCCAGGCGGGGGTGACCATGACCGGCAGCCGCTCGGTCAGGTACCGCAGCATCTCGAACGACGCCGAGCCCGAGCCGATGATGACCGCGGCGCGCAACACCGTGGCCGGCACGGCACAGCGCAGGAAGATGTCGCCGACCTCGCCGCGGGAGCGCAGGTGCGCGGAGGCCCTGATGGCACTGCCGGGCGGGACGGGGCCGCCGAGGTACACGATCCGCTCCACCCCGGCCCGCTCGCACGCGATGGCGAAGTTGAGCGCGCTGAGGCGGTCGACGTCCTCGAAGGACTCCTGGCCCAGGGCGTGCACCAGGTAGTACGCCACCTCGACGCCCCGCATCGCCTCGGCCAGGCCCTCGTCCTCGGCCACGTCGCCGGGGACGATCTCGACGCGATCCGCCCAGGGCACGTCGCGCAGGCGGCGCGGGTCGCGGGTCAGGCAGCGCACCTCGTGCCCGGCCGCCAGCAGGCGGGGGACCAGGCGGCCGCCGACGTACCCGGTCGCGCCGGTCACCAGACATCGCATGACTTCATGCTTACCCTGCGCAATCGGCCCCTAGACTCATTTCATGGGCGACACCTACTGGGGGCCCGACTTCGACGCGCTGCGGGCGACCGATCCCGAGATCGCCGACGTCGTCCTCGACGAGCTCGCGCGCCTGCGCGGCGGGCTCCAGCTCATCGCGAGCGAGAACCCGACCTCGCCGGCCGTGCTCGCGGTGCTCGGCTCCACGCTCACCAACAAGTACGCCGAGGGCTACCCGGGCCGCCGCTACTACGGCGGCTGCGGCGAGGTGGACCGGGCCGAGGCGCTGGGCATCGCGGGCCGCTCATGCACGCGGTGGCGGCGAAGGCGGTGGCGCTGCGGGAGGCGTCCCAGCCCGCCTACGCCGACTACGCCCGCCAGGTCGTCGCGAACGCGAAGGCGCTGGCCGCGGCGCTGGAGGGCGAGGGCATGCGGCCCGTGTCCGGCGGCACCGACACGCACCTGGCGCTCATCGACCTGCGCGCGCTGCGCATCACCGGCCGCGAGGCGGAGGAGCGCTGCGACGCCGGCGGGATCACGCTCAACAAGAACGCCATCCCGTACGACCCCGAGAAGCCGATGACCGCCTCCGGCATCCGCGTCGGGACGCCCTCGGTCACGACCCAGGGCATGAAGGAGCCCGAGATGCAGCGGATCGCGGCGCTCATCGCCGCGGCCGTCCGCGGCGAGCCGGTGACGCAGCGGGTGCGGGAGCTCACATCCGCGTTCCCCGCGTATCCTTCGACGCGATGAAGAAGCGGCTGCACCACCTTCCCGCCCAGTTGCTCGCGATGGCGATCGTGCTGGTCGTCACCGTGCCCATCGCGCTGTGGCGCGACGGCTGGACCGGCGTCGGCGGGGACGCGGCCGGGGTCGCGGTGGTCACCCTGAGCTACGTGGTCTCCAGCCTGGTCATCGCCTGGACCGACCTGAAGGCGCACCACATGCTGCTGCCGGTGGCGCTGGCGACCTACATCATCAAGTTCACGATCATCGGGTTCGCCATGTGGGGCGCCCTGAACACGAACTGGGCCGGGCTGCCGTGGATGGGCGTCTCGGTGATCGTGTCGGTGATCGCCTGGATGACCGCGCACGCTGTGTGGGTGTGGCGCGCCAAGATCCCCTACGTCGAGGTCTGAGGCCCCGCCCCAGTTGTGCGGCAGGCCTCAACGACAGGGGCTGCGGCGTTCGGAGCCGAGCGCCGTGCCGGTTCGGCCGCCGTTCACCGACCATTCCGCCGCTGTTCGATACGTGCCGGCCGAGCAGGCCGCGGTGACCTGGCGAGCGCGTTGAGCGGCCGGTACGGAGCGCAATGTCTCGCCCTTGGCCGCCGTGAACGTCTGCTGCGCCACCGTCGTCCAGCCCGCATCGGTGCTGCGCTGCAGCCGGACGGTCAGCGCGAGCCGGTCCGGGCCGGGGGAGTCGCAGTGGAACCGGGCCTCGCCGATGAGTTTTCCATCACGCTGTGTGACACGCTGTGGTGAAATGGAACACAGTGTGCCCGTGATCCCGCCCACGGGCCGAGGTGTCTGGTCGCGGCCGGTCTTCGTCACGACGACGGCCGCGAGGATCAACAAGAAAGCGATGACGGCGTTGCGCATGGTCACCACCCGGGTACCAATTGTTAGGATGCACGCTGAGCTAAACCCCTGGGGGTGACCGTGCGCAACATTCACTCATGCGTAAGTCGTGTAGTTGACCCTCCGCGAGCATTCGGAGGAGTAGCGTTGTCGACCGCCGGTTGATGGCCCCGGCCCGATGAGGAACCCCCGCGCGATGAGCACGCGGGGGTCGATGCACGGGTGCTCCCGGCAGGCTGATATGGTCACCGCGTCATGGCGGATAACCAGTCACCAAAGAAATCCGGTGCGAGTGGCGCCAATACAGGTTGGGCCGCCGTCGGATACCTCATCTCGGGCATTGCCGTGTGGGGTTTCGTCGGCTGGCTCATCGACCGTTGGCTCGGGACGGACGGGATCGCCACCGGGATCGGATGCGTGCTCGGTGCGGCCGGCGGCATCTACCTCGTGGTCAAGAAGCTCGGCGCCTGAGCCGGTGGCAATTCAATACATGTCGAGAGGAACGTGGTGAGCGGTCAGGTTCTGGCGGAGGTGCCCTTCCCGCCCAGCGTGGACGACATCTACCCGCCCGCCCTGTTCGGCGGTGTGGAGTGGCTTACCAAGTTCAGCCTGTTCCTGTGGCTGGCCGCCGCGATCGTGATCGTCTTCTTCCTGGTCGCCTACCGCAGCCCGAAGGTCGTGCCCACCAAGGGCCAGTGGCTCGCCGAGAGCCTCTACGGCTTCGTGCGCGAGGGCGTGGCCAAGGACGTCGTCGGCCACGAGGGGCTGCGCTTCGCGCCCTATCTGGCCAGCCTGTTCACCTTCATCCTGGTCGGCAACGTCTTCTCGATCGTGCCGTTCATCCAGGTGTCGCCGATGGCCCACATCTCCTTCCCGCTGATGCTGGCGCTGTGCACCTACGGGCTCTACCTCTACCAGGGCTTCAAGAAGCACGGCTTCCTCGGCTACCTCAAGCACGCGACGGTGCTGCCGGCCCCGTGGTTCATGCAGCCGCTGCTGCTGCCGATCGAGGCCCTGCAGGCGTTCATCCTGCAGCCGCTCACCCTGGCGCTGCGGCTCTTCGCCAACATGTTCGCCGGCCACATGCTGCTGCTGGTGTTCACGCTCGGCGGGTTCGCGCTGCTCAACGCGCAGAGCCTCTTCCTCAAGCCGATCGCCCTGGTCTCCTGGGGGATGACGATCCTGCTGACGTTCTTCGAGCTGCTGATCGCCGCCCTGCAGGCCTACGTCTTCACGCTGCTGACGGCCAACTACCTCGCCGGCACCCTGGCCGAAGAGCACTGAGCCGCACCCGGCGTCCTCGCACCACCCACCCCCGCTTCTCGAACTTCGAAAGCGTTGCCGCTCCACCTTTTTCAGTTGTCCCGCGTGAACCGTTCACGCGAGATCCCAGGAGGATTCACAGATGGCTCTGGCAGAGATCACCGGAAGCATGGCCGCGGTCGGTTACGGCCTCGCCGCGATCGGCCCCGGCATCGGCGTCGGTATCGTCTTCGCCTCGTACATCCAGTCGACCGCGCGTCAGCCCGAGTCGGCCGGCCTCACCCGTACGTACATGTTCCTCGGCTTCGCCGTGGTCGAGGCGCTCGCCCTGCTGGGTATCGCCTTCGGCTTCGTGTTCGGCAAGTAGCCTCCCCCTTCGAATGAGCCGGGAGGTTTCCCATGCTGTTCCTCGCTGAAGAAGCTGAGCACAACCCGATCATCCCGATCTGGCAGGAGATCGTCGTCGGCGGCATCGCCTTCGCGATCCTGTGCTTCGTGCTCATGAAGTTTGTCTTCCCGCGCATGGAGGAGACCTTCCGGGCGCGTGTCGACGCGATCGAGGGCGGGATCAAGCGCGCCGAGGAGGCGCAGGCTGAGGCGAACCGGCTGCTCCAGCAGTACAAGGAGCAGCTTGCCGAGGCCCGCACCGAGGCGGCTCGCATTCGTGACGAGGCGCGCGCCGACGCGGCGGGCATCCGCGAGGACATCCTCGCCAAGGCCCGCGAGGAGAGCGACCGCATCATCGCCGCGGGGCGTGAGGCCCTGCAGACCGAGCGGCAGACCATCGTCCGCCAGCTGCGCGCCGAGATCGGCTCGCTCGCGGTCGAGCTGGCCGGCCGGATCGTCGGTGAGTCGCTCGAGGAGGAGGCCCGCCGCCGCGGCACGGTCGAGCGGTTCCTCCAGGAGATCGGCGACGGCGACGCGGCCGGTGCCGCCGGGCGGCGTTGATGGAGCCGGCGTTCACGAACACCGCCAACCGCGACGCCTACGGGGCCGCTGCTGACAAGCTCGCCGAGCTCTCGGCGAGCGCTGACGTCGCTGCGATCTCCAAGACCGCCGAAGAGATCCTCGCGGTCGCGGACCTGCTGCGGCGCGAGCCGCGGCTGCGCCGGGCGCTGGCCGACCCGGGCCGCTCGGGTGCCGACCGCGCGGAGCTGATCGGCTCGATCCTGTCGGGCAAGGTCGGCTCCGAGACCGTCGACCTGCTCCGCGTGCTGGTCTCCGGACGCTGGTCCGGGCCGGGCGCGCTGCTCGACGGCGTCGAGCGGCTCGGTGCCGACGCGCTGCTGTCGGCGGCCGACCGGGCCGGGGACCTGGCCGACGTGGAGGACGAGCTCTTCCGCTTCAGCCAGATCGTCGCGGGCGACCCGCGGCTCGCCGCTGTCCTGGGCGACACCACCGTGCCCGTCGCGGTGCGCTCGGAGCTCGTGTCGGGCCTGCTGAAGGGCAAGGTCAAGCCGGCCACGCTCGGCCTCGCGCAGCTCGCGGTCGCCGGTTTCGGCGGCCGGGGCTTCGAAAGCTCGATCAGCCGCCTGGTCGAGCTGGCCGCCGCGAAGCGGGACCGGTCAGTGGCCTACGTGACCACCGCCGTCGCGCTGAGCGACGCCGAGGAGCAGCGCCTGGCCGGTCGCCTCGCCGAGTTGTACGGTCGGAACGTCTCCCTGAAGGTCGACGTCGATCCGCGCATCATCGGTGGCGTGCGGGTCAAGGTCGGCGCGGACCTCTACGACGGCACGGTCGCCCGGCGCCTCGCCGAGGCCAAGACTGCGCTCTCGAAGTAATTACCCCGAAGCTTGATACTCCAGATAGAAGGTTGAGGATGGCCGAGCTGACCATCTCCTCGGACGACATTCGGGGCGCGCTCGAGCGCTACGTCTCGTCCGTTGACTCAAAGATCTCCCGCGAGGAGGTCGGCGTCGTCTCGTACGCCGGCGACGGTATCGCCCAGGTCGAAGGCCTGCCCTCGACCATGGCCAACGAACTGCTCGAGTTCGAGGACGGCACGCTCGGCGTCTCGCTCAACCTCGACGTCCGCGAGATCGGCGTCGTCGTCCTCGGCAAGTTCGAGGGCATCGAGGAGGGCCAGCAGGTCAAGCGGACCGGCCGCGTGCTCTCGGTGCCGATCGGCGACGCCTTCCTCGGCCGCGTGGTCAACCCGCTGGGTGAGCCCATCGACGACCGCGGCGACATCACCAACGAGGGCTACCGCGAGCTCGAGCTGCAGGCGCCGAACGTCATGGCGCGCCAGCCGGTCAAGGAGCCGCTGCAGACGGGCATCAAGGCGATCGACGCCATGACCGCCATCGGCCGCGGCCAGCGCCAGCTCATCATCGGTGACCGCAAGACCGGCAAGACCACGGTCGCGCTGGACACGATCATCAACCAGCGGGACAACTGGAAGTCCGGCGACCCGAAGAAGCAGGTCCGCTGCATCTACGTCGCCATCGGCCAGAAGGCGACCACGATCGCCGCGATCAAGGGCACCCTCGAAGAGCAGGGCGCGATGGAGTACACCACCATCGTGGCCTCCCCGGCGGACGACCCGGCCGGCTTCAAGTACCTCGCCCCCTACACCGGCTCGGCCATCGGCCAGCACTGGATGTACGGCGGCAAGCACGTCCTGATCGTGTTCGACGACCTGACCAAGCAGGCCGAGGCCTACCGCGCCGTGTCGCTGCTGCTGCGCCGCCCGCCGGGCCGCGAGGCCTACCCGGGCGACGTCTTCTACCTGCACTCGCGGCTGCTCGAGCGCTGCGCGAAGCTGTCGGAGGAGCTCGGCGGCGGCTCGATGACCGGCCTGCCGATCATCGAGACCAAGGCCAACGACATCTCGGCCTACATCCCGACGAACGTCATCTCCATCACCGACGGCCAGGTCTTCCTGGAGTCCGACCTGTTCAACCAGGGCGTCCGCCCGGCCATCAACGTCGGCACCTCGGTGTCGCGGGTCGGCGGCTCGGCCCAGGTCAAGGCCATGAAGGACGTCGCCGGCCGGCTTCGCCTCGACCTGGCGCAGTACCGCGAGCTCGAGGCGTTCTCCGCGTTCGCCTCCGACCTGGACAAGGCCTCCCGCGCCCAGCTGGACAAGGGTGCCCGCCTGGTCGAGCTGCTCAAGCAGCCGCAGTACTCGCCCTTCTCGGTCGAGGAGGAGGTCGTCTCGATCTGGGCCGGCACCACGGGCCAGCTCGACTCGATCGCGGTCAGTGACATCCGCCGCTTCGAGACCGAGTTCCTGCAGCACCTGCGCACCAGCCACAAGGACCTGCTCGACGCGATCGCCACGACCAAGAAGCTCGAGCCGAGCACGGTCGAAGGCCTGACCAAGGCGATCAACGCGTTCAAGCAGGTGTTCGCGTCGAAGGACGGCGGGGCCACGGTCAACGAGGCGCCGGCCAAGGCGCTGGAGGGCGAGCAGTCCCGCGAGACCGTCACCCGCCAGGTCCGGAAGTCGGGCTGACGCATGGCCGGTCAGGTACAGGCGCTGCGCCGGAGGATCCGCACGGTCAAGTCGACCAAGAAGATCACCAAGGCGCAGGAGCTCGTCGCCACGAGCCGCATCGGCAAGGCGCAGGAGCGGGTTGCCGCTTCCCGCCCCTACGCCGATGCGATCACGGACGTGCTGACGGCGCTGGCCAGCAACGCGAACCTCGACCACCCGCTGCTGGCGCCGCGCACCCCGGTCCACCGGGCCGGCGTGCTCGTCGTCACCAGCGACCGGGGGCTGTGCGGCGGCTACAACGCCAACGCACTGCGCACCGCGGAGCAGCTGATCGCCAAGCTGCGCGGCGAGGGCAAGCAGATCGCGCTGTACGTCGCCGGTCGCAAGGGCGTGGCGTACTACCGCTTCCGCGGTCGTGAGATCGCCGGGAGCTGGACGGGCTTCTCCGAGCAGCCGCGCTACGAGAACGCGTCGGAGATCGGCGAGACGCTCATCCAGGCCTTCGTCAACGGCGCCGACGACTCGGTCGACGGCCCGGGCCCGGACGGCATCCTCGGCATCGACGAGCTGTACATGGTCCACACGCAGTTCCGCTCCCTGATGACCCAGACCCCGGTCGCGCGGATCGTCGCGCCGATGGAGGTCGAGGAGACCGAGGTCAGCGGGCCACTGCCGGCGTACGAGTTCGAGCCGGACGCCGAGGCGCTGCTCGAGGCACTGCTGCCGAAGTACATCAACACGCGCATCTTCGCGGCGTTGCTGGACTCGGCGGCCAGCGAGTCGGCCGCCCGCCGCCGCGCCATGAAGAGCGCCTCCGACAACGCCGACGACCTGCTGAAGCGGTACACCCGCGAGATGAACTCCGCGCGGCAGGCGGCGATCACCCAGGAAATCAGCGAGATCGTCGGCGGCGCCAACGCGCTGGCGGCGGCGGGAAGTGATGTGTGATGACTGCACCAGCAGACACGAAGACCGCGGTCGGCCGCGTGGTCCGGGTCATCGGCCCGGTCGTCGACGCCGAGTTCCCGCGTGACGCCATGCCCGAAATCTACAACGCGCTCCACGTCGACGTGACCCTCTCCGAGGGCACGAAGAAGCTGACGCTCGAGGTTGCCCAGCACCTCGGGGACAACATGGTGCGCGCGATCTCCATGCAGCCCACCGACGGTCTCGTCCGCGGGGCCGAGGTTCGCGACACCGGCGCGGGCATCTCGGTGCCGGTCGGCGACGTGACCAAGGGCCACGTGTTCAACGCGCTCGGCGAGGTCCTCAACGCCGACGAGTCGAAGCTCGAGATCAAGGACCGCTGGGAGATCCACCGCCCGGCCCCGAAGTTCGCCGAGCTCGAGCCGAAGACGGAGATGCTGGAGACCGGCATCAAGGTCCTCGACCTGCTCGCGCCCTACGTGCGCGGTGGCAAGATCGGCCTGTTCGGCGGCGCCGGCGTGGGCAAGACGGTGCTCATCCAGGAGATGATCACCCGTGTCGCCCGCAACTTCGGTGGTACGTCGGTCTTCGCCGGCGTGGGTGAGCGCACCCGTGAGGGCAACGACCTCATCCTGGAGATGGAAGAGGGCAACGTTCTGGACAAGACCGCGCTGGTCTTCGGCCAGATGGACGAGCCGCCGGGCACCCGGCTGCGCGTCGCGCTCTCCGCGCTGACCATGGCGGAGTACTTCCGTGACGTGCAGAACCAGGAGGTGCTGCTCTTCATCGACAACATCTTCCGGTTCACGCAGGCCGGCTCCGAGGTGTCGACGCTGCTCGGCCGTATGCCGAGCGCCGTCGGTTACCAGCCGACCCTGGCCGACGAGATGGGTCTGCTGCAGGAGCGCATCACCTCCGTGCGGGGCAAGGCCATCACCTCGCTCCAGGCGATCTACGTGCCCGCCGACGACTACACCGACCCGGCGCCGGCCACCACGTTCGCCCACCTCGACGCGACGACCAACCTCGAGCGGTCGATCTCGGACAAGGGCATCTACCCGGCCGTCGACCCGCTGGCGTCCTCCTCGCGCATCCTCGCGCCGGAGTTCGTCGGCATCGAGCACTACACGGTCGCCCGCGAGGTGCAGCGGATCCTGCAGAAGTACAAGGACCTGCAGGACATCATCGCCATCCTCGGTATGGACGAGCTGTCCGAAGAGGACAAGGTGACGGTCGCCCGGGCCCGCCGCATCGAGCGGTTCCTGTCGCAGAACACCTACGCCGCGGAGCAGTTCACGGGCATCCCGGGCTCGACCGTCCCCCTCAAGGAGACGATCGAGGCGTTCAAGAAGATCAGCGAGGGCGAGTACGACCACTTCCCCGAGCAGGCGTTCTTCATGTGCGGTGGCCTCGAGGACCTCGAGAAGAAGGCGCACGACCTGATGAAGGACTGACCTTCGTCGGTCTTCGGGAGGGCGCGTCGCCGGGCCGGTGGCGCGCCTTCTCCTTTGTTGATGAACATCTGCAATTTTCGGCAAAGCCACTTCGCTGGGCGGTGACGTGCGTCACGCTCTGAAGTGTTCGAGCCGAGGCTCCGCGCGCGGCGTGGCAAACGCGCTTCACCAGGTGTGCCAACGTGGTGAGGCCCACTGCTCGGCGCGTCGGATCATTGACTAGACTCGTCCAAACCGAATCGCGCACACGAGGAGTAACTAGCGTGGCGAGGCAGCTGCACGTGGAGCTCGTATCCGTCGAGGAAAAAGTGTGGTCCGGCGACGCGGACATGGTCGTGGCGCGCACGACGGAGGGTGAGCTCGGCGTCCTCTACGGCCACGAACCGCTCCTGGGCCAGCTCGCCGAAGAGGGCCAGGTGCGCATCAAGCAGAACGGTCAGGAACTCGCCTACGACGTCGCCGGCGGGTTCATCTCCGTCACCGGCACCGGCGTGACGGTCCTCGCCGAGAGCTGCACCCCCGCCACCGCCTCCGCAGCGCACTGACGGCCGGGCGGCGCAGGTGAGGATCGTCGAGGGCATCGGCATCGCGGTCCTGATCCTGCTCGCTGCCCTGGCGTTGCTGTTCCTGCGCCGGGTCGTGATCGCGCGGCGGGGCGGCACCATCGAGCTCGGCGTGCGCCTGAGCACCATCATCCCCGGTCGCGGCTGGTCGGCCGGGCTCGCCCGGTTCGCCGGCGACGAGCTGCGGTGGTATCGCATCTTCAGCTTCTGGCCGGGCCCGCGCCGAGTGCTTTCCCGGCGCGGGCTCGCCGTCGACCGGCGCCGTGCCCCGGACGCGGCCGAGCTGCTCGTGCTGCCGCCCGACTGGGTGATCGTCCGGTGCGTCAGCCGCCAGTCGCCCGTCGAGATCGCGATGGCGGAGCGGGCCCTGACCGGCTTCCTGTCCTGGGTCGAGGCGGCGCCCCCGGGGGACTCGACCCCGGAGACGCGGCCCTACCGCTACAAAGCGAGCTGAGCCTGTCTACCGCTCGCCGCCGGGCACCCACTTCACGTCCCCGCCCGGGTTGGCCGTGCGGCACAGGATGAACAGCAGGTCCGACAGGCGGTTGAGGTACTGCAGCGCAATCTCGTTGGTCCGTCGCGCATCGGCCTCCCAGAGCGCCCAGGCGCTGCGCTCGGCCCGCCGGGCCACCGTCCGGGCCACGTGCAGCAGCGCGGCCCCGGGGGTGCCACCGGGCAGGATGAAGGAGTCCAGCTTGGGCAGCTCCTCGTTGAACTCGTCACACCACTGCTCCAGGCGCTCCACCTGCTCGGCCGTCACGCGCAGCGGCGGGTGCGGCGGGTCGGCCGCGATGGGGTTGCACAGATCCGCCCCGACGTCGAAGAGGTCGTTCTGCACGGCCCGCAGCACCGTCGCGATCCGCTCGTCGAGCGCGCCCAGCGCGAGCGCGGCACCGATCGCGGCGTTGGTCTCGTCGACGTCGGCGTACGCGACCAGGCGCGGGTCGGTCTTCGACACCCGCGAGAAGTCGCCCAGTCCCGTCGTGCCGGTGTCTCCGGTCTTCGTGTAGATCCGCGTGAGGTGAATGGCCATGGTTTTCACGGTACGGAATCCCCCTACGATGGCGGACGTGGACGTGATCCGTGTGATGGGCGGCGCCCGGCTGGCCGGTGACGTATCGGTGGTCGGGGCGAAGAACTCGGCCCTCAAGCTGATGGCGGCGGCGCTGCTGGCGACCGGCCGCAGCGTGCTGACGAACGTGCCGCGCATCACCGACATCGCCATCATGGCGGAGGTGCTGCGCCGGCTCGGCTGCGAGGTCGAGCAGGACGAGGACCGCGTCACCATCGACGTGCCGGAGGAGCTCGGCACCGAGGCCGACTACGACCTCGTGCGCCGCCTGCGCGCCTCGATCTGCGTGCTCGGCCCGCTGCTGGCCCGCCGCGGCCACGTGCGCGTCGCGCACCCCGGCGGCGACGCGATCGGCTCCCGCGGCCTCGACATGCACGTCGAGGGCCTGCGCCGGATGGGCGCCGACATCTCGGGCGAGCACGGCTTCGTCATCGCCACCGCCCCGAAGCTGCACGGCGCCACCATCTGGCTGGACTTCCCGAGCGTGGGCGCGACCGAGAACCTGCTCATGGCGGCCGTGCTCGCGAACGGCCGGACCGAGATCGACAACGCCGCCCGCGAGCCCGAGATCGTGGACATCTGCCGCATGCTGACCGACATGGGCGCCGACATCCAGGGGGCGGGCTCCTCGCGCCTGGTCGTGCAGGGCGTGCCGGAGCTGCACCCGGTCGAGCACCGCACCGTCGGCGACCGGATCGTGGCCGGCACGTGGGCCTTCGCGGCCGCCATGACCCGCGGCGACGTGACCGTCCACGGCATCGACCCGGTGTTCCTGGAGATCGCGCTGGACAAGGTCGTGACCGCCGGCGGCGAGGTGACCACCGCGGCCGACTCGTTCCGCGTGGTGATGCCGGGCCGGCCGAAGGCCGTCGACGTGGTGACCCTGCCCTTCCCGGGCTTCGCGACGGACCTGCTGCCGATGGCGGTGGGCCTGGCGGCGGTCTCCGAGGGCTCGTCGCTGGTGACCGAGAACATCTTCGACGGGCGCTTCATGTTCATCAACGAGATGTCCCGCCTCGGCGCGGACATCCGCACCGACGGGCACCACGCGGTCGTGCGGGGCAAGGACCGGCTGTCGGGGGCCCCGGTCACCGCCACGGACATCCGCGCGGGGGCCGGGCTGGCGATCGCCGGGCTGTGCGCGGACGGGGTCACGGAGATCCGCCACGTGCACCACATCGACCGGGGCTACCCGAGCTTCGAGTCGGACCTGCGCGCCCTGGGCGTGGAGGTCGAGCGCTCCGTCGCCCCGCCGGACCAGTTCGACTTCTGACCGGCTACCCGACCCGGAAGAGCCGGTCGGCGGGGTCGACCACGGCGGGCAGCGCCGCGCCGGGCCGCAGGGCCGGGTCGTCGGGGCGGATCGTGTCGGCCTCGAAGGTGGCGAACCCGGGGCCGCTGATGCGCAGGCGCAGCTCCAGGCCGGGGTCCTCGCCGCCGAGGTGGTTCGCCACCGTCAGGATCTCGGCCGTCGCGTCGACGCCGGCGACGGCCAGGCGGCGCGCGTCGCGGCGCGAGCGGGTGACGAGCCGCCAGCCGAAGACGCCGAAGCCGATCCCGGCGGCCGTCACCAGCAGGTCGCCGGCCAGCAGGCCCCAGAATTCCTTGGGCGACAGGGGCGGGCCGAACTTCAGGGCGTCGATGAGCAGGATCGGGCCTGGCAGGCAGATGGCCAGGAACACGAGCCGGCACAGCAGTGCGCCGATCGGGCCGATGCGGCTCTCCGCCTCGCGGGGCGTATTCGTCACCGTCGAACCGTAGCGCGGCGCGGCGCGGCTAGGAACTGATCAGGCGCCGGGCGCGGTCCAGCTCGTCGGCGAAGACCAGGATGCGCACCATGCCGTCCGGGCCCGTGGCCAGGGTCGCGCGCACGCCGTTGCTGCGCAGGCGGTCCCGGACATCGCGCGCGAAGGCCAGGTCGCCCACCATCGACACCGTGCGGAGCAGGCCGTAGTCGACCGAGGGGCGCGGCGGGGGCGAGACGGGGACGCCGTACTTCAGCAGCCGGATGATGAGCAGCAGCGCGGCCAGCACGCCGGCGGAAGCGGCCCATCCCGCGAGGTACATGAGGGGCACATGCACAGTCTGCCACCAGTTGATCACGTATCGGAGCCTTCTAGGCGTACTCGTGGGCGTCCACGGTCTCGGGCGCCACGGGCACCGCGGCCGGGACGGTGAAGCTGAAGCGGCTGCCCCCGCCGGGGTTGTCGGTCACCGTGATCGTGCCGCCGTGGCGGTCCACGATGCGGCGGCAGATCGCGAGGCCGAGGCCGGTCCCGCCGTACGACTGACCGGTGTGCGCCCGGTGGAACGACTCGAACACGTGCGGCTTGTCCTCGTCGGGGATGCCGATCCCGCGGTCGGCGACCTCCACGCGGACCCAGCCGGGGCCGGACGGCTGGGCGCTGATGTCGACCTTCGGCACGCGGCCCGGCCGCACGTACTTGAGCGCGTTGCCGACCAGGTTGTCCAGCACGTGCCGCAGCATCGCGGGATCGGCCTCGACGCGGGGGAGCGTGCCGACGTACACGTCCGGCCGCACCCGCAGGTGCCCGATCCGCTCCGCGACGACGTCGGCCACGAGCTCGCCGAGGTCCACCTCGCACGGCTTGAGGGCGGCGTCGCGCGCGGTGACGTACGCGAGCAGATCGTCGATCAGGCGCCGCATCCGCACGACACCCGCCCCGACGCGCTCGAGGCTGTCGTAGGCCTGGTCGGGCCGGTCCGGCAGCGCGTCGCGGCCCATCTCCGCGTGCGCGCCGATGACGGTCAGCGGGTTCTTGAGGTCGTGCGCGACGATCCCGGCGAACGCGGCGAGGTCGGCCTCCCGCTCGCGGGCCTCGGTGATGTCGTGGAACACCACGATCGCCCCGCGCTGCCCGTCGTGGTCCAGCGGCCGCCCGCTGACCGACAGGAACATCCCGTCGGGCCGGTCCGGGCCGCGCAGGATCATCTCGACGCGGTCGGTGGACTCGCCGGCGAGGGCGCGCGCCAGGGGCAGCTCGTCCGCCGGGAACTCGGTGACGCCGTCGGGCCGCAGGAAGCGCGACGCCCCCGGCTCGTCGCCGTCGAGCGTCCGCCCGAGCATGGCCTGGGCGGCCGGGTTGTGCACGATGAACGCCCCGTCGGCGTCGACCACCCCGACGCCGTCGCTGATGCGGTCCAGAATGCCGTTGAGCAGCGCGAGCTGGTTGTCGGCGGTGCGCTGGGCGGCGCACAGCCCGGCGGTCGCGGCCACGACCCGCTCCTCGGCCCGCCCGCGGGCGCCCGCGAGCGCCCACAGCATCGCGCACACGAGCAGCGTGAGCACGGTGCCGCCGAGCCCGACGACGAGCGGCAGGATCGGCGCCGAGCCGCCCATCTTCGCCGCGTCGACCGAGACGACCAGCCGCCACTCCCGGTTGGCGATCTGCACGTGCAGGTCCCGCCGGATGTCGGGGTGCTGGCCGGCCTGGTGCAGCCGGGCGACGCGGCTCTCCTGGCCGCCACCGTTCTGCGCCCACAGCTCGGCGTCGGCCTGCCCCTGGGTCGCCCGCGTGAGCACCCCGCCGATGAAGTCCTGGCCGCGCAGGCCGAGCACGACCCAGCCCTTGAACTCGCGCCGCCCGTCCGGGGCCGGATCGCCGTACGCGGGCGCGGCGAGCACGAACGACAGCTGCTGCCGGTCGGGGGGCAGGCCGCGGTCGCGCAGCAGCACGTACGTGTCGGAGACGGCGGCCTCGCCGGAGCGCCGCGACTCCCACAGCGCGGTGGTCGGCTCGGCCGCCTGGGACAGGTCGGTGCCGGAGGGCAGGACGGCCGAGGTGTCCAGCGGGCGGGTGAAGATGGTGAACAGGTGCTCGTGGCCGCTGCCCTGGGCGTGCAGCTGCAGGTCGGGGGCGCCACGGTCGCGCCAGTAGTCCTGCACCGAGGTGATCTGGGTGTCGTCCGCGGCGACGATGAAGACCAGTGAGGTCGCCCCGACGAGCCCGGCCTGGCGCAGCGGGGCGGTGGTCGCGGCGAAGTCGCCGGCGGTGAGCTCGTCGTGCGAGCCGACGGCGGCGGCGACCGTGCGCAGCGTGTCGAGGTAGCGGTGGATCTCCGAGCGCACGGACGCGTCGGAGAGCGTGGCCGCGCGGTCCAGGACGCCCTGCGCGCGCTCTCGTTGCCCGTCGCGGATGGCGTGCGCCGCCTGCCACGACGCGCCGAGGCCGAGCGCGAGCACGAGGGTGATCGCCAGGGCACCGGTGCGGCCGACCCGGCGGACCGCCTTGCCGAGCCGACCCGTCACCCAACGCTGATCGGCAGTGCACGGGTGCAATGCAGGATTTTTGCTCGGGTCCGCGTCACCGGCGGGCCGTTGCTCCCGCCAGGAATCCCGGCGTCCGCGGTGGCAAGAACCGTTCGTTCGCTCGCGCGTTCGGTCGGTCGTGTTCGGTCAGTCGCGTTCGGTCGGTCGCGTTCGGTCGCGTTCGGTCGCGTTCGGTCGGTCGCGTTCGGTCAGTCGCGTTCGGTCCAGCGGAAGGTCAGCAGGCACAGCACGAGCCCGACCACGATCCAGCCGCCGAGCACGAGCGCGATCGTGCCGTGCTGCCAGCTGCCCGCGGGCTCCTGGGCCGCGAACGAGTCGGGCAGGAACACCGAGCGCATCCCCTGGGTCATCCACTTGAGCGGGAAGACCGAGGCGATCCCGCGCATCCAGCTCGGCAGCTCCGTGTACTGGAAGAAGACGCCCGAGATGAACTGCAGCACGATCGCCACGGGGGTCACGACGGCCGGTCCGCTGCGGCCCGAGCGGGCCAGCGAGGAGAACGCGATCCCGCACAGCGTGCAGGCGGTGATGCCCAGCAGCGCCACCCAGACGAAGGTCAGCCACTTCTCGCCGGTGGCGGGCAGCTTGACGCCGAAGAAGAGGGTCGCGACCGTGACGAGCAGGACCGTCTCGACGAGGCCGATGGCCAGCACCATGACGATCTTGCCGATGAAGTAGGCGGCCCGGGGCATCGGCGTGCCGCGCAGCCGCTTGAGGATGCCCTTCTCCCGCTCGATCGGGATCTGGATGGCCAGGCTCTGGAACCCGGTGGCGAGCAGGCCCGCGGCGATCATGCCGGCCGCGAAGTACTGGGTGAAGGTGACCCCGGTCGCGATCTCGCCGCCGAAGACCGCGCCGAACACGCACAGCAGGATGAGCGGGAAGGCGAGGGTGAAGACCACCGACTCGCGGCTGCGCAGGAACTGCTTGATCTCCAGGCCGCCCCGCAGGAGGCCGAGCCGCAGGGTGGTCATTCCTTGCTCACTTCTTGGGGGCTGCCGATCATCCGCAGGTACACATCCTCGAGGCTCGGTCTGGTGACGGTCAGGCCCGGCACCTCGCCGCCGAACTGCTCGGCCAGGCGCGCGACCACGGCGGTCGGGCTGTCGGTGCGCTCGCTGCGCGGGCCGTCGGGGGAGTGCCAGCCGACCGTGGCGCCGCCGTCGCCGCGGCCGCCGAGCCGGCCGGGCGAGTCGACGGCGATGAGCTTCCCGCCGGCCAGCACGCCCACGCGATCGGCCAGGGCCTCGGCCTCGTCGAGGTAGTGCGTGGTGAGCAGGATCGTGGTGCCGGCCTTGGCGAGGTCGCGGATCAGCCCCCAGAACTCCCGGCGGGCCTCGGGGTCGAAGCCGGTCGTCGGCTCGTCGAGGAACAGCAGCTCGGGCCGGCCGACGATGCCCAGGGCGACGTCGAGCCGGCGCTTCTGGCCGCCGGAGAGCGTCCGGGTGCGGGCGTGCTGCTTCTCGGCCAGCCCGACGCGGGTGATGATCTCGTCCGGGTCGGCGGCGGAGGGGTAGTAGTTCGCGAAGTGGTGGACGACCTCGCGCGCGGTCAGGTCGTCGAACTCGCCGGTGCTCTGCAACACGACGCCGACCCGCGCCCGCCAGGCCGCGTCCCCGCGCTGCGGGTCGATGCCCAGCACCGTGACCTCGCCGGACGTGCGGTGCCGGAACCCCTCGAGGATCTCGACCGTCGTCGTCTTGCCCGCCCCGTTCGGGCCGAGCAGCGCGAACACCTCGCCGTCGCGCACGTCGAGGTCGACCCCGTCGACGGCCACCGCCTTGCCGTAGGCCTTGCGCAGCCCGCGCACCGTGATCGCATCCGCCACGGCACTCACTCTAGTGGGGTGACAACTTTCACCGGCGACCCCTGGTTACCCTTCAGTAGGGTGCTGCGTATGGTCGATGAGAGGCTTCCCGAGCGCGACCGTCCCTGGGTCATGCGCACCTATGCCGGCCACTCCTCGGCGGCCGCCTCCAACGCCCTGTTCCGCCGCAACCTGGCGAAGGGCCAGACCGGCCTGTCGGTGGCGTTCGACCTGCCCACGCAGACCGGCTACGACCCCGACGCGGAGCTCGCCCGGGGCGAGGTGGGCCGCGTCGGGGTGCCGATCGCGCACCTCGGCGACATGCGCGAGCTCTTCGGCGGCATCGACCTGGAGCGCGCCAACACCTCGATGACGATCAACGCCACGGCGATGTGGCTGCTCGCCCTCTACGTGACCTGCGCCCGGGAGCAGGGCGTCGAGCTCGCCCGGCTGGCGGGGACGACGCAGAACGACATCGTGAAGGAGTACCTCTCCCGCGGCACGCACATCTTCCCGCCCGGGCCGTCGCTGCGCCTGACCACGGACACGATCGCGTGGACCGTCGCGAACTGCCCGCGCTGGAACCCGGTCAACATCTGCTCGTACCACCTCCAGGAGGCCGGGGCCACCCCCGTGCAGGAGGTGGCCTTCGCGCTGGCGACCGCGATCGCCGTGCTCGACGCCGTGCGCGACTCCGGCCAGGTGGCGCCCGAGCGCTTCACCGACGTGGTGGCCCGGATCTCGTTCTTCGTCAACGCCTCCGTGCGCTTCGTCGAGGAGACGGCGAAGATGCGCGCCTTCACGGCGATGTGGGACCGGCTCACGGCCTCCCGTTACGGCGTGGCGGACGCTTCGGCGCGCCGCTTCCGCTACGGCGTCCAGGTCAACTCGCTCGGCCTGACCGAGGCCCAGCCCGAGAACAACGTGCAGCGCATCGTGCTGGAGATGCTCGGCGTGACCCTCTCCCGCGGCGCCCGGGCCCGGGCCGTGCAGCTGCCGGCCTGGAACGAGGCGCTGGGCCTGCCGCGGCCGTGGGACCAGCAGTGGTCGCTGCGCATGCAGCAGGTGCTCGCGTTCGAGTCGGATCTGCTGGAGTACCCGGACCTGTTCGAGGGCTCGAAGGTCATGGACGCGCTGGTCGGTGAGATCGTCGACGGCGCGACCGAGGAGCTGCGGCGCGTGCTGGACATGGGCGGGGTGGTCGCGGCCGTCGAGTCCGGCTACCTCAAGAGCGCCCTGGTCGCCTCCCTGGCCGAGCGCCGCGCCCGCCTGGAGCGCGGCGACGACGTGGTCGTGGGCGTGAACCGCTTCACCGAGACCGAGCCGTCCCCGCTGCTGGCCGCGGGCGCGGCCGCGATCGAGCAGATCGACCCGGCCGTGGAGCAGGCCGCGGTGGCCTCGATCGCCGCCTGGCGCTCCGCCCGCGGCGACGTGACAGCGTGCCTGGAGGCCCTGCGCGCGGCCGCGGCCGGCGAGGGCAACCTGATGGCGGCCACGCTCGCGTGCGTCGAGGCGGGCGTGACCACCGGCGAGTGGGCGGGGACCCTGCGGGAGGTGTTCGGCGAGTACCGTGCCCCGACCGGCCTGACCGCCGCGCTCTCGACGCCGACGGCGAACCTGGACGCGGTCCGCGCCCGCGTGCGCCGCACCGCCGAGGACCTCGGCACCGGCCGCCTGCGCATGCTGGTCGGCAAGCCCGGGCTGGACGGACACTCCAACGGCGCGGAACAGATCGCGGTGCGGGCGCGCGATGCCGGCTTCGAGGTGGTGTACCAGGGGATTCGGCTCACACCGGCGCAGATCGTGGCGGCGGCGGTGGAGGAGGACGTGGACCTGGTGGGGCTCTCGGTGCTGTCCGGGTCCCACCTGGCCGTGGTGGCGTCGGTGCTGTCGGGGCTGCGGGCGTCGGGGCTGGGCGACCTGCCGGTGGTGGTCGGCGGGATCATTCCGCCCGGGGACGCGGAGACCTTGCGTGCGTCGGGCGTGGCGCGGGTCTTCACGCCGAAGGACTTCGCCATCACCGATGTGGTGGACGAGCTTGTGACCGTGGTGCGGGAGGCGCACAACCTCTGACTGGCTTTTCCGAAAAGTCCGACACTTCGTGATCGGACTTTTCGCATTTATACCCTGTCCGGGGATAAATGCGATTCGTGCCGATTTCTGGGATGCTCCTCGCGCGGCACCTGCGTGTTGCGACGCACCGCTCTCCTGTGACGAGCTGCTGATCGGGGCGCTGCTCGATGCGGCGCCGGATTCGCCACGGCTGCGGGCAGGCGTCCTGCGGCGGTGGCGCGTGTGCGACGAGCGGCGGCGGTCATGCAGTTGCGGCGTGGCGTGCGGCGGCGGTGGCGCGGTTGCGGCGAGCGGCTGCGGCGGTCGTGCGGTTGCGGCGTGGCGTGGCGTGCGGCGGCGGTGGCGCGGTTGCGGCGAGCGGTTGCGGCGGTCGTGCGGTTGTGGCGTGGCGTGGCGTGCGGCGGCGGTGGCGCGGTTGCGGCGAGCGGTTGCGGCGGTCGTGCGGTTGTGGCGTGGCGTGGCGGGGCGTGCAGCGGCGGCGTGCGGAGGTGGCCGCCCGGTGCCCGGCTGCAAGCGTGCGACGGTGGCAGCTGCGGGTGCGCGGCTGCGAGCGCCGGCCTCGTCGCCGCCCCCGGCCGCCCCGCGCGGCTGAGGTGGCGCGGCCTGCGAAGGTGGCCGCGCGGTGGTCGGCGGCCCGATCGAGCCCGTGCCGGCCCGGCGTCAGAACAGCGTCAGCTCGTCCTTCTGCACGCCGCGCAGCGCGTTGTAGTCCAGCACGACGCAGCGGATGCCGCGGTCCTCGGCCAGGACCCGGGCCTGCGGCTTGATCTCCTGCGCCGCGAAGATCCCGGACACGGGCGCGAGCAGGGGATCGCGGCCGAGCAGTTCGAGGTATCGGGTCAGCTGCTCCACCCCGTCGATCTCGCCGCGGCGCTTGATCTCGACCGCCACGGTCGCGCCCTCGCCGTTGCGGCAGAGCAGGTCGACGGGGCCGATCGCCGTCATGTACTCGCGGCGGACCAGCGTGAAGCCCGCCCCGAGCGTCTCCGGCGCCGCCGCCAGCAGCTCCTGCAGGTGCGCCTCCACCCCGTCCTTGACCAGGCCCGGGTCGACGCCCAGCTCGTGCGAGCTGTCGTGCAGGATCTCCTCGATCGTGATGCGCAGCTCCTCGCCGCCCTTGTTGACCACGCGCCAGAGCCCGTCGGACTCCTCGAGCCGGCAGGGCGGGCTCATCCAGTTCAGCGGCTTGTACGCCCGGTCGTCGGCGTGGATCGAGATCGACCCGTCGGCCTTGATGAGCAGCAGGCGGGTCGCGGGCGGGAGGTGGGCCGTGAGCCGGCCGATGTAGTCGACCGAGCACTTGGCGATGACGAGACGCACGGCCGACAGCCTAACCCGCCCACCGGGTGGGACTGGCAACGCGATGTCATGCTTGGGGAGTGTTGGAGTCATTGACGGGTCTCGGCCTCGCCACATCGGCCGGGCTCAACGCCTACATCCCGTTGCTGGCGATCGGCGTGCTCGCGCGGTATACCGACCTGATCACGCTGCCGTCGAACTGGCAGTGGATGGAGAACGGCTGGACGCTGACGATCGTCGCGATCCTGCTGGCGATCGAGTTCGTCGCCGACAAGGTGCCGATGCTCGACCACGTCAACGACGTCATCCAGACGTTCATCCGCCCGACCGCCGGCGGCCTGGCCTTCGGCGCCGCGTCGAGCTCCGAGACGGTCACGGTCACCGACCCGGGGTCGTTCTTCACGAGCCATCAATGGGTGCCGATAGTCGTCGGCGGCGCGATATCCCTCGGCGTGCACGGCATGAAGGCCGTCTCCCGCCCGGTCGTCAACGCCACGACGGTCGGCTTCGGCGCCCCGATCGTGAGCACCATCGAGGACTTCTTCAGCGTCTTCCTGTCGGTGATCGCGATCGTCCTGCCGATCGTGGTCCTGCTCTTCATGCTGCTGCTGTTCCTGGGCTTCGGCTGGCTGATGCGACGCCGGAAGAAGCGCAAGGAGGAGAAGGCCGCCGCGAAGTGGGCCGCCGCCCAGGGATACCGCCCGGCCCCCTAACGGCCACGCCCTACCTGCTGCGGCCGTGCACCAGCTTCACCACGCGGACGATCTGCTGCATGGTCTTCTCGGTGCGGTCGAACGTCATCGCCGCCAGCACGGTCGGGCCCCGCCGCTTCACGATCGCCTTCGGGCGGGTGAACTCGCGCAGGCCGTCCGCGCCGTGGATGCGGCCGAAGCCGGAGTTCCCCACGCCGCCGAAGGGCAGCGCGGGCATGCCGGCGAAGGTGAGCGCCGAGTTGACCGAGGTCATGCCCGAGCGGACCTGGCGGGCCAGGTCGAGGCCCTGGGACTTCGAGAAGATCGCGCCGCCCAGGCCGTAGCCGGTGCTGTTGGCCCGGCGCACGCCCTCGGCCGCGTCGCGGACCCGCGTGACGGTGAGCGTCGGGCCGAAGGTCTCCTCCTGCACCGCCGCGGCGTCCTCGGGCACGTCCACCAGGATCGTGGGGTTGACGAAGGGCGGCTGGACGGCCTCCGCGCCGCCGAGGACCGCGCGGCCGCCGCGGGTCAGGGCGTCCTCGATGTGCCGGCGGATGATGTCGATCTGCGACGGCATGGTGATCGGGCCGATGTCCGAGCCCGGCTCCGCCCCGACGCTGAGCTTCGCCGCGCGCGCCACCACGCGGTTGAGGAAGTCGTCGAAGACCGGCTCGGCGACGTACACCCGCTCGATCCCGACGCACGTCTGACCGGCGTTGGTCAGCCCGCCCCACACGCAGGAGGCGGCGGCCGCGTCCAGGTCGGCGTCGGCCGCCACGACCATCGCGTCCTTGCCGCCGCACTCCAGCAGGACGGGGGTGAGGGACTCGGCGGCCGCGGCCATGACCTTCTTGCCGGTGGCGGTCGAGCCGGTGAACGCGATCTTGTCGACCCCGCTGCGGCACAGGGCCGCGCCCACGTCGCCGAGGCCGTGCACGATCTGCAGCACAGGGTGCTCGGGGACGACCTCGTGGAAGCGGTCCACGAACCACTGGCCGACGGCCGGCGTGTACTCACTGGGCTTGAACACCACCGCGTTGCCGGCCGCGAGCGCGTAGGCGATCGAGCCCATCGGCGTCAGGATCGGGTAGTTCCACGGCCCGATGACCCCGATCACGCCGAAGGGGAGGTACTCGAGGTAGGACGTGTGCTCCTTGAGCAGGATCGAGCTGCCCACCCGGCGCCGGCCCAGCACCTTGCGGGCGTGCTGCGCGGCCCACGCGATGTGGTCGATCGCCGCGATGGCCTCCACGAGCGCGTCGGCCCGGGGCTTGCCGCCCTCCCGGTGCATGAGCGCCGCCAGTTCGTCCAGGCGGTTGGCGAGCACACTGCGGAACGCCAGCAGGCGCCGCCGGCGCCCGCCGAACCCGAGACCACCCCACCAGGCGGCCGCGTCACGCGCGCGGGCCACCGCGTCGGTGAGAGAATCCGGGGAGGCGACCGGGAAGCGGCCGACCTCCTCGCCGGTGGCGGGGTTGGTCGAGATCAGCGAGCCCTCGTCGATGGCGGGGACGCCGGGCGTTCGCGTGACGGTCATGGCGCGAGTGTAAACCCGGAAATTACTCACGAGTAGGCCCTGATCGGCCGTCGAGATGCGGTGCCCGGCTCCGACCATCGGGTACCACGACCGCAGGAGGAACCGTGAAGACCGAGAAGCTCGACGTACCCGGCGCGACCCTGTACTACGAAGTGCGCGGCAGCGGCCCGGTGCTGCTGCTGATCTGCGGCGGCATCTACGACGCCGAGGGCTTCGCGGCCCTGGCCGACCGGCTCGCCGGCGAGTACACCGTGGTCACCTACGACCGGCGCGGCAACTCGCGCAGCGTGCTCGACGGCCCACCGGCCGAGATCATCCTCGAGGAGCAGGCCGACGACGCGTACCGCGTGCTGGGCGCCGTCGGCGTGACCGAGGACGAGCCGGCCGACGTGTTCGGCAACAGCTCGGGCGCGGTGATCGCGCTGGAGCTCGCGGCGCGGTACCCGGGCATGGTCCGCACGGTCGTCGCGCACGAGCCGCCGCTGTTCGAGCTGCTGCCCGACTTCGACTCCTGGCGCAGCGTGATGACCGAGGTGTCCGACGCCTACCGCGACGGCGGGGTCGGGGCCGCGATGGGCGTCTTCGGCGCGGCCATGGACATGCACGGCGACGACGGCACGCCCGGGACCCCGCCCTCGCCCGAGTTCGCGGCGCGGATGGAGGCGAACATGGAGTTCTTCGTGCGGTACGAGATCCCGCCCGTCGCCACGTTCGTGCCCGACCTCGACGGCCTGCGCTCGGGCCCGGTGCGGATCGTGCCCGCCGTGGGCGCGGCGAGCACGGGGGAGCCGCCCAACCGCTGCGCCCGTGAGCTCGGCGCGCGCCTGGAGGCCGCGGTGGCCGAGTTCCCCGGCGGGCACGGCGGCTTCGGCGACGCGGCGCCCTTCGCGGCGAAGCTCAGAGCGGTGCTGTCGTAGGAAGGTCCAGGACTCGGGTCCGCGGGGGTGCGGACCGTCGCTCCCGCCAGACACCGCTCGGCGCTGGCGCGCCGTCGCTGCCAGGCCCGCGGCTGGTCACCCTTCCCTGATCGTCCGATGCGCTTCGGCGCCCCCGGCGCTCAGGAGGCGTGCTCCTTGATGATCCGCTCGGCCACGGCGAGGGGATCGGCGAGCCGGCCCTCCGCGGGCGCGTCGACCCACCGCTGCTGGCCCGGGAAGTAGGCCCCCGAGGCGGCCGCGCGCCGGATGTTCTCCTGCATGTGCGTGTCCATCTGGCCGGGGTCGACGTTCACGACGCTGACCTTCTCGTCGTCGCGCGTCTGCGAGGCGACGACTTCGAAGAAGGTCTCGCCGGCCGCCTTCGTGGTGCAGTACAGCGCCCAGCCGTCGATGATCCGGTGCGCCGCGCCGGAGGAGACGAACAGCAGCCGCTTGCGCGCGTCGGCCGGGGCGGCCCGCAGGAACGTGTTGGTGAGCACGGCCGGGGCGGTGAGGTTGACCGCGATCGCGTTGGTGATGGCCTCGGTGGTGAGCCGGCCGACGGCGCCGATGGGCTCGACGACGGCGGCGTTGTGGATCAGCACGGCCTCGTCGGCCTCGCGCAGGAAGCCGCGCATGATGTCGTAGTCCGGCAGCCAGTGCGCGTCCGCGAGGTCGGTCGAGAACAGGGTGACGTCCCCGGGCCGCTCGTCGCGCAAGAGTTGCTGTTGCTCGGTGAAGTGCCGCCCGATCGCGAGGACCCGATCGCCGCGCGAGATGGACACGTCGAAGAGAGCGGCGCCCAGGCCGCGGGACACCCCGGTGATCACGACGGCACGCATGCGGTCACTCTATTCCTGTCGCGGGGTCATTTATATGGCCCGTGCGCCGGGGACGGGTGGTCCCTTCGGCGCGCCCGGACAGGTGTCGCCGAGCTTCCCCGCGACGGCGCCGAGCGCATCGGCCAGGGCCCGCGTCTGGGCCTCGTCGAGATGGTCGAAGATGAGCCGGCGCACGTCGGCCACGTGGGCCGGGGCGACGCGCTCGACGAACGCCCGCCCGGCGTCGGTGACCCGCGCGATGCTGACCCGCCCGTCGCAGGCGTCGCCGGAGATCTCGACGTAGCCGAGGTCGACGAGCTTGCGCATGCGGTGGCTCAGGCGGCTCGCCGACATGTTCATCTGCCCCGCGAGGTCGGACAGGCGCAGCCCGTCGCAGGCGCCGCTGAGCGCGGCCAGCAGCCCGTATTCGACGTGGACCAGGCCGTGGGGCCGGAACGTGCGCTCGAGCTCGGGGAAGCCGACGAGCACGACGGCCAGCAGCGACATCCAAGCGTGCCGCTCGGTGTCGTCCAGCCATCGCGGCTCGTCCGTCATGGGTTCCATGGTGCCCGGATCTTGCGGGATTGAGCCAACGACGCGTCCGATAGGCGTCAGAACCGGCCGATCGCGATGATCACCGCGAGGGCGCCGAGCAGCACGTTGATGCCGATCATGGGGTACTCCCGGGCGCGCGCGTGGTCCACGACGGCCAGCAGCATGATGACGGCCAGCCCGACGGCGGCGAGCGGGGTGAGGATCGGCGCGATGCCGGTGGCCCACGGCAGGATCAGCCCGAGGCCGCCGAGGATCTCCATGACGCCGATGAATCTGACGGTGCCCGGGCTGTACCGATGCACCCAGGTCATGTTCTTGCCCAGCTTCTCGACGGGCTGTGAGGCCTTCATCGCGCCCGCGCCCAGGAAGGCCACGCCCAGCAGCACCTGCAGCACCCAGAGGACAATGTTCATGCCCGGGATTGTGGGCACATATGATTGAAGCGTCAAGTATTCACGCGTTCCCCGCCGCCGGGTGATGGGGGCTCATCCGGTGGGCGCCCACCGTGTGCGCATGGAGACGTTGCACCGGCAGTCCCGCTGGGTCACCGGGTTCGCCGTGTTCGGCGGGAGCATGATGCTCGTCGTCGGCATCTTCCAGATCATCGTCGGGCTCACGGCGATCTTCGAGCGAACCTTCTACATCCTCGCCGACAGCTACCTCTTCGGCTTCAACATCGTCGCCTGGGGCTGGGTGCACCTCGCCCTCGGCGTGATCGTCGCGCTCGGGGGCGGGGCCGTGCTCGCCGGGCGGTTCTGGGGGCGGGTGCTCGGCATCGTGCTGGCCTCGCTGAGCGCGGTCGCCAACTTCGTGTTCCTGCCGTACTACCCGCTGTGGTCGATGCTGATCATCGCGGCGGACGTGGCGGTCATCTGGGCGCTGACGCGGTATGGGCATGACGAGGCCGTGCTGAGCTGACAGTGTGTGGGCCGGCCACATGTGACCGGCCCACAGTCCGATGCCACGATGCGGTGATGCACGTCACGACCAGAGGGCCGCAGACCGGCCCGCCCGTCCTGCTGATTCATGGCAACTGTTCTTCGTCCGCCTTCTGGGAGCCGCTCGTGCGGCACCTGCCCGAGCACTGGCGGCTGGCACTGCCCGACCTGCGCGGATACGGGCAGAGCCCCGCCCTCCCCATCGACGCGACCCGCGGGGTGCGCGACTTCGCCGACGACGTGGCCCCGCTGCTGGCCGAGCTCGCCGCCGGCGGCAAGGTGACCGTGGTCGGCCACTCGCTCGGCGGCGGCGTGGCGATGCAGCTGCTGCTGGACCACCCCGCGCACATCGGCGCCCTGGTGCTGGAGGCGCCGGTCTCGCCCTACGGCTTCGGCGGCACCCGCGACCTCGACGGCACCCCGACCACGCCCGACTTCGCGGGCACCGGCGGCGCCTCGGCCAACCCCGACTTCGTCCGGCTGCTCGAGGCGAAGGACCGTGGCACCGACGAGCAGACCAGCCCGCGCAACGTGATGCGCGCGTTCTACGCCGCGCCCGGGTTCGACTTCGGGGCGGACGAGGAGCTCCTCCTCGACAGCATGCTGACCACGGCGATCGGCGAGGCGAACTACCCCGGCGACGGCACCCCCAGCGAGAACTGGCCCGGCCAGGGGCCCGGCACCAAGGGCGTGCTCAACACCCTCTCGCCCCGCTGGCTGAACCTGTCCGGGATCGTCGAGCTGGCCGAGAAGCCGCCGATCACCTGGATTCGCGGGGAGCTGGACGCGATCGTCTCCGACACCTCGTTCTTCGACCTCGCGCAGCTGGGCAAGATGGGCCTCGTGCCCGGGTGGCCCGGCGAGGACGCGTGCCCGCCGCAGCCGATGATCGGCCAGACGCGGGCGGTGCTGGAGCGGTACGGCAACTACCGCGAGCTGGCGTGGGCGGGCGTCGGGCACAGCCCGCACGTCGAGCGCCCGGAGGAGTTCGCCGCCGCGCTGCGGGAGGTCGTCGGGGCCTGACGTTCGGATGCGCCGGGCCGCGGTGTGCTGCACAGTGTTGCGTGTGGATGCGACCGACAGCAGCGGCCTGGTCTCCGTCATCACCCCGATCTGCGTGATCGTCGGGCTGATCGGGGTGCTCGTGCCCATGGTGCCCGGCCTGGTGCTGTGCTGGGCCGGCGTGGCGGCGTGGGCCGTGTTCGGCGGGCACGGGGCGACCGGGTGGGCGGTGGGGATCGCGGCCACGGTGGTGCTCGCGCTGGGGTTCCTGGCGAAGTACCTCGTGCCGGGCCGCAACCTCAAGCGCGCCGGCGTGTCCAACCTGACCCTGTTCCTGGGCGGGGTCGGCGGGATCATCGGCTTCTTCCTGATCCCGGTGGTGGGGCTCGTCATCGGCTTCGTGCTGGCCATCTTCCTCGTGGAGCTGGCCCGCCACCACGACTCGCGGGCGGCCTGGGGCTCGACGAAGCACGCCCTGAAGGCGGCCGGGCTGTCGATGCTCATCGAGCTGGCGACCGGCCTGATCATCGCGGCCATCTGGCTCGCCGGCGTCTTCGTCGCGTAGGTCGGGGCCTGACCCCCGGTTGCGTCCTCGTCGATCCGGTAGCCGACCGAAAATGTCGTACCCGTGTGGCACTGTGTCGGCATGGAGATCGGTCGGCACATCGACGTCCTGGAGCGCGCCGGGCTGGATCTCGTCGACGCCGCGGAGGAGGCGGGCTTCGACGCCCCGGTCCCGACCTGCCCCGAGTGGACCGTCCGCGAGCTGGTCCAGCACGTCGGCTACGTGCACCGCTGGGCGGCCGCCTACGTCCGCGACCGCCGCACCCGCGTCCTGACCGACGACGAGGAGGCCGACGCGGTCGGCCCCTTCCCCGCGGACCCGGCGCTGCTCGACTGGTTCCAGGCCGGCCACACCGCGCTCGTCGACACCCTGCGCGCCGCCCCCGCCGACACCCCCTGCTGGCACTTCCTGCCCGCCGGGTCGCCGCTCGCCTTCTGGGCCCGCCGCCAGGCCCACGAGACCACGATCCACCGCGCCGACCTGGAGGGCGCCGTGGGCGACATCGCCGGCGTGGACGCCGACCTCGGCCTTGACGGCATCGACGAGCTGCTGATGGGCTTCTACGGCACACGCGGCCGCCGCCTGCGCGCCGAGACGCCCTGCACCCTGTCGGTCCACGCCCTCGACGGCGCCACCGCGGACGGCCCGCACGCGTGGACGGTCACCATGACCCCCGCGGGCGCCACCATCACGCGCGGCTCGACCCCCGGCGCCGACTGCACCCTGCGCGGCCCGGCGAGCGCGCTCTACCTGGCCCTGTGGAACCGCCGCTCCACCGCGGACCTCGACGTCGAGGGCAACGAGTCGGTGCTGTCGCTCTGGCGCGAACGGGCCACGATCCGCTGGACCTGACCTCCCCTCCCGCTCTTGCTCGCCCCCCTCGCGCCTTGCTGCTCCGGCTTCTGCTGCTTGCGCCTCGGTCTCTCGCGCTTCGCGGCCGCGAGGGGGATTCGCCACACGATGTCGGATCGACGAGGGTCGGCGTGGCAGACTCGGCCGGGACCTGAGTCATCGTTAGGGAGGGCGGCCGCATGGGGCGCGAGTTTGCATCCGTCGGGGTGGTGGGGCTCGGGACCATGGGGGCCGGCATCGTCGAGGTCTTCGCCCGCAACGGGATCGACGTCCTCGCCGTCGAGGTCAGCGACGCGGCGCTCGGCCGCGGCGAGCAGACCCTGCGCGGCAGCGTCGACCGGGCCGTGCGCAAGGGCAAACTCTCCGAGACCGAGCGCGACCAGCTGCTGAGCCGCGTCACGTTCGCGGTCGGGCTGCCCTCGCTGCACGCCGCGGACCTCGTCATCGAGGCGGTGCCCGAGCAGCTCGCGCTCAAGCAGCGGATCTTCGCCGAGCTCGACCGGGTGTGCAAGCCCGAGGCGATCCTGGCCACGAACACGTCCAGCCTCTCCGTCACCGAGATCTCGGTCGCCACGAGCCGCCCCAACCAGGTCGTGGGCATGCACTTCTTCAACCCGGCGCCGATCATGAAGCTGGTCGAGGTCGTGCGGACGGTCGTCACCGCCGACGACGTCGTCGCCGACATCGAGGGCCTGTGCGCGCGGCTGGGCAAGGTCGACGTGACCATCGGCGACCGGGCCGGCTTCATCGCCAACGCGCTGCTGTTCGGCTACCTCAACCAGGCCGTGTCCCTGCTCGAGGCGAAGTACGTCACCCGCGAGGACCTCGACGCCGCGATGCGCCTCGGCTGCGGGCTGCCCATGGGCCCGCTCGCGCTCATGGACCTCATCGGCCTCGACACCGCGTACGAGATCCTCGACACCATGTACCGCCGCGGCGGCCGCGACCGCCGCCACGCCCCGGTGCCGCTCATCAAGCAGATGGTCACGGCCGGGCTGCTGGGGCGGAAGTCGGGGCGGGGCTTCTACACGTATGAGAAGCCGGGCTCGCCCGTCGTCGTGCCCGACGAGTTCACCGGCCTCGCGGCCGCGGGGCCGAAGGCGTCCGGCGAGGCGGTGGCTGCGTCGCACGGTCTGGCGGCGGTGGGAGCGGGCGCGGTCGCGAAGGTCGGGGTCGTCGGCTCCGGCACGATGGCGACCGGCATCATCGAGGTCTTCGCCCGCGCCGGGTTCGAGGTCGTCTCGGTGACCCGCGGCGCCGAGCAGTCCGGCCGCACCTGTGAGGTGCTGAAGACGTCGTTGAACAAGGCCGTCGTGCGCGGCCGGCTCGACGAGGCCGGGCGCGACGCCGCGCTGGGCCGGGTCACCTGGTCCGCGACCATCGAGCACCTCACCGACGTGGACCTCGTCGTCGAGGCGGTCGTGGAGGAGCTGTCGGTCAAGAAGGCCCTCTTCGCCTCCCTGGACGAGATCTGCAAGCCGGGCGTCGTGCTCGCGACCACCACGTCGAGCCTGCCGGTCATCGAGCTCGCGGTCGCCACCGGGCGCCCCGCCGACGTGGTCGGCCTGCACTTCTTCAACCCGGCGCCGGCGATGGGGCTGGTCGAGGTCGTGCGCACGATCCGCACCGGCGAGCAGACCGTCGCCACCGCCACCGCGATCTGCCGGGCCCTGGACAAGCACCCGGTCGTGTGCGCGGACCGTTCCGGGTTCGTGGTGAACGCGCTGCTGTTCCCGTACCTCAACGACGCCGTGAAAATGGTCGAGGCCTCGTACTCGACCGCCGACGACATCGACCACGCGATGAAGCTGGGCTGCGGCTATCCGATGGGCCCGTTCGAGCTGCTCGACGTGATCGGCCTGGACGTGGCCCTGGCCATCCAGCGTGAGCTGTACCTCGAGCTGCGCGAGCCCGGCTTCGCCCCGGCGCCCCTGCTGGAGCACCTGGTGACGGCCGGCTACCTGGGCCGCAAGGCCGGCCGCGGCTTCCGCGACTACTCCAGAAGCTGACCGGCCGGCCGCGTCCGGTCGCGGGCCGAGGCACGAATGCGGGCGTGGCGGGGTTGCCGGCCGCGAGTCCCGTGAGCCGGGCGGGAGAGCCGATGGCGAGGGGCGGATAGGCTGGGCACGTGTCTCCCCGGCGCAACCACCCCAAGCGCGACGACGCACCGCCGCCGATCGATCTCGATCGGGTCAAGCGGGGCGTCGGCGCCGTGCAGCAGTGGAGCGACGGGGAGTGGCAGGTGCGCAACATCCCGGCGGGCGGGGCGACGAAGGCGTACCGCTGCCCGGGCTGCGACCAGGAGATCGGGCCGGGCGTGCCGCACCTCGTGGCCTGGCCCGCGGACGAGCGCGGTGACCTGACCGATCGGCGGCACTGGCACACCGGGTGCTGGCGCGCTCGCGACCGGCGCGGGCCCAACATCCAGCGTAGCCGCAGCGCGCCCCGCTACGGCTGAGCAGCGCGGACACCGGGCGAGCCGCCGGCGTGCGAAGGGCGGTCGAGCGGACGAAGGGCCCGGGAGCACGGGCTGAGCACGCTAAGGCTGGGGAAGGTCGCGGCGCACGAACGAGCGCGTCTGCACGGCGACGAACGGCATCGGCGCCTGCGAGGACAGCCACGTCGACCGGCGGCGGCGGATCGACCGCCACGGCTCGCCCGCGACCGAGCGGGCCAGCGCCGCCACGCTCAGGATCAGGCCCATCGCCCGGGTCCGGCCGGGCGTGAGGTGCCGGTGCGCGAAGGCCATGCGCTCGGTCAGCAGGGCCGTGCTCACCAGGCGCGCCGGGCGCGGCGAGGGCGGGTTCGCCGTCATCCGCGCGTCGGGAACGAGGGTCGGGCGGGCGCCGAGGGCTCGTGCGCGGACCGACAGGTCCGCCGTGGGAAGGCGCTCGTCGAAGCCGCCCAGCATGTCCCACAGATCGCGCTCGATGAGCAGCATCCGCGGGGTCAGGGCGGGCACGGCGCCGCCGATCGAGCGGTCCAGCCGCGGCAGCCGTTCTGGGTCGAACGGCAGGCTCAGCGCCAGGCACGCCGTGCCCAGCAGGGAGGGTGCGGCCTCGACGGTGCGGCCGTCGTCGACCCCGTCGCGCAGGGTGCGGCCGGTGCAGAGCCGCTCGTCGGGGTGGGAGCCCGCGTGCTCGAGCAGCGTGCGGACCGCGTCGCCGACGGGCTCGAGGCCGGGATCGAGGAAGAGCAGCCACGGCGCGCGGGCGCTCGCCGCCCCGAGGTTCAGCGCGGCCGGCGCCGGCAGGGGCTCGTCCTGGCGGATCAGGGTGACGTCGCGGAAGGCGTGGCGCACGGCGGCCGCGGTGTTGTCGGTGGATCCGTTGTCCACCACGATCATCTCGGCCGGCACCTCGGTCCCGGACTGGATCGCGCCGAGTCCGCGCAGCAGACCCGCACGCGCGTTGTGCGCGACGGAGACGATGCTGACGACCGGCGCTGGCTGGCTACTGCTCACGAGTGGCTCCCACGGCGAGGCTGAAGCTTCCCGGATGGTACCGGCGGCCGGGGTGACACGAGCCGAAAGTACCGAGGGAGCTTGGCCGATCCGGCGGGTGACATTCCGGAGGATCGGCCCTGCGAGCAGCGAAAACGTAGATTTTGGACATGAACTTCGCCCGGGTCTGACTGCCGCCGGGTGGCGTGTCGCTGCTATCCTCTCGACGGCGGCGCAGGAAAGCCCGGCCGGCCATTTGTGCTCATGCATTCAAACATTCCTCGGACCATTGCCTTGCGGGCCTGAAACGGACTGCAGCCGGAAACGGGGAACGAACGCAATGCTCGATGGCGGCCGGGGTGACGGCTTGACGGTGACGCTCGGTTTAAGCCCCTGCGGTGCGTGATGGCGCTAGAACGGACGGTGATCATGCGGTGTCGATCGGTGATCAAGCGTTCGGCCTGGTCATCGCCGCCAGATTTGATAGGTCGCCGTCACTACGCGATCCTTAAGTCCGGCATAGAAGTCAATTAAGGCGACGCAGCGTGATTTTCGGAGAAGTTTCGCGCGCGCGGGCGGCGTCTTGTCCTTTTTTCCCTTATTGGACGATGCTTTCGGCAAAGGTGCAGCACCGGTGGTGTCAATAGCACCTTCAGCCACGTCGGGAATGCGGCACGATGGTTCCCGTTATGGCGGCTTCCTCGGTACCTTACCGCTGGGGTTCGGCCGCCCAACGGCAGTCAAGGTGACGAACGCCACCGCATTTCACCTTCGATAAGTGGATTGAGCAGCACGTAAGGGGGTTGGGATGGTTCTGGCGGATTCGGCCACGGTCGAGACCGCGGTGATGGCGGCTTTCCCAGGAGTTCAGCGGCGCCGGCTCAGGTCGACCGGGCGCAATCTCCTCGTTGCGTTCCTCGGCGATACTCTGGCTGTCACGCTCACCATCACGACCGTCGTACTGTTCATGGCCGGCGACCTGATGGGCGGGGCATTCGTCGCACCGGGCGTGGGGGTCGCGCCCGTGTACTCCGTCACCGTGTTCGGACTGTTCTGGCTGCTCTTGCTCGCGGGCAACCGCATGTACGACCGGTGGTTCCTGGAGAACCGCACCGGCATGATCTACCGGAGCCTGCGCGCCGCGGTGATCGCGGTCGCGATTCTGGCCCCGATCTGCGTGCTCTTCGACCTGCTGTACCTGCTCAAGCCGATCATCGTCGCCGTGCCCGTCGCCGCCGGCCTGACGATCGCCGGCCGCTACGCCACGCTCGCGGTGCTGCGCACGGTGCAGCGCGAATACGTCCGCCAGCGCACCCTGGTCATCGGCCCGGCCGACTCGGTCGTCACGCTCCTCACGGCGCTGCGCCGCGACCGCTCGTACGGCCTTCGGGTCGCGGGCGCCTGCATCACCGACCTCGACCAGGCCCGCAAGGTCACCGCTCACTCCATCCCGGTGTACGACGACCTCAAGGACGTGGCCGGCACCGCACTCAGCACGGGTTGCACGGCGGTGCTGGTCGCGCTGCCGCTGGAGATGGACCCGTACAAGATGCGCCGCCTGGCCTGGGAGCTCTCCGACAACGACATCGAGCTGCTGGTCGCGCCGGCCCTGCCCGAGGTCGCCCCCGAGCGCGTCGCCGTGCTGCCCAGCGGCGGCGGCCCGCTGCTGCACGTGCGCGCCCCCGTGCTCACCGGCCCGCAGCGCGCGGTCAAGAACGTGCTCGACCGCCTGCTGGCCGGCATCCTGCTGATCCTGGCCGGGCCGTTCATGCTGGTCATGGCGATCATGATCCGCGCCACGAGCCCGGGGCCGGCCCTGTTCCGCCAGCCGCGCGCCGGGATCAACGGCAAGGAGTTCACCTGCTACAAGTTCCGCACCATGGTCAAGGACGCGGACAAGCTGCGGCAGGAGATCGAGCACCTCAACCAGCACACCGAGGGCCTGCTGTTCAAGATGAAGCGGGACCCGCGGGTGACGAAGGTCGGCGCGATCCTGCGCCGCACCTCGCTCGATGAGCTGCCGCAGCTGCTCAACGTCATCAACGGCACGATGTCGATGGTCGGCCCGCGCCCGCCGCTGCTGTCGGAGGCCGCCGAGTACGACGACGACGTGCGCCGCCGCCTGCTGGTCAAGCCGGGCATGACCGGGTTGTGGCAGGTCAGCGGCCGCTCCGAGCTGTCCTGGCAGGAGTCGGTGCGGCTCGACCTCAACTACGTCGACAACTGGTCCCCGCTGCTCGACCTGCGCATCCTCGCCCGCACCGCGAGCGCGGTCGTCCGGGGCACCGGCGCCTACTGAACGCTCACGACGACCCCGGCGAGCCCGCTCGCCGGGGATTTTTTCGTCTCAGCGGTGCTGGGGCCGCCGGGGTTTTGCTGTCTCAGCGGGTGCTGAGGTCGCTGCCCCAGCCGCCCTTGTCGCGGCGGACCCGGCTCAGCGTGCGGTCCAGCACGAGCACGCCGAGGTAGGCGGCCGCGTCGAGCGGGCTCACCTCGCGGCGGCGCAGCAGACCCGCCAGCGAGCCCAGGCCGGGCCCGCCCTCGCCGCCGGTCGAGTGCGGCCGCCGCAGGGCGGCGAGCTGGCGGTTGCCCCGGCGGACGCGGACCCTTCGGTTCAGGTGCGATCTGACGGTACGAGCTGGGCGCACCAAA
Source organism: Dactylosporangium sp. CA-139114 (assembly GCF_050955725.1). Lineage (NCBI taxonomy): Bacteria > Bacillati > Actinomycetota > Actinomycetes > Micromonosporales > Micromonosporaceae > Dactylosporangium > Dactylosporangium sp. CA-139114. The sequence continues at coordinate 1,393,316 of NZ_CP192080.1, forward strand.
GACCGGGCCTCGGACACCACCAGGCGTTCGTCGGGGGCGAAACTGGTGTGCACCCAGCCGTCATCGGCGATCACATCCGGCATCGGGAAGACCCGTGCGTGGCCCGCCTCGGTCAGCACGTAGACGCCGACCCCGGCGAGCGCGCGCGTCGGGGTGAGGAGCCGGTGGTGCACCCGGTGGACGCGCCGTGCGATCGGCCCGACCCGGTCGAGGTCGAGCTCGGGCACGGGCGCGCAGGCCAGCACGCCCGGCCGGGCACAGGCCCGGACCAGGGCCCGGACGGACTCGGCGGTCAGCTCGACGTCGGCGTCGAGGTAGAGCCGCGGGAAGCTCCGGCAGGCCTCGTCCCCGAGTCGCAGCGCGGGCACCTTGCCGGGCACCGGCGTGTCGATCACGCGCACGCCGGGCACGGCGGCCGCGGCCTCGGCGGTGCCGTCACCGCACGCGTTGGCCACGACGATGACGTCGAACTCGCCGGGCTCGGCGCCCTCGAGCAGCCGCTTCAGGTTGCGCCCGATGACCGCGGCCTCGTTGTGGGCCGGGATGACGATGCTGACCATGGTCGCCGGTGCCCGCCGCTCAGGCGACGTGGATCTCGGCGGCCACCCCGAGCTCCACGAGGGTCTTGGCGATCTCCTCCTGGTACGCCGGGTTGGTGATGACGACCGCCTTCGGCTGCAGCGCGGTCAGCGACGACGGCGGGTCGACCCGGTGCCCTGTGACGGGCAGGAACCGGCCCCACTTGCGCGGGTTGAGGTCCACGACGCCGGCCAGGGCGAGCTCGCGGTCGGCGAGGGCCAGGAACTGCACGCCCCGCGACCCGGCGCCCCACAGCACCGGCTTGGCGCCCTCGGCGTCGAGGCGCGCGATGGTGGCCCGCCAGCGCTCCCGCTCGGCGTGGTGCCGCTGCGCGAAGCCGGCGCCGGCGGCGAGCTGCTTGTCGCGCGCCCGCAGCGAGGGCAGCTCGCCCGTGTGCGCGACGTGCCCGCCGGCGCGGGGGCGGTTGGCCGAGACCTCGATGTAGCGGTACATCCCGGAGAACAGCGTCCCGGTCGACTCGACCGTCCAGCCGGCCCGGCCGAAGATGCTCGCGAGGGCGTAGGCGCCGAAGTACGACACGCGCGGGTACGTGACCTCCCAGCCGGCGCCGGCGAGCTCGTGCGCGGCGTCGGAGACCTCGACGTAGCCGAACACCTCGCGCCCGGCGGCCTGTTCACGCAGGTCGACCAGGAACTCGTGCGGGTCGTCGAGGTGCTCGAACCAGTGGCGGGAGGTGAAGAAGTCGTACCGTGGGAGGCCGTCCTTGCGGGGCGCCAGCGCGCTGTGGAACGTGGTGGCGCCCTGCTCGCCCTCCTCGCCGGCGTACCGCGCGTCGTAGCCCACGCCCGTGGCCCCGCCGATCCGGGTGAGCTCCTTGAGGAACTCGCCCTGCTCGCACCCGATGTCCAGCACGAGCTTGCCGTTGAGGTCGTACCGCTCGTTGAGGTTCTCGACGAGTTCGGTGGAGAACCGCTGGAAGGCGGGGGAGAAGTACCGGCTGGTGTCCATCGTCGTGTCGTACGCCAGCCGGTCCGGCTCGAACGCGATGTTGCGCACGTACGCGCAGCGGGGGCAGGCGGCGAGCGTCATCCGGCCGGTCGGCGAGGCGACGGCGTCGCCGTGCGCCTCCCAGTGCACGCCGTTGAGGACCGGGACGTCGCCGAGCTCGGCGAACGGGACGAGCTTGTCCTCGTCGCAGGCGTCACAGACGCGGGGGACGTGCTCCGTGGTCACGCCGACACCCGCCGCTCGTGCCCGGCTTCCCGGCGGTCATGGGCAGTGACGAGCACGCGCATAGCGAAGCTCCCGATCGTCGACGGGTGGGAGGTGAGTTTATGGGTCGCCAGACGGCCGCGGTGTCGTCTGTCGATTTCCTGACTTACACGTCTGCGTGGCGGCGCCGCTCGTTCGTCGTGCTGTGCCGCGCGGGCCTGCTCTGGCTCGTTGTGCTTGGTCGCGCGCGTATGGTTCGGCGGCCAGCATTCTACGACTTCTCCGGCCGAGTGATGCGACCGAGGCTGGTTGCCGGGGTGGCCTTGGTCAGCGGGTGCCGTTGGCCTCGACGGTGACCTTGCCGTTGGCCGGGAGCGCGGCGGTGGCGGCGGTCAGCTCCTCGTCGAGCTCGGCCCCGTCCGTCCTGGGCTCCTCCGCCTTCGCGGCCTTGGGCTCCTCCGCCTTCGTGGCCTTGGTCTCCTCGGGCTTCGTGGCCTTGGCGCCCTGGGCCTTCGACTTCGCGTTGCCGTTCGTGCTCGGCTTGGGCTCTGCCGCCTTCGCCTCGGCGGCCTTCGCCTCCGCGGCCTTGAGCGCCTCGGCGGCCTTGAGCGCCTCGGCGGCCTCGGCCTTCGCGGACTCCAGCGCCGCCTGGGCGGCCGCGACCTCCGCCTCCAGCGTCGCCACCTTCGCCTTCAGCGTCTCGGCCTCGGCGGCCGCGGTGCGCAGGGAGTCGGCCTCCGACGCGGTCGCGCGCAGGGTCTCGGCCTCCGCGGCGGCCGCGCGCAGCGAGTCGGCCTCGGCCTCCAGGGCGGCGATGCGGGCCTTGAACTGCTCGGCCTCGGTGTCGGCGGCGGCGCGGATCTCGGCCGTCTCGGCCTCGGCGGCGGCGCGGGCGGTCTCGGCGGCCTTCAGGGCCTCGGCGGCCTTCCGGGCCTCGTCGGCCTTGATGGCGGCCTCCCCGCGCAGGGCCTCGGCGTGGGTCGCCGCCTCGGCCTTGACCGTCTCGGCGTGCGTGGCCGCCTCGGCCTTGACGGTCTCGGCGTGGGTCGCGGCCTCGGCGCGCAGCGAGTCGGCCTCGGCGGCCGCGGCCGTGCGCAGGGACTCGGCCTCGGCGGCGGCCGCGGCGCGCAGCTCGGCGAGCTCGGCGTCGTGGGCGGCGCGCAGGTCGCGCAGCTGCTGCTCGAGGGTCTCGCGGTGGTTGGCGACCTCGGCGTCGGCGGCCTGCTTGGCGGTGACGGTGTCGGCCTCGAGCTTGCGGCGGGCCTGCTCGGCGGCCTCGGCGGCGGCGGCCTCGGCCTGGGCGGCGAGGGCGGCCGCGGCCTCCTGGGCCTGCGCGGCGACGGCGGCGGCGTGCTCCTGGGCCTGCTTGGCGACCGCCTCGGCGGCCTCCTGGGCCTTGGCGGCCACGGCCGCGGCGGTCTGCTGAGCCTGGGCGGTGAGCGTGTCGGCCTCGTGCTTGGCCCGGGCGGCGAGCGTGGCCGCCTCCTCCTGGGCCTGCGCGACGAGCGCCGCGGCGTGCGACTTGGCGCCGGCGGTCTCCTGCTCGGCGGCGGCCCGCACGGCGTGGGCGTGCTGGTCGGCCTCGCTCTTGACGGCGGCGGCGTGCTGCTCGGCGGCCGTGCGCACCTGGTGGGCGTGGGCCTCGTTCTCGGCGCGGGCCTGCTCGAGCTGGGCGATGGTGGCCTGGTTGATGCGCTGGGCCTCGGCCTGGGCGGCGGCGATGATGCGCTCACCCTCGCCGCGGGCGTGGGCGGCGCGGTCCTCGATCGCGCGGGCCTCGGCGTCCAGCGACGAGCGGCGGTGGGCGACCGAGCGCTCCTCCTCCGCGCGGCGGGCGGCGAGGGCGAGCTCGAAGTCCTCGTTGGCCTTGGCGGCGCGGTTGCGGGCATCGGCGAGCAGCCGCTCGGCCTCGGCGCGCAGGCCGGCGATCTCCTGCACGGCGCCGGCGCGGATGTCGGCGGCCTGGTCCTCGGCGAGGCCCAGGATCTGCTCGACCCGCGGGCCGAGGTGGCGGAACGAGACGACCTCGCCGCGCCCGGGCGCGTGCCGGCGCAGCTCCTGCAGCTCCATCTGGAGATCCTGGACCTGCGAGGCGAGGGCCTGGACCTGGCCCCACACCTCTTCGTTCTCCAGCTTCAGCGCGGCGATCTCGTTCTCGGACTGCGTCCAGTACTTGTCGACCTGGTCACGTCGATATCCGCGGATCGCCGTTTCGAAGTCTGGCTCCGAGGACACCCCGGTGCCCGCGTTGAAGAGGTCGCCGCCGTCTGACATAACACCCATCCTCACACGCAACGTCCCGCCACGCGCAATTACACACTGCGCGTGACGGGACGTGCGATCGAACTCCCCGTGAATGATTGCAATCGGTCCGGTTTCGGTAGCGGCCCGCAATCCTGAGAAGCGGCACGATCGCCGCGACCCGCTGCTGTCAGGCGGAGACCTTCTCGCCGTCGCCGGACTTGCCCTTCTTGTCGCCGCCGCCCTGGGCCGGCGGCGCGGTCGGCATGATGCCGGCCAGGCCGGAGAGCATCTGCCCAAGCTGCGACGTAACCGCGTCCTTCTGGCGGGTGAGATCCTCGACCTCGCGGCGAGCGCGCTGCGTCGTCTCCTCGGCCTCGGCGCGGGCCTCGCTGAGCACCCGGTGGGCCTCGGCGCGGGCCTCGTTGACGGTCTTGTCGGCGAGGTTCTTCGCCTTGTCGACGGTCTCGGCGGCGGCCCGCTCGGACTCGACGCGGCGGGTCTCGGCGCGCTGCTCGATCTCCTTGGCCCGGTCCTCGGCCGCCCGGGCGCGCCCCTCGGCCTCGGTGACCAGCTTCTGGGTGGCGGCGACGGCGGAGGCGTGGCGCGCGGACTCGTCGCGCTCGGCCTTCTCCTGCCGCTCGGCGATCTCCAGCGCGAGGGACTGCAGGTCCTTGTCGCGCTTGTCGCGGGCGTCGGTGAGCAGCTTGGTCGCCTCGGCGCGCTTCTCCTCGGCCTCCCGAGCGGCCTTGGCCCGCAGCTGCGTGATCTCCCGCTCGGCGGTGGCCCGCAGCGTGGCGACCTCGCGCTCGACGGTCGCCTTGAGCTCGGCGACCTCGTGCGCGGTGGCGGTGCGCAGCTGCTTGGTCTCGCGCTCGGCGTCCGCCCGCAGCGTGTCGGCCTCGCGCCGGGCCTGCACCCGGACCTCGGCGGCCTCCCGCTCGGCGGCCGTGCGCAGGTTGCCCGCCTCGCGCTCCGCGGTCGCCTTCATGGCCGCCGACTCGGCGCGCGCCTTGTCGGTGATCTCACGGGCCTCCAGCCGGGCCGCGGAGATGATGCCCTCGGACTCGCGCTTGGCCTCGCCCCGGTGGTCGTTGGCCTGCTCCTCGGCCAGCCGCAGGATCTGCTCGACCCGCGTGCCCAGCCCCGAGAGCGTCGGCCGGTTGTTCTCTTCCAGCTGCTTGTTGGTGTCGCTGAGCTTCTGCTCCATCGTGCCGAGGCGCTGCTCGGCCTGACGGACCCGGCGCTGGGCCTCGGCGAGTCGGCCCTCGGCCTCTTCGCGGGCCTGATTGGCCTGCTGCATCTGCGCGGTGAGGCGCTGCAGCTTGCTGTCGACCTGCTGACGGTCGTAACCGCGCAGGACAACACTCAGCTCTTCGTGATCGGAGCCGTTCTGGAAGAAGTCAACCGAGGACTGCTGCTGGGGCATTGGCACATACTTGCAGACCACCCGGGGGAGTTCGCAAGGGTGGAACGGCTATCTTCCGCACAGCCCTCATGGTCAACTTTCCCAGGCCAGGACACGCCGCGTTTTTGTCACGCGTTCCGGGCGTGGCGAGATGAGCGCGACGTCCGGCGCGAATGGCCGGACGACCGGAGCGCGGGGGTGCTTGATCCCCACCGTGCGAGTGGGGGATCGAGCGACCGCGGGTGAGCACCGCGCGGGTGCCGAGTCCGCACCCACGCCGCGCCCGTGCCCGTCGCGGCCCGCGCCACGCCCCGCCCTACGCCCGCGCCGCCCGGGTCCGCGTCCGGTCCGTGCCCGCTCCGTTTCGCGCCGTTCAGGTCCGCGTCCGCGCCTGGTCGTGCCCGTTCCCCGCCGTTTCCGCGCGCGCATCGCGTCTGTGCCCGCGCCGTGCCCGGCTCCGCGCTGCGCCCGCCCCGTGCCCGGTTCCGTGCTGCGCCCGCCCCGTGCCCGGCTGCGCGCTGCGCCCGCGCCGTGCCCGCGCTGCGCCCGGTCCCGCGCCCGGTTCCGCGCCGCGCCGCGCCCGGCTCTGCGCCCGGTTCCGCGCCGCGCTGCGCCCGGTTCCGCGCTGCGCCCGGCTCTGCGCACGGTTCCGCGCCGCGCCCGGCTCTGCGCACGGTCCCGCGCTGCGCCCGGCTGTGCGCCCGGTTCCGCGCCGCGCTGCGCCCGGCCTCGCTGCGCCCGCGCCGTGCCCAGCTCCGCGCTGCGCCGCTCAGCTCCGCGCTGCGCCGCTCAGCTCCGCGCTGCGCCCGCTTCCGCGCCGCGCTGCGCCCGCTTCCGCGCCGCGCTGCGCCCGCTTCCGCGCCGCGCTGCGCCCGCGCCGCGCCGCGCCCGCGCCGCGCTGCGCCCGGTTCCGCGCTGCGCCCGGTTCCGCGCCGCGCCCACGCCACGCCGCGCCCACGCCGCGCCGCGCCCACGTCGCGCCGCACTGCGCCCGGTTCCGCGCTGCGCCCAGCTCCGCGCTGCGCCCAGCTCCGCGCTGCGCCCGGCTTCGCTGCGCCCGCGCTGCGCCCGGCCTCGCTGCGCCCGCGCCGTGCCCGGTTCCGCGCTGCGTCCGCGCTGCTCCGCGCTGCGCCCCGCGTCCGCGCCGCGCTGCGCCCCGCGTCCGCGCCGCGCTGCGCCCCGCGCCCGCGCCGCGCTGCGCCCGCTCCGCGCTGCGCCCGCTCCGCGCTGCGCCCGCTCCGCGCTGCGCCCGCTCCGCGCTGCGCCCGCTCCGCGCTGCGCCCGGCTTCGCTGCGCCCGGCCTCGCTGCGCCCGCGCCGTGCCCGGTTCCGCGCTGCGTCCGCGCTGCGCGCTGCGTCCGCGGGTCGCCCAGCTCCGCGCTGCGCCCAGCTCCGCGCCGCGCCTGCTTCCGCTCCGCGCTGCGCCCGCTTCCGCGCCGCGCTGGGCCCGGTTCCGCGGCGCTGCGCCCGGCTTCGCTGCGCCCGCGCTGCGCCCGGCTTCGCTGCGCCCGCGCTGCGCCCGGCTTCGCTGCGCCCGCGCTGCGCCCGGCTTCGCTGCGCCCGCGCTGCGCCCGGTTCCGCGCTGCGCCCGGTTCCGCGCTGCGCCCGGTTCCGCGCTGCGCCCGGTTCCGCGCTGCGCCCAGCTCCGCGCCGCGCCGGAGGTCGGCGGCGGAGGAACGCGTGCCCGCGCGGTCGGGACCGGCCCCGCGCGGGCGACCCGCCCGCGCCCGGGGGCAACCGGGCGCGGGCAAGAGCGGGTGTGGGTGGCCCGGGGTCAGCATTGCGGAAGCGGGTATGGGTGGCCGGGGATCAGCGGTTGCGCGGAAGCGGGGCCGGGTGGCGCAGGGTCAGCGGTTGCGGAAGCGGTTGATGGCCGGCTCGTGCCGGGCGCGCAGCGCGGCGTCGCGAACACCGAGGCCCTCCGACGGGGCGAGGCCCAGCACCCCGACCTTGCCCTGGTGGAGGTTGCGGTGCACGTCGTAGGCCGCCTGCCCGGTCTGCTCCAGGGAGTACACCCGGGAGAGGGTCGGATGGATGCGCCCCCGGGCGATGAGACGGTTGGCCTCCCACGCCTCCCGGTAGTTCGCGAAATGGGAGCCCACGATGCGCTTGAGGTGCATCCACAGATACCGGTTGTCGTACTGGTGCGCGAACCCGGAGGTCGACGCGCACGTGACGATCGTCCCGCCCCGCTTCGCCACGAACACGCTGGCGCCGAACGTCTCGCGGCCCGGGTGCTCGAAGACGATGTCGGGGTCCTCGCCGCCGGTCAGCGCACGGATCTCGGCGCCGAAGCGCTTCCACTCGTCCGTGTCCTGGGTGTGCTCGTCGCGCCAGAAGCGGAAGCCGGAGCGGTCGATCACCAGCTCGGCGCCCATCGCCCGGCACAGCTGCGCCTTCTGCGGGCTGGAGACCACGCACACGGGCGTCGCGCCGCCGTTGAGGGCGAACTGCACCGCGTACGAGCCCAGCCCGCCCGACGCGCCCCAGATGAGCACGACGTCACCCTGCTTCATCCGGGCGCCGTGGTGGGAGACGAGCTGGCGGTACGCCGTCGAGTTGACCAGGCCGGGGCACGCCGCCTCCTCCCAGGACAGGTGCGCGGGCTTGGGCATGAGCTGGTTGGCCTTGACCAGGGCCAGCTCGGCCAGGCCGCCGTAGTTGGTCTCGAAGCCCCAGATGCGCTGCTGCGGGTCGAGCATCGTGTCGTCGTGCCCGGCGGCGTCCTCGAGCTCGACGCTCAGGCAGTGCGCGACGACCTCGTCGCCCGGCTTCCACTTGCTCACCCCGGGGCCGACGCGCAGCACCACGCCGGCCGCGTCGGAGCCGACCACGTGATAGGGCCGGTCGTGGCGCGCGGCGAGAGCGTTCAATCTGCCGTACCGGCGCAGGAACCCGAACGTCGAAACCGGCTCGAAGATCGAGGTCCACACCGTGTTGTAGTTGACCGCCGAGCCCATCACGGCGATGAGCGCCTCGCCCGGCCCGACCTCGGGGGTGGGGACCTCCTGCACGTGCAGGGACTTGCGGGGGTCCTTCTCGCGCGTCTCGAGCCCGTCGAACATGGCCGCCTCGTCGGCGCGCACCACGACGCCCCGGTAGCTGTCCGGCACCGGCAGCCCGGCCACCGCCCGCAGCTCGGCCGCCGGGTCCGCGGCCCCTTCCGCCTGCATGATCGCGTCGAGGATGTGCTGCATCGCTGGCGCTCCTAACGTCCGGTGAGGAAGCGTCGCCGCACACGGCGGCCGACGACCATGGGGACCGTCCACACATCTCGATCCCCGGGCCGGACGTTACTGATCGGTAACTAGGCGCGGAAGGCGCTAGTGAGAAACTGCATCAGCGGGCTGCACCAGCTCGACCAGCACGCCGCCGGCGTCCTTGGGGTGCACGAAGTTGATGCGGGAGCCGGCGGTGCCGCGCCGGGGCTGCGGATACAGCAGCCGCACCCCGCGCTCGCGAAGGGCGGCGCACGCGGCGTCCACGTCGGTCACGGTGTACGCCAGCTGCTGCATCCCCGGCCCGCTGCGCTCGAGGAACTTGGCGATCGTCGACTCCGGCGACAGCGGCGCGAGCAGCTGCAGGCAGCCGCCCTCGGGCGTCGGGCCGACCGAGAGCATGGCCTCGCGCACGCCCTGCTCCTCGTTGGTCTCCTCGTGGACGCAGCGCATGCCGAACACGCGGCCGTAGAACGCGATCGCCTCGTCGAGGTCCGCCACGGCGATGCCGACGTGGTCGATGCGCTGGATGCCGATGGGTGATATATCCAACTTCTGGGCCGAGGTCTCCATGGCGATAGTCTGAACTGATCCAACGTTCAGGTCGCGACGATGCGATGTGAACCTTCTCTCGGAAGGTCTCCTGCGATGACTCAGTCGGTGATCGTCAACGGCGCCCGCACGCCGATGGGCCGCCTGCTCGGCGCCCTCAAGGACTTCCCGGCCACCAAACTGGGCGAGATCGCGATCCGGGCCGCGCTCGAGCGCTCGGGGGTGGCGCCGGAGCAGGTGCAGTACGTGATCATGGGTCAGGTCCTGCAGGCCGGCGCCGGGCAGATCCCCGCGCGCCAGGCCGCGGTGGGTGCCGGGATTCCCATGCACGTCCCCGCGCTCACGATCAATAAGGTGTGCCTGTCCGGCCTCGACGCGATCGCGCTCGCCGACCAGCTCATCCGCGCGGGCGAGTTCGACATCGTCGTGGCCGGCGGGATGGAGTCGATGACCAACGCGCCGCACCTGCTGACCGGGCAGCGGCAGGGGTACAAGTACGGCGACGTGGTGATCAAGGACCACATGGCCCTCGACGGGCTCACCGACGCCTACGACCAGGTCTCCATGGGCGAGTCGACCGAGCGGCACGTGGCCCGCCTCGGCATCACCCGCGAGGCCCAGGACGCGTTCGGCGCGGCCAGCCACCAGAAGGCCGCCGCCGCGCAGAAGAACGGCCACTTCGCCGAGGAGATCGTCGCGGTCGAGATCCCGCAGCGCAAGGGCGATCCGCTGGTCGTCGCCGACGACGAGCAGATCCGGCCCGAGACCACGGCGGAGAGCCTGGCCAAGCTGCGCCCGGCGTTCACCAAGGACGGCACCATCACCGCCGCGACCTCCTCGCCGATCTCCGACGGGGCCTGCGCCGTGGTCGTGATGAGCAAGGCCAAGGCCGAGGAGCTGGGCCTGACCTGGCTCGCCGAGATCGGCGCCCACGGCAACGTGGCCGGCCCGGACAACTCGCTGACCAGCCAGCCCTCCAACGCCATCAAGCACGCGCTGGGCAAGGCCGGGCTGAGCACCGCCGACCTCGACCTGGTCGAGATCAACGAGGCCTTCGCCGCCGTCGGCGTGCAGTCCACCGCCGACCTCGGCATCGACCCGGCGATCGTCAACGTCAACGGCGGCGCGATCGCGCTCGGCCACCCCATCGGCATGAGCGGCGCCCGGCTCGCCCTCACCCTGGCCCTGGAGCTGCGCCGGCGCGGCGGCGGCCTCGGCGCGGCGGCCCTGTGCGGGGGCGGCGGCCAGGGCGACGCGCTGCTGCTGCGCGTGCCGAAGCAGTGACGATCCGCCGCTCGCGCGACGTGCCCGCGCTCGTGGGGGCCGCCCGGGAGGGCGACCCCCGCGCCGTGGCGCGCCTGATCAGCCTGGTCGAGGACGGTGACGAGGCGCTGCCGGCCATCGCGGCGGCGCTCGCCCCGCACACCGGCACGGCCGCGGTGATCGGGCTGACCGGATCGCCGGGCGTGGGCAAGTCCACGACGACGAACGAGCTCGTCCGGGCGTTGCGCAAGGCCGGGCGGCGGGTCGGGGTGCTCGCCGTCGACCCGTCCAGCCCGTTCACCGGCGGCGCGATCCTCGGCGACCGCGTGCGCATGCAGGACCACGCCACCGACCCCGGCGTCTACATCCGCTCCATGTCCAGCCGCGGCCACCTCGGCGGGCTCTCGGCGGCCACGCCCCAGGCGGCCCGGGTGCTGGAGGGCGCCGGCTGCGACCCCGTGGTGGTCGAGACCGTCGGGGTCGGCCAGGCCGAGGTCGAGATCGCCGGGCTGGCCGACACCACCGTCGTGCTGCTCGCCCCGGGCATGGGCGACGCGATCCAGGCGGCCAAGGCCGGCGTACTGGAGATCGCCGACGTGTTCGTGGTGAACAAGGCCGACCGCGAGGGCGCCGACGCCACCTACCGCGACATCCAGAACATGATCGGCCTCGGCGAGCGCGCCCCCGGGCAGTGGCGCCCGCGCGTCGTGCGCTGCGTCGCCGCGCGGGGTGAGGGCATCGACGAGCTGGTCGAGGCGATCGAGGCGCACCGGGCGCACCTGCACGACTCCGGCGAGCTCGACGCCCGCCGGGTGCGGCGGGCCGAGGCCGAGATCGAGGCGATCGCGCTGGGCACGCTGCGGGCCCGCATGAAGGACCTGCGCCGCGGCGACGCCCTCGCCACGCTGGCCCGCGACGTCGCGGCCGGCCGCGCCGACCCCCACGCCGCGGCCGCTGCCCTGCTGGCCCAGCTCGGCTAGTGTCCACGGATCGACCGGCGCGCCGATCCGCCGCGCGGACGCAACCGGCGGCGGCCGCGGCGACTCTCTCCTGGTGAGCGTCGGCGGTTGGCGCTCGGGCCGGACGGTACGGTGCACCTGCCGCAGGACGTGGAGCCAACGTGGAGGGATTGCAGTGAAGACGCTGACGGTCGACGGGGTCACGGTCGCGTACGAGCGGGACCACCCTGTGTTGCGCGACGTCTCGGTCGTCGTGTCCCCGGGCCAGATCCTGGCCGTGACCGGGCCCTCGGGCGCGGGCAAGACCACGCTGCTGTGGGCGATGGCCGGCCTGCTGCGCCCGGCCGAGGGCGTCGTGACGGTCGACGCCACGCCGCTGCGCGACCGCGACCACGCCGTCGCGGAGCGTGTGGTGCTCATCCCGCAGGACAACGGGCTCGCCGCGATCCTCACCGCCCAGGAGAACATCCAGGTCGCCATGATCGCGGGCGGCTCGGCCCCGGCCGACGCCCGGCGCGCCACGGTCTCCTCGCTCGAGCGGCTCGGTCTCGCCGCGCAGGCCGACCAGCTGGTGGAGGAGCTCTCCGGCGGTCAGCAGCAGCGCACGGCGATCGCGCGGGGCCTGGCCCTGCACGGCGACGTGCTGCTGGCCGACGAGGTGACCAGCGAGCTGGACGCGACCAACCGGCAGAAGGTGATGGAGCTGCTGCAGGAGGAGGCCCGGCGGGGCGCGGCGGTGGTGTTCGCGACCCACGACCCGGAGGCGGCGGCCGCCTGCGACCGCGAGCTGCACCTCTCCGACGGGGCGGCCCAGCTGGTGCGCGGCTGACCGCACTGTCTTCGCCGTGACGCAAGCCACCTCCGGGGTCTGATTCGCGAGTACGCTGCTCGCGTTTTTCATGACTCTGGGGAGTAGTGATCATGAGCGAAACCACCGACATCCACGACCCCGATCTCACCGGCGACGCGCTCGCCACCGTCGAGCCGGCCTCGGGCGTCGTCGTGCCGGCCCAGGCCGGGGCGCCCGAGCAGGAGCACTCCCGCTTCGACGACGCGGCCGAGAAGGTCACCACGTTCGCGGCCGGCGCGGCGGACCGGGTCGGCGAGCTGGCGGCCAGCACCGCGGCCGCCTCCGGGCGGGTCGCGTCGCAGGTGGTCGACCGGCTGCGCAACAACGCGGAGCTGGCCGCCGACCGCGGCACCACGACCATCGCCGACGAGGTGGTGGAGAAGATCGCCGGCATCGCCGCGCGGCAGGTCGAGGGCGTCTACGACCTCGGCGGCGACGTCGCCCGGGTGTTCGCCGCGGTCCGCGACCGCATCGGCCTCGGCGACGACGAGCGGGAGAACGGCAACCGGGGCGTCTCGGTGCGGCTCGAGGGCCGCAACGCCACGGTGCGGGTGACGCTCGTGATCGAGTACGGCTACGTCGTGTACTCGGTGGCGGAGAAGGTGCGCACGCAGGTCATCGGCTCGGTGGAGAACCTGCTCGGCCTCGAGGTCACCGCCGTGGACATCGTCGTGGACGACGTGCACGTCGAGGAGCGGGACAAGGCGGCGAAGTAGGCGGCATCGGCGAGGCCCGCGTCGAGGGGCGCGGGCCTTAGCGATCGTTCAGGTGGCCCGCTAGCATCGTGGTATGGATGCCCACGACATCGCGGAGGGGCGCGCCCGCTGGCAGCGCCGCTACGACGAGGCCCGCAAGCGCGACGCCGACTTCACCACGCTGTCCGGCACGCGGGTCGAGCCCGTGTACGGGCCGCCCGAGGGCGCCGACGTGCCCGGCTTCGAGCGGATCGGCTGGCCCGGCGAGTACCCGTACACGCGCGGCCTGCACCCGACCGGGTACCGCGGCCGGACGTGGACCATCCGCCAGTTCTCCGGGTTCGGCAACGCGCAGCAGACCAACGCGCGGTACAAGATGCTGCTCGGCGCGGGTGGCGGGGGCCTCTCGGTGGCCTTCGACATGCCCACCCTCATGGGCCGCGACTCCGACGAGCCGCAGTCGCTGGGCGAGGTGGGCCACTGCGGCGTCGCGATCGACTCCGCCGCCGACATGGACGTGCTCTTCGACGGCATCCCGCTGGCCGACGTCACCACGAGCATGACCATCTCCGGGCCCGCGGTGCCGGTCTTCTGCATGTACCTGGTGGCGGCCGAGCGGCAGGGCGCCGATCTCTCGCGGCTCGACGGCACGCTGCAGACGGACATCTTCAAGGAGTACATCGCCCAGAAGGAGTGGCTCTTCCCGCCCGAGCCGCACCTGCGCCTCATCGGCGACCTCATGGAGTACACGAACCGGAACATCCCGCGCTACAAGCCGCTGTCCGTGTCCGGGTACCACATCCGCGAAGCCGGCTCGACCGCCGCCCAGGAGCTCGCGTTCACCCTCGCCGACGGCTTCGGCTACGTCGAGCTGGGCCAGTCCCGCGGACTGGACGTCAACACCTTCGCGCCCGGGCTCAGCTTCTTCTTCGACGCGCACATCGACTTCTTCGAGGAGATCGCCAAGTTCCGCGCCGCGCGGCGCATCTGGGCCCGCTGGCTGCGCGACGTCTACGGCGCCACCAGCGAGAAGGCGCTCTGGCTGCGCTTTCACACCCAGACCGCCGGGGTCTCGCTGACGGCGCAGCAGCCGTACAACAACGTCGTGCGCACCGCCGTCGAGGCGCTCTCGGCCGTGCTGGGCGGCACGAACTCGCTGCACACCAACGCGCTGGACGAGACCCTCGCGCTGCCGACCGACGAGGCCGCCGAGATCGCCCTGCGCACCCAGCAGGTGCTCATGGAGGAGACCGGCATCACCAGCGTCGCCGATCCGCTCGGGGGGTCCTGGTACGTCGAGGCGCTCACCGACAAGATCGAGGCCGAGGCGGAGGCGATCTTCGCCCGCATCCGGGACATGGGTCACAACGGGTCGATCACCGCGGGCATCCTGCGCGGCATCGAGGACGGCTGGTTCATGAGCGAGATCGCCGACTCCGCCTTCGCCTACCAGCAGGCGGTCGAGAAGGGCGACAAGCGCGTCGTCGGGGTCAACGTGCACACCGGCTCGGTCACCCGCGACCTGGACATCCTGCGCGTCTCCCACGAGGTCGAGCTGGAGCAGAACAAGCTCCTCGCCACCCGGCGCGCCCAGCGCGACAACGCCGCGGTCAAGGAGCGGCTGGAGCGCATGGTCGCGGCCGCGCGCGGCGAGGAGAACATGATCCCGTCGATGCTGGACGCGGCCCGGGCCGAGGCGACGCTCGGCGAGATCTGCGGGGCGCTCAAGGACGAGTGGGGCATCTACCGCGAGCCGGCCCGCTTCTAGCCGCACCGGTCCAGCCCTCTGGCGTTACCGAACCGCAACGTAACTTCGCAACCGGCACCCTCCCCCGCTGGTCTTCTTACGAACGACTAGACCTCGGGGGAGGGGCCTTGCTGGCAGTCGTGCTCGCAGCGTTGCGGGCCCGCCGTGTCCAAGCGCTGACGTTGGTGCTGCTCAGCACCCTCGCGGCCGCGGCCGCGGCGGCCGCGCCCTGGTATGTGCTGGCCTCGACGGAGCGGATCGCCAACCGGCACGTGGAGCACGCGCCGATCCAGGAACGGTCGCTGGAGACGATCGGCGAGGGCCCCGTCGAGGGCGGGTCCGTCGAGGCGCAGATCGCCGCCCAGGCCCAGCTGACCCAGCGCATCGTGGGGCTGTCGGGCTTCGTGACGTACACGGAGGCGTATCTCGACGGCCGCCCGACCACCGGCAGCTCACAGGCGGCCAAGGGCGGCGGCAACGAGGAGCGCACCTCCGACTCCCAGCTCGTCGTGCGCACCGACGCCTGCTCGCACGCGACGCTCGAGGGCCGCTGCCCGGCCGCCGCCGACGAGGTCGCGCTCAGCTACCGCACCGCCCGCTGGCTGCGGGTCAAGGCCGGCGACACGCTGACCTACGTCACGCCGAAGCTGACCCGGCCGCTGCCGCTCAAGGTCGTCGGCGTCTACCGCCCCGACGACCCCAGCGCCCCGTTCTGGAGCAGCAACAACGACCTCGTCGCCAAGCAGCTGCCGACCGGCGCCCCGCCCGAGATGACCGAGCCGGTCGACGACGCCGTGCTCGCCGCGCCCGCGCTGTTCGACCACAGCCTGGCCCCGGCCGGGGTCGCCGTCCGCACGATCACCGACATGGTGGCCGAGCCGCAGCTGCTCGTCGACAACGCGCCCGGGGACGTCAGCTCGCGGCTGGCCGGGGCGACCGTCGAGGCCGGCAACAACCGGCTGACCCTCAACACCCAGCTGCGGGTGACCATCGACAAGGTCGAGCGCGATCGCCGGCTCGTGTCGCTGGGCGTGCCGGTCGGCGCCTTCCAGCTGCTCGTGCTGTGCTGGTTCGCGCTGTACCTCGCGGTCAAGTACACCGGCGAGGAGCGGCGCCCGGACATCGGCCTGGTGAAGCTGCGCGGCGCCACCCGCATGCGCACCTGGGCCCTGGTCGGCGGCCAGAGCGCGCTGCCGATGCTGGTCGGCGCGGTGCTGGGGCTGCCGATCGGGTGGGCCGGCGCGACCGCGGTCACCGGCGCCATCCAGGACACCGAGGTCAACGCGCTCGCGCTCGCCCTGTCGGTGGGCGCGGTCGTCCTGGCCGTGCTCGGCGCGCTGCTCGCCGCCCTGCTGGCCGAGCGCCGCGCGCTGTCCTCCAGCGTCTCGGAGCTGCTGCGCCAGGCCTCGGCCCGCAGCCGCGTCTGGCGCGACCTGTTCGACCTGCTGCTCGTCGTGCTCGCGGTCGTCGCCGTCTACCAGGTCAAGCACCGTGCGGAGGGCGACGCCGCAGGCCTCGCGCTGCTGGCGCCCGGGCTCGCCGCGCTGGCCTTCGCGCTGGTGGCCGCGCGGCTGATCACCTTCGCGGCCGGGCGCGCGGTCGAGGGGGCGCTGCGCCACGGCCACCCGGCCCGCGCGCTCACCGCGATCTACCTGGCCCGGCGGCCGGGCGTGCACCGGCTCGCCGCGCTCATGATCGCCACCGTGGCCCTGCTCACCACCTCCGCGCTGACCTGGAACGCCGGGCGCACCGACGGGCAGACCCGCGCCGAGCTCGAGATCGGCGCCGACCGGGTGCTCACCGTCCGGGCCGAGAACCGGCTCGCCCTGCTCAACGCCGTCCGGGCCGCCGACCCGGCCGGGAAATACGCGATGGCCGCGGTGGCCTCGGTGCGCTCGAACAGCGACCGGGTGCTGCTGGTCGACAGCCCGCGGCTGGCGGCGGTGGCGACCTGGCGGCCCGAGTACGGGCTGGGCGCCGTCCAGACCGCGGCCCTGCTGCACCCGGACGCCCCGGCGCCGGTGACCATGACCGGCGGCGACCTTGCCGTGGACCTCACCGGCCAGATCGACGGGGACAGCGACCGGGTGGTCTACCTCGACGTCGTCTTCGCCGACGCGAAGGGCCAGCGGGTCGCGGCGCGGCTGGGCCCGCTCGCCTCGGGCCGGGCGACGCTGCGGGCATCGCTGCCGGCCTGCGCGACCGCGCCCGGCTGCCGGCTCAGCTCGCTGCAGCTGGTGCAGTCGACCGCGGAGCAGAAGGTCTTCTTCGCGGCCCGAACCGGCGTGGACGTCGTCGTGCACGGCGCGACCGCGGGCGGGCAGCCGGTGCTGGGCAAGGACCTGCTCGCCGACCGGACCCGCTGGCGGCTGGGCGTGAACGGCAACCCGCCCAACCTGGTGGCCACGCCGGTCGGCGACGGGCTGCGCCTGACCGTCGCCCCGCAGCGCAACGGCGGCACCAACGACCCCGGCGTGTATCCGCTGGACACGCCGGCCCCGCTGCCGAGCGTGCGGGCCACCCGGCTGCAGCAGCGGCTCGTGGGCGACCAGCGGGTCGGCTTCGGCTCGGTGTCGATCTCGGAGGAGGTCGCCGCGACCGCACGGGCCCTGCCGCAGCTGGGGACCAAGGGGGTGCTGCTCGATCTGGAGTACGCCGACCGGCTCAGCGCGGACTTCGGGGCGGGCGAGTCGCTGCAGGTGTGGCTGAACTCGAGCGCCCCGGCGAACATCACGCGGCTGCTGCGCGACCAGGGGCTGATCGTGCTCGGCGAGGAGTCGATCGCGGGCACGGCCGACCGGTACGCGTCCTTCGGCCCGCCGCTCACCCTGCAGTTCATGCTGCTCTCGGCGATCGTCGGGCTGGCGCTGGCGATCGGAGCCGCGGTCGTCGTGGCCGCCGTCGAGCGCCGGCCGCGGGCCCGCGAGCTGGGCGCCCTGCGTGCCCAGGGCGCGTCGGCCCGCATGGTCAAACGCGTGGGCGTCGAGGGGTACCTCGTGCTGGCCCTCACCTCGCTGCTATTCGGGCTGATCCTGGCCGCCGTCATACGGGCCTACATCGGCGACGTCCTGCCCTACTTCGCCGACGGTTGGAGCAAGCCGTGAGCGGTGGGGACCTTGCGGAGGTGGCGGCATGATCGGTCTCGCGTTGGCGATGGTGCGGGCGCGGCCCGGGCAGGCTCTGACCGCGTTCCTGCTGGCCGTGTTCGCGATGGCCGCGGCCGTCAGCGCGCCGGTCTACTCCACCACCGCCGACCGTGCGGTCGTGCACAGCCAGGTGGCCGCGGCGACGACGAGCGAGCGGGTCGTGCAGGCGCGGCGGACCTCGCCCACCCCCACGGACCACGACTTCGAGAACCTGCTGCCGCAGCTGTTCAACGGCAGCGGGTTCGCCAGCGTCTTCAGCACCGAGTACGACATCCTCATCCCACCGCCGGCGCCGCAGGCCAACAGCATCGCGCCGCGCTTCGTCTACCGCGACGGCGTCTGCGCCCACCTGCGCATCACCGCCGGCCGGTGCTTCGTCAGCGAGACCGAGGTCGTCCTCAGCACGGCCCAGGTGCAGGAGCTCGGGCTGCACATCGGCGACGTGTTCGAGGCCGCCTGGGCGACCATCGACCCCCTGGGCGGTGACTTCGTCGAGCGGGGCAAGCGGGCCTCGCTCACCCTGGTGGGCTCCTACGACCCCCGCAACAAGGCCGAGCAGTACTGGTCCGACCTGGACTACTTCAACCCGCGCCCGAGCGCCCGGTTCACCACCGAGCCCGCCTTCGCCGGCCGCCTAACGCTGGAGGCGCTCGAGCACGGCCCGGAGAAGCAGGCCCTCGACGTCGTCATCGACGACTCGGCCATCACCCGGGAGTCGCTGGACGGCATCAGCGCGCAGGTCCAGGACGGCAAGAGCAAGCTCGAGGCGCTGCCCGGCCACGCGGTCGTCAGCACCGGGCTGCCGGCCCTGCTCAAGCGCATCGACGGCGACCGGAGCCTGGTGGCCGAGGTCGTGCCGGTGGCGGCGGTACCGCTGGTGCTGCTCTGCTGGTTCGTGCTGTTCATCGCCGTGGCCTCCGCGACCCAGGAACGGCGCCGGGAGCTCGGCCTGTTCTCGCTGCGGGGGCTCACCGTCCCGCGGCGCTGGTGGCTCGCGGCCGGCGAGAGCATCGTGCCGATCCTGGCCGGCGCCGTCGCCGGGTTCTTCCTCGGCCACTACGTCGTCCGCCTGGCCGCCTGGGCGCTGCTGAGCACCTCCTCGGACGTGCCGATCAAGGCCGGGCTGAACTGGTGGGCGGCCGTCGCCCTGGCCGGCGCGCTGCTGGCCGCGCTGCTCGCCCAGCGCGCCGAACTGGCCAAGCGGACCGTCGACCTGCTGCGCAACGTGCCCAGCCGGATCTCGCGCTGGGGCGCGCCGGTCTTCGAGGTCGTCGTCGTGGTGCTGGCCGTCGTCTCCGTCGTCCAGCTGCGCCGGGGCGGTGGCGGGCTCACCGGCTTCGCGCTCGTCGCCCCCTCCGCCGTGGTCATCGCGGTGGCCCTGGTCGCGGCCCGGCTCGTGCTGCCCGTGGCCGAGCGCGTCGGGCGGCGGGCCGCCCGGCGCGGGCGGATCGGGCCGATGCTGGCCGCCTACGCGCTCTCCCGGCGCCCCGGCACCCAGCGGATCCTGGCCCTCTTCGTGGTCGCGATCGGCCTGCTGGTCTTCGCCTCCACCGCCGCCAGCGCGTCCGCCGACGCCCGCGACCACCGCGCCCGCGTGCAGCTCGGCGCGCCCCGCGTGCTCACCGTCGACCCGCTCAGCCGGGCCGCGCTGCTGTCCAAGGTCCGCGCCGTCGACCCGCACGGGCAGTTCGCGATGGCGACCGCGATGCTGCCGGTCACCGAGGACGCCACGCCGCCGGTGCTCGCCGTCGACAGCCAGGCGCTCGCGGCCACCGCGCTGTGGGACGACTCGCGGCTGTCCGCGCAGAAGGCGGCCGAGCTGCTGCACCCGCCGCTCGGGCGCGACACGATCGAGGTCGACAACAAGGAGCTGTCGCTCGACGTGAGCATCGACAACCTGGTCGACGCCTTCCGCGTGCACTGGGTCGCGGTCGTGGTGCCCAAGGACGGCTCCGACGTCGGCCGGGTCGACCTGGGACAGGTGAGCACCGGCCGCAAGACCTACGTGCGCAACCTGCCGATGTGCGTCAACGGCTGCCGGCTCGCGGCGCTGGAGATGGAGCAGCCCGAGGCGCGCGGCTTCGACGCCGACGTCGTGCTGCACAGCCTCAGCCAGCACGGCAAGGCCATCGTCGACGAGGCGGGCTTCGCCCAGGCCGACGGCTGGCGGGTGCCGGACACGCCCGGGCCGAAGCTGCTCGTGCCGACCCTCACCGCGCAGCAGGACGGGCTGCGGGCCGAGATCTCCAACTACAAGGGCGCCGACACCGTGATGCGGGTCATGCCGACGGACGTGCCCGCGCCGCTGCCCCTGATCGCGGCCCGCACCGCCGGGTTCGGCGACCACATCGCGGGCCTGGACGGGACGCTGCAGCCCATCGGGCTCGCCGGCGAGGTCGAGACCGTGCCGCGGCTGGGCTACGGCGGTGGGCTGGTCGACCTGGACTACGCCGAGCGGCTCGCGACGGACGGGGGCGACGCGCTGTACCCGCAGATCTTCCTCGGCCCGAAGGCGCCCGCGGACGTCGTGGACCAGCTGCGCAAGCAGGGCCTGACGATCAGCCTCGACCGGCCCCTGGGCCCGGTGCGCGACGCGCTCGACGAGCAGGGGCCGGCCATCGCGCTGCGCTTCCACGAGCTGGCCGGCGTGCTCGGGGTGATCCTCGCCATCGGCGCCCTGTGGCTGGTCTCGAGCCTCGACCGCCAGCGCCGGGCCGGGGAGATGCGCTCCCTGCGCGCGCAGGGCATCGCCCGGCGCGACGCGGCCGCCAGCGGCTACCTCGCGCTGGTCGGCGCCGCGGTCGTGCTGGCCCCGTTCGCGGCGCTGGCCAGCTGGCTGCTGGTGCGCGAGTATCTTCCGGTGTTCAGCGACGACGCCCAGGGCTTCCAGGCCGCATACTGGCCCTCGCCGCTGCCGGTCGCCGTCGCCTGGGGAGCCGCCGCGGTCCTGCTCGCCGTCGCGGCGCTCGTCGCCGGCGCGAGACTGCGTGCGGCCGCGACACTGAAGCGCTGAGGAACCGCGATGGGAATGGGGACGCGATGAACGGACTGGCGGTCGCCTGCCGGCGGGTCGTGCACATCTACCGGGCCGAGGCGGGTGACGTGGTGGCGCTGGCCGGCGTCGACCTGTCGATCGGCCCCGGCGAGACACTCGCGCTCGTCGGGCCCTCGGGGTCGGGCAAGTCGACGCTCATCGCCCTGCTCGCCGGGCTCATGCGCCCGTCGGCCGGCCGGGTCAACATCGGCACGTACGACATGGGCAAGCTCTCCGACGGGGAGATCGCCCGGCTGCGGGGCACCGAGATCGGCGTCGTGCTGCAGGGGGCGGCGCGCAACCTGCTGCCGTACGCGTCGCTGCACCGCAACATCTGGCTGGCCCAGCGGCGGGCGGCCCGCACCGAGGGCATCAAGCTCGACGACCCGGACCGCATCCTCGACCTCGTCGGCCTGCCCGGCCTCGGCCGCGCCCGCATCGACGAGCTCGCCCCCGGCGCCCGGCAGCGCGCCGCGCTCGCCGTCGGCATCGCGGCCGGCCCCGGCCTGCTGCTCGTCGACGAGCCCACCAGCCAGCTCGACACGCACGGCCGCGACGAGGTCCTGGAGGCCCTCGAGACCGTCAACCGCGAGCGCAACACCACGATCGTCGTCGTCACCCACGACGGCGAGGTCGGCACCCGGCTCGGGCGCGCGGTGACCATCCGCGACGGCCGCGTCGGCGCCGAGGGCCGCGACGGCCAGGACTTCGCGGTGGTGGCGGGCGACGGCACGGTCCAGCTGCCGCCGGAGGTTCTCGGCGACTTCCCGCCCGGCACGCTCTTCACCGTCGAGCACATCGACGGGGCCGTCACACTGGTAGCGGGTGGATCCGACCGATCACTTGCGGCAGAGCACTAGGGGCGCGTGCAAAACTAGGGCCATGACCGACCCACGCCAGTCACAGTCGATCTTCACCCGCGGGGCGGTGGACCTCGGCGCCCTGGCCGCTCGCAACACCGCGGCCGCGGCGCGGCCCGCCCCCGATGCCCACGCGGGCGCCCCGGCCGGCGCCAACGTGATCGAGGTCACCGAGGCGAGCTTCCAGCAGGACGTCATCCAGCGTTCGCTGACCGCGCCGGTCGTCATCGACTTCTACGTCGCCGGCAGCGCGCCGGATCAGCAGTTCTCCCCGCTCCTGGCCGCGCTCGCGGCCGAGGGCGCGGGCGCCTGGACGCTCGCACGGGTCGACGTCGAGACGAACCCGCGCCTCGCGCAGATGTTCCGCATCCAGAACATCCCGTTCGTCGTCGCGATCGTCGGCGGGCAGCCGGTCGACGCCTTCAACCAGGCGCTGCCCGAGCCGCACCTGCGCCAGTGGATCGACGCGGTGCTGAAGGCGGCCGGCGTCGAGGTCGAGCGGCCCGAGGACCCGCGGCTGCTCGCGGCCGACGACGCCATGGCCGACGGGGACCTCGACGCGGCCGCCGCGGCCTACCAGAAGATCCTCGACGAGACCCCGAACGACATCGCCGCCGAGTCCGGGCTGGCCCAGGTCGGCCTGCTGCGGCGCACCGACGGCGTCGACCTGGCCGGCGCGCTCGCCGCGGCCCAGGACGCGCCCGACGACCTGCCGGCGCAGCTGCTCGCCGCCGACGTCGAGGTCCTCACCGGCGAGGCCGACAAGGGCTACACCCGCCTCGTCGGGCTCGTCCGCCGCACCGCCGGCGAGGAGCGCGAGTCGGTGCGCAGGCACCTGCTCTCGCTGTTCACCATCGCCGGCCCCGACGACCCCGCCGTCGCCAAGGCCCGCCGGGCACTGGCGAGCGCGCTGTTCTGACGGCGGCCGCCGTGCGCCGCATCGCCGTCGTCGACGCGCCGAGCAACCTCGGGTTACGGCCACCGACCGCAACCTCGGTGCCCGGCTGCGCCAAGGCGCCCGGCGCGCTGCGCGACCACAACCTGCTGACCCGGCTGGGCGCGCGCGACGCCGGCTGCATCACCCCGCCGCGGTATGACCCGGCGGGGTGGCAGCCCGGCGACGGCGTGGCCCAGTCGGCCGAGATCGCCGTGTTCGTCAAGCGCCTCGCCGACCGCATCGGCTCGGTCCTGAACGCCGGCGACTTCCCGCTCGTGCTCGGCGGCGACTGCTCGATCCTGCTCGGCGCCGGCCTGGCCATGCGCCGCTACCAGAACGAGGCCGGCGGGCGCATCGGCCTCGTCTACGTCGACGGGCACTCGGACTTCCGCCACGAGGGCAACGCCTCCTACGTGGGCGCCGCGGCGGGCGAGGCGCTGGCCCTCGCGACCGGCCGGGGGCAGGCCAACCTCGCTTCGATCGAGCAGCGCCGGCCGTACTTCCGCGACGTCGACGTCGCCCTCCTAGGCATCCGCACCCACGACGAGTACCGCCTCGATCTGCAGGCCGCCGGGATCGTCGCCCGCGCCGTGCCCGAGCTGCGCTCCAACGGGGCCGCCCGGTCCGCGCAGTGGGCCCGCGAGCAGCTGCGCGACTGCGCCGGCTTCTGGGTGCACGTCGACGTGGACGTCCTCGACCCGGCCGTGATGCCGGCGGTGGACGCCCCCGACGTCGGCGGCATCGCCTATCGCGAGCTGGAGATCCTGCTCAGCGGGCTCGTCAGCGACCCGCGCTGCCTGGGCGCGCAGGTCACCGTGTTCGACCCGGACTACGACCCGGACGGGCAGTACGCGGCGGAGGTCACGGACGTGCTCGTCGCCGGGCTCGAGCCGCTCATCACGTCCTCGGCCCTCGTGGCGGCGTCGCCGGACCCGATCATCTCGGCGCCGCCGTTCGCGGACCCGGTGTCGGCCCCGCCGATCTCGGCGCCGCCGCTGGCCACGCCGCGGCCGCCGGCCGCCCTGCCGCCGCTGATGCCGTCGCCGGACGGGCACTCGCCCGCCGAGGCCGGCGCGGTGCCGCGGTTCGTCGACGTCGCTCCCCGCATCTCTGACGTGTCGGAAATGTCCGACGGCGCGGGGTGGGCGGGGACGAGTGCGCTGCTCGCCGGGGCGGCGGCGAAGATCGATCGCGGCGTGGCCGAGGATCATGAGCCCGTTGACGATGAGCCCATTGACGATGAGCCGGTCGATGATGAGCCGGTTGCGGATGCCGGGGCCGACGACGACGCGGACGGCCCCGATGCGGAGCCGACCGCCGGCGCCCGGGGCTGGGACGAGTGGGCCGCGAGGGAGTCGCCCGGCGAGCCCGAGGACCAGCCGGCGTCGGCCGAGGCTGAGCTCGCAGCCGAGCCCGAGCCGGAAGCCGGGCTCGAGTCCGAAGCTGCGCCTGAGCCGGAAGCCGTGGCCGTTGGGGTGGACGGGGAAACCGCGCCGGAGAAGCCGGCCCGGCTGCTCGGGCTGTACAGCCGGTCCTCCTCGCTCTCGCTCGACTCGCTGCCTCGCGACGCGATCGGGCCCGGGGGCCTGAAGCGCGCCGGCGGGCCGTTCGTGCCCGCGCAGGCCGCCCGGCGCGGGGTCGAGGACTCGCCCGAGTCGCCGCTCACCGATGTCGTGCCCGCCGCCCGCACGCCGGTCGAAGAGGAAGAGACCACGAGCTGAGCGCGCCCGGGCCCCCGTCATGGATGCGGGAGCCCGGGCGCGGTCGCCTCAGCCGATGGTCTGGAAGAACTTGCCCGCGATCGGCACCGCCGCCGCGGTCGAGGCGCCGCCGTTCTCGACGAAGACGCAGAAGGCGATGTCGCCGCGGTAGCCCATGAACCAGGAGTGGGTGTGCGCGGGATCGTTGTCGTACTCGGCGGTGCCGGTCTTGCCCCGCAGGTCGCCCGAGAGGCCCTTGAGCTGGCTCGCCGTGCCCTCGGTGACGACCTCGCGCATCATCTGCCGCAGGGCGTCGACGGAGGCCTGGTTGAGCTGCGGGCCGTCGGCCGCCGGGCTCTTGGGGGCCGGCTCCAGCACCAGCTGGGGCTGCTTCCACTGGCCCCGGGCGATGCCCGCCGCCGCGGCCGCCATGATGACCGGGGAGACCAGGTTGGTGCCCTGGCCGAACGCGGCCGCCGCCTGCTCGGCCTTGGAGCCGTTCACCGAGACCTTGCCGGTGAACACGTCCACCCCGAGGTCCCACGGGATGCCCAGGCCCAGCGTCTGGGCCGTCTTGCCCAGCCCGTCGGGGGCGATCTGGGGCGCGAGCGAGGCGAACGCGGTGTTGCAGGACTTCGAGAAGTCGGTCCGCAGCGGTACGCTGCCGAGCTCCTCGTCGTGCGAGTTCTTGAACGTGCGGCCGTCGACCGTGAGCGTCTTCGGGCAGTTCACGACGGACTCGCCGGTCATGCCCTTGTCCAGCACCGCCAGCGCGGTGACCGCCTTGAGCATCGAGCCGGGCGGGGTCTGGCCGACGAGCGCGAAGTTGTTCGCGGCCGCGCCGGGACCGTTGGCCACCGCGACGATCGAGTTGTCGCTGATGCGGATCGCCACCAGGGCCGAGCGTCGCGTGTCGCCCGCGAGGGCCTGCTCCGCCGCGTTCTGCATGTTCTGGTCGAGGCTGAGCTTCACCGTGCCGCCGGTCGTGGCGTCCGAGGAGAAGAACTCCTTGTCGGGCGTGCCCTGCGGCATGGAGACGATCACCTTGACGCCCGGCTTGCCCTGCAGGACGGAGTCGTACTTCTGCTGCAGCCCGCCGAGCCCGACCACGTCCCCGATCTGGTACTTGCCGGGGTTCTTGTCCATGATCTCCTTCGTCACCTCGCCGGTCGTGCCCAGCAGGGCGCGGGCGAACTGCGCGGAGGGGGCGAGGGCCTGGGTCGAGTTGCGGGCGATCACGCCGGGGGTCGAGTTCAGCTTGTTCGCGATCGGGTCGTAGACCTCCTTGCGCAGGGTCACGATCTGCACGAAGGCGTCGGGCGCGGCGCTCTTCACCTTCGCCGGCAGGCCCGACACGTCGACGTCCACGTTCGCCTGCTTGAACGCGTCTGTCAGATTCCTGACCACGATGTTGATGTCGGTGATCGAGCGCGGCTGCACGCCGACGATCACGACCGGCTTGCTGCTCACGATCGGCTGGCCGGAACCGTCGAGAATGCTGCCGCGCGCCCCCGCGGTCTTACGGATCGAAAGTTTGTCGGTGGCCTCGAACTTCGGATTGATGGTCTTGGCGCCGAAGACGACCCGCCACTCCTTGTCCACCCGCTTGGCGTCGACCGTGGTGTCGTACTCCCACGTCGAGTCGGCCACCGGCCAGGCCACGTGCACGACGGCGCTGCTGTTGTCGTCCTTGACCACCGGCGCGCCCTTGAGGGTGAGCTTCGGCGGCTTGGCGGCCAGGTCACCCGCGACCGTCGTCCACAGCTTCTGCGCGGCGTCGCCGGCCAGGGCTTTGCCGTCCGGCCCCAAGAACTTCAGCCCGGCGAGGTTGCCCTGCTCCCAGGCCCCGAGGAACGTCTTGAGCGAGTCGTCCGGCGGCTTGCTGGAGCACGCGGGCAATGTGCCGAGCAGCGCCAGGGCGGCGGCGAGTGCGGTGACACGACGGATCGAAACGGCCATGGGGGCGATTCTGCGTCATGAAAGCTCGGTTCTGCACGCCCCAAGATCGAACAAGCGGGACAATTCAGTACGCCGAGCCCCGCGTGATCGGGTACACGACGATGGTGAACCGGACTGAGGCGAACCTCCCGCAGAGTCTTAGGCTGAGGGCGGACAACCCACAACGACGTGGGCGAGGGGAGAACAACCGATGAATCGGCCTGGGGCGACCCCGGTGAAGGACGACACGCGGGACTTAGGCGCCGCGCGAAATCCCGACGCGATCGAAGACGACGAGCTGGAGCAGTCAGTGCCCAACGCGGAGCACCTGGTCGCGGAGGCGGTCGTGCTGGCCACCGCGCGGGATGCCGATCCCGAGCTGGTCGGGGCCTACTGGCGCCTGGTTCCCGATGAGGAGCTGGCCGCCTGCAACGTCGCCAAGATGGTCGACGCCACCGCGTCCCACCGGGAGCTCGCGCAGCAGCGCGTGCCCGGCGAGCTCAAGCTGCGCCTGGGGCTGAGCGTCACCGGCGGCACCGCGGTGGAGATCGTCACCGACGACATGCCGTTCCTGGTCGACTCGGTCACCAGCGCGCTGTCGTCGCGCAACATCGACGTCAACCTGCTCGTGCACCCGCTCGTCGTGGTGCGCCGCGCCCCGCTGGGCGCGCTGGAGGACGTCCGCGTCGGGGTCGAGCCCGAGGACGCGATCGCCGGCGACATCGTCGAGAGCTGGATCCGCATCGAGGTCGACCGCATCCGCGACGAGGCGGAGCTGGAGGAGCTGCGCACCGACCTGGCCCGGGTGCTCAACGACGTGCGCGAGGCGGTCGAGGACTGGCCGAGGATGCGCACCCAGGCGCTCGCGCTGGCCGACGAGCTCGGCTCCGCGCAGCTGCCCGTGCCGGACAAGGACATCACGGACTCGGTCGAGCTGCTGCGCTGGCTCGTCGACGACCACTTCACCTTCCTGGGCTACCGGCAGTACAGGCTGATCCGCGGCGAGAACGGCGAGGAGCTGCTGCAGGCGGTCCTGGGCAGCGGCCTGGGCATCCTGCGCGGGGACCGGGTCCAGCCGCGGGTGCTGTCCTCGATGACCGCGGAGGCCTACGCCAAGGCGCTGGAGAAGCGGCTGCTCATCATCACGAAGGCGAACTCCCGCGCCACCGTGCACCGCTCGGCCTACCTGGACTACATCGGCTTCAAGATGTTCGACGCCGACGGCAACGTGATCGGCGAGCGGCGCTTCCTCGGGCTGTTCTCCTCGGCGGCGTATCGCACCAGCGTCCGCGACCTCCCCGTGGTCAAGCGCAAGGTCGCCGAGGTGGTCGAGCGCTCCGGCCTGTCGCCGCGCTCGCACTCGGGCAAGGACCTGATGGAGACGCTCGAGACGTACCCGCGCGACGAGCTGTTCCAGATCGGCACCGACGAGCTCTACAAGGCCGTCATGGGCGTGCTGCGCCTGGCCGGCCGCCGTCAGCTGCGGGTGTTCCTGCGCCGCGACGCCTACGGCCGCTTCATCTCGTGCCTGGTCTACCTGCCCCGCGACCGGTTCACCACCGCGAACCGGCTGCGCATCCAGCAGATCCTGCTCGCCGAGCTCAACGGCGTCGGGGTGGACTACACGACCCGGGTGAGCGAGTCCAAGTTCGCCCGCGTGCACTTCATCGTGCGCACCGAGCCCGGCAACCCGCCCGGCTGGGTCGACGTCGACGACCTCACCGAGCGGCTCTCCGAGGCGACCCGGCTCTGGGACGACGACTTCCGGCTGGTGCTGGAGCGCAAGCTCAACGACGAGCACCAGGCCAAGGTGCTGTACCAGCGCTACGGCGGGGCGATCTCGGACACGTACAAGGACGAGCACACGCCCTACGAGGCGGTCAAGGACGTCGCCAAGCTGGAGCTGCTCGACGAGCCGGGCCAGCTCGTCATGCACGTGTACCGCCGGCGCCAGGACGAGTCCGACATCCGCTTCAAGGTCTTCCGCTACGGCGAGCCCATGGTGCTCTCGGCCGTGCTGCCGGTGCTGCACTCCCTCGGCGTGCGGGTCACCGACGAGCGGCCCTACGAGGTCGTGCGGTCCGACGGGACGATCTACCTGTACGACTTCGGCCTCCAGCTGCCGCCCGACTCCCGGGCCATCGCCGACGTGCGGCCCCACCTGGAGAACGCGTTCTCGGCCACCTGGCGGGGCGAGGCCGAGGTCGACAGCTTCAACAGCCTGGTGCTCAAGGCCGGGCTGACCTGGCGCGAGGTCGTGGTGCTGCGGGCCTACGCGAAGTACCTGCGCCAGGCCGGCACCGTCTTCTCCCAGGACTACATGGAGACGACCCTGCTGGCGTACCCGGCCGTCGCCTCCAAGCTCGTCGCGCTCTTCGCCGCCCGGTTCGACCCGCGGCTGCAGCTGTCCGAGGCGACCCGCTCGGTGCAGTCCAAGGAGCTCGTCGCCGCGATCAACGCCGACCTCGACGAGGTCACCAGCCTGGATCAGGATCGGATTCTGCGTTCGTTCCTGCATCTGATTCAGGCGACGTTGCGTACGTCGTTCTTCCAGCGTGGGGATGGTGGGCGGCCGAAGTCGTATACGGCGTTCAAGCTGGATCCGCAGTCGATTCCGGATCTGCCGGCGCCGCGGCCGCGGTTTGAGATTTTCGTGTACTCGCCGCGGTTCGAGGGTGTGCATCTGCGGTTCGGTTCGGTGGCGCGTGGTGGTCTGCGGTGGTCGGATCGGCGGGAGGATTTCCGTACGGAGATCTTGGGGTTGGTCAAGGCGCAGATGGTGAAGAACGCGGTGATCGTGCCGACGGGGGCCAAGGGCGGGTTTGTGCTGAAGCAGCTTCCGGGTGACCGTGACGAGGCTGTGGCGTGTTATCAGTTGTTCATTTCGGCGCTGCTGGATGTGACGGACAATCTTGACGGTGGGAAGGTGGTGTCGCCGCCGGATGTGGTGCGTCATGACCCGGATGATCCGTATCTGGTGGTGGCGGCGGACAAGGGTACGGCGACGTTTTCGGACATCGCGAACGAGATTTCGGTGCGGTACGGGTTCTGGTTGGGTGATGCGTTCGCGTCGGGTGGGTCGGCGGGCTATGACCACAAGAAGATGGGGATCACGGCCAAGGGTGCCTGGGAGTCGGTGAAGCGGCATTTCCGTGAGCTTGGTGTGGATACGCAGGCGTGCGCGTTCACGGTGGTGGGTGTCGGTGACATGTCGGGGGATGTGTTCGGCAACGGGATGCTGCTCTCGCCGTGCATCCGGCTGGTGGCCGCGTTCGACCACCGGCACATCTTCATCGATCCGTCCCCGGACGCGGCGACCTCCTACGCCGAGCGGCGGCGCATGTTCGATCTGCCTCGCTCCTCGTGGGACGACTACGACCGGTCGCTGTTGTCCGAGGGTGGCGGCATCTACCCGCGCACGGCCAAGTCGGTCAACCTCTCCGAGCAGGCCCGGGCGGTGCTGGGGATCACGGCCACCGGGCCGCTCGCCCCGAACGACGTCATGCACGCGATCCTCGCCGCGCCCGTGGACCTGTTCTGGAACGGCGGTATCGGCACCTATGTCAAGGCCACCGCGGAGTCTCACGCCGATGTCGGTGACAAGGCCAACGACTATGTGCGGGTCAACGGCCGGGAGTTGCGCGCGAAGGTCGTCGGCGAGGGCGGCAACCTGGGCCTGACCCAGCGGGGCCGTATCGAGTACGCGCTCAACGGCGGCCGCATCGCGACGGACTTCATCGACAACTCGGCCGGCGTCGACTGCTCCGACCACGAGGTCAACATCAAGATCCTGCTCGACCGTGCGGTCGCCGCGGGGGAGCTGGACGCGGCCGAGCGCAACCCGCTGCTGGCCGAGATGACCGACGAGGTCGGCGAGCTGGTCCTGCGCGACAACTACGACCAGGCCACCGCGCTGGGCAACGCCCGGGCGCAGTCGCGCTCGCTGCTGCCGGTCCACAAGCGGCTCATCGCCGACCTGGAGCGGCGCGGGCAGCTCGACCGGGCCCTGGAGGGCCTGCCCAGCGACGAGGAGCTCGACGAGCGGGCCGCCACCGGGGTCGGGCTCACCTCACCCGAGTTCGCGGTCCTGCTGTCCTACGTGAAGATCGTGCTCGAGCACGAGATCCTCGACTCCGACCTGCCCGACGAGGCGTGGACCAACAAGGTCCTGGTCGAGTACTTCCCGACGCCGCTGCGGGAACGCTTCGCCGAGGCGATGGCCGAGCACCCGCTGCGCCGCGAAATCGTCACCACCGCGATCGTCAACGAGGCCGTGAACCAGGGCGGTACGTCGTTCTTCCACCGCGCCTCCGAGGAGACCGGCGCCGGGGCCGCGGACGTGCTGCGCGCCTCGGTGGTGGTCAACGAGGTGTACGGGCTGTCGGAGCTGCGCCGCGCCGTCGAGTCGCTCGACAACAAGATCCCGACGAAGTCGCAGACCGCCGTCTACCTGGAGATGCGGCGGCTGCTCGACCGGGCGGTGCGCTGGCTGGTCTCCAACCGGCGGCTCCCGATCGACGTGCCCGCCGAGATCGCGCGGCTGAAGCCCGGCATCGCCCGGCTGTTGCCGCAGCTGGACACGCTGTTCCGGGGCCGGGAGCGCGACGCGCTGCACGCCAACACCGAGGGGCTGCGGGAGCTGGGGCTGCCCGAGGAGATCGCGGACAGCACGACGCGGATCATGTACGGCTTCGGCCTGCTCGACATCGTCGAGGTCGCGTCCACGACGGACCGCGACGTGAACGAGGTCGCGACCGTCTACTACCTGCTCTCCGAGCGCTTCCGGGTCGACGATCTGCTGTCGCGGATCTCGGCGCTCCCGCGCGAGGACCGGTGGCAGACGCTCGCCCGGATGGCGTTGCGCTACGACCTCTACGCCGCGCTGGCCGCCCTCACCGCGGAGGTGCTCAACGCCACCACGCCGGAGGTGGACCCGGAGGAGCGGGTGCACGAGTGGGAGCAGAGCAACGCGACCTCGATCGCGCGGACGCGTAACGCGATCGGCGAGTTCGGGGAGTCGCCCGGAGACCTGGCGGCGCTGTCGGTGCTGCTGCGCCAGATCCGCACCCTGGTGCGGGCCTCAGCCGCGTAGCGGCTGTCGTCCTTGGCACCACGGACACGGCTAGGGCGGTCCCTTTCGGCCGAAGGCCCTCCAGGGACCGCCCTTTTGTCTGGCGGGAGCAACGGTCAGCAGGTGACGCGGACCCGAGCAGGAAGCTTGTGGCTCTTCGTTCTTGCCTTTTGGCTTCTGGGTTTTCGGCTTTGGCGGTTATGCGGCCAGGCCGAGCGTCTCCGCGGCGGCGCGGCCGTTGGCGTGGCTCGCGCCCCAGGTCGTGATGAACGCCTTCGCGCCGCTCGGGCGCCACGACGACGGCCAGCCCATCTCCACCACGGTCACCGCGTGGGTCTGCGCCAGCGTCTCCACCAGCGCGCGGGCGCCCGGGAGGCGGTGCACGTTGCGGCCGACCACCACGATCGGGCGGGCGCCCGCGCGGGCGCGCAGCTCGGCCGGGTCCGCCTGGGCGGCCACGACGCGCAGCTGCTCGGTGCCGTTGACGTGCGGGCCGAGGCCCCACGGCACGCGGCCGGCGGCGATCGACGACTCGGACTCGAGCTGGACGATCAGCGGCGCGGTCGCGCGGTCGTGGGTGCCCTCGATCCGCACGGCGCTCAGGGCCGCGGGGTAGCCCAGGCCCGGCTCCTCGCGGTCGGTGCGGTCGCCGCTGCGCGTCCACGCGCTCAG
Source organism: Dactylosporangium sp. CA-139114 (assembly GCF_050955725.1). Classification (NCBI taxonomy): domain Bacteria; kingdom Bacillati; phylum Actinomycetota; class Actinomycetes; order Micromonosporales; family Micromonosporaceae; genus Dactylosporangium; species Dactylosporangium sp. CA-139114. The sequence continues at coordinate 1,425,358 of NZ_CP192080.1, forward strand.
GTCGGCCACGCGCGCCACGGCCTCCTCGAGGCGGGCGAGCGGCAGGCGCCCGTCGCGCACGGCCGCGACGATCTCGTCCGCGCAGGCCCGCGTGATCTGCTCGTCGATGTCGGCGCCGATGCAGAGCAGGTCGGCGCCCGCGGCCAGGGCCAGCACCGCGCCCTCGGGGATGCCGCCGGCGTAGCGGGCCGCGCCGAGCATCTCCAGCGCGTCGGTCACCACGACGCCGGTGAAGCCCAGCTCGCCGCGCAGCAGGTCGACGAGCACCGCGCGGCTGAAGGTCGCGGGGGCGTCGCCGGTGAGCGCGGGGACGCGGATGTGCGCGGACATGATCGACTTGGCGCCGGCCTCGATCGCGGCGACGAACGGCGGCAGCTCGCGGCCGCGCAGCAGGGCCGGGTCGATGTCCACGGTCGGCAGCTCGCGGTGCGAGTCGGCGAGCGTCGCGCCGTGGCCGGGGAAGTGCTTGGCGCACGCGGCGACGCCCGCGCCCTGCAGGCCGAGCACGGCGGCGGCGGTGTGCGTGGCGACGGCGATCGGGTCGGCGCCGAAGCTGCGGGTGCCGATGATCGGGTTGTCGTCGGCGGTGTTGACGTCCACGGTGGGCGCGAGGTTGAGGTTGATGCCGAGGGCCTCGAGCTCGGCGCCGATGGTGCGGTACACCCTGCGGGTGACGGCGGGGTCGCCGAGGGCGCCCAGCGCGGCGTTGCCCGGGTAGGGGCTGCCGGCCCGGTGCGCCAGGCGGGTGACGTCGCCGCCCTCCTCGTCGATGGCGATGAGCACGCCGTCGCGCACGGCGTGCAGGCTCGCGGTCAGCTTCGCGAGCTGGTCGCGCTCGACGATGTTGAAGCCGAAGAGCAGGTGTCCGGCCATCCCCTCGGCGAGGAGGTCCAGGGCCCACGCCGGGGCCTCCTCCCCGCGGAAGGCGCCCAGCAGCGTGCCCATGGCCAGCCGGTGGAGTCCGGGATCGGTCGACACGTTTGGTTCCCCCCTCAGCGCGGGCGCGGGTACGGCGCGGGCGCCGCACACTCGTTCCGGTGCGCTATCCACGATCGTAAGAGCTTTCTGACCGGTTGTGCGTAGGCCGACCGGTGGGTCCGGCCGTACGCTCTGCGAATAGGTTGCTTGTGGCACGCTAATAGGAAAGTTTCCTAAATACTAGGGGTCTTCGTCACGATGAGTTCCGCCCGACTGCCCGGCACGCCTCGCCTGCTGCGCGCCCTCAACGATCGTGCCGCCCTCGAGCTGCTGCTGAGCCGAGGCCCCCTCACCCGAGCGCAGCTCGGCGAGCTGACCGGGCTGTCCAAGGTCACCGCGTCGCAGCTGGTCGAGCGGCTGGAGGAGCGCGGCCTCGTGGCCCGCGTCGGCGAGCAGGCCGGCGGGCGGGGGCCGAACGCCCAGATGTACGCCGTGGTGCCCTCCACCGCGTTCGTCGTCGGCGTCGAGGCCGGCCCCGCGCACGTGGTCGCCGGGGTGGCGGACATCACGGGCGCCATCGTCGGGCGCACCGACGTGTCCATCGGCGACGGCGACGACCCGGTCAAGGTCGTGCACGCCGCCGTCGTGGAGGCGGCCTCGGCCGCGAGCGCGCCGATCGACCGCATCCGGCGGATCGTGCTCGGCACGCCCGGCCTCGTCGACCCCAAGAGCGGCGAGATCACGTTCGCCTGGGACCTCCCGCGCTGGCACCGCGGCCTGCTCACCGCCCTGCGCGAGGACCTCGGCCGCCCCGTCATGTTCGAGAACGACGTGAACCTGGCCGCGATCGCCGAGCAGCACTCGGGCGCGGCGGTCGGCGCGCGGGACTTCGTGCTCGTCTGGCTGGACCGGGGCGTCGGCACCGCGGTCGTGCTCGGCGGTCGCCTGCACCGCGGCTCGGCCGGGGCCGCGGGCGAGATCGGATACCTACCGGTCGCCGGCACCCAGATCAGCCGCGACGTGTCCCGGCGCTCGAAGAACGGCTTCCGCACCCTGGTCGACGCGGCGGCGGTGCGCTCGATCGCCAAGACCCACGGGTTCAAGTCGGCGGGGGCGGCGGAGGCGGTCCGGGCGGCCATCGCCGCCGGCACCGCGGGCAGCCCGTTCCTCGACGAGCTGGCGCGGCGCATCTCGCTCGGCGTCGCCTCGGTCGGCCTCGTGCTGGACCCTGAGCTCGTGGTCCTCGCGGGCGACGTGGGACAGGCCGGCGGGGCGGATCTGGCGCAGCGGGTGCAGCACGAGGTCGCCGCGATCGCCGTGGTCTCACCGCGCGTGGTGGCGACCGAGGTGTCCTCGGAGCCGGTGCTGCACGGCGCGATCCTGACGGGTCTGGACGCGGTGCGCGAGGAGGTCTTCGGCTCGACGGCGTGAAAGTTTCACGCCGTTCAGCCGTTCAGCCGTTCAGCGGGCGTCGCGGCGGTGCATGGCGAGGAAGGCCGCGGCGGCCACCGCGGTCACCACCGCCGCGATCACCAGGCCGCCCGTCTCCCACGTCGCCCTGAAGGTCGACCGGGCCACGGTCGCGGTGGCGTTCGGGTCGGGCAGGACGCCCAGGCTCAGCCAGGCGCGGGCGTAGCTCGACAGGCGGTACGGCTCCGCGTAGTCGGTGGTCTCGACCACGGTGAAGACGACGGTGCTGCCGAACTCCCACAGCAGCAGGTACGCGATGCCGGCGCCGAGGGCGGCGGACGTGTGCCGGCCGATCGACGCGACCGAGAAGCCCAGCGCGGTGCCGGCCATGGCGACGAACACCACGCGCAGGCCGGTGAGCAGCAGCGAGCCGAACTCGGGCGCGCTCATCCGGCTCACGTTCTCGCCGCCCGGGGCCAGGGCCAGGAAGGCGGCGGTCCACAGCCCGAGGTACACGACCGTCATGAGGGCGACGCCGGAGACGACGGCCAGCAGCTTCGCCCCCAGCACGGCGCCGCGGCGGGGGGCCCACAGCAGGAGACCGGACATCCCGCCGGAGCTCCACTCGACGCCCACGAACGAGGCGCCCAGCACGAAGCCGGCGAGGGCGAACAGGACGGCGGCACCGTAGTACAGCGACGGCCACTGGCGGTGGAACGAGAACCCGTAGTCCAGCAGCGAGTCGGCGGTCGGGCGCGGGCCGTAGTCGCACGCCTTCGGCAGGTCCTCGCCCGGCTCGGCCTGCTCCAGGCCGCTCTGGACGCGGCCGCAGTGCTCGGTGCGCTGGTCCCACAGCTGCGCGAGCGGGCCGGCGCGCTCCGCGGCGGCCGCCTGCTCGGCCGCGGTCGGGCTGCTGCCGGTGAGGGTGAAGCCGAACGTGAGGAAGGCCAGCAGCGTGCCGACGAGCACCCCGGTCACGAGGGTGATGCGGCGGGCGAACAGCCGCGACCACTCCGCGGCGAACAGGTGCTTCATGCCGACACCTCCGCTTCGCTCCGGCGTACGTTCGGCCCGCCTCCCTGATGCGTGGCCACTGCGCGTCGCTGCGTGCCGCTCATGCCGGCCGCTCCTGCGGGGTCCGCTCGGAGTCGTCCACGGGCCGGAAGGAGCCGCGGGAGCCGCTGCCCGTGATGGTCAGGAACGCGTCCTCCAGCTGCGCGACCGGGGACAGCTCGCGCACCCACATGTCGTGGACGCCCAGCGTGTACGACACCCAGGCCGGCTCCGCGAGGTCGTGCACGACGAGGTGGTCGCCGGTGATGCTCACGTCCGCGCCCGCCTCGGTCAGGATCTGGGCGGCGCGCTGGTGGTCGTCGACGCGCACACGGTACGAGCCCTTGTCCGCGACCGCGAGGACCTCGGAGACCGGGCCGGCGGCGACCGTACGGCCGCGGGAGATGATCGTGACGGAGTCGCAGATCTGGGCGATCTCGGCCAGGATGTGACTGGAGATGACGACCGTCTTGCCCTGCTCCGCGTGGCCGCGCAGCAGATCCCGCATCTCGCGCACGCCCGCGGGGTCGAGCCCGTTGTTGGGCTCGTCGAGGATGAGCAGGTCCGGGTTCTTCAGCAGCGCCGACGCGACCGCGAGGCGCTGGCGCATGCCGAGGGAGTAGGACCGCACCATGTCCTCGGAGCGATCGGCGAGCCCGACCTGGTCGAGGACGACCCCCACCCGCTGCCTCGGCACCCCGCCGGCCTTCGCCAGCAGGGAGAGGGTTTTGTACCCCGTCAGGTTGCCGAAGAACGCCGGCGCCTCGACGATCGCGCCGACCCGCGCCGCCATCGCGGCCTGGAACCGCGGCACGGGTTCGCCGAAGATGCGCATGTGCCCGCCGTCGGCGCGCAGGAGGCCGAGCAGTGTCTTGAGCGTCGTGGACTTGCCCGAGCCGTTCGGTCCCAGGAACCCGTGGATCTGTCCCGGTTCGACCAGCATGTCAAGCTTGTCGAGCGCGGCGCGCGGTCGGCCGAACACGCTCTGGTACGTCTTGACCAGACCGTCGATTTCCAGTGCGGGTGTCATCGGAGCGCAGAATACGGCCTTCGTCACGTCGGCGTGGCCCCGCCAGTCGTCGATATGTGCGGCGTGATTGGATTGGCACGTGTCAGATGACCTTGTCATCGCCGTCGACGATGCGACGGTCACCCGCAACGGCAACCATCTCATCCGATCGGTGAGCTGGCAGGTCGAGCTGGACGAGCGCTGGGTGATCCTCGGCCCGAACGGGGCCGGCAAGACCACGCTGCTCAACCTCGCCGGCGCGCGGATGCACCCGTCGAGCGGCACGGTCACCGTGCTGGGCGAACAGCTGGGCCGGACGAACATCGCCGAGCTCAAGACCCGCCTCGGCTTCTCCTCCAACGCCCTGCGCCTACCCTTCGAGGAGACCGCGCGCGACGTGGTACTGACCGCGTCGTGGGCCGTGGTCGGGCGCTACCGCGAGGCGTACGACCGCATGGACGAGGGCCGCGCCCTGGCCCTGCTCGACCAGCTCGGGGTCGCGGCGCTCGCCGACCGCGTCTACGGCACCCTGTCGGAGGGTGAGCGCAAGCGGGTACAAATCGCCAGGGCCCTCATGACGGACCCGGAGCTGCTGCTGCTGGACGAGCCGTCGGCCGGTCTGGACCTGGGCGCCCGGGAAGATTTGGTGCGCCGCTTGGCCGATCTGGCGGCCGACCCCGACGCTCCCGCCATCGTGCTGGTCACCCACCACGTGGAGGAGATTCCACCCGGCTTCACCCACGCCATGCTGATGCGCGAGGGCGGCGTGGTGGCGCAGGGCCTGCTGCACGACACAATCACGGCCGACAACTTGTCGAAGGCGTTCGGCATGCCACTGAAGCTCACGACGGTGGACGGCCGCTTCCACGCCCAGTCCGAGGCGTAGCGCCCACCTGCCGCCGAGCTTTCGCCACCGGTGGCGTTCGGGGTTGCGCGCCGCCTGCTGCCGCGTCGTCGCGCTGTCGTAGGCGCCCTCACGTCCGCGCCGCGCCTATCTCGCGCCTTCGCGCCTTCGCGCCTTCGCGCCTGCTGGCGCCCTGTGCCGCTGCGTTCGTGCGCCGCGTCCGGTCGCGTCCGCGCTGGCCATGCCTGCTGCCGCTCCGTCACGTCCGCGCCCACGCCCGGTGGCGTCCGGGCCATCAAGGCCGCGCACCCTCACGCCGTGGCGTCCGCGCCGCCCGTGCCCGCTGACGTGCCGTGGGACCGCGTCCTCGCGCCGTGGTGTTGGCGTCGCACCGTGGCGTGCGCTGCGCCTTTGTGTCAAGTCCACCCCGGGCTGAAGTTGGCCCTCGCGTCCGCGCCGCGTGTGCCTCGCGTCCGCGCCGCGTGTGCCGCGCGTCCGCGCCGCGTGTGCCGCGCGTCCGTGCCGCGTGTGCCGCGCGTCCGTGCCGCGTGTGCCGCGCGTCCGCGCCGCGTGTGCCGCGCGTCCGCGCCGCGTGTGCCGCGCGTCCGCGCCGCGTGTGCCGCGCGTCCGCGCCGCGTGTGCCGCGCGTCCGCGCCGCGTGTGCCGCGCGTCCGCGCCGCGTGTGCCGCGCGTCCGCGCTCGGGTCGCGGCGTCCGCGCCCTCGCGCTCGGGCCGTGGCGTCCGCGCCGTCGTGTCGTCGCCTCGCAGAGTGGCGTTTGCGCTGCGCTGTGCCGTTCCGGCTGTGCGCCGTGTCCGTCCCGTGCCGTCGCTGCCGGCTGCGGCTCTGTGGCGTTCGCACCTTCGCGCCGTGGCGCCTTGGCCCCTCGCGTCCGCGCCCTCGCGCCTTCTCCTTCGCGCCTTCTCCTTCGCGCCTTCTCCTTCGCGCCTTCTCCTTCGCGCCTTCTCCTTCGCGCCTTCTCCTTCGCGCCTTCTCCTTCGCGCCTTCTCCTTCGCGCCTTCTCCTTCGCGCCGTGCGCCGTGCGCCGTGCCGTGCGTCGTGCCCCGTGGCGCCCGCGCCCTCGCGGCGTGACGTTTGCGTCGCACGGCTGCGTGCCGCAGTGTCTGTGTGCCGCACCCAGCCTGTGCCCCAGGTGGCCACTGCGTTTGCGTCAGCCTCGCGGCCGCGCCGCGGCTCGTCTCCGTGCGGGTGCCGCCGTCCGTGGGTGTCTGCCCCGCGTTCGCGAGGGTGCGCAATCACGATGGGCGATCCATGCTGACGGAAGCGACAAACACCCTGACAGGCGAAAAATCCGATATGGCGGGGACCGTCGAAGCGGGTCCGACTGTTCGACTGCCGCGCCGTTGCCATAGGTTCAGGTCGGACTGATCGTGAATGGGGCGATGGTGTCCCAGTCGATTTCGGATCGCGTTCGGCGGCCGGCGTCACGCAATGGCGATCCGGCGGTGAAACTACGCGGCCCGGATGCGCGGAATCGTTGCGTCCGGGAAGCGCGGCTGCGAGTTTCGAGTGGACGCCGGCGCGATTTTCCCCGACGATTTGGTGTGGACGAGACCCGGCGGTTCCTGCAGGACCGTGGAGGCGGCGCAGTTTCTCCGCATGCCGTCTCGCCAGCCCCCATTCCCGCCGCCGCTGAGCCTCCCGGCGGAACTCGTCCTTCCCCGGCCACCAATTCCGCGCCTTTGTCCGATCCCGCATAGCAGCCAATTCCCGAGAACTGAACAACTGCATCTGCCCCATGCCAAAATTATCCCAGCCCGCGACCGAACCCCGCGATCCCGTCACATGCCTCGGCGCAAATGGTGAACAATTGGAACCGGAAGCCGCGGGTCATCATTCGGCAATCCGGAATCAGTGGGCTCCCTGCGGGTCGAAGCCGCGCGACGGTGGCGAGGTCAGGCCGTACCAACCGCGCGGGGCGGCAAGGGGCGCCGGCTCCGTTGGAGTCGCGGCGCGGGCCGTACCGCCCGCGCGGGGGTGGCGAGGGGCGCCGGCTCCGTTGGAGTCGCGGCGCGGGCCGTACCAACCGCGCGGGGGTGGCGAGGGGCGCCGGCTCCGTTGGAGTCGCGGCGCGGGCCGTACCAACCGCGCGGGGCGGCAAGGGGCGCCGGCTCCGTTGGAGTCGCGGCGCGGGCCGTACCGCCCGCGCGGGGGTGGCGAGGGGCGCCGGATCCGTTGGAGTCGCGGCGCCCCGATGCGGCTGAGACTCAGCGGCCCCCGAAGGACGGCTTGCGCTTCTCCACGAAGGCGGTCATGCCCTCGGCCTTGTCCTCGGTCGCGAACAACCCCGCGAACAGCTGGCTCTCCCAGGCCAGGCCCGAGGCGAGGTCCATCTCCAGGCCTCCGTCCACCGCCTGCTTCGCGGCGCGCAGGGCCAGGGCCGGGCCGTTCACGTAGGGGCGGACGAGGGCGAGGGCGGCCTCGTAGACGTCGGCGCGCGGTACGACGCGATCGACCAGGCCCATCGCCAGCGCCTCGGGGGCGGGGACGAAGCGGCCCGACATGATCAGGTCCTTGGCGCGGGCGGGGCCGACCAGGCGGGCCAGGCGCTGGGTGCCGCCGGCGCCGGGGATGATGCCCAGGGTGATCTCCGGCTGGCCCAGCTGGGCGTCCTCCGCGGCGACGCGCCAGTCGGCGGTCAGGGCCAGCTCGCAGCCGCCGCCCAGGGCGTAGCCGGTGATCGCGGCCACGACCGGCTTCGGGATGCGTGCCACGGCGTCGAAGGCGGAGCTCAGCGCGCCCGCGCGGGCGGACATCTCGGCGTAGCCCATGCCGGCCATCTCCTTGATGTCGGCGCCGGCCGCGAAGACCTTCTCGCCGCCGTAGATGACCACCGCGCGCACGTCGTCGCGTGCGGTCGCCTCCTGGGCGGCCGCGCGCAGCTGCTCCTGCACGGCGATGTTCAGGGCGTTCATCGGCGGGCGATCGAGCCGGATGGTGCCGATGCCGTCCGCGGCCTCGAGCCTGACCAAAGAAGTCACCTTGTGTCTCCTCAACGTCGTTGTCGTTGCCCGGAGCGTATTCGCCTGTACCGTCTGAGGTGCCATGGCCACCACGTACTACCGCGACAACGTGGTGCACATCAGCTCCGGCGGTGTGCGCGTCGCTGAAGCCTGGTATCCCCTCGACACGCTCACCTACATCTGGCACGAGCGCACGGGCCGGCTGCGGCACGGGGCGTACATGATCGGCACCCGCGGCGGCGCCGTGCTCCTCGTCATCGGGCTGCTGGTCGCGGCCGCGATGGCGGCTCGGCGGATCGACTTTCGCGGGGAGCAGCGCACGATGTACATCGCCGGCGGCATCCTCGCCGTGATCGTCATCGGCGGCGTGGTCGCGTTCTGCCTGGAGGGGCTGCTCGACCTGCTCGACCGCGCCCACGACCACGGCAAGGGCGTGCACGAGATCTGGGTGCGCACCACCGACGGGGACTCGATGATCTACTCGACCACCGACGCCCCCAAATTCGGGCAGATCTATCGAGCGCTCCAGCGGGCGGTCGAGCAGTCCGCCTAGACTGCGCGGCATGGTGGCCCTCGGCGTGGACTTCGGCACGTCGCACACGGTCGCGGTGGCCCGCTGGCCCGACGGCCGCACCCGCCCGCTGCTGTTCGACGGCTCGCCGCTGCTGCCCTCCGCCGTGACGCTCGAGGAGCAGGGGCTGGTCGTGGGCCGCGACGCGGTGCACGCCGCCCGCCGCGCGCCCGAGCGGTTCGAGCCGAACCCGAAGCGCCGCATCGACGACGGGTCGGTGCTGCTGGGGGAGCAGACGGTCGCGGTGGCCGACATGATGACCGCGGTGTTCCTGCGGGTGCTGGCCGAGTTCTCCCGAACCGCCGGCGGCGTGCCCGGCGCGGTGACCGTCACTCACCCGGCCGGCTGGGCCTCGACGCGGCGCGCGACGCTGCACGAGGCCCTGCGCCGGGCCGGGCTGCCCGGGGCCGTGCTGGTGCCCGAGCCGGTCGCCGCGGCCACCTACTTCGTGAGCGTCCTGAAGCACATGGTTCCCGTGGGTTCGGGCGTCGTCGTGTACGACCTCGGCGCGGGCACGTTCGACGGCAGCGTGGTCGCCAGGACCGCGGCCGGCTTCGACGTGCGCGCCGTTGGCGGACGCGACGACCTCGGCGGCCTCGACTTCGACGAGCTCGTCGTCGGGCTCGTGAGCCGGGCCCTCCCCGCGGACGACTGGGCCCGGGTGAGCGCCGACCCGCGCGCGAGCCGGCGGCTGCGCGACGAGGCGCGGGAGGCCAAGGAGCGGCTGTCGCGGGCCGCATCGGTGACGGTCATGGTGCCGGTGCTCGACGTGGACGTACCGGTGACGCGGGAAGAGTTCGAGCACGCCGCCCGGCCGCTGGTGGAGCGCTCGGTCGGCTCGCTCGCCGAGACGCTGCGCCTGTCGCGGCTGGCCGCCGACCGGGTCGCGGGCATCTTCCTGGTCGGCGGCGGGAGCCAGATGCCCCTGGTCGCGACCGAGCTGCACCGCGAGTTCGGGCGGGCGCCGGTGACCATCGAGCAGCCGGAGATGGTGGTCGCCGAGGGCGCCGTGCTGGTCGGCAAGGCGGTGCGCACCACGAAGACCGGCCAGATCGTGCCGGAGCAGGCGCCGCGCTCCGAGCCGATGGCGCTGCCGGTCTCGCCCGCGACGCCACCCGCGCGTCCGGTCAGCCCGACGCCCGTCAGCCCACTGCCCGCCAGCCCACCACCCGCCAGCACGATGCCGGCCAGCCCGGTCCCGGTCAGCCCGATGCCGCCGCCGTACCCGGTCTCTCCGCGGCCCGTCTACCTGCCGTCGCCCCCACCGCAGATCCTGTACTACCCCGTGGCCCCGATCCCGGTCCGCAAGGGCCCGTGGTCGATCCGCTGGCCGGCGGCGTTCATGACGACCTACGGCATCCTGCTCTACCTGCTCACCGGCCTGCTCCTGCTCGCCGCCGGGCTGCCGCAGCTCCTGCGCGACAACCCGCCGCCCGAGTGGGACGAGGCGCGCATCGACCAGCTCACCACCGATGCCCTGGAGTGGGCGGGCATCTGCGCGGTCGCGGGCACGCTGCTCATCAACGGTGCCATGCGGGCGCGGCGGCCGGCGAGCGGGCATCACTGGTACCCCCTCGCGCTCTGCCTCGTCGTGGCCGTCAGCAACGCGGCGCTGACCCCGCCCGGTGGCGGCCCCTGGACGCTCGTGCCCGCGGTGGTGTTCGGCCTGTCGACGGCGATGCTCCTGCTGCCCGCGTCGAGGCGCTGGACGCGGCGCCCCCCGAAACCGGCTGCCCCGAAGCCGGCCGACAGGCAGGCCGGGTCGTGACCGCGCCCCGGACGTCCGGGCGGCGGCCCGGGCCGCCAGGTGGGCGCGACGGTGGCTGCCCTGGTGCCGGCCGACAGATAGGCCGGGTCGTGAGCGTGCCCCGGACGTCCGGGCGGCGGCCCGGGCCGCCAGGCGCGCGCGACGGCGGCTGCCCTGGAGCCGGCCGACAGGCAGGCCGGGTCGTGAGCGCGGCCTAGACTGCACGGCATGCCTACGCCAGGGATCCGGCTCGGGGTCGACTTCGGCACCTCGAACACCGTCGCCGTCGTGCGGTGGCCGGACGGGCGCTCCCGGCCCCTCATCTTCGACGGGTCGCCGCTGCTGCCCTCGGCCGTCTATGCCGAGCCCGGCGGCGCGATCATCGTCGGCCGCGACGCCGTGCACAGCGCGCGCCTGGAGCCGGCCCGCTTCGAGCCCAACCCGAAGCGGCGCATCGACGACGGCACGGTGCTGCTCGGCGACCGCGAGGTGCCGGTCCAGGAGCTCATCGCGGCCGTCCTGCGCCGGGTCCGGGACGAGTGGGTGCGCACGGTCGGCGACGTCGTGCCGGAGGCGACGGTGACGATCCCGGCGTCCTGGGGGGCGACCCGCCGCCTCGCGATCGCCGACGCCGCCGAGGCCGCGGGCCTGGGCCGGGTGCGCCTGGTGCCCGAGCCGGTCGCGGCGGCCGCCTACTTCACCCAGGTCCTCGGCCACGAGGTGAAGATCGGCTCGGTCGTGGTCGTGCACGACTTCGGGGCCGGCACGTTCGACGCCAGCGTGGTCGCGCGCACCGCGGACGGCTTCGAGGCGCTCGCGGTCGACGGCCGCGACGACATCGGCGGCATCGACGTGGACAACGCCGTGGTCAAGCACATCGGCACCATCTGCGAGCCGCGCGCGCCGCAGGAGTGGTCGCGGCTCATGAGCCCGCAGACCGTCGAGGACCGCCGGCACCGCCGCCTGCTGTGGGACGACGCACGGGTGGCGAAGGAGCGGCTCTCCCGCCAGCCCGCGTCGGACCTCACGATTCCGCTGCTCAACTTCGACGTACACCTGACGCGGGAGGAGCTCGAGACCCTCGCGCGGCCGATGATCGAGCAGACCGTGCGCGTGACCCAGGGCGTGATGCGCTGGGCCCAGCTCGCCGAGGGCTCGGTCGCGGGCGTGTTCCTGGTCGGCGGCTCCAGCCGGATGCCGCTCGTGGCCACGCTGCTGCACCGCATGCTCGGCACCGCGCCGACCGCGATCGAGCAGCCGGAGCTCGTCGTGGCCGAGGGCAGCATGCTCACCGGCTCCAAGTCCACCCAGCCGAGCGCGCAGCCCGCCCCGGGCCCGTCGACGGGCGTGCTGCCGCAGGTGCCGGGCTTCCCGTGGGAGCGGCCGGAGCAGCAGGCGGTGCAGCCGCCGGTCTCGGCCCCGCCGGTCTCCACGCCGCCGGCGTTCTCGATGCCGCCCCCGAGCCGGTTCGGCACCCCGGTCTCGGCCCCGCCCGCCCAGAGCCCGATGTGGCCGCACACGCCGCCCGTCGCCCCGGTCTCCGTGCCGCCGCCGGTCTCCGCGCCGCCCCAGGTCTCGTCGCCGCCCCCGGTGTCGTCGCCGCCGGTCTCGGCGCCGCCGAACCGGCCCGTGAGCGCCGGGCGCGTCTACGGCTCCGGCGGCGGCGTGCCCGAGTCGGTGACGCGCTACGACGAATACGGCCGCGCCTTCCGCAACGAGACGCCCCAGCGGCAGCCGCCGCAGCCACCGAGACCGCAGCCGCAGCCGCAGCGCGTCGCCGACCACGCGCACGTGTACTCCGGCGGCAAGCCGCGCCGCGGCCCGGCCGCCCGGTTCTTCCGCGTGCTGTTCGTGGTCGTGCTGCTCGTCGCCGTTCCGCTGGTCGCCGGCGTGATCTCGTACTACCTGACGACCGATCACCTGCCCCCGCTGCTGCAGGAGTGGTTGCACTCGAACCCCTCGTAGCGGCGAACGTGAGTAGGATTCGCGCATGACGACGATCGACGGGCACGGCGGGGACCTCGCGCTGGCGGCGCTGCGCGGCTTCGGGGTCAACGAGATGTTCACCCTCTCCGGCGGCCACGTCTTCCCGCTGTACGACGCGGCGAAGCGGGCCGGCGTGCGCGTCGTCGACGTGCGCCACGAGCAGTCCGCGGTCTTCGCGGCCGAGGCGGTCGCGAAGCTGCAGCGGCGGCCGGGCCTGGCCGTGCTCACCGCCGGCCCCGGCGTCACGAACGGCGTCTCCGGCCTGACCAGTGCCATGTTCAACGGCGCGCCCGTGGTCGTGCTCGGCGGCCGCGCGCCGCAGTTCCGCTGGGGCTCGGGCAGCCTGCAGGAGATGGACCACCTCCCGATCGTCCGGGCGGTCACGAAGCACGCGGAGACCATCTTCTCCACCGACGAGGTCTACGCGCGGATGCGCGCGGCCGCGCTCACCGCGCTGACCCCGCACCGGGGGCCGGTCTTCGTCGACCTGCCGCTCGAGGTGGTCTTCTCCACCGCGGACGGTATCCAAGAACAAGATCCGGCAGTCGTACCGTCCGATGAGCCCGACCCCGACGAGGTCCACCGCGCCGTGAGCCTGCTGGCCGCGGCCGAGCGCCCGGTCATCGTCGCGGGATCGGACGTGTGGGCCGGCGACGCCACCGCGGCGCTGCGCGAGGCCGCCGAGGCGCTGCGGATTCCGGTCTTCGCCAACGGCATGGGACGCGGCTGCCTGCCGCCCGGGCACCCCCTGGCGTTCGCGCGGGCGCGCAAGCCCGCGTTCGGCGGCGCGGACGTGGTCGCGGTCGTCGGCACCCCGCTGGACTTCCGGCTGAACTTCGGTGACTTCGGCGGGGCCCAGGTCGTGCACGTCACCGACGCGCCCTCGCAGCGGGCCGCGCACGTCACCCCGGCCGCGGCGCCCACGGGCGATCTGCGCCTGGTGCTGTCGGCCTTCGCGGCGTACGGCGGCCTCGTGGCGGACCACGAGGAGTGGATCGCGACCCTGCGCGCCGCGGAGAACGCGGCCCGGGGGCGCGAGACCGAGGCCCTGGAGGCCGACACCGACCCGATCAAGCCCAGCCGCGTCTACGGCGAGCTGCGCAAGGTGCTGGCCGAGGACGCGGTGACCATCGGCGACGGCGGGGACTTCGTCTCCTACGCCGGCAAGTACCTCGAGCCCGCGCGGCCCGGCACCTGGCTGGACCCGGGGCCGTACGGCTGCCTCGGCACCGGCATGGGCTACGCGATGGGGGCGCGGGTGACCTACCCCGACCGGCAGATCTGCGTGCTCATGGGCGACGGCGCGGCCGGCTTCTCGCTCATGGACGTCGAGACGCTCGTGCGCCACCGGCTGCCGGTCGTGATCGTGGTCGGCAACAACGGCATCTGGGGGCTGGAGAAGCACCCGATGCGCCAGATCTACGGCTACGACCTCGCGGCCGACCTGCAGCCGGGGCTGCGCTACGACGACGTGGTGAAGGCGCTCGGGGGCGCCGGGGAGACGGTCGAGAAGCCCGGGGATCTCGCCGGGGCGCTCGGACGCGCGTTCTCCGCCGGGGTGCCCTATCTCGTGAACGTCCTGACGGACCCCGAGGACGCCTACCCGCGTTCGTCGAACCTCGCGTAGCCGCTTACTCCAGCCCCAGCAACCGGGGCAGGGAGCCGATCGAGCCGATGACCTCGTGCGCGCCGGCGGCCAGCAGCGCCTGCCGGTCGCCGGCCCCGGTGAGCACGCCCACGAGCAGGCCCGCGCCCGCGCGCCGGCCGGCGATGAGGTCCAGGGGCGTGTCGCCGACGACGACCATGCGGCGCACGTCCTCGACCCCGAGCTTGAGCGCCGAGACGAGCATGAAGTCGGGGAAGGGGCGGCCGCGGCCGGCGTCGGCGGGGGAGAGCACCAGGTCGACCTGGCCCCACCAGCCGAGCGCGTCGATGATCGCCTCCTGGGTGGCCCGGGCGAAGCCGGTGGTCAGTGCCACCTTGACGCCGTTCGCGCGCAGCGTCTTGATCGCCTCGATGGCGCCCGGGATCGGCAGCACGGCGCCGTCGTCGACGAGCAGCCCGTACGCCTCCTCGAACGTCTCGTTGGCGGCCTGGGCCCGCTGCTCGTCCCCGTCGAGCAGGAGGCGGAACACCTCGATCCGGCTCTGCCCCATCGTCTTGCGCAAGACGGCGAGCATGCGCTCGTGCCGGGCGGTGCCGGGGGCGACGCCCTCCCCGGCGAAGGCCACCGTGAAGGCCTGCTCGACCAGGCCGTCATCACGCACCGTAGTGCCTGCCATGTCGATGCAGGCGAGTTGCCACGCGGTCATCACGCGATGGGAGCACGGCGAAGAGACCGGAGCGTGAACGGCACAAAACCGTCAGAAGGCACCCGCCCGCCGCATGCCGTGCGGGCGTCCGTCGGGGTCGTGCACGAAGCGGTAGAGCAGCCCGGACCACTGCCGGGTCCACCAGTTCAGGCGCGGTGCCTCGTAGCGCTGCACGCGCCCGTGCGGCCGGGGGCCAGTGCGGCCCTCGGCGTACCAGCGCTCCAGCTCCGTGGCCGCGCGCTCGAAGGCGCCGATGAACGTCTCGTGGTCATCGCCGTCGATGTCGGTGCCGAGGTGCTCACGGGCCAGCCGCCGGCGCAGCGACTGTGCGTACCGCCCGGTAGGGTCGGCGACCGCGCACGTGAGCTCGGAGTCGTGGGTCCACGAGCGCAGCGACACGTTGTCGGAGCCGACGGTCGCCCAGGCGTCGTCGACGATGCACACCTTGGCGTGCACGTAGATCGGCGTGCCGTCGGCGTTCTCGGGGCTGAACACGTGCACGCGGTCGCCGCCGGCCTCGTCGAGTATCGCGAGGGCGCGCTCGCGGCCGTACAGCTGCGGGATCTTGCCGATCTTGCCCGGTGCGTCGGGCTGGCGGGGCACGACGGCGACGAGGTGCAGCCCCGGCGTGGTGCGCAGCGCGTCGGCGAAGCACTCGGCGACCTGGGGCGACCACAGGTACTGGTCCTCGATGTAGATCAGGTGCCGCGCCCGCGCGACGGCCTTGCGGTATCCGCGGGCCACGCTGCGCTCGCCGTCGGGGGCGAACGGGTAGGCGCCCGAGCGCCTGTGCGGATACGTCCGCAGCAGCTGCACGCTGAGATCTCCGGCGGGCGGCGGGTCCGGCAGCTGCTCCGGCAGGGGATCGGGGTGCGTGTCCTCGTGGTAGAACCGGTCGTGCAGGCGGAAGAAGGGGTTGCGCGACAGCGGGGTCGGATCGGTCCAGCGCTCCCGGAACGTCGCCTCGACCTGCCCCACGGCCGGGCCGCGCAGCTCGACCTGCGCGTCGTGCCAGGGCGGGTGGGGGCCGTACACCGGCGCCATCGTGATCGCCTGCGGATCGCCCTCGTGCTCGTGGGAGTCGCCCCGGCTGTGGCACAGGTCGATCCCGCCCACGAACGCGACGTCGCGCTCGGGGCGGCCCGGGTGGCGCAGCACCACGAACTTCTGGTGGTGCGAGCCGCCCGCGCGGACGCGCATGTCGCGCAGGCACTCGCCGCCCGCCGCCTCGATCTCGTCGCCGAGGTGCTGGTTCTCCTCCTCGTTGAACTGCAGCCGGTCGAAGTGCGAGCGCCACACCAGGCCCTTGACGATCACGCCGCGCTCGGCCGCCTCGCACAGCACCCGGGACACCTCGGTGCCGTCGCCGTCGAGGCGCTGGTCGGGGTCGCCGCGCCAGTCGGTGAACATGATGAGGTCGCCGCGGCGGGTGCCGCGGATGGCGGGCAGGAGGGCGTCGTAGTACTCGCGGCCGTCGATGAGCGGGCGCACCGCGTTGCCGTCGGTCCACGGGGCCAGCCGGGTGTGCGGGTTGCCCCGCTCCTCCGCGCTCAGGAACCACTCGCTCATGCGACCTCCGCTTCGCTCCGGCCGCACGAGCGTCTCGCTGTGCTGCTGATGAGCGGCCCCTCCGCTTCGCTCCGGGCCGCTCATGCGACCTCCGCTTCGCTCCGGACCGCTCATGCGACCTCCGCTTCGCTCCGGCCGCACGAGCGTCTCGCTGTGCTGCTGATGAGCGGCCCCTCCGCTTCGCTCCGGGCCGCTCATGCGACCTCCGCTTCGCTCCGGCCGCACGAGCGTCTCGCTGTGCTGCTGATGAGCGGCCCCTCCGCTTCGCTCCGGGCCGCTCATGCGACCTCCGCTTCGCTCCGGCCGCACGAGCGTCTCGCTGTGCTGCTGATGAGCGGCCCCTCCGCTTCGCTCCGGGCCGCTCATGCGACCTCCGCTTCGCTCCGGCCGCACGAGCGTCTCGCTGTGCTGCTGATGAGCGGCCCCTCCGCTTCGCTCCGGACCGCTCATGCCGCGGCCGCCTCGGCCAGCTCCGGCTTCCGCGCGGGGTCCGGCTCCGCCGCGAGGTCGCGGTTGGGCCGCAGCAGCCACCACACGGCGGTGACCCAGAGCCCGGCGAGCACGCAGCTGCCCAGGATGTCGGTGGGATGGTGCATGCCGCGGTACATCCGCGACACCGCCACCCACAGCGGCATGAGCACCGCCGCGGCCACGAACAGCCAGCGCCACCACGCGCGGGTGCGCGGCAGGACGAGCACGGCCGCGGTGGCCCAGATGCAGATCGTCGCCGCGACGTGGCCGGACGGGAAGCTGGAGGTGGGCATCGGCCCGTCCATGTTCTCCACGTCCGGGCGCGCCCGCCCGACGATCGCGGCCGCGCCCAGGAACAGGCTCAGCTCGCCGAACATGACCGTGACGAGAAAGATCACGGGGCGCCAGCGGCGGACGACGGCGAGCGCGAGGGCGCCGATGACCAGGCCGATGGCGAGGATCGCGTGGGTGTTGCCGACCTCGCTGCCGACGATCGTGACGTGGCCGAGCATGTCCGCGCGGTGCCCGGCGAACCAGTGCGGGATCGTGCGGTCGCCCAGGATGTTGCCGTTGCCGTCGCGGTAGTGCGCGAGCGGGAGGCCGAGCGCGACCAGCGCCCCGAACGTCAGCACCCACGCCACGCCGAGCCCGGCGAGCACCCAGGCGCGCCCGTGCCCGGCCCGCTCCGGCTCGTGCGGGTGCTGCTCGGTCGGGCGGAGGTCGTCGGCGGCCTCGGGCTCGAGGCCCTCGGCCAGCGGGGCGGTGACGCTCTGGCCGCGTTCGTACCGCCACAGCTCGAACGCGGCCGCGCAGAGCCCGACCCACGCCACGCCCAGCGACCAGCCGCCCAGCACGTCGGACACGAAGTGCACGCCGAGCGCGAGCCGGCTGAAGCCGATCAGGACCACGATCGCGCCGACGGCGATGAGCACCGGGCGGCGCCACCTGGGCTTGAGCGCCGGGAGGAAGACGAGCAGCAGCGCGGCGTAGCATATGAACGAGTTCAGCGAATGCCCGCTGGGGAAGCTGTTGCCGCCCCCGTGCGCGACGGGCTGCTCGACCACCGGCCGCAGGCGGCCGACGGCGTGCTTGAGCACCGGGTCGAGCACGAGCCCGCCGAGCGCTGTGGCCAGCAGGAAGCCGGTCAGGCGGTATCGGCGGCGCCCCAGCAGTACCGTGGCGGCGATCACGATCAGCCAGGAGAGCACGCCGAAGCTGCCCAGCCGGCTGATCCCGCCCATCAGGTGCACCAGGAACGCGCTCGGCGCGACCCAGGCGTTGAGGCCGTTGGCGACCCCGCGGTCCACGGACTCCAGGGGCAGCCAGCGCACGCGCACGGCGATCACCAGGAGGCTGAACAGCAGGGCCGCGACGCCGAAACTTGTCATTCTGGTCAGAGTCGCCTTGTCACGTCTCACGTTTGCCAACATGCCCAGGATGGGGATTGGCAGAACATGACGAACAACGATCTCCTGAAGTACCTGACGAAGGTCGGGTTCATCGGCTACGGGCTGCTGCACCTCGCCCTCGCCTGGGTCGCCGCGCAGATCGCGTTCGGTCAGGGCGGGCAGGAGGGCGACCAGTCCGGCGCCTTCCAGAAGCTCGCCGAGCAGCCCTTCGGTGAGGTGCTGCTGTGGTTCGTGATCGTCTGTCTCGTGGCCCTCGCGGTGTGGCAGGCCATCCTGGCCGTCTGGGGCCACCGCGACAGCCACGGCAAGGAGCGCGTCTTCGAGCGCGTCTCCTCCGGCGCCCGGGTGGTCGTCTACGGCGCCCTGGCGTGGACGGCGGGCAAGGTGGTGCTCGGCGCGCCCGCGTCCAGCGCCAACCAGCAGCAGGCGGCGGCCGCCGGGATCATGGCCAAGCCCGCGGGGGCGTGGCTGGTCGGGCTGGCCGGGCTCGTCGTGCTCGGGTTCGGCATCGGGATGATGTGGTACGGCCTCAAGCGCAAGTTCGCCAAGAAGCTGCGCCTCGCCGGGGCGCACGGGCGCCAGGCGGCCATCCGCGCGGGGCAGATCGGCTATGCGGCCAAGGGTATCGCCTTCGGCATCGTGGGCTATCTGCTGATCGACGCGGCGGTCACCAACGACCCCGGCAAGTCGCGGGGCCTCGACGCGGCCCTGCACACCCTCGCCGGGCAGCCGTTCGGCAAGTTCCTGCTCCTCGCCGTCGCGCTCGGCGTGGCCGCGTTCGGCGTCTACTGCTTCTTCCAGGCCAAGTACCGCAAGGTCGGCTCGTGAGCGTCCGGTCGGCGGTGGTGATCAACCCGTCGAAGGTCCTCGACCTCGACGAGCGCCGCCGTGAGCTGTGCGGGGCGCTCGCCGAGGCCGGCTGGCCCGAGCCGCTGTGGCTGGAGACGACGCCCGAGGACCCGGGCTGCGGCATGGCCCGCGAGGCCGCGGCGGCCGGGGTGGAGGTCGTGCTCGTCTGCGGCGGCGACGGCACCGTGATGGCGGTCGCCGGGGAGCTGGCCGGCACCGACATCGCGGTCGCGCTCGTGCCCTCCGGCACCGGCAACCTGCTCGCCACCAACCTCGGCATCCCGCGCGACGTCGCCGAGGCGGTCGCGGTCGCCATCACCGGCACGCGGCGCCGCATCGACGTGGGGGAGGTCGAGGGCGTGGGCGTGTTCGCCGTGATGGCGGGCATGGGCTTCGACGCGGCGATGGTCGGCGACACGCCCGACACGGCCAAGGCGCGCTTCGGCTGGGCCGCCTACGTCGCGACCGGGCTGCGCAATCTCACCCGCCACCGGGCCTCGGTGCGCATCCGCCTCGACGGCGGGCGTTGGCTGCACCGGCGGGCCACCAGCGTGCTCGTCGCCAACGTCGGAAGGCTGCAGGGCGGGCTGCCGCTGCTGCCCGACGCCGAGCCGGACGACGGCTGCCTGGACGTCGCGGTGCTGACTCCCCGCCACGTGGGGGACTGGGTGCGGCTGGCGGGTGGCGTACTGCTCCGGCGCGGCCCGGCCACGCACGGGCTGGAGACGTTCCGGGCGCGATCCGTCGAGATCCACGCGGCGCGGGACGAGCCGCGGGAGCTCGACGGGGACGTGATCGCGCCCGCGCGGCGGCTGGCCGCACGTGTCCGGCCCGGAGCGCTGGTCGTCTGCGTGCCGTGAGCGATCCGGGCTACGCGCCCGGATTGTCGTCTTCGCGGCGTTTCAGGTCTTCCTCCCACCGGCGCAGCAGCTCGGCGTCCTTGCGCGACTGGGCCGTGTCGATGCCGCGCAGGAAGTCGGGGTCGTCGTCGGGGGCGGCCACCTTCTTGCGGGCCCGCCCGCCCGCGACGACGCCCGCGCGCTGTTCCAGCGACACCGGGCGCCCGGCGAAGAACCACGCCACGGGGCCGACGACCGGCACGAGCAGGATCACGAGCACCCACACGGGCCGGGGCAGCCCGCGGATGTCCTCGCGCTCCGAAGAGAGGCAGTCGATCAGCGCGTACAGCGTCACGACCAGCACGATCAAGAAGGGCAGTGCGCGTCCCATGGCGCCATCATGACGCAGCAACGGGGGTCATGACACCAGCAAGAGGGTGCCCATCGCGCAGTACAGCAGGATGAGCGCGACCATCCACGGCAGTTCCCGCCCGATCGGGGTGGCCACCGACCGCATCCGGCGCAGCGCGAGCGCCACGGCGGCGGCCCAGACCAGCCCGACGGCGGCGAGGGCGCACGCGGCCGCCAGATCTCGCAGGTGTACCGCGGCCAGCCGGGCGAGCAGCAGCGCGACCGCCGTCACCGAGACCAGCGTCCGCCGCCACGACAGCTGGGTGCGCTCGAGCTGGGCGCCCGGGGGCGTGTCGCTCACAGCAGCGTGGCGAGCAGCAGCGCGGCCGCGCCCGCGGTGACCACGAGCGCGAGGATGGCCGGGAAGCGTGAGGGTGGCAGCGCCTCGCCCTTGCGCATCGCCTTCTCGCTGCGGGCCCAGTGGTCGATCGCCCGGACCGCGACGAGGCCCCCGAGTGCGAGCAGTGAGACCGAGATCACGATGCGCAGGCGGTGCTCGGGCAGGAACTGCGCGACCGCGAGCCCGCCGCCGATCAGCGCCAGCGCGGTGCGCATCCAGGCCAGGAACGTGCGCTCGTTCGCCAGCGAGAAGCGGTAGTCGGGGGTGGTGCCCTCCGAGCGGACCTCGTCCGGGTCGAACCAGGATCGGATCGCCGACCACATGGTCATGGCTCGTCAGTCCCCCTCACTACAGTCGCCTCGTGCTCCGTACGACGCTCGCCGGGCTGCGTGCTCACAAGGTACGTCTTGTGCTGAGCGCCGTCGCCGTCATGATCGGTGTGGGATTCCTCGCGGGGACCCTCGTCTACGGCGACACGGCGCGCGCGGCGTTCTTCGACGACCTCGCCCGGGCGGCCCGCAACGTGGACGCGTCGGCCGGCCCGGCGTGGGTGCCGTTCGGCGAGCAGTCCTCCGGGTTCAGCGAGAGCAGCCGCCGCCTCGGCCTCGAGGACCTCGACGCGGTGCGTGGCCTGCCGCAGGTGGCCCGCGCGGACGGGCGGATGGCGGAGCGGCTGTCGATGCTCGACCCGCACGGGCGCCTGATCGCCAACTTCGGCAAGGTCGGCTGGGCCGTGTCCACGCCCGGCGAGCCGAGCCTGAGCATGTTCGACGTGGCCGGCGGCCGTCTGCCGCGGCGCGACGGCGAGATCGCGATCGACGCGTCGACGGCCCGGGCCTACGGCTTCCGCGCCGGCGACGCCGTGCACGTGATCGGCGTCGACGGCCGCGAGGTCACGCTGACGCTGGTCGGCTCGTTCGACCTCGGCGCGAACAAGCGCTTCGCGGGCCTGAGCGTCGCCGCGCTCACCCCCGGTGACATGCGCTCGGTCGCGGGCGCGTACGGCTACGCCGAGGTCGTCGCGGCCGCGCGGCCGGGCGTGGGCGAGGACGCGCTCGCCGCCGCGCTGCGCGAACGGCTCGGCCCCCGGGCGCGGGTCCTCGGCGGCGAGCGGCTGCGCGAGGTGTACGCGACGGCGGCGGCGAAGTACGTCAACGGCTTCCTGGTCGTGCTCTTCGCCTTCGGCCTCGTCGCGCTCGCGGTGTCGGTCTTCGTGATCGCCAACACGTTCTCGATCCTCGTCGCCCAGCGCGTGCGGGAGCTGGCCCTGCTGCGCTGCGTGGGCGCGTCCCGCCGGCAGCTGTTCGGCTCGGTGGTGCTCGAGGCGCTCGCCGTGGGCCTCGTGGCCTCCGTGGGCGGGCTCGCGATCAGCGTGGCGATCGGCTGGGTGCTGCTGGTCGGCCGCGACGCGCTCGGCAAGTCGGTGCGCGTCGAGCACCTCGTCGTCAGCCCCGCCACGGTGCTCGCCGCGCTGCTCGCGGGCACCCTGTGCACCGTGCTGGCGTCGCTGCTGCCCGCGCGCACCGCGAGCCGGGTCCCGCCGATGGCCGCGCTGTCGGCGGCGCCGCTGGAGGCGGCCGTGCCCGGGCACCGGCGCTCGCGGCTGCGGGCGGCCCGGATCCTGGCCGGCGGCGGGGCGCTGCTCGTCGCGGGCGGCACGCGGGCGCCGGGGTTCCTGGGGCTGCCGGTGGTGTTCCTGGGCGCCATCGGGCTGTTCGCGGCCGCGGTCGCCGCGGGGCCCTTCGTCATCGGCCCGCTCACGGCCTGGGTGGGGTGGCTGCCGGCCCGCGTCCTCGGTGCGCCCGCGCGGCTGGCCGTGCAGGAGGCACGGCGCAACCCGAAGCGGGTCGCGGCGACCACGGGCGCGCTGACGGTCGGGCTGGCGTTGATGAGCCTGTTCGCGGTACTGCTGGCCACGACCCGCGCCCAGTCCGAGCGCGAGCTCGACGAGAACTTCGCGGTCGACTACGTCGTCACCGGCGGCTTCGTGTTCAACGAGCGCACCCCCGCCGTGCCCGCCCCCGTGGTCGACGCGCTGCGCGGGCGCCCCGAGTTCGCCGCCGTGGCCGCCGCGCGCGCCCACCGGACCGAGGTGCGGGGCCGGCCCACCGAGGCGTGGTCCATGGAGCCCGGCGCGCTGGACACCGTGCTGCGCCCGGAGGTCATGCGGGGCTCGGTCGCGGGCTTCGGGCCCGGCACCGTGGCGCTGAAGGGCTCCCTCGCGGATGCGGTGGGCGCCGGGGTCGGGGCCCGGATCACGCTGGAGGGCCGCCCGCTGCGCGTGATCGCCGTCTACGACGACGCGCCCTCGACCGGCGAGATCCTGCTGGACTGGAGCGACTACGCGGCCGTGTTCGGCGCCGGCGGGCCCGACTCCGTGCTGGTCAAGGCCGCGGAGGGGGTGCCGGCGGAGACGGCGCGGGCGGCGGTGGACGGTGCCGTGCGCGAGCGGACCCGGCTGCAGGTGTCCAGCCAGGCCGAGTGGCGGGCCAAGGTGACCGAGAGCCTCGACCGCCAGCTGCTGGTCTTCTCGGCGCTGCTGGGCATGTCGATCGTCATCGCGCTGGCCGGCATCGCCAACACGCTCGCGCTCTCGGTGCTGGAGCGCACCCGGGAGACGGCCCTGCTGCGCGCCCTCGGCCTGTCGCGCGGGCAGCTGCGGGGGATGCTGGTGCTGGAGGCGGTGTTCATGGCCGTCATCGGCGCCGTGGCCGGGATCGGGCTGGGGGTGCTCGCGGGGTCGGCGGCGGCCTTCGGGCTCATCGGGCAGTACGGCCACGGTCACCCCGTGATCCCGGTGGGCCGGTTGGGCTCGTATGCCCTGCTCGCCACGGCCGCGGCGGCGCTCGCCGCGCTGCTGCCGGCTACTGCCTCGGCGCGTGCCACAGTTCGCGAACGGCGTCGGAGACGCAGCACTCCCGCAGGCGTCCGCACGTGCACAGATGGTCGTCCGGGGCCTCGCGGCGCCGGTGTGTGACCAATTCCGCAGCGTGCTGGGCGACCGCCGCCGACAGCGGGCGTTGCGGCTCGAAGATGACCGTTTTAGGCGACATTTCACCCACCCCCGCGGTCCAGGGTGCGCCCGATTCGTGACGCTTTTCACCCGCACCGCGAACCTACTGCCCAGTAACATACGGGAGGGCAACCTAGTACCACTTCCCTTGAGCCGTAACGTGGGGCGCATGTCACCAGCGACGGCGCGGTGACTGTCAAGCAGGAGGACCTCGGACCACGATGAAGATCGTCGTACTCGTCAAGCAGGTGCCGGACTCCGGTGCGGAGCGCAACCTGCGCAGTGACGACAACACCGTCGACCGCGCATCGGCGAACAATGTGATCAACGAGATGGACGAGTACGCCATCGAGGAGGCGCTGCGCCTCCAGGAGGCGCACGGCGGCGAGGTCGTCGTGCTGACCGTCGGTCCCGACCGCGCCACGGAGTCGATCCGCAAGGCGCTGTCGATGGGCCCGGACTCGGCCGTCCACGTCGCCGACGACGCGCTGCACGGTTCGTGCGCGGTCGCCACGTCGAAGGTGCTCGCCGCGGCGATCGCCCGGCAGAACGCCGACCTGGTCATCTGCGGCGCCGAGTCGACCGACGGCCGCGTGCAGGTCATGCCGCACATGATCGCCGAGCGGCTGGGCATCGCCGCGCTCACCGGCGCGCGCAAGGTCACCGTCGAGGGCTCACAGCTGACGATCGAGCGGCAGACCGACGAGGGCTACGAGGTCGTCACCGCCGCGACCCCCGCGATCGTGAGCGTCTGGGACACGATCAACGACCCGCGGTACCCGTCGTTCAAGGGCATCATGGCGGCCAAGAAGAAGCCGCTGGAGACCCTGTCGCTGGCCGACCTGGGCGTCGAGGCCGGCGAGGTGGGCTTCGACGGCGCGACGAGCGCCGTGGTCGAGCACAGCAAGCGCCCGCCCCGCCAGGCCGGCAACAAGGTCGACGCGGGCGACGACGGCGGCGTGAAGCTCGTCGAGTACCTCGCCTCCGAGAAGTTCGTGTAAGGGGAGACGTCACATGGCTGAAGTTCTGGTCGTCGTCGAGAGTTTGAAGAAGGTCACTCTCGAGATGCTCACCCTCGCCCGCACGCTGGGCGGCGACGTCTCCGCGGTCGTGTTCGGGGACCCGGCCCCGGTCGCGGACAAGCTCGGCGAGTACGGCGCCGCGAAGATCTACGCCGCGTCCGGCGCGGACCTCGACGAATACCTGGTCGCGCCCAAGGCCACCGTCCTGGCCGAGCTCATCCAGCGCGTCTCCCCGTCGGCGGTCCTGCTCGCCTCCTCCCAGGAGGGCAAGGAGATCGCGGCCCGCGTCGCGGTCAAGCTGGACAACGGCGTGCTGACCGACGTGGTCGGGCTGGACGCCGACGGCACGGCCACGCAGGTCGTCTTCGCCGGCTCCACGATCGTCAAGTCCAAGGTCACCAAGGGCCTGCCGATCGTCACCGTCCGGCCCAACTCCCTCACGCCCACCCCCGCGCCCGCCACCCCGTCGGTGGAGGCCGTGGAGGTCAACGTGACCGACCGCGACCGCCTCGCGAAGGTCGTGGAGCGCAAGGTCGAGGCCAAGGGCGCCCGCCCGGAGCTGGCCGAGGCCTCGATCGTCGTCTCCGGCGGCCGCGGCTTGGCCAGCGCGGACAACTTCAAGCTGGTCGAGGAGTTCGCCGACCTGCTCGGCGGCGCCGTCGGCGCCTCGCGTGCCGCCGTCGACTCCGGCTTCTACCCGCACCAGTTCCAGGTGGGCCAGACCGGCAAGACGGTCTCGCCGCAGCTGTACGTCGCTCTGGGCATCTCGGGCGCGATCCAGCACCGTGCGGGCATGCAGACGTCGAAGACGATCGTCGCGGTCAACAAGGACCCGGAGGCGCCGATCTTCGAACTCGCCGACTTCGGCGTGGTGGGCGACCTGTTCAAGGTCGTGCCGCAGGCGGCGGACGAGATTCGCAAGCGCAAGTAACAGCCCTGTACGCGTAGCGCCCGCCGCCCTGATCCGCGGCGGGCGCTTTCGTGTGTTCGTGTGTTCGTGGCTTTTGTTCGTGGCTTTTTCAGCGCAGGGTGCCCCGCAGCATGCTCAGCCCGGAGTGCGCGGCATTGCCGTCGTGCGGTTCGACCGAGATGTCGATGATGTCGTACCTCGACAGATCCAGCGACGCCGGCACCGTCAGCTCGGACTCCTTGCCGAGCACCCCGAGCGCCTCCATGCGCACGGTGGGTTCGTCCCGGTCCAGCAGCCACGCCTCGTAGTCGGCATCGTCCCGCACGGGCATCCCCTCGGCGTGCACGACGAGCCGCCGCTCCCCGTCGACCACACGCAGGCACGCGTACCCGCCGGCCCCCGCGGGCGCGCCCGGGAGCGGCTGGAGCGTGACGCGCGCGTCCTGCGCCCGGCAGCCGGCTGCGGTCTCGCCGCGCCGCAGCCACATTGCCGTGCCTCCGGCCGCGAGCAGCCCCCCGACGACGGCCGCCGCGGCTGCGACCGTGACGGTGACCCGCCACCGAGGGCTCCTCTGCCGCTTCCGCGCGCCGGTTCCGCCCGGCTCTCGCGCCTTCGCGCCGCCCGGAGCCGCCGCGAGTTCGGGCCGGGCGGGCAAGTCGTCTGGGGCTGCCGCGGGTTCGGGCCGGGCGGGTGGCGGGCCGCTGTGCAGGTCGTCTGGAGCTGTCGCGGGTTCGGGCCGGGCGGGTGGTGCGTCGCTGTGCAGGTCGTTTGGGGCTGCCGCGGGTTCGGGTCGGGCGGGTGGCGGGTCGCTGTGCAGGCTCACGGCGGGCGGGGGCTGGTTCCGGCCGGACGCGGCGAGCTCCGCGCGGATGCGTTGCCAGACGTGCTCCGGTGGCGGCGGGAGCGCACGCAGCCGCGAGGCCTGCCGCCCCAGCCCGGCGACGTTGCGCAGCGAGTCCATCTCCGCGCGGCACTGCTCACAGGCGTCGAGGTGCCCGGTCTCGTGCTGCTCGACGGTCTCTTCACCGAGCGCCAGGAGTACCAGCCGCTCGGGCTCCAGATGCGGCACCGTCCACCTCCCATCGGCTGCGCAGCCGGGCCATCCCGCGCCGCAGGTGGCTCTTGACGGTGCCGAGGGGCAGGCCGGTGAGCGCGGCGATCTGAGGATGGGTCAGGTCGTCGTAGAACGCCAACTCGAGCACGCGCCGCTGCTCGCCCGGGAGCCGGGCCATCTCGTCGGCGAGCACGAGCCGATCGACGATGCGCTCCGGCGGCGCGTCCCCGGCCCCGTCGCGCTCGGGCACGGCCAGCCGCCGGATCGCCTCGCCGATACGCCCGTCCCGCGCGGACGCGCGGATCTGGTCGACCACCTTGCGCCGGGCGATGCCGAGCAGCCAGCCGAGCATGGACCCGCGCGCGGGATCGAACCCCTCGCGCCCGAGCCACGCCGCGACGAACACGGCCTGCGTGACGTCCTCGGCGTCGGTGACGCTGCCGACGCCGCGCACCGCGAGGTGATACACCGCCGGGCCGAACTGCTCGTACGCCGCGCGCAGAGCCCGCTCGTCCCCGGCCCGGAACCGCTCCGCGAACCCGTCGTCGCGCTCGTCCAGCGCGTCCGGCGCGCGGACGCCGCTGTTCGACACCTCGCGCCTGCTGTCGTGCTGCTCCTCAGGCCCTGCGAGGCCGGCGTCGTGCTGCTTTTGAGGCCCTGTGAGGCTGGCGTCGTGCTGTTTCTGGGGCCCTGTGAGGCCGGCGTCGCGCGCTTCGGGGATTTCGCGTTCTTCGGGGATGTCGCGTGCTTCGGGGCCGGCCTCCCACGAGCTGCCGTTGTGCCGGTCGTGCGCGGTCGCGTTCCGCCGGTCGGCCGGCGGCTCGTCGGCGCGCGGAGGCGGGAGGAGGCCTCCGTCGCGCGGGGCGGGTTCGTCCGGGGTGCGGGACGGCCCGGCGAAGCCCTCGCGCGGGTTGGGTTCGTCCGGGGTGCGGGACGGCCCGGCGA
The DNA here is from genome assembly GCF_050955725.1 of Dactylosporangium sp. CA-139114. Classification (NCBI taxonomy): domain Bacteria; kingdom Bacillati; phylum Actinomycetota; class Actinomycetes; order Micromonosporales; family Micromonosporaceae; genus Dactylosporangium; species Dactylosporangium sp. CA-139114. Next base: position 1,453,022 of record NZ_CP192080.1, read on the forward strand.
AGCCCTCGCGCGGGTTGGGTTCGTCCGGGGTGCGGGACGGCTCCGCGAAGCCGTCGTCGCCGCGCGGGCGCCGGGCGTTCACCGGGGCCCGCCCGGATGCCGCGGTCGCCACCATCGCACGGGCACGTCCTGAAGCTAGCGCAGTCACGGGGGGAGTTCCTGACCGAGCATTCGGCGCCCGGGGGCGCCGCGGATGCGGCGAGCGACGAAAATCTCTTCAGATGGCGAGAATGAGGGCGCACCGCGCTGTCATCATCACGCTTCGTGACCAGCTCGCCGCGTCCGGGTGGCCGGACCGGGGCCGCGACCAGCATTGTTCCGAATCGATGGGTCGGCCGCGTCCGCGCGGGATCGCGTGCGCCCGTTACAGCCGGTGCCCTCACCCGGGCGGTCGGGCGCCGCCGGCGCGCGGGAGCGTGGCGATCGCCGACCCACCGGACGGAAGGTAAGGGGTGCCCGGCCGTTAGGCTTGGCCTCGATGCCGTACCTCGACCACGCCGCCACCACGCCGATGCTCCCGGAGGCGCTCGACGCCTACGTCGCCACCGCGCGCGAAGTCGGCAACGCCTCGTCGTTGCACGCCCCCGGCCGCCTCGCCCGCCGCCGGGTCGAGGAGTCGCGCGAGCGGATCGCCGCCTCGCTGGTGGCTCGGCCCTCGGAGGTGATTTTCACCGGCGGCGGCACCGAGAGCGACAACCTCGCCGTCAAGGGCATCTTCTGGGCCCGCCGCGCCGCCGACGCGGGCCGTAGGCGCGTGGTCGCGAGCTCCGTCGAGCACCATGCCGTGCTCGACTCCGTGGCCTGGCTCGAGGACCACGAGGGCGCCGCGGTCACCTGGCTGCCGGTCGACGCGTCCGGGCGCGTCCACCCGGAGGCGCTGGAGGAGGTCCTGGCCGGCGGTGACGTCGCGGTCGTCACCTCCATGTGGGCCAACAACGAGGTCGGCACCGTCCAGCCCGTCGCCGAGCTGGCCGCGCTGGCCGCCCGCGCGGGCGTGCCCTTCCACACCGACGCGGTGCAGGCCGTCGGCCAGGTGCCCGTCGACTTCGCCGCCAGCGGCGCGGCCGCGCTCACCGTCAGCGGCCACAAGCTCGGCGGCCCCATCGGCGCGGGCGCCCTGCTGCTCGGCCGCGAGATCGACTGCACGCCGCTGGCGCACGGCGGCGGCCAGGAGCGCGACGTGCGCTCCGGCACCCTCGACGTGCCGGCCATCGTCGCGTTCGCGGTCGCCCTGGAGCTGTCGGTCAAGACCCAGCGCGAGTCGGCCGAGCGGATCGGGCGCCTGCGGGACGCTCTCGTGGAGCGGGTCTGCGCGGCCGTACCGGAGGCCATCCTCAACGGCGACCCGTCCGACCGCCTGCCGGGCAACGCGCACTTCTCCTTCCCCGGCTGCGAGGGCGACGCGCTGCTGCTGCTCCTGGACGCCCAGGACATCGCCTGCTCGACGGGTTCGGCCTGCTCGGCGGGGGTCGCGCAGCCCTCCCACGTACTCCTGGCCATGGGCGCCGACGACGCGCGGGCGCGCTCCTCGCTGCGCTTCACGCTGGGCCACACGTCGACCATGGCGGACGTGGACGCGCTGGTCGCGGCGCTGCCCGCGGCCGTGGAGCGGGCCCATCGGGCGGCGACGAAGAGCCGCTGACGCTCCCCGCGCGCGGATGCGTCGGCCGGCCGCCGAAGGCGCTGCTCAACAACGCCCGACCCGGGCATCCGCGCGTCCGCGCGCCCCGGCATCTCCGCGGCGGCGACAGCCGGCGCTGCCCGCGCTCGCGTCCCGCGCGGTCGCGTGAGCTGGCGCTGGCCGTTCTCGCGCTCCGCGCGGTCGCGTGCGTGTCGCGAGGAGCGTGCGGTGTCGCCATGGGCGCTGGTGGGTGGCGCACACGGCGCCCGCGGGCGCGGTCTCGCGCGGTCGCGTGGGCCGGCGCTGCCCGCGCTCGCGTCCCGCGCGGTCGCGTGAGCTGTCGCTGGCCGTTCTCGCGCTCCGCGCAGTCGCGTGCGTGTCGCGAGGAGCGTGCGATGTCGCCGTGGGCGCTGGTGGGTGGCGCACACGGCGCACGCGGGCGCGGTCTCGCGCGGTCGCGTGAGCCGGCACAGCCCGCGCTCGCGCCCCGCGCGGTCGCGTGCGTGTCGCCAGGAGCGTGCGGTGTCGCCGAGAGCGCTGGTGAGTGGTGCGCAAGGTGCCCGCGGGTGCGGTCCCGGGCGGTTGCGTGGCCTGGCGCTGCCCGCTGCCCGCTGCCCGCTGTCGCGCTCCGCGCGGTCGCGTGAGCCGGCGCCGGCCGTTCTCGCGCTCCGCGCGGTCGCGTGCGTGTCGGCAGGAGCGTGCGGTGTCGCCATGAGCGCTGGTGGGGTAGGTGGCGCACTCGGCGCCCGCGGGCGCGGTCCCGCGCGGCGGTGCGCCCGGAATCGATCAACGCGAGAGCGGTTGAGTCACGAATCCGGGCGGCGAGCGCGCACGCGGAACGATCTCGGCGACCGGGCCGAACATGGCCGCTGATCAGCCGGAACGACCTCATCCGAACGGCTTCCAGGAGGGTGAGGCGTCGGTGAGAGGCACCGTACGAGGTCGGTCGTCGGGGTGAATCCGATTGGGTGATTCGGCACCGACGGCGGCAAATATGTCCAGCTAGCGCGGCAGCGGGTTTGGTTACGGCCTTTCTTTGACGCATTTCCTGCGCCTTAAGTGGGCCGTTCACCCTATGTTTGCGCCGTGTCTGTCGAAACCCCTTCCATGGATGAAGCAACCGACATCATCGCCAATAACGATCTTTCTTCGCCGGTATTCGTCGATGCTTCGGGTCGCCGGGGAAAGCGAATCCGAATCGTTTTCGGGGTGCTCGCAGCGGCGACGCTCGTCTATGGGGCCCTGGTTGCCACGAGCCTGGCCGGAGGCCCGCTCAAGCCGCAGCAGCTGGTGCCGTTCCCGGATCTGGTGAACAACCTGCCGGTGCTCGACGAGGGGCAGCCCGCGGCGCAGCCGGGTGCCAAGAACACGCCGGCGGTCAAGAAGTCCGCGCTCACCACGGCGAAGAAGATCAACGCGACCGGTCAGCCGGTCCCCGGCGGCGCGCTTCCGGCGCCGTCGGGCACCGTGCCCGGGGGGCCCGGCCCCGGTACGACCGCGACGACACCCCCGCCCGCGGAGGCGACGGACGCCCCGCCGACGACGCAGCCGAGCAGCGGGCCGACGACACAGCCCATGCCCACCGCCACGAAGACCAAGGAGCCGACGACCGACCCGACGACGGCTCAGCCGACGCCGCGCACGAGCGAGGCCGGCACGGCGCTCCCGGGCGAGATCCCGACGACCGGCGCGACGCCGACGCGCTCGGCGGGCACGGTGCCCGTGGGTGAGACGGCGGGCGGGCTCCCGGCCGCGACGCCGATCGCCACGAGCGTCGTCGGCGGCGGCGAGGGCTCCACCGGTACCGTTGCGACACCCAGCGCCACCGCGAGCCTGGGCGCGGCGTGAGCCGCAGGAGGAGGGCCGCGAAGAGCGCGCGGAAGCGGTTCTCGTACCCCCGCCTCGTCTTCGGCATCGTCCTGCTGAGCATGCTCGCGGGCGTGCTGTTCGTCGAGGCGTACGTCAACGCCGAGTTCGCGGCCGACCACAGCGAGAACGCCGGCAGCCAGACGACCGTGCCGCAGGAGATCGTCGACGGCGGCCCGATCATCGACACCCGCAACAACCAGGTGCGCTCCTACGCGATGCCGGACAAGACCATCGCGCTCACGTTCGACGACGGGCCCGACCCGAAGTGGACGCCGCAGATCATGGACGTGCTGCGCAAGCACCAGGTCAACGCGACGTTCTTCGTCGTGGGCACGCAGGTGACCCGGCACGCCGACATCGTGACCGAGCTCGCGCGCGGGGGCGACGAGATCGGCATCCACAGCTTCACGCACCCGCGCCTGGACCAGCTCTCGCAGTGGCAGCGCGAGCTGGAGTACTCCCAGACCCAGCTCGCGGTCGTCAAGGCCACCGGGCAGAAGTCCGCGCTCCTGCGCCTGCCGTACTCCTCCAGCGCCGACGCCATCGACGACGCGAACTGGCCGCTCATCAAGGACGCCGGGCGCCTCGGCTACCTGGCGATCATGACGAGTACCGACAGCCGCGACTGGAGCCGCCCGGGCGTGGACGCGATCGTGCGCGGCGCGACGCCCGAGGGCGACAAGGGCTCGATCGTGCTCATGCACGACGCCGGCGGCGACCGCAAGGAGACCGTCGAGGCCCTCGACCGCTTCATCCCGATGATGCAGCAGCGCGGGTACACCTTCACGACCGTTTCCGGGGCTTTGACCAAGGCCCTCGCCGGGCAGAGCGTCGCGCTCGAGGCCCCCGCGACCCCCACCGATCAGCGCCGCGCCCTCGCGCTCGTCACCGCCGTCTCGGTGGCCGACTGGATCATGGAACTGCTGCGCGTCCTGTTCCTGATCGTTGGCATCCTGACGATCGGCCGCACGGTCGCGCTGTTCCTGCTCGCCGGCCGCCACGCGCGGAAGCGGCGCGCGAAGACGTGGCAGTGGGGCCCGCCGGTCGAGGAGCCGGTGTCGGTCATCGTGCCCGCCTACAACGAGAAGGAGGGCATCGAGGCCGCGGTGCGCTCCCTCGCCGGCGGCGACCACCCCGGCGGCATCGAGGTCGTGGTCGTCGACGACGGCTCGACCGACAACACCTCCGAGCTGGTCGTGGCGATGGGGCTGCCCAACGTGCGCGTCGTGCGCATCCCCAACGGCGGCAAGCCCAACGCGCTCAACGTCGGCGTCGCCCTGGCCAAGCACGACATCATCGTCATGGTCGACGGCGACACCGTGTTCGAGCCGGATTCGGTACGGCACCTCGTCCAGCCGTTCGCCGACCCGTCTGTCGGCGCGGTCGCGGGCAACGTGAAGGTCGGCAACCGCGAGTCCATCGTCGCGCGGTGGCAGCACATCGAGTACGTCATCGGCTTCAACCTCGACCGCCGGCTGTACGACCTCCTGCAGGTCATGCCCACCATCCCCGGCGCCATCGGGGCGTTTCGCCGGCAGGCCCTGCGCGACATCGGCGGCATCAGCCACGACACGCTCGCCGAGGACACCGACGCCACCATGGCGCTGTGCCGCACGGGCTGGCGGGTCGTCTACGAGGAGCGCGCCCGCGCGTGGACCGAGGCCCCGAGCACCCTGCGGCAGCTGTGGCTGCAGCGGTACCGCTGGAGCTACGGCACGATGCAGGCGATGTGGAAGCACCGCCGGTCCATCGTGGACCGCGGCCCGTCCGGACGCTTCGGTCGCGTGGGACTGCCGTTCATCGCGTTCTTCGGCATCGCCCTGCCGCTGCTCGCCCCGCTGATCGACATCCTGCTCGTCTACGGCCTGTTCTTCTCCAGCTGGCAGATCACCACGATCTCGTGGGTCGCCATGTTCCTGATGCAGCTGCTCACCGCGATCGTGGCGTTCCGCCTCGACAAGGAGAGGCTGCGGCCGCTCTGGGTGCTGCCGTTGCAGCAGTTCGTGTACCGCCAGCTGATGTACATCGTCCTCATCCAGTCCCTGGGCACGGCGCTGACCGGCGCCCGGCTGCGGTGGCACAAGCTGCACCGCGCGGGCTCGGCGGGCGCGAGCGCCCCGATCCCGTCCCAGCCCTCGGCACCCGCCGCGCCTGCCGGCCCGGCCGCGTCCGACGGGCTCGCCCCGGAGACGCCGGCCGCGTCCGAGCCCGTCGCGTCCGCGCGCCCGTCCGCGGCTCCCGGGTCCGTCTACAGGACGTCCGCGCACGGCTCGTCGGCCGCGGCTCAGGACGGCGCACCGGTGGTCGGCGACGGCTTCGCCTCGGTGAGCCGCGACGTGACCGCCTCCGCGCGTGGGGGCGGGGACGCGTTCGGGTCCGAACGGGACCGGTCTCGGTCGTGGAGTGACGGCGGCGGGCCCGCGTCCGGACGCGACCGGTCCGGGTTGTGGAACGACGGCGGGTTCGAGTCCGGGCGCCCGCGTCATGAGGCCTCCGCGCGGGGCGATCGCGACGGGTACGGGGCGCGGGGCGGCAATGGCCGCGAATCCGCGTACGGCGGCGGCGAGGGGGCCGGGTCCTGGCGGCGGGGCGATGACGCCTCCGCGCGGGAGCGGGTGCCTGAGGACGGCGAGGGCTCGCAGAGTCGCGGGGTCGCCCAGGTGCCGCAGGCCTCCGCGCCCGGGCATCGGGTTTCCGAGCACACGGCCGTGTTGTACGCGGCGTCGTACTCCTCGGTGCTGCGGTCCCGGGCGGCCGAGGCCGACGGGGAAGAGGACTGAGCGCCTCGGTCCATTCGGCCTCGGCCAGGCGCGGATTGCCGCTCGGTCGAGATCGGGGACCGAGTGCCGCGGTTGCGTTCGGCCTCGGGTGGGCGGAGATCGCCGCCGGCCGGGGTCGAGGGGAGGAGGACTGAGTGTTGCGGTCGCATTCGGCCGTGGTCGTGCGGGGATTGCCGCCCGCTGCGGTCGAAGGGGAGGTGGACTGAGTGCCGCGCATCTCGTTGCGCCGGGGGCTCGGCGCCGCGGCGTTCATCGTGGCGTCGCTCGCGTTGGCCTCGCTTGCGGTACGGGCGCCCGAAGGCGGGGATGCCGGGGGCGTCGAGCAGACCGCGGCGCACGCGTCGCCGGCCGGTGTGCCGACGCCCGGGAACAGTGCGACGGTGCAGAGCAGCCCGGATGGGCGGCGCTCCGTGCGCGTCGGGCCGATGCAGAAGGCCGCCGGGGATCTGTCCGACCCGCAGAAGAAGGACATCGCCATGAGGCTGGTGTCCAGTGCGGAGAACTCGACGCTCGACTGGACGGCGCAGTACGGCTACATCGAGGACATTCACGACGGGCGGGGGTACACGGGCGGGATCGTCGGGTTCTGCAGCGGTACCGGGGACATGCGCGCCGTCATCCAGCGCTACACGGACGCCGCGCCGGGCAACAAGCTCGCGAAGTATCTGCCGGCGCTCAAGCGGCTCAACGGCAGCGCCGCGCACACCGGGCTCGATCCGACGTTCACCGCGGACTGGAAGGCGGCCGCGGCCGATCCCGCGTTCCGGGCCGCTCAGGACGCCGAGCGGGACCGCATGTACTTCAACCCGGCGCTCAGCCAGGCCAAGCAGGACGGGCTGCGGGTGCTGGGACAGTTCATGTACTACGACGCGATCGTGATGCACGGCGCCAACGGACTCGCGAAGCTGCGGCGGGCCGCGGCGGCCAAGGCGGCTCCTCCGGCGCGCGGGGGCGACGAGGCGGCGTACCTCGAGGCCTTCCTCAACGCCCGCGTGGGGCTGATGGAGGCCGAGGAGGCGCACGAGGACGAGAGCCGGGTCGAGGACGCGCAGCGCGTGTTCCTGGCGGCGCGCAACTTCGATCTCGATCCGCCGCTGCGGTGGCGGGTGTACGGGGACACCTACGAGATCTCGGTCTGATCGCCGGCCCACACCCACCCACGCCCACGCGCCGCGTCCGCGCGTGGGCGTGCGGCGTCCGGGCCTCGCGCCCACGTCCACCCGCCGCCCCACGCACCCACGCGCCGCCCCCACGCGCCGAACCCACGCGCCCACGAGCCGCGTCCGCGCCCACGCGTCGTGCCCCACGCCGCGTCCACGCGGGCGTGCGGCGTCCGGGCCTCGCGCCCACGTCCACCCGCCGCCTCCATGCGCCCACGCGCCGGCCGCGCGCGCCCACGAGCCGCATCCCACGCGCCGAACCCACGCGCCCACGAGGCCGCGTCCGCGCCCACGCGTTCCGCCCCACGCCGCGTCCACGCGTCGCCCACGAGCCGCGCCCGCGCCCACGCGTCGTGCCCACGAGCCGGCGCGCCCAGGCGTGATGCCCGCGAGCCGCGGCCACGCGTCGGCAAGGGGCCGAGTCGGCGGCCGTGCGTGGGCATCCAGCGTCCGCGGTGGGGGAGGCGGACGGTGCGGGTTTGTCCTTGCCCCGCGGACCCGGCTGGGCGGTCCTCTCCGGCCGAAGGCCCTCAGGACCGCCCATTTGTCTGGCGGGAGCAACGGTCAGTCACTGACGCGGACCCGAGCCATGGAAAGCCGCCCCGGAAAATACGCCTCCGCGCGCCGGTACGCTGGGAGCGTGAGAGTGCTAGCGGCGATGTCCGGCGGGGTCGACTCGGCCGTTGCGGCTGCTCGGGCGGCTGCGGCCGGGCATGACGTGACGGGCGTGCACCTCGCGCTGGCGCGCAACCCGCAGACCTACCGCACGGGCGCGCGCGGGTGCTGCACGCTCGAGGACTCGCGGGACGCCCGGCGGGCCGCCGATGTGATCGGGATCCCGTTCTACGTGTGGGACATGGCGGAGCAGTTCCATGAGGACGTGGTGGACGACTTCGTCGCGGAGTACGCGGCCGGGCGGACGCCGAACCCGTGCCTGCGGTGCAACGAGAAGATCAAGTTCGCGGCGGTGCTCGATCGCGCGGTCGCGCTCGGGTTCGATGCCGTCGTCACCGGGCACCACGCGCGGCTCGGCGGCGACGGGCTGCTGCGGCGCAGCGTCGACCTGGCCAAGGACCAGTCCTACGTGCTCGCCGTCCTCACGCGCGCGCAGCTGGACCGGGCGATGTTCCCGCTCGGCGACTCGACCAAGGCCGAGGTGCGCGCGGAGGCGGCCGCGCGCGGGCTCGCCGTCGCCGACAAGCCCGACAGCCACGACATCTGCTTCATCGCCGACGGCGACACCAAGCGCTTCCTCGCGGAGCGGCTCGGGCAGGCGCCCGGTGACATCGTCGACGCCACCAGCGGGGCCGTCATCGGGCGGCACGAGGGCGCCTACGCGTACACGGTCGGCCAGCGCCGCGGGCTCGACCTGCGCGTCTCCGCGCCGGACCGTCAGCCGCGCTACGTGCTGTCGATCACGCCCGTGACGAACACGGTGACCGTCGGGCCCGCGTCCGCGCTCGACGTGTCGACGGTGGTCGGGGAGCGGCCGGTGTGGACGGCACCGTCCGACGGCGCGGTCGCGTGCGAGGTGCAGATGCGCGCGCACGGCGAGACGCTGCCCGCGACCGTGCGGCTCGAGGAGGGCCGCCTCGTCGCCGCGCTCGGGCGCCCCGCGCGCGGGATCGCCACCGGGCAGGCCATCGTCTGCTACGAGCCCTCACCCGAGGGCGACATCGTGCTCGGGTCGGCCACCATCTCGCACACCTCGTGACCATGGAGTGGCAGTGACCTCATTCCCCTGGCCGGTCGGGGCGGCGACCGGCATCGGCTCCATGCCCGGCACCGACGTCGCCGAGGCGCAGCGCGTCGTGCTCGGCGAGTTGCCCGACCTGCCGCACCTGCCGGAGCTGCCCGCGCGGGGGCCCGGGGCGGACATGATCGGGCGCGGAGGCGCGTTCCTGACCGAGTTGCCGATCGAGCTGTACGCCGCGCGGTGGCGTGTCGCGGCGCGGCCCGGCCACGACCTGCGCGTCGCGCGCGACCTGCTCGAACGCGACCTGGACCAGATGACGGAGCAGGCCGGCGAGTTCGCCGGGACGTTCAAGGTGCAGGTGCCCGGGCCGTGGACGCTCGCCGCGTCGCTGGGCCTGCCCATCGGCGGGCAGGTGCTGCGCGATCCCGGCGCCGCGCGCGACCTGGCGGCGTCGCTCGCCGAGGGCGTGCGCCTGCACGTGGCGGAGGTCAAGGCCCGGCTCCCGCACGCGAGCGTGCTGCTGCAGCTCGACGAGCCGTCGCTGCCGGCGGTGCTGGGCGGACGCGTGCCGACCGAGAGCGGGTTCGGGACGCTGCGGTCCGTGGACCCGTCGGTCGCGCGGTCGGCGCTGTCGGCGGTCATCGCCGCGGCCGGGGTCCCGGTCGTCGTGCACTGCTGTGCTGCGTCGGTACCGCTCTCGCTCCTGCGCGAGGCCGGCGCCGTCGGGGTGGCCCTCGACCTGTCGCTGCTGCGCGACCTCGACGCGCTGGGCGAGCAGCTGGACGCCGGGATGGGCCTGTTCGCGGGCGTGTCCGGGAGCACGGCCGCCGCGCAGGCCGACCAGGTGCGCGACCTGTGGCGCAAACTCGGCTTCCCGCCGAAGTCCCTGCCCGCGCAGGTGGTCGTGACGCCGCCGTGCGGACTGCCGGGCGAGGCCCGGATCACTTCCGCGCTCACAGCGGTCCGCGAGGCCGGTCGGCGTCTGACGGCTGACCTGGACTGACGCAGTTTTTGTCGTACCCGCGGGGTAAGTTCTCAGCCATGACCGACGCTGAGTCCGAACCGACCGTCGAGGCGCGTGAGCGGCACGCGGAACTGGCTCGTGAGCTGGACGAGCATCAGTACCGCTACTACGTGCTGCAGGCGCCCGCGGTGGACGACTCGGTCTACGACGGGCTCATGCGCGAGCTGGAGGCGATCGAGCAGCAGTATCCGGCGCTCGTCACGCCGGATTCGCCCAGCCAGCGGGTCGGCGGCACGTTCTCGACCGAGTTCGCCTCCGTCGACCATCGCGAGCGCATGCTCAGCCTCGACAACGCGCTCAACGAGCCGGCGCTGGACGCCTGGGCGGAGCGGGTCGAGCGGGACGCGGGGAGCCCGCCGCGATACCTGTGCGAGCTCAAGATCGACGGGCTGGCGCTGAACCTGACCTACGAGCACGGGCGGCTCACCCGGGCCGCGACCCGTGGCGACGGGCGCACCGGCGAGGACATCACGTTCAACGCCCGCACGATCCGCGAGATCCCCGAGCAGCTGGCCGGCGACGACGTGCCCGAGCTGCTGGAGGTGCGCGGCGAGGTGTTCTTCACGCTGGAGGGCTTCCAGGAGGTCAACGCGGCCCAGGTGGCGGCGGGGGAGCGGCCGTTCGCCAATCCGCGCAACGCGGCCAGCGGCAGCCTGCGCCAGAAGGACCCGCACATCACGGCGAGCCGGCCGATGCGGATGCTGGTGCACGGGTTCGGCGCGCGGGAGGGGTTCAACCCGGCCAGCCAGTCCGAGGCCTACGAGCTGATGCGCGCGTGGGGCCTGCCGACCTCGGCCCGATACCGGGTGTGCGAGGACATGGCGGGGGTGCGGGCGTATATCGCGGAGTACGGGGAGCGGCGGCACAAGCTCGAGCACGAGATCGACGGCGTGGTCGTGAAGATCGACCAGATGTCGATCCAGCGCCGGCTCGGCTCGACGAGCAAGGCGCCGCGGTGGGCGATCGCGTTCAAGTATCCGCCCGAGGAGGCGATGACCAAGCTCCTCGACATCCAGGTCAACGTCGGGCGGACCGGGCGCGTCACGCCGTTCGCGGTGATGGAGCCGGTCTTCGTCGGCGGGGTCACGGTGCGGCAGGCGACCCTGCACAACGCGCAGGAGGTCGTGCGCAAGGGGGTGCTGATCGGCGACACGGTCGTGATCCGCCGCGCGGGCGAGGTGATTCCCGAGGTGCTCGGCCCGGTCGTGGAGCGCCGCGACGGCTCCGAGCACGCGTTCGTGATGCCGGCTGAGTGCCCGTCGTGCGGGACGGCCCTCGCCCCGGGCAAGGAGGGCGACGTCGACATCCGCTGCCCCAACGCCCAGCACTGCCCGGCCCAGCTGCGCGAGCGGCTCTTCGGGCTGGCCGCCCGCGGTGCCCTCGACATCGAGGCGCTCGGCTGGGAGGCGGCCGCGGCGCTGCTGGAGTCGGTGATCCCCAACGAGAGCGAGCTGTTCGACATCGACGCCGAGCGCCTCGCCAAGTCCCCGTTCTTCGTCAACATGAACGGCGCCCTCGGCACCAACGCGCTCAACCTGCTGGCCAACCTCGAGGAGGTCAAGCAGCGCCCGCTCTGGCGGGTGATCGTCGCGCTGTCCATCCGCCACGTCGGGCCGACCGCCGCCCAGGCCCTGGCCCGTTCGCTCGGGTCGATGGAAGCGATCGCCAACGCGACCACCGAGGAGCTCGTCGCCGTCGAGGGGGTCGGGCCGACGATCGCCCGCGCCGTGCACGACTGGTTCGCGGTCGACTGGCACCGCGCGTGGGTCGAGCGCTGGGCCGCGGCCGGGGTACGCATGGAGGAGGAGCGCGTCGACACCGGCCCGCGCCCGCTCGAGGGCGTGACGGTGGTGGTGACGGGGTCGCTGGAGCGGTATTCGCGCGACCAGGCCACCGAGGCGGTGACCTCCCGCGGCGGCAAGGTCTCGGGCTCCGTGTCGAAGAAGACGCACTTCGTGGTCGTGGGGGAGTCGCCGGGCTCGAAGGCGGAGAAGGCGGCGTCGCTGAAGGTGCCGATCCTGGACGAGGCGGGGTTCGACGTCCTGCTCACCGAGGGCCCGGACGCCGCGCGGGCGGCGGCTCAGCCGGCGGACGAGGAGGCGGCAGCGGACGCCGAGGCCGCCGCGAAGGCGGAGGCCGCGGCAGCCGAGTAGGGCGCGGCGGCTTGTCACGCCCGAGCAGGCGTGGCGCATGGGTTCGGCGTCGGTCGGCTGCCGTGCACGGGCAGGGCCGGGCGTTGCGGATGGGCGCCGCAGCCGAGTAGGGCACGACGGCTGCTCATGGCCGGGTGTGAAGCGTCGGCTGGCTCAGGCGGACGGTGCGCACGGGGAAGGGCCTGGCCGCTGCGGTGGAGGCGGAGGGCGGCGGCTCCAAAGCTATCCGCGGCCGCGCGGGCCGTGGGCCGGCCCGGGTGTCGCGAACTCCGGACTTCGGCCTGGCTCGGCGGGTCAGGACCAAGCCAACGGGCAGCACCCAGCGCCGGCGACTGCCCCCAGCGCCCGCGGACGGAGCGGGTGGCGGCTCAGCCGGTGGGCGCCGCAGCAGAAGCGGAGAGCGGCGGCGGCCGAGTAGGGGTGCGGCGACCTCCCGCGCCTGGGCAGGAGCGGCCGTGGGGTCGCTCAGGCCGGCGCCGCGCATGGGGAAGGGCCGGGCGCTGCGACGGAGGCGGCGGTTTCCTGTGCTCGCGCAGTGACGGCTCGTGCGTTCGGCGTCGAGGAGCTTCAGCGTGCGCCTCCACCGTGCGCTCGGCGAGCCGCAGCCGCGTCGCGACCGCCGCCGTTCGAGCGGCCCTCCGTCACCAGGCGTCGGGTGCAGGTTTTGGTCCGGATGCGGCGTTCTGCTAGCAGGTTGGCCAGGACGCGTTCACCGATGACACCGACTAGGTCGATGACGGTGTCGGCGATGACGCCGGCGGCTGGCACGATCTGGTCGTCGGCGGCGTGCAGGGCGGTGGTGAAGCTGGCTCGGGTTGGGACTAGCCCCGCCGTTCGGCGGCCAGCCGGGCCAGCTCGGTGCGGTTGGCCACGCCCAGCTTGGCGTACACGTGGGCCAGGTGGGTCTTGACCGTGCCGCGGCCGATGTACAGCCGGGCGGCGATGTCCGGGTTGCTCAGGCCCTGCGCGGCCAGGTCCACCACGGACCGCTCGGTCGGGGTGAGGCTGTCCCAGCCGGAGGCGGGCCGGCCGCGCGGGCCGCGGGCACGTTGCGCCAGGGCCACGGCGTCGCTCAGCTCCATCGTCCGGCCCTTCTCCACCGCCTCGATCGGGTACGGCTCGGCGAGCGGCGCGGGTTCGCCGTGGTACCCGGCCACCTCGCGCGCCTGTTCGGCCGCGCCGGCCAGCACGCCGGCCAGGTTCCGGTCGGCCAGCAGCGCGGCGATCGCCTCCAGGCTGTCCACGCAGTCCAGCGTGAGCTCGTGCGCCGACCGTACGCGCAATGCCTCGTGCTGCAGGTCCAGCGCCGCGTCCCCGTGCTCGGCGAGGGCGGCCGCCTGCTCGGCGAGCGCCGTCGCGCGGATCGACGGCAGCGGGGACGTCAGCAGCGCAGCCAGCACCTCCTTGGCGGCGGCGGTGTCGCCGGCACGGCGCAGTGCCCGGGCGCGGACGAGCTGGCCGGCGGGGGTCGGCGGCGCTCCCCATGCCTGTTCCCGGTCCAGCCAGTCCTGCGCCTGCGCCACCTGATCGACGGCCAGGGCGACCAGCGCATGGGCCCGGCCCCAACCGGGCACGTACACGGCGTCGGCTCCGGTGGTGAACGGATCGAGCGGGGCCAGCGTTGCCGCGGCGGCGGAGTACAACCCCTGCTTGGTCTGGATTTCCGCCAGCGTGGCCCGGGCGAGGCCGATGCGGTGGACCTCGCGCAGCGGCGCCGCCGTCGTCACGGCCTGCCTCGCGAGGCCGGCCGCCCGTTCGAGGTGACCGAGCTGGGCGGCGGCCAGGGCCAGCCAGGTCAGCGCCGAGGAGGCCACGCCCCGGTCGCCGAGGGCGTGCAGCGCGGCCGCGGCCGGGGCGAGCAGGTCGGTCGCGGCGCGGTGTTCGTCTCGGAGCAGGTGCAACAGGCCCAGCAGAGCGGCCGATGCCCCGGCGACGAACACGTCACCCGCGGCGGCGGCCTCGGTCCGGGCCCGCAGCGCCTGCTCCCGCGCCTGGTCCGGGTCGAGGGCCAGCAGCCCGACCGCGGCGATCGACCTGGCCAGCCGGCTCGCGGCCGCCGCGCCGGTCTCCTCGGCCAGTTCCAGCGCGGCGCGCACGGACGGATACGGCGGGCCGCCGGGCTCCGACGTGAGCTCCACCATGGTCAGGCCGACCAGGCACTCCGCCTGCAACGAGGTGCGCTCGTCCCGGCCCAGCTCGACCGCCTGGCGCATGAGCCGCAGCCCCTCCCGGCCGTACTGCTCGTCGTGCCACAGCCAGGCCAGGCCGGCCGCGAGCCGGCGGCCGTCGGTCGGATCGTCCCGCGCCAGTCCCCACTCGATCGCGGCGCGCAGGTTCGGGTAGTCGGCGGCGATCCGGGTCCGCCACGCCTCACGGTCGGTATTCAGCACGGGAGCGAGCTCGGTGAGCGTGGCCAGCTGCAGGTTCAGGTGCGCGTCGCGGGCGGCCGAGGTCTCCCCGGCCTCGGCGAGCCGGGCCAGGCCGTAGTCACGGACCGTCGCGAGCATCCGGTACCGCGCGGTGGGCCCGGTCGTGTCCGCCATGACGAGCGACGCTCCGATCAGGCCGCGCAGGGCACGCAGCGCCGCCGGCTCATCCAGGTCGCCGGCCGCCGCGACGCGCAGCGCGCCGGCGTCGAAGCCGGGCTCGAAGACACAAAGGCGGCGGAACAGTACCCGCTCGGGCACGCCGAGCAGGTCATGGCTCCACCGCATCGACTCGGCCAGGGTGCGCTGCCGGAAGGGTGCGGTGCGGCTGCCGCCCTCCAGCATGGCGTACGGGTCGGTGAGCGAACCGGCGATCTGGGCCGGGGTCAGCGTCGCGGTCCAGGCCGCGGCCAGCTCCAGCGCCAGCGGCAGCCGGTCGAGCCGGTCGCAGATGCGCCGGGCGGCGCCCCGCTGATCCTGCTCCACGGGATGCTCCGCGCGCGCCAGGAACAGCGCGAGCGCGTCGGGCAGGGACAGCGGGGGTACCGGCCAGGTCCGCTCGCCGGGCACCCCCAGCGGGATCCTGCTGGTGGCCAGCACGCGCACGCCCGGGCAGGCGCCGAGCAGCGCGGCAACGGCCGCCGCCACGCCGTTGAGCACGTGCTCGCAGTTGTCCAGCGCGATCAGCAAGCGGCGGTCGCGCAACTCCCGCACGTCGGTCACTTCCAGCGTGGCCGCGATGTGGTCGGCCACGTCGTCCGGGTGGGACAGTTCCTCCAGCCCGATCCAGCAGGCGTCCTGCGGATCTTCCACGCGGAACCCGGCGGCCAGCCGCAGCGCGAGCCGGGTCTTGCCGCACCCGCCAGGCCCGACCAGGGTCAGCAGCCGCCCGGGCACCGCCAGACGGTCGAGCGCGGCCAGCTCCTCCGCCCGTCCCACGAAGGCGGCCAGCTCGGGCGGAGCGTGCCGGATAGATCTCACCCGAGCGAGTATCCCGCATATCTCCCAGGTGGCAGATGTTCCGGGCCGCGCCATCCAACAGGCTTGTCCCCATGAACACACGCCGAGTTGTTGCCAACATCTCCCTCTCGCTCGACGGCCGGATCAACGGCCCCGCCGGCGACTACGACATGGGGTGGATCGTCCCGCACGCGATGACCGACGCGGCCCGCGAGCACATGATCGCGGTCACCGGCAAGGCCACCACGGCCCTGCTGGGCCGCAAGAACTACGAGGGCTTCGCCGGATTCTGGCCGGGCGTGGCCGCCAACGAGGACGCCGATCCGCGGGACCGGGCGTTCTCCGCCTGGCTCAACGACGTGGAGAAGGTGGTCTTCTCCACCACGCTGCCCGGCACCACGCCGAGCTGGAGCGGTACGCGGGTCGTGGCGAGCGACCCGGCCGCCGAGGTCCGCCGGCTGCGCGCCCAGGAGGGCAGCGACATCGTGATCCTGGCCAGCTCGAGCATCATCCGCGCGCTCCTGACCGCGGACGAGGTGGACCGGCTGAGCATCACGCTGTGCCCGGCCGTGGCCGGCGGCGGCGCCCGGCTGTTCGAGGACGGCCTGCCGGCGAGTGGGTGGACGCTCGCCGATCTCGCCAGTACCGACTCCGGAGCGGTTTGCCTGCTGTACGACCGGGCGCGCTGACCGCCCTTTGCCCCGGGCCACGAGCCAACCGTGGCCCGGGGAGGCCGCCTGGGAGGCCTCACAGCGTCGACTCGCTCACGCGGCCGTCGCGCGCTGACCGCTCCGAGTCCGATCGGGGTGCAAGAAAGCGGCGGAGCGTAATCGATCGGAGTCGTATCCGTAATGTGCACTCAAGGTAATCGTAGTCAATGCGGAATCGTCACGGAAAGTTTGGTCGTCGTCACGCGGCGGGGATATTCAAGCTGATCTGTCTACTGGGGTATCGCCCGGTCGGTTGATTGCGGGTCCTGTTCTGCATCGATTCGGCATCCTTTCCGGAAATTTCCCTCGGGGAGGGTGCAGGCTCGCAAGGCGTCCGAATCGGTACGGCCGGCCTGGTGCACGAGCGGGGGGAACGGATGGAGCAGAGCGCGCTGCGCAACGTCGCGCCGCCTCGGCATCGTCATCGGTTCTTCGCGTACGTCGCGGTCGTCGTCGCGGTCGCGGCGCTGCTGCTCGTGGGCAGCTTCGTGCACGAGCTGCGGGACGGGATTCGGCTCGACGCCGCGTTCTGGGTGTTCGCCGGGCTCGCGGTCATCGCCGACACGCCGCCGTTCGTGCAGGGCTTGCGCGACGAGAACATCCAGACGTTCCCGTCGGTGTGCTTCACGTTCGCCGTACTGATCGCCTACGGCTGCGCCCCCGCCGTCGCCGTCCAGCTCGTCGCCGTCGTGGTCGCCGCGGTCTGGCTCAAGCATGCGCTCTGGCGGGCCGCGTTCAACGCCGCGCAGTACATGCTGTCGTTCCTGGCCGCCGGGATGCTGCTGCCCCCCGGGCCGCGCGGCGACGCCCACGCGCTGCTGGACACCGGCGGGATCGCGTGGGTGCTCGCCGCGGCCGTGACCTGGTTCATCGTGAACAACCTGCTCGTCTCCACGGCGCTGTGGCTGCGCTTCGGGGGCCGCTGGTGGGCCGTGTTCTCGCGGGCGGTCCGCAACGACGCGCTGCCGAACGGGGCGCTGCTGCTGTCCGCCCCGGGGCTGGTCGCGGCGGCGCACGTCGACGCACTGCTGGTACCGCTGGCGCTGTTGTCGCTCTTCGCCGTCCGGCGCATGACGAAGCTGGCGGCCCAGCGGGCGCGGGCCGGGCGCCTCGACCCGCTGACCGGACTGGCGAACCGCAAGGCGCTGGAGCGCGAGGTGGCGGCCCGGCTGCAGGAGCACGCCGAGCGGGCCGAGGGCGGGGCGGCCGAGCGGCGCCTCGCGCTGCTGCTGCTCGACCTCGACGCGTTCAAGCAGGTCAACGACGCGCTCGGGCACCGGGTCGGGGATCGGCTGCTGGTCGAGGTCGGCGAGCGGCTCACCGCGGCCGCGCGCGCGTCCGGGGCCGACAACCTGGTCGGGCGGCTCGGCGGCGACGAGTTCGCGGTCGTGGTGCCGCATCTGCGCGACGTCGCCGGCGCGCGCCGGTGCGCCGCGGAGATCATGTCCGCGCTCGGCGAGCCGGTGCTGCTCGACGGGCTGCCGATCGACGTGGGCGCGTCGGTCGGCGTGGCCGTGTATCCGGAGCACGGCGCCGACTTCGCCGAGCTCATGCGGCACGCCGACGTCGCGATGTACGACGCCAAGGGCCGCGGCGACAACCTCGCGGTCTACGCGCCCGAGTCCGACCACAACACCCCGGAGCGGCTCAGCCTGCTCGCGGACCTGCGCAAGGCGCTCGAGTCGGGGCCGCAGGGCGGCATCGAGCTGTACTACCAGCCGCAGGTCGAGCTCGCCACCGGCACGGTCGTCGGCGTCGAGGCCCTGCTGCGCTGGCGCCACCCGCAGCGCGGCCCGATCGACCCCGAGGAGCTGATCCGCGTCGCCGAGCACAGCCCGGTGATGCGGCTGCTGACGCTGCGGGTCATCGACGAGGCGATCGGGCGGCTCGCGGCCTGGCGCGACACCGCGCCCGCGGCCGAGGGCGTGCGCGTCGCGGTGAACGTCAGCGTGCGCGACCTGCACACCGGCGAGATCGCGGACCGGATCGCGGCGCGGCTGGCCCAGATGTCGGTCGACCCGTCGCGGCTGGAGCTGGAGATCACCGAGAGCGCGCTGATGGCCGACCCTCGCCGGGTGCTGACCACGCTCGCGCGGCTCAAGAAGCTCGGGGTGGCGATCGCGCTGGACGACTTCGGCACCGGGTACTCCTCGATGCTCCACCTGCGCCGTCTGCCCCTGGCCGAGGTCAAGATCGATCGCTCGTTCGTGCTCGGCGTGGCCACCGACCCCGACGACGCCGCGATCGTGCGCTCCATGATCGATCTGGCCCGGGCGCTCGGCCTGCGCGTCGTCGCGGAGGGCGTCGAGGACGAGCGCACCTGGCGGATGCTGGTGGAGGCCGGCTGCGACGTCGCGCAGGGCTGGTACTTCGCCCGTCCGATGCCGCCGGATCGCCTGCTCGACTGGCTGTCCAAGACTGCCGCACGCCCCGTCATCACCACGAAATAGACTCGTCGGGTTGACGCGCGCATGTCACGCTGCGTCCCGAGCCGACGATCTGAAGGAGAAGCGCGCCGATGGCCACGATTTCCCGCGAGGAGGTGGCGCATCTCGCGCGCCTCGCGCGGCTTGCCGTCACCGATGAAGAACTCGAGACCTTCGCCGGGCAGCTCGACGTGATCCTGCAGGCCGTCGCCCAGGTCGGCGAGGTCGCCGCCGCCGACGTGCCGCCGACCTCGCACTCGGTGCCGCTCACGAACGTGTACCGCGATGACGTCGTCGTCCCCGGCCTGGCGCGCGAGGACGCGCTGGCCGGCGCGCCCGACGCCGAGGAGAACCGCTTCCGCGTCCCGCGGATCCTGGACGAGGAGGCCTGAGCCGTGAGTGACCTGACCAAGCTGTCCGCGGCCGAGCTGGGCCGTCGCCTGGACGCGAAGGAGGTCTCGGCCGTCGAGGTCGCGACCGCGCACCTGGAGCGCATCGAGGCCGTCGAGGACAAGGTCCACGCGTTCCTCTACGTCGACCGCGAGGGCGCGCTCGAGGCCGCCCGCGCCACCGACGAGCGCCGCGCCCAGGGCGCCGCGCTGGGCCCGCTCGACGGCGTGCCGATCGGCGTCAAGGACGTCATCACCACGCGCGGCGTGCCCACGACCGCGGGCTCGAAGATCCTCGAGGGCTGGCGCCCGCCGTACGACGCGACGATCATGACGCGCCTGCGCGAAGCCGGGCTCGTGATGGTCGGCAAGACCAACATGGACGAGTTCGCGATGGGCTCCTCGACGGAGTACTCCGCCTACGGCCCGACGTACAACCCCTGGGACACCACGCGGATCCCGGGCGGCTCCGGCGGAGGCTCGGCGGCGGCGGTGGCCGCGTACGAGGCGCCGCTGGCCATCGGCACCGACACGGGCGGCTCGATCCGCCAGCCGGCCGCCGTCACCGGCACCGTGGGCGCGAAGCCGACCTACGGAGGCACGTCGCGGTACGGACTGATCGCCTTCTCCTCGTCCCTCGACACGCCGGGCCCCTGCGCGCGGACCGTCGAGGACGCGGCGCTGCTGCACGCCGTCATCGGTGGCCACGACCCCCGCGACTCGACCTCGATCCCGCGGCCGGTGCCGGACGTCGTCGCGGCGGCGCGCCTCGGCGCGACGGGCGACCTGAGCGGCGTGCGCCTGGGCCTGGTGAAGGAGTTCGCGGGCGAGGGCGCCGAGCCCGGGGTC
Organism: Dactylosporangium sp. CA-139114; assembly: GCF_050955725.1. Lineage (NCBI taxonomy): Bacteria > Bacillati > Actinomycetota > Actinomycetes > Micromonosporales > Micromonosporaceae > Dactylosporangium > Dactylosporangium sp. CA-139114. The sequence continues at coordinate 1,473,085 of NZ_CP192080.1, forward strand.
GCCGCGGCGTACCGCGAGTCGGTCGACGCCCTGGTGAAGCTGGGCGCGGAGATCGTCGAGGTGTCGTGCCCGAGCTTCAAGTTCGCGCTGCCGGCCTACTACCTGATCGCGCCGAGCGAGTGCTCGTCCAACCTCGCGCGCTTCGACGGCGTGCGCTACGGCCTGCGCACCGGCGACGACGGCAAGCACTCGCTGGAAGAGGTCATGTCGCTCACGCGCGACGCGGGCTTCGGCCCGGAGGTCAAGCGGCGCATCATCCTCGGCACCTACGCGCTGTCGGCCGGGTACTACGACGCGTACTACGGCCAGGCCCAGAAGGTGCGGACGCTGATCACGCGCGACTTCACCGCCGCGTTCGAGGCCGCCGACGTGCTCGTCGCGCCGACCACGCCGTTCGTGGCGTTCCCGCTGGGCTCGCGCACCTCGGACCCGTACCAGATGTACCTGGCGGACCTCTACACGATCCCGTCGAACCTCTACGGCGGGCCGGCCATCTCGGTTCCGGCCGGCACGAGCGAGGGGCTGCCCGTCGGGCTGCAGATCATGGCTCCGACGATGGCCGACGACCGGATGTACCGAGTGGCGGCCGCGCTGGAGTCAGCGCTGCCGCCACTCGTCCCGCCGGCGTTGTGACCGCGGCCGGATCAGCCCCGGCTGCCCTGGCGCCAGGAGAACGGGCCGGGGAGGTCCACGCGGTTCTTCTTGCTACGGGAGTTCCACGACCAGGGGCCCAGCTTGAAACTCCACGAGGAGAATCCATCCTGCGTGAAGTGGAAAATGAACGGGCCGATCTTCTTGCTCTTCCGAAACTGCACCGGCATGACGTCGCTCCTTCCAGGTGTGCGAGGGATACCCAATGTCGTGCGTTGATACACCAAGGCTGAAAGCAGGCACTTCATGAGCACCGTGACGCACTTGTCGTACGAGGAGGCGGTGGCCGCGTTCGAGCCGGTCATCGGCCTGGAGACGCACGTCGAACTCGGCACCAACACCAAGATGTTCTGCGGGTGCCCGACCGGGTTCGGTGCCGAGCCCAACACCCAGGTCTGCCCGGTGTGCCTCGGGCTGCCCGGCGCCCTGCCGGTCGCCAACCGCGCCGCGATCGAGGCCACGATCCGCATCGGGCTCGCGCTGAACTGCTCGATCGCGCCGTGGGGCCGCTTCGCGCGCAAGAACTACTTCTACCCCGACATGCCGAAGAACTTCCAGATCAGCCAGTACGACGAGCCGCTGTGCGTCGAGGGCTACCTCGACGTCGAGGTCGACGGCGAGATGGTGCGCATCGGCATCGAGCGCGTGCACCTCGAGGAGGACACGGGCAAGACGCTGCACGTCGGCGGCGCGACCGGGCGCATCCACGGCGCGACGGAGTCCCTCGTGGACTACAACCGCGCCGGCATCCCGCTGGTCGAGATCGTGACCAAGCCGGTCCCGGGCACGGGCGCCCGGGCGCCGGAGATCGCCAAGGCGTACGTCGCCGAGCTGCGCGACGTCATCCGCACCCTGGGCGTGTCCGACGTGCGCATGGAGCAGGGCTCGATGCGCTGCGACGTGAACACCTCGCTCAACCGCCCGGGCGCGCCGTGGGGCACCCGCACGGAGACGAAGAACGTCAACTCCCTGCGCAGCGTCGAGCGCGCCGTGCGCTCCGAGATCATCCGCCAGGCGGGCGTGCTCACCGACGGCGGCACGATCATCCAGGAGACGCGGCACTTCCACGAGGACACCGGCGACACGACCTCGGGCCGCAGCAAGGAGACGGCGACGGACTACCGGTACTTCCCGGAGCCCGACCTCGTCCCGCTCGCCCCGCCGGCCGAGTGGATCGAGGAGTTGCGGGCGGCCCTGCCCGAGCTCCCGCGCGTGCGCCGCGAGCGCCTGCAGTCCGAGTGGGGCTTCAGCGACCTCGACATGCAGTCGGTGATCAACGCCGGCGCCGTCGAGCTCATCGCCGCGACGGTGGAGGCGGGCGCGTCGGCCGCGTCCGCGCGCAAGTGGTGGCTCGGCGAGCTGGCCCGCCGCGCCAACGAGACCGAGACCGAGCTCGACGCCCTGGGCGTGACCCCCGCCGCGGTCGCCGAGCTGCAGTCCCTGGTCGACAGCGGCAAGATCAACGACAAGCTCGCGCGCGTCGTCCTCGAGGGCGTCATCGCCGGCGAGGGCACGCCGTCCGAGGTCGTGACCGCGCGCGGCCTGGAGGTCGTCTCGGACGAGGGCGCCCTGACGAAGGCCGTCGACGAGGCGATCGCCGCCAACCCGGACATCGCCACGAAGGTCCGCGAGGGCAAGGTGGCGGCCGCGGGCGCCCTGGTCGGCGCGGTTATGAAGGCAACGGGCGGCAAGGCGGACGCCAAGACCGTGCGCGAGCTGATCATCGCCCGGCTGTCCTGACGTTTCGTTCCGTTTTTGCTCGGGTCCGCGTCACTTGCGGACCGTTGCTCCCGCCAGACAAATGGGCGGTCCCGGAGGGCCTTCGGCCGGAAGGGACCGCCCAGCCAGGCCCGCGGTGCCAAGGACGAAAACCCGCCGTACCTCCTGCCGCGACTCCCAGCCGCCCCGAAGCTCCCCGCGCGCCCGGCTCCGGCGCTCGCACCTCGGCATCTCGCAGAGCCGCTCTCGCCTTCGGCTCTCGCGCTTCGCCCTCTCGCAGCGCCGCGCCCGGCTCCGGCTCTCGCAGCGCAGGACGTTTCGCGTCCAAACGAGCCCTACGGCGTAGGACTCAGCGACGGAGCCGGCGACGAGGACGACGACGACACGGACGGCGCCGGTGTCGGAGCGCCCTTGGTGTCCGGCTGCACGATGTGCCGCTGCAGCGCCACCTCGGTCAACCCGGTGCCCCCGACCTGGATGTCGTCGTAGGCGGAGAGGTGGCGGTCCTTGTCGAAGTACAGGATGGACAGCGCGAGCGGCAAGGGCTTCGAGCTCTCCAGCCCGCGCAGCCCCGCCCCGCCCGTCGAGCCCTCCACCATGAGCAGGGTGCGCTCCTGCAGGGCCCGCAGGGCCGCGGGCGCCGAGGCCGGGGCCGAGGGCGACGTCGCGGGAACCGGCACCGCCGCCGGCGCGGCGGCGCCCTGGTTCGGGTTGAGGCGCGTGATCGAGCGCTCGTGCTTGTGCCCGGCCAGCACCAGCGGGCAGAGCCCGGCGAGCTCCTGGGCCGCCACCGGGTCGTGGACCATCGCGACGTCGACCGGCCTGGCGCTGGAGCGGATCTTCTCCGCCAGGATGTCGCCCGAGGTCACGACCTGCTGGTGCTGCTCGTCGTTCGACTCGTTCGTCGACTTGTCCGGCGTGAACCGCGGATCGCCGATGCCGGCGAAGGTGAGCCCCTTCACGGAGACGATCGTGTCGTCGAGCACCGTGGCGTTGGGCTGCCGCGCGACCGCGGCGGCGGTGACGGCCGAGTCGTGATTGCCGCGGATGTAGAGGTACGGGACCTTCAGATCGCCGATGACGTTGACGTAGGACGCCTCGGGCTCGCTGCCCCAGTCGTTGATGTCGCCCGTGTCGACGATGATGTCGATGTCGAACTGATCCGCGACCGAGCGCACGACGCCCCACGCCGCCGGGTTGAGGTGCATGTCGGAGATGTGCAGGACCTTGGTGGTGCTCTTGTCCGGCTCGTACACGGGCAGCGCCGAGATCGTGCCGTAGAGCTTGCTGACGTTGAGCACCAGCTTCTGCAGCTGCGAGCGGTACTCCTCGTACCGGTCGGTGATCCGCTTCGCGTCGCCGATGATGGCGGGGGCGTTGACGAGCAGGCCGCGGTACGTCGGCTCCTGGATCGCCGCGGGGTTGAACGTGAGCAGCGTCGCGGCCCCGGTCGAGGCGAGCACCCCGATCACCACGAGGCCCCCGACCGCCGTCTCGCGCCGCGCCCGGAACACCAGCGCGACCAGGATCATCGCGCCGAGCAGGCCGCAGCCCGCCGTCTGCAGCGCCAGCCGCCGCACGCCGAGGCTGAGCTGGTCGACCGCGTCGTGGCTGATCTGCTCGAGGTTGCCGGTCTTCGCCGCGAACGCGCGGGTGCGCGCCTCGTCCAGCGACTCCAGCCGGATGCGCAGGTGCACGGGGCCGTCGTGGCTGTTCAGCTCCAGCGAGCCCAGCGGCGGGATCTCCACCGAGGTGTCGCCGTGCCACGACGGGACAAGCGAGAGCTGCGCGCGGAAGGGCCCGATGTCCTGCGTCGTGGTCCCGCCGAGCTCGACGCCGATGATCATTCCGACGACCGCGACGGCGCCCACGAGCAGCCCGCGGCCGATCCGCCGCAGGCGCGGGTGCCTCGGCGCCCGGGGGCGGCCGCTCCCGGGCCCGGACGGGTGCCGCCGGCGACCGGCGGCCATGATGGTCGCGCGGCGACGGGCGCGTTGGGCGGCCAGCGCGGTGCGACGGCGGAACGGCGAGATCAACTCTTGCCGGCCTCACCGACGTCGCTGATCACCAGGCGCAGGAGCATGTCGTCATCCGCCTTCGGCGCGCCCCGGCCGTCCTTGTTGGACGTGGAGACCCACAGGCTGCCGTCGGGCGCGACCGCGGCCGCGCGGAGGCGACCGTACTTGTCCTGCAGCAGCGGCACCGGCGCACCCAGGAGCGTGCCGGCCTCGGTGACCTGCATGACGTACATCCGCTGCCCCTTCAGACACGAGGTCACCAGGTAGCCGCTCAGGTAGGCCAGCCCCGCGCACGAGGCGTCGGCGGTCTTCCAGGTCATGATCGGGTTGGTGAACTTCGGGTCGGTGCCGCGGCCCTCGACCGCCGGCCACCCGTAGTTCTTGCCCGCCTCGATCACGTTGAGCTCGTCGGCATCGCTGGCCCCGAACTCCATCGCGTACATGCGCTGGTTCTTGTCCCACGCGAACCCTTGCACGTTGCGATGTCCGTAGCTGTACACGGCGGTGCCGAACGGGTTACCGGGCGCCGGCTTCCCGTCCGGCTGGATGCGCAGGATCTTGCCGCCGAGGCTGTTGAGGTCCTGGGCGGACTCGGGCTTGTTCCCGTCGCCGGTGGCCACGTAGAGGAATCCGTCCGGCCCGAAGCGCAGCTGGCCGCCGTTGTGGATGCCCGCCTTGGGGATCCCGGTCAGGATCGGCACCGGCGCCTGCCCGAGGGTCAGCTTGGCGACGCGGTTGTCGTCCTGGGCGGTGTAGTACACGAATACCGTTTTGTCCGTGTCGTACTGCGGCGAAACCGCGATCCCGAGCAGTCCGCCCTCGCCCCCCGGCACCGCGGCGTCGATCTTCTGCAGCTCCGCCACGAGCATGCCGTCGGACGTGGTCTCCTTACCGACCTTGAGCAGTCGCTTGCTGTCACGCTCGGTGACCAGGCCGGAGCCGTCCGGCAGGAACGCGATGCCCCACGGCACCGCCAGCCCCTTGGCCAGCACGGTGATCGAGACCTCGGCCCCGCCCTCGTCGCTGCCGCCTGAGCTCGACGGCGACGGGTACGGCGAAAGCTTCGGCGGCGATCCCAGCTCGTCCGGCGGCGGTGGCCCGAACGAGCACCCCGCGAGGGCAAGGACCGCCGCGGCCGCGCAGAGCACGGCGAGGCTCCGACCAGCGGGCCGGCGGGCAGAACGGTGCGTCCGGGCGTTCACCCGGCCAAGCGTAGCGTTGCCGCGCGGGAGCCACCTTTTCCACCGTCGTTCCCCACCCCGCGCGTCTCGCGCATATCACCGCACGCGTCGTTTTGCCCCTGCCGCGGGGGCCTGCATCATCGAGCGCATGCTGAAGATCTGGGTCGCCCACGAGTACGGCTCGCAGCTCCTTCGCGCCGCGGCCGCGCCGCGGGAGGCGGTCGTCGAGGTCATGCCGGCGCCGGGAGAGCTGCCGTCGGACCCGGACGACGTGGCCTTCTGGGTGCCCCCGTTCCTGGTCAAGCCCGAGGTCACCGCGATCACCCAGCAGATGCCGAAGCTGCGGGTCATCCAGCTGCTCAGCGCGGGCGCGGACGCGTGGACGGGCCGTGTCCCGGCGGGTGTGACCCTCTGCGACGCCCGGGGCGTGCACGACTCCTCGACGGCCGAGTGGGTCGTCGGGGCCGTCCTCGCGTGCGTGCGCGAGTTCCCGTCGTTCGCGCGGGCGCAGGAGCGAGGGGAGTGGGCGTACCGCCGCACGGACGAGCTGGCCGGCAAGCGCGTGCTCATCGTCGGCTCCGGCTCGATCGGCCGCGCGACCGAGGCGCGCCTGGCCCCGTTCGACGTCGAGGTGACCCGCGTCGCGCGGCGCCCGCGCGAGGGCGTGCACGGCGTCGAGGAGCTGCCCCGGCTGCTGCCCGACGCCGATGTGGTCGTGCTGCTGGTGCCGCTCACGCCCGAGACCCGCGGCCTCGTCTCCAGCGAGTTCCTGTCCCACCTGCGCGACGGCGCCCTGCTCGTCAACGCCGCCCGCGGCCCGGTGGTCGACACCGAGGCCGTGACGGCGACCGCGCGCACCGGCCGGATCGCCTACGCCACGGACGTCACCGACCCCGAGCCGCTACCGCCCGACCACGAACTGTGGCGCCTTCCTAACGTCTTCATCACGCCTCACGTCGCCGGCTCGGTGCCGGGCCTGTGGCGCCGCGGCTACACCCTCGCCGCCTCCCAGCTGCGCCGCTTCCTCGCGGCGGAGCCCCTGGCCAACGTGGTCACCGACGGCTACTGAGCGCGCTAGCCGGCAGGTTGCGCGGCGCGCTCGGGGTCGTCCGCCGCGTCCGCGTCGTCCTCGCCGGCGGGGGCCGCGGGGCGGTCGGTCTCGAGGGGCTGTCCGCTGGCCTTGATCAGGCGCGGCACGTCCGCGGCGCGCACGGCGTCCAGCGGCACCAGGTGGCCGTTGGCCAGCCGCGCCTGCACCCGCGCGCCGTCGACGACGAGACCGTCCACGGCGTTCCACGGGACCGTGCGGCGGCCGAACAGGGCGCGCACCGTGAACCCGCGCTCGTCGACGTCGGTTCCCGCGCGCCAGGCCCAGATGGCGACGGCGAGCGGAACCAGCAGCACCAGCAGGAACCAGACGCTCTCGGCGAGCAGCGGAATGGCGCCGATCACAGTGATGCCCGCCGCCACGGCGAGGGCTGCGCTGCGCCGGAACTTGACCTTGACCTGGTTGCTCACGAAGCCATCCTCCCACCTTTCGAGGAACTGCCCCCGGGCGCCCGGGCGGGCATACTGAGCGCCGTGGGGGATGAGAACGGCCGCCCTTCGCCGCCACGGGCGGCCGGGGTTACGCTCGGTGCCGTGTCAGACGAGATCGCGACCGGCCGGGGGGCTCGTCGAGCGATCCGCGACAGTATGTCCGGCTTTGTGGGAGCCTGCCCGCGGGGGGAGGGCAGAACGTGACCTCCACGTTCCGTCGAAACGCACCCGCCCCGTGGGCCGAGGGCATCAAGCGCAGCAAGCGCGTCGCCGTGCGCCCGACCGGAGCCGTGGCCGCCGGGCTGCTGGGCGTGTCCGTCCTGGTCGCGCTGGCCGTGGCCGGCTGGGGGATCAAGGAGCTGAGCATCCTGTGGGGTGCCGCGGCGATCCTGGCGCTCGCCGGTGTGGTGGTGCTCACGCTGCGGGGCTTCCCGCTCTTCGCGATCCTGACCATCGCCGCGGGCGCCGTCGCCTGGGGCGTGGCCACGCGCGGCCGCCTGCCGGACAGCTGGTTCGACCTCCCCGGTGTGCTGGGCTTCATCGGGATCAATCTCGCTTATGTCGTACCGTTGGCGGGCTCTTTTCTTTCCGCCCTGCTCCTGGACGCGCGGCGGGTGTCCCGGTCCTCCATCGACGAGGCCGTGAGCGGGCGCCGCTGGTGGGGCAAGCCCGACGACACGCTCCCGCGCCTGAAGGAGCTCGAGGCCATCCCGAGCTCCCGCTTCTTCGCCCTGGGCGAGGGCGGCTGCACGCATCTCGTCTCCGCCGGCCGCCGCGTCGCGCTGTTCCTGCCGACGGTCTGGCCCCACGGCGAGTTCACGATGGACGCCGCGGGCCAGGTGCTACGGGGCGGCCGCCTGTTCGTGCCCGGCTCGGAGGACGTCGACGGCCTGGCCGCGGAGGTGCACACCTGGCGCGAGCAGCTGGCCAAGGTCGGGGGTTCCGTCCGGGGGTACCTCGTGGTCGCCCCCTCCCGCGGCGACGTCTCCGAGGACCTGGTGATCTCCGTCGCACCCGGCGAGCACCTGCACCTCGTGCACGCCCACGAGATGGCGGACGCGGCCGGGCGCTGGCTGGCGGCCGAGCCCTACCGTGTCGACCTGCACGTCATGGAGCGCCTCCTCGTCCTCGCGGCCGGCAACGAGCTGCCGGAGCCCCTGTCGCTCCCGCGCACGTTCGCCCGCGAGGCGACCGCGTCGTCCGACGAGCGCTCGGACGCGACGTCGCCCACGGACGCGGCGTTCGCCGCCGCGGCGTCCTCGCCCTCGGGCCCGTCCGCCGCGGCGGGCATGCCGACGGTGCTGGGCGGCACCGGTGAACCCACCGCCCCCACCACCGCCTGGCGCCCGGGCAACGGCGTCATGCGCGCGCGCCTGAGTCGCCTGGCCAAGAGCGCCGCAGCCCGCGGCGAGCATGCGGATGCCACAATCGCGGGCTCCGAGCCAGCCCCCGAGCCACCCATGGATGGCAACGGACCTGACCCCGCTACCCCGGAGGCCGCGTTGCGCTCCCATGCCGATTCCAACTTCGGCCCAGCGTCCCGCTCCGACCGCGATCACGACCGTGACGCGGATTTCGGCGCCCCGTCCCGCCGCGACCGCGACGCCGACTACGGCGCCCCCGCGCGCACCGGCCGCGACTCGGACTTCGGCGCCCCCGGGCATGAGGGCCGCGAAGCAGACTTCGGCGCGGCGTCGGGATTCGACCGCGACCACGACCGCTACCAGGACTTCGGCGCTTCCGCGCGTGCGGGCCGCGACTCGGACTTCGGCGCGGCGTCCGGCTTAGATCGCGACCACGGTCGCGACGCGGATTTCGGCGCTTCCGCGCGTACCGGCCGCGACTCGGACTTCGGCGCGGCGTCCGGCTTCGACCGCGACCACGGTCGCGACCCGGATTTCGGCGCGGCGTCCGGCTTCGACCGCGGCTACGACGCCTCCGCGCGCCCGAACGGCGAAGCCTCCTCCCGCCGGGGCGACGACGCCTCCGCGCGCGGTCGCGATGGTGCCACCGCCCGCGATGGTGGCGCCGCCCGCGACGGTGCCTCCGCCGACGGGGATGTCTCCTCGCGCGGCGACGACGGCCCCGAGAGCTCGTGGGAGGCCCGCTCGACCCGCGAACTCGTCGGAAACTGGGACAACGACTCGGCCAGCCGGCTCGCGGCCTGGGCCGCGGAGGACACCTCCGATCCCGACGCCCGCGCCTCCGCGCGGCGTGCCTGGTCCCCGATGGGCGGCGAGACCCCGGCCCCGGGCGAGCGTTTCCGCTGGTCGAGCGAGTCGGCGGACGACTTCCCCGTGGCGTACGACGCGGGCAACTGGCCCGACCCCACCACCGACCCCGAGCCGGCCCGCGCGGACGCATGGCGCGAGACGCGCACCACCGATGCGAGCGGCGACTTCCGCGCTTCCGAGCCGAACGCGGATGTGCGGCGCGAGAACCGCGCTCCCGAGCCGGTAGCGGAGACCTGGCGTGACTCGCGCGCTCCCGACCCGAACGCGGACTCGTGGCGCGACTCCCGCGCTCCCGAGCCGAACGCGGATGTGCGGCGCGAGAACCGCGCTCCCGAGCCGGTAGCGGAGACGTGGCGCGACTCGCGCGCTCCCGAGCCCTTGGTGGAGCCCTCGTGGCGGGAGACGCGCACGCCCGAGCCCGTCGCCGACTCACGGCGTGAGAACCGCGCCCCCGAGCCGGTGGTCGAGCCTTCGTGGCGGCAGGCGCGCACTCCGGAGCCGGTGGCCGATTCGTGGCGTGAGAACTGGGCTCCCGAGCCAGTGCGGGAGCCGTGGCGGGATCGCCGGGCCCCCGAGCCGATCGCGCAGACGCGGGCGCCCGAGCCGGTTGCTGACTGGAGTACGACGGGTCGGGAGCCGTGGGCGTCCGACTCCCAGGACGCGGGGCGGGCGGACGAGCGGCCGGTTGTGGAGTGGCCGCCGCCGGCCGAGTCGCGGGGAGCCGAGCGCCTTCCGGTGGACTGGCGGACGCCCGAATCCTCCGCGCCCGAGCGGCCGTCGGTCGAGTGGCAGGCCGCGCCCGTGCGGCCGTCGGTCGAGTGGCAATCCGCGCCGGATGCGTCCGCGCCCGAGCGGCCGTCGGTTGACTGGCGGTCCGCGCCCGATGCGTCCGCGCCCGAGCGGCCCTCGGTCGAGTGGCAGGCCGCGCCCGAGCGGCCGTCCGTGGAGTGGCGGTCCGCGTCCGAGGCGGGTCCGTCGCAGCGGCCGTCCGTGGAGTGGCGAGCCGGCGAGGCGCCCGCGGCCGGGCGTGGTGCCGATGAGGCGCGGCCGAGTGGGCGGCCGTCCGTCGAGTGGCAGCCTGCGGCACAGAACGGTGCGAGCGGGCGGCCCTCGGTTGAGTGGCAGCCTGCGGCAGAGAACGGTGCGTCCGGGCGGCCCTCGGTTGAGTGGCGGCCGGCGGGCGAGAACGGTGCGTCCGGGCGGCCGTCCGTGGAATGGCAGCCGGCGGGCGAAAGCGGCGCGTCCGCGCGGCCGTCCGTTGACTGGCAGCCCGGGGCGGAGGCCGGGCCGTCCGGTGACTGGCTCGCGGCGCCTCAGGCGGGGGCCGCCGGTGGTGAAGACTGGCGGAACTCGGAGCCGGGCCGCGAGCAGCAGCCGGCGGCCGGAGAGGCGCGGCGGCGACCCGAGCGGGCGGCCTTTACCGGCAGTCTGTTCGACGGCGACGCGCCCGAGCTCGTCGCCAAGCCGCTCGAGTTGCGGCGGTCCTGGGAGTCGTCCGATGCCGCGTCGCGGTCGATTCGGCGGCGGGATCGGCAGCAGGCGCCCGAGGGTGAGAGCGTCGACGCTCGGGAGCAGGGGCGGACCGCGAGCTGGCCCAGCGTGCCGGCTGCCGACGCCGATCCGATGACGGGCATGGGGCAGCCGACCGCGGCCCCGTCCGGAAACGGGCGTACCACTGACGCGTGGGAGGGCCAGGCCCCGTCCGGGAGCGGGCGTACCACTGACGCGTGGGAGGGCCAGGCCCCGTCCGGAAACGGGCGTACCACTGACGCGTGGGAGCGTCAGCCAGCGTCTGGGAGCGGGCGTCCCACCGACGCGTGGGAGGGCCAGGCTCCGTCCGGAAACGGGCGTACCACTGACGCGTGGGAGAGTCAGCTAGCGTCCGGGAGCGGGCGTGCCGCCGATGCGTGGGAGGGCCAGGCCGGCAGTGGTCGTGCCGCCGACGCATGGGACCCCAGGTCCGAGAGCCCCGCCGGGAGAGGGCCGGACGCGCAGGGCCAGCCCGCCGCCCCGGCCGCCGGTGGATGGAACAGCCAGCCGTGGGCCCCGCACCCCTCCTCGGGCCGGGAGGCCCAGGTTCAGCCCGACCACGCGGCCGGGGGAGCCGCGACCACCCAGCCGTGGGAGGCTCAGGCGTCCGGCCGGGACGAGCCGGCCACTCAGGCGTGGCCGAGCCGGAACGGGCGTACCACCGACGCGTGGGAGTCCCGGCCGCAGCGGCCCCCGCGGGAGGACGCGCCGCCGCCCGCTGGACGCGGCGGTGAAGAGGCCTGGTGGGACGGGCCCGCGCAGGCGCCCGTGCCGCCGCCCGTCGCCGACGGTGGGGGCGGCAGCGGTGAGAAGACCAAGAAGTCCCGCTGGGGGCGCAACAAGGACAAGGACAAGAAGGAGCGCAACGGCCCGGAGGAGACCGCCGGCGCCTGGGGCTCCGAGCCGGGCGAGCGCTGGGACGGCCCCGCCGCGCCCCGGAGCGCGGAGCCCGGCAACGAGGGCTGGGACCGCGGCGCGCCGCCCAACCAGGGCTGGGACGGGGCCGCACCGCGGAGTGAGGAGCCCGGCAACGAGGGCTGGGACCGCGGCGCGCCGCCCAACCAGGGCTGGGACGGGGCCGCACCGCGGAGTGAGGAGCCCGGCAACGACGGCTGGAACGACGGCGAGCGCATCCCGGAGCAGCGCAAGCGCGAGCAGCAGCAGCTCTCCGCGTTCGAGGACCTCGCGCCGCTCGAGCTCAACCTCGACGAGGAGCCGAAGGAGAAGACCCGCAGGTTCCTGCGCCGGAAGTGATCGAACGGCCGAACGAGGGGGCGCCGCGCAGCGCGGAGCCCCCTCGGGCGTCAGCGCAGCGGGTAGGCCGAGAGCAGCTCCCGAACCTCACCGGCGATCACGTCGAGCGCGGCGTCGTCCGACTTCAGGGCGGCGTCCACGGCGCGGGAGATCCACGAGGCCACCTGGGGCATCGCGGATTCCGTGAGGCCGCGGGTGGTCAGCGCGGGAGTACCCAGGCGCAGACCGGACGGGTCGAAGGGCTTGCGGGTGTCGTACGGCACCGTGTTGTAGTTCGTCTCGATCCCCGCGCGGTCGAGGGCCTTCGCGGCCGGCTTGCCGCCGATGCCCTTGCCGGTGAGGTCGAGCAGGAGCAGGTGGTTGTCGGTGCCGCCCGACACGAGGTCGAACCCGTGCTCGAGCAGGGCCGAGGCCAGGGCGCGGGCGTTGGCGACCACCTGCTGGGCGTACACCTTGAAGGAATCGTGTGAAGCCTCGCCCAGGGCGACCGCGATCCCGGCGGTGGTGTGGTTGTGCGGGCCGCCCTGCAGGCCCGGGAACACGGCCTTGTCGATGGCGGACGCGTGCTCCGCGGTGCACATGAGCATGGCGCCGCGCGGGCCCCGCAGCGTCTTGTGCGTCGTGGTCGAGATGATCTCGGCGTGCCCGACCGGGGACGGGTGCGCCCCGCCCGCCACGAGGCCGGCGATGTGCGCGATGTCCGCGACGAGCACGGCGCCCACCTCGCGGGCGATCTCGGCGAAGCGCGGGAAGTCGATCGTGCGCGGGATGGCCGTACCGCCGCAGAAGATGAGCCTCGGGCGCTCCCGCAGCGCCAGGTCACGCACCTCGTCGAGGTCCACGCGGCCGGTCTCGCGGCGGACCGAGTACTGCACCGGCCGGAACCACTTGCCCGTCGCCGACACCGGCCAGCCGTGCGTGAGGTGCCCGCCCATCGGCAGCGCCATGCCCATGACGGTGTCGCCGGGCTTGGCCAGGGCCAGGTAGACGGCGAGGTTCGCGGGCGAGCCCGAGTACGGCTGGACGTTCGCGTGCTCGACGCCGAACACGTGCCTGGCCCGCGCGATCGCGATCTCCTCGATGGGGTCGATGAAGCGCTGGCCCTCGTAGTACCGCTTCCCGGGGTAACCCTCGGAGTACTTGTTGGTCAGCACGGAGCCGGTCGCCTCGAGGACGGCCCGGGATACGTAGTTCTCCGAGGCGATCATCCGCAGCGTGTCGTGCTGACGCTGCTCCTCGCCCTCGACGAGCGCGGCCAGCTCGGGATCCACCAAGCGCAAAGAAGACATGCAGCCTCCTGATACGTCGGGACACCCAGGCGCGCGGTGCCCGCGATCGGAAGCTCCCCGGTGGTCGGTTCCACCTTGATGTGCGCCAGTCGCGATGACTGACGCACATCCTAGTGGAAGTTACGGAACCCGGCGGTAAGCTCCGTCACTCGCCGACGTCGCCATCGACGCGTACGCCCGCAGCGCCGCCGACACCGGCCGCTCGCGGTCGAGCGGGGTGTAGGGCCGCTCCCGCTTGTCCTGCGCGATCTTGCGCGCGGCCAGCTCCTCGTCGCCGACGACGAGCTGGATGGAGCGGTTCGGGATGTCGATGTCGATGCGGTCGCCGTTCTCGACGAGCGCGATGAGGCCGCCGCCGGCCGCCTCCGGGCTGATGTGCCCGATCGAGAGGCCCGACGTGCCGCCGGAGAAGCGCCCGTCGGTGATCAGCGCGCAGGCGCGGCCGAGGCCGCGGCCCTTGAGGAAGCTGGTCGGGTACAGCATCTCCTGCATGCCGGGGCCGCCCTTGGGCCCCTCGTACCGGATGACGACGACGTCGCCCTCCACGACCTTTTTGGCCAGGATGCCGTCGACCGCCGCCTCCTGGGACTCGAAGACGTTCGCGCGGCCGGAGAACGTCAGGTTCTCCTCGGGCACGCCGGCCGTCTTGACCACGCAGCCGTCGGGCGCGAGGTTGCCGAAGAGGATCGCCAGGCCGCCGTCCTTGGTGTAGGCGTGCTCGACGCTGCGGATGCACCCGTTCTCGGCGTCGGTGTCGAGCGAGTTCCACCGGTTCTGCGTGGAGAACGGCTCGGTGGTGCGCACGCCCCCGGGCGCGGCGTGGAACAGCTCGAGTGCCTGCTCCGAGGCCTTGCCGCCGCGGATGTCCCACTCGTCGATCCACTCGCGGAACGTCGGGGAGTGCACCGACCAGACGGACTCGTCGATCAGCCCGCCGCGCGACAGCTCGCCGAGGATGGCGGGGATGCCGCCGGCGCGGTGCACGTCCTCCATGTGGTACTTCTGCGTGTTCGGCGCCACCTTGGCCAGGCAGGGCACGCGGCGCGAGATCCCGTCCATGTCGGCCACGGAGAAGTCGAGCTCGGCCTCCCGGGCGGCGGCCAGCAGGTGCAGCACCGTGTTGGTGGACCCGCCCATCGCGACGTCCAGCGCCACCGCGTTCTCGAAGGCCGGCCGCGAGGCGATCGCCCGCGGCAGCACCGAGGCGTCGTCGGCGAAGTAGTAGCGCTTGGCGAGGTCGACGATCAGCGATCCGGCCCGCTCGAAGAGCGCCTTGCGCGCCGCGTGCGTGGCCAGCGTCGAGCCGTTGCCCGGCAGGGCCAGCCCGATCGCCTCGGTCAGGCAGTTCATGGAGTTGGCGGTGAACATGCCCGAGCACGAGCCGCACGTCGGGCAGGCGGAGCGCTCGATCTGGCCGAGCTGCTCGTCCGTGACGGACTCGTTGGCGGAGGCGATCATCGCGTCGATGAGGTCGAGCTTGGCGTCCTTCTCGTGGACGACGCCCTCGATCGAGATGGTCTTGCCGGCTTCCATGGGGCCGCCGGAGACGAAGACGGTGGGGATGTTGAGGCGGAGGGCGGCGAGCAGCATGCCGGGCGTGATCTTGTCGCAGTTGGAGATGCACACGAGGGCGTCGGCGCAGTGGGCCTGCACCATGTACTCGACGGCGTCGGCGATGAGCTCGCGGCTGGGCAGCGAGTAGAGCATCCCGCCGTGGCCCATGGCGATGCCGTCGTCGACGGCGATGGTGTTGAACTCCTTGGCGACCCCACCGGCCTCGGCAACCGCGTCGGCGACGATCATGCCGAGGTTGCGGAGGTGGACGTGGCCCGGCACGAACTGCGTGAAACTGTTGGCGATGGCGACAATCGGCTTGCCGAAGTCGGAGTCGGTCATGCCGGTGGCGCGCCACAGGGCGCGCGCGCCGGCCATGTTGCGACCAGAAGTGGAAGTCTTGGACCGCAGCTCGGGCATACCTGCGAGTCTGACACGTTCCGTATCCTGGGATAGGTTGACTCAGGCCGTGAGATGCGCCAAAGTGGGCTCATGTCGTCGAGGTCGCTCCGAGTACTTATCATCTAGCGCGCCGACGTCTGCCGTCAGCGCGCTAGCCCCCCGTGCCGAGCACGTGGGGTTTTTTCATGTCCGGAGCCTTGCCTAGACACCTTCGAGCGAAAGTGCGAAAGCGATGACGAGACCCACGCCAGAAGTTCTCGCCCACCGGGGGCACCCCGCACCGCCCGCCACCGCGCCGGCCGTCGACAAGAAGGCCCAGCCGGAGCTGCTCACCGGGGCGCAGGTACTCGTCCGCTCGCTCGAGGCCCTCGGCGCCGACGTCGTGTTCGGCATTCCGGGCGGCGCGATCCTCCCGGCGTACGACCCGCTGTTCGACTCCGAGAACGTCCGGCACATCCTGGTCCGCCACGAGCAGGGGGCCGGCCACGCCGCCACCGGCTACGCGCAGGCGACCGGCAAGGTCGGCGTGTGCATGGCCACCTCCGGCCCGGGCGCGACGAACCTGGTGACCCCGATCGCCGACGCCTACATGGACTCGGTCGCCATGGTCGCGATCACCGGCCAGGTCGCCTCCGGCTCGATCGGCACGGACGCCTTCCAGGAGGCGGACATCGCCGGCATCACGCTGCCGATCACGAAGCACAACTACCTCGTCCAGTCGGGCGAGGAGCTGCCCCGGGTGCTCGCCGAGGCGTTCCACCTGGCCGGCACCGGCCGCCCGGGCCCCGTCCTGGTCGACATCCCCAAGGACGTGCTGCAGAACAAGACCACGTTCAAGTGGCCGCCCACCCTGGAACTGCCCGGCTACCACCCGACCCTGCACCCGCACGGCAAGCAGATCCGCGAGGCGGCCCGCCTGATCGCCGGGGCCAAGCGCCCCGTGCTCTACGTCGGCGGCGGCGTCATCAAGGCCCACGCCTCCGAGGTGCTGCTGAAGCTGGCCGAGCTGACCGGCGCCCCGGTCGTCACGACGCTGATGGCCCGCGGCGCCTTCCCGGACTCGCACCCGCAGCACATGGGCATGCCGGGCATGCACGGCTCGGTCGGCGCGGTCTACGCGCTGCAGAAGTCGGACCTGCTCATCACCATCGGCGCGCGGTTCGACGACCGGGTGACCGGCGAGCTGTCGACGTTCGCGCCGAACGCGGCGGTCATCCACGCCGACATCGACCCGGCCGAGATCGGCAAGAACCGCACCGCGGACGTGCCGATCGTCGGCGACGCCAAGCACGTGATCGAGGAGCTGCTCGCCGCCGTCGCGGCCGAGCACGCGGCCGGGCGCAAGCCGGTGCTCACGGACTGGTGGGCGACCCTGGACGACATCCGCGGCCGCTACCCGCTGGGCTACGAGGAGCCCTCGGACGGGACGCTGTCGCCGCAGTACGTCATCGAGCGCATCGGCAAGCTGGTCGGCCCGGAGGCCATCTACACCGCCGGCGTGGGCCAGCACCAGATGTGGGCCGCGCAGTTCATCAAGTACGAGCACCCGGCCACCTGGCTCAACTCGGGCGGCCTGGGCACCATGGGCTACGCGGTGCCGGCCGCGATGGGCGCCAAGGTCGGCCGGCCGGACAAGGTGGTCTGGGCGATCGACGGCGACGGCTGCTTCCAGATGACCAACCAGGAGCTGGCCACCTGCGCGCTCGAGGGCATCCCGATCAAGGTCGCCGTCATCAACAACGGCAACCTGGGCATGGTCCGGCAGTGGCAGACGCTCTTCTACGACCAGCGGTACTCCAACACGGAGCTCGGCACCCACAAGCACCGCATCCCGGACTTCGTGAAGCTCGCCGACGCGCTGGGCTGCTTCGGGCTGCGCTGCGAGACCAAGCGCGACGTCGACGCGACGATCGAGGCCGCGATGAAGGTCAACGACCAGCCCGTCGTCATCGACTTCGTGGTCGGCAAGGACGCGATGGTGTGGCCGATGGTCGCCGCCGGCACGAGCAACGACGAGATCATGTTCGCGCGGGGCGTCCGTCCCGCGTTCGACCAGGACGACGTGTAGGAGTAGCACCGACCATGGCCAAGCACACCCTCTCCGTCCTGGTGGAGAACAAGCCCGGCATACTGGCTCGCGTCGCGGGGCTGTTCGCCCGCCGCGGCTTCAACATCGACTCCCTGGCCGTCGGCGAGACCGAGCACCCCGAGGTCTCCCGGATGACGATCGTGGTCAACGCGGACGAATCCCCGCTGGAACAGGTGACCAAGCAGCTCAACAAGCTGGTGCAGGTCCTGAAGATCGTCGAACTCGACACCACCGCCAGCGTGCAGCGCGAGCTGCTGCTGGTGAAGGTGCGCGCGGAACGCCCGGTGCGCTCGCAGGTCCTCGAGACCGTGAACCTGTTCCGGGCCCGCGTGGTCGACGTCGCCGCCGACGCCCTCACCATCGAGGCGACCGGCACGTCGGAAAAGCTGGACGCGCTGCTTCGTGACCTGGAGCCGTTCGGTATCAAGGAAATGGTCCAGTCCGGCGTCGTGGCCATCGGCCGCGGCTCCCGCTCCATCACGACCGGTCCGGCGCTCCGCGCCGCCTCCTGAAATTCTCGAAAGGAACAAGCACATGCCCGCCGAGGTGTTTTACGACGACGACGCCGACCTGTCGTTGATCCAGGGCCGCAAGGTCGCGGTGCTGGGGTACGGCAGCCAGGGTCACGCCCACGCGCTGAGCCTGCGCGACTCCGGCGTCGACGTGCGCATCGGCCTGCCCGAGGGGTCCAAGAGCCGCGCCAAGGCCGAGGAGCAGGGCCTGCGCGTCCTCACCCCGGCCGAGGCGAGCGCCGAGGCAGACGTGATCATGATCCTGGCGCCCGACACGGTGCAGCGCTCGCTGTACTCCGAGCACGTGGCCCCGAACCTGACCGCCGGCAAGGCGCTCTTCTTCGGCCACGGCCTCAACATCCGCTTCGGGCTGATCACGCCCCCCGCGGACGTGGACGTGTGCATGGTCGCCCCGAAGGGCCCGGGCCACCTGGTCCGCCGTCAGTTCGTCGACGGCAAGGGCGTGCCCTGTCTCGTCGCGGTGGAGCAGGACGCGACCGGCAACGCGCTGCAGCTGGCGCTGGCCTACGCGGCCGGCATCGGCGGCACCCGCGCCGGCGTGATCAAGACCACGTTCAAGGAGGAGACCGAGACGGACCTCTTCGGCGAGCAGGCCGTGCTTTGCGGCGGCGCGTCGGCCCTGGTCCAGACCGGCTTCGAGGTGCTCACCGAGGCGGGCTACGCCCCGGAGATCGCCTACTTCGAGTGCCTGCACGAGCTCAAGCTCATCGTGGACCTGATGTACGAGGGCGGCATCGCCCGCATGCGCTACAGCGTCTCCGACACCGCCGAGTACGGCGACTACACCCGTGGCCCGCGCGTCATCGACGCCCGGGTCAAGGAGGAGATGAAGCGCATCCTGGGCGAGATCCAGTCGGGCGAGTTCGCCCGCGAGCTGATCGCCGAGGACGACGCCGGCCGCCCGAACTTCACCAAGTACCGCGAGCAGGGCGCCAACCACCCGATCGAGGAGACCGGCAAGCAGCTGCGCTCGATGATGAGCTGGGTCGACCGCCCCATCACCGAGACCGCCTGACCAGACCGCCTGATCCGCGACAACGCGGCCCCTCTCGCTTCGAGAGGGGCCGCGCTGGTTCATGGCTCGGGTCCGCGTCGGCTGCGGACCGTCGCTCCCGCCAGGAATCCCGGCGTCCGTGGGTGGTGAGGAGCCGGCTCAGCTCATCCGGGCCGCGTTGGCCCGGATGGCATCGCGGATGTACGCCGCGAGCCCCGGGTGCCCGGTGTCGTAGTTCGCGGTGAACCGGGGATCGGACACGTACATCTCGCCGAGCCCCTGGTGGGTCTCGGTCGAGCAGTCGTAGAACCAGCGGCTGATGTGCTGGCGGTGCGCCTCGGCGAGATCCATGGCCCGCTCGTCGCCGGCCGGGACGCCGCTGTCGAACGCCGCGGCGAACCGCGCCGTGTTCTCGGCCGCCTCGGCGTTGATCCGCTCCCAGTCGGCCTTGGTGTACTGCGCCGTGCGGCGGGCGGACTGCTGGTACGCCTCGGTGGAGCCCCAGCGCTGCTCGGCCTCCTCGGCGTGCTGATCGGGATCGAAGGAGCCGAACAGGGCCCGCTTCTCCTCGGGTGTCAGGTTCGTCGTCATGCCATCAGCCTGAGGTCTCCAGTCGCTGGAGAGTCAACCTTGCGGCGCGGATACATCCGAGCCGAGCGGCCGGACCGCCGTGCGGGGGCGCGGCGCTGTGGCGTGCGCGTGTGCATGGCGGCCGCGCGGGAGCCGGGGCCGTGGGGTGTTCGGGTGGGAAAGCGCTCTTACACGGGGATATCGGGCGCGCGGGCGCGGGGCCTGGCCGGCCCAGCCTGTGATCGCGCTCACTTCATTGGGCCGGGAAGGGGTGGGGCGGCGGGCCTACCATCGCCTGAAGAGGCCGTCCGCCCGGCCCCGTCGCGGTTTCCCCCCAGTGCGTGGCGGGCAGTGTCGCGCGCCCCGCAGCCGACGCCAACCGAAGCCTGGAAGTCGAGGTCCCATGACCCTCCCTCCTGACCGCCCGGTGGTGCTCATCGCCGAGGAGTTGGCTCCGTCCGCTCTCGAGGTGCTCGCCGACGACTACGAGGTTCGTCACATCGACGGCACCGACCGCCCCGCGCTGCTGGCCGAGCTCGCCGACGCCAGCGCCGTGATCGTTCGCAGCGCCACCCGCATCGACGCCGAGGCCGTGGCCGCGGCGCCTCGGCTCAAGGTCGTCGCCCGCGCCGGGGTCGGCCTGGACAACGTCGACGTGCCGGCCGCCACCGCGCGCGGCGTCATGGTCGTCAACGCGCCCACGTCGAACATCGTCTCCGCGGCCGAGCAGGCCGTCGCGCTGCTGCTCGCCGTCGCGCGCAACACCGCCGCCGCGTCCGCGGCGCTGAAGGCGGGGGAGTGGAAGCGCTCGAAGTACACCGGCGTGGAACTGTCCGGAAAGATCGTCGGAGTGATCGGGCTCGGGCGCATCGGTGTGCTCTTCGCGCAGCGCATGGCGGCGTTCGGGGTCCGGCTGGTCGCCTACGACCCGTACATCCAGCCGGCGCGCGCGGCGGGGCTCGGAGTACGGCTGCTGGGGTTGGACGAACTCCTCCGGGAGAGTGACTTCATCTCGATCCACCTGCCCAAGACGCCGGAGACCGTCGGGCTGATCGGCGTGCGCGAACTGTCGATCGTCAAGCCGGGCGTGCGCATCATCAACGCGGCCCGCGGCGGCCTCATCGACGAGCAGGCCCTCGCCGACGCGATCGCCGACGGGCGGGTGGCCGGCGCGGGCATCGACGTGTTCAGCAAGGAGCCGTGCGTCGCCTCGCCGCTGTTCGCCTTCGACAGCGTGGTCGCCACCCCGCACCTGGGCGCCTCCACGGTCGAGGCGCAGGACAAGGCCGGGCTCGCGGTCGCGCGCTCCGTCAAGCTCGCCCTCGACGGCGAGTTCGTGCCGGACGCGGTGAACGTCCAGGTCGGCGGCATGGTCGCGGAGGAGGTGCGCCCGCTGCTGCCGCTGGCGGAGAAGCTCGGCGCCGTGTTCACCGCGGTCGCGGGCGGCATCGCGGCGTCGGTGACCGTCGAGGTGCACGGCGAGGTGGCCAGACACGATGTGTCGGTGCTGCGGCTGGCCGCCACGAAGGGCCTGTTCGGCAGCGTGGTGGCGGAGCAGGTGACCTACGTCAACGCACCCCATCTGGCGGCCGACCGCGGGGTCGAAGTAGCACTCGCGGTCTTCACCGACTCATCCGACCAGCCCAACCTGGTGACCGTGCGTGGAGCCCTGCCGGACGGGCGGGTAGCCTCGGTGTCCGGCACGTATGTCGCGGGCCCGCGTGAGGCGCTGAAGCTGACGGAGATCGACGGCTTCAGTCTCGAGCTGGCGGCGGAGGGCGTGCTGCTGTTCTTCCGCTACGCCGACCGCCCCGGCGTGGTGGGCACGGTGGGGTCGATACTGGGTTCCGCGGGGGTCAACATCGGTTCGATGCAGGTCGCTCGGCGCGAGGCCGGCGGGGAGGCGCTCATGACGCTGACCGTCGACCAGGCGGTGGCGGCGGATCTGCTCGGCGAGGCCCAGCAGGCCATCGGTGCGACGGCCGCGAGCACGGCGGACCTGTCCGCCGACTAGGACTTTCCTCCTACGAGGGCGGGGAGCGTGGCGGCGCTCCCCGCCCTCATTCCTTGCGCGGCCCTGTCGCGGTGGCGCGGGGCGCTAGGGCGCGGGGCGCGCGGGCGCGATGCGTGGTGGCGCGGGGCGCGCGGGCGGGGGCACCGGCACACCGCGCGGCGACGCTCGGACGCGGCGCGACGGCGCTTTGGGGGCGTCAGGCGACGGCACGACGGCGCTCGGGGGCGTGCGGCAGGGAGCGCTCGGACGCGGGGCGGAGTGGGTGCCTCATCGTCGCGCGAGGGCGAATGGCAGAGTGGGCTGCACGCGGGCGTGACCGCGGTGGCGAGCACGTGGCCCGCCCGGTCGCGAGCGGTCACCGCGGGCCGACGCAGCCGTGACCGGCCCGGCATCACCCCGCGTGTTCTCATGAAGCGGGACGCGCGTCCACGGAATAGGACGGCGGCGTACGGTTGAGCGGTCTACGAAAGGGGTCAGAGGTGGCGAAGATCGCGGTTGTGGCCGGTGACGGCATCGGCACCGAGGTGGTGGCGCAGGCGCTCAAGGTGTTGCGCGTGGTCCTGCCCGGCGTCGAGACGACCGACTACGACCTGGGCGCCGCCCGGTACAACCGCACCGGCGAGGTCCTGCCCGGCAGCGTGCTCGAGGAGCTGCGCGGCCACGACGCCATCCTGCTCGGCGCGGTCGGCGACCCCAGCGTCCCGCCGGGCGTGCTGGAGCGGGGCCTGCTGCTGAAGCTGCGGTTCGACTTCGACCAGTACGTCAACCTGCGCCCCTCCCGCCTCTGGCCGGGCACCACCAGCCCGCTGGCCGGGGTGAAGCCGGGCGAGATCGACCTCGTCGTGGTCCGCGAGGGCACCGAGGGCCTGTACGTCGGCGCCGGCGGCAACCTGCACCCCGACACCGCGGCCGAGGTCGCCACCGAGGAGAGCCTCAACACCCGCCACGGCGTCGAGCGCGTCATCCGCGACGCCTTCGCCCGGGCGGCCAAGCGCCCGCGGCGCAAGGTGACGCTCGTGCACAAGACCAACGTGCTCACGCACGCCGGTGGGCTGTGGGCGCGGACCTTCAACGCGGTCAAGGGCGAGTTCCCGGACATCGAGACCGAATACCAGCACGTCGACGCGGCCGCGATGTTCCTGGTCACGAATCCGCAGCGGTACGACGTCGTCGTCACCGACAACCTGTTCGGCGACATCCTCACCGACATCGCCGCGGCCGTCACGGGCGGCATCGGCCTGGCCGCGAGCGGCTCGATCAACCCGGAGCGGGCGTTCCCGTCGATGTTCGAGCCCGTGCACGGGTCGGCTCCCGACATCGCCGGCAAGGGCGTCGCCGACCCGTCGGCCGCGGTGCTCTCGACCGCGCTGCTGCTGGACCACCTCGGCCACCCCGAGGCGGCCGCGCGCGTGACCGAGGCCGTCGGCAACGAGGTCGCGGGCCGCACCCCCGGCTCGGCCCTGTCCACCGACGCGATCGGTGACCGGCTCGCGGCCGCGGTGGCCTGACCCACCACGCATGACCAAGGCCGTCGGCGACGAGGCCGGTGCCGCGATCGGCGACCGGCTCGCGGCCGCGGTGGCCCGACCCACCACGCGTCAGCAGGGCCACACCCCGTCTGCACAGCGTCGAACGAGGGAAAGCCCGGGCCGATCGGCCCGGGCTCAACGCCGGAATCCTCCACACCATTGGAACCTCCGCGCGCTGGCTGCGATTGAACGTCCGTTCGGGTAAGTTGGCGGCACGGCACGCGGCGTGAGCGTGCCACCGCGACCTTTTGTGGAGGCATGCATGAACGGCGGTGAAACGCTCGATTTCGAGATTCGTCCGAATCCCCAGCCCGTAGCCGCCGCGGAGCGATCCGCGCTCATGGCCAACCCGGGCTTCGGCCGGATCTTCACCGATCACATGGTCACCGTGCGCTACGCCGAGGGCAAGGGCTGGTACGACGCCCGGGTCGAGCCGCGCGGCCCGATCCCGATGGACCCGGCGAGCGCGGTGCTGCACTACGCGCAGGAGATCTTCGAGGGGCTCAAGGCCTACCGGACGGCCGACGGCGGGGTGTCGATGTTCCGCCCCGACGCCAACGCGGCGCGGTTCCGCGACTCGGCCCGGCGCCTGGCGATGGCGCCGGTGCCGGAGCGGCTCTTCCTGGACTCCCTCGAGGCACTCATCCGCGCCGACCGGGACTGGGTGCCGACGGACCCGGAGGGCAGCCTCTACCTGCGGCCCTTCCAGTACGCCAGCGAGGTCTTCCTGGGCGTCAAGCCGTCCTCGGAGTACCTCTTCCTGGTCATCGCCTCGCCGGTCGGCAGCTACTTCAAGGGCGGCGTGCAGCCCGTGAGCGTGTGGGTGTCGCGGGAGTACACCCGCGCGGCCCCCGGCGGCACGGGCGCGGCGAAGTGCGGCGGCAACTACGCCGCGAGCCTCGTGGCCCAGGCCGAGGCCATGGAGCACGGCTGTGACCAGGTGGTCTTCCTCGACGCGGTGGAGCAGAAATACGTCGAGGAGCTCGGCGGCATGAACGTGTTCTACGTGTTCGACGACGGCTCGATCAGCACGCCGCCGCTCACCGGCTCGATCCTGCCCGGCATCACCCGCGAGTCGGTCCTGCGCCTGGCCGCGGACCGGGGGCATGCGGTGCGCGAGGAGCTGTACTCGTATGAGCAGTGGCGCGCCGACGCCAACTCGGGCCGGCTGCGCGAGGCGTTCGCGTGCGGGACGGCGGCGGTCATCACGCCGATCGGTACCGTCCGCGACGCCGACGGGGAGTTCACGGTCGGCGAGGGCAAGGCCGGCGAGGTGACGATGGGGCTGCGGGAGCAGCTCGTGTCCATCCAGCGCGGCGCCGCGCCGGATCCGCACGGCTGGGTCCATCGCGTCTTGTAATGCATCGTTCACACGGCGGCGCCGGGATTCGTTCCCGGCGCCGTTTGTGCTGTTCCGGACTTTTCCGAATCGGGGCAATCGCCGCCGTTTCGAGGCGCTCGCCGAGTGCGATCAATGCACCACACGTGAGCCGCGCATATATCGCCGGTCAGGGTAAATGTCGGATATGTTGGCCGCTTCGGCCGCGAAGCGGCCGACATATCCGGCGCAACACCGTCCTACGCCGACCAGCGGCCCAGATTCGAGTTGCGCCCCGTCGCCGGCCGTAAGCTCCGCGGCGACGGCCGATCGTAGGCCAGCTGCAGCGCCTCCTCGGACAGCTGCGCGTCCGGGCACGGCCAGAACGCCTTGCACTCGCAGAAGTTGTCGGTCCGCGGGCGGTGGGCGTCGCGCAGGGCGCGCGCCACGCGCCACAGCATCGGGTCGGCGCAGCCGAGCGGCGGATCCACGGGCGGCTCGACCGGTTCGCGCGGTACCTCGTCGATCATGCCGCGCACCTGAAGACCCGAGAGCCGATCATGCCGTGGCCCGCTAAGGACCGAACGTCGGTCATGCCGCGCCCCCGAAGACCCGAGAGTCGAACATGCTGCGCCCCCAAAAGACCCCGAGACTGATTGGGCACCCGATTGCGCACCGGATGTGCCGATAGCAACGGTAACGGTGAATCCGCGACTGACGCAGACACGCTGTGCGCAACTTGCACGAGCGGGGTACAGGCGAACGGGGCCGGAAAATGCGTACGGGTGCCGGAGCCGCCACTCCGACACCCGTACAAGAGGAAAGCTCCTAGAAGGAAGCCGCCTCTGCATCGAGGGTTACCGCCAGCGCGTGAACAACCGCGGCGACGCGCAACACCTCGTCGACCGCTTCGCGGGACACCCCTGCACCACGAAGCGATCTTTCGTGCGATTCCAGGCACACCCCGCACCCGGTGATCGCGGATACTGCCACTGACCACGCCTCGACGTCGGCGGCGCCGACCCCGGGCGTGGAGGAGACCTGACGGCGCAGACGCGCGGGCAGGCTCTGGTACGCCTCGTCACCGATGAGGTGCTTGGCGCGGAAGTAGACGTTGTGGATGGCCATCCGCGACGCGACCGCCTTCGCGGCCTCGATCGCCTCCGGCTTGAGCCGGCCGGCCGCCTCGCCGGTGACCTCGCGGATCACCGTCGCGCTGCGGGTCGTCATCGCGCTCGCGAGCACGGCGCCCCACAGCTGACGCTCGGTCAGCAGCTCCGTGGCGAGGATGGATTCGAGGTTCAGCCGCAGATCGTGCGCGTAGGGCGGAACCGCCGCCTTCAGCGTCTCGATGGACATGTCACCTCACCCCCTCACCAACGGTGATCAACGCCCCCGGGCGGGGGCGTCGTACCGGACTGGCTCCAACCTTGACCGACGCTCGTTACGGGGACGTGACGAACAGGGTGAATCGTGAAGCAGATCACCCCGGATCTCAAAATCCGGAATCACGTGTCACGGAACGCCGGTTGGTGGCAAGCTACCGAACGTGACTCGGCTCATTATTGGCCCCTAGCGCGCCCGGCAACCACCGCCGGACGCGCAGACCTCTCGCATTTGCGGGGGGTCTTTTTGTTGGCCCCGACCCGCCCGCCGAGCCCGAAGGCCCCCACTTCCCGCCAAAGGAGCACAACCATGCAGGTGTACGACACGACGCTGCGCGACGGGGCCCAGCGTGAGGCGATCAGCTACTCGGTCGTGGACAAGCTCGCGGTCGCGCGGCTGCTCGACGAGTTCGGCGTCGGGTTCATCGAAGGCGGGTGGCCGGGGGCCATGCCGAAGGACACCGAGTTCTTCCGCCGGGCGCGCACGGAGCTCAACCTCAAACACGCGGTGTTCGTCGCGTTCGGCGCCACCCGCAAGGCGGGCGTGCGCGTCCAGGACGACCCCCAGGTCCGGGCGCTGCTGGAGGCCGAGACCCCCGCCGTGACGCTCGTGGCCAAGTCGGACATCCGCCACGTGGAGCGCGCGCTGCGCACGACGCGCGAGGAGAACCTCGCGATGGTCCGCGACACCGTGGAGTACTTCGTCTCCGAGGGCCGCCGGGTCTTCCTCGACTGCGAGCACTTCTTCGACGGGTACCGCTTCGACCCCGACTACACCGCGTCCGTCGCCGCGGCCGCGCTCGCCGCCGGCGCCGAGGCCGCCGTCATGTGCGACACCAACGGCGGCATGCTGCCCTCCCTGATCACCCGCACGGTCGCCGAGGTCAAGGACCGGCTCGCGGTCGCGCTCGGGGTCAGCGCGGAGGAGGCCGTGGCCCGGCTCGGCATCCACTGCCAGAACGACACGTCGTGCGCGGTCGCGAACACCGTCGCCGCGGTCGAGGCCGGCGTCCCGCACTTCCAGTGCACCGCCAACGGCTACGGCGAGCGCCCCGGCAACGCCGACCTGTTCGCCGTCGTCGGCAACCTGCAGCTCAAGCTCGGCATGCCCGTCCTACCGGAGGGGTGCATCGAGCAGATGGTGCGCGTCTCGCACTCCATCGCCGAGATCGCCAACATCGCACCCGACACCCACCAGGCCTACGTCGGGTCGTCAGCGTTCGCTCACAAGGCGGGCCTGCACGCGAGCGCGATCAAAGTGGATCCCGTGCTCTACAACCACATCGACCCGGTCGTCGTGGGCAACGACATGCGGATCCTGGTCACCGAGATGGCCGGCCGGGCCAGCATCGAGCTCAAGGCGCGCGAGCTCGGCGTTGACCTGGCCGGCAACCCCGAGGCCCTGTCGCGGGTCACGAACCGGGTCAAGGAGCTCGAGGCCCGCGGCTGGTCCTTCGAGGCCGCCGACGCCTCGTTCGAGCTGCTCGCCCGGGCCGAGCTGGCCGGGGGAGCGCTGCCGAAGCCGTTCGCGCTGGAGTCGTACCGGGTGCTGGTCGAGCACCGCGAGGACGGCGCCGTCGTGTCGGAGGCGACCGTGAAGGTCCGCGTCCGCGGCGAGCGGGTCATCGCCACCGCCGAGGGCAACGGCCCCGTCAACGCGCTCGACGAGGCGCTGCGGGTCGCCCTCACCCGCCACTACCCGGAGCTGGGCCGCTTCCAGCTCGCCGACTACAAGGTGCGCATCCTCGAGGGCAGCCACGGCACCGGCGCGGTGACCCGGGTGCTCGTGGAGACCCACGCGACCGGGGACGACTGGACCACCGTCGGCGTGCACGAGAACGTCGTCGAGGCCAGCTGGCAGGCGCTGGTCGACGCGCTGACCTACGGCCTTTCGCACGCGGTCCGCGTCTGAGGCGTTCTTCGCCCTTGACACCGCGGACACGGCTAGGGCGGTCCCTCCGGCCGAAGGCCCTCGGGACCGCCCTTTTGTCTGGCGGGAGCAACGGTCAGCTACTGACGCGGACCCGAGCCATGATCTATGGGCATTTGCTCTGTTTGTAGGCGGCGAGGGCGGCGGCGTCGGGCTCGAAACGCCAGAGCCCGTTCTGGTACCTCACCGTGCTCTGCCCCGTCGTCTGGCCGGTCCCGGCGGCGGGGCTGTGCGTCCACTTGATCGTCGCCGTCGAGTCGTCCACCGGCGTCACGCCCGTGACCTGGTACTCGCCCTGCTGCCCGGTGCAGGTGGCGACCAGGTCGATGTACGCGTCCTTGCCGATCGCCGACTTGGCGCTGTCGGTCCACAGGTCATAGGCGCCGGCCCAGTCGCCGTCCGACAGGTTGTCGAACACCTGCTCGGCCGTCACCTGCGCCGACTGCGCGTCCTGCGGCTGCGCGGTCACCTCCACCGTCGGCCGGTCCGACGCGGGGTCCGCCTTGCCGTCCTGCTTGTCCGAGCAGGCGACCGCCGCGCCCAGCACCAGCGGGACGGCAATGGCGAGCGCGAGGCCGCGAAACGTACGTGTCACCCATCCGCTCCAACGTGGTCTTCACTCGGGCGGGGGCCCGATCCGTACGTGAAGGTACTCCCGGCCAACGAACCGCGTATAGCCGGAGGTACGCCTTCGGTACGTTCGGCCGGTATCAGCCCTTCGGCAGGATGAGTTCGGCGAAGACCGCTTTGTGGTCGCTGTCGGGTATGCGGTGCACGGACACCTTCCGAACGCCCACCCGCTTGTCCGCCACCACGTGGTCCAGGACCACGCCGGGGATGAACCAGCGCTCGTCGAAGGGCCACGACGCCGCGAACCCGGCCCCCGCGACGTCCGCGGCGTCCCGGTAGCCCTTGTCCAGCACCGCCCGGAACTTCTCGTGGTCCAGCGTCGCGTTGAAGTCGCCGATGAGCAGGTTCACCGCACCCTCCGGCGTCGCGGCCGGCTCCTGCACGATGTCGTGCTCCCAGCACGCCGCCCCGTGCGCGTCCGAGGGCGCGCACGGGTGCACCGACTCGACCCGCACGTCCGCCGCGCCCGGCACCGCCACGCCCGCCTGGGCCTGGCCGAAGTCGCTCGGGAAGTGGCGGTAGCCGAGGTCGGTCACCGGGAAACGGCTGTAGACCGCGGAGCCGGTCACGCCCGGGCGCGGGTACGACACCGCGTTGGGCAGCATCGCGTCCAGCCCCGCGGTGTTCAGCGCGGCCCTGGCCTCCGGCGTGTACTCCTGCAGCGCCACCAGGTCCACGTGCAGATCCCGCACCAGGCCGACGATCGTGCTCGCGTCCGCGCCGCCCATGAGCATGTTGACGCTCAGCACCCGCAGCCCCGGCCCGTCCTGCGGCCCCGGGTCGCTGTCGGCGATCCAGCGCGGCAGCACGCAGGCCGCGAGCGCGACGGTCGCGACGGCGGTGATGACGGCCGGCCAGACCCGCTTCGTCAGCAGCGCGACGACGAGCGGGACGAGCGACGCGGCCGCGACGTAGGGCGTGAAGGCGATGAGCTGGACGGCCGGGAAGCCGCTGTCGAGCCCGAGGAGGCGCAGCGCGGCCCAGGCCACGAACGGCACCGCCAGCAGCCACATCACGATGCTCCACGACCGGCTGCGCCGCTTGACCGGCTTCTCGGGCAGCAACGGCAGGGTGTCCTGCGTGGTGGCCATTCCATCAGGGTAGGGCAGCGGCGCAAGGGCCAGACGCGCCCGGGCGCGCCCGGATGGCACTAGGCTCGGCAACCGTGCACCCGGTGATCATGCGGATCGGCCCGGTGGCGATCCTGTCCCACGACGTGTTCGTGGCGCTCGGTGTCGGGATCGCCGCCCTCGTGCTGCTCCGGGAGATCCGCCGGCGCCGGGCCGAGGACGAGCGCCTCTGGTACGTGCTGGCCGGCGCCCTCGTCGGCGGGGCGATCCTCGCGCGGCTGGGCACCTGGGCACAGCACCTCGACCCGCGCGACAACGCCCCGTTGCTGGAGCAGTGGGCGTACGGCAACCGCAGCATCCTCTCCGGGCTCCTCGGCGCCTACCTGGGCGCCCTGCTCGGCAAGCGGATCGGCGGGTACCCGCACAAGACGGGCAACCTCTTCGCCCCCGCCGTCGCCGCGGGCATGGCGGTCGGCCGGATCGGCTGCCTGCTGGCCGAGCCGCCGGGCACCCCGACGCGCCTGCCCTGGGGCATCCGGCTCGACGAGGCGCAGGCCGCGGCCGTGCACGTGCCCGCCGGCGTGCCGCTGCACCCCTCGTTCGTCTACGAGATCCTGTTCCACCTGGCCGCGTTCGCCGCCATCGTCGCCCTGCGCGAGCGGGTCACCGCGCCCGGGCGCATGTTCACGTACTACCTCGCCGCGTACGCCGCGTTCCGCTTCGGCGTCGAGTTCGTGCGCGGCAACGAGGTCGTGTGGGCGGGCCTGACCCGCTCGCAGCTGTTCCTGCTGGCCCTGCTGCCCCTGACCCTGGGGCGCTTCGTCTGGTCCCACAAGCGCGTGGAGGCGACATGAGCGGTCCGCAGCGCAGCCGAGGGGCCGAACACGGGGCCGGCTCATGGCGCCGGAGCGAAACGGAGGCGTCATGAGCTTCACCGTCCCGCCCCCGCCGCCCATGCCGGGGCCCGACCGCCCCATCCGGCCCGGGCGCGTGTTCGCCGGCATCGGCATCGTGTTCGGCGCGCAGCTCGTCGCCGTGCTGATCGGCGTCGGCGCGGTCGCGGTGGGCAACACCGGCTCCGACCCGAACAGCGGCCTGATCGGCGTGTGGCTGGAGATCGCGCTGCAGGTCGCGCTGTTCGCCGCCTGCCTCACCTTCGGCATCGTCTGGATCGTGCGCAAGGACCGCGGCATCGGCCTGGGCCTGCTCATCGGATGGGGCGCCAGCGTCCTGCTCTGCCCCGTCGTCGGCATCGGCGTGTGCCTCGCCGTCCTGCACCAAGGACACCTATGACCTCCTCCGGAATGCCACTGCGCGGCGACCGCATCCACCGCTACGTCAACGCGTTCTGCCCCTCCTGCGCGTCCGAGCGGCCGGATCGTCCGCTGGAGACCGTTCAGCGCCTCTCGGGCTGGCTCGCGGAGCGCGACGGGCGGATCTGGCTCGAGCGCGGCTGCCCCTCGCACGGGCTGGTGCGCACCCTCTACGACGAGGAGCCGCAGATCCTGCGGTACCTCGAGCGCTGGACCGCCCCCACGAAGACCCACGTGCCCGACCTGGCCGGCAACTTCGCCCCGGTCCCGTCGGCCTACCTCGCCGGGCTGCCGGAGATGCAGACCCAGCACACCTGCATCCTGCTCGCCGACCTCACCGACAGCTGCAACCTGCGCTGCCCGACCTGCTTCACCGACTCCTCGCCCGCCATCGAGGGCGCCGTGCCGCTCGCCGACGTGCTCGCCGGCGTCGACACGAAGCTGTCGCGGGAGAACGGCCGCATCGACGTGCTCATGCTCTCCGGCGGGGAGCCGACCCTCTATCCGTGGCTCGCCGAGCTGCTCGACGAGGTCGGCCGGCGCAACGTCGTGCGGGTCCTCGTCAACTCCAACGGCGTGCGGATCGCCCGCGACGACGCGCTGCTGGACCTCCTCACCGAGCACCGGGAGCGGGTCGAGGTCTACCTGCAGTACGACGGCGTGTCCGAGCGCGCCGCCCGCCACCACCGCGGCGCCGACCTGCGCCGGCTCAAGGACCAGGCCGTGGAGCGCCTCTCCGCGCGCGGCATCTTCACCACGCTCACCATGACCTGCGCGCTCGGCGTGAACGACGACGAGATCGGCGCGGTCGTGAAGCGGGCGCTGGACACCCCGTACGTCGGCGGCGTCTCCCTGCAGCCCCAGTTCGGCTCCGGCCGCTCGGGCCCGATCGACCCGATGGACCGGCTCACCCACACCGGCGTCCTCGCGCGGCTCGGCCCGCAGACCGGCGACCTGGTCACCTGGCGCGACCTCACGGCGCTGCCCTGCTCGCACCCGCACTGCTGCTCGGTCGGGTACATGCTGCGCGACGACGCGGGCCAGTGGCAGTCGATGACCAAGCTCATCGGCCACGACCGGCTGCTGGAGTTCCTCGACCTCGCGCCCGACCTCGTCGCCAACCGCATCGCCGACGTCCAGCTCCCCGCGGCCCTGCGCGGCGCGGTCAAGGACTCGCTGCTCGGGCTGCTCTCGGAGCAGTCGTCGCTGTCCCACCCGGACGTGGGCGACCTGTGGCGTGACATCTGCGAGAACTGCGACCTGGGCATCTCGACGCTCACGACGCTCGTCTCGGCGTCGCTGCCGGGCGGCCGCCGGCGGCTGCGCAAGATGCTGGGGGAGCGGGTCAAGCGCATCACCGTCAAGCCCTTCATGGACATGCACACGATGATCGAGGAGCGGCTGCTGCAGTGCTGCGTGCACGTCGCGACCCGCCGCACCGGCGAGTCCGGGCCGCAGGACCAGTGCGCGCCGTTCTGCGCCGTGCAGGCCTGGCCCGCGCTGTCCGCCCAGCGCCTGCCACGCGCGGCCGCGCGATGACGGAGCAGCCCTACGATCCGCTGCGGCTGTGTGTGTACGCCACGATCGCGGCCCTGGCGTGGCTCCTCGGGCCGATCGCGGTGGTGGGCTTCGCGCTGCTCGGGTTCGCCGGGTACGTGCGGGCGCGCCGCCGCGGCCTCACACGGTCCAAGTGCGTGCTGCGCGACACCCGCCTCGTCCTGGCCTACCTCGGCGTCCTGGCGCTGGCCGGCTTCGTGGCGATCGGCTGGCGGGTGTACCACCTCCTCGCCTGACCGTCCGCGCAGGTCTACGGTTGGCATCTGTGAGTGATCTCCCGCCCGCCCCGGTGCCCGGCTGGTTGCGCCGCACGGAGGCGGAGCAGCGCTGGCCCGCCGCGCTCGTCATCGCGATCGCCATCGTCATCCACCTGGTGTTGCCCGCCGACCTCGCGCCGCGCCCGCGCTGGCTGCTGCCCGGCCTGGAGGGCGCCGCGCTGCTCGTGATCGTCGTCGTCAACCCGCTGCGCATCAACCGCGAGACCCGCGTCCTGCGCCCCCTCGCGCTCGGCCTCGTCGCGCTGCTGACCGTCGTCACCGCCTGGTCGGTGTGGCTGCTCGTCCGGGCGCTGTTCGAGAAGCACCAGAGCGAGCTGCCCCCCGCCCACCTGCTGCTGTGGGGCGCCGCGATCTGGCTCACCAACGTGATCGTGTTCGCCCTGTGGTTCTGGGAGATCGACCGCGGCGGTCCCGCCGCCCGCGCGGACGCGGACACCCCCCACCCCGACCTGCTGTTCACCCAGATGCAGGTGCCGGACCTAGCGCCCCACGACTGGGAGCCCGGCTTCTTCGACTACCTCTACGTCGCCTTCACCAACGCGACCGCGTTCAGCCCGACGGACACGATGCCGATGACCGTGCGGGCCAAGCTGCTGATGCTGGCCGAGTCCGTGGTCTCCCTGGTCACGGTCCTGCTGGTGGTGGCCCGGGCCGTGAACGTCATCGGCGGCTGAGGGATGCGCCCGCCGGACGTCCACGAGCACCTCACCTGCGTGGCCGCGCCCGCCACGTGGCTGTCGCCGCCCTCGGGCACCCTGTCCGGCGGCGCCGACGGCCTCTACGTGGAGGACCGCCGGGTGCTGTCGCACTGGCGCGTGACGGTCGACGGCGCCGAGCCCGTGGCGTCGGAGGCGCACCGGACGGGTGCCGCGTCGGCGCGTTTTTCCGCGGTAGTGGACGGTTCCGCCCTGACCCTGCGGCGCGACCGGCTGGCGGAGCCGACGGGCGCAACGGAGACCATCACGCTGGCCAACGCCGCTTCGGAGCCGCTCACGGTCACGGTGAGGGTGCAGGCCGCGACCGATTTCGCACCGCTGGGCGTCGTCCGCGCGGGCGGCGTCGCCGACGTGACCGGCACCGTCTCGCCCGAGCTCGAATGGCGTTCGGCCGATGGCATGTCGGTCCGGATCGAGGCGACGCCGCCGGCGGCCGTGACGACCGCGGGCACGGAGGCGACGCTGCAGTGGCGGGCGGTCGTGCCCCCGGGCGCCGGCTGGTCCGCCGAACTGCGCGTGACCCGCACCGACATCCCGCCGATCGCGCGGCCCAAGCGGTTCAGCACCCTGCGCGTGGCCGCCGAGGACCCTCGCCTGGACGCGCTCGTGCGCACCGGCGTGCAGGACCTCGACGCGCTGCGCCGCACCGAGGGCGCGGACGCGTACTACGCCGCCGGCAGCCCCTGGTTCCTGACCCTCTTCGGCCGCGACGCCCTGTGGTCCGCCCGCCTGGCCCTCCCGCTCGGCCACGACGTCGCCGCCGGCACCCTGCGCGCCCTCGCGGACCGCCAGGGCGCCGCCGACGACCCGGCGACGGAGGAGGAGCCGGGCCGCATCCTGCACGAGCTGCGCCGCGCCGACAGCGCCCCGAGCTTCCCCCCGACCTACTACGGCACGGTCGACGCCACCCCGCTCTTCGTGAGCACCCTCGCCGAGGCCTACCGCTGGGGCATGCCCGCCGCGGCGGTCCGCGCCCTGCTGCCGAACGTCCGCCGCGCCCTGGCCTGGCTGCGGCGCCACGACGGCTTCATCACCCACTCGACCGGCGGCCCCGGCCTGTCCAACCAGGGCTGGAAGGACTCGGCGGAGGCCATCCAGCACGCGGACGGCCGCGCGGCGCGGGGGCCGATCGCGTTGAGCGAGGTGCAGGCGTATGCGTACCGTGCCGCCCTCGACGGCGCCTGGCTCATCGAGCAGTTCTCGGACGGCGCGCCTCCCCGCCCGGCGTCGTCGCGGCTCGCCGGCGCGGTGGGGCCCCTTGCCGGGTTGGCCAGCCTGGATGCGTGGCTCGCGGAGGGGGCCGGCACGGGCTCGGACCCTGCGCGCCCGGCCGCCTTGGACGCGGACGCGGGCGGCTCCGGAGCCGAGTCCGCGGCGGACGAGGCGAAGCGGTGGCGGGCCTGGGCGGACGACCTGAGCGCCCGCTTCCGGGCGGCGTTCTGGTGCCCCGGCGGGTATCCGGCGATCGCCCTGGACGGCGACGGCCACCCGGTCGACCTGGTGGCGTCGAACATGGGCCATCTGCTGGGCACCGGGCTGCTGACGCCGCAGGAGAGCGCCACCGTGGCCGGGCACCTGGCGGGGCTGCGCTCGCCGTTCGGAATCCGCACGGCGTCGCCGGCCTCGGCCGCGTACGACCCCCTCGCCTATCACGTCGGCTCCGTCTGGCCCCACGACAACGCGATCGCCCTGCTGGGCCTGGCGCGCGACGGCCACCGCGCGGAGGCGTCGGCGGTGATCACGGCCCTGCTGGCCGCGGCGGAGCGGTTCGAGTACCGGTTGCCGGAGCTGTACGGCGGCGACGACCGGCCCACGCCGTACCCGGTCGCCTGCCGCCCCCAGGCCTGGGCCGCCGCCGCGGCGCCCGCGATCCTGATCGCCCTGCTGGGCCTGGACGTCGACGTACCCGCCGGCCGCATCACGTTCGCCCCGCTCGCCCCGTCCCCGGTCGGCGCGTACCGCGTCCGGGGCCTGAAGGTCGCCGACGGCGAACTGGACGTGAGCGTCACGGCCGCGGGGGAGGTGACGGTCCACAATGGACCAGTCGGCGTGACGTTCCACGACGCCGACGGGCGCCCGGCCCGGATCGCCCGCCCGACCTAGCGCCTGCGTGCCTCCGCGGCGGCCCGAGCGTCAGCCGGCGCGCGGAGGCGTCAGGCGCAGGATGGTACCGCTGCCGTCGTCGCTGATCAGGAGCGTCCCATCGGTGTCGACCGCCGCGTCCACGGGCCGTCCCCACCACTTCCCGTCCGCGCCCACGAACCCGGTCGCCAGGTCGACGGGGTCGCCCGGGCCGTTCGCCGTCCACGGAATGAACAACACCTTGTAGCCGGCCGGCTTCGTGCGGTTCCACGACCCGTGCAGCGGCACGATCGCCGCGCCGTTGTAGAACGTCAGGCCCAGCGGCGCGCTGTGCGGGGGCAGCCCCAGGTCGATCGGGTCGGCCTTGGCGCAGTCGGCCTTCGAGCCGTCGCGGTTGAGCTCGTAGTCGCGCAGGAAGCCCATGTTGCGCAGGCCGTTGTCGCTGTTCGGGTTGCAGAACGGCCACCCGTAGAAGCCGCCGTCGCGGACCTTGATCATTTCCTCGGGCGGGTAGTCGTCGACGAACTCGGGCATGCGCTTGCCCTTGTCCGACTTGCCGTCGCCGTCGACGTCGCGGTCGTCCGGCACGAGTGTGTTGTCGCGGTTGTTCACGACGACCCAGAGCTCGTCGGAGCCGGGGCGGAAGGCGAGGCCCTCGGCGTTGCGGATGCCGTGGGCGAGCAGGTGCCGCGACGCGTTCGTGCCGCCCGCGGCGTACGTGTAGATCGCCGCCCGCTGCGGGTCGCTCTCGGTGTCCGAGACGCAGGCGTTGCACGTGGAGGCGATCGAGACGTACAGCGTCTGGCCGTGCACGGCGATGTTCTTGAGCACGTGCGCGTAGGTGCCGCGCAGCTCCGGCGTGCTGGTGTCGGGCAGCCCGTCGACGACGACCTCGCCGTGGGCCGCCTTCGTGTCGCCGTTGGTGTACGGGTACCGCACGACACGGTTCGACTCGGCGATGAACAGGAACGTCTGCCCGTTGACCGGTGCGAACACCATGTCGTGGGGCTGGCGCAGGCCCGTCGCGAACTCCGACACCGCGCCCGCGCGCACGAGCTGCACCTTTCCGGCGCCCGGCTGGGAGACCAGCAGGTCCCCGCTCGGCGTCAGGGCCATGAAGCGGGCCTTGTCGACCCGCGCGTAGACGGACGCCTTCCAGCCGGTGGGCAGCTGCAGGTACCGGTCCTGGTTGAACGGCGCGGCCCCGAGCCCGGGCGGCACGTCGACCTTGACCCGGGTCGGCGCCCCGAGCGCCGGCGGGGCGGCGGTGCCGTACGCGCCCGCGGTCCCCGGTCGCGTGGTCGCGGGCTCGGCCGACCCGCCGGGCGCGTCCGTGCACGCGGCGAGGGGCAGTGAGCAGGCGAGCAGCAGAGCGGCGAGCTTGCGCATGGCCCCGACGCTACCCCTTCGTAAACTTGTACGGTGCAGCTCACCGTTCTGGACCGGCCGACCTGGGAGGCCCGCCGCGCCGCCCACGAGGCGCGCGTGGACGCGTGGATCGAGCCGCACCTCGCCCGCCGCCGGCTCGGGCGCAAGCACCCGGTCGAGGACTTCCTGTTCACGTACTACTCCTACCGGCCCGCCCAGCTGCGCCGCTGGCACCCGGGCGCGGGCGTGGAGCTCGCCGGCTCGGGCGCGGAGGCGGCGACCGTGCCGGCCCGCCGCGCGGAGGCGATCGCGTGGATCCGTGACCTGCTCGTCGCCACCGCCGCCCGGACGCCGCACCTGGGGTGCTTCGGGCTGCACGAGTGGGCGATGGTGTACCGCCAAACCCAGGA
The DNA here is from genome assembly GCF_050955725.1 of Dactylosporangium sp. CA-139114. Classification (NCBI taxonomy): domain Bacteria; kingdom Bacillati; phylum Actinomycetota; class Actinomycetes; order Micromonosporales; family Micromonosporaceae; genus Dactylosporangium; species Dactylosporangium sp. CA-139114. Next base: position 1,510,242 of record NZ_CP192080.1, read on the forward strand.
CGAAGTGCGGCACAACGCGTGGCCGCTGCGCCTGGGCCCGGCCGGCACCGACGCGGTCGTCGAGGGTAGCCGGATCCGGTGCAGCCACTACGACGCGTATCGCTTCTACACCGCCCCCGCGCGCCCGCTGAACCTGCTCCGGCCGACCCGCGAGTCCCAGACGGCCAACGAGCAGCCCGGCTGCCTGCACGCGAACATGGATCTCTACAAGCACGCCTACAAGATGTCCCCGCTCGTGCCCGCCGAGCTCATCGCCGACTGCTTCGAGCTCGCCCGCGACGTGCGCACGCTCGACATGCGCGCCTCCCCCTACGACCTGGCCGACCTCGGCTACGAGCCGGTGCGCATCGAGACCCCCGACGGCCGCGCCCGCTACGTCGAGGCGCAGCGCTCCTTCGCCGAGCGGGCCGCACCGCTGCGGGCGCGCCTGATCGCCGAGTGCGAGAGGCTCCTGGAGGCCGTCGCCGACTGACCGCCGGGAGGAGTCCGGGCGCGGGCGCCTGGTGTATAAGTCGGGTTCATGTTCTGGCGGGAACTCGGATCCGGGGAGTGGCGATGAGTGAGGTACGGCGGCGCTTGGGGCCCTTGCTGGGCATGTGGGACACCGTCGCCACCGTGAACGGCAAGGTCACCATGCGCGGCTGGGCGAGTTTCGCGTGGGCGGACGACGGGGAGTTCCTCGTGCAGCGCGCGGACGCGGACCCGCCGGGCGACGAGGCGCTGCGCGAGTGGATCGAGAACTCGCCCTTCCCGACGACGTCGCTGATCGGCTACGACGACGGCAGCAAGACCTTCACGATGCTGTACTCCGACGCGCGCGGCGTGCTGCGGGCCTACGGCATGGACGTCGACGGCGGCATGTGGCGCATCTGGCGCGCGGCCGAGGGCTTCAACCAGCGCTTCACCGGCACCATCGCCGCGGACGGCAAGCGCATCGACGCGTACTGGGAGATGTCCCAGGACGGCCTCACGTGGTCCAAGGACTTCGACCTGACCTACACGCGCGGCTGAGCGGGCTCCCAGCCGCGCAGAGCCTCGCCACAGCAGCACCCTGCTACCTCCGCTTCGACGGCGCGCCCGCGCGGGAGCCGGCCTCGTTCGGCCACCTACCCGCGCGCGGCGGTGACGAGACGGTGCGTCCGCGCGGGGGCGCACCGGCCACCGCGGCGATGATCGAGGCTGTCGGCCTCACGAAGCGCTACGGCGATCCTCGGGGCCCGCGGGACGCGGCCGTCGCGTTCGACGTGCCGCCGTCGACGGGCTGTCGTGCACCGTGCGCCCCGGGCCGGTCACCGGATTCCTCGGGCCCGACGGGGCGGGCAAGCCGACCACGATGCGCATGATCGTGCTCTACCCGCTCCCGCGCGTCATCCGTGCGGCTTCTCCAGGGGCCGGCCTGCTTGCAGTTGCCTCGCGCAGCCGGCTTCAGCTGCGCGCCACGAGGCCCGTGACCTCGTCCGCGCACCCCCAGGACAGCGTCACGCCCGCGCCCCCGTGGCCGTAGCAGTGCACGACGCGCGTGCCGCCCGGCAGCCGCTGCGGGTCCACCTCGAGCCGCGGCCCACCCTCCCGCGCGGGCCGCAGCCCGGCCGCCTCCCACAGCGGCCGCACGCCCGCGAGCTCGGGCACGAGTTCGGCACACCGTCGCAGAATCGCGGCCGACGTCGCGGGCTCGGGCGCCTCGTTCCAGTCGCCGGGCTGGAACGTCCCGCCGAGCACGACGTCGCGCGAGCGCGGATGGATGTACGTCATGCCGTCCGGATGCTCCTCATCGCGCACCGACGTCTCGATCCCCGGATTGGCCACGACCACGATCTGCCCCCGGGCCGGAAACATCGCCGCGTCATCCGCGAGCGTCCGCGCGCCCAGCCCGGTCGCGTTGACCACGGTGCCCGCCTGCCCGCCCAGGTCCGCGAGGTGTTCCACGCGCCCGAGCATGATCGTGCCGCCCAGCGCCCGGACGCGCTCGGCCAGCCACGGAAGGTACGCCTCCATCTCCACCGACGGCACCGTGAACCGCCACTCGCCCGGATGCGTCGCGAAGCCGGGCACCGCCGCGGCCCACCACGGCGTGCCGGCGGGCCGGCGCAGCAGCATCCGCGTCGGCCGCGGCGCGACGCCGGCAATGCCGTCACCCGCCTGCGCCATCAACACGTCGTACGTCCTGTGCGCCCACACCAGCACCCGCGGATCAGCCGCGGTGTGCGTGGGGTACCAGACGGCCGCCGCGAGGCGCGACACCGTGCGCAGTGGCTCGTCGGCCGTGACGACCCGCACCCGCGCCCCGGCTTCGAGCAGCCGCACCGCACACGTCAGTCCAATGACCCCGGCACCGACAACAGTCACGTCATCCATGCAGTGCAGGCAACCAGTGGCCGGCCGACTTTGTCCAGGTCGCGCGGGTTATCGCGCGATAAGCCACGCTTATGGCCCGCGAGCGAGGCCGCCTCCGCACACCTGGACCACCCGTCGCGCCCGCCCCTATGCTCGCCCGATGGAACCGCTGGACCTGCGGCGGCTGCGCTACTTCGTGGTGCTGGCCCGGGAGCTGCACTTCACCCACGCGGCCAAGGAGCTGTGCATCGCCCAACCGGCGCTGAGTCAGCAGATCCGCACGCTCGAACGCGAGGTCGGCGCCCGCCTCGTCGAACGCCACCCGAGTGGGTGCTCGCTCACCGCCGTCGGCGAAGTCGTGGCGGCCGAGGCCACGCTGCTGCTCGCGCAGGCCCGGGCCGCGCGGGAGAACATCGACGCGGCCGCGCGGGGGCAGGACGGGCGGATTCGGCTGGCGTACACGCGATCGGCCCGCGGCGGGCGGGTCGACGCGCTGATCGAACGCTTCCGGGCGCAGAACCCGCACGTCGAGGTGCTGCCGGAGACCGGCTGGCACGCGCCGAACGTCGCGGGACTGCTGGCGGGGCGGTACGACGCGGCATTCGTCCGGCCGCCGCTCGACGAGCCCGGCATCCACTGGCGGCTGGTCGACACCGAGGAGCTGCGGCTGGCCCTGCCCTCCGGGCACCGCCTGGCCCGCCTGCGCCGGGTCTCGCGCGAGGAGGTCGCGGGGGAGCCGGCGGTGATGTGGCCGCGCGAGAACGGCCCCGGCATGTTCGACCGCATCGTCGCGCAGGTGTGGCCGTCCGGGTTCAACCTGGTCCGCTACGAGCCGGACGACGAGCAGCTGCTGCGCGCGGTCGCGGCGGGCGGCGTGGTCGCGGCGGTGCCGGAGGGCCGCGCGAAGGCGCTGCGGCTGCGCGGCGTGGTGCTGCGCCGCCTCACCCCGCCGACTCCCACGGTCGACATCGGCCTCGCCTGGAACGTCCGCACCGCGACCCCCGTGGTGCAACGCCTCCTCGCGACGCTGGACGACCTCGGTGAACCGGCTGGCCAAGGCTCGTGATCAGTCCTGGACGAACGCGAGCAGGTCGGCGTTGAACGCGGCCTCGTAGGTGCCGCTGATGCCGTGGGGCGCGCCCGGGTACACCTTCAGGCTCGCGTTCTTGAGCAGCAGCACGGACTTGAGGGCCGCGGCCTGGATCGGCACGATCTGGTCGGCGTCGCCGTGCGCGACGAACACCGGGATGTCGATGCGCTTGAGGTCCTCGGTGAAGTCGGTCTCGGAGAACTCGCGCACGCAGTCGTACGCGGCCTTGAGCCCCGCCTGCATGCTCAGCCGCCAGAACTGTTCGCGCAGGCCGTCCGAGACGTTGCTGCCGGGCCGGTTGGCGCCGTAGAACGGACGGCTCAGCTCCCGGTAGTACTGGGAGCGATCGGCGAGCAACCCGGAGCGGATCTTGTCGAACATGCCGCGCGGAGTGCCCTCGGGGTTGGCGTCGGTCTTGAGCATCAGCGGCGGTACGGCCCCCGCCAGCACCGCCTTCGCCACGCGCGACGTGCCGTGGCGCCCGAGGTACCGGGTGACCTCGCCGCCGCCGGTGGAGTGCCCGACCAGGATGGCGTCGGTGAGCCCGAGCTGGTCCACCAGCTCGGCGAGGTCGTCGGCGTAGGTGTCCATGTCGTTGCCGGACCACGTCTGCGTGGATCGCCCATGGCCGCGACGATCGTGCGCGACCGCGCGGAAGCCCTGCGACGCGAGCAGCATCATCTGGCTGTCCCAGGCGTCGGCGTTGAGCGGCCAGCCGTGACTGAACACGACCGGGCGGCCGGAGCCCCAGTCCTTGTAGAAGATCTGCGCGCCGTCGGACGTGGCGATGTAGGGCATGACGTCTCCTCGCGAACCGGCTCGGACGGGTCCGTGCTGACCTGCCCGCGATCGGGAGAGCGAACCTCGCCCACCGGGGTGGCCGCGCGGACGCGTGGCCGGCGCACGAGCGTGATGTCGTGCCGGGCATCCGGCCGCGAAGCGGCGAGGCGCCCGCACGGAAGCACCCACGGCCGCGTCTCGCGCACGGCCGCGTCTCGCGCACGGCCGCGTCTCGCGCACGGCCGCGTCTCGCGCACGGCCGCGTCTCGCGCACGGCCGCGTCTCGCGCACGGCCGCGTCTCGCGCACGGCCGCACCTTAAAGGGTGGTCAACCCTACCTGAAGTGAGAGCGCTCCATCGACCAATATTCATAAAGGTTATTTACTGTTAACAATCCTTCCCTTACATTGGGCGGCATCACCCCCCACCGTTGGAAGGAGCGATTGAATGCGTAAAGCGATCGCTGCGGTACCTCTCACGCTGGCCGCCGTGGCCGCCGCACTCCTCGTGACGGCGTCACCCGCGTCCGCGCACGGGTACATCTCCTCACCCCCCAGCCGCCAGGCGATGTGCGCCCAGGGCCGCGTGGCCAACTGCGGCGAGATCGTCTACGAACCGCAGAGCGTCGAAGGTCCGAAGGGCCTGACGAGCTGCAGCGGCGGCAACAGCCGGTTCGCGGAGCTGGACGACCCGAACAAGGGCTGGCCCGCGACGTCGGTCGGCAACACCGTCACGTTCACGTGGGTGTTCACCGCGCGCCACACCACGACGAACTTCGAGTACTTCGTGGGCGGCACCCGCATCGCCAACATCGACGGCGGCAACCGTCAGCCCGACGCGACCGTCTCCCACACGGTGAACCTCGGCGGCCGTACCGGCCGCATCCTGGTGCTGGCCCGCTGGAACATCGCCGACACCGGCAACGCGTTCTACTCGTGCGTCGACCTGCAGGTCGGCACCGGCGGCGGGAACCCGACGCCGACGCCCACCCAGCCGTCGCCGTCGCCGACGCGTCCGAGCCCCTCGCCGTCCACCTCCCCGACCTCGCAGCCGCCGACGGGCACGACCACCTGGGCCGCCGGCACCGCGTACAAGGTCGGCGACCGCGTCACGTACAACGGCGTGACGTACCAGTGCCGCCAGGCGCACACCGCCATCCCCGGCTGGGAACCGCCCAACGTCCCGGCTCTGTGGCAGCGCGTCTGATCATCCGGTACCGCTGAAAGAAGGGCGGCGTCCCGGCACCCCCGGGACGCCCCCGCGCGCAGGGAGACTCATGAAACGCATCGCGCTCCTGCTCGCGACGTTCCTGCTGGCGGGCTGCGCCGCCGCCCCGGCCCAGCCCGCCCCGGCAGGAACCGAGCAACGCGTCTTCAACGACACCGACGTCATGTTCAGCCAGATGATGGCGGCCCACCACAGCCAGGCCCTGGAGATGGTGCGCTTGGCCCGGACGAAGGCCGCACGCGAGGACGTACGCACCCTCGCGGCCGCGATCGACGCCACCGAGACCGACGAGCTCAAGACGATGCAGGTCTGGCTCGAGTCATGGGGCCAGCCGCCCAACGCCGACGCGTCCGCGCACGCCGGCCACGGCGGCGCGCACGGCGCCAACCCGGACGACATCAAGGCGCTGCGGGCCGCGACCGGAGCGGACTTCGAGACGAAGTTCCTGAACCTGCTGATCGCGCACCAGCACAACGCGATCGAGATCGCGCGCATGGAGACCGGCTCCGGAGTCAACCCCGGGGCGCTGGACCTGGCCAAGCGCATCGACGAGTCACGCACCGCCGAGATCCAGCAGATGCTCCGGTACCTCAACCAGCCCGCCTGACCCCGCATCCGCCCACCGGCGCCGCCCCGAGCCGCCGCGCGTTGCCCGGCGCCCACCGGGCAACGCGCGGCCACGGCACCCAATCCGTTCCCGGGCTGGCACCCAAGCCGTTCCCGTGCCGGCAGCCGATCCATTCGCGGGCTGGCAGTCGATCCGTCCGCGGGTCAACCGCCATGGACACGCCGCACCCGCACCGCTTGTGTCGCGCCCGCACACCGTCTGTGCCGCGCCGCGCCGCGCTCCCGCCTGTGTCGCGCTCGGGCGCACCGTCTGCCCAGCGCCCGCGCGCCGCCCCGCGCCGCCCCGCGCCCCCGCGCCGCCCCGCGCCCCCGCGCCCCGGCGCCGCCCCGCGCCCGCGCGCACCGTCTGTGCTGCGCCGCCCCGCGCCCGCGCGCACCGTCTGTGCTGCGCCGCCCCGCGCCCGCGCGCACCGTCTGTGCTGCGCCGCCCCGCGCCCGCGCGCCGCCCCGAGCCCGCGCACCGTCTGTGCCGCGCCGCGCCGCGCTCCCGCCCGTGTCGCGCCCGCGCGCACCGTCTGCCCGCGCCCGCGCGCACCGCAGCCCTACCGCGACCGTCGGCATGCCCGATACGCAGGCGAGGGACCGCGCGGAGGCGAGACGCCGCGGGCGGAGACCGTCAACCGGCCCGAGCCGAGCGCGGTGCAGGCGAGCGGCCCTATCGGAGCGTCGAAGCGGGCGCCGAGGACGCGCGCGGAGGCGGAAGTCACCCGAGGTCGTTACCGTGGCGGGCAGCACGGGGCTTCGTAGGGGCTGGAAGGCGGCAGAAATGAGCGAGCGGCTGCGGAACTGGGCCGGCAACATCGAGTTCAGCGCCGCGCGGGTGCACCGGCCCGCGAGCGTCGAGCAGGTGCAGGAGATCGTCGCCCGGGCGGAGCGGGTGCGGGTGCTCGGCACCGGCCACTCGTTCAACACGATCGCCGACACCGACGCCGACCTCCTCAGCGTGGGCGGGCTGCCCGCCGACATCCGCATCGACGCCGGCGCGGGAACGGTCAGCGTCGCGGGCGGGGTGCGCTACGGCGAGCTGGCGCGCCGCCTGGACGCCGACGGCTACGCGCTGCACAACCTCGGCTCGCTGCCGCACATCTCGGTCGCGGGCGCGGTCGCGACCGGCACGCACGGGTCCGGGGCCGGGCTCGGCAACCTGGCCACCGCGGTCGCCGGCGTCGACATCGTGACCGGCGGCGGCGAGCTGGTGTCGCTGCGGCGCGGGGACGCGGACTTCGACGGTGCCGTGGTCGCGCTCGGCGTGCTCGGCGCCGTCGTGCGGGTCACGCTCGACATCCAGCCGCGGTACCGCATCAGCCAGCACGTCTACGAACAGCTCCCGCGCGCCGAGCTCGACGCGCACTGGGACGAGATCGCGTCGGCGGCGTACAGCGTGAGTCTCTTCACCAGCTGGCGCGGCGACACCGTCGACCAGGTCTGGCTCAAGCGGCGCGACGAGGACGCGCCCGCGCCCGCGGAGCTGTTCGGCGCCGTCCCCGCCGCGGGCAAGCGGCACCCGATCGCCGTCATGTCGCCCGAGCACTGCACCGAGCAGGGCGGTGCGCCCGGGCCGTGGCACGAGCGGCTCCCGCACTTCAAGCTCGAGTTCACCCCGAGCAGCGGCGAGGAGCTGCAGACCGAGTACTTCGTGGCGCGCGCGGACGCGGTCGCGGCCTTCGCGGCCGTCGAGCGGGTCCGTGACCAGGTCGTGCCGGCGCTGCAGATCTCCGAGATCCGCACGGTCGCGGCGGACTCGATGTGGCTCAGCCCGCACTTCGAGCGCGACAGCGTGGCGCTGCACTTCACGTGGGTACCGAATCATGATCTTGTTCTTGGGGCGGTTGACGCGCTCGAAGCGGCACTCGCGCCGTTCGCCCCGCGCCCGCACTGGGGCAAGGTGTTCCGGCACGCGCCCGGGTATGCGCGCGGGCGCGACTTCGCCGCCCTCGCCGCGCGGCTGGACCCGGCGGGCACCTTCCGCAACGCGTTCGTGGAGCGTCACGTGCTCGGGGAGTAGATTTCAACCCGTGCGTATCGCTCGTTTCGCCCACAGCAGTGGCATGTCGTTCGGGGTCGTTGAAGGCGAGTCGTCGGCCGGCGCGTCCGGGCTGACCGTCGCCGAGATCGAGGGCCACCCCTTCGGGGAGCTCCGGTTCACCGGCCAGCGCTGGGCCGTCGCCGATGTGCGGCTGCTCTCGCCCATCCTGCCCAGCAAGGTGGTGTGCGTCGGGCGGAACTACGCCGACCACGCGGCCGAGCTCGGCAACGACGTCCCGAAGGAGCCCTTGCTCTTCCTCAAGCCCTCCACGTCCATCATCGGGCCCAACGACGCCATCCGGCTGCCCCCGCAGTCGCAGCAGGTCGAGCACGAGGCGGAGCTCGCCGTCGTCATCGGCGTGACCGGCGCGCGGCGGGTCGACCGCGCGGGCGCGGCCGCGGCGATCTTCGGCTACACCTGCGCCAACGACGTGACCGCGCGCGACCTGCAGCGCAAGGACGTTCAGTTCACCCGCGCGAAGGGCTTCGACTCGTTCTGTCCGATCGGCCCGTGGATCGTCACCGGCGTGGACGTCAGCGACGTCGAGGTCCGCTGCGAGGTCAACGAGGAGGTCCGCCAGCTCGGCCGGACCAAGGACATGGTGTTCGACGTGCCGACGATCGTGTCATATGTGTCACATGTGATGACGCTGCTGCCCGGCGACGTGATCCTCACCGGCACCCCGGCCGGCGTCTCCCCGATCGTCAACGGCGACGAGGTCGTGGTCTCGATCGAGGGGATCGGCGCGCTCAGCAACAAGGCTTTGACCTTGGATTAGGCGTGTTGGCGACAACCGATTTGGCGTGGAAGGGGCTCTCCGGTAAAGTTCTCTTCCGGCGCGGTAAGCGCCAATGGGGTATGGGGTAATTGGCAGCCCGACTGATTCTGGCTCAGTTAGTCTAGGTTCGAGTCCTGGTACCCCAGCGCCGCAGCAAGATCGCGGTACTGGTAGTGTTTCACCGCACGTCAGCACGTAAGGAAAGTACTGGGGCCCCGTCGTCTAGCGGCCCAGGACGCCGCCCTCTCAAGGCGGTAGCGCCGGTTCGAATCCGGTCGGGGCTACAGATGCGCACGATCCAGCCGCTTCGAGGAGTCAGACCTCGAAGCGGCTGTTGTGTTTTCAGGGACCGGCCCGGGGGCTCGGGGACGTGATCCCCAGGCCCCCGGTCTCGGTTCAGGCGGCGGACAGCCGGGCGTGGCGCAGGTTCAGGCCACGACCGGCCGGGCGTGGCGCAGGTTCAGGCGACGGACAGCCGGGCGTCGCGCAGGTCCAGGCCACGCCCAGCCGGGCCTCGCGCACGTTCTAGGCCACGACCAGCCGGGCCTGCAGCACGGTGTCCGCGCCCGCGCGCCCCGCCGTCACCCCCACCGCCCGGACCGGTTCGCCGACCGCCGACCCCGCCAGGTACACCGCCGCCACCGGGCTCGCGACCGCGCCCGCCATCGCGCGCCGGAACAGCGGATCGTCCGCCAGCCGCGACGTCCCACCCGCGTACGCGTCCGAGCGCAGCACCACGTGGTCCTCGTGCTGCTCACACTTCACCTTGGTGAACTTCGCGAGGTCCGCGAGCTCCTGCTGCGTCCGCGCGGCCGCCGCGGCGTCCGCCATGCGCAGATCGAGCAGCAACGGAGTCTCCGGCGACTCCTCGCCGGCCTTCCCGGCCACCGCAAACGACACCGTCCGCGCCGCGCCCAGCCCGGACGCGAGCGCCGCCGCGAGCTTGTCGGGCTGCGCCCCGACCCGCAGCCGCTCCACCACCTCATCGCCGGTGATGATCCGCAGGTCGCCCTCCGGCACGTCCGCGAACATCTCCGGGTGCTCCCGCATGTACCGCTTGATCGTCTCCGGGTCGGCCACGACGAAGCCCGGCGGCAGGTCGCCCGGGCCGCCGAGGTCCCCCCGGTCGCTCTCCCCGAGCGGGCCCGGCGGCAGCATCGCCGTGCCGAACAGGCTCATCGGGAGATACGCGGCGCCCGGACCCAGCACCTTCGTCAGGTCACCGAGCGGCCCCGCGATGACGCCCGCGGCCGAGGCATCGCCGGAGAGGCCGCCCAGAGCCTCCACGACGTCCGTTTTCCCGGCATTGGTACCGAGCGGCAGCCCGTTCACCCCGATGAGCCGCACGGTCGCCTCGAGGGCGTCGTCGGCCGCGCGGAGGCCGAAGACGGCGACCCCGTGCGGGTCGAGGGCCGGCACGTCGGCCGGTCGCGGCGAGGTGCTCGGACCCGCGAGAGGCCCCGCGCCGGGCCTCGCGACAGGCCCCGCGACCGGGTCCTCGACAAAGCCCACCCCGCCGATCAGGCTCGGCACGTACTCCTCGCCCAGTTCCGGGCTGAGCCGGTTCGCCTTCGCCAGGTCGGCCCAGCCGATCGCCGGCTGGTCGCCCGGGAGCGTCGCGATCGCGGCGCGGAACCCGGGGTCCTTCGCCAGCGGCGCCCGCTTCGCCTCCGCGGCCGCGGCCGTCGCCGTGCCCTGGGCGTCCAGGTCGCCGACGGCCAGCAGGACGTACCCGTCCTCGACCACGAAGCCCACGTGGTCCGTCCCGCGCCGGCGCTGCAGCGCGTCCAGCGACCCGCGCGCCTGCTGCTCGTCCCGCGCCGACGCCGCGACGAGGGTCACCGCCCGGTCCGGGTGCGCGGGCGCGGCCCACATCGCGACACCGATGCGATCGTCGAACCAGGGCGCCACATCCGCGTACGTCACCGGCGCCCGAAGGTCCTCGAACAGCTCGCGCTCCAGCCCGTCCAGGTCCGGGGGCGCGCCCTTGCTCTTGCGCAGCAGCTCCTCGAACTTGACCCGCTGGCCCAGCCCCGGCGTCAGGTTGACCCGCGCGAACGCCGCGACCGAGGCCGGGAGCCGCTCCTCCGGCAGCGCGCCGGTCGGCTTGTCCCAGCGCTGCAGCACCGCGTACGCCGCGCCCGCCGCCAGCACCGCGACGACCACGGCCGAGGCGCCGAGCAGGAGGGCGAGGCGCCGCCGCGGCCGCGCGGGCGCCTCCGCCCCGCCGGGGCCGGCCAGCATGCCGTCGGCGGACATCGCGCCGGTGAGCACGGCGTCGACGGGCGTGAAGCTCCCGGAGGCGGGGCGCTCGGCCTCGGCGGGCTGGGTGTCGGAGTGCTCGGCCGCCTCGCCGCCGGTGGGCGGCTCTTCGGTGGCGCTGGGCGGCTCCTGAGGAGTGCCGGGCGGCTCCTCAGGAGTGCCGGGCGGCTCTTCGGTGGTGCCGGGCGGCTCCTCAGGAGTGCCGGGCGGCTCTTCGGTGGTGCCCGGCTGGGACGGATCGTCCGTCGATGACATGGTTGTGCCTCCCCCGCTGGATGTGACCGAGATGCTAGCGGGGGAGTGCACGGTCATGAATCCGCCGAGTCGGCGGCGCGGGCGCGCGGGGCCGTGCTCCGGACCGGCGCGCGGACGCGATCTAGAGCTGCGTGGCGATGCCGAGGATCGCCGCGATGAACACGACGAGCGCGATGATCATCGACATGCAGCCGCCGCGGCTGCTGCCGCCACCCGACGGCGTGGGCGGGGTCTGCGGTTCCGTCGGCGTCGCGGGGGAGTCGGGCGCGTCCGGGCCGCTCGGGCCGTTGCCGGGCGGGTTGGACGGCGTCCCCGACGAGGGTGAGGCGTGCAGGCCGGCCGAGCCGTCCGGCTCCGGGCTGGCGGGTGTCGTCGATTCGGGCACTGGCGTTCCTTCCAGCTGATGCGCTCCGGGACCGCGCCCCGGATCCGCCGATGCAGTACGCGCCCGCGCGCCGGTACACCCGGGAACTCCGCACGGCACGTCCCGCCGATCGTAGGCGCGTCCGCGCGCCGCGCAACCCGCTCGTCCGCAACCCGCTCGTCCGCAACCCGCTCGTCCGCAACCCGCGCCCCGCGCGCCCGCAACCCGCCGGCCGCGCCCCCAACCCGCGCGCTTCGCAATCCGCGCGCTTCGCAACCCGCTCGCCGCGCCCCGCAACCCGCGCCCCTCGCGCTCCGCAACCCGCTCGCCGCGTCCCGCAAGCCGCGCCCCGCAACCGACACCGCCAGGATCGGCGGGTCGAGGACCGCCGCTGCCCGCGCCCCGCGCGCTCCGCAATCCGCCCGCCGCGCCCCGCAAGCCGCGCACCCGCGCGCTGCGCACCCCGCAACAAGCGCGCCCGCAACCCGCTCGCGCCCGGCCACGCGAAACCGCCCGGACGCGGAGGTCCGGGCCGGTCGACGTCGAGGGGGAGGGCTTGGCCGAAGGGGGCTTGGTCGAAGGTGAGGGGTCTACAGGCCGGACAGGCGCTGCCCGGCGCGCACCACGGCCATCGCGTGCCGGTCACCGGGCCGCCGGCCCAGGCGCTCGATCGGCCCGGACACGCTGATCGCCGCGATGACCCGCCCGGTGCGGTCCCGGATCGGCGCGGACACGCTCGCCACGCCCGGCTCGCGCTCGGCCACGCTCTGCGCCCAGCCCCGCCGCCGCACCTCCGCGAGGGTTCGCCCGGTGAACTTGCACCGGGGCAGCAGCGGCATCACGGCCTCGGGCGGCTCCCACGCGAGGAGGACCTGCGCGGCCGAGCCGGCGGTCATGGGCAGCACGGCGCCGATCGGCACGGTGTCGCGCAGACCGCTGGCCCGCTCGGCCGCAGCCACGCACAGCCGCTCGTCGGCGCGGCGCAGGTACAACTGCGCGCTCTCTCCGGTCGCGTCGCGCAGGGCGGTCAGCATCGGCTCGGCGGCGGTCAGCAGGACGTCCGGCGCGGCGTTGGCGAGCTCACCCAGCCGCGGGCCCGGCCGCCAGCGCCCCTGCGCGTCACGAACCAGTAAGCGGTGGATTTCCAGCGCCTGCGCCAGGCGGTGCGCGGTGGCGCGCGGAAGCTTGGTCCGTTCGACCAATTCCGCCAGGCTGGCGCCGTCGACGCAGGCGGCAAGGATGACCACCGCCTTGTCGAGCACGCCGACACCGCTCATACTGTGTCCCACAGACCGAAACATACCTCCCAAATTTTAGGATGTCCAGATGGTGGGAGAAGCACGACAGCAGCCGCGAACGCTGGCGGAGAAGGTGTGGGACGCGCACGTGGTGCGGTCCGCCGCCGGTGAGCCCGACCTGCTCTACATCGACCTGCACCTGGTGCACGAGGTCACCAGCCCGCAGGCCTTCGACGGCCTGCGCATGACCGGACGGCCGGTGCGCCGGCCCGACCTGACGATCGCGACCGAGGACCACAACACGCCGACCGACAACCTGCTGACCATCAGCGACCCGGTCTCGCGCACGCAGATCGAGACGCTGCGGCGCAACACCGAGGAGTTCGGCATCCGCGTGCACTCGCTGGGCGACGCCCAGCAGGGCGTGGTCCACGTCATGGGACCGCAGCTGGGACTCTCCCAGCCGGGCATGACCATCGTGTGCGGCGACTCGCACACCTCAACGCACGGCGCGTTCGGCGCCCTCGCGTTCGGCATCGGCACCTCCGAGGTCGAGCACGTCCTGGCGACCCAGACGCTGTCCCAGGCGCGCCCGCGCACCATGGCGGTCAACGTCGTCGGCGAGCTCGGCCCCGGCGTGACCGCGAAGGACCTGGTGCTGGCGCTCATCAGCCAGGTCGGCACGGGCGGCGGGCGCGGGCACGTGGTGGAGTACCGCGGCCCCGCGATCGAGAAGCTGTCCATGGAGGGTCGGATGACCATCTCCAACATGTCCATCGAGTGGGGCGCCAAGGCCGGCATGATCGCGCCGGACGAGACGACCTTCGCCTACATCGAGGGCCGCGAGTACGCGCCGAAGGGCGAGGCCTGGGATCGCGCCAAGGAGTACTGGTCGAGCCTGCGCACCGACGACGGCGCCAAGTTCGACACCGAGGTGACGCTGGACATCTCCCAGCTGACCCCGTTCGTCACCTGGGGCACCAACCCCGGCCAGGGCGCGCCGCTGGGCAGCTTCGTGCCCCGCCCGGAGGACTTCACCGAGAGCGCGGAGCGGGCCGCGGCGGAGAAGGCGCTGGAGTACATGGCGCTGACCCCCGGCACGGCGCTGCGCGACGTCGCGATCGACGTGGTCTTCCTGGGCTCCTGCACCAACGGCCGGCTCGAGGACCTGCGCGCCGCGGCCGACGTGCTGCGCGGGCGCCGCGTCGCCGAGAGCGTCCGCATGCTCGTCGTGCCCGGCTCCGCGTCCGTGCGCGCGGCCGCGGAGGAGGAGGGCCTCGACAAGGTCTTCACCGAGGCCGGTGCCGAGTGGCGCTTCGCGGGCTGCTCCATGTGCCTCGGTATGAATCCCGACACACTGAAGCCCGGCGAGCGCTCCGCCTCGACCTCCAACCGCAACTTCGAGGGCCGCCAGGGCCGCGGTGGCCGAACCCACCTGGTTTCGCCTCCGGTTGCCGCCGCGACCGCCGTCGCCGGTCATCTCGCCGCCCCTGCCGACCTGAACTAAAAGGGACACGGACACTCATGGAGAAGTTCACCGTCCACACCGGCACGGCCGTTCCGCTGCGCCGGTCCAACGTGGACACCGACCAGATCATCCCCGCCGTCTACCTCAAGCGCGTCACCCGCACCGGGTTCGCCGACGGACTGTTCAACGCCTGGCGCTCGGACCCCGAATTCGTGCTCAACAATCCCGCGTACGAGGGCGCCTCGATCCTCGTCACCGGGCCCGAGTTCGGCACCGGATCATCGCGTGAGCACGCCGTTTGGGCTTTGCAGGACTACGGTTTCCGGGCCGTCGTGGCGCCGCGTTTCGGCGACATCTTCCGGGGCAACGCGCTCAAGGGCGGCCTCCTGCCGGTCGAGATCGGCAGCGAGCACATCGAGACCCTGTGGGCTGCGATCGAGGCCGACCCCAAGCTTGAGGTAACGGTCGACCTCGAGAGTCGCCAGTTGCGCGCGGGCGCCCACGAATGGGACTTCCCGCTGGACGATTTCAGTCGTTGGCGGCTGCTGGAAGGCCTCGACGACATCGGCCTCACCCTTCGCCACGAAGGCGCTATCACCGAGTTCGAACAAGGCCGTCCGGAGTGGACACCCGTCGTTCACTAGCCCTCGCAGGGCGTCTCGATGAGCCTCCGGCCGAATCCGTTACTCCACAACGATTTCTTTTCCGTCATATGTTTGTATCCTGTGTGCGTTGGGATACCTTGCCCACAGGGACTTCAATTCTGGTACGGGAGGAAACGTGAACAAGGCCGAGCTCATCGAGGCGCTCAGCGCTCGCCTGGGCGACAAGAAGTCGGCGAACGCGGCGCTGGACGCGGTGCTGGCCGAGATCCAGGCCGCCGTGACCAAGGGCGACAAGGTTGCCATCACCGGTTTCGGTGTCTTCGAGAAGCGCATTCGCGGTGCGAGAACCGCCCGCAACCCGCGCACCGGTGAAGCGGTGAAGGTGAAGAAGACGTCGGTTCCCGCCTTCCGCGCGGGCGCCAGCTTCCGCGAGATGGTCGCCAGCGGCAAGGTGCCGAAGGCCGCCGCCGCCGCGAAGAAGGCCGTCGCGACGAAGACCACCGCCGCGAAGGCGACGACCGCCAAGGCCACGACGGCGAAGGCCACCACCGCGAAGGCGACGACGGCGAAGGCCGCTCCGGCCAAGACCGCCGCCACCAAGACCGCGCCGGCGAAGGCCGCCACGAAGGCCGCCCCGGCGAAGAAGGCCGCCGCCAAGACGACCCGCGCCGCCGCTTCCACGACGGCTCGCAAGACGACGACGGCCACGGCCGCCGCCAAGACCACCACCGCCGCCAAGAAGGCGCCGGCCAAGAAGGCCGCCGCCAAGTAGGTAAAGCAACAACAAAGGGCGGTCCCGCGATTGCGGGGCCGCCCTTTCGCCGTGCCGGGCGCTATCGCAGCGTCAGCGGCGCGAGGCGATCCCGCCCGACCAGGCGGCCGCCCGCGAAACACAGCACCCAGCCGGAGCCCTTGCGGGTGTGGAAGTTGACGTCGGCCCGTTTCGTGAGCGCGGTGAGCAGTGGCGGCATGAGTTTTCCCTGGCTGCAGACCACGGTGGTACCGCCCTGCAGCGCCAGAGCCGACAGCGCCTCCACGGCCGGTTCCACCCCGGCCAGCTCGTCGAAGGCCGGGTCGACCGCGATCGGCAGCCCCAGTGGCTCCACCGTCTGCCGGCAGCGCAGGGGGGTGGCCGACACCACCCGGTCGGGCCGGAACAGCTTCAGCAGGCCGCTCAGGCCCTGCGCATCATGTTCCCCGGCGGCCTCCAGGGGCCGCTCGGCGTCCGGACCCGTCCACTCCTTGCGCTTGCCGGCCTTGGCGTGGCGTACCAGCGCGACCACCCCGGTCACCGGCGGCACGTCGAGAAAGGCGCGCACGACCCCACGGTCGTGCGCGTAGCTCAGCAGCGTGTGCGCGCCGGTCGCGGGCACCCACCGGGCCTCCTCGATCTCGTCGTCGGCCGCCCGCGGCGCCCAGGAGATCGCGCGCATCGACCAGAAGTCCACGCTCTTCTCGACACCCGGCTCCCCGGTCAGGTACCGCACCGACGGCAGCCGCACCTGCGGCACCGCCTCGACCGACGTCTCCTCGAAGACCTCCCGCACCGCGGCGGTCAGCTCGTGCTCGCCCGGATCGAGCTTGCCCTTCGGCAGGGACCAGTCGTTGTACCGCGGCCGGTGCACCAGCACGATCTCCGCGACCCCATCGGCGGACCGCCGCCACACCACGCCGCCCGCCGCGCGGACCACCGAGTTCACTTCAGCCATGCGATGTTCCTATCCTCCAGGACCGTCTCCCACACTGCCGGGAAGTCCGCGCGGGCCCGTGTCACCGCGGCGCGCTCGCGCTCGAAGAGCCGCCCGGCCGTCACCGCGAGGTCGTGGTCGCCCGGCTCGGCCGCGGCCGCCGCCAGCCACGCGTCCGCGGCGATCGCCGCGTCCTGGTGCTCGCCGAGCACCCCCTGCGCCCGCGCCACCGCCTTGGCCAGCAGCTGCGCCTCCGGGCCGACGACCGCGGCGACCGCGGCCGCGGCGTAGCGAGCGCGCTTGGCCCGCTTGCGCACCTCGTGCCAGTCGTCGTCGGGCAGGTCCGGGGTCAGCTCGCCCGCGCCGACCACGCCGCCACCGCCCTCGACCAGGCGCTGCCACGGCTTGCGCACGATGCCCGGCAGGACGTCCTCGGCCCGCTCCCAGGCCGGCGGGGCGAGGCGGGGCGCCTCCACCGCGCCGACGAGGGCGTTGAGCAGCTTCACGTACCGCCGCGAGCGCAGCGCCCCGTCCAGCTCCCGCAGCGCCGCGCCCTGCCGGGCGGCCAGCGCCGCGTCGATCCGCGCCACCGCGCGCGGGTCGGCCGGCACGAGCGGGTCGGCGGCGGCCGTGCGGTGCAGCCGCTCCCGCAGCACCTCCACGTCGCGGGCGCCCCCGAGCGCGCCGGCCAGCCACGCCAGCTCGCCGCGCAACTTGGCCGTCCAGAGCGGGTCGAGCAGCGCCTGGAACGTCTGCAGGTCGCTGCGCAGGCGCCGGGTGCCGACCCGCATCTGGTGCACCGGGGTGTCGCCGTTGGGCATCGTCTCGCGCAGCCGCGCGAACGGATCGTGCTTGAAGATCCGCGCCACGTCGCGGCGGATCGCCCCGGTGACCACGTCACCCGCGTACGCGGTGCGCCGCCGCGCGGGCGCGGCCAGCACCGGCGCGTCCAGCGGCGCGGCCGCCTCCATCGCGCGCACGTGCTTGGCCACGAACGCGCCGGCCCGCGCGCCCGCGGCCAGCAGCAGCTCCTCGATCTCGTCCAGCAGCCGCCGGTCGCCGCCGGCGCGCTCCACCTCGATCTCGCGGAAGCGCAGCACCACCTCGCGGCCGTCGAGCACGCTCACCGCGTCGTCGGCGACCTCCGCCAGCAGCCGCCCGCCGGCGTCGGTGATCTCGTAGACGGTGCGCGCCGTGCGCAGGACCGCCGCCGGGCCGAGCGGGCGCCCGCGCCGGTAGGCGGTGACGAGGTCGAGCAGCTGCGGCGGGATCACGCCCGAGCCCTGCGACGGCCTCGAGTACTCATGGCGGATCCCCGCCCGCGAGGACGGCAGCTTCACCGTCCACACCTTCGCGGACGCGTCGCCCTTGCGGTACCGCAGCGAAACCCCGTGGCGCGCGAGCAGCCGCTCGGGGGTGTCGTAGTAGGTCGCGCGCAGCGTCACCGGCTCCCGCGCACTGACCCGGCCGGCGGCGCCGAGGTCAGGCATCGTGAACCCGTCGTCGGCGAGGTACTTGCGCTCTTCCTCCAGCATCCAGTCACCCTCAAGAGGTCAGACGGGCTCATCCACCCGGTCGACGATGCGGCGCGGCAGCGTCTCCTGTCGACTCCTGCCCGGCCGCCGGGCTCACTCCACCCGGTCGACGATGCGGCGCAGCAGCGCCTCCTGCGGATTCTTGCCCGGCCGCCGGTGCCACTCGCCGTTGCCCGAGAGCTCGAAGGCGCCGGTGTCGTCGCTCATCATCAGGCTCAGCACCCGGTGCAGCTCGTCCATCGCGGCCGGGTCGGTCACCTGGACCAACGCCTCCACGCGGCGGTCCAGGTTGCGGTGCATCAGGTCGGCCGAGCCGATCCAGTACTCCGCGCGGGCGCCGTGGCCGAACCGGAACACCCGCGAGTGCTCGAGGAACCGGCCCAGGACCGAGCGGACCCGGATGTTCTCCGACAGGTCCGGCACGCCCGGGCGCAGCGCGCAGATGCCGCGCACGATCAGGTCCACACGCGTCCCCGCGCGGCTCGCCCGGTACAGCGCGTCGATGACCTCCTCGTCGACCAGCGAGTTCACCTTGATCTGGACGAGCCCGTCGGCGCCGTACGCGACCTCGCGCTCGATCCGCTGGATGATGCCCCGGCGCACGCCGTGCGGGGCGACCAGCAGGCGGCGGTACGACGTCTGGCGGCTGTAACCGGTGAGCACGTTGAACAGGTCGGTCAGGTCGGCGCCCACCTCGGGGTCGGCCGTCAGCAGCCCGTAGTCCTCGTAGAGCCGCGCCGTCTTCGGGTGGTAGTTGCCGGTGCCGATGTGGCAGTAGCGGCGGATGTGGTTGCCCTCCTGGCGCACCACGAGGGCCGTCTTCGTGTGCGTCTTGAGGCCCACGAGGCCGTACACCACGTGGCAGCCGGCCCGCTCCAGCGTCCGCGCCCAGCCGATGTTCGCCTTCTCGTCGAAGCGCGCCTTGACCTCGACCAGCACCACGACCTGCTTGCCGGCCTCGGCCGCGTCGACGAGCGCGTCGACGATGGGGGAGTCGCCGCTGGTGCGGTACAGCGTCAGCTTGATCGCCAGCACGTTCGGGTCGGCCGCGGCCTGCTCGATGAAGCGCTGCACGCTCGTGGAGAACGAGTGGTACGGGTGATGCACCAGGATGTCGTGGTCGCGCAGCCGCGCGAAGACGCTGCGCGGCGTCTCGCCCTCGGCGAAGTGGGGGTGCGTCGCCGGTACGAACGGCGGGTCCTTGAGATCCGGGCGATCGACGCCGTTGTAGACCTCCCACAGCGCGGTCAGGTCCAGCCACCCGGGCACGCGCAGCACGTCGTGGGAGTCCATGTCGAGCTCGCGGACGAGCAGCTCGAGGACGTGGTCGGAGATGGACGCCGCGACCTCCAGCCGCACCGGCGGCCCGAAGCGCCTCCGCGCGAGCTCGCGCTCCAGCGCCTGCAGCAGATCCTCGTCGCGGTCCTCGTCGAGCTCGACCTCGGCGTTGCGTGTGACGCGGAACAGGTGGTGCTCGACCACCTGCATGCCCGAGAACAGCTGGCCGAGGTGCGCCGCGATGAGCTCCTCGACCGGCAGGAACCGCATCACCCGCGCCCCGTCGCGCGCGGCGTGCAGGGCGAAGAACCGCGGCACGTTGTTGGGCACCTTGATCCGCGCGAACAGCTCGGGGCCGCCGTCCTTCTCGCGCACCACGACGGCGAGGTTCAGCGACAGACCGGAGATGTACGGGAACGGGTGCGCGGGGTCGACCGCCAGCGGCGTGAGCACCGGGAAGATCTGCTCGCGGAACGAGGCGCGCATCCGCTCGCGCTCGGCCGGGTCCAGCTCCGTCCAGCGCACGATGTGGATGTTCTCGGCCGCCATCGCGGGCGCGATCTCCTCGGCGAAGACCCGCGACTGGCGCGCCATCAGCCCCGTGGTGCGCTCGGCGATCTGCTCGAGCTGCTCCGTCGGCGGCAGGAAGCCCGGGGGCCGGCGCACCGGCAGGCCGGTCTGCAGCCGCCGCTTCAGCCCGGCGACGCGCACCATGTAGAACTCGTCGAGGTTGCTGGCGAAGATGGCCAGGAACTTGGCCCGCTCCAGCAGCGGCGTCGCGGGGTCCTCGGCGAGGGTCAGCACCCGGGCGTTGAAGTCCAGCCACGACAGCTCACGGTTGAGATACCGGTCCTCCGGCAGCGGCTTTTCTTCCTCCGGTACCTGCACAGCGCTCCCTTCGGACCCGAACCACGCCGTGACGGCATCCCGGTCGCGCGCGGTCGCGTCCCCCTCGATCGCGTCCGCGCCCGTCTCGTTCGCCCGCTGACCGTCCTGAGCCGCCGCACCGTCCTGAGCCGCCGCAGGCTCACCCGCGCCTGCCCCGGGCCGGCTCGTGCCCTGTGCGGCGCTCCCTACCGGCTTCGCGGTGGCCGCTGGCGGTCCGTCGCTCGCCGGCATGGCAGCGGTGCCGTCCGCGGTGCTCTCGGCGGCGGTGCTCTCGGCGGCGGTGGTCGCCGGCTTGGTGGAGGCGGCTGCGTTCGTGGCGGCGGCTGCCGGCTTGATCGCGGCCGAGGTGGTCGGCGGCTTGACCGGGGCCGCTCCGTTGGCCACGACAGGCGCTTGCTTCGTGGTCGCGCTCGTGACCTTGGCGGTGGCCGCAGGCCGGGCCGGAGTCGTTGCCTTCGCGGCCGCCGCAGGCCGGGCGGCCGGGCGCGCGGTGGCGGCCGGCTTCGTCGCGCTCGTGCCCAGCTCGACCACAGCAGATTCGGTCGCCGCGGCGGCCTCGGCGGGGGCTGCGGCCGGGGTGGGAGCCGCGGGCTTGGTGGGGGCTGCGGCCCGGGTGGGAGCCGCGGGTTCGGTGGGAGCGGGTTCGGCCCGGGCGGCCTCGGCCGGCTTGGTCACCGGCGCCTTCGTCGGGGACTTCTGAGTCGGCACCCGCTCGGACGCCTTCGCCGACTCCGTCGTGGCCTCGTTCACCGTGACCTCGCTCACCGTGGCTTCGTCGGCCGGCGCCGGGCGCGCGGCCTTGGTGGCCCGACGAGCCCGGGCCGGAGCCCCGTCCCCAGCGGGCCTCGTCGTCTTGGGCGGCGCACTCTCCGGTTCGGGCCGCAGGGCGGCGCTGCGCGGGCGGCTTCGACCGGTTGGGCTCTCGTCCACCGGATCATCATGGCCCGTTTGTGCCGGTCTGAACATGAACTTCCCGCTGCCTGGCCTCGACGGGACGTTGACCGCGAGATGTTCGTGATCGTGCCCACATCGTCGCGCCCGCCGGCCCGGCGAGACTTCGCGCTGCCCGACCCCTACGGAAGCGTGGGCAGCGTGACCTTCGTGATCGTGCCCACATCGTCGTGGTCGAGCCGCACCCGCTGGCCCAGCCGCAGATGACGCAGCCCGGACGCGTCGAACGCCGCGGCCGGGAAGCGCACCTCGACCCCGTCGTCGAGCAGCACCGTCCCGGTGCGACTCGCGTCATCGAACGTCGCGACCGTGCCCTGCATACCGATCACGCTACCGTGCAGAGAACTTGTCCGGTATGTGTGCCGAGCCCCAGTCGCGCCGCGGCATCGAGATCGGCCGCGGTGTCGACGTCGCGGCGCAGGCTCGGCCAGGCTCCATCGAGCCGTACCGCGCCCGAGCGCAGGTGCGCCGCCGCGGACCCGGGCCCGAAGTGCGGCGCGAGCGCCTCCCCGGCCGGCGCCGCGAGCAGCACCGTCCCGGTGCCCTCCAGGTCCGGCACGAACGCCCGCCGCCCGGCCCGCGCGGCCGCGACCAGCGCCGACTCGAGATCCTCGGGCCGCATCGCGGGCAGATCGGCGGTCAGCGCGACCACGCCCAGCCTCCGCCCCACGTCCCCGGCCTCATCCGAGCCGCTGCCCGGGCGACCGTCCGGGCCCCTGCCCGAGCGGCCGTCCGAGCTGGTGTCCGAGCGACCGTCCAAGCCGGCATCTATGCGCCCCGCCGCATCGGTGCCGGGCTCCCGCGCCTCCGGGAACCGGTCCCCGCGAGCGCCCGGCTCCGGCCGGCCGACCTGCGCGTCCGCGCCGACGCCAACCGGATCGGTCGGCCAGGAGGCCTGGGCCCCGTAGGCGAGCGCCGCGTTCAGGCCCGCCGCGGGCGCGTCGGGCAGGCAGAATGCTCCGAGGTCGGTCAGCTCCGCGCACACCGCCGGGTCGTCGCAGATGACCACGACGCGGGCGACGACGCGGCAGGCGAGCGCGGCGGCTACCGTGTCGCGTGCCATGGCGAGGACGAGATCGGGGTGGACGGCCTCGGGCACGGCGCCCCGCAGGCGCGTCTTGGCCGCTCGCAGCGGCTTGACCGGGACCACCGCGACCCACGCGGCCACCCGCTCGGGCGCCGTCGCATGGGTCGTCGGCTGGCCGTGGCAATGCATGAGCCATCCTGACACGGCCACCGGGCGCCTGGCAGTGGCATGATTCGCAGCAGAACCGTGAGGGGAGGGTGAGATGGTGCGCCGGAGGCTCGGCTTCTGGCGGCGTTTCGCCGTCATGACCGTCAAGCCCGCGATCCAGGTGCTGACCCGCCGCACCTGGCGGGGGATGGAGCACATCCCGGGCGACGGCGGGGTGATCATCGTCGTGAACCACATCTCCCACGCGGACCCGCTGGCCGTCGCGCACTACATCTTCGACGCCGGGCGGTGGCCGTCGTTCCTGGCCAAGTCCAGCCTGTTCGAGGTGCCGGTGCTGGGCTACCTGCTCAAGGCCGTCCACCAGATCCCGGTGCGCCGCGGCACCACCGACGCCGTGAAGGCGCTCGAGGCCGCGCGGGCGGGCGTCCGCGCGGGCGAGGCCGTGGTCATCTACCCCGAGGGCACCACGACGCGGGAGCCGGACCTGTGGCCCATGCGCGGCAAGACCGGCGCGGCGCGGCTGTGGCTGGACACCGGCGCCCCGATGATCCCGATCGTCATGTGGGGCCCGGAGCAGATCTACGACCCCCGGACGAAGAAGCTCAAGCTGTTCCCGCGCGCGAAGGTCACCGTCGTCACCGGCCCGCCGATCGACCTGTCGGCCTGGTCGGGCGCGCCGCCGACGGCCCAGACGCTGAACCAGATCACCGACCACATCATGCTGCACCTGCGCGACATGCTGGTGGAGATCCGCGGCGGCACCCCGCCGCCGCTGTGGACCCCGAAGCGCTCCGCCCCGGGCGCTGACGAGCGGCGATCCGCCCAGCTCCCGGAAGAGCCGCGGCCCGCCCAGCGCCCCGAAGAGCAGACGGCATGAGCATCCAGCGCGCGGCCGTCCTCGGGGCGGGTTCCTGGGGCACGGCGTTCGCCAAGGTGCTCGCCGACGCCGGCACGCCCTCCGTCACCGTCTGGGCGCGCCGGCCCGAGCTCGTCGCCGCCATCCGCGACGAGCACCACAACCCCGACTACCTGCCCGGGACGTGGCTCCCGGGCGCGGTCACGGCCACCTCCGACGCGTTCGAGGCGGTCGACGGGGCGGATCTGGTCGTGCTGGCGGTACCGTCGCAGACTCTGCGCGTCAATCTCTCCGCGTGGCGCGGCACCATTCGCGCGGACGCGACGCTGGTGAGCCTCATGAAGGGTATCGAGCTCGACACCCTCAAGCGCATGAGCGAGGTGATCGTCGAGGTCGCCGACGTGGAGCCGGAGCGGGTCGCCGTCGTCACCGGGCCGAACCTGGCCCCGGAGATCGCCGCCGAGCAGATCGCGGGCACCGTGGTGGCCTGCCGGGACATCCGCCGCGCGGAGCTCGTCCAGCGGGCGATCAGCACGCGCTACCTGCGGCCGTACACCAACGACGACGTCGTCGGCTGCGAGCTCGGCGGCGCCGTGAAGAACGCGATCGCGCTGGCCTACGGGATGGCCTCCGCGCTCGGGTTCGGCGACAACACCAAGGCGACCCTGATCACGCGCGGCCTGGCCGAGACCGCCCGCCTGGGCGCGGCGCTCGGCGCCAACCCGATGACGTTCGCGGGCCTCGCCGGCCTGGGCGACCTCATCGCGACGTGCTCGTCGCCCCTGTCGCGCAACCGGACGTTCGGCGAGCGCCTCGGCCGCGGCGAGACCCTGGAGCAGGCGCAGGCCGCGACCCGCCAGACCGCCGAGGGCGTCAAGAGCTGCAAGTCGATCCGCGACCTCGCGCACAGCGTCGGCGTGGAGATGCCCATCACCGAGCAGGTCGAGCAGGTCTGCCACGAGGGCGTCGACCCGCTCAAGGCCCTGGCGGCGCTGATGGCCCGCGAGACGAAGCCGGAGCGCCCGGGCGTCCCGTCGACCGGTCAGTGACGCGGCTCGCCCGCACCCGAGCACCTGCCCGCCCCGGTCGGCGGCGCCTCCGCGGGGCGAGGGCGACGATGCCCCCGCACGGCGACGGCGCCTCCGCGCGGCGAGGGCAGCGAGGGCGGCAACGCCTCCGCGCGGAGGCGGGTGGCGGCGCGCGTGCGGAGCGAGCGTGGGGGAGTGAGACGCCTGATGAAGGGGGACAGCAGCGTGGACGCTAGCGAGAGCGGTACGCCCGGGCGCGGGGACGGGACGCGGGTCGTGCACGCCGGGGTGCCGGCGGCCGTCGTGGGGGAGCCGTTCCTGCCGTCGCCGGTGTTCGTGGCGCCGTATCACCTCGATCCGGTCGCGGGCCCCAAGCCGGGCGTGGACGGATACGGGCGGTCGGACAACCGGACGTACCGAAACCTGGAGAAGGCGATCGGGGACCTCGAGGGCGGCGAGTGCGTCGTCTTCGCCTCCGGCATGGCGGCCGTCACCGCGGTCCTGCTGGCCACGCTGCGCGCGGGTGAGACCGTCGTGCTGCCCTCCGACGGCTACTTCCTGACCCGCGCCTTCGCCGGCGAGCACCTGCCCGGGCGCGGGATCGAGGTGCGGACGATGCCGACGGCGGGACCGTACCCGGCGCTGGACGACGTGCGGCTGCTGCTGCTCGAGACGCCCTCGAACCCGGGGCTCGACGTGTGCGACATCGCCGGGCTCGCCGCGCGGGCGCACGCCGGCGGCGGCCTCGTCGCGGTCGACAACACCACGCCGACGCCCCTCGGGCAGCGGCCGCTCGACCACGGCGCGGACTTCTCGGTCGCCTCGGCCACCAAGGCGCTGACCGGGCACTCCGACATGCTGCTCGGCTACGTCTGCGCCCGCGACCCGCAGCTGGTCGAGTCGATCCGCACGTGGCGCGCGCGGACGGGCGGCATCCCGGGCGCGTTCGAGGCGTGGCTCGCGCACCGCTCGCTCGGGACGCTCGACCTGCGCCTGAGCCGCCAGACGACCAACGCCGCGGCGGTGACGGAGCTGCTGGCCGGGCACCCGGCGGTCGCGTCCGTGCGGTGGCCCGGGCGCCCGGGCGACCCCGCGTTCGAGGCGGCGGCCCGGCAGATGCGCCGCATCCCGGGCGTCGTGACGTTCGTGCTGGCCGACAAGGCGGCCGTCGAGCGCTTCCTGGACGCGTCCGAGCTGGTGTTCGCGGCGACGTCGTTCGGCGGCCTGCACTCCTCGGCGGACCGGCGGGCGCAGTGGGGCGACGACGCGCCCGAGGGGCTCGTGCGCTTCTCGTGCGGGGTCGAGGACACCGAGGACCTGGTCGCCGACGTGCGCCGGGCACTGGACGCCGCGCTGGGCTGACGCCACCGCGCGGCGTGCTCGTGGCAGCGGTGCGGTCAGGCGAGGTGGAGGTTGCTGCGCAGGGCGCCGTCCGGGTACCGGTCGCCGCCGGACTCAGCAGTGCAGGTCGCCGGCCGGCGCGGACGGAACGGTGGCCACGATCGCCGGTGAAAGATTCACCAGCCACGAGCCTTCGGCGCCCTTCGGAACCACCACCTGGAGCGGGACCTGGCGGTCGACGGTGTGCCAGACCGTCCGCCCGGACTGCTCGTCCGCGTACCAACATACGTCCGACAGTCCCAGCAGCTGCGGGTTTGGCGGAACCGCCGGGGCGGCACCGCCGCACGACAGGACGATCGCCGGGTCGCCGAACGCGGCGTTCTGCTCGCTGCCGGCGGTCACCTGGCGACGGTGCAGGCCGCCGAGGTCCTCGGGCAGCCGGGACACCAGCGCGCGGCACACCGCGGCCGGGGAAGAGTCGAGCCGGGGCGCCTCAGCGGAGACCGGTGCGGTGCTGGGGGCCGACGGGAAGCCGCCCAGGACCCAGAACGCGACGAGGCCCGCGATCAGCGCCAGGGGCAGTGCGGCGAAGGTCGCGAGCTTCGCCGGGCTCGGCGCGGGGCGCGCGGGCGCGTCCGGGCTCGTCACGCTCGGCACTACAAGTGCACCACCGAGCAGGTGACCGTGCGCGTGATGCCCGGCACCAGCTGGACCTTCGAGACGATGAGCTGACCCAGTTCGTCGATGTTGCGGGCCTCGGTGAGGACCACGACGTCGTACGGCCCGGTGACCGCGTCGACGCGGACCACCCCGTTGAGCCCCTGAATGGCCGTGGCCACGTCACGGGCCTTGCCGACCTCTGTTTGGATCAGGATGTATGCCTGTACCACGACACGACTCCCTCCCTGCCGTCCGCACGCTGATCAGGCGTCAACCTACCGCAAGA
Organism: Dactylosporangium sp. CA-139114; assembly: GCF_050955725.1. Classification (NCBI taxonomy): domain Bacteria; kingdom Bacillati; phylum Actinomycetota; class Actinomycetes; order Micromonosporales; family Micromonosporaceae; genus Dactylosporangium; species Dactylosporangium sp. CA-139114. The sequence continues at coordinate 1,537,002 of NZ_CP192080.1, forward strand.
ATGGAATCGGCAATCAACCGCCGTGCGTGATCATGCCATGACACGCGGCGTCGGCGACACTATCGAGCATCAGCTTGGAGGACGGGTGACCGTAGCAACCGCCGGAGAGTTCGGGCTCATCTCACGGGTGACGGCCCGGCTCGGGGCGGCGTCGCCCTTGGTGCAGCTCGGACCGGGGGACGACGCGGCGATCGTCGCGACCCCGGACGCGCGCGTCGTCGCGAGCACCGACGTGCTCGTGGACGGGCGCCACTTCCGCCGCGACTGGTCCAGCGCGCGTGATGTAGGGCACCGCGCGGCCGCGGCCAACCTCGCCGACATCGCGGCCATGGGGGCCCGGCCCACGGCCCTCCTGGTGGCCCTGTGCGCCCCGGCGAACCTGCAGATCTCGTGGGCCGAGGAGCTCGCCGACGGCCTGGCCGCGGAGGCGGCGAAGACCGGCGCGACGGTCGTGGGCGGGGACACGTCGTCCAGCCCGACGCTGACCATCGCGGTGACGGCGCTCGGGGACCTGGACGGGCAGGCGCCGGTCCTGCGCTCGGGCGCGCACCCCGGCGACGTGGTGGCCGTCGCGGGGCGGATCGGGCACGCCGCGGCGGGGTACACGATCCTCTCCCGTGGCTTCCGCTCGCCGAAGCTGCTCGTCGACGCGCACCGGCGCCCCGACGTGCCGTACCACCTCGGCCCCGTCGCCGCGCGGATGGGCGCGACGTCCATGATCGACATCTCCGACGGGCTGCTGGCCGATCTCGGCCACATCGCCACGGCCAGCGGCGTCGGCATCGACGTGCGCCGCGACGCGTTCACGGTGCCCGAGGCCATGCACGCCGCCGCGACGGCGCTGGGCGTCGACCCGTACGGCTGGCTGCTCGCCGGCGGCGACGACCACGCGCTGGCGGCCACCTTCCCGCCCGGCGTCGAGCTGGGCGACGAGTGGCTCGTCGTCGGCTCCGTGGTGACGGCCAGCATGTTCACGGCGGGTGAGGGCGTGACCGTGGACGGTCGCCGCTACACGGGCGGGGCCCCGGGCTGGGATCACTTCCGGTAAGGGCCGGTAGGCTCGGCGCTCGTGACCGAGATCGACATCCGGATGACCCGCTACGGCGCGCGGGTCGCGTCCGAGCTGACCACCGCCGCGCTCGCGGACCTGAGCGAGCGGTACGGCGGGGAGGGCGACTCCACCCCCGTCGAGCCCGTCGAGTTCGACCCGCCCGAGGGGGCGTTCCTCGTCGCCTACGTGGACCACGTGCCGGCCGGCTGCGTCGGCTTCCGCACGTTCGCCGAGGACGAGACGACGGCCGAGCTCAAGCGCATGTACGTCGCGCCGCAGTTCCGCGGCCTCGGGATCGCCAAGGCGCTGCTGCGTGCCGTCGAGGACGCCGCGCGGGCGGCGGGCCGCAAGCGGATGTGGCTGGAGACGGGCACCGCGCAGCCGGAGGCGATCGGGCTGTACGAGCGCAGCGGATACGTGCGGATCGAGGACTTCGGCCACTACAAGGGCTACCCCGAGGTCCGCTCGTTCGGCCGGGACCTCTGACCCCGGCCCGGGCACGACGAAAGGCCCCGTGACCGTGTCACGGGGCCTTTCGCGGTGCCTGGGGTCAGCCCCGGACGACCTTGCCGGCCTTGAGGCAGGAGGTGCAGACCTGCACCTTCCGCGTGGTGCCGCCACCGGCCGGGGTGCGCACCGTCTGAATGTTGGGGTTCCAACGGCGGTTGGTCCGCCGGTGCGAGTGGGACACGTTGTGGCCGAAGCCCGGTCCCTTGCCGCAGACGTCGCACACGCTAGCCACGGGGATCTCCTGGGTTGATTGCAGTCTCGGAGCGGAACGGACCCGCGCCGCGGCTCTCGTTCCAGGCGTCACCGGCCGGGTGAACGGCGGGCAACCCGGTAAGGCTACCTGATCCGACCCCTCGACACCCAATCGGCCCAGTCGGCGCCCGCATCGGTGGGGAATGACCGGCTTCACCGTTAGGCTCGGCCGCGTGCCAGACAGTGTGGACGCCGCTGCCGTCCGCCGGTGGTGTGCCGGTGGCCTGGCCGCGCTGCGGCGCCATCAGGCCGAGATCGACGCGCTCAACGTGTACCCCGTCCCGGACGGCGACACCGGCACCAACCTGGTGCTCACGATGTCCTCGGCCGTCGAGGCGGCGGTGGGCGCGACGGCCGCCGAGACCATGCGCGGCGCGGCCCGGGGCGCGCTGCTCGGCGCGCGCGGGAACTCGGGGATCATCATGGCCCAGCTCTTCAAGGGGCTCGCGGCCGGCCTGGAGCGCGCGGGCGCGGCCCCGGTGACCGGCGCCGTGCTGGCCGGAGCGCTCGACGATGCGGCCCGCGGGGCCTACGACGCGGTCGCCGCGCCGGTCGAGGGCACCGTGCTGACCGTCGGGGTCGCCGCCGCGAAGGCCGCCGTCGCCGCCGCGGCGCGCGGGGGCGTGGTCGCCGTGGCCCGGGCGGCCTCGCAGGGCGCGCGGGAGGCGCTCGCGCGGACGCCCGAGCAGCTGCCGGCGCTGGCCCGGGCCGGGGTCGTCGACGCGGGCGGGCGCGGCCTCGTGGTGCTGCTCGACGCGCTGGTGGAGACCCTGACCGGCGACGAGCCGCCCGACGGCCCGGTCATGGCGGCCGTACCGGCCGGTGGCCGCCCGGGCGCGACCGCCGAACGGGAGACCGGGTCGGCCGACTTCGCCTACGAGGTGCAGTACCTGCTCGAGGCGCCCGCGGACACGGTGGAGACGCTGCGCGGCGCCCTCACCGCGCTCGGCGACTCCCTCGTGATCGTCGGCGACGAGCCGACGTGGCACGTCCACGTGCACGTCAACGACGTCGGGGCGGCGATCGAGGCCGGCATCGCCGCGGGGCGCCCGAGCCGGATCACCGTGACCCGCTTCGAGGACCAGATCGCGGCGCGCACGGACGCCGCCGCCCCGGCGGGCGAGGGCGACGGGCACCCCGACCGCGCCGTCGTGGTCGTGTGCAACGGGCGCGAGCTCGCGGAGCTGCTCGCGGCCGAGGGGGCGACGGTGCTCACCGGCAACCCGTCCACGCGTCAGCTCCTCGACGCGATCGTGCGCGCGGGGGCGGAGCGCGTCGTCGTGCTGCCCAACGACGCGAACGTGCTGGCCGTCGCCACGGCCGCCGCGGGCGAGGCGCGCGCCGCCGGCGTCCGCGCGGGCGTGGTGCCCACCCGCTCGCCGGTGCAGGCCCTCGCCGCCATGGCCGTGCGCGACCCGGCGCGGCGCTTCGAGGACGACGTGATCGCCATGGCCGAGGCGGCCGCGCGGTGCCGGTCCGCCGAGGTCACCATCGCCGGGCGGGAGGCGCTGACGGTCGCCGGGCGCTGCCAGCCCGGCGACGTGCTCGCGATCGTCGACGGTGAGGTCAACCTCATCGGCCAGGACCTGCCGCAGACCGCCTGCCGGTTGCTGGACCGGATGCTCGCCGGCGGCGGCGAGCTCGTCACGCTCATCGCCGGCCGCGACGCGCCCGAGGGGCTCGGCGCGGCCCTGCGCGCCCATGTCGAGGGCTCGTGGCCGTTCGTGGAGGTCCAGTGCTACGAAGGGGGCCAGCCGCACTACCCACTCCTGGTGGGCGTCGAGTAGAGGAAAGCTGGAGTTGGCCGACATCGACCTGAGCACACCGCTGTCGAAGGTCCTCGGGGGCAACGGCGCGAAGCTGCTCGCCGAGCACCTCGACCTGCACACGGTGGGCGACCTCGTGTACCACTTCCCGCGCCGGTACGAGGAGCGCGGCGAGCACACCGACATCCGCGCGCTGGAGATCGACACCGACGTCACCGTGTTCGGGCAGGTCAAACGCGTCAACTCCCGGCAGTTCGTGCAGCAGCGCGGCAACACCCGGGGCAAGCGGGGCTCGCTGGTCGAGGCGGTCATCGGCGACGACAGCGGCGGCGAGATCAGCGTCACGTTCTTCAACCAGCCGTGGCGGGAGAACCAGCTGCGCCCCGGCCGGTGGGGCCTCTTCTCCGGCAAGGTCGGCCGGTTCAACCAGAAGCTGCAGCTCAACCAGCCCGACTACGTCCTGCTCGACGCGGGCGAGGGCGAGGAGGCGGTCGAGGAGTTCGCCGGGGCGATCATTCCCGTGTACCCCGCGACCGCGCGCGTGCCCACGTGGCGCATCGCCGCGGCCGTGCGCACCGTGCTCGACGTGCTGCCGCCGACGCCCGACCCGGTGCCGGCCTCGACGCGCGCGACGCGGCGGCTGAGCTCCCTGGACAAGGCGCTGCGCGAGATCCACCGGCCCGAGTCCCAGCAGTCGCTCGCCGTCGCGCGGAGGCGGCTGAAGTGGGACGAGGCGTTCGCGCTCCAGCTGACCCTGATCCAGCGCAAGAAGCGCGCCGAGGACTGGCCGGCGGTGCCGCGCCCGCGCCGCGCCGACGGGCTGCTCGCGGCGTTCGACGCCGGCCTGCCGTACGAGCTGACCCGGGGCCAGCGCGACGTCGGCGACGAGATCGCGGCCGACCTGGAGCGCGCCCACCCGATGCACCGCCTGCTGCAGGGCGAGGTCGGCTCCGGCAAGACGCTGTGCGCCCTGCGCGCCATGCTCCAGGTCGTCGACGCCGGCGGCCAGGCGGCGATGCTGGCCCCGACCGAGGTGCTGGCCGTCCAGCACCATCGCAACGTCACCGACCTGCTCGGCGCGATGGCCCGCGCCGGCGAGCTGGACGCCGCGCCGGAGGCGACCCGGGTCACCCTGCTGACCGGGTCCCTGGGCGCGGCCGCGCGGCGGAAGGTGCTCGAGGACCTGCGCAGCGGCACCGCGGGGATCGTCGTCGGCACCCACGCCCTGCTCTACGAGGGCGTCGACTTCGCCGACCTGGGCCTCGTCGTCGTCGACGAGCAGCACCGCTTCGGCGTCGAGCAGCGCGACGCCCTGCGTACCAAGGCCGACCAGCCGCCGCACGTGCTCGTCATGACCGCGACGCCGATCCCGCGCACGGTCGCGATGACCGTCTTCGGCGACCTGGAGACCTCGGTGCTCAGCCAGCTGCCGCGCGGGCGCTCGCCGATCGCCTCGCACGTGGTGCCCGTCACCGAGAAGCCCGCGTTCCTGGACCGGGGCTGGCGGCGGCTGCGCGAGGAGGTGGCGAAGGGGCACCAGGCCTACATCGTGTGCCCGCGCATCGGCGACGCCGCCAAGTCCGACGGCGAGGACGTGCCGCCCACCAACGACGACGGGCGCCGCCCGCCGGTCGCGGTGCTGGACGTCGCGCCGCAGCTGGAGGAGGGGCCGCTGCACGGCCTGCGCATCGGGGTCCTGCACGGTCGCCTGCCGGCCGAGGAGAAGGACGCGATCATGCGTACCTTCTCCGAGGGCCGCCTCGACGTGCTCGTCGCCACCACGGTCATCGAGGTCGGCGTGGACGTGCCGAACTCGACGATGATGATGATTCTCGACGCCGACCGCTTCGGCGTCTCCCAGCTGCACCAGTTGCGCGGACGCGTCGGCCGGGGCAGCGCGCCGGGCCTGTGCCTGCTCGTCACCGAGTCCGGCGAGGGCACGCCCGCGCGGGCGCGCCTGGACGCGGTCGCCTCGACCACCGACGGGTTCAAGCTGGCCGAGCTCGACCTGGAGCAGCGCCGCGAGGGCGACGTGCTCGGAGCCTCGCAGTCCGGGCACCGCTCGCACCTGCGCCTGCTGTCGCTCCTGCGCGACGCGGACCTGATCGGGGAGGCCCGCGCGGAGGCGGCGGAGCTGATCGCGCAGGACCGGGAGCTGCAGCGGCATCCGGCGCTGGCCGCGACGATCGCGCGGCTGGTGGACGAGGAGCGGGCCGAGTACCTCGAAAAGGGGTGATGCGGATCACATCGAGCACGATGGGGGCCGAGGACGCGGCGCGGAGTGGCGTACGTCACCGCCTACTGTGGATCGTGTGACGCGGATCGTGGCCGGAGCGCTCGGTGGCCGCCGGCTGACCGTGCCGGCCGGGCAGGGCACGCGCCCCACGTCGGACCGGGTGCGCGAGGCGCTGTTCAGCAGCCTCGACAACCTGCTCGACCTCGACGGGGCGCGGTTCGCCGACCTCTACGCGGGCTCGGGCGCGGTCGGGCTCGAGGCGTGCTCGCGCGGGGCCGTGCACGTGCTGCTCGCCGAGGCCGACGCCAAGGCGGCCCGCGTGATCCGGGGCAACATCGCGGCGCTCGGGGTGGCCGGACGCGTACGACTGGTGTCGGACAAGGTCGAGCGCCTGCTCGCGGGCGAACCGGACGAGGCCTACGACGCCGTGTTCATCGACCCGCCCTACGCCGTGACCGACGAGCGCGTCCGCGCGGTGCTCGAGGCGCTGGCCGCGCGCTGGCTCGCCCCGGACGCCGTCGTGGTGGTCGAGCGCTCCAGCCGCGGCGCGCCGATGGCCTGGCCGGACGGGCTGCGCGCGGTCGCGGAGCGGCGCTACGGCGAGACCGCGCTGTGGTACGCCCGACTTGATCAGGACGGCTTGCGCACGGGTTAAGCGATCCTTTGGTACGGTCCCCGCTCATGAGGCTTGGGCTGGTGCAATGAGGCGCGCGGTCTGTCCGGGTTCGTTCGATCCGGTCACGAACGGGCACCTGGACATCGTGGGTCGGGCATCGCAGATGTTCGATGAGGTCGTCGTCGCGGTGCTGATCAATCAGAGCAAGGCGGGACTGTTCACGGTCGACGAGCGGCTGGAGATGCTCGCGACGGTGACCGCGCCGTACGCCAATGTCCGGGTCGATGCCTTCCAGGGGCTGCTGGTCGACTTCTGCCACGCCAACGACATCGGCGCCATCGTCAAGGGCGTGCGCGTGGCCGGGGACTTCGACTACGAACTGCAGATGGCCCAGATGAACTACGGCCTGGGCGGCATCGAGACGCTGTTCATGCCGACCAACCCGAAGTACTCGTTCGTTTCGTCGAGCCTGATCAAAGAGGTCGCCAAGTGGGGCGGCGACGTTTCGCCGCATGTACCCGATCTCGTGGCGAATCGCCTGCGTGAACGATTCGCTTCGGTCCGAAACTAACTGCGAAACCCGAGTGGCGATGGAAGCGGCCCGGGCTTGCGGGCCGCATGATGGTTACGTCGTTCGACATTGGAACAGGAGTGACCGCAGGTGGACCCGCTCGAGAGCATCGACCAGATCATCGCGATGGTCGAGAGTGCACGGTCGGCGCCGATGTCGCGGAGCAACTTCGTGTTCGATCGCGCCGACATGATCAACCTGCTCGACCAGCTGCGCGCCGACCTGCCGGGTGAGCTGCGGCGCGCGAGTGCTCTGCTCGACGAGCGGGACAAGATCGTCGACGCCGGGCGGCGCGAGGCGGAGCGCATCATCGCCGAGGCCGAGGCCGAGCACACGCGCCTGGTGTCGATCAACGAGATCGTCGTCTCGGCCGAGCACGAGGCGTCGCGGATGATCAACGAGGCCCGCGCGGAGACGCAGCGGCTGCGCGACGAGGTCGACGACTACGTCGACACGGCGCTGGCCAACTTCGAGCAGTTCCTCACCCGGTCGCTGGCCTCGATCGAGCGCGGGCGCGACAAGATGCACGCCCTGCGGGAGATCGGCTCGTTCACCCCGCACGGTGAGGAAGACCGGCCGCTGCCCTTCTGACGGGCGCGGTACCGTTGGGGGCGATTCGACGCGAGATCTGCCGCTCGGGTACCCTAGTCCGTCGGCCCTACCTGGCCGGAGTCTGAAGATGCCACATCAACCACAGCACCCGCACCTGGATCCCCGGTCGCCGCTGGTCCTCGAGACGAGAGACCTCCCACGCCGACCGGGAGCTCTGCATGCGGTGCGGCGGAGCGTGCCGGCGCCCGAGGACCTCGGCCTGGAGCTGATCGGCGTGCCCCAGGGCGCCGAGCTCGACCTCCAGCTACGGATGGAGTCGGTGTCAGAAGGCGTGCTCGTCTCCGGCACCGTCACCGGCCCGCTGGTCGGCGAGTGCGGGCGCTGCCTACGCCCGATCAGCGACACGCTGGACGTCCCGATCCAAGAGTTCTATGCCTACGAGCACAGCACGACGGACGAGACGACCGACGAGGACGAGGTCGGACGGCTGCAGGGCGACCTGATCGACCTGGAGCCGGCACTGCGGGACGCGGTGGTGCTCTCCCTGGCCGCCAACCCCGTGTGCCGCGAAGACTGTCCAGGTCTGTGCCCCGAGTGCGGGACACCGATCGACGAACTGCCCGAGGGTCACACCCACGAGCAGCTCGACCCGCGCTGGGCCGCCCTGTCCCAGATCAAGACGTCAGAGGAGTAAGGTCCCGTGGCCGTTCCCAAGCGGAAGATGTCGCGCAGCAACACCCGGTCGCGCCGGAGCCAGTGGAAGGCCGTCGCGGTCTCCACCCAGCCGTGCCCGCAGTGCCGCTCGCCCAAGCTGCCTCACGCGGCGTGCTCGGTCTGCGGCACGTACAACGGCCGCCAGGTCATCGAGGTCTGATTACCGGATCCGGGTGACGCGATCCGACCGATCGCCGCACGGCGGGGAAATCCCGTCCGGCGTCGCGCGGATCGCCGTCGACCTCCTCGGCGGGGACGGGGCTCCCGCCGTCGTGGTTGACGGCGCTCTGCGCGCATGCAGCGCCGATCCAGACCTCCATCTTCTCCTCGCCGGACCACGGGACGTGGCCGACGAGGTCATCGGCGCGCTCCCGGTCACCGACCGCGAGCGCGTCAGTGTCAGCGTCATCGACGCTGCCATCGGCATGGCCGACTCGCCGCTGCGCAACATCCGCCGCTCCACGTCGGTGCGCGCGGCCGCGGAGGCGGTCTACACCGGCCGCGCGGACGCGATGATCTCCGCGGGCTCCAGCGGCGCCGCCGTCGCCGCGTCCGCGCACGTGCTCGGGCGCATGCGCGGCGTGCGCCGCCCCGGGCTCGCCGCGCAGCTGCCCACCCCGCACGGGCCTGTGCTCCTGATCGACGTCGGGGTGACCCTCGACGCGACCATGCTCGAGCTCGTCCAGCACGCCGTCCTCGGCACCGCCTACGCCTCCGTGGGCCTGGGCATCGCGCGCCCGCGCGTCGGGCTGCTGTCCATCGGCAGCGAGCCGGGCAAGGGCGACCGGCTGCGCCGCGCGGTGTCGATCGCGCTGTCGGACATTCCGTTGCCGGCGGGCGGACGCTACGTCGGTCTCGTGGAGGGTTTCGACGTACCGCGCGGAGGCCCCGCCGACGTCGTCGTGACCGACGGCTTCACCGGAAACGTCCTGCTCAAGGGCCTCGAGGGCGCGATGGCCGTGGCTCGGCCGGCGTTCGCAGCAGCGCAACGCTCGGTCGCGGCCGGCGGATCACCCGACGGCGCGGCGCAGAGCGGCCCCGACGGGCACGCGCGGCACGAAGCCGCGGCCGTGCTGCTCGGGGTGGCCGGCGACGTCGTCGTCTGCCACGGCTCGGCCGCCGGTGCGGAGATCGCCGACGGTATCGCCCTCGCCGCACGCCTTCACCGCGACCGCATCACCCCTGCGGTCGCGGCACTCGCCGACGACCTGCTGACCGAACTCTCCTCGGCCGGCGGCCTCACCATCCGTGACGCACTGGGAGAGCGCTCGTGAAGAACCAGAACAGCCTCGAGGCCGCCTTCGGCGTCGACTTCGACCCGGACATGCTCAAGCGGGCGCTGACGCACCGCTCGTACGCGTACGAGAACGGGGGTCTGCCCACCAACGAGCGGCTCGAGTTCCTCGGCGACGCGGTGCTCGGGGTGGTCATCACGACCGCCCTGTTCCAGAACCACCCGAAGCTGGCCGAGGGCCAGCTCGCGAAGCTACGCGCCAGCGTCGTGAACATGCGCGCCCTCGCGGACGTCGCGCGGCGGCTCGGGCCCGGCGGCATCGGGCCGTTCCTGCTGCTCGGCCGCGGCGAGGAGGCGACGGGTGGCCGCGACAAGGCCAGCATCCTCGCCGACACGCTGGAGGCGCTGATCGGCGCCATCTACCTGCAGTACGGCCTCGACACCACCGCCCAGGTGATCCACAAGCTCTTCGACGGGCTGATGGCCGAGGCGGCGATGCGCGGGGCCGGTCTCGACTGGAAGACCAGCCTGCAGGAGCTGACCGCCGGGCGCGGGCTCGGGGTGCCCGAGTACCGCATCGACGAGGAGGGCCCCGACCACGCCAAGCGGTTCACCGCCTGGGTGATCGTCGCGGGGAAGCGTTACGGCGGGGCGCAGGGCGGCAGCAAGAAGGAGGCCGAGCAGCGCGCGGCCGAGGCGGCCTGGCGTGAGCTGTCCGGGGTCCAGCCGGAGTCCGCCGCGTACGCCATCGCCGAGGCGGCCGGCGACACGCACAAGGGCAGCAAGGCCAGGCACACGAACGCGGACATCACCGAGACCGACACCGCCGAGGAACCGCGCCCCGATGACGACGATGACGCCGGTCAATGAGATCACCCAGCGCGTCCGCACCACGCTCATCGCCCTCCCGCTGGGCGTCTATGCGCTGAGCCGCCTGGTGCAGCTGGCACTGTTGTGGTGGATGTCACCCGACGACAAGATCCGCGACCGCCTGCTCGCCTGGGACGGCGGGCACTTCGTCCGCGTCGCCGAGGAGGGCTACCCGACCGGCTACAGCTACGACGGCGAGGGCCACCTGACCGGCAACGGCCTGGCGTTCTTCCCCGGCTACCCGATGACGGTCCGCCTCGTGCACCTCATCACCCGCCTGGACTACGGCACCGCGGCGATCACGGTGTCCTGGCTCGCGGGCGCGGTCGCGGCCGTGCTGCTGTGCGCGCTCGGCACGCGGCTCTACGACGAGCGGACCGGCCTGGCCCTCACCGCGCTGTTCTGCGTGCAGCCGATGTCGATGGCGCTGTCGATGGGCTACTCCGAGGCGCTGTTCACCGCCTTCGTCGTGGGCATGCTGCTGTGCGCGCACCGGGGCGCCTGGCTCCTCGCCGGCGTCCTCGGGCTCGCCGCGGGGCTCACCCGGCCCACGGGCGCGGCCGCGGCGATCGCTCTCGCGGTGGCCGCCGTGATCGCGATCGTCAAGCAGCGCCGCGGGGAGGCCGGGGGAGGGGTCTGGAAGCCGATTCTGGGCGCCGTCATCGCGCTGGCGGGGGTGCCGTCGTACCTGCTGTGGGTCGGGCTGCGGGTGGGGGACCTGCGCGCGTGGTTCGACATCCAGACCGCGGGCTGGGGCACGACGTTCGACTACGGCGACTCGACGCTGACGTTCCTGCGCGACGCGTTCAAGGCCGGCGACGGCTGGATCCAGGTCAGCATCGCGTGGATGCTCGTCGGCGTCGTGATCCTGGCCGTCGTCGCGCTGGTCCGGCGGGTGTGGCCGCCGCTGGCCGTGTACGGCCTCATCGTGCTCGTCCTGGTGCTCGGCCAGGCCGGGTACTACCACTCCAAGCCGCGCCTGCTCGTCCCCGCGCTGCTGATCCTGGTGCCGCCGGCGGTGGCGCTCGGACGCGCGCGGCCGCGCACCGCGGCGCTAGTGTTGGCCGCCTGCGGCGCGTTCGGGCTGTGGTACGGCTCGTACCTGATCACCGTCTGGCACTACGCGATCTAGAGGGATTCCATGCCTGAGCTGCCCGAGGTCGAGACCGTCCGGCGCGGCCTCGACAAGTGGGTGTCCGGCCGGCGCATCGCCACGGTCGAGGTGCTGCACCCGCGCGCGATCCGCCGCCACGTCCCCGGGCCCGAGCACTTCGCGGGCATCCTCGCGGGCCGGCGCGTGGGCTCGGTGATGCGCCGGGGCAAGTACCTCTGGCTGCCCCTCGACGACGAGGACGCCCTCGTCGGCCACCTCGGCATGTCCGGCCAGCTGCTCATGCAGCCCGCCGAGGCCGCGGCCGAGATCCACCTGCGGGTGCGGCTCACCTTCGACGACGACGGGCCCGAGCTGCGCTTCGTCGACCAGCGCACGTTCGGCGGCCTGAGCGTCTCGCTCGGGGGCGCCGTGCTGCCGGGCGAGCTCGCGCACATCGCGCTCGACCCGGTCGACCCGCTGTTCGCCGACGACGTGTTCGTGGAGCGGCTGCGCAAGCGGCGCACCGAGGTCAAGCGGGCGCTGCTCGACCAGACGCTGATCTCGGGCGTGGGCAACATCTACGCGGACGAGGCGCTGTGGCGGGCCCGGCTGCACGGGGCGCGCGACACGTCGCAGCTGTCCCGGCCCGTCGTACGCCGCCTGCTCGCCCACGTCCGCGACGTGCTCAACGAGGCGATCGGGCAGGGCGGGACGAGCTTCGACGCGCTGTACGTGAACGTCAACGGCGAGAGCGGCTACTTCGAGCGCTCCCTGAACGCCTACGGCCGCGAGGGCCTGCCCTGCAACCGGTGCGGCAGCCCGATCCGGCGGGAGGCGTTCATGAACCGGTCCTCGTACTCCTGCCCGCGCTGCCAGCCGCGGCCCCGTCTCGCACCACGCTGAGCGCGCGGTAGGGGCGCGGGCGCCGGGGCGCCGGGGTGGGCCGGTCGCGCTCGGCGCCGAGCTCCGCCAGGCCGGGCACGAGGCCGCACCAGGCGGGCAGGTCCGCGTAGGGGTCGGGCGCGCCGAGGTCGGTGACGAGCCCGAAGCCGGCCCCGCGGCTCACCTGCATCCGCGCGGCCTCGTCGAGCTCCCACGGCGGCACGGCGTGCACCAGGTGCCCGTCGCCCGGGCGCGCGCCCTCGCCGGACCAGCGCCGGTACTCCCGCCAGCTGCCGTCGAACACGCACACCGGCAGGCCGAGATCGCGGTACGCCTCATCCGGCGGCTCACCCGGGTTCAGGACCACGTCGGGCAGGTCGGCGCGGGCGGCGGACTGCGCGACGACCGCGACCGGGCCGATCGCGTACGGGCTGACCGGCGTGCGGTCGAGGAACACGCCGCGCACCGGGTACCCGCTCCAGCGGTACACGTCCGCGCGGATCTGCGCGACCGGGCGCGTGCCGTAGTCGACGTCCACGTAGCCGAGCAGCCGGACGCCCGCCGCGGCCAGACGGCTCATGGCCGCGGTCCACAGCGGGTCCCGGCCGCTGCCGGGCCCGCTCGCGACGTCGACGACGACGGTGAACGCCGGACCGTGTCTCGCGACGATCTCCCATGCGTGTGGCCGGGCCAGAGGATGCGCCCGCAGTGGCAGGAGCGTCGGAACCCGGTCCACGACCGGACTAACGATGCTGGGCCCCCTCAAGCACGGCCGGTGTCCACGGTCCAGTAGGCCGTGCGGCCGCGCATGGCGGCCCCGACACCGATCGATGTGATGTCGCAGTCGAGCAGCATGTCCTTCGTGTCGTCGTCGTGCATCCAGCGCTTGACCACGTCGCCGGCGTCGCCGCCCTTGGCGGTCAGCTCGTCGGCGAACCCGCCGCTGAAGCCGGCCGCGCTGATCCGGTCCTGCGGGCTGCTGCCGTCGCTGCCCCGGGCGCCGGTGAAGTCCTGGGCCGCCATGTCCGCCGCGTGCCCCCGGGCGGCGGTGCGCAGCTTGCCGTCGACCCGCAACGCCTCGCACCGGTGCCTGCGCCGCTCGCCGTTGATCTGCTGCACGACGCGGTCCTCGTAGCCGGTGTTGAAGTTCGCGGCCACGAGCGTGGTCTGGGCCGTGGTCGGCGTCGGGTCCTCGGCGGTCGGCGCGGGAGGGGGCGCATTGCTCGTGTCGGCGAGGCTCGGGGGCGCTGCGTCGGGCGGGGGACCGGCCGCGTGCGGGGCGGAGGCGTCGCCGTCGCCGCCGAGCGACGGGACGATCACGGCGCCGAGGCCGAAGACGATGAGGACGGCGGTGACGATGGCGGCGATTCCGGTCGGGCCGAGTCTCGCCGTGAGACCCGTCATCGCACTCTCCCGGCCCGTCGTCCCCAGAATTCCCGGACATGACGCTACTTTGCAGTGGCGCCGCGGGGCAACCGGTGGCACACTGCCACGATCGGCGCGGCGTGATGATCACGCACCCGGGTGAGTGAGAACACCCTGGCCAGCACGTTTGGCGTGCCTCTGCGCTTGACTAAGTCGCGCCCCGGAAGGAACATAGAGGGGTCGCCAGTCGCGCCCATTCATGCCCTTGTGCTTCGGTCGCGGGTGCTGGGCGCGCGTTTGCCGGAGTCGACCGGCTGCGCTTAACAAGGAGACGATATGGCTAAGGCCCTCTACGGCCACGTAGGCAGCGCGCCCGACCGGCGCCTTGTCGACGAGGTCACCCAACTGCGTGCCAAGGTTCGGGCGCTCGAGTTCGAGGTCGTTCGGCTCCGTGCCGAAAACGACCGGCTCGCCGCGGCGGCATCGGAAGCGGACCACCTGGTCCGTCTCGCCGAGCCGGCGATGGCCTGACGTTTTCGGGTCACCGCAGCCCGCGCAGAACTGCACAGTAAACCCGCGCGCCGACATCCTCTGGGTCTCGGCGCGCAGTCATGTAACGATCCGATCGTCCGGTTGGTTGCGCACGTGATCCGAGTGGCCCGAGTGGGCTGCGTGACCACGACACGCGCATTATGGTGTGCGGTGCTGCAGGGGAGGGTAGTGTCCCGGCGGTAGCCTGCCCGGTAACACACCTCGACACCGTGGAGATCCGTGCACCTCAAGACCCTGACGGCCAAGGGCTTCAAGTCCTTCGCGTCGACCACCACGCTGAAGCTCGAGCCGGGCATCACCTGTGTCGTCGGGCCGAACGGCTCCGGCAAGTCCAACGTGGTCGACGCCATCGCCTGGGTGCTCGGCGAGCAGGGCGCGAAGGCGCTGCGCGGCGGCAAGATGGAAGACGTCATCTTCGCCGGGACCGCGAGCCGCGCCCCCCTGGGGCGCGCCGAGGTCACCCTCACGATCGACAACAACGACGGTGCGCTGCCGATCGACTACACCGAGGTGTCGATCACCCGTCGCATGTTCCGCTCGGGTGAGAGCGAGTACGAGATCAACGGCAACTCCTGCCGCCTGCTCGACATCCAGGAGCTGCTCTCCGACTCCGGCATCGGCCGCGAGATGCACGTGATCGTCGGCCAGAACCGCCTCGACGGGGTCCTGCACGCCCGGCCCGAGGACCGCCGCGCCTTCATCGAGGAGGCGGCCGGCGTCCTCAAGCACCGCAAGCGCAAAGAGAAGGCCATCCGCAAGCTCGAGGCGATGGCGGCCAACCTCAACCGCCTCGGCGACCTCACCACGGAGCTGCGCCGCCAGCTCAAGCCGCTCGGGCGCCAGGCCGAGGTCGCCCGGCGCGCCGCGGGCATCCAGGCCGACCTGCGCGACGCCCGGCTGCGGCTGCTCGCCGACGACCTGCACACGCTGCGCGAGACCCTCGACCGCGAGATCGCCGACGAGACGGCCCTGCGCGCCCGGCGCGAGGAGGTCGAGGCCGAGGTCGAGGCGGTCAACGAGCGCCTGGCCGCCCTGGAGGCCGAGCACGCCGCCGACGCCCCGGCCCTGGCCGCCGCCCAGGACACGTGGTTCCAGCTGTCGACGCTGCAGGAGCGGTACCGCTCCCTGCACCAGCTCGCCGCCGAGCGCCACCGCAACCTCGCCGCCGCTCCCGTCGACGAGCGGCCCGGGCGCGACCCCGACCAGCTCACCGCCGAGGCCGACAAGGTCCGGGAGCAGGAGGAGGAGCTGCGCGCCGCGCTGGAGGCGAGCCAGGAGCGCCTCGCCGAGGCCGTCGAGCGCCGCCAGGACCTCGAGCGCCGCCTCGCCTTCGCCGAGAAGGCCATCGTCGCGGCCCACAAGGCCATCGCCGACCGCCGCGAGGGCCTGGCCAAGCTCACCGGCCAGGTCGAGTCCGCCCGCTCCCGCGCGAACGCCGCCGGCGACGAGATCGAGCGGCTCGCCGTCCAGCTCGCCGAGGCCGAGGCGCGCTCGGAGGCGGCCCAGGGCCTCTACGACGAGGCGAGCGCGGGCGCGTCGGTCGCCGACAACGCCAACGCCGACCTGGAGATGCGCCACCAGGAGGCGACCCGCGAGCTCGACGCGATCAACAACGAGGTGCGCCAGCACAGCGACGCCGAGCGCGCCGCGGAGAAGGACGCCGCGCAGTGGAAGGCCCGCGAGGAGGCGCTCGCCATGGGCCTGCGCCGCAAGGACGGGGCCGGCACCCTGCTGGCCCGCTCCGACCGCGTGCCCGGCCTGCTCGGCAGCGTCGCCGCGCTGCTGTCGGTCGAGGCCGGCCACGAGGCGGCCCTCGCCGCCGCGCTGGGTGCCCTGGCCGACGCCGTCGCCGTCTCCGGCGTCGAGGGCGCGGTCGCCGCGGTCGAGATGCTCAAGCAGGACGACGCCGGCCGCGCCGCGCTGCTCATCGCCTCCGCGCCGATGCTCGACGCCCCGCCGGTCGAGCGGGTGCCGCTGCCCCCGGGCGCGGCGTGGGCGATGGACCTGGTGCGCGCCCCGGAGGAGCTGCGCCCGGCCCTGGAGCGGGCCGTCGGTGACGTGGTGTTCGCCCCCGACCTCGCGACCGCGCGCCGCATCGTGTCCTACGCGCCCGCGCTGCGCGCCGTCACGCCCGAGGGCGACGTCATCGGCGCCTACGCCGCGGCCGGCGGCTCCGGCAAGCAGCACAGCTTCATCGAGGTCCAGGCGGCCGTCGAGGAGGCCCGCCAGCAGAAGGTCGACGCCGAGGGGCGCGTCGCCGAGGCGCGGGAGCTGCTCGGCCTGGCCCGCGCCGCGGCCGCCGCGGCCAAGCAGGTCGTCGCCGAGACGGCCGCGGCCAAGAAGGAGGCCGACACCGTCCGCAACGCGGCCGCGCGCCGCCTCGCGGAGCTGGGCGCGGCCGCGAAGTCGGCCCGGGCCGAGGTCGAGCGGCACGCCGCGGCGAAGGCCAAGGCGGAGGCGGCCCGGGAGTCCGGCCGCGCCAGCCTCGCCGACCTCGAGGAGCGTCTGGCGGCGGCCGAGGAGATCCCGATCGACGAGGACCCCTCCACGCAGGAGCGCGACGACCTCGCGGGCGAGGTGCCGGTCGCGCGGCAGCAGGAGATGGAGGTCCGCCTCGCGGTGCGCACCGCCGAGGAGCGCGTCGGCGCCCTCGCCGGGCGCGCGGACGCGCTGCTGCGCCAGGCCGCCGCCGAGCGGGCCGCCCGGGAGCGCGCCGCCGCCCGCAAGGCCACCCGCGCCCGCGGCGCCCGCATCGCCGAGGCCGTGGCCGACGGCGCCGCGTTCGCCCTGGAGCGGCTCGTCGACTCGATCGCCGAGGCGCAGGAGACCCGCGACACCCTCGCGGCCACGCGCGCCGAGCGCGAGACGGCCCTCACCGACGTGCGCGGGCGCGCCAAGCACCTCACCGCCGAGCTCGACCGGCTCACCAACGCCGTGCACCGCGACGAGGTGGCCCGCGCCGAGCAGCGCATGCGCATCGAGCAGCTCGAGAGCCGCTCGGCCGAGGAGTTCGGCCTCGACGCCGACACCCTCGTCGCCGAGTACGGCCCGCACCTGCCCGTCCCGCCGACCGCGCCCGAGGTCGCCGCGGCCGAGGCGGACAAGCGGCCCGTGCCCGAGCCGGTCCCCTTCGACCGCGCCACCCAGGAGAAGCGCGCCGCCAAGGCCGAGCGCGAGCTGAACCTGCTCGGCAAGGTCAACCCGCTGGCGCTGGAGGAGTTCGCGGCGATGGAGGAGCGCTACAAGTTCCTCTCCGACCAGCTCGAGGACCTCAAGGCCACCCGCCGCGACCTGCTCACCGTGGTCAAGGACGTGGACGACCGCATCCTCGAGGTGTTCACCAGCGCCTACCACGACACCGCGCGCGAGTTCGAGCAGGTCTTCTCGGTGCTGTTCCCGGGCGGCGAGGGCCGGCTCGTGCTCACCGACCCGGAGGACATGCTCACGACCGGCATCGAGGTCGAGGCGCGGCCGCCCGGCAAGAAGATCAAGCGCCTCTCGCTGCTCTCCGGCGGCGAGCGCTCGCTGACCGCCGTCGCCCTGCTGTGCGCGATCTTCCGCGCCCGCCCCAGCCCGTTCTACATCATGGACGAGGTCGAGGCCGCCCTGGACGACGTCAACCTGGGCCGCCTCATCACCCTCTTCGAGCAGCTGCGGGAGCGCAGCCAGCTGATCATCATCACCCACCAGAAGCGCACGATGGAGGTCGCCGACGCCCTCTACGGCGTCACCATGCGATCCGGCGTCACGGAGGTCATCTCCCAGCGCCTGCGGACGGAAGAGGCAGCGTGATCCAACGGCCCACGGCCCTGCTCATCGACTTCGACGGGGTCCTGCGCACGATCGACCCCTCGACGAACGCCAAGATCGAGCAGCGGTACGGTCTGGAGCCCGGGACGGTCCTCGACACCGCCCTCGAGTGGGATCGCCTGCTGCCGGCCATCACGGGCCGCATGACGCGCGCCGAGTGGCTCGCGACCGTGGCCGCGGACCTCGCGGAGCGGGTCGGCGGCCCCGAGCGCGCCGCCGAGCTGATGGCGGAGTGGCAGGTCTACCCGGGCGACGTCGCGGCCGACGTCCTGGCCTTCGTCCGCGACGTGCGGGCGGCCGGCCTGCCCGTGTGCCTCGCGACCAACTCGACGATCGAGTTCCGCGACGTGCTCGAGTCCTTCGGCCTCACCGGCGAGTTCGACGCGGTCGCGCTCTCGGCCGAGCTCGGGGTGCACAAGCCCGCCAAGGAGTACTTCCAGGCCGCCTGTGCCCTCATCGGCACCCCGCCGCCGCGCTGCCTGCTGGTCGACGACACCGACCGCATGATCCGCGGCGCGCGGGCGGCGGGCCTCACGGCGTACCGCTACACGCCCGGCGACGATCTCAGCTATCCGCGCCGGGCGCTGGGCCTGTAGCTCGACCGCTGGGCCGGTGAGCCGTCAGAGGCTGGCCTCGACGGCCTGGACGACCTCGGCCGACTTCGGCTCCGTGCGCGGGCCGAACCGGCCGGCGACGGTGCCGTCGGAGGCGACCAGGAACTTCTCGAAGTTCCACCGGATGTCGCCGGTGTGCCCCTCGGCGTCCGGCACCGGGGTCAGCAGGTCGTAGAGCGGGTGCCGGCCCTCGCCGTTGACCTCGACCTTCTCCGTCATGGGGAACGTCACACCGTAGGTGGTGCTGCAGAACTCGGCGATCTCCTCGGAGGTGCCCGGCTCCTGCCCGGCGAACTGGTTGCAGGGCACGCCCAGCACCGAGAAGCCGCGGCCCTCGTACTCCTTGTGCAGCGCCTCGAGGTCGGCGTACTGGGGCGTCAGGCCGCACCGGGACGCGACGTTGACCACGAGGACCGGGCGCCCGCGGAACTGGCCGAGATCGAGGGGCTTGCCCTGCAGGTCGGCGATTTCGACGTCGTAAAAGCTCATGCCCGTGATCGTATGCCGCGCGGCGCGCGGCCTAGGGTAAAGCGTGACCGGTCACCAACTCGCGGTCGGCGCCGTGCTCCGCCGGGGCAAGGACGTCCTGCTGATCAGCGACCCGCCGGACTGGGCGCTCCCGGGCGGCGCCGTGGGGGCGGGGGAGCCGCTGCTGGCCAAGGTCGGTCAGGAGGCCGGCTACGCATCGGTGCTCGCCGAGCGGCTGCTGTGGGTCGCGCGCTACCCCGCGGGCGGGGTGGAGTACGAGATGCTGGGCTTCGAGGTGACCGGCGTCGGTCCGCACGACGGCTCGGGCGCGTGGGTGCCCCTGGCCGAGGCCGTGGACCGCCTGAGCCGCATGTGGTTCGCCCCGATCCGGGAGCCGGCTGTGGCATATCTCACCGGCCGGGCCCGGGTGGCGACGCTGTGGACGTGGACGGACCTCAACGAGCCGGCGGTGACGCACCCGCGCGTCAGCTCAGCTTGAGCGACGCCACCTCGCCCAGGGACTTGTCCGGCCGGGTGCCCTCGATCGACACGTGCGCCGACCGGCCCTCGATCAGCAGCAGGCCGACGGCGTTGCCGAAGTACGGGCCCGCGGTCTTCCGCCACCGCACGACGGGCTTGCGCAGCCCCACCGAGCGCGCCAGGGAGCGCATCATCCGGGCCGCCGGCGGGTTCCAGCCGAACTTCATCGCCGGCCGGACGAGGCGCGGCATGTCGTTGTGCACCGGCGAGCACGTCAGCTGGTGCACCGCGCTCTCGACCTCCGGCCCGAGGTCGGCCCGCGCGGCGTAGGAGTGGTGAACGTCACCCGAGAGGACGCTGATCGTGGCGGGCGCGGGCGACACGCCGCCCTGCCCGGCGCCGATCTGGGTCAGCAGGGCGCTCAGCGCGTCGAAGGAGCGCCCGAACGCGGCCCAGTGCTCCAGGTCGACGGCCTGGCGCAGCTTCTCGCCGAACCGCCCCACCCAGCCCCGGGGGGACTCCGCCAGCCGCTCGGTCGCGGCCTCCAGGTGGTGGATGGCCGGCGGCAGCAGCCACGGCAGCGAGGAGCCGATGAGCAGGTGGTCGTAGTCGCCCGGGAGCTGCTTGGCGAGCCAGGCCCACTCGCTGTCGGGCAGCATCGCGCGCCGGCCCTGCTCGAGCTCGCGCGCGGCCCGGTTGTCGACCACGATGAGGCGCGTGCGGTCGATGTCGAGGGCATAGCTCCATCGGTACGCCACCGCGCGGTCGCGGTCCGCCCGCGCGCCGAAGTCGTCGAAGATCTCCGTCGCGTCCCCGGCCGAGCTCACGGCCGCGTATATGGGGCACTCGGCCAGGGCGCTCGGGGCCAGGTTGCCCATGTGCTGGTACACCCAGTACGACGCCAGCCCCGCCTGGATGCGCTGCGGCCACCAGCTGAGCTGGGACATCTGCTCACGCCACCGCTGCGACGTGTTCCAGTCGTCGATGATCTCGTGGTCGTCGAAGATCATGACGCTCGGGACGGTCGACAGCAGCCAGCGGATCTCGGGGTCGCCCCACGAGTCGAGGTACAGCTTCGTGTACTCGTGGAAGTCCACCACCTGCGTCGTGGGCGCGTCCGCGCGGCGCTGCTTGCGGCGCCGCTTGAGCCAGCGCTGGATCTTCTCCGGGGTCTCGTCGGCATAGACTTGATCACCGAGCAGGACCATGAGATCGGGCCACTCGGTGGGCGCGTCCGAGCGGATTGACTGGATCAGCCGTCCCGCGTAGGCGTCGAGGGCGTCCGGGGGGTAGCGCGTCACGCTGAGCGGACTCGCCTCGCGGCACGAACCGAAGACCAGCCGCACGGGAGCCCCCGGCCGTCGGGTGCGGATCACCGGGGGCGGGCACGGGTCGTCCGGCAGCGGCCACACCAGGGTGCCGTCGATCTTGACGTGGTACGGCGTGACCGCGCCCTCGGGCAGCCCGGCGACCACGACCAGGGCGTAGTGGTGACCGTGCACGCTGAACGTCCGGGCCGCCCCGCCCGCGGGCCCGGCGTCGACCTCGACGGTCGCCGGGTGCGCGGTCTCCACCCAGATCGTCGCCCGGTCGCCCTCGACGCGCCGCAGGACGGGGCCGAGCACGAGCGGACCACGGTCGTTGTCGAGCTCGGTTTCGGACATGCTGTTGCGACCTCCGGGGCATTGCGGGGTGAGCCGGACTGCATCCCGAATGATCCTGCTCGGCTCGTCTCGGCGCCACTGCAGGCCGCCGCGCGCCGCGTCTGGGAGGATTCCTGCCATGGAGTCGTACATCGTCTTCGGCCTGGTGCTGCTCGTCGTCATAATCGGGGCCACACTGGCGCTGATCGCTCCCCGTTTCCGCAAGCCCCCGACGCTGCCGCCGTCGGCCCCGCCCAAGGAGCCCTCCGCCCCGGTGGTGGTGAAGGAGCCGCCGGTCGCCGAGGCTCCTCCGGTCATCGAGGCTCCGCCGGTCGAGCAACCCCCTCCGGTCGTCGAAGCCCCTCCGGTCGAAGAAGCCCCGCCCGTCGTCGAGATCGAGCGGCCCGAGCCCACCGCCGGCCGCCTCGTGCGCCTCCGCGCGCGCCTGAGCCGCTCGCAGAACGTCTTCGGCAAGGGCCTGCTCGCCCTGCTGTCGCGCGACCGGCTCGACGACGACACCTGGGACGAGATCGAGGAGACGCTGATCGGCGCCGACGTCGGCGTCCAGGCGACCACCGACATCGTCGCCAAGCTGCGCGAGCGGGCCCGCGTCCACGGCACCGCCACCGCGTCCGACCTGCGCACGATGCTCACCGACGAGCTCGTCGCGGCGCTGCAGCCGGACCTGGACCGCTCCCTGGCCGCCGCCCCGCGCGACGGCCGCCCCGCGGTGCTGCTCGTCGTGGGGGTCAACGGCGCCGGCAAGACCACCACCTGCGGCAAGATCGCCCGGGTGCTCGTCGCCGACGGCCACACCGTGGTCCTCGGCGCCGCCGACACCTTCCGCGCGGCCGCGGCCGAGCAGCTGGCCACCTGGGCCGGGCGGGTCGGCGCCGACGTCGTGCGGGGCCCCGAAGGGGCGGATCCCGCCTCGGTGGCGTTCGACGCCGTCAAACGGGGTATTGACGCGGGTGTGGACACGGTGCTCATCGACACGGCCGGCCGGCTGCAGAACAAGGTCGGCCTGATGGACGAGCTCGGCAAGGTCAAGCGGGTCGTGGAGAAGCACGGGCCCGTGGACGAGACGCTGCTCATCCTCGACGCCACGACCGGGCAGAACGGCCTGGAGCAGGCGCGGGTGTTCACCGAGGTGGTCGATGTGACCGGCGTCGTGCTGACCAAGCTCGACGGGACCGCGAAGGGTGGCATCGTCATCGCGGTCCAGCGCAAACTGGGTATTCCGGTGAAGCTGGTCGGCCTGGGCGAGGGCCCCGACGATCTGGCTCCGTTCGATGCCCGACAGTTCGTGGACGCCCTCGTTGGCGCGGACGCGTAACCTCGGACGGTACCTTGAGACGGTAAGGCCCGGCCGCGCACTTCCGGCGGCCGGCGCAAGGCAGGACAGCTCGGTTCCCCGGTCAGGTCAGCGAAGGACGAAGACGTGACGCAGCAGGAGATCCCGCTCCACGGCGGGAACACCTCCGTCGTGGTGCGCTCGGGCGACACCGTGCGCCGCAACGCGGGGCCGTGGACCCCCGCGGTGCACGCGCTGCTGCGCCACCTGGAGTATGTCGGCTTCACCGGCGCCCCGCGCGCCTTCGGCATCGACGAGCGCGGGCGCGAGGTGCTGCAGTACCTCGAGGGGGAGTGCGGCGAATACCCGCTGGCCCCGCACTGGGTGACCGACGAGGCGATGGTCACCGTCGCGACCATGCTGCGGATGTTCCACGACGCCCAGGCGGGCTTCCGGCCGCCCCCGAACGCCGTCTGGCGCTCGTTCGGCCCCCCGCCGCCGGACACCGAGGTCATCTGCCACCACGACGCGGCCCCGCACAACGTCATCTGGCGCCCGGACGGGACCCTGTCGCTGATCGACTTCGACCTGGCCTCGCCCGGCGCGCGGATCTACGACGTCGCGTATGCCGCGTGGACCTGGGTCCCGCTGTTCTCCGACCGCGACTCCTACACCCTGGGCTGGAAGCGCCCGAACCGCCCGCGCCGGCTGCGCATGTTCGCCGACGCCTACGGCCTGACCCCGCGCGACCGGCACCGCCTCGTGCGCGTCATTCGCAAACGCATCGTCGATCACATCGAGGGAATTCGACGGATGGCGGCCGCGGGGGACCCGGCGTTCGTGCGCATCGTGCACAAGGGGCATCTCCGGCGTCCCGTGCGTGACCTGCGGCTCATCGATTATGAGCGGCACACACTGGAGTACGCGCTGCGGTAGGACGTTTTCAGAGTGTGAGCCCTTCTTCACACGCTGGAAACATGACGTGACGCGGTAGAAACCGCGCAGCGCCGGTGCGCGAAACCTGAGCCCGCGAAGCTCTCGCGCAACCGGCTGAAGGGCAATGCTGCCTCGAAGGTCGGGAGGGAGGATCTCGACTACTAGGAGGCCAGCGTGCCTGCAGCGACCATCGATACCGGCCATACCGCATGGCTGCTCGTGTCGACCGCTCTCGTGCTGCTCATGACGCCGGGTCTGGCACTGTTCTACGGTGGCCTGAACCGCTCCAAGGGCGTCCTCAACATGATGATGATGAGCTTCTCGACGATCGGGCTCGTCAGCGTCCTCTGGCTGTTCTACGGCTTCAGCGCCTCGTTCGGCTCCGACACGGCCGGTGGGCTGTTCGGTGACCTCGGGCAGTACTTCGGCAGCAAGACCTACATCGACCAGATGTGGGGCGCGACCGCGGACAACGCGAGCGGGATCGGCATCCCGACGTACGTCTTCATGGTCTTCCAGATGACGTTCGCCGTGATCACCGTCGCGCTCATCAGCGGCGCGATCTCCGACCGCGCGAAGTTCGGCGGCTGGCTGCTGTTCGCGTTCGGCTGGGCCACGCTGGTCTACTTCCCCGTCGCCCACAACGTGTGGGGCGGCGGCTGGATCGCCCAGAAGCTGCACCCGCTCGACTTCGCCGGTGGCACCGCCGTGCACATCAACGCCGGCGCGGCCGCGCTCGGTGTCGCCCTGGTCCTCGGCAAGCGCGTCGGCTGGCCGCGGGAGAGCATGAAGCCGCACAACGTGCCCTTCGTCGCCCTCGGCGCCGGTCTGCTGTGGTTCGGCTGGTTCGGCTTCAACGCCGGCTCCGAGCTGACCGTCGACGGCGTCACCGGCCTCGCCTTCGTCAACACCCAGGTGGCCACCGCCGCCGCCGTCCTCGGCTGGGTCATCGTCGAGTGGATCCGCGACCGCAAGCCCACCCTCGTCGGCGCCTCGTCCGGCGCGGTCGCGGGCCTGGTCGCGATCACCCCCGCCTGTGGCTTCATCGACTCGTGGGCGGCCGTGCTGCTCGGCCTCGTCGCGGGCCTCGTCTGCGCCCTGGCGGTCAGCCTCAAGTACCGCTTCGGCTTCGACGACTCGCTCGACGTGGTCGGCGTGCACTTCGTCGGCGGGTGGATCGGCTCCCTGTGGCTGGGCTTCTTCGCCAACGACAAGCTCAACTCGGCCATCAGCGGCGCCCTCGGGGCCAAGAACGGCCTGTTCATGGGCGGCGGCGTGGGTCAGCTCGGCGCACAGGCGGGCGCGAGCGCTATCGTCACCGTCTACTCGTTCGCCATCGCCTTCGTGCTCGCCTTCGTCATCCAGAAGACGGTCGGCTTCCGGGTCAGCACCGAGGCCGAGGTCGAGGGCATCGACATCGCGGAGCACGCGGAGAGCGCCTACGACCTCACCCCGGGCACCGGCAGCGGTGGCGGCACGGGTGCGTTCGCGATGGCGGGCGTAGGCACGAGCAAGGCCCCCGCGCCGGCGGCGGAAGCCCCGGCGTCGGAAAAGGTTGCCGGATAGCGTCGAGGGATGTCGGAGGGAATGGGCATGAAGCTGGTGACCGCGGTCATCAAGCCGTATCAGCTCGACGCGGTGAAGGAGGCGCTCCACGCGCTCGGCGTGGCGGGCCTCACCGTGAGCGAGGTTCAGGGCTACGGCCGTCAGAAGGGCCACACCGAGGTCTACCGCGGTGCGGAGTACACGGTGGAGTTCGTCCCCAAGATCCGGGTCGAGATCGTCACCGACGAGCTCGACTTCGAGAAGGTCGTGGACGCCATCGTGACCGCCGCCCGCACTGGCAAGATCGGTGACGGCAAGGTGTGGGTCACCTCGGTCGACGAGGTGGTCCGGGTCCGCACCGGCGAGCGCGGGCTCGACGCGCTCTAAGCCGCTGCTGATCTCTATCCTCATCACATGACACAACCGTCGGCGCCCGCACCGGTCCTTTCCACCGGGGCGGGCGCCGACGCGCGAGCCGAGCGCTCGGACGCGATCGACGAGTGGCTCGTCGAGATCTTTCAAAAAGCCGGCGGTTGTACCTCCAATGCCTCGCTCGTCGCCGTAGGCGGCCTGGGCCGTCGCGAATGCGCTCCGCGCAGCGACCTCGACCTGGTGCTGCTGCACCCGGGCGGTCCCGGCGACGAGGCGGCCGCCGACGAGCTCGGCAGCCTCCTCTGGTACCAGATCTGGGACGCCAAGTTCGCCCTCGACCACTCCACCCGCAGCCCCGGGCAGGCCCTCGACCTGGCCCGCCAGGACCTCAAGGTGGCGCTCGGCCTGCTCGACGCCCGCCTCGTCGCCGGCGACGCGCAGATGCTCGCCACGCTGCACGCCGACGCCGTCGCCCAGTGGCGCCGCGAGGCCCGCCACCTGCTGCCGTCGCTGCGCACCCTCACCCAGGACCGCTGGAAGGCCCACGGCGAGCTGGCGTTCCTCCTGGAGGGCGACGTCAAGGAGTCGCGCGGAGGCCTGCGCGACTTCGGCGTCCTGCGCGGCATCGGCTTCGCCGGGGTCGCCGACGGCCCCCGCCCCGCCGTCCGCGGCGCCCACCGGACCCTCCTCGACGTGCGCGACGCCCTCCACACGGTGCGCGGACGTCGCGTCGACCGCCTCCTCGCCCAGGACCGCGACGAGGTCGCCGAGGTGCTCGGCTACGGCGACCGTGACGACGTCCTGCGCCGCATCGCCGAGTCCGCCCGCACCATCGCCTACGCCAGCGACGACGCCTGGCGGGCCGTGGAGCGCTGGGCCGCCCCGAGCACCCGCGGCCACGCCGAGCGCCGCCCCCTCGCCCGCGACGTGGTCGAGCAGCGCGGCGAGGTCGTGCTCGCCCGCGCCGCCGTCACCCCGCGCCCGGACCCGGCCCTGCCCCTGCGCGTCGCCGCGGCCGCCGCCCGCGCGGACCTGCCGATCGCCCACGCCACCCTGGAGTGGCTCGGCGGCTTCGCCGGCCCCATGCCGAACCCCTGGCCGGCCCCCGCGCGCGACGCCCTGCTCACGCTGCTGGGCAGCGGCCCCGCGATGATCTCGGTCTGGGAGGCCTGCGACCGGTACGGCCTCGTCGTCAACTGGCTCCCCGAGTGGGCCCGGGTGCGCAGCCTGCCCCAGCACAACCCGGTCCACCTGTTCACCGTCGACCGCCACCTGGTCGAGACCGCCCGCCAGGCCGCCCGCCTCGCCCGCGACGTCGAGCGCCCCGACCTGCTGGTCCTCGCCGCCCTCCTGCACGACATCGGCAAGGGCCTGCCCGGCGACCACAGCATCGTCGGCGCCCCGATCGCCGCCGCCGCGGCCGAGCGCCTGGGCCTCAGCCCCGCCGACGTGGCCCAGATCGAGCAGGTGGTGCGCCTCCACCTGCTCATCCCCGACACCGCCACCCGCCGCGACCTGTCCGACCCGCGGACCATCGCCACGGTCGCCGGCGCCGTGGGCGACGCCTCCACCCTCAACCTGCTGCACGCCCTCGCCCGCGCGGACGCGGCCGCGACCGGCCCGGCCGCCTGGTCGGACTGGAAGGGCCGGCTCATCGCCGAGCTCGTGCGCCACGTCGAGCGCGCCCTGGACACCGGCGTCGTGGCCCCGCCGCCCTCGCCCGCCGCCCGGCTCGCCGTCCCGTCCCGGCTCCCGGCGGTCCAGCTCGACACCGACTCCGTCTCGGTGACCGCCCCCGACCGCCGCGGCCTGCTGGCCGCCGTCGCCGGCTGCCTGTCCCTGCACCGCCTCGACGTGGTGACCGCCGACACCGTGACGGTCGACGGCCTCGCCCGCATGGTCTGCGCCGTCCAGCCTCGCTACGGCGACATCGACCGCGACGCCGTCGTGTCCGATCTGCGCCGCGCCGTGACCGGCGACCTGCCGGTGGCCGAGCGCCTGGCCGCCCGCGAGCGCTCGGCCCGCCGGAGCACCACCTCCGCGCCCCCGCGCGTGGTGTGGCAGCCCCCGACGGCGGCCACGGACGCGACGGTGCTGGAGCTGCGCGCCACGGACACGCCCGGGCTGCTGTTCCGGGTGGCGAGCGCGCTGGAGGATGTGGGCGCCGACGTACGCTCGGCGCGCATCTCCACCCTCGGCGGCGAGGTGGTGGACGCCTTCTACCTGGAGGGCGAGTGGGACGCGCCCGCGCGCGTACGCGTGGAGTCAGCCGTCCTCGCCGCCGCCACCCCTGCCTAGCCTCCCCAGCCTCCCGCTCCCGGGCCTTGGTTAATGCCCTCTTTCGCTTGGTGGCTCTCCGTCCTCTTACGCTCCGCCACCGCGCTGCGCCGCGGGCCGCGACGCACTGTCCGCGGTCGCGTACCCTTCAAGGGACTCCTACACCGAGGACGGATCCGCCGTGTTTGACACCCTGAGTGACCGCCTATCCGGCATCTTCTCGAAGCTGCGGAGCAAGGGACGGCTCACCGACGCCGACGTCGACGCGACCGCGCGGGAGATTCGCCTGGCGCTGCTCGAGGCCGACGTCGCGCTGCCCGTGGTCAAGGCGTTCATCGCCCGGCTCAAGGAGCGGGCGCGGGGCGCCGAGGTGTCGCAGGCGCTCAACCCGGCCCAGCAGGTCATCAAGATCGTTCACGAGGAGCTCGTGGCGACGCTCGGTGGCGAGGCCCGCCGCCTGCAGTTCGCCAAGAACCCGCCGACCGTGATCATGCTCGCCGGTCTGCAGGGTTCCGGAAAGACGACCCTCGCCGGCAAGCTCGCCCGCTGGCTCAAGGGCCAGGGCCACCAGCCGCTGCTGGTCGCCGCCGACCTCCAGCGCCCCAACGCCGTCAACCAGCTGCAGGTCCTCGGCGGCCGCGCGGGCGTCGAGGTCTACGCGCCCGAGCCCGGCAACGGCACCGGCAACCCCGTCCAGGTCGCCCGCGACTCCATCGAGCACGCGAAGCGCCAGATGCGCGACATCGTCATCGTCGACACCGCCGGCCGCCTCGGCATCGACGCCGAGATGATGCAGCAGGCCGCCGACATCCGTGACGCCGTCGACCCCGACGAGGTCCTGTTCGTCATCGACGCCATGGTCGGCCAGGACGCGGTCACCACCGCCGAGGCGTTCCGCGACGGCGTCGGCATCAGCGGCGTCGTGCTCTCCAAGCTCGACGGCGACGCCCGCGGTGGCGCCGCGCTCTCCGTGCGCCACGTCACCGGCCAGCCGATCATGTTCGCGTCCACCGGCGAGAAGCTCGAGGACTTCGACGTCTTCCACCCCGACCGGATGGCCTCGCGCATCCTCGGCATGGGCGACGTGCTCACCCTCATCGAGCAGGCCGAGCAGGCCTTCGCCGACGACGAGAAGGAGCGGATGGCCGCCAAGCTCATGGGCGGCCAGGACTTCACCCTGGAGGACTTCCTCGAGCAGCTCCAGGCGGTCCGCCGCATGGGCCCCATCGCCAACGTGCTCGCCATGATGCCGGGCATGAACCAGATGAAGGACCAGCTGGCCGAGATCGACGACAAGCACTTCGACCGGGTCACCGCGATCATCCGCTCGATGACCCCGAAGGAGCGCACCAACCCGAAGATCCTCAACGCCTCCCGCCGCGTGCGCATCGCCAACGGCTCCGGCGTCTCGGTCACCGACGTCAACCAGCTGCTCACCCGCTTCGCCGACGCGCAGAAGATGATGAAGCAGATGGGCGGCATGATGGGCCTGCCCGGCGCCCGCCGGAAGGCGACCAAGAGCCCGAAGAACAAGCGCAAGGGCACCAAGGGCGGCAACTCCGGCATGCGCCAGCCGCGCCTCGGTGCCGGCGGCATGCCGCAGCTGCCCCCGGGCTTCGACCCGGCCGCCATGGACCCCAACGCGGCGGGCATGCCCCCGGGCTTCCGGCTCCCGAAGATCGACTTCTCGAAGCTGCAGAAGCGTGACAAGGACTCCTGACCCGCTGCCCGCATCCGGCCCCATCCGTAGCCCCGACGCCGTCCCCGCGCGCGGTGGCGACTCCTCCGGCACGTCCGCCCGTGATGCGGGCGCTGAGCCCGCGCGCGGCGCCGCTGGTGCGTCCGTGCCCGCCGCCGGCTGCGCGTCCGTGCCCGCCGCCAGCGCTTCCGTGGTCAGCGCTGGCGACGTGTCCGCGCGTGGCTCCCGTGATGCGGGCGCTGAGCCCGCGCGCGGCGCCGCTGGTGCGTCCGTGCCCGCCGCCGGAAGCGCGTCCGTGCCCGCCGCCAGCGCTTCCGTGGTCAGCGCTGGCGATGTGTCCGCGCGTGGCTCCCGCGATGTGTCCGCGGGTGGCTCCCGCGGCGTGTCCGCGCGTGGCGACGGCCCGGCGCTTCACGTGCGGGGGACGCTGCTGCCCTCCGGCGAGCGGCGCGATCTCTGGCTGGTCGGCGACCGCGTGACGTTCACGCCGGTCGCCGGTGCGCTCACGGTCGCGGACGAGGGCTACATCCTGCCCGGGCTCGTGGACGCCCACTGCCACCTGGGCATCCAGCCCGGCGGCCGGCCGTCCGACGGGATCGACCAGGCGCGGTCGCTCGCGGTCGTGGATCGCGACGCGGGCGTCCTCGCGATCCGCGATGCGGGCTCCCCGATCCCGTACGCCTCCCTCGACGACGATCCCGACGTCCCCCGCCTCGTGCGCGCCGGGCGGCACGTCGCGCCCCCGAAGCGGTACCTGCGCGACATCGGCGTCGAGGTCGGCGAGGCGGACCTGGCCGGCGAGATCACCCGCCAGGCCGGCCTCGGCAGCGGCTGGGTGAAGCTCGTCGGCGACTGGATCGACCGCGGCGTCGGCGACCTCGCCCCCGCGTGGGACGTCGCCGCGATGGCCGGCGCGATCGAGGCCGCGCACGCCGCGGGCGCGCGGGTCGCGGTGCACACCTTCGCCGAGGAGTCGGTCGCCGCGCTGGTCCGCGCGGGCGTGGACTCCGTCGAGCACGGCACCGGCCTGAACGAGTCCGACATCGACGAGATGGCCCGCCGCAACACGGCCCTCGTCCCCACAATGATCAACATCGCGACGTTCGGTGGCATCGCGGCCCAGGCGGAGGACAAGTTCCCGGCGTACGCCCGGCACATGCTCACCCTCCGCGACCGCTTCCCGTCGATCGTGCGCGCCGCCCACGAGGCCGGCGTCCCGATCTACGTCGGCAGCGACGCGGGTGGTGGCATCGACCACGGGCTGGCCGCCGAGGAGATGCTCCTGCTGCACCGCGAGGCGGGCCTGCCGGCCGAGGCCGTGCTGCGCGCGGGCTCGTGGGGCGCCCGCGAGTGGCTGGGCTTCCCGGGCCTGGTCGAGGGTGGCCTGGCCGATCTCGTCGTGTACGCCGAGGACCCCCGCACCGACCTGACCACCCTGCTGCGGCCCCGCCGCATCGTCCTGCGCGGCCGAGTGGTCCGCTGACCCCTTCGAACACCGGCTGGTGCGGTGACCGCCAACGTTGACCGGGTTGGTGGCCGCCGTGAGCGCTCGTTCGGCTGTGTCGCGGACCCGGCAAAGGTTGGTGGACACCGCACTGGACGGCGCGCCCGGCACCGACACGACCACCCCCGCACCGCGCTGTTGACCCAGCACCGACTGTCCACCCCGCACCGGCCTGGCCGCTCTACTCCGGCCCTGTCGCATCGTGGTGCGGGCCTGTCGCATCGTGGTGCTGGCCGAGCGATCCGCTGAGCTCTCCGCGCGCCGATCAGACGACGCGCCCGCGCGTTCGGGCGGTCTGCTGGGCATCCGCGCACCGACCGGGCGACGCGTCCGCGCGTCCGCGTTTCGCCGACCGTCCCTCGTTCAGGTGATTCGCAATCAGGTCGGCGAGCTGCGCCGATGCCCTCGCCGACCCGCCATGATCTGGGTGCCGCAAATTCGGCGGCGACCGTCCCCCGCCGGGCCGCTGCCGCGCGTCCGAGCGCCGGATGCCACCGGTCGGTCGCCGCCCGGTGTGACCTGCCAGGCGGCCGTCCGGGGCGGGCTCGGGAGCGCGGAGCCGATACACTGACCGCGTGCCGTTGCGTCCCGGAAGACCGGTCCTGCACCGGCATTTCACGCGTGACACGCTGGTCTGGGCGCCGTTGACGCGCGTGGTCTCCGACGACGAGCAGGGCACCCGCCTCTGGCTGGCGACCGGCAGCCCCGTCATCCGGCAGGTCAACGAGGACGGCCAAGGGCCACGCGGGATGCCGTTCGAGCAGTGGATCGCCGAGCCGAAGAAGATCATCCATGACGTGTACCGCGGGCCGAGCACGCTGAAGTTCCACCCGCGCGGGGCCGCGTATTCGGTGTGGTGGCTGTTCGACGCCGAGCTGCGCTTCCGCGCGTGGTACGTGAACCTCGAGGAGCCCGGAGTCACCTGGGATGACGGCCCGGTCGCGGGGATCGACCTCACCGACCAGGACCTCGACATGTGGATCTGGCCGGACCGGCGCTGGGGCTGGAAGGACGAGGACGAGTTCGAGGAGCGGCTGGCGCACCCGGACTCGTACTGGGTGAGCGACCCCGACGCCGTCTGGGCCCAGGGCCGCGCGATCGTCCCGCTGATCGAGGCGGGGGAGTGGCCCTTCGACGGCACGTGGACCGACTTCCGGCCGCCGGACGAGTGGACGATCCCGGAGCCGGTGACCGAGGGCTGGGACCGGCCCCGGGAGCGGGCGTGACGACCCCGAGCGCGACTGCTCGCTTCCGGGCGGGCGCGACTGCTCGCTTCCGGGCGGGCGTGACTGCTTCCGAGCGGGCGTCACCGCTCCCAAGCGGGCGTCCGCCGTTTCCGGGTGCGTGTGGCCGCTCCCGAGCGGGCGTCCACCGTTTCCGAGCTGGCTTGAGTGCCCGCGTGACCGCTCCCGAGCGGGCGTGGCCGCTCCCGAGCGTGTGGCCGCTCCCGAGCGGGCGTCCACCGTCTCCGAGCTGGCTTGAGTGCCCGCGTGACCGCTCCCGAGCGGGTGTGACCGCTCCCGAGCGTGTGGCCGCTCCCGAGCGGGCGTCCACCGTCTCCGAGCTGGCTTGAGTGCCCGCGTGACCGCTCCCGAGCCGGGTATGGCCGCTCCCGGGCGCGAGTGAATTCAGATATCACCGGAACCCCGCGCGGCGGGGCCTACCCAGGGAGCGCGGTTGAGCGTCGTCTTCACGCCCGGCCAGGTGATCATGCATCGCAATGTGCGGCGGGGGCGGATCGGGTGGGTACGGCCCGCGCGCGTCGTGTCCGATGACGAGCGCGGGTTGCTGCTGTGGATCGCGCGGCACACTCCCGTGGTCAACGAGGTGTCCGGTGACGGGTACGGGATGCGAACGATGCCGTTCGCCGACTACGTCACGCGCGGGACCTCGCTCAAGCAGGGGACCTGGGACGGGCCGGGCGTGCTGAAGCTGCACCGGCCCGGCGATCCCGCGCACTCGGTGTGGTGGTTTCGCAACGATGCGGACGAGTTCACCGGGTGGTACGTCAACCTGGAGCGCCCGGCGATCCGCTGGAGCGATCCGGGGGCCGCGTCCGGGGTCGACGTGACCGACGAGGATCTCGACATCATCGTGGCGCCGGACCGTACTTGGGAGTGGAAGGACGAGGAGGAGTTCCTCGAGCGGCTCGCGTTGCCGGAGCAGTACTGGGTCGAGGACGAGGCGGCGGTGCGCGAGGAGGGCCTGCGGGTCGTCAAGGAGATCGAGGCGGGGGGCTTTCCGTTCGACGGCACCTGGACGGACTTCATGCCGCCACCCGAGTGGGAGCTACCCGGCCTCGAAGCCGGCTGGGATCGGCCCCCGCTTCGCTGACGTCCGCCCGGCGCTTCCGCGCGTCCGAACAGGCGGGCCCGAGCGACCTGGGCGTCCGCGCGTCCGAGCAGGCCAGCGTCGGAGCGGACCCGCGCGTCCGGGCGACCCGAGAGACCCGCGCGTCCGAGCGACCCAAGAACCCGCACGTCCGGGCGACCTGGCAGTCGGGCGAGCGCCCAAGCTCCCAAGCGTCCAAGGGTCCAAGCGCCCGGGCGTCCGCGCGTCCGGGCGTCCGCGTCCGCGCGTCCGGGCGTCCGGGCGTCCGCGCGACCGGGGCAACCGAGCGAGCCGACGGCTGAGTCATCGACCGGTGGCACGGCAGCGAAGCCGAACGGGCCCCGCAGTGTGGTCGGCCTCCGGCGGCGCGGACCGAGCTCCGGATGACGCAGCCCGAGCGGCAGCCGCACGCGTCCGCGTGTGAGACCAGACGTGCGGGATCAGCCGTGCGAGGCCAGCCGCGCGGGCGATTGGTCGTGGGCGAGGCCACCCGCGCGGGCGATTGGTCGTGGGCGAGGCCACCCCGCGCGGGAGATCGGCCGCGCGCGAGGCCACCCCGCGCGGGAGATCGGCCGCGCGCGAGGCCACCCCGCGCGGGAGATCGGCCGCGCGTGAGGCCACCCGCTCGGGAGATCAGCCGCGGCGAAGCCACCCGCTCCGGAGATCGGCCGTGAAACGTTCATCGTCGAGGGCATCCGGGCGGTCGAATTCGGGTGAGGGGCGGGGGCTGCACTGGAGGTACCGGCGAAAAGGGCCGAAATATGGAACAAGCGGCCGTTGCGCGGGAGAGGATGGGCTCACGCGGGGTCGTTTTTGCGCACGGTAGCGGGTCTGGCACAATGGTCTGCTGGTATCCGGTGTGCGTCCGAGCCCTCTAACCCGGCGTCGCGCCAGTCCAACAGAGCAGCCGACGGCGCCATCCCCACGGTGTCCGGGCGGTCGCTCGGCTTCCAACAGATCCAGGAGCGAGCAACCAAGTGGCCGTCAAGATCCGGCTCCTGCGGATGGGCAAGATCCGCAACCCGCAGTACCGCATCGTCGTCGCCGACTCGCGCACCAAGCGCGATGGTCGGGCGATCGAGTTCGTCGGGCTGTACCACCCGAAGGAGGAGCCCTCGCGCATCGAGGTCAACTCCGACCGCGTCCAGCACTGGCTCTCCGTCGGCGCGCAGCCGAGCGAGGCCGTGCAGGCCATCCTGTCCAAGACCGGCGACTGGCAGAAGTTCAAGGGTCTGCCGGCCCCGGCCGAGCCGCTGAAGGTCCGCGCCGCGGCTCCCGACCGCAAGGCCGCCTACGAGGCCGAGGCGCAGGCCGCCGCCGGTCTCGCCGACGCGCCGAAGGCGAAGAAGGCCGCCGAACCGAAGAAGAAGGCCGAGGCCGAGGCTCCGGCCGCGCAGGCGGAGGAGCAGTCCGGTGCCGGCGCCGGCGCGGAGGCCTGACGTGCTGCGCCCGGCGCTCGAGCACCTGGTCAAGGGCATCGTCGACAACCCTGACGACGTCCGGGTGCGGATGGTCGACTCCCGCCGCGGTCAGCGGCTGGAGGTCCGGGTCAACCCGGAGGACCTCGGCACCGTGATCGGGCGCGGCGGCCGCACGGCCAAGGCGCTGCGGCAGGTCATCACGTCGATCGGCGGCCGCGGCGTGCGCGTCGAGATCGTCGACGCGTACTGACGCATGCTGCTCGTCGTCGGTCAGGTCATCCGCGCGCACGGCGTCCGCGGCGAAGTCGTCGTGGACGTGCGCACGGACGCGCCGGCTGAGCGTTTCGCCGTCGGGTCGGTCCTCGAGACCGACTCGACGGCGGTGCGGCGTCTGCAGACCGTCCCGCCGGGCGCGTGGCGGCCGCCGCCGACGGTCACCATCGAGACGGTCCGCCCGCACCAGGGCCGCCTCCTGGTGGTTTTCGAGGGCATCTACGACCGCAACCTCGCCGAGGACATGCGCGGCGTCCTGCTGTGCGTGGACAGCGCCACGATCCCGCCGAGCGACGACCCGGACGAGTTCAACGACCACGAGCTGGTCGGGCTCGACGTCGTCGACGCCGCGGGGGAGCACGTGGGCGAGCTGCTGCGCATCGACCACGCGCCCGCGCACGACCTGCTCGTCGTGCGGCTCGCCGACGGGCGCACCGGCCTGGTGCCGTTCGTGCGCGAGATCGTTCCCGAGGTCGACGTGCCCGGGCGGCGCATCGTGATCACCCCGCCGGAAGGCCTCTTCGACCTATGAGGGTCGACGTCGTCACGATCTTTCCGGAGTACCTCGCGCCGCTCGATCTGTCCCTGATCGGCAAGGCGCGCGCGAACGGGACGCTCCAGCTGGCAGTACACGATCTGCGGAGATGGACGCACGACGTCCATCGCACCGTGGACGACACGCCGTACGGCGGCGGTCCCGGCATGGTGATGCGGCCCGAGCCGTGGGGCCAGGCCCTCGACGCGCTGGCCGGCCCCGAGACCCACCTGATCGTGCCGAGCCCGGCCGGCGCTCCGTTCACCCAGGCGACCGCGCGCGCCCTGGCGGGCGAGAAGCACCTGATGTTCGCGTGCGGCCGTTACGAGGGCATCGACCAGCGCGTCTTCGACCACGCCGCCGCGCGGATGCGCGTGAGCGAGGTCTCCCTCGGCGACTACGTGCTCTTCGGGGGCGAGGTCGCGGTCCTCGTGGTGCTCGAGGCGGTCACCCGGCTGCTTCCGGGCGTGCTGGGCAACGCCGACTCGCTGGTGGAGGAGTCGCACGCCGACGGGGTCCTCGAGGCGCCGATGTACACCAAGCCGCCCAGCTGGCGCGGCCTGGACGTGCCCGACATCCTCCGCTCGGGCGACCACGGCCGCATCGCGCGGTGGCGCCGTGAGCAGGCCCTGCAGCGCACCGCCGAGCGCCGCCCGGACCTCATCGCCGCCCTCGAACGGCGGGCCTCCGACGGTGATCAAGGGGCCTGATTTCAGGTTCTGCGCGTCGATGTGGCAAAGTAGTGAGGTTGCCGCGGCCTGACGTGTCCGGCACCCATGATCACAAACCCTCGCGCGCCGCGGAGATCGGGCGTGCCTTGAGTGACGAGGAACAGCCGCGATGAACACGCTGGACGCGCTGGACGCACAGTCGCAGCGGACCGATATCCCGAGCTTCCGTGCCGGTGACACCGTCAAGGTGCACGCCCGGGTCGTCGAGGGCAACCGGTCCCGGGTCCAGGTCTTCCAGGGCGTCGTGATCCGTCGCCAGGGCGCCGGCCTGCGGGAGACCTTCTCGGTCCGGAAGGTGAGCTTCGGCGTCGGCGTCGAGCGCACCTACCCGGTGAACAGCCCGGCCGTCGACCGGATCGAGGTCGTGACGCGCGGCGACGTGCGCCGCGCGAAGCTCTACTACCTCCGTGACCTGCGGGGCAAGAAGGCCAAGATCAAGGAGAAGCGCGAGACCAAGGTCAGCAGCTGACCTCGGGCTTCGCTGGATCGCCGACAGGGAGGGGCGCGGCGCGCACCCTCCCTGCGTCGCGTCCGGGACCGGATCTTTCGGTCATCTGGAGCCGGTCTCCCCAAAGTGGTCTTGTGCATCTAGGCTGACGCCGATGGCAAGTGACCCCTACGGCCGCGATGGTTACGACGATCGCGCCGACGACCAACACCCGCGCGATCGCCCCCTGGACCAGGCGGGCGGACGGCGCGGGCAGCAGCAACCCTTCGGCGGCGTCAGCTACCCGGGCCACGACTACTGGTCGACCCCGGGGCGCTCGGACGCCGAAGAGGGGCAGCGCGCCTACGACGGTGGCTGGCAGCGTGACGCCCGCGACGCCTATGGGCGCAGCGAGACGCCGCCCGGCAACGACGTCGTGCCCGGTCGTCGTGACGTGGAGCCCAGGCGCGACCTCGCGCCGGGCCGGGGTGGCTACCAGCGCGACGACGACTGGAGCTCGGGCGGCGGCGGCCGGGGCGACTGGGGTCGCGAGCCGGAGCGCGGCTGGAGCCGCGGCGACGATCGCGGTGGCCAGGGCGACTGGAACCGCGGGCGATCCTGGGACGACGACCCGTACGGCTCCCGGCGCGGCCAATGGGGCCGCGACGAGCCGCCGATGGTGCGTGACCGCGCGTTCGAGCGCGACCGCGGCTACGACGAGGCCGGATACGACGATCCGCGGGAACGTCGCGAGCGGGAGCGCGCGGATCGGTACGAACGCGGCTATGACCGTGGCGAGCGCTCGACGGGCTCGGGTGCCCGGCCCCGCCGGGGTGCCCCGCTCGAGGACGACTCGGTGTCCACGTGGCGCAGCAAGGTCCGCCGCAAGCGCAAGAACATGCCGCTGTGGCAGGAGCTGCCGCTGCTGCTGATCGTCGCGTTCTGCCTGGCCGTGCTCATCCGCACGTTCCTGGTGCAGGCGTTCTTCATCCCGTCGGGCTCGATGGAGGAGACCCTGCTCGTCGGCGACCGGGTGCTGGTCAACAAGGTGCTGTACGACGTGCGGGAGCCCGAGCGCGGCGAGGTCGTCGTGTTCACCGGCCCGGACACGTGGGCGCCCGAGAACCAGGTCGACAAGAACGCCGGCTTCTTCGCCGAGCTCGGCCAGACCGTCGGCGACCTCGTCGGCTTCTCCCAGCCGGGTGAGAAGGACTTCATCAAGCGGGTGATCGGGCTCCCGGGCGACACCGTCGCCTGCTGCGACGTCGACGGGCGCGTCACGGTCAACGGCTATCCGCTCGACGAGTCGGCGTACCTCTACGACAACTCCCCGCTGGACGCCGCCCCGAACCCGAGGCAGTGCACGGCGCGCCGGTTCGGGCCGATCAAGGTCCAGGCCGGGCAGATGTTCGTGATGGGCGACCACCGCGGCGTCTCCCAGGACTCGCGCTGCCAGGGCCAGGTGCCGATCGACAACGTCATCGGCCGCGCGTTCGTGATCCTCTGGCCGAGCAGCCGCTGGGGCTGGCTACCCGTGCCCGACACGTTCAAGAACGTCCCGAAACCGCAGGCTCTGCCGCCACCCGGGCCGCATGTCACGCGTGCGCACAACGATCCGTTGGTCCCAGATATGGTACTTGTGCCGATCGCTGTCTCGTTCTCGCTTTCGACCCGTTCGGCGCGTCAGGAGCGGTTGAGGCGTCGCCGATGGTGACGAGCACGTACCCTTCAGGGCGTGATTGACGAGCAGACCAAAAAGCCCAGTAGCTTCTGGCGCGAACTGCCGGTGTTGCTGGGCGTGGCGATCATCGTCGCCGTCGTCGTACGCGCCTTCGTCCTGCAGACGTTCTTCATCCCGTCCGAGTCGATGGAGAACACGCTGCTCATCAAGGATCGTGTGCTCGTCAACAAGCTGGTGTACGACTTCCGCTCCCCGCATCGCGGCGAGGTCATCGTCTTCACGGCGCCGGACTCGTGGCGCAACGACCCGTCCGAAGAGGACTTCATCAAGCGCGTCATCGCCGTCGGGGGCGACCACGTCGTGTGCTGCGACGACAAGCAGCGCATCACGGTCAACGGCACGCCGCTGGACGAGTCCTACATCTACGCCAACGCCGACGGGCTGCAGGACCTCCCGAGCGAGGAGCAGTTCGACGTCACGGTGCCCAAGGACCGCCTGTGGGTGATGGGCGACCATCGGTCCCGCTCGGGCGACTCGCGGTACAACTTCATCCGCACGAAAGATCCCAACCAGGCCACGATCCCCGAGGACGCCGTGATCGGCCGGGCCTTCGTGGTCTTCTGGCCCTTCGACCGGGCCAAGTGGCTCAGCGTCCCCGACACCTTCGACAAGGTGCCGGATCCGACCTCCAAGTGATTGCGTCGTAGTCTCGTCGGTATGACGGAGGCCGCGGCAGACATCGACCGCCGGGCGGCGCGGGTGCTCCTGCTCGACCCGTCCGGGCGCGTCCTGCTCATGCGCGGATGCGACCCGGCGCGGCCCGAGCACCGCTACTGGTTCACCGTGGGCGGCGGCCTGGAGGCGGGGGAGTCGCTCGCCGACGCGGCCGTGCGCGAGGTCTACGAGGAGACCGGGCTGCGCATCACCGGGTCCGACCTGGTCGGGCCCATCCGCACCGATCGGGTCGAGTTTCCCTTCGACGGCCGTCGGTACTCGCAGGAGCAGACGTTCTTCGTCGTGCGCTCGGAGGCGTTCACCGCTGATCTCTCCCACCTCGCGGACTACGAGGCGACCAGCGTCGACACCACCAGGTGGTGGTCGGCGGACGAGCTCGCCGCGACGTCGGAGCGCTTCTACCCCGCCGACCTTCCCGGCCTGCTGCGGGAGGTGGCCTGAGATGCTCGCGCCTCCGCGCACCGTCGTGCACCGCGCCGCGGGCCTGTGGGCCCTCGAGCGGGCCCTGCAGCGGCGCGGGTTCAACCGGGTCGCCGGGGCCGACGAGGCGGGCCGTGGGGCCTGCGCGGGACCCCTCGTCGTGGGCGCCGTCATCCTGCCGCAGGGCCGCCGCGGCGAGATCGAGGAGCTCAACGACTCCAAGTTGCTGACGGCGGCCGCGCGGGAGCGCGTCTACGAACAGGTGATCCGGCGCGCGGAGGCGTGGACCGCGATCGTGATCCCGCCCGGCGACATCGACCGCCGCGGGCTGCACGTGTGCAACCTGGCCGGCATGCGGCGCGCTCTCGCGAGCCTGTCGGTGCGGCCGGAGTACGCGCTCACCGACGGCTTCAAGGTCGACGGCCTGGGCATCCCCGGCCTCGCGGTCTGGAAGGGTGACCAGGTCGCCGCGTGCGTCGCGGCCGCGAGCGTCGTGGCGAAGGTCACGCGGGACCGGATCATGGAGCAATTGCACGAGACGTACCCGCAATACGGCTTCAACGAGCACAAAGGCTATGCGACCCCGGTGCACGGCGCGGCCCTCGTGGCCCACGGGCCGTGCCCCGAGCACCGTTTCTCCTACGCGAACGTGGCGGCGGTGGGGCGGCCGGGCTCACGGCGCGGTAACGTCGGCGTGGCGCCCGGCGAGGCCGCACGGGTTCCGGCGCAAGTGGGCGACAATGTGGCTATGGAAGGCGGACCGCGATGAGCGCCGAAGATCTCGAGAAGTACGAAACCGAGATGGAGCTCCAGCTCTACCGGGAGTACCGCGACATCGTCCGCCAGTTCTCCTACGTGGTGGAGACGGAGCGCCGGTTCTACCTGGCCAACCAGGTCGACCTGCACGTGCGCAACTCGGACGGCGAGGTCTACTTCGAGGTCGAGATGCACGACGCCTGGGTCTGGGACATGTACCGGCCGGCTCGCTTCGTGAAGAACGTCCGCGTGATGACCTTCAAGGACGTCAACGTCGAGGAGCTCGAGAAGCCCGACATCTCGCTGCCCGACAACGGCTTCGGCGGCTGATGCGTCAGCGGCGGGTGCGTTAGCACACCGCGACCCGGCCTGTCAGTCCCTGTGCAGGCCGGGGTCGGTTATCCACAGGCGGCAAGATCGCGTTTGCCCTGGCCGCCAGAATCCGCGACGCTCGCGGCCATGTTGAAGAACTTGACCCGCATCGGGCTCCTCGTCCTCGCCGCCACCGCCGTCGCCGCGGCCTCCACGGCCATCGCCGCCGCTGCCTCGGCCTTGTCCACGCCCAGGCGGGCCGCGGCCTCCTCCTTCGCGGCCGGCCCTGCTGAGGCCGTTGCTGAGGCCCCGGCCGAGACGCCGGCGGACGGCGTGTTCCAGGCGCCGCTCGACGGCCCGGTGACCGTGACGAGAGGCTTCGAGCCGCCCTCGGACCGTTATGCCGCGGGCCACCGGGGTGTGGACCTCGCGGGCGCCCCCGGCCAGACCGTGCGCAGCGCCGGCGAGGGCACGGTCGTCTTCGCCGGGATGGTGGGCGGCCGGCCGGTGGTGAGCGTCGAGCACCCCGGCGGCGTGCGCACCACCTACGAGCCGGTCTCCGCGACCGTGGTCCGGGGCCAGGCGGTCTCGCGCGGAACGCCCCTCGGCACGCTGAGACCGGGCCACCCCAACTGCCCGGTGGCGGCATGCCTGCATTGGGGTCTGAGAACCGACGGCAACGTGTACCTCGACCCGCTGACCCTGCTCCGCCCGGCGCCCGTACGCCTCCTACCGCTGCACTGACCCGCGCTCCTCCGCCTCGTTCGAGCGCCTCATGCGAGCAGCTTCGGCAGCCCCGCCGCCAGCCGCTGATAGTCCTCGGCCCGGTTGTAGATCTGGCCGGACAGCCGCAGATACCCGCGCCCGCGCCACGCCGCCAGCCCGACCTCGGCCGCGAGCTCGTCCGAGATCCGCCGGCGCAGCGCCGCCGCCGCCTCCGGGTCGCTCGCCACGCCCGGGCGCAGCGGGATCACCGTCATCGGCAGCCCGGTCGCCGCCGGCACCTCGGCGCCGATCGCCTCCGCGACCACGCGCTGCCCATACTCCGCCAGCGCCGTGTTGTGCCGCCGCACCGCCTCGATGCCCAGCGTGCGCAGCACGAACAGTCCCGCGGGCGCGGCCAGCCAGGGCGTGTAGTCGTGCGACCCGAGCCACTCCAGGTTCGCGGGGAAGCCGGCCTCGGTGGACCACGACAGGACCAGCGGCCGGATGCGTGCCCTCCGCGCGGGCGCGACGGCGAGCAGCGCGGTGCCGCGCGGCGCGTACGCCCACTTGTGCAGGTTCCCGGCCCAGAAGTCGGCCCCGAGGTCACTCACCCGCGGGTCGATGACGCCTGGCACGTGCGCCGCGTCGACGTGCACCGCCACCTGCTCACCCCGGCGCTCCCGCACCGCCTCGACGATGCGCCGCACCGGGAACACGCGCGCGGTCGCGGCGGTGATGTGATCGACGATCACCAGCCGGGTCCGGGGCGTGGTCGCCTCCAGCACCGCCGCCGTGACCGCCGCGTCGTCGGCCTCCAGCGGCACCCGCGCGACCCGATGCACCGCCCCGGTGCGCCGGCACGTCGCGGCGACCGCCAGGTCGACGGCACCATAGCCGTGATCGGTCGTCACGATCTCGTCTTCGGTACCGAGATCAAGGCTCCCGAGCACGATCGACGTCGCCGTGGAGACGTTCTCGACCAGCGCCGTGCCCTCGGGGTCGGCTCCGACGAACGCGGCGAGGTGCCGCCGCACGTGGGCGATGCGCTCCTCGAGCCCGACGGCGAAGAACCGGTGCGGGTTGGCTTCCATCTCCTCGCGTACCCGCTGCTGAGCCCGCTGGACCGCGACCGGCACCATCCCGAAGGCGCCGTGGTTCAGGTGCGCGACGGCTGCGTCGTGCGAGAACAGCAGCCGAGCACCGGGAATCGGCTCGGGAGCGGACACATCCACGATCTTAGGGCTCCCACCCCGGCTCCCGCGCCTACTTGCCGCGGACCCATCCCGCTCGCCCACCGCGCGTCCTGCGCGCTCGCCTGTCTCGCGTCCTGCACGTATGCGTGCGTCGCGTCTCTCGCGCTCGGGTGCGTCGTGTCCTTCGCGCCCGGGTGCGTCGCGTCCTTTCGCCCGCGTGCGTCGCGTTTTACGCGCGCGGGTGCGCCTGCTCGTATGCGGCGCGCAGCCGCTCGATCGACACGTGGGTGTAGATCTGGGTGCTCGACAGCGACGCGTGCCCGAGCAGTTCCTGGACCGAGCGCAGGTCGGCCCCGCCTTCCAGCAGGTGCGTGGCGGCGGAGTGCCGCAGGTCGTGCGGCGAGGTGTGGGGGAGCCCGGCCGCCCGCGCGTACGCGTCGACGATCCGCCGCGCCGAGCCCGCCTGCAGCCGGCCA
Organism: Dactylosporangium sp. CA-139114; assembly: GCF_050955725.1. Classification (NCBI taxonomy): domain Bacteria; kingdom Bacillati; phylum Actinomycetota; class Actinomycetes; order Micromonosporales; family Micromonosporaceae; genus Dactylosporangium; species Dactylosporangium sp. CA-139114. The sequence continues at coordinate 1,579,904 of NZ_CP192080.1, forward strand.
CCGCGCGCGCCGAGCAGCAGCGCCGCACCGCTCCCGGCACCCTCGAGGGCCGGGCGGCCGTGCCGGAGCCAGGCGGTCAGCGCATCGTCGGCGGGCAGCCCGTAGGGCACCGAGCGCTCCTTGTCACCCTTGCCCACCACCCGCACGACGCGGCGCATCCGGTCGACGTCGCCGAGGTCCAGGCCGCACAGCTCACTGACGCGGATCCCGGTGCCGTAGAGCAGCTCGAGCACCAGCCGGTCCCGCAACCCCAACGCGTCCGCGCGGCCCGACGGCGACGTCACCAGCGTCTCCGCCTGGTCCGCGCGCAGCACGGTCGGCAGGTCCCGGTGCGCCTTCGGGCTGGCCAGACGCTGGCCCGGATCCGTCTCGATGAGTCCCTCGCGCGCGGCCCAGGCGGTGAACGTCCGCGCGGCCGCGGCGTGCCGGGCGAGGCTCGTGCGGGCGTCCCCGGCCGCGCGCCTCCGCGCGAGCCACCCGCGCAGCACCGCGAGGCTCAGCCCCGCGGGCGCGTCCGCGCCTCCGGCCGCGGCGTGGTCGAGCAGCGACACGACATCGCCGACGTAGGCCCGCACGGTGTGCACCGACCGGTTCCGCTCGGCCGCGAGGTACCGCGCGAAGTCGTCGACCGCGTCCCGCATGCTCGCGGGCAGCCGCTCGTGCAGCTCGGCGGTGCCGGGCGGGGGAGCGGCGGCCTGGCCACGTCCGCCGCTGCGGCCCGCGGTGCCGCCACGCGACGGGGCGGAGCCGCGTCCGCGCGCGGCCGCGCCTTGCTGTTTGGCGGTGGGCGCTGTGCCGGCCTTCGTCGCCGCGCTCGCCCGCGCCGTCGCGGTGATGTCGCGCAGGCGCTCGGACGCGTGTGCTCCGGCGCCCATGCCGGCGCCCGCGCCTGTCTCTGCACCAGCACTCGCGCCTGTGCCAGCGCCCGCGCCTGTGCCGGTGTCAGCGCCTGAGCCTGTGTCCGCGCCCGCGCCCGCGTCTGTACCAGCGCCCGTGCCCGCGCCAGCGTCTGTGTCAGCGCTCGCGCGTGTGGCGGTGTCGGTGCTCGCGGTCGCGCCCGCGCCTGTGTCCGCGCCCGCGTCTGCGTCGATGCCGGAGCCGTCCGGCGATGCCTCGCGCGGAGTCAACGGCGCTGCTGCTCTTCGAGGAACCGCTCGATCAGCCCGCGCACCACGGCCGCCATCGTGAAGCCGTGCTCGGTGCACCACACGCGCAGCTCGGCGTGCCGCTCGGCCGGCAGCCGGAACGTGACCAGCTGACTCTCCTCACCGGGCGGCAGCGAACCACCCAGGACGCCGTGGGAGGCCGACTCCTGGCCGAGGTCGGGCGGCCCGATGAGGTTCCGGCCGCGCAGCGCCGCGGTGGCGAAGAGCCCGCTGCGGTCCATGGGCACCGTGCGTCCGAGCAGCCAGGCGGTGATCTCCTGGCGGGTCGCGGTCGGGAGCGTCTCGAGCAGCTCCACGAGTTTCTCGACCGGAGCAGTCATACCGCCACGATAGCGCCCGATATCCCGCTATCGCTATGCGTCGGCTCAATCGACCGGACGCGTACACCTTGGATTTCTTCGATCAGTTCCGGCAGCATCCGGTCGATCACCGGGCCGGGGACGCTGACCACGAACTCGTCCGTCGCCACGGTGCCGTCGCGGCCGAGGACGCGCATCTGGCGGATGTCGACACCGAGGCGGCCGAGCAACGTGGTCACCTGGCCGAGCGAGCCGGGCCGGTCGGGAAGTTCGACGATCACGTGACGTAGCGACATGGGGCAAGCCTGACGACGCTGCGTTTCCCGGCCGTTACGACGCCACGTCGCCCGGCTTTCCGAGAATTCGTTGACAACGTCAAAGGATCTGATGACGATGTCAAGCATGACTATCGAGTCGGTCGCCGCGTTCCGGCGGTTCAATCGCTTCTACACGAACCTGATCGGCGTGCTGCGGGCCGGACTGCTCGACTCGCCGTACTCGCTCGCCGAGGCCCGGGTGCTCTACGAGCTCGCCGCCGCGCCCGCGCGCGTGCTGGACGTCGCGGACCTCCGGCAGGGGCTCGACATGGACGCCGGCTACCTGAGCCGCATCCTGGGCCGCTTCGAGGGCGACGGCCTGGTCGTGCGGGAGCGCTCGGACGCGGACGCGCGCAAGCAGCGCATCCGCCTCACCGACGCCGGGCGGACGGCCCAGGCCGAGCTCGACCAGCGCTCGGACGCGCAGGCGGCGGCCCTGCTGGGTGCGGTGACGGAGGTGGACCGGCGGCGCCTCATCGGCGCCATGGACGCCATCGAGACGATCCTTGGCGACCGTACGGCGTCCGCGCCCACGGTCGTGCTGCGCCCACCGGGCCCGGGCGACCTCGGCTGGGTCGTCCAGCGCCACGGGGCGCTCTACACCGCGGAGTACGGCTGGAACGACGAGTTCGAGGCGATGGTCGCCCGCATCGTCGCGGACTATGCCGAGTCGCACGACCCGCGCTGGGATCGCGGCTGGATCGCCGAGGTCGACGGCGAGCCCGTCGGCTCGATCTTCTGCGTCCGCGCGGGTGAGGGGACCGCGAAGCTCCGGCTGTTGCTCGTCGAGCCCAAGGCTCGCGGACTCGGCGTCGGCGGCCGCCTCGTCGACGAGTGCGTCCGCTTCGCCCGCAGCGCCGGCTACCGCGACATGGTCCTGTTCACGCACGACATCCTCGGCGCCGCTCGCCGCCTGTACCAGCGAGCCGGGTTCGAGCTCGATCACGAGGAGCGCAAGCCGGCCTACGGCCAGGACCTCGTACACCAGCACTGGCGGAAAATTTTCTGACGACGGCCCGGTTGCGGCCCCAAGCCGCCCGGCCTGCGCCGCGACCCGCCCGCATACCAACATCACCGAACTCCCTCGAACTTATCCACAAGCACCTCGTTGTCCACAGGTCTGGGCTTCGGCGCGACGCAGTGATCACCCCGATCCGCGAGAGTCGCCCGCATGACGAACCACAACCAGCTCGTCGGCGGCTTCGGTGAACGAGTCGCCTGCCGATACCTCGTCTCACAGGGCCTCGTCCTGCTCGACCGCAACTGGCGCAGCCCGGCGGGCGAGCTGGACGTGGTCGCCCGCGACGGCGCCGACGTGGTGTTCGTCGAGGTCAAGACCCGCAGCAGCACCCGATACGGCCAGCCCGCCGAGGCGCTTGTGCCGGCCAAGGTCCGCCGCCTGCGCAGGCTCGCCCAGATGTGGCTGGCCGCGAACGACGTGCGCTGGGAACGCGTCCGGTTCGACGTGATCGGCGTGCTCGTCGGCCGGGGCGTGGCCATCCAGCACCTGCGTGGGGCGTTCTGATGGGGTACGCCCGCGTCTACTCCGTCGCCCTGCACGGCGTGGCCGGTGAGGTCATCGTCGTCGAGGCCGACGTGGCCCCCGGCCTGCCCAGTCTCGTCGTCTCCGGCCTGCCGGACGCGGCGCTGAGCGAGGCCCGCGACCGTGTCCGGGCGGCCGTGCAGAACTCCGGCGCGTACTGGCCGCAGGCGCGCATCACCGTCAACCTCCTCCCGGCGCACGTGCGCAAGCACGGCTCCGGCTTCGACACCGCCGTGGCGATCGCGGTGCTCGCGGCCGGGGCCGACCTGCCCATCGGACGGCTCAAGGGCGCCGTGATCCTCGGCGAGCTGGGGCTCGACGGCACCGTCCGGCCGGTTCGCGGGGTGCTGCCGGCCGTTCTGGCCGCGAGCCGGGCCGGGAAGGAGCTGGCTCTGGTGCCGCTGGCGAACGTCACCGAGGCCCGCCTCGTCCCCGACATCGAGGTCCGCGCCACCGACAGCCTCGGCCGGATCATCGGCTACCTGCACGGCTCCGAAAATCTGCTTGACCCGACGCCCCAGGCGCCGCCGGCGGAGGCTGCTCCGCTCGACCTCGCTGACGTCCTGGGCCAGGAGCGGGGCCGCCGTGTCATCGAGCTCGCCGCGGCCGGACGACACCATGTCGCGATGTTCGGTCCGCCTGGAGCGGGTAAGACAATGCTCGCCTTTCGGCTTCCGGGCGTGCTGCCACCTCTCGCGGATCAGGAGGCACTTGAGGTGACGGCACTGCACTCGGTCGCCGGTGCGCTGCCGCCGGGCAGTGGCCTCATCCGCCGGGCTCCGCTCCAGGCGCCACATCACACGGCCTCGATCGCCGCGCTCGTCGGGGGCGGCAGCGGGCTGGCCAAGCCCGGTGCGATCAGCCTGGCCCACAACGGGGTGCTGTTTCTCGACGAATGTGCCGAGTTCGCCAATGGTGCGCTGCAGGCACTGCGGCAGCCTCTGGAGGAGGGCGAGGTGAGGCTGCGGCGGATCAACGGCGAGACCGTGTATCCGGCTCGGACACAGTTGGTCCTCGCGGCCAACCCCTGTCCATGCGCGAAGCCGGGTGGCAAGAAGCTGTGCGAGTGCTCGTCGATCGTCCGGCGGCGCTACCAGGCGAGGCTCTCCGGGCCACTGATGGATCGCGTCGACCTCCAGGTGGACCTGGATCCCGTCCGGTCGGCCGCCCTCGTCGTCGCCGAGCAGGTCGAGTCGACGGCGGTAGTCGCCGATCGAGTGCAAAAGGCCCGCGAAGCTGCTGGTGAGCGATGGAAGCCCGCGGCCGCGTCGAACGGCGAGGTCTCGGGCTCGCTACTGCGACATCACAGGTTCCGCCTGCCGAGGCCGGTGGTGAGGCCACTGACCGACGCGATGGACCGCGGTCGCCTGTCCGCGCGGGGCTTTGACCGAGCCGTGCGGGTGGCGTGGACGATCGCGGATCTCGATGGGCGGGTGCGGCCCGAGGCGGCGGACGTGCGGGAAGCGCTCGAGCTGCGTTCGAGGACCGTGCGATGAGGCCGGGGGAGGAGCGGGTGGCGCGCATGGCGCTCGGGATGCTCGTCGAGCCCGGATGCCGCGAGCTCGGTGTGCTCGTGCGCTCGGTCGGCGCACAGGAGGCGTTGGCTCGGGTGGTCGGTGGGTTCGGCATCTCGCGCGCGCTGGCGGGGGCGGTGCAGGCGCGGGTGCGCGGCTCCGGCGTGGAGGGCTCGCCGGACGTGGGCACGCAGCTCGCCGAGCGGATGGAGGAGCTGGCGGAGCGGCTCGGGGCGCGGATCGTCACCGCGGTCGACGAAGAGTGGCCGTCGGCGCTCGACGATCTGGTCAAGGCCAGCCGCGAGGGCAACATGCTGCGCCGGGACACCGATCCGCCCATGTGTGTCTGGCTGCGCGGACCGCTGCGGTTCGCCGAGACGCTGGAGCGGTCCGTGTCGGTGGTGGGCGCGAGGGCGATCACCGGGTACGGCGCGTATGTCGCGTCGGAGTTCGCGTACGGGCTCGCGGAGTGCGGGTGCACGGTCGTGTCCGGCGGAGCGCTCGGCGTCGACGTGACCGCGCACCGGGGTGCGCTGGCCGGAGCCGGCGCGACGGTCGCGGTGCTGGCGTGCGGGATCGACAAGGCGTACCCGGCGGCGAACGCGGCGGTGCTGGAGCAGATCGGCGACGAGGGGCTGCTGGTCACCGAGTGGCCACCCGGCACCCACCCGCACAAGACGCGGTTTCTGACCCGCAACCGGGTGATCGCCGCGGCGACGAGGGGCACGGTGATGATCGAGGCCGGGTCACGCAGCGGGGCGCGCAGCACACTCGGGTACGCACGGCTGCTCCAACGCACCGCGATGGTCGTGCCCGGGCCGATCAACTCGCCGATGTCGGTCGGCTGCCACGTCGAGCTGCGGCAGCCGGGCACGGTGCTGGTGACTCGGGTCGAGGAGGTCATCGAGGAGATCGGCAGCATCGGGGAGCTGGCCACGCCGATCCAGGGGGCCGGGCGGCCCGAGGACGTCCTTGATCCGCTGCAGGCTCGCATTCTGGACGCGGTCCGGCCGCGGCGGGCGACGACGGCGGAGCAGATCGCCGCCACGGCCGGGGTCAGCGGGCGCGATGCTCGCCGGAATCTGCCGCTGCTGGAGGAGCTCGGGTTCGTGGTGTCGGGGCCGGACGGCTACCGGCTCAGCAGCGAGCCGCGCGGTCCGGTCGAGGGCGAACCGCCGCCGGCCGGGCGCCCGGCGGGCCGCCGGGGGAGCGCGGAGCCCCGACCGCCCGGCGGAGAGGAGGGGTGGTGAGCGGGTCAGAGCCGCTGCAGCCGCGCGACCGCCTCGTCGAGGACCTCGTCGCGTTTGCAGAACGCGAACCGGACGAGCCGTCGGCCGGCCTCGGCATCGTCGTAGAAGACCTGTGTCGGCACCGCGACGACGCCGCAGCGCTCGGGCAGCGCCAGGCAGAACTCGACGCCGTCGGTGCCGCCCAGCGGGGTGATGTCGGCGGTGACGAAGTACGTGCCCTCGGGCTGCAACACCGCGAACCCGGCCTCCGTCAGGCCCTTGCACAGGCGGTCGCGCTTGCGCTGCAGCTCGTCGCGGAACTCCTGGTAGTAGGAGGCCGGCGACTCCAGGGCCACCGCGATCGCGGGCTGCAGCGGGCCGGCGTTGACGTACGTCAGGAACTGCTTCACCCGCGTCACGGCCGACACCAGCGGGCGGGTGCCACATACCCAGCCGATCTTCCAGCCGGTGCACGAGAACGTCTTGCCGGCCGAGGAGATCTGCACCGTGCGCTCCCGCATGCCGGGCAGGCCGGCGAGCGGTACGTGCGGGGCGGCCGCGTCGCTGAAGATCAGGTGCTCGTACACCTCGTCGGTGACGGCCAGGACGTCGTACTCGACGCACAGCTCGGCGATCTGGGTGAGCTCGGCCTCGGTGAAGACCTTGCCGGTCGGGTTGTGCGGGGAGTTGAGCAGCACCAGGCGGGTCCGCGGGCCGAACGCGGCGCGCAGCTCGGCCGGGTCGAAGGAGTATCGGCCCTCGGCGGCCCGCAGGGTGACCGGGCGGCGGACGGCTCCGGCGAGCGCGATGGATGCGGCGTAGGAGTCGTAGTACGGCTCGAAGCAGACGACCTCATCGCCGGGCTCGCACAGGGCCAGGACGCTCGCCGCGATCGCCTCGGTCGCGCCGGCGGTCACCAGGATCTCGCCGTCCGGGTCGTACTCGAGGCCCCAGAAGGACCGTTGGTGGGCCGAGATCGCGGCGCGCAGCTCGGGGATGCCGGGGCCCGGCGGGTACTGGTTGCGGCCGCCGCGGATCGCTGCGGCCGCCGCGTCGAGCATCGCGGCCGGGCCGTCGGTGTCCGGGAAGCCCTGGCCCAGGTTGACGGAGCCGGTGCGCACGGCGAGCGCCGACATCTCCGCGAAGATGGTGGTGCCGAACGGGCGCATGCGGGCGATGAGCGGATCACGCGAGGCGTCAGTCACCCCCCGAGTATGCGGCCGGGTGCGGCGCTCGGGCCGATGTGGTCCTGGCCCCGCGGGCGCCGATGCGGGTGCGGTCCGGTGGGCTCGGCGAGCATCCCCGGGCCGAGGGCTGGATCGGTTGGCCAGGGGAGGAACGCGAGTACGAAGGCCCCGAATGCGGACCGGCGAGCGGCAGGTCCGGGAGGACCGTGGAGCGTGAAGGCGGTGGCAGGTGCGGGAGGGTCGCGGGGCGTGGATGCGGTGGCACGTGCGGGAGGGCCGCGGGCGTGGATGTGGCGTCAGGTGCGGCAGGAGCGCGGAGCGTGCATGAGGAACGCCTGCGATCCCGAGAGCCCTGGTCAGGGGCTGCGGGGCGTGGTTGGGCCGGCAGCGACGCAGATTACAAGCACCTTTGCCGGGTGGCGAGGATCATGCCGAGGGCCTACCGTGACGGACCGTGGATGGACGCCGGAACTTCTCCCCGGACCCGGATGCGGATTCCCGCTGGTACCCGGAGGACCGTGGATACGACGACCGCGGGTACGACGACCGCCGTGACGATCGTGGGCACGACGACCGCGGCCGCGGTGACCGGGGCCGGGACGAGCGCTCGCGGGGCCGCGACGACTCGGATCGCGGGTACGGCGAGGATCGTGGATACAGCGAGGACCGCGGGTACACCCCGACGCGGTATGCGGACGAGCGGGAGTACGACGACGGCGGGTACCGGGTTCCGGAGCCGCGGGGAGGAGGCCGTGGATACGGTGCCGACCCGCTGAGCTACGGCGACAGCCCCAGCGGGCAGTTCGGCGCCTCGGCCCTCGGGCGGGGCGGTGACTCGGGTGAGTATTCGGGGGAGTTCGTCAGCCGGTCGCGGCGCTCCGAGGCCATCGACCGCAGCGCGTTGCAGCGGCCGGTCTCCGGAGGCGGTGCCTCCGGCGGGCTCGCTGGGGCCTCGATTCCGGGGCTCACCAGCTCGGGGTCGCCGATTCAGGGATTGCCGACGATCACGCCGTCCAGCTCCGGGCCGCTCGGTTCAGGTGGGGCGGGAGCGGCCGTAGCGACCGGCGGGCCCGGAATGGCCGGCGGGCCCGGAATGGCCGCCGGGCCCGGAATGGCCGGCGGGCCCGGAATGGCCGGCGGAGCTGGAGGGGTCGCAGTGGCCGGCGGGATCGGCGGGGGCGGTGCGACCAGCCTGCTCGGGGCCGGAGCGGCCGGGCCGGTGTCCGGTGGGCCCGTTTCGGGAGTGCCGGGCTCGGGTGCGCCAGCCGGGGCCGGAGTTGGGGCCGGGGCTGAGGGCGTGCTCGGCGGGGGCGGGAGCACCGGATCGATGCCGAACGCCTTCGCCGGTCCTACGGCGTTGACCGCGGCCGTGCCGGCGCCTCGGCAGCAGTACGGGGCGGAGGTGGGCGGTGCGGTGTACCAGAGCAAGCGGCCTGGGCTCGCCGTCGTGCTGGTGGTGTTGACGGTGCTGTTCGAGCTGCCTGTGCTGCGGCTGTTCATCCACGCCGTGACCGCGAGTGACGTGCCCGCGGGGGCGACGCTCGCCGGGATGTTCATGATTCCGGCGCTGCCGATGTTCTCGCTCGGGCTGTATGGGCTGATCGGTGGGGCGGCTGCGGCGGCGCCCGGGGTGCGAGCCTGGTTGCGGACGCCGCTCGCCTACCTGCCGGTGGCGTTGTTGCTGTTCGTCGCGGCTGGGCTCGCCGCATAGGGCATCAGCCGGCCGCGAAAGTCGCGAGCCGGTAGAGGCATGGCGGCCACGAAACCGGCCCTACCGGCACCGCGCGAAAAAAGGGCGAAGAGGCGAATGAAGGCCTGCCCCCGAGTCGCACGGTGAACAGGGCCCTGCCCGAGTCGTGCGGTGTAGAGAGCCAGGCCCGCCCGAGCCGCGCGGTGTAGAGAGCCGGCCTTGCCCAAGCCGCGCGGTGTAGAGAGCCAGCCTTGCCCGAGCCGCGCGGCGAAGACCTCGGGTCAAGGCCGTCGCCCGGGCGCGAGCCCGCGGCCGCCAGCCGTCGACGTCGCAGCAGCAAACGCGCTGAGACGTGCTGCTAAGACGAACTGTCGTGGTGTCGTAGCCGAGCGCAAGCCCCCGCGAAACCGCTGCCGTGACGTCGTAACCGAGCGCAAGCACCGTGACACAGTTGCAGGTGACGTCGCGACCGGCGCATCGAGAGTCCCGCCGAGGCACACAACAGCCGCAAGCGCCGCGAAACGGCTGCGAGCGACGATGGAGCCGAGCGGGCCAAGAACGACAAACGACGCGACCAGCCCAAAACGGTTACAGCCGGGCGAACTACACGTCAGTGGGGGCATTCGTGGAAGCCCGGGCCCGGCGCGTACACTTTCACCGGCGACCGCACAGCGTGCGGTCGACCTCGCGCGCCCTCCCCAGCCCGCCGCATTCCCAGCGCCGGGTGAGCATTCCGGGGCGGCGGCCGCCCTGGTCCCGAGAGAACGCGTGGTGCACCACCGCGCGTGCGAAGGGTGAGACGGCCGACGACCGGGCGCCAGGACGGCGGGCCGACCGGTTCGCCGTGAACAACCAGGATCGAAGGGATCCCGCCGACATGGCCGTGACCATGCGCCAGCTGCTCGAGAGTGGTGTGCACTTCGGGCACCAGACCCGCCGCTGGAACCCGAAGATGAAGCGCTTCATCTTCACCGAGCGCAACGGTATCTACATCATCGACCTGCGCCAGACGCTCGACTACATCGAGAAGGCGTACGACTACATCCGCAACACGGTGGCCGAGGGTGGCTCGGTGCTGTTCGTCGGCACCAAGAAGCAGGCCCAGGAGGCGATCGCCGAGCAGGCGACGCGCGTGGGGCAGCCCTACGTCAACCACCGCTGGCTCGGCGGCATGCTGACCAACTTCCAGACGGTCTACAAGCGCCTCCAGCGGATGAAGGAGCTCGAGAGCCTCGACCTGACCGGCACCGCGCAGGGGTACACCAAGAAGGAGACCCTGCAGCTGTCCCGCGAGCAGACGAAGCTCAGCCGGACCCTCGGTGGTCTGCGCGACATGCAGAAGCTCCCGTCGGCGATCTGGGTCATCGACACCAAGAAGGAGCACATCGCGGTCGACGAGGCCCGCAAGCTGGGCATCCCGGTCATCGCCGTGCTCGACACGAACTGCGACCCGGACGAGGTCGACTTCCCGATCCCCGGCAACGACGACGCCATCCGCTCCGCGGCGCTGCTGACCCGCGTGGTCGCCGACGCGGTCGCCGACGGTCTGATCGCTCGTTCCGGGCGGGCCACCCGGGCCGACCAGAAGCCCGAGCCGGGCGTCGTGGCCGGTGACGAGCCGCTCGCCGAGTGGGAGCGCGAGCTGCTCGAGGGTGGCGCCAAGGCCGCCCCCGCCGCGGCGGCCCCCGCTGCCGAGGCCCCCGCCGCCGAGGCCCCCGCTGCCGAGGCTCCCGTCGCCGCGGCTCCGGCCGCCGAAGAGAACAACCAGGCGTAACCCACAGAGCGAGAGAGAGTCATGTCCAACTTCACCGCCGCGGACGTCAAGCGGCTCCGCGAACTGACCGGTTCCGGCATGATGGACTGCAAGAAGGCGCTCGAGGAGGCCGAGGGCGACTTCGACAAGGCCGTCGAGCTGCTGCGCATCAAGGGCGCGAAGGACGTCGGCAAGCGTGCCGGGCGCACCACCGCCAACGGCCTCGTCGCGCACTCGGGCTCGGGTCTGGTCGAGATCAACTGCGAGACCGACTTCGTGGCCAAGAACGAGGCGTTCGTCGAGCTCGGCCAGAAGCTCGCGGCGCACGTCGACGCGACCAAGCCGGCCGACGTCGAGGCGCTGCTGGCCTCCAAGCTCGGCGACGCCACCGTGGCCGACCTGGTGCAGGCCGAGTCGGCCCGCATCGGCGAGAAGCTCGTCATCAACCGCATCGCGGTGCTCGGCGAGCCGGTCGCGATCTACATGCACCGCAAGAGCCCCGACCTCCCGCCGCAGGTCGGCGTCGCGGTCGAGTTCTCCGGCAAGAACGACGAGGCGGCCGTCGCCGACGCTCGCGCCGTGGCGATGCAGATCGCCGCGATGCGGCCGAAGTACCTCACGCGCGACGAGGTCCCCGCCGACGTGGTCGAGTCCGAGCGGCGCATCGCCGAGGAGACCGCCCGCGAGGAGGGCAAGCCCGAGCAGGCCCTGCCGAAGATCATCGAGGGCCGGGTCAACGCCTTCTTCAAGGACTTCGTCCTGATCGAGCAGCCCTCGGTCAGCGACAACAAGAAGACGGTCAAGCAGGTGCTGGCGGAGGCCGGCATCGAAGTGACGCGGTTCGTGCGCTTCGAGGTCGGCCAGGCCTGACCGGCGGGTACAACAGCAGTGAGGGGGTCACGGTCCACCGGATGGAGACCGTGACCCCCTTTCCACAAGCAGACAGAAGGGTGCCCACATGACGAACACCGCCGTCGAAGCGGCCAGGCAGTCCCTGACCCCCGTCCCGCTCGGGGCGCGGCGCGTCGTGCTGAAGCTCTCCGGTGAGGTGTTCGGAGGCGGCGCCGTCGGCGTCGACCCCAACGTGGTGCGCGGCATGGCGCGCCAGATCGCCGCGGTCGTGCGCCGCGGCGTGCAGGTCGCCGTCGTGGTGGGCGGCGGCAACTTCTTCCGCGGCGCCGAGCTCTCCCGGGCCGGGATGGACCGCTCGCGCGCGGACTACATGGGCATGCTGGGCACGGTGATGAACTGCCTGGCGCTGCAGGACTTCCTGGAGAAGGAAGGCATCGACACGCGCGTGCAGAGCGCGATCAACATGGCCCAGGTCGCCGAGCCCTACATCCCGCGGCGGGCGATCCGCCACCTGGAGAAGGGCCGCGTCGTCATCTTCGGCGCGGGCGCCGGCCTGCCGTACTTCTCCACCGACACGGTCGCGGCCCAGCGCGCGCTGGAGATCCACGCGCACACCGTGCTCATGAGCAAGAACGGCGTCGACGGCGTCTACACCGCCGACCCGCGCACCGATCCGACCGCCCGCAAGCTCGACAGCCTCACGTTCGCCGAGGCGCTGCTGCAGGGGCTGCGGGTGGTGGACCAGACGGCGTTCAGCCTCTGCCAGGAGAACGCGCTGCCGATGCTGGTCTTCGGCGCGGAGGGGGAGGACAACGTCGCTCGCGCGTTGAGTGGTGAGAGGATCGGCACGCTCATCACCGCCGAGCCCGTCCCGGATCGAGGAGGACAGACCCCGTGATCGAAGAGACACTCTTCGAGGCCGAAGAGAAGATGGATCGTGCGATCGAGCACGCCAAGGAGGAGTTCGCGGTCATCCGTACCGGCCGCGCCACCCCGGCGATGTTCGGCAAGGTGATGGTCGACTACTACGGCACCCCGACCCCGCTGCCGCAGATGTCCTCGATCGCGATCCCCGAGCCGCGCATGGCGATCATCAAGCCCTACGACGCGTCGCAGATCGGCGCGATGGAGAGGGCGATCCGCGACTCCGACCTGGGTGTGAACCCGAACAACGAGGGCACCCAGATCCGCATCCTGCTGCCGCAGATGACGGAGGAGCGGCGTCGCGACATGATCAAGGTGGCCCGCAACAAGGCCGAGGACTCCCGCGTGGCGATCCGCAACGTGCGCCGCAAGGCCAAGGAGGAGCTCGACCGCATCGTCAAGGACGGCGAGGCCGGCGAGGACGAGGGCCGTCGCGCGGAGAAGGAGCTCGACGACCTGACGCACCGCTACGTCGCGCAGGTCGACGAGCTGCTCAAGCACAAGGAAGCCGAGCTACTCGAGGTCTGATGGCCCATCTGGACCGGGCTCAGAAGGCCCCCGACCCGTCGTCGGCGCGGGCGCGGCAGCACAGTGCCGCGCCCGAACGGTCGGGGGAAGAGCCACAAGCGGAAGAGCCGGATCTCGTACCGGACGGCGCCGCCCCGGCTCCCGACGCCCCCGCGGCGCACGACGCGCCCGCGACGCCTCCCGGCACCGTGCCCGCCGCGGGAACCACGAACCGCAACGGCGGCGCGCCGCCCGGACCCCCCGCCACCCTGGGCGCGGCACCCACCCGCCCCGCGGAGGCCGCCGCCAACGGCACCGCCGCCGAACCCGGGAGCAGAGCCGCGACCGAGAGCAACGCCCCCCGCAAGAGCCGGGCCGGCCGGAACCTCCCCGCCGCGATCGGCGTCGGCGTCGGCCTCGGCGGCGTCGTCGTCGTGTCCCTGTTCGTGTGGAAGTGGCTCTTCCTCGGCCTCGTGATCGCGGCCGTGTCCGTCGGCGTCTGGGAGATGGTCCGCGCCGTCAGCGTGCAGAAGGCGCGCCCCCCGCTGGTCCCGCTCCTGCTCGGCGCGCCGCTCATGGTCAGCCTCGCGTGGTTCGGCGGGGCCGAGCGGCTGCCGCTGGGCCTGCTGGCCACGCTGCTGCTCGTCTTCGTGTGGCGCTTCGCCGACGGTGTCGCGCACTACCAGCGGGACGTGACCGCCGGCGCGCTCATCGCCGTGTACGTGCCCTTCCTCGGCTCCTTCGCGGCCCTGCTCGCCTATCCGGCCCACGACGGCAGCGTGCGGGTCCTCGTGACCGTGCTCGCCGTGGTGCTGTCGGACACCGGGGGGTACGCCACCGGTGTCTTCCTCGGCAAGCACCCCATGGCCCCGTCGGTCAGCCCGGCCAAGTCGTGGGAGGGGTTCGCGGGCTCGGTGGTGTGGACCGGGGCCGGCAGCGCGGTCGCCCTGCCGCTGCTGGTCGACGGCGCCCTGTGGTGGCACGGCGCGATCTTCGGCGTCGCGGTCTCGATCGCGTCGGTGCTGGGCGATCTCGGCGAGTCGCTGATCAAGCGCGACCTCGGCGTGAAGGACATGAGCAACCTGCTGCCCGGCCACGGCGGCCTGATGGATCGCCTGGACTCCATCCTGCTGGCGCTGCCGACCGCCTACGCCGTCCTGGCCTTCCTGGTGCCGTGGACCCGATGACCAGCCGAGACGAGGGTGAACGCGCGGTAGACGGACCGTGACGCGTCGCCCGGCCGTGCTGCTCGGCGGTCTTGGAGATCATGCGGCGCGGCATGGGACACTGGAAAAGCCATGACGCAGCTTCCCGTACTGAACCTGTCCCCCAGCGCGGCCGGCACCACCCCCGACGGCCGTCGCGCCGCGCTGCCCCCGCGCCACCTCGCCGACCTCGACCTCGCCGGCCGCCGGGCCGCCGTCGCCGAGCTCGGGGAGCCGGCCTTCCGCGCGCAGCAGGTCTCCGCGCACTACTTCGGCCGCCTGGTGCGCGACCCGCAGGAGATGACCGACCTGCCGGCCCGCACCCGGGAGGCGATCACCGGGACGCTGCTGCCCAAGCTGCTGGAGCCCGTGCGTGAGCTCGCCACCGACAACGGCACCACCCGCAAGACCCTCTGGCGCCTGCACGACGGCTCGCTCGTGGAGAGCGTGCTCATGGGCTACCCGGACCGGGTCACCGTCTGCGTGTCGAGCCAGGCCGGCTGCGGCATGGCGTGCCCGTTCTGCGCGACCGGCCAGGCCGGCCTGACCCGCAACCTGTCCACGGCGGAGATCGTCGACCAGGTCGTGTGGTTCGCGGGGCTGGCCGCGCGCGGCGCGCTGCCCGGCTGCCCGGACCGGCTCTCCCGGGTCGTGTTCATGGGCATGGGGGAGCCGCTGGCGAACTACAACCGCGTGATCGCGGCCGTACGAAGGCTGACCGAACCGGCTCCCGAGGGCCTCGGGCTGTCGCAGCGCCACATCACGGTGTCGACCGTCGGGCTGGTCCCCGCGATGCGCCGGTTGACGCAGGAGGGGCTGTCGGTGACGCTTGCGCTGTCGCTGCACGCGCCCGATGATGATCTGCGCGACACGCTCGTGCCGGTCAACCAACGCTGGAAGGTCGCCGAAGTGCTTGATGCCGCGTTCGAGTATGCGGCTCGCACCGGTCGGCGCGTGTCCATTGAGTACGCAATGATCCGGGATGTGAACGACCATCCGTGGCGAGCGGATCTGCTCGGTCGGCTCTTGTCCGGCCGTCTCGCGCATGTCAATCTCATCCCGCTCAATCCGACACCGGGCAGCAAGTGGGACGCGAGTCCCAAGCCGGTGGAGCGGGAGTTCGTCCGGCGTCTCCGGGCCGCCGGTGTTCCCACTACAGTGCGTGACACCAGGGGTCGGGAGATTGACGGTGCCTGCGGGCAGCTTGCGGCCTCCGGAGGTGGCAAGGTGGGAGAGCGTAAGAACGGCTTGCTAGCACGGCGAGCGAACGAGGAGACACAGTGAGTCAGGGTCAGCGGTTCCGGCGCCGTGCGATGCGTCGGGGATACAAGGTCGACGAGGTCGACTCGTTCCTCGACCGGGTGGAGGCAACCCTCTCCGGAGACTCCATGGGCGCGCCGGTGAGCGCGCAGGAAGTCCACGACGTGGTCTTCCGTGTCCGCTTCGGCGGCTACGACGAATGGCAGGTCGACCTGCACCTCGACCGCGTCGAGCGCCAGCTGGCCGAGCACGAGGAGCGCGGCAGCGGCGGCGGCTTCGGCCGGGCCCTCGACTCCCGCAGCGGCGAGCTGCGGATGGCTCCGGAGCGCATGGAGCCGCAGCGCATGCCCGAGCGGATGGAGCCGCAGCGCATGCCGGACCGGATGGAGCCGCAGCGCATGCCCGACCGGGTCGGCATGACGCCCCCGCCGGACCGCATGGGCCCGCCGCCCGGCCCGGACCGGATGGGTCCCCCCGGACCCGACCGCATGGGCCCCGGCCCGGACCGCATGGGCCCACCCGGACCCGACCGCATGGGCCCGCCGCCCGGCATGGACCGCATGGGCCCGCCGATGGGCGGCCCCATGGACCGCCCCGCCGACCGCACGATGGGCATGGACCGCCCGGTGGACCGCACCATGGGCATGGACCGTCCCGCCGACCGGACGATGGGGATGGACCGGCCGGTCGACCGCACGATGGAGCGCCCCGCGCCCCCGCCGCCCGGCGCGCCCCTGCCGGCCCGCCCGACGCCGCCGCCCCCGGCCGGCCCGCCCGGTGGTCCTGGCGGCCCCGGTGGCCCCGGCTACGGCCGCTACGACGAGCCGACCTACGGCGGCGCCTTCGACGACGACCGCGGCTACGACCAGGGCCCGCGCGCCCCGCGGGCCGACATGACCGCCGAGATCCGCATGGAGCGGCCCGAGCCGGCCTACGGTGGCCCCGGACCGGACCGCGACCCCTACGGCGCCCCGCCCCCCGAGCGGGATCCTTACGGCGCGCCCCAGGGCGATCCCTACGGCGGCCCGCCCCAGCACCAGTCGGGCGAGGTGGCCCGCATCGACCAGCTGCGCCGCACGTTCCAGCTGCGCCGCTTCGGCAGCGGCTACGACCGTGCCCAGGTTGACCGCCTGTTCGAGGGCGTGATGGCCTCGCTGACCGGCCGCGGCGGCCCGCTGACCGACGGGGACCTCGACCCGTCGCACTTCAACCTGGTGCCCGGCGGCTACTTCGAGGCCGAGGTCGACGCGGCGCTGAAGGAGGTCCGCGACATCGTCACGCGACGTCGCTGACCGAACGCACAACGTAGACTGAGGGCGCGTCCGGCCGAGCCGGGCGCGCCCTCAGTCATTCGCACAGTTCGAAACATGACACTTGCTCAGGATCGGACGATCGGCACGCAGCGTCACCGGTCGAGGTCATACGGTGCCCGAATTGTCGGACCCGGCGGACGGTTCATGACTCGGGTCCGCGGGGGTGCGGACCGTCGCTCCCGCCAGACACCGCTCGGCGCTGGCGCGCCGTCGCTGCCAGGTCCGCGGTGGGTCACCCGAGCCGAGCGAGCAGTGCCCGGTAGCGGAAGCTCCGGGCGGCGGGCGGCCCGGAGGCTCAGCGCAGGCCGTTGCGGCGCAGCACCCAGTCGCCGACGAGGGCGAGCACGAGCAGGCCCGCGCACACGATGAGGAAGATGTCCTCCACCCGCCCCCGGTGGTTGCCCACGAGCATGGTGAGCAGGACCAGCACCGACACGGCCGCGCCGAAGCGCGCCGCGCGCGGGTGACCCGGCTTGTGCTGGTCGGGGGAGGTCACTGGCTCGTGCTCGGACACGGTTCGGTCCCTTCGGCGAACGAAATAGCGGCCGCGGCCGCAAAGGCTTCCGCACAAGAGTCTGGCATGCGGCACCGGCCCGGACGGTTGCGGGTCGGTCGGGTAGCGTCGTTCGCGCAATCTGCGGTACCGATCGAGGAGGACAGCGGTGCGGATCACCGGGACCGGCCACGCCAGCCTGCGCATCGACACGCCGGCCGGGAGCATTCTGTGCGACCCGTGGGTGAACCCCGCCTACTTCGCCTCCTGGTTCCCGTTCCCGGACAACTCGCTGCTGGACTGGGAGGCGCTGGGCGACTGCGACTACCTCTACGTGTCGCACCTGCACCGCGACCACTTCGACGCCGAGCACCTCAAGCGGTTCGTGTCGAAGAAGGCGACCGTGCTGCTGCCGGAGTTCCCGACCAGCGAGATGCGCGACGAGTTGGAGGCGCTGGGCTTCACGCGGTTCCTGGAGACCAGGTCGGAGCAGGTCCACGAGCTCGACGGCGGACTCAAGATCATGATCCAGGCGCTGACCTCGCCGACCGACGGGCCGATCGGGGACTCGTCGCTGTGGGTGGAGTACGACGGCGTGCGCGTGCTGAACCAGAACGACGCGCGCCCGACGGACCTGACCACCTTCAACGCGCTCGGGCACGTCCACGCGCACCTGCTGCAGTTCTCGGGCGCGATCTGGTATCCGATGGTCTACGAGCTGCCCGAGGCGGCCAAGCGCGCGTTCGGCAAGCAGAAGCGCGACCGGCAGTTCGACCGGACCTTCCGCTACATCGACGACCTGAAGGCCTCCAACGTCGTGCCGATCGCCGGGCCGCCCTGCTTCCTCGACGACGAGCTGTGGCAGTTCAACGACATCTTCGGTGACGAGGGCAACATCTTCCCCGACCAGTGGGTGTTCCAGCAGGAATACGCCAAGGCCGGCGGAACGAACTCGACCGTGCTGCTGCCCGGGTCGGTGATGGAGCTCACCGCGGACTCGGCCGTCACCACCCACCCGACCGACGTCGAGGAGTTCTTCGCGCACAAGCGCGAGCACCTCGAGGAGATGCGCGCGCGCAAGAAGCCGGTGATCGAGGCGGCCAAGGCGACCTGGCGCCACCCCGAGGTCGACGTGCTCAAGGAGATGAAGGCGCGCATCGAGCCGCTGCTGGACGAGTCGGTCTACCTGGCCAAGGGCGTCGGCGGGCCGGTGCGCTTCGACCTCGTCGGCTACGACGGCGAGTCGGTCGAGTCGATCGTGGTGGACTTCCCCGAGAAGCAGGTGCGCGCCTACGCCGACGAGAAGGTGCGGTACCGCTTCCGCACCGATCGCGCGCTGGTCGAGCACCTGCTGTTCATCGGGGAGGTCGACTGGGTCAACTCGCTGTTCCTGTCCTGCCGGTTCTCGGCCGCGCGGATCGGGCAGTACAACGAGTTCGTCTACGCGTTCTTCAAGTGCCTGTCCGAGGAGCGGCTGCAGTACGCCGAGGGCTGGTACGCCGAGCAGAAGCCCGACGCCGAGGACATCAAGCTCGGCGACTGGATCGTCCAGCGCCGCTGCCCGCACCTCAAGGCCGACCTGACGCGCTTCGGCATCGTCGACGGCAAGACCCTGACCTGCCAGCTGCACGGCTGGAAGTTCGACCTGGAGAGCGGCCGCTGCCTCACGAGCGTCGGCCACGAGCTGCGGTCGCGCCCGGCCGGCACCCCCGCGCCGGGCGAGTGAAGGTTGCTCGACAAGGTACGCAAGCTCCTGGCCAAGGCCGAGGACCCGGCCTGCACGCCGCAGGAGGCCGACGCGCTCACGGCCAAGGCGGCGGCGCTCATCGCGAAGTACGGCATCGACCAGGCGCTGCTCGACGCCCGTGAGGCGCGCCGGCAGACGGTCGGCAACCGGCTCGTCGAGCTGTCCGCGCCCTACCTGCGCGAGAAGGCCTACCTGCTGCACGTCGTGGCGGCCGCGCTGCGCTGCCGGTCGATCCGGCTCGAGCGGCGCACCGCCGACGGGCTGCGGGTGTCGGTGCACCTGTTCGGCTTCGCCTCCGACGTCGCCGGCGTCGAGCTGCTGTTCGCCTCGCTGCTCGTGCAGGCGGCGCGCGGCCTGCTGCGGGAGCCGGTGCCGGACGGGCAGCAGGCCGCGGCCTGGCGGCGCTCGTGGCTGATCGGGTTCGGCTCCGCGGTGCAGCAGCGCTTCGCGGCCGCGTCCGCGCGGGCGCAGGAGCCCCCGGCGCCGGGCACCGCGCTGGTCCTCGCCGACCGCGAGCGCGCCGTGGACCTGGCCGTGGAGGCGGAGTACCCCAACGTGCGGGCGGGCCGCCGGCGCCGGCTCAGCGGCGGGGGATTCGAGGCCGGCAGCGCGGCGGGGCGGCGGGCGGACCTGGGCGCCGTACGCGTCGAGACCAACGCCCGCCCCGAGGTCACGACGCGGACCTGACCCCCGGCGGCGCCCACTTGTCGGGCATCACCGGTCCGGGCACGCCGACGCGCATCGCCTCGAGCTGCGCGCTGAAGGCGATGCCGAGGAAGAGCACGATGCCGGTCGCGTTCGCCCACAGCAGCAGGGCCATGATCCCGGTCAGCGCCCCGTAGGTCGCGCCGAACGCGCCGCTGCCCTGCACGTAGAGGGCCAGCAGCGCGCTGATGCCCCACCACAGCGCCGTGGACAGCGCGGCGCCGAACAGCAGCCAGGAGAAGGCCGGCTGGCGGCGCCGGGGCGCGAACCGGAAGATCGCGGCGACGGCGGTCACGACCAGCAGGACGCTCGCGGGCCAGCGGACCACCTGCCACACTTGCGCGACCGGGGCGCCCCAGCCGGGGTACCGCACCCGCACCGAGGCCCCGAGGGCGTCCCCGGCCACGAGCATCAGGAACCCGGTGAGCGCGGGCAGCCCGGCGACCGCGGCCAGGACCGCGGCGCGGGCGTACTTGAGGTGCGCCGGCCGGTCCCGCTCCACCCCGTAGATCCGGTTGGCGCCGCGCTCGATCTGCGCCATCGCGGTGGTGAGCGCGACCAGCCCGGTGACCAGGCCGAGCAGCAGCGCGACCTCGCCCGCCCGCTCGGACTGCCCGGGCGCGAGCAGGTCGTGGACGACCTGCTCGCTGGCGCCGGGGGTGAGCGCGAGCACGGTGTCGGCCACCACGTCGCCGCCCTCCTTGACGCCGAGCTTGCCGGCCAGGCCGGACAGCGCGATGAGGAAGGGCACGATGGCCAGGCACAGCTGCAGGCCGAGCGCCCGCGCGTGGCTGAACCCGTCGCCGTAGCGGAAGCGCAGGAACACCTCCTGCAGCAGCGCCCAGCCCCCGTGGTGACGCAGCGCCTGCCACGCGTCGTCGGCCGAGAGCTCGTCCCGCGACATCGACCGGGTCTCCGGCACCTGCCTCGTACTGCTCACGACGACGGCGTTCCCAGCGCGCCCGCGCGGGAAACGCACCCGTGACGCCACCCGCACTCCGGGTGCCGGCGCGCGGGCGGGGATCCGGGTGGAAATCCGTCGCGTCGCCGCGGGTCACCCGCCATGCTGAGGGGGCGGGGCGGGCGCCTGACGACCGCCGTGGACGCCCCGCCGCGTGGCCCGGCGCACACGGGCGAGAGGCCGCGGCAAGCCCGCCGCGGTGAAGGTGTGGTGGCACCGCGACCGGCCCCATCGCCCACACCTGCGGGGAGCGTCCCTTCCCAGGAGGTGTTGCATGTCCAGCCGCATGATGTCCGCCGACCTCGCCGAGCACGCGGGGGAGTCCATCCGGCTCGCCGGGTGGGTCCATCGCCGCCGCGTCCTCGCCCGCGTCACGTTCCTGATCGTGCGCGACCGCGCGGGCCTGGCCCAGGTCGTGGTCCCCGCCGGCGTCCCCGTGCCCCCGGAGGAGTCCGTGGTCGAGGTCGTCGGCACCGTCGTGGCCAACGCGGCCGCGCCCGGCGGCTTCGAGGTCGCCCACGAGGCGATCGAGGTGCTGTCCGAGGCCGAGCCGCCGCCGGTCGAGCTGTTCCGCCCGGAACTCGAGGCGGGCCTGCCGGCGCTGCTCGACCACGCCGCCGTCAGCCTGCGCCACCCCGCCCGGCGGGCCGTGTTCTCCGCGGGCGCGGCCGCGGTCGGGGCGTTCCGGGCCACGCTCGACGGGCTCGGCTTCACGGAGGTCTTCACCCCGAAGATCGTCGGCGGCGCCACCGAGAGCGGCGCGAACGTCTTCGCCCTCGACTACTTCGGGCGGCAGGCGTACCTCGCCCAGTCCCCGCAGCTCTACAAGCAGACGATGGTCGGGGTGTTCGAGCGCGTCTACGAGGTCGGGCCGGTGTTCCGGGCCGAGCCGCACGACACCTCGCGCCACCTCGCCACGTACACGTCGCTCGACGCCGAGCTCGGGTTCATCCGCGACCACCGTGACGTGATGGCGGTCCTCACCCGGGTCGTGCGCGCCATGACGGAGGCGGCCGGCCTCGGCTCGGTACGGCTGCCGGAAACGATCCCGGTCGTGCACTTCCGCGAGGCCCTGCAACTCGCCGGGGCCGACCCGCAGGAGCCCGACCTCGCCCCGGAGCACGAGCGGGCGCTCGGGGCGTGGGCGCTGGCCGAGCACGGCTCGGACTTCGTCTACGTCGAGGGCTACCCCATGGCCAAGCGGCCCTTCTACACGCACCCGCAGCCGTCCGAGCCGCGCTGGTCCAACTCCTTCGACCTGCTGTTCCGGGGCCTGGAGCTGGTCACGGGCGGGCAGCGGCTGCATCGGTACGCCGACTACGCCGCCGTGCTCGGGGAGCAGGCCGCGGGGCTGGAGGGCTACCTCGAGGCGTTCCGGCACGGGATGCCGCCGCACGGCGGGTTCGCGATCGGGCTGGAGCGGTTCCTGGCCCGGCTGTCGGGGGCCGCGAACGTGCGCGAGACGACGCTGTTTCCGCGGGATCTGCACCGCCTCGCGCCCTAGCGCCGGCCCGTAAATCGATTGCCCGGTACCAAATGATGATCTATAATTAATACATGCGTACGAACGGGGACGGGATCTGGGATTCACCGCGCTGACTCATGGGGGCACGCTCGTCGTGCGTCGTATCGGCCCAGCTCAGACCGCTGTTGATGGAGATCCGGCGGGAGCAGTCGAGGCCCTGACGGAGGGCGGCCGGCGGGGGGAGCTGCCGGCCGCACTCCGGCTCTGATCCACATAGGACAGTCGGCCGGGCGCGGCCCTCCGCCGCGCCCGGCCCCGGCCTGAGGCAACCTGACACAATGGGGGAGTGAGCCCTCGCGAGATCGTGCTCCTGGGATCCACCGGATCCATCGGCACGCAGGCCATCGATATCGTCCGGCGCAACCCGGACCGCTTCCGGGTCGTGGCGATCGGCGCCGGCGGCGGCAACGTCGCCCTGCTCGCCGACCAGGCCCTCGAGCTCGGCGTCGAGGCCGTCGGAGTGGCCCGGGCCAGTGCCGCCCAGGACCTCCAGCTCGCCTTCTACGCCGAGGCGCAGCGGCGCGGCTGGGCCACCGGTGACTTCAAGCTGCCCAAGATCCTCGCCGGCCCGGACGCGATGACCGAGCTCGCGCAGTGGCCGTGCGACACGGTGCTCAACGGCGTCGTGGGCTCCCTCGGGCTCGCCCCCACCCTCGCCGCCCTCCGGGCCGGGCGCACCCTCGCCCTGGCCAACAAGGAGTCGCTGGTCGCCGGCGGCCCCCTGGTGCGCGCGGCCGCGAAGCCCGGCCAGATCGTCCCGGTCGACTCCGAGCACTCCGCGCTCGCCCAGTGCCTGCGCGGCGGCGCCCGCGGCGAGGTGCGCCGGCTGGTGCTCACCGCCTCCGGCGGCGCCTTCCGCGGCCGGACCCGCGACCAGCTGCGCGACGTGACCGTGGCCGACGCGCTGGCCCACCCGACCTGGGACATGGGCCCCGTGGTGACCATCAACACCGCCACCCTGGTGAACAAGGGGCTGGAGGTGATCGAGGCGCACGAGCTGTTCGCGGTGCCGTATGCCGACATCAAGGTCATGGTTCACCCGCAGTCGGTGATCCACTCCATGGTCGAGTTCGACGACGGCTCCACCCTCGCCCAGTGCAGCCCGCCCGACATGCGCATCCCGATCGCCCTCGCGCTCGGCTGGCCCGACCGGGTCGCCGGCGCCGCGCCCGCGGTCGACTGGACCAGCGCGCACACGTGGGAGCTGCGGCCGCTGGACGAGGAGGCGTTCCCGGCGGTCTCCCTGGCCAAGGCGGCCGGCGAGGCCGGGCGGTGCCGCCCCGCGATCTACAACGCCGCGAACGAGGAGTGTGTCGCGGCGTTCACCGCGGGTGATCTGCCGTTCCTCGGCATCGTGGAGACGCTCGAGCGGACCCTGGCCGAGGCCCCGGATTTCGCGGAACCAGGTACCGTCGATGACGTGCTCGCCGCCGAGTCCTGGGCGCGGGCCCACGCCCGTGCGCTCATCGCCGCGGGCGCCGACCGGAGAGGGGCCGAATGACCTTCGTGCTGGGGATTGTCCTGTTCGCGCTGGGCATCCTGATCGCCGTCGCGATCCACGAGGCCGGACACTTCTGGTCCGCCCGCTGGTTCGGCATGAAGGCGACCCGCTACTTCATCGGCTTCGGGCCGACGATCTTCGCGTTCAAGCGCAACGGGGTGGAGTACGGGCTCAAGGCCCTGCCCTTCGGCGCATTCGTGAAGATCGTCGGGATGACGCCGCAGGAGGAGGACGTCGACCCCGAGACCGGCAGGTCCGGCGCCGACGACCCGAAGGCCATGTGGCGGTTCCCGGTGTGGAAACGCACGATCGTCATGGCGGCGGGCTCCATCACCCACTTCGCGCTCGCCCTGATCACGCTGTGGGTGCTGTTCTCATTCGTCGGCATCCCGGACGCGAGCAAGGTCAACGAGGTGCCCGTCCGCGTGGGCACGATCAGCCAGTGCGTGAGCCCGACCTACCAGTACGATCCGGCGACGAAGAGCCAGAAGGCCTGCGACCCGGCCAAGGACCCGCGCAGCCCGGCCGCCCAGCTCGGCCTGCAGCCCGGGGACATCATCCTGGCCATCGACGGCCGGTCCATCGCCGGCAATCAGGCGCTGCGCGACGAGCTCAAGGCCGACGTCGGCAAGTCCGTGACGGTGCAGTACAAGCGGGGTGAGCAGACGCTCAGCGGGACCGCCGCGATCCCGGAGGCCCAGCGGATCAAGTCCACCATCGACCCGGGCAAGACCGCCGACCAGATCACCGCGGACGACCTCGAGCGCGGCGGCATGCTGGGCATCACGGTGGACATCCGCAGCAGCGACCTGCCGGTCCTGCGCTACGGCCCGGTCGACGGCGTCAGCCAGACGGGGTCGGCCACCGCCACGCTCGTCGAGCGCACGTTCGCCTCGTTCAAGCAGATCCCGCAGCGCATCCCGAACCTGTTCAAGGCCATCTTGGGCGAGAAGCGCGACCCGAACACCCCGGTCAGCGTCGTCGGCGCGAGCCGCATCGGCGGGGAGCTGTTCGAGCTCGGGGACTGGGCGTCGCTGCTGTCGCTGTTCGCCACCCTGAACCTGTTCTTCGGCATCTTCAACCTGTTCCCGTTGCTGCCCATGGACGGCGGGCACATCGCGATCGCCTGGTTCGAGCGCGTCCGCTCGTGGATCGCGGCCAGGCTCGGCAAGCCCGACCCGGGTCGCGTCGACTACTACAAGCTGGCGCCGCTCACCCTCGGGGTGATCGGCGTCCTCGGCGTCTTCGTCCTGCTGACGGTGACGGCCGACTTCGTCAACCCGATCACGCTGAAGTAAGCACTCTTTCGCGAAGGTAAGGGTCCATTCATGACCGCAGTCAGCCTCGGCCTGCCCGCCGTGCCGCCACCCGCGCTGGCGCCCCGGCGCAAGTCCCGTCAGATCATGGTCGGCCCGGTCCCCGTCGGCGGCGGAGCCCCGGTGTCGGTGCAGTCCATGTGCACCACGCTCACCGCCGACGTCAACAAGACGCTGCAGCAGATCGCCGAGCTGACCGCGTCCGGCTGTCAGATCGTCCGGGTCGCCGTGCCGAGCCAGGACGACGTCGAGGCGCTGCCCGCGATCGCGAAGAAGTCGCAGATCCCGGTCATCGCCGACATCCACTTCCAGCCGAAGTACGTCTTCGCCGCCATCGACGCCGGCTGCGCCGCGGTCCGGGTGAACCCAGGCAACATCCGGCAGTTCGACGACAAGGTGAAGGAGATCGCGAAGGCGGCCTCCGACGCCGGGGTGCCGATCCGCATCGGCGTGAACGCGGGCTCCCTGGACAAGCGGCTGCTGGAGAAGTACGGCAAGGCCACCGCCGAGGCGCTGGTCGAGTCCGCGCTCTGGGAGTGCTCGCTGTTCGAGGAGCACGGCTTCCGCGACATCAAGATCTCCGTGAAGCACAACGACCCGGTCGTGATGATCCGGGCGTACCGGCAGCTGGCCGAGCAGTGCGAGTACCCGCTGCACCTCGGCGTGACCGAGGCCGGCCCGGCCTTCCAGGGCACGATCAAGTCGTCGGTCGCCTTCGGGGCTCTGCTCGCCCAGGGCATCGGCGACACCATCCGGGTCTCCCTCTCGGCCCCGCCGGTCGAGGAGATCAAGGTCGGCCAGGCGATCCTCGAGTCGCTCGGGCTGCGCGAGCGCGGCCTGGAGATCGTCTCGTGCCCCTCCTGCGGCCGCGCCCAGGTCGACGTCTACTCGCTCGCCGACCAGGTCACCGCCGCGCTGGACGGGTTCCCGGCGCCGCTGCGGGTCGCGGTCATGGGCTGCGTCGTCAACGGCCCCGGCGAGGCCCGCGAGGCCGACCTCGGCGTCGCCTCCGGCAACGGCAAGGGCCAGATCTTCGTCAAGGGCCAGGTCATCAAGACCGTGCCCGAGTCGCAGATCGTGGAGACCCTGGTCGAGGAGGCGCTGCGGCTGGCCGAGGAGCAGGGCGTGGAGCTCCCCGAGGAGCTGCGCGGCCTCGGCCCCACGGTCACCGTCCACTGACGGTCGTCTTCACCGGGGCTCACCGGGGCGAGGGTATGTGCAGCCATCTTCGGCATGATCTGGCAGGCTGGTAGGCATGCTGACGGTGGCTGCGCGGCTGCTCGGTGACGCCGAGCGGGGATCGGTCGAACGCCTGCTCGATCGGGACCCGTTCGGAGGCGCCCAGGTGGCCGAGCGGGTTTCGATGGCGGGCCTGGCCTGGTGGCGGCAGGACGCGCGGATCTTCGGGTACGGCTCCCGCCGCAACCTGGAGTCGCTGTGCTGGGTCGGGGCCAACCTGATCCCCGTGCACGCCTCGGCCGCCGCCGTCGCCGCCTTCGCCGAGATGGTCGCCGGGGAGCCACGGGGCTGCTCGTCGATCGTCGGCTCGGCGGACGCGGTCCTCGGGCTCTGGTCGCATCTCGCGCCGACCTGGGGGCCCTCCCGGGACGTACGGCCGAATCAGCCGCTCATGGCGATCAGCAACCCGTCGCCGATCGCGCCCGACCCGAACGTCCGGCTCGTGCGCCCCGACGAGATCGACCTGCTCTTCCCCGCGGCCGTGGCCATGTATACCGAGGAAGTCGGGGTCTCGCCGACCGCCGACGGCGGCGAGCGCTCCTACCGCGAGCGGATCGGCGAGCTGGTGCGGGCGCGGCGGGCGTACGCGCGCTTCCACAACGGCAAGGTCGTGTTCAAGGCCGAGCTCGCCGTGGTCACCCGGCACACCGCCCAGATCCAGGGCGTCTGGACCGATCCGGAGCTGCGGGGGCAAGGCCTGGCGACGGCCGGCATCGCCGCAGTCGTGCGTGATGCGTTGCGCCGCGTGGCGCCATCGGTCAGCCTGTATGTGAACGACTACAACCTGCCGGCCCGGCGCGTCTACGAGCGTTGCGGTTTTGAGCAGGTCGGGACGTTTGCAACGGTATTGTTCTGACTATCGGGTTCGTCCGCTTCCCGGCTTTTGGAGCGCTCGCATGGGTCAGGTGATCCGGCAGGTCGGGCCGAACACGACCCGCTACTACTGGTACCCAGGCGACAAGAAAGAGTGGCTGCGTGCCCTCGTCGCCGTGGGCTCGGGCGGGGCCGTGCTGGGGTTGTCGTACTTCCTCACCCGCAGCTGGCTCACCTCCACCGTGCTCGGGCTCTCCGTCGCGTCCGGGGTCGCCGGCTTCAACTTCGGGCGGCGGGACCTGGCCGCGGCCGACGGGCTCGACGCTCGTACCCCGCGCCGCGAGGCCACCTCCGCCGCGGGCCGGGCCGCCTGGCGGGGGTTCGCGCAGGGCGCGGTCATCGCGTTCGCCGCCCTGATCATCGAGCACCTGCCGGCGACCGGGGTGTTCGCGGACTGGCTGCTGCCCCTCGCGCCCGGCGTCGCGTTCGGGCTGGCCTGGCAGGCGGCCCTGATGGCGGGGCGGCTCAGTCACGAGTCGAGCAAGGTGACGGAGTTCGTGGGCGCCTCGGCCACGCGGCGCATCGACGTGACGGACGAGACGCTGTCACACCCCGGACCGCTCGCGGAGGCCACTGAGGACGTCCGCGGTTCGTGAGCCCGGGGCCTTTGGCCACGCGGTGATGGGACGCTGTCACACGCCGGTCTGCTCGCGGAGGCCGCTGAGGACGTCCGCGGTTCGTGAGCCCGGGGCCTTTGGCCATGCGGTGATGGGACGCTGTCACACGCCGGTCTGCTCGCGGAGGCCGCTGAGGACGTCCGCGGTTCGTGAGCCCGGGGCCGCGGTGTAGAAGACCACGCGCTGGCCGCTGTCGTCGGCGTGGAGGACCTGGCACTCGAGGTCGAGCTCGCCGTACACCGGATGGGTCACCGTCTTGCGGGTGGTGCGGCGCACACAGACGCGGTGCTGGTTCCAGCGGCGGGTGAACTCGGCGCTGCCCGCGTGCAGGCGCTCGATCAGCGCGCGGATGCTCTCGTCGTCCGGGTACCGCACGGACGCGGCCCGCAGGTCGGCCACCGACTCGTCGGCGAACGACTGGAACTCCGCGGACGACTCCATCGCCACCGGCATCGGCCCGCAGAACGCGTTCCAGATCATGTTTCGCTCGGGCGGAGGATCGCCCATGAGCCGGACCGCCATGCGATTCCAGGCCAGGAGGTCGTACTTCGCATCGATCACGAACGCCGGCGTGTCATCGAGCCGCTCCAGCAGGTGCAGGATGCCCGGCGGCACCGACTGCGACGGCCCCGCGGGCGGCCCGGGCTGCTCTCCGGCGAGCCGGAAGAGGTGTCCCCGCTCGTCCTCGAACAGGCGCAGCGCCCGCCCGAGCGCCGCGAGCACCTGGCGCGACGGGTTCGGCCCCCTGCCTTGCTCGAGCCGCGCGTAGTAGTCCACGGAGATCCCGGCGAGGCGCGCGACCTCCTCCCGCCGCAGCCCTGGCGTGCGCCGGCGGGTTCCCGCGGGCAGCCCGGCGTCGGCCGGGCTCACGCGCGCGCGACGGTCCTTGAGGAACTCGGCCAGCTGTACCCGGTTCACGCCCACGTGCTCATCCTGCGCGACGGCCGGCCGCGTAACCAGGGATCGCCGATCCGATGTTGAGCGAGGCCGCTGCTCCCGCCGGCTGCGTGGACCGCCGGTTCGCCGCGCATCTCCCGCTGGTTCCCAAGATCGCCAGATCGCGCTTCACCGCGTCTCTCCACCTGATCCGAGATCGCCGGTCCGCGCTTCACCGCGACTCTCCACCTGATCCGAGATCGCGGGTCCGCGCTTCACCGCGACTCTTCAGCTGATCCGCGGTCTGCCGGTCCGTGGTTTGCCGTGCCTCCCCGGCTGATCCGGGGTCTGCCGGTCCGCGGTTCATCGCGTCTCTCCCACGGCCGCTTCCGGGCGTCCACGGTGGACGTCATGACGACGAAGACGGCCCTGGTCACTGGGGCCAACAAAGGCATCGGCCGGGAGATCGCCCGGGAACTGCGCGCCCTGGGAATGCACGTGCTGGTGGCCGCCCGCGACCCGGAACGCGGCAAGGAGGCGGCCGCGGCCCTGGACGCCGACTTCCTGCCGCTGGACGTGACCGACCCGGCCTCGATCGAGGCGGCCGCCGCCCAGGTCGAGGTCCTGGACGTCCTGGTCAACAACGCCGGCGTACTCCTGGAGCGCGGCGCCCTTCCGAGCGCGACCCCGCTGCAGCTGGTGCGAGACACCTACGAGGTCAACGTCTTCGGTGTGATCGCCGTGACCAACGCCTTCCTGCCGGCCCTGCGCCGCGCGGAGGCGGGGCGGATCGTGAACCTGGGCAGCGGCCTGGGCTCGCTGCACTTCACCGCCGACCCGTCCCACGTGTACGCCCAGAACCCCCTGCTGGCCTACAACTCCTCGAAGTCGGCCCTGACCGCGGTAACCCTGTCCTACGCCAACGAACTGCGCGACACTCCGATCAAGGTCAACATCGCCGACCCCGGCTACTGCGCGACGGACCTGAACTTCCACTCGGGCCCGCGCACGGCGAGCCAGGGCGCCACGGCGGCGGTACGACTGGCGACGCTGCCCGCGGACGGCCCGACAGGCGCCTTCTTCGACGAGAACGGCCCCGTGCCGTGGTAACCAGCCGCGCCCGACACCCCGGGCGCCCGCTCGGCGGCCCCCGGCGCCCGGCCTGTGTCTGAACGCGGCCAGCCTGCCCGAACGCACCCGGCGTTTGTGACGCACCCGGCGTGTGGGACGCGCCCGGCGTTTGTGACGCACCCGGCGTGTGGGACGCGCCCGGCGTTTGTGACGCGCCCGGTCTGCGGGACGCGCCCGGTCTGCGGGACGCGCCCGGTCTGCGGGAGGCGCCCGGCCCGTCCACACCGCCCCGTGCCGCACCCGCGCGCGTCACGGGCATGCGGGGCATTCGCCCAGATCGCACGCGTTTTGCGGCGCGTCCGCGCGGGCGGTGCTCGCTGTTTGGGGTTGCGCAGAACGTGCGCGGTCTGCGGCGCGTCCGCGCGGGCGGTACTTGCTGTGTCAGGTTGTGCAGGTCGGGCGCGGTTCGAGACGCGTCCGCGCGGGCGGTGCTCGCTGAGTGAGGTAGCGCAGGTCGTGTGCGTTTTGCGGCGCGTCCGCGCGGAGGCGGTGCCCGCCCGTCGCGTCTGCGCAAGGCGGCTGTTCGCTGCGTGGTGCTGTGCAGCGCGTCCGCGCGGGCGGTGCTCGCCGTGTGGGGTGGTGCAGGTCGTGCGCGGTTCGCGGGGGCGTCCGCGCGGGCGGTGCTCGCTGTGCGGGGTGGTGCAGGTCGTGCGCGGTTCGCGGCGCGTCCGTGCGGACGCGTCGGGCCGTCAGAGGTAGGACCGTGCGTGGCGGAGCCAGGCCGCCGCCGCCGGGCTGGCGGGGCCGCTTCGGCGCCAGGCGAGCCCGAGGCGGCCGCGCAGTTCGGGGGCCACGATGCGCAGGGGGTGGAGGTGGTCGCGGTGGCGGGCGATCGACTCGGGCAGGATCGCGATGCCCAGCCGGCGCACCGCCAGCTGTTCCACCACCTGCGGCGACCCCGCCTCGAACGCGACCCGCGGGGTGAAGCCCGCCTCCGCGCACGCGGCGTCGAGAACCGCTCGGATGCCGCCTCCGCGCGGGAGGCACACGAGCGGGCGGTCGCGGAGTTCCGCCAGGGGGATCGTCTCCCGGCCGGCCAGTTCGTGGCCGTCCCACACGGCCGCGTCGATCGCCTCGTCGGTGACCGGGTGGACGTCGAGACCCTCGGGCAGGCGGGAGTAGGCAACGATCGCCGCGTCGAGGCGGCCCTCCCGCACGGCGTCGGTCAACCGTTCGTTCACGTCCTCGACCAGGGTGATCTCCACGTCCGGCCATCTCGTGTGGAAGTCGGCGAGGATCGTGGCCAGGTCGACGGTGTGCGAGGTGACGGTGCCGACGGCCACGCGTCCGCGCGTCAGGCCGGCCAGCTCGTCCACCGCATGGCGCGCGCCGTCCACGGCCGCGAGTGCCGCCCGGGCGTAGGGCAGGACGGCCTCGCCTGCGGCGGTGACCCGCACCGAGCGCGTGGTCCGCTCGAGCAGCGGCAGCCCGAGCTCGCGTTCGAGCTTGCGGACCTGCGCGCTGACGCCGGGCTGGGCGACCCGCAGCCGCGCGGCCGCGCGCGTGAAGCCGCCCTCGTCGACAACGGCCAGGAAGTACTCCAGCTGGTGCAGCTCCATAAGCAATCATGCTAAATCGCGTCGAACATGCGTCTTGGTCTTCTGGATCGAGCGCGTGACGGTGGAGACATGACTGCGAAGACTCCGGAAGACCTGTCCCGCCTGTTCGTGGAGCGCGCCAACGCCGGCGACGCCGCGGGGATCGCCGCGTTGTACGAGCCCGACGCCGTCCTCGCCTACCCGCCCGGCAGCACCACCGTCGGCCGCGAGGCCATCCGGGCGGTGTGCGAGGCGATGCTCAAGCATGTGCCGCGCTTCGAGATCGAGGAGGCGCTGCCCACGATCCACCACGGCGATCTGGCCCTGACCTCCACGAAGCCGAAGGACGGCACGGGCGGCCGCGTCCAGGTCGTCCGCCGCCAGCCCGACGGCACCTGGCTCCGCGTGATCGACCGCCCGGAGCAGTAACACCGAGCCCGCGTCCGTGCCCGCGTCCGAGCGCGCGTCCGTGCCCGCGTTCGTGCCCGCGTCCGAGCGCGCGTCCGTGCCCGCGTCCGTGCCCGCGTCCGAGCGCGCGTCCGTGCCCGCGTCCGTGCCCGCGTCCGAGCGCGCGTTCGTGCCCGCGTCCGCGTCCGAGCGGTCCCCCGATGAGACACCGCGCTCGGAGGCGCAAGTGCGGGCGCGGGCTTCGCGTCAAGCGGGGAGGCAGGACCCGCGCAAAGCATGGGCCGCGGACCCGAGGAGCCGAGGACCGCGGCACGCGAGGACGGAATCAGCGCGCGGATGCGAAGGCTCCGCCGCGGCGAGCGGGGGAGTGCGGCAACCCCGACGGATGCAGACCGAGCCGAACGCCGCGTCCGGCCCTGGATTCGAGCGCCGATTCGAGCCCGAGCACAACGCTGATCCGGCAGCGAAGCGCAGCCGGTGGTCGCGAAGCGGCCATGGGGGGGTGCGGGGTGGGAACCCCCCGCCGCGGCGAAGCCGCAGAGAAATGGTCTGAACGTGTGCCTACTGTTTCTGGGTTGTAAACGAAGGGAGTGCTCTTGACGAGCGGCTGAAGGGGGCGTTAACTCGCCTTACCATGACGTCGATCACTTCGGTGCGGCCGGGTTAAAGGCCTGGCTTCGCTCGAATTCGATCGGCGGATCGCGGCGAAGGAGCCGGATGCCATGAGTGCGGTGCCGTCGGTCGCGGACCTGCTGGAGCGGGTCCCGTCGTGGATGGGCCGCGCGGTCGAGTGGCAGCGGCTCGCGGGTGGGCTCTCCCATCACGTGTACCGCATCGACGTGGACCGGGTGCCCTACGTGCTGCGGGTGCTGGAGCCGAGGGTCTCCGACGCGGGCCTGGGCATCGCCCCCGCGCTGGAGATCGCCAACACCGAGGCGGCCGCCGCGTCGGTCGGGGCGCAGGTCTACGCCACGCTCCCCGACGTCCCCGCGATCGTGCTCGAGTTCCTGCCCGGGCGCACGCTCGGGGCGGCCGACGTGCGGCGGCCCGAGGTCATCCCGGCGCTGGCCCTGGCCTGCCGGAAGCTGCACGCGGGGCCGCGGTTCGCCAACGACTTCGACATCTTCGAGAAGCGGCGGGAACTGCTCGAGATCTGCCGGCGCAACGACCTGCCGCTGCCCGAGGGCTACCTGGACCGGGCGTCCACAGTGGACGTGCTGCGGGACGCTCTGCGGCAGCGGCCCGGCAAGACGGTACCGTGCCACAACGATCTGCTCGCGGAGAACTTCATCGCGACGTCCAGCGGCGTGCGGATCATCGACTATCAACTCTCCGGCAACAACGACCCGGCGTTCGAGCTCGGCGACATCGCCGCCGAGGCGGACTACGACCCGGACCTGACCGGCCGGCTGGCCGAAGCCTACTTCGGTGCCGAGCTCAGCCCGGTGCTGCTGGCCCGGGTCCGGCTGTTCCACATCGCGTCCAACGTGACCTGGGCCCTGTGGTTCACCGTCCACCATGGACTCCTCGCGGCCTCCCCGGCCGACGATGACGCGGCCTCCCGGGCCGACGGAAACGCCGCCGCCCGCGGTGAGGAGACGGTGGTCTTCGACTACGGGGCGGAGGCGGCCGACAAGTGGGGGCAGGCGCTGCGCGCGCTCGACGACCCCGGGTTCGGCCGCCTGCTGGGCACGGTGACCGGAAGGAATCCCCTCACCCCCAACCCCTAACAAGGAGGTGCCATGTCGGCATCGCCGACCCAGGCCGGCCTACCGATCGAAGACGACGACGAGAAGCGGCTCGCCGAACTGGGCTACAAGCAGGAGCTCAAGCGCAAGTGGAGCGGGTTCTCCAACTTCGCCATCTCGTTCTCCATCATCTCCATCCTCGCGGGCTGTTTCACCACGTTCGGCCAGGCCTGGATGAACGGCGGCCCGATCGCCATCTCGTGGGGCTGGCCGCTGATCTCGATCTTCATCCTCATCATCGGCTTCTGCATGTCGGAGCTGGTCTCGGCGTACCCGACGGCCGGCGGCATCTACTGGTGGGCGGCCCGGATGGGCAAGCCCGTGCACGGCTGGTTCACCGGCTGGCTCAACCTGGTCGGGCTCGTCGCGGTCACCGCGTCGGTCGACTACGGCTGCGCCACGTTCACCAGCTACGTCCTGGAGGCGTACACCGGCTGGGACAGCGCCAACCTCACCCTGACGTTCCTGCTGTTCGTCGTGATCCTGGCCGCGCACGTGGCCATCAACGTCTGGGGTCACAACATCATCGACGTGCTGCAGAACGTCTCGGTGTGGTGGCACGTGGCGGGCTCGGCCGTGGTCATCCTGATCCTCGCGTTCGTGCCGACGAAGCACCAGAGCCTGTCGTTCGTGTTCACCGAGCGCTTCAACAACTCCGGGTACTCCGACGCCACCTACTGGTTCCTGGTGCTGCCGTTCGGGTTCCTGCTCACGCAGTACACGATCACGGGCTTCGATGCTTGTGCCCACGTGTCGGAGGAGACGAAGGGCGCGTCCAAGGCGGCCGCGCGCGGGCTGTGGCAGTCCATCTTCTACTCGGCGATCGGCGGCTGGATCCTGCTGCTGGCGTTCCTGTTCGCGGCGACCCACGTGGACGAGATCACCGCCTCCGGTGGGCTCTCGAAGACCGTGTTCGAGACCGCGCTGAGTGCCGGCTTCTACAAGGCCGTCATCCTCATCTCCACCATCGGGCAGTTCTTCTGCGGCATGAGCTGCGTGACGAGCATGTCCCGGATGACGTACGCGTTCAGTCGCGACCGCGCGGTGCCGGGCTGGCGGCTGTGGTCCAAAGTGGACCGCAACGGCACGCCGGTCAACGCGATCCTCGGCGCGGCCGTCGCCGGGCTGGTGCTGACGCTGCCCGCGCTGTGGAAGAGCCCGACCGGCGCGCCGACCGCGTTCTACGCCGTCGTCTCCGTCGCCGTCATCGGCCTCTACGTCGCGTTCCTCATCCCGATCTACCTGCGGCTGCGGATGGGCGACCGGTTCGTCCCCGGGCCGTGGACGCTGGGCGGCAAGTACAAGGTGCTCGGCTGGATCGCGGTGGTGGAGATCGTGATCGTGTCGATCTACTTCATCATGCCGTTCACGCCGACCGCGATCCCGGGCCACGAGGGCTTCACCTGGACCGCGGTCAACTATGCCCCGATCGCGATGGTCATCGTGATCGGCGGGGCGGCACTGTGGTGGGTGCTCTCGGCCCGCACCTGGTTCCACGGCCCGATCCGGACCATCGATCAGGCCATGGCCGAGGACACGGCCGCCGCGCAGGAGTAGGGGATGATGGTCTCCGGGCCGGTCGCCGCGATGGCCGGCCCGGAGACCTAGCCGGGAGGTCGGATGCCGTCCCAAGTCGGACGCGGTGGCGTGGCGACGGAGCCGCTGTCGGGGGTGCCGATGTGGCGCCCGGTGCGGGGCGGCAACGCATTCGAGATCACCGTCGCCCGGCTGGCCCAGGCGATCCGGCTCGGCCTCGTGCCGGTCGGCGAACGGCTCCCGCCCGAGCGGGAGCTCGCCGAGCGGCTCCAGGTCAGCCGGGTCACGCTGCGGGAGGCGATCGCGGCGCTGCGCGAGGCGGGGTTCCTCGAGTCGCGCCGGGGCCGCTCCGGCGGCACGTTCGTGGTCCGCGCCACCGGCGATCCCGGCGACGCGGGCCAGGTGCAGGACGCCGCGACGCTGGCCCGGGAGATGGGCGACGCGCTGCACGACGCGCTGGACTTCCGCCGGGTGCTGGAGCCGGGCGCGGCCGCGCTGGCCGCCACCCGGGCGCTGTCCGCGCCCGACCGCGCGCACCTGGTGGCGTGCCTGGCCGCCGCGCGGACGCGCGACCCGCTCACCCGGCGGGTCAACGACTCGCGGCTGCACCTGGCGATCGCGGCGGCCAGCGGCTCGACCTCGGTGGCGGCGTCGATCGCCGACGTGCAGCTGCGCCTGGACCGGCTGCTGGCCGCGATCCCGGTGCTGCGGCGCAACCTCGACCACTCCGACGCCCAGCACGAGCGGGTGGTCGAGGCGATCCTGGCGGGCGACCCGGGGGTGGCCCGCGGCGAGATGGAGGAGCACTGCGACGCCACCGCGGCGTTGTTGCGCGGGCTGCTGGGTTGAGTTTATGGTTTGGTTCTAGACCTTTAGGGGAAGCCGATGTTGACCGTCGAGCAGCTGCGCGTCGCCGTGACCGAGGGCGAGATCGACACCGTCATCGTGGCCATCACGGACATGCAGGGGCGGCTCCAGGGCAAGCGCTTCCACGCCGCGCACTTCCTGGACGACGTCGTCGCGCACGGCACCGAGGGCTGCAACTACCTGCTCGCCGTCGACGTCGACATGAACACGGTCGACGGCTACGCGATGTCTTCGTGGGCCGGCGGCTACGGCGACTTCGCGATGATCCCGGACTTCACCACGATGCGGCGCATCCCGTGGCACCCCGGCACCGTGCTGGTGCTCGCCGACCTCAAGCTGCTGGACGGCGCCCCGGTCACCGCGTCGCCGCGCCAGGTGCTGCAGGCCCAGCTCGGCGCCCTGCACGAAGCCGGATACTCCGCCTACACCGGCACGGAGCTCGAGTTCATCGCGTTCCGGGAGTCCTATGAGGACGCGTTCCGGCGGTCGTACCGCGAGCTGACGCCGGTGACCCTCTTCAACTCCGACTACTCGCTGCTGCAGACCGCCCGCGTGGAGCCGCTGCTGCGCCGCATCCGCAACGAGATGGCCGGCGCCGGGCTGACCCCTGAGAGCGCGAAGGGCGAGTGCAACCTCGGCCAGCTCGAGATCGCGTTCCGCTACGACGCCGCGCTGCCCAATGCCGACGGGCACGTGCTGTACAAGAACGGCGCCAAGGAGATCGCCGCGCAGGAGGGCGTCTCCATCACGTTCATGGCCAAGCCGAACGCGCGGGAGGGCAACTCCTGCCACATCCACTTCTCGCTGCGCTCGGCCGACGGGCGCCCCGCGGTCGCGGGCGACGGCGAGCACGGGGTGTCGCCCATGTTCGCGAGCGCCATGGCGGGCATCCTCGCGACGCTGCGCGAGTTCACGCTCTTCTACGCGCCGAACATCAACTCGTACAAGCGCTTCCAGGCCGGTTCGTTCGCGCCGACCGCGGTGCGCTGGGGCCTGGACAACCGCACGTGCGCGCTGCGCCTGGTCGGGCACGGCGCGTCGATGCGCGTGGAGAACCGGGTGCCGGGCGCCGACGTGAACCCCTACCTCGCCATCGCCGCCCTGTGCGCGGGCGCGCTGCACGGCATCCGCAACTCCCTCGAGCTCGAGGACGTCTACACCGGCAACGCCTACGAGGACGCGGACGCGCCGCGCGTCCCGGCCACGCTGCGGGAGGCCCTGCACCTGTGGGAGGGCAGCGCGCTCGCGCGGGAGGCGTTCGGCGACGACGTTGTCGCGCATTACGCCAACATGGCGCGCGTCGAGCTGGCAGCGTTCGACGCGGCGGTCACGGACTGGGAGCTCGTGCGGGGCTTCGAGCGCCTGTAGGGCCACCGCGCGGACGCGGGGGCGTGCGGGAGGCCTCTACGGGGCGCCTCCCGGGACCTGAGAGCGCGCGGAGGCCTCCGCGCGGGCGCGGGGCCGTGGGGACGGCCTCCGGTCGCGGATGCTTTCGCGGCCTGTCGGAGCACATGGGTACAACTGAGAGGTCTGTATGCACGACGTCATCTCGCCGGTCGACGAGCAGGTCGTGGCGACGGTCCCGTCGCTGAGCGAGGCGGAGACCGATGCCGCCATCGAGCGCGCCCACGCGGCCTTCGCCGGCTGGCGCGCGGTCTCGCCGGGCGACCGGGCGCGGCTGCTGCGCCGCTTCGCCGCCGTGGTCGACGCGCACAACGAGGAGCTCGCGCAGCTCGAGGTGCGCAACGCCGGGCACACCATCGGCAACGCCCGCTGGGAGGCCGGCAACGTCCGCGACGTCCTCGACTACTACGCGGGCGCGCCCGAGCGCCTCAGCGGCCGCCAGATCCCGGTCGCGGGCGGGCTGGACGTCACCTTCTACGAGCCGCTGGGCGTCGTCGGCGTCATCGTGCCCTGGAACTTCCCGATGCCGATCGCCGGCTGGGGCTTCGCGCCCGCGCTGGCCGCCGGCAACACCGTGGTGCTCAAGCCCGCCGAGCTCACCCCGCTCACCGCGATCCGCCTGGGCGAGCTGGCCCTGGAGGCGGGCCTGCCCGAGGGAGTCTTCACGGTACTGCCCGGCAAGGGCTCCATCGTCGGTCAGCGCTTCGTCACCCATCCGCTCGTGCGCAAGGTGTGCTTCACCGGCTCCACGGAGGTCGGCAAGCGCATCATGGCCGGCTGCGCCGAGCAGGTGAAGCGGGTGACGCTGGAGCTGGGCGGCAAGAGCGCCAACATCGTGTTCGCCGACGCCGACCTGGACAAGGCCGCCGCGTCCGCGCCCGGCTCCGTGTTCGACAACGCCGGCCAGGACTGCTGCGCGCGGTCGCGGCTGCTGGTGCAGGACAGCGTGTACGACGAGTTCATGGCCCGGCTCGAGACGTCCGTGCGGGCCTTCCGCTGCGAGGACCCGGCCCTGGAGTCGGCGCAGATGGGCCCGCTCATCTCCGCCGGGCAGCTGGCGAGCGTGCGCTCCTACGTGGACGACGCCGCCGTCGCCTTCCGCGGCAGCGCCCCGGACGGCCCCGGCTACTGGATGGCGCCGACCGTGCTCACCGCCGAGTCCAGCCAGGACCGGCACTGGCGCGAGGAGATCTTCGGCCCCGTGCTGTCCGTGCTGCGCTTCTCCGACGAGGACGAGGCGATCCGGCTGGCCAACGACACCGAGTACGGCCTGTCCGGCTCGATCTGGACCCGCGACCTCGGCCGCGGCATCCGCGTCGCCCGGGGCGTGGAGACCGGTGCCCTCAGCGTCAACTCGCACTCGTCGGTGCGCTACTGGACCCCGTTCGGCGGGGTCAAGCAGAGCGGCCTCGGCCGCGAGCTCGGCCCGGACGCGGTCGCCGCGTTCTGCGAAGTCAAGAACGTCTTCTTCAGCACGGAGGTATAGGTGCAGCCACGTCTGCAGGACCGCGTCGCGGTCATCACCGGTGCCGGCAGCGGCATCGGCCTGGCGACCGCGCGCCGGTTCGCGTCCGAGGGCGCGAAGGTGATCGCGGCCGACCTGAACGCCGACGCCGGCCGAGCGGCCGCGGAGGAGGTCGGCGGCGAGTTCGTGGCCGTCGACGTCGCCGACGAGGCCGCGGTCAAGGCCCTCTTCGACGGTGTCGTCGAGCGCCACGGGCGCCTGGACATCGCCTTCAACAACGCCGGAATCTCCCCGCCCGACGACGACTCCATCCTCGACACCGGCATCGAGGCGTGGGAGCGCGTGCTGCAGGTGAACACCACCAGCGTGTACTTCTGCTGCAAGTACGCCATCCCGCACATGCTGGCCCAGGGCAAGGGCTCGATCATCAACACGGCCAGCTTCGTGGCCCTGCTCGGCGCGGCGACGTCGCAGATCGCCTACACCGCCTCGAAGGGCGCCGTGCTGTCGATGACCCGCGAGCTCGGCGTGCAGTTCGCCCGCCAGGGGATCCGCGTCAACGCGCTCTGCCCCGGCCCGATCGCGACGCCGCTGCTCATGGAGCTCTTCGCGAAGGACCCGGAGCGCGCGCAGCGGCGCCTCGTGCACGTGCCGATGGGCCGGTTCGGCACGCCCGAGGAGATCGCGGGCGCCGTGGCCTTCCTGGCCAGCGACGACGCCTCGTTCATCACCGCGTCGACGTTCCTGGTCGACGGCGGCATCACCGGCGCCTACGTCACGCCGCTGTAGCGATGTCACGACCGCTCATCGGCATCACCGCGTACGCCGAGGTCGCGCGGTGGGGCGTCTGGGACACCCGGGCCGTGCTGGTGCCCGAGGCGTACGTGCGGATGGTGCGGCAGGCGGGGGCGCGCGCGGTCGTGCTCCCGCCGGACGACGCCGACGACGCCAAGGACCTGGTCGGCCGCCTCGACGCCCTGGTGCTGGCCGGCGGCGCGGACATCGAGCCCGCGCACTACGGCGCCGCGCCGCACCCGACGACGCGCACGCGCCCGGAGCGCGACGCGGGCGAGCTGGCCGTGCTGACGGCGGCGCTCGAGGCCGACCGGCCCGTGCTGGGCATCTGCCGCGGGATGGAGCTGCTGGCCGTCGCCTACGGCGGGTCGCTGCACCAGCACCTGCCGGACCTGCTCGGCAACTCGCGGCACCAGCCCGCCCCGGGGGTCTACGGCGCGCATCCGGCCCGCTTCGCGCCGGGGTCGTGCGCGGCGCGGGTATTCGGGGAGGCCGGGGAGGTCAACTCGTACCACCACCAGGCCGTCGACTCCCCGGGCACGCTCACCGTGACCGGGTGGGCCGACGACGGCGTGATCGAGGCGCTCGAGGACCCGGCCCGGCGCTTCGTGCTGGGGGTGCAGTGGCATCCCGAGGAGGCCGGCGACGTCCGGCCCTTCGCGGCACTGGTCGCCGCGGTCTGACGGGCGCTCGGGCGCGGCCTGATCCGAGCTTGGGCGGGTCAGGGCCGCGTGTTCTGGGTAGGTGAGGGGCATGCGAATCGGGTTTGGGCTGCCAGTGTCGGGCACGTGGGCCACACCGGAGCGGGTGGCGCGCATCGCGGAGGCGGCGGAGCAGCGGCAGTACGACTCCCTCTGGTCCTTCCAGCGGCTCTTCGTCGGCGCCGAACAGGACGTCGACCCCGTCTACCGCAGCGTGCTGGACCCGCTGGTGGCCCTCGCGTTCGCCGCGGCGCGCACCGAGCGGATCAGGCTCGGGGTGGCCGTCGTCAATCTGCCGTTCGTCAGCCCGGCGTACCTCGCCAAGCAGGTCGGCTCCCTGGACGTGCTCAGCGGCGGGCGCGTCGACCTGGGGCTCGGGACCGGGTGGTCGGAGGCGGAGTTCGTCGCCACCGGGGCGAGCGGGCAGCGGCGGGCCGCGCGGACGCGGGAGTTCGTGGCGGTCCTGCGCACGCTGTGGCGCGACGAGGTCAGCGCGTTCGACGGGGAGCTGTACACGCTCCCGCCCGGGCGCATGGCGCCCAGGCCGGCGCAGGAGGGCGGGGTGCCGATCCTGCTCGGCGGATCCGTGCCGGCCGCGCTGCGCCGGGCCGGGGAGATCGCCGACGGGTGGGTGTCGCGCTCCGCGCACGACCTCACGCGGATCGGCCGGGACGTCGAGCTGGTGCGCGCGGGCGCGGAGGCGGCCGGGCGCGATCCGGACGCGCTGCGCATCGTGTGCCGCGGCGTGCTGTTCCGGCCCGGGGGCGAGATGCTGACCGGCTCGTGGGAGAAGATCCGCGAGGACGTCGCCTGGCTGGGCACGCAGGGGGTCACCGAGGTCTTCTACGACCTCAACTTCGACCCCACGATCGCGGGGCCGGACGTCGACCCGGACGCGGCGGAGGAGCGGGCCCTGGACATCCTGCACAACCTCGACCCGCGGGGGCTAAGTTGAGGTCATGTCGCGACCGGTCATCGGCCTGACCACGTACGCCGAGGAAACCCGCTTCGGCCTCAACGACACCTTCTCCGCGGTCCTGCCGCTCTCGTACGTGCACGCGGTGCACGCCTCGGGCGGCCGGGCGGTCCTGGTCACCCCCGACGACCCGGACGCCGACGTGCTCGACGGGCTGCACGGCATCATGTTCACCGGCGGCTCGGACGTGAACCCGGACCTCTACGGCGAGGCCCCGCACGCCACCACCAAGGTCAAGCCCGAGCGGGACGCCGCCGAGCTGCTGCTGATGCGGGCCGCGCTCGAGGCCGACCTGCCGCTGTTCGGCATCTGCCGCGGCATGCAGCTCATGTGCGTCGCCTACGGCGGGCGGCTCCACCAGCACCTGCCCGACGTGCTCGGCCACCACAACCACCGGCCCGTGAGCGGCCCGAAGTTCGGCGAGCACCCGGTCCGGCTGGCGAGCGGGTCGCGGGCGGCGGGGATCCTCGGCGAGGCGGTGATCGTCAACTCGTTCCACCACCAGGGCTGCGCGGACCCGGGGCGGCTCGTGCCGACCGGCTGGTGCCCCGAGGACGACCTCATCGAGGTGGTCGAGGACCCGTCGAAGACGTTCGCGGTCGGGGTGCAGTGGCACCCGGAGGACACCACGGACTTCCGCCTGTTCGAGGCCTTCGTCGCGGCCGCCGGAGCCCGCCGGGACCAAGTGGCCACAAGGCCATAACCCCTGTTACCCTCGGCTCATGAGAAAGGTCGCCGTGCTCGACAAAGACGAGTCCCGTGTGGAAGGCATGACGGTCCACGAGGCCATCTGGGACATCGACCACATCGAGGGTTACCGCTACGAGCTGCACGAGGGAGCGCTTCGAGTGTCGCCGTCGCCGGGCTTCAGCCATCAAAGAATCGCCCGGCGATTGATGAAACACTTCGAGGCTCAGGGCCGCGAGGCGGTCCATGAGCTCAGTGTCATCTTCGACAACCACAACTTCCGCAACCCCGATGTGCTGCGGCTGCGGCCGGACGCGGAACCGCCCGGCGAAGGCCTGGTGCCGCCGCTCTTCTTCGACCTCTTCGTCGAGATCGTGTCGCGGACGACACGGGACGAGGACCGCATCATCAAGCCGAAGGTCTACGCGCAGGCGGGCATCCCCGAGTACTGGCGCGTCGAGCCGGAGGCGGACGGCTACGTCGTCTACATGCACCGGCTCGAGGGCGGCCGCTACGTGCAGACCCGCGTCGTGCCGATCGAGGAGTTGCTCGCGGAGGGCTAGGAGGCGGCCTCGTCCGAGGTGCGGTGCTCGATGCGCAGGTCGGGCGCCGTCTCGCGGTAGGACTCGCGGTCGTCGGAGTCCTGCAGCACGGCCTCGGCCTGGGCCTTCGGGTCGTCGCTGCCCGCCGCCAGCTCCTCCGGCAGCAGCTCGGCCCGGTCGCGGATGCGTTCGTCATCGATCATGCCTGGGTGGTTACCCGGACGGGCCCGAGTTGATGCGCGTTACGCTTCTGGCCATGAAGGTTCGCGCTCCGCTCGCCCCCGGCACGCAGACTCCGTGGCGTCAGGTCCCCGCCGGCATCGCGCGCCCCGAATACGTCGGCAAGCGGGCGCCCGCCAAGCACCGCGGCTCCGACGTGCAGACGCCCGAGATCATCGAGCGGATGCGGGTCGCGTCCAGGCTGGCCGCGCAGGCGACCGAGCTCGCCGGGAAGCACGCGCAGCCGGGCGTCACCACGGACGAGATCGACCGGGTCGTGCACGAGTTCCTGTGCGACAACGGCGCCTACCCCTCGACGCTGGGGTACAAGAGCTTCCCGAAGTCGTGCTGCACCTCGCTGAACGAGGTCATCTGCCACGGCATCCCCGACTCGACGGTGATCGAGGACGGCGACATCCTCAATGTCGACGTGACCGCGTTCATCGGCGGCGTGCACGGCGACACCAACCAGACCTTCTGCGTCGGCGACGTCGACGAGGAGGCGCGGCTGCTGGTCGAGCGCACGCACGAGGCGATGATGCGCGGCATCCGCGCCGTGGCGCCCGGGCGCCCCCTCAACGCGATCGGCCGGGTGATCGAGGCGTACGCCAAGCGCTTCCACTACGGCGTCGTGCGCGACTTCACCGGGCACGGCATCAACGAGGTCTTCCACACCGGGCTCTACGTGCCCCACTACGACAACCCGCGGCTCACCACGATCATGGAGCCGGGCATGACGTTCACCATCGAGCCCATGATCACGCTGGGGACCCACGAGTACGACATCTGGAAGGACGGCTGGACGGTCGTCACGAAGGACCGCAAGTGGACGGCCCAGTTCGAGCACACGATCGTCGTCACCGAGGACGGGTACGAAATTCTGACGCTGCCGTAGATCGGCCTGGGCCGTCTCGGGGGCGGTGTTGCCCCGAGACGGCAGGCTCACGAGACGGCGTACTCGTTAACGACGCGGCTGCATCGTCGGACCGGCCCACGCGGTGCGGCGCATGTCTGGCCCTCCTCTCGTCTAGACGCTCGTGGCGTGATGCAGCAATCGTCGCGGAGCGGACAGCGCGGTGGAGGGCCGCGGCGTTGCTGTGGCACAAGTTCGGGAGTATCGGCGCGGTGTTGTGACCGGCCTTCGCGGGGTGCGCGCAGACGGAATCCGGGCCCGGCGCAGGCCGGCATGCCCGGCAGGGACAGGGGTCAGGGACAGGGGTCAGGCGGTCTTGCCCGGGAACGCGGCCACTAGCGGCGTCAGGCTGCCCGCCTTGCGGAACCCGACCGCGCGCGTCGTGCAGTCGATCAGCGCGTCGAGGACGATCTTGCGCACGTCGCCGTCGGTGGCCGGCAGGGCCAGGCGCCATTGCGCCGCGGTGCGGTCCTCCAGCTGGACGGCGAGCTTGAGCGCCGTCGCGCGGTCGGTCACCGCGAACGGCAGCTGATAGGAGGCCGCGGTCGGCGGCGGGGTCACCCCGGCGCTGGTGAGCCGCACCAGCAGCGCGTCGCGGCGCGTGCGGTGGGCGCTGTCGGCGGCGCGGGCGAGAGCGATCGTGTTCGCGTCGAGCTTGGGGCCCAGCACGCCGTACCCGTAG
This sequence comes from Dactylosporangium sp. CA-139114, assembly GCF_050955725.1. Lineage (NCBI taxonomy): Bacteria > Bacillati > Actinomycetota > Actinomycetes > Micromonosporales > Micromonosporaceae > Dactylosporangium > Dactylosporangium sp. CA-139114. The sequence continues at coordinate 1,624,128 of NZ_CP192080.1, forward strand.
ATGGCCGCGTGCTCGGCCTGCAGCGCGGCGACGAGCCGCTCGTCCGCCGCCGTCATGCGAGCACCTCCGCGTGGCCCGCCCGGCAGGCGGCGATCGAGCCCAGCAGGGCCGCCCGGTAGGAGGGCGCGGCCAGGCACGCCGTCTCCGCGTCCTGGCGGCCGTCCTTCTCCAGCTTCGCGAGCTCGGCCAGGGCCGCCGCCTGGTCGCCCGGCAGCGGGCCGGCCGAGGGTGGCGCGGCCGCGGAGCCGCTCGCCGCCGGGAACGGGCCCCGCTCCGGCAGGCCGATCTCCCGGGCAAGCGCGACGACGTGCTGCTCGTGGTCGTCCTTGAGCGGGCCGAGCCGGTCCTGCAGCGCCGGGAAGGCGGTCAGCGCCTCGCCGTATCGGTCGCGGAGCGCGACCGTGCGCGTCAGCAGCGGCATGAGCGCGTCGCCCGTCGGGTCGAACGGCGGGTCCTTCGGATCGTCGCCGAGATCACAGCCCGTCAGCGCCGCGGTCGTGGCCGCCGCGGCGGCGGCGAGCAGGGCGCGTCGGCGGAGATGCACGCGCATTAGTGAACACCATCGGCGCCCCTCGCCGTGTACCCGCCCTCTGAAGGCGCTGGTGGGTGCCGCCGGCGGGTGGCGTTCGGAGCGCCGCCGGGACGTCCCGAGTCACGTCGCGTTACGCTCTGCACGAGCCGCCCGCGCGTTTCGGCGCAGGCGGCGATGAGCCGTGCGCCCGTGCGGGCGCCCACAGGAGGGGTGTCGATCTATGGCGCAGCAGCATCGACAGCGTCTCCTGGACGTGGTCGAACCGGTCGTCACGGCCGGTGGTTTCGACCTCGAGGACCTCACCGTCACCCGGGTCGGGCGGCGGCACCTGGTGCGCATCGCGGTCGACAGCGACCACGGCGTCGACCTCGACGCGGTCGCCGAGCTCTCCCGGGGCATCTCCGCGGCGCTGGACAAGGCCGAGGCCGAGGGCGACGAGCTGGTCGCGGGGGAGTACGAGCTGGAGGTCGGCTCGCCCGGCGTCGAACGGCCGCTGACCCTGCCCCGGCACTGGCGGCGCAACCGCAGCCGGCTGGTGAAGGTGAAGGTCGCCGGGCGCGAGGTGACCGGCCGCGTGCTGGCCGCCGACGACGACGGGGTGACCCTCGACGTCGACGGGGCCAAGAGCACGCATCCGTATGCGGACCTCGGCCCCGGCCGCGTCCAGGTGGAGCTCAAACGGCTCGCCGAGCTGCCGGACCCCGAGGACGAAGAGATCGACGAAGACGAAGACGACGACGATGAGGAAGGGGAGGACGGGGCGTGAACATCGACCTTGCGGCCCTCCGCGCACTGGAGCGCGAGCGCGAGATCCCGTTCGAGACCATCCTCGCGGCGATCGAGACGGCGCTGCTGACCGCCTACCGGCACACCGACGGGGCCAACCCGCACGCCCGGGTCGAGATCGACCGGCGCAGCGGCGCGGCCTCCGTGCTCGCGCAGGATGTCGACGAGGACGGGACGATCGTGCGCGAGTACGACGACACCCCTCACGACTTCGGGCGCATCGCGGCGATGACCGCCAAGCAGGTGATTCTGCAGCGGCTGCGCGAGGCCACGGACGAGGTGCACTTCGGCGAGTACGTCGGGCGCGACGGCGACCTGGTCACCGGCGTGATCCAGGCGCACGAGGCGCGGGCCGAGAAGGGCATCGTCACCATCGACCTCGGCAAGATCGAGGGGATGCTGCCGGCCGCCGAGCAGGTGCCGGGGGAGCGCTACGAGCACGGGCAGCGGATCAAGGCCATCGTGGTGCACGTGGCCAAGGGCTTCCGCGGTCCCCAGGTCACCCTGTCGCGATCCCACCCGAATCTCGTGAAGCGCCTGTTCGCGCTGGAAGTGCCGGAGATCGCCGACGGTACCGTGGAGATCGCCGCCATCGCCCGGGAGGCGGGGCACCGCACCAAGATCGCGGTACGCTCGACAGTCGCGGGGGTGAACGCGAAGGGGGCCTGCATCGGCCCGATGGGCCAGCGGGTCCGCGCGGTCATGAGCGAGCTGCACGGTGAGAAGATTGACATTATCGACTGGTCCGAGGACCCTGCGCAGTTCGTCGGAAATGCCCTTTCTCCCGCGAAAGCGCTCAACGTGGAGGTCGTCGACGCGGCCAACCGGGCCGCCCGGGTGACCGTTCCCGACTTCCAGCTTTCCCTGGCCATCGGCAGAGAGGGCCAGAACGCACGGCTCGCCGCGCGGCTCACCGGATGGCGGATCGATATCAGACCGGACAACGCCGCGGACGGCAACGTCGATCACGTCACCGGACCGGGCGCGGCACGCGCCGAAAGTGCAGGGTAGACTTCTTGACGGTACGTCGCACGCCCCCGGCTGGCATGCCCGCGAACCCCCTGCTCATTGGGCGGCCGGTTCGCACATGTATCGGATGCCGGAAGCGTGCGTCATCCTCCGAGTTGCTGCGATTTGTCGCGATCGAGATCGGCCCTGACCAGTTCAGGGCCGTCCCCGATCCGGCTCGCAGACGGCCGGGCCGGGGCGCGCACCTGCATCCCGATCCGGCTTGCCTCGCGCTAGCGGAGCGTCGGCGCGCCTTCGGGCGGGCCCTGCGCATCGCCGGTGTCCTGGACACCGGTCCGCTGGCCGAAGCCGTCGCCTCGGCGGCGGTGACGGAGCCGGAGCATACGCAGTGACCGGAACCGCCGGTGGTGGGAGCGCGACGCCCCACCCGGACACGCAAGGTAGGACGACGGACATGAGCACACGATGAAGTCCCTGAGATGACCAGGCTTCAAGTGCACGAGTGAGGTCGGAGCGGACTTGCCGCCCGGCCTCGAGGTGAGGAGTGTAGTGGCAGGCAAGGCCCGCGTACACGAGCTGGCGAAAGAGCTCGGGGTCGAAAGCAAGACCGTGCTCGCGAAGCTGCAGGAGCTTGGCGAATACGTGAAGTCCGCATCCAGCACGGTTGAGGCGCCCGTGGCGCGCCGGCTGCGAGCGAGCTTCGAGAATGGTGGAGGGTCCGCTCCGGCGCCCTCCGCGCCCCCTGCGCCGTCTGCGTCGGCCCCATCGTCGACGCCAGTTCCGACGGCTCCCCGTCCGACGCCGTCTCCGGCGGCGAAGCCCTTTGCGCCCCCGAAGCGGCCGCAGCCGCCCGCGGGTGGCGGATCGAGCGGCTCGGGAGGCGGGGGCGGCCGTGGCCCCGTGCCCGGTCCGCCGCGTCCCGCCCCGCCGGCCGTCAAGCCGACGAGTGCGCACGACATCGAGGTCCAGGCCGCGGAGCAGCGTGCGGCCGCGCTGAAGGCTGAGCAGGAAGCGACCATGAAGGCCGCTCAGCAGGCCCGTCAGCGGGAGAACACCCGGCGGGACACCCCGGCGCCGCCCAGCGGTGGCTCCGGTGCGCCCACGCCCGGCCCGCGTCCCGGCCCCGCCCCCGGCTCGTCCGGCGGCGGCGCGCCGGCCCCGGGCGGCCCGCGTCCCGGTCAGGGTCCGCGTCCCGGTCAGGGCAACCGCCCGCCGGCCCGGTCCCCGGGCAACAACCCGTTCGGCGTGTCGGGTGGCGCCTCGCCGCGCCCGCCGACACCCGGCAACATCCCGCGGCCCAACCCCTCGTCCATGCCCCCGCGGCCCAACCCGGCCTCGATGGGCGGCCCCCGGCCGAACCCGTCGCAGATGCCGAGCCAGCGGCCCGGTCGCCCCGGCGGCCCCGGCGGTGACCGTCCCGGTCGCCCCGGCGGCGGTGGCGGCGGCGGCTTCCGCGGCGGCCCCGGCGGCGGCGGTGCCGGTCGTCCCGGCGGTCCGGGCGGCGGCGGTGGCGGCTTCCGTGGCGGTCCCGGTGGGGGCGGCGGTGGCGGTGGCTTCCGTGGCGGTCCCGGTGGGGGCGGCGGTGGCGGTGGCTACCGCGGCGGCCCCGGCGGTGGCGGCGGCGCGCCCGCGGGTGCCGGCGGTGCCGGTCGCCCCGGTGGTGGCGCCGGCGGTCGTGGCCGTGGCGGCGGTGCGGCGGGTGCCTTCGGGCGTCCCGGCGGCCGTCCGACCCGTGGCCGGAAGTCGAAGAAGCAGCGCAGACAGGAGTTCGACAACCTCTCCGCGCCCACCATGGGCTCGGGTGCCCCGCGGGGTCAGGGTCAGACGATCCGCCTCCCGCAGGGTGCGTCGCTGTCGGACTTCGCCGACCGGATCAACGCGAACCCGGGCTCGCTCGTGCAGGAGATGTTCAACCTGGGCGAGATGGTGACGGCGACCCAGTCGTGCACCAACGAGACGCTGCAGCTGCTCGGCGAGCACCTCGGCTTCGACGTGCAGATCGTCAGCCCCGAGGACGAGGACCGCGAGCTGCTGGCCCGCTTCGACATCGACCTCGACGCCGACGTCGACGAGGAGCGCCTGGTCGTCCGGCCGCCGGTCGTGACCGTCATGGGCCACGTCGACCACGGTAAGACGAAGCTGCTCGACGCGATCCGCCAGACGAACGTCGCGGCGGGCGAGGCGGGCGGCATCACCCAGCACATCGGTGCCTACCAGGTCCACGTCGAGCACGAGGACGAGGACCGCGCGATCACCTTCATCGACACCCCGGGTCACGAGGCGTTCACCGCCATGCGTGCCCGTGGTGCCCAGGCCACGGACATCGTGGTCCTGGTGGTCGCGGCCGACGACGGCGTGATGCCGCAGACCATCGAGGCGCTCAACCACGCCCAGGCGGCCGAGGTGCCGATCGTGGTCGCGGTGAACAAGATCGACAAGCCCGAGGCCAACCCGGCCAAGGTGCGGCAGGAGCTCACGCAGTACGGGCTGGTCGCCGAGGAGTACGGCGGCGAGACGATGTTCGTCGACATCTCGGCGAAGAGCCGGATCAACATCGACGGGCTCCTCGAGGCCGTCCTGCTGACCGCCGACGCCGCGCTCGACCTGCGCGCGCCCATCGACGGCCCGGCCCAGGGCATCGCGATCGAGTCGCACCTCGACCGCGGCCGTGGCCCGGTCGCCACCGTCCTGGTGGAGAAGGGCACGCTCAACGTCGGTGACTCGATCGTCGCCGGCCGCGCCTACGGACGCGTCCGCGCGATGCTCGACGAGAACGGCAAGCCCGTGCCGCACGCGGGTCCGGCCCGTCCGGTCCTCGTGCTCGGCCTGACCTCGGTGCCCGGCGCCGGCGACACGTTCCTCGCCGCCGACGACGACCGCACCGCGCGTCAGATCGCCGAGCAGCGGCAGGCTCGCCGCCGCGCGGCCGAGATGGCCGCACGCACCGGCCGGGTCACCCTCGAGACGCTGTTCGACCAGCTCAAGCAGGGCGAGAAGACCACGCTCAACCTCATCCTCAAGGGTGATGGCTCGGGCTCGGTCGAGGCGCTCGAGGACGCGCTGGTCAAGATCGTCGTCTCGGACGAGGTCCAGCTGCGGATCATCCACCGCGGTGTCGGTGCGGTCACGCAGGACGACGTCAACCTGGCCAGCGCCTCGGACGCGATCATCATCGGGTTCAACGTGCGGGCCGAGGGCCGCACGCGCGACCTGGCCGACCGCGAGGGCGTGGAGATCCGGTACTACACCGTCATCTACCAGGCGATCGAGGACATCGAGTCCTCCCTCAAGGGCCTGCTCAAGCCGGTCTACGAGGAGGTCGAGCTCGGCTCGGCGGAGATCCGCGAGGTCTTCCGCTCGTCGCGCTTCGGCAACATCGCGGGTTGCATCGTCCGCACCGGCCTGATCCGGCGCAACAGCAAGGCGCGCCTGGTCCGCGACGGTGCGGTGGTCAACGACAACCTCACGATCGCCGGCCTGCGCCGCTTCAAGGACGACGCGACCGAGGTCCGCGAGGGCTTCGAGTGCGGTATCACGCTCGGGACGTTCAACGACATCCAGATCGGCGACGTCATCGAGACGTGGGAGCTTCGCGAGAAGCCCCGCACCTGATCGACGGCACGACCTGAAGGGGGCCGCGGTTCGCCGCGGCCCCCTTCGGCATCTGCGGATGGAGGAGTAATCTCGGTCACATCATGGATCTGTCGTGGTGGTCGATCGAGGTCCGCGACGGGGAGTTCCCGGCGCGGCAGTGGCGTGACACCCACAGCGCGGCCCTCATCGAGGCCGCGGTGACGCACGGGGCCAAGGACTGGGCCTGGCGATCCGAGGACTTCGGGGTCGTCTTCGAGGTCGGCTTCGCCGACGCGTCCGACTGGCAGCGGTTCCGGCAGCTGCCGGCGGTCGTGGCGGCGCTGGATGCCGTGGCGCCCGACTCGCTCTACGTCTATCGCGGGCGGGGAGGCAGCGCCGGGGCGGTGCAGCCGCGGCGGCCGGGGCCCGTGCCGGCGGCGGGGGCGGCCGGGTTGCCGATCGAGCCGGAGCCGCCGATCCTGGCTCGGCCGCCGTTCGAGTCGCCGATGACGCCCGCGGGTGAGGACCCGCTGATGGTGGCGTGATTGCCGCATAGGTGACATATCGGAAATGTCCGGCTTGGGGCGGCGGTGCGGAGTCGCTCGGCGGGGGCAGAGGTGGCTCCGTGAAGGCGCCAGGGTGAGCTGCCGGCATGGCGTGTGACGGCGTCGGAGTCGGTCGCGGGCGTTGGCGTTGCGTGCGAGACGCTGGAGTGATGTGCCAGGTGGCCGTGTGAGGGCATCTCGGTGGTTCGCGGGCGTGCCGTGTGAGGGCGTCGGTGAGTCGCGGGTTGCGTGCGAGGCGCTGGAGTGAGCCGCGTGGTCGCCGCGTGAGGGCGGCGTGGTGGTTCGTGGAGGTGGTGTGTGGAGGGCGCCGGAGTGAGTCGCGGCGTGAACAACGCCAGCGTGCAGACAGCGATACGTCGGTCCGCCGAACAGTGCGTGGAGAACGAGGCGGAGCATTGGCCTCCCAAGACCGGACTGACTCGTGGGGCACCAAGACGATCTGGCGGTGACCTGCTGGAACGTGGGACGGGTGCCTCGGCGGGGCGGGAGCGCGAGCGCCAAGCGGGTGGCGACGAGTGCTGCTCGGTCAGTCCTTGGCACCGCGGACGTCGCCCCGCTCGGGCCGGCGAATGCTGGGCCCCAGCGGGGTCCCTGGCGGGAGCGACGGTCCGCAGGTGACGCGGGCCCGAGCAGGGAAGTTTTTAACCCGGCGCGGAATCCCGCCGCGGCGGTTAGGATCTTGCGCCGTGTATACCGGAACCGCGGTCTTCGACCTTCTCCTGCCCGGTGACTCGCGTTCGCTCAAGGCCAAGCGCTCCTACGTGCGGCCCCTGATCGCTCACCTGCGCAAGTTCGAGGTCTCCGTAGCCGAGGTCGGCGCGCTCGATCTCACCGGGCGGGCCGAGATCGGCATCGCCGTCGTGGCCGCCGAGGCGGGGCACGTGCGGGAAGTGCTCGACACGTGCGAGCGGGCCGTCGCCGGGCGGCCCGAGTTCGAACTGCTCTCCGTGCGCCGTCGGTTGCACGGTGACGACGACGAGTAAACCTGGCTTCCGGACGCGGCTGCACGGGCGGGGCGCGGGTACTGTCAAGGCGTTGGTCAGATCTTCAGGTCCGGCGGGCCGGCCTTGGGGCCGGCCGGCGGGCCGTTTGGCTGCGGAGGTGTTCGAGATGACGGATCCGGCGAAGGTGCGGCGGCACGCCGAGCGCGTGCGAGAACTGGTCGCATCGGTGGTGCGGACGCAGATCAAGGACCCGCGGCTGGGCATGATCACGATCACCGACGCGCGGATCACTGCCGATCTGCGCGAGGCGACCGTGTTCTACACCGTGCTCGGCGACACGGCTGCCCAGGCGGGCACCGCGGCCGCCCTGGAGAGCGCGAAGGGTCTGCTGCGCTCGACCGTCGGCAAGGCGCTCGGGCTGCGGCACTCGCCGAGCCTGGCGTTCGTGCACGACGACGTGTCCGACCAGGTCAAGCACATCGACGAGCTGCTGGCCAGCGCTCGCACCGCCGACGCCGAGGTGCAGCGCCTCGCGGCCGGCGCGCGCTACGCGGGCGACCCGCAACCCTACAAGCTCGACGACGAGGCCGACGCGGACGACGTGGACGCCGACGACGAGGTCGTCGTGGGCCAGGACCGGCGGTGAACGCCGCGACGGCCGCCGTGCACCCGTCGCAGGATGCGTGGGCGGCGGCCGTCGCGGCGTTGCGCGGGCTGCCGCCCGGCGCGCGGGTGCTGCTCGCCTGCCACGTGAACCCCGACGGTGACGCGCTCGGCAGCATGCTCGGCGTCGCGCTCGGGCTGCGCTCGGTCGCGGGGGAGCTGGGCATCGGGCACCTCGCGGCCACGTTCCCCGGGCCGCCGCGCCTCCCCGCACCGTTCGACACGCTGCCCGGCACCGACCTGCTCGTCGCCGAGGAGGACGCCGACCCGGCCCCGGACGCGATGCTCGTGTTCGACGTGGCGAGCATCGAGCGGCTCGGCGGCCTGGCCGACCGGCTGCGCGCCGCGCCCGTCGGCATCGTGCTCGACCACCACGCCTCCAACCCGGGCTTCGGGCGGATCAATCTCGTGGACCCCGCGGCGGCCGCCACGGCGATGCTCTCCGACGGGCTGCTCCGCCGTCTGGGCGTAGCGCTGGACCCCGCCGTCGCCGAGTGCCTCTACGTGGCCCTGGCCAGCGACACCGGGTCGTTCAAGTTCGCCTCCACCACCCCGGCCGTGCACGAGCTCGCGGCGCGGCTCATCGCGACCGGCATCGACGTCGGGGAGATCTCGCGGCGGTTGTTCGACACGCGCCCGATCGGCGCGCTGCGGCTCTTCGGCGTCGCTCTCGCCCGCACGGTCCTCGAGCCGGAGGCGGCGGGCGGGCTGGGGCTCGCGTGGACGTACCTCACCGTCGACGACCTCGCCGCCCACGACCAGCCGCCACCGGCCGTCGAGGCGCTCATCGACACCGTGCGCACGGTCGCCGAGGCCGACGTCGCCTGCGTGGTCAAGCCGGTGCGCCCGCAGGAGTGGTCGGTCTCGCTGCGCAGCAAGGGCGGCGTCGACGTCAGCGCGGTGGCTGTGGCCCTGGGCGGCGGCGGGCATCGCTTCGCCGCGGGGTTCAGCGCGTCCGGGCGCGTCGAGGACGTCCTCGACGCCATCCGCGGGCTGCTGCCGGCCCCGGCCGGGATCAGGGTGAACTCCGGGAGAATCTCCGGGACATAACGGCTGGCCCGGACGCATCCATTGCGGTGACAATCGATACATGGACCGACCCGAGCTTGCCGCGGAGGTCGACCGGGCCTGGGCCCGGCCGGTTGTGCTGACGCCCGTCTTCGCCCTCATCTCGCTCGTCGGGGGCGCATCGCCGTCGTTCGGGCTGCGGGCCAACCTGCTCGTCCTCGCCACCGGCGGAGCGCTGTTCTGGCTCGGCATGTCGGCCGCGGTGACGCGCCGGGCGTCGCCGGCCCGGCTGCCCCGCGCGGCGGCCTGGTGGCTGGTGCCGCTACTGCTCTTCGGCATCGTCGAGGGCGCGACGTTCCTCAACGGGTCGCAGGCGTACCCGACCCTCTCCCGCCTCGCCGACCCGGTGCTCGAGCACTACTGGGCCCGCGCCGCCGCCTACTTCGGCTGGCTGTGGGCGTTCTGGGCGATGGTGCGCCGGTGAGCGCCGGGCAGGTGCTCGTCGCCGTGCTGTTCACCGTGGCGCTCGGGCTCTTCGCGGCGGTCGAGATCGCCTCCCGGCGCGAGGGCTCCCGGGTGCCCGGCATCGGCGACGTGTGCGGGATCGTCATGCGCTACCGGGTGGGCCCGCTCCCCGTCGGCCGCATCGCCATGTTCGGCTTCTGGTGGTGGCTCGGCTGGCACTTCCTGGCCCGCTGAGCTGGGAAATCGATCTTCCGCGACCGCGACACGCCGTTCCAGATCGCGGGATAACGTCGCACATACTGGACCTGAACGATAACTTAGGGATATGCGCACAGTACGAATTCTTCGCTGCCCGCCCCGGGCGCGCCGCTCCTAGGCGGCGGAACCGGCGGCGGGTGACACGGCCCGATCAACGCTGCCGGAAGCGAGGAAATGCGTGCGCAGCCACCACTGTCAGCAGGCCGACACCACCCACGTCGGTCTCCTTGGCGTGTGCGGCGCGTGTCCACCGGCGACCCCGGCGCGACCGACTGCGCACCGACCATCAGCACCATGCTCCAGAGGAGACCAGCGTCATGCCTGACCAGCAGAAGCCCCAGCCGAAGCCGCAGGAGCCGGCCGCCGACACCCGGGAGCGCGCCCGCGCCGCGCTGCAGATGTCCATGGACCGCCGCGGCTGAGCGCCCGATCCGACGCAAGCTCCGGGAAGCCGGGACGCCCTGTGCGACGTCAAGGTTTCCCGGAGGTTGTGCCGTCCGGTAACTGCCGGGAGCAATACCAGACCTTACGATGACCGGGTGACGGTCGATCAGGCTCCCACGATGCGCCGGGTGGCCGCGCTGGCCATCCCGGCGCTCGTGGTACTCGCCGCCGAACCCCTCTACGTCCTCGTCGACACCGCCGTCGTCGGCCACCTCGGGCGCACCCAGCTCGCCGGGCTGGCCATCGGCGGCGCCGTCATGTCGTTCGCCGTGTGGCTCGGCACCGTGCTGGCCTACGGCACCACCGGCCGCGCCGCCCGCCGCTTCGGGGCCGGGCAGCGCACGGCGGCGGTGGAGGAGGGCGTCCAGGCCTCCTGGCTCGCGCTCGGCGGCGGCGTCGTCATCCTGCTCGTGCTCGAGGCCGCGGCCGGCCCGCTCACCCGCGCCCTCGCGGGCGGGGCGGGCGAGGTCGCGTCCACCGCCGAGGGCTGGCTGCGCATCGCCGCGCTCGGCGCGCCCGGGCTCATGCTCGGCACCGCCGGCAACGGCTGGATGCGCGGCGTGCAGGACACCCGCCGCCCGCTCTACTACGTGCTCGCCGCCAACGCGCTCTCCGCCGCGCTGTGCCCGCTGCTGGTGTACCCGGCCGGCCTCGGCCTCACCGGCTCCGCCGTCGCCAACGTCACCGCCCAGACCGTCGTCGGGCTGCTGTTCGTGCGGGCGCTCGTCTCCGAGCGCGTCGCGCTGCGCCCCCACCTCGCGGTCATCGGCCGCCAGCTCGCGCTCGGGCGCGACCTGCTGCTGCGCGGCGCCGCGTTCCAGGCCTGCTTCCTGTCCGCGTCCGCGGTCGCGGCCCGCTTCGGCGACGCCGCGCTCGCCGCCCACCAGATCGCCATCCAACTGTTCTTCTTCACCGCGCTCGCCCTCGACGCGCTGGCCATCGCGGCCCAGTCGCTCGTCGGGGCCGCGCTCGGGGGCGAGCGCGTGGCCGAGGCGCGCCACCTCGCCCGGCGGATCACGGTCGCCGGGCTCATCGCCGGCGCCGGGTTCGCGGTGCTCGTCGCGGCCGCGCTGCTCGCCGTGCGGCCGTGGTTCGGGGCCGACCCGGAGGTGTACGCCCAGGCCCGCCACGCCTGGTGGTTCTTCGTGGCGATGATGCCGGCCGCGGGCGTCGTGTTCGCTCTCGACGGGGTCTTCCTCGGCGCCGGGGACGTCGGCTACCTGCGCAACCTCACGCTCGTCAGCGCGCTGGGCGGGTTCCTGCCGGGGATCTGGCTGGCGTACCTGCTCGGCGCCGGCCTGCGCGGCGTGTGGGCGGCGCTCACGCTGTTCATCGCGCTGCGCCTCGCCGGGCTGCTGTGGCGGCTCGCGGGGGACCGCTGGGCGGTGGCCGGCGCCGTACGATGACGCGGTGCTGACCGAGGCGCAGGTCGAGGCCGTCGCCTACGTGCGCGGGCGCGGCGGGGGCCCGGCCCTCGGCGTCGACGCGCCCATCACGATCAACTTCCACCCGGACCGCAGCGCCGGCGGCCGTACCGTCATCGGCGGCCTCCTCGCCGACGGGCGCTTCCGCAGCCAGTTCGAGACCGGCATCTCCAACGGCGGCCTGACCGCGTTCCCGGGCGGCGACCGCGACGGCTGGGAGCAGCGGATGTTCGGCGGCGCCTACCAGCGGCCCGGCGTCCGCCCGCCCGACCGCCCGAAGTACGGCGCGCTCAACCTCCTGCACCACGACGACGGCGCCGCACCCCGCTTCGGCTCGGCCCACCTGCGGCTGCGCCCGCACGTGCGGCAGTGGGCGACGTTCACCTTCGGCGACAGCGCCCGGCACCCGACTGAGGCCGGGACCGCGGACGCGTTCGGCGCCGTGCTCGCCGCGCTGCACGCCCACCACGGCGCGGACGCGCTGAGCCGGCCGCGGCCGGGCGGGCCCGGGCGCGCGCTGGACCACTACGTCGAGGCCCAGATCCACGGCCCCGTGCGCCTGGCCGACGACGTCGAGGCGCTGGTGCTGGACAGTTGTTTCAAGGACTCCGGATGCGGTACCGCCGAAGCCGCGGCCGAGCTCACCGCGCGCTACGGCCTGCGGGTCGAGTGGCGCCCCGGCTTCCGCCTCGCCCCCGCCGACATCCCGGCCGAGTTCCGCGGACCCGAGGTCCCGGTGCTCGCCCGCTCGCTGTGCGCGCACTACGGGGTGGCGATCGTGGACCCGGCGCTCATCGGGGCGGCCGCCCGCGACCCCGGGCCCTGGGGCTCCCCGCCCGAGGTGCTGCAGTCGCTCAAGTACTTGTGGCACTGCCTCGTGCGGTTCGGCTGACCGTTAGGGTGTCGCGCATGGCTCAGAAGGCGGCGACCCCGGGCGGCCTTGTCGTCGTAGACAAGCCCGGCGGCATGACCTCGCACGACGTCGTGTCGCGCATGCGCCGGATCGCGCGGACGCGGCGGGTCGGGCACGGCGGCACCCTCGACCCGATGGCCACCGGCGTGCTCATCGTCGGCGTGGAGAAGGCGACGCGGCTGCTGACGTACGTGATCGGGAGCACGAAGGAGTACACGGCCACGATCCGCCTCGGCGAGTCCACGGTCACCGACGACGCCGAGGGCGAGGTCGTCGCGCGCACGGACGCCTCGACGGTCACCGACGCGGACCTCGACACCGCCCTGGCCCCGCTGCGCGGCGAGATCCTGCAGGTCCCGAGCGCCGTGTCGGCCATCAAGGTCGGCGGCGTCCGCTCCTACCACCGCGTCCGCTCCGGCGAGGAGGTCGCGCTCGCCGCCCGGCCCGTGACCGTCTCCCGCCTCGACGTGCTCGCCGTGCGCCGCGCGGGCGCGCACGTGGACGTCGATGTGGACGTGGCCTGCTCCTCGGGCACGTACATCCGCGCCCTCGCGCGCGACCTGGGCGCGGCCCTGGGCGTGGGCGGGCACCTGACGGCGCTGCGGCGCACCGCGGTGGGCGCCTTCACGCTGGCCGAGGCCGCGACCCTGGACGAGCTCGCCGCGCTCGAGGACCCCGTGACCATGCCGCTGCCGGCCGCCGCGGACCGCTGCTTCCCGCGCCGGGACGCCTCGCCGGACGAGGCTCGCGTGCTGTCGCACGGCGGGCCGCTCGCGCCGATCGGGATCGCGGAGCCGTACGCGGTCTTCGCCCCGGACGGCACCGTGCTCGCGATCGTCCAGGAGCGCGACGGCAAGGCCCGCCCGGAGATCGTGCTCGTGCCTTAGCGGGTGAGCGCGAGATGTCGGGCGCTGCCGCGCCGCGACATTTCGTATTTATACCCCGACGGGCCATAAGTCCTATTGGGCGCGATCCGACGCGCTGCGGGAAGGACGCGGCCGCGCCGCGGGGGGAGGCCGCGCCGCGGGGGGAGGCCGTGCCGTGCTGCGGGGAGGGGGTGCCGTGCTGCGGGGAGGCCGTGCCGTGCTGCGGGGGCGGGGGTGCCGTGTTGTGTGGAGGACGCCGTCGCGCCGCCGGGGACGGCACGCGGTGGAGGGCGCTGCCGCGCCGCGGGGGTAGGACGCCGTCGCGCCGCCGGGAAAGGCGCGGTGGGGAAGGGCGCCGTCGGGAAAGGCGCGGTGGGGAAGGGCACCGCCGGGAAAGGTGCTGTGGGGAAGGGCGCCGTCGGGAAAGGCGCCTCCGGGAGGATGCTGCCACGCCGCCGGGAAAGGCGTCGCGGGAAGGACGCGGCCGCGCCGGGAAAGGCGTCGCGGGAAGGACGCTGCCGCGCCGCCGGGACGGGTGCTGCCGCGCCGCCGGGAAGGGCGGCGGGGCGGCCAAGTAGGCTCAGCGGCATGCAACGGTGGCGGGGAACGCAGGCGGCGCCCGGGGGATGGGGTCGCGCGGTCACGACGATCGGGGTCTTCGACGGCGTCCACCGCGGCCACCAGCAGATCGTCGGCCACGCCGTGAAGCGGGCCGGCGAGCTCGGCGTGCGCTCGGTCGTCGTCACGTTCGACCCGCACCCGGCCGAGGTCGTGCGCCCCGGCTCGCACCCGGCCGTGCTCACCGAGCCCGCGCGCAAGGCGGAGCTCATCGAGGCGCTCGCCGTCGACGTGCTGTGCGTGATCCCGTTCACGGCGGAGTACTCGCGGCTGGAGCCGGAGGAGTTCGTCCACGACGCGCTGGTCGAGCACCTGCACACGGCCCTGGTCGTGGTCGGCGAGAACTTCCGGTTCGGCCACCGGCAGGCCGGCGACGTCGAACTGCTCACGCGGCTCGGGCGCACGTTCGGGTTCGCGGTCGAGGGAGCGCCGCTCGTCGCGGACGAGGGGACGGTGTTCTCCTCGACGTACATCCGAAGCTGCGTCGACGCGGGTGACGTCGTGGCGGCGGCGCGCGCGCTCGGCCGGCCGCACCGGCTCGAGGGTGTCGTGGTCCGGGGTGACCAGCGGGGTCGCGAGCTGGGTTTTCCCACCGCGAACCTGCTCGTCCCGGCCCGCTCGGCGGTGCCCGCGGACGGCATCTACGCGGCCTGGCTCAACCGGGACCGCGACGGCGCCCGGCTGCCGGCGGCGGTGTCGATCGGCACCAACCCGACCTTCTCCGGCAAGGAGCGGCGCGTCGAGGCGTTCGTGCTGGACTTCGAGGGTGACCTGTACGGGGAGCGGGTGAGCCTCGACTTCGCCGACCGTCTGCGCGAGCAGCGCGTCTACCAGGGCGTCGAGCCGCTCATCGCGCAGATCGCGGAGGATGTCGAGCAGACCCGCGAGGTGCTGCGCAACGGTCCGGTGCAGGCGTGAACCGGTCGGTCTGTTAGCCTTGGATTGACGCCGGGTGACCGGCGGGGGTCAGGCTGCCTGCACGACGCCGCGGGAGCCGGCCGACGAATCCACGGCAAAGGGAGATTATGGCGCTCGACTCTGCGCAGAAGACCGAGATCATGGGCAAGTACGCCACGGTCGAGGGCGACACCGGTTCGCCCGAGGTCCAGGTGGCGATGCTGACCAAGCGGATCGCGGACCTCACTGAGCACCTCAAGCAGCACAAGCACGACCACCACAGCCGCCGCGGCCTGCTCCTGCTGGTCGGCCGGCGCCGCCGCCTGCTGAACTACCTGCAGCGCAGCGACATCGCCCGCTACCGCTCGCTCATCGAGCGGCTCGGCCTGCGGCGATAACGACTCGCAAACGGGGGAGTGGCGGAGATCCGCCGCTCCCCCGTCGAGTAGTGACACACTGAAATGGCAGCGCCCCGCCGAGCGGGTCGGCGCACCGGTCCTCGGTAGTGGCTTCCGGGTGAACGACTCACCCCGTGAGCTTCGATCGAAGACCGGCCGCAGACAGCTCCGCCGAGGGCGAACCAACGACCCAAAGGGAGCTACACCACAGATGACCGAGCAAAGCACTCTCGGTACCCACAGCAGCAAGGCCGTCATCGACAACGGCTCGTTCGGCACCCGGGAGATCACCTTCTCCACCGGGCGCCTCGCCCGTCAGGCGGCCGGCTCGGCCCTGGCCCAGCTCGGCGAGACCGTCGTGATGTCCGCGACGACCGCCGGCAAGCAGCCCAAGGACCAGTTCGACTTCTTCCCGCTCACGGTGGACGTCGAGGAGCGCATGTACGCGGCCGGGCGCATCCCCGGCTCGTTCTTCCGCCGCGAGGGCCGGCCCAGCGAGGACGCGATCCTCACCTGCCGCCTCATCGACCGCCCGCTGCGCCCGTCCTTCGTCAAGGGCCTGCGCAACGAGGTCCAGGTCGTCGAGACGGTGCTCGCGCTCGACCCGGCCCACCCGTACGACGTCGTGGCCATCAACGCCGCCTCGCTGTCGACCAAGCTGTCGGGCCTGCCGTTCTCCGGCCCGATCGGCGCGACCCGCATGGCCCACATCGACGGGCAGTGGGTGGCCTTCCCGACCGTCGAGGAGCTCGCCCGCGCCACGTTCGACATGGTCGTCGCCGGCCGGGTCCTGCCCGACGGTGACGTCGCGATCATGATGGTCGAGGCCGAGGCCACCGAGCACACCGTCGCCCTCGTCGCCGGCGGCGCGCCCGCGCCGACCGAGGAGGTCGTCGCCGGTGGTCTCGAGGCGTCCAAGCCCGCGATCCGCGAGCTGTGCCGGGCCCAGGCCGAGCTGGCCGACGTGGCCGCGAAGCCGGTGCAGGAGTTCCCGACCTTCCTCGACTACCAGCCCGACGCCTACGAGGCCGTCGCCGGCGCGGTGAGGGACGAGGTCGCCGAGGCCCTGCGCATCGCCGGCAAGGCGGAGCGCGAGGAGGCCCTCGACCGGGTCAAGGAGGCCGCCTTCGAGCGCGTCGCCGGCCAGCTCGAGGGGCGCGAGAAGGAGATCGGCGCCGCGCTGCGGTCGCTGACCAAGAACGAGGTCCGCGCCCGCGTGCTGCGTGAGCAGGTCCGCATCGACGGCCGCGGCCCGCGCGACATCCGGCCGCTGACCGCCGAGGTGCAGGTCCTGCCCCGCGTGCACGGCTCGGCGCTGTTCGAGCGCGGCGAGACCCAGATCCTGGGCGTCACCACGCTGAACATGCTGCGCATGGAGCAGACGCTGGACACCCTGGCGCCGGAGAAGTCCAAGCGCTACATGCACAACTACAACTTCCCGCCGTACAGCACCGGTGAGACCGGCCGCGTGGGCGCCCCGAAGCGTCGCGAGATCGGCCACGGCGCGCTCGCCGAGCGGGCCCTGATCCCGGTCCTGCCGACGCGCGAGGAGTTCCCGTACGCGATCCGGCAGGTCTCCGAGGCGCTGGGCTCCAACGGCTCGACCAGCATGGGCTCGGTCTGCGCCTCCACCATGGCGCTGCTGTCGGCCGGCGTGCCGCTCAAGGCGCCGGTCGCGGGCATCGCGATGGGCCTGATCTCCGACGAGGTCGACGGCAAGACGTCGTACGTCACGCTGACCGACATCCTCGGCGCCGAGGACGCGTTCGGCGACATGGACTTCAAGGTCGCCGGCACCCGTGAATTCGTCACCGCGCTGCAGCTGGACACCAAGCTCGACGGCATCCCGTCGGACGTGCTGGCCGGTGCCCTGCAGCAGGCCCACGACGCGCGGCACGTCATCCTCGACGTGATGGCCGAGGCGATCGAGTCGCCGGCGGGCATGAGCCAGTACGCGCCGCGGGTCACCACGGTGCGCATCCCGGTCGACAAGATCGGCATGGTGATCGGCCCCAAGGGCCAGACCATCAACGCGATCCAGGACGAGACCGGCGCCGAGATCAGCATCGAGGACGACGGCACGATCTACGTCGGCGCGACCGACGGCCCGTCGGCCGAGGCCGCGGTCGAGCGGATCAACGCGATCGCCAACCCGACCATGCCGAAGGTCGGCGACAAGTTCCTCGGCACCGTGGTGAAGACGGCCGCGTTCGGCGCCTTCATCTCGCTGCTGCCGGGCCGTGACGGCCTGCTGCACATCTCCAAGGTGGGCAACGGCAAGCGCGTCGACAAGGTCGAGGACTTCCTCAACGTCGGCGACAAGGTCGAGGTGCAGATCGCGGACATCGACAACCGCGGCAAGATCTACCTCGACAAGGTGCTGGCCGAGGGCGAGCAGCCGCCGGCGCCGGCCGAGGGTGGCGAGCGTCCGGCCCGCAGCGGCGGCGACCGTGGTGACCGCGGTGACCGTGGCCCGCGGCGCGACCGTGGCGACCGCGCTCCTCGTCAGTCCGCCGAGGGTGGCGAGGGCGGTGCCCCGGCCGGCGAAGAGGGTGGCGAGGGCGGCGAGTTCCGTCGTCGGCGCAGCCGGCGCGACTGACCTATGGCGAGTCGAGCAACGACCCAGACGTTGTCCGACGACCCGCTGGGCGGCACGGTACGCCGTACCGTGCTGCCCAACGGGCTGCGGATCCTGACCGAGTCGATCCCCGCGATGCGCAGCGTCTCGTTCGGGGTCTGGGTCGGCATCGGCTCGCGGGACGAGACGCCCACGCTGTCGGGCGTCTCGCACTTCCTCGAGCACCTGCTGTTCAAGGGCACCAAGCGGCGCACCGCGCTGGACATCTCCGCGCAGATCGAGGCGGTCGGCGGGGAGACGAACGCGTTCACCGCGAAGGAGTACACGTGCTACTACGCGCGGGTGCTCGACGCGGATCTGCCGCTGGCCATCGACGTCGTCTGTGACCTCGTGACCGACTCGGTGCTGACCGAGGCGGACGTCGAGGTCGAGCGCGGGGTGATCCTCGAGGAGATCGCCATGCACGACGACGAGCCCGGCGACGAGGTGCACGACGTCTTCACCGAGGCCGTGTACGGCACGCACCCGCTCGGCCGCCAGATCTCCGGCACCGTGCCGAGCATCTCGGCGCTGACGCGTAAGCAGATCGACGGCTTCTACCGCCGCCGGTACCGGCCCGAGACGATGGTCATCGCCGCCGCGGGCAACCTCGACCACGCCAAGGTGGTCCGGGCCGTCCGCGCGGCGTTCGACCGGGCCGGCTGGGGCGACGCGGCCGTGCCCGCGCCCCGGCGCTCGCGCACCGCCAAGGTGCCGACGCGCTCCGGGCAGGTCGTCGTGCGCAACAAGGACACCGAGCAGGCGCACCTGGTGCTGGGCTGCTCGGGGTACCCGCGCCAGCACGAGGACCGCTGGGCGCTCGGCGCGCTCAACAACGTGCTCGGCGGCGGCATGTCGAGCCGGCTGTTCCAGGTGATCCGGGAGCAGCGCGGCCTCGCCTACTCGGTGTACTCCTTCACGTCGCAGTACAGCGACGCCGGTCTCTTCGGCGTGTACGCCGGGTGCGCGCCCGGCAAGGTGGAGGAGGTCCTCGCCATCACCCGCGAGGAGCTCACCCGGATCGCGGCCGAGGGCCTCACCGACGCCGAGGTCGAGCGGGGCAAGGGCATGCTCAAGGGCGCCGTGGTGCTCGGACTCGAGGACACCGGCTCGCGCATGAGCCGGTTGGGCAAGGGCGAGCTGCTGTACGACGAGCTGCTCTCCGTCGACGAGGTGCTGCGCCGCGTCGACGAGGTCACCCCCGAGCAGGTCCGCAAGGTCACCGAGGAGCTGCTGGCGCGCCCGATGTCGCTGGCCGTCATCGGTGACTTCGAGCCAGGGGCCTTCGCGGACGCCCTGAGCTGACCCGCTAGTTTGGTCGCGTGACTGAGATGATCCGGGTCGGGGTTCTTGGTGCGCGCGGCCGCATGGGCACCGAGGTGTGCAAGGCCGTCAGCGGGGCCGACGACATGGTGCTCGTGGCCACCGCCGACGCCGGCGACAGCCTCGACGCGATGGCGGACGCGCAGGTGGTCGTGGACTTCACCACGCCCGACGCGGTGTTCGGCAACATCGACTGGTGCCTCGAGCACGGCGTCAACCTGGTGGTCGGCACGTCCGGGTTCACCACCGAGCGCATCGAGCTGGTGCGGGACAAGCTCGCCGCCCGGCCCGGCCTCGGGATCGTGATCGCGCCGAACTTCGCCATCGGGGCGGTACTGCTGATGGAGTTCGCCGCCAAGGCCGCCCGGCACTTCGAGTCGGTCGAGATCGTCGAGATGCACCACCCCAAGAAGATCGACGCCCCCAGCGGCACCGCCCTGCGCACCGCGCAGATCATCGCCGAGGCGCGCGCCGAGGCCGGCCTGGGGCCGGTCCCCGACGCGACCAAGGAGGAGATGGCCGGCGCCCGCGGCAGCGACGTCGAGGGCGTCCGCGTGCACGCGCTGCGCGCCACCGGCCTGGTCGCCCACCAGGAGGTGCTCTTCGGCACCGCGGGGGAGACCCTGACCCTGCGGCACGACTCCTACGATCGGGTCTCGTTCATGCCCGGTGTACTGCTGGCAGTGCGCTCCGTCATCACCCGCCCGGGCCTCACGGTCGGGCTCGGTGAGCTGCTCGCCTGATTGTCCACATGCTGGGAACGGTGGGCCACCATTGGGCCGCAACACCGTCACGCGTCGATAACGGGCGCTTCCTCGAGTGACGTGTGCCACCGCACCTGCGGCACCAGCAGATCATCGATGTCCAGCGATCGCCCGACCCCGTCGGGCGCCCAGCCGGCACCCTCGAGAAATCGACGCGTAACACCGTCGTCAGCGAACGTCCACGCAAGTGCTGTCGTGAATCCGTCAGAGCGCCACAAATCCACACTTGCCGCCAGCAAACGGCTGCCGTGGCCGCGGCGCCCCCAACGGGGCTCGACCAGCACGTCCGTGATGGCCGCGGCGGACGCAAATGCCTTGTCAAGGACGGTGTGATCTTCGTCCGGAGCGAGCACGCTGTCGTCTGCCGGACCTGACGCGGCAAAGCCCACGACGTATGCTGACTCTGGCTGGGAGCCGGGCGAATCGACCTGCTCCACCGCCACGAGCACCCGGTGCTTCGGACTCGGTGGCTCCGCGATTGCGTCTCGCCACCGGCGGGCAATCCAGTCCTCGTCCAGACGGTCGAGGACGTGTTTGGGCAGCAGTCGCCGATACGCGACCCGCCAGGTCGAGAGTTGAACACGCGCGATCTCGACGACGTCGTCGAGCCGCGCCGGACGGACGAACCCGAGCGTCATGAAGCAGCAGCCTACGGATTTTGTGTGAAGCACGACTCGGCGGGGTAGCGCCCGCACGTCACAGTTCGGCCTGCGAGACCGTTGGTTCTTCTGTGACGGAACTCTGAGGCTTTGATGGCAGTCTCGGCCTAGGTTGGATGTCGGCAGCGGCGAGTAGGAGGGCAGATCAGGTGGCGGAGCGGGGACGGGACGCCGAAGCGAGCGCCGTCCGGCCCAGGCTGCGGCCCGGCGTCCGGAAGGCGCTCATCGTGGTGGCCGTCTGGGCCGTCGTGTGGGGCTTCCTGCTGGTGGCCGCGGCACGCAACGGGTTCTTCGACCTCAAGGTCTACTACGGCGCGATGGACTACTGGGTCAACCGCGGCGGAGACATCTACGACTACCTGACGCCCGGCACGCCGTACGGCTTCACGTATCCGCCGTTCGCCGCCGCGCTCATGACGCCGATGTCGCTGATCAGCTGGAACACCGCCATCGTGATCAGCGTGACCATGAACGTCGTGGCCATGCTCGCGATCTTCACCTGGCTGCTCGGCCCGGTGTTCAAGCGACAGGGCTGGTCGTACTGGTACGCGATGGGCATCGCCATGGCGCTCGCCGCGGCCTTCGAGCCGGTGCGCGAGACCGTGAACTTCGGCCAGGTCAACATCCTCGTGCTGTTCCTCGTGGTCGCCGATGTGATGCTGCTGGTGCGCAACGGGCACAAGCTCGGCGGCATCGGCATCGGCCTGGCCACCGCGATCAAGCTCACCCCGGGCGTGTTCATCGTCTACCTGGTGATCACCCGCCGCTGGCGCGCCGCCGCCGTCTCGGCCGCGACCGCCACGGCCGCGACCTGGCTCGCGGCGACGTTCGCCCCCGACGCCTCCCGGGTCTTCTGGACCGACGCGGTGTGGAACACCGACCGCGTGGGCTCGCCGACGTTCGTGTCGAACCAGGCGCTCACCGGCCTCGTCGGGCGGATCTTCAACCCGGAGCCGATGAAGCCGCTGTGGCTGCTGCTCGTGCTGATCACGCTCGCGGTGTGGTACTGGCGCGCCCGCCGCGCCGTCAAGCACCGTGACGAGGTCGCCGGCCTGGCCCTGACCGGGCTCGTGGGGTGCATGGTCAGCCCGATCACCTGGATCCACCACCTCGTGTGGACCATCCCCGCGATCGTGGTGCTCTTCGACTACGCGACCGACCGCTCACTCGACCCCCGGCGCCGGCGCAACCTCGCGATCCTCTTCGGGTTCTCGTTCGCGCTGCTGTGCAGCCGCACGCCGTGGGCCTTCCACGCGAAGTTCGACGGGCTCGGCCTGATCGGCAGCAACGCGTACATCCTGCTGATGATCGGCCTCCTGTTCGGCCTGCCGATCCGGGAGCCCGCGGACACCGGGGCGAGCCAGCGGCCTTCGGGCGAGCCGGGGGAGGCGGGCGGCCCGAGCGTCGAGGACGTGCCCGACCCCGACCTCGTGGAGATCGACCGCAAGGTGACCGAGGCGTTCCACGCCCAGGAGGCGCCGCGGCGGCCCTTGGTCGGCGCTTAGCTGCTTGCTGCTCTGCTCTGCTCGGCCCGGCGACTCCCTGCTGCTGCGGGGGCGCCGGGCCGCTCTAGTTCGGCGATGGGTCGGACGCTCCGCTCGGCTGCTCCGCGCATTTGGTGCTCTCCCCGCTGGGGTGTTCTCCGCGCCGCGCTGCACTCCGCGGTGCTCTCTGCTCCGTTCGGCGTCGCGTTGGTCGGCACCGCGCTGGCCCGCGTAGGGCTGGCCGGTGTAGGGCTGGGCCGGGCTGGACCGGGCTGCGCCGGGTCGGGGTGGGCCGCGGCGGGCCGCTCCGCGCCGCTCTGGACCGCGCTGCGCCGGGTCGGGTCGGGTTGGGCGGGCCGCGTCGGGCTGGGCCGCGTCGGGCTGGGCCCCGGGATGCGCAGGGGCCGCCCCGGGTCGGGTTGGGCGGGCCGCGTCGTGCCGGGCCGCGCCGGGCTGGGCCGCGCCGGGCTGGGCCGCGCCGGGATGCGCCACGCTTCGCCGGGTTGGGCTGATCGGGTTGGGCCGGGCTCGGCCGCGCTGGCCCGCGCTGGGCCGGGCCGTGTTGCGCCGGGCGGGGCCGTGTTGCGCCGGGCGGGGCCGTGTTGCGCCGGGCGGGGCCGTGCTGCGCCGGGCGGGGCCGTGCTGCGCTGCGTGTGATGCGCTGTTTTGCGCGCCGCCCGGGGTGCTTGCGCTGCGCTCCGCGGTACTTGCCGATAAGTCGGGCGCTCCGCGCCACGACTTATCGGATTTATCCCCCGTCAGGCGAAATGCCGGAATCCAAATTTTGTCATACCCTCGCGCTAGCCTCCTTGGCGATGGAGTACCTGACGCTGACCCAGGCCCGCCGGATCGCCCTGGCCGCCTCGGGCTTCGCCGACCGGGTGCCCGGGGCCGTCCCCGAGCGCCGCCACCTGCGCCGCGTGCTGGAGCGCACGGGGCTGCTGCAGATCGACTCGGTCAACATCGTCCAGCGCGCGCACTACCTGCCCGCCTACAGCCGCCTCGGGCCCTACGACCCGGCCCTCCTGGACCGGCTGGCCTATCGCCGGCCGCGGGAGCTGTTCGAGTACTGGGCGCACGAGGCCTCCCTCGTGCCCGTCCGGCTCCAGCCGATGCTGCGCTGGCGCATGCGCTCCGGTGCCGCATGGGGCCGGATGCAGCGCATCGCCCGTGAGCAGCCCGAGCTCGTCCGCTGGGTGCTCGAGAAGATCCGCGCCAAGGGGCCGATGAGCGCCGCCGAGGTCGAAGGAGACCTGGTGCAGCCGCGGCGCAAGGACCACTGGGGCTGGAACTGGTCCGACACCAAGACCGCGATCGAGTGGCTCTTCTACACCGGCGAGGTGAGCGTCGCCCGCCGCAACTCCGCCTTCGCCCGCGTCTACGACGTGCCGGAGCGCATCCTGCCGCCCGAGATCGTGAACGCACCCACGCCGAGTGACGAGGAGTCGTACCGGGAGCTGGTCCGCGTCGCCGCCCGCGGCCTGGGCGTGGCCGCCGAGCCGGAGCTGCGCGACTACTTCCGGCTCCCGCTGGCCGGTGCCCGCCAGGCGATCGCCGACCTGGTGGAGGCGGGGGAGCTCGTCCCCGTCGAGGTCGAGGGCTGGACGCCGCGCGCCTATCTGCACGCCGAGGCCCGGGCCCCGCGCCGCATCACCGCCGCGACCCTGGTGAGCCCCTTCGACCCGCTGATGTGGGAGCGCGCCCGGGTCGAGCGCCTGTTCGGGTTCAACTACCGCATCGAGATCTACGTGCCTCCGTTGCAGCGGTTGTACGGGTACTACGTCCTCCCCTTCCTCCTCGGCGACCGCCTGGTGGCCCGCGTCGACCTCAAGGCGGACCGCAAGGCCGGCGTGCTGCAGGTCCCGGCGGCGTGGATCGAGCCCCTCAAGGGCCGAGGCGCGCCGCCTCCGGGCGAGGTCGCCGAGGCGCTGGCGGCGGAGCTGTGGCGGTTGGCGGGCTGGCTGGGCCTGACGGAGGTGGACCTGCCCCAGCGCGGCGACTTCGCCGAGCCCCTGGCCAAGGCGTTGTCCTCGGCCACGTCGCTGCCCTAGGCCCCAGCTCTCCGGCCTCGGCTACGGGCAGCAGCCCGGCGGCGGCGAGCGTGGGGTGGGTGCGGGAGAGCATCTGCAGGCTCGTTCCGCGCCGGGTTGTCGCCCTTCGGATTGATCTCGCGGGCCTTCCGGATGGTCGATGCCTGGCCGGGCCGGTGTAGCTTGGTTTTGTGACGTCACCGATGTCGGCCCCCGCGCCCGGGTCACTCGAGGGAGTGCTCCCCGACGTGCCCGAGCTGGGCGCGCCCACCACGCCCACGAGCGTGTCGCTGCCGCCGGTGTACCACTATGCCTACCAGCCTCCCAAGGGCCGCTTCCAGCGCCTGATCGAGCGCCTGCCCGCCTGGGCCGGCCCGGCCGGGGTGGGTGCGCTGATCTCGGGCGGCGTGGCGTACACGCTGCTCATGAAGCCCACGAGCGCCGGCGCCTCCGACCCGCCGACGTGCCTGGTCAAGCTGCTGACCGGCTTCGACTGCCCGGGCTGCGGCGGCACCCGCGCCGCGTGGTACATGCTGCACGGCGACATCCCCGCGGCCGCCCACCACCACGCCATGCTGGTCTTCGCCGCCCCGTTCCTGGCGTACCTCTACGTCGCCTGGACCGTGAACAAGCTGAACCTGCGCTTCAAGCTGCCCATGCTGCGCATCTCGAACGGCGCGCTGATCGGCTTCCTGGTCGCCTGGCTGATCTTCAGCATCCTGCGCAACCTCCCGTGGGCCCCGTTCACCTACTTTTTCGTGTAGCCACCC
This sequence comes from Dactylosporangium sp. CA-139114, assembly GCF_050955725.1. Classification (NCBI taxonomy): domain Bacteria; kingdom Bacillati; phylum Actinomycetota; class Actinomycetes; order Micromonosporales; family Micromonosporaceae; genus Dactylosporangium; species Dactylosporangium sp. CA-139114. The sequence goes on from NZ_CP192080.1 coordinate 1,649,099, forward strand.
CGCGCGCCATGCTCAGCCCGGCCACCGGGCGCGGCGCGGTCCAGCAACCCCGCCCGCGCCGCGCTCTCCCACAGGGCTCTCGCCCCCGCGCCGTCCCGCTCCCGCGCCCGCGCCGCCCCGCTCCCGCGCCGCCCCGCTCCCGCGCCGCGCTCCCGCGCCGCCCCGCGCCCGCGCCCGCGCCGCCCCGCGCCGCGCTCCCGCGCCGCCCCGCGCCCGCGCCCGCGCCGCCCCGCGCCGCGCTCCCGCGCCGCCCCGCGCCCGCGCCCGCGCCGCGCCGCGCTCCCGCGCCGCCCCGCGCCCGCGCCCGCGCCGCCCCGCGCCCGCGCCGCCCCGCGCCCGCGCCGCCCCGCGCCCGCGCCGCCCCGCGCCGCGCTCCCGCGCGGTCCGCTCACGCCGGCGCCGCCGACGCCCCGAACGCCTCCGCCCGGGCGCGCTCGCCGGCACGGTGCCGTGTCCGCGGTGGTGTGAGGTGGCGCGGTGGTGTGATCGGCGACTCCGCCCGGCAGGGCTTGACAGCCGGGACCCTCAGGGCAAGTACGCTCTGCGAATGCTCTCCGTCAAAGCCATCGCCTGGACGCACTTCGAGCCGCCCTCCGACGTGCCCTGGGAAACCGACGCCGAAGGTGGGGAGGCGCTCGCCGAGTTCGCCGGCCGCGCGTGCTACCAGTCGTGGAGCAAGCCGAACCCGGCGACCGCCACGAACGCCGGATACCTCAAGCACATCCTCGAGGTCGGGCATCTGAGCGTGCTCGAGCACGGCACCGTGACGTTCTACCTGACCGGCGTCTCGCGGTCGTTCACGCACGAGCTCGTACGGCATCGGCACTTCTCCTACTCGCAGCTGTCCCAGCGGTACGTGCCCGGGCGCGAGCAGGTCATGGTCGAGCCGGCCGTGATCGCCGAGGACCCGGCGTTGCACAAGACGTTCGTCGAGGCGGGTGAGGCGGCGCTCAAGGCCTACAACGAGCTGCTCGAGGGGCTCGAGGCCAAGTTCGCCGACGTCGAGAACAAGACCTCGCGGCGCAAGCAGGCGCGGCAGGCGGCGCGGGCGGTGCTGCCCAACGCGGCCGAGACGCGGATCGTGGTGACCGGGAACTACCGGGCCTGGCGGCACTTCGTGACCATGCGCGCGAGCGAGGGCGCCGACGTGGAGATCCGCGAGGTGGCGGTCGCCTGCCTGCGGGAACTGCAGCGGGTCGCGCCCAGCGTGTTCGGGGATTTCACGATCAGCGAGCTCGCTGACGGGACCGAGGTGGCGTCGCCGCAGTACACCTGGGAATCTTGAGAAATGCTTCGCTTGGGCTTCCGCTAGGTTGTGCGTATGACACGCACCGGTTCCGTCCCCGGCCGGCCGTTCGGCCGGTTGCTCAGCGCGATGGTCACGCCGTTCGGGCCTGACGGTTCGCTCGACGTCGACGGCGCCGCTCGGCTCGCCGCCCACCTGGTCGACGAGCAGGAGCACGACGGCCTGGTGGTCAACGGCACGACCGGCGAGTCGGCCACCACGAGCGACGCGGAGAAGGACCGGGTGCTCCGTGCGGTCGTGGAGGCCGTCGGGGACCGGGCGCACGTGATCGCCGGCGTCGGCACCAACGACACCGCACACACCGTCGAGCTCGCCCGGGCCGCCGAGAAGGCCGGCGCCGACGGGCTGCTCGTGGTGACGCCGTACTACAACAAGCCGCCCCAGGCCGGCCTCGAGCACCATTTCCGGACCGTCGCGGACGCGGCGGATCTGCCGGTCATGCTGTACGACATCCCCGGTCGCTCCGGTGTGGCGATCGAGACCGAGACGATGTGCCGGCTCGCCGAGCACGAGCGCATCGTCGCCGTGAAGGACGCCAAGGGCGACCTCGGCGAGACCGCCTGGGTGATCAAGCGGACCGACCTGGCGTACTACTCCGGCGAGGACAAGCTCACCCTGCCGCTGCTCTCGGTCGGGGCGGTCGGCGTGGTGGGCGTGCCCACGCACATCTTCGGCCCGCAGACCAAGGCCATGATCATGGCGTACGAGGCGGGCGACGTCGCGCGGGCGCGGGAACTGCACCTGCAGCTGCTGCCGGCGTTCTGCGGATTCTTCCGCACCCAGGGTGTCATCCTGACCAAGGTGGCCCTGACGCTGCTCGGCCTGCCCGCCGGACCGGTCCGCCCGCCTCTCGTGGGCGCGAATGCGGCGGAACTCGGCCGGTTGCGGGAAGATTGCGCCGAGGCGGGCCGCATCATCGGCTCGGCCGAACAGATGGCGCACCACAACGACCTCGGAGTGGCCCTATGACGGTGGCGCACGTCGAGCTCGATCCGCCACCCCCTCCGGGGCCCGGCACGCTGCGGGTGACCCCGCTGGGCGGGCTTGGCGCGATCGGCCGCAACATGACGCTGCTGGAGTTCGACGGCAAGCTGCTTGTCATCGACTGCGGCGTGCTGTTTCCCGACGTGGAGCAGCCCGGCGTCGATCTCATCCTGCCCGACTTCTCCTCGATCCTCGACCGCCTGGACCAGGTTCAGGCGATCGTGCTCACGCACGGGCACGAGGACCACATCGGCGCGGTGCCGTACCTGCTGGCCCACAAGCCCGACATCCCGCTCGTCGGCTCGAAGTTCACGCTCGCCCTGGTCGAGGCCAAGCTGGCCGAGCGGCGCATCGAGCCCTACTCGCTGACCGTGCGCGAGGGGCAGGTCGAGCGCCTGGGGCCGTTCGAGTGCGAGTTCTTCGCGGTCAACCACTCGATCCCGGACGCGCTCGCGGTCGCCGTGACCACCGGGGCCGGCACGGTGCTGCACACCGGCGACTTCAAGATGGACCAGCTGCCCCTCGACGGGCGGATCACCGACCTGGCCGGGTTCGCGCGGCTCGGCGCCGCCGGCGTCGACCTGCTGCTGTCGGACTCGACCAACGCCGAGATCCCGGGCTTCGTGAACCCGGAGCGCGAGATCGGCCCGGTGCTGGAGCGGATCTTCGGCCGCGCGACCGGGCGCATCATCGTCGCCTCGTTCGCCTCCCACGTGCACCGGGTGCAGCAGGTCTTCGACGCCGCGCACGCGCACGGGCGCAAGGTGGCCCTCATCGGCCGCTCGATGGTGCGCAACATGGGCATCGCCCGCGACCTGGGCCTGCTGCGCATCCCGCACGGGCTGGTCGTGGCGATCGACGAGGCGATGAGCCTGCCGCCCGAGCGGGTGGTGCTCATGTCGACCGGATCGCAGGGCGAGCCGATGAGCGCGCTGGGCCGCATGGCCAACGGCGACCACCGGCACATCGTCATCGGCGAGGGCGACACCGTGGTGCTCGCGTCGTCGCTGGTCCCCGGGAACGAGACCGCGGTGTACCGCGTGATCAACCAGCTCTCGCGAGCCGGCGCGATCGTGGTGCACAAGGACGTCGCCAAGGTGCACGTCTCCGGGCACGCGCCCGCGGGCGAGCTGCTGTACCTGCTCAACGTCGTGAAACCGCGCAACTTCATGCCGGTGCACGGCGAGTGGCGGCACCTGCGGGCGCACGCGCAGCTGGCCCGGGAGGCCGGCGTGCCCGACGAGCGCGTGGTGCTCTGCGAGGACGGCGACGTGGTCGATCTCGTCGACGGCGAGGCGCGTCTCGTGGGCCACATCCGGTCGCGGTACGTCTACGTCGACGGCCTGGCCATCGGCGACGTGGGGGAGTCGCTGCTGACCGAGCGGCGCATCCTCGGCGACGGCGGGTTCATCGCGGCCACGGTCGTGATCGACTCCGTCACCGGCAAGGTGGTGGCCGGTCCGACGGTCTCGGCGAAGGGATTCTCCGACGACCCCGCGGTCTTCAACGCCGTGCTGCCGCTGGTCACCGAGGCCCTCAACAGGGCGGCCACCGACGGCATCACCGACCCGCACCAGCTGCAGCAGATCGTGCGGCGCACGGTCGGCCGCTGGGTCAACGAGGCGTACCGGCGCCGCCCGATGATCGTGCCGACGGTGGTCGAGGTCTGAGATGTACGCGGCGCTGGCGACGACGGTCCTGGTGCTGCACTTCTGCTTCCTCGCCTACGTGGTGCTCGGCGGGTTCCTCGTCTGGCGGTGGCCCAGGGCCTTCTGGCCCCATCTGGCCGCCGCCGCCTGGGGACTCGCCGTCGTGTCGATCCCGCTGACCTGCCCGCTCACCGTCGTGGAGCACTGGGCTCGCCGCAAGGCCGGGCAGGCGGTGGGGGACAAGGGCTTCATCGACACGTACATCGAGAACGTCCTCTACCCCGAGCGGTACACGCACCTCCTGCAGGTCCTGGTCGGCGTGATCGTGCTCTTCTCCTACGCGGTCGCCCTCGCGAAGCTGCGTCACCGGCGCGCCGAGAGAACATTGTCGTAGCCGCCCGATACGGTGTGTCCATGGCGGGCCGCACCTCCCAGGCCGGCCGCGGCGGAGGCACGTCCAACGCGCGCGGCGGTTCGAACACGCGTGCTACCCCCCAGAAGCGCGCGACTACGCCCCGTGCTCGGGCCACGCCCGCGGCCAAGGCGGCCCCGGCGAAGGCGACCCGCGGCCGGGCGAGTTCGCCGGCCCCGCGAGCGAACGCCCGCGCCGCGACCCCCGTGCGCCGGCGCCGGACCGGGACCATGGTCGCCACGCCCCTGGGTCTGTTCGGCCGGGGCATGATCGCGGTCTGGATGGGGCTCGCGCACAGCGTCGGCTGGGGCGCCCGCGCGATCGGGCGGCAGGCGGCGACCGCCCGCGACCTCGATCCCGAGCACCGCCGCGACGGCGCCGGGCTGGCCGTGATCGGGCTCGCGGTGCTGCTCACGGCGGCCCTGTGGTTCCAGGCGGCCGGGCCGGTGGGCCGCTGGCTCGCCGACATCTGCCACACGTTCATCGGGGGTGCTTCAGCGGTACTGCCGGTGCTGCTCGTCATCGGCGGCATCCGGATCATGCGCTCGACCGAGGACCCCGACGAGCGCCGCGGACGCGGACTGATCGGCTGGGGTGCCCTCTTCATCGGCGGCACCGGCCTGATGCACCTGGTCGCGGGCAGCCCCACGCTCCCGGCACGCATGGACCGGGCCGGTGGCCTGCTCGGCCGCGGCGGGGGCGGGCTGCTGCAGATGGCGGTCACGTCCTGGGTCGCGGTACCCCTGCTGATGCTGCTCTCCGCGTTCGGTCTGCTGGTCGTGACGTCCACGCCGATCAGCCGCATCCCCCAGCGCTGGCGCCAGCTGCGCGACCTCGCGCTCGGCCGGGTCGAGGACCCGACGCTCATCGACGACGAGGAGGAGTTCGAGGAGCTCTACGACGAGCCCGAGGAGCGGCCCGCCCGCCGGGCTCCGGCCCGCCGCCGCCAGGGCGCCCGCGCCGACGGCGAGCCCGAGCCGCTGCCGCACCCGCTCGGCCTCGACCCCGGCGAGTTCGACGCGGCCGCGCCCGACCTCGACCCCGAGATCGTCCACGACACCGTCGTGCTGCAGCGGATGCCCGCCGCGGGGCGCAAGAAGAAGGAGAAGGCCCCGGCGCCCGAGAAGGAGCCGCCGGAGCACTCGCCGATGCCGACGCGGGCCGAGCAGCTCGCGCTCACCGACGCCGACTACAAGCTGCCGCCCCCGGACCTGCTCGGCACCGGCGACGCCCCGCGCGGGCGCACCCGGGCCAACGACGAGGTCATGCACGCACTGCAGGGCGTGTTCGAGCAGTTCGGCGTGGACGCGCTGGTCACCGGCTTCACCCGGGGCCCGACGGTCACCCGCTACGAGGTCGAGATCGGCCACGGCGTCAAGGTCGAGCGGATCACGGCGCTGTCGAAGAACATCGCCTACGCGGTGAAGTCGGCCGACGTGCGCATCCAGAGCCCGATCCCGGGCAAGAGCGCGGTCGGCGTCGAGATCCCCAACTCCGACCGCGAGAACGTGGCGCTCGGCGACGTGCTGCGCTCCCGGGCCGCGACCAGCGACCACCACCCGCTGGTCGTCGCGCTCGGCAAGGACATCGAGGGCGGCTACGTCGTGGCCAACCTGGCCAAGATGCCGCACATCCTCATCGCCGGCGCGACCGGCGCGGGCAAGTCCAGCTGCCTCAACAGCCTGCTCGTGTCGCTGCTGACCCGGGCGACGCCGGACGAGGTGCGGCTGCTGCTGGTGGACCCGAAGCGGGTGGAGATGACCAGCTACGAGGGCATCCCGCACCTGGTCACGCCGATCGTGACGAACCCGAAGAAGGCGGCCGACGCCCTCGACTGGGTCGTCAGCGAGATGGACATGCGCTACGACGACCTCGCGGCCGCCGGGGTCCGGCACATCGACGACTACAACCGCAAGGTGCGCGCGGGGCAGATCACCGCGCCGCCGGGCAGCGAGCGGGAGATCCGGCCGTACCCGTACCTGCTCGTCGTCGTCGACGAGCTCGCCGACCTCATGATGGTCGCCCCGCGCGACGTCGAGGACTCGGTGGTGCGCATCACCCAGCTGGCCCGCGCGGCCGGCATCCACCTGGTGCTCGCGACCCAGCGGCCCAGCGTCGACGTCGTCACCGGCCTGATCAAGGCCAACGTGCCGTCGCGCCTCGCCTTCGCCACGTCGTCGCTGGCCGACTCGCGGGTCATCCTCGACCAGCCCGGCGCCGAGAAGCTGATCGGCCGCGGCGACGGGCTGTTCCTGCCGATGGGCGCGTCGAAGCCGGTCCGCATCCAGGGCGCCTGGGTCTCCGAGACCGAGATCAACGACGTCGTGAAGTTCTGCAAGGATCAGCGCGAGCCCGAGTTCCGGCCCGACGTGACGACCAAGCGGGACGAGGGCAAGAAGAAGATCGACGAGGAGATCGGCGACGACCTCGAGCTGCTCGTCCAGGCGATCGAGCTCGTGGTGACGAGCCAGTTCGGCTCGACGAGCATGCTGCAGCGCAAGCTGCGGGTCGGCTTCGCCAAGGCGGGCCGCCTCATGGACCTCATGGAGACCCGCGGCATCGTCGGCCCGTCGGAGGGCTCGAAGGCCCGCGACGTGCTCATCAAGCCGGACTCGCTCGGCGAGGTGCTCAGCGCGCTGAAGGACTCCGAAGACGACGACTGACGCCGGGCCTTGGCGACGCCTCGCCCCGTCGTGTGCCTGACGACGCCCTCGCCCCCTGCGCCCTGGTGCTCGGGGCGGGCTCGGCGGCGACCTTCACGCGGTCGGCTGTGAGGTGATGATCGGCGCTGGCCTAGGGTGACTCGGGTGAGGCGTGAGCGGGCGAGCGGGTAGGCGTGCTGGCCGCGTTCGTGCCGATCTGGGTGCTCACCGCCGTCGGCTTCGTCGCCGGGCGCAGCGGGGTGCTCGGGCCGGCCGCCGTTGACGTGCTCGGGCGGTTCGTCTTCTACGTGGCGATGCCGGCGGCGCTGCTGAACACGCTCACCCGCCAGCCGATCGGGGGAACCGCGGGGCGCGCGGTCGCGGCGTTCTCGATCGCCACGCTCGTCATCGGGGCGGCCGGCTTCTGCGCGGCGCGGTGGGTCTTCCGGCGGCCGCTGGCCGAGCAGACGATCGCGGGAATGGCCTGCGCATACGTGAATGCGGGCAATCTCGGCATCCCCGTCATGATGCAGGTGGTGGGCGATGCGAGCTTCATCGCCGTGGTACTGCTGATCCAGACCAGCATCCTCACACCGGTGATCCTCGGCACGCTCGACATCGCGCAGAGCGAGCACGCCACCGGGCGCTGGCGCCGCCTCCTGACGGTGCCGCTGCGCAGTCCGGTGATGCTCGCGTGCCTCGCCGGCGTCGTACTCGGCGCCGCCCACGTCCACCTGCCCGGGCTCGTGGGCGACGCGGTCGCGCTGCTGGGCAACGCCGCGGTGCCCTCGGCCCTCGTCGCGCTCGGCCTGTCGCTCGTGCCGCGGCGAAGCGGCGACGGGGAGGCGCGCCGGCCGGTGGAGGTGACACTGGCGGTGCTGCTGAAGTCGCTTGTGCAGCCCCTGCTGTGCTTCCTGCTCGCGCGCGTCGTGTTCGGGCTGACCGGAGAGGCGCTGCTCGCCGTCGTGCTGTGCTCGGCGCTGCCGACGGCGCAGAACACGTTCGTCTACGCGCGCGCGTACGGCGTGGACGGCACCTTCCCGCGCGACGTCATCGTGGCGTCGACCGGGTTGTCGATGGCGACGCTCACGGTGGCCGCGGCGTTGCTGCACTGAGCCGCCTCCGCGCGATGTAGGCCGCGCGGCGTGGCGGTGTGGCGTGGTCGTGTGGCGCGGTCGCGGGGCGTGGCGGTGGGGCGTGGTCGTGGGGGCGTGGTCGTGTGGCGCGGTCGCGGGGCGTGGCGGTGTGGCGTGGTCGTGTGGCGCGGTCGCGGGGCGTGGCGGTGGGGCGTGGTCGTGCGGCGCGGTCGCGGGGCGTGGCGGTGGGCGCGGTCGCGCGGCGTGGTCGTGTGGCGCGGTCAGGGGGCGTGGCAGTGCGGCGTGAGGGCGCGACGTGCCGGTGGCGCTTCGAGGCGGCCGCGCGGGCGCGGGCGCGGGGCGGCGTGGTGTGCGGCGGCGTGTGGCGGGCGACGTGGTGCGCGGCCGCGCGGGGGCGGGGTGGCGCTTCGGGGCGGCCGCGCGGATGCGGGCGGGGCTGCTGCGATAGTTGGACGCGTGCCGGACGAGGAGATCGACGCGCTGGCGGCGTTGGCGGACCCGCGACGGCGGGCGGTGTACGAGCATGTCGCGGCGGCCGGGGAAGCGGTCAGCCGGGATCAGGTCGCCGCGGCGCTCGGGATCGGGCGCACGCTCGCCGCGCATCATCTCGACAGGCTCGCCGAGGCGGGGCTGCTCGATGTGGCGTTCGCGCGGCTCGGGGGGCGTAGCGGGCCCGGGGCGGGGCGGCCCTCCAAGTTGTACCGGCGCTCCGCGGCCGAGCATTCGGTGAGCCTCCCGCCGCGGGGGTATCGCGTGCTCGCCGAGGTCTTCGCCGAGGCGGTCTCCGAGGCGGGGGTCGAGCCGGCCCTGTACGCGGCGGCGGAGCGTACCGGCGCCCGGCTCAAGGGTCAGGGCGCCGAGGCGACGTTGCGGGGGCTCGGGTACGAGCCGTATGCCGAGGGCGGCGTGTGGCGGCTGCGCAACTGCCCCTTCGATGCTGTCGCGCGCACGCACCCGGGCGTCGTGTGCGGGGCCAACCTGGCGCTGCTGCGGGGCGCGCTCGGAAGCGGGGTGCGCATCGATCCGCGGCCGGACGGGTGCTGCGTCGTCGTGGACCGGTTCGTCGCGGGCGCGGGCGCGCGGGACGATGCGCGGGGCGACGAGCTTCGCGCGGGCGCGCGGGGCCACGCGCAAGCCGGTCAGGTTCGCTCGGACGCGCGCGACGGTGCGCGGGGCGACGGGCTGGGCGCGGGCGCGGGCGCGCGGGACGATGCGCCGTGCGACGAGTCGGGCGCGGGCGCGCGGGACCACGCGCAAGCCGGTCAGGTTCGCTCGGACGCGCGGGACGATGCGCGGGGCGACGAGCTTCGCGCGGGCGCGCGGGGCCACGCGCAAGCCGGTCAGGTTCGCTCGGACGCGCGCGACGGTGCGCGGGGCGACGGGCTGGGCGCGGGCGCGGACGCGCGGGACGGTGTGCGGGGCGACAAGTTGGGCGCGGGCGCGCGGGACGATGCGCGGGGCGACGAGCTTCGCGCGGGCGCGCGGGACGACGCGCAAGCCGGTCAGGTTCGCTCGGACGCGCGGGACGATGCGCGGGGCGACGAGCTTCGCGCGGGCGCGCGGGGCCACGCGCAAGCCGGTCAGGTTCGCTCGGACGCGCGCGACGGTGCGCGGGGCGACGGGCTGGGCGCGGGCGCGGACGCGCGGGACGGTGTGCGGGGCGACAAGTTGGGCGCGGGCGCGCGGGACGATGCGCGGGGCGACGAGCTTCGCGCGGGCGCGCGGGACGACGCGCAAGCCGGTCAGGTTCGCTCGGACGCGCGCGACGATGCGCGGGACGACAAGTCGGGCGCGGGCGCGCGGGACGACGCGCCGGGCGACCGGCTCCGCGCGGAGGCAGCGGAGGCAGCGGATTCGTCGGACGACGTGCAGAACCATGCGTCCAGCGCGGAGTGGGGTGAGCGATCGCGGCGCGGCCGGTACTAAAAACAATGGAAGTTTGTCTTAGACTGCCGCCATGACCGCTCACCTGGCTCAGCTCAACGTCGGCGTGCCCGTCGGGCCCCGCGACGATCCCCGCATGGCGGACTTTTACGCCGATATCGACCGGATCAACGCGGTTGCGGACGGGTACCCGGGATTCGTGTGGCGGCTCGTGGACGACGGTGGTGCCGATGCCACCTCGCTGCGGCCGTTCGGCGGGGACCTCATGGTGAACATGTCGGTGTGGGCGTCACTGGAGGATTTGCGACAGTACACATTCCGTAGCGGTCACCTCGACGTTCTGCGACGGCGGCGGGAGTGGTTCGTGCCGCTCGGGGAGGCGCACGCGGTGCTCTGGTGGGTCCCGTCCGGCCACCGGCCGAGCCTCACGGAGGCGCGCGAGCGGCTTGAGCTGCTCCGGGCATCCGGGCCGACGCCGGAGGCTTTCACGTTCCGAGACGTGTTCCCGGCTCCCTGAGGCCGGATCCGATCCGCAAATTGTCAGCCCCGGTCGGTACCCTCGACAGCATGTCCACCAACGCTGACCGCCGCGTAGCCCTGCTCACCCTGGGCTGTGCCCGCAATGAGGTGGACTCCGAGGAGCTCGCCGCCCGGCTGGCCGACGGCGGCTGGTCGGTGACCACCGACGGGACCGACGCCGACGTGGTGCTCGTGAATACCTGCGGCTTCGTGGCCAAGGCGAAGCAGGACTCGATCGACACGCTGCTGGCCGCGGCCGACACCGGGGCCAAGGTCGTCGCGACGGGGTGTCTCGCCGAGCGCTACGGGGAGCAGCTGGCGGGCGAGCTGCCCGAGGCCGACGCGGTGCTGGGCTTCGACCACTACCCGGACATGGCCGCCCGCCTGGACGCGATCCTGGCGGGCGAGTCCATCCCGTCGCACGCCCCGCGCGACCGGCGCACGCTGCTGCCGCTGACGCCGGTGGCGCGCCGGGAGGCGACGGTCGTCACGCCCGGGCACCTGCCGGCCCACCTGCGCGGGGTGATGCGGCACCGGCTCGACCACGGGCCCGTCGCGCCGCTGAAGCTGGCCAGCGGGTGTGACCGCCGGTGCGCGTTCTGCGCCATCCCGGCCTTCCGCGGCGCGTTCGTCTCCCGCACGCCGGAGGAGATCCTGGCCGAGGCCGAGTGGCTCGGCGCCAACGGGGTGCGCGAGCTGGTCCTGGTGAGCGAGAACTCCACCTCCTACGGCAAGGACCTCGGCGACCCGCGGCTGCTGGAGAAGCTTCTGCCCCAGCTCGCCGGGACGGCCGGCATCGTGCGGGTGCGCGTGTCCTACCTGCAGCCGGCCGAGACGCGGCCCGGGCTGATCGAGGCGATCGCCACCACGCCGGGCGTCGCCCCGTATTTCGACCTGTCGTTCCAGCACTCCAGCGAGCCCGTCCTGCGCCGCATGCGCCGCTTCGGCTCCACCGAGCGCTTCCTGGACCTGCTCGCGACCGTGCGCAAGCTCGACCCGGAGGCGGGCGCCCGCAGTAACGTGATCGTCGGATTCCCGGGGGAGACCCGCGAGGACGTCGACGAGCTCGCGCGCTTCCTCACCGAGGCCCGGCTGGACGCGATCGGCGTGTTCGACTACAGCGACGAGGACGGCACCGAGGCGGCCGGCCTGCCGGACAAGGTCTCGGTGGCGACGGTCAAGAAGCGGTACGACTGGATGAGCGCCCTGGCCGAGGAGCTCTGCGCCCAGCGCGCCGGCGACCGGATCGGCTCGTTCGTCGACGTGCTCGTCGACACGGTCGAGCGCCACCCCGACGGCGTGGACGTCGAAGGCCGCGGCGCCCACCAGGCTCCCGAGGTCGACGGCTCCACGACCCTCGTGGCGGGCGGCAACCTCGACCCGGCGTCGCTGCGCCCCGGCGACCTCGTGCGGGCCAAGGTCACGGAGAGTATCGGCGTCGACCTCATCGCGACGCCGACCGAGCTGATCAGCCCGGCGGCGACATGACCCAGGTCAAGCCCGTGCCGCTGCTCAACGCGGCCAACGTCCTCACGGTCGTGCGCATGGTGCTCGTGCCGGTCTTCGTGCTGTGCGTCGTCGCCAGCCGGATGACCCACGACGCCTGGCAGCTCGCCGCGGGCCTGACCTTCATCGTGGCCTCCGCCACCGACTACGTCGACGGCTGGATCGCTCGCGCCCACAACCTCGTCACCTCCTTCGGCAAGGTCGCCGACCCGATCGCGGACAAGGCCCTGACCGGCGCCGCCCTGGTGCTGCTGTCCTTCTACGACCAGGTGCCCTGGTGGGTGACGGCGGTCATCCTGGTCCGCGAGTGGGGCGTGACCGCGCTGCGCTTCTGGGTCATCCGGCACGGGGTCATGCCGGCGAGCCGGGGTGGCAAGGCGAAGACGGCGCTGCAGATTCTGGCCATCGGGTGGTACCTCACGCCGCTGCCGCAAGGCCTGGCGCAGATCGGCCCGTGGCTGATGGCCGCGGCGGTCGTGGTGACGGTGGTCACCGGCGCCGACTATGTGATGCGGGCGATACGGATCCGGCGTGAGTCGCTGGCCCGGGGCGGGGGTGCGGTGCTGCCGGGCCCTGGTGCGGCGCCGGCGGTCGCCCCGCAGGCGGACGAGCCGGTCGCCTGAAGAGACGTGCCGGTCGGCTACGGAGAGGGGCTCGGGTGTCATCGGATCGGGCGGGCGCGATTCTGGCGGCCCTCAAGGAGCGCGGCGAGACCCTTGCCGTGGCCGAGTCGCTGACCGGCGGGCTGCTCGCGGCGGCCTTCGTCGAGGTGCCGGGGGCGAGCCGGGTGTTCCGGGGCGGGATCGTGGCCTACGCGACCGAGCTGAAGGCCAAGCTCCTCGGGGTGCCGCCGCCGTTGCTGTCCTCGCACGGGCCCGTCGACCCCTCCGTGGCCGCGGCGCTCGCGGCCGGGGCCCGGGAGCGGTGCGGCGCGGACTGGGCGGCCGCCACGACCGGGGTCGCCGGACCGGATCCGCAGGACGGCCAGCCGGTCGGGCGCGTCTACGTCGCCGTCGTCGGGCCGCCGCCCGGACCGGGCGAACCGGACCGTGTCGAGGTGCGGGAATTCACCCTTTCGGGGGGCCGGGCCGCGGTGCGGGGCGGCGCGGTCGAGGCCGCCGTCGGGTTGCTGGCCGAGACCCTCGCTGTCTCATAACGGCGGGGCAGGGTGTCGATCGGCGTCTCACCAGGTACCGTGACGAGTACCAGTTTCTTCGCGGTCTTGCCAGCTGCGTCAGAGGGGGTGCCACCGTGCTGCTTCGTCGGGTGATCGGTGACGCGCTGCGAGCGCGACGGCAGGCCCAGCATCGGACCCTTCGTGAGGTGTCCACCGCGGCCAACGTGAGCCTCGGCTACCTCTCGGAGATCGAGCGCGGCCAGAAGGAAGCGTCCAGCGAGCTGCTGGCCGCCATCTGCGAGGCTTTGGGAGCCGCGCTGTCCGAGGTGCTGCGGGATGTGAGCGACAGCCTGGCCCTGGCCGAGGATCTGCCGCCGGTGCTCGTGCCGGTCGGTGCCCCCGAGCCGGTGCCGGACTCCACGTCGGGCGCCAACGAGGTGCCGGCGAATCAACCCGAGCCGGTGCCCGCGGCCACCGCGGCCGGCGAGGCGCCCCAGGCCCGGCTCGTGCGCGGCGCGCCCAAGGCCAAGATCGCCGCGGATGCCAAGCTCTCTGTGGCCGTACGTCATGATGGTCCGCTGCGGACCACCCTGCGCGCGACGCGGGGCCCGGTGGACCGCGAGCGTGACGTCGTCTACGCCGCCTGAGTGTGCCGGCCGGCGTCGTCCGTGCGCCCGAGTGCGTGCAGGGATCGGCGTCGGCCGCGGCGTTTGAGCGCGCGGAGGTCCGGCGGGGATTGATCGGGATTCGACTCGACCTGCCACACTTGGGGCCGTGAGCTACCCGAACCGGCGGCGTAACCCGCTCCCGATCATCATCGCCGCGGTGATCGGCGTGTTCGCGATCTGCGGCGTATATCTCTTCCTCGCCAACCGCGGCGACGACAAGGGCGGCAACAGCAAGGCCGACAACCCGCGTCGTGAGGGCTGCATCACGCTGAACATCACCGCGTCCAGCGAGAAGGCCGCGCTGATGACGGAGTTCGCGAAGAGCTACATCAAGTCCGACCGGCGCTTCGACGGCAAGTGCGCCGACCCCGTGGTGCAGACCAAGGCCTCCGGCGCGGCACTCGACGCGCTCGCGGCCGGCTGGGACACCAAGACGGACGGCGCGCAGCCGGCGGTCTGGACCCCCGCGTCGGCGTCGTGGGTCGCGCTGCTCAAGCAGCGCCTGGCCAGCGGCGACAAGGGCGGCCTGGTCCCCGACGGCAAGCTGCCCATGATCGCGCAGTCGCCGCTGGTCCTGGCCATGCCCAAGCCGATGGCCGAGGCGCTCGGGTGGCCGGACAAGCAGATCGGCTGGGGCGACGTCTTCGGGCTGATCAACGACCCGAACGGCTGGGGTTCCAAGGGCCACCCCGAGTGGGGCCGGTTCCGGCTCGGCAAGACCAACCCGCACTTCTCCACGTCGGGGCTTAACGCCACGGTCGGCGCGTACTTCGCCGCCACCGGGCGCTCGACCGACCTCACCGACAAGGATCTCGCCGACCCGAAGGTGCTGCAGTACGTCAGGTCGGTGGAGTCCAGCGTCGTGCACTACGGCGACACCACGCTGACGTTCCTGTCCAACCAGCTCGCCGCGGACCAGGGCGGGCGCGGGCTCAACTACGTCAGCGCGGTCGCGGTCGAGGAGAAGTCGGTCTACGACTACAACACCGGCAACCCGACCGGCGACCCGGCGCTGGCCGGCAAGGGGCCCAAGCCGCGGGTACCGCTCGTCGCGATCTACCCCAAGGAAGGCACGCTGGTCAGCGACCACCCGTACGTGGTGCTGACCAACGCCAGCGACGAGCAGAAGGCCGCGGCCGCCGACTTCCTCGCCTACGTGCGCGACGCGGGCCAGCAGAAGCGCTTTACCGACCTGGCCTTTCGCACCTTCGAAGGCAAGGCCGGCTCGGCGGTCACCCGCGACAACGGGCTGCTGCCCGACGCGAAGTACACGGTGATCGACCCGCCGTCGCCGCAGGTGCTCGAGAAGGCGCTGAGCACGTGGGACGCGCAGCGCAAGCGGGCCAAGGTGCTGCTGGTCCTCGACGTGTCGGGCTCGATGAACAACGAGGCCGGCGGCCAGACCCGCATGGAGCTGGCCAAGCAGGCGGCGCTGCAGTCGCTGACGCTGCTCGCGCCGGACGACGAGGTCGGGCTGTGGACGTTCTCGACCGAGGTCGGCGGGGCCAGCACGCCCTACACCGAGCGGGTCCCCGTGGCCGCGCTCTCGGCCAACAAGGCTCAGCTGGAGCAGGTGATAAGGGGTATCAGCGCCGAGGGCGGGACGGCCCTGTACGCCACCACGCGGGCCGCGCAGCGCAAGATGGTCGAGCTGAGCGACCCGAGCCGGATCAACGCGGTCGTGGTGCTCACGGACGGCAAGAACGAGTACCCCAAGGACAGCGACCTCGACGCGCTCGTGCGCGACGTGGACACGTCGGACAAGGAGATCCCGGTCCGCGTGTTCACCATCGCCTACGGCGGGCAGGCCGACCTGGGAGTCCTGCAGAAGATCTCCTCGGCCTCGCGCGCGGCGGCGTACGACGCGAGCGACCCGACGACGATCGACAACGTGCTCGTCAACGTCCTCAGCAACTTCTGATCCTCAGGTCGAAGGGGCACACTTACCGTCGTGGGCGTCAAGGAGCAGCTGACCGAGCCGTGGGGACTCGTCGCCGCGGGCGTGCTGGGGGGCATGGGCGGTGCCGTGGCGGCCGCCCTGGCCCCGGCCGGCCTGCTCGTCGGCGTGCCGGTCGGGCTCGCGGTCGCGGGCGCGGTGTACGGGATCCGGGTCGGCCTCGGCGTGCTCACCGACCGCGGCGGCTCGTCGCCCCGGCCGGTGAACGCCGCGCCGCCGCCGAATCTGCCCACCCCGCCGCGGGGCAGCGACGCCGAGCGGTTCCTCAAGCGCGCCGAGGCCGCGGTGCGCACGCTGCGCCGGCAGGCGGAGGGCACCGGCGACCCGATCCTGCGCAGCCAGATCTCCGAGGTCGACGACTCGGCCGCCGGGGCGCTCGGGGACCTCGCCCGCTTCGCCGGGCAGGTGACGCTGATCGACCAGACGGCGGCGGGGATCAACACGCAGCGGCTCCGGCAGGAGTACAACCAACTGGAGCGGGGCCTGTCCGGCCTGCCCCCGGGACCGTTGCGCGACGAACGGGAGCGGGCCCGGCGCGCCGTCGCGGACCAGCTCGACGTGGGTCAGCGGCTGCGCGAGGCCCGCGAGATGCTCCTGGCCCGCATGCAGTCCGCGGTGCTGGGCATGGAGGGCCTGGTCGCGCGGATGGCGGAGCTGGTCGCCCTGCACGCGACCACGGTCGGCGGCGCGCCGCTGACCGCGTCCAAGCTGGCGGAGCTCACCAACGACCTCGAAGGCCTGCGCGCCGGCCTGGCCGAGGCCGAGCGGCTGTCGCGCTCGGCGCTCTCGGGTGGGGATGTCCCGGGCCCGCAGCCCTGAGATCCCCCTGACTTGTGTCCGCAATGTACGTGTTTGGCAGTGATTTTCCGGGGGTCGGCCCGCGACCGGACGTGACGCTCTAGCGCGAGCCTGACACGATAGAAGCTGCACGTCCCCGTGCTGGCCGAGAGAGGACCGCGAAATGGCGAATCCGTTCGCTAAGGGCTGGAAGTACCTCATGGCGCTGTTCGGTGCCAAGATCGACGAGTACGCCGATCCGAAGGTGCAGATCCAGCAGGCGATCGAGGACGCGCAGCGTCAGCACCAGGCGCTCGTGCAGCAGGCCGCGGCGGTGATCGGCAACCAGCGGCAGCTGGAGATGCGGCTGTCCCGGCAGATGTCCGAGGTCGAGAAGCTGCAGGGTTCCGCGCGGCAGGCGCTGATGCTCGCCGACAAGTCCCGGGCCGAGGGGGACGAGGCGAAGGCGACGCAGTACGAGCAGACGGCGCAGGTGTTCGCCACCCAGCTCGTCGCGGCCGAGCAGGGCATGGAGGACCTCAAGACCCTCCACGACCAGTCGCTCAACGCCGCCGCCCAGGCGCGCAAGGCGGTCGAGAACAACGCGATGATGCTCCAGCAGAAGCTGGCCGAGCGCACGAAGCTGCTCAGCCAGCTCGAGCAGGCGAAGATGCAGGAGACCGTCGCGAAGTCGCTCGAGTCGATGAGCGGCCTCGCCGCCCCCGGCAACACCCCGTCGCTGGACGAGGTGCGGGAGAAGATCGAGCGGCGGTACGCCAACGCCATGGGCCGCGCCGAGCTCGCCTCGAACTCGGTGGAGGGCCGCATGCTCGAGGTGCAGCGCTCGACCCTCGACATGGCCGGCAGCTCCCGCCTCGACCAGATCCGCGCGAGCATGGCCGGCGAGAAGCTCGCCGCCGCGCCCGAGTCGCCCTCGGTCGCCGCGGCGGGGCCGAAGGACGCCAGCATCTCCCGGCTCGACGAGATCCGGGCCAGCATGAAGGACAAGCAGGCTGGAGACTCGGCCAGCGCGGGCTGACCGGGGATTGGGGGCGGTTATGGCCAGCGATCGGACCAAGCACCTCAAGCGGCTGCGGAAACTGCACCGCTCCGCCCGGGGCTGGACCGTGCGGGCCGGCCTGCTCACCGGGGCGACCGCCGTCCTCGTGCCGTATGCCGGCCTCGGCCTGCCCGACGCGTTCTGGGCGGCCGCGGCCGGCGGCTCCATCGCCATCACCTGGTGGCGCTGGCTGGACTACCGGGCCTTCCGCGCGCTGCCGGTGCCGGCCGAGCCCGATCCGGCGCTCGCGGGCGCCGTGGCGCGGGAGAAGCTCGTCGGGCTCGTCCAGCGGCTTCCGGTCGGGCGCACCGCGATCGCCGAGTTCGACCGGCAGCGCGACGCGTTCAAGCTGCGGGGCCTCACCGTCGCCGAGCCCTGGCGTCGCCTGGACCGTGCCGCCACCATGCTCAGCGGGCTGGTCGGGCGGCTCGGACCGGCGGCCGAGGGGGCCGTGCTGGACGCGGCGGTGGCCGAGCGGCAGCTGCGCGACCTCGCGCAGCGGTGCGCGTCCGTGGAGCGCACGATGCGCATCGGGCCCTCGGGTGATGCGCTGCGGCCCGCGCATCGGATGCTCGCCGAGCAGCTCGAGCAGGGGGTCACCGCGTACGAGCAGTTCGTGACCGCCGCTGCCGGGTGTGTCGCCGAGGACAATGCGGCGGTGGGCAGCCTCGCGGATGCGACGGCGTTCTTGCGTGGGGTGGCAGAGGGGCTTGCGGACCTGCGTAACCCTCAGGCCGCGCCGCGTCCGCAGACCGCTTGATCCCGGGTCCGCGCCGGACCTTCGGCCGCCGCGAGAACGCCTGAGGCCGCCGCGGGGTCATGCGGCCCCGCACCGCCGCTTGGAGGCCCGTCCCGCTCGCTGGGGTCGCGTGCGTAACCTCGCGGATCCGAAAAGGCGTGGCGCGCGCAGGGCCCGACTTTCTCGGAAACACCCTCGCGGAATGACGGCTCACTCCGTCGGCAGCAGATAACGCCAGCTCGCCCGGACCACGGTGCCGTCGGCCATACGGTACGTCGGCCAGGCCCCGCGCTGATCCAGGTCCCGCGTGAGCATCCGCACCGCCTCCCGCGCCGCGTCGCCGTCCAGGTCGGTGCGGCGCAGGCCCTCCGCGTCGGGGGACGGCAGCGTGACCCCCGTCGGCCACGGCTTCACCGTCGCCGACGGGCCCGGGTCGGGCACGATCGGCGAGCCGGTGCCCGCCTGTCCCTCGAGCGCCGGAACGGCCACGACGCGGACGCGGGCGGCGAGGTACGGCTGCGCGGTCGCCGACACCGTCTTGTGCACGGCGGCGAGGCGGTCGCGGGCGTCGTAGAGCACATCGGCGTACACGTGATCGGATTTGAGCTCGTCGAGCCCCTCCGCCGTGAACGTCAGCGACCCCGTCGGCGACCACACCGAGACCTTCGTCACGGGCGCGTCGGCGATCGTCGTGGTCGGCGTCGGCTTCTTCTGCGACGCGCCCGCGCGCAGGTCGTCCGCGATGCCGCCGGCGAGGGTGCGCAGCTGGTCGGGGTCCAGGCGCGAGCGGTACGTCGCGTCCGCGACGGCGTCGCCGTCGCCGTAGACGACGAGGCGGGGCGGGCGCAGGGCGGCGATCCCGGCCGCGGTGAACCCGCCGGTGAGCTCCCACGTCGCGATCGGCTGGTCCTGGGGCGGGTTGAACGAGTTGGCCGGGGTGGGCGTCACCAGTGGCGTGCCGTCGCACGCGGACAGCGTGGCCGCCGCGAAGAACCCGGCGAGCAGGCCGCGCCGGGTCATGCGGTGATCCATCGCGCCCCTCCCCATGAGACGTACCGGCCAGCACCCTACCCCGTGCGCGCCATCCCGAAGCACGCCGGTCACGGGGGTAACAACCGCGGAGCGGCCGATGCGGATACGTCGCGCAATAACTGGGCTTCAAATTTGGCTTAGGGGATGGGGCATTGCGGGGCAGGCTGGCTAGCGTCACGAGGGTGCACATGCCGTACGACATCCAGCGCTTCTGGCTTGTCGACCTCGACGCCGAGGGCGACCTCGTGCTCGTGCGGCCGCGCGGTCACGCCCGGTCCGGGGGTCCGTTCCCGGGCTGGCAGTGCGGGCACCAGTACGTGATGCGATCGTGGTCGCCGCCGGTCCATCGGCGGATGGTGGTGCGGCACCGGCGGCAGGGCTGACCGGCGCGCTCGAACACCCAGTTGGTCTCGCCGCGGCGCAGCGAGCCCGTCGTGGTCTGGGTGAAGCGGCCCCGGTTCGAGTTGAGCAGCGCGTGGGCCTTCGCGACCAGCGCGCCCGGGTCCGCGACGTCGCCGGTGGGCGTCCACGGTGACACGCCGCGCAGGAACAGCGTTTCGGCCTTGTACAGGTTCCCGATCCCGGCGAGATTGCGCTGGTCGAGCAGCGCGTCGGCGATCCAGCGCTCGGGCCGGGCCAGCAGCCGGCGCACCGCCTCGTCGGCGTCCCAGTCCTCGCCCATCAGGTCGGGGCCGAGGTGCCCGACGAGCCGTGCCTCCTCGCGCGTGGGCACCAGGGCGAGCTCGTGCAGATGGAAGCCGACGGCGACCGCGGCCGGCGTGTGCAGGGCGACGCGGATCAGGTGCGCGGGGCGGCCGGTCCAGCGCTCACCCGGCCGGTACGTGCGCCACGCGCCGTCCATGCGCAGGTGGGAGTGCAGGGTGAGCGGCTCCCGGCCGTCCTTCGTCAGCCGCAGCAGCAGGTGCTTGCCCCGGCACGCGGACTCGGCGACGGTCCAGCCGGACACGTCGGCCGCCGCCAGCCGCGGCACCCGGAAGTCGCTGCGTGTGATGGTCTGGCCGGTGATCGCCGCACCGAGCACGCGCGCGGTGTTCCAGACGGTGTCGCCCTCGGGCACGCGTCAGCCGCCGGCCGGGGCCACGCAGTAGCGCTGCAGGTGCCCGCGGGCCTCGAGCGCGGCGACGACCGAGTCGGCGTCCGAGCGCGACTCGAGGCGGGCCACCTCGTACCGCTCGCCGTCGTCGCCCTCGCGCAGGACGAGCCACAGCCCGGCCTCGACGCGGGCGCGCACCTTCCGGGCGTCCTTCTCGGCCTGCCGGAGGTGGCCGGCGGCCTGCTCCTCGGCGGTGCGCAGGATCTGCTCGACCCGGGTGCCGAGCCCGGAGAGCGTCGGGCGGCCTTCCTCGTCCTCGCCCTCGTCGCCCGGCACGGAGGCCGCCGGCCCGCTCGCGGCGACCATGACGAGCCCGACGACCGTCGCGGCGACGCCGGTCCACAGGGCCGTGGCCTGCGCCCGGGACGCGGCGAGCTGCGAGCCGGCGAACAGCCCGACGCCGAGCCCGATCAGCAGGTACGCCACACGCCTCATGACACTGAGAGGCTAGCCGATCCGCTCCAGCTGCATGATCCCGTCACCGGCGGGCAGCGCCGAGATACGCCCGGTCGGGCGGTACCCGGCCTTCTCGTAGAGCCGGCGCGCCCGCGCGTTGCTCGTGCGCGTCCACAGCGTGGTGCGGGCCCACCCGGCCGCGTGCAGCGCGTCGAGGACCAGGCCACCGAGGCCCGAACCCCAGCGCGCGGGCGCGACGAAGACCATGGACACGTGGCCCTCCCCGGCGACGGGCGCCCCCGCGCCGTCGTCCGCCCGGCCCGGCTCGGCCAGCCCCATCGCCACCGTCTCGCCCTGGTCGACGGCCACGACGACGAGCGCGCCGGGCTCGCGAAGCTTGGCGCGCACCCGCTCCACGCGCGTGGGCGCGGGCGCGTGGCCGCGCGCCTCGTTGGCGGCCCGCCACACCTCCAGCGCGGGTTCGAGGTCGCCCGGCCCGGCCCTGCGCACATCGATCACCTACGCAGTGAGCACCTGGCGGCCCATCGGTGTCAACCGCTGGCACAGCGCGGGCGGGGGCCAGGTGACGCTGCGCAGCTCGTCGGCGTACGACATCCAGTAGTGCCCGCTGCCGTCGTGGTCGAAGTAGGCGTGCGACTCGTAGGCGACCCGGTGCGCGGGGTCCCGGATCCAGGCCACCGGATGCATCTCGCCCCACGAGGGCGGTCCGATGGGGGTGTACCCGCTGACGAGGATCGCCCGCCGGTCCCCGGTCGCGCGGATGGCGTCGACCGCCTCCTGGGCCGCACGCTGCCAGATCAACGCGCCCGCGCGCCCGTCCGCGGCCAGCCGCGTCGGCTCGTTCAGCAGCCCGAGCCCGATCACCGACCGGTCGTCGGCCGCGACGCTCAGCCGCCGCCAGAAGTCGGCCAGGGCCGTCGTCGGCAGCGCGAACTCGCCGAGCCGCAGCATCCGCGGAGGGCCGGCCCGCCCGCCCCCGAGCGCGTAGTCGCCGTAGTTGTGCAGGTCGATGATGACCGCGAGCCCGGCCCGCCGCGCGTGCTCGAGCGCGTCGCGCACCCGCGCGAGCTCGGTCACGTCCAGCGGCCCGAACGGCTGCGGCTGCAGCCGCTCCCAGTTGACCGCGAGCCGCACGAGGCGCACGCCGCGGCCGGCCAGGAACGCGTAGCTCGACGGCGTCTCGTACGTGTAGTCCAGGCCGTAGCGGCCCGGGTTCGTGGTGCCGAAGCCGCCGTCGCTGTCCGAGGCGGCGAACGAGCCGGCGGCCAGGTTCACGCCGCGCAGATAGCCGGGTGTACTCGCATGCCGCTCGACGACGTGCGCCTGCGGCCCGGCCACGTCGACCCGCAGGCCCTGCGCGACCGGGCGGTACACGGCCATCGGGTAGTTCGCGGGCCACGTGCCGGCGGCCCAGGCGGTGACGGGGAGCCCGATCGCGTCGGCCGCCTCGTACCAGACCTCGGCGACCCGGCTCCACTGCGCCGCGTCCCGGTCGCCGGGCCAGCCGATCTCGCCGATGAACCCGGTCGCGTGGTTGCGGCTCAGCCAGGCGGAGAAGTTGGCGAGCCCGGCCACGGCGCGGGCCTGCACGATGTCGTCGACGCAGAGCACCTTGACGGGCCGGGGTTGCGCCAGCGGTACCGCCAGCGCCGCCACGAGGATCAGCAGCACGCCACCGAGCGCGAAGCCCTGTTGCGTCCTCCTCGCGACCGGCCCGGCACCGGGCCGTCCCCGGGTGACGCGCCGCCCGCGCGGCCTCGGCGGCGTTCCCTCGCCACCCCGCGGCTCCGTCGCGCGGTCTGCCCGCTCGGGCGCGTCGTCTCGTTCGGAGGCGTCGTCCCGCTCGGGCGCGTTGTGCTGCTCCCGCGCGTCGTCTCGTTCGGAGGCGTCGTCTCGTTCGGGCGCGTCCTCCCGCTCGGGCGCGTTGTGCTGCTCCCGCGCGTCGTCTCGTTCGGACGCGTCCTCCCGTTGTCGCGCCTCGTGTCGCTCGGGCGGCCGCTGCGTTCGCGGAGGGTGGGCGCTTTCGTGTGCTGCGTCGCTCCCGGGCACGCCGGGGAACTGCCCACTTTTCGGCGTTGTATCGCCGCGCGGGCTCAGTCGAGCAGGGGCGCCACCTCGGCCGCGATCAGCTCCAGGTGCTCGAGGTCGCGCAGGTCCAGCAGCTGCAGGAACGCGCGGGAGGCGCCGGCCTTCACGAAGCCGCGGATTTGCTCGGCGATGCGTTGCGGCGTGCCGTACAGCTGACCGGCCTGCGGCCCGCCGGGGTTCAGGCCGACCGCCTCCGCGCGGCGGCGGATCTCGGCCTCGTTCGCGCCGCACACGATCGTCTGCGCGAACGAGAACACGATCGGCGCGCGCCCGTCGCGCCCCTCGGCCTCGATCGCCTCGACCACGCGCCGGTACTGCGCGGCGGTGTCCTCCAGCGACGCGAACGGCACGTTGAACTCGTCGGCGTACCGCGCGGCGAGCCGCGGCGTGCGCTTCGGCCCCGTCCCGCCGATGATCACCGGCGGCCCCGCGGGCTGCACGGGCTTGGGCAGCGCCGGGGACTCGACGAGGTCGTAGTAGCGGCCTTCGAAGGAGTACGTCATGCCGGGCGGCGTCGCCCAGAGCCCCTTGATGATCTCCAGTTGCTCGGTGAGCCGGTCGAAACGCTCGCGCACGGGCGGGAACGGGATGCCGTACGCCGCGTGCTCCCGCTCGTACCAGCCCGTGCCCAGCCCCAGCTCGACCCGCCCCCCGCTCATCGCGTCGACCTGCGCCACCGCGATCGCGAGCGGCCCCGGGAGCCGGAACGTCGCCGAGGTCACGAGCGTGCCGAGCCGGATCGTCGAGGTCTCCCGCGCGAGCGCGCCGAGCGTCACCCACGAGTCGGTCGGCCCCGGCATTCCGTCACCGGTCTCGGTCAGATAGTGGTCGGAACGGAAGAACGCCTCGAAGCCGAGTTCCTCGGCCCGGCGCGCGATGGCAAGCTGGTCGTCGTACGTAGCCCCCAGCTGGGGCTCGGTGAACACACAAAGCCGCATGGAGCGGACACTATCGCGATGATCTCGTTCACGACCGACTACGGCCTCTCGGACGGCTTCGTGGCGGCCTGTCACGGCGTGCTCGCCCGCCTCGCCCCGCAGGCCCGCGTCCTCGATATCACCCACCTGATCCCACCCGGCGACGTCCGCCGCGGCGCCGCGATCCTGGCCCAGACGGTCCCGTCCCTGCCCCGGGGCGTCCATCTGGCCGTGGTCGACCCCGGCGTGGGCACGGCCCGCCGCCCGATCGCCATCGCCACGGCCGACGGCAGCTTCCTCGTGGGCCCCGACAACGGCCTGCTCGTCCCCGCGGCCCTCGCGCTGGGCGGCGTGGCCACGGCCGTGGCGCTGACGAACCGCTCGTGGTTCGCGCCGCAGGTCTCGCACACCTTCCACGGCCGCGACATCTTCGCCCCCGTGGCCGCGCGCCTGTCCGAGGGCGCCGCCCTGCTCGACGCGGGCGAGGAGATCACGGACTGGGTGACACTGCCGCAGCCGTACGTCGAGCAGACCCCCGGCCGCCTGGTGGCCGAAGTCCAGACGGTGGACCACTTCGGCAACGTCCAGCTGGCCGCCACGGCCGCGGCCCTGTCCCGGATCCCGGCCCACGTCGCGGTGAACGGCGCCCCGGCCCTGCACACGACGACCTTCGGCAACGCGAACCCGAACGCCCTGGTGCTCCTCGCCGACTCGGCGGGCTACGCGGCGGTCGCGGTGAACGGCGGCAACGCAGCCGAGCGCCTGACCCTGTCCCCGGGCGACCGGGTGACCATCACGTACTGACCCCGCACACCGCGCCCGGCATACGACTCGCCCGGCATTCGGCTCGCCCGGGATTCGGCTCGCCCGGCGAGCGAACGCGCGCCGGGTCACACCGGGTCGTCGTGCGCGTGGGTCGCCTTCACCATCGTGCCTTCCCGCGCTTCGCTTGCACCGCATGGCCGCTGCGCTTGACACGCTGTCCCGCACCGCACGATTGCCGCACCCGCGCGCGGCCCACCGCGCTTCGCGCACCCGCGCGCGGCCCACCGCGCTTCGCGCACCCGCGCGCGGCCCACCGCGCTTCGCGCACCCGCGCGGCCCACCGCGCTCCGCGCGGCCCACCGCGCACCCGCGCGCGGCCCACCGCGCTCCGCGCACCCGCGCGGCCCACCGCGCACGCGCGGCCCACCGCATTCCGCGCACCCGCGCGCGCTCCGCGCGCGGCGCCGCGCGGCGGCCCGGGCTGCCGGGCCGGCGCGAGCCGCGCCGCCGGAGCGGCGAGGTGTTCGTGCCCGCCGACTCGCCAGGCGTGGGCCGGTCGAGGCCGATGGTCAGTCGAGGTCGATGGTCAGCCGCGTAGTCGTAGTCCTCTCGGTGTGCTGCGGAACCCTGCGCTCGCCAGCGCGTCGCGCAGCGGCGACTGCAGGATCGACTCCCCATCCGCGCGCTCGACCGACAGCGCCCCCAACGCGCCCCGGTGCACCGCGTCCGCCAGCGCCTTCGCCGCCAGGGCGAGCAGCTCCGGGTCGTCGGCGTAGGACAGCAGGGTGCGCCCGCCGCGCTCGACGTAGAGGGTCAGGTCGCCGCCCACGGTGACGACCAGCGAGCCGGCCTTGCGGCCCGCGCGGTGGCCGGACCGCTCGCCGTCGCCCACGTCGACGACCCGCTCGGGCCAGGGCAGGGCCGCGCCGTACGGGTTGGCCGGGTCGGTCGCGGCCAGCACGAGCGCGTCGCGGTGCTCGGTCCCGCCCCGGAGGCGGTCGACCGCGCCCGGCAGGGCGAACTGGGCGGCGCCGAGGCCCTCGACGAAGTACCCGCGCCGGGCCGCGCCGCGCTCCTCCATCGCGGCGAGCACCGGGTAGACGCCGGCGAAGGCGCCCGGCAGGTCCTCGGCCATGACCGCGCCGCGGGTGACGACCCCGTGCCGGTCCAGCAGCAGCTCGGCGTTGGCGGTCGCGCGCCGGGTCGGGTCGAGGTCGCGCTCGGGCAGCCGATACCACCGGCCCGCGGCCGTCGGCGGCCCGCTGCGGGCCACGGCGAGCGCGGTGCGGCCGAGCGAGAGCGATCCCGCCCGCCGGTAGCGCGACTTCGGCGCCGAGGGCCGCGACCGATGCGCCCCGCCCCCGCCGAGCTTCGCCCGCAGCGGTGCGATCGTGTCGTTGGACAGGTGGCCGGCCCAGACGAGGTCCCAGAGGGCGGCGACGAGCTCCTCCTCGGGCGCGTGGATGTGCTCGGCGAGCCCGCGGAAGAACAGTGCCTGCCCGCCGGCGAGGGCGTCGAGCACGGCCTCGTGCAGCGGCCCGCCCACCTCGGCGACCGGTGGCAGGAGCAGCGGCGCGGCGTCGGCGAAGGCGAGCGTCACCCAGCCGTCGTGCTCGCCGATCGAGCCCGTGCCGGCCCACACCAGGTCGCCCGAGGCCGTGAGCTCGTCGAGGTAGGCCTGGCTGTAGTCCCCGACCCGGGCCGGCAGGATGAGCCGCTCCAGCGCCGAGGCGGGCATCGCCACCCCCTGCAGCTGCTCGATCGCCGACGCCACGGCCTCCACGCCGCGGGCCCGGGAGGAGCCGATGATGTGGTGCCACTGCGGCAGGAACCGGGCCAGCACGCGCGGCGGCACCGGCTCGATCTCGCGGCGCAGCGCGGCCAGCGAGCGGCGGCGCAGCAGGCGCAGGATCTCGGCGTCGCACCACTCGGTGCCGGCCCCCGCGGGGGAGAACTCGCCGGACACGGCCGAGGGCAGCCGGCGCAGCGCCTGCTCGACGACGAACACCCCGAGCCCGAAGCGCGCCGCGCACGCCGCGGCGGTGAACGGCGCGTGGGTGCGCGCGTAGCGGCTCACCAGGTCGGCGAGCGGGTCCGCGACCGGCTCGAGGTAGGCGGAGGGCAGCCCGACCGGCAGCGCCACCCCCAGCGCGTCGCGGTATCGCCCGGCGTCCTCGACGGCGATCCAGCGTGTCTCCCCGGCGACGCGGACCTGGATCGCGCGCCGCTGATCGGCCAGCTCTCGCGCCCAGGCCGGGTCGGCGCCGCGGGCCGCGAGCTCGTCGTCGCCGAGGTCGCCGAGCACCCGCAGCATCTCGGCGACGTCCTCGGCGTCGCGCGGGGTGCGCTGCTCGCCGAGCCACTGCAGGCTCGCCTCCGTCTCGGCGACCACGGCCGGGTCGAGCAGCTCCCGCAGCTCCACCCGCCCGAGCAGCTCCGCGAGCAGGGTCGGGTCGAGCGCGAGGGCGGCGGCGCGGCGCTCGGCCAGCGGCGCGTCGCCCTCGTAGAGAAACGCCCCGACGTAGCCGAACAGCAGCGAGCGGGCGAACGGGGAGGGCCGCTCGGTCTCGACCTCGACCAGCCGCAGTTTGCGCCCGGCCACGTCGCGCATCACCCCGACGAGCCCGGCCACGTCGAACACGTCCTGCAGGCACTCCCGCGCGGCCTCCAGCGTGATCGGGAAGTCGGC
Organism: Dactylosporangium sp. CA-139114; assembly: GCF_050955725.1. Taxonomy (NCBI): domain Bacteria; kingdom Bacillati; phylum Actinomycetota; class Actinomycetes; order Micromonosporales; family Micromonosporaceae; genus Dactylosporangium; species Dactylosporangium sp. CA-139114. The sequence goes on from NZ_CP192080.1 coordinate 1,676,438, forward strand.
GTAGTCGCGGGCCACGTCGAGCAGCTGGGCGGAGCGCTGACGCTGCTGCCACAGCGGCTGCCGGCGGCGTGGGTCCCGCCGCGGCAGCAGCAGGGCCCGGGCCGCGCACTCGCGGAACCGCGCCGCGAACATCGCCGACGTGCCGACCGTCTCCTCGACGATCGCGGCGATCTCGTCCGGGTCGAAGGCGACCAGCTCGGCGCCGGGCGGCTCGTCGGCCACGTCGGGCAGCCGGACCACGATCCCGTCGTCGCTGGGCATGACCTGGGCATCCACCCCGTACCGCTCCTGCAGCCGCCGCCCGATCGCCAGCGCCCACGGCGCGTTGACGCGGGCCCCGAGGACACAGTGGACGGTCATCCGCCAGTCCCCGAGCTCGTCGCGGAACCGCTCGACCAGCACCGTGCGGTCGTCGGGCAGGTGCCGGGTCGCGGCCCGCTGCTCGCGCAGGTAGGCCAGCAGGTTGTCGGCCGCCCAGTCGTCGAGCCCGCCGGCCCGCAGGTGCGCCCGGGCCGCCTCGTCGCCGGACTTCACGAATCCGCGCAGCCGCGCTCCGATCGCCCGCCCCAGCTCCACCGGCCGCCCCGGCGAGTCGCCCTTCCAGAACGGCATCTTCGCCGCGGCGCCGGGCGCGGGGGAGACCAGCACCCGGTCGGGGGTAATGTCCTCGATCCGCCACGACGTCGAGCCGAGCAGGAACACGTCGCCGACCCGCGACTCGTAGACCATCTCCTCGTCGAGCTCGCCGACCCGGGCCGCCTTCTCCGCGCCCGCCAGGAACACGCCGAACATGCCCCGGTCGGGGATCGTGCCGCCGCTGGTGACGGCGAGCCGCTGGGCGCCGGGGCGGGCCGAGAGCTGCCCCTCGGTGCGGTCCCACACGAGCCGCGGCCGCAGCTCGGCGAAGGCGGTGGACGGGTAGCGCCCGGCCAGCATGTCCAGCACCGCGAACAGCGCCGAGTCGGGCAGGTCGGCGTAGACCGCGGCCCGCCGCACCAGCTTGGCGAGGTCGTCGACGGACCAGGGCTCCATCGACACCATCGCGACGATCTGCTGGGCCAGGACGTCGAGCGGGTTGCGCGGGTAGCGCAGCTCCTCGATGCCGCCCTCCACCATGCGCTCGGCCACGACCGCGCACGAGACCAGGTCGCCGCGGTGCTTGGGGAAGACCACGCCGCGGGAGACGGCCCCGACCTGGTGCCCGGCCCGCCCGACCCGCTGCAGCCCGGCCGCGACGCTCGGCGGCGCCTCGATCTGCACCACCAGGTCGACGGCGCCCATGTCGATGCCCAGCTCCAGGCTGGAGGTGGCGACGACGGCCGGCAGCTGCCCGGACTTGAGCGCCTCCTCGATGTGCTTGCGTTCCTCGCGGGAGACGCTGCCGTGGTGCGCGCGGGCCACGATCGGCGGCGCGCCCCCGGCCATGCCGGCCTGGGCCATCATCTCGGCCGGGGTGCGGGCCGGCTCCGGCTGCGGCACCCCGGCGCGGGCCCCGGCCAGCTCGTTGATCCGGGCGCAGAGCCGCTCGGCGCCGCGCCGCGAATTGGTGAACACGATGGTCGAGCGGTGGGCCTGGATCAGGTCGAGCACGCGCTCCTCGACGGCCGGCCAGATGGACGCCTGCCGGGGCGCCCCGTCGTCGTCCTCGCCGGGCGCGGCCTCGCCCAGTGCCGTCATGTCCTCGACCGGCACCTGGACCTCGACCTCGATGGTCTTGGTGCTGGGCGGCTGGACGATCTCCACCGGCGCCGCCCCGCCCAGGAAGCGCGCGGTCTCGTCGATGGGCCGCACGGTCGCCGAGAGCCCGATGCGCTGCGCCGGCCGCTCCAGCAGCGCGTCCAGCCGCTCGAGCGACAGCGCCAGGTGCGCGCCGCGCTTGGTGGCGCAGACCGCGTGCACCTCGTCGATGATCACGGTCTCGACGCCGCGCAGCGACTCCCGCGCCTGCGAGGTGAGCAGCAGGAACAGCGACTCGGGAGTGGTGATCAGGATGTCCGGCGGGGTGCGGGCGAAGGCCCGGCGCTCGTCGGCCGGGGTGTCACCGGTGCGCATGCCCACCCGGATGTCGGGCGGCTCCTGGCCGAGCCGCGCGGCGGCCTGCCGGATGCCGGCCAGCGGGGCCCGCAGGTTGCGCTCGACGTCGACGGCCAGGGCCTTGAGCGGGCTGACGTAGAGCACCCGGCACCGGCGGGCGGGCTCGACGGGTGGCTCGGCGGCCAACTGATCGAGGGACCACAAGAACGCGGCGAGGGTCTTGCCGGAGCCGGTCGGTGCCACCACGAGCGCGTGCCGGCCGGCGCTGATCGCCCGCCACGCGCCCGCCTGTGCCCTGGTCGGCGCCGCGAACGCGGCGCGGAACCACTCGCGTGTCGCCGCTGCGAAACCATCCAGCTCTGCCATGCCCACAATCCTGCCCCGGGGGTACGACACTTTTTCAGAGCGGCGACGATTTGCCCGAATTGGTCCGTTTGGCTACTGTATTGCACACCCGAAGGGACACCCGAACTTGCCTGGCCGGGCAGCGAAGGGGTCCCCTGCCCGGTCAGGCGGGGGACCCCGAATGCGGCCACGCGGCGCAGTGGCGGATGTCTCAGGAGAGGCTGGACGTCGCGAGCTTCACGCTGAAGGCCAGGAACGCGCCCCCGACCAGCGTCGTCAGCCCCTTGGCGAGCCGGCGCCGCGCCCGGAAGCGATCGGCGAGGTACCGTCCGCCGAAGATCAGCCCCGTCAGGTACAGCGCGCTGAGCACCTCCGCGATCGCGCCGAGCACCGCGAAGCTGACGCCCGGCAGCGGGTACGACGGATCCACGAACAGGATGAAGAACGACACGAAGAACAGGATCGCCTTCGGGTTGAGCAGGCTGATCACGAGCGCCCGGCGGAAGGGTCGGTCCGCGGGCACGGCCGGTGCCGGCGCGTTCTCCGCGCGACCGCGCCGCAGCGTGCTCACGACGAGCCGGATGCCGACGAAGGCCAGGTACGCCGCGCCGGCGTACTTCACGATGCCGAACAGCCACGGCGTGCTGTGCAGCAGCGAGGCCACCCCACCGGCCGACAGCGTCATGAGCACCGCGTCGCCGAGCCACACCCCCGCCGCCGCCCGGTAGCCGTCGCGCACCCCGCGCCGCGCGGCGACGGAGAGCACGTACAGCGAGTTGGGCCCCGGTAACAGCACGATCGCGAGCGTGCCGAGCACGTATGTCAGGGGGTTGGTGATGCCGAGCACGTGCCGCCTCCGGTGTCCAGCGCCGCGGCCAGCCGGTCTCGTGCGGCGGGCCACTCGTCGATGATCATGGAGTAGAGCACGGTGTCGCGCCGGCTGCCATCAGCCCTTTGGCGGTGGCTGCGCAAAACGCCCTCCCGCTGCGCGCCGAGCCGCTCGATCGCCCGCTGGGAGCGCTCGTTGCGCACGTCCGTGTGCCACTCGACCCGCAGCGCGCCGAGGGTGTCGAAGGCGTGCCGCAGCATCAACAGCTTCGACTCGGTGTTGACCGCGCTGCGCCACCAGGGCCGGCCGATCATGGTGTGCCCGATGGCGACGCCTCGTTGCACCGGATTGACGGCGTAGTACGAGGTGCTGCCCACGATCCGCCCGGTCGCGACGTCGCGCTGCACGAAGGGCACCCGATCGGGGTCGGCCAGCGCCGCGGCGATGATCGCGGCCGTCTGCGCGACCGAGCGCGGCCGCGGGATCGTGAGGTGCGTCCAGACCTCCGCGTCGTCCAGTGCCGCGAACAGCCCGGGCGCGTGGGCGTGATCGAGCGGCTCGAGCACGATGTGGCGGCCCCGCAGCGCGCCCGGGTGTCGCCAGGGATCACTGTCCGGACGCAGATACCCCGGCAGCGGTACCTCCTGAGCCTCCGCGGGCACCGGAAGGCCCCGCGTGAGCACGAGCGGTACGACTCCTGCCCAGTGCGGCAACGAGGCGTCCTCGGGATCGTCCTTCGGGCCGCCGCGCCGGACCTTGGCCGAGGCCTCGGCGAGGGGCAGCGCGAGCAGCGACGTCTGCGCGGACTCGCGGCGGCTCGGGCGCCGGCTGTCGGCGTCGCGCCCGGGCGCGACCTTGTCCACGAGCGCGGCGAACGCGCGGGCGCGCTCGTCCTCGTCCGCGACCGGGCGCGCGATGCCGTGGACGATCACCGAGCGGTAGTTGGCGCTGTGGTTGAACTGCGAGCGGGCCAGGACGAGCCCGTCGATGATCGTCACCGCGACGCACACGGGCAGCCCCTCCGTGCGCGCGGCGAGCATCGGGCGGCTGCCGGTCGAACCGTGCAGGTACAGCGTGTCGCCGACGCGCGCGTGCAGCGTCGGCAGCACCCGCGGCTCGCCGTCGGCGACGTAGCCGAGATGGCAGACGTACGCCTCGTCCAGCACCTCGTGCACCAGTTCGACGTCGTAGGAGGCCCGTTCGGGCATGCGCCGCGGCGTGCTGCGCGCCGTCTGCTGATACGTCTCCACGGTGCTCCTTATGTACTAGTACAAAAGCGCGAATGTGGCAGTACAATAGCAGCCCGGGCCTGAGCAGCGGCAACCAAAAAATGTCGGACCCCCTCGCTACTGTCCCCACCGATCGAGGGCACCGCCCGCAAAACGGGGGCGGGCGGTGCCTCGCATTCGGGGGGAGGCACCGCCATGCAATTCGTTCTCACACTCCTGGCCGCATCGGCACGCATCACGCTGCGACGCTCCGTCGGCCGCTTCGGCGGCAGGGAGAAGCGAACCTCGACGCAGTCGCGTTCCGGTCGCCGACGGCCCACGTCCCGGGCGACCACGGCGGTCTCGGCCGCACCGACGCCCATCGGCCTGCTTCGGCCGGCTGTGACGCTCCACCGCCGGGAGGCGAGCCACTTCCGGGCGGCCGGGGCTCTGGACGTCACGGAGGTGCCGACCTCCAGCGTCGACTCCTGCGCCGCCGAATGCCTTCCCGCCCGGGCGCGCGCGGCCGAGAAGGCCCCTGACCTCGGCGAAGTTGATCGAGCCGGTCGCCGGCGGATGCCGGGACGACCACGGCTCCGGCCGTTTCCGAAATATTTGCGCACCCGCAACGGCCTGTCGACGGTTGAACGGGGAGTAGGCGGCCCCGCCGCAGGGTCCGGCCGCGCGCCGGCCGCTCGTTCAGGGAGGAAGAGCATGCGACCCGACCACCCGCGGTCAACCCTCACGCCCACGATTCCTCACCTGCCGGCGGCCCGGTTCCTGACGCTCCCCGCTCCCCGGCTCGTGCCGGTCGTCCGCGTTCTCACCGCGCCGGGGTCCCTCTTGCCGGCCCGGGCCTGGTGCTCCCTCGACATGACCGGCCCGTCCGCGGCTCCCGCACCCCTCGCACACGGCCTCACGCTGCCGCCGATGTCACTGCTGTCCGCCCCGGCCCGGACCCCGGCGCTGTCCGGCCGGACCCGGTGCTCGCTCGCGGTCACGGCGCCTTGTCCGCCGCCGGTCTCCTTAACTGTCCGGCCGACGACGGAGGCGATCGCGGCCCCGGTGTCCACACGCGGGCTCGCGATGTCGTCGGCCCCGGTGCTCCTCGCTCCGGCCGGTCCCACATCCGAGCTGCCGGGCCGCACCTCCTGCTCGCTCGGCGTCCTCGACACCGACGCCGGACGCCCGTCTTCCGACTGGGGAGTCAAGGGCGCCTACGCGGTGCTGGTCGCTCCCGCGGTCGCCTCGGGCCCGGCCGGACTGTCGGCTCGGGCCTCGTGCGAGCTCGTCGCGCCACCGGCCCCCGCTGACGTCGCCGCCCAGGTGCGTCTGCTCCTGCCCTTGGCCGTGACCGTCGAACCGGACGCATCCGTCGACCCCCGGACGCCTGCGTCCGTGGCGCCCGGGTCCGCGGCGGAGCCGGTCGCGGCCGGAGCCGTGCGGGGCGAATGCGAAACCGCCGACGGGCCCACGGCCGGAGCCGTGCGGGGCGAATACCAAAGCGCCGGCGGGCCGGACGCGGCCGGAGGCGCGCGGCGGGAACGGCAGAACGCGGCGGAGCCGGCGTCGGGGCTTCGCGATCGGGGGCGCAACGGCGGGCGCGGGCAGTGGCGGCGCCTCGGCGGGCGGGCGAAGGAGCTCGCCGGGGTCGTGGTCGCGGTGCTCGTGGCGCTCGTCGTGGGCGGCTGCGGGGCCGGCGGCGAGCAGCCCGGGTCGACCTCGGCGGCGGCGTCGACCGACCCGGCCGGGAAGGACGCGCTGGTGGTGGCGGTGAAGGCGCTGCAGGGGACGACCTACGGGTACACGATGAAGATCGACAACGGGACCGTCACCGGGGTCGTGGACCCGACCGGGAAGCGGCAGGCGCGGCTCGACTCGGTCGCGTCGGGGGTGAAGTTCTCGCTCGAGGGGATCGTGCTCGGGGGCGGGGAGCGGTACTTCCGCACGAGCATTCCGGCGGCCGGGGTGAGCGCGAAGAAGTGGTACCGGTTCGATCGGACCAAGGTGACACGGACGGAGATCATCGGGCTGTTCGAGACCAAGGACCCGACCAGCAGCCAGGACTTCGTGTCCCGGGTCGCCCAGGCTCGGCTCGAGGCCGGCGGGAAGATCACGGGCACCTACGACCTCACGCGCGGCGGCGACCTCGGGCTCGCGGACCAGGCGGGGCTCGCGGCGCTCGGCGACCGCGCGAAGGCGGTGCCGTTCGTGGTGACGCTCGATGCGCAGGGGCGGCTGGCCTCGGTGCTGGTGACGGTGCCCGCGTACGCGGGGGCGGCCGAGCGCACGCTCACCGTCGACTACCGCGACCAGGGCAAGCCGGCGCAGGTCACGGCTCCGAAGGCGGCGGAGGTCGCGCCCGCGAACGCCGCTGTCTACAACCTGTTGAACAACTGAACTTTGGCTTTGGCCGCGGGCCTGGGGCGCGGGGAGGCCGGTACGCTCCGCCGCGTGACGAGGACGACCGCCCGGCCGGGGCGACCCGAGGACACGGTGCGCCGTACGCACGGGAAGAACCGCGGCTTCGGAGTCGATGGCGCGGTCCGGCCCGGGGCCGGTTCGTCGGCGGTGGCCACGCGCGAGGGCGCGGCGGGCGGGTCGCGGGAGCCTGGCCCGGTGCGTGGTCGGGTGCCTGGTCCGGTGCGCGGTCCGATGCCTGGTCCGGTGCCTGGTCCGGTGCGTGGCCCGGTGCGTGGTCCGGTGCCTCGTCCGGTGTCTGGCCTGGTGTCTGGTCCGGTGTCTGGCCCGGGCGGGGCACCGGTTGGCGTCCGGGTGCGTGGTTTCGGTGCGGAGGCGGTCCCAGGACTGGGCACGGCCCCGAGGCTGGGAGCGGTCTCGGCGTGGAGCGCTCGGTGCGGGAAGGCGGTGGCCGCGGCTCTGCTCGTCGCGGCGGCGCTCGCGGGCTGCACGCACCACGGGGTTCAGCCGGCGCCTACGGTCAGTGTCAAGCCGTCGCCCAGCGGGTTGGCGGCCGGGGTCTGGCATCTCGGGTTCAGCAGTTACCGGTTCAAGGTGGTCGCCAAGGAGGGCAGCTACACCGGCGGGATCGATCCGCTCGCGGATCTGCTCGACGCGTCGGTCTCCGTCAGTTCCAGCGGGGCCTCGCTCACGATCGACACCGTTGAGGTGCGCGGGAGCGCGTACACGCGGCTCACCGGGTTGCCGCTGCCGGGGTTCGACGGGAAGGCCTGGTACCGGATCGATTCGGCCCGGGTCACGAAGCCGGGGGCGCTCGGGCTCAGCGCCACCAAGGATCCGACCGGGGTGCAGGCGCTCATCGCGGCCTCGCACGATGTCCGGCGGGACGGGCGCACGTACTCCGGCACCGTCGACATGACCCGGATCGTCGCGTGGGGGCCGGTCAACGTCGGGCAGGTCATGCAGCTCGGAGACGCGGCCCGGGCGGTGCCGTTCGAGGCGAGCGTGGACGAGCGGGAGCGGCTGGTCTCGGTCACGGTGCGCATCCCGGACAACCCGGTTACGGCGACCTACTCGGACTTCGGCACGACCGTGAACGCCGTGGAGCCCAAGGACGCGCAGCCGTTGCCCGACCACCTCTACGGCATGCTCGGACTCTAAGCGAAGGCGCAAGAGGCGAACACGCGAGAGGCGAAGGCGGGGAGAGACGAAGGCGGGAGACGCGAAGGCGCGAGGGGCGAAGGCGCGAGGGCGAAGGCGCGCGGGGCGCCGGCGGGAGAAGCCGCAGGCGCGAGACGGCCCCCGACCTGCCCGGCGCCACCAGGCCGAGAGCCCCAGTGCGAGGCGCGAAGCCGGGAAGCGAGGCTAGGCGAGACACTGTCTCGCGTCGCACACTTGCGCCCATGGAGCAGCACCTGTACGAGGCCGAGCACCAGGCGTTCCGGGACCTCTGCCGGGAGTTTCTCGCCCGCGAGGCCGTGCCCCACAACGACGAGTGGGACAAGGCCGGCATCGTCGACCGGGAGATCTGGCGCAAGGCCGGCGCGGCGGGGCTGCTCGGCATGGACGTCGACGAGGAGTACGGCGGCGGTGGGCAGCGGGACTTCCGGTTCAACGCGGTCCTCGTCGAGGAGATCATCGCGGCGGGGGCGTCGGGGCTCGGGTTCGGGCTGCACAACGACGTCGTGGCGCCGTACCTGACCGATCTCACCACCGGCGAGCAGAAGAAGCGCTGGCTGCCGGGGTTCTGCTCCGGCGACATCGTCACCGCGATCGCGATGAGCGAGCCGGGCGCGGGCAGCGACCTGGCCGGCATCCGGACGAACGCGGTGCGCGACGGCGACGCCTGGGTGCTCAACGGGCAGAAGACGTTCATCACCAACGGCGAGATGGCCGACCTGGTCGTGGTCGTGGCCAAGACCGACGCGTCCAAGGGCGCGCACGGCATCAGCCTGTTCGCGGTGGAGACGGGCACGCCCGGGTTCACGCGCGGGCGCCGGCTGGAGAAGGTCGGGCTCAAGGCGAACGACACGGCCGAGCTGTTCTTCGACGACTGCCGCATCCCCGCCGAGAACCTGATCGGCCAGGAGGACGCCGGCTTCTACCACCTGATGGCGAACCTGCCCCGGGAGCGGCTCGGCATCGCGGTGGCGGCGGTCGCGGCGGCGGAGTCGGTGCTCGCGACGACGCTGCAGTACGTCCGCGAGCGCGAGGCCTTCGGGCGCCCCATCGGCAAGTTCCAGCACAACCGGTTCCTGCTCGCCGAGCTCGACACCGAGGTGACCATCGCGCGGACGTTCCTCAACCACTGCATCCTGGAGCAGAACGCGGGCCGGCTCAGCGTCGCCGACGCGGCCAAGGCGAAGTGGTGGACGACGGAGCTGCAGAACAAGGTCGCGGACCGGTGCGTGCAGCTGCACGGCGGGTACGGCTTCATGATGGAGTACCCGGTCGCCAAGGCGTGGCTCAACAGCCGGGTCCAGACCATCTACGGCGGCACCACCGAGATCATGAAGGAGATCATCGGTCGTTCGCTCGGGCTGTGACCCGGGCGAGGGCCTCGAAGATCAGCGCCGTCGACGCGGCGCCGGGGTCGAGGTGGCCGGCGCTGCGTTCGCCCAGGTAGGAGGCGCGGCCTTTGCGGGCTACCAGCGGTACCGTCGAAGCTGCTCCTGCTTTTGCCGCTGCGGCGGCGGCTCGAGCGGCATCGGTCTCATCGGCTTCCGTCGAAGCGTAGGCGTCCACGGCGGGGGTCAGCGCGTCGACCATGGTCTTGTCGCCGACCTCCGCCTTGCCCAGTTGCCGCACGCCGTCCAGCGCCGCCCGCAGCCCCTCGGCGAACGTCCCGCCCTGGCGCAGCGTCTTGCCCAGGGCGCGGAACACGGTGCCGTAGAGCGGCCCGGACGCGCCGCCCACCTTCGACAGCAGCGTGGTGCCGGTCTTGCCGAGCACGTCGCCGGCGGAGGCCGGCTCCAGGCCGCCGAGCGCGGTGGTCACGGCGTCGAAGCCGCGGCGCAGGTTCACGCCGTGGTCGCCGTCGCCGATCGCGGTGTCGAGGTCGGTGAGGTGCTGCGCCTCCGCGCGCACGGACTCGGCGACGGCGGCGATCCACTCCCGGGCCAGGGCCTCGTCCACGCTCACACCCCCCAGCGCAGCGCGGGCGTGCGCACGGGCGCGTCCCACAGGCGCAGCAGCTCGTCGTCGGCGCGGCACACGGTCAGCGAGAGGCCGGCCATGTCGAGGCTGGTGACGTAGCTGCCGACGAGGCAGCGCGCGACGGTGGCCCCGGACTCGTCGAGCAGGCGGCGGATCTCGCCGGACATGAGGTACAGCTCCATCAGCGGCGTGCCGCCCAGCCCGTTCACGAGCAGGATGAGGGGCTCGGATCCGACCGGTTTCGCGGTGAGTACCGCGTCGACGACCAGCGCGGCCAGCTCCCGGGCCGGGCGCATCCGCTCGCGGCTGCGGCCGGGCTCGCCGTGGATGCCGACGCCCACCTCGATCTCGTCCTCGGCGAGCTCGAATCCGGGCTTTCCAGAAGCGGGAGTCGTACCGGCTGTGAGCGCGACGGCGAACGACGCCGACCGCTCGTTGACGGTGCGACCGATCGCGGCGACGGCATCGAGGTCCGCGCCCTCCTCGGCGAGCGCCCCGGCGATCTTCTCGACCAGCAGGGTCGCCCCGGTGCCGCGCCGCCCCGCGGTCCAGGTGGAGTCCTCGACCGCCACGTCGTCGTCGACGAGCACGGTGGCGACCCGCAGGCCCTCCTCGTCGGCGAGCTCGGCGGCCATCTGGAAGTTCATCACGTCGCCGGTGTAGTTCTTGACCACGTGCACCACCCCGGCGCCGGCGTCGGCGGCCTTGGTGGCGGCGAGGATCTGGTCCGGGACGGGGGAGGTGAACACCTCGCCCGGGCAGGCGGCGTCGAGCATCCCGAGCCCGACGAAGCCGGCGTGCAGCGGCTCGTGCCCGGATCCGCCGCCGGAGACCAGGCCGACCTTGCCCGATCGAGGCGGCTCCGCCCGCGCGACGTACTGCTCCTCGAGGTCCACCCGCAGCTCGGGATGGGCGGCGGCGAGCCCGGCGAGCGTCTCCCGGACGACGTCGGCCGGGTCGTTGATGAACTTTTTCATGCTCATAGCATGCCTTGTATTTCGGTGGATCTAGCATGCCTGGTATGGCGCAACTGGTGGGGATCGTGTTGGTGTCGCACAGCGAGCGGCTGGCCCACGGCCTGCGGGACATGCTCGTCCAGGTCGCGGGCGAGGAGGTGCCGATCGAGGCCGCGGGCGGGACCGACGACGGGGGGCTCGGCACCAGCTACGACCGCATCCTCGTGGCCATCGACCGGGCCGACCGCGGCGCCGGGGTGCTCGTGCTCACCGACCTGGGCAGCGCCGTGCTCACCGCGCGTACGGTCCTCGAGGACCGCGTCGCCAACGACGCCGTGCTCGTCGACGCGCCGTTCGTCGAGGGCGCGGTCGCGGCGGCGGTGCTGGCCGGCACCGGGGCCCCGCTCGACGCGGTCACCGAGGCGGCGGTGGAGGCCCGCGATGTCCGCAAGCTCTGAGCGCTCGGTGGTGCTGCCCGAGGATCTGCACGCCCGGCCCGCGGGGGCGCTGGTGCGGGCGGCGGCGCGATTCCGCAGTACCGTCGAAGTGATCTTCGGCGAGAAGTCGGCGAACGCTCGCAGCGTGCTCGCGGTGATGGGGCTCAACGCGACGGCGGGCTCCACGGTGCTCGTGCGCGCCGACGGCGAGGACGCCGCCGAGGCCGCGGACGCGATAGTGTCGGTGCTTGCTCACTGAATCGGCCCCCGTCGACGTCGCGTCGCTGCAGCGCCGGACGCTCGGGCTGCTCGTCGGGGCGCAGATCGTGGGCGGGCTCGGCGTCGCCAGCGGCGTGTCGGTCGGGGCGCTGCTGGCCTCCTCGCTCGCCGGGCCCTGGGCCGCGGGCATCGTCGGCAGCTGCGCGGTCGTGGGCGCGGCGGTGATCGCGATCCCGGCGACCCGCCTGATGCGCACCGGCGGGCGGCGGCCGGGGCTGGTCTTCGCGTTCTCCCTCGGGTCCCTCGGCGCGCTGCTGGTCGTCGTGGCGGCGTGGGCGGCCTCCGTACCGCTGCTGCTCCTCGGCACCCTGCTGTTCGGCGGCTCCAGCGCGGCGAACCTGCAGTCCCGCTACGCCGCCGTCGACCTCGCCGCACCCGATCGGCGGGCCCGCCACCTGTCCGTCGTCGTCTGGGCCGCGACGGTCGGGGCGGTCGCGGGGCCCAACCTGGCGCCGCTGACCGATCGGCTGCTCGGGCGCTGGGGCGTTGCGGAGTACGGCGGGCCGTACCTCTTCAGCGTGCTCGCCTTCGCGCTCACCGCGATCGTGATCTTCGTGGCCCTGCGCCCCGACCCGCTGCTCACCGCCGGGGGCACCCGGCCGGGGGAGAAGGCCGTCTGGCGCCAGGCCGCCCGCACCATCCGCGACAGCGCCGGCGCCCGGACCGGGGTCGCCGCCGTGGCGGTCGGGCACGTGGTGATGGTCGGCGTGATGTCGATGACGCCGGTGCACATCGGGGAGTACGTCCACGACCACGGCGACCTGCTGCGCGTCGTCGGTCTCGTGATCAGCGTGCACATCACCGGGATGTACGCGCTCTCGCCCGTCGTGGGCCTGCTCGCCGACCGCTTCGGGCGCCGTCCGGTGATCCTCGGCGGGGTCGGGCTGCTGGTCGCGGCCTGCGCGTTCGCCGGCACCGCGGGCACCGACACGGTCCGGCTCTCGATCGGGCTGGCGCTGCTCGGGATCGGCTGGAGCGCCACCATGGTGGCCGGGTCGACGCTGCTGTCGGAGTCGGTGCCGACCGAGCAGCGGGCCGGCGTCCAGGGGCTCTCCGACGTGATCATGGGGGTCGCGGGGGCCTCCGCGGGCGCGTTGTCCGGGTTGGTCGTTGATTTTTTCGGGTACCCCGTGCTGGCGCTCCTCGCCGGGGTGACCGTGATTCCGTTGATCGCCCGTGTACTCCGTTAGGTTGACCCCGTGCGTCTGACAGATTTTTGGCAGCGGCTCGAGGAGGTCTTCGGGCCCGCATACGCCCGGAGCATCGCCCACGACCAGGTGTTGTCCCAGCTCGGCGGCCTGACCATCGAGGAGGCCCTCGCGGGCCAGTTCGATACCGCGGACGTGTGGCGTGCTGTAGTCGCCGCATATCCGGAGCGTGTTCCAGCCCGTCTACGCTGATGTTTTTCGGCGTGTCGGCGTGCTAATCGTACAGATGTACGGGTACTCTTCTCGCTCGTTGGGCGTCGCTTCGAATTTTTTGTCATACCCGGCGCTTAACGTGTCAGCGTGACCAAGCGAACGCCGACGAAGACCGCGAACCCAGGGGTGACGGACATGGCAGTGCAACCTGACCGGGAGAAGGCGCTGGGACTCGCCCTCTCGCAGATCGACAAGCAGTTCGGCAAGGGCTCCGTGATGCGGCTCGGCGAGCGCGTCCAGCAGCCGCAGGCCATCATCCCGACCGGCTCCATCGCCCTGGACGTGGCGCTGGGCATCGGGGGCCTGCCGCGCGGCCGCGTGATCGAGGTCTTCGGCCCGGAGTCCAGCGGTAAGACCACCGTGGCGCTGCACGCGATCGCCAACGCGCAGGCCCAGGGCGGCATCGCGGCGTTCATCGACGCCGAGCACGCGCTCGACCCCGACTACGCCAAGGCCCTCGGCGTCGACACCGACGCGCTGCTCGTGTCCCAGCCGGACACCGGTGAGCAGGCCCTCGAGATCGTCGACATGCTGGTGCGCTCCGGCGCCCTCGACATCATCGTCATCGACTCCGTCGCCGCCCTCGTGCCGCGCGCCGAGATCGAGGGCGAGATGGGCGACAGCCACGTCGGCCTCCAGGCCCGCCTCATGAGCCAGGCGCTGCGCAAGATCACCGGTGCCCTCAACAACTCCGGCACCACGGCGATCTTCATCAACCAGCTCCGCGAGAAGATCGGCGTCATGTTCGGCAGCCCGGAGACCACGACCGGTGGCCGCGCGCTGAAGTTCTACGCCTCGGTGCGCCTCGACGTGCGGCGCATCGAGAGCCTCAAGGACGGCACCGACGTCGTGGGCAACCGCACGCGCGTCAAGGTGGTCAAGAACAAGGTGGCCTCGCCGTTCAAGCAGGCCGAGTTCGACATCATGTACGGCAAGGGCATCTCGCGCGAGGGCTCGCTCATCGACGTGGGCGTCGAGCAGGCGATCATCCGCAAGTCCGGCGCCTGGTACACCTACGACGGCGACCAGCTCGGCCAGGGCAAGGAGAACTCGCGCAAGTTCCTGCGCGACAACCCCGACGTCGCCGCCGAGATCGAGAAGAAGATCAAGGAAAAGCTCGGGGTCGGCGTCGGGCAGTCCACGGACGCGGCCGGCGGCCCGGAGGCGGCTCCGGTCGACTTCTGATCCCGCCGGCGTCGCTGGTCCGCCGTCCCTGACGGCGTTCGCTCGCGTCGCGTCTGCTGCTCGCGTCGCGTCTGTTTGCTCTCGTCGCCTGTGCGGCGGCGTTGCTTGAGACCCCCGGTGCCGGTCCAGTGGGCCAAGCCGCTCGGGGCGGCACCGGGTCTCTTGCTCGTGTTGGTGTTGGTGCGTGGAGGTAGGGCTTGTCCGGCGAGGACGACGAGAACCCTTGGCTTGCGGCCGAGGGGTCGGGGGAGCCGCGGGCGGGTCGCCGCTCCGATCGGGCCGTGCCTCCGGTGGCGCCGTGGACTGATCCCGGCGGCTCGAATCCTTGGACGACGCCCTCTTCCGGCTCGCCCTCCGCTGCTCCTGCTCCTGCTCCCGCTCCTGCTCCCGCCGGCGGCTCGGCTTCGGCGGATGAGGTTTCGCGGCCGGTCTGGGAGCTCGAGCCCGGGAATCCCTGGGCGGCGGCCGATGACCCCGTCTCGGCGGATTCGGCTCGTCCCGTGTTCGAGCCGGGGCCGGGCAATCCGTGGGCCGATCCCGGCTCTGCGCCGCCCAGCCTTCCGCCTTCCGCCCCGGCCTCGGGCTCGAAGGCGCTGCCGTGGGCCGATCCCGACTCATCCTCGGGTGGGCGCCGGGTGTCGAAGTCGCTGCCTTGGACTGATGCCGACTCGCCCGCCGGCTCATCCTCGGGTGGGCGCCGAGCTGCGAAGTCGTCGTCGCGCGGGGATGCCGACTCGCCCGCGGGCGGGCGGCGGGGTTCTAGATCTGCTGGCCCGGCTTCCGGCTCGTCCTCGGCTGAGCGCCGGGCTTCGCGGGCGGATGCTGGGTCGGCTTCCGGTGGGTGGCGTGCGTCTCGGGCGGATGCTGGGTCGGCTTCCGGTGGGTGGCGTGCGTCTCGGGCGGATGCTGGGTCGGCTTCCGGGGGACGGCGCGCGTCCCGGGGGGATGCTGGTTCGGCTTCCGACGTCGCCTCCGGCGGGCGGCGGGCTTCGCGGTCGTTGCCGTGGAGTTCCCCCTCTTCGGACATTTCCGAAATTCCCGATCCGCGGGCCGAAGACGCCTATGAGCGTGGCGGGTCCGGCGAGCGTGGCGGGTCTTCTGAGCGTGCCGGGGCCGATGGGCGGCGGGGGCGGCGCGGACGCGGCGCGCGGGATCGTGATGCGCCGCCGCCGAAGCCGATGGACCCGCGGGAGGCGGCCCGGGAGATCTGCCTGCGGCAGCTCGCCGTGCGGCCCCGGACCAGGGCCGAGCTCGCGACCGCGATGCGCAAGCGGGGCGTCGAGGACGAGATCGCGGCCGAGATTCTCGACCGGTACGACGAGGTCGGCATCATCGACGACGCCGCGTTCGCGCGCGCGTGGGTGAGCAGCCGCCACCACGGCAAGGGGCTGTCGCGGCGGGCCCTCGCCGGCGAGCTGCGGCGCAAGGGCGTCTCCGCCGACGAGATGGGGGAGGCGCTGGAGGAGCTGACCCCGGACATGGAGGCGGAGACCGCGAAGGCGCTCGTGGTGCGGCGCCTGCGGAGCGAGACCCGCGCCACTCCGGAGGCCGTGTTCCGGCGGCTGGTCGGGATGCTGGGCCGCAAGGGGTACCCGCCGGGCCTCGCCATCCGCCTCGTCAAGGAGGCCATGGCCGAACGCGACGACGCCGCCGAGTTCGCGGACTCCATCGACGCCGACGCGCTCGCCGATGCCGCCCTGGACCCGGACGCTCAGTAGCCCGCGCCGTCATCGACGCCGCTGCCGCCTTGGACTCGGGGCGCTCGGTAGCTTCCACCACCCACCACCGTTGGCGGCCTTGAAACGGGGGCTCGGTAGCTTCCGCCACCACCGATGCCGACGCGCTCGCCGCTGCCGCCTTTGGGTCGACGCCCAGTAGCTTCAGCCATCTGTCGATCGGCGAGGCCGGCATCGTCCGTGCTCCCTCGTACGCGCTTTACGCTCAGTGACCGTCAGGCGGGCGGGAGGTGATGGACGTCGATGTCGGAGTTGGTGGTGCGCACCGTCTGTGGTGGAATGGTTGCAGCGCCGAGGGCAGGCGTGTGTGCGCTCCGGTTCCGACCAGTCACTTGCTGTGGAGGTTTTCACCCACGCGGCGACCGACATGCCGGAAAGGTCCGCGCAAACGTGGCCGCTGGGGTGTTTCGGCTGGCGACGGTACTTGACGGACTTACATCCCGTATGGTGCCCGATCATGAGTCCTTGACCGAAGCGCCCTTCACGACCTAGCCTCGGCGTTACCAGATGGAGACCGCCCAACCACCGCGGGTTTACCGCACAACATAGATCGCGTCACAGATCAGCATCACTTACTTGATCCATAGCGGAAATGAGCGCCACGCCTTGCGGGAGGTGTTGGCGCTAGCGGCGACCCAGCAGCGGGGCCCCCTGGGCCTCGATATCGATATACCTTGATGTGCAGTGGTCGGGCGTCTCCTCCATAACCCCGCCGTCGCAAGATGCGCGGCGCCGAGCGGAGCGAGGTGACGTCGTGACGGAGCGCGCCCATGTCATCCTCTGCGACCCCAAAAGCACCGGCGGCCTGACGGTCGCGGGAGCCGGCGTGGGGCGAGCCCGCGACGGCGCGCGATCGGCCACGGCCGCCGATGCCGACGGCGACGAGAGCGACAGAACCCAGAGCGGCGAAAGAATCCAGAGCGCGGGGCGAGCCCGCGATGGTGCGCGATCGGGCACGGCTGCCGGCGGCGACGGAATTCGAGGCGCGGGGCGTGCCTGCGATGGTGCGCGATCGGGCACGGCTGCCGGCGGCGACGGAATTCGAGGCGCGGGGCGTGCCTGCGATGGCGCGCGATCGGGCACGGCCGCCGATGCCCACGGCGACGACGGCGACCGAACCCGAAGCGCGAAGAGCGGGCCGCGCGCGGAGCGTCGAAGGCACGACGTCGTGCGGACGGCGCATCCGGCCGTCGGGGATGGTGATGTCCGCGGGCGAACCGCGCACATCGCCCTCGAGCGGCGAACCCGGGCGGCCGGCCCAAGTAGGGTGGCTACGGGGGGCGGGACCGCCCGGGCGGACAGGGCGGTGGGCGTGAACAGAGCGTCGGGTGCGAACCGAGCAGGAGCCGTGCCATGGCCCGGCTGCGGCTCGCGACCCACCCTCGACCGGGCCGTGCGCGAGCGGCTCGACCGGGCCGTGCGCGAGCGGCCCGGGATGTCGGATGACGCGGCGGCTGTGCGGCAGGTGGCGGCGTGACCGGGGTGCAGATCGCGTTGACGGTGGCACTCACCGTCCTCGTGGTCGTTGTCGTGGCGGTGCTCGTGGTGGCGCTGAAGGTGGTACGCCGGCTCGGGAGCACCGTTCCCGCGGCCGTGCCCGTCGGGGACGACCCCGCGTTCCTGGCCGAGAAGGATCGGCAGGAGCACTCGCTCGCGTCGTTGCGTACGGCGGCCGAGGACGCCACCGCGGCCGTGGACGAGGCACGGGCGGCGGCGGCCGCGGCGCGCACCGAGGCCGCGGCCGCGAAGGCGGAGGCCAGCGCGGCCCGCTCGGAGGCGCGGCGGATTCTCGACGCGGCCCGGGCCGAGGCCGACTCGCTGCTCGAACGCTCGCACCGGCAGGCCGAGATCGACGCCGAGCAGGCCCGGGCGGCCGCGCGGCGGGCCGGGGAGCGCGAGGTCAACCAGCTCACCGCGGTCGCCAAGGAGCAGTCGCAGGACGCCGAGCGCCGGCAGCGCCGCCTCGACGAGCGGGAGCGGCTGCTGGCCGAGGAGGCCGAGCGGCTGGCGGAGCGGGATCGGCGCATCAGTGGTACCGAAGCGGATCTGCTGGAACGCGAAGCGTCCTTCGCCCGGAGGGAGGCCGCGCTCGCCGAGGGCGAGGAGCGGCACCGGGAGGAGCTGGAGCGCATCGCCGGGCTGACCGCCGACGCGGCCCGGGTCGAGGTCGTCGAGACGATCGAGGCGCAGGCCAAGCGCGAGGCGGCGCTGCTCGTGCGGGACATCGAGAACGACGCCCGCAATACGGCCGAGCAGCGGGCCCGGCACATCGTCGTCGACGCGATCCAGCGGGTCGCCAGCGAGCAGACCGCCGAGAGCGTGGTCAGCGTGCTGCACCTGCCCAGCGACGAGATGAAGGGCCGGATCATCGGCCGCGAAGGGCGCAACATCCGCGCGTTCGAGTCGACGACCGGGGTGAACCTGATCATCGACGACACGCCGGAGGCTGTGCTGCTGTCGTGCTTCGATCCAGTACGGCGGGAAATCGGACGACTCACGCTCGAGAAGCTCGTGCTCGATGGGCGGATCCACCCGCACCGCATCGAGGAGGTCTTCGACCAAGCCAAGCACGAGGTGGAGCGGCTGTGCCAGCGCGCCGCCGAGGACGCGCTGGTCGAGGTGGGCATCACCGACCTGCACCCGGAGCTCATGACGCTGCTGGGGCGGCTGCGGTACCGCACGTCGTATGGCCAGAACGTCCTCAAGCACCTCGTCGAGACCGCGCACATCGCCGGGATCATGGCCGCCGAGCTGCGCCTGGACCCGTCGCTCATCAAGCGGTGCGCGTTCCTGCACGACATCGGCAAGGCGCTCACCCACGAGGTGGAGGGAAGCCACGCGCTGATCGGGGCCGACGTCGCCCGCAAGTACGGCGAGCACGAGGACGTCGTCCACGCGATCGAGGCGCACCACAACGAGGTGCTGCCGCAGACCATCGAGGCGGTGCTCACCCAGGCCTCGGACGCGTGCTCCGGGGGGCGCCCGGGGGCGCGGCGGGAGAGCCTCGAGGCGTACGTCAAGCGCCTCGAACGCATCGAAGAGATCGCCGGCGGCAAGTCGGGCGTCGAGAAGGTCTTCGCGATGCAGGCCGGGCGCGAGATCCGGGTCATGGTCCGGCCCGACGACGTCGATGACATCGGGGCGGCGGTGCTGGCCCGCGACGTGGCCAAGCAGATCGAGGAGGAGCTGACCTATCCGGGTCAGATCCGCGTGACGGTCGTGCGGGAGTCCCGGGTCACCGAGATCGCCCGCTGAGTCGGCCGCCGGTTCGCGAGCCGCGTTCGCGCAGCTCAGGCGCCACCGCCCGAAAAGACGCAGCTCAGGCGCCACCGCCCGAACAATACAGCCCAGGCACCGCCGCCAGGAAAAATGCTGATAAAGGAGAAAAGTCCGGATCACGAAGTGTCCGGACTTTTCTCTGGCAAGCCGTCACAGGGGAGCGATCGCGGAGTCCCCCACGATGAAGTCCTTCTTGACCTTGTACGCCCAGATCACCGGGTCCGCCCCGTCGAGGTTGCCGCTGCCGTCCCACTTGATCTCGCGCCCCGTCGTGGCGCCCTTCGCCTTGTACGTGGCCATGAACTTCAGCATCTCCTCGCGCGTGCCGTTCCCCGCGAGGAAGCCGGCCAGGTAGACCGCCGCCGCGTCGTACGCCTCCGGGCCGTAGAAGCTGGCCTGCGCGCCGAACGTGCCCTGGTACTTCGAGGCGAAGTCCGCCCCCGCGTCCTTCGACGGCACGCACGGGCAGGTCACGATCACGCCTTCGGCCTTGCCCTCGGTCTTGGTCACGAAGCTCTGCGTGAACAGCTTGTCCGAGCCGACGATGGGCAGGTCCGCCTTGGCCGCGCGCAGCGCCTTGACGAAGGCGATGCCGTCGGCCGACTGGCCCGCGAAGTACACCGCGTCCGGGTTGGAGTCGGTGACCTGCTTGACCGCCGAGGCGAAGTCGGTGTCGGCCTGGCGGATCGCGACGGACACGCCCGTGCCGCTGCCGAGCACGTTGGACACCTCGGTGCGGCCGATCGCGCCGTAGTCCGAGTCGTCGTACACGATCGCGGTCTTCTTGGCCTTCAGCGTGTTCTTGATGTATGCCGCGCCCGCGCGGGCCTGGTCGGCGTCGGAGCCGATGCCGCGGTGGAACGTGGCCCAGCCCTGCTTGGCGAGGTTCTCGTCCGGCGCGAACGGCGTGATCATCGGCAGCTTGGCCTTCTCCAGGATCGGGCCGGCCGCGAGGATCTCGTTGTCGTAGACGGGGCCGACCACGCCGATCACCTCGGGGTCGTCGGCGGCCTGCTGGGCCTTGGTCTTGCTGCCGTCGTCCGTCCCGGTGGTGTCGAACTCCTTGAAGTCGACCTTGCAGCCCGCGTGCGCGGCGTTGAAGTCGTCGATGGCGAGCCGGACGCTGTTGCGCATCATCACGCCGTCGTCGGAGTTGTCGCCGCTGGACATGCCCAGGTACGCGATCTTGTGCCCGCACGCCGGGGACGCCGCCGGGGCGACGACCGGGTTCGACGGGCCGGGGTCGGGGTCGTCCGAGCCGCCGTTGGCCGCCCACACGATCCCGCCGACGATCAGCAGCAGCGCGAGGGTGCCACCGCCGACGGCCGCGATCAGCCCTCCGCGTCGTTTCGTCGGCGGCGGTACCGGCGGATAGCCCCCCGGCCACGCCGGAGCAGGGCTCGCCGGCATCGCGGTCACCGGCTGCGGGACCGGAGCCGGGCGCACGGGCTGCTGCGGCAGCACCGGCTGCGCGGGCGCCGGATAGCCCACCGGCGGGCGCGGCTGCGGCTGCGCGGGCTGCGGCGCGACAGCCGGCATCGCGCCCGTCTGGATCAGCGGCGGCAGGTGCGGCGTGTTCGACGGCATGCTGAACCCGGGCGACACGGGTTGCCCCGACACGGGCTGCCCCGACACCGGCGCGGCCGACACCGGGGCCGCGGCCACGTCGCCGCTGAGCTCGTGCGGGCCGGCGCCCGACGTGGGGCCGCCCGAGATCGGCGCCGGGGCGCCGGAGATGGGCGCGGTCGCGCCCCCGGCCGCCCCCGCGACCGCCGCCCGCCCCGTCGGCGGGGCCAGGTGCAGGGCGCCCTCGGCGACGACGAGCTCGGGCTGCTCGATCGCGGTGGGGGCCAGCCCGAACGCGCGGTGCAGCAGCGTCGCGGCGAGCGGGATTCGGCTCGAGCCGCCGACCAGGAACACCGCGGAGACGGGCCGGGTGCCGAGCGCCGCCGCGGTGACCGCGATCTGGGTGGCGGTGACGGTGCGGTCGAGGATCGGGCGGGCCAGCTGCTCGAGCTGCTCGCGGCCGATCGGGACGCTCTCGTCGAAGAGGGGCACGTGCACGTACGTGGTCGCGGCCCGGCTCAGCATCTCCTTGGCCAGGCGCGCGTCCTCCCAGAGCTGCCACGCGGCGCGCCGGTCGGTCTCGCTCTCCGGGTTGGTGAGCCGCTGCCAGCGGTCGCCCTCGCGGCCGGCGAAGCTGCGGCCGAGGTAGGCCACGACGGCCGCGTCGACGTCGAGGCCGCCCGCGTCCGGCAGGCCCTCGCTCGCGAGCACGTCGAAGCCCCCGCCGGCGTTGCGGCGCACGACGCTCGCGTCGAAGGTGCCGGCGCCGAAGTCGTACACCACCGCGATGCCGCCGACGGGCACGTGGGTGCCGACCGTGCTCACGAAGTACGAGGCCGCCGCCACCGGCTCGGACGACAGCAGCGGCTCGGGGAGGCCCGCGGCGATCGCGGCGCGGGAGAGCGTCTGGCGCCGCTGCGGCGGCCAGGTCGCGGGGTGGGTGATCATCACCTGGGCGGGCTTGGCCCCGGCGACCCGCTCGGCCTCGGTCGCGACCCGCCGCAGGACGCTCGTGACGAGGTCGGCCACGGCCACGTCCCGCTCGCCGAGCCAGACGGTGCCCTCCTCGACGCGGCGCTTCGGGTAGGGCTCGAACCGGTGCGGCTGGAGCCGCGCGGAGTGGACCGCGTCACGCCCGGTCAGGATGCTGCCGTCGGCGTTGACGTACACCGCCGACGGCAGCAGGGGCGAACCGTCGAAGAGGAGGGGCTTGGTGCGCCCGTCCGGCCAGCGCAGAACCCCGACCGTGGTCGAGGTCCCGAAGTCGATGCCCAACCGGAAGCCAGTGTCCGCCACTCGCGCAGCGTACGCACCGGAGGCAACCTTGCCAATCAACTCAGATGCTCGGGTGCGAGGTGCCCAGGTCGGTGCTCAGTGGTACGGGCGGCGCCGTCGTCTTGGCCCTCTTGCCGCCGATGAGCCGCTTCTGCAGCCAGAAGGCGAACCAGGACAGCAGGCCGCAGGTGCCGATGTAGATCGCGGCGACGATCAGGTAGCTGGGCACGTACGGCAGGCCGAAGGGCAGGCGGCCGCCGATGGACTTGCCGACGTACAGCAGCTCCGGCAGCTGGATGAGGAAGCCCAGCGCGGTGTCCTTGAGCAGCACGACGACCTGGCTGACGATGGCCGGCAGCATCGCCCGGACCGCCTGCGGCAGGAGGATGGACGTCATCACCTGGGTCTTGCGCATGCCCAGCGCGTACGCGGCCTCCGACTGGCCCCGCGCCACGGCGTTCACGCCGGCCCGGAAGATCTCGGAGAGCACCGCGCCGTTGTAGACCGTGAGCGCGATCACGAGCGGCCAGAACGGGCCGACCTTGTAGCCGAGCTGGATCGGGCCGTAGTACGCGAAGAAGATGAGCACGAGCAGCGGGATGGCCCGGAACAGCTCGACGATGAACGAGGTCGGGGCGCGCAAGTACAGGTGGTCGCTGAGCCGTCCGGACGCCAGCAGGGCACCGAACAGCAGCGCGAGCACGGCCGCGGCGCCGGCCGTCTTGAGCGTGGTCAGGTATCCGTCGAGCAGCTGCTGCTGGATCGCGGCGTACTCGAACTGCTGCCACTTGATCGAGTCGAACTGGCCCGTGTCGTTGAAGCGCAGCACGATGTACACCAGCAGCGCCACGATGCCGATGAGGCTCGCGACGCCGAGCAGGCGGTTGCGCAGCCTGGCCTTGGGGCCGGGCAGGTCGTAAAGAAGGTTCGAGCTCATCGGGCGACCCCCCAGCGGTTCTCGAGCCGGCGCTGCAGCACGATCAGCGGCAGGACCAGGATCAGGAAGCCGATCATGATCCAGAGGATCGTGTAGATCTGGTTCTCGCCGCGCTCGGAGAGGTACGCCTGGATCGCGCCCGCCTCGGCAACGGAGAAGCCGGCCGCGACCGTCGTGTTCTTGAGCATGGCGTTGAGGACGCTCACCATCGGCGGCACCACGGTGCGGAAGGCCTGCGGCAGCACGATGAGGCTGAGCACCTGGCCGAAGGTCATGCCCAGCGCGCGGGCGGCCTCGGCCTGCCCGACCGGCACCGTGTTGATGCCGGAGCGCAGCGCCTCGCACACGAACGCGCTCGTGTAGGCGGTGAGCGCGATGCAGGCGCTGGGGAAGTAGTCGATGTTGACGTCCAGCTTGGGCACCGCGAACACGAGCAGCGCGAAGACCAGCGTCAGCGGGCAGTTGCGCAGCAGCAGCACGTAGGTCGTGCCGAAGCCGCGCAGGGCGGGCACCGGCGACACGCGCATCGCGGTCAGCAGGGTGCCGAGCACCAGCGAGGCGACCCCGGCGATCAGGAACAGCTGGATCGTGACCCAGAAGTGCTGCCAGATGGTCGTCCAGTTGTCCGTGAGGACATGTAGAAACTCGTTCATCCGCTGCCCATCGGAAATGGATCGGAGGGGGGACCAATGCGGGAACGCCGCCCCGAGTGGGGCGGCGTCCCGGTCAGTGGGGTCAGTACTTCTCGAGCGGCGGAATCGTCGCCGACGAGCCGGACTTGCCCAGCGTGCCGTCGTAGATCTTCTGCCAGGTGCCGTCCTTCTCCGCGGCCTCCAGCGAGGCGTTGACGAAGTCGCGCAGCGCCTTGTCGTCGTGCGGCAGGCCGATGCCGTACTTCTCCGGGTACGCCTTGCCGGTCGCCGGGTCGGTGAACGGCTTGCCGACGACCTTGAGCATGCTCGGGTTCTGCGCCGCGTAGCCCTTGAGGATCGCGTCGTCGGTGGTGACCGCGTCGACCTTCTTGTCGATCAGCTGCGAGACGCACTCGGAGTAGGTCTTGAACTCGACGATGTTGCTGTCCTCGGTGAGCTTCTGGTCGCGCACCCGCTGGATCGGCGTCGAGCCGGTGGCGGAGCAGACCTTCTTGCCCTTGAGCGACTCCGAGCCGGTGATGGACGTGTCGTCCTTGCGCACCAGCAGGTCCTGCGCGGCGATGAAGTACGGGCCGGCGAAGGAGACGTCGGCCTTGCGCTTGTCGGTGATCGAGTAGGTGCCGACGTAGTAGTCGACCTCGCCACCCTTGATCGACGTCTCGCGGTTCGCGGACGCGACCTCCTTGTACTCGATCTTCGCCGGGTCGATGCCCAGCTTCGACGCGATCAGCTGGGCGATCTCGATGTCGAAGCCGCAGCGCTTGCCGGAGGCGTCCTTGTAGCCGAGGTTCGGCTGGTCGAACTTGACGCCGACGACGACCTTGCCGGCCGTCTTGATCTTCGCGAAGGTCGGGCTGCCCGCGATGTCGACGCCCGTGGCGGGCGTGAGCGTGGCGCCGGACGACGTGCAGGCGTCGCTCGCCGCGGCGGGCGCGCCGGACTGGCCCGCCGGGGTCTCCGGGGTGGGCGTGCCCTCCTTGCCGCAGGCGGCAAGGCCGAGCGAAAGCGTGGCGACGGCGGCCATGGCCGCGATGCGCGTGATTCGCATGTTCTTGCGTGCTCCCTTCCATATAGCTCAGGCCGTCCGGCGGACCGGGCGGCCGCGTGGCGCACCGGGGGTGGTGCGCCGTCTCTCGTCTGTCGAGATGGTGCGTGGACGTCAGTGCGTGAGGATCTTCGAGAGGAAGTCCCTGGCCCGGTCGGTGCGCGGGTTGGCGAAGAATTCCGCCGGCGTCGCCTCCTCGACCAGCTGCCCGTCGGCCATGAACACGACGCGGTTGGCCGCGTGCCGGGCGAAGCCCATCTCGTGGGTGACGACGACCATCGTCATGCCCTCGCTGGCCAGGCCGGTCATCACCTCGAGCACCTCGCCGACCATCTCCGGGTCGAGCGCGCTCGTCGGCTCGTCGAACAGCATCGCCTTGGGCTGCATGGCCAGGGCGCGCGCGATCGCGGCGCGCTGCTGCTGGCCGCCGGAGAGCTGGGCCGGATACTTCTCGGCCTGCGCGCCGATGCCGACCCGCTGCAGCAGGCCCATCGCCCGCTCGCGGACCACGGCCGGCTTCTCCTTGCGGACCTTCACCGGGCCGAGCATCACGTTCTCGAGGATCGTCTTGTGCGCGAAGAGGTTGAACGACTGGAAGACCATGCCGACCTCGCTGCGCAGCCGGGCGAGGGGCTTGCCCTCGGCGGGCAGGCTGGTGCCGTCGAACACGATCTCGCCGTTGTTGATGGGCTCGAGCCGGTTGATCGCGCGGCAGAGCGTCGACTTGCCCGAGCCCGAGGGGCCGACCACCACGACGACCTCGCCCCGCCCGATCGACAGGTTGATGTCCTTCAACACGTGCAGTTCGCCGAACCACTTGTTCACGCCACTGAGCACGATCAAAGGCTCGTCCGTCATGTCCCGCCCCACTGGAATAGCGACGCTTGTCTTCCCGTCTGGTGCGATCGACGTTAGCGGGGCAAAGGCCCTTGATCCGCGACACAGTGGTCACGGGCCGATAACGACGTCCGAATTGCGCGTACGTGTCCAGGACGGGTTTCCGCTGCCGTTTCTGTCGTCCCGGTTTGATCACGGGAAGCAACCCGGCGATGCTGATGCCATGCGCATCCTCGTGACCAATGACGACGGCATCGACAGCCCCGGCCTGCTCGCGCTCGCCGGGTGGGTGGCGCGCGCCGGGCACGAGACGGTGGTCGCCGCGCCGGCCGAGGAGTCCTCCGGCTCCAGCGCGGCCCTGCTCGCGGTCGACGAGGGCGGGCGCATTCAGATGCGCGAGCGGGGCATCGGCGGTACCGCCGCGGCTTTCGCGGTTTCGGCGACGCCGGCGTTCATCGTCCTGCTGGCCACGCGCGGTGCCTTCGGGCCGCCACCCGACGTCGTGCTGTCCGGCGTCAACCGGGGGCCCAACACGGGCGCCGCGGTGCTGCACTCCGGCACCGTCGGGGCCGCGCTCACGGCCGTGGCCAACGGCTGCCCGGCGCTGGCGGTCTCGCTCGACGTGGCCCCCGACGCCGAGGAGGCCAACTGGGACACCGCGGCCGAGGTCGCCGTCGACCTGTTGCCGCTGCTCACCGGGGTGTTCGCGCTCAACGTCAACGTGCCCGACGTCGAGGCCGGGGCGCTGCGCGGCATCCGCCGGGCGCACCTGTCCGAGTTCGGGATGGTGCAGATGACCCTGCGCGACGAGGGCGAGGGGTTCGTGCGGATGTCCCTCGAACAGGTGGGTGAGGTGCCCGAGCCGGGCAGCGACGACGGGTGGCTGCTGGACGGGTACGCCGCCGTCACGCCGCTCTTCCCGCCGGGCGAGGCCGCGGACGTGGATCTGCCCGGGCTCGTGGATACGGCCGGTGAGCACATCGGGGGCTAGTATTTGCCTCGCCATGACTGAGACCCGTACCTTCCGCGTGATCACCTACGGCTGCCAGATGAACGCGCACGACTCCGAGCGCATCTCCGGGCTGCTGGAGGAGGCCGGCTACGTGCCGGCGGCCGGCGACGGCGAGCCCGACGTCGTCGTGTTCAACACGTGCGCCGTGCGGGAGAACGCGGACAACCGGCTCTACGGCAACCTCGGCCACCTGCGCCCCACGAAGCTCGCGCACCCCGGCATGCAGATCGCCGTCGGCGGCTGCCTGGCGCAGAAGGACCGCGGCGACATCGTGAAGAAGGCGCCCTGGGTGGACGTCGTCTTCGGCACCCACAACATCGGCTCGCTGCCGGTGCTGCTGGAGCGCGCCCGGCACAACGCCGCCGCCGAGGTCGAGATCCTCGAGTCGCTCGAGGTCTTCCCCTCGACGCTGCCGACCCGCCGTGAGTCGACCTACGCGGGCTGGGTCTCCATCTCGGTCGGCTGCAACAACACGTGCACGTTCTGCATCGTGCCCGCGCTGCGCGGCCGGGAGAAGGACCGCCGCCCCGGCGACGTGCTGGCCGAGGTCGAGGCGCTGGCGGCCGAGGGTGTGCTGGAGGTGACGCTGCTCGGCCAGAACGTGAACTCCTACGGGGTCGAGTTCGGCGACCGGTACGCGTTCGGCAAGCTCCTGCGCGCGTGCGGCTCGGTCGAGGGCCTGGAGCGGGTGCGCTTCACCAGCCCGCACCCGAAGGACTTCACCGACGACGTGATCGCGGCCATGGCCGAGACGCCGAACGTGTGCCACTCGCTGCACATGCCGCTGCAGTCGGGCTCGGACGCCGTGCTGCGGGCCATGCGCCGGTCCTACCGGGCCGAGAAGTATCTGGGCATCATCGAGAAGGTCCGCGCCGCGATGCCCGACGCCGCCATCACCACCGACATCATCGTGGGCTTCCCCGGCGAGACGGACGCGGACTTCGAGCGGACGCTCGACGTGGTGCGCGAGGCCCGCTACTCCAGCGCGTTCACCTTCCAGTACTCCAAGCGTCCCGGCACCCCCGCGGCCTCGATGGACCTGCAGGTGCCGAAGGCCGTGGTGCAGGAGCGCTACGACCGGCTGATCGCCGTGCTGGAGGAGATCAGCTGGGCCGAGAACAAGCGCCTGGTCGGTTCGACGCTCGAGGTGCTGGTCGCCGTCGGCGAGGGGCGCAAGGACAACGCGACCGGCCGCCTGTCGGGCCGCGCCCGGGACGGCCGGCTGGTGCACTTCGCCGCCGATCCCGCCGCCGGCATCCGGCCGGGCGACATCGTGCACACGACGGTGACGTATGCGGCGCCCCACCACCTCAACGCCGACGGCCCCCTGGTCTCGCACCGCCGCACGCGGGCCGGCGACGCCTGGGAGTCGGGCCGGGTGACGCGCACGCCGGGCGTGGCCCTGGGCATGCCGACGATCGGCGCCCCGCCGCCGCAGCCGGCCGCGACCCACTGCTGAACCGTTCCCGGCGCCGAGCGGAGTCAAGGCCGCACGGCGCCGGAGCTTGCCCGCGTATCGGGGCGGAAAAGCGTTGACCACTACACGCACGCGGCGTGTAGTGGTCAACTTTCTATGTCGGACGGGGCGCTGCCCGTCACCGGAGAAGTCCGTCAGCCGGTGTGCTCCGCCATGGCCAGGAACTTGCGCTTCGACTCGAGCGCCTTCTCGGCCTCCTTGATGCGCCGCTGGTCGCCGGCGGCCTGGGCGCTCGCCAGCTGCTGCTCCGCCCGCGCCACCTGCTCGCGCATCTGGGCGAGCAGCGGGCTGGCCTCGGGCGGGGTGCGCCGCCACGCCGCGTCCATCGCGGCCTTGACCTTGTCCTCGACGGCGCGGAGGCGGCGGTCCAGGCCGGCCTGCGCCTCGCGGGGCACGCGGCCCACGTCGTGCCAGTTGCCCTGGATCTCGCGGAGCTTGTTCTGCGCGCCCTTCGGGTCGCCGTCGATGTCGAGGGCCTCGGCCTGGGCCAGGAGCTCCTGCTTGCGGTCGAGGTTGCCCTTGAACTCGGCGTCCCGAGCCGAGAATACCTCGCTGCGCCGCTTGAAGAAGGCGTCCTGAGCGGCCCGGAAGCGCTCCCAGAGCTTCTGCTCCGTGTCCTTCGCGGCGCGCGGGGCGGCCTTCCACTCGGTCATGAGGTCCTTGAGGCGCGCCGCCGTCGCGTTCCACTCGGTGGACTCGGACAGGCTCTCGGCCTCGACGACGAGCTCCTCCTTGCGGCCCTGGGCCTGCTTGCGGGAGGCGTCCAGGGTGGCGAAGTGGGCCCCGCGGCGGCGGGTGAAGGCGTCGCGAGCGGCGGCGTAGCGCTTCCAGAGCTCGCTCTCGGCCTTCTTCTCGACGCCGTGGATCGACTTCCACTCGTCGAGGATCTCCTTGAGCCGGTCGCCGGCCGTCTTCCAGCCGGTGGCTTCGGCCGCGATGGCCTCGGCCTCCTCGACCAGGGCGGTCTTGCGGGCGAGCGACTCGGCCCGGGCCGCGTCGCGGGCGGCCCGCGCGGCTCCGGCCTTCTCCTCGGCGATCGTCGTGAGCTTGTCCAGCCGGGCGGCCAGCCCGTCGATGTCACCGACGACGTGGGCCTCGTCGAGGCCGCTGCGCAGGCGCCGGATGGTGGACAGGGACTGGCCGGCGTCGGCGGCGCCGCTGCCGAGCCTCGCCTCGATCAGGTCGACCTCGGTCACCAGGTCGGCGAACCGGCGGGCGAAGTGGGCCAGGCCCTCCTCGGGTGTCCCGGCCTGCCAGGACCCGATGGGGCGCTCACCGGCGGCCGTCTTCACGAAGACGTTGCCGTCGGTGTCGATCCGTCCAAACTCCGTAGGGTCGCTCATCTGCCCATCCTCGCTCCCGGCGCCCGTAGGATCGGGTATCCCACCGTCACGCCGCCATCGCACAGCAAAGTTCCCCAGGGCATTCTCACAGGTGTGCCCCGGGGCCGGTCGAGGGCCTGCGGCCGAACCGTGACCATTCCGGTGCCATTCACAGGCCGCACGGTCGCGCAGAGACCGTCCCCGATAACGTTAAGCCGTGTCACTCGTCGCCGCCGCGGTCTGCCCACATCCGCCACTGCTCGTGCCGGACCTGGCCGCCGGAGCCGCCTCCGAGCTCGACGACCTGCGGGCGGCCTGTCGCGCCGCGGTGGCGCACCTGGCGGATGCCTCGATCGACTCGCTCATCGTTCTCGGTTCTGATACCACGACGGTACGCCGTGTGGCCCCGTTCGGGGGGACCCTATCCCCGTGGGGCATCGATCGGCACATCGGCGACCCCGCGGGTGAGCCCCTGCCCCTGAGCCTGCTCATCGGTGCCTACCTGATGCCGGGCGCCGGAAACTTCCAGTCCGTCGCCGCCGATGCCGCACCCGGCGAGTGCGCACGCCTCGGCCGCGGCCTCGCCGCGGAGGCCGAGCGCGTCGGGCTGCTGGTGCTCGGCGACGGCTCGGCCTGCCGTACCGACAAGGCCCCCGGCTTCTTCGACCCGCGCGCCGAGGCCTTCGACGCGACCGTCGCCGCCGCCCTCGCCCGGGCCGATGCCGCCGCGCTCGCCGCGCTCGACCCGGCCCTGGCCGCCGAGCTGCTCGCCGCCGGCCGCGCGCCGTGGCAGGTCCTGGCCGGCGCGGCCGAGGGTGAGATGCGCGGGGAGTTGCTGTACGACTCCGCTCCGTACGGTGTCGCCTACTTCGTGGCCACGTGGGCGGCATGAGGCCCGTCATCGCGATCGTCGGGCCGACGGCCGCGGGCAAGTCCGCGCTGAGCCTGCGCCTCGCGGAGGAGCTCGGCGGTGAGGTCGTCAACGCCGACTCCATGCAGCTGTACCGCGGCATGGACATCGGCACCGCCAAGCTCACCGAGGCCGAGCGGGGCGGCGTCCCGCACCACGTCCTGGACATCTGGGACGTCACCGAGCCCGCCAGCGTGGCCGTCTACCAGGGGCTCGCCCGCGCCGCCATCGACGACATCGCCGCCCGCGGCCGCGTCCCGCTGCTCGTCGGCGGCTCCGGCCTCTACGTGCGGGCCGTGCTCGAGGACTTCGACTTCCCGGGCACCGACCCCGAGCTGCGCGCCGAGCTGGAGCGGGAGCTGGACGAGCACGGGCCGGCGCCGCTGTACGCCCGGCTGCTGGCCGCCGACCCGGTCGCGGCCGGGCGCATCCTGCCCAGCAACGGCCGGCGCATCGTGCGCGCCCTGGAGGTCAACGCGCTCACCGGCACCGCCTTCACCGCGCAGCTGCCGCAGCCCCGCCCGGTGTACGACGCCGTCCAGCTCGGCGTCGACGTCGACACGGCGGTGCTGGACGCGCGGATCGACGCGCGGGTCGAGCACATGTGGGCGCTGGGCTTCGTGGCGGAGGTCCGCGGCCTGCTCGACCGGGGGCTGCGGGAGGGGCGCACGGCGAGCGGCGCCCTGGGGTACCGCCAGATCATGAACCTCCTCGACGGGCTCTGCGGCCCCGAGGAGGCCCGCGCGGAGACGGCCCGCGCCACCCGGCGCTTCGTGCGGCGGCAACGGTCCTGGTTCCGCCGCGACGAGCGGATCATCTGGCTCGACGGCGCGGCGGCCGACATCACGCGGGCGGCCCTGCGCGCCGTGCGGCAAGATTGACGCCATGCGCTTCGCGAAAGGCCACGGCACGGGCAACGACTTCGTCATCCTGCCCGACCCCGACGGCACCCTGCCCCTGACCCCGGCTCTCGTCGCCGCCCTGTGCGACCGGCGCCGCGGTATCGGCGCCGACGGCGTCCTGCGGGTCGTGCGCAGCGCCGCCCACCCGGACGCGGAGGCGTCCTCGGCGGGCGCCGAGTGGTTCATGGACTACTGGAACGCCGACGGCTCGCAGTCGGAGATGTGCGGCAACGGGGTCCGCGTCTACGCGCGCTACCTCGCCGAGGCCGGCCTGGTCGCCCCCGAGGGCACGTTCGACCTGGTGACCCGGGCCGGTGTGGTGCCGGTCACCATGGGCGAGGAGATCACGGCCGGCATGCCGGTTCCCCGGGTGTACGTCCAGAGTGAGGCCGTCACGACCGGCACGAGCCTCGGCGGCACCGCGGTCGACGTCGGCAACCCGCACCTCGTGTGCCCGGTGGACGAGCCGACCCTGGACGGTCTCGACCTCACCCGGGCGCCCGTGACCGACCCGCTGATCTTCCCGGCCGGGGTGAACGTCGAGTTCGCCGCGGTGGGCCCGGCCCCGGCCGGCGCCGACCTCTACCGCCGGATGCGCGTCTACGAGCGCGGCTCCGGCGAGACCCAGTCCTGCGGCTCGGGCGCGTGCGCGGTCGCCGCGGTCGCGGTGCACCACGCCGGGCTGGAGTCCGGCACCGTGGTCGTCGACGTGCTCGGCGGCCGGCTCACCGTGACCGTGTCGCCGGTGGAGTGCCTGCTGCGGGGGCCTGCGGTCATCGTCGCGCACGGCGACGTCGACGCGCAGGCCGTCCGGCAGCTGGCGCCCACCTACTCCTGAGCCGCAGGCTCCCCGTCGGGGGTCGAGTCCAGCTGAGGGCCCTTCGCCGCGGCCCGCACGGCCGCGGCGACCGCGGGGGAGACCCGCGCGTCGAACACGCTCGGCACGATGACCGTCGGGTTGAGCTTGTCCTCGCCGACCGTGTCCGCGATCGCGCGCGCGGCCGCGAGGGCCATCTCGTCGGTGAACTCGCGGGCCTGGGCGTCGAGCATGCCCCGGAACACGCCGGGGAACGCGAGCACGTTGTTGATCTGGTTCGGCTGGTCGGAGCGGCCGGTGGCGACGATCGCGGCGTGCTCGCGGGCCGCCCGCGGGTCGACCTCGGGGTCGGGGTTGGCCAGCGCGAAGACGATCGAGTCCTTGGCCATCGTGGCGATGTCGTCGCCGGTGAGCAGGTTCGGCGCGCTCACCCCGATGAACACGTCGGCGCCGCGCAGGGCCCCGCGCAGGTCACCCGCGTAGTTCTCCCGGTTGGTGTTCTCGGCGAGCCACTGCCACGCGCCCGACAGGCCGGTCATGCCGCGGTGCAGGGCGCCGGGCCGGTCGGTCGCGATCACGTCGCCGACGCCCTGGCGGAGCAGGAGCTTCATGATGGCCGTGCCGGCGGCGCCCGCCCCGCTCACCACGACCTTCACCTGGCCGATCGGCTTGCCCACCACGCGCAGCGCGTTCGTCAGCGCGGCCAGCACGCAGATGGCCGTGCCGTGCTGGTCGTCGTGGAAGACGGGGATGTCGAGCTGCTCGCGGAGCCGCTCCTCGATCTCGAAGCAGCGCGGGGCGGCGATGTCCTCGAGGTTGATCCCGCCGTACGCGGGGGCGATCGCCTTCACGATGGCGATGATCTCGTCGGTGTTCTGGGTGTCGAGCACGACCGGCCAGGCGTCGACCCCGCCGAAGCGCTTGAACAGCGCGGCCTTGCCCTCCATGACCGGCATCGCCGCATAGGGCCCGATGTTGCCGAGGCCGAGCACGGCCGAGCCGTCGGTGACCACGGCGACGGTGTTGCGCTTGATCGTGAGGCGGCGCGCGTCCTCGGGGTTCTCCGCGATGGCCAGGCACACCCGGGCGACCCCGGGGGTGTAGGCGCGGGAGAGCTCGTCGCGGTTGCGCAGCGCGACCTTGGGCGCGACCTCGATCTTGCCGCCCAGGTGCAGCAGGAACGTGCGGTCGGAGACCTTGCGCACGTCGACCCCGTCGAGCTTCTCGAGGTCGGCCACGACCTGCTCGGCGTGGGCGGAGTCGGCGGTGTCGCAGGTGAGGTCGACGACCACGTTGGCGTTGTCGGAGTCGACGACGTCCACGGCGGTGACGATCCCGCCCGACTCGCCGACCGAGGTGGTCAGCCGGCCGATCGCGGAGGCATCGGCGATGACGGAGACACGGACAGTGATGGAGAACCCGGCGCTGGGTAATCTGTGTGTGGCTGGTGTCACCGCCCCATTCTCACCCTCCGCATCCCCCGGCGTTCGCACCGGGTGCGGATATCAAGTGCCGTCTTGCCCGCACAGGTGTCACGATTGACGGGTTGACTGCCAGATCATCGAGGAGAGTTTGCTTTGCGCGCACGAACGAGCTTTTCCGCAGACGCCTACGACGCGGACGCCGAGGAGTTCGAGGACTTCGTTGACGACGGCGATCTCGAACTCGAGGAGCGGCACGCCCTGCGGCGCGTCGCCGGGTTGTCCACCGAGCTCTCGGACGTCACCGAGGTCGAATACCGCCAGCTGCGCCTCGAGCGCGTCGTGCTGGTCGGGGTCTGGACCGAGGGCAGCGTCACCGACGCCGAGAACTCCCTCACCGAGCTGTCCGCGCTCGCCGAGACCGCCGGCTCCCAGGTCCTCGACGGGCTCATCCAGCGCCGCAGCCGGCCCGACTCGGCCACCTTCATCGGCCGGGGCAAGGTCGACGAGCTGCGCGCCGTGGTGCAGAGCAGCGGGGCCGACACCGTCATCTGCGACGGCGAGCTGTCCCCGTCGCAGCTGCGGCAGCTGGAGTCGCGGGTCAACGTCAAGGTCATCGACCGCACGGCGCTGATTCTCGACATCTTCGCCCAGCACGCCAAGAGCAAGGAGGGCAAGGCCCAGGTCGAGCTGGCGCAGCTGCAGTACTTCCTGCCGCGCCTGCGAGGCTGGGGTGAGGCGCTCAGCCGGCAGGCGGGTGGCTCGGCCAGCGGCAACGGCGGCGTGGGCCTGCGCGGCCCCGGTGAGACCAAGCTGGAGATCGACCGGCGGCGCATCCGCACGCGCATCTCGCGGCTCAAGCGGGAGATCGCGGCGATGGCGACCATCCGCGACACCAAGCGGGCGACGCGGCGGCGCAACCGGGTGCCCGCGGTGGCGATCGCCGGCTACACCAACGCCGGCAAGTCCAGCCTGCTCAACCGCCTCACCGGGGCGGGCGTGCTGGTCGAGGACGCGCTGTTCGCCACCCTGGACACCACCACGCGCCGGGCGCGGGCCGCCGACGGGCGCATCTACACGCTCTCGGACACCGTCGGGTTCGTCCGGCACCTGCCGCACCAGCTCGTCGAGGCCTTCCGGTCCACGCTGGAGGAGGTCGCCGAGGCCGACCTGGTCCTGCACGTGGTCGACGGCTCCCACCCCGACCCCGAGTCGCAGGTCCGGGCCGTGCGCGAGGTGCTCGCCGAGGTCGGCGCGGACGCGGTGCCGGAGCTGCTGGTCATCAACAAGGTCGACACGGCCGACGAGGAGACCCAGCTGCGGCTCAAGGGCCTGTGGCCCGCGGCCGTCTTCGCCTCCGCCCGCACCGGCGCCGGCATCGACGACGTGCGCACGGCGATCGAGGAGGGGCTGCCGTGGCCGGCCATCGAGCTGACGGCCGTGGTGCCGTACGAGCGCGGCGACCTCGTCGCCCGGGTCCACTCGATCGGCGAGGTCCTCGAGACCGCCCACCTGGCCGAGGGCACCCGCATCCGGGCGCGGGTGACCGAGGGCCTGGCGGCGGAGCTCGCCCCGTACGCCATGTCCTCGTGATTACGCTGCGTCGCTGAGGTCGGCTACCTGGAGTGACAGCCGGACCGGGCAACCCCAAACCCGGTCCGGCTCTGCCAGACTTGCGGGATGCGACGACGGGTGGTGCTCAGTTCGGCTGCGGTGCTCTGTCTCTCCGCCGGCGTTTCCGCACCGGCCGCGGCCTATGCGCCGTCGCCCACGGCGGCGGCCGGAGCGGGCGCCACCGTCTGCACCCCGAGCTCGAAGGACGTGAACGAGGTCTCCGGCCTCGTCGCCATCCCCGACGGCGGCTACTACGCCATCCAGGACAGCCAGCTCGAGCCGGCCCGGTCCAAGATCTTCGTGCTCGACGCCGGCTGCAAGCTCACCAAGACGATCAAATACGACCCGGGGCGGGCGCTCGACCCCGAGGACGCCGCCCTGGACAAGAACGGCACGCTCTACGTCGCCGACATCGGCGACAACGACGAGTCCTCGGGCGGCTCGAAGACGGCGCGGCCGACGGTGGCGATCTGGACCCTGACGGCCGGCTCGACGACGCCGGTGATCAACCGCCTGGTCTACCCGGACGGCAAGAAGCACGACGCCGAGGCCCTGCTGCTCACCGGCGACGGCCTGCCGATCATCATCACCAAGGCGGCGCCCAACGAGATCTACGTCGCCGAGAGCGCGCTCGTGCCCAACACCAAGGAGGGCGTGAAGCTGCGCAAGGCCGGCGACTTCAAGGCGCTGGTCGACACCAAGACCTCCAACCCGCTCGGGCTGCTCGGCTGGAAGCTCATCACGGGCGCGGCGGCCTCGCCCGACGGCTCCAAGGTCGTCGTGCGCACGCTGTCGGACGCCTACGAGTTCGACGTTCCCGGCGGCGACGTCATCAAGGCCCTGACCACCGGCAAGCCGCGCATCACGCCGCTGCCGAACGAGCCGCAGGGCGAGGCGATCACCTACACGCCGGACGGCAAGAACTACGTGACCGCCTCCGACCAGGACTCGTCGAAGAAGTCGCCGCTGCTGAAGTACACGCCGACGGACATCTCGGTCCCGGCCGGCAACGGCGGGAACGTGCCCGCGCCGAAGGCCAAGGAGCAGTCGTTCCTGCAGTCGCTCACCCTGGACGACATCACCTACGCGGTCGCCGCGCTCGGCGTCGTCGGCCTCGGCCTCGTCATCGCGGGTGTGGTGGGCATCCGCCGCTCCCGCGCGGCCCGGCGCGCGGCGGGGGCGGGCAACGGCAACGGCCGTGGGGACGGACCGGACGACGACTTCGCGATGCCGGCGGCGGTCGGCGGCGCTCCCGGGGTCTACGGCGGCGGCTCGGGCGGCCCCGGTGGTCCCGGCGGTCCCGGGGTCTACGGCGGCGGCGGCTCGGGCGGTCCCGGTGGCCCTGGCGGTCCGGGCGGCCGTGGTGGCGGGGTGTATGGCGGTGGAGGCGGCCGGGATGGTGGCGGCCGGGATGGCGGCGGCAACGTCTACGGCGGCGGTGGCGGTGGCGGCCAGGGTGGCGGCGTCTACGGCGGCGGTGGCGGTGCCGAGCGGCCTGGTAACCGCCAGGGCGGCGGCGTCTACGGCGGCGGCGGTGGCGGTGGTGGTGGTGGCCGGGACGGCGGCGGCAACGTCTATGGCGGCGGTGGAGGCGGCGGCCAGGGTGGCGGTGGCGGCGTCTACGGCGGTGGCGGTGGCGACCAGCGCGGCTACGCACAGGGACCCCCGCCACGCGACGGCCGCGGCGGCTACGGGCCGGGGGACCAGGGCGGCTACGACCGCGGCTACGCCCCGCACCGCTGACGAATGCGGGCCGTTTGACGGACTCGGGCCGGAAGGCGGACCGGGGCCGGAGTGCTTCCGCCGGGGCTGAGGCGGGCGGGAAGCGTTCCCGATCGTGTTCAGTTCACGGGTTCGGCTCCCGGTGGCCGCAGGTGCCGAAATCGTCGTCCCAGACGAACGCGCGGTGGATGTCGCGCTCGTAGACGCCGTCGGCGGTCGTGCCGGGCTGCGGCGCGCTTTTGGTATGCGGCCCGAGGTCGCCGTTGGCCGGGATGCAGGTGCTCAGGCGTTGAGCCGGCGGTGGCCGTGTTGTCGCTCGCGCTGCTTGTCGCCGGTGGGCGTCTCGGCGACTGCGGCACGCACCGGCTGGAGGCGCGTCGGCCTCACGGGCTCGTCGTGGCGGGCCGGGGTCACTGGATCTGGCAGGCGGGCACAGGCAGCGCGGCGCAGCGACGCGTCGCGCGCCGCGGGCACTGCGCTGCTCGCTCTGCCGCCGGGCCGCGCCGCGGGCACTGCGCTGCTCGCTCTGCCGCCGGGCCGCGCCGCGGGCACTGTGCTGCTCGCTCTGCCGCCGGGCCGCGCGGCGGGTGCCGGGCCGGTAGACGCCGTCGGCGGTCGTGCCGGGGCTGCGGCGCGCTTTTGGTATGCGGCCCGAGGTCGCCGTTGGCCGGGATGCAGGTGCTCAGGCGTTGAGCCGGCGGTGGCCGTGTTGTCGCCCGCGCTGCTTGTCGCCGGTGGGTGTCCCGGCGACCGGGGCATGCGCAGGCTGGAAGCGCGTCGGCCTTACGGCTCGTCGTGGCGGGCCGAGGTCCCTGGATCTGGCAGGGGGCGCAGGCAGTGCAGCGACGCGTCGCGCGCCGTGGGCACTGTGCTGCGGGCTCGTCATGGCGGGCCGGGGCCCCTGGATCGGTCCCGTCGGTTGAGTTGCGACGAGGACGCGGACGGCCCGGCTCGCCGGGCTTCCCAGCCTCCCGCGGGCGCCGCATCGGGCGGAATTCCGGCACCGGGACGAACGCGCGGCCGGCTGATGGACGACGCCGGTCCGGTCGTGGTTCGTCACGACGCGGATGCCTTGGGGGATCTTGGCGTGTGCCTGTCCGGGCAGACGGAAACCGCCGCTCGGTGTGGGGACACGAGCGGCGGTCGGCGGCGCTGATCGGGGCGGGCGGCGGGTCAGATGCGGCGGACCACCGTGACGACGCGGCCCAGGATCGTCGCCTGGTCGCCCTGGATCGGGTCGAAGGCGGCGTTCTGCGGCATGAGCCACACGTGGCCGTCGCGGTTGCGGTAGGTCTTCACCGTCGCCTCGCCGTCGAGCATGGCGGCCACGATGTCGCCGTTGTTGGCGTTGGGCTGCTGGCGCACGACCACCCAGTCGCCGTCGCAGATGGCCGCGTCCAGCATCGAGTCGCCCTTGACCTGGAGCATGAAGAGCGTGCCCTCGCCGACGAGCTCGCGGGGCAGCGGGAAGACGTCCTCCACCGCCTGCTCGGCCAGGATCGGCCCACCGGCGGCGATGCGGCCGAGGACGGGCACGTAGGCGGGCGCGGGGCGGGCGGCGCGGGCGGCCTCCTCGTCGACCGTCACGAGCTCGCTCGGCGGCCGGACGTCCACGGCCCGGGGGCGGTTGGGGTCGCGGCGCAGGTAGCCCTTCCGCTCCAGCTCCTTGAGCTGGTAGGCCACGCTGGAGGGTGACACCAGGCCCACGGCCTCGCCGATCTCGCGCACGCTCGGCGGGTAGCCGTTGCGCTCCACGGCGGCGCGGATGAACTCGAGGATGCGGCGCTGGCGGACGGTCAGGTCGGCCGCGAAGAGGTCGGGGAAGGCGCTGACCACGGCGGTGACCGCGCGCATCTCCGGCTCACCGCCGCGGCGGCGGGTGGAGCGCTTGGCGCCCGCGCGGCCGGCGATGGCGGTGACCTCGGCGCCGGGGCCGTCGATGAGCTCGTCCGGCTCAGTCGCGGGTGCGTCGGTGCGGTCGTCGGCTGACACGTCGTCCTCCCTCGTGTTGGCAGTCGCGGGGCGTTCGCCGCGCCTGCTGACGAGCCGTGGGGTGGCCCGTCACCCGGGGGCCCGCGCGGGTTGCGGTCCCGGTTGTCGCATCGGTGGCTCCCGCGCGCGCGGAAACCGGGGGTGTGGCGGCTCCCGCGGGTGCGGAGGCCCGGATGTCGCGTAGATCCGGTTGTCCCGATCGAAAGCCGATCGTGTGTGGATCACCGTAACGCCGGGGTCGGGCAGTTTCAAACATCTGTACTACGTGGCGCGCCGATTTTTCGGCGAGTTGGCTCGACACGGGTCTTCTCCCTCTGATAGACCATCGTACGGCTGTTCGATCGAACGCGTGTACGCAAAAGGGGGCCGACATGGGGCGGCGGGCCGAAAACGGGCACAGAAGCGCGCCGATTCGCCTCACCGGACGGGGGCGGGTCGTGGTGTTCGGGTTCCTGCTGGCGCTCGCCGGCGGTCTCGTGGCGCTCGTCTCCGCGCCCGGGCAGGCGGCCGACTCGCCGTCGGGGCCGGCGCCGACGGTCATCGTGCAGCCGGGCGACACGCTCTGGGACATCGCGACGCGCACCAAGGGCCGTGAGGGCCGCGACGCGACGGTGGAGGAGATCCGCCGGCTCAACGACCTCAGCGGCTACGACATCGACGCCGGGCAGCGGCTCGTCCTGCCCCGCCGCCGCTGAGCCGGTTCCGGAAAACCCCTCGCAATCACCCTTTGCCGGATATTTCGCCCGGCGAGGTATAAAACCGATACATCAAGGCGGGAGCGCTGCGGCTCCTGAGACTCGCGACACAAAAGAGTCGGGATCCTCGTTTGACTTGCGTCGACGTAGGCATCGGCATAGCGTCTACCCCTAGATGTAGTAGTTACAGAGGTGTAAGTCGTCCACAGGTTGTGGATTCAGCAGCCTCTGTTCACTGGCTGTAGCGAACCGGCGGGCATGCCTCACGAGGGCGCTCGTCCGGTTCGGTGTGCCCGTTTGTCCGGACTGTCCGGCGTACTGTGGAGAGAGGTCCATCGACATGCGGTGCCCGTACTGCCGGCACGCCGACTCGCGGGTGGTCGACTCCCGGGAGGCCGAGGACGGTCAGATCATCCGGCGCCGCCGGTCCTGTCCGGAGTGCGGGCGGCGGTTCACCACCGTCGAGGAGGCGGTGCTCGCCGTGGTCAAGCGCAGCGGGGTCACCGAGCCGTTCAGCCGGACGAAGATCATCGCCGGGGTGCGCAAGGCGTGCCAGGGCCGGCCCGTCGACGAGGACGCCATCGCGGTGCTCGCGCAGAAGGTCGAGGAGACGGTCCGGGCCCGGGGCGCGGCGGAGCTGCCCAGCCACGAGGTCGGGCTGGCCATCCTCGCGCCGCTGCGGGACCTCGACGAGGTGGCCTACCTGCGCTTCGCCAGCGTGTACCGGTCGTTCGACTCGCTCGGCGACTTCGAGCGGGAGATCGCGGCGCTGCGGGCCGGGGCGGAGGCGCCGGCGCGGGAGCGCGAGTCGCCGGGGGACGGTTCCACGGTGCCGGCCGCGCGGGTCGGCTGACACCAGCAAACGCACACAGCACATGGGCCGAGTGGGCCCGATAAAGCGGACAAAAAGTACAAAACACAAACGGTACGCACATGCGGTACCGATGATGACGCTGACTGAGGGGGCCGCGCATGGCGGGGGAGACGAAGACGAAGGCAACGGCGCGCAAGGACCAGCGGGAGGGGCTGCGGGTCGAGCGCGTCTGGACGACCGAGGGGGTCCACCCCTACGACGAGGTGACGTGGGAGCGTCGCGACATCGTCATGACGAACTGGCGGGACGGCTCGATCAACTTCGAGCAGCGGGGCGTCGAGTTCCCGGCGTCGTGGAGCGTCAACGCCGCCAACATCGTCACCACCAAGTACTTCCGCGGCGCCGTCGGCACCCCGCAGCGTGAGCAGTCGCTGCGCCAGCTGATCGACCGCGTCGTGAACACCTACACGAAGGCCGGCCGGGAGCACGGCTACTTCGCGACCGAGCGCGACGCCGAGATCTTCGGCCACGAGCTGACCTGGATGCTGCTGCACCAGGTGTTCAGCTTCAACTCGCCGGTCTGGTTCAACGTCGGCACCACGTCGCCGCAGCAGGTCAGCGCCTGCTTCATCCTCTCGGTCGACGACTCGATGGACTCGATCCTCGACTGGTACAAGGAGGAGGGGCTGATCTTCAAGGGCGGCTCCGGCTCCGGCGTGAACCTGTCCCGGATCCGCTCCTCCAAGGAGCTGCTGACCAGCGGCGGCACCGCCAGCGGCCCGGTGTCGTTCATGCGCGGCGCGGACGCCTCGGCGGGGACGATCAAGAGCGGCGGCGCCACCCGCCGCGCGGCCAAGATGGTCATCCTCGACGTCGACCACCCCGACGTGGAGGAGTTCATCGAGACCAAGGCCCGCGAAGAGGACAAGATCCGGGCCCTGCGCGACGCCGGCTTCGACATGGACCTCGGCGGCCGCGACATCGTGAGCGTGCAGTACCAGAACGCCAACAACTCGGTGCGCGTCTCGGCCGAGTTCATGCAGTCCGTCGAGGACGACACCGAGTTCGGACTGCGTTCGCGCCTCGACAACAGCGTCATCTCCACCGTCAAGGGCAAGGAGCTGTTCCGCAAGCTCGCCCAGGCCGCGTGGGAGTGCGCCGACCCCGGCATCCAGTACGACGACACGATCAACGCCTGGCACACGTGCCCCGAGACCGGGCGGATCACCGCGTCGAACCCCTGCAGCGAGTACATGCACCTGGACAACTCCAGCTGCAACCTGGCCTCGCTGAACCTGCTGAAGTACCTCAACGCCGACGGCACGTTCGCCGTCGAGCGGTTCGTGAAGTCGGTCGAGCTGGTCATCACCGCGATGGACATCTCCATCTCCTTCGCCGACTTCCCGACCGACAAGATCGGGGAGACCAGCCGCGCGTACCGCCAGCTCGGCATCGGCTACGCGAACCTGGGCGCGCTGCTCATGGCCAGCGGCCTCGCGTACGACTCCGAGGGCGGCCGGGCCGTCGCGGCGTCGATCAGCAGCCTCATGACGGGCACCGCGTACCGGCGCTCGGCCGAGCTGGCCGGGGTCGTCGGCGCCTACGACGGCTACGCCCGCAACGCGACCGCGCACGCCCGCGTCATGCACAAGCACGCCGAGGCCAACGCCGTCATCGGTACCGTCGGCGCCGTCGACGCCGCCATCAAGGACGCGGCCACGGCCCAGTGGGCGCTCGGCAACGAGATCGGCGCCAAGAACGGCTGGCGCAACTCGCAGGCCAGCGTCCTCGCCCCGACCGGCACCATCGGCCTGATGATGGACTGCGACACCACCGGCGTCGAGCCCG
Source organism: Dactylosporangium sp. CA-139114 (assembly GCF_050955725.1). NCBI lineage: Bacteria > Bacillati > Actinomycetota > Actinomycetes > Micromonosporales > Micromonosporaceae > Dactylosporangium > Dactylosporangium sp. CA-139114. Next base: position 1,718,583 of record NZ_CP192080.1, read on the forward strand.
ACCTGGCCCTGGTCAAGTTCAAGAAGCTCGTCGGCGGCGGCTCGATGCAGATCGTCAACCAGACCGTGCCGCGCGCCCTGCGCACCCTCGGGTACCAGGAGGAGCAGGTCGAGGCGATCGTCGAGCACATCTCGGCGCACGGCCACGTCGTCGACGCGCCCGGGCTCAAGCTCGAGCACTACAGCGTCTTCGACTGCGCCATGGGCGAGCGGACCATCGCGCCGATGGGCCACGTGCGGATGATGGCGGCCATCCAGCCGTTCATCTCCGGCGCCATCTCCAAGACGGTCAACATGCCGGAGGCGGCGACCGTCGAGGACGTCGAGGAGATCTACTACCAGGGCTGGAAGCTCGGCCTCAAGGCGCTGGCGATCTACCGCGACAACTGCAAGGTCGGCCAGCCGCTCTCCGCGGTCTCCTCGTCGAAGAAGGAGGAACCGGCTCCGGTCGTCCAGGAGGTCGTGAAGACTGAGAAGGTGATCGAGTACCGTCCGGTCCGCAAGCGGCTGCCGAAGAAGCGGCCGAGCTCGACCGTGTCGTTCTCCGTCGCCGGGGCCGAGGGCTACCTGACCGCCTCGTCCTACCCCGACGACGGCCTCGGCGAGGTCTTCCTCAAGATGTCGAAGCAGGGCTCGACCCTGGCCGGCGTCATGGACGCGTTCTCGGTCGCCATCTCGATCGGCCTGCAGTACGGCGTCCCGCTGGAGACCTACGTCTCGAAGTTCGTGAACATGCGCTTCGAGCCGGCGGGCATGACCGACGACCCGGACATCCGCCTCGCCTCGTCGGTGATGGACTACATCTTCCGCCGCCTGGCGCTGGACTTCCTCGACTTCGACACCCGCTCGGAGCTGGGCATCCTGACCTCGGCGGAGCGCGCGGCCCAGCTGCGCGCCGAGGCCGCGGGCAACGCCGGCGACTCGGACGTGGACCTCACCGAGATGCGCAACTCGGCCCCGGTGGAGAAGCCGGCCGCCGCCGAGAAGAAGCCGGCCGAGGTCGAGCCGCCGCGGCGGATCGGCTCCTCGACCGAGCTGCTGGAGCTGGTCCAGGGCAAGGCGGCCGACGCGCCGCTGTGCTTCACCTGCGGGACGAAGATGCGCCCCGCGGGCAGCTGCTACGTGTGCGAGGGCTGCGGCTCCACCAGCGGCTGCAGCTGACGTACGCCTGACGGTGCCCGGGTCCGCGCGCGGACCCGGGCACCGCCGTGTTCAGGACCAGGCGGCCGCGAGGCGGTCGAGCTCGGTGCGGTACTCGATCCGCTCGTACCAGTCCGCGGGGAAGCCCGCCTCGCCGTGGACCGCGCCGGCGAAGGCGCCCGCCAGGCAGGCGATCGAGTCCGAGTCGCCCGAGGAGGCGGCGCCGCGCGCGACCACGTCGACGGGGGAGCCGGGGAAGAGCAGCAGGCAGTACACGGCCGTGGCCAGGGCCTCCTCGGCGATCCAGCCCGCCCCGCCGGCCGTGCACGGGTCCGCGTCCGGGCCGACGAAACGCACGGCGTCCTCCAGGCCGGTGAGCGCCGCCTTGCACTCGTCCCAGCCGGTCGCGACGAAGGCCTCCGGTGAGCCGGCCGCCGAGCGCCGCCAGAGCTGGTCGCCGAGCCAGTCGCCGCGGTACACCTGCCGCTGCGAGTCACAGCGGGCGCGCAGGGCCGCCGGGAGCTCGGCCACGGCCAGCCCGTCGAGCAGCCAGCGCACCGCGAGGGCGGTCAGCTCGGAGGCGGCCAGGCCGGTCGGGTGGCCGTGGGTGAGCGCGGCCTGCAGCTGCGACGCGCCCGCGCGCTCGTCCTCGGACAGGCCCGGGACCAGGCCCACCGGCGTGACGCGCATGTTCGCGCCGCAGCCCTTGGAGCCCGCCACCGTCGCCTCCCACCACGGCTTCCCGCGCTCCAGCGCGGCGCACGCCTGCAGGCATGTGTTGCCGGGCGCCCGGTTGTTCTCGGGGCTGCGCGCCCACGCGACGAACAGCCGGTTCAGGTGCGGCTCGAGCCGGTCGGCGCTCAGCGGTCCCCCGGCGAGCGCGAGCTCGAGGGCGTCGCCGACGGCCAGGCCCATCTGGGTGTCGTCGGTGACCAGGGCGCCCGGCGGCAGGTCGCGGGGGCCGCGCGGGCCGAAGGTGGCCACGATGTCCGCGTAGGACCGGAACTCCGTGGGTTTGCCCAGCGCGTCGCCGAACGCGAGACCGAACAGGGAAGCCTTCACCGACATGACCCGAAGCTATACCCGCACGACCTCCACGCGGACCGCCGGGTGGCGGGCGCACACCGCGCGGGCGCGCTCCTGCGCCGCGTCGGACAGCGCCAGGAGGCGCACCGGGCCCGGCATCGACGCGACCGAGGCGTCGAGGCGGTCGGGGGCGGTCACCGGCAGGTGGTTGTAGATCGCGCCCGCGGTCGCGCCGGACGTGCGCTGGATCGTGGAGAGGAAGAGCGTCATCCGGTACGACTCGTAGCCCGTGTCATCGCCGACGACGAGCACGGGGGCATCGTCGGGCAGCCGCGCGGCCGCGCGCAGCAGCAGCCGGGCCTGGTCGGTGCGCGCCGCGACCGGGCCGGTCAGCCAGGCGCGTCCCCAGGAGCCGCCCGGCTGGGGCTGGTACGGCGTGTCGCCCCGCCCGGCCCCGGTCAGCGCCACGATCGCGACGAGGGCCGGCACCGCCGCCGGCAGCGAGCGGTGGCGCCGGGACACGGCCGGCGGCGGCAGGTGCAGCGCGACCGCGCCCGCGCCCACGAGCAGCAGGGCGAAGACGAGGTAGAGCGCCTTGTTCGCGTAGTACCCGCTGCCGACCCCGTACATCCGCTGCCCGGCCAGCAGCACCCCGGCGAACGCGGCGACGGGGACGAACGCGAGCGCGTAGCGCCGCCAGATCCGGCTGTGCCGCCCGCGCCGCGTCAGCAGCCCGGTCGCGACCAGCGCGGCGAGCGCGGCCAGGGCGTCGCGGCTCAGCACCAGGTAGCCGATCGTGAACAGCGCGCCGGCCTGGTCGGCGAAGAGCAGCCCGTACGCCATCGGCGCGGCCGCGGCCACCCCGCACAGCGCGGCCAGGGCGAGCGCGACCGGACGGCGGGCGGCCCGGCGCCAGTGCGTGCCGAGCCAGATCAGGGCGGCCAGGCCGACCGGCGGCAGGTAGAGGTAGTAGGTGAAGCCGACCGCGGTGAGCAGCGCGGCGACGAGCAGCAGCTGGTCGCGCACGCGCGGGAGCGGGCGCACGAGCAGCGCCAGCAGCAGCACGGCCTCGGCCAGGCCCAGCACCTGGCTCGGGTAGCCGAAGCTCAGCAGCTCCAGCATCTCCCCGGCCGCGCAGACGGCGGCGACGAGCGCGGCGAGCGGCAGGCGCCGGGCCGGGGTCAGCGCGCCCGCGGCGATCCACTGGGCCGCCCAGACCAGCGCCAGGGCCAGGAAGGTGTACCCGGCGATCGTGAACCACAGATAGTGGGTCAGCATGGCGGTACCGCTGCCGAAATCGGAGCCCGAGGACCGGACGAACCCGTCGAGCAGCCCGGCCAGCAGGTGCGAGCCCTGCGGGTAGTCGATCATGCCGCCGTAGACGTAGTGCTCGGCCCGCGCGTGGTCGGCGAACAGGTAGCCGCCGGTGCGCCGGATCGCGTCGAAGACCGCCGCGTGCCGGCCCAGGTCCTCGCCGTCGAGCATGATCGCCAGGCGCCGGTCGGCCCCCGCGTGCCACACCGGCCACGCCGCGACCAGGCCCACGACGCCGGCCGCGGCGAGCGCGACCGCGTCGGACCAGCGCGGCCGCGGCAGGCTCGGGCGCCGCCCGGACGCGGCGGCGAGCAGGATCAGCGCGGTCGCGGCCGTCCCGGCCACGGCCACCGGGTGCAGCCCCCACGGCCAGACCGAGAAGCCCAGCCCGGCCGCGCAGGTGGCGCCGAGCAGCACGGCGGCCGCGAGCATCAGCCGATCGAGGAGGCTGCGGCCGCCGCGCAGCAGCGAGGCCGTCGCGAGCAGCAGCAGGGGCGGCACGACGGCCGCCGCGCGGGCCGCGACGAGGCCCGTGACCAGCAGCCACGCGGCCGCGACCAGGGCGGCGACGCGCAGTTGAACACGCCGGGAGGAGGGGTTCGGCACGTACATGTAACGATTTATCGGGAAACTTCGTGTCTGCCCGGTTCGTTAATCCGACGTGACGACGCTGCGCGAGCGGTACGACCCCAAGGCCAACGGACTCGGCCTGCTCCGGCTCACCCTGGCCCTGTCGGTGCTGGTCGCCCACGCCTGGCCGCTCGGCCTCGGCCGCCCCAACCCCGGCCAGGGCCTCACCCGCGGCCAGACCGACCTCGGCACCCTCGCCGTCGACGGGTTCTTCGTGCTCTCCGGCTTCCTCGTCGCCGCGTCCGCGCGCAAGGGCGGGGCGCTGCGCTTCGCCTGGCACCGCTTCCTGCGCATCTTCCCCGGCCTGTGGGTGTGCCTGGCCGCGACCGCGCTCGCCGCCGCCGTCACCGGGCACGGGGGCGGCCTCGGCTTCGTCCGCGACAACGCCTCCGGCGCCGTGCACCAGTGGGGGATCGGCACCCTGTTCCTCGACACCCCCTACGGCCGGCTCGTGCAGGGCAGCGTCGCCAACGGGTCGCTGTGGAGCCTGGTGTACGAGCTGCTGTGCTACACCGGCCTCACGGTGCTCATCGCCGCCGGGCTGCCGCGCCGCGCCCCGTGGGCCGTGCCGGCGCTCGCCGCCGTCGCCTACGCCGTCATCGTCGTCGACGCGTGCCGGAACCCGACGACACCGCAGTACCGCGGCGGGCTCGGCCCGTTCCCGCTGTGGGGCTACGTCGACCTGCAGCTCGCCTGCTACCTGGGGTTCCTGTTCCTGCTCGGCGCCTGCGCGCAGCTGTACGCGCACCGCATCCCGCTGACGTGGCCGATCGCCGTCGCGGCCGGCCTCGTGCTCGCGGCCAGCCTCGCCTGCGGGGGCTTCTTCGTCGCCGGGTACCCGGCGTTCGCCTACCTGATGCTCTACGCCGCGTGCGCCGTCCCGCCCCGGCTGCACACGGTCGGCCGGGAGCACGACTACTCGTACGGCATCTACATCTACGCGTTCCCGGTCCAGCAGGCCGTCGCGCACCTCGGCGGGGCGGCCTGGGGACTGGTGCCCTACGTCGCGCTGTGCGTGCCCGCGGTGCTGCTCGTGGCCGCCGGCTCCTGGCACCTGGTCGAGCGGCCCACCCTGGCCCTCAAGCACCGCGCGTTCCCGGCGCGGCACCTAACCTTGGCCCGATGACGCTGACGTTCTCCTGGCGGGGCGCCTTCACCTCGGCCGAGGTGTCCGCCCTGCACGCCCACTGCTTCTCGGCGCCGGGCGAGGCCGACTGGTGGGCCCGCGTCCAGGCCCACAGCCTCGGATGGGTCGTCGCCCGCGACGGGGCCGCGCTCGCCGGCTTCGTGAACGTCGCGTGGGACGGCGGCGAGCACGCCTTCATCCTCGACACGATGGTCGCCGAGCCCCACCGCCGCGTGGGCGCCGGGACGCGACTGGTGGCCCTGGCCGCCGAGGAGGCCAGGGCCACCGGCTGCCGCTGGCTCCACGTCGACTTCGAACCCCGCCTCGCGAAGTTCTACCTGGAGTCCTGCGGCTTCACCCCGACGCCGGCCGGGGTCGTCTCACTGGTGCTTCCGTAGCGCCTTCAGGTCCTTGTGCGCGGTCTTGGCGGCCTCGCGCACCGGGGCCACCGCGGCCTTGATCGCGTCGCCGTCCGGCCCCGGCTTGATCGCCAGCAGCGCGTCGGTCTTCCCCGCGAGCGCCTTCTGCACGGCGTCGGAGCCCGGCGTCCTGCCCGCCACCGCGAGCTCGGTGTCGATGGCGGCCGTCAGGCGCACCTTCGGCCCGGTGAGGACGAAGACGCGGTACTCGTACACCATGCTCTGCGCATCGGCCTTGACCCCGGCGGCCGTCGTCTCGCCCTGCAGCTTCGTCTTGAGCGCGGTGAGGCCGCCGCGCTGGTCGGCGACGAGTTTGGTGAGCGTGTCCTTGTGCGCGGCGGTGAGCTGTCCGGCACCGGCGATGGTGGCGTCGAGCTGCTTGAGCGCGTCGAGCCGCTTGTCGATCCGCGCCGCGATCGCCTGCTTGGCCTGGTCGAGGGTCGGGGCCGCGCTCGCGGGCGCGGCGAGCGCGAGGGCGGCCCCGGCGGCGACGGCCGAGGCCAGCAGGGTCTTGACGATTCGGTGCATCAGTCCTCATCCTCCGGAGCCTGGGCGTCCTTGCTCAGCAGCTGCCCGGTCTGGTCGAGCAGCCGGTCCACGTCCCCGCCGCCGTTGCCCGGGGCCTGCTGCCCGGCCGGTGCCGTGGTCGCGGTCGTCGCCGGCGGGGGCGGGGTCGCGGGCTGGTGCGCGCGGCCCTTGCCGCAGCCGCCCAGCAGCAGGAGCCCCACCGCCAGCGCGATGGCGAGCGTTCGTCTCATGGCAGCCATGGTGCGGGCCGCGGGTAAGCGAATCCCGCGGCCCGATGTAAGCGTTTCGTCAGCGGCGTACGGCCGCGACCATTGCCCGGTCAGGCTTCCTCGGCCGGTGCCGGCTCCGGAAGCGGGGACGGGGTGTGGCGGATGCGCCGCAGGCCCACCGCGGCCGAGACGCCCGCCGCCGCGACGTCCGCGAGGGTGAACAGCAGGCGCGAGACGAGCGTCAGGGCCCAGGCTGTCGGCCACGGTACGCCCAGACCGACCAGGGCGATCGCCATCAGGAACTCGCGCGCGCCGAGGCCCGACGGGGCGACGATCACGAACGTGCTGATGCTCATGGCCAGGGCCATGGCGAAGACGGAGCCGACCAGGCCGTGCACGCCGGGAAGGTGCGCGCGGACCAGGAACCAGACGTGCACGCCCGCGGCCAGGTAGCCCACGGCGCACCAGGCGCTGCTCACCAGGACCGCGCGCCAGGTGATCGGGCGGTCCAGGGCGGGGCGGCGCAGGATGCGCATGGCGCGCCCGACCAGGTACGTCAGCAGCGGCGGGTAGCAGCACGCCAGGCCGAACGGGAGCAGGATCACCGCGCACCAGACGGCCACGGCGGCGAAGGTCTGGTGCTTCGTCGCGTCGGCGCCGTCGAAGGCGACGCCGACGCCGGGCGCGGTCAGCACCAGGCCGACCGTCACGCCCAGGCCGGTGACCACGGCCGAGCCGATGAAGACCTTCGCGCGCGAGACGCCGACGCGGCGGCCGAGCTCCATCTGGACCACGTACGCCCACACGGTCCCGGGCAGATATTTGCCCAGGGCGCCGACGAGCTGAATGGGCGCGGCGTCGCGGATGCGCAGCGGGTGGTCGAGACTGCCGACCATCGAGCGCCAGGCCATCATCGTGGCCCACAGGCACGCCACGGCGGCGGCCAGGGACGCGGCCAGCGACGGCCACGACAGGCTCCGGAACGTCGCCGAGACCGAGGACCACTGCTGGACGGTGGTGGCGACGATGAAGTACGCGATCGCGAGCGCCGCGAGGATGCGCACCACCTGAACCACGCGGGCGCGCCAGGGGCGGGCCGGTTTCGCGGGAGCCGCCGGGGCCTGCGTGCCGTCGTCCATTGCCACCCCACTCACGGTCGGTCACGCTAGCACGCCATCCGAGACCCCTAAGATGGCGCGATCCGAGGTGAAGGAGTCTGCCGTGCGGTACGTCGTCATCGGAGGAGGCATCGTCGGACTGGCGACCGCCCAGCGGCTGGTCCAGGACCGGCCCGACGCCCGGGTGACCGTGGTGGAGAAGGAGGCGGGCTGGGGCGCCCACCAGACCGGGCACAACTCCGGCGTCATCCACGCCGGGGTGTACTACAAGCCGGGTAGCCTCAAGGCCACGCTCTGCAAGGCCGGCAGCGCCTCGATGGTCGAGTTCTGCGCCGAGCACGGGATCGCCCACAAGGTCACCGGCAAGCTCATCGTCGCGACCGGGGCGGACGAGCTGCCGCGGCTGCGGGCGCTCTACGAGCGGGCCCTCGCCAACGGGCTCCCGGTGCGCATGGTGAGCCAGGGGGAGGCGCGGGAGTACGAGCCCGAGGTCGCCTGCGTCGAGGGCATCCACGTGGCCTCGACGGGCATCGCCGACTACAAGGCCGTGTGCGTGAAGCTCGCCGAGCTCGCCGAGCAGGCGGGCGCGACGCTGCGGCTCAACACCGCCGTGGTCGGCATCCGGGCGAACGGGCGCGAGGTCGTCGTACGCACGACGACCGGCGACATCACCGCCGACGTGCTCGTGAACTGCGCGGGCCTGCACGCCGACCGGGTCGCCCGGATGGCCGGGATCAGCCCGCCGGCGCGCATCATCCCGTTCCGCGGGGAGTACTACGAGCTGCGCCCCGACCGCCGCCATCTCGTCAACGGACTCATCTATCCGGTGCCGGACCCGCAGTTCCCATTTCTCGGAGTACACCTGACGAAAATGGTCGACGGGAGCGTGCACGCGGGACCGAACGCCGTGCTGGCGATGGCTCGCGAGGGCTACACGTGGGGGCGGATCCGGCCCCGGGACGTGGCCGACGCCGCCACCTATCGCGGGTTGTGGGCGCTGGGGCGCAAGCATCTGCGGTACGGCCTCACGGAGGTCCGCCGCTCCCTGTCCAAGCGGCGCTTCGCCGAGAGCCTGGCCCGGCTCGTGCCCGCGGTGACCGCCGCGGACCTGGTGCCGGCCGAGGCCGGGGTGCGGGCCCAGGCGATCACGCCGACCGGCGACCTCGTCGACGACTTCCTCATCGTGACCGAGGGGCGGCAGGTGCACGTGCTCAACGCCCCGTCCCCGGCGGCGACGAGCTCGCTGGAGATCGCCAAGTACATCACCGCCCGTCTGCCGGTATAGGGTGCCCGCTGTGCGAAGGGTGCTGATGGCCGTCGTTGCCCTCTCCGCCGCGCTCGTCGCCGGGTGCGACGACGCCGGCGCGAGTCCGGTCGCCCCGCCTCCGACCGCTCCGGCGGCGGCCGCGGGCGGCGCGTGCCAGCTGCTGGACTTCGGCATGGTGAACGCGAAGCTCGGCCTGAACCTGAGCGTGGCCGCGGGCGCGTCGATGGACAACTCGTTCAGCTGCGTGCTGCAGACCGCGGCCGGCAGCTATCCGGACCTGGTGCTGTCGGTGACCACGACGACCATCGGGGCCGACGTGTTCAGCTCGGCCATCGCGCCCAAGGACGGGCAGGCGGTGCCGGGGCTGGGCCTGGTCGCGTACCAGCGGCCGACGCCCGCCGCGGAGAAGTCGGGCGCCGACGCGGAGAAGTCCGGCCCCGGCGCGGAGAAGTCCGGCCCCGGCGTGGAGGTGGGCTGGCTGGCCGGCAACAAACGGATCATCAAGCTGGCGCTGCGGCTGGCTCCCGAGGCCGGGGACGAGCAGGCCGCGGCGGACATGCCCAAGATGGTTGAGCTGGCCAAACTCATCGACCTGAGCAGCCTGTGACGTCGATGTTGCGCTGAGTTCGCGGTTTTTCCGGGCATGCTAGCGTTGATATGAGCTGAACGGCCGACGCCGGTCAGAGGTGTGCCCGACGGAATTGCTCCTGCGGATCGCCGAAGTATCGCCACGGCCAGATCGCCGGCCGGTCGCCCCCGAGTTCGAGGTGCGTGCGCAGGCGCTCGCGTGCGCCGGCCTGGTGGTAGAGGGCCGCGAACGTCTGGTGGGCGCTCATCGTCCACGGGTGCTCGGCGAAGTCGTCGTAGCCGGCGACGAGGCGGTCGGCGGCGGCGTCGGTCTCGCGGCGGACCTTGGTGTCGGCGAAGTACCGCCAGGCGCGCCAGAACCGGCCGACGACGTTGCCGCGCAGCATCCCGTCGACGTAGCCCTCGATGTGCGCAAGGGCAACGAGCGCGTGCAGAGGGTGACCGTCGGGGCGCTCGGCGCTGCGGGTCTGGGCGAAGGCGATAACCTTGTCCTGGCTGCCGTACCAGCGCCGGGTCAGCCCGGTCAGGTGCCGGGTGTGGGCCGCGTAGAGGTCGGGCTGCAGCACGCACGCCCGCTTGAACGCGTCGACCGCCTCGGTCCTGTGCAGCGGGGCGCAGACGACGGCGCCGGCGAGTTCGCTCCACGGCACCGGGTCTTCCCGCGAGAGCGCGGCGGCCTGGCGGAGCGCGGTTCTGGCCTCGGCCACGAGGACCTGCTGCTCCTGGACCAGGCGGTCGGTCGCCAGGGGGCCGGTGTGGTTGTCCTCGCGGGTGGCCCAGGCGGCGGCGGAGAGCGCGGCGCCGAGGAGGAGCCAGCGTTCCGGGCGGTACGCCTGCTGGGCCGTGACCTCGCGGAGCTGGTCGAGGCGCTGGGTGCCGGCGGCGCCGAGGATCGCCACGGCGTGCTCGCGGTGGGCTGGGTCGTCGGTGGTGGCGATCAGTTCCAGGGCTGGGGTCGGGTCGGCGTCGTCCGCCAAGGCCCAGTGGGCCTTCTCTAGGGGATCGTTGGAGAAGGCCTGATCGAATGCCACGGGCTCAGCCTAAGTTCGGGAATATCGGATTTGTGGGCTTCAGTGCGGGAATCACCCGAGGTTGAGGGATTAGCCCACTTTGGGCGATCTGTTCTGGGTTGAAGCCGGCGGCGTTTCGAGCGTGGTTGCGGTGGTCGAACCCGGGCGCGCGTCGGTGATCGACAGGGGTGTGGCGCCGTGACTTGGTGGCTCTGTGGGAAGGCGCGAGCGCGGCGGTGCTTCGAGATCGGGCGGCGGCGGGCTGTGCGGTGCCAGTGTGGGGCGGGGCGGTGGCGGGGGCGCGGGAGTGCGGTGCCAGTGCGGGGCGGTGCGGTGGCGGGGGCGCGGGTGCGGGTGCGGGTGCGGTGCTGTGGGCGGCGGCGGGCAACGCGAGGTGCGAGGGCGGGCGGGCGGCGGGCGACCGGGATCAGGGCCCGTGGTGGTAACCGGACCGTGCGGCGAGCGGATGCGGCCCCGCGCGGTACTCGCGGCGCGCTGAGCAGTGGGTGCGGCGAAATTCGGCGTGATAAATCGTGATACTTGCGTTTTGTCGCTATGTGCGCATGGTGGAAGATTTTACTGAGCGCGCTCGTCGTAGCGGGCTCTCGACGCCGCTACGTCGGCTCGGTGGCGTTCGGCCCACATCGTCAAAGCTGACAGCGCCGCCTGGAGCTCCAGGGCCATCGGGGTCAGCGAGTACTCCACCCGGGGCGGCACGGTCGGGTAGCTCGTGCGCAGGACCAGGCCGTCGCGTTCCAGGTTGCGCAGGGTCAGGGTCAGCATGCGCCGGCTGATGCCGGGGATCGTCCGCTCCAGGGCCGAGAAGCGGATCGGACCGGGGGCCGCGGCCACCAAAATCGACACGCTCCACTTGGAGCCGACCCGGTCCAGCACGTCCTCGACGGAGCAGGGGCCGCACTCGCGGGACGGGAAGGGCGGTGGTGGGTGTTGCGACATGCGCGGTCCCACCACCCCTCCCGAACGTCAATGAACCTAGGTCGCCGCGGCGAAGAGCCGAACGGACCTGGTCCGCCGTGGCGAAGAGCCGAAACGGACCGGTCCGCTGTGGCGAAGAGCCGAAAACGAGACGCTAGGCCGCCGCTACGAAGACTCGCGAGGCCACCTCGCGCGGCAAGCGAATCCGCTCGCCCTCGCGATCGATGGACACGCCGTCGCGCTCCTGGGCGACCGTGACCGTCGCGCCCGGGTCGATGCCCGCGGTGTGCAGCTGGCGCAGCACGTCGGCGTCGGTCTGGACCGACTCGCAGATGCGGCTCACGACCACGGAGCCGGCCAGGCCGGGGAAGGCCAGGTTGCGCTCCGGGTCGGCGTGCTCGCCGGGGGCCTCGCCCCGCAGGCCGTCCAGGCCGGGGATCGGGTTGCCGTAGGGCGAGCGCGTCGGGCGGCCGAGCAGTTCGTAGACCCGCTGCTCGACGGCGTCGCTCATCACGTGCTCCCAGCGGCACGCCTCCTCGTGGGCCTCCTCGTAGGGCAGGCCGATCACGTTGACGAGCAGCAGCTCGGCCAGGCGGTGCTTGCGCATGACGGCGACCGCGTGCTCGCGGCCCTGGTCGGTGAGTGCCAGGTGGCGGTCGCCCTCGACGATGAGCAGGCCGTCACGCTCCATGCGGGCGACCGTCTGGCTCACGGTCGGGCCGCTCTGGTGCAGCCGCTCCGCGATGCGCGCACGCTTGGGGACGACACCCTCCTCTTCGAGCTCGAGGATCGTCTTCAAATACATCTCGGTGGTGTCGACTAGGTCGTTCACTGCCGTTGCCCTCCCGGTACGCGATGGTACTCGCTGCGTACGACAAGATTGGAGCGTGACAGCCAACCGGGCGATCTTGAACGTCGCCGCTCTCGCCGAGCTGGTGCGGTCCGCCCAACCGCCGACTCTTCTCGATGTGCGCTGGACCCTCGCGAAGGACGGCCGGGCCGCGTATGCGGCCGGTCATCTGCCTGGCGCGGTCTTCGTCGATCTCGACGAGGACCTCTGTGGGCCGCCGGGCGCCGGTGGGCGCCATCCGCTGCCCGATCCCGCCGCGCTGGAGGCCGCGCTGCGGAGACTTGGGGTCCGCGCCGAGCACCCGGTGGTGGTGTACGACGCAGGCGGGAACAATCCTACCGGGGCCGCGGCGCGCGCCTGGTGGACGCTGCGCTGGGCGGGCATCGATGCGGTGCGGGTGCTCGACGGTGGTTACGCGGCGTGGACGAGTGCCGGACTCCCTGTCACGACCGAGGTGCCGGAACCGGACGAAGGTGACGTAACGGTGACACCCGGGGGGATGACGGTCTGGACCGAGGCCGAGGCGAGCGATCCGCGCAACACCTTGCTGGATGCCCGCGTCGGACCGCGGTATCGCGGCGAGGTCGAGCCGGTGGATGCGGTCGCCGGGCACATCCCCGGCGCGATCAACCTGCCGGCCGCGGCGACCGTCGACGAGCACGGGCTGCTGAAGGCCATCGCCGCGCCGGCCGGGGCGGGCGCCTACTGCGGCTCCGGGGTCACCGCGGCGCAGCTGGTCCTCGCGCTGCACGAGCAGCAGCAGGAGGCGCCGCTCTACGTGGGATCCTGGAGCCATTGGATCACCGATCCCGAGCGTCCCGTCGCGAAGGAGAACCCATGAGCATGCTCGTCGTGTGGGATGAGCGGCTGCTGCGGTACAACATGGGCGATCATCCCCTCGACCCCGTCCGCGTCGAGCTGACCATGGACCTCGCCCGCCGCCTCGGCGTCCTCGACCGCCCCGGCGTCGTGCTCGAGCGGGCGGAGCCGGCCACCGACGCCATGCTCGCCACCGTGCACGACCCCGACTACATCGCGGTGGTGAAGGCGGCCTCGACGGGCCGGCGGATCAATCTCATGGGTCTCGGTACCACCGACAACCCCACCTTCGCCGGCATGCACGACGCCAGCGCCCTGATCACGGGGGCGACCCGGCGCGCGGCCGAGGCGGTGTGGACCGGCGAGGCCGAGCGCGCGGTCAGCGTCTCCGGCGGCCTGCACCATGCCATGCCGGACCGGGCCGCGGGCTTCTGCGTCTACAACGACCCCGCCGTCGCGATCAAGCGGGTGCTCGAGCTCGGGGCGGAGCGGGTGGCGTACGTCGACATCGACGTCCACCACGGCGACGGCGTGCAGGAGGTGTTCTGGAACGACCCGCGCGTGCTCACCGTCAGCCTGCACGAGTCGCCGCGCACGCTGTTCCCCGGCACCGGCTTCCCCGACGAGACCGGCGGCCCCGACGCGCCCGGCTCCGCCGTGAACGTGGCGCTGCCGCCCGGCACCGGCGACGGCGGGTGGCTGCGCGCCTTCCACGCCGTCGTGCCCGGGGTGCTGCGCGCGTTCCAGCCGCAGCTGCTCTTCACGCAGTGCGGCGCGGACACGTACCGCCACGACCCCCTCGCCAACCTCCGGCTCACCGTGGACGGGCAGCGGGCGGCGTACCTCGCGCTGCGCGACCTCGCCGCCGAGGTCGCCGGCGGGCGGTGGGTCGCGAGCGGGGGCGGCGGCTACGCGCTGGTCGAGTGCGTGCCCCGGGCCTGGACGCACCTGCTCGCGGTGATGACCGGCGAGCCCCTCGACCCGGCGCTGGAGCTGCCCGCGGCGTGGCGCGAGCTCGCCGCGAAGCGCCGGCCCGGACACCCGCTGCCGGAGACGATGACCGACGGCGGCGTCACGAGCTACGAGCCGTGGGTGCCGGGCGAGTCACCGGACGCGGTCGATCGCACGATCATGGCGACCCGGCGCACGGTGTACCCGTTCTTCGGCCTCGACCCGCACGACCCGCGCGACTGAGGCCGGCCTCAGTGGCGGACCGCGGCCTCGAGCCGTGTCAGGCGTTGCTTGATGCGGTCCAGCTCGGCGAGCATCTGCGTCTCGGCGGCGGCGGAGGTGCCGTAGGACGTGTCCGGCGAGGCGCTCGCCCGCAGCCTGGCGAGCTCGTCCTGCAGCGCGATCAGCGTCTGCGCGACCACGTCGAGGAACTGGTCGACCTCGTCCTCGTCGTAGCCACGCTTGCCGAACGGCGCCTTGGCGAACCGCAGCGCCTGCACATCCGCCGGGGTCAGCATCATGGCAGACACGGTAACCCAGACGGGTGGAAACTATGCGGGTGAACGACGTTTCGGCCACGCGGGCCGCGGATGTGCTGCTCTCGGACGGGACCACCGTCCACTTGCGACCGATCCGGCCCGACGACGCGGAGCGGATCGTGGCGCTGCACTCGCGGTTCTCGGAGCGGACCCGATACCTGCGGTACTTCTCGGCCTACCCGCGCATCCCGCAGCGGGACCTGGACCGGTTCGTCAACGTCGACCATCACGACCGCGAGGCGTTCGTGGTCGAGCACGCGGGCGAGCTGATCGCGGTGGGCCGGTACGACCGCCTCGGCACCGGCTCCCACCAGGCCGAGGTCGCCTTCGTGGTCGAGGACGCGCACCAGGGCCGGGGCATCGGCTCGGTGCTCATCGAGCACCTCGTCGCCGCGGCGGCCACCGAGGGCATCACCGAGTTCGAGGCCGACGTGCTGCCGGTGAACCAGGCGATGCTGCGCGTGTTCATGGCGGCCGGCTTCCACATCGAGCGCGAGTTCGCCGACGGCGTGGTGCACCTGTGGTTCCCGATCAAGGCGACCCCCGACTCCCTGCGCGTGCAGCAGGCCCGAGAGCAGCGCGCCGAGGCCCGCTCGATCGCGCGGCTGCTCAACCCGCGCGCGGTCGCGGTCTACGGCGCGCGCTCGGGCGGCTCGGGCATCGGCGCGGCCCTGCTGTCCCACCTCAAGGGCGCCGGCTTCGCCGGAGAGCTGGTGCCGGTCCACCCGTCCGCGACGGTCGTCGGGGGCCTTCCCGCGAAACCGAGCCTCATCGGTACGGCCAATGCCGACCTCGCCGTGATCGCCGTACCCGTGGAGTCCGTGCCCGACGTGGTGGCCGACTGCGCCGCGGCCGGGGTGCACGGCCTGGTCGTCGTCTCGGCCGGCTTCGCCGAGGCCGGCCCGGCCGGGGCGCAGGCCCAGGCCGCCCTGCTGCGGGCGGTGCGCGACCACGGGATGCGCCTGGTCGGGCCCAACTGCCTCGGGGTGGCGAACACCGATCCGGCGGTGCGGCTCAACGCCACGCTCGCCCCCCTGCTGCCCCGGGCCGGGCGGGTCGGCTTCTTCAGCCAGTCCGCGGCGCTGGGCACGGCGCTGCTGGCCGAGGCCGACCGGCGCGGGCTGGGCCTGTCGACGTTCATCTCGGCCGGCAACCGGGCCGACGTCTCCGGCAACGACGCGTTGCAGTACTGGCGCGAGGACCCGCACACCGACGCCGTCCTGCTCTACCTGGAGACCTTCGGCAACCCGCGCAAGTTCGCCCGCATCGCCCGCGAGCTGGCCCGCCGCAAGCCGGTCGCGGCGGTGGCGAGCCCGGTGCGCCCGCCGGCCCTCGACGCGGTGACCGTCGGCCCCGACGCCCGCGGGGTGGCCGCCCTCTTCGCCAGCTCCGGCGTCATCCGCGTCGACACCGTCGGCGAGCTGTTCGACGTGGGCCTGCTCATCGCGGGGCGCCCGCTGCCGACCGGCGACCGTATCGCCGTGGTCACCAACGCGGCCGCGCTGGGCGTGCTCACGGTCGCGAAGGCGCCGGCCGCGGGGCTGCGCATCGCCGAGGGGTACCCGCGCGACCTCGGCCCCGCCGTGAGCGACGTCGACTTCGTGCGGGCCGTGCACGCCGCCCTCGACGACGAGGGGGTGGATGCCGTCGTGGCCGCGTACGCCCCGGCGCTCGCCGAGCGCGACCAGCTCGGCGTGGCCGAGCTCCTGCGCGTGTCGACGGCCGGGGCGCCGCGCCCGCTCGCCGTGGTCATGCCGGCCGACCCGTCGTTCACGGTCGCGCCCGCATACAGCGACGAGGACCCGCCCGCCCTCCCGATGTTCCCGGCGATCGAGGAGGCGGTGCGCGCCCTGGGCCGGGTCGCCCGCTACGCCGCGTGGCGCCGCGAGCCGATCGGCACGCGGCCCGACCTGCCCGGCGTCGACTCCGCGCGGGGTACCGACGTCGCGACCGCCCTGGCGCTGCGCGGCGCCGGCGACCGGGGCGAGGCCGACGAGCTGCTGGCCGCCTACGGGATCCCGGTCGTGCCGAGCCGGTGGGCCTCCGGCGACCGGGTGCCCGACGTCGCGGTCGCGGTGGGCCTGCCGGTCGCCCTCAAGGTGGCGACGAGGCCCTGGCGGCACCGGATCGACCTGGGGGCGGTACGGCTGAACCTCACCGCTCCGTCCGCCGTCGCGGAGGCCTACGCCGAGCTCGAACGCCTCTTCGGCCGCGGGGTGGAGGTCGTCGTCCAGCCGATGGTCGCCCCCGGCGTCGCGTGCGTCGTGGAGGTCGTCGACGACCCGTCGTTCGGCCCGGTCGTGGGCTTCGGCCTCGGCGGCGAGGCGGCCGACCTGCTCGGCGACCGCGCGTGGCGCCCGGTCCCGCTGACCGACCGTGACGCGGCCGCCCTGGTCCGGGCCCCGCGGGCGGCGCCGCTGCTGACCGGCTACCGCGGCGCGGACCCGGTGGACCTGGACGCGCTGGCCGACCTGCTGGTGCGCGTCGGGCGCCTCGTCAACGAGCAGCCGGCCCTGTCGTCGCTGACCCTGAACCCGGTCCTGGCGCGCCCCTCGGGCCTGGCGGTGCTGCACGCGAGCGCCGAGTTCGCGCCGCACCAGACCCGCCCCGACAGCGGCCCGCGCCGCCTCTGACCTCGGCGGTGACGACGGCGGGCGCACGGCGAAGGGCCGCACCGGACGACCGGAGCGGCCCTGCGTTCAGCTGGTTCAGGAGGCGTACGCCTCGAGGCGCTTCGCGCGCGACGGGTGGCGCAGCTTCAGCAGCGTTCCCTTCTCGATCTGGCGGATGCGCTCGCGGGACAGGCCGAACTCGCGCCCCACCTCGTCGAGGGTGCGCTGGCGGCCGTCGTCGAGGCCGAAGCGCAGCCGGATGACCGCCTGCTCGCGCTGCGACAGCGTCGAGAGCACGATCTCGACCTCGGAGCGCAGCATGCCCTGCGACACGCTGTCGGCCGGCTCCTCGCGCGGGTCGACGCGCGCCACGAAGTCGCCCAGGGCGCTCTCGCCGTCCTCGCCCACGGCCTGGTCCAGGCTCACCGGCTCGCGGTCGTAGGAGATCAGCTCGATGACCTGGTACTCCTCGACGCCCAGGGCCGCGGCGATCTCGGCCACGACGGGCTCGCGGCCCAGCGTGGCGGCGAGGTCCCGGCGGACCCGGACCATGCGGTTGACCTGCTCGACCATGTGCACCGGGATGCGGATGGTGCGGGCCTGGTCGGCCATGGCGCGGGTGATGGCCTGGCGGATCCACCAGGTGGCGTAGGTGGAGAACTTGTAGCCCTTGGTGTAGTCGAACTTCTCGACGGCGCGGATGAGGCCGAGGTTGCCCTCCTGGATGAGGTCCAGGAAGGCCATGCCGCGTCCCGTGTACCGCTTGGCGATGCTCACGACGAGGCGCAGGTTGGCCTCGAGCAGGTGGGCCTTGGCGGCGCGCCCCTCGCGGACCACGACCTCGTAGGTGTTCATCCACGCCGGGTGGACCATGCCGCTCGTGAGCTTCTCCTCGGCGTACAGGCCGGCCTCGATCTTCTTGGAGAGATCGACCTCCTGCTCGGCGGTGAGGAGCTTGGTGCGGCCGATCGTGTTGAGGTATGCGCGAACCAGATCCGCTGAGACGCCCGTGTTGTCGAGCGCGTGCTCCTGCTCGTGCTGTTCCTCGGCCTCAACGTCGACGGCGTTGAACTCCGTGTTCTCACTCAGCGGCTGGGCCACTTCGCTCGCCTCCCGTGTGGATTGACAAGTGGCGCGATCATTCCTGCGAGAAGTAGCTTCGCTGAGCGGGCGTGAAGTGACGGTGAGGCGGCGCAGCCGTGGCACGAATCCGTGAGTCTCAGACCTCCAGCAATACGGTCCGCGGTCCGACGTTCACACTTTCGACGAGCATGTGCGTGCGGAATCGCCCGGTTTCCACGGTTGCGCCCCGGTTGCGCAGGGCGGCGCAGAACGCCTCGATGAGCGGCTCGGCGGCCTCCGGGCGGGCCGCGGCGATCCAGGTCGGGCGCCGGCCCTTGCGCGCGTCGCCGTAGAGGGTGAACTGCGAGACGACGAGCAGTGGCGCGCCGGTGTCGGCCGCGGATCGCTCGTCGTCGAGGATGCGCAGCTCGTGCACCTTGCGGGCCAGCGTTTCGGAGATGTCGGACGTGTCGGCATGGGTCACGCCGACGAGGACCAGCAGCCCGTCGGTGATCGAGCCGACGACCGTGTCCCCGACGGTGACGCTCGCCCGGCTGACGGTCTGGACTAGGGCGCGCACGGCAGCAGGACCCCCCGCTCGACCAGGTGCGACACCAGGGGGACGGCCACGTCGGCGAGCACCTCGGCCGGCACACCGTGGGCCGCCGCCAGCAGGTCGACCTGAGCCTGCAGGGTCACCGACCCGTCGCACGCGCCCACGAGGGTCAGCGCGACCGGGTCCACCTCCTCGACCCACCGCAGCCCGTCGGGCAGGGCGAGCAGCTGCTGGCCGACCTCCCAGCCGTCGGCCCCGAGCGTGGCCTCCTGGCGCAGCGTCAGCCCGGGCGCGGCGACGAGGCGGCTGCGCAGCAGGTCGGCGTGGCGCAGGAAGTCCTGGCGGTCGAACCACTCGCCGATGAGCGGGCCGAGGTCGCCGCCGACGGTGTGCCGGAGGTCCTCGATGCGCACGGTCGGGTCGTCGTGGCCGCCGGCGCGCAGGGTGATCAGGCCGAAGCCGACCGCGTCGACGCGCTGGGCGTCGAACCAGTCGAGCCAGGCCGCGGCCAGGGCGGGCTGCCGGGACGGGTCCTCGGAGGCGTCGGCGAGCCACAGGTTGACGTACGCCAGCGGATCCGAGACCTCGCGCTGGATGACCCAGGCGTCCAGCCCGGTGCCGGCCAGCCAGTCGTTGACCCGATCGGTCCAGTCCTCGCCCGCGACGTGCAGCCAGTTGGCCAGGAACTGCATGTGCCCGCCGTCGGCCAGCAGGCCCGGGGCGGCGGCGACGAGCTCGGCGCAGACGGCGTCGCCGGGGCGGCCGGAGTCGCGGTAGGTGTGCGCGGTGCTCCCGGGGCCGGCCACGAACGGCGGGTTGCTGACCACGAGGTCGAAGCGGCGCCCGGCGACCGGGCGGGTGAGGTCGCCCTCGAGCAGCTCCCACTCCAGGCCGTTGAGGGCCGCGGTGGTGGCCGCGAAGCGCAGGGCCCGCGGCAGCACGTCGGTCGCGGTGACCCGGCTCGCGTGGGTCGACAGATGCAGCGCCTGCACCCCGCAGCCGGTGCCGAGGTCGAGCGCGGTGCCGACCGGGCGGCGCAGGGTGGCGGCGGCCAGGGTGCTCGACGCGCCGCCGATGCCGAGCACGTGGTCGCCGGGCAGCGGGCGGCCGGGGCGCATGCCGGCGGCAAGGTCGGCGACGACCCACCAGTCGCCGTAGGGTTCCAGCTCGAGCGCGGCCCGGACGCCGTCCGGCTCGGCCGACAGCAGCGGGGCGGCCGACTCCAGCGGCAGCGGGGCGAGCGCGGCCGCGACCCGGTCGAGCGGCTCGGTCTGGCCGCAGATGAACAGCCGGATCAGGGTGTCGAGCCGGCCCCCGGCCTCGGTGACGCGCAGCGCGGCCCGGAAGTCGTTGCGCGCGCACGCGGCCGAGGCGTCCTCGCCGAGGTGCCTGCGAATGCCGTCGGAGGTATAGCCGGCCGAGCCGAGCGCCTCGCGCAGCTGTGCCATGGCGGTGTTGTCCAGCAGAGCGTCCACCCTGCCATCCTGGTATGTCAGCGTTGATCGATGCCTATGCAGGCCACGACTCGCGACGCGTCCTCGGTGAGGAACAGCTGGAAGTGGGTCGGCGGGTTCTCGATCTTCGCCTCGCCGACCCGCAGCGGCCTGTCGCCCGCGGTCTGCAGCACGCCGATGGCCTCGGCGCTGCCGAGCATCGGGTTGCCGATCCGCTCCATGTGCTGGGCCCGCCGGGAGTAGCTGCGCGCGAGCTGGTCGGCGGGCAGGGTGTGGTCCCACACCACGTATTCGGCGCCGGCTCGGATCGCGGCGCGGCACGCCTCGAAAGCCGCTCCCGGCTCCTCGGCGAGGAGCCGGAGCAGTGCTTCTCGCTCCATGAGCAATATGACCATAAAGAAGGGAATTTGACCAGGTTCCTAACCGCAGTTCTTGAGCGCTTGACGGATCTCGGCCGGGGCCTTGTCGCACGCGTTCCTGGCGCCGGCCGCGACCGCGACCCACATCGCCTTGGCGTCGTCGAAGTGGAACAGGACCGTCGCGCGGTCGCCCTCGGTGCGGGCGGTGGCGTACTGCTGCACGCAGCTGACGTCCGTGAGCCCCTTGCCGAGCTGCACGGCCGCGGCGAGCGTGGGGTCGGCGGCGAGGGCCTTCTCCAGCGCGGGCGCGTCGACGGGGCATCCGTTCGGCGCGCTGACGCCGGGCTTGAGCGGCGCGGGGCCGGTCTGCGGCAGCAGGGAGGTCTGGTCCGGGGTGGGCAGGGCGGGGGACTGCGACTGGTCCGACCCGCCGGAGCAGGCCGCAAGGGTGACGG
The DNA here is from genome assembly GCF_050955725.1 of Dactylosporangium sp. CA-139114. Classification (NCBI taxonomy): domain Bacteria; kingdom Bacillati; phylum Actinomycetota; class Actinomycetes; order Micromonosporales; family Micromonosporaceae; genus Dactylosporangium; species Dactylosporangium sp. CA-139114. The sequence continues at coordinate 1,739,550 of NZ_CP192080.1, forward strand.
CCGCTCCGGCGAAGACAGCGAGGAGTGTGTATCTCACCCCGGCAATTTACGACACTCGATCGGGTTAGTGCTGGCAACCCTTGAGGTGTGTCGCGACGTCCTCGGGCACCGTGTCCCGGCAGACCCCGTCGGTCCCGCCCGACAGCGCGGCCCAGGTCTTCTTCCCGGCGTCGTACCTGAACAGCACGACGGCCGCCTCCAGGTTCGCCGGCTGTGCGGAGGCGGTGGCCCAGCCCCCGTAGCAGCTGACGTCCTTGAGCCCCTTGCCCAGCACCACGGCGCCGGCCACCTCGGCGTTGGCCTTGAACGCCTTCTCCAGCGTGGCGGCCGTGACCGGGCAGCCGGAGGCCGCGCCGCTCGCGCCGGCCGCCGGGGCCTTGCTGCTCGCCGCGGCGCTCGGGGCCGCCGAGGCGTTCGTGGGCACCACGGGCCCGATCGAGGCGGGCGGCGCCGCAGAGTCAGCGGCGTCGCCGCCGGAACAGCCGGCCAGCCCGGCCGCCGTGACCATCAGGACCGGGAGCCAGGCCGGTAATGCGAATCGAATATGCACACGCGGCATGGTGGGGCCTGGCCGCCCGCCTCCGCGCGTCGGCTTTACGACACCCGGGCGAGGAAGCGCTCGAGCACCTCGACGACCAGCGCGTGGTCGTCCGCCTGGGGGAGCCCGGAGACGGTCACGACGCCGACCACGCCCACATTGCGGACACGGACGGGGAAGGCGCCGCCGTGGGTGGCGTAGTCCGCGGGGTCGACCCCGTAGGCGGCGTCGAACGTCTTGTCCCGGGCCGCGAGCCGGCGCCCCACGAGGTAGGAGGAGGCGTGCAGCCGCTCCACCACCCGGATCTTGCGCTCGATCCACCGGTCGTTGTCCGGCGCGGTGCCGGGCAGGGCGGCGTGGAAGAGCTGCTGGCCGCCGCGGCGGATGTCGATCGTGATGCCGAGCGAGCGCTCCTTGGCCGTCTCCACCAGCAGGCAGCCGAGCGCCCAGGCGTCGTCGTTGTCGAACCGGTCGAACAGCAGCCGGGCCTCCTGGGCCTCCAGCTCCTTGATCAAGTCTTCCATGGGACCGAGCCTAAGCCCCGGGCGTGAACGAGGTGAACGTCGCCACGACGGTGCCGTCGGGGGCGAGGGCGTCGAGCCGGCCGTGGGTCAGGCTGGCGCTGCGGAACGAGAAGGCCCGCGCCCCCGCCGCCGGGGTCAGCAGCGGGATCGTGCGGGCCGCGCCGCCCGGGGCCGAGGACCAGCGCAGCGCGGCCACCCCGTCCGCCACGACGCCGTTGACGCGGGTCTTCGTCCTCTCGCGGCGGACCTGGAAGTCGACGGGCCGGCCGAGGCGGGCGCCGGCCGGGGTGTAGTAGAAGTAGCGCGGGTTGGCCAGGTCGGCCGCGGTGTACGCCTTGAACGTCGGGTCCGCCCCGGCCGGCAGCGGCGTCAGGGCCAGCACCACCAGCCCGGCCGCCACCGCGGCCACCGGCCGCAGCCAGGCCCGCCGCCGCACGGTGGCCACGGCGCCGCCGAAGCCCGCGAGGCAGACGGCCACGACGCCGAGACTGCGGGCGTTCTCGAGCAGGAACTGCCATCCGGTGTACGGCGAGAGCCCCCGCAGCACCACGCCCAGCGACAGCGTCATGACGACCAGGAGCACGACCCCGGCCGCCCGCCGCCAGGCGCCCTCGGCCGCCACGAGCAGCATCGCCGCGAGCACCGTCCACACCTGGTGGTGGGTCCACGACACCGGCGAGGCCGCGACCGTCGCGCAGCCCACGAGCACCGCCGCGCGCACCCGCTCTCCGTGCGCGTCCAGCGTCCGCGCCCGCCACAGCGCCGCGGCGCCCACGGCGGCGATGAGCACGGCCCAGACCAGCGGCAGCGTGGCGGGGGAGAGGCCGGCCCGCATGAGCATGCCCTGCACCGACTGGTTGCCCAGCGACGCGAGGTCGCCGATGCGCGACGTCTGCAGCATGGTGCCGGTCCAGTAGCGCAGGCTGTCGCCCGGGAGCAGCAGCGCACCGAGGGCCGCGGCCGCCGCGAACGCGCCGAGCGCCCGGGCGGCGTCCCGCCACCGGCCGGTCACGAGGAAGAAGACGACGAAGAGCAGCGGGGTGAGCTTGATCGCGGCGGCGAGGCCGACGAGCACCCCGCGGTAGCGCCGCGGCACCAGACCCATGGCGTCGAGCAGCGCCAGCAGCACGATGAAGATGCTCACCTGGCCGAAGCGCAGGTTGCTCTGCACGGGCGCGGACACGAGCAGGCCGCAGGCGATGGCCGCCACGGCGAGGCGCGACGCGGACAGCCCCCGGCCGACCGCCACGGCCAGGGCGACGACGGCCGCGCAGGTCAGGGCCAGCCAGGCGACCTGCAGGGCGGTCTCGGGCAGCAGCGTGAGGGGGCGGAACAGCAGCACCGCGAACGGCGGGTAGGTGAACGGGCCGCCGTTCTGCGCGACGTAGTCGTAGAGCGGCCGGCCCTCGCCCACCGCCTGGGCCGCGCCGTAGTAGATGTGCAGGTCGCTGAGGCGCTGGCCGGCGGGGCGCAGCCAGACGAGCACGGCCGAGACGACCGCGGCGATCCCGAACACCGACCAGAGGCCGGCCACCCTGCGCTGCGACATCGGCCCAGGGTAGGAACGCCTGTCCAGACCAGGGTCCAAACCGGGCGCCAGGACAGGGCGCGGGGCCTAGCCGATCCAGCCGATGAAGGCGCCCTTCGAGGCGCGCGGTGCGGGCGCCTGGGCGGGCTCGCCGGCGACGACCGCGGACAGGGTGCGGGTCAGCCACGCGTTGACCGACAGGCCGTCGCGCGCGGCCGCCTCCTCGATGCGCTGCTTGAGCTGCTCCGGCGGGCGGAAGTTGATCCGGCCGACGGGGCCCTCCGGCGACAGCTCGGGCGCGCTCGCGGGCGCCGGTGCCGGCGCGGGCGCACCGTCCGGGGTGGTGACCACGAAGTACGGGTTGCGGTCGCGCACCCGCACCTCGACGGAGCCGGGGGCCAGGTCGCGCGTGATCTCGTCGGCCGCGTCCGACAGCACGTCGAACATGGCCAGCCGGGTCGCCGAGGCCACCGCGGCGGCGAGGCGCTCGGCCAGCGCGGCCTCCTCGGGACCCGCGGCCGCGAGCAGTTCGGCGCGCAGGCCGTCGACGTAGCGGGTCAGGTCCATGCCCGCCAGTATCGCGCAACTATGGCAAATTCCATGGCGCCACCGGCGCCATCGACCGGCCCGGGCACGGCAGGATGAGCAGTGGCACCCCAGGCCATCCACGGGAGACGCACATGATCCAGTTGCTGGCGCCCGACGGGACGCTGCGGTCGGACCCCGAAGCACCGCTCGACGTGACCCCCCAGCTGTGCCGTGACCTGCTGCGGGACATGGTGCTGGCGCGCCGGTTCGACGAGGAGGCGCACGCGCTGCAGCGCCAGGGCGAGCTCGGGCTGTGGCTCATGGCGCTCGGTCAGGAGGCGGCCCAGGTCGGCTCGGTGCGGGCCCTCGACCCGGCCGACTACGTGTTCCCCAGCTACCGCGAGCAGGCCGCCGCCCGCTGCCGCGGCATCACCCCGGCCGAACTCATGGCCCAGTGGCGCGGGGTGGCGCACTCGGGATGGGACCCGCGGCGGTACCGCTTCCACATCTACAGCCTCGTCCTGGGCACGCAGGCGCTGCACGCGACGGGGTACGCGCTCGGCGTACGGATGGACGGCTCCGACGAGGTGGTGCTCGCGTACTTCGGCGACGGCGCCAGCAGCCAGGGCGACGTGAACGAGGCGCTGAACTGGGCGGCGGTCGCGAACGCCCCGATCGTGTTCTTCTGCCAGAACAACCAGTGGGCGATCTCCACCGCGGTCGGCCGCCAGATGGGCGCCCCGCTGCACCGGCGGGCGGTCGGCTTCGGCCTCGATTCGTTCCACGTCGATGGCAACGACGTGCTCGCGGTGCACGCGGTCACGGCCCGGGCCGCCGAGTCGGTGCGCCGCGGCGGGCCGCCGGTGCTGATCGAGGCGATGACGTACCGCATGGCCGGCCACAGCACCTCCGACGACCCGCGCCGGTACCGCTCCGACGCCGAGGTGCAGCTGTGGCGCCAGCGGGACCCGATCGCCCGCCTCGAGCGGCTCGTGCGCGAGCGCGGCTGGGCCGGCGACGACTGGTTCGCGGCCCTGGCCGCGGAGTCCGACGCGCTCGCCGCCGAGACCCGCGAGGCCTGCCTGTCGATGCCGGAACCCCACGTCGGGGACATGTTCGCGCACGTGCTGCACGAGGAGACCGCGCTGGTGCGGGCCCAGCGCGAGTGGATGGACGCCTACCGGAAGACCTTGGCGCCATGATGGCTTGAAATGGCGCCATAAGTGGTGCCATAGTGATGCCATGACTGACTCGGGCATCACGGTCTCCGGGCTGCGCAAGTCCTACGGCGATCGGGTCGTCCTCGACGGCATCGACCTCACCGTCCCGGCCGGCGCCATCTTCGCGCTGCTCGGCCCCAACGGCGCCGGCAAGACCACGATGGTGCACATCCTGGCCACGCTGATCCCGCCGGACGGGGGTGGCGCCACCGTGGCCGGGCACGACCTGCTCACCGAGGCCGCGAAGGTGCGGGCCGCGATCGGCGTCACCGGCCAGTTCTCCGCCGTGGACAACCTGCTCACCGGCGAGGAGAACCTGCGGCTCATGGCCGACCTGCTGCACCTGCCGCGGCGGGCCGGCCGGCGGCGCGCGGCGGAGCTGCTGGAGCGCTTCGAGCTCACCGAGGCGGCGCGGCGCACCCCGCTGACCTGGTCCGGCGGCATGAAGCGCCGCCTCGACCTGGCCATGACGCTGGTCGGCGAGCCGCGCGTGATCTTCCTGGACGAGCCGACGACCGGCCTCGACCCGCGCAGCCGTCGCACCGTGTGGGAGCTGGTGCGCGGGCTCGCGGCGGGCGGGGTGACGATCTTCCTGACCACGCAGTACCTGGACGAGGCCGACCAGCTCGCCGGGCGCGTCGCCGTGCTCGACCGGGGCCGGATCGTCGCCGAGGGCCGCCCCGACGAGCTCAAGCGCCGCGTGCCCGGCGCGCACGTCCGGCTCGGCTTCACCGCCCGGGAGCCGCTCGCCGCCGCGGCCGCCCTGCTGCCCGCGGCGACCCCGGACGAGGGGGCGCTCGCGCTGCGGGTGCCGGGGGACGGTACCGCCGCGGACCTGCGCGCCCTGCTGGGCCGCCTCGAGTCCGGCGGGGTCGAGCCCGACACCCTGACCGTGCACACCCCCGACCTGGACGACGTGTTCCTCGCCCTGACCGGCCACGCCGCCGCCGCGAAGGAGCCGGTGCGATGCGCGACGCCCTGACCATGCTGCGGCGCGACCTGCTGCACAACCGCCGCAACCCGTCCACCCTGTTCGGCGCCCTGATCGCCCCGATCCTGATGCTGCTCATGTTCGTCTACATCTTCGGGGCCGCCACCGACCTCGGCGAGGACTACCTCGGCTACGTGGTGCCGGGCATCCTCGTGCTCTGCATCGGCTACAGCGTCGGGCAGACCGCGGTCGCCGTGGCCACGGACATGCACGAGGGCATCATCAACCGGTTCCGCACGATGGGCATCTCCCGCGCGGCCGTGCTGACCGGCCGCGTCCTCGGCACCGTGCTGCGCACGCTGCTGTGCGTGGCGATCATCCTCGGCCTGACCGTGCTGCTGGGCTACCGCCCGCACGCCGGGCCCACCGGCTGGCTGCTCGTGGCCGGGATCGTGGCCCTGGCCGCGTTCGCCGCGGCCTGGCTGACCACGGCGATGGGCCTGTCCGTGCGCACCGTGGTGGCCGCGAGCTACGCGGCCCTGCCGGTGACCCTGCTGCCGATCCTGAGCAGCGCGTTCTCGCCCACGGCGCGGATGTCGCCGGGCGTGCGGGCCTTCACGGAGCACCAGCCCTTCACGCCGATCATCGAGGCGCTGCGGGGGGCGCTGAACGGCACCCCGGCCGGCGCGTCCCTCTGGTGGGCGATCGGCTGGTCGGCGGCGATGGCCCTGGCCGGGTATCTGTGGGCCCGGGCGCGCTTCACGCGTCCACCCACCCCGCGCTGAGGCCGGTTGCGATTCGCGCCTAGTGGCCACACGGGCGGTCGTGTCGGCGAGTTCGATGACCGTCGTCGGCCGGGCGTGGGCATTGCGCGGCGCACCGCTCGGGGATCGTCCTCAAAGATCTGTCCGAGTGTGCGATGGTCCGCGGCGCCGAGATCGTCCTCGTACGCGAACTCAGTGCGGCCCTGGTGGTAACGCAGGAGTCCGACCCGCCGCCCATGCAGGCGTACCTCGGCCGTGGTTGCCACTCAGCCCGTCCTCATCAGGTCGGCGATCGACCGGCTGTCGCGCGCCCCCCACTCCGCCATGCGATCGACGTGCCGCTCGAACTCGGCGGTCAACCTGGCCGCACGGTGTGCGAGAAACGCGGCGCGGGTCGCTGGGGCCAGCAGGGTCTGAGTCTTCTCGTCGAGGAGGTGGCTCGCGGCCACTTCGGGCGACGCGTCGGCCAGGTCCCTCCACAGCTTCGAGGCTGGTCCGGGAGGCGCGATCACGCGGTTGGCCATCGTGCCGGCCAGGACGAGTTCGCTGTCGTTGAAGATCGGCCGAAGAGCGCCACCGTCGTCGAGGAGGTGGCCGAGGTCGACCGGCGCGCCGGTCCCAGGCTCGCGCGGCTCGGCGGACCAAAGGCAGAGAATGTTGATCTTCGCCATGGTCTGCCTCAGATGGACCTTGTCGAGCTCGACCGTCAGGCGGGGGCCGGTGGGCGCCGTTTCCAGCAGGGCGGCGGCGGCCGTCACCGGGTCCGGTCGCTCTGCGGCGCCGAGCTGCCCACGCAGCACGGCGACGCTCGGGCCACGGTCGCGGGCAGTGGCCACCGCACCGCGCCAGACCCACCGTCGCAGCAGTGTTGCCGCACGGCCTGCCGGAGCACCGTGCAATCGGACGAAGCGGACGAGCACCGGGATCACGCCGGTGTAGGCCAGCAGCTTCACGTGCGGAATGTCGGCCACGTCGCGCAGGAACGTGACCACATCCCGAAGGTTGGCCGACAGCGCCCCGAGCAGCTCGGTCTGGTCCTCGGCCGATGCGAGATCACCGGGGAAGTCGGTGCGATATACCTCGCCACCGCGGTAGGCGAGCGCGCAGCGCAGCACAAGCTGCTCATCGAGCGCACCGAAGCCGAGCTCGGCCGTGCCGCGGCCGACCGCCGCGAGGGTCGGCGCCGCGTCGCCCGTGACTCGGGCGTGCAAGGCATGGATGATGTCCACCCTCGTGGGCGGCTTTCCGGCCGTGTTGATCCGGGTGAACATCTCCACGACCGAGTTCTCGTCGCCGGTGGTCACTACGGACGCAGGGATCCTGTAGTCCTTGATCGCCGACGCCGCCCGGACGGCCAGCTCATGCTGCTCGTCCGAGAGCCAATCGCGAATCTGCAGCCACTTCGGCAGGGCCGAGGCATCGAGCAGGAAGCTGACCGGGATCCACGCACCCGGCGCCGGCCGCCGGGCGCTCGCGGTGCGGAACGTGCCGGATTCCAGGTCCAGATGGACCCGGAAGCGCAGGTCCGCGGCAGTGTGCGCCGAGGTGAGGGCACCTACGAGCGAGGTGACGCGCTGCTGACCGTCGACCACCCATTGGGCCGAGTCGAGCGCCGGAGCTTCGACGGTCAACGGCCCGACGTGCAGCGTCTGCGCGGGCGCGGGGCGCCGCCACAGGAGGAGATTGCCGATCGGGAAGCCACGGACGATGCTGTCGAAGAGTTTGGTGACGTCGCCGGCCTCCCACGTGAACCCCCGTTCGAGCGGGAGGATTCGCATTGCTCCGCGCTGGACCTGGTGGATGAGATCCACAGGGGTGCGCTGTTCAATGTGGGGTCGGGCAAGCGTTGCCATGTCACCTCCAGCCTCAGGCTCCCCAAGCGTAGTCGTGAGGTAGGGCGAATCACGTGACGATCGGGGCGCCCCGCGGGCAGGATGTGCGCATGGCCATCACGCTGCCGATCGACGACGCCGCGAACGAGTACCTCACCCGCAGCCCCCTGGCGCTGCTGGTCGGCATGACGCTCGACCAGCAGATCCCGCTCGAGAAGGCGTTCTCCTCGCCGTACGTGCTCGCCCAGCGCCTCGGGCACGAGCCCACCGCGCACGAGCTGGCCGAGTTCGACCCCGAGGCGCTGGTCGCGATCTTCGCCACGCCGCCGGCGCTGCACCGGTTCCCCAAGGCGATGGCCGCGCGGGTGCAGGAGGTGTGCCGCGCGCTCGCCGAGCGCTACGACGGCGACCCGGCCGGGTTGTGGGACGGCGTCGCGGACGGCGGCGAGCTGCTGCGCCGGGTGCAGGGGCTGCCGGGGTTCGGCAAGCAGAAGGCGCAGATCTTCGTGGCGCTGCTCGGCAAGCAGTACGGCGTGGAGCCCGAAGGCTGGCGCGCGGCCGCGGGCGGCTACGGCGAGGAGGGCTCGTACCGCTCCGTCGCCGACATCGTGGACGGGCCGTCGCTGGCGAAGGTGCGCGAGTACAAGAAGCAGGTCAAGGCCGAAGCCAAGGCGGCCAAGGGCAACTAGGCAGATGTAGCGCGCCAACGGATGCGGATGGGGTCGGCCGGCCGTAAGGTGCATCCGTGCTCAAGGGATTCCGGGACTTCATCTCTCGTGGCAACGTCATCGAGCTGGCCGTGGCCGTCGTCATCGGTGCCGCGTTCAACAACGTCGTCACCGCGTTCACGGACGGCTTCCTCAAACCGCTGATCAGCCTGACCGGCGGCATCGGCGTCGACGACAAGCAGGGCCTGCACATCGGCAAGCAGGTGCTCGCCTGGCCCACCTTCGTCAACGCGGTCATCACGTTCCTGCTGACCGCCGCCACCGTGTACTTCCTGGTCGTGCTGCCCATGAACAAGCTCGCCGAGCGGCGCAAGCGGGGCCTCGCGCCCGAGCCCGCGGCGCCCAGCGACGAGATCCGTCTCCTCACCGAGATCCGCGACCTGCTGGCCACCGGCACCACCGAGCGCGACCGGGCCGCGGTCGGCGGCGCGGTGAGCCCCGGCGCGCCGGTCAAGCCCACCGACATCTGATGCGACGTCTGCCACACGTGCGTGGCAGACTCGAACCAATGGCCCGCAGGGATCGTCCACAGCTGATCACCGACGCGGCGCGGAGCCCCGAGCAGGAGCTTCGCGCCCGTGAGGTCCGCTACGTGCTGATGATGCTCGTGCGTGCCGCATGCGTCGTGGTCGCCGCCATCCTGGTGGCGACCCGCCCGCCGCTGCTGTGGCTGTGGCTCTCGCTGTGTGTCGCCGGCGGGGTCTTCCTGCCGATGATCGCGGTCCTGCTCGCCAATGACGCTCCCGTGCGTCCCGAGAACCGCTTCCGCAACCGCTTCCAGCGGCGGCAGACCTCGCACCCCGACCCGGCGCACGCGCTGAGCGAACGCGAGCACAAGGTCATCGACGCCGACTCGGAACCGAACAGTCCCTAGGGCCTCGCGCCCAGCCGGGTGACCGCCCGGGCGCCCAGCTCGTTGCCCGCCTCGAGCGATGCGCGGGGACCCTGACCGGCCAGCCACGCGGTGAGGAAGCCCGCCGCGAACGCGTCGCCGGCCCCCGTCGGGTCCACGATGCCGTCGAGCCGCTTGCCGGGCGCCCGCACGGTGCCGTCCGCGTCCGCCCACGCCGCGCCGGCCGCACCCGACTTCACCACCACGCCGTCGGCGTGGGCGAGCAGCTGCGCGGGGTCGTCCGAGCCGAGGACCGCGGCCTCGTCGCGGTTGGCGAACAGCAGGCTCGGGCGCGGTACCGCGGCCAGGAAGCCGGCCCCGCCACGCTCCCGCAGCGGGGCCGCGGACGCCGCGTCGAGGCTCGTGGTCAGCCCCCGGCGGCGGGCCTCGGCCAGCGCGAACCGCCCGGCCGGCGCGCAGTCGGCGTCGAAGAGCACGTAGGCCGACAGGTGCAGGTGGCGCAGGCCCGGCAGCGCGAGCGCCCGCTCCACGTCGGCCCGCTCCAGCAGCCGGTTGGCGCCGCGGTCGGTGAACATCGTGCGCTCGGCGTCGGAGGTCAGCACGACCACGGTGCCCGTCGCCACCCCCGGCACCCGGCGCACGCTGGTGGTCACCCCGGCCTCGTCGAGCTCGGCGATGCGCGCGTCCCCGGGCTCGTCGAGCCCCGCGACCCCCGCGAACGCGACCGGGCAGCCGGCGGCGGCGAGCCAGACCGCGGTGTTCGCGGCCGACCCGCCGCCGGCGATGCGCACCGCGGCGATGGTGTCCGAGCCGATGGCGAGCGGCCCCTCGTGCACGGTGAGGATGTCGGTGACCACGTCACCGATGACGAGGACCGTCATCTAGATCGCGGCGGCGATGCGGGCCGCCAGCTCGGCGTTGCGCAGGATGATGCGCACGTTGACGTCGAGGCTCTTGCCCTCCGTCGCGGTGTGGAAGTGCGACAGGAGGTACGGCGTGACGTCCTTGCCCGTGACGCCCTCCCGCTCGAGCCCGGCCAGCCCCTCGGCCAGCACCCGGTCGTGCAGCGCGGGGTCCAGCTGCTCGTCGGCGGGCAGCGGGTTGGCCACGACCAGCGCCCCGCGGTGCACGTCGTGCCCGCGAGCGGCCCGGATGATCTCGGCGACGGCCCCGGCGTCGTCGGCCGACCAGTCGAGGTCGAACCCGGCGTCGGTGAGGTAGAACCCCGGGAAGCGGCGGGTCCCGTAGCCGACGACCCCGACGCCGAGCGTCTCGAGGCGCTCGAGCGTGGCGCCCACGTCGAGGATCGACTTCACGCCCGCGCAGACGATCGCGATCGGCAGCCGCGACAGGGCGGTCAGGTCCGCGGACTCGTCGAAGGTCGTGGCGGCGCCCCGGTGCACGCCCCCGAGCCCGCCGGTCGCGAACACGGAGATGCCGGCGCGTACGGCGATCGCCGAGGTGGCCGCGACGGTCGTGGCCCCGTCGGCCCGGGCGGCGGCGGCCGGGGCGAGGTCGCGCACGGACAGCTTGACCACGTCATCGCGCTCGGCCAGGTGCCGGATCTCGTCCTCGGACAGCCCGACGACGATCTCGCCCCCGATCATCCCGATCGTGGCCGGCACGGCCCCGGCCGCCCGGACGGTGGCCTCGATCTCCTTGGCGACGGTGAGGTTGGCCGGCCGCGGGAGCCCGTGCGAGATGATGGTGCTTTCGAGCGCGACGACGGGCGCACCGCTGCGGCGGGCGCCGTCGACCTCGCTGCCGAACCGAATGGCATGGTTGATCACCAGCTCACGATAGCCGCTGCGCTTCGCGGCATTTCCCGTGCTCGTTCGCCCCTTTTGTCCCTCGCGCGCGCCGCCGCCCACCCCGGCGCCGGGGGTGGGTTGTCCACAGGGCGACCGCGATGCGGGCTTATTCCGGGCGGGCCTGGCAGACTGGGGGTTGTGACGACCACTCCCGAGAACGGTGGCGGGACTCTCACCGACGAGCGCGTCGACGAGCAGACCAGCACCGATTACCGCTACGATGCCGGCGACCACGAGAAGTTCTCGCACTACGCGCCGAAGGACAAGATCATGCAGGCCATGATCGAGGGCACGCCGGTGCGGGCGCTCTGCGGGAAGCTCTGGGTGCCCTCGCGCGACCCGAGCCGGTTCCCGGTGTGCCCGGTGTGCAAGGACATCTACGAGAACGTCGTGCAGAACGACGACCCGAGTTCGTGACGTTCGGCTCGGTTCGGCGCATCGCCGGCCGATGCCCGCTAGGCTGTCAACGCCTTCGCGGTCCGCGCTGACGCGAGGGCGTTTTCATGCGCCTGGCTGGGTGCACCGGGTCGTCCCCCTCCCGCTGGGTGCATCGCCGCGCCGGTAGTTCATGGCCCGGCGCCGCCGCGGCGTGCGCAAGACGGGTGCAAGTCGCCCGGGGGAGTGTCCGGGACGTGAGGTCCGTATCGGGGAGGGGTGCCGCATGCCGCCGCGTCCGGTGGTGCAGCAGGGTCAGTCGCTTCGGGTGTGGCAGCGCAAGGCGCTCATGGAGTATCTGCGGGGCAAGCGCGAGGACTTTCTCGCGGTCGCCACGCCCGGGGCCGGGAAGACCACGTTCGCGCTGCGCGTGGCGCTGGAGCTGTTCGGCGACGGCACCATCGACAACCTGACCGTGGTCACGCCCACCGAGCACCTCAAGACGCAGTGGGCGCAGGCGGCCGCGCGGGTCGGGATCGACCTCGACGCCGGGTTCCGCAACTCCGACGTGCACACGTCGAGCGACTTCCACGGCACCGTGGTGACCTACGCGCAGGTGGGGATCGCTCCTGCCGTGCACAAGCGGCGCACCGTGACGCGAAAGACCCTCGTGGTGCTGGACGAGATCCACCACGCCGGGGACTCGAAGTCCTGGGGCGACGGGGTCAAGGCGGCGTTCGAGCCCGCGGTGCGGCGCCTGATGCTCACCGGCACGCCGTTTCGCTCCGACGAGAACCCGATCCCGTTCGTGGAGTACGAGCGCGGGCCCGACGGCATCCAGCGATCGCGCTCCGACACCGTGTACGGCTACTCCGACGCCCTCCGGGACGGCGTCGTGCGCCCCGTGATCTTCCTGGCGTACTCCGGGGAGACGCGCTGGCGCACCTCCGCCGGCGACGAGCTGTCCGCCCGGCTCGGCGAGCCGATGACGCAGGACCTCATCTCCCAGGCCTGGCGCACGGCCCTGGACCCCAAGGGCGACTGGATGCCGCAGGTCCTGCGGGCCGCCGACGCGCGCCTCGACCGGCTGCGCGCCGGGGGCATGCCGGACGCGGGCGGCCTCGTGATCGCCAGCGACCAGCAGAACGCGCGCGCGTACGCGAAGGCGCTCGGCGAGCTCACGGGCGAGAAGGCCGTCGTCGTGCTCTCCGACGACGTGGGGGCGTCGGGCCGCATCGCCGCGTTCTCCGCGTCGCAGGAGAAGTGGATGGTCGCGGTGCGCATGGTCTCCGAGGGGGTGGACATTCCGCGGCTCGCCGTGGGCGTGTACGCCACCAGCGCCTCCACCCCGCTGTTCTTCGCCCAGGCCATCGGCCGCTTCGTGCGCGCGCGCCGCACCGGCGAGACGGCGACCGTCTTCGTGCCGAGCGTCCCGCACCTGCTGGAGCTGGCCAGCGAGATGGAGGCCCAGCGCAACCACGTCCTCGGCGAGCCCAAGACCAAGGACGGCTACGACGACGACGAGATGGAGCGGGCCAACCGCGAGGAGAAGGCCAGCGGCGAGCTCGAGGGCACCTTCGAGGCTCTGGGCGCCACCGCGGAGCTGGACCAGATCATCTTCGACGGCGCGACCTTCGGCATGCCGGCGGCCACCGGGACCGCGGAGGAGGAGGAGTACCTCGGGCTGCCCGGGCTGCTCACCCCCGACCAGGTCACCGCGCTGCTGAACAAGCGCCAGGCGGAGCAGATGGCGGCCGAGAAGCGCCGCTCCGCCGCCGCTCCCGCTGCTCCCGCCGCTCCTGAGATCCCGGCTCAGCCGCGGACGGCCGGCGAGAAGCGGATCGTCCTGCGCCGCCAGCTCAACACCCTGGTCGCGGCCCACCACCACCGCACCGGCCTCCCGCACGGCAAGATCCACGCGGAGCTGCGCCGGCTGTGCGGGGGGCCGCCGAGCGCCCAGGCGACGATCGAGCAGCTCGAGGAGCGGATCGCTACCATCCAGACCCTCTGAGGCGCTCGGAGAGCCCCTGCCGCACCCGCCGGGCTCCCTTTGTCAGCCGCGGCCCTCAAGTCGCTCCAGCGCGGCTCTGACGCGGTTGTGAGGGTCGCGGCCCGGAGCTGGTTGCCGCTCATGCCGGCGTGCGGGTGGCTCGGCGGCCGCGTGGGTGGAGCCGCGTGGCGTGGCGGGCGTCGCAAAATCCGACCAAACGGATTTGTTGCCCGCCGGGGTATAAGTCGGATATGCCGGGAGACGCCAGCGCCCGGCATGTCGGGCCGTGCCGCGTCAGCGCCCGGCATGTCGTGCCGTGTCAGCGCCCGGCATGTCGTGCCGCCCGGCGGGCTGGGACGGCCCGCGGGATGTCGTCACGCGCCACCCCTGCCCGGACGGCGACCGGGCACAAAAAAGACCGCAGGGGACCCCGGAGGGTCGCCCTGCGGTCAGGCGTATTGGTCTCAGCCGGCCGAGAGTTCGGAGCCGCGCCACGAGAAGTCCGGGGCTACGGCGTACTCGACAGCGATCTTGACCAGCTGGTCGGCGTACTTGTTGGCGTGATGTCCACAGAAGATCAGGTCGCCGCCTTCGGCGAGCCGAACTCGAAGTTTCCCTGCCGCGTTGCAGCGGTCGCACCGTTCCTCGGCGGCGGGGGGCGCCGCCGTCTCCGGCGGCGGCGTGAGGGTCGGGGTCATCGCCTTCCTCCTCTGATCGTCACCGACGAACGCTTCCTTGCGTCGTTCCACAGATGGTTCAACACCGTCTTGCCCGAACTCGTTCCCACTTTATCGGCGGGACCGATGTCACATTTGCGTCCTGCTTCGCGGGGCCGGTCCGACCAGGAACCGAATACCCGCTACGTGCTTCCTATCGCGCCAGGCTTGCGATCACAAGTGGGTTGGCGCGGCGCCACTGGTCTGTAATGCCCGCGGTGACCCGAAACACACCCGGGCCGCCCCTTTTGGGACGGCCCGGTTCGCGCAGAGCGAAAAACGATCGTTCAGTCCAAGTAGTCCCGCAGGACCTGGGAACGCGACGGGTGGCGCAGCTTCGACATCGTCTTGGACTCGATCTGCCGGATGCGCTCGCGGGTCACGCCGTAGACCTGGCCGATCTCGTCCAGGGTGCGCGGCTGGCCGTCGGTGAGGCCGAAGCGCAGCCGGACGACGCCCGCCTCGCGCTCGGACAGGGTCTGCAGCACCTGCTGGAGCTGGTCCTGCAGCAGCGAGAAGGAGACCGCGTCGACGGCCACGACCGCCTCGGAGTCCTCGATGAAGTCGCCGAGCTGGCTGTCGCCCTCGTCGCCGATGGTCTGGTCGAGGGAGATGGGCTCACGCGCGTACTGCTGGATCTCCAGCACCTTCTCCGGCGTGATGTCCATTTCCTTGGCCAGCTCCTCCGGGGTGGGCTCGCGGCCCAGGTCCTGGAGCAGCTCGCGCTGGATGCGGCCGAGCTTGTTGATGACCTCGACCATGTGCACCGGGATGCGGATGGTGCGGGCCTGGTCGGCCATGGCGCGGGTGATGGCCTGGCGGATCCACCAGGTGGCGTAGGTGGAGAACTTGTAGCCCTTGGTGTAGTCGAACTTCTCGACGGCGCGGATGAGGCCGAGGTTGCCCTCCTGGATGAGGTCCAGGAAGGCCATGCCGCGGCCCGTGTACCGCTTGGCGAGCGACACGACCAGGCGCAGGTTCGCCTCGAGCAGGTGGTTCTTGGCCCGCTCGCCGTCGCGCGAGATCCACAGGAAGTCGCGGCGGCCCGGCATCTGCATCGGCTCGCCGGCGTCCTCGGCCGCGCGCAGGCGCTCGGCCGCGTAGAGCCCGGCCTCGATGCGCTTGGCCAGCTCGACCTCCTGCTCCGCGTTGAGCAGCGGAACCTTGCCGATCTGCTTGAGGTAGGCGCGGACCGAGTCGGCCGAGGCGGTGAGCTCGGCGTCGCGCCGGGCCTGCTTGAGCGCCTCGGACTCGTCGTCGTCCCACGCGAAGTCGTCGTCGGTGGCGTTGGCCTCCGCGTCGGCCTCGGCGGCCTGGGTCTCCTCGACCGGCTCGTCGACGACGACGTCCTCGATCTCGGCGGCCAGGGCCGCGTCGTCGATCTCCTCGAGCTCCGGGTCGCCCTCGCCCGGCGTGCCGGTCGGGTTCGCCGGGTCGGCGGCGGTGCCGGGCGCCGCCTTGCCGCCCGGGGCGGCCTTCGCCGGTGCGGCCTTCTTCGCCGCCTTCTTGGCCGGTGCGGCCTTCTTCGCCGGCGCCGCGGCCGGGGCAGCGGCGGGCGCGGCGGCAGCCGCTGCGGATGCGGTGGGCGCCGATGGCGCGGCCTTCTTCACGGGGACCTTCTTCGCCGCCGCCGGCTCCGGCGAAGCGGATTCGACGGCTGTGAGCGGCTTGGCAACGGGTGCCTTGCGGGCCGGCGCGGCCTTGGCGGTGGCCGCCTTGGACGCGGGAGTGGCGGAGCGGGCGGCGGCGACGCGGCGGCGGCTGTGGGCGGAGTCGTCGACCACGACGGTCACGCCCGCCTCGGCCAGGCTCCTCAGCAGCTTCTTGGCGTGCGCCGGGGTTACGTCTGCGGTGTCGACCGCCTGCGCGACCTCCGCCGACGTCAGGTGCCCGCCGTTGGCGGCGGCACGCGCGATCAGCGTGTCGGCGAGGGAACGTACGTCAACGCTGGGCTGGTGAGCTGCTGTCACGAACGACCTTCCGGTGCGATGAGCGAGCGACGGCCGGTGCGGCCGGGTTCGCGCACGGCGCGGCCGTGCTGAGTGGCCTGGTTGCTTGTTTGGTGGCGCCCGTGTGGGTCGTGGCTCCGGGCGGATTCACGAACGACAGCGGGCAGCGCGTGAATTGTAACGCTCTCTTGCCCCAACATCCCCTCTTGAGGGGGCGGGACGCGCGTCTTGTGACCGAACGGATGGGCCGTGCGGTGCTTTCCCGGGCTTTGCCAGGATGGTGACCATGGACCAACCGGCCGAACTTCTGGCCCTCGCCGTCTCCGTCGCCCGTTCCGCGGGTGACCTGGCCAACCGCATGCGAGCCGAGGGCGTCGACGTCGCCGCGACCAAGTCGACCGCGACCGATGTCGTCACCGCCGCCGATCGCGCGGTCGAGCAGCACGTGCGCGACGAGCTGCACAAGGCGCGCCCGGACGACGCCGTGCTCGGGGAGGAGTACGGCGGCGGCCAGGCCCGCTCCGCCGTGCGCTGGATCCTCGATCCGATCGACGGGACCGTGAACTACCTCTACGACCTGCCGCAGTACGCGGTGTCGCTGGCCGCGGAGGTCGACGGGGTGGTCGTGGCCGGGGTGGTGCGCAACGCCGCGACCGGCCGCGAGTGGACCGCGACCCTGGGCGGGGGCGCCTTCTGCGACGGGCGGCGGTTGCGGGTCTCCGCCGAGACCGAGCTCGGCCAGGCCCTCGTCGGCACCGGGTTCGGCTACGCGGCCGAGCGCCGGCTGCACCAGGCCCGCGTGCTGGCCGGGCTGATCGGGCACATCCGCGACATCCGCCGGCTCGGGGCCGCCTCGCTGGACCTGTGCCTGGTCGCGGAGGGGGTCCTGGACGCGTACTACGAGAAGGGCCTCAACCCCTGGGACCGCGCGGCCGGCGGGCTCGTCGCGGCCGAGGCGGGCGCGCTGGTGACCGGGCTGGACGGCAACCCGCCCGGCCTCGACATGGTCATCGCCGCGCCGCCGGCCCTGCACCCGCGGCTGCACCAGCTCCTCAGCGACCTGGACGCGTCCGGGGGCCCGTGACGCAGGAGCCGCCGGCAATATGGCCGGGAGCCGTACGGCTCTCGGCCTTACGACCCTGCGACGTCCCGAGGAAACCGTGACCGTACTGGTACCTCAGCCCTCGTCCTTGGCGCAGGTACCCTCGGGCAGCTCCGGGTTGCCCAGCGCCGCGATGGCCTGGTTGACCTCGGTCGTCGTCGGCAGCTGGCGGAACTTCCCGCCGAGGATGATCTCGACCTTGTCGTCCTGCCGCGCCTTGTCGAACTCGGGGCGGGCCTGGTCCAGGAAGTACGCCCGCACGAGCCAGGCCGCGCCGACCGTCGCCGGGCCGAAGCGGATGATCGCGACGACGTCGTTGGGCTTGTTGGGCGGCGGGTTGGGCGCGGCGGTGACCACCTTCGCCTCCTTGAACCGGCGGCTCAGGAAGTCGTTCGCGACGTCGGAGGCCGCGCCGGGCCGGTTGGTCGCGTTGAAGATGGTGACCTTCACGTCCTCCTGCGTGGGCAGCTTCGCGTCGGCGACCACGGAGCCCTCGGCGCACTTCTTGGCGTCACCGGCGGCGCCGGTCTGATGGTCCTTGACGACGGCGACGATCACGAACACCGCCGCGGCGACGATGAGGACGCCGACCACCGCGAGTGCTCTCACCCGCGCAAAACTCATGGCTCGCTCCCCGCGCCCGCTCTGTGCTGTCACCAGAGAAGACGCTCTGGCTGCCGCAGAGGTTAGCGCCTGGGCCGCGCAAGCGCTGAAGTCCCCACCGGACGTACCACAAAGTTCCTCCTCGCCGATGCGGTACGACTCCCCGCGGGACGCGGCGGCGGGGGGTATCGTTCCATCGCCGCGGGGCGGGCCTGCGGGCGCGCTCGACCCGCGCGAGGCATGATCGTTGTGTCGCCTCGGTCACAGTGGGAACAACTTTCCGCGAGCGGGCGTACAAGTAGCGCACAAGAGCGGTAAGGTACGCCGCCCTTGGACGTTGAAGACGACGTCGCTTTGGCGCCCTACCGGCCCGGCGACATGAAATTGGGAGTGTGAACACCGATGGCCACCGACTACGACGCGCCACGTCGCGACGAGGTCGACCTCGGCGAGGACAGCCTCGAGGAGCTCAAGTCCCGCCGAACCGATGCGCAGTCCGCGACCGTCGATGTCGACGAGACCGACCTCTCCGAGAACTTCGAGCTGCCGGGTGGCGACCTCGCCGACGAGGACCTGACGGTCAAGGTCCTGCCGATGCAGTCCGACGAGTTCCGCTGCTCGCGGTGCTTCCTGGTGCACCACCGCAGCCAGCTCGCGACCGAGCGCAACGGGGAGCTGATCTGCCGCGAGTGTGCGTGAGCGTGCTCACGCATGCGTGCGGCGTGAAAAGGGCATGAACACGACGGGCCCGCGCGACGCGAGTTGATCTGGCGGAACTGGCGCCGCCGTGCTGCAGTGGTGAAGCGGCCGAACACGGCGTGGACCGACACGGAGGTTCCCATGGTCGAGCAGCCGGTGCCCGCCGACGAGGCGGCCGAGAACGCGCCCGTCCTGCCGGAAGGGCAGGCCGGACCCGCAACGCCGGTGGACGACGCGGAGCTGTCCCGGGCCGTGGTCGCGCTCACCGGCGACGACGTGCCGGTGCAGGACCGCCGGCGCCTGCTCGGGCGCCTGGTGCGCATCGAGGTCGGCGAGCGCGGCGTGAAGGACCTGTTCCGGCCGCGCAAGGCGATCGGCTGGGTCACCGACTCCGTGACCAGGGTCGCGCCGTACATCCCCGTGCGTGACCTGGAGACCCTGCGCGCCCATCACCCCGGCCTCGACGGTGACGCGCTGGCCGAGCGGCTCATCCGCAACGCGTCGATGGTCACGGCCGGCATCGGCGCGGCCGGCGGCGGCATCGCCGCGGTCGAGTGGGTCGCGACCCCGAGCCTGCTCTCCGCGCCCGTCCTGCTGGCGGCCGAGACGGTCGCCGTGGTCGCGGTGGAGATGAAGCTGATCGGGGAGCTGCACGCGGTGTACGGCCGCCCGATCAATGGCTCCGGCACCCAGCGCGCGTTCGCGCTCATCCAGGCCTGGGCCGAGCGGCGGGGCGTCAACCCGCTGCGGGTCGGCGGCAGCGTGGCGGCGGCGATGGGCACCGCGCTGCGCAAGGAGCTGCGCGACCGGCTCCTCAAGCGCTTCGGGCGCAATCTGAGCACCATGGGACCGTTCCTCACCGGCGCGGCCGTGGGCGGGTTCCTGAACCGGCGGGCCACGCTGTCGCTGGGCGACGAGATCCGCAAGGACCTCAAGAGCAACCCCGGCGGGGGCGATCAGCGCGTGATCGAGGCCTGAGCGGCCTCGCGCAGCGCCGCGGCGAACGCGTCCGGGTGGCGGGTGCTGATCAGCCAGTACGGCGTCGGGTCGGCCTCGTCGCGGACCTCCACGCGCACGGCCGGGCCGATCCAGGGCCGCTGGATCACGAACGCCTCCGGATCCGCATACGGGCCGAGCAGGTCGTGCTTGTCCGGCGCGCTCACCGTCGTCACCTCACCGACGTACCGCAGCGGGATCCGCGCGTCGTCGACCCGCAGCTCCCCGTTGGACACCTCGATGCGGATGCGGCCCAGCCACCAGAGCCCGGCGACGGTCAGCGGCAGCAGCACCAGGTAGGCGACCCACGTCGCCGCGCCCGGGGCGCCCAGCTTGACCTCGGCGGCGAGCGCCGCGGCGACGGCCACGGCGGGCAGCCACAGCCACCACGACAGGCTGAGCCGCTCGCGGTACGGGTTCGGTGCTGCCACACAGCCGAGGGTACGTGAACGCGCCCGCAGACGACCCGGCAGGATGGAGGCATGGGGATGGACGTGCTCGTGCGGCAACTCGACCCGGGCCTGCCGCTGCCCGCCTACGCGCACCCCGGCGACGCCGGCGCCGACCTCTACGCGGCGCAGGACGTGGAGCTGGGGCCGGGTGAGCGGGCGCTGGTGCGCACCGGGATCGCGATCGCGCTCCCGGAGGGGTACGTCGGCCTGGTGCACCCGCGCTCCGGGCTCGCCGCGAAGATGGGTGTGACCGTCGTCAACGCCCCCGGCACCGTGGACGCGGGCTACCGGGGCGAAATCCTGGTGAACCTCATCAATCACGATCGAGTGATATCGGCGAAGATATCCCGTGGTGACCGAATTGCGCAGCTTGTGATCCAGCGCGTGGAGCGGGCACACTTCCACGTCGTCGAGGACCTTCCCGATACTGTGCGCGGGGCCGGCGGCCACGGGTCGACCGGCGGGCATGCCGAGCTCGTCCCGGCAGCGAACTTGGAGGCAGAGCAGTGATCTTCTCGCGCAAGGGCGGCAGCGGCCGGCACGCCAAGTCGGACCCGCGCGGCTCGGCCGGCCGGGAGTCGTTCGACCTCGACGATCTCGACGACGGCCCCGGCGCGGCCGCGGACGACGAGCCGCGCGCCGGCAAGTCGAACCGGATCGAGGGGCCCTACGACATCGGCGAGGCGCCCGCGGGCATCGCCCAGCTCGATCTCGGCTCCCTCAAGGTGCCCGCGGTCGAGGGCGTCGAGGTGCGGGTCCAGGCCGACAACGACGGCAAGATCCAGCAGATCGTCCTCGTCTCCGAGGACAGCGCGCTGCAGCTGGGCGTGTTCGCCGCGCCGCGCAGCGAGGGCATCTGGGACGAGGTTCGCGCCGAGATCCGCAAGCAGCTGTTCACCGACGGCGTCGCGGCCGAGGAGGCCGAGGGCGACTACGGCACCGAGCTGCGCGCCCGGGTCCGGACCCCGGAGGGGCTGACCGACATCCGCTTCGTCGGCGTCGACGGGCCCCGCTGGCTGGTGCGCGCGGTGTTCCAGGGCCCGGCCGCGGTCGACCCCGAGGTCGCCCCGCCGCTGCTGGAGTGCCTGCGCAACCTGGTCGTCGAGCGCGGCCACGAGGCCATGCCGGTGCGCGAGCCGCTGCCGCTGCACCTGCCCAAGGAGGTCACCGAGGGCGGCGAGGCCGCGGAGGCCGAGCCGGCCGCCGCCGCGGCCAACGGGGCCAACGGGGCCGACGGCGGGACCCCGCCGCGCCGGCGGCCGTCGCCGCGTCCCCGCAAGTAGGGCGGGCGGACGGGCGGCATGGTAGCGCCTGCACGCGCCGAAAGCCGTCACTGATGCCACGTAGCCAGCGGCGAAAAAACGCGTACCGTTTTTGATGAAGGTGTCATGGCAGCCGAAAGGGAGGGTGGCACCGTCATCATGGCCACGGACAGTGACAGCGCGGTAGGGGAGCGCGGCGGCCTGCGGAAGTTTCTCCGCCGGCTCACCGCGAGCGACTCCGAGCTCGACGCGGAGGAACTCCAGCGCGACGCCCAGCAGTGCGGCAGCATGCCGGCCCTGCGGTGCCAGCGCGGACAGGTCGTGCGGCTCAAGGGACGGCTGCGTACGGTGGTCTACACCCCGCGCACCAACCTGCCCACGCTCGAGGCCGAGCTCTTCGACGGCAGCGACCTGGTCACCCTGGTGTGGCTGGGGCGGCGGCACATCGCGGGCATCGAGCCGGGTCGAGCGATCACGGCGAAGGGGCGCATCGCCCTGCGGGATGGTCGTAAGGTGCTCTACAACCCGTACTACGAGCTCGACACGCCACGTTGAGCCTCGACACACCACGATGAGGACGGATGCAGCCAGGACACCCAGGTAGCCGGACCACCCCCGCGGCCGAGACGGACGAGGAGGAGCCGCTCCCACCGTTCTCGGTGCAGATGGCGCAGCAGCTCGGCGGCGTGCGCGGGCTCGTGGAGTCCAGCATCCCGATCACGCTGTTCATCGTGGTCAACTTCCTGGGCGACCACTACAAGTGGTGGTCGCTGCAGACGTCGCTCATCATCGCCGTGGGCGCGGCGCTGTCGATGGCCGTCTACCGCCTCACGCGGCGCGAGTCCGTCCGCCACGCGCTCAACGGCGTCTTCGGCATCGCGCTGGGCGCCTACATCGCCTGGAAGAGCGGCGACGCCAAGGACGTGTACCTGCCCGGCATGCTGCTCACCGTCGGCTACGTCCTGGGCATGCTCGTCTCGGTGCTCATCCGCCGCCCGCTCGTGGGCTGGCTGTGGTCGGTGACCCTCGACGGGGGCACCACCCGGTGGTACGACAACCCGCGCCTGCGCCGCGCCTTCATGTGGCTGACGGTGCTGTGGGCCGTGGTCTACGCGCTCAAGCTCGGCGTGCAGATCCTCATCTACCGCGACACCAGCGCCGACTCCGACGACCTGCTCGGCATCGCGCGGCTGGCGCTGGGCTGGCCGCCCTACGCGCTGCTGGCCGCGCTCACCGTGTGGCGGGCCCGCCGCATCCTGCGCGACGAGCCCGAGCCCGAGAAGGACGGCGACGAGGTGCCGTCGACCGGCTGACCTCCCGGACCCGGCGCTCCCGGACCCGGCGCCGGCGGCCGCGACGGCCCGGACCGGGCGTCGGCGGCCGCGACGGGTCCGCACCACCGCGACCCGAGTCCCGCGTTCAGATGATCTTGCCCCGCGTCTTCTCGACGCTGTCCTCGCCGAGGATCACGGCGCGGACCGCGTCCTCCATCTCGGACGTGACGACGAACACCAGCTCGTCGCCGGCCTCCAGCGGATCGTCGGGGGTCGGCACCAGCACCCGGCGGCCGCGCAGGACCGCCACCAGGGCGGAGTCGTGCGGCAGCGGGACGTCGCGCACGGGGTGCCCGACGTAGGGCGCGGTCTCCGGCAGCGTGATCTCGACCAGGTTGGCCTCGGACTGCCGGAACGTCATCAGGCGGACCAGGTCGCCGACCGACACCGCCTCCTCGACCAGCGCCGCCATGAGCCGCGGCTTGCTGACCGAGACGTCCACGCCCCACTGCTCGTTGAAGAGCCACTCGTTCTCGGCCCGGTTGATGCGGGCCACCACCCGCGGGACCGCGAACTCGGTCTTGGCCAGCAGCGACACGACCAGGTTGACCTTGTCGTCGCCGGTGGCCGCGACCACCACGTCGCACGAGGACAGGTCGGCCTCCTGCAGGCTGGTCAGCTCGCAGGCGTCGGCCAGGATCCACTCGGCGGCGGGCACCCGCTCGGGGCGCACCATCTTCGGCACGCGCTCGATCAGCATGACCTGGTGGCCGTTGTCGACGAGCTCCTTGGCGATGGAGCGGCCCACGTTGCCGGCCCCGGCGATCGCGATGCGCATGGTCAGTGTCCCCCTTCGGGCGCCGAGCCGGTGACCTTCGTCACGGGGGCCGCCAGCTCGTCCGTCAGCAGCATGAAGGCCAGGTCACCGTCCTGGATCACGGTCGACTCGGTCGGCAGCATCGCCAGGCCGAAGCGCATGAGGTAGGCCAGCCGCGCGCCGCTGCGCGCCTCGAGCTGGCCGACGGAGTGGCCGATCCAGTCCGGGTGCATCGGCACCTCGACGATCGACACGGTGCTGGTCGGGTCGCGCCAGATCTCGACGTTGCCCTCGGGGACCAGGTGGCGCAGCATCCGGTCGGCGGTCCAGCGCACGGTCGCCACGGTCGGTATGCCGAGGCGCTCGTAGACCTCCGCGCGCTTCGGGTCGTAGATGCGGGCCACGACCCGGTCCACGCCGAAGGTCTCCCGGGCCACCCGGGCGGAGATGATGTTCGAGTTGTCGCCCGAGGAGACGGCGGCGAAGGCGTCGGCCCGCTCGATGCCGGCCTGCAGCAGCACGTCGCGGTCGAAACCCACCCCGGTGACCGTGGTGCCGTGGAACTCGCCGCCGAGCCTGCGGAACGCGTCCGCGTCGACGTCGATCACCGCGACCGAGTGTCCGCGCTGCTCGAGACTCTGCGCCAGCGTGGAGCCCACACGGCCGCAGCCCATGATCACGACGTGCACGTCCCCGCCTCTCGAGTCCTCATGCATTTCGTCATGAGGATGTCATGTGCGGCCCCGACCGGTGCATCGGGATGTGGGCCGACCCGTACGCTTAGGCGTCGTGGCCAGTCCCACCTCCCTCATGAAGCGGCTGCTCCTGGGCCGACCGTTCCGCTCGGACCGGCTGAAACACACGCTGCTGCCCAAGCGCATCGCGCTGCCGGTGTTCGCCTCCGACGCGCTGTCCTCGGTCGCTTACGCGCCCGACGAGATCCTGCTGACGCTGTCCATCGCGGGCGCCTCGGCCCTGACGATCTCCCCCTGGATCGGTCTCGCGGTCGCCGTGGTGATGCTCACAGTCGTCGCCAGCTACCGGCAGAACGTGCACGCCTACCCGTCCGGCGGCGGCGACTACGAGGTGGCCTCGGTCAACCTCGGCCCCCGCTTCGGCGTCGCGGTGGCCAGCGCCCTGCTCGTCGACTACGTGCTCACCGTGGCGGTGTCGACCGCGTCCGGGGTGGCCAACCTCGGCTCCGTCGTGCCCTGGGTCGCCACCCACAAGGTCGCGATCTCGATCATCGCCATCGCCGTGCTCACGGCGATGAACCTGCGCGGCATCCGGGAGTCCGGGGGCGCGTTCGCGGTCCCGACGTACGGGTTCATGATCGTCATGATCGGGATGGTGCTCACCGGCTTCTTCAAGATCTTCGTGCTCGGCCAGGACCTGCGGGCCCCGAGCGCCGGGCTGGTCATCCACGCCGAGCACGCCAACATCACCGGCGCGGCCATGGCGTTCCTGCTCCTGCGGACGTTCTCGTCGGGCTGTGCGGCGCTCACCGGCGTCGAGGCCATCTCCAACGGCGTGCCGGCGTTCAAGGAGCCCAAGAGCAGGAACGCGGCCACGACGCTGCTGCTGCTCGGCTCGATCTCGATCGCGATGCTGCTGGGCATCATCCTGCTGGCCAACAAGACCGGGCTGAAGTTCGTCGAGGACCCGAGCCAGATCGAGAGCGGGCCGGCCCACTACGTGCAGAAGACGGTGACGACCCAGCTCGGCGAGACCGTCTTCGGGTCCGGGTCGGTGCTGCTGTTCGTGGTGGCCGTGATCACCGCGCTGATCCTCTTCCTTGCCGCGAACACCGCGTTCAACGGGTTCCCGGTGCTGGGCTCGATCCTCGCGCAGGACCGGTACCTGCCGCGTCAGCTGCACACCCGCGGCGACCGGCTCGCCTTCTCCAACGGGATCATCCTGCTCGCCCTGGCCGCGATGGTGCTCATCATCGGGTTCAACGGCGAGGTGACGCGGCTCATCCAGCTGTACATCGTCGGCGTCTTCGTGTCCTTCACGCTCTCCCAGGCCGGCATGGTCCGGCACTGGAACCGGCTGCTGCGCACCGTGCGCGACAAGCCGACCCGCAACCGGATGATCCGCTCGCGGACGATCAACATGATCGGCCTGACCCTCACCGGCGCCGTGCTCGTCGTGGTGCTCATCACCAAGTTCCTGCTCGGGGCGTACATCGCCATCATCGCGATGATCGTCATCTACTTCCTGATGGTCGGGATCAAGAAGCACTACGACACGGTGGCCCGCGAGCTGGAGCCCTCCGAGGTGCGCCCGGTGCTGCCGGCGCGCAACCACGCGGTGGTGCTCGTGTCCAAGGTGCACCGCCCGACCCTGCGCGCGGTGGCGTACGCCCAGGCCACCCGCCCCGACTCGCTGACCGCGCTCACCGTGAACGTCGACGACCACGACACCCGGGCGCTGCAGGAAGAGTGGGAGCGGCGCGGGATTCCGGTGGCGCTGACCGTGGTCGACAGCCCGTACCGCGAGATCAACCGCCCCATCCTCGACTTCGTGCGCAACAAGCGCCAGGACTCGCCCCGCGACGTCGTGACGGTGTTCATCCCCGAGTACGTGGTCGGCAAGTGGTGGGAGCACCTGCTGCACAACCAGAGCGCGCTGCGGCTCAAGGGCCGGCTGCTGTTCGAGCCCGGCGTGATGGTGACCTCGGTGCCGTGGCAGCTCAGCTCGATCGACGGGGTGGACATCGACCGGCTCGACGCGACGCTGAGCCGCGGCCCGAAGCGGGGGCCGCGCTCCTCGGCCGGCACCGACTCGTGACGGCGCCCTCGGAGTCGCTGGAGCTCGAGGTCGGGGCGGTCGCGCACGGCGGGTTCTGCGTCGCCCGGCACGACGGGCAGGTGGTGTTCGTCCGGCACGCGCTGCCGGGGGAGCGGGTGCGGGCGGTGGTCACCGAGCGGCGCAAGGGCTTCCTGCGCGCGGACGCGGTCGAGATCCTGCTGCCCTCGCCGGACCGCGTGATCCCGCCGTGCCCGTTCGCCGGCCCGGGAGCCTGCGGCGGCTGCGACTGGCAGCACGCCTCCTGGGACGCCCAGCGCCGGATGAAGGCCGACGTCCTGGCCGAGCAGCTGACCCGGCTGGGCGGCCTGACCGACCTTCCGGACATCACCGTGGAGGCGCTGCCCGGCGGGCCGTTGTCGTGGCGGACGCGGGTGCAGTACGCGGTCGACGGCGCCGGGCACGCGGGCTTCCACCGGCACCGGTCCTCCGAGGTGCTGCCCGTGGACCGGTGCCGCATCGCCCACCCCGCGATCCAGGCCCTGCCGCTGCTGGAGCGGCAGTGGCCGCCCGGCTCGGTGATCGAGGCGGCCGCGTCGTCCACGGGCGAGACCGCGGTGCTGACCCGCGGCTCCCGCACCGGCCCGCCGTCCGGGCCGGTGCCGAAGCTGCGCGAGCGGGCCGGCGGGCACGAGTGGATCCTCGACGCGGGCGGCTTCTGGCAGGTGCACCCGCACGCGGTCGAGGCGTTCACCGGCACCGTCGTCGAGCAGCTCGCGCCCGAGCCGGCCGAGCGGGCGTGGGACCTCTACGGCGGCGCGGGCGTGTTCGCGGCCGCCCTGGCCCCGCACTGCGGCCCGGTGACCGTGGTCGAGTCCGACCACCGCGCGGTCGCGGCCGGGCGCCGGGCGCTGTCCGGCCTGACGAACGTGACCTTCGCCCGCGGCGACGTGGCCCAGGCGCTGGGCAACCCGCGCTGGCGGCGGGTCGACCTGGTGGTCCTGGACCCGCCGCGCTCGGGCGCGGGCCGCGCCGTGGTGGAGGCGATCGCCGCGCGGGCGCCGCGGGCCGTGTCCTACGTGGCCTGCGACCCGGCCGCCTTCGCCCGCGACGTGCGGACGTTCGGCGAGCTCGGCTTCGACCTCGCCGGGCTGCGCGCGTTCGACAGCTTCCCCATGACCCAGCACTTCGAGACGATCGGGCTGCTCACCCCGCGGTAGCGCGCCGCTTCGCGGTGCGGGCGTCGTCCTGGAAGCGCGATCGACCCGGGCAGGGGGCCGGTCGGCAACCGCCGCGGCGTCAGCAGCGGGTCGCGCGCCCGCGGATCCGCCGTGCGCCGGTCGAAGCGAGTCATCGGGCCAGGATGGGCCACGCGAAAACATCGGTCATCACATTTTGCCGCGGCGTACCGTCCCCGGCCATGGCGAAGCTCAACGTTGCGAAGGTACGCGCCGCGATCGGACGGGGTCCGCTCGCCGGCCCGAGCCGGGTGGCCGGCCCGACCCACGAGGGCGGTGCCGGATACGCCCGCGACCTCAGGTCGGAGCTGTTCCTGCTGGCCGTGACGAACATGGTCGGCGAGCAGACGTTCTACGAGGCGGCCGGCGAGCGCGACGAGCGCTACGCCCGCCTGGTGCGCGCGGCCGCGGTCGCCGACCCGGCGTGGACGGCGCGCTTCCTGGCGTGGCTGCGCACGGGCGCGAACCTGCGCACGGCGGCGATCGTGGGCGCGGCCGAGTTCGTGGCCGGGCGGCTGGCCGCGAACGCGGAGTCCGCGGGCGAGAACCGCCGGGTGGTCGCCGGCGTGCTGCAGCGCGCCGACGAGCCGGGGGAGCTGCTGGCGTACTGGATCTCCCGCCACGGCCGCGCGATCCCGAAGCCGGTCAAGCGGGGCATCGCCGACGCGGTACGGCGGCTCTACACCGAGCGGAACCTGCTCAAGTACGACACCGCGAGCCACGCGTTCCGCTTCGGCGACGTCATCGACCTCACCCACCCGAGCCCGGTCGCGCCGTGGCAGGGCGACCTGTTCGCCTACGCGCTCGGCCGCCGCCACGCCCGCGAGGATTTGACGGTGCCGGCGTCGCTGCCCGTGCTGGCCGCCAACGAGCGGCTGCGCGCGGACGCGGCCGCCGACCCGGGGGTGCTGCTCGACCCCGAGCGGCTCCGGGCGGCCGGGATGACGTGGGAGGACGCGCTGTCGATGAGCGGCGGCACGGGCCTTTCCAAGGCCGCGCTGTGGAGCGCCCTGCTGCCGTCGATGGGCTACATGGCGCGGCTGCGCAACCTGCGCAACCTCGACCAGGCCGGGGTGTCCGACGACGCCGCGGCGGGGGTCGCGGCCGGCCTGGCCGACCCGGACGAGGTGGCCCGCTCGCGGCAGCTGCCGATGCGGTTCCTCTCGGCGTACCGGGCCGCGCCCTCGCTGCGCTGGTCGTGGGCGCTGGAGCGGGCGCTGACGCTCAGCCTGGCCAACGTGCCGGCCCTCGCCGGGCGGACGCTGGTGCTCATCGACACCTCCGGCTCGATGCACGCCGGCTTCTCGCGCGACGGCACGCTGATGCGCTGGGACGCGGCCGTGGTCTTCGGCGTGGCCCTGGCCATCCGGTGCGCGAACGCGGACGTGGTGTCGTTCTCGACGGGCTCGACGGTGTTCAAGCTGCGGCCGGGCGAGTCGGTGCTGAGGGCGATCGAGCGGTTCCGGGCCGAGGGGCACTTCCACGGCGGCGGTACCAACACCGCCACGGCGGCGCGCAAGCACTTCAAGCGCCATGACCGGGTGGTGATCCTGACCGACGAGCAGGCCTCCTACGACGGCGCGGTGTCGGGGGCGGTCCCGGCGCACGTGCCGATCTACACGTGGAACCTGGCCGGCTACCGCCTCGGCCACACGCCGGCGACGGCGAACCGCTGGACGTTCGGCGGCCTGTCCGACGCGGGCTTCGGGATGATCCCGCTGCTCGAGGCCGGGCGCGCCGGAGCCTGGCCGTTCTGAGCCCGTAGACTCCCCCTGTCCGATCCGGCAGGGGGAGTCCCATTGGCAACGCAGACGCTGCGGGAGCGGCTTTCCGGCGGGGCGCCGCTGGTCGCGGTGAGCTTCGGCGACGAGGACCCCGCGGGTGACGCCGCCCGCGCCCGCGATCTCGGCGTCGACCTGGCCGAGCTGCGCATCGACTGGAACCGCAGCGCCGAGCCGGCCGACGTGCTGGCCGCGATCGAGCCCTTCCGCGCGGCCGGGCTGCGCATCCTGGCCACGATCCGCTCCCGCGCCGAGGGCGGGCGCTGGGCCCACGACGAGGGCGCGCGGCTGCGGCTGTTCGAGGCGATCCTGCCCGCGGTCGACGCGGTCGACGTCGAGCTGTCCGCGGGCGGGATCCTGCCCGGGGTGGTCGCGGCCGCGCGCGCGGCGGCCCGGCCGGTCGTGGTGTCGTACCACGACTTCGACAAGACCCCCGGCGAGGAGGTCCTGGCCGGGACCGTCGAGGCCGCCAAGGCCGCCGGTGCCGACGTGGTGAAGATCAGCACCATGGCGCACGGGCCCGAGGACCTGCGGCGGCTGGCGGGGCTGCTGGTGCGGTACGACTCCCTGATCGTCATCGGCATGGGCGCGGAGGGGTCCGCGACGCGGGTGCTCTTCCCGGTGCTCGGCTCCCGGGTCACCTACTCGGCCGACGGGGACCGGCCCTCCGCCCCCGGGCAGCTGCCCTTCGAGGAGACGGTGCGGCTGCTGGAGACGTTCTCGCCCGCCTACGCCGCCGCCCGCAAAGCCGGCGCATGAGCGGTCCGCAGCGCAGCGGAGGTGACGGCATGAGCGGCCCGGAGCCTGAGCAGCCGCGGCGCGATCCGCTGCGCGCGCTGCGCAAGACGGTCGCGCAGACGGTCTGCGTGTTCACCATCCCGTTCGTGTTCGCGATCGGGCGGGCCGCGCTCGGGCTCACCAAGCTCAAGGTCGACCGCAGCCCCGCCGCCTGGACGGTGTGGGGGATCGGGGTCGCGCTGATGCTCGCGGCCTCGGCCCTGGCGGTGCAGACGCTGCGGGGCAAGGCGCCCGCGGCCCTGGGGCAGCGCGCCGCGTGGCTGGCCGGTGGCGTGTGGCTGGCCGGGCTGGTGTGCACGATCGTCTACTCGCAGATGGTCCCGCCGCCCACCCGCTGACTCGTCGCAGACGGAGGGCGGACAGCGAAACTGGCGGGCTGGCCCTATCTTCTGTGTCGTGCGGCAGCGCGCCCGCGATACGGAGGATTCATGACCCAGCCCCCGACCACCCCGGGACCCGACGAGCCGGCGGGCCCGCCGTCCCTGCGGCCGTCCGCGCCGGGCGGGCCCGAGGACGACCAGCCGCCGCTGTTCACCCCGCCGCCGGCGCCCCCGGTGCAGCCCCCGGCCCCGGTCGAGCCGGTCGGGTACGACCCCTCGCAGTCGTACATCGTCTACCAGGCCGCGCCCAGCTTCGGCTACGGCGTGCCGGCCGCGGGCGGGCAGGCGGGCTACGACCCGATGATCAGCCCGGACTACGGCGGCTGGTGGCAGCGCAGCCTCGCGATCTTCAAGGGCGCCTGGAAGCAGCTCGCGGTCCTGCAGGCCATCGGGTTCGTGCTCACCCTGGCCGTGGTCATCCCCGAGGCCGTCTGGTCGGCCAAGGCGAGCGCCGACCTGCTCGACGCCGCGGACTCCGGCGACGGGCAGGCCTCGCTGACCCCGCTGCTGGCGCCGTTCGCGCTGCTGTTCGCCGGGGCGGTGGTGGCCGGGATGGTCGGCTCGCTGATCACGGTGGCGGCCAACCAGATCGCGGTCACGGTCGCGGCCGGGCAGCCGCCGCGGCTCGGGCCGGCCTTCGCGGTCGCCGCGCGCCGGTTCCTGCCGCTGTGGGGCTGGCAGATCCTCTCCGCGCTCATGATCGGCGTCGGGCTGTGCCTGTGCGTGCTGCCGGGCATCTACCTGTACGCGATCTTTCTCATCCTCCCGGCCGTGGTCACGTTCGAGCGCGGCGGATCGGCGATCTCGCGCTGCTTCCAGCTCGTGCACCGCGACTTCGGCAGCGCGCTCGCCCGGATCGCGAGCATCATCGGCCTGTCGGTGCTGGTCGGGATCGTGTCGTACTTCGTCGGCCGGATCATCGAGCTGGCGATGGGCGCGGAGGTCACGCCGGGCTCGCGGACCGGCACCGGCGTGGTGCTGACCTCGTCGCTGATGGCCGCGCTCGTGGTGAGCCGGCTCGTCACCACGCTGCTCGAGAGCGGCGTGAAGATGCTCACCGACGTGCTCACCGTGACCGCGTACGCCGACATGCGGGCCCGCAACGAGCCGCTCTCGACCGCGACGCTCGCGGCCGAGGTGGGCGTGCGGCCGGGGGCACCGTCCGCGGGCGAGACGGAGTGGACGGTTCCGCCGGGGGCCGCGCGCTGAGCCGGGAGCGCTTTTCCGGTACTGCGCCATAGGCCCGATTTGCCGGACGATACTGCTGGTATGGGAGTCAGCCGCAGGGGCGTGCTCGCCGCCGGGCTCGCGGCACTGGCCCTGCCCGGGTGCGGCAGCGAGGCCGTGACGGAGGCGCCGGACCGCAAGGTCGAGGTCTTCTCGTGGTGGGCCGGCCCGGGGGAGAAGGAGGGGCTCGAGGCCCTCGTCGCCGACTTCGCGCGGCACAACGCGGGCATCGGGTTCGACAACGCGGCGGTGGCGGGCGGCGCCGGCACGATCGCCCGCTCCGTGCTGACCACGCGGCTGCAGAACGACGACCCGCCCGACTCCTACCAGATCCACGCCGGGCGGGAGCTCGCCGACGACATCAGGCGCGGCTACGTCGAGGACCTGCGCGAGCTCTACACCGAACAGTCGTGGCTGGACAAGCTTCCCGACGGGCTGGTCCAGGCGATCACGGTCGACGGGGCCATCTACTGCGTCCCGGTCAACATCCACCGGTCCAACCTGCTCTGGTACAACCCGAAGATCCTGGCCGGCCTGGACCTCACGCCGCCGTCGACCTGGGCCGACTTCCTGACCCAGGCCGACACGATCGCGAGGCGGGGGCTCACGCCCCTGTCGATCGGGCCCGCCTGGACGCAGAAGCACCTGCTGGAGAACGTGCTGCTGGGCCAGCTCGGCGCGCAGACCTACGCGGAGCTGTGGACCGGCGGCGCCGACTGGGAGGGCCCCGCGGTGCTGGCCGCGCTGCGGATGTTCACCGAGGTGCTCGCCCGCACCGACGCCGCCACGCCGGCCGGGGACTGGCAGCCCGCGCTGGACAAGGTGGTGGACGGCGGCGCGGCGTACAACTGCATGGGTGACTGGGCGGACGCCTATCTGCGTACCCGGGGCCTGGTGTTCACCGAGGGTTACGGGGTCGTCGCGAGTCCGGGCACGGACCGCGTCTACAACTTCCTGTCCGACTCCTTCACCCTGCCGAAGGGGGCGCCGCACCCCGGCGCGGCCCGCAAGTGGCTCGTCGAGTGCGGGTCGGTGAGCGGGCAGGACGCGTTCAACCCGCGGAAGGGTTCGGTGCCGGCGCGGACGGACACCGACCGGTCGAAGTACACGGGCTACCTGGCGGCCGCGGTCGCCGAATGGGCCGACGAGGGCACCCGGGTGGTCGGCTCGCTCACCCACGGGGTGGTCGCCGACGCCGCCTGGAGCACCGCGATCGACGCGGCGCTGGCCGCGTTCGTGCAGGACAAGGACGCGGCGCGGTTCGCCCGCGCCGTCGTCGCCGGGCGCCGGTGAACCCCGAGCCGTGGCCGATGTGTGGAACCTGTCAAGATTCGTCCGGCCCAGGTGCGCGACTTTGCGACGCCATTAGACTCGGCGAGCATGAGCACAGAAGAGAACGAGGCCGCGTCCCTGCTGAGCACGGTCCAGGCCCCGGGTGATCTTCGTAGTCTGACCGCCGAGCAGCTCGACGTGCTCGCCGCCGAGATCCGCGACTTCCTCATCGCGAAGGTCTCGCGCACCGGCGGACATCTGGGCCCCAACCTGGGCGTGGTCGAGCTGACCCTGGCCCTGCACCGCGTCTTCGACTCGCCCAAGGACCGCATCCTCTTCGACACGGGCCACCAGGCGTACGTGCACAAGATCGTCACCGGCCGGCAGGACGGCTTCGACCTGCTGCGCAGCCGCGGCGGCCTCACGGGCTACCCGAGCCAGGCCGAGAGCGAGCACGACATCATCGAGAACTCGCACGCCTCGACCGCGCTGTCGTATGCCGACGGGCTCTCCAAGGCGTTCGCGCTGCGGGGCGAGCCGCGGCACACCGTCGCCGTGGTCGGCGACGGCGCGCTCACCGGCGGCATGTGCTGGGAGGCCCTGAACAACATCGCGGCCGCCAAGAACCCGGTGGTCATCGTCGTCAACGACAACGGCCGCTCCTACTCCCCGACCATCGGCGGGCTCGCCGACCACCTCTCCCACCTGCGGCTCAACCCCGGCTACGAGAAGGTGCTCGACCTCGTCAAGGACTCCCTCGGCCGCACCCCGCTCGTCGGGCCGCCGCTCTACGAGGTGCTGCACGCGGTCAAGAAGGGCATCAAGGACGCCGTCGCGCCGCAGGCCATGTTCGAGGACCTGGGGATCAAGTACGTCGGGCCGGTCGACGGCCACGACCGCGAGGCCGTCGAGTCGGCGCTGCGCAAGGCCAAGAACTTCGGCGGCCCGGTCATCGTGCACGCCGTGACCCGCAAGGGCTTCGGCTACCGCCCGGCGATGGAGGACGAGGCCGACTGCCTGCACGGCCCGGGCGCGTTCGACATCGCGACGGGCAAGCTGCTTGCCCCGGCCTCGCTCAAGTGGACCGGCGTCTTCGCCGACGAGCTCGTCGCGATCGCCGACGAGCGGGCGGACGTGGTCGGCATCACCGCCGCCATGGCCGAGCCGACGGGGATCGCGAAGCTCATGCGGAAATACCCGGAGCGCGCCTACGACGTCGGCATCGCCGAGCAGCACGCGGCGACCTCCGCGGCCGGCCTGGCCATCGGCGGCCTGCACCCGGTCGTCGCCGTCTACGCGACCTTCCTCAACCGCGCCTTCGACCAGGTCCTGCTCGACGTGGCCATGCACCGCCTGCCGGTCACGTTCGTGCTCGACCGGGCCGGCGTCACCGGCCCCGACGGCCCGTCGCACTACGGCATCTGGGACATGTCGGTCTTCGGCGTGGTGCCGGGCCTGCGCCTGGCCGCGCCCCGCGACGCCCAGACGGTGCGCGAGGAGCTGCGCGAGGCGGTCGGCATCGACGACGGCCCGACGATCCTGCGCTTCCCGACCGGCTCGGTCCCGGCCGACCTGCCCGCCGTGCGCCGCGTGGGCGGCGTCGACGGCTTCGGCGGCGTGGACGTGCTCGCCGAGCACGAGCGCAAGGACGTGCTGCTGGTCAGCGTCGGCGCCTTCGCGCACATGGGCATGGACGTGGCCGCGCGCCTGGCCGAGCAGGGCTACGGCGTGACCGTCGTCGACCCGCGCTGGGTCCGCCCGGTGCCGGTCGAGCTCGTCGCCCTCGCCCGCGAGCACCGGCTCGTCGTGACCCTCGAGGACGGCGTGCGGACCGGCGGCGTGGGCGACGCCATCGCGAAGTCCCTGCGCGACGCCGACGTGTGGGTGCCGCTGAAGGACCTCGGCGTCGAGCAGGGCTGGCACCCGCACGGGTCGCGCAACGAGATCCTGGCCGACCTGGGCCTCACCGCGCAGGACGTGGCGCGGCAGGTCACCGAGTGGGTGAGCCGCATCGAGGAGCCGGCGCCGCTGACGTCGGCGCCGCCGGCCCGGGCGCCGCGCCGCTAGAGATTTTCCCCTGGTCGCGGGCGGTTTCGGTCCGCGACCAGGGCTTTTTTCTGCTCGGGTCCGCCGTGGTGCGGACCGTCGCTCCCGCCAGACACCGCTCGGCGCTGGCGCGCCGTCGCTGCCAGGTCCGCCGCGGGTCACCCTCGATGTATCCACCTGGTCGCCCTCGCGCGAGCCTCCGGCACCCGGCGGCCCGGCGCGCAGCCTCGGCCGGGTCTCGCGTGTGGGCGGCCATTCGTGGGCGTGGTGGCGTCGGCGTGCGGGGTTCGTGCGTGCTCGGGGTGTGGGTGGGCGTTCGTGGGCGTGGCGGCGTCGGCGCGCAGCGTCCGCGAATGCTCGGGGTGAGGGTGACCATCCGCGGACCTGGCAGCGTCGGCGCGCGGGGTTCGTGCGTGCTCGGGTGTGGGCGGACATCCGGGAGCCTGGCGGCGTCGGCGCGCAGCGTCCGCGAATGCTCGGGGTGCGGGCGACCATCCGCGGACCTGGCAGCGTCGGCGCGCAGCGCCCAGCGGTGTCTGGCGGGAGCGACGGTCCGCACCCCCGCGAACCCGAGTCCGGCTTCGTCCGTGCGGCGAACCATGCATCCGTTGTGCCGCCCGTCAGGGTATAAATCCGACATGTCGTGATGCGGAGCGTCCGACATGTCGCCCCGCCGGACGGTACGCAACCTGAGCGGCGTGCAGAAGACTCTCTTCTGACGGAGAGAGGGGGCCCGTGTCCGACGCCATCATCGAGCTCGACATCAGTGCGCCCTGGGAACCGCCGCAGCGCCCCGGGCCCGCCGTCGCGCGGCGACGGCGCCGGTGGCGGCGCGCCGTCCTCGGGATGCTCGTGCTCGGGGTCGCCGCGGTGCTGCCGGGCGGCGCGGACCACCGGCCGGGGCTGGAGCCGCTGTGGACGGCCGGGTTCCAGGTGCTCGCGCTCGACGCCGCGGGCGGGCGGATCCTCGTGCACCGGTACCGGACCGGCGCCGACCCGGTCGCCGAGGCGCTCGACGCGCGGACCGGGCGGCTGCTCTGGCGGCGGGAGAGCGCGGCCGCCGAGTCCTACGTCGCGCTCACCGGCCGGACCGCGATCGTGCAGGTCGAGCGGGCCGACACGGGCGGGGCGTTGCAGGGGTGGGTCGACGGCCTCGACGCCGCCACCGGGGCGCTGCGGTGGCGGCGGGAGCGGGCGCGCTTCGCCGGGCTGGCCGGGGACGTCGTCGTGGTGCAGGAGCTCGCGTGGACGGGCGAGGACGACCGGTTCGACACCTCCTACGGCAACCCCGACGACCCGGCCGTCGCGCTGCCGCGGGTGCCGCACCACGAGCGGTACCTCGGGCTCGACGAGCGAACGGGCACTGCACGGTGGACGGCCGAGCTGGCGCCGGGGACGGAGAGCGGGCTCGACTACGAGCCGTACCCCCTGCTGCGCGGGCTGCGCGAGCTCGACCGCGACGGGGCGCTGCGGGTGCGGGACCCGGTCGGCGGGGCGGTCACCGGGAGCTTCCGGCTCGACGTCGCGGGCGTCGTCTCGCGTCATCAGGCCGGGCTGCCCGGGCAGGAGCTGGTGCTGCCGGCCGGGCGCGGCGGGACCGAGGTGTTCGACCTCGCCTCGGGGCGGCGGCTGTGGACGTGGGCGGGGGAGTCGCCGGCCTGGAACGGGCCCGTCCCCTGCCTGCGCGCGCACTACTGCGTCTTCGGCGAGGGCGGGACCGAGGTGCTCGACCCGGCCACCGGGGCCGTGCTGTGGCGGGTCCCTGACTACTCGGCGCTGTTGCAGGACACCGGCGACCGGCTGGTGATGTTCCGCGCGACGGCGGAGCGGTTCAAGCCCGACGACGTGGCGGCGTTCCCGGCCGACCGGGGCGGGGGCGTCGCCTGGCAGCGGCGGGGCTGGTTCCTCGCCAACGGGCCCTTCATGGCCGCGCCCGGCACCCCGTCCTTCGTCTGGCGCCCGGCCGGCACCACGGACGCGGTCGTCGGGCGGCTCGACCCCGCGGACGGGTCGGTGCACGTCATCGGCCGCGCCCCCGACTTCTACGGCGCGCCGCAGTGCGCCGCCACCGCCGAGCGGGTCGCCTGCCTCGCGGTCGGGGTGCTGTACGTGTGGAGGCTGCGATGAGCCTGATCGATCTCGGCGACGCCTGGGCGTGGTCACCGCCGGACGAGCCGGTCCGCCGGGGCCGGGGGCGCCTGGCCGAGCTGGTGGTCGCCGTGCTCGCCGCCGCGCTGCTCGTCGCCGACGGGCCGCCCCGCGACGGGCGGCCGCTGTTCACGCTCGCGGACCGGGTGCTCGACGCGCAGCTCGACGGCGGGCTGCTGTTCGTCTCGCGGTTCGAGGACGGCGGGCCCGGCCGCTTCGAGGCGCGCACGGTCGGCGGGCGGCTGCTGTGGAGCCGGCCACGGTCCGGGGAGAACGAGGGCCTGGCCTTCGCCGCGGGCGAGGTGCTGGTGCTGAGCTCGGCGTACGGCCGGCAGTCGGCCGAGGAGGCCGGCGCCACGGCGCTCGACCGGCGCACCGGCGCCCAGCTGTGGCACCGGCCCGCGTCCGTGGTCATCGGGCCCGCCGGCCCGGTCGTGCTGCTGGAGGACGTCACCGGGGTGACGCGGCCGTACACACGCGTCGGCAACGACACACCGACGCGGCTGCTGGGCGTCGACCCGCGCACCGGCGCGCCCGCGTGGGACCAGACGCTGCCGGCCGGCTCGCTGGTCTCCTACGACGGCTCCGACGCGCATCCGGACACGCTCGGCGCGATCGACGAGCTCACCGCCGGCGGCACCCTGCAGCGCCGCGACCCGGTCTCGGGCGCGGTGACGACCCGCACGCCGCTGGCGGAGCTGGGCGGCAACGTTTCCGACTTCACCGTCTCCGGCGACCGGGTCGTGGTGGGCCGCATCGGCCAGCCGGGCCCGGACGTCTACGACCTCGCCTCGGGCCGGCTGCTGTGGCGCCTCGGCCAGCTGGGCGGGCGGCCGTTCCGCTGCGGGGCGGGGCGCTGGTGCTTCGTGGGCGGCGACGGCATCCACGGCCTGGACGCGGCGAGCGGGCGCAGCGTGTGGGACGTCGGGCAGTACAACGACATCTTC
Organism: Dactylosporangium sp. CA-139114; assembly: GCF_050955725.1. Taxonomy (NCBI): domain Bacteria; kingdom Bacillati; phylum Actinomycetota; class Actinomycetes; order Micromonosporales; family Micromonosporaceae; genus Dactylosporangium; species Dactylosporangium sp. CA-139114. Next base: position 1,777,630 of record NZ_CP192080.1, read on the forward strand.
GACGTCTCCGGAGACCTGATCGTCGCGGGCGGCCTGGGCAACTCGACATCGCTCACGCACGACCCCGTCGTGCTGGCGATCGACGCCCGCACCGGCGCCGTCACGCACCGGCTGACCGGGTGGGTCGCCACGTACATCACCGTCGGCCCCCGCAGCGTGGTCACCCACACCGACGCCGGGCAGTGGCAGGGGCTCGTCGGCCTCTACGATCCCCGGACCGGCCACGTGCGGGTGGTCGGGCGCGGCCGGCTCGGCCCGGCGCCGCGCTGCCGGACCGGTGCGGGTGTGGTCGTCTGCCTGGGCAACGGGCTGACCGTCTGGAGGCTGCCGTGAGCGTGATCGATCTCGGGGACGCGGCACCCTGGTCGCCGCCGGAGACCCCGCGGCCCCGGCGGCCGCGGCTGTCCGGACCCACGCGCCGGGCGGCGGCGCTCGCCGTGGCCGTGCTCGCCGCCCTGGTGCCGGGCGACGCCTCGGCCGTCTCCGCGCCCGTGCTGCACATCGGCACCGGGGCGCAGCGAGCCGACCTCGGGGGCGGGCGGATCTTCGTCACGCGGTACTCCGGCGAGGGGCCGCACCGGCTGGAGGTGTACGGCCCCGCCGGCGCCCGGCTGTGGGGCGCCGACCTCGGCGACGCGCAGCAGCTCGCCTATGCCGACGCGGACGTCGCCGTGCTGCACGTGTGGCTCGGCGACGGGCGGGCGCTGGAGAACGTGCGCGCGCTCGACCCGCGCACCGGCCGGCAGCTCTGGCAGCGCGGCGGCGTCTCGCTGATCGGGCGCTTCGGCGGCCGGCTCCTGCTCGAGGACACCACGCAGTCGCCGGCGACGCCGGACTCGGCGCAGCGCCCGCCGATCGCGCTGCTGGCCGTGGACGAGCGCACGGGCGCGACGCTCTGGAGCAGCACCGTGCCCGCCGGTCGCGAGGCCTCCCTCGGCCGCCCGATCGGCGGGGGATGGGAGCTGACCTCGCTCACCGTCCTCGGCCCGGACGGCGTCCTGACCGGCTACGACCTGGCCACCGGCGCCCCCGCGCGCACGGAGCGCCTGCGGCGGCCCGGCGCCGCCGCGATCTTCGAGCTCGGCGAGGACCGCGGCGCCCCGGGCGCGCGGGCCGGGCAGGTCGTGGTCACGGCCGCCGGGGGCGACGACGTCTACGACCGGGCGAGCGGCCGGCCGCTGTGGCACCTGCCCCCGGCCGGGCTCGGCGGGCTCGTCGGCTGCGCGCCCGGGCGGTGGTGCCGCGCCGAGGACGGCGGGTTCGCGGCGTTCGACGCGGGCACCGGCCGGCCGGCGTGGCGGGTCGAGGGCTACGACACCATCGTCGGCGCGAGCGCGCAGCCGGCGACGCTCGTGCTGACCGCGGGCGGGCGGCAGGGCGATCCCATGGCCCGGGGCGTGCTCGTCGACGCGCACACCGGTGCCGTCCGGGCCCGCCTCGGCGACTGGCGGCCCGTCGGGGTGCAGGGCGGCCGGGTCGTCGTCTGGCGCCGCGACGACGGACAGCTCGACACCCGGCTCGGGCTGCTCGACCCCGCCGGCGGCCGGATCACGGTCTTCGGCACCGGCGCGTCCTGGGTCGGCGTGCCGGCGTGCGCCGCCGACGAGCGGCTCGTGGCCTGCGGCCTCGCCGGAGAAGTGACGGTCTGGCCGCTGCCGGCGGCGGCCCGGCGTTAGCACAGCGAACCCGGGCCGCCGAGGTCGTGCCCTTCCGGCTGGCGACCGAGCGCTGATGCGGGGACGCTGGTGACGTGGGCGAGCTGATCGATCTTGGTGAATCGCACGGGGTCGTCGACGGCGGGGAGACGCTGCAGTGGCCGCCCCCGCGCGGGGCCGGGCGCCGGCGGTGGCCCGTCGTGCTGATGGTGACGCTCGTGGTGCTCTTCGCCACCGGCTCGCGGCCCGGGACCGCCGTCGAGGAGGCCGGCACCCTCGCCGAGCACGCCTCCGACCTGGTCGCCGACCGCTCCGCCGTCTACGCCGTCCGCGACGAGCCCGGGCTCACCGCCTACGACTGGAGCACCGGCAAGGTCAGGTGGAGCCGCTCGCTGGCCGGGCCCGAGGGCGGGCAGGCCTACCTGGCCGCCGACCGCGCGTACGTGCGCCACCGCCCCTGCACCGCCGCCGCCGGCTGGAGCCTGGAGCGGATCGACCCCGCCACCGGCCGGGCGCAGTGGTCGCGGGGCGGCGCCCCGATCGCCGTCGTCGCCGGCCCGGACGGCGGCGCGCCCGGGCTGCTCACCATCGACGACCGGGCCGCCGTCTGCCCGCCGGTCGTGCCGCCGCGCGGCGCCGCCCCGGACCCGGTCCGCCTGGCCGGGCTCGATGCCGAGTCCGGCGCCGTCCGGTGGGCGTTCGACGCGCCCGGCGGGGCCCGCGTCGTCGCGCCCGGCGTGCCCGGCAGCGCCTGGTTCGCGGTCTGGTACTCCGGCGGCCGCACCGAGATCCGCAGCGCCGTCACCGGGGGCGTGTCCGTCGCCGCCGACGTCCCCGAGCTCGCCGACACCCCGCCGACCAGCGTCCGGATCGTCGGCGGCCTCCTCGTGATCGTCGCGGTGCGCGCGGACGGGGCGCTCATCACGGCGTACGGCAGCGACACCCTGCGCTACCGGTGGCACCTGCTGTTCTCCTCGGCGCAGCAGGCGCCGATCGCCGAGATCGCCTACGGCCCCGTGGTCGTGATGTGCGGCCCGATGGTCTGCGTGCCCAACTGGCGCGACCTCGCCGTGCTCGACCCGGCCACCGGCGCCGAGGCCTGGCGGCGCCCGGTGCGGCTCGACGCGGCCGGCCCCGGCGTGCTCGTCGCCCGCGACCGCAGCGACTTCACGCGGGTGCGCGTCGTGGACTGGTCCACCGGCGCCGACCGCGCCGACCTCGCGGGCTGGGCCGTGGTGCCGGACGCCGGCGACGGCACGGACGACGACGGCATCGGCTCCGCCCCGGCCGGCTCGGTGCTCGTGCAGCGTCCGGAAGGCGACGGTTCCCGGCTGGCCCGCATCGACCTGCGCACCGGCGCCATCACCCCGCTCGGCAACGTCAGCACCGTCCCGTCGCGCTGCTCGGTGCGCCATCACCGGCTCGCCTGCCTCGCCGGCGGGGACTCGGTGCGGCTGTGGCGGTTGCCCGGGTAGCTACATTGGCAGCCAGGGCTTTCACGGGAACTTCACGTCCCGTGAACCACACTGGCCCGGATTCGGCTGGGGGTGAAGGGCGTGCGCGTGCTCGTGATCGAGGACGAGACGAATCTCGCCGACGCGATCGTCCGGGGACTTCGGCGGCAGGGCATGGCCGTCGACGTCGCCTACGACGGGACCGCCGGGCACGAGATGGCGATGGTCACCCGCTACGACGTCGTGGTGCTCGACCGCGACCTGCCCGGCGTGCACGGCGACGACATCTGCGCCGACCTGGTCGGCTCCGGCGCGCTGACCCGGGTGCTGATGCTCACCGCCAGCGGCAGCGTCGCCGACCGGGTCGAGGGCCTGCAGATCGGCGCCGACGACTACCTGCCCAAGCCCTTCGCCTTCGACGAGCTCGTCGCCCGGGTGCAGGCCCTGGGCCGGCGCGCCACCCCGGCCGCGCCGCCCGTGCTCACCATCGCCGACCTCGTTCTCGACCAGGCCAAGCGGGTCGCGACCCGGGCCGGGCAGCCGCTGGACCTCACCCGCAAGGAGTTCGGGCTGCTCGAGGAGCTGCTCAAGGCCCGCGGCGCGGTGGTCTCCAGCGAGGAGCTGCTGGAGCGGGTCTGGGACGCCAACGCCGACCCGTTCACCACGACGGTGCGGGTCACGATGATGACGCTGCGCAAGAAGCTCGGCGATCCGGCGCTCATCGAGACCGTGGTCGGCGCCGGGTACCGGACGCGGCCGCCCCAATGACCATCTACGACGCCCGCCGCACCGCCGTCTTCCGCCCCACCCTGCGCCTGCGGCTCACGCTGCTCAACGGCATCCTGCTCGTCGGGGCCGGGCTGGTGCTGGTCGTGCTGGCCTACATCCTGGTCGACGGCGCGCTCAAGCCCGCCGACCAGCTGCAGCCCGGGACCAGGGTGGTGCTGGCCGACGGCACCGAGATCGACGCGCACACCTGGCAGACCGACCTCGTCGACGCCGCCGAGTGGGAGCTGCTGACCCGGGGCAGCCTCGCGCTGCTGCTCATCGGGGCCGTGGGGGTCGCGGGAGCCTACGTCGTGGCCGGGCGCTCCCTGCGGCCGCTGCAGCGGGTCACGACCACGGCCCAGCGCCTCTCCGGGGAGTCCCTCGACGCGCGGATCAACTACGATGGGGCCGACGACGAGGTGGCCGAGCTCGCGAAGACCTTCGACGCGATGCTCGACCGCATCACGGCCGCGTTCGAGACCCAGAAACGCTTCGTGGCCAACGCCTCCCATGAGCTGCGCACCCCGCTGGCCGTGATGCGCACCGAGGTCGACGTGACCCTCGACGACCCGGAGGCGGACGTCGCGGAGTACCGCCGCATGGCCACCGTCGTGCGCGACGCCTCGATGCGGGCCAACGCGCTGGTCGAGTCGCTGCTGCTGCTGGCCCGCACCGAGGCCCAGGCCGGGCGGCGGCTCGGCCGGAAGGTGAGCACCGACCTGGCCACCGGGGTCACCGTCGCCCTGTCGGCGATGGGCAAGGAGGTCAAGCGGCTCAAGCTCGACGTCAGCACCGACCTGGCCCCGGCCAACGTGGTCGGGGACCCGGGGCTGCTGGAGCGGCTGGCGGGCAATCTCATCGAGAACGCGGTGCGGTACAACCATCTGGCCGGGCGGATCTGGGTGCGCACCGGCACCGACGAGACGCTCGCCTGGCTCGTGGTCGGCAACACCGGATTCGAGGTCGAGCCGGCCGACCTGCCCGCGCTGTTCGAGCCGTTCCGCCGCGGCGGCCGGGAGCGCACCGGCGCCCGCGGCACCGGGCTCGGGCTGTCGATCGTGCGGGCCGTGTGCGAGGCGCACGGCGGCGGTGTCTCCGCGGTCGCCCTCGACGGCGGCGGGCTGGAGGTCACCGTCTCGCTGCCGGCCGCCGCGGTCACCCCGGTGCTGAGCGGCACCGCGCCCGTCCCCGTCGTGTGACGGCGGGCACTTCTGCTCAGAACCTCCGCGCGGCGGGCCGATCTGTCCTACGTTTCCCCGGATGCGTCGGAGGGGGTCGGATGCGGCTGCGCAGCTGGCTGGTCGTCGGTGTCAGCGTCGCGCTGCTGCTGGCCATCGGCGCCGTCGGCATCTCGGTGAACCGTTCCGCGCTGCGCACGGCCGAGACCGTGCACCGCGCCGACTCCCTCGCCCTGGCCACCAACAACGGCGACCTCGCCGCGCACATGCTGCTCGTCTCGGCCGAGGAGCTCAACGACTTCGTCACCAGCCACCCGCTGTCGATGACGGCCGGTGACGCCGGCGACGCGGCGGCGCTGCAGGAGTACGCGAAGAAGTCGCCGTCGTTCGGCTACGGGCTCATGCTCACCGACCTGACCGGCAACGCGCTCAGCGCCAGCGGCCCCGCGAGCATGTTCCCCGACCCGCTGTCGGCCGCGTTCAAGCCGCTCATCTCCTCGCTCGCGCTCGGCCGGCCCGGGTTCTCCTCGATCATGACGATGCGCGGCACCCTGGTGCAGGCGGTGGCCGTGCTCATCGTCGTGGGCAGCCAGCCCGCGGCGATCCTGTACGGGTTCGTGCCCCTGGCGAAGAGTCAGCTGCAGGAGTACCTCGTCAAGCTCACGGACGACTCGCACGTCTCACTGCTCGTGGACGCCGCGGGGGTGATCGGCGCGTCCAGCGACCCGTCCCAGCTCGGCGGCCGCGTGGACCCGGCGATCGCGGCGAAGGTCACCTCCACCGACTCGGTGTTCGTCACGTACTCCGAGCGCGGCCACTCGATGATCGCCACGGTCCACGGCGGGCTGCCGGGCGGCTGGGCCTACGTGCGCACGCAGTCCACGGTCACCTTCGACGGGCCGGTGCGCAACCGCAGCCTGACCATCAACCTGGCGCTGCTCACGATGCTGCTCGTCGGGGTCGCGGGGCTGGCCATCCTCGGCTACCGCTCGCAGCTCGTGCGCCGCCGCGCCGAGGAGCGCTTCTCGGCCCTGGTCGAGCACGCCCCCGACGTCGTGGTGGTGCTCGACGACGAGGGGCGGGTGCAGTACGCCAGCCCGAGCGGCCGGCGCATCCTCGGCGTCACGCGCGTGGGCACCCCGGTCTTCGAGATCGTCCACCCGGACGAGCGCCCGCACCTACGGGAGCGGTTCGCGGCCCTGACGGCGCAGAAGGGCGCCCTGGAGCGCCTGCAGGTCCGGGTGCGCCAGGCCGGCGGCGACTACCGCTGGTTCGACCTCACCGCCTCCAACCAGCTGCACAACCCGGCCCTCGACGGCGTGGTGATCAACGCCCGGGACATCACCGACTCCCGCGAGCGGCAGGACCGCCTCGCCCACGACGCCCACCACGACCCGCTGACCGGCCTGCCCAACCGGCGCCGGCTCCAGCAGCGCCTCGCCGACTCGCTGGAGGCCGAGCCGGTCGCGGTGCTCTTCGTCGACCTGGACGGCTTCAAGCCGGTCAACGACGAGTTCGGCCACGAGGCCGGGGACGAGCTGCTGCGGCAGGTCGGGGCGCGGCTGAGCGGCTGCCTGCGGCCGGTCGACGTGCTGGCCCGGGTCGGCGGGGACGAGTTCGTGCTGCTCCTGCCCGGGATCGGCACCGAGGACGAGACGCGCTCGGTCGTCGCCCGGCTGCGGGCCTGCGCGGACGCGCCGTTCCTGATTCAGGGCGAGGAGGTCCGGATCGGGGCGAGCATCGGCGTGCACCTGGCGGGGCCGGGCGAGCACCCGGAAGCGGTGCTGCGCACGGCCGACCAGGCGATGTACGCGGTCAAGAACGGCCGCGACCGGCCGGGACGGCATCGGGCCTGACGGCGGCGACCGGGACCAGCGGCTTCGCCGGGGGTCCCGCGTCGGGCGGGGCGGGGGAGCGGACCGTCAGCGTGGTGCGCACGGCGCCCCGCTGCACCAGCTCGATCGTCAGCGCCGTGACGCGTGTGGGTGTCACCTGGTCCCCCTCGGTCGCGTACCCGCCGCCGCTCACCTGTCTACCGCCCCCGTCGCGCGTGCGCACCGTAGTTGCCGAAGGCGCGCGCACCCGGGTGGTTCGATCACCCGGCGTAGAGTGATCCGCCCTCTACGGACCGTGTAACACGCTCGGAAGCGGCGCCGCGTTACGGTCTATCTCACGCAGCGTCACGAAGTCCCTGATACGTCAGGTAACCGACGGTCACGAACGCAAGGGGGTATGGGCGGTTTTTGCCCCTGTGGCGAAAACCCGATTTCCGGCTTCCGCCGGTGCCCGCGCCCCTTCTAGGTTCTCCGGACATGGCCGTCAGCGACGACGTCGCTCCCGACGAGTGGGAGTGCCGCGTGTTCCTCGCCGTCGCCGAGCACCGCCAGCACACGAAGGCCGCGGAGGCGCTGTCGCCGACGCGGCCGTCGCACCTGCGGGACCGGCCCTACGCGCGGCAACTGGTGGGCAAGACCATCGCCCGGATCGAGCGCTGGTGCGGGGAGCCGCTCTTCGAGGGCAACCGCGGGCAGCTGCGCCTGACCGAGCGCGGGCGGGACTTCGAGCGGGCGGCCCGCAGCGTCGTCGGCGAATACGAGCTGATGCGCCGGCCCGGCCCCGCCGACGGGCTGCCGCGGCTGGCGTGCCTGCCCCACCACGCGGCGTTCGTCGCGCCCGCGCAGGCGCGGCTGGCCGAGCGGTTCGGGCGGGCGCGGGTCGCCGTCGAATACCTCGAGCCCCATCGGCACGCGGCCCCGGAGCTCCACCGGCACGCGCTGCTCATCGGCGCGCCCGGGGCGCCGGGCCGCCGCTCGGTGCGCCTCTACACGGCGCGCCTGGAGGCCATGGTCCCGGCGGCGCACTTCCCGGGCGTGCGGCTGGCGCTGCCGGAGCTGCTGCGGCGGTACCGTCCGATTCCGCACCTCACCGGCGTCCCCGAGGACCGCCGTGCGGCGTGGGGCCTGGACCGGCACCCCGGCGGCGGCGCCGGGAGGCCGACGGCGGACACCGCGGCCGCCGTGCTGCGCCTGCGCCACGAGACCGCGGCGCGCTGGGACGGCCGGGTGCTCGTGGTGCCCTCGGACGTGGCGCTGCCGTTCAAGGCGGGGATGGAGTTCGGGGGGCGGCACGCGGACCGCTTCAAGTGGGTGCCGATCGTCGCCGACGCGCCGCTGACCTACGAGGTGCACCTGACCGTGCGCCCGGGCGGGCCGGACGAGGCGGTGGAGGCGGCGGTCGCCGCGGTGCAGGCGGCCGCGCGGGCCCTGCCGCACCTCGGCGGCGGCTGAGCGGCCTCCGCCCCGGCGCGCGCGTGCCGCGAGGTCCCCGGCGGAGTTGCCGCTCGGGTGGTGCTGTGCGTGGGCTCGGGGCGCGCGGTGCCCGTGCCGTGCCGCGCGGGTGGCGTGCGCTGGGCTCAGGCGCGGCCGCGGACGAGGGGCAGGAAGACCTCGTCGACGATCTCCACCAGCACCTCGTCGGGGACGGTCGGGATGCCGCGCATCGCGTACTCGGCGCGCAGCAGCATCATCGGGGTCGTCGCCACGCGCGGGTGCGCGGCCGCGGGCGGCGCCTCGTCGCGCGCCACGGCGCGCTCGAGCATGGCCAGCCAGACACGGTCCATGGTCGCCGCGCCCGAGCGTTCGCGCATGAGGTCGAGCAGCGCCGGGTCGTCGGCCGCGGCGGCCAGGAGCCCGCGCAGGATCGTGCCGTGCGGGGACGACCAGGTCTCGTTGGCCCGGCGCAGCATCTCCAGGGCGTCGCCCCGCAGCGTTCCCGTGTCCGGGTTCGGCATCACGGCGTCGGTGAGGTGGCGGTACGCCGCGACGCCCAGGGCCGCCCGATGCGGCCACCGGCGATAGATCGCGTTCTTGTTGGTCCCGGCCCGGGCGGCGACCCGGTCCATGGTCATGCCCGCGTAGCCGGACTCGCGCAGCTCGTCCGCGGCCGCGCGCAGGATCGCCTGCTCCAGCTCGGCGCCCCGGCGTCTCGTGGTCATGGCTTGCAGGGTACTCGACGTACCCTATAAGGTACTGGCCGTACCGTATTTGGAGGGTTGGGCGATGCGCGTCTTCGGCATGAACTACGACACCGGTTTCGTCAGCGGCGGGTCCACGACCCACGAGCCGTGGGACCCCGAGACCGTCCGGCGCGACCTGCGCGTCATCCGCGACGAGCTGCACTGCGACGCGGTGCGCATCACGGGCGGCGTGCAGAACCGGCTCGAACTGGCCGCGCGGCTGGCGGCCGAGGCCGGGCTCGAGGTGTGGTACTGCCCGTTCACCAACGGCCTCGACCGCGACGCGCTCCTGGCGTTCGTGCTCGACGGCGCCGAGCGGGCCGAGCGGCTGCGGCGTGGCGGGGCGCGGGTCGTCTTCCTCACCGGCTCCGAGATCGCCATGTTCACCGACGGCTTCCTGCCCGGCCGCGACCTGGCCGAGCGCATGGCGCTGTTCACCGACCCGATGCGCATGCGCGAGGCGGTCCCGGCCGCGCGGGCCGCCGTGCACGACTTCCTCGCCGAGGCCGTGCCCGCCGTGCGGGAGCGCTTCGGCGGGCCCGTCGGCTACGCCTCGATCCCGCTGGAGGCCGTGGACTGGGCGCCGTTCGACATCATCGCGAGCGACGCCGGCTACCGCGACGCGACCAACGCCGCGGCGTTCCCGCAGAGCCTGGCGGCGGCGGTGGGGCAGGGCAAGCCGTACGCCGCGACCGAGTTCGGCTGCTGCACGTTCCGCGGCGCGGGGGAGGTGGCGGGGGCGGCGGAGCCGGTGACGTACGACGAGCACGGCACGGCCGCGACGATCACGCCCGGGCTGGAGCGCGACGAGGAGGGCCAGGCCCGCTACATCCTGGACCTGCTGCGCGACTACGAGGCCGGCGGCGTGGAGGCGGCGTTCGTCTACACGTTCGCGAACCGGCACCTGCCCACCACCGGGGATCCCGGGCGCGACTTCGACCTGGCCGCGCGCGGGATCGTGCGGGTGCTGCCGGACGGTTCGTGGACACCGAAGGCCGCGTTCCACGCCCTCGCCGACTACGGCCGCGCCCGCGCGCTGAGCGGGCTTCGGGCTTCGTAGCCGCGAGTTCGCTCGAGGCCCGCCAGCGCGGTTCTCGGGCCCTGGGGGCACTGCGGCCCTGGGAGCACTGCGGCCCTGGGGGGCTTGGGGCCGCGACCGGCCGTGACGCTGCCCGAGGCCCGCTCAGAGCCGGGCGAAGTAGTCGCGCGCGGCCGCGACGCCGCCCTCGGCGCCCAGCGCGACCATGAGCGCGGCCCAGGCCTTCCCGGCGGTCAGCTGCGGGGCGAGGATGGCGCCGACGGTGGCCGCCAGCCCGTCGGGGAGGCGGGGCGACCCGGCCGCGCGGGCGCGGGAGGTCACGACGACCGGGATGTCCCAGGAGACCAGGTCGGCGACGGTGCCCAGCAGGGAGACGGGGACGTTGAACGCCCCGGTGCCCTCCAGCACCACGCCCCTCGCCCCGGCGTCGGTGGCGGCGATGAGCGGCGCCGGGCCGATCCCCGGGTACACCTTGACCAGCGCCACGTTCGTCTCCGGTTCGCCCGGCGGCGTCGGGGGGCGCGGGGGCGGCGCGGCGGTCAGGGTGACGCGGCCGCCGTGCACGCGGCCGAGCGGCTCGTGCGGGGCGGAGGTGAACGCGCCCGGGCGCGACGTGGCGGCCTGGCGCACCCGGGCGGCCGCGTGCAGCTCCCCGTCGAGGCAGACGAGCGCGCCGAGGCCGGCCGCGGCCGGGTCCGCCGCGGCGGCCAGGGCGGCCGTCAGGTTGGCGGGGCCGTCGCTGTCCGGGGCGTCGAGCGGGTGCAGGGCGCCGGTGAAGACGATGGCGCCGCGGGCTGTGCCGGGGCCGGCGGCCGCGACGAGGTCGGTCAGGTAGGCCGCCTCCTCCAGTGTGTCGGTGCCGTGGGTCGCGACGACGCCGTGGAAGCCCTCCTCGCCGAGGGCCGCGCGGACGCGGCGCGCGGTCGCGGCCATCGTCGCGGGGGAGGCGTCCCACCCGGGCTCGGCCAGGACGTCCTCGACCGTGACGTCGACGCCGGCCGGCGGGGCGGCGGCGGCGAGGAGGGCGGCGCCGGTGGCGATGGAGCCGGTGCGGTACGCGATGGTGTCCTTGGAGGCCAGCAGGAGCACGCTGCGGGTCATGGGAGCCGGTGCTCCAGCCGCTCGATGCGCTCCAGCAGCGGGGCCAGGGCGGACTCCAGGGTGGGGGACTGGGCCTGCAGGTGGACGTAGCCGGCCAGCGCCGCGGTCACGGCGCGGCGGGTCAGGCGCAGCTCGGCGCCCAGGGCGCGCAGGGCCTGACCGGCCGCGCCGTCCGGCTCGGCGACCAGGCCCAGGAGCAGGTGCTCGCAGCCGACGTAGTTGTGGCCCAGCGCGGTCGCCTCGGTGACCGCGAGCTCCAGCGCCGCCGCGGCCGGGGCGCTGAACCGGCGGCCGTCCGCGGACTCGGCCGGCTCGGGCGTCGCGCTGATCGCCGCGGGGACCGCCGACGGCTCGATGTCGATCGCGCGCAGGACGTGCAGCGCCAGGTTGCCGCCCTCGGCGACGATGCCGGTCAGCAGGTGGGCGGTGCCGACGGCCGGGGCCCGCCCGGCCGCCGCGTGCTCGGCGGCCAGGCGCAGCACGGTGCGCACGCGGGCGGTGAAGTGCGGCAGGCGGGCGGCCAGGGCGGCGTCGTCGAGGTCGCCGAGGACCGTCTCGCGGATCGCGGTCACTCTCCGCACGGCCTGCTCGAGCGCGCGCTGACAGATGGCCGAGACCGGGATGCCGGCGGCCTTGACCGCCTCGGCGAGCTCGTCGGGGAGGTAGACGTTGATTTTGGGCACCCGTCAGGTATACCCCGCATGGGGTTATACGTCGAGTGACGCGGCGGCCCGGGTCTAGGACGAGAACTGGCCTGTACCGGTCCTAGCGTGGGCCGAAGTTCCGCCACGACACGAGGGAGATCTTCATGAGCAGCACCCCACCGGCCGGGTACACGACCGTCGCGCCGTGGATCGTCACGCCCGACACCGGGCGGTTGCTGGACTTCGTCACCGCGGTGTTCGACGGGGCCGAGACGGGCCGCGTCCGGCTGGAGGACGGCACGATCGGGCACGCCGAGATCCGCGTCGGCGACACCGTCCTGCTCGCCTTCGACCGGCTGCCCGGCTGGCCGGCCATGCCGTCGCTGCTGCGGGTCTTCGTCGCCGACGCCGACCGGACGATCGAGCGCGGGGTCGCCGCCGGGGCCCGCGTGGTCACCGCGGCGGCCACCCAGGCCTTCGGCCAGCGGGGCGGCCGGATTCGAGACCCGTTCGGCAACATCTGGTGGATCAGCGCGGTGGTCGAGGACGTCGCGCCCGAGGAGGGGATGCGGCGGCTCGCCGAACCGCGGTACGCCGACGCGATGCGCGACGCCCAGGAGACCCTGGACCGGGAGCTGAGCGGCCGCGCCCACAGCGTCGTCAGCCGCCTGCCGGCCGGCTGAGCCCCGGTGCGGGCGCCCCGCCGCGGCACGTCGCCTGACGCGCTGCCGCGGCCTCGCGGGCGAGGGGCCCGCGGCGGTGTAGCTTCCCGCCAAACGTGTCGCGCGGGGCCATGCCACCGGCCTGGAGGACGCGAGCGCCACAACCGCCACACCGCCCGAGAACCCGCCAAGACGACTACGCGGATCGCTGAGAAACTGCCAACCTCGCGGGGACCGGACAGCCGTGCCGACGCTTCTCAATGGAATGTCGCGAAGTGACAGACCGAGTGACAGATCGACGAGGAAGTGCGAGATTCATTGAGAACCCGCACGCGGGCTCAGCCGATCGGCGCGCCGTGCGTGCGCATGAAGGGCAGCGGGTCGATCGCGTTGCCCGGCGAGGTCGGCGGGGTGTTCACGTGGACCTCGAAGTGCAGGTGCGGGGCGGAGGAGTTGCCGGAGCTGCCGACGTAGCCGATCACCTGTCCGGCCGCGACCTTCTGGCCGGGCTTCACGACGCCCTTGCGCACCATGTGGCAGTACAGGGTGGAGACGCCGCCGGCGTGCTGGATCTTCACGTACCAGCCGCAGCCGCCGACCGAGGCGCTGCCCGTCTGGTCGCAGCTGTGGCCGGCCTCGATGTTGCACACGACCTCGACCACGGTGCCGGCCGACGCCGCGTGGATCGGGGTGCCGACGAACGACATGATGTCGACGCCCACGTGGTTGGGGTTCGTCGGGGTGCGGAAGCCGGGCCGGGCCGAGAAGCCGGGCAGCGGGCTCACCCAGCGGCCGGCCTCGGCGACCGGGGCCCCGGGGGCCGGGGCGGCGGCCGGCGGGGCCGCGGCGGGGGCGGTGCACGACGGCGGGGTGGCTCCGCGGTTGACGTAGGCGTCGGAGACGTAGGCGCCGGAGTCGAGGCGGTCCCACATCGCGGTGCTGCGCATGGTGCCGGTGATCTGCTCGCCCTGGACCTGGCACGCGATGTTGAGCGGGGTGCCGTTGGGCAGCCCCGCGTAGAGGATCGCGCTGCGGGCCGGGCCGCCGCGGGTCTTCAGCGGGATGGCGCCCGACGCCACCGTGCCGGCGGTCGTCGGGGCGGCGGGCGCGGCGGCGGGCGCCGCGGTCTGCTGCTCGGCCGTGCACGGGGGCGGGGCGGCCTGCGGGCGGCGCACCCACGCGTCGCTGATGAACGAGCCGTCGGTGAGCCGGTCCCACTGGTCGGTGACGCGGACCGGGCCCTGGTCGATGAGCTGGCCCTTGACCTGGCACTCGATGGCGACCGCGGTGCCGTTGGGCAGCGTGCGCAGGGAGCGGGTCCAGACCGCCGCGCCGGCGCGGACGTTCAGCGGGCGCTTGGGCGAGACGACGGTGGCGCCGACGCTCGCGGCCTGGGCGCCGGACGGGGGCACCAGTGCGGCCGCCAGCATGCCGGCCACGACGAAGATCGTTTTGCGCATGGTGCACCCCCGGGATCGAGCTGGCTCCGCGCTCGGGCCGGGGGGACCGCGAACCCCGCCAACGCTAGGCGTGGGCGGGGTTCACGGTCCGATATTTCAGGATTGATTCACTCTTTCGGGGCGTTTGCCGCACCGTCGGGCAGGAAGCGAGCGCCGGTCACCCGCTCGGAGATGCCCTCCCGGTCCAGGTACGGCGTGACGCCGCCCAGGTGGAACGGCCAGCCCGCGCCGAGGATCATGCACAGGTCGATGTCGCGCGGGTCGGCGACGACACCCTCGTCGAGCATGAGCCGGATCTCGCGGGCGAGCGCCTCGGTCGCCTCGGCCCGCAGCTGCTCGGCGGTCGACGGGGCGTCGCCGACCTCCAGCAGGGCGAGGACCTCGGGGTCGGGGTTGCCCCCGGCGTCGGTGAAGCCCCGCTTGCCGGCCCCGACGACCCGGGCCAGGTTGGCCGAGACGCCGAAGCGGTCCGGGAACGCGTGGTGCAGCGTCTCGGCGACGTGGTGCGCGACGGCCGGGCCGACCATGCTCAGCAGCGCCATCGGGCGCATCGGCAGGCCCAGCGGGTCGAGCGCGGCGTCGGCGACCTCGATCGGGGTGCCGTTGTCGACCGCGGCGGTGACCACGCCGAGGAAGCGGGTCAGCAGCCGGTTGACGACGAACGCCGGAGCGTCCTTGACCAGGACCGACGACTTCTTCAACGCCTTGCCGACGGCGAAGGCGGTCGCGAGGGTCGCGTCGTCGGTCCGGTCGGCCCGCACGATCTCCAGCAGCGGCATCATCGCGACCGGGTTGAAGAAGTGCAGCCCGACGACCCGCTCCGGGTGGGCGAGGTCGGCGGCCATCTCGGTGACCGACAGCGAGGAGGTGTTGGTGGCCAGGACGCAGTCGTCGCGGACGATGGCCTCGACCTCGGCCCACACCTGCTTCTTGACCTTGAGGTCCTCGAAGACCGCCTCCAGCACCAGGTCGGCATCGGCGAACGCGGCCTTGTCGACCGAGCCTCCGATGAGCCCCTTGTACTTCGCGGCGCGGCCCGCGTCCAGGCGCCCCTTGCCCACCAGCTTGTCGATCTCGGCGTGGACGTAGCCGACGCCCTTGTCGACGCGCTCCTGGTCGAGGTCGGTGAGCACGACCGGGACCTCGAGCCGCCGCACGAACAGCAGCGCCAGCTGGGAGGCCATGAGGCCCGCCCCGACGATGCCGACCTTGGTGACGTCCCGGGCCAGGTTGCGGTCCGGGGCGCCCGCCGGCCGCTTCGCGCGCCGCTGCACCAGGTCGAAGGCGTAGAGGCTGGCCCGGGCCTGGTCGCCCATGATGAGGCCGGCCAGCGCCTCGTCCTCGGCCGCCGTGCCGTCCTCGAACGACGCGTCCTTGGCCAGCGCGAGCAGCTCGAGGGCCTTGTTCGCGGAGTGCACCGCGCCGTGGAGGCGCTCGTCGAGCTGGTGCTTGGCGAAGTACAGCACCCCGTCCCACATGTCCCGGTCGACCTCGGGCCGGGTCACCGTGATCTCGCCGTCGACCACGCCCTCGGCCCACGCCAGGGAGCGCTCGAGGTAGTCGGCCGGCTCGAAGATCGCGTCGGCGATGCCGAACTCGTGCGCCTGGGCCGGCTTGAGCTGCTTCTGGGTGAGCGGGTTCTGCAGGATGACCTGCGCGGCCGGGGCGATGCCGATGAGGTTGGGCAGCAGCTGGGTGCCGCCCCAGCCGGGCACGAGGCCGATCGCGACCTCGGGCAGGGCGAGGGCCGCGGCGCCGGACGAGACGGTCCGGTAGTGGCAGTGCAGCGCGACCTCGAGGCCGCCGCCCATCGCCGCGCCGTTGATGAAGGCAAAGGTCGGTACCGGGGAATCCTTGAACTTCTTGAAGACCCGGTGACCGAACCGGCCCAGCTCCACCGCCTGCGCGTGCTCGGTCAGCAGCGGCATGGCGGTGATGTCGGCCCCGACGCAGAAGATGTAGGGCTTGCCGGTCAGCGCGATGAACTTCGGCGCGGCCGCGATGGCCTCGTCGATCGCGGCCTCCAGGCTCGCCAGGCCGCCCGGGCCGAACGAGTTGGGCTTGGTGTGGTCGAAGCCGTTGTCGAGCGTGATGAGCGCGGCCCGCTCGCGGCTCGGCAGGGTCACGAAGCGCAGCAGCGCCTTCGTCACGACCTCGTTCGGGTTCGTCAGCGCTGCCTGAGCCGAGTTGCCGGCGGTCACTTGTCGCCCTCCCAGTTCGGGTTCTCCCAGATCACGGACGCGCCCATGCCGATGCCGACGCACATGGCGGTGAGGCCGTAGCGCACGTCGGGCCGCTCGGCGAACTGCCGCGACAGCTGCGTCATGAGCCGCACGCCCGAGGAGGCGAGCGGGTGACCCACGGCGATCGCGCCGCCCCACGGGTTCACCCGCGGGTCGTCGTCGGCGATGCCGAAGTGGTCGAGGAAGGCGAGCACCTGCACGGCGAACGCCTCGTTGAGCTCGAACAGGCCGATGTCGTCGATGGTGAGCCCGGCCAGGCGCAGCGCCTTCTCCGTCGAGGGCACCGGGCCGAAGCCCATGACCTCGGGCTCGACGCCGACGAAGCCGTAGGACACCAGCCGCATCCCGACCGGCAGCCCGAGCTCGCGGGCCACCTCCTCGGCCGCGATGATCGACGCGGTGGCGCCGTCGTTCAGGCCGGCCGCGTTGCCCGCGGTGACCCGGCCGTGCGGGCGGAACGGCGTCTTGAGGGTCGCGAGCTTCTCCAGGCTGGTCTCGCGCGGCGCCTCGTCGACGGTCGCCAGGCCCCAGCCGGTCTCCGGGTCGCGGGTGGCGACGCTGACCAGGTCGGGCTGCAGCTTGCCGGCGGCGTAGGCGGCGGCCGTCTTCACCTGCGAGGCGTAGCCGAACCGGTCGGCCCGCTCCTTGGTGATCCCGGGCAGGCGGTCGTGCAGGTTCTCCGCGGTGGAGCCCATCACCAGCGCGGAGGGGTCGACGAGCTTCTCGGCGAGGATGCGCGGGTTGGGGTCGACGCCCTCGCCCATCGGGTGGCGCCCCATGTGCTCGACGCCGCCGGCGATGGCCACGTCGTAGGCGCCGAACGCGATGCCGCCGGCCACGGTGGTCACCGCGGTCAGGGCGCCCGCGCACATGCGGTCGATGGCGTATCCGGGGACGGTCTTGGGCAGGCCGGAGAGCAGAGCCGCGGTCCGGCCGATGGTCAGACCCTGGTCACCGGTCTGCGTGGTGGCCGCGATGGCCACCTCGTCGACACGCTCCGGCGGCAGCTGCGGGTTGCGCCGCAGCAGCTCGCGAATGCAGCGGATGACCAGGTCATCGGCGCGGGTGTTGGCATACATCCCACCGGCCTTGCCGAACGGGGTGCGCACGCCGTCGACGAAGACGACGTCGCGGACAGCACGGGGCACAGAGTCCTCCTAGCGACGAATTACCGGCCATGTTACTCGCCAGTAGGTCCCCGGGGGCTGTGAACCCTTTCACCACCGTTTCAGACCGGTTTGAGCGCCTCCGTCAGTCCCGGGGACACGAGGCCGACCTGCCACGGGCGCGCCCCGTAGCCCGACAGCACCGCGGCGACGGCGTCCGCCGTGAGCTCCTCGGGGGGTGACCAGGCCAGGCGGCGTACCGAATCCGGGGTGATGAGGTTCTCCGGCGGCAACTGGTGCGCGCCCGCGAGCCCGGTCACCAGCTCCCGGCACCGCGCCAGCCGCGCCGCCGCGGCCGGGTCGCGCTCGGCCCACCGGTGCGGCGGGGGCGGCCCCTCCGACGGCGGCGTGGTCGGCAGCTCCTTGTCCGACAGCGCGCGGGCGTCGGAGAGCGCGGTGAGCCAGACCGGGGCGAGCCGGCGCACCGAGCGCCCGCCGAACCCGGCCAGGGCCAGCAGCGAGCGCTCGTCCTTCGGGTCGGCCTCGGCCGCGGCGATGATCGCGGCGTCGGCGAGCACCCGGCCCGGGCTCGCGTCGCGGCGCTGGGCGATCTCGTCCCGGGCCGTCCACAGCGCGCGGACGCGGGCCAGGGCGCGGGC
This sequence comes from Dactylosporangium sp. CA-139114, assembly GCF_050955725.1. Lineage (NCBI taxonomy): Bacteria > Bacillati > Actinomycetota > Actinomycetes > Micromonosporales > Micromonosporaceae > Dactylosporangium > Dactylosporangium sp. CA-139114. Next base: position 1,795,614 of record NZ_CP192080.1, read on the forward strand.
GCCGCGGATCCGGTGGATGCCCGAGGTGCGCCGCCACGGATCGGCGCGCACCCGCGGCGGGTCCCCGGCCGAGGCGACCAGCGCGGCGAACTCCTGCGCGGCCCACTCGGTCTTGCCCTGCTTGGCCAGCTCCTCGGTGAGGGTGTCGCGCAGCTGGAGCAGCAGCTCGACGTCGAGGGCGGCGTACGTCAGCCAGGAGGCGGGCAGCGGGCGCGTCGACCAGTCGGCGGCGGAGTGGTGCTTCTCCAGGGTGTACCCCAGCAGCGACTCCGTCAGCGCGGCCAGCCCGACCCGCTCGAACCCGCACAGCCGTGCGGCCAGCTCGGTGTCGAACAGCCGGGTGGGGCGCAGCCCGAGCTCGGTCAGGCACGGCAGGTCCTGGCTGGCGGCGTGCAGGATCCACTCGGTCGGCGAGATCACCTCGTCGAGCTCGGGCAGCTGGCCGAAGGGCAGGGGATCGATGAGCACCGTGCCGGCCCCGGCTCGTCGCAGCTGCACCAGGTAGGCGCGGTGCGTGTACCGGTAGCCGGAGGCGCGCTCGGCGTCCACGGCCACCGGGCCGCTGCCCTGGGCGAACCGTTCGACGGCACGCGCCAGCTCGGCCCGGTCCGCGATCGGCTCGGGGGTCCCGTCTCGGGGGGCGGTCAGCAGGACGGGCTCGGTCTTGTGGTCCGGATTGCCCGGACTGTCTGGCTCCTCGTCCCGACGCCGCGTGGGGGGTTCGTCGGTCACGCGACAACCGTACGTTGCGCCATAGGTCCCTGTGTGCAGCCGGTCCGGCGCGTCGGCGTTCTTGCGTGCGCGCGGACACCGCGAATGGGACGGACAGGCCGTCGGCGTAGCCGGTACGGTTCGCGTGCGCCAGCGGTCCGGTTACTTACACACGCTGCATCGGAGGTCGCGGCACTTGTGCTCGCCGTTTAGGGTGAGGGCCGACTGCGGTATCGCCGGACGCCCTTCGCACTCCGGCGAAACGGGTGGAACCGTGACAGGAAGGAAACGAGAAGCATGACGGCCGGGTATGACCCCTCCAGCCCGGTGGCTTCCGGCAGTTCCGATGGCTTCGACGACCGTCCGCGGCACGCGGCCGGCGACGACCCGGAACGACTCGGTCCACTCCCCCCTCGGATCACCCAGACCGGGGCGATGCCGCCCACCAGCCCCACCGGCTCCATCCCGCCGCAGCCCACCAGCATTCCGCCGCAGCCCACCAGCTCCTGGCCGGTGTCGGCGGGCCCGGCCCCGGTGGCCGCCGCGCCCCGGCGCAGCCCCCTCGCCGGGATCGCGCTGGCGCTCGCCGTCGTGCTGCTCATCGTCGTCGGGGTGCAGGCCGCCCTCATCGTCGACCTCGAGAAGAAGGTCGACAAGACCAACGCCGCCGCCAAGGCCGCCGCGACCGACGACGCCGCCCGGCTCAAGGCGCTCGAGGACCGCGCCGACAAGCTCGAGCAGAAGACCGGCGGCAGCCTCGACGCCGCCGCGGTCGCCGAGTCCGTGCGCCCCAGCGTCTTCCGGGTCACCACCAAATACGCCATCGGCACCGGGTTCGCGGTCGGCAAGGCCCCCTCGGGCGGCGGCACGAACCTCATCACCAACTACCACGTGGTCGCCGAGGCGTACGAGAAGGGCGAGAAGAACGTCAATCTCGAGCGCACCGACCAGCGGTTCCCCGCCAAGATCATCGAGGTCCACCCGGACAAGGACCTCGCGGTGCTGCACACCGACGAGGAGTTCACCAAGCTCGCGCCCGCGGCCGCGGTGCCGAAGGTCGGCGAGCCCGTCCTCGTCATCGGCTCCCCGATGGGCCTCGAGGACACCGTCACCACCGGCGTCGTCAGCGCGTTCCGCACGCTCAACGGCGAGGCGCTGATGCAGTTCGACGCGGCCATCAACCCGGGCAACTCCGGCGGCCCCGTCTTCAACGCCAAGAAGGAGGTGGTCGGTGTCGCGACGCTGAAGGCCCAGCAGGCCGAAGGCATCGGCCTGGCCATCCCGATCTCCGTGGTCTGCGAAACCGTCCCGGCGGTCTGCTGACCCAGCGGGGCCGCACCACCCACCGGCGCCCCCGGACGTGCCGGTCGTACGACTCCCGCCGGGGCGCTGCCCGGCAGGACCACCAGGAGGAAGAGAACATGACATACCCCGGCAGCCCCCAGGGGAACCAGAACGAGGGATACGGCTTCCCCGACCCGAACGCCCCCGCCGGCGCGTACCCGCCGCCGCCCCAGGCCCCCGTCAGCGGCTACCCCGCCGCGCCCCAGTCGCCCTACGGCGAGCAGCCGCCGCAGTACGGCCAGCCCGTGCCGCCGCAGCCGCAGCCCGTGCACGACCAGGGCACGACACAGCTGCCGACGTACGGCGAGTCCTCCTACAACCTCGACCCGTCGGTCTCGGCCCCGCCGACCGCCCCGATGCAGCAGCCGGCCCCGCCGATGTCCGCGCCGCCCATGTCGGGCCCGCCGATGTCCGGCCCGCCGATGGCCTACGGCCCGGTCTCCAGCCCGCCCACCAGCGGCTTCCCCGGCCAGCCGCTCTACCCGCCGGCCGAGCCGCCGAAGAAGCGCGGCATCGCCGTGCCGCTGCTCGCGAGCCTTCTGGCCCTGGCGGTCATCGCGGCCGGCGTCTTCGTCGGGCTGTACGTCCAGAAGTCGGACAAGCTCACCAAGTCCGAGACGCAGTCGGCGCAGCGCCAGGCCTCGCTCGACCAGACCAACAAGGACCTCGACCAGACCAAGAAGGACCTGCAGGCCAAGGCCGACGAGCTCACCAAGTCCCAGCAGGACCTGCGCGGCACCCAGGCCGACAGCACCGAGGCCAAGCGCCAGCGTGACGTCATCGGCCAGTGCCTGAAGCTGCTGCTCGAAGCCCTCGACGCCTCGGCCGCGGGCGACAAGACCACGATGCAGAACAAGATCAACGAGATGGACAAGCCCTGCAACGAGGCGCAGACCATCCTCGGGATTTAGGAGTTCGAGAAAGCCCCCGTCGCCGGACGGGGGCTTTGCTCATGCGTGCAGGGCGGTCACTCCCGGCGGCGGCAGGCCGGCCGTCGACGCCAGCAGCGCGCACCACGCGTGCACGTGGGACTGCATGTCCTCGGTCGTCGGCGTCCACGAGGCGCGGATCTCCAGATCGGCCGCGGCCGGCGGCCCCGCGAGGTCGCCGAAGCGCGTCGACATCGTCTGCGTGACCGTGCCGCCGATCGCCGTGTAGGCCGCCCCGTGCCCGTCGAGCGCGTCCACCAGCCAGCTCCAGCCCACGCCGGGCAGCAGCGGATCGGTGGCCAGCTCGGCCTCGAGCTCGGCGGTCACGTAGGTCACCAGCCGCATCGTGCCGTCCCACGCGTCGTGGCCGGCCGGGTCGTGCAGGAGGATCAGCCGGCCGGTGGCCACCTCGTCGCCGTGGCGCAGCACGGTGCCGCTGATGGCATGGGCGAAGGGAGCCAGCCGCTGCGGCGCCGGGACCTCCTCGAGGGTGATCTCCGGCCGGGTGGTCACGGCGCGCAAATCCTCCACCGCCCGGGTGAACGTGGGGGGAGTCGCGGTCGATGGCGCCATAACGGAAGACTAAGACGGAAACGTGCGGAGGGGGTGCCGCCGCGCCGCCCGTGCACAGTGAGTGAAACGATGGACCGGATGACGAAGCTGTTGTTGCGCGCCGCCCGGGGCGAGTCCGTGCCCCACACGCCGGTCTGGTTCATGCGTCAGGCCGGACGGTCCCTGCCCGAGTATCGCGAGCTACGCGCCGGAATCGGCATGCTGGAGTCCTGCCGACGGCCCGACCTCGTCTGCGAGATCACGCTGCAGCCGGTGCGCCGGCACAAGGTCGACGCGGCGATCCTGTACAGCGACATCGTGGTGCCGCTGCAGGCCGCCGGCATCGACCTCGACATCGTCGCCGGCACCGGCCCGGTCGTCGCCTCGCCGGTGCGCACCATGGCCGACGTGACCGCGACCCGCCCCCTGGAGGCCGGCGACGTCACCTTCGTCACCGAAGCCATCCGCCTGCTGCTGGCCGAGCTGGGCTCCACGGCCCTCATCGGCTTCGCGGGCGCGCCGTTCACCCTCGCCAGCTACCTCATCGAGGGCGGCCCGTCGCGGCATCACGTGCTGACCAAGGCGCTCATGTACGGCGCGCCCGACGTCTGGCACGCCCTGTGCGAGCGCCTCGCCGACATCACGCGGACCTTCCTGCAGGTGCAGATCGACGCCGGGGTGGACGCGATCCAGCTGTTCGACTCGTGGGCGGGGGCGCTGTCGGAGGCGGACTACCGCCGGTTCGTGCTGCCGCACTCGCGGGCCGTGCTCTCCAGCCTCTCCGGATGTCCCCGCATTCATTTCGGCGTCGGTACCTCGGAACTGCTGCCCGCCATGGCCGAGGCGGACGCGGACGTGGTGGGCGTCGACTGGCGCACGCCGCTGGACGTCGCGACGTCGCGGGTGCCGGGGCGGCCGCTGCAGGGCAACCTCGACCCGTGCGTGCTGCTGGCACCGTGGGAGGTGGTGGCGGCGGAGGCGCGGCGGGTGCTGGCGGAGGGCTCCAAGGCGCCCGGCCACATCTTCAACCTGGGCCACGGTGTTCTGCCGGAGACGGACCCGGACGTGCTGACGCGCCTGGTGGAGCTGATTCACAGCACGGAGTAATCGACTCGTCGCAGAGCTGGCTCGTGGTGTGGTGGCTAGTGGCTCGGCCTCCAGCGCGGCCAGCCGTGGTCGCCGGCCAGCTGGGACAGGCGCGAGCCGAGCATCAGCGCCGTGGCCGGCTCCGCGGACTGCAGGCGGTAGTGGACCTGCTCGGCGATCTCGGGCGCGCGGTACTCGGCGTGCTCGAGCAGCTGCAGCGTCACCGACCACCAGTAGCGGTCCTCGTCGCTCGCGTGCGGGGCGCCGGCGCGGAACCAGTCGGCCAGGCCGTCGAGGAGGTCGTCGCCCACGCCGTCCGGGTCGGTGAGGCGCAGCGCCGCGCAGACGCGGGCGACCACGTCGTCGTCCCAGCCCGACAGGTGGCCGCGGACGAGGGTGTGCAGGGACGCGTGGCCGAGCGCGCCGGCGGCGTCGATCTCCAGCGAGTAGACGTTGTCGCGGGCCAGGCGCTCGTGCAGCACCGGCAGCACGCGCGTGTCGCGGCGGCGGGCCAGGCCCAGCAGCGCCTCGCAGCGCGTGTCGTCGTGCGGGTCGTCGAGGCGCGCGGCCAGTGCGTTGCGCACGGTCGTCGAGTCCAGCTCCGACAGCTGGGTGCCGAGCGCGAAGCAGGCCCAGTCGCGCACGTCGTTGTCGCGGTCGGCGCTCAGCAGGATCAGGGCGTGGATCGTGTCGTCCGGCGGGGCCTCGCCGAGGACGCTCGGGAGGGCCTGGGCCACGGCGCGGCGTACGCCCGCGTCGGGGTGGTGGGCCAGCGGCAGCAGCAGGGGGAGCGCGGCGTCGTCGTAGCACCAGGCCACCGCGTCCGCCAGCTCGGCCGCGGACGTGGCCGGCGAGCTCAGCAGGGCCGCGATGCTCCGTGCCGTCGGTTCCGCGTCCTCCGAGCCCGAGGTCACTGCGTCGATCGGGTCGAAATCGTGCACGTCGCGGGGGTGGGGGCGGGCCACCGATGGGGAAAAATGGCGGAATTCATCGGAAAAAGATGAAAAGTCCGACATGTCGGAACGGGGCGACGACTGGTCCGGGTCCGGGGAGCGCAGGTCCGCCAGGTCGGCGATGACCTCGGCCAAGGGGCTCAGGGCCAGTTCGTCCGGGTCCGAGGGTTCCCGGGCCGCCGGTACGTACAGCTCCGACGAGCTTGGGAACAACCCGGACACGTCTGCGGGGCCACCGGGGCGCGGGTCCGGTGGCTCGTCTGGCACGGGGCGGGAGGACGCAAGGTCGCTCATCCCCAGGAGTGTGCTCGTCTTCGCGAGGATCTTCCAGAGGGGTTCGCCCCTCAGAAGGACAACGCGGGGTGGACGATCACCCTACTCGTTGACATATCGACGCACATGGGAAGAGTGGCCTGGACAGGGGGCGGGTGGGGCGCTAGGGCGGAAACGGTGGGTCGATATCCCTCCAAAGAGGGCAAAAGGAAAAATTCGGAATAAAGGCGTCAAAACCTATAATTGTCGCGAGATGGAAATGACGGCTAATTCCGACAAGAGCGCGGAAGTTGAGAACGGGTAAGCGTCGGGGGAGCGCCGGAAGCCGGGGGCCGTCGAGGGGTGGTGCGGTGGACGGGGCGCGTTACGCGCAGGGGCCGCCGGCAGCGTCGAGTGACATGCTCGTCTGTTGCAACGCTCCGCGCCTCCGCGCAACGCTCCGCGCCTCCGCGCAACGCTCCGCGCCTCCGCGCAACGCTCCGCGCCTCCGCGCAACGCTCCGCGCCTCCGCGCAACGCTCCGCGCCTCCGCGCAACGCTCCGCGCCTCCGCGCAACGCTCCGCGCCTCCGCGCAACGCTCCGCGCCTCCGCGCAACGCTCCGCGCCTCCGCGCAACGCTCCGCGCCGTGTGCGTGTCGGCGCCGCGCCCCAGCCGCGCCCGCGAGATGCGGCGGTGGGCAGGTGCGTGGGAGGGGTCGGTGGGGCGACGCGGTGGGCGGGCGTGTGAGAGAGGTCAATGAGGCGACACGGCGTCAGGGGCGGGACCGGCTCGCCAGGCGCAAGGACTGCCACGACCCGTCCGCCGCCCAACCCCCATCCACCGACAACGCCGCCCCGTTCACGAAGCCGCTCCTCGCCGGATCGGCCAGGAACGACACCGCCTTGGCGATGTCGTCCGGCTGCGCGAACCTCGCCATCGGCACATGGTCCGTGATGTCCGTGTCCACGTAGGCGCCCGAGGCCTGCGACGCGTCGTCCATCTCCGTCTTGACCCAGCCGGGGCAGACCGCGTTCACGCGAACACCCCGCCCGCCCCACTCGACCGCCAGGGTGCGCGTGAGGCCGATCAGGCCGTGCTTGCTGGCGTTGTACGCCACCCGGTCCGCCACGCCCATGAGCCCCGCGACCGAGGCGATGTTCACGATCGAGCCCGCCCCGCGCACGAGCATGCGGCGCCCGAAGGCCTGGCACAGCAGGAACGGGCCGGTCAGGTTCACGTCGAGGACCTGGCGCCACTGGGCCGCGGTCGTCTCCTCGGCGGGGGCGATCGACGCGATGCCCGCGTTGTTCACGAGCACGTCCGCGCGGCCGTAGCGCGCCTCGACCTCGGCCACGAAACGACCCACGTCCGACTCGTCGGAGACGTCGCCGGCGAAGGCCAGGCCGTCGAAGCCGGGGATCGGTTCCCGGTCGATGACGGCCAGGAGATACCCCTCCTCGGCCAGGACCTCCGCGGTGCGCCGGCCGATGCCGTGAGCCGCGCCCGTGACCACTGCCACCCGTTCCTCGCCCATCCCGCGACAATAGACTCCAGGTATGACACAGCGCGTCGTGGTCGTCGGTGGAGGGATCGCCGGGCTCGCCGCGGCGCACCGGGTGCACACGCTGCGGCCCGACCTCGACGTCGTCCTGCTGGACCAGCGCGAGCGGCCGGGCGGGAAGCTGTCGACCGGGAGCCTGGCGGGGCATCCGGTCGAGCGCGGGGCCGAGTCGTTCCTGGTCGGCGGGGCCAGTGCGGCCGTCGAGCTGGCCCGCGAGGTCGGGCTCGGCGACGCGATCGTGCACCCTGGCCCGGCCCGGGCGGCGGTCGCCATCGGCGGCACGCTGCACGACCTGCCGGCCGGGACCCTGATGGGCATCCCGCTGGAGGGCCCCGCCGAGGCGCCGGGGCCGGCCCTGCTGCAGCCCGGCCAGGACCTGAGCGTGGGCGCGTTCGTGCGGCCCCGGCGCGGGGACGAGGTCGTCGACCACTACGTCGATCCGCTGCTCGGGGGCGTGTACGCGGGCCGGGCCGACCGCCTCTCGCTGCGTATGGCGCTGCCCGCGCTCGCCGCGGCCGCGGAGCGGCACGACACGCTCACCGGGGCGCTGCGCGAGGCGGCCGGGGCCGGCCGGCGGGAGCCGGGTGCGCCCGTGTTCGGCGCCGTCGACGGCGGCATGACGACGTTCGTGGACGCCGTCGCGCGGACTCTGCCGGACGTGCGCGCGAACACCACGGTGCGCACGATGGAGGCCTGGCAAGGGGGCTGGCGGCTCACCGTCGGATCGACCCGGGACGCCGCGACGGTCACCGCCGACGCCGTCATTCTCGCGGTGCCGGCCAAGCCGGCGGCGCGCCTGCTCGACGACGACTTCCGGCTCGACTACGCCTCCGTGGCCCTGGTGGCCCTGGCGCTGCCGGCCACCAAGCTGCCGGAGCTGTCGGGCTTCCTGGTGCCGGCGAGCGAGGGCCTGGCGGTGAAGGCGGTCACCTTCTTCGATCGCAAGTGGCCGCATCTGCGGCGGCCGGGGCAGACGGTCCTGCGCGCCTCGGTCGGGCGCCACGGCGACGAGGCCCAGCTCCAGCGCACCGACGAGGAGCTGGTCGAGGTGGTGCGGGCCGAGGTCGCGCGGCTGGTCGGCGTCGACGCGCTCCCCGAGGAGCTGGATCGGGGGGTGTACCGCTGGGGCGGCGCCCTGCCGCAGTACGCACCCGGGCACCGGGACCGGGTCGCGGCCCTGCGCGGCGGTCTGGAGGCCCGCCCGCCGATCGCGGTCGCCGGCGCGGCCTACGACGGCGTCGGCATCCCGGCGTGCATCACGTCCGGCCGGGCCGCCGCCGAGTCCATCCTGGCGAAGTTGGGAGAATGAGCGCCATGACAAGCACGAACGCCGCCCGCATCAAGGAGCTCAACGACAGCATCCGGTACACCATGTGGTCCGTCTTCCGGCTCGCCACGCCCTATGGCGCCGACAGCCGCGACGCCGGCCAGGTCTCGGCGTTCTTCGCGGATCTCGCGTCCAAGGACGTGACGGTCCGCGGCACCTACGACGTGGCCGGGCTGCGCGCCGACGCCGACCTGATGATCTGGTGGCACGCGCCCAGCGCCGAGGCGTTGCAGGAGGCGTACGCCGGGTTCCGCCGCACCGATGTCGGGCAGCGCATGGCCCCGGTGTGGTCGCAGATGGCGCTGCACCGGCCGGCCGAGTTCAACAAGAGCCACATCCCGGCGTTCCTCGCCGACGAGCACGCCCGCGAGTGGGTGTGTGTCTACCCGTTCGTGCGCTCCTACGAGTGGTACCTGCTGCCGGACGAGGAGCGCCGCGCGATGCTCGCCGAGCACGGGCAGCAGGCCCGCGGCTTCCCCGACGTGCGGGCGAACACCGTGGCCAGCTTCGCCCTGGGCGACTACGAGTGGATTCTTGCCTTCGAGGCCGACGAGCTGCACCGGATCGTGGACCTCATGCGCGAGCTGCGCGCGTCGCGGGCCCGCCGCCACGTGCGCGAGGAGGTGCCCTTCTACACCGGGCGGCGCCGGGACATCGCCGATCTCGTGGCCAACCTTCCGTAGAACCCTCCGCCGACCCGCGGCCTGCCGCACGGACGGTGGCGGCTCATTGCATGAGGTTCGACCAGCCCGACCACACCGACAGCCCGCGCAGCCACAGCTGCGTGACGAGGTTGCCGTGCGACACCGCGTAGATCTCGGTGTTGCCGGTCCACGGGTTGAGCAGCACGGCGGGGTCCGACTCCAGGGCCCCGCCGATGCCCGTCCAGGCGCTCCAGCCGCCGCCGGGCATGACCAGGGTGTACCGCAGGGTGCCGGAGCCGGTCGCGTAGATCTCCGTCGAGCGGTACTGCGGGTTGAAGAACACGGCCGGGTCCCCGTCGATCGAGCCGCCGAGGTCGTTCCAGCTCGACCAGCGGGTGCCCGAGTAGTACCGCTGGATCAGGTGGCCGCCCGCGCCGCGCGCGTAGATCTCCGTGGTGCCGTAGAGGGGGCTGCGGAACGACACCGGGTCGCCGCGCAGGTCCCCGCCGAGACTGGTCCAGCCCGACCAGCCGGAGCCGTAGTAGAGCTGCACGAGCGTGCCGGAGGCGGAGCGGGCGTAGATCTCCGTGGTCTTGTAGGCCGGGTTGTAGACGATCTCGGCCGGGTCGCCGGCCAGGTCGCCGCCGAGGTCGTTCCAGCCCGACCAGCCGCCGGCGTAGAAGCGCTGCATGAGGTGGCCGTTGGTGCCGCGGGCGTAGATCTCCGTCGAGCCGTAGCGCGGGCTGTAGAACACCACCGGGTCCCCGGCGAGGTCCCCGCCCAGGTCCGTCCAGTCCGACCAGCGCCCGGCCTGCCAGTACTTCTGCGCCAGGCGGCCGTCGCGGGTGCGGGCGTACACCTCGACCGTGCGCGCGGCCGGGTTCTGCAGCACGTGCGGGGTGCCGGCGATGCCGCCGCCGAAGTTGCTCCAGCTCGACCAGCCGTAGCCGGGGCTCCAGTACCGCTGTGACAGCCCGTGGCTCGCGTCGGTGTAGACCTGCATCTGGGCCGTCGCCGGGTGGGCGATCGCGGCCGGCTTGGCGATCAGCGGCTGCGGCGGGTCGATCCCGGCGAGTCGGCGCAGCTGGTCGAGGTCGCCGTTGAAGACGTCCTTGTCGTAGTTGCCCTGCTGGCTGTTGTCGCCGCCGGTGTACTGCCACAGCGCCCATTTCGACCAGCCGCTGGGCAGCTTCGGGGTGGTGCCGCTCCAGCTTGCGATGTCCAGCGGGTAGGACGCGAACTGGGTGGTGCCGCCGACGCACTGGTTCCACCAGGTGGCCGCGGTGTAGATCATCGCCTTGCGCCCGATGCGGGCCTGGACCTGGTCGAGGAACGACTGGATCCAGGCGCGCATGGCGGTCTGGTCGAGGTTGTAGCAGGCGCCGACGGTGTTGAAGTAGGGCCATTCGAGGTCGACGAACGGCACCAGGGTCTTCGAGTCGTTCACCCAGGCCGCGTTGTCGATGAAGGTGTTCGCGTCGCCGACCGGGTCGCCGCGGTCGGGGCGGGCGAACGTGTACGCGCCGGCCAGCAGCCCGGCCCGCTTCGCGTCGGCGATGTCCCGGGCGAAGTACGGGTTGACGTAGTTGCCGGACTCGGTGGCCTTGATGTAGGCGAAGCTCACGCCCTGGGCCGCCTGCCCGGCCCAGTCGATCGTCTTGAAGACGCTGTGGTCGTGGCTGGACACGTCGATGCCCTTGACCGTGTACTGCGGCCCGGGCACCGCCGCGGCGACCTCCTCGCGCCCTCCCGCCTGGGCGTGCCCGCCGCCGTCCGGGGACGGCACGGGATTGATGAGCCCGGCGAGCATGACCACGGCGAGGAGGCTTCGCATTCGGGCACCGTATCCGGACTTATCGGTTTATGTCCGTGTTTTCCCGCGGAACAGTACGGCCGCGGCGACGACGGGGGCACGGCCGGGCGGGCGCTTCCTCGGCGGCATCGAGGCGCTGATTGAGCCGCCGGAAATAGCCCTTCGAGTGGTTTTCACCCGCTTCCTCACTCCGGCGTCACCCGTTGCATACGGTGCGACGGACATCTCGGAGAGCGGAGCGCGGGTGACAGCACTGGTCGAGCGGCGAACCCCGGCAACCGTCGCCACCGCCCCGGCCCGGCGGCTCCCGCCGGCTTGGGCGCCACCGGCGGTCCTGGTCGTGCTCGTGGCCGCCGGCCTGCGGTTCTACGGCGTGCCGATCGCGACGACCGTGATCTTCACGGCGTACGTCCTGCTGGCCGTCGTCACCCCCGGCACCCTGATCTGGCGGGCCGTGCGCGGGCGCTCCGGCTGGCTCGTCGAGGACCTCGGCGCCGGCCTCGCGCTCGGCTACGCCGGCGAGGTGCTCGCCTACATCCCGGCCCGCGCCGCCGGGCTGCCGCTGCTCGTGCTCGTCTGGCCGGCCGCGGTCATTGGCGCCTTCCTCGCCGTGCCCCGGCTGCGGCGGTGCTGGCGCGGCAGCACCGACCCCCGCGACCGGACCCCGCTGTGGTGGTCACTGATCCTGTCCGGCACCGCGGCCGTGGTCTTCTACTGGAGCTGCGTGCGCTTCTTCCGCACGCACGACCTGCGCGAGCCGGGCATGCTCAGCCCCGACGCCGACTCGCCGTTCCACCTCGCGCTCATCGGCGACGCGAAGCACCACATGCCGCTGCTGTCGCCGTGGCTGAGCGACCAGCCGGTGCTGTACCACTGGTTCGTCTACGCCGAGATGGCCGCGACCTCGTGGGTCACCGGCATCGAGCCGCACGTGCTGCTCGTCCGGCTCGCGCCGCTGCCGATGCTGTTCGGGCTCGTCGCGCTGCTCGGGGTCATCGGGCGGCGGCTCACCGGCGTGTGGTGGGCCGGGGCCGCGGCCGCCGTCGTCACCTTCTTCGTGCTCACCCCGCTGCCCTACCACTGGCCGCTGGAGGGGTGGTTCTCGGCGTTCGGGACCAACGCGTACGAGGACGGCTCCTCCCTGCGCGCCCAGCTGTGGACGAGCCCGACCCAGACGTTCGGGGCGCTGCTCTTCGCCGGGCTGGCGCTCGCCCTGGTCGAGGCGATGGCCACGCCCACCAAGGCCCGCTGGGCGCTCGTGGCGGCGCTCATCGCCGGCGTCACGGGCGCGAAGGCGACCTTCCTGCCGATGCTGCTGGCCGGGCTGCTGCTCGTCGTCGCGGTGCGCCTGGTCACGCGCCGGCGGGTGCACCCGGGCGCGCTCTTCGCCGCCGGGATCACCCTGCTCGGGCTGCTCTTCGCCCAGTTCGTGCTCTTCGGCGGCGCCTCGCAGGGCATGGCGATCGACCCGCTGCACTTCGCGCAGATCTCCGGCGCGCCGTACACGGTGAAGTTCGCCGCGCCCGAGTATCCGCACCCGCTGTGGCGCCTGCTCATCGTCACCGCCATCACCGTCAGCTGCTGGGCCTGCATCTGGCCCGGCCTGCTCGGGCTCGGGCGCCTGGCCCCGACCATCCAGCAGGCCCGGCGGATGCGCCGCGACCTCGGCATCGCCGCCGATCCCGTGATCCTCATGTTCGGCATCGGCCTGTCCGGCGTCGGCGCGCTCATGGTCTTCGGCCACGAGGCCGGCGCCGAGGGCTGGTTCATGGTCTCCGCCCGGCCCTACCTGACCCTCGCGTCCGTGGTCGGCCTGGTGCTGCTGACCCCGCGGGGGCTGCCCGGGCGCCGGCTGCTGCGGCAGGTGTACGGCGCGATCGCCGTCGGCGCCGCGGTGCTCCTCGCCGTGCACAAGATCGGCTCGATGCACACGCCGAAGCTGCAGAACACCGGCAGCCTCGCGGTCACGCTGTGGGCGCTCGTCTGGCCGTACCTGCTGTCCTACGGGCTGCTCGGGGCCGCGGGCTGGTGGATGTACCGCCGCAAGCTGCCGGCCTGGAGAACCCTCGTGTCCGCGATGCTCGCCGGGGCCTGCATGATCACCGCCCTGCAGCACGTGTATCTCATGACCCGCGCGTCGTACCTGGGCGGCTGGCGCGGCGTCGTGCAGATCGCGACGTTCGTCACGCCCGGCACCCAGGAGGCCGGCCGCTGGCTGCGCGAGCACTCCGACCCGGACGACCTGGTCGCCACCAACGCGCACTGCGTCGGCGACCCCTACGCGCTCACCGGCTGCGACAACCGCCACTTCTGGTTCTCCGCCTACAGCGAGCGGCGCTTCCTCGTCGAGGGCTGGGGCTTCACCAACCGCGCCCACGAGGAGGCCGCCAAGGCCGGCGTCAACGCGATCTTCGCGCCCTACTGGGACCAGCGCAAGCTCGCCGACAACGACGCCGCGTTCTACCACCCGACGGCGGCCACGGTCGGCAAGCTGCGCGACGAGTACCACGTCAAGTGGCTCATGGTCGACGAGGGCTACCTGCTGCTGCCGTCCACGTGGATCCAGGACTACGCCCAGTTCCGCTTCCGGGCCGGGCGCATCGCCGTCTACTCGCTGGGGGGATCGTGACGTCAACGCTCGTGGGGAACCGGCTCGCGTCGGTGCTCGCCTGCCCCCGCTGCCACGGCTACCTGGACGCGTCGCTGGTGTGCGGGGCGTGCGGCCCGGTGGGCAGCCGGCGCGGCGAGCAGCTCGACTTCGGCGGGTTCGGCGAGTCCGAGCTCAAGGCCGACGCCCTCAACCGGGTCAAGGAGCTGGTCAAGACCCGGTTCCACAAGCTGTACCCGGCCGCGATCAAGGTGCTCTCGCCGGTGCAGGACCGCCGGCTCATCACCCCGTTCCTCAACAGCTTCGACCTCGACCGCAGCCTCGTGGCCGACTTCGGCTGCGGGACCCACCGCCGCGACGAGCGCGTGATCTGCATGGACGGCGGGGCGTACGGCAACGTCGACATCGTCACCGACCTGCGCCGGCTGCCCCTGGCCGACGACAGCCTCGCCGGCGGGATCAGCATCGCCGTGCTCGAGCACGTGCCGGACCCGGCCGCGCACATCGCCGAGATGCGCCGCGTGCTGCGCCCCGGCGGCCGGATGCTCGTCTTCGTGCCGTTCATGCAGCCGTTCCACGCCTCGCCGTACGACTTCCAGCGCTACACCGAGGTCGGCCTGCGCGAGCAGTTCGGCGCGTTCGAGGTCCTCTCGGTGAAGGTCGGGGCCGGGCCGACCTCGGGCATGCTGTGGGTGCTGCAGGAGTGGCTGGCGATGGTGCTGTCGTTCGGCAGCCGCCGGCTGTACCGCGCGATCCTGCCGCTCACCTGGGTGCTGTCCCCGCTGAAGCTGCTCGACCTGCTGCTGGCCCATCACCCGATGGCCGCGCAGGCCGCGAGCGGGTTCGTGATCGAGGTCCGCAAGCCCGCTTGATACAACTGGTCCCATGGAAGACCTGCGCGCACGACGACTCTTCGGCGGGTCCGTCATGGCCCCCGGCGACCTCTCCGCGAGCCCGTACCGGGTGGACCGCGACCGGATCGTCGCCTCGCCGTTCTTCGCCCGGCTGGCCGGCGTCACCCAGGTCATCAGCCCCGGCGGCTCCGGGCTGCTGGTGCACAACCGGCTCACGCACAGCCTCAAGGTCGCCTCGATCGCCCGCGGCATCGCCGAGAAGATCGGCGGCGACCCGGTGCTGGACAAGCTCGGCGGCTGCGACGCCGACGTCGTCGAGGCCGCCGCGCTCGCCCACGACCTCGGCCACCCGCCCTTCGGGCACCTCGGCGAGCACGTGCTCGACCGGCTCGCCCGCGAGCGGCTCGGGCTGCCCGACGGGTTCGAGGGCAACGCCCAGTCGTACCGCATCGTCACCAGCACCCAGGTGCGCGGCGCGGCGATCGGGCTGGACCTCACCGCGGCGGTGCGGGCGGCGCTGCTGAAATACCCGTGGACGCGGCGGACGTACCCGGACCCGCACCCGATGCACATGAGCCCGACGCCCCGGGGCGCCGGCGGCGACCCCGCGGTCGGGTCGAGCAAGTTCGGCGCCTACGTCACCGAGCTCGCCGACGTCCGCCAGGCGCGGGCGCCCTTCGAGGGCCGCCTCGCCGACTGGCAGCAGACGGCCGAGGCCTCCGTCATGGACACGGCCGACGACATCGCGTACGCCATCCACGACCTCGAGGACTTCCACCGCGTCGGCGTGCTGCAGCAGGGCGCCGTCGCCGCCGAGCTGGTCGCCTGGCTGCGCGACGCCGCCGAGCTGCGCGGCCTCGGCGACGTGCAGCTGCGCGCCAGCGGCCGCCGCCCGGGCCGCTCGGTCGAGCTCCTGCGCCGCCGGCTGCGGGCCAAGGACGGCTGGATCAGCGACGACGACGCGTTCGCGGCCGCCGTCGCCCACGTGCGCACCGAGCTCGCCGACGGGCTGCTCGCCGCCCCCTTCGACGGCTCCATCGACGCCGAGCAGGCGGTGGCCCGGTTCTCGGCCCGCTGGACCCGCCGGCTCATCGACGCCGTGCACGTGCGGCCCGACCCGCCGGTGCGCTCCGGCCACGTGCTGCTCGCGCCCGCGCAGTGGCACGAGGTGCAGATCCTGAAGTTCATCCACCACCGGTTCGTGCTGGAGCGCCCCGACCTGGCCCTGCACCAGCGCGGGCAGGCGCGGCTGCTGTCCAGCCTGGTCGAGGCGCTGCACGCGTGGCTGACCGACCCGGGGGAGGAGGCGCGGCTGCCGCGGCGCCTGCACGACCTCGTGGAGCTCGCCGAGGCCGAGACCGCCGAGCTGGAGCCGTCGGACTACGGCCGGGAGCGCATCGACGTCGTGGCCATGGCCCGCGGCCGGGCGATCGTGGACTTCGTCGCCGCGCTCACCGACGGGCAGGCGGTCGGGCTGCTCGAGGCGCTCTCGGGCCGTTCGCGCCAGCTGTGGACGGACGCGTTCGTATTGTGAGTCTCATGCTTCGACTGCGCCCGATGACCCAGGAAGCGCTCGATGCCCCGCGGCACGGGCGGGCACTGATGCCGGCGGCCGGGGAGCTGACCTCGTGACGACGCGGCTGGTCGTCATCGGCGGCGACGCGGCCGGGATGAGCGCCGCCTCGCAGGCCCGGCGGCGGCGCCCGGCCGACGACCTCGCCATCGTGGCCTTCGAGCGCGGGCAGCACGTCTCCTACTCGGCCTGCGGCATCCCCTACCTCGTGGCCGGCGACGTCGCCTCCCCGGACGACCTGGTGGCCCGCCGCCCCGCCGACTTCGCCCGCATGGACATCGACCTGCGCCTGGCCTCGACCGTCGTGGGGATCGACGTCGATCGGCGGTCGGTGCTGGTGCGCGGCCCGGACGGGGAGTACCGGGAGCCGTTCGACCAGCTCGTGATCGCCACCGGGGGCGTGCCCGCGCGGCCCGACGTGCCAGGCGCGCTGTCGCTGGGCATCCACGGGGTGCAGACGCTCGAGGACGGGATTCGGCTGCTCGGATACCTCGACCGCCACGCGCCGAAGCGGGCCGTGGTGGTCGGCGGCGGCTACATCGGGCTCGAGATGGCCGAGGCGATGCTCAAGCACGGGCTCGAGGTCACGCTGGTCGACGGGGCCGAGCAGCCGATGCGCACCCTCGACCCCGACATGGGCGGGCTCATCGCCGACGCGCTGCGGGCCGAGGGCGTGACCCTGCGCCTGGGCGAGCGGCTCGAGGGCTTCGCCAGCCACGCGGGGCGGGTCACCGCGGTGCACACCAGCGGCGGCGAGATCCCGGCCGACCTGGTCATCCTCGGCCTCGGCACCCGCCCCGGCAGCGACCTGGCCCGGGCCGCGGGGATCGATATCGGCCAGACCGGGGGCATCCGCACCGACCGGCGGATGCGGACCTCGGCCGACGGGGTCTGGGCGGCCGGGGACTGCGTCGAGACGCTCCACCTCGTCTCGCAGCGGCCGGTGGCGATCGCGCTCGGCACGCACGCCAACAAGCAGGGGCGCGCCGTGGGGATCAACATCGGGGGCGGCTACGCGACCTTTCCGGGCGTCGTCGGTACGGCCGTGTCGAAACTCTGCAACACCGAGGTCGCCCGGACCGGGCTGTCCACCGCGGAGGCGGCCGCGGCCGGGTTCTCCTCGTTCGGCGTGGTCACCGAGTCGACGACCCGCGCGGGCTACTTCCCGGGCGCGCGCAAGATCAAAACGAAGATCATCGCCGAACGTACGACGGGCCGCCTGCTCGGCGCCCAGATCGTCGGCGAGGAGGGCGCGGCCAAGCGCATCGACGCGCTCGCGGTGGCGCTCTGGCACGGCATGACCGTCGAGGAGATGACCTCGCTCGACCTGTCCTACGCGCCGCCGTTCGCGCCGGTGTGGGACCCGGTGCTCATCGCGGCGCGCAAGGCGGCCGAGGCGCTAGGTTCGTTCTCGTGATCCTCAGCTCCGCCTTCGCGTCCCTGTCGGCCCACGACCTGTACCGGATCCTGAAGCTGCGCTGCGACGTGTTCGTCGTGGAGCAGCGCTGCCCGTATCCGGAGCTGGACGGCCGGGACACCGAGCCGGAGACGCTGCACCTGTGGGTGGACGCGCCGGACGGCACGGTCGCGGCGTATCTGCGGGTGCTCTCGGAGCCCTCCGGTGACGCCCGTATCGGCCGGGTCGTCACCGCGGCGGCGGCGCGGGGGCAGGGGCTGGCCGGGGCGCTGCTCGGGGCGGCCCTGGAGCACATCGGCCCGGGCCGCCCCGCCGTGCTCGACGCCCAGACGGTGGCGACCGGGCTGTACTCGCGGCACGGGTTCACGGTGACCGGACCGGCCTACGACGACGACGGCATCGAGCACGTGCCGATGCGCCGCGGCTGACGCTGCTGTCTTGTCGCGGTGCTGCCCTCGTGCCGCTGCTGGCGTGGTGCTGTTGTCCGCAGTGCTTTGTCCGCGGTGCTGTCGCCGGCGTCAGGCCTTCGGCTCCAGCTTGATGGACAGCGAGTTCACGCAGTGGCGCGTGTTCTTGTCCGTCATGCGCTCACCGCGGAACACGTGCCCGAGGTGGGAGTCGCACCGCGCGCACCGGATCTCGGTGCGCACCATGCCGTGACTGCGGTCCTCGATCTCCTTGACGGCGCCGGGGATGGCGTCGTCGAAGCTCGGCCAGCCGCAGTGCGAGTCGAACTTGGTGTCGCTGTCGAACAGCTGCGCACCGCAGGCACGGCAGCGGTACGTGCCCTCGGTCTTCGTGTTCACGTACTCCCCGCTGAACGGTGCCTCGGTGCCGGCGAGCCGCAGGACCCGGAACTCGTCCGGGGTGAGCCGCGCCTTCCATTCGGTGTCGCTCGTGGGCAGGGTGACGAGTGGCTCAGTCATGCCTCAACGGTAGGCCGCGACCGTTCCGTCGGCCATTACGGCCCGCGAACGGCGTTCGCCCCGCTCCTGTGATCCTCGCGGCGCCCGGTGGCGCTGCCGCTGCCGCGGCTGCTGCGTTCCCTCCCGGGCCTCGGTCTTCACATGGCCTCGTTGCTGCGCGGCTTCGCCCGTCCGTGGCCTCGCACTACTGTCGGGCCGGTTCTCGTGGGGGCTGTTCGCGTGGGGCTTGTTCTCGGGCCTGTTCTCGTGGGGGCTGTTCGCGTGGGGCCTGTTCTCGGGCCTGTTTCCCGTGGGGCTGTTCCCGAGCCTGTTTCCGGGCCTGTTCCCGGGCCTGTTCTCGTGGGGCTGGTCCGGGGCCTGTTCTCGTGGGACCTGTTCTCGTGTGGCTCGGCCTTTTATGGCGAGATGCCCGAATCGTCCGGGCGTCTGGCTCGTTGGCCCACCCGAAAGCCACGATTCGGACTTTTGTGGTGCAACGGGCGATTTGGCTTTGGGGGTCGGTTCGACGATGAGGCTGCTATACAAGGCTGTCGCGCTGGGCGCGGTGGGCGCCGCGGGCGTGACGTCCCTGGCGAGCGCCGCTGAGGCCGCGTCGACCCAGCCCCCGGACCTGCGCACCACGGACGCCGCCGCCGGCACCCTGCAGCTGGTGGAGGCGCCGCTGTCGGGCGCGGAGCGCTCGGTACTCTCGGTGACGGAGGACCAGGACCTCCCGACCGCGACGAACACGGCCTGGCACGGCTCATCCGGCGCGACCGGCGTGTCCGACGCTTCGGGCCCCGGCTCGTCGGCCCCTTCGGGCTACGGCGACACGGCCCCTTCGGGCTACGGCGACACGGCCCCTTCGGGCTACGGCGACACGGCCGCTTCCGGCTACGGCGACACGGCCGCGAACGCCGCCGGCTACGGCTCGGGCCGCCACTCCCGCACCTGGAACGGCGGCACCCCGACCCACGGCGCCGCGAACGCTTCGGACAACGGCTCGCCGGCCCCTTCGGGCTACGGCGACACGTCCCCTTCGGGCTACGGCGACACGGCCGCTTCCGGCTACGGCGACACGGCCGCGAACGCCGCCGGCTACGGCTCGGGCCGCCACTCCCGCACCTGGAACGGCGGCACCCCGACCCACGGCGCCGCGAACGCTTCGGACAACGGCTCGCCGGCCCCTTCGGGCTACGGCGACACGTCCCCTTCGGGCTACGGCGACACGGCCGCGAACGCCGCCGGCTACGGGTCGGGCCGCCACTCCCGCACCTGGAACGGCGGCACCCCGACCCGCGGCGCCGCGAACGCTTCGGACAACGGCTACGGCTCCGGCAACGGCCACGGCGGCTGGGGTAACGGTCACGGCAACGGCCACGGTGGCTGGGGCAACGGCCACGGTGGCTGGGGCAACGGTCATGGCCACGGCAACGGCAACGGATCTGGCCACGGCAACGGCGGCGGCTACGGTGGCGGCCCGGGCGGCGCGCACACCGGCGGCGGCCACGGCCAGGGCCACAACCACGGAAGCGGGCCGACCACCGGGGGCGGCGGCAGTGGTCAGGGCAATGGCGGCCCCGCGACGGGCGGCAACGGTGGCCCGGGCGGCAGTGGTCAGGGCAACGGTGGCCCCGCGACGGGCGGCAACAGCGGTCCGGGCGGCAGTGGTCAGGGCAACGGCGGCCCGGCCACCGGCGGCAACGGGGCTCCGGGCGGCGGCCAAAGCAATGGCGGCCCGGCCACCGGCGGCGGAGGCTCGGGCACCGGTGTGAGCCCGGCCGGAGCCGGCGGCGTCACCGGCATCCCGGCCGGCGGCACGGGCGTCACCTCGGTCGGCCAACTGCCCGTCACCGGCCCGTCCTCGTCGATGATGACCACCATCGGGTTCGCCTTCATCATCGGCGGCGCCGGAGTGCTGTACCTGACGCGCCTCGGCGGCGACCCCGACGACGAGCCGGGCCCGTCCCGCGTCCCGGGACCTCGCAACCGCCGCCGCTCGGCCGACGACCCGGAGCCGACGGGCGGCCGCCGTCCTCGCCCGCAGCCTTCGCGCCGCGGTCGCTGACCCATCCAGCCTCAACCCCCGGTGCGCGGCGGACGACCTCGTCCGCCGCGCACGCATTTCCCCGAACCGCTCGCCAGCTCCTGATCGCGCGCGTCTTCAAGATCGTCGGTGAGGCGAAGAGGCGAGAGGCAGGGAGGCGGGGAGGCGAAGAGGCGGCGGGGCGAAGAGGCGGCGGGGCCGGCGGGGCGAGAGGTCGGCGCCCGCGTGCGGTCCGGCTCTCCGAGTCGAGTTGGCTCGTGCTCGGCCGCGGTGTCGTCAAGGTTCGGCTGCGGTGTCGCGAAGGCGTGGGCCTGGTAACCCCGGACCGTGCTGGAGTCGGTGATCCGGGGCTTCGCGGTGGCGTGGTGGCCGCGCGGCCGGTCGGTGCGGCGTAAGGTCCTTGGCATGGCCGATGCGCTTGAGGTCGAGGTCGCGGGGCGGGCCGTGCGGCTCACGAGCCCGGATCGGGTCGTGTTCCCCGAGCGGGGCTTCACGAAGCGGGACGTGTTCGAGTACTACCTGGCCGTCGGCGACGGAATCATGCGCGCGCTCGGCGATCGGCCCACCACGCTGCAGCGCTTCCCCGAGGGGATCGACGGCGAGGCGTTCTTTCAGAAGCGGGTGCCGGCACGTGGGGTACCGCCGTGGATCGAAAAGGCGCAGATCGCCTTCCCCAGCGGGCGCAAGGCCGACGAGCTCTGCCCGGCCGATCTCGCGCATGTGGCGTGGGCGGCCCAGATGGGCACCATCGTGTTCCACCCCTGGCCGGTGCGCAAGGGCCACGTGGATCACCCCGACGAGCTGCGCATCGACCTCGACCCGCAGCCCGGCACCGGCTTCGGCAACGCGGCCGAGGTGGCCGGCGTGCTCAAGGGCGTGCTCGACGACCTCGGGTTCGTCGGGTGGCCGAAGACCTCCGGTGGCCGAGGCCTGCACGTGTACGTCCGGATCAAGCCCGAATGGACGTTCGTCGAGGCCCGCCGCGCGGTGATCGCCCTGGCCCGCGAGGTGGAGCGCCGAGCGCCCGACCGCGCGACGACCAAGTGGTGGAAGGAGGAGCGCGGCGAGCGGGTGTTCATCGACTTCAACCAGATGGCCCGCGACCGCACCATCGCCTGCGCGTACTCCCTGCGCGCCAACCCCCGCGCCACCGCCTCCACCCCGCTGCGCTGGGAGGAGCTCGGCGACGTCGAGCCGGACGACTTCGACCTGCGCACGGTCCCGGCCCGCCTGGCCTCGCTGGGCGACCCCCACGCGGCCATCGACGACGTCTCCCACGACATCTCCGAGCTGCTCGAATGGTCCGAGCGGGACGCGGCCAACGGGGAGGGCGACATGCCGTACCCGCCCGAGTACCCGAAAATGGAAGGCGAACCGATGCGAGTCCAGCCGAGCCGCGCGCGCAAACAGGACGCCTGACCCGCCCACCCGCCGCGACTCCTGGTCGCCGCACGCCGACGACGCCACGCAGCCGCCTCTCTCGCACGCACACCGCGCGCGGCCCCGGCTCGCGCTCAGGTCGTGCCCGCACAGCGGCCAACTGCAGCGCCGCCCACACTCCCTGCCTGCGGCCCGAGCCGCACCAAGGCGCGATGCCCAACCCAGGCGCGACCGTCACCAGCCGCCCGTCGCCCGCCGCGCGTCACCCGCGGTCCGTGGTCGTCATCGGCCACCGCGCCTCGCAGATGCCCGCGCCAAGAGCGGCCGACCTCGAAAGCCGCATGAGCGACTTATCGCCCGTCAGGCGAAAAATCCGAAAAGTCGCGGCGCGTAGCGCCCGACTTTTCGGGCCCAAACGGAACCGCCCCGCCTCTCGAAGCAGTGGGAGGCGGGGCGGGCGGCGGTGTTCGAGCGCTACTTCTCGCAGGTCGTGCCCGTGCCGGGCACCTTCAGGTCGATCAGGTAGCGGTTCACGGCGTCGATGATGCAGCCGGTCTGCGGGTACGCGGTGTGGCCCTCGCCCTTCCACGTCACCAGGGTGCCGACGCCGAGCATCTTGGCCAGGGCCGGGGCCTGCTCGTAGGGCGTGGCCGGGTCGCCCAGGGTGCCGATCACCACGATCGGGGCCGAGCCCGTGGCGGGGCCCTTCGGGTACGGGTCCCGCTTGCCCGGCCACTGGGCGCAGATGAGGTTCAGGGCCAGGGCGCCGCCGAAGAGCGGGTACTTCTGGCGCCACTGGGCCTGCAGCGCCCGGTCCTGCTCGACCGTCGGGGTGTCGTCGGAGTCGGCGCAGTTGACGGCCGAGTTGGCGTCGAACATGTTCGAGTAGTGGCCGTTCGCGTCGCGCTCGGCGTAGGCGTCGGCCAGCTGGAACATCTTGGCCGGCTTGCCGTTGCGCAGGTCGTCCATGGCCTGGGCGAGCAGGCGCCAGGAGGACTCGCTGTAGAGCGACGACACGACCGCCGTGAACACCCAGCCCGACGTCGCCTTGCGCCCGCCGGCGCCCGCGACCGGGTTGGTGCGCGCGTCCGCGATCGCCTTCATCACCACCGCGCGCGCGTCCGGGCCGATCGGGCAGGACGAGGCGTTGTCCGTGCACCACTTGCTGAAGTTCGTGAACGCCAGCTCGAAGCCGGCCGCCTGCTTCTCCGCCGACTGCTGCGTCGACTGGGTCGGGTCGACCGCGCCGTCGAGCACGAGGGCCCGCACGTGCTTCGGGAACAGCTGGGCGTACACCGCGCCGAGCAGCGTCCCGTAGCTGTACCCGAGGTAGGTCAGCTGCGCCTCGCCGACGGAGGCCCGCAGCGCGTCGAGGTCGCGGGCGGCCTGCTCGGTGGAGAACAGCGGCAGCTGGTCGCCGTATTTGTCGCCGCAGCTCTGCGCCAGCTTGCGGGTCAGCGTGACGAAGCTCTGGTAGCCCTCGTCGCTGACCGGGTCGGGGTCGATGCCGAAGTTCTGGTCGAGGTCGGCGTCGGAGAAGCACTTGACCGGCGAGGAGCGCCCCACGCCGCGCGGGTCGAAGCCGATGATGTCGAAGCGGCGCACGATCTCGGCCGGGAGGTACACCGAGCGATACACGCCGTAGTCGAACCCGGAGCCGCCCGGGCCGCCCGGGTTGATGAACAGCGAGCCGACCCGGTCACGCTGGGTGGTGGAGCGGCCGCGGACCATGGCGATGTCGTAGGTGCCCGAGTCCTTCGGGTTGTTCCAGTCCCGCGGCACCTTGACCGTCGCGCAGCTGAACTGCACGTTCTGCGGCGGGGTGGGGAAGACGCCCTTGTACGCGTCCGGGCACGGCCGCCAGTCCGCGGCCGGGATGTCGAGCCCGCCCGACTTGCCCGCGTTGGCGTCCGCGGCGCCCGACGGCGCGGCCGAGGCCTTGCTGAGCGGCCGCCCCGAGGTCGGGGTCGTGAACTGCGTGCCCGAGGTGCACCCGGCGGTGAGCGCGGCGGCGAGCGACAGCGCCAGGAACCGCCGCACCGGCCGCGGCGGAATGCGCGAAGACGAGGTGCGAGGAGACACGCCTCGGGAAGACGGGGTGCGGGAAGACGGGATGCGGGAAGACGAGGTGCGAGAGTCAGGAGCGGGGGAGCCGAGGGCGCGAGGAAGCAGGGTGCGCAGGGCGGAAAAGAAGGTCACGGACGGCCCGCCAGGACGGATTCGACGTCGAAGCGGATGGGGCGGTCCAGCTGCTCGTAGGTGCACGACAGCGGGTCGCGGTCCGGGCGCCAGCGCTTGAACTGGGCGGTGTGGCGGAAGCGGTCGCCCTCCATGGCGTCGTAGCCGACCTCGACCACGAGCTCCGGGCGCAGCGGCACGAACGACAGGTCCTTCTTGCCCGTCCAGCGGCTCACGCCGCCCGGCAGGCGGGTCGCGGCGTCGCCCGCGGGGACCGACTCCAGGCTCTGCGCCGCGGAGCCGGGGGCCTGGCCGGCCCAGTTCCACGGGTGCTCGGCGATGTTCTCGCGGTATTGGGCGAGCTCCTCGACCAGCTCGGCCCGCCGTTCGCGGGTGAAGGAGGCGGCGACGCCCACGTGGTGCAGCCGGCCCTCCTCGTCGTAGAGGCCCAGCAGCAGCGATCCCACGATCGGCCCGTCCTTGTGCCAGCGGAACCCGGCCACGACGGCGTCCGCCGTGCGGGAGTGTTTGATCTTGAACATGGTGCGCTTGCCCGGCTCGTAGAGGCCGTCGGCCGGCTTGGCGATGACCCCGTCGAGACCGGCGCCCTCGAAGCGCTCGAACCAGTCCTGGGCCACGGCCGCGTCGGTCGTCACCGGGGTCACGTGCATCGGGGGCTTCACCCCGTCGAGGGCCTCGGTGAGGCGGGCCCGGCGGGCGGCATACCCCTGCCCGGTCAGCGCCTCGTCGCCCAGCGCGAGCAGGTCGAAGGCGACGAACGAGGCCGGCGTCTGCTCGGCGAGCAGCCGCACCCGCGAGGCGGCGGGGTGGATGCGCTGGCCGAGCAGCTCGAAGTCGAGGCGGGGCTCGCCGGTGTCGCGGCGGATCACGATGATCTCGCCGTCGACCACGCAGCGGGGCGGGAACTGGGCCCGGACCTGCTCGACGACCTCGGGGAAATACCTGGTCAGCGTCTTGCCTCCGCGGCTGGCGAGCTCGACCTCGTCACCGTCGCGGAACACGATGCAGCGGAACCCGTCCCACTTCGGCTCGTAGCTCATGCCGGGCGCGCTGGGCAGGCTGGGAATGCTCTTGGCGAGCATCGGCTCGACTGGCGGCAGGACTGGCAGTTCCACGAGGCCAAGTCAACCACACAGGTACGACAAGTTTCAGAAGCGAGCGAACGACCGGATCGGCGTCCGCGGCCCGAAGCGGGGCGCCGCGATGCCGGCCCGGGCGATGAGCCCGCAGACCCGGCCGCGGTGCGGGGCGAAGGGGGCCAGCAGCTCCAGCATGTGCTCGTCGGTCCCGCGCGCCACCCCGGTCAGCGCGAAGGTGACGTGGTTCTTGATGTGGTAGTCGCCGACGGAGACCTGGTCGGCGTCGCCGTACGCGGCCCGGGTCACCTCCGCCGCCGTCCACGGCCCGATCCCGGCGATGCTCACCAGCCGCGCCGTGCAGCTCGCCGCGTCCGCGCAGCGCTCCAGCGCGGCCGCCTGCGCCGCGGCCCGCCGCAGTGTGTCGGCCCGCTTCTGCTCGATCCCGAACGGGTGGAACGCCCAGTACGGCGTCGCCGCGATGACCTCGGGCTCGGGCGGCAGGTAGAGCCCGGCGCGCGGCCCCGGGGCGGGCGCGGAGAGCTTGCGCAGGATGCGCACGTATCCGGCGTACGCCTCCTTGCCGGTCACCTTCTGCCCGAGGATCGCGGGCACCAGATGGTGGAAGACCCGCCCGGTCGCGCCGAAGCGCAGCCCGGCGTGCTCGCGGGTCAGGCGGTGCACGACGGGGTGGACGCTGGCGAGCTCGGCGAACCCGGTGACGTCGTCGCGCAGCCCGGCGATCGCGTCCGCGCGCTCGAGGAGCCAGGAGGCGCCGGGGCCGAACGCCTCGGCAGCGAGGTCGTCACCCCGCAGCTCGAACGCGATCGTCCCGGGGCCGAGCGGGGTGCGGGTCGCGAACCAGGCCGAACGGTGCGAGACGGCCATGGTCGGGTCGCCGTGGATGGACGCGAGGCCCCGGAAGGTGCCCGCGAGGTCGTACCGCGGTGGAACCTTCACGCCGCGGCCCGGGACAGGGCCCGGTGCAGCAGACGGGCGTCTCCGAGCATGGCGCGCAGCTTACGCTCCAGACCCGCGATCGGCACCAGGTTCTGCGGCGCCCTCGGGTCCTTGTACGCCTGCGAGGCGAACCGCGGCAGGGTGACCGCCGACAGATGGGCGAGGGCCACCGCGGCGGCGGGCGTGAGGTCGGCCGAGCACTCCGCCCGCACGATCCCGGACCAGGGCGCGCCGGCGGGCCCGGGCAGGCGCAGGTACCAGGCGAAGCGGTTCCAAGACGTGCCCAGCACGAACACGGGCGTGCGCTGAGCGCCCCGCAGCGCGGTGACCACGGCGGTCAGCTCGGGCGGCAGGTACTCGACCCGGTGCGTCTTGATGTACCCGAGCGCCCGCGGCAGGTGCGCCCGCTCCTGCAGCGGCCCGTCGACGATGAGCAGGTCGTCCTCGACGCGCTCCTCGCCGGAGACGCCCACCTCGAGCGCCCGCATGTGCCGCTGCACGCCGAGCGCGAGGTCCTTCGGCTCGCCGCGGGAAACGCGCCGGAAGGGGTACCGGATGCTGCCTGCGACCACCGGCGGCACGTGCCCGGCGGAGGTGAACAGCCCCCGCTCGATGCGGGCGGTGGCGATCCGCGCCGCGCCCCGGTCCAGCTCGCAGCAGACCACCCCGGCGGCGTAGGAGGCGGCGACGCCCGGGTGCGTGGTCCCCTCGTCGTCGGTGATCCAGACCCGCGCGTCGATGCGCTGCACCCCGTCGACGATGAGCACGGTGCCGGGCGCCGCGAGGCCGGACGGCGGGTCGACGGGTCGCCAGGCGTCCGCGGGCAGCTCGACATCGGGCTGGATCTGCGCCGTGCTCTGCGCCTGCGGCCCCGAGCTCTCGCTCGCCTCGAAGGAGAGCCCGTACGCGGGGTCCCAGGCGTCCACGTGCAGCTTCACAGGCCCACCCGCTCGATGCGGGCCGTCCGCGCGTCGCGGCGGACCTCGAAGCGCACGGGAATCCGCTCGGCCAGGGCCCCCACGTGGGTCACGACGCCCACCATGCGGTCGCCGCGCGCGGCCAGGTTCTCCAGCGTCACCGCGACGGTGTCGAGGGTGGCCGTGTCCAGGGTGCCGAAGCCCTCGTCGAGCACGATCGACTCCAGGCTCGCCGACGCCGCCGACAACCCCGCGAGCTGCTCGGACAGGGCCAGCGCGAGGGCCAGCGAGGCCTGGAACGTCTCGCCGCCGGACAGGGTGCGCACGGCCCGGCGCAGGCCCGCGTCGTGGTGGTCCACGACGAAGAACTCGCCCTTGTCGTGGCCGAGGTCGTACTGCCCCGACGACAGCTCCCGCAGCGTGCGCGACGCCCCCTCGACGAGCGTGTCGAGCGCCTCGGCGAGCAGCCAGCGCTCGAAGCGGTCCGCCCGCAGGTGCTGGGCGAGGGCCTTGGCGACCTGCGCCTCGCGGGCCATCTCGTCGCGCTGCTCGCGCATCCGGGCCGCGTCCGCGCGCCGCTCCTCGACCCGGCGCCGGGCCGCGTCCGCGCGCTCGAGGGCGACCGCGGCGTCGCGGGCCGGGTCGCCGCCCGGCGCGGGCAGCCCGGCCCCGGCGAACCGCGCGGCGAGCTCGTCGCGGATGCCGGACACGCGGCGCTCGGCCTCGCGCACCTCGTCCAGCGCCGCCTGGCGCCCGGCCCGGCGGCGGCCCGCCTCGCCAGCGGCCCAGGCGTGCAGGGTCGACCAGGCGTCGGCGAGGTCGTCGCGGTTCGCCGGCGGCGGGCCGAACGCGGCCAGCCCGTCGCGGGCCCCGTCGAAGCCGCGCCAGGCGCTGCGCAGCCGCTCCTCGGCCCGGTCGGCCTGCCCGGCGGCGTTGCGCTGGGCCTCGCGGGCCTTGCGGACCTCGGCGCCCGCCTGCTCCAGGCCGCGGTTCAGCGCGGCGATGCCGTCGAGGTCGCGCTGCAGCGCCTCGGGCGCGGGCGCGTCCCGCAGCGCGGCATCGAGCTCGCCGAGCCGCTGGTCGAGCTGCTGCGCGTGGGCGCGCGCGGTCGCGAGGGCCCGGTCGAGGTCCCGCGCCGAGCGGTCCCGCTCCTGCACCACCTCGTCCGCGGCGCTCGAGCGCTTGCGGGCCAGCTCGCCGGCCTTCTTCGCCGCGACCACGGCGGGCTCGTGCGGCTGGTCGGGCAGCTTGTGCACGGTCTGCTCGCAGACCGGGCAGGCCTCGCCGACGCGCAGCCCCGGCCGCAGCGCGACGGCCTGGTCGGTGGCCATGGCGGCGTTGTAGGCCTCGAACGCGGCCTCCAGGGCGAGCCGGGCCTTGGCCGCGTCCGCGCGCGCGGACTCCAGGGCCGCCGCGGCCTTGCCGTGCTCGGCCTCCGCGGCCCGCAGCGTCGCGCGCACGGTGGAGGCCTCGGCGAGCAGGCGCGAGCGGGCCGCGTGGTGGTCGAGCAGCCGGCGCAGCGCCGTCGCGTCCCCGGCCGACTGCAGCTCCCCGCGCAGCTTCTCCTCGCGCTCCTCCGCGGCCCGGGCGGCGTCCATCGCCCCGGCGACCGCGGCGCGCGCGGTGGCGGCGGCCGCGGCGAGGCCGGCCGCGTCGGCGGGCACCGCCACCGAGGAGAGGCGGGCGATCTCCGCGTCCAGCGTGGCCAGGGCGGTCGCGGCGAGCCCGGCGAGCTTGCCGGCGTCGGCGAGGCGGGGCGCGATGGCGTCGACGGCGGCGGCGACCTCGCGCAGCGCCTCGACCCGGGCCTCCGCCGTGGCCAGGGCGGCGTCGTCGATGTCGGCGAGGGCGTGGAGCTGGTCGTCGAGCACCTTGAGCCTGGCCTCGGCGGTGGTGCCCTCGGCCTGCGCCCGCTCGCGGATCTTGCCGTACACCTCCAGCCCCAGCAGATTCACCAGGATCTTCTGCCGCTCGGCCGGCTTGGCGTGCAGGAACGCGGCGAACTCGCCCTGGGGCAGCACCACGCACTTCGTGAACTGCTCGTAGGGCAGCCCGACGACGGTCAGCACGGCGGTGTCGACCTCGCCCGGGGTCCCGGCCAGGACCTCGGCGATGTCGTCCTGCTCGAGCCCGAACTCCAGCTTGCCCAGGTCGAGCCCGGGCGCCAGCATCTCCAGCCCGGCGTGCTTGGTGGTCACGGCGCCCTTGGCGTCGCGGCGCACGACGCGGGTGAGCACGTAGCGCTTGCCGGCCGACTCGAAGATCAGCCGCACCCGGGCCTCGGCCGCCGACGGTGCGAGGGCGTTGGCGATCGCGCGCCGGTCGCCCCAGCGGGGCACGGTGCCGTACAACGCGAAACAGATGGCGTCGAGCACCGTCGACTTGCCCGAGCCGGTCGGCCCGACCAGCGCGAAGAAGTCCGTGTCGGTGAAGTCGACCGTGGTGGGCTCGCGGAACACGGTGAACCCGTCGAGATCCAGCCGCACGGGCCTCATGAGTGCATCACCTCGTCGTGCAGCCGGTGGAACAGGTTCACGGTCGCCTCGTCGGCGTGCCCGCGCTGGCCGAGGTAGTCGGCGAACAGCTCGCCCGCGGAGCGGCCCTCCCGCGGCGCCTCGCCGCGCCCGGCGCCCGGGCCCGGCAGCAGCTTCGGGTCGATGCGCACCTCGAGCGCCTTGGGCAGCAGCTCCTGCACCTCCTCGCGCAGGCCGGCGCGGGGGGCCTCCTGGACGTACACCCGCAGCCAGGCGTCGCCGGTGTCCAACGTGGACAACTGGGCGAGGGTGCCCCGCACGGTGCGCAGGGGCGTCGCGACCGGCAGCGGGATCTCGCGCACCCGCGCGGCGGTGCTCGCGGTGACGTCGACGACCGCGACGGAGACGATGTTCTCCTCCTCGCCGAAGTCGATCGGCAGCGGGCTGCCGCTGTAGCGGATCGGGCAGGGGCCGGCGACGGGCTGCGGGCGGTGCAGGTGGCCCAGCGCCGCGTAGTGCACGGAGGACGGGAAGACGCTCGCCGGGACCGCGTACCCCATGATGGTGTGCGCCTCCCGCTCGCCGCCGCCCATCGTGGCGCCGATGACGGTCAGGTGGGCGGTCAGCAGGTTCACGGTGTCCTCGCCGAAGCCCTTGGCGAGCCGCGCGATGAGCTCGCCGATGTAGCCGGCGTAGGACTGCGTCATCTCGGCCGCGGAGAGCTCGAACATCTCGCTCGCGCGCACGGCGTAGCGCTGGGAGAGGAACGGCAGCGCGATGAGCCGCCACGGCTCGCCGTTGCCGCAGACGCCGGACAGCAGGTGCTCCTCGGGCCGGCCGATCGCGCCGCGGATGGTGATCCCGGCCGCGTCGGCCCACGGGCGCAGCGCGTCGAGCGCGTTGCCGTTGTCGTGGTTGCCGCCGATGACCACCACGTCGGCGCCGGTGCGGCGCAGTGCCGAGAGGCCGCGGGTGACGATCTTCGTGGCGTCGGCGGTCGGGGTCGCCGTGTCGTAGAGGTCGCCGGCGACGATCACGAGGTCGGGGCGCTCGGCCTTGGCGACGTCCACGAGCCCGTTGATGGCCGCGATGTGGTCGGGGCCCCGGGACTGTCCTTTGAGGACCTTGCCGACGTGCCAGTCCGAGGTGTGCAGGATCCGCAAAGCTGCCGGCCTTTCCTAGAACGGGATGTCGTCGTCGCTGATGCCGCCGCCGCCGACCCGGGCCACGACCGCGAACGGGTCGGTAGCGGCCTGGGCGATCGAGCGCAGGGTGGCGGCGGGCGGGGGTCCGGCCTCGGCCGGGCGGGTCGCCCACGAGGGGAACGGGAACTCGATGCACAGCGGCACCGGGATCTCCGGCTGGGACACGAACATGGTGCCGGGCTTGGCCAGCAGGGCGCGCTGTCGCTGGGCGGGCGGGAGGAAGCCGTACTCCGGCCGCGACGCCTCGGCCGGGTCGAGCCGCCCGACGACCCGGATCGCGGAGTTGGCCACGATGCGCCGCTCCACCTCGCTCGCGGTCTGCTGGGCGCCGATGAGCACCACGCCGAGGGAGCGCCCGCGCTCGGCGATGTCGAGCAGCACCTCCTTGATCGGGCTGGTGCCCTCCCGTGGCGCGTACTTGTTCAGCTCGTCGAGCACCACGAACAGCAGCGGCTTGGCGGTGCCGGCCTTCTCCTTGCGCTCGAACTCGGTGCGCAGCGTGACGCCGACGACGAACCGCTGCGCCCGGTCCGGGAGGTTGTGCAGGTCGACCACGGTCACCTGGGCCGACTCGGCGGTGTTGATCTGGTGCGG
This sequence comes from Dactylosporangium sp. CA-139114, assembly GCF_050955725.1. Lineage (NCBI taxonomy): Bacteria > Bacillati > Actinomycetota > Actinomycetes > Micromonosporales > Micromonosporaceae > Dactylosporangium > Dactylosporangium sp. CA-139114. Next base: position 1,826,996 of record NZ_CP192080.1, read on the forward strand.
TTTGCGCTGGGCGAGGTCGCCGCGGATCAGCCGGGACAGGTCCTTCTTGCTGCCGATCAGCCGGCGCGCGAACGCGTTCACGGTGCCGAGGCCGACGGCGCTGCCGGCCCACTGCCCGCGGGTGGCGTCGTCGTTGAGCTGCTCGACGAGGTAGTCCACGAGGTCGGCGTAGGAGTTCAGGCGGGTGCCGTCGACCGCGACCCCGCCCTCGGCCGGCTGGGCGACGCGCGCCAGGTGCGCGGTCACGGAGTGCACGACCATCGTGTACTGCTGCCGCTCGTCGTCGGCGTCGGCGAACACGTACGGCAGCAGCCGGTCGGCGCAGAACTCCGTCAGCGTCCAGTAGAAGGCGTCGACGCCGGACAGCCGGCTGCTCACGTCCGGGGTGCCGGAGGAGTCCCCGGCCCGCGGCGGCGCGTAGACGCGCACGTCCGGGAACGGCCCGGCGACCAGCCCGAGGCGCGCGTAGGCGTCCTCGGTGGCCTGGTCCAGCCGGCTGTTGGGGTGGTCGAGGAAGAGCAGGTCCTCGCCCTTGACGTTGAAGATGAGCGCGCGGGTGTTCGCGGTCTCGCCGGCGCCGCCGAGCACGCCGGAGCGGAAGACGGAGTAGAGCAGGAAGGTCGCGAAGCTCGTCTTCGTGGCCACGCCGGAGATGCCGGAGATGGACACGTGGGCGCCCCGCGAGCCGTCGAGGAAGTCGGCGTTGAGGAACATCGCGGCGCCGTCGCGGCCGAAGCCCATCGGGATGGTGCGCTCCATGCGGTCGAAGTACAGCGCCCCGGCCCGCGCGTCGCCCTGGGCCCGGCGGACGAGCGCGCCCGGGGTCGGGGGGACGTACACCTCCGGGTCGACGCGGGTCGTGGTGATCTCCGCGGCCTCCTGGATCGTGGCCGGCAGCGTGCCGTCGGCGACCAGGAACACGTCGGAGTCGAACACGACGCCCTCGTGGCGGGCCCGCACCGCGGTCACCACGCCGGCGATGGTCACCGGGTCGTGTTCGGGCAGATCACGCTCCGTGACGACGACGTCGTCGAGCTGGAGGTAGGCGCCGTCCTCGACGGCGACCCAGAACGTCAGCGGCGTGGCGTCGGCGGTGCCGAGCACGCGCCCGACGACCGGCCCGCCCGAAGCGGCTGCGGACTCGTCCTCCATGGCGTTCGACCCCCAGTACATGTGTTCGCCTGTGCATCGTGCCCCACGCCGCCCACAAGGGCGAAGGCACCACGCCACGGTCGATGGATGAGTGTCCCATTCACCTGGGCAAAAGGGGACGAACCCGGGCACGATGCATCGCTGTCCACAGGCTTGCGGCACCTTGTCCACAAGGATGTGGACGATCCTGTGGTCAACGAGCGTGGCGCAGGAAGAGCAACCCTTCGTCCATGAGCACGTGACGCAGGGTGAGCCGCTCCGGGGCGGCGAGGGGCGGCCCGTCGGTGATCCGCCCGGCCCCGGGGCCGGCGAGCAGTGGCGAGAGCGTCAGGCACAGCTCGTCGACGAGCCCGGCGGCGGTGAGGGAGCCGAACAGCCGCGGCCCGCCCTCGCTGAGCAGGTGCGCGAACCCCCGCTCGCGCAGTGCCGCGATCCCGGCGGCGAGATCCACCTCGCCGTCACCGACGGTGATGATCTCGGCCACGTCGGCCAGCCGGCCGGGGTCGGCCCCGGCGCGGGTGAGCACGATCGGGCGGACCGGGGCGCCGGCCAGGGCGTCCTGCCCGGGGTCGAGGTCGAGGCGCCCGGAGACGATGACCAGGGTGGGGTACTCACGCAGCCCGTTCGCCCCCCGCCAGGCCCGCCGGTCGGCGTCGAGGCGCAGCGCGTGGTACCCCTCCTCGCGCACGGTCCCCGCGCCCACCACGAGCGCGTCGCAGAGCATGCGCAGGACCCCGAAGACGCGCTTGTCGGCCGGCCCGGACAGCGGCGCGCTGCGCCCGTCCACGTGCCCGGCCCCGTCCAGGCTCGACACGAAGTTCAGCCGCAGCCAGGGGCCCGGCGGGGTTCGATACAGGTCGATCAGATCCGGTTCGGCGACGACGCCGGGCCACAGCTGCTGCACCCGCCGAATCTACTTGGCGGGAGATCGCGGCGTAGGGCTGCGGCGCGGGGGAGGCGCACCCGACAATGGCTGCACCATGGCTCGCATGATCTACCAGCTGCGCATCGCGCTGGACGGCGTCGACCCGCCGGTCTGGCGGCGGGTGCTGCTGCCCGGCGCGTTCACGCTGGACCGCCTGCACCGGATCGTCCAGCTGGCGATGGGCTGGGGCGACCGGCACCTGCACGTGTTCGACATCGACGGGGTGCAGTACGGCACGCCGGACCCGGACGGGCTGCTCGAGGTGCACGACGAGCTCGAGCACCGGCTCGACGCCGTGGCGGGCAAGGGCGCGCGGCTGCGCTACACGTACGACTTCGGCGACTGGTGGGAGCACGACGTGACGGTCGAGGACGTCGTGCCGGCCGACCCGGGCGTGCGCTACCCGATGTGCACGGGCGGCGAGCGCGCCTGCCCGCCCGACGACGTCGGCGGGCCGCCGGGCTACCGCGACTTCCTGGCGGCGTACGCGGACCCGCGCCACCCCGATCACGAGGCCATGCGGGCGTGGCTGGGCCGCGACTTCGACCCCGCCGGATTCGACGCCGGGCGGGTCAGCACGCTCCTGCGCCGGATGACCTGAGTAACTTTCAGCCGACTTGGGGCCCCAACCTGGGGTCGTAACGCTCCGTAGAGCTTTGCCGCACCCCCAAAAGCCGCGAATCCGGCGAAAAGGTCGCCTGGAAATCTTGCGGTAACGAAATGGGAACGCTCCCATTGCCCCATTGACACGCCGTCGTTCGCGGTCCAGTCTCATGGGAGCGCTCCCGCGGCTGTGGCCGGTGCCACACCCCGCAGCCGTGGGAGACATCAACTCGCATGACCGCCAAACCGCCGGCGGGGCGTCACCCTGCCCGCCGCCGTACGCATCAACACCCCCCACACCACACCCACCCATCACGACCTGAGAGAGGGGTCAGGATGAGTTTCACCTCGCGCCGCATGCGCTCCGTCGCCGCGGCCGCACTGACCGTCGGGCTCGCCCTCGGCATGGGCGCCTGCAGTGCCAAGAAGGACGACGCGGGATCCGACGGCAGCACCGGCGGCCCGGTCACGATCTCGCTGTCCTACTTCGGCACGCCCGGGTTCACCCAGGCGGTCAAGGATTTCGAGGCCGCCAACCCGAACATCAAGGTGGACATCAAGAACGAGGGCCAGACCAAGGACTTCGTGCCGAAGCTGGCCCAGCAGCTCTCGGCGGGCAGCGGCGCGAGCGACGTGGTCATGCTCGAAGAGGGCATGCTCCTGCAGTACCTGAAGGACAACAAGCCCTTCGCCAACCTGCTCGACCTCGGCGCGTCGTCGCTGGAGAGCGAGTACCTGCCGTTCAAGTGGAAGAACGCGTTCACCGCGGACGGCAAGAAGCTCGTCGGTCTCGGCACCGACGTCGGCCCGCTGGCCATGTGCTACCGCAGCGACCTGTTCCAGCAGGCCGGCCTGCCGACCGACCGTGACGCCGTCAGCAAGCTCTGGCCGACGTGGGCCGACTACGTCAAGCAGGGCGAGGTCTTCAAGTCCAAGAACCTGAAGGCGACCTGGCTCGACTCGGCGACCTCGGTCATGCAGCCGTACATCATGCAGAACAGCGACACCTGGTTCTACGACAAGAGTGACAAGTACATCGGCGACACCAACCCGGTCGTGAAGAAGGCCTACGACCTCGGTCTGGACATGGCCTCCAAGGGCCTGACGGCGAAGCTGGCCCGCTGGTCGACCGACTGGGACGCCGCGTTCAAGAACTCCGCGTTCGCGACCGTGCCGTGCCCGCCGTGGTACACGGGTGTCATCAAGGAGCGCGCCGGCGACGCCGCCAAGGGCAAGTGGGACATCGCCACGATCCCCGGCGGCGGCGGCAACTGGGGTGGCTCGTACCTCGCGATCCCGGAGCAGAGCAAGAACAAGAAGGCCGCGTTCGAGCTCATCAAGTTCCTGACCGGCAAGCAGGGCGGCATCGACGCCTTCAAGGAGGCGGGCCCGCTCCCGTCGTCGCAGTCGGCCCTGGCCGACCCGCAGATCGCCGGCGCGACGAACGACTACTTCAACAACGCTCCCGTCGGCAAGATCTATGTCGACGCCGCCAAGACCCTCAAGCCGATCTACCTGGGCCCGAAGCACCAGGCCCTCTGGGAGAACGCGTTCGAGCCGGCCATGCAGGCCGCTGAGCAGGGCAAGCTGAGCGCTCAGGCGGGCTGGGACAAGGCCATCAAGGACAGCAAGGCGCTGGCCGAGGGCTGATCGGAACCCCGATCGACACCGGGCGGAGGTGGCGGCAACTCGCCACCTCCGCTCGCCAGCGACCGGGCTTAGGCGTAAAGGACCACACCAATGACCACCAATGTCGAGGTCGCCGGGCCTCGCCACGGGCGGAGGGACCCGGTGCCGCCGACGCCCCGGCGCTCGCTGCGCCTCGGCCGGCTGGACATCAAGTACTCGCCGTACCTCTTCGTAGCGCCGTTCTTCCTGCTCTTCGCGGTCTTCGGCGCCTACCCGCTCGTCTACACCGCGGTGCTGTCGCTGCGCAAGAACACGCTGACCGGCGGTGACCAGGGCTTCGTCGGGTTCGAGAACTACACGAAGGTGCTCACCGACGAGCACTTCTGGACCGTCATCGGCAACACGTTCGGGCTGTTCATCATCTCGACCGTGCCGCAGCTCATCTTCGCGCTGATGATCGCCAGCTGGCTGAACAAGAAGATGCGCGCCCGCACCGCGATCCGCATGGGCGTGCTCATCCCGAACATCACCTCGGTCGCCGCCGTCGGCATCGTCTTCGGCCTGATCTTCGCCGACCGCTACGGCCTGGCGAACTGGCTGCTGCAGAGCGTCGGCTTCGACCCGGTCGAGTGGCGCAACCACCGCTGGTCCTCCTGGACCGCGATCGCCTTCATGGTCGACTGGCGCTGGACGGGGTACAACGCCCTGATCTACCTCGCCGCGATGCAGGCGATCCCGAAGGAGCTCTACGAGTCGGCCTCCCTCGACGGGGCCTCGGCCATCCGCCGCTTCTGGCGGATCACGGTGCCGCTCATCCAGCCGACGATCCTGTTCACGGTGATCATCTCGACCATCGGCGGCATGCAGCTGTTCACCGAGCCGCTGCTGTTCAACTACGGCCGCATCCAGGGCGGCTCGCTCAACGAGTTCCAGACGGTCGCGATGTACATCTACGAGACCACGTTCACGAACAACTTCAACGTGGGCCGGGGCTCGGCGATCTCCTGGCTGCTGTTCCTGATCATCCTGGTTTTCGCCCTGGTCAACTTCCTGCTGGTGCGCCGCTCGGTGAGGGGGCAGACGCAATGAGCACCATGACCCCGACCAAGCCCGTCACCCGGCCGGCCCCGGCGCCGAAGCGCCCCGGCCGCGTCCGCAGCGCCTCCGCGGCGCTGTGGGAGGCGAGCCCGCTGACCTACCTCGCGCTGATCCTCACGATCGTGCTGTCGATCTTCCCGATCGTGTGGTCGTTCATCGTGGCGTCGCGGGACAACAGCGCGGTGACGGACATCCCGCCGCCGCTCACGCCGGGCGGGAACTTCTTCTCCAACGCCCAGCGGGTGCTGGACAACACCGACGCGAACTTCGTCTACGGCCTGGTCAACTCGGCCATCGTGGCCGGCTGCGTGACGCTGTCGGTGGTGTTCTTCTCGACGCTGGCCGGCTTCGCGTTCGCCAAGCTCAAGTTCCGCGGCAAGAACGCGCTGCTGCTCGTCATCATCATGACGATGATGATCCCGACGCAGGTCAACATCATCCCGCTGTACCTGCTGATGGTGAAGCTCGACTGGACCAACACGCTGCAGGCGGTCATCGTGCCCTTCCTGGTCAAGGGCTTCGGCGTGTTCATGATCCGGCAGTACGCCGAGTCGGCGATCAGCGACGAGCTGATCGAGGCGGCGCGGATGGACGGAGCCTCGACGTGGCGCACATACTGGAGTGTCGTGCTCCCGGCGCTGCGCCCGGCCGCGGCCGTCCTCGGCCTGCTGACGTTCATGGAGACGTGGAACGACTTCCTCTGGCCCTACGTGGTGCTCAACGGTGACACGCCGACCGTCCAGGTCTCGCTGAACATTCTGGCCACCGGTTACTACAAGACGGACTACGTGCAAGTCTTTACCGGGACAGCCCTGGCGATCGTGCCGCTGCTCATCGTGTTCATCGCATTCGGCCGCCAGATCATCGGCGGCATCATGGAAGGTTCGGTCAAGGCGTGACCAACATCGACCCGCTGACGTTCCCACCCGGATTCCTCTGGGGGGCGGCCACCGCGTCGTACCAGATCGAGGGGGCGGCCGCCGAGGACGGCCGCACACCCTCCATCTGGGACACGTTCAGCCACACCCCCGGGCGGACGAAGGGCGGCGACACCGGCGACGTGGCGTGCGACCACTATCACCGCTACCGCGAGGACGTCGCGCTGATGGCCGACCTGGGGCTGGGCTCCTATCGGTTCTCCATCGCGTGGCCCCGCGTGCAGCCGGGCGGCCGCGGGTCGATGAACAGCAAGGGCCTCGACTTCTACCGGCGGCTCGTGGACGAGCTGCTGGAGCGCGGGATCACCCCGTGGGTCACCCTGTACCACTGGGACCTCCCGCAGGAGCTCGAGGACGCCGGCGGCTGGCCGGCCCGCGACACCGCCGCCCGGTTCGCCGACTACGCCGCGCAGGTGCACGGCGCGCTCGGCGACCGGGTCCGGCACTGGACGACGCTGAACGAGCCCTGGTGCTCGGCGTTCCTGGGCTACGCCTCCGGCGTGCACGCCCCGGGCCGCAAGCACGCCCCGGACGCGCTCGCCGCGACGCACCACCTGCTGCTCGGCCACGGCCTCGCGGTGCAGGCGATCCGCGCGAACGGCCCGGACGCCCAGCTCGGCATCACGCTGAACCTCTACGCGATCTCGCCGGCCGACGCGGACTCCGCGGCCGACCGCGACGCCGTGCGGCGCATCGACGGCCTGGCCAACCGCCTGTTCCTGGATCCGGTACTGCTCGGTGCCTACCCGGACGACGTCCAGCAGGACCTGCGCGAGGTCACCGACTTCGGCTTCGTGCACGACGGCGACATGCGGACCGTCTCGGCACCGCTGGACCTGCTCGGCGTGAACTACTACAGCCGGCACGTGGTCGGCGCGCCCGACCCGGACGCGCCCGCCGAGCCCTACTGGCGGGCCCCCACGTCCTGGCCCGGCAGCGAGCACGTCCGCTTCCACCAGCGGCCGGGCGTGCCCGTGACCGACATGAACTGGGAGGTCGACGCGCCCGGGCTCACCGAGACCCTGGTGCGGGTCGCCCGGGACTACCCGGCGATCCCGCTCTACGTCACCGAGAACGGGGCGGCCTACGTCGACACCCGCACCGCCGACGGCGAGATCGACGACGTCGAGCGGGCCGAGTACTTCGACGCGCACTTCCGCGCCGGCCTGGCCGCGATCGAGCAGGGGGCCCCGCTGCGGGGGTACTTCGCGTGGTCGCTGCTGGACAACTTCGAGTGGGCATGGGGGTACACCAAGCGCTTCGGCCTGGTGGGCATCGACTACGACACACAGACGCGCACGGTGAAGACCAGCGGGCACCGCTACCGCGAGGTCATCAAGCGCAACGGCCTGGCCGAGTAGCGTGCACCGCCCGACACTTGACGAGGTCGCTGCCCTGGCCGGTGTCGGGCGCGGCACCGTCTCCCGGGTCATCAACGGCTCGCCCCAGGTGAGCCCGGAGGCGCGGGCCGCGGTGCAGAAGGCGATCGACGCGCTCGGCTACGTGCCCAACCGGGCCGCCCGGGCGCTCGTCACCCGCCGCACCGACTCCGTGGCCCTCGTGGTCTCCGAGTCCGAGGAGCGGGTGTTCGGCGAGCCGTTCTTCGCCGGCATCGTCCGCGGCGTCAGCTCGCACCTGGCCGACACCCAGATGCAGCTGTGGCTCGCGATGGCGCAGTCGGTCGCCGAGCGCGTGCTGGTCGAGCGCCACCTCAACGACCAGCACGTCGACGGCGTCCTGCTGCTGTCGCTGCACGACGACGACCCGCTGCCCGGCCTGCTGGCCGGCCGCGGGCTGCCGACCGTCCTGGGCGGGCGCACCGCGCACATGCTCGAGACGGGCACCATCGACGGTCAGGTCAACGGGCACACCGTCTCGTTCGTCGACAACGACAACGAGGGCGGTGCCGGGCTGGCCGTCGAGCACCTGCTCAAACTGGGACGCCGCTGCATCGCGGCGATCGCCGGCCCGCAGGACATGGGCGTCGGCAAGGCCCGCCTGCGCGGCTATCGCGAGGCGCTGCGGGCCGCGTCCCATCCGTTCGACGACCGTCTCGTCGCATACGGCGACTTCAGCGAGGCGAGCGGCGCCGAAGCGATGAACCGCCTGCTGCATCTCAACCCGGGGCTCGACGCCGTCTTCGCCGCCTCCGACCTGATGGCCGTGGGAGCCATCCGAGCCCTGCGCGAGCAGGGCCGGGCCGTTCCCGCGGACGTCGCCGTGGTCGGGTTCGAGGACTCCGCCGTGGCCCGGCAGACCCTGCCGCCGCTCACCACCGTGCACCAGCCGGTGGAGGGCATGGGTCGCGAGATGGCCAGGCTCCTGCTGGCCCGCATCGCCGGCGGGCCGGCCCACTCGACTGTGCTCGACACGCACCTCGTGGTGCGCGAGTCGGCCTAAGACTGTGCTTCCCCTGTGGGCACGCTAGGAGGCAAAACGTGCGCTACGGCCACTTCGACGACGAACGTCGCGAGTACGTGATCGACCGGCCGGACACCCCGCTGCCCTGGATCAACTACCTGGGCACCGAGGCGTACTTCGGCATCATCTCCAACACCGCCGGCGGCTACTCGTTCTACCGTGACGCGCGGCTGCGCCGACTCACCCGCTACCGGTACAACAACGCGCCCTTCGACCTCGGCGGCCGCTACCTGTACCTGCGCGACGCGGACAGCGGCGAGTTCTGGTCCCCGACCTGGCAGCCGACGCAGACGGAGCTCGACGACTACGAGTGCCGCCACGGGCTGTCCTACACGACGATCTCGTCCGGTTACCGCGACATCAAGGCGCGGGTCACGTACTTCGTGCCGCTCGGCGAGACGCTGGAGGTGTGGCGGCTGCGGCTGACCAACGAGCGCGACACCGCCGCCGAGCTCTCGGTCTTCTCCTCGGTCGAGTTCTGCCTCTGGGACGCCCAGGACGACGCCACCAACTTCCAGCGCAACTTCAGCACCGGCCAGGTGGAGGTCGTCGACGGGGTCATCTACCACAAGACGGAGTACCGCGAGCGCCGCGACCACTTCGCCTACTTCGCCTGCTCCGAGCCGCTGGCCGGCTTCGACACGGCCCGCGAGTCCTTCCTGGGCCCGTACCGCTCGTGGGACCGGCCGATCGCCGTGGAGCGCGGCAGCTCGTCGGACTCGGTGGCGCACGGCTGGCAGCCGCACGGCTCGCACCACGTGCGCGTCACGCTGCAGCCGGGGGAGACCCGCGAGATCGGCTTCGTGCTCGGCTACTGGGAGAACCCGAAGGACGCCAAGTTCGACCCGCCCGGCTCGCAGACCGTCAACAAGCAGACGGTCCGCCCGGTGATCGAGCGCTGGCTGCGGCAGGAGACGGTCGACGCCGGCTTCGCCGCGCTGCGCGAGAACTGGGACCGGCTGCTCGGCGGCCTGCAGGTGGACACGCCCGACGGTGACACGAACCGGATGGTCAACATCTGGAACGCGTACCAGAACATGGTCACGTTCAACATGAGCCGCTCGACCTCGTTCTACGAGTCCGGCATCGGCCGCGGCATGGGCTTCCGCGACTCCAACCAGGACCTGCTCGGCTTCGTGCACATGATCCCGGAGCGGGCCCGCGAGCGGATCCTCGACATCGCCGCGACCCAGCTGGCCACCGGCGGGGCGTACCACCAGTACCAGCCGCTGACCAAGCGCGGGAACAACGACATCGGCTCGGGCTTCAACGACGACCCGCTGTGGCTGATCCTCGGGGTCGCGGCCTACCTCAAGGAGTCCGGCGACCTGTCGATCCTCGACGCGCCGGTGCCCTACGACAACCAGCCGGGCTCCGAGACGCCCCTCTACGAGCACCTGCAGCGCTCGCTGCGGTACACCCTGGACCGCCTCGGCCCGCACGGCCTGCCGCTGATCGGGCGCGCCGACTGGAACGACTGCCTGAACCTCAACTGCTTCTCCGACACGCCGGGGGAGCCCTTCCAGACGACCGAGAACGCCACCGGTGGGGTCGCCGAGTCGGTGTTCATCGCCGGGCAGTTCGTGCTGGCCGCGAAGGAGCTCGCCGGGATCGCGCAGTGCGTGGGCCAGCCGGCCCAGGAGTACCTCGACGCGGCCGAGAAGATGGCCGGCACGATCGCCGAGCACGGCTGGGACGGGGCCTGGTTCCGCCGGGCGTACGACTTCCACGGCAACGTCATCGGCTCGGCCTCCAACGACGAGGGCCAGATCTTCATCGAGCCGCAGGGCATGTGCGTGATGGGCGGCGTCGGGGTCGAGGACGGCACCGCGGCGGCGGCCCTGGCCAGCGTGCGCGAGCGGCTCGCCACCCCGCACGGGATCGTCCTGCAGCAGCCGGCCTACAGCTCCTACCGGCTGGAGCTCGGCGAGATCTCCTCCTACCCGCCGGGGTACAAGGAGAACGGCGGCATCTTCTGCCACACCAACCCGTGGCTCATGATCGCCGAGACGATCGTCGGCAACGGCGACGGGGCGTTCGACTACTACAAGCGGATCCTGCCCTCGGCCCGGGAGGCGATCAGCGAGGTGCACCGGTGCGAGCCGTACGTGTACGCGCAGATGATCGCCGGCCGGGACGCGCCGACCCACGGCGAGGCCAAGAACTCCTGGCTGACCGGCACGGCGGCGTGGAACTACGCGGCCATCACCCAGTGGATTCTCGGCATTCGTCCCGAGCTGGCCGGCCTGCGGGTGGCCCCGGTCATCCCGGCGGACTGGCCCGGGTTCACGGCGGTCCGCCGGTTCCGCGGGGCGACGTACACCATCACGGTCCGCCGCGGCGACACCCGCTCGCTGACCGTCGACGGGGTGTCGATCGACCCCGATGGCGTCATCCCGCCGGCCATCGAGGGCTCCGACGTTGAGGTGATCCTGACGATTTCGTGAAAGATCGCGGGGCTGGCGGGTGGCCCGATGACGAGATGTGCGCACAATGAGGCGTGAACATCCCGTCCCCGGGCCGCCCGCGCTCCGCCGGCCGGCCCACGCTCGACGAGGTCGCCCTGCGCGCCGGTGTCGGCCGCGGCACCGTCTCGCGCGTGGTCAACGGCTCGCCCCAGGTGAGCCCCGAGGCCCGCGCGGCGGTGCAGAAGGCGATCGACGAGCTGGGGTACGTGCCCAACCGAGCCGCCCGCGCGCTCGTCACCCAGCGCACCGACTCGGTCGCGCTGGTCGTCTCGGAGTCGGAGGAGCGCGTCTTCGGCGAGCCCTTCTTCGCCGGCATCGTCCGCGGCATCAGCTCGGCCCTGGCCGACACCCAGCTGCAGCTCTGGCTGGCGATGGCCCAGTCCCCGGCCGAGCGCGAGCGCGTCGAGCACCACCTGACCAACCAGCACGTCGACGGCGTGATGCTGCTCTCCCTGCACGACGCCGACCCGCTGCCGCTGCTGCTGGAGCGCCGCGGCCTGCCCGTGGTGCTCGGCGGCCGGCCGGCCCAGATGCTCGCCGACGACGAGCAGCTCAACTTCACCGCCCAGCTGTCGCAGCTCTCCTACGTGGACGCGGACAACGAGGGCGGCGCCCGCATCGCCGTCGGGCACCTGCTGGACCGCCAGCGCCGGCGCATCGCCGCGATCGCCGGCCCGCAGGACATGGCCGCGGGTGTGTCCCGGCTGACCGGCTACCGCGAGGCACTGGAGCGCGCGGGGCTCCCGGTGGACGAGCGGCTGATCGCGTACGGCGACTTCTCCGAGGCCAGCGGCGAGCGCGCGGTGCGCGAGCTGCTCGAGGCCGACCCCGGGATCGACGCGGTCTTCGCCGCCTCCGACCTGATGGCCGTCGGCGCCCTGCGCGGGCTGCGCACGATCGGCAAGCGGGTGCCGGACGACGTGGCCCTGGTCGGCTTCGACGACGTGGCGATCGCCCGGCAGACCGACCCGCCGCTGACCACCGTGCACCAGCCGGTCGAGGCGATGGGGCGGGAGATGGCGCGGCTGCTCATCGCGCGCATCGGCGGCGCGGCCTCGTCCTCGGTGATGGTCGAGACGCACCTGGTCCGCCGCGCCTCCGCGTAGGGGTTTGCCGTTCTCCGGTTCCGGGCAGCAGGACATCGGAGGAGGTGGCGATTTCGATGAACAAAGCGTGGAAGCAGCGCAAGCGCCACGCCGAGAGCGTGGCCGAGGAGGCCTGGGACCACCTGGTCTCGGCCCTCGACAGCGCCCGCTCGTTCGGTGGCACGGTGAAGGACCGCGCATACGACTTCAAGGACCGGGCCGGCGACCTGGCCGGCGAGGCCTCGGACCGCTACAGCTCGGCGTCGGACCGGGTGAGCTCGGTGTCCAGCGAGGCGTGGAAGCGGGCCAACCTGGCCCTCGACGCGCTGTCGGGCCAGCGTTCGCGCACCCCGTGGGGCTGGATCGCGGTGGCGGCGCTGGGTGGCGTGGCGGTGGGCTGGGCGGTGGCGGCCTCGGCGCCGAAGGCCATCCAGGCCGCGAGCGACCGCTTCAGCGACGAGCCCGACGAGCTGCCGGCCTCGGCCGAGCCGCCGGCGCCCTACGAGCCGGTGGTCCCGCCGGTCACGCCCTGACCTGAGCTTTCCCCCGGGAAGAGGTAATCGGGCCGGCGCCGTGCGGGGCGCCGGCCCGTCTCTGCTTCGCGCCCCCGTCGGCCGCTGCCCATCGGGGAGGGAGGTCATGCGTCGTCCGTCGCCGTCGAAGGCCGGCGGGGTGCCGCCGCGCCGGCGTGGCCGAGCAGGAAGGGCGCGAGGAGTTCGCGGACCCGCGCCTCGATGGCGGTCGCGTCGGATCCCGCCTCGATCATGCGGCTGGCGGTGTAGACGATCGAGCTGATCAGACCGGCGGTGACGGACGGGTCGGGCAGGCCGAGGTCGGTGAGGGCGGCGGCCAGTGGATGGCTCATCTGCTCGTGCATGTGCTGGGTGCTGGCGCTGACCTGCTCGCCCGGCACCGACTGGATCAGGGCGGTGGCGAGGGCGTGTTCGCCTTCGGCGACCAGGCGCAGGTTCGCGGAGGCGTAGGCCAGCACCTTTTCTCCCGGGCTGTCGGCGGCGGCGATCGCGGCGGTGACGCGGCGCGACCAGTTCGGCAGGATTTCCTGCACCAGCTCGAGCAGGATGTCCCGTTGGGACGGGAAGTACTCGTACACCGATGAGCGGGGCAACCCGGCCCGGGTCGCGACGGCGGCGAGGGTCGGGATCCGGTGCGGGTCCTCGGTCAGCAGGGCGCGTGCGGCGTCGAGGAGGGCCCGGCGGCGCTGTGCCCGGTGCTGAGCGATGGTGGGTGCGTCGATGCGCGGCACGGGCCCTCTCTCGTCGTGTCCTCAGCCGGTGGACAGCCGTCCGTCGATCATCTCGACCACCCGGTCGCAGTGTTCCAGCACGTCGTGATCGTGGGTCACCATAACCGTAGCGACGGCGGACCGTTTCGTCTCCCGAGCGAGCAGCCGCACCACCTCGTGGCTGCGCGCCCGGTCCAGCGCGGCCGTGGGTTCGTCGACCAGCAGCAGCGAGGGCTGTCCGACCAGGGCTCGGGCGATGCCGACGCGTTGCCGTTCCCCGCCGGAGAGCTGGTGTGGCCGGCGGTCGGCCCGGTGCGTCATCCCCACGTCCGCGAGGAGCTCGGCGGGATCGCGATCGTCCGCCCGGCGGCGGCTGAGCTTGGTGACCAGCCGCAGCTGGTCCAGCGCGGTGAGCGCCGGCAGGAGGTTGCCGCTCTGGAACACGAATCCGATGTGGTCGCGCCGGTACGCCGCGCGGGCTGTGCCACTCATGCCGACGATGTCGTGCCCGTCGATGGTCACGGTCCCGCTGTCGGGGGTGCTCAACGCGCCGGCGACCGCGAGCAGGCTCGACTTGCCCGCGCCCGAGGGGCCGACCACGGCCACGAGTTCGCCCGGGGCGACGGTCAGGCTCACCTCGTCCAGTGCGGTGACCGACGCATCGCCGTCGCCGAGACGCATCGTCACCCCCGACAGGGCCAGGCCGGTGCGGTCGATCGTGGTCATCGCTGTGCTCCCAGTGCCGTGAGCGGGTCGATGGCCGCGACCCGGACGATGGCGCAGGCCGCACCGGCCAGCCCGAGAACGGCCAGCAGGACGGCGGCGACGGCCACCGCGGGCGCTTCGATGGCGAAGGGCACCGCACCGCCGCTGATCGCGCCGCCGAGGCCGACGCCGACGGCCACGCCCGCGCCGATCGCGGCACCGAGGATCACCAGGGCCTGGATCAGGCCGTCGCGCAGCAGGTAGGACCGGGCGGCGCCCATCGCGCGCAGCACCGCGAGCTCGTGCCTGCGGTTGATGGTCCAGACCGTGAAGAACGCGCCGACCACCAGGGCGGAGATGGCGTAGAGGAAGACCTGGATGAGCCTGAGGGTCGAGGTCTCGGCGGTGTAGCCGGGCGAGGCGCCGTATGCCTCCGCTGTGCGGAAGCTGGTCGTGCCGGCGGCCGCGTCCCCGGCGGCGAGGTCGACATCCCTGTCCGCCCGGATGGCAACCGCGGTGGCCTCGGTGGTCGCCGAGGCCCGGAGCTCCTCGCCGGGCCCGACGCCCTGGTGCAGGCGCTGCCAGGCCGCGAGGGGCAGATACGCGACGTCGACGTGGCCGAACGTACGCTGGTCCCCGGTGGCGCCGACGACGGTCAGCCTGGTGCCGATCCGGTCGATGGTGACGGTGTCCCCGAGACGCAGACCGGCCTTGATGGCCGTCTGGGACACTACGATGCCGTCCGGACCGCCGAGCCCGGTGCCCTCGGCCGCAGCGGGTGCCAGGAACGAGCCGGGCTCGACGCCGAAGAGGGCCAGGTCGATGGGGACGCCCCGTTCGCTGCGGGCGTTGACGAGCATGTTGCCGAACAGGGCGGCATCCAGCACGCCGGGCTGCCGGCGCCACGCATCGGCCTGCCGGCTGTTGACCACGCTGCGGGAGAACGCCGAGTCGAGCTTGGTGTGCTGATCGAAGGCGAAGGCGGTCACCGGGAGCCGCTGAAGACCGGACACGCCGTCGTTGACCAGACCCGACGAGAGCCCGGACAGCAGCACCACCAGGATCGCGATCAGGGCGACGACGCTGCCCATGAGCGCGAACCGCCAGCGCGCGAAGCGAAGTTCGCGCAGTGCAAGAAACATCCATCCTCCTGCGGGAGCAGTTTTTCCGACACCGTGTCGGGAACTATACCGACACGGTGTCGAGAAAAGACCGCTCGGGCCCCGGATGGTCCGGGGTCACCTCGGATCCGGACTCGCCGGGCGTGGGCACGTCGCCGCCGGGGACGCCGCGGCCTCGGCAGGAGGTGGCCTGCCGAGAGCCGATGGGAGCCGGCCTGCGCTGCGGCCCCAAGCGGAAACGCCCGACAAGCAGGATCGCTTGTCGGGCGGTGGGTGGCTTCGACGATGACGCGCCGGGCGCGGCCTCAGCTGTACTTGCGCAGCTCCCGCCGGGCGAGGGAGGCGCGGTGCACCTCGTCGGGGCCGTCGGCCAGGCGCAGGGTGCGGGCGCCGGACCAGAGCGCGGCCAGCGGGGTGTCCTGGCTGACGCCGGCCGCGCCGTGGGCCTGGATCGCCTTGTCGATGACCCACTCCGCCATCGACGGCACCGCGATCTTGATGGACTGGATCTCGGTGTGGGCGCCCTTGTTGCCCACGGTGTCCATGAGCCAGGCGGTCTTGAGCACCAGCAGGCGGGCCTGCTCGATGCGCACCCGCGACTCGGCGATCCACTCCTGCACGACACCCTGCTCGGCGAGCGGGCGGCCGAAGGCGACCCGCCGGCTGACCCGCGTGCACATCAGCTCCAGGGCGCGCTCGGCCATGCCGATGAGCCGCATGCAGTGGTGGATGCGGCCCGGGCCGAGCCGCGCCTGGGCGATCGCGAAGCCCTGGCCCTCGCCGGCGATGAGGGCGTCGGCCGGGACGCGCACGTCGTCGAAGACGACCTCGGCGTGCCCGCCGTGGGCGGCGTCGGTGTAGCCGAAGACGTGCATGCCGCGCCTGACGGTGATGCCGGGGGTGTCGCGCGGTACGAGGATCATGCTCTGCTGCCGGTGCCGCTCGGCCTGCGGGTCGGTCTTGCCCATGACGATGAGGATCTGGCAGTTGGGGTTCATCGCGCCCGAGGACCACCACTTGCGGCCGTTGATGACGTAGCCGTCGCCGTCGCGCTCGATGCGGGTGGCGATGTTGGTGGCGTCGGAGGAGGCGACGTCGGGCTCGGTCATGCAGAACGCCGAGCGGATCTGGCCCTCCAGCAGCGGCTTGAGCCACCGGTCCTGCTGCTGCGGCGAGCCGAACTGGGCCAGCACCTCCATGTTGCCGGTGTCGGGGGCGGCGCAGTTGAGCGCCTCCGGGGCCAGGTTCGGGCTGCGGCCGGTGATCTCGGCCAGCGGCGCGTACTGCAGGTTCGTCAGCCCCGCGCCGTGGACGGCGTCGGGCAGGAACAGGTTCCAGAGGCCCCGCTCGCGGGCGGAGCGCTTGAGCTCCTCGATGACCGCGGGGCGGGCCCAGGGGTCCTCGGCCTCGGCCAGCTGACGCTCCAGGACGGGCTCCGCGGGGTACACCTCCTCGTTCATGAAGTCCGTGAGCTTCTCGTGCAGCTCGGCCGTGCGTTGGTCGAAACCGAAGTCCATCAGCTCTCTCCGTTGATCGCTGCGATGCCCTCTTCGAGCAGGGGCGCAACCAGGTCGCCGATCTCGTCGAAGCCCGCCCCGACGGTCTGCCCCCGCGTGTACCGGTAGTGGATTCCCTCGAGCACGACGGCGAGCTTGTAGCAGGCCAGGCCGACGTACCAGTGCAGGTCGTCGCTGAGCGGGGCGCGGCTCGCGTAGCGCTCGAGCAGCTCGTCGCCGCCGGGGAACCCGGCCGCCGCGCCGAGGCCGTCCGCGATCGGGTTGCGGCCGGTCTTGATGCGGTCCAGCACGTTCCAGTACGCCAGCAGCAGCCCCAGGTCCGTCTGCGGGTCGCCGATCGTGGCCATCTCCCAGTCCAGGACGGCGGCCACGCGCAGGGTGTCCGGGTCGACGATGAGGTTGTCGAGGCGGTAGTCGCCGTGCACGATCGCGGGGCGGGGGCTGGCCGGAATGGCCGCGGCGAGCCGCTCGCGCAGCGTGTCGGCCGCGGGCAGGTCGCGGCTGCGGGAGCCCTCGAGCTGCTTGCTCCAGCGGCGGACCTGGCGCTCCAGGAAGCCCTCGGGCCGGCCGAACCCGTCCAGCCCGGCGGCGGCCGGGTCGACGAGGTGCAGCTCGGCGAGGGTGTCCATCATCGCGAAGGCGACCTGGCGCCGGCTGGGCTCGCCGAGCGGGTCGGTCTGCGCGCGGTGGCGCAGCACCACGCCGGGCACCCGGGCCATGAGGTAGAACGGCGCGCCGAGGACCGCGTCGTCCTCGCACAGCAGCAGGGCCTCGGGCACGGGCACCGGGGTGGGGCCCAGCGCGGAGATGACCCGGAACTCGCGGGCCATGTCGTGCGCGGTGGCCAGCACGTGCCCCAGCGGCGGGCGGCGCAGGACGAAGGCCTCGTTGAGCACGTAGGTCAGGTTGGACCGGCCGCCGGCCACGAGCTCGGCGGACAGCGGCGCGCCGACCAGGCCGGGGGCCTGCTCGTCCAGGTAGGACCGCAGGCGGTGCAGGTCGAGACCGGGCGGGGTGGTCATCGGATCAGTCCAGGGTTGAGACACGTTCTCTGTCAAGCGACCGGGGGTGATTCGTCACGAATCATTCCGCACTGGCAGTGCGGAAACGCCCGGGGAAACGTTCCGGCATCGACACCGCTGCGAAACGGCGCGGAAACTCGCGGTAGGCAACCTGGTCGCAGTAAGGGAGAGCAAGGCGTACACCAACGGCGGCGTGCACCTCGGCCCAAGGACGAACGGGAGGTCGACTCACATGCTGCTCAGGCTGAGGGTTGCGCTGCCCGACCGTCCCGGCTCACTCGGGCAGGTTGCCCGGACGCTGGGTGTGGTCGGCGCGGACATCGTTTCGGTAGTCGTACTGGAGCGGGTCGGCGGCCGTGCGGTGGACGACTTCACCGTGGCATGGCCGGCTTCGGCCTCGGTCGACCGCGTGCTCACCGGACTGGCGGCGATCCCAGGCGTGCGCTTGGACGGTGTGTGGCGCGGCACCGAGCTCTCGGAGCCGAGCAGCGGCCGCGAGGTCGCGCTGATCGGACAGGTGGCGGCGAACCCGGAGCACGGCCTGGCGACGGTCGTGGACGCGGCTCCCGCACTGTTCGGCGCGGACTGGGCGGTGGCGATCAGGGTCGGATCCGATTGGGCGGGCGGCGGCGCGCGCGCCCAGGCCTGGACCGACACTTCGGTGGTCAGCGCGAGCTGGCGCGCTCCGGATGTCCCCCCACAGGTGGACATCGCACCACTCCGGCCCCGTGCGTTGAGCGCAGCTGACGGCGTCCATCTCGCTGTCGCGCCTTTTCAGCGCGGAGGTCTGGTCCTTGTTGTCGGACGCGGCGGGGCGGACGGCGACGCTGGAGCACCACCGTTTCACGGTTCCGAGGTGGAACGGCTGGCGCAGCTGGTCGGTGCAACCGCATCTGTGCTGGGGGAACGGCTGGCGGGGCCCGGTTTGGCGGAACCGGGTGAGGCGGGGAGTTCCGTTGCCGGAACCCCCGCTCCCGCCGGCACAACCTCGCGGTGACGGCGCTCTGGCGAATCCGGGCCACGGTCGACGACCGGCCGGGATTCCTCTCCGTGCTCACCGCGAGCCTGGCCCTGCGGAAGGTCAACATCCTCTCCGTGCAGGTGCACACCACCGAGTCCGGTGCCGTTGACGACTTCCTCGTCGAGGCGCCCGACGGCCTCACGGCCGCGGCCCTCGCCGACGCCGTGCAGCGCGGCCGGGGCCGCGACCCGTGGATCGCGCCGGCCGACGTGCGCGGGCTGATCGACGAGCCGACCCGGGTGCTCACCCTGGCCACCAAGGTCCTCGACGGCGGCTGCGGCCTGGAGGAGGCCCTGGCCGCCCTGCTCGGCGACTGCGACATCTCCTGGCGCTCCACCGGCGCCGGCGGCTTCACGGCCACCGGCATGCAGCTGGAGGACCCGGCCGGTGGCACGCTCTACGTCCGCCGGCTCGCCCCCGAGTTCACCCCGGCCGAGTATGCCCGGGCCAAGGCCCTGGTCGAGCTGGCCCGGGTCGCATCGAGACGCACCGCTTCCTGAGTCGCTTCTCAGCAGCGCCCCCTCGTGATCGAGGGGGCGCTTTTTCTTGTGCCTGTCTACGTGTAGTCTGCCGACATGTCGTTTGGGTACATGTCGGGGGGCGACGCATGAGCGGTACGGAGCGGAGCGGAGTGGCCGCTCATCGGCGAGTGCGGGGCTTTTCATGCCGTGGCCGCAGCGTTGCGGAGGTCACGGCATGAGCGCATTGGAGTACGCGCGGACGCAGTTCGGGCTCACCGCATCGCTGCACTTCACGTTCGTCATGGTCACGCTCGGCCTGGTGGTGCTCGTCGCCGTCATGCAGACGCGCTACACGGTCACGGGCCAGGAGGTGTACGGCCGGATGGCCCGCTTCTGGGGCCAGCTCTACGCGATCAACTACGCGGTCGGCATCGCCACCGGGCTCGTCATGGAGTTCGAGATCGGGCTCAACTGGAGCGGCCTGTCCCGCCTGACCGGCGACGTGTTCGGCGCCCCGCTCGCGCTGGAGACGCTCATCGCCTTCGTGCTCGAGTCGACGCTGCTCGGCATGTGGATCTTCGGCTGGGGGCGGCTCGGCAAGCGGCTGCACCTCGCGCTGATCTGGGGCACCGCCGCGACCGCGCTGCTGTCCGCGTTCTGGGTGCTGGTGAGCAACGCGTTCCTGCAGCACCCGGTCGGCTACGCCCTGGACGAGCACGGCACCGCCCGGCTGACGGACTTCGGCGCCCTGCTCACCAACAGCGCCCTGTGGTTCGCCCTGGCCCACGCGGTCTCGGCGACCATGATCGCCGGGGGCGTGCTCGTGGCCGGCGTCTCGGCCTGGCGCCTGCGCCGGTCGAAGACGGACGACTTCGAGCTGTTCCGCCGCTCGCTGCGGCTGGGCATCCGGGTCGGGCTGATCGGCACCTTCCTCACCATCGGCTTCGGCTACGCCCAGTTCGGCTGGATCGACGCCAGCCAGCCGATGAAGATGGCCGGCCGCGGCGAGGCCGCGCTCGAGCGCCAGGCCGAGCTGGTGCAGCGGTTCGGCCCGGGCGACTACCTCGTCAGCGGCAACGTCGGGGTCGCGCTCGGCCTCATGATCCAGATCGCCAACCTGCTGTTCCTCGTCCTCGCCGTGGCGCAGGCGCTCACCTTCCGCGACACGCTGATCCACCGCCGCTGGGCCCGGCCGATGTCGTGGCTGCTCACCGCGCTCGTCCCGGTGCCGATGCTCACCGCGGTCGCCGGCTGGTTCGTGCGGGAGGAGGGGCGCCAGCCGTGGGCGGTGTACGGCCTGCTGCGCACCGCCGACGCCGTGTCCCCGATGAGCGCGGGCGCGCTGCGGTCCTCCACGCTCGGGTTCACCGCGCTCGTCGTGGCGCTGGTGCTGCTCGACTGGTGGCTGCTGGCCCGGGCCGCGGCGCGACCACCGGGCGAGGCGTTCGCGCCCGAGCCCGCCGAGCAGCGCCAGGAGGTGCTCGTATGAGCACCGCGTGGTACCTGATCCTGGGCGGGGTGGCCGTCGCCTACTTCGTGCTCGGCGGGCTCGACCAGGGCGTCGCCATGCTGCTGCCCACCCTGCGCGGCGACGACCGGCGCCGCGAGGCCCTCAACGCGCTCGGCCCGATGTTCCTCGGCAACGAGGTCTGGGCGGTCGGCGTCGCCGGGGTGCTCATCGCCGCGTTCCCGCGGCTGGAGGGGGAGCTGTTCACCGCCGCGTACCCGGCCGTCGTCGCGGCCGTGCTCGGGCTCGTCGCGCTCAGCGCGGGCGTCCAGCTGCGCGGCCGGGCCCGCCGGCGGGGCGGCTTCGACGTGCTCGTCCCCGCGGCCGGGCTGACCCTCGCGACGGCCTGGGGACTGCTGTTCGGCGTGCTGCTGCACGGCGTGCCGATCGGGGCCGACGGCCACGTGCACGGCCTCGAGCCCTTCGGCGATCCGGCGGTCTGGCTCACGGCCGCGGCCAATGTGCTGCTGGTGCTCGCGCACGGGGCGGCGTACCTGCACTGGAAGCTCGGCCGGCCGCGGCGCCCGGGCCTGCACCTGCTCGCCGGCGGGCTCGCGGCGCTGGCGCTCGGCGGCTGGTGGCTCGCGGCCCCGGCCGGCATCCGCAATCCGGCCGCCGGCACCGTGCTCGCGCTCGTCGCCGTGGCGGCCGTGGTCGTCGCCGGGTGGGTGCCCCGCCCCGGGGCGGCGTTCGCGGCGACCGCTGTGGCGTGCGCCCTACCCGTCGTCGCGGCCGCGTCGGCGCTGTTCCCGGGCGTGCTAGCGTCCACGCTGGATCCGGGCGCGACGGTGACCGTCGACGGCGCGGCCGCGGGCGACGACACGCTGCGGCTGCTCACACTCGGGGCGGCGCCGCTGCTTCCGGTGCTGGTCGCCGTGCAGGCCGCCTGCTGGTGGCTCTTCCGGCGCCGGACGTCTCCGTACTGGTAGGGCGGCGCGACACGTGGACAGAAGACTTTTGCGGCTCGGGCCGGTCCGGCGCTATGTGCTGGTGCTGGCCGGCTCGGCGCTGATCGCCGCGGTGCTCGTCGTGGCGCAGGCGGTCAGCCTCGCGAACCTGCTCGCCGCGGCCGCCGGCGGGCGGCTCGACCGCGCCGCGCTGGTCGTCGGCGCGGTGGCGGTGCTGCTGCGCGGGCTGCACGCCGGCGCGCTGAGCGCCGTCGCCGGGCGGGCCGCCGCCGAGGTCAAGGCCCACCTGCGCGAGCGGCTGCTCGACGCGGCCGCGCGGCGCGGGCCCGCCTGGCTGTCGGGGCAGCGCGCGGGGGAGCTCGCGACCCTGGCCGGTCGCGGGGTCGACGGCCTCGACGGGTACCTCACCGGCTACCTGCCGCAGGTCTTCCTCGCCGCGTTCGTCCCGCTCGCGACCCTGGGCTGGCTCGCCGTGACCGACGTCGCCTCGGCGGTCGCCGTCGCCCTGACCTTGCCGCTCATCCCCGTCTTCGGCATCCTCGTCGGCCGGTCCACCGGCGCCCGCACCCAGCGCCAGTGGCACGAGCTCACCCGGCTCGGCGGCCACTTCCTCGACACCGTGCGCGGCCTGGCGACCCTGCGCGCGCACGGGCGGGCGGGCGCGTACGTGCGCCGGGTGCGGGAGAACGCGGAGGGGTACCGCCGCGCCACCATGCGCACCCTGCGCCTGGCGTTCCTGTCCGCTTTGGTGCTGGAGCTGGTCGCGACCGTCTCGGTCGCGCTGGTCGCCGTGCCCGTCGGGCTGCGGCTGCTGGACGGCCGCCTCACCCTCGGCGCCGCGCTGGCCGTGCTGCTGCTCGCGCCCGAGGCCTACCTGCCGCTGCGCGCCCTGGGCACGAAGTTCCACGCCAGCCAGGAGGGGCTCGCGGCCTCCGCGGAGGTCCACGCCGTGCTCCACGACGCGCCGGGCCTCGATGGCCGCCGGGCCACCACCGAGGCGCGGCTGCCACCGGCCGGCGCGCCCCTGGTGCTGCAGCGGGTGGAGGTCCGCTACGGCGACGTCCTCGCCCTGCGCGACGCGAGCCTGACGATCGAGCCCGGCGACCGGGTGGCCCTGGTCGGGCCGAGCGGCGGCGGCAAGTCCACGCTGCTTTCGCTGCTGCTGGGCTTCACGACGCCGACCGCGGGCCGGGTCCTGGCCGGCGGCGCGGACCTCGCCACGCTCGACCTCGCGGCCTGGCGTGCCCGGCTCGCCTGGCTGCCGCAGCGCCCGCACCTGTTCGCCGGCACCGTGGCCGACAACATCCGCCTCGGCGCGCCCGGGGCGAGCCTGGACGCGGTGGTCGCGGCCGCGCGCGCCGCCGAGGCCGACGGCTTCGTGCGCGCGCTGCCGTCCGGCTACGACACCGACCTCGCCCGGCACGGCCTGTCCAGCGGCCAGCGCCAGCGCCTGGCCATGGCGCGGGCCTGGCTGCGCACGGACGCGTCGCTGCTGCTGCTCGACGAGCCGACGGCGCGCCTGGACGCGGCCAGCGAGGCGGCGGTGGTGGCCTCGGCGGCCCGCCTGGCGGCCGGCCGCACGGCGCTGCTGGTGGCCCACCGCCCGGCCCTGCTGCCGATCGCCACGCGCACGGTCACCGTCGACGGCCGCCTGACCGAGTCCAGCCGCCCGGTGGTGGCCGCGTGATGCTCAGCCCGCCGGCGGTGCTGCGGCTCGCCTTCGCCGGCCTCCTCGCCGTGCTGACGGAGGCCGCCGGGGTCGGCCTGGTCGGCACCGCGACCTGGATGATCGTGCGGGCGGCCGACCAGCCGCCGCTGGCCGCACTGGCCGTCGCCATCGCCGCCGTGCGGGCCTTCGCGCTGCTCAAGGGCGGCATCCGGTACGCCGAGCGCCTGGCCGGCCACGACGTGGTGCTGCGCGTCCTGGCGTCGCTGCGCACCCGCTCCTTCGCCGCCCTGGCCGCCCGCCCGGAGGCGCCGGCGGCCGGGGACGCGCTCAGCCGGGTGGTGTCCGATGTGGACGCCGTGCAGGACCTGCTGCTGCGGGCCGTCCTGCCCGCCGCGACCGCCGCCGTCGTCGGTGTCGTCGCCGTGGCCGCCTTCGCCGTCGTCTCGCCCCCGGCCGCGCTGGTGCTGGCCGCCGCCCTGCTCGTGGCCGGCCTGCTGCTGCCCCTGCTCGGCCGGGCCCTGTCCCGCCCGGCCGCCGCGCTGGCCGCCGCGCGCGGCGACGTCACCCGCTCCACTGTGGACATCGCGCACGGCGCCGCGGAGCTGCTCGCCTTCGGCGCCATGCCGGCCGCCCTGGCCACCGCGGCCCAGCGCGCGCGGCGCCTGGCCCGGCTGGAGGCGCGCGCCGCGGCCGCCGGGGCCATCGTGTCGGCGGCCGCGACGGTCGTGCCGGCCGCGGCCGCTCTGGCCGTCGCCGTGCTGGTGTCCGGCTCCGCCGCGCCGGTGCTCGCGCTCGTCGCGCTGAGCGTGGGCGAGGTGGTCGTGCCGCTGGCCGGGGCCGCCGCGCGCCAGGCCGAGGTGCGCGGCGCCCTGAGCCGGGTCCGTGAGCTCCTGGCCGCGGGCGCGCCGCCGGACGCAGACGCGACCGACGCACCGGACGCGACCGACGCACCGGACGCGACCGACGCACCGGGCGCGGCCGACGCAGCGGGCGCGACCGACGCACCGGAGCGGCGGGCGTTGCGCGACCCGGTCTCGGTCCGGCTGCACGGCGTGAGCGTGCGCTACCCGCACGGCGGCCGCGACGCACTGTCCGATGTGGACCTGGTGCTGCCGGCCGGCCGCCGGGTCGCCGTCGTCGGCCCGAGCGGCGCCGGGAAGTCCACGCTGCTGTCCGCGATCGCGGGCGCGGTGCCGCTGCGGGACGGCCGGGTCGAGGGCCGCCCGGCGGGGGCCGAGCCCTGGCAGGTGGCCGGCGGGGTCTTCGCCGACGCGTACGTCTTCCACGCGACCGTGCGCGAGAACCTCACCCTCGGCCGGTCCGGCTTCACCGACGCCGACCTGCGGGCCGCCCTGTCCGCGGCCGGGCTGCCCGGCTACGGCGACCGGCTGGACGAGCTCGTGGGGGAGGACGGCGGGCGGCTCTCCGGCGGGCAGCGCCAGCGGTTGCTGCTGGCCCGGGCCCTGGTCGACCCGCCGCCGGTGCTGCTGCTGGACGAGCCCACCGAGGGCCTCGACCCGCAGGCGGCGGACGCGGTGCTGGCGACGGCCCTGCGCGCGGCCGGGGAGCGCACGGTCGTGGTGGTCACCCACCGCCGCGCCGACCTCACCGCCTTCGACGACGTGGTGAGCGTCGCGGACGGCCGCGTCACGGGGTGACGATGGTCCCGGCAGGGGCGGGGCTTCTGGCCTTGCGGCGGGGCGTTGTGCAATTCTGGAGCGCGTGAAGGGGGTGCCGCCGCCCGCGACCGGACCGATCGACGCATACGTCGACGGCCTCGCCGCCGCGCTGCGCGGACCGGGGCGCACACGCGCGGAGATGATCACCGAGGCCCGGCACAGTCTCGAGGACGCCGCCGCCGCGCACCTCGACGCCGGCCTGGACGCCGCCGAGGCCGAGCGGATCGCCGTGGCCGAGTTCGGGACGCTGGGCGAGGTCGCGCCGGCCTACCAGGCCGAGCTCGCCGCGCAGCAGGGGCGGCGGACCGCGACCTGGATCGCGCTGGCGCTGCCGCTCGTGAACGTGCTCGCGCCGCTCATGTGGTGGGACAGCCCGTGGAGCGTCCAGGAGCACGCCTCGCACCTCTACTGGGTGCTCGTCGACCACTTCAAGTACACGTCGTTCCTGGCCGCCGGGGTCGCCGCGCTCGTCGTGCTCGGGTTCTCGTGGGGGAGCCGGTATCTGCGCGACGGCGTGCGGTACACCCGGCTCGTCGGGCTCGGGGCGATGACCTTCCTCGGGCCGCACGCGCTGCTCGGGGCGGCCGTGTTCGGGCTCAGCATCTACCAGTGGCCGGCCGCGGCGACCTGGCCGCCGGTGATCCTCGGGATGGCGGGCAACCTCGCCGCGTTCGGCTACGCCGGGCTCATGTCGGTGCGCTGCTTGCAGTTCGCGGTGCACGCGCGCGCCTCGGTCGCCGCCTAGCGCGAGCGGGGTCCGGCGTCGCCGAGGGTCTGGCGCTGCGGAGCCCAGGAAAGTCGCGGAGCCTGGGAAAGCGGGAGCCGCCGGGAGCCTACGAGGCGGGCGCCGCCGGGGGCATCAGGACCGCGCCGATCGTCGAGGTGAACTCCTGCCAGGCCGAGCGCTCCTCGGTCAGCACCTTGCGGCCCGCGTTGGTCAGGCGGTAGGTCCGGCGCTCCCGGCCGCCCACCGTCGACCAGGCGCTCTCCACGTAGCCCGCGCGCTCGAGGCGGCGCAGGGCCGGATACACGGTGCCGGTCGGGAGGGTCAGGGAGCCGCCGCTGCGCTCCTGGAGGGCCTCGATGATCGCGTAGCCGTGGCGGGGTTCGCCGTCGAGCACCGCGAGCAGGAGTGCGTCGAGGTGCCCCCGTAGCGCGTCCGCCTTCATGTGTAGCGAGTCTACGGGTTCGGGTTCGGGCGCGCCACGGCAGGGGTTTAGGGATCGGGACCTTGGGCAGGACCGGTGCACGAAAACCTTTCTGGGGGGAACTGGTGGCAACGGCATGAGGCGGCGGGCCGAAACCGCGCGGGATGTCGATCTGCAATGGCCGACGGGGCTGGGGATCGCGCTGGCGATGGCCTCCGGGCGGGGACTGGCCTACCGGCGGGGCGTGCCCCGGCCCGTGGTGGCGGCCCCGCGGTGGAGCGCCGCGGGGCGGGCGGCGGAGTCCGCCGTCGACGCCGGGGGCGTGGCCCGGTGGCTCACGGGGCAGTTGCCGGCCGGTCGGTACCACGGCCTCGTCATCGGCTCGCCCCACGGCGCGGCGCTGCATCTGGCCGCGGCGCTCGGGGTGCCGTGGCTGCCCGCGGGGTTCGAGCTGGCCACGCCGGACGTCGCGGTGCGGGAGCGGGGCACGGGCAGTACCGCCGCCGACAACACGGCCGCGGCCAAGGCGGGCGAGCGCGGCGCGCGGGCGGTCCTCGCCGCGAACCCGGACGTCGCGGTGCGGCAGGTCTACGACCCGGTGTGGCGCGGGTGGTCGACGGCGGCGGCCGCGTACTCGGTGGTGCGCTGGCAGCGGCTGCCCGAGGCCTACCGGGACTGGATCGCGGAGCGGCTGCGCCCGGGCGCGCCGGTCATCGTGACCCGCGACGTCGGGCGCTGGGCGACCGTGGCGGGCCCCCCGGGGTACGCCTTCCAGCTCGGTAGCCGCGCCTCGGGCCTGGCCCCCGAGGACTACCTCGACCGGCGCGACGCCGCGGTGCTCGGCGAGCGGCCGGTCGACAGCGACGGCGAGCGCAGCGTCGACCGCGGGCTCGTCGAGGACCTGCGCCGGTTCGCGGCCGCGCACGGCCACCCCGTGCGCCAGGTGCTCTACCGGCATCCCGACGTGCTCAGCGGGGCCGTCGCCGACCTCTACCGCGACTGGCTGCGCGCCGGGCACCGCACCGGCAACCGGCTGGTGGTCGAGTGCGGGCGGCTGCTGGACCCGTGGCACGTGGTGCGGGCGGGGCTGGTGCCGTACTGGTGCGAGCACCCCCTGCGCACCGCCGTCCGCGCGGTCTCGTGGTGGCTGGCCGGCAGCGAGCCCTTCACCGCCGTCGACGTGCTGCCCGAGCCGCCCGGCGTGACCCTGCCGACCACCGCGCCGCTGGCCGAGTGGGAGGCGGTCGCGGGGTTCGCGACCCGCCACGCGCTCGTCGACCCGCGGTGCGCGCGGGCGTACCCGTCCGGCGCCGTCCCCGCCCACCACGCGACACAGGTGCTGCGCTCCCAGCCGCCGGACCTGCCGTATCTGCCGTTCCTGGAGGCCGAGTCCGCGCTCGCCGGGCTCGCCGAGCGCGGGCAGACCGACGGCCTGCTGGTGCTCTAGGAGCGTCAGGCGGCCGTGGTGTCCTCGGACTTCTCCTTGTTCTTCTGCACCTTGCTGATGACGTCGTGCAGGGGCTTCGTGCCGCTGCCGACCACCACGCCGGTGATGATCGCGTCGATCCACACCGGGATGCCCTGCCAGCCGTCGCCCGCGATGGAGTGCAGCAGGTAGAGCCCGCCCGACGCCGAGGCGACGGTGGCCAGGGCGACCGCGATGCCCCACGAGACGAGGCCCCGGTCGGCGCGGCCACGGTCCACCATGGACTTCGCGTGCGCGACCTGGACGAGGTCGTCGAGGGTGGCGTCGTGGTACTTGTTCGCCATGTTCGCCACCGCCTTCTCCAGCTCACCCTTGGCGTGCCGGCCGGGCATGAACCGGGCGAAGGGCTCGAGCACGCGCTCGACCGCGGTGGCGAACGCGAACAGCACCCCGAACAGGGCGGTCGCGTCCGGCAGGTGGATCTCGTCGGCGTTGACGCCGAAGTGGTACAGCGCCCAGGACCCGGCCCCGCCCGCCGCGACGAGCGCGAACGCGGCGATCAGCGAGCCGATGCTCGCCGGCTGGGTGGTGACCGCGGCGGCCTCGCTGCCGGGCGCGGCCGGGGGCGCGTCGGGCCCGACGGTGACCGCGGCGCCGGCCACCTCCCCGGGCACCCCGGGCACCCCGCCCGACGCGGCGGTCGGCTGGGCGGGGATGCGCTGGGTGACGTCCTGGTCCTGCGGGACGGCCAGGTTCTGCGGTGCGACCGTGGCGGCGGCCACGACCCGGTTGCTGGAGGTGCCGAGGACGACGTTGCGTCGGACCAGTGCCATGCGCGAGAGGCTAGCGCCCGTCGATGGCCCGGATCATCCTGGGGACGGCGACCCGACAGGCCGGGCCGGTGCCGGGGTCTCGGGCGGGAACCGGCTCAGCGCGAACGGGCCGAGGTCGACGGCGGCGTGCACGAGCACCGGGAGGAGCAGGCTGCCGGAGAGGACGTACAGCACCGTCGCGCACGCCCCGAAGACCGAGGTGCCGATGATGCCGGGCAGCCCCTGGTACAGGTGGCCGAGGCCGAAGAACAGGCTCACGAGCGCGCCCGCGACCCAGACCCGCAGGTGCAGCCCGCCGATCGCGCCGGCCAGGAACGCGCCCCGGAACACCAGCTCCTCGCAGATGCCCGCGGTGAACGCGGTGCCGGCGCCCCACAGCCGCTCCCGGCCGGTGCGGGGCAGCAGGAACGCGACCTGGGGCGGGACGGCGGCGAGACGGTGGCGCAGGAACCGGTCGCGGGCCCAGACCACCGCGGCGAAGAGCGCGAAGACGCCCAGCGCCAGCGCGATCCCGGCCGGGCCGGGCAGCCGCAGGCCGTAGTCGCCCGGGTCCACGCCGGGGCCGAACGCCAGCGGCAGCAGGGCCACGGCGCTCAGCAGCCACCAGCTCAGGATGTACCGCCGATGGAACCGGATCCGGCCGTCGGGCCGCGACTCGATCTCGGCCCGGCGGCGCGCCACGGTGCCGGGGGAGCGCGCGATGCGCACCACGAACCAGACCACGAGCAGCGCGAGGACGGCCGCGCCCGCGGGGCCGAAGCGGGGATCGATCCAGGGGGTCACCGGGCAATGATGACAGCGAAAGGGCCGCCGCCTCGTCCTCGCGGACGGGCGGCGGCCCCGGTGAACGCTTGAGCTGCCCTGTTGTTGCTGGTGCTGGAGCTAGGCCGAGGCCGAGGGGTTCGCGGACGCCGGAGTGCTCGGCGTCGCGACGGTGGTGTCGGCCGGCGGCGGCAGTGCGCTGCCCTTGACGTACTCGTCCCAGGACTTGTCCCAGTCGGTCCAGCCGTTGCCCCAGGCGAGCTTGCGGGTCGTGTTCTTCACGATCACGACGTCGCCGATCTTGGTCAGGTTGTAGAGGTACTTCGCGTTGGACTCCGACACGTTGGTGCACCCGTGCGACACGTTGCGCTTGCCCTGGTCGCCCACCGACCACGGGGCGGAGTGGATGTACTCCCCGCCGCTGGTCATGCGCTGCGTCCAGTAGACGGTCTCGCGGTACGGGTCGTCGGGGTCGGTGCCGACGAACAGCTCGGACTGGTTCTTGTCCATGACCACCATGTTCCCGGAGGACGAGGGGGTCTTGGCCTTGCCGAGGCTGACCGGCATCGTCTTGATGACCGTGCCGTTCTGCTCCACCGTCATCTGGTGGGTCTTGTCGTCGGTCGTCATGACGATCTTGTCGCCGATGCTGAACGTGCTCGTGACGTCCTTGCTGCCCCAGCCCGTCTTGGTGAGCTGGAGCCCGCCGACGGCGAGCCGGACGGTGATCTTGGTGCCGGACTGCCAGTACTCCTTCGGGCGGTAGTGGACCTCGCCGCCGTTGAACCAGTACCAGGTGCCGACCTGCGGCGGGGTGCTGGTGACGATGAGCCGCTTCTGCACCGAGGCCCGCATCTCCTGCGGGACGCTGGAGCCGAACCGCACGACGATGGGCATGCCCACGCCGTACGTCTTGTTGTCGGCGACGGCCGTGGAGACGTTGACCGTCTTGCCGGGCTTCGCCATGGTGGTGAACGTGATCTTCTTGCCGGCGGTGTCGCCGGCCGAGGTCACGACGGCTGAGTATTGCGTGCCGTACTTGAGCTGGGCCCCGGGCACCCACGCCGTCCCGTCGGCGTTGAGCCCGCCGTTCACCGCGGCACCGGAGGCGTCCGTCAGGGTCACCTGGGCGTTGGAGCCCGGGGGAGCCTGCAGGGACAGCTCGGTCGCGGTGGAGACGTTGCTCGCACCGTCGTCGGGAGCGGCGAAGGCCGCCTTGGGCTGCTCGGCGGCGGACGCGGAAGCCGAGGGGCCGCCGGCACTGCCGTCAGCGCCGGTCCATTTCGGTTTCGGCGAATCGTCGCTGCTGCATCCCGCAGCCAGAACGACGACGCTCGTGAGCGCGGCGATCGTGGCCAGTGCGCGTGCGGAGACTCCCATGTCCACACCTCCTTCGTTGGGCTAGAGCATGCACCGGTTACCGCACCGGTGTATCCCGTGTTCGTGCCACCGGTTCACCGTTGCGCGAACGCTGAGGTGGCGGCAGATCTTGCCGTGCATCATCGTAGGAAGGAACGGATGGCGAGGGCCACCCGCTCGTTGGACGTCTTGCCGACTGCCACAGGTTGCGTGACAGTTCGGTAACGACCGCTCGGGCGTCCGCTCCGTGGGATTTGTCACGACCCGGGGCGGTAGGTTCCGGCCCGCGCGCACGGTACGTTGGCTGGCAACATACGCGGCGGGCGCGCTGGCATGCGGGTACGGACTCGAGTACCGAGCATGCAACTTGCGCCCGCTCTTCGCGTACACTGGCAAGACCGCTCCTCAGGGCCGACGTTGTCCCGACTTGCAATCGATGACGTCAGGAGGCCCGATGGTGTACCCCGGACCGCAGCGGCAGGGCCTGTACGACCCTGCCTTCGAGCACGACGCCTGCGGGGTCGCCTTCGTCGCCGACATCCACGGCCGCAGGTCCCACGACGTCGTGTTCAAGGGACTCTCGGCGCTGCGCCGGATGGACCACCGTGGCGCCCGCGGGGCCGAGCCGAACACCGGCGACGGCGCGGGCATCATGATCCAGATCCCGGACGCGTTCCTGCGCGAGGTCGTGCCGTTCGCGCTGCCCCCCGCCGGGCAGTACGCGACCGGCCTGGCCTTCCTGCCGACCGACGACGACGCGGCCGCGCGTGCCCAGCGGGTGCTGGAGAAGTACGCGCTGGTCGAGGGCGCCCAGGTGCTCGGCTGGCGCGACGTGCCGGTCGACGCGAGCGACCTCGGGGCCACCGCCCTGGCCGCGATGCCCCGCATCCGCCAGGTGTTCGTGAGCGCCGAGCGGCTCGGCGCGCCCGGCACCGTGCTCGAGGGGCTGGACCTCGACCGGGTCGTCTACTGCGTGCGCAAGCAGACCGAGCGCGAGACGCGGGAGCGGGGGATTCAGCTGTACCTCCCGTCGCTGTCGTCCCGCACCATCACCTACAAGGGCATGCTCACCCCGGACCAGGTCGTGTCCTTCTTCCCCGACCTGTCCGACGAGCGGGTGGCCTCGGCCATCGCCCTGGTGCACTCGCGCTTCTCGACGAACACGTTCCCGAGCTGGGAGCTCTCCCACCCGTACCGCATCATCGCCCACAACGGCGAGATCAACACGATCCGCGGCAACCGCAACTGGATGGCCGCCCGCGAGGCGCTGCTGGCCAGCGAGAACCTGCCCGGCAACATCCGCCGGCTGTTCCCGATCTGCACGCCGGAGGCGTCGGACTCGGCGAACTTCGACGAGGTCCTCGAGCTGCTGCACCTGGCCGGGCGGAGCCTGCCGCACGCGGTGCTCATGATGATCCCGGAGGCGTGGGAGAACGACCCGCGGATGGACCCGCTGCGCCGGGCCTTCTACCGCTTCCACGCCTGCCTGATGGAGCCGTGGGACGGCCCCGCCAGCGTCGCCTTCACCGACGGCACCGTGGTCGGCGCCGTGCTCGACCGCAACGGCCTGCGCCCGGGCCGCTGGTGGCAGACCAGCGACGGCCTGGTCGTGCTGGCCAGCGAGGCCGGCGTGCTCGACATCGACCCGGCCACCATCGTCGCCAAGGGCCGCTCGGCCCCCGGCAAGATGCTGCTGGTCGACACCGCGGCGGGCCGCATCCGCACCGACGACGAGGTCAAGGCCGAGCTGGCCGCGGCCGAGCCGTACGAGGAGTGGCTGCACGCCGGCCTCATGGACCTCGACCAGCTGCCCGAGCGCGAGCACGTCGTCTACACCCACGACTCCGTGCAGCGGCGGCAGCAGACGTTCGGCTACACCGAGGAGGAGCTCAAGATCCTCATCGGCCCGATGGCCCGGGCCGGCGCCGAGCCGCTGGGCTCGATGGGCACCGACACCCCGGTCGCCGTGCTCTCGACCCGCCCGCGGCTGATGTACGACTACTTCACGCAGCTCTTCGCCCAGGTCACCAACCCGCCGCTGGACGCGATCCGCGAGGAGCTGGTCACCAGCGTCGCGGCCACCATCGGCCCCGAGGGCAACCTGCTGCGCCCGGGCCCGGCGTCGTGCCGGCAGATCGCGCTGCCCTACCCGGTCATCGACAACGACGACCTGGCCAAGCTCCTGCACATCGACGAGGACGGCGACCTGCCCGGCTTCAAGGCCGTGCGGGTGTCGGGCCTCTACCCCGTGCGCGACGGCGCCACCGGCATCAAGCGGCGGCTGGTCGAGATCATGCGCGGCGTCTCCGAGGCGATCGAGGACGGCGTGCGCATCCTGGTGCTCTCCGACCGCGACTCCACCGTCGACCTCGCCCCGATCCCGTCGCTGCTGCTCACCGCCGCGGTGCACCAGCACCTGGTCCGGGAGCAGACCCGCACCCAGGTCTCGCTCGTGGTCGAGTCCGGCGACTGCCGCGAGGTGCACCACGTCGCCCTGCTGTCCGGCTTCGGGGCCTCCGCGGTGAACCCGTACCTCGCGTTCGAGAGCGTCGAGGACCTCATCAACACCGGCGCGCTCGCGAACGTCGACCCGGACACCGCGGTCCACAACTACGTCAAGGCGCTCGGCAAGGGCGTCCTGAAGATCATGTCCAAGATGGGCATCTCGACCGTCTCGTCGTACTGCGGCGCCCAGGTCTTCGAGGCCGTCGGGCTCGACCCGCGGTTCGTGGAGCGGTACTTCACCGGCACCCCGAGCAAGATCGGCGGCATCGGCCTGGCCGAGGTGCACGCGGAGATCGCCGCCCGGCACGCCCGCGCCTACCCGGCCAACGAGGCCGAGCGGGCGCACCGGCGGCTCGAGGTCGGCGGCGAGTACCAGTGGCGCCGCGAGGGCGAGCTGCACCTGTTCAACCCGGAGACCGTGTTCCTGCTGCAGCACGCGACGCGCTCGCGGCAGTACGACGTCTTCCAGCGCTACACCGCGCGGGTCGACGAGCTGGCGGGCCGGGCGGGATCGCTGCGCGGCCTCTTCGAGCTGCGCACGGGCGTGCGCCCGGCGGTGCCGATCGACGAGGTGGAGCCGGCCGCGGAGATCGTCAAGCGCTTCGCGACGGGCGCCATGTCCTACGGCTCCATCTCGGCCGAGGCGCACGAGACGCTCGCGATCGCCATGAACAACATCGGCGGCAAGTCGAACACCGGCGAGGGCGGCGAGGAGGCCGACCGCCTGCACGACCCGCGTCGGCGCTCGGCCGTCAAGCAGATCGCCAGCGGCCGCTTCGGCGTCACGACCGAATACCTGGTCAACGCCGACGACCTGCAGATCAAGATGGCCCAGGGCGCCAAGCCGGGCGAGGGCGGGCAGCTGCCGGGCAACAAGGTGTGGCCCTGGATCGCCAAGACCCGCCACGCCACCCCCGGCGTCGGGCTCATCTCGCCGCCGCCGCACCACGACATCTACTCCATCGAGGACCTCGCCCAGCTGGTCTTCGACCTCAAGAACGTCAACCCGTCGGCGCGCGTGCACGTGAAGCTCGTGTCCGAGGTCGGCGTCGGCACCGTGGCCGCCGGCGTGGCCAAGACGAAGGCCGACGTCATCCTGATCTCCGGCCATGACGGTGGTACCGGCGCGTCGCCCCTGAACTCCCTCAAGCACGCCGGCACGCCGTGGGAGCTGGGCCTGGCCGAGACCCAGCAGACCCTGCTGCTGTCGGGGCTGCGGGACCGGGTCAGCGTGCAGGTCGACGGGCAGCTCAAGACCGGCCGGGACGTGGTCGTCGCGGCGCTGCTCGGCGCCGAGGAGTTCGGCTTCGCCACCGCGCCGCTCATCGTCTCCGGCTGCATCATGATGCGCGTCTGCCACCTCGACACGTGCCCGGTGGGGATCGCGACGCAGAACCCGGTGCTGCGCGAGCGGTTCACCGGCACCCCGGAGTTCGTCGAGAACTTCTTCTGGTTCCTCGCCGAGGAGGTGCGCTCCTACCTCGCCGATCTGGGCTTCCGGACCCTGGACGAGGCGATCGGCCACACCGAGCTGCTCGACGTGCGCCCGGCGATCGACCACTGGAAGGCCGGCGGGCTCGACCTGACCCCGCTGCTGCACGTGCCGCCGCTGGACGACGACGCGGCCCGGCGCCAGACCACCAAGCAGGACCACCGGCTCGAACGGGCGCTGGACAACCAGCTCATCGCCGCGGTGTCCCCGGCGCTGGACGCCGGCGAGGCGGTCACGCTCGAGGTCGCGGTGCGCAACGAGCACCGCTCGGTCGGCGCGATGCTCGGCGGCGAGGTCGTGCGGCGGGTCGGCGGGGCCGGCCTGCCCGACGACACCGTGCACATCACGCTGCGGGGCGTGGCCGGGCAGTCCTTCGGCGCCTTCGTCCCCCGCGGGGTCACCCTGCGGCTGGTGGGCGAGGCCAACGACTACGTCGGCAAGGGTCTCTCCGGCGGCCGGCTCATCGTGCGCCCGGACGAGCGCGCGCCGTTCGTCGCCGAGGAGCAGACGATCGGCGGCAACACGGTGCTGTACGGCGCGACCGCGGGCAAGCTGTTCATGCGCGGCCGGGCCGGGGAGCGCTTCGCGGTGCGCAACTCCGGCGCCCTCGCGGTCGTCGAGGGCGTGGGCGACCACGGGTGCGAGTACATGACCGGCGGCACCGTGGTCGTGCTCGGCACCACCGGGCGCAACTTCGCCGCGGGCATGTCCGGCGGCGTGGCGTACGTGCACAACCTCGACCGGAACCTGGTCAACGCGGAGCTGGTCGACCTGCGGCCGGTCAGCGACCCCGAGAAGCTGCGGGCGTACATCGCCGAGCACCACGCCGAGACCGGCTCGGCGGTCGCGGAGCGGATGCTGGCCGGCTGGGGCACCGCGGTGGCGCAGTTCACCGAGGTCATGCCGCGCGACTACGAGCGCGCGATGGAGGCGATTCGGGCCGCCGAGGCTGCCGGCCGCGACGTGGATGCGGCTGTCATGGAGGTGGCACGTGCCTGACCCGAACGGTTTCCTGAAGCACGAGCGGCGGCTGCCGGCCCGCCGGCCGGTCCCGGTGCGCCTGCGGGACTGGCGCGAGGTCTACCCGCCCGCGACCGACGAGCTGATCCGGGAGCAGGCCAGCCGCTGCATGGACTGCGGCATCCCGTTCTGCCACGACGGCTGCCCGCTGGGCAACCGCATCCCGGACTGGAACGACCTGGTCCGGGGCGGCGACTGGGACTTCGCGATCGAGGCCCTGCACGCGACGAACAACTTCCCGGAGTTCACCGGGCGGCTGTGCCCGGCCCCGTGCGAGGCGGCCTGCGTGCTGTCCATCTCCGGCGGCCAGGCGGTCACGATCAAGCAGGTCGAGGTCGAGATCATCAACCGCGCGGTGGCGGTCGGCCGCATCACCGCGCGCCCGGCGCCCGAGCGCTCGGGCAAGAGCGTGGGCGTGGTCGGCTCCGGGCCGGCCGGGCTCGCCGCCGCGCAGCAGCTGGCCCGGGCCGGGCACGACGTCGTGGTGTACGAGCGCGACGACGCCCTCGGCGGGCTCCTGCGCTACGGCATCCCGGACTTCAAGCTCGAGAAGGAGCACATCGACCGCCGGCTCGAGCAGCTGATCGCGGAGGGGGTGCAGTTCCGCACCGGCGTCAACGTCGGCGTCACGGTCTCCGTGGACGAGCTGCGCGCCTCGCACGACGCGCTGCTGCTGGCCTGCGGCGCGCTCGCCGGCCGCGACACGCCCGAGACGCCCGGCCGCGAGCTGCGGGGCGTGCACCTGGCGATGGAGCACCTGGTCGAGTCGAACCGCGTCGTCGCCGGCAAGCAGCCGTCGGCCGCGATCACGGCCGAGGGCAAGCACGTCGTCATCATCGGCGGCGGCGACACCGCGGCCGACTGCCTGGGCGTCGCGCACCGGCAGGGCGCCCGGTCGGTGCTGCAGCTGGACCAGTACCCGACGCCGCCGCAGCAGCGCGACGAGTCCCGCGACCCGTGGCCGACCTGGCCCTGGATCCTGCGCAGCTACCCGGCCCACGAGGAGGGCGGCGAGCGCGCCTTCGCCGTCGCCGTGACCTCGTTCGAGGGCGACGCCGACGGCAACCTCACCGCGGTGCGCATCGCCGAGGTCAAGGTGTCCAGAGTGGACGGCCGCCGCATCGTGAGCGTCGTGGAGGGCTCCGAGCGGGAGTACCCGGCCGACCTCGTGCTGCTCGCGATCGGCTTCGAGGGCACCGAGGAGGGTCCGCTGCTGACCAACCTCGGCCTGACCCGCAACCGGCGCGGCGGCATCGACACCGACGCCACGTGGCAGAGCACGGCGCCCGGCGTCTTCGTCGCGGGCGACATGCACCGCGGCGCCTCGCTGATCGTGTGGGCCATCGCCGAGGGCCGCGCGGCGGCCGCGTCCATCCACGCGTACCTGGGCGGCGACGGCACCCTGCCCTCGCCGGTCGAGCCGTCCGCGGTGGCCCTATCCGCCTGAGGTGCTAATCGGGTGCGGGCTTCTTCGGCAGCCCGCACCCGGGTACCCCCTCGGCCATGAAACGGGCTTTATGGGGCCTGGCCTTCGCGATCTGCTGCTGGTACCCCGCGCAGACGGCCCTCGCGAACGGCAGCTTCGCCTCGGACCTGAACATCGCCGTCCGCGTCGCCGAGCACTACTGGGGCGCGAAGATCGTGGGCTTCCGCCCGATCACGAAGATCATCCCGTACGTCGTCGACGGCCAGATCTCCTGCGGCACCCAGCCGATCCCGGCCCAGAACGCGGCGTACTGCCCGATCGGCGACTTCATCGCCTACGACCGGAACTGGTCGGAGCAGGTCTACAACGACATGGGCGACGCGTTCGTGTTCTACCTCCTCGGCCACGAGTACGGCCACGGCATCCAGCAGCGCCTCGGCATCCAGTACCAGTTCACGATCTACCAGGAGCTGCAGGCCGACTGCTTCGCCGGCGCCATGATCGGCGACTCGATCCGCACCGGCGAGCTGACCCTCGACACGGGCGACCTGGACGAGCTGAAGGCGGGCCTGATCTCGGTCGGCGACCCGCCGGACGAGCCGTGGTTCAAGGAGGGCGCCCACGGCTCGCCGCAGCAGCGCGAGTCGTCGTTCTTCGGCGGCTACGACAACGGCCTGGACTCCTGCGACGTGCACCAGGGCAGCCTGACGTCGACGACTCCGGCGGCGTTCCCGTCGCTGCCGGCCCCGGCGCCGACCCCCACGCCGAGCTTCCCGGGCACGCGCAACCCGTTCCCGGGCTGGACCAACCCCCTGCCGGGCCCGACCACCCCGACGTGGCCCTTCTTCCCGTAGCCGTACGCGGCTTCTGGGGGTATTTGCCTCTTGTTCGGCCCCGGCGGCTTCGGGGTCGCCGCGCGCCGGGACTCTCCGTTACGGTCATCGGGTTCGATGCGCATCGTGGCGGGGAGGGCGCGGTGGGTGAGCCGGGGTTCGTGGTCGATCCGAGCGTGGTCCACGCGTTCGGGCGGGACTTCCAGCACGATCTGGACGTGCACTTGTCCGCGGAGAAGGTGCAGACGCTGCACCTCTTCGCCGCGACACCGATGTTCGGCACCGGGACGGCGAGTCCGGCGGTGCACAAGGCGGCCGCGGACTACCACGCCAAGCTGATCGAGCTGTTCGACATCATGGACGCGATGCTCGAAGAGGGCGCGGTGATGGCGCGGGCGGCGCACGCCGTCGCCGAGGCGTACTCCGAGGCCGATGCCGTCTCGGTCGCGGACCTC
This sequence comes from Dactylosporangium sp. CA-139114, assembly GCF_050955725.1. Classification (NCBI taxonomy): domain Bacteria; kingdom Bacillati; phylum Actinomycetota; class Actinomycetes; order Micromonosporales; family Micromonosporaceae; genus Dactylosporangium; species Dactylosporangium sp. CA-139114. Next base: position 1,865,427 of record NZ_CP192080.1, read on the forward strand.
AGCGGTGCCGTCGGCGCGGCGAGGCTGCGGACCGGCGCGGACCTCCACGCGGTCGACCCGGACACCGGCAGGTCGATCTGATGGCCGAGACCTACGCCGCCTACCGGTTGCCGGACCTGTGGAAGTCCGTCGCCGGCGAGGACCCGGATGCCGGGTTCGTGCACGTCAACACGCTGCATCGGCTCCGGGTCGCCCTGGAGCAGCAGCGCGACAATCTCCGGGTCCACCGCGATCGCCTCATCGAGGGCTGGCCGCCGCAGCGCAGCGAGGCGGCGGACGCGTTCGTGGGCCGGCTCAACGGCCTGATCGACGCGATGACGGCCACGGCCAACGGCGCCGGTCGCATCTGCGTCGGGGTCGATGAGGCCTTCGCCGCGATACGCGAGGTCCGGCGCCAGCTCGAGCAGATGATGGCTGAATACACCAGGCGGCCCGCGGGAGCCGGGCTCGTCGTTTCCAACGCGGGCGATCGGCGGCTCGATCAGCAGGCCAGGGACGCCTTCATGGCCGCCGACGCCAAAGTCGCCAGAGCCTCCGGCTCCATCAACGCGAGCCTTCCGTACCGCGGCACGCAGGAGCACGGCGGGGTGCTCGTCGATGATCAGGCAGGCGCGGGACAGCCGGGATCCGCGACGCAGGCGGTGACGCGCCGGCGCTCATCGGGAACGACGCAGTCGGCAATGCTCCCGCCGCCCGTCTTCGACCCGCCTGTGCCTTCCGAGACCTGGAGTCCGGAGGCGGGACCGGTCCTCACCGGCGGCGCGGGCGGTCAGCAGGCGGGCGGAGGCGGAGCTCCGACGGGCCTTGCACCCGGACCGTACGAGGTGGTCGACGGCGGCATCGTCATCGGGCCTCGCCGATCCACGTCCACGTCCGGGCCGCCCGCTGTGCCTCTCGGCCCTGGGGTCATCGGCCCGGGAGGAGTCATCGGCGCGCCCGGACCGGCCGAACCGCGAACTGCCCAGCCGGGCACGGTTCCGATGTCCGGATCCGCCGCACGTGGCCGGGCTCCGGCACCCCCGCGGCGGGATGCGGTCCACCCGGGCCAGGGCCCTGCTCCGGCCGGGCGACCGGAGAGCCGGGCGCCGGCCGGCGGCTACCGCGACCGCTCATACGAGAACTATGTCCGGCGCAGTCGATCAGGCCAGGCCGGCGACGCGGATGAGCGCTGGGCCGTGCACGAGGGCGTGCCCGCGGTGCTGGAGGCGCCGCCGGAGCGGCCGCATGACCCGGGCCCCGGCGTGGTGGGAATCGACCGTTGACCGTGTGGACGCGCCGGCTGGCGGCGGCCGTCGCGGTGATCGCGCTCGTGGTCGTCGAGACGCCTCCGCCGGCGTCGGCCGACAGTATCCGTGACCGTGCGTGGCATCTCGCGGCGCTGGGAATCCCGGACGCACAGAAGATCGCGCAGGGTGAGGGTGTGACCGTCGCGGTCATCGACACCGGCGTCGACGACAAGCACGCCGAGCTCGCCGGGGCCGTGCTGGCCGGTCGCGGCTACGGCGAGGGCAACGACAACGACGGCCGGGTGGACGTCGTCGGGCACGGAACCGCGATGGCCGGGCTGATCGCGGGCCGTGGGCTGCCGGACAATGGTGGCGTGCTCGGCATCGCGCCGAAGGCGATGATCCTGCCCCTGCTGGTGTCGAACCAGCAGAGCGGCCTCGGCGTACCGCAGTTCCTCGCGGACGCGATCGACTGGTCGGCCGGCCACGGCGCCAAGGTCATCTGTGTCGCCATGGCGGTTGACGATGATCCGGCTGTGCGCCAGGCGATCGAGCGGGCGCTCGCCACCGATGTGGTGGTGGTAGCGGCGGCCGGGAACAGGCCGGAGCAGACGTCGATCGCGTTTCCGGCCAGGCTGCCGGGTGTCGTCGCCGTGGGTGGCACCGACCGCGCCGGCCAGCACGCGCAGGTGTCGGTGTCGGGCCCGGAGATGGTGCTCGCGGCGCCGTCGGTGGAGATTCCGTCGACGAGCCCTTCGGGCAGGTACGTGCTCGGCACCGGGACGAGTGATGCGACGGCGATCGTCGCCGGCGTTGTCGCGCTGGTGCGGGCCGAGTTCCCGAGGCTCTCCGGCGCCGAGGTGGTGCACCGCATCACCGCCACCGCCGTCGACAAGGGCAGGCCCGGCCGCGATGACGAGTTCGGGTTCGGCATCGTCGATCCCGTCGCCGCGCTCACCGCCGACGTCGGAGGGGTCCCCAGTTCGCCGGCGGCGTCCGCGGTCACCGGGGTGCCGGGCGGGCGTGAGCCGGGTGGTCGCGGCGTGGTGTGGGCCCTGGCCGGGGGTGGCGTGGTGCTCCTGGTGGCCGTGATGGCCCTGGTCCGGGGCCGGCGTCGGGCGCGATCCTGATCACCTCCCGCAGCGGGTGTGGCGATCACCCTTCGCGGGTAAGGCGCGCAGAATGCGGGATTCGCTCTTTGACACGCTCGTACCGCTGGGGATCGCGCTCGGGGCGGCGGTCCTGGCGGTGCTCGCGGTACACATCGTGCACAAGATACTCGTGCGCGTCGGGCGGCAGTCGTCGCTCGTCACCGAGCTGGCCGAGCGCGCGCACCGGCCCACGCAGTGGGTGCTGGTGCTGTGCGCGATCTACTTCGCGGTTCGGGCCAACGCCGGCGGGGCCTCGTGGCGGCACGCGTTTCTGCACGCCGACCAGCTGGTCATCATCGCGGCGGCGGCGTGGCTGCTCGCGGCGTTGCTCGTGGTCGCCGAGGACGCGGCGCTGTCGCGGGTCAACACCGAGGTGCCCGACAACCGTACGGCCCGGCGCGTCCACACCCAGGTGGTGATGATCCGGCGCGTGACGGTCGCGATCGTGGCCGTGCTCGCGATCGCCGTGATGCTCATGACGTTCCCGGGGGCCCGGCTCCTCGGCACGAGCGTGCTGGCCAGCGCGGGGTTCCTGGGCATCGTCGGCGGTCTCGCGGCGCAGAGCGTGCTGCGCAACGTGTTCGCGGGGCTGCAGCTCGCGTTCTCCGACGCCGTCCGGCTCGGCGACGTCGTCATCGTCGAGCAGGAGTGGGGGCGGGTGCAGGAGATCACGCTGTCCTACGTCGTCGTGCACGTGTGGGACGACCGGCGGCTCATCCTCCCGACCACCTACTTCACCGAGAAGCCGTTCCAGAACTGGACCCGGACGAACTCCGCGCTGCTGGGGGCCGTGACGTTCGACGTGGACTGGTCGCTGCCGGTGCCGGAGATGCGCGAGGAACTGCGCCGGGCCCTCGAATCCACGGACCTGTGGGACGGGCGGGTGTCGGTGCTGCAGGTCATCGAGGCCACCGGCAACGCCATGCAGCTGCGCGCGCTCGTGAGCGCCGTCGACGCGCCGAGGCTGTGGGACCTGCGCTGCTTCGTGCGCGAGCACCTCGTGGGCTGGCTGCGCGACACGCACCCGGACGCGCTGCCGCGGGTCCGCGCGGAGATGACCTCGGCGATGCCGCTGCACGCGACGCTCACGGGGCAGACGCTCACCACCGACGGCGACTCGCGCGTGTTCAGCCACAGCGTCGACGGCCGGGCGCGGGCCGAGGCGTTCAACGGGCGGGAGCCGTAGCCACCCGGGTCACCACGAGGGGGATACAGATCGAACAGCCGTTCGAGCAGCGTGGCGACGCGGTGCCCCTCGTGGCTGTCGCGGGCCCGCATCGGCCGCCGCCACTGGGCAGGGTGGACGACGGACCAGTATCGGGCCACGGCCGGGTGGCCGGAGTCTCAACTGATGGGGGCAGGCCGGGGCAGCGGATACGCGCCGTGAACGAGGGGCTAGCCTCAGGGGTGTGACTCGACGCGCCAAAATCGTCTGTACGCTCGGCCCGGCCACGTCGTCGGCCGAGCGGCTCCGTGGCCTAGTCGACGCCGGGATGGACGTCGCGCGGCTCAACTTCAGCCACGGTAGCCACGAGGACCACGCCTCGGTGTTCAACCTTGTTCGGGAGGCCGCCATCGCCGCCGGCCGCCCCGTGGGCATCCTCGCGGACCTCCAGGGTCCGAAGATCCGTCTCGGCCGATTCGCAGACGGACCGCACGAGTGGGCGGCCGGTGACACGGCCGTCATCACCAGTGACGACATTCTCGGCACCGCCGACCGGGTGTCCTGCACGTACAAGAAGCTTCCGCAGGAGGTCAAGGCCGGCGACCGGCTGCTCATCGACGACGGCAAGGTCGCCGTCGAGGTGACCGCGGTCGACGGCAACGACATCACCGTCCTCGTGACCGAGGGCGGCATGGTCTCCAACAACAAGGGCGTCTCGCTGCCGAACGTGGCCGTGAGCGTGCCCGCGCTGTCGGACAAGGACGCCGAGGACCTGCGCTTCGCGCTGCGTCTCGGGGCCGACTGGATCGCGCTGTCCTTCGTGCGCTCGCCGGACGACATCAAGCTCGTCCACGAGATCATGGAGGAGGAGGGCATCCGCCGCCCGGTGCTCGCGAAGGTCGAGAAGCCCGAGGCGGTCGCCGCCCTCGAGGCCATCGTCAACGCCTTCGACGGCGTCATGGTCGCCCGCGGCGACCTGGGCGTGGAGATGCCGCTGGAGCAGGTGCCGCTCGTGCAGAAGCGCGCGGTGCAGCTCTGCCGTGAGCAGGCCAAGCCGGTCATCGTCGCGACCCAGATGCTCGACTCGATGATCGAGAACGCGCGGCCGACCCGCGCGGAGGCCTCCGACGTGGCCAACGCGGTCCTCGACGGCGCCGACGCCGTCATGCTGTCGGGGGAGACGAGCGTCGGGAAGTACCCCATCCTGACCGTCTCCACGATGGCGCGGATCGTCGCCACCACCGAGGGCGGGGCGCTGACCGTGCCGCGCCTGCAGCACGACCCCCGCACCCGGGGCGGCGCGCTGACCTCGGCCGCGTCCAACATCGCGCGCAACATCGGCGCGAAGGCGCTCGTGGCCTTCTCCCAGACCGGCGACACCGTGCGCCGCCTGGCCCGCCTGCACTGCGAGCTGCCGCTGCTGGCGTTCACCCCGGAGCCCACGGTCCGCAACCAGCTCACCCTCAGCTGGGGCGTGCAGACCTTCGACGTGCCGTTCGTGGAGCACACGGACGAGATGTTCGAGCAGGTGGACATGGCCCTCGTCGGGCTGCCGTGGCTCTCGCCCGGCGACGACGTGGTCATCGTGGCGGGCTCGCCTCCCGGCACCCCGGGATCGACGAACACCCTCCGCGTGCACCAGCTGGGAGCACTCTCACAGTAAAAAATCCGGGCGAGCTGCGAAGATTGTCCGGTGACTGAACTGGCAACCGGACAGGAAGCCGTGGATGAGCTCGTCCGTCTGCTCGACCTCGAGGCGCTGGGGGACGACCGGTTTCTGGGCATCAGCCCGCCGGACGGCCCCCAGCGCGTCTTCGGCGGCCAGGTGGCCGGGCAGGCCCTCGTGGCCGCCGGGCGCACCGTGGACCGGCAGCGGCGCGTCCACTCGCTGCACGGCTACTTCGTGCGCCCGGGCGATCCGGACGTGCCGATCACGTACGCCGTGGAGAACATCCGCGACGGGAGCTCCTTCTCGGTGCGCCGCTCGGTCGCGCAGCAGCACGGCAAGGTGATCTTCTTCATGTCCGCGTCCTTCCACCACCTGGAGGACGGCCTGGACCACGCGGAGCCCGCCCCCGCCGACGTCCCGCCGCCCGACGAGGTCCCGACGACGGCAGAGCGGCTGGCGCGGTACGAGGAGCGCGCCGGCATCTGGTCGATGGTCCCGCGCCCGATCGACGTGCGCTACGTCGGCGAGCCCGGCTGGGTCCCGGCCGGCGACCGCCCCGCCGAGCCCCGCCAGCGCGTCTGGATGCGCCTGGCCGGCAAGCTCCCCGACGACCCGGTCCTGCACACCTGCGTGCTGACCTTCGCCTCGGACCTGACGCTGCTCGACTCGGTCCTGTCGGCCCACGGCGCCGTGTGGGGCCCCGGCGGCTTCGCCGGCGCGAGCCTGGACCACGCGATGTGGTTCCACCGCCCCTTCCGCGCCGACGAGTGGTTCCTCTACGACTGCGTGAGCCCGTCCGCCTCGGGCGCCCGCGGCCTGGCCACGGGCCGTATGTTCACCCTGGACGGCCGGCACATCGCCACGGCCGTGCAGGAAGGTCTGCTGCGTCGCGTGGGAGGATGATGACATGCGGCTTTCGGCCCGAGTTGACTACGCGCTGCGCGCGGTGGCGGAGCTGGCGGCGACGTCGGCCGACGGCAAGCTGGTGACCGCCGACCGCCTGGCGTCGGCCCAGCAGATCCCCCCGAAGTTCCTGGAGAGCATCCTGCTGCAGCTGCGCCGCGGCGGCGTCGTGCTCGCCCAGCGCGGCCCGGAGGGCGGCTACCGCCTCGCCCGCCCCGCCGCCGAGATCTCCCTGGCCGAGATCATCCGCGTGATCGACGGCCCGCTCGCCAACGTGCGCGGCCAGCGCCCGGAGGAGCTCGGCTACCACGGCGCGGCGCAGGCGCTGCAGGACGTGTGGATCGCGCTGCGGGCCAACGAGCGGCTCATCCTGGAGACCGTGACGATCGAGGACGTGGTCACGGGCGAACTGCCGGAGCGGGTGCGGGACCTCGTCGCCGATCCGCGCGCCTGGGTCTGAGGTTTGTTCTGCTCGGGTCCGCGTCAGTGGCGGACCGTCGCTCCCGCCAGGAATCCCGGCGTCCGCGGTGGCAAGACCGCACCCACGCCTTGCCGCCGCGCAACGCCTTCGGCAGCGAGATCCCGCGACTGCTCCCGGCTGCGCCTTGCCGGCTGTCCCCGCCCGCCTTCCCGCCTTCCCGCCTCTCGCCGGATCGGTTCGTCCGCGCTCCGGCTTCGCCGGGTTGGGTCATCCGCGCTCCGGTTTCGCCGGGTTGGGTCATCCGCGCTCCGGCTTCGCGCGGTTGGGGCGCCGCTGTTTCTCGCTCTTGCCACCCACTTTCCGCGCCCGCTTTGCGATTTGCGCCGCCTGCCGACCCTTCGCGAAGTCGCTATTTCCTATCGGTAAGACAGGAGTTAGGATCGTCGGCGTGACGATTGTCGTGGTCTCCGGAAACCCTCGCCCGCACTCGCGGACCCTGCACCTGGCCGAGGAGGTCGGCGGTGCCCTGGCCGCGCGGCTCGGCCTGACGGCCCCACGCACCATCGACGTGAGCGACCTCGGCGTCAAGCTCCTGCAACCCGGCGACGGCGCCCTGGCGGAGGCGGTAGCGGCCCTGCGCCGCGCGAGCGTGCTCGTCGTGGCCACGCCCACCTACAAGGGCAGCTACACCGGCGTCCTGAAGGTGCTCCTCGACCAGCTCCCGGCCGACGGCCTGAAGGACATCGCCGCCGTCACGGTCGTCACCGCGGGCGTCCAGCCCCAGGCGGACGCGGCCGAGCGCAACCTGCGGGAGTTGCTCGGCGAGCTGGGCGCGGTGCTGGTCGACCCGGGCCTGGCGGTGGTCGAGGGCGAGCTGGCGAACGCGGGCACCGCGGCCGCCGAGTACGTCGACGGCATCGCTGCCCACTTCGACACCGCCGCCGCCCGCTGATCTCCGCCACCGCTCCGCCCCGCGCACCCGAGCGGTCCACCTCGGACGCGTGCTGACGGCCTCGGCTTCGAACCACCCGGCCGTGCCAGAGGCGTCGATTCGGGGCCGGCCGGTCGCGCGCAGCCACGATCCGCGTCGTCGCTCCGAGTCGTCTGCTCGCGCGCGTTGTCGCTTCGGGCCGTCTGCTTGTGCGCAGGGGCGTTCCGCGTTGTCGCTTCGAGCCGTCTGCTTGTGCGCGGCCAGGTTCCGCGTTGCCGCTTCGGGCCGGGCGATTGCGCGCGGCGGGCGTCGCTTCGAGCCGGCGCTGGTTGTGCGCACAGCGGCGGCCTGTTTCGGCCAGGCCTGTTGCCCACATCGTCCGGACGCTTGCTTCGTTGTGGCGTCGGCGTTCGGTTCGGTCCGGTCTGTGCGTCGGGCGGCAGTCGTCGCTCGTCGCCGAGTTGGCCGAGCGTGCGCACCGGCCGAGGCAATACATCGTCCGGACGCTTGCTCCGCCCGTGGCGTCGGCGTTCGGTTCGGTCCGGTCTGTGCGTCGGGCGGCAGTCGTCGCTCGTCGCCGAGTTGGCCGGGCGTGCGCACCGGCCGAGGCAATACATCGTCCGGACGCTTGCTCCGCCCGTGGCGTCGGCGTTCGGTTCGGTCCGGTCTGTGCGTCGGGCGGCAGTCGTCGCTCGTCGCCGAGTTGGCCGGGCGTGCGCACCGGCCCAGGCAATACATCGTCCGGACGCTTGCTCCGCCGCGGCGGCGGCGTTCGGTTCGGCCCGGGCGATGGCGCGCGGTGAAGTGCGGCCGGTGTTCGGGTCGGCCCGGCTTCGAAAGGGACCAACCACCTCAGAGCGCCAAATACCCCGTCAGGGGATAAATGCGGATATGTCGTGGCGCGCAGCGCCCGACATATCAAGCATCAGTGGTGCAGCGACGCCGCCGCCGTCAACATCGGGCTGACGTCCTCCGTGCTGCCCCGCTCGCTGATCTCGTTGAGCGAGCGCGCGATGCTCACCAGCGCATACGTCTGCGTGACCCGCAGCGTCCGATCCATCTCCAGATCGTCGGCCATGTCCAGCTCCGCGCGGATGCTGTGCAGGAAGCCCTCGGCGGCCTGTAGGTAGGGGTCGTGCGCTTTCGTCGACATGATCCGAGCGTAGGGCCCGCGACGAGCCCGGATCCCGGAAACGACCAACGCGGCTAGCGCGGCTGCCAGGCGGCCGGGGGCGTCGTCAGGCGCCGCACGTGCGCGGGCATGCGGCCCCGCACCACGTCGGCCAGGCTCACCTCGTCCAGGACGTTGCGCACGGCCGCGCGCACCGCCACCCAGAGTTGCTGGAGGTGTTCGGCGGTGCCGGAGTACATGGCCTCCTCCGGGCGGACGCCGCGCACCTCGGCCAGGGGGCCGTCGACCGCGCGCAGCACGTCGCCGACCATGATCTCCGAGGGCTGGCGGGTGAGCACGTAGCCGCCGTCGACGCCGCGCTGGCCGCGGACCAGGCCCGCGCGGCGCAGGTCGCCGAGGACCGCCTCCAGGAACTTGCGGGGCATGTCCTGCTCGTCGGCCAGCCCCGCGGCCGACACCACCGCGGGATAGGCCGCGGCGAGCCCGAGGGAAGCGCGAACCGCGTAGTCCCCGCGCGCCGAGATGTGCATCGAAAAGCTGCCTTTCCGGCCGGGCTGGTGGCATTGGTTGTCCGCTACCAATGTAGGGTGCCCGCCCGCGCCTGATCGCCGGGGTGGCGCTCCCGCGCCGTGTGGCCGGGCGGGGCCGCGGCCGTCGCCGGCCGCCGTGTCCGGTGGAGACGGTGCCGGAGCTGGTCAGGCGGGGTGCCGCTCACGGATGACCATCGAGGGTAGCGTTGTCGGATTATGCGATCAGATGAGCCGCGGCGGGGCGCCGACCACAACGTCATGCGCGAGGTCAACCGCTCGCTCGTGCTGACGCTGGTCAAGGAGGGCGGCCCCGTCTCGCGGGCCAGCATCGCGCGCTCGACGACGCTGGCCAAGCCGACGGTCTCGGCGATCGTCGACGAGCTCATCGCCGAGGGGCTGGTGCGCGAGATCGGGCCGGGCTCGACCGCCGTCAGCGGCGGGCGGCCGCCGATCCTGCTGGAGTTCAACGCGCGCTCGCTGCTCGTCGTCGGCGTGCACATCGGGGCCCGGCGCACCGCCATCGCGATCGGGGACGCCACCGGCGAGGAGATCGTGCGCCGGGAGCTGCCGACGCCGGGGCCGGGGACGGCGCCGGGCGAGGTGCTGCGGACGGTGGCGGCGGAGATCCGCGAGGGCATCGCCGGGGCCGGGCTGCCCGGAGCCAAGATCGCCGCGGTCGGGGCCGTGCTGCCGGGGCTCACCGACTTCCACGCGGGCGTGTGCCTGCTCGCGCCCAACCTCGGCTGGCGTGACGTGCCCGTGCGCGACCTGCTCGCGGCCGAGCTGCGGGGCGCCCCCGTCTACGTGCACAACGCCGGGCAGGCCGCCGCCGTCGCCGAGAACCTCGAGGGGGCGGGGGAGCGGGTGGGTGACCTCGCCCTGCTGTACACCGGCACCGGCCTCTCCGCCGGGGTGCTCTCCGACGGCCGGGTCTTCCACGGGGTCGGCGGCACCGCGGGCGAGATCGGGCACAACGCGGTGCCGGGCAACGACGAGGCCTGCAACTGCGGGAAGGTCGGCTGCCTGGAGACCCTCGCGTCCGGGCCGGCCATCGTGCGCGCGGCGCAGCGGGCGGGGCTGGACGGGTTCGACGCCCGGGACGTGACCGCCGCGGCCCGCGACGGGAACCCGGCGGCCCGGCGGGTCATCGAGGAGGTCGGCGAATACCTCGGGCTGGCGGCGTCGTGGCTCATCAACGCGTACAACCCGGCGCTCGTCGTCGTCGGGGGCGGGCTGGCCGCCATCGGGGACCTGCTGCTCGAGCCGCTGCGCGCCGCCGCGGCCCGGCACGCGCTCGCCCCGGCCCTGCGCGGGGTCGAGATCCGCGCCTCGAAGCTCGGCCCGGACGCGGAGGTGCGCGGCGCGGTCCTGCTGGCCCTGCAGCACTCGGAGACGTACTACCGGGTGGTCTTCCGGGCGTGACGAGGGGTCGGTCGAGGGGTTAGTTCTTTTCTTGAACAAACCCCCTGAGCGGCGTACCGTGTGCCCCAACACACCCCGCCACCGCAAAGAGGTACCCATGACTGATTACCAGCCCACGCGCGAGGACAAGTTCAGCTTCGGGCTGTGGACCGTCGGCTGGCAGGCCCAGGACGTGTTCGGCGGCCCGACCCGCGCCCCGCTCGACTCGGTCGAGGCCGTGCACCGCCTCTCGGACCTCGGCGCCGCGGCCGTCACGTTCCACGACGACGACCTGTTCCCGTTCGGCAGCGACGACGCGACCCGCGAGAAGCTCATCGGGCGCTTCAAGGACGCGCTGAGCGTGACCGGCGTGCGCGTGGAGATGGTCACCACCAACCTGTTCAGCCACCCGATCTTCAAGGACGGCGGGTTCACCTCGAACGACCGTGCGGTGCGGCGCTTCGCCCTCAAGAAGGTGCTGCGCAACATCGACCTCGCGGCCGAGCTGGGCGCGGAGACCTACGTGCTGTGGGGCGGCCGGGAGGGCGCCGAGTCCGGCGGGGCCAAGGACGTGGCCGCCGCGCTGGACCGCTACCGCGAGGGCCTCAACGTGCTCTGCCAGTACGTGCGCGAGCAGGGGTACGACATCCGCTTCGCCCTGGAACCCAAGCCGAACGAGCCCCGGGGCGACATCCTGCTCCCGACCATCGGCCACGCCCTCGCGCTCATCGCGACCCTCGACGAGCCCGACCGTGTGGGCCTCAACCCCGAGGTGGGCCACGAGGAGATGGCCGGGCTGAACTTCGCCCACGGCATCGCCCAGGCGCTCTGGCACGGCAAGCTGTTCCACATCGACCTCAACGGCCAGCACGGGCCCCGCTTCGACCAGGACCTGCGCTTCGGGGCCGGCAACCTGCGCGGCGCGTTCTGGACCGTCGACGTGCTCGAGACCGGCGGGTACACCGGCTACCGCCACTTCGACTACAAGCCCCCGCGCACCGAGGACTACGACGGCGTGTGGGAGACGGCGCGCGCCTGCATGCGCAACTACCTGATCCTGCGCGAGCGCGTGCGCTCCTTCCGCGCCGACCCGGACGTGGCCGTGGCCCTGGCGGCGGCGCGGGTCGAGGAGCTGTCGCAGCCGACCCTGGCCGAGGGCGAGACCATCGCGTCGCTGCGCGCGGAGGAGTTCGACGTCGACACCCTCGCCGCGCGCGGCGGGGCCTTCGAGGTGCTCGACCAGCTCGCGATGGAGCACCTGCTCGGCGTCCGTTCATGACGCTCGTCGCCGGGGTGGACACCTCCACCCAGTCGACGAAGGTGCTCGTCTGCGACGCCGACACCGGCGCGGTCGTGCGCGAGGGCCGCGCCGGGCACCCCGACGGGACCGAGGTCGCCCCCGAGCACTGGTGGTCGGCGCTGCGGGAGGCGACCGCGGGCGGGCTGCTCGACGGGGTGGCCGCCATCGGGGTCGGCGGGCAGCAGCACGGCATGGTCCTGCTCGACGAGGCCGGCGCGGTGGTCCGCGACGCGCTGCTGTGGAACGACACCCGTTCCGCCGGCGCGGCCGAGGACCTCATCGCCGAGCTGCCCGGCGGGGCCGCGGGCTGGGCCGAGGCCGTCGGGCTGGTGCCGGTGGCCAGCTTCACCGTCACCAAGCTGCGCTGGGTCGCCCGGCACGAGCCGGAGGTCGCGGCCCGGGCCGCCTCGGTGGTGCTGCCGCACGACTGGATCACCCACCGGCTCAACACCAGCCCCGAGCTGACGACGGACCGGGGCGACGCCTCCGGCACCGGGTACTGGTCGCCGGCGACGGGGCAGTACCGGCCCGATCTCGTCCGGCTGGCCTTCGGCCGGGACCTGCGGCTGCCCCGGGTCGCCGGGCCGGCCGAGGTCGTCGGCGAGACCGCGGGCGGTGCGCTGCTCGCCGCGGGCACCGGCGACAACATGGCCGCGGCGCTCGGCCTCGGCCTGCGCCCGGGTGACCTGGTGGTGTCGCTGGGCACCTCCGGCACCGTGTTCGGGGTCAGCGCGGCGCCCGTCGCCGACCCGAGCGGGACGGTCGCCGGGTTCGCCGACGCGACCGGGCGGCACCTGCCGCTCGTCGCGACGCTGAACGCGGCCCGGGTGCTCACGGCGGCGGCGGCGCTGCTCGGCGTACCACTGTCCACACTGGACGAGCTCGCGCTCGCCGCGGAGCCGGGGGCGGGCGGGCTGACCCTGCTGCCCTACCTCGACGGCGAGCGCACGCCCAACCTGCCCGGCGCGCGCGGGCTGCTCAACGGGCTCACCCGCGCCAACGCCGGCCCGGCGAACCTGGCCCGGGCCGCCTACGAGGGCATGCTGTGCGGGCTCGCGGACGGGCTCGACGCGGTCCGCGCGCTGGGCGTGCCGGTCGAGCGGGTGCTGCTCATCGGCGGCGCGGCGGCGTCGGCGGCGGTCCGGGCGATCGCGCCGGGGCTGCTCGGGGTGGCGGTGAGCGTGCCGGAGCCGGGGGAGTACGTGGCCCTCGGCGCGGCCCGCCAGGCGGCGTGGGCGCTGCGCGGGTCCTCCGAGGCGCCGTCGTGGCCGGTGTCCGCGGTCGACGTGACGGCGGATCCGGCCGAGAAGATCCGGAAGGTGTACTCGGACGTGCGCGACCGCGCGCAGGCGTTGCTCAAGTAGCGAAAACCCCCGCGACAGCGAAAAGCTCCGTTGAGGTCACCCTCAACGGAGCTTTTGCCTGTCGACGCTCAGTCGTCCGGCCACTCACCCGTGAGCCGCCGCACGCCCTCGGCCCCACCGCGGTCGATCGCGGCCTTCACGACGGCGAAGATGGCGCCCTGCAGCGCGGCGGCGGCCAGGACCTCGCCCCAGCCGTACTCCCGCGACGTCGCCGCGGGCGCGTCCTCCTCGCCGGAGAGCCGCTTCCACACCTGCTTGAACACGATCCCCGCCGCGACGCCCCCCGCCACGCTGAAGGCGATGCTGAACGGCTTGTACAGCAGCTTGTTCATTCAGTACTCCCGCCGGCTGCGGTAACCGACCAGCGCCGCCAGGACCAGCAGCGCCGAGCCGACGACCCACGGGGCGGGCCGCTCCCGGGCCGAGTCCAGCAGCCGGCGCATCCCCGTCTGCAGGGTGCCCTTCGGGTGCGTTCGCAGCTCGCGGCTCGCATAGGCGGCGTTGGCCGCCATCTGCGAGACGCCCTCGCGCATGCGCAGCTTGGCGGTCTCCACCGAGGAGTGCACCGCCTCCTGCGCGCGGGTCTTCACGTCCGCCTTGGCCGCGAGGGCCTCGACGGTCTCGCCGAGCCCGGCGCGCGTGCGGGCGATCTCCGCCCGCAACACCTCCGGGTCGGCGGTGGTGCTGTGCCCGTTCGCGCCGTGCTGCGATTCCGTTGCCGTCATGTGTGGCCCCCGTGCTTCACCGAGGTCGTGATGGTGTCGATGTCGGCCTTCACGCCCGCGACCGTCTCCTGCGGCACCGGCGGCACGGCCTTCTTCACCTGGCCCTTGCCGACCAGCGCGAGCACGCCGGCGACCAGGAAGAGCGCGACGCCGACGATGAGCGCGGCCAGCCAGGCCGGCATCACGGCGGCCAGGCCGATGATGAGCGCGGCCAGCAGGGCGCCGACGCCGTACAGCGCGACGAGCCCGGCCCCGCCGAACATCCCGGCCCCGAGGCCGGCTCGCTTGCCCTTCTCGGTGAGCTCGATCTGGGCCAGCTTCAGCTCGTCGCGCACCAGCGTCGAGACCTGTTCGGCGGCGAGCTTCACCAGCTCGGCGGTCGACCGGTCGGCGCTGCTCGTTGCGGGACTCGTGGTCGGGTTCTGCACGCGCGGCGTCAGGGCCGGGCGGACCGCCGCGGCGCTGCGCGGCTCCAGGGTGGACGTCATGGCTTCTCCTCTCGCCCGTACCAACCTTGATGCCCAGCCTGAGACGGGGCTAACCCGCAACCGTCGCCACGGACGCCCCGTGCGGCCTCAGCGGTCTCCTCCCGTGCCCGGGCCGGCAGCAGGAAGCACATGAGGGAGAGCCCCACGAGCCCGGCGTTGAAGCGCCGCTTGGCCAGGAGCGAGGGCTCCACCGGCGGGCTGCGCCCGGCCCGCACGCGGGCACCGACGCGGCCGTCGCCGCCCAGCACCACCACGGCCGGCCCAGCTCCCGGCCCCGCACCAGCGGGAGGACGAGCAGCAGCAGGGTGCCGCCGAGCAGCACGTTCGAACGGTGTTCGTGTCAAGTAGGATTGCCGGGTGCCTGCTGCCGCCATCCCCGCCCCACCGTGGCGGGCGCCGAAGAAGGCCCCGGCCGCCCGCCAGCCCCTGAGCGCGGAGGCGGTGCTGAGCACGGCCCTGCGCCTGGTCGACCGGGACGGCCTCGACGCGCTGAGCATGCGGCGGGTCGCGCAGGAGCTCGGCACGGGCGCGGCGTCGCTCTACGCGTACTTCGCCAACAAGGACGAGCTCCTCGAGCAGCTCCTGGACCGCGTGGTCGGCGAGATCCCGCTCCCGCGCGCCGACGCGCCCGACTGGAAGGCCGAGGTCAAGCGCGCCTGCTTCGCCAGCCGCAACGTGTTCCGCTCGCACCGCGACCTCGTGCGGGTCGCGCGGGCCAACATCCCGACCGGCCTCAACTCGCTGCGCTACGCCGAGGCCCTGCTGGCCCTCCTGCGCGGCGCGGGCATCCCCGACCGCATCTGCGCCTGGGCGATGGACCAGATGTCGATGGTCATCATCGCCGACGCGGTCGAGCAGTCCATCCACGAGGAGCTGGGGCGGCGCACGGAGGCGGAGCCGTACCTGAACCAGGTCCGCGACTACCTCGCCGCCCTGCCGGCCGACGAGTTCCCGAACCTCGTCGCCCTCGCCCCCACGATGATCGAGGGCAGCGGCGACGAGCGCTTCCAGTTCGCCCTCGACCTGATGATCGACGGCCTGGCGACCTACGCCCGCCCGTCCGGAGGTGCCGCGTGACCGCGATCGTCGGCCTGGTCCACCAGGGCACCGTCTACATCGGCGGCGACTCGGCGGGTGCCTCGGGCTGGAGCCTGACCGTCCGCGCCGACTCGAAGGTGTTCCACAACAACGGATACCTCTTCGGGTTCACCACGTCCTTCCGGATGGGGCAGCTCATCCGGTACTCCCTGAAGCCCCCGAAGCCGGTCGGCGACATCGAGCGGTTCATGGCCACCCGCTTCATCGACACGGTGCGCGAGTGCCTCAAGACGGGCGGCTGGGCCCGGCGCGACAGCGAGCGGGAGGAGGGCGGGACGTTCCTCGTGGGCGTCAAGGGCCGCCTCTTCACCGTGCACGACGACTACCAGGTCGCCGAGGCCGCCGACGGGTACGCGGCGGTGGGCGTGGGGGACGAGATCGCGCTCGGCGCCCTGTTCGCGACGGCGCAGTCGCGCATGGCCCCGCAGCGGCGCGTGGAGGTGGCCCTGCGGGCGGCGGAGCGCTTCAGCGCCGGCGTGCGCGGGCCCTTCGTGTGCCTGTCCCAGCCGCCCCAGGTCCTCGCGTAGCCCTCACGTCGCTCCGCGGCACTCGGTTCGAGTCCAGCGCGCTCCACCGTGTCGGACGGCTCGCGCGCTAACGCCCGGGACGCAGTTGGGCGTCGGCGCGCCGGCTCCGTCTCGGTCGCGCTCGCCACGCAGGCCTCGCAGACGGTCTCTGGTGCGGCCCGGCCCCGGCTGGTCTGATGGTGTGCACATCACGAGGGGAAGAGGAACCGGTGGATTCGTTCTCGGACGCGGTCGACACGTTCGACGCGATCGGAAGGCTCGACGAGCGGTACGACGAGATGACCATCGACCAGCAGCTGAAGCTCGCCGAGGTCAAGGCCCTGGCGTCGATCGCGCTGGCGCTCTCGGCCATCCACCACGGTGGCATCAACCCGAACTACGACCCGGACGTCGACTGACGGAGCTGGTGCCGCTTCTTGTTGCTAGATGACAATATTGCCAGAGTGAAGGATTGCCGTACCGTGGCGGCATGACGTTCTCGATCGTCGGGCGGTCCTCCGACGGGCAGTCGCTCGGTGTCGCCGTGGCCAGCAAGTTCCTCGCCGTCGGGGCCGCCGTGCCCGCCGCCGAGGCCGGGACCGGGGCGCTCGCCACGCAGGCGCTCGCGAACCTCGCGTATCGGGCGCAGGGGCTGGCGCTGCTGCGGACCGGTACCGCCGCCGCCGACGTGATCGCCGGGCTCACCGCCGCCGACGGCGGGCGCGCGCACCGCCAGCTCGGGGTCGTCGGGCCCGCCGGGGACGGCGCGACCTTCACCGGTGACGAGTGCTTCGCGTGGGCCGGGGGCGTGGCGGGCGACGGGTACGCGATCCAGGGCAACATCCTCGCCGGGCCCGAGGTCGTCGCCGGGATGGAGCGGGCCTGGCTCGGGTCCGAGGGGCTGTCGCTGCCGCGCCGGCTGCACGCGGCCCTCGCGGCCGGCGACGCCGCGGGCGGGGACCGGCGCGGGCGGCAGAGCGCGGCGCTGTTCACCGTGCGGCGCGGGGCCGGCTACGGCGGCATGAGCGACACCGAGGTCGACCTGCGCGTGGACGACGATCCCGACCCGGTGGGGCGGATGGGCGGGCTCATCGACCTCTGGGAGCTGTACTTCGGCAAACCCGACCCGGCCACCCTGCTGCCCCTGGAGGGCGAGCTGGCCGCCGAGGTCGCGCGGCGGCTCGAGGCGCTCGGCTACGCCGACCTCGACGCCTGGGCCGGGGTCGAGAACCTCGAGGAGCGCATGGTCGCCGGCGCCATCGACCCGCTCGTGCTGCAGCGGCTACGCGACGGCTGACAGCGCGGCCAGGGCGGCGGCGACCGACGGGCGGGACGCGGCCGAGGCGCGCACGGCGGCCGTGATGCGCCGTTGCAGCGGCTCCCGCAGCGGGTGCGCGGCCACGTCGTAGCGGGCGTCCACGGCCAGCTCCGGCAGCAGCGTCACGGACAGGCCGGCCTCGACGTGGGCGAGCAGCGGCCCGTACGACGCGAACACCGCGGTCACGTCCGGCTCGAAGCCCGCCCGCCGGCACGCCCGGGTGATGAGGTCGTGCGTCCAGGTGCCGGGGCGCTCGGCCGACCACAGCGCCCCCGCGTACGCGGCCAGGTCGACCGGCCCGGCGATCGCGGCGGCGGCGGTCACCAGCACCACGCGGTCGGTCGCGAGCGGGGTGTGCAGGATCTCGTCGTCGACCGGGGTGCCGCCGTCGAACAGCTCGGCGGTCACCGCGATGTCGCACGCGCCGCGGCGCAGGGCCGGGATGCCCTCGGTCGGGTCCAGCTCGCGCAGGTCGACGCGCAGGCGGGGGTGTTCGGCCCGCAGGCGGCCGATGGCGGTCAGGACGAACGCGTTGACCGCGCTCGTGAAGGCGCCGATGGTCAGCCGCCCGGCCGGGGCCGAGCGGTCGCCGGCGACCTCGGCGCGGGCCGTCTCCATCTGGTCGAGGATCGTGCGCGCGTGCCGGGCCAGCGTCTCGCCCGCGTCCGTGAGCCGCAGCCGCCGGCCCGCCCGCTCGAACAGCCGGGCGCCGGCCTCCCGCTCCAGCACGGCGAGCTGCTGGGAGACGGTCGACGGGCTCAGGTGGGCGGCCTGCGCCACGGCCCGCACGGTGCCGAGCGCGGCCAGGTCGCCGAGCAGCTTGAGCCGCCACGGGTCGAGCACCGGTTCCACCCTTTGTTCGATCAAGCCGTACGCGCTGTGCGAAATCGTGAGCTGGAAGTGAACATAGCGCGGTCGTAGCGTCGGGGCCATGGCGGACTTCTGGAGCGATGTGCAGCGGTATGTCGTGCGGTACGGCGGGGCGTTCACCCCGGAGATCATCGTGCGCGCCGAGGGCAGCCACGTCTTCACCGAGGACGGCCGGCGCATCCTCGACTTCACGTCGGGGCAGATGAGCGCGATCCTGGGGCACTCGCATCCGCAGATCGTGGCAACGGTACGGCGGCAGATCGGCGAGCTCGACCACCTCTTCAGCGGCATGCTCTCGCGGCCCGTCGTCGACCTGTCGCGCCGGCTCGCCGAGTCGCTGGGCAAGGCGCAGGCACCGTTCGAGGGGGCGCAGCTGTCCAAGGTCCTGCTGCTGACGACCGGCGCCGAGTCCAACGAGGCGGCCGTGCGCCTGGCGAAGCTCGTCACCGGCGGGCACGAGATCGTGTCGTTCGCGCGCTCCTGGCACGGCATGACCCAGGCCGCGGCCGGGGCCACCTACAGCGCGGGGCGCCGCGGCTACGGCCCGACCGCGCCCGGGAACTTCGCGATCCCGGCGCCCGACGCGTACCGCCCCGACTTCACCCACCCCGACGGCACGCTCGACTGGCGCCGCCAGCTCGACCACGCGTTCGCGCTCTTCGACGCCCAGTCCTCCGGCGCGCCGGCCGCGTGCCTGGTCGAGCCGATCCTGAGCTCGGGCGGGGTGCTGGAGCCGCCGCCCGGCTACCTCGCCGCCCTGCGGACGAAGTGCCGCGAGCGGGGCATGCTGCTCATCCTCGACGAGGCCCAGACCGGCCTGGGCCGGACCGGCACCTGGTACGCGTTCGAGCGCGACGGCGTCGTGCCCGACATCATCACGCTGTCCAAGACGCTCGGCGCGGGCCTGCCCCTCGCGGCCGTGGTGACGACGGAGGCGATCGAGCAGCAGGCGTACGAGCGCGGCTTCCTCTTCTACACCACGCACGTGAGCGACCCGCTGCCCGCGGCGGTCGGCAACACCGTGCTCGACATCCTGGAGCGCGACGGCCTCGACCGCCGCGCGGCGGAGCTCGGCGAGCGGCTGCGGCGGGGCCTGCTGCAGCTGCGGGACCGCCACGAGGTCGTCGGCGACGTGCGCGGCCGCGGCCTGCTGCAGGGCCTGGAGCTGGTGACCGACCGCGCGACGAAGACCGGCGCGGACCGCCTGGGCGCGCAGGTCACGCGGCGGTGCCTGACGCTCGGCCTGCACATGAACGTGGTCCAGCTGCCCGGCATGGGCGGCACGTTCCGCATCGCCCCGCCGCTGACCAGCACCGAGGAGGAGATCGACCGCGGCCTGGCCATCCTGGACGAGGCGCTCACCGGCGCGCTCAGCACGGCCTGAGCCGCAGCGTGGTGCCCGCCGCGGCCGGGGACGCGGAGGCGAGCGCGGCGCGCCCGGGTTCGGATACCGTTCGTCTCGCCCCCGCACCCCCGGGAACCGCCGCCGCAGAAGGGCCCGCCTTCCATGCCCAGACCCGTCCGGCTGAAGACCCAGGTCCTGCACGACGAGGACCTGGAGTCGGGATCGCTGTGCCTGGAGTGGCACGTGTGGCAACGCCGGCTGGCGCCGTACCATGACCTCGCCCCCGGCGACCACGTCGTGATGGTCCAGGGCGACATCGACACCGGCATCCTCAGCTGGGAGGTCGAGGTGGTCGACGTCGTGAGCGCGCGATGTGCCGGCGTCGACGAGGCGTGGAACCTGGTGCGGCCGCTCGCCGCCGCGGCCGGCGTCGACGAGGACATGTTCCGCGACGACCCCTACTCCCAGCGGCTGGACGACGGCGAGCACTACGTCCTCGGCTGGACCTACGCGCCGGTCCGATACATCGGCCGGCCCCGCGTCCGCGGTGTCCACGACCTGCCGCGAACCGGGTGGGCGCAGCTGCCGCGGCTGACCGTCGGCGGGCCCGGGCCGAGCGGCGCCGCCGGGCAGGGCCGTGCCGACGACGCCGGCCTGCGCCGCGAGACCGAGCTCGCCGCGATGGCCCGCGCTCGGCGGGCGCTGCTCGACGAGGGCTGGCACGAGGACGACATCCGGGACACGTCCCAGGGCCACCCGTACGACTTCGAGGTCGGGCCGGAGCACCGCCCGGCCCTGCGCGTCGAGGTGAAGGGCACCCTGGGCGGCCCCGGTGACGTCATCGTCACCCGCAACGAGGTGGACTCGGCGCTCACCGGCGGGATCACCACCGACCTCATGATCGTCCACAGCCTCGTGGCGACCCTCGACGGCGACGGCACCTGGCGGGTCACGGACGGCGTCCTGTGGCGTGAGCAGGGCTGGAGACCCCGGCCGGACCAGCTCACCGCCGTCCAGTTCCGGTACCGGCCGGACTACGACGCCTGACCGCCGTCCGGGGGCACGGGCTCAGCCGAGGGAGTTGCGCACGGCGTACAGGGCGGCCTGCGTCCGGTCCTGCACGCCGAGCTTCGTCAGGATCGCGCTCACGTGCGTCTTGACCGTCTTCTCGGCCAGGCCCAGCGCCCGCGCGATCTCCCGGTTCGAGCGCCCCCGCGCGACCTCCGCCAGGACCTCGCGCTCGCGTGCGGTCAGGTGCGCCGCGTCCGGGGGCGGGCCGCCCTCGGTCAGCAGGCGCGCCACGTCCGGGTGCAGCAGCACGTGCCCGGCGTGCACGGCGCGGATCGCCGCCGCGAGCGCGGGCGGGTCCACGTCCTTGTAGACGTATCCCGCCGCGCCCGCGCGGACGGCCGGCAGGACCGCCGACGGCTCGGTGAAGCTCGTGACGACGAGGACCCGGGCGCGGGTGCCCGCGGCGGCGAGCTCGTGCAGGGCCTGCACCCCGTCGCCGCCCGGCATGCGCAGGTCGAGCAGGATCACGTCCGGGTCGGTGCGGGCCGCCGCCGCGACGCAGGACGCGCTGTCGCCGGCCTCGCCCACGACCTCGATGTCGTCCTGCACGTCGAGGAAGGTGCGCAGGCCTTGCCGTACCACCGGATGATCGTCGACCACGAGCACGCGCACGGGATCAGGCACCCGGCACCTCCATCGTCACGACCGTGCCCGCGCCCGGCGTGGAGCGGATCAGCAGGCGGCCGCCGGCGGCCCGGGCGCGCTCGCGCATCGACGCCAGGCCCAGCCGCGGGCGGGGCAGGTCGCCGTGCGGGTCGAAGCCGCGGCCGTCGTCGGTGACGCTCAGCACCACGCCGGAGCCGGACCGGCGCAGCCGCACACAGACGTGCGCGGCCGACGCGTGGCGCAGGGCGTTGTGCAGGGCCTCCTGGGCCACCCGGTACGCGGCCTCCTCGCGGGCGGCCGGCAGGCGCGGGACCCGGTCGGCGGCGAAGGTGACCTCGGCCTCGTGGACCCGGTCGAGCAGCTCGGCCTGGCGGCGCAGGGCGGCGGCGAGGCCGTCGCCGGCGAGCTCGATCGGGCGCAGGCCGACCACGATGGACTTCAGCTCGTCCGTGGCCTCGGCGGCCAGGCGGCGCACCACGTCCAGCTCGGCGGCGGCCCGGGCCGGGTCGCGCTCGACCAGGGCGGCCGCGGCCTCGGCGGTGAGCCGGAGGCTGAAGAGCTTCTGGGTCACCGCGTCGTGCAGCTCGCGGGCGATGCGCTGGCGCTCCTCCACAATGGACAGCTCGCGGGCGCGCTCGTAGAGCCGGGCGTTGACGATGGCGATCGCGGCGTGCGCGGCGAGCAGGCGCAGCAGCTCCTCGTCGGCGGCGTCGAAGGGGCCGCCGCGCTTGTTGGCCAGGAACAGCTCGCCCAGGATCTCGCTGCCGTCCACAATGGGCATCCCGAGGAAGTCGGCCATCTCCGGGTGGGCCGCGGGGTAGCCCTCGAAGCTCGGGTGCGTGCGGATGTCGGCCGAGCGGACCGGGTTCGGGTCGCGCAGCATCGCGCCGAGCAGGCCGTGCTGGCGCGGGATCGGGCCGATGCGCCGCCACTGCTCGTCGGTCAGCCCGTCGGCCAGGAACTCGCGGAACGAGCCGAGCTCGTCGGGGATGCCCAGCGCCGCGTACTCGGCGTCGAGGAGCCTGCGCGCGGCCGAGACGATCGTCTGCAGGACCTCGCGCATCGAGCGGTGGGCGGTGACGGCCAGCACCGCGGCGCTCACCTCGCGCAGCTCGTCCCGATCGCATCCGCCCACGACGTCCACGGTACTCAGGCGGTACCTAGGACCATGGACCTAGGCGCGTCCCGGTCCGCGGCCCGATGGCACGCGCCCGCGTCGCTCCTAGCGTCGAAGCCATGGACACACCCATGGACACACCGGGAACCGCCATCGTCACCGGAGTCTCGCGCGGGCTGGGGCGGGCGCTCGCCGAGGCGCTCGCGGCGGCGGGCTGGGCCGTCTACGGCGACGGGCGGACCCTCGGCCCGTCCGGCCGCGGCGGCGTCAGGGCCGTGCCCGGGGACGTCACCGACTCGTGGCACCGGGCGCGGCTCGTCGAGACCGCGCTGGAGACCGGGCGGCTCGACCTGCTCGTGAACAACGCGGGCATCCTCGGGCCGAGCCCGCAGCCGGCGCTGGCCGACTACCCGGCGGACGCGCTGCGCGCCGTGCTCGAGGTGAACCTCGTCGCGCCGCTCGCGCTCACCCAGCTCGCCCTGCCCGCCCTGCGCGACCACGGCGGCGCGGTCGTGAACATCAGCTCGGACGCGGCCGTGGGAGCCTACCCGGGCTGGGGTGGCTACGGCGCCGCCAAGGCCGCCGTCGAGCAGCTCAGCAACGTGCTCGCCGCGGAGGAGCCGAAGCTGCGCGTGTGGTGGGCCGACCCCGGCGACCTGCGCACGCGGATGCACCAGGAGGCGTTCCCGGGCGAGGACATCGGCGACCGGCCGGAGCCCGGGACCGTCGCGCCCGCGTTCCTGCGGCTGCTCGCCGAGCGTCCGGCGTCGGGGCGGGTGAAGCTGTGACGGCGGTGCTGGGCTTCGCGTTGCCGGCCGAGGTGGAGGGGCTGGGCTTCGCGTTGCCGGCCGAGCTGGAGGGGCTGGGCTTCGCGTTGCCGGCCGAGCTGGAGGGGCCGGTGAAGCGGTGACGGCGGTGCTGGACTTCGTGTTGCCGGCCGAGCTGGAGGCGCGGGAGCCCCCGGAGGCGCGCGGGCTGGCCCGCGACGAGGTGCGGCTGCTGGTCGCGTCCCCGCAGGGCCTGGCGCACCACCGCTTCGACGCGCTGCCGGAGCTGCTGCGGGCCGGGGACGTGCTGGTCGTCAACACGTCCGGGACGCTCGCGGCGGCCGTGCGGGTGGTGGGGGTACCGCTGAGCCTGCACTTCTCCACCCGCCTGCCCGACGGGCGGTGGGCGGTCGAGGTGCGGGGCCCGGACCGGCGCCCGCACCCCGGGGAGCCGGGCGAGCTGCGGCTGCCCGGCGGGGCGGGCGTCACGCTCGAGGAGCCCTACACGCACGGGCGGCTGTGGGCCGCCGCCGTGCGCACGCCGGTGCCCGTGCCGGAGTTTCTGCGGCGGTACGGCGAGCCGATCCGCTATCCCTACGTGCGCCGGCGGTGGCCGTTGGCGACCTACCAGACCGTCTTCGCCCGCGAGCCCGGCAGCGCCGAGATGCCCTCGGCCGCGCGCCCGTTCAGCGAGCGGGTCGTGACCCGCCTGGTCGCCGCGGGCGTGCAGTTCGCCCCGCTGCTGCTGCACACCGGGGTCGCCTCGCCGGAGGCGCACGAGCGGCCCTACCCCGAGTGGTTCCGCGTCCCGCCCACGACGGCCCGCCTGGTCAACGACGCCCGGGCGGCCGGCGGGCGGATCATCGCCGTCGGCACCACGGCGGTGCGCGCCCTGGAGAGCGCGGCCGCGCCGGGCGGGACGGTCGCGGCCCGCGAGGGGTACACCGACCTCGTCGTCACCCCGGCCCGCGGCGTCACCGCGGTCGACGGGCTGCTGACCGGCTTCCACGAGCCGCGCGCCTCGCACCTCGACCTGCTCGCCGCGGTGGCCGCGCCGGCGGTGCTGGCCGCGGCGTACGACGCGGCCGTGCGCGAGGGCTACCTCTGGCACGAGTTCGGCGACGTGAACCTCCTGCTGCCCGGGCGGTAAGGTCGGGCGCGTGGACGAACTGGTGGCGCGGGCCCTGCGGGAGTTCAACGAGCGCATCGACGTGTACGACCCGGCGCCCGGGCCGGCCGTGGCCGAGGTGCGGGTCGGCGAGCAGGTGATCGCCCTGCGCGCGCCGGTCGCGAAGGCCCTCGCGGAGGCGCTGCGGGCCTACGCCGACCCGCGCGACCGGGGGCGCTGCGACCACTGCGGCGGCCCGCGGCTGGACGACAACTTCGTCTGCGCCGACTGCGGGCGCCCGAGCGGCGTCTTCGGTCAGCTGCTCGCCGAGCGGGCCGCCCGCTACGAGCCGCCGGCCGAGCTGGCCTGAGCCGCCTCCTCGGAGCTCCGCCGGCTGCTACGAGCCGGCGGAGCCGGCCTGAGCCGTCGCCTCAGCGCGGGCCGGCCGCTAGGAGCCGGTCTGAGCCGCCGACCGCAGCCGGGCGAACTCCGCGGCGAGGTCCGGGAGCGGGTCGTGCGCGTTCAGGCCGCTCAAGGCGGTGAGATGCCCGTCCGTCCGCGGCTCAGGCGGCGTCCTGCCGGAGTGATGCGGCGGCGTGGCGGGCGGCGTCCAGATGACGCACGAGCTCGCCGAGCTGATCAGGCGCCGGCGCGTCGCGGTGGGTGCGGACCCAATCCTCGATGATCTCTCGCATCAGCGTGGACGTTCCGATGCCCCGAGCGGCAGCAGCGGCCTCCAGTTCAGCCTGAATATCCAGGTCGATGCGGAGTGCAGTCACCATCTTCGCCGGCCGACGCTCCTTCACGACGTCCGCATCCTCAAACAGCTCACCCAGGTCGTTGTTCATCGCAAATGCGGCCGCGTCGTGCCCCGGCATGCCGGCAAGATCTGTGCGCTTCTCGGTCATGACGTGTGCTTCCTCCACATCTGTCGCTCATGCATGCCGGCGTCGCGAGCCCCGCTGATGGTCCATGGTTCGACTTGCTCGGTACGTATGCACACGACAACGATGAGTCGCTGGTCGTCGGTCGGCGCACACACCGCCATGAACGTTGGTTTCCGTGCCGGCGCCCTGTTGTCCAGCCGCAGCGTTGCCGGCGCGTACTACGCCTCGACAACCTCTCGCGGCGTCAAGCCGTCACGAAGGTCTGCCGCGCCTTCGCTGGGCCATCGGTACACCTCGGTCACGCACGAAGTATAACGCGGCGTATTACGTCCTCGTGGGGGATCAACCGGCCGGTGGTCTCGCTTCGTCCAGCGTCGCCCTCCGCAGGTCCGCGAACGCCTCGGTCAGTTTGGGTAACGGCCACGCCGCGTTCAGGCCGCTCGGGTTCGGCAGGATCCACAGCCGTGTGGGGGCCGGCGCGTCCGACTCCTGCGGCCCGACCTTCGCGGCCTGCACGCCGAACGCGACCCGGAACGCGGTGACGCCGAGCACGGCGAGCCAGCGCGGGGCGAACGCGGCGACCTTCGCGCGCAGGATCGCGCCGCCGGCCGTGAGCTCGTCGCGGCTGAGCTCGTCGGCGCGCGCGGTGGCCCGGGCGGCCAGGTTCGTGATGCCCAGCCCCCAGCCGGGCAGCAGGTCCTGCTCGTCGGGGCGCAGCTGCCGCGGGGTGAAGCCGGACCGGTGCAGGGCCGGCCAGAACCGGTTGCCGGGCCGGGCGAAGTGGTGCCCGCTCGCCGCCGACCACAGCCCCGGGTTGATGCCGCAGAGCAGGACGTCGAGCCCGGGCGCGATGACGTCCGGCAGGAGCCGGTCCGCGGCGGCCAGCAGCTGCTCGCGGCTGTACCGCACGCGTGGCTCGGCTTGGCGGTTCACTGGCGACGGCATGCCGACAAGCATGCCAGGGCGCACGCCCCGGCCGGGCCACAGCTGAGCCATGGACATCGATGCCGTGCCGGCGCAGTGGTGATGAGCGACGACGTCGACCTGGTGCGCCGGCTCGGGCAGCTGCCGTCTAGCGTCTGAGACATGAGCGAGCGGCGGTTGATCTCCAGCGGGTCGGCGTTCGAGCGGGAGATCGGCTACTCCCGCGCGGTCGTGGACGGCGACTGGGTGCACGTCTCCGGCACGACCGGCTTCGACTACGCCACGATGACCATCTCCGGCGACGTGGTCGAGCAGGCCGAGCAGTGCTGGCGCAACATCGACGCGGCGCTGCGGGCGGCGGGGGCGTCCCCGGCCGACGTGGTGCGCGTGCGCTACCTGCTGCCGGACGCGGCCGACTTCGAGCCGTGCTTCCCGGTGCTGCGGCGCTGGATGGGCGAGGTCCGGCCGGCCGCGACCATGCAGGTGTGCGGGCTGTCGGACCCCCGGATGCGCATCGAGATCGAGGTCACCGCCCGCAAGGCCGCGCAGCTCGGGTGGCCGGGTTAGTCGGATAGCCGTCAGTCATCCGTCAGGGTGATCTGCAGCGCCGCGGCGAAGAGGCCCAGGAGCTCCTCGGCGTCCACGCCGGTCATGCTCGCCCCGGCCAGCCCCTCGATGCCCGTCGCCCCCGCCAGCGTGCACGACTCGAAGCGCGCGCCCGCGGCGGCGGCCCCGGAGAAGGTCGCGCCGGAGAGGTCGCAGCCGCTGAACGTGGCCCCGGTCAGGTCGGCGTCGGTGAAGTCGGCGCCGGTCAGGTCGGTCGAGGTGAAGAAGACCGCGTGCAGCTGGGCGTCGCGGAACACACTGCGCTCGGCCCGGCAGTCGCGCACGGTCACGTCCCGCAGCGTCCCGCCCAGCCACTGCAGGTCGGCCAGGCCGCAGTCGCGCAGCGTGACGCGGTGCAGGACGGAGTGATCGGCGTGCACGTGGTCGAGTGCGGTGCGTTCGAGCAGGCAGTCGGTGAGGATCGCGCCGGACAGGGCGGTGCCGGTCAGGTCGGCGCGGTTGAACCGGCACTGCACGAACTGGGCCGACTTGGCGCTGCGGCCGGTCAGGGCCAGGTCGTAGAAGCCGATGGCCTGGTAGGCGGCGTCGTCGCGGAGGTCGTCCTCCTCCAGGGTGCCCAGCGTGAGGGCCCGCGGCGGGCGGGGCCGGGCCGGTCCCGGGCGGGCGGGGGAGACCGTCGGGAACGCGCCGGTGGCGAAGGTGCCGGCGGAGAAGGTGCGGCCCTCGGCCGCGTGGCGCGGGGCGGGGCGCACGCCGGAGGGTGACGGCTGGGAAGGGACCGCGGGCATCGCCATGGGTGTGACGTTAGTGGCAGGAGTGACAGACCGTCACGGCGGGCCGCCACGTGTCGGCGAGAAACCGGGCACCCCGGCAAAATCGACGGGCAATCCCGGCGCCGGGTGCCTATCCTTGCGAGCGTCATGTCTGAAACGCCCCAGCCGACCAGCCTGAGCGAGCTCCGCGCTCGCCTCGCCGGGCTCATGCCCCAGGACCAGCATCGGCTGCGACGCCGGATCGACGGGGCGAAGCGCTCCCGCAACGCGCAGGCGATCGCCGAGGCCATCCGGGCCGACGTCGAGCGCGCCGAGCAGCGGGTCGCCGCCCGCCGCGCCGCCCGGCCCGAGATCAGCTACCCCGAGCAGCTGCCGGTCAGCCAGCGCAAGGACGAGATCCTGGAGAAGATCCGCGACCACCAGGTGGTGATCGTGGCGGGCGAGACCGGGTCGGGCAAGACGACCCAGCTGCCCAAGATCTGTCTCGAGCTCGGCCGCGGCGTGACCGGCCAGATCGGCCACACCCAGCCGCGGCGGATCGCGGCCCGCACCGTGGCCGAGCGCGTCGCCGAGGAGCTCGGCACCGAGCTGGGCGCGACCGTCGGCTTCAAGGTGCGCTTCACCGACCAGTCCTCGGACCAGACCATGGTCAAGGTGATGACCGACGGCATCCTGCTGGCCGAGATCCAGCAGGATCGGCTGCTGCGGCGCTACGACACGCTCATCATCGACGAGGCCCACGAGCGCAGCCTGAACATCGACTTCATCCTCGGGTACCTCAAACAGCTCCTGCCCCGCCGCCCCGACCTGAAGGTCATCATCACGTCGGCGACGATCGACCCGGAGCGGTTCTCGCGGCACTTCGGCGACGCGCCCATCGTGGAGGTGTCGGGGCGCACCTACCCGGTGGAGGTGCGCTACCGGCCCCTCGAGGCGCCCGACGAGGGGGCCGAGGAGGTCGACCAGTTCGACGCGATCTGCATGGCCGTCATGGAGCTGCAGGACGAGGGCCCCGGCGACGTGCTCGTGTTCCTCAGCGGCGAGCGGGAGATCCGCGACGCGGCCGACGCCCTCACCAAGCTGGACCTGCCCGGCACCGAGATCCTGCCGCTGTTCGCCCGGCTCTCCTTCGCCGAGCAGCACCGGGTCTTCCAGCCGCACTCCGGCCGCCGGGTGGTGCTGGCGACCAACGTGGCCGAGACCTCGCTCACCGTCCCCGGCATCAAATACGTCGTGGACCCCGGCACGGCGCGCATCTCGCGGTACAGCCACCGCCTGAAGGTGCAGCGCCTGCCCATCGAACCCGTCTCGCAGGCCTCGGCCAACCAGCGCAAGGGCCGCTGCGGGCGCACGTCCGACGGGGTGTGCATCCGGCTCTACAGCGAGGACGACTTCAACGCCCGGCCGGAGTTCACCGACCCGGAGATCCTGCGCACCAACCTGGCGTCGGTCATCCTGCAGATGATCTCGCTCGGCCTCGGCGACCTGAGCGCGTTCCCGTTCATCGACCCGCCCGACCGGCGCAACGTCACCGCCGGCGTGCAGCTGCTGGAGGAGCTCGGCGCGCTCGAGCCCGGCCCGCACCTGACGCCGCTGGGCCGCCGCCTGTCCCAGCTGCCGGTCGACCCGCGCCTGGCCCGCATGGTGCTGGAGGCGGAGAAGAACGGTTGCGTGCGCGAGGTCATGGTGATCGCCGCGGCCCTGTCCATCCAGGACCCGCGCGAGCGGCCGGCCGACAAGCAGGCCCAGGCCCAGCAGTCGCACGCGCGCTTCGCCGACAAGGACTCGGACTTCGTCGGCTACCTGAACCTGTGGAACTACCTGCAGGACAAGCAGCGGGAGCTCTCCAGCAACCAGTTCCGCAAGCTGTGCCGGGCCGAATACCTCAACTACCTGCGCGTGCGCGAGTGGCAGGACATCTACAGCCAGCTGCGCCAGGTGCTCAAGACGATGGACGTGACGCCGAACGAGCAGCCCGCGGCGCCGTTGCCGATCCACATCTCCCTGCTCGCCGGGCTGCTGTCGCAGATCGGGCTCAAGGAGGCGGACAAGCACGAGTACCTCGGCGCCCGCAACGCCCGCTTCGCCGTCAACCCGGGCTCCGCGCTGTTCCGCAAGACGCCCCGCTGGGTGATGGCCGCCGAGCTGGTCGAGACCACGCGGCTGTGGGCGCGGGTGGTGGCCCGCATCGAGCCCGAGTGGATCGAGCCGCTGGCCCAGCATCTCGTGAAGCGGCAGTACAGCGAGCCGCACTGGGAGCGCAAGCAGGCCGCGGTGATGGCGGTCGAGCGGGTGACCCTCTACGGAGTGCCGATCGTCACCAACCGGAAGGTCAACTACGGCCGCATCGACCCGGCGCTGTCCCGCGAGCTGTTCATCCGCCACGCGCTGGTCGAGGGCGACTGGGAGACCCAGCACGCGTTCTTCGCCGAGAACCGCCGGCTGCTCGGCGAGGTGGAGGAGCTCGAGGCCCGGGCCCGCCGCCGCGACCTGCTCGTCGACGACGAGACGCTGTTCGAGTTCTACGACGGCCGGCTGCCCGAGGAGGTGGTCTCCGGCCGCCACTTCGACAGCTGGTGGAAGAAGACCCGCCGGGAGTCCCCGGACCTGCTCACGTTCGACCCGGCGATGCTCGTCAACGCCGGCGCGGACGCGGTGCAGCAGGCGCAGTACCCCGACGCCTGGGAGCAGGACGGGCGCCGTTTCGCGCTCACGTACCAGTTCGAGCCCGGCACCGAGGCCGACGGCGTGACCGTCCACATCGGACTGCCGCTGCTGGGCCAGGTGCGCGCCGGCGACTTCGCCTGGCAGGTGCCGGGGCTGCGCGAGGAGCTCGTGACGGCGCTCATCAAGTCCCTGCCGAAGGCCACCCGGCGCAACTTCGTCCCGGCCCCCGACACCGCCCGCGACGCCCTCGCCGAGATGGCGCCCCGCGACGGCGAGCTGCTCGACGCGCTCGAGCTGGCCCTGCGGCGGATGACCGGGGTCTCGGTGCCGCGCGCCGAGTGGGACTGGTCGAAGGTGCCCGAGCACCTCAAGATGACCTTCCGCGTCGTCGACGACGCCGGGAAAATCCTCGGGGAGGGCAAGGACGCGGCGGTACTGCGCGAGCGCCTCGCCCCCAAGGTGCAGCAGACGGTCGCCCAGGCGGCCGTGGACGTGACCCGCAAGGGCGCCACGAGCTGGGAGTTCGGCACCCTGCCGCGCAGCCTGTCGCGCACGGTCGCCGGGCACACCCTCACCGTCTACCCGGCCCTGGTCGACGAGGGCGCCTCGGTCGCGGTGCAGGCCTTCGACCTGCCCGCGCGGCAGCAGTTCGAGATGTGGCGCGGCACCCGCCGCCTGCTGCAGCTCACGCTCCCGCCGCCGGCCCGCTTCGTGCAGGGCCGGCTGTCGAACGAGGCCAAGCTGGCGCTGAGCCGCAACCCGCACCGCAACGCCGTCGACCTGCTCGAGGACTGCGCGGCCTGCGCCGTGGACCAGCTCATGACCGACGCGGGCGGGCCGGCCTGGGACGAGGCCGGGTTCGCCGCGCTGCGGGACAAGGTGCGGGCCGACCTCGTCGACCTGACCCTCGACGTGGTCGGCAGCGTGCGCAAGATCCTGGCCGCGGCCTACGACGTCGAGCAGCGCCTGACCCGCACCAAGAACCCGCTGCTGCTGCCGGCCCTGACCGACATGCGCGGGCAGCTGGGGCGGCTGGTGTACCGCGGCTTCGTCACCGACACCGGCTGGCAGCGCCTGCCGGACCTGGAGCGCTACCTGCGCGGCATCGAGCGGCGCCTGGAGAAGGTGCCGACCGACACCGGGCGCGACCGCGAGCGGATGCTCACGGTGCAGGAGGTGCAGAAGGAGTACGACCAGCTGGTGGCCTCGATGACCATGACGCCCCAGCTGCGCGAGATCCGCTGGATGATCGAGGAGCTGCGGGTCGGGCTCTTCGCGCAGGCCCTCGGCACCGCCTACCCCGTCTCGGACGTGCGGATCTACCGGGCGATGGACGCGCTGCCGGGCTGAGCCGGGCCGCGCAGCACCGGGGCGAGCGCCGCGATGGCGGCGGCGAGCCCGGCCAGGCCCAGCAGCGCCCGGCCCAGCCCGATCGCGTCGGCCAGGGCGCCGATGAGCGGCGGGCCGACCAGGAGCGAGCCGTAGCCGATGCTCGTCACGAGCGCGATCGCCTCGGCGGGCCGGGCGGTCTCCCCGGCGGCGCTGACGGCGGCCGGGAACACCAGGCACACGCCCAGGCCCCAGAGCAGGGCCCCGGCGTAGATCGGCCCGGTGCCCGGGGCGAGCACGGCGGCGGCGATCCCGGCGACGCCGAGCAGCGCGCCGAGCCGGACGGCGCGGGCCCGGCCGAGGCGGGCGACGGCGGTGCTGCCGGCGAACCGGCCGGCGGTCATGGCGGTGGCGAAGAGGGTGTACCCCAGCGCCGCCGAGGACTGCGAGAGCCCGCGCCCGGTGTGCAGCAACAGCGCGAGCCAGTCGCCCGCGGCCCCCTCGACGACCGTCGCGCACAGCGTGGCCAGCCCGATGAGCAGCAGCGCCCGGCCGGCGCGGCTGCGCCGGCGTCCGGGCGCCGCGGCGGTCCCGGCGTCCGTGCGCCCGGCCGTGCGCTCGTCTGTGCGCTCATTCACGAACAGGGTCAGGCCGGCGTACGTCACCGCCAGCGACACCACCCCGGCGACCGCGAGGTGCGGGCCGGCGCCCAGCCCCGTCCGGGCCGCGAGGGAGCCGGCCGCCGCGCCGCCGATCGAGCCGAGGCTCCAGCAGGCGTGGTACCGCGGCATCCACTCCCGCCCCGCCCGCCGGTCCACGAAGCTGCCCTGCACGTTCATGGCCACGTCCCAGGAGCCGTACGCGAGCCCGAGCACGAACAGCGCCCCGGCGAGCGCCCACAGCGAGCCCGCGAGCCCGGCCGCGGCGAGGGCGGCGGCGGAGACGAGCGCGGTGCCGGCCACCCAGGCGCGGCTGCCGAAGCGGCGGCAGGCGTGCCCGGTCACGGGCATGGAGACCAGCGAGCCGAGGCCGAGGGCGAGCAGGGCCCGGCCGAGCTCACCCGGGCCGATGCCGAGCCGCTCGACGACCGCCGGGATGCGCGACACCCAGCCGCCGACGACCGCGCCGCTGGCCGTGAAGACGAGGGCCGTGCCGAGCGCGGCCTTCCGCACCGTCGGTCAGAGGTCTTCGGGGCGGCGGAAGATGACGGTCTGGTCGTTGCCGGGCCCGGCTCCCGCGGCGGGGCCCGGGCCGGGAACGGGGCCGCCGGGCTGGATGATCTGGGTGGGGCCGGGCGGTCCGCCGAGGCCGGGGTCGATCATCTGCGTCTGCGCCGCCGGGGAGCCGTAGGTCTGCGGCTGGGGCGGCGCGCCGTAGGTCGTGGGCTGCGGCTGGGAGCCGTAGAAGCCCTGCGGCGCCGGGACGACCGGGTGCATGCCCGTGTCGGGCTCGTTGCGGTCCTTGCGCCGGAAGTAGAAGAGGCTGCCGATCAGGCCGAGGGCGCCGACGATCGCGATGATGCCGACCCACAGGCCCATGCTCATCCCGCCGCCGCTGCCACCGGTGCGGTTCGTGGCCGGCCCGGTGGTCTCGATGGCGACGCCGTTGCCGGCCTCGGGCACGGCGAAGCTGCCCTCGCTGATGCCCGGCGTCTCGCTGGCCGACAGGCTCGAGGTCTTCGTCGGCTTGGCCGACTTCGTCGTCGCCGACGGGGTCGGGCCGCCGGTGGCGCGCAGCTGGAAGGTGTCGGCGTTGCCGTGCTCGACCTGGACGCGCCCGGGGGCCTGCCCGGCGGTCTTCACGGTGAGCGTGAACTGGCCGCCGGCGGACTTGTCGGGGGCCAGGGTGCCGTTGGAGCGGCAGCTCGCCGCCCGTCCGCCGCCGCCGACCGCGCAGCCGGGGTTGTCGGCCGGGTCCAGGATCGCGTTGCCCGGCGCCGTCATGGCCACGGTCACGCCGGTGACCGGCTGCTTCGTGTTGTTCTTGACCACGAAGCGGACCTGGACCTTGTCGCCGACCTTGCCCTGGACGCTGTTGTCGACCTTGATCTCGAGCTGGTCGGCGGCCCAGGCGGGCGTCGCGGCGGCCCCGATCAGGCCGACGCCGAGGGCCGCGACGGCCGCCGCCGCCGCGCTCCAGCGCCGCGTCCTCCTGATGTCAGTCATAGCTTCGGCGGACGATAGCAGGCTTGGTCAACGATCGCTGTCGGCCCTCTGGCCGGACGAATCGGGCGCGGGCGACTGAAACAGCCGAAACAGCCACCACAGCGACGGCACCAGCACGGCGGCACCGCCGAGGACGGCCCACAGGGTGGCGCGCGTCACGGCCGGGGCCGCGGCCGTGGCGGAGATCGTGGTCGCGGGCGGCAGCAGGTACGGGTGCTGCGCCGCCGCCCAGCCCCAGAGCACCGCGGCCACGGCGAGGCCGGCGGTGAGCCGCACGGCCACGTAGCGGCCGGCCGCCAGCAGCGCGATCGAGGCCACCCCGGCCAGCGCCGAGAGCACCACGAGCGCGGCCGGCACCGGGCGCAGCAGCCGGTCGGCCAGCCAGCCGGCGTCGGCCCGCACCGCGAGCAGCCCGGCCACGGCGAGGACCCCGGTGCCGGCCCCGGCCCAGAGCGCCCGACGGCGCATCCCGGCGACGAGGTCCGGGTCGTGGCGCTGGGCGTCGCGGCAGAGGAAGACGGCGGCGAGGTACGCGCACACGGCCACCGCGAGCGCCCCGGTCGCCACCGAGGCCGGGTTCCACCAGGCCGTGAGCAGGTCGCCCCGCCCGGCCGTCCAGGGCGGGACGCGCCCGGAGGCGATGCCGCCCGCCACGGCGCCGAAGCAGAACGGGGTCACCAGCGAGGAGAACGCGAACAGGGCGCCGAACAACCGCTGCCGGCCGACGGTGTCGCTGGTCTTGCGGAACGCGAACCCGGCGCCGCGGCCGATGATGCCCAGCGCGGCCCCCGTGAGCGGCACGTACATGGTCGCGGCGACGCCCGCGAAGACGGCCGGGAAGCCGGTCCACAGCAGCACCACGGCGAAGATGAGCCAGACGTGGTTGGCCTCCCACACCGGGCCGATCGCGTGCTCGATGAGGGACCGCCGGCGCCGGCCCGAGCGGGCGCCCCCGGCGAAGAGGTCCCAGAACCCGGCGCCGAAGTCGGCGCCGCCGAAGAGGGCGTAGGCGGTCACGGCCGCGAAGAGCACGACCAGGAGCGCGTCGGCGGCCCGCATCACGGCACCGGGAAGGTGTCGACGTCGGACTCCTGCGGCGCGACGGGCACGGGCCGGTCCCGGGCCAGGCGGCGGAGCACGAAGACGGTGGCGACGGTCAGCAGGGCATAGACGACGGTCAGCACGACGAGCCCGGTGCGCAGCCCGGGGGCGGTGTTCACGGCGTCGTGGGTGCGCAGGACGCCGTAGACGACCCACGGCTGCCGGCCGGTCTCGGTGGTGGTCCAGCCGGCCTCGAGGGCGAGCACGGCGGCCGGGCCGCACAGCGCGGCGGCGCGCAGGAACCAGCGGTTGGTGAGCCAGCCGCGCCGCCATCGCCAGCTGAAGCCGAACAGCGCGGCGACGCCCAGCATGGCGAAGCCGGCCCCGACCATGAGCTGGAACGACCAGTGCACGACGTTGACCGGCGGGCGCTGGTCGGCCGGCACCGTGTTCAGCCCGGTGATCTGCGCGTCCGGGTCCCAGTGGGCCAGCAGGCTCAGGGCGTTGGGGATCTCGATGGCGTAGCGCAGCTCCCCGTCGACCGCGACCCCGCCGAGGTGCAGCGGCGCGCCCCGCTGGGTCTCGTACACCCCCTCCATCGCGGCCAGCTTCACCGGCTGGTAGTCGGCGACGAAGTGCGCGGCCCAGTCGCCGACGCCGACCTGGACCGGGGCCATCACGGCGGCGACGGTGAACGGCACCAGGAAGCCCAGGCGGTGGTAGCGGTCGTTGCGCCCGCGCAGCAGGCCGACGGCGTAGACGGAGGCCATGCAGAAGCCGGTGACCATGAACGCGGCGACGAGCATGTGCACCGACTGGGGGCCGGTGGCGGGGTTGAACATCGCGCCGAGCGGGTCGACCCCGGTGATCCTGCCGTCCACCAGGTCGAACCCGCGCGGCTGGTTCATCCAGGCGTTGGCGCTGACCACGCAGAAGGTGCCCACGATGCCGGCCAGCAGGATCGGCACCGCCGACCACAGGTGGACCCGGGCCGGGAGCCGGTCCCAGCCGTAGAGGTAGATGCCCAGGAAGATGGCCTCGACGAAGAAGGCGAAGCCCTCCAGGGTGAAGGGCAGCCCGATCACCTGGCCGTAGGTGCCCATGAGGCCCGGCCAGAGCAGCCCCATCTCGAAGCTCAGGATGGTGCCGGAGACGGCCCCGACGGCGAAGAGCACGCCCATCGCGCGGGCCCAGCGGCGGGCCAGGAGGCGGTACTCGACCTGCCCGGTCCGGTACCCCCGCCACTGCATGAACAGGGTGATCGCGGGCATGGCGACGCCGAAGCTCGCGATGATGATGTGCCAGCCGAGGGACAGCGCCATCTGCGTTCGTGCGGCCGCGAAGTCCCCGGGTGTCGCGGCCTCGGCGAGAACGGTCAACGGTTCCACAGGGACGTTCTATCCCCGCGCGCGCCGTAACCGCCCATCGGTGCACGCGAAAGCGGCGTTGGCCACGTTCGGGAACTTTTCCCGCTTTCTACGAGTAGCATCACTACATGTTCCGTGCCTACAGTTCGGAGGCCGGCCCGCCGCACTGGGCGAGCGCCAGCAGCAGCACGAGCACGGCGAACCCGGCGTAGACGAGCCGGCGCCGGCGGATGTTCTCGTACGCGTGCCACCAGGCGATCGCCGCCTCGGACGTGGGGCCGGCGATGAACGTGCGGGCGCGCGGCCGCGGCCGGGGCAGCACGAGCGGGGCGCGGCGCACGGCGTTGCTGACCTGCACCCGCCGGTCCGGCCCCGGCCGCTCGTCGCGCTCCGGCGTGACCGTGATCTGGTGCTCGTCGTCGAGCCCGGGATCGGGCTCGCGCCGGCCGGCCAGGGTCCAGCGCTCGCAGCGGCGGTGGAACGTGCGGTCCAGGAACTCCTCGGCCGCGCCGGGCCGGTGCAGCCGGGTGCGCCGCAGCTCCAGCCAGGGCCAGTGCGTGGCCACGTCGGTGAGCACGTCGACGTAGAGGTGGTCGGCGTCCTCGTCGCCGCCGACGACCCGGGACGAGTCGCGGCGCAGCGGCTCCAGGTGCCGCGTGACGAAGGCGACGTAGCCGGCCGGGGGCTCCGACGTCATCCGCATCGAACCAACGCGCATGCTCTCATCGTGGACCGAGCCCCGGAACGTTTCAACGGGCCCCCGGGGAGTTTGCGTCCGGGTGGCATGATCGGCCCCGTGGGCTCCGCGTTACCCGTCGGCCGGGAGGTCCTCATCCCCGGCGAGCTGTCGGTCGCCATCGACGAGGGTGGCATCCGCACGGCCTCCGGCATGCTGCCCGCGCTGCTCTACACCACCGACGGGCTCGAGCGGCACGGCCAGCGCGAGATGGTCTTCGCCGTCGCGCGCACCGGCGCGCCCGCGGCCGGCTTCCCGCTCACCATGGCCCGCACCGTGCACCGCTTCGCCGCCGAGGGCCGGCTGGTCGACGCCGGCGACGTGAGCGTCTTCGGCCGCCCGGGCGTCGACGTCGACGAGCGGGTCACCGGCTTCGTCTACGCCGACCCGCCCGCCGCCCTGGCGTCCACTGTGGACCTGCCCCGGCCCCCGCTGATCGCGCTGCCGCTGCTGGGCGGGGAGACCGCGGTGGTGCAGCGCTTCGGCCACGCCCGGGTGCTCGCGCTGCTCGGCGCGCAGGAGCGGTACTACCCGCACCCGTGGTGGTTCCGGCCCGGGCGCGCCCCGGTGCTCGACGACGCCGAGTTCCGGGCGGCCACGATGCTGTCCCGCGCCCCCGCGTACAACCTGCCGTTCCTGCGCGTCGTGCACGACGGCGACCGGCTGGAGCTGTCGGTGGCGGCCGAGGAGCTGCCCGCGCTGCGCGACGCGATGCGGGAGGCGCCGGAGGTCTGCGCCTACCTGCCGGGGCTGGCCGGCACCCCGAAGACCTACGTGTGGGCGCCCGGGCAGTCGGGCCCGGCCGCGATCGTGGCGCCCGGGGGCGAGCGGGCCACCCGGCTCGCCTGCAACTTCCTGCTCATCATCCGCGACGCGACGCTCGGCGGGAGCGGCCGCGTCGCGGGGGAGGGGCCGCGGCCGCCGACGGCCCGCCAGGTCGAGGACGGCTTCGCGGTCCTGCTGACCGGCGCCATGCACGCCCGGCTGCTGCAGGCCGTGGAGGCCGGCCGCCCGGTCGAGATCGGCCTGCCGGGCGGCGCCGTGCGGGCGGTGGCGTTCCGGGTCGGCGACGGCTCGCCGGAGCCGGCCCCGGCCGCGGAGGGCCCGGACGCGGTGAACGCCCTGCCGCCGACGCTGCTCAACGGCGTCCCGGCGGCGACCACGATGGCCGCGGCCACCGGCAGCCCGCCGGCGCCGCGGCCGCCGGGCCGCATCGTGCTGCTCACCAGCGAGGAGCAGCTGCGGCAGGCGACGACCCCGGCCGAGCTCAGCGACTTCCTCGACCGCGCGCGGCGGGTGGTCGAGCGGCTCTTCGCGGGCGTGCGCCACCACACCGAGGAGCTCATGGTCGAGTTCCGCCTGGCCCCGAACCGTGCGGTGGCCGTGCGCATCATGGCCCGCCCGATCGCGCCGCCGCGCGAGCTGCTGGTGGTGCTGGAGCGGCAGCTGCAGGCGCTGCCGCCCCCGGCGATCCACTACACGGAGGTGGCCTTCCAGCTGCACCTGCCGATCGGTCCGGCCGCCTCCTGAGCCGTGCGTCACCCCGCTGGCGGGCCGGCCCCGTCCTCGCCGGCGAGGCCGGGGCCGGTCAGCCGGCGCGGTGTTACGCGCCGTCGCCGAGCCGGACGACCATCTTGCCGAGGTTCTCGCCCTTGAGCATGCCCAGGAACGCGTCCACGGCGTGGTCGATGCCGTCCACGAAGGTCTCGGCGACCGTGACCTTGCCCTCCCGCAGCCAGCCCGCCATCTCCTCGGTGAAGGCCTCGCGGCGCGACCAGTGGTCGAGCACGAGGAAGCCCTGCATCGTGAGGCGCTTGCTGATGAGCAGGCTCAGGTTGCGGATGCCCTTGGCGTCGGGGGTGTTGTACTGCGAGATCGCCCCGCAGACCGCGATCCGCCCGTGCAGGTTCATCCGGAACAGCGCCTCCTCGAGCTGCTCGCCGCCGACGTTGTCGAAGTAGACGTCGATGCCGTCCGGCGCGAGGCGCTTGAGCTGGGTGCGGATGTCTCCGTCGCGGTAGTTGAAGGCGGCGTCGAAGCCGAGCTCCTCGGTGAGGTACCGCACCTTCTCCGCCGACCCGGCCGAGCCGATCACCAGGCGGGCGCCGCGCAGCCGGGCGATCTGCCCGACCAGCGTGCCGACGGCCCCGGCCGCACCGGAGACGAACACCGTCTCCTCGGGCCGCATCCGGGCCACGTCGAGCAGCCCGGCGTAGGCGGTCAGGCCGGGCATGCCGAGCACGCCGAGGTAGGCCGAGGCCGGGGCGGCCGCGGTGTCGACGGTGCGGACGCGCTCGGCGTCCAGCAGCGCGTATTCCCGCCACCCGAGCCCGTGCAGGACGCTCGCGCCGACCTCGACGTCCGGGCTCTGCGACGCCACCACGGTGCCGACCGCGCCGCCGTCCAGCGGGGCGCCGAGCTGGAAGGGCGCGACGTAGGACGGCACGTCGTTCATCCGGCCGCGCATCGCGGGGTCGACGGACATCACCTCGTTGCGGACGACCACCTGCCCGGGGCCTGGCTGCGGCACCGGCTCGGTCCGCAGCTCGAAGTCCGCAGTGGACGGAAACCCGTCGGGCCGGGCCGCGAGATACCAGACACGGTTCACCTCGGTCATGCCGCGACCTCGATGTGCACGTCGATGTTGCCGCGGGTGGCGTTGGAGTAGGGGCAGACCTGGTGCGCGGCGTCGGCGAGGGCCTGCGCGG
Organism: Dactylosporangium sp. CA-139114; assembly: GCF_050955725.1. Lineage (NCBI taxonomy): Bacteria > Bacillati > Actinomycetota > Actinomycetes > Micromonosporales > Micromonosporaceae > Dactylosporangium > Dactylosporangium sp. CA-139114. The sequence goes on from NZ_CP192080.1 coordinate 1,904,803, forward strand.
TTGCCGCGTCCGCGGCCGGGAGGGTCACCGTGAGCCAGACCTCGAGGCCGAAGCCGCCGGCGTCGTTCGGGCCGATGCCGACCCGCGCCTGCACCTGCGAGCCCTCGACCGCCGGGAGCGCGCTCTGGCGGCGGGCCACGCTGCGCAGCGCGCTGTGGTAGCAGGCCGCGTAGCCGGCCGCGAAGAGCTGCTCGGGGTTGGTCGCCTCGCCCGCGCCGCCCATCTCCTTGGGCATGCGCACGTCGAGGTCGAGGATCCCGTCGGCGCTCGTCACGTGCCCGTTGCGCCCGTCCCCGGACGCGGTCACGTCAGCGGTGTACAGCACCTGCATCGATTTCTCCCTGTCGCTGGAGTGCGGCGGTGAGCCGCACGAGGGTGTCGCGGAGCTCCTCGAGCTCGCCCAGGCCGAGGCCGCCGTCGCAGACCAGGCGGGCGGGGATGCCGGCCGCCCGCGTCCGCAGCGCCGAACCGTCGGCGGTGAGGCGCACGGTGACCGAGCGCTCGTCGTCGGCGCGTCGCTCCCGCGCCACGAGGCCGGCCGCCTCGAGGCGTTTCAGCAGCGGCGACAGCGTGCTGGAGTCCAGCCGCAGCGCCGCGCCGAGGTCCTTGACCGTCCGCTCGTCCTGCTCCCACAGCGCGAGTAGCACCAGGTACTGCGGGTAGGTGAGGCCGAGCTCGTCGAGCAGGGGCCGGTAGCGTGCCGTGACCGCGCGGGTGGCGGTGTAGAGCGCGAAGCAGACCTGCCGGTCGAGTGGGAGGACGTCCACGAGCCGAAGCCTATCGCACGATTCAGTCGTGCGCGACTGAAGTTGCGGCCGTCATACTCGTCGCATGCGCCGGTACACCCTGTGGTCCTCCGCCGCCGCGCCCGTCCTGCTCGTCGGCGGGTGGACCGTCGCCGCGGCCGTGCAGGCCGGCGGGTTCGACTCGCTGCGCGAGACGATCAGCGCCCTGGCCGGGGTCGAGGCCGACCACCGCTGGGTGATGACGCTGGCGCTGCTCGGCGTCGGGATCTGCCACGTGGTCACCGCGCGCGGGCTGGACCCGATCGCGGTGCCCGCCCGGGTGATGCTCGCCGTGGGCGGGGTCGCGACCGTGCTCGTCGCCGCGTTCCCGCTGCCCGCCGGCGGCACGTCGGGCCCGCATCAGGCGGCCGCCACGATCGCCTTCGCCTGCCTCGCGCTGTGGCCGGCGCTGTGGCGCAACCCGGGCGCGGCGGCGGCCCGGCCCCCGGCCGGCGTGATGGTCCCGGCCGCCCTGGCGCTCGCCGCGCTCGTCCTGCTCTTCACCGTGGCCCTGGGCACCGGCGTGCTCGTCGGGCTGGCCGAGCGGCTCGCGGCCGGCGCGCAGGCGGTCTGGCCGCTCGCCACGGTGCTGCTGCTGCGCCGGGCCGGCCACCGATGAGCCCTGGAGCACGTTCTCGGCGTCGTGGACGCGGCCGGGCCTGCGGTAGGCGAGGCCGGAGCGCTCCATCCGCCGGCGGTCCAGGGGCGCCGATTGTCTAGGGTTTCGGCATGACCTCGACCTGGCGGCACCTGCCGCCCGCCGCCCGTGCCATCGCCGTCGCCTCGGCCGAGGCCGTGGAGGCGGCGCGGGCGCGCGACGAGGCGGCCTACTCGGACGCGGTCGAGCGGCTCGGCGGGCTCGACCCCGAGCAGACCGGGCGGGTGCTGGGGGCGGTGGTGCGCACGTTGCTGGAGCAGCGGCACCCGGACGGGCTCGACGGCGACGACATCCGGGCCGCGCTGGAGCACGCGGTGCGCTCGGCGGGGCAGTGGCGTGACGTCGACCCGCAGGTCATGGTGGTGCTGCTGGTCGGGGCGCTCGGCATTCACGAGACCGACGAGGACGCGCCGGTGCCGCCGCGCGCGCTCGCGGCCCACGCACCGCTGCTCATCGACGACCTGCTGGGCGAGCGGAGCTTCGCCGAGCTGCTGACCCGGGCCTTCGCCGAGATCGAGCGCGCGGAGATCAACGACTGACGGACCGGCTCAGCGGAACCCGCCGCGCAGCCGGCGGAAGAAGCCGCCCTCCGGCGGCAGCGGCGGCGCGGCCGGGGGCGCGCTCGTGCGCCGGCGGGCGATCGGCCGGTCGTAGTCGGTCCGCGCGATGGCGTCGACGACCTGCGCCTCGCTGAACTGCTCGGACCCCTCGATCATCGGGACGAACCCGACGAGGATGCCGTCGCGCATCACCTGCGCCTCCAGCCCGGCGGTGCCGTCGGTGTCCCACACCGCGACCCGGCCGTCGAACAGCTGCACCCGCACGCCGAACTCGCTGATCCCGGCTTTCGCCATCTCCACGTGGGCCGGCACGCCGCGCTCACGCAGCGCGTCGACGACCCTGCGCGCCTCGAACTCGTCCATCCCGGAACGTTACCGCTGCACGCTGGGAGACGGCTGAGCGCGAGGCGCGAGGATCGTGGACGACGACGGCCTACTTGGACGGCTGCGGCAGCTCACAATTGATCTTCGGGTTGACCCCGAGGTAGTTCAGCGGCCCCGCGATGATGGTGACCGCGATGGTGCCGGCCTTGGCGCAGTTCGCGTCGTCGCTGTTGAAGTAGCCGCGCTGACCCGCCGCGATGACACCGATGATCAGCCAAATGACGAGGATGACCCCGCCGATCGAGGAACCCCGGCCCACTGCCTGCCTCCTTCTGAAGAGATCGACGGATAGATACCCCGGGGCGCACCTGCCGCAAACCCCGCCCGTGACCCGCGTCGCTTTCGCTGTCGGCTTGGCAGCAAAGGGGGAGTGAACGGCGTCCCCGGTCTCCTAGCGTGGCTCTCGCACGTTCTTCCGACGGATTTTGGGAGTACCACCGATATGAGCGACGACGACTACACCGGCTTCAGCGCCGACCTCGACGGCAACGGCACCGACGACCCGGCGGCGATCTACACGCTCGACGACGGCAGCAACGTCCTCGTCGGCGACCTCGACCACGACGGCCAGATGGACGTCGCGGCCCTCGACAGCGACGGCGACGGCGTCTACGAGCAGCTGTACGACGCGAGGACCGGCGAGGTCACGGACCTGACCGGCGACTCGGACCCCTCGGTCGCCGCCGACTACGACGGCTCCGGCGGCAACCTGGACGGCGACGTGAGCGGCGCCGGCGGCGGGTCCTCGGACGGCGGGTACTACGACGCGGCCGCCGTCTCCGACATGATGGCGATGCAGCACGAGGCGACGATGTCGGTGATCAACAACATCTGACGCGCGCCGTGAAACGGCCGCCCGGGGCACCGGGCGGCCGTTATACATGGTGCCTGTGAGCCCTCTCCTCGTCGCCGACCTCGTCGGCATCGCCGTGTTCGCGGCCTCCGGCGCCACCGCCGGGGTGGCCAAGCGGCTCGACCTGTTCGGCGTGGTGTTCGTCGGCTTCACCGCGGCGCTGGGCGGCGGGATCATGCGCGACGTCTTCGTGAACGTCCAGCCCAACGCGTTCGTGGACTGGCGCTACGCCGTGGTCGCGGTGCTGACCGCGGCCGCCACCTTCTGGCTGCACCCGGCCGTGAGCCGGCTGCGCTGGACGGTGCTCGTGCTGGACGCCGCCGGGCTGGGGCTGTTCGTGGTGACCGGCACGCTCAAGGCGCTCGACGCGGGCGTGCCGCCGATCGGCGCCTGCATCATCGGCATGATCACGGGCATCGGCGGCGGCCTGGCCCGCGACCTGCTGACCGGCGAGATCCCGACGGTGCTGCGCCGCGAGATCTACGCCGTGGCCGGGCTGATCGGGTGCGCCTCGGTCGCGGCGCTGGACGTGGCGCACGTGCGGCGGCCGATCGCCATCGCGCTGGCCGCCACCCTCACCTTCGTGCTGCGCATGGTGGCCATCCGCCGCAACTGGTCCGCCCCGACCCCGGCCGGCCCGAGCCGCGGCGGACATCCCGACACGGACGAGCATTCCTGACACTGGATGGCAGGAATAGGCGTGAAGATCGGGGCATGACTGGATTCGCGAGCCTCATCATGGTCAACATCGACTGCGCCGAGCCGCCGGTGCTGGCCACCTTCTACAGCGAGGTCCTCGGCTGGGACGTGACGCACAGCCAGGCCGAGTACGCCATGATCAGCGACGGCACGACGTCGATCGGGTTCGGGCAGGTGCCCGCGTACGAGGCGCCGACGTGGCCCGAGGGCCCGTCGCCGAAGCAGTTCCACCTCGACTTCTACGTGGACGACCTCGCCGACGCCGAGGCCCGCGCGCTCAAGCTGGGCGCGACGAAGCCGGAGTTCCAGCCGGGTGCCGAGCGCTACACGGTGCTGCAGGACCCGGCCGGCCACCCGCTCTGCCTCTGCCTGCGCTCGTAGGGGCCGGCCGGACCGGCACCTAGCGGCTCAAGGTGGAGCCGGAGACGGACGGCGGCCGCGCGCCGAGGAAGAAGATGCCGGGGAAGCCGTCCGTCTCGAAGCCGGCGCTGGGGTTCTTGCGCAGGGTCGAGCCCTCGATCGACATGGTGCCGGTGCGGTCGTTGCTCACGAAGAAGACCGCACCGCCGCCCTCGTTGGCCTTGTTCTGCTCGATCAGCGTGCCGGCGAGCCGCACGGTGAAGTTGTCGCCGTCGCAGTAGATCGCGCCGCCGCTGCCGCCGCCGGGGGTGCCCGAGCGGGCCGGGTTGGCGCCGCGGCCGACGGCCGAGTTGTAGGAGAAGAGGCTGTTGAGGACCACCCAGGACACCTGGATGCTGCTCAGCGCGCCGCCGTTGGCGCACACGCCGCCCTGGCCGGAGGCGCCGCCGAACGTGCTGCCGACGATGTAGACGGGCTTGTTCTGATACTGGCTGAGCACCCGCACCGCGGCCCCGCCCAGGTCCGGGCCGGTGTCGTCGCAGCGGTTGCGCACGAACTTGGTGTTGACCGCCTTGAAGCGCCCGCCGCGCACGAAGATCGCGCCGCCGCCCCCGCCCTCGCTCTTGTCGCCGGTCGAGTTGCCGTCGGCGAAGACGATGTTCTGCACCGTCAGCGCGGGGGTCGCCTGGTCCTGGCAGTGGTCCGTGGTCCACTCCAGGCTCTTGTCGCAGGTGTTCTGGTACAGAATCCGGCGCTTGGCCTCGCCGCTCAGCGTCACCTTGCCGCCGCCGTCGATGACCACCTTGGCCGAGCGGTTGCGGACCTTCGCGGTCTGCTTGACCACGATGGTGACCGCGCCCGGGCCGCAGTTGAACGTGATCACCCCGCCGCCCGAGACGGCCGAGACGAAGCTCTCCGAGGTGCAACTGGCCGGGCTGCCGTCGCCGACCACCTTCGTCGGCTGGGCCGTGCTCTCGGCCCTGGCCTCGGCCGGGATCGCCGCCTTGCCGGACGGGTTGCCGAAGGCGAACGGGGCCGCGGCGGCGGGCTGGCCGGTGCTCGACGGGCCGGGGGCGGCCCCGAGGGCGCCGACGCCGGCCGGGTCCGCCTCGGCGCCGCCCGGTGCGGAGGAGCCGGCGGCCGCGGCGGACTCGTGCCCGCCGGGATCGGCCGCACCCGGCCCGTCCCCGCCGCAGCCCGCCAGCGCGAGCGCCGCCACCAGCAGCATTGCCCCGAAGCGCTTTCGCATTGGGCGATGGTAGCCCGGGGGCGGCAGCGCACCGATGATGCCCAGGTGACGCTCAGCGGCGGCGCAGCTCGCGGTCCCAGTCCACGGCCGCCGCTTCCAGGGCCTCCGTGGTCAGGTCGAGGGTGACGGGGTAGTCGAACGTCATCGCCCGCTCGGGGCCGAGCCACTCGGGGGCGGTGGAGCGCGAGAAGCCGACCACGAGGCGGGGCTCGCCGACCTCGTGCTCGTCGATGGTGAAGGACAGGTCCGCGAACGTGAGGCGCTCCTGCCGCTCGATGCGGCCCTTCGCGGCCTTGAGCAGCCAGTCGGCCAGGAGCTTGGCCTCCTGCGCGGTCAGGGCCGGGGCCCGGAACCGCCAAGCCCGCCCGTCGAGCGCGTCGACGGCCCCCTCGACGAGCAGCGGCTCGCCGGCCGCCTTGATCGCTCGCAGCTCGACGAAGGCCCCGGTGCGCGTCTGCAGTCTCACGCGCCCAGCATCGCAAACCGCCGGGCGCCCCACTACAGGCGAAAGGGCGGATCGCAAGGGCGGATACGGTACCCCCATGAGACCGCACCTGGCCGAGCACCTCGACCTGCAGCCGCACCCCGAGGGCGGCTGGTACCGCGAGACCTGGCGCTCGCCGGTCGCCCTCGACCCGCCCGGCTACGACGGCCCCCGCAGCGCCGCCACCGCGATCTACTTCCTGCTGCACCCGGGCGAGGAGTCCGCCTGGCACGTGGTCCGCTCCGACGAGCTGTGGTTCTGGCACCGCGGCGGCCCGCTGACGCTGCGCCTCGGCGGCTCCGGCGACCGGCCCGGCCCCGGCCCGGAGGCGCTGCTCGGCGCGGATGTCGCGGCCGGTCAGCGCCCCCAGATCCTCGTGCCCGGCGGCGTGTGGCAGTCCGCCGCCCCTGCCGGCGACGAGCCGGTGCTGGTCAGCTGTGTCGTCGCGCCCGGCTTCGACTTCGCCGACTTCCGCCTGGCCGGCTGAGCGCGCGATTCCCGGGACAATTCCTCGCGCATTCCACGGGTGTCGTCCGGTGCTCACCGGCGGTGCACGAGCCGTCAGTTCATGACTCGCCGGGCGAAACGGAACGCGTAGATGCCGGAGATCTTCACCCCGCCGCGTTCGGTCGACGCGTGCACCATGCGGCCGCCGCCGATGTAGATGCCCACGTGGCCCGAGCTCGGGAACACCAGGTCGCCCGGCTGCAGCTCGCCGCGCGACACCGGGCGGCCGACGCCGGCGAGGCCGCCGGTCGAGCGCGGCAGGGCGATGCCCAGGCTGCGGTACGCGGCGACGACGAGCCCCGAGCAGTCGAACGCGTCCGGGCCGGCGGAGCCGAACGAGTAGTCCTTGCCGACCTGGGCCATCGCGAAGCCGACGACGCCGCCCGAGTAGCCGGCGCCGTTGGGTGCGGCGGCGGTGCGGCGGGTCTTGGGGCGCGGGGCCGGCTTCGCGGTGGGCGGCCGGGTCGCGCGCGACCGGGTCGCCGGGGCGGTCTTCGGCGGGCGGGAGGCCCGGGTCGACCGCGAGGCCCGGGTCGACCGCGAGGCCCGGGCGCCGGTGGCCCGGGCGGACTCCGTGACCGGTGCGGCCGCCGGGGCGGGTGCGGCGGGCGCGGGCGGCTGCGCGGGACGGATGCCCCGGGAGACGCCGCGCAGTTCGGCCAGGCGGTCCGGGAACTCGGCGGTGGTGCGGGGGCCGGGTGCGGCCTGAGCCGGGGCCGGCTGGGCCGCGTGGGTCGAGTGACCGCTCATCAGCGCGCCGCCGAGGACGGTGCAGACGATGGTGCAGGCGGTCGTGGCCGCCGCCAGGGTGCGGCGTACGTCATGTCTGGACAGGTGTGGCTCCCCGTTCGGCCCGGGGCACTCGTGCGCTCCTCCGATCCGCTGACGAAACCGCGGCCGGCGCGGCGGCGAATGGTGCCCGCCGCGCCGGATCGGAAGACCCGGGCAATGATCTCTGCCGAGAGTCAAAGTAGAACCGCCACATCCGATTTGCCGGTCATTTGCCGAAAAATTCCCACATCGGCGGGGGTTCATTCCGGATGTACCGGCGGAAAACAGACTCGTCGATCAAGGTTTCGATACCGGTGGTTCCGCCTCGGAGATGTCCGCCACCGTGGCGCCGAGGACCTCGATCGCGGCGTCGGCGGCGACCGCGAGGGCGACCCCGTGGCGACCACCGCCGAGGCTGATCGCGCGGCCCCGGATGCGCTCGTCGGCGATGACCGGCCAGGCCGTCGTGGAGCCGAACGGGGTGATCGTGCCGCGCTCGAACCCGGTCACGGCCTTGGCCGTGGCCGCGTCCGGCATCGACATGCGGGCCACGCCGAGCAGGGCCCGCAGCTTCGGCCAGGAGATGACCCGGTCGCCGGGGACGAGCACGAAGCGGTAGTCGTCGTCGGCCAGGCGGACCACGATGGTCTTCACCACGTCGGCGACCGCGACCCCGCGGGCCGCGGCGGCCTCGGCCAGGCTGCGCACGGGCCCGTGCTCGACGACCCGGAACTCGATGCCGCTGGCGGCCACCGCCGCGACGGCCGGATTGGCGCTCACGGGACGAGCGGCCGGACGCGCTCGGCCACGAACCGTACGAAACCCTCCGGATCCGGATCGTCGGGCGTCGGCTGCAGGATCACCCGGTCGACGCCCGCCTCCGCCCAGCGGCGCACGGCCGCGGCGATCGCGTGCTCGTCCCCGGCGACCAGCACGTCGGCGTCGCCGGTGTAGCCCCAGCGCACCCGCTCGGCCGCCAGCCGCGCCTCGGCGCCGGGCCCGGTCGCGGCGTGCAGGTACATCACGATCTCGTGGTCGCCGGTGCGGCCCGCGGCCGTGCGGCCCTCCTCGACCAGGGCGCGGGCGCGGCGTACCCCGTCGGCGTCGACGCCCGCCGTGAGCACCGTGCCGTCGGCGACCTCCCCGGACAGCCGGAGCGTCTTGGGACCCATCGCCCCCACCAGGATCGGTGCGGGCCCGGCCGGCGGCCAGTCCAGGGCGACGCCGTCGAGGCGCACGTAGCTGCCCCGCGTGGACAGCCGCTCGCCGGCCAGCAGGGCGCGCAGGGCCAGCGTGTACTCCCGCAGCAGCGTCAGCGGCGACGCCGCCCGCACGCCGACCTGCTCCATCCAGTCCTGCACCCCGTGCCCGACGGCGATGGTCGCCCGCCCCGGGAACATCCGCAGCAGCGCGGCGGTCTCCATCGCGGCGACCGCCACGTTGCGCAGCGGCACCGGCAGCAGCCCGACCCCGACCCGCAGCCGCCGCGACCAGGCCAGCGCGGCGGCGGCGGTGGTCAGGCCGCCCTCCAGGAAGCAGTCCTCCCACAGCCACAGCTCCTCGAGGCCGGCCTCGTCGGCGGCGGTCACGATGGACCGCAGCCGCTCGGGCGGCAACTGCGGCAGAAATACAGCACCGAGCGTCGTCATGAAGATCAGTCTTCCACCGGCCGCCCCGCCGCGACCGGGTGCCGGGGCGGCGACGCCCGGCGACCGCGCAGGCACGAATCGTGGCACCATCGGGGGGTGTCGTACCGCCGGATCGCCGACATCGACTTCGCCGCGCTCACCCGGGGTCCGTTCCACCCGTCCCCGGACGACTGGGCCGACGAGGTCCTGTACTTCCTGCTGGTCGACCGCTTCTCCGACGGCCGCGAGCGCGGCTACCGGGACAACGACGGCGCGACCGTCGCGACCGGGGCCACGCCGCCGCTGCGCGAGGCCGATCATGGCAACGCGGTCACGACGCCCGAGGACGCGGCCCGGTGGCGCGAGGCCGGGGCGGACTGGGCCGGCGGCACCCTGGCCGGGCTGCGCAGCAAGCTCGGTTACCTGCGCCGGCTCGGGGTCACCGCGATCTGGGTGAGCCCGGTGCTGCGGCAGGTCGCGGGGCAGCCGTCCTACCACGGCTACGGCATCGGGGACTTTCTCGACGTCGATCCGCACTTCGGGCGGCCGGAGGACCTGCGGGCCCTGGTCGCCGACGCCCACGCGCAGGGGCTGCGGGTGATCCTCGACGTGGTGCTCAACCACGCCGGGGACGTGTTCGGCTACGAGGGCGACAGCCGGCCCGTCTGGACCGGGCAGCGCTACCCCGTCAAGGGCTTCCGCGACGAGGACGGGGCCGCCGTGCTCCCGATCGGCCCGGTTCCGCAGTCGCACCCGCACGGCGGCGTCTGGCCCGCCGAGCTGCAGAGCACCGCGACGTTCACCGGCAAGGGGCGCATCGCCGACTGGGACCGGTTCCCGGAGTACCTGGAGGGCGACTTCGAGGAGCTCAAGGACATCGCGCTCGGCGAGGGACCGCTGGACGACTACCGGCCCTCGGCGGCGCTGCTGGCCCTCGTGCGGGCGTACCAGTACTGGATCGCCTACGCCGACCTCGACGGCTTCCGCGTGGACACGGTCAAGCACATGGACCCGGGCGCGGCCCGCTTCTTCGCCGCCGCGATCCACGAGTTCGCGCAGTCGATCGGCAAGGAGCGCTTCTTGCTCGTCGCCGAGATCACCGGCGACCGCGCGTTCGCCTGCCAGACCCTCGACGCGGTCGGCATGGACGCCGCGCTCGGCCTGGCCGACGTGCAGGACCGCCTCGAGCGGGTGGTCAAGGGCGCCGCCGACCCGGCCGAGTACTTCGCGCTGTTCCGCAACTCGCTGCAGGTCGGCCGCGAGTCGCACACCTGGTTCCGGGACAAGGTCGTGACCAGCTACGACGACCATGACCAGGTGCGCAAGGGCGCGTGGAAGGCCCGCTTCGCGGCGGGCGAGCCGGGCCGCCGGCTGGCCCTCGTGGCGCTCGCGCTCAACGCCGCCACCCTCGGCATCCCGTGCGTCTACTACGGCTCGGAGCAGGAGTTCGACGGCGAGGGCGGGCACGACCGGTACATCCGCGAGGCCATGTTCGGCGGCGCGTTCGGCCCGTTCCGCAGCCGCGGCGGGCACGCGTTCGACGAGGAGCACGAGACGTACCGGCAGCTCAGCGAGATCCTGGCGGTCCGGCGGCGGCTCCCGGCGCTGCGGCGGGGCCGGCAGTACCTGCGCCCGATCTCGGCCGACGGCGTGCGCTTCGCCGCCCCGGCCGCCCGCGGCCTGCTGCCGTGGTCGCGCATCTTCGCCGACCACGAGGTGCTGGTCGCGGTCAACACCGACCCGGACCGCGTGCGCACGGCCTGGGTGACCGTCGACAACGACCTGCACGCCGAGGGCGACCGGCTGACCTGCCGCTACTCCAGCGAGCCGGCCTTCGCGGGCGGCCAGGTCTCGGTCTCGGCCCGCAACGGCAAGGCCGTCCAGCTCACCCTGCCGCCGGCGGGGATCGTCATCTACGAACCGTAGCCCTCGCGTCGACGCTCACCGATACGGCCGATCGGGGTGTGAAACCTGGCGATGAACGCTCGCCGATGACACATCGAAGCGGTAGGCTCACCGGTCGTTACATCGATCGGCAGGAGTGCGATGGTGCGAACCCGCGAGGTGCCCGACCCCATCTTCGAGAAGCTGATCGGCGCGCTGATCTGCGAGTCCGCGGCCGCCCTGCTGGCCCAGCGGTCCCGGGGCACGACCCTGCACGCCGGCGAGGCGTTCGGCCGGGTGCTGGCCTGGCTGTGGGAGATCGAGAGCGATGACGTCGTACCGTACGTCGCCGACCTGACCGCCCAGGTGCGCTACCACGCGCCGGGCGCCGACGCGGACGTGTCGCTGGAGGACGTCCTGGCCGCGATCGGCCGCGCCGCGGCGCCCATGCCCCCGGCCGAGGGCGCGGCGATGCTGGCCTGCCTGCGCGCGGGGCTGCCGGCCTACCTCTGACGCCACCGCGGGAGGCGGCCGGGCGCGGGGTGACCCGCGCCCGGCCGGTGCTTCAGTTCAGCGCGAACTTCTGCGCCGCGCTGCCGTTGCAGTCCCAGATCTGCAGGCGCGTGCCGTTGGGGGAGTCGAGGCAGCGGCCCGACTGCGGGTTCTTCAGCGAGCCGTCGGCCTGCTGCTGGAAGACCTGGCCGCCGGCGCCGTTGCAGTCCCACAGCTCGACCTGGGTGCCGTTGGCCGTGCCGTTGCCGTTGATGTCCAGGCAGCGGCCCAGCGTGCGCAGCGAGCCGTTGGACTGGTGGAACCAGTGCTGGTCCACGGCGTAGGACTGGCAGTCCCACAGCTGCACGGCGGTGCCGTTCGTGCCCGAGTCGTCCGCGGCCACGTCGACGCACTTGCCGCCGGGGCCGACGTTCGTGCCGCCGCCGTTCACGGCGAACTTCTGCGCCGCCGAACCGTTGCAGTCCCAGATCTGCAGGCGGGTGCCGTTGCCGGTCGCGCCGTTGGGGGAGTCGAGGCAGCGGCCCGACTGCGGGTTCTTCAGCGAGCCGTCGGCCTGCTGCACCCACTTCTGGCCGCCGACGCCGTTGCAGTCCCACAGCTCGACCTGGGTGCCGTTGGCCGTACCGTTGCCGTTGATGTCCAGGCACCGGTTGAGCGTGCGCAGCGAGTTGTCCGCGAAGTGCGTCCAGTGCTGGTCCTCGGCGTAGGTCTGGCAGTCCCACAGCTGCACGCCGGCGCCGTTGGAACCGGTGTCGTCCGCGGCCACGTCCACGCACTTGCCGCCGGGGCCCGTGACGGTGCCCTGCGGGCCGTTCGGGACGTTGGTCTGGCCGCTGTAGCCGACGCTGACCACGTTGGCCTGGATCGCGTTCTCGGCGGCGTCGGCCGGGTAGCCGGCCACCATCGCGCCCTCGAACCAGGTGCCCCGGTTGCGGTTGCTGTTGTCGCCGCCGATGCCCAGGATGATGCCGCCCTCCTGGTGCATGGGCCGGTAGCCCTGCTTGTCGGTCGGCAGCGCGCCGTTCCACCAGGTGGTGAGCCCGCCGGACTGCGAGTTGCCGCCCTTGAGCGCGTAGGTGGTCTGGCCGTTGTTCTTCAGCACGGCGGTGACGTAGGCCGAGTTGTTGCCCGGGTTCGGGTTCGAGCCGTTGCCGCCCTGGAACATGCCGTTCTCCATGTCCGCCTCGATCCACGGGCCGGAGCCCTGGCACGGCGGGAAGAAGCACGTCGTCGCGATGCTGATCGCGTCCATGTGGCCGTTGCCGGTGTCGTACGGCGTCGCCTCGGCGTTGCCGTAGTCGAAGCAGCAGTCCGAGCCGACGTGCGTGCCGCTGGCGACCATGTAGACGCCCTCGGCCTGGCCGTTGACCGCCACGCCGGGCGCCCGGCCGTTGAACCGGTAGCCGACGCCGGGGGAGACCCACACGCCGTAGACCTTGTGGCCGCCCGCGGTCACCGCGATCTCGCTCGCGTCCGCGCCGCGGTCGCCGGAGCCGGCCCCGCCGTCGGGGGCGATCGTCAGGTCGCTGTGGTTGGCGGTCTGGTCGTAGATCCGCGTGATGCGGCACGTGGTGCCGTTGCAGTAGGCGTCCTGGTCGCCGGCGTTGGCGTAGCCGCCCGCGGCGAGCAGGCCGATGTTGTGCAGGCCGCCGTCGGAGGCGCGCTGCACCTGGTAGAGCGGTCCGTTGTACGCCGAGAACAGCGCGCGGGTCGTGCTGTGGGCGGCCACGCACGCCGTGCCGTTGGCGGCGTAGATGTCGCAGGGCAGGGTGCCGGCGGCCTGGGCGGTGCCGGTCAGCCCGACGATGACGGCGGCGGTGAGGGCCAGGCTCGCGGCGGCGGAGATGAGCACTCTCCGGCGCCCGCCCGGTCGTGATCGACTGACCACGGGAGACCTCTTTCTTCGAGGGTGTTCGCGCAGCACTGCGCGCAAGGCCCGATTGGCGGCGGGCACTGGTGTCTCAGTATGCGTATTCGCGGTGGTCTTTGGGAGAACTTGTTGACAAGTGTTGAGTCTGCGGTCGACCGGTGTGCTGAGCGCGCCACGACCGGTGCCGGCGGCCCGGCTCCGCGCGGCGGGCTCAGCGTCCGGATGCGCGGAAGGGGTTGCATGGTTATGCACTCAGTCGTATATGCTTGAGTCGTGTCCAAGGTCCTCAACTCCCTGCCTGTCGGTGAGCGTGTCGGAATCGCCTTCTCCGGTGGTCTCGACACCTCGGTAGCCGTCGCGTGGATGCGCGACAAGGGCGCCATCCCGTGCACGTACACGGCCGACCTCGGCCAGTACGACGAGCCCGACATCGCCTCGGTGCCGGGGCGCGCGACCGCGTACGGCGCGGAGGTCGCCCGCCTCGTCGACTGCCGGGCCAGCCTCGTCGAGGAGGGCCTCGCCGCGCTCGCGTGCGGCGCGTTCCACATCCGCTCCGGTGGCCGGGCCTACTTCAACACGACCCCGCTGGGCCGGGCCGTGGCCGGCACGCTGCTCGTGCGCGCGATGCTCGAGGACGACGTGCAGATCTGGGGCGACGGTTCGACCTTCAAGGGCAACGACATCGAGCGCTTCTATCGGTACGGTCTGCTGGCCAACCCGGCCCTGCGCATCTACAAGCCGTGGCTCGACGCCGACTTCGTCGGTGAGCTCGGCGGGCGCAAGGAGATGTCGGAGTGGCTGCTGGCCCACGACCTGCCGTACCGCGACAGCACCGAGAAGGCCTACTCGACCGACGCCAACATCTGGGGCGCCACCCACGAGGCCAAGTCGCTGGAGCACCTCAACGCGGGCATCGAGATCGTCGACCCGATCATGGGCGTGCGCTTCTGGGACTCCTCCATCGAGATCCCGTCCGAGGACGTGACCATCGGCTTCGCCCAGGGGCGCCCGGTCACCATCAACGGCAAGGAGTTCGCCAGCGCCGTCGACCTGGTGCTGGAGGCGAACGCGATCGGCGGCCGGCACGGTCTCGGCATGTCCGACCAGATCGAGAACCGCATCATCGAGGCCAAGAGCCGCGGCATCTACGAGGCGCCGGGCATGGCCCTGCTGCACGCCGCGTACGAGCGGCTCATCAACGCCATCCACAACGAGGACACCGTCGCGGCGTACCACAACGAGGGCCGCAAGCTCGGGCGCCTGCTGTACGAGGGCCGCTGGCTCGACCCCCAGGCGCTCATGCTGCGCGAGGCGCTGCAGCGCTGGGTCGGCTCGGCCGTGACCGGCGAGGTGACGCTGCGCCTGCGCCGGGGCGAGGACTACTCGATCCTGGAGACGACGGGCCCCGCGCTGTCGTACCACCCGGACAAGCTGTCGATGGAGCGCACCGAGGACGCGGCGTTCGGCCCGGTGGACCGCATCGGCCAGCTCACCATGCGCAACCTGGACATCGCCGACTCGCGGGCGAAGCTGGAGCAGTACGTCACGCTGAACGTGATCGGCAGCCCGCACCCGATGCTCATCGGCGCCAACCAGACCCCGTCCGCGGACCTGCTGGGCGCGATGCCGGCCGGCGGCGCGGCCGCGATCGCCTCGGGCGGCCCGGCCGCCGAGGAGGCCGAGGCCCTGGACCACGCGGCCATGGAGTTCGGCACCGACTGATGCCCCCGGGGCGCCGGGCACCGCCTTCCTCGCGCAGGGGTGCCCGGCGCCTTCGCGTTCACACGGCCCCGAGCAGCTCCGGGCACGTGTTGCGATAGTGCCCAGGCGTCCGGCAGTGCCCGCACCGCCGGCGTCCCGGCCCGGCCTGGGCCGGAGCTGGAACCGGAGCTGGAACCGGAGCTGGAATCGGAGTCTGCGTCGGAGCGAGAGCCGGAGCCGGTTGCCGTACCGCTTGCGCGCGCAGGTCGTCGAAGTAGTCCGCGACCCCCAGGGCCCGGGCGGCCGCCTCGAGCTGCCGCAGCTCGGCGGCGGTCAGCACCCCGTCGGCGAACGCGGCCTCCCGCATCGACTCGAGGAACCGCTCGTTGAGCGCCGCCACCTGCGCCGAGCCGAAGCCGGCCGAGCCCGCGAGCCGCGCCAGCGCCTGCGCCTCGTCGCCGACGATCCGCCCGTCGGCGAGGGCGATGGCCAGGTGGTCGAGGTACCGCTCGGCCTCGGCGCCGCCGGCCTCCGCCGCGCTCATCGGCAGCCGGGCGAGGATCGAGGCCATCCACCCGTCGGTACCGCGGCGGAGCCCGACGGCGCGCGTCCGCGGCCGGAACGCCACGGCCGGCGGCAGGCGCAGGGCGGCGGCGGTGAGCGGAGGGCAGGCGTACCCGAGCTCGCCCCCGGCCCGGCCGAGCAGCACCGGCAGCAGCGCCGCCACCGCGCGCACGTCGCCGAGCGCCGCGTGCGCGTCGGGCATCGCGATCCCGGCGTGGCGGGCCAGCGTCGCCAGCTTGTGGTTCGGCGTCGGCATGGACCGCCGGGCCAGCCACAGCGTGCACAGCGCGGGCACCGGACCCACGCGCAGCCCGGCGCGCGCGAGTTCGGCGGCGAGGAAGCGCTCCTCGAACGCGGCGTTGTGCGCGACGAGCACGCACCCGTCGAGCCGGCGCACGACCTCGCCGGCGATGTCCGCGAACCGCGGCGCGTCCCGCACCGCGTCCTGGTCGATGCCGTGCACGAGGACCGGCCCGGTGTCGCGCCCGTCGGGGTTCACCAGCGTCACGAACTCGTCCTCGATGCGGCCGGTGCGGTCCACCCGGGCGATCGCGATCTCGATGATCCGGTCGCCGGCCTCGGGCGCGAGCCCGGTCGTCTCCACGTCGACGATCGCGTACGGCCCGGTGTGCGGCCGGAGCCCGGGGGCCCGAGCGAGCAGGTCGGCGTACGCGAACAGCCGCCCCTGGTGCCCGGGCGCGGCCAGCGGCGTCGGGGCGACCCGGGCGATCCGCGCCGCAACGGTCCGCTCCACCGGCGCAGGGGGTCGCAGCGCCCTCGCCAGCCACTCGGCCGCGTCGGTGCGCGAGCAGTCGACGATCCAGCGGAGTCCGCCGGGGGATCGAAGCTCGAGCCGGCCGTACACCATGACCGGCAATTGGCGGTTGTCCTTGAACCGGCGGTCGGGCCCGCCCTTGGCATTGACGTATTGCCAGGTCGTGTCGACCTGACGCCCGTCGCGCGGCACCCTGCCGGATTCGATGAACCGCGTGGTCGCGGGGGCGACGTGCAGCTGGTGGTAGGCGACGTCGCTCCAGCGGCGGCCCGCGCGCACGAGCACGCGGTCGGGCAGGAACAGCAGCGCGTCCTGGCCGCACGTCAGGGTGGGCACGTCGATGTTCGTGGTGAGGGCCCGCGGCGACGTGAGCGAGAACCGCGCGTCCGCGCGTCCGACCAGGTTGCCGGCGCCGGCGTTGACCTTGCGCTGGTACGCGTCCGTGATCGCCCCCGACTCCCGGATGCGCCAGGCCCCACCGAGCCCGCGCAGGCCGTCGAATCCCTGGGCGATGTGCTCGAACCAGAACGCGGCCGGCCCGTCGACCTCGTAGAACGTCACGACGGTCCGCCGGGCCCGCTCCCAGAGCCGGTACCACACCACGACGAACGGCCCGCCCACGAGCACGACGAGGGCGACCGGCGGGACGACGACCGTGGACACGAACGTGAGGAACAGGGCCACCGCGAGCCAGGGCCACAGCAGGGGCCGGCCCTCGGCCCGGTTGAGCTGCTCGACGAGATCCCCGGGCCCGGTCGGCTGGAGCGCGACGGCGTCGTGCCCGGTCGTGTCGTGCAGCACCACGCCGGTGGCGGGCGCGGGCCCGACCGGGGCGGGCCCGGGCGCCCCGGCGACCCGCGCGCGGCTCGGGCCGCCCCCGATCGTCGCGCGGTAGCGGATGCCGGCGGCGCCGACGCTGACGTAGTTGCCGCGCGGCCCCGCCCCGACGCGAAATCCGGGAACCCCGGCGCTCACGCTCATCCCGCGCGGGGAGAGGCTCATCCGGAACGGTCCGGCCCGCAGGCTCGTCCGTATGCGAAGTCCCATCGACGCAGACCCTCCGACGCTCGCCGCGTTGTGCGACTGCGACACGGTACTGCGAGGTCGGCGCACAGCGCCTCGGTTGTCCGGCCGGGTCGTTCCGGGTGGTATGGGGGTTTCGCTCGCCGAGCCGGGGTAGCGCACGGCGGTGATGTGGGAAGCTCGCCGGCTCGTGATCGAGCCCGGCGCATCGTTCGACGAGGCCGTCGCGCAGTACGAGGCGGCCGTTCCCGGGTATCCGGCCGGCGAGATCGAGGGGCTCACCGACTGGGGGCAGGTCAGGGCGATCACGGACCGGGTCGCCGTGAACGGGTTTCTGCTCTACTGGCGGTTCTCGGCCGACCGGCTCATGGGGATCGCGGGGGACCCGGCGCGCTGCCGCGTGTACCTCATGGGCAATCACCTGCTCGCCGAGCGCATGTATCGCCACGACCCGGCCGCGATGCTCTACGCGCCGCTGCGGACGGTCATCTCGCAGGTGGAGGGGGAGGCGGTCCGGTTCGCGATCGAGCAGCCCAGCCGGCAGTTCGCGTCGTTCGGGACGCCGCAGATCGCGGCGGTCGGGGCCGAGCTCGATCGCAAGCTCGCGGTGCTGCTCGAGCGGCTCGGCTGGCCCGTCCCGGACGGGCTCGAGGGTCAGGCCGCGCGGGTGATCTGATCGTGCATGGTCCGGCGCGCCTGCTCCATGCGGATGCGGCGGTCGACGCGCGGGTCGGTCAGCGTCGGGACGATGGGCTCGCCGACGACGATGACCATCGTGGGCTTGCGGCGCAGCAGCCGGGCCGGGCCCGTCGGCGGCCGGAAGCGGATCGACAGCGGCACGACCGGCACGCGGGCCTGCGCCGCCAGGTGGAAGGCGCCCTGTTTGAAATCGCGAAGACCGGTGTCGTACGGCCGCAGCTCCCCCTCCGGGAAGAAGTGCACGATCCGCCCCTGGGCCAGGAACAACTGCAGCTCGGAGAAGAACGCCGGCAGGCCCGCCGGGGTGCGCGGCACCGCGATGCCGCCGAGGAGCCGCACGAGGCCGCCGTACCAGCGGTTCTCCAGGTTGACCGGGGCGGCGGTGAAGACCGGGCGGCGCGGGAAGACCGCCAGGCCGACGAGCACGCTGTCCAGCAGGTGCACGTGGTTGCAGACGGTCAGGGCGCCGCCGGTGCGGGGCAGCCGCTTCTCGCCCTCCGTGCGCACGCCCAGGATGACGCGGGTCCACAGGAACAGCAGCGGGATGGCGACCGCGTAGTAGAAGGCGTTCGACACCAGGCGGAAGAGCCGGCCGCTGTACCCCGAGGGCGCCTCCCACGCGCGGCCCGCCCGGTCGTAGACGCGCTCGATCGCCTTGACGCTGCGCTCGACCGTGTACAGCTCGGCGTAGCGCGCGTACGTGCGCGACGCGGCGGCGAGCGCCTCGGGGTCCTCGATCCAGGCGTCGATGCGCTCGGCGAGCGAGGCCGGGTCGCCGGCCCGGAACCGGTGCGCCGGGCCGAGCGCGAACTGGCTCGTGGCGCTGCGCCGGCTGTCCGAGATCACCGGGACGAGCCCGCACGAGAACGCCTCCATGCAGGAGAGGCCCTCGATCTCGACGTCGGAGGCGTGGACGTACAACTGGGCGTGCCGCATGATCTCGACGAGCTCGCTCTGGTCGTGGTAGCCGAACCGCGCCGGGACCGGCAGCCGCGCCGCCATCCGCCGCAGCCGCGCCTCGCGGGGCCCGTGCCCGGCGAAGTGCAGCTCGATGCGCCCGGCGTGGCGGGATCGGCGGACGGCCCGGATGAGCACGTCCTGGCGTTTCTCGGGGGAGAGGCGCCCGACCATGAGAATGCGGAACGGCTCGCCGGGCGCGCGCTCGCGGGCCGGACCGGGCCGGAACGCCCCGCCGACGCCGTTGGAGATGACGTGCAGGCGGGCGCGGTACCCGTGCCGGCGCAGCTGCGCCGCGATGAACGTCGACGGGCAGTGGATGTCCGGGAAGCGCCGGTAGAACAGCAGGCGCAGCAGGATGTAGACGAGATGGGCGGCGGGCGGGAACCAGCCCAGCCCGATGTTGTACGTGATGTTCTCGGGCTGGATGTGGAACGCCGCGATCGCCGGCACCCCGAGCCGCCGGGCGACGCGCTCGGCCGCCCGCCCGAGCGGCCACGGCTGGTAGATGTGCACGATGTCGGCCCCGGCGATGGCGGCGACGAGCGTCGCGCGGACGGGCCTGGCGAAGAGCGTGTGCTGGCGGTGCGCGAACCGGCTCGCGATCGGCACCACGAGCTCCGGCACCCGATACAGCTCGACCGGCGACCCGCCCGCCTCGCCGCACGCGACCACGCGCACGGTGTGCCCCCGCTCGACCAGCGTCTCGGCGAAGCGCATGGCCGAGATCGTGGTGCCGTTGTTCGCGACGCCGAAGGTGTCGATGACCAGCGTGATGACCATGGCCGCCCCGCGAGCCGAGTGCATGATGGACATGCGGTGCAACGCAGCCGGGCGGGTCCATCTTCCCGGCCGTCGCTCACTGCCGTGGCATCGCGGGGGACCAGCGCACCGGCGGCGCCCCGGCCGCCACGAGCGCCGCGTTGATCCGGCTGAACGGGCGGCTGCCGAGGAAGCCGGTCGGGTTCATCGGGCTGGGGTGGCCGGCGCGCAGCACGACGTGCCGGGAGTTGGTCACCAGCGGCGCCTTGGCCTTCGCGGCCGCGCCCCACAGGACGAACACGACCCGCTCCGCCTTCTCGTTCAGGGCCCGGATCGTCGCGTCGGTGATGTTCTCCCAGCCGTGCCCCTTGTGCGAGTTGGGGGTGCCGGCGCGAACGGTCAGGACCGCGTTGAGCAGCATCACGCCCTGCCGGCACCACGCGGTCAGATCGCCGGACGGCGGCGGCTCCACGGCGAGGTCGTCGCGCATCTCCTGGTACACGTTGCGCAGCGACGGCGGGACGGGGACGCCGGGCGGGACGCTGAAGCTGAGCCCGTGGGCCTGGCCGGGCCGGATGTACGGGTCCTGGCCGAGGATGAGCACGCGGGTGGCCGCGAGGGAGCACAGCCGGTACGCGGCGAAGATGTCCTGCTTGCGCGGGTAGACCACGGCGGAGCGGTACTGCTCGACGACGAACGCCGAGAGCGCGGCGACGACGGCGGGGTCGACGTGCGGGGTGACCGCCTCGCGCCAGTCGTCGGGCATGAAGTCCAGCAGATACACGGGCTTCGCGGTCGCGGTCATGGGCGCACAAGCTAGCAGCCGTCGCCTACCCGCGAGCGGGGTCGTCCAGGTCTTGAATCCTGTCCGCGGTGGCGGCCCGGCGGATCCAGACACCGAGCTGGTCGAGATCGGTGCACGCGGCGATGTCGGCGCGGGTCTCGTCGGGGATCTCCACACCGCGGGCATCGAGCACGGCCAGCACAGCGCGAGCTTCGCCCTCGGCCATGCCCTCGGCCATGCCCTCGGCCATGCCCTCGGCTTTGCCCTCGGCTTTGCCCTCGGCGAAGTTGCGGCGGGCGAAATCGCTCTGGAATCGATAGCCGGCGGTGGTCATGAGTTCCTCCAGACACTCCCGGGCCGCCGCTGCACGGCACAGAAGATGCCCACGCCGCCCGGAAGCGGCGCGGGCCCTCGCGATCATTCGGCGTCGTTGATGCCCAGGTCCTCGATCTTGTCGGCGGTCGCGGCGAGGTGAATCCACGTCCCGAGCTGGTCGAGGTTCGTGCAGCTGGTGATGTGGGCGCGGACCGTCTCCGGAACCTGCACGCCGCGAGCGTCGAGCACGGCCAGCACGGCGCGGGCTTCGCCTTCGGCTTTGCCCTTGGCCTCGCCTTCGGCTTTGCCTTCTGCTTTGCCTTCGGCTTTGCCCGCGGCGAAGTTGCGGCGGGCGAAATCGCTCTGGAATCGATAGCCGGCGGTGGTCATGAGTTCCTCCAGACACTCCCGGGCCGCCGCTGGCAGCCTGGAGAGGACAAGGTCAGTGTACATGTCGGCGTGGTCCTGACCGACGACGTCGAGGGCGGTGCACAGGGCTTTGAACACCGCGGTGGGCTCCGGTCCGGCGCCGTGGGCGAGGGCCGACAGGACTGCCAGCTCGGGCATGCGGCGGGCCGCCCCGGGGTCGGTGACGACGGGCACCTGACGGGGGCCGAGGGCCACCGGGGTCAGTACCGAGCCCGGCGGGCCGATCGCGACCGGGGTGGCGCACCAGTCCGCGACGGCCTGGTCGGGGCACATCACCAGGAGCGCGACCGGGCAGCCCAGCCGGGCGTGGAGCGTGCCCACGTACGCCGGCCAGCTGCGTCGTTTGCGCGGGTCCAGGCGCAGCTGCACCTCGACCACGACCGCCATCACCGGCGATGCGCTGCCGTGCAGGGTGACGACCGCATCGGCTCGGTACTCAGTGGGGGCGACGTCGGTGAGGTCGGCGGAGGACAGCCGGGCTTCGTCGAACTCCGGCAGGGCGACGTGGAGCGGGCCGCCGAGAATCTCGGCCGCCAGCGCGGGCCGGTCGCGGAACATCTCGATCAGGATCTCGTGCAAGTGGGATGGCACGAAGCGGAAGACTAGCCACAGTGATCACGAATGGTCGAGTCATGTATCACGCAGCGTGACTCAAGTTGGCTCAAGGTGAACCGCGCGCCTCGCCGGTGCGGGGCGCGCGGTTCGGGGATCAGTGCAGCAGTTGAAGCTGGTTGCCGGTGTCGTCGACGAAGTAGACGCCGAGGCCGAGCGGTGCGACGGCGAGACCGAACAGGGCGCCGGCGCCGAGATCGTCGAGGGTGCGGAACGCGATCTGCCGCCTGAGCAGCGGGCTGGTCTCGACGATGTTCCCGTCGCCGGCGTTCACCGTGAGCACGTTGCCGTTCGGGGCGATCGCCAGGCCGAGCGGACCTGACAGGTGGTTGCCCTCCGTGACGGTCTTGCCGGTGCCCGCGCTGGTGTTGCGCAGGACCGCGTTCGGGATGGCCGCGATGCGGCTGTTGACGGTGTCGGCGACGTACAGGGTGCCGTCCCAGCCCAGGCCGACCCCGGTCGGACCGATGATCAGAGCGTCCGGGTCGGTCTGCTCCGTGAACCCGGAGCCGATGGTGGTGACCTCGCGCAGCTCCGGGGGATTGTTCCGGTCGACCTTCAGCGACAGGCGCAGCACGGTTCCCTGGTTCGTGGTCGGCGGCTGGCCGCCGACGATCCCGTTGAGGACGTTGGTGACGAAGAGGTCGGCCGACGCGCCGTTGTCGCGTGCGGTCATGTCCCACGGGCCGTTGATGCCGTGTCCGGCGAACGTCTCGCGGACCGTGCCCTTGCTGTCGAGCACGATCAGGCAGCCGGCCTGGGCGGTCGCGGAGGTGCCGTCCGCGGTGGGCAGGCTGCCCACGATGACCCAGCCGGTGCGGAGCACGACGAGCGCCGTGGTCAACCCGACCCCGCCCGGGCAGTCACCGGGCAAGGCACTGGCGTCGATCTGTGCGAAGAGGCTGGCGCGGCCGTCGCGGCTGATCTGCACGATCGTCGTGCCGGTGCCCTGCTTGTTGTCGGCGTTGTTGAAGTTGCTGACCAGTACCTCGCCCGTGCGCAACTTGTCCTTGCTCACCGGTACCACCGCCACGCCGTACGGGTTGACGTCACCGTTTGCCGGCACGGTCGATGCGATGACGTCGGTATTCTTGAACCTGTTGATGAACGCCAGGCCGGAGAACCAATCGTCCGTCGAATTGGCGTTGGCGCCCGGAGCGAACGCTCCGACGGCCAGTGCGGCCACTGCCGCGCAGACGACCGCCTTGACTGCGAACCTCACGACTGTACGTGCCTTCCTGTAAATGGATCGCCTGATTCGGACGGCCGGATTCGAATGGATTCCACGGCCGCCCGAAATGCGCGGCCGTCACCGCGGACCGTGGGCATCACGGCCGTGTACGCGGCGGAACGGGGCGCTCGCGACGTGGCCTTCCCGGGCACGGAGCGGCGGAAACACCACCCCTCGGGTGGTGCGATATACGCGGATTGCGCGCTAAGGAACGCCGTACCCGGGCAACAGCCGTGCAGTCCGATTTGTCGAGGCGCGCCGGACCGGGCTCGTGAGGCTCGTGCGCGAGGCGGTGATCGCCGCGGTGCGGGCGCACGCCGGGGGCGGGGACTGCCGAACGGCGAGTCGCCATGAAGAGGGGTGCGCTGGTCGTGCCCCTCGACGCGCTGTGGAGATGACGACTACCAGCCGCGGGCGCGCCACTGCTCCAGGTTCGGGCGCTCGGTGCCGATCGTGGAGTTCTTGCCGTGGCCGGGGTAGAAGGTCACGCCGTCGTCGAGGCGGTCGAAGAGCTTCGTCGTCACGTCGTGGATCAGGGAGTCGAAGTCGGCCTTGTTGCCGTGCGTGTTGCCCACGCCGCCCGGGAACAGGCTGTCGCCCGTGAAGAGGTGGCCGCCCTCGCCCGCGTAGTAGAGGGCGATCGAACCCGGCGTGTGCCCCACGAGGTGGATCACCGACAGGGTGCAGTCGCCGACCTCGAGGGTGTCGCCCTCGTGCAGGTGGCCCGTCACGACCGGGATCTCGGGGGCGTCCGCGGGGTGGGCCAGGGACTGGGCGCCCGTCGCGTCGATGACGTCCTGCAGCGCGAGCCAGTGGTCCGGGTGGCGGTGCGTGGTCACCACCGCGCGGATGCCGCCCGGCTCGATGAACCGCAGCAGGCGCTGGGCGTCGTTGGCGGCGTCGATGAGCACCGCGTCGCCGCCGGCCCGGCAGCGCAGCAGGTATGCGTTGTTGTCCATCGGTCCGACGGAGATGGACGAGATCTCGAGTCCGGTGCTCATTTCCAGGCCTCCAGGTCGGGCAGTGCTCCGGTCAGTTCGGCGCCGTCGCCGCGGCCGGTGAGCCAGGCGGCGAGCGCGTGGACGGGGCCGCGCACGGTCGCGGCGCCGGGGACGGTGAGCAGGACGGTGCCGTCGGGGGCTTCGAGGGTGGCCGCGCGCGGGGTGGCGGGGTCGTGCAGGAGGCGCAGGGAGAAGGCCTCGGGCCAGTCGGCCGGGCCGTAGCCGGCGTCCAGGCCGACGTGGTGCAGCTCGACCTCGCAGAGGCGGGACCAGACCAGGCGGGCGGCGGGGATCTCGGTGCCGGAGGGCGTGGTCACGACCGTGGACCAGGCCTCGGCCGGCATTGCGTCGATCGCCGTCGACAGGCGGGTGGCGGACGCGGCCAGGTCGGCCAGCTGGACCGACGGCGGGCGGGGGGCGCCCGCCTCGATGTCGGCCTCGCGGGCCTCGCGGCTCGCGTACGCCGGGGTGCGCGTCCCGGTGCGGGCCCACGTCAGGAGGTTGACGTAGGCGTCGGCGTTGCGGGCCAGGTGGGTGACCACGTGGCCCCTCGTCCAGCCGGCGCACAGGGACGGCTCGTCCAGGGACAGGGAATCGACGGTGGCGAGCAGGCGCTCGGTGGCGCGCTCGAGCTCGGGGGCGAGGACCAGCGGATCGGCGGTCACGCGCTCCACACTATCGCTGCCGCACCCCGACCGCGGGCGGCAGGTCGCCGATGGCCCAGTGCAGCTCGTCCTCCCAGTCGGCGACGCTGAGGTCCACGGACTCGAAGGACAGGCGGGCGCCGATGGGCTTGCCGAGGTACCCCGCGAAAAGATCATGCACCACGACCAGCCGCTGGCCGACCGCGAACGCCGCGGGGTCGTCGCCCGCGGCCGCGCGCACCTCCAGGCGGCCGTAGATGCCCATGTCGGCGTCGGTGCCGCGCTCCTCGACGATCACGTCCAGGATCTCGTCCTCGGCGCCGACGTGGAAGCCGTAGCACGCCCCGCCGAAGGTGAGCCAGAACCGCATGAGCGAGTCGTCCTGCCCGGGGGAGACGTGCCACTGCACGTCGGCCCGCTCGAGGCGGAGTCCGACGGCACCGGCCAAGACATGCGAGGGGAGCACGCCACCGACCATAGCCCCGATATTCGGTTTCGCGTCGCGGACGCGCTCCCTACCGTGGGTTTCCGAACGCCCGTTCGGATTGGAAGGACTACCGTGAGTATCGATCTGTCGGCCCTCGGGTGGGACGACGGCTTCGCCGAGGCCTTCGGGCCCTTCGCCGTGCCCGGGCAGCGGCCCGCGCGGGTGAGCCGCGTGGACCGGGGTGTCTGCACCGCGCTCACGGCGGGCGGACCCGTGCGCGCCAGCGTGGCCGGCGGACTGCTCGCCCGGGCCGTGCGCGAGCCCGGCGCGCTGCCGTGCGCGGGAGACTGGCTGGTCGTGCGCGACTGGCCGGACGGGCGTCTGACGGCGGAGGCGGTGCTGCCCAGACGCACCGCCATCGTCCGCGCGACCGCCGGCGAGGAGTCGTTCGGCCAGGTGCTCGCGGCCAACGTCGACGCCGTCGCGGTCGTCGAGCCCGTCGACCCGTCGCCCGACCTCGGGCGCATCGAGCGCCTGCTGGCGCTGGCGTGGGAGTCGGGGGCGCAGCCGCATCTGGTCCTCACGAAGTCCGATCTCGCCGCCGATCCCGAGGCGATCGCGGCGCAGATGCCGGGCCGGGCCTCGGGCGTCGCGGTGCACGCGGTCAGCGCGCGGACCGGGCTCGGCCTCGCCGCGCTGCGCCCGCTCGTCGCGCACGGCCGCACGCTCGGGCTGCTCGGGCAGTCCGGCGCCGGCAAGTCGAGCCTGGTCAACGCGCTCGCCGGGGCGCCGGTGATGCAGACGCGGGCCCTGCGCGCGGACGGACGCGGGCGGCACACGACCACATATCGGGCGTTGATCCCGATGCCGGACGGCGGCGCGGTGCTGGACACGCCCGGAGTCCGGCTGGTCGGCATGTTCGACACGGTGGCCGGCCTCGACCGGGCGTTCACGGATGTGACGCTGCTCGCCCAGGACTGCCGGTTCCAGGACTGCCGCCACGCCGACGAGCCCGGATGCGCCGTGCGGGCGGCCGTCGAGGACGGCGAGCTGAGCCCGCGCCGCTACGCGAGCTGGCAGAAACTGCAAAAAGAGCAGAAGCTTGCAGCGGTACGCCGGGTGCGTCGCGAAAGCCGCGAGCGCCGCCGTCCGGCCCGGGGCTAGCTGGGCCGCTTCCCCCGTTCGAGGTCCCCTCGCGCGGGCTGCGGCCGGAAAATGTCATACCCCCTGGCTAGAGTTGTCGGCTGGCACCGGGACGGTGTTCCAACCGGACGAATACTGCCAAGGGGAAGCATGTCCGACCGCTTGATCATCCGTGGCGCACGGGAGCACAACCTCCGCGACGTCAGTCTTGACCTGCCGCGCGACGCGATGATCGTGTTCACCGGGCTCTCCGGCTCGGGCAAGTCGAGCCTGGCGTTCGACACGATCTTCGCCGAGGGGCAGCGGCGTTACGTCGAGTCGCTGTCGTCCTACGCGCGGCAGTTCCTCGGCCAGATGGACAAGCCCGACGTGGACTTCATCGAGGGCCTGTCCCCGGCGGTCTCCATCGACCAGAAGTCGACCTCGCGCAACCCGCGCTCGACGGTCGGCACCATCACCGAGGTCTACGACTACCTGCGCCTGCTCTACGCGCGCGTCGGCGAGCCGCACTGCCCCGTCTGCGGCGAGCTGATCACCAAACAGACGCCGCAGCAGATCGTCGACCGCGTCCTGGCCATGGAGGAGGGCACCCGATTCCAGGTGCTCGCGCCGGTGGTGCGGGGGCGCAAGGGCGAATACGTCGACCTCTTCGCCGAGCTGCAGTCCAAGGGCTACGCCCGGGCGCGCATCGACGGCGTCGTGCACCCGCTGACCGAGCCGCCGAAGCTCAAGAAGCAGGAGAAGCACACCATCGAGGTGGTGGTCGACCGGCTCGCGGTGAAGAAGACGGCCAAGCAGCGGCTCACCGACTCGGTGGAGACCGCGCTCAAGCTCGCCGCCGGCATCGTCATCCTCGAGTTCGTCGACCTGCCCGAGGACGACGAGCACCGCGAGCGGCTGTTCTCCGAGCACCTCGCGTGCCCCAACGAGCACCCGCTGTCGATCGAGGACCTCGAGCCCCGCTCGTTCTCGTTCAACGCGCCCTACGGGGCCTGCCCCGACTGCACCGGCATCGGCACCAAGAAAGAGGTCGACCCGGAGCTGATCATCCCGGACCCCGAGCGCACGCTGCGCGAGGGCGCCATCGCGCCGTGGGCCACCGGGCACACGCTGGACTACTTCCTGCGGCTGCTCGAGGCGCTCGGCGACGAGGAGGGCTTCACGCTCGACACCCCGTGGCGGGCGCTGTCGTCGCGGGGCCAGAAGGCGATCCTGCACGGCTCCGACGACCAGGTCCACGTGCGGTATCGCAACAAGTACGGCCGCGAGCGCTCCTACTACACCGGCTTCGAGGGCGTGGTGCAGTGGATCGAGCGGCGCCACGCCGACACCGAGAGCGACTGGTCGCGGGACAAGTACGAGGGGTACATGCGCGACGTCCCCTGCGGCACCTGCGGCGGCACCCGGCTCAAGCCCGAGATCCTTGCGGTGACGATCGCCGGGCGCAGCATCGCCGACGTGTGCAACCTCTCCGTCGGCGAGTGCGCGGAGCTGCTCGGCGCGATGGAGCTCACCGACCGGCAGAAGCTGATCGCCGAGCGGGTGCTCAAGGAGATCAACGCCCGGCTGCGCTTCCTGGTCGACGTCGGCCTGGACTACCTCTCGCTCGACCGGGCCGCCGGCACGCTGTCGGGCGGCGAGGCCCAGCGCATCCGGCTCGCCACCCAGATCGGCTCCGGACTCGTCGGCGTGCTCTACGTGCTCGACGAGCCCAGCATCGGCCTGCACCAGCGGGACAACCACCGGCTCATCGAGACCCTGGTGCGGCTCAAGAAGCTCGGCAACACGCTCATCGTGGTCGAGCACGACGAGGACACCATCCGCACCGCCGACTGGATCGTGGACATCGGGCCCGGCGCCGGCGAGCACGGCGGGAAGGTCGTGCACAGCGGGCCCTACGAGGGGCTGGTGGCGAGCGAGGAGTCGGTGACCGGGGCCTATCTCTCCGGCCGCCGCAGCATTCCGACGCCGCAGATCCGCCGACCCCGCACGCCCGGGCGCGAGCTCGTCGTGGTCGGCGCGCGCGAGCACAACCTGCACAACCTGACCGTGCCGTTCCCGCTGGGCCAGCTCACCGCGGTCACCGGGGTCTCCGGCTCCGGCAAGTCCACGCTGGTCAACGACATCCTGCACGCGGTGCTGGCCAACACGGTCAACGGCGCGCGGCTGGTGCCGGGGCGGCACACCCGCATCTCCGGGCTCGACCTCGTCGACAAGGTCGTCGGGGTGGACCAGTCGCCGATCGGGCGCACGCCGCGGTCCAACCCGGCGACGTACACCGGCGTCTTCGACAACATCCGCAAGCTCTTCGCGGAGACGACGGAGGCGAAGGTGCGCGGCTACGGCCCGGGCCGCTTCTCCTTCAACGTCAAGGGCGGCCGCTGCGAGGCGTGCGCGGGCGACGGCACGATCAAGATCGAGATGAACTTCCTCCCCGACGTGTACGTCCCCTGCGAGGTGTGCAAGGGCGCGCGGTACAACCGCGAGACCCTCGAGGTGCACTACAAGGGCCGCACCATCGCCGAGGTGCTCGACATGCCGATCGACGAGGCCGCGGGCTTCTTCGAGGCCATCCCGGCGATCCACCGCCACCTGAAGACCCTGGTCGACGTCGGCCTCGGCTACGTGCGGCTCGGCCAGCCCGCGCCGACCCTCTCCGGCGGCGAGGCCCAGCGGGTGAAGCTGGCCTCGGAGCTGCAGAAGCGCTCGACCGGGCGGACGGTGTACGTGCTCGACGAGCCGACCACCGGCCTGCACTTCGAGGACATCCGCAAGCTGCTGCTCGTGCTGCAGGGCCTCGTGGACAAGGGCAACACGGTCATTGTCATCGAGCACAACCTCGACGTCATCAAGACCGCGGACTGGATCATCGACATGGGGCCGGAGGGCGGCCACAAGGGCGGGACCGTCGTCGGGGCCGGGACGCCGGAGGAGATCGCGGAGCTGCCGGAGAGCTACACCGGGCAGTTCCTGCGGCACGTGCTGGGGCTCTCGGGCGAGGGCGGCGGCGACTCGGCGGCCCGGGACCGGGCGGCGCAGGCCAACGGGGCCAAGCCGGCCGCCGCGCCACGGAAGGCGGCCAAGGCGGCGGCTCCGGCTCCGGCCAAGGCGGCTGCCCCGGCCAAGGCGGCTCCGGTCAAGGCGGCCGCGAAGAAGGCGGCGCCGCGCAAGACGGCGGCGAAGAAGGCGACGGCCAAACGCTGAGTGTTTGCTGTGCGTGGCCCCGGGGCGGTGTTCGCCGCTCCGGGGCCATGGTGCGAGGTGCCGGGAGCGGCAGGGTGGTCCCCAGGCGGCGCATCCGGCTGCCCGTGGCCGACCGGCGAGCCCGTCTCGACGTCGGCGGTGTCGCCCGTGTCGGCGTGGGCGTCGAAGGGCGCTCGATCTCGGCCGCGGCCCGGTAGGACGCCCCGCTTTGGGGCCGTTGTGCGGCGTGTCGGGCGGTCCGCGCCGCGAGGTTCTTCGACGTGTCGGGCGCTTCGCTTTGGGGCCGTTGTGCGACGTGTCGGGCGGTCCGCGCCGCGAGGTTCTTCGACGTGTCGGGCGCTTCGCTTTGGGGCCGTTGTGCGACGTGTCGGGCGCTCCGCGCCGCGAGGTTCTTCGACGTGTCGGGCGCTCCGGTCCGGGGCCGTCCTGCGATATGTCGGGCGCTCCGCGCCGCGACATATCGGATTTATCCCCCGCCAGGCGACAAGTCGGAATTCGCCGGTTTCGAGGGCGGGCACGGGCACACAGGCGGCGCTGCTACGGTGGCCGCTGGCGAGGCTGACCTCAGGAGGAACCACGTGCCAGACGAGGACGTCTTCAACCGCTGCGCCGCCCGGCGCACGCTGCTGCTGGGTGCCGGCGCGATGGGCATCGCCGTGCTGGCCGGCTGCGGCGTGGACGAGCCCGCACCGAGCGCCGGCGGCAACCCGGGCGCTTCGAGCACACCCGCCGCGCCCGCCACGACCGGCGGGAACCCGTTCGACGACAGCGGCACGGGCGGCGGCGCCGGGGCTCAGGTGCCGGACAACGCGCTGGTCGCCGTGGGCGAGGTGCCGGTCGGCGGCGGCGTGATCGTCAAGGACACGGTGCTGGTGGTGCAGCCGGCGAAGGGGTCGTTCAAGGCGTACGACGCGGTGTGCCCGCACCAGGGCGCGATCGTCGACCCGCCGTTCGACGGCAACCCGGTCATCATGTGCCCGCGGCACAACTCGAAGTTCAAGGTCGCCGACGGCTCCAAGGTCGAGGGCCCGACGCCGAGCGGGCTCAAGAGCATCAAGGTGGGCGTCAAGAGCGGGTACGTCGTCCGGGCATGACTCGTCGCGCTGCGTGATGTCTCGATTGCGGTTTGGGTGCTGGATTCACAGTCTTTGTTGAGCATTGAACCGTACCCTCCATGCTTTGTGTATCTCTGGGCGCAGCCTGCGGGCACACGACCATTGGAGGAGCTAGATGAGTGAGACGACCCGCCGCGCGGTCCTCGCCGGGGCGGCCGGTGTGACGGCCGCGTCCGTCCTGGCCGCCTGCGGAGACGACAAGGGTGGATCGGACAGCACTGCCGGCTCCGGCTCCGGCTCCAGCCCCGGTGGCCCGATCGCGAAGAAGGCCGACATCCCGGTGGGCGGGGGCAAGATCGTCTCCGACGACGGCGGCACGGTCATCACGCAGCCGGAGTCCGGGACGTACAAGGCCTTCACGGCGATCTGCACCCACCAGCAGTGCGTGGTCACGGACGTGGCGAACAACAACATCAACTGCAAGTGCCACGGCAGCACGTTCTCGGCCGCGGACGGATCCGCGACCAACCCGCCGGCGACCAGCCCGCTGCAGGAGAAGAAGCTCCGCTTCGAGGGCGACGACATCTACATCGCGACGTGACCCGATCGGGGGCCGGTCCGCGCGACCGGCCCCCGATTTCTGTCGTACCCCCCGGATAGTCTCGAAGGGTGCCTGACCCGTCCACGTATCGACCAGCACCGGGGACCATTCCGGACACCCCGGGTGTCTACCGCTTCTACGACCCGTCCGGCCGGGTCATCTACGTGGGCAAGGCCAAGAGCCTCCGGCAGCGGCTCAGCAGCTACTTCGCCGATCTCTGGACGCTGCACTCGCGCACCCAGCAGATGGTCACGACCGCGTCGCGGGTCGACTGGGTGACCGTCGGCACCGAGGTCGAGGCGCTGCAGCTGGAGTACAACTGGATCAAGGCCTACGATCCGCGGTTCAACGTCCGGTATCGCGACGACAAGAGCTATCCCTACCTCGCCGTCACGCTCGACGAGGCGTATCCCCGGCTGCAGGTGATGCGCGGGAGCAAGCGCAAGGGCGTGCGCTATTTCGGGCCGTATGCCCACGCCTGGGCCATCCGTGAGGTGCTCGACCTGCTACTGCGGGTGTTCCCGGCCCGCACGTGCTCGTCCGGCGTCTTCAAGCGCGCGGGCCAGATCGGCCGGCCCTGCCTGCTGGGCTACATCGGCAAGTGCTCGGCCCCGTGCGTCGGCCGGGTGAGCGAGGACGAGCACCGCGCGATCGTCGAGGCCTTCTGCGACTTCATGGCCGGCAAGACCGACACCATGGTCAAGCCGCTCGAGCGGGAGATGTACCAGGCCTCGGACGAGCTGGACTTCGAGCGCGCCGCGCGGCTGCGCGACGATCTCGGGGCGCTGCGGCGGGCCATGGAGAAGCAGGCCGTCGTGCTCGGCGACGGCACCGACGCCGACGTGGTCGCGTTCGCCGACGACCCGCTCGAGGCCGCGGTGCAGGTCTTCCACGTGCGCGGCGGGCGGGTGCGCGGCCAGCGCGGCTGGATCGTGGAGAAGACCGAGGACCTGACCCCGGGCGACCTCGTGCACCACTTCTGCACGCAGATCTACGGCAGCGAGGCCGGGGCCGAGGCCGCCGACCTGCCCCGCGAGCTGCTCGTGCCGGAGCTGCCGGCCGACGTCGACGCGCTCGCCGACTGGCTGACCCGGCTGCGGGGCAGCCGCGTGTCGATCCGGGTGCCGCAGCGCGGGGACAAGAAGACGCTCGCCGAGACCGTGGCGCGCAACGCCGAGCAGGCGCTGCAGCAGCACAAGCTGCGCCGGGCCGGCGACCTGAGCACGCGCAGCAAGGCCCTCGAGGAGATCGCCGAGGCGCTCGCGATGCCCACCGCGCCGCTGCGCATCGAGTGCTACGACATCTCGCAGATCCAGGGCACCGACGTGGTCGCGAGCATGGTGGTGTTCGAGGACGGGCTGTCGCGCAAGAGCGAATACCGGCGGTTCGCGATCAACGGCGACACCGACGACGTGTCCGCGATCTCCGAGGTGCTGCGGCGGCGGTTCGCCCGCTACCTCGACGCCAAGGTCGAGATCGACGAGGCCGCCGAGGCCGACCCGTCCCGCCCCGGCATCGACCCGACGACCGGGCGGCCGCGCAAGTTCGCCTACCCGCCCCAGCTCGTCGTCGTCGACGGCGGCCAGCCCCAGGTCAACGCGGCCGCACAGGTGCTGCTGGACCTGGGCATCGACGACATCACCGTCTGCGGCCTCGCCAAGCGCCTCGAGGAGGTGTGGCTGCCGGACGACGAGTTCCCGGTGATCCTGCCCCGGACCTCCGAGGGTTTGTACCTCCTGCAGCGCGTCCGCGACGAGGCGCACCGCTTCGCCATCACGTACCACCGGCAGAAGCGCTCGAAGCGCATGACGGCCTCGTCGCTGGACTCGGTGCCCGGCCTCGGCGAGATCCGCCGCAAGGCGCTGCTGCGGCATTTCGGGTCGCTCAAACGGCTGAAGGCCGCGACCCTGGAGGAGATCGCGGAGGTGCCCGGCATCGGGCGGCGCACGGCGGAGGCGATTCAGGCGGCGCTGAACACCGACCCGCTCGCGTCGGCTCGCCGCCCCGCCGACGCCGTGCCCGATCCCGCGCCGTCCTCGGACCCGTCGCCCGCGGACCCCGCTGCGGACGCGGTCGTCGGCCCCGCTCCGGACCTGGCCATTGGCACCGATCCGGACCCGGTCGTTGGCCCGGATCCGGACGCCTCGCCGGGCTCGGACGCGGCCGAGGTGCGGTCCGAGAGCTGGTCGGTCGCGTCCGGCGGCTCGTGGGCGGTGGCGGCGGGGGCCGACGGCGGCTCGCGGGCCGGTGCCGATGCGGGCGCGGGGGAGGGTGCTGCCGAGGGCGGCTCGCCGGCCGGGGCTGATGCGGGCGCGGCGAAGGCGGGGGCCGAGGGCGGGCCGGGTGCGTCGGGCCGGTCGGCCGGGGACGTGCGCGGGGCGGGGTGGCCGCGCGGCGAGGTGTCGCACGCCGGTAGCGATCCGGACGTGGCCGTGGAGCTCGGCGCGGGGGCCCCGGAGGTCGTCCTTCCCCGGGTGGAGGTGACACGGATGGGGGACACGCCGGAAGTGATCGTCGAGGCCGGCGACACGCCCGAACGCGGGTCAGGAGACGGGGTCAGCAGGGGCGGAGCGGTCGACGAGGTCGTGGAGGAGGCCGGGGCTGGAGATACCGCGAACTAGTGCAAACCGACCGACCGTCCGATGCCGCGCGCCGCACGACATAAACTCATCGTCGTGTCGAGAGATGGCGACGTGCCGAGAGGCGCCACCGCGGACGACGGCGGTGCCCAACCGACGGCCAGCAGCGCCGGCGAGCTCGCGGAGGGTGCGTCCGTCGATGCGGAGCGTGCCGGGACCCAGGGGCGTGCCGGGACCCAGGAGGGTGCCGAGACCGCTGACCGTGCCGGGATCGCGGGGCGTACGGACGCGGGGGAGGGCTTCGGCGCCGGGGAGGTGGACCCCGCCGAGGGGATCCTGCCCGGGCGCAACACCACCGACCTCGTGATCGTGACCGGCGTGTCCGGCGGCGGCCGCAGCACCGTGGCGCGGGCGCTCGAGAACGTCGGGTACTACGTCGTGGACAACCTGCCCCAGGCGCTCCTGCTCGACATGGCCGAGCTCGCGCACGCGGCCCAGGGCGCGGTCCGGCGCACCGCGATGGTGCTGGACGTGCGCAGCCACGCCTTCTCGACCGACCTGCCGGGGGCGGTGAAGTCGCTGCGCGAGCGGGGCTTCAACCCGCGGATGGTCTTCGTCGACGCCGACGACGAGGTGCTGATCCGGCGCTTCGAGAGCGTGCGGCGCTCACACCCGCTGCAGGGCGCCGGGCGGCTCTCCGACGGCATCGCGGCCGAGCGCAAGCTGCTGCTGGAGGCGCGCGAGCAGGCCGACGTCCTGATCGACACGAGCCACCTCAACGTCAACCAGCTGCGCGGGCGCATCGAGGAGATGTTCGGCGAGGAGGACACGACCCAGATCAGGGTCACGGTGCTGTCCTTCGGGTTCAAGTACGGTCTGCCGCCCGACGCCGACTTCGTGCTCGACGCGCGCTTCCTGCCCAACCCGTACTGGGTGCCGGAGCTGCGCGAGCACACCGGGCGGGAGACGGACGTCAGCCGGTACGTGCTGGGGCAGCGCGGGGCGATCACGTTCGTGGAGACGTACGCCCGCCTCATCAACGCGACCGCGCCGGGCTTCGAGCGCGAGGGGAAGCGCTACCTCACGATCGCCGTCGGCTGCACGGGCGGCAAGCACCGCAGCGTGGCCATCGCCGAGGAGCTCGCCCGGCGGCTGCGCGAGATGCGGCTCGCGGCCTCGCCGCAGCACCGCGACCTGGGACGCGAATGACGAGCCGGCCCACGGGCGGCAGCGACGCCGCACGGAACCCGGCCGCGACGGACACCGCGCCCGGCAGCCGGCGCCCCGAGGCGTCCGGATCCGCATCCGCCGAGGCGCCGGCCGACGACAACGGCCGCGGCCAGATGCACGCGCCGCGCGTGCAACCGGCCGCGCGCGAGGCGGTCAAGGTCGTCGCGTTCGGGGGCGGCCACGGGCTGTCCGCGACGCTGCGCGCGCTGCGCATCGTGCAGCGGGGTCGTCCGCTCGACATCACCGCCGTCGTGACCGTCGCCGACGACGGCGGCTCCAGCGGGCGGCTGCGCCGGACGCGCGACATCCTGCCGCCGGGCGACCTGCGCCAGGCCCTCGCCGCGCTCGCCGACGAGACGGCCACCGCCGAGCTGTTCCAGCACCGGTTCACCGGCGAGGACGACATCGCCGGGCACGCGGTGGGCAACCTCGTGCTCGTCGCGCTGATGGAGCAGGCCGGCGACCCGGTGGCCGCGCTCGACCGGGCGGCGGCGCTGCTGCGCTGCGGCGGGCGGGTGCTGCCCATGTCGCGCGCCCCGCTGCACATCGAGGCGGACCTGTCCGGGGACGGGGAGGTCGTCACCGTGCGCGGGCAGCACGAGGTCGCGGTCACCACCAAGACCATCGACCGGGTGCGGCTGACCCCGGGCACGCCCGAGGCGTGCGCCGAGGCGGTGCGGGCCGCGCGCGAGGCCGACTGGCTGCTGTTCGGGCCCGGCTCGTGGTTCACCAGCGTGATTCCGCACCTGCTCGTGCCCGGGCTGGCCGACGCCATCCGGGACAGCGCGGGCCGGCGGCTGGTCACGCTCAACCTGGCGGCCGACAGCGAGACCGCGGGATTGACGCTGCCCGAGCACCTGGCCGCCCTGTCCCGTTACCTACCTGGATTGCACGTCGATGTAGTTCTTGCCGACGGGAAAGCCGTAGGCGACCCCGAACCGGTCCATCGTGCGGCAGAATCGCTTGGTGCGCGGCTGGTGCTGGCCCCGGTCGCCGTCGATGACGGCGGGCCCCGGCACGACCCGCAGGCGCTGGCGGCGGCGCTCGACCCATTGCTGCAGGTCGACGCAGGCAAGACCGCCCGGACGACCGCCAGGATCGCGCGCGGTGCCGGGATGAGAAGTGAGCACGGCTCGCGGACCAACGGGGGTCGGGCGCGTGCCGGTACGGACGGGGACATCACTGTGAACACGAAATCCGCGAGGTGACGACAGAATGGCGATGACCGCTGCGGTCAAGGACGAGCTCAGCCGGGTGGACGTGGCCAAGCCCTGCTGCCGGCGAGCCGAGATGGCCGCGCTGTTGCGCTTCGCGGGAGGGCTGCACATCGTCTCGGGCCGGGTGGTCGTCGAGGCCGAGCTCGACACCAACGCCGCCGCGCGCCGGCTGCGTCGCGAGGTGTCGGAGGTGTACGGGTACGGCAGCGAGATCCATGTCCTCGCGTCGGGCGGTCTGCGCAAGGCCAGCCACTTCATCGTGCGCGTGGTCAAGGACGGCGAGGCCCTCGCCCGCCAGACCGGCCTGCTCGACGTGCGCGGACGTCCCGTGCGCGGGCTCCCGCCGCACGTCGTGTCGGCGAACATGTGCTGTGCGGTCGCCGCATGGCGGGGTGCCTTCCTCGCGCACGGCTCGCTGACCGAGCCCGGGCGCAGCTGTGCGCTGGAGATCACGTGCCCGGGTCCCGAGGCGGCGCTCGCGCTCGTCGGGGCGGCGCGGCGCATCGGGATCACCGCGAAGGCGCGCGAGGTGCGCGGGGTCGACCGGGTCGTGGTCAAGGACGGCGACGCGATCGCCGCGCTGCTCACCCGCATCGG
Organism: Dactylosporangium sp. CA-139114; assembly: GCF_050955725.1. Classification (NCBI taxonomy): domain Bacteria; kingdom Bacillati; phylum Actinomycetota; class Actinomycetes; order Micromonosporales; family Micromonosporaceae; genus Dactylosporangium; species Dactylosporangium sp. CA-139114. The sequence goes on from NZ_CP192080.1 coordinate 1,941,558, forward strand.
CGCCCACCAGAGCGTGCTGACCTGGGAGGAGCGCCGGGTGCGGCGCGAGGTGCGGGCCACCGCCAACCGGCTGGCCAACTTCGACGACGCCAACCTGCGCCGCTCGGCGCGGGCCGCGGTCGCCGCCGCCGCCCGGGTCGCCCGGGCCATGGAGATCCTCGCCGACACCGCGCCCGACCACCTGTCCAGCGCGGGCACCCTGCGGCTCGAGCACCGGCAGGCGTCGCTGGAGGAGCTCGGCGCGCTCGCCGACCCGCCGCTGACCAAGGACGCGATCGCCGGCCGCATAAGGCGTCTGCTGGCGCTGGCCGACAAGCGCGCCCGTGATCTGGGCATTCCCGACACCGAGTCGGCCGTGACCCCGGAGATGCTGGTCGGCTGAACTAGAATCCGGCATAAGCCCCGTCGGGGTATAAATCCGATAAGTTGCGGCGCGCAGTGCCCGACTTATCGGCCATAACGCCTCGGGTCACCCGGCCCGGCAGCGGGTGCCCCCGTACGATCGAACGTGGGCTCCGACACCCCCGCGGCATCGTGACCGGTTCGAGACGATAGGGTTTGCCGTGTTCGGCGATGAGGCCGACTCGGGTCGCTCCTCGCTGTTCGATCGCCGCCGCGACACGCGGCCGGACCCCGCACCCAACGGGTGGGTCCGGACCGGCGGGACCAGGGTGGGCGAGCCAATAACACTCATCTGGCGCACGGCACACCGGCACATCGGCGTGGCCGCTGGCGCGAAGAGACGAGGAGATGTGTCGAAGTGACCATCCGGGTTGGCATCAACGGCTTCGGCCGTATCGGGCGCAACTTCTTCCGTGCGGCCCTGGCGAAGGGCGCCGACATCGAGGTTGTCGGCGTCAACGACCTGACCGACAACCAGACGCTGGCGCACCTGCTCAAGTACGACAGCATCCTCGGCCGGCTGAGCGAGGAGGTGAAGGCGACCGCGGACGAGATCACCGTCGCGGGCAAGACCTTCAAGGCCCTCGCCGAGCGTGACCCGTCGAAGCTGCCCTGGGGCGACCTGGGCGCGGACGTCGTCATCGAGTCGACCGGCATCTTCACCGACGCCGAGAAGGCCAAGGTCCACGTGGCCGGCGGCGCCAAGAAGGTCATCATCTCGGCTCCGGCCAAGAACGAGGACCTGACGATCGTCTTCGGCGTGAACGAGGACCAGTACGACCCGGCCAAGCACACGATCATCTCCAACGCGTCGTGCACGACCAACTGCCTCGCCCCGATGGCGAAGGTCATCAACGACACGTTCGGCATCGAGCGTGGCCTCATGACCACGATCCACGCCTACACGCAGGACCAGAACCTGCAGGACGGCCCGCACAAGGACCTGCGTCGCGCCCGCGCCGCGGCCCTGAACATCGTGCCGACCTCGACCGGTGCCGCCAAGGCGATCAGCCTGGTCATCCCCGAGCTCAAGGGCAAGCTCGACGGCTACGCGCTGCGCGTGCCGGTCCCGACCGGCTCGGCGACCGACCTCACGGTCACCGTCGGCCGTGACACCAGCGTCGAGGAGGTCAACGCGGCGATCAAGGCGGCCGCCGAGGGCCCGCTCGCCGGCATCCTCGTCTACACCGAGGACCCGATCGTCTCCACCGACATCGTGACCGACCCGGCGTCGTGCATCTTCGACGCGGGCCTGACCAAGGTCATCGGCAACCAGGTCAAGGTCGTCGGCTGGTACGACAACGAGTGGGGCTACAGCAACCGTCTCGTCGACGCCGTCACCCTGGTCGGCACCGGCCTGTGAAGACGCTCGACGACCTCCTGAGCGAGGGCGTCGCCGGTCGGCGCGTGCTGCTGCGCGCCGACCTGAACGTCCCGCTCGACGGAGACAAGATCACCGACGACGGGCGCATCCGCGCGGTCCTGCCGACCATCAACGCCCTGCGTGAGGCCGGCGCCGCGAAGATCACCGTCATGTCGCACCTGGGCCGCCCGAAGGGCGAGCCCGACCCGAAGTACACCCTCGCGCCCGTCGCCGCCCGCCTGAGCGAGCTGCTGGGCGCCCCGGTGGCCTTCAACGGCGAGGACGGCGACCTGGTGCTGCTGGAGAACCTCCGCTTCAACGCGGGGGAGACCAGCAAGGACGAGGCCGCGCGCAAGGCGTTCGCGCAGGAGCTGGCCGCGCACGGCGACGTCTACGTCGACGACGCGTTCGGCGCCGTGCACCGCAAGCACGCCAGCGTCTTCGACGTGGCCGGGCTTCTGCCGCACTACAGCGGCTACCTGGTCGCCAAGGAGCTCGAGGTCCTCTCGAAGCTCACCGGCGACCTTGACGGCACTGAGCGGCCCTACGTGGTGATCCTCGGCGGCTCGAAGGTCTCGGACAAGCTCGCCGTCATCGAGGCGCTGCTGCCCAAGGTCGACAAGCTGCTCATCGGCGGCGGCATGTGCTTCACCTTCCTCAAGGCCCAGGGCCACGAGGTCGGCAAGAGCCTGCTGCAGGACGAGATGGTCGACACCTGCAAGGACCTGCTCCAGCGGGGCGGCGACAAGATCGTGCTGCCGACCGACGTGGTGACCGCGGACAAGTTCGCGGCCGACGCGGCGACGCAGACGGTCGGCGTGGACGCCATCCCGGCCGGGGAGCTCGGCCTGGACATCGGCCCGGAGTCGGTGGCGGCCTTCGCGGCGGCCCTCGACGGGGCGAAGACCGTCTTCTGGAACGGCCCGATGGGCGTGTTCGAGCTGGCGCCCTTCGCCGCCGGGACGCGGGGCGTCGCCGAGGCGATCACCAAGATCGACGGCTTCAGCGTCGTCGGCGGCGGCGACTCGGCCGCGGCCGTGCGCGCGCTGGGCATCCCGGAGGACGGCTTCAGCCACATCTCCACCGGTGGCGGCGCCTCCCTCGAGTTCCTCGAGGGCAAGGCCCTGCCGGGCATCACGGCGCTGGAGGCCTGAGCGATGGCTGAGGTCACCGGACGCCGCCCGCTCATGGCCGGCAACTGGAAGATGAACCTGAACCACCTCGAGGCCATCGCGCTGGTGCAGAAGCTGGCCTTCACGCTCAACGAGCAGCAGCTCAACGCCGTGGAGACGGTCGTCCTGCCGCCGTTCGTGGACATCCGCAGCGTCCAGACGCTGGTGGACGGCGACAAGCTGCTCATCGGCTACGGGGCGCAGGACATCTCCGCGCACGCGTCGGGCGCCTACACCGGCGAGGTCTCGGGGGCGATGCTGGCCAAGCTCGGCTGCCAGTACGCGGTCGTCGGGCACTCGGAGCGGCGGCAGTACCACCACGAGGACGACGCCCTGGTCAACGCCAAGGTGAAGGCGGCGCTGGCCAACGGCATCGCGCCGATCCTGTGCGTGGGCGAGGGCCTGGAGGTCCGCGAGTCGGGCGAGCACGTGGGCTACACCCTCGCGCAGCTCGACGCCGGCCTCGAGAAGATCAAGACCGACGAGGTCGAGAAGATCGTCATCGCGTACGAGCCGGTCTGGGCGATCGGCACCGGCAAGGTGGCGACGCCCGAGGACGCGCAGGAGGTCATCGGGGCGATCCGCACCCGGCTGGCCGAGAAGTACAGCGGCGGCACCGCCGACCGCGTGCGCATCCTCTACGGCGGCTCGGTCAAGCACGACAACGTCGCGGCGATCATCGAGCAGCCCGACATCGACGGCGCCCTCGTGGGCGGCGCGAGCATCGACGCCGAGGGCTTCGCGCGGATCGTCCGCCTCGGCAAGTAACAGCAGCGGCACAGCGCGTCGCGCGGTCCACGGGGCCGCGCGACGTTGCGGCCCCGCGGTTCCGGCGGCCCGGCCTGTGCGCGATCGGACTCGCCTAGTAAGCTGGCACCCGCTCTACGTACGACCGTTCCCTGACCGCCTTGCCGAGAGGACGACCGCGCCATGACGGCGTTCGCCTACACCCTGATCGTGCTGCTGGTCATCACCAGCGTGCTGCTGACCCTGCTCGTGCTCCTGCACCGCGGCAAGGGCGGCGGCATGTCCAGCATGTTCGGCGGCGGCGTGTCCTCCAGCCTGGCCGGTTCGTCGGTCGCGGAGAAGAACCTCGACCGCTACACCGTGCTGGTCGGCATCATCTGGTTCGCCTGCATCGTCGGCCTCGGCCTCTGGCTCAAAATCGTGCAGAACGGTGGCGCCTGAGCACCTCGGCTGCCATCAGCGCTAGACTCGGCGCGCGGTCCGTGCAACTTACGGGCCGCGCGCAGGTGTTTACGCCCACACTCCTGCACTCCGTAAGACGTCGTACCCCCCGACGAACAGGAGCGAGCAGCCGTGGCAGCTGGCAATGCCATCCGCGGAACACGAGTCGGCTCCGGCCCGGTGCGCTGGGCCGAGCGTGGTGAACAGGCCCCCCGGCGCACCGTGGCCTACTGGTGCGCCAACGGGCACGTGACCGAGCCGGCGTTCGCCGCCGAGATCGAGCCCCCGGACACCTGGGACTGCTCCCGGTGCGGCCTCCCGGCCGGCCGTGACGAGCAGGCCCCGCCGAAGCGTCCGCGGGCCGAGCCGTACAAATCCCACCTGGCCTACGTGAAGGAGCGGCGCACCGACGCCGACGGCGAGGCCATCCTCCAGGAAGCGCTGGCGCGTCTGCGTCAGCGCACAGGCCGATAGCCAGCGGGGCGCCGGATGCGATGCCGGCGCCCCGCTGTACGAACCAGGGCCTTGACTCGGGTCCGCCGTGGTGCGGACCGTCCCTCCCGCGAGACACCGCTCGGCGCTGGCGCGCCGTTGCTGCCAGGTCCGCGGCTGGTCACCCTGCCTTGATCGGCGATCCTCAGACGAGGCTGCGGAAGCGGGGCGGCAGCTCGTGGGCCGCGGCCGTGTCGAGCAGCCACAGCGTGAGCTCCCGCCCGTGCACGCCCGCCGCCGGGATCTGGCGCGGCCCCGCGTCGGCGAGGGCCAGGCCGACCGCCTTCGCCTTGCCGTCGCCCGAGGCGATCAGCCACGCCTCGGCCGCCGTGTTGATCGCCGGCAGGGTCAGCGTGATGCGCACCGGCGGCGGCTTCGGGCTGCCCCGCACCGCCGAGACCGGCCGCGACTCCAGCGTCACCGGGTGCTCCGGGAACACCGAGGCCACATGGCCGTCCTCGCCGACGCCGAGCAGCACCACGTCGAAGTGCGGCAGCTCGGCGTGGCCGGGGCGGGCGGCATCGGCCAGCGCCGCGGCGTAACGCGCGGCGGCCGCCTCGGCGTCCTCGCCGTCCGGACCGTCGGAGGCCGGCATCGGGTGCACCCGGGCGGGGTCGAGGTTCAGCGCGTCGAGCAGCGCCGCGCGGGCCTGGGTCTCGTTGCGCTCGCCGTCGCCGGAGGGCAGGAACCGCTCGTCGCCCCACCAGACGTTCACCCGCGACCAGTCCACCGCGTCGCGGGCCGGGCTCTCGCGGACCGCCTGGTAGATCTGGGCGGCGATGCGCCCGCCGGTCAGCACGACCGTGGCCTCGCCCCGCTCGGCCTGGGCGTCGGTGAGCCGGACGATGAGCCGGGCGGCGGCCGCCTCGGCGAGCAGCCGCGGCTCCGTGTGCACGACGATCTTCGACTGACTCATGAAGCCACGGGCTCCGGCGCGGGCGCGGTGCCGGCCTCCGGCTTCTCGGCCAGGGCGGGGTCCTTCCAGATGTGCACGCGGGGGCCGCCGCGCTCGCCGAGCCGGCGCTTGCCGGTGCCGGCCGCCAGCGCGGCCGCGTAGGGCTGGTCGGGGTCGAGCCGGCGCAGCTCCTCGGCGAGCTCGTCGCCGAGCGGGCGGCGGCTCAGCGGCAGGATGCGGTCCGGCTGGCCGGTGCGCTGCAGCGTGGCGACGCCCGCGTTGAGGTCGCGGATCAGGTTCATCGAGTCGCCGTTGTCGAGCACCATGTTCACCGCCTGCATGATCTTGCCGTCGCCGGGCTTGCGGGTCGGGTGCACGCCGAGGCGCGCCTCCAGCCAGCCGCCGAGCAGCAGGGCGGTCGGGTCGTGCTCGGGCGCCACGATCTCGGCCGAGCGCACGCCGGTCCGGTTGGCGTCGAACGCCCCGGCCAGCAGGGTCCGCCACGGGGTGATGCGCGACCAGGCCAGGTCGGTGTCGCCGGGCACGTAGTCGTCGGAGCGCACCCGCAGCGCGGCGACCGGGTCGCTGGCCTGGGCGCTGTCGGTGATGCGGCGGTCGGCGACGACGCCCAGCGGGTCGTAGGCGATCCGCTCCGGCGGCGCGCACTGCCACCACGTCACCACCGGCACGTCCGGGGCGAGCAGCGGCATGATGACCGACTCGGCGTGCAGCGCCAGCCGGCCCTGCATGCGCATCACGACCGCCTCGCACGGGCCCAGCCGCCCGCCGACGACGATCTCGGCGTCGAGGCGCGAGCGCTGCTGGGTGACGTCGGCGCGCACGATGATGAGCAGGCGGCACGGGTGCGCGGAGGCGGCGATGGTCGCCGCCGCCTCGGCCTCGCGGACCTGCCGCTCGTCGACCACGGCGATCAGGGTCAGGGCCAGGCCACTGGTCAGGCCGCCGGCGCTGCGCCGCTCGTTGGCCAGGGCTTTGACCACCTCGATGCCGGTGGTGTCCCACAAACCGATCATGTCTCTGTCTCCTCTTCGGCCCCGGTCAGGCCCGGCGCCAGGCGCGGCCCTCGCGGGCCAGCATCTCGTCGGCGGCCCGCGGGCCCCACTCGCCCGCGCGGTACGGCTCGGGCGTCGAACCCGCCCAGGCCTCCTCGAGCGGGTCGACCACGTTCCAGCTTGCCTCGACCTCGGCCGAGTCCGGGAACAGCGTCTTGTCGCCCACGAGCACGTCGAGGATGAGCCGCTCGTAGGCCTCGGGACTCGCGTCGGTGAAGGCCTCGCCGTATTGGAAGTCCATCGCGATGTCGCGGACCTCCATGGTCGTGCCGGGCACCTTCGAGCCGAACTTCAGCATCACGCCCTCGTCCGGCTGGACCCGGATGACGAGCTGGTTGTTGCCGAGCATCTCCACGTCCGCCTCGCTGAACGGCAGGTGCGGGGCCTTCTTGAACAGGATCGCGAGCTCGGTGACCCGCCGCGGCAGGCGCTTGCCGGCCCGGATGTAGAAGGGCACCCCGGCCCAGCGGCGGTTCTGGATGCCCAGGCGGGTCGCCACGTAGGTCTCCGTCTTGGAGTCCGGCGGGACGTCCTTCTCCTCGAGGTACCCCGGCACCCGCTCCCCGGCGACCCAGCCGGTCAGGTACTGCCCCCGGACCGTGTTGGTCGCCACGTCGGACGGCACCTTGATGGCGTTGAGCACCTTGAGCTTCTCGGTGCGGATGGCGTCGGCGTCGAACGCGGTCGGCTCCTCCATCGCCACCAGGGCCAGCAGCTGCAGCAGGTGGTTCTGCAGCACGTCGCGGGCGGTGCCGACCTTGTCGTAGAAGCCGGCCCGGCTGCCGATGCCGACGTCCTCGGCCATGGTGATCTGCACCGAGTCGACGTAGTTGGAGTTCCACACCGGCTCGAACAGGTTGTTGGCGAAGCGCAGCGCCATGATGTTCTGGACGGTCTCCTTGCCCAGGTAATGGTCGATGCGGAACACGTCCTGGGCGGTGAAGGCGTCGTCGACGAGGTCGTTGAGCTGCTTGGCCGAGGTGAGGTCGTAGCCGAACGGCTTCTCCACCACCACCCGGCGCCAGCCGCCGGACTTCGCGTTGTCCGACATGCCGGTGCGCTCGAGCTGCTTGAGCACGACCGGGAACGCCGAGGGCGGGATCGACAGGTAGAACGCCGCGTTGCCGGGGATGCCGGCCTCGTCGTGCAGGTCGTTCAGCGTCCGCGCCAGGTGGTCGAAGGCCTGGTCGTCCTCGAACGAGCCGGGCACGAACTTGATGTTGCCGGCGAGGCGGGCCCACACCTCCTCGCGCCACGTGGTGCGGGCGCCGCTCTGTGCCGCCTTGCGGGCCAGGTCCTCGAAGTCGCCGTCGCCCCAGTCGCGCCGGGCGAAGCCCAGCACGGCGAAGCTCGGCGGCAGCAGCCCCCGGTTGGCCAGGTCGTAGACGGCCGGGATGAGCTTCTTGCGGGCCAGGTCACCGGTGACGCCGAAGATGACCAGCGCACACGGCTCGGGGATCCGAGGCAGTCGCCGGTCCTGCGGGTCCCGCAGCGGATTGGTCATCAGTTCACCCTCCGAGGGCGGCCAACAGTTGTTCGATACCGGTTGCCCGGTCGGTCAGATGCAAACGCAGCCACGGCCCGTCGCCGGGGGCGGCGGAGGCGGCCTGGAGCTCGCCGAACGTGTACGGCCGGCCGGGCACCGGCACGTCGTGGGTGACCGCGCCGGTGATGAGCAGCGTGGCCCCGGTGCCCGGGGCGGCACGCGGTCCCCAGCCGAAGGTCACCGCCCGTGATACCCGCCCGCCGAGGGCGTCACGCACCCCGGATGCTGCCGCGTCGCCGCCCTGGTCGAGGTGGGCCTCGATCGCCACCCGGCCGCCGGGCGGGACGGTGCGGGCCAGCCCGTCGATCGCGGCGATGAGCGTCGTGGCCGTCGTCTCGCCGTACACCTCGATCGCCCCCTCGACGAGGGCGGGCGCCCCGGCGGGCCCGCCGCTGTCGAGCCGGTGCAGCAGCGCGTCGCCGTCGCCGGTGGGCCGCGGGGCCGCCCCGGCCACGATCGCGGCCTGCTCCCAGGCGAACAGGTGCGCGCCGAGCGGGCCGTTGACGGACAGGTCGGGCATGATGCCGCCGCCGGGCATGATGGCGCGGCCCAGGACGCCGCCGACGGTCACGCCGAGCACGTCGGGGCCCTCGTGCCCCCACGAGGAGGGGTTCTCCAGCGCGACGGTGACCACGGCGTCGCCGAAGAGGCGCTCGATCCACGGGCCGAGGCCGTCGATGCCGGTGCCGTCGGGGGCGACGGCGAGCTTGTCCCGCCCGTCGCGCACCGCCGCGGCGATCGTCTCGCCGAGCGCGACGCCCGGCAGCACGGGCTCCGCGACCGGCTCCGCGGCCGGCTCCGCGGCCGGCCCGGCCCGGCGGGGGGCCGCCGCGGCGAAGCCCGCCGCGGCGCGGGGCGGGGGAGGAGCCTGGAACGCCGCGGCCTCGGCCAGCAGCGCCGCCGTGTCCGCCCCGGCCAGCCCGGCGGGGACGAGGGCGTACGCGCTCAGCGCGGAGGTCGTCGGCGGGGCGAGGAAGAGCGGCGCGCCCATCTCGCGCGCCACGGTCTCGAACCCGGAGCCGGGCGCGGTCACGACGACGAAACGCCGGCCCACGTCGTGCAGGCCGGCGTCCTCGAACGCCTGCAGGAAGGCCCGCCGGTGGGCGTCCGCGACGACGGTCGGCTCCGGCACCGCGAGCACGACCACCGTCCGCTCCAGCCGGTCGGCCAGGGCCGCGCGCACCCGGTGCGGGTCGGCGGTGTCGAGCACGGTGAGGTCCAGGCCGAGGGTGGCGGCGATCGCCGCGGCCCCGGCGCCCGGCCCGCAGAGCACGACCCGGTCCAGCCCCCGCGGGCGGACGGCGGCGATCCGGTCGGTCAGCTCGGGACCGGGGAGAAAAGGCAAGGGGGTGGGGGCGCCGACCGGCCGCGCGGCCGAGGCGACGCCGAACACCGTGAGTCCGGCCGCCGCCACGACGTCGTCGAGCAGATCAGACACCCGCCACTCCCCGCATGCCCTCATCTTGGCGCCCGTGCACGACGGGCGAATACCGAATGAGCGAACGACAGAACGCGCGAACGTCAGGACGCGGCGTCCAGCGCCTTCTGCACCGTCTCGATCATTTCCTTGCCGCTGGCGCTGAACTTCTCGACGCCCTCACGCTCGAGGACCTCGACGACGTCGTTGTAGTCGATGCCCAGCGCGGCCAGCGAGTCCATGACCTGCTGCGCCTCGGCGTAGCTGCCGGTCACGGCGTCGGGGCGAACCACACCGTGGTCGGCGAAGGCGTGGATCACCGGCTCCGGCATGGTGTTGACCGTGCCCGGGGCGACGAGCTCCTCGACGTAGATGACGTCGCGGTACTCCGGGTTCTTGGTGGAGGTCGAGGCCCACAGCGGCCGCTGGGGATGCGCGCCCGCGTTGGCCAGGGCCTGCCAGCGCTGCGAGGAGAACTGCTGCTCGTAGAGCCGGTAGGCGAGCTTGGCGTTGGCGATGGCCGCCTTGCCCTTGAGCGCCTTGGCCTCGGCGGTGCCGATCTTGTCGAGGCGCTTGTCGTATTCGGTGTCGACCCGCGACACGAAGAACGACGCCACCGAGCCGATCTTGGACAGGTCGTGGCCGTTCTCCTTCGCCTGCTCCAGGCCGGCGAAGAAGGCGTTGATCACGGCCTCGTACCGCTGCAGCGAGAAGATCAGCGTCACGTTCACGCTGATGCCCAGGGCGAGCGTGGCGGTGATCGCCGGCAGGCCCTCCTTGGTCGCCGGGATCTTGATGAACAGGTTGTCGCGGTCGACCAGCCACCACAGCTCCTTCGCCTCGGCGAGGGTGCGGGCGGTCTCGGCGGCGAGCGCCGGGTCGACCTCGATCGAGACGCGGCCGTCGATGCCCCGGCTGGCTTCGGCCGCCGGCTTGAGCACGTCACAGGCCCAGCGCACGTCGTGCGCCATGATCGAGCGCATCGCCTCGGGCACCGAGGTCTCGCGCAGGGCCAGGTCCTTGACCTGCTCGGCGTAGTCCTCGGCCGAGGTGACGGCCTTGGCGAAGATCGTCGGGTTGGTGGTCACGCCGACGACGTGCTGCTCGCGGCGGAGCTTGTCCAGCCCGCCGCTGGTCAGCCGCTGACGGGAGAGGTCGTCGAGCCAGATCGCCACACCAGCGGCGGCGAGCTCGGCCAGCCGATCGGAACTCATCGCATTCTCCTTAGTGCTTCAGTTGCCGGTGGTGCTGCCGGTAATCTCGCCGACCTTGGCGAGGGAGGCGTGCGCGGCCGCCACGACCCTGTCGACGGTGAAGCCGAACTGCTCGAACAGCACCGTGTAGGGCGCGCTGGCGCCGTAGTGCTCGATGCTCACCGGGACGCCGCAGTCGCCGAGGATGCCCCGCCACGACATCGCGATGCCGGCCTCGACCGTCACGCGGGCCTTCACGCCGGTCGGGATGACCCGCTGGCGGTAGGCCGCGTCCTGCTCCTCGAACCACTCCTGGCACGGCATCGACACGACCCGGGTGGGGGTGCCGTCGGCCTCCAGGCGCTCCTGGGCCCGGACCGCGAGCTGCACCTCGGAGCCGGTGGCGATGATGATCACCTTGGGCTGGCTGTCGGAGGCGTCCTTGAGGATGTAGCCGCCCTTGGCCACGTTCTCCGCCGGGGCGTAGACCGTGCGGTCCAGGGTGGGCAGGTTCTGCCGGGTGAGCGCGAGCGCCACCGGCTGGTCCTTGCGCTCCAGCGCCGCCTTCCAGGCCTGCGCGGTCTCGTTGGCGTCGCCGGGGCGCACCACCGCGAGGTTGGGGATCGCGCGCAGCGCCGAGAGGTGCTCGATCGGCTGGTGCGTCGGGCCGTCCTCGCCGAGGCCGATCGAGTCGTGCGTCCACACGTAGATGACCGGCTGGTGCATGAGTGCGGCCAGGCGCACCGCGGGGCGCATGTAGTCGGAGAAGACGAGGAACGTGCCGCCGTAGGGGCGGGTCGGGCCGTGCAGCTTGATGCCGTTGAGGATCGCGCCCATGCCGTGCTCGCGGATGCCGAAGTGCAGGGTGCGGCCGTACTCGTCGCCGGGGAACGCCTTCGTGGCGTATTCCGACGGCAGGAACGAGGGCTCGCCCTCCATCGTCGTGTTGTTGCTCTCCGCGAGGTCGGCCGAGCCGCCCCACAGCTCCGGCAGCACCGGGGCCAGCGCGGCGAGGGTGTCGCCGGACGCCTTGCGGGTGGCCACGCCCTTCTCGCTGGGCGGGAACTCCGGCAGCGCCTTCTCCCAGCCGGCCGGCAGCGCGCCGGACAGCAGCCGGTCCAGCAGCGCGGCACGCTCGCCGGCGCGCTCGCGCCACTGGGCGAAGGCCTCGTCCCACTTGGCGTGCAGGGCCTTGCCCCGCTCGATGGCGCCGCGGGTGTGCGCGAGGACCTCCTCGTCGACCTCGAACGACAGCGCCGGGTCGAAGCCGAGGACCTCCTTGGTGGCCTTGACCTCGTCGGCGCCCAGGGCCGAGCCGTGGATCTTGCCGGTGTTCTGCTTCTTCGGGGCCGGCCAGCCGATGATGGTGCGCAGCGCGATGAACGTCGGCTTGTCGGTGACCCGCTTGCCGGCCTGGATCGCGTCCCACAGCGCCTGGACGTCCTCCTTGTAGACCCCGTCGCCGGCGTCGTGGCCCTTGCGCCAGTCCACGACGTGCACGTCGAAGCCGTAGGCCTCGTAGCGCTTGGCCACGTCCTCGCTCTTGGCGACCCGGGTGTCGTCCTCGATCGAGATCTCGTTGTCGTCGTAGATGACCGTCAGGTTGCCCAGCTTCTGGTGCGCGGCGAGCGCGCTGACCTCGTGGCTGATGCCCTCCTCGATGTCGCCGTCGGAGCACATCACGTAGACGTCGTGGTCGAACGGGCTCTCCCCGAGGGCCGGCTCCGGGTCGAACAGGCCGCGCTCGCGGCGGGCGGCCATGGCGAAGCCGACCGCGTTGCCGATGCCCTGGCCCAGCGGGCCGGTGGTGGTCTCGACGCCGGCGGTGTGGCCGTGCTCGGGGTGGCCCGGGGTCAGCGAGCCCCACTGGCGCAGCGACTTCAGGTCGTCGATGCTCAGCCCGTAGCCGGCCAGGTACAGCTGGATGTACAGCGTCAGGCTGGAGTGACCGCAGGAGAGCACGAAACGGTCGCGCCCGAGCCAGTTCGGGTCGGTCGGGTCGTGCTTCATCACCTTCTGGAACAGAAGGTAGGCGGCCGGGGCCAGGCTCATCGCGGTGCCGGGGTGGCCGTTGCCGGCCTTCTCGACGGCGTCCATCGCCAGCACCCGGACCGTGTCGACGGCGCGCCGGTCGACGTCGGACCAGGACAGCTCGGGACCCTTGACCTCTTCAACGCTCACGGCGGTGCTGCTCCTGTCGAACGGCGAGGTTTGCGTAGTTCCTCGAAAGGGTTCTGTTCTGAAGGGGTTATCAAGTCGACCCTACCCACGATCGGGTAGCCCCACGCGCAGTCGACCATGTTTCGGACATCGGCGACACTGCCTGCGGCAACGGTAGTCGATGGCCGCATCCGCCCCCAGGGCGCCGATGAGCCGCGATGGCCCCGACCTGGATCGATTCAGCTGTCAGCGAAATCGGACACGTCCTGACTCTCCGCTCGCCGGTGAGGGTCACGGTCCCCCGGGGTCGCCGTCCGAGCAGCCACGATCCTGTTCTACGATGCGGGAGCCCGCTGATCTCGGCGGCTCTCCGCTCCGCCGCATGGCCTCGCCCCGGGAAGGTGGCAAACCAGACGTGACGCAACTCGTCGACCACGGTGTCGCTGACCAGCTCACGTCCGCCCCGGTCCGTCCGACCACGGCGGGTGCCCTCGCCCTGGCCCAGCGCCAGCAGGAGGCCCGGCGACGCTCGGGTCTCGGTGCGATCGTCAAGGCCTACGTCTCGCTGACCAAACCGCGCATCGTCGAGCTGCTGCTCATCACGACCGTCCCGGTGATGTTCCTCGCGGACAAGGGCCTGCCCTCGCTGTGGCTCGTCCTCGTCGTGCTCGTCGGCGGCTCGCTCGCGGCCGGCGCCGCCAACGCGCTGAACTGCTACATCGACCGCGACATCGACCAGCTCATGAAGCGCACGTCGCGGCGCCCGCTGGCCACGCACACGGTCTCCCCGCGCAGCGCCCTGATCTTCGGGCTCACGCTCGCCGCGGTGTCGACGGTGCTCATGGCCACCTTCACCAACCTGCTCGCCACGCTGCTGACCGTCGGCGCGATCGCCTACTACGACCTCGTCTACACGATGTGGCTCAAGCGGACCACGCCGCAGAACACCGTCTGGGGCGGCGCGTGCGGCGCGGCGCCGGTGCTCATCGGCTGGGCGGCGGTCACCGGCGGGCTGTCGTGGACGGCGTGGGTGCTCTTCGCGGTCGTGTTCCTGTGGCAGCCGCCGCACTTCTACGCGCTGGCGATCAAGTTCAAGGACGACTACGCCCGGGCCGGCATCCCGATGCTCCCCGTCGTGCGCAGCCTGCGCCGCGTGGGCCTGGAGACGGTGATCTACAGCTGGCTGACCGTCGGCGCATCCGTCGCGCTCTGGCCGATGGGGATGACGCCGCTCTACGGCGTCGTCGCGGTCGTCACCGGCGCGCTGCTGCTCGTGGAGGCGCACCGCCTGCACGGCCGCGCCCGGCGCGAGGAGCCGCTGAAGCCGATGCGGCTGTTCCACTGGTCCGTGACCTACCTGACGCTGCTGTTCGTCGCCGTCGCCATCGACGCCCTCATCCAGTAGCGCCGGCCCGCGAAGCGCGGGTCACCGCACGGCAAAGAGCAGTGGCCCAAACCCCTGGCCATTTGGGGGCCTAAGCGAAAGTTAAGCCGGAAACGCCCGATTTTTTGGCACGCCTCCTCAGGCGGACACCGCACGTGATGCATGTCTCGCTTTACGCGTCCGAAACACTCGCAGAAAATCCCGATATTTACGGACATTGCCGCGCCAAACGCCTGACGTGTGGTGTAAACGTGTTGGTAAGAACGATCACAACCGACGCCGACTTCCCCCGCACGTGGCCTGCCGTCCCTCTAATGTGGCCGTCATGGCAGATGGTTCCGATACGACGATGACCCTCAACCGTCCGGTTCCGGGCGGGCTGATCGCGGGCCTCAAGTCCTTCGCGGACGACCACGGCGGCGCGAAGGCAGTCATCGAGTACGTCGGCCGGCGCGGTGCCCGCATCGTGCTCGTCGGAGAGGACGGCGTCTGGGGCGACCAGATGGCCGAGGGCACGGACATCGCGCGTTCCGCCTGCGCCCAGGCCGGCGTCACGATCGAGAACGCCTGGGAGCGCGAGCTGCTCGAGCACATGCGCCCGAGCAACGACCTCTGGCGCTCGATGGGGCGCCGCACGCTGTCGCGCTAGAACACCCCGAACCCGCCCGCCGCGGGTATCTTTCGCTGCGTGAATCATGATCGTTCCCTTGTCAACGCGACCCGGGCCGCCGCCCGGGTCGCTCTCGTTACCTGCGCCGACCTGCCGGATCTCGACGAGGACGACCGGGCGCTGATCCCGGCCCTCGCCGCGCGGGGCATCGCGGCCGAGCCGGTGGCGTGGGACGCCGCCGGCGCCGACTGGGCCGGCTACGACCTCGCGATCGTGCGCAACACGTGGGACTACGCCAAGCGCCGGGCCGAGTTCGTCGCCTGGGCCCGCTCGGTGCCGCGGCTGGCCAACCCGGCGGCGGTGATCGAGTGGAGCACCGACAAGCGCTACCTGCGCGAGCTCGCCGCGGCCGGCATCCCGATCGTCCCGACCACCTGGGTCGAGCCCGGCGACGCCTTCGTGCCGGAGGGCACCGGCGAGATCGTGATCAAGCCCGCGGTGAGCGCCGGGAGCATCGACACCGGGCGGTACGACCTCGGCTCCCAGGCCGCCCTCGCCGCCGAGCAGGTGCGCCGGCTGCAGGCGGACGGGCGGCTCGTGATGATCCAGCCGTACCTCGACGCCGTGGACACCGCGGGGGAGACGGCGCTGCTGCACTTCGACGGCGAGTTCAGCCACGCGATCCGCAAGGGCGCGATCCTCACCGGCCCGTACGTCGAGGGCGACCTGCTGTACCAGAACGAGAACATCTCCCCGCGCACCCCGTCGGACGAGGAGCGCGCGCTCGCCGCCCGCGTGCTCGAAGCGCTGCCGGTGCCGGCGGGCGAGCTGCTGTACGCCCGCGTGGATCTGCTGCCCTCCCCGGACGGCCCGGTGGTCATCGAGGTCGAGCTGGCGGAGCCGTCGCTGTTCTTCGGCCACGCGGAGGGCTCGGCGGAGCGCTTCGCCGCGGCCGTCGAGCGCCGCCTGTCGCGCGGCTAGGGTCCGCCTGTCGCGCGGGAGGGCGCCGGCCGCGCCGCGGCGGCCGATCGAGCGCTCAGCTCGGCGCCGCCCGTGCCGATGTGACCGGGGTGAAGCGGCGCATCGGCGCGGGCCTGGTCCTCGTCGCGACCCTGGCCACCGGGGTGGCGGGGTGCGGCATGCTGCCCGGCCTCGGCGGCGCCGGCACCGGCGGCTCGACCGACGCCACCAAGGGCTCGGGGAAGGTCGTGAACCTGCCGGAGAAGACGGTGTACCTGCGCGGCGACGCGGCCGACCCGTCCGCCGGCCTCACCACGGGCGCCCCGGTGCGGGGCCCGATCGCGTCCATGTCCCCGCTGCCGTCCCGCACGCCGCGCACCGCCACCCCGGGCTACAGCCCCACCGAGTGCACCGGCGCCTACCGCCAGGGCGTGGTCAACGGCGCCGACGTGGCCCCCGGCACCACCTCGGCCGTCGTGAGCTGGTGGAACATCGGCGACCCGGCGCTGGTGGAGTACCGTCTCGCCGCCGTGTCCCAGCACCTCTACATGGGCCCGCAGCCGACCTGGACCTGGCAGACGGTGCCCGCGGGCAAGGGCTGCAGCCGGGTCAGCGCCACCGTCACCGGGCTGGGCTCGAAGGTGCCCTACGTCTTCGTCGTGCACGCCGTGCTCAAGAAGTACGAGACGCTGCCCCCGGTCGAGCCGGAGGTGGCCCGCAGCAGCGCGACCATCATGCTGTAGGGCATGGGCACCCACCGCGCGCCGGAGCTGACCGAGCCGACCCTTCTCACCTTCCACGACGCCGCCACCGGCGAGCACGTCGACCTCAGCGCCTCCGAGCTCGGCGGCTGCGCGGCCCAGGTCGCCGGCCTGCTGCGCGAGGGCTGCGGGCTCGCCGAGGGCGACCGGGCCGCGGTGCTGCTCCCGCCGCACTGGCTCACCGCCGCGGTGCTCATGGGCGCCTGGTCGGCCGGGCTGCGGGTGTCGCTGCAGGGCACGGCGACCGCCGGGCTCGACGTGCTCGAGCCCGGCGCGGACCTGCCCTACGACGTGCTCTTCGTCGCCGCCGACCGGATCGGCTCCTGGCTGGAGCGCATCCCCGAGGCCAAGCACCGGTTCTCCCTGTTCGCCGAGGAGGCGCCCGAGGGCTACCGCGACCTCGAGTCCGCCGTCGACGAGTTCTCCCCGCACGTGCCCGCGCCCGGGCGCACGCGGGCGGGTGACGCCGTCACGCCCGACGGCACCACCTACGGCTCGTTCGGTGCGATCGCCGCCGAGCTCGCCGAGCGGATCGGGCTGCGCGGCGGCGACCGGCTGCTCGTGAACGCGGCCACCCAGGAGCACCCGCTCAAGTGGCTGCTCGCCCCGCTGTCGGCCGGCGCGTCCGTGGTCATCGCCGCCAACGCGGACCCGGAGGCGTTCGCCGCCCTGGCCCGGTCCGAGCGGACGACCCACAGCCTGCAATGACAACCATTCGGTTGTTAAACCGCTCAGTTGTCGGTAC
This sequence comes from Dactylosporangium sp. CA-139114, assembly GCF_050955725.1. NCBI lineage: Bacteria > Bacillati > Actinomycetota > Actinomycetes > Micromonosporales > Micromonosporaceae > Dactylosporangium > Dactylosporangium sp. CA-139114. Next base: position 1,958,919 of record NZ_CP192080.1, read on the forward strand.
CGTCGAGGCATGGTGGTCACCGACGAGCTGAGCCTCGTCTTCGCGGCCCTGGCCGATCCGACGCGCCGGGCCATCCTGGAGCGGCTCGCCGAGGGCGAGGCGACGGTCCAGCAGCTCGCCGAGCCCTTCGCGATGACCCAGCAGGCGGTCTCGAAGCATCTCAAGGTGCTGGAGAAGGCCCGGCTCATCTCGCGCACCCGCAGCGCCCAGGCCCGGCCCTGTGCGCTGGCGGGCGAGCCGCTGGCCGAGGCGGGCGGCTGGATCGAGCGGCACCGGGCCCTCTGGGCCGGCCGCCACGACCGGCTCGGCGAATACCTGGAGCGGCTGTGAGCGAGCTGACCTTCAGCCGCGTCCACCGCGCCTCGCCGGAGCTGCTGTTCGACTGCATGACCCGGCCCGAGCACCTCACGCACTTCTGGGGCCCGGCCGGCACCACGACCCCGCTCGACGGGATCGTGGTCGAGCTGCGGCCCGGCGGCCGGTTCGAGACGACGATGGTGGGCGCGGACGGCTCCGCGTACACCATGCGGGCCGTCTACGCCGAGATCGACCGCCCGCGCCGCCTCGTCTGGATCGAGGCGGACACGCGGATGCGCACCGAGGTCACGTTCGCCGACCTCGGCGACGGGCGCACCGAGGTGACGACCCACCAGACCGACGTGCCCGAGGCCTACCGCAGCGCCGAGGCGCGCGCGGGCTTCGCCACGAGCCTCGACCGCTTCGACGCCTACCTGGCCTCGCTCTAGGAGTCCCGATGCCCACCGTCATGTCCGCCGACGGCACGCCGATCGGCTACGAGTCCACCGGCTCCGGCCCGGCCCTGGTGCTGGTCGACGGCGCCTGCTGCTTCCGCGCCGCCGGCCCGATGCGCCCCCTCGCCGCCGCCCTCCAGCACCATTTCACGGTGTACTGCTACGACCGCCGCGGCCGCGGCGAGAGCGGCGACACCCAGCCCTACGCCGTGCGGCGCGAGATCGAGGACCTCCATGCGGTCGTGGCGGCCGCGGGCGGCGCGGCGAGCGTCTGCACCATGTCCTCGGGCGGGGTGATCGGGCTCGAGGCCGCCGCGGAGGGCTCGGGCATCGCCGCGCTGGCGGTGTACGAGCCGCCGCTGCTCGGCGCCGACCCCGCCTACACCGAGCGGCTGACCGGCCTGCTGGCCGAGGGCCGCCGCGGCGACGCCGTCGCGCTGTTCCAGTCGCGGGTCGGGATGCCGCCCGAGGCCATCGCCGCCTTCCGCGCCTCGCCCGGGTTCGCCGTGCTGGAGGGCATCGCGCCGACGCTCGCGTACGACGACGCCGTGCTCGGCCCCGGCCACCTGCGGCCCGGGGTCGCCGCGGCGATCACGGTCCCGGTGACCCTGATCGCGGGCGGTGCCAGCCCCGAGCCCCTGCGGGAGGCGGCGCGCTCGACCGCGGCCGCGATCCCGGGCGCGCGGTTCGAGGTGCTGGACGGCCAGACCCACGGCGTCGAGCCGGCCGCCCTCGCCCCGCTGCTCGTCAAGCTGCTGTCGTGACCCGGCCCTGAGCCCGGACGGGGCCGGGGCTGATCCGGTCGGGGCCGGCGGTCACCGCTTCGACCCGAACGCGTCCAGTGCCCGGTCGATGAGCGGCCCCACCGCGTGCAGGTCCCCGGTGACCCCGCTGCGGCTCAGGTTGCCGCGCATGACGTCGGGGTGCACCAGCAGCCGCTCCAGCGCCGAGCGCAGCCAGGACGCGGCCGAGCCGGTGGCCACGAGCAGCTCGCGCAGCGGGCGCCACTCCGCGTGCCAGGCGCCGGCCGCCCCCTCGTGCTCGTGCGCCATCGCCGCCAGCAGGTTCGCGACCAGGCCGGGGGCGGAGGCGGCGCAGCCCAGCGCGCACACCGCGGCGATCGGGTCGCGCCGGTGCGCCGTCGCCGGTGCGCCGCCGGCCGCGGAGCCGTTCGGCTGGGCCGCGCCCGGCTGCGGGTCGGCCGGGGCGCCGGAGACCTCGTCGACCTCGTGCTGGGTGAGCAGCGTCAGGTCGCGGGCGACCTTGGCCATCGCGCCCGCCGCGCAGCCCAGGGCGCCGGCCAGGTCGGCGATGCGGGTCCGCTCGGTGTGCCACGGCAGGGCGGGCTCGCGCAGGCCCAGCACCGTGGCCAGGCCCTCGAGCACGTCGGGGCCGGCGTCGCCGAAGGGGGCCAGGGTGCCCGCGGCGCCGCCGAACTGCACGGCCAGGCGGTCGGCCCGCACCTGGTCCAGGCGGCGGCGGGCGGCGTCGAGGCCGCCGAGCCAGCCGGCCGCCTTGAGGCCGAAGGTGGTCGGGGCGGCCGGGCGCAGCAGCGTCCGGCCCGTCATGGTGGTGTCCCGGTGCTCCCGGGCCAGCCGCGCGGTGAGCTCGGCGCAGGCGCCGAGGTCGGCCAGCAGCGGGCGCAGCGCGCGGGCGGCGACCAGCATGCCCGCGGTGTCGATGACGTCCTGGCTCGCCGCGCCCCGGTGCACGGCCGTGGCGTGCTCGGGCACGGCGCGGCGCAGGGCCTCGACCAGCGCTTCGACGGGATCGCCGCTCCCGGCCGCGGCCCGGCCGATCGCCGCCGCGTCGAACGCCTCGGGGCGGGCGCACGCGGCGCCGATCGCGTCCGCGGCGGCCTGCTCGAGCAGGCCGGTGAACGCCTGCACGTCGGCCAGCGCGGCCTCGACCTGCAGCATCGCGGTCAGCCAGGCGTCGTCGCCGACGGCCGCGGCGACCTCGCCGCGGGCCAGCACCTCGCCGAAGAGGCTCGAAGTCGGTCCCATGGGTTCCCTGCTGTGTGTCGAAGGCACACCATGGTATCGAGCCGTCCGTCCGCGCCCGGTCACCTTGCGTGAACCTCGCCGAGGCCGGCGGGGGCGCGGATCGGATCGACGGCACGGCGCCGGGGCGTCGTCGCCGCCGGCGCCGTGACCCGGGTTACAGGAAGTCGGTGAATCCCGGCCGGAAACGGTCATCGGGCTTGCCGAATGCCGTGAACGCCAGACCGCCCCGCGGTTCGACGCCCGGGAGGTGTTCGATCATTCGATCGTGTTCAATGACACACGCCAATGACTGTGTGAGATCGGACTCGAGCTGGTGGACCGCCTCGTCGAGGTCCTCCTCCCGCCGTGACCAGTCGATGTCTGCCTCTCGCAGCTGCTGACCGGCGAGCTTCGCAACGGCCTGCGGATCGGTGACCGCAACCTCCAGGCGGCAGTAGATCTGCATGATGAGCGGTTCCGTGTGCCCCATTGCAGAAGAGTTGCACACCCGCCAACCGGCACCATAGAAAGTGCAGATGAATTTACAACTTGGCAATGATGGGTAGGTGTGATGGTCGCGCTCATCCGCAACGTGTCATTCGAGGCGGGTGATCCTTGCACCCTCGCGCGGGTTTCGCGTGACCGGCGCAACAGGTGAGGGGTTCGTGGTGATCCCGTGGAGGCGGCCACTGGAGCCGTCCGCACGGGGCAGCATCGGCCCGTGCCTTCGACGCTGCCGACCCATCCGCTCGCCGTCCTGCCGCTGAAGCTGTGGCGCCCCCGCTGGTTCGACGGGGTGGCGCTCGCGACCGGCGCGTGCGCGCCCGACTTCGCGTACGCCCTCGACGGCCCCGGCATCCTCATCCCGAGCCACACGATCCCGGCGCTGCTGTGGTGGAGCCTGCCCACGGCGGTCGTGGTCGCCCAGCTGTGCCGCTGGGGCGCCCCGGCCGTCGCCGCGCACCTGCCGCCCTGGTTCCACGTGCGCGACTTCGGCGTGCTGGGGACCGTCCGGCACCGGTGGTGGATCACCGCGTACTCGGCCCTGCTCGGCGCGGTCAGCCACCTGCTGTGGGACCTGGTGACGCACCCGGGGCCGGTCGCCGCCTGGTGGCCGATCCGCGAGGCCAGCGACGCGGCGGGCGTCATTCTGCTGCCGGTCTTCGTGGTGTACGTCGGGATGCGCCGCAAGCTGCGCGAGTGGCACGGGGAGCCGCCCGCCGTGCCGGTGCGCCCGGCCCGCTTCTGGGGCGTGACGGCCGCGGCGCTGGCCGCGGGGGTGGCGCTCACGTGCGCGCTGGGCGATCGGCACTACTACGCCGGCAACGTGCACGTGTTCCTGGTGCGGCTGATGGTCGCGGGGTCGCTGGCGCTGGTGGCCGGGGCCCGGGCCGTACAGTCTGATCGTGCTGCTGACCGAGCGCCTCTTGCTGCGGCCGTTCCGCGCCGCTGACGCCCCCGCGCTGTCCGCCTACCGCTCCGATCCGCAGGTGGCGCGGTACCAGGGCTGGGACGCCCCATTCCCGATCGAGTCCGCGATCGCGTTCGTCGCCGGGCTGGACGGGCGCGACCCGCGGGCCGAGGGCTGGTTTCAGTTCGCCGTGCAGCTGCGCGGGACCGGCGCGCTGATCGGCGACGTCGGGGCCAACCGGCACGACCGGGGCCGGCAGGCGGAGATCGGCTTCACCCTCGCCCCGCGCTACCAGGGGCACGGCTACGCCGCCGAGGCCGTCGGCCGCGTGGTGCACCATCTGCTCGCCGAGGAGGGGCTGCACCGGGTGCACGCCTCGGTCGACGCGCGCAACGAGCGCTCGGCGCGGCTGCTGGAGCGGCTCGGCTTCCGCCGCGAGGGGCTGGAGGTGCAGAGCCAGTGGTGGAAGGGGGAGTGGACCGACGACCTGCGCTACGCCGTGCTGGCCAGCGAGTGGTCGCGGTCCGCGTCGTCCGACCCGGCCTGAGCCGGTCGCGCCGTCACCCGCGCCAGGAGGTTGAGCGTCGCCGTCCACACCAGGCAGGCGCCCAGCATGTGCAGGATGACGACGGGCCAGGGCAGACCGGTGAAGTACTGCACGAAGCCGACCACGCCCTGCGCCAGCTCGACGGCGACCAGGATCGCCGCGGCCCGGGTGACCCGCAGCGGCGCCCCGAGCGCGCGCAGGCCGAACCACATGGCCACGGAGAGTCCGACGAGCACCATCACGGCGTCGGTGTGCAGCTGGGACATGGCCTGCGGGTCGAATCCGGTGCGGGTGGCCTTGGTGTCGCCCGAGTGCGGGCCGCTGCCGGTGACGATCGTGCCCAGGACGAGCACGACCGCGGAGACGACCGTCACGAGGACTCCGGCGGTGCGCATGGCCCGCGGCGCCGTCCAGCGCGGCGGCTCCCCCCGGGTGCGGTCCCACAGCACGAAGACGAGCGCGATGAGCGCGATCGAGGCCAGGAAGTGCACCGCCACCGACCACGGGTTGAGCGCCAGCCGCACCGTGATGCCACCGAGGACGCCTTGGAACGCGATGCCGGCGAGCACCCAGACGGTGGCGCGCAGGGCCGCCTTCGAGTGACGCCGCTGCCGCCAGGCGGCCGCGATGGCGACGAGCGCGAACACGCTGAGTACACCCGTGAGCGTCCGGTTCCCGAACTCGATCACCCCGTGGTACCCCATCTCGGGGGTCGTCACGTAGGAGTCGTCGGTGCACCGGGGCCAGGTCGGGCACCCGAGCCCGGAGCCGGTGAGGCGCACGAGGCCGCCCGTGCACACGATGCCGATGTTGGCCACGAGCAGCGCCAGCGCCGCCCGGCGCAGCGTCTCGGGCCGGTCCAGCCACTCTCCGAGCCACGTCACGCGGCGATACTACGCCAGGCTACATATCGGCCCCGGCGGCAGGTTGCGGCCGGGGAGCGGCCAGGTTTGGTTAGGGTTACCTTCCGTGCGATGGATCACCCGGGCGGTGGTTTGCCCGAGTCCCGCGATTTACGTAACGTTGGTGTTGTGAAAAACGCGGAAGTGGTCGCTGCGCTCGACGGGCGCACCCGTGACCGCGTCACGGAGCTGCTGCTGCAGGAGGGCTCGGCCACCGCGACGGAACTTGGGCTCGCCCTCGGGCTGAGCCCCGCCGGCGTGCGCCGTCACCTCGACGCCATGCATGCCGAGGGGCTCGTCGAGTGCCGCGAGCGGCCCGAGCGCGGGCCGCGCGGGCGGGGCCGGCCGGCGCGCGTGTTCACGCTGACCGCGGCCGCGCGGGAGACGCTGCCGCACACCTACGACGGCCTGGCCGCCGCCGCGCTGCGCTGGATCGCCGAGCACGGCGGGCCGGGCGAGGTCTCCGCGTTCGCCGCGGCCCAGGTCGCGGGGCTCGAGGAGCGCTGCCGGGCGGCCATGGCCGAGGCCGGCGAGGACCCGCTCGCGCGGGCCGAGGCCCTCGCGCGCGCCCTGACCGCGGAGGGTTACGCTGCGGGCGCGTCGACCATCGCCACCGGCGGGCAGCTGTGTCAGCACCACTGCCCGGTGGCGCACGTCGCCGCGGAATTCTCCCAGCTGTGCGAGGCCGAGACCCAGGTGATCTCCCGCCTCGTCGGCACGCACGTCCAGCGGCTCGCCACCATCGCCAACGGCGACGGCGTCTGCACCACCCACATTCCGGCCCCGGTCCAACCCGGAGCCCGTCCCGATAGGCAAAGGATCGTGAGATGACGACTGCCGATCAGCTGGCCGGTCTCGGCCGGTACGAGTACGGCTGGGCCGACTCCGACACCGCGGGCGCCTCGGCGCGCCGTGGTCTCAACGAGGACGTCGTGCGCGACATCTCGGCGAAGAAGCGCGAGCCCCAGTGGATGCTCGACCTTCGCCTGAAGGGCCTGCGCCTGTTCGACCGCAAGCCGATGCCGGCGTGGGGCGCGGACCTGTCGCACATCGACTTCGACAACATCAAGTACTTCGTGCGCTCGACCGAGAAGCAGGCGGCGAGCTGGGACGAGCTGCCCGAGGACATCAAGAACACCTACGACAAGCTGGGCATCCCCGAGGCCGAGAAGCAGCGGCTGATCGCGGGCGTCGCGGCGCAGTACGAGTCCGAGGTCGTCTACCACAAGATCCGCGAGGACCTCGAGGAGCAGGGCGTCGTCTTCCTCGACACCGACACGGCGCTGCGGGAGCACGAGGACCTCTTCAAGGAGTACTTCGGCACCGTCATCCCCGTCGGGGACAACAAGTTCGCCGCGCTCAACACGTCGGTCTGGTCCGGCGGCAGCTTCATCTACGTGCCGAAGGGCGTGCACGTGGAGATCCCGCTGCAGGCGTACTTCCGGATCAACACCGAGAACATGGGCCAGTTCGAGCGGACCCTGATCATCGTCGACGAGGGCGCCTACGTGCACTACGTCGAGGGCTGCACCGCGCCGATCTACTCGTCGGACTCGCTGCACTCCGCGGTCGTCGAGATCGTCGTGAAGAAGAACGCTCGCTGCCGGTACACCACCATCCAGAACTGGTCGACCAACGTCTACAACCTGGTCACCAAGCGGGCGGTCTGCCACGAGGGCGCCACCATGGAGTGGATCGACGGCAACCTCGGCTCCAAGGTCACGATGAAGTACCCGGCCGTGTTCATGACCGGCGAGCACGCGAAGGGCGAGGTCCTCAGCGTCGCGATGGCCGGCGAGGGCCAGCACCAGGACGCCGGCGCGAAGATGGTGCACGCGGCCCCGCACACCTCCTCGAGCATCATCTCCAAGTCGATCGCCCGCGGCGGCGGCCGGACCTCCTACCGCGGCCTCGTGCAGGTCCTCGAGGGCTCGCACCACTCGAAGTCGACGGTCAAGTGCGACGCCCTGCTCGTCGACACGATCTCGCGCTCCGACACCTACCCCTACGTCGACATCCGCGAGGACGACGTCTCGATGGGTCACGAGGCGACGGTGTCGAAGATCAGCGACGACCAGCTCTTCTACCTCATGTCGCGCGGCCTCACCGAGGACGAGGCCATGGCGATGATCGTGCGCGGCTTCATCGAGCCGATCGCCAAGGAACTGCCCATGGAGTACGCGTTGGAGCTCAACCGGCTCATCGAGCTGCAGATGGAGGGCGCGGTCGGATGAGCGCTCCCGTTCTCGTTCCCCCGAAGACCAGGGCCCAGCAGGTCCGCTCGTTCGACGCCGGCGACTTCCCGGCGCTCACCGGCCGCGAGGAGGAGTGGCGCTTCACGCCGCTCAAGCGCCTCCGCGGCCTAGACCGCGCGGTGTTCTCGGGCGCCCCGGCGCCGAAGGTCGAGGTCGGCGAGCTGCCGCCCGGCGCGACGGTGTCGACCATCGACCGCGGCGACCCGCGGGTCGGCTCGGCCCTGACGCCGTTCGACCGCATCAGCGCGCTGGCCGCCGGGGGTGCGACCGAGGCCCTGCTGATCGCCGTGGCCCCCGACGCCGTGCTGGACAGCGCCGCGGTCGTCCGCCTCGTGGGCGCGACGACCGAGCCGGCGGCGGGCCACACCATCGTCGAGGTGGGCCGGTTCGCCGAGGCCGTGGTCGTGCTCGAGCAGACCGGCTCGGTCACGCTCGCCGACAACGTCGAGGTGCTCGTCGCCGACGGCGCCAAGCTGACCTTCGTCACCGTCACCGACTGGGCCGCGGACGCGGTGCAGGCGCAGCACGTGCGCTTCCGGCTCGGCCGCGACGCCCGCGTCACCCACGTGCAGGTGACGCTCGGCGGCGACCTCGTGCGGCAGTACACCAGCGTCGACTACACCGGGCGGGGCGGCGAGATCGAGGCGTACGGTCTCTACTTCGCCGACGCTGGCCAGCACCTCGAGCACCGGCTCCTCGTCGACCACTCGGTGCCGGACTGCCGCAGCTACGTCGCCTACCGCGGCGCGCTGCAGGGCGCCGACGCGCACACGGTGTGGGTCGGCGACGTGCTCATCCGCGCGGAGGCGACGGGCACGGACACGTACGAGATCAATCGCAACCTCGTGCTGACCGACGGCGCCCGGGCCGACTCGGTGCCCAACCTGGAGATCGAGACCGGCGAGGTCGCGGGGGCCGGGCACGCCAGCACCACCGGCCGCTTCGACGACGAGCAGCTGTTCTACCTGATGTCCCGGGGCATCCCGGACGAGCAGGCCCGCAAGCTGGTCGTGCGCGGCTTCTTCCACGAGCTGCTCGGCAAGATCCCGGTCGACGACCTCCGCGACCGCCTCGGCACCGCGATCGACGCGCGGCTGGAAGAGGCGGGCTCGTGATCAGGGTCTGTTCCGCGGCTGAGGTGGCCAAGGGCGAGGTCGTGCAGGTCACGGTCGAGGGGACCGAGATCGCGCTCGTCCACGCCGACGACGACAACTTCTACGCCGCCTACGACGAGTGCTCGCACGCGGCGGTCGCGCTGAGCGAGGGCGAGGTGGAGGGCTGCACCCTGGAGTGCTGGCTGCACGGCTCGCGCTTCGACCTGCGCACCGGCGCCCCCACCGGGCTGCCCGCCACCGAGCCGGTCCCGGTCTACCCGGTCGAGGTTCGCGACGGCGACGTCTACATCGACCTGAACCCGAGCAACGGAGTCTTGAAGTGAGCGAACTTTCGATCAGCAACCTGCAGGTCTCGGTCAAGCTGCCCGACGGTGAGCTCAAGCCGATCCTCGCCGGCGTCGACCTGACCGTCCGGGCGGGGGAGACCCACGCCATCATGGGCCCCAACGGCTCCGGCAAGTCCACGCTGGCCTACGCGATCGCGGGCCACCCGCGCTACGAGGTGACCGGCGGCGCCGTGTCGCTCGACGGCCAGGACGTGCTCGCGATGACCGTCGACGAGCGGGCCCGCGCCGGGCTGTTCCTGGCGATGCAGTATCCGGTGGAGGTCCCCGGCGTCTCCATGGCGAACTTCCTGCGGACCGCCAAGACCGCCATCGACGGCCAGGCGCCGAAGCTGCGCACCTGGTCCGGCGAGCTGCGCGGGGCCATGGAGAAGCTGCAGATGGACCCGGCCTTCGCCCAGCGCAACGTCAACGAGGGCTTCTCCGGCGGCGAGCGCAAGCGCGGCGAGATCATGCAGCTGGAGCTGCTCAAGCCGAAGATCGCCGTGCTCGACGAGACCGACTCCGGCCTCGACATCGACGCGATGCGCATCGTCAGCGACGGCGTCAACCGGGTGCGCGAGCAGGGCAACACCGGGCTGCTGCTGATCACGCACTTCACGCGCATCCTGCGCTACATCAAGCCGGACTTCGTGCACGTCTTCGTCGGCGGCAAGATCGTCGAGGAGGGCGGCCCCGAGCTCGCGGAGCAGCTGGAGAGCAGCGGGTACGAGCGCTTCCTCGCCGGCGCCGGCGCCGGCCCGGCCTCGATCGCCTGAGAAAGGCCCATACATGACCGCCCTCGACGTTGAGTCGGTTCGCAAGGACTTTCCGATCCTCGATCGCACCGTCAACGGCAAGCCGCTGGTGTACCTCGACTCGGGCAACACCTCGCAGAAGCCGCGCCAGGTGATCGACGCGATCCGCGAGCACTACGAGCGGCACAACGCCAACGTGGCCCGCTCGGTGCACACGCTGGGCACCGAGGCGACGGAGGCCTTCGAGGGGGCCCGCGCGCGCATCGCGGGCTTCGTCGGGGCCCCGTCGGCGGCCGAGATCGTCTTCACGAAGAACTCGACCGAGGCCATCAACCTGGTCGCGCACGCCTTCACGAGCAACGCCGGCGACCCGCGCCTCCGGCTCGGCCCCGGCGACGAGATCGTCGTGACCGAGATGGAGCACCACTCCAACATCGTGCCGTGGCAGCTGCTCGCCCAGCGCACCGGCGCGACCCTGCGCTGGTTCGGCCTCACCGACGAGGGCCGGCTGGACCTGAGCACCATCGACGAGCTCATCAACGAGCGCACCAAGCTCGTGTCGGTCGTGCACTACTCCAACATCCTGGGCACGATCAACCCGGTCGAGCTGCTCATCGCCAAGGCCCACGCGGCCGGCGCGCTCGTGCTGCTCGACGGCTCCCAGTCGGTGCCGCACGTGCCCGTCGACGTGGCCGCGCTCGGCGCCGACTTCGTCGCCTTCACCGGGCACAAGATGCTCGGCCCGACCGGCATCGGCGCGCTGTGGGGCCGCTTCGAGCTGCTCGACGCGATGCCCCCGTTCCTCGGCGGCGGCTCGATGATCGAGACGGTGTCGATGACCGGCACCACGTTCATGCCGCCGCCCGCGCGCTTCGAGGCCGGCACGCCGCCGATCGCGCAGGCCGTCGGGCTCGGCGCGGCCGTGGACTACCTCACCGGCGTCGGCATGGACAACGTCGTCGCGCACGAGAAGGCGCTGACCGCCCGCGCCCTGGAGGCGCTCGGGTCGCTGCCCTACGTGCGGATCATCGGCCCGGCGTCCACCGAGGACCGCGGCGCCACGATCTCGTTCACCGTCGAGGGCGTCCACCCGCACGACGTCGGGCAGATCCTCGACGACGAGGGCGTGCAGGTCCGGGTCGGCCACCACTGCGCCCGCCCCACGTGCGTGCGCTTCGGGGTGCCGGCCACCACCCGCGCCTCGTTCTACCTCTACACGACCGACGACGAGATCGACGCCCTCGTCCGCGGGGTCGAGCGGGTCTGGAAGGTCTTCGCCTGATGCAGATCGACCAGCTGTACCAGGAGATCATCCTGGACCACTACAAACACCCGCACGGCCGCGGCCTGCGCGAGCCCTTCGACGCCGAGGCGCACCACGTCAACCCGACCTGCGGCGACGAGGTGACCCTGCGCGTGCAGCTCAAGGCCGGCAGCGTCGCCGACGTGTCCTACGAGGGCATGGGCTGCTCGATCAGCCAGGCCTCCGCCAGCGTCCTCTACGACCTGCTCAAGGGCGCGACGGTCGCCGACTCCCTGCGCCGGCACGAGGCCTTCGCCGAGCTCATGGGCGGCCGGGGCCAGGTCGAGCCGGACGAGGACGTGCTGGAGGACGCGGTCGCGTTCGCGGGCGTCGCCCAATACCCGGCGCGCGTCAAGTGCGCGCTGCTGCCCTGGATGGCCTACAAGGACGCCCTGTCCCGGGCGGTCGGCACACCTTCTGAGGAGACCCCATGACCGCGGCGCTGGCCGACATCGAAGAGGCGATGAGGGACGTCGTCGACCCCGAGCTGGGGATCAACGTCGTCGACCTGGGCCTCGTCTACGGCATCCACGTCGACGACGAGAACGTCGCGACGCTGGACATGACCCTGACGTCGGCGGCCTGCCCGCTGACCGACGTGATCGAGGACCAGGCCCGCCAGGCCCTGACCACCGGCCCCGGCGGCGGCCTGGTCTCCGACATCCGCATCAACTGGGTCTGGCTCCCGCCGTGGGGCCCGGACAAGATCACCGACGAGGGCCGCGACCAGCTGCGCGCCCTCGGCTTCAACGTCTGAGCACCGCGACGCCCGAGGACTGCGACGTCCGAGGACTGCGACGTCCGAGGACTGCGACGTCCGAGGACTGCGACGTCCGAGGAATTGACTGGCGGGACCTCGGCTCCCGGCGGCATCATCGCCGCATGAGCCGAGGTCCTGTTTCGTGTCGCGCACTGTCTCCCGCCGCCGGCGAGGGGCGCACGCGACAGCAGGCCGGCGCCGTGACGGAGGCGAGCCGCAAGCCGCGCTCGTGAGCGCCGGGCTCGGCGCGGTGGTCGGCAGCGGCCTGCTCGCCGGCTACGGCGTCGCCGTCCCCGTCGGCGCGATCGGGGCGCTCATCGTCAGCCTCGCCTCGCGGCACTCGTGGCGGGTCGGCGCGGCCGCGGCCCTCGGGGCCGCCACCGCGGACGGGCTCTACGCCGTCGTCGCGGTGCTCGGGGGAGCCGCGCTCGCCGGGGTGATCGCGCCCGTCTCCGGGGCGCTGCGCTGGGTGGCGTTCGCGGTCCTGATGATCCTGGCCGGCAGAACCGCCCGGGACGCGGTGCGGCACCGGCACGAGAGCGCCACGCCGCGCCCGGCCGGCGGGCGCCGGGCCTACCTGACGCTGCTCGGGCTCACGCTGCTCAACCCGGTCACCATCGTCTACTTCGGCTCGCTCGTGCTCGGGCGCCGGGCCGGCGACGGGCCGCCGGCCGGGGCCGACGCGCTGTGGGTCGCGGCGGCGTTCGTGGCGTCGGCGAGCTGGCAGCTGTTCCTGGCGGCGAGCGGGTCGCTGCTGGGGCGGGTGCTCACCGGGGCCCGGGGCCGGTTCTGGTCGGCGATCGTGTCGAGCGCGGTGATCGCGGTGCTGGCCGTGCTGCTGGTCGTCCCGGGGGCTTGAGCGCCTCGGGCACGGCAGCGCCGCCGGTCAGTCCGGTGCTTGAGCGGCTCGCGCACCGGCAGCGCTGTCGGTCAGCCCAGGTGCTTGAGCGGCTCGCGCACCGGCAGCGCTGTCGGTCAGCCCAGGTGCTTGAGCGCCTCGCGCACCGACAGCGGGGACAGGCCGGGGTGGGTGCCGACGAACGCGCGGACCCCGGCCGGGTCGGTGCGGGCATACTGCCGCAGCGCCCAGCCGATGCCCTTGCGGATGAAGAAGTCCCGCTCGCCCGACCAGCGGTCGCAGTAGTCGAAGAGGCGGGCGCGGTCGGTCTGCTCGCGGTACCGGAGCTGATGCAGGATCGCCGTGCGCACCAGCCACAGGTCGGTCCCCGCGGCCGTCCACGCGTCCATGGTGGACACACACGCCGGGTGCGCCAGCACGAGCGGGCCGACCACGTTGGACGCCAGCGTGTCGACGGTGTCCCACCAGGACCTGGTGGTGATGAGCTCGCGCAGCACGGGCAGCGCGGCCGGGGTGAGCACCTTCACGTGCCTGCGCAGGTAGTCGCAGGCGAAGTACTGGTACTCCCGCTCGGGAAGCTCCCAGCACGCGCGGGCCGTGGCCAGCAGCTCGGGCTCGCTCGGTCGGGGCTGGCCGCGCAGGACGTCGAGGGTCAGCTCGCGCCTCGGCACGCTGGTGATGCCGAGGAACTCGAAGCGGTCCCGCATGTACGCACGCATCGGCGCGGCCTGCCCAGGATCGGCGGCCGCGCCGAAGAGGTGCTCCAGTCGCCGCAGGATCACAGGTTGCTGGTGTTGAACGTGTCGCACTGGCGCGGGTCGCCGGTGTTGTACCCCTGCGTGAACCACTTCTTGCGCTGGGCCGACGTGCCGTGCGTGAACCCGTCCGGGTTGACCTTCTGGCCGGCCTTCTTCTGGATCGCGTCGTCGCCGATGGCCTCGGCGGTCTGGATGGCCTCGGCGATGTCCTGGTCCGTGATGGACTTGAACAGCGCGTCGCCCTGCGGGTCCTTGGTCTGCGTCGCGTGGTTGGCCCAGGTGCCCGCGTAGCAGTCCGCCTGCAGCTCCAGGCGCACCGAGGCGGAGCTGGCCCCCTGCTGGGCGCCCTGCTGCGCCTTGGCGTTGGTGCCGAGCAGGTTTTGGATGTGGTGGCCGTACTCGTGCGCGAGCACGTACGGCGCCGCGAACTCGCCAGACGCGCCGAAGCGGCTGTTGAGCTCGTTGTAGAAGGTCAGGTCGATGTACACCTGGCTGTCGGCCGGGCAGTAGAACGGCCCGACGCCCGAGTCGGCCGCGCCGCAGCCGGTGTTCACGGACTGGCTGAAGAAGTTCGTCTTCGCCGGCTGGTACTGCTTGCCGAACGCCTCCGGCATCTCCGTCTTCCAGTAGGCCTGGACGGAGTTGATGTAGAGCACGTTGCGGCAGTCGGCGTTCTTGAAGCGGTCCTTGTTCGACTTGTCACACTGCTGGTTCAGCGCGGAGTTGTCGGGCTTGGCGCTGCCGCCGCCCCCGCCGCCCAGCAGGCCGCTGCCGAAGAGGCCGCCACCGCCGCAGAGCACCACGGCCAGGATGATGACCGTGACGATGATGCCGCCGCGGCCGCCGCCGATCGGGATCGGGATGCCACCGATGCCACCGCCTCCACCGCCGCCGCCCGACCCGCGCAGGTCATTGACCTGGCTGGTGTCGAGATCGGCGTCGTCGTTGAACTCCATCGCACACCTCGGGGGTTGATATCGACCGGCATCTGCTGAGCGGCACGTACCCGTTGATCTTGTGACGTAATCGTGTGGCGGGGCCACCCGGGTCGCACGGTAGACTATCGCCGTGATCACGCAGAGGGAGTGACTCCGGCACGACACCAGGAGTCTGTCCCCATTGAGAAAGAGAGCTCTCCGTGATCACGGCCAACAGCCTCGAGCTGCGCGCTGGCGCCCGCATCCTGCTCAGTGACATCAACCTGCGCGTGCAGCCCGGGGACCGCATCGGTCTCGTCGGGCGCAACGGCGCCGGCAAGACCACCACCCTCAAGGTGCTCGCGGGCGAGGGCACCCCGCACGCGGGCAGCGTGGAGCGGCGCGGCCCCGTCGGCTACCTGCCCCAGGACCCGCGCACCGGCGACCTCGAGGTCACGGCCCGCGACCGGGTGCTCTCCGCGCGCGGCCTGGACACCATCTACGCCGAGATGAAGGCGCTCGAGGAGCGGCTGGGCGACGACGAGCGGCTGATCCGGCGGTACGGGCAGCTCGAGGACCAGTTCGCCGGGCTCGGCGGCTACGCGGCCGAGGCCGAGGCCGCCCGCATCTGCGCCAACCTGGGCCTGCCCGACCGCGTGCTCGCCCAGACCATCGGCACCATGTCCGGCGGTCAGCGCCGCCGCATCGAGCTGGCCCGCATCCTCTTCCGCGACGCGAGCGCCACCGGCGGCGGCATCCTGCTGCTCGACGAGCCCACCAACCACCTCGACGCCGACAGCATCACCTGGCTGCGCGGGTTCCTGTCCAGCCACAAGGGCGGGCTGGTGGTCATCTCCCACGACGTCGACCTGCTCGACGCGATCGTCAACAAGGTGTGGTATCTCGACGCCAACCGGGCCACGATCGACTTCTACAACGTGGGCTGGAAGCTGTACCAGCAGCAGCGCGAGACCGACGAGAAGCGCCGCCGCCGCGAGCGCGCCAACGCCGAGAAGAAGGCCGGCGCCCTCATGGCCCAGGCCGACAAGATGCGCGCCAAGGCCACGAAGACGGTCGCGGCCCAGAACATGGCCCGCCGCGCCGAGCGGATGCTCGACGGTCTCGAAGAGGTCCGCACCGCCGACAAGGTGGCGAAGGTCCGCTTCCCCGAGCCCAAGTCCTGCGGCAAGACCCCGCTGACCGCGCGCGGGCTGTCGAAGTCCTACGGCTCGCTCGAGATCTTCATGGACGTCAACGTCGCCGTGGACCGCGGCTCCCGGGTGGCCATCCTCGGCCTCAACGGCGCCGGCAAGACCACGCTGCTGCGCATGCTCGCGGGCGAGCTCGACCCCGACACCGGCGAGGTGACCCCGGGCCACGGCCTCCAGCGCGGGTACTACGCCCAGGAGCACGAGCAGCTCGACGTCGACCGCACCATCCTGCAGATCATGCGCTCGGCCGCGCCCGAGCAGAACGACACCGAGCTGCGCAAGATCCTCGGCGCCTTCCTGTTCACGGGCGACGACGTGGACAAGCCCGCCGGGGTGCTGTCCGGCGGCGAGAAGACCCGGCTGGCGCTGGCGACCCTGGTCTGCTCCGGCGCGAACGTCCTGCTGCTGGACGAGCCGACGAACAACCTCGACCCGATCAGCCGCGAGCAGGTGCTCGACGCGATCGCCCGCTACCCCGGCGCCATCGTGCTGGTGACGCACGACCCGGGGGCGGTGCAGGCGCTGAAGCCGGACCGGGCGATCCTGCTGCCGGACGGCGTGGAGGACGCGTGGAGCGACGACCTGCTGGAGCTGGTCGAGCTCGCCTGACGTGCGCCCGGGGCCGGCATGCCGGGCGCTTCGCGCCGCGACATTCCGGGTGTTTCGCCCGCCGGGTGACCTGTCCTACCAGGGGGTCACGAGCACGCCCTCGATGATCACCGCGACGAGCGCCCCCAGGCCCGCGAGCAGCAGCGGCGTGGGCGGCGGGTCGCCGGCCGGGCGCTGCGGGGCCACGGCCGCGACCGTGAGCCAGGGAAAGAACGGCAGCCAGGCGTGCTCGACCCCGCCCCGGGCCAGGCCCGCGGTGATCGAGAACACCACGGCGGCGCCCGCGCCCACGAGGAACGGCCACATGGCGGTGTTGCGAACCTTGCGGGCGCTGGCGAACAGCGGCGGACCGGCCGCGAGCAGGAGCACGACGACGCTGATGGCGCTCCACCAGAGCACCGAACGGTACGGTGCCACGCGGACCGCGTAGTCCGTCTCCGCGGCCACGAGGCCGTCCGCCCACCCGAACCCGAGCAGCCGCGCGCCCAGGACGGGCAGCAGCGCGCCCACGCCGCTGAGGACGTTGAGGGAGGCGCGGCGGCGGGCGAAGTACACACACACCAGCGAGAGCCCGAGCCACGGCGCGGAGTAGGAGAACAGCGCGGCCACCCCGATCAGCAGGCCGGCCAGCACCGCCCAGCCCGTCGCCGCCCAGCCGCGCACCCGGCGCCGGCTCGCGCGCAGGCCGGAAACGATCGCCGCGGCGCCCAGCACGGCGACGAGGCCGTCGAGGCTGACCGCGGTCCAGATCGCGTACGGGGCGAGGACCAGCACCGGCAGGTACCGTCGCGCCGCCACCTCGCCGACCGAGTCGCGCACCGCGGCGAGCACGAGGGGAATCGTGAGCACCGATACCGCGGTGATCAGGAAACCGAGCACAATGTGGTCGTCGACGCCGATTCGTTGCAGCGCCCACAAAAAGAGTACGGGGCCCGGAGGATGGCCCCGCGAAGCTACCGAGTGGTACGCCGCGTCGGCCGTGAAATGTCTGAGGTATGTGCGTGGGGAGTCGCCCACCTGTGCGACGTCCCCCAGATATTCCTCCGGTGAGCCCAAGGCTTTCGTAAGGCCCGACCAGCCATCGACAAGCGCCAAAGCAATTGCCCACAGCAGGCCTGCCGTGTACCCGAAAAGCTGAATTTCGTGCCATCTCCACCGGGTGAACCGGCTCGCCGCGGCGGTCCACAGGGTCCCGGCCGCGACGACGGGGGCCAGGATCGATCCGAGACCGATTCTGATCTTGTACCTTCCGAGGAAGGGGGCGCTGGCGGTGCCCAGACGCGCGTCGAGCTGCACCGCGAGCGCCGCCAGGGCGAGGCCGCCGAGGGCCAGGAGCAGCCAACACAGCGCATCGATGCGCTCACGGTGCGCAGTGCGTGGTGGGGCCGTGGCCGGTTCGCTCAACACGGTGCAACACGGTATCGGGTGGCGGACAATGCTCTGCGTGTCGGTTGGCGCCCCGTCGATATCTAGCGCATGATCGTTCGAGGCGGTCTAATAGGTGGGACCGCACCAACCGCTCTGTCTGGGACGTGAGGGATCAGCATGGCAGCCACCGCCACCACCAGCACCGAGAAGGGCCGCCGGATCATCGGCGCCGAAAGGCAGACGCTGGCGAAGGACCTCGTGAAGCGGTACACC
Organism: Dactylosporangium sp. CA-139114; assembly: GCF_050955725.1. Lineage (NCBI taxonomy): Bacteria > Bacillati > Actinomycetota > Actinomycetes > Micromonosporales > Micromonosporaceae > Dactylosporangium > Dactylosporangium sp. CA-139114. The sequence continues at coordinate 1,977,025 of NZ_CP192080.1, forward strand.
AACGGTGAGAGTATCCGTGCACTCGCCGCTTCCACCGGCCGTTCCTACGGATTCGTGCACCGTGTGCTGACCGAATCCGGCGTTCAGCTTCGCCAGCGTGGCGGCGCGCGCCGCCGCAAGAAGGCGTGAGCACCAACTCCTCGGCCAGCGCCGCACCCGGGTCGGGTGAGGCGCGCTTCGACCTCGACGGGCCGGTCGCGACGGTGACGTTGTGCCGGCCCCAGGTCCTCAACGCGCAGACCCCCGCGCTCTGGGCCGATCTGCGCGAGTTCGGGCGGACACTGCCGGGTGACATCCGTGTCGTCATCGTCCGCGGCGAGGGACGGGCCTTCTCAGCCGGGCTCGACACCACCGCCGCGACCGCGATGCTCGGCGAGATCGCCGCCGGTCCGGACTCCGACGCCCGCATCGCGGGCTTCCAGGAGGCATTCGCCTGGCTGCGCCGGCCCTCGCTGATCTCGATCGCCGCCGTGCAGGGCCACGCCATCGGGGCCGGCTTCCAGGTGGCCCTCGCCTGCGACTTCCGCGTCGCGGCCGAGGACGTCTCGTTCAGCATGGCCGAGATCAAGCTCGGCCTCGTGCCCGACCTGGGCGGCACCAAGCGCCTGGTCGAGCTGGTCGGCTACGCCCGGGCGCTCGAGCTGTGCGTGACCGGGCGGCGGGTGACGGCCGCCGAGGCGTCCCAGATCGGCCTGGCCAATGTGGTCGTACCGCGGGACGAGCTCGACGACGCCGCCAAGGACCTCGCGGCGGCCGTGCTCGCCGGCCCGCGGGACGCGGTGATCGAGATCAAGGCGCTGCTGGCGCAGGCCGCGGCGCACACGTTCGCCGAGCAGGAGGCCGCCGAGCGCGCGGCCCAGCTGCGGCGGATCGCCGACCTGACCGGTCGCGGCGAGTGAGCGGCGAGCCAGGCCGACGGTCCTAGGACCAGCCGACGGTCCTAGGACCAAAGGCCTGGTCGCCGCCGGGAAGCCGGGGCGTCCTCCGGAAGTTGTCGTACCTGCCGGGCACAATCACCCGGCAGGTACTTCTTTGTTCGGGGGTGTGCGGCATGTCCTCGCCGATGAGCAGCATGACGGGGTGGGAGACCCTGCGCTCGCTGCGCAAGGCCGACGAGCTGGCCGGCAAGAAGCTCGGCCGCGACACGACCAGGCGCATCCTGCGCTTCGCCCGGCCCTACCGGCGAGACATCACCGTCTTCCTGCTCACGGTCGTGATCGGGGCCGGCATCGGGGTCGCGACCCCCTATCTTGCCGGCGACGTCGTCAACAAGATCGGCCGCGGCGGGCCCGACGCCGGGGCGGCGGTCGTGCGGATCGCGCTGATCATCGGCGGGCTCGCGATCGTCGACGCGCTGCTGTCGCTCGCCCAACGGTGGTATTCCGCACGCATCGGCGAGGGCATCATCCTCGCGCTGCGCCGGCTCGTCTACGACCACGTGCAGCGCATGCCCCTGCAGTTCTTCACCCGCACCCAGACCGGGGCCCTGGTGAGCCGGCTCAACAACGACGTGCAGGGCGCCCAGCGCGCCTTCACCTCGACGCTGTCGGGCGTGGTCAGCAACGTCATCCAGCTCGTGCTCACCGCGGCCGTCATGCTCACGCTGTCGTGGCAGATCACCCTCATCTCGCTGGTGATGCTGCCCCTGTTCATCCTCCCCGCGCGCCGGGTCGGCAAGCGGCTGGCCGCGATCACCCGCGAGGCCTACCAGCTCGACGCGAAGATGAACGCCACCATGACCGAGCGGTTCGGCGTCGCCGGCGCCCTGCTCGTCAAGCTCTTCGGCCGCCCCGACGACGAGGCCGAGCGCTTCGCCGAGCGGGCCGGGCGGGTGCGCGACATCGGCATCCAGACGGCGATGTTCAGCCGCGTCTTCTTCGTCAGCATGCTGCTCGTGGCCTCGCTGGCCCAAGCGCTCACCTACGGCCTGGGCGGCTGGTTCGCGGTGCACGGCCGCATCACCGCCGGCACCGTGGTGACGCTCGCCCTGCTGCTCACCCGGCTCTACGGTCCGCTGACGGCCCTGTCCAACGTGCGCGTCGACGTCATGAGCGCGCTGGTCAGCTTCGAGCGCGTCTTCGAGGTGCTCGACCTGGCCCCGTCGATCGCCGAGCGGCCGGACGCCCGCGAGATCCCCCGCGGCGCGGCGAGCGTCGAGTTCCGCGACGTCCGCTTCCGGTACCCGTCCGCCGCCGAGATCTCGCTCGCCTCGCTCGAGGACGTCGCCGCGCTCGACCGCACCGTCACCGAGGAGGTGCTGCGGGGCGTGTCGTTCACCGTGGCGCCCGGCCGGATGGTCGCGCTCGTCGGCCCCTCCGGCGCCGGGAAGTCCACGACGGCGATGCTGCTGCCGCGGGTGTACGACGCGACGGGCGGCGCGGTCCTCGTCGGCGGCGTCGACGTGCGCGAGGCGACGCTGCAGTCGCTGCGCGACACGATCGGCGTCGTCACCCAGGACTCGCACCTGTTCCACGAGACCATCGCCGAGAACCTGCGCTACGCCAAGCCGGGGGCGACGGACGAGGAGCTGTGGACGGCGCTGCGGCGGGCCCAGGTGGGCGATCTCGTGGAGTCGCTGCCGGACGGCCTCGACACGGTGGTGGGGGAGCGGGGCTACCGCTTCTCCGGCGGCGAGAAGCAGCGCATCGCGATCGCGCGGCTGCTGCTCAAGGCCCCGTCGATCGTGATCCTGGACGAGGCGACGGCCCATCTCGACTCGGAGTCGGAGGCGGCCGTGCAGCGCGCCCTCGCCGAGGCCCTGGCCGGGCGCACCGCGCTGGTGATCGCGCACCGGCTGAGCACCATCCGCGACGCCGACGAGATCCTGGTCGTGGACGCGGGGCGGATCGTGGAGCGCGGGACGCACGACGCGCTGGTGGCGGCGGGCGGGTTGTATGCGGAGCTGTACCGCACGCAGTTCGCCGTCGTCGACTCCCCGCTGCCCCCGGTCGACTCCCCGCTGCCCCGCCCGGCCGCCACCGCCTAGCCGTCCCCTGCCGCCGCCCTGCGCGTCCCGGCGAGCCCGGACGCGCGGGGCGGCCCGTCGCGGTGCCGCGGGTCAGGCGAGCAGGGTCCAGGCGAGCTGTTCCTTGGTCCCCTGCAGGGCCGGGGTCTGCGGGTAGTCCTGGCTCGGGAGCACGGTGCGGATCGCGCGCATCCAGTCGCGGTACGTCGCCGTGGGGGCGAGCCGGTTCAGGGTGGACAGCGCGACGTGGGTGAAGGCGCCGTTGGGGCGGTCGTCGAAGGTGGCGTCGTAGGAGTACTCGGCGTCGCGGCAGCCGGCCAGCAGCAGGGCCGTCGGGCGGCGGTCGGTCGTCGCCTCGCGGGTCGTGGGCCGGGGTGCGGCCGTGAGCCGTTGCGGGGCCGGGCCGGCGGGCGGGAGCTGGGCCGCGCGCAGGTGCTGGTGCGGTGGCAGGAACGTGGCCGGGGGCAGGAAGCGCGTGCGGGACGGGTGGTCGCCGATCGGGTGGTGCAGCCTCGTCAGGGTGCCCGAGTGGCAGGAGTCGGAGATCAGGACCGTGCGCACGCCGGGGGCGGCCAGGGCGAACATGTCGTGCAGCTCGTCGTCGAGCAGGGGGCCGTTCGCGGCGATGTCGTGCGGGCAGATGGCCTCGTCGCGGTGGTCGGGCTCGTCGCCGTCGGCGTCGGGGAGCCAGGTGCCGTGGCCGGAGTACGTGATGACGACCGCGTCGCCGCCGGTCGTATCGGCCAGCAGGTCGCGGATGCCCGCCCGGATCGCGGCGCCGGTGGCGGACGCGTCGAGCAGCAGCCGCGTGTCGAAGCCGCGCGCGACGAGCGCGGCGGCCCAGTCGTCGGCGTCGTTGCGGCAGCCGGCGAGGTCGTTCTCGGTGCCGGGATAGTCGTTGATCCCGATGCACAGTGCGAGTTTCATGGTTCCCCCGTGGTCGGATGTGGACCTTACGCACAGATGGCGTCACGGAGGGTGGCCGCGGTTGGGTGGGCGGCGTCGCTCGATCGGCGCCCGTCGCTCAAACGCACAAATCGGACCGCTACGGCGCGGGCGGTCCCGGCCGGCGCTCAGGGAGCGGTGCACCCTTGACCGGCGGCAGCGACCGGCCGCCGGTCAAGGGTGCACCGCCCGCCTGGCCGGGCCGGTGCTGCCGGCCGGCCCGGCCGGGCGCGTCGAGATCGAGGCTTGCCGGCCGGGCGCCGTCGGGGGAGCCGGAAGCGTCGGAGGCGTCGCCCGGTGGTGCCGGGGTGCGCCGGGCCGCGCGGGGTGGGCGGGCGGCCGGTGGGGCCGCGGCGGGGGGCAGGCCCGGGGACGGCGCGTCGAGCGCGGCGAACACGCGGCGCAGCTCGGCCAGCAGGGCCTCGTCCTCGTCGTCGGGGGCGGTCATGACCGCGCGCGTCTGGGGCTCCGGCGGGTGGACGCCGTGCGGAACCGTGCGGTTCGTGGGTGCAAGGTGTGTCTCCGTCCCCGCTGCGGCGCCGCCGGCTGGGGGTGGTGGCGGCCGTTTCCGGTGACATGAGGACGGGCTGGTTGTTCCTGATACAAGGTGGGGCAGATCGTTCGGATCCTGTCGTTCGCGTCCGGCCGATCTGTCCCGGTCGGCGGGTGGCAGGGCGTTGAGCTTCGGATTCCGTCGTGCTGGGATCTTCGCTCGGGAGCTGTCGTTCGGGTTCGTACTGTCCGGAATCGGCCACCGCCGGCGCTCGCGACGCTCCCGCCGCCGATCGGGACGACGCCTGGCCGGCGGGGAGGCTCAGCGGTTGCGCAGGCGGGACCACAGGCCGGCGCGACGGCGGGGGACCGGGGCCGACTCGCCGTCGTAGGTGAAGGCGCTCTCGCGCTGCGCCAGCTCCTCCCGCGCCAGCTCCGGCAGGGCCGGGCCCATCGCGCGCGCGAAGTCCCAGCCGTCGCGCAGGGAGCCGTTCGGCGGCCGCCCCTGCGCCCACGCGGCGAACGTCGCCGGCCAGGACCGGCCGTACGACGCGGCCAGCATCGGCCACGTCCGGGCCACCTCGCCGGCCCGTTTGCGCCGCAGCGCCACCCGCGTGGCCTGGACCGCCGGCCCGTCGAAGCCCGGCGGCAGCTCGCCGCCCGCCACCAGGGACGCGACGAGCGCCGCCTGCTGTGCGGCGAGGCCGCTCAGGTGATCGCCGGCCATCCGGCCGCCTCCGCGATGGCGTCGAGCTCGGCCGTGAGCGTCGCGGCGGGGGGATAGTCGCCGTCGCGTTCGAGCATGAGGGCGGGCGGGGTCGTCCGGGCGCAGAGGTCCTTCACCAGGGTCAGGACCTCGGCGGGGATCGCGTCGGTGTGGGTGTCGTGGTAGTAGCCGCCGTGTTCCATGCCGCCGGCGACGTGGACGTACGCGATCCGATCGAGGGGCAGCGCGTCGAGCAGGGCCGTGGGGGACTCGCGGCGGTTGCGGGCGTTGGCGTACACGTTGGCGATGTCGAGCAGGAGCGCGCACCCGGTGCGGTCGAGGATCTCGGTCAGGAACTGGGCCTCGGTGAGCTCCGCGTCCGGCCAGTCGAAGAGGGCGGCGATCGGTTCCAGGGCCAGCGGTACGCCGCCGAGCGCGGACCGGGCCCGCCGGACGTTGGCGACGATCGCGTCGACCGCCTCGCGGGTGCGCGGGACCGGCAGGAGGTGCCCGGCCTCCAGGCCGCCGGCGCGGACGAACGCGATGTGCTCGCTGACCATCGGCGCGTCGAGGAGCCGGGCGCACTCGTAGAGGTGGGCGGCGCGCTCGTCGGCGATCGGCTCCGCCCCGCCGAGGGACAGCTTGACGCCGTGCGGGATCACGGTGACCCCCCGCCCGACGAGCTCGGCGAGCGCGTCGGGCAGGGGTGCGTGGGTGTGGATCGACTCAGCGACGACCTCGGCGAAGCGCAGGCCGGGCAGGCCGGCCACATACCCGGAGATCTCGGGGCGCCAGCCGATGCCGACGCCGTATGCGGGACCGGTCATCCGCCGCATCCTCCGCCGCCACCGCAGCCGCCGCCACCCCCGCCACCGCCGCAGCTGGACCCGCTGGAGCAGCTGGAGCTGCTGCTCGAGCAGGAGGTGCCGGAGGACGAGGAGCCGCTGGGGCTGGAGAAGTAGCCGCTGCTGGTCAGCGCGATGTGGCGCTGGAGCTCGGCCCCGGCCGCGAACGCCGGGTCGGCGAGGTAGAACGCGCCGACGCCGAAGAGGCCGACGCTCAGGGCCGCGGCCTGCGGGCCGTAGGTGGTCCAGGACGGATTCTGGCTCGGGGCGAGGTGGCGTACCGCGGCGCGCATCCGGTTGAGCTGCTTCTTGCCCGCGGCGGAGACCCGCGGCGCCGACGCCAGCAGGAACGCGATCACGGTGACCGGGATCATGAGCAGGATGAGGTTCGTGACCGGCCGGTCGTTGCTGATGCCGGCGAAGACCCGGACGATGCCGAGCGCGACGACGGCGAAGACCACCAGGGCGCCCATGGACACGGCGCGGCGGGCCTGGGCGTCGAGGATCCAGCCGTCCCGGGCCAGCTCGGCCTCGGTGCGGTCGAGCACAGCGCGCACGCTCGCGTGGGTGAGCACGCCGGTGGTGGAGATGCCGTCGCGGGTGACGGCGTGGACGGCGCGGTCGAGCTCGGAGGCGCCGGTCGGCGGGGGAGCGGTCTGGCGGAGGTATCCGCGCTTGTCGCTCTCGATGCTGCCGGCGGCGCGCAGGGCGGCGAGGGAGCTGTAGACGGCGAGGCGGCGATCCCCGTTGATCAGCGCGGCCTGGGTCGGGGTGAGGTCGCGGGCGTGGCGCAACGACGGGCCGCCCGTGATCGAGCGGCGGTGGATGAGCACGCCGACGATCGCAACGGCGGCGAGGCCGAAGTACAGCCACAGGAACTGCGGGCCCGGGATGCCCCAGGTGTCACCCGGCCCCGCCACGATCGATGTCGTCATGCGCTCAGTGTGGGTGTCGATGTCGAGCGGGGCACCTCGCCGGTCGGACACTTGAGGAAACCTTGTGGCCGACAGCCACCGGTCAGTTACGCCGAACGGCCGCCTCGACCAGGTTGAGCACGGCCTCCAGGTCGGCGACCGGGCGGCCGGTGGCCAGGTGCAGGACGAGCCCGTCGTAGGCGAGCTCGAGGAACTGGGCGAGGATGCCGATGGGCACGTCGTCGCGCAGGACGCCGGCCTCGAGCTGGCGCTGGAGGCGTTCGCGGGTGGCGGCGGCCACGGCCTCGGAGCGGGCCGCCCAGCGCTTGGCGAACTCGGGGTCGGTGCGCAGCCGCCGTGACACCTCGAGCTGGCTGCCGAGCCACCCGCCGGTGTCGGAGGCGTCGGCCGAGGCCAGCAGGTCGCGCATCACCTGGACCAGGCCGTGTTCGGCGACCGTCGCTACCATGGTGGCGGCGTCGTCCTCGGCGACGGCCAGGAAGAGCGAGTCCTTGTCGCGGAAGTGGTGGAAGATCGCGCCGCGGGACAGGCCGATCTCCTCCTCGAGCCGCCGCACGGTCGCGCCCTCGTAGCCGTGGCGGGCGAAGCACGTCCGCGCGCCGGTGAGGATCTCCTTCCGGCGCGCGTCGAGCTGGTCCTGGCTCACCCGGGGCACCTGTCGATTATGCAAGCCGTACATACGGTTTGCGAACAGGGTCGTTTCGCCAGTGTTTCTTCCCGCCGTTTGGCCCGGGTTTGCGGGGATTTCCCGAGCCCAGCGCGAACATGAGGATCTGTTCGATATGGGGCTCGTCACGTACCCTGCCCGCGTGCCCCTGTTGTTGCTCAGCCTGGACGACACCCTGCTGGACAGGGCTGGGGCGTTCCGCGCGTGGGCGAGCGGCTTCCTCGCGGAGATCGGCGCGCCCGAATACGACCTCGAGTGGCTGCTCTCGGTGGACGCGGACGGGATGGGCTCGGCGTGGGACGTGGCCGAGGGGCTGCGCGAACGCTACGGGCTGCGGTACAGCGCGCTCGACCTCGTCGAGGAGATCCGCCAGGCGATCATGGACCGGATCCGGCTCGACCCGCTGACGGCGTGCGCCCTCGCGATCGCCGAGGACTCCGGCTGGGTGCCGGTGGTCGTGACCAACGGCGAGTCCCGCCAGCAGGAGGAGAAGCTGCGCAAGACCGGCCTGGACCGGTACCTCGCCGACTGGGTCATCTCCGAGGAGGCGGGCGTGCGCAAGCCGAACCCGCGCATCTTCGCCATCGCGGCCGAGCGGGCCCGGATGCGCCTGTCGGGCGCGTGGATGATCGGCGACAGCCCCGAGGCCGACATCGGCGGGGCGGACGCGGCCGGGATGCGCAGCGTCTGGCTGCACCGCGGGCGGGAGTGGATCGAGCGGCGCTACGCGCCGACCCGGTCGGCCGACGGCGTGATCGCCGCGATCGCCGAGGTCATGGCCTCCCGCTGAACAATTCGGTTGCGCCCGATCCGGGTGTACCGCAGGCTGTCCCCGACTTCGAGACGGAAGGGGGTTGATTCGCATGGCTGCCGTCATGGCGCGTTTTCGCATGCCCGACAACCCGTTGACCCTTCCGACTCAGGAGCACTCGCGTTGCGCGACCATGACTTCGCATCACCACGCCGTCGCCGTTTCGACGACGACGACCCGACTTTCCTGAAGCGCCTCTCCCACGACTTCGACACGGCGTGGGAGACGTCGGACGATCCGTCCGGCGACGAGGCGCAGTACACGACCTGGGACGCCCCCGGCGTGCTGCACGGCCCCGAGCCCCGCCCCGAGTGGGTGGTGACGTCGCTCGCCGCCCGGGACACCGAGCTCGGCGTGCTCAAGACGGGCAAGGAGGCCGACGTCCATCTCGTCGAGCGGGCCGTGCCCGGCTCGGAGACCGCCGGCGCCCGGGCGCTGCTGGCGGCCAAGCGCTACCGGTCCGCGGAGCACCGCATGTTCCACCGCGACGCCGGCTACCTCGAGGGCCGCCGCGTCCGCGAGTCCCGCGTCACCCGCGCGATGGCGGGCCGCACCGCCTTCGGGCGGGAGGCGATCGCCGGGCAGTGGGCGGCCGCGGAGTTCGCGGCGCTCGGGCGGCTCTGGGCGCTGGGGGTCAGCGTGCCGTACCCGGTGCAGCTGCTCGGCACCGAGCTCATGCTCGAGTTCGTCGGGGCTGCGGACGGTACCGCCGCACCCAGGCTCGCCCAGACCCGCCCCTCCCGGGCGGAGCTGGCGTCGCTGTGGGAGCAGCTCGCCGACGCGCTGCGGGTGCTGGCCCGGGCCGGCCTGGCCCACGGCGACCTGTCCCCGTACAACCTGCTCGTCGACGGCGAGCGGCTGGTCCTCATCGACCTGCCGCAGATCGTCGACGTGGTCGCCAACCCGAACGGGGCCGAGTTCCTGGCCCGCGACGTGACCAACGTGGCGCGCTGGTTCACGGGCAAGGGCCTCGCCGTCGAGCCGGAGCCGCTCGTCGGCGAGCTGCTGTACGACGCCGGCGTGCGCTGAGCGGCGCGGAGAAGACCGCGGCTCGCCCGGATTCGTGACCGGGCGAGCCGCGGTGTGCGCGGACCTCGGCGGGGAGGGTGGTCCGCCGGACCGCGGTTCGAGGGGCCTCGGCCCAGGTGGACCGCCGCGCCGGCGCGCCCGGCCTCAGCCTGCTCGCGCCGCCGGACGGCGCCCCGGCCGGGAACCCTCCTGAACCATTGCAGGTGTACTGTCACGCCGCGGCGCGAATGCCGCCAGGCTCCCGCGGTGAGACCATGATCACGGAACAATGAGCAGCTTTCCGGTGGACTCGCGGCCCTCCAGGGCCGCATATGCGTCCGCCACCGCGTCCAGCGGATACCGCCCCGTGACGGCGGGGTCGACAACGCCCTCGGCCACCCAGCCGAACAGCGTTTCCGCGCGTTCGAGCAATTCCGTGCGGGACGCGATGAAATGCCCGAGGGTCGGCCGGGTCAGGAAATACGAACCGGCCATCAGGCGCAGCGGGTCGAACGGCGCCACCTTGCCGCTCGCCGCGCCGAACAGCACCAGGGTCCCCCGCGGGCGCAGGGCCTCGAGACTGGCGTCGAACGTGTCCGCGCCGACGCCGTCGTACACCGCGTCGGCGCCCGCGCCCCCGGTGACCTCGCGCACGGCGTCCAGCGCCTCGGCGTAGGGCACGGCGCGCACGGCGCCCGCGGCCAGGGCCAGCTCCCGCTTCCCGGGCGTGGACGCGGTCGCGACGACCCGGCCGCCGAGGTGCGTGACGATCCGGGTCAGCAGCAGCCCCATCCCGCCGGCGGCGGCGTGCACGAGCACCACGCGGCCGGGCCGGACCGCGAACGAGTCGTGGGTGAGGTAGTGCGCGGTGAGGCCCTGCAGCAGGACCGCGGCCGCCTGCTCGGTGGTGACCTCGCCGGGCACCGGGACGAGCCGGTCGGCGGGCACGAGCGCCTGCTCGGCGTGGCTGCCGCGGACGCCGGCCCAGGCCACCCGGTCGCCGGGGGCGAGGCCGCGCACGTCGTCGCCGAAGGAGAGCACGGTCCCGGCCCCCTCGCTGCCCAGCACCGCCGGGAGCGGGACCTGATAGGTGCCGTCGCGCTGGTACACGTCGACGTAGTTGACGCCGCTGGCCTCCACGAGCACCAGCACCTCGCCGGGGCCGGGCTTCGGGTCGGGCCGCTCCTGGACGTGCAGGACCGAACGGTCGCCGTACTCGCCGAACACCACCGCGCGCATGGGGTTGCCTCCTCGATTGTCAGGTTCTTGTCTACCGCAAACCGTCGATCGGAATTGTCGTACCCCTGCCGTAGCATCCCGGAGGTCATTGGAGGTGAGCGCGTGGGCCCGACCCCGACCCATCGTCTCGCGATCGACCTGGGCACCTGCCACACCGTCGCCGTCGTGCGCCGCGGCGACGAGGCTCCCCGGGCGCTGCTGTTCGACGGCTCGCCCGTCATGCCGTCCGGCATCTACGCCGACGAGCAGGGCCGGCTCAGCGTCGGCCGGGACGCGGAGCGGCTCTCCCAGCTGGCCCCGGAGCGGTTCGAGCCCTACCCGAAGCGCAGCGTCGACGAGGGCTCGGTCCTGCTCGGCGCGGCCGAGGTCACGGTCGTGGAGATGCTCGCCTCGCTGCTGCGCCGGGCCGCGGAGGAGTCGCTGCAGGCCGGGGTGAACCCGGTCGGTTCGACGGTGCTCACCTGCCCGGCCGACTGGGGCGGCCAGCGCCGCGGCGTGCTGCTGGAGGCGGCCCGGGCGGCCAGCCTCGGCCCGGTGGTCCTCGTCGACGAGCCGATCGCCGCCGCCACCTACTGCCTGAGCGTCCTGGGCCAGCAGGTCGCCCCGCTGCAGAGCCTGGCGGTGTTCGACTTCGGCGGCGGCACGCTGGACGTGTCGGTGGTGCGCCGCGAGTTCGACGGGCTGCGGGTCCTCGGCGTCGGCGGCCTCGACGACCTCGGCGGCGTCGACATCGACGCGGCCCTCGTCGGCCACCTCGGCCAGCTCATCAGCCTGCGCCACCCGCAGCTGTGGCAGCGGCTGTCCAACCCCGACTCGACCGCGGCCAAGCGCGACCGCCGCGAGTTCTGGAGCGAGGTCCGCGCGGCCAAGGAGATGCTGTCCCGGGCCGCCTCCGCGCCCGTGCACCTGCCCGGCACCGACGAGGCCGTCCACCTGACCCGCGAGGAGCTGGAGCGGGTCGCCGGCCCGCTCATCGACCGGGCCGTGGACGAGACCCGCCGGGTGCTGGAGCGGGCCGGCGTCGACGCGCGCCAGCTCGCCGGGATCTTCCTCGTCGGCGGGTCCAGCCGGATCCCGCTCGTGGCCAGCCGCCTGCACGCCCGCTTCGGGGTGGCGCCGGTCGTGCCCGAGCAGCCGGAGCTCCCGGTGGCCTACGGCGGCATCCTGGCCGTCGGCGCCGCGGGCCCGCAGCAGGCGCCGGGACCCCAGCAGGCCCCCGCCCCCCGGCCGGTCTCCCCGACGCCGCCCACGGGTTTCCCGGTGTCGGGCGTGCCCGGGTCCCCGCCGGGCAACCCGGCGTATCCGGTCTCGGCGGCGTTCCCCGCCGCCCCGGCGTCCCCCGCGGCGCCCATGCCGCCTCGGATGGGCCCGCAGCAGGCCGGCCCGCCGCCGATGGCGCCACCGCCTCCCGCCTACGGGGTGGGCGTCCCGGTCGTGCAGCCGCGCAAGCGCCGCAGCCGCGCGCCCTGGATCGCGTTCGTGGTGGTCCTCGCGATCGTCGGCGGCTGCGTCTACGGCGGCAACCGGCTGTTCACCTGGATGGGCGAGCAGTTCGAGTCGGCCAGGAACGGCTTCCCCGGCTTCGACACCGGCGCCGACGGGCCGGGGCAGGTCGACGGGCTCAAGGCCGGCGAGGTGATCCAGCTCAGCTCCGACGGCGCGATCGCCGCCACGGCCGGCAACGGCACCGTCTTCACCGCGCAGGTCAACGCGGGCGCGACGGTCGTCTCCGGCTACGAGACCACCGGCAAGCAGACCTGGACCGTGCAGCTGCAGGCCGAGCCGGCCGAGCTCGCCCTGAAGGTCGTGGGCAACCTGCTCATCGTCGACGGCAAGGACGACGCCAGGCTCGGCGGCGACGGCAAGCAGGAGTCGCGCTCGGTCATCGACCTGGCCACGCACGGCTTGCTGTGGACGAAGCCCTGGAACGACCGGATCGACCTCGTCTACCTGGGCACCGACGCCGTGGTGGAGCACAACGACTGGAACAAGCCGACCCTCGACCGGATCAACCTCGCCGACGGCTCGGCGAAGTGGTCGGCCGGCGTCGACCAGAACAGCCACCGCATCACCGGCCGCGGCGCCAAGCCGGCGCAGACCTGGCCGACCTCCGACACCCAGGCCACGACCATCGTGCCGACCTACGGGCTGACGTTCTCCAGCCTGTGGCCGTTCCAGGAGTCGCTGAGCGCCGGCGCCTCCGCGGTGCAGCTGCTCAGCGACACCAAGGCCGCGACCATCGACCTCAACACGGGCAAGCAGACGGCGTCCGGCGCCTACAAGAAGAACTTCTCCTCGAACTCGTGGATCGTCTACAACGACCTGGCGATGTTCAAGGGCGAGGCCGACGGCAACGTGGTGGCGTACAGCATCAGGAACTGGCAGCAGGCGTGGGAGTTCAGGGCGCCGTCCGGCACGAAGGTCGACAACGTGCGCCCGTGCGGCGAGAAGCTGGTCTGCGTCGCGGGCACGCAGACCTCGGGCAAGGACGTGCTCATCGCCATCGACGCCACCAACGGCCAGGCCAAGTGGACCAAGCAGTCGATCCGTGACCGCAGCGGCACCATCCCGGGCACCGAGGACCCCATCTGGGTCGTGATGGACGGCAAGCTCGTCGGCGGCCACGGCGTGTTCGACACGGTCGGCGACGCGGCCGTGCTCGACCCGGCGACCGGCAACGACCAGGTCGTGCTGGGCCAGGGGCTGGCGAGCCAGGACGCCTACGCCGGCTACGGCAACAAGCTCGTCATCGAGAGCGTCGTGCCGGGCAAGGGCACGTGGAACGCCTACGTCTACGGCCTCGACGGCAAGCCGATCGGCTCGGCGGGCGTGCCGACGCTGCTGCAGGACGTGTCGCTGAGCAACGACTCGCTGGTGCTCCTGGACAAGGACAAGGCGAAGGTGTACCGCTTCCAGATCCCCGCGGGCAAGTAGGCCGGACGGCAAACGGCGCCCGTCCACAGTGGACGGGCGCCGTCGCGTGTCCGGCTACCGGGTCAGGCGGCGATCATCTTGCGCAGCACGTACTGCAGGATGCCGCCGTGGCGGTAGTAGTCCGCCTCGCCGGGGGTGTCGATGCGCACCACCGCGTCGAACTCGACGCCGCTGTCGGTGCTCACCCGCACCGTGCGCGGGGTGCTGCCGTCGTTGAGCTGCTCGACGCCGGTGACGGTGAACGTCTCGGTGCCGGACAGACCCAGCGAGTCGGCGTTCTCGCCCTGCGGGAACTGCAGCGGCAGCACGCCCATGCCGATGAGGTTCGAGCGGTGGATGCGCTCGTACGACTCGGCGATGACGGCGCGCACGCCCAGCAGCGCGGTGCCCTTGGCGGCCCAGTCGCGCGAGGAGCCGGAGCCGTACTCCTTGCCGGCCAGGATCACCAGCGGCACCCCGGCCTCGGCGTAGGCGACGGAGGCGTCGTAGATCGTGGTCTGCTCGCCGGTGAGGTGGTTGACGGTCACGCCGCCCTCGGTGCCCGGCGCGAGCTGGTTGCGCAGCCGGATGTTGGCGAACGTCCCGCGGATCATCACCTCGTGGTTGCCGCGGCGCGACCCGTACGAGTTGAAGTCCTTGCGCTCCACCCCGTGCTCGGCGAGGTACTTGCCGGCGGGCGAGTCGGCCTTGATGGAGCCGGCCGGCGAGATGTGGTCGGTGGTGACCGAGTCGCCGAGCTTGGCCAGCACCCGGGCGCCGGCGATGTCGCTGACGGGCGAGGGCTCGGTGGCCATGCCCTCGAAGTACGGGGGCTTGCGCACGTACGTCGAGTCGCCCGCCCAGTCGAACGTGTCGCCGGTCGGCGTGGGCAGCGACCGCCACTGCTCGTCGCCGGCGAACACGTCGGCGTAGCGGGTGGAGAACAGGTCCGCGCCGATCGCCGCGGCGATGGTGTCCTCGATCTCCTTCGGGCTCGGCCAGATGTCACGCAGGTAGACCGGCTGCCCGTCCGAGCCGGTGCCCAGCGGGTCGCTGGTCAGGTCGATGTCCATCGTGCCCGCGAGCGCGTAGGCGACCACCAGCGGCGGCGAGGCCAGGTAGTTCATCTTCACGTCCGGGTTGATCCGGCCCTCGAAGTTGCGGTTGCCCGACAGCACCGACACGACGGTGAGGTCGTGCTCGTTGACCGCGGCGCTGATCGGCTCCGGCAGCGGGCCGGAGTTGCCGATGCAGGTGGTGCAGCCGTAGCCGACCAGGTTGAAGCCGAGCTTGTCCAGGTAGGGCGTGAGGCCGGAGCGCTCGTAGTAGTCCGTGACCACCTTCGAGCCCGGGGCCAGGGTCGTCTTCACCCACGGCTTGCGGGACAGGCCCTTCTCCACCGCGTTGCGGGCCAGCAGCGCCGCGCCGATCATGACCTGCGGGTTCGACGTGTTCGTGCAGGACGTGATGGCGGCGATGACGACGGCGCCGTGGTCGAGCTCGTAGTCCTCGACCCGCACCGGCTTCGACGTGCGGCCGTCGGCGCCCGAGGCGGCCGAGACCAGGTCGTGCGGGCGGTCACCGTTGGCGCTGACGCTGTTGGCGGGGGCGTCGCTGGCCGGGAACGACTCGGCGCTGGCCTCGTCGGCCGGGCCCTCGACGCCGTCGCCGACGTAGTGGTCGAGCACCGAGCGGAACATCGGCTTGGCGCTGGACAGCGGCACCCGGTCCTGCGGGCGCTTCGGGCCGGCCAGCGACGGCTCGATGGTGCTCAGGTCGAGCTCGAGGCGCTCGGAGTAGTCCGGCTCGGCGGCCGGGTCGTGCCAGAGGCCCTGCTCCTTGGCGTAGGCCTCGACGAGCGCGACCTGGGCCTCGTCGCGGCCGGTCAGCTTCAGGTACTTGATGGTCTCGTCGTCGATCGGGAAGATCGCCACCGTCGAGCCGTACTCGGGGCTCATGTTGCCGATCGTGGCCCGGTTGGCCAGCGGCACCGCGCTCACGCCGGGGCCGTAGAACTCGACGAACTTGCCGACCACGCCGTGCTTGCGCAGCATCTCGGTGATGACCAGCACCAGGTCGGTGGCGGTGGTGCCCTCCGGCAGCTCACCGGAGAGCTTGAAGCCCACGACCCGCGGGATGAGCATCGACACCGGCTGGCCGAGCATCGCGGCCTCGGCCTCGATGCCGCCGACGCCCCAGCCGAGCACGCCGAGGCCGTTGACCATCGTGGTGTGCGAGTCGGTGCCGACCACGGTGTCCGGGTAGGCCTGGCCGCCGCGGGCCATGATGACCCGGGCCAGGTACTCGATGTTCACCTGGTGCACGATGCCGGTGCCCGGCGGGACGACCTTGAACTCGTTGAACGCGGTCTGGCCCCAGCGCAGGAACTGGTACCGCTCCTTGTTGCGCCCGTACTCCAGCTCGACGTTGCGCTCGAACGCGTCCGGCCGGCCGAACAGGTCGGCGATGACGGAGTGGTCGATGACGAGCTCGGCCGGGGCGAGCGGGTTGACCCGCTTCGGGTCGCCGCCGAGCTCGACGACGGCCTCGCGCATGGTGGCGAGGTCGACGACGCACGGCACGCCGGTGAAGTCCTGCATCAGCACGCGGGCCGGGGTGAACTGGATCTCCACGCTCGGCTCGGCCGACGCGTCCCACCCGCCCAGGGCCCGGATGTGCTCGGCGGTGATGTTCGCGCCGTCCTCGGTCCGCAGCAGGTTCTCCAGGAGGATCTTCAGGCTGTACGGCAGCCGAGCGGCCCCCTCGACCTGGCCGATCCGGTAAATCTCGTAGCTGGCGTCACCGACGCTCAGCTGGCTCTTTGCTCCGAAGGAGTCGAGGCTCGCCACGGCGTGTGCTCCTCTTCCGTCAAGTCGTCGTTCCGGTAGGCCAGTCTTCCCCAGCGCGCGCCGGGATCGTGCCGCGGGGGGTTCAGTCAAGAAAACCGTACGTCCGTCTTGTTATTCACGCAAGCGTCGTCCCAATCCGTGCCACCGCCGGCGCCTGCCCCAGCTCACGGCCAGGGCCAGGGCCAGGGCCCGCTCCAGCTCCGCGCGGTCGCCGCTCGTCGACCAGCGTCTGCACCGGCACCACCCGGCCCGGGCGGGTCGCCGGCAGCGCCAGGACGGCCCGCTGCTTCGGGTGGCCCAGCTCGATCGGGACGCGGGCGTCGGCGGGCCGCCTACAGCTCGAGGACCGCGCGGCCGTCCCCGGCGGGCAGGAAGCCGGCGTCGCGCAGGATCGCCGACAGCTCCGCCGACGGCAGCGCCTCCAGCGTCAGCGCGGACGTGGCCCGCAGGGCGTCGATGAGCGCCACCACCACCTGCACCGCCCGGTCCCGCTGCCCCGGCGGGGTCGCCACGCCGGCCAGGCGCACCGTCACCGGGTCCGGGCGCAGCGCCGCGAGCGCGGCGGGCGGGGCGGCGTCGTCGGCCGCCGGGTCGACCAGCTCCCACCACTGCACGGTCGCGTCACCCGCCAGCGCGGCGTCCCACTGCCGGGCCGTCGTGCGGGTGAGTTCCAGGCGGGCCGGCGGCACCCGGCGAACCAGCAGCAGAGCAGTCACAGCCCAAGCATCCGCCGCCGGCCTTGCAAACGCCTTGCCAACCGTCAGACGGGCACCCCCGTCAGGCGCGTGTACTCCTCTTTCGTGCCGATCGCCCCGCGGCGATCCGGGTGCTCGACGTAGTGCTCCACGACGGAGCCGAGGAAGACGGGCTCGACCGCCAGCAGCTCCAGCGGCACCAGCAGCCAGCCCGGCTCCGGGCGGCCCGGGCGGCGGATGCTCAGCGCCAGCTTCGGCGCCCGCACCGGGATCGGCAGCGGGTTGGCCGGCACCCGCACCAGATCGTCCCAGGCCAGGACCCGCCGGCCCCCGGCGCGGATGTTCAGCCCCGCCGGGCTGACCACGATCCGCGGGCCGCGCAGCAGCGGCAGGGCGGCCCCGGCGATCACCAGGAAGGCGCCCGCGTTGATGCCGAAGCGTGTCGTCGGCGACAGGCCCGGGTCGCTCTCCAGGAACACGGTGCCCAGCAGCGCCCAGCCCATCGTGAGCCGGCCCATGAGCACCGGGGAGCCCGGCACCACGAACGCGTCCCCCCGCACCCGCAGCGCCGCCGGGGGCGGGTGCAGGATCGGGCGGAACACGACGCCAAAGGCGATGAACGCGCCGCTGAGCACGACGACCGGGGCGAACAGCAGCGCCGCCGCGGCCCACATCGGGGTGTTCGCGGAGGTGACGCCGAACTCGTAGACGACGCGGAGCACGACGATCAGCAAGGCGACGCCCGCGGCTGCCGCCTTGCATGCCATCACGTACCGGCCGAACCGCCCGGGCGTCACACCGCCAAGTCTACGAACCGGGTGCGAAGGTCGGCGACCGTCGGCATGGACACGGCGCCGCCCGGCGACTCGCACACCAGGCCGGCGACGTGGACCGCGACCCGGGTGAGGGTCGCCCAGCCGCCGAGATCCACCGGCCGGCCGTGGGCGAGGATGCCCCAGCTGAGCCCGGCCATCGTCGCGTCGCCCGCGCCGGTCGCGTCGACCGGGGCGATGCGAGGGGCCGGCACCTGTACCGTCGAGGAACCCTGCGCCACCAGCGCGCCCTGCGAACCCAGGGTCACCACGACCACGTCCGCGCCGCAGGACAGCAGGCGGTCGGCGGCTTGCTCGGGCGAGTCGCCCCACAGCGCCACCGCGTCGGCCGAGCTCAGCTTCACCAGGTCGGCCGTGGCCGCGAACTCCTCCACGACCTCCGGGTTGAGCCCCACGATCGGGCGCACGTTGGGGTCGAAGACGCGCACCGGCCCCGGCACCGCCCAGGCGCGGCGGGCGGCGGCGAGCACGGGCGGGGCGAGCAGGCACATCGAGCCGCAGTACAGCAGCCGCGCCCCCGCCACCAGCGACTCGTCGACGCTGCCGGCGTCGAACAGCCCGTAGGACGGCGGCTCCCCGTAGAAGCGGAACGTCGGCTCGTGGCCCTGGAAGGTGGTGACGGCGAGCGTGGTGGCCACGTCCGCGACCGTGACGGCACCGTCCGTACCGACGCCGGATTTGTCCAGAAAGTCCAGCAGCCGGTGGCCGAACGGGTCGTCGCCGAACGAACCCAGGAAGTGCACCTCGGCGCCGAGACGGGCGATGCCGACGGCCACGTTGAACGGCGCGCCGCCGACCGCCGGCCGGTAGACCAGCTCACCGCCCGCCGTCGACTCCAGCAGGTCGATCAGCGCCTCACCGATGACCACGCCGTACCCGGTCACGGGAACACCTCCTCGTTCGCGGCCCCGGTGAACCCCGGGCGCATGGATCCGGTCACGAAGACCGCGTGCCACACACAGAAGACGAGCACCGTCCACAGCTTGCGCGCATGGTCGGCCTCCTTCTTACGATGCGCCCGCAGCAGCCCCCGCACCACGTCGAGGTCCAGCAGATCCCCGGCGCCCGACGCGTCGAGCACGCCGTGCGCCCAGTCGTACATCTCCCCGCGCAGCCACGGCCGGATCGGCACCGGAAAGCCGAGCTTCCGGCGGTGCACGATCGGCTCCGGCACCACCCCGGCCAGCGCCCGGCGCAGCGCCGCCTTCGTCTCCTGCGAGCGCGGCGGCACCTTCAGCTCGCTCGGCAGCCCCGCGGCCACCTCGAACACGGCCCGGTCCAGAAACGGCGTGCGCAGCTGCAGCGAGTGCGCCATCGTCATCCGGTCCGCCTTCACCAGAATGTCGCCCCGCAGCCACGTGTACAGGTCCACGTACTGCATCGTCGTCACGTCGTCGAGCGCCCCGGCCTCCTTGAACACCGGCGCCGTCACGTCCGTGTGCCGCACGTCCGGCTCGAAGTGGCGCAGCAGCGCGGCCTTCTCCTCGTCGGTGAAGATCCGCGCGTTGCCGTAGTAGCGCTCCTCGATCGGGGTCGTGCCCCGCTCCAGGAAACTCTTGCCCTTCACACCCTGCGGAATGACCCGCGACACCGCACGCAGCCCCCGCTGCATCGAGTCGGGCAGGTGACTCACGCTCGACAGCGACAGCGGCTCCCGGTAGATCGGATAGCCGCCGAACAGCTCGTCCGCCCCGTCACCGCCGAGCACCACCGTCACGTCCCGGGCCGCCCGCTCCGCCAGGAAGAACAACGGCACCAGGGCCGGATCCGCGACCGGGTCGTCGAGATGCCACACGATCCGCGGCAGGGCCCGCATGAAGTCACCCGCGGTGACCACCGTCGCCGTCAGCGCGACACCGAGCGCCCGCGCCGACTGCTCGGCCACGTCGATCTCCGAGAACTGCGCGCCCGGCCCCGCCGCGTCGTAACCCACGGTGAACGTCCGCAGCCCCGGATCCCGCTCGGCCGCGAGCGCGACGATCGCCGTCGAATCGATGCCGCTGGACAGGAACGCGCCGACCGGGGCATCGGCCTGCATGTGCGCGTGGACGCTCTCCCGCAGCGCCTCCCCGATGCGGCGCACCACGGCCTCCTCGTCGGCGACCGGCGCCGGGCGGAAGGTCAGCTGGCTGTACCGCCGGTTCGCCAGCGGCCCGCCCGGCGTGTAGACGAACGACTCGCCCGCCCCGAGCCGGCGCACCTCCGGATGCATCGTCGCCGGCTCCGGCACGTACTGCATCGTCAGATAGTGCTGCAGGCGCACCGTGTCGACCGCGGCCCGGTCGGCGACGAACGGCAGGAGGGCCTTCTTCTCGCTGGCGAGGTACACCCCCTGGGGCGTCTGCAGCTGAAAGAGCGGCTTGATGCCGAACGGGTCGCGGGCCCCGAACGCCCGCCGGGCCGAACCGTCCCAGATCACGAACGCGAACATGCCCCGCAGCCGGCTCACGGCACCCGGGCCCCAGTGGTGGTAGGCGGCGAGGATCACCTCGGCGTCGCCGTCGGTGCCGAACTCGGCCCGGCGCTCCTCCACCAGCTCGGCCCGCAGCTGCGCGGCGTTGTACAGCGCGCCGTCCAGCACGATCAGATACCGCCCGGCGGTCACGCCCAACGGCGGATACCTCGCCGGCTGCGCCGAACGGTGCTCGCTCACCGTCAGCTGCTCCGCGCCGAACACCACGTCGTCGTCGGCGACGATACCCTCGTCGTCGGGCCCGCGGTGCCGCAGCAGCCCCAGCGCGTCGGCGACCGCATCCCGCTGCCCCGCCGCGCCGCCCCGCGCGCTGACGAACGTGAGAAGTCCCGCCATGGCATGCATCCTCGCACGGGGTACGGTCGCAGGTGGAGCACGAATTCGCGGCGGAGGTTCACATGGCGGAAGCAGTCGGCAGTCAGTCCCACGACCCCGACTTTCCGGAGCGTTTCCGGGCGTTCATGCGCACGGGCTGGCGCGACACCACACTCGACGTCACGCCCCGCGCCGAGGCGCCCGACCACGCCAAACGCCGCGCCGAGCTCTCCGGCGCGTTCCCCGGCGAGACGCTCATCATCCCCTCCGGGATCGAGCACGTGCGCTCCAACGACACCAACTTCCGGTTCCGCCCCGGCAGCGAGCACGTGTGGCTCACCGGCGAGCACGACCCCGAGTCCGTGCTCGTGCTGCGCCCCACCGACGGCGGCCACGACGCGACCCTCTACGTCCGCCCCCGCTCGCCCCGCGACACCGACGAGTTCTTCACCGACCGCAACCACGGCGAGCTGTGGATCGGCCGCCGGCACACGCTCGCCGAGAAGGCCACCGAGCTGCAGGTGCAGACCGCGCACGTGGACGACCTCGCCGCCGTCCTCGACGACAGCGCCCCGGGCCGCACCCGCGTCCTGCGCGGCTTCGACCCGGCCGTCGACGCGGCCGTGCGCAGCACCGACCCGGCCCGCGACCAGGAACTCGCCCGGGTCCTCGGCGAACTGCGGCTCGTCAAGGACGCCTGGGAGCTCGAGCAGCTCCAGGACGCCATCGACGCGACGGTCCGTGGCTTCGAGGACGCGGCCCGCGCCCTGCCCGCCGACCGCCCCGTGAACGAGCGCCTCATCGAAGGCATCTTCGCGATGCGCGCCCGCCACGACGGCAACGACGTCGGCTACGACTCGATCGTCGGCGCCGGCGCGCACGGCACGATCCTGCACTGGACGCGCAACACGGGCCGCACCAGCGGCGGCGACCTGCTGCTCATGGACATGGGCGTGGAGAACCGCAACCTCTACACCGCCGACGTGACCCGCACCGTCCCCGTCTCCGGCACGTTCACGCCGCTGCAGCGGGAGGTGTACGACATCGTGTACCGCTCCCAGCAGGCCGGCATCGACACCATCCGCCCCGGCGTGGCCTTTGACGACGTGCACCAGGCGTGCATGCGCGTCCTCGCCGAGGGCCTGCACGCGCTGGGCGTCCTGCCGGTCAGCGTCGACGAGGCGATGGACAAGAGCGCGATCCTCTACCGCCGGTGGACCCTGCACGGCTTCGGCCACATGCTCGGCCTGGACGTCCACGACTGCGCGGCGGCGCGCAAGGAGCGCTACCGCGAGGGCACCCTGGACACCGGCTACGTCCTGACGGTCGAGCCGGGCCTGTACTTCCAGCCGGAGGACGAGCTGGTGCCGGCCGAGCTGCGGGGGATCGCGGTGCGCATCGAGGACGACGTGCTGGTCACGCCGACGGGGGCGCGCAACCTGTCGGACGGCCTGCCGCGCACCTCGTCGGACGTGGAATCCTGGCTGGCCGCCCGCCGCGCCGAGGAGTTCCGCCTGCCTCACTGAGCGTGACTCCCGGCAAGATCGATTAGGTCGGCCCGGGTAGAATAGGGAAATAAGAAGGCGCACTCCCGCCCGCTCTGCATTTACCTTTCTCCACCCCCGCCCGCACTGCTCATCGCTTTCTTGCTCTGTTTTGCACTCCGCTGCCGTTCGCTGGTCATCGCTTCGCCGTGTTGCTTGATTCTTTTGCTCGACGATGATGTTCGGCTCTCGTGGCCTGGCATTGTTCTGCCGAGACATGGGCGCCGGCATTCGGCGGACCTGGCCTGGTTCGTGCTTAGCTTGATCTTTAACGTCGGCGGGCTGACCGACGGCCCCGGCCGATCGTGACGACAGCTCTTGGCTGATCATTCTTCTTGTCTAGGGAAGAGATCAACAACCAAGAGCTGTCTGGTGGTCAGTGTGCATGATCCGGTTCGTGGGGCGGCGTTCGGGGAGCTGCGACGGTTCCGGCAAGAGTTCTACGCCTGTTTGACGGCGCGTGCGGATGCGGTGTTCGAGCTGGCCGATGCCGTGCTGTGTGCGGACGGGCCGGTGCGGTCGCTCGCGGAACTGTCGCTGGTCGCTGAGCACCGCCGCGGTCATGGCTCGGCCTATGCCGCGGTGGTCGATGGCCGTATCGACGTCGAGCGTCTGCGGACCGCGCTTGCCGGGGTGTCGTTGCCGCGCGCTGCGGACGGGCGGCTGGTGTTGGCCGTGGACATCACATGCTGGCTGCGGCCGGAAGCACAGACCTCGCCGGAACGGATCCTGTGCCACACCCGCGGCCGTGGCAAAGGCCAGGCCATCATGATTCCGGGCTGGCCGTACTCGATGATCGCGGCTCTGGAACCCGGACGCAGTTCGTGGACCGCCCCGTTGGACTTCCAGCGCCTGGCCCCGGGTGACGATGCCGCCTCCGTCACCGCAGCCCAACTGCGGCATCTTCTGGACCGGCTCATGGCCGCCGGGCAGTGGCGGCAAGGAGATCCGGACGTCCTGATCGTCGCCGATGCCGGCTATGACGGACCGCGGTTGGCGTGGCTGCTGCGTGATCTGCCGGTGCAGATCCTGACCCGGCTACGGTCGGATCGGGTGCTGCGACGGGCAGCGCCCCCGCGGGACCCAACCTTCATCGGCCGGCCGCCCCGCCACGGCGGCGAGTTCATCTTCGCCGACCCCGCCACCTGGGGCGTTCCGGACGTGTCCACGACCACCGAGACCCGCCTCTACGGCACCGCCACCGCACAGGCATGGGACCGTCTCCACCCGCGACTGACCCGCCGCGCGGCGTGGACCGGATCAGGTGATCTGCCGATCATCGCCGGCACTGTCATCCACCTTCAGGTCGACCGGCTCCCGTCCGGAGCCACCCCGAAACCGGTGTGGCTGTGGTGGTCCGGCGTCCACGCCACCGACACCACCAGCCCTGCCGATGTCGACCGGCTCTGGCAGACCTTCCTACGCCGGTTCGACATCGAACACACCTTCCGCATGATCAAACAGACACTCGGCTGGACCTGCCCCAAAATCCGCAGCCCTGCCGCCGCCGACCGGTGGACCTGGCTCGTCCTCGCCGCCTACATCCAACTCCGCCTCGCCCGCCCCCTTGCTGCGGACCTGCGCCGCCCATGGGAGAAACCCGCTGCAGCGCACCGACTCACCCCAGCCCGAGTCCGCCGGGACTTTCGGCACCTACGCACGAAAACGGCCTGCCCCACAGCAGCACCGAAACCGACCCGACCAGGACCCGGGCGACCCGCCGGCCAACCCAACCAACGACCCGCCCAACGCCACGACGTCCACATCGTCACCGCCACAACCAGCACAAGGACATCGAAGAAGAACACAGCCACAACCAAGCCGCGACCCCGACGACGAGGTTAAAGATCAAGCTTAGAGCGTGTTTGAGAAGTCTTCAGGTTAGGGTCGGCGCGCCTGCGTGACCACCGACGTCAATGCCGCGAAGGTGGCCGGATGTCCCGGCAGCGGCGGTACCCTTCGGACCTGACGACGAGCAATGGGCTCTGGTCGAACCGCTGCTGCCAGTGCCGAAACGCGGCGGCCGACCGGAGCGTCACCCTCGACGATCCATTGTGGACGGCATCCTGTACGTGGTCCGCACCGGCTGCGCTTGGCGGTACCTGCCAGCGGACTTTCCGCCGTGGCAGACCGTGTACTGGTACTTCAAGCAGTGGGAACGGGACAAGGTCACCGACGCGATGCTCGCCGTGCTGCGCGAGCAACTACGGGTCCAGCAGGGCCGCGACCCGCAGCCCACCGCAGGAATCATCGACTCCCAGAGCGTCAAGGGCGCCGACACCGTCGGGCGCGACAGCCGCGGCTACGACGCCGGCAAGAAGATCAACGGCCGGAAACGGTTCATCGTCACTGACACCCTCGGCCTGCTCATCGTCGTGGTCGTGCTCGCCGCCAGCGTCCAGGACCGCGACGGAGCCAAGACCACCCTGCTGCACATGTACCTAGCCGCGCCGATCCGGTTCGTCTACGCCGACGGCGCCTTCGCCGGCAAGCTCGTCGACTGGGCTGCCACCATCCTGCGCACCACCCTGCACATCGTGCGCAAACCTGAAGGCCAGCAAGGCTTCGCGGTCATCCCGCGCCGCTGGTGCGTGGAACGGACCCTGGCCTGGCTCACCGCCCATCGCCGCCTCGCCAGAGACTACGAACGCGACCCCGCCACCTCCGAAGCCATCATCCGCTGGGCCGCGATCAACTCGATGACAAGCCGGATCGCCCGGGGCCAACCCGCCAACCACGCTGGCGCTGGCCCGACGGCAGATGAGCAGCCGGGAAATACGTCGTCACACATTGGGCCCGGCAGTCGCTCAGCGACCGGATTTCCTGTGACACGGAGTGGTTGAGCTGGGATGGTGTACCAGTGACCGCCATCCGCTCCGTAGTCCTGGTGGGGCTGTTCTCAGCGAAGGACCGCGATTACCAGGCACGGCTCGACGCTCTGGACGCGCGGGTGGCAGCGCTGGGAGGGCAGGTGCTGGAACGCTTCGTCCAGCGCAGGGGCGTCTCCGACGGTGGGGTACGGCTCATGACCGCCCCGTTGACCCGGCGCTTCCTCATCGGCCCGGGAAAGCTCGAAGAGATCGCGACGACCTGTTCGAGCCAGAGCATCGACGCTGTCGTGTTCGCCAATGACCTGAGCGCCTACCAGCGCCGCTGGCTGTCGACCCGACTCGGGCGTCCAGTGCTCACCGCAACCGACCTCGACCAAGTGGAAAGCCTGACCGCCCGAACCCGACCGCAACCTCGCGCAGGCCGAGGCCACAAAGCCAGCCGTCGTCCCCGCCGCCGATAGCCGCCACGGACGAGGCAGCGACTTCTCAAACACGCTCTTAGCCCGGCTCGGCTCGGCTCGGCTCGGGGCGTTGGCTTAGCTTGGTGTTCTTCAGCGCGCGCCGGACCGCTGTCGGATCGGTGACCGTGGCACGCGCTGGGTAACCCTGGGCGGTCACCATGCGCCCATGACCGCTCTGATCGTGCTCGGCGTCGTCGTCGTGCTCGTGCTCGTGTTCCTCTGGTGGGCCGTGGCCACGTACAACGCGCTGGTCAAGGCCCGCACCCAGGTCGACGCCTCATGGGCCCAGATCGACGTGCAGCTCAAGCGTCGCCACTCGCTGATCCCGAACCTGGTCGAGACGGTGAAGGGGTACGCCGCGCACGAGCACGGGACCCTCGAGGCCGTGATCGCCGCCCGCAACGCCGCCGCGAGTTCGGCCGTCGGGGCCGGGCCGGCCGCCGCCACCGGCGGCGAGGCCGACCCCGCGCGGCGGGTGCAGGCCGAGGGGATGCTGACCCAGGCGCTCGGCCGGCTGTTCGCGCTCGCCGAGGCGTACCCGGACCTCAAGGCGAACCAGAGCTTCCTGCAACTGCAGGCGGAGCTGGGCACCACGGAGGAGAAGATCGCGTACGCGCGGCAGTTCTACAACAGCGCCGTGCAGACGTACAACCAGCGGACCCAGACACTCCCGTCCAACATCATCGCGGGCGTCGGCGGGTTCCGGGCGCGGCCGTACTTCGAGGCCGCGGGCGGCGAGCGCGCCGACGTCAACGTCCGGTTCTGACGGGCCGGGCGGCGCGTCGTGGACCTCGTCGTCGAGCCCCGGCTCCTGGTCGAGATCGGGATCGTCGCACTCGGGCTTTTGATATGGTTTGCGGCATTCTGGGGGCTTTTGTACGCAACGCGGCCGCCGGTGCTCCTCGCGCCGCCGGCCACCCAGGACTTCGGCGGCCCCGAGTCGCCCGCCGTGGTCAGCCTCATCACCGGGCGATGGGAGCTCACCGAGGACGCCGCCGAGTCCACGTTCATCGATCTCGCGGCCCGGCGCATCCTCGAGTTCCGGCAACCCGGCAACGATCCGCTGCAAACGACCGTCCATGTGCGCAATGAGCAGCCGACCGGGCTGAACGCGTACGAGCGAATGATCTTCAAACGTGTCCAATCGCTCACGATGCACGGCGTGGTGCCGCTCACCGCGCTCACGTTCCGCGACGCCGCGCAGGCGCAGGGCTGGACGAAGCGGCTCAACGCGGCGATCGTCGCGGACGCCCGATCGCAGGGCCTCTCGCAGCGCCGGTTCTCCTCAGCGATGGTCGCCGCGCTCACGATGCTTGCGGGAATCCCGGCGTTTGCCGCCGGAATCGCCATGTTCCTCCACAACCGCAACGGCGCTTCGTTCGTCGCGGTCATCATCCTGTGGTCCGCGCTCGGCATCTTCGCCGGCAAGTCGCGCGGCGAACGGGACACCCCCGCGGGACGCCAGGCGGCCGTGCGCTGGCTCGGCCTGAAGGCGTTCCTGCGCGCCCACGAGAGCTTCGCCGACCTCCCGCCCGCCGCCGTCGCCGTGTGGGACCGGTACCTCTCCTACGGCGACGCCGTCGGAGCCACCCGCGTCTGCGCCGCCGTCATCGACCTCGGCATGGGCAACCGGCGCCGGGTCTGGAGCTCGTTCGGCGGCACTTGGCACCGAATTCGTGTGCGATATCCGTCGTTCTGGCCACGGTACGGACAGAAAGCCGCACGCCTCACCGTCAAAGCCTGCATCGCCCTCGCCATCGCCGCGTTCATCGTCCGCTTCAACGCGATCGCGTTCGACTTCACCCCCGGCTCCATATCGAGCTGGGTGACGCTCGCCGTGCGCCTGCTCATCGTGTGGCCGCTGCTCTACGGCGGGTACACCCTGATCGGCACGCTCATCGACGTGCTCACCCCGGTCACCGTCACCGGCGAGGTGGTGTGGGTGGAGACCTGGCGCACGAAGACCGAGCGGCAGGACGGGCCGACCATTCCCGTCCTGCACTACCTGGCGATCGACTCCGGCACGGCCGATCGTGTCGTCGCCTGGGCGTGTCCGTCCTCAATCGTGCACCGCGCGGACATCGGCGACGTCATCACGCTGACCGCCCGGCGCTGGACCCGGCGCGTCATCGAGCTGCGCGTGGACACCAGCGCGCGCACACGATCACCAACCTACGGCGAGGACGACACCGACGCCCTCATCCTGCGCGCCATGAACGCGGGCGCCCCGGCCCTGGCCACCGCGGTCCGCCCGATCCGGGTCGCGGCCGCCGAACTGGTCACGGCGGAGGAGGCCGGCCGCGTGCTGGGACGGCCGGTGACGCTCACCGGAGCCGACCGCGGCGTGGCGGTCGGGCCGATGACGATGGCGGAGTTCCGGGCGGCGGACGGCTCGGCGCTCGTCGTCACGGTGGCCACCGGCGACTCGGCCGAGCTCGCGATCCGCGCGCACCGCGCCGGCGCCGCCGTCCCCGGGGTGGGCGACGAGGCGTTCGCGTCCGGGCAGTGGGCGGTCGCCCGGCGGGGCCAGACGGTGGTCAGCCTCGAACAGCGCAGCGCCGGCGCGATCCATCAGCCGTATCTGGTGTGGTTGCTCGGGGTAGCTCTCGGCCGCCTCACTTGAGGTTGACGGTCGTTGGGTAAGAGGATTCCCGAGAGACAGCTGTAGCCACCTCGCAAGGAGATTGCGCATGTCCGATCGTCCGCGCCCGCCGTCGCCCTACGACTTCCTGCCCGCGGTGCCGGCGTTCAGCTTGACCAGCGAGGACCTGACGGACGGGAGCACCCTGCCCGACGCTCAGGTCTACGAGCGCGGCAACACCTCGCCCCACCTGGCCTGGTCGGGCGCCCCCGCGGGCACCAAGAGCTTCGCGGTGACCTGCTACGACCCCGACGCCCCGACCGGTGGCGGCTTCTGGCACTGGCTCGTCTACGACATCCCGGCCGAGGTGACCGAGCTGCCGACGGGCGCCGGGACCGGGGACAAGGACGGCCTGCCCGACGAGGCCATCCACGCCCGCAACGACTACGGCAGCCGGGACTTCGGCGGTGCGGCCCCGCCGCCGCAGGACGCGCCGCACCGGTACTACTTCGTCGTCCACGCCCTCGACACCGACTCGCTGGGCGTCGACGCCGACGCGAGCCCCAACGTCGTGGGCTTCAACCTGACCGCCCACACGCTGGGGCGCGCGATTCTCGTCGCGAGCTTCGGCTTCTGATCGAGGTCGCCGGCGTTCGGCTTGTGACCCAGGTCGCTGGCGTTCGGCTTGTGACCCAGGTCGCTGGCGGTTCGGTTTCTGGCCGGGTCGTCGGGTTCGGTTTCTGGCCGGCGTCGCCGGCTTCGGTTTTGAGCGAACGGACAGTTAGGAAAGCCAGAACGTGTCGTGTTCGAGCATGAACGCGGCACGTTCGTCATCGGTCATCGAACCGAGCTCCGGGAGGCCTTCGAAGTAGGCCTCCCGGGGCGCACCGGGCGCGAAGTGCAGGAGCATCTCGGCCGGCGCGCCGGACTCGTTGCGGAACGCGTGCACGCCGCCCTCCGGGACGTGCACGAAGTCGCCCGGTTCCGTGTCGATCCAGCGCTTGCCGTCATAAATGCGCACCGAACCGCTCAGGATGAAGAACGACTCCGAGATCGAGCGGTGGAAATGCAGGTCCGGGCCGCTGGGCTGCGGGCCCATCACCCAGCGGTAGAGGCCGAACTGCCCGTTGGTCGACGCGCCCGTCGCCAGGTAGTGCACGGTGTTGCCGTTGGCGTACGTGAACTCCGGCGCGGTGCCGACCGGCCGATACGTGGCGTTGATCTCGCCGTTCTCGCCGTGGTACCTCGGTGGTGGATACGACATCCCCTCACCTTACGGACTCGCGGATCTTGTGCGCGGCCGCGACAACATTGGTGAGCGCCGCGCGCACTCAGGCTGCTCCTTGCGCCGCAGTTGCAGCAGCTCGTGCAGAGCCGGCTGGTCGATCACCGGGCCGAGGATCGGGCCGACCGCGGCCGGCAGCGCGACGGTGTTCCTGGATGATTTGGATGCCGGCCGCCTCCAGGTCGCGCACCTCGGCCCGCACCGCGTCGGCGACCTGCATCGTCACGTCCAGCAGCGGCCGGTCGGAGCGCACGAACGACCAGGCGACGATCGTCACCGGCCCGGTGAGCATGCCCTTCACCGGCCCGGTGAGCATGCCCTTCACCGGCCCGGTGAGCATGCCCTTCACCGGCCGCTCGGTGCGCGATTGCGCATAGGTCGCCCACCGCACCGTGATCGGTTCCGGCCGGTGCACGTCGCCGTGCAGAATCGGCGGCCGGGTGCAGCGCGAGCCGTACGACTGCACCCACCCATGGTGCGTGACCGCGAAACCGTCGAGATGCTCGGCGAAACACTGCACCATGTCGTTTCGCTCAGGCTCGGCGCAGGGGGACCTGCGGCGGTGACCTCGCGGCGGGAGGGGGCCTTGTCGCCACAGGACCACAAGCAGGTGCGGCGCGGTTCCGGTAGAGTTGAGTTTCCATGACTACCGTCGACCGGCCGCTGCGGATCGTCCGGACCTATCACCCCCGCCGGGGTCGGCTCAGCGGTCGGCACTTCGACGCGCTGGAGCGGCTTGCTGCGCGGTACACCTTCGAAATCGGATGGAACGTCGACGTCCTCGAAATCGGCTCCGGGATGGGTGAGGCCACCGCGCTCATGGCCGCGGCCGACCCCGGGCGGCGCTACCTGGCCGTCGAGGTCCACACGCCCGGCGTCGCCAACCTGCTGCACCTGATCGACGAGGCCGGGCTCGGCAACGTGCGCATCGCGGCCGTCGACGCGTTCGAACTGCTCGCGAGCAACATTCCTTCCGGCAGCCTCGCCGCGGTGCACGTGTTCTTCCCCGACCCGTGGCCGAAGGCGCGCCACCACAAACGGCGGCTCATCGTGCCCGAGCGCGTCGCCGTGCTCCGCGACCGGCTCAAGCCCGGCGGCATCCTGCACTGCGCAACCGATGACGCCGGATACGCGCAGGCGATGCTCGAAACGCTCACCGCCGATCAGGAATTGGTGAACGTTTACGACGGATTCGCGCCGCGCCCCGCCCATCGGCCGGTGACCAAGTTCGAACAGCGTGCGCTGCGCGCTGGCCGGCCCTCCTTCGACGTGATGTACGAGAAGCGATGACGAATCTTGCCGCGCGGGTCCCCAGAGGCGGCGACCCCGATGCCGTTTTCGAGGCGTTCTCGGCCTGGGCGCAGGAACAGGGGCTCAGCCTGTACCCGCACCAGGAGGAGTCGCTCATCGAGATCGCCACCGGGGCGAACCTGATCCTCAACACCCCCACCGGCTCCGGCAAGAGCCTCGTGGCCGCGGGCGCGCACTTCGCCGCGCTCGCGACCGATCGCACGACCTTCTACACCGCGCCGATCAAGGCGCTGGTGTCGGAGAAGTTCTTCGCGCTCGTCGACATGTTCGGCGCCGAAAACGTCGGAATGCTCACCGGCGACGCGAGCGTCAACGCGGATGCGCCCATCATCTGCTGTACCGCGGAAATCCTCGCCAACATCGCACTGCGCGACGGTGAGCGAGCCGACGTCGGCATCGTCGTCATGGACGAGTTTCACTTCTACGCCGACCCCGACCGGGGCTGGGCGTGGCAGGTGCCGCTGATCGAGCTGCCGCAGGCCCAGTTCGTGCTCATGTCCGCCACGCTCGGCGACGTGACGCGGTTCGAGGAGGACCTCACTCGCCGCACCGGGCGCGCGACCGCGGTCGTGAAGAACGCGGAACGGCCCGTGCCGCTCATGTTCACCTACTCCATGGACCCGATGCACGAGACGATCGAGGAGCTGCTGTCCACGCGGCAGGCGCCGGTGTACATCGTGCATTTCACGCAGGCCGCGGCGCTCGAACGTGCACAAGCGCTCATGAGCGTGAACGTCGCCACTCGCGCAGAAAAGGACATGATCGGCGAAGCGATCGGCAACTTCCGGTTCACGGCCGGCTTCGGCAAGACCCTGTCGCGGCTGGTACGGCACGGGATCGGGGTGCATCACGCGGGGATGCTGCCGAAGTACCGCCGCCTCGTCGAGACCCTCGCCCAGGCCGGGCTGCTGAAGGTCATCTGCGGCACGGACACGCTCGGCGTGGGCATCAACGTGCCCATCCGCACGGTGCTGTTCACGGCACTGTCCAAATACGACGGACAGAAAACGCGGCTCCTGTACGCGCGGGAGTTCCACCAGATCGCAGGCCGAGCGGGCCGGGCCGGCTTCGACACCATCGGCACCGTGGTGGTGCAGGCGCCCGAACACGTCATCGACAATGAGCGAGCGCTTGCGAAAGCGGGCGACGACCCCAAGAAACGCCGCAAAGTGGTGCGCAAGAAGCCACCGGAGGGCTCGATCGGCTGGGGCCGGCCCACGTTTGAACGGCTCGTCGAGGCTGAACCGGAGCCGCTCAAGTCCAGCTTCCAGGTGTCGCACGCCATGCTGCTCAACGTGATCAGCCGCCCCGGCGACGCGTTCGCCGCGATGCGCCACCTGCTCACCGCGAACCACGAGGACGCGCACTCCCAGCGGCGCCTCATCCGCCGGGCGATCGCCATCTACCGCGCGCTGCTGGCCGGCGGCGTCGTCGAGCAGCTGCCCGAGCCGGACGAGGAGGGCCGCCGCGTCCGGCTCACCGTCGACCTGCAGATGGACTTCGCGCTCAACCAGCCGCTGTCGCCGTTCGCGCTGGCCGCGATCGAGCTGCTGGACCGGGAGGCGCCCGGCTACGCCCTCGACGTGCTCTCCATCATCGAGTCCACATTGGACGACCCGCGCCAGGTGCTCTCCGCGCAGCAGTTCAAGGCGCGCGGCGAGGCGGTCGCGGCGATGAAGGCCGACGGCATCGAGTATGAGCAGCGGCTCGAACTGCTCGACGAGGTCACGCACCCCAAGCCGCTCGCCGACCTGCTCGACAACGCGTACCACCTGTACAAGCAGGGGCACCCGTGGGTCGCCGACTATGCCCTGTCGCCCAAGTCCGTCGTGCGCGACATGTTCGAACGCGCAATGACGTTTGTCGAATACGTCGGCTTCTACGGGTTGTCGCGTTCGGAAGGACTGGTGCTGCGGTACCTCGCCGACGCCTACAAAGCCGTGCGCCAGACGGTGCCCGAGGATGCGCGCACCGAGGACCTCACGGACATCATCGAATGGCTCGGCGAGCTCGTTCGCCAGGTCGACTCCAGCCTCATCGACGAGTGGGAGCGGCTGCGCAACCCTGGCGACGTCGAGGAGCGCGGCCCCCGCGACGACAAACCACCGGCTGTCACGCGCAACCTGCGCGCGTTCCGGGTCCTGGTGCGCAACGCGCTGTTCCGCCGCGTCGAGCTCGCGGCACTGCGCCGCTTCGACGAGCTCGGCGAGCTCGACGGAGAGGCCGGCTTCACGGCGGACGCGTGGCAGGACGCGGTGGAGGCGTACTTCGAGGAGTACGACTCGATGGGCGTCGGCCCGGACGCGCGCGGCCCGGCGCTGCTCGTGATCGACCAGAAGCCGGACCGCTGGCACGTGCGCCAGATCTTCGACGACCCGGAGGGCGACCGCGACTGGGCGATCGTGGCCGAGGTGGACCTGGCCGAGTCCGACGCCCAGGGCGCCGCCGCGGTTCGCATCGTCTCGGTGGGCCCGGCCAAGGGCTTCTAGACTTCGCTGCGGCTGCGGCTGCGGCTGCGGCTGCGGCTGCGGCTGCGGCTGCGGTCGTTGGTGCCCTGGCGTCTGCTGCTGCGGTCGTTGGTGCCCTGGCGTCTGCTGCTGCGGTCGTTGGTGCCCTGGCGTCTGCTGCTGCGGTCGTTGGTGCCCGGTCGTCTACCGGCGCTGCTGTTGCCGCCTTCCGTTTCCGTCTTTCCTGCCTCTCTGCCTCCGCCCCTGTCCCGCGGCCTCCATCCGTGGGCCTCCATCCGCGGGCTCGATTCGCGGGCTTCGGCTGTGTTTCCCGGCTGCGGCCCGGCGTATCGCCTCATGCTCGTTTCGGGTGGCCGTTCGTGCTCGTTTCTGCGCGATCTGGTTCGTCCGGGTTCGCTAGGCGGCGGCGGTCAGCACTCGCAGCGCGCGCGTGACCGTTTCGGCCATCTCGTCTCGCGCATTCCTGAGGTACTTGCGCGGATCGACGACGTTCGCATCCCGCCGAATCGCCTCCCGGATCGCCCCGGTGAACGCGACATTCAGCGCCGTGCCGATGTTGACCTTGACGAGCCCGCCCCGCACCGCCGCGCGCAACTCGTCATCAGGAACCCCCGACGACCCGTGCAGCACCAGCGGAACGGCGACCGCGTCGCGGATACGTGCAATGAGGTCGTGATCGAGCCGCGCATCCTGGGTCGTCATCGCGTGCGCGGATCCGACCGCGACGGCGAGCGCGTCGACCCCGGTCGCGCGAACGAACTGCGCGGCCTCGTCCGGATCCGTGCGCACCCCCGGCTTGTGCGCACCGTCCTTGCCCCCGACCTCGCCGAGCTCGCTCTCCACCCACAGCCCACACGCATGCCCGCGAGCAACGGCCCGAGCAGTGGCGGCGACGTTGCCGGAGTACTCGAGCTTCGAGGCGTCATACATCGCCGACCCGAACCCGTTGCCGGCCGCCTGATCGAAGAGCTCGTCACTCTCCACGTGGTCGAGATGCAGCCCGACCGGCACGGACGAGAGTTCGGCCACCGCCTTGGCCGCCGCGGCGATGGGCCCGAGCCGCCCATGGTGAAACCGCACGGCGTTCTCGCTGATCTGCAGAATGACCGCACAACCAGCGGCCTCCGCCCCGGTGACGACGGCCTCGGCGTGCTCGACGGTGATGACATTGAACGCCCCCGCCCCCACCCCACGGCGCCTGGCGTCGGCAACAATCTCACCGGTCGGGGTCAACATCGGAACTCTCCTCGTTCAACTCTGCTGGTTCATCTCCGAAACGCACCCCCGCAGGCGTTCGTTCGTGCTCATCGAGGCCGGACAACGCCGCCGACGCTCGCTCGTGCCCGTCCAAGCCGCACGCCTCTGCGGGCGTTTGCTCGTGTCCGTTCGTGCCGCACGTCTCTGCGGGCGTTTGCTCGTGTCCGTTCGTGCCGCGCGCCTCTGCGGGCGTTTGCTCGTGTCCGTTCGTGCCGCGCGCCTCTGCGGGCGTTTGCTCGTGTCCGTTCGTGCCGCACGTCTCCGCCGGTGTTCGTTCGTGTCCGTCGAGGCCCCGTGCACCGGCCGGCCTTCGCTTGTGCGCATCAACGCCTGGTGCGGCAACCGATATTTGTTTGTGCTCGTTCGGGTCGTGCCGGGCCGTCGGCGCTGGCCTGTGCTCGTCGGCACCGCGCACCCGCGCCGGCAGCGGTTCGCCAGGCGGTAGCGCGGAGACGTCGACCCGCGTGCGCAGCTCCCGATAACGGCCCTCGTCAACAGCCCCGGCAAACGGTGCGGCCACAGCAGCCGCGGACAGGGCGACGGCATCGGAGAGCAGTTCCGGCCACGGTGAGCGATCACGCAACCCGCGCGCGAGGGCGGCGACACACGCGTCCCCGGCACCGGTGGGATTGCCGGCCTCGACAACCGGCGGCGAGGCCAGCCAGGCTTCCTCGCCCCGCACCGCGATCAGCCCATCGGCGCCGCGCGAAACGACAACGCACCCGGCACCAAGCCCACGCAACGCATCCCGATCCAATCGCGCAGCGCGGGCTGCTCGTGCCTGTCGTTCTGCGCCCACCGCGCGGTCCGATGCTGCACTCCGGTGCGTCGGTGCGCTTTGACTCGCCGGTGCGTTTTGACCCTCCAGTGCACTCTGACTCGCCGGTGCATTCTGATCCGCCGGCGCGCTCTGGTCGGCCCTTGCGCTTTGGACCGTCACCGCGCTCCGGTCTGCCGGCGTGCGCGGGTCCGCTGGTATGTGTTCCCCGGCTGGCGCGCGTTCGGCTGCCAGCGCGTGCTCGGTCGATGCGCGCTCGGCTGCTGGTGCGTGCTCGCGTATGGGCCCGTGGGCGCTCGCCGACCCGCGTTCGCCCATCGGTGCCTGCTCGTCCGTCGAGGTGTGCTCATCCGCCGGTATGCGTTCGCCCGCTGATGCGTGCCCTTCGGCTGGTGCGTGCCCCTCGGTTGGGGCGTGCCCTTCGGCTGGTGCGCGCCGCTTGGTTGGGGCGTGCCCCTCGGTCAGGGCGCGTTCCTCCGGTGACGCGTGCTCGTTTGCCGACGCGTGAAGCAGCGCCGCAAGCTCATCGGCGTTGGGCTTGACCACGTCCGGCCCGGCAGCGAGCCCGAGACGCAACGGCTCCCCGCTGGTGTCGAGCACCGTGCGCACGTTGCACGAATGCGCAAGCTCGATCAACACCGCGTACGCATCCGCCGGAAGCCCCCGCGGCAGCGACCCCGACAGCGCGACAACGGCGGTGTCGGCGAGCAACGTGCGGTACAGCTGCAGGAACTCGAGCCATTCCGCCATTTCGACACTCGGGCCGGGCTCCCACAGCCCGGTCGCGTCCACGCCGTCGGCGATCGTCACCGTTCGTCGCGTCTCGCCGGAAATCTGCGCGAACGCGTGCGGCACACCGTCCGCGGCGAGCAGCTCGCGTATCCGCGTGCCGGTCGCCCCGCCGAGCAGCCCGGTCGCGAGCACCGGTTCGCCCTGCGCGTGCAGGACGCTCGCGACGTTCAGACCCTTGCCGCCTGCGCGTTCGTGCACGGTTCGCACCCGATGCGTCGTATACGGACGGAGTTCGTCGACCGCATACGTCAGATCGAGCGCGGCGTTGAGCGTCACCGTGAGAATCACGCCGCACCCCCGGTCGGTAGGGCGGCCTGGACCCGACGGCGCAGCGGCCGCCGCATGGATGACGCCGCGTGAGGCTGACAGCTCAATGCGAGTCGTGCCGCATACCCCCTCGGGAGCGGGGTCCGGTGTCGGCGGCTCAGCGTGCGCGGGCCCGCGGCCGTAGCCGACGATGTGGCGCGATCCCAGTGCTGAGCCGCATCCGCAGTCACGGAATGGACGTGACGCCGGTGGTCAGGCCGGAATCGTGACGCGGTCCCAGGCGAGCGTTCGGCTTGACCCCGGCGGCCAATCGGGGGTCGCGCCGCACCCCCGGTCGAGGATGCGGCGCGAGCCCGGAGGTTCAGCAGGCGTCGTACTTGTAGGACCCGCTGCCCGGCGCCGTGACGTCGACGTCGCGCAGCACGATCGACAGCGACGACCCGTACGCCTTGCACGCCTTGGTGAAGGCACTCTTCGTGTACTCGATGACGATCACGTTGTTGCCGTAGACCGACGTGTAGTCGCCGCACTCGTCGTAGCGCCCGCACTCCTCGGCGATCGCGAAGTCCAGGCCGGCGGCCTTGCCCGCACTGCCCAGAGCGGTCGTGTTCTTCTGCGCGATCGCGAGTCCCTTGTCGTGCGCGTGCGTGGCGATCAGCTTCAGCAGTGCGATTGCGTTCGACTGCTTCAGCAGCCCCTTCGAGCGCTCGTACGAGTCGATGTTGTCCGGCTCCACGGCCTTGAAGCCCTTCGCCGCGCAGCCGTCGATCCAGTCGTTGACGATCCCGGCCACCGCCGTGCGCTTGGCCGCCGTTGAGACGTCGATGAGGTTCTCGCCCCAGGCGCTGTCCACGACGTACTGCCCCTTCGCATCCTTCAGCAGCAGGTCGTCGTGGTTCGCCTGCCACCAGGAGATCTCGTCGGGCTGGGTCTGGAACACGTTGACGTAGCAGATGTTGTAGAGACCGGACGCCGGCGAGGCCGTCCGGTCGCGGCTGACCACCCGGACCCCGGACGGCGGCGAGTACGCACCGCCGATCTGGTAGTCGAACTGGGCGTTCGCCGGCGGCGGGGTGAACGAGGCGGCATCGGCCGTTCCGATGCCGAGTCCGATGACGGCAAGTACCGCCATCGCGGGCACGCCGATGCGACGCAGTGCGGGAATCACAGCGAGAGCTCCGAGGGGTTTCGGGATCTGCCCCGCCTCGGGTGCCGAGCACCCTGGCGACCTGTGTGCCGGACTCGGGAAGCGCTCCATTACCGGCTGGGCTCGATCGCTCGGGCCGATTCAACCGCTTAGATTCTTTGCTGTCAATGGCTGTTTGCGTGCGAAAACTCGTAATACGGACATGATCCTTCAGCTGGTACTGTCCGATCGAACACAGACCCGAGGGGGCGACGATGGTGTTCGACGTACTGGTGATCGGCGACGCCAACCCGGACCTGGTGCTACGCGGCGACGTGCACCCCCGCTTCGGCCAGGAGGAGCAGTTGCTCGACGCGGCCGACCTGGTGCTGGGCGGCTCCGCGGCGATCACCGCGACCGGCTGCGCACGCCTGGGTCTGCGCACCGGGCTGCTCGCCGCGATCGGCCCGGACGTGTTCGGCGCGTTCACCCGCGAACGCCTGGAGGGGCGCGGCGTCCGACTGGTGCTCCCCGCCGCACCCGGCACCGGCTCGCTCGCACCGACCGCAGGCGCGCCCGACGCGTCCAATATGGACGCGCGAGGATCCACCGCGGCGGCTCCGGGTGACGGCACACCAGCCGCAGCAGCAACCACCGTGTCCAATGCGGACGCGCGCACGTCCGCCGCGGCCGCGCCGGGCAACGGCACGCCGACCGGGCTGAGCGTGATCCTCTCGGCGCCGGGCGACCGCGCGATCCTGACGCTGCCGGGCACCATCCCCACGCTGCGACCCGAGGACGCAACCGATGCACTGCTCGCTTCCGCGCGACACGTCCACGTTGCGTCGCTGTTCCTGCAACCAGGACTGCACGCGGGGCTGGCCGGCGTGTTCGCTCGTGCCCGCGCGCTCGGCGTGACCACCTCGCTCGACACCAACTGGGACCCGTCCGGCCGGTGGAGCGGGCTGGACGACATCCTCGCGGTGACCGACGTGTTCCTGCCCAACACGGCCGAACTGCTCGCGGTCACCGGCGCGGACTCGACCGAGGCGGCGGCGGAACAACTCGTGGCGATGGGCACGACCGTCGTGCTCAAGGACGGCGCGCGCGGCGGACGGGCCTGGTGGCCGGGCGGCGGGTACGCGACCGCGCCCGGGCTCGCCGTCGACGTCGTCGACACCACCGGCGCCGGTGACAGCTTCAACGCCGGCTTCCTCGCGGCCCGGCTGGCTGGCCGTGACGTGCCCGAGTCGCTGGCCTGGGCGGCCAGGGCCGGTTCACTGAGCACACGCGCCGCCGGCGGCACCGCGGCCCAAGCCACGCCGGAGGAGCTCGGCGCGTCTTGAGCTGCGCGCTTCCCCGGTGGTGTCCCGGTGCAGGTCACGCGGGGGGAGCTCGGCGCATCCGGAGTTGCGCGCTTCTCCGGCGGTGCCGCGGCGCAGGCCACGCGGGGGGAGCTCGGGGCGTCCGGAGTTGCGCGCCTCTCCGGCGGCAGCGTGGCCCAGGCCACGCCCGAGGTATCCGGTACGTCCTGAGCCGCTCGCCGGCCCGGCTGGCTCATCCCTTCAGGCCGGTCATCGTCATCGTCGCCACGAAGCGCTTCTGAGCGACCAGGAACGCCACGACCAGAGGCAGCGTCGCGACCACATTGCCGGCCATGAGCTGCGACCACTCGGTCCGCCGCATGCCCTGGAACGAGGCGAGGCCGACCTGCAGCGTGTACTTGTGGTCGTCACTGATCGCCACGAGCGGCCACAACAGGTCGTTCCAGCTCGAAAGCAGCGTGAACACCGCAAGAGTCGCCAGTGCCGGGCGCGCGAGTGGCAGCACGATGCTCACGAACGTGCGCAGGACGCCGCACCCGTCGATGCGCGCGGCCTCCTCGAGCTCCACCGGCAGCGACAGGAAGAACTGGCGCATGAGGAAGATGCCGAACGCGGACGCGAGCCACGGCACGAACGCCGCGGCCAAGGTGTCGACGATGCCCAGACGCGCGAACATGAGGTACGTCGGAATCATGAGCAGCTGGATCGGGATCATCACCGTGGCCAGCACCGCGGCGAACGCGACCCCGCGCCCCGCGAACTTGAGGCGGGCGAACCCGTAGCCGGCCGCCGAGCACAGCACGAGATGGGCGACCACCGACACGGTCGAGACCAGGACGGTGTTGCCCAGCCACAGCAGGATGTGCGACTCCGAGAACAGCCGGCGGTACCCGTCGAGATGCAGGCCATCGGGGATGAACCGCGGCGGGAAGCGGTTGAGCTCGGCCTTGGTCATGAACGACGCGAGCACCATGTGCACAAGTGGCAGCACGAACATGAGCGACACGGGCATCAACACGAGGTGCCACGCGCTGAACGGGAGCACTTTCCGACGCATCAGAACGCCTCCTCGCCACTGCGGCGGCTGCGCCAGATCACGAGCGCGGTGAGCAGCAGCGTGACGGCGAAGAGGATGTACGCCGCCGCCGCCCCGTAGCCGAGGCGCCGCGTCTGGAAGGCCAGCTCGTACACGTAGTAGACGACCGTCTGCGTGCTGTTCATGGGGCCGCCGCGGGTCGTCGTGTAGATGAGGTCGAACAGCTGCAGCGCCGTGATCGTCTGCCACACCGTGGCGAACAGCGTCACCGGGCGCAGCTGCGGCAGGGTCACGCTGCGCAGCACGCGCCACTTCCCGGCGCCGTCGACGGTTGCAGCTTCGATCAGTTCTTTGGGCACATCCTGCAGCGCCGCGAGGTACACCACCGATGTGAACCCGACCTCGCCCCACAGCGCGACGATGCACACGACGACCAGCGCCTGCCGCGGGCTCTCCAGGAACTGCTGCGCGGGCAGGCCGGCCCGGCGCAGCACATCGTTCGCCAGGCCGAACTGCGGATTGAACACGTACCCGGCGAGGATGCCGGTCGCCGCCGCCGACGCCACGTACGGCACGAAGATGCACGTTCGGTAGAAACCGATCAGCCGGATGCGCTGATTGAGCGCGATCGCGAGCAGCAGCCCGAGCACGATCGAGCCGGGAACGAACAGCACGGTGAGCACGAGCGTGTGCTGCGCGGCGGCGGCCATGTCCGGATCCTGCGCGAGTCGCTCATAGTTGGCCCAGCCGATGTCCGTCGGCTGCGCGATTCCGTTCCACTTGGTGCGCGAGATGAAGAACGCCCACACCGCGGGGAAGAGCGACAGCCCCACGACGATCAACGTCGCCGGCCCGGCGAACGCCCACCCGGTGAGCGTCCGCCGGAGCTTCCGGCTCGTGCGGGGCCCGGCGGCGGCCGGCGCCGGCGCGTACTTCGAGGCCGCGAACGTCAGCGTCACTCGATCGCCCCGGCCGACTTCTTGGCGGCCTCGTCGAGCGCCTCCTTCGGTTTCGCCGCACCCTGCAGCACCTTCGAGATCCCGTCGCCGACGTTGCGCGACATCTCCTCATAACCGGCGACGGTGGGGCGGGCCTGCTTGGCGTTCGCGAGGTTCTCGAAGAACTTCTGGCCGCCGGGGTACTCCTTGACGTACGCCGCGAACTCGGGAGTTCCCTGCTCGGAGGAGCGCAGCGGGAGATTCCCGATCGCGAGATTCCACTTCGCGTCGGTCTCCTTGCTCGTGAGCCACTTGATGAAATCGCGCGAAGCGCCGGCCCGGTTTGCGTCATTGTGATCGAACAGCACCCACAGGTCCGGCCCCGACACCGTTTGGTGGTCGCCGTTGTACCCGGGCAGCTGCGCGACGCCGTAGTCGAGCCCGGCCTCCTTGATCTCCAGCAGGGCCCACGGACCCGACATCATCATGCCGATCCGGCCGTCGTTGAAGAGCTTCGCGTACTGCTCATCGGTCTGGTCGAGGTACATCGACTTGTCATCGACCGCCATCGCACGCAACAGTTCGAGCGCGGCGACGCCCGCGTCGGAGTTGAAGGCCGGCTTGTTGCCGTCGAGGATCTTCCCGCCCCGCTGCCACAACATCGGCCACAGGTGCCAGGTCGTGTCCTCGCCGCCCGACACCGAGTACGCGGTTCCGTACAAATTCTGTGACGGATTGGTGAGTTTCTTGGCCGCCGCGCGGAAGTCGTCCCACGACCACTGGTCGGTCGGGTACGCGACGTGCGCATCATCGAACAGTTTTTTGTTGTAAATGAGCGCAAGATTGTCCACGAGCGCGGGCACGCCGATGACCTTGCCGTCGTAGGTGGCCGTCTCGCGCGCCGCCGCCGGGATCTCCTGCCACCCGAACGACGGGTCCGCGACGAACTTGGCCAGATCCTGCGTCCTGCCGCTCGTCGCCAGCTCGCCGGCCCAGCTGCCGTACGCGTACGAGACGTCCGGGTAGCTGTTGCTCGTGAAGCCGGCCGAGAGCTTGGTGAGCAGGTCGTCGGTGGTCGCCGCACCCGAGGACGTCTTGATCGTGACGTTGGGGTGTGCCTTCGTGTACTCGGCGGCCAGCTCCTCGGCCTTCTGCTCGCCTTCGGAGGGCTGCCCGGTCCACCAGGTGAGCGTGACCTGGGCGGCGGGGTCGTACCCCTCGGCGGCGTCCTTGCCGTTGTCCGCCTTCGAGCCGCCGCCGCACGCGCCGAGCAGCAGCGCCAGACCGGTGACACCGGCGACCATTGATGTCCGTCGACTGCCTCGGTTGGGGATCAGCATCATCGCTGCACCTCTTCACTGGGGGATGTGGAGAGCTGTCGGTTTATAGGTGTATGCCGCCTGCCGGGCCATATCTCCGACAAGCGGGGCGATGCATCGCCACATGAGTGCTCGTGCGTCTTCGAGTGGCACTTTGCGTTCAGATGCTGCTTCGGTACTGCGTGTTGCTCCGCATCCAGATGTCGACATCGAGCACTGGTAGCCGCGTCGGCCCGCCTGGTCGCTTCGCTGCTGAGGGGCTGGTGTCGCTTCGCGAGTCGATGCCCGGCTCCGGTCACCGGGCACTACTCGTGTCGTGCTGTTCGCGTCGTCCGTGCCGGCTGTTCGCGTCCGGCCGTTCGTGTCGTTTTCCAGTGCGTTTGCTGACCGGCCCGGTCTCCTGGCGCCGGTTGCCGAAGCCTGTGTCGCTTTGTGCTCGTGTGCTGGTCCCGTCGCGATTCCCGGCCTCGTGGAGGGTGCTGATCCTCGTGCTGGGTGCTGATCCTCGTGCTGA
The DNA here is from genome assembly GCF_050955725.1 of Dactylosporangium sp. CA-139114. Taxonomy (NCBI): domain Bacteria; kingdom Bacillati; phylum Actinomycetota; class Actinomycetes; order Micromonosporales; family Micromonosporaceae; genus Dactylosporangium; species Dactylosporangium sp. CA-139114. The sequence goes on from NZ_CP192080.1 coordinate 2,019,549, forward strand.
GTCCCGGCCTTGTGGCGGTGCTGGGTTTCGGGGTGAGTCCTGGTCTCGCGATAGTGCTGGTCTCGCGGTCGTGCTGGTCTCGCGGTGCTGTTCTCGCGGTGGTGCTGGTCTCGCGGTGGTGCTGGTCTTGGTGCGAGTCCCGGTTTTCGTGGCCGTGCTGGTCTCGTGTCGAGCGCCGGCCTCGGTGCGGGGTGGCAGGCAAGGACGACGCGAGCGCGGGCCTCGAGGCGGAGTGTCAGGCGAGGACGACGGAGCGGGTCAGCAGGCGCGGATGATCCGGGTCGAGGCCGCGGTGCGCGGCGAGGGCCACGGCGAAGCGCTGCGCCAGGACCAGCTGGGCGAGCGGGTCGCGCGAGTCGCGGTACGGGCGGGCACCGGCGTCGCGGACGGCCTCGTCGAGGGATTCGGGCACGGCCCCGAACGACCAGACCAGGCTGCGCGGGCCGGCTACGGCGACGGGGCCGTGCCGGTAGTCCCGCGCCGGGTACGACTCGGACCACGCCTGCGCGGCCTCGCGCACCTTGAGTGCGGCTTCGTGCGCGAGTCCGACCGTCCAGCCGGTGCCGAGGAACACGAGGTGCTCGATGTCCGCCGGGTCGGCCGGCAGCGGGGCGGCCAGCGCGGCCTCGCCGTCGGCGATCAGATGGGCGAGGTCCTCGCCGAACGCGGCCCGGGCCAAGGCGAGCACGGTGGTGGGGAAGCGCGTCTGTACGACGCTGCGCTCGTCGGCGAAGTCCAGGAGCACCCGGGTGTCGACCAGGTCGTCCACCGGTTCGCCGGCCACGGCCGTGATCGCGACCCGGTGCGTCTCGGCCGGCACCGCGCGCAGAGCCTCCAGCACCTCGGTCGACGTGCCCGAGCGGGTGACGGCGAGGACGCGGTCGTACCGGCGGCGGGGCATGAACTCCGACGCGCACACGGCGTCGGTCTCGCCAAGCCCCGCGGCCTCACGCAGTTCGGCGATGCTCTGGGCGACGAACCACGAGGTGCCGCAGCCGAGCACGAGCATCCGCTCGCCGCGCGCGCCGAGCGCGGCCCGCCCCTCGTCCGCCAACCCGACCCCGCGACTCCACACGTCCGGCTGGCTGGCGATTTCGAGCGAAGTGTCGTTCATGCGCGAACGCTATGCGCGCTTGCGTTCGTTCCACAAGGTTCCCTGCACAAGTGAACATTCCTCGTTGCGCGTTTGACCTTGACTGCCTCTCCAAACGCGCATCTTGGCCAGGCCATCCGCGCAGTCCCCATCCGCCGGCCCATTTGTGCGAACGTGCGCCATCACAGCCGATCCCGCAAGGTGTGCAGGGCGTTGTGCGCGAATGCGCAACGAGGCCCCACGAGCGCGAACACCCGAAATACGTCCGCAAAACGCGCGGCGCCGCCTTTCCACGCGGCGCCGCCCTTCCACGCGGCGCCGCCCTTCCACGCGGCGCCGCCCTTCCACGCGGCGCCGCCCTTCCACGCGGCGCCGCCCTTCCACGCGGGGAAGCGCGGAGGCGCGGACATGCGGGGCGCGAGCGTCCAGCCGTTGCGTTCGGATGCGTCCGCGTGCGGTCATCCGAATGAACGCGCAGCTCGGCCGAGACGTGCGCGGACGTGCGAGAGAAGTGCGTGGATGTGCAGTGCAGTGCGGTGCAGTCGGTGGGGGTGGGCGCGGAGGTGCGGGGGAGAGGTGCGCGGTTGTGCGGGGTGGGTGGGTGGACGCGCAGTGGGGTCGGGCGCGGAAGTGCGGGGCGGATGTGCGGGATGGATGCGCGGGGCGGATGTGCGGGATGGATGCGCGGGATGGATGTGCGGGATGGATGCGCGAACGTGCAGTGCGGTCGGCGGAGTGGAGAGGGGCGGGGGTTCTGCGCGAATGTGCGCTGTCGTCTGTGCGAACCGTCAACGGGTCAGAGCCGTGCCGGAGCGCGCAGCGGTTCCGGCAGCAGGTCGCCGTGGGCGTTCGTCAGGTCGTCGCACAAGGACCAGATCTGGTCCACCGTCAGGGTCGCGGCCGTGTTCGGGTCGACCATCGCGGCCTGCCGGACCAGGCGCGGGTCGCCGGTCAGAGCGGCCTGCACGGTCAGCTCGCCCACGCTCACGAAGCCGCGGTTGACCGCCGCGCACTGCGGCGGCAGCGCGCCCACACGCTCGGGGTGCAGCCCGAGACGGTCGACCGTGCACGGTACCTCGACGCCGAAGCCCTCCGGCAGATTGCTGATCAGCCCGCGGTTGGCCACGTTGGCGTGGATGCGCCGCAGGGTGCCCGTCTCGATGCTGTGAACGATCTGCGGCGCGTACTCGGTCGCCTCCCGGTGCAGATCCAGCGGCTCGCCGGCGAGCACCGCGGCGCGGGTCGTGGCGTAGTCCGCCAGGTTGGCCTCGCTGATGCGCACGTACTCGCCCACGGGAATGCGCAAACGCTCGATCTCGGCGTCGTGGTGGAGGTACCAGGGCACGTACTCGGCGGAGTGCTCGCTCGTCTCGGTGGGGAAGTAGCCGAGGCGGCGGTACATGTCCATGCGCACGCGGCGGCGCAGCTCGGGATCGCCCGACAGCCGCTCGTCCAGCCGCGGGTAGAGGCTCTCGCCCCGGTGCTCCCACCGCAGCAGCCACGCCTGGTGGTTCACTCCGGCCGCGCGGTAGTCCACCTCATCGAGCGGTACGTCCAGCAGCGCGCACAAATCGTGCACGGTCCAGAAGACCGAGTGGCACAGGCCCGCCACGTTCAGGTCGGGCGCGATCGCGGCCAGGTACGCGACGTTCATCGCCATCGGGTTGGTGTAGTTGAGCAGCCATGCGTCCGGGCAGAGCTCGCGCATATCAGCCGCGATCCCGTCGAGTACAGGGAACGTGCGCAGGGCGCGAAAAATGCCCCCGACGCCGACGGTGTCACCGATGGTCTGGCGCACTCCGTACTTCGCCGGTAGCTCAAAGTCACGAACTGTCGCAGCGTGCATCCCAACCTGGATCGCGTTGATAACGTACCCAGCGCCCGAGAGCGCGGCCCGCCGATCCAGCGAGGCCGTGATCACGGGCGATGCGCCGAGCTGCTCGGCGGTGCGGCGGGCGATCGCCTCGGCCGTCTCCAGCCGCTCGGGATCAATGTCGTGCAGTGCGAGGGTCACGCCGCGCAACTCGTCGAAGGACAGCAGGTCGGCGAGCAGTTCGCGAGTGAACACCACACTGCCGGCGCCGAGGAACGCGATCACAGTCATGGACGGGATTCTCGGCAGCACGTGCACACTCGCACAAGGTATCGTCGCGATTCGCGCGCAAGTGGACTATCTTCACTGCGCGTTTGATCATCAGACCGGAGCTGGAAATGACCCAGAGTTCGCTGCGCCGGGCCGACCGCGTGTCGGCCATCCTCGAGCGGGTGTCGCGGGAGGGGTCCGTCGACGCGGCCGTCCTCGCCGAGGAGTTCGAGGTCTCGCCCGCCACCATCCGCCGCGATCTGCAGGTGCTGGAGGAGCAGCGGCTCGTCTCACGCACGCACGGCGGTGCGGTGGCCGTGGACATGGCCTACGAGCTGCCCGTGCGGTACCGAACAGGCCAGCATCGCGAGGAGAAGGTCCGCGTCGCCCAGTGCGCCGCGGGGCTGCTGCCGCACGGGCAGCTGACGCTCGGGCTCAGCGGCGGCACGACCACGCTCCTGCTGGCCCGCCTGCTCGCCGTCCGGGTCGACCTCACCGTCGTCACCAACGCGCTGAACATCGCCTCCGAGCTGGTGCTGCGGCCCCGGATCAAGCTCATCATGACCGGCGGCGTCTCGCGCACCCAGTCCTACGAGCTCGTCGGGCCGATCGCCGAGGAGGCGCTGCGCGGGCTCAACATGGAGATCGCGGTCATCGGCGTCGACGGGATCAGCGCCCGGGGCGGCCTCACCACCCACGACGACGCCGAGGCGCACACGAACCGGGCGATGCTCCGCCAGGCCGACAAGGTGATCGTGGTCGCGGACGGCTCGAAGGTCGGCCGTGTCTGCCTCGCGCAGATCAGCCCGCTCGACTCCGTCACCACGCTCATCACCGACCGCAGCGCCGACCTGGACCAGGTCGAGGCGATCCGCCGCACCGGCACCGCCGTGGTGGTGGCGGGTTGAGCGCGCCGGTGCGGCTGCTGGTGGTCGGGGCCGGGCAGCGGGGCACGTGGTACTCGCGGCTCGCCGTGCAGACCGGACACGCCGAGATCGTTGCGGTCGCCGAGGCCGATCCTGCGCGCCGCGCGGCGTTCGCGCGCGAGTTCGGACTGCCGGAGGTGAGCGTCTTCGACAGCTGGGAGCGGCTCGCCGGCCGGGAACGGCTCGCCGACGCGGCGATCGTCGCCACGCAGGACGCGATGCACGAGGAGCCCGCGGTCCTGCTCGCCGCGCAGGGGTACCACCTCATGCTCGAGAAGCCGATGGCGCCCGAGGAGGCGCCGGCGCGCCGGATCGCGGAGGCGGTCACCGCGGCCGGCGTGATCGCGGCGGTGTGTCACGTGCTGCGGTACACCCCCTACACGGCCGCGCTGAAGGAACTGCTCGATGCCGGGCGCATCGGCCGGATCGTGAGCATCCAGCACCTCGAGCCCGTCGGATGGTGGCACCAGGCGCACTCCTTCGTGCGGGGAAACTGGCGCAGCGCGGCGGTGTCGTCGCCGATGCTGCTCGCCAAGGCCTGCCACGACGTCGATTGGCTGCTGTACCTCGCGGACGAGCCGGTCCGCCGGGTCAGCTCGTTCGGCGGGCTCGCACATTTCCGGGCCGACCAGCGACCCGCGGGGGCCGCGGACCGGTGCCTTGACTGTTCGATCGAGCCGGAGTGTCCGTACTCGGCGCCGAAGCTCTACTTCCCGCTCGTGGACGCGCAGCCGCCGAGTGAACCCGTGCACTGGCCGCTGTCGGTGGTCTCGGCCGAGGCGAGCACGGCGGCGGTCACGGAGGCGTTGCGGACCGGGCCGTACGGCCGCTGCGTCTACGCCTGCGACAACGACGTGGTGGACCATCAGGTGGTGGCGATGGAACTGGCCGGGGGCGGGACCGTGTCGCTCACGATGACCGCGTTCACGCCGGCCGAGCATCGCAAGACGCGCATGTTCGGCACCCACGGCTACATCGACGGGGATGGACACTCGATCCGGCTCGTCGACTTCCGCACCGGCGCGGACGAGACGGTGAGCATCGACGCCCGCGGGTCAGGTGATCACTCGGACGGCGACGCCGGGCTGGTCTCGGCGTTCGTGGCCGCGGTGGCCGCGGGCGACGCCGGGCTGCTGCGCTCGGATGTGCGCACGAGTCTTGCGGGTCATCAGGTCGTGTGGGCCGCGGAAGAAGCCCGCCGCGGCGGGACCGTCGTGTCGCTGCCGTAGCCGCGCACGGGTCGTGATCGTCGGCCGGACACCGAACGGTGCGCGGGTCTGCTCGAATGAACAAACCCGCGCACCGGCTTGTCGTGGTCGTCGGGCGGCGGCGAAGTGGTGTGCGCCTCTGGTCGAATGAACAAAGTCGCGCATCGATAGCTCGCCGAGCGCCGATCAGCAGCGGACCGTCCGCAGTGCCCTAACGTCAGCAGCCGATCGGGCGCGGCGCGTTCGAAAGCCGGCAGCGAACCGTGCGCGGCCCGCTCAAACTCAGCAGCGGACCGTTCGTAGCGTCCCCTGCGTCGGCAGCCGGGCGTGCGCGGTGCGCTCGAGAAGTCGGCAGCGGACTGTGCGCGGTGCGCTCAAGGGTCGGCAGCGGACCGTTCGTAGCGTCCCCTGCGTCGGCAGCCGGGCGTGCGCGGTGCGCTCGAAAGTCGGCAGCGAACTTTGCGCGGTGCGCTCAAAGGTCGGCAGCGGACCGTCCGCAGCGCCCTTGCGTCAGCAGCCGGGCGTGCGCGGCGCGCTCGAAAAGTCGGCAGCGGACTGTGCGCGGTGTGCTCAAGGGTCGGCAGTGGACCGTTCGTAGCGTCCCCTGCGTCAGCAGCCGATCGGGCGCGGCGAGTTCGAAAGCCGGCAGCGAACCGTGCGCGGCCCGCTCAAACTCAGCAGCGGACCGTGCGCAGTGCGCTCAGGAACTGTGCCGGCTGGCTGAACGCGCAGAAGTGGCTCGCGCCGTCGATCAGGACGAGCTCCTTCTGCGGCGCGACGACCTCCGCGAAGTACTCCACCGCCGGCTCGGTCAGCGTCACCACGTCCTGCGCGCCCTGGAAGAGGAAGAACGGCACGTCGAACGAGATGCCCAGCGCGCGGGCATCCCACCGCATGAACTGCTCGAACATCAGGTCGCGCGACTTGCCGAAGCCCTTGAGCCAGGCCGCCACGTCGGCGAGGGAGTAGTCCGGCTTCGTCAGCAGCAGCTTGAACAGCGTGGTCAGGGCCGCGTTGCCGGTCGTCGGGTCGGTGCCCATGCTCCACTGCATGCGGGTACCCCAGCTCTTCACGTCCCAGGTGCGCGGGTCGGCGTCGAGCCGCTCCAGCGCCGCCACGCCGCGCCGGTTGCCCGCCGCGCGCAGTCGTTCGATGGTGTCCACGCGGCCCTTGCGCTCGTTCTCGACCATGTTCACGTAGAAGTCGGTGCCGACGTAGGCGCAGAACAGGTCGGGGCGCCGGTGCACCATGGGCAGGCCCACGATCGTGCCCATCGAGCCGGCCATGAGCAGGATGCGCTCCTGGCCGAAGTGCTGCCGCAGGTGCTCGGCCACCTCGATGCCGTCCTCGACCATCAGCTCGAAGTCCAGTTCCTCGGGGCGCAGGCCGCCACGGCGCAGCGTCCGGCCCGCGCCGCGGCGGTCCCAGTGCACGACGGTGAAGTGCCGCTCCCACTCGCGCAGGACCGGGGTGAACACCGAGTACGGCGAGCCCGGGCCGCCGTGCACGACGAGCAGCACCGGGTTGGCGCGGTCCTCGCCGCGGATCTGCAGCCACTGCTCGACGCCGCCGATGGCGACGTAGCGGCCCTCGACCACACCGTTCGGCGTGTCGATGCGCGCGTCGTTCGCGCGCTGGCGCTTGCGGACGGCGCGGTAGGCGAGCGGCGCGGCGGCGATGGTGGCGGCGGCGGCAGCGATGGCGGTGATGGCGAGCGCGGACATGGTGGGCCTCCCGATCGGTGGTGCCTGGCTTCGACCTGGTGGTGCCGAGCGACGGCTTGGCGGTGTCCGGCGTCGATGTGGTGGTGCTCGGCGTCGATGTAGTGGTGCCGGGCGCCGGCTTGGCGCAGCTCGGCGTCGATGTAGTGGTGCCGAGCGACGGCTTCGTGGTGCACGGCGTCGATGTGGCGCAGCTCGGCTCGAGTCGGTGGAGCTCGGTGTCGAGTCGGTGGAGCTCGGCGGCGATGCAGTGGTGCCGGGTTTCGATGCACCTGACTGTACAGAAGTATGAGACAAACGTACAAGACAAATTTCTCAGACGTATGATTCAGACATGGGTAACCGGGAGAAGCTGCTCGACGGGGCGCTGCAGTGCCTGCTCGAGAAGGGGTACGCGGCCACGACCGCGCGGGACATCGCCGGCGCGGCGGGGGTGAGCCTGGCCGCGATCAACTATCACTTCAGGACCACGGAGGCGCTGCTCAACGAGGCCCTGCGGCGGGCGCTGGAGCAGTGGGGCGACGAGATGGAGCGGGCCCTGCACGCAGCCGCGGACGTGGCGAACCCGGCCGGGCGCTTCGAGGCGGTGTGGGCGAGCGTGATCGCCTCGGTCACCGCGAACCGTGCGCTGTGGACGACGCAGTTCGAGGTGGTCACGCAACTGGGTCGGGAGGCGGAGCCGTCACCGGCGTGGACGGAGGCGCAGGGGCAGGCCCAGGCCGGGCTCGCCGCGCTGTTCCACGGCATCGACCCGGAGGCGGAGCCGGAGCTCGCCCGGGTGATCGGCGGCTTCTACCACGCGCTGCTCACCGGTGTCGTCGTGCAGCACCTGGTGGTGCCGCAGCAGGCGATGAGCGGCCGGGACCTGGCCTTCGCCCTCCGCGACATCAGCCAGCGCCTCGCCCGCAAGCAGTGACCACCAAAGAAGCAACCCGCAGCAGTGACCACCAAAGAAGCAACCCGCAAGCAGTGACCACCAAAGAAGCAAGCAGTGACCACCAAGGAGGATCGGCCGGGGGAGAGACGAGCGCCGGCAGGACGCGAAGATCGGACGACCACGAGAACCGGCAGGATCAGGCCTGGTTCAGCTGCAGGTAGCCCCGGTGGACGGCCGGCAGCGAGATCTCGAGCGGGAACGGCGACTTCGCCGCGACGCGCTCCGGTGGCGCGCCGTCCGCGTCGCCCTCCCGGATCAGCCAGGCGAGCGCGGCGAGCTGCTCGTGCTGCGCCGCCACGAACCGGCGTGTCACCACGGCGCCGTGGCCGGGCACGACCTGCGTCTGCGGGCCGATCTCGGTCAGGAGGGCGGCGACCGTGTCCGGCCACTCCAGCGGGAAGGCGTCGTCGAACTGGGGTGGGCCGCTCTGCTCGACCAGGTCGCCCGCGACGGCGACGTCGGCGTCGGGCACGAGCGCCACGAGGTCGCCGATCGAGTGCCCGCGGCCGTAGTGGCGCAGCCGCACCGGGCGGTCGCCGAGGTCGAGCTCGGCGGCGGTGCGCACGAGCCGGGTCGCGGGTGTCGGGGTGACGGCGACGAGGTCGGCGGCGAGGTCGGGGTGCTCGTGCACGGCCCGGTCGCGCAGGGCCGGCCCGACCAGCCGGGCGGCCTCCTCGTGCGACCAGATCGGGGCGCCGCCGGCGGCGAAGACCGCGTTGCCGAAGCAGTGGTCGAAGTGGTGGTGGGTGTTCACGACGAGGACCGGCAGCGGCGTCACGCGGCGGACCGCGGCGAGCAGGTCCCGGGCCTGCGCGGCGGTGGACAGAGTGTCGGCGACGAGGGCCGCCTCGCCGCCGACCACGAGGGTGGCGTTCACGTCGAGGACCGGGTGGCGCAGCACGTGCACCCCCGCGGCGATCTCGCGCAGCACGGTCACAACGACGCCAGGAACCGCGCACGGTCGACGATGACCCGCTCGACGCGCCCCTCCGCCACGACCTGCCGGCCGTCGCGGACCACGATCTCGAACGTGAGGCGGCGGCCGTCGGCCTTGGCCAGGCGCGCCTCGGCCACCACGCGGCCGCCGATCGGGGTGGCGGCGCGGTGCTCGAGGTCGGCCCGGGTGCCGACGGTCGTCCAGCCGGGTGGCAGGCGGCTCGCGGTGGCGCCGACGGTCGCGGCCTCGGCCAGGGCCAGCACGCGCGGCGTGGCCAGGACCGGGACGTCGCCCGAGCCGAGGGCCTGGGCGGTGTCGGCGTCGGTGACCGTCAGCTCGACGCGGGTGACGGCGCCGACCCAGGAGGCGGCATCGACCGTGGGGCGCTCGCTCGGCTGCATCCCTCAAGACTAGCGACCGCGGTCATTGCCCGGGCGCGGGAAATCCGAACGCCGGTGCCGCGGGCGGCTCCAGCGCCGCGGGTGGTGACGGCGACGGCGCCGGCGCGGCCGCGGCGAGGCGAGCCGCGAACGTGTGGCGCGCGGCCCGGGAGCGCGCGGCCAGCTCGCCGGCGAGGCGGTAGGCGTCCCCGGCGTCGCGCAGGCGGGCGGTCGCGGTCAGGCCGCCCGCCGTGTCCACGGTCACCGTCGCCAGCGACAGCGCGCGCTGCAGCGGCCCCTGCACGACCCGCACGCTCTGGACCCGCGCCAGCGGCACGGCCACGAGCTCGCGGCTGAGGACGCCCTCCCGCACGACGACCACGTCGTCGGTCACGGCCACCCCGATGCGCGAGCACGACCACGGGCCGAGCCACCGGGCGCGGCGGGGCGGGCGGCTCACGGGCAGCGCGGTGACGTCGACGGGGGCGGCGATGACGGCCTGCGCCAGTACCGAAGCAGCCACCGATGCGGCGTCGCAGGCCGCGGCGACGGGCACCAGCGTGCCCGCGCGCAGCTGCTCGTCGCCGTCACCGCCGTAGCCGGCCACGTCCATGCGCGCCCGGGCCCAGCCGGCCGGGCGCCACAGCAGCGGCCAGGTCAGCTTCACCCCCTGCACGCGCCGCGGCGGCACCGACTGGCTGCGCTTGTTCAGCAGCCCCTGCCGCACGCGCAGGGCCGCGGTGTCGTCGGCGATGCGGAAGTCCCACTCGTCGAGCACGCGGCGCACCGGCACCTGGAAGACGCCGAGGAACGCGGTGACGGTGCTCGCCACGCCGATGAGGGTCCAGTCGGGGTGGGCGAGCGCCGGCCAGATGACGAACGCGGCGCCGACCGGCACCGCGAGCAGCTGCGGGGTGAGCACCTGGGCGAGCAGCAGCCGGCGGTTGTCCACCCCGAACAGCGGGCGCTCGTCGGCGGGGGCGGCGGGCGCGGCTCCGGTCGCGAGGCCGAGCAGCCAGGCGCGCAGCTCGGTGGCGCCGGCGACGGTGAGGTACGCCAGCGGCGCCTCCGCCTTGCTGCCCCCGATCACCTCGAGGCGCAGCTCGGCCAGGCCGAACACGCGGGCCAGGGCGGGCCGCACGACGTCGATCGCCTGGACCCGTTCGAGCGGGATGGTCCGCACCCGCCGCGACAGCAGGCCCTCGTGGACGCGCAGCTCGCGGCCCACGACCTCGTACCCGGTCACCGCCCACACCACCGCCGAGACGAGCACCGCGCCGACGAGGATCGCGACCATGGCGATCAGCCAGTGCAGCAGCCCGAGGTCGGACAGGCCGCGCCAGGAGACGGCGACGGCGGCCAGGGCGACCAGTTTGGCCCCGCGCACCAGCGGCGTCAGCGGGTGCAGACGCTGCCGCGGCAGGGTCAGGGGCTCGGTCACAAACCCTCTTCCCGGATCTCGCCCAGGGCGGCGAGCCGGTCGCGCAGCCGGGTGGCCTCGGCGGCCTCCAGGCCCGGCACGGTGGCGTCGCTCGCCGCGGCGGCCGTGTGCAGGGTGACCGTGGCCAGGCCCGCGGCGCGCTCGATCGGCCCGGCGGTCACGTCGACGAACTGCATCCGGGCGTACGGCACGATCGACAGCCGCCGCACGAGCAGCCCGTGGCGGACCAGCAGGTCCTCGGCCCGCTCGGCGTAGCCCCAGGCGCGGACGGACCGGCGCAGGAACACCGCGCGCAGGGCGCCGCCGGCGACGATCGCCACGGCCGCGGCGTAGCACCACGCCGACCACAGGACCGCGGCGACCAGGGCGGCGAGGGTGAGGATCAGCACCCAGACGCCCAGGACGGCGAGGCGGACGAGGTAGTACCGCGCGGAGATCGGCCGCCACTGGACCGTGTCGGGCCATGGGCGCAGGGGGTCGGGCGCGACCGGAGCGTTCACCCCTCGAGCGTAGTGGTCTCGCGCAGGAAACCGCGCGCCGCGAGGAACTCGCCGAGCGAGGCCCGGTGCTCGTCGCAGGCCAGCCAGATCTTGCGCCGCTCGGGCGTGTGCAGCTTGGGGTTGTTCCAGAGCAGCTGCCAGCGGGCCTCGGAACGGCAGCCCTTCGCGGAGCAGATCATCTCGTCCACGCCAAGAGTGTGAGCGCCGGGCGGCCACGGGGGAAGCCGCCCGGCGACGGGTGAATCGTACCCACTGCGGTACGGGTGGTGTCCAGTCGTCGCGCCCGGCCGGTGACGAAAATCCCCCGGATCGATAGTCACATATGCGATATATCGGACCAAGGTGACGGGAAGGCAACTCCCAGTAGGCTCTCAGGAGCATCGGATCGCGATCGGTCGCCGCGCCGTGCGACGCTAGGTTGACCGGCGTTAGGTTTGTTCCGACGTTAGGTTGACTGGGAAGTACAAGCGCGCGCGTGGAGGACCGGTGACCGAGCCGAACAACCCTGTCTCGACCCCAGCTCAGGACGCGACCGTGCTCGAACGGGCGCTCTTCGAGGTCAAGCGGGTGATCGTCGGCCAGGACCGCATGATCGAGCGGATGTTCGTGTCCCTGCTGTGCCGTGGCCACGTGCTGCTCGAGGGCGTGCCGGGCGTCGCCAAGACGCTCGCCGTGGAGACCCTCGCCCGGGTCGTCGGCGGCACCTTCTCCCGCATCCAGTTCACCCCCGACCTGGTCCCGGCCGACATCGTCGGCACCCGGATCTACCGGCAGTCCAGCGAGAAGTTCGACGTCGAGCTCGGGCCCGTGTTCGTGAACTTCCTGCTCGCCGACGAGATCAACCGCGCGCCCGCGAAGGTGCAGTCGGCGCTGCTGGAGGTCATGGCCGAGCAGCAGGTGTCGATCGGCGGCGAGACCTACGACGTGCCCCGCCCGTTCCTGGTGATGGCCACCCAGAACCCGATCGAGCAGGAGGGCGTCTACCCGCTGCCCGAGGCCCAGCGCGACCGGTTCCTCATGAAGATCCAGGTGGGGTACCCGACCGACGCCGAGGAGCGCGAGATCGTCTACCGGGTCAGCGTGAAGACCCCGGAGCCGGCCGCGGTGCTCACCACCCAGGAGCTCATGGCGCTGCAGGACAAGGCCGACGACGTCTTCGTGCACAACGCGCTCGTGGACTACGCGGTGCGGCTGGTGGTCGCGACCCGCTCCCCGGCCGAGCACGGGCTGGGGGACATCGCGCACCTGATTCAGTACGGTGCCAGCCCCCGCGCCTCGCTCGGCATCGTGCGGGCCTCGCGCGCGCTGGCCCTGCTGCGCGGCCGGGACTACGCGCTGCCCCAGGACGTGCAGGACATCGCCCCCGACATCCTGCGCCACCGGCTCGTGCTGTCCTACGACGCGCTCGCCGACGACATCCCGGCCGACGACGTCGTGCGCCGGGTGCTCGCCGCCGTGCCGCCGCCCACCGTCGCGCCCCGCCAGCAGGCGACCACCGCCCCCGCGGGCCAGCCGGGCCAGCCCGGGCAGCCGGGGCCGGGCGGCACGACCACGATCACCACGTGGCCGGGTCGGTGAAGCTTCACAGCGGCACCGGCCTGGAGGACGCCCGGGCGGAAGTCGTGCTCAACCGCATGCAGCTGCTCGTCACGCGCAAGCTCGACGGGCTGCTGCAGGGCGACTATCTCGGCCTGCTGCCCGGGCCGGGCACGGAGGCGGGGGAGTCGCGGGAGTACCGCCCGGGCGACGACGTGCGCCGCATGGACTGGCCGGTCACGGCGCGCACCACGCTGCCCCACGTCCGCCAGACCGTCGCCGACCGCGAGCTGGAGACCTGGCTCGCCGTGGATCTGAGCGCGAGCCTCGACTTCGGCACCGCGCAGTACCTCAAGCGCGACCTCGCGGTGGCCGCGGCGGCCGCGGTGGCGCACCTGACCGTGCGGGGCGGCAACCGCATCGGGGCCGTCGTCGGGACCGCCGACGACCTGACCCGCCTGCCCGCGCGCCCCGGCCGCAAGGACGCCCAGGGGCTGCTGCGCACGATCGCGCTCACCCGGGGCCGGCCCGGCCGCGCGGACCTCGGCGCGCTCATCGACATGCTCAACCGGCCCCCGCGCCGGCGCGGCCTGGCCGTGGTGATCTCCGACTTCATGACGCCGCCGGAGCAGTGGGCGCGCCCGCTGCGCAAGCTCGGCGTGCGCCACGACCTGCTCGCCGTCGAGGTCGTCGACCCGCGGGAGCTGGAGCTGCCCAACGTCGGCGTCATCGCGCTCGTGGACCCGGAGACGGGCCGGATGCACGAGGTGCAGACGGCCGACCCGAAGCTGCGCCACCGCTACGCGCACGCGGCCGCCGCCCAGCGGGCCGAGATAGCCTCGGCCCTGCGCGGCGCGGGCGCGGCCCATCTGCGGCTGCGCACCGACTCCGACTGGCTCCTGGACATCGTCCGGTTCGTCGCGGCCCAGCGACACGCTCGAACTCGAGGTACGACCCGATGATCCGTCTGCTCTCGCCGTGGTGGCTGCTCGCCCTGATTCCCGTCGCGGGCGTCATCGGCATCTACATCTGGCGGCAGGTGCACCGCCGCGCGTTCGCGGTGCGCTTCACCAACGTCGACCTGCTCAGCAGCCTGGTGCCCAAGGGCATCGGCGCGCGCCGGCACGTCAGCGCCGCGGCGTTCCTGCTCAGCCTGGTGATCCTCGCCTTCGGCCTGACCCGCCCGTCGGTCGACACCAAGGAGCCGCTGGAGCGGGCCACGATCATGCTCGCCATCGACGTGTCGCTGTCGATGCAGGCGACGGACGTGGCGCCGACGCGCATCGACGCGGCCAAGGCCGCGGCCGTCGACTTCGTCAAGCAGCTCCCGCCGAGCTTCAACGTCGGGCTGGTCTCCTTCGCCAAGACCGCGAGCGTGCTGGTCTCGCCGACGAAGGAGCGCAACTCGGTGATGCAGGCCATCGAGGGCCTGACCCTGCAGGAGTCCACGGCGACCGGCGAGGCGGTCTTCACGAGCCTCGACGCGATCCGCACGGTGCCCGCGGACGGCGCGGCCGGCCCGCCGCCGGCCCGCATCGTGCTGCTCTCCGACGGCTTCCGCACCGCGGGCCGCTCGCTGGAGGACGCGTCCGCGGCGGCGTCGGCGGCCAACGTGCCGGTGTCGACGATCGCCTTCGGCACCGACGAGGGCGTGGTGCGCATCGGCAACACGCCGCAGCGGGTGCCCGTCGACCGGCCCTCGCTGCAGAAGGTGGCGGAGGTCACCAAGGGGTACTTCTACGAGGCCGCCAGCAAAGACGAGCTCAAGCGGGTCTACTCGGACATGGGCAGCTCCATCGGCTTCCGCACGAAGCCGCGGGAGATCACCCAGTGGTACCTCGGGTTCGGGTTCCTGCTGGCGCTGTGCGCGGGCGGGCTGAGCCTGCTGTGGGGCTCGCGCCTGCCCTAGTGGGCGCCGACGAGGTAGAAGAGCGCGGCCACCCAGGCGGCGGCCAGGAAGAAGCCAACGGGCGCGACGAAACGGCTCACGACATGCTCCAACGGGTGTTGTCTCAGGCAGAAGGAGAGAACAGACACACGGAAGCCGTGGCGGGTGATCTGCTGTTACCGGCCACGACTGGAGGGATCGCTACTTCGCACAGCGATCACCTCCTGGGAGCAGCTGCCGTGCCGGACGGTCAGCGGAAGGGACCCAGCCGTCAATACGGCCGGGTGCCGGACGGCCCCAATGCTACGCCCTGTCGCCAAACCCGGCATCAGCCGCCCGGCACATTGGGACCTACCATGCGGTAACACCTACGCTCCCTACAGATTTCCATGAGCTTGGAGAGGCGGCACCGTGGCGAGGACCGTACTGGTCACCGGCGGCAACCGGGGCATCGGACTGGCGATCGCGCAGGCGTTCGCCAAGCAGGGTGACCGCGTGGCGGTGACGCACCGCGGTTCCGGGGCGCCCGAGGGCCTGTTCGGCGTGCAGTGTGACATCACCGACAGTGCTGCCGTGGACGCCGCCTTCACCGAGGTCGAGCAGGCGCTCGGCCCGGTCGAGGTGCTCGTCGCCAACGCCGGCGTCACCCAGGACACGCTGCTGCTGCGCATGAGCGAGGAGCAGTTCACCGGCGTCGTAGACACCAACCTGACCGGCTCGTTCCGCTGCGCCAAGCGCGCCGCGAGCAAGATGCTGCGCGCCCGCTGGGGCCGCATCGTCTTCATCTCCTCGGTCGTGGGCCTCTACGGCAGCCCCGGCCAGGTGAACTACGCGGCCAGCAAGGCCGGGCTGGTGGGCATGGCCCGATCGATCACCCGCGAGCTCGGCAGCCGCAACATCACCGCCAACGTGGTCGCGCCCGGGTTCATCGAGACGGACATGACGGCGGTGCTGCCGGAGGCGACGCAGGCCGAGTACCGCAAGAACATCCCGCTGGGGCGCATGGCGAAGCCCGAGGAGGTCGCCGACGTGGTGACCTTCCTGGCCAGCGACGCCGCGGCCTACATCACCGGCGCCGTCATTCCCGTGGACGGCGGCCTGGGCATGGGCCACTGACTACTTTTTTCTGAGGGAGATTGCGCAATCATGGGTGGACTTCTCGAAGGCAAACGCCTGCTGATCACCGGCATCATCACCGACCAGTCGATCGCCTTCGCCGCCGCGAAACTCGCCCAGGAGCAGGGCGCCAAGGTCGTGCTCACCGGCTTCGGCCGGCTGTCGCTGGTGGAGCGCATCGCCAAGCGGCTGCCGCAGGAGGCGCCGGTGATCGAGCTCGACGTGACCAACCAGGAGCACCTCGACGGCCTGGCCGACAAGGTGCGCGAGCACGTGGACGGCCTCGACGGCGTGCTGCACTCCATCGCCTTCGCCCCGGCGTCCTGCCTGGGGGGTGACTTCCTGAGCGCCCCGTGGGAGGACGTGGCCACGGCGGTGCACGTGTCGACGTTCTCGTTCAAGGCGCTCGCCGTCGCCTGCCTGCCGCTCATGGGCACCGGCGGCTCGATCGTGGGCCTGGACTTCGACGCGACGCGGGCCTACCCCGTGTACGACTGGATGGGCGTGGCCAAGGCCGGCCTCGAGTCGACGTCGCGCTACCTGGCCCGCGAGCTCGGCCCGCGCGGCATCCGCGTGAACCTGGTGGCGGCGGGCCCGCTGCGCACGATGGCGGCGAAGTCGATCCCGGGCTTCGCGGTGTTCGAGGACACCTGGTCGAAGGCCGCGCCGCTGGGCTGGGACCTCTACGACCAGGAGGCCGCGGGCAAGGCCTGCTGCGCGCTGATGTCGGACTGGTTCCCGGCCACGACGGGCGAGATCGTGCACGTCGACGGCGGCTACCACGCCATCGGCGGCACTTCCTGAGCAAGATTGCTGCTCGGGTCCGCGTCAGTCGCTGACCGTTGCTCCCGCCAGACAATGGGCGGCCCTGAAGGCCTTCGGCCGCGCAGGGCCGCCCAGCCAGGTCCGCGGGCCAAGAGCGAAGACCGCACCGAGCCCCCGGGCCCGGGCAGCGGGCGGATCACCCAGGAGCACAATGGTGCGCGTGGCTTACGACGCGTTCCTCCTGCTCTCCTTCGGCGGCCCGGAGGGGCAGGACGACGTCCTGCCGTTCCTGGAGAACGTGACCCGCGGCCGGGGCATCCCGCGCGAGCGCCTGGAGGCCGTCGCCGGGCACTACCGGCACTTCGGCGGGGTCTCGCCGATCAACGCCCAGTGCCGCGAGCTGCTCGACGCGCTGCGGCCGCGGCTCGACCTGCCGATCTACTGGGGCAACCGCAACTGGCACCCGATGCTCGCCGACACGGTGCGGCAGATGCGCGACGACGGCGTGCGGCACGCGATCGCCTTCGTCACGAGCGCCTACGGGTCGTACTCCTCCTGCCGGCAGTACCTCGACGACATCGACCGGGCCCGGGCCGAGGTGCCCGGCGCCCCGGTCATCGACAAGATCCGGCACTACCACGACCATCCCGGCTTCATCGAGCCGCACGCCGACGCGGTGCGGGCCGCCCTGGCCACCCTGCCCGGAAAGGCGCCCGCGCGGCTGGTGTTCACCGCGCACTCCATCCCGGCCGCCATGAACGCGGCCAGCGGGCCCGGGGGCACCGGGCGCTACCATGCCCAGCTGCGCGAGGCCGCCGCCCTCGTCGCCGAGCGGGCCGCGCCCGGGCTGGCGTGGGACCTGGTGTGGCAGAGCCGCTCCGGGCCGCCGCAGGTGCCGTGGCTGGAGCCGGACATCAACGACCACCTCGAGGCGCTGGCCGGGGACGGGGTCGCCGAGGTCGTCGTCAGCCCGGTCGGGTTCGTGTCCGATCATCTCGAGGTGCTCTGGGACCTCGACGAGGAGGCCGCGGCGACCGCGGCCCGGCTCGGGCTCGCCTACGCGCGGGCCGGGACGCCCGGCGCCGACCCCCGGTTCGCCGACATGGTCCGCGAGCTCGTCGACGAGCGCGTTATTGCTCACAGTAATGTGCGTCACGCGCTCGGAGCCGTCCCCACCTGGGATTTCTGCCCGGCCGACTGCTGCGTGTCACCGAAACGCGCATAGGTTCGAAACGTTGCTGAGGGAGTATGTTGCGCGTGAGAGAACGCAAGCCCATCGAGTCCTGGCTCACCGACATGGACGGGGTCCTCGTGCACGAGGGCGAGCCCGTGCCGGGCGCACCGGAGTTCGTCAACCGGCTGCGCTCGTCCGGCAAGCCGTTTCTGATCCTGACCAACAACTCGATCTACACCGCCCGTGACCTGCAGGCCCGGTTGCGCCGCATAGGGTTCGACGTGCCGGAGTCCGCGATCTGGACCTCCGCGCTGGCGACCGCCGAGTTCCTCGACACGCAGCGGCCGGGAGGCACCGCCTACGTCATCGGCGAGGCGGGGCTCACCACGGCGATGCACGAGGTCGGGTACATCCTCACCGACACCGAGCCCGACTACGTGGTGCTGGGCGAGACCCGGACGTACTCCTTCGAGGCCATCACCGCCGCGATCCGCCTGATCAACAACGGCGCCCGGTTCATCTGCACCAACCCCGACGCCACCGGGCCGTCCAACGAGGGCGCGCTGCCGGCCTGCGGGGCGGTCGCCGCGCTGATCTCGAAGGCCACGGGGATCGAGCCGTACTTCATCGGCAAGCCCAACCCGATGATGATGCGCTCGGCCCTCAACAGCATCGACGCCCACTCCGAGACCACCGCCATGATCGGCGACCGCATGGACACCGACGTGCTGTGCGGGCTGGAGGCCGGCCTGGAGACCATCCTCGTGCTCAGCGGCATCAGCACGACGGCGGACGTGGAGCGCTACCCCTACCGCCCCTCGCGCATCATCCCGTCAGTGGCGCACCTGATCGACGAGGTCTGAGCTACAGCAGCGGGGCGTTGCAGGCGGCCACCAGGGCCCGGCGGCAGGCCGTGGTCAGGGGCCGCAGGGCGGCGTCGCGCTGCTGGACCTCGTAGCCGTTGACGGCGCCGCCCGGGGCCGCGTGCTCGGCCAGCGCCAGCACGCGGTCGAGGGTGCTGGCGCGCGCGTAGAGCCGCCGCGCCCGCGGGTCGTAGCCGGGCGGGAGGTCCGTCGCGCCGTCGGGCTTGCGGATGGCCTCGATCGCGCCCGCCAGCTCGGGGCGCCACTGGGCGATGTCGAGCTTGGCCAGGGTCCGGGTCGCCGTGACCAGCTCCGCGGAGAGCTCGGCCTCGGCCTCGGCCGCGGTCGGCTCGTGGGCCGGCGGGCGCTCCTGCGGCAGGGCGAAGACCTGCCAGCGCACGGTCTCGAACTCGTCGCCCGAGCCCGAGGTGTGCAGGCGGACCTCCGGCACGAAGCCCAGCGCGCCCGCGAGCACCCCCTCGCCGGCCAGCAGCGCCGCGCCCGTGAACGGGCCGGGGCCGGGCAGGCCGCGCGGGTCGCCGGGTGCGGGCAGGACCAGGCGCACCTCGTCCGGGTGCAGCTTCGCCAGCGACGGCAGGGCGTCGGCGAGCGACACGTCGGTCCAGGTGCCGGGGACGTCGGAGACCATGTGCTCCTCGTCGCCGGAGATCTCGGCGGCGGCGTCGTCGCACGGCACCAGGCCGGCGCGCCACGCCCGGACCCATGCCACGAAACGCGCCGAGCGGCGCGCCTGGAGGGTCGCCGCGCGTGCTGCGGGGGACATGGGAGCAAGGGTACGTGCTGACGTGCCGGTATGTCTCGCAGGCGAACAGGCCGTCAGCCGATACGCTTGCCGGCCATGGATGTCCTGGCGAACAACGACTGGCGCCGCCGGCGGGCGGTGCCCGTGGTGGAGGCCGAGCTCGAGCTGGTCGTGGAGGACGCCGACTCGGGGTTCTGCGGGGCCGTGGTCGGCTTCGAGTTCGGCGCGGTCGTGCTGGAGGACCGGCACGGCAACCGGCGCAACTTCCCGCTCGATCCGGCCGCGTTCCTGCTCGAGGGGCGCCCGGTGACCCTGGTGCGGCCCGCGCCGCAGCGGGCCCGGCCGCAGCGGCAGCGCACCGCCTCGGGCTCGATCGCGGTGGCCGGGCACACCGCCCGGGTGGCCCGCCGCGGCCGGATCTGGGTCGAGGGCATCCACGACGCCGCCCTGGTCGAGCGCATCTGGGGCGACGACCTGCGCGTCGAGGGCGTGGTCGTGGAGCCGCTGGACGGCATCGACGAGCTCGCCGCCGCCGTGCGGGCGTTCGGGCCCGGGCCCGTGGCGCGGCTCGGGGTGCTCGTGGACCACCTGGTACCAGGCTCGAAGGAGAGCCGGATCGTCGCCTCGGTGCAGTCGCCCTACGTGCTCGTGACCGGGCACCCGTACATCGACGTCTGGCAGGCCGTGAAGCCCTCGGCGGTCGGCATCCGGGCGTGGCCGGTCGTCCCGCCCGGGCAGCCCTGGAAGGAGGGCGTCTGCGCGGCTCTCGGGGTCGCCGAGCCGGCCGAGCTGTGGCGGCGCATCCTCGCCTCGGTGTCGAGCTTCCGGGACGTGGAGACGCCGCTGATCAACTCGATGGAGCGGCTCATCGACTTCGTGACCGAACCCGACGAAGACCTCTAGACCGGACCTCTAGACCGGACCTCTAGATCGGCCAGGGCTCGCGGGTGAACACGAAGGTCGCGATGTCCAGCGCGACCACCTCGCCCGACGGCGAGCGGCGCACCTGCAGGACCTCGCCGTCGTTCTCGCCGGATCGACCCCGCCAGCGGTCGGCCGCCGGCCCGTCGGGCTCGAAGCGCCACGGCGTGTCGCCGGTGGTCAGCGGGGTCACCACGAGCGCGTCGTCCGCCCAGCCGGCCTCGTACTCGCGCCCCATCCACCACCAGCGCCCCGTCAGCGGCGCGATCTCGGCCGGCGGGGGCGGCCCCGGGGCCCACGGCGCCGGACGGACCGGCTCGCGGTCCAGGACCGTCTCGAGCAGGTCGAGGCCGAAGGCGCTCAGCCCGCCGGGGTGATGCATGGTGTACGCGTTGGCGAAGGCGACCACCGCGGTGCGCGAGGGCCGGTGGACCGCGAACACGGCCACGTAGCCGGGCATCGAGCCGCTGTGGCCCACGAACACCCGCTCGCCGCGCCGCCACAGCTGGATGCCGAGCCCGTGCCCCGCGCGCCACGACTCGAGGTCGCTGAGCACGAACGGCGCGCACATCTCGTCCACCGTCGCGGGGGCCAGCACCGCCGGGTCCGGGTCGGCCACGAACGCGGCCCAGCGCGCCAGGTCCTCGACGGTCGACCACAGCTGCCCGGCCGGGGCCATCGCGCCGGCGTCCGGGTGCGGCTCCTCGCGCATCTGGTCGAGCCAGGGGTGCATGACGTACCCGCGGGCGTACGGCTCGGCCGCGGCGTACGTGGTGCGCTCCAGCCCGAGCGGGCGCAGCAGCCGCTTGCCGAGCATCTCGGTCCAGTCCTCGCCGCCCAGCCGGCTCACCACCGCGCCCAGCAGCCCGTAGGCGAGGTTGGAGTAGTGGAAGCCGTGCAGCGGGGGGTACGCCACCTTGTCCGCGGTCAGCGTGGACAGCAACGTCTCCACGTCGGTGCCGCCGTGACGCTCCCACCACTCGCCGTCGGGCTCGCGCTGGACGCCGCCGGCGTGCCCGAGCAGCTGGCGCAGCGTCACCGCGCCCACCGGGGTGCCGGGCAGGTGGCGGTACAGCAGGTCGTCGAGGGCCAGCCGGCCCTCGTCGCGCAGGGCCAGCACGAGCGCGGCCGTCATGGTCTTCGTGATCGAGCCGATCCGGAACTGCGTCCCGGGCTTGAAGGGGCCGGCGTGCGCGGTGTGGGCCAGGGCCCCGTCGCGGACCACGCCCGCGACCAGTGTCGGCACCCGCGCGCCGGCGTGGGCGCGGGCGACGAGGGCATCGATGCGGGCGGTCGTCTCGGGCAGGAGGGGCACGGGGGTCACGATCAGCCCAACTGTCCACATCGCGCAAGGGTGGCGGGACTTTCGCAAGGTTCCCGCAACGGGCGGGCGCCGGAGGCGGCACGACGTGCATCGGCGTGACACGATCGAGGGGTGGATGTCTGGCTGATCGTCTGGCTGATCGTCGGCGCCGCGCTCGTCGCGGCGGAGATCTTCACGACCACATTCGTGCTGCTGATGTTCGCGATCGGCGCGTTCGCCGCCGCCGGGGCCGCCGCCCTGGGGGCGGGCGAGCCGATCCAGGCCGCCGTCTTCGCCGTCGTGAGCGCGCTGTCCTTCGTGGCGGTGCGCCCCACGCTGCGCCGGTACATGCACCGCGACGAACGCGACACCCAGATGGGTGTCGAGGCCATCGAGGGCTCGATGGCGCTTGTGATGGAGGAAGTGGACACCGACAGCGGCATGATCAAGATCGACGGGGAGTTGTGGCGGGCCCGCCCGTACGACGCCACGCAGACCTTCGCCGCAGGGGAGCGGGTCCGGGTGATCGAGATCAAGGGTGCCACCGCAATGGTGTGGAAGGACTGAGCCCAGTGGATCCAAGCGTGTTCCTGGCGGTGGTCGTCATCGTCGCCGCCCTCGTCGCCATCATCACCGTCGTCAAGTCGGTGAAGGTGGTGCCGCAGCAGGTCGAGTACGTGGTGGAGCGGCTCGGGAAGTACAGCCGGACGCTCACGCCCGGCCTGAACATCCTCGTGCCCTTCATCGACTCCGTGCGCAACAAGGTCGACAAGCGGGAGGCGGTCGTCAACTTCCCGCCCCAGCCGGTCATCACGTCCGACAACCTGGTCGTCTCGATCGACACGGTGCTGTACTTCAAGGTCGTCGACTCCGTGCGCGCGACCTACGAGATCTTCTCCTACCTGCAGGCGATCGAGCAGCTGACCGTCACCACGCTGCGCAACGTGATCGGCTCCCTCGACCTGGAGAAGGCCCTCACGAGCCGCGACGAGATCAACCGGCACCTCTCCGGCGTGCTGGACGAGACGACGGGCCGCTGGGGCATCAAGGTCACCCGCGTCGAGATCAAGGCGATCGAGCCCCCGCCGAGCATCCGCGACTCCATGGAGAAGCAGATGCGCGCCGAGCGCGACCGCCGCGCCGCGATCCTGCACGCCGAGGGCCTCAAGCAGTCGCAGATCCTGACCGCCGAGGGTGAGAAGCAGGCCGCGGTCCTGCGGGCCGAGGGTGAGCGGCAGTCCCGCATCCTGACCGCCGAGGGCCAGGCGAAGGCCATCCGGACCGTCGTGGACTCCATCCACCTGGCGAACCCGGACTCGAAGGTCATGGCGTACCAGTACCTGCAGTCCCTGCCGCAGATCGCCGCCGGCCAGTCGAACAAGCTGTGGATCCTCCCGGTCGAGCTCACCAAGGCCCTGGAGGGCATCGGGGGCGCCCTGGGCGGGATGAGCACCATGTCGAACGAGGAGCGCTCGCGCCACGTCGACCAGTCCTCGGTCGAGGAGGCCGAGTCCGAGGAGGTCCTGGAGGCCCGGCGCGCCGCGGAGGAGGCCGCCGCGGCGGCCAACGCGGAGGCGGCGGCGGCCGCGGCCCAGGTGTCGGGCGACCAGCCGCCGCGCGAGCTGCCGAGCAGCCCGGGCGCGGCGGCTTCGGCGTTCGGCTCCCTGCCGACGGAGCAGCGCGACAACGCCTGATCAGCACATGGCCGAGGGCCGTCCGGTTCGCTCCGGGCGGCCCTCGTCGCCGCACCGGTGCCGCTCCGTCCGGCGCGCGGGCGGACGGCGCCGGGGAGTGTGAGCGGCCGTACCGCAAGGCCGGGCAGCGGCGGGCCATCGAGCTGTTCGCCGGCGCGGGGTGGACCCCTCCCAGCGGGCGATCGGGGGCTCGTGTTCCTCGTCCCCGCGGTGCTCGCGCGGCCGGCCGCCATGGCCCGGTCCACGGATCGCGACCGTGCACGCGGACTGGTCCTGCCCTTGCCACCGCGAAGGCCGGGATGTCTGGCGGGAGCGACGGTCAGTGACTGACGCGGACCCGAGCCATGACCTTCCTCGGCGGCAGCGCCGGGGTGTCACGGGTGTTCGGTGCGGTTGAGCTCCCAGAAGGCGACGGCTGCGGCGTTGGCGACGTTGAGTGAGTCGACGCCTCGGTGCATGGGGATGACGATGCGGGCGTCGCTGGCGTCGAGGGCCCCGGTTGTGAGACCGGGGCCCTCGGCGCCGAGGAGCAGGGCCGGCTTGGCGCGTTGTGCGGCGGTGAGGTGCTGGATGGGGATGGCGTCGGCTGCTGGGGTGAGCGCGAGGACGGTGAAGCCCGCCTTTCGCACGTCGGTGAGCGTGTCGGGCCATGGGTGGAGGTGGGCGTAGGGGACGGCGAAGACCTCGCCCATGCTGACGCGGACGCTGCGGCGGTAGAGCGGGTCGGCGCAGGTGGGGGAGAGCAGCACGGCGTCCATGCCGAGGGCTGCCGCGCTTCTGAAGAGGGCACCGAGATTGGTGTGGTTGTTGATGTTTTCCAGGATGGCGAGTCGTCGCGCGGTCCTGAGGATCTCGGCGGCGTCGAGCTCGGGTTTGCGGTGGAACGACGCCAAGACGCCCCGGTGCACGTGGAAGCCGGTGATGGCCTCGAGCGTCGCCTGGTCGCCGGCGTACACGGGTGTGTCCGCCAGGTTCAGGTCTTCGAGTTGCGAGACGCGTTTGGCGTCGATGAGGACCGAGCGGAGCCGGTAGCCGGCTCGGAGGGCTCGGCGCAGGACGAGCTCTCCTTCGGCGATGAACAGGCCGTTGGGCGGTTCCCAGCGGGTCCGCAGCTCGAGGTCGGTGAGTGCTCGGTAGTCGGCGAGCCGCTCGTCGAGCGGGGTGGTGATCATCTCCGTGGCCTGCATCAGGTCGATTCTGCCGTGCGGGACGAGAGGGCCACCAACCGCAGCCGACCTCGGCCATTGGTCTGTGGTTCGCCGGCGAGGTCGCCGCCACCGGCCTGGGCCAGCAGGCCTTCGGTTCACTGGCCCGCAGCTCGTTTGCCGCTGCCGCGCCCCCGACATGCAGGTGGCGAGGCTTCGTGGATGTCGTCGCGGCGTTTCCACCGGATGCGGACTCCACGCCCGTTCCAGCACCATCCACATTGGACGATATGCCCGTGTCGGTCCTGTGCCGGCGTCCGGTTCGCGGCACGAGCGCGGTCGAGCGACCGCACGCTTCGCCGGCCGGGTGACCCACGTACGCTGAGTTGTGTTGATCGTGATCTCTGGCTTGCCGGGCACCGGCAAGACCGCCGTGGCCGCCGGTGTCGCCGCCAGGTTGCATGCCGTGCATCTGTCCATCGACACCGCCGAAGACGCCATGCTCGGCGCCGGGCTGACACCTGGCTGGGAGACCGGAGTCGCGGCATACGAGGTGACCAGGGCCGCTGCCGAACAGAACCTCGCGCTGGGCTGGGATGTCGTCGTCGACGCCGTCAACGACAGCGAACCAGCCCGCCAGACCTGGCGTCATGCGGCCGAACATGCGGCCGTCGCACTGCGATTCGTACTGCTCACCTGCTCCGATCAGCAGGAGCATCGGCGCCGTCTGGAGAGCCGGCGTCGAGGGTTGCGCCACCTCCCGGAGCCAACCTGGGGCGACGTCGAATCTCGGGCCTGCGCCTATGAGCCGTGGACGGACCACTACGTCCTGATCGACACCTCCGCGCCGCTGGAGACGGTCATCGAGGCAACACACCGACGACTTGCGCAAAGCCGGTAGCGGCGCGCAACGCCGAGGCGGCGACGTCCTCGGCGTCGCTTCGGGTGTCGAGCAGCCGGACGGCCTGCCCGTAGACCCGGTTGCGATGCAGGTCGAACACGGCGGCGAACGCCTGCGCGTCACCGCCGCATGCACGCCGCCACAGCAACGCCTCGCCCTGCTCGATCACCGCCACACTCCTGTAGTGTCCGCACCCCGCACCGCGGGTTTCACCACCATGCTGTGGCAGGCGTCCGGCGGCCGCGCCTTCGGTGTACCGGACTGGCGAACCGCCTCCTGACGCTGCCGGGTGCGGTATGCCCCGCAGGCCGGACCACCGGCTACGCCACCCGGGACGACCCAGCTCTCCCACGCCCTCGAACCAAGCCGGCTCGACGCTGACCGGCGGCAGCGATCGGCTCGCGGCAGATGAGGATGTCAAGATCGCTGGTCGGCGACCGATGGGTTCAGGCCGGGGACTGTCGGCAAGGGCTGGGCTCGTCGCTGCTCGGCGGTCCACAGTTGGTCGGTCCTGCCGGGCCGTCGATGTGTAGCTTCCGCAGCGTCGACTGCATCACCCGTTGGTCGCAACGAGGAGACCGTGCGCACGGCGGACCCGGACGGAAGCCGTCATGGTGGCACGCAGAATGGAGGCCGGATCGCGGGTGTGTCCGGATGCAAGCAGCGGCTCCGACGTCTTCACTGCACGAGTGGTGCCGGTCGGCAGGAGCCGTGCCGGCCGGTAACTGAAGGAGCGAGTGAGATGGCCAAGGTTGTCCTGCAAGCCGTGGTTTCGGTGGACGGCTACATCGCCGATTCCGGCGATGCGGCCGGGCCGCTGTTCGACTGGTACGGCAACGGGGACGTCACGGTCCAGGCCAACAGTCAGTGGGCGTTCCGCGTCAGCGGCGCTTCCGCCGACTACGTGAAGCCCTTCTGGGAGGCAGTCAAGGTCACCGTAATCGGCCGGCATCTGTTCGACATGACCGACGGCTGGTCGGGCGTGCCCGCCGCCGGGGACGTCGTCATCGTCGTCACGCACCGGCCGCTGCCCGCCGAGTGGCTTGCCAGGTTTCCTGCAGCACCGTTCCGGACCGCCGGCTCGGTCCAGGCCGGCATCGCGCTGGCCAAGGAAATCGCTGGTGACGGTCTGGTCTGCGTGACCGCCGGCGACGTCGGCGGACAAGCGTTCTCGGCGGGCCTCGTCGACGAGGTCGCGATGGACGTCGCCCCGGTGGTCATGGGTGGGGGAAAACGGTTCTTCGGCAGCCACACCGGCACCGTCCTGCTGAACGACCCGGACATGATCGTCCAGGGCGACCGCGTGCTGCACCTGCACTACACCATCGACCACGACCGGAACCCCGACCTCCGTCATCCGGCATGAAGCAACGCAAGACTCGATCAGCGGCGTGTGCGCGCACCTTCAGCTCATGATCAGACAGATGGCCTGTGATGACCGGATCCACGCTGCGGCCGATCGTCGCTCGGCTTGCGCTGTGGCTCGATCCGGATCGAATCTCCGGCAACCGTTCGCCCAGCACCACGAAGAACACGATCCGCTGCTCCCGGACGATCCGGTTGAACCGCCGGAACCGCGCCGCGTCGGCCGACCCGATCGGCAGACGCACCCGGTGTGGATGCGGCGGATCGGCAACCGAGTGTGCAGTCAACTCCACCCGCTCCACCGGCCGTGCCCCGTCAACCAGCGACCGATCGGGCATCGCCACATGGCCGTCAGCGACCCTCCAAGAGGCCTTCACCGATGCATGATCTCTTGACCTCGGTCGCAAATCCAGCCACCCGGTATTCGCCGTAAGGCGGCGCCGCCTTCCCAACTCCGGATGCGGGTCGCACATTCCGACATGGCCACCCGGCCGCGCCGGGTCCTGCACCTGCATGATCGAGTGCGCTGTCATCGGCAGGACAGGAAGTCTTGGCCTCGCCGCGCTGGTCACCCGCTGTAACGTGCACGTGCCTGCCGCCGCGCACCAACGGCGGCATGTGCGGAAACGTGATCAAGCAGGTGCTATCGGCGGCATGACAGCGCACCTGATCTGATGCGATGGGGTTGGCGGGGGCGCGAGGGCCGGTCGGTGCTCGTCCGCTCTGGCGGAGCACCATCGTGTTCCGCCTGCGTCGAGCAGTGGAGCGGGCCGGACTACCCATCGAGGGCGACGTATGGGAGCCGATGGGTACGCGACGTACTGTCCGCCTCAGTCAGGTCGGTTCGTCGAGCTGCCCGGGCCGACTGGCCGGGCGCCGGGATCTACATGGGCCGGAAGACCAACATCGGCCCGTCGACCGCCCGCCTGCGCACGCCGGGTTGGCGTTCGGGAGGACGCCGCTGAGCACTCAGGTGCTCGCCGTGACACCCGCACCGGCCCTGATGCGCCGGGCGCTGGGGCTCAGACGCCGTTGCGGGCTATGACGGTGCGGTACCAGTCCGCGCTCGCCTTGTGGGTGCGCTTTTGGGTGGCGAAGTCGACGTGCACGATGCCCCAGCGCTGGGTGTAGCCCTCGGCCCATTCGAAGTTGTCCATCAGCGACCAGAGGTGGTAGCTCTCCAGCCGCACGCCCGCCTGGATTGCCCGGTGGGCGGCGGCGAGGTGGTCGCGCAGGAACGTGACTCGGTCCTGGTCCTGCATCGGGTTGGTGGTGGCCATCCCGTTCTCGGTGATGGTCAGCGGCAGGTCGCCGTAGTCCCGCTTGATGCGGGTCAGCAGGTCGAACAGCCCGTTGGGGTCGATCTCCTGCCAGGTCGCCTGCGACGTCGGGTGGAGCATGACCCGGCTGCCCGTGCCGGTCACGTGGGTCGTGCCGTAGTAGTTGACGCCGAGCAGGTCGTTCCGGGCGCCGATGACGGCCGCGTCGCCGTCCTTGATCGCCGCGCGCAGCGGTGCGTCGGCGGGCTGGGTGGCCAGCCAGTCGGCCGGGTAGCGCCCGAGCAGCAGCGGGTCGAGCCAGCGCCGGTTCTCCTCGGCGTCGGCCCTCGTCGCTTGCAGGCGCGCCGCTGCGGAGTCGTCGGCCGGGTAGGTGGGCGACAGGCTCAGGGCCGCGCCGATGCGGCCTTTTCCGGCGGTACCGCGGAAAGCCTGCACCGCGAGGCCGTGCCCGAGCAGCAGGTGGTGCCCGACCACGTTGGCCAGCTGCCGGTCCTGCTTGCCGGGGGCGTGGGTGCCGGCGGTGTAGCCGACGTCCACGACCGTCTTCGGCTCGTTGAGCGTCAGCCAGGTCGGCACCCGGTCACCGAGCGCGGTGAACATGGTGTGGGCGTAGTCGGCGAACCACTTCGCGCAGTCCCGGTTCTCCCAGCCGCCCAGCTCCTGCAGGGCCTGCGGGGTGTCCCAGTGGAACAGCGTCACCACCGGGGCGATCCCGCGCTCCAGCAGCCCGTCGGCGAGCCGGCTGTAGAAGTCGAGTCCCTTGGCGTTGACCGTGCCCCGGCCGGTCGGCAGGACCCTGGGCCAGGCGATCGAGAAGCGGTAGCTGCGCAGGCCGAGGTCCCGCATCAGGTCGAGGTCCCCGGTGAGACGGTGGTAGTGGTCGGCGGCCACGTCGCCGGTGGCCCCCTCGCGGACCCGCCCGGGCCGGTGGCTGAACACGTCCCACACCGACGGGCCGCGCCCGTCCTCGTTCGCGGCGCCTTCGATCTGGTACGCCGACGTGGCCGCACCCCAGCCGAAGCCCTCCGGGAACCGCAGTTCCGGTGCGCCGCTCGGGTTTTGGACCGGCTTCATGGCTGGGTTCTGGCCGGGGGACTGAGTGCCGCCGCGGGCGCAACCGGCTACTGCGCCCACGGCGGCCAAAGTGAGGAGATCTCGCCGTCGCATGCGGCGAAAGTAGCGTGACTCCGGCTATAACCACAAAAATCACCTTGCATAGTGAGGAAGTGACCTTTCGGACGGCTACATGTCGAGGAGGCGCTGTTGCGTTTGGCGAGCGGAGGGCGCGTTCCAGCGACGGCTGGGTGCGGGCGCGTCCGTCGTGGTGAGCTGCATCGACTCCCCGCCCGACATCCAGCTGCTGGTCAACGAGGCCTGCTTCGAGCTGGGCGTGCCATTCGTGACCGGCGGCCTGCAGTACTCGCACCGACCCGCCGGTGGCGGCGGCGACGTACCACACCTTCGAGCTGGCCGACGGGATGCGCACGACCCGGGAGCCGTGGCCGCGGGACCCGGCCTGCGCCCTGTGCGGCCCCGCGGCGGCGGCCTGAGATGCCGTCGCTCACCGAGATCAGGGCCCTGACGCTGGTCGCCGACGGGGACGGCTACGTGGTGGGCAGCCCGCACACGGCCGAGTACGTCGAGGTGCCGCCGCTCGGCGCGCGGATCATCGAGTGGCTGCAGGAGGGCGTGGACGTCGCCGAGTGCGAGCGGCGGGCGGCCGAGGCGGCCGGCGAGCCGGTCGACGTGCCGGGATTCCTGACCACCCTGGCCGGCGAGGGCCTCTTCACCGGGGCGGCCGGCGACGACGGCGCCGACGCGGGCCCCCGCCTGCGACGGCGGCTCGGCGCGGCGCTCTTCCATCCGCTGGCCTGGGCCGTCTACGCCCTGGCCGCCCTCGCGGTGCCGGTGCTGCTCGTCGCGGTGCCGTCGCTGCGCCCGTCCTACCGCGACGGGTTCCCGTTCCAGACCCAGCTGCTGAACCTCGTGGCCGTCAGCGCGCTGGGCATCGCGGCGGCCGCCCTGCACGAGGCCGCCCAGGTGCTCGCCGCCGCCCGGCACGGCCTGCGCAGCCGCCTCGCCGTGACCCGCCGGCTGTACTTCGTCACCTTCCAGGCCGACCTGACCCGCCTGTGGAGCCTGCCGCGGCGGGCGCGCTACGGCCCGCTGCTGGCCGGTGTGGCCTGGGACCTGCTCGTGCTCGCCGCCGCGCTGCTGGCGCAGGCCACGCCGGCCGGCGCGCTCGGCCCGGTGGTCGTGCGGCTGCTGCGGGCGCTGGTGCTGCTGCAGGTCACCGCCCTCGTCGCCCAGCTGCTGGTCTTCATGCGCACCGACGTCTATGCGCTGCTGGTCAACGCGACCGGCTGCAAGACGCTGTGGGCCACGAAGGGCGCGCTGCTGCGGCGCTACCTGCGCCGCGCGACCCCGGCCGACGAGGAGCACCTGGCCGGCACGGCCGCGGGCGAGATCGCGTGGGCGCGGCGGTACCTGTGGCTGTACGTGCCCGGGGTCGCGCTGGCGCTCGGGTACCTCGCGACCTTCGCGGTGCCCGGCACGCTGTACCTCGTGCGGCTCTGCCTGGCCCCGATCCGCACCGGCGGGCTGGGCACGGCGGCGGCCTGGGCGGGCCTGGCCGCGCTGCTCATCGCCGTCGTGCCGTCCCTGCTGGCGCTGCTCGGCGCGGCCCGCAGCGGCCTGCGTGTGCTGCGCACGGCGACGATGCGGCGCCGGGCCCGCCGCCCCGCCGACCAGCCGGCCTGACCGGGCGCACCCGCCCGGCGCGGCGACGGGCGACCTTGTGCGGCGTGCCCGCCGTTGTAGCATCCGCGCTGATGTTTCCGACCGTCCGCGAGGTGCTCGCGCTGGAACCGGTGCGCAACGGCGCCCCGCGCGTCGTGGCGGGCGAGCGCGGGCTCGACGAAGCCGTCCGCTGGGTGCACAGCTCCGAGGTGCCCGACATCGCGACGCTGCTGCGCGGCGGGGAGCTGGTGCTCACCACCGGGATCGGGCTGCCGGCGCACGAGGAGGGGCTGCGGCGCTACATCACCGACCTCGCCGAGGTCGGCGCGTGCGGGCTGGCCGTGGAGCTCGGGCGCCGCTACGCGCGGCGGCTGCCGGCGGTCCTGGTGCGCACGGCCGACACGGTCGGCCTGCCGCTCGTCGAGCTGCACCGCGGGACGCCGTTCGTGGCCATCACCGAGGCCGTGCACTCGATGATCATCGACGCCCAGCTGGCCGAGCTGCGCGCGGCGGAGGAGATCCACCAGCGCTTCACCGACCTCTCCGTCGAGGGCGCCGGGCCGGCCGAGGTCGTCGCGCAGGCCGCGGCCCTGTCCGGGGTGCCCGTGGTGCTGGAGAACCTCTCGCGGCAGGTGCTCGCCTACGACGCGGCCGGCGGCTCGGCGCAGCTGCTGCTGGCCAGCTGGGAGGCGCACTCGCGGGCCATCCGCCCGGCCGGGCGCACCGGCTTCGACCCGGGCTCGGGCTGGCTGGTGACCGCCGTGGGGGCCCGCGGGCAGGACTGGGGCCGGCTGCTCATGCGGGTGCCGTCGGCGCAGGCGCGGTACGTCATCCTCATCGAACGCGCCGCCTCGGCCCTCGCGCTCGGGCGCCTGATCGACCCCGACCCCGAGGGGCCGCAGCGCACCCTGCTCCAGGCGCTGCTCAACCACTCGATGCCGGTCGAGGAGGTGATGCTGCGGGCGCGGGCGCTCGGCGTGCCCCTGGAGCGCCGCGACCTGGTCGGCGTCGTCGTGCGGCCCCACGTCGACGCGCCCCGGATCCTGTCCGAGATGTCGGTGAAGGGGCTGGCGGCCGCGCTCGACGCGAACTCTACGGGCGTGCTCATCGCCGGGGCCACCGACCAGCTGGTCCGCATATTCGCGGAAAAAGTCCAGAAATCGAACCAGGGGGCGATCGTGGCGGCGGGCGACATCGTGTCCACCGCACGGGAGGCGCGCCGATCGCTGCTCGAGGCGGCCCAGGTGGCTGATGCCGTGCGGCATCCGGCACCCGGGGTCGTGCGCCTGGCCGACGTGGGCCTGGCCGGGCTGCTGCACATGCTGCGCGACGAGCCGCGGCTGCAGACCTTCGTGGAGCGCGAGCTCGGCCCGCTGCTGGCCTACGACGCCCGCAACCCGCGCGAGCAGCTGCTGGAGGTGCTGCGGGTGTACCTCGAGTGCGGCCGCAACAAGTCCGCCGCGGCCGAGCACAGCCACCTGTCGAGGCCCGCGTTCTACGAGCGGCTCGCGCGCATCAGCAAGGTCTCCGGCGCCGACCTCGACTCGGTGCAGGCATGCCTGTCCCTGCACGTGGCCCTGCTGGCCCTGGACGCGCTGCGCAGCTGACCGGGGCAAGAGGCTTCCAGGGGCTTCCAGGGGCGCCGCGGCTACTGCATCGAGATGTGCACGTGGTTGTAGTGGTCGCCGGCCGGGGTGCCGTCGCCGCCGTAGGACTTCCAGCCGCTGCTCGGCTGCCAGATCCGTTTGTACCAGATCACGTACTTGATGCCGAGGTTCTTCGCGTTCGCCAGCGCCCACGCGGCGAGGTTGTCGCCGTAGGTCTTGTCCGCCCCGGTCGCCCGCGCGTTGACGAACGTCGAGGCGTTCGCGGAGAAGTCGCACGCCTTGCCGAGCGGGTGGTCGCCGCCCCCGCCGCTGCGGTAGCACGACGTGTAGTGCGTGAACCCGGCCTTGCGGGCCTCGTTGTACATGTTCGTCGTGCGCGGCGACTGGCACCCGGAGGTGGTCGGATCGTCGCCGGTGCAGCCCTCCTTCGGGTAGGACCCGTCGGAGTTGCGCGCCACCGGGTTCGTGGTGACCTTGCCGCCCGCCGGGGCGCCCGAGCTGACGTCCGCCCCGCCGCCGGCCTTGCGCAGCGCGTCCTCGGCGGCCTTCTTGTTGGCCTCCATGATCTTCAGCTGCGCCTGCTGGTTGGCCACGGCCGCGTCGACGTCCTTGCGCTGCTGCTCGAGCCGGCGCTGGGTCTCGGCGATCTCGTGCAGCTGTTTGTTCTCCTGCTGCAGCATGTACTCGACGGTGACCATGTTGTGCAGCATGTCCTCGGGGTTGTCGGCCCCGATGACGACGTTGGCGATGCTGGCCCGGTTGCCGCGGTACGCCGCGTTGGCGATCGTCCCCGCGGAGGCCTGCAGCTCGCCGAGGCGCGCCTGGCTCTTGGCCATCTGCTCGCCGATGGCGGCCTGGTCGGCCGTGGACTTGTCCAGCCGGCCCTTGGCGTCGTTGTACTCGGCCGTCGCCTTGTCCAGGGCCTGACGCACGGTGAGGTTCTGACCGCCGTCCTCGTCCGCGCCGGGTGTCGGTTCCGCCAGTGCGGCGCTACCGAACGTGGTCACCAGAACCAGCGCGGTGACCAGGAGGGTGAGGAGCCGTCTCGGTGCCATCGACATCGCGGCACAGCATATCGAAGCGACCTGAAAACGCCAGCGCGAGAATGGACCCCATGGACGACCTCCTCACCCGGCACCGGCGGGTCATGCCCGGCTGGATGCCCGTGTACTACGACGAGCCCCTCGAACTCGTCACCGGCAAGGGTTCTCGCGTCACGGACAGTAACGGAAGAACATATCTCGACTTCTTCGGCGGGGTTCTCACCAACTCGCTCGGCT
Source organism: Dactylosporangium sp. CA-139114 (assembly GCF_050955725.1). Taxonomy (NCBI): domain Bacteria; kingdom Bacillati; phylum Actinomycetota; class Actinomycetes; order Micromonosporales; family Micromonosporaceae; genus Dactylosporangium; species Dactylosporangium sp. CA-139114. The sequence goes on from NZ_CP192080.1 coordinate 2,053,115, forward strand.
ACGACCTGCCGGAGGTGCGCGAGGCGGTCGAGCGGCAGCTGGCGACCGGGCTGGTGCACACCTCCACGCTGTACCTGATCCGCCAGCAGGTCGAGCTGGCCGAGAAGATCGCCCGGCTCTCCGGCATCCCCGACGCGCGGGTCTTCTTCACCAACTCCGGCACCGAGGCGAACGAGGCCGCGCTGCAGGTCGCGACGAACACCCGCGGCAGCAACAGCATCCTGGCCGTGCGCAACAGCTACCACGGCCGCACGGCGGCGACGATCGCGGTGACCGGCAACCGGGCCTGGTCGGCGTCGGCGTACAGCCCGTACAACGTGAGCTACCTGCACTCCGGCGACCGGCTGCGGGGGCTGCTGCGGGGGATGAGCGACGAGCGGTACCTCGAGGCGGCCGAGGAGGACCTCCGCGAGGTCCTCGCGACCACGACCGCCGGCCCGGTCGCCTGCCTCATCGCCGAGCCGATCCAGGGCGTCGGCGGGTTCACGCACGGGCCGGACAAGCTCATGGCCGTCTGGCAGCGGGTCCTCGACGAGCACGGCATCCTGCTGATCTCGGACGAGGTGCAGACCGGCTGGGGCCGCACCGGCGAGCACTTCTGGGGCTACCAGGCCCACGGCGTCACGCCCGACCTGCTCACCTTCGCCAAGGGCATCGGCAACGGCTTCGCCCTGGCCGGCGTCGTCGGGCGCGCGGAGGTGCTCGAGTCGGTGCAGGGCATCTCGTTCTCGACCTTCGGCGGCAACCCGATCTCCACGGCGGCCGGCAACGCGGTGCTCGACTACATCCTCGACCACGACCTGCAGGCCAACGCGGCGCGCGTGGGAGCGCTCCTGCTCGACGGCCTGCGCGCGGTCGAGAGCCCGATCGTCGCCGAGGTGCGGGGCAAGGGGCTCATGATCGGCATCGAGCTGACCAGCGCGGCGGCGACCGCGGCGGTCTTCGAGTCCTGCAAGCGCGACGGGCTGCTGGTCGGCAAGGGCGGCCTCTACGGCACCGTGATCCGGATGGGCCCGCCGCTGAACCTCACCGAGGCCGACGCGCGCGAAGGTTTGGAAATTCTGACCAGGGCTCTCGTCGAGCACGGGAGCGTTGCGATCTTAGAACGCCCAGGTCAACCTGATGTTTCTCGGTCGGGCCGAACCATCCCAAGCGGGTTGGTTCGGCCTTTTCCCTGAAAACCGGCAGATTCGGGCCGACCGGGCCACGTAACAAATCGGGCATAAATCCGGCCCGCCACTGCCCCCGCAACGGTCTCAGGTGGTCTGCTTGGGCGAGCGCCGGACGCCCGCGTCTCAAGATCGAGATCTACTCTGAGCTGGCCTTTTAGGTCCTCTTAAGATCCACTTCACAGGTAACAGTTTGAAAACTTCGCCCAACTCCTTGACAAGAAGGGGGCCTCAGTAAGAACTTTTACCACTAACAGTTAAGGAACCTTGCTGAAAGGGAGCGCGATGGTGTCTCGCGAGGAGCTCACGACGGTGGTGCCGACCGCCGTCAGTGCCTCGCCGCCGGCATCCGCTCCGACCTCGCCCGCCCCGGTCGACGGATTCGCCGCCGGCGGTAACGGCGAGAGCGTCCTGGTCCGCGTCCGCGCCGGGCTCCCCGAGCTCACCGGGGCCCTGCAGCGCGTGGCCGAGCTGATCCTCGCCGACCCCGCCGCCGCGGCCCGCTCGACCATCGTCGAGCTCGCCGAGCGCTCCGGCACCTCGCCCGCCACCGTGACCCGCTTCTGCCGGGCACTGGGCTTCGTCGGCTACGCCGACCTGCGGCTGGCCATCGCCGGCGAGACCGGCCGGGCCGCCCGCACCGGCGGCTGGACGATGGACATCGGCCGCGAGATCCAGCCGACCGACCCGCTGGAGCGGGTGCTCGGCCAGATCATGGCCGCCGACACCCAGGCGATGCACGACACCGCCTCCCTGCTGGACCTCGGCGAGGTCGAGCGGGCCGCGGACGCCATCGCCCGCGCCGACCGGGTCGACATCTACGGCGCGAGCGGCAGCGCGCTGGTCGGCGGGGAGATGCAGTTCTGCCTGCACCGCATCGGCATCGCCGCCTGGGCCTGGACCGACGTGCACAACGGCCTGGCCAGCGCGGCGCTGCTCAAGGGCGGCGACGTGGCCCTCGGCGTCTCGCACAGCGGCCAGACCCGCGAGACGATCGAGATGATCGCCGAGGCGAGCAGCCGGGGCGCGACGACGATCGCGCTGACCAGCTTCCCGCGCTCGCCGCTGGCCGAGGTCGCCGACATCGTCCTGCTCACCGCGACGCAGGCGACCACCTTCCGGCCGGACGCCCTCTCGGCCCGGCACCCGCAGCTCGTGGTGCTCGACCTGCTGTACATCGCGGTCGCCCAGCGCACCCACGAGCGCGCCCACGCAGCGTTCTCCGTCACGGCCCAGGCGGTCGCCGGCCATCGGTCGGCCTCCGGAAAGGACGCGTCGTGACCACACTCCAGGACGCTCGCGCGGGAAAGGGCGACGGGATGGCCGTCACCGCTCACGGTTACGTCTCCGCGATCCAGTCGGTCATCGACCGGATCGCCTCCACCCAGGCCGACAACGTCAGCAAGGCGGCGGAGCACATCGCCGGCTCGCTGCGCGCCGGCGGCCTCCTCCAGGCGTTCGGCACGGGACACTCCGAGGCGGTGGCGGTGGATTTCGCCGGCCGCGCCGGAGGCCTCGTGCCGACGAACAAGATCCTCCTGCGGGACCTCGTCGTCTACGGCGGGGAGGACCCGAAGATCCTCGAGAACGAGAAGCTGGAGCGCGATCCGAAGATCGCGGCCCGGCTCTACGAGATCGCCGCGCCACGTCCCGAGGACGTGTTCGTGATGGCCTCGCAGTCGGGGATCAACGGGGGGATCGTCGAAATGGCGCTGCTGATCAAGCAGCGCGGGCACAAGTTGATCGCCATCACATCGGTCGAGCACACCGTCCGGGTGTCCCCCAGGCACCCCTCGGGTCAGCGGCTCGCCGACATTGCCGACGTCGTGCTGGACAACGGCGCGCCGTACGGCGACGCACTGCTGTCGCTGGATAGCGGCGGCGCGGTCTGCCCGGTCTCATCGGTCACCAACGCGCTGCTCGCGCAGCTGGTGGTCGCCGAGGTCGTGCGACGCATCGAGGCTGCGGGCGAGGTGGCTCCCGTCTACCTGTCCGCAAACGTCCCCGGCGGGGACGAGCACAACCACACCCTCGAGTCGCGGTACGCCGGGCGTGTCCGGCGAACCGCCTGACCCGAACCGAGGAGACCCCCTAATGTCCAATGAACTGACTCGTCGTACCGTCCTGCGGCGCGCGGCTGCGGCGGGCCTGCTCGCCACCCCCGCCGCCGGGCTGCTCGCCGCCTGCGCCGGCTCGGACGCCTCGTCCGACAAGGGCAGCGACACCGGGACCAAGTCGGCCGACAACCCGTTCGGCGTCAAGGACGGCAGCACCGTCAAGGTCGTCGTCTTCGACGGTGGCCTGGGCACCGAATACGCGAAGAAGGACGTGCAGATCTTCAACGCGAAGCACGCCAACATCACGGTGAACCAGAGCGCCACCCAGAAGATCAAGACGCAGGAGCAGCCGAAGATGGCTACCACTCCGAGCGACCTGATCAACAACTCGGGTGCCGACATCATGGACACCAGCACGCTGATCAACGAGAACGCGATCCAGCCGCTGGACGACCTGCTCGACGCCCCGACCTGGGACGGCTCCGGCAAGATCCGCGACTCGCTGCTGCCGGGCACGATCAACGACGGCAGCTACAACGGCAAGTTCTACACGCTCAAGTACGCCTACACGGTGTGGGGCATGTGGTACAACGCCGCCCTGTTCGAGAAGAACAGCTGGACCGCGCCGAAGACCTGGGACGAGTTCTTCACCCTCGCCCCGAAGATCAAGGCCGCCGGCATCGCGCCGTTCGTCTACGACGGCGTGCACGGCTACTACCCGCGCTGGCACGTCATGGCCACCGTGTGGAACGCGGCCGGCAAGCAGGCCGTCGTCGACATCGACAACCTCAAGCCGGACGCCTGGAAGGCCGCGGGCATCCTCGAGGGCCTGCAGAACATCGAGAAGATGGTCAAGGACCAGCTGATCCTGGCCGGCAGCCAGGGCCTCAACCACACCCAGTCGCAGCAGGCGCACCTCGACGGCAAGGCCGCCTTCATCCAGGTCGGCACCTGGTACAAGAACGAGATGGCCAAGACCCTGCCGCCGGACTTCAAGCTGACCCTCGCCAACTACTGGGACGTCGCCGGCGCGAAGGCGCCCGGTGCGGTCTTCGCCGGTGCCGGCGAGGACTGGGTCGTCCCGGCCAAGGCCGAGAACGCGGCCGGCGCGAAGGAGTACCTGCGCGCGATGCTGTCCACCGAGGGCGCGGGCGCCTTCGCCTCGCTGACCAAGTCCCTGGCGTCGGTCAAGGGCTCGGGCGACAAGGTGGACGACTCGGCGCTGGCGAGCGCGAACACGCTCATGAAGAGCGCGCCCGCCGACCTGATCTCCTTCCGCTTCCCGGACTTCTACGCCGACTACGGCAAGGAGAGCGAGAACCTCTGCGAGGACCTCATGGCCGGTCGCGTCGACGCCGCCGGGTTCGTGAGCAAGATGCAGGCGGCCGCGGACAAGATCGCCAAGGACCCGAACATCAAGAAGCAGACCCGCACCAACTGACCCCGTTTCCCGGTTAGGTAGTGACTGATCATGCGGCACGGTAAAGCGCGGTTCGTGACGGGCTTCCTCGCCCTACCGGTACTGCTCTTCGCGTTCTACGTGGTGTGGCCGTTCGCCCAGGCGGTGGGGTACTCGTTCACCGATTGGGGCGGCTACTCGGACAAGCAGAACTTCGTCGGCGTGGACAACTACGTCCGGCTGTTCAAGGACGAGCTTGTGCACAAGGCCTTCTGGCACAACGTGTTCTTCCTCGTCACCGTGCCGCTGTTCACGATCGCGCTGGCCTTGTTCTTCGCGTTCCTGCTCAATGTGGGCGGACGCGGAGACAAGGCCGGCATCCGGGGTGTGTTCGGGTCCAGCGTCTACAAGGTCATCTTCTTCTTCCCGCAGGTGCTGTCGCTGGTCCTCATCGCGGTCATGTGGCAGCAGATCTACCGCACCGACGATCAGGGGCTGCTCAACGGCCTGCTCATCAAGTTCGGCCTGCTCGACCCCCAGCACCCCAACCTGTTCGTCGCCGACCCCACCCCGATCCTCGGCATCCCCGCCGTGCTCTGGTGGCTGCTGCTCATCGCGGTCTGGAGCGGCGTCGGCTTCTACATGGTGCTCTTCTCGGCCGCCATGCAGGGCATCCCGAAGGACATCTACGAGGCGGCGCTGCTCGACGGCGCCGGCCGGGTGCACACCTTCATGCGGATCACCCTGCCCCTGCTGCGCGACAACATCTCGGTCGCCTGGGTCTACCTGGGCATCACCGCCCTGGACATGTTCGCCCTGGTCTACGTCATGACCCCCAGCCAGGGCGGCCCCGACCACGCCTCCGAGATCTTCGCCTCGGTGATTCAGTTCACCGCCTTCAACCGCGGTCAGTTCGGTTACGCGTGCGCCCTCGGTGTCGCGCTCGCCATCTTCACGATGCTGATCGCCGCCCTCCAGCTGCGGATCACCCGCCGCGAACGAATCGAGTTCTGACATGGCTGACGTGGTGGTGAACGACAGGCGCACGGCCTCCCGCGGCGGTGGTTCGCGCCGCGCGGTACCGAAGGCCGCGCCGGAGCTGGCCAAGATCGGCGACAAGGTGTTCGGGGGCTTCTCCCACCTGTTCCTGATCGTGTGGGCCGTGATGGTCGTCTACCCGATCCTGTGGGTGGTGATCTCGTCCTTCAAGGAGGACAAGTACATCATCAAGGAGCCGCTCTCCCTGAACCCGCACGCGCTGCAGTGGGACAACTTCTCCCGCGCGTGGACCAAGGGCGGGCTGGGCGAGTTCTTCTTCAACACCGTGATCGTCGTCGGCGGCGGCGTGATCCTCACGATGCTGCTGGGCTCGATGGCCGCCTACGTGCTGGCCCGCTACGAGTTCCCGGGCAACCGGGCGATCTACTTCCTGTTCCTGTCGGGCCTGACGCTGCCGGTGTACCTCGCCGTCGTGCCGCTGTACAAGGGCGTCTTCAACTCCGGCGTGTCGTTCCCGCTGCTCGGCCTGAACTCCCGGTTCATGCTCATCCTCGTGTACGTCGCCTGGTCGCTGTCGTTCACGATCTTCTTCATGCACTCGTTCTTCCGCACGCTGCCGACCTCGGTCGCCGAGGCGGCGCTGGTGGACGGGGCCTCGCACAGCACGCTGTTCTTCCGCGTGATGCTGCCGATGGCCAAGCCGGGCCTGATCTCGATCGGCATCTTCAACGTGCTGGGCCAGTGGAACCAGTGGTACCTGCCGACCGTGCTCATGCAGGACACCACCGGCGCCGGCAAGGTCCACGAGGTGCTGGCCCAGGGCCTGATCAGCCTGTCGGTGCAGCAGGGCTACAAGTCCGACTGGTCGGGCCTGTTCGCCGGTCTCACGATGGCCATGCTGCCCGTGCTCATCGTCTACATCGCGTTCCAGCGGCAGGTGCAGGCCGGCCTCACCGGCGGCATCTCCAAGTAACCCGAGCCCGCGCGGCCCCGGCGCTTCCACGAGCAGTACCGGGGCCGTGCGATGTAATGACCGGATGCTCGTCGCGCTCTCGCCCTCCGGCACCGGCGGCCTCCTGCGGCCGCTGGCCGACGACGGCACGCCCACCGGCGCCGAGCAGCACGTCCAGGACCTGGCGGGGGCGGTCGCTCGAGTCGAGTCACGCGATCGCCCCCGCTGGCTCTGGGCATCCACCGCCGAGGTCTACCCGCGCCTGGTGCGCGCGGGCGTGCGCGTCGAACGCTGCCACGATCTCGAGCTCGCCGAGGCGCTCCTGCTCGGCGCGGAGGGCGCCTGGGGCCAGCCGCGCACGCTCGCCGCGGCGAGCGCCCGCCTGGCGGGACGGCCGGTGCCGCCCGACCCGCCGGCGCGGGCGGCCGAGCCACCCGGACTGTCACAGGATTCGCTCTTCGACGCCTTCGACGCGGCGGCGGTACCGCTGGAAGAGCTGACGGCCGTCTATCGGGCGCAACGGCGCCGGGTCGAGGCGCTGCCGGAGCTCGGCTCCGCACACGCCCTCGCGCCCCGGGCGGGCGGCATGCGCACCCTGATCGCCGCCGAGTCCGCGGGCGCCCTCGTCGCCGTCGAGATGGGCCTGGCCGGCCTGCCCTGGCGCGCCGACGTCCACGACGCCCTGCTGCGCGAGCTGCTCGGCCCGCCCTCCCCGGTCGGCGGCCCGCCCGCGCGCCTGGCCGAGCTCGGCGTGCGCCTCAACGAGGCCCTCGGCCAGCGCGTCCACCCCGACTCCCCGGCCGAGCTGCTGCGCGCCTTCGCCCGGGCCGGCATCATGCTGCGCAGCACCCGCAAGTGGGAGCTGGAGCACGTCGAGCACCCGGCGGTGCCGATCCTGCTGGAGTACAAGGAGCTCTACCGCCTCTGGACGGCGCACGGGTGGAGCTGGCTCGAGCAGTGGGTCACGGGCGGGCGGTTCCGCGCCGAGTACATCCCGGGCGGCGTCGTCTCCGGCCGCTGGGCGACCCGCGGCGGCGGCGCCCTGCAGATCCCCCGGACCGTGCGCCGGGCCGTGGTCGCCGACCCGGGCTGGGCGTTCGTGGTCGCCGACGCCGGCCAGCTCGAGCCGCGGGTCCTCGCCGCCGTCTCCGGCGACCGGCGCCTGGCCCGCGCGGGCGCGGCCGGGGACCTCTACGCGGCACTGGCCGCCGAGGCGTTCGGCGGCGACCGGATGAAGGGCAAGCTCGCGCTGCTCGGCGCGATGTACGGCCAGACCGGCGGCAGCGCCGCGCCCGCGCTCGCCGCCCTGCGCCGCTTCTACCCGGTGGCCTGGGACCTCGTGGAGGAGGCGGCCCGCACCGGCGAGGCGGGGGGCCTGGTGCGCACCTGGCTCGGCCGCACCTGCCCACCGGCGTCGGTGACCTGGCGGGAGGGGTTCGACGAGCCCGGGGCCGAGGTCGAGTCCCGCGGCGGGGCCAGGGGCCGGGCCCGGGGCCGGTTCACGCGCAACTTCGTCATCCAGGGCACCGCCGCCGAGTGGGCCCTCGTGCTGCTGGCCCGCCTGCGCGCGGCGCTCGCCGGGCGCCGGGCGGAGCTGGTGTTCTTCCAGCACGACGAGGTCATCGTGCACTGCCCGCGCGAGGAGGCCGAGGCGGTCTCGGCCGCCGTGCACACCGCGGGGGAGGAGGCCCGGCGCCTGCTGTTCGGCGACACCGAGGTGCGGTTCCCCCTGGACGTGTCGATCGTCGACTGCTACTTCGACGCGAAGTAGGCGGCCGGTGTGTCTGCCCTTGGACGTGTCGATCGTCGACTGCTACTTCGACGCGAAGTAGGCGGCCGGCGTGTCTGCCCTTGGACGTGCCGATCGCCGACCGCTACTTCGACGCGAAGTAGGCGGCCAGCATGTCGGTGTGGGTGGAGAAGCAGAGCGGCCGCGGGCCGAGGGCGATCTCGAAGCCGAGCGACTCCTCCGTCCGCGTCGAGGCGGGCAGGTCGGCGAGGGGGCGCGGCGGCAGCAGCCCGAAGACGATGAGGTTCCCGCTCGGCACGCTGTGCACGTCGAACAGCCGCACGTCGGCCGCGTCCGCGAGGATCGTGGTCTCCTCGCGCAGCTCGCGCACGGCCGCCTCCTGCCAGGACTCGCCGACCTCGATGAACCCGCCCGGCAGCGCGAGCTCGCCGCGCATCGGCTCGATGTCGCGGCGCACCACCACGATGCCGCGCCCCTGGCCGGTGTCGACGGGTAGCAGCGTCACCGCGACCGGCAGCGGATTGCGCCAGGTGGTCTCGCCGCACGCGGCACAGACCCGCGGCCAGGGCGCCCCTTGCGGATAGGCGGCGCCGCAGTACGAACAGTGATCGTGGAGGGCCATGAGCATGGAGCCTATCGAGCGCGTACTAATCTGATCCGAATCGGTGCTGAAACCGTCGGACGTAGGAGAGCCCGCTGAGCGCGATTGCCGGACTCGTACTCGCCGCAGGTGGTGGCCGCCGGTATGGCGGTCCCAAGGCCCTCGTGCGCCACGAGGACGGCCACCTGCTGGTCGAACGCGCCGTCGCCACCCTGCGCGACGGCGGCTGCACACGCATCTGGGTCGTCCTGGGCGCCGAGTCCGCCCGGGTCCGCGCCGAGGCGTCCCTGGGCGACGTGACGCTGCTGGACAACCCGGCGTGGAAGAGCGGCATGGGCTCGTCCCTGCGCGTCGGGCTGGCCGCCCTGGCGGAGACCGACGCCGAGGCCGTGATGGTCCTGCTCGTCGACACCCCCGGCATCGGCCCGGACGCGGTGGCCCGCCTGCTGGACGCGGCCCCGTCCGGCCCCGGCGCCCTGCTGACCGCGACGTACAAGGGCAAGCGGGGCCACCCGGTGATCCTCGGCCGCGGCCACTGGCCGGGCGTGACCACCCTGGCCACGGCGGACGTGGGCGCGCGGGCCTACCTGGTGGCCCACGCGGACCAGGTCCAGGGCGTGCCGTGCGAGGACATCGCCGACGACACCGACCTCGACGTGCCGGCCGAAGCGGAGGAGTGACCGCCTCCGCCGCCGGTGCTGACGGCGGCCCCTGGGTCGGTGCTGACGGTAGGCCCCGTAGCCGCATTTTCCGTGACCGTGATCGCGCTGTCACCCGGCGTGACGGATCGGCGGCTCCGGAGTCGATTGACTTCCGGCCGGCGGGACGGAGGGGCATAGTTGGGGCGTGCCGGACTTCGCGTCGCCGGCCGCTTCCGCGGCGCGCCTGGCCGACGCGGGTCACCTGACCGAAGAGGGGCCTGCGATGGCGGGCTTCCTCGCGCTGCGCCCGCACCGTCGCCGCCCGGCCGCATGCGACGTCTGGGCTCGCTCGCGCCGTCGCCGTTCGGACGTGCTCGTCGTCCGGGTGAGTCCGGGCGCTGAGCGGCCCGGGTTCGCGCGGGGCGCCGGTGGCCTCGTTGCCGCTCGCCTGCGGGTCCGCGCCCTTGTCGTCGCTGTCGTCGTCGCCGCTGCCGCTGCCGCTGTCGTCGTCGCTGCCGTCGCCATCGCTGTCGTCGCTGTCACTGTCGCCGCCGCTCGCCCTCGTTTCCGCGCTTCTTTCGCCGCTCGCCCGCACGCCCGCGCCCTCGTCGCGGGCCGGGTGGTCGCGGCGCTGGAGGGGCGGTCGTGGACCCTGGAGGCTCGCCGTGCGTGAGGTGCTCGACGATCTGCTGGGCTGGTGGCGCTCGGGCGAGCCGGTCGGCATGGCCACCGTGGTGCGCACCTGGCACAGCTCGCCCCGGCCGCCCGGCGCGACGATGCTCGCCGGCCCCGACGGCACCGTGGTCGGCAGCGTGTCCGGCGGCTGCGTCGAGGCCGCGGTCTACGAGCTCGCCCGCGAGGTGGTGGGGTCCGGCGTGCCGGTCGTCCAGCGATACGGGGTCAGCGACGACGATGCCTTCGCCGTCGGACTCACCTGTGGCGGCACCGTCGAGCTGCTCGTCGAGCCCGTCGACCGCGCGCGGTTCCCGGAGCTGGAGCGCGTGGCGCACGCGATCGAGCGGCGCGACCCGGTCGCCGTGGTGTCCATCGTGGAGGGTCCCCCGCAGCGCATCGGCCGGCGGCTCGTCGTCTGGCCGGAGTCGTACGACGGCACCCTCGGCTCGCAGCGCTTGGACGCCGCGGTCACCGACGACGCGCGCGGGCTGCTCGCGGCCGGGCGCACCGACACCCTGCGCTACGGGCCCGACGGCGAGCGCCGCGGCGAGGGCCTGACGGTGTTCGTGGCCTCGTTCGCCCCGCCCGCGCGCATGCTCGTCTTCGGCGCGACCGACTTCGCGGCCTCGGTCGCGCGGATCGGCGGCTTCCTGGGCTACCACGTGACGGTCTGCGACGCCCGGCCGGTCTTCGCGACCTCGAAGCGCTTCCCGGGCGCGGACGAGGTGATCGTCGACTGGCCGCATCGGTACCTCCAGGGCGAGATCGACGCCGGCCGCCTCGACGGCCGCACGGTCGTGTGCGTGCTCACCCACGATCCGAAGTTCGACGTGCCGGTGCTGCGGGTGGCGCTGCGCCGTGAGTTCGCGTACGTCGGTGCCATGGGCTCCCGCCGCACCCACGAGGACCGCTTGGCCCGCCTGCGGGAGGCCGGGGTGAGCGCGGCCGAGCTCGCGCGGCTCTCGTCGCCGATCGGCCTGGACCTGGGCGCGCGTACGCCGGAGGAGACCGCGGTGAGCATCGCGGCCGAGATCGTCGCCGGGCGCTGGGGCGGCGGTGGAGCGCGGCTCACCACCACGGCGGGCCGCATCCACCACGACACGGTGTGAGCCACCTCCCGCGTCGCCTCGTCCTCCCGCCCCCGTCTCCCCGCCCCGCCCCGTCTCGCCGTGCGTAGCCCCGTCCGCCTCGCGTTGCCCCGTCTCGCCCCGCCCCGAGTCGCCGGTCCGCCTCGCGCGTTGCCGGTCCGACTCGCGTTGCCCCGCCCCGCCGCGAGGTCCCGGCCGCCGTGTCGGCCCGCGGCCCGGCGCTGGGGAAAGCCCACGACCCGGCTGGGGAAAGCCCACGACCCGCCGGTCCGCCTCGCGCGTTGCCGGTCCGACTCGCGTTGCCCCGCCCCGCCGCGAGGTCCCGGCCGCCGTGTCGGCCCGCGGCCCGGCGCCGGGGAAAGCCCACGACCCCGCCGGCATCGCGAATGCCCATGTGCCCATGTGCCCGATCGGCCGGTTGCCGCCGGGTTGCCGCCGAGGAGTGCAACGGATTCGGTCCGCAGGGCCGGTACCGAAGCGCACCCCGGCCCCCGTATCGTCCTGCGAATGCTCGCGACCATGCTCGCCGCCGCGGTGATCGCCGGCGTCTACGTGCTGCTGATCGCCCGGCACCTGCACAAGGCCGCCGCGACCGGCCGCCCGCACCGCCGCCTGGCCGGCGCCGAGCGCGCCGCCGCCGCGCGCCTGCTCAACGGCGACCTCGACCGCGCCGGCTACCGCGCCGAGCTGGAGATGCTCGCCGCGCTGGACGCTGCCGGGCGTCCGCTGGTGGTGCCAGCGGCGGAGCGCTAGCCGCACAGGCACTGCCGCCGGCGGCGGGCCCGACCGCGCCGCGCCGGACGTCCGCACCGGGCTCCAGGCGCACAGACGGCCGTCGACGACGCCGCCGCCGAGCGCCCGCCGGTGGTGCCGCGCGGCGCAGCGGCTGCTCGGCGGCGACCTCGAACCGCGCCGCGCGGGATGCCGGCGGGAGCGCACCAGCCGCACGGGTCGCCCGCCGTAGGGGTGGTCCGCCGGGCGCTCGGCGTCCGGGGTGACTACCGTCGAGATGGCCCGCCTGACTCGGCCGGGCCGTCGACCTATGGAGGTAGGGCCCGTGCACCTGGAGAACACCTTCACCGTGCCCGTCCCGGTCGAGCGGGCCTGGGCGGCGCTGTCGCACATCGAGCGGATCGCGCCCTGCGTGCCCGGCGCGACGCTCACCGCGGCCGAGGGCGACGACTTCACCGGCACCGTCGAGGTCGGGCTCGGCCCGGCCGGCCTGACGTTCACGGGGTCCGGGACGTTCGTCGAGCGCGACGAGGCCGCCCGGCGCGTGGTGATCAGCGCGTCCGGGGCCGACGGCGACGGGGGCACCGCCCGGGCCCTGGTGACCGCGGCCCTGGTCGCGGAGGGTGACGGGACCCGGGTGCACGTGTCGGCCGACCTCGACCTCACGGGCGAGGCCGCGCACGTCGACCCCGGGCTCGTCGGCGACGCCGGCGAACGGCTGATCGGCCGGCTCGCGGACTGCCTGGCCGCGAAGCAGCCGTCCGCCCCCTCGCCGCTCGTGGCCGTCGACGACGCCCGCGCGGGGGAGCCCATGGCGCCGGTGCGGCCCGACGCGGAGCCGGTCGACCCGCTCGCCGTCCCGGGCGTGGGCCTGCTGGTGCGCCGCGCGGTGCCGTACGTGGTCACGGCGGCGACGAGTTTCGCGGTGGTGCTCGGCATCATCTGGTGGATCCGCCGCCGCTGAGCGGTCTTGATCCACACCGGCGGTTCATCCGATAAGGTGACGTTGAGTTACCATTCGATGACCAAAGGTGATGGCGCATGATCGGCATCGAAAGACGGCGCCGCCTCGGCACCCTGGCGGTCGCGGCGGCCGCCGTGATCGCTCCAGGGTTGCCGGCGAACGCCGCGCCCCCCATGGGAACCGTGTTCAACGCGGCCGTGGCGGGGGAGTCCAACGGATACGTGGTCATGCTGAAGACGCCGCCGGGCGCGCAGAGCGCCGGGCAGGCGAAGGCGGCGGTCGCGGACGCCGCCGGCAAGATCGCCCAGCAGGTCGGGGGCGACGTCCGCGAGCAGTACAGCACGGCCGTGCGCGGCTTCGCGATCGACAACATCGACGACGCCAAGGCCAGGCAGATCGCGGCCGACGCGGGCGTGCTCAGCGTCGAGAAGAACATCATGCTGCACGCCGACGCGACCCAGCCCTCGCCGCCGTGGGGCCTGGACCGCATCGACACGCACGCGAACGCTGCCGACACCACGTACACGTATCCGAACGCGGCCCCGGACATCACCGCGTACGTCCTGGACTCCGGCATCCGCATCACGCACAACGACTTCGGCGGCCGGGCCGGCTACGGGCGCAACTTCGTCGACCGGGCGAAGAACTACTACTACAACCCGGACAACGCCAACAACAGCAACGACCCGAACAACGCCAACGACTGCGACGGCCACGGCACGCACGTCGCCGGCACGATCGGCGGCGCCACCTACGGCGTGGCGAAGCAGATCACGCTGAAGGCCGTGCGCGTGCTCGACTGCAGCGGCAACGGCTATCTGTCCGAGGTCGTGGGCGGCATCGACTGGATCACCGCGAACGCGCAGCACCCGGCGGTGGTCAACATGAGCCTCGGCTCCGACAGCCCGACGATCGTGCTCGACGCGGCCCTGAAGCGCTCCATCGGCTCCGGGCTGACCTGGTCGGTCGCGGCCGGCAACGGCGACGAGAACGGCAACCCGACCAACACCTGCAACAACTCGCCCGGCAACGTCGCCGAGGCGATCGTGGTCGGCGCGTCGACGATCGAGGACAAGCCGGTGCCCTGGTCCGACTACGGCCCCTGCGTGGACCTCTACGCGCCCGGCGTCGGCATCACCTCGGACTGGAAGGACAGCGACTCGGCGACCAGGTCGCTGGACGGCACCTCGATGGCCTCGCCGCACGTCACGGGCGCGGCCGCGCTGATCCTGCAGGCCCACCAGGACTACAACCCGGCCCAGGTGCGCAACGCACTGGTGCAGGGCTCCTCGGTCGGCGTGCTGAACATGTCGTCGTACCCGGCGTACGCCCGCAACGGCACGCCGAACCGGCTGCTGTTCGTCCGCCAGACCGACCCGGTGCGCCCGGTGGGCAGGCCGCAGAGCCTCTACAACCCGAAGTTCGGCACGACCGAGGTGTACGCGCGCTCGGCGGACTCGAACAAGCTCATGTACGCGTACTGGTCCGCGGACTGGTCGGGCTGGATGGACCTCGGCGGCACGATCCAGGGCGACCCGGCGGTGCTGTACAACCCGAGGTTCGGCACGACCGAGGTGTACGCGCGGCTGTCGAACAACCATCTCGGCTACCGCTACTTCTCCGGCGGCTGGTCGCCGTGGATCGACCTCGGCGGCTCCCTCGCGGGGAACCCGGCGGTCATCTACAACCCGACGTACGGCACGACCGAGGTGTACGCCCGCACGTCGGCGAACTCGCTGGCCTACGTGTACTACGCCGGCGGCTGGTCGGGCTGGACGGACCTGGGCGGGGCGCTCACCGGCGATCCCGGGGTGCTCTACAACCCGAAGTTCGGCACCACGGAGGCGTACGCGGTGACCGGCGGTGGCCTGGCCTACGTCTACTACCTCGGCGGCTGGTCGGGGTGGACGGGCCTGGGCGGCTCGGTGCAGGGCACGCCGGCGGTGCTCTACAACCCGAAGTACGGCACGACCGAGGTGTACCTGCGTACGTCGGGCAACCAGCTGTCCTACGTCTACTACCTCGGCGGCTGGAGCGGCTGGACCGGCCTCGGCGGCACCCTGGACCAGGACCCGGGGGTGGTCTACAACCGGTCCTCGGGCACCACCGAGGTCTACGTGCACACGACCGGCAGCGAGCTGCAGTACGTGTACTACCTCGGCGGCTGGTCGGGCTGGAACAACCTCGGCGGCAGCAACACCGGCGCCCCGTCGGTGCTGTACAACCCGCGGTTCGGCACCACCGAGGCGTACACCCTGGCCCAGGACGGGCACACGTACTACAAGTACTACGCCGGCGGGTGGTCGACGTACGTCGACGTGACCCCGTGATCCAGGCATGTGACGCAGACCTGTGACGCAGACGTCCACGGTGGCCCGCGCTCCGGCGCGGGCCACCGTGCTGTTTCAGTGCGTGGGCCCCAGGGTCGGCCACGGGTGCGGCGCCTGGGGGAGCGTGAACGTCTCGACCCCGGCGGGCGTGCGGCCCGAGCCGACCCAGTCGGCCAGCGCCGCGCCCGTCGCCGGGGCCATCATGATGCCGGTGGTGAAGTGGCCGCCGGCGAACCACGCGTTGGCGACGCCGGGCAGCCGGTCCACGACGGGCTGGCGCTGCTCGATCCGCGGGCGGAAGCAGCACCAGCGGTGGCTGATGCGCGCCCCGTCGGCGGCCGGCAGCAGCGTGGCCAGCGCCTTCGCCATCGGGTCGCTGACCTCGGGCCGGACGTCGGCGCTGTGGTCGCCCTCGTCGAAGGTGCCGCCGCAGACGACGCCGCCGCCCGGCAGCGGGGTGCCGCCGCCGTAGGGGCCGGCCAGGACACTGCCGAGGCGCCACGGGCCGGGGGAGATGGCGAGCATGTGGCCCTTGACCCAGCGCTGCGGTACACCGTGGTGCCACGGCGGCGGGACGAGCCCGGTGGCCACGATCAGCGCGCCGGGGGTGAGGTCGCCGGCCGTGGTGTGCACGGTGGCGACGCGGTCGCCGCGCACCGAGACGCCGAGCAGGCCGACGCCGGTGACCACCTGCCCGGCCCGGGCGGCGAGCGCGGCGGCGAGCCGGAGCGGGTCGACGGCGAGCTGGTCCTCGGCGAGCAGCGCGGCGGCGCCGTCGGGGAGGCGGACGTCGGGCTCCAGGGCCCGCACGTCGTCGTCGCCGAGCACCCGCAGGGCCGGGTCGCCGGGGTCCGGGACCGTCCCGGCCGGGCGGATGTCGAGCCAGCGGGTCGTGCGGATGCCGAGCGCGCCCTGCCATTCGGCGTCGAGGTCACGGTACAACTGCCGGCTCCGACGCCCGAACGCCACGAACCGCGGCTCGTCGGTGAGCACGTGCATGTCGGGGGCGATCGCGCCGCCGTTGCCGGAGGAGGCGCCCGGGGCGAGCCGCGGGGCGCGCTCGATCAGCACCACGCGCCCGAGGCCGGCGCGGCGGGCGAACACGGCGGCGGCCAGCCCGATCGCGCCGCCGCCGACCACCAGGACGTCGGGGCTGCGGTCCAGGTCCGGCGGGCGGCCGGGGGCGAGCAGGGCGCGCTCGTCCGCGGTGCGCCGATCGTCCCAGACAGTCACACGATCCACCGGGCAATTGTTCCTCAACTATGGCGACATTTGGATCACGACCTTGCTGATCAGAGGAAAGTTGCGCTGCAAGATAGACGTACTGCGATCTACACTGAGGTTCTGCCTCAGGAGGTGCCCGATGTCCCTGCTCTCGGCGCTCGACTCCAGGCACACGGTCGCGCCGGAGGGGTACAGCCGCTGGCTGATCCCGCCCGCGGCGCTCGCCGTGCACCTGTGCATCGGTCAGGCGTACGCCACCAGCGTCTACAAGAACTCGCTCATCGCCCACTTCGGCGCCAGCCAGACCGCGATCGGCATCATCTTCAGCATCGCCATCGTCATGCTCGGGCTGTCGGCCGCGCTCGGCGGCACCTGGGTCGAGCGCAACGGGCCCCGGAAGGCCATGTTCGTCTCGGCCTGCTTCTGGGCCGCGGGTTTCCTCGTCGCCGCGCTCGGGATCGGCACCGAACAGCTGTGGCTGGTGTACGTCGGATACGGCGTCCTCGGCGGCATCGGACTCGGCATCGGCTACATCTCGCCGGTCTCGACGCTGATCAAGTGGTTCCCGGACCGCCCCGGCCTCGCCACCGGCCTGGCGATCATGGGCTTCGGCGGCGGCGCGCTGATCGCCAGCCCGCTGTCGCGGCAGCTGCTGTCGCTCTACGACGCCGGCTACAACCCCGACGACGCCAAGTCCGTCGCCGGCGGCTCCGCCCTCGTCCTGCTGTTCGTCACGCTGGGGATCGGCTACTTCCTCGTCATGATGTTCGGCGTCCTCAACGTCCGCGTGCCCCGCGAGGGCTGGCGGCCCCCGGGCTTCGACCCCGCCTCGATCCGCGAGAAGCCGCTGGTCACGACGGCGAGCGTGAGCGCCGCCAACGCCCTGCGTACCCGCTCGTTCTGGCTGCTGTGGATCGTGCTGTTCTGCAACGTCACCGCCGGCATCGGCATCCTGGAGCAGGCCAGCCCCATGATCCAGGACTTCTTCCGGTCCGGGGGCGCCTCCGGCGTCAGCGTCGCGGCCGCCGCGGGCTTCGTCGGTGTCCTGTCGCTGTTCAACATGGCGGGCCGCTTCGCCTGGTCGGCCACTTCGGACGCGATCGGCCGCAAGCCCATCTACATGATCTACCTCGGCGTCGGCATGGTCCTCTACGCGCTGCTGGCCTCGGTCGGCCACACCGCCACGGCCCTGTTCGTCCTGCTCGCCGGGGTCATCCTGTCGTTCTACGGCGGCGGCTTCGCCACGGTCCCGGCCTACCTGCGCGACCTCTTCGGCACCTACCAGGTCGGTGCCATCCACGGCCGCCTGCTGACGGCCTGGTCGGCGGCGGGCGTGGCCGGCCCGCTGATCGTGAACGGCTTCCTGGACGCCCAGGGCAAGCCGGGCACCCTGACGGCGTCGGCGTACCAGCCGGCCCTGTTCACCATGGTCGGCGTCCTGGCCGTCGGCTTCATCGCGAATCTGCTGATCCGCCCGGTGCCGCAGCGTTTCCACGAGCCGGTCACCGCCGAACCGGAGAAGGTGGCGTCATGAGCGACCCGCGGCCCCGCACCGACGCACGGACGGCCCGCCTGGTGGTGAGCTGGGCCCTGGTGGCCCTCCTGCTCGGCTACGGCGTGATCGAGACCGTCATCACCGCCGCCAAGCTCTTCGGCTGACGTCCCCGGCCGCCGAGGCCCAGGCAGGGCAGGGTCTAGCCCTCGGCGGCCCGGCGGCGCCCCTGCTCGAAGAACGCCCCCAGATCCGGCAGCTCCCGCACCGGATGCGCGGCCCCGAACGGCATGTTCCAGAAGTCCCCGGTCCGCGCCCGCCACGGCCCGACGTACGCATACGGCTCCCCGATCGCCGAGTCCCCGGCCGACACCCCGTAGTTCACCTCGTCGAGCGAGATGCCGAGGTCGAAGTGCTCCGGCCACAGCACCGGCGTGGCCTGCGCGCTCAGCGCCCGCAGCGCCGCGTCGCCGGCGACGAACGCGGCCAGGATCTCCTCGGCCCGGTCGAGCACGAGCCAGTCGCCCGGGGCCGCGCCGGACCCGTCGGGATACAGCTCCGCCGGCGCCCCGGGCTCGACCCCCGCCTCGGCGGCGACCTCCCCGAGCGTGCGCCCGGCCAGCGCCACCCGCCGCTCGCCGCCGACCACCAGCGCGTCGGCGGTCACCCGCAGGTCGGGCGCGGCCACGGTGGCGAACCCGCCACCGACGATCCGCAGCCGGATGGTCCCGCTGGCCCGGTACTGCGGCCCGGCGAGGACGAGCTCCGCCAGCCCGTGCAGCGATCGTCGCGTCTCGTGCGTCACGGACCCATGATGCCTGCTCGCTGTCCGGCTCAACGCCGCCACCCCGCACCGGCGGTGCCCGGCGGTGGCGGGCCCGGGCGACCATAGACTTCGAGCCGTGACCCGAGCGCTGTTCGACGTGCACACCCACTTCCTGCCGCAGCGGATGCTGCGCAAGGTCTGGGCGTACTTCGACGAGGCCGGCCCGCTCGTCGGGCGGCCGTGGCCGATCCGCTACCGCGGCTCCGACGAGGAGCGGGTGGCCCTCCTGCGCGGGTTCGGGGTGCGGTACTTCACCGCGCTCGCGTACGCCCACCGCCCGGGCATGGCCGAGGACCTCAACGCGTGGACGATGGGCTTCGCGGCGCGCACGCCCGGGTGCCTGCCCAGCGCGACGTTCTTCCCGGAGCCGGGCGTGGCCGGATACGTCGAGCGGGCCGTCGCCGGCGGGGCCCGGGTGTTCAAGGTGCACCTGCAGGTCGGCGGCTACGACCCGCGGGAGGCCGTGCTCGACCCCGTGTGGGGCCGCCTCGCCGAGCTGCGGGTGCCGGTCGTCGTGCACGCCGGCTCCGGCCCGGTCGCGAACGGGTTCACCGGGCCGGAGCCGTTCGGCGAGGTGCTGCGGCGGCACCCGGGGCTCGTCGCGATCGTCGCGCACATGGGGGCGCCGGAGTACGCGGGGTTCCTCGGGCTGGCCGAGCGGCACCCCGGAGTACACCTGGACACCACCATGGTCTTCACCGACTTCTTCGGCGGCCCGCCCGCGCCGCTGCTGCCGCGGGTGCGGGAGCTGGGGCTCGCCGGGCGGGTGCTGCTCGGCAGCGACTTCCCCAACATCCCGTACCCGTACGGCCACCAGCTCGAGTCGCTCGAACGGCTCGGGCTCGGCGAGGACTGGCTCGCCGCGGTCTGCTGGGACAACGCCGCCCGCCTGTTCCCCGGCGTCGCGGACGACGGCGCCGCGGACGTCAGCGGGTGAGGATGAGGTCGGCCCGGTCGCGGGTGCCGGCGATCACCGCGGCGTTGCGCTCGTCGCTGCGCCGCACCCAGTCCTCGGCCTCGGGCAGGTCGAGGCCCTTGGCCAGCTGCCGGCGCACCAGCGACTCCTGGCGCACCGGGTCCGGCGCGTCGAGGTAGAGCACGAGGTCGACGAGCCCCCGCACGGACGCCCACGGGCCGTGGTCGAGCAGCAGGTAGTTGCCCTCCACGACGATCGCGCGCACGTCGGCGGGGACGGGGATGACGCCGCCGATCGACTCGTGCAGGGTGCGGCTGTAGCTCGGCGCGTAGACGAGCTCCTCGCCGGCCCGCAGGCGGCGCAGCAGGTGCACGAACCCGGCCGCGTCGAAGGTCTCCGGCGCGCCCTTGCGGTCGGCCAGGCCGAGGCGGTCGAGCTCCACATTGGACAGGTGGAAGCCATCCATCGGTACGGCCACACTGGACAGTCCCTCGTGGACGTTCAGCGCGCCGGACAACGCCGAGGACAGCGTGGACTTGCCGGCGGCGGGCGGGCCGCAGATGCCGATGATGGTGCGCCCCGCACGGCCCCGCACGAAGGGCGCGACCACCTCCAGGGCCGGCCGCAGCACGTCCGGCTGCCTCATGCGAGGCTGTCGCGCAGACCGCGCATGCCGTTGAGCCAGCGGTCGGTGTCCCCGGCGCGGTGCAGGTAGTACCGGGCGACCTCCGGGTGCGGCAGGATCAGGAACTTCTCCGCGTCCAGCCCGGCGACGACGGACTCGGCGACGGACTCGGCGGACAGCACCGCCCCGCCGGCCGCGGTCACCTTCGCGCCGATGTGGCCCTGCCCGAGACCGTCGCGCAGCATCGGCGTGTCCACGCCCTGCGGGCACAGCGCGCTGACCTTCACGCCCCGGCCGCCGTACGTGATCGACAGCCACTCCGCGAACGACACCGCCGCGTGCTTGGTCACCGTGTAGGGCGCGTCCCCGACGGCGGTCAGCAGCCCCGCGGCCGAGCAGGTGTGCAGCAGGTACCCGGAGCCGCGCTCGAGCATCGAGGGCAGGACGGCGCGGGCCGAGTACACGTGCGACATGACGTTCACCGCCCACGTGCGCGCCCAGGTCTCGGCGGACGCCTCCAGCCCGGCGCCGGTGATGATGCCCGCGTTCGCGCAGAACAGGTCGATGCGGTCGAAGCGCCCGAGCGTCTCCCCGACGAGCTCCGCGATCTGCTCCTCGCTGGTCACGTCGGCCTCGACCCCGACCGCCTCGCCGGGCAGCGACGCGGCGAGCGCGGACACGGCCGCCCCGTCGAGGTCGGCGAGCACCAGCGCGGCCGCCTGCTCCGCGGCGAACCGCCGGGCGAGCGCGGCCCCGATCCCACCGGCCGCGCCGGTGATGACCACGACCTTCCCGTCCACCTTCATGACCGCGCCCCCAGTTCCCGCAACGTGTCCAGGAGCGCGGTGGCGCCCCCGGCGGCCAGCTCCCGCGTCGGCAGCAGCGCGATCACCGGGGTGGTGACGCCCGCGGCCGCGTAGCGCTCGACGTGCGCCCGGCACTGCGCGGGCGAGCCGTGCACGATCAGCTCGTCCACGACCTTGTCCGGGATCGCGGCGAGCGCGCCCTTGCGGTCGCCGGTCGCCCACGCGTCCCACATCGGCTTGAGCACCTCGCCGCGCCCGAGCCAGCGGTGGAACGCCGCGTACGCGGGCACCGTCAGGTACGCCGCGATCAGCCGCCGCGCGGTCGCGCGCGCCTCGGCGGCGTCGCCGGTCGGGCACACGAAGATGCGCGCCGCGACCTCGAAGCCGTCGGGCGCGCCCGCCAGCTCGGCCCGCGCCTTCGCCACGTCCCCCACCGACAGCCAGTTGAGGACCGCACCGTCGGCCTCGGCCGCCGCCAGGCGCAGCATGCGCCCGCGAAGACCCGCCAGGAGCAGTTTCGGTGGTACCGCCGGTGGCCGCTCGAGCCGGAACCGGCGCACCGTGAAGGTGTCGAAGGTCCCGTCGACGAGCTCGCCGGCCAGCGCCGGGCGCAGGAACCGCAGGAGGTCCCGGCTGCGCTCGAACGGCCGGTCGAACTCGACCGCGTTCCAGTCGCCGACCACGACGGGCGACGACGCCCCGATGCCCAGCGCGACCCGCCCGGGCGCGGCCTCGGCGAGGGTGGCCGCCTGCATGGCGAGCAGGCCGGGCCCGCGGGTGAAGACGGGCACGATCGCGGTGCCGAGCCGCAGGCGGGGCGACCACGCGGAGGCGAGCGCCAGGGGGGTGAACGCGTCCGCGCCGTTGACCTCGGACGACCAGACGTCCGTGAACCCGAGATCCGGTAGCGTGGCGAGCAACGCAGCGTGATCGGGCAGTGGCATCCCGGTCAACGGGATCGTCAGCCCCCATTGGCTGTTCATGCGCCGATCATCTCCGCGAAACGGCCGATGTGGCAAGCAGAACGACGGACAACTCCGTCACCTCCCACGTTGCAGCCGGTAGGCACGCGACGTAGCCTGTCGCGGGTTTCATCGAGCGAAGGAGCACACCATGCTTGGTCTGGAAAAGAAGCTCATGAAGGAGTGGGAAGGCAAGAGCGCGCAGGAGCTCGCCGACGCCCCCGTCACCGTGATCGCCGGCGTGAGCGAGGGCGACGCCGAGAAGCTGCAGGCCGCCTTCAACATCAAGACCGTCCGCGACCTGGGCACGAACAAGTACTTCCGCTGGGCGCAGGGCATCGTCGCGCTCGCCGACTGACACACGCCCGGGTCACGACGGCCGCTCCCGATCGCGGGGGCGGCCGTTTCGTCGTCATCGCGAGCAACGGCCCGGACGCCGATCAGCCCAGCCAGCCCGGGCGGACCAGCCCGGCCTCGTAGGCGAAGACGACCAGCTGGGCACGGTCCCGGGCGCCGAGCTTGATCATCGCCCGGCTCACGTGGGTCTTCGCCGTCGCCGGGCTCACGTACAGCTTCGCGGCGATGTCCTCGTTGGACAGCCCGGCGCCGACCAGTGCCATGACCTCGCGTTCGCGGTCGGTCAGGGTGTCCAGCGACATCGGGGCCAGCGGCGCCCGGGAGCGGCTGGCGAACTCCTCGATCAGCCGGCGGGTCACGCCGGGGGAGAGCAGGGCGTCGCCGCCCGCGACCGCGCGCACGCCGCGCAGGAGGTCCACCGGCTCGGTGTCCTTCACCAGGAACCCGCTCGCGCCCACCCGCAGCGCCTCGAAGACGTACTCGTCCAGGTCGAACGTGGTCAGGATGACGATGCGCACGTCGGCGAGGTCCGCGTCGGCGGCGATGCGGCGGGTCGCCTCCAGCCCGTCCAGCACCGGCATGCGGATGTCCATGAGCACCACGTCGGGCCGGGTCCGGGCGGTCAGCCGCACGGCCTCGGCGCCGTCCGCGGCCTCGCCCACGACCTCGATGTCGGCCTGCGCGTCGAGCAGCGCCCGGAAGCCGGCCCGCACCAGGGCCTGGTCGTCGGCGAGCAGCACCTTGATCACGTCGTCTCCTCGTCGCTCAGGGGAATGCTCGCGCGCACCTCGAAGCCGCCGCCCTCGCGCGGGCCGGCCTCGACCGAGCCGCCGAAGGTCGCCGCCCGGTGGCGCATGCCCGCGATGCCGTTGCCGCCCTCGCCGGCCGCCGCCGGGACGCCCGGCCCGTCGTCGGTCACGGTCAGCGTCAGCTCGCGCGGGGCGTAGGCGACGAGCACCGTCGCCGACGCGTCCGGGCCCGCGTGCCGGCGCACGTTGGTCAGGGCCTCCTGCACGATGCGGTACGCCGCCCGGTCGACCTGCGGCGGCAGCGCCCGCGCGGTGCCGACGGTGTCGAGGGTGACCGGCAGCCCGGCGCCCCGGGCCTCGCCGGCCAGGCGCTCCAGGTCGGCCAGGCCCGGCGCGGGCGTGCGCGGGGCCGCCTCGCCGGGGTTGAGGCCCGCCAGCACGGCCCGGGTCTCGCGCAGGGCCTCGGCGCTGGCGTGCTTGATGGCGCTCAGCGCCACGCGGGCCTGCTCGGGCTGCTCGTCCATGAGGTGCAGGCCCACCCCGGCCTGCACGTTGATCAGGGACAGGTGGTGGCCGATGACGTCGTGCAGCTCACGGGCGATCAGCAGGCGCTCGTCGCTGGCCTGGCGGCGGTGCTGCTCCTTGCGCGCCCGCTCCTCCTCGGCGCGGGCCAGGGCCTCCTGGTGGGCGCGGTCGCGGGCCATCTGGCGGTACCGCATCCCGCGCACGCGCGCCGCCTCGCCGAACACGGAGATGATCAGGCACCACACGCCGACGACCACGAGCCGCGCGACGGAGGCGTGCGGGGCCACCAGCACGACGAAGCTGGTGTACGCCACGATCACCGACAGCCACGTGAGCCAGCGGAACCCGGCGTTGAGTGCCCAGAACACGGCCACGAGCGCGGCGATGAAGCCCGGCCCGTTCGGGTACAGCTGCGAGAAATAGGCGACCGTCGCCGCGAGGGCGCCGGCCAGCGCGAACAGCGGCAGCCGGTGGCGCAACAGCAGCGCCGCCGGTCCGGCGATCAGCAGGAGGTACCCGGTCTCGTCCAGGGGGTGCCCCGTCGAGCCGTAGGCGGCGGCGCGGGTGCCGAAGACCTGCACGAGCGCGAGGAAGATCGCCAGCGGCACGACGTGCGGGCCGCGGAACCGGTTCGCCCGGCGGCGGTCGATCCGCTCCTCGAAACGCTTGAACTTGCGCTCGAGGCGCTCGGCCCGCCGCTCGTGCGCCCAGTGCGCCCGCTCGCGCGCCCAGTGGGCTCGCCGCTCGTCCGCCCGGTGCGCTCTGCTCACAGCTCAAACCGTAGTGGAGCCGGTTCACCTGCGGCATCGCCTTCCCGGCGCGGCGGGGTCTACTCCCGCGGGAGTACGTGCCCGGTGCGGCTGCGCCGCCGGCGGTACCGCACGAGCCGTCCCCGGTGCGACGCGCGCCCGGCCGCGGTTCGGCACGCTGGATCCCATCGACGGAAGGGGGCCGGGAACATGGCCGGCGAGAGGGTGCGCGCCTCGGACGAGGAGCGCGAACAGTACGCCAACATGGTGCGGGCCGGCATGACCGAGGGCCGGCTCACGCTCGAGGAGGGCGAGGAGCGGCTCGCCGCGGTGTACGCCACGAAGTTCCGCGACGAGCTGCCGCCGATCACCGCCGACCTGCCCGACGGGGGGCGGCGCGGGCTGTACGAGACCCCGGAGGCGAAGGAGCGGTTCGCGCGGGACGGCCGCCGGCACCTGTGGGGCCACGCGGGCTTCATCGCCGTGGTCGCGGCCGCGCTGACCGGGCTGTGGGCGCTGTCGGGCGCGCACTTCTTCTGGCCGGCGATCCCGCTCTTCTTCATGGTGTTCGGCCTGGCCAGGCATGCGCGCTGGCGGGCGTACGGCGGCCACCCGCGCTTCGGCCGGGGACCGTGGGGCCACCACGGGCACGGCCGGGGGGACTGGGGGCGTGGACCGTGGGGGGCCGCGTCGGACCGCCAGCAGGGCTGGAGCCGCTGACACCATCGGGGGCCGTCGTCGCCACGCGGCGGCCCCCCGACCCCGGGGAGGGCGTCGTGTTCGGATCATCCTTCGAGCTCAAGGGCCGGATCGCGGTCGTGCTGGGCGGCCCCGAGGGCGTCGCCGCGGCCGTCAGCCGGCTGCTGGCCGAGCGCGGCGCGCGGGTCGCCGTCGTCGGCGCGGACGAGTCGTCGCTGGCCGACCTGGTCGACGAGCTGCGCTGGAACGGCTCCGAGGCGGTGGGCATCGTCACCACGGGCCTGGAGCACGCCGATGCCGCGGCCATGGATGCGGTACGGCTCTCGGTCATGGGCGAGCTCGGCGCCCCCGAGCTGCTCTTCGTGCTGCCGTGCCCCCAAGGCACCGGAGGCTGGCAGCGCACCGTCGACAGTGGACTGACCGCCACCTTCCTGGCGCTGCAGGCGTTCGTGCCCGCCATGGCCGAGTCCGGCACCGGGGCGGTCGTCACGCTCGCGCCCGTCGGCACCGACCCGGCCACGAACGCGGTCGGCGGCGGTGTGACCGCCCTCACCCAGCACTACGCGCGGCTGTTCGCGCTCTGCGGCGTACGCGCGAATGTCGTGTCTTGGACACCTCGCGAGTCCACCGTCGACGACGCCGCCCATGCGGCCCTCTACCTGGCCTCGGACGCCGCCGCGCGCATGACGGCAACGACACTCGACGTGGCGGGCACATTGATGCGGCTGTAGATCCTATGTACGAATGACCGTCCACCTGGGATAGTCACTGCGCATGATGGGCTCCTCGCATGCGTTGTCCGGGGCGGCCGTCTGGTTGACGGGTTCGCTGGCGCTGGAGCAGCTCGCGCACTTCCACCAGACGCCGCTGCAGCTCGCCGTCGGCACCGCGATCTGCGCCGGCGGTGCCCTGCTGCCGGACCTGGACCTCTCCGGCCGCGTCACCACCCGCCAGGGCGGGGCGACGGTCGCGCACACGTTCGGCGTCTTCTCGCTGTTCCTCGCCGAGTGCATCGAGAAGTTCTCGCTCGGGGTCTACAAGATCACGCGCATGAAGTACGACCCGCCGCGGCGCAACGGCCACCGCACGCTCACGCACACGATCGTGTTCAACGTCGGCGTCGGCTACGGCACGCTCGCCCTCTGCCAGGCCTACGGCAAGTGGGCCGTCATGGGCGTCCTGTTCGTCGCGTTCGCGCTCGCCCTGCGCGGCCTGTTCGAGAAGTGGGCCGAGCGCGCGGGCTGGGTCATCGTGACGCTCGCCGCCGCGGGCGCGGCCTTCGTCGTCTACGAGCGGCTGCCCGGCGACCGCGGCTATCCGCTGCTCGGCGTGGCCGTCGGCGTGGGCGGGCTGGTCCATCTGCTCGGCGACATGGTCACCCGGCACGGCTCGCCGATCCTGTGGCCGATACCGACCGGCCGGCGCATGTGGCGCTGCTTCGGGCTGCCGCACCGGATCGCGCTGACCGCCGGCGACAAGACCGAGACCGTCTTCCTGCGCACCGTGTTCGCGACGGTCGCCATCTTCGCGGGCGCGGTGCTCGTGGCGCCGATCCTCATGCAGCGGTTGCACATAGCCCTGTGACCGGATCGTCTTCCTGCGCGCCGCCATCCAGCACTGCCGCACGAGACTCGGCGGTTGCTGCTCGGCCCGGGTCGCGGCCCGAGCCCGGTGACCGGCGCCCTGCGGACCTGCACGCTCCGGCTGCGCCTACACGACGAAGCTGAAGATCTTCCCGTTCGGCGCAGCGTCCTGCGGCTGTCCGTGGAACCGGTGCACGCCGACGCAGAACAGCGTGTCGTTCGGTGCGTGCAAGGCCGTCTCGTGGAAGCCGGCGTCGGCGAACCAACCGCGAACCGCCGCAGTGAGGTCAGGGGCGCGACGGGTCCTGGTCCAAATCACCGTCGCACCGGGCGCGCACAGCCGGGGCAACGCATCGATCGTCGCCCGCACGTCGTCGTCGCTGACGTTGCCCAGCACGCCGACGAGGAGGACCAGGTCCGCCGGGATCGCGGTTCGGTAGGCGGCGAAGTCACCGGCGTCGGCCCGGGTCACGCTGATCCCGGCGAGTCCGGCGGCAGCGATGCTTTCCCGGGCAGCGGCCACATTGCCCGGGTCGGACTCGATGAGCGCCGCCCGCACCCGGCCGGCGTCCGGTCGCTGGGCAAGAACGCCGATGAGGTCACGTCCCTGCCCCGCGCAGACGCTGACGACCTGGAGCGAGCGCTCCGGTCGCTCGTCAAGCCAGTCATTGATGTGCTGTTGCACGAGCCGCAGCCGCCGCGACAACGCCGATGTGTCGTCGGCATACGGCCGGTGCCAGTCGTGCCAGTCGATGCTGCCGGTCACCATGCCATGCTGTCATACCCGGCCGGGCGACACGCACAGACTTGGCAGGGCAGGCGGTTGCCCCTTGCCCCGTGACGAGACCGTTTCCTGCGCACCCGTGTTCGCCCCGGTCGGCGTGTCCGCGCGTGGGTGCTCGGGGCGCTCATCCTCATGCGGCGGTCTGCACATAGCCTTGTGGGATGAGCGAAACCCGGCTCGTCATCGTCATGCGCACCGATCTCGGCATGGGCAAGGGCAAGATGGCCGCCCAGGCCGCGCACGCCGCCGTCATCGCCGCGCTGCGCAACCAGTCCACGCCGGCCTTCGCGGACTGGTGGCGGGCGGGGCAGCCGAAGGTCGTGCTGAAGGTCGCGGACGAGGACACGCTGGGGCTCGTGGTCGCGGCGGCCGGGGAGGCGGGGCTGCCGGTCGAGGTCGTGCACGACGCGGGGCGCACGCAGGTGGCGGCCGGCACGGCGACGTGCTGCGCGATCGGCCCCGCGACGCACGACGCCCTGAGGCCGGTGACGGGTTCGCTCTCGCTGCTCTGAACGATCGTGCACAACCGCGCAGCCGACGGAGTCCTGGGCGAACGCGCAACGGGCGAAGGGCAGTGGAGGGGTCAGCTCGCTATGGTCAGGTTGACGCCCAGGAGCTCGGCCAGCCGGGCGCCGTCGCGCTGGGCCTGGCCCGCGCAGCAGGTGTTCATCAGCACGTGCACCTCGTCCGCGTCGGTGCTCAGCAGGCGCAGGCGCTCCGCCCAGTCGGCCAGCTCGCGCTCCGAGTAGGCGTAGCGGAACTTCTCCTCCTTCGAGCCGCGCTCCCAGGCCGGGCTGTGCCCGTGGAAGCGCACGATCGCGGGGGAGGCGGTGACGGCCAGCACGGGAGGTACCGATGACGCAAACCCCTGCGGCATGTCCACCGCCACGAACGACGCGCCCGCGTGCTGGAGCCGCCGCAGGGTGTCCAGCGAGCGCCGGGCGTCGGCGAACCACGAGCCGTGCCGCAGCTCGACGGCGGGGTGGAGCGGGCGGCAGCGCGCGATCGTGTCCTCGATGCGGCTGATCGCGGCCTCGCCGTGCGCGAGCCACGGCGGGAACTGCAGGAGCACCGAGCCCAGGCGCGGGCGCAGCGGCTCGAGGGCCTCGTGGAACCGGCGCCACAGGGCGTCGAGCGTGCCCGCCGGCAGGCCGGAGCGGCGGATCGAGCCGGTGGCGCCCTCGGGCCGCAGGTCCGCCGGCAGCGCGCGCACCTGGGTCGGGTGGCCGGTCAGCAGCGAGAACGCCTTCACGTTGAAGGTGAAGCCCGGTGGGGTCGCGGCGGTCCAGGCGGCGGTGACCTCCGGGGCCGGGATGGCGTAGTAGCTCGTGTCGGCCTCGACGATGTCGAACCGGCTCGCGTAGTGGGCGAGGCGCTGCGCGGGGGTGCGCGCCGCGCGCGGGTACCAGCCGGACGCGAGCAGCTGCCGGTCCGCCCAGGACGCTGTGCCGAGTCGAATCACACCCATGTTATTCATGGGAACGCCGGACGGGTCCGGCGGCAAGTCGAGGGCGGGCTCAGCGGGTGGGTCGAAAGCCCACGTGGGAACGCCGGACGGGTCCGGCGGCGAGTCGAGGGCGGGGTCAGCGGCGCCGGTGCCAGCGCAGCGGGCGCGGGTCGAAGGTCCACAGCAGGCGCCGCCACCAGGGGCGGCGTGAGCGTAGATCGTCGACGTAGGCCGTCGCCTGGGCCGTGGCGCGGGCGGCCTGGGGCTCGCCCGGGCCGGCCGTGGGGGTCGCGAACGCCACGGCGTTGACCAGCGTCGCCAGCTCGTCCACGGGCGGCACGGCGGGGCGCAGTCCGCGGCCCGGGGCGTGGGCGCGGGGCTCGGCGGCGCCGGCGGCGTAGCGGGCGATCTCGCCCGCGGTCAGGTGCGCCGGCGCCGGTCGTCCCGCCTGGCGCAGGCCGATGAGCACCTCGTGCCAGGCGGCGTCGATGCGCACCGCGGGCGGCCCCTCGGTGAAGCGGCGCCGGCGGCGGCGGGCCAGCACAACCGGTACCGCTGCCAGATAGGCGATGACGAGGACCAGCGCGGCCCCGGCGGCCGACACCGCGAGCAGCGTCGTGTGGTCCCCGGCCGCGGCGGCGGGGGCGGCGGAGGCGTGCGCGGAGGCCGACGGCGGCGCGCTGCCGTCGGCCGGCGGCGGCGGGACGGACGGGGGCGGCGGCTGCGACGGGGGCGCCTTGGGCTTGAAGTCGTCCTCCACCGGCCGCTGCACCGTGTCGGACTTCGGCAGCGGGTCGAACGCCACCCAGCCGAAGCCCTTGAACTCGACCTCGGGCCAGGCGACCGCGTCCGCCCCGCGGATGTCGCGCCGGCCCTGGTGCGTCTGGAAGCCCACAGCGACCCGCGTCGGCAGCCCGGCCAGCCGCGCGAGCACCGCGAACGCGGCGGTGAACTGCTCCGACGTGCCCTTCTGCCCGCCGAGCCGCTTGTTGCCGAAGAGGAAGTGCTCGACGTTGGGGTACGCGTGCCCGCTCGGCGCGTCCGAGACGAGCTTGTAGTGCTCCTCCAACCACTGCTGGATGGCGAAGGCGCGCTGGTACGGGTTGGAGACGCCCTCGCCGAGGTGGCTTCCGAGCTGCGCGATCGAGTCGGGCACCTTGCCCGGCAGCGCCAGGAACCGGGCCGCCTCCTGCGGCGCCGGGACCTCGGCGACGAGGAGCGCCTGGTCGTCGGGGCGCGGCTTCTGGCGGGAGGTGACCGTGTACGTCAGCCCCTTGCGCAGGCTGTCGGCGAGCGCGACGGTGCCGGTCTCGGCGTCGTAGGCCACGCGCACGCCCTCGACCCGCTCGGGGCTGGCGATCCCGGGCAGGAGCCGGCCGTCGAGCTCGTCGATGGTGATCGTCTGCGTGACCTCGGGGCCCTCGCCGCCGGAGCGGCCCAGCACGCGGCCGGCGTTGCGGTAGACGGAGCCGATCCGCCAGGTGATGCCGTCGTAGTCGTTGAGCACCGCGAGGCGGATGACGGGCTCCTGCTCGGCGCCCGGCCCGGGCGTGACGACGGCGTCGAAGAGGTGCTGGTCCTTGTTGAGGTTCCAGCCCGACAGCCGCACGAGCGGGTTCTCGTCGAGCGCGTCGAGCTGCGGCGGGGTGACGTAGTTGCGCGGGTCGACCGGGGTGTCGTTGCCCTGCTGGGCGACGGCCGGGCCGAGCAGCTGCGACAGCAGCACGATGACGGCGAGCCCGGCCGCCGCGCCCGCGCCCACCCGCAGGCCGAGCGTGCGGCGCTGGGCCCCGGTGAGCGTGTCGCCGCCCAGGTCCGGCCGTGCGCTCGCGATGAGCCCGAGGATCGCCAGGGCCGCGTACGCCATCGGGATCCACGTCGTCGCGCGGGCCGCGGTCGTGTCCGGGCCGACGAGGTAGAGCGCGGCCCCGAACAGCGCGGTGGGCGCGCTGTAGGAGAGCAGGACGCGGCGGTACCGCACCCCGGCCTCGGCCGCCGCGAGCCCCGCGAGCCAGGTCGCGATCACCGGCAGCAGCACGGTGTCCGGCTGCGGCTCGATCGGGATGAGCGCGGTGAGCAGGCGCGGGATGCTGTTGCGCAGGGCCTCCCGGGCGACGTCCGGCACGGCGCCCGGGATCTGCCCGGCCCGCGCGGAGACGAGCACGGTCACGTACACCATCACGGCCAGGCCGAGCACCGAGGCGGGCGCGGCCGTGTAGGCGGGCAGCCGGCGCACCGCGACGCTGATGAGCACCGAGGCGGCCGCGGCGATCGTGGTGAGCAGCGGCAGCAGGGTGCCGTTGTAGATCGGGGCCAGCGCGAGACCGCTCAGGACCAGCATGCCGAGCAGCGCCAGGGGCACGACGACGCGTCTCACCAGTGCTGCACCCCGTCCCAGGCCGCGGCGAACTCCTCGCCGTCGCGCACGGCCAGCACGACGATCCGCTCCAGGGCCGGACGGGCGTCGCCGAACACCCCGGCAACCAGCGTCGGGTAGGCGGTGCGCAGGGTGCTGACGCGGGTCAGGTCGGGGTCGCCGGTCAGGTAGACGAGCGTGTCGCCGACGCGCTGGGTGCGGAGCTCTTCGATGGAGTTATCGGACATTTCCGAAAAGTCCGCCTCGGCGAGCACGTCCAGGAAGTCGCGCGCCGAGGAGCCGGCGGCGCCGCGGCCCGACAGCAGCCGCAGGGCGATCGGGAGCTCGTCGCGGAAGGCGGCCATGACCAGGGAGGCCGCGGCCTCGCAGGCGGCCTCGAACCGCTCGGGATCCGGGTACGAGCCGCGGCGGTCATCGAGCAGCACCGCCAACCGGGGCAGTGACGTGTCCAGCTGCTCGCGCACCATCAGCTCGCCGACCTTCGCCGAGGTCCGCCAGTGCACCCGCCGCAGCTCGTCGCCGACGACGTACTCCCGCAGCGTGTCGAACGTGATCGTGCCGTGCGGCACCCGGTCGTCGCGCCCGTCGAGGGAGCGCGTGATGCCCGTCGGCACCGCGGTCAGGCGGTGCACGCGCGGGTACACCCACACCTGCGCCGTCCCCCCGTACCCGCGCGCCAGCGCCATCAGCCCGAGGGGGTCGCGGCGCACCACGCGCAACGGGCCGATGGCGACCACGCCGCGGCGGTCGGTGGGCACGGGATACTGCGCGGTCGTCTCGCCGCCGGCCTTCAGCCGCAGCAGCGGTACCGGCACCGACGCCGTCCCGCAGCGGTCGTGCGCGACCAGCGTGGCGCCCCGCAGGCGGCTGGTGTTGCCGACCGTCAGCGTCACCGTGCTCGACTCGCCGCGCATCACCCGGTCCGGCTCCACGCCGCGCGCGACGCTCAGCCGCGGGCGCCACCACACGTAGCCGGCCGCGAACAGCAGCGACGCGACGCCCGCGGTGCCGAGGACGACCAGGTGGCGGTACCCGAAGACGAGCCCGACGGCGAGCAGGACCACGGCCGCCGCGCACAGCCCGGCCCCGCGGGCGGTGAGGCGCACCGGCTCAGGCCGCGACGGGAGAGGGCACGGGCACCGCCTCGAGCACCTGGCGCACCACGTCGGCCGGCGACACGCCGCGCACCTGGGCGTCGGGGGAGAGCACCAGCCGGTGCGCGAACACCGGCTCGGCGAGCGCCTTGAGGTCCTCCGGCACCACGTAGCCGCGGCCGTCGGTCAGCGCGTACGCGCTCGCGGTCCGGGTCAGCGCGATGATGCCGCGCGGGCTCACCCCGATGCGGATCTGCGGGTGGGCGCGGGTCGCGTTGCCGAGCTTCACCGCGTAGGCGAACAGCGGGTCGGCGATGTGCGCCCGCCGGGCCAGCCGCACGAGCTGGGCGACGGCCGGGGTGTCGGTGACCGGGTCGAGGGCCTCGGGGGAGCGGCTCACGGCGCCGCGCAGCACCTCGATCTCGACGGCCTCGGCCGGATAGCCGACCGAGAGCTTCATGAGGAACCGGTCCAGCTGCGCCTCCGGCAGCCGGTAGGTGCCGTCCATCTCGATCGGGTTCTGCGTGGCGACGACGAGGAACGGGCGGGGCACGCCGTGGCGGACGCCGTCGACGGTGACGTACCGCTCCTCCATCACCTCCAGCAGCGCCGACTGCGTCTTCGGCGACGCCCGGTTGATCTCGTCGGCGATGACGATGTTCGCGAACACCGGCCCGGGGTGGAACTCGAAGCCGCGGGTCGCCTGGTTGAAGATCGTCACGCCGGTGACGTCGGAGGGCAGCAGGTCGGGCGTGAACTGGATGCGCCGCCACTGGCCCTGCACGCTGGCGGCCATCGCCCGCGCGAGGGTGGTCTTGCCGACGCCGGGCACGTCCTCGAGCAGGACGTGCCCCTCCGCCAGCAGCGCGGTCACCGTCAGCCGCACGACCTGCGGCTTGCCGAGCACGATCGACTCGATGTTGCGCGCGAGCCGGCCCACCAGCTCGGCCGCGGCGCCGACCTCCTCGCTGCTCGGTGGACCCTGGGGCGTTGACTGTTCAGCCGAGATCACGGTGCTCCATCAGCATTGCCGCAGCGGCCCCGTGCCGCTGGGCAGATTCAACCAGGCGTAGGGGATGTAGTTCTCCCCCTGGAACTGGATCTTGATCCACTGTGTGCTCGTCTTGCCGCCGTAGGGCTCGGCGTTGATGCTCACGCTGGTGTTGGTCTGGCAGATCGCGACCCAGCTCTCGCCGTTGAAGGTGTCGCCGATGCCGGAGCCGGACTGCGACGGCGTCCGGTAGACCCAGATGCCGCCACCGTTCGCGGTCCTCCCGCAGTAGCTCGGGTCGTTGCACACGACGGTGCCCTTGTAGACCGGCGTGCTGATCGACCCGCTGCCGCTGGCGGTCATCCCGGCGCCGTTGGTGATCGTGACGGTGTACGTGTACGCCGTGTTGGGCCACAGACCGCCCTGCGTGAGCGAGCCCGAGCAGTTGCCCGACGTGCTGCCGGCCCCGGCCACGGCGAGCACGCAGGTGCCGGGCGAGCCGCCGTCGGTCGCGGTGAAGTGCACGGTGATCGAGTTGAGCGCCGCGGTGTCCGCGCCGTCGTTCACGGTCATCTTCGGCTGGGCGAGCGTGCTCCCCGAACCGGTGGCGACGGCTCCCACCCCGGCCTTGTTCACGGCCCGCAGCTGGATCGTGACCGCCTCGGCGTCCTTGAACCCGGTGAACTCGTGGGTCAGCGCGGTGTCGATGGCCGACTTCGTGCCGTTGACGGTGGCCTCGTACCCGGTGATCGTCGAGCCGTTGTCGGCCGGCGCCTTCCACGTGGCGACGATCGTGCCGCGCTTGCTCGTCGAGGCCTTCACGGTCAGCCCGGACGGCGCGCCCGGCTTGTTGAACGGCACGACCGACGGGCTCAGCGGCGACTGCTCGGAGCTCGCCCCGATGTCGTTGATCGAGGCCACCTTGAAGGCGACCTGGGTGCCGTACGTCAGCTCCCCGGCCGGCACCGAGAACTGCGGCTGGGCCGACTCGAACGTCTTGGACTCGCCGGTGCCGACGGTCGTGATGACGTACTTCGCGATCTTGTGCCCCTGCCCGTTCGCGGCCGGCCACGTCACGGCGACCGTCCCGTCCGGGTTGGCCGTCGCGGCGACACTCGCCGGCGGGTCGGGAACGTCGCGGGTCGGCACCACCGGGTTCGCGGCCTTCTTCGGCCCGTTGCCCTTGGCGTTGACCGCATAGACCGTGAACTTGTACGTCTGGCCGTTCGTCAGCCCCGTGACGTCCAGCGCCCGCTGGCTCGCCCCGACCTCGTGCGGCGGCTGCCCGTCGCCCTCGACCACGTACTTCGTGACCGCGGCGCCGTTGGGCGGGGCCGCCGACCAGGTCACCCGCGCGGTCGCGTTGCCCGCGACGGCGTTGACCCGGGCCGGCGCGCCGGGCGGCCCGACGGGCGGCTTGGTCTGCGGCGGTGGCGGCGGCGCGGGCGGCGCCTCGCCCCCGAGGACGTCGTTGGCGTACTTGTCGACCGTGGTCACGTGGTTCTTGCCGTCCACGACCCGCGCGGTCGAGCCGCCGGGCGCGTTGATGAACAGGCGGTCCTCGCGGACCTCCAGCTCCAGCGCCTTGCCGCCGGCCTGGATGCGGATCGGGTCCAGCGCCCTGCCCTGCGCGTCGAGCACGTAGACGGTCCCGGTCGCGTCGTCGGCGCAGTAGAACCGGCCCGACCAGGCCACGCACGGCTTGAGCCGGGGGCTGTCGCCCGGCACCGCGAAGTCACTGATCCTGTCGTTGTTCACCACGTACACGTGGCTGCCGTCGACCACCGTGACCGGCACGTCGCCGCCGACCGTCCGCTCCGCCACCCCGCCCTCGCCGCCGAGCCGCAGCGGGACCTTCTTCACCGTGTCGCCGTGCAGGGTGGTCAGCGTCGTGGCGGTCTTGTCGAGCACGGCCACGCCGGTGTCCAGGATGGACAGCGCCATGTCGTGGTTGGGCTCGGCCACCCCGACCGTCTTGACCTTCACCGGGTCGCCGGCGAACCCGCCGCCCTGGCCGCCCGCGGGGGAGGCGGGCCGGCTCCTGGCCGCGTCGATCGCGACGACCGTGCCCTCGGAGGGCACCAGCAGCCACAGCCGGCCCTTGTCGTCGAAGAGGCCGCCGGAGATGCCCGGCGGGAAGCTCAGCGTCTCACCGACGGGCAGCAGCGTCATGGGGTCGAGCTGGCGGACCTGGCCCTGCACCGTGTCGATGATGAAGGCGGTGTCGTCGTGCACCGCGACCGTCACCCCGATGCCCGGCGTCGACTGGGTGGTCGCCCCGAGCGTCAGGCTGGAGAGGTCGAGCACGCTGATCTTGCCCGTATTGAAATCTCGCAGGATCACGAAGCGGTCACTCTGGGTGACCTCCATCGAGTGTCCCTGCGCGTCGCTGATCTTCGTGCGGGTGTCGACCTTGCCGGTGACGCCGTTCACGCGGGCGATCTCGCCCTTGTCCGCGCTCCACAGCCAGGCGCTGACGTCGAAGCTGGCGACGGCGTGGTTGGCCGAGCCCGTGCCCCACAGCGTGAGGCCCAGCACCGCGACCAGGGCGGCGATCGTGCCGCCCGTGATCAGCGCACCGCTGCGCCCCGAGCCCAGGTTCAGACGCATTGCCTCACCATCCCGGCCCCCTCCCCGAAACCGGCGACCATCATATTCCCGTCGATGGGTGGCGGATACCCGGTCACGGAGCGTGGTTGTTGCACTATTTGCGCCTGGTGCACGCCAGGTCCGACAGCTGGACGTCCTGGGTGCCGTAGACGGCGGCCACGGTGAAGCAGTACTCGAGCTTCGGGTTCAGGCCGTTGATCGTGTACTTCGTGGTGCCCGCCGGCAGCCCCTGCAGCTCGCGCATGCCGCCCTCGGTGCCGCCCGCCACGATGAACGGCACGGTGCCCTTCGCCGGGTCCTGCCAGGTGAGCGTCACGCTCGTCCTGTCGTCGCGCAGGTGCAGCTCGCGCGGGGCGCGGCCGCCGCCGATCGCGGCGGCGGAGGGCTCGTCCGAGGCCGGGTCGCCCGGTTGCGGGGCGGCGACGGTCGGGGCCGGCCCGGGGCCCTTGCCGCCGGCGCTGACGAAGGCCACGGCGGCCGCGGCGGCGCCACCGAGCACCGCGACCACGGCGATGACGACGATCGCGACCATCGGCGAGCGTCGCTGCCGGGGCAGCTCCGGCTCGACGGGCCTCGGCGGCGGCGGTGGTGGCTGGTCCCACCGCGGCGCGGGTGCCGGCCGGTGCTCGGGCGCCGGCCGGTAGCCGGTGCGCTGCAGGACGCCTGGCGCGGCCTGCTGCCAGGGCGCCGGTTGGTAGTCGTCCTCGTCCGGTTCCTCGTCCGGCTCGTCGAAGCCGTCGTCACGCGGCTCGGGCCGGAAGATCGGCCGGTCGTCCGCCGGTGGCCGGGGCCGGGGCGTGATCGGGTCGAACGTGGCGGGCGGGGGCGTGACGGGGTCGAACGTGACCGGCGGGGGTGGCACGTGGACCGGGCCCTGCGGATCGGGCAGGCCGAGGTACTGCCGCGCCGCCCGCACGTCGGGGTGCCCGTCGCCGAGCACCTGGGGCCCGAGCCTGGCGACCTGGCCGTACCGCCGTTTCGCCTCGAACACGTTCCCGAGCTCGTCGGCGACGCGGGCCAGCTCGAACGCGAGCGCGAGCATGACCGCGTGCCCGTCGCCGAGCCGGTGGTATCCGGCCGCCAGTCCCTCCTCGAGCGCCCGCCGCGCGTCGCCCAGCTCGCCGACCTCGACCTGGTACCGCGCGAGCTGGGCCGTGGCGGCGAGCACGTCCGGGTCGTCGCCGCCGAGCGCCGTGGTCGCGGCGTCGAGCGCCTGGTCCAGCAGCGCGAGCGCGCCCCGTTTGTCCCCGTGTGAGGCGATTGCTCGGGCGCCTTGCAGGGCGTTGGCCAACTGGGCGGACGAGGACACGCCGATACTCTGCCCTGTCGGCCGGGTGCCACGCCACCCGTGGTCGCCCGGCGAACGAGATCGCCGCCGAACGGTGTCATCGCGCGGCCCCTGTCCGTCCCGGCGCGGCCACCCGACCCGCGGGCCGCGACCGATCGGTCACGCTCGGCGGCTCGCCGGGCGGGGCGGTGCCCGGCGCCCGGCCGGTCCGGCCCGTGCCCCTGGCCGTTGCGCGAGGCCCCGGTTCGGTTCGCGCACGGTGCCGATCCGGCGCCGGGCCGCCCCGGGCGGATCGACGGATACTTGTCGCATGGCGACCGATTCGCTGGGCCAGCTGCCGGGTGCGCGCGAGGGCCGTGACCCCGCCCGCGCGATCAAGCGCGGCCCGAGCCGGGTCCCGCCCGAGGTCATCGCGGCCAACCAGCGCGAACGCCTCTTCGACGCCCTCGTGCACACCGTCGCCGAGAAGGGCTACGCCAACGCCACGGTGAGCGACATCTGCCGCGCCGCGGGCGTGACCCGTCCCGCGTTCTACGCCCTGTTCGCCGGCAAGGACGACGCCCTCATCGCGACCTGCCGCCACGGCGCCGACCTGCTGTTCAAGATCATGGAGGACGCCTACCGCGGCGAGCCCGGCTGGCGCGAGGGCGCCCGCGCCGCCCTGCGCGTCATGCTGCAGGTCCTGGCCGAGCTGCCCGCCTTCGCGACGATGGCGATCGTGGAGATCGACGCGGCCGGCCCGCACGGGCGCATCGAACGCGCCCGCATGCTGCGCCGCTTCGACCGCTTCTTCGCCGACGCCCCGAGGGCCGCGGACCTGCCGATGCCGGAGGAGCTCGTGGAGACGATCGTGGGCGGGATCTATGCCACGGTGTACCGCTTTGTCGCCGCCGGCCGCGTTCAGGATCTCCCGGCTCTGCTGCCCACGCTGACCTACTTCACGCTGGTGCCCTTCGTGGGGCGGGAGGAGGCCGCGCTGGAGCTGGGCATCGACTCCTCGTCCACGGGTCCGGCCAAGCCGGCGGAGTGCCGAATCACCCCGTGACGCGGCCGCTCCGTGACGTGGCCGCTCCGTGACGTGGCCGCCCCGTGACGCGGTCGCTCCGTGACGCGGTCGCTCCGTGACGCGGTCGCCCCGTGACGCGGCCGCCCTCTGACGTGGCCGCTCCGTGACGTGGCCGCCCCAGCCCGTGACGCCGCGGAAACACCCGCTCCCCTGCTGCGGCCGTCTCAGCCCGTGACGTTGCCGAATCGATCCGTGAGGATGGCCGTTTCGTGCTCGTCCGGACTCGCGTGAAGCGCGGTAGCGGCCCGGCGGTGTGTGGCTGAGTCCCGCCGTGACGCCACCGAGTAACGCCGCGACGCCAGTGAGTCACGCGTGATGCGGCCGAGTCGGTCCGTGACTCGGCCGAGTCGGCCCATGGCCCGGCCGAATCAGTCTGTGGCGGGGCCGCATCAGTCCGTGGCGCCGGATTAATTCACTCTTAGCTGGTTGTATCCGAATTGTCGCACCGAAACGGCGGCTCAGGACCGCCGGAATCGCTTTCTTCCTGTATTACTCCACCCGGCCCCGCAGCACTACCGCATGCGTGCGATGCGATTACTCCATCGCTTTCCGGCAAGTGAGAATGCGGCGAACGCCGTGACGATTCGGTTACGCCGCGCCTTCCCCGGCAAGCGCCGAGGCCCTCTGGCTCAGCACCCCACCCGGCGCACGGAGCAAGGCGGCCCTGCAGAGCGCTGATGCGGCACCCGTAGTACTAGAAGTTCAGGCTGTGCGCAAGGCCAGGCGCATCCGAACTGCGGAACGCTGATGCGGCACCGTGGTACTCGAAGCTGAGGCTGTGCGCAAGCTCAGGCGGACCCGAACTGCGGAACGCTGATGCGGCACCCGCGCACCTGAGCCTCAGGCCGTGCGCGGCGTCAGGCGGCCGGGCAACGCGGAGCGCTGGTGCGGCACCCGGGGCGCGGGGGAGCGGTGCAGCGCCGCACGGAAGTTGCCCGGGGACTGGCCGGTCTCGCGGGCGAAGAAGCGCCCGAAGTTCGTCGGCTCCTCGAACCCCAGCCGCCGCCCCACGTCCGACACCGGGAGCTCGCTCGTGGCGAGGACGCGCTTGGCCTCCAGCGCCACGCGCTCGTCGATGAGCTGCTTCGCGCTGCGCCCCGTCACCGCCAGGCTCGCCCGCGTGAGGGTCCGCACCGAGCAGCGCAACTGCTCGGCGTAGTCCTCGACGCGCCGGTGGCGCACCTCGCGCTCGAGCTCCCTGCGCAGCTGACCGATGAGGAGGTGGGCGGGGCTGCGGCGCGGTACCGGCGCCAGGGACGAAATCCGCATGAGCAGCACCGCGACCGAGTGCGCGAGCAGCGTCGAGCCGAACGCGGTCCCGCCGAAGCGAACCTGGTCCACACCGATCTGCGCGATCTCGGCCACGATCGCGTCCTCGTCCTCCCCGGCGGGCTGCCAGCACGCGGGCGCGAACGGATCGGCGACGAGCTCGGGCAGCGGCAGTTCGGGCAAGATCGACGGCGCGAACGTGAGCACCGTGGCGTCGAAGCCGGCCTGCCCGCCGAACTGGTGAACCTGCCCCGGACGGCCCCACAGCAGGGTCCCCGGGCGGCACGCGTACGTCACGAAGTCCACCGCATGCGTACCCTGCCCCGCACTGACGAGGATGACGACGTGGTCAGTGGTTCGCACGGGAAAACGCCCCACGGGCAGGTCGCTCAGGCGCGCCGCGCCGACAGGGTCACTGGAAAGGCCGCCGAAACTGACCATGACCAGCCCGACTGTACCGAAGGACCGCCAATCGGCAACCCGCACCCGGCCTGTCGTCAGCCCAGCGATTCACGCCCCACCGAGCCGCGTCGCCCTCACTGAGCCGTATCGCCTTCACCTTGGGCCGCACCGCCTTCACTTGGCCGTGCTGTGTTCACCGCTGTGTTCACCGCCCACACCGTGTCCGCCCTGGTCCGCGCCACGCCACGTTCGCCGGTCCGCGCCCCGCACCACGTTCGCCGGTTTGTGCCGCAGACCAGGTTCGCTGGGTTGCGCCGCGCCGTGCTGTGTTCGCCGGCCCGCACCGTCTTCGCTGCTCGCGGGTCCGTGCCGCACGGTGTTCGCGGGTCCGTGCCGCACGGTGTTCGCGGGTCCGTGCCGCACGGTGCTCGCCGGTCTGTGCCGAGCCGTGTTCGCCCGGTCGGCATGACCTTCGCCGGTCCGCGCAGTGTTCGCCAGGCCGCACTGAAGCCGACGGCCTAGACCCGGATGCCGGCCACCGCGAGCTCGGCGATACGAACCTCCTCGAACGCCGCCCCGAGCTCATCCAGCCGTTCGGGCGTGAGCGAGGCGCGCAGTTCGGGCAGCAGCACGGTCTCCTCGTGCTCGATGTGGCGCCGCACCGCCGCGACGAACTGCTCGAGCTTGTCCTCGAAGTCCGGCCCCTCGGGCGAGATGCGCTGCAGGTCGTGCAGCATCCGCTCGGCCTCGTGGTGCTCGTCGGCGCCATCGTGCGCCTCTTCGGCCGAGGGTAGCTGCGGATACACCTTCTGCTCCTCGGCGTGGCTGTGCGCGGTCAGCCGCGCTGCGCATTCGTCCAGCAGAAGCTGACGGTCTCCGTCGCCGTCGCACAGACGGTCGAAGAGTTGCTCCATCATCCGGTGGTCGTTCGTGATCAGCGTGACGGCGTCGGAAGCCATGTCTCCTCCTTGGATCGTCACCTTCCACGGTCGCGCGTGAGGGCACGGCGGCGCGGCCAAAAGCCAAAATCGGCCGAGCGGCAACGCGGGTCCACGCAGGCCGGAACCCGAAACGGCGCGCCAGACAGCCAAGCGGGCCCAACGTGACCGGCCCGGCGACACGACCCCACGGTGCCCACCAGCCTCACGCTGCGCGAACGAGCACTGAGTAGTGAGCGTCGCGCCGAGTTCCGCGCGCTGCAGGATCGAGCGCGGAGCAGTGAGCGTCGCGCTCAGTTCCGCGCGCGGCAGTGAGGGTCGCGCTCAGTTCCGCGCGTCGCAGTGTGAGCGCCGCGGTCAGTGCACGCCGGCGGCGGGCGCCGGCTCATCAGTCGTGCAGCGAGAACCGCGCAACGAACGCGAGGACTCGGCGCGGGGTGGGCGATGAGCGCGGTGCAGTGAGTGGAGTGCTGTCAGCGCCACGCCGGACGGTGGTCGTTGCTGCATCAGTCGCGCAGCGGGCGCGATGGGACGCGCGCAGTCTGGCGAACGTGATGGAGCGAGTGCGGTGCAGCCAACACGCTGAAGAGCGACTGCCGTGCGGCGAACGTGGTGCAGCGGGCGTCGAGGAGCGAGTGTCGAGCAGCGAACGTGCTGTGGCGAGCGGCGAACGGCGAACGCGGTGCAGCGAGCGTCGTGCGGCGTGCAGTGAGCGGCCGTGCAGTGAGTGTCGTGCGGCGACAAGCGAGCGCCGCGAGGCAGAGCCGCACGCCGAGGAGCCCGTGCCAGGACCGAAGCCCCCTCCGAATGGCCGAATCCCCCGACCACCCCGAAGATCAGACCATGGGTACGTACCTGTTCGTAGCCGGCGCCCACCCCGCCCGCCTCCACGACCACGCGCCCATCACCCCCGGCGCCTGGGTCCGCCTCCCACCCGGCGACCAAGGCCTCCGAGCCACCCGAGCCGTAATAACCCCCGGCCTGACCGGCGTCTGCCCCGCCCAGGCCCACTCGGCCCCCGAACTCGCCGCCCTCGGTGCCGCCCTCGCCGAGGCCGAGGAGTCGATCGGCCTCCCGGTCGGCAGCATCGCCGTCATGCCCGCCGTCGAGACCGCCGCCGGTCTCCTCGCCGCCCCCGAGCTGGCCCGCGCACCAAGGGTCACCAGGCTGCTACTCGGCGAGTCCGCGCTGCGGGCCGAGCTCGGCATGGGGGCGGCGACCGAGCGTGATCTGCTGTGGCTGTGCACGATGACCGTCGTGGCCG
Source organism: Dactylosporangium sp. CA-139114 (assembly GCF_050955725.1). Lineage (NCBI taxonomy): Bacteria > Bacillati > Actinomycetota > Actinomycetes > Micromonosporales > Micromonosporaceae > Dactylosporangium > Dactylosporangium sp. CA-139114. The sequence continues at coordinate 2,095,515 of NZ_CP192080.1, forward strand.
GCGCCGCCGCCGGGCTCGGGCGGCCCGTCGCGGACGTATGCCCTGATCCGGGCCGGTTCGAGGAGTCGTGCGAGAGCCTGTTCAGGCTGGGCTTCGGCGGGCGGCTCTGCGAAGGTGACGAGCAGCTGACGCGGGCCGCCGAGATATTTGCCTGCGCATGAACATTGTCGGTAAAAGATATTCCCATACGACAATCAGTGACTGTATGCATTGTCGACAATGCATTCTGTGATCATTGCGGCAACGTAAAGTTAACATCACACCGGGGTTGCCTATATCGGAAGGCATCAGTCGGAAATCGGTCCGGTACAGCCGTTTGGGTCCGTACGGGTTGACTCACCGGCGGCGAACGGATGAGCCGGAAAGAGGCGATCGTCGTTCGATCACGTACGTCGGTATTGACACGGATCGGCCGCTCTGTGATTGTGCACAACGTCGATGCGACAGCCAGGGAATGAGCCGCTTGCTCGTTCCGGATGGATCCGCGTCCGACGTGCATTGTCAATCTCGGATGCCTGCGGGGACTTTTCGTGACCCAAAGCCAGAGCTCGCTGCCCGTGCCCGCCCAACGGCAGGGTCGCGACCCGCGGCAGAGCCCCGAGCGCCGGCCAACCCGCCACACCGCTGCCGTGGCCCGCCGCGAGGAGCCGCTGCCCCCGGGCCGCGCCCCCGAGGTGCGCTCCGGGCAGCGCGCCGGCCGGCGCATCGTCGACCAGCTCCGCCTCATCGTCGCCCTGCCGCTCGTCGCCGTCGTCGTCTTCGCCGGCGTCGCCTTCATCTCCACCGTGCAGGAGGTGAACCGGGCGCGGACCCTGCAGGACCTCTCCGCCCTGGCCACCGACGCCGGTGGTCTCGCGCACGCGCTGCAACGCGAGCGCGCCGCGGCCGTCAACGTGGTCCTGCACAACGAGGCGACCCAGCAGGACGCCTTCCAGCAGCAGTCGATGCTGACCGACGACGCCGTGCGCAAGTACAGCGACCAGCGCCACAACCTCGCGGGCGGCGGTGACTCCGAGACGCTCAAGCGCATCGACGCCGACCTCGCGGCCCTCGGCAAGCTGCGCGAACAGGTGCGCAACGACAAGCGGGCCTCGGTCTCCGCCGTCGCGTTCAGCTACCGGATCACCATCGCCGACCTGCTGGAGTACCGCGAGTCGGTGGCCCGCTCCGGCGCCCCGACCGACCTGGCCGACGAGATCCGCGCCGCCGCGGCCCTCTCCCGCGCCGCCGAGGCCATCGGCCAGCAGCAGGCGGCGGTGCTCCGCGCGATCGCCGCGGGCGAGCTGACCCCGGCGCTGCAGCAGGAGATCACCGCGACCCGCACGAGCTTCACGGAGCAGTCGGTCGCGTTCAACCAGCTCGCCCCGGCCGAGTGGCGGACCTGGTACGAGCAGGCCGGTATGGGCGACCAGGTCGTCGCCGCCCAGCGCCTCCAGGACCAGGTCGGCCGCACCGCCCCCGGCCAGCGCATCGGCTTCGAGTCGGCCGCCTGGATCAACGCGATGTCCGGCTACGAGGGCCTGCTGTACCAGGTCGAGCAGCAGGTCGACGAGAACATCGAGCAGGCCGTCTCGGTCGTGCACGACGACCAGATGACCCGGGCCGCCCTGCAGACCGCCGGCGTGGTCGTCGTCCTGCTCGTCGCCATCGTGCTCACCGGTTTCGTCGCCCGGCGCCTGACCCGGCGGCTGCGCTACCTGCAGGACGCCGCGCGGACGGTCGCCTACGACCAGCTGCCCTCCGTCGTGGCCGAGCTGCGCGCCGCCGCGCCCGGCACCGTCGATCCGGACGAGGTCGCCGACCGCGCCAGCTCGACCCTCGTGGTCGCGGGCTCCGACGAGGTCGCCGACGTGGCCCAGGCCTTCCGGGCCGTCCACCGCGAGGCGGTCAAGATCGCCGGTGAGCAGGCCGTCATGCGGTCCAACGTCGCCGAGATCTTCGTCCACCTCTCCCGCCGCGAGCAGCGACTGGTCGACGCGGTGCTGGCCCAGGTCGACAAGGTCGAGCGCGACGAGACCGACCCGGACCGGCTGCAGGAGCTGTACCAGCTCGACCACCTGGCCACCCGCATGGCCCGGATCAACCTGAGCCTGCTGGTCCTCGGTGGCTCCGGCGCCGCCCGCGTCCGGCGCGAGGACGCCCCGCTGGGCAAGGTGCTGCAGGCCGCGATCTCGCAGATCGAGCACTACGTGCGGGTCCGCTTCGGCAGCGTGGACGACGACGTCGCCGTGGTCGCCGAGGCCGTCGACGAGATCGTGCACCTGCTCGCCGAGCTGCTGGACAACGCGACCGGCTACTCGCCGCCGGAGTCGGAGGTCTGGGTCACCGCGAGCGGCCTGGGCGACCGGGTGATCGTGCAGATCGTGGACGTCGGCGTGGGGCTCTCCCCGGCGCGGCGGGAGCAGCTCAACCAGCTCCTCGCGCAGCCGCCGGCGATCGACATCGCCGCCGTGCGAGCCATGGGACTCACCGTGGTCGGGCACATCGCCGCGCGGTACAACATCACGGTCGCGCTTCGCCCCGGCCAGCACACCGGGACGCTCGCCGAGATCGTCATCCCCAAGGACGTCTTCCGCCCGATCATGGCGTCGGAGCGGGGGCCGCAGCTGGCGGCCGTCGGGGCGCCGGAGCACAACGGCAACGGCTCCCGGCCGGGCAACGACCTGTTCACGCCGCAGGCGCGGCCGAGCGAGCCGAGCCTGTTCGAGGTGCCGGCCCAGCAGTGGGCCACCCAGGAGCTCGCGCCGATCGAGTCGTCGGCGACGACGCAGGTGTTCACCGCGCCGGACTACGACAAGCCGTACCAGGAACCGCAGAAGCCGTTCCAGGACGCGCAGTCGTACCAGGACGCGCAGTACCGCGAGGCGGTGCCCTACCAGGCGCCCGCGTACCCGCCGCCGCCCGCGCACGCCCAGCCGGCCCCGCCCGGGCCCGGCATGTGGCCGCCGCTGCCGGAGCCCGAGGTCTCCCCGATCCTGGCCTCGGCCGAGGACGACGCGATGGAGCTGCCGATCTTCAACTCGGTCAGCGGCTGGTTCCACGTGGAGACCCCGCCCGGCCTGGAGCCCGAGCCCGTCGGCGCGATGGCCTCGGCCTCGGCCGGGTCCGGGGCCACGCAGGCGGCCGCGCCGGAGCCGAAGAACTGGCAGAGCGCGGCCGACGCCGGATGGCGCGCCGCCGCCGAGGCGGCCACACCGCAGGTCAGCTCCACCACCGCGGCGGGCCTGCCGGTCCGCGCGGCCGGGCGGCAGCTGGTGCCGGGCGCGGCCGAGCCGACGCAGCAGCGGCCGGGCGCACCGATGCAGACCGGCACGCCCAAGCGCGACCCCTCGCGGGTGGCCGCGGCGATGTCGGCATACGCACGAGGCGTCGCGAACCGACGCCCGCAGAGCTGATCGGCTCCGGGGGGAACCGTTGGGATGTATATGCAACAGCTGGAGAGGACCACGTCTGTGACCGACCCGAGTAATCTCGGTTGGCTGCTGGATAGCTTCGCGAGCCGCACCCCCGACGTCAGCCACGCGCTGGCGATCTCCACTGACGGTCTCGTGCTGGCCCACACCCGGGCCCTGCCCCGGGACCGGGCCGACCAGCTCGCCGCCACCGGCAGCGGTCTCGTCGCCCTCCTCGCCGGAGCCGCGCGCTTCTTCGACGCCGGGCAGGTCATCTCGAACGTGACCCAGCTCGACGGCGGCTTCATGTTCTGCATGGCCTTCAGCGACGGCGCGTCGATGCTCGTGCTGGCCTCGCCGAACGCCGACGTCGGCAAGGTCTCCTACGAGATGACCGAGCTCGCCAACCGCATCGGCGACGCGCTGACGCCCGCGATACGGGGACAGATGTGACCGACCCGCACCGGCGCGGACGCCCGACCGCCGTAAAGATCATCATCGCGGGCGGGTTCGGCGCGGGCAAGACCACCCTCGTCGGCGCGATCTCCGAGATCCCGCCGGTGACCACCGAGGCCGTCATGACCGCCGCCAGCCTCGCGCACGACGACGCCTCGCTGGTGCCCGACAAGGGCAGCACCACGGTGGCGATGGACTTCGGCCGCATCACGCTGTACCAGGACCTGGTGCTGTACCTCTTCGGCACCCCGGGCCAGAAGCGGTTCTGGTTCATGTGGGACGAGCTGTGCCGCGGGGCCATCGGAGCGGTCGTCATCGCCGACACGCGGCGGCTGGCCGACTGCTTCGGCGCCATCGACTACTTCGAGAACCGTCGCCTGCCCTATGTCGTGGCCGTCAACAACTTCGACGGCGCGGCGCGCTACCACCTCGAGGACATCCGGGACGCGCTGGCCGTGCACCGCAGCGTTCCGATGCTCGACGCCGACGTTCGGTCGCGGGCGTCGGCCAAGGAGATCCTCGTCGCCGTGACCGAGCACGCCCTTGCGCAGCGCGCCGGCGCTCGCCGCTAGAAACCCCCCTCAAGGAGAACAATGTTCCTGCCACGACGATTGGTCAGCATCGCGCTGGCCACCGGCCTGGTGCTTGCCGGCGCCGGGTGCGCCAAGGACGACGACAAGTCCGGCAGCGCCGGTGCGGCGTCCACCCTGAAGATCGGCTTCCTCGGCTCGCTGAGCGGCACCTACCAGTCCGTCGGCACCGACCTGAAGAACGGCTTCGAGCTGTACCTGAAGATGCACGACGGCAAGCTCGGCGGCCACCCGATCGACCTCAAGATCGGTGACGAGGGCGACGGCGCGCAGACCGCCGTTCCCGCCGCGACCAAGCTGGTCAAGGAGGACGGCGTCATCGCCATGACCGGCATCGTCGGCGGTGGCTCGGTGGCCGCCGTGGCGCCGCTGCTGGCCCAGGCGAAGATCCCGCTGATCGGTTCGAACGGCCGCCCCGAGCTCAAGGACCTCAACGGGGTGTGGACGACGAGCTTCATGTCCTCGGACCCGGGCCAGTCGATCGCGCAGTACATCAAGGACAAGGTCAACGGCCCGGTCTTCGCGATCGGCCCGGACTACCAGGGTGGCTACGACGAGGTCGGCGGCTTCACCACCGAGTTCGCCAAGATCGGCGGGCAGCTGGCCAACTCCGGCGGCAAGACGCTGTGGACGCCGTTCCCGCAGACCACGAACTTCCTGCCGTACTTCAGCCAGATCAAGTCCAGCGGCGCCAAGGCGGTCTACACGTTCTACGCCGGTAAGGCCGCGATCGACTTCGTGAAGCAGTACAAGCAGTCGGACATCAAGGACCTGCCGCTGTACGGCGCGTTCCTGACCGAGGGCACGGTGCTGCAGGCCGAGGGCGAGGCCGCGAAGGACGTCTTCACCACCTGCAACTACTCGCCCGACCTCGACAACGAGGAGAACCGCAAGTTCGTCGCCGCCTGGCGTCAGCAGTTCCCGGACGCGACCCCGACCACGTACGCCGTCGCGTCCTACGACGCCGCCGCCGTGCTGGACCGGGCCATCGCCGCCGCCGGCAGCAACGTGACGTCGGAGACGATCAACGAGCAGGTCGCCAAGCTGGGCCAGATCTCCAGCCCGCGCGGGCAGTGGCAGTTCGGCAAGAACCACGCGCCGGTCCAGAAGTGGTACCTGCGCCAGGTTCGCGCCGACGGCCGCGCGCTGGCGAACACGCTGGTGCAGGACCTCGCGACGGTCGGCCAGTAGTTCCTTGGACGCGTACCTGATCCCGGCGGTCGACGGCGTGGCCTACGGCCTGCTGCTGTTCGTCGTCGCCGCCGGGCTCACCCTCGCCTTCGGCGTCGGTGATGTGCTCAACCTCGCGCACGGGACGCTCTTCGCGTTCGGTGCGTACGCCGCCGCGAAGATCAGCGACGGCAGCTGGGGATCGCTCGCGCTCGCGGTGCTGGTCGGCACCGCGGCCGCGGGCCTCGGCGGCGCCCTGCTCGCGCTGCTGCTGACACCGCTGGCCGGCCGCGGCCACCTTGCCCAGGCCCTGCTGACGTTCGGCGTCGCGCTGGTGGCCGGCGACCGGCTCACCGCCATGTTCGGCAAGGACGAGCTGGCCCTGACCGTGCCCAAGTCGCTGGACCGCTCCGTGGACCTCGCCGGGCACAGCTACCCGGGGTACCGTCTCGCCCTCATCGTCGTCGCCGCGCTGATCGCGGCCGGGCTCTTCCTCGTGGTGAGCCGGTCCCGGGCCGGGCACTTCGTGCGCGCGACGGTCGACGACCGCGAGATGGTCGCCATGCTCGGCGTCTCCCCGTTCACCGTGCGCACCAGCGTGCTCGCGGGCGCGGGTGCCCTGGCCGGGCTCGCGGGCGCGCTCGGCGCTCCGATCATCGGCGCCGGCCCGCGCACCGCCGACCTGGTGCTGATGCTGTCCCTCGTCGTGGTGGTCCTCGGCGGCATGGGCTCCATCGCCGGCGCCCTGGTCGCGGCGATCGCCGTCGGCGAGATCCAGACCATCGGCGTGGCGAACCCGGACCTGTCGACCATCGCGCCCTTCGTGCTCTTCGGCGCGATGGCGCTCGCCCTGGCCGCGCGGGCGCGCGGTCTGCTGCCGTCGGGACGGTCGGCATGAGATTGCTGCGGTACCTGCTGACGCCGGCCGTCCTCGCCCTGCTGGTCTCGTTCGCGTGGACCCTCGACCGCTACGCCACCGGGATGCTGACCCGCATCCTCATCATCGGCCTGCTCGCGGTCAGCGTCGCCCTGCTCACCGGCGTCGCGGGCCTGCCGACGCTCGGGCAGACCGCGCCCTTCCTCGTCGGCGCGTACACCACCGCGAACCTCATCGAGCACGGCCACACCATCGGCGTCGTGCACCTGCTCGCCTCCGCCGGCATGGGCGCCGCGTTCGCGCTGATCACCGCCCCGCTGGTGGTGTACGCCCGCGGCGTCGTGGTCCTCATGATCACGCTGGCCCTGGGCGAGCTGACGTCGACGCTCGCCGGGCGCTGGAAGTCGGTCACCCACGGCACCGACGGCATCTCCGTGCTCACCGATGTGACCCCGCTGCCGGGCCTCGTCGAGCTGGACACGGAGTCGTCGCGGTACCTCTACACCCTCGCCGTCGTCGGCGTGCTCGTCGGCGTCGTGCTGCTCGTGCTGCGCTCCCCGGCCGGGGCGCTGCTGCGCGCCACGCGCGACGACGCCCGCCGCATGCGCGCCAGCGGGCACCCGGTCGCCGGATACCTCACGGTCGCCTACGTGGCCGCGGGCGCCCTGGCGGGGGTGGCCGGCGCGCTGCTGTTCACGGAGCAGTCGTACGTCTCCCCGGGCGACGGCGGCTTCGACGTCGCCGCGCTCATCCTGCTCGCCGTGGTCATCGGCGGCGCGACGTCGATGCTCGGCGCGCTCATCGGCGCCGGGCTGGTCGTCGCGACCCGCGACTGGGTGGCCGAGGCCGGCCACGCGCCGCTGCTGCTCGGGCTGCTGTTCATCGCGTGCGTGTACCTGCTGCCCAACGGTCTGCTGGGCGACCACGCGGCCCTGTCCTACCTCAACCGCCTCGTGCGCCCGCGGTCGCGCCCGGCGCCCCCGTCCGGCCCGCCCCCGGCGGCCCGGATCCCGGCGCCGCGCACGCCCGCCGCGGCCGGCGAGACGGTCTCCGAGCAGATCTCCGAGCCGGTCTCCGAGCAGATCTCCGAACCGGGAGCGGCGCGATGATCCTGCGGGTGGAGAACCTCGGCCGGCGCTACGGCGACCTGGCCGCGCTCGACGGCGTCGCGCTGCAGCTGGCCCCGGGGGAGCGGCGGGCCCTCATCGGCCCCAACGGCGCCGGGAAGTCCACGCTGCTCAACCTGATCGCGGGCGCCCAGCGGCCGACCACGGGCCGGATCCACTTCGACGATCGCGACGTGACGCGGCTGGCCCCGGCCCGCCGCGCGCGTCTGGGCATCGGCCGTACGCACCAGCACCCGGCCGTGTGGCCGACGCTCACGGCGATGGAGAACGTGCTCGTCGCCGCCCGGCGCCCGTGGGGCCGGCTGCGGCCGAACGCGCGGGAGTACCTCGCGGCCGTGGGCCTCGCCGACGTGGCCGGGACGCGGGCCGGCAGCCTCTCGCACGGCCAGCGCCGCCAGCTCGAGCTCGCGATGGCCCTGGCCGGCGAGCCGCGCCTGCTGCTGCTCGACGAGCCGGCCGCGGGCCTGGCCCCGCCGGAGGTGGAGCTGCTCGCGGGCCTGCTCGCCGAGCTGCCCAAGACGGTCGCGGTGCTGCTGGTCGAGCACCACCTGGACCTCGTGTACGGCTTCGCCGACCACGTCACCGTCCTGCACTCCGGCCGGCACGTCCACACCGGCACCGTCGCCGAGACCAGGCGCTCGCCCGAGGTCAAGGCCGCCTACGCGGGGGTGACACCGTGACGCTCACCGTTCAGGGTCTGCATTCGGGGTACGGCGGCGGCACCGTCCTGCACGGCGTCGACCTCACCGTCCCGACGGGCGGCGCGCTGGCCGTGCTCGGGCGCAACGGCGCCGGCAAGACCACGCTCGTGCACACCATCTGCGGGCTCATCAAGCCGCGGTCCGGCCGGGTCGCCCTGGACGGCACCGAGCTCGCGGGCCGCCCGGCGCACCGCGTGGCCCGGGCCGGGGTCGCCCTGGTACCGCAGGGCCGCCGCGTCTTCCCGAGCCTCACCGTCGCCGAGCACCTGAGCCTGTCCCGCCGCCGCGGCGAGTGGACCCAGGCCCGGGTCCTGCAGCTGCTCCCACGGCTGCGGGAGCGCATGCGCAACCGTGGCGACCAGCTCTCCGGCGGCGAGGCCCAGATGCTCGCCATCGCGCGGGCGCTGCTCACCCAGCCGGCGGTGCTGCTGCTCGACGAGCCGTGCGAGGGCCTGGCCGTCGACCTCGCCGACCGCGTCCGCGCCGTCGTCGCCGAGCTGGCCCGGGGCGGGCTGACGGTGCTGCTGGTCGAGCAGCAGCCGGAGCACGCGCTCGCGGTCGCCGACCGGGTGGCCCTGCTCGCGGACGGCGTCGTGGCGGCGGAGCACACCGCGGCGGAGCTGCGCGCGAACCCGTCCCTGACCGACCACGTCCTGAGCGTCGCGACGCACGCGTGATCGGGTCCTGACGGACGCCGCGCCCCGCGGGGGGCGAGCACCGTGACAGCCCTGGCCGCAGCCCCGGCCGGAGTATCGTGCGCGCCATGGGTGAGACGGCGCAGTGGTCGCGGGTCGACGACGGCCGCCACACGCTCGACCTGCTCACCGCCAGCTACCGGCGGCACCAGTTCGCGCGCCACTCGCACGCGACCTACGCGATCGGCGTGGTCACCCGCGGCGAGGAGCAGTTCCACTACCGGGGCGAGCTGCTGCGCGCGGGCGTCGGCAGTCTCGCCATCCTCGAGCCGGACGAGCCGCACGACGGGATGGCCGCGCACCCGCAGGGGTGGGCCTACCGCGTGCTGTACCCCAGCGAGGCCCTGCTCTTCGACGGCCGCCCCGAGCGCGCCGGGTTCCGTGAGCCCATCGTCACCGACCCGCGCAGCGTGCACCTCGTCCGCGCCGCCCACGAGGAGCTGACCGCCGGGCGCGACCCGCTCGCCGCGCACTCCCGGCTGGTCTGGGCGTTCGAGGCGGTGATCCAGCGGCACGGGGCGCTGCGGGAGGCGCGGGGCGGCATCCGGGCCTCGGACGCGGCCGCGGCGCGCAAGGTCGCCGAGATCCGCGATCGGCTGCTGGCCGACCTGCGGTGCGCCCCGAGCCTGCGGGAGCTGGCGGAGGGCGTGGCGTTGTCGCCGTACCACATGTTGAGACTCTTCCGCGACGCGACCGGCTTCCCGCCGCACGCCTGGCTCGTGCTGGAGCGGGTGTGCCACGCGCGCCACCTGCTCGCCGCGGGGCGCCCGCCCGCCGACGTCGCCGAGGCCGTGGGCTTCGCCGACCAGGCCCATCTCACGCGCTGGTTCAAGCGGGTGACGGGCGTCACCCCGGCCGCATTCCGCAACAGCGTTCAAGACGCGCACCCGCGCACCGGCGTGAGATCGGGGGCATGAGTCGTCGTGGCTGGTTGCTCTTCAGCGCCATGTGCGTGGTGTGGGGCATCCCGTACCTGCTGATCAAGGTGGCCGTGCGCGAGATCGGCCCGGCCGAGCTGGTCTTCGTGCGCACCGCCCTCGGGGCCGTCCTGCTGCTGCCGATCGCGCTCGCCCGCCGCGAGCTCCGCGCGTCCCTGCGCCCGTGGCTGCCCCTGCTCGTCTACACCGTGGTCGAGATCGGCCTGCCCTGGCTGCTGCTCTGCGACGCCGAGCGGCACGTGGACAGCTCGTTCACCGGCCTGGTCATCGCCGGCGTCCCGCTCGTCGCGGCCGTCCTGGCCCGCCTCACCGACCGCGCGGCGCGGCTCACCGCGAGCCGGGCCGGCGGGCTGCTGGTGGGGCTCGCGGGCGTCGCGGTGCTGCTGGGCTTCCATGCGGGCGGCGGCGGGGCCGTGCCGCTGCTCGAGCTCGGGGGCGTCGTCGTGTGCTACGCGGCCGGTCCGCTGATCATCGAGCGGTGGCTCTCGGACGTGCCGCGCTACGGCGTCGCCGCCGCCTCCCTCGTCGTCGGCGCGCTGCTGTTCGCGCCCGTGTCGGTGCCGAGGCTGCCCGCCCTCGCCCGCGCCGTGACCCCGGGCCCGGCCCTGGCCGCGCTCGTCCTCGCGGTGATCTGCACGGCGCTCGCGTTCGTCCTGTTCTTCGCGCTCATCGCGGAGGTCGGCGGCGTCCGCGCCACGGTGATCACGTTCGTCAACCCCGCGGTCGCCGTGCTGCTCGGCGCGCTCGTGCTCGGCGAGCCGGTGACGTGGCTGACCGGGGTGGCCTTCGCACTGATCCTGGCGGGCTCGATCCTCGCGACCCGGCGCGGCTCACCCGCCTTGGAACCCGCCGCCGCGCAGTGACGGCCGATGAAGTGCGAAGACCGGACAGATGAGAACACCTGTCCGGCCTCGGCAAAGCCGATGCTCAGCCGCGGGCGCGGGCCGTCTCGCGACGGTTGGCCTGCATGAGCGCCTCGACCAGCTCCGCCTTCGTCATCCGCGAACGCCCCCGGATCTCCAGGCGCCGCGCGAGCTCGAGCAGGTGCTGCTTCGAGGCGTTGGCGTCCACGCCCTCGGCGGTGCGCCGCGGCCGGTTGCGCGCCGCGGCGCCGTGCTGCGCGGCCTGAGCGTCGCTCGGGCCGGCCTCGTCCTTGGGCTCCCAGTGGTCGCCGACCTTCTCGTACGTGTGCTTGAGCGCCGAGAAGGCCGTGCGGTGCGCGCGCTCGCCGTCGCCGTACTGCTCGGCGGCGGAGTCGTGGGTCTGCTGCCAGGTCGCCTGCGCGTGCTCGTCCGAGCGCCGCAGCGTGGCGGGCAGATCCGAGGAGCGCGGCCTACGGGGAGCCATCGGTCACCAGTCCTTCATCCAGGGCAGCTGGGTGTCCAGCCAGTCGTTGAGCCGGGCCACCTGGTCGGCGTTGCTGTCGAGCCAGCTGACCTGGCCGGTCATCGCGAGGATGCCGAAGACCACGGCCGCCCCGCTGATCAGCACGCCCAGCGTGCCGAGCCCGCGGCCGGCCACGTTGGGCCGCACCCCGGCGATGATGCCGCCGAAGGAGAACAGCAGCCCGAGCGCGCCGACGGGGATCGCCCACGGCGCGAGCAGCCCGGTCAGCGCCGCCGCGACGCCCGCGACTCCCAGGATGACGCCGAACGTGGCGAGCAGGCTCACCCGCGCGGGGGCCTGGCGGACCGGTACGGGCTCGACCACCGGCTCCGGCGCGGCGACCGGCTCCCGGTCGATCGTGCGGCGCATGGCGGCCGTGTCGCTCTCGCGGTCCATGACCCCGACCGCCGGGACGGCGCCCGTGGTCCTGGCCGCGCTCGGAGCTTCGGTGCGGTCGTCGATGCCGTCGCCGTCCTTGTCGTGCCGGCGCCCGAGGCGCCACGTGCGCGTCTCGCCCGCCGCCTCGGCGCGGTCGTCCACGCCGTCACGGTCGCGGTCGACGACCGGCCGCTGGGTACGGTCGTCCACGCCGTCACGGTCGCGGTCGACGACCGGCCGCTCGGCGCGGTCGTCGATGCCGTCGCCGTCGCGGTCGGTCGCGCTCCCGCGCCCGCCGAACAGCTGCCCGATGCGTGCCACTGTGTGCTCACCTCCTGCGAAGCGCCCGGGCCGGCACGTCGGGGGGATTCGGCGTGCGGTGTATCGGGCGGATAGCCATCGGCTACCCAGGGCCGCCGGTTTCCAATCGAGGGTGAGCCCGTTTGGGGGGATTTCGCCCGGGTACGTGCACCTTCATGGACGCCATGCAGCGAGGCAACACGAAGCACGGAGTGGCCCTCGACGAGCGGCTCCGGCGCGAGGACGAGATCGAGGCTCGCCGGGTCGATCCGGAGGGCGAGGGAGACCGCACCGGCGGGGCACCCGTCGGCATGACGCCGGACGAGGTCGAGGGCAGGAGCAATCTCGGACGGTACATCCCGAAGAGCTGTCTCCCCGGAGACCGCGACGCGCTCATCGCCGGCGCGAGGGAGCTGGGCGCGCCCGACGAGGTACTGGACGCGCTGCGCCTGCTGCCGGCCGGGACGCGGTTCGAGACGGTCAATCAGGTGTGGGCCGCTCTGGGCGGCCGGAACGAGGATCCGACGCGGCGGCCGTAGCCGGGGCCGGTCCGGGCTGCCGTGGTTCCCGCGGCGGCCCGGAGGGCGGCGACGGGCGAACGGTCCACCAGCGCATGACGCGTTCCTTCGTCGGAGATGGTCGATCCCCGGGGCCCGCACGCCCCGGGGATCGCGTCTGTGGGTGCCCGCCTCAGTCGGCGAGGATGGCGTAGAGCTTGCGCCGGGTCTCGGTGAGGACCTCGAGCGCCTGGGCCCGCTGCTCGCCGGTGCCGTTGAAGCCCACCTGGCGCAGCGCGTCCATGATGCCGAACGCGGCGTCGCGGAACTCCTGGGCCTGCGAGACGTTCTCGTCGCCGTACTCCTGCCAGGGCGCGTGCTGCGCCGCCGTCTCGGCCTCGGGGCGGCCCGTGTCGGTGAGCACGAAGCGCTTGCGGCCCCCGCTCTCCTCGGCGACGATCAGCCCCTCGTCCTCGAGCATCTGCAGCGTGGGGTACACCGACCCCGGGCTCGGCCGCCAGATGCCGCCGGTGCGCTGCTCGAGCTCCTGGATCATCTCGTAGCCGTGCATCGGGCGCTCGTGCAGCAGCGCCAGCACCGCGTTGCGCACGTTGGGCCGCCCCCCGCGGGAGCGCCCCCGTCCGTGGCCGTGCCCGCCGCGGCCCCAGCCGCCGCCGCGTCCGCCCTCGGGCGGGAAGGGCGGGATGAAACTGCCGAACCCGCGCTGCCAGGCCCCCGTGTCGAACAAGCCGTGTCGCGACCTCATGTCGCATCCCCCATTTCGTCGGATCGCTTCGTTGATAGTTCGACGATATATCGGGAACCTATCGCCGACAACCCCTCCCGATCATGGCGCGGCAACGTGGCACGAGATCCGACATGGGACCTGCCGGGGTATACATCCGACATGTCGCGGTGCGGAGCGCCCGACATGTCGCACGACAAGGCCCGCGACGCCGAGGCGCCGCGGGCCTTGCACCGGAGCCGGGGTCAGAGCTCGATGACCGTGCGCAGCACCTCGCCGCGCTCCATCTTGTGGAAGGCGTCCTCGACGTCGCCCAGGCCGGCGGTCTGCGTCACGAACTTGTCCAGCGGCAGGCGGCCCTGCAGGTACAGGTCCACGAGCACGGGGAAGTCGCGGGAGGGCAGGCAGTCGCCGTACCAGCTCGACTTCAGCGCCCCGCCCCGCCCGAAGACCTCCAGGAACGGCAGCGTGAGCTGCATGTCGGGGCGCGGCACGCCGACGAGCACCACGGTGCCGGCGAGGTCGCGGGCGAAGAAGGCCTGCTCGTACACCTGCGGGGACCCCACCGCCTCGACGACCACGTCGGCGCCGTGGCCGCCGGTCAGCGCCCGGATCGCCTCGACCGGGTCCGTCTCGCGCGAGTTGACCACGTGGGTCGCGCCGAACTCGGTGGCCCAGCCGAGCTTGCGCTCGTCCACGTCCACGCCGATGATCGTCGACGCGCCGGCCAGGCGGGCGCCGGCGATGGCCGCGTTGCCCACCCCGCCGCAGCCGAAGACGGCCACGGAGTCGCCGCGCCCGACGTTGCCGGTGTTGACGGCGGCGCCGATGCCGGCCATGACGCCGCAGCCGAGCAGCCCGGCGACGGTGGCGGGGGCCCGCGGGTCGACCTTCGTGCACTGGCCGGAGGCGACCAGCGTGTGCTTGAGGAACGCGCCGATGCCCAGGGCGGGGGACAGCGGCGTGCCGTCGGCCAGCGTCATCTTCTGCTTGGCGTTGTGGGTGTTGAAGCAGTACCACGGCCGCCCCCGCCGGCACGCGCGGCACTGCCCGCACACGGCGCGCCAGTTGAGGATCACGAAGTCGCCGGGCGCCACGTCGGTCACGCCGGGGCCGACGGACTCCACGACGCCCGCGGCCTCGTGTCCGAGCAGGAACGGGAAGTCGTCGCTGATGCCGCCCTCGCGGTAGTGCAGGTCCGTGTGGCAGACGCCGCAGGCCTGCACCTCGACCCGCGCCTCACCGGGTCCGGGCTCCGGGACGATGATGGTTTCCAAGCTGACCGGCCGGCCCTTGCCGAGGGCGACCACGCCTTGCGTCTCGATAGGCATACCCCAAGGTCCTACCATGCCTTCCATGAGTGCGGAGGAACTGCGGCGCGTCGCGAAGGACAGTTTTGGCTGGGAGCGCCTGCGCGACGAGCAGCTGCGGGCCATGGAGGCGCTCATGCAGGGCCGTGACGCCCTCGCCGTGCTGCCGACCGGTGCGGGCAAGTCCGCCATCTATCAGGTGCCGGCGCCGCTGCTGCCCGGGCCGACGATCGTCGTCTCGCCGCTGCTCGCGCTGCAGCAGGACCAGATCGCCTCGCTGAGCGCGCGCAACCAGGACGAGCTGGTCGCCGTGCGGCTGTCCTCCGCCGAGGGCAAGACCGAGCGCGAGGAGGCGCTGGAGTCGCTGCGCAAGGGCGACGCCGAGTTCGTCTTCCTCACGCCCGAGCAGTTCGCCGACCCGGCCCGCGTCGCGCAGATCAAGGCGCTCAAGCCCAGCCTGGTCGCGGTCGACGAGGCGCACTGCGTCTCCGCGTGGGGCCACGACTTCCGGCCGGACTACCTGCAGCTCGGCCAGTTCATCCGCGAGCTGGGCCGCCCGCCGATCGTGGCGCTGACCGCGACCGCCTCGCCGCCGGTGCGCGAGGACATCATCGAGCGCCTGGGCCTGCGCGACCCGGAGGTCGTGGTCACCGGCCTGGACCGCCCCAACCTCTACCTGGAGTCGGTGCACTGCCCCGACGAGGAGACGCGCCTGCGCCGCCTCATCGCCCGCGTGCGGGAGTCCACCCCGCCCGGCATCGTCTACGCGCCGACCCGCCGCGCCACCGAGGAGCTGGCGGAGCGGCTCGGCCAGGAGGGCATCCCGGCCGTCGCCTACCACGGCGGCATGAGCGCCGGCGAGCGCGAGCGGGCCCACGAGGCGTTCCTCGCCGACGAGGTGCCCGTCATGGTGGCCACCACGGCGTTCGGGATGGGCATCGACAAGCCCAACATCCGCTGGGTCAACCACGTCTCGCTGCCGGACTCGCCCGACTCCTACCTGCAGGAGATCGGCCGCGCCGGGCGCGACGGGCAACCGGCGAACGTCCTGCTGCTGCACCGTAGCGAGGACACCGGTCTTCGGAAGTTCTTCACCACCGTCTCCGTCGACCGCGAGGAGGTCGCCTCGCTCGCGGCCCTGCTGCGGGCCGCGAAGGAGCCGATGACCCGCGACGAGCTGCAGGAGCGCACCGGGCTCGGCGAGCGCAAGCTCGGGCAGCTGCTCGCCCTGCTGGAGGAGGTCGGCGGCGCGCGGATGCTGCACGGGGGCAAGGTGAAGGCCCCGCGCTGGGCGCCGACGCCGGCCGAGGCCGCCGAGCTGGCCGAGGCGCAGGCCGAGCGGCAGCAGACGACGTCGCGCTCGCGGCTGGACATGATGCGCAACTTCGCCGAGACCGAGCAGTGCCGCGGCCGCACGCTGCTGGCCTACTTCGGCGAGCACCTCGAGGGCATCTGCGGGCACTGCGACAACTGCACCGACGGCAGCGCGGCCGCGGGCCTGGCCGCCGCCCAGGACGCGCCGTTTCCCATCCACGCCGAGGTCCGCCACGGCGAGTGGGGCAAGGGCGTCGTGCTCTCCTACGCCGGCGAGCAGATGACGGTGCTGTTCGAGCAGGTCGGGTACAAGACGCTGTCCGTTCCCGTGGTCAGGCAGCACCGGCTGCTGCGCAAGGCGTAGCGCCGCCGAGCCCCCCGCCCGCCGAGCCCACCGCCCGAGCCGCGGGCGGGACCAGCCCCGCGCCGATCTTACGGCCGTCGTTCTCCCGGCGGCTGGGGCTTTTGTCCGTTATGTTCGTCACGGGGCCCCGGCTGTGTGCCTATCGGCAGCCGGGGACGCGGACGTGAGGATTCGCGCGGGGGCGCGCGGGTAGGGGGCGGCGATGAAGGTGGCACTACTCGGGCCGATCGCCTGGCGCACACCTCCGCGGGCGTACGGTCCGTGGGAGCAGGTCGTCTCGCTGCTGGCCGAGGGCCTGGTCGCCCGCGGCGTGGACGTCACGCTCTTCGCGAGCCTCGACTCCGTCACCACGGCCCGCCTCGACGGCGTGGTCGAGCACCCCTACAACGAGGACGCCGGCTACGACGGACGCGTCTGGGAGGCCATCCACATCGCTCGCTGCTTCGAGCGCAGCGGCGAGTTCGACCTGGTGCACAACAACCTCGACTGGCTGCCGCTGGCGATGAGCGCCTTCTGCCGCAGCCGGCTGCTGACCACCGTGCACGGCTTCTGCTCGCCGGCGATCCTGCCCGCGTACCAGCGCGCCCGGTCGGCCTTCGTCTCGATCTCCGACGCCGACCGGGGGCCGGGGCTGGACTACGCCGCCACGATCTACCACGGCATCGACGTGCGCCAGTTCCCGTTCCAGCCGGCGCCGGGGGAGACGCTGGTGGCCTTCGGGCGCATCCACCCGGACAAGGGCACCGCCGAGGCCGTGCGGATCGCCCGCGCGACCGGGCGTCGCCTGCTGATCTGCGGACCGGTCCATGACGAGGTGTACCACCGGCAGGAGGTGCTGCCGCACGTCGACGGCGAGCAGATCGTCTACGGCGGCAACGTCGGGCCGGCGCAGCGCGCCGGGATCCTGGGCTCCGCCGCGGCGCTGCTGCACCCGATCGGGTTCGCCGAGCCGTTCGGGCTCTCGGTGGTCGAGGCGATGGCGTGCGGTACGCCGGTCGTCGCCTATCCGCTCGGCTCGATGCCCGAGATCGTCGACGAGGGGGTCACCGGCTACCTGGCCGCGGACGCCGCCGAGGCGGCCGGGGTGCTCGACGACGCGCTGAAGCTGGACCGGGCCCGGGTGCGCGCCCGGGCGCTCGAGCGCTTCTCGGCCGACCGCATGGTGGAGGACTATCTGGCGCTCTACCGGCGAATGCTGGGCTGAATCCCTCAAGGGTTCCCGGTGGTGGCCGACCTTCACAGTGTGCGGCGCCCGCGGCTTTCGACGCGGTAACGCGGACGGCTCGGCTCCGGCAGCGACGTGGCAGGCTGCCGGAGCCGATGCCTTCGCCGCCGCGGTGCTCTCGCCTCGTGCAGGTGGCTCCGTCGCGTTCGCGTACGCGGTTCCGGCTCCCTTTCCGTGATCGAAAGCTGGCGTTGCGTCACCGGTATCCCTAAGCTCTGCGGGGCGGAGGGATACTGTGAGTGCTGTCGATGTTACCGAACGGCTCGACCTCGTGGAGCAGCGCATCGTGGGCTGGGACTTCCCGGGCGCCCGGGCCGAGGTCCAGCGCCTGCTCGACGAGCCCGGCCTGTCCGACGACGACCGGCTCACCGCGCGCCGGCTCCTGGCCGAGGTGCTGCGCGAGCTCGGCGAGCTCGACGCCGCCTACGACCTCGCCGAGGCGGTCGCGAGCCAGGCCGAGCGGCGCTACGGCCAGACGGACCCGCGCACGGTGCACGCGGTCGCGGTGCTGGCCGCCGTCCGCCACGACCACGACGAGTGGGACGAGGCCGAGCGGCTCTACCACCGCGTGCTCGACAGCGGCGTCGACGAGGACGGCCGGGACTCGGTCGCCCGGGCCGTGCGCCTGGCCCGCGTCAACCTGGCCCTGCTCCAGCGCGACCGCGGCGAGACCGCGCCCGCCCTGGCCCTGCTCAACGCCGCGTACGTGATCCACCGGCGGGAGTACGGCGCGGAGGACCTCGACACGATCCGCATCGCGGCGGAGCTGGCGGCACTGCTGTACGCCACCGGCGACGTGCTGCAGGCGCGCCGGCTGTTCACGCTCGCGCACGCGGCCGCCCGGGCGCGGCTCGGCACCCGGCACCCGTTCACGAAGGCCGTGGAGTGGGAGCTGGCCGCCGTGGAGCCGCCCATGCCCTCGGCGCCGATCTCGATGCCCCCGCCGCCGGTCGTCGTCGACCCGGTGGTGGTCTCCACCCCCACGCCTCCCACCGCCACACCCTCTCCCACAGCCACACCCCCCATCCCCGCGCCTCCCGCCCCGGCGCCCCGGGCACCCCGGGCTCTCGCGCCCGCCGACCCGCCGCCCTGGGCCTGCGCGCCTGCTGCCCCGGTGCGCCGGGTTCCCGCGCGTCCGGCTCCCGCGCGTCCGGCTCCCGCGGCCGGGGAGCCGTCGTCGCTGCGGTCGGTGTGGCCGCTGTTGTGCCTGGTCGCGTTGCTGGCGGCGGTGTTCGCGGGGCTGCTGGTGTGGCATCACGAGGGCCCGCCGGACCCGTTCGCCGCCTCCGGCCCGGCCTCCCCTGCCTCCCCGGCCTCCTCAGCCGCCCCGTTCGCCGTCGCCGGCCTGCGCATCGAGGACCGCGGCCGGGAGCTGACCGTCACCTGGGCCGCGCTGCCGGTGAGCGTGGTGATCGCGCTGTCCCGAGCGGGCGGCCCCGCCAGCGTTCTCGGCACCCTGCCGCCCGGCACCACCGAGTACGTGGTGCGCGACGTCGACCCGGCTGCCGCCTACTGCGTGGTCCTCGGCCCCGTCGACGAGGCGGTCTCGATCACGCCCGCTACGTCAGCGTGCACGGCCGGTCGCGGATAGTTTCCGACCCGGCGGTGGGCGTAACGCAAGGTTCGCCGGGTATAGTCGCGGCGATGCGGCTTACAGACCGGACCCTCAATCTGCTGCCGGAGCAAGTGGCCTCGCTGCTGCGCAAGCGGCGCGAGACGGTGAAGTTCATCATCGTCGGCGGCTTCTGCTACGTGGTCAGCCTGGTCCTCAATTATGGGCTGCGGCTGACGGTGATGGAGCACAAGCCGGTCACCGCGCTGACGATCGCCAATGTCATCGCGACGATCGTCTCGTATTTCCTCAACCGCGAATGGTCGTTCCGCACGCGCGGCGGCCGGCGGCGGCACCACGAGATGCTGCTGTACACCGTGGTGAACGGCATCGGCGTGGCGCTCAACTCGGCGCCGCTGTGGGTCGCGCAGTACGTCTTCGGTCTGCACACGCCGAACGTGAGCCCGGCGGTCGAGGAGGCCTCGGACTTCGTGTTCGGCATGGTCATCGGCGTGGCCGTGGCCATGGTGTTCCGCCTGTGGGCCTACCGGCTCTGGGTGTTCCCGCACGACGACGTGCGGCCGGCTCCGAACCGCTACGAGGTCCCGCCGCAGGCCGCTTCCGTCCCGGCCCCGTCGTCGGCCTCGGACATCTCGAACGCCTGAGGCCCGCGCTTCGCTCCGTGCCACCCCCGTGGTCCCGGGGTCTCCGTATCGCCCTGTGGTCCGGTCCTGCCGTTTCGGTCCTGTGCTTTCGTCAGAAGACGCTGTGGTCGCTGTCCGGCTCGGCCGGGGCGCCCAGCATCTCGTGGACACCCGCGATGCGCAGCTGCCGGTGCACGAACGGACTGGCCCGCCACACCACCACGCGAACCCCTTCGGCCCCGGCCTCGCGCTGCGCCGCGACGAGGGCCCCGACGGCCGCCGAGTCCAGGAACGTCACGAGCCCGAGATCCAGGCGGAGCGAGCTGGGCCGCCGGTCGGTAGCGGCCGACACGATCTCCTGACGCAGCGTGGCCGCGTTGCTGTGGTCGATCTCGCCCCGGACGGAGAGTACGGTCGATCCGTCCATCACGACGTTGATCGTCACCGACATACTCATGGCGCACCCCAGCTTGTCACGCGATCAGCATAAAAGCACCGCGGGTCATGCGCAGCGGGCGGCATGCCGAGGTTCACCGGTGCGAGCGTCGATGGCCGCGAGATTCCTCCGTAGCCGTGCGTGACCATGCACGCAGCGTGTTCGGACCCGCGGCTCCGGCGTGGACACCGTGCCTGTCTGCGCGCCTGTACGGTTCCACCCTGGCGGCAACGGCCGTGCCGGCTTCGCGCGGGTCAGAACTTCGGCTTCGGCGGTTCCCCCGGGATGTGGTCCGGGCAGTGCAGCCGCAGCTCGCGATACCCGAACGGCGCATCGACGAACCAGCAGTGATGCGGCGTGGGCGTGCCGGGATGGCGATACCCGTCGAAGAACCGGCACGACAGGCACATCCGCGTCACGGGAATGCTGCCCTGCTGCTGCAGCAACCCGATCTTCGCCGTGACCATGCGCAGCAGCCGGGCCTGCTGGCCGTCGCTCAACCCCTCGACCTCGCCCAGCAGCTGATCGGCCCAGTTGGCCGGCGCCGGCGTGGTGGACAACCCCCGATCGGTGGCGGCCACGCGCATGTCCCGGGCCGCGTACGAGGGCGCCGGCCGCATCTCGACCAGCCCGTCCGCGATGAGCGGCGAGAGCAGCGCCATCGTGGCGGCCACGGTGGCGCCGAGATCCCCGGCGAGGTCGGACAGCCGGTACTCCCGGTCCCGCCGGCCGAGCAGCAACATCACCTGCCGATGCGCGGGCGGCAACCCGTGCGCGGGCTCAGGCCCGTCAACGGGCGCCATGACGGCGACCCGGACCAAGCCGGCGACGAGCTTCTGGGCCTGCGCTTCCATCGGCACTGGGCAACCTCCAACATGCAGCACCCTAGATGATTGATGCCTTGAAGATTCGGGCGTGTGTCGCTGCTTGGTAGATGCGGGGAGGGTGTCCAAGATCGGCGTTGCTGACCCAGCCGCCGAACTCTTGGAGCCCGTCGTTGGACGCTGATCTGGACACCCTCGTGACCGCACTGTACGTGGAGATCGATGACCTGATCGAGCGGCCCCGGGGCCGGGGTCGCCGGCCGTTGCTGTCCCACGCCGAGCTGCTGTGCCTGGCGGTGATGCAGGTGCTGCTGCGTTACCCATCGGAGCGGCACTGGCTGCGCTACGCCCGCAAGCACCTGCGCGGCATGTTCCCCTACCTGCCCGACCAGGACGGCTACAACAAGCGGATGCGCAAAGCCGGTCCGCTGCTGGCCACGGTGATGCGGCATCTGGCCACCCGCACACCGTCCTGGTACGACCAGCTCCGCCTGATCGACTCCACCCCGCTGCCCTGCGGCGCCTCCCGGGAGACCGTCAAACGGTCCGACCTGGCCGGCGACGCCGGCTACGGCTACTGCGCCTCCCACTCCCGCTACTTCTGGGGCTTCCGCCTCTACCTCGTCTGTACCCCGGAGGGCATGCCGGTCATCTGGGGCCTGGCCAACCCCAAACTCGGCGAACGCGAGGTCATGGCCGCCCTCCTCGAGGCCGACCATCACCTCGTCCATGCCGGGCAGGTGCTGCTCGGCGACAAAGGCTTCGCCGGCGCGGACTTTGAGGGGTTCATCACCGGGCAGCTCGGGGCGCACTTCGTGCGCCCCGACCGCAAGGGTGAACCCGCCCGGTTCGGCAAACTCGCCCGCGTCCGGCAATGGGTCGAGGCCGTCTTCGACACCCTCAAGGGTCAACTCGACCTGGAAGCCCACGGAGGCCGCACCCTGGCCGGGGTCTTCACCCGCGTCGCCCAACGCCTCCTCGCCCTGACCGCCGTGATCTGGCACAACTGGACCATCGGCGCCCCCAGCAAACGGTCCCTCATCGCCTACGACCACTGAGCCTTCAAGGCATCAATCATCTAGTCCCGCACGTCGATCCATGGGAACGAGACGCATGAAAATGTCACGCGGCGACCTCGCACTCTCCGGCACGCCCACGGCGCGGTGGCGCACCGGCGACGGGCGCTCTCCCGGATGCCCGCCCGGCGCCCTGCCGAAGCCGCACGACCACACGACCACGCAACCCGCGGCCGCGGAGCCCGAGGCCTGGGCGACGGCGCGGCGCGGCGATCCTGCCGCCGGTTGCCCGCACCCACCGGCGGCCGCAGGCGCACCCTGGTCACCGGCCCCGCAGGTGGCCGCAGGCGCACCCTGGTCACTGGGCCCGCAGGCGCACCCTGGTCACTGGACCCACCGGCGGCCGCAGGCGCCTCTGGTCGCCCGCCCCGCTGGTGGCCGCGGACGCCTTCTGCTTACCCCGCCCGCCGGTGGTCGCAGGCACCCCCTGGTTACTCGCCCCGCCGGTGGTCGCAGGCACCCCCTGGTTACTCGCCCCGCCGGTGGCCGCAGGTGCCCCTGGTCGTCCTCGGCCATCGACGGTCGCCTGGTCGCTCGCGCACTGTGGCTCTCCTCGCACGGCTACGCACAACCACATGCGCGAACGCGCATTCCCTCAACCGCGTGACCCGAATTCCGCGAAATCCGATTTTCCCGAAATGCCGGACCGGCAAGCGTAGACTCTGCGCACCAGGCAAGGTGCAACGGGGGTCACGAATGCGGGCAGCACGGATGGTTGCGTCGGCGGCGGTGCTGCTGGCGGCGGTCGGCGCGGGAGAGGCGGCGGCGCCCGGAAGCGCGCTCGCGGCCCCCGAGGCGCAGAACGCGAAAACGATCCGTCTGGTGCTGACCGTGGCCAAGGGCGAATCGACCAAGCCCGCCCAGCGCCGCGCGTCGCTGACCTGCCAGCCCGCCGGGGGCAGCCACCGCCAGGCTCGCACCGCATGCCAGCAGCTCGCCAAGGTCGGCGGCCGGATCGACAAGCTCCAGAGCGACGGCAGCATGTGCATAATGCTGTGGGACCCGGTGACGGTGACCGCTAACGGCACGTGGAAGGGCCGCAAGGTCGCCTACACCCACACCTTCAGCAACGCCTGCACGCTGGGCACGACGACGGGCTCCGTCTTCAGCCTCTGAGCCGTGCCACCACCGACACCGGCACCGACTCCGGTCGGTTTCGTGCCCGGTGGGTTTCGTGCCCGGTCGGTCTCGTGCTCGGTCGGTCTTGTGCTCGGTCGGCTTCGTGCCCGGCTGTCCTCGTGCCCGGCCGGTCTCGTGCGCGGCTGTCCTCGCGCCCGGCCGGTTGCATCGGACCAGAGCGCTCAGCCCTTGAAGACGCCCAGCTGCTTGAAGTCGTGGTTCGGGAAGATCGCCGCCGAGTCGCCGACACCGAAGCGCTTCTTCAGCATCTCGGCCAGGATGTCGCGGTAGTCGTTCGCGCCGGCGACGTCGCCCTGGTCCAGGGAGGACGGGGACAGGCCCGGCCAGTTGCCGTGGACCTTGCCGCCGTTGAGACCGCCGCCGAAGAGCAGCATCGCGTTGCCGTGTCCGTGGTCGACGCCCACGTTGCCGTTCTCCTGCACGCGCCGGCCGAACTCGCTCATCGTGATGATGGTCGTGTTGTCCAGCAGCGGCCCGATGTCGGTGCAGAACGCGCCGATCGCGTCGGACAGGTTCGTCAGCGAGTTCTTCATGTCGCCGCCGTCGACGCGGCCCAGGTTGGTGTGCATGTCCCACCCGCCGACGTCGAGCGCCGCGATGCGCAGGCCGACGTTCGCCTTGAGCAGTTGAGCGATGTCGCGCAGGCGGTCGGCCAGGCCGCCGCCGGGGTACTGGACACCTTCCGCCGGCCGGTACTGCGTGTTCGCAAGCTTTTGCGCCGTCGAGATCGCCTGCAGCGTCGAGCCCGCCGTCCCCGCCAGCGGATGGTCCAGCCCGGTGTACAGCGTCTTGAGCGCGTCCATCGTCTGCGTGCGCATGTTGTCGTTGTCGATGCGGAAGTCGCGCATGCCGTTGAGCACGATCGCCTGCTCGCCGCCGACGAGTGAGCGCGGCAGCGCCGAACCCTGCGCGATCGCGCGGAAGGTGGTGCCCGGGCCCATCTGCGCGAGCACGCGGTCGAGCCACCCGGTGCGGACCGCGACCGAGGCGGCCCCGCGCTCGAGCGCGTCCTGGGCCTGGAAGTGGCTGCGGGAGGCGTCCGGCGAGGCGACCGCGTGTACCGCCGCCATCTTCCCCGCGTCCCAGAGCGGATACAGCGAGGTCATCGCCGGATTGAGCCCGAACCCGCGCCCGGCCGCCTTCATCGACGCCATCGGTACCGCGATGTTCGGCCGCATCTGCCGGTAGTTCGCGTCGTCGCCGGGCGCCACGACCGACAGGCCGTCCATGCCGCCGCGCAGGAAGATGACGATGAGCGTGTTCTTGTTGTCCTCGGGCGCGGCGAACGACACCCGGCTGGTCACCAGCTGCGTGCCGAGCGCGGCCACGCCGACGAAGCCGGCGCCCTGCACGAGCCGCCGACGCGTGAAGCCCTTGCTCCACTTGTCGCGCTCGGCCGCGAGCTCGTCGGTGACCTTCTCGGCGTGCACACGAATGGCCGCCTCGCACAGGTTCGGCCCATGGCGATGCAGCTCTTCAAGGCTCTTCGGCCGCCGCTCACCATCCGGCAGTGAGCGATCGTGCAGTGAGCGATCGCGTAGTGAGCGCTCACGAAACGCGTGATTGTCCAAAGCGTCACCCCGCCCTGAGTGATCGCGCATCGAACGCTCAGAAAACGCGCGACCGCGCGAAGCGCCATCACCAAGTGAGCGTTCGCGCAGAGAACGCTCATAAGACCCGCGATCGCGTGAAGCGCCATCACGAAGTGAGCGTTCGCGCAGCGAGCGACCACGAGACGAGCCGTCGACCCCGGGGCCCGAGCCGTCGATCCCCGAGCCCGAGCCGTCGACCCCCGAGCCCGAGCCGTCGACCCCCGAGCCGGAGCCGTCGACCCCGGAGCCCGAACCGTCGATCCCCGAGCCCGAGCCGTCGATCCCCGAGCCCGAACCGAATCCCGCCGAAGCCGAGCCCTCAGAAACGAATCCGCCGGAGGCGGAGCCGTCAAAAGGAGATCCGTCAGAAGCGGAGCCGTCAGAAAATGAGCTCATGGGCCTCACCGCAGCGCGTGGTAGACGGAGTCAAGAATCAGCGGCGCAAGCAGGGGCAACTTGCCGCCGAGGTTGTTGTCGGTGATCCGGGCATCAGCCTTGGACCCGAGGAACTTGATGAGCGCGTCCTTCTCACCGGCCTGCATCGGCTGGAACACGAGCCGGTTCGCGAGCACATCCAGATACGTCCCGAGCGTCGCCGCCGGCTGCGCGACAAGACTGTCCGCCTTCGGGTTGTTCAGACCCTTCCACTGCTGCTGCACAAACGCGCGATGCGCGTTCCACGTCTCCAGCATGCCCGCCGCCGAGCTCCACGCCGTAGCCACGTCCGGGTACCCGTCCGGCGGCCCCCAGCCCAGCGGCGGCTGTCCGAGCTTGCTGGTGAAGTTGTAGAGGTCATCGAGGGCCTTGGCGGTGTCCGAGCCCGGAGCGGTACCGACGACACGCCCCGTGGCGATGAAGTTCTCGAGCGGACGGCGCGTCTTGAGCCCGGTCGCGATCCAGAACTCCAGCGACCGGAACAGCACCTTGAGCACCGGCACGATGGCCGAGCCGCTTTCCTGGTACGTCTTCGCCAGCCGATCCACCAGCCCCTGCGGCGGCGTGTCGCACACGAACCGCACACACAGCTTGCGCGCCACGTACCGCGCCGTCGACGGGTGTGTCGCCAGGTACAGCAGGTAGGCGTCCCCGACCGCGAGCCCGTCCTTGGCGGACTTGTTGGCGTGCTGGAACCCCAGCACCTTCACGGCCCCGGTCCAGTGTTTGTTGCCGTCGTACTTGAACGTCCCGTCCCGCGTCGCCGTGCGCCCGGTCATGAGGTAGGCCGAGTTGCGCACGTCCTTCTCGTTGTACCCGCCGTCGATGCCGACGGTGTGCAGCTCCAGCAGCTCGCGGCCGTAGTTCTCGTTGACGTTGCGCTTGTCCGAGGAGGTGTTGTCGAGGTACCGCATCATCGCCGGATCGCGGGCCGAGGCGATGAGCATGTCGGAGAACTTGCCCAGCGCGTGCTTGCGGATCACGCCGGTGTCGTAGGGTCCGCGCACGTCCCAGCCGCCGTCGAACGGGCTCGTGACGTTGAGGTGGTTGTTCCAGAAGTCGACCATCACCTCGAACAGCTGGCGGCTGCTCCACATCTGCCGCGCGATGACGGCCCGCGTGAGCTCCATCATCGGCTTGTTGTCGCCGTCCTTGACCGTCGAGCGGATCTCCGCCGTGGTCATGGTCGCGGTCGGCACGGCCTTGAGCGCGGCGTCGGCGACCGGGTCGTCGATCTTGTCCGGCTCCAGCTGCTGGTCGATCCAGGCGTCGATGCCGATCTGCTTGACCAGCGCCACGTCGCCCGGGGTCGGGCCGAAGGTGGCGCGGCGCAGCAGGTGCAGCACCGGGTCCCGGTTCAGTGGGGTCGGGAAGCGCGGCGTGGCCCGCATCGCGGCGACAGCGGCGGCCGACGGCGTGTCGGCGACGCCCGACGCGCCGAGGTCGTTCAAGTCTCCCTGTCCGCTTGTGTAGCTCGCGTCGCGGTTGGAGAACGAGCCCGCGTCGCGGGGGGAGACGTTGCCGCCGCCGCTGCCGGTCTTGACGAAGTCGGCGGGGTCGGCGGACGGCTGGCCGAACACGGCCGCGGCTCCGGTCCCGAGCGCCCCGAGCGCGATGGCGCCGCCACCGAGCGCCATGAGCGCCTGGCGCCGGTTGCGGGTCAGTTCGTGCAGTGCGGGCCGGCCGGTGCGCATCCACGCGGGCGCGGGGCCGCCGGCCTTCCGCCTCGGCTCGTCGCCCGCCACCTGCTCTTCCGGCTTCCGCTGCAGGATGCGGGGCACCGGGAACTCGCCCGTGAAGTCGGAGAAGAACGCGCCCTTGACCTTCTTGGGCGCGTCGCCCGGCTCGTCGTCCGGGAAGAGCCGCTCTGGCACGTTAGCGAATCTAGTGAGCCGCTGATCAGGCCTCAAGGCGCGTCGTGCGAGGACGCCTCAACTTTGCCTTTCTTCTTGCTTAAGTGTGTCGCCTTCCTCGTGAATACTGACAAACCGGGCATTAACGCAAAGTCATCTCTTCCGTACCGACTGCTAAGAGTGATACGCATAAGTAACCGGACTATGGCAGGGGGTAGCGGTGCTGGTCGATGCTGCTCCCGCCGGGCGCCCCACGGGGCCGCGCCTGGCGACCGTGCTGCTCCTGCCGCTGCTGGGCCTGCTGGCCGCGGCGGGCGTGGCCGCATACCTCTACACCGGGCCGAGCGGGCGGATGGACGACCCGCGCACGGCCGTCACCGCCGGCGTGGCCGCCGATCGGGCCGCGACCGAGCTGTCCAAGGAGCGCCTGGCCGCGCTGAGCCTGCTGCTCACCGGCTCCGACCAGGCCCGCGCCGCGTACAACACGCAGGTCGCGGCCACCGACGCCGCACTGGCGGCCAGGCCCGACGGGCTCGCGGACCTGCGCACCCGGGTGACCGTGGCATCGCAGGAGGTCGCGGCGGGCGACTTCCTCATGCAGTACACCCAGATGATCAGCGAGTTCGTGGCGCTCCGGCAGGATCTGCCGCACGCGGCCACCCCGGCGCCCGTGCACGCCGCGATGCGCGCTTCTGGCTGGCTCGCCGTCGCCCGCGAACAACTCGCGCAAGTTCAGCTGCTCGAACGGCGCGGCGCCGACACCCAGGCCTGGCACGAGAACCTCGCCGCGCACCGGGCCGCCCACCTCGACGCCCTGCGCCGCTTCGCCGAGACCGCACCCGCGGCCTGGCGCGACCGCCTCGCCCGCGTGCCGAACGGCCTGGCCGGCGACCCCCAGCCGGCGCTGGACGCGCTCACGGACCTGACCGCCTACACGGGCACCGACGAGTCCCGCCTCGCCGACTCCGCACGCAACGAGCAGAACCGAACGCTCATCCTTGGCCTCGCCGCGACGATCGCGGTCGTGGCCGGCTCGATCGCGCTGACCGTTCGCGCAGCGCGGGCCACCCGCCGACCCCGCCCGCGATCGTCGCCGCCGCTCGACCCCGAGGAGTTCCAGGTCGTACGGCAGGAGGCCGCCCGGGCCGTGGCGGAACAGGCCGCCCTGCGCGCCGGCACCTCCGCCGCGGTCATCGGCCTGGCCCGGCGCAGCCAGCGGCTCGCCGACGAGCTCGTGCACCACCTCGACACGGCCGAGCGCGACGAGGCCGACCCGGACCGCCTGGGCCAGCTCTTCGCCCTCGACCACCTGGCCACACGGATCCGCCACGACAACCAGCGCCTGCTCGTGCTCGCCGGCGCCGACACCGGCGTGGGCCGCCGCGACCCGGTGAGCCTGCTGGACCTGCTGCGCGCCGCGCAGTCGCGGATCGAGGACTACCCGCGCATCGAGTACTCGATGATCGCCCCCGACGTCCACGTGGCCCCCGACGCCGTCGACGACGTCGTACACGTGCTCGCCGAACTGTTCGACAACGCCACCCGCTACGGCCCGCCCGACCGCCCGGTGCTGGTCGAGGGCCGCCGCGAGGGCGCGACCGCGGTCGTGGAGGTCGCCGACCGCGGCCCCGGCCTCGACCGGCAGCGTCTCGCCGAGCTCAACGCGCGCCTGGCCGACCCGCCGCCGCTGGACGCCGCCGAGGCCCACCGCACCGGCCTGGCGGTCGCCGCCCGCCTGGCCGCCCGGCACGGCCTCACCGTCACGCTGCGTCCGCCCCCATCCGGACACGGTTTGCGCGCGATCGTGCAACTGCCCGCCACGCTCGTCCTCGACACGCCCGCCCCGGCCGCCGACCCGCCCGCCGCGCGCAGGCTCCCGCCGCGACCCTTCGAGCGCGGACAGGCGCTTCCCGGCGGCGAGCCCGTGGACATACCGCACCCGCGCTCGACCCTCGCCCCCGTCGTACCCGGTCCCGTGCACACCCCGGACGGTCCTACGGTGGACCTCGATCCCGGCGCCGCCAAGGAACTCATGACCGGTTACCAGCACGCGACCACGGAAGGACGATCTTCGGCATGACACCGACCACGGGGCTGGACTGGCTGCTGAGCGGCTTCACGCAACGCGTCACGGGCGTGCGCCACACCGTCGCGGTCTCGGGCGACGGGCTGCTCGTCGCGGCGTCGAACGAGCTGCCGCCGGAGCGCGCCGACCAGCTCGCCGCCATGGTCGCCGGCGTCGTCTCCCTGGCGCAGGGCCTGTCCGCCTGCACCGAGGCCGGCCCGGTCGTACGCACGATCGTGGAAATGGGCCGCAGCCTGCTCTTCGTCATGGCCCTGGGCGAGGGCGACACGCTGGCGAGCCTGGCCGCGATGGTCCAGCCGGGCTGCGACGTGGGGCAGGTCGCCTTCGAGATGTCCGGCCTGGTCGAGCAGATCGGCGCGGCCCTGACGCCCTCGACTCGCTGAGCCCCGCGCCCCGGTTGCGTCCAGCCCCGCGTTTCGCAGTTTTTCTTGCGCCACTTGTACCGTGCGGCAAACGCCAACCCATCTCCGTTGACAGCGCCGCAGTGTTCGCGACTTCGTCCGCTGCTGTTCGTTGACGGCGCCGGG
Organism: Dactylosporangium sp. CA-139114; assembly: GCF_050955725.1. Lineage (NCBI taxonomy): Bacteria > Bacillati > Actinomycetota > Actinomycetes > Micromonosporales > Micromonosporaceae > Dactylosporangium > Dactylosporangium sp. CA-139114. The sequence goes on from NZ_CP192080.1 coordinate 2,125,145, forward strand.
GTGTTCCCAAACTTCGTCCGCTGCTGTTCGTTGACGGCGCCGTAGTGTTCGCGACTTCGTCCGCTGCTGTTCGTTGACGCCGCCGGGGTGTTCCCGAACTTCGTCCGCCGCTGCTCGTCCACAGCGCCGTGGGTGTTCCCGGGCTTCGCCCACCGCGCCTTTGCCGATCCTCACTGTCGTCTTCTGCGCTCGTGTCTCCAGCGAGCCCGTCGTTTCCCGCACTCCTGGTCCGTGGCGCTGACGAACACCCCCGAATGCGCGAAACTGTTCGAGCCGGGCGCAACTGCCCCCGACTCGAACAGCCGGCAGTGGTCAGCTCAGCCCTGTCTCATGGTCCTCGTCGACCTTCCGGTCATCGCGCAGCGGCACATAGGGCTCCTCGTTCGGCTCCAGCCCCGCCTCGATCGCCCGCTCCCGCTCCAGTTCCGCGTCGAACTCGGCACCCAGCAGGATGGCGATGTTCGAGATCCAGAGCCACACGAGGAAGGCGATGATGCCACCCAGGGTGCCGTACGTCTTGTTGTACGACCCGAAGTTCGACACGTAGATAGCGAACGCGCCCGAGGCGATCAGCCAGATGACCACGGCCAGCGCACCGCCCGGCGTGATCCAGCGGAAGCCGTGCTGGCGGGCGTTCGGCGAGGCCCAGTACAGAATGGCCAGGATCAGCAGCACCACCAGGAGCAGCGCGGGCCACTTGGCGATGTCGAAGATCTGCACCGACTCCTTCGACAGCCCGACCCAGCCGCCCGCCTCCTCGGCGAAGCGCCCGGTGAACACCACGCTCAGCGCGGCGAGCGCGATCAGCGTGCCGACCGCGACGGTGATCCCGAGTCGGAGGGGCAGGACCTTCCAGATGGGCCGGCCCTCGGGTACGTCATAGATGGCGTTCGCCGCGCGCATGAACGCGCCGACGTACCCCGAGGCCGTCCACAACGCACCGAGCAGACCGACGATCGCGAACAGCCCGGCCGCGTGCGAGCCCCGCCTCAGCTCGTCGATCGCGTCCGTCATCGGCCTGGCGATCGAGCCGGGGAACAGATGCTGCGCGTTCTGGAGCACAGCCGACTGTGTCGTGTCCGTCAGCAGCAGCCCGGAAATCGACAGCAGCACGAGAATGCCCGGGAAAATGGACAACACACCGTAATACGTGAGCGCGGCGGCCCAATCGCTCAGGTTGTCATTGTTGAATTCTTTGATAGTCCGTTTGAGCACTTCGAACCACGAGCGCTTACTGAGCTCGGTGGGACGGTCGGGACCACCCGACACGGGGTCGTCAGCACTAGTTGCATCGTCAGCCATCGAGCGCCACCTCCAGGGTCTCTATGCCCCCACAGACCTGCCCGTTAACGTTCAACCGCGCCCCTTCCGCCCCCGATGAGCGTCGTTTCCGCCCTGCCGCCCGATTCAGCGCCACAGCCGGCCCGCGAGCGGCCGAGGCGACTCACGACGACGCCCTGGCCAGTTCCGCGAACACATGAGCGCCGCGGACCGACGCCCCGATGCTGTTTCCCTCGTCAATCCCAGGACGCGCCGCTTCGCGCCGATGAGCGCGCTGTGCAGGAGTGGCCCACCGGTCGCGCAGGCGGGGCAGCCGACACCCGGCGTGTCATGCGCGTGTCCCCACATCGGGCCTCGTCGTTCATCGATCCGAGCAGTACCCTCGGCGCCCTGACGAGCGCGGCGCATGGTGCCGTTCAGTCCAATCGCAGGTCACCTCACCGACAACCGCTGCACATCGGCTCTGCGGCGCTGCGGGACACCAGTGGCCGCGGATCAGACCGCGGAGCCTGCTCTCTCTGGTGGTGCGCGGGTCGGGGAGCCTGCTCTCGCCGGTGGTGCGCGGGCCGCGAACGCTGCTCTCGCCGGTGGTGCGCATCGGACCGCGAACCCTGCTCTCGCAGGCGGCGCAGCTCGCCGGGGCCCTTCACTGATCGTGTGGATCGCCCTGGCGTGTGCCGGCCGCGCGGCCCACCCCGACTTGCGCCATCAGGTGCGCCGTCACGCCTCGGGTGGAACCCTTCCGGCCCTGACAAGCGCACTCTGCACGGTGTCAACCAGCTCGGTGGCCCGGAACGGCTTGGCAATCACCGACGCGTCCTCCCCGAGCTCGATGACGGCGGCATCGAAGTACGGCAGTCCGGACATGTACATGATGAGCGCATCCGGGCTGCTGCCCCGTACGGCCTCGGCCACCTGAACCCCGGACCCGTCATTGAGCTTCAGATCGGTGATGGCCAGGTCGATGCCCTTGGGATACTCGGCCAGCACCCGCTCAGCCCCGGCCAGCCCAGACGCGGTGAGCACCTCGGCCCCCGCCCGGGAAAGCACTCTACACACGATCTCGCACAGATCCGGCTCGTCGTCGACGACCAGGATGCGCAGGTGCTCGAGCATGTCCCAACGATATGCCGCGTACCGCGCACAAGCGTGCGGTTCCCTGAACGGCACCACCGGTACATTCGCTCATTAAGCACCGTCCGTGCGGTCAACCCTCCAAACACGCACGTCTGGTCCGGGCACGAACAGGACCAGCCGCTCGTTCGCTCATCGCCCGCAGGTCGAACCTCCGCCGCTGCGCGCACCCAGCACGCAATTCCGTGCGAACAGGAGCAGCCGCTCGTTCGCTCATCGCCCGCAGGTCGAACCTCCGCCGCTGCCCGCACCCAGCACGCGATTCCATGCGAACAGGACCGGCCGTTCGTTCCCTCATCACGCGCTGGCCCGACCGGCCCGGTCGTCTCCGCTACCTGGGATCTGTCCGTCTTCGCGATGAGGGTCCGTCCGTACCCATCATCCGGGGGCCACCCGTCCCAGCCCAGGGGGCCCACCCGTCCCCGCCAACGAGCGGCCAACCGTGCCGGCTGCTAGCGTGCGGTTCCATGAACGGCGGCGGACGCTCATTCGCCGATCTCGTACGGTTCGAGCGGCCACCCCCGCCCACACCGGCGAGTCGGCGCCTGCGTCGGCTGCTGCTGCTCACCGCCATCGCGACCGTCGCCGTCGACGTGATCAACCTGCAGTACTCGGCCGAGGCGGGCTTCGGTCTCGGCGTACGCACATTCTGGGCGGTTCTGCGCGCAATCGGCTTCCTGTTCCTGATGCGCGAGGTGCGGTACGGCCGCCTGACCGCCCGCCCGCTCGGCCTGATCCTCGCCGTGACCACGGTGTTCGCCTCGGCGCGGCTGGTCCAGCCGAAGGAGGGCGACTTCCTGCCGCGGCTGCCGGTCGTGGCCGGCCTGGTCGTCGTCGTGGCACTGTGCTCGGCCGTGGTGTGGCAGCTGTTCCGCTCACCCGGGATAGACGAGCACCTGACCAGGCGCAAGCCGCGGCGCGTGGTCGCCCCGTGGGTGCTGACCGCGCGTGTCGCCGCCCTGTCGTACTCCGCGCTCATGTTCGTTCCCTGCGCGGTCGCGCTCGCAACGCTGTTCGACACCCCGCGCCTGCGACCGGAGATCGCGGTGCCGCTGGTGGTGTCCTGGTTCGTGCTGGGCCTGGTGATCGGCCTGGTGGCGGGCATCATCAGCTTCGTGACCCTCTTCGGTCACGGTTGGGCCAGGCTGCTCCTGGCTCTGATTTCCGCATTCGTACTGCTGGTGCAGCCCACGCTCTGCTACCTCCTACTAGGCGTGGACGGCCTGATCCGCGACGGCACCCCGATGGTGATCGCGGCCCTGGTCTGCCTCTACGGCCTGGCCAGATCGCGCGAATCACCCCCGCGCGAATCACCCTCGGCGTAGCCCGCGACCGGGGCCTGCGCGCTTGTGCACGGGAGTCGTGCTCAAACGCTCACCGACTGCCGCTCGCGACGCACCGTTCTGCCGCTCACGACTGACCGTTCAAATCGCGCGTATCACCCTCGGCGTAGAACTTGATCTTGGATTCGATCAGCTCGAGGTCGTTCTGCAAAGCGGCGATACGGTCGAGCACCTGCTGCCGGTGCTCCTCCAGCAACACCCGCCGCGATTCGAACGTGTCCGGCCCGACGCGGCACAGCTCCGCATACCGCCGCATCTCCGCGATCGACATCCCGGTCGCCTTGAGCCGGGTGAGAATGCGCAGCATGCCGAGGTCGGCATCGGAGTACCGGCGGTGCCCGTTCGTGCCGCGGTCAGGCGGATCCAGCAGTCCGGCGCGCTCGTAGTACCGCAGCGTATGTGCACTTAATCCTGTGCGTTCGGACACTTCAGCGATCGTGTAACCGGGTTCCACAATCCTCAGTCTATTTGACTTAGAGCGCGCTCTAAGGGGGAACGTTGGTGGCATGCAAACGCGAAACCTCGGTGCACTGACCACCTCCGCGCTCGGCCTCGGCTGCATGGGGATGAGCGAGTTCTACGGGCCCGGCGACGACGCCGAGTCCATCGCCACCATCCACCGCGCGCTCGACCTCGGCGTGTCGCTGCTCGACACAGCCGACATGTACGGTCCGTTCACGAACGAACAGCTCGTCGGGCGCGCCATCGCCGGTCGGCGGGACGAGGTCGTGCTCGCCACCAAGTTCGGCATCCAGCGCGAGGGCGGGACGCGGCGCGTCAACGGCAGCCCGCAGTACGTCCGGCGGGCCGTCGACGCGTCGCTGCAGCGCCTCGGCGTGGACCACATCGACCTGTACTACCAGCACCGCGTCGACCCGAGCGTGCCCGTCGAGGAGACGTGGGGCGCGCTGGCCGAGGCGGTCACCGCGGGCAAGGTGCGCCACCTGGGAATCTCCGAAGCGTCACCGGAGAGTGTCCGCCGCGCGCACGCCGTGCACCCGGTCACGGCCGGACAGTACGAGTACTCCCTCTGGAGCCGCGACCCCGAGAACGCCATCATCCCGCTGTTCCGCGAGCTCGGCATCGGCCTGGTCGCCTACAGCCCGCTCGGCCGCGGCTTCCTCAGCGGCGAGATCACCAGCCCGGACCAGTTCGACCCGGACGACTTCCGCGCGACCAACCCGCGCTTCCAGGGCGAGAACTTCCAGAAGAACCTCGACCTGGTCGCCGAGGTCAAGCAGATGGCGGAGGCCAAGGGCGCGACCCCGGCCCAGCTGGCCCTCGCCTGGGTGCTGGCCCAGGGCGACGACATCGTGCCGATCCCGGGCACCAAGCGCCGCTCGTACCTCGAGCAGAACGTGGCCGCCCTGGACATCCAGCTCACCGCCGACGACCTGGCGGCCATCGAAAAGCTCTCCATCGGTCGCGACGTGGCGGGGGAGCGGTACGCGGAGATGGGCTCGCTCAACAAGTGACACCCGGGCATGCGCGCTCGTGCAACGACGGGCGCGCATGCCGGCCGGCCACACCCGCCACGCCGGGCCCGGCGGCGCCGTTGGATGCCGGCCACGCGTTCCCGGATCGACAGCTCAGTCGTGGTCGGTGGAGCGTTCGGTGTCTAGGCCGGGGACCTCGGAGCCGCGGCCGATGGGGGCCGCTTCCGCACGGTCCGGGTCGAGCCGCTCGCGCACGGTCCGGGTCGAGCCGCTCGCGCATGGCCGGGTCGAGCCGCGCGGTCCGGGCATCGGCGTCGGAGCCGTGACTGATGCGGGCGGTGGCGTGCACGCAATGCTCGGCGCGAACCGTTCTGTCGGCCGTTCGCTCAACCAGTGACACCGGGGCTGCCCGCTCGATCGGCATTGACCTCGATGGCGCCGTTGAGGCCCGGCTGCGCGTTTGCGGCACACGACTGCTGGGCAAGCGGCGTGACCGGGTTTCCTTGACCGTTCGCTCAGCCAGTGGCGCACGAATCTTTGGATATGCCCGCCCGAGGTGCTGGCGCAGACCGGTCTGCTCCCTTTACGCTCTTGCTCGTGACCGCGCGAATGAACAGCTGGTGGCCCGCCTGACGAGGCGGCCCACTCCCGCGTGACACTTTCGCGGCCGCCCACGAGGCGGCCGTTTTGCTTTCCCGGAAGAGCCGGGGCCGCCTCTGCAGGTGGCCACCCGAGCCTGAAGGGAACGCCATGCCGCTCGACCCGAACGCGCCGCACAACCCAGCCCCGTCGCTGAGCACCACCACGCCGCTCGCGCAGCACACCCCGTCGGCGTCGCTCGACAACACCACGCCGCTCGCGCAACGCAGCCCGGCCGTGTCGCTCGACAACACGACGCCGTCCGCGTCGCTCGACTCAACCACGCCGTTCGCGCGACGCAGCCCGGCCGTGTCGCTCGACAACACCGCGCCGTCCGCGCAGCACCACGACGAGACCGCGCCACGCACCGCGCCGCTGGACTCGTCCGCACCGCTCGATCAGTCCGCACCGCTCGATCAGTCCGCACCGCTCGATCAGTCCGCTCCGTTCGATCAACGCCGTTCGTCCGATGAGCCCGCCTCATTCGACCAGTCCACGTCGTTCGCCGGCCTGTTCGACCCGGCAGCCCCGTTCGCCCTGCTACGCCGCGAGGGCCGCGACGCCGTCGAAGTGCTCACCGGCCCGATATCGACCGTGGAAACCCTCGCCGACATCCCCGACGAATGCCTCGCGCTCGTACCGTTCCGCCAGGTCCGCGAGCGCGGGTTCGATTGCGTCGACGACGGCACGCCATTGTCCGTCCTGCGCATCGCCACACGCCGCGAGCTACCGGTGGCCGATGTCCTGGCGCACCTGCCCGACACGCCGATCGAGCTCGCGAACGCCGGCTTCGACGTCGGCGACGAGGAGTACGCGTCCATCGTGGACACGGTCCTGCGCGAGGAGATCGGCCGCGGCGAGGGCTCGAACTTCGTCATCCATCGCGTGTTCGAGGCCGATCTCCAGGGCGACCCGGTCGCGGCCGCCCTGACCGTGTTCCGCCGCCTGTTGACGCGCGAACGTGGCGCTTACTGGACGTTTGTCGTGCACACCGGTGAGCGAACGCTCGTCGGAGCCACTCCCGAACGCCATGTCAGCGTGGACGACGGCCTCGTGATGATGAACCCGATCAGCGGCACCCTGCGCGGCGCCCCGTCCAAGCCGGCGGTGCTCGGGTTCCTCGCCGACCGCAAGGAGATCGACGAGCTGTCGATGGTGCTCGATGAGGAGCTCAAGATGATGGCGACCGTCGCCGACCTCGGTGGCCAGGTCATCGGCCCGTACCTCAAGGAGATGACCCACCTCGTCCACACCGAGTACATGCTGGCGGGCCGCGGCTCCCGGGACGTGCGCGAAGTACTGCGCGAAACGATGTTCGCCCCGACCGTGGTCGGCAGCCCGATCGAGAACGCCTGCCGAGTGGTCGCACGCCACGAACGCCGCGGCCGCGGGTACTACGGTGCGGTGCTGGCCCTGGTCGGCCGCGACGCGCAGGGCCGTCAGACGCTGGACGCGCCGATCCTCATCCGCACCGCCGACATCGACGCCGCCGGCCGCCTCCGCGTCCCGGTCGGAGCCACGCTGGTGCGCCACTCCACGCCGGACGGCGAGGTGCTGGAGACGCACACAAAAGCGGCAGCCGTACTACGAGCGCTAGGCCTCGGCGCCGACCAAGCCTCCGCGCACACCGCAGCCGCCGCGACTGCCACGGCAGCGCCAACCGCACACGGGGTTCTGTCCACACGCACAACAGACGCGCACACAACGCACAAGAACGACAGCCCGACCGTGTCCGAAGCGCGCCTGGCCGCTGATCCCGAGGTGCAGGCCGCGCTCGTCGCGCGCAATGCGACGCTCGCGCCGTTCTGGTTGCAGGCTCGCGACGGGCTCACCGCGGACCCGGCGCTCGCCGGCCGTCGCGCGCTCGTCGTCGACGCCGAGGACACGTTCACTGGCATGCTCGTGCACCAGCTGCGAGTGCTGGGGCTGTCGACGACGCTCGTACGGTACGACTCCCAGATCCCAGTCGACGAGTTCGACCTGGTGATCCCCGGCCCCGGGCCGGGCGACCCGCGGCAGCTGGACGACCCGAAGATCGCGCGCATGCGGGGCATCGTGTCCGGGCTGCTCGACGCGGGCCGGCCCATGCTCGCGATCTGCCTGAGCCACCAGCTCACGGCCGGCCTGCTGGGCCTGCCGCTGCGGCGCAAGGCATCGCCGTACCAGGGCATGCAGCGCGACATCGACCTGTTCGGCCGCCCGGCGAAGGTCGGGTTCTACTCGACGTTCGCGGCCACGCACGACGGCCCGGTCCTCGACACCGCGTACGGCCCGGTCGACGTCGCCCGCGACCCCGCCAACGGTGACGTGCACGCTCTGCGCGGCCGCGGCTTCGCGAGCCTGCAGTTCCATCCCGAGTCCGTGCTCAGCCAGGACGGCATCGGCCTGCTGCGCGAGTTGCTGTCGGTTCTGCTCGACACGCCGGTGGGCACGTCGCCGGAGTGAGCGTTCACGCTGAGACGACGCACGTTTGCGCGGCGACAGCTGCGCAAACGTGCATCCCCCAACTCTGCAACCCGGCCGACCGTCCGTCTCGCCGGCCGCGCGAGCGGATTAGCGATTGCGCACGCGCCGCACACCATGAACACAGCGACATGCGGACAGCGACATGCGCGGACAGCGAGGCGCACGGATAGCGAGTTGTGCGGACGGCGACGCGCGCGGACAGGGCCAGGGACGTCCGCGGACAGCGACAGGGACGTGCGGACAGCGACGTACGCGCGGACAGCGACATGCGCGGACAGCGACACGCGCGGACAGTGAGGCGCCCGGATAGCGAGTAGTCCGGACGGCGACGCGCGCGGAACAGGGGATAGGGACGTCTGCGGACAGCGACGTACCCGCGGACAGCGACGTACCCGCGGACAGCGAGGTGTACGGATAGCCGAGGGTCTCGTCGGGTCACGCGCGGGCCGCGACCGAGTACAGCGCCAGGTGGACGTGCGAGGCAGCGATGCAGGCGGACCGCGACGTCCGCCGCGCGCACGTACGCACTGCGCGGGCAGTCACCCTCGAAACTGATGGAGTTCATCACCGGAGTGTTCGGCTCCCGCGAAGGGCGACAAGCGCGCGTTCGAGCAGCCGAGACCGCGCGAACAGCATCGAACACGCATCAAGCGATCAGCGGCACGCACGTACGCACCGCGCGAACAGTCGCCCGTTCCGCCCACCGCTCCCCGGGGTACTTCACCGGAGTGATCGTCCGCTTCGCGAGGCTCGTCGCGCGCTTCTTCCAGGGCCGCGACCTCAACCTGCACGCCGCCGCGGTCACCTTCTACGCGGGGATCGCGGTGGTGCCGGTGGCGTTGCTGGTGCTGCGCCTGGCCGCCGCCGTCGCCGGACCCGGCCGGGTGCGGCACCTGGCCGAACCGGTGATCGCGGCCATGCCCGAGCGCATGGCCGCGGGCGCGAGCGTGCTGCTCGGCGCCGGCGTGTCCATGACCTGGTGGCTGACCCTGGTCGCGCTGGTCCCGGCGACGCTCTACGGCGAGGGCCTGCGCCGCGCCCTCGCGTCGCTGTCCGGCGAGCCGGGTGGGGCGGCCGCCGGCTGGCGTGGGCGCATCCTGGTGCTACCACTGCTCGCGTGCGGCCCGGTGCTCGTTCTTGCACTGCTCGCCGCGCTCAATGCGCCCGCCCGTCTCCTGCACGCGGGCGGCTGGACGGCGGTCTGGTCGGTGGTCCTGAGCTTCCTGATCGTCTGGCTCGTGCTCAGCCCCGTGTTCATCCTGGTGTACCGCCTGATCGCACCCCTCCGCCCCGGCTGGGCGGTCACCGCGGCCGTCGGCTCGTTCACCGCCGCGAATGTCTCCGGATTCGCGCACGGTTTTGTGCTCTTCTGGACACTGCCGCTGAACCTCGGCGCCCCGTTCGGCGGTCTCGACGCCGTTGGTGCAACGGTCGCTGTTGGTTTGTGGCTGTATCTCTTCCATATGCTCACACTCGTCGGGTACGCCGCGACCGTTCAAGCACACCGCGTGCTGCTCTTGCGTTCGGCCGCGCGGTCGACAATGCTTCCGAATTAATTTCACTTCTTTGTCGCGTTTGAGGAGCCGGCCCGTGGATGAGCTCTCCGCCAGCGTGAGCCCCGAGGCCACCGCGCGCGACCGCCGTGCACGAATCGCCGTCGCCGGTGCGTACTTCGTGCAAGGTTTCTGCTTCGCCGGCCTGCTCACCCAGGTCGCGAGCCTGCAGAAACGCTTCGGCTTCGACGACACCCAGCTCTCCCTGGTGCTGCTGGCCGTGCCCGTCGTCGCCGGCGTCGGCAGCGTGGTCGCGGGCCTGCTCACCACGCGTTTCGGCAGCTCACCGGTGCTACGAGCGGGCGGCCCCGGCGTGGCGCTGGCCATCACCGTGACGGGTTTCGCCGCGGAGCGTTGGCAGCTGTACTTCGCGCTGGCGTTCGTCGGCCTCATGCTCGGACTGGTCGACGCGACCATGAACATGCAGGGCGTGGGCGTGGAGCGCCGCTACGGCCGGCCCGTCCTCAACTCCTTCCACGCCGTCTGGAGCGCGGGCGCCATCCTGGGCGCACTCGCCACATCCGGCACCGCGCATCTGGGCTGGTCGATCAGTGCGTCCCTGGCGACGGTCGCCGTGGTGGGCGCGATCCTGGCCCTGGCCGCGGGCCCCGGACAGCTCCGCAAGGCCGAGGAGGCGCAGGAGATCCCGGCCGCAACGGTGGCCGCGGCGGAGGCGGCGATCCCGTGGCGCCCGATCATCCTGATCGGCATCGCGATGATGCTCATGTTCATCGCCGACTCGGCCGTGTCCAACTGGAGCTCGGTCTTCATCGAGAAGGCCCTGCACGCCAGTACGGCGGTGGCCGCGCTCGGCCTCGCCGCGTACCAGGCGACGATGCTCGTCGGCCGCACCGCGGGCGACCGCCTCGTGAGCCGCTTCAGCCCGACGATGGTGGTGTCGGTCGGCGGCGTGGTCGGCGGCCTCGGCCTGATCCTGGTGGCCGCGTCGACGACACCGGCCCTGAGCATCGCGGGCTTCGCGGTGGTGGGCCTGGGCCTGTCCCTGGTCGTACCCCAGTCCTTCTCGGCGGCGGGTCGCCTGGACCCGGCCGGAACCGGCATCGCCATCGCGCGCGTCAACCTGTTCAACTATGTCGGTTTCGTGGTCGGCGCGGGCCTGATCGGCGCGGTGGCCGAGAGCCTGTCGCTGCGCTGGGCCTTCGTGGTGCCCGCGCTGCTGGCGGCGGGCATCGTGGTGCTGTCCCCGTCGTTCCGCACCCACGCCCCGGAACCGGCCACGCCCCCAGCGACCTCAGTGACGCCGGCAACCCCGGAAGCCGCGAACTGACGCTCATTCGCGCATCCGATCCTGCACGAGTGGCAGGCGACGGGCCGAGGCGGCATCGAGCGGCGAACCGGCGCTCGTTCGTGCATCCGATCCTGCGCGAGTGGCAGGCGACGGGCCGAGGCGGCATCGAGCGGCGAACCAGCGCTCGTTCGCGCATCCGAGGGCGCCCTCGCCCCGCTCCTGGAGGTCCTCAGCACACCCTGACCAAGGAGGGTCACATGCGAAACCGCGGGCTCGGCGCGGCTCACGAGCTCGGGCACCGGCTGCGCCCGCCCGGGCCGGTCGGCCCGGGCGGAGTGTGACGATCAGCCGAAGTGGACCGGCGCCGCCTCGGTCGTCTCCGTCGTGCGGCCGGCCGGGGTGTTGCGCACCATGGCGATCACCACCACCGTGGCCACGGCGAGCAGGACCGCGCTCGCGGTGAAGGCGACGTTGTACCCGTGGATCGCCGCGTGGGCCTGCAGGAGCTGGGCGCCGCCCGAGGCCGCCGAGGCCGCGTGGTCGGCCACGTATCCGGTCACCGCCGTGGTGAAGATGGTGTTCAGCAGCGCGGTGCCGAGGGAGCCGCCGACCTGCTGCGTCGTGTTCACCATCGCGCTCGCCACGCCCGCGTCGTGGTCGGCCACGCCGGACAGCGCGAGGCTCGAGAGCGGGACGAAGACCAGGCCCATGCCCAGGCTCATGGCGATGAACGACGGCAGGATGTGCACCGCGTAGCTCGAGTCGAGGTCGAGCCGCGTCAGCCAGACCATCGACGCGGTGGCGAGCACGCCGCCGACCGTCATCAGGACCTTCGGGCCGGTGCGGGGCAGCAGGCGGGACGCGATCACGGCGGCGGCGATGATGCCGCCCGAGAACGGCATGTACGCCACGCCGCTCTTCAGGGCCGACCAGCCCATGGTCTGCTGCAGGTAGAACGTCATGAACAGGAACATGCCCAGCATGCCGGCGCCGAGCAGGACCGACACCAGGTAGGAGGCGCCCCGGTTGCGGTCGAACAGCACGCGCAGCGGCAGCAGCGGGTGGGCGGTGCGCGCCTCCCAGAACAGGAACGCGCCGAGCAGCACCACCGCGGCGGCGAGCCAGCCGATGGTCACCCCCGAGCTCCAGCCGTCGGTCGCGGCCTTGGTGAAGCCGTAGACGAGGGCGACCTGGCCCGCGGTCGCCAGCACGGCACCGGGGATGTCGTAGCGGGTGTCGCCCGACGCCTTGCTCTCGCGCACCAGCGGGACGGCCGCGGCGAAGGCGAGCACGGCGATGGGGATGTTCACCAGCAGGCACCAGCGCCAGTCCGCGTACTCGGTCAGCACGCCGCCCGCGAGCAGACCGATCGCGGCGCCGCCGCCGGAGATGCCGCCGAAGACGCCGAAGGCCTTCGCGCGCTCCTTGGCCTCGGTGAACGTGACGGTGATGAGCGACAGCGCGGCCGGGGCGAGCAGGGCGCCGAAGAGGCCCTGCAGGCCGCGGGCGGCGAACAGGGTGCCGGCGTTCACCGCGGCGCCGCCCAGGGCCGAGGCGCCCGCGAAGCCGAGCAGGCCGATGAGGAAGGTCCGCTTGCGGCCGAAGAAGTCCGCGATCCGGCCCCCGAGAAGGAGCAGGCCGCCGAAGGTGAGTGTGTACGCCGTGACGATCCACTGCCGGTCGGCGGTCGAGATGTGCAGGGCCTCCTGGGCCGACGGCAGCGCGATGTTCACGATCGTCGCGTCGAGCACCACCATGAGCTGGGCGACCGCGATGACCGCGAGCGCGAGCCAGCGCCGCGGATCAGGAGGCACCAAAGAAGATGATTTTACGGATATGTCCGATGAAAGGGCAGCATCGTTCGCCATGAGAGCCAGCCTCCAGGGCAAAAAAAGGGGAAGAGTCAGGACCGCGTGAGCATGGGAATCAGGACGCCGTCGATGAGCCGCTCCACGAAGGCCCGGTCCAGGGGCCCGTTCTGCCACAGGCGCCGGCTCGTGACCATGGCGTGCAGCACCTCGTGGAGCAGTTCGGCGGTGGTGCCGGGGGCGACCTCGCCCCGCTGTTCCGCGCGCCGGAGCATCGCCTCGTACATCGGGTGCTTGGTGGAGTACGCACACCGGAACAGGCACTCGGCCAGCTCCTCGTTGTGCGTCGCCGCCGTGAGCAGCCCCGTGAACACGGCGCCGTCCGCCCCCTCGGCCGCCGCGCACACGGCCCCGAGCTGGGCGAGCAGGTCGCCGCGCAGCGAGCCGGTGTCGGGGGGCTCCATCGACCCGCCGAACCGGTGCTCGATCGCCTCCATGACCAGCTCGGGCTTGCTGGGCCAGCCGCGGTAGATGGTCGCCTTGCTCGCGCGGGCCCGCGCCGCCACGGCGTCCATCGTCATCCGGTCGTAACCCACCTCGCCGAGCAGCTCGAAGACGGCTTCGCAGATGGCTGCGCGCCGGTCGGCCCTCGTCGCGGTGGTCACGTGCTCGAATCTACCGCGCCCGGAAAGCGAAACGAAACCGTTTCGTTCACCACTTGTGTGAACGGTGCCACACCAAAATTTTACGGCTCCTGGGCCACCGCCAACCCGGTCCCGGGCGCGTTCACCCTCAACGGCGTCGCCTGCAGCGGCGGCACCACCACCAACCAGGCGCCGACCGTGAGCATCGGCTGGGGCGGCTCCGCCCGGCCCGCCGGCCCGAGCACCTCGACCGACGTGAGCACCTTCGTCAACACCAGCCGCATCGACCGGCGCATCCACGCCGGCAACTGGTGCGACCAGAGCGGCGCGGGCATGGGTGAGCGGCCGCGGGCGACCCCCGCCACCGGCATCGGTGACCCTGTGACGAACTGGCGGGTCCCGGCGGTACTGCCGGGGCCCGCCAGCGCATATCGTCAGGTTCATGACGACAGAGCTGTCGACCGAGCGCCGCCTCTGGGCGCTCTACGAGCCACTGCACGCGGTCACCTACTTCGCCCCGGCGGGCCGGGCCGCGTTCGAGGAGGCCGGCCTGCGCGGGTTCTGGCGGGGGTACTTCGCCGGCCGCAGCGCCCCGCTGGGGCCGATCGGGCCCGCGCCGGTGGTCGCCGCCTTCTACGGCTTCGCCCCGTCCATGGTGCAGCGGGCCCTGCCCGAGCTCTGGACGCGCATCACGCCCGAGGCCGCCCTGGCCGCCCGGCTCGACGGCGCCCGCCGCGCGCTCGAGCCGGCGGTCGCGGGCCTCGACGGTATCGAGGAGGCCGCCGAGCTGCTGCGGGAGGCCGCGACCGCGACCGGGACCCACGGCCGGGTGCTCGCCGCCGCCAACGCGGCCCTGCCCTGGCCCGGGGACGCCCTCGGCACCGTCTGGCAGGCCGCCACGATCCTGCGCGAGCACCGCGGCGACGGTCACCTCGCCGCGCTGCTGGTCGAGGGCCTCGACGGCGCCGAGGCGATGGTCTGGCGGGTCGCGCTCAACGACGGCCGCGGGCGCACGGCGGCCCAGGCCGCCCGCGGCTGGAGCGACGAGGAGTGGGACGCCGCCCGGACCCGGCTGCACCAGCGGGGCTACCTCGACGGCGAGGGCGTGGCGACGCCGAAGTCGCACTCGGCGTACGACACCCTGGAGGAGACCACCGACCAGCTGGCCGCGCGGCCGTGGCAGGCGCTCGGCCCCGAGCGGACCGAGCGCCTGGCGACGCTGCTCACCCCGGTCGCCGAGCGGATCAACGCCGGGCTCGCGCCGTTCTACCCGAACTGGATCCGGCTGCCTATGCCAGCTCGGGGTGCCGCTTGAGGTAGGCCGCGATGAACGGGCACTGCGCGACGACCGTCAGTCCCCGGTCCTTGGCCAGGGTCAGCGCGCCGTTCGCGAGCTTGCTCCCGACGCCCTGACCCTCGAACGACGGCTCCACCTCGGTGTGCGTGAAGACGATCGAGTCCCCGTCGAGGCGGTACAACGCCATCCCGGCGCGCTCACCGCCGACCCGGATCTCGAACCGGTGGTGCTCGGCGTTGTCGCTGACTGCGAAGTCCACTCAGGACGCCTCTCCCCGAACGTCCGCGTGCGCCGCCGGGATGCTGCCGAGCCGGCCGGCCTGGTAGTCCTCGAACGCCTGCATGACCTCGGCCTTGGTGTTCATGACGAACGGACCATACGCCACGACGGGCTCGCGGATCGGCTGACCGCCGAGGAACAGCACGTCCATCGTGGGCTGCTTCGGGTCGGCCGTGACCGTGATGGTGTCGCCGGCGCCGAAGACGGCGAGCTGGCCGAGCTCCACCGGCCGCCCCTTCGCGCCGGCGGTGCCCTTGCCGGCCATGACGTACGCGAGGGCGTTGAAGTCCTTGCGCCACGGCAGCGTCAGCGAGGCGCCGCCCGTGAGCGTCGCGTGCACCAGGGTGATCGGCGTGTAGGTGACGCCGGGGCCCGCGTGCTCGGGGTGCCCGTCGAGCTCACCGGCGATGACCCGCAGCAGGGCGCCGCCGTCGGGCGAGGTCAGCAGCGACACCTGGCGGCCGCGGATGTCCTGGTAGCGCGGGGTCACGAGCTTGTTCACCTTCGGCAGGTTCACCCACAGCTGGAAGCCGTGGAAGAGCCCGCCGCTGACCACGAGGTGCTCCGGCGGCGTCTCGATGTGGAGGATCCCGTTGCCGGCGGTCATCCACTGCGTGTCGCCGTTGGTGATGGTGCCGCCACCGCCGTTGGAGTCGTGGTGCACGAACTCCCCGTCGATGATGTAGGTGACCGTCTCGAAGCCGCGGTGTGGGTGCCACGGGGTGCCCTTCGGCTCGCCCGGCGCGTAGTCGACCTCACCCATCTGGTCCATGTGGATGAACGGGTCGAGGGCGCGCAGGTCGACGCCCGCGAACGCGCGGCGGACCGGGAATCCCTCGCCCTCGTAGCCCTTGGGTGCGGTCGTGACGGAGACGACCGGCCGCGGCTGCGCCGAGATCGGGTCCGGCGTGGCGACGCGGGGAAGTGCGAGGACGTTGTCAACGGTGATCGCGGGCATGTGACGCCTCCAAAGGTCCAGCTCTGTCGCCTGCCCCAACAGTACTTGCCGACCAAGTATTCCGCAAGTCAACTAAATCCGTTCGGCCGCCGCCGAAGCATCGGCGGGGAAGATGGACCCATGACCACCGACGCCGCCGGCCTCGCCGGCCTGGCCACGCTGCTGGCGGACGAGACCCGGGCCGCGATGTGCCTGGCGCTGCTCGACGGGCGGGCCTGGACCGCCGGGGAGCTCGCGGCGCACGCCGGGGTCGCGCGGTCCACCGCCACCGAGCACCTCGACCGGCTGGTCGGCGGCGGGCTGCTCGCCGAGCAGCGGCAGGGGCGGCATCGGTACCTCCGGCTGGCCGACGCCTCCGTCGCGCACCTCATCGAGGACCTCACCGCACGCCTCGAACCGGCGCGCACGCCGGTGCGGGGGCTGCGCCAGGCGACCGTCTCGGCCGCCCTGAAGCGGGCCCGCACCTGCTACGACCACCTGGCCGGCGAGCTCGGCGTGGCCGTGACCGACGCGCTGACCGCGCGCGGGCTGCTCGACCAGCGGGGCGGCTTCGCGCTCACGGCCGCGGGCGTGGACTGGCTCACGGCCGAGGCCGGGATCGACCCCGCGGCGCTGCGGCGGCCGCGGCGGCCGCTCGCCCGCGGGTGCCTGGACTGGACCGAGCGGCGGGCGCACCTGGCGGGCGTGGCGGGGGCGCGGCTCTGCGAGCGGTTCCTCGAGCAGCGCTGGGTGGTGCGCATCGGCTCCTCGCGCGCGGTGCGGGTGACCCCGGCCGGGCGAGCCGGGCTGCGCGAACTGCTGGGCATCGATTAGCCGGCGGCGCCGGTGGGTAGACAGCGCTCAACACCGACCTGGATACCCCCGGAGGCCATCGTGTTCGCTGTGATCGCCGCGATCCTGTTCGCGGTCGCCCTGCTGGTCGACCTGCTCGGCGCCGACACCGGGCCGATCTTCGACGCCGGGACGCTGAGCCTGGCCGGCTTCCTGTGCATCGCGCTGCACCTGGCGGGCGCGGGCGCGTGGACGTCGGGCCGCTGGAGCAACCGCCGCCGCCGCTACGCCCGCCGGTAGCGGTCACGTGATCCACCTGCCCTGATCCACCTGCCCTGATCCACCTGCCCTGCGCCCCGCGCCCGCGCGGCGAGGCGCCGGCAGGTGCGGATCGCCGGGCGCGAGCCCGCGGAGCGGCCCGGGGGCACCGCGCGGGGGCCGGGTCGAGCACACTGGCCGCATGAGCGTGAGCGTGGAGCACCGCGACCGGGTGCTGACGGTGATCCTGGACCGGCCGCAGACCCGCAACGCCGTGGACCGGGCGACCGCGGAGGCCCTCGCGGCGGCCTTCCGCGACTTCGACGCCGACCCGGGCGCGGACGTGGCGGTGCTGTGGGGTGCCGGTGGCACCTTCTGCTCCGGCGCCGACCTCAAGGCGGTCGCGGCGGGGGAGGGCAACCGGGTCGAGCCGGACGGCGACGGGCCGCTGGGGCCGACCCGGATGCGGCTGTCCAAGCCGGTGATCGCGGCGGTGTCCGGGCACGCGGTCGCCGGCGGCCTGGAGCTGGCCGTCTGGTGCGATCTGCGGGTCGTGGAGGAGGACGCGATCTTCGGGGTGTACTGCCGGCGCTGGGGCGTCCCGCTCATCGACGGCGGCACGGTGCGGCTGCCGCGGCTCATCGGCACCGGGCGGGCGCTCGACCTGATCCTGACCGGGCGGTCCGTCGACGCCGCGGAGGCGCTGCGCATCGGCCTGGCCGACCGGGTGGTGCCGACCGGGACCGCGCGCGAGGCCGCGGAGGCGCTCGCCGCCGGGCTCGCCGCGCTGCCGCAGGAGTGCCTGCGCAACGACCGGCGCTCGCTGTACGACTCCATCGGCCGCAGCGTCGAGGAGGGTCTGGCCATCGAGCACCGGCTCGGGGTCGCCTCCCTGGGCAGTGGCGCATTGCACGGCGCGGCCCGCTTCGCCGCGGGCGAGGGGCGCGGTGGCGCGGCGTTAGGGTGATCACCGTGGTGAACAGGGATGACGTCGAGGTGGCGGCGCGGCGGATCGGCTCCTACGTCCGGCCCACGCCGTCGTACGAGGTGCGCCCGGGCCTGTGGTTCAAGCTCGAGCTGCTGCAGCACAGCGGGTCGTTCAAGGCGCGCGGCGCGTTCAACCGCCTCCTGGCCGCCCGTGAGGAGGGCACGCTGCCCGGGTCCGGGGTGGTCGTCGCGTCCGGCGGCAACGCGGGGCTCGGCGTCGCCTTCGCCGCGGCGGCGCTCGGGGTGCCCGCGGAGGTCTTCGTCCCGGTGACCGCGCCCGCGCCGAAGGTGGCGCGGCTGCGCGAGCTCGGGGCGCGGGTGCGGGAGCACGGGCGCGAGTACGCGGAGGCGTACGCGGCCTCGCAGCTGCGGGCCGCCGAGACCGGGGCGCTGCTCGTGCACGCCTACGACCAGCCCGAGGTCGTCGCCGGGCAGGGCACCGTGGGCCTGGAGCTGCCGCCGGCCGACACGGTGCTCGTGGCGGTGGGCGGGGGCGGGCTCGTCGCCGGGATCGCGGCCGCGGTCGGCGACCGGGCGCGGGTCGTGGCCGTGGAGCCGGAAGGGGCGCCGACCCTGCACGCGGCGCTGGCGGCGGGGGCGCCGGTGGACGTCGCCGTCGGCAGCGTGGCCGGCGACTCCCTCGGGGCTCGCCGGGCGGGCACGATCGCGTTCGATCTGGCCGTACGCCACCAGGTCGGCAGCGTCCTGGTGTCCGACGCGGCGATCGTCGAGGCCCGCCGCCGGCTGTGGCACGAGCACCGCCTCGCCGTCGAGCACGGGGCCGCCACCGCGCTCGCCGGGCTGGACCGCCTCGACGGCGCCGGCACCGTCGTGGTGGTGCTGTGCGGGGCGAACACCGACCCGGCGACCCTGTACGCCGAGCCGGCCCATGCCGCCGGATGAGGTCTTCGACGCGGCGCTGAAGCGGTTCCTCGCCCAGCAGCGCGTCGACATGCGCCAGCTCGCCGCCGAGCTCGGCATCGGCCGGGCCACGCTCTACCGGCGCGCGGGCGGGCGCGACCAGGTGCTCGGGCACGTGCTGTGGTACCTCACCGACCGCAACCTCGACCGGGCGGTGCGGGCGGCCGAGGGGCTGCGCGGCCCCGAGCGGGTCGTCGGGGTGATCGGCCACTTCCTGCACTCGGTGCAGGACCAGCCGAGCCTGCGCCACTTCCTGGCCACCGAGCCGGAGGCGGCGCTGCGCATCCTGACCTCCAAGCGCGGGATCGTGCAGGGCCGCGTGGTCGACCACCTCGAGCAGCTCATGCACGAGGAGATCGCGGCCGGGGCGTTCGCGCCGCGCCTGGACGCCCGCACGCTCGCGTTTGTGATCGTGCGGATCGGGGAGTCGTTCCTCTACGCGGACGCCATCGCGGACGGCGAGCCGGACGTCGAACAGGCACTGGAGATCATCGGGCGGTTGCTGGAAGGATCCTGATGCTGCTCAAGGCGGACGTCTGTGTGGTCGGCGGCGGGCCCGCCGGGCTGATGCTGGCGCTGCTGCTCGGCCGGCAGGGCATCGACACCGTCGTGCTGGAGAAGCACGCGACGTTCCTGCGCGACTTCCGCGGCGACACCGTGCACCCCTCGACGCTCGGGCTGATGGACGAGCTCGGTCTCGGCGAGCAGCTCGCGCGGCTGCCGCACCGGATCGTGCGCCGGCTGCGGATCACCTACGACGAGGGCACGTTCCACCCGGTCGACTTCGAGCGGCTGCGCGTCGCGCACCCGTACGTGATGATGCTGCCCCAGTGGGACCTGCTCGAGCTGCTCGCGGCGCACGGCGACTTCGCGCTGCACCGCCGCTGCGAGGTGCTCGGGGTGATCCGGCGGGAGCGCCGGGTGGTCGGCGTGACGGCGCGCTCGCCGCAGGGCCCCGTCGAGGTCTCGGCGCCGCTGACGGTCGCCTGCGACGGGCGCCGTTCGACGGTACGCCGGGCGCTCGCCCTGCGCTCGAAGGACTTCGGCGCCCCGATCGACGTGCTGTGGTTCCGGCTCCCGCGCGAGCCCGGCGACCCCGACGGCCTGGCCGGGCGGGCCGGCGACGGGCGGTTCTTCATCGGCATCGACCGCGGCGACTCCTGGCAGCTCGGCTGGGTGGTGCCCAAGGGTGGCGACGAGCGCATCCGCGCCGCCGGGCTGGACGCGTTCCGGGCCGGGATCGCCGCCTCGGTGCCGTATCTGGCCGGGCGCGTCGGGCAGCTGCGCGGCTGGGACCAGGTGAGCACCCTGACCGTGCGCGTCGACCGCCTGCGCCGCTGGCACGTCCCGGGCGCCCTGCTCATCGGCGACGCCGCGCACGCGATGTCCCCGGTCGGCGGGGTCGGCATCAACCTCGCGATCCAGGACGCGGTCGCCGCGGCCCGCGTCATCGCCGCCGCGTTCGCCCGGGGCCGCCCGCCCACGCAACGGCAGCTGGCCGCGGTGCAGCGCCGCCGCGCCCTGCCGACGGCGGGGACGCAGCTCGTGCAGCGGGTGCTGCAGCGGGCCGTGCTGTCGCCCGCGGTGACCGGCCACCCGGTCCGGCCGCCGCTCGCCGTGCGCCTGCTGGACCGCTACCCGCGCCTGCGCACCGTCCCGGCCCGCGTGATCGGCGTCGGCCTGCGCCCCGAGCACATCGGCGGCGCGGCCGCCGGAAGGTGCCGGACGGTTGAGCGCTCGGAAGGGTGACCAGCCGCGGACCTGGCAGCGACGGCGCGCCAGCGCCGAGCGGTGTCTGGCGGGAGCGACGGTCCGCACCACCGCGGACCCGAGTCATGTCCTGGCGCGCCTCACCGCGCCGCCGGACGGCATAAATTAGTACATGTCGGATTCGTCCATCGACCGCCCGGGCTGCCGCTGGACACAGGCAGTACCGTCTTCGCATGGCCACGGTGCTGCTGGTTGAGGACGACCATGTCGTGCGGGGTGCCCTGCTGCGTTCCCTGACCGACCGGGGTCATACGGTGCACGCGGTCGGCACCGCGCTGGAGGCGCTGCGCCGCTTCGCCGCCGAGACCCCCGACCTGGTCGTGCTCGACCTCGGCCTGCCCGACCTGGACGGCGCGGACGCGCTGCGCATGCTGCGCGGCATCGCGGACACGCCCATCATCATCGCCACCGCCCGCGACGACGAGGCGGAGATCGTCCGGCTGCTCAAGGCGGGCGCCGACGACTACATGATCAAGCCGTTCACCTCGGCCCACCTCGACGCCCGGATGACCTCCGTGCTGCGCCGCACGGGACGGGCGAGTCGCGAGGAGCCGACCGCCATCGAGGTGGGAGGCTTGCGGGTGGACATCGGCCAGCGCCAGGCCTACCTGCACGGCGAGCCGCTGACCCTGACCCGCAAGGAGTTCGACCTGCTGGCGTACCTCGCCGCCCGGCCCGGCCGGGTGGTCTCACGCCGTGAGCTGTTGGAGGAGGTATGGCGGCAACCCTCAGTGGGCGAGGACCAGACGATCGACGTGCATCTGTACTGGCTACGCCGGAAACTTGGCGAGAGCGCGTCAGCGCCCAGATACCTGCACACCGTGCGGGGCGTGGGCTTCAGGTTCAGCGCCCCGGACTGAGGCGGACCCTCGCCTACGTCTCCGCGGCGGTCACCGCGATGGTGGCCCTCGCGTTCCTGATCCCGCTGGGTCTCGTCGTGCAGCAGCTCGCCCGCGAGCGGGCGCTCGCCGACGCCGAACGCCAGACCGCCGTGGTCGTGGCGGTCCTCACCGTGACCACGGACCCGCTGAGCATCGAGCGGGCCATCGCCAGCACGGGCGGGCCGGCGGTCACGCGCGTCTCCGTGCACAACCTCGGCGAGGCCGGCGCGGAGATCGGCACGGGCCACGCCGCGGGCGGCGACCTGACCCGCGCCGCCGACGCCGCCGCGCCGGTGGTCGCCGAGGTGCCGGGCGGGCTGTCGTACCTCGAGCCGGTCGATCTCGGCGCCGGCCGCACGACCGTGGTCGAGGTCTTCATCCCGGAGTCCGAGCTGTCCAACGGCGTCGCCGGGGCCTGGTGGGCGCTCGGCGCCGTCGCCCTGGGCCTCATCGTCGCCTCCGTCTGGGTCGCCGACCGCCTCGCCTCGAAGATCATCGCCTCGGCCCGGCAGCTGGCCGGGGCGGCCGGGGCGCTCAGCGAGGGCTACCTCGACGTGCGCATCGACCCGCAGGGCCCCCGCGAGCTGGCCGACGCCAGCTTCGCGCTCAACGTCATGGCCGACCGGATCATGGCGCTGCTGTCCAACGAGCGCGAGCTCGTCGCCGACCTCTCGCACCGCCTGCGCACCCCGCTGACCGCGCTGCGCCTCGACGCCGAGACCCTCGACGACTCCCAGGACGCCGAGCGCATCCGCGACGCCATCGCCGCCCTCGAGGTCGAGGTCGACAAGCTCATCCGGGCCATGCGCGAGCCCATCGACGCGCACTCGCCCACCCCCGACCGCGGCGAGCGGGCCGACGGGGCCGCGGCCTCGACCGGCGAGGAGGGCTGCGACGTCGCCGAGGTCGTGCGGGACCGGATGAAGTTCTGGTCCGCGGTCGCCGGCGACCAGGAGCGCGAGTGCAAGGCGACCGGCACCGACGCCCCCGCCCCCGTGACCGTGCCCAAGAGCGAGCTGGCCGCGGCGCTGGACGCGCTCATCGGCAACGTGATCCGCTACACCCCGCAGGGCGTGCCGTTCGAGGTGGCGGTGACGCGGCGGGAGGACGGCTACGTTGTGCTGCGCGTCGAGGACGGCGGGCCCGGCATCCCCGACCCGGAGCTGGCGATGCAGCGCGGCGAGAGCCAGCAGGGATCGACCGGCCTCGGGCTGGACATCGTGCGGCGGGTCGCCGTGGCCGGCAACGGCACCGTGAACATCGGCACCAGCAGCACCCTCGGCGGGGCCAGCGTGGTGATCGTCATGACCGACGCGGATCCGGCCCCCCAGGAGGCCCCGCCGCCGTCGCGCTGGCTGGTCGGACGCTCGTCGAAGGAGCCCAACGAGCGGCTGTTCCGTCGCCGTCAGTCATAAGGCAAAGTGGCGTACATATCGCCGGGACAAGTCTGACTTAGAACTTTCTTAACTGTGGCGTTCCAGGTGGAATGCCCGCGTGCCACCTGGCTAATGTCAGCGCGTTCCCACGTGGACGCCCGGCTCTCACCCGCCTTGCCACCCTCGAAGGCCGGCGTCCCTCGCGCGGCGGGGATCGGTACCTCTGCCCTGTGCCGATCCTTGCCGCGCGCCTCTTTCCCCTCCCGTTTCCCCTCCCGGAGGAACCGAGCGTGCAAGCGCGACCCGAGAAGTCCCGCCGCCATCTGCGCAGAGTGCTCACGACCGCCGCGGTCGTGGTGCTCGGTGCCGGCGCGGCCATCGCCGGACCCGGCGCCTTCCAGTCCCTGTTCCACGAGCATGGACGCGGCGACCACCCGACCGCGATCTCCCAGGTCCCGGCCGACAACCCGGAGCAGGGGCTGATCTACCAGGGCCTCACGCCCGCCAAGAAGGGCGAGCCCTGCGTCGGCGGCTACGCGCTCACCGAGCGCGACCAGTGCAGCCACGGCCCGGACGTCCCGCCGACCGGCCTCAGCGTGCACACCCAGGTCAAGGCGGTCGCGGCCGTGACGCAGGAGGACGTCCCGGCGTCCGACACCGCCGCCGCGCCCCAGGAGCAGACGGTGCTCGCCGACGAGCACGCCGCCGAGGGCTCCGAGGGCGGCTTCGCGGTCGTCCCGGACGCGGTGGCCGCCGACGGCAGCGCCGCGGTGAGCGTCGGCGCGAGCGGCGTGGTCTGCGACGGCGACGGCGTGACCGGCAAGCGCGTGCAGGTCCTCTACGTGCGCGACGCGAGCACCAAGAGCCGCTTCGCCGAGTACCTCGAGTCCTTCCGCACCTGGTCGGCCGGCATCGAGACGATCTACAACGCCAGCGCCCAGGAGACCGGCGGCGAGCGCCACGTGCGCTTCGTGACCACGGCCGACTGCAAGGTCGACGTGCGCGAGGTCGAGCTGGCCAACGGCGGCATGGCGACCTTCGACGCCACGATCAACGGGCTGAAGGCGCTGGGCTACAACCGCACCGACCGCAAGTACGTGATCTTCGGCGACGCGAACGTCTACTGCGGCATCGGCACCTTCGCCGGTGACACGCAGCCGGGCGCGAACAACCGCAGCAACGGCGGCCCGGGGTACGGCCGCAGCGACAACGGCTGCTGGGCGGCCAGCGTCGCCGCGCACGAGCTGGGCCACAACCTCGGCGCCGTGAACAACAACGCGCCGAACTCCAGCAAGGCCGGTCACTGCCTCGATGAGTACGACATCATGTGCTACAACGACTCGGGCGGCCTCAAGACGAGCGTCAAGTGCGCCGACAAGAAGCACGACGACCGGCTCGACTGCAACCACGACGACTACTACAACACCAACCCGAGCCCGGGCAGCTATCTGGCGAACAACTGGAACGTGGCCAACAACCAGTTCCTGATCGCCGGCAACGGCGGCGGCACCACCAACCCGACGCCGACGCCGACGCCGACCAAGACGTCCGCCTCACCCTCGCCGTCGAAGACGACGTCCTCGCCGACGCCCACGCCGTCGAAGACCACCGCGTCGCCGACGCCCACGCCGACGAGGACCGCCGGCCCGACGCCCACGCCGACCAGGACGTCGACCGGCGGCCTGAAGGAGCTGCGGACCAGTGCGCTCGACACGACCTCTGTTCGGCTGTCCTTCGACCCGGCCGGCAGCGGCGCCCGGTACGCCGTCCTGGTCGGCGGCCGGGTCATCGGCCGCACCACCGCGACCAACGTCCGGATCGTCGGCCTGCGCGCCGACACCGACTACCAGATCGGGATTTCGCTCGCGCAGGGCAACGCCCTGACCCCGTACACGAAGACCGTGACGGTGCACACCGCCGCGGCCGCCGCGCCGGCCGCGGGGGCGTGGATGGTGTTCGGCAACAGCCTGACCGGCGGGGTCGTCGACCTCTTCGGCGCCCGGCGCGCCGCGGGAACGCCCGTCATCCTGTACCGCCAGCACGGCGGCGCGAACCAGCAGTGGAAGCTCGAGGCGGCCGGCGACCGGTTCATCGTCCGCTCGAAGGCGACCGACGAGTGCCTGAGCACCGCGGGTGACAAGGACGCGGCGGGCGCCACGATCGTGCAGACCGACTGCGCGAACGCGCTCAAGTGGACGGTCACCAAGACCGAGTCCGGCGTCGCCCTCACCTCGCCGTCCGGCCTGGTGGTCGGCGTGAGCGGCAACCAGTTCTTCGGCAGCCGCCTGCTGGTGCTGCAGAAGGCTTCCGGCGCGAAGTACCAGAGCTGGGTGCCGCAGCAGGCATGACGCACCCGACGTTCGACCGTCCCGGCCCGGCGCCCGTGTGGCGCCGGGCCGCGGCGTGCCTGGTGGCGACCGTGATCGCGGTCGCCGTCGCCGTCTTCGGGTTCGCCGGGGACGCCGACGCGCACGGGGGAGTCGTGCTCACGCTGCACGGCGACGGCCGCGGCTCGGTCTGGGTCACGTCCGTCTGGCAGGACGGCCACCCGGTCACGGAGCCGATCGGCATGACGATGCTCGCGACGTCCAGCACGGGCGAGCGGGTCGGGCCGGTGCCGCTCAAGCGGAACGGGGACGCGGTGACGTACAGCGGCACCCTGGCCCCCGGCGCGTGGACGATCGTGGCGGACATGGGCACGCCGGCGATCGGGCGGTGCGAGGGGGTCCTGCACGTGGCCGAGGCGGCCGCGACTGCGACACCGGACGAGAAGACGTGCGAGCCGCCCCCGTCGTCGGCCTCGCCGGCGCCGGCGCCTGCTTCGACGTCGTTCACCTGGGTCTGGTACCTGCTGGGCGTGGTCGTCGTCGCCGGCGCCCTCGGGTTCGTCTTCTTCCGCCCGTCGAAGGCTGCTCCTGCGAAGAGGCCCGCGAAGAAGCCTGCCAAGCCGCGTTCCCGAGGTCGCTGAGCCGCCCTTTTTTCGCTTCCCTCTTTGCTGCTTCTCTCTGGTCCTTCTTCCCGGCTCCGGGCTCCGGGCTCCGGGCTCCGGGCTCCGGGCTCCGGGCTCCGGGCTCCGGGCTCCGGGCTCCGGGCTCCGGGCTCCGGGCTCCGGGCTCCGGGCTCCGGGCTCCGGGCTCCGGGCTCCGGGCTCCGGGCTCCGGGCTCCGGGCTCCGGGCTCCGGGCTCCGGGCTCCGGGCTCCGGGCTCCGGGCTCCCGGCTCCGGGCTCCCGGCTCCGGGCTCCCGGCTCCGGGCTCCCGGCTCCGGGCTCCGGGCTCCCGGCTCCGGGCTCCCGGCTCCGGGCTCCCGGCTCCGGGCTCCCGGCTCCCGGCTCCGGGCTCCCGGCTCCGGGCTCCCGGCTCCGGGCTCCCGGCTCCGGGCTCCGGGCTCCCGGCTCCGGGCTCCCGGCTCCCGGCTCCCGGCTCCGGGCTCGCGCGCGGCTCGCGCGCGGCTCGCGGCTCGATTCGCGCGCGGCTCCCGGCTCGCGCGCGGCTCTCGGCGCGCGGCTTGCGGCTCGTGGCTTCCGGCTCGCGGCTCTTTTCCTCGTCCGCTTTGCTGCGTTCTTTCGCTTTGGCGGTTTTTTCGGCTTGTGCTTGGCTCCTCGCGTTGCTCCGTTGCTCCGTTGCTCCGTTGCTCCGCTTCGGGTGCGGCTCCTCCGCGTTGTCAGCCATCCATCGTCGCTTTACCGATATGGACTTGACCGGTACAGGGACGTGCGTCTACTGTACCGGTATAGTCAATGTTTACCGGTACAGACGAGGGAGATCTGCCATGAGCACGTTCCCGTTCGCGATGGTCGTGTCCCAGTCCGCGCTCGCGGAGGAGTTCGGCGGCTCGTGGAACGGCGAGGCGTTCGAGTACGCCAGCGCCCTGCCCAACGCCCCCGTCGTATCGGGCCACGACGCACCGGCTCGCCCGCCCCGCGCCTACCGCACGCGCATCGCCCTGGCCGCCACGCTGCGCAAGGCCGCCGAGGCCGTCGCCCCCGCCCCGGCGGTCCGCTCCCACCCGGCCAGATAACGCCCCCGCGCGCTGCGCTCACCACCAAGCGTCCGTTCCTGCCGCCTCCACGGCGAGTCCCCGTCCATCCGAGCGATCAGGCCTGCGCGTTGCGACCCGATCCGCCCGGGTGGCGGGACGGCGGCCCGGCCCCGGCGGTGGGTTCCCGCACGGCGGGTTAAGGTCTGCGGGGAGGCATCGACGACATGGGAGGCGCTGCGGTGGGAAGGGTGACCCTGCAGACGATCGCCGACCGGGTCGGCGTGAGCCGGATGACGGTCTCCAACGCGTTCTCCCGTCCGGACCAGCTGTCCCCGACGCTGCGCGACCGGATCCTGGCGGTCGCGGACGAGCTCGGCTACGTCGGCCCCGACCCGGCCGCGAGGGCCCTGGCCAAGGGCACCACCGGCGCCGTGGGCATCCTGCTGACCGACTCGCTCAGCGCGGCCTTCAGCGACGAGGTGGCGACCACGTTCCTCGGCGCCATCGCCGACGAGCTGGCCCCGACCGGCCTGGGCCTGACCCTGCTGACCACCACCGCCGCCGGCAACGTCATCCCGGCGCGGGACGTGGCCATGGACGGCGCCCTGGTGTACTCCTGCGACCCCGAGAACACCGGCGTCGAGTGGCTGATGCGCCGCAAGATGCCGCTCGTCTTCATCGACCAGGTGCCCGCCGAGGGCGTCCCCGCCGTCAACGTGGCCGACCGCGCGGGCGCCCGGGCCGCGGCCCAGCACCTGGTCGACCTGGGCCACCGCCGGGTGGGCATCGTGACCGCCGGCATCCGCGGCCGCCACGGCCTGATGGGTCCGGACGCGACGGACGACATCATCGACGGCTTCGTGGCCGGCCAGCGCCTGACGGGCTGGCTGGACGCCCTGACCCCGGCCGGCATCACCCCGCCCATAGCCCGCCAGGCCCACGGCGACCCCGACTCGGGCTACCGGGCCGCGCGCATGTTGCTGGACGCCCCGGAACCCCCCACCGCCGTGCTCTGTTTCTCCGACGCTCTGGCCCAGGGCGTCATGGAGGCCGCGGTGGACGCGGGTCTTTCGGTGCCGGACGACCTCTCGGTCGTCGGCTTCGACGACAGCCCGGCCGCGGCCCGGATGCGCCCGCCCCTGACCACGGTCCGCCAGGACATCCACGCGAAGGGCCACGCCGCGGCGGCCGCCCTGACGAGGGCCATCGAGGCCGGCCGCACCGGCGACCCGGCCCCGGCCGAGCACCTGTGCCTCCCGGCCCACCTGATCGTCCGCTCGAGCACCGCCCCTCCGCGCACGTAACGCCCTCGCGCACCACTTCGCCACGCCGTGGCGAACCAGGAGGGACGGCGTCATCACCCCCTGACCGCGACCGAGGGCATCCGCAAGATCGTCTCGGGCGGTCCAGCACCATGCCGGACGACAGCAGCACCACGTGCCCCCACTCGGCGAAGAAGCGCGCCCGGGCGGTGCCCGACGCCGTTGCTGACTGGCTGAGCACCCGGGTCGTCTGGCCTGGGGGCCGTCACCATCCGGAGGTGACGGTTTGCGTCGCTGCTCTTTGCCCCCAAACCGTGCGTCTTCCGTCTGAGTCTGGCTGGGGCTTGCCGTCATCCGGAGCTGACGGTTTTTGTCGCTGCTCTTCTCCCCCTACCGTGTGTCCTCCCTCTGCGTCAGCGGGGCAATGGTTCGGCCACCTCCGAACCATTACGGACCTAGCTTTGGGGACATGCTCACCTTCCCGGTTCCGGAGCCGGACCCCACTCCCACCGGCATCGGCTGGCTCCGCTCGACCGTCAGCCGCTTCGCCAACGGCGCCGTCCACGCCCGCCGCCGCGCGATCGTCGAGGACCTTCTCGCGGGCATCGACCCCGCTGAGCTGAGCCGCCCCTACGACGAGCACCCGGTCGCACGCCTCGCACGGGCGCTTGGGTTCACGGGGACTGCCGAGGATCTGCGGGTCGAGGGAGTCGGGGGAGCGGCCGGGGAGCCGCGGGTCGGGGGAGTTGGGGGAGCCGCCGAGGACCCGCGGGTCGAGGGGGTTGGGGGAGCCGCCGAGGACCCGCGGGTCGAGGGGGTTGGGGGAGCCGCCGAGGAGCCCCGGGTTGGTGGAGTCGGGAGAGCCGCCAAGGGGCCGCGGGTCGGGGGAGCCGCCACGGACCTGCGTGGCGAGGGGACGGCAGCGGGCGTACGGATCGAGGGCATCGTCGAGGACGTGCGGATCGCGGCGGCCGCCTACCAAACCGGGGACACCGCGGCCGACGAGGCCGTCGAGCGGCTGGTCGCGGCGTTCGGCGGCGCGCACGGCGAACGGACCGCCGCGCGCATCCAACTACTCGTCCAGGCGTGCGACGCGACGGCAACGCTGATCGAACGCGCAAGGACCCGCCCGGTGGACGAGGTGCTGCGCGACGACCCTCCGGTGCTCGCCACCCGGCGGGTCGCCCCGGACGGCTCGATCGTCGCGGTACCCCTGGCCGGGCGCCCGTTCGGCGAAGGACCCCGAGCCTGTCCCGGCCGGGAGCACGCCCTCGCCCTCGTGGAAGGGGCACTGCGATGACCAGACCTGGACGGCGTTGACGGCCGTTGCGCGAATGGGCACTCGTGGGTGGCGCATCGTGGGGAGTTGGGTCCGGGTTCGGCGGGTGTGCGGATGCGCAGTTGTGGAAGGAGCTTTGCGATGCGTGACGGATTCCGGGAGTTGCACGTGCCTGGCCGGCCGCTCGTGCTGCCCAACGTCTGGGACGTGGCCGGGGCTCGGATGCTGGCCGCGGCCGGGTTCGCCGCGGTCGGCACGACGAGCCTCGGCGTCGCCGCGAGCATCGGGCTTGCCGACGGCGAGGACGCGAGCGTCGACGAGACGCTGCGGCTGGTGGGGCGGCTGGCGTCGCTGCCGTTGTACGTCACGGCCGACATCGAGCGCGGTTCCGTCGCCGCGGCCGTGGCCGCCGCGGAGGCGGGGGCCGCGGGGGTGAACATCGAGGACGCGTACGGGGACGCGGACGAACACGCGGCGCTCGTCCGGGCCGTGAAAGCCGCGGCGCCCGCGCTGTTCGTCAATGCGCGAACCGACACCCACTGGCTGCGGGGCGGGGACGTGGACGAGGCGATTCGGCGTGTTCGTCTGTACCGGGACGCGGGGGCCGACGGCGTCTTCGTGCCCGGCGTGACCGACCCGCGCGACATCGAGCGGCTGGCCGCGGCGGTCGACGCGCCGCTGAACGTGCTCGTGATGCCGTCCGGGCCGTCCGTCCGTGAGCTCGCCGCGCTCGGGGTCGCGCGGGTCAGCACCGGCTCGTTGCTCTTCCGGGCCGCGCTCGCGGCGGTGGCGGAGACTGCTTCGGCGGTACGGCTGCATGAACCGCTGCGCGCGGACCTTCCGTCCTATCAGGACATCAACGGCTGAGCACTGTTGTCGCTGGCGGTGGGGCGAGGCATTGGCGGTACACCTCAAGGAACCGTGGCGCGAGAACCTTCAGGACGTCAGCGGTTGTGTGCTGTCGCGGCGGATCAAGGTCGCCTCGGCCGGCTCGATGCGCGGAGCGTCGATGTCGTGGGCCTCGTCGAGGGCCATCGACATCGCGCGGGCGCCCATCTCGGCCAGCGGCAGGCGCACCGTGGTCAGGGCCGGCGTCACGTCGCGGGCGATCGGCATGTCGTCGAAGCCGACCAGGGAGATCTGGTCGGGCACCGCGATGCCCCGCGCGCGCAGCGTGCTCAGGGCACCCACCGCCATCTGGTCGTTCAGCGCCACGACCGCGGTCAGGTCGGGGTTGGCGTCGAGCAGGGCCGCCACCGCCTCGGCGCCGCCGTCTCGGTCGAAGCCGGCGTACGCCACGCGCCGCGCCGGCAGCGTCCGGCCCAGCTCGCGGGCCGCGCGGCGCAATCCGGCCAGGCGGTCCGTGGTCGTGGTGAGCACCTTCGGGCCCGCGATGACCCCGACGCGGCGGTGGCCGGAGCCGAACAGCTCGCAGCCGGCCAGGTAGCCGCCCTCCTCGTTGGCCGGCATGACCGCGTCGCCGGGCAGCTCGTGGCGGCCGATCACACTCACGCGCCCGCCAGTGCGCGTATACGCGGCGAGCTTCGCCTTCAGGGCCTTGGTGAAGGCGGCGTCGTGGTACCCGGAGCCGGCGAGGACGATCGCCGCCACCTGCTGGGCGCGCAGCAGCTCGACGTATTCGAGCTCGCGGGCCGGGTCGCGGTAGCTGTTGCAGATGATGCTCAGCCGGCCGTGGGCCGTGGCCACCTGCTGCAGGCCGCGGGTGATCTCGGCGAAGTACGGGTCGGAGACGTCGTGCACGATCACGCCGACGGCGGTGCGCTGTGCGCGAGCGAGCAGCTGGGCGTGCGCGTTCGGCACGTACTGCAGCTCGTCGACGGCCCGCAGCACCCGGGCCCGCAGCTCGTCGGTGACCAGCTTGGTGCTGCCGCTGATGATCCGGGAAGCGGTGGCCGGTGACACGCCCGCGCGGCGAGCAACATCGGCGAGCGTCGCCATCATGGTCTCCTTTGCGCATTGACCCGCGATCAGCGTACCGGCTAGCCTCAGGAAAGCGGTTTCCTGCATCCGGGGGTTACACATGAGTTCGCAAATGCCGGGCGCGATCGGCGTGTCGCGGTTGTCGGTGTATGACACCACCGCCCCCGACGGACTGCACGGTGGCACGCCGCACATGCATCTGACGTGCTCCGAGGGGTACGTCGTGATCGCCGGCGAGGGGCGGGTGCAGACGCTGTCGGGCGAGGGCTACCGCGAGACCCCGCTGCGGGCCGGAACCGTCGCCTGGTTCCGGCCGGGCACCATCCACCGGCTCGTCAACGACGGCGGGCTGCAGCTCGTGGTGCTCATGCAGAACAGCGGCCTGCCCGAGGCCGGCGACGCGGTGCTGACGTTCCCCGCGCACATCCTCGGCGACCCGGACGAGTATCGCGCCGCGGCGACGCTGCCGGGCGGCGCCGACCTTTCGCCCGCGTACCGGCGGCGCGACCTGGCCGTGACCGGCTTCCTGGCGATGCGCGCGGGCGGCCCCGAGGCGTTCACCGAGTTCTGCCGCGCCGCCGCCGGCCTGGTCGCCCCGCGCCTCGGCGAGTGGCGCAAGCGCTGGCAGAGCGGCGCGCTGGAGACCGCGCTCGAGACCGGCCGGCAGCTCGACGCGCTCGAGCGGTCGGACATCGCCCATCTCGCCGAGGGCGGCATCGAGGTGCTGCCCGGACCGACCGAGTCGGGCAAGCACGGCATGTGCGGCCTGCTCCAGACCTACATCCCCTGAAGGAGACCCGTGAACCGCGTTCCGATCGGCATCGTCCTCAACGGCGTGACCGGCCGCATGGGGTACCGCCAGCACCTCGTCCGCTCGCTGCTGGCCATCCGGGAGGAGGGCGGCCTGCCCGCCGGCGACGGCCGGCGCATCTGGCCGGAGCCGATCCTCGTCGGTCGCAACGAGGCCAAGCTGCAGGAGATCGCCGAGCGGCACGGCTTGAGCGAATGGACAACCGACCTTGACGCCGCCTTGCACCGCGACGACGTGCAGATCTACTTCGACGCGCAGGTGACCCAGCAGCGCGAGAAGGCCATCCGCGCGGCGATCGAGGCCGGCAGGCACGTCTACACCGAGAAGCCGCTCGCCGAGGACACCGCGGCCGCCGTCGACCTGTGCCGCGCCGCGCGCGCTGCGGGCGTCAAACACGGCGTGGTACAGGACAAGCTCTTCCTGCCTGGTCTGCGCAAGCTTGCACGACTCGTCGAGGGCGGCTTCTTCGGCCGCATCCTGTCGGTCCGGGGCGAGTTCGGCTACTGGGTCTTCGAGGGCGACTGGCAGGCGGCGCAGCGTCCGTCGTGGAACTACCGGTCGGCCGACGGTGGCGGGATCGTCGTGGACATGTTCCCGCATTGGCAGTACGTGCTGGAGCGCATCTTCGCCCCCGTCCGCTCGGTGCAGGCGACGATCGCGACCCACATCCCGTCGCGCGTCGACGAGTCCGGCGCCGCGTACGAGGCGACGGCGGACGATGCGGCCTACGGCACGTTCGAGCTCGAGGGTGGCGCGATCGCGCAGATCAACTCGTCGTGGGCCGTGCGCGTGTACCGCGACGAGCTCGTCGAGTTCCAGGTGGACGGCACCCACGGCAGCGCGGTCGCCGGGCTGCGGGAGTGCCACATCCAGCACCGCGGGTCGACGCCGAAGCCGGTGTGGAACCCGGATCTGCCGGCTACTGAGCGTTTTCGTTCGCAGTGGCAGCAGGTGCCGGACAACGAGGTGTTCGACAACGGGTTCAAGGTGCAGTGGGAGCTGTTCCTGCGCCACGTGGTCGAGGACGCGGCGTTCCCGTGGGACTTCGCAGCCGGCGCGCGGGGCGTCCAGCTGGCCGAACTGGGCCTGGAGTCCGCCCGAACCGGCCGGCGCATCGAGATCCCCGCTCTCGACCTGTAGCCGCACTCGCCCGCGTTCGCGCGTCCGGCCACGCCCGTTCAGGTTCGCACGCTCGGTTTCGCACGTTCGCGGGCATGTTCGGGTTTGCACGTTCGCGTCCGTTCGGGTTGCACATTCGCCGGCCCGTTCGGGTTTGCACACTCGCGGGACCCGTTCGGGTTCGCACGTTTCGCGCACTCGTTCGGGTTTGCACGTTCGCGGGACCCGTTCGGGTTGCACGTTCGCGCACTCGTTCGGGTGTGGCACGTTTCGCGCACCCGTTCGGGTTGCACGGTTGCGGGACCCGTTCGGGTTCGCACGTTTCGCGCACCCGTTCTGGTTCCGACGGTCCGATGCCCATTCTTGTTCGAGTTCGTCCGCGCGTTGCCGTTCGCGTTCGTGTGAGCGTTCGTCTACGTGGTCGCGTTCGCGCAGCCGTTCAGGTTCGCACGCTCGGACGCGTGTGCGCACGTTCACGTAGTCACGGCTCGGTTCGGACGCTCGGACGCTCGGACGCCCGCGCGAACGCGTTCACCGCGATTGTTCGAAGGCGTTCGCGGCGGTCGTCCGGACGATTGTGTTCGATCACGCGTGAATGTGTGCGGGTCGGACGGAGGCGAGTGGGTGCGCGTTCGCTCGGCGGGTCGTGCGCGAGTTGGATGCGGGGCTCCCCAGGGCGGGTGGGTGTTCGTTTGTGCACCGGGTTGAACGCGGCAGGGGGCGAAGTCGGCGCGCCACGCGAAGTCGGGTGAGGCGCGGGGTGGGGTTGCACGTGCGGTACATGGAAGAAATAGCTGATGGAGGGCACTGTGAGCGACCTGTCCCGGTTCTCGCTGAACCAGGCGACCACCAAGCGCTGGCCCATGGAGGACACCGTTGCCGGCTGCGTAGCCGCTGGCGTGCCCGGCATCGGGTTGTGGCGCGACCAGGTCGCGGAGCTCGGGGTCGAGCGCACGGCGGCGCTCGTGCGATCGGCCGGGCTCGATGTCACCACGCTCTGCCGCGGGGGGTTCTTCACCGCCGATGACTGGTTCGACGACAATCTCCGCGCGATCGAGGAGGCGGCCACGCTCGGCGCGCCGGTGCTCGTGCTCGTCAGTGGCGGTTTGCCCGCGGGCAGTCGCGACATCGACGGCGCGCGGCGGCGGGTTGCGGACGCGATCGCGGAGCTGGTGCCGCATGCGCAGGCGGCCGGCGTTAAGCTCGCGATCGAGCCGCTGCACCCGATGTTCGCTTCGGACCGTTGTGTGATCGCCACGCTCGGCAACGCGCTCGACATTGCCGAGCAGTTCCCGGCCGGCGCGGTGGGGGTTGCGATCGACACGTACCACGTGTGGTGGGACGACCAGGTCTGGGCGCAACTGGCGCGGGCCGGGGCCGCCGGGCGGATCGCGTGTTTCCAGCTCGCGGACTGGATCACCCCGCTGCCCGAGGGCGTGCTGCTCGGGCGTGGGCTGCCCGGCACCGGCTGCGTGGAGCTGCGTCGCTTCCGCGAGGCGGTGGACGCGACCGGGTACCGCGGGCCGATCGAGGTCGAGGTCTTCCACGAGGGCGTGTGGTCACGCCCCGGAGCCGAGGTGCTCGACGAGGCGATCCGGGGCTACCTCGAGCTCTTCTAGCGCGACGGTTCGCCCCGAAACGTTCAGCACCGGGACGCCGCGAGCGCCGCACCACGAGAAGCCGAGAGCGCCGTGGGAAGCCGTGAGGGTCACGGCGCGGCGAGGGCCGTGAGTGTCGCGGCGCGGCGAAGGCTGTGAGCGCCGCACCACGAGAAGCCGAGCGCGCCGCCCCCGTGGGAAGCCGTGAGGGCCACGGCGCGGCGAGGGCCGTGAGCGCCGCACCACGAGAAGCCGAGCGCGCCGCCCCGTGGGAAGCCGTGAGGGTCACGGCGCGGCGAAGGCCGTGAGCGCCGCGCCGTAGGGAAGCTGTGAGCGCTACGCCACCGGCGGGGCGGCGACGGGAGGTTCGGTCGGCGGCTCCGACGTCGGCGTGGTCGGGCCGGCGGTGGTCGGAGCGGGCGTGGTCGGCGTGGGGGTCGGCGTCGTCGTGACGACGACCGGCGTCGTCTGCGTCGGCGTGACCACGCCACCGTCGACCGTCTGCGTCGGCGCCGCGGGCTGGGCGGTGTTGGTCGGGTTGCCGATCATCTTCTCGTTCGAGCCGTTGTTCGCCCCGTTGCCGTTGCCGAGGCCGGCCGTCGCGGCCGGAGCCGGGGCCGGGGACAGGTTCGTGGTCACCGAGTCGCCGCCGGTCGTGCCGTGGTGCGTGTCGCCGCCCGGGTTGCCGCCGATGAGGTCCGAGGTCGTCTCGGCCGCGGCGAAGACGAGCGCGAGGGCCATCGGCAGCGCGATCGCCATCGACGTGACCCGGCGCCGGGACATCTGGGCCGGGGCGCGCAGCCAGCGCCGCTGCACGGGGACGGTGGCCGCCTCGAGGTCGTCGATGGCCAGGCCGAGCAGCAGCTGGCGCGCGTCCGGGCGGTCCTGGGGGTCGCGGCTCAGGGCGGCGGCGACGAGGTCGCGCACCGGGTCGGGGATGCCGCTGAGGTCGGGCTCGCCCTCCAGGATCTTCCAGGCCCGGGCGGCCGCCTCCTCCCCGCCGTAGGGGTGGCGGCCGGTCGCGGCGAACGCGACGAGGCAGCCCCAGCCGAAGATGTCCATCGCCGCCGTGGGCTCCTCGGCGCGCAGCTGCTCGGGGGAGGCCCATCCGAGGCTGCCGACGATGTTGCCGGTACCGGTGATGTCACTGGCGGCGTCGAGTGCGCGCGCGATGCCGAAGTCGATGATCCGGACACCACCGAGCGTGACCATCAGGTTGCTCGGCTTGAGGTCGCGGTGCACGAGGCCGACGTTGTGGATGGCCGCGAGCGACGCCGCGACCCCGAGCGCCACGCTGTGCAGCATGGCCGGGTCGAGCGGGCCGTCGTCGGCGACGAGGCGGGACAGCGGGATGCCCTCGAGGTACTCCGTGACCAGGTACGGCCGCTCCTCGTACACGCCCGAGTCGAGCACGCGCGCGGTGCAGAAGCCGGGCACCCGCTGGGCGGCGCGGACCTCGCCGGCGAAGCGCACCCGGAAGCGGGGGTCGCGCGCGAGGTGCTGGTGCACCAGCTTGACCGCGACCCGGCTGCCCTCGGGCGACTGCGCGAGGTAGACGGTGCCCATGCCGCCGACGCCGAGCTGGCCGAGCAGCCGGTAGTCGTCGATGCGGATCGGGTCGTTCTGGGTCAGGTCGCCGACGGAGGCGCGCCGGGCGGGCGCGGCCGAGCGCAGCGGCAGGTCCGGCGAACCGGACTCACCGGCGTCGTCGTGGTTGCCTGCCTCGGTCATCGGGATCCTTCCAGGGACTTCGGGGGGGACATGCGGCTTTCACCAGCAGTCTGATCTCTTCACGGGGAGATGAAAAGACCGTGCTGTATGCATCAATTGTGCCCGTTCGGACACCTTTTGGGTTGGCGGCGCTGCCTCGAACAGTAGTCCAGCCGGGTCGGATTCTCCGCGCTGGAGGTCACACCCGTTATGGCACTGTTCAGGTTGCATGCCTAACGAGCCGGCCCCGTTCGAATGACGCATTTCCCCGCTTGGGGTGTCATTCGGGCAAAGGGCGTTACCGTGATCGCTCCAGGTGATCGACCAGTCCACGCAGCGCTGCGGTGATGCGGGCGAGCTCGCCGGGCTCCAGGTACGACAGCGCGTACGACTCCGCATGCTCGGCCTCCGGGAGCAGCTCCCGGATCAACCGGTGCCCCTTGCGGGTCAGCTGCAGCAGCACCAGACGGCCGTCGCCGGGGTGGTCGGCCCGCTTCATCAGGCCGCGCCCGGACAGCGTGTCGGCCACGCCGGTGAGGGTCGCCTTGGAGATGCCGGCCTGCTCGGCCACGTGGCGGGTCTCGATGCGGCGCGCGGCCCATACGGTGCGCAGCACCACGAAGCCGGTCCAGGTCAGCTGGCGGGGGCGCAGCACCTCCTGCTCGACGTGCTGCCGGACGGCGTTGGCGGCCCGGTGCAGGTGCAGGACGGCCTCGGTCGCGCCGGTGAACGCGCCGCCGTCCCGCCCCACCGTTGCGGTCACCGTGTTCCGCGCAGGTGTGCGTGTGCCGACGCGACCCCGTGCTTGCCCATATGGGCGGCCCCCCTCCGGTCCCCACATCGAACACACAGAATATCGGGAACGTCCCGGTTCCGTTGCCCCTTCATCACTCTGTGCGATCTCATGGCGACCTCCGGTGCCTGCCTTCTCGGCATTCACCGCGTTTGTCCGGCGGTTCTGCCGGATATCCGATGAATTGAAACGTCCTACGATCATCGGGAGACGTTCCACCGGAGAAGAGCAAGCGCCCCGCCCGCCTGATACATCGGCGTTGCCCGGCACCGCGTGGGCGGCGGGAACCGGCGAAGGAGCCACCGCCGGTTCTGCCGGTATTCCTGCCGGTCGGTGGTAGCGCTGGGTAGTCGAAGGCCGTACTAGTCGAGATCGTCGCGCTTGCGGTTCATCAGGTGCCGCCGCTGCCAGACGAGCACCGCGAAGAAGGCGACGACCACGAACGCCGCGCAACAGAACTTGGCCACCGGGGAAGCCTACGACCAGCGGGGCAGCCGCTGCGGGGCGCGCCCGACCGCGAACCCCCGGCGCTCGGCCAGCCGCGCGAAGGCCACGGCGTCGGCGACGGCCGCGCAGCCCTGGTCGTTGTTGAAGTACACGTAAATGTCCTGGTTCGTGAAAGTCCCGGCCAGGCGCGCCGTCCACGAATCGAGGGATGCGCGGCCGTAACGGGGCCAGGGCGTGGCGCGGCCCTCGTGCAGGCGCAGGTAACCCCAGCCCGCGGTGCGCCACAGCGGCGACTGCGGGCGGCCCTTGCGGTCCGACCAGCACAGGGCCGCATCATGCTGCGTCAGTACCGCCTTCACGTCGCCGTTCCACCAGGAGTCGTGCCGTGGCTCGACCGCGATCCGGACGCCGCGCGGGAACGCCCGCAGCGTCCGGTCCAGCGCCTCCGGGTCGGCGGGGAGGGTCGGAGGCAGCTGCAGCAGTACCGGTCCGAGCTTGCGACCCAGCCCGGCCGCCCGATCCATGAGGCGGCCCACCGGCTCCTCCGGCTCCCGCAGGCGCTTGACGTGCGTGAGGAACCGGCTCGCCTTGACCGCGAAGCTGAAGTCCGCCGGGGTGCGCGTCCGCCAGTCCTCGAACGTCTTGCGCTCCGGCAGCCGGTAGAACGCGTTGTTCACCTCCACGGTGCCGAACGCCGCCGCGTAGTGCTCCAACCACAGACGGTGCGGCACGTCGCGGGGATAGAAGCGATCGCGCCAGTCCTTGTACTGCCAGCCGGAGGTCCCGATACGCATCATGCTCGACCCGTTCCCCGTCCCACACGCCCGTAACCTGCGGCGATGCGGCATGACTAGTCCGGGCCGGACATACGTAGACGCCGGTGGGGGTCGTCTACGTATGTCCGGGCGTCGCGATTACGTAAGCGTGACAGATGGAACGCAGCCCCTGCTCCGACAGGATGGAGTCACAAGGTTGAAAGGGGCCCGACACCATGAACGTCCACGAGAGCCTGCTCAGCGAGATCTTTCGCCAGCGTCGTCAGGACATGCTCGACGACCACAAGCACTGGACAAGCCGCGTGCGGCTGCGCCGTCGAAACCAGCGCGAGCACCTCGCCTGAGCCACCCGCGACCGAACCGCGGGGGAGAGCAGCCCCGGCCTTGCCGGGGCTGCTCTTTTGTGCCCGAGGCCGGTGACTAGTCGGCCCGGCGATGACTAGGCCGGTCGCGGGGCCGAAGATACGCAATCGGTGCGGATGGCAGGCGAGGCTCACCCCGACAGGATTGGGCCCACGGTCGATCCAGGGAGTCGAAACCATGCACCCGGTCTTTCTCTACAGCCAGCTCCAGCACCGCCAGCAGGGCCTGCTCGGCCTCGAGGCACACCGTCGCGCGGACGAGCGGGGCGCACGCCGGCCGTGGTGGCGCAGGTCGCGTCCATCACTGCCGGAGCATCGGCCGCCCGCCGGTAGGCTGGTGCCGTGCGGGCCAGCCGTAGCGGAATGAGCCAGGTGATGGTCGGCCGCGACGACGAGCTGCGCCGGTTGCGCCGGCTCGTCGACGGGTCCGAGCCTTCCATCGCCATGCTCGGCGGGGAACCGGGCATCGGCAAGAGCCGCCTGGTCCACGAGCTCATCGCAGGCCTGCCCGAGACGGTCCCGGTCCTCGACGGCCAGGCCGATCCCGGCGCCCTCAGCCGCCCCTTCGAAGTCCTGCTCGACGCCATCGACAGCAGCCGCCGCGCCGAGCTGCTCGACCCGGAACTGCTGCGCGTCGTCACCGACGCGTCCCGCTCGATGATCGACCGCATCCAGGCCGGGCTGGAGATCGTGCGGCTGCTGACCACGCCCGGCCCGTCCATCGTCCTCTTCGAGGACCTGCACTGGGCCGACTCCGAGAGCGTCGCGCTGTTCGAGCGGATCGCCGAGCTGCCGGGGGAGCGGCTGCTCATCGGGACCTACCGGCCCGACGAGGTCACCCGCCGGCACCCGCTCGCCGACCTGCTGACCCGGCTCGAACGGCGGTACACGATCACCAACGTGCGGCTCGAGCGGCTCAGCCTCGCCGACACGTCGATGTTCCTGAAGTCGGCGACCGGCCGGCCGCCCGCCTACCGCACCGCCCTGTCGCTGCACAACCGCACCGGCGGCAACCCGTTCTTCCTCGAGGAACTGCTCAAGGCCAACGGCGACGCCGACCTCGACACCCTGTGCGACCGGCCGCTGCCGTGGAACATCGCCGAGGCCCTGCGCCGCCAGCTCGACGACCTCGACACCGGCGAGAAGCGCATCGTCGAGGCCTCCGCGGTGCTGGGCCGCAAGGTGCCCTTCGACCTGCTTGCCGCCGTCACCGGATTCGACGAGAACGAGCTCATCGACGGCCTGCGGGACCTGGTGCGCCGCGGGCTCATGGTCGAGACCGGCGACGACGAGTTCAGCTTCCGCCACGCGCTGACCCGCGAGGCCATCGTCGACGAGCTGCTCGCCCGTCAGCGGCGCCGCCTGCACGAGCTCGCGCTCGAGACGCTGCTGTCCACCGGCAGCAAGGACTACGCGCTCGTGGCCCACCACGCGCGGGGCGCCGGGCGCTACCTCGACATGGTGGAGGCGGCCCGGCGCGGGCTCGTGGTCTACCTCGCGATGGGCTCGCCCTATCAGGCGCTCCAGCTCGCCGAGATGGGCCTCGACGAGCTGCCCGACGACGTCGAGCTGCTCTCCTGCGGGGCCCGGGCCGCCTGGCTGGCCGGCCTCCTCGACGACGCGCAGGAGCTCGGGCGGCGCTGGCTGGACGCGGCCGGCACCCGCGAGGAGCGCGCCGACGCGCTGCGGCTGCTGGTCCGGCTCAGCTGGGAGATCGGCAGCAGCGGGAGCATGCAGGAGCGCGCGGCCCAGCTGCGGCGCGAGATCGCGCACCTCGACGACGGGCCGGCCAAGGCGCACGCGTATGCGGCGATCGCCCAGGCGTACATGCTCCACGACGACACCGAGCGCGCCGTGGCCTGGGCCGACATGGCGATCGCCCTCGGCGAGGAGCTCGGCCTGCCCGCCGTGTGGCTCGCCGGCAAGGTCGAGAAGGGCTCGGCCCTCGTCAACGTCGCGGCGGGCGTCGAGGAGGGCGTGAAGCTGCTCAACGAGGCCACCCAGGAGGCCGAGGAGGCGGGCGAGTGGCTGCTGGCCGCCCGCTCGCTCAACAACCTCTACAGCCTGCTGCCGGGCGGCCCCGCCGACTGGGCGGCCGCGCTGGAGCGGATGCGCACCTTCGCCGAGCGGGCCGGGTTCGAGTCGCTGGCCGTCGCCGCCTACTTCCAGGGCCGCGCCCGCCTCGCCGTGCAGGAGGGCAACCTCGGCGCCGCCCTCGCCGAGCTGGAGGCGGCCCGCCGCCGCGACCGTGGCCTGCTGCGCACCCGCAACGGCAGCGACTATCACGGCGTGCTCTTCGCCGGGCTGCTGCTGGAGGCCGGCGAGCTCGACAAGGCCGACACCGTCATCCGCGGCCTGATCGAGCAGTCCACCGACGCCTACACGATGCTCACCCAGACCTCGGTGCCCGGCCTGCAGTTCCACCTCGCCTGCCGCCTGGGCCGCGCCGAGCTCGCCCGCGAGCTGCTGCGCACCGTGCTCGCCGCCGTCCGCGTCACCGGCGTCACCGGCCGCGACTTCGCCCACGACCTCATCTCCGCGGGCCTGGCCGCCGGCCTCGCCGTCGACGAGCTGCGCCCGATCGCGGCCGCGATCGACGACCCGCTCTTCGACGACGCGTACCGCTGGCTCGCCGACGCCCAGATCGCCGAGGCCGCCGGCGACACCACGGAGGCGCTGCGCCTCTACCGCCGCGCCGTGGCCGAGCCGACCATGCTCCTGCCGGCCCAGCGCGGCACCGGGCACCTGGGCGCCGCCCGCTGCCTGCTCGCCCTGGGCGACCTCGAGGCCGCGCGAACGTCGGTCCGCACGGCCGAGCCGTTCCTCACCCGCTGGGCGGGCTGGCGCGTCGCCGAACTCACCGGCCTGCGCGGCCGCCTCGGCCTGAGCGCCCCGACGGCGTCGGGCGACCAGTCGCTGACGCCGCGGGAGCGCGAGGTGGCCGTCCTGCTCGCCGAGGGCCTGACCAATGCCGAACTGGCCCGCCGGCTGTACATCTCGCCCCGCACGGCCGCCGTCCACGTCTCGAACATCCTGAGCAAGCTGAACCTGGAGTCCCGGACGCAGGTCGCGGCTTGGGTCAAGTCCCGCGAGCCAGCCAGGTAGCCGCACCCTTCTTCCGGCTTCGCGCTTCCGGCTTCCGGCTTCGCGCTTCCGGCTTCGCGCTTCCCGCTTCGCGCTTCCCGCTTCGCGCTTCCCGCTTCTCTAGCGATGCGGATCATGGTCGGCCTGTGGTTCTCGGGGGTCGCCGGCTCACCCGCCTGGCTTGGACGGCTACGCCCGGCGGATGGTGTTCGGGGCTGCCGAGTACTCCCGTGGGCGGATGTGCGCGTTGCCGGAGGTGCCTACCATCGGTGGCATGTCGTGGTCGATGACCACCCTGATCGCCGCGTGGGCCCTGGTCGGCTCACCCGGTGACGTCGTCGCTGTGGCGACGGCCGTACTCGCCGCGCTCGCGGTCGTGCTGGCGGCCCGGTTCGTGGCCGGGGCACCGGCGGCTCCCGCGCGGCTGCTGGCCTTGCCGGCCCGGGCCCGGATCGGCCTCGGGCAGGCCATTCGCTCCGTGGACCCCGACGCAGACGGTCGGCCGCGGCCCCGGGCGCCCGGAGTCTGATCGCTCATCCGGCACCGCGGAGCTGATTCGCTCAGTCGCGGCGTCGTGCGCTGGGCGTTCACTTCGTACCGCGGAGCTGATTCGTTCGGTCGCGGCGCCGAGTCCTGAGCGTTCACTTCGTACCGCCGAGCTGATTCGTTCAGTCGCGGCACCGAGCGCTGATCGTTCACCGCGTACCGCGGAGCTGACTCGCTCAGTCGCCGGGGCCGGGCGCTGATCGGACGAGTGCGCACGACGGTGACGGAATCGGTGAGCGCGCGTTGCCGACCGACTCGCCCAGCGTGCACCGCGATCCAATCGTTCGCCGTGCGCGGATGAGTGATTCGGTGCATCGTGCACATCGCTGTTTGCTCAGTGCGCGGTTGCTGCTGGCTCGCAGTGCGCGGTTGCGCGGGATTGCTCGCCGGGGGCTGTCGAGTGAGCTGCCCATCGCGCGTTCCTTGATGACTGTTCATCGCGGGTTCCTGGGCGGTCGCTGATCGCCGGTTCCTGGGTGATCGCTCATCGCGCGCTTGGCGGCTGCTCAATGCGCGTGTTAAGCGAGCTGCCTCGGTGTCCGTTGCGTGGCTGTCGAGGTCGCGTCTGACTGGGCAATGGTGCGCGTTTGGTCACTGCTCGTTGTGCGTTCGGTGGCGAATCGGTCATCGGGCGAGCGGTGGGCGTTCGCTCGTTGCGTACTGACGAATCGCTCAGCCGCGCGACTTTGCGAAGCCCAGCGGGCTTTGCGTGCTTGTCGGCTTCTGTCGGTTGCGGACTTTGCGTCCTCGCCGACTCTGCGCGGCTACGGGCGTTGCGGGCTTTGCGTGCTCGCCGGCTTTGTGCGGCTACGGGTGTTGCGGGCTTTGCGTGGCTACGGGCTTTGTGTGGCTACGGATTTGCGCGCTTGCGGTGAGTGCGGCCGCGGCCCGCTGCCGCGTTTCGCGCGAGTCTGGGCAGGCACGACTGTGCGGCGGGATTGTGCGCTTTCGGGTTGGTGCGGCGAGTCGCCGCGCGCGAGTGCCGACCGGTCGTTGACGCCGTGGCGCGGTGCCGGGCGGGTCGGGCTCGCTACTGACGTTTTACCTGGTCGCGGCGTTGAGCGCTCGATTGTGCGCCTTGGCGGTGTCGGCCGTCGGAAATGCCATTGCTTTGGCGGATGTGAAGGGGTCAGAAACGTGGTACATGAGATTTTGCTTGGGCTGGCCGGACTGCTCGGGTCGGTGCCTCTGGCGATCGTTGTCGCGACGCTTCTGCTGCGTGCGGGGCTGCTGCCGTTGA
Source organism: Dactylosporangium sp. CA-139114 (assembly GCF_050955725.1). Taxonomy (NCBI): domain Bacteria; kingdom Bacillati; phylum Actinomycetota; class Actinomycetes; order Micromonosporales; family Micromonosporaceae; genus Dactylosporangium; species Dactylosporangium sp. CA-139114. The sequence continues at coordinate 2,169,144 of NZ_CP192080.1, forward strand.
GCATTCGGGCGTATCGCGCGGAGCGGGTGCGGGCGAAGCTGGCGCCCCAGCTCGCGCAGATTCGGGAGCGGCACGGGCACGAGCCTGTCGTGCTTGCCGAGAAGACCACTGCGCTCATGCGGGAAGCCGGGTCCGGGCCGTTCGCCGGGCTGGTGCCGATGCTTGCTCAGGCGCCGTTCATCTGGCTGCTGTACCGGGAGTTCACCAACGGGGACATGCGCGGGCATTCGCTGTTCGGGTTCGATCTCACCCAGCGGCTGATCGGACACCCGGGGCTGCTCGCCGGGTGGTTGATCGTTGCGGCGCTCGTCGGGATCGCGGTGTGGAATGTTCGCCAGTTGCCGGCCGGGTCGCCCGTATATGTGCGGGTGTTGTCGTTCGCGACGGTTGCGTTCGCGGCGTTCGTGCCGGTCGCGGCCGGGATCTATTTGGTGACTACCGGGTTGTGGACGGCTGTTGAGCGATTCGTCTTCCGGCAGCGGAGTGGCGTGCCGGTCTGACCGGGCGTTCGCCATCAAGCCGTTGGCGATGCCTGCTCGGGTGGAGACGGTTGTGGCGGCTGAGTTCGGGCGGCCGCCACAACCGAGAGTTGCGACCTTGGTCCGTCGGCCAAATGGCAATTGGCGGTGAGGCTGTAGTTCGCCAGGCCCGCACCGCACAGCTTGGTGACGGGCAGCGGGTGCAGCACCGCACCGGGAGGGCTGCTGGTGTCGCGGGTGGAGAGCCGGGCGCGAAGGGGGCCGATGGGTGGCGAGGACGTGAAAGCGCTGCTCAGGAGCGTGGGCGGCTGGCGGGTGGGGCGGGACTTTCGCGGTACGAGTGCGGAAGTTTTTTTGATTTTGACAAAAGTTCGGTTGGGTCTGGCGGAAAGCCTGGGGTTCGATCTAGGCTCCTAATCCAGCGACATTTGGCGATGTCGTCATCCATGGATCCCTATCGCCACGTTCCTCACCCGCTAGGAGGAGCCCGTGCGTACGGGTGTGTGGCTGGTCGGCGCACGCGGTTCTGTCGCCGTCACCAGCATTGTCGGAGCCGCCGCGTTGCGGTCCGGGCTGGCCGAGCCGATCGGCTGTGTCACCGAGCATCCGCGGCTGCGAACCGGGGCCCTGCCCGCGTTCGCGGACCTCGTGTTCGGTGGTCACGACGTGGTCAATACGAGCCTGCTCAAGCGGGCCGAGGCGCTCGCCGCGGCCGGGGTCGTTCCCGCGCGGCTGGTCGCGGCCCTCCACAGTGAACTGTCGATAGTGGACGACGACGTACGGCCGGTGCCCCACGCGCCGACCCAGCGTGAAACGGCCGCGGTCATGCAGGGCGACCTGGAACGGTTCCGGGACCGCCACGAGCTGGAGCGGGTCGTCGTCGTCAACGTCTCGTCCACCGAGGCCGCCGCGGCGCCGCACCCCGCGCACGCCGGGCTCGACCGGCTCCGCGCGGCCATGGCGACGCCTGAGCAGGTGCTTCCCGGCAGCTCGGTCGCGGCCTACGCGGCGATGAGCGCGGGGTGCGCGTACGTCGACTTCACTCCGTCCACCGGTGCGCGACTCCCGGCACTGCACGAACTTGCGTTGGAGCGTGGCACCCCGTACGCGGGGCACGACGGCAAAACGGGCGAGACCCTGCTCAAGTCCGTGCTCGCTCCGATGTTCGCGATGCGGAGGCTGCACGCGACCTCGTGGTCGGGCATCAACCTGCTCGGCGGCGGCGACGGGGCCACGCTCGCCGAACCGGCCGCCAACGCCGCGAAGTCGGCGAGCAAGCAGCGCGTGCTCGGCGAAACGCTCGGGTACGTGCCGGACGGGACGACGCGCATCGAGTACGTTCCGGGGCTCGGCGACTTCAAGACCGCCTGGGATCTCGTCACGTTCGAGGGCTTCCTCGGCACCGCGATGCGCATGGAGTTCACCTGGCACGGGTGCGACTCCGCTCTCGCGGCGCCGCTTGTGCTCGACCTTGCGCGACTCACCGCGGCCGCGCACAGGAACGGACAGGTCGGGCCGCTCGCGGCGCTCGCGTTCTTCTTCAAGGACCCGCTCGGCGACACGGACCACGCCCTGGGCGCCCAGTTCGAGACGCTGGCCGAGTTCGTCGAGGGCCTGCGATGAGGTGGCACGAGTCGGCCGAAGTCGTTCGTGTGCCCGTAGCGTTGGAGCGTCCACGGCATGGCTGCCCGGGACGCGACGCTCGCCGAGCTGCTCGAGGGTCGCGATGAAGTGGCGTGACCTGGTCGAACTCGTTCGAGCACCCGCGGCCCTGTCGGTGCCGGGGGACATCATCGCGGGCGCGGCGGCCGCGCGGCGACTCGGGCCGAAGACGGCGGGACTGGCCGGGGCGAGCGTGCTGCTGTACTGGGCCGGCATGGCCGCCAACGACTGGGCCGACCGCGAGATCGACGCCAAGGAGCGGCCCGAGCGGCCGATTCCCTCCGGCCGCGTCTCGCCCGGGGCCGCGCTCGGCATCGCGGCCGGCCTGACCACCGCCGGTGTGGTCGCGGCCGGTCTCGCCGGCGGCCGCAAGGCGCTGCTTGTCGCGGCGCCGCTGGCCGGGGCGATCTGGGCGTACGACCTCGGGCCGAAGACACCGGCGCTCATGGCCACCTGTCGAGCGCTCAATGTGCTGCTCGGTGCGCATGAGCAACCCGGGAAGGCCGTTTGGCCGGCGGCGACCATGTTCGCGCACACATACACCGTCACCGCACTGTCGCAAGCTGAAGTGGACGGCGCTACGCCGGACCTGCCGACTCGGACGCTTGCCGGGACGGCCGTGGTCGCGACGGCCGCGGGCGGGACGCCGGCGGCGGGGGCGCTCGCCGGGTGGTACGCGATCCGGTACGGCCGGCCGCAGCTCGACGCCGTGCGGAACCCGGACGCCTCGCACATGCAGCGTGCGGTCGGGGCCGGAATCGTCAACATGCCCGCGCTGCAGGGCGCGCTGACCGCTCGCGCCGGGGCGCCTCGGCTCGGCCTTGCCGTCGCCGCGGTGAGCGAACTGGCTCGCCGCCTCGCGAAGAAGGTGAGCCCGACGTGAGTGCACCGTCATGCACGTTCGCGCGCAAGGCGACGCGAACGACTGAGCGAGTGGCGGCTTGCGCGTTCGCGCGCAAGGCGACGGGCTCCATTGAGCGAGCGGTGGCCGACGCGATCGGGCGCGAGGCGATGCGATCGAGTGGACGAATGGCGACTCGTGCGAGTGCGTGCGGAGGAGCTTGTGCCATGTCGCGGGCGGTGATGCCTGGGGGCACGGCGGGTTCGGCTCAGTCGGCCTCGGTTGCGGCGACCGCCGGTGGGCTGGCCTCGACTGCGCCGGTTTCCGGTGGGGCGGCCTTGAGTGTGCTGGTTTCCGGTGGGGCGGCCTCGGGTGGGCTGCTCTGCAGTGGGGCCGTCTCGGGTGGGCTGGTCTCCGATGGGGCGGCCTCGGGCGCGGTGGCCTCAGGTGAGGCGCCGGCGGTTGGGAAGGGGTGGGTGGCGTGAGCGCGCTCCGGTTCGGCTATGGCACCAACGGCTTCAGCAACCACCGCCTCGACGACGCGCTCGCGGTCATCGCCGGGCTCGGGTACGACGGCGTGGCGCTCACCCTCGACCATCATCACCTGGACCCGTTCGACGCCGGTGTCGCTCGCCACGTGCGCGAGGTCAGTCACCGGCTCAGTCAGCTCGGGCTCGGCGTGGTGATCGAGACCGGTGCGCGCTACCTGCTCGATCCCTGGCACAAGCATGCTCCCACGCTGATCGACGACGAGCCCGGGCCGCGGCTGGAGTTCCTGCGCCGCGCGGTGCGGATCGGGGCCGATCTCGGGGCCGAGGCCGTCAGCTTCTGGGCCGGGGTGCCGCGCGCCGGCCTGGCCCGGGACGAGGCCTGGCGGCGGCTCGTCGGCGGATGCGCCGAGGTCCTGGCCGCGGCCGAAGGGGCCGAGATGATGCTCGGCTTCGAGCCGGAGCCGGGGATGCTCGTGGAGTCGATGGCCGACTGGGAGCGGCTGCGGGCCGATCTCGGGGCGCCCATCCACTTCGGACTCACACTCGACATCGGGCACTGCCGGTGTCTGGAACCGGTGCCGGCTGACGAATGTGTGCGAAAAGCGGCCGGTTCGCTCGTGAACGTGCAGATCGATGACATGCGCCGTGGTGTGCACGAGCATCTTGAGTTCGGGCAGGGCGAGGTCGACTTCCCGCCGGTGCTGCGGGCGTTGGCCGACATCGGGTACGGCGGCCTGATCGCGGTCGAGCTGCCCCGGCACAGCCACGCCGCCCCGTCCGTCGCTCGGGATTCGCTGGCGTTCCTGCGCGAAAAGGCCAAGGAGGCGCTGTGAATCGCGCAACCAGGTCGGCGAGGCGTTGCGAAACGCGCAACGGACCGTGCCAACAGGCCGGCGGAGCGCCGCGAGACGCGCGAAGGACTGCGCGATCGGTCAGGGTGGCGCTGCGCAACGCGCGACGGACTGTCCGATCGGGTCTGGGTGGCGCCGTGGGCAGCGCGGCGGAAATGAGCGACCGCACTGTGCGATTCGCCGGGGAAGCCCAGTGAAGCCGCGACGGGACTGCGCGACCAAAGCCAAGGAGGCCACGTGAACCTCGTTTCAGGACTGCGCGCCGAACTCGCCGACACCGTGTGGCTGGACACCGCGCTGGAGACCGTGGCCCGTCAGCCGGCCGCGATCGGCCGGCTGTTCCCGGCCGTCGGCCGCCGCTGCGGGCGCTGGATGCTCAAAGAGCCGCCAGGCTGGAGCGTCGATGACGCCGCCAGGGTGCTGCTCCTGACGCGACTGCAGGACAGGAGCGAGATCCCGCAGCTGTACCGCCACGGCGACGCCGCCGAGAAACGCGCGATTCTGCGCGCTCTGCCGCTGCTCGAACCGGAAGCGGACACGGTGACGCCCATCCTCGAGGATGCCCTGCGCACGAACGACGCGCGGCTCGTCGCCGCCGCGCTGGGGCCGGCCGCCCGGCACCTCGACGCGGCCGCGTGGCGGCAGGGCGTGCTCAAGGCCGTCTTCATGCAGCTCCCGCTCGACCAGGTGGCCGACCTCGACGAGCGGGCCGACGCCGAGCTGGGCGTCATGCTCGCGGGCCTGGCCGAGGAGCGCCGCGCCGCCGGCCGCGCCATGCCCGCCGACGCCGAAGCGTTGATCCAGCGACTCCAGGAGAGGGGACAGTGATGCGCATCTTCGACCCCCACATCCACATGACCTCGCGTACCACCGACGACTACGAGCGCATGGCCGCGGCCGGCGTCCAGGCCCTCGTCGAGCCCGCGTTCTGGCTCGGCCAGCCCCGCACCAGCGTGGGCTCGTTCACCGACTACTTCGACTCGCTCGTCGGGTGGGAGCCGTACCGCGCGAGCCAGTTCGGCATCCGCCACCACGCCACGATCGCGCTCAACCCGAAGGAGGCCAACGACCCGCGCTGCCGCGAGGTGCTCGACGTGCTCCCGCGCTATCTCGAGAAGGACGGCGTCGTCGCGGTGGGCGAGATCGGCTACGACTCGATGACCCCGGCCGAGGACGAGGTCTTCGCCGCGCAGCTCGCGCTCGCGATCGAACACGAACTGCCGGCGCTCGTGCACACGCCACACCGGGACAAGGCGCGTGGTACCGCACGTACGCTCGCCGTCGTGCGCGAGTCCGGGCTGGAGCCCGGCCGGGTCGCCGTCGACCACCTCAACGAGGTCACGGTCGCGGCCGTGGCCGAGTCCGGCTGCTGGATGGGGTTCTCCATCTATCCGGAGACGAAGATGACGGCCGAGCGGATGGTGCACATCCTGCGCGAGTACGGGCTGGAACGCATGCTCGTCAACTCCGCCGCCGACTGGGGGCGCTCGGATCCACTGCTGACGAGAAGTACCGGTGAAGCAATGCTGGCCGCGGGGTTCTCCGACGACGACGTGGACCGCGTGCTGTGGCGCAACCCGGTCGAGTTCTACGGCCAGTCCAAGAAGCTGGATTTCTCCACAGTGGACAGGGCGGAGACGCACGAGGGCAACTCGATCCGGCGCGGGGGCGAGTGATGCGGCTGCGGCACCCCGACGGGCAGACGGTCCACCTGGCGTACGGCACCAACGTCCACCCCGCCGAGGACCTCGACGGCATCGTCGCCCAGCTGGGCACCTACGCCACGCCCATGCGCGAGCGGCTCGGCACCGACCTGCTCGGCCTCGGCCTGTGGCTCAGCGCCGGCGTCGCCGCCGAACTCGCCGCGGACGGGACCGCCCGCCGCCGGCTGCGCCGCGAGCTCGACGCGCGCGGCCTGGAGGTGGTGACGCTCAACGGTTTCCCGTACGGCGCGTTCCACGCTCCGGTCGTCAAGCGCGCCGTGTACTTCCCGGACTGGGCCGATCCGGCGCGCCTGCGGTACACCCTGGATCTGGCTCGAATTCTTGTGGACCTGATGCCCGACGACGCCGCCCGCGGCTCGATCTCCACGCTTCCGCTGGGCTGGCGCGAACCGTGGGACGGCCCGCAGTCGGCCCGGGTCGGCCAGGCCCTCGACGCGCTCGCGCAGGGGCTGGCCCGGCTGGAGGCGCTCACCGGGCGCGCCGTGCGGGTCGCGTTCGAGCCGGAGCCCGGCTGCGTCATCGAGAACACGCTGCAGGCCACCGTGCACCTGGCCCGGGTCGACCGGCGCCGGCTCGGCGTCTGCGTCGACCTGGCCCACCTCGCCTGCCAGTGGGAGGACCCGGTCGCGGCGGTGCAGCGGCTCGCCCGGGCCGGGCTGGCGGTGGTGAAGGTCCAGGTCTCGGCCGCGCTGGAGGTCGCCGACCCCGCCGGTGCCCGGGAGGTCGTGACCCGGTACGCCGAGCCGCGCTTCCTGCACCAGACCCGCACGGCCGGCTGCCGGCACTCCTACGACGACCTCGACGAGGCCCTGGCCTCGGCCGAGGCGGGCGGGGAGCCGTGGCGCGTGCACTACCACGTGCCGTTGCACGCGGAGCCGGAGCCGCCGCTGCGCTCGACCACGCCGGTGCTGCGGGCCGGGCTCGGGGTCCTCGTCGGGGGTCCAGTCGCGGCCTGCGACCACCTCGAGGTGGAGACGTACACCTGGGGCGTCCTGCCCGCCGAGCGCCGCCCGCAGAGCCCGCGTGAGCTGGCCCACGGGATGGCCGCCGAGCTCGCCTGGACCCGCGACACGCTTCACGACCTGGGGTTGAAGGAATGAGCGGCTCGTTGCGCAAGGGCGTTCGGTCTGGGGTTGGCGGCGTGAGCGGTCCGGGGCGAAGTGCTGTGCAAGTCGGTCGCCGCGCGGGCCGGGGCCGGAGCGAAGGGGAGGTCTTTGCATGAGTCGTCAGTTGCTGGTGCTCGATGTTGTCGGTTTGACGCCGCGGCTGCTGCCGCACATGCCGAACCTGATGAGCGTTGGCGCAGCGGTGCCGCTCGAGCCGGTGCTGCCCGCGGTCACGTGCTCGGTGCAGTCGACGTTCCTGACCGGCGAGCCGGTGTCGGGGCACGGGATCGTCGGCAACGGGTGGTACTTCCGCGATCTCGGCGAGGTTCTCCTGTGGCGCCAGCACAACGCGCTCGTCGGCGGCGAGAAGCTCTGGGACACCGTCCGGCGGGCCGAGCCCGGGTTCACCGTCGCCAACGTCTGCTGGTGGTACGCGATGGGCGCCGACGTCGACTGGACCGTCACCCCGCGGCCGATCTACTACGCGGACGGGCGCAAGGAGCCCGACTGCTACACGTTCCCGCCCGAGCTGCACGACGAGCTGGTCGCCGATCTGGGGCCGTTCCCGCTGTTCACGTACTGGGGGCCGACCGCCGGGCTGCCCTCGTCCTCGTGGATCGCGCGGGCCGCCGAGCGGATCATGTCCGCGAAGAACCCCGACCTGACGCTCGTGTACCTCCCGCACCTCGACTACGACCTGCAGCGCTACGGCCCGTCCGACCCGCGGGCCGAACGGGCAGCGGCCGAGCTCGACACGGTGATCGCGCCGCTGCTGCGCGCGGCGCGCGCGAGTGGACGCACGATTGTGGCGCTTTCCGAGTACGGCATCACGGACGTGCGCCGGCCGGTGGACATCAACCGGCTGCTGCGCTCGGAGGGCTGGCTGAACGTGCACACGCAGGACGGGATGGAGTATCTCGACCCGTGGACGTCGCGCGCGTTCGCCGTCGCCGATCACCAGATCGCGCACGTTTATGTTCGTGACGCGCGGGATGTGCCAGAGGTGCGCAAGGTGTGCGAGCAGCTGCCGGGTGTCGGCGAGATCCGGGACGGGCTCGGGCACGAGCGCTCCGGCGAGCTGGTGCTGCTCGCCGAGCCGGACGCGTGGTTCACGTACTACTACTGGCTCGACGACGCGCGGGCGCCTGACTTCGCGCAGCTTGTCGAGATTCACCGCAAGCCTGGCTACGACCCCGCGGAGCTGTTCTTCGACCCGGCCGGGCCGGGGGCGGCGAAGGCTCGGGCGGGACTCGCGCTGGCCAGGAAGAAGCTGGGGCTGCGGTATCGCATGAGCGCCGTCGGGCTGGACGCGGGTGCGCGGGCGGTTCGGGGCTCCCACGGGCTGCTGCCCGCGGATTCCGCCGACGGGCCGGTCTGGCTCTGCGACGATCCGGCGGTCGCTCCGGCCCGCGTCCACGCGACCGAGGTCAAGGGTTTGCTGATGCGCCTGCTCGAGGGGGACGGCGCGCGGGAGTGACGCGACACGTCAGTTGAGGCGCCGGGCCGCCCGTTCGCGCGAATGTGCAGCGGGCGGTGCGTGGGCGTGGCGTGGTGAGTTGGTGCGGCGGCCGGCCGTTTGGGCGCGCGAATGTGCAGAGCGGGCGGCCGCTTCGACGCGCGAATGTGCAGGGGGCGGTGCGTGGGCGTGGCGTGGTCAGTTTGGTGCGGCGGGCGGCCGCTTCGACGCGCGAACGTGCAAAGGGCGGTGCGCGGGCATGGCGTGGTGAGTTGGTGGTTGGTGTGGCGCCCGGCCGTTTGGGCGCGCGAATGTGCAGAGCGGGCGGCCGCTTCGACGCGCGAATGTGCAGGGGGCGGTGCGTGGGCGTGGTGTGGTCAGTTTGGTGCGGCGGGCGGCCGCTTCGGCGCGCGAACGTGCAAAGGGCGGTGCGGAGGACGTGACGCGGTGGATGTGCTGGGGCGGCTGGCCCCTGTCTGCGCGAATGTGCTGAGGGTGATGCGCGGGGGTGATGTGACGACGCGCATCCACTGTGGCGCCCGGCCCCGCCCGAGGCCGCGTGACTGGCGGCAACCGGCGGCAGCCGGGCAGCCAGCGGCAGCCAGCGGCACGAGGTCAGGAAGCTACTGCCGCCCCCGTCTGCAACAGGTGGTGCGCGGCCTTGATGCGATACATCTCCGCGTCCGCCACGCGCATCAGATTGTCCAAGTCGCCGTCGCGCGCTGTCGCTGTGCCGATGCTCGCGTCCACCGACACCGTCCCCGCGCCCAGGCGCACCGGCTCCGTGAGCGCCGCGCGCAGCCGCGCCGCCACCTCGTGGGCGCGGTGCGCGTCCGTGTCGTGCAGCAGCACCAGGAACTCGTCGCCGCCGAGCCGGGCGACCAGGTCGTGGTCGCGCACCTCCGCGCGCAGCCGCGCCGCCGTCACCCGCAGCAACTCGTCGCCCGCCGCGTGTCCCAGCGTGTCGTTGACCGCCTTGAACCCGTCGAGGTCGAGGACGAGCACGGACGCGGGTACGCCGGGGTGGACGGTGCTGCGCGCATGTTCGTGCAGCAGGTGCCGGTTGCCCAGGCCCGTGAGCGGGTCGTGCAGTGCCTGTTCGCGCAGTCCCGCCGCCTGTTCGCGCAGACTGGCCCGGGCCGCGGCCAGCTGGCCGAGATGGTTGTGGTGCGCCCGCGACAGCAGCCCGGTCATGACCGCCACCACGAGCTCGAGGCCGGGCGCGACGGTGACGAGATCGGCCGGCACCTGGTGGCCGGTGATCCGCGGCGAGTACAGGAACAGGAGTGTCCCCGCGACCGACTCGGCCGCGAAGACCGTGAGCGCGCCCGTGAGCTGGTGCCGGTAGGCGCCCACGATGATCGGGATGATGAGCAGCGGCCAGAACACGAGGTCTGGTGAGGCCGCCGAGCTGTAGACCATGGCGATGATCGCCGCGGTGTCGACGGCCAGGAGCGCGGCGCTGATGAGCGGGTAGCGGCGGCGGCCCACGCTGCGCAGCGCGTACACGCCCAGCAGGTTGATGAGCGCCTCGGCGACCGCGGCGGCGATGCCCAGTACCGTCGACATCCCCGGCACGCGGGGCAGCACGGCCAGGCTCAGGACGATCCACAGCACCGCGGCCGAGCGGCTGAGCAGGCCGGCCCACTCCAGGCTGCGGCGCATGCGCATGAGCGCGTCGTCGACCTGGAACGGTTGCATGGAGTTTGTCTCGGCGGGCCGGGCCCTGACCTGAGCCATGGGCGAACCTGAGAAGTATCACAGGTAGAACCCCTAAGGAACGGCTTTCAGGTGCGTTCCGGATAGTCGGGGGAGTGTACGGTCCGTAGTGTTCCCGACGTGACACTCATCGAGACGCGTGCGCTGACGAAGCGCTACGGGGGTGGCGTCACCGCCCTGTCGGACCTGACCTTGGCGGTGCAGCCGGGGATCATCGGCCTCGTCGGGGCCAACGGCGCCGGGAAGTCCACCTTCATCAAGATCATGCTGGGCCTGCTGCCGCCGTCCACGGGCGAACTGCGGGTCCTCGGGCTCGACCCGACCACGAACGCCGAGGACGTGCGGTCGCGGGTCGGGTACATGCCGGAGCACGACTGCCTGCCGGGCGAGGTCTCGGCCGCGGAGTTCGTGACTCACCTCGCGCGGATGAGCGGCCTGCCCGCCACGGCCGCCCGCGAGCGCGCCTCCGAGGCGCTGCGCCACGTCGGGCTCTACGAGGAGCGGTACCGTCAGATCGGCGGCTACTCGACCGGCATGAAGCAGCGCGTCAAGCTGGCGCAGGCCCTGGCCCACGACCCCGACCTGCTGCTGCTGGACGAGCCGACGAACGGCCTCGACCCGGCCGGGCGCGACGCCATGCTGGAGCTGGTGCACCGCATCGGCACCGAGTTCGGGATCTCCATCGTGGTCTGCTCGCACCTGCTCGGCGAGGTCGAGCGCATCTGCGACTCGATCATCGCCATCGACGGCGGGCGGCTGCTGCGCTCGGCGTCGGTCGAGGACATGACGACGAGCCGCGACGTGCTCACCGTCGAGGTGTCCGAGGGCGTCGAGCAGCTCACCGCGCGCCTCGCGGAGCTGGGCATCCCGGCCGGGCGCGACGGGGCCGCGCTCACCGTGCCGCTGGACTCCGAGGAGATGTACGACCGGATCCTCGTCGCGGTCGCCGAGCTCGACCTGCCGCTGCACCGGCTCGACCAGCGCCGCCACCGGGTGGCCGAGCTGTTCCAGACCCACACCGTCACCGCACCCGCGCTGAGCGCTCAGGAGGCCGGCCGTGGCGCCGCAGACTAGTGTCATCCACGACATCGGCTATCAGCGGTACACGGGACCGCGGCTCGGCCGGTGGTACGCCAACCGCTCCCTCTATGAGCACAGCGTGCGCGCCGCGTTCGGCATCGGGCGCGGGGCCAAAGCCAAGATCTTCCCCTGGATGATCATCGGCATCGTGCTGCTCGTGGCCGTGGTCGTCATCGCCTACCGGTCGATCAGTGGCCAGACCCTGATGTCGTACCGCGACTATGTCGCCGGTCTGAGCTACCCGGTCATGCTCTTCCTGGCCATCGTGGCCCCCGAGCTCGTGTCGCGGGACCTGCGCGATCGGACGCTTCCCCTGTACTTCTCCCGCCCCCTCGCCCGCACCGACTACGCGCTGTCCAAGTTCGCCGCGCTGGTCACCGCCGTGCTGCTGCTCCTGGGCGTGCCGCAGCTGCTGATCTACATCGGGGCCGTGTTCACGCGCACCGACGGCTTCTCCGGCGCCTGGCACGAGCTGGGCGACCTGGCCCCGGGCCTGGCCGCGTCGCTCATCCGCGCGCTGATCCTGGCCGGCGTCTCGCTGCTGGTCGCCTCGCTGACCGGCCGGCGCGCGTTCGCCGCCGCGTTCATCGTCGGCGTCTTCCTCATCACCTCGCCGATCGTGGGCATCCTGAACTTCCTGGGCAACGCCACCCTGGCCAAGCTCTCGTTCATGGCCAACCCGATGACGATGATGCTCGGCCTCGAACAGTGGATCTTCGGCGCCGAGGAGAACAACCGGCTGCCGATCGGCGACCTCGGCCCGGTGTACGGCGCCGGCGCGTGCATCCTGCTCGCCGGATCCGTCGGGCTCCTGCTGCTGCGTTACCGGAAGGTGGCCGCCTGACATGAGTACCGTCGACCTGCAGCACGTCTCGCGGTGGTACGGCAACGTGGTCGCCGTCAACGACGTCACCATGAGCCTCGCGCCGGGCGTCACCGGCCTGCTGGGCCCGAACGGGGCCGGCAAGACGACACTGCTGCACATGATGTCGGGCTTCCTCGCCCCGTCGCGCGGCACGCTGACCGTGGACGGCGCCCCGACCTGGCGCAATCCCGACGTGTACCGCACGCTCGGCCTCGTCTCCGAGCGGGAGAGCGTGCACGGCTTCCTGACCGGTCACGAGTTCGTGCTCGCCAGCGCCAAGCTGTTCCGGCTCGCCAACCCCGAGGAGGCCGCCCGCCGGGCGCTCGCCCTCGTGGAGATGGAGCCGGCCCAGGACCGCCGGATCGAGACGTACAGCAAGGGCATGCGCCAGCGCATCCGGGTGGCGGCCGCGCTCGTGCACGAGCCGAGCGTCCTGCTGCTCGACGAGCCCTTCAACGGCATGGACCCGCGGCAGCGCTTCCACATGATGGACCTGCTGCACAAGATGGGCGACGAGGGCCGCACGGTCCTGTTCTCCTCGCACATCCTGGAGGAGGTCGAGCAGGTCTCCGGCACCGTGCAGGTCATGGTGGCCGGCCGCCTCGCCGCCTCGGGCGAGTTCCGCACCATCCGGCGGCTGATGACCAACCGCCCGCACGTGTTCACGATCCGCTCCAGCGACGACCGGCGCCTCGCGGTCGCCCTGATGACCCTGGGATCGGTCGCGGGCGTCGACATCGACGCGACCGGCCTGCAGGTGCGCGCCTCGGACTACGGCACGTTCACCCGTGCCCTGCCGCGCGTCGCGCTCAAGGAGGGCGTCCGGGTGCGCCGCCTCATCCCGGCCGACGAATCCCTGGAAAGCGTCTTCTCCTACCTGGTGGGTGCCTGATGAACACCACTGTCGCGATGATCACCGCCCGGGGCCTGCTGGGCCGCCGCCGGATCTGGCTGCTGGTGCCGCTCCCGCTGCTGCTCATCGGCCTCACGCTGATCGTCAAGGCGTTCGGCCCGGACCCGGCCGAGTGGGGCGAGGGGGTCATCGGCGGCCTCGGTTTCTCCGCGGTACTGCCCGTGATCGCCCTCATCGTCGGCACCGGCGTCCTGGGCTCGGAGATCGACGACGGGACCATCACGCACATCCTGAGCAAGCCGCTGCCGCGCTCGGAGATCATCTTCACCAAGCTCGCCGTGGCCTCCGGCGTCACCGCCCTCTTCGCCGGCGTGCCGCTGTTCATCGTGGGCCTGATCGCCGGCCAGCCGCCGCTGGCCTTCGCGCTCTTCGTCGGCGGGGTGATCGGCTCGCTCGCGTACTGCTCGATCTTCCTGCTGCTCAGCGTCGTGACCCGGCGGCCGGTGCTCGTGGGGCTGGCGTACGTGGTGCTGTGGGAGGGCGTGCTGGGCAACATCCTGACGGGGACGCAGAAGCTGTCGATCCAGCAGTACGTGCAGGCGATCGTCGACTGGCTCGCCCCGACGGACCTGCTGCACGGCAACGTGGCGGTGCCGCTGAGCTGCGTGATGGCGGCGGTGTTCACGGTGGCGTCGACGGCTTATGCGATCCAGCGGCTGCGCACGCTCTCGGTCGCGGGGGAGACGGGCTGATCGGCTCCCGGCACCAGCGGCGGCGGCGCGCTCCAGCACCACGGGGGCGCGCCGCCGCTTTCCCGCTGAGCCGCTTCTGCGCGCCCCGACGCCGCAATGTCGGATCACGAAGTGTCCGGCATGTCGGGCAACCGGCCGGCCCCCGGCGAAGCCCGGGTGGCGCGGCCCGGACCGGCGATGGTTGGGTGTGATCGTGCATCGGGTCTACAGCGTGGCCGTCTTCATCGTCCTGGCCTCGCTCGACAACGTCGCGATCGGCCTCGTCCCGCCCCTCTACTCACCCATCAGCCGCGCCCTCGGCGTCGGTGAGGGCGCCCTCGGCGTGGTCACCGCCGTCAGCTACCTCGTCACCGCCGTGGCCGCCGTCGCGTGGGCGTACGCCGGCGACCGGACCGACCGCAAACCCGTGCTCATGATCGGCACGCTGATCTGGGCGGCCGGCACCGGGGCGAGCGTGCTCACGGACGGGTACTGGACGTTCCTGGCCGCCCAGCTGTTCGCGGCCGTGGGCCTGGGCGCCGTCGGCTCGGTCGGGTTCTCCGTGGTCAGCGACCTCATCTCGCCGAAGCGGCGGGGCCTGGTCATGAGCCTCTGGGGACTGTCGCAGGGCGTCGGCACCCTCGCCGGGGTCCTCGTCGCCAGCCAGCTCGGCGGCACGGACTGGAAGGTCCCGTTCTTCGTGCTGGCCGCCCTCGGGGTCGTGGCCTGCGTCGCGTACTTCACCACCGCCGACATCCGCCGCGGGCAGAGCGAACCCGACCTCGCCGCGGTGTTCGCGGCCGGCGAGGAGTACGAGCACCGCATCTCCCGGGCCGACCTGCCCCGGATCGCGGCGCGGCGCACGAACGTGTGGCTCGTGCTGCAGGGGCTCACGGCCCAGGCCGCGTTCGGGTCGCTCGTCTGGCTGCCGCGGCTCTTCCAGGCCCGGGCCGAGGCCCAGGGCTACGACGAGGCGACCGCGATCGCCGTCGGCGGGCTGCTCGCGATCCTCTTCCAGCTCGGCGGGGTCCTGTCGATCGTCGGCGGGCTGCTCGGGGACCGCTGGCAGCGGCGCGACCTCGGCGGCCGGGCGAAGGTGGCGGCGATCGGGATGCTGGCCGGCGTCCCGCTGTACGTGCTGCTGTTCTTCGCCCCGATCGGCCTGCCCGAGCCGCGGGGCCGCCCGGCGCTGGAGATCGTGCTGGGCTCCCTGTTCACCTCGCCCGGCCTGCTCGGGGCGTTCCTGCTGGCCGTGGTGGCGCTGGCGCTGACCTCGGCGAACTCGCCGAACTGGTTCGCGCTCATCGCCGACGTCAACCCGCCGGAGCACCGCGGCACGGTGTACTCCATGGGCAACCTCGTCAACGGCGTCGGCCGCGCGGCCGGCAACGGGCTCGTCGGGGCCGTGTTCGCGGCCCTCGCGCGCTCGTTCCCGCCGCCGGCGAACCTGGCCATCGGGCTCGCCGCGTTCCAGGTCTTCTTCATCCCGACCGGGATCATGTACTGGCTGGCGTCGCGCACCTCGCCGAAGGACATCGGCGAGGTGCACGAGCTGCTGCGGGGCCGGGCGGCCGCCGAGGTCAGTTCCCGAACGCCCGCTGGTGGCTCGGCGGGGTGAACTGCACCACGGGCTGACCCTCCAGCGCGGCCTTCAGGGTGTACGCCACCGCGTTGTTGATGACCGGGTGCGACATGGTCCGGTTCGTCTGCGGGTTGTCCGGGTCCGTGAGGATCCCGGCCACGGCCAGCTGCTTGGTCATGGCCACGAACGTCGCGCTCTTGCCGCTGTCGGTCGTGCCGGTCTTGCCCGCGACCGGGCGCCCGACGGCGCCGCGCACGTTCGTGGCGGTACCGCTGCCGGGGCAGGCGCCGAACGCGGACTGGTCGCCGACCGGGCACCGGGCCATGTCCACGGCCGCGCGGGCGATGTCGGGATCGACGACCTGCTTGCACTGCGGCTGCCCGGCGTCGATCTTGTTGCCGCTGACGTCACGGATCTCGGTGATCGGCGTCGGCGCGCAGTAGTTGCCGTCGGCGGCGAGGGCCGCGTAGGCGCCGGCGAGGTCCAGCGGCGTCGTGTCCGACACGCCGAGGGTGAACGCGCCCCACTGCTTGGCGTCCTTGGCGAAGTTCGCGTCCTGCGGCGAGCGGAACTGGATGCCGAGGCGTTTGGCCACGTCCACCACGTGGTCGGCGCCGACGCGCTGCTCCAGCGGGACGAAGTACGTGTTCAGCGACATGCCGAAGCTCTGCCACATGTTGAACGTGCCGGTCGGGTCGCCCTCGGAGTTCTTCGGGCAGTAGTGCGGGCCGTTGCACGCCGCGGGGCTGCTCGCGCTGATCGGGTAGTCGGACACGAACTGCGCCTGCACGTCCTCGGTGTGCGACAGCGCCAGCCCGGACTCCATCGCCGCGACCGCGGTGAAGATCTTGAACGAGGAGCCGGCCTGGTAGCCGGGCACGTCCGGCCCGCCGGTGATGAAGGGCACCGTGGTGTTCGGGTAGTTGCCCCGCTGCCCCTTGCGGTCGGGGTTGGTGCTCTGGCCGTTGGCGCTCTGGTCGTTGCTGAAGTTGCGGTTGGTGGCCAGCGCCTGCACCCGGCCGGTGCCCGGCTCCACGGCGGCGACCATCACCGCCTCCGGGTTGCCCAGGCCCACGTTCGCCGAGCCGACGTCGGGCTGGTTCTTCGCATACTTGAACGCCGCCGCCTGGGTCTGCACGTTCAGCGAGCTGATGATGGTGTACCCGCCCGAGCGCAGCTTGTTCTCCCGGTCGAACGCGTCGGCGCCGAAGGCGGGCTGCTCGTCCCACCAGCGGCGCAGATAGTCGCAGAGGAACCCGGCGCCGAGGTCGCCGCGCTGCACGGACTCGCAGCCCTCGGGCGTGCGCTGGCCCACGATGGTCAGCTTCTGCGCCTTGGCCTCGTCGCGCTGCTGCGCCGTGATGTACCGCATCGCCACCATCTGGTCGAGCACGTACCCCTGCCGCCCGATCGCCCTCGGCAGCCCGGCCGCGGTCGCCGGGTCGTTCGTCGAGGGCGCCTTCACGAGCCCGGCCAGCAGCGCGGCCTCGGCGAGCGTGAGGTCCTTGGGGTCCTTGCCGAAGTAGACGTGCGCGGCCGCGTAGATGCCGAAGGCGCCGTGGCCGAAGGTGGAGATGTTGAGGTACCGCTCCAGGATCTGCTGCTTGGTGAGCTTCTTCTCCAGCGCCATCGCCAGCTTCATCTCTTTGAGCTTGCGCGCCGGCGTCTTCGCGGTCGCGTCGACGACCTCCTGCGGCGTGCGGGCCGAGTAGGAGGTCGCCTGGCGCACGTACTGCATCGTCAGCGTCGAGGCGCCCTGCTGGTCGCCGCCGTTCTCGTTGTTCACGAACGCCCGGGCGACCCCCTTGAGGTCCACGCCCTTGTGCTCGTAGAACCGGTTGTCCTCGGCCGCGACCATGGCCTGCTGCATCACCGGGGCCACGTCGGCGATCGGGACGTCGCGGCGGTTCTCGTCGTACATCATCGCCAGCAGCGTCTTGCCGTCACTGGCGTAGATGTAGGAGATCTGCGGCGAGGGCAGCACGTCGAGATCGACCGGGATGTCCTCGAACGTGTCGGCCCCGGACTTCGCGGCCAGGCCGGAGAAGGCGAGTCCCGGGAACGTGGCCGCGGCGACCACCACCCCGGCGAACAGTCCGCACAGCAACAACGAGGCGACGGCCTTCAGGGCCGGCAAGGGACGCAGACGCACCCTGCAAGCCCTACCCCATCGAGCCGCCGCCGACACGTGAAAAACCACACCGGGTGCCATGACAACCGAATTGCGGCATTGACGCAGCTCTACAGGGTCTTGAGGTGAAACCCGCCGTCGACGTCGATGACCTGGCCGGTGGAGAAGGGCAGCAGCCCGCTCGCGATCGCGACCACCGCCTTGCCCACGTCGTCCGGGGTGCCCCACCGGCGGATCGGGGTCACGCCCTCGTCGAGGATCAGCCGGTCGTACTTCTCCTTGACGCCGCCGGTCATGTCGGTGGCGATGATCCCGGGGCGCACCTCGAAGACGGTGATGCCGTGCTCGGCCAGGCGCGCGGCGTACAACTTGGTCAGCATCGACAGGCCGGCCTTCGTGACGCAGTAGTCGCCACGGTTGACGCTCGCGGTGTAGGCGCTCATCGAGGAGATGGTCACGATGCGGCCCGCGGTGCCGGCGGCGATCATGCGGTTGGCGACCAGCTGGGTCAGGAAGTAGGGGCCCTTGAGGTTGATCCCGACGAGCCGGTCGAACGACTCCTCGCCGGCCTCGAGGATGTCGGCGCGCACGTCCGGCGCGACACCGGCGTTGTTCACGAGCAGCTCGATCTCGCCGAAGGCCGCGTAGGCCTCCTGCACGAGCCGGGCGCGGTCCGCGGATTCGGCGAGGTCGGCCCGTACCGTGGCCGCCTTCGCCCCCTGCCGCTCGACCTCGGCCGCGACCTGCTCCGCGGCGTCGGCGTTGCTCGCGTAGTTGACCACGACGTCCCAGCCGGCCCGGGCCAGCGCCAGCGCGATGCCCCGGCCGATCCCGCGGGAGGCCCCGGTGACGAGGGCGGCGCTCACGCGGTGCCCCCGAAGAAGGTGTAGTACGGCCCGTTGTCGAGGCGGAGCAGGTAGAGGCCGAGCTCGCGCAGGTGGTAGTCGCCCCACATGCTCGACTCGCCGTTGGGCACCCGCTGGCCCTCGTGGACCTGGTCCCAGCCGTTGGGGCGATGGTAGACCGAGTGCAGCAGGAGGCCCTGGTGGTCCGGGTCGGTGCTCAGGTACGGCTCCCGCAGCAGCGTCCTCGCGACCGTCAGGCCGGCCTGGGTGTACCGCTCCTCGCCGAGCGCGCGCCCGAGCCGCAGCAGGCCCTGGGCCCCGATCGCGGCGGCGCTGGAGTCGACGGGCTCGTGCTCGTTGAACGGGTCCGCGGGCGCGTCGAGGTCGAGGCGCGCGATCCCGGGGGCGCCGGTGTCCCAGTAGGGCACCCCGTCGGCCGGCGACGAGCCGATGTAGAAGTCGCACGTGGCCCGCGCGGCCTGCTCGAAGACGTCGTCGTGCTCGAGCTCGAGCAGCTCCGCGAAGCCGAGCATCGCCCAGGCCAGGCCGCGCGTCCAGGTCGAGAAGGGGGAGTACCCCTGCTGCGTGCTCGGCGCCCGGAACCGCCCGTCGCTGACGTTGAACAGGGCCTCGTGCACGGTGCGCCCGCGCACGTCGTAGGCGTCGCGCCCGGTGCCGTAGAAGACGTTGTACTTCGCGGTGTTGTGCGCGTGCTGGCGCATCCGCTCCCGCAGGTCGATCCGCTCGTCGTGCTCGCCCATCAGCACGTGCCCGAGCCGGTGCGCGACGGCGAGGGAGCGGCACGACCGTATGGTGTCGACGAACAGGGACTGGGGGCCGTTGAAGCTGTAGATGTACCCGCTGCCGTCCTCGATCCGCTGCCAGCGCGCGGCCTGGACCGCGCCGGAGACCTTCAGCGCCAGCTCGGCCGCGGCCCGCTCGGTCTCCTCGACGCGGCCCTCGCCGACCAGGCGCAGAATCGCACCGTACGTGCTGACGTTGTTGAACCCGTGGTCGTGCACGCCGACGTGGCTGACGTGCGGCGCCATCAGGGTTCGCGTCTGCTCGAGGCCGAGGGTCCGGAAGCGCTCGTCGCCGGTCGCGTCGAACTGCAGCAGCGCCGAGCCGACCTGGAAGCCCTGCGTCCACTCGGTCCAGCCGCGGGCCGTGTACCGCCCGTCGACGGTGAACACCGGCGAGCCGCCCCCGCCGTGAGGGTCGAGGGCCAGGATCTTCCCGGCGGAGAGCTCGAACATCCGCTCGACGTCGGCAACGAGGTCCTTGCCGGTGAGCCCCGATTCGGTGCGCAGCATGCGGGGGATGCTACCGAGGAAAGCCCTTTCCTGAAAGCCCCGGCGTCGTTCGCCGGGCCTCCTGGCGTTGCGCCACCGTGCCGTGCCGTGTCGTTCGCCGAGCGGATGCGAGGGCGTGACCGGCGCGTGCGAGGATATGCGGCGATGGACATCGCGGTGGAGGACGTCACCGCCCGCTGGGTCACCGCCTGGACCACGGGAC
Organism: Dactylosporangium sp. CA-139114; assembly: GCF_050955725.1. NCBI lineage: Bacteria > Bacillati > Actinomycetota > Actinomycetes > Micromonosporales > Micromonosporaceae > Dactylosporangium > Dactylosporangium sp. CA-139114. The sequence goes on from NZ_CP192080.1 coordinate 2,189,075, forward strand.
GCACGACAGACCTCTTCAAACTCCTGGCAGCGGCCCCGGCGATCGAGACGAACCTGGACCCGGACGGCGACTTCATCGAACTCCTGACGGACTACGCCGCCGCCCTGGACTCGGTGACGGTCTTCGCCGAGACGGTCCTGGACCGTAGGGCCGCCCTGGTCTACGACTGCACCCTGTCGGGCGAGACCTTCCGCCTGGCGGAGTTCCTGACCGTGAACGAGGCGGGCCTGGTGACCGAGATCCGCCGCGTGTACGACCTCAACGCCATCGAACGCCTGATGCCCCACCTGCTCCTGGAACACTGAGCGCCCGCGGCCGGCGCTCTCCCGCGCTGTTGTGTGTCCGGCACCCGCTTACGCACCTCGCCCTCTCGCGACCGCGCCGTCTCGCGCGTTGCGTGTGCGGCCCCGGCTTGTGCACCTCGCCTTCTCGCGCGTTGCGTGTGCGGCCCGGGCCTGTGCACCTCGCCTTCTCGCGCGTTGCGTGTGCGGCCCCGGCTTGTGCACCTCGCCTTCTCGCGCGTTGCGTGTGCGGCCCGGGCCTGTGCACGTCGCCTTCTCGCGCGTTGCGTGTGCGGCCCCGGCCCGTGCACCTCGCCCGCTCGCGCGTTGCCCGCCCGGGCCGGTGGCTTGCGCCTGCCCTTCTCGCGCTTCTACCTGCGTCTTTGCGGGTTATCCACAGGCTGGAAGTCGCTCTTCCGCGGGGGCGGCGGGAGGGGAATGCTGGAACTCGTGAGCGACAAGGAAATCCCGGCTCCATCCGTCGGCCGCCGGCCAGACGACCACACCATCACCCGCGGCCCGCCGGGCCGCCCCTGAGATTCCCGAACGCCGGGCGACGCCGGAACGGCCGCGCCGTCCTCGCGGCTGCCCGCGCTCCTTCCTTCGCGCGGAACCCGCACCGCGCCGGAGTGCGTACGCCGCCGCGAAGGCCACGCCGCGCCGCCCAGTGCGGGGCCGGGCCGACCCGCCGCGCAGGGTCGGCCCAGTCCCCGCCCGCCCCGTCACGCCCGCGCCCAAACCACCTCCCGGCCGAGACGGCCGCGACCCGCAGCACACCGGAACCGAGCGCCACGGGGGCGCTTGGCACCACGTGGACATCGAGCGCCACGGGGGCGGTCGGCGTCCAGCGCTGTGCCGTGACGCTGCGCGATGCGGGGCGGCGGCACACCGGCACCGAGCGCCACGGGGGCGGTCGGCGTCCAGCGCTGCGCTGCGACGCTGCGCGATGCGGGGCAGCGGCACACCGGCACCGAGCGCCACGGGGGCGCTTGGCGCCGCATGGACATCGAGCGCCACGGGGGCGCTTGGCGCCACGTGGACACCGAGCGCCACGGGGGCGCTTGGCGCCGCATGGACATCGAGCGCCACCGGGGCGCTTGGCACTACGTGGACATCGAGCGCCACGGGGGCGGTCGGCGTCCAGCGCTGTGCCGCGACGCTGCGCGATGCGGGGCAGCGGCACACCGGCACCGAGCGCCACGGGGGCGCTTGGCGCCGCATGGACATCGAGCGCCACGGGGGCGCTTGGCGCCGCATGGACATCGAGCGCCACAGGGGCGGTCGGCGTCCAGCGCTGCGCTGCGACGCTGCGCGATGCGGGGCAGCGGCACACCGGTCACGTCGGCGATCGAACACCGCGCAGCGTGCAGCCGTTGTGTGCGGCGAGGGGGCTTGCACAACGGCGGAGGCCGGACCCCGGGAGCGGGGTCCGGCCTCGTCGAGCCGCAGTGCGGAGGGAGGAGCGAATCAGGCGACCGTGGTCATCGACGACGCCGAGACGAACGTGTAGCCCAGGGACTGGATGCCCTCGACGGTCGACTTGAGGTACGACGTGCCCAGGTACGGGTGGTAGAAGAAGCTCGCCACGCCGTCGCGGACGGCCAGGTTCGCCTTCGCGTTCGCGACGAGGTCGGCCGGCAGCACCGCCGGGTGCTGGTTGAACGGCTCCGGCTCGATGTTGCCGATGTTCTCCGGGATGATCGTCGAGCCGTAGACGTCGCGGACGGTGTACGGGAAGTACTGGCCGACCATGTGGGCGACGCGGTTGTCCACCGTGGTGCCCGAGAGCACGCCCGGGAAGTAGAGGCCGCGGTCGTACCGGACGCCGAAGAGCGTGTTGATGGTCTTGTAGTCCAGCGCCGAGGCGGCGTAGTGCGGCGGCTCGAAGATGGTCGGCTGGGAGAGGCCGGCCATGAGCCAGTCGGCGCGGGAGGCGGTGACGCGGGCGGTCACGTTGAGGGCCGAGTCGTTCTTCACCGGGCCGTCGTAGATGACGGCGTCGTTGGCGTCGACGTGGGCGAGGAAGAACTCGAAGTCGTTCGCGCTCACCCCGTCGTACGGGTTGTTCCGGGCGTCGAGCTGGTGCGTGTAGCCGTGCATGAGCAGCGTGCCGCCCTTGCTCTGCATGTACTTCAGGGCGCTGACCACCAGTGGCCGCTGACGCAGCGTGTAGTCCTCGGCCTTGCCATTGTTGTTCACGCCCTTCGGGTCACGGTAGCGGCTGTAGACGGCGACGGTGAACGGGACCTTCTTGCTCGACAGGTAGTCGGCGACGGCGCGCAGCTCGGCCGGGTCGGCGTCGGGACCGACGTCCTCGATGCGGACCAGGGCGCGGTGCCGCGCGGCGGTCCGCGGGGCGAGCACGTCGTAGAGCAGGTCAGAGAACGCGAGGTACCGGTCGTTCGACGTGATGTAGGAGAACGGGATCTCGCCGATGTAGGTCAGGTTGCCGGACTTGATGCCCCAGGGGAACGTCGACCCGTCGGCGCGCACGGCGTCGGCCACGCTGACCGCCTTGGCGCTGTCGTAGACGGCGTAGTCCATGATGCCGGCGAGGTTGCGGGTGTCGCGGGTCAGCGCGGTGCCCTTGTAGTCGACCTCGGCGACGGTGGAGACGTCGAAGCCCTTCCAGGTGTACCCGTACCTGGTCGCGAAGTCCGCCGAGCGCGCGGTCAGCTGCCAGATGTTGTCGTACAGCCACACCACCGGCTTGCTCGTGGCCAGCACGTCGTCGAGGAAGGCGGTGGGGATCGGCTCGTCGTACGTCGAGCCGACGTAGACGACCGCGCTGTACCGCTCCAGCTCGCCCTTGGTGTAGGCGCCGACCGGGTGCGCGGTCCAGGCGCCGAAGTGCGAGACGAGGTTCGTGGCCATCATCCCGTAGTCCTCGCCGAGCCAGGCGTACTCGCCGGTGTAGTCGTAGAGGACGAGCGTCTTCGTCGAGGCGCTGGAGCCGGTGGCGCCGGCGCCGGAGACGGTCTTCGCGGTGGTCGCGGCCAGGGCCGGGGCCGCGGGAGCGGCGAGGCCGAGCGCCGCGGCGAGCACGAGGCCGAGCAGAGCTGAGAGCTTGCGCATGAGCGGAGAGAACCCCATCAGACGAGCGAGGCGGACGTGGGCATCGGGGCGGGCAGGGGCGCGAGGCCGAGCATGGCGGCGACCGCCTGCTCGGTGCGCTGCGACGCGAGACCGTCGCCGTACGGGTTGCCGCTGGCGGTCATCGACTGCCGCAGCATCGGGTCGTCGAGCAGCTTCGCGGCCTCGGCGACGATCAGGTCCTCGTCGGTGCCGACCAGCTTGGCGCAGCCGGCCTGGAGGGACTCGACGCGCTCGGTGACCTCACGCAGTACCAGTGCCGGAACCTTGAAGGACGGGGCCTCCTCCTGGATGCCGCCCGAGTCGGTCAGGGCCAGGTAGGCGCGGGAGAGCAGCCGGGCCAGCGCGGGGTAGGGCAGCGGGTCGGTGATCGTCACCCGCGGCACGCCCGCGAGGCCGGCCTCGACCTGTGCCCGGACCGCCGGGTTGGCGTGGGCCGGCAGGACGACCCGGATGTCCGGGTACGCCTCGACCAGGCGGCGCACCGCGCCGAGGATGCGGTCCAGCGGCTCGCCCCACGACTCGCGGCGGTGCGCGGTGACCAGCACCAGGCGCGCCTCGCCGTGCTCGGCGGCGTCGACCGCGGCGGCCACGCCGGCGTCGTCGAACGGCAGCTCCTTCGCCGCGATCTCCAGCGCCGCGTCCACCACGGTGTTGCCGGTGATGAGCACGTTGGACGGGGACACGCTCTCGTCGAGCAGGTTCGTCGCGGCGAGCGCGGTCGGGGCGAGGTGCAGCGCCGCGAGCTGGCCGACGAGCTTGCGGTTGGCCTCCTCCGGGAACGGCGAGTCCAGGTCGCCCGAGCGCAGGCCGGCCTCGAGGTGCACGACCGGGATGCGGCGCCAGAACGCGGCCATCGCGCCGGCGAGCGTCGTGGTGGTGTCGCCCTGCACGATCACGGCGGCGGGCTTGCGGGTCTCCAGCAGCGCGTCGAGCTGTTTGATCATCTCGGTGAGGAGCTCCGGCTGGCTGCCGGTCACGCGCTGCAGCGGCAGGGTCACGTCCGCCTCGACGTCGAAGGCGGCCAGGGCCTGCGTCACCATCGTCGGGTGCTGGCCGCTGGCGACCAGGACCGGGCTGAGGCGGCCGGCGGCGCGCATGGCGGCCGCGACGGGGGCGAGCTTGATGGCCTCGGGACGGGTACCGGCGATCAGGAAGACTTCAGGAAGCATGTGTGCGTCACCTTGGGAGGAGGAAGTGCCGCATCCGTGCGGAGAAATCCTTGTCGTGCGGTTCAGGCGGCGACCGGCTCTTCGGCGAGCCGTTCGGTCTTGGCCCAGGCGTTGCGCCGCGCCACCTGCCGGCCGATCGCCCGCCAGGTCGCCACGAGGCCGAGCAGCAGGAAGAACGGGTAGGCCAGCGCCGCCCTGAGCAGCGTCGGCGTGGTCTCGTCGCGCAGCTGCGCGCGGTGCACGAGCGCCCAGACCAGCCCCGGCACCGTCATCCCGACGACCCAGAAGAGTGCGACCTCGCCCATCTGGCCCCACGAGTGGATCAGGAAGGTGTCCCCGTGGCCCGGGATCAGGTGCCACATGGCGTACCCCCACAACCCGAACACCGCCGCCGTGCCGAACGCGTTCATCCACGGCGCGAGCAGGTAGTACAGCATCTCCAGCAGCGCGTGGTTGCGGATCTTGCGCGAGGCGATCAGCCTCGGGACGTACGACACGCACTGCAGGTTGCCCTGGGCCCAGCGTGTCCGTTGCCGGACCAGGCGCTTGACGTCCACCAGGCCCTGCTGCTTGACGTGGGCCAGCGAGGTGTACCGAATCCGCTCCCCGTTGAGGTGCATGCGCAGTCCGAGCTCGAGATCCTCGACCAGGCAGTGCGACCAGGGCGCGTTGCCCAGCCGCATCAGCGACGACAGCCGGGCGAACTGCCCGTTGCCGCCGAGGCCGACCGTGCCCGCCGTGTCGCGCAGCAGCTGGCTGGCGTTGGCGATCGCGGCGAACTCGAGATCCTGCACGGCCCCGAGCACCTTGTTGCGGTTGTGGATGCGCACGCGCACCTGCACCGCGCCGACCTCCGGGTCCCGCATGAGCCGCGAGATCTCCGGCAGCAGGTTGGCGCTGCCCCGCCCGTCGCCGTCGATGACCCCGACCGCGACCCGGGACGGGTCCTCGCCGTGCAACAGCGTCAGGTCCCGGATCGCCCGGAAGGCGGCGTTGAGCGCCTCGCCCTTGCCCTTGCGGGCGTTGGGGAAGTCGCGGCGCAGGACCGTCAGGCCCGGGTGGTCGATGGCGGCCAGGACGTCCGGGGTGCCGTCGTCCGATCCGTCATCGACCACCAGGACCCTGGTGCGTGTGCCCTCCGGACCGCTCAGCGCCAGGGCGGCGCCGACGGTCCGGCCGACCACCCGCTCCTCGTTGAGGGCGGGCACGACGATCCAGAAGGTCAGCGGCTCGTTGCCGTTCGGCGCGATGGCATCGCGCCGGCGGCGGCGTCCGGCGGTGACCGCATCGCCGGTGGAGAACGCCACCAGCGCCAGGTTGTACGCCGGCCAGAGCGTCAGCAGCGCGAAGCCGACCAGCAGGATCGCCGTCATCGCTCAGGCGGCGCTGCGGTTGAAGCGCGACGCCCGGACCATCAGGAAACCGGTGACCACGAGCGCGACCCCGGCGACGACGATGGCGAAGACCGGGCTTCCGGTGACGGGCAGCGACCCGGCGGTGGCTCCGCCGGTCACGACCACGCCGGTGACCTTCGAACCTGACATGACAGCTTCCCCTCGGCTATCCGGTGGTGGTGCCCGGCGGCTCCTTGCCGGCAACCGTCGTGCACCTGGTCCGAGAAGCTTGGCTTGCCGCTGCGCCGATCACAATGGGTGACAGGGTCGCTGGGGGGAAGTCCAACCGAGCACCCGACAGGGCGCTTACGCAGGCAAAACCCGGCGATTACGCACCGTGTCGAGACGGTGTGCCGTAGCTCTCGGTGAGGTTCCGGGGCTGCTGCCAGCCGGGGGCGAACTCGGCCCACAGGGAGAGCGCGACGGCGGCGCTGTCCGGCCGCTCGCCGGGGCGCTTGGCCATGCACTGCCGGCACAGCTCGGCCACGGACCGGGGCACGCCGGGGGTGAGCACCACGGGCGTCGGGGCGGCCTGCAGCAGGCGGGCGCCGGGCGCGTGGGGCGAGCGGCCGGTGAGCATGTGGTACAGCAGGACGCCGAGCGCGTACACGTCCCACGCCGGAGCGTGTTCGACCCGCGACGCCGACGGGTGCGCGAAGGGCACCGCGAGCCCGAAGTCAATGATCTTTACGCCGGCGGTGGTCAACATGACATTGTCGGCCGTCAAATCCCGGTGCGCGATGCCGCGGCGGTGCGCGACGGCGAGCAGCTCGGCGACGGAGGCCGCGATCTCCACCGCCTCCTGCCACGGCACCGGGCCCTCGGCGAGGCGGGTGGCCAGTGGCACCCCGTTGAGCAGCTCCATCGCGACGGCCGGCACGCAGACGCCCTCGGCCTCGATCTCGCCGAACGCGAAGACCTTCGGCACCGTGGGGTGGCGCATCCGCTGCATGAGGTGCGGCTCTCGTCGCGCCGCGTGACAGGCGCGGGTGTTGTTCGCGAACGCCGGTGCGAGTACCTTCACCGCCGCCGGCCGGATCCGCTCGAGGTCGAAGGCCTCGTAGACCAGCGACATCCCGCCCCGGGCGATCGGGCGGACCAGCAGGTAGCGCTCGAGCACCCTGCGGCCAACCTCGATCCCGGACACAGACGACGACTATTCCTTATCCGGCCGTGCCAGCGATAGCCCTGGCGAAGTTCATAAGTGTGATCGAAACCTATAGTTGACATCGCGGTAACTCTGACTGACGCTGACCGCAGGAATCGCTCCCACAGGAGATTTGATGCCTGAGCACACCGCCGAGCCAGCACCATCACCCACCGTCACCGAGGTCGCCGCCGCCGCGGGGGTCTCCGCCGCCACCGTCTCCCGCGTCCTCACGGGCCGGGTGCGGGTCAGCACCTCCGCCCGGGTGTCGGTGCACGACGCCATCGCCCAGCTCGGGTACGTCCGCCATCGTGCCCCGCGCCGGGTCGACCGCCAGGCCGCGGGCCTGCCCGTGGCCGCCGTCGTGTTCGAGCCGGCGGCCCGGCTGTTCCGCGACGGCTTCGTCGCGCGGCTGCTCGCCGGGGCCGAGGAGGAGCTGTCCGCCCGCGGGGTGCCGCTGCTCACCATGTCCGCCACGCGCGGCACGGTGGCCGGCTCCACCCAGTTCCTGACCGCGGGCGGGCTCGCCGGCGTGCTGCTCGTCGGCGCGCCCGGGCAGCACCCGCTCGCCGTGTCGCTGGCCGCGTCCCGGGTGCCGCTGCGCTCCGCGGGCCGCCCGGAGCTCTCGGTGCCGTATGCCGACGTCGACAACCGCGACGGCGCCCGGCAGGCCGTGGAGCACCTACTCCTGCGGGGCCGGCGGACCATCGCCACGATCGCCGGCCCGCCGGACTCGCCCGCGGCCGCCGACCGCCTCGACGGGTACCGCCGGGCCGTGATCGCCGCCGGGCGCCAGCCCCTGGTCGCCTACGGTGACTACAGCACCCCGTCCGGTGGCCACGCCGCCGCCTGGCTGCTCGATCGCACCCCGCGCCTCGACGCGCTCTTCGTGGCCTCCGACGCCATGGCCGCCGGCGCCCTCCAGGCGCTGCGCAAGTCCGGCCGCCGGGTGCCCGAGGACGTGGCCGTGGTCGGCTTCGACGACGCCCCGCTCGCGGCCTTCACCGCGCCCGCCCTGACCACGGTCCGCCAGCCCGTCGAGGAGCTCGGCGCGGTCGCCGCCGCCCTGCTGCTCGACCCGGACAGCGGCAACCCGGTCCTGCCGACCGAGCTCGTTGTGCGGGCATCCACATAGGATGCGCGATGCTCAGCTGCGGGAGGGCGACATCCTCGCCCGCCGCTACGTCCTCAAACAGCCCGTCGGTGCGGGCGGCATGTCGGTCGTCTGGCGGGCCTGGGACTCGACCCTGGAGCGCACGGTCGCGGTCAAGGTCCTCGACGGCCCCATCGCGTCCGACGGCGGCCAGCGCGACCGCATCCGCCGCGAGGCCCGGGCCGCGGCGCGCATCGAGCACCCCAACGCCATCGGCGTGTACGACTACGGCGAGACGGTCACCCCGCGCGGGCGCATCGCCGCATACGTGGTGATGCAGCTGCTCGACGGCATCTCCCTCGCCGCGCGCCTCGAGAGGGGCCCCATGCCGGTGCCCGAGGCGGTCGCGGTCGCCGCCACGGTCGCCGACGTCCTGCACGCCGCCCACCGCCGCGGCGTCGTGCACCGCGACGTCACGCCCGAGAACGTCATGCTCACCACCGACGGCGTGCGCCTGCTCGACTTCGGCATCGCGGCCGACATCGGCCAGCGGGAGGAGGCGATGACGTTCGGCACCCCGCCGTACGTCGCGCCCGAGCGCCTCACCGGCGCCCCCGCCAGCGGCGCGACCGACGTCTACGCCCTGGGCGTGCTGTTCTACGAGATGCTCACCGGCGCCCCGCCCTACCCGGCCGCGACCTGGGAGGAGCTCGAGCGCGCCCTGGCCGCCGAGCGCCGCCCCGCCCTCAACGTCCCCGGCCTGCCCGCCGCGGCCGCCGCGGTGTGCCTGCGCTGCCTGGCGGCCGACCCCCTGCGCCGCCCGACGGCCGCGGAGATGGCGAGCATCCTCGGGGCGAAGTCCGGGACGTCCGCGCTGATCACCCGCCGCCGGGCGCTGGTGGCCGTCCCGGTCCTGGTGGCCGCCGCGGTACTGGCCGTGCTCCTGCTCCACGACGACACCCCGGACCCCGGCTCCGGCCAGAACGCGGCCCCCGCACCGACGATCAGCATCCTCGTGTCGGTCGTGCCGGCCCCCACCAACGGCCAGTCCACGCCCACGCCGACCACCCAGGCCCGCCGATCCGGCCCGCCCACCACCGGCGGCCCGGCGAGCCCGCCCGCGTCGCCGGCGGCCCAGTCGCCGCCGCTGACCCGCCCGGCCGCGGGGAGGGCGGTGCTGGACATCGTGGACCGGCGCTCGCAGGCCGGGGAGATCCGCTCGGACGTGGCGCTGGACATCCGCAACCAGGTCAACAACCTGTTGTGGGACTCGACGGACGCGGCGCGGCGGATCGAGGCGCTGCGCCGGAACCTCTCGGACCGCACGCGGGACCAGTCGATCAGCGACGCGGCGTACCAGGAGCTCGACGCGGCGGTGGTCCAGTTCGGCCGCACCTTCACGACGTGACGCTCCGTCGCCCGCGGCTCAGGCCGGTCAGTCGGCTGCTGCCGCTCATCTCGTATCCGGCTCATGCGGATGCAGGCGTGGCTCAGGCCGGTCAGTCGGCTGCCGCTCTTCTCGTCTCCGGCTCATGCGGATTGCGGGCGTGGCTCAGGCCGGTCAACCGGCTCGGTCTCGGCGGATGCGGGCGTGGCTCAGGCCGGTCGGTCGGCTCGGTCTCCGGCGTATGCGGATGCGGGCTTGGCTCAGGCCGGTCGGGCGGGTGGGTCCGATAAGTCGGGCGCTCCGCGCCGCGACTTATCGGATATTTCGCATATGTCCGAGTCCGCGGGTTCCCGGTGTCTGCCAGGAAGCGCGCCCGGGCCGGTCAGCGCTCAGGAGCCAGCCGGTGCCGTACCGCCCACAGCGCCGCCTCCGTCCGAGAAGCCGCACCCGTCTTCCGCAGCAGATTTGAGACGTGCACGGTGACCGTCCGGACCGAGATCCCGAGCGAGCTCGCGACCTGCTGGTTCGTCATCCCCGCGGCGAGGCACCCGAGCACCTCGATCTCCCGCGCGGTGAGGTCACCACCAGCGCGCAGGCTGTGCAGCAGCGTCTCGGCCTCGGCCAGGCGCCATCCGGGCCAGTGCGCGAGCAACGCCACCGCGCGCTCCGCGTGCCGCCGAGCCTCCCCGGCGCGCCCGAGCCGCACGAGCGCGTGGGCGACGGCCGTGTGCACTGCCGCCTCCTCGGCCCGCCCACCGTCGTCTCCGATCGCGGCGGCGCCCATCGCCATCGCGGCACCGATTTCGTCGTCCGCCCCGACACCGTACGTGACAGCCCCGGCCCTCGCGCGACGCGAACCACGCTTGCCGCCTACGCCTCCACCAGTGCCGCCTCCACCAACTTCGCCGACTCCTTTTCCGCCCCCGCCGCTTCTGCCACCCCCGCCAACGCCGCCACCCCCACCAACGCCGCCAACCCCACCTTCGCTGCCGCTTCCGCCGCCCCCGCCAACGCCGCCACCCCTGCCTTGGTCGGCGCCGCCCCTGCCTTCGCCCCCGCCAACGCCGCCGCCCCTGCCTTCGCCGTCGCCGCGTCCGCCGCGTCCGCCGACTCCGCCTTCGCCGCCGACTCGTCCGCCGCCGGGGTATCCGCCGCCGACGTGTTCGCCGCGTCCGCCTTCGACTCCGCCGCCAAATCCGCCTCCGCCCCCGGCGCCGGCTCCATCGCCGACTCCGCGCGCGCCCGGAACGAACCCGATGATCCCCGTGCCCCCCGCCCCAAACCCTCCCGGTCCGAAGCCACCGACGTCGAAGGCGCGCACATTCGCACTGTCCCGACCGCTCGCCTCGCTCACCGCCGCGCCGGCAAGGGCCGCGGGCAGCAGGTCGAGCGCGTCGGCATCGCGGCCCGCAGCCACCGCAAGCAGCAGTTCCAGCCGGACGGGCCGATCGGGCACGTGCTCCTCGACCACCGCCGCGGGCACCCCGCCATGCAACGCCCAGCGCGCGGCCTCGGCCAGCCGACCCGGCCCGCACCGTCCGACACAGTCGCGCAATGCCTCGGCGGGATCCGCCGGGTGTACCCCCCGTGCCGCCACCGCCACCCGCAGCACCCGAACCAGCCCCGAGTCGCGACCCTCCGCATCCGCGCGAGCGAGCATGCGCACCGCGAGCGGATCGTCACCGCGCTCAAGAGCGAGCAGTCCCGCCCGCGCGGTGAAACGGACGCGCTCGACCGGATCGCTCTCGATCGGCAGGCGCGACCAGACCAGCGCCTCCGCCCGCGCCAGGTCCCCGGTGCGCATCGCATGCGCGATTCCGAGCGTTGTGGTCCGACCCGCGCAGAATTCCAACCCGTACCGTGCAACAGTCGCCATCGCCTCGTCGAACAGCCGCCAACCCATCACCTCGCCCAGCCGCGGCAGGCTGACGGCCACCAGGTTGTGCACTGCGCGCCCGATCGTGATCGGATCGTGCTCGCGCGCCGCCAGCTGCCGAGCCGCGCGCAAAAGCGCAACCCCGCGCTCGAAGTCCCCGGTCAGCGCGAGCGCGGTACCGAGCGTGACGGATGCCGCGGCGATCTCGACCCCGGCCCGCTCGGCGGCGGCAACCGCAGCCTCGGCCAGGGGCAGCACGCGAGCGGCGTCCTCGGTGCGCAGCGCACTCTCAGCCTCAGCCGCCCGCTGCCGCGCACGCGACGCCGCCGACCCGCCGACGGCCGCGGCCCGATCGAGCGACCGCCGATGCCCGGCCGGGTCCCCGAGACACCAGCGCACCCCAGCGAGCCGCCGATGCGCGTCAGCGGTCCCGTCGAGATCATCCGTCTGCTGTACTTCCTGCAGCCAGTCACTCGCATAGTTCGCCGCATCCTCGAAGCGTGCCGCGACAAAAGCCGCCTCGGCCCCGACGGCAGCAAGGACAACCCGAACCTCATCGGGCGCATCGACCGCCATCCGGGGTCGCGCGCCAAACGCATCTTCCCGCCCACCCGGCCCGTCGCCGCGCGTGTCGTACACGTTCGCGTGCGTGTCGCGCACGTCTGCGTGCACGTCGTGCACCTTCGCACGCGTGTCGCGCACATTCGCACGCGTGTCGCGTACGTCTGTGTGCAGGTCGCGCAGGTCGGGCACGTCTGCGTGCACGTCGCGCACCTTCGCGCGTGTGTCGTGCACGTTCGCACGCGTGTCGCGTACGTCTGTGTGCAGGTCGCGCAGGTCGGGCACGTCTGCGTGCACGTCGCGCACGTTTGTGTGCACGTCGCGCGCCTTCGCGTCCGTGTCGTGCACATTCGTGTGCGTGGACGTCTCGCCGGCAGCCACCTCGATCACGCCGGAGTGCTCGCCACGCGCATCCCCGGTCTCGGCGGCGAGGTTCGGTGCGGCCCCAACGGAGGCGTCGGTAGCGGCGTCGGCATCAGCGTGCGGATTGCGCGCAGTGAACAACGGATCGTGTGCGTTTGGTTGCGGGATCGTCGGGCGGTTCGGTTTCGCGGGCAGGCTCAGGCCCAGCGCGACCAGTTCCACCGCCGCCTCCGGCAGACCCGCGGCCAGACTCGCGGCGGCTCCGCGGGCGGCGGCTGCGCGCGCTTCGGCCGTACGACCCAGGGATGCCGCATGCCGGGCCAGTGCGGCGTCGTCGCCCAGCTCGACGGCCAGGCCCCGCGCGAGTGTGTGCACTCGTGTGCGTTCGCGCGGCATGGCACCGGCCGCGAGCGCCTCGCGCAGCAGCGGGTGCCGGAACCGCAGCGACCCGGCCGGCGCCAGGTCCGGCGCGATGAGCAACAGGCCGAGGTCGAGCAGCCGGCGCAGCGCGGGCTCGACGTCCCCGCCGCACACGTGGAACAGCACGTCGCTCTCCACGGGGTCGCCCAGCAGCGCCGCCGCCCGCGCGACCCGGCCGACCAGCGCGGGCTCGCTCGACAGCGGCTCCACCAACAGCCCGACGACGTGCGCGGGCAGCGGAGCGGCCGGCAGGTCGTCGGCGGTGTCGTACGCCGCGAGCAGCTCCGCCAGCCAGAACGGGTTCCCACCGGTGCGCCTCCGCGCGCCGCGCACGGCCTCGGGTGCGGGCGCACTGCCGTACGTGGCCTCGATCAGCTCGGCGGTCTCGCGCGCCGTGAACGGCGCGACATGCACACGAAGAACAGAAGGCGACCCTCCGAGACGTCGCAATGTGCGCGCGGCGGCCGGCGCGAACGCAGCCTCCTGCGGCGGCCGGCTCGTAACGAGCATGAACGCACACAGCGACTCGGCCGCGGCCGCGAGCTCGGCGACGAGCGAGAGACTGGCCGGGTCGAGATCGTGCAGGTCCTCGACGACGATGATCCCGAGTCCGGCGCCACCGCCGTTCGCGCTGGAACTACCGATCACCACCGAACTGCCGCTCACGCCGGAACTGCCGTTCGCGCTGGAGCTGCCGTTCGCGCTGGCACCGCCGCCGATGCCATCGCCGCTCGCGCCGTCGCCGCCGATGCGAGCGGCGGAAGGCGTGCTGGAGTCATCGGTGCCAACGGAGCCTCCGGGGCCGACGCGGGTCCCGGCGCTGCTGCGTGACCCGTTGCCAGGGCCGTCGGCGTCGGAGCCGCGGCCGGGGTGGTCGCCGTCGTCGGTGTTCGTTGGGTCGCTCGGGTCGATGCTGAAGCCGCCGTCGAATGCAGCGGAACCTCCGTCGCCAAAGCCGCCGGTGGCAGGGCCGCGAGTTGCGGAGCCGTCGCCCGAGCCGGTGGTGTCAAGGACGCCAGAGCCGGAGCTGCCGGTGCCGGAGCGACTCCCGGAGTCGGAGCTGCTTGCGTCGGAGCGACTACCCGACCCGGACCCGCTGACGCCGAAGCTGCTCCCGGAGTCGGAGCCGGTGATGTCGGAGCGACTCCCGGAGTCGGAGCTGCCGGTGCCGGAACGACTCCCGGAGCGGGAGCCGCTGATGCCGGAGCTGATTTCCGAGCCGCGCCCGGCGCCGTCGTCGATGTTCGAGTTTGGCTTCGATGGGGGAGTACCGCGCAACAACGCGCGCACCACGTCGACCGCCGCGCGCAATGTCGTCGCCGGGGCGAGTCGGGGCTCGGCGGCGTCCAATGATCGTTGCGCCAGGTGATTGAGCAGCGACTCCTCGACCGGGAGCGTCGCCGCCGGGCGGTCGGTCAGGACCGATGCCAGCCAGTCGTACGGTGCGGCGCCCTGCGAACGGGAGGAACCGCGCAGTACCGTCGTTCCGGCCAGGTCAAGGCGTCTCAGAGCCTCCGCGACCAGACGGCTCTTGCCGCTGCCGCCCTCGCCGGTGATGAGCACGATCCCCGGTCGCCGGGCCGCCCACGCCGCCTCGATCTCGGCGAGCTGGGCCGCTCGTCCGATGAAGGGGGCGGTCGGCATGCGGCCACGATACGCACAAGTGCGTAGTGACGCCCGCCGTATCGATACGGCACGCTGTCAGGCATGGCAGAGGGTGTCGCAGAGGACGTGGTCGACGGCGGACCTGAACCGCTCGCGCTGCATTGGGCGTCGCGCACCGACACCGGCCTGGTGCGCACATCCAACCAGGATTCGGTGTTCGCGGGCGACAGGCTCCTCGCCGTCGCCGACGGCATGGGCGGGATGGCAGCGGGTGACGTCGCCAGCCGGCTCGCGATCGAGGCGATGGGCCCGCTCGACGGGGAGTTCGCCGGGAACGACCTGCTCACAGCGTTGCGTACGGCCGTCTCCGACGCCAACCGCCGCATCCGCGACGAGGTCGAGGAGGACCCGGCGAAGCTGGGCATGGGCACGACCCTGACCGCGATCCTGTTCTCCGGTGACCGCATCGGCCTGGTCCACATTGGAGACTCCCGCGCCTACCTGCTGCGCGGCGACGAGTTCGCGCAGATCACCAAAGACGACACATACGTACAGTTGCTGGTGGACGAAGGCCGCATCACGCTCGACGAGGCGGCCACCCACCCGCAGCGTTCCCTGGTCAGCCGGGTGCTCCAGGGCCAGCCGACCGATCCCATGTACTCCGTGACAGCCGCCCGAGCCGGCGACCGCTACCTCCTGTGCAGCGACGGCCTGTCGGGCGTTTTGCGCGCGGAGACGATCGAGGAGGCACTGCGCGAGTACGCAGACGTCGATGAGTGCGTCGATCGCCTGGTGGACCTCGCCCTGCGCGCGGGCGGCCCGGACAACATCACCGCGGTCGTGGCGGACATCGTCGGCGACGACGTACCCGAGCGCAAAGGCCTGCGCCACCGCCTCCGCCACTGGCTGGGCCGCGACGAGATCAGTAACGCCCGCCTCCCTGCGTAGGCCGACTCCCACAGCGAGACCCACGAGCGCCCGGCTCCCCGCTCGCGCTGATCCCGCTCGCGCTGATCCCGCTCGCGCCGATCCCGCTCACGCCGATCCCGCTCACGCCGAGCAAAGGCGCAGACACAGAGACGGACAGCGGAAGTGTGCAAACCGACCGTCCGCGACGAGCAGCGCCCGGATCCCACTTCGCGCCGAGCACATGTGCGGGCGTGCTGGCAGCACTGATAGGGGCGTGCCGAGTGTTAGCTATGCGGTCCGCCACCCAGCGGCACTGATAGGTGTGTCGTTCTCATCCGCGACCCGGGCCGCAACGGGATCGGCAGCGCCAGCCTCGCCCCTCGCGTCGAACGCTTGTGCGGATGCGGCCGTGACCCGTGTCGCAACGGGATCGCCAGCGCCTGTCGCGTCGAACGCGCGTGCGGGCTCGGGCGCTGGCTGGGGTTGCGACGGGATCGGCGGCGCGAGTCTCGTCGCTCGCGTCGAACGCGCATGCGGGCGCGGCCGCGACGCGATCAGCGAGCGTCGGCTCGCCCGGGCGGTTCCCAGGCCGAGATTCGCTCCGCGCCGCGCACCGTGAGCCTCGCGGGCGTGAGCCGAGCGAGCGTCCGCAGCACCGCGCCGCCCACGACGCCCCGAGCCCCGGCGAGCCGGCCCACCTGCCAACTCCGCCGTGCAACAAACGCCACCCGCGGCCGTCGCATCCTGTCGTACTCCGCCAAAGCCCCCGCCACCAACGCACCCAATTCCGACGGGGTCGCCACGTTCGCGGTTGCGCGAGGCATGAGCGCGGCCAGCGTCACCGCGTCCTCGAGCGCCTGGCACGCGCCCTGGCCCAGGTTCGGCGTCATCGCATGGGCCGCGTCGCCGACGAGGGCCACCCGCTCGCCGAACCGCATCGGCGCCACCGGGTGCAAATCGAGCAGCGGATGGTGCAGCAATGTGCGCGAATCGGTCGCGGCGAGCAGTTGCGGGATCGGCTCGTGCCAGTCGCCGAACAGGCGCTTCAGCTCGCTGAGCTGCTCGGCCGGGCTCGTGGTGCGCAGGGGCGCGGGTGCGGCGGCATACCAGTACACGCCGCGTCTCCCCATGGAGAGGTAGCCGAAGCGGAGGCCGCCAGGTCCCATGGTTTCGCCGCCGCCCCCGCTGGCGCTGCTGTCCCCGCCGCCCCCGTCGCTGCTGCCGCCGCCCTCGGTGCTGCTTCCGCCCCCGCCGCTGCTGTCCCCGTCCCCGCTGGCGCTGCTGTCCCCGCCGCTGCTGTCCCCGTCCCCGCTGGCGCTGCTGTCCCCGCCGCCGTCGCCCTCAGTGCTGCCCCCGCCCCCGTCGCCCCTGCGGCCGTCGTCGCTGCCATCGCCCCCGCGGCAGTGGTCGCTGCTGCTACCGCCGCCAATGCTGTCGCTGTTGTTGCCGCTGCTGCCGCCGTCATCGCGGTTGCCGTCGCTGTTGTTGCCCGTGCCGTCGTCGCTGCCGTCGCCGTCGCCGTCGCTGCCGCTGCCGCTGCCGTCGTCGCCACTGTTGCCGTCGTCGCCGCTGGCGCCGCTGCCGCCGCTGGCGCCGCTGCCGCCGCTGGCGCCGCTGCCGCCGCTGCCGCCGCGGCCGCCGTTGTCGTCGCGGTTGCCGCTACTGCTCCCGCGCTCGCCCTCGCTGCTGCTGCCGCCGCCGGGAGTGGCCGGGCCGATTGTCGTCACCGCGCGCCATGACACCTGGCCGCTGTTGCGGATGCGAGCAGCCGGGGCGTACGCCGCGCGCACGACACTCCCGATTCCGTCCGCGCCGACGATCAGGTCGGCTTCGAGTGTGTGCACATCGGTGACGTTCACGCCGGTGTGCACTTGTAGTCCCGCGGCCAGGATTTCGTGCAGATCCGCGCGGTGTACGACGATTGGGCCGGACATCGACACGCGTGTGAGCCAGGTGCCGTGCGCGGTGCGCAGGCCGCCGTGCGTGATCGGCGCGCCGGCGGCCCTCACGCGGTCGCCCACGCCGAGCCAGTCCAAGGCGCGCAGTGCGTTCGGCCACAACGACAGCCCGGCGCCGGCCGCCTCCAGCCGTGGCTGACGCTCCAGCACCGTGACGTCCCAGCCGCCTTGTCGCAGTCCCCGGGCCGTGGCCAGGCCGCCGATTCCGGCGCCGACAACGATCGCATGCATGTCGGTCTCCCTGGATGCCGCTGGTGGTGCAGGCCGATGGGTGGACAGAGGGCCCGGCGAACGGAAACGCACTGTCCGGGGCGTCACTGCGCTGGCTGTGGAAAGGCGTAGAGCTTGGTGCCGGGCGGGGATTCGCTACAGCTGTAGTAAGAGACGCTACACCTGTAGCATCCGGGCTGTGAAGCCACGAGACGCGGATCGCAAGAGCCGGCTCGCCGACGCCGCTATCGAAGTGCTCGGTTATGAGGGAGTCCGTGCGCTCACGCACCGTGCTGTTGATGCTCGCGCTGGGTTGCCGCAAGGTACGTGCAGCTATCACTTTCCGACGCGCAATGCCCTGCTCACTGCCGCCCTCGAGCGCATCGCCGAACTCGATCTCGCCGACGCGGAGCGCTTCGCCGGGATCGAGGGTCGCGGTCTCGCCGATGTGGAGCGCTTCGCGGGGGCCGAGGGTCGCGGTCTCGCCGGCGCGGAGCGCTTCGCGGGGATCGAAGGTCGCGGTCTCGCCGACGCCGAGCGCTTCGCCGGGGACGAGGGTCGCGGTCTCGCCGGCGCCGAGCGCCTCGCCGGGATCGAGGGCCGCGATCTCGCCGCGGTGATCGAACGCTGGGCGACCTCGCACCGGGCGCGGGCGCGGTTCATGCTCATGCTCGACCCGCAGGCGCGCAGGGAGCTGGGGGAGTCCGCGGCACGGCTGGCGGACGGTTTTGTCGACCGGGCCGAGGCGCTCACCGGCTCCCGGCGGCGCGGACGGCTGCTCATCGGCCTGATCGACGGCCTGCTGCTGGACGAGGTCATCCGCGGCCCGGTCACCGCCGAGGAGCGCCGCGACCGCCTCGACGCGGTCCGGCGGATCGTCGCGGCCGGAGAGTAAGCGACCGAGCAGCGAGGACGACCGAGCTGCGAGGACGGCGGGCGGTGGAGCGGGCGAGCGGCGAAACGGCCCCCGCGGTGAGACGGCCAAGCGCCAAAACAACCCAGCGCCAAAAACAATCCAGCGTCAGAGCAGCCCAGCGCCAAAGCGGCCAAGCGGTCGAACGGCCCAGCGGCGAAGTCGAACGGCCCAGCGGCCCAGCGGCGAAGCGGCCGGGTGGTCGAGCGGCGAAGAGATGTCGAGCGGTGGAGGAGGCCTGGCTGAGCGGTACATAGGAAGCAACCCCAAACAAAGGTCATGAAAAAGAGCGAACCGTCCAGTAACCCCGGGCGACCCCCGTCGTTGAGCGGGATGAGCGCATCCCCAGCGTTCCCCCTCGCGAAAGCGGCCCTACGATGATCGGCAACCCGCGCACGTTCTGGCTCGCCCTGCTCACCGCGGCCGCGGCCCTCGCCGCCGCCGCCGTCACCGGGCCGGTCCTCGGCCTGGTCGTGGTCGCCGCCGCGGCCGCGGGAGCCGCGCTGTTACACGCCGGGGCGCTGATTCGCCTGGCCCTGCGCATCCATCACGGTCGCAGCGACTTCGGGCCGTGCCGCGGGGCGGGATTCCTCGGCATGGGCGCGCTGGTCACGGGCGCCGGCGTGGCCCTGACGGGGGTGCCGGCGCTGCCCCAGGGGCCGATCGCGGCCGGGACCACGCTGGTCGCCGCCCCGACCTACCTGCTCGGCCTGCTGCTGCTCCCCGGCACCGCTCCGACCCTCGGGGCCAGGCTGCGCCGCCTGCTCGACGGGGCCGGCATCGGCGTGAGCCTGTTTTACTGTGCCTGGGTCCTGGCCCTGAAGAGCGCGGCGAGCGGGACCGCGCCGCTGCGGCTCGCGGTGGCCGTGACCGGGTCCGTGGCCATCGCGGTGGCCGTCGTGACCGGGATGCGCGCCGTGCGGCATCGGCCCGCGGCGCTGGGCTGCGCCGGTGGGGCCGCGCTGTCCGTCCTGGGCCTTGACGTGTACTCCCTGCTGCTCCTCGGCCACCACGGCGCCTGGCCCGCGCTCCCCGCGACCGTCACCGCGGGGCTGGTGCTGGCCGGCCTCGCGATGGTCGCCGGACCGTTCCTGATCACCGCCGGCGCCCGCCGGGCCGACGACGAGCCGACGCGCGCGGAGGTGTTCGACGAGGGCGGCTCGCTCGCGGCGTACCCGCTGCTCGTCGGCCCCGCCCTGCTCGCCGTCACGGTCTCGGCCTTCCACCTGCTCACCGGCGGCCGGTTCGACGCCACGTCGGTGGCGCTGGGCCTGGCCGCGTTCGGCGCGCTCGCCGTGCGGGAGCTGCTCGCCGCGCGCGACGTCCGCCGGTACGCCCTGAGGCTCGCCGGCCGCGAGGCGCGCTTCCGCACACTGGTGTCCGGCTCGACCGACGTGACGATCGTGCTCGACGCCGACCTCGTCGTGCGCTGGCAGAGCCCCGCGGCCGCGCGCCAGTTCGGCCTGTCCGACCAGGACGCCCTCGGCCGCCCGCTGACCGACCTGCTCCACCCGGACGACCACGGCCCCGTGACCGGGGCGCTGCGGGCCGTGCTGGGCGGCCGCCAGCACGTGCTCGTGCAGGCCCGGCTCCGCGACGGCTTCGGCCGCTGGCGCGACACCGAGTCGACGGTCAGCGACCAGCGCACCGCGCCCGAGGTCGCCGGCCTGGTCGTGCACGTGCGCGACGTCGGTGACCGGGCCCAGCTGCAGCGCACGCTCGACGAGGTCGCGTGGACCGACGACCGGACCGGCCTCGCGAACCGCCGCCGGTTCGTCGCCGCCGCGGGCCAGGCCTGCCACGAGGGGCGGCCCGGGTCGTTGCTGGTGCTGGAGCTGGAGCGCTTCTCCAGCGTCGCGGACCTGCACGGCCAGGCGGTCGCCGGGGCCGTGCTCATCGAGGCGGCCCGGCGCCTGCGCATCGCCACGGCGGGGCGCGACCTGCCGGCCCGGCTGGGGGATGCCGCGTTCGCCGTGCTCACCGAGGCGCCGCTGGTGCACGCCTTCGCCCTCGCGACCCGCCTGGCCACGGCCCTGGCCGAGCCCTTCCACCTGCCGGGGCACACGGTGCACCTGGCCGCGGACGTGGGCGTGGCCGACCTGCTCGGCGCCGGCACCGCCGAGGAGGCCCTGCGCCACGCCGACGTCGCCCGCCGCCGCGCCCGCCAGCTCGCCCGCTCCCGCGACGGCGGCCGGGTCGAGTGCTACGACAAGTCCTTCGAGGTCGCGCTGGTCCGCCGGACCGACATCGAGCAGCAGCTGCCCGGCGCCATCGGCCGCGGCGAGCTCGACGTGGTCTTCCAGCCGATCGCCGACCTCGCCACCCGCCGGCCCGTCGGGGCCGAGGCCCTGGTGCGGTGGCGGCACCC
This sequence comes from Dactylosporangium sp. CA-139114, assembly GCF_050955725.1. Taxonomy (NCBI): domain Bacteria; kingdom Bacillati; phylum Actinomycetota; class Actinomycetes; order Micromonosporales; family Micromonosporaceae; genus Dactylosporangium; species Dactylosporangium sp. CA-139114. The sequence continues at coordinate 2,209,825 of NZ_CP192080.1, forward strand.
GCGGCTCGGGACCGTGCCGCCGGCCGAGTTCCTGCCCATCGCCGAGGAGCTGGGCACCGGCCTGGCCGAGGAGATCGGCACCTGGGTGCTGCACAAGGCCTGCCGCCAGCTCTCCCGCTGGCGCCGCGACGGGCGGGACCTGTGGGTCTCGGTCAACGTCTCGGCCCGGCGGCTGGCCGCCGAGGGCTGGCTGCCGACGGTCGCGACCGCCCTGGACACCCACGACGTGCCGCCGGAGGCCCTGGTCGTCGAGGTGACGGAGGCCGCCCTGCCCGACGACACCCTGGCCGTCGAGCAGCTGGCCGGCCTGCGCGCCCTGGGCGTGCGCACGGCCCTGGACCACTTCGGCACCGGCCCGACCGCCCTGGCCCACCTCCGCCGGCTGCCGATCGACATGCTGAAGATCGACCAGTCGGTGTTCAGCGAGCCGGCGGGCCGGCGCGGGCCGGCGACCCCGATCGTCGACGTGGTCGTGGGCCTGGCCCGGCGCCTGGGCATCGACGTCATCGCGTGCGGCCTGGAGACCGGGTCGCACGTGGACGTGGTGCGCGCGGCGGGCTGCCCGCTCGGCCAGGGCTACCTGATCAGCCCGCCCGACCATGCCGAGCACGTCGAGGCCTACCTCGAACGTCACCGCGCCCCGATGCTCTGAGCGCAGGGCCATGACTCGGGTCCGTGGTGGTGCGGACCGTCGCTCCCGCCAGACACCGCTGGGCGCTGGCGCGCCGACGCTGCCAGGTCCGCCGCTGGTCACCCTGCCCCCAGATGCGGTCCTCGGCACCGTGAAGCGAGCTACGTCGCCGCCGGCGGCGTCCGCAGGGTCAGGATCAGGTCGAGCACCAGAGCCGTCCAGCCCGTCTGGTGCGCCGCCCCGAGGCCCGCGCCCGTGTCGCCGTGGAAGTACTCGTAGAACAGCAGCAGGTCGTGCCACGCGCCGTCGGACTGGAAGAGCTCCACGTCGCCGAAGAAGGGCCGCCGGCCCGACTCGTCGTTGAGGAACAGCTTCACGAGCCGGTGCGACAGGTCGTCCGCGACCGTCGCCAGGGTGGCCATCCGCCCGCTGCGGGCCGGGTACTCCACCTGCAGGTCGTCGCCGAAGAACTCGGCGAAGCGCCGCACCGCCTCGATGAGGATGTAGTTGACCGGCATCCAGATCGGGCCGCGCCAGTTCGAGTTGCCGCCGAAGAGCCCGCTCGTCGACTCGCCGGGCTCGTAGCCCACCGTGTACGCGTGGTCGCCCAGGTGCACCGTGAAGGGCTCGTCCTTGTGGGCCCGCGACAGGGTGCGCAGGCCGTAGGGGGACAGGAACTCGTCCTCGTCCAGCATCCGCTGCAGGATGCGGATGAGCTGGTCCGGCCCGACCATCGACAGCAGGCGCAGCTGCTGCCCGCCGCGGCTCTTCTTCGCCCCGACGACGTCGCCGTATTCGGGCTTGTTGGTCAGGAACCAGCGCAGCCGGGCGGCCACGTCCGGCAGCCGGCGCAGGGTCGAGGAGCTGATGATCGTGGTCGCGGTGAGCGGGAGGAGCCCGACGACCGAGCGGACCTTGAGCGGGATCTGGTGGCCGTCGGCGGTGCGCAGGACGTCATAGAAGAACGCCTCCTCCTCGTCCCACAGCCCGAACTCGTAGGCGGCGTCGGCGATGTAGGCGAAGTGCTCGAGGAACTTGGCGGCGATGTCCTCGTAGACGCGATCGTGCACGGCGAGGGTGAGCGACATGTCGAGGAGGTTGAGCGCGTACATCGCCATCCACGCGGTGCCGTCGCTCTGCTCCAGCCGCCCGCCCACCGGCAGCGCCGCGGACCGGTCGAACGGCCCGACGTTGTCCAGCCCGAGGAACCCGCCCTCGAAGACGTTGTTGCCCTCGGCGTCCTTGCGGTTGACCCACCAGGTGAAGTTCAGCAGCAGTTTGTGCAGCACCCGGGCGAGGAAGTCGAAGTCGCGCGAGCCGTCGAGCACGAACACGCGCAGGGCGGCCCACGCGTGCACGGGCGGGTTCACGTCGCCGAACGCCCACTCGTAGGCCGGGATCTGCCCGTTGGGGTGCATGTACCACTCGCGCAGCAGGAGCAGCAGCTGCTCCTTGGCGAAGCCGGGGTCGACGCGCGCGATCGCCACGCAGTGGAACGCGAGGTCCCAGGCGGCGTACCACGGGTACTCCCACGGGTCGGGCATGGACAGCACGTCGCAGCTGTTCATGTGCCACCAGTGGGAGTTGCGGCCGTAGCGGCGGCTGTCCGGCGGGGGCTCCGACACCGGGTCGCCCTGCAGCCAGCGGGCCACGTCGAAGTGGAAGAACTGCTTGCCCCACATGAGCCCGGCGACGGCCTGCCGGACGATCATCTTCTCCTCGGCGGTGGCGGCCGCGGGCACGAGCGCGTCGAAGTACTCGTCGGCCTCGGCCCGCCGCCGCGCCATCGTGGAGTCGAAGTCGGCCTTGAGGTCGGCCGGGGCGAGGTCCTTGGCGCCGGGCGCGTTGAGGTTGAGCCGCAGCCGGATCTCGTGCGTGCCGCCGGAGGGCACCGAGACGAGGTAGTGCAGGGCGCCCTTGGTGCCCACGCCGGCCGGGTTGACGCTGTCGGCGCCGTGGATGATGTGGTCGCCGATGCCGTCCTTGGGGTACTCCTCGCCCTGCTTGCCCCAGATCCGCGGCCCGTTGGTCTCGTTGTTGCAGAACAGCGGGCGGGGCGCGCCGTCGCCGGTCAGCGCCAGGCGGCCGAGCAGGCGGTGCTCGGCGAGCAGGCCGTTGTCCTTGGCGCGGATCTCCGGCCGGTAGTCGCGGCCGGGCAGCCCCCAGGCCCACGTGTTGCGGAACCACAGGGTGGGCAGCACGTGCAGGCTCGCGGGTTCGGGCCCCATGTTGCGGATCCGGATCTTGATGCACATGTCCGTCGGGCCGGCCTTGGCGTAGTCGACCTCGACCGCCCAGTACCGGTCCTCGTCGAAGATGCCGGTGTCGACGAGCTCGTACTCCGGCTCGCCACGCCCGCGCCGGCAGTTCTCGGCGACGAGGTCGTCGTACGGGAACGCCTCCTGCGGGTAGTGGTAGCGCCACTGCATCCACGAGTGCGTCGGGGTGGAGTCGGTGTACCACCAGTACTCCTTGACGTCCTCGCCGTGGTTGCCGAGGTCGCCGCCGAGGCCGAACATCCGCTCCTTGAGGATGGCGTCCTTGCCGTTCCACAGCGCGAGCGCGAAGCAGAACGTCTGCCGGTCGTCGCAGATGCCGGCCATGCCGTCCTCGTTCCAGCGGTACGTGCGGGAACGGGCCTGGTCGTGCGGGAAGTAGTCCCAGGCGTTGCCGTAGGCGCTGTAGTCCTCGCGGACCGTGCCCCAGGCTCGCTCGGACAGGTAGGGCCCCCAGCCCCGCCATGGGCGCTCGCCGCTGTCGGCTTCGGCCAGCCGCCGGCGCTCGGCGTTCCCATCGTCCTCGATCACGCGGCTATTCTCCGTTGTTCATGTTTCGGCCAAGTTGAGACCCGACCATTCGACCCATAGGTGGCATTTGTTCCTACACCAAAAAGCTGGCGACCGCACCCTCCTGGATCTTGGACGCCGCGGCGCCGTCGCCCCGGCTCGATCGATGCAGGCTCGATTGATCAATAATTCTGCTGGGGTCGAGTCGCCTCCTGCCACCCGCAGCCACCAAGATTGTGCGCATGGTGGTGTACGGCACGCAGGTATGCGGTGATCTGGCGCACGGGGCGGCGCTCGAGTGGCTCGTCCCGGACGGAACCGGCGGCTACGCGATGGGCACGGTCTCGGGGCTGCGCACGCGGCGGTACCACGGCCTGCTGGTGGTGGCCGAGCCCGGGCAGCCCGCCCGCCGCCACCTGGCCCTGGCCGCCCTGGACCCGGTGCTGACCCTGCCCTCGGGCGCCGAGGTCGAGCTGGCCGTGCACGAGTGGGCCGGCGGCGCGATCAGCCCCGCCGGGCACACCCTGCTCGAGCGCTTCGAGCTCGTCGACGGCCTGCCCCGCTGGCGCTGGCGGATCGGCCCGGTCGTGATCGAGCGCGAGCTGGCGATGGTCCACGGCCGCGCCCACCTCGGCGTCGTGCACCGGCTGGTCAGCGCCCCCGGCCCGGTCACCCTGGCGCTCAAGGCCCTGGTCACCTGGCGTGACGCGCACGGCGAGCGGTCCGCCGCGGGGCCGGAGCCGCTCGTCGAGGCGCACGACGGCGGGGCCGTGGTCGAGCGCTCCTTCCGCCTGCGCGGGCCCGGCTTCCAGCGGATCTCGCAGTGGTACCGCGGCGCCCACGCCCGCCTCGAGGCCGACCGGGGCCTGAGCGCGCACGAGGACCTGTGGTGCGCCGGCCGGTTCACCGCCCGCCTGGAGCCCGGCGACACCCTCGAGGTCGAGGCCTGGGCCGGCGACGAGGACGCGCACCGCGGGGCGGGGCGGATCGTGGAGCGGGCCCGGCTGCGCAACCGCGCGCTGACCCACGACGCGGCCGACCCGGCCGACGCCGCGCTCGTGCTCGCGGCCGACGCCTTCGTGGTCGCGGGGGCCGCGGGCGCGCCCGACGTCGTGGCCGGGTACCCGTGGTTCGGCACCTGGTCGCGCGACACCATGACCGCCTACGAGGGGCTGTTCCTCAGCACCGGCTGGTACGACGAGGGCCGCGAGCTGCTGCGGGCCTACGCCGCGACCCTCGACGACGGCATGCTCGCGAACACGGCCGACACCGGGCGGACCGAGCACAACACCGTCGACGCCACGCTGTGGTTCCTCCACGCGATCGAGCGGCACGTCAGCGGTACCGGCGACGACGACCTCGCCGCCGAGCTGCTGCCCGCGCTCGAGGAGGTCGTCGCGGCCCACGTGCGCGGCACCCGCTACGGCATCCGGGTCGACGGTGACGGTCTCGTCACCCAGGGTGCCCCCGGCGTCGCGCTTACCTGGATGGACGCCCGGGTCGGGGAGATTCCCGTCACACCCCGGGCCGGCAAGCCGGTCGAGGTGAACGCGCTGTGGATCAACGGGCTCGCCGCGATCGCCGCCCTCGCCGAGCGCACCGGCCGCCCCGCCGGCCCGGTCCCGGCCCTGCTCGCCACCGCCCGGGCGAGCTTCGAGCGCCGGTTCCCGATCCCGTCGCCGTTGCCCTCGGCGACCGGCCGGCCGGACGCGGGCCCCCTCTTCGACGTGGTCGACGGGCCCGGCGGGGACGACCCGGCGCTGCGCCCCAACCAGCTGCTCGCGTGGAGCCTGCCCCGCGGCCCGATGCGCGGGCGGGCGGTCCCGGAGGCCGTGTCCGCCCTGATCACGCCCCTGGGGCCGCGCAGCCTGGCGGCCGGGGAGCGGGGATACGCCGGGGTCCACGCGGGCGACCCGGCCCGGCGCGACGCCGCCTACCACCAGGGCACCGTGTGGCCCTGGATGCTCGGCCCGTACGTGGACGCCCACGCGGCCGGGGCCCCGGGCCGTCACGCTGAGCTCCTGCAGGGCATCGAGGCGCATCTGTGGGAGTGGGGCGTGGGCTCGGTCAGCGAGACCGCCGACGGCGACGCCCCGCACCGTGCCACGGGGTGCCCGTTCCAGGCCTGGTCGGTCGCGGAGGTGCTGCGCGTCCGGAGGAATGTCGGCTGAGCGTTACACCCTAGAAATGAGATTTGCCGCCTTGGTAACCCTCACGGGGCAGGATGAGTCTCAAACCCACCCAACGGCTCACACGCGGGGGAGAAATCGCGTGTGTGGCAGCGCCGTGCGGGGGTACATGGGCGAGCGTTTTGATCAACGATCTGTGGGGGCGGCCACGTGAGCGAGACCATCGGGACCGGAGGACGACGACCGTTGCGCATTCTGATGTTGTCGTGGGAGTACCCGCCGGTGGTCGTCGGCGGGCTCGGGCGGCACGTCCACGCGCTGGCCACCTCCCTGGTGGCGGCCGGCAACGAGGTGACCGTCGTCACGCGGCACGCGCCCGGCGCGCCGCTGGAGGAATACGCGGAGGGCGTGCGCATCGTGCGGGCGGCCGAGGATCCGCCGCTGTTCCCGCTGGCCACGTCGACCCTGCTGGCCTGGACGATGGCGTTCAACCACACCCTGACCCGGGCCGCGCTGCGGGCCGCGGCGACGGGGGAGTACGACGTCATCCACGCCCACGACTGGCTCGTCACGCACACCGCGGTCACCCTCAAGGAGAGCCTCGACCTGCCGCTGGTGGCGACCATCCACGCCACCGAGGCCGGCCGGCACCAGGGCTGGCTGCCCGACGAGATGAACAAGTGCATCCACTCCGTCGAGTGGTGGCTGGGGCACGAGGCCTGCCGTGTCATCGTCTGCTCCGAATACATGCGCTGGGAGGTCACCCGCCTGCTCGACCTCGCGCCGGCGCGGGTGTCGGTGGTCGCCAACGGGGTCGACGCCAGCGTGTGGCGGGCCCCGGCGCGGGCGGTCAACGCGGCCCGGGCGCGGTTCGCGGGCGAGGGCCCCCTGCTGGGGTACGCCGGCCGCCTGGTCTACGAGAAGGGCGTCCAGGACCTCATCGCGGCCCTGCCCGAGCTGCGGGCCCGGCACAACGGGCTGCGCGTGGTCATCGCCGGCGACGGCCCGCACAAGGGCGAGCTGCTCGAGGAGGTCCGCCGGCTCCGTCTGCAGCGGGCCGTCTCCTTCGCCGGCTTCATGGGCGAGGGTGAGCTGCCCGCGCTCATGGCCGCCACCGACGCGCTCGTCGTGCCGAGCATCTACGAGCCGTTCGGCATGGTCGCGCTGGAGGGCGCCTCCGCCGGCGCGCCGCTGGCCGTGGCCGCGACCGGCGGCCTGGCCGAGATCGTCGAGCCCGGCGTCACCGGCGTCACGTTCCCGGCCAAGAACCCCGACGGGCTCGCCGCCTCGGTCGGCACCCTGCTGGAGGACGAGCCGTTCGCCCGCCGGGTCGCCAAGCAGGCCCGCTCCATGGTCAGCGAGCGCTACGGCTGGTCCACGATCGCGGCCGACACGGCGAGCGTCTACGGCACCGCGATCTGCGAGGCGCCGGGGTTCGCCGCGCGCCAGGCGGCCGCGTTCCTCGAGCACGGGCGGCCGCAGATCGTCGTACCGGACGGTAACCTGCTGACGCTGTAATCCCCCTCCCAAATACATCAGATTTGCACCCAGCCCGGATCGAGGGCGCTTCGCGGAGTCAATCCGGGCTGGGACCCGCACAGGACCGATCCCGGCATGTGGATTTGCCGGGGTCGGTCATATTTTGGGTCTCGCCAGGGCGTTCCATCCCCGGTACGGTTTGCCAGGAAAAGCGACCGGAATCGATCAGGACGGCATTGGGTGAGCGGTAGCGCCGACGAGGTCCTCGGCAACAGATACCGGCTGATCGCACCCGTCGGCACCGGCGGCATGGCGGTCGTGTGGCGGGCCCGCGATCTCGTGCTCGACCGGGACGTCGCCGTCAAGCTGCTCGCCGGGTCGCTGGCCGGCAAGCCGGGCAACCGCGAGCGGATCCGCTCCGAGGCCCAGGTCGTCGCCCGCCTGCAGCACCCCAACATCACCGCCGTGCACGACTACGGCGAGGCCGGGGACGTCTCCGCCGGCCGCAACGGCCGCCGCCCCTACGTCGTCATGGAGCTGCTCGAGGGCGAGCTGCTCAGCGAGCGGCTGCGCGCCGGGGCGATGTCCTGGCGCCGGGCCACCCAGATCTGCGCCCAGGTCGGCGCCGGGCTCGCCGCCGCGCACGAGAAGGGCATCGTCCACCGCGACATCAAGCCCAGCAACGTCATGCTCACCGCGGCCGGGGCGAAGATCCTCGACTTCGGCGTCGCGGGCCTGGCCGGCTCCTACGACCCGGACGACGAGCGCGACGGCACCGTCTTCGGCACGCCCGCCTACCTGGCCCCCGAGCGGCTGCTCGGCGGCGGGGTCGTGGCCGCCACCGACGTCTACACCGTCGGGCTGCTCGCCTACCGCTGCCTGACCGACCGGCTGCCCTGGCACGCGGACACCCCGACGCAGATGATCGCCAACCACGTGTACGAGCCGCCGCACCCGCTGCCGGAGATCCCCGGCATGCCGGCCGAGGTGGCCCGGCTGATCACCCGGTGCCTGGCCAAGGACCCCGACGCCCGCCCGTCCGCGGCCGAGGTCTCCCGCGTGCTCGCCGCCGCCACCGGCATCCACGTGGTCCTGCCCGGCGAGGACGGCTCCTCCACGCAGGAGGTGCACGCGCCGCCGCCGAGCGAGGACACCCCGCCGATCCGGCGCGCGGAGTTACCGGCCGTGCGGCGCCCCGGCGGCGGCAGCCACCACCGGGTCGTGCCCGGCCGCACCGCCCGGCGCGCCTGGGTCGCGGTCCTGGCGACCGTGCTCGCGGCCGGGGCCACGACCGGAATGATCATCTGGAAGCCGTGGGCGCCCAAGCCGGGCTGCAACATCGACTTCTACATCCATCCGGTTCTCCGGCCCGGCACCGAGCGCGGCTTCGAGGCTCGCGTTACGGTTGCCAACATCGGCAACCGCACGCTCGACCCGTGGGAGCTGGTCTTCCTCTTCCGGGGCGGCCAGCAGGTCGACCGTGTCGACGGCTCCGGCGCCTACACCCCCGGCGTCGGCGGCCTGCGGATCACCGGCCAGTCCCCGCTGCTGCCCGGCAAGGCGGTCACCGTCGGCGTCTACGGCCACGGCGGCCGGCCGGGCCCGCCCAGCGACTTCGTGCTCAACGACACCGCCTGCGACCTGCGCGTCGAGATGCGCGGCCCCGAGGACCAGCTGCCCCCGATCGCCGAGAACGTCCAGGCGCCGCCGGACGCGTCCCGCCCGCCCCCGGGCCGGCCGCAGGGCCCCCCGCCCGGCGGCGGCCCGCCCGGCGGCTTCGACCCCGACGACCCCGACGGCAACCCGGACCCGAGCCGGCGGCCGGCCCAGCCCGGGCAGTCCGGCCCGCCCGCGTATTTCCAGAGCGCCGCCCCGCCCGCCCAGCGCACCCGCCGCAAGCGGCATGCGTGAGGTCACGGCGCCCGTCGGCTTCGTCTTCGGCGGTGGCGGGGTGCTCGGCGCCTACGAGGTCGGCATGGTCCGCGCGGTGCTGCACCACGGCATCCGGCCGGACCTGATCGTCGGCACCTCGATCGGGGCGTTCAACGGCGCCGCCGTGGCCGCGGCCCCGGACGAGCACGTCGCCGAGCGGCTCACCGAGCTGTGGTCCTCGCCGCAGGCGCGCACGGTGTACGGCGACTCCCTGCCCCGCCAGCTGAGCCGTTTCGCCAAGCGCACCCACCTGCACTCGCCGGCCCCGCTGCGGCGCCTGCTCGAGCGCGAGCTCGGCGAGGCCACCACGTTCGCCGACCTCCAGGTGCCGTTCCAGTGCTGCGCGGCGAGCATCGAGCGGGCCGCCGAGCACTGGTTCTCGTCCGGCCCGCTGATCGACGCCGTGCTCGCGTCCTCGGCGGTGCCGGGGCTGCTGCCGCCGGTACACCTGGGGCAGGAGCATTTCATCGACGGCGGCATCGTCAACTCCGTGCCCGTCGGGCGCGCGGTCGCGCTGGGCGCCCGCACCGTCTTCGTGATGCAGGTCGGGCGGGTCGAGCGGCCCCTGCGCCCGCCCCGCCGCGCGTGGGAGGTGGCCCAGGTCGCCTTCGAGGTCGCCCGCCGCCACCGCTTCGCCCGGGAGCTGCAGGAGGCGCCCGGGGACGTGTCGGTGCACGTCCTGCCCACCGGTGGCGGTTCCCCGAAGGACGACTCGCCGCTGTCGTACCGCAAGGTCGAGCTCGCCCGCGGCCGCATCCGGCGCGCGTACGAGGCGAGCCTCGCCTATCTCGAGGCGCTGGGCTAGATGCCGCCCCGCTGGATCCGCCGGCTCGTGCTGACCCCGCTCGCCCTGGTCATCATCACCGTGCTGCTGGCCGTCATGCCGGTCTGGCTGCTGCTCGCCGCCGTGCTGGGCCCGCTCGGCTCCGGCCGCCTCCGCGCGCTGCGGGTCGGGTGGATGGTCGCCGTCTACCTCTTCCTGGAGGTCGTCGCCCTCGTCGTGCTCTTCGCGCTGTGGGTCGCCAGCGGCTTCGGCTGGCGGCTGCGCGGCCCCCGGTTCCAGCGCATCCACTACGTCCTGACCGGCACGTTCCTGCGGATCCTGTACCACCAGGCCCGCTTCGCCCTCGGCGTCAAGGTCCGCGTGGTCGGCACCGATCCCGACGTGGCCGCGCCCGGCCAGCCCGAGCTCGTCTTCTGCCGCCACGCCGGCCCCGGCGACTCGTTCCTGCTGGTCCACTCCCTGATCGACTGGTTCGACCGTGAGCCGCGCATCGTGCTCAAGCAGACGCTGCAGTGGGACCCGGTCATCGACGTGATGCTCAACCGCCTGCCGAACCACTTCGTGACCGTCGCCGCGGACAGCGAGGAGCACATCACGGCCCTGGCGACCGGCCTCGACGAGAACGACGTGCTCGTGCTCTTCCCCGAGGGCGGCAACTTCACCCCGAGCCGGCGCGAGCGGGCCATCCAGCGGCTGCGGGACCTGGGGCTGACGACGATGGCCGAGCGCGCGCAGCGGATGCGGCACGTGCTGGCGCCGCGGCCGGGCGGCACCCTGGCCGCGCTGGACGCCGCGCCCGAGGCCGGGGTGATCTGGGTCGCGCACACCGGCCTGGACAAGCTGCTCACGGTCGCCGACCTCTGGCGCCATCTCCCCCTGGACCTGACGATCACGATGCGCTGGTGGTCGGTCGAGCCCGAGCAGATCCCGGCCGGCCGCGACGAGCGGGTCGAGTGGCTCTACGAGTGGTGGGCCAGGATCGACGACTGGATCGATCACCACAACCCGTGAAATATCGGGTATGCCGGGGTCGCCCGCGCGGGCGGTGATCCGGTGCCGCGCGCCGTGGGGGAGAATGGTCCGATGCGATTCGGTGTGCTGGGCACGGGACATTGGGCGACGGTCACGCAGGCGGCCGCGCTGGCGACGCACCCCTCGGCGACGCTCGCGGGCGTCTGGGGCCGCAGCGCCGACAAGGCGGAGGACCTGGGCTCGCGCTACGGCGTCCCGGCGTACACCGACGTCGACGCCCTGTTCAAGGAGGTCGACGCGGTCGCGATCGCCCTGCCCCCGCACGTGCAGGCCCCGCTGGCCGTGAAGGCGGCCCAGGCCGGCAAGCACCTGCTGCTCGACAAGCCCCTGGCCCTCGACCCGGCCGCGGCCGACGAGGTGGTGGCGGCGGCCGACGCGGCCGGCGTGGCCTCCGTCGTCTTCTTCACCAACCGCTTCGTCCCGTCGGTCGACAGCTTCCTGACCGCCAACGCGCAGCTCGGCGGCTGGTATGCGGCCCACGGCACGATGTACACGTCGATCTTCCAGCCCGGCAACCCCTACGCCGGCTCGGTCTGGCGCAAGGAGCACGGCGGCCTGTGGGACCTCGGCCCGCACGCCCTCTCGGTGATCCTGCCGCTGCTCGGCCCCGTGGTCGACCTCTCCGCCGCCGAGGGCCCGCGCGACACCGCCCACCTGCTGCTGCGCCACGAGGGCGGGGCCGCGAGCACCCTCTCGCTGACGCTGGACGCGGCGCCCGACGCGACGAGCTTCGGCTTCGCCTACTTCGGCGAGCACGGCGCCACCACCCTGCCCGAGTGGAACGCGACCCAGGTCGAGGCCTTCGGCAACGCCGTGAACGCCCTGATGGACGCGGCCGCCGGCCGGCCCCACCCGTGCGACGCGGCCTTCGGCGCGCAGGTGACCCGCATCCTGGCCGCCGCCGAGCGGGCCCGCAGCTCCTCCACGATCGTCACCGTCTGAGCGCCGTCGCGGGGCCGGGTGCGCTCAGCGCATCCGGCCCATCGCGTCGCGGAGGCGGGTCAGGTCGCGGATCCGCCGTTCGTAGGTCACGGCGAACCCCACCAGCAGCGCCCCCGCCACCGCCAGCGGAGCCCACCGCGGCAGGTAGTCCCAGAACAGCAGCACCTCGTGCCAGGCCAGCACGGCCAGCACCGCCCCGCCGGCCGCGATCGGCGCCTTGAGCCGCAGCCGGGCCCCGGCCAGCACCACCGCCACGGCCGCGGCCCCGAGCAGCAGCCGCCGCCCGGGCGCCCCCGGCGTGGTCATCACGAGCGCCAGGCTGGGCAGCAGCCCGGCCAGCAGCGCCGGCCCGAACGCGGTCCAGCTGGTCAGCGCCGGGTTGCGCCGCGCCGCGAACCACCCGGCGACGAGCGCGGCCAGCGCGACCGGCGCGGTGTACGCCTCGGCGAGCGACACCTCCCGCGCGACGAGCACCAGCTCGTAGGCGACCAGCTCGGCGGCGACGGCCCCCGCGGCGTAGGCGATCCGGGCCGGCCCGCCGAGCCCGCGCAGCCCGAGCGCCACGCCCCACAGCCCCGCGACCCCACCGGCCGCGGCGACGTCCCCGGTCGCGAGCAGGAACGCCACCACCGCCGCGGCGTGCGCGACACCGTCGAGCGGCCGCGCCTCGGCCCCGCGCCCGCGCAGCAGGAAGCCCCCGCCGAGCGCGAGCCCCGCGGCCGCCAGCACCAGGTACGCGGTGGCGGTCAGCGGCAGTCCCGCGGCCCGCCCGGCCGCGAACGCCAGCCATGCGCCGGCGATCCCGGCGACGGTCCAGCCCGTGCCCCGCGCGACGGCGGTGCGCCCCGCGACCCCCGCCACGACCGCGGCCGCCACGACGAGCCCGAGCCCGGCGAGGGTGGACCAGGCCGCGGCCAGCAGCCCCGCCAGCCCCGGCACGATCCCGAACCAGCAGGTGACCGCCGCGATGGCGGTGCCGCGCGAGGGCCGGCGCAGCGCCGCCCCGAGCGCGGTGGTCAGCCCGGTGGCGAGGGTGGCCGCGGGCACGACCGGCCACGGCGTCCCGGCCGCGACGCAGCCGAGCACGATCGCGAGCAGCGCCGGGGGAGCCGCGAGACTCCATCGGGCCATCCCGAACCGCCCGGCGACGAGCACCGCCAGCCCGGCGAGCACGGCCAGCGTGACGGCCGAGGCCGAGGCCCCGAAGGCGGACGGCTGGTCCCGCCACCATGCGGTACCGTCCGGTCCCAGCCCCACCCCGCCGGGCGCGCCCCGCCAGATCGCCCCGACCCAGCCGAGCGGCCGCAGCAGCGCCTCGAGCACGGCCGGCACCAGCGACACCGTCGCGAGCAGCGCCGGCACGACCGCGGCCACGGCGTGCCGCCCACGCACCCGAGCCGGGCGGAACGCGCGCGCGGCCGCCCAGGTGCCGGCGAGGGCGGCCGCGCCGAACGTGCCGAACCAGGTCGCGCCGTGGTTCGCCGCCGCCGCGACCGCCGCCGCGATCGTGACCCCGGCCCCGGCCGTGGCGGTCGCGACCGTGCCCGCGCCCGAGACCCAGCCCCGGCCCGAGCCCGAGGCCCGGTCGTGCAGCGCGAGCGCGGCGGCCAGCACCAGCGCGAGCCCGGCCGCGGCGCCGGCGAGCGCCGGGGGAACGGCGGTGGTGCCCAGCCCGGCGAGCCGGAACCCGGCGGCCCCCGCGACGGGCAGGGCCAGCAGCCCCAGCACGGCGGCGGGGAACCCGGTCGCGGGCCCGGCCGACCGGGCGGCGAGCGCGGCGGCCACCACGCCGAGCAGGGCGTAGGCGGCCAGGGTCACGGCGGGCGAGACGAGCCCGACGACCGCGAGGTGCGCCCCCAGGACGGGCATACCCAGCAGCGCGAGCAACCCGGGGCTCCACACCTTCGCGCCCTCGGCCGGCTTGACGACGGCGCCTGCGGCCGTGACGGCGACAGCGGCCATGATCATCAGCGCGATCCCGTCCGCCAGGGCCGCGAGCGCCGGGCCCGGGTCCGCGAACGCCGACGGCGCCGCGAAGGTCACGAGCAGCAGCGCCGTCCACGGTACGGCGGGATGCCGCACCAGCAGCCAGACCGCCCCGGCGAGCAGGACGAGCGCAACCGGCTCCTGCCAGTCGAAGAGCCGCCCCGCCGCCGGGCCGGCCGCGTGCCACGCCGGCAGCGCGTGCACGGCGGTGCGGGCGGCGGCGAGCAGCGCGAACCCCGCGTACGGCACCGCGAGCCCGCCGGCCACCACGAGCGCCCCGGCCCGGACCCCGGCCCGCACCCGGCCCGGCGCGACGAGCGCGAGGGCCGCGACGGCCAGCCCGAGTCCGGCGAACGCCGCGTACCGCTGCCCCGGGACCACCTCGGCCACCAGCCGGGCCAGGCCCACCGCCGCGATCCCGACGGCGACCCCGGCGGCCGGCTGCGTCGTGCCCGGGTGCTGTGCCCCGGCCGCGAGCACCAGCGCGGCCAGCGCCGCCAGCACGCCCGCGATCCGCAGCGCCGCGGGCACCCCGTCGAGCGTGGCCAGCGCGTGCAGCGCCGGCGGCAGCGCCGCCAGCACCGCCAGGCCCGACGCGACCCAGGCCACCGTTGCGCCCGGCCGTGCGAGCCGGTTGGCCAGCGCGGCGTCCGCCGCCGCGACGAGCACGAACACCAGCGTCCAGCCGGTCGCCCCGAGGCCGCGGTGCAGGGCGAGCAGCGGCAGCACGGGCTGGACGGCGAGCACCGCGGCCAGGGCCGGGGCGCGCAGCCTCGTCAGGGCCGCGTACCCGCCGCCGGCCACCGCCGCGAGGGCGAAGACGATGCCCGCGTACGTGGTGGGGGAGGCGGCGTCGGCCAGGCCGGCGAGGTTGACGTACCACGCGGCGTACCCGTCGAGCACCACCAGCAGCAGCCCGAGCGCGGCGAACGTCTCGGCGGTAGCCCGCAGGCCGCGGCGCTGGGTCAGCGGCGGCACGGCGAGCGTGAGCAGCGTGACGACCGCGAGGACGGCCGCGCGCCCGAGCACGCCGAAGCTCGCCCAGGCGACGGCCGTGAACACGATGGCGGCCGCGCCGAGGAGCAGGCCGCCGAGCACGAACAGCAGGTTCTGCACGGTTCGCGGCGCCGCCTCGGGCCGCCGCTCGAACCCACCGGCGAGCGCCGGGGCAGCGGCGGCCGGAGCAGTGGTGGCCGATGCAGTGGTGGCCGCGGGAGTCTTCTCCGGCGGGCGCGGTGCGGCGGTGGCCACGGAGGCCTTCACCCGCGCGGCGAGCAGGTTGCGCTGCGACACCGCCGCGTTGTACGCCAGCACGGCCGAGCCGAAGCGCGCCCGGGCCGCCTCCACCTCCGAGTACAGCTCGCGCGTGCGCGCATTGAGCCGTACGACCTCCGCCGCGTCGGGAAAGGGCGGCCTTGCGCAGCCGCCGCACCCGGACTCCAGCCCGGCCGGCGCGCCGCAGAACGGGCACGGGTAGCTCACCATGCCCAACAGGGTGCCGCGGCGGGTGGCGAGGCCGCATCGGCTCGGCTACTCAACCGGGCCTGAGTACCCGCGATTGGGGTCCCGCGTGATCAAGGGGCATGCTGTCGTGATGCGGCTGCTGAGCGAGGACGAGTACCGGGCCACGATGGAGCCGGAGCCGGTCCAGCTCGGACCCGACGACGAGCCCCCGTTCGACTTCTGGCCCTACTTCGACGAGATCCCCGAGGCGGACCTGCGCGGCCACGACTTCTCCGAGGGCCAGGTGACGTACGCCTGGCACATGCCCCGGGGCAACCGCCAGCACGTGCTCGTCAACTGCGAGCGCGCGAACGTTTTCCTGGTCATCGTGCTGGACCTGAACCACAACGTCGTGCTCGGCCACTACCTGCTGGACATCATGCGGGTCCAGGACGGCGGCCAGGACCGGGCCTAGGCGTCCAGGCCGCGCTCGATGGCGTAGCGCACGAGGTCCACCCGGCTGTGCAGCTGCAGCTTGCCCAGCGTGTTCTGCACATGGTTCTGCACCGTGCGGTGCGACAGCACCAGACGCTCGGCGATGTCCTTGTACGTCACGCCCTTCGCGACCAGCCGCAGCACCTCGGTCTCGCGCTCGGTGAGCCGCGGCGCGTCGGGGTCCTCGGCCCGCGTCACGCTCGCCAGCCGCCGGAACTCCCCGAGCACCAGGCCCGCCAGCCCCGGCGTGAACACCGGGTCGCCCTGCGCGGTGCGCCGCACGGCCGCCAGGAACTCCTCCCGGGCCGCGGACTTGACGAGGTAGCCGGTCGCCCCGGCCTTCACGGCGTCGAGCACGTCCTGCTGCTCCCCGCTCGCCGACAGCATGAGGATCCGCGCCTGCGGGCAGGACGCCAGCACCCCCTGGATGACCTCGACCCCGGACCGGTCGGGCAGCTGCAGGTCGAGCACCACGACGTCGGGGCGCACCGACCCGGCGATGCGCACCGCCTGGGCACCCTCGCCGACCGCGGCGACCACCTCGTAGCCGGCCTCGGCGAGGTCGCGCGCCACGCCCTCGCGCCACATCGGATGGTCATCGACCACCATCACGCGCAGATTCGCCCCGCTGTCCACCCAAGCACCATAAACGCTCAGCGCGGCACGGTGAGTTCCACCTCGGTACCGTTTCCGGCCCCCGACGTCACGCTCACCGCGCCGCCCAGCTCCCGGATGCGGCCCCGGATCGACTGGGCGACCCCGAGCCGCCCGTCGCGCTCGGCCTCGGCCAGCCGCCCGTCGGGGATGCCGGCCCCGTCGTCGCGGATCGACACCGTGACCTCGCCGTCGAGCTCCTCGAGCAGGATCCAGGCCCGGGCGCCGTCGCCCGCGTGCCGCGCGACGTTGTCCAGCGCCGCGCCGACCGCCGCCGCGACCTCGCCGGCCACCGACGCCGGCAGCAGCACGGGCGTGGCCGGGGCCGCGACCGTCACGGTGGCCGAGGCGAACGCGTCCAGCAGCGGCCGCAGGTCGGTCGCCGCGTCGGCGGGCGCGGCCGGCGAGGTGGCGGCGACCAGGGACCGCAGCACCGACTCCTGCTCGCCGGCCAGCCGCCCGAGCTCGGCCGCCTCGCCGCCGAGCTCGGCCCCGCGGCGCTGGACGAGCGCGAGCACCTGCAGCACCGAGTCGTGGATGCCGCGGGCCAGCCGCTCCCGCTCCCGGGTGGCCGCCTCGAGCTCGGTGGCCCGCTGCAGCCGGGCCTCGGCGTCGATCGCCAGCCGCGCGATGTGCCCGACCCCGATGCCGGCCAGGATCATGAGCACCGGGCCGTTGACGGTGGCCTGGCTGAGGCCGTCGCGCACGACGATGTCCCCGATGCTGAGCAGGATCGCGGCGACGGCCCCGCGGCGGCGGCCGCCGGCGATGGCCCAGGCGACGACCGGGCTCGCGACCCAGGCCATCGGCAGCGTGGGCGCCCCGACGGCGAGCCCGGCCGGCTGCACGATCCAGCGGGAGGCGAGCAGGCAGGCCGCGGCGACCGCCAGGTCGGCGACGAGCAGCGGCCAGCCGCGGCGCTCCCGGCGGGCGTAGCCGAGGCTGGCCACCACCGTCCACACGGTCATCACCGCGAGGATCAGCCACCCGCCCGGCGGCCAGGCGTATTCGCGGAAGTTGTTGACCATGAGCACCGCGGCGTAGCCGAGCGCGGTGATGCGGAACACGAGCAGCGCCCGCCACAGCGGCCCCTCGAGGCCGGGCAGGCGGCGCCGCTCGTCTCCGCCGGCGGTCATGTCAGACCCAGTGGACCGGCGGCAGCCCGGCCTCGGCCAGCGCCGCGTCGATCTTGCTGAACGGCCGCGACCCGAGGAACCCGGCGGGGTTCATCGGCGAGGGGTGCCCGGCCTCGACGACCACGTGCTGCGGGTTGGTGACCAGCGCGGCCTTCTTGCGCGCGGGGGCGCCCCAGAGCACGAAGACCACGCGCCGGGGGAACGCGTTGAGCGCGTGGATCGCGGCGTCGGTGAAGTGCTCCCAGCCCTTCCCGGCGTGCGTGCCCGCCTTGCCGGCCCGCACGGTCAGCAGCGTGTTGAGCAGCAGCACGCCGTCGGCGGCCCAGCCGGTCAGGTCGCCGTTGGCCGGCGGGGTCACCCCGAGGTCGTCGCGCAGCTCCTTGTAGACGTTGCGCAGCGACGGCGGCACGGTCACGCCGGGGCGCACCGAGAAGCTCAGCCCGTGGGCCTGGCCCGGCTTGAAATACGGGTCCTGGCCCAGGATCACCACCCGCGCCTGCTCGGGCGAGCACAGCCGGAAGGCGGTGAACAGGTCCTCCTGCGGGGGGTACACCGTCTCCGTCGCGTACTCATGCTCGACGAACGTCTGCAGGCGCTGCACGACGTCGAGGTCGAGATACGGCTTCATCACGTCACGCCAGCCGGCGGGGAGGAGCTCCAGCAGATCCAACGACATGCACGGCACTCTACGAGCAGGGTGCGACATTTTTAGTACCGGCCGTAAAGCGGATTTATCCGGATAAAATCGGACCATGACGCAGGTGGGGCCCGTGGGCAGCAACGGCGGTGAGCCGCTCACGGTGCTGTGGTCGTGGCGGCAGCGGCTCGAACAAGGGGACGAAAAGCCGAAAGAGCGTGAATCGCCTCAACGGCGCAAATCCCCCGAGCCAAAGGACAGTCTTGCACAAGACGGGCCGCTGGACGGGCCGAAACAGGGCGATCAGGGCTATCTGCCGCAGGTGCAGGCCCGCCTGCGCGACGCGCTCGGCGACGTGAGCGGGATCGTGCGCCGCCTCGCCGAGACCCCGGCCGAGCAGCGCACCGTCCTGCACACCGCGCTCGTGCAGGACCCGGCGGCGGCCGAGCGGGGCCTGGTCTGGCTGCTGGAGCACTTCGACCAGCCCAGCGTCGTGGTGCCCGCCCTCGGCCGGCTCGCGCCCGCGCTCGACGCGCTCATCGGCGCCCGGCCGCGCCAGCTCGACCTGTTCGGCGACGCGCTGGTGGCGGCCGCGCGCGAGACCCGCGGCGAGCGCTGGAGCGACGAGGACGCCGGCGCCTGGCGCGACGCCTGGCGCTTCGGGGTCGGCTGGCTGCGTCAGGGCGCCCACCTGCACGCCGGCGAGACCCCGTTCTGGACCGGCACGATCCTCGGCCACGACCGGCGCCGCGACGACGTCGCCGTGCTCACGGTCGGCACGCAGCTGCCGTACCCGTTCCGCGCCGGCCAGCGCGCGATCGTCGAGTGCCACACGGTGCCGGGCGCCTGGCGGGCCTGCTGGATCGGCGACCCGCCCGCGGCCGACCACCACATCGAGATCCACGTGCAGGCGCTGCCCGGCGACGCGGCCACCGGCGCGCTCGTGCGCGAGGGCGGGGTCGGCGACCCGATCCGCCTGCACCGGGCCGAGGGCGACTTCGTCATCGAGGCCGGCGCCGGCGGGGCGATCCTCATCGTCGCCGAGGACGTGCACGTCACCCCGGTCAAGGCGCTGCTGAGCGAGCTCGCCCAGCGCGGCGACGACCGGGTCGTGCACCTGTTCTGGGGCGTGTCGACCCGCGACGACCTCTACGACCTCGAGTCGCTGCGCGAGCACGCGGCCCGCTGCGCCCACGCGTTCGTGCACGCGGTGGTGGCCCGCGGGCCCGCGCATCCCTACACGAGCGGCTCGTTGCCGCAGGTGGTCGTGGACTTCGGGGAGTGGACCGCGCACGACGTGTACCTCAGCGGCAGTCCCCTGGCCGTCGGCGTCATGCGCAACATGCTGCTGCAACGGGGGGTCGAGGGCCGGCGCATCCACACGGTGACGCTCGAGCCGATCAGCGCGCCGTGAGGCAAAGTCCATAGGAACCGGGGCGAAGAAAGATGGTCCGGCCGCGAGGTCGATGCGACGATGGTTTTTCGGGCGCGACCGGATGTCACGAGTAGGAAATATCGCAGTGACGCGCCCCGCCGAACGGTGGGCCGGGTTCACGTGTAATCCTGCGCGGAGGCGCCATAAGCGCCGGTCGCGGGCAATGGCGGCCGCGGCCAGGAGCCGGACTGCGGGACGAGACGGGAACGACGCGCATGAGTGAGTACAACATCACATACCCCGACGGCGAGCTCGAGCTCAAGGTACGCAAGGCGACCGAGGGCCCGGGCGGGCTCGAGATCGGGTCGCTGCTCAAGGAGAGCGGCCAGGTCACCCTCGACACCGGCTTCGTGAACACGGCCTCGTGCGTCTCGTCGATCACGTACATCGACGGCGACGAGGGGATCCTGCGCTACCGCGGCTACCCGATCGAGCAGCTGGCCGAGGGGTCCACCTTCCTGGAGACCTCCTACCTGCTCATCCACGGCGAACTGCCGAGCCCCACCCAGCTCGAGGAGTTCACCAACCGCATCCAGCACCACACGCTGCTGCACGAGGAGATGCGCCGCTTCTTCGACGGTTTCCCGCGCGACGCGCACCCGATGGCGGTGCTGTCCTCCGCGGTCAGCGCGCTGTCCACGTTCTACCAGGACAGCCTGAACCCGTTCGACAAGGAGCAGGTGGAGATCTCCACCATCCGGCTCATGGCCAAGGTGCCCACGATCGCGTCGTACGCGTACAAGAAGGCCATCGGCCAGCCCATGCTCTACCCGGACAACTCGCTGGGCTACGTCGAGAACTTCCTGCGCATGACGTTCGGCGTCCCGTCCACGCCGTACGAGATCGACCCGGTCGCGGTCAAGGTCCTCGACATGCTCCTGCTGCTGCACGCCGACCACGAGCAGAACTGCTCCACCTCCACGGTGCGCCTCGTCGGCTCCAGCCAGGCCAACCTCTTCGCCTCGGTCTCGGCCGGCGTCAACGCGCTCTTCGGCCCGCTGCACGGCGGGGCCAACCAGGCCGTGCTGGAGATGCTGCAGGACATCCACGCCGACGGCGGCGACATCCAGTCGTTCGTGCGCAAGGTGAAGAACAAGGAGGCGGGCGTCCGCCTCATGGGCTTCGGCCACCGCGTCTACAAGAACTACGACCCCCGCGCGGCGCTGGTGAAGAAGGCGGCCCAGGAGGTCCTCGGCCGGATGGCGACGCCCGACCCGCTGCTCGACCTGGCCATGCAGCTCGAGGAGATCGCGCTGGCCGACGACTTCTTCGTCTCGCGCAAGCTGTACCCGAACGTCGACTTCTACACCGGCCTGATCTACAAGGCCATGGGCTTCCCCACGACGATGTTCACGGTGCTGTTCGCGCTCGGCCGCCTGCCCGGCTGGATCGCGCAGTGGCGCGAGATGATCAACGACCCGGAGACCAAGATCGGTCGCCCGCGGCAGGTCTACACCGGCTACGGCGCCCGCGATTACACGCCGATTGCCGCACGGTAAAGACCCGCTGCGCCAAGTGGTTCTTGCTCGTTTGTCTACTTGACGGAGATCGACCCCGGCTGTCTCATACATGGGTCTGTCTGGGGTCGATGTCCGTTTTGGACGAGTGAGCATACGGAGCCAGCATGAGCGCGCCAACGTTGTCGCCGCTACTGACCGCGGCAGTGCAGGACCGCACGTCGGGGGCCACCGGGGTGGCCCGGCAGGTCCTCGACGGGCTCGCCGAGTTCGTGCACGATCCGGCGACCCTGCGCGCGATGGTGGCGCCGCTGCCCGGGCTCCTGCCGGGGTACGCCTCGATGTGGCACATCGCCCGGGCCGCGGGCGGCGCCGACCCGGGCCCGGCCCTGCGCGCGATCCGCGAGCAGCTCGACCACGACGTCGCCCGCTCGGTCGCGATCGCGACGAGAGTCCTCGAGCAGCGTGGCGGCTGGGTCCGGACGGCCCCGAGCAGCGCCCTCGTCAAGGCCGTCGTCGCCGCCCTGCCCGCCGGCACCGTCGACGCGCCGGGGACCGAGGGGCTGGAGCCCGTCACGGGCCTGGCCGGCGCCGACGCGATCAGCCCCACCCGCGTGCTCAACATCAAGGGCACCCTGGAGCTGGCCCGCGGCATCCCCACGATCGTGGTGACCACCTCGCTGAAGCTGGTGCCGGAGGACGTCTTCGAGGGCCTGGGCTCCCCGCTGTTCGAGCGCATCCCGCTCGACGCCTTCTGGGCCGTCGTCCTCGACGGGGAGCTGCTCACCCCGGCCGAGGCCGGTCGCCGCGCCGCCCAGCTGACCTGAGTCACGGCCGCCCCGGCTCTCGCCGCGACGGCGGTCGAATTGTCGGCGGTCGATTGATGGGAGCGCTTCTAGGCAGCCCGCGCCGTTGTCCTCGTGACGATCGCCGCCGGCAAATGCATGCTGCCCGGCAACCGTCAAGAACCCTTCTTGATCTTCGGCTTGGGAATCCCTGGTGGCGCAACGGATACGCGCTCCTGATCTACATTGGACGGTCGGGAAGACGGCACGGTTTGGGGGCTGTGCAGAGCCGGGTCGGGGGAGTACATTTCCTGCAACCCAAGGACAGCCGGGGCCGCCGCTTCCCCCGTGGCGGCGGCCCCGGTCTTGGCTTCCGCGCCCGAATTCGCGCTCGAGCATTTCGCGCCGAGGGTTTGTCCCGCGACCCGCCGGGACACCAGAACGGCATGGCATCCGTCGATACGCGACCGATTGAGCATTCCGCCGCGCCCCCGGGTCCGCCGCCTCGCACGGTGTACCTCATCGGCGGCCTCATCATCGTCGCGCTGATCGTGATCGCCGCCGTCGCGGTGGCCCTCCGGTCCCGGCTGGCCGGCGAGCGCGCGGGCGGGGCGGCCAGCACCGTCACCGGCGCCGTCGACGGCCGCGACCACGCCACCCTGGACCTCGTCACCGGCGCCGCCTCGGTCACCGTCCAGGCCGCCGACCTGGGCGACACGCTGTTCCGCGTCGACAGCGCCCAGCACCCGGCGGTCACCGGCACCCGCGACCGCGTCGAGGTCCACCTCACCGGCGGCGACGCCACCGTCACGATCCGGCTCAACCGGGACGTGCGCTGGGACGTCCGCTTCACCGGCGGCAGCCAGAGCAACGCGGCCGACCTGCGGGAGCTGCGCCACCTGGCGAGCGTCGAGTACGTCGGCGGCGTCTCCGCCATCGACCTCGCGCTGCCCGCGCCGGCCGGCACCGTCCCGGTGCGCGTCGACGGCGGGGCGAGCGCCGTGCGCGTCCACGCACCCGGCTCGGTGCTGGTGCGGGTCAGGGCCGGTGGGGGAGCGGGGCGGGTCGCCCTCGACGGCGAGGAGCACACCGGGATCTCCGCCGGGACCGCGTTCGGCACCGGCGGCTGGGACACCGCCACGGACCGCTACGACGTGGACGCCGCGGGTGGCGTGTCCACCATCACGGTCGACCGTTTCTAGCGCGGGTCCCGTCCGAGCTCGACGGGCGCGCCCGACACGGGCGCGTCAACGGGCAGGTCGGGCAGGCCGAACACCTCGGTCAGCCCGGTGATCTGCAGGAGCCGGTGCACGAACGGTGACGGGCTGCGCACCTCGATGCTG
This sequence comes from Dactylosporangium sp. CA-139114, assembly GCF_050955725.1. Classification (NCBI taxonomy): domain Bacteria; kingdom Bacillati; phylum Actinomycetota; class Actinomycetes; order Micromonosporales; family Micromonosporaceae; genus Dactylosporangium; species Dactylosporangium sp. CA-139114. The sequence goes on from NZ_CP192080.1 coordinate 2,232,911, forward strand.
CCGCCGACCTCGCGTACCTTGTTGCTCGCCGCGACCAGCGCGCCGATGCCCATCGAGTCCATGAACGGCACCCGGCGCAGGTCGATCGCGAGCAGCCGGGGCCGGTACACCGCCACGGTGTCCAGCACCACGGAGCGCAGCGCGCCCACGGTGGCCGCCTCGAGCGGGCCGAGCACCTCCACCACGACCGTTCCGCCGGGTACCTCGCCGGACTGGTGGGTCCGGACCATCGCATCGCCCATTCAGTTCGCGTACCCAGCGTGCGGAACCGGAAACGTCACGCGCTGGCGGAGATCAACAGCGGCAGCATCAACGCGTACGCGCACAGCAGCACGCAAGCCTCCGGCCGGGTGATGCGATTGCCCCGCTTGAGCAGCAGCCACGCGAGGATGCCGGCCACGACCATCGCGGTCACCGCGAGGAACCCGAACGGCGCGATCGTCTGCCGCCCGGCCGCGATCCCGACGACCGCCCCGCCGACCAGGCTGTTGAACAGGTTCGAGCCGAGCAGGTTGCCGACCATCAGGTCGCCCCAGCCCCGCCGCTGCGCCTGCACCGACGTCATCAGCTCCGGCAGCGACGTGCCGACGGCCACGATCGTGAAGCCGACCACCGTGTCGCTGACGCCCCAGCGGTGCGCGAGCGTGGAGGCGTTGGCGACCAGCAGCTGCGCGCCGCCCAGGGTCGCGGCCAGGCCCACCGCGCACCGCGTCGCCTCGACCCACCACCGGCCCGGGGCGGGCGGCGGCTCCACGAACGCGGCCACGTCATCGGGCAGGGGATCATCCGGCGGTACCCGCGACAGCCGCACCAGCAGCCAGAGCGCTCCGAGGCCGAGCACGGCCAGCAGTACACCGGCCACGAACTTCAACCCGACCAGCGCGAACGCCCCGAAGATGGCGACCCCGGCGGCCATGAGCGGCGCCTCGCGCACCGGCACCGACGAGCGCACCAGCACCGGCGAGACCACCGCGACCACGCCCAGGATCAGCGTCACGTTGAGGATGTTCGACCCGACCAGGTTGCCCAGCGCCAGCCCGGCGTTGCCCCGCACCGCAGCCGTGCCCGAGACCACGAACTCCGGCGCGCTCGTGCCCAGCCCGATCACCACGACCCCGACGACCACCGGCGCGACCCGCAGCACCGTCGCGAGCCGGCCCGCGCCCACGACGAGCTGGTCGGCGCCCACGGTGAGCAGCGCCAGGCCCACGATGCCGAGCCCGGCCACGAACAGGGTCGACATCCGCCTCCTCCACCACCGCGCCTGGCACGACACCATACCGGTCCGGGAGCTCCGCGCTGGGCCGGGTGAAAATCCGAAACCGGTTCCGGCGGATTGACAGCCTCCACCGCTGGCGCAAAGGCGCGCCGCGTTCTACAGTTTTCATCGAGACCGGCGTCTTCCCCCGTGGACGCCGGTCTCACCATGTTTCCAGCGCTGTGCTTCCGCAGCTTCGCGACCTGCCTCCACTTTGGACCGCCGGGGTAGATTGTGTTCCCGGCGGAGGGAGCGATCAGGTGCGTTGTCCACGTTGCGGGGCCGAGGGCGTCGACTCGGGCGGCTTCTGTGTCGGCTGCAAGTTGCACCGCGGCCAGACCCCGCCTCCTGCTCCGGGTCCCGTTCCCACGCCGGGTCCCGCTCCCGCTCCTGCTCCTGCTCCGGCTGCCGGGCCGCCGGTCCAGCCCGCCGGCTACGGCCCGGGTCACGGTCAGCCACCGGCGCCGGCGCCGATGCCGTTCTATCCGCCGCCCCCGGCCCCGCCGCGGCCGCGCAACCCGCTGCTGATCCCCGGCATCATCTTCGGCGTCGTCGCGCTGCTGCTCGTCGGGGGCGTGATCGTCTACGCGGTCACCGCCGGCGGCGGGAAGCCCGCGGACCAGGGCCTGACCGGCGGCGAGAACCCCGTCTCGGCCCCGAGCGTCGCCCCGACCGAGGACGAGCCGACCCCGGAGCCCACCGGCGCGCTCGGCGGGCTCCCCGGCCCGAGCGGCTCCGCCTCCGCCAGCGCGGCCCCGAGCGCGACCGCCGTGCCGTGCATCTGGGGCGTGTTCCTCGAAGAGCAGCACGCCGAGCAGGTCACGGTGATCAACACGGGCACGTTCCAGTTCACCGGGAACGGGGCCTACCACCGGTACAACGAGAGCGGCCGGGTCGTGATCGACTACGGCGACGGCATGCACCTGCGCGGCAGCAACGGCTCGACCCAGTTCGAGTACATCTTCGAGGGCTTCATCTCCTACCAGTTCAAGTTCGACGGCCGGACGGTCACCTACTCCTCGCCGCGCCCCGACGGCACCGAGACCTTCATCCGCAACGGCCACGTCGACTACAAGGGCAAGCTCGAGGCCCGCGTCCCCCCGCCGATGCAGGTCAACTGCGGCCCCGTGGCCATGAGCCTCACCAACCAGATCACCACAATCCAGCTCAAACGCACCAGCAAGGCTCCCTAGCTGGTAATACTCAGGTGCCTCCGGCCGGTGCCGATCATGCACCCGGAGGAGGCGCCTGCATGGACAACACGCTCGCCATGGTCATCGACGATTCGCGCGCGATGAGAGGCATCCTGAGACGGATCCTGCTGCCCCTCGGCTTCGAGGTCCGGGAGGCCACGAACGGCAAGGAGGCGCTCGACGTGATCTGGGACGACGACCTCAAGCCGGCGCTCGCGCTCATCGACTGGAACATGCCGGAGATGAACGGGCTGGAGTTCGTCATGGCGGTACGCAAGCAGAAGCATCTGCGCCAGATGACGCTCATGATGGTCACCACCGAGAGCGAGCACGGCCAGATCGTGCGGGCCCTGGCCGCCGGGGCGCACGAATACGTGATCAAGCCGTTCACCGCCGAGGCCATCATCGACAAGCTCACCTACCTCGGACTCGTACCGCTGGCCGGCGCCGAGCCCGCGGTGACCGCCTGATCTGCGAGGTTCTCAGGAAAGGCACGACACTGGGTCCGATAGGCGACGGAAGAACCCCACGCGCCGAACTACCGTGCGACCCATGACGATCGACTTCCCGCACGGCTGGTGGGGCACGGACCTGGGCGCCGCCCGGGCGAGCATCGGAACCTACGAGCTCTACTCCACCGAGAGCCTGCCGGCGGTCGACGAGTCACGCTGCGACGGCACCTTCTCCTGGCTGGTCCCCGGCGCCCCGCACGACCCGCTGCGGGCCATGGAGGTCGCCGCGCTGGCCGAGCACATCGAGCTGCCGGTGCCGTTCGCCCGGTTCATGAGCAGCCAGGTGCTGATGGACGCCATCCCGTCCTGCACCGGCTGCGACTTCGACCTGGCCCCGCGCCCGGTCCCGAGCCCGGTGGAGCCCTCCGCCCAGCTCGTGCGGTTCCTGCGGGATCAGCAGGACGCCGTCATCTGGTACCTCTACCTGCGCCCCGGCACCGAGCCGTTCGTGATCGCCTCGCCGTGGCTGCTGGAGATCGTCGGCCTCGAGGACGTCGACCGCGAGACCCTCATCGCCAACATGGTCCACGTCGCCGACTCCTTCGAGCAGTTCATCCACCGGTTCTGGCTGGAGAACTCGCTGTGGTTCAGCGTCAACGAGGGCGACGAGCCCACCGACGAGATGAACCTGTACCTCGCGCATTACACCGCCGCCATTTAATCGCTTGCGCCGGTGCGGCGGCGAGCCTATCTTTGCATACGTCAAGGCGACAACGAGCAGAGGAGATCGGACGATGAACGGGCACCGCGAGCTGCGACTGGAAGCGCTCCGCGCGACCGGTGCCGCCGTGCGGCTGTCCGCCGACGGCTGGTCATCGCTGCTCAGCGCCTTGTCGACGAGCACGGGCAGGTGGTTCGACTAGAGGCTCGACCTCGCGTCACACCAGCCGCCCGAGCTGTTGCCGGGCGGTTTTTCCGTGCCATTTGCATTGATGTCTATGAATGCCGTGATAGCCCAACGGCAGAGGCGTCCCCCTCAAAAGGGGATCGGTGCGGGTTCGAATCCCGCTCGCGGTACGCAAGATCGTTTGGTTTGGTAGTCGGTTTCGCAGTGCAGATGAAGGGAGGAGGCCCGGTGACCGCGGTTCTCGTTCTCAACGCCGACCTCGGACCCCTGCACCGGGTCTCACTCCGCCACGCCATCCGCATGCTCCTGCGTGAGGTGGCCGTCGTGCACGAGGCGGAGCCGGACCGGTTGATCGGGGTCTATCCGCTCCCACGGGTCGTACGGCTCGTGTCCTACGTCGTCACCCGCTGGCGCTTCACCGGCGGCCCGGCGTGGTCCCGCGCCGGCGTCCACGCCCGCGACGGCCGCCGCTGCGGCTACTGCGGCACCGAGGCGACGACCATCGACCACATCCAGCCCCGCTCCCGCGGCGGCCGGAACACCTGGAAGAACACCGTTGCGGCCTGCACGGCCTGCAACCAGCGCAAGGGCGATCGCACCCCCGCCGAAGCGGGCATGGTGCTGCGCGTGCGGCCGTCGATCCCGACGTGGCACGCGCTGGTCCAGCGCTGAACGATGGCCCCGGCGGGCCGGCTCCTTCGCTACCGCCGGCTTCGCCGGGGCCTCCAGGGCGCGGTGCGGGTTCGCCTCGCCTGCTTTTCGTCGGTCTGCTTCGTCGGTCTGCTGTGCCGGTCCGCTGTGCCGGTCTGCCGTGCCGGTCCGCTGTGTCGGTCCGCTGTGTCGGTCTGGTTTGTAGGTCCGCTTTGTTCGCTTTGTTCGGTTTTGTTCGCGGCGCGGTTCACGCGGTTGGCGGCGTGGTCCACGCGGTTGCACGGTTTCGCATCTCGGCCAACGAGGGCTCGTAGCTCATCAGGAAGAGCGCCGCTTTTGCAAAGCGGAGGCGACCGGTTCGAGTCCGGTCGGGTCCACGCCCGGATAGCCCAACGGAAGAGGCGTCTGGTTCAGGTCCAGAAGGTTGGAGGTTCGAATCCTCTTCCGGGTACTTCGCACGTCATCGTCGCCCCCGGCCCCGGCCGGTCCGACGTGTTCGTCGCTCCAGCTCTGGCTGGTTCGGCGTCTTTCGCCGCTCCGGTTCGGGCCGGTCGGATGTGTTCGTCGCTGCCGGCTCTGGCCGGTCGGATGTGTTCGTTGCTCCGGTCTTGGCTGGTTCGGCGTCTTTCGTCGCTCCGGTTCGGGCCGGTCCGACAGTGGAAGGTTGGCCGAGAGGTAAGGCTGCGGCTTGCTAAGCCGTCGACGGGGGCAACCCCGCGGGGGTTCGATCCCCTCACTTTCCGCGACAGTGCACCCCATCTGGGAAGGCCAGCCGATTGGTGCCGGCACCCGTCTCGAAAACGGCGTTGGGTTCACGCCCGTGTGGGTTCGACTCCCACCCTTCCCGCAGGATCGCTGTGCGGAGCCCTTGGAGGGCTCGCAGAGCGCTTTTCGCGAGGCGGCCGAGGTTCGCATCGGCCTCGGCGCGCGCGGAGGCATTCACGGCCATCTCCTGCCACACCGGCAACATCGAGAACTCCTTCGTCGTTTCGAGAGCCCGACTGCTTGTCGTCTCAAGAGCACGACGAACGGCCCCCGGATATCCGGACACCCGATGAGGCATCTGCGCGCCGCCTTACGCGGCCATGCTCGCTCGGCTCCGCTCGCTCGGTCGTGCATCACCGGACTGCACGAACACGCGCCACAGCGCGATGCATGTTGTGCACGCCGCGATCGTCCAACCGCGCAACCGCGCCGCCGCGCGAGCCGTGCAACCGCGCCGCCGCGTGAGCCGTGCCGCCGCACAACCGCACAACCGTGCGATCCGTGCCGCCGCGCAACCGCGCAACCGCGCCGCCGCGCAACCGCGCAACCGCGCAACCGTGCGAACCGCGCAACCGTGCCGCCTCGTGCGCTCCGCGCGGTCGCTTGTGCGCATCGGTCGCCCCGCGCCCTGGGGTCAGCGCGGCTTGCCGAACGCGTACCTCGTCAGCACCCGCACACTCCCGGCACTGCGCTGCTTGGCCGCGGCGGGCAGCATCGTCAGCGCGTGGATGCGCGAGGACAGGTGCCACCGCGCGGCCTTCCCGGCGCGCGGCCACCCGTGCGCGTCCATGTCCTTCGCCGCCGAGAGGAAGAACGCCCGAGCCTCGCTGAAACGGCCGCCGGTCACCGCCGAGGAGGCGGACAGGCTCTCGTTGTGCCGCCGGTACTGGAACACCACCTCGGAGTCGGCCACCAGCGACCCGCCGCGGCTCACCAGCGCCAGGATGAGCTTGAGATCCTGGATCACCGTGAGCTCGAGGTCGAACCCGACCGCCTGCGCCTCGCTCGTGCGCCAGGCCAGCGACGGAAAATAGAGCCAGTTCCCGCGCAGCAGACTGACCGCGAGCTCCTCGCCGGCCATGCGCACGGTGCCGTCGATCTTCGGCGCGTACACCTTCCGCTTCGTCGTGTCCGCCAGCGTGCGCACCACGGCCCCGTCGGTCCCGATGACCTCCACGCCGGGCTGCACGAGCACCGCGTCCGGGTACTGCTCGATCAGCGCGTGAACGCGCGCGACATACCCCGGCAGCATGACGTCGTCGCACCCCATCATGACCATGAACGGCGCCTCGGCCCGGTCCACGCACTGCTGGAAGTTCCGGGTGATGCCCAGGTTCCGGGGATTCCGCTCGTACCGCACGCGCGGATCGTCCAGCCCCGCGAAGTACTCGGGTACGCCGGTCACCCGCTCGGCCGGATTGTCGTCGAACACGGTGAGCCGCCACCGCTCATCAGTCTGCGCGAGGACACTCTCCACGGCGATCTTGAGCAGGGGCAGCTCACCGTAGTGCGGCAGCATGATGTCGAGCACCGTGCGATCCTAACGACCCGAACTGCACGACCGCGCACTCACATCCGCACGACCGGCCACCCCCAACCCGCGAGTCGCACACACGCGCGCAGCCAAACGATCGAACCGCGCAGGCCGTGCATACGCGCGCAGGCGAACGGTTGCGCCGCACGGGTCATGTGGACATGCGCACACCCGGACGTTCGCGCCGCGCGGTCCGACGTTCGCGCCGCGCGGGTCGTGCACATCCGCGCGCAGCCGGGCCATCGCGCCGCGCCAGAGTCGCCCGCCTACGCGCAGCCGGGACGACTGGCATCACGGCGAGGCCCAGCACACCGGGCGTTCGCGGCGCGCGGTCGGACGTTCGCGCCGCGCGGGTCGTGCACATCCGCGCGCAGCCGGGCCATCGCGCCGCGCCAGAGTCGCCCGCCTACGCGCAGCCGGGACGACTGGCATCGCGCGAGGCCCAGCACACCGGGCGTTCGCGGCGCGCGGTCCGATGTACGCGCCGCGGGTCGTGCACATCCGCGCGCAGCCGGGCCATCGCGCCGCGCGGGTCGTGCACACATGCATGGGGTGAACGATCGGTGCTCGGGCGCAGCGGCGTCATCGACGAGGACGCGGCAAAAAAAGCCGGCCCGTCCGTGTCAACGGACGGGCCGGCTCGGTGCGTCTACATCAGTGTCGGGCTCGCCGCGGACCGGCCGGGGGCTGGCCCGCCGCGGCGCGCTTGGCGGCCTGCTGCTCCGGGGTGCCCGGGTCCTCGTCCCACGCCTTCGCGCGGCGGATCTCGTCGAAGAACCCGAGAAGCCGGTCCAGCTCCTGCGTGCTCGTCTTGTCGTCCGCCCGGACGGTCTTGCCCTTCTTGTTGTGCGAGCGGATCTCCCGCCCGGTGTTCGTCGAGGCCGAGTCGTCCTGCTCGCTCTCGTCCGCCATCGGGGCCCGCTGCGCCGGCATGCGCCCGGTCGGCTCCTCGTGGTGCCGGGTCGGCGGCGTGACCGGATCGAAGTGGTGCTCGTCGTAGTCGGGGGCGTCGAAGCTGTACCCGTGCGGCGCGCCCGGCCCGGAGGGGTGCAGCGGCTGGTCCTCGCGGTGGAACGCCCGCGGGGGAGCGACGTGCAGATCCGGGTGCATCGGCGCGTGCCCGTTCATGGGAGCGGCGCCGCCGTTGAAGCCGTTGTGCGCCTGCCCGCCGCCGTTGAACCCGTTCGGACCCTGCGGAGCGGCGCCGTACACGTTGCCCGGCCCGTGCCCGTTGACCGACCCATGCCCGTTGACCGGACCGTGCCCGTTGGCGGGTCCGTGGCCGTTCATGGGCGAAGGAGCACCCGGGCCCGGCACGATCGGCACCATCGGCGCGGTCGCGTCCGGGTTGCCGTTGCGGAACGCGGCCGCCGGGAACGAGCCCGTCGTGTCGCCGGGCCGCTGGCGGGGCTGCTGCATCGGGGGCTCGGACTGGTACCCATTGGGACGCCCGGGGCGCTGTGAACCATTCGGCGACAGCGGCGCGAACGAGCCGGTCGCCGACTCGGGCACCGCCGGGAACGCGCCCGTCGCCGGCGAGGAGCCGTTGCGCGGCATCCGCGGCGCGTCGAACGAGGTGGTCGGCGCGTCGGCCGGCGGGAAGGCCGGGAACGATCCGGTCCGCGAGCCGCGCTCGGCCTCGGCCGGCGGGAAGGCCGGGAACGACCCGGTCCGGGAACCGCGCTCGGCGTCAGCCGCCGGATAGGCGGGGAACGAGCCGGTGCGGGAGCCGCCGTCGACCGCCGGGAACGAGCCGGTGCGGGAGGAGTACCCGCGCTCGAAATCCTGCTCGGGCGAGCGCTCGTGCGCGGCCGAGCGGGGCACCGTCGGATGCGCGCCGGACGGGTGGCCGTTGGCGGGCCGGCCGTCGACGAGATACGGGCCGTTCGCGTCGCCGTGGCGCCCGGCGCCGTGGCGGGGCGCGTCCGGCGTGATGGTCGGGAACGAGCCGCTGGTGCTCGGCGTGGACGGCGAGACCAGCTCGACCTCGCCCGGCTCGGGCAGCGACTCGAGCAGCCCGGTCGCCAGGATGAACACGTTGGGGGCGGCGGCGCGCGGCACGGCGATGTACGCCCGCTTCCGCGCGTCGATCGGGAGCTTCTCGAGGATCTCGGCGATGGTGTGCGCGGGCGGCGGGATCTCGGCGGCGTTGGGCGCCCCGACGATCACGGCGCAGCGGTTCACGTCCACCGGGAGCTGACGGACCCAGTCGGCCGGGTCGTTGAGGTGCTCCGGGCGCAGCCAGAGGCCCGCCTGGACGACCTCGAGCACCCAGCCGGAGCCGAGCGAGAAGGTGGCCTGCCCGGCCGGGGCGTCGAGGACCTCCGGGCACGGGTTGATCCAGTCGACCGGGCGCGGCGCGCTGGTGCGGGGGGCGTGCCACAGCTCGCGGGCGAAGGTACGCCAGCGGGGCAGGCCCTTGTTGTCGATCGTGACGACGGCGCGCTGGCCGGCGGGCGCGCACAGCGGCAGGCCGGTGCGCACGTGCACGGCCCGGCCGAGCACGTCGGCGACGACCGGACCGACCGGGCCCTCGGCGATGGGGTTCTGCCCGTACGGCGTGAAGACGCACCGATCCGCGGACAGCGTGGGCACGGCCGAGACCGCCTGGGCGAGCTCCTCACGGTGCAGCGGCTCGTCGCCGGGGTGCCCGAGGATCATCGCCGGGTTCTCGTGGTCGGTCGGCACCGAGTAGGCCAGGTCCGTCACGCTGCCGACGCGGCGGCGGTGCAGCCACAGGCCGGCGGGGATCTGGTCGAGCACGAGGTCGCCGGGCAGCTCGGGTATCTCGGTGCACAGCTGCGACTCCCACGCCGGGGCGGGGAAGCGCCAGCCGACCCGGACCGCGGGCGCGCCGGTGCGGAAGCGCCAGAAGCCGCCGGGCCGCTGCTCGCCGCGCCCGACGGGGGCGAAGAGCGAGCCGCCGGGGACGCCCAGCAGCGGGCCGGCCGCGGCGATGACGTCGATGCCGAGCCGCATCGCGATCATGTGCGCGGCGGCGGGGCGCTCGTTGGTGGCGCAGGCGCCGTCCCAGGCGACGAAGCGCATCGCGGTGAACCCGCGGGGCAGGCCGTTGGCGAGGACCTCGGCCAGCTCCTCGATCATCGCCGGCTGCAGCTTCACCGTGTGGGAGCTGATCACCACCGCGCATTCGGTGGACCCGTGCGGCGAGACGACCAGGGCCGCTGAGCCCGGGCTGGGCTCCTCACCGGAGTGGACGACCGCACCGGCACCGAGCCAGGACACCTTCATCCCGGGCCAGTGACGCAGCCGCACCTGCATCGCCGTGCTCATGCGGACCTCTCAGCGCTACGGAGCCGTGCCCCGTGGAAGGCGGCTGCCGGCTGCGGCACCACCGTCCCGGCGCCAGGCCGCGTACGGCCCGGCTCGTCCGGTGTGCTGGCTGCAAGCGGGCAGCGAGAAAACAAGATCGCCCTCCGTCGGGTGTGCCACGAGCGGTGCGGTGCGGAGGGGGTTCCACACCGATCACCGCAGGGCGGCTCTGCCGGATCGTACCGCGCTGAGTGACGGACGCAACCATCTCGTTTGTCGGCGGATGTGCCGAGAAACGCCAACCGACGGGGGGATTGCGCCCGATTTGCTAGGCTTGGTGGCGACTTCTCCGGAGAGTTGCTCATGCTTCGAGCCGCAGTCCGCCGAATACTGGCTGTCACCTTCGGGCCCGTCCGGCGCCTCGCCTTCATGGTCATCGGGATCGCGCTGGTCCTCGTCGCCGCGTCATCGCTGAGCGCCTGCAAAACCTCTCCAATCGGTACTTCCGGGGCGGGCCCGTCACCGGGCCGTTCTCCTGCATACCCGCAGAGCGGGGTGCTCGTCCTGTATGACACTGGCGGGCAATACGGCTCGCTGGGCGAGCTGTATGCGGTCCAAGCAGGGAATCTGGCCTCACACTTCGGTGCCTGGCAGGCCGTGCCAGTGACGAAGTACACGTCGGGAACGGCACAGAAGTACCTGCTGACGATCTATATCGGATCGACGTATGACGAGCCGCTGCCCGCCGCGTTCCTCGCCGACGTGGCCGCGGGCGCGCGCGTGCTGTGGCTCGGGGGCAACCTGTGGCAGTTGATCGCGAAGTACCCCGGAATCGGTTTTCAGACAGCGACGATCGACGATGCCGCACCGACCGGAATCCGGTACCGCGGCACCGAGCTGACCCGCAACGCCAACGCGGGCGGCCTGGTCCACGCCGTGCTCTCCCAGGGTGTGTACTCCACGACGCTGGCCGAGGCCGAGATGCCGGACGGCACGTCGCGGCCCTGGGCGGTGCGCGTCGGCGGTGTCACGTACGTGGCCGAGGTCCCCTTCACGTACGTCAGCTTCGACGACCGGTACCTCGTGATCGCGGACCTGCTGTGCGACCTGCTGGCGCCGAAGACGCCGCAGCGGCACCGGGCCCTGGTGCGCATCGAGGACGTGGGCCCCCACTCCGACCCCGCACAACTGCGCCAGATCGCGGATTATCTGCATTCTCGTAATGCGCCGTTCGCCGTGGCGGTTTTCCCCGTGTACGACGACGCCGCGGGCATCTATTCCGGCGGCGTGCCCGTGCGCCGGACCTTGAGCGGATCACCGCAGGTCGTGGCGGCACTGCAGTACATGCAGCAGCAGGGCGGCACCCTGATCATGCACGGATATACGCACGGATTCGCGGGCGCCCCGAATCCGTACGGTGTCAGCGCCGAGGATTACGAGTTCTACCGCGCCCACGTGGACACCGCGGGCACCGTGGTGCTGGACGGCCCCGTGCCGGGCGACTCCGCGGCCTGGGCGCTGGGGCGCCTGGACGCGGCCCGCCAGGAGTGGACCAAGGCGGGCCTGACGCCGCCGGACATCTGGGAGTTTCCGCACTACACAGCCAGCGAGACCGACTACCGCGCGATCGCCTCGGCCCCGGGAATCCGCGCCCGTTATGAGCAGGTCCTGTACTTCAACGGCATACTCGGCGGCAGCGGTACACGCTCCGTGAGCCAATACTTCCCATACCTCGTAAAAGACGCATACGGAACGCCGGTCATCCCGGAAACACTTGGAAACGTTGCAACACAAAGATTTAACCAGCACGGCGTCCGCTTGGTCCCGGATCTGCTCGCCTCGGCGAGGCGTCAACTCGTGGTGCGCGACAACGTGGCAAGCTTCTTCTACCACCCGTTTCTGGGCCTGCAGTACCTCCCGGAGTTGATCGAGGGCATGCAGCAGCTGGGGTACACCTTCGTGTCGGCCCCGTCCCTCCTGTGAACCACCACCATCCGAAGACTGGAACCCGTCCAGTCTTTCACTCTTAACTGACAACCATGGTTTTCTGGCCGAACGTTGAGCACTTCGCCCGGTCGGCCGCCGCTCCTTGAACACGGTCGACCGTCGCCTTCCAGCAGTCCCCCGCGACCACCACCCCTTCCGTGACCCTTCTTCGCGGCGACCCCACCGCATCCGGTCTCGCCCGCGAAGCCACCCATCCGGCTGACCCCGCTCGGCGCCGCCTCCTCCTGGGTGGGCCGGCCGCCCGGGCGCCCGGCCACGGCCCCCGCTCGGCGCCGCCTCCTCCTGGGTGGGCCGGCCGCCCGGGCACTCGGCCACGGCCCCCGCTCGGCGCCGCCTCCCGAGGACCGGCCAGCGGAGCGCCGGACGGCGGCGGAACCGTGGCGAGCCACTCGGGACCCGCCCCCCCGGCCACTGCACGCGACCGGCCGCCGATCTCCGGGCGCGACCGGCCGCCGTTCACTCCACGCGACCGACCCTTGGCGGCGTCTCGCGCCCGACGGCGCGCAACGCATCCGACAACGCCCGCGCGCCGGGCGGGCGATGCCGGGCACCAGCGGAGCAACCGATCGCCGAGCAGGCCGCACCGCACGCAATCGCGGGACACATCGCAATCCGGCGCCCGGTCGCGGCCGAGCGTCCACCGGTCTCATCTCCAGCACAGCTCCTGCGACGTCCACCGCATCTCCCGGCGCGGGACGCCGCAACTGCTCGCGATGTGGCGCGAGCAGCCCGCTTGCTGCCCCATGAAGCGATCACGCCCGAGAATGCCGCACATCGGATACATCCCCTGTCAGGGTATAAATCCGATAAGTCGTGGCGCGGAGCGCCCGACTTATCGAAATCCACGAGCCCAGTCGCCAGAGTCAGACGGGTCGCACGCCGAGCGCTCCGAAGAACAGGCGCCCAGCGGGTCGGGCAGCTCGGAGTGCGGTCAGCCGGTCAAGCACCTCGGCGGCCGGCGGCCCGAGCGCTCCGAAGCTCGTGCGGCTGCGAGTGGCGTCGGACGCGAGGCAGCGACCAGTTGACCAGCCGGCGGCCTGGCCGGCGATCAGCGCATCAGGCACTTGGGCGGCCGGGGGAGCCGTGCGGTCTGGAGCTCCGTGTGGCGCGGCGGGCGATGAGCGCGTCAGGCACTTGGGCGGCCGGGGGAGCCGTGCGGTCTGGAGCTCCGTGTGGCGCGGCGGGCGATGAGCGCGTCAAGCACTTGAGCGGCCGGGGAAGCCGTGCGGTCCGGAGCCCGTATGGCGCGGCGGGCGATCAGCCGGGTCAGCGCCGAATGCTCCGACGGTCGCGTGGCGGTCGTCGTCGGCGAGAGCACTCGAACGGCCGACGAGCCGAGCGCCCCCGGCCCCGGTGCCCCTGAGGCCTTCAGGCTCGGGCGCCGCTGTCAGCGGACCGGGGCCGGCTGCTCCGACGAAGTCGCGAAGTCGCCGCGCAGAGCCGCGGGCCGCGCCGAAGCCGGTTCCGGCGCCGGGGGAGTGGGCGCAGCCGAGGCGGCGGCCGCCGCGGGCGCCGCGGGCGCTGGGCCGTCCAAGTGGCGGAAGCACAACAGCGCGCCCGCGGCCAGGGCGCCCACCAGGCCGACCGCCGCGAACCCCCAAGCGGGCGACCCCGCGTCGATGGCCCAGCCCGCCAGCGGCGAGCCGATCGCCAGGCCCACGGTCAGCGAGGAGCCGTGCCAGCCCATCGCCTCGCCGCGGGCCGACGCCGGCACCAGGCGGCTCACGAGGTCGACCGTCGCCGTCAGGGTCGGGGCGCACAGGGCGCCCGCCGGCAGCAGCGTCAGGAACAGCAACGGCCAGGCGGAGCCGACGAGGCCCGCGGGGATGGTGCACAGGGCCAGGGCGCCCACCAGGGCGACGAGCGGGACCCCGCGCGGCAGGGCGCCGTAGACGAAGCCGCCCACGAGGGAGTAGACGGCCCAGGCGGCCAGCAGCGCGCCGACCAGGCCCACCTGGCCCGCGCCGCGCAGCAGGGCCACGATGCCGAGGTCGGTGCCGGCCAGGACCATGGTGGTCGCCGAGGCCGCCGCCAGCACGGCCACGAAGCGTGGGGTCAGCCAGTCGCGGCGGCGGACCGGGGCGGACTCGCCGGGCGTCTCCGGCGTGTGCACGGGCGGGTCGGTGAGCCACAGCGCCAGGCCGGCGACGACCAGGGCGCCGCCGATCGACCACATCGCGGTGCGGCCGGACAGGGTGCTCGTGAGCAGCACGGCCAGGGGCGGGCCGGCCATGAAGGACAGCTCGACCGACATCGAGTCCAGCGCGTAGGCCTGGCGGCGCTGGTCGGCGGGGACCAGGGCGGCGATCGACTGGCGGATCACCGAGAAGACCGGCAGGGAGAAGACGCCGGCGACGAACGCGCCGACGAGCAGCGCGGGAAAGCCCAGGAAGGGCGCGACGGACCAGAAGAGCGCCTCGGCCACCGTGGTGACCACGAGCATGGGGCGCAGGCCGCGGCGATCCACGAAGCGGCCGTTGAGCGGGCCGCCGAGCGCCGTTCCGACCGTCAGGGCCGCCCCCACCAGTCCCGCCGCCCCCCACCCCTTGTGGAGGTCCTGAGCGACGTGCAGGGTCATGGTCACCCCGATCGCCGTGATCGGGATGCGGGCCAGCATCGCCAGCACCATGAGGGGCCGCACGCCCGGTAGGGCGAGGACGCGGCGGTAGGGGTCGAGACGCATGGGGCCATCATGTCGCGGGGGTACGACAAAATCGCCCGAGTATCCAGGTGGATTGTGGTCGTCGTCACCGGGGAACCGTTGAGGTCGGGGCACAGTCCAATGAGCAAGACCTATGGATGGAGCTGAACCACGATGAAGTCGCGGATCCTCGCCGCCGCACTGCTCACGCTCACGTTCGCGCTCGGCGCGTGCTCGGACGCCACCGACCAGGCCGGCGCCGGAGCCAGCGGTGCCGCGTCCAACGGCGTGCCGGCCGCCGGCGGCAGCGCCGGCGCGAGCGCCGGGGCGGGCACGAGCGCGGGCCCGAACACGGACCCGAGCTCGAAGACCAACAGCGGCGGCAACGTCACCGCCACCGACGCGCTGGTGACCTTCACCCGCACCGGCGGCCTGGCCGGCAACAACGACTCGCTGGTCGTGAAGCCGGACGGGTCCTACACGATCACGACCAAGCAGGGCACCAAGACCGGCAAGCTGACCGACGAGGAGGCCAACGCGCTCAAGACCGCGCTGGCGTCGACCGACTTCAACAAGCTGCCGACCACGAACGACAACAGCGCCGTGGCCGACGCCTACACCTACACTGTCACGTACGGCGGCAAGCAGATCACGGCGAAGGACGGGTCGATCCCGCCCGCCCTCCAGCCGGTCGTCAGCGCGCTAGGCGCCTTCCTGAGCAAGTAGCCCGTCGATCCGGGCCAGCTCGTCGGGGGAGAGGGCCAGGTTCTGCAGGGCCCCGAGGTTGTCCAGCAGCTGCTGCACGCTGGACGCCCCGATGATCAGCGAGGTGACCCGCGGGTCGCGCAGCGCCCAGGCCAGCGCCAGCTGGGCCAGGCTCTGGCCGCGCTCGCGGGCCACCTGGTCCAGCGCCCGGATGAGCTGCATCCGGGCCGCGGTCAGGTCGCTCTCGTTGAGGAAGCGGCTGGTGCGCACGCGGGAGTCGTCCGGGATGCCGTCGAGGTACCGGTTGGTCAGCAGCCCCTGCGCCAGCGGCGAGAACGGGATGCAGCCCGCCCCGGCCTCCTCGAGCGCGTCGAGCAGGCCGTCCTCGATCCAGCGGTTCAGCATCGAGTACGACGGCTGGTGGATCAGCAGCGGCGTGCCGAGCTCGCGCAGGATGCGGGCGGCCGCGAGGGTCTGCTCGGGGCTGTAGTTGGAGATGCCGACGTACAGCGCCTTGCCCGCCCGCACCGCGGCGTCCAGCGCCCCCATGGTCTCTTCCAGCGGGGTGTCCGGGTCCGGGCGGTGGGAGTAGAAGATGTCGACGTAGTCGAGCCCCATCCGCCGCAGCGACTGGTCGAGCGAGGCCAGCACGTACTTGCGCGACCCCCACTCCCCGTACGGCCCCGGCCACATGTCGTAGCCGGCCTTGGTGGAGATGATGAGCTCGTCGCGGTACGGCCGCAGATCCTCGGCGAGGATGCGCCCGAAGTTCTCCTCGGCCGACCCCGGCGGCGGCCCGTAGTTGTTGGCCAGGTCGAAGTGGGTCACGCCCGCGTCGAAGGCGCGCCGCACGATCGAGCGCTGGGTCTGCAACGCCCGTTCCCGCCCGAAGTTGTGCCACAGCCCGAGCGAGATGGCCGGCAGCTTGAGCCCGCTGCGTCCGCTGCGCCGGTAGAGCATGTCCTGGTATCGGCCCGAAGCCGCCTCGTACACCACGGCCATGATCCTAAACTGGCCAGATGGACGAGGAGCCCGTGGAGAAACCCGCGGCGGTCGCATCGATCCTGGTGGCCGAGGACGACTCCGACATCCGCGAGCTGTTCACCATGGCCCTGGAGGGCGCCGGCGCGGACGTGACCGCCGTCGACGACGGCGCCGCGGCCCTGGAAGCCCTGCAGCACCGGGCGTTCGACATGATCGTCACCGACATGTGGATGCCGCGCGTCTCCGGCCTCGACCTGTGCAAGAGGGTCCGCGCCGAGCCGGCCACCCGGGACCTGCCCGTGCTCATGCTCAGCGCCTACGGGCGGCTGCGCGGCCGGGAGGAGGCCAAGCTAGCGGGCGCGAGCGACTACCTCATGAAGCCCCTGCGCCCCAGCCAGCTCATCAGCAAGGTCGACACCATGCTGGGGGGCCGCCTCGTCATGCGCTCATGACGGGACGGCCCCCACAACACAGCAGCTAGACGATGGGCCCCGCGAGCGGGTCCTCGGCCGTGTCGACCGGGATCTCCGCCGCCGCGGCCCGGGCCGCCTGCGCCCCGCGCGCCGAACGCTCCTCGTCGGTGATCGGGAAGTGGCAGGCGACCGTCTGGCCCGGCAGCAGCTCGCGCAGCGGCGGCTCCTCCTGGGCGCACAGGTCCTGCGCCTTCCAGCACCGGGTGCGGAAGCGGCAGCCGGACGGCGGGTCGATCGGGCTCGGCACGTCGCCGGTGAGCAGGATCCGCTCCCGCTGCGCCTTGTCCCGCCGCGACGGGTCGGGCACCGGCACGGCGGAGAGCAGGGCGAACGTGTACGGGTGCAGCGGGTTGACGTAGAGCCCGTCGCGCCCGCCGACCTCGACGACCTTGCCCAGGTACATCACCGCGACGCGGTCCGAGATGTGCCGGACGACGGACAGGTCGTGGGCGATGAAGACGTACGTCAGGTTGAACTCGCGCTGCAGGTCGTCGAGCAGGTTCACGACCTGCGCCTGGATCGACACGTCCAGGGCCGAGACGGGCTCGTCGGCGATGATCAGCTTCGGCTGGAGCGCGAGCGCCCGGGCGATGCCGATGCGCTGGCGCTGGCCGCCCGAGAACTCGTGCGGGTAGCGGTTGTAGTGCTCGGGGTTGAGGCCGACGAGCTCCAGCAGCCGCTGGACCTCGCGCTTCTGCCCGTGCGCGGTCTTGATGTTCTGCACCTGCAGCGGCGCCCCGACGATCGAGCCGACCGTGTGGCGCGGGTTCAGCGACGAGTACGGGTCCTGGAAGATCATCTGGACCTCGCGCCGCAGCGGCCGCATCTTCCCCACGCCGTAGTGGGAGATGTCCTGCCCCTCCAGCAGCACCTGGCCGCCGGTCGGCTCCAGCAGCCGGGTCATGAGCCGGCCGGTGGTGGACTTGCCGCAGCCGGACTCGCCGACCAGGCCGAGCGTCTCGCCGGTCTTGACGGCCAGGTCGATGCCGTCGACCGCGCGGACCGCGCCGACCTTTCGCTTGATGAACGCGCCCCGCATGATCGGGAAGTGCTTCTCCAGGCCGCGCACCTCGAGGAGGTTCTCGCCGTCGCGCTGAGGCGCCGCCGCCGGCTGGGGTTGGGTCGTCGTCGACACTGTCGTGCTCCTCAGAGGTTCGGGGCGATGTCCGACTTGAAGATGGCCAGCCGCTCCGCGGGCGGGATGTGGCAGGCGACGCCGTGCTCGGGCGTGCCCTCCGCCAGGGTCGGCTCGACCGTCTTGCAAGGGATGCCGTTGCGCTCCACGTAGGGGCAGCGCGGGTGGAAGGAGCAGCCGCTCGGGAGGTTGATCAGCGACGGCGGGCTGCCCTTGATCGGCACCAGCCGGTCGCGCACCTCCCGGTCGACGCGGGGCATCGACGAGAGCAGGCCCCAGGCGTACGGGTGCTCGGGGCGGCGGAAGATGGTCTCCGCGGTCGCGTGCTCGACGCACTTGCCGCCGTACATCACCAGGATGTCGTCGGCCACCTCGGCCACCACGCCCAGGTCGTGCGTGATGATGATGACCGCCGAGTTGAACTCCGCCTGCAGGTCGCGGATGAGGTCCAGGATCTGCGCCTGGACCGTCACGTCGAGCGCCGTGGTGGGCTCGTCGGCGATGAGCAGCTGCGGGTTGTTCACCAGCGACATGGCGATCATGGCGCGCTGGCGCATGCCGCCGGAGAACTGGTGCGGGTAGTCGTCCACGCGCCGCTGGGGCTGCGGGATGCCGACCCGGTCGAGCATCTCGATCGCGCGCTTGCGGGCGTCGTTCTTGCTGACGTTGTTGTGCACCCGGTACGCCTCGACGATCTGGGCGCCGACCGTGTAGTACGGGTGCATCGCGGTCAGCGGGTCCTGGAAGATCATCGACATCTTGGCGCCGCGCAGCAGGCGGACCCGCTCGGGCGAGGCGCCGATGAGCTCCTCGCCGTCGAGCCAGACCTCGCCCGAGATCTTCGCGGAGCCGCGCCGGTGCAGGCCCAGGATGCCCAGGCTCGTCACGCTCTTGCCGGAGCCGGACTCGCCCACGATGCCGAGGGTCTCGCCGCGCTCGAGCTGGAACGTCAGGCCGTCGACGGCCTTGACCACGCCGTCGTCGGTCTTGAAGTGGATCCGCAGGTCCCGCACGTCGAGGAACGACGCTGCGGTGCCTGAGCCGGGTCCGGACGGGCTCGGCGTGCCGTCGGTGAGCAGGCTGCTGGACATGCTCACTCCTTTCCTGGGGTGCCGTGAAGCGTGGACCGGGACGGGGAACGGGTCACGACAGCCGCACCCGGGGGTCGATCACGGCGTAGAGCACGTCGACGACCAGGTTGGCCATGACGATGAAGAACGAGGCGAAGAGGGTCGCGCCGAGGATGATCGGCAGGTCCTTCTGGGTCACCGCGTCGACGCTGAGCTTGCCGATGCCGGGCAGGGAGAACACCCGCTCGGTGAGGATCGCGCCGCCGAGCAGCGTGCCGAGGTCGAGGCCGAAGATCGTCACGATCGGCGTGAGCACCGCGCGCATGGCGTGCTTGCCGATCACGACCCGCTCCTTCAGACCCTTGGCCCGGGCGGTGCGGATGTAGTCCTCGCCGAGGGTCTCGAGCATCTGCGCCCGCGTCAGCCGCGCGTAGGTGGCGGCGAACAGCAGGGCGAGGCTCACCCAGGCGAGGAAGAGCTTGTTGGCCCAGCCCCACGGGTCGTCGACGAAGTTGATGTACTCGCCGCCGCGGAAGATCTTCCACTGGTGGACGAACAGCGACTGGAAGACGAGACCGGTGAAGTAGACCGGGAGGGAGACGCCGGCGAGCGCGATGATCATCACGGCCCGGTCGGCGAGTTTGCCGCGTTTCAGCGCGGATATGACGCCGCCGGCGACGCCGCCGAAGAGCCAGAGGATCGCGGCGCCGATGGCGAGGGAGATGGTGACCGGGAGACGGTCCAGCAGCAGGGGCCAGACCTCGCGGTCGGTGCGGAACGAGTACCCGAAGCAGGGGGCCGAGCAGTGCGTGACCGTGGGACCGCTGTTGTAGTCGCGGCCGACCACGAGACCCTTCACGAACCGGCCGTACTGGATGTAGATCGGCTGGTCCAGGCCGAGCTTGATCCGCGTCAGCTCGACGTCGCGCGGGGTCGCCGACTTACCGACGTACATCTCAGCGGGATCGGCGTGCGCCGCCTTCGGGATCAGGAAGAAGATCGCGAAGGTGACCATGGAGACGGCCACGATGAGCAGTGCCGCGGTGACCAGGCGGCGCAGGATGTAGTTGATCACGTGTGCGGCCTGACGCCGGCCGGATCGACGGTGTTCCCGTCTCACCGGCCGGCGCCGTGGCCCTCACCTGCCTTCTGTACTCGTGAAGGGCGGGTTACCGGCTGTTCAGGCTTGCTGCTTCGGTGCCAGGGCTACTGCGACCCGAGGGTCAGCTGACGCCCAGGCTGCCGAAGTCGTACATGCCGTAGTACTCCGTCACGAACACGTTCGTGACGCGGGGGTTGCGGTAGTTGAGCGCCTTGTCGTAGACGAACGGCACCATGACCGCGGCGTCCATGACCTTGTGGTTGATGGTCGTCCAGATGGCCGCGGCCTTGGCCGGGTCCTTCTCCGCCTTCGCCTGGTCGATCAGTTTGTTGATCTCCGGGTCGTTGAGCTCGGCGTAGTTGTTGTTCCCGGACGGCAGGATGTTGCGGCCGTCGACCAGCACGGACAGGAAGCCGTACGCGGTCGGGAAGTCGGCACCCCAGCCGGCCATCATGAGGCCGTAGCCCTTGGCCGCGACGTTGGACGGCGCGCCGATGGTCGAGCGGAAGTACAGCGACGGCTCGGTCGGGTCGAGGCGAGCGTTGATGCCCACGTTCTTCAGCGCCGCCTGCAGCGCCTCGGCCGTCTTGGGCTCCTTGCCGGCGTTACGAGTCGCGATCACGGTGTCGAAGCCGTTCGGCTTGCCACACGCCGCGAGCTCTTCCTTGGCCTTGTCGATCTGCGGCTTGCCGGACTTGGTGTTGTACGGGTCGTAGTCGTCGTGACCCGCGATGTTCGGCGGCAGCATGTTGTAGGCGACGTCACCACCGGCGTCGGCGCCACCACGAGCGGTCTGCATCGTGATCTTGTCGGTCGCGTACTGCACGGCCTTGCGGCAGTGGATGTTGTCGAACGGCGCGACCTTGGTGCTGATCGAGAAGTAGCGGATGAAGCCCGTGTTCGGGGTGTCCGCGTTCTTCTTCTTCTCCGGGTCGAGCAGGATCTTCGGCTGAGCACCCTGCTGGACACCGGTCTGCGCGGTGTCGATGTCGATCTCACCGCTCAGCAGCTGGTTGTCGATCTCCTCGACCGCCGTGCCGATGGTCATCTCGATCTGGTCCGGCAGCGCGGCGCGCACCGTGTCGGTCTTCGGGTCCCACTGGTCGTTGCGGACCCAGACGGCCTTCTTGCCCTGGTCGTACGACTGGAACTTGTACGGGCCGGAGGAGACGGGCTTCTCACCGTACTTGTCGCCGGTGTCCTTCGCCTGCGGGATCGGGCTGGCGTCGGGCGCGGCGAGCAGGTAGATGAAGTCCGACAGCGGCTCGGCCAGCTTGAAGACGATCGTGCTGTCGTCCGGCGTCTCGACGGACTTCAGACCCAGCTTGTTCGGGTCGGTGTCCTTGTACGGGCCGGGGTACTTCTGGCCCTGGTCGAGCACGTCGACCAGGTAGGTCGGGCCGCCGGACAGCACGTCCTGCGCGAAGATGCGCTCGATGCCGTACTTGAAGTCCTTCGAGGTGATCGGCGAGCCGTCCTCGAACTTGATGCCCGACTTGAGCTTGAAGGTGTAGGTCTTGCCGTCGGCCGAGATCTCCGGCATGGCCTGCGCCAGGTCGGGAACCAGCTTGAGGCCGTCCTCACCGGGCTTCGCCTCGTTGGTGACGAGGGTGCGGACGTAGTAGCCCTTCATCAGGTTCCACACGTACGCGTAGTAGGCCCGCGCCGGGTCCCACGAGTCCGGGTCGGACTGGTTGACGAGCTTGAGCGTGCCGCCCTTCTTGGTGGACGGGTTCACGATGCCCTTGGTGGCGGCGTTGAAGCCGGACACACCCGAGCCGCCGCTCTCACCGGTCTTGGGCGTGTCGCCGCCGCCACCGCAGGCGGACAACGCCAGGGCGATGGTGACCGAACCGGCCACCAGAGCCCCTGTCCTCATTCTCACTGGGTTTCCCTCCTTGTTTGGCGCGACCCGCCGAGGGACGGGCCGTCCGAGCTGTGCTGCTGTGCGAGTGAAGCCGGGTGTGCACACAGGGTTCGACCGGACCGGCTGAGCCATCGGCTCAGCCGCATGCCGGACGAGGTGGTGCGAGGTGTGCGTGACGGCCGAAGGCCACCGGTGGCCCGAGGGGCTACCGGTTGGCCTTCGGGTCCAGGGCGTCACGCAGGCCGTCGCCGAACAGGTTGAAGGCGAGGACCATGAGGAAGATCGCGAAGCCGGGCACGAACATGTACATCGGGTCGTACTCGTAGTACTGCACGGCGTCGGAGAGCAGCCGGCCCCACGAGGGGGTGGGCGGCAGCACGCCGACACCGAGGAACGACAGCGCGGCCTCGAAGAGGATGTTCGTGGGGATGATCAGCGTCGCGTAGACGAGGATCGGTGCGGTCAGGTTCGGCAGCAGCTCCCGGAAGAGGATGCGGGGCGAGCCCGCTCCGATGCTGCGTGCCGCCTCGACGAACTCGCGTTCCCGCAGGGAGAGAGTCTGGCCGCGGACGATGCGCCCGATGTACGGCCAGCTGAAGAACGCGATGACCGAGATGACCACGCCGACCCGCCAGCCGGTGCTGGCCGGCACGACGGAGATCAGGGCGATCGAGAACAGCAGGTACGGGAAGGCCAGGATCAGGTCCATCAGCCGGCTGATGATGCTGTCGACCACGCCGCCGAAGTAGCCGGAGACGACGCCGAGCACCACGCCGATGGCGACCGCGACGATCGTGGCGGACAGCGCCACGAGCAGCGAGACCTGGGCGCCGTAGATGATCTGCGAGAACAGGTCGCGGCCGCTGACGGGCTGGACGCCGAGCAGGAAGTCCTTGCTGACGCCGCCCCAGGTTCCCACGGGCGGGATGCCGCCCAGCGATGGGTCGATCAGTTCTTGGTGGAACTCGTTGACCGGATGCCCGAACGCCTTGTTGATCAAGGGGGCGAACACCGCGACCAGCACCAGGAAAATGATGAACCCGCCTCCAGTGAGCGCGATCTTGTCGCGCTTGAGCCGGGTCCACGCAATCTGACTGAGCGAGCGGCCTTCGATGGCCTTCGCGGGAACACCGGCAGGCGTGGCGGTCGCCTCTTCGACCGTCGGCACCTGCTCGTCGCTCTTCGACGTGACGGGTCCCATAGTCATGGGCGTGGTGCCCCTCTCCCCGGCCGTCTGCCCGCCTGCAAGCCGCCAGCGATGACCGTCGCACCGTGCAGCGAGCATGCGTCGGCCAGACCGGGGCCCGTGGCAGTCAGCAGCCGATCGGCTGTGTCTTCGTGGACTCCTGGTGCCCTATCCGCAGGTTCGGTCCACGGGCAGAGCGTGCACGAAGCCGACGTGGTGTTGTCGCCTTCGTTGGACGAACCCTGTCTCCCGTTCGGCCGATCGTCAAGGGTCACCCCCTGTCCTGTAACCAAGTCCACGCCGCGCCGTGATGAGGGCGTGATCCAAGCACAGCGACTTTTGGATCATACACCCCCTAAACGGGCGATTTACCGGCGAATCGTAACGGTGTGATCACGCAACGTGCCGGAAACATGGCGTCAAGAACGGCGAGAACGGGCTATCCAGGACGATCGTTGATCGTTTCACACTTAACAGTACGGTCCGGACGGCGTCCATGGTGACACAGCGTACTCAAATATCGAAATCGATCACGACGGGAGCGTGGTCAGAGGGCCCTTTGCCCTTGCGGGCCTCCCGGTCGATGTAGGCACCCTTGACCGCACCCGCGATCGTTGCGCTGGCGCAGACCAGGTCGATGCGCATGCCCTTGTCCTGGTGGAACATCCCCGCCCGGTAGTCCCAGTACGTGAAGGGGTTGGAGCCCTTCATCGGCTTCGGGACGATGTCGGTCAGCCCGGTGTCCAGCAGCGCGGCGACCGCGTCCCGCTCGGGCTTCGTGACGTGCGTGGAGCCGGCGAAGGCCGCGATGTCGAAGACGTCGGAGTCGCGCGGGGCCACGTTGAAGTCGCCGCAGACGGCGACCGGGCCGCCGGCGGCGAGGTCCGCGGCCACCGTCCGGCGCAGGGCGGCCAGCCAGTTCAGCTTGTACCCGTAGTGCGCCGACTCCGGCGTGCGCCCGTTGGGCACGTAGACCGACCAGACCCGCACCCCGCCGCAGACGGCCGAGACGGCGCGGGCCTCGATGCGCGGCTCCTCGAACAGGGGCTCCTCGCCGCCGGGCTCGCCGCTCCAGCCCGGGGCGTCGGCGAAGCCGCGGCGCACGTCGTCCAGCCCGGCCCGCGACAGCAGCGCGACGCCGTTCCAGCGGCCCTCGCCGTGGTGGACGGTGTCGTAGCCGAGCGCCTTGACCTCGTCGGCCGGGAACGCGTCCGTGGCCAGCTTCGTCTCCTGCAGGCAGAGCACGTCGGGCCCGGCCAGCTCCAGCCACTCGAGCAGGCGGGGCAGCCGGGCCTTGACGGAGTTGACGTTCCAGGTGGCGAGCCTCACCGCAGCAGCATGACACGTCCGCAGCGGATCCCCGGCCGCCTTTCAGGCTGATTCCCGCTTCACCAGTTCCGTAGGCAGGAGCAGAACGGGTTCGATCGTCTCGCCACCGGCCATCCGCAGCACCTGGCGGGCCGCCATCCGGCCGAGGTCGGTGATCGGCTGGCGCACGGTGGTCAGCGGCGGCTCGGTGTCGCGGGCGAAGTCCATGTCGTCGAAGCCGACCACGGCCACGTCGTCGGGGACCCGGCGCCCGGCCTGCCGCAGCGCGCGCAGCGCTCCTTCGGCCATCGCGTCGGAGGCGGCGAAGACGGCGTCGAGCTGCGGGTCGTCGCCGAGCAGCTGGCTCATCGCGAGGGCGCCGGACTGCCGGGTGAAGTCGCCGACGGCCACCAGCGAGCGCCGGCCGCTGTCCTGCATCGCCGCGCGGTAGCCCTTGAGCCGGTCGATGCCGGCGCTCATGTCCTGCGGCCCGGCGATCGTGGCGACCCGCCGGCGCCCGGTGTCGAGCAGGTGGCGCACCGCGGCCCGGGCCGCGTCCTCGTTGTCCACGTCGACGTAGGGCACGGACGACTGGATCAGCAGCCGCCCGTTGCACACCACCGGCACCCCGGCCCGGCTCAGCCGCTCCGGCAGCGGGTCGGCGCCGTGCATGGAGAAGATGATGGCCCCGTCGACGTGCCCGCCGGTGCAGTAGCGCTCCACGCGGTCGTGGCTCGGCCCGCTGGGCCCGACCATCATGAGCACGAGCTGCTTGTCCACGGCCTCGAGCTCGAGGCTGACCCCGCGGATGATGCTGGAGAAGAAGGGGTCGTCGGAGAAGACCCGGCTCGCGGTCTCCGAGGCGACGAGCGCGATCGAGTCGGTCCGCTGGGTGACGAGGCTGCGGGCCGCCTGGTTGGGCACGTAGCCCAGCGCCTCGACCGCGCTGAGCACCTTGTCGCGGATGTGCGGCGCGACGGACGTCGACCCGTTGACCACGCGCGAGGCGGTCGCGCGTGACACCCCGGCGCGCTGCGCGACGTTTTCGAGCGTGGGCCGGTCCCGCCCCGACATCACCATTGTGGCGTCCCCCATATCTGTTCTGCCGGACCATCATGACTGAAGCTCAGCAATGTGTAGCGCACAAACAATGACGGGCGATGGAGCATGTCGCTCCATCGCCCGTCGCACCCTCACACCGGTTACACCCTGATCACGATTCGCCGGGACACGATACGCCGGTCACCCAAGCCGTCGTATCGGCCGGAGAGCGCTCTCAAGACTGGAATCAGACTGGCCCATGACTAGCCCAATGTCAATCACGGAATCGGTTGAGAGCGCTCTCTGGAATATGTTGTGGGAAACGCCAAATCCCCTTATGCCGCCTGGCGCCGCCGGCAGGCCTCGAGATGGGCGGCGATCACCGCGGCCGTGGACGAGCGCACGCAGGCGTCGGCGCCGGCCTCCAGCACGTCGACCACGGCCTGGTGGTCGCTGTAGGGGCTCAGCACGGCCACGATCGACGCCGACGGATGGCGCAGGCAGGCGGCGGTGACGGAGCGGGGGCCGGGGTCGTCGAGCACCACGATGTCGGGCTCCCGGCATCCGGCCGGCATCTCGGCTCGCCGGGTCACCACCCAGCCCTGGGGCAGATGCCGGTCCAGCTCCGAAAGGCGGTGGGCCGGGGCGATGAGGAGCACGTCGATGCGGGCCTGGCCGAGCGATGCGGAGGCGCGCGGGGGGAGAGTCAGGATCGTCATGTCTCATGTATCGCGTGCCGAGCTGGTATGCCCCTCGGTTCCACCTGCGAGAATCCTGGAAGCCGTACCGGCCGTGGGGAGGACCCGTGATCGTCTGGCTCAACGGCCCGTCGGGCGTCGGCAAGGCCACCGTGACCGCCGAGCTGTGCCGCCGCGAGCCGCGGGCCAGGGCCTTCGACGCCGAGCGCATCGGCTGGGTGCTGCGGCACACCGCCGGGCTGGTCCGGCCCGCGGTGCGCCACGGCGACTACCGTGACCTGCCGGCCTGGCGCGCGGCCACCGTCGTCGCCGCGGCCCGCCAGGCCCGCGGCGCCGACCCGCTGCTCGTGCCCCTGACCATGCTGCGCCGCGGGCACCTCGAGGAGATCCTGGGCGCGCTGCGCGACCGGGGCCACGAGGTGCGCCACGTGCTGCTGGACGTCTCGGCGCCGGCCCTGGTCGAGCGGGTCGAGGCCGACGACGGCGCGGGCTCGGGCGGGTGGCGGCTGGAGGATCTGGGCAGGTACCTGACCGCCCGCCGCGACCTGTACTCCCTCGGCGAGGTCGTGGACACCGACGACCTGCTCGCCGGCGAGGTCGCCGACGAGGTGCAGGAGCTCATCCAGAAATTCCGGCAGCCGGACACGCATTGACCCGGCGGGCGCCGGTGCGCGAGTCTGGGCGCCATGCTCTCGTGGGGGCGCTTGCGGCGATCGGCGCCGGACCTCGCCGCGGCCGGTCGCGCGCTGCTCTACCGCAGCGGCGTCGGCCTGGCCTACCTGGGCACCGTGCGCGCCGACGGCGGCCCGCGGGTGCACCCGATCAGTCCCCTGCTGGTCGAGGACGGGCTGTTCACCCTGCTCATGGTCTCGCCGAAGCTCGAGGACCTGCTGCGCGACAGCCGTTTCGCGCTGCACACGTTCCCCATGGACCCCGGTGAGGAGGCGTTCTACGTCACCGGCCGGGCCGTGTTCCCGCGCGAGCCGGCCCTGCGCCGCTCGGTGGCGGCCGCGTTCGTCGCCGAGCGGGCCCTGGCCGCGCCGCCGCCCGGCTTCAGCCAGCAGGTGCTCGTCGAGCTGCTCGTGAGCACGTGCGTGCTGAGCCGGGCGGGGCAGTACGTGACCTGGGCGGCCGCCGAGGTGCCCGCGCACGAGCTCCCCGGCGGCTGCCACCGCGCGGCCGTCTAGCTCTTGTAGACCTCGAACTCCCAGAGCGAGTAGCCGTAGCCGGTGCTGCGGGCGACCCCGCTCATGCGCACGTACCGGGCGCTGACCGGCGCGAACGTCACGTTGTCGATCCCGCCGTTGCCCGCGTCGACCGTCGCCGCGGTCGTCCACGTGCTGGTGTTCGTGGAGACCTCGATGCGGTACCGCGACCCGTACGCCGCCTCCCAGCGCAGGATCACCCGCCGGACCGGCTGGGCCGAGCCGAGATCCACGGTGATCGACTGGTTGTCGCTCCACCCGCTGGCCCACCGGCTGGTCGGGTTGCCGTCGACCGCGGCCCCGGCCGAGTAGCCCAGCTGCGTGCTGCTGGCGCTCACGCCACGGCCCAGCGCCAGGTTGGTGAGGTCGTCGCCGCGCTTGGCCGGGAACGAGACCACCTGCTGGTACGTCGGCCGGTTCTGCCACGAGATCTTGTCGTGCGTGATCCCGCCGAGCGGCGACTGGATGATCGTGTCCGCGCACCACTGATCGCCGGCCGAGCAGTTGGCGTCGCCCGGGTAGGTGGTCGTCGCGGGCTCGGTCGCCGCCGTGGCGAGGGTCGTGGCCAGCACCTGCCGGCACGCGGCCAGGTTCCCGCCGCCGCAGTAGGTCTTGCCGAGGCCGCTGCGCACCGGGTCGCCGAGGACCGACCGGAGGTCCTTGTCGAGGTAGCCCCACCACCCGTACTGGAACGAGGACCCCTTGTGCCCCTGGGTCTGGTTCAGCGAGCCCGCGTTCGTCGGCCCGGTGGCCCCGGACGGCGACTCGTCGATCTGCAGCGCCCGGGTGAGCGCCCCGTACACGTCGTCGCCGAGCCCGGGCCGGAAGGTGCCGTCGACGAGCTTGGGCCACCAGGCGTCGAACGTGCGGATGGCGGCCGCGTGCTGATACACGTGCGACCCCGGCGACGTCTCGACCCGCCTGGCCCCGGCCGCCAGCCAGGCGCGCAGCGCCGTCACGTTCGGGTCGGTGCCGGTCCCGGACGGGTCGAGGACGCGCAGCAGCTCGGGCAGCAGCTGCTCCGCGCGCAGGTCGGTGACGGCGGCGTCCTCGACGATGCGCACCACGCCGGCCCGGTCGACCTTCCGGCCGCCGCTCAGCGCCGCTCTGACCCGCTGGTCGAGCAGATCCGCGCGCTGCACGGCACCGAAACTGAAGTTTCCGTCGGCCGCCGAGAAGTCCTTACTTTGCTTGTTATTCCAAGAGACGAAATAATCCTGCCCCGTCGACTGCGGATGCTGGTTCACCGCAATGTAGTCGGCCGTATTCGTATCCGCATTCCATCCGGACCATTCATAGGCCGGCTCCGCCTTCGCCGGCAGGTTCGGGTTGGTGCCCGTCTTGCGCACCGGGTCGGCGCCGGAGTTGAAGTACGCGGTGTCGGTCGCGTTCACGTAGAACCAGTTGAACGCGTAGCCGACGTCGGAGGCCGAGGCGATGAACTGCGCCGGCGAGCCCATCGCGGCCGGGTCGTTGAACGCCTGGAAGCCGATGGCCGAGTCGGCCTCGTGCCGGTACGTCGAGCGCAGCTGGGTGAAGGCCACGGGCTGCCCGCCGACCGTCCCGCGCCACGCGACCAGGCCGTACTTCGTGCGGTACGTGATGAGCTGGTAGGACCCGGCCGCCGTGCCGTCCGCGACCGTCGGCGTCCAGGCGTTGGTCTGGGTCAGCGCCTCCATCGGCGTGCACGTGCCGTGGAAGAGGTACGCCGTCGACGCGGTGGTGGCGGGGGAGCCGTTGGTGTTGCACAGCGGGACCGCGTAGGTGTCGGTGATGTCCTGCTCCGCCGAGGTGGCGCTCCACGCGTAGTCCTGGCCGCGGCCGAGCAGCACGTAGAGGTTGAGCCCGGCGAAGGCGACCCCGTGCGCGCTGATCCCCGGGCCCTGCAGCTCCTGCAGCATGAGCAGCTGCGGGGAGAAGTACCCGGTCTGCGGCCCGAACACCGCGATCGGATGTCCGGTGGCCGAGTGGGCCGCGTCCACGACGACGGCGTTGGACATGCCCCGCCTGGTCGCGGAGCCCGGCGCCAGGCCGGCGGTCGTCGTGGCCGAGCCGGTCGGGTTGAACACCACCGGCTGGGCGGTCACGCTGCCCGCGTCCGGCAGCGCGACGCTCGCGGCGTCGGGGTCGGCCGCGCCGTAGGGGAACGACTGCCCGTTGTGCAGCGTGAGCACGGTCTCGTCGTCGTTCTGCTCGCGGAACGCGGCCCAGAGCCGGTCGCCCTCGGCGGCGCCGTAGCGGGCGCGGGCGGTGACGCGCACGAGCGCCGACTCCACCTCGCCGCCCCCGCCGCCGCCGAAGAGGCCGCCGACCACGCCGGCGATGGCGATCAGGTCGGTCATCTGGAACGGCTCCGGCCCGCCCGCGTTGGTGATCGCGTCGAGGTGGCCGGTGAGCACGTACTCCCCGGGGCAGTTGCGCCCCGCCATGCACGCGGCGATGTAGGCGTTGATCCCCGCGACGTAGCTCTGCACGTCGTCGTAGAGCTGCGCCCCGCGGGGGCCCTTGGTCCGCAGCGCCGCGACCTGGGCCTGCAGGTCGGCCTCGGTGTACGGGGCCTGCCGCCAGATGCTCTGCTCCAGCTCCCGGTTGCCCGGCGCGCCGCCCGCGAACGGGGTCAGCTTGCCGCGGCCGACCCGGCGCAGCAGGTCCATCACGAAGAGCCGGTCCTCGGCCCCGGCGTACCCGGCGCCGAACATGGTCCCGGCCCGGGTCGTGCCGGTCACGTGCGGCACGCCGAGGGCCTTGTCGCGCACGATCGTCACGTCGGAGCGGGGGCTGTAGCTGCGCTCGACCTGCCCGGCCGGCACCCCGAACGAGGCGTCGTCGTAGAAGTTCGAGATCTGCTCGTCGGTGAGGCCCGTGTAGGCCGAGACGAGGTTCGCGTAGGGGCCGAGCTGGTCGGCCGAGTGCGCCGGGCGGAAGCCCAGGGCCTTGTGGGCCAGGATGTCGGCGAGCGTGGCGTTGCCGTTCTGGCCCGGGGGCAGGATGTCGTTGCACTGGCCGAGGCAGTAGTCGTTGGGGGCGAGGACGGCGGCCTCGGCCGGGGCGGCGGCGAGGGCGGGGGCGACGAGCACCGCGGAGGCGAGCAGTAACGCCGCCAGGGTGCGTTTGCGGACAGGCAGGGACATGGCGGATCCCTTCCGGAAAGCGTCAACGTGAAAACGACTCGGATTACCGGATGGTAACAACGACACCGGTCACTGAATAGAGGTCTCATCCCGTCGATACGCTGGGACTCCACTACGCTGCACCGGTGCTCGTGGTCCATGCGCTCTGGGTGGAAGGCCGGGTCGGCCTGTGGGCCGAGGAGGCCGGCCGGGCGCTCGCGGGCCTCAACCTCGACGGCGACACCGGCATCGCGGCCGAACGCACCCTGCATCTGCCGACCCGCGACCGTCGGCCCGAGCCCTGGCCGGCCGTCACCGCCGGGGCGCGGCTGCGGCCCTGGCCGGTGGCGACCGTCGAGTACGAGCCGGACGACGCCCTCGGCCTGCTGCGCGGGCTGCCCGCTCTGGCGGGCGAGGACATCGCGCTGGCCCAGTCCACCGAGTGGTTCGTGAGCCTGGCCGGGTTCGCGGCCACGCTGGTCGCCCGCGGCCGGATGCTGCCCGCGATCGTGGGGGAGCAGGCCCGCTGGGCGCCGGTGCTCACCGGCCGCGACGCCGCGCACGCCCGCGCCCTGGCCCTGGCCCTGCCCTCCGCCGCCCTCGCCGCCACGCCCGGCGTGACCCGGGCCGCCGCCGTCGCCGAGGCGCTGGACGCATTCGTCGACGCGGCCGCCCGGCCGCAGCGGGAGGACGGCATCGGCTGGCTCACGGCCCTGACCGGCCGGGATCGCCGGCTGCCGGGGGACGTGCCGCCGGCCCTCGCCGAGCGCCTCGCCGCCTGGGAGGCCGACGCCGTCGGCGGCTCGGTGCGGGCCTGCTTCCGGCTGGTCGAGCCGCCGGAGCCCGAGGCCGGGGAGGAGCCCGCGCCCGACCCGCACTGGACGCTCGAGTTCGCGCTGCAGGCCGCCGACGAGCCCACCCTCGTCGTCGCGGCCGAGCGGGTGTGGCGCTCCCGCGGTGCGCTCAAGGCGCTGCAGCGGCACATCCCCGCCCCGCAGGAGACGCTGCTGGCCGAGCTCGGGCGGGCCAGCCGGCTGTACCCGGCGCTCGAGGACGCCCTGCGCGAGGCCCGCCCGGTGGCACTGCGCCTCGACACCGACGGCGCCCATCGCCTGCTCAGCGAGCACGCCCCGCTGCTGGCCGCGGCCGGCTTCGGCGTCGTGCTCCCGGGCTGGTGGCGCAAGGCCTCGGCCCGCCTGGGCGCCCGCTTGAAGATCAAGGACGGCGGCGGCGGTACCGCACCGGGCACGGTCGCCACCGACAGCGGCCTCGGCCTCGGCGCGGTCGTGGACTACCGCTGGGAGCTCGCGATCGGCGACGAGCCGCTCAGCGAGGACGAGCTGCGCCGGCTCAGCGAGCTCAAGGCCCCGCTGATCCGGCTCCGCGGCCAGTGGGTCGAGCTCGACCCCCGCCGGCTCGCCGAGGGCCTCTCCTTCATCGAGCGCCACCGCGAGCAGGAGGCGATGACCGTCGCCGACCTGCTGCACCTGGCCGGCGGCGCCGCGGAGGGGCCCGGCGGGCTGCCCGTGGTCGAGGTCGCCGCCGACGGCTGGCTCGGCGACCTGCTCAGCGGCGAGGCCGAGCTGCGCGTCGGCGACGGCGACGTGCCCGGCGGGTTCCGGGGGCAGCTGCGGCCGTACCAGCGACGCGGGCTGAACTGGCTGCGCTTCCTCGAGGCCGCCGGGCTCGGCGGCATCCTGGCCGACGACATGGGCCTGGGCAAGACCGTCCAGCTGCTCGCCCTGCTGGCCGGGGCCGCGTCCGGCCCGACGCTGCTGGTCTGCCCGATGTCGCTCGTCGGCAACTGGCAGCGGGAGGCGGCGAAGTTCGCGCCGGAGCTGCGGGTGCACGTCCACCACGGCGCCGACCGGGCGCGGGCGCTGGACCCGGCGGACTTCGACGTCGTCGTGACCACCTACTCGGTGGCGACCCGCGACGCCGACGCGCTCGCCGCCGTGCCGTGGCACCGGGTCGTGCTCGACGAGGCCCAGGCCGTCAAGAACGCCGCGACCAAGCAGGCGGCGGCGGTACGCCGGCTGCCCGCCCGGCACCGCATCGCCGTCACCGGCACGCCGGTCGAGAACCGCCTCGCCGACCTGTGGTCGATCATGGAGTTCGCCAACCCGGGCCTGCTGGGCAGCGCGACGAAGTTCAAGGAGCGCTTCGCCGAGCCCATCGAGCGCGACGGCGACGCCGAGGCCGCCGCCCGGCTGCGGCGGATCACCCAGCCGTTCGTGCTGCGCCGGGTGAAGACCGACCGCACGATCATCTCGGACCTGCCCGAGAAGCTGGAGATGTACGTGGTCTGCAGCCTCACCCCAGAGCAGGCCAGCCTCTACCAGGCCGTCGTCGACGACATGCTGGCCCGCATCGAGAGCAGCCAGGGCATCGAGCGCCGCGGGCTGGTGCTGGCGACCATGACCCGGCTCAAGCAGATCTGCGACCACCCGGCCCTGGCCCTGCGCGACGGCAGCCGCCTGCCCGGCCGCAGCGGCAAGCTCGCCCGGCTCGAGGAGCTGGCCGAGGAGATCCTCGCCGCGGGGGAGCGGGCGCTGATCTTCACCCAGTACGCCGAGTTCGGCGGCATGCTGCGCGCCGAGCTCTCCGCCCGCTTCGGCCGCGAGGTCGCGTTCCTGCACGGCGGCGTGCCCAAGGCGGCCCGCGACGCGCTCGTGGCCCGCTTCCAGGAGGCGTCGCCGTCCTCGCCGCCGCTGTTCGTGCTCTCCCTCAAGGCGGGCGGCACCGGCCTGACCCTCACCGCGGCCAACCACGTGATCCACGTCGACCGCTGGTGGAACCCGGCGGTGGAGGACCAGGCGACCGACCGCGCCTTCCGCATCGGCCAGCGCCGCGCGGTGCAGGTGCGCAAGTTCGTCACCGCCGGCACGGTCGAGGAGAAGATCGCCGAGCTCATCGCCGGCAAGCGCGGCCTGGCCAAGCAGATCGTCGGCACCGGCGAGGGCTGGCTGACCGAGCTGTCCACCGCCGACCTGCGCGACCTGCTCACCCTCGACCCCGCCGCGGCGGTGCCGGCATGAGCGACGGCTTAGCCGAGGCCAGGCGCCTGTGCGCGTTCGTCGCGCTCGTCGCGGACACCCCGGCGCCTACGCGCACCGAGCTGCACTGGCGCCTGCACGGGGCGATCGAGCAGGCGGCCGCCCGGGCGGGGATCGACTTCCTGGCGGTACACCTGCAGATGCTCGGCGACGGGGCGCTCGTGGTGTTCCCGGCCGGCGTCAACGAGCCGCGGGCGTTCGCCGCCCTGGTCAAGGTGTTCCGCGGCGGCCTGCCGGCCGAGGGCCAGGCGCCCGTGCGCATCCGGCTGGCCGCCGCCGTGGGCCGGCCCGAGGCCGCGACGATCGAGGTGACCCGGCTGGCCGAGTCGCCCTCCGCCCACCCCGGCGCCGTGCTGGACGTCGTGCTAGGCCGGGAGGGGCTCGGTGCCTAGCCCCTTGAGCGACGAGTGCAGGATCTTCGCGGTCGAGACGTTCAGGAAGCAGTGCGCGGTGCGGTCGCCCAGCTGCCACTGGGACCTCGTGAGGCCGTCCCAGAAGGTGTAGACGTCCTTGCGCTGGTACAGCTGCAGCGCACTGAGCCCCATGAACGCCGCCACCTCGGTGAAGCAGGCCTTGCTCACGGTCGCGTTGAGCGCCTGCGCGTCGGCCGGGAACGCCCCCGCCGGGGCCGCCCACACCCCGACGAACTCGGTGTCGTGCGGGTCGGTGCAGCTCACCGGCGTGACCGCGTCGACGCTGCGGTAGAACCCGTCCGGCGTGAGGTCCCCGCCGTCGAGGGCCGCGCACGACAGCGCGAGCGGCCTCGGGTCCTTGAGCCCTCCCCGCAGCGAGCCCGTGCGCGGCTTCGGCGCGAACAGGTCGTCGGCGGCCTCGGCGAGCCCGCACACCCAGGTGCGGACCCCGCCCGCCCACGCCGGCCCGCTCGGCAGGGACAGGAACGGCAAGAGCCGGCCGGTGTGCCAGTCGCCGCCGGCGTAGTCGCCGGCGGCCCGGTCGCACGCGGCGTACGCGGCCCGGACCGGATCGGAGTCCCACGCCGGCAGTGCGTCCGCCGCCACCGTGCCGGTCGCGACCACCTCGACGCTGTGCTGCTCGGCGCAGTCGATCCCGGTGAGCACCGCGGCGCTCGGCTGCTCGAACGCGCTGAACGGGCCGGGCGCCAGGCACTGCCCGGCCACGGGCGCGACGTACCGGGCCGCGGGCAGCATCGCCCACCCGTTCACCAGGTCGCCGTCGGCGCCCGCGGGCGCGCCGCAGGCCGCCGTCGCGAGGACGACGGCCAGCAGGAACGGCAGCCGCCTACTCCGCGAGGCCATTGCTGCAGGGGGTCCCCGGCTCGAGGCTGGCGGTCTCGCGGAACCGCTTGACGAACGCGTCCACCCGAGGGTCGTCGGCCTTGTCGACCCGCAGCTGATAGCCCCAGGCCTGCAGCGAGACCGGGCTGGGCTGCCCCTCGTACGGGCTCATGAGCATGAAGTCGTTGTTGCGCACCTTGCCGGCGAGCCGGTCGACGTCGCCCTTGGCCAGGCCCGGGCGGTAGGTGATCCAGACCGCCCCGTGCTCGAGGCTGTGCACCGC
This sequence comes from Dactylosporangium sp. CA-139114, assembly GCF_050955725.1. Classification (NCBI taxonomy): domain Bacteria; kingdom Bacillati; phylum Actinomycetota; class Actinomycetes; order Micromonosporales; family Micromonosporaceae; genus Dactylosporangium; species Dactylosporangium sp. CA-139114. The sequence goes on from NZ_CP192080.1 coordinate 2,268,071, forward strand.
GCGGCCCTCGATGACCGGCTTGTCGTAGACGTCCCCGGCGCAGCGCTGCCAGATCCCGAAGTGCTTGCCGCCCGCGGCCGGCACCATCTGGTACGACGGCGTTACGTCGGCCGGCAGGTGGTCGCGCTCGAGCCAGTCGGGGTGGGTGAGCCGGTAGTCGATGAGCCCGGCGATGTCGCCGCCGTCGCGCTTCCCGCCGTCGGCGCGGTTGACGAGCCAGAACGCCCCGATGGCCCCGGCCGCGCAGAGCAGCGCGAGCACCCCGGCGACGCTCACGACGGCGATGACCAGCCCGCGGTTGCCCTTCGGCGGCGGCGCGGGGGCGAAGGCCGGCGGCGCGGGGGCGTAGGGCGGCTGCCCGGCAGGGGCGTAGGGCGCGGGCCCGGCAGGGGCGTAGGGTGCGGGCCCGGCAGGGTGCGGCGCAGGCCCGGCGGCGTGGGGCGGCGGGTGGGGGCTCGCCGGGGGCGGCTCGGGGAAGGGGCCCGTCATGCCGCCGAGATTACCGGAATGCCCTGACCGCGACCCGGGTCATGCGCTCGGGCCGCGGCGGTCGTCCGATGCGGGGGTGGATGCGGCGCGATATGGTCGGCCGCATGGCGGCAGAGTGTGCGATCGATGGATGCGCCGTGCTCGCGATCGGCCGGTGCCGGGAGTGCGGCCGCGCGTTCTGCATGTCGCACCAGGCGCACAACGAGGTGACCGGCGAGGGGCACACGGCGCTGTGCATCCAGTGCCTCGAGCGCCGCGCCCGGGTGGCCGGCGGCTCGGACGCGCGCGCCGACGCGCGGGCCGCGACCGAGCGCACCTGGGTCACGTCCGGGCAGGCGGCGATGGACCTCTACGCGGCCGGGATCGCGCCGATCCCCGTGGTCGAGCGGCACTCGCGGTTCGTGAAGCAGCGCTTCGGCCGGGCGCGGGAGGAGATCGACGAGATCGAGGTCGGGGCGCTGTGGGTGATCGGGCGCTTCGAGTGGACCGAGATGCAGGAGATCCCGGAGACCCGCGAGTGGACGACCGGGCTGCTCGCGCGGCCCGCCGGCGGGTATCCGGTCGCGATGGTCGCCCGGGCCGTCGCGCGCTGCAAGGTGGCCGACGGGCTGGCCACGCTGGTGCGCGACGCGCCCTACGGGGACAGCTGGACGCAGCTGGAGCGGCGCGAGATCCCGCGGATCATCGCGGCGATCCGGGCCACGATCAGCGCGGCGAGCCCGGCGCGGTGAGCCGGGCCAATCGTCAGCGCGGCGAGCCCGGCGCGGTGAGCCGGGCCACGGTCAGCGCGGAGCCCAGCCCGGCGATCCGGGCCGCGGTCAGCGCGGCGAGCCCAGCGCGGTGAGCGCGTCGAGGTAGCGCGGCGGCACCACGTTCGGGGCGTCGCCCTTGAAGGCCGCCTCGACCTCGGCGTCGGAGGGCAGCGCCGGCACCTCCGCGGCGAGGGCGGCCACGATCGGCGCGTCGTGCCAGTCGGGGTGCTCGGTCAGCATCCGCAGGGCGACCAGCGACTCCTCGATCTCGCCGACGCACTCGAACGGCTTGTGCGCGGTGAGGCCCATCAGCTCGCGGTACCCCTCCAGCTGCGACAGGTCCGTGAACACGTCGGTGCCGAAGATGTGCACCAGCCGCTCGCGCCCGGTGAACGGGGCGAGGGCCAGGAAGACGAACCGGCACTTCGGGCAGTGCCCGCACCAGCGCTCGCTCGCGTCGCGCAGCTTGAAGGCCGCGTTGCAGCTCGTCACCACCTCGTCGTAGGTGGTGAACTTGGCGAACAGCCCGGCGATGTGCAGCTCCGACAGGCCGCGCAGGAGCGAGAAGTAGGCATCCCGCAGGCCGGCGTGGGCCAGCAGCGCGTCGCGCAGGTGCCGCTCGGCGGGCAGGCCCTTGGACCACTGGTGGTTGATGTCCCGCCCGAGCCAGCTGAGGTTCGGCACCGAGGCCGAGCTCTCGTTGGACATCACGACCGGCCCGAGCCCGTGCATGACCGAGGTGGCGACGGCGATCAGCGAGTTGATCGCCGTCACGGGGATGTGGCCGTTGTACGCCCCCGCCTCGTTCAGCTCCCGCATGCGCGGATCGAGCCGGCGCCGCACCGTGCGCACCGGCTGCGGCGAGACCGCCATGACGCTGGTGATGATCGCGTTCGGGTTGACGGAGAAGAGCACCGGGTCGAGCCCGGCCAGCTGCAGCGCCTCCATCGACACGATCGAGTCCTTGCCCCCGCCGACGGCGGCGAGCGGCGGGCCGTCCGGGGTGTGCTCCCAGCCCGGGCCGGCCGCGGTGCGCCCGGCGTCGATGGGCAGGTCGAGGACGTATTCGAGCTTGTTGCGGTAGGCGAACTCGCCCAGGCCCTCGTGGTACAAGGCGCGCACCCACGGCAGCGCACCCTCGGCGAGCGCGAGGTCCCCGAGCTCGACCCGGCGCGGCGCGGCGATCTTGTAGTAGGAGGTGGACGCGGCCACGTAGAGCAGGTCGAGCACCCGGTCGAGGGCCGGGGACCCGACGGAGGGCGGCCCGAAGTCGACGGTCTCGGTCAGGACGAGGTCACCGAGCGCATAGTGGAAGCGCGCCACCCCCGTCGCGGGGTCGAACTCCCGTCCGGGAAACCGCAGCACCTCGACCTGATCCCACGCATTCACCGCGCAATGGTAGCCGTAGCGAGCCGATCCCGGGCCGAGGCGTTGCCACCCGGCGACCGGGCGGCGTGGCTGACGGGGTCAGCGGGAGGTGTGCCGGACCCTCCACAGGGACAGGGCGCCGGCCAGGGCGGTCAGGAGCAGGTACAGGGCCGTCTCCAGGCACTGGAAGGTCCAGAAGCGCCCATTGGGCTGGTAGGCGACGTCCAGGTGCAGGTCGCGGGCGGCCAGGCACACCGAGGCGTCGCCGAAGGTGCCCGTCGCGCCCGTCTTCGGGGCCCGCATCAGGCAGTCGTCGAAGACCTTCGGGTCCAGGGAGCGGCCGTCGGCGGTCCGCAGCTCGCTCACCGACGTCACCCACACGCCGGGCAGCTCGATGCCCTTCAGGACCGGGGCGCTGCCCAGCGTGCCGAGGCCGTGGGCGGCGTCGATCGCCTCCACCGTCATCGGGAGGGTCTCGTGGCGGGCCGGCATCAGGTGCGGGCGGATCGCGTTGGGCATCGCGAAGAGCACGACCAGCACCAGCAGGCCGGTGGCCGCCATCGCGGGCAGGGTCCGGCGCAGCAGCAGGCCCGTCGCCGCGCCGAGGACCGTCGCGAACGCGGCCTGGCCGATCGGCGACAAGGCCCGGGCGCCGAAGTTGACGGTGCCGAAGCGGTCGCCGGCGATCGCGTCCACCGGCGACGCGGCCCAGCTCAGCAGGGCGCTCGCGGCCGCGGCGACGAGCACGGCGGCGAGGATCACCGTGCCGAGGCGCACGGCCAGCCAGCGGCGCCGGGTCACGCTCTGGTTCCAGGCCAGCCGGTGGGTGCCCGCCTCCAGCTCGCGGGCGATGAGCGGGGCGCCCCAGAACATGCCGATCAGCACCGGGACGAGGCCGAGCACGCCGGCGAGCAGGAGCAGCCGGGTGCGGTAGTCACCGGCGAGGCGGACCATCGCGGCGGCGCAGTCCCCGGTGGCCCGGCACTGCGCCGAGTACCCGTCGCGCGCGGCGCGGATGTCGAGGCCGGTGATCACGAGGTACGCCGCCAGGGCCCCCAGCACGAGGACGCCGGCGATCGCCTGCGCGCGGAACAACCGCCAGCTCACCCAGAGCATGCCGCGACCTCCCGCAGCGCGGTGAGCACCAGGTCCTCCAGCGACGCGCCGTGGTTCGCGCGCAGCTCGCGCACGTCCCCGGCCAGCCGCACCCGGCCGCCGGCCAGCACGACGAGGTAGTCGCAGACCCGCTCGACGTCGGCGAGCAGGTGGGAGCTGAGGATCGCGGCGGCGCCGAGCTCGGCGACGGACTCGAGCAGGCCGCGCAGGAAGCCGTCGCGGGCCAGCGGGTCCAGGGCGGCCGCCGGCTCGTCGAGGATGAGCAGCTCGGGGCGCTTGGCCGCGGCCAGGGTCAGGGCCAGCTGGGCCCGCTGGCCGCCGGAGAGCCGCCCCGCCTTCTGGCTCAGCGGCAGCCCGGCCTGCCCGATCCGGTGCCGCGCCAGGGCATCGTCCCAGCCGGGGTTCATCCGCGCGCCCATGCGCAGGTGCTCGGCGACGGTCAGGCCGCCGTAGACGGGCGCGTCCTGCGCCACGAACCCGACCCGCGCCAGGTGCGCCGGGCCGGCCGCGGGCCGGGCGCCGAGCACCGTCAGCGTCCCCGCGCTCGGCTCGATGAGCCCGCACGCCAGTTGCAGCAGCGTCGACTTCCCGGCGCCGTTGGGCCCGACCAGCCCGATGATCCGCCGCGCCGGGACGTCGAGGTCGACGCCGCTCAGCGCGCTCCGGCGGCCGTAGCGCTTGTCCAGCGCGGCCGCCCGCAGTACCGCATGAGATCTCGCCATGCGTCGAATCCTCGGCCGCGGCGGGCGCCCGGACATCGTGCCGAAGCAGGGGCGCGATCGTGCTTTCGGCCGGTTCGCGGTGGCCGCGCCCTTCCTAGCGTCGGGGGGCATGAAGCTCATCGACCTCGCCCTCGCCGCGGCCGGCGCCGCGGCCCTGGCCGTCACCGCCGTCATGCTCGCGAACAGCTGGGGCGGCACGTACTGGCTGCTCGACACCGTCTGCGGCGCGGCCGTCCTCGCGCTCGTCCTGCTGCGCCGGGGCTGGGCGGCGCTCGCGGTCGCCCCGGCCGCCGCCGTCGCCGCGGGGGTGGCCGATCAGCCGCAGGAGCCGGGCCCGGCCGCGGCCCTGGCCCTCGCGGTCCTCACCGCCCGGGCCGTCGCCCGGGGCGCGCGGCTGGTGCCCGCCGGGGGCCTGGCCGTGGTGGCGGCGACGTGGGCGACGGCGCTGCCGGACGACGACGGGTTCACCGCCGTCACCGTCGTCAACGCGGCCGCCTGGGTGCTGGGGTTCGCCGCCGGCGTCGTGGCGCGGGTCAGCGGTACCAGCGGCGCAGGCGGCGCAGCGTCTGCGGGCCGCCGAGCTCCGCGGGCGGGGCCGGGAGCTGACGCAGCAGAAGATCGCGCTCGGTGACGTGCGACGGCGGCGGGCCGGTCAGCGGGACCGGGGACAGCCAGAAGCGCTCGATCTCCACGTCCGGCTCGGCGAGGGCGGCCAGCGCACCGGCCGTACCGATGGGGGACGCGACCTCGGCGGGGACCGGCTCGGGCTCGTCCGTCTCGGCGGGACCGCCGCCGCGCAGGGTGCGCAGCGCGGCCAGCAGGTCGGCCCGGCCACGGCCGCGCCAGAGCAGGATGTCGAACGGGTCGGCGTCGAAGCGCTCGGCGAGCAGGAAGCACGCGGCCGCCAGGTGCTTGCACGGCACCGCCTGGTCCGGGCAGCTGCAGCGCATGGTCAGGTCGGCGAAGCGGGCCGGGAACAGCGGCGCGCCCGCGGCCAGGAAGACGTCCTCGACGTGCGGCGGCAGCTCGCCGGCCAGCAGCTTGGCCGCGCCGAGCGCCTCGGCGGCCAGGGCCCGCTCGACGCCGGCCCACACCGCGTCGCCGAAGACGGCGAGGCCGATGCTCACCTCGTAGGGCCGGGGCCGCGAGCCCTGCACGCTCGCGGTCACCGTGCCGGGCGCCACGTCGAGGCGCAGCACCTGCCCGGCGCGGGCGTAGTTGCGGCCGCGGGTCAGCCGGGTGCCGAGCGCGAAGGACTCCAGCACGGCCAGGAAGCGCTTGGACCACCAGCTCTCGCCGATCGCCCCGCGCGTGCTGCGGGCCCGGATGCCGCCCTCGACGCGGACGGTCCGGGCCCCCCAGTACTCCGGCGTCGTCACGCCGGCGCCTCGGCCGCGCTCCGGCGGCCGCTCACCGCAGACGCTCCAGCCCGGCGGCGACCCGGCGCGGGGTGAACTCCACGACGGTGTACTCCGCCAGCCCCTGCTGCCGGAACGGGTCCAGCGCGAGGCGGGCCTCCAGCTCGGAGCGCTCCAGCCCGGTGGCCAGGATCACGCCGCCCTCGCGGGGCACCATGGCGCCGGAGGCGACGAACACGCCCGCGTCGTACTGCCCGTCGACCCAGTCGGTGTGGGCCTGGCGGGCCTCGTCGATCCGGTCGAGCCCGGCGGTGTACCGCAGCGTGATGACGAACATGCCGGGAGTCTACCCAGCCCGGGCCGGCCGCTGTGACCTGCGCGAGCGCAGCGCCAGGCCGGTCGCGACCACCAGCAGGGCCGCGCCGTAGCCGATCCGCTGCGCGGTCGCGGTGGACAGGCCGAGATCGCCGGCGAACTGGGGGAGGTACGCGGCCGCGGCGACGGTGAGCCACTCGGCCGGCGCCCCGTACGCCACGAGCATGACCAGCAGCAGCGCGTACCACGGGTAGGCGGGGGCGGCCACGAGCAGCGTCACCGCGACCATCGCGGCCCCGGCCCGCCACGGCCGGCCCGGGTCGGCGCGCCGCCGCACCAGCACCGCGGCCACGACGAGGATCAGGGCGGCCGCCGGCGCGGTGAGCGCGCGGGGCAGGACCAGGCCGAGCAGGGCGAAGCGCGCGCCGTCGGCGTAGCCCTCCTCGTGCAGGTAGCCGGGCAGGTACCCGAGCACCGCGGGCCCGACGGCGAGCACGTGGGGGAGGTAGACGGCCGCGACCGCGCCGGCCGCGGACGCGAGCACGACGAGCGGGCGGCGCCGCGACAGGGCCGGGACCAGCAGGGCCGGGGTGAGCTTGGTGGCGATCGCGAGCCCCAGCACCGCGCCCGCGCGGGCGTTCGAGCCGCGCGCGGCGAGCAGGAGCGCGAGGGCGGCCAGGAACACCGCGGCCGCGTCGGCGTGCGCGTTGTTGCCGGCCTCCAGGGCCACGAGCGGGCACCAGGCCCACAGCACCGCGCCGCGCGGGTCGCGGCCGAGGGAGGCCAGCGCGAACCACAGCAGCGCGCCGGTCGCGGCGGCGAAGGCGGCCATCGCCAGCTGGAAGGCGCCGACCCGGGCCGGGAGCGCGGCGAAGAGGGCCTCCGCCACCGGCGGGTAGATGGTCGGCACGGACGGGCGGTTGATGAGGGTGCAGCCGTCGGGCACGCACCAGGGCGCCCCCGGGTGCCACAGGGTGTCCTCGCGCAGGGGGCGCAGGGGCGCGGCGGCGGGCGGGTGGCGGTACGGGTCGATGCCGGCGCGCTGCACGCGGCCGTCCCAGAGGTAGCGGTACACGTCGTCGCTGCTGTTCGGCGGGTGGGCGGCCGCGGCCAGGGGCAGCAGGGCGCCGCCGAGCAGCACGAGGACGAGCGCGGCCCGGCGGCCGGTGCGCGCGACGAGCCAGGCGCCCGCCGCGAAGGGCAGCCAGGCCAGCAGGTACCAGCGCCCGGGCAGCAGCAGCGCGCCGAGCAGCAGGGCCAGGGCGGCCGCGGCGGCGGCGGTCCGCCTCACGGCTTCCGGCGCCGCCCGCGCGCCAGGCGCGCGGCGGTCCAGACGGCCGCGCCCAGCCCGGCGAGCGCGAGCAGGATCAGCAGGCCGCGGCCGTAGTGCTGGGGGAACGCGGAGGGGTTGTCGGCGATGCGGCCCGCGCCGATGACGAACGGGAGCGCGACCGCGGTCAGGGCCGCGCCGACCGCGAGGGCGGCCTGGACCGGGCGCCGGGCCGGCTCGGGCACGAACCGGGTGGTCAGGGCGGCGGTGGCGAGCACCAGCGGTACGACCACGAAGTCGTGCGCCACGAGCGCGGCCGCGGCGAAGAGGAGCCGGCCCCACAGCTCGTGGCCGGGGGCGTCGAGCCAGCCGGCGACCCCGTAGCCGAGCAGGGCCAGGCCGGCCAGGGCGAGGAGCACCCTCATGCGATCACCCGCGCGACCCACTTGGTCTGCAGCACGCCGGGCCGGTTCGGGGCGATGAGCCGGCACGGGTAGCCGTGGTCGAGGTGCAGCGGCTCCCCGCCGAGGCGCAGGGCGAGCAGGGTCAGCGGGTCGCGGGCCGAGCCGGGCTCGAGGACCGACGCGCGGTAGGGCCCGTCCGCCTGCAGCGACTCGACGGTGACCGGCCGGTCCGTCCCGGCCGCGCCGACGAGCCGCAGCAGGTCGGCCACGCGCACCCCGGACCAGACGGCGCCCGCGCTCCAGCCCTCGACGCACGCGATCGGCAGCTCGGCCTCGGCCTGGGGCAGGGCGAGCAGGTCGGCGAGGCTCAGCGCGTGGCGCCCGGCGGGGCCGGTGACGAGCAGGCGGTAGGACTCGCCGACCCGCACGATCCCGGCCGCGGCGGCGGTCTTGTTCACCGGCACGCCCTGCGGCCCGACGCCGGGCAGCCGCGGGGCGAGCAGCGAGACGCGGCGCAGCGGGGCCACGGTCTGCCCCGCGGTCGCGAGCGTGATCGCCCCGGCCGCGGTGCCGGTGAGCGCCAGCACGCCGCGCCGCGTCCAGCCGCCGTCGCCGGCCGGCTCGGGCCGCCGGGCGTCGCGGATCACCGGGAGCTTCGCGGCCAGGTGCAGCAGCAGCGCTCCGGCGAGGATCCACGCGGTCCAGTAGTGGGCGCCGATGAAGCCGAAGGGCATGAGCGAGTACCAGTACGCGATGTTGAGCACCCCCGTCACGAGCTCGAAGACGGCCGCGGCGGAGAGCAGGCCGACCGCCCCGCGCTCCAGGGCGTGCCCGAGGCCGCGCACCGGCGGCCAGGCGAAGAGCTTCGGGAAGACCGACCAGATCTTGGCGGTCAGCAGGGGTACCGCCGCCAGCCCGCTCGCCACGTGCAGGCCCTGGGTGATGCGGTACAGCTGCACGGGCCGCGCCGGCCAGTGCCACCAGCCCGGCGGGTGCTGGACGTAGTGGCTCAGCACCCCGGTGACGAGGCAGATCGTGAACGCGATGCCCAGCCAGGCCCCGAGGTGCACGGTCAGCCGGGGGCCGCGCACGCCGCCCGGCCGGGTCAGCCACGCAGGCGGGCGAACCATCGGCCGGCCTCCGTCCACGTCTCGACCAGCTCCAGCGCGGCGGCTCCGGCCGGCGCGGCGAGGTCGTCGGCGGCCACGAACGCCCACGCGAACGGGGCGCTCGTGCGGCCGCCGCGGCGCTCGTCGGCCAGCGCGACCGGGCCGCTCCAGCTGCCGGCGCCCGGCGGGTCGACCTCCACGAGCACCGTCCCGCCCGGGCCTACCAGCCGGCGGCAGCGGCGCAGCAGGCGGACCGGGTCACCGCCGATGCCGATGTTGCCGTCGGCGAGCAGGGCGCCGGGCCAGCCGCCCTCGCCCGGCAGCGGGCGGAACAGGTCCTGGCGCAGCACGGGGGCGCCGTGGCGGCGGGCGTAGCGCACCGCCTGCGGGCTCACGTCGACGCCCAGCACCCGCCGCCCGCTCGCGGCAAGGGCCCCGGTGAGCCGGCCCGGCCCGCAGCCGAGGTCGACGGTCCCGTCCGGGCACTTGGCCACGAGCGCGCCGTCGCCCGGCCGCGCCTCGCCGTGCCACGCGTGCGGGTCCAGCGCCCGCACGGCCGTGCCGTCGGGCCCGACGAGCCGCAGCGCGGCCGGCTCGCCGCGCTCGGCGCGCCGCAGCGCCGCCCCGAACACCGCCACGGGCGCCGTCACCGGGCCCCCTCGGCGATCAGCAGCGCGCGGGCGAACCGGCCGCCGGGCGCCGCCCGCGCCGCCGCGAACGCGTCGGGCGCGGTGTCCACGTCCCGCAGCGTCGCGGTGGTGGACACGGCGAGGCCCCGGTCCCGCAGCGCCGCGCGCGTCCGCTCGCCGGTGTCCGCCGCGGACATCGGCACGTCCGCGAGCACCTCGGCCGCGGCGGGGTCGCGCAGACCGAGCAGCCACCAGCCGCCGTCCTCGGCCGGGCCGAGCACGGCGTCCGCGGTCGCCAGCCCCGCGGTGGCGGCGACGAGGTGACCGACGCGCAGCTGCGGCGTGTCCATGCCGACGAGGATGGTGGCGACGCCGGGGCGGGCGGTGTCGGCGTACGCGGCCGCGAGCCGCGGCCCGAGCCCGGCACCGCGCTGCGGCACCCGGCCCCAGCCGCGCGGCGCGGCCAGGTCGCCGTCGACGACGAGGGTGCGGGCCATCGCCGGGGTGGCGCTCAGCACGTCCGCGGTGTCGGCGATCGCCGCGGCGGCGAGGGACGCGGCCTGCTCGGGCGTCCACGGTGGACACAGGCGCGTCTTCACCCGCCCCGGCACCGGCGTCTTCGCCAGCAGCAGCACCTGGACGTTCACGACGCGAGCACCCGGGACATGTCGCGCACGGCGCGCAGGGTGCCGCGGACGGTGCCGGTCACCTTCGAGCGGCCGCCGGCGGCGCGGGGCGCGTAGTCCACGTCGACCTCGGCGATCCGCCAGCCCGCGGCCGCGGCCCGCACCATCATCTCCAGCGGGTAGCCGAAGCGGCGGTCGGTCAGGTCGAGCGCGAGCAGCGCCTCGCGGCGGGCGGCCCGCATCGGGCCGAGGTCGTGCACGGGGATGCCGGCGGTGCGCCGCAGGCGCCACGCGACCACGGCGTTGCCCGCACGGCCGTGCAGCGGCCAGGCGCCGCGGGTGGTGGGCCGGCGGCGGCCGAGCAGCAGGTCGTGCTCGCCGGCGGCGACCGGGCCGGCGACCCGGGGCAGCTGGCGGGGGTCGAACGAGCCGTCGGCGTCCATGAAACACACGACGTCCGCGGTCGCGGCGCAGAGCCCGGCGTGGGCCGCCGCGCCGAAGCCGCGCGGGGCGGCGGGCACGACCGTCGCGCCGTGGGCCGCGGCGATCCGCGGGGAGCCGTCGGCGGAGCCGTTGTCGGCCACGATCGCGCGGAAACCGGCCGGCAGCCGGGACAGCACCCACGGCAGGGCGGCCGCCTCGTTGAGGCAGGGCAGGACGACATCGATCACGGGCATGGTCCGGACGGTACCGATGATCTTGGACGCGAGGTCTTACGAGACGCTGACAGACCATTACGAACCGCGAACGCGGGCCGCCGCCGCGCCCGGGCCCCCCGTAGCGTCGCGGCATGCGCATCCTCGTCACCGGCGGCGCCGGGTTCATCGGCACCCACGTCGTCGCCGCGCTGCGGGCGGCCGGCCACGACGTCACCGTCCTGGACCTGCTGCACCCCAAGGCCCACCGCACGGAGCCGGTGGGCGGGCCGTTGCTGCGCGCGGACGTGCGCGACGCGGCCGCCGTCGCCGGGGCGCTGGCCGGCGTCGACGCCGTGGTGCACCAGGCCGCGCTCGTGGGCATGGGCGTGGACCTGGCGGACCTGCCGGAGTACGCCGGCTGCAACGACCTCGGCACCGCGGTGCTGCTGGCCGGGATGGCCCGGGCCGGCGTGCTCCGGCTGGTGCTGGCCAGCTCGATGGTGGTCTACGGCGAGGGCGCGTACGCCTGCCCGCGCCACGGCGCGACGCAGCCCGCCGAGCGCACGCCCGCCGACCTGGCCGCCGGGCGCTTCGAGGCGCGCTGCCCGGCCTGCGGCGCGGCGCTCGAGCCCGGCGAGGTCGACGAGGACGCCCCGCTGCGGCCGCGCAGCGTGTACGCGGCGACGAAGACGGCCCAGGAACACCTCGCCGCGGCGTGGGCGGCCGGCGCGGGCGGGGCCGTGGCCGCTCTGCGCTACCACAACGTCTACGGCCCCGGCATGCCCCGCGACACGCCCTACAGCGGCGTGGCGGCGATCTTCCGCTCGGCGCTGCAGGCCGGGCGGGCGCCGCGCGTGTTCGAGGACGGCGGGCAGCGCCGCGACTTCGTGCACGTCACCGACGTCGCCGCGGCCAACCTGGCGGCCGTGGAGGCCACCGGGCGGGCGGGCTTCCGGGCGTACAACATCGCCTCGGGGCGGCCCACGACGATCGGCGACCTGGCCGCGGGCCTGGCCACCGCGGCCGGCGGCCCCGAGCCGGTCGTGACCGGTGAGTTCCGGGCCGGGGACGTGCGCCACGTCGTCGCCTCCGCGGCCCGGGCCCGGCGCGAGCTGGGCTTCACGGCCGCGATCGGGCTCGCGGAGGGCCTGCGTGAGTTCGCCACCGCCGCGCTGCGCGCCTGAAACCCCGTCCCCGACCGCGTTATTCCGAGTCGTACGACACGGCGCGCGACGGCGCCCCACGGCCTAGCGTGAGCTTCCATGAGAATCGTGTTGACCGGGGGAACCGGGTACATCGGGTCGGCCGTGGTGCGGGAGCTCGTCGCCGCCGGGCACGCCGTCACCGCGCTGGTGCGCAGCGACGAGGCCGCGGACAGGGCGCGCAAGCACGGGGCCGAGCCGGCCGTCGGGGATCTGTTCGACGCCGGCTGGACCGCGGCCCGCTTCGCCGAGGGCGACGCCGCCGCGCACATCGCGGCCACCGGCGGGCCCGACACCGTCGAGTTCGACCAGGCGATCGTCGCCGCGGCGAAGCGGGCGGGGACGCCGTACGTCCACACGAGCGGCATCTGGATCTGGGGCGACAACCCCGACATCACCGAGGACTCGCCGCTCGCCCCGCCGGCCCTGACCGCGTGGCGGGTGCCCGTCGAGCGGTCCGTCCTCGAGGCGGACCAGCCCACGAGCATCGTGGCGCCCGGCATCGTCTACGGCCGCGGCGGCGGCATCCCGGCCGGCGTGCTCGCGCCCGCCCGCGACGAGCGGGGGAGGGTCCGGCTCGTCGGCGACGGCTCCCAGCACTGGACGACCGTGCACGTCGACGACGTCGCGGTCGTGTACCGCCTGGTCCTCGAGCGCGGCTCCGGCCTCGGCCGCCTGGTCGTCGCCTCCGGCGTGAACCCGACCGTGCGGGAGCTGGCCGAGGCGGCCGCGGGCGGGGCCGGCGTCGCGCCGGAGACGGCCGGCGAGTCCCGCGCGCGGCTCGGCGAGCAGTTCGCGGACGCGCTGCTGCTCGACCAGCAGGCCTCCGGCGCGAAGGCCCGCGAGCTCGGCTGGACCCCGAGCGGCCCGTCGCTGGTCGAGGAGCTGCGCGCGGGCTAGGCGGGCAGCAGCGACGCGTCGGCCTCGGTGAGCGCGAGCACGTCGCTGGTCAGCGGCTGGTACACCCGCCGGAGCAGGGCCGGGTCGCAGGCGCTCGCCACGGTGGCGAAGACCGCCCGGGCAAGGCGCTCGGCCTCCTCGGGCGGCACCGCGGCGCGCGCGGACACGTCGGCGAGAAAGTCCAGGTGGACCTCCTGGTCGTACAGGTGCTGGAAGGACCACAGCGGCTCGGCCAGGGTCGGCGGCAACTCGGCGGCCAGGTGGTGCACCCAGCCGTCCGGCAGCCGGGTGGCCAGGGCGTGCAGCACGCCGCGCAGGGCCCGGCGCGCGCGTTCGGGATCGGTGATGCCGGTCTTGTCGCGTACCTCCGCGATGAACACGTCTTCGTACATGCCGCGAACGCTGCCCTTCGCGGAGGTGAGCGGCCATCACTCGGGCGGGACGGGCGGGACGTGAATGTGGTCATCCCGCCCGGGTGGGACCGGGTCACCCGGTGCTCGCCCAGCATGGCGGGGTACAGGCAGCCCGCTTCCCTGGGAGGCTCACCATGACACTGCTGGTCACCCGTCCCCGCCGGTCGCTGGGCATGTATCCGGCGCTGGGCCTGCCCGTGACGAGCGGCGCGCCCGTCGACATCGAGGAGACGAGCGAGGCGTTCCGCATCGACCTGGACCTGCCCGGGGTGGCCCCCGGCGACGTGGAGATCGAGCTGCGCGACAGCGAGCTTCGGGTCTACGGCTCGATCCGGGAGCCCGAGCGCACCGGCACGCTGCGCCACCACGCGCGGCGGACGGGCGAGTTCGAGTACCTGGTGGCCCTGCCGGGTGACGTCGACGCCGAGGCGGTCGCGGCCGACCTGGAGGGCGGGGTGCTCACGATCATCGCGCCCAAGACCGCCGGACGGCAGGCCCGCCGGATCGCGATCCACGGCCGCGACGAGCGCCGGGAGGAGCGCCGCGAAGAGCGCCGCGAGGAGCGCTCGGAGGTGCGGCCCGGCGTGCCCGACACCCCGGCCGCGCAGGCGAAGCAGATGAAGGAGGGCCAGGGGCGTCCCGGCCCGGCGAGCCAGCAGGTCGGCTCCACGGGCGTGGGCAGCACCGGGCAGGTCGGCCGCAGCGCGACGGTCTGAGGCGCGGCCGCGGCGCGGGGACGGCCGTCGTGGCCGCCGCGACCCGCGACCCCTACGCGGTGCTCGGCGTGGCCCGGGGGGCGGGGCGGGAGGAGATCCAGCGCGCGTACCGGCGCCTGGCCCGCCGACACCACCCGGACGTCAGCACCGAACCGGGCGCGGAGGAGCGGTTCAAGGAGATCAGCGCGGCGTACCGCTGGCTCGTCACCCGGGGCCGGACCCGCCCACGCGGCGACGTCGACCTCTCGAGTTGGCTCTTCCGCGGCGCGCGCGGGGCCGACCTGCGGGCCGAGGTCACCGTCGGCGTCGAGGTCGCCTACACCGGGGGCCGGCGGCGGGTGACCGTGGCCGGGCCGGCGGGGCGGCCGCGGCAGTACGACGTGCACGTCCCGCCCGGCGTGGCCGACGGGGAGCGGCTGCGGCTGCCCGGGCGCGGCGAGCCCGGCGTGCGCGGCGGCGTCGCGGGAGATCTGCTGCTCGAGGTCCACCTGGCGCCCCACCCTCGATTGCGGGTCGCCGGGCGCGACGTCCGGGTCGCGGTGCCCATCAGCCCGTGGGAGGCGGCCCTCGGCGCCGTGGTCCCCGTCGGCCTGCCCGGTGGCGACGTGCGGCTGGAGGTGCCGGCCGGCTCGTCGTCGGGCCGGCGCGTGCGGCTGCGCGGGCACGGGCTGCCCAACCCCCGCGGCGCGCCCGGTGACCTGTTCGCGGAGCTGCGCATCGTCGTGCCGGAGCGCCTCACCCCGGGTGAGCGCGCCCTGTTCGGCTCGCTGGCCCGCGAGTCGCCGTTCGACCCCCGAGACGAAACAGCCTGAGAGAGGGGATCCCATGCTCAAGAGGGAAGCCTGGCTGCTGGGCATCCGCGGCGTCCTCGCCGTCGTGTTCGGCATCCTCGCGGTCATCTGGCCCGGCGTGACGGTGATCGCGCTGGCCCTGCTGTTCGGCGTCTTCGCCATCGTGACCGGCATCGAGCAGATCGTGCACGCGATCCGCCCGGCGCCCGGGCCGTCGAACCCGGTCACCGGATTCGCGGACGGCACCGGCCCGCGGGTGGCCCGCGGCGTGGCCGGGCTCGTCGGGCTGATCCTCGGCGTGCTCGCGATCGCCTGGCCCGGGGTCACCGCGGTGGCGCTCGCCATCCTGGTCGGCGTCTGGGCGGTCGTCACGGGCCTGGCGGACCTGTGGCTCGCGACCCGCCAGCACGGCGGCTGGTCGATGGCCCTCATCGGCGCCCTGGCGATCGTGGCCGGCCTGTTCATCATGGTCCGCCCGACCGCGGGGGCGCTGGCCATCGCCTGGGCCATCGGGGTGTACGCGATCGTGAGCGGCGTGCTGCTGATCGTGGCCGCGTACCAGCTGCTGCACCAGGGCACGGGCCGGGGCCGGATGGCGGCCGCGCACTGACCGTCGCCGCGTGGTGGTGTCAACCGGGCGGGGCCGCGCGCCGTGCGCGGGGCCCGGCCCCGGGCCGGTCGGTGTCCACAGTGGAGTCGTGTCCCCGCGGGCCGGCCTCAGACCGACTGGAGCCCGTGCAGGCGGGCGAAGAGGCCGCCCCGGGCGAGCAGGTCGGCATGGGTGCCGAGCTCCGCCAGCCGCCCACCGGCCAGCACGGCGATCCGGTCGGCGTTGCGGATCGTGGCGAGGCGGTGCGCGACGACGAACGTGGTGCGCCCGCGCATGAGCCGCGCCAGGGCCTCCTGCACCAGGGCCTCGGACTCGCTGTCCAGGGCCGAGGTCGCCTCGTCCAGCAGCAGCACCCGCGGGTCGCGCACGAGCGCCCGGGCGATCGCGAGCCGCTGCCGCTGCCCGCCGGAGAGCAGCGCGCCGCGCTCGCCGACCATCGTGTCCCAGCCGTGCGGGAGGTCCTCCACGAAGCCCAGCGCGTTGGCGTCGCGCAGGGCCCGCGTGACGGTCCGCTCGTCCAGGTCGCGGCGGCCGTACGTCACGTTCTCCCAGATCGTCCCGTCGAACAGGACGGGCTCCTGCGGCACGACGGAGACGAACCTCCGGTAGGTCCGCAGGTCGATCTCCTGCATGTCCCGCCCGTCGAGGCGGACCCGGCCCTCGCTCGGCCGGATGAACCCGATGAGCAGGTTCAGCATCGTCGACTTGCCGGAGCCGGACGGCCCCACGAACGCGATCGTCTCGCCCGCGGCCACGGCCAGGTCGATGCCGGTCAGCGCCGGGGCGCCCGACTCCGGGTACCGGTAGCCGACGCCCTCCAGCACGATCTCGCCGCGCACCGCGCCGACGCGCTCCTTGCCCTCGTTGAGCTCCAGGTCGGGCGCGCCGAGCACCTCGCCGATCGAGCGGATCGACTCGAGGCCCTTGGTCACGATGGGGGCGAGGCCGAAGAGGCCGATGACGGAGCTGGTGAGCACCGCGAAGTACGTGCTGAGCAGCACCACGTCGCCCGCGCTCACCGGCGCGGCGCCCGTCCACGCGGCCCAGCCCGCGCCGACCAGGCAGGCCGCGCCGAGCAGCTGGTAGGTCACCCAGGACATCGCGCCGAACCGCCCGTTGACCATGTCCAGGCGCAGCCCCGCGGTGCGGACGTCCTCGACGGTGCCGCGCAGCCGGTGCACGGCCTCCTGCTCCAGCGCGTGGGCGCGGGTGATCGGCATGAGGTGGGCCATCTCGTCCACGCGCGCGGAGAGCTCCTCGACCCGCCGCCGGAACTCCGCGTTGCGCGCGCCGGACCGGCGGCGCACCATCGCCACCAGCGCCGCGGTGCACGGCACGACCAGCAGGAACAGCGGCACGAACTGCGGCACCCGCATGGCGGTCAGCGTGAGCGCGCCGAGCAGGGTGAGGATCGCGGAGCTGCCGGAGGCCGCCACCTGCTGCAGCATCAGCTCGACGTTCTCCACGTCGCGCACCAGCTTCGTCTGCAGCAGGCTCCCGCCCGCGCGGGCGTGGAACGCGATCGACAGCTGCTGCAGCCGCCCGGCGAGCTCGGAGCGCAGGTCGGTGCCGAGGTGGCGCACGATGAGGCTCATCTGGCGCACCCACAGCATGTGCATCGGGATGTTCTGCAGCAGGATCACGGCGAGCACGGCGGCGTTGAGCCACAGCTGCGCGATCGGCCGGTGCTGCACCACGACGTCGATGATGTTGGCGGTGAGCAGGGGCAGCAGCCAGATGGGGCTGTCCTTGACGGCGAACGCGAGCGTGGCCAGGAGCAGTCGCCTCTTGCCCGGCGCGAGCAGGCGCATGATCGTGCGCACCGGACGGCGGCCGTCGAAGTCCATGCGGCTCATTCTTTTCGGTGCTCCGGGGCGTCCGGAAGTCGTGCCGGACGTCGGCCGCGTCACACCCGAAAGCGGGGCGAAAATCCGCGTACCGGCGTTGTAGCCTGCACGTCATGACGCAGCCACCGTATGGAACCCCCAATCCGTATGGGCAGCCGGACCCCTACGGGCAGCAGCCGCCGTACGGTCAGCAGCCGTCGTACGGTCAGCAGCCGCCGCCCTACGGCCAGCAGCCGGTGCCCTATGGACAGTCCGATCCGTACGGCCAGCCCGCGCTGCCCGCCTCGCCGCCCCCGATGTCTGCGCCGCCCGCGTCGGGCGTGCCGGCCTCGGGCCAGCCCTACGGCACCGCCTACCAGCTGCCGCCGGTCTCGGGCGCCCCGGCCTCGGGCGGCGCGTACGACCCCTACGGCCAGGCCGCCGGATACCCGCAGGCCGCCTACGGCCAGCCCGCGGCCTACCCGGCCACCGTGGCGGCCTACGACCCGCTGACCGGCCAGCCCTACTCCGACAAGAGCAAGCTCGTCGGCGGCCTGCTGCAGCTGCTGCCGGGCCTGTTCTTCTGCCTCGGCGGCATCGGCCGGCTCTACGCGGGCAACATCGCGCTCGGCGTGACCCAGCTCGTGCTGAGCGTGGTGGTCGGCTGGACGTCGATCGTCTGCGGCTGGCTGCTGTTCTTCGTTCCGTGGCTGGCGGCCGCCGGCCTGTGGCTGTGGTTCGTCATCGACGGCATCATGATGCTGGCCGGGCGCCCGGTCGACGGCCAGGGCCGCCCGCTGCGCCCCAACTGAGCACCGCCGGACGACTCCACGCCGGGGCCGCGCCTGATGCGCGACCCCGGCGTCGTCGTGTCCGGCCCGCCGGCGGTGGATCGGCGGCGGATCAGGGGCGCACGCCGCGGATCGAGGCGTCGAGGACCTCGGCGGTGTGGGCCAGGCGGATCGAGGCGCCGGCCCGCCTGACCGCGGCCGCGATCTGCATCAGGCAGCCCGGGTTGGCGGTGACGAGCAGCGACGCCCCCGTCGAGAGCACGTCGCGCGCCTTGCGGTCGCCCAGCTCCGCGGCCGGGCCGGGGTTCAGCACGTTCCAGATGCCGGCCGAGCCGCAGCAGATCTCCGCATCCGGGATCTCGCGCAGGTCCAGGCCCGGGACGGCGCGCAGCAGCGCCCGCGGCTGGGCGCGCACGCCCTGGGCGTGGCCCAGGTGGCAGGCGTCGTGGTACGCGGCGGTCACCGG
Organism: Dactylosporangium sp. CA-139114; assembly: GCF_050955725.1. Classification (NCBI taxonomy): domain Bacteria; kingdom Bacillati; phylum Actinomycetota; class Actinomycetes; order Micromonosporales; family Micromonosporaceae; genus Dactylosporangium; species Dactylosporangium sp. CA-139114. Next base: position 2,286,582 of record NZ_CP192080.1, read on the forward strand.
CACCGGATGCCGGGGCGCGACCGGGCCGAGCTCCACCAGAAACTCCGACAGGTCCCGGGTCCGCGAGGCCAGCTCCCCGTGCTCCTTGAGCGACGAGCCGCACCCGGCCGCGTTCACCACCAGCGCGTCGACGTCGGCGAACACGCGGTCGAGGCCGGCCGAGAACCGGTCGGCCTCGGCGGTGCGGCCGCTGTGCCGGCTCAGCGCGCCGCAGCAGCCCTGCTCCGGCGGGATCACCACCTCGCAGCCCTCGGCGGCCAGCACCCGGGCGGTCGCGGCGTTCACGCCGGGGAAGAACGCCTGCTGCACGCAGCCGGTGAGCATGCCGACCCGCGCGCGGCGGCGGCCCAGCGCCGGGACGACCGCGGGGAGCCGGACCGATCGGCGGGCCGGGGGAGCCAGGTCCAGCAGCGTGCGCAGGGTCGCGGGCAGGGCGCGCCGCAACGGGGTGCCCAGCCGTCGGTACCCCGTCAGGGGCGCCTTCGCCGCCTCCAGCCGGCGCCGGTAGGGGAACAGGGCGAAGACGGCCGCCCGCAGTGCCCGGCCCGCGGGCGGGCGCACCTGCTCGACCATCGCGCGGGTCTCGGTGATCAGCTTGTCGTACTGGACCCCCGACGGGCACGCGGTCACGCACGCCATGCAGCCCAGGCACGCGTCGAAGTGCCCGGTCATGGCGGGCGTCAGCGGCTCGCCCTCGGTCTGCTGGAGCATGAGCTGGATGCGCCCGCGCGGCGAGTCCATCTCCTCGCCCCACAGCACGTAGGTCGGGCAGGTCGGCAGGCAGAACCCGCAGTGCACGCAGTCACCGATGAGGTCCCGCCGCTCGTCGCTCATCAGATGCCCCCGACGAACCGGCCGGGCGCGAGCGTGCCGGCCGGGTCGAACTGCTCCTTGACCCGGCGCATGAGGTCGAGCCCGTCGACGTGGCCCCAGACGTCGACCCGCGCGCGGACCGGCGGCGGGGCGGTCAGCACCACGCAGTGCCCGGCCCCGGCCCGGGTCGCGGCGCGCAGGTCGCTGATCACCCCGGCCACGACGCCGGGGTCGGTGTCGCCGGGCAGCCCGGCGTAGAGCACCCCGGTGCCGGCCGAGCCGCGCACGCGCACCGGCACGTCGTGCAGGCGCGCGGTGACGCCGGCCGCGGTGAGCAGGTACGGCACCCGCGACAACGCGCAGGTGAGCTTGATCCCGACGTCGCCCGGCGCCCACGGGTAGGTGCCCCAGCACGGCGGCGGCGACTCGGCCTGCTCGGTCTCCTCGCCGAGCAGCTTGCGCAGGTCGGCGGCGCGCCGCTCGACGCCCGCCGGCACCCCCTCGACGAGCGCGGTCACCGTGAGCGGGTCCTCCCCGGCGGCCATGTCGACCTCCAGCGCGCTCGGCACCACCTGCGCGGCGAGCACGGACGCCACCGCCCGGCCGGCCTCGTCGGGCCCGGCCACGCGGGCCGAGACGTAGCGGGCCGCGGCGGGCAGCGGGTGCAGGCGGAAGGCGCACTCGGTGATGACGCCGAGGGTGCCGTACGAACCGGCGACGAGCTTGCCGAGGTCGTAGCCGGCGACGTTCTTGACGACCTTGCCGCCGGCCTTGGCCACGACCCCGTCGGCGCGCACCACGGTGACGCCGATGAGCAGGTCACGCACGGTGCCGTAGAGCATGCGGCGCGGGCCGGACGCGTTGACCGCGACGGTGCCGCCCACGGTCGCGCCCGGCAGCGGCTCGTCGAGGGCCAGCTGCTGCCCGGCCGGGCGCAGGGCCTCCTGCACCTCGCGCAGCGGCGTCCCGGCGCGCACGATCGCCACCAGGTCCCCGGCCGCGTGCTCGACCAGGCCGCACACCCCGCGCAGCTCCACGATCAGGTCGAGCCGCTGCGGCGGCAGCGCCCAGTCCTGCCGCGTGCCGGCCCCGCGCACCACCAGCGCGAGCTCGTCGGCGGCCGCGCCGCGCACCACGTCGGCCACCTCCGCGGTCGAGGCCGGCTCGGCCACCGCGGCCGCGGGGACCCCGGCGATCTCATCGACGACCGTCACGTCAGAACACCTCCACGCCCGCGTCGTGCCAGGGGTTCGGTCCTTTGCGCCGGCCGGGCACCTCGCCGCACAGCCGCGGGGTCGGGAACACCTTGCCCGGGTTCGCCAGGCCCCGCGGGTCGAACGCGCACCGCAGCAGCTGCATGGTGTCGAGGTCGGCCTCGGTGTACATCCTCGGCAGGTGCTTCGCCTTGTCCACGCCGACCCCGTGCTCGCCGGTGATCGACCCGCCGTGCTCGACGCAGATGTCCAGGATCGCCCCGGACACCGTCTCGGCCCGCTCGGCCTGCCCGGCCACCGCCTCGTCGAAGAGCACGAGCGGGTGCAGGTTGCCGTCGCCGGCGTGGAAGACGTTCGCGACCCGCACGCCGTGCTCCCGGGCCAGCTCGCCGATGCGCGTGAGCACCTGCGGCAGCGCCGTGCGGGGGATGACCCCGTCCTGCACGATGTAGTCGGGGGAGATGCGCCCGACCGCGGCGAACGCGGACTTGCGGCCCTTCCAGAACAGCGCCCGCTCGGCGTCGTCGGCGGCGATGCGGATCTCGAACGCGCCGTGCGCGCGGCAGAGCTCCTCGACCGCGGCGAACTGGGCCTCGACCTCGGCCGCGGGGCCGTCGAGCTCGACGATGAGCACCGCGCCCGCCCCGGCGGGGTAGCCGCAGTGCACCGCGGCCTCGGCCGCCTCGATCGCCAGGGCGTCCATCATCTCCACGGCCGCGGGCACCACGCCGGCCGCGATGATCGCCGAAGTCGCTGCGCCCGCCGCGTCCGGGCCGGTGAACGCGGCCAGCAGGGTGCGCACGGTCTCGGGCAGGCGCACCAGCCGTACCGTCACCTCGGTGGCGATCCCGAGCGTCCCCTCGGAGCCGACGAACGCGCCGAGCAGGTCGTAGCCGGGCGCGTCGGGAGCCCGCCCGCCCAGCCGCACCAGCTCCCCGTCCGGCGTCACGATCTGCACGCCGGTGACGTGGTTCGCCGTGAAGCCGTACTTCAGGCAGTGCGCCCCGCCCGAGTTCTCCGCCACGTTGCCGCCGATCGAGCAGATCTGCTGGCTGGAGGGGTCGGGGGCGTAGTAGTACCCGTGCGGCGTGGCGGCCTTGGAGACCTGCAGGTTGATCACGCCGGGCTCGAGCACGGCCCGCTCGTCCTGGGGCGCGACCTCGCGGATGGCGCGCAGCTGGGAGGTGACGATGAGCGCGCCGTCGGCGTGGGGCAGCGCGCCGCCGGACAGGCCGGTGCCGGAGCCGCGGGCCACGAACGGCACCCCGTGCGCGACGCAGGCGCGGACCACGGCCGCGCACTCCTCGGCCGTGCGCGGCAGCAGCACGATCGCCGGCACGACCCGGTAGTGGGCCAGCCCGTCGCACTCGTACGTCCGCAACCGCGCCCGGTCCGTGATGATCTGATCGGGCCGCAGGTGCTGCCGCACGGCCACGGCGAGCGCATCGACGCTCATGCCGGCTCCTCCGCTGCGCTCCGGACCGCTCATGGCATCCGTTCGTACGCCGGAATCGTCAGGAAGTCCACAAATTCGTCGGCCACGGCCACCTCCATGAACAAATCGCGCGCCGCGCTCAGGTCGCCACCGAGCCCGGCCAGCTCCTCGTCCGCGATCCGCTCGACCAGCTCGCGGGTCACCAGCTCCCCGGTGTCGTCGAGCGTGACGCCGTTGTGCAGCCACTGCCACACCTGCGAGCGGGAGATCTCCGCCGTCGCCGCGTCCTCCATCAGGTTGTCGATCGCGACGGCGCCGCTGCCGCGCAGCCACGCGTCGAGGTACTGCACGCCGACGCTCACCGCGCTGCGCAGCCCGGCCTCCGTGCGCCGCCCGGGCGTGGCCGCGACGTTGAGCAGGTCGGCCTCGGTGACGCTCACGTCCTCGCGGAGCCGGTCGAGCTGGTTGGGCCGGTCGCGCAGCACGCCGTCGAAGATCTCGCGGCAGACCGGGACGAGATCGGGGTGCGCGACCCAGGAGCCGTCGAAGCCGTCGCCGGCCTCGCGGGTCTTGTCCGCGGAAACTTTCTCGAACGCGGCCCGGTTCACGGCGGCGTCGCGGCGGCTCGGGATGAAGGCCGCCATCCCGCCGATCGCGTGCGCGCCGCGCTTGTGACAGGTGCGCACGAGCAGTTCGGTGTACGCCCGCATGAACGGCACCGTCATCGTCACCGAGTTGCGGTCGGGCAGCAGGAAGTCGCGGCCGCGCGTGCGGAACTTCTTGATGACGCTGAACATGTAGTCCCAGCGCCCCGCGTTCAGCCCGGCGGAGTGCTCGCGCAGCTCGTAGAGGATCTCCTCCATCTCGAAGGCGGCCGGGAAGGTCTCGATCAGCACCGTGGCCCGGATCGTGCCGGTCGGGCGGCCGAAGCGCTCCTCGGTGTAGGCGAACACCTCGTTCCACAGCCGGGCCTCGAGGTGCGACTCCATCTTGGGCAGGTAGTAGTACGGCCTGGTGGCGAGGTGGTTGTGGAAGAAGTAGAGCCCGAAGTCGGTCAGCGAGCCCGACGTGCGCTGCCCGTCGACCAGGATGTGCTTCTCCGGCAGGTGCCAGCCGCGGGGGCGCACCACGATCGTCGGCCGGGGGCCGTCCGTCAGCCGGTAGTCCTTGCCGTCCGGCGACGTGAACGCCAGCGTGCCGGCCACCGCGTCGCGCAGGTTGAGCTGGCCCTGGACCACGTTGTCCCACAGCGGCGTGTTGGCGTCCTCGTGGTCGGCCAGCCACACCTTCGCGCCCGAGTTCAGGGCGTTGATGGTCATCTTCGCGTCGGTCGGCCCGGTGATCTCGACCCGCCGGTCGATCAGGCCGGGCGCCGGCTCGGCCACCCGCCATTCGGCCTCCCGCACGCCGAGGGTCTCGGGCAGGAAGCCCAGTGTGCCTCCGGCCTGCAGCGCCGCCTCGCGCTCCTGGCGCAGCGCGAGCAGCTCCAGCCGGCGCGCGTCGAAGCGGCGGTGCAGATCTGCCAGGAAACTCAGAGCCTCTTCGGTCAGGATCTCAGCGAAGCGATCGCCGAGCGGTCCGGTAATCTCGACGCCCGTAGCGTTGCCCATACGACCGACCTTAGGCCATATCGCGGCCTACCCCGGTGCGTGCCGCGAGGCGTGTGGTATGGGAAGCTTCGCCGAACGAAACTCAGGTCCGTCTGTGTGCGGGTCCGTCCACCAGGGGAGTCGACGAATCGTGAGCGATCGGGGCAGGAACCGCCGCCCGGCAAGGTCGACCAAGGCCACCCCGCCGAAGGCGGATGCGGTCGAGGCGGAGGAGACGACCACGGCGGACGATGCGGCTTCGGTCGAATCGGACACTGTGGACACTGCGGGCACGGTGGACTCCGTGGACACCGCGGACGAACCGGACAGTGTGGACGACGCGGAGGCCGTGGGGTCCGACGAGGACGGCGACGAGGACGAGGAAGCGGAGCGGAAGCCGGCCAAGGGCAAGGGCCCGGCCCCGCTGACGAGGGCCGAGAAGCGCGCCGCCGCGCGGGTCGCCGCCGCGAGGTCCGCCCGCCGCCGCCGCATCGGCCAGGCCATCGCCGGCACCGTGATCGTCCTGCTCGCCATCGGCGGCGCGTTCGCCGGCGTGTGGTACTTCGGCGACCGCGCCGAGCAGCAGAAGACGGAGTGCAAGAAGCCGGACCAGAGCGCCTACCCGCCGTTGCTCGGCGGCTTCGACAAGCGCCTGGCCGACGAGCCCAAGACCGAGGCGGGCACGGAGCCGAGTGTCGGCGTGCGCACGGTCAAGACCCTGATCCAGGGCAAGTGCAAGACCGTCAAGGCCGGCGACACCGTCGTGGTCAACTACGTGGGCCTGACCTACAAGGACGGCAAGGTCTTCGACTCGTCCTGGCAGCACAAGCAGACCTTCCCGGTGCAGGTCGGCATGCTCGAGCAGGGCCAGCAGGCCCAGGTCATCGAGGGCTGGGACCGCGGCCTGGTGGGCCTGAAGGTCGGCAGCCGGGTCATCCTGGACATCCCGGTCAAGGAGGCCTACAACAACGCCGAGGGCTACCCCCAGGGCGACCTGCGCTTCTACGTCGACATCCTGGACATCCAGGCCGCCGACAGCAGCGGCGGCCTGCAGGTCCCGGGCAACTAGCCCCCGGCTCCCCGCGCGCACAGGGCGGCCCCGGCACACCGGGGCCGCCCTTCGCCGTTCGCGGGGTGCCGAGGTGGCTCAGGGGCGGGTCGCCACCCGGCGCAGGCGCTCCACCACGCCGGGGTGGGGCCACTCGCGCAGGCGGTAGCGCTCCGGGTCCAGGCCCGGCTCCGGCTCCAGGTCGACCTCGCGCGCCACCGAGTCCCAGGCCACGAAGAACGGGTCGGCGCCGTCGGACGGGAACGCGACGTAGTCGGCCCGGGGCAGCAGCGTGTCCACGCCCTCGGCCCAGCTCGCCACCGTGAAGACCGTCCCGTCCGGGCGCTGCGCGCTCGTGCACGAGGCCACGAACGCGTCGGACTCCAGGTGGGCGGCCTGGGCGGCGTACTCCGAGGCCGCGAGGATCACCTCGGTGCGGTGCGTGAGGCCGTACATCGGGTGCCCCGCCGGCACCAGGAAGGGCACCACGGCGCCGGTCTCGTCGACCGTGAGCGCCATCGGGGAGATCGGGCGGGCCGCGTCGCGGTACTCCTGCTCGGCGAGCTCGAACACCTTGCCCAGTGTCTCCGGGGTGTCCTCGGACCCGCGGCCGACGAGCAGCATCCCCGTCGTGTCCGCGACGAAGGCGAGCGGCACCCCGCCGAGCCGGGAGCGCTGGGCGGCCAGCCAGCCGTCGACGAACAGGTGCGAGGCCCAGTACGCGTCGCCGTCCTCGACCATCCGGATCAGCGGGCGCGGCCCGGGGGCCTCGTCCGTCCCGCCGCCGGCCCGCGCGATGGCGGCCATGTTGCGCCGCGCCCGGTCGAACACCGTGCCCTCGGTGACGCCCCAGTCCCGCAGCTGCCGGTCCGTCACGTACATCACCGACGTCGGCTGGTCCACGACCACGAACTCGGCCAGGTACGCCCACGCCGGCCGGCGCAGCGGCCGCGGCGCGGAGGCGGGCATCCCGGTGCCGAACGTGACCGTGCGCAGCAGCGGCCGCAGCAGCGGGGCGACCTCCTCCCAGCTGTCCGGCGCGCCCGGGTTGAACACGACGGCGCTGAGGAACGACGCGATGCGCTCGCGGCGCTCCGCCCGGCCGGCCCGCTCGCACTCGCGGTAGATGTTGCCGAGGTAGGCGATGGCCGGCTGGGCCTGGGCCGCGTCGCGGCGGACCTCGATGGCGAACTGGTCGGGCAGGTACCGCGCCGAGACCACGCCGGCGTCGCGCATCGCGGTGAGCACCCGGCGGGCGAAGCGCTGCTGTGGCGTGCCGCGGAGCCGGTCGAGCATCCCCATGTGGCCGTACGGTACCGGATCACCGCGACGGGTTTGGACCCGGCGGATTCGGCAAGCCATACCGTATGGCGAAGCAACCGACCGTCGGCGAGGCGATCATCGCGCGGCTGGCCGCCTGGGGCGTCGACACCGTGTTCGGCCTGCCCGGCGACGGCATCAACGGGCTCATGGAGGGCCTGCGGCGCAACGCGGACCGGGTGCGGTTCGTGCTCGTGCACCACGAGGAGGCCGCCGCCTTCATGGCCGTCGCGCACGCCAAGGCGACCGGGCGGCTGGGGGTGTGCCTGGCGACGTCGGGCCCGGGCGGGATCCACCTCGCCAACGGGCTCTACGACGCCAAACTCGACCACGCCCCCGTGCTGGCGATCACCGGCATGCAGGAGTCCGTGGTGCTCGGCACCGGCTATCAGCAGGAGGTACACCTGGATCGGCTCTTCGAGGACGTGGCCGAGTACAACGAGCCGATCGTCAACCCCGCCCAGGTGCCCGCGCTCGTCGACATCGCCGTGCGCACCGCCCTGGCCCGCCGCGGGGTGGCCCACCTGACCGTGCCCAACGACGTGCAGGTCGCGACCGCGGGCGACAACCCGTTCGAGGAGGTCGGCCCGGTCCGCGCGCCGGTCACGTCCCCGGTCTGGGTCCCGCCCCCGGTCCGCCCGGCCGACGACGACCTGCAGGCCGCCGCGGACCTGCTCAACGTGGCCGAGCGCCCGGCGATCCTGGCCGGCATCGGTGCGCGGGGCGCCGGGGCGCTGGTCGAGCTGACCGCGGACGTGCTCGGCGCGCCCATCGTGAAGTCGCTGCTGGGCAAGATGGTCGTGCCCGACGACTCCCAGTTCTCCCTCGGCGGCCTCGGGCTGCTCGGCACCGCGCCGAGCGAGGACCTCATGGCCGAGTGCGACACGCTGCTCATGGTCGGCACCAACTTCCCCTACACGAAGTTCCTGCCCGAGCCCGGCCAGGCCCACGTGATCCAGATCGAGGCCGAGGCGACCCGCGCCGGGACCCGCATCCCGACCGACGTGCCGCTCGTCGGTGACGCCGCCGCCACCCTGGAGTCGCTGCTGCCCCGGCTGAAGCGGCGCACCGATCGGCGGCATCTGCAGCGGTACCAGCAGAAGATGCACGACTGGCGGGAGGGCCTGGCCGCCCTGGAGAACCCGGAGCGGGACCCGATCGCGCCGCAGTACCTGGCCGCGGCCCTGGACCGGGCGGCCGCCCCCGACGCGATCCTGTGCTGCGACTCGGGCACCGTGGCCACCTGGGCCGCCCGGCACTGGCAGATCGTCGGGGGCCGCGAGTTCTACCTGTCCGGCACGCTCGCCACCATGGCCCCGGGGCTGCCCTACGCCATCGCGCTGCAGCACGAGTACCCCGGCCGCCAGTGCATCGCCTTCGTCGGCGACGGCGGGTTCGCGATGCTGATGGCGGAGTTCCACACCGCCGCGCGCTACGGCCTGCCGGTCAAGGTGGTCATCAACAACAACAACGCGCTCGGCATGATCGTGTGGGAGCAGATGGTGCTCGGCCTGCCCGAGTACGGCGTGCGCTTCGGCGACCCCGCGCCCGACTACGCGGCCTGGGCCCGCGGCTGCGGCGGCTTCGGCGCCCGCGTGACCTCGCCCGGCGCGCTGGAGGAGACCCTGCGCGACGCGCTCGCGTTCGCCGGCCCGGCCGTGGTCGACGTCGCCGTGGACGCGAACGAGCCGCCGATGCCGGCGAAGGTGACGTATCAGCAGGCGGTCCGCTTCGCCGAGTCGTTCCTGCGCGGCCAGCCCCACCGCGCCGCCATCGCGACCACGATCCTCAAGGACAAGATCACTCAGCTGAAGGGATGACCTCGTGATGCGCGCCCAGCCTCGCGGCGCCCGCGGCACCTTCGGGCACCCGTACTCCGCCCTGAACCTCCGCCTCGTCCTGGCCGTGTTCGGCTTCTTCACCAGCGCGGTGCTGGGCGCCCTGGCCCTGTCCGCCGGCTTCACCTGGCTGGGCGTGATCCTGCTCGTGCTCGCGGCGAGCGCCCTGGCCGACTCGGTCGTGGTCGAGCTGCGGCGGCGGGCCCGTGCCCGCGAGGGCGGCGGCCGCGGCTCCCTCTTCGAGTAGCCCCGGTCCGCTCACCGCGGTGGCGGCGCGCAGCGCTTCGGGGTGGGCGCGCAGGATCGCGTCGACGATCTCGGTGGGCGGCGGCTCGACCGACACCTCGGTCACGCCCTCGCCCGGCTGCGGCGGCTCCAGCGCGGCGAACTGGCTGTCGAGCATCTCCACGCGCATGAAGTGGCCGTGACGGGCCGCGAGCCGGCGCGCGATCAGCTCGCGGGAGCCTTCGAGGAACACCATGCGCACCTGCGGACGGCCCTCGCGCAGCCGGTCGCGGTAGACGCGCTTGAGCCCGGAGCACGTGACGACGCCGGGCTCGCCGGCCGTGGCGCGCTCGTCGAGCCAGCGTCCGATCGCCGCGAGCCAGGGCTCCCGGTCGGCGTCGGTGAGCGGGACGCCCGCGGCCATCTTCTCGACGTTCGCGGGCGGGTGGAAGTCGTCGGCCTCGGCGTAGGTCCAGCCCAGCCGGCCGGCGAGCATCGCGCCCACGGTGGTCTTCCCGGTGCCGGCGACACCCATGACGACGAATACCGGCGGCGCGTCTGGCATGGCGACACCGTACCCGCACGGCCGCCGGCGCTAACGGCGCGTTGCCCGCACGGCCGCCGGCGCTGACGGCGCGTTGCCCGCACGGCCGCCGGCGCTGACGGCGCGTTGCCCGCACGGCCGCCGGCGCTAACGCGCGTTGGACAGCGGCACCCCGTTGCCTCTGGTGCCCGCCACCGAGCCGGTCATCGTCCGGCCCTGCCACAGCACGAAGTAGCACTGCGTGACGGTGACGCCGTAGCCGTGGAGCTCCTGCGACCGGTACCCGTCGTAGCCCCACTTGTCGTCGACCGCCTGGGCCGTCACGCCCATCTGGTCGGCGACCTCGTCGCGGCAGGCGGCGGCGTACGGCTTCCAGGTCTCGTCGTCCGCCGGCACGGGCGCGGCGAACCCGGCCCGGACCGCGCCCATGTACTGCGCGGCGTGCCTGCCGGTGCACGGGGTCTCGGTCATGCCCGCGGTCGTGCCGGCCTTGGCGAGGTTGAAGCAGTGCTGCGGCAGCGGCGTCCGGCCGCCCGCGAGCGTGCCCCTGGTCGTGGCGAAGGCGGCCCGGCCGGGGGCGGCGTCGACGACGACCGCCTCGCACGCGTACCAGCGGCTGCCGGTCTGCCAGTCCCGGTCGGCCGGCAGCCCGATCTCGAGCGTGGCGCCGTGGCGGCCGAGCGGGGTGCCGAGGAACGCGGCGGTCTTCGTCCGGCAGTCCGCGTCGGCCGCCGCGAGCGACGGGTCGTTCGGCTGCGGCGGCGTCGCGGACGACACCCCGGTCAGGGTGCCGACGGCGGCGATCTCGGACTGGTGCTCCTGCGCGCAGTCGACCTTCGCGGGCGGCGAGAGCGTGGTGCGCATCGGCTTGTCGAAGCAGTCCCCGGCCTTCGGCTCGGCGAGCGCGGCCGCGGACGACGGCGGCGGGCCCGGGGCAGTGGCGGGCGGGGCCTCGCCCCCGCAACCGCCCGTCAGCGCAAGCGCGGCGAGCACGAGCGTCAACCGGCGCATCAGTCGGCCAGGTCCTGCAGCTCGGCGACGTCGGTGATGCGGCGCACCTTGGTGACGGCGGCCAGCGGGAGGTGCGCGTAGAGATGCGGGAACGTCCCGTGCTCGTTGGCCTCCCACCGCAGCGCCTCGCCCAGCGGCCCGGGGTCGACCGAGAGCACCACGAGCTCGGGCACGCCGGCGAAGAACCGCGTCGCCGTGCGGTGGACCTGTTCCGCGGTGGAGAGGTGGACGTACCCGTCCGCGAGGTCGAGCGGCGAGCCCGCGAACACGCCGGCCGCCTCGAACCCGGCCCACTCGGCCGGGAGCAGGATCTTGTAGATCATCGATCGCCGCGCAGGCGGCCGTAGACGAGCACGTCGCGCCAGGCGCCGTCGCGGAACTCGGCCGAGCGCAGGATGCCCTCGCTCAGGAAGCCGACCTTCTCGAGGGCCTTCTGCTCGGCGATGTTCTCGGGCTGCACGCGCGCCTCGATCCGCTGCGTCGGCGTGCTCGCGAACAGGTAGTCGCACAGCAGCGTCTGCGCCCGCCAGCCGACCCCGCGGCCGCGCCACTCGGGCAGCAGCACGATGCCGACGCCCCAGTACTGCGCCGGGCCCGACCCGATCGCGAACCACTGCACGAACCCGGCGGCGGTCTCGTCCGCCTCGACCATGAGCCGCCCGTCGTCGGCGCCGAGGTAGCCGTCGAGCGCGAAGCGCCGGGCGGGCCCGTTCGGCTCGTGGTACCCGGTCCAGGCGGGACCGGCGAGGCCCGGCTCGGTCGCGAACCGGCGGAACATGGCCAGGTCCCCCTCGACCACCGGCCGCAGCCGCACCCAGGTCTTGTTCACACGCCCCACCTCACTCGACCAGCAAGATCGCCCGCCATCTTCGCCGAAGTTCGCGGGTGACGCTACCGGGCGGACGCGCCGCTTGGTCACCCCGGGCGCGCGAACCCGCCCCGCGGCCGGGCGCGCATGGCACCGCACGGGCCGAACCGGGCGCGCCCGTCGGCCACCTCAGGCGCGCGAGCCGGCGGGGCCTGGTCCGGGGCGCCTCACGAAGGAGCGGGCGCGCTACTTCGTGAGGGCGGGCGCGACCTCGTTGCGGATCAGCTCGAACGACCGGGCCCGGGCCTCGATGTCGTACACCATGCAGGTCAGCATGAACTCGTCGGCCTGGGTGGCCGCGAGCAGGTCCGTGAGCTGCCGGCGGACGGTCGCGGGCGAGCCGAGCGCCTGGCCCTCGCGGCGGGAGAGCGCGAACTCGCGTTCCCGGGCGCTGTACGGATACGCCGCCGCCTCCTCCGGCGTCGCGAGCGGCTCGGGCCGGCCCGAGCGCAGCCGCAGGAACGACAGGTCGCTGGGGCCGGAGAGGAACTCGGCCTCCTCGTCGGTCTCGGCGGCGACCGCGCTCACCGCGACCATCACGTAGGGCTCCGTGAGCCACTGCGACGGGCGGAAATGCTGCCGGTAGAGCCCGAGCGCCGGCAGCGTGTTCTGCGCGCTGAAGTGGTGCGCGAACGCGAACGGCAGCCCGAGCAGGCCCGCGAGCTGCGCGCTGAAGCCGCTCGAGCCCAGCAGCCACACGTCGGGCTTGGAGCCCTTGCCGGGCGAGGCGAGGATGCGGGTGTCGCCCTCGAAGTAGGCGATGAGGTCCTGCAGCTCCTGGGGGAAGTTCTCGGCCGAGAGCCCCTCCATGGTCCGGCGCAGGGCGAGCGCCGTGTGCTGATCCGTGCCGGGCGCCCGCCCGATGCCCAGGTCGATGCGGCCCGGGTGCAGCGCCTCCAGGGTGCCGAACTGCTCGGCCACGACCAGCGGCGCGTGGTTGGGCAGCATCACCCCGCCGGAGCCGACCCGGATCGTCGACGTGGCCGCGGCGAGGTGGGCCAGCAGCACGGCCGGCGAGGAGCTCGCGATGGCGGGCATGTTGTGGTGCTCGGCGACCCAGAACCGCCGGTAGCCCAGCGCCTCGACGCGCCGGGCCAGTTCGGTCGTGTGCCGCAGGGCCTCCCCGGTCGAGCCGCTGGCGGCGACGGGGGCGACATCGAGCACGGAAAGCGGTAGTTCCCTCACAACCAAGGTCAACAACGGCTTGCGCGGCAGTATTCCCACTGCCGGTACACTGTCGCCCATCGTCAACATCTGGGCACGCAGCGTGGGCAAGCGCGGGTGGATCCTGCTGCTGGCCGGGCTGGCGCTGCTCGCGATCGCGTGCGACGCCGAGGCCGGGGCGCAGCCGGGGGCGTCGGGGCGACCGGGGGCGTCGGCGCGCCCGGCCGGCGGCATCACCGCCATGGCCGCGCTCGGGGACTCCATCTCCAACGGGTTCGCCTCCTGCCTGGCGCCGAGCCCGTGCCCGCGCAACTCCTGGGCCACCGGCGACGGCACCAAGGTGAACAGCCACTACAAGCGCCTGTTCAAGGACGATCCGGGGCTCAAGGGCGGCAACCACAACTTCGCCGCGGCCAACGCGCGGGCCGACGCGCTCGCCGGGCAGGCCGTCGAGGCCGTGCGGGTTTCGCCGCGGTACGTCACCGTCCTCATCGGCGCCGACGACGCCTGCCGCGGCCGTCTGGCCGACATGACGCCCGCCGACGAGTTCCGGCGCGGCGTCGACGCGGCGCTCGCGGTGCTCAAGCAGCGGGCGCCGGACGCGCGCGTGCTGGTCGCGAGCATCCCCGACATCAACCGGCTCTGGGAGATCGGGCACACCAACAAGCTCGCGGTGCAGGCGTGGAACTTCGGGCTCTGCCCGGCGCTGCTGGCCGAGCCCACGTCGAACGCGCCCGACGTGGTCGCCCGGCGCAACGCCTTCGCCGAGCGCGTCGACGCCTACAACGAGCAGCTGGCCGCCGCCTGCCGGGCCTACGGGCCGCGCTGCCGCACCGACGGCGGGGCCGTGCACCGGGTCCGGTTCACCCTCGACATGGTCGCCGCGCAGGACTTCTTCCACCCCAACGCCGCGGGCCAGACGGCGCTGGCCTCCGCCGCCTGGGCCGGTTCGCCAACCTGGTGAATGCGCGTAGTGTGCTCGGCGTGACAGCTGACCCCAGCGTGTGGCGGGTCAAGGGCATGCCTCTGGCGCCGGCCACCGGGCACGGTGTGCTGGACGGCATGCGGCTCGCGGTCAAGGATCTCTTCGCCGTGACCGGGTTCGCCGTCGGGGGCGGCAACCCGGCCTGGCTCGCCGAGGCGCTGCCCGCCGCCGAGGACGCGCCGGCGGTGGCCCGGCTGCGGGCCGCGGGCGCGGTCGTGCAGGGCATCGCGCACACCGACGAGTTCGCGTACTCGCTCTCCGGCGCCAACGCGCACTACGGCGCCCCGCCGAACCCGGCCGCGCCCGACCTCGTGACCGGCGGCTCGTCGAGCGGCCCGGCCTCGGCCGTCGCGACCGGGCACGCCGACATCGGCCTGGGCACCGACACCAGCGGCTCGGTCCGCGTGCCGGCCTCCTGCTGCGGGCTGTTCGGCCTGCGGCCCACGCACGGGGCGGTGCCGACCGAGGGCGTCCAGCCGCTCGCGCCGTCGTTCGACACCGTCGGCTGGATCACCCGCGACGCGGCGACGCTCGCGGCGGTGGGGGAGGTGCTGCTGCCGCCCGGGCCCGTGGCGGCGCCGCGGCGGCTGCTGGCGATCGGCGGCACGGCCGCGGATGCCGCCCGCCTCGGGCTTCCCGTGCGCGAGACGTCCCTGTCCACCTGGGACGATCCCGACCCGCTGCTGCTGGCGTTCCGCCGGGTCCAGTCGGCCGAGGCGTGGCGCGCCTACGGGGCATGGGTCGAGGCGCACCCGCGCGTGCTGGCCCCCGACGTCGAGGGCCGCTTCCGCTTCGGCGCGGGGGTGAGCGCGGCGGAGGAGGCGGACGCCCGGGCGCGGCTCGCCGCGTGGCGGGCCGAGCTGCTGGACCTCCTCGGCGACGAGGCCTGGCTGGTGCTGCCCGCGGGCGGCCCGGGCCACGCGCGCGACCTGGGCCTCGCGGGCCGCGACGCCTGGCGGCGGGACATCCTGCGCTGCTCGGTGCCGGCCAGCGCCTACGGCCTGCCGAGCGTGTCGCTGCCCACGGGCGCCTCCCCGCCGGCCGGGATCGCGCTCGTCGCCCCGCCCGGGCACGACCGCGCGCTGCTGGCCCTGGCCGCCGAGCCGCCGGCCGGGGGGCCGCGACTGGCCCCGTGAGCCAGGTCCCCGCCTGCCATACTGCCGTTCGTGACGTCGCCGCAGTTCGACCCGTATCAGCCGCAGTACCTCGCGCCGCAGCCACAGCCGCAGCCGCCGGTGCCCGGGCCGTACTCGGGGGCGCCGTTCCCGCCGCCGGCCGGTCACCAGCAGCCCGCTGGTTACCAGCACCCTGTCGGCTACCAGCAGCCCGTCGGCTACCAGCCGCCGCCCGCGCCCACGCCGTGGCGGCCGAAGACGGGCGTGCTGCTGGCGATCGTCGGTGGCCTGCTCGCGCTGTGCGTGGCCGGCGGCTCGTCGGCCGCATACGTCATCGAGAACGGCATAGGCGGCATCGGCGGCGACGGCTCCCTCAGCCACCGCCAGCCCACGGACCCGTGCGCCCTGCTGAACAAGGACGCCTTCGGCACCGACCTCGGCGGCACGCTGGAGAAGTCCGCCAAGGGCGAGGCCGGCACCTGCGACTACACCTTCCAGCACGACTCGCGCAGCCCGGAGGCGACCGGGAGCAAGCTGCGGCTGTACGTCGAGGTGAGCACGTCGGCCGTGGCCCGCTACGAGTCCCAGCAGGGCGGCGCCGGCCTGTCCCGCCTGCCGGTCGAGTGCGGCAAGCAGGCGATCGCGGGCCACAAGGTCGACGCCGCGGGCGAGAACGCCGACGCGAGGCTGTGGTGCGTGGACAGCGACGTCTTCGTCATGCTGACCTTCCACGGCTACAACCGGCAGCGCTTCAACGCCCTGGAGCTCGACGACATCATGGCCCGCATCGGCCGTACCGCCCTGGGCAACGTCCCTACGAAGTAGCTAGACGGCCGCGGGCGAGCGGGCGGCGCCCACGGACACGGCGGCCTCGGCGAAGGCCCGGATCACCGCGTGCACCCGCGTGCCGTCGCCGGCCAGCTCCGGCTGGAACAGGGTGCCCACCATGAACGGGTGCCCGTCGAGCTCGGCCACCCGCACCTCGCCGTCGTCGTCGTGCCCGGTGAAGCGCAGCCCGTGGGCCTCCAGCGCGGGCAGGTAGGCCCGGTCGAGGCCGTACGAGCAGTGGTACTGCTCCACCGAGCGCTCCACCCCGAAGACGCGCTCGGCCAGGCTGCCCCGCCGCAAGGTCACCGCGCCGGAGTGCCCGACCAGCGAGCACGCGAGCGGGACGATGAGCGGCCGCTCGCCGTCCGGGTCGCTCTCGGCGTGCACGACGTCCGGCAGGCCGGCCAGGTCGCGGGCCACGCAGAGCATGAGGTGCTGGAAGCCGCCACAGGTGCCGAGGAAGGCGATGCCGAGCTCGCGAGCCACGCGGACGGCGGCGAGGGCACCGGCCTCCGAGCGGTACGGCGAGCCCGGGACCAGCCAGATCCCGTCGAACCCGGCGAGGCTCGCCGCGTCGGCGTCCTCGGACGGGATCCAGTACGCGTCCAGCGCGATCCCGTGCTGCTCGCGGAGGAGCTCGAGGAGCCCCGGGATGCGGGTGTGGGAGCGCACGTGCGGCGAACGGTCGCCGACGAGCGCGATGCGGGCGGTGCGAGTCGTCGTCATGTCCCCAGCCTGCGCGCGGCGCCGAGATGAGTCCAACGACTGTTTGCTGTGCCGAGATAAGCAATCATGATGTCGTGGACCCGCACCTGCTGCGCACCTTCGCCGCCGTCGCGCGCCTGGGCTCGTTCTCCGCGGCCGCGGACGAGCTCGGCTACACCCAGTCCGCGGTCTCCCAGCAGATCGCCGCGCTCGAGCAGGACGTCGGCGCCCCGCTGCTGCGCCGCCGACCGGTCGCGCTCACCGACGCCGGCGCACGGCTGCTCGAGCACACCGGGCCGATCCTGCTCCGGCTGGCCGCGGCCCGGGCCGACGTCGTGCGGCTCGCCGGGCCGCCGCCCGCCGCGGTCGTCCTGGGCGCGACGCCGCTGTCCGGCCTTGACGCCGCTGCCGTGGTACGGGTGCGCAGGGCCATGCCGCGGGTCACCTTCACCCTGCACGTCGCGGGCGCGGCCGCGGTCGCGACCGGGGTCGCCGTGGGGGAGCTGGACCTCGGGCTCGTCGACGGCGTCACCGCGCCCAGCGACCCGCTGCCGCTGCCCGACACCGGCCGGCTGACCACCGCGCCCGTCGCCGAGCGCCCGGCCGTCGTCGCGCTGCCGGCCGGGCACCCGCTCGCGGGCCGGCGCGGGCTGCGCCTGGCGGACCTCGCCGACGCGGTGTGGCTCGACGCGCCCGAGATCGCCACGCCGCTGGAGCGGTTGCGGGCCCTGGCCCGGGCGGAGGGCTTCCGGGGCGGGCTGGCCTATCCCGGCACCGACGCCGGCGTCTTCTCGTCGCTGATCGCCGCGGGCGCGGGACTGGCGCTGCTGCCGGAGTCGGCGCTGCGCCCGGGCGTGCGCGGCGTCCCGGTCGCCGAGCCCCGCCTGGTGCACCGCACCGACCTCGTCCACGGCTCCCTGACCGAGCCGGCCGCGGCCGTGCGCGACGCGTTCATGGCCTGAGCCCGGCCTGGCAGCCGCCGGGCTACGCGGGCCTGCCGGTCGTGCGGCGGTAGTACGAGTGCACGGCGTCCTGGCCGGTGTAGTTCGGGCCCGCACGGTCGTCCGCGCCGAGGTAGGCGTAGGGCAGCTCGACGTCGCCGCGGTCGTCCCGGCCGATCCGGCGCCGGCGGCCGTCGTAGCTGAAGCCGGCCTCGCGCAGGTCCGCGGCCAGGCGGCGACCGGCGGGGGCGCCGTCCTGCAGCCGCACGGCCGCCAGATCCAGGTCGGCGACCAGCCGGCCGCCGTCCGTGAGCCAGCCCGCCGCCCGGGTCAGCAGGCCCAGCTTGTCGCCCACGTAGTGCAGGCCGTGGATGCTGGTGATGAGGTCGTACCGGCGGCGCGGCGCCCAGGCGAGCACGGGCGCCGCGGTCAGCCGTAGCCAGGGCACCTCGGGCGCGGGGTCGAAGGCGTCGACGAGATCGACGCCCTCGACCAGCACCCGGGCCGCCACGCCCTGCTCGTCGAGGCGGGCCGCGGCCTCGATCAGCGCGCGGCCGGAGCCGCAGCACAGGTCGAGCCACGCGACCGTGTCCGGCGCGCCGGTGACGCGGGCCAGGGCCGTGATCACCTCGACCGGGTTGAAGCCGAGCTCGCGCTCGTAGCTGTTGACGCCGTCGAGGCCGCGTTCGCGGTTCATCGCGGAGTTCGCCACCACTGCCGATCCGGCGAGGGCGTCGTCGTCGAGCAGGGGCACGGCGACATGATCCCAGTTATCGGCGGTGGCGGGAACCCCCATGATCGTCACCGGGACGGTCGTCGCCGCCGCGGCCGTGCCCGCCGTGGTCGTCGCCGGGCTCGGCGGTGCGCCGGCCGCCGTGGTCGTCGCCCGGCTCCGCGGTGCGGGTGGTGCGGAGTCCGCCGTGGTCATCGACGCCGGTGCCGGCCGACGGGCCCGCCGCCGGGGCCGTCGAGGCGGTGGCGTGGGAGGTCGGGTTGTCGTCCGCGCCCCGGGACGGGTTGTCCTCGGCACTGGCACTGGTGCTGACCACTACGTGGGACGGGCGGTCGTCGTGGCGGCCGGATCCCGAGGAGGCCAGCGCCGTGCCGCCGACCGCCAGGACCGCGGCGGTCGTCGCGCCGAAGATGATGAGTCTGCGCATGGGAGGTACACCTTCCTGATCGCTTCTTGCCTGTGCGACCAAATCTCCCGGCACCTTGGTCAACGGGGTCCTGGCGCGACCCTAAGGATCGGTTAAGAGCTCGAGGGACACCCGGGAGCCGGCGATGGCGAGCCGGCCCCCGGTCGCCTCCGCGGTGCGGCGCGCGATGTCCAGGCCCAGCCCGGTCGAGCCGCCGCCGCTGACGCCCCGTGCGCCCGCCGCCGGGTCGAAGCCGGGCCCGTCGTCCTGCACGGCCAGCTCGATCCGGCCGGAGCGGGCGCGCAGCGAGACCGCGAAGCCCACGCCCTCGTCGGTGTGCGCGAAGACGTTGCCCAGCAGGGCGTCCAGGGCCGCGGCCAGGTCGGCGGCGGCCACCGCGACGGGCAGCGGGCCGGGGTCGAGGGCGGTGCGCACCGCGCGGCCCTGGTCCTCGGCGAGCACCGACCAGAACGCGACCCGCTCGGCGACGACCGCGGCCGCGTCGCACTCGGGCGCGGACCGCTCCCGCCGGGCGTCCTCGATGACCGCGGTGAGCGCCCGGTCCAGCGCGCCGACGTGCTCGAGCATCCGCGCGGCCTCGGCCGGGTCGGTGAGCCCCTCGGCGTCGAGGCGCAGGGCGGTCATCGGGGTGCGCATCCGGTGCGACAGGTCGGCCGCGGCCTCGCGCTCCTGGCGCAGCAGGTCGCGGATGCGCCCGGCGAGGCGGTTGAGGGCCGCGGCGACCGCGCGCACCTCGCCCGGCCCGTCGCCGGCCGGGGCGCGGCGGTCGAGGTCGCCGGCGGAGAGCCCCTCGGACACGGCGGCGAGCGTGCGGATCGGGCGCACGACGGCGACCGCGAGCCGGTCGGCCACGGCCAGGCCGAGCAGCAGCAGGCCGAGCCCGACGGCGGCGAGGATCAGCCAGGAGCGGGTGACGCCGCGGCGCAGGTCCTGTTCGGGCACGAACGAGCGCACGACCGCGGTGCCGCCCGGCAGGCCCTGGACGGCGACGAGGACCTCGCGGCCGTCGGCATGGGCGACGCTGAGGCTGCCCCGCTGGGCGGCCAGGCGCACCGCGGGCGTCGCCGCGACCTGGGCGCCGATGACGCTGCCGTCGCCGAGGAACACCGTCACCGGGTGCGCACCGTCCACATTGGCCTGTTCGACGGTGAGCCGCAGCGCGTTCGCGTCCGCGGTGGCCACGAGCGCGGCCAGGGACCGCGCCTGCGTGGTGGCCGCGGCGACCGCGCGGTCCTCGGCGGCCGAGCGCAGCAGCAGCGCGAGCGGCACGAGGAAGGCCACGAGCACCAGGGCCATCGCGGCCGCGACGAGCAGGGCGAGCCGGCGTCTCATACCAGGCCGAACCGCACGCCGACGCGCCGCACGGTGTGGATGCGCCGGGGCTCCTGGGCCGTCTCCCCGAGCTTGCGCCGCAGCCACGACAGGTGCACGTCGACGGTCTTGTCGGCGGCCGTGTAGGCCACCTGCCACACCTCGGTCAGCAGCTCCCGCTTCGTGACCACCTCGCCGGCCCGGGCGACCAGATAGTGCAGCAGGTCGTACTCCCGCGGCGTGAGCTCCAGCGCGGCCCCGTCGAGCGTCGCCGTGCGGGCCCGCGGGTCGATCCGCACCCCGTCGGCCTCCACGACGAGCGAGACCGGCTCCGGCGGCGCCGTGCGGCGCAGCACCGCACGGATCCGGGCGTCGATCTGCTCGGCCCCGTAGGGCTTCACCACGTAGTCGTCGGCCCCGGCGTCCAGGGCCCGCACCATCTCGCCCTCGGTGCGCCGGGCGGTGACCACGATCACCGGCACCCGGCTGACCGCCCGGAGCATGCGCAGCGCCTCGCGCCCGTCGAGGTCGGGCAGCCCGAGGTCGAGCAGGACCACGTCGGGCGCCTCGGCGACGGCGAGCTTGAGCCCTTCGAGGGCGGTCGCCGCCGCCACGACCACGTGACCCCGCCCCGTGAGCGCCTTCAGGACCCCGGTGCGAATCGTCGCGTCGTCCTCCACGATCAACACCTTCGCCATAGGGCGAGCTTAACCGCGCGTTATCGTCGGGCGACGGACACTGGGAGGCATGCGGATGCGCTGGCCCTTGGCGATCGCGGCGTGGCTGGCGGCCGCGGCGCTGGCGACGGCCGCCTCGATCGGGGCGGTGGGCTCGCTGAGCAACGGCCTCTTCGGCCCCTCGGACGCGCCCATGAGCGAGGCCGACGTCGAGGCCCACCTGACCCCGGCGCCCGCGAGCAGCCCCTCGCCCGCCCCCTCGGCGCCCGTCGCAACCACGCCCGCCCAGCCGGCGGCGCCGACCGGGGCGAGCCGCGCGCTGAGCACCGCCGGGGGCAGCATCGTGGCCTCCTGCCCGGGTGGGCAGGCCTACCTCGACTCCTGGATTCCGGGCTCGGGATTCGAGACCGACCACCTGCAGCGGGGCCCCGCGACGACGGCGTCGCTGCGGTTCAAGGCGCGCTCGGGCGGCGGCTCCGTGCGGGCCCAGGTGACGTGCGTCAACGGCGAGCCGACGCTGGCCCTGCCCGGCGACGACTGAGGACGTCCGGGCCGCACCTGGCCCGGCGCGGGCCTTGCCGCTACGCTGGTGCCCGATGGCTACCAACGTGAGATTGGGGGTCCCGTCCGCACAAGGTGAGTGCTGATGCACCCATCCCTTGCGAACGGAGAGACCCGGCTCGACCTGTGGCTGCGGGTGCGTGAGTTCGCCGTCCCGCCGCCGATGATCGAAACGTCCACCGCCCGGCGCATCGCCGGAGACTGGGCCGGAGCCTGCGCGGCCGCCCGCGTCGACGTGGACCTCAACCTGCGGCAACTCGCCCGCCTGCGCGGCCCCGACATAGCCGCCCGCGTCCGGGCCGACCTGCGCCACCTCGCGCCCGACCTGCTGCGCTGGCACCTGCCGCGGATCGGCCCGGCCGGCCTGCTGCGGCCCGGGCTCACCATCACGCTGGCCCGCTACGACGCGCAGCTGCACCTGGTCGCCCGCACCCCGCCGGCGTGGGCCGCGGGCGGGCAGCGCTTCAGCCTGGCCCTGTGGGACGGCACCGGCGGCGGCCCGCACCCGGACCGGTACTTCCGCCTCGACCTGCACCGCCACCTCTGGGACGCCCGGCGCTGCGGTGAGCTGCGGGCCCGCGCCCGGCCCGGCTGGGCGGCCGAGGCGGCGCTCCTGCGCACCGAGGGCCCGGTGCTCGTGCGGGCCGCGGGGCGACGGCTGCTGCTCGACCCGCGGACCGGCACGACCCGGCCGGCCCGCACCCGCGACGGCCGCGTGCCCGTGCTGCCCTACGCCTCCACCTATCCGGCGCCCGACCTCGAGCTGCTGGAGGCCGGCGCGATCGACCCGGGCGCCCTGCACCCGCTGGTGGCCGAGGCGCTGGCTCCGGGCTCGGTGCCGCTTGCCGGGCCGGAACCGGGCGCCCCCACCAGGTTCGTCGAGTGCCGGGGCGCGCAGCACCGCATCGCGCTCGTCGACGGCGTGCTGAGCGCGCTCGACCACGACCCGGCCCAGCTGCGCCGCGAGGAGCTGCTGGTCGCGCTGGGCGGGCCGCCGCTGCCCTGCCTGCGCGCCATCGACCTCGTGCACCGCCGGCCCGAGCGCCTGGACGACATCCGCGCGCGGCTCGAGCACGGCGACGCGGCCGGTGCGCTGGCCGCCGTCGAGAACCTGCTCGGCCCGAACGCGCTGCTGCGCGCCGGGGCCCTGCGCGAGGCCCTGGAGGCCGCCGCGCGGCAACGCATCCTGCATGGACTTTTCCGTAACGGCCTGACTCCCACAAGGTGATGCCCGCATGCCTACTTTGGACACTGCCGCCGATCTGCTGAAGCTGTTGTACGACACCGAGACCGAGCACCGCGACGACACCCAGCTCGAGGCGCTCACCCTGGCCGTGGCCGCGGACCTGCCCGTGCTGCTGTGGGGCGAGCCCGGCATCGGCAAGACCGCCGCGCTGAACCAGCTCGCGGAGGCCCTCGACCTGCCGCTCACCACCGTGATCGCGAGCGTGCACGAGCCCTCGGACTTCGCCGGGCTGCCGGTGCTCGGCGACGACCCGGCCGTGCAGGGGGTGCCCATGGCCCCTCCCGACTGGGCCGTGCGGCTCGTGCGGGCCGGGCGCGGGCTGCTGTTCCTCGACGAGCTGTCGACCGCACCGCCCGCCGTCCAGGCCGCGCTGCTGCGGGTGGTGCTGGAGCGGCGCATCGGGGCGCTCACGCTGCCGGAGGGGGTGCGGATCGTGGCCGCGGCCAACCCGCGCGGGTCCGCGGCCGACGGGTGGGAGCTCAGCGCGCCGCTCGCGAACCGGTTCGTGCACCTGCAGTGGGCGTTCCAGCACGACGTCGTGGTGCGCGGGCTCGGCGGGGTCTGGCCCCGGGCGCGGCTGCCCGAGCTCGACCCGGGGCGGCTGGGCGCGGCGGTCGCCTTCGCGCGACGGGCCGTGTGCGGGCTGCTGGCGGCCCGGCCCAAGCTCGTACACCAGCTGCCGTCGAGCGAGACGCGCCGCGGCGGGGCGTGGCCGTCGCCGCGGAGCTGGGACATGGCGCTGCGGCTGATCGCGTTCGGCACGGCCGCCGGAGCATCCCGGGAGGCGCTGTCGATGCTGGTCCGCGGGGCGGTCGGCGACGGACCGGGCCTGGAGCTGCTGGCGAGCCTGGACCGGATGGACCTGCCGGACCCCGAGCAGCTGCTGGCCCAGCCCGCTGCGGCGGTCCTGCCCGAGCGCGGCGACCTGCGCCAGGCCGTCCTCGATGCCGTCGTCGACGCGGTCCGGCAACACCCGTCGCGGGAGCGCTGGGACGCGGCCTGGGCCGTGCTCGCCGGGGCCCTGGCCGGCGGCGCGCCCGACCTCGTCGTCGTGCCCGCGCAGACCCTGGCCGCGCTGCGCGAGGACGACTGGGACCTGCCGAGCTCCATCGAGCGCCTGGCCGGTGTCGTGTCCATCTCCCTGGCGGCGTCGCGCTGATGGACACCGCCAAGCTCTACGCGGCCCGGCTGTTCGCCACCCGCGCCCGGCCCTACCTCGCGAGCGCCCTGTTCGCCCTGCACCCGATCGAGTCGCGGCTCGTGCCGACCATGGGCGTGGACCGGTACTGGCGCTGCTACGTGAACCCGGCCTTCGTCGACGCCACCCCGCTGGAGGAGCTCGCCGCGGTGTGGGTGCACGAGGTCTCGCACCTGCTGCGCGACCACCACGGCCGCGGCGACCGGATCGCCGCGGCCGAGGGCCTCGACGGGCCGGGCGAGCGGCTGCGCATGAACATCGCGGCCGACTGCGAGATCAACGACGACGCGTTCGGCGACGGGCTGCCGGCGCCCGAGGGCGCGGTGTACCCGCACCGGCTCGCGCTGACGCCGGGGCAGCTCATGGAGGAGTACCTGCCGCAGTTCCGGCTCGGGCCGCACACCCAGGACCACGCGTGGCTGGACTGCGGCAGCGGCGCGGACGGGCTCGCGCGCCCCTGGGACCTCGGCCCGGCCGGCGCGCACGGGCTGACGCCGCAGGAGCGCGACGCGGTCCGGTTCCGGGTGGCGGAGGGCATCCGGGGCGCGCCCGGCAGCGCCCCGGCGGGCTGGCGGCGCTGGGCCGACGAGGCGTTCCACCCGCCGCAGCCGTGGCGGCGGCTGCTGGGCGCGGCGGTGCGCACGGCGGCGGCGAGCGCGGGGGCGGGGGACGACTACACGTACGGCCGCCCGGCCCGCCGCTCGGCCGCGCTGCGCGGCGTCGTGCTGCCGAGCCTGCGCCGCCGCCCGCCCCGCGTCTGCGTCGTCATCGACACCTCCGGCTCGGTCAGCGACGCCGAGCTGGGCAGCGCGATCCTGGAGGTCGCGGCCATCAGCCGCGCCGTCGGCGGCCGCCGCGACCTCGTCACCGTCCTGCCCTGCGACGCGGCCGCGCCGCTGGCGTTCCCGCTGTGCCGGGCCGAGGGCATCGCGCTGGTCGGCGGGGGCGGGACCGACCTGCGGGCCGGCTTCGACCGTGCGCTGCGGCAGCACCCGCGGCCGGACGTGGTCGTGGTGCTGACGGACGGGCAGACGCCGTGGCCGGAGCGGGCGCCGCGGTGCCGGACGGTGATCGGCCTCTTCGCGCGCCCCTCCCGGTGGAACGAGGACGACCCGGGCTACGTGCCCGGCACCCCGCCGGAGTGGGCGAAGGTGGTCAGGATCGGCTGAGCCCGCGGCCGCCCCCCGACGGGTCAGGACCAGGCGAGGGAGGACCTGGTGCGCCAGTAGTCCTCCGGCGCTTCGGGGCCGGGGTCGCGGCCGGGGGGCGTGCCCAGGGCGCGCAGGTTGCTCGTGAGCTGGGCGACGGTGGCGGCTCCGGACAGTACGACATCCGTGAACGGCTCGGCGAGCACCGCCGCCAGGGCCTCGGCGTCGCGGCCGGCCAGCCGGCCGTTGGCCATGCCCTCCTTGACGATGACGTGGCGGCCGTCGGCGTGGGCCTCGCGCAGGGCCGGTCCCGCGGAGCGCTCCAGCAGGTTCCACGTCGCCTGGACCGTCCGGAAGAGCGGCGCACCGTCCGCCTCGACGCGCAGGGCCGCGCGGATCGCCTCGGCCTGGCCCGGGCCGCTCACCGAGAGCCCGACGGTCACGCCGGTCGCGGCCAGGTCCGCGAGGAGCCGGTGCAGCGCGCGGTCGGTGAGCGCGGGGCTGTCCGGCGTGACCGAGTGGATCTGGTAGAGGTCCAGGCGATCGCCCAGCACCGCGCGGGACTCGGCGAGCTGGCGCTCGAACGTCGCGGGGGAGTGGTCCTTGGCCTCGTGCACCTCGGCGTCCACGCGCCAGCCGGCGGTGTAGGTGTACCCCCACTTCGAGCCGACCACCACGTCGTCGTGCCCGGGGAGCCAGGCGGCCAGGAACTCCTCGGCGCGGCCGTAGGAGCGCGCGACGTCGACGTAGCGGACCCCGGCGGCGTACGCGGCGTCGAGCAGCTCGTGGCTGCGGCGGCGCAGCGCGTCGACCGAGCGCCGCGCGGGCAGGTCGTGGTCGCGGCCCAGGTTGATGTAGCCGGGCCGCCCGACGGCGGCCAGGCCCAGGCCCAGGCGGCAGGACGGCGCGATGAACGGCATCAGGCGGCCTGCAGGTGCTCGGCCAGGATCGCCAGGTGCGTGCGGCGGGCGGCGCCGTGCCGCGCGAGGCCCTGCTCGGTGAGGTTCACGAACACGCCGCGCCGGTCGGCCTCACACAGGGCGCGCGCGACGAGGCCGTGCTTCTCCAGGCGGGCGACGGCGCGGGAGAGGGCGCTCTGGCTCAGGTACATGTCGGCGGCGAGGTCCTGCATGCGGCGCTTCTCACAGTCCTGCGCGACGAGCCGGTCGAGGATCTCGAACTCGCTCAGCGTCAGGCCGTGCGCGTCCGACAGGGCCCGCTCCAGGTGGCCCGCGACCTCGTTGTAGCTGGTCAGCAGCGATCGCCAGCGCTCGATCAGGGCTCCCTCGGACCTCATGCGCGGCATCCTACCCCCCGGGCCAAGACATTGCACACGCATTAAATGTACGCGGGTTTAGTGCATAGACATTGAATGCGCATGCATCTAGTGTCGCCTCTCGTGACCATGACCTTGACGCACGCCGATCGGACCCGGACCCCGCAGCGACTCTGGGCCGTGCTCGCCGTGCTGTGCGCCGTGCTGTTCCTCGACGGCCTCGACGTCTCGATGGTCGGCGTGGCCCTCCCGTCGATCCGCGCCGAGCTCGGCCTGTCCACCACCTCGCTGCAGTGGATCGTCAACGGCTACGTGCTCGGCTACGGCGGCCTGCTGCTGCTCGGCGGCCGCACCGCGGACCTGCTCGGGCGGCGCCGCGTCTTCCTCGTCGCGCTCGGCGTCTTCGCGGCGGCCAGCCTCGTCGGCGGGCTCGTCGACGACGGTGGCCTGCTGATCGCGACCCGCTTCGTGAAGGGCCTCGCGGCCGCGTTCACCGCCCCGACCGCCCTGTCCATCCTCACCACCACGTTCCCGCAGGGCCCGGCCCGCAACCGCGCGCTGTCGGTGTTCTCGGTCTTCGGCGCGAGCGGCTATTCCTGCGGCCTCATCCTCGGCGGCCTGTTCACCAGCGTCGGCTGGCGCTGGACGTTCCTGATCCCGGTGCCGCTCGCGGTCGCGGCCCTGGCCGCCGGCATCGCCCTCATCCCGCGCGACCGCCCCGCCGCCGAGGGCGGTCACGACCTGGCCGGCGCCGCGACGCTGGTCGGGGGCATGCTGCTGTCGGTGTACGCCGTCGTCTCCGCCCCCGAGCGGGGCTGGCTGCACCCGGCGACCCTCGGGCTCGCCGCGGCCGCGGTGGCGCTGCTGGCCGCGTTCCTCGTCGTCGAGCGCCGCGTGCCCCACCCGCTCATCCGGCTGAGCATCCTGCGGGCCGGCTCCGTCGTGCGGGCGAACCTGAGCATGGTGGCGCTGTTCGGGTCGTACCTCAGCTTCCAGTTCATGATGACGCTCTACCTGCAGGACGTCCTGCACTGGTCACCGCTGCGCATGGCGCTCGCCCTGCTGCCGGCGGGCCTGCTGGTCGCGTTCGGGTCGCCCTTCGTGGGGCGGCTCATCACGCGCTTCGGCACCGCGCCCCTCATCGCCGGCGCGATGCTCTCGATGAGCCTCGGGTACGGCTGGTTCCTGCTCACCGCCGGCGACGCCCCGCACTACGCGATCACGACGCTGCCGACGATGCTCCTGCTGGGCGGCGGCTTCGCGTTCGGCTTCAGCTCGATCATGGCCCAGGCCACGGACGGCATCGCCGACGCCGAGCAGGGCCTGGCCTCCGGGCTCGTGCAGACCTCGGGGCAGGTGGGCGCGGCGCTCGTCCTGGCCGTGGTGACCGCGCTGGTCGCGGCGGCGAGCCCGGCCTCGCGCGCGGACTTCAGCCAGTTCCACCCGGGCGTCAACCTGGTGACCGGCGTGGCCGTGGTCGGACTACTGCTGAGCCTGACGCCGCTGGTCCTGCGCCGCCGCTAGAAAGCCCTCGGGATCGTCGGCGTAGCACCGCACCTCGGTGACCGGCCCGCTCGCATCGTCCACGGTGGTCGGTTCGCGCAGCACGACCTCGACGTTGGTCTGCCCCGAGACCGGGATCGACAGCGCGCGCCCGGCCGCGTGCTCCTCGACCTGCAGCATCTCGCTGCCGGCGAGGAGCCGCCGCCGGGCGCGGACCTCGGCGATCGCGGCGCGCGGAACCGTGAGATCGGCGAAGAGGCTGTGCCGGATGCGGATGCCGTCGTCGGTGAGCCGGTGCGGATACACCCGGTAGGACGCGACGATGCCGAGCATCCACAGCAGCCCGTACACGCTGAGCACGTCGACCACGACGCGCACGACGAGCCACGGCAGGATGAGGTGCACGGCCACGGTCTCGACCGCGGAGACGATCACGAACGCCCACAGCAGCGGCCGGACCGGCCCGGCGTAGCCGAACCCGTCGCGCGGGCCGCGCCGGGTCACCCACCGGATCAGCGCCTGCCACATCCGCCGTTCGAGCGCCGTGTACCGCCGCATCCGGCCTGGGGGACTGGTCATCGACGCATCCTTTCCAGGATCTCGGCGAGTCCGCGGCCGAGCGCGTCGAGCCGCTCGGCGGGCATGTCGTCGAACAGCAGGCCCGCGAACTCCCGCTGCTCGTCCTCGAGCCGCTCCACCAGGCGCGTGCCGGCCGGGGTGAGCGTGACGAGCGTCGCCCGCCGGTCGGTGGGGTGCGGCTCGCGCGTGACGTGGCCGGCGGCGGCGAGGCCGTCGACGAGGCCGGTCACGTTGCGCGGGGTGACGGCCAGCGCCGTGGCGAGCTCCCGCTGCGTCACCGGCCCGCGGGCGCGCAGCGCCCACAGCACCCCGGCGCGCGCGGCGGTGAGATCGTCACGGGCGAGCCGTTGCTGCATGTCGTCGCCGACGAACACGACGAGCTCGAGCAGCAGCCCGAGCACGCCTTCCGGCTGGGTAATGGTGTGCCTCCTACATAGTGTAGTGGCTTCACTATACCCGTCCAGATTGCCTTCCGCGAGGGTCCAGAGCGGCTGATGCCCGTCTCCCGGGAGGTAGGCGGTGATCACCCGCTTCTACAGCAACTACCGTCCCGCCTGAGCGCTGCTGCCCCGCTGAGTGCCGCCGGGGCGGTCAGACGGCGATGGCGTGGGAGACCTTCCACGCGCCGGCGATCGGGATCATCGTGAGCACCACGCGGTTCTGGTCCACCTTCTCGCCCGTGATGTTGGCGTTGCGCCGGTACTGGTCCACGTAGAGCAGCAGTTCGACGCGGGACGCAGTGGCGGTCACCACGCCCGTCGCCGAGACCGACGCGCGCACGATCGCCTGCTCCGCCACCGCGTTGGACTTCAGCGCCGCCGTCGTCTGCGCATACTCGTCGGCGAAGTCGCCCGTCGTGAAGCCCTTGCCGTTCGCCACGCTCGCGTCGAAGCTGCGGTAGTCGTACGAGAAGATGGCCTGCGCCGCGGCGTTGGCGGCGGCCGTGGACTGGCGCACGGCCACGTCGCGGCGGTGGTGCTCGTCCGCGTTGTACCAGCCGGCGCCGGCCACGCCCAGGGCCACCGCGATGGCCGCCAGCAACGCCCAGGAGCGACGCGTCATGACAGTACCCCTCTCACCCGACGAACTGCAGCTTGGCGACCTGCCAGCGACCCGAGTCGCGGTCGCGGGCCATGTCCACCTGGATGCGGTAGTGCGAGGCGCGGCCCTCCGGGGACTTGCTGTTGCGCACCGTCGCGTCGATGGCCACGAGCACGACCGCCGCGTCGCGGTCGCCCGAGACGAGGGCGGCGCGCAGCACGGTGCCCTTCGAGTCCACGTTGTTCTCCACCACGGCGGCGCGGACCTGGGCCTGGCCGCGGGTGAACTCGTCGCGGAAGTCGCCCGTCGCGCCGGCCACGATCCGCTGCAGGTCGCGGTCGACGCTCGCCGCGCTCACCGAGACGAAGTCGACCGTCGTCTGCTTGGCCGCGGCCAGGGCCTGCTGGTGGGCCCGGTCGAGGGTGCGCGCGTCGTACCAGCGGTTGCCCAGCACCGCGGCCGCGGCCACCGCCGCGCAGACCAGCAGGGCCAGCAGCGCCGTGGTGAGCGACGGGCGCGCGAGCCGGGAACGGGGCTTCGGCTCCCGGCGCCGCACCGAGCGGGCGGGCCCCCGCCGGTGCGGCGCCGTTCGCCGGCGAGGACGCTTCCCGGCGTCATCCTCGTCGAGAGCAACGTCTGTCTCGTCCACGGTGGACTTGGGCTCCGCGACGACCGGCGACAGCACCTCGGGCTCCTCGTCCAGATGGGACAGGACGTGGGTGAGGGTGTCGCGGCGCTTGGGGATCCGGCGGCGGGTGGCGGCCCGCTGCCGGACGCTTCGAGGGGCGGCCGGAGCGTCGGCGCCGCCCGGCACGAGCCGCAGGCCGCGCTCAGGAGATTCGGACACGGAAGCCTCCAACCAACATCATGGCGCCAGCCCGGCGAGGAGCAGTTGTTTCCAGGACTGGTCGCCGGCGAGCGCGTACTGCCCGCCGGTCGAGCCGAACAGCAGCGGGTTGCCGTCCGAGCCGAGCACGGTGCCCGACCCGGGGTCGTACGAGGGGTCGCCCGACGAGCCGGGGCGCGGGGCGTTGTTGGTGCCCCGCACGCTCGAACCGGCCGCCTGATCCGCGCCGCTGCAGCGCGTCGAGCCCGCGTACTTGCACGGCGGCGGATCGTTCACATTGAGCACGAGCCCGAAGTGGGCCGTCCCGTCGCCGGGCGTGACCGTGAAGCCACCGGAGACGACGAGCGGGTACACCACCAGGATCTGCTCGATGCCGGGCAGGCGCCGCGCCGCGACCCCGTTCACGGCGACGAGGTTGGCCAGCAGCGGGCCGATCGACGGCTCGACCCCGTCGAGCAGGGAGACGAGCTCGCGCGCGGCGGGCGGCGCGTCGGCGATGACGCGGCGCAGGTCGGCGTCGGAGGAGCGCAGCGTCTCGGCGATGCGGGCCAGGCCCGACGCCCACTGCCGGATCGCCTCGGCCGAGTCCTGCTGGGTCCGCAGCACCGTGCGGCCGTCGGCGAGCAGCGTGCGGGTCTGGGGCAGGGTCGCGGTGGCCGCGTCGAGGATCGCCCCGCTCGCGTCGAGCAGGTGCCGCAGCGCCTGCTCGTTGCCCTCGAACGCGGTGCCGAGCTCGTCGATGACGACGCTCAGCGCCTGCGGGTCCACCGACCGCACGAGCGCGTCGAGGTTGGCCAGCAGCGTCTCCGGCGCGAGCGGGACGCCGGTGCGCTCGCGCGGGATGACCGAGCCGTCGCGCAGGTACGGGCCGGTGTCGCCGTCCGGGCGCAGGTCCAGGAACTGCTCGCCGACCGCCGAGCGCTGAGCGACCACGGCCCGGGTGCCGGCCGGGACGAGCACGCCGTCGTCGAGGTGCAGCCGGGCGCGGGCGCCGGCGTCGTGCAGCGTCACGGACTCGACCCGGCCCACGGGCACGCCGCGGTAGGTGACGGGCGCGTTCGCGAAGAGCCCACCGGCCTGGGCCAGATCGGCGTAGACGACGGTGCCGCGGCCCAGCAGGCGGTCGCCCAGGCCGACGTATTCCAGCCCGACGTACACCATCCCGACGAGCCCGGCCACGAGGAAGGCGAGCACCTGCAGCTTCGTGGAGCGACCGATCACGGCAGCAGCCCTCCGCCCAGCACGTCGGTGAGGCCGCCCTGCTGCCCGTTGGTCTGGCCGGTCACCGGGGCCAGCAGGCAGCCGGGGGACAGTGCGGTGCCCGGCGGCAGCAGCGTGCCGGGCGGGAAGACGGTGCCGGGCGGCACGATCCCGCCGGGCGGGATCAGGCTCCCCGCCGGCACCTTGCTGCCCGGGGGCAGGATCTGGCAGTCCTTCGGCAGCTCGCAGCCCTTCGGCGGCACCCAGCCGGGCGGCAGCAGACCGCCGACCGGCAGGCAGCCCAGCGGGAGCACGCCGACGATCGGCGGGGTGGTGACCGGCGGCTTGGTCTTGTCCGTGGTGCCGCCCTTCGGCGGCGAAGCGGACGAGGACTTGCCGGCGGGGGGCGGAGCCTGAGCCGGGGGAGCGGTCTGCACGAGCAGGTTGGACAGGATCGTGGTGGCGTCGAGGTCCGCGGTCGCGCCGAGGTTCACGTAGTCGCCGACGATCGCGCCGCTGACGTTGGGCGGGAACGGGAACGACAGCAGGAAGTCCAGCGACTTCGGCAGCGCGTCCCCGGCCTTCACCAGCTGCTCCAGCAGCGGCTGGAGCGCCTTGAGCGAGGCCAGGGTGTCGTCCCGGCTCTGCTCGATCACGCGGGTGCCGACCTTGCCCAGGTCCCCGAGCGCGGTCAGGGTCGCGGTGAGCTGCTCGCGCTGCTGCTCGAGCACGGTCAGTCCCGGGGCCAGCGACGACAGGGCGGTACCGATGACGTCGCGCTGCTTGGACAGCGACGTGGTGAGCCGGTCCAGCGCGTCGAGGGCCCGCACGATGTCGGCCTTCTGCGCGTCGAGCCCGCTGACGAACGTGTCGAGCTGGTGCAGCGCGTCCTTCGCGGCCGGCTCGCGGCCCTGCAACGCCTTGGCCAGCTCCTCGTTGATCGTCTTGAGCTGGGCCAGCCCGCCGCCGTTGAGCAGCATGCCGAGCGCGGCGAGCACCTCCTCGACCTCGGCCGAGCGCCGGGTGCGGCTCAGGGGCACGACCGAGCCGTCGTGGAGCGTGCCCTGCGGCGCCTCGGTCGTCGGCGCCTCCAGGGCCACGTACTTCTCGCCGAGGAGGCTGGTCTGGCGCACCGCCGCGGTGGCGTTGCCGGGCAGGCTCACCTTCTTGTCGACCCGCAGCCGCACGCGGGCCGTCCAGCCGGACAGCGAGATCTGCTCCACGCTGCCGACGGTCACGTCGTCGACCTTGACGGCGGCCTGCGGGACGAGGTCGAGGACGTCGGCGAACTCGGCGGTGACCGAGAAACCGTCGCCGGCCGGCGCGCCACCGGGGAGGTCGCAGCCCCCCACGAGCAGGCAGGCCGCGATGATCAGGGCCCGTCTCATCGCACACCCCGCAGGATTCCGCCCAGGGTCAGGTCCTGGGTGACCTCGGGCAGCACCGGCAGCGCGGGCGCCCTGGACTGGGTCGCGGGCGTCGAGGGAGACGGCGCGGGGGCGGCCGCCGGCAGGCCCGGGATCTGGCCGAGCGCGACGCACTCCTTCGGCAGCTGCTGGACGGCCTGCTTGAGGACGTTGCAGACGTAGGTGGCCGCGTCGTAGGGGCCGAGGGCGTCGTCGCGGGTGTCGAGGGTGCCGGAGCGCGGGTTGTACGCGAGGTTGAGGTTCGACAGCGCCAGCGGCGCCAGGTCGAGGATCTCGATGATCGCCTTCTGCTGCTTGGCGAGGATGCCGGTGACGTCCGCGAGCGCGTCCACGTTGGACACCAGCTCGTCCTTGTTGTCCCGGATGAACGCGGTGACCTGCGACAGCGCCGTGGCCAGCCCGCGCAGGGCCGCGGCCAGGTCGTCGCGCTCGCCCGCGAGCTGCCCGGCGACCTCGGCGAGGCGCTGGTTGAACCCGCGCACCGCGGCGTCGCTCTGCGCCAGGGCGGTCGTGAACGACTGCAGGTTGACCAGGGTGCCGAAGAGGTCCTGGCGGCCGTCGGCGACGGTGGTCAGCGCCTTGTCGAGCCCCTCGATGGTGGTGTGCAGGTTGTCGCCGTTGCCCCGCAGGTTGGCCTGGCCGGCCTGCACGAGCTGCTTGAGCGCGCCGTCGGCGTTGGCGCCGCCGGGGCCGAGGGCCTCGTTGAAGTCGTTGAGGGCCTTGTAGATGTCGTCGATCTCCATGGGAACGGCGGTGCGCTCGACGGGGAGCTCCGCCCGGTCGGCCAGGGCCGGGCCGCTCGTGTAGGCGGGGGTCAGCTGGACGTACCGATCGCTGACCACGCTCGGCGGGATGATCAGGGCCTGCGCGTCGGCGGGGATGGGCCACTGGGCGTCGTAGGTCATCTCCACGCGGACCGTCCGGCCCTGCGGGACCACCGCCGTCACCTCGCCGATGCCGACCCCGAGCACCCGCACCGAGGAGCCCTTGTGGATGCCGACCGTCCGGGTGAAGTGCGCGACGAGGCGCCGCTGCGGGTGCCCGGTGCCGGCGATGACCAGGGCGACGGCCGCGCCCACGAGCACGGCGGCGGCGAAGGCGATGATGCGCTTGCGGGTCATGTCAGCCACCACTTCCGGGCAGGAGGCCGGCGACGTAGGAGTCGAACCAGCGCCCGTTGCCGGTGACGTTGGCGAACGCGGCCACGAACGGCCCCATCCGCTGCAGCGTGAGCTCCAGGTTGTCGCGGTTGCGCTGCAGGATGCCGACGACCCCGCGCAGCTGCCGGAGGGCCGGCTCCAGCCGCTGCCTGTTGTCCGACACCACCCCGGCCAGCTGGTTGGCCAGGGCGTTGGTCCCCACGAGCAGGTCGTGGATCGCGTCGCGGCGCTTGCTCACCTCGGCCAGCAGCGCGTCGCCGTCCGCCACGAGCTTGCGGAACTGCTCGTCGCGCTGGGCCAGCACGCCGGTCACCTCGTGGGCGCGGGTCAGCAGCGTGCGCAGCTCGGCGTCGCGGTCGGAGACGGTCTTCGACAGCCGCGACAGCCCGTCCAGCGACGCCTGCACGCTGCCCGGGGTGTCGGCGAAGGCCTGGGCCAGGGTGGTGAACGCGTCCGCGAGCTGGGTGCTGTCGATCTGGTCGAGGGTGTCGGCGAGCCCCGTGACCGCCTGCACCACGTCGAACGGGGCGGCGGTGCGCTCGAGCGGGATCTCGGCGTCCTCGGCCAGCGTGCCGCCGCCGGCGGGCTCCAGCGCGAGGTACTTCTGCCCGAGCACGGTCTTGATGCGGATCGTCGCGCGGGTGGCGGTGCCGAGCCGGACCCCGTCGTCCTCCAGCCGGAACGTCACGCGCACGTAGGGGCCGCCGCCGCCCCGGGCCAGCCCGACGCCGGTGACCTTGCCGACGCGCACGCCGGCGACCCGGACCTCGTTGCCCGGCGTGAGCCCGCTCGCGTCGCGGAACGCGGCCCGGTAGCTCGTGGCGGTCAGCCCGGCGACGGCGTCGACCTTGAACGCGCCGAGCACGAGCGCGCCGAGCACGGCGAGCCCGACCGCGCCGACGACGAGCGGGTTGCGCTCCCGCAGGGGTTTCACGCGGCACCTCCCGTGCTGCAGCGGGCGGCCGTCGAGGTGAAGGTCGCGGGGTTGAGCTTCTGCCCGGCCAGCGTCACCTGGCCGTCGAAGTCGCACAGGTAGAAGTTGAACCACGAGCCGTAGGAGGCGACGCGGGTCAGGGCCGAGTACCGCTGCGGCAGTCCTTCGAGGGTCTTGTCGATCACGCCGGCGTTGTCGTTGAGGGTGCCCGACAGCGTGCCGAGCCGGTCGATGTCGGCCTGCAGGGAGGGCCGGGCGTCCTGCAGCAGCGAGGCGGTGGCCCCGGTGAGCGTGCTCGCGTTGGCGAGCGCGTCGCCGATCGCGGCCCGGTCGGCGGCGAGGCCGGAGACGAACTGCTGCAGCATGGCGATCGTGGTGTCCAGGTCGTCGCGGTGGTCGCTCAGGGTGGACAGCACGCTGTTGAGGTTGGTCACGACCCGGCCGATGACCGCGTCCCGGTCGGCGAGCGTGCCGGTCAGCGACGCGGTGCTGCGCAGCAGGCTCGCGACGGTCCCGCCCTCGCCCTGCAGCACCTGGATGATCTCGTAGGCGAGCTGGTTCACCGCCTGCGGGCTGAGCGCGGTGAACAGCGGCCGGAACCCGTTGAACAGCACGGTGAGGTCCAGCGCCGGGGTGGTCTGCGACTGCGGGATCGTCTGCCCGGCGCGCAGCGTCTGCCCGCCGCCGGGGCCCTCGCTGAGGGCGACATAGCGCTGGCCGACGAGGTTGCGGTACCGAATCGTCGCCCGCACGCTCGTGGTCAGCGGGATGTCGTCGTCCACGGTGAAGGCGACCTCGGCGACCCGGTTGTCGGCGACGCGGATGTCGCTGACCTCGCCGACCTTCACGCCGGCGATGCGCACGTCGTCCCCGGCGAGCAGCCCGGTCACGTCGGCGAAGCGGGCCCGGTAGCGGGTGCCGCCGCCCGAGAAGGCGCCGAGGGTCTGCGCGAGCAGGGCGGTGAGCAGGATCGTCACCGTCGCGAACGCGCCGAGCTTGAGCAGGTCCCGGATCACTTCGCGTTCACCACCACTCCGCGCAGCAGCGGGCCCCACAGCAGGATCGCGATGTCGGGCACCTCGGCCGGTGGCACGCCGGTGGCCGCGCCGATCAGCGGTTCGAGCAGCTTGCGCTCGTCCTGCGTGCCCGCCTCGACGGAGGGCGCGGCGGCCGTCCCGGCCGTGCCGACCGGGAGCTTGGCGGGGCCCGGGCGGGCGGCGCCGTAGTCGTAGCCGTCGTTGATCGGCACGCCGGGCGCGGGCATCTGCGGGTCGGGCAGGCCGCGGCAGTCCGGCCCGTTCTTCGCCCCGTAGACCGGCTGGTCGCCGCTCACGTACTTGCCGTTGTCCCGCGTGATCTCCAGCGTGATGTGCATCCGGCCGCCGCTGAACACCTGCTCGACCCGCGGCTGCAGCGCGACCAGGCCCTGCAGCAGGCACGGGTACTGCGGGGCGTACGCGGCCAGCAGCTCCAGCACGGGGCGGCTGACGTCGCCGACCTTGATGAGCTGGTCGCCGTGGCGGTCCAGGAAGTACTTCGTGGTGTCCGCCGCCGCCGTGGTGTCCGCGTAGAACGTGGCCAGCTGGGCGCGCTGGTCGACGACGGTGGCCGCGGTGACGGAGACGTCCCGCAGCAGGTCGAGCAGGTCCGGGAGCACGCCGTCGTACACGTCCAGGACCGCCGCGAGCCGCTTGACGTCCTCGGCGATGAGCGGCATGTCCGGGTTCAGGGCCTTGAGATAGTCGTCGAGGGTCACCAGGTCGCGGCCGATCTGCTCGCCCTTGCCCTCCAGCGCGGTGCTCAGCGCGCCCAGGGTCGCGGCGAGCTTGTCCGGCTGGATCGCCTGCAGCAGCGGCAGGGCGTCGTCGAGGACCCGCTCGAGCTCGACGGCGCTCGCGGAGCGGTCCTGGCCGATGACGTCGCCGTCGCGGATGGCCCGGCCGCCGGTGCCCGGCGGCACCAGCGCGACGTACCGCTCCCCGAACAGCGTCTTGGGCAGCAGGCGCGCGCTGACCGAGGCCGGGATCTGCGGGGCGAGGGACGGGTCGAGCGCGAGGCGCAGCGTGGCGCCGGAGCCGTCGCTGCCGATGGCGCGCACCTCGCCGACGACGACGCCGTAGTACTTCACCTCGGCCCCCGGGCTCAGCTGCAGCCCGGTGTGCGCGGTCTTCAGGGTCACCCACGTGACCGGCGTGAAGACCTTGTTGTACTGCAGCACCGCCAGCCCGAGCGCGGCGGTCAGCAGCACGATGAAGGCGAGCCCCAGCAGTCGTCTCATCCGGCGATCCGTACGGTCGTCGTCGCGCCCCAGATGGCCAGCGACAGGAAGAAGTCCACGACGTTCACCGCCACGATGGCCAGCCGCACCGCGCGCCCGACGGCCACGCCGACGCCGGCCGGGCCGCCGCTCGCGGTGTACCCGTAGTAGCAGTGCACCAGCACCACGATCACGCTGAACACCAGCACCTTGCCGAACGACCACAGCACGTCGCCCGGCGGCAGGAACAGGTGGAAGTAGTAGTCGTAGGTGCCCGCCGACTGCCCGAAGTAGACGATGGCCATGGTGCGCGTGGCCAGGTAGCTCGACAGCAGCCCGACCACGTAGAGCGGCATCACCGCGACGAGCCCGGCGATCATCCGGGTCGTCACCAGGAACGGCAGCGACGGTATCGCCATCACCTCGAGCGCGTCGACCTCCTCGGAGATCCGCATCGCGCCGAGCCGGGCGGTGAACCCGCAGCCGACCGTCGCCGACAGCGCGAGCGCGGCGACCAGCGGGGAGATCTCGCGGGTGTTGAAGTACGCCGAGACGAACCCGGTGAAGGCGCTGGAGCCGATCTGGTCGAGGGCCTGGTAGCCCTGCAGGCCCACCTCGGTGCCGGTGAAGAACGTCATGCAGCAGATGACACCCACGGTGCCGCCCGCCACGGCGAGCGCGCCGGTGCCGAAGCTGACCTCGGCGAGGAGGCGGAGAATCTCGCGCTTGTACCGCACGATCGTGCGCGGCGCCCACGCGAACGCGCGCAGGTAGAACGCGAGCTGCCCGCCCAGGTCGTCGAGCCGTTGCAGGATGGCCACGTCAGCTCCCCTTCTGCGGCACGATCTGGAAGTACACGGCCGTGATGACGAAGTTGAGCGCGAACAGCAGCATGAACGTGATGACCACGCTGTGGTTCACCGCGTCCCCGACACCCTTCGGCCCGCCCTTCGCGGTCATCCCCTTGTACGAGGCCACGAGCGCCGCCACCGCGCCGAACACCAGCGCCTTGACCTCGCCGACAACGAGGTCCGGCAACTGCCCGAGGGCCTGGAAGCTGGCGAGGTACGCGCCCGGCGTGCCGTGCTGCAGCACCACGTTGAAGAAGTAGCCGCCCGACACCCCCACGACGCTCACGAGCCCGTTGAGCAGCACCGCGACCAGCATCGTGGCCGCGATCCGGGGCGCGACCAGGCGGTGCAGCGGGTCGATGCCCAGCACCTGCATCGCGTCGAGCTCCTCGCGGATCTTCCGCGCGCCCAGGTCGGCGCAGATCGCCGAGCCGCCGGCGCCCGCGATGATGAGGGCGGTCACGATCGGGCCGGCCTCGCGCACGACCGCGAGCACCGACGCGGCGCCGGTGAACGACTGCGCGCCGAGCTGGCGCACCAGCGACCCGAGCTGCAGCGCGATCACCGCCCCGAACGGCACCGAGACGAGCGCGGCCGGCAGGATCGACACCGAGCTGACGAACCAGGCCTGCTGGATGAACTCCCGCACCTGCCACGGTCGCCGGGCCAGGCCGCGCAGCGCGTCCAGCGCGAAGACGAAGAACAGCCCCGTCGCCCTCATGCGCGGAACGACCCTTCGGGCGGGGTGACGCCGTTGGCCGCGCACCACTGGCCGGGCGGGCGCTCGGCCTTCCTCGGCCGGCCGTCCGAGGGCGGCAGCTGCAGGGGGATCGGCGGCAGGGGCGGCGGCTCGATCCCCGCCTCGGCCTCGGCCTTGAGCTCGTCGGCGTCCTTCTCCTCGGACATGCCGATCGGGCCGATCCGCTGGGCGTTGAGGAACTGGCGCACCACCGGCTCGGTGCTGGACAGCAGCATCTCGCGCGGGCCGAACATGGCGAGGTGGCCGTGGTAGATCAGCCCGATGTTGTCCGGGACCGTGCGCGCGGTGTTGATGTCGTGCGTGACGATCAGGAACGTGGCGTCGATCTGCTGGTTGAGGTCGATGATGAGCTGGTTGAGGTACGCGGTGCGGACCGGGTCGAGACCCGAGTCCGGCTCGTCGAACAGCACGATCTCCGGATCGAGCACGAGCGCGCGGGCCAGCCCCGCGCGTTTGCGCATCCCGCCGGAGATCTCGCCGGGCAGCTTGCCCTCGGCGCCGGTCAGCCCGACCATGTCGAGCTTCTCGGCGACGATCTCGCGCACCTCCCGCTCCGGCTTGCGCGTGTGCTCGCGCAGCGGGAAGGCCACGTTGTCGTAGATGTTCATGGACCCGAACAGCGCGCCGTCCTGGAAGAGGACGCCGAAGAGCTTGCGGACCTCGTACAGCTCCCGCTCCCGCAGGCGCGTGAGGTCGTGCTCGCCGATGAGGATCGCGCCCCGGTCGGGCTTGAGCAGCCCGACGAGCGTCTTGAGGAACACCGACTTGCCCGTGCCCGAGGGGCCCAGCAGCACCGAGATCTCCCCGGCGGGCAGGGTCAGCGTGACGTCGGACCACACGGGCTGGGCGCCGAAGGACTTCGTCAGCCCCTCCACGTGCACCTCGACGCCCATGGCTCCTCCGTTGGTAGCGCGGTTCACGGGTTGCATCGCGGCGGGCGCGCGGGGCGTAACAGCCGTCACGGAAAATTTTTCTCCGGGTGGTGCTGCGGGGCCGGTCCGGTTACCGTGCGTTCACGATGACGGCCACAATCGACCCGGGGCTCGTCGGCCGCGCCGTGCGGTCCGAGCCGGAGGCCACGGCGGAGCTGCTGGAGCAGCTGCGGCCGGGCGTGGTGCGCTATTGCCGCGCCAAGCTCGGGCGCGTCGGCGGCGCGTACACGACCGCCGACGACGTGGCCCAGGAGGTGTGCATCGCGCTGCTGCGGGCTCTGCCGCGCTACCGCGACCAGGGCCGCCCCTTCACCGCGTTCGTCTACGCGATCGCCGCGCACAAGGTCGCCGACGCCCAGCGCGCCGCGGTGCGCGACCCCGGCCCGATCCCGACCTTCCCCGACAGCCCCGACGGCGCGCCCGGGCCCGAGCAGCAGGCCGTCCGCACCGACCTGGCCCGGCGCCTCTCGGCGCTGCTCGCCCGCCTGCCCGAGGCCCAGCGCGAGATCGTCGTGCTGCGCGTCGCGGCCGGCCTCTCCGCCGAGGAGGTCGGCGTGATCGTCGGGATGTCGGCGGCGGCGGTCCGCGTGAACCAGTCGCGCGCCCTGGCCAAGCTGCGCACCCTGGCCGGGGACTCGCTGGGGGAGGTGGCGGCGTGACGGCGCTTCCCTGCGGCGGCCCGATCGTCGGTCCCGGCGCCCGCCCCGGCCTGCGTACGCTGGTTGGGAAGATGACGGCATGACGGATCGAGGTGACATGGACAGCAGCGGCGAGGCGCCGGTCGACCTGGCGACGGTTCGCGCCGACGACGCGCTGCTGGACGCCCTCGCCCGCGGCTCGCGCCCCGCGTCCCCGACCGCCGGCGACGACGCGTTGACCGGCCTGCTCGCGGACTGGCACGACGAGCTTTCGGCGGATCTGCCCGACTTCGACCGGTCGTGCGAGCCCTCCTCCGGCGACGCGCTGCCCGACCTCCCCGAGCTGCGCACCGCCGCCCCGGATGTCGCCGGCACCCAGGAACTGCCGGTCGCCGCCCCGCGCACCCGCCGCCCCGGCTCGGGCCTGCGCCGCACCTTCGCGGCGGTCGCGGCCGCCATCGTGATCCTCGGCGGCCTGGCCCTGGGCGCCGAGCAGTCGAGCCCGAGCGGTCCGCTGTGGCCCTTGACCCAGGTGTTGTACCCGGAGCAGGCCCACGCCCGCGCCGCCGAACAGGCCATCGCCGAGGCCGCGGACGCGATCGCCGCCGCGAGGTGGGACGACGCGCGGCGCCACCTGGACACCGCCACGAGCGAGGCCGAGCAGGTCGACAACGCCGGCACCCGCCGGCGCCTCCTGGACCGGATCGCCGACCTGCGCTCCCAGCTGCCGCCGGCGACCCCGCCGTCCCCGTCGCCGGCGACCCCACCGGCCCCGACCACGGCGGTGGCCCCGGCGACCCCGGCGCCGGTCCCGGGCGCGACGACACCGGGCGCGGGCGCGAACCCGGGCGGCGGCGGGGGCGCGACGAAGACGGCGGGCGGCAGCGGCGAGATCCTGCCCGGCCTGCCGACCCAGATCGTCCCGACGGGCCCGGGAGGCCGGCCGCTGCCGAGCCAAATCCTCCCGTCCGTCCCGGGCCTGCCGCTGCCCACGCTGTGACCGTGGTGCCCGGACCCGGCGGCCAAATCGGTTGCCCGCACGGCCCGGTGGGGTGTCAGGTGGCGGCATGGACGTGAACGAGATCCTCGCGCGCTTCGACCGGCAGATCCGTCAGCAGCCGCGGGAGGGCCCCGGCGCCCTGGTCGAGCACGACCCCGGCGTGGTGCGCGTGCTCCACGCCGCCGACGGCTGGACCGGCATCCCGTGGTCCGGCCTCGGCGACCTCGACGCGGACGCGGTGATCGCGGCCCAGATCCGGCGATTCGCGCAGGCCGGCGTCGCGTGGGAATGGAAGCTGTACTCCCATGACCAGCCCCACGACCTCGCCGACCGTCTCCTGGACGCTGGCTTCGAGCCCGGCCCGGCCGAGGCGCTGCTCGTCGCCGAGGTCGAGGCCCTGCCGCGGGAGCCGAGCCCGCCGGAGGGGGTGCGCCTGGTGCCGGTGACCGACGCCGAGGGAGCCGAGCACGTGGTCCGGCTCCACGACGAGGTGTTCGGCGGCGACCATGCCGCCGTCGGCCGGCTGCTGCTGGAGCGCCCCGACGACGTGCGGGCCGTCGTCGCCATGGCCGGCGACCGGCCGATCTGCGCCGGGCGGGTCGAACTGCACCGGGGTACCGAGTTCGCGAGCCTCTGGGGCGGGGGCACCGACCCGCAGTGGCGCGGGCGCGGGGTCTTCAAGGCCGTGGTCGCCTGGCGGGCGGCCCGGGCCGCGGAGGCGGGCTTGCGCTACCTGCAGGTCGACGCGAGCGACGACAGCCGGCCGATTCTGCAGCGGCTGGGCTTCGAGCGCCTGGCCACCACGATCCCGTTCGTCCACGGCTGACGAGCATCTGCACAGCGCTGCCCCGCACGCCGTTTCCGCGCGTTCGTGCAGCGCTTCACGCGCACGCGCGTGCGTTCGTGCGCGTGTTGCGCAGCGCCTTGGCGTTGCGCGCTCGTGCGGTTCGCGGTGCGTGCGCGTGTTGCGCAGCGCCTTGGCGTTGCGCGCTCGTGCGGTTCGCGGTGCGTGCGCGTGTTGCGCAGCGCCTTGGCGTTGCGCGCTCGTGCGGTTCGCGGTGCGTGCGCGTGTTGCGCAGCGCCTCGGCGTTGCGCGCTCGTGCGGTTCGCGGTGCGTGCGCGTGTTGCGCAGCGCCTCGGTGTTGCGCGCTCGTGCGGTTCGCGGTGCGTGCGCGTGTTGCGCAGCGCCTCGGTGTTGCGCGCTCGTGCGGTTCGCGGTGCGTGCGCGTGTTGCGCAGCGCCTTGGCGTTGCGCGCTCGTGCGGTTCGCGGTGCGTGCGCGTGGGCAACGCGCGCCGCCCACGCGGCCGGCCGGACCGTGCACGGGATTCGGGCCGGTGGGGCGGCTTGCCGGCGAGGTCCGGACGGTGTGGCGGGCGCGCCGAGCGCCGCGCGGGGCGGGTGCGGAGGGCTGTACGTTCGGCCCATGGCTCAGGTCAGGCTCCGAGCCGCGCTCGATGCGCTGGAGCGGCTCGTCGGCGGGCTCGGCACCGCGTTCCTCGCGCTCATCGCGCTGCTCACGGCCGCGGCGACGGCGATCGCGTGCGTGGTCGGCATCGGCATCGTGCTGGTGCCCTTCGCGGTGCGGCTGGTGCGCGTGGTCGCCGACCGGGAGCGGGACCGGCTGTCCAAGACCGGGCCGGAGCTGCTCGGCCATCTGCCCGCCCCGACCCGGCTGCGCGACGCCGTCGCCGACCGCGCGGTCCGGCGGGAGCTGGCGTGGGCGGCGGTACACGCGAGCGTCGGTCTTGCGCTCGGCGTCTTCGCCATCGCGCTGCCGACCAACGTGCTGCGCGACGGGTCGTTCCCGCTCTGGTGGCGGCTCGTCCCGCCCGACGGGGCCACCTCGTCGCTCGGCTTCCCGCAGGTCCACGACGCCCGCGGCGCGCTCGGCGTGTCGGCCCTGGCGCTCGTGTGGCTCTTGCTCGTCTTCTACGCCACGCCGCTCATGGCCCGCCTCCAGGAGGCGCCCGGCCGTCGGCTGCTGGCGCCCGCGCCCGGCACCGATCTGCTGCTGCGCGTCGCCGAGCTCACCGCGACCCGAGCCGCCGCGCTCGACGCCCACGCCACCGAGCTGCGCCGCATCGAGCGGGCGCTGCACGACGGCACGCAGAACCGCATCGTCGCCGTGAACGTGCTGCTCGGTGCCGCGCGGCGGGCCGTGGCCAAGAACCCGGAGCGGGCCGACGAGATCCT
Organism: Dactylosporangium sp. CA-139114; assembly: GCF_050955725.1. Classification (NCBI taxonomy): domain Bacteria; kingdom Bacillati; phylum Actinomycetota; class Actinomycetes; order Micromonosporales; family Micromonosporaceae; genus Dactylosporangium; species Dactylosporangium sp. CA-139114. The sequence continues at coordinate 2,330,126 of NZ_CP192080.1, forward strand.
GGAACGAGCCCAGGGCGCGGCCGAGGCGGCCCTGGCCGACCTGCGCGCGGTGGTCCGTACCATCCTGCCGCCGGTGCTGACCGACCGCAGCCTGCCCGACGCGCTGCGCTCCCTGGCCGCGAACTGCGCCGTGCGGGTCGGCGTGGACGCTGACCTGCCGGTGCGGTGCGCGGCGTCGGTGGAGGCGACCGCGTACTTCGTCGCCGCCGAAGCCCTCACGAACGTCGCCAAGCACAGCGGCGCGCAGCACGGGACGATCCGCCTGCGCCGTGCCGGCGACCGCCTGCACCTGACCATCACCGACGACGGGCGCGGCGGCGCGGACGAGCGCGGCGGCTCCGGCCTGACCGGCATCCGCCAGCGCGTGGCGGCCCACGACGGCACCGTGGAGCTGAGCAGCCCACCGGGCGGCCCGACGATCCTGAGCGTGAGCATCCCGTGCGGCTCATGACCGCGAGCGACACCGCGAACGGCGACACGCGCAACGCCGCGCTGGCGGGCGCGAACGCCGGTGCGTCGGGTGAGACGCGTAACGGCCGAGGGGCGGCGCGGGTGGCGACACGCGCAACGACACGCGGAAGGGCGCGGGCTGCGGCGCAGGCGGCGCAGGCGCCGCTGCAAGCTACGGCGGGGGCGTCGGCGCGCGCAACGCGGCGCGCGGGAGGGTGCGGGTCGCGGCGCAGGCGGCGCTGCAAGCCGCAGCGGGGGCGTCGGCGCGCGCAACGCGGCGCGCGGGAGGGTGCGGGCGGCGGCGCGTCGGGTGAGACGCTTGGTGGCCGAGGGGCGGTGGGGGTGGCGGCGCGCGCAACGACACGTGAGAGGGCGCGAGGGCCGGTCGCGGCGTATGCGGTGCTGCAAGTCGCGACCTGCGACACGGCGCCGGCGAACACGCTGGCCTTGACGGTGCCCGCAGTGGGCGCGTCGGCACGCGCAACGCCGCGCTGGCGGGCGTGGGCGGGGGCGCGTCGGGTGAGACGCGTGGTGGCCGAGGGGCGGTGGGGGTGGCGGCGCGCGCAACGACACGCGAGAGGGCGCGAGGGCCGGCGTAGGTGGCGGCGCGCGCAACGACACGCGTGATGCTGCGGGAAGCGGCGGGCGTGGCGGCGTTGTCAACGGCGTGCGTGGCGGCGCGGGTTGCACCGTGCGTGGCGGTGCGCGGGACCGCGCGAGGGCGGCGCATGCGGCCGTGCGAGGGGTGCCGCGCGAGGAGTGCCGCGCGACGGTGCGGGCAGTGGCGCGAGAATCGTGGCGAGAAGCGTCGCCAAGCGGCGGCGTAGACCTGGCGAACCTGGAAGCGAGCATGCCGTGCGGATCGTGATTGCCGAGGACGACGCCCTGCTGCGGGAAGGGCTGGCGATGCTCCTGCGGGCCGAGGATCTCGACGTCGTCGCCACCACGGACAACCCGACCACGTTCCTCGCCGCCGTCGACGAGCATCAGCCCGACGTGGCGATCGTCGACGTGCGGATGCCCCCGACCCACACGGACGAGGGCATCGTGGCCGCGGTCGAGGCGCGCCGCCGCCGGCCGGAGCTTGCGGTGCTGGTCCTGTCCGCGTACGTCGAGCAGGCCTTCGCCACCGACCTGCTCACCAGCGGCGGCTCCCGGCTGGGGTACCTGCTCAAGGAGCGTGTCGGCCGCGTCGAGGAGTTCCTGACCGCCCTGCACCGAGTCGCCGGCGGCGGCACCGCGATCGATCCCGATGTCGTCGCGCAACTGCTCAGCCGCAGCCGGCCCGACGCCCGCCTGGAGCGCCTCAGCGCCCGCGAGCGCGAGGTGCTCGCCCTGATGGCCGAGGGCCTCGGCAACACCGCGATCGCCGAGCGTCTCTTCGTCACCGAGGGGGCCGTGCACAAGCACATCCGCAACATCTTCGCCAAGCTGGAGCTGGCCCCCGACGACCGCACCGACCGCCGGGTAGCCGCGGTGCTGCACTACCTCGAAGCCTCCTGAGACCCGGGCAGCGCTGCGCCACGAACGCGCATGATGCGGCGATGAAACGTGTGCGTTGGTGGTGTGGCGAGGCAGGCGTGCGGTGCGGCGGCGAACGCGCATGATGCGGCGGCGAAATGTGTGCGTTCGTGGTGTGGCGAGGCAGGTGTGCGGTGCGGCGGCGAACGCGCACGATGCGGCGGCGAAACGTGTGCGTTCGTGGTGCGGCGGCGAACGCGCACGGTGCGGCGGCGAAACGTGTGCGTTCGTGGTGCGGCGGCGAACGCGCACGGTGCGGCGGCGAAACGTGTGCGTTCGTGGTGCGGCGGCGAACGCGCACGGTGCGGCGGCGAAACGTGCGCGTCGAGGTGCGGCGACGAAAGGTGCGGCTGCGGCGCCGATGAAAGTGTGCGATGGGGCGTTGCGAAGAGGTCCGAGGTGGCGAGAAACGTGCGGCGCCGGGAGCCGTCGAGTGAGCGGGCGCGGCCATGCACGTGCCCGGCGCGGGCGCCGGGCAGTGAGCTGGTGAGCTGGTGAGCGAGCGTCGTGGGGTCAGGTCAGGCGCATGATCGCCGCCAGCAGGTCCGCCTGCGTGATCGGAGCCGCCGTCCCGCTGCGAGCCTCGCCCATCGCCTTGTCCAGCTGCGCCCGCCGCAAGGCCTCCTTGAGGTCCGCGCCCGTCAGCCCCGTCGCCGCGGCCGCGAGGGCGTCCAGGTCCACGTCGTCGGCGAACATGCGAAACGCCGCCGTCTCGTGCCGGGCGATCAGGCTCCGGATGAGTTTGCCCAGGATCTCCGCTCGCGCGCGGGGGCCCGGCGGCGGCACGGCCAGCTTCAGGTCGAAGCGGCCGGAGCGCACGAGGGAGGCGTCCACGCGGTCGGGGAAGTTCGTCGTGGCCACGACGATGACGTTCGGGTTGGCCTCGATGAGCGAGTTCATCTCCTGCTTGAAGATGCCCGCCACCGCGTTGATCATCTGGCCGGCGGCGTCGAAGGCGGCGCCCGTGTAGCTGATGATCGAGTCGAACTCGTCGAAGAGCAGGACCGTGGGGCGGCGCAGGGCGCGGGCCTCGGTGAAGATGCGCTGGATGTTCTTCTCCGAGTTGCCGACCCACTTGTCGAGGATCTCGGGGGTGCGGATCTCGCGCAGGTCGCCGTCGATCTCGTTCGCCAGGGCCTGCGCGAGCATGGTCTTGCCGGTGCCGGGCGGGCCGTAGAGGAGGATGCCCTGCGGCCGGGTGGCGCCCCAGCGGGCCATCACGTCCGGGTGGCGGAACGACACGGCGACGTCGCGGAACTGCGCGACGACGTCCTCGAGGCCGCCGACGTCGTCGAGCCGGACGCCCTCGGGGCCGGCCGGGGCCGCGGCCGCGGGGCTCACCGTCACCGGGCCGGACGAGCCGGTGAGCTCCATGACGGCGAGGACGAGGGCGGGGAGGGAGGGCGAGCGCAGTACGAGATCCGGGCCGTCCTCCTCGACGTCGACGGCCGGGTCGTGCACGTCGGTGGCGCGGGCGGGGCGGGCACTGCGCGCCAGGCCGACCGCGATGATCGTGCCGAGCACGGCGCCGGGCAGGCCGAGCAGGCGGAACAGGGCGCCGCCGGCCGCGCCGCCGGCGAAGACCTTCGCGAACGCGGGCAGGTTGAAGGCGCCGCGGGCCCAGCGGGCCCGGTAGCCCTCGCCGTCGACGACGATCTCGACGCCGCGGTGTGGCAGGTCGTGCCCGACCACGTCGCCGGCCGCGAGCAGGTGCCCGTCGACGACGCGCACCACCCGCCCGCCGACGTCGACGACCTCCACCGCGGGCCGCAACGCATGCTCGGTCATGTGTTCGAGTCTGCCACGGCTCGCTGACGTTCGATGCCGCCCGAGGCGTCCGGCCGGGGCGACGGTGAGCGGCCGGTGGGGAAAAAGGGGGCACGTTTCCGGACCGGGCATCGGACAAAACGGGGATACTGGACAGGAACGCGAAGGGCTGGACATGAAACATCCCCGGAGTACTGTGCCGGGGATACGAAAGGAATGCCATGCTCGACCGGTTCAACGGCCTCGCGCCCGAGGCCGCCGAGGAGGCCCTGCTCGCCTGCTGCGCGTCGCGGGGCTGGGCCGCCCGGGTGGTCGCCCGGCGGCCGTATCAGACGCCCGCCGACCTGGTGGTGGCGGGCGTGACGGCATTCGACGAGCTCGGCTGGGGGGACCTGCAACGGGCCCTCGCCGCGCATCCGCGCATCGGCCGGCGACCTTCCGGCGACGGCGCCGAGGCCGCCTGGTCCCGCCGCGAGCAGTCCGGCGTCGAGGGCGCCGACGACGAGCTGGCCGAGGTCAACGAGGCCTACGAGCGCCGCTTCGGCCACCTGTTCCTGATCTTCGCCAGCGGCAAGTCGGCCGACGAGGTGCTCGCGGAGGCCCGTGGCCGGCTGGGCAACGACGACGACACCGAGCAGGTCGTGGTCCGCGGCGAGCTCCGCAAGATCGTCGAGCTGCGGCTGGAGCGCCTGGCGGAGGAAGCCGAGGCCGCATGAGCGAACCCCGGCGAAGCGCCCGAAACCGCGGCGGAGCCGGTGCCCGAGCCAGAGCCCGGGCCGGCGCCGTATGAGCCTGTCCACGCACGTGCTGGACACGGCCCGCGGCATTCCGGCCTCGGGCGTGCCGATCCGGCTCGAAACGGCCGAGCGGATCTTCGTCGGTGACGGGCTGACCGACGTCGACGGCCGCCTGCGCTGGGACGACGTCGGCACGGGCCGCTACCGGATGATCATCGACACCGCGGCCTACCTCGGCCCCGACGCCTTCTTCCCCGAGGTGTCGATCGTGTTCACCATCGCCGACGCCCGCCATCATCACGTCCCGCTGCTGCTGAGCCCGTTCGGATACTCGACCTACCGAGGGAGCTGAGCAGTTGCCGACTTTCGAGCTGGGCCCGAACCAGTACGGCAAGGCCGAGACGCGCCTGGTGCGCGTCGAGCGCGCCGCCGGCGGGGATCGCCTCACCGACCTCAACGTGAGCGTCGCCCTGCGCGGCGACCTCGCGGCCAGCCATCTGACCGGCGACAACGCGGCCGTCCTGCCCACCGACACGCAGAAGAACACGGTCTACGCCTTCGCCCGCGAGTTCGGGATCGCGAGCATCGAGGCGTTCGCGGCCCGGCTCGCCGAGCACTTCGTGGCCACCCAGCCCACGATCCACGAGGCCAAGGTCACGATTGAGCAGTACCCGTGGCAGAGCCTCGGCACCAGGCACGCCTTCCGCCGCGACGCCAGCGAGATCCGCACCGCCACCGTCCACCATGGACACTACGGGACCCAGGTCGTCTCCGGCATCACCGGGCTCGTGCTGCTCAAGACCACGGACTCGGAGTTCCACGGGTACATCAAGGACCGCTACACCACCCTGCCCGAGACCCGCGACCGCGTCCTCGCCACGTCGGTGGACGCGACCTGGCGCGCCGCCGAGGGGTTCACGGATCCCGGCCCGGCGAGGGCGGCCCTGGTCGAGGCGTTCGCCGACACCTACAGCCTCGCCCTGCAGCAGACCCTGTTCGCGATGGGCTCGCGGGTGCTGCTGCGCTGCCCGGACGTGGTCGAGGTGAAGCTCTCGCTGCCCAACCGGCACCACTTCCTCGTCGACCTGGCGCCGTTCGGGCTCGACAACCCCAACGAGGTCTACTACGCGGCCGACCGTCCCTACGGGCTCATCGAGGGCGTGGTCCGCCGCGACGGCGCGGTGATCCCCGAGGAGGTCGTGTGGAGTTTCTGAGCCCGTCCCGGCCGGGTCGACGGCGTGGTGATCCCCGAGGAGGTCGTGTGGAGTTTCTGAGCCTGTCCCGGCCGGGTCGACGGCGTGGTGCGCCGCGTCGGGGCCGCGAGACCGCAGCGGGCCGTGCGCGTCGGGGCCGCGAGACCGGACAGGGCCGTGCGGACCTTCCGGGCCGCGGCCGCGTGGTGATCCCCGAGGAGGTCGTGTGGAGTTTCTGAGCCCGTCCACCTGGGGCGAGGCCCTCGCGGCCAAGGCCGAGCACCCCGGCGCGGTGCCGATCGCGGGCGGCACCGACGTCATGGTCGAGCTGAACTTCGACCGTCGCCGCCCGCCCGCGCTGCTGGACCTGACCCGCGTCCGGGAGCTCGCGGAGTGGGCCGCCGACGGTGACGTGCTGCGGGTCGGGGCCGGGGTGACGTACCGCCGCCTCATCGACGAGCTCGGCAACCGCCTGCCCGGCCTGGCCCTCGCGGCCCGCACGGTCGGCTCCCCGCAGATCCGCAACCGCGGCACGGTCGGCGGCAACCTCGGCTCGGCCTCTCCGGCCGGCGACGCCCACCCGCCGCTGCTCGCGTGCGGGGCCGAGGTCGAGGTCGCCTCGGTGCGCGGCGCCCGGCGCATCCCGGCGGCGGAGTTCTTCGCCGGCCCGAAGCGCAGCGCCCTGGCCCCGGACGAGCTCATCGCCGCGTTCCGCATCCCGCCCGCGGCCGGCCCGCAGCAGTTCGCCAAGGTCGGCACGCGCAACGCGATGGTGATCGCGGTGTGCTCGTTCGCCCTGGCCCTGGACCCGGTGCGCCGGGCCGCGGGCACCGGGATCGGCTCGGCCGGCCCGACCCCGCTGCGGGCCGCCGAGGCGGAGTCGTTCGCGGCCGAGCTGCCGTGGGAGTCGCGCGAGCCGCTGCCCGAGCCGGCGGTGGCGCGCTTCGGCGAGCTCGTCGCGGCCGCGGCGCGCCCGATCGACGATGTGCGGGGCAGCGCCGCCTACCGCCGCCACGCCCTCGCCGTCCTCGGTGGACGGACGCTCCGGTGGGCGTGGGAGGAGTACCGATGCGGCTGAATCTGTCCGTGAACGGCGAGCAACGCACCGCCGACGACGTCTGGGCGGGCGAGAGCCTGCTCTACGTGCTGCGGGAACGGCTCGGCCTGCCCGGCGCCAAGAACGCGTGCGAGCAGGGCGAGTGCGGCTCCTGCACGGTGCTGCTCGACGGCACCCCGGTCTGCGCCTGCCTGGTCGCCGCGGGCCAGGCCGCGGGCCGTGCGGTGCGCACCGTCGAGGGGCTGGCCGAGTCCGGCGCGCTGCACCCGATCCAGGAGGCGTTCCTGAGCGCCGGCGCCGTGCAGTGCGGCTTCTGCACCCCGGGGCTCATCGTGGCCGTGCACGACCTGCTGGAGCGCAACCCGGAGCCCAGCGACCCGGACATCCGCGAGGCCCTCGCCGGCAACCTGTGCCGCTGCACCGGCTACGAGCACATCGTCGCCGCGGTGAAGCTGGCGGCCCGCCGATGATCGTCATCGAGGGGTGCGCGGTCGCGACCGTCGACGCCGCCGGCACCGAGCACGCCGACGGGCACATCGTCGTCGCGGGCGACCGGATCGTGGCGGTCGGCGCCGGGCCCTACACCGGCGACGAGAGCGTCACGCGGGTCGACGGCCGCGGCTGCCTGGCCACCCCGGGGCTGGTCAACACCCACCACCACCTCTACCAGTGGGCCACCCGGGGCTACGCGCAGCAGGAGATCCTGTTCGGCTGGCTGCGGGAGCTGTACCCGATCTGGGCCCGCATCGACGAGGGCACCGTGCACGCCGCGGCCTCCGCGGGGCTGGCCCAGCTGGCGCTGAGCGGGTGCACGACGAGCACCGACCACCACTACGTGTTCCCGCGCGGCGGCGGCGACCCGCTCGCGGCCGAGATCGACGCGGCCGCCGCCGTCGGGCTGCGCTTCCACCCGTGCCGCGGCTCGATGGACCTCTCCGAGAAGGACGGCGGACTGCCCCCGGACTCCGTCGTGGAGGACACCGACGCCGCGCTCACCGCGACCAAGGACGCGATCGACCGGTTCCACGACCCCTCGCCGGGCGCCATGGTGCGCGTCGCGGTCGCGCCGTGCAGCCCGTTCTCCGTCACCCCGCGGCTCATGCGGGAGGCGGCCGAGCTGGCCCGGTCCGAGGGCGTGCGGCTGCACACCCACCTCGCCGAGACGGTGGAGGAGGAGTCGTACTGCCGCGAGGTCCACGGCTGCACGCCGGTCGAGTACGCCGAGGACCTCGGCTGGCTCGGCGAGAACGTCTGGCTCGCCCACGCCGTGCACCTCGACGCGCCCGCGATCGCCCGGCTGGGCGCGACCGGCACCGGCGTCGCCCACTGCCCGAGCTCCAACGGCCGCCTCGGCGCCGGCATCGCCCCCGTCCGGGACCTGCTCGACGCCCGGGTCCCGGTCGGCCTCGGGGTCGACGGCGCCGCCTCGCAGGAGGCCGGGGAGCTCGGCGCGGAGCTGCGCCAGGCGCTCTACCTGGCCCGGCTGCGCGGCGGCCCCGCCGCCCTGAGCGCGCGGGAGTCCCTGGCCCTGGGCACCATCGGCGGGGCGCGCTGCCTCGGCCGCGCCGACGAGCTCGGCTCGCTGGAGCCCGGCAAGCTCGCCGACATCGCGCTGTGGCACCTCGGCGGGCTCGGCCACGCCGGCATCGAGGACCCGGTCGCCGCGCTCGTGCTCGGCCCGGCCGCCCCGCTGCGCCTGCTGCTCGTCGGCGGCCGCGCGGTGGTCCAGGACGGCTCGCTGTCCACCGTGGACGTCACGCGGGTCGCCACCGATCTGGCGCGGGCGGCGAGGAGGCTGCGATGACGACCTCGGTGGCAACGGCCGGCGGCATCGGCACCTCGCCGGTCCGCCCCGACGGCACGCTCAAGGTGACCGGGGAGTTCGCGTTCTCCTCCGACCTGTGGGCCGACCGGATGCTGTGGGGCGCGACCCTGCGCAGCCCGCACCCGCGGGCCCGGATCGTGTCCGTCGACCTGACCGAGGCCCTGCGGCTGCCCGGCGTGCACGCCGTGCTCACCGCCGAGGACGTGCCCGGGGCCAAGCACTACGGCCTGGAGCACCGCGACCAGCCGGTGCTCGCGATCGGGCAGGTCCGCTACGCCGGCGAGCCGGTCGCCATCGTCGCCGCCGACCACCCCGAGACCGCCCGGCGGGCCGCGGCGCGCATCGGCGTCGAGTACGAGGTGCTGGCGCCCGTCGTGGACAGCGAGGCCGCCCTCGACCCGGCCTGCGCGCCGGTGCACGAGTCCGGCAACCTGCTGCGGCACGTGCCGATCCGCAAGGGCCCGCAGGACGTCGTCGCGCCCGTCGTCGTCACCGGCGACTACGAGGTCGGCATGCAGGACCAGGCGTTCCTCGGCCCCGAGTCCGGGCTCGCGATCCCGGCCGAGGACGGCGGCGTCGACCTGTTCATCGCGACCCAGTGGCTGCACGGCGACCTCGCCCAGGTGGCCGACTGCCTGGGCCTGCCGCCGGAGAAGGTGCGGCTCAGCCTGGCCGGGGTCGGCGGCGCGTTCGGCGGCCGCGAGGACGTCTCCATGCAGGTGCATGCGTGCATGCTGGCGCTGCACACCGGGCGGCCGGTGAAGATGGTCTACTCCCGCGAGGAGTCCTTCTTCGGCCACGTGCACCGCCACCCGGCCCGGCTGCGGTACGAGCACGGCGCCGACGAGACCGGCCGGCTGCTCTACGTGCGGGCCCGGATCGTGCTCGACGGCGGCGCGTACGCGTCCACCTCCATGGCCGTGGTCGCCAACGCCACGACGCTCGGCGTCGGGCCGTACCGGGTGCCGAGCGTCACCGTGGACGGCTACGCGGTCTACACCAACAACCCGCCGTGCGGCGCGATGCGCGGCTTCGGCGCCGTGCAGGCCTGCTTCGCCTACGAGTCGCAGATGGACCGGCTCGCCGCCGCGCTCGGGCTCGACCCGGTGGCGCTGCGCGCCCGCAACGCCCTCGAGCCCGGCGACACCATGCCCACCGGCCAGGTCGTCACGGGGCCCGCGCCCGTTGCCGAGCTCCTGCGCCGGGTCCGCGACCTGCCGCCGGCCCCGCCCGGCACCGGCGACCCCCGCGGGTTGCCCGGCGGCGTCGCCAACACCACGCACGGCGAGGGGGTGCGGCGGGGCGTCGGCTACGGCATCGGCATCAAGAACGTCGGCTTCTCCGAGGGCTTCGACGACTCCTCCACCGCCCGGGTGCGCCTCGAGCTCGTCGGTGGCGAGCCGGTCGCGGTCGTGCACACCGCGGCCGCCGAGGTCGGCCAGGGGCTCGTCACGGTCATGGCGCAGATCGTGCGGACCGAGCTCGGGGTGCGGCAGGTGACGGTGGCCACCGCGGACACGACGATCGGCAGCGCCGGGTCCTCGTCGGCGTCGCGGCAGACCTACGTCACCGGCGGCGCGGTCAAGGCCGCCTGCGAGGCCGTGCGCCGCGAGGCCGAGCGCCGCGCCGGCGGGGAGGCCACCGACCTCGCCGCCGTCCTCGTCACCGTCCTGGGCGACGGGCCGATCGAGGAGACCGTCGAGTGGCGGCACCGGCCCACGTTCCCGCTCGACCCGCGCACCGGGCAGGGGGACGCGCACGTGCAGTACGCGTTCGCCGCCCACCGGGCCACCGTCGACGTCGACGTGGAGCTCGGGCTGGTGCGCGTGGTCGAGATCGCCACCGCGCAGGACGTCGGGCGGGCGCTGCACCCGCAGTCGGTGCGCGGCCAGATCGCCGGCGGCACCGCCCAGGGGCTCGGGCTCGCGGTGATGGAGGAGATCCAGGTCGTGGACGGGCGCATCCGCAACCCGTCGTTCACGGACTATCTCATCCCGACCATGCTGGATGTGCCGCCGATGCTCATCGACGTGCTTGAGCTGGGCGATCCCGAGGCGCCGTACGGGCTGCGCGGCGTCGGCGAGCCCCCGACCATCTCGTCCACCCCGGCGATCGTCGCGGCGATCCGCGCCGCCACCGGCCTGCCGCTCAAGCGGGTGCCGGTGCGGCCCGAGCACCTGACGGGGACGTGAGATGGCGCTGCCGGAACGGGACCTGGAGCAGCTGCGGGCGCGGGCCGAGCACCTGGACCGCCTGCGGCTGCCCGGCCAGGTGGCGGACACGGCGGTCGTACGGCAGCCGGTGCACACGGTCTACGTGCCCGCCGACCGCTTCTCGGCCGCGACCGTGGGGCAGTGGGGGCAGGAGGCCCGGTGCCTGGTCCGCGACCACGGGCGCCCGCCGTTCCCGGACGAGATCGTGGAGCTGGTGCTGGGCAAGCTCGTCACCGAGCCGATCGAGGACCTGCGGGTCGACTTCGAGGACGGCTACGGCCGCCGCGGCGACGACGAGGAGGACGCCCACGCGACCGCGGCGGGGGCCGCCCTGCGCACGAGCCCGCCGGCCTTCTCCGGGCTGCGGTGCAAGAGCCTGGAGCCGGATACGGTACTGCGGGCGGCCCGCACGCTCGACGTGTTCCTCGCCGCGCTCGGCCCGCCGCCGGACGGTTTCGTCATCACGTTCCCGAAGGCCACCTCGGCCGGCCACGCCGACGCCGCCGTGCTGCTGTGCCGGCAGCTCGAGCACGCGCACGGCCTCGCCGAGGGCGCGCTGCGCTTCGAGCTGCAGGTCGAGACCCCGCAGGCGATCCTCGGCGCCGACGGCCGCAGCCCGCTGCCGGAGATGATCGTCCGCTCGCACGGGCGGCTCACCGGCCTGCACTACGGCACCTACGACTACAGCACCGCGCTGGGCGTCGCCCCGGCGTACCAGAGCCTCGAGCACCCGGTCGCCGACCACGCCAAGGCCGTCATGCAGGCGGCCGCGGCGGGCACCGGGGTCGCCGTCGCCGACGGCTCCACGAACGTCATCCCGGCCGGCGGCACCGAGGAGGTGCACCGCGCCTGGGCCCTGCACGCCCGGCTCGTGCGCCGCAGCCTGGAGCGCGGCATCTACCAGGGCTGGGACCTGCACCCCGGGCACCTGGTGACCCGCTGGGGGACCACGTTCGAGTTCTTCCGCGACGGCGCCGGCGAGGCGAGCCGGCGCCTCGGGCACTACCTGGGCCGCCGCACGCGGGGGCACCTCGACGAGCCGGCGACCGCCCGGGCCATGGCCCGGTTCCTGCTGCGCGGCCTGCACTGCGGCGCGCTGCGCCCCGGTGACGTGCGCCATCCCCTCGAGGTGCTGGAGGCCCTGTGACGTTCTCCCTGCGCTCCCGCCAGGTCTATCTGCCCGGCGGGCCCCGCGCCGCCACCGTGACCGTCCACGACGGGCGGATCGTCGCGGTCGGCGACTACGCCGCGGACGGCGACGGCCCGGTCACCGACCTGGAGGGCCTGTCGCTGCTGCCCGGCCTCGTCGACACCCACGTGCACGTCAACGAGCCCGGCCGCACCGAGTGGGAGGGCTTCGCGACCGCGACCCGCGCGGCCGCGGCCGGCGGCGTCACCACCATCGTCGACATGCCGCTGAACTCGCTGCCGCCGACGACCACGGTCGCGGCCCTGCGCGAGAAGCAGGCCGCGGCCCGGGGGCAGTGCCACGTCGACGTGGGCTTCTGGGGCGGGGCGGTGCCCGGCAACGCCGCCGACCTCGCCCCGCTGCACGAGGCCGGCGTCTTCGGCTTCAAGAGCTTCCTCGTCGACTCCGGCGTGCCCGAGTTCCCGCCGCTGGACCCCGCGGGGCTGGCCGAGGCCTTCGCCGCCGTCGACGCGCTGTTCATCGTGCACGCCGAGGACCCGGCCCGGCTGCACGACGCCCGCCCGTCGCGCGCCTACGCCGACTTCCTCGCGTCCCGGCCGGCCGCGGCCGAGGTCAGCGCGGTCGACACCGCGCTGGAGACGGCCCGCGCGACCGACCGCCGGGTCCACATCCTGCACCTGTCCGCCGCCGACGCGCTCGGGTCCCTGCGCCGCGCGCGCGGCGACGGGGTGCGCGCCACCGCCGAGACCTGCCCGCACTACCTGACCCTGGACGCCGCCGCGGTCCCGGACGGCGCGACCGAGTTCAAGTGCTGCCCGCCGATCCGCGACGCGGGCAACCAGGACCGGCTCTGGGGCGGCCTCGCCGACGGCACCATCTCGCTCGTCGTGTCCGACCACTCGCCGTCGACGCCGCACCTCAAGCGCCGCGACTCCGGCGACTTCGCCGCGGCCTGGGGCGGGATCGCGTCGCTGCAGCTGGGCCTGCCCGCGGTGTGGACGGCCGCCCGCGAGCGCGGCTTCACCCTCGCCGACGTGGTGCGCTGGATGGCCGCCGGCCCGGCCGACCTGGTGGGCCTGCGCCGCAAGGGCCGCATCGCGCCGGGGGCCGACGCCGACCTGGTCGCCTTCGACCCGGAGGCGGTCTTCACGGTCGACCCGGCGGCCCTGCACCATCGGCACCCGGTCACCCCGTACGCCGACCGCGAGCTGACCGGCGCGGTGCGCACGACCTGGCTGCGGGGCGAGCCGACCGGCGGGCCCGCGAGGGGCCGGCTGCTGCTGCGGGAGGACGCATGACCTTCACCGACCTGACCGACCTGGCCTCGCGGGTGCTCGGCGGCGGCGTGGTGGCCGCGAACGACGAGTTCTTCGCGGCCATGGACAACCTCGTCAACCCCGAGCCGTCCGGGCACGAGACGTGGACCTACGGGCCGAAGGGCAAGGTGTACGACGGCTGGGAGACCCGCCGGCGCCGCTCGCCCGGCCACGACTGGGCGATCGTCCGGCTCGGGGCCCCGGGGCGGATCCACGGCGTGGTGGTCGACACCGCGCACTTCACCGGCAACTACCCGCCGCAGGTCTCCGTCGACGCCGCCGAGCTGCCGGGCCACCCGTCCCCGGACGACCTGGCCGCGGCCGCGTGGACCGGGATCGTCGCGAAGTCCCCGGTGCGGGGCGACCACCGCAACCACTTCCCGGTCGCCGACCCGGCCCGCTACACCCACGTGCGCCTGAACATCTTCCCGGACGGCGGCGTCGCCCGGCTGCGCGTGCACGGCGAGGCGGTGCCCGACCCGGCCCTGCTGCACGGGCTGACCGCGAACCTGGCCGCGATGGAGCTGGGCGCGGTGGTGGCCGGGTGCAGCGACAGGTTCTACGGCTCGCCGGGCAACCTGCTGCTGCCGGACCGGCCGCGGCAGATGAGCGAGGGCTGGGAGACCGCGCGGCGCCGCGAGCCCGGCAACGAGTGGGTGCTCGTCCGCCTGGCCGCCGCGGGCCGCATCCGCCTCGTGGAGCTGGACACCACCCACTTCAAGGGCAACGCCCCCGGCTCGGCCTCGCTGCGGGCGACGGCCGACCCGGCGGACGAGTCCGCGTGGTTCGACCTGTTGCCGCGCACGCCCACGCAGCCGGACACGCGCCACTTCTTCCGGCTGGACTGCGACCGGCCGGCGAGCCACGTGCGGCTCGACATCTACCCGGACGGCGGCATGTCCCGGCTGCGCCTGTGGGGCGAGACCGGCCCCTGAGCGCGTCAGCGCGGCAGGACCAGCTCCATCGACGTCCTGGTCTCGTGCCGGAAGCCCATCCGCTCGTACATCGGCAGGCCGTCGCGGGAGGCGAACAGGCGCACCGCCGGCACCGCGCGGGCCTCGAACCAGGCCAGCAGCGCGTCCAGGCACGCGGTGGAGAGGCCCCGGCGGCGGTACGGCTCGTCGGTGGCCACGTTGAAGATGTAGCCGGTGAGGCCGCCGGGGTTGCCGGGCGAGGCGAGGCGATCCTCGATCGTGCCCACCGCGCACGCGGCCAGGCCCGGCCCGTCCGGGCGGTCGACCACGAACGCGGCCAGGGTGGCGTCGGGGTCCGCGACGGGCAGGCGGCGGCGCAGCGTGGCCGCGCAGTGCCGGGACCATTCGCCGGGCGGGGCGGGCGCGCCGTGCATGTCCTCGAGCATCACGACCCGCAGCCGGACGAGCTGCTCGGTGTCGGCGGCGACGGCGCGTCGTGCGGTGGGCTTCACAGCTGGTAAGCCTCGGACACCCGGGTGCGGCCCGCAACGGCGAATTCGGCCGCATCCGGTTGGGCGGCCTCCTGACGGGTACCCGATCGTCATGGATGTCGCGTTTCTTGTTTCCAAGGAAGGTATCGAGCAGGCCGAGCTGACCGAGCCCTGGAAGGCGGTCGAGCACGCCGGCCACACGCCGCGGCTGGTCTCGCTCGAGCCGGGGCAGGTGCAGGGATACCACCACCTCGACCCGGCCGACCGGTTCGACGTGGACGTCACGGCGGCCGACGCGCGGCCGGGCGACTTCGCCGCCCTGGTCCTGCCCGGCGGGGTGGCCAACGGTGACCTGCTGCGCTGGCAGCCGGAGGCGGTCGAGTTCGTCCGCGGCTTCGCCGCCCTGGGACGCCCGATCGCGGTCATCTGCCACGGCGGCTGGGTCCTCATCGAGGCCGACGCGGTGCGCGGCAAGCGCCTCACCTCGTGGCCGTCGTTGCGGACCGACTACCGCAACGCCGGGGCGACCTGGGTCGACGAGGAGCTCGTCGTGGACGGGAACCTCATCAGCAGCCGCAAGCCCGACGACCTGCCCGCCTTCTGCCAGGCGCTGGTCGAGCAGCTGGAGCGCTGACCGCGACGGGCGCTGCGCTGAGCGCGGCGCCCGCCGGGGGAATCACCAGCCGTAGGGCGACCACGGCGGACCCGGCAGCGTCGGCGCGCAGCGCCCAGCGGTGTCTGGCGGGAGCGACGGTCCGCACCACGACGGACCCGAGCCATGCTCCGCTCGACCCTGACGGCCGGTCAGGTGCGCAGGTCCCAGGCGACCCTCGACAGCACGGCCCCCAGGGGCGCGTCGAGCAGCAGCGAGGCGTGGGCGTCGCCGCGGGTCGGACCCTGGTTGACGATGGCGACGGGCAGGCCGATCTTGGCCGCGCGCACCACGAAGCGGCGGCCCGACATGACGGTGAGCGAGGAGCCGAGCACCACCAGTGCGGCGGAGCGCTCCACGAGGTCGAAGCACGCCCGCACCCGCGGCGGCGGCACGCTCTCCCCGAAGAACACGACGTCGGGCTTGAGCATCCCGCCGCAGCCCGTGCAGTCCACGACCGCGAACCCGGCCGCCTGCTCGTCGGTGAGGTCCACGTCGCCGTCGGGGTTGATGCCGCCCGCGACCGCGTCGAAGCCGGCGTTGGCCGCGCCCAGCCGCGCGTCGAGCTCGTCGCGCCCGGACAGCTCGCCGCAGTCGAGGCAGATCACCCGGTCGAGGGCGCCGTGCAGCTCCACCACGCCGTCCGCGCCGCCGGCCTGGTGCAGGCCGTCGACGTTCTGCGTGATGACGCCGGTGAGCAGGCCCAGCCGCTGCAGCCGCCCGACGGCGTGGTGCCCGGCGTTGGGGGCGGCCCGCGCGATGGTGCGCCAGCCGAGGTGGCTGCGGGCCCAGTACCGCCGGCGGGCGATCGGGTCGCGGGTGAAGGTCTGGTAGGTCATCGGCTGGGCGTTGCGCCGCACCCCGCTCGGCCCCCGGTAGTCGGGGATGCCCGACTCCGTCGACAGGCCGGCCCCGCTGAGCACGAGCACGCCGCCCTTGCCGACGAGCGCGCTCAGCGCCGCGACTGACTGTTCCACGGCATCAATACTGCCTCGCGCCGCACGGCCCTCGGCCCAAGGCCGCCGGGGGTGCGCCGTCCATGCCGCCGGCGCGGAAAGTTTCAACCGGTTTCGACCGGTCCTGAGCCAGGGCGTGATGGGGCGCACAGTGGCCGCCCCGGGCGACGTATCGTGTTCGGCATGGGTTTGGTGAGCAAATTCAACGCGTGGCGCCGCAAGCTGCAGGAGCAGCCGGGCACCACGATCGACCTCGAACCGATGCGCGCCCTGCTGCCGGAGATCGAGAAGCGCGAGGCCGAGCTGTCCGAGCTCACCGACGACGAGCTTCGTGCCGCCGCCACGGCACTGCACCAGCGGGAAGACACCCAGGACTTCGTCGAGGCGTGCGCGCTGGGCCGGGAGGCGGCCAAGCGGGCCCTGGACGAGCGGCCGTATGACGTGCAGCTGCTCGGCGCCCAGGTGCTGCTGGCCGGGCACGTCGTCGAGATGGCCACCGGTGAGGGCAAGACGCTGACCGCGGCGATCGCCGCCGCCGGCTACGCCGCGCAGGGCCCGGTCCACGTGATCACGGTCAACGACTACCTGGCCCGCCGCGACGCCGAGTGGATGCGGCCGGTCTACGAGCTGCTCGACCTGACCGTCGGGTGGGTCAACGAGTCCTCCACGCCGGAGGAGCGCCGCACGGCCTACGCGCAGGACATCACCTACGTCTCGGTCAGCGAGGCGGGCTTCGACCTGCTCCGCGACTCGATCGTGACGAACACCGCCGACCGGGTGCACCGGGAGCTCGCGACGGTCATCGTCGACGAGGCGGACTCGATTCTCATCGACGAGGCCCGGGTGCCGCTGGTGCTGGCCGGCTCCACCATCGCCGGCGAGGACCAGCCGATCGCGATCGCCGAGATCGTCGGCGGGCTGCACCGCGACCGGGACTACGAGGTCGTCGACGAGGGCCGCACCGCCCACCTGACCACGCGGGGCCTGGCGAAGGTCGAGGCCGCCCTGGACATCGACCTCTACGCCGAGGAGAACGTCGACACGCTGACCGCGGTCAACCTGGCGCTGCACGCCGAGGCGCTGCTGGTCCGCGACGTCGACTACATCGTGCGCGAGGAGCGGGTCGAGCTCATCGACGAGTTCCGCGGCCGGGTGGCGCAGCGGCGCCGCTGGCCCGACGGGCTGCAGGCCGCGGTCGAGGCCAAGGAGAAGATCCGCTCCAGCGGCGGCGGCACGGTGCTGCAGACCATCACGGTGCAGGCGTTCCTGACGCAGTACAAGCGGATCTGCGGCATGACGGGCACGGCCATGCCGGTCGGTGACCAGCTGCGGGAGTTCTACAAGCTCGAGGTCGCGGTCATCCCGCCGCACCTGCCCAACGTCCGCAAGGACTGGCCCGACCGCGTCTACGCCTCCGCCGAGGAGCGCGACATCGCCGTGGTCGCCGAGATCGTCGCGATGCACGCCACGGGGCGCCCGGTGCTGATCGGCACGCTGAGCGTGGCCGAGTCGGAGCGGCTGGCCGCCACCCTCGCCGAGGAGGGCGTGGAGTGCGTGGTCCTCAACGCGAAGAACGACGAGTCGGAGGCCGGGATCGTGGCCGAGGCCGGCGCGGTGGGCGCGGTGACGGTCTCGACGCAGATGACCGGCCGCGGCGTCGACATCCGCCTCGGCGGCAGCGACGAGAAGGAGCGCGAGCGGGTCGCCGACCTCGGCGGGCTGTTCGTGATCGGCACGGCCCGCAACGACTCGCGCCGCATCGACGACCAGCTCCGCGGCCGGGCCGGCCGGCAGGGCGACCCGGGCGAGTCGATGTTCTTCGTCTCGCTCGAGGACGAGCTCGTGCAGCGGTACGGTCCCGAGCCCATGCCCATGGGCCGCGCCGACGCCGAGGGCGCCATCGAGGACGAGGACGTGCGGTGGGCCATCGGCTCCGCCCAGCGGGTCGCCGAGACGGTGAACCTCGAGATCCACCGCAACACCTGGCGGTACAACTACCTGCTCGACCAGCACCGCCAGCTGCACGGCAAGCGGCGCGAGGAGCTGCTGACCACCGACGCGGCGGGCGAGCTGCTCGCGGAGCGCTCCCCGGACAAGTACAACGAGCTCGCCGAGGAGCTGGGCGAGGAGACGCTGCTGCGCATCGCGCGCCAGATCGCCCTGTTCCACGCGGACCAGGCGTGGTCGGAGCACCTGGCCGACATGAGCGAGCTGCGGGAGGGCATCCACCTGCGGGTGCTCGGCTCGCAGGACCCGCTGGACGAGTTCCACCGCGAGGCGATCCCGGCGTTCCGCGGCCTGCTGGCCGAGATCGACAACCGCACGGTCTCCGAGTTCGAGGAGCTGGAGATCGACGGGCCGGACTGGGAGCCGGAGAACGCGGGCCTGGTGCGGCCGAGCGCCACCTGGACCTACGTGGTGAGCGACAACCCGTTCGGCTCCGAGATGGAGCGGTTCTTCGCCGGCATGGTGAAGCTGTTCCGCAGCGGCAAGGGTGTCAAGAAGAGCTAGTCGCTCCGGTTCGGGTCACGGCCGTCGCGCCCGCGCGGCGGCCGTGCTCCGTTGCCGGCCGCGGTCCGGCGGGCCGCTACGATGCTGATCGGGCCGACGACCAGACCGACAGCGCGAGCCGTACCAGTGCCGCGTTGTCGGCCACCGGCCCGCCGTCGGGACCGGTGAGGGTGTCCTCGAGCCCGATCCGCGTCGGCAGCCCGAGCCGCCCCGCCAGCTCGACCATCGGCCAGCACCGCGGACCCTCGCCGTGCAGCAGCCGCTCGCCGGCCACCCCGACCTCGTCCAGCCGCGCCAGGATCGCCTCGGCGTCCGCGCCCGGCCCCATGATCTCGACGAGCACGCGCGGCACCCCGCCCGCGATCGACAGCGCCCCGGCGTCCTCGAGCGTCCACACCCCGGCCTCGACCGCGATGCCGAGCTCGCCCAGGGTGGCGGCGAGCGCGGTGAACCCGGGCTCGGAGACGTTCACGGAGGCGAAGTCCGGGCGTTCGTACCGCGACAGCCCCGCCCACCCCGCGACCGCCGTCTGCCGCGCGGCGACGTCCCGCCCGGTGATCCACAGCCCCGTGGTGACCCCGACCGGCGTGTCGGGGCAGGTGCGGCGCACGGCCGCGACCGCCGCGCCCACGTCGGCCGCCGCCAGCGACTCCGCACCGGCGTCGTCGCGCGGATGCAGGTGCACGGCCTCGGCTCCGGCCGCGACCGCGCGCTGCGCGGCGTCGGCGAGCTCGGCGGGGGAGCAGGGCAGGGCCGGGTGCTCGCCGGGCGCCCGGCCACCGTTGAGCGCCGCCTTGAGCCGGGCGATCGGAGGCATCACCGGTGTACTGTCACCCCTCGCCTCGGAGGGTGCAAGATCGACACGCCCGGATTCCGCCTATTCGGGACACATCCCCCGGCCGGGCGGAACGTCCGATCGCCGCGCCCGATTGGGCGGCTCCTGCTCGTGGGGCCGCGGCGCACCTTCTCCAGCTGCCGGCCGGCTGGGCGCAGCCCACGATTGACGCCACCCGGACGGGACGTCGAGGCCGCCTCCGCGACGTGTCGGCGTCGGCGACCAGCGGCGGCGGGCCGGGAAAACCGCGCGAAGCCGGCGAACAGCACGGTGCGCCGCGGTTCGGTCATCGCCGCAGCGTCATGGCGCCCGCCGCGCTGATACGACGGTTCCCCGGCGCCTGGCGGGGCCGGGGAACGCGATGGGGGAACGTTCTAGAGTTCGGTGTCTATCCGGGGGATCACGGGCTCGGCCTGGGCCGGGCGGTAGGTCCAGACGCCGCCGGCGACGCCGAGAGCGCAGATCGCCAGCACCGTCCCGAAGACGCTGCCGGCGGCCAGTCCGATGACGGCGCCGACGATCGCGGCTACGGCGATGATCACCGAGGTCACGCGGCGGGGCGTGATCCGGCGAGTCATGGCCCGGTTGAATCCATTGACGAAGCGCGCATCGCTGCGCAACGCGGCTTCGATGTCTGCGAGCCGCTTCTGCTCGCTCTCGCTGAGCATGACGCCCAACCTCCTCCGACGGGCCTGCCCGGTGCGCGACGTGTACCCGCTGCGATCGATCGTCACACACAAACCCCCGCCGTGGGTCGGCCAGTTGGCGCCAAGTGCGATTTCGCTGGTCAGCGCCGTGGTGATACGCGGCTTTTGCCGGAAAGTGCGACCTGCGAAAGATGTGTGCGTGTGCCATTCTCGACGGCGAATGACGCGAGGGGTTCACGCGCGAGGATGCGTGAACTTCGCGAGCCAAGGTAGCCGTGCGGCCGCACAGGGGAGGATAGGGACGTGGACCCGAGCAGGCAGTGGCAGCAGCCCGACCAGAGCGGCAACTACCCGCCCCAGCCGCCCTACGGCCCGCCCCAGCCGCAGCCGCCCTACGGTCAGCCCCAGCCCGCGCCGCAGCAGTACCCGCCGCAGTATCCGGTGCAGCCGCCGCCGCAGTATCCCCAGTACCAGCAGCCGCAGCAGCCCCAGGCCGCCCAGCCGTACTCGGCCGTGCCGTACGCGTCCCAGCAGTACAGCGCGCCCCCGGCGTACCAGCAGCCCCCGGCGTACCAGACGTCCGGCCCGGCGATGCCGGGCGGCGACGGCTCCGGCCGCCGCAGCAGGTTCTTCCCCGCGCTCATCCTCAGCTCGGTGCTGCTCGTGGTCGTCGTCGTCGCCATCGTCGTGGTCTCGCTCAACCGCAAGCCCGACACCCCGGCGACCCCGCAGGCGGGCGCCTCGCAGAGCGGCCCGATCGACAAGTGCCTGGTCGGCAAGTGGAAGCAGACCTCGTACCAGAAGGTCGTCGACCTCACCGGCACGGACACCGCGAAGCGCGGGAACCTGACGACGGTCAAGATGAACGGCGGCGGCAAGATCTGGGAGATCAAGGACGACGGCAACGCCATCGAGGACGACACCAGCACGTCCTACAGCGGCAAGACCGACGACGGCCGGACCGTCACCGCGACCTGGGCCGGCCGCACGGAGTGGAAGCTGACGACCAAGGACGGCGTGATCTCCTACGCCGGCGGCGAGGCCACCACGGTCGTCACGATCAGCGTCGATGGCACCGAGGCCGGCAAGATCCAGCTCGAGCCCAACCTGGACCCGGCGAACTACACGTGCAACGGCGACATCTGGCGCACGTCGAGCAAGGACAACCCCGACGACTTCTCCCGGTACGATCGGCAGAAGTAATACCCGGTTGATCCCAGCTCGTTAGGGGTACAGCCGTGGCATGGCGCAGTGGATAACCCAGGTCGGTGAGCGTGCACGGACGCGGCTGAGCGCGGCGCGTGCCGTGCCGCCCTTCGCCGGGCCGGTGGAGGTGCGGCCCGCGTCCACTGTGGAGGACGGCATCCCCCGCGGCGTGAAGGTCGCGGGGGCCTGGGCCTGGCGCATCGTGCTGTTCATCCTGACCGGGTACCTGCTGCTGAAGGTCATCGCCGCCCTGCGCCTGATGGTCATCCCGGTCGCCGTGGCGATCCTGCTCGCCGCGCTGCTCGAACCCGTGGCCGGCTGGCTGCGCCGGCACGGGCTGCACCGCTCGCTGGCCGCCGCGATCGTGCTCGTCGGCGGCCTCATCGTGGTCTTCGGCGGCCTGGGCGTGATCATCTACACGTTCATCGCCCAGTTCGACAACCTCTCCGGCCGCGTGGGCGAGGGCGTGGGCGAGATCCAGCGCTGGCTCTCCTCCGGGCCGCTGCACATCTCCGAGAAACAGCTCAACGACACGGTGAGCTCGCTGGAGAAGCAGTTCACGGCCAACCGGGGCGCGCTGACCTCCGGGGCCCTGAGCACCGCGACCACGCTCGGCGAGGTGGTCACGGGCTTCTTCCTGGTGCTGTTCACGCTGTTCTTCTTCCTGCGCGACGGCGGGCAGATCTGGGCGTTCCTGTGCCGGCTGCTGCCGCACCAGGCCCGGCTGCCCGTCGCGCGGGCCGGGCACTACTCCTGGTACACCCTCGTCTCCTATGTGCGCGCCACGGTGCTGGTCGCGTTCGTCGACGCGCTCGGCATCGGCATCGGCCTGGCCGTCCTGCGCATCCCGCTCGCGCTGCCGCTGGCCGCGCTCGTGTTCCTCGGCGCGTTCATCCCGGTCATCGGGGCCACGCTCTCCGGCACGGTCGCCGTGCTCGTCGCGCTCGTCACCAACGGGCCGGTCAGCGCGCTGCTCGTGCTCGGCGTCGTCATCGCCGTACAGCAGCTGGAAGGGCACGTCCTCCAGCCGCTGATCATGGGCCGGGCGGTCGCGCTGCACCCGCTCGCGGTGATCCTGGCGATCACGACGGGCGTGGTGGCGGCCGGGATCGTGGGCGGGCTCGTCGCGGTGCCGCTGCTCGCGGTGAGCAACACCGCGGTGCGGTACCTCTCCCAGCACCCCGACGGCGAGCCCACCGACGAGGGTGAGGAGCCGCCGGGAGTGCAGGACACCGACGGGGAGGTCGACCAACCCGAACCGGAGCCGGAGCCGGAGCCGGAGCCGGAGCCGGAGCCGGAGGGTAGCGTCGAAGACGACATCAAGGATCAGTGAGGAGCATGCACCATGCCGTTGTCCGGTGAGTACGAGCCGAGCCCGTCGCAGTGGTCGCGTGAGCAGGTCGAACTGTTCGAGCGCACCAATGGCGCCGAGGGCAACACGATGCAGGGCCGGCCCGTCATCGTCCTGACGACGCTCGGCGCCAAGTCGGGCAAGATCCGCAAGACCCCGCTCATGCGGGTGGAGCACGACGGGCAGTACGCGGTCGTGGCCTCGCTGGGCGGCGCGCCGAAGCACCCGGTGTGGTACTACAACATCGTCGCCAACCCGCACGTCGAGCTCCAGGACGGGCCGGTCAAGCGCGACTACACGGCCCGCGAGGCCACCGGCGCCGAGAAGGAGCTGTGGTGGAAGCGGGCCACCGAGACGTGGCCGGCGTATGACGAGTACCAGCAGAACACCGACCGGCAGATCCCCCTCTTCGTGCTCACGCCCCAGCAGTGACGCGAGGGTGAACCCGGTCCTGGTCACGCTGCTGGCGATGCAGCGGCAGAACTGGGAGCAGGGCGTGGCCATCCACGCCCTGCTCGACCTGGGCCTCACCGACCTGGCCCGGCGGCTGGCCCGCGACGCGGTCGTGCACCAGAGCCCGGACGGCCGGCTGGGCACCATCGGCGGCGAGCGCGGATCGGTGAACTCGGCCGCCATCTATCAGGGTGTCGTCCTGCTCGATGACCCCGAACCCGCCCGCCGCCAACTGGACTGGATCGCCGAACGGGCGCCGCGCGCCGCGGACGGCACCCTCTACCACCTGCTGGACGCGCCGGAGGTCTGGGCCGACTCCGTCTACATGGTGGTGCCGATGCTCGCCCTCGCCGGCCGCCCCGACTTGGCCGTGCGGCAGGCCGAGGGCCACCGCGCCCGGCTGTGCCGCGACGGGCTCTACCTCGCCGCCGACAGCCGCCCGACGTGCTGGGGCACCGGCAGCGGCTGGGTCGCCGCCGGGCTCGCGCGGGCCATCCGGCACGACCCGGGCCTCGCCGCGCCCTTCGCCGGCCACGCGCGCGAGGTGATCGACGCCTGCCTGCGGTGGCGCCGCAGCGACGGGCTGTTCGGGGACGTCCTGGACGATCCGGGCTCGTTCCGGGAGGCGAACCTCGCGCAGATGCTGGCGTACGCGGCGTACACCGGCGTCGCCGACGGCTGGCTCCCCGGCTCCTACGCGGACGTCGCCGGCTCCCTGCGCGCCGCCGTGGCCCCCTTCGTGGTCGACGGGCTCGTCACCTCGGTCTGCGGCGCGCCCACGTTCGACCGCCCGGGCACCTCGGCCGAGGCCCAGGCGTTCCACCTGCTGGCGGAGGCCGCCGCGGGCTGAGATCGGCCAGGGCTCGTGGATTTGGCCGGGGCTCGTACAGTGTGCGGGTGGCATACCGGCTCGGCATCGACCTGGGCACGTCGACGACCGTTGCCGTCCTGGCGTTCCCGGGCGCGTCGCGGCCCCTGCTGTTCGACGCCTCGCCGCTGCTGTCCTCCGCCGTGTTCGCCGGCTCCGGCCCCGAGCTGCTGACCGGGCAGGACGCCGAGCGGGCCGCGATCGCCCAGCCCGCGGGGCTGGAGGCCAACCCGAAGCGCCGCATCGACGACGGCACCGTCTGGCTGGGGGAGCGGGAGTTCCCCGTCGCCGAGGTCCTCGCCGCGATCCTGGACCGGGTCGGCACCGAGGCGCGGCGGGTCGCGGGCGGCCCGATGGCCGAGACGGTGCTGACCCACCCCGCGGCCTGGGGCCGGACCCGCCTGGGCCTGCTGGCCGAGGCCGCGCGCCGGGCCGGGCTGGGCGAGGTCGGGCTGGTGCCCGAGCCCGTGGCCGCCGCGGCGCACTTCGGCACCGTCCACGACCTGCGGCCCGGCCACACCGTCGTGGTGTACGACCTGGGCGCCGGCACCTTCGACGTGAGCGTCGTGCGCCGGGCGGCCGCCGGCGGGGGCTTCGAGGTCCTCGCCGCCGACGGGCTGGCCGACGTGGGCGGGCTCGACCTGGACGCGGCCGTGGTCCAGCACGCCCGCGCGCTCACCCCCGGCGCCGCCGAGGCCTGGGCGCGCCTCGACTGGCCGCAGAACCAGGCCGACCAGCAGGCCCGGCGGGCCCTGTGGACCGGGGCGCGCGCGGCCAAGGAGCAGCTCACCCGGCACGCGACCGCCGAGCTGCACCTGCCCCTGCTCGACCGGGACCTGCACCTGACCCGGGAGGAGTTCGAGGCGGCGGCGCGGCCGTACCTCGACCGGACCGTCGCGCTGACCGTGCGCGTCCTGCGCGAGTCGGGCGCCGTGCCGGAGCGCATCGCCGGCGTGTTCCTCGTCGGCGGCTCGTCCCGCATCCCGCTGGCCGCGACGCTGCTGCACCGGGCGCTGCGGATCGCGCCGACGATCGTCGACCAGCCGGAGCTCGCCGTCGCGGAGGGCAGCCTGCTGGCCCCGGCCGCGCGCTGGGAGACCGCCCTGCCGACCGAGGACCTGACCCCGGTCCTCGCCGCGCCGGAGTCCGTGTCGCCGCCACCCGTCGTCACGCTTCCCCCGGCCGCCGCCCCGGTCGCGGCGGTGGCCGTCGCCGAACCGGTGACGCATCCGGAGCCCGGACCGGCGACGCCTCCGAGGCCCGAGCCGGTGACGCCTCAGAAGCCCGAGCCGAAGCCCGAGGCCGCCGCGGGGAAGCGGGGCCTGGGGCGGCACGTCGCCACCGTGGTCGTGATCCTCGTCGTGGTCGCGGGCGTGCTCGGCGTGCGGGCCTGGCTGCACCGCGGGCCGGTCGTGGCCGAACTGCGCGGGGCCGTCGGCGCCGTGCGGGCCGTCGCGTTCAGCCCCGACGGGCGGCTCCTCGCGGCCGTCGGCGACGACAGGACGCTGCGCCTGTGGGACGTCGGCGACGAGCAGGCGACCACGCTGACCAGGAACGCCGCGACCCGGTCGGTCGCGTTCAGCCCGGACGGCAAGCTGCTGGCCGCGGGCGGCGACGACGGTCGCGTGCACCTCTGGAGCGTGGCCACGCGCCAGGAGCGCGGCGAGGGCATCGTCCTCGACCGCCCGTTCCAGATCACCGCGCTCGGCTTCGACCGCACCGGCGCCCTGCTGGTGGTGGGCGGCGACACCGGCTTCGGCCTCGTCTACGACGTCGCCGCCGGGCGCCGGCGCGCCGAGCTCGGCGCGTTCAACCCCGGCGCGGTCACGGCGGCCGCGTTCAACCCGGGCGCCGAGGACGCGGCCGACGTCGCGCTCGCCGGGACGGCCCCGGCGCCGGTGGTCTACAGCAGCGCCGACGGCGCCCGGCAGCCGCTCGACGCCACCGTCACGCACGGCGACACCGTCCGCGCGCTGGCGTACAGCCCGGGGGGCTACCCGCTGGCCACCGCCGGGGCCGACGGCGACGTGCTGCTGTGGCCCGGCGAGGCGGGCGTGGTGGCGGCGCGGCTGGCCGGTGACCGGACGCCGGTGAACGCCGTCGCCTTCTCCCGGGACGGCTCCGTGCTCGCGGTGGCCGGGGACGACCAGCGGGTGCACCTGTGGAATCCGGTCACGTATGCGCGCCTGCGCTCGTACGACCAGGCGGGCAGCCCGATCGACGCGCTCGCCTTCAGCCCGAAGGACGCCACCCGCCTGGCCACGGGATCCCGCGACGGCGTGGTGCGCGTCTGGGACGTCGGCTGAGCCCATCCCTGACCGGCAGGTGCTGCGGGAGCGGTACGGCGCCGCCGTCCCCGCCACCCGCGTGCTCGAGGTGACGCCGAGGTGAGGCTGAGGTGAGTTGCCCGCGGCGGTGGGTACCAGCACGGCATGCGCGTGCCCACATGGCTCAGGACGACCGCCGCGGTCACGGCCGCGGCCGGGATCGGGTCGCTGGTGACGCGGCCGGGTGACCCGTGGTACCGGCGGCTCGAGAAGCCCTCGTGGCAGCCGCCCCCGCGGGCGTTCCCGCTGGTGTGGACGCCGCTGTACGGGCTGATCGCCTTCGCCGGGGCGCGGGCGCTCGACGCCCGCCGGGGGCCGCGGCGGCGCTCGTTCGCCGTCGCCTACGGGGCCAACCTGGCGCTCAACGCGGCGTGGACGGCGATCTTCTTCGGGGCTCGCCGGCCCCGCGCCGCGCTGGCCGAGATCGCGCTGCTCAACGCGTCGAACCTCGACCTGCTGCGACGGGCCTGGCAGGCGGACCGGACGGCCGGGGCCGCCCTGGTGCCCTACGTGGCCTGGACCGGCTTCGCGACCGCCCTGAACGCGGCGATCGCGCGCCGGAACTGACGCTCGGCGGGCCGGGCGTCAGGGGGAGCTCAGCGGTTGCGCTGCTTCCACGTCGCCAGGCCGGCCTCGAGGCGGCGCTGGTTGCGGGAGCCGCCGAGGCCGCGCTTGGCCTTGGCGTACAGCCACAGCCCGCCCCCCACCACCAGGGCCCCGACGATGAGGTAACCGAGCACGCTGAGCAGGGCGTGGAACACCCACACGGCGATCGCGCCGACCACGAACAGGCCCACGACGACCGCGACGGCACCAATCAGGAAACGACCCATGCCACCAAGCATGCCCCGGCCGCGCCACCCTCGTCATCAGGGAGTTCCCGGACTCCCGGGCTCAGGGCACCGGCGCGGCCGGGCCGCGCTCAGGCCGCCAGCGTCGCGTATGCCCCGTCCGCGGCCAGCAGCCCGGCGTGCGTGCCCCGCTCGGCGATGCGCCCGTGGTCGACGACCGCGATCTGGTCGGCGTCGCGGATCGTCGAGAGCCGGTGCGCGATCGTGATCGTGGTGCGGCCCCGGGCCAGGTCGTCGAAGGCCCGCTGGACGGCGCGCTCGGTCTCGTTGTCCAGCGCGCTCGTGGCCTCGTCGAGGACCAGGATGCGCGGGTCGCGCAGCAGGGTGCGGGCGATCGCGATGCGCTGCTGCTCGCCGCCGGAGAAGCGGTACCCACGCGAGCCCACGACCGTGTCGTACCCCTCGGGCAGGGCGGCGATGAGCTCGTGGATCTGCGCCGCGCGCGCCGCGGACTCGATGTCGGCGTCGGTCGCGTCCGGCCGGGCGTAGCGGAGGTTCTCGCGGACGGTCGTGTGCAGCAGGTAGGTCTCCTGGCTCACCACGCCGACGATGCCGGCGAGGTCGGTCAGGCTCAGGTCGCGCAGGTCCACGCCGTCGATGGTGATGCGCCCGGCGCCGGGGTCGTGCAGGCGGGCGATGAGCGCGGCGATCGTGCTCTTGCCCGAGCCCGTCTCGCCGACGAGGGCCAGCGAGGTGCCGGCCGGCACGTCCAGGCTGACGCCCGCCACCGCGGCCGCGTCGCTGCCCGGGTAGGTGAAGGTGACGTCCTCGAAGCGCAGGTGGCCGCGGACCTCGGGCAGGCGCTTCGGGTGCTCGGGCTCGGCCACCTCGACGGGCAGGTCGAGGTATTCGAAGATGCGCGCGAACAGCGCCAGCGAGCTGGTGAGCTGCACCCCGACCCCGAGCAGGGCCATGAGGGGGCGGAACAGGCCGGCCTGCAGCGAGGTGAACGCCACCAGGGTGCCGATGCTCAGCGTCCCGGCCGTCATCGGCAGCCCGGCGCTGAGGTAGATGACCGCGGGGATGGCCGCGAAGATGATGCTCATCGAGGCCATCCGCCAGCGGCCGGCCAGCTCGGAGCGCAGCTCCAGGTCGATCAGGCGCTCGGAGGACTCGGTGAAGCGGCGCACGACCGCGCCGCCCGCGCCCATCGTCTTGGACAGGCGCACGCCGCTGACGGACAGGCCCTCCTCGATGGTCACGTTGAGGTCGGCCAGCTCGCGCTGGCGCTGGGCGGTGATCTCGCGGCGCATGCTCGCGACCCGGCGGGTCAGGTAGATCGCGGGCGGCAGCACGACGAGGGAGACGAGCGACAGCCGCCAGGACAGCGCCGCCATGGCGACGGCGGTGGCGACCGTGGTGGTCAGGTTCGAGGCGATCGAGGTGGCGGTGTTGGTGACGACCGCCTCCATCCCGCCGATGTCGTTGGTGATGCGGGACTGCACCTCGCCGGTGCGGGTGCGGGTGAAGAAGCCGACCGACTGCCGCTGCAGGTGCGTGAACACGTCGACGCGCAGGCGGTGCATGACCAGCTGGCCGACCTTGGTCGACTGCCAGGTCTGGATCACGCCGAGCGCGGAGGTCACGGCGGCGACGGCGACCATGCCGAGCACCAGCCAGACCAGCAGGCGCACGTCCCGGGCCGGCAGCGCGCGGTCGATGACCTCGCGCAGCAGGAACGGCGAGGCCATGGACAGGATGGACGACGCCACGATGATGAGCACGACGGCGGCCAGGCGGCCGCGGTGCTGGGTGAACAGCCGGCCGATGCGGGCCAGCGACACCTGCTTGGCCTGCGCCTTCTCGGCGGCGGAGAGCTTGCGGGACCCGCGCGGGCGGGTGGGGGGATTGGGCTCCAAGGGGAGCTCCCTTCCGTCGGATATGCTGAGGGTACCTCACTATGAGGTAGCAACACAAACCCTTGGTATCGTGTTCCCGTGGAGGACGAGAACCTCGCGGAGCTGTTCTGGAGCGTCGCGCGGCGGCTGCGGCACCAGTCGCACGAGTCGCTGCAGCCGTTCGGGATCACGCCCGGGCAGGGGCGCGCGTTCCTGGTGCTCGCCAAGCACGGCACCATGCGGCTCAGCGAGCTGGCCGACCACCTGCGCATCGCCCCGCGCTCGACCACCGAGGTCGTCGACGGGCTGCAGGAGCGCGGGCTGGTGCGGCGGCTCCCCGACCCCGCCGACCGCCGGGCCACCCTGGTGGGCCTGACGCCGGCGGGCGAGGACGCCGCCGGGCGGATCAAGGCCGAGCGGGGCGCGCAGGGCGAGCGCTTCTTCGCGGCGCTGCCGGAGGGGGATCGGGCCGAGCTCGCGCGCATACTCGCGGCCCTGCGGGTATCCGACGCTCCGTGATCAACGCGCTCGACCACGGCCTCGCCGGCGACGGTGTGACCAATGATCAGCCGGCGTTGCAGAAACTGGTCGACTCCACCCCGCCGGGCGAGGTCATCTACTGCCCGGCGGCGACGTACGCGATCCGGGACGCCGGCACCGTCTGGCGCACCGGCGTGTCACTCGTCGGCGACGGGCCGTCGGCCACGCGTTTCCTGGTGTCCAACCCGGGCGCGCCGGGCACCCCGGTGCCGCTGGCGTTCTGGACCACCCTGCAGCACGGCGCCTCCCCGCAGCGCCCGATCGCCGGCGTGCGCTTCGCCGGCTTCGAGATCGACGGCTCGCAGCTGCGCCTGCCGACCTACGACGTGCTCGCCAAGGGCCTGGGGCTGCAGTACGTCCTGCGAGGCTCCTTCCGCGACCTCTACATCCACGACACCCCGGCGACCGGGTTCGGCTGCGACTTCCTGCAGGACTGCACCGTGGAGCGCGTCGTCGCCGTGCACTGCGGCCGGCTCGACACGGGCTGGGAGCGGGGCGGCGCGGGGATCGGGATCGGCGTCGGCGGCTGGGGCACCGTCGAGCGGCTGACCGTCACCGAGTGCGTGACCCGGCGCAACGGCACCAACGGGATCTTCGTCGAGCTGCAGGACGCGGCCTGGACGCCGCCGCGCGGGATCCGGATCGTGGGATGCCACGCGGAGGACAACAGGTACGGCATCTCGGACTGGGGCGCGGACGGCCTGCTCGTCTCCGGCTGCACCATGATCGGCAACCACACCGCGGGCTTCGACGTGTCCGGCCAGGGCACCACGCACGTCGCCGGGCGCTACGGCATGGTGACCGGCTGCCTGGTCGACTCGAACACGGGCGACGGCGTGAGCATCGGCAACACCCCCGGCGGCTACACGGTCACGGCGTCACGGATCAGCCGCAACGGGGGCAACGGCTACCGCCAGCACAACCTCCCCGGCGCCGTCTCGGCCCCGGCGTGCGACGTGGTGCTGGACGGCAACGACATCTGGGACAACGCGGGCGACGGCATCCGGCTCGACGGCGAGCTGATCGACCCGTTCCTCGTGGGCAACCGCATCCGGGGCAACGGCACCGCGGTCCACCCGGCCGCGGGCATCCGCGTGAACGCCCGGGTCCGCTCGGCGACGATCCGCAACCAGCGCATCTGGGACCGCCGCACGCCACCGACCCAGCTGGCCGCGCTGTGCGTCACGCCGGACGGTGAGCTGGAGGACCCCGTCTACACCGACATGCCCGCCACGTCCTGAGGCCGGTCCACGACGTGCGGGTCGACGTCGGCGCGGCGCTGGACGCGGTGCCGCCGGACGATCTCGAGGCGCGGGTGCTCGCGCTGGTGGACGCGATGTTCGCCGGCATGGAGACCGTGCCGCCCCGGGGGCGGCCGCTGATCCGGCCGTCGACGCGCCGCCGGCCGGCGAGGAGCCCCGCAAGGCGGATGCAGTTCGTCGATGTGTAGACGACCTTGGACATGGCGTCACGGTGCACTCGCCTGGTCGCCCTCACCGCGGTGGCGGCGGCGGCCGGGACGAGCCTCGCCACACCCGCCAACGCCGTCGCGAACGGCAATCCGGTGCCGGAAGGGCGGTACCGCTTCGCGGTGAAGCTGACCATGACCGGCATCCCGAAGCCCGGCGGCACGTACTACGACAGCGCCTGCTCGGCGGCCCTCCTGTCGCCGCGGTGGATCGTCACCGCCGGGCACTGTTTCCACGATCCGCGGCGCGACCCCGTCTCCGGGCCGGTGCCCTACGAGACCACCGCGACGATCGGGCGCGCGGACCTGTCGCGCCGCGGCGGCCACGTGGTGCACGTGGTCTCCGTCCGGCAGGGCCCCAGCGGCGACATCGCGATGGCCAAGCTCGACCGGCCGGTGTACGACGTCGTGCCGCTGCGGGTGGCCGAGAGGCCGCCCGCGGTCGGCGACGTGCTGCGCATCACCGGGTGGGGCAAGCTCGTGGCCACCGACCCGGCCCCGGCCGGTCACCTGCGGACCGGGCAGCTCAAGGTGTCCGCGCTCGCCGCGGGCACGGTCGGGGTGAAGGGCTACCGCCCGGCGCCCGGCACGAGCGCGTGCGAGTACGACTCGGGCGCGCCCTACTTCACCGAGACCGGGCGCAACGCCAGGTTCCCGGTGCTCGTCTCGGTGGAGAGCACCGGCCCGTCCTGCCCCCACGACCAGGAGGAGGCCACCACCCGGGTGGACCCCCTCCACGACTGGATTCGCGGCACACTGCTCACCTAGCGTGTGCGGCCGATCGCGGGCGATCTACGCCGCACCGTGGCCGTGTTCCGCTACTGGTCGAGCTCGGCGAGCCGATCCGCCGGCACCACCGCGTACTGCCGCAGCGAGAGGTCCCGGAACGTCACCGGCCCCCGGGGCCCCGGCACCCGGTCGATGTTGATCCCCGTCTCGGGCACGTTGAGCAGCTTGAACCCGTCCAGCAGCCGGGTCGTCGCGTTCCAGAACGCGCCGGTGCCGGCGTAGGCGCCGAGGAACTCCCGGGCCGCCGCCGCGTCCTCGGTCACGATCCCCGCGGCCAGCCCCGACGTCTCGTCGTTGGCCAGGCGCGCGGCGGCGAGCGGGGAGTCGACGGGCGCGACGGTGATCGTCGCCTCGCGGTCGGCGTCCAGCGCCCACTCGTAGCCCAGCGCGTGCGCGTGCGGCGGCAGCGAGACGGCGATGCGGGGCGCCACGGCGGCGGTGACCCGCGGCACCAGGTCCTCGTAGTGCGAGCGGTGGATGAGCAGCAGGTTGAGCCGGTTGCACACGCCGAGCCGGTCGAGGCCCGCGGTGACGAGCGCGAACGCCTTGCCGAGGTCGGCCGCCGCGTCGATGTAGAGCACGCCGCCGCCGTCGGCGTGGGCCAGGGTGCGCACGCCTCGCAGCGCCGCCTTCTCGGCCAGGGTCCGGGTGCTCTCACCGCTGCCGCGCAGGATCACCAGCGGGACCAGGCCCGGCTGGGACACCAGGGCGTCGGCGGTCTCGCGGCCCCGGGCCCGGATGAGCTGCACGGCGGCCGGGTCGAGGCCGGCCTCGGCCAGGGCCGGCGCGACGATCTCGTCCATGAGCGCGATCGCCGAGGCCAAGGCGGCCGAGCCGGTGCGCAGCACGCCGCCGTTCTGGCTCTTGATCAGCTGCGAGGCGACGTCGACGGTCACGTTGGGGCGGGCCTCGTAGTTGGCGCCGATGACGCCGACCGGGCGCCGCCACTCCTGCAGCACCAGCCCGCCGCCGAGCTCGCGGACCGTCCGGCGGGCCGGCTCCGGCTCCACGTCGGCGAGGATGTTCAGCTGCTCGGCCATGCCGGCCAGCCGGGCCTCGTCGAGGCGGAGCCGGTCGAGCAGGCCGCCGCTCATCCCGCCGGCCTCGGCCGCGGCCACGTCGGCGCGGTTGGCCTCCAGGATCGCGTCCGGGCCGGCGGCGAGCCGGCGGGCCATCCCGCGCAGGGCCTCGTCGATGGTCTTGGCCGGCGCGGCGGCGAGCGAGGCGGCCGCGGCGCGGGCGGCACGGGCGGCCTCGGCCACGACCTGGTTGACGTCCTGCTCCTCGCCCACGGCACGGCCTCCCAAAGGATGAGATCTACGGTTTACGCGCCTGCAGAGTGTATGTAAGCGGCAGACGCGCACGCCCCTCGGCCAGCCGGTGCTCACCCGCCGCGTCCTGGACCGTCCGCCCCGGGTAGCAGTCCCACGGGCAGCTGTCGTGCTCCTCCAGCATGGTCAGCCGCAGCCCCTCGGCCAGCAGCGCGCTCACGATCTCGCCCAGCCCGTGGTTCCACGAGTGGCTGACGTTGTGCTGGAACTGCTCGGTCGTGTCGACGTACGAGCCGGACTCCTCCCACACCAGGGGCTCCGGCGTCTCGAAATATGGGAAGCGCAGGACCAGCAGATCGTCCTTGCGCGTCTCGTCGATCGCCCACAGCACGGGGTGGCCCTCGCGGATGAACAGCCGACCGCCGGGGCGCAGCAGGCTCGCCACGACCCCGGCCCACCGGCGGATGTCGGGCAGCCAGCACAGGGCGCCGACCCCGGTGTAGACCAGGTCGAACGCCCCCGCCTCGAGCACGGCGGGGGCGCCGTAGACGTCCGACTCCACGTAGTCGATGTCCGCCCCGAAGCGCTCGGCCAGGGCGCGGGCCTGCGCCAGGGAGGCGGGGGAGAAGTCGAGGCCGGTGACCCGCGCGCCCAGCCGGTGCAGCGAGAGCGTGTCGGTGCCGATGTGGCACTGCAGGTGCACGGCCCGCAGCCCGCGCACGTCGCCGAGGCGGGGCCGGTCGAAGCGCACGACGTCGCTGAGGTGCTCCGGATCGTCGAAGCCCTGCAGGTTGTACCCGCGCGACGCCGCATGCGCCGGTGCCCGCTCGTCCCACTGCGCCCGGTTGAGCCGGAAGGAATCATCCACAAGGCGACCCTCACACGCAGGTCAAGCGGATATCGCCTCCGTCGCCGCGTGCAGGGTCGGCGACATGACGTGCGGGCGCAGCACGGGCGGCACGTGGACCGGCACGTCGACCGCGGCCGACAGGATCAGCGCGAGCGCCACGCTGGTCGGGCGCGCCTCCGGCAGCTTGTCCAGGCTCGCCTCGCAGACCTCGAGGACCTCCTCCGGCATCCCGGCGATGCGCGGCAGCGGCTCCGGCGGAGCGTGGCGGTGGGCGCGCAGCATCTGCTCGTCGGTGTCGGCCGGGTACGGCAGCCGCCCGCTCAGGCACTGGTAGAGCAGCACCCCGACCGCGTACACGTCGGCCGGCGGGGCCGCCGGGCCCGGGTCCAGGCGCTCCGGCGCGAGGTACGCCGGCGTCCCCATCAGCGTCCCGTCCGGCAGCTGGTCCGGCTGCCCGGTGCGGGCGGCCACCCCGAAGTCGAGGATCTTGGCCCCGGCCGAGGTCAGCACCACGTTGGCCGGCTTGATGTCGCGGTGCACGACGCCGTGCCCGTGGGCCGCGGCCAGACCCGCCCCGACCTCCGCGCACACCCGGCCGGCGACCCGCCAGTCCAGCGGCCCCTCGCTCATCACGGCGTCCAGCGGCTGGCCCTCGACCAGCTCCATCACCAGGTAGGCGGTCCCGCGCCCGGCCCGGCGCGAGGTGCCGAAGTCGTAGACCGACACGACGTTCGGGTGCGCGAAGCGGGCACCGGAGCGGGCCTCGTTGCGGGCCCGGTCGAACGCCTCGGGGTCCGCGGTGTGCTCGGGGGTGAGCAGCTTCACAGCGACCTCGCGGTCCAGCACCTCGTCGTGCGCCTCCCACACGCTGGCCATGCCGCCTTCGCCCAGCTTGCGTCGTAGTCGGTACCGTCCGCCGAGAACCCGCACATCATCCTGTTTCCCACCCGGCGGCCGGTTCAAAAGACCAACCGCAGGACACCGCCCGTGCACCGGACGCGCAACCCGGGGCCGGTGAGCTGGTAGGCATGCACGGACGCGCCCGACTCCTGGTGGCGGCCGGCGCCGCGGCGAGCCTGGGCTCGTCGCTGGCCGCCGGCCCGCTCGCGCGCGTCCTGTGGATGCTCGGCTGCCTGGCCGGGGCCGCCCCGCTGCTGGTGCGGATGGTCCGCGACCGCCGCTCGGTCGCGCCCGCGTGGCGGCTCGTCGGCGCCGGCTTCGCCGTCCGGCTGCTCTCCGACCTCGTGTGGACGGTCGAGGCGCTGACCCACCGCGGCGGGGTGCCCTTCCCGTCGTGGAACGACCTCGGGTACCTGACCTCCTACGCGCTGCTCATCGCCGGGCTCATCGGCGCCGCCGGGGGACGGGCGCGGCTCGCCCTGCTGGACGCGTCCATCCTGATGGCCGGGTTCGCGGTCATCGACTGGATGCTGCTGCTGCATCCGTACCTGCACCACGCCGCCATCGGCCCCCTCGCACTGAGCCTCGCGCTCGTGTACCCCATCTGCGACCTGGTCCTGTTCGCCGCCGCCGTGCGCGCCCTGCTCTCCGGGGCGGCCCGCAACCGCGCGAACCGGCTGGTGCTCGCGGGCGCCGGGCTGCTGCTCGCGGCCAACACGATCTTCTTCGCGCACGCCGCGTCCGGCTCCACCCGCGACGTGGCCTGGCTCGACAACGCGCTCTGGCTCTGCTCCTACCTGGCGCTCGGCCTGGCCGGGCTGCACCCGCGGCCGATCGGCGAGCGCTCGGCCGTGCCCGCGGCGACCGCCGGGGTCGTCTCCTCGCGCCGGCTGCTGCTCTTCGGCGCGGCCACGCTGCTCGGCCCGGCCGCGACCGTCTACCGCCTGCTCACCACCGACGGCTCGCACGGGTCGGGGGAGTGGCAGCACCTCGTCGTGCCCTCGATCCTCGCCGCGGTGCTGTCGGTGCTGCTCGTCACCCGCCTGGGCGGCCTGGCCCGGCTCGCCCAGCGCCGCCAGGCCGAGCTGGAGGCGAACGGGCGCCGGCTGCAGGCCGCGCTCGACGAGCGGGCGGCGCTGGAGGACCAGCTGCGCCACGGCGCCCTGCACGACCCGGTGACCGGGCTGGCCAACCGGGCCCTGCTCGCGCAGCGCATGGAGTGGAGCCTGGACCGGGCGGACGGGGCCGCCGCCGGGCCCGGGCACGCGCTGCTGCTGCTCGACCTCGACCGGTTCACCGACCTCAACGACGCCCACGGGATCGCGTTCGGCGACGAGGTGCTCATCGCGCTGGCGCACCGCCTGCGCGCGGTCGCGGCGCCCGGAGACACCCTGGCCCGGCTGGGCGGCGACGAGTTCGCGCTGTTCGTGGAGCACGGCGCCGCGCCGGGGTCGCACGAGCGCGCCGAGCAGCTCGCCGAGCTCCTGCGGGCCGAGGTCAAGGCGCCGCTGCGGGTCGGCGGGCGGGTCGTGCACCTCGCGGCCAGCATCGGGCTCGTGCACCTCGACGGGCAGGAGCCGCGCGAGGCCATGGCCGATGCCGACCTGGCCCTGCGCGCCGCCAAGCGGGGCGGGCGCGACCGTGTGGTGCGGTACCGATCGCAGCTCAGAAGCGCCCGGGAGACCTTCACGCGGATCAGCGCGGGGCTGCGGCACGCGATCGAGCGCGGCGAGCTCGCGGTGCACTACCAGCCGGTGGTCGAGCTGCCGGGCGCGCGGATCGTGGCCGTGGAGGCGCTGCTGCGCTGGACGCCGGCGAGCGGGCCGGTACCGCCGGACGCGTTCATCCCCGTCGCCGAGGAGACCGGCCTCATCGTGCCCATCGGCGCCTGGGTGCTGCAGCGGGCCTGCCGGGACGCCCGTGGCTGGTACGAGCGCTTCGGCACCTCGATCACCGTGAACGTCTCGGTGCGCCAGCTCGCCGATCCCGGCTTCGCCGACGAGGTCCTGACGGTGCTGGCCCGCACGGGGCTGCCGGCGACGGCCCTCGTCCTGGAGATCACCGAGTCGGTGTTCGCCGGGGACGCCGACGCGCTGCCCGGCGCCCTCACGCGCCTGCGCGGGCACGGGGTCCGCATCGCCATCGACGACTTCGGCACCGGTTACTCGTCGCTGTCGTACCTCAACCAGCTCCCGGTCGACATGCTCAAGATCGACCGCTCGTTCGTGCCGTCCGGCCCCGCGTCCGAGGGCGACCACGCCTTCACCCGGGCCGTGCTCCAGCTCGGCAGCAGCCGCCGCCTGCCCGCGATCGCCGAGGGCATCGAGACCGCCGAGCAGGCCGAGGTGCTGCACGAGCTCGGCTGCCGGCTGGCCCAGGGGTACTACTTCGCCCGGCCCGGCCCGGCCGAGGACCTCGAGGCCGCCTTCGCCCGGCTGAACCCGGCCCGCGACGCGGCGGCGGGGCGGCCCGCATGAGCCGGAGCCTCGCCGCCGTGCGCCGCGACCCCTGGGTGCGGGCTCTGGTCGCGGCCGGCGGCGTGCTCGTGCTCTGGTTCCTGCTCGGGCCCGGCTCCGACGCCGCGCGGGTCCGGCTCTTCTGGACGCTGCTGCCGCTGACCGACCTGCTGATCTGGCACGCCTCACGCCGGGTCACCCGGATGGACCTGCCCGCCGACGCGCGGCGGTTCTGGCGCGCGGTGAGCCGCACCTCGCTGCTGTTCGTGCTCGGCGACAGCAGTCAGACGGTCGTGGCGTGGGTGCGCCCGGGGGCGGCCGCGGCCGTGCCCAACGCGTTCCAGGCCGGCGCGATCCTCGTGGGCGTCGCGTACATGGTATGGATCATGCTGACCCACCCCGGCCGCCTGCCGACGCGGGCGGCACGGCTGCGCTTCTGGCTCGACGCCGCCTCGGTGCTCGCCGGCGTGGCCGTGCTGGCCTGGCTGCTGCTCCTGCCCGCGCAGACCGGGCGGCCGGTCGGGGCCCTGGTCGCCCAGCTGCTCGGCACGGCGATCATCCTGGTGGCCGGCTTCGCCGCGGTGAAGCTGATCCTGAGCGGCAACGCGCCGCTGAGTGTCGCCGCGGCGGCCCCGATGCTGGCGGCGGGCGTGCTGCAGGGGGCGGCCGGGTCGCTCGTGTCGCCCGGCTCGGCGCACCTCGACGTGCTGCTCGGCACCCAGGTCCTGTCCTCGGTCCTGCTGGTGCTCGGCCCGCGGCTGCAGGAGGTCTGCGGCCCGCCGGTCCCCGCGGCCCAGCGGGGGGCGAAGCCCTACAGCCTGCTGCCGTACACGACGCTGGCGGGCATGTTCGCCGGGCTGCCCTTCGTGCTGCGCGACGGCGTCGGGGCCGACGCGTGGATCCTGCTCGGCGGGCTCTTCGTCGCCACCGTGCTGGCCGTCAGCCGCCAGCTGCTCGCCTTCGCCGAGAACGCGGCCCTCGTGCGCGAGCTCAAGGGCCAGGAGCAGCGGATGAGCAGCCTGCTGGCGCACTCGACCGACATCACCTCCCTCACCGGGGCCGACGGGACCCTGACCTACGTCTCGCCGGCCACCGAGCGGCTGCTGGGCAAGGAGCCGGCGCTGGTGCTCGGCACGCCCGTCGTCGCGCACATCCACCCCGACGATCTCGGGGTCTTCCTGCCGGCCATGGCGCAGCTGCGCTCGGCGCCGGACGCCACGGTCACCTACCAGGTCCGCTACGCCCACGCGGACGGCTCCTGGCGCTGGCTCGACGTGGTCAGCCGGAACCTGCTGCACGTGCCGGGGGTGCGGGCCTACGTCAGCAACGCCCGCGACGCCACCCAGGCCCGGCTGCTGCAGGACGAGCTGCGGCACCAGGCCACGCACGACGGCCTGACGGGGCTGGCGAACCGGGCGCTCTTCGACGCTCGCCTCGCCGCCGCGGACTCGCCCAGCGCCGTGCTGCTCGTCGACCTCAACGACTTCAAGCTCGTCAACGACACCTACGGCCACCACGCCGGCGACGCGGTGCTGGTCGCGGTGGCCGAGCGCCTGGCCGCGGCCACGCCGTCGCCGGGGCTGGCGGCGCGGCTGGGCGGCGACGAGTTCGCCGTGCTGCTCCCGGGCGCGGACGAGCGGGCGGCGGCGGCCACGGCCGCGCGCTTCCTGACGCTGATGGAGGCCCCCGTCCGGGTCGACGGCCGGCTCCTGCCGATCCGGGCGAGCGTCGGCTGCGCCGATGGGCCGACCGGTGACCCGGACGGTCTCCTGCGGCGCGCGGACGCGGAGATGTACCGCCTCAAGCGGATGACGCGCGTCTCGTGAACACCGCGCGCTCGGCGTCGTTCCGGCTCAGCCGGGCGGCCTCGGCGAACGCGGCCCGGGCCTCCCCGGTGCGGCCCAGGCGCCCGAGCATCTCGCCGCGCGCGGCCGGCAGGTGCGGGTAGCCGGGCAGGTGCAGCCCGTCGAGCAGCTCCAGGGCCGCGGCCGGGCCCTCGGCCATCCCGACCGCCACGGCCCGGTTGAGCTCGACGACGGCCGACGGGGCGACGTGGGACAGCAGGCGGTACAGCGCGGCGATGCGGGCCCAGTCCGTGTCCTGGAACGTGCGCGCCCGGGCGTGGCCGGCGGCGATCGCGGCCTGCAGGCCGTAGGGGCCGAGCGTGCCCAGCTCCTCGGCGCGGGCCAGGGCGGCCAGCCCGCGCCGGATCAGCAGCCGGTCCCAGCGGCGGCGGTCCTGGTCGGCCAGCAGCACCGGGCGGCCCTCGGCGTCGGTGCGGGCGCCGATCCGGGAGGCCTGCAGCTCCATGAGCGCCGTCAGGCCGTGGACCTCGGGCGCGTCCGGCATCAGCCCGCACAGCACCCGGCCCAGGCGCAGGGCCTCCTTGACCAGCTCGGGCCGCGACCAGTCCGCGCCCGCGGTCGCCGAGTAGCCCTCGTTGAAGATCAGGTAGACGGTCCCGAGCACCGCCGAGAGCCGCGCCGGCGCCTCGCTCGCGGGCGGCAGCTCGAACGCCACGCCCCGCAGCGCCTTCTTGGCCCGCAGGATCCGCTGCGAGACCGACGCCTGCGTGGTCATGAAGGCCCGGGCGATCTCGTCCGTGCGCAGGCCGCCCAGCATCCGCAGGGTGAGGGCGACCTGCGACTCGGTCGTCAGCGACGGGTGGCAGGCGGTGAAGATCAGCCGCAGCGTGTCGTCGCCGATGTGGTCGTCGAGGGCGTCGACGATCGCCGTCTCCTCGCTGAAGCCGTCCTCGGCCCCGACGACGGCGAGCTTGCGGCGGTAGGTCTCCTGCCGCCGCAGGTAGTCGATCGCCCGGTGCTTGGCCGTGGCCATGAGCCACGGCCCCGGATCGTCCGGCACGCCCCGGGCCGGCCACTGCTGCAGGGCCAGCACCAGGGCGTCCTGGGCCAGGTCCTCGGCCACCCCGACGTCGCGGACCAGCCGGGCGAGCGTGCCGATGATGCGGGCGGACTCGATGCGGTAGACCGCCTCCACCACGCGGCGCACGTCCGGCCTGTCAGCGTGCCTGTCAGCGTGCCCGTCAGCGTGCCCGTCCGAGCTCATCGGCTCAGAACTCCATGACCTGCAGGATGCGGCACGAGCCCGTCCACTCCGGCCACAGGTCGCGGTGGACCTTCATGAAGCGGCTGCACCATTCGACCGCCTCCTCCTTGGAGCGGACCTCGTAGACCGCGTAGCTGATCATCTCCTTGGTCTCCGCGAACGGCCCGTCGGTGACGGTCAGGTCACCGCCGGTCACGGTGATCCGCGCGCCGGCCGCGCTCGGCAGCAGGCCGGCGTTGTCGATGAGGGCGCCCGCGGCCGTCGCCTCCTCGCCGAGCTTCATGATCGCTTCCATGAGCCCGGCGGGGGGCGGCGTCTGGGGCTGGGTCGCCTCGAGCAGCATCACGTACCGCACAACAGTCTCCTCACGCGAAGTGGTCCCGCATCCCCTCCTCGAAGGGGAGGGCCCGGATCCGACATCGCGCCCGGAGTTCTTTTTACGCGTTGCGGGTGATGTCCGAGACCTCCTGGGCCGTCAGCTCGATGCCGGCGGCGGCGATGTTGTCCTCGAGGTGCCCGACCGACCCGGTGCCGGGGATCGGCAGGATCGACGGCGAGCGGGCCAGCAGCCAGGCGAGCACGATCTGGCGGGGCGTGGCCTCGTACTTCTTCGCGACCGCCTCGATCGTGGCGTTCCCGTCGAGGTTCTGGATCGGCGCCCACGGCAGGAAGGCGATGGACTCCTGCTCGCACAGGTCGACCAGCCCCTCCGAGCCGCGGTCGTCGACGTTGTACCGGTTCTGGATGGACACCACCGGGGTGATCCGCTGCGCGGCCCGCAGCTGCTCCTCGTTGAAGTTCGACACGCCGATGTGCCGGATCTTGCCCTGGGCCTTGAGCTCGGCGATGGCCCCGACGGACTCCTCGAGCGGGACGCGGGGGTCGACGCGGTGGAACTGGTACAGCGTGATCGTGTCCACCCGCAGCTTGCGCAGGCTGCCCTCGAGCGCCTCGCGCAGGTGCTCGGGCCGCCCGTCGGGCGCCCACTCATTCGGGCCCGACCGCGTCAGGCCGCCCTTCGTGGCGATGACGAGGTCGTCGGCGTAGGGGTGCAGGGCCTCGGCGATGATCTCCTCGCTGACGTCGGGCCCGTAGGAGTCGGCGGTGTCGATGAAGTTCACGCCCAGTTCGACGGCGCGGCGCAGGACCCGCTTGGCCTCCTCGCGGTCGCGGGGCGGCCCCCAGATCCCGTCGCCGGTGATGCGCATCGCGCCGAAGCCGAGCCGGTTGACGGTCAGGTCGCCGCCGACGTCGATCGTGCCCGCGTTCGCCGCGCTGCTCTGTGCTGACATGCGTCAGTTCTCCTTCGCTAGTCCTCGCCTCCGAATCTAGCCACGCGTGCGGCCGGCCGCCGAGGGCGCTGTGAGAATCCGGAGCGCCACGGCTCTGGATTAGTGCAGTTCGCCGTGGGTACTGTGTCCCGACCCGCCCGACCCGACCCGCCGAGCACTGGGAGTGAGCAGCATGAACGCGCATGACCCGACCGGAATCGACCCCAACAGCCCCGAGGCGGCGGCCCGCGAGGCGGCGCGCTTCGAGGCCGAGCGCAAGCAGAGCCTGGAGCACCAGCTGGCCCGTGGCGGCCGCGTGGACGACGGCGCCGTCGACTCCACCGGGCGCAGCATCCGCGACCCCCGCCGGGGAACGCAGCTGGACGAGGACATCTAGCAGGGCGCCCGCACGGGCGTCCGCGGGGCCCGGAGCCGGACTCGGCGCCGGGCCCTCGCGATGTCCGAAGCCCGGATGTCCGATGCATTGCGACAATGCACCCGGCGAAGGTTCCGATGTATCGCCGATAGTATCGATGCTCGCCGACCCCTTGCGGGCCGTTCTCCCCGGCTGGTAGACAACAGTCCTCCGATGTTCGGGAGCGCTTCGTGACTGCAGAGTTCGACGGCCTCGCCGCCGTCGTGACCGGGGCCGCCTCCGGGATCGGCCTGGCCACGGCCCGTCACCTCGCCGCCCGCGGTGCCCGCGTGGCCGGACTGGACCTGCGCGTCGACGGCATCCCCGAGGGCGTCGCGGGGTTCGTCGCCGACGTGACCGACGACCAGGCCGTGCGCGCCGGCGTCGAGGCCGCGGCCGCCCGCCTCGGCGGCATCGACATCCTGGTGAACAACGCCGGCATCGGCGCGACCGGCACCGTGGAGGCCAACGCCGACGCCGAGTGGCACCGCGTCTACGACGTCAACGTCGTCGGCCTGGTCCGGGTCACCCGCGCCGCCCTGCCGCACCTGCGCCGCTCGGCCTGCGCCGCGATCGTGAACACCTGCTCGATCGTGGCGCACGCGGGCGTGCCGGACCGCGCCCTCTACAGCGCGACCAAGGGTGCCGTGCAGGCGCTGACCGCGGCCATGGCCGCCGACCACGTGCGCGAGGGCATCCGCGTCAACTGCGTCAACCCGGGCACCGCCGACACCCCGTGGGTGCGCCGGCTGCTCGACGAGGCCGCCGACCCCGCCGCGGAGCTCGCCGCGCTGCGGGCCCGCCAGCCCACCGGCCGGCTGGTCACGCCCGAGGAGGTCGCGCACGCGATCGCCTACCTCGCGAGCCCGCTGGCCAGCGCGACCACCGGCGCCGTGCTGTCGGTCGACGGCGGCATGCACGGCCTGCGGGTCAGGCCCGCGGCGTGACCGTGCCCGGGCCGGGCGGGTCCCAGCCGGGCAACGCGCCCGGCGGGGCTATGATTTGAACGTGTTCAAGTCTGATCGCCCGGAGCGGCCGCTGCTGCTCGGGCTGGTGCTGTCCGTGCTGATCCGCGGGGCGATGAGCGCCCTGAGCCTCCTCGCGATCGGTCCGCTGTTCGGCCCGATCGACCTGCTGGCCGGCGGTGTCTGGGTGGCCGACTACGCGTTGTCGGCGCTGCTCGCCGTCGCCACCGCGATCGCGTGCGACGGGCTGCGCCACGAGCGGCTGTGGGCGTACCGCCTCGGCCTGCACCTGGCCCGCCTCTACGTCACCGTCAACGCGGTCACCGCGATCGTCACCGGTGTGCTCGTGTTCTGGTTCGTGCCGCTGCTCGTGCCGTTCGCGGTGTACGTGGGCTCGGCCGCCCTCGCGTTCGTGGCGGCGCGGCGGCTCAGGGCCGAGGGCAGCTCCGCGCTGGTGCTCGGGCTCGCGCATCTGCGCCGCCTCTGAGTGCGCAACCCCTCAGGAACCGGTCGCTCACGCCGATGAGACTGCCGGTTCGTTCATTGGTGAAGGGGCGTGCGCGTGGCAGCCGGAAAGCGACGGTGGCTGGCCGACCAGCCGATGGCCCGCAAGCTCATGCTGCTGGTGCTCGTGGGGTGCCTGGTCGGCGCGGTGGTGCTCGGCGTGGGGGTGTTCAGCCTCAAGCGCGTCAACGACCGCGCGGCCGAGCTGTACAAGCTCAACCTGGTGCCCGCGGCGCATCTCGCCGCGCTCGACCGGGCCGCGCTGCGCGTGCGCAACGACGTCGCCAACCTGGCACTGTCCAACGGGCCGGTGGCGAGCAAGGCGTTCACCGACGACATCGCCGCGGCCGAGCAGCAGGTCGACGGGGAGGTCGCCGCCTACCGGGCGACGATTCGCGACGTCAAGCAGCGCCAGCTCCTGA
Organism: Dactylosporangium sp. CA-139114; assembly: GCF_050955725.1. Classification (NCBI taxonomy): domain Bacteria; kingdom Bacillati; phylum Actinomycetota; class Actinomycetes; order Micromonosporales; family Micromonosporaceae; genus Dactylosporangium; species Dactylosporangium sp. CA-139114. The sequence goes on from NZ_CP192080.1 coordinate 2,374,175, forward strand.
ACCGCTTCACGATCTGGTGGGGCGCGTTTCGCAACATCCGCGACCATCGGCTGCTCCCGTTGATCCAGGCCGGGGACAACGCGGGATTCCAGCAGGCGTACCTCGGCGACGGCGACACGGTCGGCGGCAACGCGATGGCCGCGCTCGAGGACCTGATGCGCTTCGAGCAGTCCAGCGGTCAGGCCGGGGCCGGGCAGGCCGCGAGCGCCTACCGCACCGCGCGGATCGCGATGGTCGTCGCGCTGCTCGTGGGGCTGGCGCTGGCGATGGTGCTCAGCCGGTACCTGACCGGGCTCATCGTGCGCCCGATCCGCCGCGTGCACGCGGTGCTCACCGCGGTCGCGGCGGGCGATCTGACCGCCGAGGCCGACGTGGCCCAGCGCGACGAGGTCGGGCAGATGGCGCGGGCGCTCGGGGCGGCGACGGCCAGCACCCGCGAGGCGGTGCGCTCGCTCGGCGACAACTCGGCGACGCTCGCGGCCGCGGCCGAGGAGCTCTCCGCGATCAGCCGGCAGATCGACACCAGCGCGAGGTCGGCCAACACCAGGGCGGGCGAGGTGGCGCGGGCGGCCGGGACGGTCAGCGAGCACGTCGCCGCGGTCGCCGGCGGGGCGTCGGAGATGGGCGACGCGATCGACGAGATCTCGCGCAACACCGCCCACGCGGCGACGGTGACGGCGTCGGCGGTCGCGATCGCGGCCACCACCAACGACACGATCGGCCGGCTCGGCGCCTCGTCCACCGAGATCGGCGAGGTGGTCAAGGTGATCACCTCGATCGCGGGGCAGACGAACCTGCTCGCGCTGAACGCGACCATCGAGGCGGCCCGGGCCGGGGACTTCGGCAAGGGGTTCGCGGTCGTCGCGCAGGAGGTCAAGGACCTGGCGCGGGAGACCGCGCGGGCCACCGACGACATCGGCCGGCGGGTCCAGGCGATCCAGCTCGACACCGAGGACGCGGTCGCCGCCATGGGGCAGATCGGGGACGTCATCGCGCAGATGAGCGAGTACCAGCACGCGATCGCCGCGGCGGTCGAGGAGCAGGCGGCCACCGCCCGCTCGATGAGCCACAGCGTCGGCGCGGCGGCCAGCGGCTCGACCGACATCGCCGGCACCATCGCCGGGGTCGCCGACGCGACCGAGCTGACCAACCAGGGCGTGTCCAGCACCGGCGAGGCGGTCGACCAGCTCGCCGCGATGGCCTCCGAGATGCGCGTCCTCGTCTCCCGCTTCAAGTACTGAGGAATCCCTGATGCGTAAGGCTTTCGCCGCCGTGCTCGCCGTCGCCCTGCTCGCGTCGGGCTGCACCGAGACCCTCAAGACCGACGCGACCGGGGGCGGCCCCACCGCGCGGGTGGCGCTGCTGCTGCCCGAGCGCAAGGCGAGCCGCTACGAGGCCGGCGACCAGCCGTACTTCGCGCAGAAACTCTCCGAGCTGTGCCCCGGCTGCACCGTGGACTACCGCAACGCCGAGCAGAACGCCGCGACCCAGCTGCAGCAGGCGAAGGACGCGCTCGACCAGGGCGCGAAGGTGCTCGTGCTGACCCCGGTCGACAGCGTCGCGGCGGGCGAGATCGTGACCGAGGCCAGGAACCGCGGGGTGCCCGTCATCTCCTACGACCGGCTCGTGCTGAAGACGGCGGTCGACTACTACATCTCCTTCGACAACGCGAAGGTGGGCGCGCTGCAGGCCCAGGCGCTGCTGACCGCGCTCGGCCCGAAGGCGTCGCAGGGCGAGATCCTGTGGATCAACGGCTCGCCGACCGACAACAACGCGACGCTGTTCAAGCAGGGCGCGCACGCGGGGCTGGACGGCAAGGTGAAGGTGGCGGCCGAGTCCGACACCGCCGAGTGGAACCCGGACAACGCGAAGGCCTGGACGGCGGGCATCCTGCCGACGCTGCGCGGGCGCACGATCGTCGGCGTGTACGCGGCCAACGACGGCACCGCGGGCGCGGCGATCGCGGCCATGAAGGCGGCCGGGATGCCGGCAGTCCCGGTGACCGGGCAGGACGCCGAGACCCCGGCGCTGCAACGGATTCTGGTCGGTGAGCAGTACATGACGGTCTACAAGGCGATCCGCGCCGAGGCCGAGACGGCCGCGGCCCTGGCCGACGACCTGGTGCGCGGGCGCAGGCCCACGGAGACGTCCGCTGTGGACAACGGCGCCGGCCAGGTGCCGTCGATCCTGCTCGACCCGGTGGCCGTCACGAAGGAGACGATCGCCGGTACCGTGATCAAGGACGGGTTCGTGACGCCGGGCGCTCTGTGCGCGGGTCAGTACGCCGACGCGTGCCGCGCGGCCGGCATCGGCTGAGTTCCACCGGTCGGGTCCGGCCCGGGCGATGCTCGCTCAGCCGGCCCGGACGATGCTCGCTCAGCCGGCCCGGACGATCGAGCCGAGGAGCGCGTCGATCTCGGGCTCGAAGGCGGGGTCGTCCGTCTCGGCCAGGGCGTGCACGAACTGGCCCGAGCCGTCCTCGACGAGCGCCTCCCGCATGTGCACCGCCGACGTCCCGCCGATCCCGGTGTGCACGTGGATCCAGTCGGTCGGCAGGCCCAGGAGCCGGCCGCCGGAGCGGGTGACCGCGTCGGCCGGGAAGCGCTCGTGGACGAGCGACGGGGCGCTGCCGCGATACAGGGTGACCGACGCGAACGGGCCGCCCAGCGGGGTCAGGCGGAACAGGCGGAGCACGACGAAGGAGAGGCCGGGCTCCTGGTATGCCACCCAGCCCTGCGGCGCCGCCAGCGTCAGGATCCTCTCGCCGTCGAGGCTCGTCAGCACGCGCTCGCCGGCCCCCGCGGCCAGGGTGCGTCCGCCGCGCTCGAGCGTGCCCAGGATGCGGGTCGCCAGCTCGGTCAGGCCCTCGCGGTCGTCGGCGGCGTTGGGGGAGACGAAGAGCTGGACGCGTACGACGGCCGCATCCGCCGTGCGCACGAAGGCGTCCGCGATCGGCACGGCCTGGCGGTGGGAGTCGAGCGGGAAGTAGCCGTAGGCGACCGTCTCGGCCGCGGTGTCGAGCGGCACGAGCCGCTGCCCCGCGGGCAGCTGCCAGGTCTGGGCGATGGCCGCGATCGCCGGGCGCAGGTCGCCCTCGACGACGCGGAAGAGCTCGGACGCGAGCAGCACCAGGCGCTCCCCGCCGAGGTCGAGCAGGACCCGGGTCTCGGCCTGCTCGGTGGCGGCCACGCCCATGAGCGACCGGCCGCGCGCCTCGGCCCGCGCCCCATCGGGCAGGGTGACCGTCAGCCGGCCGCCGAGCAGCGAGATCGGCTGTTGCGCGCGATAGTCCCGTCCGGCCTGTGCGAGTGCGCTCATCCCCGCACCCTACTGCTCGCGCTCAACACCTCCGCCCAGCGCGCGCAGCGGCGGCCGACGTGCTTGCGGAAGGCAAGCGCCCGGTGGGGGCCGCGATGCGGCAACGGCGGGCTTGACCGGCCAGGCTAATCGCGTTAGCTTTTGGGCTATGTGGATTCGGATGGCCGGGGTGGCCGGTGCCTAGGGCCGGGCTCAGCCCCGCCGCCGTCGTCGACGCCGCGCTGCGCGTGGTCGACGCCGGCGGCCCGGAGGCGTTGACGCTCGCGGCCGTGGCGGCGGAGTGCGGGGTGGCGACGCCCTCGCTCTACAAGCACGTGGCCGGGCTGCCCGAGCTGCGCGCGCTGCTCGCCGTGCGCATCATCGACGAGTTCACCGCCGAGGCGACCGCGGCCATCCTCGGCCGCAGCGGCGACGCGGCGCTCGAGGCGCTCGCGTTCGCCTACCGCGACTACGTCACCCGGTGCCCGCACCGCTACGCGTTCCTGCCCCAGCGGATCGACCCGGACCCGGGCGTCACGGCCGCGGCCGATCGCTTCCTCGCCGTCGTCTTCGCCGTGTTCAAGGGCTACGACCTCACCGACGACCAGGTGGTGCACGCGACGCGCGTGCTGCGGGCCGCGCTGCACGGCTTCGCGGTGCTGCGCACCGGGTTCCAGATGGGGCAGGACGTCGAGGTGACGTACCGGGTGCTGGTGGAGACCCTGAAGGCTATTCGTGGGGCAGCAGGAAGCGCCAGTTGATCTGGGCGCGCCGGCCGTCCGGGAGCCGGAAGACCGGCCACTGGACCGTGTCCGCGTGCGGCACGGCCCGCTGGAGGGCGCGGGCCTGGCGGTCGCGCAGGTCCTGCTGGGCCAGGAACTCGTTCTTGCGCAGCTGCGGCACCGGCACGCCCGCCGGCCACGCCCGCACCGGCGTCGTGACGGGCTGGGCCGCGTCCAGGAGCACGACGATCATGCGCACGGCGTCGGGGTGCCAGGCCGTGCCGGCGCGGTTCACCCGGTCGAGCAGCTGGGTGCAGTGGTCCAGCAGGGAGTACGCCGGCGTCGGGTAGGCCCGGTCGCGCCGCGTCTCCTCGAGGCCCTCGAACTGCAGGCTGAACTTGCGCCCGTTCGTGCGCGCCGTGAACACCGTCGACGGCACGTCGGCGATCATCGGGGCGCCGGGGCGGCGGCGGGCGTTGGCCGGGTCGCGCAGCACCGTGGTCGCGTGGTTGCGCAGGGAGCGCACCTCGCCCTGGCCGATGCGCAGCCGCTTGCCCGCGTCGGCGATGAGCACACCGTCGTCGTAGGCGACCAGGCGCGGCGCCCGCAGCGCGCTCCAGCCGGCCGGGACGAAGCCGCCGACCAGTTCCCAGGTCAGCATCGGCCGGGGCGTGCGGCTGCCCTCGGGGTCGCCGGCGGCGATCGCGGCGGCCGCGCCCGCGCCCCCGACCACGGTCGTGACGCCGACGGCGCCGGCCGCCAGCAGCAGGCTCCTGCGGTTCATTCGAAGCTCCCGTCTCGTGTCTGCCCGGCTCAACGACAAATCGGACAAAAGGTCACCGGAGCCGAAGTGCTCTAAACCAGAGTCCATTGGTATGGTTTGACGATGCGTATCTCGGCGAAGGCGGACTATGCGATCCGCGCGCTGGCCGGCCTCGCCGCCGACCCGGGCCGCCCACTGGTCTGCGAGGCGATCGCCGCCGAGCAGCACATCCCCTTCCGTTTCCTCAAGGCCGTCCTGCGTGACCTGCGCCGGGCCGGGCTCGTGCGCAGCCAGCGCGGCTGTGAGGGCGGCTACTGGCTGGGCCGGCCGGCCGAGTCCATCACCCTCGCCGAGGCGGTCGCGGCCGTCGACGGCGAGCTGCTCAGCGTGCACGGCGAGGGGCCCGACGACGACGCGCGCCGCGCGCCCGCCGTGGCCGCCGTGTGGCGCGAGATCCAGGCCCGCACCGAGGAGATCCTCACCGGCACGACCGTCGCCGACCTGTTGCGCGAACCCGAGGGAGCCCTGCGATGAGCGACGAGCACTGGCACGCCCCGCTGCGGCACATCCGCGGCGCCGAGCTGACCGGCGACACCGGCCAGACCTCGGGCATGACCCGGCTGGAGGCGATCTCCGGCAAGACCGTCGGCTCGCAGAAGCTGTGGATGGGCCGCACCCACGTGGCCCCGGCCACCAGCTCGGGCGACCACCACCACGGCGAGGCCGAGACCGCCATCTACGTGGTCTCCGGCCACCCGGTCTTCGTGTTCGCCAAGGACGCGGCCGAGGGCGGCGAGGAGATCCGGCTGGAGGCCGGGCCGGGCGACTACATCTTCGTCCCGCCCTACGTGCCGCACCGCGAGGAGAACCCGGGCGCGCAGGAGGCCGTCGTCGTCATCGCCCGCAGCAGCCAGGAGGGCGTCGTGGTCAACCTGCCGAGCCTGTGGGCGCCGGTCGAGCGTCCGTGAGCGAGGGGCTCGCGGTCGTCGAGTACACCGACCCCATGTGCCCGTGGGCGTGGGGCTCGGAGCCGTCGTTCCGCTATCTGCGGGCCGCCCTGGCCCCGGCGGGCTGGCGGCGGGTGTTCGGCATCCTGTTCCACCCCGACGACGATCCCGCGCCGGACGAGGCGGCGGAGACGGCGTGGTACCACCGCCACGTCCAGGACATCGCCGGGCACACCGGCGCACCCTGGCCCGCGGCCCTCGAGCGGGTCGCCCGCTCCAGCGTGCCCTCGTCCCGGGTCGCCACCGCCGCGGGCTGGCAGGGCGGCGAGATCGCCGACCGGGTGCTGCGGCGGCTGCGCGAGACGTTCTTCGTGCTGGGGGAGCCGGCCGACACCGAGGAGCGCGCCCTCGCGGCCGCCGACGGCGTGCCGGGGCTGGACCGCGACCGTCTCGCGGCCGACCTGCGCTCGCCGCGCACCGTCCGTGCGGCCGCCCGGGACTTCCGCGACTGCCGCCGTCCGGTGCCCGAGGTTGTCGGGCTGCGCGCGGGCGGCCCGCATCCGGGGGCGGCCAAGGAGGCCGAGGGCGGCCTGCGGTACGCCTTCCCGACCCTGGTGTTCGAAGGCCCGGGCGGCCGCGCGGCCGTGCCCGGCTGGCGCCCGCTGGAGCGCTACCTGGAGGCGGCCGAGTCGGTCGCGCCCGGGTGCGTGCGGCCGTTCGCGCGGCGGGACCTGCGGGCCTATCGCAGCCTGACGGAGCCGGAGGCCCGGCTGCTGCTGGGCGTCGAGACCGCGCCGGAGGGTGCCGTCGTGGTGGACACGCCGGGCGGCCCCGTGTTCCTGGACCCGGGCGAGGCCGCGACCCATCCTGCCACACGAGCGCGCTAAATCATACTGACCCCATCGGATTGGTCTCGAAATATAAGACACATCCCGATGGCTATTGACGTGTCTGAACGTCGATCCCCATGCTGGGCCCATGACGCATCTGAGCCGCCGGTCATTCCTCGGTCTCGGTGCCGCGCTGGGCGGCGCCACGCTGCTCGCCGCGTGCGGCGACGGAACCGCCGGCCCCGGCACCGGCGGGGCGGGCGGCACGCTCAAGTGGGGCTGGGCGCTCACCACGAGCTGGGACCCGGTCACCTCGTCGGCCGGCTGGGACGTGCACGTGCTGTCGCTGGTGTACGCCGGCCTGACCAAGCTCGACGAGCGCGGCAACGCGGTCCCGGCGCTCGCGACCGGCTGGAAGTACAACGCCGACGGCACCGAGGTGACGTTCACGCTGCGGCCCGGCCTCACCTTCAGCGACGGCACCGCGCTGGACGCCACCGCGGTGCGCAAGAGCCTCGAGCGCGGCCGGGACTTCCCCAAGTCGCTGGTCGGGCCGCAGCTGGTCAACGTCCGGGAGATCGCCGCGCCCGACGCGACCACGGTGACCCTGCGCCTCGCCGCGCCCGACTTCCAGATCCCCAACCTCCTCGCGGGCAAGACCGGCATGATCGTGAGCCCGGCGGCCTTCGAGGCCGACGCCGCCGCCCTCGCCACCCGGCCGGTCGGCGCCGGGCCGTTCACGCTCACGTCCTACACCCAGAACGCGAAGGCGGTGCTGGCCCGCAACCCGGCGTACTGGGACGCGGCGAGCATCAAGCTGGAGCGCTTCGAGGCCTACCCGCTGCCCGAGGCGGCCACCGTCGTCGCGGCGCTGCAGTCGGGGCAGTACGACGTCGCCCAGATCCCCGGCTCGCAGGTCGAGGCGGCGAAGGCGGCCGGGCTGACGGTGCAGGTGATCCCGTCGCTCGTCGTGGCGGTGCTCGACGTGAACATCGCCAAGAAGCCGTTCGACGACCCCAAGGTGGCCGAGGCGCTGCGCTACGCCGTCGACCGCGCCGCGCTGCTGAAGACCGCCCAGTTCGGCCACGGCGACGTCGCGTACCAGCCGTTCCCCAAGGGCTACGCGGGCTACAACCCGGCGCTGGAGGGCATCTACGCCCACAACCCCGGGAAGGCCCGGCAGCTGCTGGCCGAGTCGACCTACGGCGGCGCGCCCGTCGACGTCGTCATCACCACCTCGGCCGCGGCGGGCGTGCCCGAGCAGCTCCAGTCGCAGCTGCAGGCGGCCGGGTTCCGGCCCACCATCGAGGTCATCCCGGCCGCGCAGGCGACGCAGCTGGTCTACGTCCAGCACTCCCGCGCCCTCTTCGTCGACCAGTTCGCCGGGCGGGACGCGGCCGTGCAGGCCTTCCAGGTGCTCTTCGGCAAGGAGGGGCTGATGAACCCGGGCCGCGTCCAGCCGCCCGAGCTCGCCGACGCGCTGGCGAGGGTGAGCCGCACGCCGCTGGACGACCCGGCCTACCCCACGGTGCTGCAGGAGGCCACGGCGGTCGCGGTGCGCAGCATGCCCAACGTGTTCCTCTACACCGTCCCGCGCATCCTCGCGCGCCGGGCGAACGTGTCGGCGATCCCCGAGTGCACGGTCGTCCAGCGCTTCGAGGGGGTGAGCGTGGCGTGAAGGCCCGGGCGCTCCTCGCCGCCGCCGCCGTCCCGGTCGTGGTGTTCCTGTTCTCGTCCCTGATCACGTTCGGCCTGGGGGCGCTGTCGCCGAGCAACCCGGCGGCGGCCGTGCTCGGGGAGACCGCGACGCCGGCCGACATCGCCCGGATGACGCACGAGTTCGGGCTCGACAAGCCATTGCCGCTGCGGTACCTCGAGTGGCTCGCACACGCGCTGACCGGCGATCTGGGCCGCTCGTACTTCACCACGATCCCGGTCGCCGACAGCATCTTCGCGGCCCTGCCGGTCGACCTGTCCCTGGCCGCCCTGGCGGTGCTGCTGGCCGTGCTCCTCGGCGGCGGGGCCGGGATCGCCGCCGCCCTGCGCCGCGACAGCCGGCTCGACCGCGCGATCACGTTCGCCGCCTCGGCCCTGGGCACCCTGCCGCCGTTCGCGCTCGGCATCGGGCTCGTCGTGGTCTTCTCGGTGCTGCTCGACCTGCTGCCCGCGGGCGGATACGCCGGCCCGGAGCACGGGCTCGGGCCGTGGCTGCGCTTCGCGATCCTGCCGGCGCTCGCGCTCAGCCTGGACACCGCCGCGTCCATCGCCCGGCAGCTGCGCACCTCGCTCGTGGCGCAGCTCGGCGAGAACTACGTGACCGGCGCCGTGGTGCGCGGCCTCGGCGCCCGCCGGGTGCTGCTGCGCCACGCGCTGCGCAACGCCGCCGGGCCCGCGCTGACCGTGCTCGGCCTCGGCGTGCCGATGGTGCTCGGCGGCGCCGTGGTCACCGAGAAGATCTTCAACCTGCCGGGCCTGGCCCAGCTGGCCCTGCAGGCCGCCGCCCAGCACGACGTGCCGCTCATCCAGGGCACCCTGCTCGTCACCGTGACCGTGGTCCTGGTGTGCAACACGCTGGTGAACCTGGCGCTGTGGCAGCTCACCCCGCAGGGACGGCGAGCGTGAACCGGCCGGCGCTCGCCGCGCTCGGCGTCGTCGGGGTGCTCGCCGTCGCGGGCGGGTACCTCGCCCCGCACGACCCCCTGCACCAGGACCCGGAGCTGGCGCTGCGCGGGCTGTCCTGGTCGCACCCGCTCGGCACCGACTACCTCGGCCGCGACGTGCTCAGCCGCCTCGTCGCCGGCACCGGCACCACCGTCGTCGCCGCGATCGAGAGCGTCGGGGTGGGGCTGCTGCTCGGCGTCGCGCCCGGCCTCGCCTCGCTGTGGCTGGGCCGGGGCGTGGAGTGGGTGCTGCTACGGGCCGCCGACGCGCTCATGACCCTGCCCTTCATCGTGTTCGCGGTCGCCGTCACCGGCATCCTCGGCAACGGCCTGCCGCAGGCGATGGTCGCGATCGGGATGCTGTTCGCGCCGCTGTTCTTCCGGGTCACCCGGGCCGCGGGGCTGAGCCTGACCCGGGCCCAGTACGTCGAGGCGGCCGAGCTCTTCGGCGCCTCCCGGACCCGGATCCTGCGCACCCACGTGTGGGGCAAGGTGCTGCCGACCGTGGCCGTCACCGCCGCCCAGGCCACCGGCGGGGCGCTGCTGGCGGTGTCGTCGCTGACGTTCCTCGGCATCGGCGTCCAGCCGCCCGCGCCGACGTGGGGCGGGGTGCTCGCCAGTGACCTCGGGTTCCTGGCCCAGCAGCCGTGGGCGCCGCTCATCCCCGCGGCCCTGATCGCGCTGACCGTGGCCGCGCTCAACACGCTCGCCGACGACAGGAAGCTCAATGCTGCGCGTGGATGACCTGAGTGTGACCGTCCCGGGCGCGGTCACCGCCGTGCGGAACGTGTCGCTGGCCCTGCGCCGGGGGGAGTCGCTGGGCCTGGTCGGCGAGTCCGGCTCCGGCAAGACCCTCACCTGCCGCGCCGTCCTCGGCGTCCTCCCGCCCGGCGTCGCCGTGTCCGCCGGCCGGGTCACGCTCGCCGGGACCGACCTCACCGCCCTGGACCGCCGGGGGTGGGACCGGGTGCGGGGGAGCCGGATCGCCGCCGTCTTCCAGGACCCGGCGTCGTACCTCAACCCGTCGCTCACCATCGGCCGCCAGCTCGCCGAGCAGCTGCGCCTCAAGCGCGGCCTGCCCCGCCGGGCGACCCGGGCCGCGGCCGTGGACCTGCTCGCGGCCATGGGCCTGCGCCGGGCCGAGGCCGTGTACCGGCAGTACCCGCACGAGCTCTCCGGCGGCATGCTCCAGCGCGCCCTGATCGCCATCGCGGTCGCGGGCGAGCCGGAGCTGCTCGTCGCCGACGAGGCCACCACCGCCCTCGACCCGGCCGTGCAGGCCGAGGTCCTCGACCTGCTGGGCCGGCTGCGCGAGAGCCGCGGCCTGGCCCTGCTGCTCGTCAGCCACGACCTCGCCGTCGTCGCCGAGGTCTGCGACCGGGTCGCGGTCTTCTACGCCGGCGAGATCGTCGAGCAGGGGCCGACGGCCGAGGTCATCGCGAACCCGCGGCACCCCTACACCGAGGCCCTGCTGCGCGTCGCCTCCCTCGGCGACTGGAGCCGGCGCACGCTCGAGGTGATCCCGGGCCACCCGCCCGAGCCCGGCGCCGTGATGGCCGGGTGCCGCTTCGCGCCGCGCTGCCCCGTCGCCACCGACGCGTGCGCCGAACCGGTCCCACTGTCCACAGTGGGCGACCGGTCGGTCCGCTGCCACCGGGTCGCGGCATGAGCGGTCCGGAGCGAAGCGGAGGGGCCGCTCATCATGAACGCAGTTTTCTCATGTCGGCGCCGGAGCTTGCGGAGGTGCCGGCATGAGCGGTCCGGAGCGAAGCGGAGGGGCCGCTCATCATGGAACGCAGTTTTCTCATGTCGGCGCCGGAGCTTGCGGAGGTGCTGGCATGAGCGGTCCGGAGCTTGCGGAGGGGGCGGCATGAGCGTGCTCCTCGCGGTCGATGATCTCGTGGTCGAGTACTCCGGCCGCCGGGTCCTGGACGGTGTCACGCTGTCCGTGCGCGAGGGCGAGATCCTGGGCGTCATCGGCGAGACCGGCTCCGGCAAGACCACCCTGGCCCGGGCCGTGGCCGGGCTCGCGCCGGTCCACAGTGGACGCGTCACCCTCGGCGGCACCGAGCTGACCGGCCTGCGCGGCCGCGCGCTGCGCACGTGGCGGCGCACCGGGGCGCTGCAGTACGTCTTCCAGGACCCGCTGCGCGCCCTCGATCCGCAGCACACCGTCGCCACCATCGTGGGGGAGGGGCTCGCGGTCGCGGGAGTGGACCCGGCGCGGATCGCGGCGCGGGTCGCGGCGGCCCTGGCCCGGGTCGGCCTCGACGAGGGCCTGGCCGGACGCCGGCCCGGGCAGATCTCGGGCGGGCAGCGCCAGCGCGTCCTGCTCGCCCGCGCCCTCGCCGTCGGCCCCCGCCTGCTGCTGTGCGACGAGCCGGTGTCCGCGCTGGACGCCTCCAGCCGCAACCACGTCCTGCGCCTGCTCGCCGGCCTGCGCGATGCCGGCGTCACGCTCGTGGTCATCTCGCACGACCTGAGCTCGCTCGCGGGCATCGCGGACCGGGTCGCGGTGCTCTACGGCGGCCGGCTGGTCGAGCACGGCCCGATCGGCGAGGTGCTCACCACCCCGCACCATCCGTACACGGCGCTGCTGGCCGCCTCCGCGCCCAGCGTGCGCCGCGAGCGCCCGATCCCGGCCGCCGCCCTGCGCGGCGAGGGGCCCGGCCTTCCGGGCGGCTGCTCGTACGCCGCCCGCTGCCCCTTCGTGACCGAGTCCTGCGCGATCGTCCCGCATTTGTCCACTGTGGACGAGAGCCGGGCGGTCGCCTGCCACCACGCCAAGACCTGGCGAGACGAAAGGATCCTCACGCCATGACCGTCGAGTTCGTCGGCATGATCGGCACCCAGCACGCCTCCGAGATCCACGCGCCCTCCGGCCCGGTGATCGACCCCGCCTACACGCGCCGGTTCGCCCGCGCCCACGAGGACGCCGGCTTCGACCGGATCCTCATCGGCTACGGCTCCGGCTGGCCCGAGGGCGGCCAGGTCGCCGCGCACGTCGCCGCCCACACCGAGCGGCTCGGCCTGCTCGTCGCGCACCGCCCCGGCTTCGTCGCGCCGACCCTCGCCGCGCGCACGTTCGCCACCCTCGACCAGCTCTCGGGCGGCCGCGTCGCCGTGCACACGATCACCGGCGGCAACGACCACGAGCAGCGCCGCGACGGCGACTACCTGGGCAAGGACGAGCGGTACGCGCGCACGGACGAGTACCTGGAGATCCTGCGCCGGGCGTGGACCTCGCCGGAGCCGTTCGACTACGAGGGCACCTACTACCGCTTCGAGGACTTCGCCGCGCACGTCCAGCCGGCCCACCGGATTCCGCTGTACTTCGGCGGATCCTCGGCGGCCGCGTACCGCGTCGGCGGCAAGCACGCCGACACCTTCGCGCTGTGGGGCGAGCCGCTGCGGGAGACCGCCGAGCAGATCGCCGCGGTCCGCGCCGCCGCCGAGGCCGCCGGGCGCGCCGAGCCGCCGGGCATCAGCGTCTCCTTCCGCCCGATCCTCGGCCCGACGCAGGAGCTGGCCTGGGAGCGCGCACACGCCATCCTCGACACCATCACCACCGGCCGCGCCGACTGGCCCCGGCGCGCCTGGGGCACCGACGGCAAGCCGGAGAACACCGGCTCCCAGCGGCTGCTCGCCGCCGCGGCCAAGGGCGACCTGCACGACCGGGCCCTGTGGACCGCGCCGGCCCGGGCGACCGGGGCCGGCGGCAACTCGACCGCGCTCGTCGGCACGCCCGAGACCGTCGCCCAGGCCCTGCTCGACTACGTGGACCTGGGCGTGACCACGCTGCTCATCCGCGGCTACGACCCGCTCGACGACGCCATCGACTACGGCCGGCACCTGCTGCCGCTGGTCCGTCAGGAGCTGGCCCGCCGCGAGTCCCTGGTCGGTGTCCGGTGACGGTGCGGGGCACGCTGCGGCTCTACCCGGGCCGCGGCGAGCACCCCGGCGTCTACGAGCGCTTCGCGCGGCGGCTGGCGTTCGACGGCTACCAGCTCGGCGACGGCGACCAGGCCCCGCTGGTGCTCGTCGGCTCCGACACCGGCGCCCTCGCGGCGCTCGCCGCGGCGCCGGCGCTGCCCGTGGCCGGGGTCATCGCGGTCGGTACACCCTGGGCGCCCGCGCCCGTGGCCCCCGTCCTGCGCTGGGCGGACGAGCTGGCGGCGCGCACCGCGTGCCCGGCGCACCGGGACCGGCTGGAGGGCGACGCCGGCTTCGCGCGCGGCGCGCTGAGCACCCCGGTCCCGCCGGAGCTCGCCGCGGCCGTCGACCCGGTCAAGATCGAGGTGCCGGTGCTGCTCCTGCACGGCGCCGCCGACCCGGTCGCGCCGCTCGCCGGGGCCCGGGCCCTCGCGGCGCGGCTGCCCCGGGCCGAGCTCGCCGTGGTGCGCGACGGGCGTCACGACGTCCTCAACGACGCCCCGCACCGCACCGTGGCCGCGCACGTGGTGCAGTGGCTCGAACGCCTGCGCGCCGACCCGGCCGCGGCACCGATCCTGGCCGTCGCCTAGTCGAGAAATTGCGATCGACACATCGAAGTATTGCGGTGAAGGCGCGACTGCTGGCAGGATTCCACGCCAGAAGCCGACATTTGGTCAGCGCCGCCAACCGCGCGTCCCCACCCGCGTGAGCTGCTCAGTGCCGGTGTGCGGGCCCCGCCCAGGCCCGTTCCCCGCCATGCCCCGACACGTCCGGCCCCCGCCGAGCACCCCGGCGGGCGCCCGGCCGTCGCCGGGGTGACACCCGAGGAGTCCACATGGGAGTTTCCCGCCGCTCCGTCATCGCCACCTCCCTCGCCGGCGCCGCCGCCGGTGCGCTGCCGCTCGCCGTCGAGGGAGCCTCGACCGCGTTCGCCGCCAGCGCACCCGGCGACGTGGTCGGCAAGGTCACCGTCGGCTACCAGGGCTGGTTCGCCTGCATCGGCGACGGCGCCCCGATCAACGGCTGGTGGCACTACAGCCCGAACTGGTCGCAGAGCCCGGCCCCGGGCGCGTGCTCGATCACGTGCTGGCCGGACATGCGCGACTTCACGAAGGGGTACCGCACCAACTTCGCCAACCTCGGCAACGGCCAGCCGGCGAACCTCTTCTCGTCCTACGACCAGCAGACCGTCGACACCCACTTCCGCTGGATGCAGCAGAACGGCTGCGACACCGCGGCCCTGCAGCGCTTCAACCCCAACGGCGGCGAGGGCGCGACCCGCGACGCCATGGCCCAGAAGGTGCGCTCGGCGGCCGAGGCCTACGGCCGGAAGTTCTACATCATGTACGACGTCACCTGGTGGCTGACGATGCAGAACGAGATCAAGGCCGACTGGACGAACAAGATGGCCGCGCACACCGCCTCGTCCGCCTACGCCCGCCAGAACGGCAAGCCCGTCGTGTGCATCTGGGGCTTCGGCTTCAACGACGACGGCCGCCCGTTCGCCCCGGCCGCCTGCCTCGACGTCATCAACTGGTTCAAGGGCCAGGGCTGCTACGTCATCGGCGGGGTGCCGACGCACTGGCGGTTGGGCACCGACGACTCGCGCGCCGGGTTCATCGACGTCTACCACGCCTTCGACATGGTCTCCCCGTGGATGGTCGGCCGGATCAGCGACAACGCGGGCGCCGACTGGTTCTACCAGAACCGCGTCCTGGGCGACCTCGCCGACCTCAACGGCCGCGGCATCGACTACCAGCCGTGCGTCATCCCCGGCGACCTCGCGGCCGGCCACCGCCGCCACGGCGAGCTCATGTGGCGGCAGTTCTACAACCACACCCGGGCCGGCGTGAAGAGCGTCTACATCTCGATGTTCGACGAGTTCAACGAGGGCAACCAGATCGCCAAGACCGCCGAGAGCGGGGCGTGGCAGCCGGCCAACGCCGGCATGCGCGCGCTGGACGAGGACGGCACCCCGTGCTCGTCGGACTACTACCTGCGCCTGACCAACGACGGCGGCCGGATGCTCAAGGGCCAGGTCGCGCTGACCGAGACGCGGTTCACGGTCCCGTTCCCGACCGGCCCGGACCAGACCGCGCCGTCGGTCCCCGGCAGCCTGCGCGTCACCGGCACCACGGACACGACGGTGGCCCTGGCCTGGAACGCCGCCACGGACAACGTCGGCGTCGCGGGCTACCGCGTCAGCCGGGGCGGTACCGTCATCGGCACCACCACCACGCTGGCCTTCACCGCAACGGGCCTGACCGCCTCGACGGCCTACACGTTCACCGTCGCCGCCTTCGACGCGGCCGGGAACGCCTCCGGCGCCTCGAACGCGGTCACCGTGACGACCAGCGCCCCGCCGAACACCAACACGAACCTGGCCGCGGGCCGCCCGACGGCCGAGAGCAGCCACACGCAGGTGTACGGCAGCGGCAACGCGGTCGACGGCAACACCGGCACCTACTGGGAGAGCGCGAACAACGCGTGGCCGCAGTGGCTGCAGGTCGACCTCGGCAGCGCCGTGGCCACCCGCCGGATCGTGCTCACCCTGCCGCCGCAGTCCGCGTGGGCGACCCGCACGCAGACCCTGTCGGTGAGCGGCAGCACGAACGGCAGCACCTTCTCGACGATCGTGGGCTCGGCCGGGTACACCTTCGATCCCGCCACCGGCAACACGGTCACCATCGCGTTCCCGTCCACGGTCACGACCCGCTACCTGCGCCTCACCTTCACGGCGAACACGGGCTGGCCGGCCGGCCAGGTCTCCGAGTTCCGCGTCTACAACGGGTAGCCGGCCCACGCCGCCGAGCTCGCGCGACGTCCGCGCACCGGTCACCGCCGAAGGCCGGTGCGCGGACCCGGGGTGCGAGACGCACCACCCCCGAAAGGGCGGGTGGCGGCCAGGCGTCCGGCCGCCACCCGCCGCGGTTAGGCGTGACGTCGCCGCCAGCGAGTGAGCAGGACCGTGACCCTGGCCGGCCAGCTCTCGCGACGGCGAGGCGACTGCAGGTCGTCGGTGGACCGCCATCGGCCGTCCACGAGCACCCAGTCCCGTAGCGCGCCGTCGGTCAGGTGCGAGATGGGCACCACACCGTCCTCAATGGCGACAACGTCCTCGTGGGCGGGCACCTCGGCGCCGCCTGGAACGGGCCGGCGGCTGCCGGCGGCCCACCGCTTCCACGCGGGCCCACGCGCAACCGGTTTGCCGGTGGCGAGCGCGTCGCGAACCGCGAGCCAGACGAGCTGATCGGCCTCTGGCATCCCGACGGCCCGCACGAAGCTCGCGGTGAGGTCCCGCTGGGGCAGGGTGCCCCGGCTCAACGCGGCACAGACGGTGGACATCGGCAGCGGTCGAGCGTAGTCAGCGGCGATGGCTTGTATCTCGCGGTACGTCATGCCGGACCACTCACGCAGCTTCTTGAGCGCATCGATGTACGCAACCGGATTTGTCGCCTCGGTCGGGTCCGGTGGGGCAAGGCCGCGGGTCTTCGGGGTCGGTCGTGGCCCGGCCGTGGGTCTCCCGGTCTGCAGCGCGGTGGCGATCCTCTTGCGCTTGTCGAGCATGTCCTCGACATCGCCGTCGCACGCCCGGACGAAGCTCTCCGTCAGGGTCTCGCCCGGCAGGACGTGGCCCTGGTCGGCGGCGTGCACGGCACTGGTGGAGTACCGGCTGCGCTGCGCGAGCGCGGTGTAGGTCAGTCGCGCGGCCTGGCGCAACTGACGCAGTTCGTAGCCGAACTGCGCGACCGGTCCGGAGTCCGGGTCGGCCGGTGATTGTTTACGACTCGGCATCGTGTCCCCGTCCGTGGCGCGCCGGTGCGAACCCCGTCGCCGAGGCCGCACCCGACACGTCTCAGCTCTCGCGCGAACGGGAGCCGTGCTGCGCGATCTGGATCGCCGGGCAGGTAGACATGGCGAGACCGCCCGCCGAAGGAATGGGCATGTACGTGGTCCTCTACTTCTGCTGGGTCTGGTTACTGGGCATTGCCATGAGCGAAGCCGGCTGCTGTCCGGCGAGATTCCGGTCGGACGGTCGCCTCAGGCGGCCAACGGATACCGCGGGGAGGCCGCGACGGTGTGCTGGGCGCGTTCAGCCGGGTTCACCGGGACCGCCTGGAAGCCGTAGACCTGCGGGTCTTCGACGTGGCCCCGGATGAGACCCATGAGCTGGGACTCCGGAACGTCGGAGTATTCCACGTTCATGGGGTGCCGGTGAATGACGACGAACCAGTGCATCTCATCCTCTCTTTCCACGCCTCGACGGCGTGCAGAACCGGATTCCGGCGATGAATGTGCCCGTGCCGGCAGCCATGCCGAGCAGCAACGCGACGAAGCCTGGCGCGTCCCAGAGGCGGCCGAAGCCGGCGACCACACTGCCGGCGCCCAGCGCGATGATCGCGATGAACAGGAACGTCAGCAGGGCCCCGAGGTTGCTGCGAACTCTGGTTGCCAACGACACCTTGACCCGGATGGGTGTCAGCTCCGCGTGCACGCTGAACTCGTCCTGGACCTGCAACGGCCGGCGGTGGCTTTTCGCCGTCGGGACCTCTGCCGACAGATCCAGCTGATCGGCAGCCTTGGGCTGCAGGTGGCTCCCCTCGCTGGGACTTGTCACCCTTCGCGCTCCTCCTACTCGGACCGGCCGGCTTCGCATGCGGGCTCGTTCCTCGGTGGCTCGTGCGGGTCCTCGCAGTTGTGGTGGGTAGCGCTGCGTGACCGCGTGCCGAAGAACATAGCGCATTGATGTCGTGATGCGCACCTATGGATGTGCGCGTTGTTCAACTTAAGGGTGCACTAAAAGTGCACTTCACGGTATGTCGATGCATCGTTGACGGCTCGTGTCCAGTGCAAAGGTTTCAGCTATTCACGTTCCGCTGTTCCGTGGCCCGAACGTAGCTCGGTCTATACGGAACGTAGGGCGTGAGCTGTCGGCTGCGCTGGCGCTTCGTCGGGTCGGCAAGCGGTGAACCTGCTGTTCGGGCGGAGTTTCGGCCAGATGCCCGTGGACGTCGGACGCTCGTACGGCTAACGTCACACGCATAAGACGCACCGAATGTGCGACTGATTGAGGTCCGGACGCATGAACCATCGGGCGTGGCGTAGACGTACCAGCCGTCAAGGGCGGAACGAACCGGAACGCTGGCCCTGGGTGAAAGGATCGACACTCGCAGTGGTAAAAAGCGGCGGCGCCCCGTCGAACCCGGAGCGCCGCCATCCCGTCCAACGATGAGGCGAAGGACAGAACTCCATGAGTGTGCTACAGAACGTGTCTGAAGAAACACACATCGATGCCGACAGTCGGGTTCCTGACAATCGACGGCGGCGCCGTTCGGGCCAGCCGCCCGCGCCGACGGAACGGAATTCCGCGCATACGGGGGGTTCGTTGACTCGAGTCACCGCCAACTTCACGCCCCGGGCGATGGCCGCCTTGGACCGCGTATCGGAAAAAACCGGCGATTCTCGAACAGATGTCCTCAATATGGCCGTCATGGCCTATGAGGCCCTAGTGGAACTCGTCGACGAGGGCGACGGCCGGAGCCTGCGTGTCCAGATGCCCAATGGCGAGGTCCGCATTCTGCATTTTCTTGGCTGAGCTGCTGGCGCGACACGACTGCGGCCGCCGGCCCCGGCGCGGGCATGGCGGCCGCGGTCTTTCCTCCAGCCCCGGGCCGGCGCGAAGAGACGCTTAACCGAACGCGGGCAGCGCCTTGAACCGCTCGTCGAGGCGGATGCTGGGGCCGAGCCGGGCCAGTTTCGCGCGGACCAGCGACAGCGGGTGCTGCGGAAACTCCTCGTCGTAGCGCGGGTCGTCCGCCCGGTGCGACGGCAGCCCGCCGGTGAGGCCGGGCGCGTACGGCGAGGGCGTGATGAAGTCCTCGAACCCGATCCGGGCCGCGATGACCGCCTCGCGCATGCCGGTATCGCCGTACTCGGGCGCCTGCAGCTTGATCACGGTGCTGCAGGTCGCCCGGGGAATCGTGTACGAGCCGAGGAACACCTGGCCGTGCCCCTGCCAGTGGGGGAGTTTGATGATCTGCCGCAGGGCCGGGACGCCGTCGACGGGCTCGACCTCGCACTCGACGAGGCCGCCGCCCGCCTCCGCGGCGCTGCGGGCCCGCCCGGCCTGCAGTCGCGCGACCTCATCCAGCGGCGCGGGCAGGTCCGGCGGCAGCTCGAAGTAGTGCAGCGTCAGCGCCGTCCCGTCGGCGTCGCGCCAGGCGATCTGCTCGTGCTCGAACGGCTCGAACCCGGTGAGATCGAGCGCCGTGATCGGCATCCCCGTCATGACGCGGAAGGGTACCTCAGTACTGCTTGAGTTCGATGCCCGTGGCGTACCTGTCCGTCATCCTCAGCAGCATCCCCAGCAGTCGCGGGGAGCGGAACATCCAGTTGCGCATCGCCATCCGGGCGCGGTTCGCGGGCGCGAGGAACGGGCCGGCGCTGCCCCGCTCGGAGATCTTCGCGTAGTCGCGGAATGCCGACTCGTAGGCCGCGAACGCCGCGCGGTGGTCCCCGCCGGCGGCCCGCAGCTCGCCGGCGAGCACGTACGCGCCGACGACCGCGAGCCCGGTGCCGAAGCCGCCGAGGGTGTTGCCGTACGCGGCGTCGCCCAGCAGGACGACGCGCCCCTTGGCGTACGCGCGGACCTCGCAGCGGCTGATCGAGTCCAGGTAGACGTCCTCGGCGCCGTCGAGCCGCGCCAGCAGCTCCGGGACGCGCCACTTCGCGCCGCGGTAGGCCTCGCGCAGGATCCGCTTCGCGGCCTCGGGGTCATAGCGGTCGTAGCGCAGCTGGGGGGACTTGAACACGAAGAACGCGGGCGCCTCGGGGCCGCCGATCGCGACCATGCGGCCCG
This sequence comes from Dactylosporangium sp. CA-139114, assembly GCF_050955725.1. NCBI lineage: Bacteria > Bacillati > Actinomycetota > Actinomycetes > Micromonosporales > Micromonosporaceae > Dactylosporangium > Dactylosporangium sp. CA-139114. The sequence continues at coordinate 2,394,186 of NZ_CP192080.1, forward strand.
GCTCGTTGTACATCACGGCGTCGCCGTCCGTCCCGAGCCCGGCGAGCGCGTAGTAGTGCCCGAGGAACCTCACGTAGTCCTCCTCGGGCCCGTAGGCCAGCCGCCGGACGTTGGAGTGGATGCCGTCGGCGCCGACGACGATGTCGAACGACCGCGGCGCGGCCTGGGCGAAGGTGACGTGGACCTTGTCGGCGACCTCGGTCAGCGACGTGATCGTGTCGCCGAAGACGTACTCGCACCGGCCGCGCGTGTGCTGGTACAGCAGGGAAGCCAGATCGCCCCGGGTGATCTCGATCTCCCCGCCGGTGAACTCGCCGGGGATCACCGCGAGCGCCCGGCCGTGCTCGTCGACGATCGTCTGGTCGTGCCCGCCGGTCTGGCGCGCCCTGACCTCGTCGAGCAGCCCCATGCGCTCCAGCACCGTGCGGTGCGTCTCGCCCTTGAAGTCGACCGCCTGCCCGCCGAGGCGCAGCTCGGCGGCCCGCTCGACGACGGTGACGTCGCAGCCGTAGCGGGCGAGCCAGAACGCGAGGGCCGGGCCGGCGATGCTCGCGCCGGAGATGAGAACCGTGGTGTGCCGCATGCCGTGCACGGTCGCGGCCCCCGCTGACAGCCCACGACCGGTCCGCTGACAGGAGCCGGTTCATGCCCCCGGCTACCGTCAGCGGCATGAACCGGCGACGGCGCAAGAAGGTGCAGGATCGGCTCATGGCCGCCGTGGCCCGGGGCGATGCCCGGCAGGTCGCGGCGCTGCTGCGCGCCGGGGCCGATCCCGGGCGGCCCGACCGGCACGGCAGCACGCCGCTCTACCGGGCCGGCGTGCAGGGCCGTGCCGGGAACGTGCGCGTGCTCGTGGCGGCCGGGGCCGACCCGAACGTGGAGAGCGGCACCGGCGAGGAGGGGCTGCCGCTGTGCGGGGCCGCGTGCTGGGGGCACGACGACGCCGTGCGGGAGCTGCTTGCCGGCGGGGCCGACCCGGGCCGGCGCGAGGACCACGGGGCCGGGCGCACGGCGGCGGAGTGGGCCGCGGCCGGCGGGCACCGCTCGACCCTGGAGCTGCTGGGCGCGCAGCGTGCCCCGGGCCGGTAGCCCGCGCTCCGCGCGAGTCCCGCCCGGTCTCAGCGGCGGCGGGCGATGGCCAGCAGGTCCCGGGCCGGCCCGGCGAGCTGCCGACCGGCGGGCCACACGGCGTGCAGGCGCCGCTGCAGCGACACGTCCCCCGCCGGCACCGCCACCAGCGTGCCGGCCGCCAGCTCGGCGACGATCGCCAGCGAGCTGACCACCGCCGGCGCGTTGCCGGCGGCGACCGCGTGCTTGATGGCCGTCGTCGAGGACAGCTCCAGCAGCGGTGCCGGCACCGCCCCGGGCAGCGCCGCCTCCAGCGCGCCCCGCGTCCCCGAGCCCGCCTCGCGCGACACGAGCGGCGTCGCCGCCAGCTCGGCCGCGGTGATGCCGCGCCGCCGCCGCGCCCACGGGTGCCCGGGCGCCACGATCACGGTGAGCCGGTCGGCCCCGACGACCGCCGCGTCGAGCCCGCCCGGCACCGACGGCCCCTCGACGAACCCGAGGTCGGCCTCTCCGCCGAGCACCCGCGCCGCCACGTCCGACGAGTTCAGCGCCTGCAGCGTCACCGAGAGCCCCGGGCTGCCGGCGTGCAGCGCGACGAGCCAGGCCGGCAGCAGGTACTCGGCGACCGTCTGGCTCGCCGCGACCGCGAGCCGGCTGTGCCGCGAGGCCCGCAGCGCCGCGATCCCGGCCGCGAGGGCGTCGGCCGCGCCGACCGCCGTCCGCGCCCAGTCGGCGATGAGCGCCCCGGTCTCGGTCAGCGACGAGCCCCGGGGCCCGCGGTCGAGCAGCGTCACGCCGAGCCGCCGCTCCAGCTGCCGCAGCCGCGCGCTCGCCGCCGGCTGGGAGATCCCGTGTGCGGCCGCCGCGCGCCCGACGGAGCCGAGCCGGGCCACCGACAGCAGCAGGTCGAAGCTGGTCAGGTCGGTCACCGTGCTCGGCAGGGGCATAACCGAAGCCTATGACCTCACAGGCAGTGCCCGGCTACCGCACCCCGCCCGGGACCGGCAGATTCGAGGCCATGGACAGAGCACCGTTGCGGCCGGGCGACTTCAGCGCGGTCATGGGTACCGGCATCGTCGCCAACGCCGCCGTCGCGCTGCCCGGCCACGTGCCGGGCCTGCACCCGGCCGCCACCGTCGTCTGGGTGCTCGCGTCCGCGCTGCTGGTGAAGGCCGTCGTGGACGCGGCCGGCCGCCCGATCGACCCCGCGACCGCGCCGCTGCTCGGCGCGCTGCCGATGGCGCTGATGACCGTCGGCGCCGGGACGCTGCTGTTCACGCCGCTGGTCGCGGTCGCCGTCGCGCTGTGGCTGGCCGGCACGCTGCTCGGCCTGGTGACCGCCGTCGCCGTGCCGCTGCTGCTCAGCGCCCGCCGCGACGCCGTCGTCACCGGCGCCTGGCTGATGCCCGTGGTGCCCCCGATGGTGTCCGCGGCCACCGGAGCGCCCCTCGTCGCCCATGTCCCGGCATCGGTACGCCCCGACGCCCTGCTGTGCTGCTACGCGCTCTTCGGCGTCAGTCTCTTCGCGGCCGTCGCGATCATCGCCCAGCTCTGGGGCCGCCTGCTGCACCACGGGCCGGGCGAGCCGGCGACGGTACCGACGCTGTGGATCGTCCTCGGCCCGCTCGGCCAGTCGGTGACCGCCGCGCACGCGCTGGCCGGGCCCGCGGGCACCGTCCTGCCCCCGGAGTACGGCCGCGGCGCCGAGGTCTTCGCCCTGCTCTACGGCGTGGCCGCGCTCGGCTTCGCCCTGCTGTGGCTCGCCTTCGCGGCGGCCGTGACCCTGCGCACCGCCCGGGCCCCCGGCGGCCTGCCGTTCACGCCGGCCTGGTGGGCGTTCACGTTCCCGGTCGGCACCTGCGTCACGGGCGCGGCCGGCCTGGCCCGCCAGACCGGCTCGCCCATGTTCGCGACCCTGGCGGTCGCCCTCTACGTGCTGCTCGTGGCCGCCTGGCTCACCGTCGCCACCCGGAGCGTGACCCGCGGCCGGCTCCGCCTCGGCGGCCCCCTGCGTGCCACGGCCCGATGATCACGCGGGTCACGCCGGGGGCGCGGCCGATCGTGGCCGCGGCCCCGGTTCGCGTCCCGGGTGCGGCTAGACCCGGCCGAGCAGCCGCAGCCGCAGCGCCCGCAGGACCACGCCCGGCTTGGCCAGCGCCGCCGGGTGCTGCTCCATCGCCGTCACGCTGTTGAGGCGCCGGCAGGTGGGCTCGTCCTTCATGGACGCGCGCAGCAGCAGGTCGCCGGCCCAGCGGATCACGCGGTAGCCCCGCGGCTGCCCCGACGTGATGTGCGGCAGGCCCAGGTCGGCGAAGGTCGACACCTGCCACGCGGCGTCCACGATGACGCGGACCTTGTCGAAGTACGGCTTCGCGGGCGTCGTGGTGACGTCGGGCCCGGTCTGCAGCCACGCCGACAGGCACGACGCGTGCAGCGTGGCCGAGGTCATCCCCTGCCCGTACACCGGGTTGAACGACGCCACCGCGTCCCCGGCCGCGACCAGCCCGGCGGGCAGGCGCTCCAGCGTGTGGAAGTCCCGGCGCCGGCTGTCGGCCTGGTGGTACGTGATGACCCCGCCGATCATCCGCCCGCGCTCGGCGATGTCGCCGAACATCGACGGGAAGTAGGCCCGGCAGCGCTGCGCGTACTCGGCGGCGTCGCGCGACGGGCGATCCTCGTCGTACCCGGCGACCAGCATCAGCCAGCGGTTGTCCTCCACCGAGAGCACCCCGCCGATGCGCGGGATCCGCCCCTCGCCGGGCGTCTCCTGGGTGATGACGACCCACGCGTCGCTGACCGACTCGTCGCGCTCGAACAGCGCCGAGGCGTAGTTGAGCTTGATCGGCATCCGCTGCATCGGCGCCCGTGGCCAGCCGTGCTCCTCCAGCCAGTCGTTGAGCCGGCTCGAGCGCCCCATCGCGTCGACGACGAGGTCGGCCGCGATCTCGGTGACCTCTTCGGCGCCCTCGGGCACGTACCGCACCCCGCGCACCGCCGACTCGGTGAACACGAGGTTCTCGGCCCGCCCGAAGACCATCGTCACGTTCGGCAGGTCGAGCACCCGCCGGCGCACCTGCGACTCCAGGAACGGCCGCGTGGTGATGAGGATCGGGCGCTGCGGGGGTGGGTCGGGCACCTCGCGGAGCCTGTTGTTGATGTACACCCGGCCGTCGGTGCGCCCGTAGTCCGGCGCCCCGGCCTCGACCGCACCCTCGCTGAAGCCGGGGAACCAGCGGTCCAGCTGCGTCTGCCCGGCCGGCAGCAGGGCGTGCACCTGGGTGCCCTGCGGCACGCCCGGGCGGGGCCCGGTGCCCTCGGTCGGGTCGCGCTCGATGATGAGCACCTGCTCGGCGTGGTCGGACAGGACCCGCGCGGCCATGAGCCCGGCCATGCTGCCACCGAGCACGACCGCCTGCCGCATGAGGATGCGGGGCGGCCCGGGGGGTTCGGGCGTGCTGATCTCGGCGAATTGCTGCGCTGCTGAGGGTGCCATGAAGTTGATGTTAAATGCTTCGCTGCGAGAACGATCGATGCGATGGGGCCTGCCCCGGCCGCATCGCTGCTGCGTGGCCGCCCGGCTGCGCACCGTCACCGGGCGTCGCCGCGCAGACCCTCGGCATAGGCCGCGGCGAACCCGTCCGCGCCGAGGTGCTCCGTCGCGGCCGCGGCGGTGCGGCTCACGTCCGGGTCGCCGGCCACCGCGGTGCCGCGCAGGGCCGTGGCGCGGCCCAGGAGGCGGGCGGCCTCCCGCGCGTCGCCGGTCAGCACGGCGTGGCCCGCGCGGCCCTCCAGCACGTCGGCGAGGCTCGACGCGAGCGGGGCCAGCTGCGCCGCCGCCCACGCCTCGTCGTGCCGCCGGGCGGCGTCGGCGAGACGGTGCTCCGCCTCGGCCAGGCGGGCCTCGGCGGTCAGGACGCTCGCGCGGACGTAGACGGTGCCGGGGTCGCCCGCGCGGGTCCCGTGCCCGGCGCGGGCCAGGTGCGCGGCGGCCGCCGGCAGGTCGCCGCGGTGGCGGGCGACCTCGGCCAGGCCCAGCTCCGCGGCCGGCGAGCCGGTCGCGCGGCGGAAGTCCGACTCGGCCGCGGCCGCATCGCCCTGGCGGAGGTGGTCGAAGGCGCGGCGGCACAGGACGTCGGCGGCCTCCCGCACCGCGCCCAGCGCCTCCAGCGCGGTCAGGGCGGCGGCCCACCGCTCGTGCGCGAGGGCGTGGTCGCCGCGCCAGGAGGCGAGCTGGGCCAGCCAGTCCAGGGCCTGGGCGATGCCCCAGCGCTCGCCCAGGGAGCGGAACCGGGCCAGCACGTCCAGCAGCTCCGCCTCGCCGGGGTGGCCGCCGAGGACCGCCAGCAGGGCCAGCCCCAGGTCGTGCAGCGCCTGATGCCAAGGATCGCCGGCGAGGATGACCGGGTTCGGGTCGGGGCCGGCGCCGGGCACGCGCGCCATGCCCCAGACCGCGGCGCCGAACGGGTGGCGCAGCGGGCGGTCGAGGGCGGTCATCACCTCGTCCGCGCGGCGGCGGTGCCCGGCGCAGGCGCGCGACTCGGCGTGGACCACGCAGCTGACGTACTCCTCCTCCAGGCCCTCGATCGGGCCGTCCAGCAGCGCGGCGGCGATCGGGGCGACCTCGTGGCGGCGGCCGGCCAGCCACCAGTACGCGGCCAGGGCGGCGGTCAGGCGCATCGCGACCGGCCGGTCGGCGGCCGCGGACCAGCGCAGCGCGGCCATGAGGTTCTCGTGGTCGGCGGCGAGGGCGGCGAGCCACGTGAGCTGCTCGGCGCGGCGCAGATGCGGGTCGGCCTCCCGGGCGAGCGCGAGGAAGTGCTCGGCGTGGGCGCGCTGGAGCCGGTCGCGCTCCCCGGCCGGGAGCCGTTCGCGGCAGAACAGCAGGATCGTTTCGAGCATGCGGTACCGCCCGTCGCGCGCGACCAGCAGCGAGCGATCGACCAGATCGGCGAGGGTGTCCTCGTCGATCCCGCACACGGCGAGCGCGGCGGCCCGGCTCGCGCCGCCGGCGAACACGGAGAACCGCGCCGCGGCCGAGCGCTCCCCGGCGCCGAGCAGCCGCCAGCTCCAGTCGACGACGGCGTGCAGTGTGCGGTGCCGGTCCGCCGCGGTGCGGTCCCCCCGGGAGAGCAGCGCGAAGTGCTCGTGCTGCGCGAGGCGCGCCGCCAGCTCGTCGAGGTCGAGCTGGCGGAGCCGGGCCGCGGCGAGCTCGATGGCCAGCGGCAACCCGTCGACGAGCGCGCAGATCCCGGCGACGGCGGCCGCGTTGCCGGGCCCGACCGTGAAGCCCGGGCGCACGGCGGCGGCCCGCTCGGCGAAGAGCGCGACGGCCGGGTCGGCGGGCAGCGGCCCGACCGGCACCAGCGCCTCCCCGGTGAGCCCGAGCGGCTCCCGGCTGGTGGCCAGGATGGTCAGCCGCGGGCACCCGGCGAGCAGCGCCCGGGCGAGCGCGGCGCAGGCCGCGAGCGCCTGCTCGCAGTTGTCGAGCACGAGCAGCAGCTCCTGCTCGCCCACCGCGTTGACGATGAACCGCACCGGATCGCTCGCGGCCGCCGGCGCGAGCCCGCCGTCGCGCAGCCCGAGCGCGGCCGCCACCGCGTGCGGAACGGCCTCCCCGTCGGGCACCCCTTCCCCGTCGGACAGGGCTTCCCCGCCGGGCACGGCTTCCCGGTCGGGCACGGTTTTCCTGTCGGGCACGGTTTTCCGGTCGGGCACGGCGGACAAGTCGGCGAAGCAGGCGTCCGCCCCCGCGACCTCGACGGCGAGGCGCGTCTTCCCGGCCCCGCCCGGCCCGACGAGCGTGACGAGCCGGGCGCCCCGCAGCGCGGCGATCCGCTCCAGCTCGGCCCCGCGCCCGATGAGGCGGGTGAGCGGCGCCGGCGCCCTGCGCCGCGCCGGGGCCGTCGGTTCGGGTCGCAACAGCCGCAGGTGTACGGCGCTGAGCTCGGCCGACGGATCGGTCCCCAGCTCCTCGGCGAGCAGCCGCCGCCCCTCCTCGAAGACCGCGAGCGCCTCCGCGGTGCGCCCACCGGCGTGCAGGGCCCGCATCAGCTGCGCCCGCAGCCGCTCCCGGAACGGGTGCTCGGCGACGAGCCGGCGCAGGGGCCCGACCGGGGTGCCCTCGGCCAGCCCGAGCTCGGCCTCGACAAGGTCCTCGACGGCGGCGAGCCGGGCCTCCTCCAGCGGCACCGCCTGCGCGGCTCCGGCCAGGTCGGCCAGGGCCGGGCCGCGCCACAGCGCCAGCGCGCAGCGCAGGACGACCGCGGCGCCGCGCCCGTCGCCGGCGGTGAGCCGCTGCCGGCCTTCGCGCGCCAGGGCACCGAACCGGTGGGCGTCGACGTCCTCGGGGTCGACGTCGATACGGTAGCCACCGGCGACGAACTCGACGAGACCGCCGGGCAACGCCTTGCGCAGGCGGGAGACCTGGGCCTGCAGCGCATTGGGGCTCTCGCCCCCGAGCCGCTCCACGGGGACGACGTGGCCGGGTTCGAGCAGCAGCAGGGTGAGCAGCGCCCGGGGCTTGGGACCGCCGACCGAGACGACGCTGCCGTCGTCATCGAGGACTTCGAGCGGCCCCAGAATGCCAAAACGCATGCCACATTCTCGGACAGCCCCACCGCGGCCCCGCCACCCGCCCGATCGGCCCTCCGCTGAGCGCCCGGCCCGCCCCACGTCCGCGACTCGCTGGGCGCGGCCCGCCCGCCGGTGTCCGCCTCGTTCTGCCTCGTTTCGCCTCGCTCCGCTCGGCACCGCCGGCGCGGTTGCCGCGGTGCCGTGTCGGTCGCCGTGGTGCCGTCGGTCGCCGCGGTGCCGGGGCTGCTGCTGCGGGTGTCGCCGCTGGTTCTCCTGGGCCGGGCGCCGGGTGCCGGGTGCCGCGGCCGAGTCGCGGTCAGCGTCCCTGCTCGCCGGGCATGTCGGCGTGTGCGCCCCGGTCCTCGGCCGGGGCTGGGCGCTGCCGGTGGGCCGCGACCACGTCGATCGTCGCGGCGATCAGGGCGGCCACGACCAAGGCGATCGTCACGAGCAGCGAGGCCTGGAACGCCCGCGCCCAGTTGTTGTCGTGGCTGGCCAGCTGGTTGAAGAACATGGCGCCGACGGCGGCGATGCCGACCGCGGTGCCGATGCGCTGGCCGGTCTGGAGCACCGCGCCCGCGCTCCCGGCCCGGCGGACCGGAACCTCGGCCAGCGTCAGCGTCTGGTTGGGGCTGATCACCAGGCCGCTGCCGACTCCGGCGACGAGCAGCGGCATCGCGGTGGCGAACCCGGCGCCGTGCCCGGGCACCAGGTGCAGCGCGTACACCGTGCCGACGAGGCCGGCGACCACCAGGACCAGGCCCGCGACGACCAGCGGGCGGCCGAAGCGGTTCACGGTGCGGCCGCCGACGGCCGAGGCGACCGCGGAGCCCAGCGCGAACGGGGTGATGGCCAGGCCGGCCTCCAGCGCCGTGTAGTGCAGGCCGCTCTGGAGCAGCAACGTGTACGTGAAGAAGATCGAGGTGAAGCCGCCGAAGTAGCACAGGCCCAGCAGTGTGCCCAGGGCGTAGGAGCGGACACGGAACAGGTCCAGGTCGATCACCGACGTACCGTGGCGGGCAAAATGCCTTTCCCACGCCACGAACCCGGCCAGCACCGCGACGGCGGCCACCGCCAGCAGCCACTTCACCGGGCCGTGCCATTCGCGTTCCTGCACGAGCGGCAGCAGCAACAGCACGACGCCGAGACCCAGCAGCACGACGCCGACCGGGTCGAGTGTCTCGCGCTGCCCGGGCTCGTCCCGCGCGGGAATCCACTTCGCGGCGAGCACGATCGCGACAATGCCGATCGGCAGGTTGATGTAGAAGATCCAGCGCCAGCCGTCGGACGCCCCGAAGAGCTGGATCAGCAGGCCGCCCAGCAGCGGACCCACGGCGGTGGATACGCCGATGGTGGCTCCCAGCAGCCCGAACGGCCGGCCGCGTTCGGCCGGCGCGAAGAGCTGCTGGATCAGCCCCGATACCTGGGGATTCACCACGCCGGCCGCGGCCCCCTGCACCAGCCGCGCCACGACCAGCCAGAGCGCCGTGGTGGCGAGCCCGGCGGCGGCGCTGGCGAGCGTGAAGGCGGCGAGCCCGGCGATGAACACGTTGCGCCGGCCGCGCGCGTCGCCGAAGCGGCCGGCGGGCACGAGCAGCAGGCCGAACGTGAGCGCGTACCCGGACAGCACCCACTGCAGGGCGCCGGAGCTGAGCCCCAGGTTGGACTTGATCGAGGGCAGCGCGACGTTGACGATGCTGACGTCGAGCAGCGTCATGAATCCGGCCACCAGCACTACGCTGATGGCCCGCCATCGACCGGGTGAGGATTCGCCGCTCATCGCTTGCCCGTTCCCGAGCGGGTTCGGTGCAAACCCTTCACCTGCGGCGGGTGGGTGTGATGTCGGTTTCGCCTGCGTGGTTGAGCGATCGGCCCGGCCGGGACGTGTGGGGGCTTTGCTCGCCACGCATGTGGTCTCGGCTCTCCGGTCGTCTCGGCTCTCCGGTCGTCTCGGCTCTCCAGCAAACGGCACCCTCCGGGGGTCGGCTGCGAGATCCTCCTGGGTTGGCTGCGGCGCCCGCCGGGGGTCGGCTACGACATCCGCCGGGGTTGGCTGCGGCGCCCGCCGGGGTCGGCTGCGAGATTCTCCTGGGTTGGCTGCGGCGCCCGCCGGAGTCGGCACCGGAGCCGAAGCTGACAGAGGACAGCGGCAACGGAGACGGCGATGGGGCCCCGCTGGAGTTGTCGACACCGCGGGCGACACTTGTGGCGACTCGTTGAGGGGCAAAGGGCGCCTCCGGCGGGGGCTTTGGGTGCCGATGGGGGGTGCCCCACCGTGTACCCGTCGCCCACACCTAGGGGAACATGCCGAAGCCGGGGCCGCCTAGCGTTTGTGGTTTGGCTGCGGGGCCGTACTCACCGGGGCGGCCCCGGCTTCGGCATGTTGCGGGCGCTGTGGGCGACGGGTACACGGTGGGGCTGGGGCCGAAGGCTCGGCCGGGGCAGGGCCGGGGGGCTGGGGGCGAAGGCTCGGCCAGGGCCGGGGCTGGGGGCTGGGGCCGAAGGCTCGGCCCGGGCCAGGGCCGGGGCCGGGGCTGAGGGCTGGGGCTGGGGGCGAAGGCTCGGCCGGGGCAGGGGCACTCGGCCGGGGGCTGGGGCTGGGGGCGAAGGCTCGGCCAGGGCCGGGGCCGGGGCGGGGCCGGGGGCTGGGGCCGAAGGCTCGGCTCAGGCCGCCGCGACGGACAGCGTGCCGCCCGGCACGTCGCGACGGATCGGGTGGCGAGAGAGAGATCCGCGCGAGCGAAGGATCTGCGTGTTCAGCCGGTCGTTGTGCGTGACAGCCACTCCGTCAGCAGGGCCTCGAAGAGCTCCGGCTGTTCGAACTGCAGGTTGTGGCCGGCCACGTCCAGGACTGCGTACGTTGCCCGTGGATAGTGGGGGAGCAGTGCCCACTGGTCCTCGTAGCCCGTGATGCTGTCCTGGCGGCCGCACAGGATCAGGGTGGGTCTCGTGAACGCCTTGCCGGACTCCGGGGTCGTCGACAGGGCGTAGCGCCGCAGGATTCGGGTCACCGTGGGCTCGTCGGCCGCGTCCAGGCCGGGCTGGACCTCGGCCTTGAAGCGCTCGTAGGCCGCGGCGGTTCGCACGACGGCCATCTCGGTGAAGCCCGGGTCGGCGTCCAGGTCCGGGTCGTCGCGCAGGGTCACGTGCTCGGGCACGGTGCGGGTGGCGTGCTCGACCGCGGTGCCGATCGAGCAGATCAGGGCCAGGCCCCGCACCTGGTCCGGGCGGCGGTTGGCCAGGGCGCGGCCGAGGTAGCCGCCGTAGGACTCGCCGATGAGCAGGAACGGCTCGGTGCCGATGTGTTCGGTGACGAAGGCGTCCAGGGCGGCCAGCACGTCGTCCGACGAGTCGATGCCGGCGCCGGGGGTGCGGCCCATGCCGGGGAGGTCCGGATACAGGCGGCGGTAGCCCGGTACCCGGTCGAACAGCGGCTCCAGGCAGCCGAGCATCAGGCGGTGGTCGGGCGTGAAGCCGTGCACCGCCAGGACCGGGACTCCGCCACCGCGCTCCACGAAATACATGACCGCATCCTGGCATCCGGGTACGACAAAAACCCGCGTCGGAGGCCGGCCCGGGCCGCCTGGGTACGCAGCGTGGCCAACGCGCGCACCGGGCGTCCGCACGGCCCGGCGGCCCGGGGGGAGGCGGTGGAGCAGGTCGCGTACCGGCAGCCGCTCGATGATCGCGTCGGGGGCGGCGCCCGGCGGGAGCTGGGGGTGCCTGGGGAGTCGTGACCATGGGCGCCGGGGTCGGGGTGGCCGCTGGCGTACCGCTGAGATCGCGGCTCAGCCGTGCAGCCGCGCGCCCTTGAGGATCTTGTCGACCGCGTTTCTCGGGCCGTGGACGGCCAGGCCGGCCAGGGACAGGGCGTCCTTCGGCACGGCTCGCACCGCGGCCCGGTTGTCCTCGTCGTTGCCGGTCCTGAACAGCTCGTCGGTGAAGATCGCGCAGGCTGAAGCCCGGTCCACGGCGCGCGCGTGGGCCTGCCGCAGCAGCGCCGCGTCGCCCTCGAAGATCATGACGGGCTGGCCGAGCATCGGCAGGTAGCGCGTGCCGTCCGCGTCCTCGTAGGCCGCGCCGAGCAGGCCGGGCTCGGTGCCGGCGATCCCGGAGATCACGAAGGCGGTCACGTTCAGGCGCTGCCAGGTCGGCAGGTCGTCGCGCAGCAGGACGGCGATCTTGGTGGTGAAGGTCATGGGTCGAGCCTTGCCGCCGCGGCGGTCCGTGGCTTGTACGTTGTGCACGTGGGCGACGAGGTTGTGGCCGCGTGGCGGCCCCGGGTGCCCGGGGTGGCCGAGGTCTTCCACGCGCACTTCGTCGATCACGCGTACCCGCCGCACGTCCACGACGTCTGGACGCTGCTGATCGTGGACGCCGGGGCCATCCGGTTCGATCTCGACCGGCACCGGCGCGGGGCGGCCGGGTCCTCGGTGACCCTGCTGCCGCCGCTGGTGGCGCACGACGGGCGCGCGGCGACCCACGACGGGTTCCGCAAGCGGGTCGTCTACCTGGACGCGTCGGTGCTGCCGCCCGGCCTGGCCGGCGCGGCCGTCGACGCGTCCGGGCTGCGTGACGCGGCGCTGCGGCTGCGGATCCACCAGCTGCACGAGGCGCTCGGCCGGCCCGGCGAGGAGCTGGAGGCGGAGAGCCGGCTGGCGCTGATCCGGTCGCGGCTGCTGACGCACCTCGACCGGGGGCACCGGGAGGACCCGGCTCGGCCCCGGCGGCTGGCCGAGGGGCTGCGGGAGCTGCTGGAGGACCGGCTCGCCGAGGGGATCTCGCTGCGGGAGGCCGGGCTGCTGCTCGGGAGCCATCCGGGGCACCTGGTCCGGACCTTCACGGCCACGTTCGGGCTGGCGCCGCACCGGTATCTCGTGAGCCGGCGCATCGAGCTGGCCCGCCGGTTGCTGCTGGCCGGGCGGAAGCCGGCCGAGGTCGCGGCCGAGGCCGGGTTTCATGACCAGGCGCATCTGCACCGGCACTTCAGGCGCCACGTCGGGGTGACCCCCGGCGTCTTCGCCGCCGGGCGTTAGCGGCGCGAGGGTGTTGCCCCACCGTGCGCACGGTGGGGCCGGCGGTGCTAGGCCGCGGCCTCGCCAGCGGCCAGGTGCAGTCTTCGGTCGGCCGCGGCCGCGTTCCGGTGCAGGCGCAGGGTCTCGGCGCTGAGCAGGTCCCGGCCGATGCCGCTGAGCCGGTAGTAGCGGCGTAGTCGCGACGCCACCACCTCCTCGCGGTCCACCTCGATCAGGCCGTCGGCCCGGAGGCGGTCCAGGATGCCGTAGAGGGTGCCGGCCTGCAGGCGCACCCGGCCCTCCGAGATGCGCCGGACATCGTCGAGGATGCTGTAGCCGTGCTGTGACTCGGCTGCCAAGGCGGTGAGGACCAGGAACGTCGGTTCGCGTAACGGTAAGCCAGTCATACCCATCACTATATGAAGACCATCGATATATGCAATCGACCGATCGGATGGCCGACCCGGATTTTTAGTTAACTGTCTTAACAGCAACGGGTCAATGGCTCCGCACCCTCGAATGCGGAACTTTCGCAAGAACTACCCTTCGTGACCATCCTTCAGCGCTAGGTGCACGAGCGTCTCGGCGCAGGCGTGGACCTGGTCCAGGCAGACCCGCTCGTCCGGGCAGTGGCCGTAGCCGACGCCCGGGCCGAACTGGACGGACGGGACGCCGGCGGCGGTGAGCAGGCGCAGGTCGGAGCCGTAGGGGGCGCCCACCACGGCCGGCTCGGCGCCCGTCAGCGCCCGATGCGTCCGCACGACCCGCTGCACCAGGCCGGTGCCGTCGGGGCAGCGGCCGCTGGCGAACTGCCCGCCCCACCACTCGACGGTCACGGGGTGCTCCCGCAGCCAAGGGTCCTGCGCGCACGCCTCGGCCACCGTGGACTCGAACTCGGCCCGGGCGCTGTCCACCGGCTCGTCCAGCGCGACGCCGAACCGGCCCTCCGCCACCAGGAGGTCCGGCACCGTCGAGGCCCAGTCGCCGGAGCGCACCGTGCCGACCTCCAGCGGGTAGGCGATGTCCCACCGGCGCATCATCGGGTCGACGCGGCGGTTCCGGGTGGCCTCCAGCGCCCGCAGCACGGGGAAGATCAGCTGGAACTTCTCCACCGCGCTGACGCCGGACGTCCGGGCGCAGGCGTGGGCGGCCAGGCCCGGGACCCGCAGGCGGAAGGTCAGAGCGCCGCCGTTCGCGGCCAGCACGTCCAGGGCCGTGGGCTCGGTGATCACGCAGGCGTCGGCGCGCCAGCCGCGATCGAGGGTCGCGTAGGTGCCCAGGCCGCCGTCCTCCTCGCCGATCACGGCGGCCAGCAGCAGGTCGCCGCGGGGGCGGGTGCCGGTGCGGTGGATGGCCAGGAACGCCTGCAGCGCCGCGACGAATCCGCCCTTCATGTCGCAGGCGCCGCGGCCGTAGGCGTGGCCGTCGCGGATGTCGCCCGACCACGGCGAGGTGGACCAGGTGCCGGGATCTCCCGGGGGTACCACGTCCAGGTGGCCGTTGAGCATCAGCGACCCGGCGTCCGGGTCCGTTCCGCCGATCCGCGCGACCAGGCCCCAGGCCTCGGCCCGCGCCACCTCCATGCCCGGGAAGTCCTCGCGGGACTCCAGCTGCGCCACCGGGATCGGCCACAGGTCCAGCTCGACGCCCTCGGCCCGCAGCAGATCCGCCACGTGGTGGACGATCTCGCTTTCCTCGGGCGTGCCGCCCACACTGGGGATCCGGATCAGGTCGGTCAGGGTGCGGGTGGCCTCGGCGCGAGCGTCGCGCAGGGCGTCCGTGGCCGCTTGCACGGCCGGCTGAGCTGCATGATTCACGAGGGCACGATATGTCGCTGACGCTCATGACGTACAACATCAAACTCGGCGGCGCCGGTCGCCTCGAGCAGATCGGGCGCGTGATCGCGGAGCAGTCACCGGATGTCGTCGCGGTGCAGGAGCTTCGCGGGGAGCCGGATCTGGGCGCGTTGACCGGCATGCGGCCGGTCGTGGCGCGCTCGTGGCGCGGGCAGCCGGTCGGGCTGCTGGTGGCGCGGCATCTGCGGGTGCTCGGCGCGGGGCGCGTCGCCCGGCCGTTCTTCCACGCGGCGGCCTGGGTGCGGGTGGCCACGCCGCTCGGGGCCCTGACGCTCGTGTCCGCGCACCTGTGCCCCTACTGGGGCGCGGTGCGCGCCGCCGAGGCGGGATGGCTGGCCGCGTTCCTGCGGCGGCGGGGCGAGGGCGTGCTGCTGGGCGACCTCAACACGCTCGACCCCTGGGACTCGCACGAGGAGCGGCTGGCGGCGCTGGCACCGCAGTACCGCCGCCGCCATCTCGATCGCGGAAGGCCCGACGTGCGCGCGACGGCGCTGCTGGCCCGGCGGGGGCTCGTGGACCTCTTCCGCCGGTGCGGCTCGGGGGAGGGCTGGACGGTGCCGACCCGCGGGGGCGGGGGCGCCGAGTTCACGCGGATGCGGCTGGACTACCTGTGGGCGACGCCGGGCAGCGCCGCCCGGTTCACCGAGTGCCGCGTCGTGACCGGCGCTGCGGCGGAATCCGGTTCTGACCACTACCCGGTAGTGGCCCGGGCAGCGTAGAGACCTGGGCGGCGGCGGCCTGGGCGGCGGTGCCGCAGGTGCGGGGGTCGATCTGCTGGCGGATCGGCGGGCGGCGCCGGTCGCCGCCCAGCGGGGGGTTCGCCACCCAGCGGATGACCGGGCCCTGGCCGGGCGCCGGGGTCCAGCCGAGGAAGCGCTGCCAGAGCTGCTCGGCCCCGAACTGGCGCAGGTCCTCGGCCGCGTCGGCGACCCGCAGGGCCATGAGGGTGCGCAGCTCGGCCGGGTTGTCCGCATACTCGGCGACGAGCTGGGCCCGCTTGGCCGCGCACGGCCACGGATCGGCACATCCCGTGCATCGCCACTCGGGGCGGGCCGGCATGTGGGCCGCGGACGTCACCCAAGGCTCCCGGGCCGGACGACCTCGAGGCGGCGCAGGGCGTAGACGAGCACCGAGTTGCGGGCCGTCACGTACTCGTCGCACGGCCACGGGCGGCCGCAGTCGCGGCACAGCTCGCCGCGCTTGAGCTTGGCGGCCAGCCACCCGCGCGGGCGCGGCTGGTGGCGGCGGCGCTGGCGGACGAGGTCTGGGAGCTCCATTGCGAATCCTCTAAGGCGCCGTGGACGGACGGGGGGAGGTGGTGTCGCGGGGCTTGCCGAGGCGAAGCGTGGTGTGCACCAGGTGCTGGTGGTCGCCGAGGCGGGCGGCCGCGTGCACGGTCAGCGGGGGCGGCGCGGCCGCGTGGGGGCGGCGGCGGGTGCCCTTGGAGCGGTACATGGCCGCGTCGGCACGGTGCACGGCGTCGGCGAGGTGCGCGTCGGGCTCGACGGGGACGAGCCCGACGGACACGCTCACGGTGACGATCTGCCCGGCCAGCCGCATCGGGGCCGCGAGGGCCTCGGCGAGCCGGTCGGCCTGCTCCTGCACGCCGGCGGCGCGGCCGGGGAGCAGGCCCGCGAACTCGTCGCCGCCGAGCCGGGCCACCAGCCCGCCGTCGGCGTACGCGTGCAGGCGGCGGGCGGTCGTCACGAGCACCTCGTCGCCGGCGGAGTGCCCGAACACGTCGTTGATCTGCTTGAACCCGTCGACGTCGAGCACGACGGCGACCAGGGGGTGCCGCGCGCGGTCGGCGACCAGCTCGGTCCCGCGCAGGTAGAAGGCGCGGCGGTTGGGCAGGCCGGTGAGCGGGTCGTGGCTGGCCGCGTGGCGCTCGATCTCGAGCTCGGCGCCGAGCCGGGCCGCGAGCCGCTCCGCGCGTCGCGCGCGCACGTAAAGAGGAAGAGCCGCGCACGCCCCAGCCGCCGCGGCCGCGCCGGCCATGAAGGCGAGGGGATCCATGCGCGTCGTCCCTTCAGATCGCAGCTGGGGAAGTCACCCGATCATTTGGGTCCGAATGTCTGGTTTTGATCACCTGCTGTGAGCGACCCCTGACATCCGCACATGCGCTAGCATGCGCTTTATCGGCTGCAGAAGCAAGAGCCGATGCACGTGCAGATGCCGGGTGCTTGGTGAACTTTCAACCAAGGTCGTCAGAGAGATGTCGATGGAGCAGACGTACAACGGGATGCCGGCCGGCCACCTCCCCGGTGTGACCTGGCAGAAGAGCCGCCGCAGCAACCCCAGCGGCAACTGTGTCGAGCTGGCCCGCCTGCCCGGCGGGGCCGGGTTCGCCATGCGGAACTCGCGCGACCCCGAGGGGCCGGCGCTCATCTACACCTACGAGGAGATCGCCGCGTTCCTCGGCGGCGCCGGCGACGGTGACTTCGACAATCTCCTGGCAGCCGAGTAAGCGGCTGAGTAATCCACGTCCGAAGATCGAGCAGGCTCGCCGCCGCCGTCCCGCGCGAGCCCACTCCCGCTTACTGTCGGGTCATGGCATGCTTACTCCGGTCGCGGGGGAGGCTCGCGGCTCGCGACTGTTCGACCATGACGGTCCCGGAGGCAGCACGGTGACGACCGGTCTAACTGAAGGAGGAGCATCCGGAGGCCCAACGGTCCTCCGGATGCTGCTGGGCGCCCATTTGCGGCGCCTTCGCGAGGCTCAGGGGGTGACCCGGGAGGACGCCGGCTGGGAGATCCGCTCGTCGGAGTCGAAGATCAGCCGGATGGAGCTCGGCCGCGTCGGCTTCAAGGAGCGCGACGTCGCCGACCTGCTCTCCCTCTACGGGGTCGACGACCCCGAGGAGCGCTCGCGCCTTCTGGCGCTGGCCCGTGACGCCAACAACCCGGGCTGGTGGCACCGCTTCGGCGACGTGCTGCCCAGCTGGTTCCACTCCTACCTCGGGCTCGAGGCGGCCGCGGCGCTCATCCGCACCTACGAGGTCCAGTTCGTGCCCGGGCTGCTGCAGACGCAGCAGTACGCCCGCGCGGTCGTCCTGCTCGGCCACGGCCGGGCCAAGGAGGACGAGATCGAGCGGCGGGTCGAGCTGCGCATGCAGCGCCAGCAGATCCTGCACCGGCCGGACCCGCCGAAGCTGTGGATGGTCGTCGACGAGGCCGCGCTGCGCCGCCCGATCGGCGGCAACGAGGTCATGCGCGGGCAGATCGAGGCGCTGCTGGAGATCAACAACACGCTGCCCAACGTGCGCCTGCAGGTCATCCCGTTCAACGCGGGCGGCCACGCGGCGGCCGGCGGCGCGTTCACGCTGCTGCGCTTCCCCGACGACGACCTGCCCGACGTGGTCTACATCGAGCAGCTGACGTCGGCGCTCTACCTCGACAAGCGCGACGACGTCGACCTCTACGCGGAGGCGATGGAGCGGCTGTGCGTCGAGGCCCGCCCGCCCATGGACACCTCGAAGATCCTCGAGGACATCCGCAAGGATTTCGCCTAGGTCTCTCGGCCCGGGAGGGCGGCGGCGAGCTGCGGCCGCGGAGGCGGGCCCGCAGCTCCTCCCGTGTCGTCTCCAGCCGCGCCGGCATGAGCCCGGCACGGCGCGCTGCGAACAGCGCCCGGTGGAAATTTCAGCCCTTGTCTCGGACAACGGGGGCAAACGTGTCGAAGCGCTTGACTGTCCGGGGGTGCGGCGAAGGATGGGAGCGCTTCCAACCGCCATCCGAGAAGCTTCCCAAGGAGCCCCCATGCGGTACCGCACAACCACCCTGGCGGTGGCCGGCGGCCTGTTGCTCGCGTCGGCCGGGGCGGTCCTGCTGCCGGCCTCGGCACAGGCCGCCGCGGGCTGTCAGGTCACGTACACCACCAACGACTGGCCCGGCGGCTTCACGGCCGCCATCACGATCAAGAACCTCGGCGACGCCGTGTCGTCGTGGACCCTCGGCTGGACCTTCGCCGCCGGGCAGCACGTCGACCAGGGCTGGTCGGCGACCTACACCCAGTCCGGCGCGAACGTGACGGCCGCCAGCATGTCGTACAACGGCGCCCTCGCCACCGGCGCGAGCACCAGCATCGGCTTCAACGGGTCGTGGAGCGGCTCCAACCCGAAGCCGGTCGCGTTCACGCTCAACGGGGTCGCCTGCAACGGCACCACGACGAACTCCCCGAGCCCGTCGAGGAGCGCCTCGCCCGGCCCGTCGGTGTCGCCGTCGGTGTCGCCGTCGGTGTCGCCGTCCGTGTCGGTGTCGCCGCCGCCGGCCGGGGCCGCCCCGAAGCTCAAGGTGAGCGGCAACAAGCTGGTCACGAGCACCGGATCCACGTACCGGCTGCTGGGCGTCAACCGCTCCGGCGGCGAGTTCGCCTGCATCCAGGGCAACGGCATCTGGGACGGGCCGATGGACCAGGCCTCCGTCACCGCGATGCGCACCTGGAAGATCCGCACCGTGCGGGTGCCGCTGAACGAGGAGTGCTGGCTCGGCACGAGCGACGTGCAGGCGGCCTACGGCGGGGCCAACTACCAGAACGCGGTGAAGGCGTACGTCAGCCTGCTCGTCAGCAACGGCATCACGCCGATCGTGGAGATGCACTGGAACTACGGGCAGTACACGGGCCCGTCGGCCGGCTGCTCCGACGTCAAGGCGACCTGCCAGAAGCCGATGCCGGACGCGCAGTACGCCCCGAGCTTCTGGACCGGCGTCGCCAACGCCTTCAAGGGCAACGACGCGGTCATCTTCGACCTGTTCAACGAGCCGTACCCGGAGCGGGCCACCGGCAGCGCGAGCACCGGCTGGGCCTGCTGGCGCGACGGGGGCACCTGCAACGGCATCGGCTACCCGGTGGCCGGCTTCCAGTCGCTGGTCAACGCCGTGCGCGCGACGGGCGCGACGAACGTCATCATGATCGGCGGCCTGGCGTACTCCAACGACCTCACGCAGTGGCTGCAGTACAAGCCGGCCGACCCGCAGAACAACCTCGCGGCGTTCGCGCACATCTACAACTTCAACACCTGCTCCAACACCTCCTGCTACGACAGCCAGCTCGCCCCGGTGGCGGCCCAGGTGCCGCTGTCGCTGACCGAGATCGGCGAGAACGACTGCTCGCACGGCTTCGTCGACACGCTCATGAACTGGGCCGACGGCAAGGGGATCGGCTACCTCGGCTGGACCTGGAACACCTGGGACTGCTCGAGCGGCCCGTCGCTGATCAGCAACTACAACGGCACTGCGACCGCGTTCGGCCAGGGCATCAAGGATCACCTCGCGGGCGTTTCGTCGTGAGACGCGCCCTGATCGCCGTCACCCCCGCGCCGTGGAACGCCACCCCGCCCGCCACGTTCGGCTTCCTCGCGTCGTGGAACGGCACCAACGCGGTGCCGGCGGTGACCTGCTCGTAACGTGCGCGCGTGCTCGTTGGCCCCGGTCGGCGGCGACCGGGGCCAACGGATCAGCGGGTGACCGTGAACATGTAGCAGCCGTAGGCGATGTTGCGGCTGTCGACCCGCACGACCTCCGGATGCGCCAGGATGTCGGCCAGCTCCGCCTCGGGGTCCGTGCCGTCGTGGGTGCGGGTCGACGGATGGATCCAGCCGCGGGCGTCGTAGGCGCGCAGGACCTGCGGGCGGCCGCGCCAGCCCGCCGGGTAGCCGGTGCCCGCCGGACCCGCGCACGGCTCGGCGTGGGCGAAGACGGCGCCGAGCTCGCGGTAAGGGCTGTCCGGCGGCAGCTTCGGGTCGAACCCGAACAGCAGCAGGCGCTCGCCCGGCTCGGCGTCGCGCAGGCAGCACCGCACGGGCTCGCCGCCCTCGGCCGTCCACGGCCGGGGCGGGTTGCCGGAGGCGTCCCGGCCGGTGCGGCGAACGGATTCCAGCGTCCCGGCGTCGATCGCGTGAACAGTGAACATGCCCTCAGCGTGCCCCCGCGAAACGCTTCGTGCCGGCGGGAATCGGTCTTCGCATCGGCGCCTAGTTGATCATGCGGGACGGCGCCGTGGTCCGTACCGTTGTGTGGGTGGAGCGGGTACCCCTGGACGAGAACGCCGCGGCGCGGCAACGGCTTACTGCACTCATCGAATCCCTCGGCGACGAGGGTCTCGGCAAACCGGTGGCGCCCGGCTGGAGCGCCGCGACCGTGCTGGCGCAGCTCGCGTTCTGGGATCGCTGGGCGCTGACGCTCGTGCGCCGCTGGCGCTCCGGGCACCTGCCGCCGCCGACCGTGCCGCAGTGGTACGACGACGCCATCAACGACACCCTGCTGCCGGCCTGGCAGGCGCTGCCCGGCCCGGTCGCGGCGCAGCTGGCGCTCGCCGCCGCCGAGGAGGCGGACCTGGAGATCCGCAAGGCCGAGACCCCGGTGGTGGCCGGGATCCTGGCCGCGGGCCAGGCGAACCTGCTGCACCGGCATGTGCCGCGCAACGCCGCGCTGGACCGCATCGAGGCGGCCGGTCAGGGGACAGCCGCGGCGCCCGTGGTGCCGCATACTCGGACGCCGTGAGCGGTGATCCCTTCGAGAGCCTGGACCCCGGGTGGGCGCGGGACGTCGAGCGTCGTGCCGTGCGCGCGGCCCGTGTGCGACGCGTGCGGCGCGGCCTGCGCCCGCCCCGCCGCCGGGGCCTCGGCCCGGCCGGGAAGCTGGTGCTGATCGGCGTGGTGGCCGCGGCCGCGGTGCTGGTGTCCTTCGGCGCGTCCTTCTTCCTGCCCGGCGGCCGGTGACGTCGCGCCGGGCGGCCTCCGGAGGAGGGTGAAAGGGCGGATCACCCGTTTCTGTGCGGACCGGTCACGCCGCCCGTCGGCACGATCGGCGCATGTTGCGTCTCGATCCTGACAGCGTTCTCGTCACCACCGCCGCCGAGCTGCAGACCCGGCACCTGGAGCGGGATCCCGACGACCCCTCGCGGTGCGGGGCCTGCGGGGCGCTGCTGCCCTGCCCCGTCGAGGCGGCCGCCGCGCTGGTGTGCCGGGCCGGGGGGCTGTGGCTCGAGGGGGACACGATCGTGGACGCGCTCGAACCGCCGACGCAGCTCCTGGCGATCATTCCGGCCGAGGTCTGAGATGATCAATGGATGAGGCTTCGGCCGTACGCCGAACAGGACCGCCCGCTCACGGCCGAGCTGGAGGGCGACGCCGAGGTCATGGCGCACCTCGGCGGGCCGGCGCCGGGCGGGCGGGCCGAGTCCGTCCACGAGCGGCGGGTCGCGGGGCGCGACGGGGAGTGGTACCGCACGATCCTCGCCGACCCCGATGACGAGCCCGCCGGCGTCGTGGCCGTGTTCCGCAGCGTCTGGGAGGGGCGCGAGATCCACGAGCTCGGCATCATGCTGCTGCCCGGGCGGGCGCGGCGCCACGGGCTCGCGGCGGGGGCGGTGCGCCTCGCCGTCGAGGAGGTGCGGGCGTCGGGGCTGGTGCGCGAGGTGCACGCGTTCATCGGGGCCGAGAACCGGGCCGCGGGCGTGGTGGCCCGGCGGACCGGGTTCGTCAACCACGGGCCGTGCGACGTGGACTACGAGGGCGTGCCGATCCGGTGCGAGCACTGGATCCTGGAGCTCTAGCGCAACCTGGAGCTAGGCGGCGGGCTCGACCAGGCCCGGGGACTGCAGCCAGGCCAGCGCCTCGGCGCGGGGCAGCGGCTTGGTGAACAGGTAGCCCTGGCCGAACCCGCAGCGCAGGTCCACGAGACGCTGGCGGTTCGCCTCGGTCTCGATGCCCTCGGCCACCACCTCCAGGTCCAGGGTGCGGGCGAGCTGGACGATGCCGCGGACCAGGTCGTACTGCCGCCGCGAGGTCCCGATCGTGTCCACGAAGGACTTGTCGAGCTTGAGCGCGTCGACGGCCACGCGGTGCAGGTAGGACAGCGACGAGTACCCGGTGCCGAAGTCGTCGATCGAGACCCGCACGCCGGCGGCGCGCAGGGTGGCCAGGTCGGCGTGGATGTGCTCGTCGTCGCCGAGCAGCAGGCTCTCGGTGATCTCCACCGTGAGCGCGCCGGCCGGCAGGTCGGCCTGGGCCAGCTCGGTCAGCACCCGCTGGACGAAGCCGGGGGAGCGGAACTGGCGCACGGACACGTTGACGCTCATCGTGGGGGCGGCGTCGGAGCGGTACAACGTGCGGAACTCCACCGCGGTGGCGATGGCGTTGCGCATCACCCAGTCCCCGAGCGGGACGATGAGCCCGCACTCCTCGGCGATCTCGATGAACTCCAGCGGCGGCACCAGCCCGAAGGTCGGGTGCTGCCAGCGCACCAGCGCCTCGAAGCCGTGCGGCACGCCCGTCGCCAGCTCGACGATCGGCTGGTAGTGCAGCACGAACGCGTCCGTGGCGAGGGCCTGGTCCAGGTCGGTGCGCAGCCGCATCCGGCGCAGGGTGTCGGCGTGCATCGCGGACTCGTACCGCCGCCAGCGCTCCGGCGTCCGCTTCGCGCTGTCCAGGGCGACGTCGGCCTCGCTGAGCACCTGCGCGGCGTCGGCGGCGTCGGCGGTCATGGCCACCCCGACGCTCGGCAGGGCCGTCACCACGCTGCCGCGGACCAGGAACGGCGGGCGGAAGTCCTCGACGATCCGCGCGGCGAGCGCCTCGACCTCGGCGACGTCCGCGCGCTCGAGCAGCACGCCGAACTCGTCGGCGCCGAGGCGGGCCACGACGGCGGCGTGCGGGCACACCTCCACGAGCCGTTCGCCGAACGCCTTGAGCAGCTCGTCGCCGACGTCCTGGCCCATGGCGTCGTTGACCATGCGGAAGCCGTCGATGTCGAGGATGAGCACGGCGGCGGCGGTCGCGCTCTGCACGCAGTCCTGGAAGCGCAGGCGGTTGCCGAGGCCGGTGAGCGGGTCGAGGTACGCGCGGTCGATGAGCTCGCGCTCGAGGCGGCGGCGCTCGGTCACGTCGTGGATGGTGAGCACCCGCCCGGCGACGGTCGGCTCGTCGGTCAGGTCGCGGACGGTCACCTCCACGTCGGCGGTGGACCCGTCGGCGCGCCGGATCCGCTCGTGCGACACCAGCAGGTCCGACACGTGCGCGCCGACCGGGTCCAGACCGAACAGCGGCTGGGCCGAGGGGCTGGCGTAGCCGACCCGGTCGTCGTCGCCGACGATGAGGATGACGTCGGCGGCGTTGAGCACCAGGGTGCGGAAGTAGGCGTCGCTGTCGCGGCGGACGATCTCCCGGTTCAGCGCGATGTGGTCGAGCATGCTCGCGGCCTGGCCGGCCAGCACGCGCGCCGACTCCTGCAGCGTGACGAGGGCCCGCTCGTCGGCGGCGACCCACAGCTCGCCCAGGCGGGCGCCGCCGATGCTCAGGGGGCAGTACAGCGCCAGCTCGAACCCGTCCAGCTCGCGCGCGAACTCCTCGGGGAGCTTCGCGACGTACTGCATGCTCATGACGGCCTCGCGGTGCGCCGGGCCGACGCGCAGCACGGTGCGGTGGGCGGTGCCGGGGCGCAGCAGCGAGCCGACCGCCCGGCGCACGACGGCCTCGACCGCGGCCACCTCGGTCGCCGACAGCAGCGCCTCGCAGGCCTTGCGCAGCGCGCGCTCGCGGGACAGCGTGTGCCCGACGCTGCGGGCGGCGAGCGCGCCCCGGCCGAGCGACAGCGCCACGAGCGCGGCCGAGCCGACCGCGATGACGGTCCCGTTGTGCACCGGCCCGGACTGCGCCTCGGCGAAGAGGATCCCGGGCGCGACGAGCGAGGCGACGCCGAGCACGGCCCGGCGCGGCTTGACCTGCGTGGAGCCGATCACCCGCGGCTCGGACAGCTGCGCCATCGACGGGTGCAGCGCGGCGAGCCCGCCCGCGGCGAAGAACACGATCCAGCCGACGTCGACGACGCTGCCCAGGCCCCACTCCCCGTCGAGCCGGCGCAGGCTGAACGCGACGTCGGAGACGAGCAGCACGGCCCCGGAGGTGAGCAGCAGCGCCACGCTCCAGCTGCGGCGGGCCTCCAGCACCATCCGCACCATGATGGCCAGCAGCATCACGTCGGCGAGCGGGTAGGCGCTCGCGACGGCCTTCTGCGCGGCGTTGAGGCCGGGGTCGCTGAGGTACGGGTCGATGAGGATCACCCAGGCGAGCAGCCCCGCCCCGGCGGTGAAGATGAGCGAGTCGATGACGGTCGCCCAGTCCCGGTTCGCCGCCCCGGAGCGGCTCAGCATCAGCAGGCCGAGCAGCAGCAGCGGGAACGTCGCGCCGAGCGAGATCGCGTCGGCGACCGACGGGAACCGGTCCGAGTGCAGCACCTCGGTCTGCACCAGCGCGGCCGCGGTGCCGGCGGCGAGGCCGAGGGAGCCGCCGCCCCACAGCAGCCACGGCAGCTTCCGCCGGGGCCGGTGGACGCGCACGCCGTAGACGATCGCGGCGATGGTGGCCGCGACGAGCCCGACGTAGCAGAGCAGGCCCACGGCCGGGAACAGCCGGTAACAGACGGCAAGCACGAGCGCACAGAGCGCATATGCCCAGGTCACCCGCCTTGTCACGCCGCTCCTTCCCGAGCGCTGCAAGCTACTTTGTCCCGCCGATCCCGGGCGGGGCAAGGTCTGATCCACCGGTATACCCATCGGCCGGTCGAATGGCGGCTGAAGGCCCGCGCCGCATGCGTTTGCCGGCCAGGACATGCGTTCCGCGGACCCGGTGGCGCGGACCGATAGGTTGATCTCCATGGACTTCGCCTGGCTCGAGGTGACGACGCTGGCCGAGCGGCCCGACCGCATGCCGCTCATCACGACGTTCGACGACCCCACCGTGGCCCCGTTCCTGTATCAGGACCCGGTCTCCGCGGCGCTCTTCCCGGCCCTGGTGCAGCGGCATCCGCAGTACACGCTGCTGGCCGTCGAGCGCGACACCGGCGCCCCCGCGGGGATGCTGTGCACGCTGCCCTTCACCGCGGGCGAGGACGGACAGCTGCCCGGCGGCGGCTACGACGCGGTGCTGCTGTCCGCGGCCGCCGACGCCCTCGCCGGGACCACCGGGCCGCAGGTGTCGGCGCTGTTCGCGACGGTCCGGCCGCAGCTGCGCGGCCGCGGCGTCTCCGGCCATCTGCTGGCGCTGACCCGGCGCAACGCCGCCGCGCTCGGGCATGCGGCGCTGTTCGCCCCGGTGCGCCCGACCCACAAGCACCTCCAGCCGCTGGTGCCCCTGGGGCAGTACGTGGCCCGCCGCCGCGCCGACGGCACCGCCGAGGACCCGTGGCTGCGCGTGCACGAGCGAGCCGGTGGGCGGTTCGTGGCGGTCGCGCCGCACTCGATGACCATCACGGCGCCGCTGGAGCGGTGGCGGGCGTGGACCGGGCTGCCGTTCGACGCGCCCGGGCCGGTCGTCGTCGCCGGCGGGCTCGGGCCGGTCGTGTGCGACCCCGAGCGGGATCTCGCCACCTACGTGGAGGCCAACGCCTGGTACCGCCACGACCTCTGAGACGCGACCGCTGCGACGCGGCCGCGGCGATCAGAGGGCGGCGCGGTCCCGCAGGCCGTGCTTCACCGAGTACATCGCGGCGTCCGCGTCGCGCAGGAGCCGGTCGGCGTCGGCCAGGGCGCCGCACGCCGCGCCGATGCTGGCCCGGATCGGGATCAGCGCCTGGTCGATCTCGACCGGCTCGGCGAAGCGCTGGTGCAGCCGGCGGGTCAGGTCATCGGCGTAGGCGAGCGCGGTGTCGGGCAGCAGCACCGCGAACTCGTCGCCGCCGAGGCGGGCCACGGTGTCGGCGGGGCGCACGCACTGCCGCAGCCGGTCCGCCACCGCACGCAGCAGCGCGTCGCCGGCGTGGTGGCCGTAGGTGTCGTTGACCGCCTTGAAGCCGTCCAGGTCGATGATGAGCACGGACGCCCGGCCGCCGGCGGCCGCGATGCGCTCGGCGAACAGGGCCCGGTTGGCCAGGCCGGTCAGCGCGTCGTGGGTCGCCTCGTGGCGCAGCCGGTCCTGGAACGCCACGACGTCGGTGATGTCGTGCGCGTTGTAGACCACGCCGCCGATGCTCGGCACGTGCGTGAGGTTCGTGGCCACGGCCGTGAGCCAGCGGTCGCGGCCGTCGAGGTGCGGGACCCGCAGGCGCACGGTGATGCTGGCGCCCGGGCGGGTCAGCAGGTCGTCGAGGCGGGCCCGCCACTCGTCGCGCCCCTCGGCCACGGTGAGCTCGTCCATGCGCCGGCCGATCACCGACTCGGGCGGCACGCCGAAGGTGCGCTCGACGGCCGGGCTCGCGTAGGACACCACATGGTCGGCCCCGGCGATGACGGTGATGTCGGAGGAGTGCTGGACCAGGGCCCGGAACCGCTCCTCCTGCGCGGCGAGGGCCCGCATGCTGCGGTCGAGCTCGCCGAGCAGCCGCGCGTTGTCGGTGAAGGCGATCAGCTGCCGGGTCACCACGATGCCGGTCACCAGCAGCACGCCGATGACCACGCCCCAGACGCGGGCGTCCAGCGAGCCGCGGGTGAGCGAGACGATGAGCAGCACGTAGGCGGCGGCGACGCCGATGTAGGGCAGCAGGCTGAAGGGCCGCACCGGGCGGCGCGCGAGGATGTCGGGGTCGGCGCGCAGGTTCACCTCGTTGATGCGGGGCACGGCGGCCAGCAGCGCGCACGGCAGCAGCCGGGCCAGCATCGCGACCTCGGGCCGGGCCACCTCCACCAGGGGCGCGGTCAGGCCGGTGGACAGGCCGATGAGCACGCTGGCCAGGCCGGCGCACCAGCCGGCGATCGGGGTGAACGGCATGTTGCGGCCGAGCATGAGCTTCACGAGCCCGAACGAGCCCGCGAGGCTGACCCCGGCCGAGGCCAGGGCGAGCAGCAGCGCTCCGCCGCCCTCGCGCAGGTTGACGCTGGGGGAGAGGTACCAGACGAAGATCGCGGTGGCGGCGACGACGGTGGCCGCGTCGAGCATGAACCGCAGCCGCTCCCGGCCGGCCGTGTTGGTCGGGTGCAGCACCATGGCGAGCAGGCAGACCAGCGACCCGCACGTGACGAGCCCGGCCTGCAGCGCGCCGCCCTGCACCATGCCGTCGACGGGGGCGGCGAAGGTCTGCACGCCCTGGGCCGCGTCGCCGGCGGTGAGGAACACGGCCCCGGCCGCGATGAGCCGCCAGAACCGCCGGTGCGCCGCGGACACGCCCGGCAGCACGCTCATCCGCGCCGCGAAGACCGCGAAGACGATGTCGAGCAGCACCTGAATCGGCCAGAACAGGGCGAGTCTCGCATCACCGGAAGCCCCGGTCCCGGGCAGGGCATACCAGACCGTGAAGGCCGCGGTGACCAGCAGCAGGGCACGCAGGACCGGATCGCGCAGCAGCGCTGCCCTCGCCGCCGGGCGAGGCCGCTGCTCATGGGATGTGCTCACGGCACTCCTTCATTGCGCCGGACTCTACCGCCTGGGCGGTCACCCTGAGGTGCCGTCTACATCGTCCATACGGCCGAAGACCTGAGTCAGGCTGAAGTGCGCGTGGATTTGCGCGCGGAAATGACGCGCCGCACCACCCCCCATCCCCCGCGAATCGCCCCGAACAGGGCGAGGGCCGACGGGATGACCGCGACCGTCAGGGCGGCGAGGCCCTCCCACGCCGCGGCGGTGGTCAGGCCGTCGGCGCGGATCGGGGCCACGCACAGGGCGACGAGGTGCGGCAGGCCGGGCAGGACGAACGTCGCGAGGTAGTACAGGGCCACCGCGGTGCCGGGAACGTAGAGCCACAGGTAGCGCCGGGCCCACACGACCTCCCGCGGGTCGGCGTCGGCCAGCTGGCGCTCGTCGGCGGGGGTCGAGCGGCGCAGGTACCGCCGCAGCAGCGCGCCCTTCGTGGCCCACAGGGTCTTGCAGCCGGTCGCGTTCACCAGCAGCGCGTAGACGTCGGTGCGCACGAAGACCATGGCCTGGGCCAGGATCGCGGTGAACTGCAGCAGCACGAGCGCCCGCAGCAGGCGGGCCGCGACCGAGCCGGGCGCGAGGAGCTCCTGGGCCGCGAGCGCCCCGGCCAGGACGACCGCGTCCCAGGCGAGGCCGGCCAGCAGGGGCCCGTAACGGGCGCGACGGGGGACGCTCCAGAGGCGGGTGAGGTCGGCCTGGAAGGTCAGGAAGTACAGGCGGCGGCTCACGGACAGGCGGCTGGGCAGCCCGAGCGCGGCGGTGGCGAGCACGTGCGCGCCCTCGTGGGCGGCGACGGCCAGCATCCCGAGGCCGCTGACGGCGAGGATGTTCAGCAGCTGGGTGGTGAACGGGAAGGCGTCACGGTACGTCGGGCGCAGCCCCGCCACCGCGACCAGCAGCACCGGCACGGCGAGGGCGAGCACCGCGTAGAGGCCCCAGGCGACCCGGCCGAACAGCAGCGTGCCGGCCCGCTGGCGCCGCGTGCCGTCGATCCGCCCGTCGTCGCCGGAGCCGCTCAGCAGGCCCTCGCCGGCGAGCACCGTCAGGAAGTCCGCCACGTCGACGGGCTCCCCGGCCAGCTCCTCGGCCCGCCGCCCGGCCTCGGCGACGCTCGCGCCCTGCTGCAGCCACTCGATGATCCGCGCGCCGATCTCGGGGACCTCGACGTAGGCGGCCGTGCCCGGGCTGCCCACCACGTAGCCGTCGCCGTCGCGCACGAGCGTGAGCTGGTTCAGCACAGCGGGCACCGGGGGTTGCGCGGCCACGGCACCCGGGTCGTGCGCATGCCGTCGGCGAGCTCGACGGTGTGGTACACGCCGGCCGCGACGGGCTCGTCGGTGCCGGTGAGGTACCGGCCGGCCTCCATCGCCACGAACCCGGCCAGCAGCTGCGCGACGGGGCCGGTGGCGCGGTTGACCCGCCCGGCCGGGAGCACCACGGACTGCTCGGCCAGCTCCGGCCTGGCGCCGCCCTCGTCCTCGCGGTTGAGCTGCAGGCACAGGCGGCACGCGCTCACGCCGGGGTGCACGGACCAGTAGAAGAGGGTGGAGTACTGCAGCCCGCCCGTCACGAACGGCACGCCCAGCTCGAAGCAGGCCCGGTTGACCAGCAGGTGCACGTCGTCCGGGGAGTCGATGGCGCAGACCACCAGCGAGGCGCCCCGGCCCAGGGCGACGATGCCGTCCACATCGGACACCCGGGCGTGCACGGACTCGACCACGGTGGTCTCGCCGCAGTAGCGGGCGGCCCAGTCCTTCGCCGCCTCCACCTTCGGGCGGCCGACGTCGGCGTGGCCGTAGGCGAACTGCCGGGCGAGGTTCTTCTCCTCGACGTGGTCGAAGTCCACGACCCGTACGCGGCCGGCGCCGAGCCCGACCAGCGACTGCAGCACCCCGCTGCCCATGCCGCCCGCGCCGAGCAGGAGCACGTCGGCGCTCGCCATGCCCCGGTGGAACTGCGCGCTCGTCCGCTGCAGTCCCGCGAAGAGGTCGTAGAAGCGCAGGTTGCTCTCGTGCCGCCGGAGCGTGGCCGCGTCGAGCCCGTCGTCGCCGGCCCGCAGCAGCACCCCGACGTCGTCGAGCGCGCCGACCGCGGCCGCCATCTCGTCCTCGGTGACCTCGAACCCGCGCTCGCGCATGGCCGCGGGGAGCTCGGCGACGGTCCGGGAGCCCTCGGCGAGCAGCCGCAGCAGGGCGGTGACGCTGCCGTTGTCGTCGTCGAGGTAGGTGGCCTCGAGCGCGCGGCCGAGAAGGATGACCTCGTCGGGGCGCTGGATGACCGAGATCGGTTTGAGCTGGGGGATGACCCGCATGACGCAGAATCTCCGATCGCAGAGAAGAGCTCGGCCGGCCCGGCGGGTCGCGCCAGGCCGGCCGGTCGAGTGGATCAGGCAGCGCCCTGCGGCGCGTCCGGGTCGAGGTGGATCCGGGTCGCCTCGATCGGCTCGACCTTCTTGACCTTGATCTTCACGTGTCTCTCCCATTCGGTCGGGGATGTCGGTCTCCGGCGGGCGGTTGCCCGTTGCGGTGCAGGAAACGTATGCGACGCATCGACGCCCGACAGTCCTTGATTCGACTGGTCGCCGGTCGCCAAGACGACCTCATATTGATCTACGACGAAGCCTTGATCTCCTTTCCCGGACCGCCTGGTTGGACCCGCGGCCGGCGGGGCATGATGCGCGCATGACGCGCACGGCTCGGCTGCTGCGACTGGCCGGGCTGGTCGCCCTCGTCGGCGGCCTCGTCACGGTCGCGATCCTCGTCGGCCTGCCCGGACGCGACGAGCTGCGCGCCGCGATGGCGGGGCTGGGCTGGTGGGCACCGGTGGCGTGCGCCGGCCTCTACGCCGTGGCCTGCCTGTCACCGCTGCCGAAGACGGTCCTCACCCTCGCCGCGGGCGCCCTGTTCGGCGTCGCGGGCGGCCTCGCGGTCGTCGTCTGCGGCGCCCTGCTGGGCGCGATGGCGGCCCTGTACCTGGGCCGGCTGCTGGGCCGCGACGCGGTGCGCTGGCTCGCGGGCGGGCGGCTGGACGCGTTCGACGCGCGGCTGACCCGGCACGGGATCTGGGCCGTCGTCGTGGCCCGGCTCATCCCGGTCGTACCGTTCACCGCCGTCAACTACCTCGCGGGCGTGACGAGCGTGCGGCTGCGGGACTTCGTGCTCGGCACGGCCGTGGGCATCCTGCCGGCCACGACCGCCTACGTGACCGTCGGCGCCTACGGGTGGCAGCCGGGGGCGTGGCCGCTGTGGGCGGCGCTGGCGGCCCTGGTCGTGCTCACCGCGGGCGGCCTGCTGGCCGAACGCCGTCGTCGCGGCCGCCGGGCGGCGGCCTCGCCGGGTGACCGTGACCTGCCGGGAGATCGCTCGTGATCGACGCGGTGCCCGATCGCGGTCCTGGGCCTGCGAGCTGCGACATGGTGCCGGAGGCCCCGGCCCACCGGCACCGCGGGCCGGGCTGCGGCCGGCTGCCGTGCCCACGTCGCTGCTACGCGGCGGCGACGTCGGCGACGACGCAGGCGATGTTGTCCGGCGCGCCTGCGGCGTAGGCGAGGTCGATCAGCCGTTGCGCCGTGGGTTCGGGCTCGCCGGCCTCGGCGAGGGCGGTGTGCAGGTCGCTGCGGCTGACGACGGCGGACAGGCCGTCGGAGCACAGCAGGTAGCGGTCACCGGCCAGGGCGGTGCGCAGCGCGAGGTCGGCTTCGACGGGCCGGCGGCCGGCACCGAGAGCGCGGGTGAGCAGCGCGCGCCGCGGGTGGGCGGCGGCCTCGCCGGGGCTGAGCTTGCCGTAGTCGACCTGGCTCTGCACCCAGGTGTGGTCCTGGGTGAGCTGTGCGAGTTCACCGCCGCGCAGCAGGTAGACCCGGGTGTCGCCGATGTGCACCAGCGCCAGTTGCGAGCCGCGGCGCACCAGCGCGGTCAAGGTGGTCGCCGGCTGGTTGTCGCCGGTGCTGGTGGCGTGCACCGCGCGGTCGACGTCGTCGACGGCCGTGGCCAGCATGGCGAGCAGGTCGACGGCCGGCTTGTCGGCCAGCTCGAGCGCCTTGAGCGCGTCGACGGCCGCGGCGCTGGCGGCGGCGCCGGCTCCCCTCGTGCCGTCGGCGACGGCCAGCAGCCGGTCGCTGGCGTAGGCGACGTCCTCGTTGCTGTCACGTCCGTGGCCGACCTCGCAGCGCACGGCGTAGCGGATTGTCAGGGTGGGGCTGGTGTCGGACATGGTGCCGCCCTTCTGGGACAGGTGCTCGACGAGGCGGGCGACGTGGTGGGCGCGGGTCGCGGTGTCGGCGGTGACCCGCTGCCAGTAGGCGGCGACCGCTTTGGCCGCCGCGCCGGGCTCCAGGTCGCACACGGTGCGGATGTCGGCCAGCGGCATGCCGATACGGCGCAACCGGGCGATCAGCCGGGCGTGAGCCAGCTGCTCCGGGTCGTAGAACCGGTAGCCCGACTCCGGATCGACCGCAGCCGGCGGCAGCAGGCCGACCTCGTCGTACAGGCGCAGCGCCTTCGGTGTCAGCCGCGCCGCTCGGGCGAACGCGCCGATCGTGAGCAGCTCCACGGTGTCATCCTCCTCGTGCCGGCCTGGCGGCCGGCACGGACCACGCTGGGGCTTGCCCAAGGGGCAAGGTCAAGCACCGGGCACCGGCGCGAGGCGTGGTGGCTGCGGGTGTGCCGCCCGGCCGCCTCCTCGGCGGGCCTGGTGTAAGAAGATGCCGTGGATGCCAAGCGACTGCAGGGAATCGGGTTCGCCGCGCTCATGGGCGCCGCGGCCGGTGCCGCGCTCGCCGCGCACCGGGGGCCGCGCGCCGCGCTGCAGGGCGCCGCGCTCGGTGGCGGGGCGCTCGCGGCGATCGACGGGGCCGCCCGGGCGCTGCAGCGGCCCGACGAGATCCCCGCGGTGTGGGCGCGGATCGCGGCCAGCGGGGCGATCGCGGCGCCCGCGGGGTGGGTGGCCGGGCGGGCCGGCGCGTCGCCGCTCGCCGTCGGTGTCGCGGCCGGGGCCGTGGCGGGCGCGATGGGCGTGCGGCCGCACAAGGTGGCGCTCGGGCCCGTGGTCGGGCTGGCAGTCGGGGCCGCGCTGCGCAACCGGCCGCCGGCGCAGGTGGCCGCGGCGAGCGTGGTGGCGTTGCGGACCGTGTCGCAGCTGCTGTTCCGGGAGCCGCAGGTCGAGCTGCTCGCCGAGCGCGCGACCGCGGAGCAGCTCCCGTTCGTCGTACCGCTGGAGGCCCGCACCCGCTACGTCGGCACCGGCTACGTGCGGGACCTCGCCGCGGCGACCGGCGGCACCTACGAGGAGGCGACCGCCGGCATCGGCATCGTGGCGAGCCTGGACGCGCTGGCCGGGCCCGAGTTCGACCCGGCTGCCGTGGACCCGCTGGTGCGGGAGTTCTACGAGCACACGACCCGGTTCACGCTCGACATCGTGCCGCGGTGGCGGGCCTGGGTGCGGCCCGGATACCTGCTGTACCGCACCCTCGTCGCCCGGCCGCTCGGGCAGGCCAACGTGCCGATGAACCTCCGCGAGGCGCAGCGCGGGGTGCACAGCCGCATCGACACCATCACCGGCGCCGACGGGGTCGTCTGCACCCGCGGCTGGATACGCAGCGTCGCCGGAACCGGCGAACCGATCTACGTGGGCATCTATACGACGTACCGGCACGGCGAGCGCGGGTACGTCAGCGTCGGCTTCCCGCTGCCGCAGGCCAACTTCACGGCCACCCTCGCACCCCGCGAGCGGCCGGGCGGCGGGCTGCGCCTGACGAGCAGAGCCGGCGACGGGCAGACCGGGCACTACCTGAGCTACATCGACGCGGAGAACCGGGCCCTGACGACCCTCGCGGTGCACGGGTTCGCCGAGGAGCTCGACGTGTACGTCGAAGGCGGGCAGCTGCGGGCCGACCACGCGTTCTCGGTGTTCGGGCTGCCGTTCCTCACGCTGGAGTACCGCATCAGCCGCAAGCCACGGTGAGCCACTCCACGATGTCTCACCGTCTTCGGCTGATCAGGCCGCGGCCTGTCGCCTGCGCAGCACCCGGCGGCGGATGAGCAGGCCGGCAGCAGCGAGGCCGGGGGCACCGGCCCGCCGAACGCGCCGTCGCGGATGAGGTCCTGAGCCACGTCGATCGAGCTGACGTGGGCCGGCGGATCGAGGACCACCCGCGGATCGGCGCCCGGGCGCAGGGTCAGCACCTTGACGTGCCTCGTCTGCGACCAGCCGGTCTCGTCCAGGCCGGAGGCCGGGGCGGTTTCGGCCTCGTACCGCACCACGACCAGCGCGTCCCCGTGCCAGCCCAGCGCCCGCACGGCCGCACCGCCGACCGCGGGCACCGCCGGGCCGCCGCGTTCGGCGCCCGTCGCGGCGTCGAGGCAGGACACGCTCCAGCGCCGCTCGGCGAGCTGGGCCGGGTCACAGTCGCCGGCGCAGCCGGTCATGGTGAGCACGGTCGTGCACAATCGCAGCAACCGCTGGCTGGTGGTGGCCAACGAGCGCAACGGCCACGGCTGGACGTGGTTCCTCGGCCCGCGCCGCAACTCCAACGCCTGGCCGATCTATGTCGTGGACGTGGACTCGTTCACCTCGCCCGATTCGTGGTTCTTCTATATGGGCTGGCACCGGCCGTGGCACTGGGCGAACATCCACAATCACGTCTGGATCTACTGACCCGCTCGTGATCCGATTCCGCTGAACTGATCGAGCCGGCCGCGGCTCACCCCGAGAGGAAACGAAGGCGACGATGACCACCACCTCCGCACCCGCCGTCCTATCGCGGGCCGGTCTGGTCCGAACCATCGCCGCCGGGGTCTGCGCCCTCACGGTGGCCGCGGCCGGCGCGGCGCTCGGCGCCTGGCTGGGCTGGCTCGGTGCGCCGGCCCTTCCGTCCGACGCGGCGGTGCTGGCCCTGGTCCAGCCCGCCGCGCCGGACGCGCGCTTCACCACCGTGGCCCGCCACGAGGCACCCTTCGCCTACGA
Organism: Dactylosporangium sp. CA-139114; assembly: GCF_050955725.1. NCBI lineage: Bacteria > Bacillati > Actinomycetota > Actinomycetes > Micromonosporales > Micromonosporaceae > Dactylosporangium > Dactylosporangium sp. CA-139114. The sequence continues at coordinate 2,429,004 of NZ_CP192080.1, forward strand.
GCACACCCCGGGCCCGATGACGTGGCTCATCGGCGACGACGACTACAACGCCGGCGGCGTGGTCCTGACGGCCGGGGTGTCGCCGCAGACACTGCGGGCCGGCCTGGCCGCGCAGGGCTGGCACACCAGCGACGACCCCGACTACGAGGGCATCGCCGCGAGCAAGGGGCAGTGGTCGGTGTGGGCCTACCCGGCCGAGGTCGACGGCTCGCCTACCGACTCCCGCGTGGCCAAGGTGCTCGCGGTCGACTTCCAGCGGGCCGAGCCCGGCCTCGTCACCCCGCTCACCGCCGCCGGATTCCTGCTGGGGCTGGCCGTCGGCTGGCTCCTTGGCCGCCGGGCCCAGCGCCATGTGCTGGCCGGCGCCCTGCTCCTGCTGCTGCCCGGCACGGTCATCACGATCGGCGACCTGATCGCCGCGCGGTTCCTGCCCGCCGACGTCACACCGCCCGCGCTGTGGGGCGACTACCTCTTCTTCGGCATTCGCGCGCTCACCACGGCCGGCCTGCTCGCGCTGGCCGTGGCCGTGGTGCTCGGGCTGCGCCGCGGGCCGAGGCCGGCCCGGGACTAGTCAGCGGCTGGGCCGGCCGCTGCCGGGGCACTCGCCCGAGCCCGGGCCGGCGCCGTCGGGCTGGTGGGCGGGCGTGGGGGAGCCGGCGTTCACGTGGACGCGGGCGCCGCAGCTCGGGCAGCGGCTGATGGCCTGCGTGGCCGTCGACGACATGGCGGTACACCTCCGATGAGAACGGCAGAGCCGGACCCTGGTAGTAGTGCCCAGGGTCCGGCCCGCCGGAACATCGTTTCAGCCCGCGGCCAGCGCCAGCATCTGCTGGATCTGCTGCCGGCGGGACAGCTGAACGCGCTCCGCCAACTGCTTGACCGTCACGTTTTGGCCGGTCGTGGCCAGCTGCTGGGCCAGCTCGACCGCGTTGTGCTGGTGCGCGATGAGCAGGTTGAGGAACTTCGTCTCGAAGTCGGCCCCGGTCGCGTCCTGCAACGCCTGGATCTCCTCCGGCCCGGTCGCCGGCCGCCCGCCGTGGGCCGCGTGCAGGGCCGGGTCGGAGACCTCGGTCTGCGGCACGTTCCACGCCTGCAGCCACCGCTGCATGGTGCGGACCTCCTCGGCCTCGACGACGTCGATGGCGCCGGCGAGGTCGACGACCTCCTCGCGCACGCCCTTGCGCTGGCCCAGCCGCAGCATCTGCCGGCCCTGCTGCTGATGGGCGATCATCATCTGCAGGAACATCACGTCGAAGTCGTTGTGCGGGCCAGCCGCGGTGACCGCGTCCGCCTCGGCGATGCCCTGGCCGGCCTCCGGCGAGGGCACGGGCGCGGGCTTCGAGCCGCAGGCGGTCACCGCGAAGAGCAGCAGGGCCGCGATCAGCAGGCGCTTCACACCGGCAGCCAGAGGGCGAGGGTGTAGATCGGCTCCCACGTGTAGATCGAGCGGTGGGACTGGCGGCATTGGTACTGCTTGCCGTTGTACGTCACCACGTCGCCGACGTGATACAGCGTGTCCGGCGCCCAGCCGGAGGTGCCTCTGGCCGGGCTCGCGCTCGTCACCGGCGTCGTGGTCTTCGACGGCGTCGTGGTCTTCGTGGGCGTCGGCGTCGCGGTCTTCGTCGGCGTCGGGTTCGCGGTCTTCGTGGGCGTGGGCGTCGGCGTCGAGCCGCCCCCGATCTGCACGTCGATGCAGTTGTAGAACGCGTTCGCCGTGTCCGCGATGTTCCAGATCGCCAGGATCTTCTGCCGGCCGCTGAACCCGGCCAGGCTGACCTGCTGCGACACCGTGGCGTTGGGCTGCCTGCCGCCGTCGTCGAACTGGGCGATCTGCTTGTCGCCGATGAAGTACTGCCACGTGCTCGTCGCATGCCGGGCGGTGAGCACCCAGTTGAACGTCACCGAGGTGCCCACGGCGGTCGCCGGCCAGGTGCGGCTGTCGTCGCTGAGCACCGAGAAGCGCGCGTTGCCGCCGTCGCAGCTGCGCAGCCCCTTCGGCCCCTCGACGCTCTGCGGCTCGTACTGGATCGCGCCGCAGCCGGAGACCTTGCCCTGCGCGCACAACGCCTGCCGGCTCGGCGGCGAGGACACATATCCGTGGGCCGAGGCCGGCTCGGCGTAGACCAGCGTCCCGGCGGCGGCGGCACCGAGGGCGACCAGCGGGTACAGCACCGTTCTGCGCATTGTCGAACACCATTTCTCTCGGGTGTGCCAAAACGTATCCGAGCTGCGCTTAAAGACGCCTCGTACGATTTGCAAATCCCGCCTAACGCCCGTTTAAGCTGTCGTTCATCAGGACCGGGCTGGCATGATCGCGACCATGTCGCTCACCACCGTGCTGCGCGCCGCGCAGGTCGCCCGGGTCCTGGCCGCCAGCTGCGTCGGGCGGCTGCCGCTGGGCGCGGCCCCGGTGGCCCTGCTGCTGTACGCGCGCGAGAGCCTCTCCATCGGCGCCGCCGGCCTGCTCGTGGGCGTCTACACCGCCGGCCTGGCCGTGGGCGGCCCCGTCCTGGCGCGCATCGCGGACCGGTTCCGCCAGCCGCCGGTCATGCTCGCCGGCGCCGCCGTGTCCACGCTGGGCTTCGTCGTGCTGGTCCAGGGTGTACCGCTCTGGGCGGCGCTGGTCGCCGTGCTCCTCGCGGGCCTGGGCGCCCCGCCGTTCGAGGCCGGCCTGCGGGTGCTCTGGCGGGACCTGCTCGACGAGGAGCAGGTCCCCACCGCGTACACCCTCGACATCGCCGTGCAGGAGCTCATCTTCATCTTCGGCCCGCTCGTCGCCGGCGTGGCGGTGGCCCTCGGCGGCGGTACGGCCGGCGTGCTGAGCACCGCCGCGCTCCAGCTGCTCGGCACCGTCTGGTTCGTGACCACCCCGGCCGTGCGCACCTGGCGCGGCGAGCGCGCGCAGCGGCACTGGGCGGGCGCCCTGCGCTCGGGCCCGCTGCGGCTGCTGCTGACCGCGGTGGTCCTCATCGGCGCGGGCGTGGGCTCGCTGCCGGTGGCGATGCTGGACTACGCAGAGTCGGTCGGACACCGCTCGTTCTCCAGCTGGCTGCTGGCCGCGCAGGCCTTCGGCGCGCTCATCGGCGGCCTGGTGAACACCCGCGTGCGGGTGGACGCGCGCCGGCTGCCGCTGCTGGGCGCCCTGCTCGGCCTCGGCTACGTACCGCTGCTGCTGACCCCGTCCCCGGCGGCGCTCATGGTGCCGCTCGCGGTGCTGTGCGGCCTGTTCCTGCCGCCGCTGCTGGCCGGGGCGTTCCTGACCGTGGACCGCATCGCCCCGGCGGGCACGGCCGCGGAGGCCTTCGCCTGGGTGGCCACCGCCTTCTCGGTCGGGGCCGCGGCCGGCGCGGCCGTCGACGGCGCCATCCTGGACGCGGTGACCTCGACGCGCGCGGGCTTCATCCTCTCGCCCGTGGCGATTCTGCTGGCCGTGCCCTGGCTGCGCCCGGTCGCCCGCCACGCGCCCGCGAAGGGGCCGAGTCAGGCCACGTTGAGCTGAATCGGTCTGGCACAGCTGCGGAAACCACGCCTCGGCCACGCGCCTGGCGGGTTTGTCCAAGACGCGGCCGGGGCCGGTGCGAGAGGTTGGCGGCATGGACAAACACCAGCTGATCGCCGCGGCCGCCCCCGTCATGCTCGACCTGCTCGGGCGGATCACGCCGGAGAGTCTCGACCGGCCGACGCCGTGCGGCGAGTGGGACGTGCGCGCGCTGCGGGCGCACCTGCTCGAGTGGGGGCCGCCGCTGGAGGGGGCGGCGCGCAAGGAGGCGGTGCCGCCCGGCAACGGTGACGGGGACGTGCGCGCGCAGGTCGAGCGGCTCGCGGCGGCCTGGGGTGAGCCGGCGGCGTGGACGGGCGGCACGGTCATGGCCACGGCCGAGCTGCCCGCGGATCTCGTCGGCGGGATGGTGCTCGGCGAGTTCGTGCTGCACGGGTGGGACCTGGCGCGGGCGCTCGGCGTGCCGATCGCGTTCGGCGACGACGTGCTCGAAGCCGTGTACGCCGAGGTCGCCCGCTCCGCCGAGCAGGGCCGGGCGATGGGCGTCTACGGGCCCGAGGTCCCGGTCGCCGGCGACGCGCCGTGGTTCGCGCGCGTGCTCGGCCTCAGCGGGCGCGACCCGAACTGGAAGAGCGGCGGGCCCGAGTAGCGGGTTCGACGCCGCTGAAGGTCTCGACCACGGAGCAGGCGTCGCTCAGCGGGTCGTGGGCGTCGATGTCCACGGCCACGGCCCGCAGCATCTCGCGGAAGCGGCCGCGGTCCTCGTCGGGCAGGGCGCCCAGCACCCGGTCCTCGACGTGGCGCAGCTTGCGCTGCAGGCCGCACAGGGTCGCGCGGCCCGCCTCGGTGGCCAGGACGTGCCGCGCGCGCCGGTCGGCCGGGTCCGGCTTGCGCTCGATCAGGCCGGCCTTCTCGAGGTCGTCGAGCAGGTAGGTCATGACGGTCCGGTCGATGCCCAGCTTGTTGGCCAGGGCGAGCTGGGTGCAGGCCGCCCCGTCGACGGCGGAGGTCAGGACCTGGTAGCCGCGCGGGCCGCCGGGCACGTCGGCGATCACCGACTGGGCGCCCTTCGCGTAGCCGCGCAGCAGCACGCCCAGCGCCCAGCCGAGGTCCGCCTGGAGCTCGACGTGCGAGTCAGCCGCGTGCGTCATGTCAGCAATGATAAGCAGGTCACGCACTCTTGCCACCAGATGTTCTGTGAAGCAGACTTTCTCTCGTACAGCAGGACTTCATGGAGGTACCGCATCATGCATCTCTTCCGTCTTGACGCGAGCATCCGCACGACCGGATCCGTGAGCCGCGCCCTCGCCGACACCGCCGAGCAGGCCTGGCTCGCCGAGCACCCCGGCGCCACCGTGACCCGCCGCGACATCGGGCTCGAGCCGCTGCCCGCCGACCTGTGGGCCCGCAACGCGCTGGCGGCGCAGAAGTCCCCCGAGGCGCTCGAGCTGGTCGACCGGCTCAGCGCCGAGCTGCTCGACGCGGACGCGTACGTGTTCGCGGTGCCGCTCTACAACTGGGGCGTGCCGGCGAGCTTCAAGACCTGGATCGACCTGGTCCTGTTCAACCAGCGCTTCGGCGGCAACGGCGACCGCCCCCTCGCCGGGCGCCCGGCGGTGCTCGCGATGAGCCGCGGCGGCGGCTACGGCCCGGGCACGCCGAAGGAGGGCTGGGACCACAACGGCCCCTACGTGCGGCGCGTCCTCGCCGAGGTGCTGCACCTCGACGTGCACGTGGCCGAGGCGGAGCTGACGCTCGCCGACGTCAACCCGGCGATGGAGCCGCTGCGCGGGCTGGCCGCCGAGCTGCTGAAGACCGGCCACGAGGACGCGGCCGAGCACGGCCGGCGCATCGCCGCGCTGGTCCGGGCTTAGGCCGGGGCGTCAGCGCTCAGCCGCCGAGCGGCGGCAGGTTTTGGGTCAGCTCGATGGCCGTGTGCACCAGCGACTGCAGCCGCGCCGTGAGCGCGAGCAGGAGCTGGTGCGCGGCCGGCCCGGCATGCACGGCGGCCTCGCGCAGCGTCTCGATGTCGCCCTGCACCTGGCTGAGCTGCCCGGTGAGGTCGCCCGCGCCGCGCTCGAGGGCGTCGGCCATGTCGGCCAGGCTCACGCCGTTGGCCTCCAGCGCCTTGATGGCCGCGATGCGCTCGATGCAGGAGGCGTCGTAGAGCCGGAAGTTGCCGGCCGTCCGCTCGGCCGACTCGATCAGGCCGAGCCCGGTGTAGAAGTCGACCGTCCGGGTCGACACACCGGCCTGGTTCGCGAGTTCCCCGATCCGCAGCAGCTTTGACACGATCCAACCCTACAGTGCCGCGTGTTAGTGTGCCCGCCATGGTCTTCCGGAGCCTGCGCCGCGCCGCGCTGGGCGTGGGCGGCCCGGCCGTCGATACGGTACTCGATGATCCTGTGTGCCGCCCGGGGGAGTCACTCGCCGGGGCGGTGCACCTCACCGGCGGCGAGCGCGACGCCGAGATCGAGCGCATCGTGCTGACCCTGGTGACCCGGGACGGCTCCGGGACCCGTGAGCTGGGCCGGCACGAGCTGGCGGGGGAGTTCCGGTTGCGGGCGGGGGAGGCTCGGGCCGTACCGGTGACGCTGGATCTTCCGCTGGAAACGCCGATCACGCATGTGTACGGCGAGCGGGTCCCCGGCCTGGCCGTCGGGGTGCGCACCGAGCTCGGGGTCGCCTTCGCCCACGACCCCGGCGACCTGGACTTCGTGGCCGTGCACCCGCTCCCGGCCGAGGCCGCGGCCCTCGAGGCGCTGCGTGCGCTCGGGTTCCGGCTCAACTCGGCCGACGTGTCGCAGGTGTTCGAGTTCTGGGTGGCGCCGCAGTACCAGCCGATCGCGACCGAGGTCGCTGTCGGCTTCACGACGGGAGCCGAATTCGTCGAGCTGGTGCTGGCCGGGACCGCCCGGACGCGGCGCGACCGGGGCGAAGAGGTCGACTGGGCGGCCGAGGTCGACCGGCTGATGCGGCAGATCGGGCAGATCTGACGATAGACCTCCACCTGACCGGCCCAGGGTGCCGATCGCACGGCACGGTACCGTTAGGCGCACAGGGGTTGACAGCCGTTGACTACGGACTCGGGAGGCGGGGCATGCGAGAGCTCGTCGTGGTGGGTGTGCGTGCGCAGACCTGGCAGAGCCGTCCCGTGGTCCTGCTCAAGGACGAAGCCACGGGCCGGCACCTGCAGCTGCCCGTCGAGGGCGGTCCGCGCAGCATGGACGAGCCGATCAGCGCGGAGCTGTTCCAGCGCGCGCTGATGGCGTTGAACGCGCCACTGCGGGCGATCGAGGTGGTGGCCGCGCACGGACCGTTCCAGCTGGTGCTGGGGCAGGGCATCCGGGTGCCGGCGGCGCCGCTCGAGGCGATCGCGCTGGCCCGGCACTGGGGCGTGCCGATCCTGACCACCGAGGAGCTGCTCAACACGGCCTCGGTCCAGGCGCCCGACGGCCCGACCCAGCCGCTGGACCTGACCGCGCACATGGAGAAGCTGCCCTCGGGCCGCGCCACGCTGCTGATCCGCAAGGGCGCCGAGGCCGGGGCGGAGTTCGCCCTCGACGGCGACGTGGTGCGCTGCGGCCGCGACTCGGCCAACCAGATCGTGCTCGACGACAACACGGTGTCGCGCAAGCACGTCGAGTTCCACCGCAACAGCGGCGGCTTCGGCTACTCGATGCTCGACCTGGGCAGCCTCAACGGCACCTACGTCAACGGCGAGCGGGTCAAGAGCGCCAACCTGAACGACGGCGACGAGGTCCAGGTCGGCAAGTTCATGCTCATGTACCAGCTGCGGTAGCGCTCACCAGCTCGACGGCTCGAAGTCCTTGAGGAAGCAGCCGTAGAGGTCCTCGCCGCGCTCGCCGCGCACGATCGGGTCGTAGACCCGCGCGGCCCCGTCGGCGAGGTCCAGCGGCGCGTGGAAGCCCTCCTCGTGCAGCCGCATCTTCTGCGGGTGCGGCCGCTCGTCGGTGATCCACCCGGTGTCGACGGCCGTCATGAGGATGCCGTCGCCGAGCATCTCCTCGGCGCTCGTGCGCGTGAGCATGTTCAGGGCGGCCTTGGCCATGTTCGTGTGCGGGTGGCCGGGCCCCTTGTACCGGCGGCTGAACTGCCCCTCCATGGCGGAGACGTTCACGACGTACTTGCGCCGCGCCGTCGCCGCCTTGAGCGCCGGCCGCAGCCGCGAGACCAGGATGAACGGCGCGGTGACGTTGCACAGCTGCACCTCGAGCAGCTCGAGCGGGTCGACCTCCTCGACCGTCTGCACCCAGCTGTTGGACGCGGCCAGGTCCGGCACCAGCCCGCCCGCGTCGATGGCGGCGAGCGCCGCGATCTTCTCCGGGGTCGTGTTCCGGCTGGTCAGCGCGAGCGCGGTGAGCGCGTCCGGCGGGATGAGGGCGCCCGCCCGCCCGGATTCGAGCACGAGCTCCGTGTCGGTCTTGTGGAACGTCACCACGTCGGGCATCGGGCCGTCGAGCATCAGCGGCGAGGACTCGGCCGCGACCAGGTGCGAGTAGGAGCCGGCGGTCCGCTTCACCGTCTGCGCCGCGTTGTTGATGAGGATGTCCAGCGGCCCCTGCGCGGCCACGTCGTCGGCGAGCGCGACGACCTGGGCCGGGTCCCGCAGGTCGATGCCGACGATCCGCAGCCGGTGCAGCCAGTCCGCGCTGTCCGGCATGGCCGCGAAGCGCCGCACGGCGTCGTTGGGGAACCGCGTGGTGATCGTCGTGTGCGCCCCGTCGCGCAGCAGCCGCAGCGCGATATACATGCCGATCTTGGCCCGTCCGCCGGTGAGCAGGGCGCGCCGCCCGCTCAGGTCCGCGCGCTGGTCGCGCCGCTCGCGGTTGAGCTTGGCACACGGCGGGCAGAGCTGGTGGTAGAACGCGTCGACGTCGACGTAGCGCGTCTTGCACGTGTAGCAGGAGCGCGCGCGCTTCAGCCGCCCCGCGGTGGCCCCGATGGTCGGCGACACCAGCGCGATGCCCGCCGTCTCGTCGTCGATCCGCCCCGGCGCCCCGGTCGCGGTCGCCGCGGTGACGAGCCGGTCGTTCTCGGTGACGGCGGCCCGCCGCTCACTGCGACGCTGCCGCTTGACGTGCTTGTAGAGGTGCGAGGTGGCCCGCCGCACGAGCAGCACGTCGGGGTGCTCGGGCGGCAGCTCGGCCAGCTCGTCGAACACGGCGAGGCAGATGGCCAGGCGTTCGGGGTCGATGCCGGGGCCGAAGCCGGCTTCATCACGGGGGTCGTGCGGGGTCACGACGGGAACTGTACGCAACGCCCCCGCCACCACACCAAACAGAAACGGGTCCGGTTGGCGCCGTTGCCCCCCGGACCCGCTGCTCCGCGGCGTCCGTCGTCCCCCGTGTGCGCTGTCCGGCACCCTCGACGGTTCCGCGTTGTTCTCGTGACGGGGTTCAGTAAAGCCGACCTCCGCCGACAAATCCGACATATCCGCATAATGCGGCCCACGTTCCTTCTTTGGGGCTGATTCCATGGCTCGGGCCCGCGTCAGCGGCGGACCGTAGCTCCCGCCAGGAATCCCGGCCTCCGTGGGGCAAGACCGCACCAGGCGGGGGTGCTGGCACAATGTGCCGGATGCGCGACCGCCGCGAGCTGGCCGGAGCCTGGTCGTCCTTCCAGTCCCACGGCTTCGCACCCCCGGCCGCGGAGCTCGCGGAGCTGATCTCCCACTACTGGTGGGCCCGCTGGGACCTGCGCGGCCAGCCGGACTACATCCAGCTCATGGTCCCGCGGCCCAACGTCCAGCTGACCTTCTCCACCACCGGCCCGCCCATGGTCCGGGGCGTGGCCAGGGGCCGCGTGACGAGAGTCCTGTCGGGCCGGGCGGCGGTGGTGGGCGTGGCCTTCCGCCCGGGCGTCTTCCGCCGCTACCTGAACGCCCCGGTGGACACGATCACCGACCGTGCCCTACCGGCCGAGGCGGCGTTCACCGGCCTCCCGCCCCTGGACCTGACGAGCCTGACCACGCAGGCGGAACCGGCACCCCCGGTGGACGCCCTGAACCACTACCTGCTGACCACCCGCCCGGAGCCGGACCCACCCGGCGACGAGGCCGCCGCGCGGGTCGGGGAGATCGCCGGCTCGCCGGACCTGCGCCGGGTCGACCAGCTGACGGCGCGCTGGGCGGTGAGCGAACGGCACCTGCAGCGGCTCTTCGCCGAGCATGTGGGCGTGAGCCCGAAGTGGGTGCTGCGCCGCTTCCGCCTGCACGAGGTGACGGAGCGGATGGCGGCGCGGACCCCGATCGACTGGGCGACACTGGCCGCGGACCTGGGCTACGCGGACCAGGCCCACCTGACGCGAGACTTCACGAACATGTTCGGCGAGCCCCCGACGTCCTACGCCGCCCGCTACTGACGCGCCTGCGGTTTCCCGCTCTTTCGTGTGCGCTCGGGCCGTTCCTTTCCCGGTGCGCCCGGGGCCGGCTCGCGCCGCCCCCGTTTCGTGCGTGCTCGGGGCCTGTTCGCGGAGTCCTGTTCCGACCCCCTCGGCCGCGTGCCCCGTTTCCCCGGCTCACGTTCGCGCGTCTCCACTGCTCAGGCTCGTGTTCCAGCGCTTCCACTGCTCGCTCGTCGCGGTCCGGCGTCTTCGCTGCTCGGGCGTCGCGGTCCGCGTCTTCACTGCTCAGGCTCGTGATCCCGCGTCTCCGTTGTTCGGCCTGCGTGGTCCTTGAGTGCTCGGGCTCGTTTGATCAATCCGGCGCTTCGCGCCGGATTTATACCCCGCCAGGCGAAAAATCGGTCAAGCGGCATTCACGGAGCCGGGCATGCGCGGAGCAGGGCATTCGCCGAGCAGGGTGTGCGCGGAGCCGGGCATGCGGGGAGCAGGGTGTGCGCGGAGCCGGGCATGCGCGGAGCAGGGTGTGCGCGGAGCCGGGCATGCGCGGAGCCGGGCATGCGCGGAGCAGGGTGTGCGCGGAGCCGGGCATGCGCGGAGCAAGGCATGCGCGGAGCAGAGGATTCGAGCGGCGGCGAGCAGTGGCCAGGCGGTGACTTGGGGCCGGTTGACGGCAGCGCGTAGGGTGGCGGGCGATGTCTGTCCAGCGAGTGAGTACGCGGGCGCGCCATCGGACCGGCCCGGCCCGCGCGGCCCTCGCCGGTGCGGCCCTGCTTGCGGTGGCCCTGGGCGTGACCGCCTGCGGCGACGACCCGGCCCCCACGAGCCAGGCGCCGGCGGCGCAGCAGTCGCCCGGCCGCCAGGTGCAGAGCGCGCCCCCCTCGGGCAACGGCGCCGGGCTGGAGGCGAACGCGAGCAGCGAGGCGCCGAAGGGAACCACGAAGCACGTGTTCCCGCTGCAGGGCAAGGGCTCCTACTCACACGACCACCACGACTACCCGGCGAGCGACATCATCGCGAACTGCGGCCTGAACGCCCTCTCGCCCGTGGACGGTACCGTCCTGGAGGTCACCAAGGTCGACACCTGGACCGCCAAGGCCAATGTGGGCTCCTCCCGCGGCGGCCTGTCCGTGTCGATCCTGGGCAACGACGGCGCCCGCTACTACATGTCGCACTTCGCGTCCATCGACAACGGCATCGAGGCGGGCACCGTGGTGCAGGCCGGCCAGCCGGTGGCCAAGGTCGGCCGCACCGGCGACGCGAGCGCCTGCCACATCCACTTCGGCCTGTCCCCGGCGTGTGCGAAGACCGGCGACTGGTGGACGCGCCGCGGGGTGATCTGGCCGTGGTCCTACCTGGATGCTTGGAAGGCCGGCAAGGAGAAGTCGCCGGTCGCGGAGCTCGAGGCGTGGCAGCAGAAGAACGGCTGCCCGGCCAAGGCCACCACCGACCGGTAAACCAGCCCCCGGCCTGAGTTCCGGCCGCGACCGGAGCCGTCGGGCGCGTTCCCGCGGCTCTCACGCGATGAGGCCGGCCCCCGCCGCCGCGCAATCCGTGGCCCTCGGTGGAAAGCACGGCCTGGGCCGGGTCCGGCTCACGCCGTCAGCGGGTTCCGCCGGCCGGTGGGCGCACCGCGTGCTCGACCGTTATCCGGGCGCGAGGGGGCCACCGTGTGACCGGGGCCGAGCGCGCGGCCCGATGGCGGCGCATGCCCGGCTCGCAGGCACGCGGCCGGTGGTGAGCGCGCGGCCGGTGGTGAGCGCGCGGCCGGTGGTGAGCGCGCGGGCAGTGGGGGCGCGCGGGCAGTGGGCTCAGCTGTGCCCGAGGCAGAAGGGATGGCCGGCCGGGTCGCTGTAGACCCGGAACCCTGCCTCCTTGGACGAGAGCAGCTGGGCGCCCATGCGCAGCACCTTCGACTCCGCGGCGTCGATGTCGTCGACCCAGATGTCCAGGTGGAACTGCTGCGGGTAGTTCGGGTCCGGCCACTGCGGCGGGATGTGGTTCGGGGCGTGCTGGAAGCTCATCCGGCTGGCGCCGTCGCCGATGTCGATCCAGTCGCCGTCGACCTTGGTGATGGGCAGGTCGAGCAGGTCCGAGTAGAACTGGGCGAGGGCATGCGGGTCCGAGGCGTCCAGCACGACTGACGAGAGTCTCGCAATCATCTCCATATCGTGCCCCGTTAGGTATGACAAATAACCCGAGGCCGCCCGAGCAGGGGAAGTGCGAGTTCCTGGGGGAGGAGTGGTTACTGGGCCGTGGGCTGGGACTGGATCGCCGTGATGGCCACCGTGTTCACGATGTCCTTCACCGTCGCGCCTCGTGACAGGTCGTTCACCGGCTTGCGCAGGCCCTGCATGACCGGGCCGACCGCCACGGCGTTCGCCGAGCGCTGGACCGCCTTGTACGTGTTGTTGCCCGTGTTGAGGTCCGGGAACACGAAGACCGTCGCCTGGCCGGCCACCGGGCTGCCGGGCAGCTTCGTCGCGGCCACCGCGGGGTCGATCGCCGCGTCGTACTGGATCGGCCCCTCCACCGGCAGGTCCGGCCGCCGGGCGCGGACGATGGCCGTGGCCTGCGCGACCTTCGTGACGTCGGCGCCCGAGCCGGAGGTGCCCGTGGAGTACGACAGCATGGCCACGCGCGGCGTGACACCGAAGCGGGCGGCGGTGTCGGCCGAGGACAGGGCGATGTCCGCGAGCTGTTCCGCGTCCGGGTCGGGGTTCACCGCGCAGTCGCCGTAGACCAGGACGCGGTCGGGCAGCAGCATGAAGAAGACGCTCGAGGCGACGCTCAGGCCCGGGACGGTCTTGATGATCTCGAAGGCGGGGCGGATCGTGGCGGCGGTGGTGTGGGTCGCGCCCGACACCATGCCGTCGGCGTGACCGAGCTGGACCATGAGCGTCCCGAAGTACGACACGTCGGCCACCACGTCGTGGGCCAGGTCGAACGTGACGCCCTTGTGGGCGCGCAGGTCGCGGTAGGCCGCGGCGAACTCCTCGCGCAGCGGGCTCGTCACCGGGTCGACCAGCGTGGCGCCGCCGAGGTCGAGGCTCAGGTCGCGCGCCTTGGCCCGGATGACCGCCGGGTCGCCGAGCAGGGTCAGGTCCGCGACGCCGCGGCGCAGCAGGATGTCCGCGGCGCGCAGGATGCGCTCCTCGGTCCCCTCGGGCAGCACGAGGCGGCGGCGGTCGGCGCGGGCGCGGTCGATGAGGTCGTACTCGAACATGAGCGGCGTCACCCGGGCCGAGGCCGTCAGCTCCAGCACGCCGGCCAGCGCCGCGGTGTCCACATTGGACTCGAAGGCGCCCAGGGCCGCCTCGACCTTGCGCGGGTTGGCCGCGCTCAGGCGGTGCTCCATGCGCGTGGACGACGCGATGGTGTCGTAGCTGGCCTTCGGCACCGACAGGACCGCGAGCCCGGGGTTGAGCCGCTCGAAGAGGGCCAGGGCCGCGGGGTCGGGCGCGATGCCGAGCGTGAGCACGATCCCGGCCAGCGGCACCAGGCCCGACGCGTGCGCGGCGCCCGCGGCCACGAGCAGGTCCGCGCGGTCCCCGGGCGTGATGAGCAGGCAGTCCGGCGTCAGATGGCTCAGCACGGTGGGCACCTGCGCGGCCCCCACGACGTAGTCGAGCACGTCGCGCCCGAGCGCCGTGTCCCGTTCGCCGCCGGCGGTCACCACGCTCGCGCCGAGCTGGGCGGCGACCTCGGCCACGGTGGGCGCGCCGATCGTCGGCACGTCCGGGATCACGAAGCACGGCACCGGCAGCTTGGGCGCGGCCACGGCCTCGGGGGTGCGGTTGAGCACCACGGCGGCGACGGTCGCGTCGAGGTCGGTCAGCGCGTGGAAGGCCTGGCGGGCCATCGAGTCCAGTGTGGACTCGTCGGCGCCGGTACCGTTGACGACGGACACCACGACCGCGCCGAACTCGTTGGCCAGGCGCACGTTGAACGCGAGGTCGTCGTCGATGTCGGTGCCGATGACCACGACCGCATCGTGCTGCTGGGAGACCAGGCGGAAGTGCTCGACGACCTGCCCGACGAGCTCCTCGGAGTGCCCGGCCGCGAGCATCGCCGACGCCTCCGCATACGTCACGCCGTAGAGACGATCGTCCCCGATGGTGTACCGCGAGCGCAGCAACTCCAGCAGAACGTCCTGCGACTCGGGGGCGACGGGCCGGAAGACGCCGATCCGCGGCACCTTGCGGGACAGCAGTTCGGCGAGTCCGAGGGCCACGGCCGACTTGCCGGAGTCGGGTCCGTGCTCGACGAGGTACACGATGCGGGCCACGGCGTTAGTCTGCCTGGCATGATCCTCGTGCTCAACAGCGGCTCGTCGTCGGTGAAGTTTCGTGTCGTGGATCTCGGCGATCCGGGGGCGGGGGAGCGGGGCCTGATCGAGCGGATCGGGGAGCCCGGCGGGGTGCCGGACCACGCGGCCGCCCTCGGCCAGGTGCTCGGCGGGCTCGGCGACGCCGGCATCGAGGCGGTCGGCCACCGGATCGTGCACGGCGGCTCCCGCTTCAACGCGCCCGCAGTCGTCGACGACGACGTGCTCGAGGCGCTGCGCGGGCTCGTACCGCTGGCCCCCCTGCACAACCCCGGAGGCATCACGGGCATCGAGGCGGCCCGCGAGAAGCTGCCCGCCGTGCCGCACGTGGCCGTGTTCGACACCGCCTTCCACGCGACCATCCCGCCGGCCGCGTCCACGTACGCCATCGATCGCGACCTCGCGGCGCGGTACGACATCCGGCGTTTCGGTTTCCACGGCACCTCGTGCGCCTATGTCGCCGGGCGCGCCGCGGCCCTGCTCGAACGGCCGCTGGAGGAGCTCAACCTCATCGTGCTGCACCTGGGCAACGGGGCGAGCGCCACGGCGGTGCGGGGCGGCCGCAGCGTCGACACGTCGATGGGCCTGACCCCGCTGGAGGGTCTGGTCATGGGTACCCGCTCCGGCGACCTCGACCCGGCCGTGCCCGCCTACCTCAACCGCGTCGCGGGGATGGACTTCGCCGCGGTCGACGACGCCCTGCAGCGCCACGCCGGACTCCTCGGCCTGGCCGGCGTGAACGACATGCGCACCCTCCTGCAGCGCCGCGAAGCCGGTGACCCGGCCGCTTCCCTCGCCTTCGACGTGTACTGCCACCGCCTCCGCAAGTACATCGGCGCCTTCCACGCCGTGCTGGGCCGCCTCGACGCGATCGTGTTCACCGCGGGGGTCGGCGAGCACGCCCCGGCGGTGCGCGCGGCCGCCCTGAGCGGCCTGGACCCGTGGGGCATCGCCGTGGACGAGTGCCGCAACGCCGCGAACGAGCGCATCGTCAGCCCCGACGGGTCGCGGGTCGCGGTGTGCGTGATCCCGACGGACGAGGAGCGCGCGATCGCCGAGCAGACGGCCGCCCTCGTCCTGTGAGGGGGTGCGGGTGGAGCGGAGCTCCCCCGCCGCGAGCGAAGCGAGCCAGGATACTCAGCCGATCGGGGTCCACGTCGGGTACTTCGCCGTGCGGCCGTCGCCCGAGGAGCGGCCCCGCAGGCGGCGGGTCACCCAGGGCAGGACGTGCTCGCGGTAGTACCGGGCCTCGGCCAGCAGGCCCTTCGACGGGGCCGGGCCGGGGTCGACGCGGTGCGCCGTGGTCGCGTGGCCCAGCGCCGTCAGGACCAGCCCCGCGACCCGCCGGTGCCCGGCCGCGTTGAGGTGCAGGCGGTCGGCGGACCAGTACGGGGCGCGGCGGATCTCCTCGTCGCCGAAGACGTTCACGAAGAGGGCGTCGTAGCGCTCCGTCAGCTCGCGCACCGCCGCGGACAGGATGGTGCCCTTGCGGTGGATCACCTTGCCGAAGGGCAGGTGCTCCGACGGGTCCGCGCCGCTGAGCAGGAGCATCCGCACGCCCGCCGCCGAGGTGCGGCGCACCGCCGTCTCCGTCAGCTCCAGCAGGCGGTCCATGTCGGTGCCGCGGCGCATCATGTCGTTGCCGCCGCCGTTGAGCGACAGCATCGTCGGCGCCGGGTCGAGGCCGAGCGCGGCGTCCAGCTGCTCGTCCAGGATCGGCCCCAGCAGGCGGCCGCGGATGGCGAGGTTCGCGTACTGCACCGTCTCCCCGGTCGCCTCGGCGATCCCGGCGGCGACGAGGTCCGCCCAGCCGCGGGGGACACCGTCCGGCCCCTCGTCCCCCATGCCCTCGGTGAAACTGTCGCCGATCGCCACGTACCTCACCCGGCCATCATGCCCGAGCGCCGCGCGGCCCAGGGCGCGGGCCTGGTTGTCGCGTCCGTCACGCACCAGGCGGCGCGGCGGCTGCGCGTGCTGCGGCGCCGCGAGCCAATGTGGACGGTCGCTCGAGCGCGCCGGCGCAGACTCCGCACCGCGTGCACTCGCGGTCGCCTGCCACCGCCCGCGGCCGAACTACCGCCATCCGCGGGGATGGCTGGCCGCGCGCGGGCCGCTGCCGCGCGCCTCGACGCCGGCCGCCTCGGCGAAGATGCCGGCCAGGGCCTCGAAGTCGTCGCGGATGAGCCCGGCGGTGATCCGCACGTGGTCGCTGTCCTGGTGGCTCACCTCGAACGGGGCCCCGGGCGCCACCGCGATCCCGTGCGCGGCGAGGGTGAGCAGCGCGACCTGCTGGTTCGCGACCGCCATCCAGATGTTGATGCCGTCGGCGCCGGTGGCGGTGACCCCGCGCGCGTCGAGGGCGTCGAGCAGGGCGGCGCGGCGGCGGGCGTACTCGTCGCGGGCCTGCGCCACCTGCCGTACCGTCGCCGGATCGGTGAGCAGGTCCAGCAGCACGGCCTGCAGCAGCCGCGACGACCAGCCGGGGCCGAGCAGCCGGCGGTCCGTGACCGCGGTGACGACCGACGCCGGCCCGCCGATCGCGGCCAGGCGCAGGTCCGGGCCGTGGCTCTTGGAGAAGCTGACCACGTGCACGGTGCGGTCGGGCAGCCGCCGGCCCAGGCTCACCGGCGGGGCGGTCGCGATCGCCCCGGCGTGGTCGTCCTCGATCACGGTGACGCCGGGGTGGCGGGCCAGGACGCGGGCGAGCCGGTCGGCGCGGGCCGTGGTCATGCCGGCGCCCGTCGGGTTGTGCGCGCGCGGCTGCAGGAACAGCGCGACGGGCTCGCAGCCGGCCAGCGCCGCGGTGAGCGCGTCGGGCCGCAGGCCGTGCTCGTCGATGCCGACCCCGACGACCGTCGCGCCGACCCGCTCCAGCAGGTCCAGCGTCGGCGGGAACGCCGGGTCCTCGACGAGCACGTGGTCGCCGAAGCGGACCACCACCCCGGTGATGCGGTCCAGGGCGTCCATCGCGCCGTCGACCACGGTGAGCTGCTCGGGCGGGAACGGCCAGCGCGCGCGCAGCACCTCCTCCAGGCCCGGCAGCACCGCGCCGTCGAGGTAGGAGGTGGTCAGCCGCGCGTCGCCGATGCGCTTGAGCGCCTCGGTGAGGCTCGGCAGCAGGTCGTAGTCCGGGATGCCGGTCGAGTAGTCGCGCAGCAGGCCGCCGCGCAGCTCGCTCACGCGGGCGCCGAGCTGCGCGTAGCGCAGCCGCTGCCGCGGCACCGACGGGCCGGCCACGAACGTGCCCGAGCGGCCCCGGGTCTGGATGGCGCCCGCGCGGGCCAGGCTGCGCCACGCCTCGCTGACCGTGGTCGGGCTGATCCCGAGCTCCCGGGCGACGTCGCGCACGGTCGGCAGCCGGGTGCCGGCGGGCAGGGTTCCGGCGGTCACGAGACGGCTGACGGCAGCGGCGATTCCCCGGGCACTGCGGTCGTCCACCGCCCCGGTGATGAGCGCGAGCAAATTACATCTCCGAAACATTCTGTAACGCTTGGACCATTGTCCGCCTAGATTTGTGTCGTTAGTGTCCTACGGCATCCGACCCGGGATCAAGGGCGGTCCGCCGCCGGGCATTTCCCCGCTACCGGCCACTGTGGACCGACCAGAGAGGGGCAGCCATGACCGTGATTCGCGCCGCCATCGTGCAGACGAACTGGACCGGCGACAAGGAATCGATGATCAAGGCGCACGAGGACTACGCACGACAGGCCGCCGCCCAGGGCGCCAAGGTCATCTGTTTCCAGGAGCTGTTCTACGGCCCCTACTTCTGCCAGGTGCAGGACTCCGCCTACTACGAGTACGCCGAGTCGATCCCCGGCCCGACGACCGAGCGCTTCCAGGCCCTCGCCGCCGAGCTGGGCATGGTCATGATCCTGCCGATGTACGAGCAGGAGCAGCCCGGCGTCCTCTACAACACCGCCGCGGTCCTGGATGCCGACGGCACGTACCTCGGCAAGTACCGCAAGAACCACATCCCGCAGGTCAAGGGCTTCTGGGAGAAGTTCTACTTCCGCCCCGGCAACCTCGGCTACCCCGTCTTCGACACCGCCGTGGGCAAGGTCGGCGTCTACATCTGCTACGACCGGCACTTCCCCGAGGGCTGGCGGGCGCTCGGCCTGGGCGGCGCCCAGATCGTGTTCAACCCCTCGGCGACCAGCCGCGGGCTCTCGGCCTACCTCTGGCAGCTCGAGCAGCCGGCCAGCGCGGTGGCGAACGAGTACTTCATCGCCGCGATCAACCGCACCGGCATCGAGGACCTCGGCGAGAACGACTTCTACGGCACCAGTTACTTCGTCGACCCCGAGGGCAGGTTCGTCGGCGAGGTCGGCGACGCGCACAACCCGGAGCTCATCGTCCGCGATCTGGACATGGACCTGCTCGCCACGGTCCGCGACCGCTGGCAGTTCTACCGCGACCGCCGTCCCGACGCCTACGGGGAGCTGGTGCAGCCGTGACGAGCCTGTTGATCAAGGGCGGGACCGTGGTCGGGCCGCAGGGCCCGATCGCCGCCGACGTGCTGGTCGTCGGGGAGAAGGTCTCGGCGATCTTCATGCCGGGCGACGGCCCGGTGGAGGGCGACTTCGAGGTGCTCGACGCGACCGGGAAATACGTCATCCCCGGCGCCGTCGACGCCCACACGCACATGGAGATGCCCTTCGGCGGCACCAAGGCCAGCGACACCTTCGACACCGGCACCCGGGCCGCGGCCTTCGGCGGCACCACGACCATCATCGACTTCGCCATCCAGCGCTACGGCGAGGTGGTCCAGGACGGGCTCGCCGCGTGGCACGCGAAGACCCAGGGCGAGTGCCACATCGACTACGCCTTCCACATGATCATCGGTGGCGTCGACGACGACTCGCTCAAGGCCATGGACCAGCTCGTGAGCAGCGAAGGGATCACGAGCTTCAAGCTGTTCATGGCGTACCCCGGCGTCTTCTACAGCGACGACGGGCAGATCCTGCGCGCGATGCAGAAGGCCCGGGACAACGGCGCCATGATCATGATGCACGCGGAGAACGGCCCGGCCATCGACGTGCTCGTCAAGCAGGCGCTGGAGCGCGGCGAGACGGACCCGCTCTACCACGGCATCACCCGCCCGGAGGCGCTCGAGGCCGAGGCGACCAGCCGCGCGATCTGGCTGGCCTCGGTGGCCGCCGACTGCCCGCTCTACATCGTGCACCTCTCGGCCAGCAAGGCCCTCGAACAGGTCGCGGCCGCCCGGGACCTCGGGCGCAACGTGTTCGCCGAGACGTGCCCGCAGTACCTGTACCTGACCCTGGAGGACCAGCTCGGCGCCGACGGCTTCGAGGGTGCGAAGTGGGTCTGCTCCACGCCCCTGCGCAGCAAGCACGAGAGCCACCGCGCCGACCTGTGGAAGGGCCTGCGCTCCAACGACCTGTCCGTCGTCTCCACCGACCACTGCCCCTTCTGCTTCAAGGACCAGAAGGAGATGGGCATCGGCGACTTCTCGAAGATCCCCAACGGCATCGGCAGCGTCGAGCACCGCGTCGACCTGCTGTACCAGGGCGTCGTCGAGGGCAAGCTGTCGCTGGCGCGCTGGGTCGAGACCATCGCCACCACCCCGGCGCGGATGTTCGGCCTCTTCCCGCAGAAGGGCATCATCGCGCCCGGCTCCGACGCCGACATCGTGCTCTACGACCCCGCGGCCCGCACCCGCATCGGCGTCGAGACGCACCACATGAACATGGACTACTCGGCCTGGGAGGGCTTCGAGGTCGCCGGCAAGGTCGACACCGTGATCTCCCGCGGCACCGTGATCGTGTCCGGCGACACCTATCACGGCACCAAGGGCCACGGACGGTTCGTCCGCCGCGGACTGTCCGACTACCTGCTGTAGGAGCATCGATGCGAGAGATCAAGCACTGGATCGACGGGCAGGCCGTGTCCGGCACCAGCGGCCGGCACCTGCCGGTCTGGGACCCGGCCACCGGCGAGCAGCAGGCGTACGTCGTCGCCGCCACCGCCGCGGAGACCGACGCCGCCGTGGCGAGCGCCCTCGCCGCCTTCCCGGCCTGGCGGGCCGCGTCGCTGTCCCGCCGCGCCGAGGTCATGTTCCGCTTCCGCGAGCTCGTCGACGCCAACCGCAAGGAGATCGCCGCGCTCATCTGCGCCGAGCACGGCAAGACCGTCGCCGACGCGGGCGGCGAGGTGGCCCGGGGCCTGGAGAACATCGAGTTCGCCGCCGGCGCCCCGCACCTGCTCAAGGGCGGCTACAGCGAGCAGGCCAGCTCGGGCGTGGACGTCTACTCCATCCGCCAGCCGCTGGGCGTCGTCGCCGGCATCACGCCGTTCAACTTCCCGGCGATGGTGCCGATGTGGATGCTCTGCAACGCGCTCGTGTGCGGCAACACGTTCGTGCTCAAGCCCAGCGAGAAGGACCCGTCCGCCTCGCTGCTGCTGGCCGACCTGCTGCGCCAGGCCGGCCTGCCCGACGGCTGCTGCAACGTCGTGCAGGGCGACCGGGAGGCGGTCGAGCGGCTCATCGAGCACCCGGACGTGCGGGCGCTGAGCTTCGTCGGCTCGACCCCGATCGCCAAGGCGGTCTACGAGGCCGGCACCCGGGCCGGCAAGCGCGTCCAGGCGCTCGGCGGGGCCAAGAACCACATGGTGGTCCTGCCCGACGCGGACGTGGACGCGGCCGCCGACGCCGCGGTCTCGGCCGGCTACGGCTCGGCGGGGGAGCGGTGCATGGCCGTGTCCGTCGTGGTCGCGGTCGGCGCCGTCGCCGACCCGCTCGTCGCCGCGATCAGCGAGCGGATCGGCCGCATCGCGGTCGGCCCGGCCACCGACCCGGCCTCGGAGATGGGCCCGCTCATCACCCGCGAGCACCGCGACCGCGTCGCCGGCTACCTCGCCGAGCCGGGCTCGGCCGAGGTCGTCGTCGACGGGCGCGAGGCCGCGGTCAGCTCCGGCCCCGGGTTCTTCCTCGGCGCGTCGCTGGTCGACAAGGTGACCCCGGACTCGCCGCTCTACCGCGACGAGATCTTCGGCCCGGTGCTCTCGGTCGTGCGCGCGGACTCCTACGACCAGGCGTTGCAACTCGTGAACGACAACGAGTACGGCAACGGCACCGCGATCTTCACCCGCGACGGCGGTGCCGCGCGGCAGTTCCAGTACGACGTGGTCTGCGGCATGGTCGGCGTGAACGTCCCGGTGCCGGTCCCGGTCGCGTACTACAGCTTCGGCGGCTGGAAGTCCTCGCTCTTCGGCGACCTGCACATGTACGGCCCCGAGGGCATCCAGTTCTACACGCGCAGCAAGGTCGTCACCTCGCGCTGGCCGGACCCGGCCACGTCCGAGGTCGACCTCGGCTTCCCGAAGGTGCGGTGACGGATGGACGTCGGGGTGGTGCTGCAGTGCGACCCGCCCGCCATGGGCGTGGTCGAGCTGGCCAAACAGGCCGAGGCGGCCGGCTTCAGCCATGTGTGGACGTTCGACTCCCACGTGCTGTGGCAGGAGCCGTTCGTCATCTACAGCAAGATCCTCGCCGACACCGAGCGGGTCGTGGTCGGCCCGATGGTGACCAACCCGGGCACCCGGGACTGGACCGTCACCGCGTCGCTGTTCGCCACCCTCAACGAGATGTACGGCAACCGCACGGTCTGCGGCATCGGCCGCGGCGACTCGGCGGTGCGCGTGCTCGGCTCCCGCCCGACCACCCTCGCCGAGCTGCGCGAGTGCGTGCAGGTCATCCGCGAGCTCGGCAACGGCCGATCGGTGCACCTGCGCGACCGGGACCTGCGCTTCGCGTGGGCGCCGGACAGCCGGCTCGAGGTCTGGGTCGCGGCCTACGGGCCGAAGGCGCTCGCGCTCACCGGCGAGGTCGGCGACGGGTACATCCTGCAGCTGGCCGACCCCGACATCGCGGCCTGGATGATCAGGGCGGTCCGCGCGGCGGCGGAGAAGGCCGGCCGGGACCCGGCGGCCATCAAGTTCTGCGTCGCCGCCCCGGCCTACGTCGGCGACGATCTCGCGCATCAACGCGACCAGACCCGCTGGTTCGGCGGCATGGTCGGCAACCACGTCGCCGACATCGTCGAGCGCTACGGCGCCGACGGGGCCGTGCCGAGCGTGCTCACCGACTACATCAAGGGCCGCCGGGGCTACGACTACGCCGAGCACGGCCGCGCCGGCAACACGCACACCGACTTCGTCCCCGACGAGGTCGTCGACCGGTTCTGCATCCTGGGCCCGGTCGAGCGCCACCTCGAGCGCCTCGCCGAGCTGCGGGAGCTCGGCGTGGACCAGTTCGCCCTGTATCTGCAGCACGACGCGAAGGAGTCCACGCTCGCCGCCTACGGCGAGCATGTCATCCCGGCCGTCGCATGAGACGAGTCCTGGGTGCCCTGAGCGCAACCACCGCCGGGGTCGCCGTCTTCGTCCTGCTGTGGGAGGGCTACAAGGCGGTCGGCGACGACGAGGGCACCAAGGTCTTCGGGGTGCGCATCCTCCCGCGCGCCGACGACCTTTCGATGCCCCACCTCTACACCGTCGTGCAGCGCCTGGGCCGCCCCGAGCTCACCGGCGGGCGGCCCATCTGGCGGGTGGTCCTCGACGCGTGCCTGTTCACCCTCGGCGTCACGGCGGTCGGCTTCGCCGCCGGGGTCGTGATCGGCTTCGTGCTGGCCGCGCTCATGCAGCGCTTCCGGGTCGTGGAGCGGGGCCTGCTGCCCTACGTGATCCTGTCGCAGACCGTGCCGCTGGTGGCCCTGGCGCCGCTGGTGGCCGGCTGGAGCGGGGCGCTGTCGTTCGGCCCCTACCCGTGGCAGGACTGGATGACCGTGTCCACGATCGCCGCGTACCTGGCGTTCTTCCCCGTGGCCGTCGGGCTGCTGCGCGGCCTGCAGTCGCCCTCGGCGAGCGGCGTCGAGCTGATGCGCAGCTACGCCGCCGGCTGGTGGCGCACGTTCGTGAAGCTCCGGCTGCCCAGCGCGCTGCCGTTCCTGTTCCCGGCGCTGCGCCTGGCCGGGGCGGCGGCGGTCGTCGGCGCGGTGGTCGGCGAGATCTCCACGGGGACGCGGGGCGGGATCGGCCGGCTCGTCATCGAGTACTCCCGGGAGGCCACCTCCGACCCGGCCAAGGTCTACACCGCGATGCTGGGCGCGGCCCTGCTCGGCCTGTGCGTGGCCGCGTTCGTCAGCCTGCTCGAGCTCCCCCTCATGCGCCACCGGCGCCGAGTCGAGGTGAACGTCATATGACCGCGGTATCGGTCGCGGGTGTCAGCAAAGTGTTCAACCAGGGCCGTCCCGACGAAGTGACCGCCCTCTCCGACGTGGACCTCACCGTCGGCAGTGGACAGTTCGTCTCCCTCATCGGCCCCTCCGGGTGCGGCAAGTCCACGCTGCTGCGGCTCATCGCCGACCTCATCGAGCCGAGCGCGGGGACCGTCACCGTGGCCGGCAAGCCCGCGGGGCAGGCCCGCCGCGAGCAGGAGTACGGCATCGCGTTCCAGCAGGCCGGGCTCTTCGAGTGGCGGACCGTCAGGCGCAACGTCGAGCTGCCGCTGGAGCTGCGCCGGATCCCGCGCCAGCAGCGGCGCACCCGCGCGGAGGAGATGCTCGCGCTGGTCGGGCTCGCGGACTTCGGCGGCCACTACCCGGCCCAGCTCTCCGGCGGCATGCAGCAGCGGGTCGCGATCGCGCGGGCATTGGCCGTACACCCGCCGCTGCTGCTCATGGATGAGCCCTTCGGCGCCCTGGACGAGATGACCCGCGAGCGCCTGCAGGGCGAGCTGCTGCGGATCTGCGCGGCGACCGGCACGTCGACCGTGTTCGTCACGCACTCGATCTCCGAGGCGGTGTTCCTGTCCGACAAGGTCGTCGTGATGTCGGCCCGCCCCGGCCGCATCACCGCGACCATCGACATCGCGTTCGCCGAGCGCGACGAGGCGGCCCGCCAGTCCACCGAGTACTTCGACTACGTGACCGCCGTGCGCAAGGCCCTGCGGTCATGAGGCGGGTGCTGCCCCCGGTGCTCGTCGGCATCCTCGGGCTCCTCGGCTGGGAGCTCGTCGTGCGGGCCGGCCGCATCGCGCCCTTCATCCTGCCGGCCCCCTCGGCGATCTGGGCCGAGCTCGTCGAGCAGCGCGCCAACGTGCTCGACGCGGCCCTGGCCAGCGGGGCCAACGCCCTCGTGGGGCTCGTCGGCGGCACGGTCGTGGCGGTCCTCGCGGCGCTCGCGGCCAGCCGGCTGCGGCTGCTCAGCGAGGTCTCGGTGCCGTTCGCGGCGGTGCTCAACGCGCTGCCGATCATCGCGCTCGCGCCGATCCTCAACAACATGTTCGAGTCCACCAGCAGCGTGCCGCGCCGGCTGGTCGCCGGGATCATCGTGTTCTTCCCGGTCTTCATCAACACGCTGCGGGGCCTGCGCGAGGTCGACCCGACCCATCGCGAGCTCATGGACAGCTACGCCGCGGGCGGCTGGACCTTCGCCCGCCTGGTGCGCCTGCCGGGCGCGCTGCCGCACCTGTTCACCGGGCTGCGGCAGGCGTCGTCGCTGGCCGTCATCGCCGCGGTCGTCGCCGAGTACTTCGGCGGCCTGCAGGACGGCCTCGGGGCGCGGATCACCTCCGCCGCCGCGTTCACCGCCTACCCCCGGGCGTGGGCGTTCGTCTTCGGCGCCTGCGTGCTCGGGCTCGCCTTCTACCTCACCACGCTGCTCGTCGAGCGGCTCGCGATGCCCTGGAAGTCCCGTTTCTGACGGAGGTTCCCCCCAATGAAGAGCATGCCGATCATCGGCGCCGTGATCGCGGCCGGGCTTGCCCTGTCCGCCTGCGGCACGGCCGACTCCACCTCACCCACCACCACGACCAGCGGCGGCATGACCACCGTGAAGCTGCAGCTGCAGTGGTTCTACCAGGCCCAGTTCGCCGGCTACATCGCCGCCGTGGACAAGGGCTTCTACAAGGAGCAGGGCCTCGACGTGCAGCTGCTCGAGGGCGGCGTCGACATCGTGCCGCAGACCGTCCTCGCGCAGGGCAAGGCCGACTACGCCGTGGCCTGGGTGCCCAAGGCCCTCGCCTCGCGCGAGCAGGGCGCCGGGATCACCGACGTCGGGCAGATCTTCGCCCGCTCCGGCACCTACCAGGTCGCGTTCGCCAGCTCGAACATCAAGGGCCCGGCCGACTTCAAGGGCAAGAAGGTCGGCAACTGGGGCTTCGGCAACGAGTTCGAGCTCTTTGCCGGCATGACCAAGGCCGGCCTCGACCCGGGCAAGGACGTCACCCTGGTGCAGCAGCAGTTCGACATGCAGGCGCTGCTGAAGAAGGAGATCGACGTCGCCCAGGCGATGTCCTACAACGAGTACGCGCAGCTGCTCGAGGCCACCAACCCGGCCACCGGCCAGCTCTACAAGGCCGAGGACTTCCAGATCATCGACTGGAAGACCGTCGGCTCCTCGATGCTGCAGGACGCCGTGTGGGCCAACACCGAGAAGCTCAAGGACAAGGCGTACCAGGACCAGACCGTGAAGTTCCTGACCGCCACGATCAAGGGCTGGGCCTTCTGCCGCGACAACGCGGAGGAGTGCCGGGACCTCGTGGTGGCCAAGGGCTCCAAGCTCGGCAAGACCCACCAGCTGTGGCAGATGAACGAGGTCAACAAGCTCATCTGGCCCTCGTCGAAGGGCATCGGCCTGGTCGACGAGGCCGACTGGGCGCGCACGGTGGAGATCTCGCAGACCACCAAGAACCAGACCGGCGACACGGTGCTCAAGAAGAAGCCCGAGGGCCTGGCGTACACCAACGACTATATGCAGAAGGCCCTGGACGCCGCGAAGGCCGCCGGCGTGGACACCATGGGCTCGTCGTTCGCCCCCAAGACGGTCACCCTGACGGCCGGCGGCGCATAACGCGCAGCGCGTTGTATACGTCGCGCGTTGGTCCCGGCGCAGGTCACCCCTCGACGGGGCGGCCTGCGCCAGGGCCCGGCGGTGAGCCTGGCTACGCCAGGTGCTCGTCCGCCGTCTCCAGGGCGTCGTCGATCGCGTCGATGCCCTGGAGCAGCTCCTCCTCGGAGATGATCAGCGGTGGTACGACGTGCACGCGGTTGAAGTGCGTGAAGGGCCACACGCCGCGGCGCTTGCACGCGGCGACCACGTCCGCCATCGGCTTCGCGGCCGGGCCCGCCGCGTTGTAGGGCACGAACATCTCGCGCGTGCCGCGGTCGCGGACGAGCTCGATCGCCCAGAACAGGCCGAGCCCGCGCACGTCGCCGACGCACGGGTGCCGGTCGCGCAGCTTCTCCAGGCGCGGCCGGACCACCCGCTCGCCCAGGTCGCGCACGCGCTCGGGGATGCCCTCGTCGCGCATGACCTCGATGGTGGCCACGGCCGCGGCGCAGGCGAGGGGGTGCCCGGAGTAGGTGAGGCCGCCGGGGAAGGGGCGCTCGGCGAACGTCTCGTAGACGCGCGGGCCGAGGATGACGCCGCCCAGCGGTACGTAGCCGGAGTTGACGCCCTTCGCGAACGTGATGAGGTCGGGCACCACGCCCCAGCGGTCGACCGCGAACCACGCGCCGCACCGGCCGAACCCGCTCATCACCTCGTCGGCGATGAGCAGCGCGCCGTGGCGGTCGCACAGCTCGCGCACGCCGGCGAGGTAGCCGGGCGGGGGCACGAGGATGCCGTTGGTGCCCACGACGGGCTCGAGGATCACCGCCGCGATGGTCTGCGGGCCCTCGAGGGTGAAGACCTCCTCGAGGTGGGCGAGGGCGCGCTCGGACTCCTGCTCCTCGGACTCGGCGTGGAAGGGGGAGCGGTACGCGTACGGCCCGAAGAACCGCACCACGCCCGGCATGGCGGGCTCGTTGGCCCAGCGGCGCGGATCGCCCGTGAGCGTGATCGAGCCCGTGGTCGCGCCGTGGTATGAGCGGTAGGCGGCGAGGATCTTGTGCCGGCCGGTGGTGCCGCGGGCCATGCGGATCGCGTGCTCGTTGGCCTCGGTGCCGCCGTTGGTGAAGAACACGTGCCCGAGGTCCCCGGGCGCGACCGAGGCGATGAGCCGGGCGGCCTCGCTGCGCGCCGCGTTGCCGAACGTGGGCGCGATCGTGCACAGCTTCGCGGCCTGCTGCTGGATCGCGGCCACGACGCGCGGGTGCTGGTGGCCGAGGTTGAGGTTCACCAGCTGCGAGGAGAAGTCGAGGTACCGCGTGCCGGCCTCGTCCCAGAACGTGGCCCCGAGCCCGCCCTCGACCACCACCGGGTCGAGCAGGCGCTGGGCGGACCAGGAGTGGAAGACGTGTGCGCGGTCGTCGCGGTAGGCGTCGGTGCGTTGTCCCGTCATGAGCCGACGTTAATGGCACACGTTCGCCCGGACAATATCCGCTCTGTTTCAGATTGTTACCGGCAGTATCCTGACGCCATGCAGATCACCTCGGTCAGTGCACTGGAGGAACTGCTCGGGTCGCCGACGCCCCGGGCCGTGACCAAGGAACGCGACCGCCTGTGCGCGGCCGACCGCGACTGGCTCGGGCTCTCCCCGTTCGTGCTGGTCGGCACCGCCGACGCGGAGGGCAACTGCGACGTCTCGCCGAAGGGCGACCCGCCCGGCTTCACGCACGTCATCGACGACCGCACGATCGCCATCCCCGAGCGCCCCGGCAACCGCCGCGCCGACGGCTTCCACAACATCCTCGCCAACCCGCACGTGGGCCTCATCTACCTCGTCCCCGGCCGCCGGGAGACGCTGCGGATCAACGGCCGGGCCCGGCTGCTCACCGACGCGCCCTGGTTCGACGAGCTCGTCGTCGAGGGCCACCGGCCGATCCTGGCCCTGGTGGTCGACATCGACACGATCTTCCTGCACTGCCAGAAGGCGTTCATGCGCTCGAAGCTGTGGAAGCCCGAGACCTGGACCCCCGAGGCGCTGCCCACCCACGCCAACCTCGTCAAGAGCGTCCAGGACACGCCGGAGACCGTCGAGGAGCTCGAGGCCTACTACGCCGAGAGCAACTACGCGCGCGGCCTGTATTAGGGGCTTAGCCCCACTGCGCCCGGCGCCCGCGGCGAGAAAAATGGCCTGCATGAAGCCGTGGCCGTTCGCTCGCCGGGGGCTGCTCAGCGTCGCGCGGGTGGCGTTCGCCGGCATCGTCTGGGTGCCGGTCCACATCGTGCTCATCGTGTTCACCGTGGTCTCGTTCGTGCTCACCGCGGCCGGCGTCGGGCTCATGCTCGCCCCGCTCGTCCAGATGATGGTGCGCGCCTACGCCGGCCGGCGCCGGCGGCTGGCCCGGGAGTGGAGCGGGGTCGACATCCCGCCGCCGTATCGCCCGCGGCCCGCCGGGGCCTTCATCGGCTCGCCGCGGCGGTGGATGTGGCTGGTGCGCGACCCGGCGACCTGGCGCGACCTGCTGTGGCTCGTCGGCGGGGCGCCGCTGGGGGTCGCGTTCGGGGCGGTCGCGCTGGCGGGGCTGCTCTACGGCGCGCAGGGCGTCGTGCTGCTGCCGGTCATCGCCAACGTCGTCTCCGGCGACGACACCGGCTACGGCGTCACCTGGCCGCTGCACCCGATCAGCTACGCGTCGGTGCCGTTCCAGGGCGCCCTGATCACGGCCGGCGTGCTGTACGGGGCACCGTGGCTGCTGTGGGCGCTGGCGAAGTACGACCACAGCCTCCTCGGCCCGACCGGCAAGGCGGTGCTCGCCCGCCGCGTCGACACCCTGACCCAGACGCGCACCGACGTCGTCGACGCGCAGGCGGCCGAGCTGCGCCGCATCGAGCGCGACCTGCACGACGGCGCGCAGGCCCGCATCGTCGCGCTCGGCATGAGCCTGGGCATGGCCGAGGACCTGGTCGTCCACGACCCGGCCGCCGCCCAGCAGCTCATCGCCGAGGCCCGCGAGGCCAGCGGCCTGGCCCTGGCGGAGCTGCGCCGGCTCGTGCGCGGCATCCACCCGCCGGTGCTCGCCGAGCGCGGCCTGATCGGCGGCCTGCGCGCGCTGGCCCTGACCCTGCCGCTGCCCGTCGTCGTCGAGGGCGACCTGCCGGGCCGGCCCCCGGCGCCGGTCGAGTCCGCCGTCTACTTCGCCGTCGCCGAGGCCCTCGTCAATGTGGCCAAGCACAGCGGGGGCGGGGCCGCCTGGGTATCGTTGTCGTACCTCGGGGGAGCCCTCTACTGCAGCGTCAGCGACGACGGCGTGGGCGGCGCCGCGCCCCGGGCCGGCTCCGGGCTGGCCGGGGTCGAGCGGCGGCTGGCCGCGTTCGACGGCCTGCTGCGCGTCGACAGCCCGCCGGGCGGACCGACCGTGCTGACGATGGAGCTGCCGTGCGTGTTGTCATCGCCGAAGACCTCGCCCTCCTCCGCGACGGGCTGATCAGGCTCCTCGGCGCGTACGGCTTCGAGGTGGTCGCGGCCGTCGACAACGGCACCGACCTGCGCTCGGCCCTGCTCAGCCACCGCCCGCAGGTCGCGGTCGTGGACGTGCGCCTCCCGCCCACGTTCACCGACGAGGGCCTGCGCGCGGCGATCGCGGCCCGCGCCGAGGTCCCCGGCCTGCCCGTGCTGGTGCTGTCCCAGCACGTCGAGCAGCTCTACGCGCGCGAGCTGCTCTCCGATCGCGGCGGCGGCGTCGGGTACCTGCTCAAGGACCGCGTCGCCACCGTGGGCGAGTTCGTCGAGGCGGTCCGGCGGGTCGCGGCCGGGGGCACCGCGATGGACCCGGAGGTCGTCTCGCAGCTGCTCGCCCGCAACGCCGGCGCCCCCACCCGGGCGCTCACCCCGCGGGAGCGCGAGGTGCTCGGGCTCATGGCCGAGGGCCGCTCCAACGCCGCCATCGCGGGCCGGCTCTTCGTCACCGAGAAGGCGATCGGCAAGCACATCGCCAACATCTTCACCAAGCTCGGCCTGCCCCCGTCCGAGGACGACAATCGCCGCGTCCTCGCCGTCCTCGCGTACCTCAACGCATGAACCGGGTCGCGCTGATCACCCGGCTCCGCGCCGCCGGGTGCGTCTTCGCCGAGGAGGAGGCCGACCAGCTGCTCGCGGCCGGGTCCGACCCCGCGGCCCTGGAGTCGATGGTCGCGCGCCGGGTCGCCGGGGCCCCGCTGGAGCACGTCCTCGGGTTCGCCGAGTTCGCCGGGGTCCGGGTGGCCGTGACCGACGGCGTGTTCGTGCCCCGGCACCGCACGCGGCTGCTCACCGACACGGCCCGCGGGCTGCTGCGCGACGGGGGCACGGTGCTCGACCTCTGCTGCGGCACCGGCGCCCTCGGCCTGGTCGTGGCCCGGGGCTTCCGCGGCGTCCGGCTGGTCGCGACCGACCTGGACCCGGCGGCCGTCGGCTGCGCGCGCCGCAACCTCTCCGGCGTGAGCGGCGAGGTCTTCGCGGGCGATCTCTTCGCGCCGGTACCGGATGATCTGCGCGGCCGCGTGGACGTCCTGCTCGCCAACGTGCCCTACGTGCCGACCGCCGAGATCGCCTACCTGCCCGCGGAGTTCCGCGTGCACGAGGCCCGCGCGGCCCTGGACGGCGGCGCGGACGGCCTCGACGTGCTGCGCCGCGTCGCCGCCGAGGCCGCGGGCTGGCTGGCCCCGGGCGGCGCGCTGCTCACCGAGGCCGGCGAGGGGCAGCTGGGCACCGCCCACGCGCTGCTGCGCGCGGGCGGGCTCCGGCCGCGCACGGTCACCGATGCGCGGACCGAGACCAGCGTCGTCGTCGCGGTGCGGGACCTGACCTAGACGTTCATCGCCACGCGCTGCCCGAGCTCGTGGCTGATGCGCTCGAACGTGCCCGCGTTCTCCTGCTGCTGCACCAGGTTGGTGCGCAGGATCTGGGCGCACTGCACCTCGCCCATGAGCAGCGCCTTGTCGATGAGGCCGTGGTAGGCCGCGACGCCCAGGTGCGCCAGGCGCGTCTCGGCGTCGACGGTGTAGATCTCCATCGCCTCCATCGACGGGCCCTGCCCCGCGAAGGCCTGGAACTCGGCGCGCATCCCGTCCACCGTCAGGCACGGGACGTCCTCGGGCTCGGTCTCCATCATCGCGAAGCACGTCTCGAGGTTCTGGATCTTCTGCTGACCCTGTTGCTGCTGGGCGCGCAGGATCTGGGCCAGCGGGCTCTGCTCGGTCCGGCCGAGGATCTCGCCGACGAACTGGTTGCTCCTGCGCTCGGCGTCGTACAGGCCCGACAGCTCGTAGAGGAACAGGTCGGCCGGATTGTCCAGTGGCATGCGCTTCTCCCTCGCTTGATTGGGGACCCACCCGACCTACCCGCAACGCTCGCGGCATCCGCGCCGATGGCGGGGTGTTCCGAGGGTGGTTCGCGGCGAAAGCGCCCGCACCTAGTCCTTCGGCCAGCTCGCCTCGATCGCGTCGAGGACGTCCTTCGTCGGCCTGCCCTCGAGCCAGTCGATCATCCCGGTCCAGAAGGTGCCGGTGCCGACGGCCGCGGGCATCATGTCGGAGGCGTCGAAGCGGAACACCGTGCCCGGGTCGGTGAGCAGCCGCGCGGAGAGCTTCTCGACCGGCGAGCGCAGCGCGTCGCGGTCGATGGCCCGGTTCGCGCTGACCGCCCCGCCGAGCCGGGCACGGTGATCCGCCCACTGGGGTGTCGAGAGGTAGGACGCGACGGCCCGCACCTCGGGCCGGTCCGTGAAGGCGCCGGCGAACTCGCCGGCGCCCAGCACCGGCCGGGGCCGGGCCGGGTCGAGCGGGGGCAGGTAGAACGCGAAGACGTCGCCGTCGGGGCCGATCCGGGTGCCGTCCGGCCACTCGTTGGCGTAGAAGGACGCCTGGCGGTGCAGGGCGCACGCGTGCTGCAGGATCGGCAGCCCGCCCTCGGACATGGCCACGGTCGCGATGGACCGCACGCCGCCGTAGCCGCCGTTGACGTACCGCGGATCGCGCAGGATCGCCCCGGCCTTGTCCAGCGCGTCGACGATCCGGGCGTCGTTGAACGGGATCTTGTGGGCGACCCAGCGGTCGTACACCTCCGGCCCGGCCGTGCGCAGGAGCACGTCCTCGAGCCAGTCGGTGATCGGGAACCCGGTCGCGGCGCCCGACTCGGCGCCGGCGCACCACGGCGTCACCCCGTCGGCCGCGATCCGCTCGGTGAGCGTCATCAGCTGCGCCCACGTGTCCGGGATCGCGTACCCGTGCTCGGCGAAGAACCCGGGGGAGTACCACACGAGCGACTTGATGTTCGCGTTGAGCGGGGCCGCGTAGAGCTCGCCGTCGACGGTGCCGTACGTCTGCCACTCCGGCGACCACCAGCGCTCGACGTGCGCCTTGACGTCGGCCGAGACGGGCTTGAGCCCCTTGCCGCGGGCCATGTCGGCGATGAGGCCCGGCTGCGGGAACAGCGCGATGTCCGGCGGGTGCCCCGCGGCCGCCCGGTCCTTGAGATCCTGCTCGAACGCGGCGATGCCGTCGTAGTCGACCGTGATGCCGGTGCAGTCCTCGAAGTCGTCCCACGAGCGCAGGAGCTTGTCCGCCTCGGCGTTGCGGATCGGGCCGGTCATCGTGACCTTCGTGCCCTCGTGGCTGCCGTACGCGGCGTACTGCGCGCACGCGTCCGCCGCCCGGTCCGCCGGCGTGCTCTTCGCGCAGCCGGCCAGCACCAGGATCAGTGCGACAAGGAGGACATGGACCCGCATGGCACGTCGATCTTAAGCCGCGAGCGCCGGTCCCCGGGCCGGGTTCGCCACCATCACGCACCCCTTGCCGCTCGCCTTGGCCGCGTACATGGCCTGGTCGGCGTCGTGCAGGAACGCCTCGACGTCGTCGTGCCCGTGC
This sequence comes from Dactylosporangium sp. CA-139114, assembly GCF_050955725.1. Classification (NCBI taxonomy): domain Bacteria; kingdom Bacillati; phylum Actinomycetota; class Actinomycetes; order Micromonosporales; family Micromonosporaceae; genus Dactylosporangium; species Dactylosporangium sp. CA-139114. Next base: position 2,461,943 of record NZ_CP192080.1, read on the forward strand.
CACCGCGCGACGCCGACGCTGGCCCGCGGCACGATCTGGACCGAGCCGAACGCGACCGGCTCCCGCAGCGCGGCGAGCACCCGCTGGGCCACCGCGACGGGATCGTCGGCGCCGTCGAGCAGCACCGCGAACTCGTCGCCGCCGAGCCGGGCCGGGGTGTCGGCGCCGCGCACCTGGTCCCGCAGCCGGTCCGCGACCGCCACCAGCAGACGGTCGCCGGCCGCGTGCCCGTGCACGTCGTTGACCTGCTTGAACCCGTCGAGGTCGATGAGCAGCAGGGCGGTGCCCGGCCGGTGGCGGGCCTGCTCCAGGCGCTCACGCAGCAGCACCCGGTTGGGCAGCCCGGTCAGCCCGTCGTGGTACGCGCGGTGGTTGAGCTGATCGAACGCGTCGCGCAGGACGCCGACCGTGTTGTTCAGCGACCGGCTCATCTGCCCGACCTCGTCCTTGGAGTCGAGGTCCAGGTGCTGCTGGAAATCGCCCGCGGCCACCGCAGTGAGCACGGTGACGGCCCGGCGCAGCGGCCGGCTCAGCTGCCGCGCGGCGAGGATCGCGACGCCGGCCGCGACGACCCCGCCCACGACGAGCAGGATGGTCACGTTGCGGCTGGTCCGGGCCGTGCGCTCGCCGATCTGCCGGTTGCCGGCGGCGACCGCGTCGACGAGTTGGCGCAGGAACTCGTCCGCGCGGGTCTTCACCGTGCGCGCGACCGACTCGGAGCGCACGAGGACGATCGAGACCGCGTTGTCCCGGTCGCCGCGGCGGCTGGCGGCGAGGCCGGTGTCGCGGGCGGTGCGGTACTGCCCGATGACCTTGCTCAGCAGCTCCAGCTCGCGCAGCTCCGCCTTGGTGAGGCCGTTGTGCGCCAGGTCCGCGAGGTGCGTGTCGATCTGCTGGTCGGTGTCGGCGATCACGGCCTCGTAGCGGTCGCGGTAGAAGCCGGGCTGGGAGAGCAGGTGCGACTGCACGGCCTCCATCTGCAGCCCGACCGCGGAGCGCACGGCGACCATCTGCGTCATCGCCACGACGTCGCGGCGGTACTGCACGTCCTGCTGGGCCGCCACCTCGCGGAGGTTCACCAGCCCGTAGACCGCGATGCCCGCGAAGATCGAGGCGACCAGCATCGCGATCCCCACGATCTTGGTGGCGATGCTGCGATTGCGGACCCACGACGGCACGGTGTCACTGATCGACCGGCCCGCGGTTGCCGTGGAGTACTTTCCGGTTGCAACCTGAGCGTGTGGATCGGGTCGTCATCGTGGGCGCGGGGCCGGTCGGGGTCACCGCCGCGATCCTGCTCGCCCAGCGCGGCATCGCCAGCCTGCTGCTCGACCGTCACGAGGAGCCGTACGCGCTGCCGCGCGCGGTCCACGTCGACGACGAGGTGGTCCGCATCCTGCACGCGGTGGGCGTCGCCGGGGACTTCCTGCGCATCAGCCGCCCCGGCCTGGGCCTGCGCCTGCTCGACGCGCGGCACCGGGTGATGGCCTCCTTCGACCGCGCCCCCGGCGGCGGCCCGCACGGCTACCCGCAGGCGAACATGTTCGACCAGCCGGACCTGGAGCGCCTGCTGCGGGCGCGCATGGCCGGACTGCCCCTGATCGAGTTCGTGGGCGGCGCCACGGTCGTCGGCGTCTCGTCGGCGTCGGTGCGCTACGAGCGCGACGGCACCGTCGTGGACGTGCCCGCCGCCGCGGTGCTGGGCTGCGACGGCGCCGGCAGCACGGTCCGCGAGCTGATCGGCGCGCACCTGGTGGACCTGCGCTTCGCCGAACGCTGGCTCGTCGTCGACGGCGTCTGCCCCGAGGACCTGCACGCCTGGGGCGGCGTGCACCAGGTGTGCGACCCGCACCGCGCGGCGACCTTCATGGAGCTGGGCCCGCGGCGGTACCGCTGGGAGTTCCGCCTCCTCGACGGCGAGACCGACCTGGACCTGGACCCGCTGCTCGCCCCCTGGCTGCGGGGCCGCCCCGTGCGGATCGTGCGCCGGGCGGAGTACACCTTCCGCGCCAACATCGCCTCGTCCTGGCGCCGGGGCCGCGTCTTCCTGCTCGGCGACGCGGCCCACCAGACCCCGCCCTTCATCGGCCAGGGCCTCGGGGCCGGCCTGCGCGACGCGTACAACCTGGCCTGGAAGCTCGCCGCCGACCTGACCACCCCCGGGGGAGCCGAGGCCCTGCTCGACTCCTACGAGCGCGAGCGCGTCCCGCACGTGCGCGCCCAGATCCGCCTCGCGATCGTGGCCGGCTGGGCTATGACGGGCGGCCAGGACCGCGCGGCGGCCGTGCGCCGGGTGATCCTGGGCGCGATCTGGCGCGTGCCGGGCCTGAAGGGCCTCGCGCTGCGCTCGACCTCGCCCAGGCTGACGGGCGTGGGCCGCGGACGGCTGGTCGGGACGGTGGCGCCCGTGGCCTACGACGAGTGGGTGGTCCTGCACACCGGCCGGCCCCCGGCGTCCACGCATCGCCTGGTCGAGGCCACGGACGCGCCGGTGCGCCGCTGGCTGCGCGGCCGCGCGGTCGTCATCCGCCCCGACGGCGTCGTGCACTCGGTCCTGCGCCGGTGACGTCAGGCCGGCACGCGTTTGATGGTGATCCCCGGCCCGAGGTCCTCCAGGCCGCGCACCTCCTGCCGGCGGGTCAGGTTGACGTGCAGCGTCCGGCCCGCCGGCGGGGCGAGGTCGACCGGGGTCGCGGCATTGCCGAGGCTGATCACCTGTAGCGAGGGGATCGCGGCGGCGACGCGAAGGTAGACCTCCGCGGTGTACCCGAGCATCAGACTCTTCACCTGCGGGTTGTAGGTTCAAGTCCTACGCGGCGTACAAACGGTCAATGCCCTGAGCAGGGGTTTACCCGCTCAGGGCATTGACGTCTTTCGGCAGGGATTTAATCCTGCCCCCGAATACCCCTCGTTAATGGGGTTCCAGGGGTCAGGTTCGCCGGGGCACCCGTGACGCCCGACTATGGGCGACCGCCACGGCGCTACGTGGCCCGGCTGGTGTCGCCCTGATCGCCGAGGCGCTCAAGGATCACCGACACGTCCGGGGCGAGTGCGGGTTTGGCGACATAGTGCCGGTTCGTCACCTGTTCGCTTCCGTGCCCGAGTTGTGCAGCCGCGCTCTTGGTGTCGGCTTCCTGGTCGATGAGGGTGGCGACGGTCTTGCGGAAGGTGTGCGGAATGACCCACGTCAGGCCGGCCTCGTCGCGAGCGCGGCGCCACTGCCGCCGAACGTTGTTCGGGGCCAGCCAGGTGTCGCGGCGGGTGGCGAAGACCGCGTCAATCGAGCTGTCCACGGCGGCGACCTTACGCGTCAGCAACACGCCCACGGCGAAGCTGGGCAGGACGAGGGTGCGGTAGCCAGCGTCGCTCTTGGTCCACTCCTGCCGCACGATGCCCTGCCCTTTGAGGTAGATCAGGGTGCCGGAGATCGTGACGGTGGGCCGTTCGGCACCGAGGTCCAGGTCGCCCCAGCGCAGCGCGAGCACTTCGCCGATACGCGCGCCGGTCGCGAGCATGAGGTCGACGATGTCGGCCAGGTCGCCGGTGTGGCGTGGTCCCGACTTGCCGGGAGTGGGCGCCTGCCACTGCCGGATGGCCGCACGCACCGCATGCAGGTCGTCGTCGGTCAGCGCGGCTACCTTCCGTTTCGGCGTGCGCAGCCGTCCGGTGTCCCGGACCGGGTTGGTCGAGATGGCGCCGCGTCGTACGGCGAGTGCGAACATCTGGCCGAGCACGACCTTGGCGGTCTTCGCCGCCGACGGATGCTCTGCGGCGATCTCGCGGAGGAACTTGTCGAGCCGACCAACCGTCGCCTCGCGGATCCGCAGATCGCCCAGAGCCGGCCGGATCTTGGAACGCAGACTCGACGTGTACGTGTTCAGGGTCTGCGGAACCACCTGCTCCTCGGCGACCATCTGCTCGAGCCACAGGTCGGCAAGGGTATCGATGCGGGTTTCCCGCGTGATCTCATCGTCGTTCGGCGTGACCCGGTCGCGGAGCTTCTCCTTCAGCGCGCGAATGGCGGCGGGGCCGGTGGTGCCGGTGGCCTCGACGTCGCGGGTCTTGCCGTCGTAGTCACGGAACCGGGCGCGGGCGCAGAAGCGGTTCAGCCCGAGCTTTTCGGTACGGATGGCGCCCCAGGTGCCGATCGGGAGCGGAGGTCGGGCCACGGCTCACCGACCCTGGTTGGTCTGGTCGTTGAGCCACTGTTCCACCTCGCTGCGGCGGTACCGCAGGGTGTTGCCGACACGGATCGCCCGTGGCCCCTTGCCCCTGCTGCTCCAGGCGTAGAGCGTGTTCTTGGGCTTGCGTAGCCACGCGGCGACGTCGTCGATGGTGAGGAGCGGGTCGGGCCGCCAGTCGGCGCCGTCCGGCGCGGTCATGGCTGGCCCATTGCTGTCGAATCGGCGCCCGGAACGGTCGGGCCGTCCGTGGTACCCGGGCCGGTGCCCGCGTGGGTGCGTGGCGCCGTTGGGGTGGGTTGGGGATCGCGTGGGCATGGGTCAGGTGTCCTATCGGGCGTCCGGCCGCGTTGCTGCCGGGGACGGGGGACGCGGCCCGGTGCTGCTGGTGCGGTTGCGGGCCGGTCCGGTTGCGGACATCGATCCATGCGGTCGGGCGTGGAGGGGTCAAGGCTGGCCTCGGCCGCCGCAATGGGCGTCTGACCAGTTCCGCCGGGCTGGCTGTGCGCCCCCGCCGAGCCATCCGAGAGCGACGGCACTCGGCCGACAGTTCGCTCGCGAGGTTCATTGCTGCCGCTGTGGGTCGCACCCATGCGGGTGTGCGCACTCGCTTGGAAGATCAGGAGATCCTCGTGCTGGATCAGCCACTGCGGGTCGCCGGTGGCGACCGCCTCGCGAACGTTCTTCTGCTGGAAGAACGAGGCCCGGGGCACGAGGACACCGTCACGGACTCCGGCGATCAGCGCGACGAGCTCCTCGACCAAGGTGAGACCGGCGGCGAGCCCGGCCGCCGCAACCATTCCGGGAATGTCGATCAGTTCGCCGTGCCGTCGGTACGGCCGCGCCGTAACCGCGACGTGGCCGCCGGGCCGGAGGATGGCGGCGCAGCCGGTGAGGATCTGCGTGAACCCTTCGGCCAGCTCAGTGTGGGCGATGTAGGCGAGGTTCCCCGGGTCGCTGCCGTACCGGTGGTTGATCTTCCGGACCTTCCCCCGGCGCGGGCCGGGGGTGCGAGCGTGGCCGTGGGTGGACGGCCCGTACGGCGGCGAGGTGATCACCAGCGAAATCCGGCCGTGAACGTCGGGCGGGATCAAGACGGGCAGGCGGCGGGCGTCGCCGGTGTAGATCTCGCCGGTGCCGGTGGCGCCCTGGCTGGTGGCGAGGCGGATGTTGTCGGCGGCGTGCTGGGCCCACTGGTGTTCGTACTCGACGCCGATGCCGTGTCGGCCGAGGTGCATCGCCTCGACGATGGTGGTGCCGATGCCGGCCATCGGGTCGGCGATCCGGTCGCCTCGTTCGGTGTAGGTGGCGATGAGGTACCGCGGGATGGTGGGCAGCATCTTGCCCGGGTGCTCCATCGAGGCGGGCGTGTACCGGCCCCGGCGCATGTCCCGGGAGAGGGTCTGCCCGGTGAGCAGGACCGAGCCCTGCACGCCGTTGGCGATGAGCTCGAACAGCCGGGCGACGTCGAGCGCGCCGCCGTCGGCCGGGTCAGTGCCCAGGGCGAAGGCGTCGGTGGATGGTAGGGGTTCACGCATCGGTGGCCTCCTGGTCGGTGGTGGTCGAGCGGAAGGCGAGGACGTCCAGGTGGATGAGGGCGTGTCGCCCGTCGAGCAGCGCGGGCCGGGTGTCCGCGGCGGTGGCCGGGTCGGTGCGCGGCTCGGTGGCCGGGAGCGGGACCAGCAGCGCCGGGAGGTGCTGGTGGTAGCGCAGCCCGGCGGCGCGGGCGGCGGCTATGACGGTGCTGCGCCGGGAGACCCGGCCCGGCTGCGGCGGCGCGGGTGCCAGGACGGTGAGGACGAACCCGCCCGGACGTACCAGGCGGCGCCACTGGTGCGTGGCCTCGGTCAGGGCGTGCAGGCCGAGCCGGTCGCCGCCGGGCTGGGGCAGCCCGGCCAGCAGCAGTGACACTCCGGCTTCGGTGAGCCGCCGGACGCGGGTGGGCCGGGCTCGGACGCCGGTGAGCCGGACCCGATGGGTGTCGCCGTCGGCGACGACGATGGCCGGGTGGCGGTGCAGGTAGCGGGCGGCGCGGGCGACGCTGGGATGAGCATCGAGGTCGAGCACGACGTCACCGGCGCGGGTGTAGTGCCGGATCAGCCAGGCAACGCGGTGCGGGTCGAGTCCGTGCCAGGAGGCAGCGTCGGCCAGCGGCGCGCGTCGCAGGTGGGCGGGGACGAGGAACAGCCCGACTCGCGGGCGTTCGGGGCTGGGATCGGCAGTGTGCAGATCGGTCTGCGGCATGGGTGGTGTGGCCACGTCCGCCGACAAGCGCTGACATTAAGGGAATACAAATTCGGCCCCCGATTTGGAGCCCGCCACGCAAGTCGGCTGCCCGAACATGGTCGTCCTTCGCCGTGTTCGAGCCCATGAACAAGATCGTTCCTGGGTTGAACATGCAGGTCAGGCGTTGAACACCTCCGGCGACGCCCCCGAGCGAGGTATTCACAGAGGAGACTTTTCAGTCGAGACGACTTGTTGTGAGCGACCGCCGGGCGACGAGCGCCAGACGTAGGCGATGAACAAGATCGACGGTGGGCATGAACAAGGTCATCTCGCCTCGCGCCGCTCCATAAACAAGATCACCGCCCGGTACTCGCCGCCGTGAACGCCATGAACACCTTCGGCCCGCGCCACTCGGCGCGGGCCTTTTGCGTCGGGCACCAGATGTGTGGTTGGAGGGCGGCCAGGGCGAGGTGACCGCCCGGCGGCGGCCGGGTTGAACGGGCAGCCACGACGTTGCACACGTCCTGAGCGAGACCTTCCAGCGCCCGGCTGGCCGCATCGAAGGTCGTTACCGCGGACTCGGCCGAGCCGGTCGCGTTCCATCTGAAACAAGATCGTCAGTGTTCATGATGTGTTCAAACGCCCTGGTGGCGTGGGTGTCGCACCGCCAACCGGCCTCCGGTGGCCGGGTCGGCATCCCACCTCACCTTCAGGGAGTTCCTCCATGTCTGCGAACACTCGCCTGGCCGCCGGCCAGCTCGCCGAGCACCCCGGCGCCCGGCCCGGCGCGCCGCTGCTGGACGCGATCGAGTACCGGTTCCGGCTGGCCGCGGAAGGGCCGCAGCCGCAGGCGGTCGACGGGCGCCATCTCGGCCACGGCCTGCCGCAACGGCGGATCGCGCTGCCGGAGCTGTCGGCGATCCTCATGCACCCGTCCTGCGGCGCCGCAGCTCAGGATGCCGTCTGGCGGTTCCTCGTCGCCCAGGCCCGCACCGGCGCCGAGCGGTGGATCGTCGGCGCGGTCGGGGTGGCCCTGCCGGGTCTGCGGCACCGGGCGCACCTGCTGGCGAAGCTGTCCAGCGGGGATCTGCACGCCGCGTTGGTCGAGGCGTTCCTCAAGGCGTTGCACAAGGTCGACATCGACCAGCCAGGCATCGTGAACGCCCTGCTCAACGCCGCATTCTCCGGCGCCCGCGCGGCGCTGCGCGAGCAGGAACCGGCCGCGTCCGGGGAAGGCAACTTCGCGCCCGGCTCAGCGCTGCTGCCCGCCCCGTACGGCCACCCCGACCTGGTCCTCGCCCGCGCCGTGCGCCTCGGCGTGCTCACCACCGCGGACGCGGACCTGATCGGCGCGACCTACCTCGAGGACGTCAGCGTCACGGCCTACGCCCAGCGAAGCGGCCTGCCCCACTGGCGCGTCTACAAGCGGCGCACCGCCGCCGTGCAGCGGCTCGTCGCGGCGATCCGGGCCGGCATCCTCAGCGACCCGACCGCCGATGTCATCGCCGAGGCGACCCTGCGCACCGCGCTGGAGCCGACGTCCGGCGACCGCTGAAGCACCTTGCTGACCTGGCCTTTTCCAAAACAGCCCTCGAATTTGTATTCCCTTAGTGCGGGACTTCCCGCGTAGGTGACCTCCCGACCGGCCCCCGCTGACGGCGCTGACAACCCCGTTCGCCCGGCCCCATCTGACCTCTGTGAGGAGGACGGCCCCGCGCCGGTCGGAACTTCAGGTCACCCGTGTGGATCGTTCACTCCCGCCTCTGCCACCCACGCGCCGCCGTCGAGCCCCGCCATGCCCGGGGCCCGGCCTGCGGCCAGCGCCCGGAGGTGCCCAATCCCATGAACAACCAGCTCAACGCCATGCGCCCGTTGCGGCGCAAGCCGTCTCGGCGCCAGCGCCGGCCCCGCATCCACCCCTCGAACTGGGTGCTCTACCAGGCCACCCGCGTCGTGCCGATCCTGATCGTCCTGGCCGGAGTCCTGGCCTTCGCCACGGTCATCGGCGACACCGCGATCGCCGCCGCCGCCGGAGCGCCGGTCATCATGGCGGCCGACTCGATCCAGGCGGTTGTCAACAACATCCGGCTGTGGCTGGTCGGCATCCTCGTGGCCGTCGCCACGCTGTTCCTCACCATCGGCGGCCTGCGCTACCTGGCCGCGAACGGTGACCCCGGCGAGACCGAAAAGGGCAAGCTCGCCATGAAGTCCGCCGCGATCGGCTACGCACTCGCCTTGCTGGCGCCGCTGTTCGTGACCATCGTCGGGCAGTGGGTGGCCTAGCCATGACCTCCCCGACGCACGCCGGGCGGGGCACGTTCCGCCTCGCCCGGCTGGCCCTCGCACTGCTGCTCGGCGCCGGTCTGGCCGCAGCGATCGCCCTCACCACGACCGGCCCGGCGATGGCCGACCCGTCCCCGATGCCCGGCCCGGGCGCCACGGTTGCGCCGTCGCCGACCGCCATCCCGGACCCGGGCAGCCGCCCGAGCCCGAACCCGACGACCAACCCCGGCCCGAACCCGACTCCCACCCCGATCGGGCCGCCGCCGACCGGCAACCCGACCCCCAACCCCAACCCGACACCAAACCCGAACCCATCGCCCGGCGGCAACCCGAGCCCGCCGCCCGCGACCACGACCGACGACGATCCGGCCTGGTACGACATCCCGGGCCAGATCCGCAAAGCGATCAACGACTTCTTCAGCTGGATGGTCAGCACCGGCATGGCCCCGGTGATGCAGACCCTCGGCGAGACGATCCTCTCCACGCCCGATCTGACGAACAACGCGCAGGTCAAGGCCATCTGGACGACCTGCCTCGTAATCGCGAACGCGGTCTTCGTGCTGTTCGTGGTCATCGGCGGATTCGTCGTGACATCCCACGAGACCCTGCAGACCCGGCACGGCCTGAAGCAGATCCTGCCGCGCCTGGTGATCGGCGGGGTCGGCGCGAACATATCCTTCGTCCTGATCGCCGAGATCCTGAAGGCGGTCAACGCCCTCACGGCCGCGATCGCCGGTCAAGGTGTCGACGGCCCGGCCGCCGCGACCGCGATCCAGCAGGCCATCCAGAACATCCAGAGCGGCAGCAACATCATGGTGTCGCTGCTGATCCTCGCCGCGCTCGTCATGGCGATCATCGTCGTGCTGACCTTCATCCTGCGAGTGGCTGGGATGATCCTGCTGGTCGGCATCTCGCCGCTCGCGCTGGTCTGCCACGCCACCCCCCAGACCGAGGGCCTCGCCTACACCTGGTGGCGGGCGTTCGGGGCCTGCCTCGGCATGCAGGTCGCGCAGGCGGTGGTCATGTTGGCCACGGTCCGGGTGTTCCTGACCCCGAACGGCACGGACATCGCGCCGTGGCTCGGTATCCCTGCCAGCGGGAGCAGCTGGCTGGGCATCCTGGTGTGTCTCACGATGCTGTGGGTCCAGATCAAGCTGCCCGGCTGGATGAAGATGTTCATCCTCGGCCCGCTCGGCCAGTCGCGGGGCCGGGGCCTGCTTGGGCAGATCGTCTCCACCATCCTGACGATCAAGACGCTCGGCGCGGCGGCCGGCATCCTCGGCGGCGCGAAGGCGGCGGGCGGCCTCGCGGGGACGGCCGCCCGCCGTGGGGCGGGGACGGCGCCCCGTCCCCGCCCCGGCGGTCCCGCGCGGGCGCCCCGTCCCGTCCCGCCCCGGCGGCGCCCGTCCCCGGCCACGGCGGGACCGGCCGCGTTCAGCCACGCCCCGGTGACCCACACGCCCCTCGCGCAGCCCGCCGGGACGACGGCCGCCCCGGCGTTCAGCAACGCCGCCCCACCGAGCACCCCCGGCCCCGCCCCGACCCACGCCGCCCCGCCCGCCGTGTTCTCGGCAGGACCGAGCACCCCGGCCGCGACGAGCTCGGCGCCGTCGGCTGCGCCGCCGCCGAGCGTGGCACCGTTCAGCCACGCACCGAGCACCGCGGCGTCGAGCCCATCGACGTCCGGCACGGCCACGCCGGGTGTGGGAGGGGCCTCTACCAGGGCGCCGGCGGTCGCGTTCTCGGCGGCGCCGAAGGCGCAGACCGCGCCGAAGCGGCCTCCCGCGCCGGTCACGCCGGCGTTCTCGGCGGCGCCGTCCACACCGCCTCGGCCGCGGCCGACGGCGGCGAAGCGCGCCACCGCCGCGCAGGCGCCCCGGCCGACGGCCACGAGCCGGGCGCCGACTCCGGCCGCTCGTCCGTCGCGGCCGGTGCCCCCGGCCGTCCCGTCCCCGGCGCCCCGGCCCGTCCCCGCGCCCCGTCCCGTCCCGGCCCCCCGGCCGTCCCCGGCGGCCGGTTCGTCCCCGACCGCCCGACCGTCCCCGCCGCCCGCGGTGACCTTCCTGCCGCCGTCCCCGCGTCCCGTCCCGGACGCGGCCGTCCCCGACACTCCGCCGCCGCCCGTCCGCCCGGCCCGTCGCCGTCCCCGAAAGGCGTGATCACCGATGCCCCGTCGTACCCCTGACGAGCCGCTGCGCGCGCGTGTGCCCGCAGACGTGGAGCGGGCTGACCGGATCGTGTTCGGTCTGACCCTGCGTCAGGTCGTCATCCTGGCTGTGACGGCCCTGGTCCTCTACACGGTGTGGTCGGCGCTCGCGACCGTGGTCAACCCGTTGTATTTCATCGCCGGGTCGATCCCGGTCGGTGGGGCGGCGTTCTTCCTTGCGGTCGGCCGCCGCGACGGGGTGAGCCTCGACGGCTGGCTCCTGGCCGCGATCCGGCACCGCAAGGCGCCGCACCGGCTCGTCCCGGCCGACGAGCCGATCCGCGCCGCGCCGCCGTGGGTGGCCACCACGACCGGGCCCGGCGACAAGGTGCCGCTCCCGGCGCCGCTGCGGCTGCCCGCGAAGGGCATCACCGCCGAGGGGCTGATCGACCTCGGCCCGGACGGCACCACGGCGTTGGTGTCCGCGTCGACGGTGGCGTTCGGGCTGCGCTCACCCGGCGAGCAGAACGGCCTGGTCGCCGGGTTCGCCCGCTGGTTGAACAGCCTGGCCGGGCCGACGCAGATCCTCGTGCGGGCGCAGCGGGTCGACCTGACCCACGTCGCCGACCGCATCGAGCACCGCGCCCCCGGCCTGCCGCACCCGGCCCTGGAAGAGGCGGCCCGTTCGCACGTCGCGTTCCTCGATGACCTCGCCGCCCAGCGGGAGCTGCTGCACCGGCAGGTCACCGTCGCCGTGCGCGGACGGCGCGGCCCGACCCATACCGCCCACCAGGCCCGGGAGGCCGTCCGCGCCCTGGCCGGGTGCGAGGTCGCCGCGGCCGTGCTGGACGGCTACGACGCCCAGGCAGCGCTCGCCGCCTGTCTCGACCCGGCCGCCCCGAGAACCGGGTGGATCGCCGAGGCCGCAAACCCGGCGGCCGAGCCGCCGGGTGATCTGGAAGACGGTGACCTCGCATGAACCTGCTCCGCACCCGCCGCCGCTCGGCGACCACCGCGGCCGGGAGCCCTGGCGTCCTGCCGGGTAGCCCCGACGTCGTCGAGGTTGGCGGCCGATCGGTCCGCGTCGGCGACGACTACACCGCGACCCTGGCCGTGACCGGCTACCCGGCGGAGGTCGGCGCCGGGTGGCTGGAGCCGATCCTCGCCTACCCGGGCCGGGTCGACGTCGCCCTGCACATCGAACCCGTCCCGCCGGTCGTGGCGTCCGGGCAGCTGCGCAAGCAGCGCGGCCGACTTGAGTCGTCGCGGCGGTCCGACGCCGGCAAGGGCCGCCTCGACGACCCCGAGCTCGACGCGGCCGCGGCGGACGCCGCCGACCTCGCCGCCCGGGTCGCCCGCGGTGAGGCCCGGCTGTTCCGGCTCGGCCTGTACCTGACCGTGCACGGCGCCGACCCGGAGGATCTGGCCGACCGGGTGGCCGAGGTCCGTGGCCTGGCCTCGTCGCTGCTGCTCGACGTGGCCCCGGTGACGTGGCGGCAGTTGCAGGGCTGGATCACCAGCTTGCCCCTCGCGGTCGACGCGCTCGGCATGCGCCGGGTGTTCGACACCGACGCCCTCGCCGCGTCGTTCCCGTTTACCAGTCCGGACCTGCCGATGACGGCCGGGGACACCGGGATGGGCGTGCTGTACGGGCTCAACCTGGCCTCGGCCGGGGTGGTGGTCTGGGACCGGTGGGCGCAGTCGAACTTCAACGCCGTCATCCTCGCCCGCTCCGGCGAGGGCAAGTCGTACCTGGCCAAGCTGGACCTGCTGCGCAACCTCTACCTGGGGGTGGAGGCGTTCGTCATCGACCCCGAGGACGAGTACATCCGCCTCGCCGAAGCGGTCGGCGGGACGATCATCCGGCCCGGCGCCCCCGGCGTGCGGATCAACCCCCTCGATTTGTCGGCGGCGGACGGCGATGACGCGCTGTTCCGGCGGACGCTGTTCATGCAGACGTTCGTCGCTGTCCTCACTGCGGGCGACAACGCCAGCGCCGCGCTCGACCCGCTTGAGGTGCCGGTCCTCGACGCGGCCGTGCTCGCCGCGTACCGGGCGAAGGGCATCACGACCGACCCGCGCACGTGGCGGCGCCCGCCGCCGCTGCTCGCCGACGTCGCCCACGCCCTGGCCGACATCGGCGAGGCCGGGAAGACCCTCGCCGCCCGGCTGCACCCGTACGTGGCCGGCTCCTTCGCCGGGCTGTTCGACGGGCCGACCACCACCGTGCCCGAGGGGCACCTCGTGGTGTACGCGATCAAGGACCTTCCCGACGAGCTGAAGCCGGTCGGCACGCTGCTGACCCTCGATGCGATCTGGCGCAAGGTCGCCAACGCGGCCTCGCCGGACGTGCGGCGGATGGTGCTGGTCGATGAGGCGTGGCTGATGCTGCGCGCCGGGCTCGGCGCCAAGTTCCTGTTCCGCCTCGCGAAGTCCGCCCGCAAGTACGGGGCCGGGCTGACGGTCGTCACCCAGGACGCCGCCGACGTGCTCGGCACCGAGATCGGCCGCGCCGTCATCAGCAACTCGGCGACGCAGGTGCTGCTGCGGCAGGCGGCGCAGGCCATTGACGCCGTGAGCGAGGCGTTCGACCTGACCGACGGCGAGCGGGCGTTCCTGCTGTCCGCGGCCCGCGGCGACGCGCTCCTGGCGTGCGGCAACAGCCGGGTCGCCTTCCACAGCCTCGCGTCCGAGGTGGAACACCAGCTCATCGTCACCGGCCCGGCCGCCGGCCGCCGCTGACCGAGGCCCACGCCACCCCGATGGAGTTCCCCATGCATCTGACTCTGCACACCCCGAGCCCGGCCGCGGCGACCCCGGCCCCGTCCACCTGCGTTCCCGGACATGACGGCGTCCCCGGCTCGGTACTCGGGCGCCTCATGTGCGGCACCTGGGCCGACAACGCCCCGGCCACCGTGTCCCTGTTCATCCGCGCCCACTGGGCCGAACTCCTCGCCGGGCTCGTGCTGCTGATCGCGGCCCGGCTCGGGTGGGCGTGGTGGCGGCGGGCGGTGTGGCGCCGCCACGCCGCCCGCGCCTGCTGGCTGGAGATCGTCCCGCCGGTGTCGGCCACGCCCGCCGCGACGGTCGGCCTGTGGCGGCTGCTCGCCACCGCGCTGCCCGCCTCGAGCGGCTGGGCGTGGCGGCCCCCTCGCCTGGTCTGGGAGGTCCACGCCACCCCGGACGGGATGCGGTGCGGGCTGTGGCTGCCGCCCGGCGTCAACCCGACCGCCGTGCTCCGGCTGCTGCAACGGGCGTGGCCCGGCGCCCGAGCCGAGCAGACCCGCGCGCCCGGCTTCGCCCCCGGCGTGCCGGTCGTCGCGGTCGCCGTGCAGGCCACGCAACCGGAGTGGCTGCCGCTGGTCGACGACCCGGCGCCCGGCCGAGGGCAGCGGTGGGAGGCGGCTGGTGTGGCGCCGGAGGAGGACCGGCTGCGGGCCGTGTACGACGGGCTCGCCGCCGCCGGGCGCACCGGCGGCGGACTCCTGCAGGTCCACGTCACCCGCGCCCCCGCCCGCCGGGTCGCCGCGCTGCGCCGCGCCACCATCAACCCCGGCCGTGCCCGCCGCCCCCGCACCGGCGCCTCCCGGACGATCGGCCTCCTCGCCGACGGGCTGCGGGCGCTGATCATCGGCGTCCTCAACCTTGTCACGCCCGGCCCGAGCACCCGCAAACAGACCGGCAGCCGATCCGACCCGTACCTCAACGAGCTGGCCCGGCAGGCGCGGGGCAAGCTGGCCGCCGCCCCGCACCTGCTCGTCGCGGTGCACGCCACCACGACCGGGCCGACCGTCGCGGCGGCGCGGGCCGCCGCCGCCGACATCACCTCCGGGTTCGGACTGCTCTCGGCGCACTTCACCCGCCGCCGGCTCCGCCGAGCCCGCTCGGCCGCAACTTGGCGGTGGGTCCCTGCCTCGGCGATGACGCTCGCCTCCGTCGAGGAGACCGCCGCCCTGGCCGGGCTGCCCGCCGAACCCTCCGCCCACGGCCTGCCCGCCGCCGCCTCCCGGCGCCGCCCGGCCAGCCGCGAAGTGTTCACCGCGGGACCGGCCCCGGCCGCGGCCCGGCCGAGCCGCCGCCCGGCACCCAGCCCCAGGATGGGGCCAGCCGACCCGGGCGAGACGCAGGAGCCGCCGGTCGTGTGGAGCGCGCCGTGACGGCCGCCCGCAACGCCGCGAGCTCCGCCCCGCAGCACGGGGGCGAGCACCGGCGGCTGAACCTCGTCCCGCCGGCGCAGCGGCGCGGCCTCGCCGGGAAGGTGATCGGCGTCGCCAACGCCGGTCCCGCCGTCCGAGTCGGGATCTCCCTCGCCGACTGCCGCCACCACCTGCACGTGTGCGGGCCGACGGGCACCGGCAAAACCAGCCTGTTGCTGCGGATGATCCTCGACGATGTCGAGGCCGGGCGGGGCGTGGCCGCGTTCGACCCGGCCAAAGGCGACCTCATCCGCGATCTCCTCGACGTGCTGCCCGCGGCGTGCGGGGATCGGCTCGTCATCGTCGACCCGGACGAGCGCGCCGCCCCACCGGCGATGAACCTCCTCGACCCGCAGGTGCACGGCGGCACCGCGCACGACGTGGCCGCGAACGTCACCTCCGTCATGTCGAAGGTGTGGGCCCGCTGGTGGGGACACCGCACCGCCGACATCTGCTATCACGCCCTGCTCACCCTCGCCCACCTGCCCGGCTCCACCCTGGCGCAGCTGCCGCGGCTGCTGTCCGACGCCAAGTGGCGGGCCGGGCGGGTGCGGGCGGTCATCGGCAGCCTGGGGGCGTGGGAGGGCAACACCCTGGGCGAGTTCTGGGAAGGCTTCGACGGCATGCCCGCCGGGCAGCGGGCCGGGCTCGTCGCGCCGCTGCTGTCCCGGCTGCGCCTGGTCCTCGCGCACCCCCTCGCCGCTGGGCTGTTCGGGGTGCCGTCCACGACGTTCCGGTTCGCCGACGTGCTCGACGGCGGGGTCATGCTGGCCCGGCTGCCGAAAGGCGTCATCGGTGAGGACGGCACCCGCCTCATCGGGTCGCTGCTCCTCGCCGGGTTGTGGCAGGCCACCGCGGCCCGTGCCCGCATCCCCGAGGCCGATCGGCTCGACTGCGCGGTGGTCCTCGATGAATGCCACAACTTCCTGCACCTGCCGATCGGCATCGACGATGCCCTCGCCGAAGCGCGCGGCCTGCACACCAGTTTCGTGCTGGCCCATCAGTACCTGGGCCAGCTGTCCGGGGAGATGGCCGAGGCGATCGACGCCAACGCCCGCAACAAGGTGTACTTCGCGCTCGCTCCGCGCGACGCCGTCGACCAGGCCCACCACGTCCGCCCGTACCTCGACCAGGGCGACCTGATGCGGCTCGGCGGCTACGAAGTCGTGCTCCGCCCGGTGGCCGGCGGCCGGGTCGCTCCACCGGTCACCGCCGACACCATCGCCCCGCCGAAGCCGATCCGCGGCCGAGCCGCCGAGCTGCGCCGCCTCGCCCGGGAACACACCGGCCTGCCGATCGCCGCCCGCCGAGGACTGCTCGGCGACGCGGCCACTACCCCGGTTGAGCCGGGGCCTGACGCGGGCGCCGGCCGCGGCGGCGAGGCGCCGCTGGTCGGCCGGAACACCTTCGCTGTTCAGGGCGCGAGCTCACTAGAGGGTTCTAACGAGCGGTCCAACGAGGACTCCAACGACCGCGAACACTCGCCGGAACCCTCGCCCATGAACACGTCATCCCTGCTGCTCGACGATGGAGAGGAGGACTGGTGGACCGGAACCGACTGATAAGGACTATCACTCCTAGCGGTAGCCAAGCTGTCAGCAGCACCCGCCTCACGGCGTCCATCGTGGCCGGCGAACTCGCCCGAGTCACCCCCCGAGACCGGCTCCTCCTGGACCTGCTCGACCAGCACCAGACCTTCACCACCGAGCACCTCGTCACCCTCGCGTTCGGGTCCGTCGGCCGTGCCCGCAACCGGCTCAACACCCTGCACGGCCGGGACATCCTCGACCGGTTCCGGCACTTCCACCGGCCCGGGTCGCAGTCCTGGCGGTGGACCCTCGGCCCGGTCGGCGCCGCCATCGTCGCCGCCGCACGAGGCGAGGCGATGCCCCGCCCCGCCGCCGTACGCGACGCCACGGCCCGATTGGCGATGTCCCCTCGGTTGAACCACCTCCTCGCGACGAACGGGTTGTTCGTCGCGCTGACCGGTGCCGCCCGGACCCGGCCCGAGGCGCGGCTCGGCCGGTGGTGGAACGAACAACGCTGCCGCGACGCGACCGGCAACCTCGTCCGCCCGGACGGGCACGGCGTGTGGGTGGTAGGCGGTCGGGCGGTGCCGTTCTGGCTCGAGATGGACCTCGGCACCGAACCACTACCCCGGGTCGCGGACAAGCTGACCGGCTACGCCGCCCTCGGACCCCGCCGCGCCTACCCGGTGGTGTTCTGGCTGCCCACCGCCGCCCGCGAGGCCAACCTCCACGCCATGTGGGCGCGCACCGGCATCCCGGACGGGGTGCGGGTGGCGACCGGCGCCGACGACCACGCCGCCGCCCATGGGGGCCCCGCCGGGGCCGTGTGGCGCTGCCCCGGCGACCCGGCCCGGGTCAGCCTGGCCGACCTTCCGGCGACGACCGGGGACGGTGCCGCATGGGACGCCTGATCTCGATGGCCGTGACCGGCGTGGTGGCGCTGCTGATCGTCATCGTCGCGGCGGCGGCCGGGGCGGTCGTGGCGCTGTTCGGCGGCGGCGACAACGGCGGCGCCACCGGATGTCACGCCACCGTGTCCACGCCCGGCACGCCACCCGCCGGGCTCACCCCCGAACAGGCAGGCAACGCCGCCGTGATCGTGGCCGTAGGCCAGCGCCTCACCATCCCGCCGCGCGGGTGGGTGATCGCCGTCGCCACCGCCCTCCAGGAGTCCGACCTGATCAACATGGGGCACCTCGGGGACCGCAACGACACCGACTCGTTGGGGCTGTTCCAACAACGCCCGTCGAAAGGCTGGGGCACCCCCGAACAGATCATGAACCCCGACTACGCGTCGACGAGGTTCTACCAGGCCCTCAACCGGGTGCCCCGCTGGCAGACCCTGCCGCTCACCGAGGCAGCACAAGCGGTGCAACACAGCGCCTACCCCGACGCGTACGCCAAACACGAGGCGCGGGCCGCCGCCATCGTCGCCGCCTACACCGGCGGCATCGTCTGCGACGGCGGCGACGGCCTCCCACCCGACGTCACCGGGGTGCTACCGGCAGGGTTCAGCCTCCCGGCCGACACGCCGCCGCCGGTCGTGACCGCGATTCGGTGGGCACTGGCACAGTTGGGCACGCCGTACACCTACGGCGGCGATTGCACCACCCCGCACTCGGGCAACCCGCAACATCAGTGCGACTGTTCCTCGCTGATGCAACAGGCGTACCGGGCGGCCGGGATCGTCATCCCGCGCACCACCCACGAACAGGTCCACGCGGGCACCCTCGTCCCCGGCACCGACTACCTCCGCCCCGGTGACCTGATCCTCATCCCGGGCAGCGACGGCACCCGCACAGACCCCGGCCACGTCGGGATGTACATCGGGTCCGGGCTGATTGTGCAAGCACCGAAAACAGGCGACTACGTCAAGATCAGCAAACTATCCGGGTGGTTTTCTCAGATAGCAGCAATACGACGCATCGTGCCGAGCCCGTAAAGCTCTTTCCGAGACATTCGGAGGCGGTTCGAATGGCGCCCCCGAATTGCGGCCGGTCGCGATTCCAATGAAGTGACGTTCGCCACTGTTTTGACGGGGTCCGGCGCTACCGGCGCACGGTCGGTTGCCGGGCGCGTGCCGCGTCGGTCGCGAACGAGCCGCGCCCGTACGAGGGCCGTAGCGCACACGCCCGGCGCGGCAGTGACCAGCATTGCCGGTGCGTGCGCCAGCGGCGCGCACAGCCCCGGCAATCGCTATGCCCTGTCATAGGCGACCCGGCGTCGAGGTGTTGGGGACACCGAAAACAGGTTCCCGAAAAGAGTCATGAACAGCGGGGTTGACAATCCCAACGTACGGAGCGTCCATGGACGTGGGCAACAACAAACGCCCGGCGGAACCGCACCAAACACATGCGCGACGCGCAACGCGGAATCGCCAAACCATCCATTTCCGTACGGAGGTAATTCGCCATGTCCGCACCCACCACCGAAACGACCACCACCGCCGACGCCGTCGCCCGCGTCCTGGCCGACCACCCCGACGGCATCACCGTGAAAGACCTCGCCGCCGCCGCCGGGATCGGCGCCTCCACCGCCAGCAAGACCCTGACCGCGATGGAGAACGACGGCACCGCGACCCGCCGCCCCGGCCCGGCCAACGGCAACCGCAAGCCCGCCGACCTCTGGCACCCCGCGACCGGCGACACCACCCCCAACGCGACCCCGGCCGACGACACCACGACCACCCCCACCGACGAGGAGACCACCATGCCCGCCCCCGACACCACCACCACCGCCGCCCCCGCCGCCCCGGACGCGACCGAGGACACCGCCCCCGCCGACGCCACCCCCGCCCCGGACGCGGACGGCACCACGGCCGACGACACCACGGCCGACGAGAACGCGGACGACGAGGCGCCGACCCCGGCCCCGGCGCGTAAGCCCAATCTGCGGGTGCTGCTCATGGCCGGGGTACTCGAATCGCACCCGGACGGCGTGAGCGCCGCCGAGGCGATCACCGAAAGCGGCCTCGCCACCGGCGTCGGTGACAACGTCCTCATCGCGATGGAGGCCGTGGGCGTGGCCGAACGGCACAGCGACGACGACGGCCCGGAGCTGTGGTTTCTGACCGGCGACGGCGACCTCGGCGCGGTGGACCCGGACAACGCCCCGACGCACGTCACGTGCCACGCGTGCGGGCACGCCAGCCCGATCCGCCGCGCGTACGCGCTGGGGCGCCAGCCCCTGGCCAGCCGCGCGCCCGCGCCGCGTGCCGTGCGCGCCGACGTCAACAGCGACGGGTCGACCCGGCTCGGCAAGAACGAGCTGCGCAACATGGTCGAGGCGTTCATGCGCACCCTCGGCCCCGGCCACCCGGTCACCCCCGGCACCGTCGGGCGTGAGCTCGGCCGCAGCCCCGGCGCAGTGAACAACGCCATGGAAAAGCTGTCGCACGTGGTCACCCGGGTCAGCGACTCGCCGGTCATGTTCGAGACCCTGCCCAACCTCCCGGCCCCGTCAGCCGAGGTCGCGGCCCACATGACCGTCCCGGTCACGACCGCCCCGGCCAGCGACACGGCGACGGCCGACGCGAACACCGACGACGCGACCACCGAGGACGCGGACACGACCGAGGCGACCACGGCAGCCCCGGCCACCGACGCCACCACCGACGCGGACACCGCCGAGAGTGCGGACACCGCCGACGCGCCCGCCGTGCCGGTCGCCGCGTAAGCAACCCCCGCTGCCGGGGCTGGGCACCACGCCCGGCCCCGGCCGCATGTGTACGGCCGTCCCCCCCTGAACCGAACCGGAGGCATGCCATGACCACGACACCATCCCACCGGCCCGTCAGCACCGGCCAGACCGGCGCGGCCCCGGCCGACCCGCACACCGAACCCCCGGGGCTGGTCTGCCCCGAATGCGGGGAACCGGCCCGCGCGGTACCGCCGACCGAATGGCCCCTCGACGGGTCCGCCGCCCGCCCCGGGCATTCCCACCACGACGGGACCCCATTGTGCCCCGTCCCGGCGCACCCGGGCGGGTCGCAACCGGCCGAGCCGGTCGCGGCGTCCCGGTCGACCGCACCCGACACCACGTCACCGGCCACCGCCGACCCGGCACCCTGCCCCGAGGCGCCCGCCCCGACACCGCCTGAGGTCGTGTACCTGGTGGCGGGCGGTGACATGGTCGCCGTCTTCGCCGACGAGGCATCGGCCGACATTCAGGAGACGGTGATGATCGGTGCGGGACTCGACACCATCCGGCGGCGGCTCACCTGGGCCGGGTGGACGCAGGCCCGCGCCGAGCTGCGCCGACACCTGGACATCGAGATCGTCGACGTGAGCGGCGGCCCGGCGTGAGCTGGCTCGCCCCGACCGGGGCGACCGGCCCTCACCGTCACGGGAGGAGTGTTGGACCGTGAGGGCGCAGCGGCCTGGAGCGAAGCGAGTACCTGCCCAGAGCAGGATGGTCCCTTGGGATACTGAGGATCTTGCGAACCTAGCGGTAAGGCCGGTCGGGTCCTGCGGCTACCGGTGCAACTGGCGATGGAGTTCGATCCATTCGCGTTGGTGTCTGCGGTTTTTGCGTATGGCCTCGACGGGCGCGTTCAAGAGCACGTCCCATCGGGCCTTGCCCGCGGAGGCGTGGACGACCAGTTGGACCGTATCGACCGGCGGGAGTGGCGCGGGATCCGGCCCATCCTCGGGATCGAACACCGGCTCGGGAAACCTGATCTCCCGACGTGCCTCGTCGCCCACTCGCATCGTTTCGGCGAACGTTGCGAGGCGTCGCGGGCCGTCGGCCTCGGCCTCAGCCGAGCCTGCGGCGAACTGGACGTCTGGGGTGCGGAGCTCAACCTCGATTCGATCGAGGGTCTGCGGGGCGAGGAGTTGGAGCATCACAACGGGCGTACCGTTCAGGCCGCGGCTATCGCCGTCCCGATCCTCCACGAGGACTTTAAAGTCCGGTTTACGCTGGTCATGGAGCATCTGCTCGTCCGCGTGCGCCGAGCGTTTCGCGCTTGCTGCTCCACGAACCGATACGACGGCGGCGAAAATCGCGATCGCCGCGCTTGCCCATGTTGCCCAGTCGCCCGCCTGCACTTCTTGGCCTCCCCGCCGATCGATTATCCGAGAACGATAGTGACCGACGGCGTCCACTTCGACTGCCCTGCTGGGCTCGGTCGAGACGGTCGTCGTGTGTCGCATGTCAACCAGGCATACACGAGCGTCTGACCAGCCTGGGCGGGGGTGTTGGCTGGCGCCGGTTCGCGAGATCGCTAACCAAGGGCCGATTCAACTCCCGCGACCAGGTTCCAACTGTCAAGGCTCACGTCAAGAGAGCCGGCGAGATGCCGGCAGCGCCGTCCCGCCATCTATCGCTGGTAACCGCCATCTATCGCTGGCAATCACACCGAGCCGCCGGCGCCCTGGAAGCGACCTCCGGGCGGGGGCCTTGATCGCCCCGTAGAGGTCGGAAACATTGTTTGTGACGGCGCCGCCGGGACCGCAAACCCCCGGCGGTGCCGCCCCACCCGACCGGCGTCCCAGGAAAGGACATGCCCACCATGGCAACCACCCCGACGCCCGCCGCGCCATGCGGCGGCTGGGCGGCCCGCGCATCCGCCGGGCCGCCGCGACCCGCTTACCCGGCTACCGGCCCCGATCGGGCGGGGGTCTGACATGCGCCGATTCCTGCCCCGATCGTGGGGACGACACCAGGGCAACCACCGCCCCGCCGCGATCGGCATCGCCACGGTTGACCGGCGACCGCCCGCGTCCCTACCCCCGGCGCGCCCACCGCAGCCCGGCGGCCCCCAACGCCCGGCCAACGGGTCAACGGGCCACCCGGTTCCCGGCGCACCCAACCGGCCCGCATCACCGGCCACGGCACCGCCCGCGCCTCAACCATCTCCAGCACCGCAGCCCGTTCCACCACGCGAGACGGTGGGCGCGGACAGCGCCGACATCATGCGCCTCGTCACCGAGCTGTACACCGCCCACGGCAAGGCTGAGGTCGCTCAAGCGATGGCCGAGGCCACCGACGACCCGCAGATGCGGGCACGGCACCTTAGCTTCCTGCGGTACTGGGACGAGGCCGCACGCGCGCTGTACGACAAGCTCAACGCAACGCTGGACAACGCCTTTACCGCCGAGGCGGCGGTCGAGACGTTCCTGCCGGTCCAGCCCACCCAGACCGGCGAGGTCATCCTCCGCGCCCGCGACGAACAGCAACGGCCGGTACTCGTCCGGCTCACCGCCGGGCAGGCCCTCACCGTCGGCGCGCACCTCACCGCGTACGCCGCGACCGCCATCGACCGCATCGGCGGCAAAGTCGCCGACGCGCTGCCGCCGATCGCCGCGCACGCACCCTTCATCCCCCCGGCCTTTATCCCGCGGCCCGGCGACACCGCGCAACGCCTCGACCCTGACGAGGTGGCCACCTCGAGACCGCCGGCCACCCCAGGCACCTCGACCATACGGAGCAGCCGATGAACCCGCACGAGACTGCCCGCGTCCGCCGACCCCGCGACGCGGTCGAGCACCGCCTCGGCACCGTCACCGACATCATCTACCCCAACCCACACACCACCTACATCGGTGGCATCCGCCTCCGGTTCGCCACCGGCGAGGAACGCACCTACCGGCCCGAGGCCGTGGTGGCGTGCACCCGCGCCGACGATCACGCCGCCCTCGTCGCCGCTGTCACCGACACGTGCCGGACGCTGCGCGACGCTTGCCGCATCGCGCACGACTACGACGGGCGGCTCAGTGGCGACATCATCGACCTGCTCATGGCGCTCCTGGGCGTCGCCGAGGCCCGGCTCGGCCTCACCCTCGACCCGGCGAACCTCGATCCGCCGACCGGCGGCAACGAGACGGACGAGGTGCCCTCGTGACCGGCATGGCACGCGTCCGGATCGAGCCCATGACCGGCGGCACCGCGTGCGACCAGTGCATGGAGCTCGCGACTCGTCGGGTCCTGCTCGACGACTTCCCGCTGTACTACGTGTGCGCCGCACACGAAGCACGAGTCCTCGGCTTCATCCGGGCGCAACTGGCCGGGGACGGCGACGCGGACGAGTCCGCCGGTGCACGGCCGGAGGTCGAACAGTGACCCAGCACCCGAGCTACATCCACGCCAAGGCCGCCCACGGCCCCAGACCAGTCTGCGACGCGCAGGATGCGCCATTGACCCGGGTCACCGAAGACCCGCACGAGGTCACCTGCCCGGAGTGCCCGGTTCTCGCCGAGATCGAGGCCATGCCCGATGACGCGGCCAGCGGCAGCCCGGACATCATCTCGATCCTGCGGGAGGCCCGCGGTGGCGCGTGGCGCAAAGTCGACGGCATCGTGCTCGACATGAGCACCGCGAACGCGATCCTCACCGTGTACGAGGCGGCCGGAGAGACCGGACGGGCGAAACTCGTCGCGCTGCCGATCGCCACCATGGCGGCGGTGTGCTGGCGCATCGTGGGGCAGCACACGGCCTGACACGATCGGGACGGTGGCCGGTGGGACACACCCGAGGGTGCGCGCAAACCCCGACCAGCCACCTCACCCACCCGAAGCCACCCACGACACCATGAGCCGCTTCTTCTCCGGGCCGGTACCGCGATGGTACCGGCCCGCTCCATGCGTGGAGACGCACCGCACGGCCGGCGTCGGCAAAGACGCCCGGGACGAGGTTCAGGGACAATGGCCAACGTGACTCGACGCAGGATCGGCCGCCGCGTCGCACTCGACCGTGACGGCGTCGCGGCGTACACCAGCGCGGCGCGTAGCACCGTCAACCATTGGCACCGACACCGCAACGTCACCGGGTTCCCTGACGGATTCACCGACGAGGCAGGCCGCGAATGGTTCTGGCTCGACGACATCCGGACCTTCCAGGTCGCCCACCGAGAGGCCAAACTCGCCGTTCTGACCGAGATCGACCGCAGCGGCGACCCCTGGGAACTCGTCGGCTCCGGCACCGCCGCGAAAATCCTGCGGTACCGCTCGTACCGCAACCTCCCTGACGAACTGCTCGACTGCGCCGACGACACCGAGACGCTGTCCGACGGACGACTGCGGCGCCGCTGGTACCGACGCACCGTATGGGGCATCGCCGACGCCCGCATCGGCCGCCAGTCCACCGGCCGCACCCCCGGCACCACCACCGGCCCACGCAAGACCCACGCGTACGCCGACGACCCGCGCCTCGCCGCCGCCGTCGCCCTGCTCGACGCCGCCCACGCCGCCGGACGAGGCGACCGCGGCCTGGGCGCCGAGCTGGCCGGCCAGCTCGGCGTATCCGAGCGCACCGCGCAGCGCCTAATCGCAGTCGCCCGTGGGGTCCACGAGCACGCCACGTAAGGCCACGTCCGGACCGGCCGTAGCCCGGCCCAGCTACGAGCCGCCGTCTTCGTCCGGCCCTTGTGGCGGCCTGCGGCGTGGTCAAACGCCCCGACGTACGCGCGGCCCGGCTCGGCGTTCGATCTGTTTAGCTGTTCAGTGGTCAATTTCTTCATCGAAATCCTCGGCGGCCAGCAGTGCGTCTTCCTCGCCGAGGATGATTCGGTTGGCAGAGCCGAGAGCCCTCCTTAGCGTGGCACTGCCGCCGAATCTGGCAATATTGCCGTCCGGACTCGTGACAACGAGGCACACACCATTTGCCGGCCCATCGACAGCCACCCGCTCGGCCAGATGCGTTAGCGTGGGCATGGTGTTGAAAACTTTGTGAGCGTCCTCGATGGTGAGCAGGATGCCCGCATTATCACGGTCTGGGGGAGACGAGCCGCTGGCGCTTCGGTGCTCAATTATGGCACACGCTGCGACCAGCTGACGGTGCACCTCCTCAAGATCGCAGGCTAGCCAATCGATCGTGAGACAGCCTGCTTCGCGTGCCCGGTACCAAGCGCGCATCGTTTCGAGATGTCGTTGGTACCCATCAGCGGCCCACAAAAGCAGTCGGCCGGTCTGCAGGGCGCCAAGTGACACAATATTGAGGCTGTTACTTTTTCCGTACCCCGCCGGTCCAATAATAATCCCGTTGCGCGGATAGCCTTCGACGTCAAACAGTTGCCACGTTACCGGCTCACCGTAGATTGACTGGCCGATCAGAACGGTTCCGTCTGGTTCGTTAAACAATTGATCCGGTGGTGGGATCTCCCCCTTGGGTAGCATCTGAAGGTCTTGTCGAAGGCGGTCCATTCGAGCGTATTCATCTTCGATGGCCTCAATGTCCACGGCCGCTGGCCTCCGCACGCGAGGTGCGCGGCCGCCGAATACATTCAAGGCAAATTCCGCTCGCTCCCCTGCGGAAAGAACCGGCTCGGGGTCGTCAACGTTGACCATCTTCGCTCGCCATGAAGCGGTACGAGCGGCACCAATCCCCCGCAACACCGGCCGACGTGGCTCAGGTGGCAGGTCGTGGAGAATGAGATGACTTCGCGTTGCGCGGGACGCTTGTCGTGATTGAAATCTGGCCAGTCCGCCCGCGCCATTTAGATGAATATGCAGTAAGCGAATACCGAAGCTTCGCATCTGGCGCATCGGCTTTGTTGGCTGGTCGGATCGCCATTCCACGAGCTTATCATTGTAGGGTGGTACAAAATACGCAATCAAGGCATGTTCGATAAGATCGACAGCATGCACTGTTGGGTGCCCGGTAAAAGGATCCCGGAAGTAGTTGAGTGTGTCCGGCGCGAGACTGAAACCCGGGTCGTCGTCATCAATATGATCGACATTGTGCAAGTCCGCCCGGTGTATACGCAATGGCGTAACGAAGATGTCCGGCCCGCCAACATGATCCTCATAAATTCGCTGAAGAGTTTCATGCCGTCTCGTGCGCTGCCAGGCGTTGCTATCTCCAGCCTGACCGAACGCCTTGCCAATGTACATTACCTCATGACGGGCGATGTCCCCACGGACAAGGCGGCATAATGAAGCTAGCGCCCAAGAATCTCCATGGAGCATGACGGAGCCGCGGCGAAAGGAGAAGTAAGCCCCGTCATCATGGACTCGAAAATCGCTCGCGTATGGCCTTCCCGGGATCGGCAACCGGAATTCCTCGGCGCGAGATCCATCCAAACTTTGGACAGATGCATCGAACCGAATCTCTTCCGGGAAAGCCCTTACTGACTGTTTTACAATTCTAACGGCGGGCCGCCTAGAGATTATGTAAAGATGGCAGTCGCCCACCGCTTCCGCAAGTTCGTCACTATCGAAACGCCTTTGAAAAGTGTGGGCAGCACGTAGTTCGTACGCCAAGGTCCCAGCCACACGACCTCCCCGACGGTATGTCGCTGCCGCCGATCTGGTCATCGGCGCACGTCATGCACTGACCACTGTAACTTCGACGTGACCTCATTTGAAGCCAGTTCGCGATAGGAGGACATCTGGCCGATCGAAGATCGGCATGGACCACGAACAGCCACCAGGAGCGGAGTGCCCGAACGGCCGTCAATTGCTCTCTGGCCACCCCGCAACTCCGGCAACGCTGCCGGTAATAACCTCGGGAACTCTGGCAAGCCGACGAGGAAGCCGGACGACACCGCGACCCGGCCATGCAATGGCGCGACATCGCTAAAGCGCATGACGTGTAGGCCGCCCAGCCGGGCGCGCCGTCCGCTGGGGCAGGCTACTACACGGATGCTTTCGGCCGCGATCCGTTGGCCGCCCCGGCTTCCGCCTTCAGTGCGGCAAGCAGTTCGGAGGCGCGGTTGTTGCGGATGGGGGTGCCGTTGCGCCTCAGCCGCGCGGCGAGGGCGTCACGGCTCACCGTCGCGCCTTCGTCGAGCAATTCATCTCGGGCCGCACGCGCGGCCTGCAGCAATGGCACGAGGTCGGCGGCAAGGTCCGGCCGGCCGTCCGGTTCGGCATCTTCGCTGGTGGCGGCGTCGTCGTCATGGCGGACGACTGCGTCGTGATCACGCTCGTGTTCCTGGTCCTCGTCGTCGGCTGGGCCGGGGCTTGGGACCTCGTCGTCTGGTATGACGTCGACGGGAATCCTGACGTCGATTGCGGTGACGGGGGCAGGTAATGCCGCCTGCAGGTCGGGCGCGGACTCGGTGGTGTTGATGGTCTCGTGCGCCGTAGGTGCCTCGCCGGCGGCCGGCGATGCGGCGTCGAGGTGTTCGCGGAGTTGGCTCGCGACGTCGAACAGTGAGACGGACAGCACGACGATGAGTCCGTCGATGCTGACGGGTAGCAGGTAGGGCACGGCGCCGTGCTCGTAGCGGGCGACGACGCCCACCATGTGCCAATAGCTGGTCCAGGCGGCGATGCCCGCGATGGAGGCGGTGGCGACGATGCGCAGCCCGGCGCGGACGGCGGATTGGATCGGCACGCGCATCATGACCTCGATCGCCACGAACAGCGCGAGAGGCGACCAGCCTGCGACGGCTTGGGCGATGGGGTCGTGTTCGGCGTGTAGGACGTTGGTCGCCATGCTGATGAGGAGGGCGAAGGCGAGCGCGGCCCGCAGGATCCATTGCATGCGGCGCAGCCGGGCCAGGGTCACGGGCGCGCTCCAGCGGTGACGGGCCGGAGTTGGCGTTCGGCGAGGCGGCGGGTGGCTTCGGAGGGTTCGGCGTCGCCGAGTTCGGCGAGCTGGTTTTCGAGGCGGCGAAGGGTGCGCCGGACGGCGTCGGGCCGGTGTTGGCGTCCGTGGATGCGCATGATGCGCTGGTACAGCTCCTCGTTGACCGGGTCGTACCGGAGGGCGGTTTCGAGGGCGGCGACGGCGGCGTCGGGCTGGTCGGCTTCGAGGAGTTCGGCGATGCGGGCGTACACGCCCAGGATTTGGTGGCGGTGGGTGGTGGCGTAGTCGGTGACCCAGGCCCGGTCCTGGCCGTCGGCGAAGTCCCCGCCGTAGAGGTCGGCGGCTTCGCGCAGCGCGGCGAGGGCGGTGGTGTCGTCGGAAGCGGTATTGGCGCGGCCGATGGCGGCGAGCATCCGCCACAGGTCGACCTCGATGGTGTCGGGGTCGAGCCGGTACCGGGTGGCGGCGGGGTCGTAGACGATGAACTTCGCCTCCGGGCTGCCGCTCGCAGCCCGCAGGATGCGGCGGGCGGTGGAGATGTCGGTGCGGACGCGTTTGACGGCGGCGTCCGGGTCGATGTCGGGGAGCAGGTCCGCGGCGATCTGGCGCAGCGTGCGCCCGTGCGGGTACGCGGCGAGCAGCGCGAGGGCGGCGTAGGAGCCGCTGCGCATGCCGCTGGTGACCGGCCCAGCCTCCGTGCTGACCGTGACCGGGCCGAGGACGGTCAGCCGCACGAGTGCGGGCGTATCACTGCTCGCGGTGGGCAGGTCGGGCACCGGTTCGAGGTCCGCGGCTGGTGCCGCCTCGATCATGTCAGCGGTCTCGGCGGGGTAGCCGGCGGCGCGGGTCTCATGGTCGCGAGGTTTCTCGGGCTCGTCGATGCTGATCCCGGGTTCGGGGCGGGCGGCGACGGCGGCGATCATGGTGAGGATTTGGGCGAGGGCGGTTGGGGTGAGGGCGGCGATCCGGCCGCCGTCGGGCAGGGTGCCGTCAGCGGCGACGGTGAGGCCAGTCATGGTGTCGGTGTCGCCGAGGATGACCGGGTGCAGGTGCAGGGCGGCCCGGTGTGCGCCGACCGCCGCGATCCGGGCGGCGTGGCGGGGGTCGTGGTCGAGGAGCAGGACGTAGGGCGGCTGGTGCTCGATGTGGTCGTCGCGGTCGTTGAGGTCGGCGATTGTCGGCGAGTCGATGGTGTCGAGGATGCGCCGTCGGCCGATCATCTCTTCTTCGGCGTGGGTGACGGCGGCGTCGGTGTCGGCCAGGACGATGAGCCGTTCGCCGTCGAAGGTGACGCCGTGTGGGTCGAGGCCGGTCGGTTCGGCGCCGTCCGGGAGCAGCCGGGCGAGGGTGGCCGGGGTGGTGACGACGACGGGCCGGATCGGCGGAGCGTCGGCGACGCCGGTGGCGAGGGCGCTGGCGAGCACGGCTCGCGCGGCGGCCTGGGCGCCCGGTCCGTGCAGGGCGACGCCGGGGCCGGGCAGGTCGAACAGGCTCACCTCGGCGCCGGAGGCGTCCACGCCGATCGGGGCGGGCCGGACCGGCGGCGCGGGCCGGACGGCCGGGCGCGGTTCGTCGGGCAGCTCGGGGTCCGTCTCCAATGCGAGGTCGCGGCGGCCGGCGGCGTCGGCGAGGGCCAGCTCCTGCGGGACGGGCGGCCGGGTCGGGCCGGTCCAGATCGGGATCGGGACGTTGAGGCGGGCGTGGCGGCGGCGGTGCAGGCGCAGCAGCGCGGCGACGGCGGCGATCGTGGCGGCGAGGCCGAGACTGATCCAGCCCTGTGACGGCATGGTGACGCCGGTCTGCCGGGTGCCGTGTGGTGCCGCGGGCTCGGCCGCGCCGGTGGAGGCGGCGGTGGGCTCGGCGGTTGCCGGTGAGCTCGGTGTGGTGGCGGTGCTCGGGGCCGGGGTCGTCGAGGCGGCGGAGGTGCTCGGGTTGACCGTGGTGGTGCTGGTGGGTGCCGGTGGGGCCGGGGCGGTTTGGTCGCGGGCGGGCAGGACGAGGACCCACCCGACGTGGATCTCGTCGGGGTCGGTAAGGGCGTAGCCGTTGGCCTGGGGTTTGCCTCGGTTGAGGACGTAGATCTCGCGCCAGCGGTGCGGGTCGCCGAGTTTCGCCTTGGCGATGTTCCACAGGTTGTCCCCGGCGACCACGTGGTGCACGCCGCCGGCGGCGTTGCTGGCCCCGGCCGGGGCGGCGCCGGGGGTGCCGCTGGTGGTGGTCACGGCGAGGAGGGGCATCGAGGTGGCGGCCGATGCGGGTTGGAGCGCGGCCGAGTTGGTCTGGGTGGTGACCGTGAGCGCGGCTGGGGTCGCTGCCGTGGCGGGGGCGACGGCCACGGCGGGGCGGCGAGCGGCGGCATCGGCGGCTGCGGCGCTCGGGGTGGCGGCCCCGGCGAGGCCGCGCATCGTGTCGAGCAGGACCGCGCCGACGATCGCGCCGACGAGGACAGCGGCGATCCAACGGATCGGCCCGTGCCGCCCAGAACTCGGGGCGAGTTTGTGCGGGTGGCCGCGGCGGGATGTGTTGGCGGATGCCACGAGGACTTCCACGAGCACGTCCCGGCAGAACAGCAGCCACAGGATCCACCCGATCGTGGCGAGCAGGCTGAGAATCTTGTCGTCGTACCAGGCGGTTGTGAGCGCGCCTGCGACGTCGTCGAGGCTCGGGAAAGTGCCCGGGTGGGGCCAGCCGATCCAGTCGAGGGGCCAGCCGATGAACCGCACTAGCAGCCACGGGACGGCGACGAGGAACCCAGCGAGGACCGCGAGGGCGACCAGGCCGCGCAGCAGCCGGCCACCGATGGCGAGGACTCGCAGCATTTCGGGCAATCCGTTCGGGTCGTCGTGGCCGGGTGGAGGACGGGTTACCGGTTCGGTGCGATGACGCCTTGCACCGCGGTGGCGGTCGCGGTGGCCGACACATGGAGCTGATCGACGCCGACGAGCTGGAGGAGCTGGGTGTTGCTGGCACGCCGGACCGTCACCGTCACGGTGGTGGTGGTCGCGGTGGCGTCGCCATCGACTCCGGCGGCGGCCAGCCAGGAGCGGGCTGCGGCGCTGGCGCGGACGGAATCGAGCACCGCGACGTTGGTGGTGCGGTACTGCATGAGGTCGAGCTGCTGTGCACCGGCCCGCGCTGCGGCCTGCGCGACGTCGAGAGCCTGGACCTTTGCCGCCAGTGCAAGACCCCCGTCAAGGACCAGTCCGGCCACTCCCAGCAACGCCACCATGAGCAGCACCACGAAAGGGGTTACCTGTCCGGCATCACCTCCGCCGGCGCGTCGCCGAATCCACTCGGCAAGGCCCCACCTAGACGGTGCCCATCGGACCTCCTGCTTTTCGGCGTCCACCGTGGCACTTGCCTCCGGTGTGGCGGCGGACGTTTCGGGAACCGCAAATGGCATCGTTTGCTCCCTTCAATGGCGGGGCCGGATCCCGGTGCCGTTGACCACCTGCTGTGGGGGGATCCGTCATGAGGGCGGGCCGGGTGCTCGCGCGGCCCAGCCGAGCGCTTGGCCGCGCCAGGTGTCGACCGGTGAGGTGGCCGTCGCCTGGACGGTGCGGCTGCCGGGCACACCAAGTAACACCAGGTCGGACAGCGGCACAGTGCAGGAGACGGTCACGGTGACGGCGCCGCCTGGGCGTAGCTTGCTGGTGGACACGCTGACGGTGGCCTGTTGGCAAGTGACGCCGCGTGCGGCGAGGGTGTCGCGGGCAGTGCGTTCGGCGTCGGCACGAGCGGTCGACTCAGTGCGGGCGATGGACCCGGCGCGGGCTGCGGCGCTGGCGGCGGCGTCGAGGTCCATCTGTGCCGAGACCAGCCGCCCGCAGAGGACGACGAACAGCAGCACGGCGACCAGCAGCGGCGTGACCAGCGCCACCTCGGCGGTGCTGGATCCGGCGTCGGGTGCGGCGGTCAGCCGTCGCACCCGACCAGCCAGACCAGCGCGGACGCGGTTCGGGCTCATGGCGACCCTCCCGTTCCCGCCGCGACATCTGGAACGAACCGCTCGACCGGCCGGACGACGACGGCCCGGACGGTCCAGTGAACGCCGGGTACGACGGTGGCGGCGGTCCCCGTGACCTCGACGTGGACCTCGGTAGCGGTGCGGGTGGCCGATACCGATGGGTTCTTCAGCACGCTGTGGCCGATCGCGGCGAGGGTTTCGCTGCCGGCGCTCTGTCCGTCGGCGGCACTGCGTTGGTACGCGGCGGCGGCGTTGGCAGCGCGGGTCGCGGCGGCCTGCGCGACGTGGGTGGCGTGCATCCAGACGCCGGCCTGGATGACGAACATGACGATGAGCAGCAGCAGCGGCATCGCTACGACCAGCTCGGCCGACACGGCACCCGCGTCCGGGCGACCGGCTGTGCGCTGCCAGCGGGCGCGTACCCACCCGGCCGCGCCGAGCGCTCGGGATGAGCGGCGCACGGTGCGGCCCGGGGGCGTAATTGTCGTGGGCACGGGTTCAGCCAAGGTCGATGCCGTTGGCCTTGTCGGTGACTTTGATCGCGATGATGGCGATGACCACGATCGCGAGCGTCACCAGCAGTGCGGTGACGAGCACGGCCTCGGTGGAGTAGCCGCCGTCCTTGGTGGCGCGGACCGCGTTCCAGCGGTGACGCAGTTCGGCGGCGAGGTAGGTCATGAGTGCGGACATGGACGGTGCCTCCTGTTCTATTCGTTCCGGTACGGCGTCGGTTCGGTGTTCGGGCTGACTACAGGCCGCTGAGGACGGCGGCCACTGCGGGATAGCCGAGGAAGATCAAGAACCCGGCGAACAGCGCGACGATCGGCAGGGCCATGCGTTCGGTGGCGGCGTTGGCCTCGCCCTCGGCATCGGTGAGTTGCCGTGCTCGTAGCGCGATGGCGCGGGCACGCAGTGAGGTACGAACCTTGGCGCCTTCGGTGCCGGCCAAGCCGACAGTGGCGGCGAGCTGCTGGAGTTCGGCGACGCCGACCCGGCGGCCGAGCGCGGCGAGGATGTCCCAGGGCGCGACCCGGGCCAACCTGGCTTCGGTCAGCGCGTACCGCAGCTCGGTGTACGCGGGGCCGGAGCCCACCTTCGCCGCGTCGTCGAGGGCTTGGTCGACGCCGGATCCGGAGGCGAGGCTGATTACCACCAGGTCGAGGAACGACGACAGCGCGTCGCGGAACGCCGCGCGGTGCTTGGCTGCTTCTGAGCGCACCGAGAGCTCGGGGGCGAGGAACCCCACCACGCCGAAGATCAGCGATGCTGCGGCCGGCACCGTAAGGCCGGTTCCGGCACCGACGAGGGCGAGCAGTGCGCAGGCACTCGGGGGCAGCAACAGCCCGCATACGGCGGCAGTGGCCTGCTCGGCGAGGTGTACGTCGACCGGTTTGTCCACCGCCGCCAGGTCCCGACGGGTTGAGGCAAGAGGCAGGCCGGCTCGGCGTAGCCACCGTACAGCCGGACGGCCCCACCGCCCGGTCCAACCGGCTGGCTGACCTTCAGTGTTCGGATCGGCCGCGCGTGCCAGCCCGTACGGGGCGTCAAGGGCTCGATCGAGCCGAGGCCGGCGCGGAAACCATCCCACGACGATCAGCCACAGGCCGAGGCCGGTACCGAGCCCGGCGAGCAACACGATGCCGGTCACGGCGACACCGCCTCGTGTTCAGTGGCGGCGACCCCGGCCAGGATTCGGGCACTGTCCTGGTCGCGCATCAGGCGGGCAAGCCAGAAGAACGCCATCGCGAAGCAGCCGCCAGCGGCCAGCAGGACGAGCTGCCCCTGCGCGGAGTCGAACGGCGTCAGGTACCCCCGGTTGAGTAGCGCCAACAAGCCGGCCATCGCGAGCGTGGCGCCGACGATGACCCGGGCCGAGGTGCGGTTGCGTTTGCGGCTGGCGGCGATGCGCTGCCGGGAGGCGACCTTGGCCCGTGCGGACGCGGCCAGCTCTCCGAGCACGTCGCCGAGCTGCCCTGCCGCGCCCCGAGCAGCCATGGCCAGACCGGCCACCACAAGGTCGGCAGTCGGGTCAGCCAGCTCGGCGGCGAAGGCGCGCAGCGCGTCCGGTAGCCGCCAACTGCGGTGCAGGCGGGTCGCCAGGCGGGTCACCTCGTCGCGGATTGACTCGGGCGATTCGATGGCGCTGGCGGCGATCGCCTGCTCCAGCCCGGCCGCGCCGGACAGGTTGTCCCGCAGCGACTCGGTCCACACCGCGATGGCCTCGATGCGGGCCACCCGCCGGGTGTGTTCGCGGTCCGGGCCGATCAGCTGCGGCAGCACCCATGCCCCGGCAGTGGACAGCACCGCCGCGACCGGCCAGCGCGTCACCATCGCCACCGCGACGCCGACCGTCACGCACAGCGCGACCCGACGCCGGTCGACCGGCCCCTGGGCCGAACGCCACCTCGACCACCGAGACTCGACATCGAGGTCCGCGGCGCCATCGTCCCGCCCAGCCAGGCCGAACCACACCAGCAGCAGCCCGGAAGCGGTTCCCGCGCCCAGCAGCGCCGCCAGGGGCACGCTCAACGCCATCACGTCCACCCCCCGCCGGGCGTCGTGCGGGCGTCATCGAGCAGGTCCGGGTCGAATCCCGACGCGGCGAGGGCTTGGAGCAAGGCAGTGGACGGCGGGGCGCCGGGCACGGCGCGGCCGCCGCGTGCTGGGCGGAACACCTCGTTGGAAGCCACGGTCAGCCCGTCCGCGCCGACGACTTCTCGCACGGAGGTGACCGCGCGACGGCCGTCGCCGGTGAAGCCGAGGTGCACGACCAGGTGGACCGCCTCGGCGACCAGCAGGTTGGTGGTGGCCGGGTCGAGGCGTTCCGGGGCCTGGGCGGCGTAGAGCACGAGCTTGTTGAACGCGCCGGCGGACGAGGAGGCGTGGATGGTGCCCAACGAGCCGTCGTTGCCTTGGCTCATGGCGTTGAGCATCGGGATGACTTCGTGCCCGCGGATCTCACCGACGAAGACCCGGTCCGGGGACATCCGCAGCCCGGACCGGAACAACTGGCTCATGTCGATGGCGCCTTCGCCTTCGACGTTGGCCTCCCGGGATTGCAACGGCACCACGTCCGGGTGCAGCGTCTTGTCCGCGTCCAACGCGAGTTCGTAGGTGTCCTCGATGGTGACGATCCGCTCGTGCGGGCCGATCTCAGCGGCCAGCGCGCGTAGCAAGGTCGTCTTGCCGGCGGCAGTACGCCCGGCGATGAGCACGTTCAGCCGTGCCCGCACTGCGGCCGCGAGCAGTTCGCGCAGCACCACGTTGACGGTGCCGAGCTGCTCCAGGTCGGCCAAGGTGACCTTGACGTAGCCGTGCCGGCGAATCGACAACGCCGGCCGCCTCGTGACTGACATGATCGCGTGCAGCCGAGAGCCATCGGCCAGTTGCAGGTTCAGCACCGGCGCCGCGCGGTCCCATCGGCGTTCCTCGGCGCCTTCGCCGCCGGTTTCGGCGCGGCCGGCATCGGCGGCGAGCCGCCGAACCAACTCGACCATCTCCGTGTCGGAGTCGGCGATCGGAGCGACCTGCACCCGCTGACCGTCGGTATAGCGGACGAACACCTGGTCACAGCCGTTGGCGTGTACCTCTTCGACCCGGTCGTCAGTAAGCAGCGGTTGCAGCCCTCCGGCGCCGAGAAGGGCGTCGCCGACCGCGCGGGCCACCCGGGACTCGACATCGGGACGCAGCGGTGGGCGACCGGCGTTCATTTCCGCCGTGGCGTACGCGTCGAGCGCTTCGGTGATCAGCCGGCGAGTGGTGGCGGCCTGGTCCTGGGCGCGCATCGGTTCGCCGGTAGCGGTTTCATGGGCCCGGGCGGCGCGGGTCAGCGTCTCGGCCACCTCGCGGCGAATCCGCCGGATGACGGCGATCTCACTGCCTTCGTCCGGCGGGCCAGGCAGTAGGGAGCGGGTCATCGCGGGACCTCCGAACTCGTCACCGGCTGCACCGCTCGCAGGCCGGGCAGCAACGGGCCGAGGTCGGACCAGAGGCGGGTGTAGCCGCGCAGCAGCGGCAGGCGTCGCCACCGCCGCCCCGCGAGCAGCTCGCCGTCTAGGACCGCCGCTCCGCGCCGGTCCGTCGGCAGCGGACCGAGCACGGTCACCGCCCTGGCGTCACCGGCCAACTCCTCGACCACGTGCGCGGACAGCACCTCGGCGACGTCCGCCGCCGGGTACACCCCGCCGTGTGCGAGCAGCATCACCAGTCGGCCAGTACCAGCGTCGAGCAGCTCACACAGCAGCTCCCGCAAGTGAGCCAACTCGTCAGCGCGGGCGCGGACCAGCACGAGCACGACATCGGCGAGGCGCAGCACCGGCCATACCGGCGAGCCCGGTGTCAGTCGGCCACAGTCGGCCACCACCAGCCGGTCTGCCGGGGCCAGCACCGGCCGACCGGCATTGGTCAGCTCCGGCAGGGCCGCGCGGGTCTGCGCCCCACCCGCCGGGGCGGCCACCACCGGCACCACCGTGTCGCCGACCGTGAGGGTCTGGACCGCCGGTTGGCTGGTGCTGGTGAAGATGTCCCGCACCGCAGTCGAGCCCCGCGCGATGGCGGCCAGATCCACCAGGCTCGGTACGGCCGCCAACCCGTGGCGGCGCATCAGGTCACCACCGGCCGGGTCGCACTCCAGCACCACCGGCGTCACGTCGGACGGGGCGGTGGCGGCCAACCCGAGCGCGCTCGTCGTCGCTCCCGGTCGGCCCTTTACATAGGTCACTGCCAGCAGCGGCATGTCAGCCTCCCTGCGGTGCGGTCTGCATCAGCACCACGCCACCGGCTGGCGCCGCCGCGAGCCGTGGCCCGTCGGCGGCGTCCAGCAGCAACGTGATCACGGTGGCGCCTTGACCGTCGCCGGCCAGGTCCACACTCAGCACCACCGCGGGCAGCCGGGTCGCGCTCGAGCCGCTCGTTGCCGAGCTGCCTGGCGGCGCGGGCTGGGCGCCGGCCTGCGGGTTGGTCAACACGTACACGGCGACTCGCGCACCAGCGGCCAACCCCTGCGGGTACTGACCCGGCTTGAGCGCCACCGACGCAGTCACCTTCCCCGACGGCGGGAACTGCGCATCCCCGAGCAGCTGCGGGCTGAGCAGCGTGCCGGCCACCAGAGGCACCACCGCCGTGCGGCCCACCACCTGCTCCGCCTGCACCGCCGGGATCAGCCGCACTTCGGAGTCGCGGGCGGCGGAGACCTGAGTGAGGTCGGCGGCCGCGAGTGCCTGCCCAGCCGCCACCGACCGGACGACAGCGAGCACCTGCACCCGATCGCCGAGTTGAACGGCGCCGTACGCGTACGCCAGCACGCACACGATCACCAGCAGCCCACCCAGCGCGACGAACGGCATCCGCCGACGGCGCCTCGCCGCCCGCCACGGCCCCCGCCCGGCACGCGGCGCCGGCACCGTCGGACGATCTTCAAGCCCTGTTTCAGGGCGCACGGAACCCAGCGCCATGACCTTGTCCTCCCTGACGCGGCGCTCGAAACGATCAAGACTTGTGTGTTAGCCGACGACCGCCTGCGACTCCTGCACGCGGGTCTGCACCTGCCCGGTCGTCGTCAGCCCCGGCACCGTGCCGGACTGCCCGGCCCCGGCCCAGGTCACCTCCCATGTCACGGTCACCGTGACGGTGTACGCGCCCCCAGCCGTATTCGTCGACGAACGCCGGTACACGTGGCCGCAGTCCGGCGACGCCTTCGCCGGATCCGTGCCCGGCGTCCACACTGTGCCCGGCCCGGTGCACACCACCGTTGTGCTATCGCCCATCGACCAGGACGCCTTCACAGGTCGAGCGGTCGCGGTCACGCTCACCCCCGGCACCGAGGCAGTGGCCGACTGCTCCTTCCACGACACCGGGTCGAGGGCCATCCACACCGGCAGGTTCACCAGCTGATCACCAGGCGGATTCATCTTGATGACCGCAGCGGGCAGGTTGAGCCGCGCCCGCGCCTGCCTGCCCAACACCGCAGGCGAGACCACCGGCGGCGCACCGGCAACCCACACCACACCACCGAACCCGGTGTTGTCGCCGTAGCAGGTCCACGTGTACCAGCCGCCGTCTCCGGACGGCTGACCGCCCAGCGCGGCGATCGTCGACGGCGACGGGTCCGCTGGCGCGTAGTAGCAACCATCCGCACCCGCCCACGCCCCGTCCCGCTCACACGGAATCTCCTGCCCCGACGGATTGCGGCACTTGCCGTCCCCGCCCCTGCCGCCACTGCCGGCCTGGCCGCCGCTGGAGCCGCCGTTGCCTCCACCGTCCCCAACGGTGACGTCACAGCCCGGAGCGCTGTGGTTCTTGTCGCACTGCGTATCACCCCATGGATCGGCCTGCGCAGGTGTCGAAACGGCGAGCAGCACGGTTCCGGCGAGCACGACCGTCGTCGCGAAACGCATCAGCTTCAGCATGATCCGATGTCCCCCACATCGAACGACACCACCTTCCACGAACCGTCGATGGACCTGACCACAGCGGTGATGTTGCGCCGTCCCCGCAGGTCGTCCTGAATCAGCTCGCCAGTGGCCTTCTTGTGCTTGGTCCAGTTCGTGGAGTCGCCACAGTCGGCGACTGTCACCTCGGTCGGCGCGTCCGCCGGAGTGGCCCCGGTGACCCGCGCGTTCGTGACCGGTGCGCCCCGCGTGACGACCCCGGTCTGCTGATACGTGAGGATCACGGCAACAATCCGAGCCAGCGCCCGGTCGGCTGCATACTGCCGCAACTCGGGCGCATCCGGGTCGGGCACTTCACCCGCCTTCGCCATCGCCTGCCACATCGCCGTGTACGCCGCCAGCGCATCCCGATCAGCGACCGCCCGCGCATCCGGACTCGGGCTGGCGGACGCTGACGGCGACGGCGGTCTCGTGCCGCTCGACTTGCCCCCGTTGCAGCCCGCGACGAACGCCACCGCTACCGCGGTGACGCCAACGACGAGTGGACGGAAAACCACCGGTCACTACCTCCCCGAATCGGCGCGCAGCTCCCTGTCGTGAGCCGCGTCTGTGGCTCTGACGCTGGCCGGTCAAACCCGGTTCCATCAAT
The DNA here is from genome assembly GCF_050955725.1 of Dactylosporangium sp. CA-139114. Classification (NCBI taxonomy): domain Bacteria; kingdom Bacillati; phylum Actinomycetota; class Actinomycetes; order Micromonosporales; family Micromonosporaceae; genus Dactylosporangium; species Dactylosporangium sp. CA-139114. The sequence continues at coordinate 2,500,981 of NZ_CP192080.1, forward strand.
GTCACGCCTCGTGTGTACACCCGCACCCCTTGGTGATGTCCACGTGCGTGCCTGGGAATACGTGCCTTGACGGCCGCAGAACTGACGTGTGTTGAGGTGCGCACCTTCGGGTAACGGCGATCTTCCGCGGTGCTCTGCTGCCGGGAAGTTCTGTCAGCTACTCGACAGATCAGGCGCTGTCGATGGCGGCTACGCTTCCAAAATTGTGGTCGCGAGAAGGGCGGAACCGCGATGGGCGACCACGATCGTACGGACGAGACCCTGATCCTCCTGGCGCGCAATGGCGTGTACGAAGTGCTGTCCGCGATGCATGATCGCGGCGGCTCCGCCAGCTTTGCTCAGATTTCCGCCGAGTCGCCGCGCCCCACCGCACTTCTGCGAGCGCTAGCAGTCGAGGGCTTCTTGATCAGCTCCCACGGAGGCACCTTCGATGCCGACCCCCATGCCGAAACCTGCTTCAGCCTGACCGGGAAAGGCGAAGCAATTTTCGGTCATCTTCAACGACTGCGGCGATGGATCGCCTCAGGGGCCGCACCAACCAAGAGACCGATTGATCCGTTAAGTACCTAATTCACCCGAGAGGCAGCGGTCGTAGACGCTACATCGTGGAGCTTGGCTTCTTGGTCACAATGGGTTGGCCGAACGGTTGCACCCACTCATAGACTGTGATCACAGAGCTGTCGCGCGCTCTATTCGGGGGAGGTGAGCTGCGCTGACGAACGATCTGCAACGTCTCCTTGACCTGTTGACCCACCGGAAGCTGAACGTCGCCATTCTGGAGGCCCTGAAAGACGGGCCACTGCGATACACCCAGCTTCATCACGCGGTATCGAACGTCAACCACCGTGTGGTCCACAACAGGACGCTGACCGACACGCTGACGTACCTGCGCAGACAGAGGCTTATCGAGCACCGCCAGCACGACGATAGCGCCGACTACCGGCTGACCGCCGGCGGTGCGGAACTCGTTGATCTGCTCGCGGAGATCAACCGGTGGAGCCGACAGCACCGCGCCATCGGCGGCCCGTAGCCATACCATCATGACCGTCCTCACTGCGACCGCGCTTGGCTTCGCGGGTGCACTCGCCGGAATCCCGGTAGCCGCCGTCGCCTACAGCACCTCCACAACCGGGCCGGTGCGACTGCCCGCGCGATGGTGGGCCGGCGGCCCAGCCCCCACGGCAGTCGTGCTCGTCACGGCGACGGCTACCGGCATCGCAGCCGCGATAATCGGAGCTGCGGTTCCACCAACGCTCACACTGCCGGCATTCTGGCTCTTCGCCGTTCTCGGCACCGGCTTAGCGATCATCGACGCGCGATACCGACGTTTACCGCACCAACTTACGGGCGCGTTGTGGGCTTCGTCGGGCCTGTGCTTCGCGCTCGCAGCGATCAGCGGCGAAGGCATGGCGCGACTGCTGCGGGCGGCAGGTGCAGGCGCGGCCACCGCGACTGTCCTGCTCGTTGTCGCGCTTATTTTGTCGGGCCAGCTCGGCCTCGGTGATGTCGTGCTCGCCGGCGCCGTCACCCTCAACCTCGGCTGGCTGAGCATTCAGGGAGCGGTCGTCGGCCTGCTGGCTGGATTGGTCCTACAAGGCGTTGCGGCCATCGCCATCAGATTGTGGCGTACCATCGATGCGCTGACACCCATGGGACCAGCCCTCTTCGTCGGCTGGCTGCTGGGCATCGTCTACGCGACCAGATAGCCTTGTGACCCCGCCATTTTCGATCGGCCGCCAGCAGCAAATCGCGGCCAGCGGCGCCGCCGTGCAACGGCAACGGTCCACGCGGCGGCAGCGGGACAGGCTTGATCGGAACCCGCCTGGGACCCTGTATGTCCACGATGGACATGAAGGGTCCCAGGAGCTACACCATCTTCTCGACCAGGATGCGGCGCAACGCCTCGATTGAGACTCTCGGACGGAGGCCCGTCTCGACTTGGCCCACCTCGCGAACGGTCGACGCAGTCAGGCCATCGACGCCAGGGCTTGCAGGGCTGCGCTCGCGGAGGACTGCGGGAGACTGATCTCGCGGTTGCCGATCGGCTCCGCGAGGTACCACGGCTGCGGGGTCGGGTTGTCGACCTTGCTGATGACCAGGTACTCGGACCATCCGTCGACGTCGGTCTCTCGGTGAATCAGCACCACTGTCGACGGATCGTCGTCGGCGATCACGAACGGTGCACTCCTGTGCAGCGGCTCCATCCCCTCGACGTACGCGGTGCACGATGCGCGCTCACACCAGGTCGGGTGCTGCTGTTCTTCGGCCATGCGTCCTCCCGTTGGCTGTGATGGATGGGCGCGGCGGTTCTCATGCTCACGGCTACGACCCGCCACCCCTGGTCGAAGAGAATCGCATATGCGATTCGCATGAGCAATACGCCTACGTTGATCGATTGTTCTGAACGCACGTTCTTGCATCAAGGTCAACCATGGGTAACACTGCGACCCGTGACCAGTGCAAGCCCGACCGTCCCTCGTCGCAGGCTGGGCCAAGAGCTAACGCGACTTCGCAAGCTGGCCAACATGACCGGTGAGCAGGTCGCCACGCTGATGGAATGGTCGTCGCCGAGCAAGCTCTACAAGATCGAAGGCGGCCGGCAGGGCATTCAGCCCAAGGAGTTGCGGGAGCTACTGAGCCATTACGGCGTGACCGAGGTGGAGACCGTCGAAGCGCTGATGACGCTGGCGCGGCAGGGCAAGCAACGCGCCTGGTGGACGCAGTACGCCGACGCGTTGCCGGACTCGTACGCCACGTACGTGGGGCTGGAGTCGGAAGCCGCCGAACTGCGGGTCTACGAACCGGTGACGGTGCACGGTTTGCTACAGACCGAGGACTACGCCCGAGCGCTCCTCAACACCGCCGCGCAGGCACCGGAGCCGGCTGTTTCGGTCACCACGATCGAGAGCAAGGTGCGGGTTCGGATGGAGCGGCAGACCGCTCTCGCGCGACTTCGGTTGTGGGTCGTCCTGGACGAAGCAGTCATCCGTCGCGTGATTGGCGGGCCCGACGTCATGCAGGCGCAGTACGCCCGCCTGCTCGAACTGGCCCGACTACCGACCGTGAAACTCCAGGTCCTGCCGTTCAGGGACACAGCGAACCCGGCCCCTCCAACGAACTTCACGATTATCGAGTTCGAGCAGGACTCCGACCGGGACGTGGTCTACGTGGAGCTGCTCACCGGTGGAATCTTCGTTGAAGGCGCCGACGTACGCAGGTATAACGTGGCGTTCAACAACCTCCGCGCCGCTGCCCTCAGCCCTGCTCGCTCCATTACGCTGATCGAGGAGGTAGCAGCGGAGCGACCATGATGGGAGCACGCCATGTCCACGCTCGACGACACCTGGCGCAAGTCCACGCGCAGCAACAACAACGGGTCGTGCGTGGAAGTCCGCCTGCATGACGACGCCGTCCAGGTACGCGACACCAAGCAGCACGGCAGCGGACCGATCCTCACGTTCGGCCGAGATGAGTGGACCGCGTTCATCGAGGACGCCAAGGCTGGGCACTTCGACCTGAAGGCGTAGGGGTCGACCGAGTCCCTCACGGGTTTCCGAAGGTGACGCCGCCGCTGATATCGCGTGCCTGCACGACGTTGCCGGTGATGGCCCCGGTGATGTGGTTGACGTTGGCCGGGTCGGGGACTTCGAGGTGCGCGATTACTTCCCGCCACACAGCCCGCAGCGCTTCGGCGAAGTCGGGATCGGCAGCCGCTGCCGTTCGCAGAGCGGTGCTGAGCGCTTGGATACGTCCGGGGTCGCTTGGGTTGTCTTCGGCGGCATCGAGCGCGGCTTGGGCGTCGGGTCTGCGTTCGAACCGGCGCCGGACCACTGTCACCAGGGCGGCGACGGCGCTCCGACCGGGAAGATACAAGTCACTCACCGTGTGGGGGTCGTCCCGAGAGGTGTTGATCGGGCAGACTGTCGCGGAGTGAATCTCGGAGCACTGAGCGGGAAGGCGCGGTAGCCGCAGGTGGAGGATGTCCCGGCCCAGATCGGCCGTTACACGGTGGCTAGACGGCTGGGTAAGGGCGGAATGGGTGAGGTGTTCCTGGCGTATTCGCCGGCTGGCTCGCCGGTGGCGGTCAAGGTCATCCGGTCTGATCGGTTGGACGCGAGCACGAGGGCTCGGTTCGAGCGCGAGGCGCTGATCGCCCGTACGGTGATCGGCACCAATCGGGTCGCACGCTTCCTTGACGCTGATCCTTACGCGGACCGGCCGTGGCTGGCGATGGAGTACGTGCCGGGCACCACGCTGCTGCAGCACGTCGATCGTCAGCGGGTCCTGCCGTCGCCGCTAGTGGCGAGTCTCGGCGCGTTGCTGTGCGAAGGACTGGAAGCCGTGCACGCTGTCGGGCTGCTACACCGGGACTTGAAGCCACAGAACATCATCCTCGGCACCGACGGTCCGATGATCATCGACTTCGGGCTGTCGGCGTTTGTCGACGCGCCGCACGACTCGCTGTCACATAGCGGCATGATCATCGGTACGGTTCGGTGCATGCCGCCCGAGCAGGCCGGCGGCAACCCGCACGTGACAGCGGCCGCTGACGTGTACGCCTTGGGCACCGTGTTGCTGTACGCGGCGGCCGGGCACTACCCGTACGACGGCGGGCGGGTGGAGACAATCATCGCGAACGTTCTGAACCCGCAGTTCAGCCCAGACCTGAGCGGCGTGTCGAGCAGTTTGGTGCCGTTGCTGACCGCGATGCTGTCGCACGATCCGGCGGCGAGGCCGGGCGTTGCGGAGGTGGCATCGGCGTGCGCTGCCCTGCTGGCGGGGGCGGGCGTGACGCCCGCAGATGCCCGGCTGGCGTTGATCGCCCGCTCCGACCCGTCCGCCGCCTGGCGCGACGACGCATACGTGCTGTCACCGTCAATCGAGGCACGGCTAGAAGCGCTGAGCGTCGCCACCGACACAGAGGCGTTCGAAAGCCCGTTGGACGCCGTCCCGGTGCTGTCCGATATACCGGAGCCGGATGAGTCACCCGAACAGGACAACCCGGCAGTGCCGCCGACGCAGTCGGTCCGGCGGCGGTCCGCGCGAATCCCGGCAGCGCAGCGGGTGGCGGAGGACCTTCGGTCCAGGTATGCGGGCCAGTCTGTCCTGTAGGTGGGTCTGCCCAGCGGGTTGTCGCGTGCGGGTACGAAGAGACGGAGTCGAAGTGAGCGTCGAGGTCACGACCGCCGAACGTGCTGGCGGGTTCCCGCCAGGTGCCCAGGTGTTGGTGCGGGATGAGCAGTGGCTGGTGCGCAAGGCGACGCTGACCCGGCAGGACGGTTGGATGGTCGAGGTCACCGGCGTGTCACCGTTCGTGCGCGGTACCGATGCCGTGTTCTTCCAGCGGCTCGACGACATCCGGGTGCTCGATCCGCGGGAGACCGTCCTGGTCGCCGACGACTCACCGAACCACCGGCGGGCGCGGCTGTTCATGGAGGCGGTTCTGCGCAAGACGGCGCTGCCGCAGACCGAGCACGGGCTGGCCTTGGCCGACGGCTTCCTGATGGACCGCCAGACCCATCAGCTCCGGCCCGCCGAGCTGGCACTATCAGGGCGCAACCCGCAGCCGCGGATCCTGATCGCGGACGTCGTCGGTCTCGGCAAGACCCTCGAGATTGGCATCCTGCTCGCCGAGCTGATCCGGCGTGGCCGGGGCGAGCGGATTCTCGTCGTGACCCCGCAGCATGTCCTCGAGCAGTTCCAGCGGGAACTGTGGACGCGGTTCGCGATCCCGCTGGTGCGGCTGGACTCGTCGGGTATTCAGCGGGTCCAGCGGGAGATACCGGCGGGGCGGAACCCGTTCGCGTACTTCAAACGGGCGATCATCTCTGTGGACACGCTCAAGAGCGACGTATACGCCCACCATCTGGACCACACCGACTGGGACGCGGTCGTCATCGACGAGTCGCACAATCTGCTCAACCGGGGGACGAAGAACAACGACCTGGCGAAGGTGCTGGCCCGCCGGACGGATGCGCTGGTGCTGGCGTCCGCCACCCCGCACAACGGCAAGGCGGAGTCGTTCGCCGAGCTGATCGGCCTGCTGGATGAGGCGGCGATCGCCGACCCGGCGAAGTACGACGTGCAGCGTCTAGAGCACTTATACATTCGGCGCACGAAGGCGTCGGCGGAGGTCCGCGAAGGGCTGCGGGGCGCGTGGGCTGACCGGGGACCGTCGCGACCGGTTCAGGTTCCGGCGACGCCGGCCGAGGTGGCGGTCTTCGCGGAGCTGATCAATCACTGGATTCCCGGCGACGCTGGCGGGGCGTCGGTGAGCACGTCGCAGCTGGTGCCGTACCAGCTGCTCAAGTCGTTCCTGTCGTCGCACCGGGCGCTGCTGGCCACGGTCAAGACCCGACTGCGGACCCTCGACGGAGCGTCGGCCGGTTCGTCGGCCGCCCGGAACCGTGAACGGGCGGCGCTGGTGACGCTGCGGACCCTCGCCGAGCAGGTGCAGGACGAGCAGGCCGCGAAGTTCCAGGCCCTGGTCGCCTACCTCCGCGACCTGGGTATCGGGCCAGGGTCCGACACGAGAGTGGTCGTGTTCTCCGAACGGATCCCGACCCTGACATGGCTGGCCGACACTGTGCCCGGCGCGCTCGGCTTCCCTCGACGACCGAGCCCGGACGACCGGCGGCCGTGGCTCGCCTACGGCGGGGCGACGCAGGTCATGCACGGCGAGGCCACCGCCGACGACGAGCAACGCCGCATCGTGGAACAGTTCGGCCTGCGGGACGACCCGGTGCGGCTGCTGTTCACCGGCGACATCGCCTCCGAAGGCGTCAACCTGCACCAGCAGTGCCACCTGCTCGTCCACTACGACCTGCCCTGGTCGCTGATCCGTATCGAGCAGCGCAACGGCCGGATCGACCGCTACGGCCAGGAGCACCCGCCCCAGTTCGCGGCGCTGGTCCTTACCTGTGACCTGCCGTGGCGCACCGACCCGGCGACCGGCCGGCCGCGGACCCTCGACGACCGGCTGGTCGGTGAGAAGCTCCTTGCCCGGGAGGCCGAGGCACACAAGATCGAAGGTACGGCCGAGGCGGTCACCGGGTTGTTCCGCGCTCAGGAAGAGGAGAACCGGCTCGTCCAGGACCTCGTCGCCGGCCGGACCGTGGAGCAGTCGATCGCCACATCGCGGCAGGGCGGCGTGGCGTTCCTCGCCGGTCTACTCGGCCAGGTCAATACCACACACGACCACCCAGATGTACCGACGGCGAAGGTGCTCAGCCTGTTCGGCTCAACTGAGGACTACTTCGAGGAGGCGCTGCGGCAGGTCTGCCGGCCGAACCCGGAGGACCAACTGTCGCTGCGCCGCGACGACGATGGCACGATCGCGTTCGAGCCGCCACCCGATCTGCTGTACCGGCTGCGGTCACTGCCGAAGTCGTACCTGGACGAGCAGCGGATCATGCCGCACGGCACCGAACCGGCCCGCATGCGGATCACGTTCTCCAAACGGCTCGCCGACGCCCGGCTCAAGGCGGCCCGCGAGACGTCCAAGTCGCAATGGCCGAACATCTCCTACGTCACCGATGTCCACCCGGTTCTCGACTGGCTGACCGACAAGGTGCTGGTCGAGATCGGCCGGCACCAGGCGCCTGTGCTCGCCGCGACCGTGGACCGGCCGGTGTTCCTGCTGCAGGGGATCTACTCCAACGCGCTCGGCCGGCCCACCGTCGTCGAGTGGATGGCCGTCACCGGCCTGCCTGCCGACCCGGACACCGTCACATTGACCCCGGATCTGTTGCAGCAGTACGGGCTCGGGCCGCGCATGCCGGGACGGTCCGTCCCGCGGGATCTGCCCACGCTCACCAAGCTGATCCCGGCCGCTGTCGATGAGGGCCGCCGGTATCTCGGTACCCGTGAGGCCGACTACCGCCAACAGGTCGCCGCTGTCCTCGCCCCGTACCGTGACCGGGTCCAGCAGTGGCGGCAGGACGTGCTGTTCGGCTCACGACCGGATCGGCGCGGCGCCGACTCGACCGCCGACCGGCTGATGCACCTCGCCGCGTCGCTGGAGACCGCCGGCGAGCCGATGCTGCGCCTGCTCGCCGTCCTCGAACCGCAGGAACCGCACACCGACGAGGCCACGGGAGCCGAAGGATGACCGCCGACTTCGACTCGATCACCAATCGTGGCGAGTACTTCACCGCGCACTACTTCGCCGAGGAACTCGCCACCGACCTCAAGAAGGGCCTGTTCACCACTTGGACGGTGCGAGAAGGCGACGAACACGACCCGCGTCGCACACCCAGGGAACTGCTTCGTGGCCTGCGCGGCAGCTACCTCGGTGAGGACGGCCGCGGATACTTCGCCGCCGCAGCGGAAGCCGACGCCGACAGCGGCGCGGACCTGCCCACGTACGGCGACACCGAATGGGTCAAGCGACTGACCGGCTGGCACCAGGACGCGCTCCGCGCCCTCGGCTACGACGCCGCACCCGCCGAACTGACGGTCCACCGCGCCGGGCGGGACCACACCATCACCGTCGCGTACTACGGCCACGACATCGTCGCCCTCGACTGCGGCTGGGTCGCCGACACCGACGCCGCCCTGGACCCCGACGGCGCCGACCGGCTGCTCGCACCCCTGCGGGTCAGCGGCACCGAACGCTACGACACTGGCGCCGCGCTCGCCTCCTGGCTGTTCCAGAGCGAACTCGGCGGCGCGGGCGGCACCCGGCCGCGGTTCGTGCTGCTGCTGCACGGCGGGGTGATCGTCCTCGCCGACCGGCACAGCTGGGCCGAAGGCCGCTACCTCGCCGCGAACCTCGACGCCGCCCTCGAACGCTACGACCGCGGCCAGCACGGCGAACTGGCCACCATCGCCGCCCTGTTCAGCTTCGACCTGCTGCGACCCGGCGACAACGACCGCGCCCCCGGCATCGACGCTCTGCTCAAGGCGTCCACCACGAAGGCGGTCGGCGTCTCCGCGGACCTGCGGCATGGCCTGCAACGCTCCGTGGAGATCATCGCCAACGAGGTCCTGCACCGGATGGCCGAACCGGACAACGACGTCACCCCAGCCGACATCGAGGACCCCCGCGCCCCATTCGCCCGGCAGCTGACTCGGGAGTGCCTGCGCTACCTGTACCGCATCCTGTTCCTGCTCTACGCCGAAGCCCGCCCTGAGCTGGGCATCCTGCCCGCAGACGACGGCAGCTACGAGGCCGGCTACTCGATGGCCCGGCTGCGTGAGCTCGTCGCCCGCGACGAAGAACTCGTCGATGAGCAGGCCAAGCACGGCTTCCACCTGCACGCGTCCCTCGACGTGCTGTTCAACAACGTCAACTTCGGTCACCGCCCGTACGGCACCGAACCCGGCGACGATCAGCCCGGCGATGACGAGCAGACCCGCCGGGAGAAAGCCGAACGGCGCAGCGAAGACCTCGGGCTGCGATTCGAACCGCTGCGCAGCGAGCTGTTCGAACCAGGCGCGATCACCCTCATCGGCACCGGCACGCGCAACCCGCGCAGCGACGACCTCGAACCCAGCTGGTTGGACCTGCGGCTGCGCAACACCGCCCTGCACACGGTGCTGCGTCTGCTCACCATGAAACAGGGCAGCCGCGGTGAACGCGGCGGGTTCATCTCCTACCGCAACCTCGGGATCAATCAGCTCGGCGCGGTCTACGAGGGCCTGATGTCCTACACCGGCATCATCGCCGACGAGGAACTGTGCGAGGTCGCCAAGGACGGCGACCCGAAAGAAGGCTCCTGGCTCATCCCGTCCCGCCGCCAGGACCAGTACCCCGAGAACACCCTCGTCCGGCACGACGAGAACGACGCCCGTCGCGGACTGCGCGGCGTCAAGAAATACCCCAAAGGCTCCTTCGTGTACCGGCTCGCCGGCCGCGACCGGGAAACCTCGGCGTCCTACTACACGCCGGAGTCGCTCACCAAGGTCACCGTCGAGCTCGCCCTCAAGGAACGCCTCGACCAGCACCGCGACAGCGACGGCAACGTGATCCGCACCCGCGCTTCCGAACTGCTCGCCTACCGCATCTGCGAACCGGCCCTCGGCTCTGGCGCGTTCCTCAATGAGGCGATCAACCAGCTCGCCGAGGAGTACCTGCGACGCCGCCAGGACGAGCTCGGCCGCTCCATCCCGACCGGCGACGTGCTCACCGAGAAGCAGCGGGCCAAGGCGTACATTGCCCTGCACAACGCGTACGGCGTCGACCTCAACGCCACCGGCGTCGAACTGGCCGAGGTCTCGCTGTGGCTCAACACCATGCACCCCGGCATGCGGGCACCGTGGTTCGGGCTGCACCTGCGCCGCGGAAACTCCCTCATCGGTGCCCGCCGGGCCGTGTACAGCGGCGACGACATCTGCTCACCGGCGAAAGCGTGGCTCAAACCTAAGGGCGGGCTCGCACCCACTCCCCTGCCGCTGCGCCACGACGACCAGCCCCACCGCCTGCCGGCCGACGCCGTCCACCAATTCCTGCTGCCGAACCCGGGCTGGGCGGCGGTCGCCGGATCGACCGAGGCCAAGAAGCTCGCTCCCAACGACACTCGTTTACTTGCTGCCTGGCGCAAGGGAATCCTGCAGCGGCCGACGCGCAGCGCCACACACCTCAACAAGGACGGCACACCGAAGCTGCACAAGACCACCCGGCAGCCAGTGGCCGAAGCGCCGTCGCAGTTCACCCGGCTACGCGACGCTGCCCGGCGCGTCGAGTTCCTGTGGTCCCTCGTCGTCAAACGTATGGAACTGTCCGAACGCGACATCGCCCGCGGTATCCAGGTCTGGGGCGCCGACCCGGCCGACCCCGAATACGCGTTCACCAGCCCGCCGGAACAACCCGAGTCGAAGGAGAAGGTCCTACGGGACCTCTTCCAGGCGGCCGACACGCCGTACTGGCGGCTGAAGCTGGTCATGGACGCCTGGTGCGCGCTGTGGTTCTGGCCCGCCGATCAGGTTGCGTTGCTCGACGGCAGTCACGGTGAGTACCGCCGTCCCGCCGACAGCGTCGGCCCGGACAGTCTCGCCCGGCTCCTCGGCGGCGTTTCGGTCACCGAGGAGCCACCGATCGAGGCGGCGGTCGACCCGACACCAGTTGCGGCGGCGATATACCGGCCGATGACGCTGTTCCCCGTCGACGGCGAACAGCTGACGCTCGACGACCTGGCGCCTGCCGAACCCGATGCCGAGAAGCCCGCCAAGAAGGCGAACTCAACGCCGCCGAAGCGGAGTTCGAAGCGACCAGCGCTACGACCGGTCATCCCGCTCAAGGACATCAACGACTGGCTCGACTTTCTCGAAGCCATGCTCGGCACCGATGACGCGCCAGGCACCTTCATCGACGGCTGCGACAGTCTCGATGAGCTGAAGAAGCTCGAAGACATTCTGCCGGGATTCATGCGCATGGACACCGCCGACCCCGAGGCCCGCTTCCCATGGCTGCGCGTCGTGCGGGACGTGGCACAGCAGCAGGGTTTCTTGCACTGGGAGCTCGAGTTCGCTCACGTCTTCGCCAGCCGTGGCGGCTTCGATCTCCAGGTCGGCAACCCTCCCTGGGTCCGGCCACGCTGGGATGAGGACGCTGTCCTCGCCGAACACGAACCGTGGTTCAAGCTGGAAGCCGAACCCACACAGGAGGAGAAGGAACGACGACGCGGCCAGCTCCTGGCCGGCAACGAGGCCGAACGATTCGTGCTCGGCGAGCTGACCACCACCACCGGACAGGTCGCGTTTCTCAGCTCGGCACAGGTGTATCCACTGCTGGCCGGCACACAGCCGGACCTGTACCGGGCCTTCATGTGCCAGGTCTGGACGCACGCCTCAGGGTCGGGCACTGCGGGTCTGCTCCACCCCGACAGTCACTTCACCGGTGACAAGGAAGGGTCGCTTCGAGAGGCGGCATACTGTCGCCTTCGACTGCACGGCGACTTCGTCAACTCAGGGCAGCGGTTCTTCCCTCGACCAGTCGGTGACACTGCGCATTTCGGTGTGCACATCTATGGACAACCGAAGGGGATCGCGTTCGATCACCTGTCGTGGCTGGTCTCCACCGATGCCCTGCGGCTCTCCCGCGATCACGACGGATCCGGCGAGATCCCCGGCATCCGTTACCGCAACAGGGAGTTCGACGAGCGTCCGCACCGCAGCCGGGTCGTGCGGGTCACCGAGGACGTGCTCGCGGTGTGGCGGCGGTTGCTGGACGAGGAACACCTGCCACTCGACCAGGCGCGGCTGCTGTTCCCGGTCAGCACCGGTGAGGCGTCGGCGATCGAGGCCCTGGCGTCGTACCCCCTCCGCCTCGGCTCGCTTGATCCTCAGATCTCCGCCGGTTTCCACGAGAGCGGCGCGAAGAAGGCGAGACTCATCGACTACAACCGGGTGGATCCGTCGACCGGTCGGCCGTACCAGCCGCGGTCGTGGGACGAGGTCGTCCTCAAGGGCGTGCAGCTCGGCACGGCCACGCCGGTGTTCAAGCGGCACGACGCCAACAGCAACGACCCGTACGGCTGGGACCTGGTCACGCTGCCGCCGGACTTCGTGCCGGACACCGAGTACGTGAACATCACCGGATCCGTAGAGGCGTACCGCGCCGCCCAGGACCGGTGGATCGACCACGTGGAACTTGCCCGTCTCAAGGCGGACCCGGACGCCGTCGCCGACGCTCGCCTGCGGGTCGCCGCCGCCGACGGAGTACCGGAGTCACAGGCCGATCCGGCCAAGGTCGACGCACTACTCGCCGAGACCTCGAAGCGCGCCTACACAGGCTTCTATCGGGTGGCGTGGCGTCGCCAAATTGCACCAAACACCGAACGCGCACTGTACGCAGCGCTCATACCGCCCGGGCCCGCACATGTCGATGCAGTCCACAGCCTTGCGATGCCAGCAAGCGACATGACTACGCTCGTGACTGGATTCTGGTCCTCGCTGCCGCTGGACTACTTCTTACGCGCAACCGCTCGCAACGACCTTAGGGTCGGGGGCGCACGAGCGATGCCGACGCCAACCCCCGATCATCCGCTCGCGCCAGCGCTGCTGCTGCGGACGTTGCGGCTGAACTGCCTTACGACCGCGTACGCGGACCTGTGGGCCGAGCTGTATGACCCCGCTTGGCAAGAGGACGAGACGTGGGCCTACGACTGGGACGGGCTGCCGCCATTGCACGGCGTCGGCCCGTCGTGGCAGCCGGATACACCGTTGCGGACCGAACGGTCGCGCCGCAGCGCCCTCGTGGAGATCGACGCGCTGGTAGCGGTATGGCTCGGCATGAGCGCCGACGCGCTGATCGCCGCCTACCGGGGACGGTTCCCCGTGCTGCAGAAGTACGAGGCGGTGACCTGGTTCGACGCCGAAGGTTGGAAGCTGGCCGGGAACGCGCGCGCGTTCGGCCAGCGCCAGTCGAAGACCACGTGGCCGCAGTTTCAGGCATACCAGAACGACCGACGCCAGCCGGTGCCGGAGGGGTACACGGCGCCGTTCCATCAGGCGGACCGTGAGCGGGAGATGCGGGCGGCGCACGCCGTGTTCCAGGCCCGTCTGGAGACCGCGACCGCCCGCGGCGAGTGGACACCGATGACCTGGGAGGAGACGCCGTCGTGAGGCCGACGTTGCAGGCGCGGGCGTTGAAGGAGAGCCTGCTGCAGTACCTGTCGACGACGTATGCCCTCGCCGACGAGGGCGCCCGAGAGGCGCTGCACAGGTTCCTCGGCGACGAGACGTCGGGCATGTTCCGCGGACCGTTCCTACGCATCCGCACCCCGTTCACGCTCGCCGAGCCGGGTTGGGAGCAGCACCTGGAGTGGCGGAGGGAGGGCTGGACGCCGTACGCGCACCAGGCTCGGGCGTTCGCCCGCCTGACGTCCGCCAACGGGCACGCGCCGCAACCGACGCTGGTGACGACCGGGACAGGCTCCGGCAAGACGGAGGCGTTCCTCTACCCGGTGCTGGACCACTGTCGCCGCGAGCGCCTGGCCGGCAGGACCGGGGTGAAGGCGCTGTTGCTGTACCCGATGAACGCCCTCGCCACGGATCAGGCCGAGCGGATCAACAAGCTGCTGCTCGGCAACACGACGGATCTCGGCCGGGTTACGGCCGGGGTGTACATCGGGGACAAGGCCGCATTCCCGTTCGAGCGTGTCTCCACTCGCCGGTCGGAGATGCAGCTGTCGCCGCCGGACATCCTGATAACGAACTACAAGATGCTGGACCTGTTGCTCCAGCGATCCGAGGACGCGCCGTTGTGGGAGGGCGCCGACCTTCGGTACGTGGTCGTCGATGAGTTCCACACCTACGACGGCGCGCAGGGTACCGATGTGGCGATGCTGCTGCGCCGGCTAGCTGCCGCGCTCGGCGTGGCGGAGGACGGCCGGCCGCTCGGGTCGATCTGCCCGGTCGCGACGTCGGCGACTCTCGCATCGGCGACGGACGACCGTGCGGTGCAGGATCTCCTTGGGGTGGCGTCCACGGTCTTCGGCACCGAGTTCACCGCCGAGGCGATCGTGGGCGAGGACCGGCTGACGGTCGATCAGTTCATCCCGATGGACTCGCTCGACGACTTCCCGATGCCGTCTCCGGAGCAGCTCCTTGCGCTGCCGGACCCGGCGAGGAGCAGCGAGGCGCTGCTGGACCTGATCGAGGCCGTCACCGGCGTCCGCGACCCGGACGAGTTCGTGCTCGGTGAACGGCTGCGGCGTCATCTGTTCACCAGGGCGGTGATGATCGCCCTCGGCGGTGAGGTGAAGACCAGCGCCGAGGTCTTGCGGCTGATGTGGCGGGCGGGCGCGAGCGGCTGGTCGGAGGCGATCACACGGCAGCCGGAAAGGGCCGCGGAGGCGCTTGCCAGGTTCGTCGCGCTGCTGTCGTACGCCCGTGACCCAACTTCGGCGCCAGGCGAGCCGCGTCCGCTGCTCCACGTCGAGGTGCACCAGTGGGCTCGGGCGGTAACCCGGCTGTTGCGTGGCGTCCTGCCGTGGCCGAGAGCGACGTTCCGGTGGGACACCCCCGGTGAGACTGACGCCGGTGATGTGGCGCCGATCGTCCCGGCCACCACCGCGACGGCCGGGCAGACGGCAAACCTCTTCCTGCCAGCGGTGTACTGCCGGGACTGCGGCCGGTCCGGCTGGGCGGTGTTCTCTCCGGAGAGCGACGACCACGACGTCCAGTTCGACAGCCACAAGATCCGCCGGGCTTCGCTAGGGCAGGACAAGGCCCGGGTTCGAGCCCTGATCGCCGCGACCGACCGGGAGGCCCGGGAGGGTTCCGGTGCGGCGCTGATGGCCGCAAGCGCCCGTAGGCAGGGCAGCTCCTCGGGTGGTGGGGGTGCCGGCGGGACGTTGATGGTGCTCGACGCGGCGCATCAGCGGCTACGGCTGCCCAACCCGGTCGGCGACTACGACCCGGTGACGAAGGAGCCGATGCTGACTGCCCGCGACTCCGCGTTCGTACTGGTGATAGTCGGCGTCAACGGCAACACCGCGGCGCGGGAGGACTGGTGCCCGGCGTGCGGGGAACGCAACGCGATCCGGTTCCTGGGCACCGGCGCGGCGGCGATGGCAGCCGCTGCGATCACCCAGCTGTTCACCGGCGGCGAGCTGGATACGACGCTGCACGAGAACAAGACGTTGATGTTCAACGACTCCGTGCAGGACGCCGCGCACCGGGCGGGATTCGTCGCGAACCGGTCCTACACGTTCTCGTTGCGGGCGCTGCTGGCCAAGCATTTGCGGGCGGACGCCGGTACCCTCCTCAACGACCTGATCGCCGACGTGATCACCGCAACCACCGATGCGGACACGCTCGCCGCGGTGGTGCCGCCCGACCTTCACTCGTTCAAGAGCGTCGACCGGCTGCTGTCTGGCCGGTCGCGGCGCGGCGAGCGGGACACGTGGCGGCTCATCGGGCAGCGTCTGGCGTTCGAGACGTTGATGGAGTTCGGGTTCCGCTCCCGTAACGGTCGCACGCTGGAGCTGACCCGCACGGCGGCGGCGCAAGTGCGGATCGCTGACCCGGCCGCAGCAGCATCGCTGGTGCGGGCGGTGCACGCGGACCTGGACCGTGCTGACCTGGAGATCGTGCCGCAGGAGGATGCCCGCTATCTGGCGTTCCTGCGGGTGTTTCTGGAGCGGTTGCGTAGTCGCGGCGCGGTCGCTCATGACTGGCTGAGCCGGTACATCGATGAGGCCGGGACCAGTCGGTACTTCATCTGGGGTCAGCGGGAGCCGGGCATGCGGGCGTTCCCGTCGCGGGTCGCCGCGCCGGTGTTCCTGCTGGCGCAGCCAAAGGCGAACAGCGAGTTCGACAGCGCCGCCGGCCGGTTGACCTGGTACGAGCGGTGGCTAGGACGTTGTCTCAACGTGCCGCGGGAGTTCGCTCCGGAGTTCTGGAGCCGGCTGCTGCCGGACCTGGTTGGTGCCGGGCTGCTGGCGGTCAGGACACCGAACGACACTTCGGCCCGGGTGTACGGGCTGCGGCCGGGCAACATCGAGGCGCTGCTGCTCGACGACGACGATGTCCGGCAGGCGTTCGTGCGGTGTCCGGTCTGCTTCTGGGAGCAGACGGTCCACCCGGCGCTGCTGGAGCAGTGGCGTGACCAGCCCTGCCCGGCGTACCGGTGCCGGACCGGACGGTTGGTCGCCGGGGACCAGCCGGAAGGGCTCGGCCGGCATCAGCGGGACCGGGACTACACCCGCGACTATTACCGGCGGCTATACCGGGAGGCCGGCACGTACCAGGTGGTCACGGCCGAGCACACCGGGATGCTCACCCGTCCGCAGCGGGAGCGCGTCGAGCGGGCGTTCAAGTCCGGCGACGGGTTCAAGGCGCCGAACGTGTTGTCGTGCACGCCAACGCTGGAGATGGGTATCGACATCGGTGATCTGTCCGCCGTCGTGCTCGCCGCGCTGCCACGTCGGCCGGCGAACTACGCCCAACAGACCGGTCGGGCCGGACGCCGCACCGGCAATGCGTTCCTGCTGACCATTCCGGATCGACGTCGCCGGGACCTGTACTTCCTGGACCGGCCGAAGGACCTCATCGCCGGGGCGATCACACCACCGGGCTGTTATCTGTCGGCGGTGGAGATCCTGCGCCGGCAGTACCTGGCGCACCTGCTCGACCTCGCCGCGGCGGGACGGCTGCTGAGGACTGACGGTGCCCCGTTGCGACCGTTGCCGCACCGCGCGCCCGCGCTGTTCGGTCCGTCCGGGTACCTCACCGACCTGGTTCAGCTCGCCGTCGTGCAGGGCGCCGCGCTGGCCGAAGGGTTCCTGCGGCTGTTCCCCACCGGGGTGACCGCGGATGCGCGGCAGGACCTGACGGCGTACGCGACCCACGGGCTCCGCGCCGCGGCCGAGGAGGCCGAACGACAGTGGCGGCAGGCCGAGGATTCGCTGCGCGCACGGCTCCGCGCGATCGATGAGGCGCACGGCGAACTGCACGACTCAGACCCAGAGCAGGCTCGGCAGCGGGCGGAACTGGATGCCGAACGCAAAGGTGTCGGCCGACGACTACTGCACCTCGGCGACACCCCCGCGCAGAACGCGTTGTGCGACCTCGGACTGCTGCCCAACTACGCGTTGATCGACACGCCGACGACGTTGTCGGCGACCGTCTACGGCGAGGAGGGCATCGACCCGAAGACCGGCAGGGTCGTCATCCGCACCGAGTCGTTCGGCTACCAGCGGCCCCGCCGGATCGCCATCGAGGAGCTCGCACCCGGCAACACGTTCTATGTTAACGGCTACCAGCATCAGATCACCGGCCTGGAGGTCGCCACCGACGGTCGCAAGGAGTGGCTCGACTGGCGGATCTGCCCAGGCTGCGGTTACGTGCGTACCGAGGACGCCGTCAACGACCGGTCCGCATGCCCCCGTTGCCGTAGCCTGCTCATCGCCGACGACGGGTCATGCCTGTTCCAGGTCGTCGAACCGGTCACCGTCACCTCCCGCGACAAACGCGAGGACGCCCGGATCCGCGACGACAAGGACGAACGGGACCGCCGCTCCTACACCGTCGTGGACGCCGTCGACTTCCCTCCGAACGACATCGCGCCCGGGTCGTGGCGGCACGAACGGGAGACCCTCGGCGTCGACTTCTGCCGGCGGGCGTGGATCCGGCGGATTAACGTCGGACCGGCCCGCTTCGACACCCCGGCACGGGATGACTTCGCCGGGCACCAGGTGCGGCTCAACCCGTTCCACGTCTGCACCGGCTGCGGCGCTGCCACCGCCGACGGCCGTCCCGTCTTCGACCACGCCACCGACGCGCTGACATCGTCCGAGGCCCGGAACCCGGCATTGAAGCATCACCGGCCGTGGTGCCCGCTCCGGCGCGGCAAACGCGGCACCGTCACTCAGGAACCGGTGGTGCTGGCGCACCAGCTGCGCACCGAGGCGTTGCGGGTGCTCCTGCCGGCTGCCGCCGCCGACGTCGACGCCCGGGTCCACTCGTTCCGGGCGGCGCTGCGCATGGGCGTCGACCTGCACTTCGGCGGGGACCCGCAGCACCTGGACACCACCGTCGCGTCGATGCCGGACGAGAGCGGCGAACGACGCTGGTTCCTGGTCCTGTTCGACGAGCTGCCGGGCGGCACCGGCTATCTCGATCGGCTCACCCGGCCCGATGAGTTCCGCGACACGCTGCGGGCAGCGTACGACGCGTTGCGCGCCTGCCCGTGCGCCGAGGAGCAACGCCGCGCCTGCCACCGTTGCCTGCACCGGTACATTCCGGAGCATCTGCTCGACGTCGTCTCCCGCCGCACCGCGATCGAGATGATCGAGCCGCTGCTGTTCCACGGCGGCGAGGACGGCTGGCGCACCGAGCCGGTCGCGCACACCGGGCTCGTCGGCCTGGACCGTCAGGTCGAGTCGGACCTCGAAGCCCGGTTTCTGGCCACATTACGGACGTGGGCCGCGATCACGCCGGACGCTGTGCTGGACGAGGACGGGCACGCCAGCGGACACCTGCGCTTCACCGGCAGCACCGACATCGTGCACTGGCGGCTGACGGCACAGCAGCAACTGGCCAGGACCCGCACCGACTTCACGTTCACCCGCGTCGACGGTCCACCGCACAGCGTCAAGGTGTACCTGGAGGGGTACCGGTTCCACGCCACCCGGGACCACAACCGCATCGCCGACGACGCTCAGCGGCGCACTGTCCTGCGCGCGGACGGCCACGCCGTCTTCCAGATCACCTGGCGTGACATCACCCTGTTCGAGCAGCAGCGGACCACCGCCGGGCCGGTCTGGCCGCCGTACCCCGGAGCCGCTCAGGAGCAGGCCAAGCGGACGTACGAACACTCCGGCGGGCAACGCGCCCAGCTTCCCGGGGCGGTGTTCACCAACCCGGTCGCCACGCTCATCGCCTACCTCCGCGATCCGGACCCGGAGCGCTGGGCCCGCCGTGCGGCGGCCCTCGTCAGCGGGTTGCTGGCGGCGCCCGGCACCCAACCAGTCATCGCCACCAGCAGCCGCAACGACCTGACCGCCGCCCTGCACACCGAACTGCGCAGCCCCGACGCGCAGCCGCCGACGGCAGTGACACACCCCGGCGCCACAGTCCACGTCTATCGAGCCAAAGACCTGACTGGGTTGCCGATCGTCGTCGCGCTCGACGCCGCCGATCCCGACCACCTGCGCTGGACGGCGCTGACGGTCCTCGACGACAGCGACACCGCGCTCGGCAGCGACGAGCACCCCGACCGATGGCACGCCTGGCTGTACTGGACCAACCTCACCCAGTTCCTCGCCCACGCCGGCGGCGACGGAGCCCAGCTCGCCACCAGCCAGGCAGCGACGTTCGACGTGACGACATTGGCCGTGTGCGGCGGCGTCGGTGAGCTCGACAGCATTAGCGGCCCCGCCCGCACGGCACCCGAACAGCCCAGGCCACCGGCTGCGGCGGCGCACCGCGACCCAGCCTGGGACGAGGACATCCTGTCAATCCTGCGCGACGAACCGGACGAGTCCCCGCTGCTGCTGCAGCTCGCCGAACTGCTCGCCGACCACGGCAAGCAGGCACCCGTCTTCGGCTACGAACTCGGCACTGGCCGCTGGCTCGTCGACCTCGGCTGGGACAGCAGCACCGTCAAGGTCGCCGTGGTCTACGACCCGAAACCCGGCGACACCGACCAGACCGGACGCCGCGACAAGGCGTACACCGACGAGGGCTGGACCATCCGCACCGCCGCCCAGTGGCTGGACCACCTCGACGAACTCCTCGATCTGATCCCTGACACGAAAGGCACCACGCGATGACCGCCCGGCTCAGCCTGTACCGCAAGGCCGAACAGGAGCTGTATAAGCTCGACCGCGCGGTGAAAGCCCAGTTCTACGACTTCAGCCACCTGTTCCGGAACAACCCCGACCAGCCCGGATTGGACCTGAAGAAGCTCAAGGGCGACTCCCGGATCTACCGCGCGAAGATCAACCAGTCGTACCGGGCGCTGCTCACGCCCCTGGGCGTCGATCCCGACGAAACACAGCACTGGCTCGTCATCGCCGTCCGCCATCGCAAGGACGTCTACGAGGAGCTGCAGGTCGCTGTCAACCGCGTCACCGGCGAGATCGAGTTCGTCGATCTCGCGGTCGTCGGCAGCAGCGCGCTGCGCCGGGCCGGCATCACCCTCACCCCGGCCGAACCTGATTCTGCGGTGCCCGCACCACAGCCGGACCCGGCCACGCCGACGGCCGAACCAATCCTAAGCGGATACACCGCCGAGCAGCTCCGCGCGCTTGGAGTCGCGGAGCAGCTTATCGACCTGGCCCTTGCCGTCACCAGTGACGCCGAACTGGATGAGCTGCTGGACGGTGCGCCGCTGCTGTCCAAGGATGTCCTCTACGGCCTGGCGTCCGGGATGGACATCGACGAGGTACGAACCGAGATCACCGCACCGGTCCAGCTCGACGAACAGCCAGACCTCGGCGATTTCGTAGCGGCGGCAACCCGCACCAAGATCACAGCAGTGGACCTGGAGGTCCAGGCGAAGATCGACGAAGGCGACTTCCGCACTTGGAAGGTGTACCTGCACCCGACACAGGAACGCATCGCCTACAACCACTACAAGGGCCCGGTCCGTGTCTCCGGCGGCCCTGGCACCGGCAAGACCATCGTCGCGCTGCACCGGGTCAGACACCTCGCGAAGCAGCTGCCACCCGGCGACGACAAGCCGATCCTGCTCACCACCTTCACCATGAACCTCGCCACCGACCTGCGGCTGCGCCTGGCGTCGCTGATCGACGACCCGACGCAGCTGGCGCGGGTCGACGTCACCCACATCGACCAGCTCGCCGCCCGGGTCCTCGGCGAGAACGCCACCCAACGGCAGCGCCGGCAGCGCATCGCCGATCAGGTCGCACTGACAGAGCTCCGCCAGCTCCTCGCCGAGCTCGACGAACGACGCTGGGACGCCGACTTCCTGCTGGAGGAATGGGACCAGGTTATCCTCGGCCAGTCCGTAACCAGCCGCAGCGACTACTTTCAGGTCCGACGCGCCGGCCGCGGCAAGGCGCTCACCCGGCCGGAACGCAACCAGGTGTGGAAGCTGATCGAACAGCTCACGGCCCGCCTCGACAAACTCGGCGTGGAAACTTGGGGCCAGGCCGCCGAACGCGCCGCCCGCCACGAGATCGAACGAGCCGTCATGATCGAATCACGACGCGCCGGCGTCATGGACGGCGGCAGCTCCAGCTCCGGACCGCTGACCTACCGCTACCGGCACATCGTCGTCGACGAGGCACAGGACCTCCGCGCCGCGCACTGGAAGATGCTGCGCGCCATGGCCGACCCGACACTGCCCGACGACATGTTCATCGCCGGCGACACTCACCAGCGGATCTACGACCATCAGGTGGCCCTCGGCGCTCTTGGCATCAACATCCGAGGCAGGCGGTCCATGCGGCTCACCCTCAGCTACCGCACCACCCGAGAGATCCTCGCCCGCGCGCTGCTCGTCGCTGACGACAAGAACATCACGTACGACGACCTCGACGACGGCACAGACAACCTCGCCGGATACCGCTCCGTTCTGCACGGCCCGGTCCCCACACTCACCGGTTACGCCACCTGGGAGGAGGAACTCGCCGCCCTCGCCGCCACCGTGTCGGCGTGGCGCGCTGAACTGTCAGTCGGCGACGACGGCACGCCGCGCGACCCAGCGGGAACCATCGCGGTGTGCGTCGCCGATCGCGAACACGTCGATCAAGCCATCACGTATCTCACCGCGAAGGCCGGTATCAGCTGCGCGGAACTGACCAAGGACGGACCGAGCAACGTCGGTGACGTCCACGTCGGCACCATGCACCGGTTCAAGGGTCTCGAGTACCAGAAGCTCGCCATCATCGGCGCAAGCCACAGTGTCCTGCCGCGCCCGGCCGTCGAGCGCTACCGGCGGGACGATCCTGCTCGGTACGAACGCGAACTCCGCAAGGCGCGAGCGTTGCTGTTCGTGGCAGCGACCAGGGCCCGGGACACACTGGCGATCACCTGGCACGGTCAACCCAGCCCACTGCTCGCAGCAGCGCGGCAGGGCGGGGACTCACATGGACTCTAGGAAGCCGCAAAGCGCTGCCCGTGCGGTTGCCTCCTGCTCGATGGCATACCCGCGCACGACGCAACTCTCGGCGAAATCGCCGGTCGGTCGGCCCTGTCGGCCAGTTGCCGAAGTCGGATGCGACTGTGGGCGGAGCGTCGTGGCCGATCACGCCCCGATGCTGAAGTAGCACCTGCAGGCTTGCGTGTTGGTTGCACTTCAGGTGCACGCCTCTCGCAACAGGTCCGTTGGATCCCAGACAAGTTCGGCGATTTTCCGGTAGAGGTCGCTCCGCTGGTCAAGATCGGCCTTCGCGAAACGGTCGTGGGCACGGAAGGGCAATCCAGTATCCCCGATGAAGCGGACGAACCCAGGGTTGTGCTCATAGCACTGGGTATGGAGCGAGCGGGCGAGAAGGTTTTGGGTGTTGTAGTGGGCCAACTTGTCTTCGTAAGGCAAGTCGCCGTAGCTGGCGTTGAAGGTCTTGGGTAAGAGCAGCAACCCGCCGACACGGTTACGGTGCTCGGCGAAGTCAGCTGCGCTCGGGAACTCGTCCGCGTGGCGTTCCGGATGGTCAGCCCAGATGTGCTCGACCTCGTAGCGGACCTTGCCGGCGTTGACGTAGTCGGTGTACCGGGATGGCTGCCCCGACTGCGTTTCGACATAGTCTGTCAGACGAGCGAGGATGCGGTGCAGCGCGTACCGGTTCTGTTGATGCACACGCAGACGATCATTGCTTGCAAACGTCTCCGTTTCGTCGGTCAGCGTCTCGTGGAGCCGCTTGCCGAGAGTTGGCACGTCGAGTCCGCGGATGTCACGCATTACGAGGAACATCGCGTACTGCATGGTCGAGTAGGCAATGCTGCGGAAGTTCCACAACCGCCATGTGAGCAGGATGTCGACAAATCGCGCCACCAGCCGAACCTTCCGGCGGACGGTTTCGGTGTCATCATCGGGCGTCAGCGGTGCCAGCAGCAGCATGTACTGCAAGGTGAAGCCGTGTTGCGCGTTGTACAGCACGTGTTCCAGGCCCTCGGCAGGTGTACGTGAGGCGTCTACCAGCTTGAGGTACCAGCGGCTGTAGAAGTCGAAGTCACGGTCGATGAACCTCTGGAAGTCGTCGCTGGTCCGCAGCCCGACTCCCTGGCTGGCGTCACGGAGCCACCGATGGAACTCGGTGCCGATGCGGTCGAAGTCCTCCGGCCGGGCGCCCTTCTTGCGCTCGCGGATCCGGGTGGCGTACTGGCTGCGCAACCACGCCTTGAAGAAGTCCGGCTCTACCTCCTTGCCTGCTTCATCGAGCTGTCGTACCCGCGAACGCCACCGAGTGTCGGCGATTGACCTCGTCTCCGCGTCGCTGATGTTCGCCAGAAGGTAACCCTTTAGCATGTCTGTCGGGCTCAGCGACAGACCGCGGTCGTTCATCGTCTCGAAGATGGTGTAGGCGTCATCGTCCGAGTACGCCGTGATCTCTACGAGGTGGACGTTCTCAAGCAGCCAATCGATGAAGTACGGCAGAGCCTCGCCGCGAAGGTCCTCCGGGAAGCACTCATCAAGATCCTGATAGCGTGCGTACAGGTTGCGCACTGATTCGGAGCGGTCAGTGACATCGAACGGCTCATCCTCGTAGAGCGCGGTCATGCAGGGGTCGCGCTCTACGACGTGGAGGTTGAACGACTTCTGGCCGTACTTCTCGGACACGATCAGTTCGTCGATATTGACCTGGACGACGGCGTCCGACTGCAGTCGACGCAGCAGTATGAGCAGCAGGGTCAGGCTGGTCAGCCGCTGCTGGCCGTCGACGATGTAGCTGGCGTTGTCCTTCTTACTGATGATGATCGAGCCCAGGAAGTAGTGCGGATAGTCAGCGACCTTCCGGCGTTCGTGACCCGGCTCGTACCCCTCCAAGAATTTGCCGGTGAGGTCCTCGACCAGCTCGCGGATCTGCTTGTCCTGCCACTTGTACTCGCGCTGGTAGTAGTCGATCGAGTACTTCACGCCTTTGAGCAGCTCACGCACTGTTTGGGCCTTGCCGAGGATCTCTCTCACCAACGATTACCTTCCTGATCGAACTTGGGAACGCCGCAGCCGTACGGTGCCTGCCAATGGTCCGGCCGCACGGTCGCTATTCGCGCGTTCTGCAGCGCCTGAAGACTTGGCCCGACTCGCTGGCCGCGCAGGCCGACACCGACTGTTCCGGGCGTTTATCCTCTCGCTCACACTCCTACTGGCGCAACGCTCGAATGTGAGAATTCAGGCGTCGGCGTTCGTCGGGTGGCGTACTGTCGTCGGCTGTGTACTCGATCATGAGAACGTCGTGCGTCACCAGCGTTGGTGAGTAACAGGTCGGCCTGGGAGCCCGGGTCGCCAGGGTAGCCGTGTTATGGCAATGGCGGGGTTGGTCCGCCGTGCTTGTAGAACCAGGACCGCTCCGCGTGTGGTGGTCATCCCACGTCAAGGGATTCAGTCAGCGCCTCCGCCAGCACCGGCCCCATCCGCGACCACAGCAGCGCCGGCGTGACCCACTCACCAAGGACGATCCCATCGCGTTGCACGAGGACCGGGCCAGTGTCTAACCCCTCGTCCATCCGATGCACCGTCAACCCGATGCTCGGGTCCCCCGCGCGGATCGCCGCCAACGCCGGCGCGGGGCAATCTGCCGCATCACACGAGCCTGTACAAGGCGCTGTTCGACCGGAGTGCAAACCATAGCCGTAGTCATTCATGAGGCGGTCAGGTCGCTGCACATGGGCCGGCTCACTTGTCTCGCGAGTCCGATTCGCGTGGATTGAGAGCCTGTCGACGTGTTTACTTTAGGGCCGCTTTCAGGGTGATGGGCGGATGTTGCACCCTGGTTGGGTCCTAACTGGCGGGTCGGACGATCGCCTCCGGCTCTATTGACCGGTTACCTTACGTGCTCGACACGAATACAAGGGAAACGGATGTCCAGCGCTTCAACAGACGTCATCGTTGTGGTACCCGGCATTATGGGCAGCACTTTGCGTTTCGACGGCCGGGAGTTCTGGGGCGTCAGCCCGTCGACGATCGCGCGCGGACTCCGTCGGCTACCCGACAACCTCGAGCGTCTGCGCCTGCCGGACGGCATTGGCGACGACCACCCGAACGACGGTGTCACGCCGGGCAGGCTAATGCCGGAGATCCACAGCGTGCCTGGGATCTGGAATACGACTGTGGGGTACGACCGGCTAGTTCACGTGCTACGGAAGGAGTGCGGCCTGCGTGACGGCGAGAACCTTCTGACGTTCCCCTACGACTGGCGTTTGTCCAACCGGTACAACGCTCGACGTCTACGCTGTCAAGCCCCGGGTTTGATGGACAGTTGGTTAGCTGGTTTTCAGGGGTGCGGTGACCGGCTGGGTCATCGCATGTAGTGCCTCGTACTCGGCGGGCGGGACGTGGCCGAGCCCGCCATGAAGCCGTCGGTTGTTATACCAGTCGATGTACTCGACGGTGGCCATCTCCAGGTCGTCGAGCCCGCGCCACGGACCCTTGTTGCGCACGAGTTCGGCCTTGTACAGCGAGTTGAACGCCTCGGCCATGGCGTTGTCGTAGGAGTCGCCTTTCGAGCCGACCGAGGCGACGGCGCCGGCCTCGGCGAGCCGCTGGCTGTAGCGAATCGCGCGATATTGCACGCCGCGGTCGGAGTGATGGACAAGTTCATGCAGGTCAGCGCCTTGATGTTGGCGGCGCCAGATCGCCATTTTCAGCGCGTCCAACGCCAGGTCGGTATAGAGGCTGGTGGCGACCTGCCAGCCGACGATCATGCGGGAGTACACGTCCAGGACGAACGCGGCGTAGACCCAGCCGATGCTGGTGCGGACGTAGGTCAGGTCCGCGACCCACAGCTGGTTCGGATGCGCTGCGGTGAAGACGCGGTTGACCAGGTCACGAGGCCGGTCAGTTTCGGCGGCCGGGCGGGTTGTGCGCGGTGCTTTGTCGCGCAGCAGCCCGCGCAGCCCGGCGTCGTGCATCAGCCGTTCGACCGTGCACCGGGCCACCTCGACGCCACGGCGGTGCAGCTCGTGCCAGATCTTGCGGGCGCCGTAGACGCCGTAGTTCTCTGCGTGGATCTGCTTGATCAGCACGGTCAGCTCCTCGTCGCGCCGGGACCGGGCGCTGACAGGGCGGGTCTTGGCGGCGTAGTAGGTCGACGGTGCGATCTGTGCCGGCGTGCCTTCAAGCGCCTGCAGGACCGGCTGGACACCGTGCTGTTCCTTCTGGGAGTCGACGAAGCCGACCTTCATCGCGACGGACGGTCCAGCTCCGCCGCGAAGAAACTCGCCGCGGACTTCAGGATCTGGTTCGCCCGCCGCAGTTCACGAACCTCCCGCTCCAAAGCGGCGAGGCGTTCCGCGTCGCTGCTGGTGGTGCCCGGACGGTCCCCGGCATCGGTCTCGGCCTTCTTCACCCAGGTGCGCAACGCCTCCGGATGGACCCCGAGCTGATCAGCGATCCGACGGATCGCCCCGACCGCGGACACCGGATCCCGACGGGCCTCGACCGCCAGCCGGGTCGCCCGCTCACGCAACGCATCGTCGTACTTCTTCGGTGCCGGCACAGCAGCATCATCTCCCAGGTTTCGATGTCTCCATCAAACCCGGGGCGGAACACGCTTACAGGTCGAGCCGATCCTGCACCGCCGCCGCCGCGTGCACCCAGAGGCCAAGATCGTATTCGTGTGCCATTCGATGGGCGGTCTCATCGCACGCTGGTTTCTCCAGGCAGGCGACCCGCGGGATGTGCGCTCCATCATCACAATCGGCACGCCCCATCGCGGCGCCGCCACTGCCCTGCAACGACTCCTCATGGGTGTCGGAGGGAAGCTTGGCAGTCGGCTCGGTTTGCCGTCGATCGCACGGACGCTGCCGTCGTTGCATCAGCTGTTGCCCGAATATGCCTGTATTGACGACGCCGGAGTGCTGCGGAAGACCCCTGAAGTCGAGTTGCCCGATCTTGATCAGAGGATGATCGCGGACGGCGCGCGGTTCCACGACGAGCTCAACGAGACGCCGAGCGCTGCCATGACGACCCATGCGATCGTTGGCATTGCCCAGCCGACAATCACCACCTTCGACGCCCGCAGCGATACGCTCACTGAACTGTTCACGATCGCGGGCGCCGACGAACTCGGCGACGGTACGGTGCCGAGGCTTTCCGGCCGGCCCAAAGGAGGCCAGGAACGCTCCGAGGCACACTACGTCGTCGGCAAGCACGGGGCGCTGCCCAGCAGCCGGACCGTGCTTACCCAGGTACAGGGAATTGTCACCGAACGGTGGGTCGAGCACCGGGCGGCTGATCCGGCGGCCATGATCGGCGTCGAGGTCGAAGACTTGGTGGCTGCGGGACAGCCCGTCGCGATCCAAGCTATGTGCGCAGACGAGCACGCCCTGCTGGAGGCCCGGGTGTTGAACGCTGCGCTGGACCCTCACACGGGACCGTTTACCTTGGCGCCGACCGCGGATCCCAAGCTGCGACAAGGAGAGGTCGAGACACTGCGAGCAGGTGGCTACCTCGTACAAGTACGCCGCCGGGGCGCGTCGAACTGGACGTTCGACGCGGTCACGACTCCTGTCCTCGCGGTGTGATTCTGAAGGGAGCGTGCCGTGCGATATGTCGGTGTCAGCGTCGATCGGTACCGTGACGACGACTGTCCGGATCTGCCCAGCGCCCGGCGTGATGTCCGGAACCTGCGGACACAGTTCGCGCTGCGTGGCTGCCTCTCGCAGAAGATTGTCAACGAAGGCCGCAGCGCGGTGCTCCAGAAGCTCGTGACGCCGGTCGACGGGCACCGGAGCATGGTTCTGTACTGGGCAGGTCACGCATGGCGGGATCAGCGCGACGAACTGCACCTGCTACTTCCAAATGCGGCCTTTTGTGGCGGTGAAGTCGTACGTCCGTCCGATGTGGTCAGTGCAGTCTTTCGGTCCGGCATCCGTCAGCTGCTCTTCGTCCTGGACACCTGCTACGCAGGTAACGGCATCCTTGAAGGGTTGCGTGCTGCTTTCATCGATGCTGACAACACGCAGTACGACGCTGGCGAGGACCGGTGGGTGGGAGTGTTAGCCGCTGCCCAGAGTTATGAGCGGGCATCTGATGTCCTTGGCAGCACTTTCGTCGATCTGCTGCGTCAGGGACCGTCGAACCCCGCCGATCGGGTGCACTGGAACGCGTACAACGCCGCCGTCCGTGGTGTAGACGTCGCGCAGGCGCTGCACGGGTCATGGCCCCGTGGTTTGACTCAGCAACCATGGTTCGGCAGTTTCGGCTGGTCGCAACCGATGCTGCCGAACCCGTTTTACGACCCAGCCGCGACGGCCCGGCGCGCGGATGGGTTGTTCGACGAGCAGACCGAGCGGCCCCGACCGTCGCGGTCGCTGTACCAGCAGCTCGCCGCACTCGAGGAGCCGCGGCGCAGCACCGCCACGCACCTGCTCCAAGTCCTCGCGGCTGGCTACGGTCGCGGCGTGCCAGCCCGAGACGTGTGGGCCACCGTCGCTTCCAAAATCGCGAATCCGCAGGGGGAACCGACCGACTCCGTCTATTCCGAGGAAGACATGGCCTGGACCCTTCGGGCTTTTGGCCGACACATCGTTGTCGATGGTGAGGCGAGTCAGGTCGTCTACCGGCTGGCGAATGAAGATCCAGAGGCTAAGCGGCGTCTACTCGCCGATCATGACGTCGTCCAGCGGATCGACTCAGCCATGCTGCGCCTGCTTGCCGTGCAACGCCAGCGATCACGCGACGATCAAGACCAAGTGAATCCCTATCTGGTCATGAACGCGAATCGGCACCGCAGCCGTGCCGTAATAACGGGCGCTTCTAACAGGCCGAGTGACCTTTGGATGGACGACGCTGGCGCTGACAGTCGTGTGATGAGGCAACGGCAGGAGGCGCCCGATGCCGTCTACAGCTCGATCGACGAGCGGCACGCAGACGTGCACTCCGACAGGTTCCAGGCGGCTCTGATGCTCATTCTTCGGGCAGCCGATAGCATGCGCTCGCCTGCCGCGGCGCTCGCCGACGCGCGGGGCATGCTCGCAGCTGAACTCGACGGAACGCGCTCGGGCCTTGCGAGGCTCGCCCTTGAACGGTTGCGTTCCGTGGAGCAGGACAGTGCAGGCCTGGAGGCAGAGCTACGACTCATCGTCCAAGACCTCCAAGCGTATCTGCAACGGCGCTACGCCGCTGAGGTGCCACCCGCTAGTCGCATTTAAGGCGGGATACTTTGCGACCGTCAAGCCTGCGCCGGAGATGAGGGCTATGTTCGACAAAATGGCTGCGGTTACGGATCTCGCAGTTCGCGATAGTCACATGCGTCGTGGTCCAGGCGCAGCCACCTCGGAAGATCGACAACCGCCTAGCGACACTGGACGTCGGTCACCCAGACGCGAACGTCCTCCGCGCTGATGGCCGGCCGTCGACGTTGCGCGATCCTTGTTCCGAGGGCCGATGAGCGAACGCGGTGATGCCCCGGTTGCTCAGGCCGCAGCGTCACCGTTGTTCATGTAGGCGTGAAACTGGCGCCTACGATTGGCGATCTACCAGTTACGTCGCGCTTCTGCAGTTCTGTGACGTGCCCCCTGCCGGCCACCAACCTGCGCCAGATCCCTGATTCGACCGCCCCGTGCTGGGAAAACACGCCCCCGTTTACCCCCCCCCCCCAAAAAAAACCCGTCGTTGGGGTTGACTAAGGGCGACAAACGTTGGTTAGCAGCTGGGGGCGTTTCCACAGGTCAGCGGCAAGCCGTGACGATCAATGACACCCCCGCACCCGTAACGGTGTGTAACTGCGGGTTCTCGACAACGAATGACAAGCCTTATGGCGGGTGACATGAGGTGGTTGCCAACTCAAATCATCGATCGCTCAGCACAGAGCAATGACGATGCGAACGGTGCCCGTTCTGTCGCCGCGAGGCCGCGGGGCCAGCGCAGTCCGTCTCAGGCGAGCATACCTCCCAGGCCGGACAACGGCGACAAACACTGCAGACGGTGACCATACGAATGGGCAGACCGCTTCACTGGTCCGGTGATGCCGAGAATTGTGTAGTGTCGAGAGCAAGGCGACGCGGCGGCCCGACGTAAGAAGTCGGCCGCGACGGCGCGTTAACCGGTAAACGACGACGCGACAGTGCCCGTGACTTTGAACGACGCCTGGTCAAAGTCCGCCTGATGCTTGCCGTCACCAAGGAGGACCTGGACAGGGCCGCCGACGAAGCCCAGAGTCGGGCTCGACGAGGCGGAGCGGACTGAGGTCGAGAAGTCGGTCGCGGCGATCAACGCGGTGTACGGGGCGCCGGCCCGGCTGCGCAAGCTGGTTGAACCGATGACCAGCCAGAACGCTTATCTTCCCGGCATTAGGGTTGAGGTCGGCGTGTGCCAGAGGTGTCTGCTCAACACATCCGCGACCATCTTTTGCCGCCGGAGCATTACTGTATGATGTGGGTCACTCACCCGGCACCATACACCACCAAGGGAGGAACAGATGGCGGAGAGTGTCGCTAGTGATCTGGCGATCGCGCGTCTGATTCAAAGGCTCGGCGGCAGCCGACGGCGCAGCGTGATCGGAGATCGTCCAGCCGCCGACGAGTTCCTGGTCGACGACACGACTCCGAAGTCGACACCGGACGACCCCGAGACGAAGGCGTCCTGACGCTGCCGGCCCTGGCTCACGATCGTGGAGAGCAGTTGGCGCGATTCGGTCGTGCTCGACTATGAGGTCGATTTCCCCGCCGCGTCGCCGCTCGAACTGGCGCTCTACAGTGGCGGCGCTGTACTCTTCCCGCGGGTGGTGCTCGGCGAGACCGCGATCTGGGGCACGCTGCGCCGCCCCGGCGTACTCGATATCCCACAGGCTGAATACGAACGCGTGCTGGACGAATTCGCGGCACGCTGTCTGGACGTCGCTTTCGTCCGTGACCTGTTTGCTACCCTGCGCCAGCTCTGCGCACGGCTCGAGACCGCGACCGGGCGACTGAACGCGCTGTCGGCATCGCGCGTCGATATCGACTTGGCGGTGAACGCACTCGTTGAGCTGATGGCGCTGCATGTGCTGAATTGGGCGCTGCCGATGGACCGCCTCGAAGCCGAGGTCGGCGGCGTCGTAGGGGCCTCGGCTGCCCGCACGCTGATCATGCGCCTGCTTGTACCCGTGACCTCGGCCCATCTCGCCGACTTCGCGGCGCTCACTGCGTCTGCGGCCAGGGCGATCGGCGATGAACGGTGGTCGTCGCGCGCGGCTACCGACCTCGCGCACGCCATCGGTCATCTGCAGCGGCCGGGACTGGCCGAGCGACCCTTCGAGTCAGCCGGCAACCTAGAGATGTACATCCGGTCGCTACACGCGGACGATGTCGCGCATCTGGAAGCGATGCGGGACGCCCGCGTGCGAAGCGAGCGGTCGCTCGCCCGAGACGTCTCCCGCCTCTACCTGGCCGTGCACGATCGTCGGGCGCTCGGGCCGGTAATCGCCGCGACGCTGATCTGCAGGCTGGCCGCCGAGGAGGAAGAGCAGCGTCGCCGCTGGCAGAGCGCCACGCTGAGCGCGATCCGGGTCGCCGCCGATCGCCTCGCCCTCGACCTAGCCACCGTGCTGCCCTGGATACATGCCGGGGCGCCGGTACCGGGGGCCGTTACGAGGCCCCGCCTGCTCGACATGTCGGACGGGGCGTGGGCGTGGACCCGCTCATGATTGACCTGCTCGACGCAGACCCGCGACTTTTCTCCCGGATGGGTGGAAAGGCCGCCGGGCTATCGATACTGACGCGGCACCGACAGCGCGTTCCACCGACCGCGTTCCTCCCCGCCGACTTGGTGCCGCAGGGCGGCGAAGCCGACCTGGCCTGGCTACGGCGCACCGGCGCTCAGATCGCGAAGTGGGCTCGCGCCCGCCACATCTGGCATCTCGCGATCAGGTCGTCCGCCACCGTCGAGGACCAGGAGAAGCACAGCTACGCGGGGATCTTCCGGTCAGCGTTCGCGCCAGTCACAGACGACCTGATCGCCGCCGCCCTGGCTGACGTTGTCCGCAGCGCCGTCTCGCCGCAGCGCACCGCATACGAGCAGGGCATCGGCCGCAGTGGGAGCGGAGAGCTGGGCGTGGTGGTGCAGGCGACCGTGCCGGCCCGCAGCAGCGGCGTCGCATTCGGCTGGCGCAGCGGCGGCCAGATTCACCGTATGATCGAGGGTACTTGGGGCATGTCCCTCGATATGGTGAGCGGAATCAGCCGTGGCGACACCCTCCGGTCGAGCTCGGCCGACACTGGTTCGACGAGCCTTCGCGTCCACCGCAAGCCGTTGGCGGT
Organism: Dactylosporangium sp. CA-139114; assembly: GCF_050955725.1. NCBI lineage: Bacteria > Bacillati > Actinomycetota > Actinomycetes > Micromonosporales > Micromonosporaceae > Dactylosporangium > Dactylosporangium sp. CA-139114. The sequence continues at coordinate 2,533,798 of NZ_CP192080.1, forward strand.
ATACCCGTTGGTGGGCCGCGAGTTCCGCCCTGGGGACGCCGTTGTGGTCGACGCCCACGAGCCGACCGAGGCTAAGGTTGTCTACGTTGACGAGGAAGCCGGGCTGGCCTACCTCCGATTGGGGGCCACGGCCGCGGAATGCGCCTGTATCAGCGACGACCTGGCCGCTCTGATCGACGACGCGATCGATGCCACGCTGCCGATCCACCCGAGTGGCGTAGATATCGAGTGGGTCGAGGACCCTGACGGGCGCCTGTGGCTGGTCCAGCTGCGACCGTTGACGGCGACGCCCGACATACCGGCGCCCAACCGGCCGCGGGCACCAGGACTGGTCACCGGCGAGCCGGGTGCGCCTGGCCGATGGCGCGGACCGGTGTCTCATCCTGAAAAGGTCACTTCATACAGCGCGGCTGACGGCCGGGTCCTGGTGTGCGGCGCGGCTCGGCCGGAGCTGCTGCCGGCGATCGCCCGCGCGGCCGCCATCGTTAGCTCGGACGGCGGCATGCTGTGCCATGTTGCGATCATCGCCCGGGAGCTGGGCAAGCCGTGTGTGATCGGTGTACCGGACGCCGACCGCCTGCTGCCGGACGACGTGATCGTCGAGGTCGACGGCACGGCGGGGACCGTTGAGCGGGTGAAGGCCACCGCAAGTGTGGCGGACGCCGAAGCCCCGGAGCCGAAGCCCACAGCATCCGGGATCGTCTTCCGGTTTCCCGACGACCTCGGTGCAACCACCGGTCCGGAGCCAGCCGTGCTGGTGCTCACTCCGTATGCGCCCCAGTCTGTCGTCGTGGGGGTCGCCGCCGTGTCGTCACAGACCGTAGTGGCCGCCTGTGACACAGACCAGCAAACGGCTCTCCGGGACGCCGGCTGGCTGCCACGCGGATCGGCCGGCACGTGGAGGCTCTACGCGCGCGACAGCGTTCCAGATGAGCTGGTGACAAGGGTGACCGACGAAATCGTGGGTGGAGGTGCGACATCGTGGCACGCCTAGACGTCGACTACTTCGAGGCGCACTTCGCCGACGCACCGGGCCGCGGTGTCCGGCTCTTGATGAGTTCGTATCTGCTCGGCTCCCTATTCCAGTCGTCGATCATGGCTCAGGCCGCCCGGATCGCCCGGCTCCCGTACTTGGCCGGCCCGATCAGCATCTATCCCGACGCGTCGCCGAAGCCGTTCGGCTTTCCGGCCGGGATTGTCGTGACCACTGAGCCGGGTTGGCTCTATCCGCTGTCCGCCCCGGACATGGGCTGCGGCTACCTGGTGGTGGACACTGGCATCGAGATCGACCCAGAGGCGATCAACGACGACCTGCTCAACGAGACTTTCGACGGGCTCGTGGCCAGCATCGATGTCGGTTCGCCTGAGCGGGAGAAAGTGAGCACGTCGGCCCGAGCGATCATGATGGAGGGGATCTCGACGGTCGGTGCGCCGGTCCATTTCGGAGTCGCCTCGGCCGAGGCGGAGGAGAGCAGCAGCTGGTCGCCGCGCGTTGACCTGCTGGAGGCAAGCTTCGTCGCCTCGGATCTGCAGGCGAGCCTGGGAAGCGCCGCCGGACACTTCGTGGCCTGTTACGTCGTCGAGCGCTCGCTGAGCCCCGCCTCGCCGCCGGTCGGGCGGGTAATTGTCGTGGTCCACGTCGGCGCCGCACCGGTCCGCGATCATCTCAATAAGCTCGGCGTCTTCGCCGAACTCGCCGCGCTCGCCATAGACAAGGCAATCTCGACGGCCGAGGACGCCGCCGAGGGCCTCTTCGCAGTGGATCTGTCGAGCTCTCACGGCGGCGCCCTTCTCGGCGCTGCCATGGCCTCGCGGAACTTCGGGTACGCCAACCGCCAGCTGGTCGCAGACACCGTGGTGCGCGTGTTGCGGAGTAGGTTGAAGCGGTATGCCGCGTGCAGCGCGGTCCAGCTGCGGCACGTTGACCACGTCGCGTTCGAATCGGTGGACGGCGCCATCCGGTCACGTCGGGGCCTGCAACCGCTGCACGAACATCGGCCGATCTTCATCACCGGCGGCGAGCACACGCACGGCTATCTGGCGACGACCGGGCGGCGCCCGTCGGCGGTGGACGGACTTTGCTGCCACGGGACTCCGGTGCGGAACACCGAGGTGGTCCCGCTGTCTGCAATGGCTGGCGTCGAGCCCGACCTGAGTCCGTCGAGCGCTCGCCGCTGGGCCGACGCGATGGTGTCAAACACTCGGTTCGACGAGGGCCGGTTCTGGTCAGATTCGGCCAATCTCGAGATCGTGATGAGCTACCTCGCCGAGTCCGAGATCGCGCATCCGGCGGCACGCCTGCGCCAGCTAATGAACTACCGGGAGCTGAAGCTTTGACCGGCGCCGAGCATCACTGGTGGGAGCGGACGGGCGCGGCCGCGCGTCGCCCCGGCTACGAGCTCGCCGTGGCGTACGCCCGCAGCGTCGCCGAGGAACACGTGAATCCGTTGCTCGCGCTCGGGCTACCCCTCTCGGTCGCGGGCGCCGAGGGTTCGTTCGTCTTTGACCAGAGCGGGACGGCGCTGCTCGACCTGCGCACCGGCGGCGGGGCGTTCGCGCTTGGTCATCGGAACGCGGCCGTGGTCAGGGCACTGGTGACCGCCGCTGGCGCAGTGGACATGGGCGACTGGCAGCTGCCCAGCGAGCTGCGTACCCGGCTGTCCAAGGCGCTCAGCGACAGCCAGCCGCGGGGCACCTGGCAATGGCGGTTTTGTGTCAGTGGCAGCGAGGGCAACGAGCTCGCGCTCCGTACCGCCGTGATGGCCACCGAGCGCACCGGACTCGCAGCAATCGAGGGCGGCTACCACGGGCAGACCGGCTTGGCCGCCGCCGTAACCGACCCACGTTATCTACACGCGAAGTACCCCCCGTTGCTGGCCGAGCCGATCCGCCTCGCGCCCGACGCGAGCGCTGCCGGTGCGATCGACGAGAGCGTGGCCGCGGTTATCGTCGAGCCGGTGCAGCTGACCGAGGCAATCCGACCGCTCGAACCGGACTTCCTGGCGGCCATTCGTCGCCGCTGCGACGAAGTCGGCGCGGTCCTGATCTTCGACGAGGTCAAGTGCGGGCTCGGCCGCACCGGGCCGGTCTGGGCGCATGAGCGGGGCCACGTGGCACCGGACATGCTGGTTACCGGTAAGGCGTTGTCCGGCGGGCTATATCCAGTGGCGGCGTGCGGCATCCGCACCGATGGATCGAATCAGGCCTTGTTGAAGTGGCGCAGCGACTTCCGTTCCACGTACGGGGGCAGTCTGCTCGGCATGGTTGTCGCGACCGAGGCTGTGGCGCAGTTGACGAACGAGGACAACCGGCGGGCCTTTCGGGATGCCGGCGATGAGCTCGAGGCGGCCCTGAACCCGAGCCTCGGCAGACGTTTGCACAGGATGGGGATGGCCTTCTCGATCGATTTCGAGAGCCCCGACCACGCTCTCTTCGTCGCGTCGGATCTGCTGCACCGAGGGGTGCTGGTGCCCTTCCCGCGCGCCTCGACGCTGCTGCTGTTTCCGCCGTTCACCCTTGGAACCGAGGAGGCGCGGACAGCCGCACGAGCCATCGTCGCTGCCGCCGACCTTGCCGACGACCTGCTGTGGGGAATACCGAATGATGATCTCCGCTGATTCGCATTTCCTGGATCCGCCGCACATCTGGTCACGCTGGCTCCCGGCCAGATACCACGATCGCGCCCCGAAGCTGGTCGAGGACGGGGACGGTGGACAGGGCTGGCTGTTCGCGGGGGCACGCAGGCCCGAGCCGATTGGTCTTGCCGGTCTGCCCGGCCGTCCGGCCGACGACTTGCGACCGAGCGGCGTCCGCTTCGACGAGATTCGGCCTGGCACCTACGACGGCGGCGCTCGCATGATCGACCAAGACGAAGACGGCGTGTCTGCCGAGGTTATCTTTCCAACGGCACGGCCGCTGGGCCACTTCCTCGACGATCCGGATCGGGACCTCGTGGTGGCCGGTGTCGACGCGTACAACCGCTTTGTGCTCGAGGAGTTCTGCGCGGCGGCACCGGGACGGCTTTTTCCGGTCGCCCAGCTGCCGACCACTGGAGTCGACCACTGCATGCGGGTGCTCCGGGACGCCGCCAACCAGGGATTTGTAGCAGCGGTGCTGCCGAGCTGGCCGACCGGTGGTGACCATCTCGACGCCGAATCGGCTCCCTTTTGGGCCTGCGCAGAAGAGCTTGAGATGCCAATCTGCATTCACGTCGGGCTGCGGTCACGAGAAGAACGGCTGCTCTGGCGGGAACTGAACGATCAGCAGAAGGATGACGTGGCCGAGAGCCGCGACACCGTACGCCTGCATGGTTATGGAAGTGACGCGCCGCCCGCGCGGCTGGAGTTCCACCACCGCTCCCCGAACTTCGGGTTCAGCCTCGGTCGGGGTGCGTCGGTGTTCAGCGACCTGCTGCTCTCCGGCCTGTTTGACGCTTACCCGCGGCTGCGCGTCGGGCTGATCGAGATGTGGGTGGGTTGGATTCCCCGCGGGCTCGAGGCGGTGGACGACATCTGGCAGCGCAACCGCTACCTACGCCAAATACCGCTGCAACGGCCGCCGTCGTCGTACTGGCACTCCAATATGGCCGGATCCTTCATAGACGATCGGATGGGAGTCCGGGCCCGGGACGTAATCGGGACGACGAACATGATGTGGTCGACCGACTATCCGCACTTCGGCACACTGTGGCCGCGCTCGCGTGCCCTCGTCGACGACGCCTTCGCTGACGTGAGCCAGGAGGATCGGGCCGCGATCCTGGGCGGCAACTGCATCGACTTCTTTCGCCTCGCCGACCGGCTTGCCACCGGATGACCGGCGACCGTTCGCTGCCGACATACCTGACGCCCGGCACCCTCCTCGACCGTCTAGCAATCCTGGAGCTGAAGCTGGAGCGGGTACGCGATCTGGAGGCGCGGCGGGTGGCCGAGCGGGAGCTGGCTGGCCTGAGTGCCGCTTGGGCGAACACCGGAGTGTCGACGGACGCCGGACCGCTGCGGACGATCAACAGCGAGCTGTGGGATCTCGAGAACGAGATCCGCCGGTGTGAGCGAGAAAAGCGGTTCGATGAGTCGTTCGTCGATGCGGTGCAGCGGATCCAATGGCTGAACAGCGAACGCGCTGATGCTCGGGCAACGGTCAACGCTGCCTTCCCTATGGAACTCGTCGAGGCCGAGGTTGGCCTGGACTCCTACGCAGACCAGATCGCGATCGGCCAGGTCCGTTCCGCGCGGTCGAAGGCGTCCAGCGACATCGGCTGGGAGACACTTCGGGACATCTGGTTCGGGTACGGCATCGAGGATGTGTTCTCGAGTACCCGCTTCGGCGAACTCCGGCATGCCAACTGGCGGCTCTGGACGGTCAAGGACGAGGTCCAAAGGTTCCTATCGAGCGATGCTTTGAGTCCGGCTGCGGTTGCCGCCTACCGCAGCATCTACCTGGTAAACGACGCGCGGTGCCGGCTGAAGCGCGCGCTTGCCATCGACCTGCGATCGGCGTTCTACGAGGTGAAGAGCTATACGCCGTATGAGCCGCCAGCCAACTGGGACGCCACTCAACTGAGTTTTCCCGCCTCTTGAACCGGCCGACCTTGCGATGTCCGGAATGCGTTTATCTCGAAAATGTAGCCCATACGTACCTTATGCACACTGAAAAGCGTGTACGCCGAGACTGCGGCGCAAAAGAAGCCGACGGTGCCACCGACGATGTCCCACCGACTAACGCCGCCGGCGAATACTGCCATCGCCGTCGCCGCCACCTCCGGCACGAGGATCAATAGCAGCGCAGACAGGAAGACCGGCAGGTTGTGGCCACCGCGCCGGAGTAACGTGTCCGAACTGTCCCATTGCATGGGCGTGCACCGCTCGCCGAGGATTGGCTCGATCGAGCGTTCCAGGTCGATCGCCATATACCGGCCGAGGGCGCCGATCACCCGACTGTGTTGCGCGTAGACATGAGCGGCCCCGACCCCAAGGACAGGAACGCCGTACAGTACGTCAACGTTCGGCGACTGGCCGACCGCCACGCCGAACACCGTGATCGAACTGGCCAGGAATAGGAACAGCCCGGCATCGCGAAATCCGAGCCGCTGGATGGCCTCGGTGCGTGCGCTCTGATAGTAGTTGGCAGCCAGCTGGGCGGCCACCGAGCGATGAGTCGCGTCGAACGTCGCCCTAGGCATCACCCGGCGCCGTGGCAACCGCTGGCCGCCGCTGGAGGGCATCAACAGTCGCTTGTGCATATCGTTCACCGTCTGCCTGGGCCACATGTCCCCAGCCTACGAAGGCGGAGCAAGTGCTGTGGCGCCACCGACCGCCATCCACGATACTGAGCCGATGACCTTTCCGGCGAAGAGGTTAGTCCTCCGCGAATCTTCATCGATCGACGATGCACGAGCCGGCCTGTGGTCGGAAGGCATCGACCAGTCGCGCTATGGCACGGATGAGGACAAATACCGCGCCGCGATCCTGGAACAGTACAAACTATATGTAGAGATGACCGACCGGGCATCGGCGCGCCGCGGAATCACCAATACCTTCTTCCTCACCCTGAATACTGCACTGTTAGCCGCCGGCGCCGGAATTGCCTCCCGTTTCACCGGCCACATCGGGCTGCGGGCGCTCGTCACGGTAGCGCTGATCGTCCAGTGTGTGGCGTGGTATTCGGTGCTCCGGTCGTACCGGCAGCTCGCATCGGTCAAATATCGCGTCATCGGCGCCCTTGAGGAACGGCTGCCCGCATCGCCGTACTGGGCAGCCGAATGGCGAGCGATCGGTCAGGGGAAAGACAAGGCACGCTACATTCCGGTCACGCGTTTGGAGCAGTGGGTGCCAGCCGTCTTCGCGCTTTCCTACGCGACCGCTTTTCTGCTCGAGCTCAACGCTTGACACATCAGCCAACGGCCCGGTTTAGAAGGGAATGGAGCGGTATGGCGCGCGGCCATGCACCGTCGATCCACGACGCGGTCCACGGTGCCATCGACTTGTATGATCCTGCACTCTTTCCGCATCGGGACACCGCTGCGCTCCTCCTCGAGACGCCGCAGATGCAGCGCCTTCGGCGTCTGAAGCAGCTGCCGTTCGGGTCGTACGGCTTTCTCGGTGCCGACCACACCCGCTTCGCGCACGCCCTCGGCACCGCCCACATCGCACTGCGTATCCTGCAGCGCCTCCATCGGGTCGGCTTCTTTTCTGAGCAGACGATGATGTCGTTGCGTGAATCGTTGCCGGGCCTTGGTGACCCAGGCCACGACGCCGACCTCGTGCGGCGGATTGGTGAGCACGTGGTGGTGTGCGGCTTGCTTCAAGACGTCGGCGAGCTGCCGTACAGCCAAGCGGCCGATCTGTTCTTGGCGCCGCACGCGACGGTGTCGGCCCGGGTTGCGGACGAGCTTGAGGTCGCTGCCCTTCAGCTGTCGGGCAAGGATACCTTCACGTTGAATGCGCTCATCGATATCTTGCACGCTCACCGCCCGTTGCGAGACCGGCTCGACATCAACCTCCTTGCCTACCTGATCGCCGGCATTGTGACGGGAGGGATCAAGGAGTCGCCGGCGTTGGGCGCGGTCCGCCAGATCGTCGATGGCGTCGTTGACGCCGACCGGCTCGATTACGTTCACCGTGACGCCTATCACACGATCGGTGCGAGTATCTCGGCGTCGGCCGAGCACGTTATCGGTTCGCTGCTTGCGTACGACGAGAACGGGCCGGTCTTCGACGCGGTCGGGCCCGTCTCGAACTTCTTGATGTTGAGGGCCATCCTACGGTCCCAGGTCTATTCGGCGCCGCACGTGCGCTTCCGGGTCACATTGCTGGCGGTGACGCTGTCTGAACTTCTCAAGCGGCATCCGGACTGGATGTTGGACTATTTCGGCGCGCAGTATGGCGGGTTAAGCGCCGATGCCTTTCAGCGACTCGACGATGATTTCTTGTTGTCCCAGCTGGACCGTTTGCGGGTGAGCGCCCGGGCCGAACTGCTCGACGCCAACGTGCGACAGGCGATCGACCTGCTCTCCTCGCACGCCGCTCGATTCGAGTACTTTTGGATCGAACGACCGGAAGGCCACACCCCAGCCGGAGACGTACGGTTACGGCCGGACATCTTCGTCGACACTTATTGGGACTACGAGAGCCACGGGCTTTATAGGCCCGCGTCGGTCCGGATCAGCGCCGCACCGTATACGCTGTTCGGGGAAACGGTTCCTCTGGAAGCCGCGGGCGGCCACGTCAGCGACTTCTTGCGGACTTTGTGGGATTCGCCTCCGGTGCGCGACAAGGTATTACTCTATGTGCCGGAGACGCGCGTTGATTGGCTTCTGCGCATGCAGGCTGGCGCGGCGGGAACTTTGGCCGCCCTCTACTGGGCGGCACGCGAGCGAGATTCGAAAATCCGGCTGTCGGTGGTCGACGACACGCGCGGCGAGCGTGGCCACTCCGGCCCGGCCATCTTCGTTTCGTTCTGCTGGGAGGATATCGATTCAATGCGCGTAGTCCTCCGCCTGCTATACGACGCCCGGCGCCGCTATTTCGCGTTCGTCGAAGACTTTTCCGGTCTGGGCGGGGACACGCGAACCAATGGCGCTACTTACGCTGGCCAGGCCGACGCCGCCATCATTCTGTTGTCACCGGCGTACGTCCGTAATGCGGCTAACACGAACGGAAATATCTATCCCGAACTGGTAGCGCTCGGTCGTTCAGTTCCGCCCGAAAGAATCATTCCGATCTCCCTGGACCCCAAGTCGGAGTACGGCGACTCCCTCGGCACCTTCCCTTGGTTGCTGATCGGATATGACAAGGCCCCGTTCCTCGGTGCGCCGGTTCGCCACGCCGCCCCTGAGGTGATCTCTCGCGCGTTGGACGCAGCCCTACGCAAAATCGACGAGAGTCATGTAGGACACTAAGACGGCGGCAGTGGACGCCCAAGAAGATCCACCCTCTGAGGATGTGAGGACTGAGATGGCAGGTGGAGCGTCAGCCAGCGACTACGTGCTGGCCGTGGACGTGGATGGGGTACTCGTACACCCCAGCCCCAACCTTGGCGGCGCGTGGGACAGCCGGATCCAGGAGGATCTTGGAATCGATCCTAAGGCACTTGGTACGAAGTTCTTTCGCGAACACTGGCAGGACGTCATTGTCGGGCGGCGCGACCTGCGGGAGTCGCTCGCGGCAGTACTCCCCGCGTTGCACCCGGAAGTCACTGTTCAAGACTTTCTGGCCTATTGGTTCACCAATGACGGCACCGTTGATCAGGAAGTCGCGGCCGAGCTGCTGGACTGGCGCAAGCGCCGGGGTGGCCGCACTGCCGCGGTGACCAACCAGGAGCAGTACCGCGTGGCGTACCTGCGAGAGTCCAAAGGTTTCGACGAGCTGTTCGACCATATCGCCTGGTCCGGCGACATCGGCGTCACCAAGAACTCGCTCGACTTCTACAAGATCGTGAACTCGCGACTTGGCGTCGACCCAGCGCAGGTCTGGTTCTTCGACGACGACCCACGCAATGTTGAGGTAGCGCTCGATGCCGGTTGGCACGCCTTCCATTTCGTCGGGGTCCACAGAATGCAGGAGGTTCTGGCGACGATTCCGATCGTTTGACCGCCCTGGGACGTGGAGGTGCCTGCCGCCGGGCAGGCTCCTGCCAATACTCCCTTTGGGAAATCGCCAACAGTACGCGTATTGCTGCCGTCACCATCACGGTTCCTCGCCGGCGCACGCGAAGATCCGTGAGGGCTTCGCGTGGTCGAGCGCGATAGCCAGACGGCGTGGCGGATGCTGCGAGCATCGCGCCAGCGCCTAGACGATTGGTGCTCTAGACGCTCGGCAACCCCATCGGCAAGCAGTTCTGCCGATTCTCACCGCCCAGTGCCTCTCGCAGTGGCCTCAACCGGGCGACGTGCGAGCTTGGCGCATCGACGGCCGGCTCGCTCGCGGCGCTCACCGCTGTCCCGCAACACCCGGCCGAATCCGGTCAGCGCGCGCAGCACGGCCAAGACGTGCCGACGAGTTGCAGGGCGGCGGGCCGCCAGAGACAAGATCGCCACGAAGACCGCGTTCAGTAGTGCGGCGTAGTCCCAGTCGCCAGATCTTTGTCAGGGATCCCCGACGGTCGGGCCTTCGCCGTTCTCAGCACTCCCCACACTGACGCATCCACGACCACCTCGGCCGAATCTGATCTTGACAGCAATCTTCCCCTTGCCGACCACAGAGCATCACCACCGGTGGCGTATGCGAGATCTGGTTCGCCCACATCGCCACCAGGCGTGCCCGCTCGGGCAGGTATTCGCGAAGAAAGCGCGATGCTGGGGAGTCGGGCGCGGCCAACTCTGCGATGAGCGTCATGATCTCCTTGATCTTCATCGAGGACTGCCGTGGCGAGCGGCACGATTGAGTACGGCGTGGTCCGCGACTCATGCTGCCCGCGTGGCGATTGGCTGCTGCAGCGGCCCGAAGACCGTATCGAACGGACGGTCCATGCTGGTACTGATCAGGTAGTACGGAGCTCCGGAGCCGACGAACGAGGTCGGGCCGCGCCGTCCGGCCGCGAGCACGTCATACGGTGTCGCGACGCCGAGGTCATCGAACACGTAGTAGACCGGCAGGTCGGTCCAGGCGACCAACTGCAGGTGAGCCCGTACCGCCGCGCGCTCGATGGCGTGGCGTCGCCGGGCGCCGCCGGTCATATTGGCCTTGCAGTCGATGAAGCAGACCGTCTCGCCTCGGGCTGCGACCAGATCCGGGGTCCAACGCACGGAGCTGTCGGTGCGGCGCAGAGCGCGCTGGATGCCCTCCTCGAACACTCCCTGCCCCCACGGGTTAACGACCCACGCTCGTGACCTCAGTTCGTCAGCGACACGCTGTTCGAGAGCGTCACCGATTATCTTCCGTCGATCCCACGCAGTCATGTCGACGAGTATGACGCGGTCGAATACCCCCGTCCCCTGTCCGGATTGTGTTGATACTGAACACAGCCGGACTTGGCTGAACACCACCGGACGCTACGGGACCGCGTCGGGCGACATTCCTGTTATGTAACCGTTATGAACCCATATCGGCTCAGCGACCGGGAGTCGGCTCGCAGTCGCACTCGCCATGCGGGGTGTCGACCGTCCGGCCAGCCACGGTTGGCCGCGACCGCAATCGAACGCGCCGAGCACTACCCAGATGATGGCGGCAGGGCGAACCCTTGCGCCGCCGAGCGTGCTTCATCGCGTTTCCGCTCATGGCCTGAAACAGGTCGAAGATCGAATTTAGGAAGTTGCCGCGATCAGCGCGGCACGCGGCGTCATAGCGCGTCTGGCTGAATTGGCCCGCCACCATCCAAGCAGGCATGCCGCGCCGAACCCCAGCGCGGACGCCCCCGTTTACCCCCCGAAAACCCGTCGTTGGGGTTGGCTAAGGGCGACAAACGTCGGTTAGCAGGCGGGGGCATTCCCGCAGGTCAGCTGCAAGGCGTGACGATCAATGACAACCCCGAACCCGTGACGGTGTGTAACTGCGGGTTCTCGACAACAGATGACAAGCCTTGACGAAGGTTGAGAATAGGGGTTGTCAACTCAAATCGTCGCTTGCTCGGCAGGAGCCAAGCCGATGGCCCATCAGGCAGGGCTGGAACTGCACCGCGCTGCCTGCCAGAGTCTAAGCATGCTGCCGCCGTCCGGTGCCGCAGGCGGGTTGCTCGCCGCCGCGGATACGATCGACATTCCGGTGATGGTGCGTTGGGGGCCTCTGGCACCGCAGCGCCGACCGCGGCGAACAACCATTGACGGCGTTTGGGCCCCTTGGCCGGGCCTGCCCATGCCGCCGACGGGCCAGTACCTGGTCCGGACCACCTGGCGGGACGTACTAGACGCGGCTACATGCGTCGGACGCGACCCCATCGCCTGGCTGACTGCGGTACCGCAACTCGCCTACGCCGAGATCGTCGCCCGCTGCTCGCCGCTCATCGCCTACCTGGGCCGCACACCACACCACGGCGGCCCGGTACCCGGCGCGCACCAGCTGCAAGCGAACGTCGTCTACCAACACGGCACTGAATCCTCGGCGCTGGGCACGTTCGGCTACCGCCTCGGCATGACCATGGCCGAGTGGGCCGGCCAAGCCCTACTGCGCCTGGGACCCACGGTTCATGCTGAGGCCGTCCCGCCAGTCCATGCCGGGCCGGGTTGGACCACCGCGGCTGGCCTGCCAGATCTTGTGGCCTACCGACCGGGCTCGTCGCTGCCGTGGCTCATCGAGGCAAAGGGCCGCCGCCGGCTGGGCCTGCCGGACCTCCGCAAGGGCGCAACACAGCTGCTCCGGCCAGGCCTCATGATCGGACCGCACGTGCGGATGCTGTGCGGCACCAGCGTCGAACACCGGGTCTTCGTCACCCTCGACCTTGAGCACGTAAAGCTGTCACCGGCATCAGTGCCGACCGGCGGCCCGGACACCTCGGACCCCGACGCAGACGATGTCCTGGCCCTTGCCCGCGCCCGGATGTTGACCTACCTGCTGCTGCGCGGCACGCCGACCGCTCAGCTACGCGTCACACCAGTCGGCGAGAGCGTCGCGCAGCCCCGGTCGGCCCGCACCGCCGGTGCGGTCCTGCTACTGGAATCCGACCCGTCGACCGGCCTCGCGCGCGAAGACGCCCGCATGCCCGACCGGTACCGCAGCCGCCCACCGCAGCAGCGCTTCGACCTGCTCACCGCAAGAGTCCCGGGCACCGATCTGATCCTCGGCATGTCACGGCGGCTGTTCGCGGCCTGCGAGCAGGTCGCCGCGACCGATCAGGCGCTCGCCGCCGTAGTGTCTGATGAGGTATCGATGCCAGACGGGGACTCGGACGCTGTCGACGCCGATGTCGACCTCGAACGGGACCAGTGGCGCGCCCGTTCGGAAGGGCTGTACTGGCAGCTACAGCGTCAACAACGCCAGGCCCTCGCGAGCCGGGTACGCGCCAGATTCGACCAAGGCGAGCAGGCCGGGTGGGAAGAGCTGATCAACGCCCAGCCGCCTCTCATCGACGGCCCACCATCCGGTTACCTCGAGGCGGCGACCGCCGACACGTACCTGGCTGTTCATCGCCGGACAGCCACCCAAGCGTCAGGCTAGCTACCGGGTCGGTGACAATGAACGACGCCGACACAGGTGTGTCGGAACGGATCACCGGCCTGTTCCCGCGCGGCTGGCCGCCTGCATGATCAGGTGCGCACTCACGCCAATGAACGCGCAGCCCATCAATGCACCTGCCGAACGGCGCTCATCCCAATGCCCTCAAGCTGCTCGCGTCGTGGTGGGGTGTGGGGTACGCAATGAGTCTTGGCACATGACACGTGAACCTTTGGCCTGCCTTGATCGAATTGGCATGTCCCCATGCTTCGAGCCAAACCGATCACCATGATATCGATCCTCGCGGGTAGAGTGTAACCATGGCGAATGAAAGCGCAGACCACGGCCGAGAGGCTCGTTGGGATAGTTTCGGACTCATCACTGATGCCCGGAACGCTCTCGGTAATGCGTGGATTCGCTGTGAGTCATCAGCATCGCTCATTGAATACCTGGCCGAAATCCCGGATCCCGCCAATTACTACGTATGTCGAGCGCTGTCGGAACGCGACCTCACGGCCGAGGAGAGGGACCGACTGGCGACGCAGTTAGCCGTGACTCTGTCCGACGAGTTTCGAGCGCGAGTGCGGTCACGGATGCGCCCTAAGTTAGATCGAGTCCTGCTTCATTGCTTGCCCTTGCTGACACCTTCCGATGCAAGAGAGTTAGCCCATTCTCAGCTTCTTCATAAGCGGCCTGCGCGAAGGCTTCTCGCAATTCGCGTCTTACATCGCATCGGCGTGATCGATTTGGACTTCAACGCGGCGCGTCAGGCCCTCATAGAGCATCAGGAGATCCAAGCTGTGACCATACTCGCCTGCATACCGGGCGGCATGGCAAACCTGGACTGTTGCTCACTCATCGGCCTCTGCGACGAAGATGTGAATCCACCTTTTGGGGACCATTCATATACAGGTGCAATCGCGCTTGAAGGGCTAGCGAGGAGCAATAGTCTCGATCACGAGCACGCCTGTACTGCTCATCCGCTTTATTACATTAGAGCTGCGGGACGGCTTAAGGATCCCGGACTTGCTAGTTACATCAAGAAAGGCATCGAGATTGGCGGAGTTGCCGTCTGGCCGATGGCGGTTTCCGTTGCGGGTCGACTTCAGCTGGTTGAATTACTCACCCATCTTGAGGGCGAGATTCAGCGCAAAATTGTCGAAGATCCTGAGTTGTACGGTCCATGGATCAGAGAATGATCCGTCTTGGACGCGGGCGAACAGAGGCAGTACGTAGGTGCTCCGGCACCAACAGCGCACGTCCCCAAGCTACCTGTTCCCAGCCGGCACCGCGCTCGTTCCGAATCGCCTGTCATTCCGGTTTCGGCTTACGTTGATGACTGGATGAAGAGAGGGCGTGCGCGCCATGCCGTTTCTGGATCTTTGTGAAGGTGTCGTCGCCAACCGAGTGACGACCAGAAGCCGTCGGCACCTTCGGAGAACGCCACAAGCCGACGGTCCGGATAGCGGTTGCGGAGAAGATCGATGACGCCGCGGCCGATGCCGCGGAGGCGATGATTGTTATGCACCTCAATAAACTGGATCGCGAGCGCGTTAGACCCAAGTGATGGAACCTCGGCGTAGTGGTCGATTTTGACTTTCTGGTCTAGTTCAACCCGTGCGACCTCGTCATCGTTCTCTAGGGCCCGCAGAAAGACGCTCGTGGAGCCAACACGGACGGGGTCGTTATACCACCATTGACGATTGAATCCGCGGCCCGCTTCATCGTACGTAAACGGAAACCACAACCGCTCACCAGCGAGGCGCCGAAGCTCAACCAGACTCAGTTCCATGGCAGCATTCTGCCTGACAGGCTCCTGTGGGCTGCGCGGATCTGCCGCAGCAAGTGCACTGGCGTTCATCGCCGCAGGTGGCGCACGGTGATGTATGGCTGCCGTCACCGTCCCAGCTGTCAGCGGCGGATCCCCCAACGGTCTCCTACTGCGCGCGGCGGCCGCCGCATATCTCGGCCGTTACCGCGGTCAGACCCGGCTACACAGCAAGTCGGAGCTGCGGCTCTTCCTGCGCTGGTGCGCCGACCAGGACCTCAATCCGCTCGCAGCGGTCCGGGTGGACATCGAGCGTTACCTGCGCTGGCTTCAAGATGTACGCCTTCCCAACCGTCCACGGTGTCCACGATCGTCGGTTGTGGTCGGCTTCTACCGGCTCTGCGTCATTGACGGCATCCTGCCGCACTCACCAGTCGACTACGTCCGCCGGCCCATTGTGCCCGCGCCGCCTGCCACCAACTGTCAACGTCGATTGCCGGGGCCGGGTGACCGGCAGCGCGACCATACGATCGCCTTGCGGCGCGGTTGGCCTTCGCGCAAGAGTCGGTGCATGCAGCGATGGGACCCGCTCAACGAGCGGCAGTTGCTCGTGCTGAAGCGTATCGGCGAGGGCGACGATCTCAGCGGCCCTGAAAGCGTGCCGTTGCGGGTCTCGGCCCGCGGGCTGCAGGGCCGGGGCCTCGTCACCGTCAGCCGCCGCGGCGGCGGTTGGCGCGCCACGATCACCGACGCCGGCCGGTTCTACCTCGAGCATGGGCATCACCCCGATCGCCCCGATCGGCATGACACCACCGTGGAGAGTCCCAAGCAACCGGCTGGCGCACCCACGCGCGCCGCGCGGACGGCCGCGTTGGTCGCTCGCCCCGCCCGTCCGGAGCCGTCCACGCCGATGCGGGATCGGGCCAGCGAGCTCATCGAGCGGCTCCGTGCCGAGGGCGGCACGGTCACGATCGAGGTCCCGGACGATGAGACCCGGGCACTGTACCGGCGGATCATTCACGCCGCGAAGCAGCACCACCTCGTCCCGGACGGCTTCCACCTCAAGCACACCGGCCGCGGCAGCGGCGATCTGATCATCCGGCTGACCGACGACAGCGCGCCGGACGACACCGACTGGAACCGGATCCGGCTCAATACCCGCCGGGTGACCAGCGACCCGTCACTGGTCTTCCAGGCCATCGAACGGGACCCGGCCAACCTCCACGTCACCGAAGCGTCCCAACCGAGAGCCTTCCAGCTGATCCACGCCCTGGCCGAGGAGGCCCGCCGACGCGGGCACCGGCTCGGCGTGAACACGAAGACGAAGCACCCCCGGCTGTACCTGCAGGTCGGCGACCTGCGCCGGGCCGTGACGCTGCACGAGGAGTACGACAAGATCCGCCACGAGCCGACCCCGGAGGAGACACGACGGCTGCGGCGCCGGCCGTGGGAGCACGTCCCGGAGTACGACCACGTGCCCTCGGGCCGGCTCCGGCTGGAGATCGCGAAGGCCGGCTACAACGAACACCACAGTTGGACCGACGACAAACGTTCCACCCTCGAGCAGCGGCTGCCGCGGATCCTCCGCGAGGTCGAGGCCGCCGTCGCCGCCGACCAGGAGGCGAGGCTGGAGGCCCGCCGCCAGCATGAGGCGTACCTGGCCGAGCAGCGGCGCAAAGACGAGGAACGGCAACGGCTGTGGCAGGCAGCCCTCGACGAGGCCTGCCCGAAGGCGGTCGAGGCGACCCGCCGCCGGGTGTTCCGGGCCGCGTACGACGCGTGGGTCGCGGCCGCCGAGATCCGCGCGTTCTGCGACGCACTCGAGCAGGCTGCCTCGCCGGACGACGACCCCGCCACGGTGCGCAACCGCGCCGCCTGGACCGCCTGGGGTCGGGCCGCCGCAGACCGGATCGATCCGACCGCGGGCGGCGCCGGCCTCACCGCGGTCCCGTTCGACACGACGCCCGGACCTGACGACCTTCGCCCGTTCATCGGCAGCTGGAGCCCGCGCGAGCCACGCGTCGAGTACCGGTACGAGCAGGACGAACAACGCCTGGCCGAGCTGCGTGGACAGGGCGACACCTGGCACCATGGCATGCTCGGACGACCGTCCTGGTGGCGCAAACACCGATAACCCGAGCCGGACTGTCCCGGGCGGGCTCAGCCGCGGGCCGGCTTCGATCGTCCCTGGTCGAGTTCGTCGAGCTGCGCACGCAGCCGGGCCGCTTCGGCCTCGATCTCGCGCAGGCGCCGCGTCAGCGCGCTCTTCCCCGGCTGCTTCTTGACGACGCCGCGCGGCGGCTTCGGCGGCGGCACCAGCGGTCCCAGCGGTCCCACCCGCTGGTAGGCGACGATCGACCTCGCCCGCGGGCACGAGCTGCACGTGACCTCAGGGGTCGGCTCGGGCCGGCCCAGGTCGATCATCCGGTGCGCGTGGTCAACCCCGTCCGGCCCGAAAGGTCGCGCGCCGTCTCGATCCGGCGGTGCGCGGCGGCCCGCTGACGGGGCGTGTCGAAGTCGCGGCGGCTCGGGAAGCCGTCGCTCGGCCGCCAGGACAGGTCCGTCACCTGGGTGCCGACGTGGGCGCAGCACAGTCGCACCTTCCACCACGCCTTGGTCTCCGGCTCGTCGCGCCGCAACGCTGTCGGCAGGTCATCGTCGATGCGGACAGGGAAGGTGAGCTCGGTCCACGATATGTAGTGATGAGGGCGAAGACGTCCGTGCCCCCTGCGTCACCTCGACCCGCGGCGGGTGTTCCTGGACCGGGACTGTTGCAGCGCGCCAAGAATGCCGAGGCCCAGCCCGAAAGCGCCCCCGAACGCCACCCCGGCGGACAGCACGGCTTCGGCCAGCGGCGCACCGACGCTGCTCTTCAGCATCGCCGTTACGAGTGCCGCGACGAGCGACGCGAGACCCACGACCAGGACCCACAAGGGGGTCGTGCCGGAGCGGTTCACAGGGCTTCCCTCTCTGTTAGGACGATAGTGCCGTCAATGAGATGCTGGCCGAAGATCGGCCGGGCGGCGCGCACAGCGTCGAGGCGGCGCTGCAGCGAGGCCGCGTGATCGTCGAGCGCGTCAAGCGCCGCGAGCATGTCCCGCTGCGCGGCGAGTGGCGGCAGCGGCATCACAAGCTCGCCCAGGATGTCTGGGCGGAGCGACGTGGTGGTGGACCGGATGGATCGCTCGCGGATACGGGCCAGGACGGCGGGCTGCAACAGGAACGCCAGCAAGAAGGCCGGATCCAACTCGCCCGGGTCGATGACACACAGTCGGAGCAGGTTGGTGTGCGGCAGCCAGCCGGATTGGTCGTCGCCGACCAGCGCGGCCTGGCCCATGGCACCGGTTCGTACCCAGAGCACGTCGCCGGCGCGCAGTCGGTACGGCTCCAGCGACGCGGCGTCCGCAAGCGGGGCGCCGGCGGCTTTGACAATCCCGCTGCGCAGGTGCCGTGGGTGCACGACCGGCACGATCACCCCTGCGATTCCGGCGCGGCCCACCGCTGCTGTCAGCGACCGGTGCGGCACTCCGTTCCGGATGTCGCAAAGTTCGCGCAGCGGGCGACCGGGCCAGCCGTCGCCGGTCGTGTACGAGGGCAAATCGACGTCGGTCGCCAGCGCCTCCAGCTCCGCGCGTGCCACGTCCGCCGGCGACGGCGTGAACATGCGGTCCTGATACTCCGGCGGATGCAGTGAATACCCGCGCGCCTGAATGTCCTCGGGGGTCGCCAGGACGCTGCACTCGACCCGGCCCTGTGCCGTTACTGCTGCGACGATGCTCGCGACGTCCGTCGCGTCGAACTCGACGTGCAGGCCCTTCGCCTGGCCACGACGGCGCGCGTCGACGAACCGCACGGCAGCGGGCCGTCCCGTGGGTCGCCGCAGCAGCCAGATGCACACACCGACCCTGGTGTTCGAGAACATCCGCGCCGGCAGCGCCACGACGGCGATGAGCGCACCCTGATCCACCAGCTCTCGGCGCATCGTCGCCTTGCCGGCGAAACCGGCGCCGTACGGCATGAGGACCACCGCCCGTCCCTCTTCAGCGAGCGAGTTGACACAGTGCCGCAGCCAAGTGTCTTCGACGTGCTTGCCGAACGGCGGGTTGGTCAGTACGAAGGTCGCTCCGCCGGGCGGCGGCGCCGGTGTCACGGCGAGTTCGGCTGGCGTCCCGGACGCCGCCAACCACATGCCGGCCAGCCGGAGCTCGGCCGGGTCGGGATGCTCCGCACGAACCCGCACCGCGGCCAGCTTGTCGCCAGCCATCACAGCCGGGTCGCCAGCTGCACGGACGAACTCGGCCGGCAGCTCACCGAAGCGGGCGAACGGGTCGTAGATCAAGGCGTCGCCGTCGACCGGGGTGCCGACGAGGAGCGCGACCATAGTCCGGGCGACGCCTTGGGGTGTCGAGATGACGTAGCCGCCGATGCTCACCTGCCGCAGATATGCGGCGCGGAGCCGCGCGAAGTCAGCGGGGCCGAGGCCCGCAACGAGTGCGATGACCTTACGGACCGGCTCGAACGCACGAGGCCGAAGCCTGGTCGGTGGTGCGTCCGAGGTACTGATCAGGTCCGGAGCGGCCAGCGACTCATCGGCCAGCGCCACGACACCGCGCAACAGCCGCCGGGCCATGCCCGGGTCGCCGTCCGGCGGCACGCTGCGCGTCAGCCGCGACCAGCGGTCGTGGTCGTACAGGCGTAGATACGTCAGGCAGAGCAGCAGGTAGAGGAACTCAGCCCGGAACGCGTTGCCGCCGAACTCGGTGCCGAGCGCCGCGAGCTCCTGGACCCGGTCTCGACCGGGATCGTCGGCGATCCGGAGGCGGCGCCTGACTCGGTCACCGTAGGTCACGCCGGCGGGCTCGTCCAGGCCGCGGCGATTGGCGGGTATGGGCCGCTTGTCGAGCCAGGCGATGACGTCGGCGAGCCGCAGGTCACCCCCCGCATCGACAGGCGCCGGGAAGTCGGCGTGCCTGGTGCGCCACTGTGTAACCGCCGCTCGTGCGACACCAGCGAGTTGCGCGAGCCGGGCCTGAGGAACCGTAGCGGTAGAGTCACTCACGGGGACGAAGCTACGGACACCTTCCCGCCTCGTCGATGGTGCACTCGCGAGTGCATCAGGATCTGTTAACAAAATCCATTGAGGCCCCCACCGTCTGGCTTGCCCGTGAGGCCCTCAACATCTTCCGGGCGATGCCAGCGCCGATGCGCGCCGGCGCTGCGTCAGGCCCGGGCGTCGCGCCGACCTGCTTCAGTGGTGCTCGAGCACCGTGCATCTCCCGCGGCGCCGGCACGTCGACCTCGTCCGAAGCCCCGTCAATCGACTACGCCATAGCCCTGCCCAACTGGCCACTGACAGGGATTCTTACGTTTCCGGTAGCACACCGCGGGTCAGCCGCGCCAGCCTGGTCGGCTGCTCGGGACCGAGCAACCCGTCATGATCATGCCGACCGTGCAGCCCGCGGTCCTGATAGCGACCGAGAATCGAGCACGACCGAAATCTAGACCGAGGCATCTTCGTGTTTGCGCGGGCGAAAGCTGCCATCAACAACGAGTGATCGAACAGTTGCGCGACGCTGTTGCAGTCCCGTGACGCACCCCGGCTGGGACACCAACCTGCACCGACATCCCGCGTCCCCACAGCACCCGCAGGCCGGAACGCCCCCCCGTTTACCCCCCGAAAACCCTAGCTAAGCGTTGACCATCGACGGCAAGCGTTGATCAATGCATGTCGCCGTTGGGCAGGTCAGTTCTAAGAGTTGACGAACAGTCACAAGCTAGGGATCGTTACGTTCGGTAACTGCGGGTTGTAGGTTCAAGTTCTACGCGGCGTACTCCACTTCAAGGCCCCTGCCCTGGGATTTCACCCGGGTAGGGGCTTTTTCGTGTCGGCGGTCATCCGGGCGGTTGGTCGGTGGGTGCTCGTCCGGGATCCCCACCTCGGTCCGCGGGCGGCCGGAACGGTCCGCCAGCGTCCGGGCACGGGTCGGGTTGATCATGCCGTCGGGGCGTCGCCTCGGCGTGGGATCGCGTGCACGAGAGCGGTGAACGCACGGTCGGGACTGATGTGGGTGCGGTACAGCGGGCTGCAGGGTGTGGTCGCGAGCCGTGCCGCCAGGTCGTCGAGGTTCGGTTGCCTGCCGCGGTCGCGGTAGGCGTCGGCGAGGTGGCTGAACTCGTTCATGATCCCGACGACACTGCGGTTGGCGGTAGTACCGATCCGGTGCGTAAGCATTTGTTCGAGCTCAGCAGCGATGATCGCGTCCGAGGCGCCATGGGTGGCCATTGCCGCGGCGATCTGGTCCGCAGCCCGGGACAGTGCGGTGGCGGCCGGGGCGAGCGGGAGCAGCACGGGCAGCAGCGTCGACTCGTTGACCAGGAGCAGGACATCCGGCCGCCAGGCGAACCTGGTCGCGTACCACTCGCCGAGTACTGTCGTGGACCGCTCGTCGCCGCGCAGGTCCGGCGGACCGATCCGGTCACGAAGCTTCTTCGTCGCACGCACGATCAACACCACGCCATCCTCCTGGATGAGATCTCATGCGTGAGACTGGATCGGAGGGTCGCTCGTCAGCGCTGGAGTCGCTCAGCGCTGGTTCGTTGCAACTCCTGCAGCGGTACGTCGAGGCAGGCGGCCAGCAGTTCCAGTGCCTGGCGGCGTGGCCGCCTGACCCCGCGCTCGTAGCGGGACAACTCGTGGCGAGTGACGGTCGACCGCCCCGACGTGGCGCACATCCGGTCGGCAAGATCACGCTGGCTCAGGCCGAGCTGGCGGCGGCGCCTCGCGATCCATTCCCCGAACGACTCACCGTCGTGGCGCAGCGTGGTGTCGTCGGCGATTGGCGCCATGGGGCCGATCTCCTCGCGGGCGATGGGGCGGAGCACGGACGTCGATCCACGCTCGACTCCCCGCGAAGGTCAAGTCGTCGGCCACTGCCTGCACCGAACCCGGCGGCCTGGACAACGCGAAGTTGGCACACTGTCGCGGCGCGGACGTTCGGCACAGTTTGAGGACACTCACGGACGCTTTGGCACGCATTCACCTTGGTTGGGACTATCTACCGTGGACTGTCGCGGGCGTAGCGAAATTGAGGCGGCAGAGTCGCTTGACATCATCGGCTCGGCGCGGCGTACTGGAGGCACGCTCCCCGTGCGGCGTCTCGTTCGCCGGGCCATATAGGTCGATGGGTGGGCGCTCCGTGGGGGCGCTCATTGTCGTTTGTGGCCCGGTTGTCAGCGGGCCTGTCGGCCGGGTGCGGTACGACTGACAGGAGGACCGTCATGAAGGATCTTCTCCCGGCAGGCTGAGCCGGCACCTCGTCACGTCACGCGTGTCGGCGGGTGGCCTCTGTCACGGACTGCTGGTGCGGGTGTGCCCGCCGGTTCGCGCCGCTGCTGTTGTCCCTTCCCATTCACGGACGTGCTCGCCACGGTCGTGGTGATGACTCCTGCCCGGATCCACCTCACGCCGCCGCACGCCGGACGGCACGTTTCTTGAAACCTCCACAGTGGATTTTCCGCCTTGGTCGCCATCTAGCGGCCCGCCCTGCCGGGCGTAACCCGGCAGGGTTCCACCTGCACGCTGGACGGCAGGGGCGGGCCGTTGCCCACATCATCGACAAGGAGTTCCGTTGTCATTCCACCCCTCACCGTCGCCGCCGGTGAGCGACACAGGCGAGGAGACCGACCGATTGGAGCGTGAGATCGAGGCCGCGCTCGATGCGGGCCGGATCGTGTCCGACCGGGGCTGCTTGGCGTCCGTCGGCGACCTCGCACAAGTCGAGGCGAAGGTCGCACAGCTCGTTGCCACCGAGCCGGCGCAGGCGGTCAGGCTGCGACAACCGGGGCTGGCCCGGTGATCGGGAGCCGGACAACCGGGCTCCCGAACGGACGAGCTTCCTGACTCCAGACGTACGCCGCAGTCGAAGGTGAATGCGAGTACGACGCCCTCCCCGATGTCCCTCAGGCGTACGCCCACTTGCTCGGCGCCGCCGGGATCGACACGTTCGAGCAACCCTGCCGCTGGTAGCCGACAGTCAGAACCCGGCCGTGTCCAACGTCTTCAGGAACGTCGGCCGGCGCTTGTGCCGCACCCGCAGTTCGGTCAGGCACGCGTCGAGGTCAAGGACTCCCGTCAGGCCACGTTGAGCTGGATGTTGCCGATGCGAGCGACGATGTCGAGGTGACCCCCGAGTCCGACGACATAGGCGCGCAACGTCTCCAGCGCGACGGCGTCACCGTTCTCGATCTGGCTGATCCTCGCCTGCGTCAGCCCGGTAGCCTCCGCCAACTGCACTTGGGTCAGCCCAAGTTGCTGGCGGATCTCGGCGAGTTGCGCGCCGCTGACCGAGGCGAGCATCTGCTCGCGCATCTGCCGACGGCGAGCCACCCGCTCAGCGCTGTCCCAGGTGGGGTCGGCGGCACGGGCCTTCGCCTTGACGTCTCGCCAGTTCGCGGCCTCAGTCATGACTCGCCCTCCTCTTTCAACGCCGTGAGATGCTCCGTGAACCGAGCGTCTGCCAGCGGGATCGCCTTGTGGTACCAAGTCTGCCATTGGCCGGACTTGTCTCCCGCCACCAGGAAGACCGCTTCCCGCGCTGGATCGAACGCGAAAATCATCCGTACTTCGGTGGCGCCGGCCGAGCCCGGCCGTAGCTCCTTCATGTTGTGATACAGGCTGCCCTTCAGCCGGTCTACCAATGGGCGACCGAGTGCTGGTCCCTGTTCGGCAAGAACATCGATAGCCTCGGCGACCAGGTCGGACGTGACCGGATCGACGCGGCACAGCTCCAAGAACCACGCCTCAACCTCGGGATGCAGTCTGACCTCCCACACGACCACAGTATAAACCAAACTTATATTGCGCGCTCGAGCCAGGCCTGACAGTCCGGAGGCGCCATACCTGATCCGCCTTGATGGAGCGCCTTGCGCTCCGCGTCGTGGACCGTTGGCGCCTCGCAGGAAACCTCGGGCTGCAGGCTTACACCTGTCCGAACTCCTTCAGGTCTGTGCATCGCCGACAGGGCGGCGCTGGCGGGAACCGCCCAATTGGGTGCTCCACGGGTGCTCGGTCGCCGTAGGACTGGCTCGACACGGGCTGGACCATGCGGCACGCCCGTGGACGCAGCCAACGGAGGAGTCGGACACAACAGGGATCGGCGGGACTCAGCAGGATGGAAAAGCACGTTCGAAGCTGGCTCTTAATCTGCGGGTTGTAGTTCAAGTCCTACGCGGCGTACGAGTTCGAATCGGCGGCCTCTGCTTCTCGGCGGGGGCCGCTTGCCGTTGTCGGACTCGTGTTGGCGCGCTCGCTTCGCTCGCTTCCCAGTGGGGGAGCTTCGCTCCACCCACACTCCTCAACAGCATTCGCGGCTCCTATTCGCAGCCGTATAGCGCGCAATAATCTCTCCGACCTTCAGCACCGCGTGACACTTGTGCGGAAGTCGAACCCGCTCGTCTTCGCTCGTTTTCACATGGACACCGATCTCCCGGCTCCAATCGGTGTCCCGCCTTCTCAGTCACGACTCGGGGGCACTCTGGCGAGCAGGAGCATTGTCGCGCAGGCGTGCCGCAGGTCGTGAAACCGGATCGGCCGGACCCCGGCGCGCTTGATGAGCCTCTTGTACGTCGTGGGCCAACTCAGCCCGGCCGCGGTTCATGTTGTACGGTGGGCGGCCTTCCAGCATGCTCATGCGCATGGATGATCGCGGTGGGCTTTTCCGGTCTGTCGGCAGCACGGGGAAGGCCGTCCGCCTCGCCGGCGCCACGATCTTGGCCGCGCTCATGGGTAGCGGGATGACAGTCCTACGGGGTCCGGTCTTCGGACTGCTGGCCTTCGCGTTTTATGGACTGATCTTTGGCATCGGGGCGGTGTCGATGTCGCGGGTGCGCCGCTGGTCGGCCGAGCACATGGTGGCCGACGCCTCGTTCATCGTGCCGGGCATGTTCTTTGCCCTGCTGATCATACCGGTGCTGCCGTGGTGGGCGGCCGCACTGATTGCGCTGGCGGCCGGAGTCGTGGTCGTGCCGTTCATGGTGCGCCGGCGACGGGCCCATCTGGCAGGGGCTGCCTCGCAGACTGACGGCTGAGAGGCTATGCCAGGCGCCGCAGTCGACCCACCGAGGGCACGGTCGTGCCTTCTGATCTGCGGGTCGCCTTCGCAAGCCTGGCGACCCTGCTGCCGTCCCGCTCTGCGGGGGCGACGAATGTCCGGTGGGCTCACGGGGACGAGCGGCCAGCTACGTTGCCTGATGACGGAACGAGATCCGCTGGTGCCGGCCCTCACCGGGCTCGTTGTCGATCTTCTGTGGTGGCTGGACAGCTGTAACGACGACGAGATCGACCCCGACACCGCGGTGAAGATGATGGAGAGCGTCTCCTGGGTGCTGCACAACCTGCCCTCGGAGCAGCGTCAGCGGTTCATGAAGGTCCTCGACGAGATGGCCGCGGAGAAAGAGCACGCCGGACGACGGCAGCAACTGCTCACGTTCGCGTATCAGTCCGGGTTGGTCGACGACGAACCAGCCGCCGCAGACGGCGAGCCGACGCCGTGGGTGCATCCGGCTGCCCGAGTCACGTCTGAATCCTGACGAGCAACCGCCCCGCACAGCGTTCGGAGCCCCGGTGATCCGCTCCAGCATCGCGGCGGCGAAGCCGGGTCGACCATCGTCTCGATCCCGCGCTCGACCTTGCGGCGGGCGGACTCGTCGGTCCCGCGGCGGTTGATCAGCGCTCGGCCCCGAGCTGGATCAACGCCGTCTCGATCCCGGTCACCGGTCAAGCATCGACGATCGGTGGGGTGCCCGGGTGTCTCGCGGGCGACAGCACACGGCGTTGCGCGCCCGGCCGGGTGGGGTTATGGTTCTTCTCAGATCGAGTAAGACTCAAGTTGAGAAAGACTCCACCCGAGAAGGACTACCCGACGTGGCTGATGAAGAGGCCGAGTTCCTCGCCAACTACGACCCGCGGCGGTATGCGCCGGTCGCGGTCACCGTCGACGTCGTGGCGTTCACGATCCGCGACGGGCGGCTGCACGTGCTGCTCGTGCGCCGGGCCGCCCCGCCCGACAAGGACAAGTGGGCGCTGCCCGGCGGGTTCGTGGGGGAGTGGGAGGACCTGCCCACCGCCGCCGCCCGCGAGCTCGCCGAGGAGACCGGGGTCGCGACCGCCAACCGGCGGCTGCACCTGGAGCAGCTCGGCACCTACGGCGCGCCGGACCGGGACCCGCGGATGCGCGTGTTCTCGGTGGCGTACCTCGCCTTCGCCCCGCACCTGCCCGACCCCGTGTCCGGCAGCGACGCGCGGGAGGCGGCCTGGATCGCGGTGGACGACCGGCCCGAGCCGCTCGCCTTCGACCACACCACGGTGCTCGCCGACGGGCTCGAGCGGGCGCGCTCGAAGCTGGAGTACTCGCCGCTGGCGACCCGGTTCGTGGGCGAGGAGTTCACGATCGCGGAGCTGCGGGCCGTGTACGAGACGGTGTGGGGCGAGCCCCTGCACGCCGGGAACTTCCACCGCAAGGTGCTGTCGGTGCCCGGCTTCGTCGAGAGCACCGGGGCCACGACCGAGCGGGGCGGGGCTCGGGGAGGGCCCCGCGCGAAGCTGTACCGCGCCGGCGACGCCCGGCTCCTGCACCCCGCGCTGCTGATGCCGAGCCGGGAGGAGACGCTGCGGTGAACACCGACGAGGCCATCGCGCTCATCGAGCGTTCGACGGCCGGGGAGCTCTTCGGCGGCGACGACGGGCACCGGCGGTACCGCACCCTGGCCAAGCTCGTGCACCCCGACGCCGCGGGGCCGAGGGGCACGCGGGCCTTCGCGCGGCTGTCCGAGCTCTGGCGCGACCGGGGCGTGATCCGCACGGCCCGGGGGGTGTACTCCACCGACGTCCTCGACCACCGCGGCGACCTGGCGAATCTGTACCGCATCCCCGAGGGCCACCTGAAGCTCGTCCGCGACCCGTCCTGCAACGACCTCATGGCCCGCGAGGCGGCCGCCCTGCGCCGGATGGCCGAGCACGGGGATCCGCGGTACCTGCCGTACGTGCCCCGGCTGCTGGAGACCTTCCGGCACCGGTCCGAGTCGGGGCAGACGCGGCGCGCGAACGTCATCGCCACGTCGGCGCCGCGGCTGCACAGTCTGCAGGAGGTACAGCGGAAACGGCCCGACGGCCTGGATCCCCGCGATGCCGCCTGGATGTGGCGCCGCCTGCTCGTCGCGCTCGGCCTCGCGCACCGGGCGGGAGTGGTGCACGGGGCGATCGTCGCGCAGCACGTGCTCATCGAGCCCGACGAGCACGGCGTGGTCCTCGTCGACTGGTGCTACAGCGCGAGCGACCCCTCGCAGCGCATCGCCGCGATCGTGCCCGGGCACCGCGACGACTACCCGCCGGAGGTGCTGTCCCGCGCCGCCCCGGGCCCGTACACCGACATCCACATGGCCGCCGGCGTGATGGCCGGCCTCATGGGCGAGCGCGCCCCGAGGCCGCTGCGCCGGTTCGCCGACGGCTGCCGGCTCAGCTCCACCCGCCAGCGCCCCGACGACGCCTGGAAGCTGCTCGGCGAGCTCGACGAGCTGCTGCACCAGCTGTACGGGCCGCGCACCTTCCGTCCCTTCACCCTTTAGGAGACCCTCATGGGAAGCGGAACCTGGTCGACCGACGTCTACGACGCCGCCGACCGCTACCGACGGGCCACGGGCGCGAGCGCCTTCGCCTACAGCGACTCCGGGGCGCGTACCGTCCACTCCGCCCTCGACCCGAGGGGCGTCGGCACGCGGGAGAGCCGCGACTCCGACGAGCACCCCGACTCGGTCGCGATCGCCGTGCTCTTCGACGTCACCGGGTCGATGGGCTCGGTGCCGCGGGTGCTGCAGCAGAAGCTCCCGCAGCTGCTCGGCCTGCTGCTGCGCAAGGGCTACGTGACCGACCCGCAGATCCTCTTCGGCGCCATCGGCGACGCCACCTGCGACCGGGTGCCGCTGCAGATGGGCCAGTTCGAGTCGGACAACCGCCTCGACGAGGACCTCGGCCGCTTCGTGCTCGAAGGCGGCGGCGGGGGCCAGATGACGGAGTCGTACGAGCTCGCGATGTACTTCATGTCCCGCCACACCTCGATCGACTGCCTCGAGAAGCGGGGCAAGCGCGGGTACCTCTTCATCATCGGCGACGAGCGGGCCTACCCGAAGGTCAAGCCGAACGAGGTCCGCGCCGTCATCGGCGACCCGCTCCGCGAGGCGATCACGCTGCGCGCCATCGTGGAGGAGGTCCGGCGCAAGTACGACACCTACTACATCCTGCCGGCGGGCTCCTCCTACGCGGGCAACACCGCGATCCTCGACTTCTGGCGCGACCTGCTCGGCCAGAACGTCATCGCGCTCGACGACCTCGACGCCGTGTGCGAGACCATCGCGCTGACCATCGGCCTCGGCGAGGACAGCATCGACCTCGACGAGGGCCTCGCGGACCTGGGCGAGGTCGGCTCGGCCTCGGCCTCGACCGTCGGCAAGGCCCTGGCCCGCATCGGCGGCGGCCGCGCCCCGATCGCGCACGGCTCCACCCCGGCGGACCTGGCCGGCCCGGTCAGCGTCGAGCGGCTGTAGTCACCGCGATGCACTACATCGTCGTGGACCTCGGGTTCGGCGACTGCGGCAAGGGCACGACCGTGGACTACCTGTGCGCGACCCGCGACATCGACACCGTCGTGCGGTTCAACGGGGGCGCGCAGGCGGCGCACACGGTCGTGCTCGCCGACGGGCGCCAGCACACGTTCGCCCAGTTCGGCTCCGGCTCGCTGCGGCCCGGGGTCCGCACGCACCTGTCCCGCTTCATGGTCGTCGACCCCCTCGCGCTCGTCACGGAGGCCGATGGCCTGATCGCGCTGGGCGTGACGGACATCTGGCAGCGGCTGACCGTCGACCGCTCGGCGCTGATCGCGACGCCCTACCACCGCGCCGCGAACCGCTCGGCCGAGCTGGCGCGCGGGGCGGACCGGCACGGGTCGTGCGGGATGGGGGTGGGGGCGACGATGGAGTACGCGCTGCGCTACCCCGACGACGCCCCGCGGGTCGGCGACTGCGGTGATGAGCGGGTGCTGCGCGGCAAGCTGGCCCGGCTGCGGGACCGCCTCGGCGTCGGTGGTCCGCCGGTGGAGGCCTGCCTGCCCGCCTTCTCCGGCTTCGCCGCGACGGTCACGATGGTGGACGGCTTCCGCCCGGCGGGCCCGTGCGTCTTCGAGGGCGCCCAGGGCGTGCTGCTGGACGAGTGGCACGGCTTCCACCCGTACACGACGTGGAGCACGACCACGTTCGCCAACGCCTTCTCGCTGCTGCCCGACGCCCCGGTCTTCCGGCTGGGCGTCCTGCGGACGGTGACCACCCGCCACGGCGCCGGCCCCCTGCCCACGGGCGACATCGCGGGCATGGGCGACCCGAACAACCCGGCGAACGACTGGCAGGGCCCCTTCCGCGTGGGCTACTTCGACGCCCCGCTGCACCGCTACGCCCTGGAGGCCGCCGGCGGCGTGGACGGCCTGGTCCTGACCCACCTGGACCTCGACGTCGGCCGCTACTGCCCCGACTACCGCGACTCGAGCTTCCTGCGGGTCGGCGAGCCCGGGGACCTCGAGCGCCAGGCCGCGATGACCCGGTCCCTGCTCGCGGCCGAGCCGGTGTACGCCCCGGTCACCGACTGGGTCCGCACGGTCGAGGAGTCGCTGGGGGCCGGCGTGGTGCTGGAGTCGTGGGGCCCGACGGCGCAGGACAAGAAACCGGCCGGCCGGTTGACGGCCTGAACCCGCACCTCAGTCGCACCACACCGGGACCTCAGCCCGCCGTGGTCCGCTGGGCCCCTCACAGACGACTTGGGGGGCGACGATGGGCCTGGCACGCGAGGCGATCCGGGCGGTCTCGGTGGCGGCGGCGGCCGGGATCGCGGTGGGCGGCGCCTTCGG
The DNA here is from genome assembly GCF_050955725.1 of Dactylosporangium sp. CA-139114. Taxonomy (NCBI): domain Bacteria; kingdom Bacillati; phylum Actinomycetota; class Actinomycetes; order Micromonosporales; family Micromonosporaceae; genus Dactylosporangium; species Dactylosporangium sp. CA-139114. The sequence continues at coordinate 2,563,593 of NZ_CP192080.1, forward strand.
CCTGCTCGCCCCGTCCTCGGCCGCGGCCGTCGACACCCCACCGGCCCCGCCCGCGGCGACCCGCCCCGCGATCGTGACGAGCGTGGACCTGCTCGGGCGGGCGCAGCTCTCGGTGACCGTACGCTTCACGAACACCGGCCGGACCACCGTGCACCTGACCGGCTTCGACGTGCTGGCGGACGGCCGCGCGCTGCCGCGCCTGAGCGTCACCCCGGCGGCGCTCGACCTGCGCCCGGGCGCCACGGCCGACGAGACCGTGTCGTTCACGGCTCCCGCCTCGACGGCCGGCCTGACGCTGACGCTTCCGGACGGCGAGCAGCTGCCCCTGCAGCTGTAGCCCGCCCGCCTGCGGCATGCGTCAGGCTCGCGGCCTGCTTTTCAACGTCGACGGTGGCCGGCCGCGGGAACCCGACCCATGGCTTTTCCTCTTTGGAAAAGTTGGTGTTTCTTGCTCGTCGTTCTTCGCTTGTGCTCGTAAACAACGCCGGTCCGAGGCCCACGGTGGCAACGCCGGCCGTTTGTGATGGGCAGCTAATGCTGGGACCACCCCAGCACGTCACATGCGATGGGCCACCAATGGCGCTCCGCCAGCAAAGACGGCGCATCCTGGTCGCAGATCCAGCTCCCGCTATCGTGCCGCGGAGCAAGGGACGGGTCGCGCGGCATGAAGACGGGCACGTGCGCGAGCGGTACCGGCAGACGGTACGTCTCATCCGGCACCGGCACGATGTTCCGAACAAAACCGACGCAACGTGTAGGCACGGCCTCGCCCACGTACTGTGACGTCAGGGTCGCGAGAGCCTCCGCATGAGGCAGCCAGCCGCGCTCGCCGCCCAGAAACGCCGTGGGGATGTCGAAACCCTTGGGCGTTCGAACGCAGAACAACTCCCAGCCGGCCCGCGTGCGCCGACGTAGAAGAAGACGAACGATTACGACGTGCTCAGGAACCTCGATGTCGGCGCCCGCCCAAACCTCAGCGGCACCCCCAGCGGGGAGCCAGGAGGCGTTCGGCACGGATCTGACGAGCCTCGGAGATTCGAGCATGAAGTGATGCTGTCATCCACCGTGCTCGCATCCCACGCCGGCCCGAACTCCGCGGACTTGCGCGAGCACACCGACCGGGAGGCCGCGGCGGCGGGCGAACGTCGGTCCCGCGCAGGCGACTCCGGTTTCTCCCTCGTTGCAGGGTGCTCCCCGCGTCGCCCTCGTTGTGCCACCACGCGCCATGCCGATACGCGCTCGATGGCAGACCGCCCGGCACGAGGTCGCTGATCTCGTCGAAGGACGTCCTGATCTCGTACCTGCCCGGCGTGCGGAGCCGATCACGGCGCGCGGCGTACTTCCTCATCCTCAGAGGCTGAGCGATCTGGGGCGGCCAGGGCGATGCGCTCGCTCGACCGACCTCGCCGAAAATCTCGGATGACGTGTCGGATCGGGGCTGGGCTGTTCGTAGCAGGGTCGAGCAGCCCCACAGGACCTCGATCACAGGAGCCGATCCAGATGCCGTCCATGGTTTCCACGCCCGCCGAGACCGCCCGCCGCCTGCACGGGCTCGTCGAGCCGATCCACCTCGTCACCTACTTCGCCGACGAGCCGGACCAGGCCCTCCTGGCGCTCGGCCTGCGCAACACCTGGGACGCCTACTTCGCCGGGCGGGCCGCCCCGCTCGGCCGGGTCCCGGCCGCGGTCGTCGACGCCGTCTTCTACAACTTCGCGCCCGGCGAGGTCGCCCGCCACATCCCCCACGTCTGGGACATCACCACCCCCGAGGAGGCGATCGCCGCCCGCGAGCGGGGCAGTGCCGCGGCGCTGCGCCGGATCCTCGGCGACACCCCCACGCTCGCCCGCGCCGCCGACCTGGCCACCAAGGCGGCGACGAGCGCCCCGGCACACGGGCGGCCCCTGTACGCCGCCCTGCGCACGCTGCCCGTGCCCGGGGAGCCCGTCGCCCGGCTCTGGCACGCGGCCACGCTCCTGCGCGAGCACCGAGGCGACGGCCACAACGCCGCCCTGGTCGCCGCCGGCATCGGCGGGACCGAGGCCCACGTGCTGCACGCCCTGTCCGAGGGCATGCCCGCCGGGCAGTTCGGCCGGGTCCACCACCTGCCCGCGCCGCGGCTGGCCGCGGTCGTGGACGGGATGCGCGAGCGCGGTCTCATCGGCGCCGACGGCTGGCTCAGCGACGAGGGCCGCGAGACCAAGGCACGGATCGAGGCGATCACCGACGACCTCGCCGCGACGGCCCTCGCCGGCCTCGAGCCGGGCGAGCGCGACGAGCTCATCGCCGCGCTCGAACCCGTCGCCGCGGCGCTCGACGCCGCCGGGTCGCGATAGTGGCCTCGACCAGGCGGGCCGGGTCAGGAGGGCCGGGTCAGGCGGGCCGGTGGCGTTCGCGGCGCACGACCGGGCGGCGGCCCTTCAGCGTGGTGCGCCGCAGGGTGTCGATGACCTCGTCGACCGCGCCGTCCGGGACCTCCACGAGGGAGAAGCGGTCCGCGATCTCGATCGCGCCCACGTCGCGGCCGGTGAGGCTCGACTCGCCGGTGATCGCGCCGACCAGGTCCTGCGGCCGGATGCCCGCCGCGCGGCCCGCGCCCACGAACAGGCGGGTCATCCCGCCCGTCGGGGCGCGCCGGCCGCCGGTCTCGCGGCCCCGGCCGCGGCCGTCGGAGTCGCGCACGCTGACCCGCCGGTTGGGGTTCGAGCGCTCGTCACGCGAGAACTCCCGGGGCTGGCGCAGCGTGACCTCCGGGATCTCCTCCTCGTCGTTCTCCCCGACGGCGGCCGACTCGTGGGCGAGCTTGATCGCGGCGAGCGCGATCTCCATCGGGTCGAACTCCTCGGCGAGGGACTCCACGATCACCCGGAAGCGCTCGAGGCCGTTGTCGGCGACGAGGCTCTCGTGCAGGGCGGCGCGGGTGAGCTCCATGCGGCGGGCGCGCAGGTCGGCGACCGACGGGACCTTCTCGATCGCGATGCGCTGCTTCGTGACGCGCTCGATCGTCTTGAGCATCCGGTGCTCGCGCGGCTCGGCCAGGGTGATGGCCACACCCTCGCGCCCGGCGCGCCCGACGCGGCCGATGCGGTGCACGTAGGACTCCGGCGCCGACGGCACGTCGTAGTTCACCACGTGCGTGAGGTGCTCCACGTCGAGCCCGCGGGCCGCGACGTCGGTGGCCACGAGCAGGTCGGCGGTGCCGTTGCGCAGCCGGGCCATCACGCGGTCGCGCTGCTCCTGGCCCATGCCGCCGTGCAGGGCCTCGGCCCGGTAGCCGCGGCCGTTGAGCGTCTCCGTCAGCTGGTCGACCTCGTCGCGGGTGCGGCAGAAGACGATCGCCGCCCCGGGCGCCTCCACGTCCAGGACGCGTCCGAGGGCGGCCGGCTTGTGCGCCCGCGGTACGACATATGCCACCTGGCGCACGAGCGGCGCCTCACCCGCGGGGGTCGGCTCCCGGCCGATCTGGATGCGCACCGGGTCGTTGAGGTGGCTCGCGGCCAGCCCGTCGATCCGCGGCGGCATCGTGGCCGAGAACAGCACGGTCTGCCGGTCCTCGGGCGTCTCGGCCAGGATCGCCTCGATGTCCTCGGCGAAGCCCATGTCGAGCATCTCGTCGGCCTCGTCGAGCACCACGACGTGCAGGTCGTGCAGGCGCAGCGTGCCCCGGCCGAGGTGGTCCAGCGCCCGGCCCGGGGTCGCGACCACGACGTCGACGCCGAACTCGAGCGAGCGCAGCTGGCGGCCGATGGGCTGCCCGCCGTAGATGGGCAGGACGCGGACGCCCAGGTCGCGGCCGTACCGATGGATGGCCTCCGACACCTGGACCGCCAGCTCGCGGGTGGGCACCAGGATCAGCGCGGACGGGTTGTCGCCCCCGGGCGAGGGCAGACGTTGCAGCAGCGGCAGGGCGAACGCGGCGGTCTTGCCCGTGCCGGTCGCGGCCTGGCCGAGCAGGTCCCGGCCGGCGAGCATGGGCGGGATGGCCTCGCGCTGGATCGGGGTCGGCTCCTCGTAGCCGAGGCCGGCCAGGGCCTTGAGCAGCTCGTCGCGTAGCCCGAGCTCGCCGAAGCCGGTCACGTCCCCATCATCGAAGGTCGCGGTCACGGGGTGCTCCTCACTCAGGCAATGCAGACGGCACTTCTAGCATCCCAAACGCCTCCGGGCCCCCCGGTGGCGCGGTCGCTGAGTGTGATCTGCGACCGGATAGGGTTTCGCCGTGACCGACGACTGGCGGGAACAGAGGGCGCGGGCGGTGGCCCATCACGGGGCCGAGCTCGAGCGCCGCCGTGAGGCCGAGACCGAGCAGGCCAGGGCCCTGATCGCCGAGTTCGTGGCCGCCGCGCGCGAGTCGGGCCCGGCGCCGGAGCCGCTGCGGGCGCGCTCCTACAGCGGGCGGTCCTACCGCACGGGGCTGCGGGGGTGGTACCTCAATCCCGCCCGCACCATCGCGATCGCGCAGGACGGGGAGTACTACTCGCTGCTCGTCCCGTCGTCGGTGAAGGCGCTGCTCGTGGGGGCCGACCCGAGCCCGCAGCCGCCGCGCCTGATCGTCGGCGAGGGGGCGCGCGACGGCGAGTCGATGCCGCTGGCGGCGCTGCTGCGGCGGCTGCTCACCCGGTCCGGATGAAGCCGGCCGGCACCGCTTCGGTCAGCCACACGCCGTTGTCCGACCGGTAGAAGAGGTGCCCGGCGCGGGCCATCTCCCCGGCGAGGACCGTCAGGATCACGACGGCGCCCCCGCGGCGGGCCCCGACCCGGCGCGCGGTCGCGCTGTCGGGTGACAGGTGGACGTGGTGCCGGCCGCCCCGGTTGAGTCCGGTCGCCTGGATCGAGGCCAAGGCGGCGGCAGCGGTACCGTGAAACAGCACTTCGGGCGGTTCCGCCTCGGCCAGCCCCAGCTCGACGGGGACCGAGTGCCCCTGGCTGGCCCGGATGCGTTCGACGCCGTCCTCGCCCACGGCTACGGCGAAGCGCTGCTTGTCGTTGCCGCCGACCACCTCGTCCAGCGTGGCCCGGTCGATGCGCATCGCGGTGAGGAACTCGGCGACGGGCACCCACCCGGCGGCGTCGAGCGTCAGCCCGACCCGTGCGGGCTCGTGGCGCAGCGCCTTGGACATCCGCTTACTGATCTTGACCAACTGCTGGTATTCCATGTCGGACCCGATTGTGCGCCGTCCTGCGGGCGGGGGCCACGGCATTTCCGGCGTCACGGCGCGTTGCGCGGCCCGTCCAGGACGACCCGGACCGCCGTCGCGCGCGTCCCGGACCACCTCGGTCACGTCGACCCCGGCGCCGCGGCCCGCACCAGCCGCGTGCTCAGGCGAGCCGGGCGCGCAGGTGCTGCCCCCGCGCGGCGGAGACCTGCTCGGCCACCGCCGCCCGCACCAGGGCGCTGCGATGCCGGACGTGCCCGCCGGGCCCCTCGACGAGCAGGTGCGCGTGCACCAGCTGGTCGACGGCCCCGAGCACGTCGTCGAGCTCCAGCCCGCCCGCGGCCGCCACCTGCTCGACCCGCAGCGACCCGAGCGCCGCGGTGAGCCGGAGGATCTCCCACGCCGCCGGCGGCATCCACCGCGTCCGGTGCCGAGCCAGGTGCATGGCGACCTCGCCGCCCAGCCGGGGCCCGAGCTCCCGCGCCGCGGTGACCAGCCCCGGGATCCCGCCGGTGGCCTCGAGCACGTCGTCGGGCAGGTCCGCGTCCGTCAGCGGCGCCGGCCGCAGCACGAGGTCGGCGTCGAGCGCCCCGAGCGGCCGTTCGGCGATCGCCGACGGGTAGCGGTACGACACCACGACCCGCACCCCGCGCTCCCGCAGCCACCGCAGCTCGGCCACGGAGTCGGCGTCGAGGTGCTCGGCGTCGTCGATGGCGACGACGGCCCGCACGGCTCCGCGCGGCAGCCGGCCGGCGATCTCGTCGAGCTCGCCCGGCGACAGGTGCCGCCGCTCGGCCATGGCCGCGTCGAGCACCGCGTCGGCGGGCGCCCCGAGCTGGTGCAGCACCGCGCGCAGCCACCCCAGCCGCAGCGCCCCGCCCGGCCCGGGCCCGCGCCCGAGCCCGACGACGTCCGGGTACAGCTCCCGCAGCCGCCCGAGCAGCGCCGACTTCCCGGCCCCGGCGGGCCCGGCGACGTGCACGACATCGGGTCCGGACGCGAGCGCCTCGAGCTCGGCGACGCGCCCGACGAACCCGCCGCGCTCACCCCCGGCCGCCTCCCGGACCGGCGCCACCGCCGCTTCGCGGGGCGCCCGGCGCCGGTCCCCGCGCCGCCGCTCGAACGCCGGCGGCCCGCCCTCCAGCGTGGCGACCAGCGCATCCCGCAGCGCCGTGGTGGCGGCGGCGGGCGCGATCCCGAGCTCGTCCGTCAGCGCGCGCACGCACCGCTCGTACCACCGCAGCACCTCGTCCTTGCGCCCCTGCCCGGCCACGGCCCGCATCACCACGCGGTAGCCGCGCTCGGCGTACGGATCGAGCTCCAGCGCCTGGCGCCCCAGCCGCAGCGCCCGCCCCGGATCGCCGTCGACGCCCCGCTCGGCCAGGTCGAGCTGCGCCGCGACGAGCGCCGCCCTGACCTCGCCCCGGGCCGGGGCCGCCCAGTCCGCGTACTCGTCCTCGGCGAACGGCAGATCCTTCGCGAGCCGCACGATCTCCTCGCGCACGTCCATCCGGTCCGGCTCGGCCTCGGCCGTGCGCGCCGCCGCCCGCAGCTCGGCCAGGTCCAGCCGCGCGCGGTCGGTCGCGAACACGTATCCGCCCGCCCGCGTCACGATGAACGACCGCGCCGTCGGCACCCCCGGCTGCAGCGCCCGCCGCAGCACCGACACGTAGTGCTCCAGCGCCGCCGCGTGGTTGCCGGGCAGCTCCTCGCCCCAGACCGCGTCGGCGAGCGCGTCCTTGGACTGCACCCGGTCGTGCCGCGCCGCGAGCACCCCGAGCACCTGCCGGGCCCGGCGGGGCAGATCCTCGCCGGTCAGCCGCCGCGCGCCCGCGTCCGCGGGGTCGATGATCTCGATCGTGCCGAGCACCCGAACGTCCACGCCGCCGGATTCGGCAGCCCCGCGGGGGATCTGAGTGCTCCCATCGGTGCACTTCAGGTTCACCACAGCCGGACGTGAGGTCGCCCTGCTTGGCTTGGCGGATGAAGCACACCGCCGCCCAAGCCGGCGCGGCCATCCGCCTCGGCTGGCGCATCGCCCTGGCCGCCGTCCTGCTCACCGCTCTGGCCGCCGGCCTGATCCTGACCGTCATCTCCGCCGCCACCTGAACCGGCGCCGCACGCCGTCACCCGGCCGCGGGTTCAGCAGAGCGGAAGGTCGGCGCGCGCCACGATGAGCCGGGGCGCCGTCATCCGCCACGCCTCCGTGATCAGGTCGGCGAGCTCGTCCTCGTGGGCCTTGCGCAGGCGCACCTGGACCCAGCCGATCCGCCCGGACGCGCGGGCCTTCTTGTACGCCCGCGGGTCGTCCTCCACGAGCGCGGCCTGCTCCTCCCGGGTCGCCTTCACGAGCATCGTCAGGTCGTCGGCGCACAGGTACGCGAACGCCTTGTCCCGGACCCGGAACCCGAGGTGGTTGCCGTGCTGGCGCTGGTCGACCTCGGGCAACAGCAGAACCATCCGTAGCGCCTCGTCGGCGCTCACCCCGCGTACGGTCCGCAATCCCATGACTCTGATGTAACAGGACGGTACGACACTTTTCCCGGGATCCGATTTTCCCCATTTGGCGACTTTGTCGGACCCCTCCGCTCGAATCCGCATTGCCGCAGGTCGGGGGCGCCGCCGCGAAAAAATGTCGGTGGGGGTCGCTAGTGTGTCGCCCGTCGGGACGGATCACGAGGGGGCCGACGGGCGATGAGCGAGGACCGGTTCGTCACACCGGCCGGGTGGCGCGGGCACCTGCTGCCGCGCCGGGACTGGATGCCCGTGCCGTATGCGCCCGAACCGGGCGCCGCGGCCGGCCTCGCCCGTCTCGGCGCCGAGCCCGGCCGCACGCCGCCCGGCGAGGCGACCCGGTGAGCGGCGCGGCCGGGGCCGGCGTGCCTGGTGCCGGCGTGCTTGGTGCCGGGGACGGTGCGGGTGGGGCGGGCGTCGTCGAGGTGGAGGGGATCGAGGCGGTGGCGGAGGCGGCGACGGTGCCGGCCGGCGCGGTGCAGCGGCCCCCGGCCGAGGTGCGGCATGCGGATGAGCTGCGGCTGCTGGCCGAGACCGACGCCGGGCCGCGGCCGCCGGGGTGGGTGCTGAGCCTCCCCGCGGCCCGGCGGTTCATCGTCGGGGACCCGGGCGCGGGGATCAGCCGCAAGTTCGTCGGCGATCCGTCGCTCATCGACCGGGCGCTGGTGTCGCTGGCCACGAGCCGGGGGCTGATGCTCGTCGGGGAGCCGGGCACGGCCAAGTCGCTGCTGTCCGAGCTGCTCGCGGCGGCCGTGAGCGGGGTGTCGACGCTGACGATCCAGGGCGGGGCGGCGACGACCGAGGACCAGATCAAGTACTCCTGGAACTACGCGCTCCTGGTCGCCGAGGGGCCCTCGACCCGCTCGCTGGTGCGGGCGCCGCTGCTGCGCGGGATGGCCGAGGGGCGGGTGGTGCGGTTCGAGGAGATCACCCGCTGCCCGCTGGAGGTGCAGGACAGCCTGCTGTCGCCGCTGTCGGACCGGGTGCTCGCGGTGCCGGAGCTGACCGGGCCGGACGCGATGGTGTTCGCGCGCGACGGGTTCAACGTCATCGCCACGGCCAACACCCGCGACCGGGGCGTCAACGAGATGAGCGCGGCGCTCAAGCGCCGGTTCAACTTCGAGACCGTGTTCCCGATCCCGGACCTGCAGACCGAGCTCGCGCTCGTGGAGGCCGAGGCGGCGGCCCTGCTGCGGCGCTCGGGGGTGACGGCGCCGCCGCGGCGGGACGTGCTCGAGGTGCTGGTCACGACGTTCCGGGAGCTGCGGACCGGGCGCACGGCCCGCGGCGACTCGATGGACCGGCTCACGGCGGTGATGAGCACGGCCGAGGCGGTGTCCGTCGCGCACGCGGTCGGGCTGCGCGGGTGGTTCCTGCGCGGGGAGCCCGGCACCGCGGCCGACCTCGTCGCCTGCCTCGCCGGCACCGCGGCCAAGGACAGCCCGGAGGATCTCGCGAAGCTGCGCCGATACCTGGAGCAGCAGGCGACCTGGCGCGGTGGCGAGCAGTGGCGGGCCCTGCACGCCGCCCGGCACCAGCTGCCGGGCTGAGGCCCGCGATGACGGCGGCATGCCTCGAGACGCGCGACCACGGCCCGGCGCGCCCAGGTGCCCAGCGGGAGTTCGCCGTGGTGACGGCGGCGTGCGTCGCGGCGGGGGCGCCTGGGACGCCGACCGGCGGGAGGGGCGACGCGCGATGACGGTGACGTTCATCGGGGTGCGCCACCACAGCCCGGCCTGCGCCCGCCTGGTCGGCGCGACGATCGCCGCGCTGCGGCCCGCCTACGTGCTCGTCGAGGGGCCGGCGGACATGAACGAGCGCATGGACGAGCTGCTGCTCGGGCACACGCTGCCGATCGCGGTGTTCAGCAGCTACCGCGACGAGCATCGGCACGCGGGGTCGTGGGCGCCGTTCTGCGAGTACTCGCCGGAGTGGGTCGCGCTCACCGCCGGCCGCGCCGCGGGGGCCGAGGTGCGCTTCATCGACCTGCCGGCCTGGCACGAGGCCCTGGCCGGGCGCGAGAACCGGTACTGCGACGCCGAGGAGCGCTACGCCGAGGCCGTCGACCGGCTGTGCGAGGCGTTCTCGGTCGACAACGTGGACTCGCTGTGGGACCACCTCTTCGAGATCGAGCCCGCCACCGCCGCCGGCCCGGCGCATCACCCCGACGACACCCCGGCGGTGGGCGCGACCGCGTCCGGCAGCGCGATCGAGGCGCGGCTGGCGGCCTACTTCGACCTGCTGCGCGGGGAGTCGGAGGCGAGCGAGGGGGACCGGGCGCGGGAGGAGTACATGGCGCGATGGGTGCGGGCCGCGCGACGCGAGGCCGGAGGGCGGCCCGTCGTGGTGGTCACGGGCGGGTTCCACCGGCCCGCGCTGATGCGGCTCACGGAGCGCGACCGCGCAGCGGCGGGCGACGGCGCGCCGGTGGACGGGTGGCCCGCGGCGCCCTCGTTGCCGCACGGGGCCGTCGGCGGGAGCTACCTCGTGCCGTACTCGTTCCGGCGGCTCGACGCGTTCGCCGGGTACCAGTCGGGGATGCCGTCGCCGGAGTACTACCAGCGGCTGTGGGAGTCCGGGGCGCAGGCGGCGGCCGACGGGCTGGTCGGGGCCGTGGTCCGGCGGTTGCGCCGGCGGCGGCAGGGGGTCTGCACCGCCGATCTCGTCGCGGCCCGGGCCTGCGCCGCCGGGCTCGCGCTCGTGCGGGGCCATCGGCACCCGGGGCGGGCCGACATGCTCGACGGGCTGGCCGCCGCGCTGGTGCGGGACGCGCTGGAGGAGCCGTTGCCGTGGGCCACGCGCGGGCGGCTGCGGGCCGGCACCCACCCGGTCGTGGTCGAGATGGTCGCGGCGCTCAGCGGGGACCGGGTCGGGCGGCTGCACCGGGCGACGCCGCTGCCGCCGCTCGTGCACGACGTCGCGGCGCAGCTCGAACGGGAGGGGCTCGACACGGGCGGGCCGGTCGCGCTGAGCCTGACGGCGCCGGACGGGCAGCGGCGCAGCCGGATGCTGCATCGGCTGCGCGTGCTGGCCGTCCCGGGGTTCGAGCGGCGGCACGGGCCGGCCACCGGGGTCGATCCGGTGCTGGACGAGCAGTGGACGGTGCGCGAGCACGAGCATCGGCTGCCGTCGCTGATCGAGGCGGGGGCCTACGGGGCGACCCTCGAATCGGCCGCGGCCGCCCGGATCGCCGAGCGCGTCGCGGACGCGGGCGGGAACGTGGGGGCTCTGGCCGGGGCGCTCTTCGACGCGGCCCTGTGCGGCACGACGCGGCTCTCCGAGCAGGTGCTGCGCGACCTCGGGCTCGGCATCGCCTCGGCGCAGGATCTGGGGGAGCTGGGGCGGCTGCTCGGCGTACTGCTGGCGCTGTGGCGGCACGATCGGCTGCTCGGCACCGCCGGGTCCGCGGCGCTCGGGGTGGTCATCTCGGCCTCGCACGATCGGCTGCTGTGGCTGGCGGAGGGGGCCCGGGGGGCCTCGGCGGCGGCCGACCCGGGGCGGATCGGGGCCGTGGTCGCGCTGCGGGACGTCGTGCGGCACGCGGGGTCGCAGCTCGGGCTCGACCGGGCGGCGGCGCTCGGGACGATGGCGCGGGTCGCGGCAGGGCGCGACGGCCCGCCGGACCTGCGGGGCGGGGCGTTCGGGTTCGGGTGGGCGCTCGGGGCGCAGGACGACCCGGTGCGGGCGGTGCGCGGCGCGGGCGGCGTGGTGGCGCTCGGGGACTGGCTGTCCGGGCTGTTCGCGGTGGCGCGGGAGGAGGTGCTGCACGCCGAGGGGGTGCTCGATCTGCTGGACGAGATCGTCTCGGCGCTCGGGGCGGAGGACTTCCTGATCGCGCTGCCGGCGCTGCGGCAGGCGTTCGCGTATTTCCCGCCGCGGGAGCGGGAGACCATCGCCGAGCACGTGCTGGCGCGGCGCGGGGTCGCGGGGTCGGGGCGGGCGATGCTGCGGGCGCCGTCCGTCGACGCGGAGTCGCTGGCGCGGGCGGCGGTGCTGGAGTCGCGGGTCGACGCGGCGCTGGCCCGGCACGGGATGCTGTCGTGACCGGCGAGCCGGCGCGCCCGGCCGACGCGAACGCCGCAGGGGGCGCCGCGGTGCCGGGCGGGGCCGACCCGGGGCTGCAGCGGTGGCGGCTCGTGCTCGGGCACGCCGCCGACGGGGCCCTCGGCCGGGGGGTGCTCGACGGCGCCGGGGCGGGGCAGGACGCGGCGCTGGAGTGGCTGTACGGGCGGGACGAGGAGCTGCGGCGGCGCGGGGTCCGGGGCCGCGGGCGGCACGGCGGCGACGGGCCGTCGGTCCTCACCACCGTCGACTGGCTCGACCAGATCGCCAGGCTGTTCCCCAAGGAGACCATCGAGCGGCTCGAGCGCGACGCGGTGGAGCGCTACGAGATCCATGACGTGGTGACCGACCCCGCCGTCCTGGCCCGGATCGAGCCGAACGAGACGCTGCTGCGGGCGGTGCTGCGCACCAAGCACCTGATGGATCCCGAGGTGCTGCGGCAGGCGCGGCGGATCGTCGAGGCGGTCGTGCGGCAGCTCATGCAGCGCCTCGCCACCGAGGTCCGGCGGGCCTTCACCGGGGCGCGGTCGCGCACGCCGAGCCGGTTCCGGCTGGCGCGGGACTTCGACGTGCGCCGCACGCTGCGGGCCAACCTGGGGCACTACCGGCCGCGGGAGCGCAAGGTGTACGTCGAGCAGGCGTACTTCTTCTCGCGCACCCGACGCCACGTCGAGCGGTGGCAGCTCGTGCTGCTGGTGGACCAGTCCGGGTCGATGGCCGGGTCCGTGATCCACGCCGCCGTCACGGCCGCGTGCCTCTGGGGGCTGCCGGGCGTGAGGACGCACCTGGTCACGTTCGACACCGACGTGACCGACCTGACCGGCGAGGTCGACGACCCCGTCGAGGTCCTGATGAAGGTGCAGCTCGGCGGCGGCACCGACATCGCGCGGGCGGTCGCCTACGGCACCCAGCTGATCGAGCAGCCCCGCCGGAGCGTCGTCGCGCTCATCAGCGACTTCTACGAGGGCGGGGACCAGGCGCAGCTGGTGCGCGGGGTGCGGGCGCTCGTCGAGCAGGGCACCACGGTGCTGTGCCTGGCCGCGCTGGACGAGCAGGCGGACCCGTCGTACGACCCGGACACGGCCCAGCGGCTCGCCGACGCCGGGGCCGGGGTGGGGGCGATGACGCCGGGGGAGCTGGCGGCGTTCGTGGCGGAGCACGTGGGCCGATGAGGGCGGACGTGCTCGCGCTGACGGCCGGCTCGCTGGCCGCGCTCACGAACCGGGGCCTGGTCAAGCGGGCCACCCGCGAGGTCGAGGCCGCGCCGCCCGGGGTCGCCGAGGACGCCGACGGCACGCTGCGGGGCAGCTTCGCCGACGGGGCCGCCCCGGCGCTGCCGACCGGCGGGCTGGAGCGGGCCACCTGCACGTGCGGGGCGGCCGGCGTGTGCCGGCACGTGCTCGGGCTGATCCTGGCGTACCAGGCGGCGGGCGGGTCCGGCGAGAAGCCGGCGGGCGGGGATGCGCCGGCGGGCGGCACCGGCGAGGCGGCCGCCGGGGCCGTCGGGTGGTCGCCGGGAGCGTTCACCGACGAGCGGGTCGCGGAGCGGATCGGGGCGCGGATGATGGCCGCGGCCCGCCGGGCGCGGCGGGCCGGCTACCACGCGCGGGTGATCCGGCCGAGCGCCGCCGACCCCGTCGCGCGCGTCGACCTCGGCTCGGCCACCGTGCGCTTCCTGGTCCCGCACGACCTCGGGTTCGTGCACACCGACGCCGTGGCCGGGATGCGGGACGACGTGATCGCGCTCGCCGTGTGGGCGTTCCGGGAGGCCGACCGGCAGGCGCCGGGGCAGGCCGACGTGCGGGTCGACGTCGGCGAACCGGCGACGGAGCGCGGCGAGGGGCCCGGCCTCGCGGCCGGGCTGGCCACCGAGGTGCTGCTCGGCGGGGCGGTGCAGCTCGGGGCCGGGATCGTCGGCGGCATCGCGGACGTCACCCGGCGGCTGGAGCGCGACGGGCTGCGGTGGCCGCTGCTGGCCGTCGGGGAGCTGGCGGAGCAGCTGGAGGCGTACCGGGACCGGGGCAGCGGGTACTCGCCCGAGCGGCTGGCCGAGCTGGTCGGGGAGCTGCACGCGCGGGCGCGGGCGGCCCGGGGGCTCGGCGGCGGGGCTCGGGCCCGGGTGCTCGGCACCGGGGAGGCGGCCGAGACGGCACTGCGCCGGGTCCGGCTCGACGGGCTCGGGTGCCGCGTCGTGGCCGCCGGGAGCGCGGCGACGGGGGACGAGCGGCGGGTCGTCGAGGTGTACCTGGCCCACGCCGACACCGGCACCGTGCTCGTGCTGCGGCGGGTCTGGGACGGCGACGAGCCCGGGGCGCGGCTCGGCCGGCGGCGGCTCGCCGGGTCGAGCGTCGGGGCGCTCGCGGCCGGCACGCTGGTGACGGAGTCCGCGGTGCGCAGCGCCGGCCGGGCCGTCCGGCTGACGACGAGCCGGGTCGCGAAGGCGACCGTCACGGCGTCGCGCGGCGCGTGGGACCGGCTCCCGGCCACGCTGCTCGTGCGGGACCTGGCCGCGCTCGCCGGGGAGCTCGACCGGCTGCCGCCGCGGGTCGTCCGGCCGCGGATCGAGGCCGAGCTGGTGCGCGTGCTGGAGGTCGCGCAGGTGCACGCCGTGGCGTACGCGCCCGGGGCCCAGCGTCTGCGGGCCGGCCTCGCCGACCGGCACGGCAACCGGGCCGTCCTCACCGCGACCCACACCGCCGCCGCCCCGGGCCGCCTCGACGCCGTCGCCGAGGCCCTCGCGGCCGGGCCGTCGTTCGTCAGCGGGGTGGTGCGCAAGACCAGCGGCGGGATCGAGATCGACCCGCTCGCGATCGTGGCGGGGGCCACGGTCGTCGTCCCGGACCTGGGCGAGGCCGGTGCCGGGGAGCTCGCGCGGCCGGACGGCGTCGGCAAGGAGCCGCTGGCGGAGGCGCTCGACCACGCGATCGCCACGCTCGCCGAGATGCCGCACCGGGGACTGCGCCACCTCCCGCCGGGCTTCGGTGACCGGCTGCGCAAGGCCGGTGACGGGCTGCACCGGGTCGGGCTCCACCGGGCCGCGGCCGCGCTCGAGACGCTCCGCGACGCGCTCGGGCCCGACCCCGGCGAGGCGGTGGTGAGGGCCTGGGTCGATGCCCATCTGCGACTGACGGTGACGGCGGAACTGCGGTAGCGCAGTGCCGTTCGACACGTCCGTGGGGGGTCCGCCCAAAGGCGTCCGGATGGGGGTAGGGTCCATGGCCGGACCTGTCAGACCGAGCCCCGGGGGGTTGAGCATGGCCGACTCGTTCGTGCATCTCCACGTGCACACCGAGTACTCCATGCTCGACGGCGCCGCGCGCCTCAAGGAGATGTTCGCCGAGGCCAACCGGCTCGGCATGCCCGCCGTCGCGATCACCGACCACGGCAACATGCACGGCGCGTACGACTTCTACAAGCAGGCCAAGGGCGCGGGCGTCACGCCGATCCTGGGCGTCGAGGCCTACGTCGCCCCGGAGTCGCGCCTCACCAAGCAGCGCATCCGCTGGGGCCGGCCGGACCAGAAGGACGACGACGTCTCCGGCTCCGGCGGCTACACGCACAAGACGATCTGGGCGCGCAACAAGACCGGCCTGCACAACCTGTTCCGGCTCAACTCGCGCGCGTCGATCGAGGGTCACTTCGTGAAGTGGCCGCGGATGGACGCCGAGATCATCGCCGAGCACGCCGAGGGCCTCATGGCCACCACCGGCTGCCCGTCCGGCGAGGTCCAGACGCGGCTGCGGCTCGACCAGTTCGACGAGGCGCTGAAGGCGGCCGCGAAATACCAGGAGATCTTCGGCAAGGACAACTACTTCCTCGAGGTCATGGACCACGGCCTCGACATCGAGAAGCGGGTCCGCGAGGGCCTGACCGAGATCTCCAAGCGGCTCAACATCCCGCCCGTGGTCACCAACGACTCGCACTACACGCACCAGGCCCAGGCCGAGGCCCACGACGTGCTGCTGTGCGTGCAGACCGCGGCGAACATCAACGACCCCAACCGCTTCCGGTTCGGCGGCTCCGGCTACTACCTCAAGTCGGCCGACGAGATGCGGGCCGTGGACTCGTCCGAGCTGTGGCAGGCCGGCTGCAGGAACACCCTGCTGGTGGCCGAGAAGGTCGACACCACGGACATGTTCAAGTTCGTCAACCTGATGCCGCGCTTCCCGGTGCCCGAGGGCCACACGGAGGAGTCGTTCTTCCGGGCCGAGGTCGCCCGCGGGATGGCCCGGCGGTTCCCCAACGGCGTGGACGAGGCCCACCAGAAGCAGGCCGACTACGAGACGGACATCATCCTCTCGATGGGCTTCCCGGCGTACTTCCTCGTGGTCTCGGACTTCATCATGTGGGCCAAGAACGAGGGCATCGCCGTCGGCCCCGGGCGTGGTTCGGCGGCCGGAAGCCTGGTCGCGTACGCGATGGGCATCACCGACCTCGATCCCCTCCCGCACGGGCTGATCTTCGAGCGGTTCCTCAACCCCGACCGCGTCTCCATGCCCGACATCGACATCGACTTCGACGAGCGCCGGCGCGGCGACGTCATCCGCTACGTGACCGAGAAGTGGGGCGACGACCGCGTCGCCCAGATCGCCACCTTCGGCACCATCAAGGCCAAGGCCGCCATCAAGGACTCGGCCCGCGTGCTGGGCTACCCGTTCGCGGTCGGCGACAAGATCACCAAGGCCATGCCGCCCGCGGTGATGGGCAAGGACATCCCGCTCTCGGGCATCTTCGACCCGAACCATCCGCGGTACTCCGAGGCGGCCGAGTTCCGCGCCCTGTACGACAGCGACCCGGACGTCAAGAAGGTCGTCGAGACCGCCAAGGGACTCGAGGGCCTGATCCGGCAGACGGGCGTTCACGCGGCCGGCGTGATCATGTCCGCGGAGCCGCTCATCGACCACGTGCCGCTCATGCGGCGCGACGCCGACGGGGCGATCATCACGCAGTTCGACTACCCGACCTGCGAGACGCTCGGCCTGCTGAAGATGGACTTCCTGGGCCTGCGGAACCTGACGATCATCGACGACGCGGTGAAGAACATCAAACGCCGCGGGATCGACCTCGACCTGCTCTCCCTGCCGCTGGACGACAAGGCCGCCTACGAGCTGCTGGCCCGCGGCGACACCCTCGGCGTGTTCCAGCTCGACGGCGGCCCCATGCGCTCGCTGCTGCGGCTGATGAAGCCCGACAACTTCGAGGACATCTCGGCCGTGCTGGCGCTCTACCGGCCCGGTCCGATGGGCGCCAACTCGCACACGAACTACGCCCTGCGCAAGAACGGCCAGCAGGACATCACCCCGATCCACCCGGAGCTGGAGGAGCCGCTCAAGGAGATCCTCGGCCCGACCTACGGCCTGATTGTCTACCAGGAGCAGGTCCAGCGCGCCGCGCAGAAGCTCGCGGGCTACACCCTGGGGCAGGCGGATCTGCTGCGCCGGGCCATGGGCAAGAAGAAGAAAGAGGTCCTGGAGAAGGAGTACATCCCGTTCCGCGACGGGATGCGCGCCAACGGCTACAGCGACGAGGCGATCAAGAGCCTCTGGGACGTGCTCGTCCCGTTCGCCGACTACGCCTTCAACAAGGCCCACACCGCCGGGTACGGCCTGGTCTCCTACTGGACCGCGTACCTCAAGGCGAACTACCCGGCCGAGTACATGGCCGGCCTGCTCACGAGCGTCGGCGACGACAAGGACAAGATGGCCATGTACCTCGCCGAGTGCCGGCGCATGGGCATCGACGTCCTCCCGCCCGACGTCAACGAGTCCACCGGCCCCTTCACGCCGGTCGGCAAGGACATCCGGTTCGGGCTCGCCGCGGTGCGCAACGTCGGGCACAACGTCGTCGACGCGATCGTGCGCTGCCGGCAGACCGCCAACGGGCCGTACAAGGACTTCGACGACTTCCTGTCCAAGGTCGACTCGGTCGTGTGCAACAAGAAGACGATCGAGTCGCTGATCAAGGCGGGCGCGTTCGATTCGATGGGGCACCCGCGCCGGGGTCTGCTGGCCATCCACGCCGACGCGATCGACAACTACGCCGACCTCAAGAAGAACGAGGCCATCGGGCAGTTCGACCTGTTCGGCGACGCGTTCGGGTCCGACGACTCCTCCGGCGGCACGGCGATGTCGGTGCAGATCCCGCAGATCGAGTGGGACAAGCGCGAGCTGCTCACCTTCGAGCGGGAGATGCTCGGCCTCTACGTCTCCGACCACCCGCTGTTCGGCCTGGAGTCGGTGCTGTCGAAGGCGGCCGACACCGAGATCAGCCGCCTGTCGGAGGAGGGCGCGATCGCCGACGGTGCCGTGGTCACCCTGGCCGGCATGCTCACCGGCGTGCAGCGGCGCATCACCAAGCAGGGCAAGCCGTGGGCCTCGGCGTCGCTGGAGGACCTCGGCGGCGCGGTCGAGGCGCTGTTCTTCCCGAACACCTACGAGCTCGTCGGGCAGTACATCGCCGAGGACGCGATCGTGGTGGTGAAGGGCCGCGTCGACCGCCGCGACGAGACGCCCCGCCTCATGGCGATGGACCTGTCGATCCCGGACGTGAGCGCCGCCGACGAGAACCGGCCGGTCGTGCTGTCGCTGCCGGCCACCCGCTGCACCCCGCCGCTCGTCGACCGGCTCAAGGAGATCCTGGTCAACCACCCGGGCAAGGCCGAGGTGCACGTGAAGCTCAGCCACGGCTCGCGGGTGACGCTGCTGCGCCTCGGGCCCTACCACGTGAACCCGACGACGGCACTCAAGGGCGACCTGAAGGCCCTGCTCGGCCCGAACAGTTTCAGCTGACCGGATCGCGCGGTAACCTCGGCGGGTGCATGCGCACGCCTTAGCCGACGACCTGCGCCCGCGTCGGTCGCTGTGGCTCTCCCGGCGTGCGCGGTGGTCGGCGTCCGGGGTCGCCGCGCTGGCCGTCGTGCTGCTGGTCTTCGGGTTCGTGTACCGGCTGAGCCAGCGCCCGTACGGCTTCGAGCGGTTCGAACGGATCGGCGGCGTCGCGCTGCCGGCCGACAGTGTCCGCGCCCGCGCGTTCCTCGACGGCGGCCGCGCCTTTCTCGGCCGGGCCACCGGCGGCGGGAGCTACGAGCTGCGGGCCGTCGACTCCGACAAGCCCGCGGTCGCGATCTGGACCAACAGGTCGCTGACCGACGTCGACACGTTCCGCTCGGCCCGCGGCATGGTGCAGGTCACCGGCCTGCCCGACGCGGCCGGGCACCGGCGGGTGACGCTGCTCAACGCCAACAACGGGGTGCCGTTCGCGACCTTCGACGTCGACTCCGGCGACCGCTGGGAGCTCGTGGGCAAGTACTTCGTGCGGTACGCCGAGGCCACGCACCGCCTGAGCGTCACCGACGTCGGCAACGGCAAGACGACCGCGGTGCTCGACCAGCCGGGTGGCGCGGCGAGCTGGTGGCTGACCGACAACTGGAGCGGCCAGCAGGTGCCGACGTCCACGGCGGGGGAGCCGCTGGACGAGGCGCTGACCGTGGACCCGAACATCGTGCGGGCCATCCCCGACCGGGGCCTGGAGGTCCTCGGGCTCGCCGGCGGGCACGTGCTCGGGGCCGGGACGGGGCTCGCCGGCCCGGACGATCTCGTGTACCCGTACGAGGACCAGATCTTCGTGACGCCCCGGGCGGCGAAGTTCGCGCTGCGGGCGTACGACCGCAAGAGCCTCGGCAAGGCCAGCTGGACGTGGGTGTCCCCGGACAAGCGGGCCCGGCCCCTGTTCGTCGCCTCGTGCGGGCAGCAGCGGGTGTGCGTCGGCGAGGACCACTTCCTCACCCAGCTCGACACCGCCGACGGCCGGGTGGTGTTCCGCGTCCCGGCCGAGCGCCCCTCGCAGGCCGTCCCGGTCGGCGACCGCATCATGATGCGCACGGTCTCCGGCACCGACACCGCGGAGACGCTGCTGGACGCCGCCGGCCGGACGGTGCGCAGCTGGCCCGGCAAGCGCGCGGCGCGCCTGGACGAGGGCAGCTACCTGCTGCTGCCGGCGGTACCGCCCAGCGGCGCCTACCCGTGGATGGGCGTCGACGCCGAGCACGGCACCGCGCGCAACCTCGGCGACGTCGACGCGCGCCCCGACTCCTGCACCTGGAGCCACACCTACCTGGCCTGCGCGACCAAGGGCGAGTTCGCGTTCTACCGCATCCGGGCGCCCTGGTACTCCATCTGACCCGCCGCCTGTTCCGCCGCCCTGCGCACCCGCGCCCGCCGCGCGATCCGGAACATGGCCACCGCCCCGATCCCGACCCACACGACGTTGACCGCGGTGGACGGCCACGCGTGGCTGACGGCCGAGTTCCAGGCGAGCGCGACCGCCCCGACGATGTTCATGGCCTGGAACGCGAACCCGTCGCCGGTGAGGCGCTTGGCCGACACCAGGCCGTAGGCGGCGAGCACCAGCGCGGCGCCCGCCCACCCCAAGAAGCCGATCAACATGGCGACGATCCTCGCATCAAGTGCGGCTAACGCGTGAGCGAGAATTCCTACAGCAGTACTGCAGTGAGGCTTCATATGGAGCTTGACCCCCGCCGGCTCGCGGTGCTGGCCGCGATCGCCCGCCGCGGCACCCTGGCCGGCGCCGCGGCCGCCCTGCACGTGACCCCCTCGGCCGTCTCCCAGCAGCTCGCCCAGCTCGAGCACAGCGTCGGGCGCCCCCTCGTCGACCGCTCCGGCCGCCGCGCGGTGCTGACGGCCGCGGGCCGGGTGCTGGCCGACCGGGCCGAGGCGATCGCCCGCGAGCTGGCCGAGGCCGAGCGCGAGCTCGCCGCGATGTCGGGCCGGGCCGCGGGCCTCGTGCGGGTCGCCGCCTTCGCGACGGTGATCCGGCACCTGCTCGTGCCGGCGATGGCGCTGCTGGCCGAGGACTTCCCGGACGTGGTCTGCGCGATCACCGAGCTGGAGGGCGCCCCGGCCCTGCGCGAGCTGCGGCTGGGCGGCATCGACCTGACCATCACCGAACGCGACGCGGTCCTGGGCCTCGAGACCCGCCGCCGCCTGACCGTGATGCCGCTGTGCGAGGACCGGTACCGGGTGGTCGTGCCGGTGGGCTGGCCGCCCGTGCACTCGTACGCGGACCTGGCCGACCGCCCGTGGGTCGCCGGCTCCCCGTCGTCGACGACGGGCCAGGTCCTCGACCGGGTCTGCCGCGAGCAGGGCTTCACGCCCCGGCGGGTGCACGAGTGCCTGGACTATCCGACGGTGCTGGCGCTGGTCGCGGCCGGGCACGGGGCCACGATCGTGCCGGACCTGGCCCTGCGCGGCGCGAACCACGACGAGATCACCGTGACGTCGCTGCCGGGCGCGGGCGCGCGGCGGCTGGACGCCCACGTGACGGCGGCGAGGGCCCAGCTGCCGGCGGTGGAGGCGCTGCTGTCGTGCCTGCGGACGGTGGCTCCCGGGCCTCGGTAGGGTCCCGATCGGCCGAGGCCCGGGAGGGTCGCTAGGCGGCGACGATCGTGCCGTCGGGCTGTCTGGTGCAGGTGACCGCCCGCGCGGCCGTGGTCGAGGCCGCCGTGAGGCACTTGGCCAGGACGGCCTGGCCCGCGGCCGTGGGGTGCCACGACTCCTGGCAGGTCTGGAAGTACGAGACGCAGGTGTTGGCGATCCGCTGGATGGCGATCTTGTCCTTGCCCGAGAGGCTGGTCACGAAGGTGCCGCTCGCGCCGTCCTGCAGGCGGATCGGCGTGGCCAGGGCGCCCGCCGGGCTCCCGGGCTTCTCGCACAGCCGGGCGCCGTCGAAGGCGTGCTGGACGTCGAGGAAGACGAGGTCGTCGTTCGGGCGCTCGGCGGCGAGGGTGTTGCGCACGGTGCGCACCATCGTGCCCAGGCCCTGCGAGAAGAGATGGCCGGCGGCGAGGCTCGCACGGTGGATCGGGCAGCCGGCCGCGTACCGCAGGGCGCCGAGGTCGCGGAACTTGTCCCGGTCGTCCTGGCGGCCGTCGGCCTCCCAGTAGGACGGGTCGAGGTCGAACGGCAGCGGGTTGGTGTAGTCCTGGAACACGACCCGGTGCTGGTGGTCCGCGTCGACCTGGTCGAGCGTGGTGAGCAGCTGGCGGACGGCCGCGACCGTCTCGGCGGTGGCCGCGTCGAACTGGGCCTGGGTGGCCAGGTCGCCCGCGGCGCACGGGGCCTGCTCGACGGGGCCGCCGAGGTACGCCCAGAACTCCCACCACCCCGTCCACGCGTCGGCGATGAAGCGGTTGGCGCACTTCTCCGCCACGTCGCCGAAGGTGAACTGGCTGTTGTTGGAGCCGAGCCCGACGAGCACGAGGTCGATGTCGTGCGTCTGGGCGACGGCGCGGAGCTGGTCGAGCTGGGCGGCGACGGTCCGGCCCTTCTCGCGGGCCGAGGACGGGCTGGCGAAGTCGGCGGGGCGGCCGCCGGAGCAGGCCAGGTTGTACCGGTCCTGCATGCCCGGCAGCGTGGCCTGCAGCAGCGAGGCGTTGGCCGAGCGGTGGCAGAAGAAGGCGTTGCTGTTCGGCGCCGACCAGCCGGGGAAGCCCTGGCTCACGCCGTTGACGTCGACGACGGGCTGGTAGGCGCCCGCCCCCTCGCCGGAGATGAAGCTGTCGCCCAGCGCGACGGCGGCGGTGGGCAGGGCGGCGGCGGCAGCGGTGGGCGGGGTGGCGGCGGTCGCGGCGAGCGCCGCGGAGGCGGCCACGGTCGCCACGAGGGCGGCACGGAGGAACTTGGACACGGGCGGTCTCCTCGATCCCAGAACGTGAAGAGTTCTCGGATCAGATCACGGGAGCACCACGGAGGTCAATGTCTCAGTAGATCGACATGTGGACATGGTTCGTGTGGTCGCTGCTCGGGTCGCCCTGGCCGCTGGAGTACGGGTGCCAGCCCGCGGCCGGGGTCCAGATCTGGCGGAACCAGATCACGTACATCACCCCGAGCGCCGACGCGTTGCGCACGAGCCACGTCGCCAGCTCGGTGCCGTACTCCTTCGCCGCCCCCGTCGCCACCCCGCCGAAGCCCTTCGGGTCGGCCGCGAAGTCGCACGCCCGCCCCTTCGGGTGCTCGTAGGGGCCGCTCGGGCGGAAGCACGACACGTAGTGCTCGAAGCCCGCGAGCTTGACCTGCTCCAGCGCGTGCTCGGTGCGCGGGGTCAGGCAGCCCGACGTCGTCGGGTCGTGCAGGCCGCACGTCTCCGGCGGCCACGAGCCGTCGGGGCGGCGCGGGGCCGGCTGGGCGTTGACGAGCGGGGTCTTCACGCTCGTGGTCGTCGCCGGGTCGAGGATCGGCTGCGACTCCCGGTTCAGCGCCTCGGCGAGCGCCTGCTCCACGGCCGCCTTCTGCTGGGCCATCACCGCGAGCTGGTCCTGCTGGCGGCGCACCTCGGCGTCGATGGTCGCCCGGTTCGCCTCGAGGGTGGCCCGCACGCTCGCCAGCTCCTGCAGCTGCGCGGACTGCCGCCGGGCGACGAGCTCGAGCAGGCTCACGCGGTCGGCGAACACGCCGGGGCTGGGGCTGTCCAGCAGGGTCGCCGCGTCGCGCAGACCGCCGCCGTACTGGTAGGCCGCCACGGTCACCGTGTGCGTGGCCTCGACGAGCCGCTGGTAGCGCGGCTCCAGCTCGGCCTGCTCGGCCTGCACGAGCGCCTGGCGGGTCTGGGAGGCGGCGAGCTGGTTCTGCGCGTCGATGTAGGCCTTGTTGGCCACCTCGAGCTGATCGGAGAGCGCGTCGGAGCCCGTCTCGACCGCCACCGTCGCCCTGGGAGAGGGCTGCGGTTTCGGGCTCGCCGACGCGGGGGCCGCCGTCAGGGCCAGCAGGGCGCACACGACGGCCGCGATCCATGGTGATCTGGTCATACCGCTCGCCTGATCGGCAGGCGGCGGGCCGACTTGAGGGCTACCGCACCGCCGCGTAGAGCCCGGCCGTGGTGCTCGTCCCCGTGGCCCGGACCAGCACCCGCTCCAGGTCGCTGAGGAAGCCCAGTGGTCCGCGGCGGCCCAGGAACCCGTGCGCCGCGCACAGCCGCAGCTCGGCGGTCGGCCCGAGCCGCAGCAGGCACAGGAAGAAGCGCGCGCCCGCCGGAGCCGGATCGCGGGGCACGACCGCGGACAGCCGCGCGGCCCCGCGCACCCCGGTGGCCCCGGTCGCATCGCACCGCCGGTCGGCGAACCAGCAGCCGTCCGGGCGGGAGTCCTCGTAGGCGACCTCGGCCCGGCGCAGCAGCGAGCCGACGGGCTCGTGGCGGTAGCGCGAGGGGGCGCAGTCGAGCCGGAACCCGCCCGCCGGCACGCGCAGGGCGGCCTCGTCCTCGCCCGTGTACGCGGCCAGCTGCAGCGCGACGGCCGCGAGCAGCACCGTGACCGGGTCGGCCCGGTGCCGCTCGCCGAGGCAGTGCACGGCGAGCGCGAGGGAGGGCGACTCGATCAGCCCCGAGTCGAGATCCATGTGATCCACCGGTGCCGAACCTAGGGCCCCGCGGAGGTGCCGATCAATGCGTTCCCGGGGAACTTGCCGGTTTCTTGCGCCCGCGGCGGATAGATTGGCAGCCATGTGGCGGATCACCATCAGCGACGCGTGCATCGGCTCCGGCAGCTGCGTCGGGGTCGCACCGGAGCGCTTCGAGCTCGACGACGCCGAGGGCCGCTCGCACCCGGTGCGCCCGCAGATCGAGCCGGGCGACGAGGCGGTGCTCGACGCGGTCGCGAACTGCCCGATGGAGGCCATCACCGTCGTGGACCTGGAGACCGGCCGGACGGTCGAGGCCTAGGCCGGGGCCTCGCCGCGATAGGCGGCGAGCAGCGCCTCGGCCGCCTGGACCGGGGTCAGCGAGCCGTCGAGGACCGCGCGCTCGATGCGGGGCGTCAGCTCGCGGACCGGCGGCGACGTGCGCAGGCCGTCCAGCAGGGCGTCGCGGGTCATCGCCCAGACCCAGCCGATCTGCTGGCGCTCCCGCCGCGCCCGCAGCTCGCCGCCGGCCTCCAGCTCGTCGTGGTGGCGGCGCAGCCGGTCCCACAGCGTGTCCAGGCCGGCCCCGGTCAGGCCGCTGCACGTGAGCACCGACGTGCCGGAGTGCAGCAGCCGCAGGGCGCCGGAGAGCTCGCGGGCCGCGGCGCGGGCGTCCTGCTCGTGGGGGCCGTCGGCCTTGTTCACCGCGATCACGTCGGCCAGCTCCAGCACGCCCTTCTTGATGCCCTGGAGCTGGTCGCCGGTGCGGGCCAGGGCCAGCAGCAGGAACGTGTCGACCATGTCGGCGACCGCGGTCTCGGACTGGCCCACCCCGACGGTCTCGACCAGCACCACGTCGTAGCCCGCGGCCTCCACGACCACCATCGCCTCACGCGTCGCGCGGGCCACCCCGCCGAGCGTGCCGGAGGTGGGGGAGGGGCGCACGAACGCGGCGGGATCGTTGGCCAGGCGGGTCATCCGCGTCTTGTCGCCCAGGATGCTGCCGCCGGTGCGGGTCGAGGACGGGTCGATCGCCAGGACGGCGACGCGGTGGCCGGCCTCGATGAGGTACATCCCGAGCGCGTCGATGAACGTGGACTTGCCGACCCCGGGCACGCCGGTGACGCCGATGCGCCGGGCGCCGCCCGCGTGCGGGGCGAGGGCGTGCAGGAGCTCCTGGGCGCGGGCGCGGTGGTCGGCGCGCGTGGACTCGACGAGCGTGATCGCCCGGGCGATCCAGGCGCGCGAGCCGCCCCGCACGCCCTCGACCAGGTCGCTCAGTGCTGCAACCGGGATCGCAGCACCTCCAGCAGGTCCAGTGCCGCGTCGGCGATGACGGTGCCCGGGCCGAAGATCGCGGCGGCCCCGGCCGCGCGCAGCTCGTCGTAGTCCTGCGGCGGGACGACCCCGCCGACCACGATGAGGATGTCGTCGCGGCCCAGCTCGGCGAGCTCGTGGCGCAGGGCCGGCACGAGCGTCAGGTGCCCCGCGGCGAGCGAGTTGACGCCCACGATGTGCACGTCGGCCTCGACCGCCTGCCGGGCCACCTCGGCCGGCGTGGAGAACAGCGGGCCCACGTCGACGTCGAAGCCGAGGTCGGCGAAGGCGGTCGCGACCACCTTCTGGCCGCGGTCGTGCCCGTCCTGGCCCATCTTGGCCACGAGGATGCGCGGCCGGCGGCCCTCGTCGTCGGCGAACGCGTCGGTCGCGGCGCGGACCCGCTCGACCGCGGCCGCCGCCGTGCTGCCCTTGACCGCCTCGTCGCGATACACCCCGGAGATGGTACGGATCTGCGCCGTGTGCCGCCCGAAGACCTTCTCCAGCGCGTCGGAGATCTCCCCGACGCTCGCGTGCGCCTGGGCCGCGGCCACGGACAGCTCGAGCAGGTTCCCGCCGCCGGCCGCGCCCTCGCTCAGCGCCCGCAGCGCGTCGTCGCAGGCGGCCTGGTCGCGCTCGGCCCGCAGCCGCTCCAGCCGGGCGATCTGGGCCGCGCGCACCGCCGAGTTGTCGACCTTGAGCACCTCGATCGGCTCGTCGGTGTCGGGCCGGTACTTGTTCACCCCGATCACCGGCTGCCGCCCCGAGTCGATGCGGGCCTGCGTGCGGGCCGCCGCCTCCTCGATGCGCAGCTTCGGGATGCCCTCGTCGATCGCCCGGGCCATGCCGCCGGCCCGCTCGACCTCCTCGATGTGCGCCCAGGCGCGGGCGGCGAGGTCGTGGGTGAGCCGCTCGACGTACGCGCTGCCGCCCCACGGGTCGATCACCTTCGTGGTGCCCGACTCCTGCTGCAGCAGCAGCTGCGTGTTGCGCGCGATGCGGGCCGAGAAGTCGGTCGGCAGGGCCAGGGCCTCGTCCAGCGCGTTGGTGTGCAGCGACTGGGTGTGGCCCTGGGTCGCGGCCATCGCCTCGACGCAGGTGCGCACCACGTTGTTGAAGACGTCCTGGGCGGTCAGCGACCAGCCCGACGTCTGGCAGTGCGTGCGCAGGCTCAGCGACTTGGGGTTCTTGGCGCCGAACTCGCGCACCAGCCGCGCCCACAGCAGCCGCCCGGCCCGCAGCTTCGCGACCTCCATGAAGAAGTTCATGCCGATCGCCCAGAAGAACGACAGCCGCGGCGCGAACACGTCCACGTCCAGCCCGGCGTCGCGGCCGGCCCGCAGGTATTCGACGCCGTCCGCGAGCGTGTAGGCGAGCTCGAGGTCGGCGGTCGCCCCGGCCTCCTGGATGTGGTAGCCGGAGATCGAGATCGAGTTGAACTTCGGCATGTGCTTCGAGGTGTACCCGAAGATGTCGCTGATGATCCGCATCGACGGCGCGGGCGGGTAGATGTAGGTGTTGCGGACCATGAACTCTTTGAGGATGTCGTTCTGGATGGTGCCCGAGAGCTGCTCGGGCTTCACCCCCTGCTCCTCGGCGGCCACGATGTAGAGCGCCAGCACCGGCAGCACCGCACCGTTCATCGTCATCGACACGCTCATCCGGTCCAGCGGGATGCCCTCGAAGAGCCGGCGCATGTCCAGGATCGAGTCGATGGCGACCCCGGCCATGCCCACGTCGCCGGCGACGCGCGGGTGGTCGGAGTCGTAGCCGCGGTGGGTCGCCAGGTCGAACGCGACCGAGAGGCCCTTCTGCCCGCCGGCCAGGTTGCGCCGGTAGAACGCGTTGGACTCCTCGGCCGTGGAGAAGCCGGCGTACTGCCGCACGGTCCACGGCTGCGTCGTGTACATGGTCGGGTAGGGCCCGCGGACGAAGGGCGCGATGCCGGGCAGGCTGCCGAGGAACTCGACCCCGGCGAGGTCCTCGGGGCCGTAGACGCCCTTGACGTCGATGCCCTCGGGCGTGGCCCACACCTCGCCGGCCTCAGCGCGCTCGGCCGCCTCGACGCGCGGTGTGCCGAGGGCGACCTCGGAGAAGTCGGGGATCACGGTGCCACTCCCAGGTCCTCGTGCGTGCGGCGCAGGACGGCGAGCGCGTCGCAGCCGCTGTACAGGTAGGCGTCCACGCCGTCGTAGTCGCCCTTGCCCGCGAGCCAGATCGTCGCGACCCCCTCGGCGCGCAGGCGGGCGGCGGTGGCCGCGGCCTGCTCGGCGTAGGAGCGGTCGGAGCCGCAGATGCACGCGACCGGCGCCGCGCTGTCCTCGGTCAGGCGCACGCCCCCGGCCGCGAACAGGTTGGCGGCGAAGCCGACGCGGGCGGAGTGCGCGGCCACCGGGCCCAGCGCGACCAGGCGCACCGTGGGGGGCTCGGCCGCGGCGTCGGCGGCGTCGCGCAGCGCCTCGAAGCCGTGGGCGTACGACATCCGCGGCAGCCCGCCGCTCGGCGGCACCGGTGCCGGGGGTCTGATCGGCCGCCGCTCGTCCAGGTCCGGGAACTCCGACACGCCCGTGATCGGCTGCCGGCGGTGGGCCAGGTCGGCCTCGCGCCGCTGCCGCACCGCGCCGACGCGCTGCTCGACGAGGCCCGAGCGCAGGGCCGCGGCCATCCCGCCGGCGCGCTCGACCTCGGTGAAGACGTCCCAGGCGGCGTGCGCGAGGGCGTCGGTGCGCGACTCGACGTACCAGGACCCGCCGGCCGGATCGAGCACCCGGGCGACCCCGGCCTCCTCGATGAGCAGGGACTGGGTGTTGCGCGCGATGCGCCGGGAGAAGGCGTCGGGAAGGCCCAGCCGCGCGTCGAACGGCTGCACGGTGACCGCGTCCGCGCCGCCGGCCCCGGCGCCGAAGCAGGCCACGGTGGTGCGCAGCAGGTTGGTCCAGGGGTCGCGGGCGGTCATCATCGCGTCGCTGGTCACCGCGTGCTGCCGCTGGGCGCCCAGATGCGGCACGTCGCAGACCTGCGCGACCCGCGCCCAGATCCGCCGCGCGGCGCGCAGCTTGGCGATCGTGGCGAACTGCTCGGCGGTGGCGGCGAAGCGGAACTCCAGCTGCTTGAGCGCCATGCCCGCGGACAGCCCGGCGCCGACGAGCTCGCGCAGGTAGGCGACCCCGGTCGCGGTGGCGTAGCCGATCTCCTGGGCGTCGCTCGCGCCGGCGTCGTGGTAGACGGTCGCGTCCACGGTCGCGATCGGGACGGGGGAGTCCTTCAACGCCGACAACACGCTCATATCGGGCACCGATCCGGTCCGCGCGGCCAGGCCGAGCGGGTCGGCGCCCAGGTTGCCCGATTTGTCCGATCCGGGCAACGCCAGGAACGCGCGGGCGGCCTCGTGGGTCAGCGGCCCGTGATCCAGCACGACCGCCGCCAGGTCGAGCAGCACCCCGTCGAGCGCCTCGGCGAGGTCGCCCGGGGCGATCCCGGTCAGCCACAGCGACGTGGCCCCGTTCTCGAGGTCGGCCAGCACCGCCGCCCGGGTCGCCTTCGGGTCGGGGTCGGCGTGGCGCTGGCGCACGTCCCACGGCCGCGGCGTCGCGCTCGTGCCCCGCACGAACGGCACGTGCCCCGGCTGACCGGCCGCCGGCGCGGGGTCGGCCGCCGTGTAGAGCGGCGCGATCCGCAGCCCGTCGTAGGTCTCGGTCGCCAGCAGATCCGCCACCGCCTCGGGCGGCGTGTCGTCGCCGGCCAGCCCGGACTTGCGCAGCACGCCCAGTGCGAGCCGCTGCCAGTCCAGGAGTTCCTCGGTGGGCGTGCTCATGGTGGACACGTTAAGGCCGCGTGTGCGCCGGTGGGCACCCCTGTGACAACCTCCACCCACTCCACACTGCCACCCACTCAGCCCCTACGCAGAATCTGCAGGCCGAGCACGATGCCGGACGGGGAGTCGGTCACCGCCGTCACGACGCGGTGGCCCCCGGTCCGGGCGGTGAGCAGCAGCTGGGACACCAGGACGTGCTCGGCGACGCATTCCATGTCGACGTACGCCTCGTCGCCGCCGATCCGCAGCAGCGCCCAGACCTGCCCCTCGCCCAGGCAGATGGCCTGGAGGCGATACGCCCCGGCCGGGAGGGTGCGATCGTCGTCGAGGCGCAGGAGGTTGTCGCGCCGCCCGCTCATGAGCCGCTCCGGCGTCGTCTCGACCGCGTCGGACTCGGGCTTGTTGTACTCCCGCACCCGGCGCAGCATCGTGCTGACCTGGTCGCCGGAGAGCCCGGCGGGCACGGGGCCGGTGGTGGCGACGACCGGCGGCGCGACCGGCGCGGCGACGATCGTGCGGGCCGCGGGGCGGGCGGTCGCGAGCGCGTAGCCGAACGCGACGCCGGCAACGAGCACTGCGGCGATCGTCAGCGCCCCGCGGCCACCGCCGCCACCGCGGACGCGCTCAGGCCGCTCCGGCACCGGCCGCGCGCCGGTCACCTCGATCTCCACGCTCACCCTCCGGCGGGTCCGGCTGGGCCGGGATCATCGGGCTCGCGGGAGCGGGTGCGAGGCTCACGACCAGCCAGATCGCGGCACTGACCCCGGCCAGCATCGCCATCACGATCGTAACCCGGTCGACGGAGGTGGACAGGTGCCAGCCGATGGGATACGGCGAAATGAGATAGATGAGCGTGATCGCGGCCCAGTAGCCGCCGAAGACCACCCACAGCCATCCGTCGCCGGCCAGCCCGAGCGCGCGGCGGCGCCCGCGCAGGAGGAAGGTGCCGAGCGCCGCGGCGAGCAGGGCGGCCCCCACGACGGAGCCGACCTGGTCGTGCAGCGCCGCCTGAATCTCCGGCAGCCGGCTCCAGGCCGCGTGGTCGCCGCGCAGCAGCTGCCCGAAGCGGCCCTCGGCCATGAGATCGTTCTTCGCGCCGAACACGCGCGCCGTCGCCGACCAGACCGCGGCGATCCCGACCGGCAGCCAGCACCACGCGGCGCGGCGCGGATCGCGGCGCAGCCGCAGCGTCGCCACCAGCGCGACGACCCCGGCGAGCGGCAGCCCCTCGTTCTTCGTCAGCACCGCGGCCGAGACCAGGAACAGCGCGAGCGGCGTGACCCGCACCGGATCGGCCGCGCCGAGCAGCAGCACCGCCCCGGCGACGAACGCGGCCGCGCACATCGTGTCGCTGTAGCCCTCGGCCGGCGCGGTGTACTGCGGCAGCCAGGCCGCGCACGCGGCGGCCAGCGCGGCCGGGACCGACAGCCAGGCCGGGGCGCTCGCGGTCGCCCGGCGCACCGCGTACGCCACCAGCACGACGACCGACCAGGTGATCGCGACGTTGACCGCGATGGCCGGGCGGAACGTGAGGGAGTCCAGCAGCCGCCACGCCACCGCGACCGGGGCCGAGGCGATGGGCGGGTAGTCCGTGTGGGTGATCGCGATCGTCTCGTTGCCGATCGCGGCGCGGGCGAAGTCGCCGCCCTGCGCGAAGTATCCGGCGTGCTGCCACCAGATCGCGTGCGCGTCCCAGCCGACCGGGTTCTCGAACATCATCAGGAAGGGCGCCAGCAGCGGTACGCCCAGCAGCCCCGCCTCCCGCCAGGAGCCGCCCGGCACCGGCGCGGCGCCGCGCGCGAACCACGCCACGGCGACGGTGGCCAGGAACACCGCCCCGAACCACGGCAGCAGCGGCCCGCGCAGCCACAGCATGAGCACCACGGCGACGGTCGACACCGCGGCGGCGGCGAGCGGGGAGAGCACGACGGCCAGCGGCACCGAGCGGGTCAGCGCCCAGGCCAGCGGCAGCCCGGCCACGGCCAGGGCGAAGACGGCGACGATGCTGGTCATCGGGCGACCGCCGTGAGCTCGAGCCCCATCCCGTCCGGGAGCCTGGGATCGACGCGGCGGCGCAGCACGACGTCGGCCCGCCCGCGGTCGCCCACCGTGGTCACGCCGTGCATGGCGGCCAGCTCCTGCAGCCGGAACCACCAGATGCCGTCGGGCTCGTCGACGTAGACCAGCGCGCCCGCGGGGATCTCGCGCCCCATCTGCTCGCCGAGGTGCTCCATCGCCGTCAGGAGCCTGCGCTCGGGCTGCCCGGAGGCGCTCCGGTAGCGGGCCGCGAGATAGGCCCCGGCGTGCGCGGCGTGCGCCGCGTTGATCACCGCGGGAACCAGCGCCGCGACCGCGACCAGCGCGACGACCAGCCGTGTGGCGACGAGCCGTGCGTCCCTCATGCCATCCCCCGTGATCCGTGTGGCGGGGACTATACGTGGCGCGGTGGGTAGCTCGCGCCCCGCGGCGGGGTGGTTCTGTCCGCGAAGGCTCAGCGTCTGACGATGCCGCCGATCAGTCCGTAGTCGATCGCCTCCGCCGCGGTGAGCACCCGGCCGGACTGCAGGTCGTCCTCGACCCGGGAGCGGGCCTGGCCCGTGGCGCTCGCGATGCGCAGGATCAGGTCCTCCAGGTCGCGCAGGTAGCGCCCGGCCTCGGCCACGACCTGGTCGGCCGTGCCGCCGGGGGAGGAGACCTTCGGCTCGGCGAGCCGGAACCGCGCGTGCGCGAACGCGGAGCGCTCGGCCGCGGCGCAGAACACCCCGAGCGCCGCCCCGCTCACCTCGCCGACGGCGGTGGCGTGCACCGGGGCGCCGATCGAGTCGATGGCGTCCACGAGCGTCCAGACCGCCGCGAGGTGGCCCTGGTCGGCGCTGAGGTGCAGGCTGATCGGCTCGGCCCCGGCGGCGTCGAG
Source organism: Dactylosporangium sp. CA-139114 (assembly GCF_050955725.1). Taxonomy (NCBI): domain Bacteria; kingdom Bacillati; phylum Actinomycetota; class Actinomycetes; order Micromonosporales; family Micromonosporaceae; genus Dactylosporangium; species Dactylosporangium sp. CA-139114. The sequence continues at coordinate 2,595,775 of NZ_CP192080.1, forward strand.
CGCGAGCAGCGTCGCCGCCGCCCGGGCGGCCATCTCGGGCTCGATCGGCCCGCGCACGAACACCATGCGCCGGCCGAACAGCTGCTCGTCGAGCCAGGGCGCGTGCTGGGCCGGCGGCGGCCCCGGCTCCTCGTCCCGCCGTTCGTAGTAAGGGCGCATGAGCCGAACATAGGCGAGAATCGGTGATCCGGCCGCCCGCCGTTCCCGGTTTCCGCTCCGGGCTGAAACCCCCGCCGCGCGCCGGTCCGGCCTGCGCAAATGTGGCAAACCGGTCGCGTTGAAACCCTAGGCTGGCACGATGCGGTGAGGAGGCACCGGCAGGCGGTGCCGCGTCGCAACCGTCGGGAGCCGCCATGGCGGACGTTTCCACCGCAGAGTCCGGACTGGTGGACCAGGACCTCGCCGAGATCGTGCACGAGGTCTGGGACGCCTACCTCCAGCAGCCCGACGCCACCCCGGTCGACGCCCCGCCCGTGCCGGACGCCAAGTCGATCACCGCCGCGGTGTCGATCACCGGCGCCTGGGAGGGCCACGTCCGCGTGCTCGTCCCGCCGGGCGCGGCCGGCGACATCACCGCGGTCATGCTGGCCATGGACGCCGCCGAGGTCACCGACAGCGACGTGACGGACGCGATGGGCGAGCTCATCAACGTCGTGGGCGGCAACATCAAGAACCGCGGCGCCCAGCCCGCCAAGCTCGGCCTGCCGGTCGTGGCGACGGGCCGGATGCTGTTCCCGGCCACGCGTGAGACCCACCGCCTGGCGATCGGCTGGCCGACCGGCGACCCGATCGTGTTCAGCGTGCTGCACGTCAACCCGGACCGCGCGGTCCTGCCCGTGACGGCCAAGAAGGCCTGACCACGGCGGTGTCCGGCGGCCGGAGCCGCCGGACGGTGGCGTGTTCAGCAGGGGCCGGCCCAGCGGGTCATGCGCGGGCCCCCGTCAGCTCCGGGCGGGCGGCCAGGATCAGCCCCAGCGTCAGGTAGCCCACGAGCAGGTGCGTCGCGCCCACGTAGTCGGCGATCGGCGAGCCCAGGAGGGCGAAGGTCGGCACCGTCACCACGGCCCAGCTCTCCGCGACCGCCGGCCAGATCCGGGCCGCGCCGCGCCAGCGGGCGGTGAACAGGATCTTCAGGCCGATCACGAACATGCCCAGCATCGACAGCGGCCAGAACACGTCCATCGGCACCAGCCAGACGGCGTCGCGCAGGGCCGGGACCGCGTGCAGGAAGCTCCACACGGTCGCGACGGCGAGCAGGACGTGCTCCACGTACAGCATGCCGCGCGCCGCCTTCGAGGTGCCCGTGGCCGCGGTGCGCAGCTGGATCGCCAGCAGGGCGAAGAGGCCGAGCTGGAAGGCGCCGCCGCCCAGGTCGGAGATGGTCAGCCCGAGCGAGTCGGCCGGGTTGTTGCCGACCGTGAACGTGGTGACCGCCCAGGTCAGGGTGCCGGCGGCCAGGGCCAGGGCCAGCGCCCGGGTCGGGCCGGTCGAGATGCGGGCGGTGGCGGCGGGCGAAAGGTCGGTACGAGCGGGAATCGGCGCAGTTCGAATCGTCATGCCGGGAACTCTGCGGCGCCGGCCGACCCGGGCGGCAGGGGCCGGCGACCCCGGCATCGTCCCGCGTCGTGTCCCGCACAGGACGGGACCGCGGTCCTCGGGCCTTCGGGACACCCCGGATGGCACCATGACCGGGTGTCCAAGCCCCGCGTGCCCACGCTGGTCGGCGGCGTGTTCGTGTGCCTCACGCTCGCCGCGACCGTCGCCTCCGTCGTGCTCGAGGCGCGGATCGGGGCGCGGCAGCGGGCGGCCGACGGGCTCGAGGCGGGCTGGATCTCGGGGCTGGCCGGGCTCGCCCTCGCGGTGCCGGGCGGGCTGCTCGTGCACCGGGTGCCGCGCAACGCGGTCGCGTGGATCCTGTGCGCGAGCGGGCTGCACTGGGCGCTCGACGGGGCCGCGGTCGCCTACGTCGCCCACGCGGTCGTGCACAGCCCGGCGCCGCCGGGGGCGGCGCTCGCCTACTGGGTGTACCAGCGCGTCGGCGCCGGCCTGCTGTTCTCCCTGCCGCTGCTGCTCGTCTTCTACCCCGACGGGCGCCTGCCCCGCGGCCGGTGGCGCTGGGCCGTGCTGGGCAGCCTGGGCGCGACGGCGATCCTGCCCACGAGCCTGCTGTTCGTGCCCACGCGCATCGCCGAGGAGATGGCCGACGACCCATCGCCCGCCGCCGTGCGCGACCTGTCGATCGACCTGCTCGCCCTGCCGCTGCCCGACGCCGCCTGGCAGGTGCTGCTGCGGGTCGGCTACGCCGCGCTGCCCCTGAGCCTGCTGGTCCCCTTCGCCGTGGTCTTCCGCCGGTACCGTGCGGCGACCGGGCTGCAGCGCACCCGCATGCGGTGGCTGTTGTGGGCCGGCGTCGTCGACGTGCTCGTCATGCTCTCCGCGCTCGTGCTGCCCCAGCCGGTGCTCGGTGCCGGGCTGTTCGTGGCGATCGCGGTCACCGGCGGGGCCATCGCGATCGGCGTGCTGCGCCCGCAGCTGCTCGACATCGACCGGCTGCTCGGCGGCACGGTGCTCTACGGTGCCCTGGCCGCCGTCGTGGTGCTCGTCGACGCGGCGATCCTCGCGCTCGTCACCACCGCGCTCGGCGACCGGGGCGCGGCGCTGGTGGGGCTGCTCGTGGTGCTGCTGGTCTACGGCCCGCTGCGCAACCGCCTCTGGGTGCTGGTCCAGCGCGTGGTGCTCGGGCAGCGGCACGACCCGTACCGCATCATCTCCGGCCTCGCCGAACAGCTCGAGCGCTCCGACAGCCCCGAGCACCAGCTGCTGGCCGTCGCGCGCAGCGTCGCCGAGGCGTTCCGCTCGCCCTACGTCGCCGTCGAGGTCCACCGCACCGGCGGGCAGGCGCTGCTGGCCGAGCACGGGACGGCCCCCGCGGACGTGCAGACGATGCCGATCACGTACCGCGACGAGACCGTCGGCCGCCTCATCCTCGCCGCCGGCGGCTACCGGGCCGCGCTCTCCCCGCGCGACGAGCGCCTGCTCGCCGACGTGGTCCGGCAGGCGGCGGCCGCGGCCCGCTCCAGCTACCTCGCGGCCGAGCTGCAGGTGAGCCGCGAGCGGCTGGTCGGCGCGCGGGAGGAGGAGCGCCGCCGGGTCCGCCGCGACCTGCACGACGGCCTCGGCCCCGCGCTCGGGGGCGTGGCGCTGCGCATCGACACCGCCCGGAACCTGCTGGCCCGGGCGCCCGAGCGGGCCGACGAGATCCTGCGCCGGGCCCGCGACGACGTCTCCGCCGCGCTCGCCGACGTGCGGCGGCTGGTGCACGACCTGCGCCCGCCCGCGCTGGACGACGTCGGCCTGGCCGGCGCGGTCGGCCAGCTCGCCGAGCGCCTCCGCGGGCCCGGGCTGACCACGCGGGTCTCGGCCTCGCTGCCGGCGGATCTGCCGGCGGCGGTCGAGGTGGCGGCGTACCGCATCGCCTCCGAGGCCCTGACCAACGTCACGAAGCACGCCAACGCCGCGACCTGCACGGTCGCGCTGACGGCCGGCGACGGCGCGCTCACGGTCGAGGTGCGCGACGACGGCACCGGGATCGCCCCCGGCACCCCGAGCGGTGTCGGCCTCGTCTCCCTGCGAGAGCGGGCGGCCGAGCTCGGCGGCCGCTGCGAGATCGAGTGCCCCGCGGACGGCGGCACGCTCGTGCGCGCCCGCCTGCCCCTGCCGGCCCTAAGCTGACGGCCATGACCAACGACCGCGCCATCCGGGTGCTCGTCGCCGACGACCACCCGATCTTCCGCGACGGGCTCGCCGTCCTGCTCGGCTCGGTCGACGGCCTCGAGGTCGTCGGCACGGCGGCCACCGGGCTCGAGGCGGTCGAGCTGGCCGTGGCGCGGCGGCCGGACGTCGTCGTCATGGACGTCCAGATGCCGGATCTCAACGGCATCGAGGCCACCCGGCGGCTCGCGGCCGAGGCCCCCGAGTCCGGCGTCGTGGTGCTCACCATGTCCGAGGACGACGGCACCGTCTTCGCGGCCGTGCGCGCCGGCGCGCGCGGCTACCTCGTGAAGGGGGCCGAGCAGGAGGAGATCGTGCGCGCGATCACCACGGTCGCGGCCGGCGGCGCGGTCTTCGGCGCCACCCTCGCCCGGCGCATCGCCGAGTTCTTCGCCGCCGGCCCCCCGTCCGCGAGCACGGCCTTCCCGGAGCTGACCGCCCGCGAGCGCGAGATCCTCGAACTGCTCGCGGCCGGCCGCTCCAACGCACAGATCGCCCAGGCGCTGTACCTGTCCCAGAAGACCGTGCGCAACAACGTGTCCAACGTGTTCGCCAAGCTGCGCGTCGCCGACCGGGCCGAGGCCATCGTCCGCGCCCGCGAGGCCGGGCTGGGCCTTTCCTAGGCACGACCGGGCCTTTCCTAGGGTAGGACGGGGCCCGAGATCATCATGGCGTGCTGCAGCACCGGCGAGGCGTCCTGGCCCGGCGTCGGGTGCACGTCGGCCGGCAGGTAGTACAGCTCGTAGGCATGGTGCTCCTGCAGCGTCGTGATGCTCGGCACCGTGAACGTGAACGGCGGCGAGATCGTGGCGCCGGTCGTGACCGTCGGCCACACCGTGCCGGAGCCCGGGAAGAGCAGCCCGTTGGCGTGGTCGTCGAGCAGCCAGATCCGCCTCGGGTCCAGCGGCGGGCAGGTGCCGACCGCGTCGGTGGCCGTGAACTGCCCGTGTTCGAACTGCAGGTGCATGCCGACCGCGCACTGACTCGGCAGCAGGTTGCTCGGGCCGCCCGGAATCTCCCCGCCGCTGACCGTCAGGGTCGGGCCCTCCGAGGGCCACGAGTTCGCCGGCCGGCCGCTGGGCGTCCAGTGGCTGGGGGCTGCGACGCCGACCTGGGAGGCGTCCTGCAACCCGCCGCCGAGGCGCCCCGTGGCCACCCCGATGACCAGCACCAGGCCGACCACCCCCAAGAAGACGCCCGCCAGGGCGACCCGGCGGCGGCGCCGCACGTTCACCGTGTGCCGGCCCGCGACGGCCACGGCCGGCTCGCCGACCGGCGGCCGCCCGGCCCGCCGCACCACCTCGGCGAGGCCCGCCTCGGCGTCGAAGCGCTCGTCGGCGTACGCGCGGCGCACGAGCTCCCGGGTCGCGTCATGCTCGGCCATGCTCACTCGCCTCCACGATCTGCTGGAATCGGCGCACGTACGGCCGCAGCACCTTGCGCAGCTCCGCCACGTGCGTGCGCACGGTCGACTCGCTCATCTCGAGCACGCTCGCGATCTGCGCGTAGCCGTCGTCGTGCAGGAAGTAGAGCAGCGCCACCTGACGCCGCCGGGGCGGCAGCGAGTCGATGAGCCGGCGCACCGCCCCCTCGAGGCCGAGGCGGTCCTCGACCCGGCCGAGGCCGTCGTCGTCCGCGGCGGGCTCGGTCCACGGCCGGTCGTCGAGACCGATGTACCGCGACTCCGCCTCCGCCCGCCGCTGCGCATAGTGCTTCGCGGTGGTCAGCACGTACGCGCGGCGCTGGGGCGGCCCCAGCTCGCGCAGCCGGTCCCAGCGCTCGAGCATCCGGGCGAAGCCCTCCGCGGCCGCCTCCGCACCGAGCTCGCGGCCCGCGAACGCGCACATGACGTGCTGCACCCGCGCCGCCTCGGTCCGGTAGAACTCCGCGAAGTCCGCCGGTGCCGTACCAATCTCGTGCATCACGTCTATAGAGAGCCGAGCGGCCCCGATTCCGTCCAGTGGCCACACGGTACGCCCGGCGGGTGACGCGTCGGCAGGCCGGCGTCACCGTCCGGGACCGGCGTCCGCGCCGCTGACCCTGACGGCCTCCGCCGCGGTCCTGCTGGGCGGCCCGCCGCTCGGCCTGGCCGTGTCCGCCGCGGCGCTCGTCCCCGCGGCCGCCTCCGGGCCTGCTGAAGGTGGACCGCACGCTGTTCACGTCCCCGGTGACGACGGCGGGCCGGGCGGCGCCGATCATCGACGTGGTCGTGGGCCTGGGACGTCGCCTGGGCGTGACGGTTTTGGCGCACGGGCTGGAGGCGGGGCTGCACCTGGTGCGCCGCGCGGGGTGCCGCTACGGCCAGGGCCACTACCACGGCCGCCCGGCCCCGGCGGAGCGCATCGGGGCCGCCCTGGTCCGCCAGCGCACCTGGTAGCCCGCCGTCGGCGCATCCGCGAGCATGCTCGGCCGGCGATCTGCGGGATGCGGGGCGACATTGCGATGCTTGACGACGACGATGCCGTGTGAGTCATGGACTTACCTGCCGTCGTGTAGGCCCGCCGGGACGTGGAAGCGGCCTACGCCCGATGCTCGCAGCGCCAAGTTGGAGCGTTCGACGGATCGCGCGGTATCTTCGCGGGATGACCCGGCGAGGGCGAAGGCCGCTGATGCAAGGTGACGGTAGCGGTCGGAGTGGTGAGGTTCTACGACTTCCAGCGATCGACTTCAGCCTGCTTGGGATGCATTGGGATGCATTGGGATGCTGGATCATGAGGCGGCGCTCTCCGTCGCGGCTGCGTTTCTCGAAGAGCACTACCGGGACTATCCCAGTGCCGACCCGGTTCGAACGGTGCCGGAGTCTGCCGTCGTCGACGGCTCGGGCCTGCTTGTTCCCTGGAACTCCGTGGCGGCGCTCGACGACGGGGACGTGGCCGAGGAGCTCGGCGGCAACATGCCGATTCGCGTCGGCCTCGCCACCGGCCGGTGCCGCTTCCTCCACGTCGACGAGGTGGGTGACTATCTCCGACGGGGCTTCGCGCTGTGACCTGTGCGACCGGCCGGATGGAGGTGCTGTGGCAGGCCCTGATGACTTTGACCTGACGGCGAGGTTAAGGCCACTGGTCCAGTGCGACGAATGATGGTGAAGTAATGCTTGATCGCGAGGCGGCCCTGAGTGCCGCGGCCGCGTATCTGGCGGAGGAGAGCCGGGACTGGCCCGCGGATCATGCGGCTCGCACGATTCCGGAGCAGGCCTTCGCCGACGGTTCAGGCCTCATCGTCCCCTACAACTCGGTGATGTTTCTTGAAAGCAGGGACAAGAACTACGCACTGGCCGGCAACTGTCCGATCCTGGTGGATACTGTCACCGGTGAGTGCCGTGAGCTCGATCTGGACGAGGTAATCGCGTATCGGCGCCGCGGGTTTGCTGTTTGACCAGGCTTCTCGACGGTCGCTGGCGGTGCGCTGCGCGTACGGCAACGAATCCGACGATTGGCGTGGCGCCGTGTCGGCCTACGTGGCCGACGTGGAGCGCTGCATCGACGACAACCCGCCGACCGTCAACGGAGCGCTGCACCAGGCAGATGGTGAGCTTCGGCGGCCCGCCACGTCGCGCGATGGTCGCTACTACGTGCTTGAGGTGAACTGAGATGCTGGATCGTGAGGCGGGGCTGGCCGCCGCGGGGGCATACCTGGCCGAGGACACGAAAGACTGGCCCGCGGATCATGCGGTCCGCATCTGGCCTGAGCGTGCCTTCTTCGATGGTGTGAACCTGATCGTCCCCTACATCACCGTGGCGTTCCTCGATGGAGACGAGGAAGCCGAACTCGCCGGCAATATGCCGATCCGGGTAAATACCGTCACCGGTGAGTGCGACATCCTGCATCTGTACGACGTGATTGCCTATCGCAAGCGAGGACACAAGCTTTGACCTGACGTTTGTTGGGGCGGGTCCATTCGGCGACGAGTGGGCCCGCCCTCTGGGAGACGGAGCGCGCGGTATCGTCGCGTGAATGTCCGGCGAGGCTATGGCCACTGGTTCAATGTGACGCATGAGGGCGGTGTGGTGACGGCTTACGACTTCGAGCGGCCGACGACGAAGTATCTTGACTTCGGCCTGCTTCGGATGCATTGGGATGCTTGATCGCGAGGCGGCCCTGCGAGCCGCGGCCGCGTATCTGGCGGAGGAGAGCCGGGACTGGCCCGCGGATCATGCGGCTCGCACGATTCCGGAGCAGGCCTTCGCCGACGGTTCAGGCCTCATCGTTCCCTACAACTCGGTGGTGTTTCTCGAAAGCGGGGACAGGAACTACGCGCTGGCCGGCGGCGGCCCGATCCTGGTGGATACCGTCACCGGTGAGTGCCGTGAGCTCGATCTGGACGAGACGATCGCGTATCGGCGCCGTGGGTTTGCGGTTTGACCAGGCGCTGACCGGTTTGGAGCCTTCGCTGTGAGTGCAGGTCAGCTCGATCGAGAACGGTGGCCAGGCCGTGCATCGAATGGCCTCGCTCGACGGCCACGTGGCTTTGGTCCAGTCCTGGGACGACGGAAGGATCGGTATCGTCGGAGGCCGACCGGCGCGGATGGGACTCTCCGCTGAGCGCGATGGGGTCGCTACTACCTGCTCGAAGGTGAATTGACATGCTGGATCGTGAGGCGGGGCTGGCCGCCGCGGCTGAGTTCCTGGTCGAGCACTACCGGGACTACCCTGATGCCGACCCGGTTCGGACGGTGCCGGAGATTGCCTTCGTCGACGGCTCGGTCCTGATCGTTTCCTGGAACTCCGTAGAGGCGCTCGATGGTGGGGGCGAGCTGGCCGAGCTCGGCGGCAACATGCCGATTCGGGTTGACCTCGCCACCGGCCAGTGCCGCTTTCTCCACCTTGGCGAGAAGGGCGACTATTCCCGTCCCGGGTCCGAACCGTGACCCGACCGTAGTGCCGAGCAGAGGCGGGCTCGTCCGGTGACGGATGGGCCCGTCTTTGTCGTTACCGGGGCAGCGGAAGGCGGCGCCCATGTCGGCCAGGGACTCGTGCGGCACGTCGGCCAGTGCGGTGCCCCTTCGGGCGGTCCAGTCACACGCTTCGACGCGGAGCGACTGTCGATCGAGGACGGTGGCCAGGCCGTGCGCTAGTGCTGGCGCTCCTCATCCCACTGGTTCTAACTTGGCTGGTCGTCACGCAAGGTCGTCGCCGAGGCGCGGCGCGGGCCAGGCGGGGTCGGGGCGGAAGTTTGTGTGGGTGCCGTCGAAGGGGTATGAGCTGGTCTCGATGAGATCGACAATCTGTCCGGCTGTCGTGAGAATTGCCTCGGCCTCCGCCTTGTCGAAGTAGAGCGGGTGGCCGATGTGTCGGTCGAACTCGTCGGCGTCCTTCCACTCCCAGCGGCGCTCGGGCGTGACGACGATGTCAAGGACGTGGTCCTTGGTCTGCACGCCGTTGTGACGCCGTATGTACGGTGCTTCCAGGTTGACGTACCAGCCGGAGAACGCGCCCTCTTCGAAGAACCACCACGCGGAGTACGTGCAGCGGGGAGGCATGAGGATCAGGACGTCGTTGCGCCAGGCTCGAACGGTCAGCTTCGGATCTCGCATGCGATCCGGGGTGACCTCGTGCGGGGTGTTGCCGTCCGCGTCGATGAGCGTGGCAAGGTCGCTGCCGTCCGGCTGCCAGAGCAGCAGTCCGTGCTCGCCGTCGTCGATCACCCGCATTGCCTGTGCCCACGTGCACCATGGGCCGCGCACATACCGGCGCGTGATGATCTGGCCCGGCTCGAACCGCATCTTGAAAGCGTAGCCGCGCCCGATGCCGGCCGAATACGGCCACGATCGATGGTCCGCCCAAGCCGGGATGGCGTCGCTCAGGGAGCCGATCGCGCGCAGCGCCCCGCCGCGCTCGCCGAGCGGGCCGCGGCGTCGGCTGCGTTCCTTGCAGGGTTCTACCGGGACTATCCCGATGCCGACCCGGTTCGGACGGTGCCGGAGATTGCCTTCGTCGACGGCTCGGTCCTGATCGTTTCCTGGAACTCCGTAGAGGCGCTCGAGGGTGGGGGCGAGCTGGCCGAGCTCGGCGGCAACATGCCGATTCGGGTTGACCTCGCCACCGGCCGGTGCCGCTTTCTCGGCCTTGGCGAGGTGGACGACTATTCCCGTCCCGGGTCCGAACCGTGACCCGACTGCAGTGTCGGGCAGAGGCGGGTTCATCCGGCGACGGATAGACCCGCCTTCGCTGTGGGTGCGGGTCAGCGGAAGGCCGCGCCCATGTCGGTCAGGGACTCGTGCATCACGTCGGCCAGCGGCGTGCCCTTCGGGCGGTCCAGCCACACCTGCACCGCCACGCGCATCGCGACCAGGAACGCCGCCGCCATCAAGCGGGCGTGCATCGGCGACGCGGGGGAGCGGCGGGCGATCTCCGTCGTCAGCTCGTCCTCCATCGACGCGTACGTCGAGACCTGCTGCGCCGCCAGGGCCGGGTGCCGGCGAACCAGCCGGACCTGCGTCACCCAGTGCGGGTCGCGGGCGCCGAGGTCGCGCTGGAACTCCAGGGCCGCGGCGGTGAGCGCCGCCCACGGGGGCTCCGACGGCGGGCGCTGCGCCACGGCGGAGACCAGGCGGCGCACGCGCTGCTGGTCGCCGTACAGCAGCGCCTCCTCCTTGCTCGCGAAGTAGTTCGAGAACGTCCGGCGCGACACCTCCGCCGCGTCCGCGATCGCCTCCACGGTGACCTTGTCCAGGCCGTGCTCGATCGACAGGGCCACCGCGGCCTCGTGCAGGGCCTGGCGGGTGGCGACCTTCTTGCGTTCCCGCAGGCCTGTTCCCACGCCCCGATGTTACCTAGTTCTCATTGGGCAAACTTGCGCGAAGGGCAAGTTTTTTGGATGCTTGTATCAGGCAAGTATTGCGGGAGGGGTTCGAGTGGAGCATGTCGTCGCGCTGCGCGACGGGCTGCGCGAGCTCATGAGGGTCGTGCGGTGCCTGAAGCAGCAGCACCAGGCCGGGCCGGGCACGGTCGCGCCCGGGGTCGCCGGGATGCTCGCGGTGATCGAGCGCCACCCGCGGCTGCACCTCAAGGACCTCGCCGCGGCGTGCGCGCTCGACCAGTCGACCACCAGCCGGGCGGTCAGCGCGTTCGTCCAGGACGGGCTCGTGCGCCGCGCCGCCGACCCGCACGACGGGCGGGCCAGCTTCCTCGAGCTCACCGACGAGGGCCGCGACGCCCTCGGCAAGGCCGAGGAGCGCTACTGCGCCCTGCTCGCGGGCGCCCTGCGGGACTGGACCCCCGCCGAGGCCGAACACTTCGCCGGCCTGCTGCACCGATTTGCGCAGTCGCTGCGCGAGAACCAAACCATGGAGGCAACACGATGAGTCAGACGCACACCGAGGAGCCGATGACCCATCGGCAAGTGCTGGAGGCGCTCAGCGGCCTGCTGCTCGCGCTGTTCGTCGCGATGGTCAGCTCCACGATCGTCTCGACCGCGCTGCCGAAGATCATCGGCGCGCTCAACGGCACGCAGACGCAGTACACCTGGGTCGTCACGGCCACCCTGCTCGCCGCCACGGCGACGACCCCGATCTGGGGCAAGCTCGCGGACCTGTACAGCAAGAAGGTCCTCGTCCAGGTCTCGATCGTGATCTACGTGGTCGGCTCCATCATCAGCGGCATGGCGCAGAACACCGGCGAGCTGATCGCCGCCCGCGCCTTCCAGGGCATCGGCGTCGGCGGCCTGCAGGCGCTCGTCCAGGTGGTCATCGCCGCGATGATCCCGCCCCGCGAGCGCGGGCGCTACAACGGCTACCTCGGTGGCGTCATGGCCGTCGCGACCGTCGGCGGCCCGCTGCTCGGCGGCGTCATCGTCGACACCTCGTGGCTCGGCTGGCGCTGGTGCTTCTTCGTCGGCGTGCCGGTGGCCCTCCTGGCCCTCGTGGTGCTGCAGAAGACCCTGCACCTGGTGACCATCAAGCGTGACAATCTCAAGATCGACTACCTGGGCGCCACGCTCATCGCGGCCGGCGTCAGCGTGTTGCTGGTCTGGGTCTCCTTCGTCGACAGCTCGTTCGCGTGGGCGTCCTGGCAGACCGCGGCCATGGTCGGCGCCGGTGTGGTGCTGCTCGCGCTCGCCGTGTGGGTCGAGTCCCGCGCCGCCGAGCCGGTCGTGCCGCTGAACATCGTCAAGCAGCGCACCACGGCCCTGTCGATCCTCGCGAGCCTCGCGGTCGGCATGGCGATGTTCGGAGGCGCCGTCTTCCTGGGGCAGTACTTCCAGATCGGCCGCGGCTACACCCCGACCGAGGCGGGCCTGCTCACCATCCCGCTCATGGCCGGCGTGCTGCTGTCCTCGATCGTGGTCGGGCAGCTCATCACCCGCACCGGCAAGATCAAGCCCTACATCATCGCGGGCACCCTGGTGCTCGTCGCGGGCTTCGGCGTGCTGGCCACCATCGACCACCAGACCTCGCTGGTCTTCGTGAGCTTCGGGATGCTGCTGGTCGGCGTCGGGGTCGGCATGTCGATGCAGAACCTGGTGCTCGCGGTGCAGAACACCGTACCGCTGAAGGACATCGGCGCCGCCAGCTCGACGGTCGCGTTCTTCCGCTCCCTCGGCGGCACGATCGGCGTGTCGGTCCTCGGCGCCGTCCTGGCCCGCCGGGTCACCGACAACATCACGCACTCGCTCGCGGCCGCCGGCGTCCAGGCCCCGGCCGGTGGCGGCGAGACCTCCAACCTCAACCTCAGCGCCCTGCCGCCCGCGTTCCAGCACATCGTGCGGGCCGCGTACGGCGACGCCACCGGCCACATCTTCCTCATCTCCGCGGCCATCGCGGTGGTGGGCGTGATCGCCGCGGTGCTCATGAAGCCGGCCATGCTGCGCAGCACGCTGGACCTCTCGGCGCAGCAGCCGGCCTCGGACGAGCCGGTCGGCGCCTCGCGATAGCCGAACGGCCACAACAGCACGGGCGGGGAAGGCTCACCCCCTGGAGCCTCCCCGCCCGCTCGCGTGCAGGCGCAAAATGGCCGGCATGCCGCTCATCGCGCATCTCAGCGATCCGCACATCACCACCGGCGCCCTGTCCGCCGAGCCCGCCCGCGGGCTCTACCGGGCCCTGACCCGCGTGCTCGCCCTGGAGCCGCGCCCGGACTGCGTCATCGTGACCGGCGACCTCGTCGACCACGGCCGCTCGGACGAGTACGAGGTGCTCAAGGAGCTCATCGGGCACTTCCCGGTCCCGATCCACCTCGTCCCCGGCAACCACGACGGCCGGGCCGCGCTGCAGGCCGCGTTCGGCCTCGAGCGGACCTCGTACGTCGCCGAGTACCCGGACTTCAGCGTCGTCGTGCTCGACTCCCTGCGCCCCGAGCTCGGCGACGCCGGCATCCTCGGCCCCGAGCAGCTCGAATGGCTCGACCACACGCTCGGCCGGCACGGCGGGGCGCCCGCGTTCGTCTGCCTGCACCACCCGCCGGTCCGGGTCGGCATCCCGGGCATGGACGCCATCCGGCTCGTCGACGGGCCCGAGCTCGCCGAGGTGCTGCGCCGCCACCCGCACGTCGTCCGGGTGCTCGCCGGACACCTGCACCGCGTCGTGACCGCCGGGTTCGCCGGGACCATCCTGAGTGTCGCGCCCAGCACGTACCGTCAGGTGGACCTCGGGATGCGGGAGGGCCGCCCGGTCGCCTTCGTCCCCGAACCGTCCGCGTTCCTGCTGCACCGGCTCGAGGGCAGTGAGTGCGTGACCCACCTGGTGCAGGTGAGCCACACGGGTGCGCCCGTGATCGCGTATTGAGGCCGTTGAGCCGACCTCGCGTGGCACGTTTCCGGGATTTGGGGCGTCGCGGCTGGCCCGTACCGTGAATGCAGCAGATGAGCGCAGCACCCCATACAGACGCACCCGAGAGGAACCACCCCCATGAGCGAGTACGGCGAGTACGAAGCGGGCCACGAGACCGCCTCCCTGGAGGCGGCCCACTCCGGCCAGGGCCAGGAGCTGGACCACCAGTCGCAGTACGGCATCCTCGAGCAGGACCACCACAGCTACGAGCACGAGGAGTTCGAGCAGCTCAAGCACATCGAGTACACGGACGCCGCGGGCAACCACTACGAGATCACCGAGTACACGCACTACGAGCACACCGAGGTCGAGGACAGCCACTCGCTCATGGCCTACGGCCAGGAGAGCACCGGCGAGGCGGGCTTCGGCGAGGCCGACGGCACCGACGCCGGCTTCGGTGAGGCGGGCTTCGGCGAGTCCGGCTTCGGCGCCGCGTCGGCGGGCTCGAGCCTGGAGAGCATCACGTCGCGGCTGCAGAGCTTCCTCGGCAACGGCTTCGACGACGCCAGCGCCTAACCGGCCCCTCTCGGGGGGTGCCAGCGCTCACGGCGCCGGCCGGCGGGACTTCCGCCGGCCGGCGCCGCGTCGTGTCCGGACTCACGCCGGCCCCTGGGCGCGCTGCTGAGCAGCGAGGACGTGGTCCGGTGTCAGGTGTCAAGCAGGTTCGGGACCGGAATTCGGCGGCGCTGCGGCCGCAACCGTCGCAGACTGGGACGCCATGAGCCTCGACGACGACTGGCACTACCTGCCCACCCGGACCCGGGCCGGCGCGCTGCAGCGCGGACTCGGGCGGGGCGCGGTGCGGGCCAGACAGGACCCGGCCGCGCCGGAGCTGGTGTACGCCTGCATCCGCCGCGACCATCGCTGGCTGCCCCTCGACGACCGCGGGGTCTACCTCGCCCGCCTGGTCCGCGACCTGGAGCTGCCGATCGGGCCGATCATCGCCCGGCTCTACACCGCCGACGACGACTGCGGGGAGTTCACGCACGTCCTGCGGGTCGCCGAGGCGCTGGGCCGCGCCGGGTCCGAGGACATGGTCGAGACTCTGCGGCGGTACGTCCGGATCGGCCCCTACTGGCGCGAGGCCCTCGGCACCATCGCCGCCGCGTGGCCCGCGAACTGGTGGGACGACCTGCTCCCGGTCGCCGCCGACCGCCTCGCCAGCGCCGGCCGCCCGCTGCACCTGCCGCCGGGCGCCCCCTGGGGCGACTGGGCCGGCCGCGACGAGCGCATCCACGCCGCCGTGGCGCACGGGCCCGAGCCGCTGAGCGGGCTCGGCGAGCTGCTGAGCGCCGCCGACGACTTCGGCTGCCGGGCCGAGCCGGCGGTCGACTCGCTGCCGGCCGCCCGGCGGGTCGTGGCCGATCCGGCCTCGGGGCAGTACTGGAGCGCCCTGTGCGTGCTCGCCGAGCGCGGCGACGAGTCCGACGGCCCGGCGCTGCTGGCCGGCCTCGACTGGCTCGACCGGCGCGAGGACGACATGTGCGGCTACGACCGCCTGGCCGACGGCCTCGCCCGGGTCGGCGGCGACGCGGCCCGCCAGGCGCTGCCCCGCATCCGCTCGCTGTGGTTCAGCCCGCACTCGTACGAGCGCGCCGCCTACCTGCGCGCCCGGCTGGAACTGGAGCCGGACGCGTGCGCGGGCGCGCTGACCGAGGGCCTGTGGGACTGCGAGGCCGACGTGCGCCTCATCGCCGTGCGCCGCGTCCCGCTCGACGAGAAGCTCGAGCGCCGCGTCGCCTACCTGCGCGACGACCCGATCGAGACCCCGCAGGTCCGCGCGGCCGCCGCCGAGCGCCTGACCCTCGAGGCGATGCTCTAGACGGCCGGCCCCAGCCGCCGCGGACGCTCAGCGCCGCACGACGACGGCGTCCAGGACCCGGCGCAGCGTCGCGGCCGGGTCGTCGTCGGGCCCGTCGACCACGAGCACGCCCACGGCGGCCGCGCCGAAGGTCCAGGCGCACACCGCGTACCCGGACCCGTGGCGGCGCAGGTCGGTGCACGTCGCCCGGCCACGGTCCGGTCCCGGGTCGGCGTCGGCCGTCGTCCCGCCGCCGGGCTCCGGCACGAACCGCAGCGTCCGCTCACGCAGGGTCCGCAGCAGCGCCGCGTCGTCGGCCCGCTGGACCGCCCGCCCGGTGCCGCCCCAGACCAGCAGGGGCCGTCCGTCGGCGCTGAGGTACGCCGCGCTGAACGGCGCCGCCCCGAGCGCCTCCTGGTCGCCGAGGACGTCGTCGGCCAGCGCGGCGGCGAGCGCCGGGGCGGCCGTGCGGTCCCCGATCCCGGCCGGGCCGCCAGCCCGACCGTCCGGCCGAACACCAGATCGCTCGTGAGCAGCACGAACAGCACCAGCACCGCGCAGCCCGCGATCCCCGCGGCCCACGCCGCGGCCCGGCGCGGGTCGGCCGGCACCACGGGCTCGGGCGCGAGCGAGTCGAGGTCGAGTTCGTCGCGGCTCACGGCTGGCAACATACGTGACCCGGTCGATGCGCGGGGCCCTGTCGCGTGCGTGACACATCGGCGCAAGTGCGCGCCAAGTCCCCGCCAAGTGCCGTCCCGCATGCTGACCGCAGCACCACTGAAGGGATCGCCGCGACGGGGTCCTCGCACCGCTTACCTCGAGAACGCTCTCGATATGCATACATAGATGAGCCGGCCCCGCGACACTCCTCCCCCCTCGTGTCGCGGGGCTTCTCGTGTGCGGGGTCTACCTGGCCGTGCCGCAGGTGGCCTGGATGCGCCGGGTCAGCCGGTCGGCGAAGGCGGGGTCGCTGATGACCTGCTGCTGGAACGCGTCGACCTGCGCCGCGGTGAGGTCCGTGTAGACGGGGCGGGACGCGTAGGCCGAGGCCATCGCCGACGGGTCGGTGTACACCTGCGACTGCACCGCGCAGAGGTGCTGCGCGGTCGCGTCGAGGAAGATGGTCTCGCGGCGGTCCTGGGTCAGCGAGGCCGACGGCGACGGCTTCGGCGCCTGGATCTCCGTCTTGGCCGGGTTCCCGGACTTGCCGCACGCGCAAAGGCCCGCCGTGAGGGCCAGGGTGGCCGCGGCGAGCAGGGCACGGGAGCGGATCACAAGCGTTCCCACCTCTCTGTGGAACAACGACGGCGGCCCGGCCGGCGCCGCGCGGGCACCGGCCGGCCCGGGCGTCAGGCGACGACGAGCGTCAGGTCGTTCGAGTCGGTCGTGCTGCCGTAGGAGAGCTTGACGGTGAGCTTGTAGGTGCCGGCGGCCACGTTGGTGGCGTCGAACTTGACGGCGGCGAAGTCGTCGGTGCCGACGGCCAGGCCGGTGCCCTTGTTCAGGGCGGTGTAGGAACGCTCGGCCGGGTAGGACACAACCAGGCCGCTCGGCGCGCCCGCGACCGTGATCTGCAGGTTGTCGACGCCGGCCTTGCGGGACTGGAAGACCAGCTGCGACCAGACCGGGGTCGCCTTCGGCACGGTCACTTGGGTTGTCTTCTGCACCACGGCGTCGCCGGTGACCGAGACGACCGGGAGCGTGGCGGTGACGGAGCCGGAGCGCGGGGTGCCGGTGCAGGACGTCGCCCCGTCGGCCTTCGCGGTGTAGGTGTAGTCGAGCTTGAGCGGCACGAGCGCGAGCGGGCTGCCGGCGGCGAGCGCGACGTTGAACGCGGCGTAGTCCACGTGGCCCTTGGCCAGCGAGTCGCCCTTCGACAGCGACGAGTAGGCCGCGGTGTTGGCCGGGTACTTCACCGTCACGCCGGCGCCGCTCGCGGTCACCTTCACGTCGCAGACGTCGCTGGTCGCGGCCCACATGGTGCCCACCCACCCCGTCTGGCCCGGCAGCATCGGCGCGAGCACCGGCACCACCAGCCCGAAGTCCGGCGCCGCCGCGGAGGCCGGGGCCGCCGCGGGAACGATGGCGGCCGCGCCGGCGGCACAGGCGAGGGCGATGGAGGCGGTACGGCGCATCGGAGGGGTCCTTCCCATGACGACTGCTGTCGACCGGCTGATCGGCGGCGGACGGGGCGGGTTGAGGCCGGTCGTGGTTCACCTCCGGTTCGGCCGGGGTCGATTCGGGTTCCCGGGGGGCCTAGCCGCTCAGGGCGACCCAGGACTCGTACTGGTGCACCGCGATGCCCGCGAACGCCGGGTACCGCTGGGCGGCGGAGTCGACCGCGGCCAGGGTCCGGTGCAGCTGACCGGCGGTGGTGCCGTGGAAGGTGCAGTACGCGCAGTCGCCCAGGGCCTGCGTCTCCGCGCCCAGGCGCACCGGCTTGGCGACCCGCCCGGCCCGCCGCAGCAGGTCGTCGGCGACCCCGACCATCGAGTTGGCGCCGGTGGCGGTGTTGCGGTAGCTCATCACCGTGACGCCGGAGACGCGGGCGAGCACGGCGTCGGCCAGGTTCACCCCGCCGGCGAGGGTCACGGTCGGCAGCCAGAAGGGCACGTCGGCCTCGAGCGGCAGGTCCGTGGCCGTGGCCGTCTCGTCGAGCAGTGACAGATACTGCGGTACCAGTGATGCCTGGTCCTGGCTCCAGGAGGGCAGCAGGTAGGGCTCGACGTCCAGGTGCAGCCCGTGGAACAGGCCCGTGGCCGCGGCGCCCTCGGCCCAGGCCAGCGCGGTGGCGTGGTCGGTCGTCCAGCCGGGCTCCCCGCCGAGCGCGTCGAGCATGATGCCGGCCGCGTCGCACAGCTCCCGCAGGCGCCGCAGCCGTGCGGTGTCGTCGGTGCGCGGGTCGTAGTACGCGAACAGCGCTCGCACCCCGTTGGCCGCGGCCCAGTCCACGACCGGCCCGGGATCGTCGTGCTCCCACAGCCACATCGCCCGCGTGCCCGGCGGCGCCACCGAGGTCTCCGGGGCCAGCCCCGGCAGCCGCGGCGGCGTCGCGGCGATCAGGGCGACCGCCACGAGGAGCGCGCACAGCAGGGTCTGCGCGGCCGAGTCCAGGACGCGCCGCATGCCCGTCCCATCGGCCGGCCGGTGCGGATCGTGAGGGTCACACCGCGCCACGTTGACGTGCCGGTGGCCGGTGGGACACGATGGCGGGCGAGCGGTATGCGGAGGAACCCGGTGCGAGTCCGGGACGGTCCCGCCACTGTGACCGGGGAGTCGCACCTCAGCACGGACCACGGCCGGCGACGGCCGGGGCGGGCGAGGGGCGGCGCGGAACCGGCAGTCAGGAGACTCCGGCCGCTCGCAACAGCCGCCTCGCGGGCGCGGACCCGCCGAAGGGAAGAGTGCCCGTGACCCCGCCGTATCCGTTCTCGGCCGTCGTCGGCCTGGCCGATCTGCGCCTCGCGCTGCTGCTCACGGCGGTCTCGCCGGCCATCGGCGGGGTGCTCGTCCGCGGCGAGAAGGGCACCGCCAAGTCCACCGTCGTGCGGGCCCTGGCCGCGTTGCTGCCCGAGGTCGACGTCGTCGCCGGCTGCCGCTTCGCCTGTGACCCGGCCGCGCCCGACCCCGAGTGCCCGGACGGCCCGCACACTCCCGGCGCGGGCACCCAACGCCGCCGGTCCGCCCTGGTCGAGCTGCCCGTCGGGGCCACCGAGGACCGGGTCGTGGGCACCCTGGACCTGCAGCGGGCCCTCGGCGACGGGGTGAAGGCCTACGAGCCGGGCCTGCTCGCCGCCGCGCACCGCGGGGTCCTCTACGTCGACGAGGTCAACCTGCTGCCCGACCACCTCGTCGACCTGCTGCTCGACGCCGCCGCCATGGGCCGCGCGCACGTCGAGCGCGACGGCGTGTCGGTCAAGCACGCGGCCCGCTTCCTGCTCGTGGGCACCATGAACCCCGAGGAGGGCGAGCCCCGGCCGCAGCTCGTGGACCGTTTCGGGCTCGTCGTCGGGGTCGCGGCGCCGCAGGAGGCCGCGCCGCGGGCCGAGGTCGTGCGGCGGCGGCTGGCGTACGAGGCCGACCCCTCGTCGTTCGCCGGGCGCTACGTGGCCGAGGACGCCGCCCTGGCCGCGCGGATCGTCAGCGCCCGGGCCCGGCTCGGGGCGGTGGCCCTGCCCGACGCGCAGCTCGACCGGATCGCGCGGATCTGCCTGGCGTACCGCGTCGACGGCCTCCGGGCCGACATCGTGGTGGCCCGCACGGCGGTCGCGCTCGCGGCCTGGCACGGGCGGAGCGTGGTCACGAAGGCGGACGTGCGCGACGCGGCCCGGCTGGCGCTGCCGCACCGGCGCCGGCGGGACCCGCTCGACCCGCCGGGGGCCGACCGCGACCGCCTCGAAGAGGTGCTCGAGCAGGAGGCCGGGCCGGACGAGGACCCGCCTCCCGGCGACGGCGGCCCGCCCCCGGACGATGACCCGGTTCCGCCCAGCCCGACGGATATCTCGGACATGCCCGACTCGCCGGAGTCGGAGCGGGCCGGGGCCGGGGACCCGCCGCCGCCGGTCGCGCCCGAGCAGCGGCCGCCGGTCGAGCCGAACGATGGTCCCGTTACCGACAAATCCGATTCGCGGGGCGAATCGGACACGGCGGACGTGGGCGCGGGGGACGCGGGGGACCCGTCCGGCGCGAGCGTCGGGGCGCCGGGGCAGCTGGCGTTCGCCGGGGTGCCGTACAAACCGAAGCTGCTCAGCATCGCGGGCCGGGCGAACCGCGAGGCGGGGGCGCACGCCGGCCGCCGCTCGCCCGCCCTGTCCCGCCACGGCCGCGTGGTGCGCTCCCGCGCCCCGCTCGGCGGCAAGCTCACGAGCATCCACGTGCCCGACACCATCCGCGCCGCCGCGCTGCGCGGGTCGAGCCGCGCCGAGGCCCGCGACGTGCGCGAGGCGGTCAAGGTCGGCCGTGAGGCGAACCTGGTGCTGTTCGTCGTCGACGCGTCCGGCTCCATGGCCGCCCGGCAGCGCATGGGCGTGGTCAAGACGGCGATCCTGTCGCTGCTGCGCGACGCGTACCAGCGCCGGGACAAGGTCGGGATGGTCTCGTTCCGCGGCCACGACGCCACGCTGGTGCTGGAGCCGACCGCGAGCCACGAGGTCGGCGTGGTGCGCCTGGCCGAGCTGCGCACCGGGGGCCGCACGCCGCTGGCCGCCGGGCTGCGCCAGGCCGCGCGCACCCTGCACGGCGAGCGCCGCCGCGACGCCCGCCGCCGCCCGCTGCTCGTGGTCGTCACCGACGGGCGCTCGACCAGCGGGCCGGACCCGCTGAGCGTCGTACCGCTGCTGCACGGCGTCCCCGCGGTCGTGGTCGACTGCGAGCAGGGCCCGATCCGCCTCGGCCTCGCCCGCCGCCTGGCCGGGGCCCTGGACGCATCCTGTATTCCACTCGCGAGCCTGGGAGCCTAGTCAGATGCCGCAGGGCAAGGTCGAGAACGTGCCCGACGACGGGCTCACCACCCGCCAGCGCCGCCGCCAGCACGTGCTGGCCGTGCACACCGGGCAGGGCAAGGGCAAGTCCACCGCCGCGTTCGGCATGGCCCTGCGCGCGTGGAGCGCCGGCTGGCCCATCGCCGTGTTCCAGTTCGTGAAGAGCCCGAAGTGGAAGGTCGGCGAGGAGACCGCCCTGCGCGCGCTCGGCGCGACCGGCCAGGGCGGCAGCGTGGTGTGGCACAAGATGGGCGAGGGCTGGTCGTGGATCCAGCGGCCCGGCACCGAGCGCGACCACGCCGCCGAGGCGGCCGAGGGCTGGGCCCAGATCAAGCGCGACCTGGCCGCGGAGGCGTACCGCTTCTACGTCCTCGACGAGTTCACGTACCCGATCAAGTGGGGCTGGGTCGACATCGCCGACGTCGTGGAGACCCTGCGCGAGCGGCCCGGCAACCAGCACGTGGTCGTCACCGGCCGCGACGCGCACCCCGACCTGCTCGAGCTGGCCGACCTGGTGACCGACATGACGAAGGTCAAGCACCCGATGGACGCCGGGCGAAAAGGCCAGCAGGGCATCGAGTGGTAGCGCGGCTCGTCATCGCGGCCCCGGCCTCCGGTCACGGCAAGACCACCGTCGCGACCGGCCTGCTGGCCGCGTTCGCCGCGCGGGGCGAGCGCGTGGCGCCGTTCAAGGTGGGGCCGGACTACATCGACCCCGGCTACCACGCCCTCGCCGCCGGACGCCCGGGCCGCAACCTCGACCCGGTGCTCGTCGGCGAGGACCTCGTCGGGCCGCTGTTCGCGCACGGCTCGGCCGGCACCGACCTGGCCGTGGTCGAGGGCGTCATGGGCCTCTACGACGGGCGCACCGGGGCCGGCGAGTTCGGCTCCACCGCGCACGTGGCCCGGCTGCTCGCCGCGCCCGTCGTCCTCGTCGTCGACGCGACCGCCCAGGCGCGCTCGGTGGCCGCGCTCATCCACGGCTTCCGCACGTTCGGCGACGGCATCCACATCGCCGGCGCGATCCTCAACCGCGTCGGCTCGGACCGCCACGAGCAGATCCTGCGCGACGCCTGCGCCGAGGTCGGCACGCCGGTGCTGGGCGTCCTGCGCCGCCACGACGCCGTCGCCGCCCCGTCGCGCCACCTCGGCCTGGTGCCGGTGGTGGAGCGGTCGGCGGAGGCGGCCGCGTCGGTCGCGGCCCTGGCCGGGCTCGTGGCCGCGAGCGTGGACCTGGACGCGGTGCTGGCCGTGGCCCGCGCCGCCCCGCCGCTGTGCGCGCCGCCGTGGACGCCGGCCGTCGCCGAGCCCGTCGCCGGGGCGCCGGTCGTGGCGGTCGCGGGCGGCCCAGCGTTCTCGTTCGGCTACGCCGAGACCGTGGAGCTGCTCGCCGCGGCCGGCGCTCAGGTGGCCACAGTGGACCCGCTGCGGGACGAGGCCCTGCCCGCCGGCGCCCGCGCGCTCGTCGTGGGCGGTGGTTTTCCGGAGGTGTACGCCGAGCAGCTCTGCGCCAACGAGCCCCTCCGCCGCGAGGTGGCCGCCCTGGCCGCGGCCGGGGGCGCGATCGCGGCCGAGTGCGCGGGCCTGCTCTGGCTCTGCCGCACCCTCGACGGCCGCCCGATGTGCGGGGTCCTGGACGCCGAGGCGGTCATGACGCCCTCGCTCACGCTGGGCTACCGCGACGCCGTCGCCCTGTCCGACAGCGTCCTCGCCCCGGCCGGCACGCGCGTGACCGGCCACGAGTTCCACCGCACGCGCGTCACCCCGGCGACGGGCGCGGCCCCGGCCTGGGCGTGGCGCGAGGGCCGCGACGGCTTCGTGTCCGGCGCCGTGCACGCCTCCTACCTGCACCTGCACTGGGCCGGCCACCCGGGCTTCGCGCACCGCCTGGTGGCGTCGTGCGTCTAGTGCTCGGTCTCGGCGCCCGCCCGTCGACGGACCCGGCGGAGGTGCTCTCGCTCCTGCGCGAGTCACTGTCCACCGGGTCACTGTCCACACTGGACGGCATCGGCGCGGTGGCCACCGTGGACGCCCGCCGCGACCTGGCGGAGTCGGTGGCCGCCGAGCTCGGGTGCGCGGCGGTCTCCTTCCCGCCCGAGCGGCTGGCGGCCGTGGCGGTGCCGTCGCCCTCGGCGCGCGTGTCGCAGGCCCTCGGCACACCCAGCGTCGCCGAGGCGGCCGCCCTGCTCGCCGTGGCCGGCCCCGCGGTGCTCACCGTGGGCAAGCGCTCCTCGCCGGGCGCCACGATCGCCGTCGCCGCGCCGGCGCCCGACGTCGTCGTCGTGGGCATCGGGGCCGGCGGGGAGCTCAGCGCGAAGGGCGCCGCCGCGCTGCGCGACGCCGAGGTCGTGTTCGGCGGCCCGCGCCAGCTCGACCTGCTTGCCGGCGTGGGCGCCGAGCGGGTCGCGTGGCCGTCGCCGCTCGTGCCCGCCCTGCCCGGGCTGCTGGCCGAGCGGCACGGGCGGCGCGTGTGCGTGCTCGCCAGCGGCGACCCGATGCACCACGGGATCGGCACCACGCTGGTGCGCCTGCTCGGCCCCGCCCACGTCACCGTGATCCCGCAGCCGTCCTCGGTGTCCCTCGCCTGCGCGCGGCTCGGCTGGGCGGTCGAGGACACCGACGTCGTGCGCGACGCCGCGCTCCTGCGGCGGTTCCTGCACGACGGCCGCCGGGTGCTCGTGCTCTCGGCCGGGCGGCAGACGCCCGCGGAGGTCTGGCGCATCCTGGAGGAGACCGGGTTCGCCGGCAGCGCCGTCACGATCCTCGAGGACCTCGGGGCGCCGGACGAGCGGGTCCACCACGACCCGGCCGCGGCGCGCCCGCTGAACATCGTGGCGGTCGAGGCGCGCGGCGGCGCCGGGATCGCCGTCGTGCCGGGGATCGACGACGGGCGGTACGACTCCGACGGCCAGCTCACCAAGCGCGAGATCCGGGCCGTCACGCTCGCCGCGCTGGGGCCGCGCCCGGGGGAGCTGCTGTGGGACGTGGGCGCCGGCTCGGGCAGCATCGGCATCGAGTGGATGCGGGCCCACCGGGCCTGCCACGCGGTCGCCTTCGAGCGCGACGAGGACCGGGCCGGGCGGATCCGGCGCAACGCCGAGACGTTCGGGGTGCCCGGGCTGCGGCTCGTGCTCGGCTCCGCCCCCGCGGTCCTGGCCGGGCAGCCCCGGCCCGACGCGATCTTCATCGGCGGCGGGTTCACGGCCCCGGGCGTGTTCGACGCGTGCTGGAGCGCGCTGCGCCCCGGCGGCCGGCTCGTCGTCAACGCGGTCACCATCGAGTCGGAGCGGCTGGTGGCGGAGCTGCAGCAGCGCTACGGCGGGGAGCTCACCCGCCTCGCGGTGCACCGCGCCGCGCCCGTCGGAGGGTTCCTGGGGTGGCGGCCGATGCTCCCCGTGACGCAGTGGATGGTGCGCACGTGACCGTGTACTTCATCGGGGCCGGCCCGGGCGCGGCCGACCTCATCACCGTGCGCGGCCGGGACCGCCTGGCCGCGGCGCCGGTGTGCCTCTACGCCGGCAGTCTCGTGCCGGTCGAGCTGCTGGAGCACTGCCCGCCCGGAGCCCGCCTCGTCGACACCGCGAACCTCGACCTCGACCAGATCGTGGCCGAGATCGTCGCCGCGCACGAGCGGGGGCTCGACGTGGCCCGGCTGCACTCCGGCGACCCGTCGGTGTTCAGCGCGATGGCCGAGCAGCTGCGCCGGCTGGACGCGGCCGGCGTGCCCTGCGAGATCGTGCCCGGCGTGCCCGCGTTCGCGGCCGCGGCGGCGTCGCTCGGCCGCGAGCTGACCGTCCCCGGCGTCGCGCAGTCGGTGATCCTGACCCGCACGGCCGCCCGGGCGACCCCGATGCCGCCCGGCGAGGACCTGGCCACGCTCGCCGCCGCGCGCGCGACGCTCGTGCTGCACCTGGCCGTCCAGCGCATCGACGTCCTCGCCCCCGAACTCGCCTCGCACTACGGCCCGCAGTGCCCGGCCGCCGTGGTCGCCTACGCCTCCCGGCCCGACGAGGTGATCCTGCGCGGCACCCTGTCGGACATCGCCGAGCAGGTCCGCGCGGCCGGCATCAGGCGCACCGCGGTCATCATCGTCGGCCCGGCGCTGGCCGCCTCGGAGTTCCCCGACAGCCACCTGTACTCCACCAGCCGCCACCGGGACTAACCAAGGGCGATCCAGACGTCGTCGAGGGTGCCGTGGAACTGGTCGTTGTCGGCGCCGTCGCCCTTGCCGCCGATGCTCAGCGGCACGGTGTTCGTGATGGCCAGCGTGGCCGGGATGGCGAGCGTGGCGTGCACGGCCCCGTCCACCAGCAGGGTCAGGCTCGCGCCGGCGCGCCGGCACTCGAGGGAGTGCCACGTGCCGTCGGCGATCGAGACGTCGGAGCGCGCCACGTGAATGCCGCGCACGACGTTGTCGGACACGACGCAGCTGGGCCGGCCCGCCTTGCCGTCGACCTGGAGCTTGTACTGCCCGCCCGAGGCCGAGTACCCCTTCTGCAGGATGTTCTCGCCCGAGCCGGTCTGGCCCTTGGCCAGCAGCACCGTCGCGCCGAAGCGGATCGGGTCCGCGCCCGGGTTGAGCTCGGGCGCGTCCGGCGCCTGCAGCACCGCGCGCGGGCACTTCCTGCCGGTGCACTTGGCCGGGAACGCGGCCGCGCGCCCGGTGCCGCGCGCCGGCAGCCTCACCTTGCCCCCGCGGCCGGCGGACGACGTCAGCGTGTGGCCGTGCCCGGAGACGTCGGCGACGGTGCCGCCCTGCTGGGCCGCGTCGAAGTCGTAGCGCGCGATGACGACCGGCTCGCCGGCGGCCGGGCTCGCGATCGCCCCCGAGCCCAGGAGCGGCAGCGCGGCGACCCCGGCCGCCAGCCCGGCCAGATTCCCCCATGTCTTCATGTCCGAAATGTTCCATATTTGCGGGACGCGAAACATCGCATTCCACCAACGGGTCGGTTACTGTACGCGTCTGTTCGTATGACCCACGGTCATCTGGTCGTCTCGCTCGGCAGCGGCTCTGTCAGACTGGAGCGCGTGCGACGGGCGGCGGTGATCGGGGCGGTTGTCCTCTGCGCCCTGGCCGTTCCCGCGCCGGCGTTCGCGCGGCCCGAAGGGGCCAGGGAGGCGTGCCGCATCACCGACCCGGCGGTCACCGAGGCGTCCGGCCTCGCCGCGCTGCCCGGCGGCGGGTACCTCGTGGAGAACGACTCCAACCCCGAGCCGAGCCGGACGCGCCTGTTCTTCCTGGGCCCGGACTGCAAGGTGACCCGCAGCGTGGGCTACCCGACGACGGCCCGCGACCCCGAGGACCTCGCCGTGGGCCGCGACGGCACGGTGTGGATCGCCGACATCGGCGACAACAGCCCGCTCACCGGCGGCTCCGGCAAGCGCCGCGACACGATCGCGCTGTGGACGCTCGCGCCCGGGGCGAAGAGCATGAAGATCCATCGGCTGCGGTACCCCGACGGGACCCCGCGGGACGCCGAGGCGCTGATGATCGACGGGTCGGGCCGCCCGGTCATCGTCACCAAGGACCCCAGCGGCCAGGTGTTCCGGCTCGACACCCCGCTGCCGACGGACAACGCCGAGGGGGCCCCGCTGACCGCCGTCGGCCGCTTCGAGGCCGCGCACACCGGCACCAGCAACCCGTGGGGCTTCCTCGGCGAGGGGTTCGTCACCGGCGCGGCCGTCTCGCCCGACGGCACCCGGGCGGTCGTGCGCACCTACGCCGACGCCTACGAGTTCGACGTGCCCGACGGCGACGTGGCCAAGGCGATCACCACCGGCACGCCGAGGGTGACCCCGCTGCCGGACGAGCCGCAGGGCGAGGCGATCGCGTACACGCCGGACGGCCGGGACTTCCTCACCGTGTCCGACCAGCCGGGGCCGGTGAGCATCCTGCGGTACACCGTGCGGCGCCCGGAGCCGTCGCCCACGCCGGTCGTGTCGAGCCCGGCCGCCGCCCCGAAGCCGAGCCCGGGCGCCGTGGCGGCCGCCGGTCCGGACGAGCGGGGCAAGGTGGCGCTGCTCACCGGGGTCTTCGTGGTGGTGACGATCGGCCTTGTCGCGGGGGTGGCACGGCGGGCGCGGCGGCGATCGAGCGGCCCTGTGTGACGGTCGGCCTGGTCGCGGGGGTGGTGCGGCGGGGAACCGGCCCTCCGGTGTCGACGCGCATCGGCGCGCGTGACACGATCGCTACCGAGGGATCAAGGGGGAGGTCGGAACCGCGGTGGTGCGCATCGAGGTCGAACGGGCGACGACGCGCGACATGCGCCGGCGCAATCGCTCGACGCTGCTGTCCGAGCTGTTCTTCCGGGGACCGCTCAGCCGCCACGACCTGAGCCGCATCACCGGTCTGAGCGCCGCGACCGCCAGCAGTGTGACGGCCGAGCTGCTGCACGAGGGCCTCATCATCGAGGCCGGCCAGATCGAGTCCGACGGGGGGCGCCCCCGCGTGCTGCTGCGCGTCAACCCGGACTTCGGCCGGCTCGTCGGCGCCGACGTCGGCGAGACCGGGGTCAAGGTCGAGCTGTTCGACCTGTCGATGACCCGCCTGGCCACCGTCGACGAGCCGCTGCCGTCCTCGCGCCCCGACCCGTCCGTGGTCGCGGGCCAGCTCGAGGCCGGCATCCGGGAGGTGCTCAAGGACACCGCGGCGCAGGACGTGCTCGGCATCGGCATCGGCGTGCCCGGCACCGTCGAGCAGGCCGACCCGCCGCTGGTCTACGCCCCGACGCTGGGCTGGCGCGGGGTCTCCTTCCACACCCTGCTGCGCGAGCGCGGGATCACCGCCCCGCTGTTCGTCGAGAACGGCGCCAAGACCCAGGGCCAGGCCGAGATGTGGTTCGGCGCCGGCCGGGGCGCGGGCAACGCGGTGATCGTGCTCGTCGGCTCGGGCGTCGGGGCGGCCGTGATCACCAACGGCACCGTCTACCGCGGCGCCAGCAGCAGCGCGGGGGAGTGGGGGCACACCACGGTCGTCTACGGCGGCCGGCAGTGCCGCTGCGGCGCCCGCGGCTGCCTGGAGGCCTACGTCGGCGCCGAGGGCATCCTCGAGCGGGCGCGGGCCCTCGACCCGTCCCGCCCCGCCGCCGGGGGCGAGATGGCCGACGTGGCCGCGCTCGTCGCCGACGGCACCGACGCCGCGGCCGCTACCCTCGACGAGACCGCCGGCATGCTCGGCGCCGGCATCGGCAACCTGGTCAACCTGTTCAACCCCGAGCGCGTGGTCCTCGGCGGCTGGGCCGGCCTGGCCCTCGGCGGCCGCCTGCTCGACAAGATCCGCGCGGCGGCCGGGGAGCAGGCCCTCGAGCACCCCTTCGGCCAGGTCTCGATCGAGCTGTGCGAGCTCGGCCCCGACGCGGTGGCCTTCGGCGCCGCGACCCTGCCCATGGCCGAGCTGCTGCGCCGGGCGTCGCGCCCCTGAGCGCCCATCTGCGGCGCCGGGCGTCGCGCCCCTGAGTGCCCATCTGCGGCGCCGGGCGTCGCGCCCCTGAGCGCCCATCTGCGGCGCCGGGCGTCGCGCCCCTGAGCGCCCATCTGCGGCGCCGGGCGTCGCGCCCCTGAGCGCCCATCTGCCGCGTCTTGCGGCAGTGAGCGACCGGACGCCTCCATCGCCGACCGGCGCACCGACCGCATCGTCGCCGGCGGGCCCACGAGATTCCGCGCTCGTTTCCGTTCGCCGGCACCCCGCCGCGCGACGGCGCGGGCCAGGTCCTCCGGCCCGCGCCGTGGGACCAGGGGGTCGGCTGACGGCCGGCGGCACCCGCCGGCCGCCGGGACGGTCAGAGCCAGAGCACGCGTGACCCGGCGACGAGGTTGTCGTCGTCCGCGGGCAGTTCGGCCGCGACGCCCGCCGGCGGGTGGCTGCCGTCGCGGGCGAGCCGCTGCCAGGAGTCCGCCCGCACGACGAGCTCACGGCCGTCGGGCGAGAGCGTCACCGCATGGACCACGGTCCGCGACTGCGGGGCGACCTGCTCCAGTGTCACGGACTTCTTCGCCAGGTCGACGGTGGCGATGGCGATGGCGCCGAACGGCTGCGTCAGGTCGGGGCTTGTCTGCGTGGTGCAGAAGACGCGGACGTCGTCGATGCGGTGCCGGCAGAGGTACTTGAGCTTCGCCGCCTTCGCGTTGTAGAGCTCCACCGAGGTCACCCGCTTGTCGTTGCCGAACATCTCGCCGACGACGTCGTCCCGGCCGGTCACCGTCACGTCGCTGCGGTGGATGGGCACCATCGGCGTCTCCTGCCGCAGCGCCTGCGGGGCCGCGGGGTCGAAGGTGAACCACGGCCGCGGGTCGACGGTGTTGGCGGGTCCGTCGCTCTTGGTCTCCGCCCAACCCCGGCCGTCGCGGAACCCGGCGTCGCTGAAGCACAGCCCGGCCGGCTTGGGGTGTTCGGCGGTCCGGCTCAACGCGCGGCCGTCCCAGCGGAACACCAGCAGCCGGCAGTCGGCGACGCCGACGGCGGCGGTACCGCCGGGCGCGATGCTCAGCTGGCGCACCCCGGCGGCGCCGGCGACCTCCGAGCGGTACACCGTCCGGCCGTCGGCCGGGTCGAAGACGCTGACCGTGCGATCGCGTTCGCTGAACCAGGCCAGCCCGGACGGCAGGCGTGGCGAGTCGCCGGCGGGCGTCAGGGAGGGGGCGGGCGAGGGGGCGTACGGCGTGGGCTGCGCGCCGCCGCAGCCGGCCGCGAGCAGCGTCATGGTTACCAGGAGCGCGGCCCCGGTGAGCCTCTCGATCGACATGCTGGCACAGTGGCGGCATCCGGCCGCGCCGACAACGCGAAGTCGACATCATGACGGCACGCGATCTTTTACCGCGAGTACACGTGCCGCCTGGTCGTCGGCCGGAATCGGCGTGCGCGCGCCGATCCGCACGAGGCGAGGCCGTCGGTCGTCGCGGCGAACTCCACGCAGCGGGCGTCGGAAGCCCGTTTCGAGCCGCGTGATCAGGTGCGCCGTCCCGGCACGAGCGTGCGCCGCTCGGCGACCAGGCCGCTGGAGCCGATCGACGGACGTTGACGATCCGGGTGGGCCGGCGGACGTGGTCCGCTCGGCGGGGCTGCCATCGAGGAGCCTGGCCGCGGCCAGGTGCGTCACCGGTGGGGTTCGCCTCGTCGGGCCGCGGTGCGCAACCTCCCGCTCACGGACTGCCGCGAGGTTCAAGGGGGCCTTAACGGCACCCCTTTTTTCGCCTCTTTTATTGACGCGTGATGAATCTGGTCATAGCCTGCCCTCAATCTGGAAGGGCGCTTAACAGATAGCTTGCCGCCCGAAGCGGCGCCCGTCCGGGGCCACCCTCATGAAAGGCCTCTCATGGCAGGAACCCGCCTGATCCGCCGCGGAGTGATCGTCGCGGCCGCCCTCGCCGTCGTCGGCGTGGTCGGCGTCGTGGCGATGAACTCCGCGTCCGCCGCCACCGTCGGAGCCATCACCGGCTACGGCGGCAAGTGCGTCGACGTCGCCGCGGCCAGCTCCGCGAACGGCACGCAGGTGCAGCTCTACACCTGCAACGGCACTACCGCCCAGCAGTGGACCGTCGGCGACGACGGCACGATCCGTGCCCTGGGCAAGTGTCTCGACGTCGCCGCGGCCAGCTCCGCGAACGGCACCAAGGTCCAGATCTACGACTGCAACGGGACCACCGCCCAGAAGTGGACCCGCAACAGCGACGGCACACTGCGCGCCCTCGGCAAGTGCCTCGACGCGACCGGGCCGAGCTCGGCCGACGGCACCCCGCTGCAGATCTGGGACTGCTTCGCCGGTGCCAACCAGAAGTGGACGCTGCCCGGCGGCACCACGACGCCGACCTCCAACCCGCCGACGTCGAACCCGCCCACGTCCAACCCTGCGATGGGCGCGGCGCCCTACGCGTACCTCGGCTGGGGCAACCTGCCCGACCCGCGCACCATCATGAGCGCGACCGGCGTCAAGTGGTTCACGATGGCGTTCATCCTCTCCAACGGCGCCTGCGACCCGCTCTGGGACGGCAACCGGCCGCTCACCGGCGGGCAGGACCAGACCATCATCAACAACATCCGCGGCGCCGGCGGTGACGTCGCCGTGTCGTTCGGCGGGGCCAGCGGGCCGTGGCTGGAGCAGACCTGCAGCAGCGCGAGCGCGCTCGCCGCGGCCTACCAGAAGGTCATCAACGCCTACGGTCTCAAGGCGATCGACATCGACATCGAGGGCACGGTCTACAACAACCCGACCCTGCAGCAGCGCACCATCGACGCGCTCAAGACCGTCAAGGCCAACAACCCGAACACCGCCGTCTACGTCACGTTCCCGAGCGACCGCACCGGGCCGGACTCGTCGATGATCAACCGGGCCGCGGCCAGCGGCCTGACCGTCGACGCGTGGACCATCATGCCGTTCGACTTCGGCGCGGCCGGGCAGAACATGGGCAACCTGACCGTCCAGGCCGCCGAGGGTCTCAAGAACGTGGTCAAGAACGGCTACCACTACACCGACGACCAGGCCTACCGGCACTCCGGCATCTCCTCGATGAACGGGATCACCGACGTCGGCGAGACCGTCACCGTGGCGGACTTCCGCACCATGCTCGCCTACGCGCAGCAGCACCACCTGGCCCGGTTCACGTTCTGGTCGGCCAACCGCGACCGGCCGTGCAACGGGGGCAGCACGAACGACGACACGTGCAGCGGCGTCTCGCAGAGCGCGTGGGACTACACGAAGGTCATCGCCCAGTACCAGGGCTAGCCGAGGCTCGGTGTCGAGAGCCTCACGGACGGGTGCCCCGGTATGCGGACGGCCGGGGCACCGGCACGAAAAGGAAACGGCGGGCCGGTCGACTCACCCGGGGCCGGCCCGCCTTTCCCGGGGGTGAGGTAGCACACGTCGGTTGTCGGGTGGCATACATCCGGGATTCAACGGGGCCGCGGCGCGCATAGGTTGCTCTTCGTCCGACGAAGACACTCCGCGTGCCACATGCGGTACCACATAAAGGAATCCCCGATGAAGCGCCTGCTGCCCGTCGTCTGCGCCGTGCTGCTGCTCACCGCCGCGTGCGGCGACGACAAGAAGGAAGCCCCCAAGACCGACTCCGCCCCCGCGTCCGCTCCCGCGGCCGCCGAGTCCGCCGCGCCGTCGACCTCCGCCGGCGCGTCGGCCAAGGCCTCGGCGAAGACCTCCGGCCAGGCCGGAAAGCTCGAGTTCTCCACCGTCGGAAAGCTGACCGGAGAGCTGTTCACCAAGGACCCCGACTGCAAGTTCGGGCAGTGGGACGCCAACTCCACCGGCGTGGAGCCCAAGTACCGCTCGTCCGTCGCGAGCTTCAAGCAGTTCGACTGCTACGAGAAGAAGGGCGACGCGCTGCCGCACCGCGGGCAGCAGGCGCTCTTCGTGGAGTTCAAGGCGGCCAACGCGGCCCGGGCGTACGCGCAGGACCAGGCGAAGTCGTATCCGACGCTCCTGGCCGGCAGCACCGTCGTCGTCGGCGGCACCGGCCTGCAGGCGACGGACATGAAGGCCTGGCTCGAGTCCGTCAACGAGACGATCGGCGGCACGGGCCAGATCGCCGCCTGACGGCAGGAGCCCAGTGGTGGTCCCGGGGGTGGGAACAGCTTTCCGTACCCACCCCCAGAAGGGACCGCAGTGAACCCCTCCACCACACGGCGACGGCCTCGCATGAGGATCGGGCTCGCCGTCTCGGCGACCGTCCTGGCCGCCGCCGGCATCGGCGTGTTCGCCATGACGAGCGCCTCGGCGGCCACCTCCGGCCGGATCACCGGCTACGGCGGCAAGTGCGTCGACGTCGCCGCGGCCAGCTCCGCCAACGGCACGCAGGTGCAGCTCTACACCTGCAACGGCACTACCGCCCAGCAGTGGACCGTCGGCGACGACGGCACGATCCGTGCCCTCGGCAAGTGCCTCGACGTCGCCGCGGCCAGCTCGGCCAACGGCACCAAGGTCCAGATCTACGACTGCAACGGCACCGCGGCGCAGCAGTGGTCGCGCAACAGCGACGGCACCCTGCGGTCGCTGGGCAAGTGCCTCGACGCGACCGGGCCCAGCTCGGCCGACGGCACCCCGCTGCAGATCTGGGACTGCTTCGCGAGCGCCAACCAGCAGTGGGTCCTTCCGGGTGGCACCACGCCGCCGACGTCGAACCCGCCCACGAGCAACCCGCCGAACACCGGCAACCCCGACCTCGGGCCGAACGTGTCCGTCTTCGACCCGTCGATGCCGGCCGCCACCATCCAGAGCCGGCTCAACGCCGTGTTCAACGGGCAGCAGAGCAACCAGTTCGGCGCCCAGCGCTACGCGCTGCTGTTCAAGCCGGGCACCTACAACGTCGACGCCAACGTCGGCTTCTACACCCAGGTCGCCGGCCTCGGCCTCTCGCCGGACCAGGTGAGCATCAACGGGGCCGTGCACGCCGAGGCGGACTGGTTCCAGGGCAACGCGACCCAGAACTTCTGGCGCTCGGCCGAGAACCTGTCGGTCAACCCGACCGGCGGCACCGACCGGTGGGCCGTCTCCCAGGCCGCCCCCTACCGCCGCATGCACGTGCGCGGCAACCTGCAGCTCGACGACGGCGGCTGGTCCTCGGGCGGCTGGATCTCCGACTCGGCCGTCGACGGGCAGATCCGCTCCGGCTCGCAGCAGCAGTGGATCACCCGCAACTCGACTATGGGCAGCTGGACCGGCTCCAACTGGAACATGGTGTTCGTCGGCGACACGAACGCGCCCGGCGGCACCTTCCCGAGCCCGCCCTACACCCGCGTGACGAGCACCCCGGTGGTGCGGGAGAAGCCGTTGCTGTACGTCGACGGCGCCGGCAACTACCAGGTGTTCGTGCCGAGCCTGCGCACCAACGCGACCGGCAACTCGTGGCAGGGCGGGAGCACGGCCGGCGCCTCGCTGCCGATCAGCCGGTTCTTCGTCGTCAAGGCCGGCGCCACCGCCGCCTCGATCAACGCGGCCCTCGCCGCCGGGCAGAACCTGCTGTTCACGCCGGGCGTCTACCACGTCAGCGACACCATCCGGATCACCCGCCCGGACACCGTCGTGCTCGGCCTCGGCCTGGCCACGATCGTGCCCGACAACGGCGTGACGGCGATGACCGTCGCCGACGTCGACGGCGTGAAGCTCGCCGGCATCCTCTTCGACGCGGGCACCGTCAACTCGCCGGTGCTGCTCGAGGTCGGCCCGAGCGGCTCGTCGGCCGACCACTCGGCCAACCCGGTCTCGCTGCACGACGTGTTCTTCCGCATCGGCGGGGCCACGGCCGGCAAGGCCACGGTCAGCCTGCGGATCAACTCGAACAACGTGATCGGCGACCACGCCTGGATCTGGCGCGCCGACCACGGCAACGGGGGCACCGTCGGCTGGAACACGAACACCGCCGCCAACGGGCTCGTCGTCAACGGCGCCAACGTGACGTTCTACGGGCTCTTCGTCGAGCACTATCAGCAGTACCAGGTGATCTGGAACGGCAACGGCGGGCGCACGTACTTCTTCCAGAACGAGATCCCCTACGACGTGCCGAACCAGTCGGGCTGGTCCAGCGGCGGCGGGGCGCAGGGCTGGGCGGCGTACAAGGTCGCGGCGAACGTCACCACCCACGAGGCCTGGGGGCTGGGCAGCTACTGCTACTTCAGCACCAACCCCAGCCTGGTGCTCGGGCACTCGTTCGAGGTGCCGCAGACCGCCGGCGTCAAGCTCCACGACATGGTGACCGTCTCGCTGGGCGGCACCGGCACCATCTCGCACGTCGTCAACGGCACGGGCGCCGCGGTCAACTCCGGCCACCAGGTCGAGAACCTGGTCAGCTACCCGTGACGGGTTAGGCTTGCCCGGTGCCGACTCTGCTCATCCTGGGCGGCACCGGGGAGGCCCGGCGGCTGGCCTCGGTGCTGCCGCCGCCGTACCGCGTGATCTCCTCCCTCGCCGGCCGCGTCGCCGACCCGGCCCTGCCGGCGGGGGAGGTCCGCATCGGCGGCTTCGGCGGGCCCGCCGGGCTCGCGGCCTACCTGCGCGCCGAGCGCATCGACACGGTGGTCGACGCCACCCACCCCTTCGCCGCCCGGATCTCCGCGAACGCGGCCCTCGCGTGCGCCGAGACGCACGTCCCGCTGCTCGTGCTGCGCCGGCCCGGCTATGCGGTCGCGGGCCACCGGGTCCCGTCGCTCGAGGCCGCCGCCGAGCTGCTGCCGTCGCTGGGCCGGCGGGTCTTCCTCACCACCGGCCGGCAGAGCATCGGCCACTTCCGCGACCCCGGGAGCCACTACCTGCTGCGGTGCGTGGACGAGCCCGACGAGGTGCCGTCCAATGTGGACGTCATCCGGGACCGGGGACCGTTCACGGTGGACGGCGAGATCGAGCTCATGCGGCGGCACCGCATCGAGGTCCTCGTCACCAAGGACAGCGGCGGCGCCATGACGGCCGCGAAGCTCGAGGCCGCCGAGCGCCTGGGGATCCCGGTGGTCGTCGTCGACCGGCCGCCGGTCACCCCGGGCGTCCCCGTGTTCGACTCCGTCGAGGCGGTCGCCGCGCGCCTGCTGCGGGTGGAACCGCCCCGCTGATGCCCGCCCGCTTCAGGGGTGCGCCCGGCGTCCGGGCGCACCCCCGCTGCTGGCGATCGAGGCGTCAGGCCTTGCGGAGCCAGTACCGCAGGCCCGCCGCCTCGTGAACCTCCGCGCCCGGCCACGGCTCACCCGGGCCGAACGCCGTCGCGAGGACCTCGTCGGCGATCGCGGCGGCGTGCTCGGTCAGCGCCGCCGCCGTTTCCGGGCCGGAAGGGCCGGACGTGGCGTATCCGACCTCGATCCGGTCCACCACCTCGAGCCCGGAGGACTTGCGCGTCTCCTGCACCTGCCGGATCACCTCGCGGGCGATGCCGGCGCGGCGCAGCTCCGGCGTGATGTGCAGGTCGAGCGCCACGGTCGCGCCGGCGTCGCCGGCCACCGCCCAGCCCTCGCGGGGCGTCTCGGTCAGGAACACGTCCTCGCGCTCGAGCCGCACCGGCTCCCCGCCGACCTCGAGGGTCGCCGAGCCCGTCTCGCGCAGCGCGGCGCCGAGGGCCGCGGCGTCGGTCGCGGCGACGGCGGCCGCGACCTCCTGCACGCGCTTGCCGAAGCGCTTGCCGAGGCTGCGGAAGTTCGCCTTCGCCGAGGTGTGCACCAGCGAGCCGGTGAGCGGCTCGACCGACTGCACGTTGAGCTCCTCGGCGAGCAGCTCCAGCAGCGGCCCGTCGAGGTCCGGCGTCGAGATCAGCACCCGGGCCAGGGGCTGGCGGGTCTTCACGGAGGCGTCGGCGCGCGCGGCCCGGCCGAGCTCGACCAGGCGCCGCACGAGCGCCATCTCCTCCGACAGGCGCGGGTCGACCAGGGTGGGGTCCGCGACCGGGTAGGCGGCCAGGTGTACCGACTGCGCGGCGCCGGGGTCCGTGGGCACCACGAGGTCCTGCCACACCCGCTCGGTCATGAACGGCGTGAGCGGCGCCATGAGCAGCGTGACGGTCGTGACCGCCTCGTGCAGGGTGCTCAGCGCGGCCGGGTCGCCGCGCCAGAACCGGCGCCGGGCCCGCCGCACGTACCAGTTCGACAGGTCGTCGACGAACGCCGCGAGCAGCCGCCCGGCCCGCTGGGTGTCGAACGCGTCCATGGCCGCGTCGACCTCGCCGACGAGCAGGTTGAGCTCGGAGACGACCCAGCGGTCGAGCACCGGCCGCTCGGCGACGGGCACGCTCCGCGCCGGGGTCCAGCCCGCGGTGCGCGCGTAGAGGCTCTGGAAGGCGACGGTGTTCCAGTACGTCAACAGGACCTTCCGCACGACCTCCTGGATGAGCGTGTGCCCGACCCGCCGCGCCGACCAGGGCGAGCCGACGGCCGCCATGAACCAGCGCACCGCGTCCGCGCCGTGCCGCTCCAGCAGCGCCATCGGCTCCAGGATGTTGCCGAGGTGCTTGGACATCTTGCGGCCGTCCTCGGCGAGGATGTGGCCGAGGCACACGACGTTGCGGTAGCTGGACCGGTCGAACACCAGCGTGCCGACCGCCATGAGCGTGTAGAACCAGCCGCGGGTCTGGTCGATCGCCTCGGAGATGAAGTCGGCCGGGTAGCTCGCGGTGAACACGTCCGCGTTGCGGTGCGGGTAGCCGTACTGCGCGAACGGCATGGCGCCCGAGTCGTACCAGGCGTCGATGACCTCGGGCACGCGCCGCGCGGTGCGGCCGCACTCGCACGCCAGCTCGACCTCGTCGATGTAGGGGCGGTGCGGGTCCAGGTCGCTCAGGTCGCGCCCGGCGAGCGCCCCGAGCTCGGCCAGCGACCCGACGCAGGTGAGGTGGCCCTCCTCGCAGCGCCAGATGGGCAGCGGGGTGCCCCAGTAGCGGCTGCGCGACAGCGCCCAGTCGACGTTGTTCGTGAGCCAGTCGCCGTACCGCCCGTGCTTGATCGACTCCGGGTGCCAGGTGGTCCCCTCGTTCTCCCGCAGCAGGGCGTCCTTGATGCGGGTGGTGCGGATGTACCAGGAGGGCTGCGCGTAGTACAGCAGCGGCGTGTGGCATCGCCAGCAGTGCGGGTAGCTGTGCTCGTAGGCGAGGTGGCGCAGCAGCAGGCCGCGCGCCCGCAGATCGTCGACCAGCGCGGCGTCGGCGTCCTTGAAGAACACGCCGCCGACCTCGGGCACCTCGGGCGCGAACCGGCCGTCGGGCTGGATCGGGTTCACCATCGGCAGGTCGTAGGCCTTGCACGTGGCGTAGTCGTCGGCGCCGAAGGCGGGCGCCTGGTGGACCAGGCCGGTGCCGTCCTCGGTGGTCACGTAGGTGCCGAGGACCACGAAGTGCGCGCCCTCCATCGGCACCAGGTCGAAGGGGCGCTGGTACGTCCAGCGCTCCATCTGCTTGCCGGTGAAGGACTCGCCGGTCGCCCGGAAGCCCTCGCCGAGCGCCTTGCCGACGAGGGGCTCGGCCACCACCAGGCGCTCGGTGCCGTCGGTGGCCACGACGTAGGTGACGTCGGGGTGTACCGCCACCGCCGTGTTGGACACGAGGGTCCACGGCGTGGTCGTCCACACCAGCAGGGACGCGTCCTCGAGCGGGCCGGAGGTGAGCGGGAACCGGACGAAGACCGACGGGTCCGTCACGGTCTCGTAGCCCTGGGCGAGCTCGTGGTCGGACAGGCCGGTCTGGTCCCGCGGGCACCACGGCGAGACCCGGAAGTCCTCGGCGAGCAGCCCCTTGTCGAAGATCTGCTTGAGCGACCACCACACGGACTCGATGTACTGCGGGTCCATGGTCCGGTAGGCGCGGTCCATGTCGACCCAGTAGCCCATGCGCTCGGTGAGCCGGCCGAACGCGTCGGTGTGCCGGGTGACCGACTCGCGGCACTTGGCGTTGAACTCGGCCACGCCGTAGGCCTCGATGTCCTGCTTGCCGGAGAAGCCGAGCTCCTTCTCGACGGCGAGCTCGACGGGCAGCCCGTGACAGTCCCACCCGGCCTTGCGCCCGACGTGGAAGCCCTTCATGGTCTTGTACCGCGGGAAGACGTCCTTGAACACGCGCGCCTCGATGTGGTGCGCGCCCGGCATGCCGTTGGCGGTGGGCGGCCCCTCGTAGAACACCCACTCGGGTCGGCCCTCGGACTGCGCGAGGCTGCGCCCGAAGACGTCGCGCTCCTTCCACAGCGCGAGCACCTGATGATCCAGCTGGGACAGGTCGACCTGCGCTGGAACCGGCCGATACATGATGCGTGGCACCTCTCCGTCGGGTCGTGGCGTTCGACGGAGGGACGAGACCGTGCCGGCCCCGCGGTACCACCCTCCTTGGCCGCGGCGCGCGCGGCCCACTCGTGTGCAGTTGTGGCCGGGTCTACTGAGCCGCGCACGGCCGTTCTTCCGGCGGCTCCGGGGTGATCTTCCCGCCCGCGCACGCCTGCCGGGCTTCCACCGTCCCCGGTTCGCTCAAGGCTGCGTGCGGAGGTACTCGTCCCCTTCAACGCCCGCCGCAGAGTATAGGCGCCGCCGGGGGATCACGAGCGCGGTGCCGGTCTCGGGGTCGGGGATCACGCGGCAGGGCAGCGCGAACACCTCCTGCATCATCGCCTCCGTCACCACCTCGGCCGGGGGGCCCTGCGCCAGGACGCGCCCGTCGCGCATGGCGACCAGGTGGGTGGCGTAGCGCGCGGCCAGGTTCAGGTCGTGCAGCACGGCGACGAGGGTGCGGCCGTGCTCGCGGTGCAGGCGCGCGCACAGTTCGAGGATGTCGAGCTGGTGGGTGATGTCGAGGTAGGTGGTTGGCTCGTCGAGCAGGAGCAGCGGGGTCTGCTGGGCGAGCACCATCGCGATCCACACGCGCTGGCGCTGGCCGCCGGAGAGCTCGTCGACGAACGCGCCGGCCAGGGGCGTGACCGCCGTGGCCTCCATGGCCCACCGCACCGCCCGCTCGTCGGCGTCGCTCCAGGTGCTCAGCGGGCCCCGGTGCGGGTAGCGGCCGCGGGAGACCAGGTCCGCGACGGTGATCCCGTCGGGGGCGGTCGCGCTCTGGGCCAGCAGGCCGAGGGTTCGGGCGACCTCACGGGCCGGTCGGGTGGCGATGTCGCGGCCGTCGAGCAGGACGTGCCCGGCCCTGGGCCTCAGGACCCGGGCCAGGCAGCGCAGCAGCGTGGACTTCCCGCACGCGTTGGGCCCGACGATCACGGTGAAGGAGCCGTCCGGGATGTCGATGCGGAGGTCCTCGGCGACGGTCCGCCGGTCGTAGCCGAGGGTCAGGTCGACGCCGCGCAGCCGGTCAGACACGGGCTCTCCTTGCGGTTCGGGCCAGGAGCAGGACGAGGTAGCCGCCGCCGAGCAGGCCGGTGACGACGCCGACGGGCAGCTGGTGGCCGGGGAAGAGGCGCTGGGCGAGCACGTCGGCCCCGGTGAGCAGGGCGGCGCCCAGCACCAGGGAGGGCAGCAGGTTGGGGCCGCTCGCCCCGGTGAGCCGGCGGGCCAGCTGCGGAGCGGTGAGCGCGACGAAGAGCACCGGCCCGGCGGCGGCCGAGGCCGCGGCGGCGAGCAGCACGGCGCACGCGAGGGCGGTGAGCCGGACGGCGCCGACGTGCACGCCGAGCGCGCGGGCCGGGTCGTCGCCGAGCTCGAGGTTGGCCAGGGCCCGGCCGAGGACGGCGACGACCGGGGTGAGCAGGACGAGCGCGCCGCCGGCGACGGCGGCGTGGCCCCAGCCGCGTCCGTCGAGGCTGCCGGTGAGCCAGAGCACGGCCCGGGCCGCGTCCACGATGTTCGCGCGGGTGAGCAGGTAGCTGTTGACGCCGGTGAGGATGCCGGCCACGCCGATGCCGACGAGGATCAGCCGGTGGCCGTGCCCGCCGCCGCGCCAGGCCAGCAGGTAGATCGCGGTGCCGGTGGCGATCGCGCTCAGCACGGAGCCGGCGGCCACGGCCGTGGTGCCGCCGCCGAGCGCGACGACCGCCAGCAGGCCGCCGGTGGCCGAGCCCTGGGTGAAGCCGAGCACGTCGGGGCTGCCGAGCGGGTTGCGCACGAGGGACTGGAACAGCGCGCCGGCCAGGGCCAGGGCGCCGCCGGTGGCGAGGGCGGTCACGACCCGGGGCAGGCGCAGCTCCCGCACGATGAACGCGTCGGCGGGGGAGCCGCCGCCGAACAGGGTGCGCACGACGTCGGGCAGGCTCATCGGGTAGTCGCCGCTGCCGATGGCGACCAGGGCGACGACGATCGCCGCGACGGCCAGGGCGGCGCTGACCCCGGCGACCCGCAGGCGCGCCCGCGCGGTCACGACGCCCTCCGGCGGCGCACGATGGCCAGGAAGAAGCCGCCGCCGACGACCGCGGTGACCACGCCGACCTGCAGCTCGCCGGGGCGGCCGACCACGCGGCCGAGCACGTCGGAGGCGAGCAGCAGGGCCGGGGCGAGCACCGCGCTGAACGGCAGCAGCAGGCGCACGTCCGGGCCGGTGAACGGGCGGACCAGGTGCGGCACCATGAGGCCGAGGAAGACGATCGGGCCGCAGGCCGCGGTCGCCGCCCCGCACAGCAGCACGATCGACACCGCGGCGAGGACCCGGATGCGGCCCGGGTGGGCGCCGAGCGCGCGGGCCGGGTCGTCGCCGAGCGCGAGCGCGTTGAGCGGGCCGGCCAGCAGCGCGGCGATGACGACGCCGGCCAGGACGAACGGGGCGATCAGCGCCGCGGTGCCGGGGCGGGCCGCGGCCAGCGAGCCGGCGGTCCAGAACCGCATCCGGTCCAGCGACGCGGTGTCCAGGAGCTGGACGGCGGCGACGTATGCGTACAGGGCGGCGCTGACCGCGGTACCGCTCAGCGCGAGACTGCCCGGCGAGGCGCCGCGCCCGCCGGCCACGGCATGGACCACGACGGCGACCAGGGCCGCCCCGCCGAAGGCGAACCACACGTAGCCCGAGAGGTCCGTCACGCCGAGGAAGGCGATGGCGCTCACCACGGCCGCGGACGCGCCGGCGTTGACGCCGAGCAGGCCCGGGTCGGCGAGCGGGTTGCGGGTCAGCGCCTGCATGAGCGCCCCGGCCAGGCCGAGCGCGACGCCCACGAGCAGGCCGAGGACGGTGCGGGGCAGCCGCAGGTCGCGCACGACGGTGGCCCCGGCCGAGCCGGCGTCGGTCAGGCCGTGCCAGACCTCGGCGGGGCTCATCGCCCTCGCGCCGATGGCGAGGCTGGCGGCGGCGACCACGACGAGGACGCCGGCCGCCCCGGCGAGGCGAGCGAATGACTGCACAGCACCGCCTTGACACGATCAACTTAAGTGAGGCTACCCTAAGTGCCGATCGAGAGAGAGGCAACCCACCATGTCCTTCAACGTGTCCCGCCGCGGCCTGCTCGCCGGCGTCCTCGGGCTCGGCGCACTCGCCGCCTGCGGGGACGGCGGGTCCGGCCCGGGCGCCGGCCCGGCGGCGAGCGGCACCGCCGGGGGCCCCTTCGCCTTCACCGAC
Organism: Dactylosporangium sp. CA-139114; assembly: GCF_050955725.1. NCBI lineage: Bacteria > Bacillati > Actinomycetota > Actinomycetes > Micromonosporales > Micromonosporaceae > Dactylosporangium > Dactylosporangium sp. CA-139114. The sequence goes on from NZ_CP192080.1 coordinate 2,637,531, forward strand.
GACCGCGGCACGGCCGTGACCCTCCCCGCCGCGCCGAAGCGGATCGTGGCCTACGTGGGCACCGCGGCCGCGCTGCACGACTTCGGCGTCACCACGTTCGCGGGCACGTTCGGCCCGCTCACGGGGGCCGGCGGCGGCAAGGACCCGCTCGCCGGCGACCTCGACCCGGGCAAGGTCGAGTCGCTGGGCAACGCGTGGGGCGAGTTCAACATCGAGCGGTACGCCGCGCTGCGCCCCGAGCTGCTGATCACGAACATGTACGAGGCGAACCAGCTGTGGTACGTCCCGGACGAGTCCAAGGACAAGATCCTCGCCCTCGCGCCCAGCGCCGGCATCACGGTGTCGCGCACCTCGCTGGCGAAGGTCATCCAGCGCTACGCCGGCCTGGCCGAGGCGCTCGGCGGCGACCCGGCGGCGGGCCAGGCGCGCTTCGACACGGCCGCCGAGGCGCTCAAGGCGGCGGTGAAGGCCAACGGCGGGCTCAAGGTGCTCGCCGCCTCGGCGAGCCCGGACCTGCTCTACATCAGCGATCCCAAGGTCTACGGCGAGCTGAGCTACTATCAGGAGCTCGGCGTCGAGGTCATCGCCCCGACCGCGGTCACCGGCGGCTACTTCGAGAACCTGAGCTGGGAGAACGCCGACAAGTACCAGGCCGACGTGATCCTGCTCGACAACCGCGCGCAGGCCCTGCAGCCCAAGGACCTCACCGCGAAGCCGACCTGGGCGAACCTCCCCGCGGTCAAGGCCGGGCAGGTCGTGCCGTGGCAGAGCGAGCCGCGCTTCAGCTGGACGGGGTGCGCGGGCGCGCTGGAGACCCTGGCCAAGGCGCTGACGGGGGCGAAGAAGGTCGCGGCGTGACCTACGACTTCTTCGACGTCCACGTGGTCCGGCACGAGGCCCTGACGCCGGGCGCGGTCCGGGTCACCTTCGCCGGGGACGCGCTGGACCGGTTCGTCAGCGGCGGGCGGGACCAGCGGTGCAAGCTGTTCTTCCCGGCCCCCGGGCAGGCCGCGGCGATCGTCCCGCGGGGCGAGGCGTGGTATCCGCACTGGCGCCGGCTCGACCCGGCGACCCGCGGGATCATGCGCACCTACACGGTCGCGGCCGCCCGCCCCGGCGAGTTCGACGTCGACTTCGCCCTGCACCCGGGCGGCGGCCCGGCGATCCAGTGGGCCTCGGACGTGGCCGTGGGCGATCGCCTGCTCGTGCTGGGCCCGACGGTGAGCGACAACGGCGGCGTCGACTTCCGGCCACCGGAGGGCACGCAGTGGGTCCTGCTCGCGGGCGACGAGACGGCGGTGCCGGCCCTGGACGCGATCAGCGCCTTCGTCGGCTCCTCGCTGCCGGTGCACGCGTTCGTCGCCGCGCCGCCGGGCCGCTGCGCCGCCGGCGTGCACTGCCCGGACGGCCTGCTGGAACCGATCCGCGCCGCGCGGCTGCCCGACGGCCCCGGCTACGCCTTCGTGGCCGGGGAGTCGGGCGAGGTCCGCGCGCTGCGCCGGCACCTGGTGCAGGACCGCGGCTTCGACAAGCGCCGGGTGACGTTCACCGGCTACTGGCGCCGGGGCGCGTCCGAGGACGACCTCATCGAGGAGTCGGCCGCCTGACGGCCGCGCCCGGCCGCGGCCGGGGACCGCGGCCAGGCGCCGGGGCTCGCGTCAGTTGGAGGCGACGCCGAGGCCGGCCTGGCCCGTGGTGTCGGGGCCGCCGAGGTTGCCGAGGCGGTCGTGCAGGTCGTCGATGTCGCCGCCGGTGAACGACGGCGACTCGCCCTCGTCGTAGCCGGCGCTGTACGCCTCGTGGTGGCCCTGCTCGAGCGCGGTCGACTCGGCCTGGTGGGTGTCGTGCTCGAACACGCCGAACTGCTGGCCGAAGTCCGTCTGCGAGCCGTGGTCGGCGTGCAGCTGCTCCAGCGCGCTGTGGTCCTGGCCGGCCTCGAAGTGGCCGAAGTCCGCGCCCTGGCCGAAGTCCGGCTGCTCGTCGCCGCTGAAGCCGGGGTCGAGCTGGCCGCCGTCGTCGTAGTCGCTCATGCTGTCCGTCCTTCGGGAAATGTCGCGGTGGGTGTTCGGCTGCAACGATAGGCGCCCGCCCCGGCCCGCGTATCCCCAAAGCGCGCCACCCCTCAGGCCGGGTAGCGCCGCGGCGTCCACACCACCGGCGGCTCGCCGTCGCGCTCGCGGACCCGCGTCTGGGACGAGCCGATGATGAGCAGCGTGCGCATGTCGACCTCGGCGGGCTCCAGGTCGGCCAGGGCGACCACGCGCACCGACTCCTCCGGGCCGCCGACGTCGCGGCCGATGACCACGGGCGTGCCGGTGGGCCGGTGGGCGAGCAGGAGCGCCTTGGCCGCCTCGACCTGCCACGTGCGCGACTTCGAGCCGGGGTTGTAGACGGCGATCACGAGGTCGGCCCGGGCCGCGGCCTCGAGCCGGCCCGCGATGACCTCCCAGGGCTTGAGGCGGTCCGACAGCGACAGCACGCAGAAGTCGTGGCCCAGCGGGGCGCCGGCGCGGCTGGCCACGGCCTGGGCCGCGGTCAGGCCCGGCAGGACCCGGACGGGGACGTCCTTCCAGCGCGGCTCGGCCGCGACCTCCAGCACCGCGGCGGCCATCGCGAAGACGCCCGGGTCGCCGGAGGAGACGACCGCGACCCGGCGCCCCTCCTTGGCCAGCGCCAGGGCGAACTCGGCGCGCTCGGCCTCGACCCGGTTGTCGGAGGCGTGCCGGCGCTGGCGCGGGTTGCCGGGGACCCGGGCCAGGTACGGCCCGTACCCCACGAGATCGTCCGCGGCGGCGAGCGCGGCCTGGGCCTGCGGGGTGAGCCAGTCGCGCCCGGCCGGGCCGAGGCCGACCACCACCACCTCGCCCGCGGACCCCGGCGCGGGCCGCTCGGCCAGGGCCGCGGCGGTCTCGTCGTGGACGCGGGAGGGCAGCAGGGCGATCGAGAAGTACGGCACCGTCGCCGGGTCCACCCCGGCCAGCGGGGCGACGCGCTCGCCGGCGGTGGTGGCCCGCTCGACGTACCAGGCCTCGTCCAGCCGGCCCGCCCGCTCCAGCGCGTCGCGGACCTTGCCGAAGGTGCGGCCCAGCTTCATCACCGCGGCCGAGTCGGTCGCGGCGAGGCGCTCGGCGAGCACGTCGGCGGGCAGCGTGCCGGGCAGCACGGTCAGCACCTCGTCCCGCTCGACCAGCGGGCGGCCCAGCACCGCGGAGGCGCCGGCCACGGACGTCACGCCGGGGACGACCTCGGTGCGGTACCGCTGCGACAGCCGCTTGTGCATGTGCATGTAGGAGCCGTAGAACAGCGGGTCGCCCTCGCACAGCACGACCACGTCCCGGCCGGCGTCGAGGTGGGCGGCCAGCCGCGCCGCCCACGCGTCGTAGTGCTCCTCGATCACGCCCCGGTAGTCGGGCGTGTCCTCGGTCGTCACCGGGTAGACGAGCGCCTCCTCGACCTGCTCCGGGCGCAGGTAGGGCGCGGCGATCGCGCGGGCGATGCTGCGGCCGTGGCGGGCGCTGTGGTAGGCGACGACGGGCGCGGCCGCGACGAGCCGGGCCGCCTTCACCGTCATCAGCTCCGGGTCGCCGGGCCCGAGCCCCACTCCGTACAGCCGCCCAGTCTCCACCGTGGTCATTCCTTCTCGCTCGCGATGGCGTTGACGGCGGCGGCCGTCATCGCGCTGCCGCCCCGGCGCCCGTGCACCACGAGGTGCTCGAGGCCGGACTCGGCCAGGGCCGCCTTCGACTCGGCGGCGCCGATGAACCCGACCGGGATGCCGATGACCGCGGCGGGCGTGCCGGCCCCCTCGGCGACCAGCTCCAGCAGCCGGAACAGGGCGGTGGGCGCGTTGCCGACGGCCACGACGGCGCCGTCGATGCGGCCCCGCCACAGCTCCAGCGCGGCCGCGCTGCGCGTGGTGCCCAGGGTCGCGGCCAGCGCCGGCACCGCCGGATCGCGCAGCGTGCACACGACCTCGTTGCCGCGGGGCAGCCGCGCCCGGGTCACCCCCGACGCGACCATCTCGGCGTCGCACAGGATCGGCGCGCCCGAGCGCAGCGCGGCGCGCGCGGCCGCGACCACGCCGGGGGAGTGGCCGACGTCGGCGGGGAGGTCGACCATGCCGCAGGCGTGGATCATGCGCACCGTCACCTGGGCCACGTCCGCCGGCAGCCCGGACAGGTCGGCCTCCGCCCGGATGGTCGCGAACGAGCGCCGGTAGATCTCGGCGCCGTCGCGGATGTAGTCGCCGTCGCGGTTGTAGCCGCTCATCCGCGCACGCTGCGCTGGTAGCCCGACGCCGTCGCCAACATCTCCACGTGCCTTCCCTTCGGCGCGCCGCAGCGCCGCTCGCATCCGACCCAGTGCGCCGGCTCCGCCGCCCCCGTGCGCACCGCGGCCCGCGCGTCCGCCCGGACGTCGGCGAGCGCCTTGGCGCAGCCCGGCCGGCCCGCGCACGCCGTCACGCCGGCCCACGGGGAGCCGGGGTCGGCGACGAGCCCGGACGCCACAGCGTCGGCCATGGCGGCCGCGGGGATCACGACGGTCCGCCACGGCGTGACGATGATCTCTTCCGCCGCGCCGGCGAGGGCCGCCGACTGCTGCGCGGTGAGCAGCCCGAGCGGCACCGCGAGCACGGCGTCGCCGCCGTGGACTCCGGGCGCGGGCGGGTCCGCCCGGGGCAGACCGGCCGCCGCCGGCGCGGTGCCGAGCCGCGCGGCGACGCGGGCCGGGCCGTCGTCCAGCTCGGCCAGGCGCCACGCCTTCGACGCCTGCGCGGCGCGCTCGGCCAGGAACGCCTCGGCGGCGCGAACGAGCAGCTCGGGGCCGCCGTGCCGGGCGGTGGGCCGGCCGGCGAGGATCAGCCGGGACCCGTGCAGGCCCACGTCGCCGAGCAGCGGCGTCACGTCGCCGCGGCCGTCGTCGACGGTGGCCAGGAACCGGCCCGGCAGCCCCGCGAGGGCCGGCGTGGCGCACAGCAGCGCGTCGAACGCGGCGACCAGGGGGCGCACGGCCGCGCTCAGCGGGCTGGCGACGATGTTGCGGACCCGCTCGTGGGTGGCCGACGGCAGCAGCCCGGCGTCGGCGAGCCGGGCCGCGAGCTCGTGCTCGGCCCCCGGCCGCACCGCCCTGACCTGCACGTTTCCGCGCGAGGTGAGCTCCAGTGCCGGGTCGCCGAGCTCGGCCGCCGCGGTGCGCAGGACCGTCAGCCCCGCGGCGGTGAGCCGCCCGCCGGGCAGCCGCACACGCGCCAGCCCGCCGTCGGCGGCCGCGTGGACCTGGACGGCGCCGGGGCACCGGTCGGGGGCGTCGCGCCCGCTGGGAGCCTGCACGCGGCGGATACTACCTGCGCTTGACGGCGCACACGCTCGTCCTGAAGAGTTGACCGCGCTGTGCAACGGCGACGTGGAGGAACCCGGTGCGAATCCGGGACGGTCCCGCCACTGTGACCGGAGAGCCGATCTCCGGTAAGTCAGGATACTCCGCGCCGCCGCACCCATCCCACCGTCTTGGGGCGCGGACCCCGAGGGAGGACCCGGCGTGATCCTGCTGTTGTCGACGTCCGACACCGACCTGCTCAGCGCCCGGGCCAGTGGTGCCGCGTGGCGCCTGGCCAACCCGTCGCGCACGGCGGTCGAGGACCTGCCGGGGCTCGCCGAGGGTGCGGAGCTGGTCGTGGTGCGGTTCCTCGGGGGGTACCGCGACTGGCAGGACGGCTTCGACACGCTCCTGGCGACCGGGCTGCCGGTGGTCGTCCTCGGCGGCGAGCAGGCCCCCGACGCCGAGCTCATGAGCCACTCCACGGTCCCCGCCGGCCTCGCCGCGCAGGCCCACGCCTACCTGGCCTTCGGCGGCGCCGCCAACCTCGCCGAGCTGCACCGCTTCCTCTGCGACACCGTCCTGCTCACCGGCCACGGCTTCGCCGCCCCCGTCGAGACCCCCGCGTGGGGCGTGCTGGAGCGCGAGGCCGCGCCGGTGGACGGGCCGGTGGTCGCCGTCATCTACTACCGGGCCCACCACGTCGCCGGGAACACCGCGTTCGTCGAGGGTCTGTGCGCCGCGCTGGAGACCGAGGGTGTTCGGCCCCTGCCGGTCTTCGCCGCCTCCCTGCGCACCGCCCCGCCCGAGCTGCTCGACACCCTGCGCCGGGCCGACGCGCTCGTCGTGACCGTCCTCGCGGCCGGCGGCACCCGCCCGGCCGACGCGCAGGCCGGCGGCGAGGACGAGGCCTGGGACGTGGGCGCGCTCGCCGCCCTGGACGTGCCGATCCTGCAGGGCCTGTGCCTGACCAGCAGCCGCGAGACGTGGGACGGCAGTGACGACGGCCTCTCGCCGCTGGACACCGCGACCCAGGTCGCCATCCCGGAGTTCGACGGGCGGCTCATCACCGTGCCGTTCTCGTTCAAGGAGATCGACGAGGACGGCCTCACCGTCTACGTCGCCGACCCCGAGCGCGCGGGCCGGGTGGCCGGGATCGCCGCGGCCCACGCGCGCCTGCGGGGCCTGGCGAACGCGGACAAGCGGATCGTGGTGATGCTCAGCGCGTACCCGACGAAGCACTCGCGGATCGGCAACGCCGTCGGCCTCGACACGCCCGCGAGCGTCGTGCGGCTGCTGGCGGCGCTGGCCGAGCGCGGCTACGACCTCGGCGAGGGCTTCCCGTCCGACGGCGACGCGCTCATCCACGAGCTCATCGCGGCCGGCGGCCAGGACGTCAACTGGCTCACCGAGCAGCAGCTGCGCGGCAACCCGGTGCGGATTCCGGCCGAGCACTACCGGGCGTTCTTCGAGACGCTGCCGCAGGACCTGCGGGCCGGGATGGAGCAGCACTGGGGCCCGGCCCCGGGCGAGCTGTTCGTGGACCCGGACAACGGCGACATCGTGCTCGCCGCGCTGCGGCGGGGCAACGTCGTGGTGATGGTGCAGCCGCCGCGCGGGTTCGGCGAGAACCCGGTCGCCATCTACCACGACCCGGACCTGCCGCCGTCGCACCACTACCTCGCCGCCTACCGCTGGCTCGCCGACTCCTTCGGCGCCCACGCGGTCGTGCACGTCGGCAAGCACGGCAACCTCGAGTGGCTGCCGGGCAAGACGGTCGGGCTGTCGGCCGGCTGCGGCGCGGACGCGGCCCTGGGCAACCTGCCGCTCATCTACCCGTTCCTCGTCAACGACCCCGGCGAGGGCACCCAGGCCAAGCGCCGCGCCCACGCCACGCTGGTCGACCACCTGGTGCCGCCGATGGCCCGGGCGGACACCTACGGCGACATCGCCCGTCTCGAGCAGCTGCTCGACGAGCACGCGAACATCGCCGCGCTCGACCCGGCCAAGCTGCCGGCGATCCGGGCCCAGATCTGGACCCTCATCCAGGCCGCGAAGCTCGACCACGACCTGGGCCTGGACGACCGGCCGCACGACGCCGAGTTCGACGACTTCCTGCTGCACGTCGACGGCTGGCTGTGCGAGGTCAAGGACGTGCAGATCCGCGACGGCCTGCACGTGCTCGGCCAGGCCCCCGCCGGTGAGGCGCGCATCGACCTGGTGCTGGCGATGCTGCGGGCCCGGCAGATGTGGGGCGGCCAGGTGGCGGCCCTGCCCGGCCTGCGCGAGGCCCTGGGGCACGACGAGTCCTCTGTGGACCGGACCGCGGTCGACGACGTCGAGTCGCGCGCCCGCGCGCTGGTCGCGGCGATGGAGGCTCGCGACTGGGATGTCGCCGATTTGTCGGAGATTTCCGACAATCCGGATGTCGTGCGTGTCCTACGCTTCGCCGCCGAGGAGATCGTGCCGCGCCTGGCCCGCACCACCGACGAGCTGACGATGGTGCTGCACGCGCTCGACGGCGGGTACGTGCCCGCCGGGCCGAGCGGGTCCCCGCTGCGCGGCCTCATCAACGTGCTGCCGACCGGGCGCAACTTCTACTCCGTGGACCCCAAGGCCGTCCCGTCGCGACTGGCCTGGGAGACCGGGCAGGCGATGGCCGAGTCGCTGCTCACGCGGTACCGCGCGGACCACGGCGACTGGCCCCGCTCGGTCGGCCTGTCGATGTGGGGCACCAGCGCCATGCGCACCGCCGGCGACGACATCGCCGAGGCCCTCGCGCTGCTCGGCGTGCGCCCGGTCTGGGACGAGGCCTCGCGCCGGGTCACCCGCCTGGAGCTGATCGGCCTCGCCGAGCTGGGCCGGCCGCGCATCGACGTGACCATGCGCATCTCGGGCTTCTTCCGCGACGCGTTCCCGCATGTGGTGGCGTTGCTCGACGATGCGGTGCAGCTGGCGGCGTCGGCGGTCGAGCCGCCGGAGGAGAACTTCGTCCGGGCGCACGTCGCGGCCGACGTCGAGGCGCACGGCGACGCGCGCCGGGCCTCGCTGCGCGTGTTCGGCTCCAAGCCGGGCGCCTACGGGGCCGGCATCCTCCCGCTGATCGACAGCCGGAACTGGCGCGACGACCGCGACCTCGCCGAGGTCTACGCGGTCTGGGGCGGTTACGCGTACGGCCGCGGCGTCGACGGGATCGAGGCACGGGCCGACATGGAGGGCGCGTACCGGCGCATCAGCGTCGCGGTCAAGAACACCGACACGCGCGAGCACGACATCGCGGACTCGGACGACTACTTCCAGTACCACGGCGGCATGGTGGCGACCGTGCGCGCCCTCACCGGGAAGGCGCCCGCGGCGTACGTCGGCGACAGCACGAACCCGGACGCCGTGCGCACCCGGACGCTGAGCGAGGAGACCGCGCGGGTGTTCCGGGCCCGGGTCGTCAACCCGCGCTGGCTCGCGGCGATGCGCCGGCACGGCTACAAGGGCGCGTTCGAGCTCGCGGCCACCGTCGACTACCTCTTCGGCTTCGACGCCACCGCCGGGGTCGTGGCCGACTGGATGTACGAGAAGCTGGCCGAGTCCTACGTGTTCGACCCGGACAACCACAAGTTCCTGACCGAGTCGAACCCGTGGGCGCTGCACGGGATCGCCGAGCGGCTGCTGGAGGCGGCCGACCGGGGCCTGTGGGAGCACCCCGAGCAGTCCACACTGGACGGTCTGCGCGAGGTGTACCTGCAGACGGAGGGCGACCTCGAGGACGAGTAGGTCAGCCTCGGCGAGCCGCGACCGCGACGGTGCTGTAGACGACCGGGAACGTGTCGGGGATCGTGCGGCCCAGGTCCGCCAGCACGCCGGCGAGGATCTCGGCCGGGAGCCGGTTCACGCCGCCCGAGGTGGACACCTGCTCGAGCCACTCGTCACGGGTGTAGTCGCGCCGCCACGGCAACGTCCACGGCTCCGGCTCGCCGAACCCGCCCGCCGCCCGCATGCCCTCGGCGGCCCGGTCGGCCAGGGGACGGTACGCCTCGCCGCCGAACGAGAACCTGGCCGGCACCGGGATGCGGCCCGGTGCCGGGATGTGCTCGCGCAAGGCGTTCCCGGTCGCCTCGGCGACCTGCGGCGGCGGCTCGACGCCGTTCCAGAACAGCGCGAGCAGCCCGCCCGGCCGCAGCGCCCGCGCCGCCGTGGCCGCGCCCGCGACCGGCTCGACCCAGTGCCAGGTCTGCCCGGCGACGACGGCGTCGAAGACGCGCCCGGCCGGGTCCCACGCCTCGATCCTCGCGACCTCGACGTCGAGCCCCTGCCGGCGCGCCACCCCGGCCATGCGCGGGTCGGGGTCCACGCCGAGCACCGAGCACCCGGCGGCCTGCAGCTGCCGCGCGACGATCCCGGTGCCGCAGCCGACGTCGAGCACCCTCCGGCCGGGGCCGGCGGCGAGGATGCGCTCGATCAGCGCGGCCGGGTAGCCGGGGCGGGCGCGGTCGTAGCGCTCGGCGTCGGCGCCGAAGGACTCCGCGACCGCCCGCTGCTCATGCGGGTGCTCCGGTGACGGTAGAGTGGGCATGCGCCCACCTTAATGGGCAAGTGCCCACTAGGCAATGGAGGGGTGCACACGTGCCGACCGGGGTGGCCATCCGCGACGTCCGCGAGCAACTGTTCGCCGCCGCCGACCGCATCCTGCTGCGCGACGGCCCGAGCGGCCTGACCAGCCGCGCGGTGACGACCGAGGCGGCGGTCGCCAAGGGCGTGCTGCACAAGCACTTCGCCGACTTCGACGCGTTCCTGGCCGAGTTCGTGCTCGACCGGGTGCACCGCATGGCGCCGCAGGCCGAGGCGCTGCGCGGCGCGGCGGGCAGCGGCACCGTCGCCGGCAACGTGGCCGACGCGCTCATCGGCGTCTTCGGCTCGGTCGCGGTCGCGGTCGTCGCGCTGATCACCTTCCGCGACGAGCTGCGCGCGCGGCTGCGGCAGACGTGGCCGGCCGGCGTGCCGGTGCTCACCGACGCCGCCGTCATGCTCGGCGACTACCTGGCCGCCGAGCGGGACCTGGGGCGCGTCGCGCCCGGCGCCGACCCGCAGACCCTGGGCGCGATGCTCATCGGCTCCGCCCACCTGCTCTTCGCCGATCGCACCGGGCCGTCCCCGGACCGCGCGGCGGTCGAGCGCACGGTCCGCGGCGTGCTCGACCTGGTCTCCGGGTGAGCCTGCTCTTCGCCGACCGCACCGGACCGTCCCCGGACCTCGACCTGGTCCCCGGGTGAACCGGCCCGCACAGATATTCACATTCCTCGTGTAACCGGCTACCCTGCCCGGCGGGAGCCGCGCGCGTTGACATGGTCCGTCCGAATGTCAGCCGCGTCGCCGCCGCGCCCGGACGCGCGACGGCGGCCGCGCACTCCCGAGGAGTACCGATGCAACTTTCATCGACCGCCCGGCGCCTCGCGGTCGGGGCCCTCGTCGTGGTCACCGCCGCCCTGGGCCTGACCGTGCTCGACCGGCCCACCCCGGCCGCCGCGCACGGCTCGCTCACCGATCCCCCGTCCCGCAACTACGGCTGCTGGGCCCGCTGGGGCTCCGACTTCCAGAACCCGCACATGGCCGACACCGACCCGATGTGCGCCCAGGCCTGGCAGGCCAACCCGAACACGATGTGGAACTGGAACGGCCTCTACCGCGAGGGCGTCGCCGGCAACCACCAGGCCGCCGTCCCCGACGGGCAGCTGTGCAGCGGAGGCCGTACGCAGAACGGCTTCTACGCCTCCCTGGACACCGTCGGCCCGTGGGTCGCCGCGACGAAGCCGAACAGGTTCACGCTCACGCTGACCGACCAGGCCCAGCACGGCGCGGACTACCTGCTCATCTACATCACGAAGCAGGGCTTCGACCCGGCCACGCAGCCGCTGACGTGGAACAGCCTGGAACTCGTCCAGCGCACCGCCCGGTACGCGCCCGCGCCGCAGTACCAGGCGGAGGTCGACGCCGGCACCCGCACGGGCCGGCACGTGATCTACACGATCTGGCAGGCCAGCCACCTCGACCAGTCGTACTACCTGTGCAGCGACGTCATCTTCACCGGCACCGGCGGCGGGACGGGCTCACCGTCGGCCTCGCCCTCGAAGTCCCCGTCGGCGTCCGCCTCGCCGTCGCGCTCCGCGAGCACCTCGCCCTCGGCCAGCCGCTCCGCGTCCGCCTCGGCCTCGACCCCGCCGGTCACCGGCGCGTGCGCCGCGACCTTCACCAAGACGTCGGAGTGGGCGGGCGGCTTCGGCGCGGACGTGAAGGTCACCGCCGGCTCGGCCGGCATCAGCACCTGGACGGTGAAGATGACCTTCGCCAACGGCCAGACGGTGAGCAGCTCCTGGAACGCCACGCTGACGAGCAGCGGCTCCACGGTCACGGCGGTCAACGCGAGCTACAACGGGCGGCTGAGCGCGGGGCAGAGCACGAGCTTCGGATTCAACGGCACCTGGACGGGGACGAACAACCCGCCGGCGCTGACCTGCAGCGCGGCGTAGCGCTGCAGGTCAGCGCAGCCAGTGGTCGTACGGGTGGCGGCCGGGCCGGAACCCGGTCGCCTCCGCGAGCGCGGCGGCGTCGGCGAACCCGGCCGCCACCGCCTCGGGCCGGTGCGCGTCGCTGCCGAAGCTCACGGCGGCGCCACCGGCCTCGCGCCACCACCGCAGCAGCGTGGGCTCGAGCGTGCGGCGGGTGTTGATCTCCAGCGCGCGGGACTGCCCGGCGAGGGTCTTCAGCACCTGCCGCACCTCGTCCTCGTAGTCCTCGATGCGGAACACGTGGCCCGCGGGCAGGTACCGCACCGGGTAGTCCAGATGCGTCAGCGTCGAGAAGTCGCCGAAGGACTCCAGCATGCGCACGACCTCGGCGAAGTAGTCACGCAGCACCTCGGCGACGCCCCGGGACCCGTACTCGTCCTCGACCAGCCGATCCTCGTCGCCCACCCGCACCGAGTGCAGCGAGCCGATCACCCGCTCGAACGGCGCGCTCGCGAGCAGCGCGGCGGCCGGCTCGGCGAACCAGTGCGGCTCGCCGAGCTCGACCCCGGTGATGATGCGCAGCGACGGGTACTTCGCGCGGCACCGCTCGATCGCCGCCAGGTAGCCGTCCACGTCCAGCGGCGGGGGCGCCAGGTGCGCCGGGTCCGTCATGTGCGGGTTCCACCGCTGCGGCACCGTGTCCGGGTTCACCGTCCACGACACGAAGTCGGTGTGCTCGGTGAACGCGATCGCCGGCAGGCCGAGCTGGACCGCCCGCGCGCACGAGCCCTCCATGTCGCCGGTGTCGGTGTCCCAGGAGAACTCCGAATGGGTGTGCAGGTCGGCTGGAAGACTCACGCGCCCATGCTACGGCCGGGCTCGGCTACGGCCTCGCTTCGGCGTTGGCCTGGCTTCAGCTATGGCCTGGCTGAGCTTTGGCCGGGCTTCGGCTAAGGCCTGGCTGAGCTTTGGCCGGGCGTCTGCTACGGCCTGGCTCGGCTTTGGCCGGGCTTCGGCTAAGGCCTGGCTGAGCTTTGGCCGGGCGTCTGCTACGGCCTCGCTGCGCTTTGGCTGGGCGTCGGCTACGGCCGGGCCAGGATCTCGCCGTGCAGCAGCGACATCCAGCCGTCCGGGTCGGACGCCCATCCGCGCCACGCGGCGGAGAGCCGGTCCAGCTCCTCCTGCGCCACCCCGGCCGCCAGGGCCTGCCGGGCCATCGCCGACTCCCGGACGCGGTCGGCCCACATGCCGCCCCACCACGCGCGGTCCTGCTCGTCGGCGAAGCACCAGGTGCTCGACGTCGCGGTCACGTCGGTGAACCCGGCCGCGTGCGCCCAGGCCAGCAGCCGCCGTCCGGCGTCCGGCTCGCCGCCGTTGGCGCGGGCCATCCGCTGGTACAGGGCCATCCAGTCGTCGAGCTCGGGCAGCGCGGGGTACCACGCGAACGCCGCGTAGTCGCTGTCGCGCACGGCCACGTAACCGCCCGGCTTGCACACGCGGCGCATCTCGCGCAGGGCCGCCACCGGGTCGGCGACGTGCTGCAGCACCTGATGGGCGTGCACCACGCAGAACGAGTCGTCGGGGAACGGCAGTGCGTGCACGTCGCCGAGCACGACATCGGCGTTCGCCACCCCGGCGAGCCCTTCCCGGGCCACCCCGACCGCCTCCTCGGTGACCTCGAGCGCGGTGACGTGCGCGACGCGCCCGGCGAGGTCGCGGGTGATGGTGGCCGGCCCGGCCCCGACGTCGAGCACGCGCATCTTCTCGACGAGCACCGGCAGCAGGTAGGCGGCGGAGTTCTCGGCGGTGCGCCAGCGGTGGGAGCGCAGGACCGACTCGTGGTGACCGTGGGTGTACACGTTCGTAGGCATGCCCGTACGCTAGCCCCGTCTTCTCAAAGTTCGGAACGCTTGTCTCGCATAATGAGATAGACCCATGACCGGATCGGTCCGCTTTGAGCCCGGCCCGGCCCTGGCTCAACCGGCCGGACGCGCGCAGGATCGAGGGCATGAGAAGCGCACTGCTCGTCATCGACATCCAGGAGTCCTTCCGGCAGCGGCCCAGCTGGGCGGACATCTCCAACCCCGGCATCGCCGCCACGGTGGCCCCGCTCGTCGCCGACGCCCGCGAGCGCGGCGACCTCGTCGTGTGGGTGCTGCACGCCGAGCCCGGCACCGGCACCGTCTTCGACCCGCAGCGCGGTCACCTGCGCTACATCGAGGGCCTCGACCCGCTGCCCGGCGAGCCCGAGCTCGTCAAGACCAGCCGCAACGCGTTCACCACGACCGGCCTGCAGCAGCTGCTCACCACCGAGGGCATCCGGCACCTGATCGTCACCGGCATCCAGACCGAGCAGTGCTGCGAGACCACCGCCCGCGTCGCCGGCGACCTCGGCTACGACGTCACCTTCGTCACCGAGGCGACCGCGACCTTCCCGATCGCCCACCGCGACCCGGGCGGCCCGGTGCTGAGCGCCGAGGACGTCATCGCGCGCACGGAATATGCTCTGGCCGGCCGCTTCGCCACCATCGCCACCGTCAAGGAGGTCCTCGCGCGGTGAGGATCGTCTTTCTGCTCGTGCCCCGGGCGCGCCTGCTCGGCCTGGCGGGGCCTGCGCGGGTGTTCGTGGCCGTTGAGGGGGTCTTGGCGCGGTGAGGGTCGTCTTTCTGCTTGTGCCCCGGGCGCGCCTGCTCGACCTGGCGGGGCCTGCGCGGGTGTTCGTGGCCGTTGAGGGGGTCTTGGCGCGGTGAGGGTCGTCTTTCTGCTCGTGCCGCGGGTGCACCTGCTCGACCTGGCGGGGCCTGCGCGGGTGTTCGTGGCCGTTGAGGGGGTCTTGGCGCGGTGAGGGTCGTCTTTCTGCTCGTGCCCCGGGCGCGCCTGCTCGGCCTGGCGGGGCCTGCGCGGGTGTTCGTGGCCGTTGAGGGGGTCTTCGCGCGGTGAGGATCGTCTTTCTGCTCGTGCCGCAGGTGCACCTGCTCGACCTGGCCGGGCCCGCGCAGGTGTTCTCCACCGTGCGCGACCTCGGCCTCGGCTACGAGCTGCACTACGTGGCCGAGCGGGAGGAGGTGCCCACGGCGCAGGGTCTGCCCCTGCGCGCGCAGACGAGCTGGCCGCCGCTCACCCGCGACGACCTGATCCTCGTCCCCGGCTGGCGCGCGAGCCGGCTGGGCGAGCACGGACGGCTGACCGGATCGACCCGGGCCAGGATCGCCGGACACCACGCCGGCGGCGGGACGGTCGCGAGCGTCTGCGCCGGCGCCGACGCGCTGGGCCAGGCCGGCCTGCTCGACGGCCGCCGCTGCACGACGCACCACGGCCTGCAGGAGCACCTCGCGCGCCGGTATCCGAACGCCCGCGTGGTCCGCGACGTGCTCTACGTCGTGGACGAGCGGGTCGTCACCTCGGCCGGCATCGCCAGCGGCATCGACCTGGCGTTGCACCTGGTGGCGACCCGCCACGGCCCGGCCGTCGCCGCCCAGGTGGCCCGCGAGATGGTCGTCTACGCCCGCCGCAACGGCGACGAGCGCCAGCACAGCGCGATGCTGCGCCACCGCGACCATCTCAGCGACGTCGTACACCGGGTGCAGGACGTCATCGACGGCCGCTTCGCCGAGCGCCTGCCGCTGCGCGAGCTCGCGGGCGCGGCCGGGGTGAGCGAGCGGACCCTGACCCGCGCGTTCGGCGAGGCGACCGGATTGACGCCGCTGCGCTACCAGCAGCTGCTGCGTCTCGAGCGCGCCGAGCACCTGATCGGCCACGGCGCCACGGTCGAGGCCGCCGCCCGCGCCGCCGGGTTCGAGGACGCGCGCATGCTGCGGAGGCTCAGAGCAAGGGCGTGAGCCGTCGCCGACCTGTTCGAGGATGCGCGGCGCGGATGCAGTGGCGCCTGGGGGCGGAGCGTGAGCCGTCGTCGACCTGTTCGAGGATGGGCGGCGCGGATGCAGTGGCGCCTGGGGGCGGAGCGTGAGCCGTCGTCGACCTGTTCGAGGATGCGCGGCGCGGATGCCGTGGCGCCTGGGGTCAGGAGCGTGAGCCGTCCTCAACCGGGTTGACGAAAGTCGACCCCGCCGGGCCGAAATCAACATGGTTGACGAAAATCAACATGGCGGGTCGACATGGACCTGGCGGGTCAACATCAATGCCCCGGCGAACAACCATGTGCTCGGCGGACGCCGAAGTGCGTGGAGGACGCTGAAGTGCTCGGGGGACGCTGAAGTGCTCGGGGGACGCTGAAGTGCTTGGGGGACGCTGAAGTGATTGGCGGATGCCGAAGTGCTTGGCGGATGCCGAAGTGCTTGGGGGACGCCGAAGTGCTCGGCGGACGCTGAAATGCTCGGGGACGCCGAAATGGTCGGCGGACAGCGAAGTGATCGGCGGCCATCGCACGAAAACGGCCGCCGGATGGCATCCGGCGGCCGTTCCTCGGTGCGCTGGTGTTACGGGTTGATCGTGAGCGTGAACGTGCTGGTCGTGTTCCTGATGTTCTCGGCGTTGTTGGAGAACGTCAGGTGGTTGAACGTCGCCGAGCCGACCGCCGGGCCCTGGCCGGGCTCGGGCATCTCGTTGACCCAGATGCCGATGCCGGACTTGGCGTCGAACGCGTCACCGCTGCGCTTGGCGCCGGAGATGCTGATGTTCGTGAACACCGTGTCCGTCACCGGGTTCTCCGGCGAGGAGCCGGTGTACTTGGTCTGGAACATGATGCCGGAGTACGTCGGGTCGACGATGTCCACATCGGACACCCGGATGCCGCGGAACACCTTCGAGGCCGAGAAGACCCAGATGGCGCCGAAGGCCTGCTGGCCCCAGAAGTGGCCACCGTCGCGGACGAGCGACACGTTCTGGATGTTGGTCGGCTGGGTGCCGAAGCCCACGAACGGGTAGCCGAAGTCCAGCGAGCTGATGGTGATGCCCGAGTACGTCAGCATGTCCGCGATGTACATGTTGCGGAACGTGTTGTTGTACCCGCCGTAGACCGCGAGGCCGGCCGCGCGCCAGGTGAGGGTCGCGGACAGGTTCTCCCACAGGTTGTCGTGGTTGCCCACCGAGCCGCCGCCGTCGGTCGCGGAGAACAGCGCGAACGAGTCGTCACCCGTGCTGCGGGCGTCGATGTTGTTCAGGTGGGTGTTGGTCGTGTCGTTGGTGAAGTTGATGCCGTCGGCGAACGTGTCCCGGATGCGGCTGTTGGAGATGTTGATGCCGCTGTTGTGTACGCCCCAGTACATGCAGACCGTGTGCTCGACCCAGACGTTGTCGATCGTCAGGTTCTGGTTGTCCTTCAGCTCGCCCCACACCTTGCCCGGGCCGTCGATGCGCTCGACGTAGTTGCCGAAGAACGACAGGTTCTTGAACGTCGAGCCGTTCGCCGAGGTCTGCACGGAGAAGCCCGCGTCGGTGTTCTGCTGGTCCTGCGGCGTGGTGAACCTCGTGTACCACGGACCGGCCCCGACGACCTGGATCGCCTTGCTGTTGATCTGGAACTTCTGGTTCGTGACGTACGTGCCGGCGGGCAGGTAGACGCCGACCGCGGTGCTGCTCTGGGTCGCGGCGTTGAAGGCGTTCTGCACGTCCTGCTGGGTGAAGCCGGCCGGGGTGATGTACGTGGCCGGGTTCGGGTTGGCGACCGGGGCGACCTGCTCGGTGTTGATGAAGTCGACCGCGATGTTGCCGCCGTTGGCCGCGTCCTTCTGCAGCTTGATCGTGCTGCCGGCGTTCACCGTGCTGTCCAGCATGATGTTGGCCTCGTCGTAGATGTGACGGGGGCCGGTGCCGGGGGAGTTGGTCGGCGACGCCTCGTTGCCGTAGAGCCACGAGAACTTCGAGGTCAGCGGGATCGCCTTGGCGAAGGAGCCGTTGACGTAGACGTTGATCGACGACGTGGTGCCGTCCGGGATCGAGAACCGCACGACCACCGTGTTGGTGCTCTGCCGCGTGGTCCACTGCACGTACTGCCCGGTCCCGTTCAGCGTGACCGCCTTGCGGCCCGACGCCTCGCCGGCGAGGTCACCGATGGTGCGGTTCGGCCCGACGACCTGCGCGCCGCCGCCGACCGTGCCGTCCTCGGCCTCGTACATGTCGTAGGGCATGTTCGCGCCCCGCCCGACGAACAGCGGCAGGTCGCTGGTGTTGTTGGCCTGCTTGACCGACAGCTCGTTGGTGTCGGCGGCGAGCACGGTGGTGACCGTGTACTTGCCGTTGACCGCGGTCCACGTGCCGAGCGAGACGACCGGGGAGCTGGCGCCGGCGGCGAGCGTCCCGGTGTACGACCCCGTCAGCGTCTTGACCGTGGCGCCGGTGCTGTCCTTCAGCGTCAGGGTGACGCCGTGCGCGCCCGAGCCGCTGGCCTGGGTGCCCTGGTTCTTGATGACGACGGTGAAGGTGACCGTGTTGCCCGCGGACGGGTTCGACGGCGACCAGGCCACCGGGGAGGCGACCAGGTCCGAGGACTGCACCGGCTGCACCACGAGGTTCGAGCCGCTGGTGAACGAGTTGTTGGCCTCGTTGGTCTCGATGACCGTGTTGCCCTCGTCGACCTTCGCGCTCACCGTGTAGGTGCCCGCGGTCCGCGGCCCGATGTTCGCGGTGAACGTGCCCTGCGCGCCGGCGGCGAGACCGGTCACGTTCGCGGTGCCCGCCAGGACGGTGCCCTGGGCGGTGCCGAGGTAGAAGTTGACGTTGGTCGCGCCCGAGGCGGCCGTGCCCGCGTTCTTCACCGTGGCGGTCAGGCTCACCGAGTCGGTCTCCACCGGCGAGGCGGGCGAGGACGAGATCGCGGTCACCTGGAGGTCCGGGTTCGGCGCCGCGGCCCCGAAGATCTGGAACTCGGCGATCTGGCCCGACGGGGCGCCGGTGTTCGAGTTGATCTTCAGCTGGACGTCCGCGACCCGGGCCGAGACGGTGATGTCGACCGAGTTGCCGGTGGCCGGGTCGAAGCGGTAGTCCGCCGCCGAGACCAGGTTGCTGAACGCGGTCGCGCTCTGCTCGCGGCCGAGGACCTGGATGTTCTGGGTCCGCGCGCCCCACGCGCTGCTCGGGTCGAGCTTGAGCGTGATCTTGGTGATGTCGTTGTTCGAGCCGAGCTTCGCGGTCAGGGTCGCCGGGAAGC
Organism: Dactylosporangium sp. CA-139114; assembly: GCF_050955725.1. Lineage (NCBI taxonomy): Bacteria > Bacillati > Actinomycetota > Actinomycetes > Micromonosporales > Micromonosporaceae > Dactylosporangium > Dactylosporangium sp. CA-139114. The sequence continues at coordinate 2,656,449 of NZ_CP192080.1, forward strand.
CGGCCGCGCCCTCCCAGTACGTGGTGACGCTGTTGTCGTTGGCGTTGGCCGGCACGAAGGTGAAGACCGAGCCGCTGGCCTCCACCGGCTTGCCCAGCGCCACGTTGGTCCCCGGCGGCGGGTTGCCGGTGCCGGTGCGGGTGACCGTGTTGCTGGCCGCGGAGGCGTTGCCGGCGGCGTCGCGGGCCTTCACGTAGTACGACACCGTGGCCGAGTCCGGCTGGTTGTCCGTGTAGGTCAGCACGTTGCCCGCGACCGAGCCGCGCAGCGAGTTGTTCGCGTAGACGTCGTACCCGGCGATGGAGCCGCTGTTGTCGGTCGAGGCGGTCCAGGTCAGCTTGATCTGGCCGCTGGCCGGCGTGGTGTAGGCCAGGTTGCCGGGGGCGGTGGGCGCCTGCGTGTCGGGGTTGGTGCCGGTACGGGTCACCGTGTTCGAGTTCGCCGACTGGTTGCCGGCGGCGTCGCGGGCCTTGACGTAGTACGCGACCGTCGCGGTGTCGGGCTGCATGTCGGTGTACGTCAGGATGTTGCCCGCCACGCTGGTGCGCAGGGCACCGTTGGCGTAGATGTCGTACCCGGCGATGGAGCCGCTGTTGTCGGTCGAGGCGGTCCAGGTCAGCTTGATCTGGCCGCTCGCCGGCTGGGTGTAGGCGAGGTTGCCCGGGGCCGTCGGCGCCTGGGTGTCACCGGTCGTGGGGCCGTACACCTCCAGCTCCGAGAGCTGCGCGGCGGCCCAGCCGGTGTTCGCGGTGATGTTGACCCGCACGTAGCGGGTGGTCGTCTGCGTGAACGGGATCGTCACGGTGTTGGCCGTGCCCGGCGCGAAGGTGTACGCGTTGCTCGCCACGATGTCCGTGAACGAGCTGCCAGTGGTGCTGCCCTGCACGGACAGCGTCTCGGTGCGCGCGCCCCAGGCGGCGGGGACGCGCAGCACCACGGAGCTGACCGGCACGGCGGAGCCGAGGTCGACCTGCAGCCACTGCGGGAAGGCGCCGGAGCTCTCCCAGTAGGAGTCCTGGTTGGAGTCGCCGCCGTTGCCGGGGACGTACTGCGCGTTCTGGCTGCTGGCCGTGAACGTCTTGCCGGCGGCCAGGTTGCTGCCGGTGGTGGACACGCCGTAGATCTCGAACTCGGAGATCTGCGCCGCGGGCCAGCCGGTGTTGGCGGAGAAGTTCAGCCGCACGTACCGGGTGGTCGTGGCGTTGAAGCTGATCGTGACCGTGTTGTGGGTGGCCGGGTTGAACGTGTACCCGGTCGAGCCGACGATCGTGGAGAAGCTCGTCCCGTCGGGGCTGCCGGTCACGGTCAGCGTCTCGGTGCGGGTCGCCCAGGCGGTGTCGTCGGGCAGCTTCAGCTTGATCTGGTCGATGCTCTTGGCGCTGCCGAGGTCGATCTGGGCCCACTGCGGCCAGGAGTTGTTGGCGCTCTCCCAGTAGCTGGCCTGGTTGCCGTCGTTGATGTTGCCGATGCCGTTCGCGCCGTTGGTGCTGCTGGAGGTGGCGGGGCGGCCGCTGGCGAGGTTGGGGCCGCCGGCGGCCTGCGCCGGCAGCGTCTGCGCCGTCACGGCGACGAGGGCGGCCACGGCGAACGCCGCGAGCACCCTTCGCGTCACGAGCCTTCTGCTCATCGGGATCCTTCTCAATGCGTCTGAGCGGGGTGATCGGTGCGGCGTGGCGGCGAGTTCGACCTGCTCTTGTGTTGGACGGCAAGAGGCATTGGCGGGGGTCGGCGTCGGTGTTCGCTGGGCGCTTCCCGCGCGCGGGCGGGATTGGCGGTGCGCCGGCGGCGGCCACGGGGGTTCTGTGCTCATCTGGTTGGGGTCAGCATGTGATGAAGCGCGGCCGCGTGGGTGGTCCGCGACCGTGCGGCGACGTGCCCCTCTGCACGGCAACCCTCTCCGTAGGCGGGTGGTGGGCGATCGTGCCGCGTTGGCGGTTCGGCTGCGATCGAGTTGCGGAGAGTAGCGAAAGTCTGTCTGGCACTTGTAGGAATCTTGCACTGCTGTGCGCCAAATGTTGCAGACAAGCTACCGGCAAGTCAACGGTCATCGCTCGCACTCTTGAGTTGTGTGGCATCCCGTTCGATTGACGCGTTGGAATCTGCGCGGGTGGTTGGCCCTGCCCCGGCGAGTTTCGAAACGTCGGCGATTCGCTGCCCGCCAGCCTGGTGCGGCCGGGACGTTTCGTGGTTGATTCGCCGCCCGCACCGCGAATGAGCAGCGTCGATGCGCGGCGCCCGGCCGCCGGACCCTTCGGCAAGGCCCGTGCGCCGGCCCCGGTCTGTGTTCACGTCGCTGGCGCTGTGTTCACGTCGCTGGCGCTGCGTTCATGTCGCCGGCGCTGCGGGAGTTCGCGCACGCGCGCTGGAGCCCCGGGGGCGGGCCGAACGGTGAGCAAGGAACGCGCGGGCGCCGGATCCGTGCAGGAGCCCACCGGGCAGCTGGCCCTGCGCCGCACCAACCTGACGAGGATCCTGCGCCACATCAGGACGAACGGCCCGAGGTCAAGGGCCGCCGTCGCGGCCGCGACGGGTGTGCACAAGGCGGCGGTGTCGAGCCTGGTGGACGAGCTGCTGACCCGCCGCCCGGTGCGGGAGATCGAAGCCGAGCCATTGGGGACCCCCGGGCCGCGGGATCACCTGAGCCCGGACGTGGGCGCCACCGGCATCGAGATCACCGTCGACCACCGCGCCGTCCACGGCGCCGACCCGACCGGCCGCACGGTGATCGAGAAGCGCGTGAGCTTCGACGCCGTGCACCGCGACTTGGAACGCTGCATCGAGGAGACGTGGGAACGCTGCATCGGGGCCCTGCCGGAGGTCGCGGGGCGCTCCCTGTGCCGCACTGGTGCGTCGGGGCGTGACGCCGGCCGGCCTGACGGTGGCGGTGCCGCGCCTGGTGGACGTGGCCCGGGGGCTCGTGGTGCTGGCCCCGAACCTGGGCTGGCGGGACCTGCCGCTGACGGCGAGACCGGCGCACGGCCTGACCCTGGGCCTGTGGGCCGGCGTGGACAACGACGTCAACCTGGCCGCGCTGGCCGAGTGCACCCGGGGCGGTGGCGGCCGGCATCGACGACCTCGTGTACCTGACCGGCGAGGTGGGCGTCGGCGGTGGGGTGATCGTGAACGGCCACCCGCCCGAGGACCCGACGGCGGTGACGCTGCCCCCGCACAACTCCAGCCGGGTGGCGACCCGCGCCCCGCTTCTCCTGGCCGGCCCCTGATCCACGTCGCTCTGTTTCGCCGGGGTTCGAAAATGTCTTCGGAGGTTCGTTCGAGGGTATTGTTTGGGGAATCCCGTATCGCGGGTTTGGCGGTATTTTTCGCACGGACGGAGCGTTCCGGAAATACGATACGGTTCGACGGTGAGGTGTGGTCCGCCGTTTTCGGGTCGGGCTGCGGCGGGATCGGCAATCGCCGGATGCGTCTCCGTGCCGACGTCGTTGCCGCCGAGCGCCACCCGCCGCCTGCATCCGCGGGCGGTGACTGCTCCGGCTGTTCACATGCGGCGGCCGCGTTGGGCTGTTCGGGTGTGGTTGCGGTGTGCGGTGTGGTGGTCGGGGTTTTGGGCTGTTCGGCGGCGGGCGGCTCGGGTGTGGTTGCGGTGCGCGGTGCGGTGGTGAGGGTTTCCGGTTGTTCGGCGGCGCTCCGCTCCGGTGTGGTTGCTGTGCGCGGCGCGGCGGCAGGGGTTGCTGACGAGGTGCTGCCGTGGATGCGGCGCAGCTTCGCGGCGTGTCGCTGCGCGAGTCCCCAATCGCGATGCCGGGCGTGCTCGCGCCGGAACTGCTCAGCGATGGGCGAGTAGTTCCGGCGCCGGCTCCGATCCCGCATGGCAGCTATTTCACTTCGCGTGAAAAACTGCAACTGGCCCATACCAGGAATTATCCCAGAATCGGCCCGAAAACCCGACCCCGGGCCGCACCGGATCGCAAATAGCGCACACTTTACTCTCGCCGTCGAATGCGTCCGTGAATTGCGTCGCCGACAACGCCGGGAGTGGCGATCGCGTATCCGTGCAACGTGGGACAGCGCCTGAGGAATGCCTCGAGAAGGACGACGATCGTCAGCGCCACGTGCGCGCCGTCGTCGGGGAGCGGCATATGCTCGCTGGCGACGAGGCGCCGACGTCCAAGGCCCGCTCCGCACCACGAGCCTGTGGTGGCGCGAGCGCAGGGCTCGGATGGCTTCCGTGACGCATCCACGCGCGTCTAGCGCGACCTGGTCGAGGCCGCGGTAGACGCCGCTACCGCGACCTGCTCGGTGCCGCGGTAGAAGGGTGTGGATGTGCCGCTACCGCGACCTGCTCCGGGCCGCGGTAGGAGCGTGTGGACGTGCCGTTGCCGCGACCTGCTCGCGTCCCGGCAGAGGCGTGTGGACGTGTCGTTACCGCGAGCTGCTCGGGGCCGCGGAAGCCCCGCCCTGGAGCGACTCCGGCCGGGACCGCGTTCATCAGGCGCGCCTGCACCCTGATGGTGGGCGGGGCTCAGGTGATTCCGGGACGGGATCCAGTTGGTCTGGCGTGCCGGCCGGGCTCGAGCGATTCCGGGCCGGGACCCCTGTTCGTCTGGTGTGCCGGCCGGGCTCAGGCGACTCCGGCCGGGCGGAACTGCACGGACACGCGGGGGCCGACTGCGCGAGCTGTCTTGGGTACGCAGTGCTCCCAGGTCCGCTGGCACGAGCCGCCCATCACCACCAGGTCGCCGTGGCCGAGTGGGAAGCGCACGCTGTCGCCGCCGCCGCGGGGCCGTAGCAGCAGTGCTCGCGGGGAGCCGAAGGACACGATCGCCACCATCGTGTCGAAGCGGGATCCTCGGCCGATCGTGTCGCCGTGCCAGGCGACGCTGTCGCGTCCGTCCCGATACAGGCACATGCCCGCGGTCATGAAGGGCTCTCCGAGCTCCTCCACGTAATGCGCCGTGAGGCGGCGCCGGGCCTCGGTCAGCAGCGGGTGCGGGAGCGTCTCCTCGGCCGGATACCAGCGCAGCAGGCGGGGGACGTCGACCACGTCGTCATACATCTTGCGCCGTTCCGCACGCCAGTCCACCTCGTGCAGGAGTGTCTGCAGGATGGCGTCGGAGCCCAGGACCCAGCCCGGCAGGTGATCGACCCACGCGCCGCGGCTCAGGTGGTGGCGGGTGACCTGCCCGGTCAGCGACCCGAGTGAGGGGCCGGCGACGTCGAACATCGACGGCTGGTACGCGAGGTCAATCATGGCTTCGAGTCTAGCGAAGTTCGAACACTAGTACGAGCGTAATCCGCCGAACGGGTTGGGGATTTACAGTATGTCGATGGGGCCGTCACGCAAGGTTGATCGCGGTCTGAGTCCGTTCGGGTGCCCGGCTGTGACCAGGGATGATGTGGCGCCCCGGCCCCGCGCCGCGGGCGACGGCGAGCCGATGCGGGCAGGCGACGGTGATGTGACGGGCCCGGGCGGCGACGAAGGCCAGCGGCCGAACACTGCCGCGAGCGTGAGCAGCGGTCAGGGGGCGAGCGGTCGGAGCGGTAGCGCTGAGGGCGCGGGCGATGAGGGAGTGAGCGGTCGGAGCGGTAGCGCTGAGGGCGCGGGCGATGAGGGAGTGAGCGGCGGGACGGTCGTTCGCGGGGTCGACGGGGTGTGGCACGTGTGCGGGCACGCGGCCGGGCGGGCCGTCCTGCGCAGTGCCGACACCGTGCAGGCGGGGCTGGGCGTGGAGACGGTGGAGAAGCTGCCGCCCAGGATTCGCCGGCCCGTGCTCTATCGGGATGGGGCGGAGCATCGGGAGTACCGTCGGCAAACCGCGAAATTCTTCACCCCGCGCCGCGTGGACGAGCACTATCGCGGGCTCATGGTCGAGATCGCCGAGCGGCAGCTCGACGTCCTGCGCCGCGACGGGGAGGCCGAGCTCTCCACGCTCAGCTTCCGGCTCGCGATCGACGTGGCCGCCGCCGTGATCGGGCTGACCGAGAGCCGTCCGGGCATCGACGCGCGGCTCGAGCGCTTCTTCCCGGAGCAGTTCGGCCGGCCGGGGTTCACGAGTCTCGCCGGCCTGCGCTGGTTCGTGCGCCAGAACCTGCAGTTCCTCGGGATCTACCTCAAGGACGTGCGCCCCGCGATCCGGCCCCGCCGCCGGGCGCGCCGCGACGACCTGATCTCGCACCTGCTGGACGAGGGCTGCCGCGACGGCGAGATCCTGGGCGAGGTGATCACGTTCGCGGCCGCGGGCATGGTGACGACTCGGGAGTTCGTCAACCTGGCCGCCTGGCATCTGTTCACAGACCGGGAACTGCGCCATTCGTACCGCCGGAGCCCCGAACCCGCGCGCCACGCCATCCTCCACGAGCTGCTGCGCCTGGAGCCGGTGGTCGGCAACCTCAAGCGCCGCACCACGGCCCCGATCACCGTGCCGGACGGCGAGGGCACCGCGACGATCCCGGCCGGGGCCGTCGTCGACGTGGCCGTGCACGCGGCCAACCTCGACCCCGCCGCCGTGGGCCCGCAACCGTGCGCCGTCCGCCCGTCCCGCCCGCTCGCGCAGGGCGTGACCCCGGCGGCGCTGTCGTTCGGCGACGGCCCGCATCGCTGCCCCGGCGCGTACGTCGCCATTCAGGAGGCCGACATCTTCCTCACGCGCCTGTTCGCGCTTCCGGGCCTGCGCATGACGAGCCCGCCGAGGGTGGCGATGAAGCCGGACATCAGCGCGTACGAGCTGCGCGGCCTCCGCATCGCCATCGACCGCCCCTGACTCGGCTCCAACCCCGCGACCGTCTCTGACTCGGGCTCCGGGCCCGCGACCGCCGCTGACCCGGCTTCGACTCCGCGATCGTCTCTGACTCGGCTTCGAATCCGCGATCGTCTCTGACTCGGCTTCGGCTCGGCGACCGCCCTGCGGACCGCCGGGGGAGCCGGGCCGGCGGGCGGGCGGCGGGCGGGCCCGAGCTCGTTCGGTATTGAACGATTCGCCCATGGTGATGGCCCCAGGTGACGCGCGGCGGGAATGCCCGTATCGTGAGAGCGGCTCGAATGTTGGAAGGTGTTGAGCCCGATGAGTCCCGCCGATCGTTTCGCCGTGTTTCCCGAATTCAACGTGACCGTCGAGCCGTTGCCCAACCAGGCGTTGCGCGTGCGCGTCGCCGGGGAGGTGACCCTGGAGAACGTGGGCGAGCTGCGCACGGTGCTCTTCCGCGCCATCGACGACGTCCGCGCCCGTGCCGTCGAGGTCGACCTGAGCCTCGTGACGTTCATCGACTCGACCGGCATCGGCAAGCTCGTCAGCGCCCGCGCCCACGCGATCACGAACAACAGCGACCTGTGGATCGTGAACCCCAGCCCGGGTGTGCGCCGCGTCCTGAGCCTCCTCGGTCTCCTGGAGATTCTGGGCACCCCGACCGGCACGAGCGGCTGGGCACCGCCCAAGTCCGCCTGAGGGTTCGCCCGGGTCGCGCAGCGTCGGCCGCTGGACCAAGGTCGACCGCAGCAGCTCGGACGCGTCCGGGGCGCCGTCGCGCGAAGGGCAGCACGCCACCCGGCCGAGTGAGTGCCGGCGCGGGCCTGACCACGCGATGCCGGGGAAGCCGCGGCGAGCGACGTGCGCCGGGGAAGCCGCGGTGGTCGTGACGGCGGCTGCTGGTCGAGCAGCGCCCGGGCGCGCCGGTGCGCGCCCTCAGGCGCGGGGAGGCGCAGGCAGCGCCGGTCGAGCAGTGCCTGCGCGGCCTCCTCCGGCAGCGCGGAGGGAGCCGGAGGGTGCCCGCAGGCAGCGCTGGTCGAGCAGCGCCCGGGCGAGCCGGTGCGCGCCCTCAGCCGCGGGATGCCGCAGGGAGCGCTAGTTGAGCAGCGCCTGCGCGAGCCGGTGCGCGCCCTCCCTCCGCCGGCAGCGCGGAGGGAGCCGGAGGGGGAGCCGCGGGGAGGGGGCCGGAGGGGGAGCCGCGCGGAGGGAGCCGGAGGGGGAGCCGCGCGGAGGGGGCCGGAGGGGGAGCCGCGCGGAGGGAGCCGGAGGGAGAGCCGCGGGGAGGGGGGCCGGTCCGGTAGAGCCGAGCCGTGCCCCGGGCGGGGCCGCGAGAGCCGGCCGGTGCGCGCGCCCGCCCCGGGGGCGGGGCAAGAGCCGGTGCGCGCGCCCGCCCCGCCCCCTCAGCCGCGGGAAGGCGCAGGGAGCGCTAGTCGAGCAGTGCCTGCGCGAGCCGGTGCACGCCCTCATCCAGCAGCGCCGGCGGAGCCGCGGCGAACGTGAGGCGCAGGTGCGGCGCGTCCGGCTCGGCGGCGTACCAGGGCCGCCCCGGGAAGACCACCACGTGCCGGGCCGCCGCCGCGGTCGTCACGGCCACGTCGTCGGCCCCGTCGGGGAGGCGGAGCCAGGCGTGGAGGCCTCCGCGCGGTACCGATGGCGGATCCAACGCCGGCAGGTGCCGCCGGATCGCGTCGAGGAGGGCGTCGCGGCGCGTGCGCAGGGCGGCCCGCAGCGCCCGCAGGTGTCGCGGCCACGCCGGTGAGGTCACGAAGTCCAGGGCGGCCTGCTGCAGCGGGCCCGACACGAAGAAGTCGTCGAGCACGCGGGCCGCGCGCAGCCGGGCGCCGGCCGGGCCCCGGGCGCCGATCGCCGCCACGCGGAGGCCGGGCGCGGCGGATTTCGTGAGCGACCGCAGGTACACCACGTGGCCGTCCGTGTCGCCGCAGACCAGCGGCGGCGGGGGATCGGCGTCGATGGCGAGGTCGCGCGCGTAGTCGTCCTCGAGCAGGAACGCGCCCGCGGCCCGCACCTCGGCCAGCACCCGCTCGCGGCGCCCGGGGGCGAGGGTGGCGCCGTGCGGGTTGGCGAACATCGGCTGGCAGTAGAACAGCCGGGCGCCGGTGCGCCCGAGCGCGGCGGCGAGCAGGTCAGGGCGCACCCCGGCGTTGTCGGCCGGCACCGGCACGACGCGCAGGCCGGCGGCGCGGGCGGCGGCGAGCGCGCCGAGGTAGGTGGGGGACTCCACCAGCACCGTGTCGCCCGGCGCGGCCAGGGCGCGGAACGCGGTCGACAGCGCCGCCTGCCCGCCCGGGCAGATGACGAAGTCCTCGGCGCGCAGGGCCCCGGCGCCCCGGGCGAACCAGGCGCGCAGGTCCTCGCGCCCCTCGGCCGGGCCGCGCTGCCAGCTCGACGGGTGCCGGGCCGCCCGGGCCAGCGCGGCGCCGAGCGTGGCGGCCGGCTGGAGATCCTCGTCGAGGTACCCGCTCGACAACGGGATCGTCCCCGGCCGCGGCACCGCCAGCAGCGCCGACATCGCGTCCTCGCCCGCCGGTCGCGGCCCGAGCGCGATCGACTGCCACGAGAGGTCGGGCGCGGGGACGGCCGCGGCGGCGCGCGCGGCGACGAACGTGCCCCGCCCGGGCTGGGTGTCGAGCAGCCCCTCGGCGGCCAGCGCCCGGATCGCGCGGCTGACGGTGATCGGCGACGCCTGGTGCCGCGCGGTGAGTTCCCGCACGGTGGGCAGCCGGCTCCCGGGCGGCGACCCGGCCGCGGCGGCGCGCAGATCTTGGATAACGCGGGCGGCTGCGTTATCGTCATTCATGAGAAGCAAGGATAACGTTACCCGCTCGGGTGCGATAACGGGGGCCGCGCTCGGCGCGCTGGGTGTCCTCGGGTTCAGCATGTCGCTGCCGGCCACGAGGGTGGCCGTCGAGCACCTGGACCCGTGGTTCGTCGCGTTCGGGCGGGCGGTCGGCGCGGGCCTGCTGGCCGCGGCCTATCTGGCGGTCGTGCGCGCCCCGCGCCCCACCGCGGCCCAAGCGCGCCGCCTGGCCGTGGTCGCGCTGGGCGTCGTGGCGGGCTTCCCGATGTTCACGAGCCTGGCCCTGCAGACGAGCACCGCGGCCCACGGCGCCGTCGTGGTCGCGCTGCTGCCGGCGATGACGGCCGGCTTCGCGGTCCTGCGCGCCCGGGAGCGCCCGACCCCGGCCTTCTGGCTGGCGGGCGGGGCCGGCCTGCTGGCGGTCCTCGTGTTCCTGGCGCTGAGCCGCTCCGTCTCCGGCGCGCTCGGCCCGGCCGACCTGTTCCTGCTGGCGGCGATCGTGCTGTGCGGCCTCGGGTACGCCGAGGGCGGCGCCCTCGCCCGCGACCTCGGCGGCGCGCGCACGATCTGCTGGGCGCTCGTGCTCGCCCTGCCCGCCACGGTCGCCATCACCACGGTGGCGGCGCTGCGCCACCCGCCGGCCGCCCCCGCCGCCGGGTGGGCCGGCTTCGCCTACCTCACCGTGATCTCGATGTTCCTGGGCTTCTTCGCCTGGTACGCCGGCCTGGCCCGGGGCGGCGTCGCGCGCGTCGGGCAGACCCAGCTCGCCCAGCCGGTCCTCACGCTGGCCTGGTCCGCGTGGCTGCTGCACGAGCACGTCGCGCCGATCGCGGTCGCCGCCGCCGTGCTCGTGCTCGCCTGCGTGGCACTGACCCAGCGGCTCCGGTTCGAGCGGCCGGAGACCTACGGCCCGGACCGCGTCACCACCTGACCGCCCGGAGCGCGCACAATGGGGTTGTGCGCATCGCCTTCGCGGCCGACGACAGCAACGCGACCACCGAGGCCGTCCTCGCCCACCTCGCCGAGGCCGGCCACGACGTCCTGCGCCTCGGCGAGCAGCCCTGGCCCGGCCTCGGCGCCGGGGTGGGCCGGGCCGTGGCCGAGGGCCGGGCGGACCTGGGTGTCGTGATGTGCTGGACCGGCACCGGCACGGCCATCGCGGCCAACAAGGTCCCCGGGGTCCTCGCCGCCGTGGCCTGGGACCCGTGGGTCGCCCGCGGCGCCCGGCTCTGGAACGACGCCAACGTCCTCGCGATGAGCCTCAAGCGGCTCGCCCCGGACGTCGCCGTCGAGGTGCTGCGCGCGTTCCTCGAGACCCCCGGGCCGGACCCGGACGAGGCCGGGAACATCGCGCTGCTGAAGCGGCTCGACGACGACTGAGGGCACGCCCCGCGGCGGCCGGACAAGCATCGGCAACGCGGGCAACCGTTTGCGCGCTCGCGGTCTGACCGGCGGCCCGCTGCACGGTGACCAATCCGTTATCCGGCAATGCCGTTCCCGACGCAACCGGGCCGGGCCGCCCGAGGTCTTTGCACAATGACGGCGACGAACATCGCCGTCCACGTGACGTAGCAACGCCATCGTCAACCGACATCCGGCGACCCACACGGTGGGCGTGGTGCATGCCCACGCCCTGTGCACAGTGGACGGTCCACTGTGCACACGGTTCGAGCCGCATCCGAGCGGCACGCCGTGGAGGGCCGAGGCGGAGGCCGGCCGATGCGTGCTGCCTGCGTCCGGGACCCCGAATCCGCGGCCCTGCAACCGCGGCACCCTGAAAGGCCCTGCTCGTGAAGATGACGAATGCACATATGAGAAGGCGTGCGATGGTGGCCGGTGCGGCCGCCGCGACGCTCGCGCTGTCGGCCTGCGGAGGCGCCAACGGCGACGATACCAGCACCAACAGCGGTCAGAAAGGCTCCGCGGGTTACAACGCGGCCATCACCGGTGTGCTGAACCCGTCCGACAAGAAGGGCGGCACGCTCAAGCTCACCACCAACCCCGACCCCGACTCGTGGGACCCGGCGATCGCGTACTACGCGAGCGAGTGGAACATCATGAAGGGGTTCTACGTCCGCACGCTGCTGGCCAACGAGGCCAAGCCGGGCGCCGACGGGCTCAAGCTCGTGGGTGACCTCGCGACCGAGGTGCCCAAGCCGACCGACAACGGCACGACGTACACCTTCCACCTGAAGCCGGGCGTCAAGTTCGAGGACGGCGCGCCCGTCACCTCGAAGGACATCAAGTACGGCATCGAGCGCATCTTCGCCTCCGAGGTCGTCAACGCCGGCCCGAAGTGGCTCGTGGACGCGCTCGACCAGGGCCAGAACTACCCCGGCGCGTACAAGGACCCCGACCCGAACAAGCTGGGCCTGAAGTCCGTCGAGACGCCGGACGACAACACCATCGTGTTCCACCTGGCCAAGCCGAACTCGGACCTGCTCTACTGGCTGCAGATGCCGGCGTCGAGCCCGGTGCAGCGGTCCAAGGACACGGGCACGCAGTACGCCAACCACCCGCAGTCCACCGGCCCGTACAAGTTCGAGTCGTGGGAGCAGGGCAAGAAGCTCACGATGGTCCGCAACGACCAGTGGGACCCGGCGACCGACACCGTGCGCAAGGCGCTGCCGGACCGCATCGAGATCACCTACGGCACCGCGGTCGACGAGATCGACAACCAGCTGCTGTCCAACGAGGTCGACCTGGACATCGCCCAGACCGGCGTCCAGCAGGGCGCGCAGCCGAAGATCCTGCTCGACCCGGAGAAGAAGAAGAACGCCGACGCGCCGGTGACGGGCTTCATCCGCTACGTCGCCATCAGCACCAAGGTCGCGCCGTTCGACAACATCCACTGCCGCAAGGCGGTGCAGTACGCGCTGGACAAGACCGCGATGCAGACCGCCCGCGGCGGCGCGGAGGCCGGTGGTGACATCGCCACGAACATGCTGCCGCCGACGATCAACGGCCACGACCCGGCCGACGACCTGTTCAACACCAAGTCGGGCAAGCCGCAGATCGACAAGGCCAAGGAAGAGCTCGCGGCGTGCGGCAAGCCCAACGGCTTCGAGACGGTCATCGCGACGCGCAACCAGGGCAAGGAGCCCAAGACGGCGGAGGCGCTGCAGCAGTCGCTCGCCGCGATCGGCATCACCGCGAAGCTCGACCCGCAGGACTCGGGCCTGTACTTCCGCTCGACCATCGGCTCGCCGAGCAACGTGCACAACAAGGGCTACGGCCTGATGATGGCGGGCTGGGGTGCGGACTACCCGGCGGCGTCGGGCTTCCTGAAGCCGCTCGTCGACGGCCGGGCCATCTCCGAGTCGGGCAACAACAACTACGCCGAGCTGGACGACCCGGCGATCAACGCGCTCATCGACCAGGCCGCGGCCGAGGCCGACCCGGCGAAGAACGCCGAGATCTGGAAGCAGATCAACCGCAAGGTGTCGGAGACGGCGGCCTACCTGCCCTTCACCTACGACAAGGCGCTCAACTACCGCAACCCGCGGCTGACCAACGTCTACATCACGCAGTACTACGGCATGGTGGACTTCGGCAACCTGGGCGTCATGAGCTGACCGCCGCAGGCAACGCGCCGGGTTGACGAGGGACTTCCCGGCGCGCGCGGTCACCCGGCCGGTCGCTCTTCCTCCTTGGGCGACCGGCCGTCGTCGTGCCCTCGTGCGGGGTCCTCGTTCAGTACGCGACGCTGACCCGGCGATGGATCCACTCCGGCTCGTCGAGGGCCCGGAACATCGCGTCCGCCACGTCGGCGCGCGACAGCGTCCGCCCGCCGCGGACGTTCACGTCGAGCACCGTCCGATATGGACGGTTGGGCCCGTCGGTCAGGCGGGGCGGCGCGATCAGCGTCCAGTCGAGCCCGCTGTCGCGCAGCACCTGCTCGGCCACGGCCAGGTCCGCGAACCCCTCGCCGAGCACGCGTCGCACGAGCGGCTTGACGACGTGCCGCATGACCGGCCCGTCGCCGCGGTCCGCGACCCGCCCCGCGGCGTCGACGCTGACGATGCGCCGCACGCCGGTCGCCAGCATCGCGGCGGCCTCGGCCCGGGCCCCGTCGGCCTGCACCGTGCTGCGCGCGCCCGGCTCGCGGCGGCGGCGGGCCCGCATCTCCGCGGGCCGTATCCCGAGCGCCGACAGCACCGCGTCCCGCCCGGCGACCGCGGCCGCCAGCGCCCCGGCGTCGCCGAGGCCGGCCACCACCACCTCGCAGCCGAGGTCGGCGGGCCGCCGCGAGACCGCGGTCACCTCGTGCCCGCGCGCCCGGCCCTGGCGGATGAGCTCGCGACCGATCCCGCCGGTCGCCCCGAACACGGTCAGCTTCATGGTTGCCGTCCCCCTGCCGGTTAGTAAGTGCTCACTAACCCCTACGATGGCACGTGACCGCGAGTTTCGGAAGGGGTGCCCTGGTTGGCGACGACGCGCGACGTGATCCTCGACGCCGCGGCGCGCGTGCTGCGCGAGCGCGGCCTCGCCAACGCCACGACGAAGGAGATCGCGCGGGAGGCGGGCTTCTCCGAGGCGACGCTCTACAAGCACTTCCGCGACAAGCTCGACCTCATGGTCGTGGTGCTGCACGAGCGCGGCCCGCAGTTCATCCCGATGCTCCTGACCCTGCCGGCCCGTGCGGGCTCGGCCCCGGTCCGCGAGATCCTGACCGAGCTGGCGACCGTGTGCATCACGTTCTACCGCGACGGCTTCCCGATGTTCGCGTCGATCCTGTCCGACCCCGCGATCCTGGCCGCGCACCGCGACCACCTGCGCGCGCGCAACCTCGGCCCGCACCGCGCGAACGAGGGCCTGGCCGGATATCTGCGGGCCGAGCAGGCGCTGGGCAACATCGCGGCCGACGCCTCGCCGCAGGCCCTGGCCGGGCTCATCCTCGGCGCGTGTTTCCAGCACGCGTTCATCACGTTCTTCGCCCCCGAACCGGTCGCGGACGACGAGGCGGCGGCGGCCTTCATCGCGGGCCTGCGCCTGTAGCGCCGGCCTTGACCACCGCGGAGGCCGGGATGCCTGGCGGGAGCGACGGTCCGGACCACCGCGGACCCGAGCCATGCGCTGTTAGAACCTGACGATGAGCGCGATCCGGCCGTCTGCGGCGAGGCTCTCGTCGGCGACGAAGGTGACCTCGCCGCCCTGGCGGGCCACGGTCTCGACGATGTCGTCGACGGCGTCGTCGAGGAGCACGCCCGGCGCGTCGCGGTGGGGCTCCTGGTCGGGCGGGTGGAGATGGTCGTCGTGGACCCGGGCGGGGCTGTGGAAGCCCTCCTCGACCAGCAGGTGCGCGCCGCGGCCGTGGTGCGCGAGCGACCAGCACTCGGCCAGACCGGCGGCGAACCGGTTCGCCCCGCGCGCCGCGTCCAGCGCCTCGAGGGCCGAGACCTGCTCCATCGCCGTGTACGCGGCCAGGCGCGGGGCCAGCACCTCGTACACCTCGTGCGCGCCCGCGTGGTCGTAGTTGCCCGGCACCGTGCCGGCGAACGGGCGCGGCCACTGCGCGGCGATGTGCGCGAGGTAGCGGTCGACCCCGAGCGCGAACACCGGCCGCGGGTCGAGCCGGTCGACCTCGCCGAGCGCGGTCGCGATGTCGCGGAAGAAGCGCCGGTGCCGCTCGCGCTCGTGCTTGCTCGGCTCCTGCCCGTAGTCGCGCGGCAGCCCCATGCCCTCGTGCGTGAACGGGAACCCGTGCGTGGTCACCTCGACGAGCTCGGCCCCGTCGCCGCTCCACAGCCGGGTGGGCTGCTCGGACAGCACGAGCGCCCAGTACCGGTGGCGGCGGGCCGCGTCGGCGACGACGTCGCGCACCTCGAACGTGTCGGCGATGACGACCCGCTCCTGCACCGGGCTGTCGAGCACGCGCACGTGCACCTGCCCGGGTGAGGCGAACACCGCCAACCCGTCGCCGGTGTGCCGCATGTCGACCTGGCCGGCGGCGGTGGCGATCTCGTCGTACACCTGCGTGGCCACCTCCCGCGGCACCGTCTCGTCGTGCTCGAGCCGCCGCCGGGCCTCCGCGAGCAGGTTACGCAGCCGGATCGGGTCCTGCTGGTTCTCCGGCGCCGTGCGGTGGGTCGGCATGAGCAGGGACACCGCCGGATACCCGCTCGGGGTCAGGGTCGCGAGCTCCTGCACCGTCATGTGCCCACGGTCCCGCGCGCGCCGCCGCCCGGGGTCGCCTCCGGAGGGTCAACGCCGGCGGCATGGCATGGCTCGGGTCCGCGGTGGTCCGGACCGTCGCTCCCGCCAGACATCCCGGCCTCCGCGGGTGGCCGGACCGCACCGGGCGCCTCACCCCGGCGGGCACCCGTCACCCGCCCGGATGGGCGTCGGGTGGCCGCCGGACGGACCGGAGTCCCCACGCCGAGATGGTTGTAAACGCGTCGGGCGGGGGAGATGGTGGCCGAGGCGCCGGGGCATCGCCGAAGTTCCACGTGTGCGTGAGTTCAGTCACCAGCCGTTGGCTGATCTTGCGGAGTGTGCAAGTTTGAACTGAGGCAAGCCTCCACTTCACGGGGAAAGGCGAGGTGGTTGCATGGGACGTGGTCAACCGGTCGGCTGGGCGGCGCACCGCCGGGCCGTCGATACCCTCAAAGCTTCCTATGCCGCGATTCCACCCGGCGACACGGTGCGGCTGGCGAAGAAGACGTCGAACCTGTTCCGGCCCCGCGCCGAGGTGCAGCACGGGCTGGACGTCAGCGGGCTCGGGGGAGTGATCGAGGTCGACCCCGCGGCGCGCACGGCCGAGGTGCAGGGCATGTGCACGTACGAGGACCTGGTCGACGCCACCCTCCCGCACGGGCTCATGCCGCTCGTCGTACCGCAGCTGCGCACCATCACCCTCGGCGGCGCCGTCACCGGGCTCGGGATCGAGGCCACCTCGTTCCGTCACGGGCTGCCGCACGAGTCGGTGCTGGAGCTGGACATCCTGACCGGCGCCGGCGAGGTGCTCACGGTGCGGCCCGACAACGAGCACGCGCAGCTGTTCGAGGCGTTCCCGAACTCGCTCGGCAGCCTCGGCTACGCCACCCGCCTGCGCATCGAGCTGATGCCGATCGCCGCCGGGGTGCGCACCAGCAACGTGCGCTTCGACGAGCTCGACGACCTGCTCGAGGTCGTCGGCGAGGTGATGAAGACCGGGCAGCACGAGGGCCGCACGGTCGACGTCATGGACGGCGTCGTGTTCCGGCCGGGCGAGTCCTACCTGGTGCTGGGCCACTTCACCGACGAGCCCGGCCCGTCCAGCGACTACACCGGGCAGAACATCTACTACCGCTCGCTGCGTGCCAAGGCCACCGATCGTCTCTGCGCGTACGACTACCTGTGGCGCTGGGACACCGACTGGTTCTGGTGCTCGGCCGCGTTCGGGGCGCAGATCCCCGCCGTGCGCCGGCTGTGGCCGCGGCAGTACCGCCGCTCCGACGTGTACCACCGCATCGTCCGCCTCGAGAACCGCTACGGCCTCGCCGCCAAGGTGGGCCGCTGGCGGGGCGAGCTCGACCGTGAACGGGTCGTGCAGGACGTCGAGCTGCCGCTCGAACGCACGGGCGACTTCCTGCGGTGGTTCGCCCGGGAGGTACCGATGGCGCCGATCTGGCTCTGTCCCCTGCGACTGCGGGAGCGGGAGTGGCCGCTCTACCCGATGCACGCCGGGCAGGCCTACGTGAACGTCGGCTTCTGGGGCACCGTGCCGATCGAGCCGGGCCGCGCCGACGGCGACGTGAACCGCCGCATCGAGGACAAGGTCTTCGAGCTCGGCGGCCACAAGTCCCTCTACTCCGATGCCTACTACGACCGGGAGACCTTCGACCGGCTCTACGGCGGCCCCGCGTACCGCGCCGCCAAGGACCGCTACGACCCCGGTCACCGATTGACCGACCTCTACGACAAGGTTGTGGGGCGCAGATGACCAGCACCTACCGTCCGACGAACACCGAAGGATCCGTTCCCGGCCAGCCCCGCCGCCGGCCCGCCGTGCCCAAGGTCGCCGACATCGTCCGGGCCGTCACCAACGGCGAGCCGACGGTCCGCATCACCGCCTACGACGGCAGCGCGGTCGGCCCCGAGGACGCCCCGATCGGCCTGCACGTCGCCTCCGAGCGGGGCCTGTCCTACGTGCTCACCGCGCCCGGCGATCTCGGCATGGCCCGCGCGTACGTCACCGGTGACCTCGAGGTCCGCGGCGCCCACCCCGGCGACCCGTACCCGGCGCTGCACGCGCTGGCGACCGGCCTGCAGCTGCGGATGCCCGCCGCGAGCGAGGCGCTGCGGCTGGTCCGCGGCCTCGGCTGGGAGCGCCTGCGCCCGCCGCCGCCCCCGCCGCAGGAGGCGACCCCGGCGTGGAAGCGCACCCTCGCGGGCCTCGGCCTGCGCCACGCCAAGGGCCGCGACGCCGAGGCGATCCACCACCACTACGACGTCTCGAACCGCTTCTACGAGATGGTGCTCGGCCCGTCGATGACCTACACCTGCGCCTGCTACCGCTCCGAGTCCGACTCGCTCGAGCAGGCGCAGGCGAACAAGTACGACCTCGTGGCCGGCAAGCTCGCGCTCAAGCCGGGCCAGCGCCTGCTCGACGTCGGCTGCGGCTGGGGCGGCATGGTGCGGCACGCGGCGCGCGAGTACGGCGTGCGCGCCCTCGGCGTGACGCTCTCCCGCGAGCAGGCCCAGTGGGCGCAGGAGGCGATCGAGCGGGAGGGCCTCGGCCACCTGGCGGAGGTGCGCTACCTCGACTACCGCGACGCGCCCCTCGAACACTTCGACGCCGTCAGCTCGATCGGCCTCACCGAGCACATCGGCGTGAAAAACTACCCGCGGTACTTCGGTGCGCTGCGCGACCGCCTCAAGCCGGGCGGCCGCCTGCTCAACCACTGCATCACCCGCTCGGACAACCGCGCCTCACACCGGCCGGGCGCCTTCATCGACCGCTACGTGTTCCCCGACGGCGAGCTGGCCTCGCCGGGCCGGCTGATGAGCGCCGTGCACGACGCGGCGTTCGAGGTGCAGCACGAGGAGAACCTGCGCCTGCACTACGCGCTGACCCTGGCCGGCTGGAACCGCAACCTGGTCGAGCACTGGGACGCGTGCGTCGACGAGGTCGGCCTGGGCACCGCGCGGGTCTGGGGCCTGTACATGGCCGGCTCGCGGCTCGCGTTCGAGCGCAACGAGATCCAGCTGCACCAGATCCTCGCGACGAAGACGACGAAGGACGGCGTTTCCTCGTACCCGCTGCGGCCCGACTGGACCGCCTGACCTCCACGCGCCGCGGGCGGCCGGGTTCCGTACCCGGCCGCCCGCGGCGACGGTTCCGGCGGGCGCCCGGTCTCGAACCCGGAGCGCTCGCGGCTCCGATTGGCCGACGCGCGGCGACGACGACCGTTTTCGCACGTCGCCTGCTCGATGTGGGCGACCATCGGCGATACATCCGGACAAGCCCGGCTTGTCCGGATGTATCGTTTATGTCGGCAAATAGTGGTTGTCGGCACCCGGGACGAAGCCGGACGTATCCGACGGCGCCGGTCGAATCGCGGCTCTCGGCTTTCTCCCAGGGAGAATCCAGTTTCGTGGCAGCCGCGGCGTGCAATCTGGACATCATGAGTGACCAGGACCGCCAGTGGAGCACTGCGGGGCCCGCCGAGACGCCCGGCCCCGCTCCGAAGCCGGAAGAGCTCGCCGCCCCGCCGCAGACGCCCCAGGCCTCCTGGCCGCCACCGGCCCCGGCCGCCGCGAACCCGCCGGCCCCGGCCCCCGCGAACCCGCCGACGCCGCCGGCCCAGTACAACCCGGCCCCGTCCTCGGCCCCGCCGGCCTGGATGACCCCGTCGAGCACGGCCGAACCGGCCTCGGCGCCGCCCGCGTACCCGGCCTCGGCCCCGCCCGCCGTGCACTCGATGCACCCGGCCCCGCCGCAGCCCCCCGCGTTCGCCCCGCCCGGCGGCGGCGTCACCGTGCCCCAGCCCGCCGTCGCGCCCCCGGGCTCCCCCTGGAGCCGCCCGGCGAACGGCCACGCGCACCCGGCGGCCCACGTGACCCAGCAGCTGCCGGCCAACGGCCACCCGGCGGGCGCCTTCGCCGCGACCCCGATCTCCACGGGCGCGCCGTACGGCCCCGGCACGGGCGCCTTCCCGCAGGCCGGCCACCCGTACGGCCCGCCGCCCGGGTACCCGCCGCACGCCGGCCAGCCCGCGTACGGCCAGCCGGGAGGGCAGCGCGGCGGACGGGTCGGCCTGCTCATCGCGGGTGCCATCGTGCTCGCGCTGCTCTCGGCGTTCGGCGGGGGACTGGTCGCGACCCGGCTCGCCGACGGCAAGCAGGCCGCGGCGCCCTCCGTGGTGACCCAGAACCCGGCCCCCAACCTGGACCGGTCCTCGGTCGGCGGGGTGGCGCAGCAGGTGCTGCCCAGCGTCGTGGACATCAGCACCGGCGAGGCCGAGGGCTCCGGCGTCATCATGACCGCCGACGGGCAGGTCATCACCAACAACCACGTGGTGGCCGGGGCCTCGAAGCTCCAGGTCACGTTCAGCACCGGCAAGACGGCCTCGGCGAGCGTGGTCGGGACCGACCCCGCCGGTGACATCGCCGTGATCAAGATCCAGGGCGTCTCGGGCCTCACGCCGGCCAAGTTCGGCGACAGCGACGCGCTGCGCGTCGGCGACACGGTGCTCGCGGTCGGCTCCCCGCTCGGCCTGCAGGGCTCCGTGACGGCCGGGATCGTGAGCGCGCTGCACCGCACGATCGAGGGCGAGCAGGGCGGCAAGTCCATCGCGGACGCGATCCAGACCGACGCCGCCATCAACCCCGGCAACTCCGGCGGTGCCCTGGTCAACCTGCGCGGCGAGGTCGTCGGCATCAACACCGCGATCGCCACCGCGGGGCAGAACAGCGGCAACATCGGCGTCGGGTTCGCCATCTCCGCCAACCGCGCCCGGTCCTCGGCCGACCAGCTCGCCAAGGGCGGGAAGGTCAGCCACCCGTACCTCGGCGTGCAGCTCACCGACGGCAACGGCGGCGCCCTCATCGGCGGCGTGGTCGCGGGCGGCCCGGCGGACAAGGCCGGCCTGAAGACCGGCGACCTGGTGACGAAGTTCGGCTCGGCGACGGTGAACGACGCGACCGGCCTCATCAACGCGGTCCAGGGCGCCAAGGCCGGCGACCAGGTCCAGGTCACGATCAACCGCAACGGCACCGAGCAGACGGTCACCGTCACGCTCGGCGAGGCCCCCTAGCCGGCAATGCCTTTCGCAGCAGCGGCCCGCGTTCGCCACAACGCGGGCCGCTGCGTTTCGCCGGGAGCGTGGCGGCAGAATGGCGGGATGGACGACCAGCGGTACTGCCGCCTGCGCGTGATCGGCGAGAACCTCGACCTGACCGGCTCGCCCGCGGCCCTGCGGGCGCTCGCCGACCTCCTGCGCGAGGCCGGCCCGGCCGCGCGGGTGCCGATCCGCAACGGCGCCGTGGTGCAGGAGCGCGCCGAGGGGCCGCTGGTGATCGAGCTGCGCGGCTCGCCCACCCTGCACCTGCGCGGCGGCGACGACGCGCTCAAGGACGTGTGGGCCGCGCTGGAGGCGGTCGCCGCCGAGGCGCCCGTGGACGGCAAGCCCGCGCCGCACCGGCACGTCGAGCGGCTCGTCATCACGGCCGAGGCCGAAACGGCCGGCGAGGACCTCTGAGCGCGACGAGGAGGTCTACGGGCGCACCGCGACCGCGGCCAGGGTCGCGTACGCCTCCGGGTCGGCGACGGGCTCGTCCGGGTGCCACGCGGGCCCGTGCACCACGCCGGGCTCGACCAGGTCCCAGCCCTCCAGGAGCCCGGCCAGCTCGCCCCGGTCGCGCAGCACCATCGGGGTCCCGGCGCGCGTGTACAGGTCGGCGAGGTCGCCCACCTCGCCGGTCGCGTGCGACAGCACGATGAGGCTGCCGGGCGCGAGCGCGTCGCGGTACGTGCGCAGGGCCGCGCGCAGCTCCGGCGTGTCCGGCACGAAGTGCAGCACGGCCACGAGCAGCAGGCAGACCGGTCGCGTGAAGTCCAGCAGGGCCTTGGCCTGGGGATCGCCGAGGATCTGCTCGGCGTCGTGCAGGTCGGCCTGGACGACCACGGTGGACGGGTCGCCGGCCAGGATCTGCCGCGCGTGCACGACCGCGGTGGGGTCGACGTCGACGTACACCACCTTCGCCGACGGCACGACCTCGTGGACGTTGCCCTCGGTCGGGATGCCCGAGCCGATGTCGAGGAACTGCCGCACCCCGCGGGAGGCGGCGTAGCGCACCGCGCGGTGCAGGAACGCCCGGTTGGCCCGGGCGATGCGCGGGAGGTCCGGAATGAGCGCGAGCGCGCGGGCGGCCACGGCCCGGTCCACGGCGAAGTTGTGCCGGCCACCGAGGTAGTGGTCGTAGATGCGGGCGGCGCGGGGCCGATTCGGGTCAACGCTCATAGGCCTCATGGTTCCGAAATGTCCGAAGATTTAAACGCTACGTCACAAGTCTTCTACTCTTGGTGAAATGCGGTGGACGGAGCGGCTGGCCCGGAGCCTGCTCGAAGTGGCGCCGGACCCTCTGATCATCTCCAGCTACGACGGGCGGATCGAGCTGGCCAACGCCGCCGCCCGGGTCCTGTTCGGCCGCGAGGACCTGTGCGGGTGCGCCGTCGACGTGCTCGTGCCGGCCGACGGGCCCTCGATGGTGCCCCGGCTCGCCGCGTACATGGACGGCGAGCACCCCGCGGTCCGCACCGGCCAGCCGCTGACCATGGTGCGCGGCGACGGCTCGCAGTTCCTGGCCGACATCACGCTCTCGGTGATCGGCACCGACGACGGGCCGCTGCTGGTGGCCACCATCCGCGACACGGGCGCGGCCGGGTTCGACCCCGCCCAGTCGCTGCTCGCCTCGATCGTGCAGTCCTCGCACGACGCGATCGTCACCACCGACCTCGACGGGCGGGTGCTGTCGTGGAACCCGGGGGCCGAGCGCCTCTACGGCTTCGCGGCGGGGGAGATGGTGGGGCGGCCCAAGGACGTCATCATCCCGCCCGACCGGCGCGGGGACGAGGCGGAGATCCGCGCGATCGTCGCGGCGGGCGGGCGGGTCGACCGCTTCCGGACGGTACGGCAGCGGCGCGACGGCACCGAGCTCACCGTGTCGATGCTGGTGTCGCCGCTCACCGGCGCCGACGGGCGCACGGTCGGGGTCACCTCGATCACCCGCGACATGAGCGAGCGCGAGCGGGCCGAGGCACAGGTCCAGGCGGTGCTCGACGCCGCTCCCGACCCGCTGCTGGGTGTCGGCGAGGACGACCGGATCGTGCTGGTCAACGCCTCGGCCGAGCGCCTCTTCGGCATCGCCCGCTTCGACATGATCGGGATGCCCGTGCGGCGGCTCCTGCCGGGCGGGGTCGACGTGTCGCGGGGCGAGTGCGCGGTCGCCCACCGGCGTGACGGCACCGGGCTGCCGGTCGACATCACGCTGAGCACGCTCAAGGGCGACGACGGCAAGATCACCCTGGCCAGCGTGCGGGACATGACCGAGCAGCGGCGGCTGCGCGAGGAGGCGGAGCGGCAGAAGGACGAGGTCCGCCAGCAGCGCACCCAGCGGCTGGAGAGCCTGGGCCAGCTCGCCGGCGGCATCGCGCACGACTTCAACAACCTGCTCGCCGTGATCCTCAACTACGCCGAGTTCATCGTCGAGGACGGCGCCGGCACGCCGTTCGCCCGCGACGCCGAGCAGATCCTGCGGGCCGGGCGCCGGGGCAGCGAGCTCACCCACCAGCTGCTCGCGTTCGCCCGCCGCGAGGTGGTGCGCCCGCGGCCGCTGGACGTCAACCAGGTCATCGGCGAGGTCCAGCTGATGCTGGACCGCTCGATCGGCGAGCACATCTCGCTGCGCACCTCGCTCGCCGAGGGACTGCCGACCGTGGTCGCCGACCCCGGCCGGCTCGAGCAGGTCCTGGTGAACCTGGCCGTGAACGCCCGCGACGCGATGCCCGGCGGCGGCGAGCTGACCATCGATACCGGGCTCGTGCACGTCGACGACGGGCACGCCGCGGTCCGCGAGGGCCTGACGCCCGGCCCGTACGTGCGCGTCCGGGTCTCCGACACCGGCACCGGCATGCCCCGCGAGGTCATCGAGCAGGCCTTCGAGCCCTTCTTCACCACCAAGCCCAGCGGCGAGGGGACCGGGCTGGGGCTGGCCACCGTCTACGGCATCGTGGCCCAGGCCGGCGGCAGCGTGCACATCTACTCCGAGCCGGGCGTCGGGACCACGGTCACGATCCTGCTCCCGGCCAGCGACGCCGAGCTCGTCGCCGACGACACCGCCCGGGTCGCGCGCCCGCCCGGCCGCGGCCAGACCGTGCTCGTCGCCGAGGACGAGCCGGCGCTGCGCGAGGTGACCACGCGGATCCTGCGCCGGGGCGGCTACTCGGTGCTCTCCGCCGCCGACGGGGTCGCGGCGCTGCAGCTCGCCTCCGAGCACGGCGGCGCGATCCACCTGCTGCTCACCGACGTGGTGATGCCGAGCATGCTCGGCCGGGTGCTGGCCGAGCGGGTGCTGCAGCTGCGCCCGGCGACCCGGGTGCTGTTCATGTCCGGCTACGCGCAGCCCGTGCTCACCAGCAACGGCATCCTCGACCCGGGCGTGCACCTGCTGGAGAAGCCCTTCACGGGCGCGGACCTGCTCAACGCCGTCGCGGACCAGCTGGCGGACCTGTGAAACCACCCCGCGACCCAGGCACCGAGCGGCGCCGGGTACCCGCGGGCGGCGCCGTCCGCCACCGGCCTCAGGAGCGGAACGAGCCGACCAGCTCGCGGAGCCGGCGGGACAGGGCGGCCAGGCGGGCGGCGGACTCCTGGGCCGCACCCGCGTCGCCGGTGGCCGCACTCGCGGCGCCCGCCACCCCGCCGACGACCCCGGCGATCTCGCGGGTGCCCGCGGCCGCCTCGCCGACCGATCGGGTCATCTCGGCGGTGGTCGCGGACTGCTCCTCCACGGCGGTCGCGATGGTCGTCGAGTAGTCGCTGATCTTCGTGATGACCTCGCTGATGCGGGCGATCGCGGCGAGCGCCTCGGTCGTGTCGCCCTTGATCGCCGCGATCCGCCGACCGATGTCCTCGGTGGCCCGGGCCGTCTCCTGAGCCAGCTCCTTCACCTCGGCGGCGACCACGGCGAAGCCCTTGCCGGACTCCCCCGCCCGGGCCGCCTCGATGGTGGCGTTCAGCGCGAGCAGGTTGGTCTGCTGAGCGATCGACGTGATGGTGGCGAGGACCTCGCCGATCTCGGCTCCCGAGGCGTCGAGCTTCGCCATGGTCGACGTGGTCTGCCCGGCGATGTCCACGGCCGAGGCGGCCACCCGCGCGGCCTCGGAGGCGTTGCGCGCGATCTCGTGAATGGACGCGCCCATCTCCTCCGCGCCGGCCGCGACGGTGTCCACGTTGCGGGCCACCTGCCCGGCCGAGTCGGAGACCAGGCCGGCCTGTCGCGCCGAGTCGCGGGCCGACCCGGCGAGGCGGTCCGACACGCCGGTGAGCTCGACGCTGGCCCCGGTGAGCTCTTCGGCGGCGTCCGCGATGCCGCGCACCGTGCCGGCCACCTTGAGCACGAACCGGTTGAAGGCCGCGCCGAGCTGACCGACCTCGGTGTGCGCGGACTCGTCGACCCGCTGGGTCAGGTCCCCCTCGCCGTCGGCGATGTCGGCCATGCGGTCGCGCAGCCGCAAGATCGGCACCACCACGGCCCGGGCTACCCCGAGCATGACCAGCCCGGCCAGCACCAGCGCGACGAGGGTGCAGGCGAACGCCTGCTTGCGCAGCGAGGAGACCGGGGCCAGCACGACGCCGCGCGGGACGGACACGACCAGCGACCACGTGTCCCCGGCCATGAGCCTGATGGGCACGGCAACGAGGATGCGCTCGGCGCCGTCCACCTTGGTCACCTCGCGTGCGGTCCCGCCGCCGCCGACGCGCTTGGCCAGCTCCCCGAGGGGCCCGGACAGCGGCTTGGTGAGCTGGTCGACGTTGCCGCCGGCCACAACGTTGCCGGCGGTGCTCAGCAGCATGGCGCTGCCCGCACCCAGCGGCTTGATCGCGGCGACCTGCGTCTGCAGGTCGGCCAGCGCCATGTCGACCCCGGCGAGGCCGATGAACTTGCCGCCGACCTCGATCGGCACCGTCGCCGAGGTCATCAGGACCGGCTTGCCGCCCACGTCGTACGGGTACGGCTCGAGCAGCGTCTCCTGGCCGGTGCGTTTCGGCTCGGTGTACCACGAGTTGGTCGCCGGGTTGTCAAGGTCCAGGATGGGCTCCAGCGTCACGCCGCCGTTGTCGCTGCGGTGCCAATACGGCACGTACCGCCCGCTCGGGTCGGAGTCCGCGGTGCTCCTGGTGAAGGCGGCGTCGCGCCCGTCGAACCCGTTGGGCTCCCACACCGACCAGACCCCGAGGTACCCCGGATGGGACTCGACCAGACCCTTGAGGACCATGTCGACGGCGTCACGGGACGGATTGGCCCGGGCCATGACGCCGAGCGTCCCGGCGAGGTCGCGCGCGGTGCCGACGGCGGTGGCGATGGTGCGCTCCACGTCGGCAGCATTGACCTCCGCGCTGTGCTGTGCGTCCTGCAGCGCGGCGTTCTCCATGCTCGCGGAGGCGCGCATCGTCACCAGCGTCACCAGGGACGTCACCGCGACCAGCAGCAACACCAGCACACTCAGCACCAACCGGGCACGAATCGTCAGCCGGGACACGACCACTCCTCACCGCAAGGCTCCCCGCAGAACCCATCGGTAACGGCCGCGCCGACTTGACCGGTTCCTCACGCGCTGTGCTCGGGGACGACGGGCTCGACCACGGGGCCGTCGTCCGGGCGGCCGGCCCGCTGCCGGCGCCGTTCGCGCCGCCGGGGAGCCCAGGGGGCGGCGGCGAGCAGCAGGAGGAGGGCGGTCAGCGGCACCTTCCACAGTGGACCGGCGCCGCCGGGGATCCCCGTCGCCCGGGCCGGTGCGGTGTTCGCCCACACCAGGAACGCGTCCCCGATCGGGAGCAGGCCGAGGGCGTAGCGCTTGGTGTGCCAGGTGGTGATCGGCACCCCGGCGACCTCGCCGTAGGCGGCCATCGCGTCCGCGAGCGCGCCGTCGCCGTTGACCCGGGCCGCGCCGATGGCCACCACGGTGGCCGAGAACGAGATCCCCAGCGGCAGCGGCCCGCTGTCGACGTCCCCAGCGCCGTGCGTCCCCTTCGGATACTCGCGCACCGCGGGGCCGAGGTGCAGCGGGGAGTCCACGAACAGCTCGCGGAAGCGCAGGTACTGCTCGCGGGCGAACCTCGGGTCGACGTCGGCGAGGAAGCGCAGGATGACGCTCTGCGAGCTGCCCCGCGCCCCCTGCCGCGGCTCGCCCGTCGCGGGATCGCTCACGTGGGGCAGCAGCCCGGTCGCGGGGTCGAGCCGCTGCCGGGCCCGGTCCACCCAGGCCCGCACGGTGCCGGCGTGGTCGGGGGACAGGCCCAGCGAGGCGATCGCCACCGTGGAGTCGACCGGCCACGACTGCCCCGGATAGGCCGGCAGGAACGGCGTCGCGCTCGCGTCGAAGGCCCGCGCGATCTCCCGCGAGCCGGACTCGAACCGCCGCACCTGATCGGGATCCCGTCGCAGGCTGAGCAGCCCGCCGCGCAGCCAGTTCGTCCACCCGGCGTAGAAGATCCCGTAGCGCGGCGCGAGCCCGGCGCGAAACGGCGCCGTCCCGTCGGGGGAGTCCAGGCGCTCCAGCGCCCACCGGATCTCGCGCACGGCCTCGGCCTTGTCGTGCGCGCGCCGCCCGACGTCGACCCAGGCGAGGCCGTAGAGCGCGTGCAGGAAGAAGTACCCCTCCGGAAACAGCCGCTGCGCGTCCTGCCCGGCCCCGGCGTCGAGCTCGGCCCGCAGGTGGTGCAGCTGGCGCTCGGCCCCGCGGACCGGCGCGTAGAGCCGCAGCAGCGCGCCGGTCGCGAACGCCGAGAGCAGCGCGGCCAGCAGGACCCGCACGATCTTTCCCACCCGGCCGAGGATAGAGGGGCTTCACACATCACCCGCCGTCGTTGTAGCTTATTTTCGGAGCCGCGGCAGGGCTCGGCGAATAGCTACATACACCGCGTTCGGGAAGGGGCGGCCGCATGAGCATCACGCCCCTGGAGCTCGCCACGCGCTCGCCCGGGCGCATGGCGTGGCGGCGGCTGCGCCGCGACCGGACCGCGCTCGTGAGCGGCGTGGTCTCGGTGCTGCTCGTGCTCGTCGCGCTCGCGGCGCCGCTCATCCGGCTCGCCTACGGCGTCGGGCCGCAGGACGACTTCAAGGACGGCCTCGACCGCTACGGGATGCCCTACGGCATCTCCGGCGGCATCAGCGGCGCGCACTGGTTCGGCCTCGAGCCCGGGCAGGGCCGGGACCTGTTCATGCAGATGGTCTACGGCATGCGCACCTCGCTGGGCATCGCCTTCGCCGCCGCGCTCATGACCACCGTCGTCGGCGTGCTGCTCGGCATCGTCGCCGGCTACCTCGGCGGGTGGGTCGACGCCGTGCTCAACTGGGTGACCGACGTGACCCTGGCGCTGCCGTTCCTCATCTTCACCCTCGCCGTGATCCGGCCGCTGGAGCTGCACTTCTACGGCCCCCGGGAGGCGGTGCCGGGCTGGTTCCGGGTCGTCGTGCTCATCTCGCTGTTCACCGCGTTCGGCTGGACGACGACCGCGCGGCTCGTGCGCGGGCAGGTGCTCTCGCTGCGCGAGCGCGAGTTCGTCGAGGCGGCCAAGGCCGGCGGGGCCCGCGTCCCGCGCATCCTGCTGCGGGAGCTGCTGCCCAACCTCGGGGCGCCGATCCTGGTCGCCTTCTCGCTGGCGATCCCGGCGTACATCACCGGCGAGGCCGCCCTGTCCTTCCTCGGCATCGGCATGCTCGAACCGACCCCGGACTTCGGCCGCACCATCTTCCGCAGCCTCAACTACCTGCAGACCGACCCGGCCTACGTGCTGTTCCCGGGCGTCACGATCTTCGTGCTCGTGCTGGCCTTCAACCTCTTCGGCGACGCGCTGCGCGACGCGCTCGACCCGAAGTCGCAGCGGTAGGCGCGCATGGGCACCTTCCTGGTCCGCCGGGTCCTGCTCGGCCTGCTCACGCTCTTCGCGGTCAGCGTCGTGACGTTCCTGATGTTCTTCGCGCTGCCGCGGGACCCGGCCGCCGCGATGTGCCCGAAGCACTGCGACGCGCAGCGGCTGGAGCGGGTGCGCGACGAGCTCGGGCTCAACGATCCGAAGCCGGTGCAGTATCTGCGGTACTTCAAGGGCGTGTTCACCGGCCGCGACGGCTGCCCGGCGCCCTGCTTGGGGTACAGCTACGTCAACAACGAGCCGGTGCGCGACACGTTCGCCCGGACCCTCCCGGTGACGCTGAGCATCGTGATCCCGGCGGCGGTGCTGTGGCTGGCGCTGGGCATCGGCCTCGGCATGCTCTCCGCGCTGCGCCGCGGCACCGTGTTCGACCGGCTCGCGATCGGCTTCTCGCTGTCCGGGGCGTCGATGCAGCTGTACTTCGTCGGCGGCGTCCTGCTGCTGGTGTTCGTCTACACGCTGCGGGTGCTGCCCTACCCGCACTACACCCCGCTGCTGGACGATCCCCTGGCCTGGCTCACCGCGCTCGTGCTGCCCTGGTGCACCCTGGCGTTCCTCTTCTCCGCCGTGTACGCCCGGCTGGCCCGCGCCCAGATGCTGGAGACGATGTCCGAGGACTTCGTGCGCACCGCCCGCGCGAAGGGCCTGCCGGAGCGGCTCGTGGTGCGCCGGCACGTGCTGCGCGCCGCGATCACCCCGCTCGTGACGGCCGCGGGGCTGGACGTCGGCACCGCGCTCGGCGGCACCGTCATCACCGAGACCACCTTCGGACTCCGCGGCCTCGGCCGCACCGCCATCGACGCCGTGCGCGACGGGGACCTGCCGACGATCATGGCGACCGTCCTGCTCGCGGCGGCCTTCATCATCGTCGCGAACATCGTCGTCGACGCGCTCTACACCCGGATCGATCCGCGGGTCCGCTTGCGATAGGGGAGGACAATGCGCAGAGAACGCACCGCCGCCATGCTGCTCACGCTCGTGGCGGGGCTCGGCGCCTGCACGAACAACACCAAGACCGGCGACGACCCGGGCGTCGACACCAACCGGCAGGCCAGCGGCGCGATCGCCACCGACCCGAAGGACTCGCAGGGCCCGGCCGCCGAGGTGCCCGGCGCGGCCAAGGGCGGCACCGTGACCGTCATCCGGCAGACGAAGATCGCGCACCTCGACCCCCAGCGCACCTACAGCTTCGTCGGCCTCAACGCCTCGCAGCTCTACGCCCGCCGGCTCACCACCTACAAGGACGACGGGCAGGGGCACGTGACGCTCGTCGGCGACCTCGCGACCACCCCGGGCACGGACGTCAACAAGGACTGCCGCACCTGGCGCTTCACCATCAAGGACCGGGTGAGGTTCGAGGACGGCTCGGCGATCACGGCCCGGGACGTCGCCTACGGCATCGCGCGCTCCTTCGACCTGTCCCTCACCGGCGGCCCGACCTACATCCAGGAGTGGCTCGCCGACTCGCCCCAGTTCGACACCGCGTTCGACTTCAAGCGCGACAAGAGCGCGCTCCCGCCGGGGCTCACCGTCCCCGACGACAGGACGCTGCAGCTCACGTTCGCCAAGCCGCACTGCGACCTGCCCTTCGCCGCGTCCCTGCCGGCGACCGCGCCCGTGCCCGCGGCGAAGGACACCGGCACGCAGTACGACGCCCGGCCCGTCTCCTCCGGGCCGTACAAGATCACCAAGAACGAGGCCGGCACCCAGCTCACGATGGAGCGCAACACCGCGTGGGACCCGGCCACCGACGCGGTGCGCCACCAGTACCCGGACGCGTTCGTCTGGTCGTTCGGGCCCGACCCGGTGACCCAGACCAACCGGATCATCACCGACGGCGGGGCCGACCAGACCGCGGTCTCCTGGAACGGCGTCGACCCGTCGCTGGTGTCCAAGGTGGTCGGGGACGCGGCGCTCAAGGACCGCATCCTGCAGGCCCCGACGCCGCAGCACTTCACGCTCACCATCAACAACCAGCGGGTCACCGACCTCAAGGTGCGCCAGGCGCTCAACTACGCCATCGACCGCGACGGGCTCATCAAGACCCTCGGCGGGGCCACGTTCGCCGCGCCGGTCACGACGCTCATGCCGCCGGCGACGATCGGGTGGAAGCAGTACGACGCCTACCCCGCGGGCAAGAGCGGCGACCCGGCCAAGGCGAAGGAGCTGCTCGGCGGCGCGGCGAAGGAGCTCGTGCTCGCGTTCCCCGACGACGCGACGAACCAGGCCCTCAGCACCCAGCTGGCGGGCAACCTGGAGAAGGCCGGCTTCAAGATCACGCTGAAGGCGATCCCGGCCGACGCGTTCCTCGACGAGACCAAGAAGCGGGACAACCCCTGGGACCTCTACATCGGCTCCTGGGGCGCGGACTGGCCCAGCGGCGCCGCGATCCTGCCGGTGCTCTACGACGGCCGGGCGATCAAGGACGGCGGCAGCAACAACGGCGCCTCCTACCTCAACGCGCCCGCGCTGAACGCCGAGTTCGACCGGGTGCTCGCGCTGCCGGTCGAGCGGCAGGGCGCCGAATGGGCGAAGCTGGACGAGAAGATCATGCGCGAGTTCGCGCCGGTGGTACCGCTCTACGTGCAGGTCATGTTCACGCTGCACGGCTCGAGGGTGCACGGCGTGTTCGTCGACAGCATCTTCGGCAGCCCGCAGTTCGTGAACACCTATGTGAAGTAGGCCGGATGACGAGCTACGTCTCGGTGTGGGTGGGCCGCCCCGGCGGCCCGCCCCGGCAGGTGCAGGACCCCGACCGCCTCCACGGCGCCGCGAGCACGATGAAGGTGGCCGTGCTCGCGGCGCTGTACCGCACCGGCGGCCTCGACGAGCCGGTGCCGGTCGTCAACGACTTCGCAAGCGCCCTGGGCGACGGCTCGCGGTACCACAACGACCGCTCCTACGACGATGACGACGAGGTCTGGCCGCACCTCGGCACCGCGGTGCCCGCCCGGTGGCTGGCCCGCCGGATGATCGTGCGCTCCAGCAACCTGGCCACCAACCTGCTCCTGGCCCGCGTGGGCCTGCCCGCCGTGGCCGAGGTGTGGCGGCTCGCGGGCGCGGCGCACAGCGTGACCGCCCGCGGCATCGAGGACTACGCGGCCCGCGACGCCGGACTGGACAACGTCGTCACCGCCGCCGACCTGGCCGCGCTGTTCACCGCGCTGCACCGCGGCACCCTCGCCGGGCCGCAGGCGTGCGCGGAGATGCTCGACCTGCTCGCCGACCAGCAGTGGCGCGTCGACCTCGCGGCCGGCCTGCCCGACGGGGTGCGCGTCGCGCACAAGAACGGCTGGATGACGGGGGTACGGCACAGCGCCGGCCTCGTCACCCCGCCCGACGCGGAGCCGTACGTGATCGCCGTCTGCACCACCTCGCGGGGCGTCCCGCCGGACGACTACGACGAGCGGGCCTGCCGCCGGATCGCCGAGATCTCCGCGGACGCCTGGGCGGGGCGGGTCCGATGACGATCGAGGCCGTCCGCACGCACCGGGTCAGCGTGGCGCTGCACACCCCGTTCGTCACCGCCCTGCGCACCGCCACGACCGCCGAGAGCCTGATCGTCGAGGTCGTCGACGCCGACGGCCGCTCCGGCTTCGGCGAGGCCCCCGAGGTCTGGAAGGTCACCGGCGAGTCCGTCGCCGGCGCCGAGGCCTGCGTGGCCCAGCTCATCGGGCCCGCGCTCACCGGCCGCGACGCCGATGACCTCAACGCGAACCTGCGCGCGGTCCAGGGCGCCGCCGTGCGCAACTTCGCGGCGAAGGCCGCGGCCGACACCGCCCTGCACGACCTCGCCGCCCGCCGCCTCGGCATCCCGCTCGTGCGGCTGCTCGGCGGCGCCCGGCTGCGCGTGCCCACCGACGTCACCCTGCCCGCGGGCGGCCCCGACGAGCTCGCCGCGGCCGCCGCCGCCCGGGTCGCGGAGGGCTTCCGGGTGCTGAAGGTCAAGGTGGGCAAGGGCGCCGGCGAGCGCGACGCGGCCGCCGCCGACGTGGCCCGCGTCGCCCGCATCCGCGCCGCGGCCGGCCCGGACGCCCGCATCCGCCTCGACGCCAACCAGGGCTGGACCCCGCGCGCCGCGGTGCGGGCCATCCGCGGCATGCAGGACGCGGGCCTGGACGTCGAGCTCGTCGAGCAGCCCGTGCCCGCGGCCGACCTCGACGGGCTGGCCTGGGTCAGCGCCCGCGTCGACGTGCCGATCCTGGCCGACGAGGCGGTCTTCGGGGTCCGCGACCTGACCGAGGTCATCCGCCGCCGCGCCGCCGATCTGGTGAACGTCAAGCTGGCCAAGTGCGGCGGCCTCGGCCCGGCCCGCACCCTGCTCGAGCTCGCCGCCGCGCACGACGTCGGCACCATGGTGGGCTCGATGATGGAGACGGAGATCGGCGTCGGCGCCGCGGCCGCCCTCGTGGCCGCGTGCGGCACCACGGTCGTCTCCGACCTCGACGCGGCCTGGTTCCTGGGCGCCTCCCCGGTGAGCGGCGGCCTGCGCTACGACGGCGCCGAGGTCGTGCTGCCCGACGCGCCAGGACTGGGGCTGAGTCTCGAGGAGCCGTCATGACGCACACCGTGCGCATCCCGCTCGCCACGCTCTACCGCGACCCGGAGCACCGGACCCCGCCGAACGTGGTGACCCAGGCCCTGCTCGGCGACGCGGCCGAGGTCAAGGAGGTCCACGCCGACGGCTGGGCCCGGGTCACCCTGCCCGGCCAGGGCGACTACCCCGGCTGGCTGCCGATCACCCAGCTCGCGGAGGCGGCGGACCTCGACGGCCCGGTGTCCATGGTGGACGCGCTCTCGACGGACCTGCGGGACGAGCCGAACGGGACGCTCGCCATGCCCGGTGTCGCGCTCGGCACCCGGCTCGTCGCGGCCGGCCCGAGCCGCGACGGGTGGCGGCCCGTGCACGTGCCGGGGGCCGCGGAGCCGTTGTGGGTCGCCGAGTCCGACGTGCGCGCCGACGCGCCCGACCCCCTGCGGACCGCGCGGCGGCTGCTCGGCGCCGTGTACGTCTGGGGCGGCCTCTCCCCGCACGGCATCGACTGCTCCGGCCTCGTCCACCTCGCCTGGCGCCGCGCCGGGGTCCGGCTGCCCCGCGACGCCCGCGACCAGGCGGCCGCCGCCGAACCGGTGCCGCTGGGCCGGGAGCGCCGCGGCGACCTGTACTGCTTCGCGCTGCCCGGCGCCCGGATCCACCACGTCGGCATCGTGGTGGAGCCGGGCGTCATGCTGCACGCGTGCGGCGACGCGCGGGTCGTGGTCGAGGAGCCCCTGCCCCCGGCCCGGGCCGCCACGCTCACCGGCGCGGCGCGCCCGATCCTTACGTGAGCTGCGACGGCGACGGCACCAGCTGGACATCGTCCAGATTGACGAACATGAACCGGTGTCCGAACTGGATCTGCACGTACCTGTTCTGGCCCCGGATCACCGTCCGGTCGCCGGGCGCGGAGCCGTCGAAGGACACCGCGCGGTAGTACTCGCCGGGCACGATCCCCGCGACCGCGTACCGCTGCCCGGCCGCGAACGTGTACTGCAGCGGCGTGATCGCCTGGTAGGGCACGCCCGCCGGGTACGCGGCCTGCTCCGGGTACGCGCGGCCGTAGACGGGGATCGTCGCCTTGCCGGGCTTCGGCACCGCGACGAGGCCCGTCGCCCACTTCGCCGTCGGGTGCGCGGGCGGGTTGTGGAACCAGCCGCGCTGCCCGAGGTACCAGATCGCCGTCCAGTCGCCGGAGCGCCCGGCGACGGCGTAGGTCTGGCCGGCCGAGACCCGCGATCCGGTGTCGGACAGGGCCATCGTCGACGCCGAGCCGTCGGGGTGCAGCCCGGGGTCGCTCAGCAGCGGGGCGTTCGCGTCGGGCGCGGTGTGCAGGACCAGCGCGGAGGCGCCGTGGGAAGGGCAGGGGCCGGCCGTCGTACCGTCACAGCCGGTGAACGCGGGCCGGTTCGCGTCGTAGTCCGGGTCGATGGTGACCAGCCCGGTGTGCGCCGTGCCCGTGGCGCGCAAGGGCGCGTGCAGCAGGTCGAAGTAGTGTCCCCAGTCCCAGTAGGGCGCCGGGTCCCAGTGCATCCCGGCCACGGTGGACGGCACGGTGCCCGGCACGTTGTCGTGGCCGACGATGTGGCCGCGGTCGAGCGGGACGTCGAGGCGGGCGGCGAGGTAGCGCACGAGCTTCGCCGACGCGCGGTACATCGCCTCGGTGTACCAGGCGCCCTCGGCCGCGAAGCCCTCGTGCTCGATGCCGACCGAGGCCGCGTTGACGTACCAGTTCCCGGCGTGCCACGCGACGTCCTTGGCCTTCACGTGCTGGGCCACGTGCCCGTCGGCCGAGCGGATGGTGTAGTGCCAGCTGACGTACGCCGGGTCCTGCACCAGCTGCACGGTGCGGTCGTAGTACTCCTCGGTGTCGTGGATGACGATGTAGCGCACCCGCTGGCTCGCCGGCCGGTCGCCGAGGTCGTGGTTGCCGTAGTCCCCGCCGCCGAGATCCGCGTACGGGGCCGGGATCCACTCGCAGGGCAGGTCCGGCGGGCACTCGACGCCGTCGGGCCGCGGCGGCCGGCGCAGCCCGAGCCGGTCGAGCCAGGCCACCTGCGGGCGCACCGCCGCGTGCGCGCTCAGCGTCACGTGCTCGCCGTCGTCGGTGACCCGGTCGGCGCCGTCGCGCAGCGTCGCGTACACCTCGTCGGCGAAGTCCCCGGCCGCGTCGGCGGTGTCCGCGCCGCTGTAGCGGGCGACGGCGCCGTACCAGGCGGCCGGGTCGCTGCCGGCCCCGCCCGGCGCGCCGAGGTCGCGCTGGTAGGAGGCCAGCAGCGCGGCGCCGCCCCGGATGTTGTCCCGCGCGTCGGTGCGCAGCCGGTCCTTGGCGAGCCCGGTGAGCTCGGCGGCCCGGTCGAGCGTCCGCGTCCCCGGCACCGGCGCGCCGGCCGGAGTATCCATCGTGGACGGTCGGGCGGTGTCGCCCCGCGCGTCCTCGATACCGTCGTGGCGGGCGGTGACCGCGGCGACATCGGTGAGGTGCACGGGGCCGAAGCCGCCGCTGGTGCTGGGGGCGCCTCGGTTGGTGTCCCACCGCGACTCCAGGTACGACACGGCGAGGAGCACCTCGGCCGGTACACCCGCCGCCCGGGCCGCGTCGGCGAAGTCTTGTTGTCTCTGCGGTGTAACTCCGGGCGCGACCAGGACGGTGGCGCCGAGCACCGCGACGGCGAAGAGTCTCATGTGGACCTACCAGTTGTCCGAGCCGGGCACGCGGGGCAGCGCCTTGCCCGGCGGTGCGATGAGGTATGCGATGCCGCCGCTGCCGGAGGCGACCGAACCGTCCGCGCGGTGGCGCTTGGTGCGCAGCCACACCTGCTCGAACTCGGTGCGCCGGTAGACGTTGCGGACCGCGTCGTCCGACGACGAGGCCGGGTCGTTGACGATGACGTCGCCGGTCTCGGTGAACCCGACGACCACGAACAGGTGCCCGGAGGTCGAGTAGTTCGCGCCCGTGAGCTCCGAGGCGAGGAACGACTGCGAGGTGACGACCGGGATGCCGGCCGCGATGAAGCGCTCCAGCTCGTCGAGGGAGTGCAGCCGGGTCACGATGCCGGTCAGCCCGAACGTCGCGGCGTAGGCGGTGTTGAACGGCCAGTTCCCGGCGCCGGCGTAGGTGTAGTCGTAGGTCATCCGGGCCGCGTGGTCGACCTGCGGGTCGGCGTAGGACGGGTCGACCCAGGCCAGGTCGGCGGCGCTGGGCCCCCGGCCCCAGTACTCGACGACCATCTCGGTCGAGGTGGGGGAGCACCACGCCTCGCCGCCGCCGTCGTACTGCGGGTACTGTCCGATGTGGATGTTCTGCGAGTACCGCGGGACGGTGAGCTCCCGGCCCCAGGCGATGTGCCCGGCGCTCGGGGCGACCGTGAACCGGTCCGGCACGTTGGAGACCATCGCGCCGACCTGCCGGACGTGCGGGAACGAGGGCCGGCCGGGCTTGCGGAACAGGGTCACGCGGAGGCGGTAGCTGTCCAGCAGCACGCCCTTGGACACGTCGTCGATGGAGAACGTGTCCGTGTAGACGGTGGAGTGGGCGTCGCCCTGACCGTCCACCGAGGACCGTTCGATGTCCTGGTCGCCCGCGGCCCAGCGGCCCATGACGTAGGCCGGGGTGCTCTCGCCGTTCGTGTACGTGCCCAGCAGCTCGACCTGCAGCCAGGTGCCCGCGGGCGTGTCGGCGTTCCAGGAGGCGACGAGCTCGCTCGCGCCGAAGCCGGCCCGCTGTCGCGGTGAGGTCCAGGTGGCGGTCTCCCAGCCGTCCGCGCTGCCGCGCTGCCAGTGCTGGAAGGTGCGCCACCGGTGGAAGGAGATCTGTTCGTCGTGCCTGGCCGGGGTGGTCGGTGGTGCGCCTGGTGGTGCGCCGAGCGGTGCGGCGAGCACGGCGGTCGCGACCAGGGCCGGGATGAGGGCCATCGCTCCTCCAGGGGAAACCTGAGGCGATTGATTGATGGCACGCTATACCGCCACCGGCATCGATGTCGATACCTTCCAACCGGATCCAGTCCGACGAAGGTTTTTTACCGACTGTGCAGCTCGGTCAGGGCCGCGTGCACCACGCCGTCCGAGCGCTCCAGCGCGCGGCGGGCGTTCGCGGCCGGGGTCTGGGCCAGCAGCGCCACCAGGGCGACCTTCGACTCGCCGCCCGCCTCGGCCAGGGCGGTCGTGCAGGCCTCGGCGGGCAGCCCGGTCGCCTGGGCGAGCATGCGCACCTGGCGGCCGCGCAGCTTGCGGTTGCTCGCGACCATGTCGGTCATCAGGTTCGAGTACGTGCGGCCGAGCCGGACCATGACCGCCGTCGACAGCGCGTTGAGCACCAGCTTCTGGGCGGTGCCGGCCTTCATGCGGGTCGAGCCGGTGATCGCCTCGGGGCCGGTGTCGACCGCGATGACCACGTCGGCCAGCTCGGCCAGCGGCGCGTTCGGGTTCGCGGAGATCAGCACGGTGCCGGCCCCGGCGGCGCGGGCGGCCCGCAGCGCGCCGCCGACGTAGGGGGTGGTGCCGCTGGCCGTCGCGCCCACGGCGAGGTCCCCCGCGGCCAGCTCGGCCGCCGCGGCCGCGCCGAGCTCGGCGTCGTCCTCCACGCCCTCGGCCGCGGTGTGCAGAGCCGGGAGCCCGCCCGCGATGTGGGCGACGACCCGCTCGTAGCCGATGCCGAACGTGGGGTGCAGCTCGGCCGCGTCCAGCACCGCCATGCGGCCCGAGGTCCCCGCGCCGAAGTAGTGCATGCGCCCGCCCGCGCGCAGGGCGGTCACCGCGAGCTCGACGGCCTCGGCGACGTCGGGCAGTACCGCGGAAACCGCCGGAGCGACCTTGGCGTCCTCGGCGTTGATGAGCCGGAGCATGTCGAGCGTGGGCAGCTGGTCGATGGCGACCGTGTGCGGGTTGCGCTCCTCGGTGGGCGAGACCCCGGGGGAGACGCTCACCAGCGGCCCCGATCGGCCTTGGTCCGCCGGCTTCGCACCGCGTCGCGGGTCGACTCCAGGGCCGTGCGGGTGCGGTCGTAGGTGCGCTGGGCGACGCCGACGAACACGCAGTCGACCACGGTGAGCTGGGCCAGCCGGCTGGCCATCGCGCCCGAGCGGAACGTGGTCTCCCGCGCGGCCGTGGTCAGCACCAGGTCGGCGACGCGCGTGATCGGCGACTTCGGGAAGTTGGTGAGCGCGACCGTCGTCGCCCCGCGCCGCCCGGCCTCGGCGAAGGCCTCCATCGTGTCCACGGTGGTGCCCGTGTGCGAGATGCCGATCGCGACGTCGCCCTCGCCGAGCAGGGCCGCGCTGGTGAGCGCCAGGTGCAGGTCCGACCACGCGTAGGCGGTCAGCCCGATGCGGTGCAGCTTCGTCTGGAAGTCCTGGGCCACGAACGCGCTCGCGCCCACACCGTAGATGTCGATGCGGCGGGCCGCGGCGATCGCGGTGACGACCTTGCCCAGCGCCTGCAGGTCGAGCTGGGCGGCGGTCTCCTCGACGGCCCGGGCGTCGGCGTAGGCGATGGTCTTGACCACCTGGCCGAGGTCGTCGGAGCGGCTGATGTCGCTGCCGATCGCCTCCTGGGCCGGGTCGTCCTGCACCCGCCCGGCCTCGGCGGCGAGCTTGAGCCGCAGCTCGGGGTAGCCGGAGACGCCGATGGCGCGGCAGAAGCGGATGACCGTGGTCTCGGAGGTGTCGGCGCGCTTGGCCAGCTCCGTGATCGTCATCTGCGCCGCGGTGGCCGCCTCCTCGATGATGATCCGGCCGACCCGCTGCTCGGCCCGTGACAGCGAGGGCAGGAGCCCGCGGATCTTCACGGCCGTGGAGACCTGGCGAGCGTCGTCCGTCATGTGGAAAAGTTTCCGTTGCCTCGTCGGTTTCGTCAATGGAATGCGGTGACGCGATGCCTGAGCCCCTGGTCATCGGTGTTGACGCGGGCGCCACGACCACGCGGTGCGCGCTGAGTGACCTGGACGGCACCGTCCGGGCACGGGCGGAGTCGGGTGGTGCCAACCGCAACTCGAGCGGCGCGGCGCCGGTGGAGGCGCTCACGGCCGCGCTGCGCAATCTACTCGCCCGCTCCGGGGACGACGCCGCGCGGGTCGCGCTCGGGGTGGTCGGGATCGCGGGCGGGGCGGCCGCGCGGGGCGCGACCCAGGCGGCGGCCGAGGCGGCCTGGCGCGCGGCCGGGCTGGGCGGGCGCGTGGTCGCGGTGACCGACCTCGAGGTCGGCTTCGCCGCGGGTTCGCCGGCGCCGGACGGGCTGCTGCTGCTCGCCGGCACCGGGGCGGTCGGGGCCGCGTTCGCGGGCGGGCGGCTGACGCATCGCTGCGACGGGTACGGCTGGCTGCTCGGCGACGAGGGCTCGGCGGTCTGGCTCGGCCGCGCGGGCCTGCGCGCCGTGCTGCGCGCGCTCGACGGCCGTGGCCCGGCCACGGCGCTCACCCGGACGCTGAGCGCCCTGCTCGGCGTCCCGGCCGGCGACGACCAGGCCCTGCTGCGCGCCGCGTTCGACCGCCCGCCCGCCGCGCTCGGTGCCCTCGCGCCGGCCGTGAGCGCGCTCGCCGTGCACGGCGACGCGGTGGCGGTGGCGCTCGTCGAGGAGGCCGCGGAGCATCTGCTGCACACCCTGGAGACGGTCGCCGGGCGCGCCGCGTTGCCCCGTCCGGCCGTCGTGCTCGCGGGCTCCGTCCTGCTGTCGCCCGGCCCGGTGGCCGATCGCATCCGGGCGGCGGTGCGGGAGCGTTACCGGATCGTGCCCATGGCGGCGACGTACGGCCCGGCGGGAGCCCTCTGGCTGGCGATCACGCAGGTCATCGGCGCGGCCCCGGATGCCCGGGTGCACGCCCGCCTGACCCGGTAACAATCTACCGCCTCTTGCAAGTTTGGTTGGAAACCTTCATTGTCATCGACAGACGTCCCTTGTGAAGGAGCGGCGATGAGTCTTCTTTCCCGGCGGGCCCTGCTCGGCTCGAGCGCCCTGGCCGCCGCCTCGGCCACCCTGGGCGCGTGCGCGCTGTCCGGCGGCGACGACAAGCCCTCCAGCACCGAGCAGGGCGCGAAGAACGCCGCGAACCCGCTCGGCGTCAAGCAGGACGCGCCGCTGGAGATCGTCGTGTTCAACGGCGGCTTCGGCGAGGACTACGCCAAGGCGCACGAGGCGATGTACAGCGAGCGGTACCCGCAGGCGCAGATCAAGCACTCGGCGACGCAGCAGATCGGCCAGACGCTGCAGCCCCGCTTCGTCGACGGCAGCCCGCCCGACGTCATCGACAACTCCGGCGCCGGCCAGATCGACTTCAACGGCCTCGTCTCGCAGGACGCCCTGGCCGACCTCGGGCCGCTGCTGGACGCGCCCAGCATCGACGACCCGGCCAAGAAGGTGCGCGACACGCTCCTGCCCGGCTCGCTGCTGCCCGGCACCTACGACGGCAAGACGATGGCGCTCAACTACACCTACACCGTCTACGGGATCTGGTACTCCGCCAAGCTCATGCAGGACAAGGGGTGGCAGTACCCGAAGACGTGGGACGAGATGATCGCCCTGTGCAAGACCGTCAAGGCCGCCGGCATCTCGCCCTGGACCTATCAGGGCAAGCATCCGCGGTACATGTCGTGGCCGATCCTGTCCGCCGCGGCGAAGCTCGCTGGCCAGGACGTGCTCGTGGCCATCGACAACCTCGAGCCCAACGCGTGGAAGCACGAGGCGATCCTCACCGCCGCGGACGCCTACTCGCAGCTGGCGGTCGACGGCTACATCATGCCCGGCTCGGAGGGGCTCGACCACATCCAGTCGCAGACCGAGTGGTGCAAGGGCAAGGCCGTGTTCATCTCGTGCGGCTCCTGGCTGGAGAGCGAGCAGAAGGCCGTCACGCCGCCCGGCTTCCAGATGACGGTCGCGCCGACGCCGAGCCTGTCCGCCTCCGACAAGCTGCCGTTCGAGGCGCTGCGGGGCACGACCGGCGAGCCGTTCATCGTGCCGGCCAAGGCGAAGAACGTCGCCGGCGGGCTGGAGTACCTGCGCGTCATGCTGTCGAAGAAGGGCGCGATCGACTTCACCAACCGGGTCGCGAGCCTCACCTGCGTCGCCGGGCTCGACCAGGGCGTGAACCTGCCGCCCGGGCTGGCGTCGGTCACCAAGGCGCTCAAGGCCTCCGGTGACAAGGGCTTCAACTGGGTGTACAACTCCTACTACCGCAAGCTGGAGCGCGAGCTCGTCGACGCCGCGTGCGGGGCGCTGTTCACCAAGCAGATCAACGCCAAGCAGTTCGTCGAGCAGTGCCAGAAGGGCGCGGACGCGATCGCCAAGGACGACTCCATCAAGAAGTACAAGCGGAGCAGCTGAGGATGCGCCACGGTCGGCGCCTGTTCGCCATCACGTTCCTGCTGCCCGCCGTGGCGGTCTACGCCGTCTTCGTCGTCTCGCCCTACCTGCAGGCGTTCCAGGTCTCCACGACCAACTGGCGCGGCCTGAGCCCGACGTGGGACTACGTCGGGACGGGCAACTTCACGCGGCTGTTGTCGGACGAGTACTTCTGGAACGCCCTGCGGCACAACGCCGTCCTGCTCGCGGTGCTGCCCGTCGCCACCATCGTGCTGGGCCTGTTCTTCGCCTCCATGCTGAACATCCACGGCGTGCGCTTCGGCGCCGTGTACCGCATCGTGTACTTCTTCCCGCAGGTGCTCTCGGTGGCCATCGTCGGCGTGCTCTGGCGCGAGATGTACGCCCCGAACGGCGGCCTCGTCAACGGCTTCCTGCGCGCCGCCGGGCTGGGCTCGCTCGCCCGCACCTGGCTCGGCGACCCCGGCGTGGCCTTCTGGGCGGTGCTCGTCGTGATGGTGTGGAGCAACGTCGGCTTCTACGTGGTGCTCTTCGGCGCCGCGATGTCCGCGATCCCGCGCGAGATCTACGAGGCCGTCATGCTCGAGGGCGCGGGCCGCTTCACCACCCTGTGGCGGATCACCGTGCCACTGCTGTGGGACACGATTCAGGTGGCGTGGGTGTACCTCGCCATCGTCGCCCTGGACGCATTCGCCCTCGTGCAGATCATCACCAACGGCGGCCCCGGGTTCAGCACCGACGTCGTGGGACTGCGGCTCTACAACACGGCCTTCGGCGACGCCAAGTTCGGCTACGCCTCCGCGATCGGCGTCGCGATGTTCTTCGTGACCCTCACGGTCGCGATCGCGTCCCTGCGCCTGACCCGCCGCGAACGCATCGAGTACTGACGTGCGCCCCCGCCTCGGCAACGCCTTCTCCCACGTCTTCCTCTTCGGCTGGGCGCTGCTCACCACCTTCCCGCTGCTGTGGGCGGTGGTCAGCTCCTTCAAGAGCGACGACGAGATCCTTTCGGGCGCCTGGAGCCTGCCGTCGTCGCTGCGCTTCTCGAACTGGACGCGCGCCTGGAACGAGGCCCACATGGGCCGCTACTTCCTCAACAGCACCATCGTGGTCGCCGCCGCGCTGGCCCTGACCATGCTGCTGGGCGCCATGGCCGCCTACGTCCTGGCCCGCTACGAGCTGCGCGGCATGCGCGTCGTCTACTACGCCTTCGCCGGCGGCATGGTCTTCCCCGTGTTCCTGGCCCTGGTGCCGCTCTTCTTCGTGGTCAAGAACCTGGGCCTGCTCGGCACGCTGCCCGGCCTGATCCTCGTCTACACCGCGTACTCGCTGCCGTTCACGGTGTTCTTCCTGACCGCGTTCTTCCGCACCCTGCCGACGGCGGTGGCCGAGGCGGCCCTCGTGGACGGCTGCTCGCACTGGAGCCTGTTCTTCCGCATCATGCTGCCGATGGCCCGGCCGGGGCTGATCAGCGTGGGCATCTTCAACTTCCTCACGCAGTGGAACCAGTACATCTTCCCGATCGTGCTGATGCAGGGCGAGGGCAGCGAGAAGCGCTGGGTCCTGGCGCAGGGCCTGACCGCCCTGGCCGTGAACGAGGGCTACGCGGGCGACTTCGGCGGCCTGTTCGCGGGCATGACGATCGCGATGCTGCCGGTGCTGCTGCTGTACCTGGTCTTCCAGCGCCAGGTCCAGTCCGGCCTCACCGCCGGCCACCTCAAATAGCGGCGGCCGGGCGGCTCAGGTGGCGGACATGATGCGGGCGAGGTTGTCCGGGGCGAAGTACTGCGGGATCGGCGTGCTGCCCTGCATGACGCCGAAGAAGCGGGTCGACTCCGCGGGGCTCGCC
Organism: Dactylosporangium sp. CA-139114; assembly: GCF_050955725.1. Taxonomy (NCBI): domain Bacteria; kingdom Bacillati; phylum Actinomycetota; class Actinomycetes; order Micromonosporales; family Micromonosporaceae; genus Dactylosporangium; species Dactylosporangium sp. CA-139114. The sequence goes on from NZ_CP192080.1 coordinate 2,699,803, forward strand.
GCGATCGTGGCGAACAGCGCGGCCATCTGCGGGCTCGGCGGCTCCATCGACGCCAGCTGGCAGGTCAGCTGGAGGGCCGGCAGGAAGCGGCGGTCGCGCTCCTGCGCGTAGGCCCGCACGGCCGCGTCCAGGTCGCCGCCGCGGAGTCCGCGGTGGACCGCGTCGGCCAGCAGCTGCGCGCACACGAAGGCGTCGGTGATACCCGCGGCCATCACCGGGTCCTTGTGGTAGCCCGCGTCGCCCACCAGGGCCCAGCCCGGCCCGGCCGGCGTGCGGAAGAAGTTCGGCACGTCGGCGGTCGCGTGCATGCGCCCGACCCGTTCGGCGGCGGCGATCCGGGCGGCCACGGACGGTACCCGTGCGAGGGCCTCGGCGTAGTGGGCCTCCACGTCGGTGCGGAAGTCGTGGAACTGCGCGCTCGGGCACGCCACGAACACGCAGGTCGCGTCGTCGTTGGTCGGGAAGAGCACCACCGCGCGGTCGCCCAGCTGGTAGATCTCGGCGTTGTCGCGGGGCTGCAGGCCGCGGTAGTAGGCGTAGTAGCACGCGGTCAGCGACGGGGTGTCGTGGTAGGTCCCGGCACCCGCCTCGCGGGCCACCACCGAGCGCAGGCCGTCCGCGCCGATGACGATCCGGGCGCGCTCCTCGAAGCCGTCGCCGCGGACCCCGGTCACGCGGCCGGACTCGTCGCGCAGCAGGCCCTCGACGGTCACGCCCTCCCGCACCTCGGCCCCGGCCGCGCGGGCGGCGTCCAGGAGGATGGCGTCGAGGACGGTACGGCGCACGCAGTACGGATGCGCGGCTCCGTCCGAGGGCGGGGGCGGGGCGCTGATGACGAACGGGCCGAAGTCCATGGTGAACCGCGCGAGCCGCGGGGCGCCCGCGTTCGCGACGGCGTCGTGCAGGCCCCAGCGGTGCAGCAGGGCCATCCCCGGCACGTGCACGAGGTGCGTCGAGATGACGTCGCTGGGGAACGTGGCCCGGTCGAGCAGGAGCACCCGGTGGCCGGCCCGGGCCAGCAGCATGGCGGTCGGGGAGCCGGCGACGCGCGCGCCGACCACGATGGCGTCGAAGCTCACGGTGCGACCCTACCGCCACCGGTGCCCAGCATCGACGTACATCGTCTGCGGAAAACGGCGCCGAGGTCCTCGCGGCGCAGGGTCGCCTGCACGCCGCCGTCGACCGCAGCGCGGTTGCCGGCGCCGGTGCCGATCAGCACCGCGATCAGCACGGTCACGGCCCCGGCGAGCTGCCCGGCCGACAGCGACCGGCCCAGCGCGATCCAGCGGCGGCCGCGACGACCGCGCTGAGCAGGCCGAACAGGGTCACTTGGGCGGGCGGGCGGGAGGGTCGTCACGCCGCGGAACCGACAGCAGGTAGGCCCCGGCGGTGCCGACCAGCGAGAAGGCGTTGAGCGCGTCGCTGATGCTGACCACGGGCGGGCTGACGGGCCGGCTCGACCGCATCGAGCGGGCCGGCCTGGTGACCCGCTCCCCGGACCCGGCCGACCGGCGCGGCCTCGTGATCACCGGCCGCGGCCGCGAGGTCATCGACGAGGCGGTCGTCATGGGGCTGGACGCGCAGCGCGAGGTGCTGGAGCGCCTGCCCGAGGCGAGCCACAAGCGGCTGTCGGCCCTCCTGCGCGACCTGCTCGCCGCCGCCGAGGCCTGACCTACCCTCGGGCCACACTTCCGCTGGGCCGCTGGGCCGCTGGGCCGCTGGGCCGCTGGGCCGCTGGGCCGCTGGGCCGCTGGGCCGCTGGGCCGCTGGGCCGCTGGGCCGCTGGGCCGCTGGGCCGCTGGGCCGCTGGGCCGCTGGGCCGCTGGGCCGCTGGGCCGCTGGGCCGCTGGGCCGCTGGGCCGCTGGGTCGCCGGGCCGCTGGGCCGCTGGGTCGCTGGGTCGCTGGGTCACACGGTCGCGGTTGCCACCCACATCGTCAGCGTCGCGAGGAAGTCGCCGCGCTCGCCCGCCTCGCCCAGCGCGCCGAACCAGTCCTCGCGCAGGTCGTCCGGGATCAGGCCGGACTCGGCCGGCACCATCGGGTTGACCATCGGCAGCACGGCCGCGGCGGCGAGAGGGTCCGGGAAGTACAGCGCGACCGGCACCGCGCTCACCTCGCGCAGCCCCGCGCCCAGCAGCCGCCGCCGCAGCGTGCGGCCCATGTCGAGGTGCTGGCCGGCCACGGTCGCGAGCAGGTGCTCGCGGACCCGGGCGACCAGCGGCCGGGGCAGCCCGTCGACGGCGACCGACTCCCAGTCGGTGTCGACGAGGCACACGCGCCCGCCGGCCCGGGTGACGCGGGCCAGCTCCGCCACGGCGAGGTCGGGCTCCGCCAGGTGCTGCAACACCCGCTCGCAGCGCACCGCGTCGAACCAGCGATCCGGGAAGTCCAGGGCGGTCACGTCGCCCTGGGTGTACCGCACGCGGGTCCCCTCGTCGCGGGCGACCGCCGCGGCGATCGCGTCGGCCGAGGCGTCGAGCGCCACGATCGCGCCGCTGCCGCACAGCCGGGTCGCGAGCAGCCGCGCGACCTCGCCGGTCCCGGCCCCGGCGTCGAGGATGCGCTGCCCCGGCTCGAGGTGCAGCGCGGCGAACGCGACCTCGCGCACGCGCTGGATCTCGGGGTTCGCGGCCACCTGGTCCAGCGCCCCGTTGAGCCGCCCGCGGGGATCCGGATCGTTCGCCATCCCGCCAGTCTGGCCCGGCGGCACGCCGCCTGACTGCCCGGAATCCGATCGTCAATCCGACATCAGGCGGACAAGCGGGCCGCGGTACCACGGCAACGGTGCCACGGCCGCCCCCCGCTCCCCGGCGAGCTCGCCCCGCCGGCGCGCCCTCGCCCTCGAAGCGCGCCTGCATCTCGTCGACCGCCGCGTCGGTGGCCATGCGGCGGACCCTCGCGGGCGTGGGTGAACCGCCGCTGTACGACCGGCGGTCTCCCTCACCGACGAGGGCATGTCCGGATCATGCGCCGGCCCGCCGACCGTGCCCCGGCCCCGGTGCCGTCCGGCGAATTAGGCCCGGGCGGCGCGTTGCCAGCGCAGGCCGACGATCAGGGCGAGTGCGCCCGCGACCGCGTAGCCGAGCATCCACAGCAGCACCCGGCCGCCTGACGTGCCATCGAACGCCATGAACATCGCCCCGGCGAGCAGGGCGCAGCCGGGCACGACGGCGAGGACGGCGGCCAGGCGGTCCAGGACGGCCGGCCCGGGCCGGCTCAGGCGGTAGCCCCGCAGCGTCGCGGCCAGGACGAGTCCGAGCACCACCAGCCAGTCGAAGGGCAGCCCCAGCGGTCTGGGCGAGGCGAGCGCCGCGACGATCGCGGCGACGGCCACGGCCGCCACCGCCCAGGTCTCGGCGCCGCCCCCGAGCGGCTTCGGCACGGCCGGGGCATCGTCGGCCTCGGCCGGCTCCGAGCGCGCGGTCCGGGTCGCCCAGACCGCGGTCGCGGTGGCGCCGAGGGCGATGACGGCGCCGGCGTTCGCCTGATCGGACAGGTAGGACGCGAAGTCGGCCATGGTCACATCACCGCCAGATAGCGGGCCGCCGTCAGCGCGATCATCAGGCCGCCGAGCGCGATGGCGACCCAGTCGACGGCCCGGGGTCCCGGGCGGCGCAGCCTCACGACCCGCCAGACGACGGCGAGCCCGAACCCGCCACCGGCGACGAGGCTCAGGACGTTCACGTCGCCCAGGGCGAGCGGCGACAGCAGCAGCAGGGCCGCGAACGCGGCGGCCACCAGGGCGAACAGCTCCTGGAACCCGGTGCCGACACCTGTTCCTCGCCGCGCCGTCTTCGCCGCTTCGGGGGGCGCTTGCGGTGCGCGTTCCGGCGGATCGGGCCAGAGCCGCTCGTCGACCGGCGCCGCGACGACCGGCGTGGCCGTGATCGGGGTGGTCGCGAGTAGTGCGGCCTCGACGGGCGGTGCGGTGGCGGGCGGTGCCGTGATGGGCGGTGCCGTGGCGGGCGGTGCCGTGATGGGCGGTGCCGCGGCGGGGACGGGCGCGGCGGCGGGCATCGTGGCCAGGTGCAGGGCGCCCTCGGCGACCACCAGCTGCGGCTCCTCCAGCACCGTCGGGGCGACGCCCGTGGCGCGGTGCAGCATGGTGGCGACCAGGGGCGTACGGGTACCGCCGCCGACGAGGAACCACCCCGCGACCGCATCCGGCCGGACCCGGGCCTCCTTGAGCGTGGTCAGGGCCAGCTGCACGGTGCGGGCCAGGACCGGCTCGGCCGCGGCGTCGAACTGCTGCCGCGTGAAGAGCACCTCCTGGTCCGCCACCGGGACGAACATGCTCGCCGAGGACTCCCGCGACAGCGTCTCGCGCAGGTGCCGGGCGTCGGTCCACAGCATCGTGGCGTGGCGCAGGTCGCTGGCCGACTGCGGCGCCGTGAGCCGGGTCCAGGTGCCGGGCGCGGCCGGTTCGACGACCGTGCGCGCGTGCGCCACGACCAGCGCGTCGAGGTCGAGGCCGCCGACGTCGTCGAGGCCGCGGCAGGCCAGGTCCCGGAATCCGTCGGCGGTGCGCTGCACCACGCTGGCGTCGAACGTCCCGGCGCCGAGGTCGTAGACGACGACGCACTGACCGGGCTGTACCGCATGACCGAGCACGGCCGCGAAGTAGGTGGCGGCCGCGACGGGCTCGGCGACCAGGGCCGGCACCGGGAGCCCGGCCAGCGCGGCGGCGTCGAGCAGCACCTGGCGGCGGGCCGAGCCCCAGGTCGCGGGGCAGGTCATGGTCAGCGTCGCGGGCGGGCCGCCGAGGGTGCGCAGCGCCTCCGCGCGCACGCGGATCAGGGTCGCCGCCACCAGCTCGGGCACCGGCACGGCGCGGTCGCCGAGCAGCACCTCGAGCTCGTCGATGCGGCGCTTGGGGTTGGGCTCGTAGCGGGCCGGGTCGAGGCGCGCGGCGTGCTCGGCGTCGCGGCCGACGAGCAGGCGCCCGGCGTCGTTGCGGAACACGGCCGAGGACAGCAGCGGCGAGGAGTCGAACAGCAGCGGGCGCACCTTGCCGCCGGGATGGCGCAGGACGGCCACGGTGCTCGACGTTCCGTAGTCGATTCCGAGCGCAGCGTCCGGCACGCCGCGAAGCATAGGGATGCCGTGCGGCACATGGCGATCGGTCGATCGGCTCGCCAAAACTGTCGGACCCGCCGCGTAAGGTGCCCATTGCGACCGACCCCGAAGGAGGCACCCCGTGCTCGGACTGGTGCTCAGCGCGCTCCGGGCGCGCGCCGCGCAGGCGTGGGCCGTGTTCGCCCTCGCCGTGCTGCTCGTGACCGCGGCCGCCGCCGGGCCGTGGTTCGCCGCCGGGGCCGAGCGCCGGGCCGCCGCGGCCGATGCCGCCGCCGCGCCCGCGGCCGAGCGCACCATCTCCGTGCGCCGCCAGACCAACGCGGACGGCGATCCGCGCTCGGCGCTGGCCGCCTACCGCGACACCGTCGAGCGCCTGCTGCCCGGAGCCGGCCGCCTCGGCATCACCGTGAACATGCTGCTGGACGGCGCCGAGACCACGCCCAGGGTCTCGGTCGCCCACCGCGACGACGTCTGCGAGCACCTGCGGCTCGACGGGCGCTGCCCGCAGGCCGCGGGTGAGGTGCTGGTGAGCGCCGCCACCGCCGACGCGCTCGGGCTGCACACCGGCGACACGCTCACGCTGCGCAACCAGCCGCGGGCGAAGCCGGTGCCGGTGACCGTCGTCGGGCGCTACGAGCTCGCCGACCCCGGCGGCGTCTACTGGGGCGACTCGCTGTTCCGCGCCGACGCCGGCGGGCTCGACCCGCTGTTCACCGCCGTCGACACGTTCGAGAGCCCGCAGCTGGCCGGGCCGGTGTTCGCCTACACCGCGGAGCTGCCCGAGTCCGCGTTCACCGACCCCGGCTCACCGGCGGGCGAGCGGCTGCGCGCGGCCGGCTTCGCGCTGAGCCGCGGCGGGATGACGCTCGTCGCGCCCGGGCAGCAGCTCGTCGACCGGATCACCGCCGACCGGGCCGCGATCCGGGGCGGGGCGCTCGCCGGGACGCTCGGCACCGTGGTGCTGTGCTGGTTCGCGCTCGCCCTGGCCGGCCGGCAGACCGCGCGCGAACGGCGCGGGGACGCGGCGCTGCTGCAGCTGCGCGGCGGATCCCGGCCGCGGGCGCTGCGGTTGGGGGTGGGGCAGCTGGCCGTACCGTTGCTGGCCGCCCTGCCGATCGGGCTCGCGCTCGGATGGCTCGCCGGGCGCCTGCTCGGCGGGCCCGCGGCCGGGTTCGCGCCGCCGTTCGACGGGGTGCTCGGGCCGTGGCTGCCGGCCGGGCTCGCCGCCGTCGCCGGGGTGCTCGGCGGGCTGGCCGCGCTCGCCGCCGGGGAGCTGGCGGTGCTGCGGGCACCGGTGGGGGCGCTGCTGCGGAGGGTACCGTCGCCGGGAAGGGCGCGCCGGGCCGCCGTCGACGTGGTCCTCGTCGTGCTCGCCGGGTTCGCCGCCGCTCAGCTGTGGGGGACCGGGCTGCGCACCGCCGTGCCGCTGCTCGTCGCCGTCGTCGTCGCCGTGGTCGCCGCCCGGATGCTCGCCACCGCCGCCTCCCGGGCCGGGGCGGGCGCCCTGCGGGCGGGGCGGCTGCGGGCCGGGTTCGCCGCCGTCGCGCTGTCCCGCCAGCCCGGCGCCGACCGGCTGATGGCCCTCGTCGCGGTCGCGGTCGCCGGCCTGTGCGCCGCGACCGGGGGCTGGCTCGCCGGGTTCGACGCCCGCGACTCGCGCGCCGTGCAGGAACTCGGCGCGCCGCGGGTGCTCACCGTCCGGGCCGCCAACCCGACCGCGCTGCTCGGCGCCGTGCGCCGCGCCGACCCCGGCGGGCGGGAGGCGATGGCGGCCATCGTCGACGCGGCCGCGGCCCCGCCCGTCGTCGCCGTCGACGCGGCCCGGCTCCCGGCGGTGGCGGCGTGGCTGCCGCAGTGGGGACCCCGGCCCGTGCTCGTCCCGCCCGGCACCGGCGCCGACGCGCCCGCGGTCACCGGCGGCCGGCTCGTGCTGCGCGCCCGCAACGACGGCGCCGGGCCGGTCCGGCTCGCCGTCGCCGTGCAGAACACCGTCACCGGCCGGTCGGCCAGGCTCACTCTCGGCCCCCTCGACCCGGGCGAGCACGAGGCCGCCGCCGACGTCGCCGGCTGCGCCGAGGGCTGCCGGGTGGTCAGCCTCGACCTGCTCCAGCCACGGCCCGCGAACGCCGACGACGCCCCGCCGAAGGCCGGGCCCGCCACCCCGCCCAGCGACGTCGCCGCGGCCGTGCTCACCATCACCGAGCTGCGCCAGGAGGCCCCGGCCGGGCGCGTGCTCGACGCGGCGTTCCTCGGCGACCCGCGGCAGTGGCGCACCGGCGCGGCCGGCCCCGCGGTGCAGGTCAGCGCGCGGCAGGGGGCGCTCACGCTCACGCTGCCCGACGTGGCCTGGAACTTCGACGACCGGGTCTACGTGATGGCCGCCGCGCTGCCGCTGCCCGCCGTCCTCGCCGGCGAGGCCCCGGCCCCGTGGCGCCTCGGCGACCCCACGCTCGACCTCTTCGGCGGCGGCACCGTTCCCGTCCACGTCGCCGGGACCGCGCCGATGCTGCCCGTCGTCGGGGGCTCCGGCGTCCTCGTCGACCTCGACGCCGCCCAGCGCCTCGGCGCCGGCGGGTCCTCGGCCGGCACCTACCAGGTGTGGCTCGCCGCCGGGGCCGGGCCCGGCGTCGAGGATCGGCTGCGCGCCGCCGGGCTGACGATCCTCGGCGCCGACGACACCGGGGCGCGGGCGGCCCGGTTCGCCGCCCGCGGGCCCGCCGTGGCCGAGCGCTACCGGCTCTTCGCCGCCGTCCTCGGGCTGCTCGCCGCGGCCGCCGCCCTCGCCGTCGCGGTCGCCGCCGAGCGCCGCCAGCGCGGCGCCGACCTGCGGGCCCTGCGCGTGCAGGGGCTCGCCGCGCGCACCGCCGCCGCCGCGGGCCGGGCCGGGTCCGGAGCCGTCGTCCTCGCCGGGGCGCTGACCGGGCTGCTCGCCGCGATCGTGGCGCGCTTCGCGTCCGGGCCGTCGCTGCCGTACTTCGCCGACGGCTGGAACCCGCCCGACCCGCCCGAGCCGTTGCCGCCGCTGCCCCTGCTCGCGACCGCCGCCGCGGCCCTGCTCCTGCTCGCCCTCGTCTGGCGGGCCGCCACCGCCGGGCGCGCCGAAGGGAAGACCCGATGATCTCGCTGCTGCTGTCGATGCTGCGGGCCCGGCGCGGCCAGGCGCTCGTGCTGGCGCTGCTGTCGATGTTCGCGGTCGCGGCCGCCGTCGCGGCCCCGGCCTACCTGCAGGCCGTCGACCGCTCCATCGTCGCCGGGCAGGTGGAGACGGCCGCGGCGCGGGAGCGCTCGCTGAGCATCACCGCCACCGTCAACGCCCGCGACGCGGACGGGTTCGACTTCACCGACGTCGCCGGCGGCCTCGTGGATCTGCCCGGGTTCGACCGGGTCTACGGCGCCGACTTCCCCGCGGTCGGCATCGAGCCGGAGAAGGTGCGCGCGTCGCGGGTGACCTACCGCCAGGACGCCTGCGCCCACCTGACCATCGTCGCCGGGCGCTGCCTGGCCGGGGCCGGCGACGTGGTCCTCGGCGAGCAGACCGCGGCGCGGCTGCGGCTCGGCCCCGGCGACCCGATCACGCTGACGTTCGCGGCCCTCGGCGGCAGCAACTCCCAGCCGACCTACGTCGCCGACGGCACCCCGGCCCGGCTCACCGTCGCCGGCACCTACCGGCCCTCGAACCCGGCCGAGACCTACTGGGGCGGCCACGGGTACTTCGACCTCGACACCGCCGGCCGGCCCGGCGAGCCGGTCTTCACCGGCGCCGCGACCATGGCCGCGATGGACCACGGCACCACCACGCTGTCCGTCGACGTGACCGCCGGACCCGCCGCCCTCACCGCCGCCGGGCTGCCCGACACCCGCCGCCGCCTCGCCGAGCTGAAGTCCCGCGCCACCCAGCTCGGCCAGGGGCTCATCGTCACCACCGAGATGCCCCGGCTGTTCGCGCGCATCGACGCCAGCCAGGAGCTGGCCCGCCACAGCGTCCCGGCCGGCGCCGCCCCGCTGCTGCTGCTCGCCTACGCGGTGCTGTTCATCGCCGCCGACTACGCCACCACCGGGCGCCGGCCCGAGCTCGCCGTCGTCGCGCTGCGCGGCGCCCGCTGGTGGACCCGCTGGTGGCTGACCCTCGGCGAGGGGCTGGCGGCGATCCTGCTCGGCGGGCTGGCCGGGTGCGTCGCCGGGCAGCTGCTCGTCGCCGCCCTCGTCGCCTGGCGGTTCCCCGGCGTCGGGGCGCCGGTGTTCACCGTGGACGCGTTGCGGTACGCCCCGGTCGCCCTCCTCGGCGCGGTCGCGGCCGCGCTCGTGGCCCAGCGCCGGCACCTGGCCGCACCGGTCGCCGGGCTGCTGCGGCGCATCTCCCGCCGCGCCGCCGGCTGGCGGGTGCGCACCGGCGAGGCCGTCGTCGCCGTGCTCGCCGCCGCCGCGACCGTCCAGCTGTTCCTCACCGGCGGCTCGCTCACCGGCGTCGCGATCGTCGCGCCCGCCCTGGTGATCCTCGCGCTCGCGCTGCTCACCGCCCGGGCCGTCACGCCGCTGGCCCGGTTCGCCGGCACCCGGGCGCTGCGCCGGGGCCGGCTCACCACCGCGCTCGCCGCGTTCCAGCTGTCCCGCCGGGCCGGGGCCCAGCGGCTCATCCTGCTGCTCGTGGCGGCCGTGGCCGTGCTCGGCTACGCCGTGACCGCCACCGACCTCGCGGCCCGCGACCGCGACCTCGCCGCGCAGATCTCCACCGGCGCGCCCCGGGTGCTCACCGTCGCCTCCGTCGGCCGCGAGCAGCTGCTGCAGGCCGTGCGGGCCGCGGATCCAGCCGGCGCCTACGCGATGGCCGTGGTCGAGCTGCCCGCGGGCAGCCCCGGCGAGGCGCCGCGCCTCGCCGTCGACACCACCCGCCTCGCGGCCGCCTCCACCTGGCTCGGCGCCTACGGTGAGACCGACCCGGCCCGCCTCGCCGAGCGCCTGCGCCCGCCCGTGCACGACGCCGGGCTGACCGTCCCCGGCCAGGACGTCACCATCGACGCGACCGTCACCGGCGCCCGCCCCGACAACCCGGTCGCGCTGAAGCTCGTGCTCGCCGGCCCGCACGGCCGCGCCAACGTCGACCTCGGCGCCGTGCACAACGGCACCGGCACCTACCAGCAGCGCGTCAGCGACTGCGCGGACGGCTGCCGGCTCGTGGGCGTGCACCTCACGAACCTGGAGCCGTCCGCGACCGCGACCCGCCTCACCGTCGTGCTCAACGCCGTGCGCACGATCAACCCGGCCCGCACCGCGGCCACCGGCGCCCAGCTCGCCGACCTGGCCCGCTGGCGCTCCGCCGACGCGACGCTCACCGCCGCGCCCGACGGCCTGCGGATCGGCGTCGACGCCCCCGACGGGCTGCCGCACGGGGCGTGGGTGCAGCCGGCGGAGGTACCGCTCCCGCTCCCCGTCGCCGCCACCGCGCCCGCCGGGACCATCCGCGGCCTCGACGGCCTCGACATCCCGGTCACCCTCGCCGCGCGCCTCGACGCCGTCCCGCGGCTCGGCCTCGACGGGACCATCGTCGACCTCGAATACGCCGAGCGCCTCAGCACCGACTCCGGCATCGCCAACGCCCCCGAGGTCTGGCTCGGCCCGGCCGCCCCGCCGGACGTCCTGAACCGCCTCGCCGCCCAGGGCCTCGTGATCGTCGGCGACACGGGCATCGCCGACGCGCGGGCTCGCCTGGCCGCGCAGGGCCCGGCCCTGTCACTGTGGTTCCACGTGCTGGCCGGCGCGCTCGCGGTCCTGCTCGCCGCCGGCGGCCTGGCACTGGTCATCGCCGTGGACCGCCGCGACCGGCGCGCCGACCTGGCCGCCCTGCGCGCCCAGGGCCTCCCACGGCGCGCGGCGGCGCGGGTCGCGCTGTGGACCTACCCGGCCCTGGTCCTCGCGGCCGCGCCGCCGGGCCTGGCCACGGCCCTGATCGCGTGGCGCCTGACGGGCTGGGCACTGCCCGTCTTCGGCGAACCGATGCCCGCCCTGCCGCTACCACACTGGCCCACGGGCCCGGCCGTGCCACTGGCGTGGCTGCTGACGCTGCTCCTGCTGGTCACGGTGGCGGCAACGACGGCCCGCGCCACGACGCCCCCGCCCCCACCCCGCCACCCGCGCACCGCAACGAACTGACCCCCACCGCTCGCCGCTTCACCAGCGCCACCCCGCCACCCGCGCACCGCGTGGAACTGCCGCGCGCCGCTCGCCGCTCGCCGCTTCACGTGGGCTGCGCCGCCTCCCGTGCGCCGTGGCGGACTGTCCCACGCCGCTCGCCGCTCGCCGCTTCACGTGCGCCACGCGCCGCCGTGCGCCGCGACGAACTGTCCCACGCCGCTCGCCACGTCACCTGCGCCACCCCACCACCCGCGCACCGCGACGAACTGTCCCACGCTGCTCGCCGCTTCACATGCGCTGCGCCGCCTCCCGTGCGCCGTGGCGAACTGTCCTGCGCGCTCGCCGCTTCACGTGCGCCGCGCCGCCGCATGGGCTCCGCGACGAACTGTCCCGCGCGCTCGCCGCTTCACCTGCGCCGTACCGCCGCATGGGCTCCGTGCTGCCGCCGGCTCCGTGCTGCCGCCGACGTGACTGCTGACCCTGCTGTTCGGCGTGGTGGCGACGACCACTCGGGCCACGACATCCCGCTTCGCCCCGCCCCGCCGTCCCACGCCGCGCCGTGCCGCGTGGTCCCGCTCCGTGCCGCGTGGTCCCGCGCCCTGCCCTGCCATGCCGTGCCGCGCCGCGCCGTGTGGTGCCGTGCCGTGCCGCGTGGTCCCGCTCCGTGCCGCGCCGCGCCGCGTGGTGCCGTGCCGTGCCGCGTGGTCCCGCGCTGTTCCGTGCCGTGCCGCGTGGTCCTGTGCCGCGCCGTCTCGCGGTGTGCAAGCCGTGCCGTCCCACGGCGTGTCGTTCGTGCCGTCCCGCGTGCGCGCCGCGGCGAACTGGACCCGCGACCGCCTCTCGACGGCCCAGCGCCAAGCGGTTCCGGCCTCGGACAGCAGGCGAACGCGCGGCAAACGGCTCACGCGGTACACCCGACGGCGAGTCCGCCGTCTCAGCCCGCACCAGCCGGGCGCACATGCTGCTGGACTGGTACGCCTGCACCGACCAAGCACCACGCCTACATGCCCGCCGACCTCGCCGACGACGGCGTACCCACCCCTGCCAACAGCGTCGCCAACGGTCGCCTCTCGCTTGTTCACAACCGCGCCGACGATATCGTGCCGCACACGCGAAACAGCGTCGCCAACGGTCGCCTCTCGCTGTAGACAACCGCGCCGACGATACCGTGCCGCACACGCAAAACAGCGTCACCAACGATCCCCTGTCACCGAACGCGGACCACGCCGACAACACCAGTGCCGCGTTCGCACGAGCCACCGGTGACGCGGGTCGGCCGAGTCAAAGGCCGCTGGCGAATGTCTCTTCAAAATGTTCACCATGTGCGTGGCGGCTTGGTCGGGGATCGTGGCTTCAGTCGTATTCTGGGATAATTCTTGGTATGGGGCAGATGCAGTTGTTCAGCTCGCGCGAGTTGGCTGCTATGCGGGATCGGACGAAAGCGCGAAACTGGTGGCCGGGAAAGGATGCGTTCCGGAAGGAGGCGCAGCGGCGGCGTGACTGGGGATTGGCGCGCCGGCACGCGGAGAAGCTGCGCCGAATTCACGATGCTGCACCATCGGAGGCGTCGTCACCAGGGCGAATGCCGCATCAATCGGTGGGTGAGCGCCACAGTCCGGCCGGTGCTGCGGCCGCATCGCCTCCCGCTCTGCGCCCCGGAGAGGACGTGCCGACGAAGCCCGCATCCGATCCCACCGAACAATTGGACCACCACGCCGAAACGATACCTGCCAGCATATCCGAACAATCGGAACAGGCCGCCCGGAACATTCGCGCCCGCGTCTGCATAAAATCCTGCGCCGCGATTCTGCCTTGCGGCAATCCCGCCGGCCACCCGTTCACGGAAAGCCCGACTCGATCCGCCGGCGCCGGCCCGGGCGGCGTTCGGCCGGATGGTCAGGTTGTGGCTGAGTCGCCTAACGGTGGTGGGGTGCGTTTCGAGGGCTCTGTCGGGCGGTGTGTATACGGCCGGTTGCTGGTGGATCGTAGCCGAGGTGGTCAGGTACGCCGGGTCGTGGCTGAGTCGTCTGGCGGTGGTGGGGTGCGTTACGAGGGCTGTGTTCGGCGGTGTGTATACGGCCGGTTGCTTGTGGATCGTGGCCGAGGTGGTCGGGCACGCCGGGTTGTCGTCGGGGCTGGTGGTGGACCTGGCGGCGTTCGGCGGGATGGTCGGGTCGTGGCTGACTCGCCTCGCGGTGAAGGGGTGCATGACCAGGGCTGTGTCCGGTGGCGTGCACGCGGCCCTCCCCGGTCGACCGAGGCCGAGGCGGTCGGAAACGCTCGGCCGTCACCGAGGCCGAGGTGGTCGGAAGCGCTCGGCCGTCCCGAGGCCGAGATGGTCGGAAGCGCTCGGCCGTCCCGAGGCCGAGGCGGTCGGAAACGCTCGGCCGTCCCGAGGCCGACAACGCTCGGTAGTCACCGAGGCCGGCGGGTCCGCCGATGTGTACCAGCGTGACGTGCCGCTGTCCGAGGCGAACCCCTGAGTGTCGCCGCGCGCCAGTGGCGGGCGGTGTGTACCAGCGCGACGTGCCGCTGTCCGAGGCGAGGCCCTGAGTGCCGCCGCGCGCCGGGGTGGCCGGCGGGGTTCGCTCGGCGATAACCAGGGCGACGTGCGAGGCAGGCCCTGAGTGCCGCGCGCGCCCGGGAAGCATCACACCGAGATGCGCAGGAGCTGGAAGCTGTGGTCGGACTGCCCATCCGTGCGGCCGAAATCGTACGAGTGTACGCGCACGTCCGAGGTCGTGTACGCCCAGTCCAGGCGCCACCAGCGCGGCAGGCCGTCGCGGTCGCGCCACGACGCGGGGTAGAGCGGTAGCAGCGCGCCCGCGTCGTGCAGGCGCGGCGGGATCTTGCGTAGGTCGCCCATCGCCGGGGAGGTGTTGAAGTCGCCCGCGACCAGGATCGGGTTCCGGTTGGCGTCCACGTCCGCGGTCAGGGCGCGCAGCTGTGGCTCGCGCTGGGCGTGCTGGTCGCGCACCGTGCGCCAGAAGGCGCCGTCGAACACGCTCAGGCCGGGGGAGAGCTGGACCGGCAGGTGCAGGTTGTAGACGGACAGGACGGTGCCGGAGCCGAGGTCGATGTCCGTGCGCAGGATCTTGTCGCGCACGAACTCGGCCACCCAGCCGGTGTCGGTCAGGGGGACGTCGGCCGGCAGCGGGTAGGTGCGCAGGATCGGCAGCCGCGAGACGGTCACCAGCTCGCCCGCGACCGCGATGTGGTAGCCGGGGAACGCCGCCCGCAGGCGCTCCAGGTCGTGGACGGGCGTGGGGATGTCGCCGTCGTTGAGGTACTCCTGCAGCAGGTAGACGTCGGCGTGCTGGCGCTGCAGGAACGGGTAGAAGGGGCCGCCGTCGCTGTCCCAGTATTCGGTGTTCCAGCTGAACACGGTCAGCGCGCCGGGCGGGGGCGCGGTCGGTGACGTCCACAGGGCCGCGACGTTCCAGCCCGAGATGCACACGCCGGGGATGAGGGCGGCCAGGCTCAGCAGGGCCACCGGGCGGCGCAGCCGGCGGAAGGGGGCCGCCCCGGCCGCGAGCACGACCGGGACGGCGGTGAACACCAGGGGCGGGACGATGTCGGGGACGAGCCAGAGCCACCACCGTCCACTGAGGACGAGGTGCGCGAGCACGAACGCGGGCCACAGGGCCGCCACCACGAGCGGCAGCACGGGCCGGGACCGGGCGGCGGCCGGGGCCGGGGCGGGGTCGAGGACGGTCGTCACGCCGTGGCCTCGGCGGGGAAGGTGCGGTCGTAGAGGCGGCGGAACGCGCGCGAGCCGAGCCACTGCACGGCCCCGGTCGCGACCCCCGCGGTGATGGTGACGTTGACGAGGAAGTGCACGGCCGCGAACAGGCCGAGGAACGCGGGGCCGTTGCGCCGCAGGACGAACGCGTACATCCCGGCGTCGCAGGCGAGCGAGAGCACGAGCAGGGCCGCCGGGAGCAGCACGAGGAACGGGTTCAGCAGCGCCAGGGGCAGGGTGACGAGGGACGCGGCCGCGGCGAGGCTGCCCCACGCGCGGGACTGCGTCTCGAAGCCGGAGGCGAAGCGCCGCGCGCGCAGGTAGAGCGGCACCCGCAGCCGGCCGCGGTGGAAGAGCTTGCGCAGCAGGCCCCGCAGCGCGTGGTCGTGGTCGTGGCGGCCGCGGACCTCGGCGGTGAGCACCATCCGCCAGCGGCGGGTGAGGCGGTAGCCGTAGTCGACCTCCTCGGTCTGGCGCAGGTCCGGGTTGAACGGGCCGACGTCGTCGAAGACGTCGCGGCGCAGCGCGCACAGGGCCGGGAAGAGGAACGTGATGTCGCCCTCGGCCGTGATCGACCAGTAGTGGTACTGCAGCCCGCGGTAGCGCGCCGTGACCGTGTCGTGCAGCAGCGGCTCCGGGTCCTCGATGCCGCACACGCACCCGATCGCCGGGTCGGAGCCGAGGATGCGCACGGCGGTCGCGACGGCGTCGGGGGCGAGGCTGACGTCGGAGTCGACGAAGTACACGATCTCGCCCCTGGTGGCGGCGACGCCGACGTTGCGGGCGTTGCCGCACCCGCCGTTGGCGCCGGTGCTGAGCACCCGCACGCCCAGGCCCTCGGCGACGGCGACGGAGTCGTCGGTGGAGCAGTCGTCCACGACGAGCACCTCGAGGTTGGGGTACGTCTGGTCGAGCACCGAGCGCAGGCAGAGATCGAGGGACTCGGCGTAGTTGTAGTTCGGCACGATGACCGAGACGAGGGGCTCGCTCATCGCGCCAGCTCCGGCACCTCGTACAGGTTGCGGAAGCGGCCCGACCAGAGCCACGCGAGCACGCCCGCGATGGCCGCCGCCGCGATCACGAGGTTCAGCAGGAAGTGCATCGTCACGAAGTACAGCAGGAAGGCCGGTGATCGCAACCGCGCCACGAACCGGTGCATCGGCAGGTCCCCGGCCACGAACAGCGCCAGGAACGCGGCCGGCACCAGCCACAGCACCGCGCCGAGCAGCACCGGCAGCGCGACCGACAGCACCGCCAGCAGCGCGGCGACGCTCACCCAGGCGCGCGGGCCGCTGGTGATGCCGCCCGGGAACGTGGGCTTGCGGATGAACATCGGGATGTGCAGGGCGGTGCGCACGAACACCTTGCGCACGAGCGTCGCGAGGTCGTGGTCGTGGTCGTGCACGCCGCGGACGCGGGGGGAGAGCCAGATCTCGTACCGCTGGGCGAGGCGCCGCCCGTAGTCCGCGTTCTCGGTCTCGCGCAGCCGCGGGTTGAACGGGCCGATCTCGCGGAACACGGCGGCCGGGATCGCCAGCAGCGCCGTGTAGAGGGTGGCGATGCGGCCCTCGTCGGCGATGAGCCAGTACGACTGCTGCAGGCACCGGTACTCCTCCAGCAGGCTGTCGCGGATGAGCGGCACCGGGTCGTAGTTGCCGCACACCGCCCCGATCGCCGGGTCCGAGCGCAGCAGCTGCACGGCGTTGGCCACGGCGTCGGGCTTGGCGGCGACGTCGGAGTCGACGAAGAACAGGATCTCGCCGCTCGCGTGCTCGGCGCCGAGGTTGCGCGCGGCCGCCGGCCCGCCGTTGCGCGGGGTGCGCAGCACGCGGAACCCGAACCCGGCCGCGACCGCGGGGGAGTCGTCGGTGGAGCAGTCGTCGACGACGATCACCTCGAGGTTCGGGTACGTCTGGTCGCGCAGCGCCTGCAGACACAGCGGCAAGGCGCCCGCGTAGTTGTAGTTCGGCACGATGACCGAGACGAGTGGGAGGGCGAGAGTCATGGTCCCATCCAGGTCAGCAGGGTCGGGTGGTGGTGCGCGGCGATGGCCGCGGCGAGCACGAGGCCCACGACGCAGGCGGCGGCCACGATCAGCCGGTCGTGCAGCAGGGCGCGGACCGGGTCGCCGCCGGCCCGGTGGACGTGGATCGCCTGCAGGTACCGGAACGCCGCGAAGAGCCCGGCGGGCGCGGCGACGGCGAGCACCGCCTGCCGGTAGGGGTCGACGGGCGCCTCGGTGGCCAGGTACAGCAGGAACGCGCCGGCGGTGAGCGCGAGGTTGAGCCCGAGCAGCTGGTCGGTGAGCGGCAGCGTGTACCCGGCCAGGGCGGGGCGGTGCTCGGGCCCGGCGGTGCCGAGCTCGTGGCGGCGCTTGCCGAGCACGAGCACGAGGCAGCCGGTGAACACGGCGCTGAGCAGGGGCAGGGACACGGGGGCGCCGACCGCGCCGTAGCCGTACAGCACCCGCAGGACGAACCCGGAGGCCACGACGCAGATGTCCAGCGGCGCGGCGTGCTTGAGCCAGCGGCTGTAGGCGACGTTGACGAGCAGGTACGCCGCGACCGGCCACGGCGGCACGGAGGGGCCGAGCAGCAGCAGACTGCCCAGCAGCAGCGCCACGACGGCCGCGAACCCGGCCGCCACCGGCACCGAGATCCGCCCGGCGGCGATCGGCCGGTGCCGCTTGGCCGGATGCAGCCGGTCGGCGCGGCGGTCGCTGATGTCGTTGCCGATGTAGACGAGCACGGCCGCGCACGTGAACACGGCGACCGCCCAGCCCGCCCGGGCCGCCCCGGCCCAGGTCGGCCCGGCGTCGAGCAGCGCCAGCGGCACGGCGAGGAGGTTCTTGGCCCACTGGCGCGGGCGGGCCAGCCGCACCAGCTGCCCGGCCAGGGCGGGCGCGGCGGGAAGCTCGACGGCGGCACCCTCGGCGGACATCAGAAGAAGACCCTCGCGACGGACAGGGCGCCCTGCCGCCACGGGTCCCGGCTGGTGCGGCCCTTGGACGCGAGCGTCTTCTGCGTGCGCCACCACGCGTAGGTGGCCAGGATGGCGTCGCGGTTGGACTGGCGCGGCTCGAAGCCGAGCCGCTCCCGGGCCCGGTCGATGCTCACGTACGAGTCCGCCATGAGCTTGTGCAGCAGCCGCCCGTACACCGGGGAAAGTTTCATGCGCTGCAGGCCCTGCAGCGCCAGCAGCGCCGGCCGGGCGGGCACGGACACGACCCGTTTGCCGTGCCCGGCCGCGTCGAGCACCGCCTGGAAGTCCTCGCGCAGCGTCCCGAACTCGGCGGCGGCGAGGTTGTACGTGTCGTTCGCGGCGTCCGCCGGCGCGCCGAGCACGGTCACCACCGCGTCGACGAGGTCCTCGACGGCGAACATCTGGATGCGCACGTCGCCGCGGCCCAGCACCGGGAAGTTGCGCCCCTCCTCGGCCCACTCGAACAGCATCGCGAACAGGCCCATCCGGCCCGGCCCGAGGAACGTCTTCGGGCGCAGCACGGCCAGGCACATCCCCTCGGCGCGGTGGCGCTCGGCGACCTCCTCGGCCGCGGCCTTCGCCCGGCTGTAGGTGTCGACGGGGCTGCGCGGGTGCGACTCCGGCGTCGGCACGAGCGTGGGCAGCCCGTAGACGGCCGTCGAGGACACGTGGACGACCCTCGGCACCCGGGCGGCCGCGGCCGCGTCCAGGACGTTGGTGGTGCCGCCGACGATGATCGAGCGGATCTCGTCGGCCGGGTAGCTGGGCAGGGCCGCGGCGCAGTGCACGAGCGCGTCGGCGCCGGCGGCCGCGGCGGCCATGGCGGCCGGGTCGCGCACGTCACCGACGAGCGTCACGGTCGGGGCGGGCCGCAGGTCCACCCCGCGCACGTCGTGGCCGTCGGCGCGCAGCCGCTGCACGAGCCGGGATCCGAGCATGCCGGCGGCGCCGGTGACGACGGTTACCACAGGGTCCCGACCTTCTGGGCGATGAACCGGGTCACCAGGCGGGTGAGGCCCTGGTCGAGCACCTCACCCAGCGCGTCCACCCCGCGCTGGACGTCGTCGAGGTCGGTGACCAGCGACGGGCCGAGCACCAGGGGATTGCGGCCGTTGAGGGTGTAGTACGCGAAGATGTCGTGATCGCGGTAGAGCGCGTTGATCACCGCGCACGTGATGAGCTTCGTCTTGAACCGCGGGTCCTTGTTCATCCCGCCGGGCGCGAGCCTCGCCACGAGGTCCAGCAGCGCCGGGCCGCCGTCGATGAACACGCCCCACAGCGCGCCCGCCCCGGCGACGTGGCTCACCGCGTCGGGGTACCGCTTCGCCAGCCCCTGCAGCCCGGGCTCGAGCACCCGCCCGATCGCGCGCGCCCGGGCCGGGTAGTCGTCCTCGACCACGACGTTGATCGCCTCGATCGCGGTCGCGCACTCCTCGCCGAAGCCGTAGTACGTCGTGCTGGTCGACTGCAGCAGGGCGTCGCCGAGATTGTCGTAGGCCTTGCGGAAGATCTTCTCCCGGGCGACGAACGCGGAGATCGACGACTTGCCGCCGCCGAACGCCTTCGAGGTGGTGAGCACGTCCGGGACGAGTCCGTCGTACCGCATGAAAGAGAACAGCTCGCCGGTCTTTCCCCAGCCGGTGTAGATCTCGTCGAAGATCAGCACGATCTCGTGCTCGGTGCACAGCCGGCGCACCTCACGCAGGAACCCCTCGTCGCACCACGACATCGTCGAGGCGCTGAACGGCTCGACGATCAACGCGTAGACGTCGCCGGCGTGCTCGCGAATCGCGGCCCGCACCGAATCGACGTCGCCGTAGGTGAATGTCGCGATTCCCGGGATTGTCGGGAAATCGAAGTGCGGCTGCCCGGTCAGCCCGCCGGAGCCGAGGAGTTTTCCGTGAAATCCGATATCCGCGCGCAGGATGGTGCCGCGCCGCCCGCCATGGTACTTGTACGCCAGCTTCACCGCGCCTTCCACCGCCTCGGCGCCCGAGTTCGGCAGAAAGGACATGTTCAGGTCGCCCGGCAGGAGTTGGGCGAGGTTGTGCCCGAGCGCGGCCAGATAGGGCGAGAAGTACGTCTTGTGCACCTCCATGCGCCGCTGCTCGGCGAAGTGGCGCCGGGCGGCGAGAATGCGCGGATGGTTGTGCCCGTGGTTGAGCACGCCGACGCCCCCGGTGAGGTCGAGGATGCGGCGCCCGTCACGCTGCTCGAGGTATGCGCCCTCGGCCCGGTCGACCAATTCCCGGCCGAACCCGAACGACGTCATCAGGCTCACCTGGCTGGCGTTCACGTAGCGGCGGTAGAGCTCGTGCGTCTCGCGGACGGTGAGCCGCTCGCACTCCCGCAGACCTATCAGGTTGGACATGCCGCGACCGTACTGACGGCACCTCGACGGGATCGGAATCGTTCCTGAATCGACCCTGTACCCGATCTGGACTACCCACCGCAACGCTTGCCCGGGTCGTGATCGGGCCGATACTTTGGGTTCGGCAATGCAGCCATGAGCGTGAATGTCCTTTTGTTCTAAAAAGGAGTTCTGATCATGCGACCGGATGTGTCGGTCATCGTGCCCGCCTTCGACAGCGCACAGACCCTCGGGGCCTGCCTCGCCGCCGTCCGCGCCCAGCGGGAGCCGGTCGCCGAGGTGATCGTCGTCGACGACTGCTCCACCGACGGCACCCGCGAGATCGCCCGCGCCTTCGGCGCCACCGTCGTCGAACAGCCCGAGAACCGCGGCCCGGCCGCGGCGCGCAACGCCGGCATCCGCGCCAGCCGCGGCGACGTCCTGTTCTTCCTCGACGCCGACTGCGCCCCCGAGCCCGACGCGCTCGCCGTGGCCCTGCGCATCATGCGCGACGAGCCCGACGTCGCCTGCGTGCACGGCATCTACTCGCTGCGGCCGCTCTTCGACGACGGCCCGGTCGAGGCGTACCGCCTGCTGCACGGCCACTACTGGCGGCTCAAGCACGCCGGGCGCGTGCGCACCACCCTCTTCGCGGTGTGCGCGATCCGCCGGTCGGTCTTCGACGAGGTCGGCGGCTTCGACGAGCGGCTGCGCGCGTCCGAGGACGTCGAGGTCGGCGACCGGATGCCGGCCCGGCTCGGGATCGTGCTCAGCCCCGCGATGGTGTGCCGGCACGACGACGACAGCCGGCTCCTCGCGCTGCTGCGCAAGCAGTTCCGCCGCTCGCAGCTGCTCGTGCCGGTCGCCCGGCACGAGCGCGGCCCGGCCGGCATCCGGGCGAACTCCGCCGCCACGGTCGGCCTCGCCGGCCTGACCGCGGTGGCCCTGCCGCTCGCCGTGCTCTGGGCCTGGGCGCCGCTGCTGGCGTTGCTCGGGTTCGCCGTGGCCGATCCGGGGCTGCTGCGGTTCGTGCTGCGGCAGCGGGGACCCGCCTTCGCGGTGTACTTCTTCGCCGTACACCTGCTGGTCGTCTGGTCCGTGCTGGCCGGCGCGCTCGTCGGCGCGCTGCGCCCGTCGCCGTTGCTGGGGCCCGCATGAAACCGGCGGTGGTGCTGCACTACGCGTGGTTCGCGGCCCGGGCGCTGGGCGTGCTGCGGCCGCGGCTGGGCCCCGTCTTCCGCGTCGAGGGGCGCGCGGTCGCGCTGACCGTCGACGACGGGCCTCACCCCGAGTGGACCCCGCCGCTGCTGGACCTGCTGGCCCGCCACGACATCCGGGCCACCTTCTTCCTCATCGGCGACCGCGTCCGGGAGCGCCCCGACCTCGCGCGCCGCGTCGCCGACGCCGGCCACGTGCTGGGCAACCACTCGATGACGCACCCGCACCCGTTCGCGGGGCTCACCCCCGGCTCGATCGAGGACGAGATCGCCGGCGCCCAGGACGCGATCGCGGAGGCGACGGGAGTCGTACCGCGGGTCTTCCGCGCCCCCTCGGGGAACTGGTCACCGGCGGTGCTGCGCGCCGCGGCCCGCCACCGCCTCACCCCCGTCGACTGGACCGTCAACCCGAGCGACTGGCGCAGCCCCGGCACCGCGCACATCGAGCGCGTGCTGTCCCGCAGCCGCCCGGGCCACATCATGCTCTGCCACGACGGGGGCGGCGACCGGTCCCAGACCGTCGCCGCGCTCGCCCATGTGCTCCCGCGCCTGCGCGCGCGGGGCCTGACCTTCGCGACCTTGGGGTGAGCGGCTGTGTCTGATCTTGCGATCTCGCTGTTAGGTCCCGTCCGGGCCCGGCGCGGTCCCGCCGCGCTGTACCTGGGCACGCCGCGGCAGCGGGAGGTGCTGGCCGTGCTGGCCCTGCGCTCCGGCATGGTGATGTCGGTGGCGCAGGTCGTCGACGCCGTCTGGGGACCGCGCCGGCCCACGTCCGTGGAGAACATGGTCCACACCTACATCGGCCGGCTGCGCCGCGCCCTGGAGCCGGTGCGGGAGAAGCCCTCCCGCGCGACGGTCCTGTGCTCGACCCGCCCCGGCTACACGCTCGTGCTGCCCACGTCCGCCATCGACGTCAACCTGTTCGAGCAGGACATCCGCCGGGCGCGCACCGCCCGGGCGGCCGGTCGCCTGCCCGACGCCCTCGCCTCGTTCCAGTCCGCCGTGGCCCGCTGGAGCGGCCCGCCCCTGCACGAGGCGACGGGCCCCCTCGCCCTCGGCGAGCGGACCCGGCTCGTGGAGCTGCACCAGGACGTGCTCGAGGAGATCGCCGGCGTGCGGCTGCTGCTCGGCGACGACGAGAACCTGGTCTCGGAGCTGCGCTGGATGCTGGCCGAGCAGCCGATGCGCGAGCGCCTGTGGGAGCTGCTGCTGGTGGCCCTGGGCCAGTCCTCCCGCCGCGCGGAGGCGCTGACCGCCTTCCAGGACGCGCGCGTGACGCTGGCGGACCGGCTCGGCGTGGAGCCGGGCCACCAGCTGCAGGACCTGCACCGCCGCCTGCTGCGCAGCGAGCCGGTGGGCGTGCGCCCGTGGTGGAACAGCCGGATCCCGGCCTGAGCGCACGCCGGGTCAGGCTTTGACGACGGGCGCCTTGAGCACCAGGAACGCGCCGGACGGCCCGTCGCCGAGCCGGGCCGGGACCTCGCGGTCGACCGGCACACCGCAGCCGCGCACGAGCTCGACCACGTCCCGCGCCTGCTCGACCGAGTGGATCTGCACCACGACCCGCCCCCGGTCGCTGAGCAGCCCGGGCAGGCGCAGCAGCAGGTCCCGGGCCTCCTGCGGGGTGAGGTAGTACAGCACCTCGCGGAGCAGGATCGCGTCGTAGCGCTCGGCCGTCGTGAACGTGCGGATGTCGGCGACCTCGAACGACGTGTGCGGCCGGCCGAGGCGGCGGGCCTGGGCGATCGCGGCCCGGCTCACGTCGACGCCGTGGTAGTGGCGGTAGCGGCCCGCGGGCAGGGGCATGTTGGCGCTGCTGCCGCAGCCGAGGTCGAGGATCGTCGGATGCGGGGCCCAGGTCTCGACCAGCGCGAGCGGCATCTCGCCGTCGCTGAGGCGGTCGAGGTAGCGCCAGAAACCCAGCTTGTACTGCAGGTCCCAGACGATCGAGTTGATGCGCGGGTTGGGGCGGATGTAGCGCTCGACCGGGGTGCGCAGCAGACGCGACACGCGGGCCAGCACGGCGTTGAGCACGGGGACTCCTCTACGTGGGGACGTTCAGGGCGGGCCGGCGGCGGTGCATCAGCTCGGCGGTCACGAGGCCGCCCGCGCCGACCAGCATTTCGCTCAGGGAGCAGACCAGGCGGCTGGCCAGGACCACCGACGTGGCCACCGAGAACGGCAGCACCGTCACCAGGCCGACCATGACCACCGCCTCGCGCACGCCCAGGCCGTCCGGCGCCACGAGCACCACCACGCCCGCGACCGCGCCCGCGGCGAAGCCGCCGATGCACAGCAGGTACGACGAGGCCGGGGGCGCGCCCGCCACCACCGCCAGCAGCCACAGGTGGTGGCCCGACACGATCCACGACAGCGTCTGCGCGGCCACCGCCCGGCGCATGCCGCGCTCGGACGCGAGCACCTCCGGCGGCGGCCGGCGCAGCACCCGCGAGGCGAACCCGAGGACCGTGTTGAACAGGGCGGGACGGACCAGCAGCGCCGCGACGGGGACGGCGGCCAGCAGCAGCCAGCCGAAGCGCCCGCCGGCCAGGCCCGGCCCCGCGGCGATCCCCACGGTCAGGCCGGTCAGCGCGACCACGCCCCAGCTCAGGACGAACAGGCCGGCCAGGCGCACGGGCCCGACGTCCACCTCGCGGCCCATGCGCAGCAGGACCGGCAGGGCGATGAACCGGCCCGGCAGGAACTTCGTCAGGAAGCCCACGAAGAACAGCCGGCTCGACGTCCACCCGCTCACCCGCGCGCCCAGGTCGGCGAAGAGCGCGCGCCAGGAGACGAGGCCGAGGACCAGGCCGGCGGCGTTGAGCAGCGCGGCCAGGCCGAGGACGCCCGCGACGCGCGCGACGCCGAGGTGCCCGGCCAGGTCGCGGGCCGGGGCCCAGTCCTGCGCGCCGAGGAACAGCACCAGCCCCACGGCCAGGGCGACCCCGAACAGGGCCGTGAACGCCTGGTGCAGGCGGCGGGTGCCCAAAGCCATGCCGGCGAACTCGACGACGTGGGTGAGCCACCGGATCAGCACGAACGAGGGGCCGTAGCGCAGCACGGACCGGTCGAGCACCAGGAAGCCCAGCAGCGCCAGGACCGGCGCGAAGCCGAGGACGGGCCGCCACCACGCCAGCAGGGTCAGGGGCGGCACGGCCGCGGCCGAGGTCATCGTGGCGACCGCGGCCACGTCGATCCCGCGGCGCCGGCGCACGGACGGGGCGGAGATCGTCGTCGCGTACGTGCGGGCCCGGCGGAACACCTCCCGCAGGTACGGCACCAGGCGGTCGGTGTCGTCGTGGAACCCGACCACCGCCGCGCTCATCCGGATCTGCCACACGTCCGGCAGGCGGGTGCCCCACTCGACGTCCTCGGCGTCGCGCAGCGCCTCGTCGAAGCCGCCGACGGCCGCCCAGGCCTCGCGGCGCACGGCGGTGATCGCGAAGAGCGTGGCGTCGGCGACCCCCGCGCGGCGGCTGCGCCAGTGGTGCTCGGCCCGCGTCTTGTACGCAGCGACCGGCCCGCCGCCGGGGAACATCGGCCGGTCCGCGTAGATGCCCTGCACGACGCCGCAGGACGGGTGCCGCTCGAGCTCCCCGACCGCGTTCGCCAGCGCGTCGGGCGCCGGCGCGACGTCGGAGTCGACGAACATCAGCACGTCCCCGGTCGCCAGCTCGGCGCCCCGGTTGCGCGCGTGCGACACGCCGCGGTTGACCGCGAGGCGCAGGAGCCGGATGTCGTACCGCGCGGCGATGGCCGGCGACGCGTCGGTGCTCGCGTCGTCGACGACGATGACCTCGGCCGGCGGCACCGTCTGCGCGAACACCGCGTCGAGGCACGCGGCGAGCGACCGTTCCTTGTCGAAGTTGGCGATGATGACTGAGACGCGCACGGCCCGACGCTATCGGCGCCACATCGACCGGACCTCGACGCGACCTTGACTACGCAGCGTGCGCCCCGGGTGCGGCGGTCCGGCCCGAGCGGCCCGCCGCGGGTCACCCCTCGAACCACACCCGCAGCTGCTTCGCGGCCTGGGCCCGAGCGACCTTGCCGGCCTCGAGCGAGCCGGCCATGGCGAAGAACCCGTGGATCATGCCCTCGTAGCGGGTCACCGCCACCGGCACGCCCTCCTGGGCCAGCCGGGCCGCATACCGCTCGCCCTGGTCCCGCAGCGGGTCGTACTCCGCGGTGATGACCAGCGCCGGCGGCAGCCCCGCGAGGCTCTCGGCCTGCAGCGGCGAGGCGAGCGGGTGGTGGGCGTCGTCGGGGTCGGCGAGGTAGTGCTCGCGATACCAGGCCACCGAGTGGCGGTTGAACAGGTAGGTGTCGTCGTTGGCGCGCATCGACTCGTCGTCGGCGGTCTGGTCGGTGTTCGGGTAGACCAGCAGCTGACCGGCGAGGGCCGGGCCGCCCGCCTCCCGCGCCATGAGGGTGATGCCCGCGGCGAGGTTGCCGCCCGCGCTGTCGCCGCCGACGGCCACGCGGGCCGGGTCGGCGCCGAGCGCGGCCGCGTTGGCGACCACCCACTCGGTCGCGGCCCAGCAGTCCTCGACCGCGGCCGGGAACGGGTGCTCGGGCGCGAGCCGGTAGCCGGGCACGGCCACGATGCACCCGGCCGCGTTGGCCAGGCCGCGGGCGATGCCGTCGGCGGTGTCGACGGTGCCGAGGACCCAGCCGCCGCCGAAGCAGTACATGAGCACCGGCAGGTCCCGGGCGGCGCTGGGGCGGTAGACGCGGACCACCAGCCGGCCGCCGGGTCCCTCGATCCAGTGCTCGGTGACCTCGTGGACCGGCTCGGGGCGGCCGCCGGCGGCCCGGATCGAGGCGAGGTCGGCGACGCGGGCGGCGTCCAGGCTCATCGTGTAGAGCGGCGCCACCGCGTCGCGCTCCTTGGCGTCGCGCATGGCCTGCACCTGCGGGTCGAGCGGCATCAGCGGGACTCCTCCAGACGCGCGAGGCGGCCGAGCACCGCCGCCGCGGCGATCCTATGGCTGTAGGCGTTGCCGTGCAGCCCGTCCTCGCCGGTGAGGACCTCCCCGGCGGCGATCGCCGGGTGGTGCGACAGGTCGGCGTGCACGGTGCCGAGCCGGGCCGCGAGCGCGTTGGTGCGCCGCGCGAGCAGCGCCATCCGCCGCGCGAAGCCCGTCCCGAGCCAGGCCGGCATCTTCGGGTACTCGGCCATGACGAAGACCGAGACCGTGATGACGGTCGCGCCCGCGCGCTGCAGCGGCTCGACGATCCCCGCGAACGCCGCGTCGACCTCGTCCGCGCGGGCCTCGTAGCCGGGCCGCATGGCGTCGTTCGCGCCGCACACCACCATCGCCAGGTCCGGCGCGAACGCGAGGGCCCGTGGAAGTTGCGCGTCGCGGACCTCGGCCGCGCGCAGGTTGCGCACGCCGAGGTTGACGAACGCGTCCGGCTCCAGCGCGTCGCGCACCAGCTCGGCGAAGCCACCGGGCTGCTCGACCACGCTGTCGCCGAGCGCGCAGTAACGCCGCCAAGGGGAATATTCCGGTGCCATGTAGGCCTTTCGGCTCATGGAGGAGCGGACGGGGGTACCGATAGGCTACCGCCTATGAGGCCCCGCCGGTGACACGAGTGCGAAGCGGGCCGCCACTGCTCACCCCGCTGCTCACCGCCTCGGATTACCGGCACAGCGCCGAGCGGATCGCCGAACCGGACGTGTGGGACTTCATCGAGGGCGGCGCCGAGGACGAGCGCACCCTGGCGGCCAACCTGCGGGCCTTCGACCGGGTCCGGCTGCGCCCGCGGATGCTCGCCGGGATCCCGGATGCCGACACCCGCGTCTCGCTGTTCGGGACGCGGTACGCGACCCCGATCGGCGTCGCCCCCACCGCCTACCACCGGCTCGTGGACCCCGAGGGAGAGGTCGCGACCGCGCGTGGGGCGGGCGCGGCCGGGGCGCTGTTCGTCGTGGGCATGTTCGCCAGCCGCACCGTCGAGGACGTCGCCGAGGCGTCCACGTCCGGGCTGTGGCTGCAGCTGTACTGGCTGCGCCGCCGCGACGTCATGCGCGCCCTCGCCGAGCGGGCCGAGCGGGCCGGCTACGGCGCCCTCATGCTCACCGTCGACGTGCCCCGCATGGGCCGCCGCTGGCGCGACATGCGCAACGGCTTCGCCATCGGCGGCGGGGTCGCCGCGGTCAACATCGACCCGGCCGTGATGGCCTCCGCGCACGAGCGCGACGCCGGCCGCTCCGCGATCGCCACGCACACCGCGGACGCGTTCGACCCGACGCTGACCTGGTCCGACCTTGCCTGGCTGCGCTCCTGCACCCGGCTGCCGCTGGTGCTCAAGGGCATCCTGACCGCCGAGGACGCCGCGCTGGCGGCCGAGCACGGCGCCGACGCGATCGTGGTGTCCAACCACGGCGGCCGCCAGCTCGACGGCGCCGTGGCGAGCCTCGACGCGCTCACCGAGGTCGTCGACGCCGTCGGCGACCGGCTCCCGGTGCTCTTCGACGGCGGGGTCCGCCGCGGCGCCGACGCCCTCGCCGCGCTCGCGCTCGGCGCCCGGATGGTGCTGCTGGGCCGGCCGCCGCTGTGGGGCCTCGCGGCCGGCGGCGCCGACGGCGTGGCCGGGGTCCTGCGCGCGATGACCGGGGAACTGGAGCACGCCATGGTGCTGTCCGGCCGCCCGGCGCTGGACGCCCTCGACCGTTCGCTCGTGCGCACAGGAGGCGCCTGATGGTGGTGTTGTCCCGCGAGCAGCTGCACACCTCGGTCGTCGACCCGGTGTCGGCGTCCATGAACTTCCTCAACGAGGTCGCCGGGCGCTATCCCGAGGCGATCTCGCTGGCCGCCGGGCGCCCGTTCGACGACTTCCACACGCCGTCCGACGCCGACAAGCACCTGCAGGCGTTCCGGGCCAACCGGCCGGTGCTCATGCAGTACGGGCGGACGAACGGCCACATCGGCGACCTCATCGCCCGGATGCTCGAGGTGGACGAGCACATCCAGGTCCCGGCGGCGGCGGTGATGGTCACGACCGGCTGCCAGGAGGCGATGGTCATCGCCCTGCGCGGCCTGTGCGCCGGCCCGGACGACGTGGTGCTCGCGGCCGAGCCGTGCTACGTCGGGCTGACCGGCGCGGCGCGCATCCTCGGCGTCGAGGTCGTCGGCGTGCCGGAGTCGCCCGACGGGCTGCGGCCCGGGACCGTGCGGGAGGTCGCCGCCGCCACCCGGGCCCGGGGCAAGAACCCGCGCGCGCTGTACCTGGTGCCGAACTTCGCCAACCCCTCCGGCGTCTCCCTGCCCGTGCCGGTGCGGCGGGCCCTGCTGGCCGCGGCCGCCGACGAGGACCTGCTGATCCTCGAGGACGACCCCTACGGGCTGTTCGGCCTCGACGACGAGCCCCGCCCCACCCTCAAGAGCCTCGACAGCGACCAGCGGGTCATCTACCTCGGCTCCTTCGCCAAGTCCTACTTCCCCGGCGCCCGCCTCGGCTACCTCGTCGCCGACCAGCCCGTCGTCGACGCCGCCGGCCGGCACACCCTGCTCGCCGAGGAGCTCTCGACGGTGAAGAGCATGCTCACCGTCAACACCTCGGCGCTGTCCCAGGCGGTCGTCGGCGGCATGCTCATCGACGCCGGCTTCAGCCTGCGCGCCGTGAACCAGGCGAAGATCGCGTTCTACCGCAACAACCTGCGCACGCTCCTGGCCGCGCTGGAGCGCCACTTCGCGGGCACCCCGGTGCGCTGGAACAGCCCGAGCGGCGGCTTCTTCGTCGTCTGCGACGTGCCCGCCGACGCGTCCGGGGAGCTGCTGGAGCGCTCGGCCCAGGACTACGGCGTGCTCTGGACCCCGATGCGCTTCTTCTACGTCGGCGGCGGTGGCGAGCGGGCGCTGCGGCTGTCCTGCAGCGCGCTGGAGCCGGCCAGGATCGAGGAGGGCGTGCGGCGCCTGGCCGCCCTGCTGCTGCGGTGAGCGCGGTCGTCGACGTCTGGCTGGTCGACACCCGCGCCCCGTTCGAGTCCGCACTGGACGCCCACGAGCTGCGGCGACGCGACGCGCTGGGCCGGGCCGAGGACCGCCGGCGCTTCGACGCCGCGCACTCGGCCCTGCGCCGGATCCTCGAACCGCGGGTCGGCCCGGTGCGCTGGAGCCGCGGCCCCAACGGCAAGC
Source organism: Dactylosporangium sp. CA-139114 (assembly GCF_050955725.1). Taxonomy (NCBI): domain Bacteria; kingdom Bacillati; phylum Actinomycetota; class Actinomycetes; order Micromonosporales; family Micromonosporaceae; genus Dactylosporangium; species Dactylosporangium sp. CA-139114. The sequence goes on from NZ_CP192080.1 coordinate 2,729,444, forward strand.
CGCACCTGGCCGGCGAAGCGTGCCAGGTGAACCTGTCGCACGCGGGGGAGTGGGCGGCGATCGCGGTCACGCCCGCGCGGCCCGTCGGCGTGGACCTGCAGGACGCGGTCGCCGGGCTCGACTACGCGGCGATGGCGCGCCGGTTCTTCCCGCCCGCCGAGGCCGAGCTCGTCGCCGCGCGCGGGGCGGAGGCCTTCGCGCTGCTGTGGGCGCGCAAGGAGGCGGTGGTGAAGGCGGCCGGGGACCGGCTCACCCGCGGCCTGCGGCTGCCCGTGGCCGGGGACCCGCCGCCGGCCGTCACCCACGACGGCACCGGCTACACCCTCGCCGACCTCGAGGCGCCGGAGGGATTCCGGGCCGCGGTCGCGCTCGCCGGCCCGGAACCGTTCAGCATCCGAAGGCACTGACGCAGAGGTACCCCAGCGCCGGGTCGAAGTCCGCGACCACCGCGGGACCGTCCACCGACGCGAGGGCCTCCCAGACGCCCGTCATCGGCTGCGCGGGATCGGCGAGCACGACCCGGTCCGCCTTCACCCCGACGCCCGCGAGGTGCCCGCCCAGCACGACCGTCGCGCCGCCGGCCTCGCCGAGCAGGTCCACCACGTCGTGCGGGCCGGCCCCGCGCACGATTCGCGGCCGCGCCACCTCCACAGTGGACGGACCCAGGTGCAGGGCGACCGCGCAGTGCTCGGCCGGCACCTCGGCGGGCACGCCCGGCTCGTACGGCAGCGCCGACTGCTCGGCCACGACGAGCAGCGCCCGCTCGTACGTGCCCGACCCGGCGTAGTCGCGCAGCAGCCGCAGCGCGGTGTGCGCCCCCGCGCGGCCTTGGTCCGAGACGGACAGGGCCATCGGGCCGCCCGGGCACACGTGGCTGAGCCAGGTCGCCGTCGCGCGGCCCGGCTCGACGTCGGGGATGTCGTACGCGAGCACGAGCGCGTCCACCGGCTCGTCCGGCAGCAGCGCCGCGGCCATCTCGCCGTAGGACTGCCCGCCCGCCATGCCGCCCGGCGCGCCCAGCGCGTACGGCTCCAGCAGGTCGCCGAGGTAGGTCGCCAGGCGCGCGGCGTGCCCCGGGTCGCCGGCCTGCGCGGCCGGCTCGCGGAACCGCCGCGCCACCGCGCGCCGCAGACCCCAGGCCGGGCTCACTCCTCGTCCAGCAGGTTGCCCGCGACGTAGCTCGCGAGCGTCCCGACCGTCTCGAAGTCGTCGCGGCCCAGGTCCTCGACGCTGATCTCCCGCTCCAGGCGGTCCTCCAGCTCCAGCACCAGCTCCAGGCCGGTCGTCGAGCTCATGCCCAGGTCGTCCATGAGCGTGGTGCCCTCGGACGCGTCGGGCACCTCCCGCTTGAGCACGCGGGGCAGCAGGGCGCAGATCGTCTCCACGACGTGCTCGCGCAGGACCGGATCGATGGTCGTGGTGTCGGACACGGCAGTTCCTCCAGAGTGCGGGCTGATCAGTGCTCGAAGACCATGGCGGAGAACGTGGCGCCGCGGCCGGCCCCGGCGGCGGCGATCACGTAGCGGTCCCCGGGCCGCAGCAGGCCGCGCTCGACCGCGGTCCGGTGGTTGATGAACGCGTCGGCGCAGAACACGTGCCCGATGGCGGCGACGTGCTCCAGCAGCACCCGCTCCAGCGGGAACCCGATCCGCCTGCAGGTGCGCTGCCAGGCGACCTGGTTCACGTTGTGCGGCAGGATCACCGCGATGTCGCCGAGCCCGAGCCCGGCCCGCGCCACCGCGGCGGTGACGGCCTCGCCGAGCGCGTCGTGGTAGATGCGCTGGAACTCCTGCGCGACCTCGTCGAGGTCCCCGTCGAACTCGCCGCGCAGCCGGGCCACGTAGGCCAGCAGCCGGTCCCGCTCGCCCGACGCGGCCACGAGGCAGGCCGCCGCCCCCTCGCCGAACATCGAGGTCTCCGGCACGAACCGGGCCTCGCCGGTGAACGCCTTCTCCCCGGCCAGCACGATCGCCAGCCCGTCGTCGCCGTCGGCCGCGAGCAGGCGCCCGGCGAGGTCGACGGCCAGCAGCCCGGACGCGCACGCCTGCTGCCCGACCGCGAACGCCTGCGCGTGGCCGAGGCCCACCGCGGCGAGCGCGTCGTGCAGGGGATTGCGGGGGTACGGCACGACGACCGGAAACGTCCGGGCGTAGAGCACGTACCGGACCCGGGCCTTGCGCTGCTCGTCCAGCGCGAGGTCCTCGAGGGCCAGCCGCAGCAGCCCGGTCAGCGACTCGTCCGAGCGGGCCGCCTCGCCGAGCTTGTGGTAGCGGCGGAACACCCGCACCTGCATCGGCGTGAGGTCGAACTCCTCGGCGTAGGACTCGATGGAGACCCGCGCCCCGGGCACGAAGGTGCCGATCCCGGCCAGCGTCGTCATGGCGTCTCCTCCAGCATCGCGATCGCCTCCCGCACGGCGCGCTCCTCGGCCCGCCGCAGCAGCGCCTCGGCCCCGGCCGCCGGCAGCCGGGAAGTGTCGGTGAACACGGTCAGCAGCAGCGCGCCGGGGTCCTCACCGTCGTCGTCGATGTCGATGCTGAGCGGGTCGAACGGGTCGTCCTGCTCGACGGTCCAGCGCAATGCGCCCGGGGCCGCGGCGCGCAGCGCGTCCGCGTCCGGCACCGGCCCGCCGAAGCCCTGCCGGGTGGCGACCCGGCGGTCGTTGCACCACAGCCCGGCGTCGGGGTCGGCGCCCGCCCGCGCGTAGAGGCCGGCGACGGCGTCCGGGTCCACGTAGGCGTACTTGTACGCGGCCATCGCCGCGACCCCGACCCGCCGCAGCGCCTCGGCGAACGGCTCCCCGGCGACGTCGGCGGCGCAGATGCCGCGCTGGGCCACCATGGCGACCACCCGCTCGAACCCGCGCCGGAACCGGTTGCTCACCATCGGGCGCAGCACCGCGGGCCCGGCCCCGGGCAGCGCCTGCGCGAACAGCGCCATGAGCACCTGCGAGGAGTCGACGTCGGCCCGCTGCGACAGCACGTGCACGGCGAGCGGCAGCGCGGTGGTGCGCAGCTCCCCGCGCAGGAACCGCCCGGCGGCCGGCGGCGGCTTCGCGGGGAGGCGGGCGATGGTGCGCTCCCAGTGCCGCAGCGCCTTGGCGTTCTGGCGCCGGCCGGCGTCGCTCGCCTGCCACCGCGCCTGGTCGAGGGGCGGCGGGCCGGTGTCGGGATCGGCGTTCGCGCGGCCGGCGACCTCGGCCAGGAACAGCCGCCCGCCGAGGCCGTCGGTGACCAGGTGGGTCATGACCGTGGACAGGTGCGTGGGCGCGCCGCGGTGCCGGACCACGGCCATGCGCACCGGCCACTCCTCGACGAAGTCGAAGGGGCGGGCCCGGTCCCGCGCGTCGAGCGCGACCACGAACGCCTCGGGGTCGGCGTCGTCCGGGCAGTCGAAGACGTCGAGGCCGATCGTGCCGCGGCCGGCCACGCTCTGCAGGGGCCGTCCGCCGGCGGTGAACCGCAGCCGGGTGCGCATCGGCGGGTAGCGCCGCATGATCCAGCGCAGCTCGTCGGCGACGCCGGCCAGCGTGGTGCCCGGGGCCAGCCGCGACCAGCCGCCGATGGGCAGCCAGGAGCGCTGGCGCAGCATCGTCAGCCAGATCTCGCGCTGGCCCCAGGACAGCTCGCCCAGGCCGGCCCCGTCGCCGCTGAACCGCACCGGGATCCGCCGGACGGGTGTGAGCGCGACGCCGGGCGCACCCGCGCCGGGCGCCACGCGCGCGGCCGTGCCCGTGACTGTGGCCGTGGCTTTGGCCGTGGCCGGGTCAGGCATGCGCCATCGCGGCGAGGTGCCGCTGGCGCATGAGGAACTTGCGCACCTTCCCCGTCGGCCCGACCACGATGTCGTCCGCACCGAAGACGACGACGTTGCGCAGCGTCGCACCCGCGGCCGCGGTCAGGGCGCCCCGGACCGCCTCGGTGCGCTCCGCCGCCGGGTCGGCCCCGGCGTGCAGGGAGAGCAGCACGTCGGTGACGACGGCGCCCTGCGGGGTGCGGGCCGAGACCACGGTGCAGTCGCGCACCTCGGGCACCGCCCGCAGGATCCGCTCCTCCGACATGGCGGTGTAGAGCCACTCGCCGCCGCCGAGGTCGATGGCGTCCACGGCCCGGTCGACGTGGTAGTAGTAACCCTCCTCGTCGCGGTACATGAGGTCGCCGGTCAGGTAGTAGCCGGCCAGCCGGTTGCGGTAGGTGTTGACGTGGTCGTTCCAGTAGCCGGGGGCGAGCGTCGGCGACTTGAGCCCGAAGTGCCCGACGGCGCCGACCGGCACCTCGGCGCCGGTCTCGGTGTCGAGCAGGGCGACGTCGGCGAAGACGTGCGGGACGCCGACGCAGCGGCCGTAGCGCTCGGTGTCGCTGCGGTGGGTGATGTGGAAGGCGCTGTGGCCCATCTCGGTCGAGCCGAGCCCGTCGACGAAGCTGGAGCCCTTGACCCGCCGCACGCCCTCGCGGGTGACCACGTTGCGGCTGCCGGCGTTGACGAGGTTGCGGATGTGCGGCTCGTGCGCGCAGTCGCCGGTGTTGAACCACAGCGACACCGAGTCGACGTCCTGCGCGGCGAGGTCGTAGCGGGCCAGCTCGGCCCAGGTGACGGCGAAGCCGAACACGCCGGTGGGCCTCCAGTCGCGGATGGCCGCGAGGACCGCGTCGCCGTCGTCCTGCCGCGACAGGAACGCCAGCTCCGAGCGGTTGCTCAGGGCGTGGTTGATGGTCATGATGCCGGCCGCGTGGGGGGCGGGCAGGGCGCTGAGGATGCGCTCGGTGCCCTGGGCGCGGGGGCCGCTGAGCCGGATGCGGCGGGTGGCGTGGAACAGGCTCGCGTGCGAGTGCACGACGGCGGTCGGCATCCGGGTGGTGCCGGAGGAGTGGGTGATGGCGATCGGGTCGTCCGCGTGGTGGCGAAACGCCACGGGCGCGTCCGCGGGGTCGGCGCGGCCGGTCCCGGCCACGTCGTGCACCGCGAGGTCACTGAGGTCCTGGCCCTCCAGGCGCTCGCGGTGGGCCGCGTCGGTGAGCAGCGCGACGCCGCGCAGCTTGCGGATGTACTGCGCCGCGATGTCCCCGGGAATGTTCGGGTTCATCAGCGCCGGGATGGCGCCGAGCCAGGTCAGGCCCATCCAGTGCAGGAAGCAGTCGGCGGCGCTGCTCACGTAGACGGCGACGGGGTCGCGGCGGCGGATCCCGGCCGCGTGCAGCCACGCGGCGCGGGCCGCGGCGCGGGTGTAGAGCTCGCCGAGGGTGAGCGGGTGCCAGGCCGGGAACCCGTCGACCGGGGTGTCGAACGTCATGCCGGGCCCGTCCGGCGGGGCGCCGTGCTCGATCAGCTTGTGCAGCACGTTGCCGGCCCCGACGCTCGGGTCGGCGGCGAGCGCCGCCCGGATGTTCGCAGCAGCCATGGTGTCTCCCTCTATTTCGCCGGCAGGAAGGGCTTCAGGACGACCTCGGTGCCGTCGGCGCGCAGGGCGGGCGGCAACGCGGGGAACTCGTGGCGGGTGGCGGGGCGGCCGGGGATCAGCGCCCAGACCTCGCCGGTGCCGGAGCCGGCCGCGACCGTCTCGACGGCGGCGGCGACCTCGTGCGGGCTCAGCAGCGGGATCCTCTGCTTGCGCAGCAGCCGCCCGGTGATGCCCAGGAACGGGGTGTCGGTGAACCCGGGGCACAACGCGTTGATCCGCACGCCGCGCGGCCCGAGCGGGGTCGACAGGGCCCGCACGTAGCCGACGACGGCGGCCTTGGTGAGCGCGTAGACCGGGTTGGCCCGCTCCGGCCCGAGCGCGGCCAGCGAGGCGACCGCGACGATCTGCCCGCCGGAGCGCTCCAGGGCCGGCAGGGCGGCGTCCACGCCGAACACGACCCCGTCGAGGTTCACGCCCAGGGCGCGGCGGTACCGCACGACGTCCACGCCGGGATCGGGCGGCACGTCGGACTGGATGCCCGCGGCGAGCACGAGCAGGTCGAGGGCGCCGTGCGTGCCGAGGGCCCGCGCCACCATGTCCGCGTTGCCGGCCGGGTCGGCGACGTCGGCGCGCACCGCGGTCCCGCCGCACTCCTTCGCCACCCGCTCGGCCGCGTCCAGGTCCAGGTCGGCGACGACGACCGACCAGCCGGACGCGGCCAGCCGCGCGCAGATCGCGGCCCCGATGCCGCCAGCGCCGCCGGTGACGAGTGCGACCGGCACGTCAGGCCTCCTGACCCAGTTTGGCGACGTCCTCGACCGCGGCCCGCAGCTGGGCCCGGCTGGGCTGCAGCGCCAGGTCGAGCTCGCGCGCGAACGGCAGCACGGCGCCGTCGGGGCGGGTCACGCGGCGCGGGGGCGCGACCAGGCGCATCCCCTCCGCGGCCGAGGCGAGGATCTCCCCGGCGATGCCGCAGGAGCGGTTGGAGTCGTCGACGACCACGAGCCGCCCGGTGCGCTCCAGCGACGCGGCCAGGCCCGCCCAGTCGAAGGGGTGCAGGGTGCGGGGGTCGAAGACCTCGACGGAGACGGTACCGGCGAGCTCCTCGGCGACCGCGAGCGCGTCGTGGACGAGATGGCCGACCGCGACCACCGTCACGTCCTGCCCGGCGCGGTGGACGCGGCCCACCCCGAGCGGGATCGGCTCCAGGGCCGCGAAGTCCACGTCGGCCCGCACGCCGGCCGCGCCCGCCGGGGCGAAGACCACCACCGGGTCGTCGTCGCGGATCGCGGTCACCAGCAGCCCGTAGGCGTCGGCGGGGGTCGCGGGCACGACGGTCTTCACGCCGACGTGGGCGAAGAGGCTGTACGGATGGTCGGAGTGCTGGCCCGCCCAGCCGCCCCGGGAGCCGGAACTGGGCAGCAGGTACGTCACCGGCACCCGGGTCTGCCCGCCGGTCATGAGGGAGAACTTGTGCGCCTGGTTCGCGATCTGCTCGAAGGCCAGGAACAGCAGCGCCGGGATCTGGAACTCGATCAGCGGCCGCTGCCCGCACAGGGCCGCACCGGTGGCGAAGCTCGTGAACGCCTGCTCGGAGATGGGCATGTCGACGACCCGCTCGGGCCCGAACTTCTTGTGCAGCCCGGTGGTCACGTTGCTCACCGCGACGCGCACGTCCTCGCCGAACACGCACACGGCCGGGTCGCGCTCCATCTCCGACGCGATCGCGCGGTTGAGCGCCTTGAGGTACGACAGGATCGTCATGCCGCACCCACCCGCACCCGCAGGCCGTCGGCGTAGAGGTGCTCGAGCGCGGTATCGGGGTCCGGCATGGGGCTCTCCTTGGCGAAGCGCACGGCGGCCTCCAGGACGTCCTCGATCTCGTCGTCGACGCGGGCCCGCTCGGCCGGGCCGAGCCGCGCGGCCTGGATCTGCACGGGGTCGCGGGACGTGCCGTCGGCGACCTCGGCGTCGGTGCGGTAGCGGGGCCGGGCCGCGTGCTCCCAGGTGTGGTGGGCGTCGAACCGGTAGGCGACACACTCCACGAGCGAGGGCCCCTCGCCGGCCCGGGCGCGCTCGACGGCGGCGCGCGCCGCGGCCAGTACGGCCTCCGGGTCCGCACCGTCCACCGTGGACGCCGGGATGCCGAACGCCCCGGCGCGCCCGGTGATGGTGCCGGCCACCGCGTCGGCGACGCGGGTGGTGGTGGCGAAGCCGTTGTTCTCGCAGACGAGCACGACCGGCAGCTTCCACAGCGCCGCGAGGTTGAACGTCTCCAGCACCACGCCCTGGCTCACCGCGCCGTCGCCGAAGTAGGTCAGCGCGACCCGGTCCAGGCCGGCGCGGCGGGCGGCCCAGGCGGCCCCGGCGGCGATCGGCACCGCGGCGCCCACGATCGCGTTGGCGCCGAGGATGCCCAGCGAGAAGTCGGCGGCGTGCATGGACCCGCCCCGGCCGCGGTTGAGCCCGGTCGCGCGGCCGGCCAGCTCGGCCATCGTCCGCGCCGGGTCCGCGCCCTTGGCCAGCACGTGCCCGTGGCCGCGGTGGGTGCTCGTGATGACGTCGCCGGGCCGCAGCGCGGCGCACGTGCCGGCCGCGATGGCCTCCTGCCCGAGGTACGGGTGGATGCCGCCGACGATCGTGCCGTCCCGGACGAGCTCGACGGCCCGCTCCTCGAAGCGGCGGATCAGGCGGACGGTCCGGTACAGCCCGGCGGCGTCGGTCACGGTCGGTCCCCTCAGGCCGGAACGGTCGCGTCGATCTCGGCGAGGATCCCGCTCCACAGCTTCGCCCGGGCGGCCAGGGCGAGGTTGACGGTCGCGGCGCACTCGTCCCACTTGGCCTCGTCGTCGCCGCACAGGTCGGTGACCATCTGCATGGCCATCGGCGTGTGCTGCTCGCCGTCGACCTCGATGTGGCGGGCCAGGTAGTCCACGAACGTGTCGAGCTGCCCGACCTGCTCGTTGACCTTGACGACCTGCTGGAACATGTCCGGGATCAGGTCCTCGCGGCCGAACGCGAACGCGGCCGCCTGGCAGTGCACCGGCGCGGTGTCGATGAGGTGCCAGGTGAGCGCGACGAACTCGGCGGCCGGCGCCGGCACCCCGGCCCGCCGCATCGCGGCCGGCACCGGGGTGCCGGCGCGGAGCAGGTCGATGAAGGCGTCGACGGCCGAGCGGTCGGCGCCGGCCTCGGTCATGCCCTCGAGGTACAGCTCGAAGTGGCTGATGAACCCGCCCCGCAGCTCGTCGCTCTCCTCGACCAGCACGATGTCGTTGATGAGCCGGCGGCTGCCCGTCGGCCCGGCCGGGATCCACGGGACCTCGACGCAGGTGAGGTTGCGCTGCAGCGACTTGAGCAGGGACATGAAGTCCCACACGGCGTAGACGTGGTGCTCCAGGAACGTGCGCACCGCTCGCAGGTCGTCCAGCCGGGCGTAGATGGGGTGGGTGACGACCTCCTCGCGGGCGCTCGCGATGAGCTCCTCGAGGCGGTCGATGCCGGGGTGGCGCCGGCCCCAGTCGTAACGGGACATGCGATCTCCTTCAGGGGGTTCAGGCGTTTCGCCACAGGACCGGGCAGAACTGCGGGTCCGCGTAGTCGGGCCGGCCGTCGGCGGTACGGCGGACCAGGACGTCGTGGTTGTACTGCACGACGTCGCCGCTTTCGAGCTGGTAGGCGCGGTACTCGTTCGAGCCCGGCTGCAGGTGCAACGAGATCGCCCGCCGCGGGCTCCCGCTCACGTTCGCGCCGCTGCCGTGGTAGGTGCGGCAGTGGTGGAAGCTCATGTGCCCCTTGGGGATGACCATCGGCACCTTGCGCACCTCGGCCCCGTTGTGCGCCGCGTTGCGCTCCAGCATCTTCTCGAGGTCGTCGTTGTCGCGGTCGGCGAAGTGCTTCGTGGTCGAGTCGTCCGCGCCGATCTCCTCCCACCGGTGGCTGCCGTCGACCATCGTGATGGTGCCCATCTCGACGCCGCAGTCGTGGAAGGGGATGAACGCGGTGAGCATGTCCTCGGACGTGCACGACTGCCAGTAGTGGCGGTCGAAGTGCCACGGCACGACGTTGGAGGGCTCCCCGGCGATCGGCGGCTTGTAGATGAGCGTCGACTGGAAGATCCGGATCTCGTCGGCCTGGGCGAGGCGGGCCGCGACCGCGCCGAGGACCGGCTTGCGCAGGATGCGCGCGATGTCGTCGCTCTCGTAGTGCACGTAGTCGTTGTGCCGCTGCACCGGGCCGTGCCCGGGCGTCCAGTAGGCCAGCCGGGGCGGGCGGACGGGCAGGGTCCGCGCGCGCTCGCCCGCGTAGAACCGCTCGCTGGCCGCGACGAGCTCGTCGACCTCGTCGTCGGTGAACAGCTTGCGGGTGAGGTACCAGCCGCTGCGCGCGTACTGCAGGACCTCCTCGTCGGTCGGCAGCAGCGCGAGGTCCTGCGCCGACAGCGCGAAGCCGCGTTCGATGGAAACGGTCACAGGACGGTCCTTTCCGAGGCAGTGGTATCGCGGACCGCCGCCAGCTCGCGCTCCTTCGCCGCGTACAGCGCGGGGATGTTGCTCGTGCCGAACGTCCGCGCGCCGTGGCGGTCGATGAGCTCGTTGAAGTACGTGCGCCGGATGTGCGTCGACTTCGCGAAGATCTGGTACATCTGGCCCCAGTGGTCGCGGTCGACGAGGATGCCGAGCGGCCGCAGGTCCTCGACGGGGACGTCGGTCTCGCCGAGGCGCGCCGCGAGCATGTCGTAGTAGCTGCCCGGCGTCTGGGCGAACTCGACGCCCCGCTCGCCCAGCGCGCGCACCGCGCCGACGATGTCGTGCGTGCTCAGCGCCAGGTGCTGCACCCCGGCGCCCTCGTGCCAGGCCAGGAAGTCGTCGATCTGCCCGGCGCGGCGGCTGATGTCGGGCTGGATGAGCGTGAAGGTCACCCCGCCGGACGGGCTCTGCACCACCTTGGACTGCATGCCCTGCTCGCCGACCTCGATGTACTCCTGGAAGATCATCGCGAAGCCGAAGACGCGCTCGTAGGAGGCGACGGTGCGCTCGAGCTCGCCGGCCGGCAGGCACACGGCCGCGTGGTCGATCTCGTGCAGCAGGTCACCCGCGGCCGGCACGGTCACGCCGGCCGGCATGTCGATCAGGCCCGGCAGGAACTGCGGGTCGGCGCGGTCGCGCTGGATCAGCCGGTGCGTGACGTCGCCGAAGCCGGACACCTCCGCGATCACCACGGTCGAGCCGCCGTGGGAGACGGTCCGGGGCTCCTCGATCGGGGTGGCGCCCGCGGCGACCGCCGCCGCGAAGGCCGCCCGGGCGTCGGGGCACCCGAAGGCGACGATCGCCACGCCGTCGCCGTGCTGGGCCACGTACCGGCTGGCCCGGTGCCCGCCGGAGAGCCCGGACGTGAGCAGGATCCGGATGTCGCGCTGGCCGAGCAGCACGCTGCGCTGGCCGGTCAGTCCGGTCTCCGGGCCGCCCTGCCCGTAGACGCGCAAGCCGTACTGCGCGCAGAGCTGGGCCGCCGCCGCGCGCGCGTCGCCCACGTACAGTTCGACGTGGTCGGTGTCCTGGATATCCATTGCGGGTCCCTTTCGGGGTTCGGGGCGGGTCAGGCCTTCGTCCACTCGTTCGTCGGCCGGGTGCCGGGCGGGGCGAACACGAGGCTCACGTTGTGGCCGCCGAAGCCGAAGGAGTTGGACAGCGCATGGGTCACCGGCGCCGTGCGGGGTGCGCGCAGGTGGTCCAGGTCGCAGGCCGGGTCGGGCTCGTCGAGGTTGTGCGTCGGCGGCAGCACGCCGCGGCGCAGGGCCTCCACCGTCACCGCCGCCTCGGCCACCCCGGAGGCGCCGAGCATGTGCCCGGTGACGCCCTTGGTGGAGCTGACCGGCGGGGTGTGCGGGCCGAACACGGCGCGGATGGCGAGGGACTCGGCGACGTCGCCGAGCTTCGTCGAGGTGCCGTGCGCGTTGACGTAGCCGATGTCGGCGGGGCCGAGCCCGGCGTCGGCGACGGCGCGGCGCATGCACTCGGCCGCGGCGGTGCCGTCGGGGCGCGGCGTCGTCGGGTGGTGCGCGTCGTTCGTCGCGCCCCAGCCGAGCAGGTCGGCGTGGCGGGCGGCGCGGCGGGCGTCGGCGTGCTCGGGGCGCTCCAGGATCATGACCCCGGCGCCCTCGCCCAGCACGAGGCCGTTGCGGCGCCGGTCGAACGGGCGGCTCGCCTCGGCCGGGTCGGCCCAGCCGCGGGCCAGGGCGCGGGCGTTGCCGAAGGTGTCGGCCAGCGTCGGGAACAGCGGGGCCTCGCTGCAGCCGCAGACGACGACGTCGGCCTCGCCGGCGCGCAGCAGCCGCAGGCCCTCGCCGATGGACTGGGCGCCGGCGGCGCACGCGGTGCCGACCGAGGAGCTGAAACCCATGAGGCCGTAGCGCATCGCCACCCGGGCCGCGCCCATGTTCGGCAGCATTCCGGGCAGCAGGTACGGGCTCACCCCGGCCCGGCCGCGCCGGTCGCGCTGCACGGCCTGCGCGTCGAGGGTCGCCAGGCCCCCGGTGCCGGAGAGGATGACGGCCACCCGGTAGGGGTCGACGTCACGCCCGGCGACGATCCCGGCGTCGGCGAGCGCGGCCTCGGCGGCGGCGAGGGCCATCACGATGTACCGGTCGACGAGCCGCGCGTCCGGGCCGGGCAGCACCGAGCGCGGGTCGATCGCGGGGCCGAACGCGGCCACGTCCACGGAGCCGGCCAGCGGATGGTCCTGCGGCGGGCGGGACAGCCCCGAACGGCCCTCGCACATCGCGTCGAAGACCTCGGCGGCCGTAGCGCCGACGGGCGTGACGAGTCCGATGCCGGTGACGGCGGCGTGGCGCGCGCTCATGGTGTTCCTTCCGAGAGCAGCACTGCGGTGGCGGGGTCCGCGGTGACGTCGATGAGCAGCACCCGTCGGGCGTCCTCGTCGGCCAGCAGGCCCCGGGCCGAATCGAGCGCCGATGCGGTGTCGCACAGGCAGCTCACCGGGCCGGTCAGCCCCCACCTGGCGGCGATGTGGCCGAGCACGGCGTTGGGGACCGACTGGAAGAAGAACAGCGGCCCGATCCGGGTGCCGGCGTCGACCGCCTTGGCCACGTGCTCGGCGCTGGCGATGTCGCCCTCGTCGCTCACCAGCATCACCGCGGTCTGCGGCTCCGGGCCGGGGGCCGCCTCCAGGCAACGCCCGGCGACGGCGGCGACGAGCGGGTTGAAGTCCGAGTGCACGAACCCGGCCAGCTTCGGCGGCCCCACGTCGCGGGGCCACTCGGCCGACGCGAGGACGGTGAGTGTCGAGCCACTCATGCTGCGCCCACCAGCAGCGCGGTGTTGGCGCCGCCGAAGGCGGCATTCAGACTGAGCGCGTAGGCCGGGGAGGCCGGGCGCGGTGCCCCGAGCACCAGATCGAGCGCGCACTGCTCGTCGCGCTCCAGGTAGCCCGCGTTGACCGGCAGCAGCCCGCCGCGCAGCGCGTGCAGGGTCACCGCGAGCTCGAGCACGCCGGAGGCCTCCAGCGCCTGCCCGTGCAGCGCCTTGGTCGACGACACCGGCACCGTCGCGGCGTGCTCGCCCAGGGCGGCGCGCAGCGCGAGGGTCTCCGCGGCGTCGCTCTGCGCGGTGCCGGAGCCGTGCGCGTTGACGTAGCCGACCTCGCCGGGCTCGGCCCCGGCCCGGCGCAGGGCGCCCGCGACGGCCCGGGCGAGCCCGCGGCCCCGCGGATGCGGCTGGCACGGGTGGTGCGCGTCCCCGGCGCGGCCCCAGCCGGCCAGGCGGGCGAGGGGCTCGATGCCGCGTTCGCCGGCCGCCGCCGCGGACTCCAGCACCACGGCGCCGGCCCCGTCGCCGAGCAGCAGGCCGCGGCGGCCGGCACTGAACGGGCGGACCTGCCCGTCGGCGGCGAACGCGCGGCCGGCGTCGAAGAGGGCGTACTGGTCGGGCTCGACCAGGTACCCGCCGGCGACCACGACCCGGTCCGCCTCGCCGCGCGCGATGATCCCGGCGGCGTCCGCGATCGCGGTGCTCGCCGCGACGCACGCGGAGGTGTAGGCGCGCGACGGGCCGAGCCCGGTGTTGCGCGCGAGGCCGTCGGCGAACGCGCTGCCGCCGTGGCGGGGCCGCTGCGCCGGGGCCGAGCGGGCCAGCCGCGGGTCGCCGTGCACCGCCAGGAACAGCGGCGCGGCGGCCCGCTCGGCGGTGCCCAGCTTCGCCTCGTCGCAGGCCTCGTCGAGCAGCCACCACAGCTCGTCGTCGAGGTCGGGGTCGCCCGGCAGCGTGGCCGCGACGCCGACCCGGCGCCCGGCGACGTCGAAGCGGGTGACGGGCGCGAACGCCGCCCGGCCGGCGTCCAGGCCGGCGGCGAGCGCGCCCATGCCCCGGCCGAACGCGCTGAGCACGGCCAGGCCGGTGATCAGCACGTCCGTCTCGCCCTTGCTGGTCACGACGTCACCGGGCGCCCGTCTCGGCCCGCACCTGCGCCAGGACCGCGACGGCACCGTCCACGGTGGACATGCGGGCCAGCTCCTCGTCGGAGAGCTCCAGCACGGTGCCGTAGTGCTGCTCGAGCTGGTGGAGCAGCCAGGCCAGCTCGAGGGAGTCGATCCCTTCCGCGACGTCCTCGCGGCGCCGGTCGCCGTAGGTGGCCAGCATCGCGACGACCTCGTCGCGCGACGGTGCCGAAGGTGCCACCGTCAGCTGCCCGCGGCCGCGGGGGCCCGGCGCTCGGCGACGGCGGCGATGAACTCGCCGACGGTCATGCTCGCGAGCTTCTCGGCCTCGTCGTCGTCGAAGCGCACGCCGAAGCGGTCCTCGACGCGCACCGCGAGCTCGGCGAGCGACAGCGACTCGAGGTCGGCGCCGGCCGGGCCGAGCGCGGTGTCGTCGTCGACGTCGTCGGTGCTGTAGTGCATCTCGGTCAGCGAGTCCAGCAGGAACTGCCGGATCTCGGTGGCGGTGTCGTCGCTCATGCCTCGGTGTTTCCTTCCTTCATGGACGCCGCGACCAGCAGGGCGCGGTCGCGGACGAGCTTGCCGGTGGCCGTGCGGGGCAGCTGCTGCACGATCCGCAGCACCCGCGGGCGCTTGAAGGCGGCGAGGCGCCGGGCGAGCTCGGCCTGGACCTGCTCGGCGGTGGCGTCCTCGCGCAGCATCACGTACGCCTCGATGGCCTGGTCGTGGGTGACGACGGCGGAGTCGACGCCGGGCAGCGCGGCGAGGGTGTGCTCCACCTCGGTGAGGTCGACCTTCAGCCCGCCGACGGAGACCTGCGAGTCGTTGCGGCCCTGGACGCGCAGCCGCCCGGTGGCGGGGTCCACGGTGCCGGCGTCGCGGGTGCGCAGCCAGCCGTCGGCCCAGCGGGCCGGGTCGGACAGGCCCAGGTACGGCGACTCGGCCAGCGACACGAGCAGCTCGCCGTGCTCCTCCCGCACCCGCAGGCCGGGCGCCGGGGTCAGGGCCGGGCGGTGCTCGCCGAAGAGGTCGGTGGCGATGACGCCGACCTCGGTCATGCCGTACATGTTGCCGAGGCGGATGCCGAAGCGGTCCGTGAACGTGTCGTGCACGCCGGCCCGCACGAGCTCGCCGCCGGTGGTCATCCCGGTGAGCTGGGGCAGGCGCGGCGGCGTCGGGCCGACCGACAGCAGCTCGATGTGGAAGGGCACGCCCAGCAGCGTGGTGGGCTCGGGGCCGGCGGCGACCGCGGCGAGGATGCCGTCCGCGGTCATCCGGGCCGGCACGACCACCTGGGCGCCGGCGTGCAGCCCGTGGAGCAGGCCGCCGACGAGGCCGAGCACGTGGACCATCGAGGCCAGGCACACGATGCGCTCGCCGGGCTGGGGCACGCCGGCCCCGATGGCCACGTAGCGCTCCAGCTCCTCGACGAGGCCGGCGGCGGTGCGCGCGATGACCTTCGACGGCCCGGTCGAGCCGGAGCTGAGCTGGACCAGCGCGTGCGGGGTCTCGGACGGGCGGCCCGGGTAGGTGGCGACGCGCTCCTGCACGTCCTGGAAGCCGCGCAGCGGGCCGCCGGTGGCGTGCTCGGCGGACACGACCGCCTGCGGGGCCAGCCGCTGCAGGGCGGCGTCGATCTCGAACGGCGTGAGCCGGTGGTCCAGCAGGGCCGCCCGCGCGCCCAGGCGCCAGCAGGCGAGCAGGTTCGCGACGAAGGCGAGCGACGGGGCGAGACAGATCGCCACCGAGTCGCCGGGGCCGCTCGCGCCGATGCCGGCCGCGGCCAGCACCGCCTGGCGCTGCTCGACGAGCCGGCGCAGCCCGGCGCGGGTCACCGGGGCGTCGAGGACCAGGGCGGGGGCGGCATCGGGACGGCCGGGCCCGCCGGCCAGCAGCACGTCGTCGACCCAGCTCGGGTCCAGGGCCGGTGCGCTCACCGCGGCACCCCCTTCTGCTCGTTGCGGCACGACGCATCGGCGGCCGGGGGCACCACGGCGCCGGACATGCCGGCGCAGCGGTGCGCCGGGGCCGCTCGGGCACACCGCGCGCAGGGTTGAGCCGCTGACCGGGCCGGCCCGCATTGGCCGCCGATCAGCGTGCGCATCCCGGGATGAACACACTGCGAAGAGATCGAGGGAAAGTGGCGCCTGACGTCCGTCGTCGTTGTCCGAACGCAGGTGCCCGCCGCATTGCGCAATGAATGGGCACCTCGACTGGGGATAGACCTTACGCAATCGAAGTCGTTTGACAAGAGTGGGCAGCCTGAGCATGTGACGGGGATGTCCGATCTGTCACACCACCTCCCGGGAAAACTCGTTTGGATCGTTACGATCGGCATTCTTGCAACGGTGCTGGTCAGTGCGGGTGCCCGTCACCTGTGCCGGTCGGATATTCGGACAATCGCCCCCATGTGCGTCCGCTTCGGGTCGAGCCGAGGTGTTTCACCATTGCATGCGGACCCGAACGCGCGTTCATTCCGGCCGTTGCGGATATATGGCCTGGGCAGGTATCTCGGCGGACCGCATACGTGCCTTTGTGGAAGTTCCACGGCAAACTCCTGATCATTGACAAGCGCCATCGCGGCGTTCATACAATGGCCGGGCTCGCCCACCATTGGGGTTCAGCGCGTACTTTCCCGGTACAGTATTTCGGAGAATTGCGACTGTGAAAGCCGATACCGGTTCCGCATACCCGTCCGCGCCCGCCGGACCGGGGCTCAACGCCGCGGTCGAGCGCTATTACGACACCACCCTCGACCTGTACGAGGACCTGTGGGGCGAGCACGTGCACCACGGCTTCTGGGACGCGGGCGAGCGTCCCGGCAGCGACGACGAGCGCCACGCCGCCACCGACCGGCTGGTGCGCGAGCTGGTGGCCTACGCCGGCATCCCGGCCGGCGCCCGGGTGCTCGACGTGGGCTGCGGCATCGGCGGCCCGGCGCTGTACCTCGCCGGCCCGCACGGCTGCACGGTCGAGGGCGTGACGCTCAGCGCCGCGCAGGCCGCCCGGGCCAACGAGAAGGCGGCCGCCGCCGGGCTCGGCGACCGGGCCCGCTTCCACCAGCGCGACGCGCTCGACAACGGCTTCCCGGACGCGTCCTTCGACGCGCTGTGGGCCGTGGAGAGCCTCATGCACATCGCCGACCGCGTGGCCTTCTTCGCCGAGGCGATGCGGCTGCTGCGCCCGGGCGGGATCCTCGCCATCGCCACCTGGTCGGTGCGCGACGGGGAGCTCGACGCCGAGGAGCACCGCGTCGTCGAGCAGATCCTGCGTCACCAGGTGATGCCGAGCTTCTCGTCGCTGCAGGAGCACGAGCGGCTCGCCACCGCGGCCGGGTTCACCGGCGTGTCCAGTGTGGACTGGAGCGCGAACGTCGCCAACTCCTGGGAGCCGGCCTTCGCCCAGGTGCGGGAGCTGGGCAACGGCCGGGCGATGATGCGCGACCTGGCCCGCGACCGGGGCGTGGACGTGCTCGGCTTCTTCTACGCCGGCCCGCTGATGCTCAAGGGCTTCAGCACCGGCGCGATGACCTACGGCGCCGTGCGGGCGACGAAGCCGGCCGGGGACTGACCGTGTCCACGCCGACGCAGCTCGCGGTCACGCACCTGCTGCGGGAGGTCACCGGGGAGGACGCCGCGTGGGCGGCCGCGATCGGCCCCGCGACGCGGCTCGACGGGGACCTGTTCCTGGACAGCCTCGAGCTGGCCGCGCTCGGGCACGGCCTCGCGGCCCGGTTCGGGCCGGCCGTCGACCTGGCCGGGTTCGTCGCCGGGCTCGACCTCGACGCGCTGCTGCGCCTGAGCGTCGCCGACGTCGCGTCCTATGTGGACAGCACCCGCGGTACGACATGAAGCTCCTGTTCCTGTCCCTGCCCCTGACCGGGCACGTCAACCCGATGGCGGCGGTCGCGGCCGTGCTGACCCGGCGCGGCCACGAGGTGCTGTGGGCCGGCTCGGAGTCGTTCCTGCGGCCGCTGCTCGGCGAGGCCGCGCACATCCACCCGATCCCGCTGCGCGCCCACCGCGGCCAGGCCGAGCGCGGCCTCGACGCGACCCGCTCGCGCTGGGAGGGCTACATCGTCCCGCACGCGAAGAGCACCCGGAAGGGCGTCGACGCGGCGATCGAGGCGTTCCGGCCGGACCTGCTCGTCGTCGACCAGCACGCGATCGCCGGGGCCGTCGCCGCGCACGCGCACGGCCTGCCCTGGGTCTGCGTCGCACCGACCACCATGGAGCTGACCCGGCCCTTCCGCCGCGGCCTGCCCCGGGTCGAGGAGTGGATCCTCGGGCAGCTCGCCGCGGCCTGGACCGCCGCCGGGCGGCCCGGCGAACCACCGCACGACCTGCGCTTCTCGCCGCACGGCACGATCGCCTTCACCGCGGGCGCCCTGGCCGGGGAGCCGGTCGCCGGGGTGCGGCTCGTCGGCCCGGCCCTGGCCGGACGCGCGCCGGACCCCGGCTTCCCGTTCGACTGGCTCGACCCCGGGCGCAGGCACGTGCTCGTCACCATGGGCACCCTGTCGATGGACCTGGCCAAGGACTTCTACCGCCGCGTCGCCGAGGCCCTCGCGCCGCTCGGCGACCGGCTCCAGGCCATCGTGGTCGCCCCCGACGGCACCCTCGACGGGCCCCCCGGCCACGTGCTCGTCCGCCGCCGCGTGCCGGTGCTCGACCTCCTGCCGCACCTGCACGCCGTCGTCGCCCACGGCGGCCTCAACACGGTCTGCGAGGCGCTGGTGCACGGCGTCCCGCTCGTCATCGCGCCGATCAAGGGCGATCAGGCGCTCAACGCCGAGGCGGTGCAGGCGGCCGGCGCCGGCGTGCGGGTCTCCTTCGACCACATCCGGCCCGAGGCGCTGCGCGGGCACCTGCTGCGGCTGCTCGACGACCCGGCCTTCGCCGCGGCCGCGCGGGCGGAGGGCGACCGGCTGCTCGCCGGCGGGGGAGCCGAGGCGGCGGCCGACATCCTGCAGGCACTGGCTCCGGCACACCACAACGATTGAGGCGATCCCCGTGAAAGTACTGCGCGACACCTGGCTCATCCTCCAGCGCAACATGCTGCTCATGCTCCGCTCCCCGCTGTGGGTCGTCCTCGGCATCGCGCAGCCGGTGGTGTACCTCATCCTGTTCGCCCCGCTGCTCAAGCCGGCCCTGGACGCCCCCACGATGCTCGACGCCTACCGCGTCTACGTGCCCGGCATGCTGGTCGCGCTGGCCATCGGCGGCGGCCTCTACGTCGGCTTCGGGCTGCTCGGCGACCTCGCCAACGGCAGCATCGAGCGGGCCCGGGTGACCTCCGTCAGCCGGGTCGCGCTGCTGCTCGGCCGCGCCCTGCGCGACGTGGTGACGGTCCTCGTCCAGGCGGTCATCATCACCGTGCTGTCGCTGCCGTTCGGGCTCATCCTCAACGTCGGCCACATCCTGCTCGGCTACGCGATCCTGGCCCTGATCAGCCTCGCGGCCGCCGCGATCTCCTACGGCATCGCCATCAAGGTGAACAACGCCAACGTGCTCGGCCAGGTCATCAACAACGTCGCCCAGCCGCTGATGCTGCTGTCCGGCACGCTGCTGCCGCTGACGCTCGCGCCGCTGTGGCTCAGGACGGTCGCCGACTACAACCCGTTCAACTGGGCCGTCACCGGGATGCGCAAGCTCTACGCGGGCTACCCCGGCGACGTGCACGTCTGGGGCTCCATCGTCTTCTGCGGCGCGGTCGTCGTCGTCGCCATCGTGTGGTCGTCGAGCCTCTTCGCGCGCTCGGTCAAGTAGCCCGCCTCGGTTCTCTCGGGAGATTGTCATGATCAAGACCAAGGGGCTCAAGAAGTCCTACAAGACCAGGGCGAAGCGCCAGACCACCGAGGTCGAGGCGGTCAAGGGGATCGACCTCGACGTCGCCGAGGGCGAGATCTTCGGCTTCCTCGGCCCGAACGGCGCCGGCAAGACCACGACCCTGCGGGTGCTGGCCACGCTCCTGCCGCTCGACGACGGCGAGGCCACCATCGCCGGCGCGAACCTGCGCACCGAGCAGGCCGCCGTCCGCCGTGCGATCGGCTTCGTGGCGCAGGGCGGCAGCACCTCCGACGACGTCACCGCGCGGGAGGAGCTGATCCTGCAGGCGCGGATGTACGGCATGAGCCGCGCCACCGCCGTCACGCGCGCCGCCGAGGTCATCGAGTCCTTCGAGCTGACCGACTTCGCCGACCGCAAGTGCGGGACCTACTCGGGCGGCCAGCGCCGCCGGCTCGACATCGCGCTCGGCGTCATCCACCGCCCGCAGGTGCTCTTCCTCGACGAGCCGACCACCGGCCTCGACCCGCAGAGCCGCGCCCACATGTGGGACGAGGTGCGCCGCCTGCGCGAGGAGGGCATGACGGTCTTCATCACCACGCACTACCTCGACGAGGCCGACGCCCTCTGCGACCGCATCGCCATCATCGACCACGGCGAGGTCGTGGCCGAGGGCACGCCGGACGCGCTCAAGCGGGAGATCTCCGGCGACGTGGTGACCGTCGGCGTCGGCGACGCCGTCGAGGAGGCGGCGGCGCTGCTCAAGGCCCAGGCGTTCGCCCGGGACGTGGAGGTCCGCGACGACGGCGAGCTGCGGCTGACCGTCGAGTCCGGCGACACGGCGATCCCGCAGATCATGCGGGCGCTCGAGGGTGGCGGGGTCTCGCTGGCCACGATCGAGCTGCACCGCCCGACCCTCGACGACGTGTTCCTCACCAAGACCGGCCGCTCGCTGCGCGACTGAGCCGCGACCGGCCAGGACGTGCTCGCCGGACACGCAGACGGGCGGCCCGCGCTGGGGCCGCCCGTCATCCGTGTCCGAACACGGCGAGGTCCGCCGCTCGAGGGAGCGCGGCGATCCGGTGGTGATGCGGCTTTCCGGCCGGCGGCCGGTCCGAACCGCGCTCGGCTCGAGGCCTCACGCGCCCGGCTGCCGGGCCGTTCCCTTCGAGCATCGTCCCGCCGCCGGGACGGTGTCAACCAAAGCTTTTTCAGTTAACTGTCGTGTCCGGAGTCCACAGTGGACAGCCGGATCGACTGGGGGTGGTGGAAGACGTCCTGCGGGTCGTACGCCGCCTTGACCGCCTGCAGGCGCGGGTAGTTGGCGCCGTAGTACGCCGCCGGCCAGTCCCGCAGATCCCGGTCGGCGTAGTTCTGGTACACCTCGCCCGTCAGGTGCGGCCGCAGCGCCTCGTGGAAGTCGTCGATCCACGCGACGTTCGCGTCCGTCTCCTCGTCACCGGGCCACTGCGCGATCACCGAGACATAGTGCAGGGCGCCACGGTGCACGAACGCGGTCGCGTCGGCCGGGACCCGGGCGATCGCACCACCCGCGAGCAGGTCGAACCGCACCATGGAGAACCCGGACGGCGCGCGCCGGAACCCCTCGACCAGCACGTCGAAGGCGTCCTCGTCGAAGCCGTCCTCCCGGAAGTACCCGCCGAGCCACTTCGACTGCAGGCCGTACACGATCTCCTCGCCCATGACCGTCATCATGTCGAGGTAGCCGGTCTCGCCGATCGAGCTGAACAGCGGCTCCCCGAGCGCGCGCACGGGGGCGAACGCGGCCTCGGCCTCGGCGGGCGGCCCGACGTACATGCCGTACAGCCCGACGACGGGCTCGCCGTCCGGGTACGGCTCGGTGGTGAGCAGCAGGCAGAGCGCGAGCCGGTCGTCGGCGCGGTCCTTGTAGAGGTCGCGGTAGGCGGCGAAGACGTCCCTGGCCCGCTCGAACGGCCACGCGATCATGCCGCCGACGACGGTCTTGGGCAGCGGGTTGAGCCGGTACGTCAGGCTCGTCACGACCCCGAACCCGGCCCCGCCGGCGCCTCGCAACGCCCAGAACAGGTCGGCGTGCTCGTGCTCGTTCACGGTCAGCCGCTCGCCGTCGGCGTTGACGAGCTCGACCTCCACGAGGTGGTCGCAGCCGAGCCCGTACGTGCGGCCGAGCGGCCCGTACCCGCCGCCGAGGCTGTAGCCGGCGTTGCTGACCGTGGGGCACTCGCCGCCGGGCCCGGCGAGCCCGTACTCGAGGCCGTCCTCGCCGGTCTCGCTGTAGCCCGCGTAGGTGACCCGGTCGATCTCACGCCACCCGACGCCCGGCCCGACCTTGACGGTCCGGGCCGCGGCGTCGAACTCGATCTGCCCCATCCCGCCGACGTCGACGACGACGCCACCCTCCACAAGGGACAACCCGGCGGCGTGGTGCCCGCCGCCGCGGACGGCGAGCGGCAGCTTCTGCTCGCGCGCGTACCTGATGGCCGCGCCGACGTCCTCGGCGCTGGTGCAGCGCGCGATGAGCGCCGGCCGGGTGCGCACGCGGGTGTTGAAGAGCACTCGGGCGCCCTCGTACGCGGGGTCGTAGGGGGTGATGAGCTCGCCGTGGAAGTTCGCCAGGGGGGTCAGGTCCAACCGCACCGGCCGATCTTGTCACCGCAGCCACGCTTCGTCCACCGTTCTCGATCACTTCGGTGACGGCGCTCCCCGTTCCCGACATCCCCGCGAAGCCCAACAATCACCGAAATATCCCCCCAATGTCGTGCGCCCGCCCAGCCCGCCGCCAGCCGCGTACCGTGTCAGGCATGTCGATCGACCTCGTGCGCGACCAGGTGGCCGGCGCCGGCCTCGGCGAGGTCCGCACCGTCGAGCGCGCCGCGGGCGGGTTCGCGGCCGAGGCGGCCCTCGTACGCCTCCGGTCCGGGCGGGAGGTCTTCGCCAAGACGCTGGCCGAGCCGCCGGGCGAGGACGTCTTCGAAGTCGAGGCCGAAGGGCTCGCGGCCCTGCGCGCGGCCGGACTGGCCACCCCGGACGTCCTGGCTGTCGGTCGCGGCGTGCTGGTGCTCAGCCGCCTGCTGCCGCGGCGCGACGAGGCAGGGGCATGGGAGCGGCTCGCGCACGACCTGGCCCGTCTGCACGCGGTGACGTCGCCGCGCTTCGGCTGGCATCGCGATGGCTGGCTGGGCACCCATCGGCAGGTCAACACCTGGGAGGACGACGGCCACATCTTCTTCGCGCGCCACCGGCTGCTGCGGTGGCTGCCGAACCCGAGGCTTCGCGGCAAGCTCGGCGGGCCCGACCGCCGGGCGCTCGAGCGGCTGTGCGATCGGCTGCCCGAACTCCTGCCCGAGCGCCCGGCGAGCCTCACGCACGGCGACTTCTGGGCGCAGAACATCATGACCACCGAGGACGGGTTGCCTGCGGTTGTCGACCCCGCCGTGTCATGGACCTGGGCGGAGGTGGACCTGAGCCACCTGTGGTGCTCGCCGCACCCACCGGCCGCCGAGCGCTTGTTCGCCGTCTACGCGGACGTCACCGGCCTCGACGGCGGCTGGCGGGAGCGCATGCCACTGCTGCACCTGCGTCAGATGCTCGCGCTCGTCGCCATGTTCGACGACGACTGGGGCTCGACGGACGCGGTCCGCGGGCTGCTGGCGCCGTTCCGCGACCGGTGACCGCCCGAGCCCGGCCGGTGTGGCCCGACCCGATCGGGGGACGACACGGCGGGTCCGGCCGCCGGTCACGGGGCGGTCACGGGGCGGTCGCGGCCGGTGGTTGCGGATCCCCGGTGGCCGCCGCGAACTCGCCCACCAGCCGCCGCAGCCGAGTCACCACGGGCCGGTCGCCGAGCTTGCGTTCGAGCACGCCGAGCACCTCGCGGTAGTTCCACAGCAGCTCCCCGGCCGTGCGGGCGCTCCGCTCGAACAGCGCCGGCCCGAACCGGTGCAGATCGTCCACAAGGGACTGCAGGCTGCACACCTTGTCGGCCGCGATGACGAGCAGCGACTCGGCCCCGGCCTCCGAGCTCATGCGGCCGAGGTGCTCGCGCTTGCGCTCCCGCCAGGTGAGGGCGCGCCGCTCGTCGGCGTCGGCGTCGGTGCAGTCGTGCACGATGCGGTACACCTCGTCGCCGAACGCCGCCCGCAGCGCGCCGCGGCCCGTGGGCTGGTCCTCGAGCACGTCGTGCAGGAGGGCGCCGATCGCGGCCGTCTCGCCGCCGCCCTCCTCCAGCACGATCGCGCACGTGGCGAGCAGGTGTGAGACGTAGGGGGTGCCGGTGTTGTGCCGCACCTGGGAACCGTGGCGGCGTGCGGCGTAGGTGAGTGCCTCCTCGAACCTCGGTGACAGCAACCCGGTGCCCCCTCGGGGCGAGAGGAGGAATCGATCGCGCGGTGCACCACCCCCGCGCGGCGGCTCCCATTTTTCAGGCTGAGTTTAGCCGACGCGTCCTAATCGATCTCGTATTCGATCACCACTTGGTCACCACCGGTAACAGGGTCGTGGCGTAGAGACCAGCAGCGGCGGTCAGGAGAGCATGGCGGCTATGTCCTCGAGCTGGCGCACCACCTCGGCCCGGCTCAGGCGGCGGCCCAGCTGCACGCCACCCCGAGGGGGCGGCTCGTCCTGCCGGTAGTACACATGGGACTCCCGCTTCTCCCGGGGACCGCGCAGCACCAGCGTCGCGCAGGCCTGCGTACGGTCCGTCACGGCCTGGTGCACGATCGTCGCCGTCGTCGAGTACTGGCCCCGCAGGGGAGCGCGCTCCACGGTCCGGAAGGGCTCCAGGCCGACATCGCCGGTGCGGGAGACGTAGGCGATCCGGCCGCCGAGGTAGGGCCGGTAGGTGAAGCGGCGCCACGAGGGCGCCGACCGCGTCTCGGCCAGCTCGATGAAGTGCTGGCGGCCGCCCAGCAGGATCGAGCGGAAGGGGAAGCGATGGTCGTGCGGGCGGGACACGTGCTCGCGCTCGGCCGGGTCGGCGGGCCAGTAGTGCAGGGTGAGGCGGCTGCCGTCGGGGTACTCGGCGGCGACGATCTTCGTGAAGCCGTTGACGTGGCGGTAGGGGCGCCCGGCGGGCTCCCGGCCGGCCCGGACCTCGGCGGTCAGCCGCTGCAGGAGCTCGCCCACGTCGAGGCGCGGGAGGAGCAACGTGTCACCCACGGCGCGTCCTTAGGTCGCGGTGAAGCTGATAGCTGAAGCGTGGCACAGATCGGACGCGCGAACGTGCACCGGCCCGGTTTCCAACCTCGAAGGGCTAGCGCTTCGTGAACCGTTCGGCCGCGTCGATCACGCGCTTGAGGGTGTCGCCCGTCGCCTCGCGCAGCAGTCTCGCCGGGGAGCGGCCCGCGATGCCCGCGGCGCCCACCTCGCGCAGCCAGCCCGCCGCCGCGCCGAGCCGGTTGGCCCGCGCGAAGGCGTCGGCCACCTCGACCGCGCCCTGGATGCGCGCGCCGAACTCCGACCAGCGCCGCCGGTCGCCCCGCCACCGGTGGAACTCGCTCACCGTGGCGGCGCCCGCGATGTACGCCGTCAGTTCTTCGCCCAGTAACGACACGCAGCGATCAATCCCGCTCGCCGACAGGACCCCCACCGTCATGCCACAAACGCTACCCGCACAACGCGAGGTCAGCGACCCTACGAACGCAATAACCGGACATGTACGAAAAATCCGATATGTCGCGGCGCGAAGCGCCCGACATATCGGCAGCGAAGCGCCCGGCAGAGGCCAGGAGGGCTACCCGAGATAGAAGGAGGACACGTCCGCGGCGAGCAGGTCCAGCACCGGCACCCCGGCGTCCAAGGCCGCCGCGAACGCCGACCAGGAGTCGAGGTGGTAGCCCCCCGCCTCCGGGAACGACGCCCCGGTCAGATACCGCGGCAGGAGGAACGCGTTCTGCACGAGCCAGTGCACGTACCCGCCCTCCGAGCCCCACCCCGGCAACCCCCGCGTCGAGGACAGGTACGCGCGCAGCTCCTCCGGCGACGCCCACCGGACCATGCGCGACTCGTTCGTCAGGTGCTTGATGTAGGGGTTGTAGAGCAGCGTCCCGCCGAGGCCGAAGTGCTCGCGGAACTGCTCCCACAGCAGGCGCTCGTCCGAGCCCGCATACGCCATCACCTCCGCCGCCGGCTCGGTCTCCAGCAGGTGGTGCAGGTAGGACCAGGTGGTCAGCGGCGTCAGCAGACGGTTCGCGTCCTTGCTCAGCAGCGTCTGCACGATCGCCCCGGCGTTGCGCTCCAGGTCGTGCAGGGCCAGGTGCGGCACGACCTTGATGGCGGCCAGCACGCTGTAGAGCGACGGGTTGCGCTCGCCGTAGAAGATCCGGGCCACCGACCACGGGTCCGTCGGGCGCTCCAGCGACACGGCCGCCGTGGCCACGTAGTCCTGCAGCGACGCCACCTCCGGGGCCGCGTCCGGGTCGACGCGGCGCATCCAGCGGGTGAGGTCGGCGGAGAACTCGGCGCTGAGCGCCTCCCGGCCGGTGACGCCGAAGTCGTCGAGGCACACGACCACGCGCACCCCGCGGGCGCTCAGCGCCGCGGCGGTCAGCGCCTGCACGGCGTTGATGAGCGACGCCCGGGCCCGCAGCCGGACCGGCCAGAAGAGCAGCCTGGGGCGCTGCGGCTCGGCCGCCCAGTCCACGCCCCAGCCGTAGCGCCGTTCGAGCTGGCGCAGCAGGGGCAGTACGGCTTCCGGGACGGTGTTGCCGGGCTGCGAGAACAGCTCGCGCTCCCACTCGAGGTGGCGCACCCGGCGGCGGGGGTCGGCGCGGGGACCGGCCGGGGGCACCTCGAGCCGGTCCGCCAGGCCGGTGAACAGGTCGTCGCCGTGGATGTCGGTGAAGAACTCGACCAGCCCGGCGAGGCGGTCGGGCAGCAGCAGCGGAGCCGCGTCGTGCAGCGCCCACAGCACCCGGACCGGCCGCGACGCCGCCACGGCCCGCAGGGCGCCGGTGACGACGTCGTCCCAGCCGCTGTACCCCACGACGAGCACGACATCGCCCGTGACCAGCTCCGCGAGGGCCCGCGAGTGGGCCTGTGACGCGGTGGCGTCCGGCGCCGGGTCGTGCAGCAGCGGCGAGCGCGTCTCCTCGCTGACCGGCCGCCAGAAGCCGTTGAGGTGGAACACCTGCACGGCGCCCTCGCCCTCGGGGCGGCGGTCCGGCCGGCCGTCGGGCGCGACCGGGACGCTGAGCGCCTGCCGGCCCGTCTGGCGGACCGCGACCTCGAAGAGCGGGTCGAAGTTCGTGGTGAGGATGCTGTTGCCGAACTCGTCGGGCCGCCCGGCCAGCAGCCGCCCGACCGCCCGGACCCCGGCCGGCAGCTCCCACCAGTCCAGGCTGTTCTCGACCCGCTCGCCGAGGCGCAGGTCGACGCGCTGCCAGATGCCGTGCGTGGCCAGCGGCGAGGAGTTGAGATCGGGCGCCCGGTAGCCCGCGAGCACGGCCTGCTGGGCGACGACGTCGAACTCGCCGGGGGAGCGGCGGGCGGTGAAGACGCGGCGGTACGCGAGGTAGAGCTCGATCGGCAGGGCGTGCGGGTCCAGCCCCTCGCGCGCCTGCCGCAGCGCCTGCGTGAGCTCGCCGTCGTCGCCGAGCCCGGCCGCGTACCGGTCCGCCAGCTCGACGAGGTCGCCGAGCCCGGGCACGACCGGCATCGTCATCCCCGCGCCGAGGATGAGCGTCACCGTCCCGCCGTGGCGGATCGCGGACACGATCTCGTCGATCAGCCTCAGTTCCATGCTTCGTCTCCCGGGCTCTACTCGCCCGCGGCCCGGGCGTGCAGGGTCGTCCACAGGTCCCGCGGCCGGCTCGACAGCGCCTCGCGCACGTCGGCGTCGCTGAGCAGCAGCAGGCCCCCGTCGATGTCGGCCTCCAGCTGGTCGGGGCCCCAGCCGAGGTAGCCGGAGAACAGCCGCAGCCCGGCGATCACCGGCGCGAGCGGCTGCGGGTCGGCGGACAGGGCGATCACGCCGAGCCGGTCCTTCACCGGCCGCCACCGCAGCGGCGGCTCGACGTCGGGCCGCAGCCGGGCGACCGCGATGAACCCCTCGTACCGGCTCAGCGGCCCCGCGTCGAAGAGCACCGCCGGCGTGGTCAGCAGCCGCCGCCAGCCCGGCGGGATGTCGGCCGGCAGCGGGTCGGTGGTGGGCCGGTTGATCCGCACGCCGACGGCGCCGCGCCCCCGGTCGTGGCGCAGGATCAGTACCGCGGCCTGGCGCAGGTCACGGTCCTCGACGGCGGCGGTGGCGACCACGATCCGCCCGACGAGGTCGCGGTGGTGGCGGGCCGCGTTGTGCACCAGCGCGAGCTCGTCGCCGGCCGAGCGCAGCTCCGGCAGCTCGAAGCCGCGCTCGCGCAGCCGCAGGGTCACCTCGCGCCAGACGGTCCGCACGTCGAGCACCGCGGGCCGGTCGGGCAGGCCGCCGCGCAGCACCCGCAGCAGCTCGCCGGTGAACGCGGTGTACGGCTCGCCGGGCGGGGCCTGGGCGGTGCGGTTGCGCGGGGCCGAGACGAGCAGGCAGGTGTCGTCGGTGCCGGCCTGGTCCGCGACCGCCTGGCTGCCGGACTCCCCGGCGGCCAGGTGCCCCGCGGCCCGCCCGGCGTAGCAGCAGTCCAGGATCACCAGGCGGCGGCGGGCCCGGCTGCCGGCCACCGCGCGGCGGATCAGCTCGAAGGGCAGACCGGCCTCGTACGGTACGGCGGGATCGGTCTCGCGCAGCCCCAGCACGAGCGAGCCGTCGATCGGGTCGACCAGCCCGTGCCCGGCGAAGTAGACGACCAGCATCCCCTCGGGGGCCGTCTCCTCCGCCGCGCGGCGCAGCACCCGGGACACCTCCCGGGCGTCGTCGGGGTCGTGCAGCACCGTGCAGTGCTCGGGCGCCAGCCCCCAGAGCTCGGGGTCCTGCAGCACCCCGGCGAGCCCGTTGAGATTCCTCGTGATCGCCGGTACCTCGGGCAGCGCCGCGTACCGCGCCCCGCCGACGAGCACGGCCCGCGACGCGCGCGGGTCAGCCAGTTCCGCCACGGTGCCGCCCGGCTCAGCCGTCGAGCGCCCGCGCCGCGGCG
The DNA here is from genome assembly GCF_050955725.1 of Dactylosporangium sp. CA-139114. Classification (NCBI taxonomy): domain Bacteria; kingdom Bacillati; phylum Actinomycetota; class Actinomycetes; order Micromonosporales; family Micromonosporaceae; genus Dactylosporangium; species Dactylosporangium sp. CA-139114. The sequence continues at coordinate 2,758,148 of NZ_CP192080.1, forward strand.
GCGACGGCCGACGGGTCGGAGGACTCGATGCGCACCGACCGCCCGTCGGGGTCGGTGCGGGTGAGCACGACCGCGGGGGCCAGGGGCCGCGTCCGGCGCCAGGCCGACACCGCGAGCAGCAGCTGCCCGACCGACAGCCCGGTGCCGAGCACCAGGCTGATGATCTCGACGGCCCCGGAGAGCTCGCCGGGGCGCGTGGCCGTCGACAGCCCGATCTCGGACTGCACGATGCCGGACTCGCCGACCAGCCACCGCTGGAGGTTGAGCAACTCGTCGACGTCGGGCGTGGGGCCGTCCCCGAGGGGCTCGAGGTGGATCTGCAGCTGCACTGGTCAACCCGGGGTGAGAGGGATGCGGACTTCGAACCTTATCGAACCCGCGCATCCCCTGTCACCCGGTGCTGACGTGGTGCTCGCCCGGGGCGTCACCCGAACAGGGCCTCGGCCGCCTTGCGCACCTTGCGGCGGGCCTTGGGCACGTCGCGCAGCGCGAGCCGGCCGTGCTCGTCGGCGCGCGCGTGCAGCAGCCCGTAGGTGAACGCGTTCTCGCCGGCGGCGTACGCGCTGATGCCGTACTGCCGCAGCAGTTCCCCGGTCACCAGGGCATCCTGGTGCGCGCCGAGCGCGTCCTGCAGGGCGGTGACCCGGCCGGCGAGGCGCGTGGCGGCCTTGCCGGCGACGGGGGCGACGAGCTCGGCGGCGTAGCGGGCTCGCTTGTAGGCCTTGCGCGCCTCGTGCCGCCGCTCGTCGACGGCCGCGGTGTCCAGGCCGGTGTCCGGGCCGGCGTCCGCGGCGGCCAGGCGGGCGTCGGCGCGGCGCAGGGCCTTGCGCGCGCGGCGCAGCAGCCGGCGGCGGGGCACCCGCTCGGGCCGGACGCTGCGCAGCACCAGCGCGTCGATCGCGTCGAGCAGGTCGGTGTACCGCCGGCTGTCCAGCCCGGCCACGAGCGCCCGGCGGGCCTCGGCGGCCCGCGCGGCGAGCAGGGACGTGATGCGCGCCGCGACCGGGCCGAGCACGAGCTGCGGCGGCTCGGCGTGCACGAGCCCGGCCAGGCGCTCGCGCATCACGTCGCAGTCGCGGACCTCGCCGAGCAGGCCGGTGACCCACTTGATCTCGTCGTGCAGCCGGTCCAGCGCGGCCCGGTCGTGCGAGCCGTCGGTGAGCAGCGGGCCGAACGAGCGCAGGGTGGAGCGCAGGCGCCGGGTGGCCACGCGCATCTTGTGCACCGCCTCGGCGTCGCCCTCGCGCACGTGCGGGTCCTGCGCGACGAGCGCGTCGCGCTGGGCGGCGAGGTAGGCGGTGAGCGCCCGGCGGGACCTGGAGCCGCCCTTGCGGACGCCGGCCGGCTGGGGGTAGTCGGGGCCGAGGGCCTGGGCGAGCTTCGACGGGCTGGTCGCCGGGCGCGCGCCGGCCCGGCGCAGGGCGGCGTCGAGGCGGTCGAGGGCCTCGGGGTCGCCGTCGACGAGCTCGATCTCCAGCTCGTGCCATTCGCGGGCGCCGCCGCCGTCGCGCAGCGACTCGGTGCTGACCCGGTCGTCGGCGAGCAGGGCGACGGTGCTGCCGTCGGCGGCCTTCAGCGCCCGCTCGACGCGGTGGGTGCGGATGCGGGCGACGGGGGCGAGGCCGGCCCCGCGCGTGAGCGCGCGGACCTGGTCGGTGACGGCCCGCGGCGGGGACTCCTGCCGGTTGTCCGCGGGCAGCTGCAGCTCGCTGCGCTCGCCGCCGGCGGGGCGCTTCAGATGCCAGCCGGCGTCGTTGCCGCCGGTGCGCCTGCGCAGCGTGACCCGGCCCCGGGCCAGATGCAGCCCGGCGGTGTCGTAGTACACGGCGTCGAGGCGCTGGTCGTCGGGCTCGCCCACGGCGGTGACCCCGCCGACTCCGGTGAGGTCGGGCAGGGTGAACGCATCCGGCAGCTCGTACTTACGTTCAATTTCCAGCTTTCCGGCCATGTCACCCATTGTCGCAGCGAACGCGGCACGTCGCGAACACGAACGTGCGATGTGAGGCCCCCGCCGCGCCCCGGCCGGTGCCCCGGCGAGCGTGGAACGACCGGCGCGGCCGTAATCTGGCTGCGTGGGGGTCGTCGCTCAGCGGATTCGCTTCGCGTTGCGGCTGCTGCGCGACTGGCGCCTGACCGTCGCGTGGGGCAAGTCGCTGCTGCGCTCCGGCGTGACGAGCTTCGCCGTGCTCGCCGTCGTGTTCTGGGCGCTGCCCGGCGTGACGGCCAGCGGCGGCCCGGTGGCCCTCGTCGAGCTGACCGTGCTGCTCGCGGTCATCGGCACCCTCATGCGGCTGGTCCTGCTGGGCGTGGCGGTGCTCGTCGGCGGCGTCGGGGTGCTGGCCGTCGGCGTGATCATCCAGGCCGTGGTGATGTTCACCGCGCTGCACCTGGCCAAGGGGGTCAGCGTCGGCTCGTTCGCCGACGCCTGGATCGCCTCGTGGCTCGCCGCCGTGCTCACCGCGCTCGTGAACTGGCTCGCCGACGCCGGCAGCGAGGACGTCTTCCTCGGCCAGGCGCTGCGGCAGATGGCCCGCCGGCACCGGGGCACCCCGGCGACCGAGCCGGGCGTGCTCATCGTGCAGCTCGACGGGCTCTCGGCGCCGCTGCTGTCGTGGGCGGTGAAGGCCGGCAACCTGCCCAACCTCGGGCAGTGGCTGCGCACGGGCACGCACGCGATGCGAGCCTGGCACACCGGCCTGCCGGCGACCACCCCGGCGAGCCAGGCCGGGATCCTGCACGGGGACTTCGCGCAGATCCCGGCGTTCCGGTGGTACGAGAAGGACGGCGCCCGGCTCGTGGTGACCAACCGGCCCCGCGACGCCGCCGACGTCGAGGCCCGCATCTCCACCGGCCGCGGCCTGCTCGCCGACGGCGGTGTGAGCATCAGCAACGTGTTCACCGGCGACGCCCCGACGAGCCTGCTGACGTTCAGCAACGCGTCCCTGCCGGGCCGGTCGGCGCGCGGCTACCTGGCCTTCGTGGCCAGCCCCTACGGCTTCGCGCGGGCGCTGGTGCTCTCCGTGGGCGAGATGCTCAAGGAGATCCAGCAGGCCCGGCGGCAGCGGTTTCGCAACGTGTACCCGCGGGTGCCGCGCACGGCCGCCTACGTGGCCCTGCGCGCGGTCACCAACGTGCTGCTGCGCGATCTCAACGTCTCGCTGATCGCCGAGCAGATGAGCCGGGGCGCCCCGGTGATCTACTGCGACTTCGTCGACTACGACGAGGTCGCGCACCACGCCGGGCCGCTGCGCCCGGAGGCCCTGCAGACCCTGGAGGGGCTCGACCGGGTGCTCGGCACGCTGCACAAGCTCGCCCGGGTCGCCGGTCGCGACTACCGCATCGTCGTGCTCTCCGACCACGGGCAGAGCCAGGGCGCGACCTTCAGCCAGCGCCACGGCGTGACGCTCGAGCGGCTCGTCGCCGACCTGGCGGGCAACGGCTGCGAGCCGGCCACGTCCGGACCCGACGACGAGGACTGGGGCCGGGCCAACACCCTGCTCGCGGGCGTGTCGCACCAGACCCGCTCGTGCGGCCCCGTCACGCACCGCCCGCTCGGCGAGGTGATCACGATCGCGTCCGGGAACCTCGCCATGCTGTACCTCACCGCCGTCCCCGGCCGCGCCGGGCTCGACGCGATCGAGGAGCTGCGACCCGGCCTGGTCGACGGGCTCGCCAAGCACCCGGGCATCGGCCTCGTCGTCGCCGCGACCGCGCACGGCCCGGTGGCGATCGGCCCGGCCGGCCGGCACCACCTGCGCGACGGGCGGGTCGAGGGCGTCGACCCGCTGCTGCCCTACGGCCCGGCGGCCGCCGCCGACCTGCTGCGGCATCAGGGCATGGCCCACGTCGGCGACCTGGTCGTGGTGAGCCGCGTCGACCCGGGCACCGACGAGGTCGCCGCGTTCGAGGAGCTCGTCGGCTCGCACGGCGGCATCGGCGGCTGGCAGACCGAGGCGATCCTGGTGCACCCCGCCGAGTGGCCGATGCCCGCCGGGGAGCTGCTCGGGCCGGTCGCGGTGCACGAGCGGCTGGTCGCCTGGCTCGAGGAGCTGGGCCTGCGCGAGGAGGTGCCCGAGGCGCCCGCCGGCGAGCAGGATCTTCCCTTGTCCGCCAGAGTTCGAGGTGTTTAGATCAACGCATGTCTGAGGCCGCATTACGCCCCTGGAACTGGGAAGACCCGCAGGAGCTGGCCACCACGGTCGACTCGTTCACCGAGGACCTGGCGGGTGTCGAGAAGCTCGCGCCGCAGCTGTCCGCCGAGGTGCTCGACCGCTCGCACTTCGACGAGCTCGGCCTGACCGGCATCGAGTTCGCGGCGTTCAAGACGAGCCACCCGCGGGCGCTGGGCACGGACCTCGTCCCGCTCACCGCCGCCGACGGCACGCGGACCGAGCCCGGCCAGGTGTACCGCGTGGACGACACCGCGTACTTCACGCAGATGGACATCACCGCCCGGCTGCCGGTCGCCGACGACACCGTGGACTGGGCCTACGCCGAGCACCTCATCGAGCACGTGACCCTGCGGGCCGGCATCGCCTGGCTGACCGAGGTCAAGCGGATCCTGCGCCCCGGCGGCCTGCTGCGCGTCACCACGCCGGATCTCAAGGTCTACGCGGAGAGCTACGTCAACAACGACGGCTTCTTCGGCAAGCACCGCCGGCGCATGAACCGCGCCCTGACCGGGGTCGCGCCGGCGATGCCCGCGCGCGGGGCGTTCATGTTCAACCAGCTGTTCTACGTGTACGGCCACCGCTGGCTCTACGACCTCGAGGAGCTCACGTACGCGCTCACCGCGGCGGGCTTCGCCGAGGACGGGATCGCGGTGCGCGCCTACCGCGAGGGTGCCGTCCCGGACGTGGCCGACCTCGACCAGGTGCTGCGCAACGACGAGACGATCTACGTGGAGGCTACGGCGTGACCTTCGCCGCCGAGTCCTCGGCGCCGCGCGCCCGCCGCTTCTCCAGCCGGCTCGCGACCTGCCCGGCCACGACCACGACCACGATCGCGCAGACGACGCCCTGCCACGGCTGCGCGAAGACGTTGCGGCTGAGCAGGCCGATCGCGCTGTAGGTGGCCGACCACAGCACGCAGGCGGCGATGTTGGACACGACGAAGGTACGCCACGACAGCCCGACGATCGCCGCTGTGAGCAGCACCGGGATCCGTCCGCCGGGCACCAGCCGGGACACCAGCAGCGCGCTCACCGGCCGCCGCTGGAGCCGGTCCCGCACGGTCTCGGCGAGCCGCCACGGCTGGCGCAGCAGCCGCAGCCGCCGCGTGAGCGCCTCGCCGCCGGCCCGGCAGATGGCGAAGGTGACGGCGTCGCCCACGTAGGCCCCGAGCCCGCCCGCCGCGATCACCGCGGGCACGGCCAGGGGACTGTAGTGGGCGGCGAGCACCGCGGTGGCGCTGACCGCGGCGCCGGTCGGCAGCACGGGCAGGATCGAGCCGGCCGCCACGATGCCGAACATGATCGCCACCGCGGCGATGAGCCCCCCGAACGTGATCACGAAACGGTCAGGCTCTCGCCGGGCGCGAGCACGCGCACGCCGGTCTGCGGGGCCGTCTCGCGGGTGTGGGCGGCGAACTCGTCGCCCGGCCGGTGGAAGCGGTCCGGCCGCACCCGGCCGCAGCCGATCGGCCACAGCGTGCCCCAGTGGATCGGCACCGCCTGGCCGGGCTCCACCAGGCGCATCGCCTCTGCCGCCCGGGCCGGGTCGAGGTGCCCGGGCCCGAGGGTCCAGCCCCAGCCCCAGACCGGTACCAGCGCCAGGTCCACCGGACCGATCTCCTTCATCTCGTCGAAGAGCCCGGTGTCCCCGCCGAACCAGGCCGAGCGGTCCCCGGTGACGACATAGCCCAGGGCCACGGCCCGGATGCGCGACTTCGGGGTCCGCCCGCCGTCGTGCGAGGCCGGCACCGCCCGCACCGTCACGTCGCCGACCCTGGTCTCCTGCCCGGCCCGCAGCTCGACGAAGTCCCGCTCGCCGAGCCGCGAGCGCAGGAACGCCGCCGCCCCGTGCGGCACGATGAGCCGGGTGGCGGCCGGCAGCGACCGCAGCGACGGCAGGTCGCAGTGGTCGGCGTGCAGGTGGGACACGACGACCGCGTCGGGGGCCCGGTCCAGGCTCGGCCGCGGCCCCCGGCGGCGGTGCAGGTGCGCCAGCCGGTCGCGCAGCACCGGATCGGTCAGGATCGTGACCCCGCGCTCTCGGATGGCCACGGTCGCGTGTCCCCACCAGGTGACGTCCATCCAGCCATTATGTGCTCGGACTAGACGGCCTCGCTGACGGCGGGCTCAGGCGCGGGCCGCGGGGCCGGCCGGGCCGGGCGGCCCGTGCGCACCACGAGCAGCACCAGCACCGCGGCGGCCAGGCCGGTGAACCCGGCCACGGCGACCACGTGGTTCACCGCGTCGGTGGGCGCGTGGTGCCCCGCGAGCCGGTGGGCGAAGATCGAGCCGAACACGGCCACGCCGAGGGCGAACCCGAGCTGGCGGAACGTGTTGACGGCGCCGCCGGCCATGCCGCTGCGCTCGGGCGGGACGGCGGCGAGGGCGGCCGAGGCCATCGTCGGCAGCACCGCGGCGACGCCGAGCCCGACGACGACGAGGCCCGGGATGAGCGCGGTCGCCGGGGACGCGGGCGTGAGCCGGGCCTGCAGCAGGGCGCCCGCGCCGATGAGCAGCAGGCCGGCGCCGATCGACCAGCGCGGGGACACCCGCTGCAGGAACCGGCCGCCGAACGCCCCCACGAGGAACGAGGCGGCGCTCATCGGCAGGGCACCGAGCAGCCCCGCGTCGACCGGGCCCTTGCCCATGAACTGCTGCAGCCAGACCGTCGTGAACGGCAGGGAGGCGAAGGCGGAGGCCTGGGCCAGGACCGACGCCGCCATGAGGGCGCTGAAGGACGGCTTGGCGAACAGGCGCAGGTCCAGCATCGGGTGCTCGGTGCGCCGCTCGACGACGACGAACGCGGCCAGGGCCACGGCGGCGACGGCGAGGGCGGCCAGGGTGCTCGGCGCGGTCCAGCCGGCGTCCCCGCCCCGGATCAGGGCGAACGTGACGGCGGTGGCGCTGAGCGTGAAGGTGACGATGCCGGCCACGTCGAGCCGGTTGCCGGTGCCGGAGCGGCCGTGGGACTCGGTGACGCCGCGCAGGGTGAACCAGACGGCCAGGAGGCTCACCGGCAGGTTGACGATGAAGATCCAGCGCCAGCCGAGGTGCTCGGTGAGCAGGCCGCCGGCGATCGGGCCGGCCGCGGCGGCGGCGCCGTTGACCGCGCCCCAGACCCCGAAGGCCACGCCGCGGTCGCGGCCGGTGTAGGCGACGCTGAGGATCGCGACGGTGGTGGCGAGCATCGCGGCCCCGCCGAGGCCCTGCAGGAACCGGGCGGCGACGAGCAGGCCGGCGTTCGGGGCGACCGCGCACAGCAGCGAGGCGGCCGCGAAGACGACGGTGCCGCCGAGGTACACGCGGCGGCGCCCGTGCCGGTCGGCCAGCGACCCGGAGGCGAGCAGCACGGCGGCGAGCGCGAGGGCGTACCCGTCGAGGACCCACTGCAGTCCGCCGATCGTGACCCCCAGGTCGCGGGAGACGGCGGGCAGCGCGACCGTCACGATCGTGACGTCGACGAGCAGCATGAACGTGCCGATGGAGACGGCGACGAGGGCAGACCATTTGGGCATGCCGTCGAATGTGCGGCCCGCGCCGGTTCCTGGGGAGTTTTCCGGCCCGAGGTGGCGGATTCCGACGTCGTTTATCGTGGTCTGGTGGAAGTCGACACCCTCGACCGCCAGATCGTCGACGCGCTGCGGCTGGACGGGCGCGTCTCCTTCAGCGCCCTCGCCGAGGTCCTGGGCGTCGCCGACCAGACGGTGGCGCGGCGGTACCGCCGGATGCGCGACGGCGGCCTGCGGGTCGCGGCCCTGCCCGACGGGGTGCGCCTCGGCTACGACATGTGGATGATCCGCCTGCAGACCACGCCGGACAGCGCGGGGACGATCGCCGAGGCCCTGGCCCGCCGCCCCGACACCACCTGGGTGACGCTGGGCTCGGGCGGCACCGAGGTCACGTGCGTCGTGCAGAACCCGGGCACCGCCGACCGCGAGGCCCTGCTGCTGCAGAAGCTGCCGCGCACCCCGCGGATCGTCTCGGTGCGCGCGCACTGCCTCATGCACCACTTCGCCGGCGGCCCGGTCGGCGGCGAGGCCCGCGACACGCACCTGACCGCCGAGCAGATCGCCCGGCTGCGCCCGCCGGTGCCGCCGCCGGGCACCGCCGCGGTGCTCACCGACGCCGACCGGCCGCTGCTGGCCGCGCTCAACCGCGACGGGCGCCTCGGCTACCCGGCGCTGGCGGCGGCGCTGGGCTGGTCGGAGTCGACGGTCCGGCGGCGCCTGGAGCACCTGCGCGCCACCGGGGCGGTCTTCTTCGACGTGGAGATGGACCCGGCGCTGCTCGGGTACCCGGCGCGGTTCCTGCTGTGGCTGACGGTCGCGCCGGCGCACCTGGCCGCGGTGGGGCAGGAGCTGGCGCGGCACGAGGAGGTCGTGTTCGTCGCGGCGACGACGGGGGAGACGAACCTCATGGCGACCGTGATCTGCCGGGACATGGCGCAGCTGTACACGTACGTCACCCGCCGGATCGGGCCGTTGCGCGGGGTGGAGCGGCTCGAGTCGGTGCCCGCCCTGCGCCACGTGAAGCAGGTCGCCGCGGTGGTGTGAGCCGAGCACCTCGCCGGCCTGCATGAGCGCGCGCAGCCGCGGCGGCGGGGCCAGGCGGCGGCCGACCAGGCCCGTGCCCGCGCCGTCGAGGTCCGTGCCGGCCGCCGCTACCACGACCAGCTCGTCGACCTGCGGCACCAGCAGCACGGCCAGCGCGTCCGGCGTGTCGGCCAGCAGCGCGGCGGCCCCGTGCACGGCCATGTCGTGCACGGCCTGCGCGTCGCCCGCGGTCAGCAGGCCGGTACCGGTGTCGGCGAGGATCTGCTCGCGCACCATCGTCTTGCGCAGGGCCGCCAGGGTGCGGTCCAGCCGCCGCAGCAGCCGCGCGTGGACCCGCAGCGACCACGCCTGCCACACGAGCACCGCGCCGTTGAGCGCCAGCGCCGCGACCGGGACCGCCCAGCCGTGCCGGCCGGGCCGGTCGCCCCAGGCCGCGAGCAGCACCGCGTCGATCGCGCCGACGGCCGGCAACGACACCCGGGTGACGAGCCGGCCGGTGCGATCCACGCTTCGCTCATCGGCACATCGCCGCACCCTGCTCACGTTTTCGTGCCGCCTGCCGATGGAAGACCGTGGGGGAGGCAGCGGTACTCGTGCGGCGACTGATGGTCGCGATCGTCGCCTGCACGCTCGCCACCGCCTCGTGGGCCGCGCTCTACGCCGCCGGCCTGCCCTTGCCCAAGCAGATCGTGTGGTTCGCCGGCCCGTTCGGCCTCGCGATGTCCGCGTGGATGGTCTGGCTGGCCGGGGAGGTGCCCGGGATCGCGGCGAGCGCGCGGCGGTTCTGGCACCGGTTGGCGCTCGCGACCGGGCTGGTCACCGTCGGTACCGCCATCATGACCCCGGGCCGCCTCAGCCCCGAGTCGCCGTATGCGCTGCGGCTCATCCAGATCGCCGCGCCGGTGCTCGTGGCGAGCATCCTCATCGTGCTGTACGCGCTGCTGCGGCTCCCCGTGCGCCCCCGCACCCGGGCCGAGTGGGCCCGCCTCGGCCTCGACGGGCTCACGGTGCTCATCACCACGGCCCTGTTCCTGTGGCACCTCGCGCTGCGCCCGATCGCGGAGCACAACGGCCACCTCGGCGTCCTGATCGGTCTCTTCCTCGTGGGCGCCACCTGTCTGGTCACGCTCGTGGCGGTGCTCAAGGTCGTCATGCTCGGCAGCGGTACCGTCAGCCGCCGCTCCATGGCCCTGCTCGCCACGACGCTGGTCGCCGGCGGCCTCAGCGCCGGGGTGTCGCCGCTCATCGCCACCCACCCGCGCCTGGCCGGGCTCCAGCCGATGCTCACCCTCCTCGAGTGCCTGCTCGTCGCGGCCGCGGCCCGGGCCCAGTGGCGCCCCGCGGCCGCCCAGCGCACCGCGTACGGCGAGCGCACGTACAGCAAGCTGCCCTACTACGCCGTCGGCGCGACGCTGATCCTGCTCGCGTTCGTGGCGTACACCGACCACCGCGACATCGCCGCCGTGGCCACCGGCGCCATCGCGGTCAGCGCGGTCGTCGGCGCCCGCCAGCTCGTGGCCCTGCGCGACAACCAGCGCCTGCTCGCCGAGCTCGGCGCGCACGAGCGCCGGCTGCGCCACCAGGCCACCCACGACGCCCTCACCGGCCTGGTCAACCGCAACCACTTCACCGAGCTGCTCGGCGCCGCGCTGCGGCGCCCGGCCCCGACCGCGGTCCTGCTCATCGACCTCGACGACTTCAAGCTCATCAACGACACCCTCGGGCACGCGGTCGGCGACGAGGTGCTCGTGACCGTGGCCGAGCGCCTGCGCGGGGCGGTGCGCGCCGAGGACGTCGTGGCGCGCCTCGGCGGCGACGAGTTCGCGGCGATGCTCTACGAGGTGCCCGGCGAGCACGCCATCGGCGTCGCCGAGCGCATTCGCGACGTGCTCACCACCTCGGTCTGCGCGGCCGGGCACGAGCTGCTGGTGCGGGCCAGCGTGGGCGTCGCCGCCTCGTCGGCCGCGCCCGGCGGGGAGCCGGCGCTCGGCGGGGAGCCGGCGCCCGCCGAGGATGTCGACGCGCTGCTGCGCAACGCCGACCTGGCCATGTACGCGGCGAAGGAGCGGGGCAAGGGCGGGCACTTCGTGTACGTGCCGGGCATGACGACCCGCATCGTCGCCCACGCCGAGATCGGGGCGCGGCTGCGCGACGCGATCGATGCCGGGCAGCTCCATCTGCAGTACCAGCCGATCGTGCGCCTCGACGACGGCCGCACGGCCGGCACGGAGGCCCTGGTGCGCTGGCGCCACCCCGAGCTCGGCGTCATCCCGCCCGGCGACTTCATCCCCGCCGCCGAGCAGACCGGGCTCGTGGTGCCCCTGGGCCGCTTCGTCATGCGCGAGGCGTGCGCCCAGCAGGCGCGCTGGCTGCGCGAGCTCGGCGCGTCCGCCCCCGGCTACGTCTCCGTGAACGTCGCCGGCCGCCAGCTCACCGACCCCGACTTCGTGACCGACGTGCTCTGCGCCCTCGACGACGCCGGGCTCGACCCGCGCCACCTCACCGTCGAGGTGACCGAGACCGCGGTGGTGGACGAGGCCGCGATCGCCGCGCTGCAGCAACTGCGCGACCGCCGCATCCGCGTCGCCCTGGACGACTTCGGTACCGCCGCCTCCTCGCTCGGCCTCCTGCTCACCTGCCCGGTGACCGCGCTCAAGCTCGACCGCTCCTTCGTGGACGAGATCACGACCGTGGCCCGGCAGGAGGCCGTGGCGACGGCGGTGATCCGCATGGCACAGGCCCTCGACCTGGACACCGTGGCGGAGGGCATCGAGACGGAGGCGCAGGCGCGGATGCTGCGCCGCCTCGGCTACACGTTCGGCCAGGGCTACCTGTACTCCCGCCCGCTGGCCCCCGAGGACCTGGCCGAGCGGGCCGCGCTCGCCCCGCCCGCGTTCGCGGGCCTCGCGGCGCACCACGCCACCTGAGTACTCGGCCGCCGACTCGGTCCTTCGGCCGCCGCGTCCGGCCATTCGTATTCTTGTCGACGTCAATGTCCGAGTGAACGATCGCCATACATGGAACGCATCACGGTGACCTTCGAGGGCGAGGGCGCCGCCACCGGCGAACTGACATGGGGCCAGCAGCAGGTCTTCCAGGCCATGCGGGAGATGAACAGCTCCATGAGCATGGGCGGCGTGGTCCCCGTCCACGACGGCCGCACGGTCGCGGACTTCGTGGAGGAGCTGCGCTTCTTCATGACCCGCTACCCGTCGATGCGGACCCTGCTGCGCTTCACCCCGGACGGCCGCACCACCCAGGAGACCTTCGCCTCGGGCGAGGCGTACCTGGAGGTGCACACCGCCGAGGACTCCGCGGCGTCCACCGTCACGGCCCCGGCCGTGTCCTCGTCGTCCTCGTCCCTGGTCCCGGTGGCCTCGGTCGCGCTGCCGGCCGCCGCGGAGTCCCTGGCCGCCGAGGTGTTCGCGGCGTGGAAGTCGCGCCCGTTCGACTACGCCACCGAGTGGCCGATCCGCATGGCCGTGGTCCGCTCGGGCCCCGGCGGCCCGGTCACCCACGTCCTGGTCGAGGTCACCCACATCGCGACGGACGTGACGGGCCTGGCCACGATGATCCGCGAGCTGTCCCAGCGCGACGCGCTCGGCCCGCGGCCGGTGCCGGGACCGCTGGACATCGCCGCCCAGCAGCGCTGCGCGACCCGCCAGACCGACAACGCCATGCGCCACTGGGAGGCGCAGCTGCGGACGATCAACCCCCAGCGCTTCCCGGTCGGCTACCGCGACCCGGCCGCCCCCCGCTTCCGCCAGGTGGTCTGGGCCTCGCGGGCACTGCACGCGGCCAGTGAGCGGCTGGCCGCCCGGCTGGCCATCGACACCGCCCCGGTCCTGCTCGCCGCGTACGCGGTGGCCTTCACCCGCGTCGTCGGCGGCGCCCCGTTCGCGACCCAGGTCATCGTCGGCAACCGCTTCCGCCCCGGCCTGGCCGAGGTGGTCTCCCCGCTGTCGCAGAACGGCCTGGTGGTGCTGGACCCGCGGGCGATCACGGCCGCCGAGGCGGTCCTGCGGGCCCGCCAGGCGTCGATGAGCGCGTCGAAGTACGCCTACTACGACCCGCAGGCCCGCCAGGCCCTGCTGGAGCGGGTGGCCAAGGACCGCGGCGAACCGATCGACCTGCAGGTCTTCTACAACGAGCGCCGCCTGGCGCTGCGCCCGCCGACGACGAGCGCGGACGACGAGACCATCCGGGCGCTGCGGCGCGAGACGTCGCTGATCCGCGAGACCGAGCTGCCGTACTTCAACGAGAAGCTGATGGTGAACATCGACGACGTCCCCGACACGATCCAGATCACCACGGAGGTGGACACGGCCTACCTGACCGTCCCGCGGCTGCACCGCCTGCTGGCGGAGATGGAAAGCTTCGCCGTGGAAGCCGCCCTGAACCCGCAAGCCCCGGCCATCCTGTAGCCCTTCCGGCATCCCGGCAGACGCCCCACCGCAGCGCAGCCGGCCCGGGCCCGCGACTTCGCGCACCCGGCACCGTCCTGCAGGCCGCCGCCCGGTTGACGGCCCGTCCCGGCTCGTTCGCGAGTCCTGTCGTGGTTCGCCGCTTGGCCGTGCCGGTCTCCTGGTGAAATGGCACTCCGCAGCGTCTCTTCGGCCGTCGCCGGGTTGACGATCGGTCCTGGTTCGTTCGCGCGCTCCGTCGTGGCCCGCCGCTGTGCGGGCCCGATCCAATGGCGAAACCCGCCCATCCGCCCGCCCGTCCGCCGGTCCGATCGTTCGCCGGTCCGATCGTTCGTCCGCCGGTCCGCCGGTCCGCCGGTCCGATCGTTCGTCCGCCCGTGCGCCGGTCCGCCCGTCCGATCGTTCGTCCGCCCGCCGCCCGTCCGCCGGTCCGCCCGTCCGCCGGTCCGATCGTTCGTCCGCCCGCCGCCCGTCCGCCGGTCCGCTGGTCCGCCCGTCCGTCCGCCGGTCCCCCGTCCATCCGCCGGTCCGATCGTTCGCCGGTCCGTCGGCTGCCGCGTCGCTTCACGAACCACCGGACCGCGGGCTCCTGATTCGCGGCGCTGGCGCGTTTGGTCCGTCGGGTCCGTCGGGTCCGTCGGGTCCGTCGGGGTCCCGGCCGGTGACGCCGCGCGTTACGGCTCGCCGGCCCGCAGGTCTCCGCAGGCCTCTCTGACCGGCATCTCGTGATCGTTGCCGGTCGGCGCGAGCGGTCCGGACGCCGAAGCCGGCCCGTCCGCCTCTCGTCGTGTCGTCGACACAGCCGGGTCCGCGCGGGGATCGGCACTCGCCTCCACGGCCATCTCGGCGCTCACCGCCAGCTCGCCGAACCGGGTCGGCCCCGCGATCGGTTCAGGACAGGGAAACCGGCCCGCCGGAGGTGCCGGTTGCCGTGCGCGCGCAGGTCGACGAAGAGCCGCCCGTCGGTGGGCGCACTCCACCGACCGGTCCTGCGCCGGCCGCCCCTTCACTACCACCGCGCGCCCGTCGGCCGGGCGCAGGACGTGCACCACGGCCGGGTTCCCGATCGTGCGTAGCGTCGTTTCCGGTCGTGCGTAGCGTCCCGGTGACGTCACTGCCGAGCCAGGCGCCGACGTCGGCGTGCGGGATCATGTCAATGGCAGCCATGCGAGCACCTCCCGGATCTTGTCGTCCCAGAAGGCCCAGTCGTGAGCGCCGGGGGAGAACTCGGTCTTCAGCGGGATGCCGTGCTCGGCGCAGGCGTCGCGGAACCGTAGGTTCGAGGAGTACAGCGCGTCCTCCGTGCCGCACGCGACGAACAAGGGCGGCGGGTTCTCGACGGTGCCGAGCAGGTGCAGCAGGTCGTTGTCGGTGCCCTCGATGTCGGGCGGAGTGCCGTAGATGCGTTCCCACATCCGCGGGTCTTCGGGCCGGTCCAGCCCGTCCGGTTCGCGCGCCCGGGTGGCGAGGTCGAGGGCGCCGGAGAGGCTGGCCGCGGCGCCGAATCGGTCGGGGTGGCGCAGTGCGAGCTTGAACGCGCCGTACCCGCCCATGGAAAGCCCCGCCACGAACGTCCTCGCGGGATCGTCGGTGAGGCGGAACAGGCGGCGGGCGGTGCGCGGCAGCTCCTCGGAGATGAACGTCCAATATGGACGGCCCCAGACCTCGTCGGTGTAGAAGCTGCGTTCGACCTGCGGCATGACGATGGCGATCTGCCGCTCGGCGGCGTAGCGCTCGAGGGAGGTGAACCGCGTCCAGGCGGTGTCGTCGTCGCTGAGGCCGTGCAGGAGATAGAGCGTCGGGAACTCGGCGTGGCTGGTCGCCTGTTCGGGCAGGAGGACGGTCATGGAGGTGCCGACCCCGAGCGCGTCGGAGGAGAAGTCGCATCGGATGCGGGCCATCGTCATGCTCCCATCGTAGCTTATTTTGGTGGTAGCTGTCTGCCCCGGCGGCGGTCGGTGAGGCGGCGCGCCTTCACCCGTGAGCCGCAGTCGGTCATCGAGCACCATCGCCGCGTATGGTTGCGGCTGCGGTCGAGGAACAGCCAGCCGCAGCCGCCCTCGTCCAGCGGGCAGATGCGCAGGTCCTCGACGTTTTCCGTGGTCAGCACGTCCATGGCGATCGCGGCGAGACGGTCCTGCACGGCGAACGCGACCACGTCGCCGATCCGCAGGCGCGCGGCCGTCGGGGCGTCGAACGACAGCGTGACGCCTGCCCGGGCCACCGCGGCCGAGTAGCGCGTGCCGAGCTGTTCGAGCGCCGACTGGTACGGCAGTCGTGCCTTCAGGAGCTCGTCCCGCCGCACCAGCAGTACCGTATAAAGGGCCTCCCGGATCGCCAGAGCCGCCGCCAGGGCCTGCTCGCCCTGCCACGCGAGCCGGATCTCGGGCGCCTCCTCCGGCTCCACGACGCCGGCGCGCAGGGCCCATCGCAGCAGCTCCTCGGGCGTACCGAGGTGCTCCTTCTCCGGCTCGGCGCCCGGCACCCGCGGCTCGACCGTGTTCACCAGGTCGAGTGCGGTGTGCCCGCCGACGAGGCGGACGCCGGGCTTGTCCGTCGTCTCCATGTGTGCGATGCTACCACCGTACCGGCGTTAACTGGAATCACCTCGGAACGGGAGAGCGCTGATGCTCGAACACCGGCGCGCGAACCTCGCACTGGCCGCACTGGCCGTCTCGACCTTCACCTTCGTCACCACGGAGATCCTGCCCGTCGGGCTGCTGACCCTCATGGCCGACGATCTGCACCGTTCGAGGTCAGAGGTCGGGCTGCTGATGACGGGCTACGCGGCCGTGGTCGTGCTCATGTCGTTCCCGCTCGCGCGACTCACGCAACGCGTCCCGAAACGGCTCCTGCTCGGCACCACGCTCGGCGTGTTCTCCGCCGCGACCCTGGTCACGGCGATCGCGCCCGGCTACGAGGTGCTGCTCGCCGCGCGGCTCGTCGTCGGGCTCAGCCAGGCCCTGTTCTGGTCCATCGTCGCCTCGACCGCCACGAGTCTCTTCCCGCCGTCGCAACGCGGCCGCACCGTGGCCCGCATGTCCATCGGCGCCGCCCTGGCCCCGGTGCTCGGCGTGCCGCTCGGCACCTGGCTCGGGCAACAGGCGGGGTGGCGCGTCGCGTTCCTCGTCATGGCGGTCGTCGGAGTCGCGACCTGTGCCGTGGTGGTGGCACTCGTACCGTCCGCCGCGCCCGAGGCCGATTCGGCCTCGCGGGGCGCGCATCCCTCGCGCCGGCGCTATGTGCTGCTGGTGCTGTGCACCGCCATCGTGGTGACCGGCGCGCTGACCGCACAGACGTACGTGACGCCGTTCCTGCTCGACGTCACCGGATTCGCCGCCGCGACCCTCGGCCCCCTGCTGCTGGTGACGGGCTCCGCCGGATTCCTGGGCACCTTGGTGGTGGGGCGATTCCTTGATCGGTACCCGTGGCTCGCGCTCGTCGTCCCGATGGCCCTCATCTGCCTGGCACTGGTCGTGCTCTACGCGCTCGGCACGATGAAGGCGGCCGCGATCGTGGCGCTGGCGCTCAACGGCTTCGCGTACAGTGCGATGGCCGCGGCCGTGCAGAACCGCATCCTCCTGGTCGCCCCCGGCAGCACCGACCTCGCCTCGGCCGGCGGCAGCTCGGCGTTCAACGTCGGCATCGCCACCGGCTCCTTCGTCGGCGGCGTGATCATCGACCACGCCGGCGTCCGCTCCGTCGCCCTGGCCGGCGCGCTCATCGCCGTCGTCGCCGTCGCACTCCTCCTCGCCGAACCCCACCTCACTCGCACCAGCCGCGACTCGCTCGAAACGCCGGCTGAACCACCGGCCGAGGGGGTGATGCTGGACTGGCAACGGGCGGCGGCCTGAGAGCCGGCCGGTCGCGGCGGGCCTCGGTCGGCGTGAAGCCCTGCCGCGCCCACGAGCGTGAGAGGTCGGCGTCTCGGCCGGAGCGGCCATCGCGGCGCGACCGAGCCTTGGGCCAGGACCATGCCGGCCAGGGGCGCGCCTCGGGGCCGCGGCCGTGCCAGGGTCACGCGTGGTCGCACCGGTCCACCTCGTCATCCGCGCCGCCAACCTCAGCTCCGACGGCTTCCCCACCGGCACCGGCTGGGCCCTGGGCGCCGGCGGCTGGACGACGATCGGGCAGCTCTCCGGGCAGCGCGAGAAGCTCACCGCGACCACCGACCGGGCCGGGCGGGTCTGATTCATCGGCGGGCGGCGGCAGAAGCCGGACAACGCACGCTCGACTCCGTCGACATCATGCTCAAGCGGAAGATGACCGGCGAGCACCTGAAGGTGGACGGGCCGCGCGCGGGGGCCGCGGCCATGAACCTCACGGGGATCGGCCTGTGCGTGCTCGGCGGGAACAAGGGCGCGAACGCCTGCGACTGGTGGTGCCAGGACGGCACGCAGACGGCGAAGCTGCCGAAGCCGGAGCTGCCGCGGGCCGGCCAGGCGGTCGCGGTCTCCGGCGGCGTCATCTGCACCGCCGGCGGCTACAACGGCTCGAAGAACCGCAACGGGACCTTCGACGTGCAGGCGTTCCGCTACACCAGCCCAGCACACAGTCGGTCTGCTCGGCGCCGCGCTGCCCGCCAGGTGACGCGGCGGCCGAGCCGACGCCCTCCTTGGCGGCGGTGTCCCCGTCCAGTCGCCCACCTGCGAAGCGTCCGAACTTGGCCCAGTGGGAACGGGCGCGAATTGGCGCTTCTTCGGTCCAAGGTGCCCTGGTTGAATCGCCGGTGTGACTGTCGTGGACATGTGGTTCGACCCGAAGTGCCCCTGGGCGTGGAACACCTCGCGCTGGCTGCTGGAGGTGGAGCGGGTCCGGCCCGTCGAGGCCCGCTTCCACGTGATGAGCCTCTGGCTGCTCAACGAGCACCGCGAGAACCTCGAGGACTGGTACCGCACCTGGCTGAGCGACACCCTCGGGCCGGTCCGCGTGCTGGTGGCCGCGCAGCAGCGCCACGGCACCCCGGTCTTGCGGGACCTGTACACCGAGCTCGGCACCCGCATCCACCACGGCAAGGAGCCGATCGGCGCGGGGCTGTACCGCGGCGCCCTGTCCGCCCTGGACCTCGACCCGGACCTGGCCGCCGCCGCGGACTCGGACGCGCACGACGAGGCCCTGCTGGCCAGCCACCGGGCGGGGCTCGACCCGGTCGGTGAGGACCTCGGCACCCCGGCGCTGCACATCGGGTCGTCGGCGTTCTTCGGCCCGGTGGTGACGCCGGTCCCGCGCGGCGAGGCGGCGGGCCGGCTCTTCGACGGCCTGCTGCTGATGGTCGAGACGCCGGGCTTCTACGAGCTCAAGCGCGGCAACCGCGTGTCGCCCACGGTCGACTGACCCGGGCGGGCCGCGTGTAGGGTCGCAACCGTGGAGCATGACGGGTTCGTGGTCCGGCCGGTCGGCCGCGTCGAGTCGTCCCTCACCGACCGCGCGGACGCGCCGCGGCAGGGCGACGAGGGCGCCCCGCAGGCGTGGCTCGTGTTCGACGAGCGGGTCGCCCCGGCCCTGGCCGACCTGCGCCCCGGCGACCGGGTGCTGCTGCTGACCTGGCTGCACCGCGCCGACCGGGACGTGCTGGCGGTGCACCCGCGCGGCGACCGCGCCCGCCCGCGCACCGGCGTGTTCAGCACCCGCGCCCCGGACCGGCCCAACCCGATCGGGCTGCACGGCGCCGAGATCCTCGCGGTCGAGGGCCTGCGCGTGCGGGTCTCGGGCCTGGAGGCGATCCACGGTACCCCGATCCTGGACCTGAAGCCGGTCCTCGGCGAGGCCGACGCCCGCTGAGGACCGCCGCGCCTCAGGCCTTGCGCACCTCGCCGGCGCAGGCCGAGGCCACGCCGGCCCACGCGGTGCCGAACCGGCCGGACGACGCCGACTCCAGGGACTGCTTCTCGCGCACGACGTCGCCCCAGAAGTCGAGCATCTTCGCCTCGCCGAACCGCTTCGCGAGGCAGGCGATGCCGAGCAGGGCGATGCCGTACCGCGCGTCGATCTCCACCCCACCGGCCTTGTCCGGCGGCGGGCCCATCGCGATCTGGCCGTCCCAGCCCTGCTTCACGAACTTGTGGATGGACGGCAGCCGGCTGCGCGTCGCCTCGCCGTCGCGGTCCGCGATGTACTCGGCGATGCCCTCCTGCAGCCACCACTGCTCGGCCGTGGGGTAGTTGTCGCCGATGGTCACCACGTGCCCGAACTCGTGGGTCAGCACGATCTGCAGGTAGGGCCGGCCCAGGTCGTCGACCGGGATCACGACACCCTGGGCGCCCATCGAGTAGCCGTCGTAGTAGGGGCCGAGGTCGGTGTTGTCGAACCAGGTCTTCCACTCGCTCGGCGAGGCGACGTAGACGATGTACCACTTCGGCGCCGGGCCCCAGTGCGCGTAGCGGTCCGCGACCTCGGCCGCGGCGTCGGCGGCGCTGAGCACCTGCTGGAGCTTGTTCGCGGTGCCGCCCGAGCCGGCCACGATCACCCGGTGCCCGGTGACCGCCTTCAGGTCGGAGGCGTCCCAGGGGTCGGTCGCCTGGGCGTACCTGGTGACCGTGGCCTCGCTGCCCGAGATCGTCCACGAGGTCTGCACGAACTGGCGGGACTCGGGCTTGCAGCCCTCGCCGAGGCAGTAGTCGTACTGGACGATGACGTCCCAGCTGCCGCTGCCGTCGGCGCTCTGGCTCGGCTTGTCGATCAGGTTCGGCGTCCAGGCCCGCACCCCCAGCGACCGCAGCGACCCGAACCGGCGCCGGTAGCCGTCCTTGAGCCCGGCCGCCACGCCCTCCAGGTAGCCGTCCTGGTCCCCGGCGAGCAGCGCCTTCGCCTGCTTGTCGAGCGCGGTGCGGATCTTGTCGGCCACGGTTGGTTCGCCGGTACCGGTGGTCGCCGCGACCGGCCCCGCCGAGGCCGACGCGCTCGCCGGAGCCGCCGACCGGGCGGCGGCGGCCTGGCCGCTCGGGCCCTGCGCGGCGACCCACACGATGAGCGCCAGCACCAGCACGGACACCACGACCAGGCCCGAGATCAGCGGCCAGCGCCGGCGGCGCGGCGGCGGGGGAGCCGCGGGGTAGGCGGGCGGCTGCCAGTGCATCGGCGGCGGGGCCGACACGGGCGGGGCCGACACGGGCGGGAGGTACATCTCCGGGCCTCGTTGCTGCGGGACCATGGTCACCGGTTCGGTGACGGCGGCCGGCTCCGTGTTCTCCCCGTCGTGCACCCAGGCACCGTACTGGATGCGCGCTTCCTCGGGAATCCGCGAAGCGGTCACGCTCGAAGTCGGCTACCGGACGGCGACGGCCTGGGTCGCCGCTTCGCTGAGCGGCTGCAATAGGATGCCGCGATGCCTTTGCGGTTCGCGGTGGACCTCGGCACGTCCAACACCGTCGCGGTGGTCGACCGCGGTGACGGCACGCCCCGGCCGCTGCTGTTCGACGGCAGCCCGCTGCTGCCCTCGGCCGTCTTCGCCGACTCCTCGGGGGCGCTGCTGGTCGGCCGCGACGCCGAACGGCACCTCATGACCGACGCCGCGCGCTTCGAGCCGAACCCGAAGGGCCGCGTCGACGAGGGCGTGATCCTGCTCGGCGACCGCGAGCTGCCCGTCGCCGAACTGCTCGCCGCGGTGCTGCGCCGGGCCGCGACCGAGGCCGCGCAGACGGGGGTGCCGGTGACCGGCTCCACGGCGCTGACCTGCCCCGTCGACTGGGGCAACACGCGCCGGTCGGTGCTGCTCGACGCGGCCGCCCGCGCCGGCCTCGGGCGCGTCACGCTGCTGGACGAGCCGGTGTCGGCGGCGACGTACTGCGTACGCGCCCTCGGCGGCCGCCTCGCGCCCGGGCGCTGCGCGGTGGTGTTCGACTTCGGCGGCGGCACGCTCGACGTGACCGTCATCCAGGCCACGGGCGCGACGCCGGCGCTGCGGGTGCTGGCGACGGGCGGGCTGGCCGACCTGGGCGGTACCGACATCGATGACGCCCTGGTCGGACACGTCGGGCACCTCGTCGCCGCGGCCGACCCGCAGCTGTGGCACCGCCTGGCCGCGCCGCGCACACCGGCCGAGCTGCGCGACCGCCGCACGTTCTGGTCCGAGGTCCGCCAGGCCAAGGAGATGCTGTCACGCGCCGCGTCGGCCCCGATCCACGTGCCCGGCAGCGACCGCGCGACCCACCTCACGCGCGAGGAGCTCGATCGCGTCGCGGGCCCGCTGGTCGACCGCGCCGTCGACGAGACCCGCCGGGTCCTGGAGCGCTCCGGCGTCACGCCCGCCCTGCTGGACGCGATCGTGCTGGTGGGCGGCTCGAGCCGGCTGCCGCTGGTGGCGAGCCGGCTGCACGCGCGGTTCGGGCTGGCTCCGGTCGTACCCGAGCAGCCCGAGCTGCCCGTGGCGTTCGGCGCGCTGCTGCTGGCCAACGGCACCGACCGGCAGCCTTTCCCGGCACCGGCTGCGGCGGATCCGGCCCCGCCGCAGCCGGTGCCGCCGCAGCCGGCCCCGCCGCAGCCGGTGCCGCCGCAGCCGGTGCCGCCGCAGCCGGTGTCGCCGGATCGCACGTCGACCGGTACCGTCCACGGCGCCGGCCTGGCGACGTCCGCGGCCTACCCGCTCCCGCCGGCCGAGCGTGGCGCCGTCGAGGTGGACGGCGCCGTCGCTGTGGACGGTGTCGTCGGTCGAGGCGATGGTGGCGGTGCCGCCCTCCAGGACGGTGATGACGCCGGACTTGAGGCCCTTGGTGGAGGTGTCGGAGCCGGATGCGGTACCGCTGCCGGCGTTGACGTGCAGCGTGCCGCCGGTCATGACGAGGTCGGTGGCGGCGGAGGCGCCGTCGCCGCCGGTGGTGAGCGCGACGGTGCCGCCGCGCAGGGCGATGTAGCCGGCGTCGCCCTTCTCGGTGTTGTCGGCTTTGAGTCCGTCGCCGCCGGCCGTGACGGTGATCGCGCCGCCGGTGACGACGAGGGCGTCCTTGCCGCGGATGCCGTCGTCGGCGGCGGTGACGGTGATCGTGCCGCCGGCGATCGTGAGGTCGTCCTTGCCGGTGATGCCGTCGTTGCCGTTGCCGTGCACGACGAGCGCGCCGGTGCCGCCGATGGTGAGGTCGGCCGCGCTGTACAGGGCGGCGTTGACGTCGGCGTTCTGCGCGTAGGTCTTGGCGTCGGACAGGGTGTTGGTGCTGCCGTCGGCGAGGATGACGGCGACGTTCCCGGCGGCGGTGACGGCGATCGCCGCGCCGGTGGAGCTGGTGATGGTGGCGTTGTCGAGGACGATCTTGACGTCGGCGTCGCCGGCGGCGACCACGACCTGCCCGTCGGTCAGGGTGCCGGTGAGCCGGTAGGTGCCGGCCTTGGTGATATTGACCGTCTTGTCCGCGACGGTGGACAGGTCGATGGTGGTGGCGTCGGCGGCGCTCCAGCTGGTGTCAGCGGCGTCCGCGGTCGAGTTTGCGGCGAGGACGTCGGTGGCCTTCTGGCCGGCGTCGGCGGTGGCGGCCGCGGCGGCGGTGCTGCCGGACTGGACGGTGCTCGTGGGGCTGCTGCCGCTGCTGCAGCCGGTGAGGACGGCACCGGCGAGGACGGCGGAGGTGACGGCGGCGAGGACGCGGGCGCGGAAGGTCTTCATCGGGACTCCTGGGTCGGGAAGTGGCGGCGCAGCACGCGGCACCAGCGGTTCGTGGGCAGGTCGGGGCGCAGGGCCGCGAGCCCGGTGGCGTACTTGGACATCGCGCAGGGCCGGTGGCCCAGCCGCCACAGCAGCCGGTCGGCATCACTGGCGGCGGATGCGGTCTTGGTCTCGACGACGGCCGAGCCGGGCAGCGAGAGCGCCGAGCCGTCCGGCAGGGCCCAGCGCAGACCGGTGTCGACGGTGACCCGGCTGCCGGATCGGGGCAGGTAGAGGGTGGTGCGCTGGTACCAGGTGGTCAGGGCCGGTCGGAGGTCCGGGGCACACGGGGCCAGGGCGGCGCCGAGCAGCGTGACGTCGATGTACAGGCGTGCCGTCGGATCGAGCTCGGCCGGGTCGCCGGTGTAGGGCATGCGGTGCTTGACGGTGGCGCCGCGCGGGCCGCGGGTCTTGATCTCGACGAACCGGTCGCCGCTGTCGAGGTAGGTGCGCACGCGGACCTTCCCGCGGCGTCGCCGCCGGTGGGCGGCGGCCAGGTACGCGTCCAGGCCGGGCGTGTCGAAGTAGTCGGAGCGGTAGGTGAACTGCCGCCGGTCGCCGATCTGCAGGGCCCGGACGCCGGTCGGCAGCTCGCCCAACAGGAGCGGCACGAGCTCGGTGGGCAGCAGGTACTTGCGGTCCACCCGCGTCAGCAGCGCGGCGCCGGCCTGCAGTTCGTCCAGCGAGATCGGTGGCAGGTCGTCCAGCCGCATGAGGGCCGCCGTCATGCCGCACCGACGCGGTCGGCCCGCGCGGCTCCCACCGTGGCCGGCAGGACGTAGCGCAGTTCCACCAGGGTGGTGTCGTTGACGGTGTCGACGTGGCGGACGGTCAGGTTGAGCACGCGGGCGCCGAGGCGGCCCTCAAGGTGTGCGCGCAGCGCCGTCTCGTCGGTGAACGCCCGGTCCAGCAGCATGGTCTGCTGGCGGTGCCGGCCGAACAGCGCCGGATGGTCCCCGCCGAAGAGCGCGGCGACGATGAGGGCCATCAGCCCGCCGCTCAACGGGCCGAGCGTGTCGCTGAGGCCGGCGAGCAGGCCGAGGGCGAGGGCGGCGAAGTAGTACGCGATCTCGTGCTGGGCGATCTCGCTGGAGCGCAACCGGATGATGGACAGCACCCCGAACAGGCCGAGGCCGAGCCCGGCGCCGACCGGGGCCGAGGCCAGGACCATCGTGGTGGCCAGGACGCCGACGTTGATGCCGAGGAACGCGGCCACCAGGTCGCGGCGGTGATGGCGGGGGAAGTAGACCCCGAACGTCAGCACGGCGATCGCGACCACGTCGACCCCGATGATCAGCAGCTTGTCCACGGCTTCGCCCTTCATGTTGCGTTCAAGTCCGTCCATCTAGCCGGTCCCGGCTGTGTGCCACCTGTGCGCGGGCTGCACTGCGCTGGTGAATGTCAGCGGACGCCCGGCTCGGCCAGGACGGCCGGGCGGCGCGGTCGCGGCGCGGGAGCGGCGAAGACGAAGCGCCGCTGGATGCGGTAGCTCGCAACGAACAGCGCCACGTCGGTCGTCAGCTTGGCCGCCGGCAGCGGCAGCCCGACGGCGGTCAGCCCGGCCAGCGTCGCGTAGTTGGCCAGCGCGAGGGCGACGACGAGCAGCCAGTACCGCACCGCCGCACCGGCCACGTCCGGGCGCCCGCCGCCGCGGGAGGCGGGGTACACCGCACGGCGGTTCACCGCGAAGTTGACGGTGGCGCTCACCGCCCGGGCGGCCAGCACCGAGGGCAGCAGCGCACCGGTCGCCGCGTGCAGGCCCAGCAGCAGCGCCGTATCGAGCGCGGCGGCGAGCAGCGAGGAGACGGCGAAGCGCAGCAGCGGGGCGTACACCCTTAGGGAGTCGGCCACGGGCCGGAAGTGCGACGACGCGTTGCCCTCGAGGTACACGGTGGCGATCGGGACCTGCTCGATCGGGTGGCCGGCGCGTGCCGCCAGGAGCAGGGCCCGCATCTCGTATTCGAACCGTTCGCCCGGCACCGTCTGCAGCCAGCCCAGCAGCCCGGGCGGGTAGCCGCGCAGCCCGGTCTGGGTGTCCGCGACCCGCCGGCCGGTCAGGGCGGTGTACACGGTCCGGGTGACGGCGTTGCCGATACGGCTGCGGGCCGGGACGGGCCCGGTGAACCGGCGCACGCCGAGGACGGTGCGCCCGGTGCGCCGGACCGCGTCGGCGACGGCGAGGATGTCGCGCGGGCGGTGCTGCCCGTCGGCGTCCGCGCAGACCACCACCGGCGCGGCGCGGGCGGCGGCATGGCGGAAACCGGTCTTCAGCGCCGCCCCCTTGCCCCGGTTGGCCGGGTGGGTGAGCACCGTGGCGCCCAGTTGCCGGGCGGCGGCGAAGACGGCCCGGTAGGCCGGACCGCTGCCGTCGTCGACCACGACGACGTCGGCATCAACGGCGTCGCGGCGCAGATCCTCCAGCAGGCGGGTGAGGCGGTCGTCGGGCTCGTAGGCGGGGATGAGGATCAGCACGGCTCAGCGCTCGACGTAGAGGATGTCGGAGGTGCCGCGCTCGTTGCCCTTGCCCAGCGGGTTGTTCACCAGGCGGCCGTTGAAGACCATGGTGGACGATCCGCCGCCGTCGAGGTTGTACGCGGTCTTCGCGCCCAGCTGCTGCATCAGCTGGGCGAGGCCGGTCATGGTCAGCCCGGCGCTGTAGCCGGGGCTGCGCCCGTCGACCACGACGAAGACGAGGTGGTTGGTGTCGACCACGCCGACCGCGGTGCGGGGCTGGGCGCCCTGAATGGAGTGGTTGCCGACGTTGGTGTCGACCTCGACGCTGTCGATGCCGGCGACGAGCTGGCCGTCCTGCAGCAGCGCGGGCCCGAAGGAGAGGGTGTTCCACACGCCGCCGGCGAGCAGCTGCTTAGCGGTGGTGGCCGTCTCGTCGTACACCTTGACCGTGCCGTCGCGGTAGAAGGCCAGGCCCTGGCGGGCGCCGGTGTCGCGGTAGACGACACCGTTGCGGATGACGATGCCGGTGTCGCGGAAGCCGTAGTAGTCCCCGTTGATCGCGAACACGGCGTTGTTGTCGGCGGCGATCGCCGAGGTGTTCTCGACGATGTTGGTCCCGAACTCGTTGTTCGCGAACGCCGAGCGGAGCCGGGTGGCGTCGCCGAGCTGGACGTCGGCGACGTAGTAGGTGACCGTGGCCGTGCCGCTGCCGGTCGTGTGTTCCGACACCGTCACGGTGGCGTCGGCGGAGGTGTAGGAGCTGTTGTTGACGGTACCGTCGCCGGGGCTGTCGGCGCCGCCGGAGGACTGGGCGGCCTCGTAGGCGGCGGCGTCGGCGATCTGGACGTGGTCGACGACGTAGCGGTCCAGCGCCCACGCCGTCCCGCCCCCGGCGGTGAGCACGAGCGCGGTGACGGCGCCGACGACGATGCGGGCGATCCGGCCCTTCGGCAGTCTCAGACGTTGCATGCTTCGTGGATACGGGCCGACCGTGGCAGTCCGGTGTGCCCAGCCTGTGAGCCGGCCGCAAGCCACCCCGGTGTCGCGGCACCGCCTCGTTCGGGCGGCGGTTCGCGGGTCACACGCCGGGCCGCCTCACCGGGCTGCTCGCCTCCGACCTGTTGTTGCTGCAGCCGTCCTCGGCGGTGCGGCGCAGATGTCGACCTGCATCGCAAGCCCTGGCGGCCCCGGGCGCCTAAGAACACGCTAAGAGCTTCGCCGCAGTACGGCTAAGAACCCGCGATGCCAGGCCCACGGCAGCTCGTTGCCAGCGTTTCCCCAGGTTGGCGGTCGACCTTGGGGATCACGAACGCGCGGGCAGCGGGCCTGTGCCGGGGTGACAGGAGTACCAGACGTGTCGATGAAGTCGATGAAGCAGATCCGGCGGATCGGCCTGGCGGCGGCGGGCCTGACCGCGGCCGGGTTCATGGTTTTCGGCGCGGCCACGCTGGCCAGCGCGGAGACGGCCGCCCCGTCGCCGAGCGCCTCCACCGGCGCCCCGACCGGCGGCGGCAAGGGCGGCGGTTCGAACGACACCGCGGTGACCGGCGACGAGCTGGCGAAGGTGACGGCGGCCATGAAGGCCAAGGACTCCAGCGTGAGCGTGACGAGTGTGCGTAAGGACCCGGACGGCTCCTATGACGTGCTGGGTACGAAGGACGGCGCGAAGGTGTTCTACGACGTCAGCGCCGACCTGAAGACGTTCACGCTCAACTCCGGCGGCCACGGCGGCGGCAAGGGCGGCCACGGCGGCGGCGGTGGCTCGAACGACACCGCGGTGACCGGCGACGAGCTGGCGAAGGTGACGGCGGCCATGAAGGCCAAGGACTCCAGCGTGAGCGTGACGAGTGTGCGTAAGGACCCGGACGGCTCCTATGACGTGCTGGGTACGAAGGACGGCGCGGAGGTGTTCTACGACGTCAGCGCCGACCTGAAGACCTTCACCCTCAACGCCGGCGGCCGGTAGGCCCGGGGTCGTGACGGCTGCCGGCCCCAGCCGTCACGACCGCCCCGCGAGTACCGCCGCGGGGCCGCCCGTCGTCGCCTTGCTCCACGGCGCCGGGGCTGTTCGAGGCCGGGTGCTGGTGGCCGACCGGGCGGCGGTGCGGGCGCCCGCGGTGCCGCGGCACCGCGGGCGGGCCGGGCACGCGCTCGTCACCACCGGGCTCGTGCGTCTCCTCGACGCCCGGGAGCGCGCCAGCACGAGCAGCCCGGCCAGCTCGGCCGCGTTCAGCTCTGGTAATCGGAGACCATCGCGACCGCGGCCGCCCAGTCGGACTGCTGCGCCACCAGCTGTACGACGACGTCCTGGGCGAGAAGGTACCCGGCCCCGAGCGTCACCGCGGTCCCGGCGGTGGCGAGCTTCGAGCGGCCGGCCACCAGGCCCGCGTAGAGCATCGGCCGGCAGGACCAGCAGGATCGGCAGGTCGAGCACGACCGCCAGCTGCATCGCATCGGCGTGGGCGGCCGCGGCGGCCACCTGCTCCTCGGCCGAGTCGGCCGGACCGATCGGGGTGGCGACAGCTCCGGCAGCCTTTCCGAGGCGTCGAGCGCCTCGCAGCTGGTGCAGATGCTGCAGAGCCACGGCGTCGACCTCAGCAAGCTCAAGTCCGTCCTCAACAGCGGCGGCGCTCAACCCTGCGGGTGAGGGGAGCGGGTGAGACCGATTTCGGTCGGGGGTCGCGGACGGCGGCGGCTGCGCAGAATCGGAGCATGACCAATGACCTGGTGCGATTCATCGAGGCGCGGCTCGCTGAGGACGAGTCGCTCGCCAGCATCGTCTCGGCGGGCGCGTACGCCGCGCAGGTGTGGCGGGTCAAGCCGGACCAGCCCGGCGGCTGGCGCGAGATCCAGGCGTTCGACGGCGCCGGTGTCGGCCCGTTTCTGGCGCCGGACGCGGGCGGCGAGCTGGTCGCGGTCGTTCCGGGCGAACGCGACCAGCACATCCACATCACCCGGCACGACCCCGCGCGGGTGGTTCGCGAGGTGGCGGCGAAGCGGCGGCGGCTCGAGCGGCACAAGCCGGTCTACCCCAGCGGACAGGTGGAGTTCGGCCAGCACCGTGAGACGTACCGGCGCGAGGACGGCAAGACGATCGAGGTCCTCGTCCAGGACGACGAGCCGCGCGCGCCGAACTGGTGCCGGACCTGCGCCGAGCCGTCGCCGTGCCGGGAGCTGCGCAACGACGCGTCGGTCTGGTCCGACCATCCCGACTACCCCGAGTGGGCCGTCTGAGCCCGCGGTGCCGCTGCCCGGTCGATCGCCGCTTCCACCGCGCCCACCCGGTCCGCGAGCAGCCCGACCGCGCCGACCGCGCGGCTCATCGGATCGTCCTCGGCGCCGCCGAGTGCGCGCGCCCGCAGGGACGCGGCCTTGACCTCGGCCCACCGCTCGGCCTGTGCGGGTGTCAGCCGGCCGCGCAGCTCGGCGAGCTTGAGCAGGTTCGCCTCGGCGCCCGCCGTGAGCGTCTGGGCCTCGCCGGCGTAGTGGTCGTCGATGGCGGCCTCCAGCTCGGCGTCGTTCATGACTGGATGACCGACTGGTCGCTGATCGTCTCGCCGGCCGACGGCCGGACCCGCACCACCGAGGAACTCGTCGCGCTGCCGCCGGCGCTCGGCGAGACGCTCGGCATCGATCTCGGCTTCGCCGGCGATGACCTCTTCGCCGGCACCGGCCGGGACGAGCGCGGCGACCCCTACTGGCCCAGCGGCATGCTGGGCAAGCCCGGCGAGTTCGGCCGGTACGAGTCCTACCAGTTCGACATCGACGTGCAGATGCGACCCGGTGCCGACCAGGAGGCGATCGTGACCGGCCTCTACAACCGGGTTCGTGCCGGCGGTCGCTTCCACGCGGTCGTGACGAGGAATTTCGCCGCGATTCTGGCCAGCGTGTTCACGGGCTCGACCGCGGCTCACCGCGGCAGCCCCGGCACGTTTGCCTATGCCGCGTCCAAGGGTGCACTCATCAGCCTGACCCGATCGTTGGCGGTCGAGCTCGCGGCCAGCGGAGTCCGCGTCAACAGCGTGTGTCCGGGGTGGATCGACACCCCGTTCAACGATCCGTACCGGGGGGCCCAGGCCGACGGGGAGGCAGCCGTGGACGGCGTTGTCGCGCGGGTGCCGCTGGGCCGGCAGGGCGATGCGGAGGAGGTGGCCGCCCTCATCACGTACCTGCTCAGTCCCGGCGCGGCCTCCATCACGGGACAGTCCGTGGTCATCGACGGCGGCCTGCTCTCCGCCTGAGCCGTGAACAGCAACGGCAAGCGGGGCGGATCTCGTGGTTCCGCCCCGGCAGGAGAACCTTCTCAGGCAAACAGGGTCAGCTCGGTTCAGGGACGCGGACCGTGATGCAGTGCTTGGGCGGATTCGGGACCCGGCTGTTGATGGCCCAGGTGCAGCCCCGGCCCCACGCCGTCCCGGTGATGTTCGTGACCGGCAGGGCGTCGATGAAGTCGTACTGGGAGCAGAAGGACAGCGACGACGCCGGGGTGGCGTTGAGCAGGGTGCCCGAGGCGCAGGCGGGGTCGAAGACCGTCAGCCAGGACTTGATCCAGCGCTGCCCGGCCGGCGAGTCGTCCCAGCCGAAGTAGTCGAAGTCGGCGTCTCCGATGGTGATCCAGGCGCCCCAGTCCTCGCCGCCGTCGTAGTGTTCGCTGGCGTCGTAGTACTTCCAGCGCGCACCGTTGCCCTCAGTGCGGATGAACTCGTCGGTGTATGACGAGGGAACGTCGATGACGTTGCAGTTGGTCTTGTTGTTGTGGGCGGTGGAGTCGCGGCACAGGACGGCGGTGACGGCGTTGGTCGAGGTCGGCAGGCCGGTGACCTGTGTGGTGGTGCCGTTGCCGCAGGCCCAGTGCTCGGTGGTGGCGGCCGCGGTCCATTTCACGTAGGCGCATTTGCCGTCGGCCACGGTGTCGGTGATGTTCAGGACGAAGGCGCGCGTCCCGAGCGCGTCCCAGCCGTTGGCCACCAGCTTCGCCCCCGGGACGTCGAGCGTGACCTGGACGCTGGTGCCGCCGGTGTACTTCCAGGAGCCGGACCAACCGGTGCCCGGGGGAATGGCGAACGCCGCCTGAGGAGCGATCGCCACTGTCGCCGCAACGGTGACCGCCACGACGAGGATTCGGATCAATCTCATAGCCGGCGAGTCTGCGCATCGCCGGGGTTGCATGCCCGTGACTGTCGTTGTTACGACGGGCCTTGAAGCTCGAAGGCCGCACCGTCCGCGGGCACCTCGGCGGTCGACCGCAGAGCGGTCCCGGGCACCGCGACCGGGTTGGTGTTGTTGAGATGGGTGTACATGTACCGCGTTGCGGGCCGGCGTGGCAGGAGCGGCTCGCAGAGCGCGATCAGCGCCGCGAACGCGAGGGACCATGCCGGCAGGCAGGGCGCGTAGACGAGGACGCCGCCGGTGCGCGGGTCGCTCACGCGGTACGCCAGCACCCAGTCGTCGCCGGGTAGGCCCTGGGCGTACCGTGGCCGCTTGGAACCGACGGCCAGCGCGTGTGCCCGCAGGCGCCGTCCAGCTCGATGGCGGCGCCCGGCTCTACTGTCGTGCAGTGCAGGGTGGTGTACTGCGCCAGGATCGTCCGCACCGGGAAGGGGCCGGCGAGCGCGTCGAGCATGCAGCCGCTGCCGTACTGCGTCAGCGTGCTCGCCTCGCGCAGCGTCAGCAGCCTCAGGGCGTGGTCGAGCTCGGCCGTCGACAGCAACACACCCCGCGGCGGCGTGTCCCGTCGGCCCGGGCCCGGGGCCAGCTCGGGCGCGGCGGTGAGCTGCGGGCGCAGGTCGGGCGACGCGTTGAGCAGGAACCACGCGCGGCCGTCGCCGCTGACCGCCACGCAGTCCTGGGTGCGGTTCACGCCGGCGGCGCGGGCGCAGCCGTCGCAGGCGCAGTTCCACTGCGGCAGGCCGCCGCCCGCGGCGGTGCCGAGCAGCCGGACCCGCACGAGCTCACGCCATCCGCCGGGGCACCGGGGCCGCCGCCGCGGTGCCGGCCGCCGCCGCGAGGCGCGTCAGCCGCTCGTGGTGCGGCGACAGGCCGCAGGCCGGGTCGGTCGCCGCCGGGTCGCCGGTCACCTGGTACGCCTGGCAGCGGCAGCCGCCGAAGTCGACCTCGCGCAGCGCGCAGGAGCGGCACGGGTCGGGCATCCAACCGGTACCGCGGAACCGGTTGAAGGACGCCGAGGAGTACCAGATGTCGCCGAGCGGGCGTGAGCGGACGTTCTCGATGCCGAGGCCCGGTAGCTGTGCGGCGGCGAGGCAGGGCAGCGCGTCGCCGTTGGGCGCCACGACGAACTGGCGGGCGCCCCAGCCGGACATGCACGGCTTCGGGCGCTCGGCGTGGTAACCGGCCGCCACGTACACGAGCTCCAGCGCGTCGCCGTACCACGCGCGCGCCGTCTCCGCGTCCCGCTGTGCGGTCGCGACCTGCTCCGGGGTCGGCATCAACGCGGCCCGGTTGCGCAGCCCCCAGCCGTAGAACTGGGTGTGCGCGAGTTCCAGCCGGTCGGCGCCGAGGGCGACGGCCAGCTCGGCGATCGCGAGCAGCCGGCCGACGTTGCCGCGGTGCAGGACCACGTTGACGGTGAGCGGCAGCCCGTGTGCTCGCACCCGGCGGGCCACGGCCAGCTTGCGGTCGTGTGCCGGCATCCCGGCGACCTCGTCCGCCGCCGCCGGTTCGGCGTCCTGGATCGACAGCTGCAGGTGGTCCAGCCCCGCGCCGGCCAGCGCCGCCAGCTTGGCCTCGGAGAGCGGGATGCCGCTCGTGACGAGGTTGCTGTACAGGCCGAGCGCGCGGGCGTGGGCGACGAGGTCCACCAGATCGGGACGCAGCATCGGCTCGCCGCCGGAGAGGTGCACCTGCAGCACGCCGAGGTCGCGGGCCTCGTCGAGCACCCGGCGCCAATCGGCGGTCGTCAGCTCTTCGCGGTACGCCGACAGCTCGACCGGGTTGGAGCAGTACGTGCAGTGCAGCGGGCACCGGTAGGTCAGCTCGGCGAGCAGCCCGAGCGGCGCCGGTTCGCGGGGCGGCGGGCCGGGGTCCTCACCCGCGGCGTCGAGGCCGACGGCCACGGCCGGGCGGCCGGTGCCGTCGAGGGCGACCAGCCGCCGCTGCGCCAGGTCGCCGAGGAGCGCGCCGACCGATTCGCCGGATACGCCGTCGTAGTCGCGCGCGAGGTCGCCGGCGATGTCATCGGCCGTGCGCTCGCCGTCGCACCGGGCCACGATCTGCCCGGCCGTCTCGTTGAGCAGCAGGACGCCCTCGGGATACAGCAAGGCCGGCCGGGCGCGGACCCGGTCGTATGCGAGCCGTACCCCGACCCGCAGGCCGGCCCCGCTCACCGGCGCATCCCCGCGTAGTCGACGGCGTCGAGGATCGCCCGCAGCACGTCGCACTTGAACGACAGCGCCGCGACGGCCGCGTCCTGCTGATCGCGGGTGCGGCAGTGGTCGAGCACGAGCGAGAGGGTGTACTCGCTGTCGCGCCGCACGACCGGGATGCGGTTCTCGAAGTACGCGAAACCAAAGGGCTTGATCCAGTCGTAGTGTCGCTGCCAGGCGCGAATCCGGTCCGCCATCAGACCCGGCGAGAAGAGCTCGGTCAGCGCCGCCGCGGTGCCCTCGGTCCACGGCCTCGTGCGGCAGAAGTTCACGTAGCCGTCGACGGCGAAGCGGACCCCGGGCAGCACGCGGCGCTCGTCGAGAACCTCGGCGCGGTCGAGCCCCACCGCCTCGGCGAGGACGAGCCAGTCCTCCAGGCCGCCCTCGCCGTCGCCGCTGCCGTCCTGGAAGGCGATGCGCTCCACCCAGCGCCGGCGCACCTCCGGAAGCGGGCAACCGGCGGTGATGGCGGCGTTCTTCTGGGACAGCCAGCGCTGGTAGTACCAGCGGTTGGCCACCCAGGCCTGGACCTCGTCCGGCGAGCAGCCCCCGGCGTGCAGGCGGACGTGGAACGGATGCTTGTCCCAGTAGCGCGCCGAGAGCCCCCGCAGCGCTGCGGCGAGATCCTCGCGACTCAGCGGTTGCTCGTCGGCCACGGATCGCCGGCTCCGGAGTACGCGGTGATCTCGGGCCGGGTCTCCAGGCACTCGACGCGCGGCGGGGTCCAGCTCCGCCGGGCCGGCGCCGCAGGCGGGGTCTGATGCTGTTCGGCCGGCATGGCCTCACCTCCATGTCTCGGTATCGGCTCGGGAGCGTGTGCACTACCCGCGATGGCGGCCGGCATGCGTCGTCGATACCGCCGATCGCCCCGCACGCACGGCGCAGCCGCCCGTGGTGCCGGCCGTGGCTGATGCTGCCGCTGGTGCCCTTCGCCCGAGGCCGCAGCCGGGGCCGGTGACAAGGCCGCCGTCGCCGTCCCGCCTCCCGCTGACAGCTGCTCAGACGGACAACAGCCGATCGAGCAGGCGGTGGTACTGCAGCACGGAGTCGCGCATGTCCGCGATGCTGTCGGACGCCCGCGCACCGCCGCGTGCGATCTGCTCCTCGCGGCTGTGCACGCTTTCGGCGAGGGCCTTCACCGCCTCGTCGACCAGTTGCCGCGCCTCGGTCACGCTGCCCGGCGGGTCCTGGACGAACCGGCTCTCCACCTTGTGCCAGCGTCGCCGGAACTCGTCGGTCTGCGTGGTTTCCCAGATCCCCGGCTGCTGCGTGGCGGGGTACTGCTGCGGCTGGGGGTCAGAGGCCGCCCGCGGTTGGTGGGCCGGCTGCTGTGCGCCCGTGTCGTCCGTCCCGTAGGCGTCGCCGCCGGTCGGTGCCGCATAGGCCGGGCCGCCGGCGGCATCGGCATCTGTGGGTGGTGGCGGCTCCTGGTAGGGCGGTGGCGCCGCGCCCGCCGCCGGATCGATCGAGCTGCCGTCTTGCATTGCGGTACCGCCGGTCCTGCCGGCGCCGCGGAGCCGCTGCCCGCGCCGCCGCGGCGAACGGCGGAATCGGCCGAAGGTCGCAGCCGCGACACCGGCGATGATCAGCACGAGCAGGACGAGGGCGAGCAGGGCTGCAGTCGATGACATGGCGAAATCCCTTCAAGCGCAACCAGCTCAGACGCTAGCTCGCTCCGGCTCCGCCCCACCTCACCTACTGGATCTAGGCCCGTTGCCTACCCTCAGGGGTGGGCTGGAACCGCGCCGAGATCGGCCACGGCCTGCAGCTGCTGGACTTCATCGGCCGCCACGTTCCGCCGGGCCGCGCGGG
Source organism: Dactylosporangium sp. CA-139114 (assembly GCF_050955725.1). NCBI lineage: Bacteria > Bacillati > Actinomycetota > Actinomycetes > Micromonosporales > Micromonosporaceae > Dactylosporangium > Dactylosporangium sp. CA-139114. The sequence continues at coordinate 2,792,575 of NZ_CP192080.1, forward strand.
CGGGAAGGAGCCCGGGCGGTACCACCTGGAGGCACTGATCGCCGCGGAGCGCGCGAGCGCCGCCGACACGGCCGGCACCGATTGGGCGCGGATCGCGGCGCTGTACGGGGAGCAGTCACACCCCGGCTAGGGGCGCGCCAGCCAGCATTGCAGACGTTCCCGCTCGAGGCCGTTCGGCCGTTTGAGCAGCTGGTGCTGATCGTGCTGTTCCCACTGGTCGACGACCTTCTGCACCGTCACCCCGTGCGGCGCGAGGGCGCTCATCGTGCTGGCCAGCAACACCGGTTCCCGGTCGGTTGCCCGAACGGCCGCCACCACCGAGTGCATCCGGGGCAGCGGGGGGTCGGTCAGCATCGCGACGGGCAGCCCGCCCTCGTCGCGGATGGTCGGCGCCCACCAAGGGTCGAGCAGGATCACGGAATCGTTGGGCCGGAGTGTCTGGCACCCGGCGGCGGTCGCCCGGGGCTCGCCGAGCTCGGTGCGTAGCGGCGCCAGTTGGGCGTACACCGGCACGGCGGGAACCAGCGCGGCCGTCATGAGCAGCGCCGGCAGGAGCATCCGCAGCGCCGGCCTCGCCGACCGGGCAATGGCGGCGTACCGCCATGTGCGGCTCGCGCGAGCGACGGCAAAGGTGGCAAAGAGCACGACAGCGGGGAGGACCTCCACGACGAGCCGCCGGTCGGCCCACGGGTGGTCCGGTGTGATCGCCGGGCGCAGCAGCGAGGCGGCGCCCGAACCCGCATATACGAGCAGTATCGGCAGCAGCCGCCATTCCCGGCGGGTGACGGCGGCGACCGGCCACCATGAGCCCGGCCCCAGGCCAGCAGCACGGCCGGCCAGCCGAGGTACCACGTCACCCAGGACAAGCTGTGCTCGGCGTAGCCGCGGGTGCCGTCCAACGCCAGCCAGCAGCGGCCGCCCGGCGATCGCTACGCCGGCCACGGCGACCGCCGCCACCGCCGCGGCGGCGAGAACGTCGCCGGCGGCGCGGTTCGAGGCGGACGGAGCGCCACCGCAACACCAGCGCGGCAGCCACCGTCCCGGCGGCCACGACAACCAGCATGACGATCATGAGCCGGACTGACGACCAGTTGACCATCACGTACGGCAGCCCGAGCAGCAGGCCGCCCGCCCGTCGCCGCACTGATGTCCGATCGGTACCGGCCACTTCGGCGCCGGCACCGATTGTCCAGCCGTCGGTGAGCAGGCACAGGCCACCGGCGAGCCTCAGGCAGGCGAGGGGCTCGGAGTGTGTGGTCTGGCTGACCCGCAGCATCGGCCACGCGACGGCGAGCAGGAGGGTGGCGAACGGGGCCCATCGCGGCCCGCGCAGCCGCGCCGCCAGGCCATCGACCGCGAGGATCGCGGCGCCGCCGACGAGCCCGGGCAGCGCGAACGCGCCGTGCCGGCCGAAGGCCCAGAACCCGGCGGCCAGCAGCGTCGGCCACCCGCTCATGAACTGTGGGACGACCTGGCCGTCCTGCACATAGAAGCCCGGGTGGCAGAAGAGTTCGTTGAACCGGTTGCTGAGGTTGTCCGGCCGCAGCGGCTGACCGTGGCGGCCGGTGAACATGGAGCCGGAGGCGAGCGCCGCGTTCGCGGTTGGCCTGATGGTGAGCAGTGCGGTGAGGGTGGTCGGTCGAGGATCACGGTGCGGTTGCCGTTATGGGATTTCGGTGGTTGGTCGCGTACGCGGCTGGTGGGGTCTTCGACGACGCGTTGCCGCCGGACGGTGAGTGCGCCGAGGTCGGGTTCGAGGTCGCACCATTGCAGGCCGCACAGTTCGCCGCGGCGTAGCCCGGTGGTCAGCAGGAGCCGCCAGAGCGGGTACAGCCGGTCGCCGGCGACGTGGTCGAGGAAGGTGAGGGCTTCGCTCAGCGTCCACACCGGCCGGAGGTCGTCGGTTTCTCGTGGTTTGTGGGCGCCGAGGGTACGGCCGGTCTGTTCGCCGAATGCCTTGGTCAGGATCAGGTGCAGGGTTCGCAGGGTGGTGCGGGAGTAGCCGGCGGCCTCCAGCTGCTGGTAGGCGTGTTCGGCCATGCCGGCGCTGAGCCGTGATGCGCGGACCCGGCCGACGTACGGGTAGATGAGGTGGAGCAGACAGCGGTAGCTGTACACCGTGTTGGGCTGCAACTGCTGCTCCCGGGCGGTGAGCCAGTCCTCGCAGAGGGTCTGCATCGTGTCGGACATCCGCGGTCGAGGCGTTGCGCGTCGCGCTGCCGGCGCAGCCGCCGGTACTCGGTCAGTGCGGCCTGCTCGGTGACGAACCCGCTTCGTCTGGCCTGCATTCTTGCCCCGGAGCGGTCGCGGCCGAGCTCGAGCCGGAACCAGAACAACCCGGTCGCCGGGTCCTGCACGACTACATCGACATCGGCCATGACAACCTCCGTCGTTCGTCTCGGTAAGGCTGTGACGTGAGTCGTCCTCTCTTCATGGAATCGCTCGCCGAGGTGCACCACAACGGCGATCTATACGTCTGGGGGAACCCCCAATCGGGTGATGCGCCCATCCCGACCGGGGTGTTCGTTCCCGGCTGTCAGCCGGGCGCGGCGAGATTGATCCGGCGGAAGGTGGTCTGATCGCGGTGTAGATGACCCAGTGCGGGAGGCGATGGAGAAATTTGAAGACCAGGTGGGGGAGGGCCGGCCGTCTCCGACGTCACGTGCGAGCTTGGGCCATCAACCGGAGTTCGGTCACTTTGCGTAGTCGTCATCGGCTCCCGCGACCAACGTCGAGGCTCACTCATCTGGCCGGCGGGCGCACGCCAAATGAGAGTCGCACCCTGATGCCGTGGGCAGCCGATGATGAGAGCGATCCCGTCGGCCACCTCGACCCCACCTGGCCGGGTTGAGGTCGTAGATCCAAGCCTATAAGTAGCCGATGAGCGTGCACGTGACCTTGACGGGTCCGGCGCCGCTGCCAACGGTTCATTCACGCCTCATGAGAGTTGATCGAGGGCTTAGCTATTCCTTGGAACTGGTCGCAGTTCTACTCTAAGCCACTATGGAGCGCTTCTTGAAGCGGTACTGGGGGTATCTTCTAATCGCAACTCTCTTCATTCTGTGGATCAAGACGCCGGTCGATCCACTGGTGCTTGCCGGTGGCTTCCTCGTTGGATTGGCTTACATGATGTTCGTGGCGCCAGCCTGGTGTGGCGCAACGACACGTAGTGGTGAACCATGCCGCAAGAACGCTCAAGGCGTCCTCCTTGGGTGCTCCTACAGGCAGCACAAGTGGCAGAAGGTTCAGCACTTCCCGCAACTGGTCAAGTCGGTAACCCTGGGCGCTTCGAATCTCGTGGGCTCCGCCAGCGCCGCAATCGCCGCCGTTGCGGCACTGGTTGCGGCGGTCAAGGCGATGTAGGACCACCGGGCGGACAGGCCTTCGCCAAGCCTTCTGTTATACGGACATGCCGATGACAGCTGTTCTCGCCCGACCGATGAGCTGCGCCTGCCGTATCTGCTATCGGCGTGACCGGGGCAAGCGGTCGAGTTCGGCCGTGGCGACCTGGCGTACGGTTGCTTCGCGATCGTCAGCGAGGCGGTGAAGGATGTCGGCGACTTCGCTGGGCGCGAGGTGAACTGCAACGGCTGCGACGCGCTGCCGAACGGTCGAGTCGGCGTCGTCGGCCAGCTCGGCCACGGGCGACGCCCAACGCGATGAGGTGTCGGCGGCAGTCGCAAGCCCACTCAGCGTGGCCGCAAGCACCGCTGCCTCATCGTCTCGCCCCAGCAGCATGATCCGGGGTATGACCCGGGTATTGGAGTCGGCGGCCTTCGCGAGCGCCTTCGCGGACTGCGCTCGCCGCCGCGGGTCCTGATGGGTCGCCTCCGCGAGTAGGGCATCGACAGCCGCTTAGCCGCCTATCGAGCCGAGCGAGTCGAGAGCCTGGTCCCGGACGTGCCGGTCAGAGTCGCCGAGCAAGCGCACCACAGTCGGTGTCGCCTCGGCCCTGCCGAGGCGTCCGAATGCGTAGGCCGTCCTTGCCCGGACCCGCACTGCGGGGTCGTCGGCGATGGCTGCAAGGGGCATCACCGCGTCGGGCCGGCTGGTCGAGCCGAGCCGACCGAGCGCCGACATCCGCACCCGTTCGTCCGGATCGTGGAGCGAGGCAACCGACGTGCCCGATCAGATCGGCGATGCCGTCGTAGGCCCAGCGCACGCCCCAGCCCGGCCAGGTATAGGTCACCCACGTCCAGGTAGGCCGCCCGCAGCGCCGGCCCCCTGTCGACGCTGAACATCATCAGCACCCGGCGGTCGAAGCCGATCAGCAGACCGCCCTCGGCGCCGTCGTCGTCGGTCCACTCATCCCACAGTTCGAGCCGCTGCCATGCACCGAGAAAACCGGGCGATGCACCTTCGGCCCGTGCTCACTGATTTCGAGGAGTTCGTACGCGCCAACATAGTTATGCGCGACGGTGACGTCGCCTTCGCGCACCGTCATGTACGTCGCCTGTGCCGTCATGGGCGGCGATCGTAGCCCAGCCGGCCCCGCGAGCGCGCGTCGTCGTCGGGTCGGGCCCGGGCGGATCTCACCGGTTGTAGCCGAGGACGACGACCTGGTTCTGGTCGCTGTTCACCGCGCTCTGTCGGCCCTTGCCCGAGCAGGCCGGGCAGTTCCACCAGTACAGGTCCCAGTTTCCGGCATCGGTCGTCGGCTGGTAGTAGAAGACGTAGTAGGTGTTGCCCCGCGTGACGCCGACGTCGCCGAAGTCGATGCGGGTGTCCGCGGTGTTGTTGACCGTGGCGTATCCGTCCGCAATCCGGCCGACGCACGGGTCGGCGCCCCCGCCCACGCCCGTGCACAGCGAGATCCGGGTGGTGACGCCCGACAGGGTGGCGCCGTGCGTGTAGTTGTTGTCATTCCACGTCACGCCGACGACGGTGACGGTGTTGCTCGCGGCCGTGAAGCCCTGCCAGCCCTTCGACGATCGTCCCCAGTACGGCGCCCCGCCGCTCATCCGGTTGTAGCTGACGACCCCGGTCCGGTCGACGGGCGGCGGCGGGTTGTCGCTGCCGCCCGTCGACGGCGGGTTGGTGCTGGTCGTGACGGCTGGCGGCGCGGTGGCCCCGGTCGCCCCGGCCGCCTTGCTGAACACGCTAAAGCCGTTGCCCAGCTGGTTGCTCTGGTTGACCACCCAGTCGGCGACCAGGTCCCCGATCTTCCAGGTCAGTCCGCCCGCGACCTCGATGCCCCGGGCCAGCAGCGACGCCTTCTTGAGGTTGCCGAGGATCGAACCCAATTTGTTGACCTTTACCTTGTCCAGCTTGCCGTGCTTGAGCGCGTCCTGTGCGGACTCATAGACGCACTGGGCGACCGCGACGAGGTCGTCGCGCAGCGCGCCGATGGACAGGTCGAACTTCGCCGACAACAGGGCGGACAATGTGCAACCGACGAGCGGGATGTAGTCGATGGCCTTGCCGAGCGCGTAGAAGGTGAGATCGGTGCCGACGGTGAGGGCGGTCGGACCGATGTACCACATGGAACTGCTGTTGGCGGCGGGCTTGAGAATGCCGACCGAGGCCCGGCCGAGCGGCGGGATGTACAGCTGGTTCTTGCCGACGAAGTGGTCGACCACCGCGTTGCGGGCCTTATCCTCGACGCTGTCGCCCTCGTCGTGCCAGCCCCACTTCACGCCGCTGCCGTAGGTCATGATCTGTCCGTACGGCCGGTTGTTGACCATCTCGACGTCGAGCACGTCGCTCTGCGCCTGCACGCAGGAGTGGATCGCGATGTCGGCGCCGTTGCCGATACCGACCATCGAGCGCACCCAGTCCGGCGCAGCGCCGTTGCACCGGGCCGGGCCGGAGCGTGCGCCGGTGAGCTGCCCGAAGCCCTGCGCGACGTCGCGCCAGATCCCGTCGAAGTCCCACGTCCACGGCGCCCACCAAGAGAAGTGGGGGATCTGGGCGACCACCATGTGACGCCCCTCGTCGTAGGTGGCGGCGAACGGTGTCCACGTCTTGGTCGCCGGGTCGTAGGTCGACAGCCCGAACGCGATCGCCGGGTCGACGCCGTCGGGCAGCTTGTCGACCGGCACCGGGAACTCGAGCGTCAGCAGCCCGTGGATGGCGTCCGGCGGGTCCGCGATGAGTTCGATCGGCGACCAGGTGGACGCGGTGGCGTCCAGGGCTCCGGCGGGCGCGCCCCGGTAGGTGGCGCTCACCTTGGCGCCGGGTGTCATGGCCCCCGGCGGGATGATGAGGTCGGCACCCCCGCCGATCTGCAGCGTTGTGGCCTGCCCGGCGACGACGGTGACGGTTCCTGGGTCGGCGGGCAGCGGCGGCCGCTTCTCGTCGTGGCCGCCACAGGCCGCGGTCGTGGCCAGCACGGCCACGGCGCATACGACGGCGATGACGGAGTCCGATGACCGGCCGGGACGCGACATGCGGGAATCCTGCGGGCCGACCGACTCGGCGGGCAAGTGTCGCATCGGGCGAGGATCGCCGCCGAACGGAGCAGGCAGTCCGGGACGGGCCCGTCGGGGCCGGGTGCGATCGCGCAGGGCCGAGGCGACGCTGCTCCACTCGCCGGCGCACTCCTCGGCCAGGTCGGCGACGATCGACTCCATCTGGTACCGCTGCCTAGGCAGGCGCCGTCCGCGGCGCCTCGGCCGCCCTTCGACGCCCGGCAAAACGTCTGGCTCATCTCGAGCCTCGGCATCAACGGCTCCGCGGTCAACGTGCTCACCAGCCGCTCCACAGACGGCTCGATCCGTCCAGGCGGCCCAAGATCCCCGTACGGATGTACGTGTCGCGGATGTGTCGTGATCATCCACAGTGGACGTGGGGGGGTCCGGACGCGTCAAGGGGCCGGTTGTGCGGCAGGGGCTGACTCCCGGGTTCCGCAGCTGAGTGATCGCCTAGAGCACCAGAACTGGTCACTGAGCTGCGAGAACGCACGGCCAACTAGTGATTGGCCGTGTGACTAGGCGAGGACGTTTCCGCAGGTAAGGGCCTTGGCGATGCTTCTTGGCTCGTGAGGCAGAAGGCATGGCGGAGTAGATCCGACCGACTCCGTTGAGAGTCGGTCGTCGATGGGTGGGGGCGCCACGTCCGGTCTTGTGTGGCAAACTGGCCGCGAATCGCGATCGACCGTCACGACTGCACCAACGTGGGGTGGACGCGGAGCCGGTGGGTTGACCTGGGCAGATGCTTCGGCCTAGTGACACGCCCTACCGCTAGGTAACCAAGAGTTGCCACAGCTCAGGCCACGGAAGCGTGGACTAGTCATCTCCGCAGCTGCGGAACCGAGGTGACTGCGGCATGTGCGAAAGGGCAGCTCAGGCGGCATATGGTCGATCTTCACGCGTCGAGAAACGGCAGCGGCAGGCCAGTCGCCAACCCGTCGCGCAGCAGGGATTTGAACCCACGACCCCGTGACCCCCAGCGCGGTCAGAGGGGTTGGCGGGCCTGGTTCGCGCCGAGAAAAGCCTGGTCGGAGCCTTGGTCTGCGTTGGTCTGGCGAGGTCTTCCGGTGCCGATTTCGCAAGATCGTCTCCCAGATTTCTCCCGGCACGTGGTTCTTGCGGTCCTCACCGCAACGCTCGCCGTGCTTGAAGTGGCATCCCGTCGCGCAGGCTCTGCCCTGCCGGGCCGCGCCTGCTCGCGCCAGGCTCGCCGCAGGCGACCGCGAAGCGGCTTGGCCTGGCGCGAGCAGGTGTGGTCTGGCTGTCTGTGGTGTGCGGCGGGAGGCCGCGGCGGATCTTGGCATCCCGGAGCGTCGGGTCCAGGGCGGGATGCCCTGGCCGCCGGAGGCCGGTCCCGGGTCGTAGGGCCGGAGGCCCTACCCGCCGGAGGCATCGCGTTCTGCCCCGTTCGGAGCCTGCTGCGCACGGGTCCGTCGCCGCTGCGCCGCTTCCTCCAGGCGGCGCCAGACCACCGGGCCAACGACCGACCCAATGAAGACAAGCACGTACACGAACGAGCGATGGAACACGTAGTGGTCAATGAAGGCCAGGGTCAGGATCAAGCCTGCCGCAATGAGAATCCGCAGAGGCCGCGATATACGAGATCGCATCCACAACTCCCCGCCATGTCGGTGCTTCGATGCTAAGGCGCGGCGGCGTCGCCGGGGACTGCATGTTCGCGGAGCGAGCGTCACCAAGCGTCGTGATCACATAGGAGCCCCAACACAGTCCGCGACCGTTCGCATGCCCAGTGGTCACGCTTCCGGTGAGCACTGGGCATCGTCGCGTGCAGCACCTCGGGACGGCTCAACGCCGCCACCATCGACCTGTACGCCGACCCCGAGGGCGACCACACCGCCCGGCTTCTCGACGCCTGCTGGCAGCTCGGCCGCCCGGCCGCGGGCACCCGCGACCCGTGGACCTGCCACGGCTGCGACCGGTCCACGGTCCTGCCCGCCTGCCCGACGTGCCACCTCGAGCGCCCGGCAACCGCCGACGACGACACCCCGGACGACGACGCCGTGAACCCGTACCTGCGGCTGCGCCGCTGGGCACACATGCTCGGCTTCGGCGGCCACTTCCTCACCAAGTCCCGCGCCTACTCCGTGACGTTCAGCTTCCTGCGGCAACAGCGGGTCGTCTTCCGCCGCGTCGAGACCAGCGGCCCGCCGGCCGACCGGCCCGACGAGACCCCGACCGTCCTGGTCGTCAACTTCCTCGCCTTCGTCGGCGCCGGATGGCACACCACCGCCGACGCGATGCTCGCCAACACCTCCGCCGCACTCGCCCGTGAGCACCACGAAGCCGCCCTGGCAGACCTCGCGGCCCTGGCCGCATGAACGTCGATTCCTCGTCAAGCGCGGCTTGACACCAGACACGGGAAGGGAAGCACGGGACATGCGAGACCTGGCGGGGGCTCCCGGACGCGACACGAACGCGTCAGCCCCCCTGCTCTACACGGCGGAGGAAGCAGCAGCGGTGCTGCGTTGCTCGGCCTGGTGGCTGAAGAAGGAAGCCCGGGAGGGCCGTGCCCCGCACACCCGCACCGGCGGTGCGTACCGGTTCACGGCCGAGCACATCGACGCGGTGATCCGGTTGCGGGAGGTGGCTGTCGGCGCGACGCGGCAGGACGTTGCAGCGGTGAACCCTGTGCGCAGGGCGGCGGATTCGGCGGATGCCGTGCCGCTGCTGCGGGCTCGGCCTCCGCGACGTCCGCGTGTGGGCGTGCAGTCGTCTGCGGCGGCGTAGGCCGGAGAGGAGGAAGGATCGGGATGGGTTTCGCTGAGAAGCGTGACGGCTACTGGCGTGCTCGGTACAAGTCGGCTGCGGGGAAGTACCCGGCGGTGAAGGATGCCGACGGTGCGACGGTGCGGTTCCGGACGCGCCGCGATGCGGAGCGGGCTGCGAACGAGGCGGAGGCCAAGGCCCGGGAGGGGCGGCGTGAGCCTGGTTCCAGCCCGGCGATGGTGTTCAGCGACTTCGTCAATCGCTGGTACGGCATGCAGGATCTGGCCGCGTCGACGATGCAGAGCTACCGCCGGACGATTGAGGGTCACATCCTGCCCGCCTTCGGGGCTATGACGATGGCGGAGCTGGCGCGTGACGGGCGCGCGGAGATCGCGAGGTGGGAGAAGGAAGGCCGGGCCGGCTACGCGCCGCTGACGGTGCAGGGCTGGCGGAAGGTGCTGCACGTCATTCTGGCTGACGCCGTGGGTGAGGGGCTGCTCGCGTTCAATCCGGCTTCCCGGCCCCGGGGACGTGGCCGTGTCGCGGGGCGTTCGCAACTGCGGGCGCCGGAGAAGACGATTACCACCGCGCTCGGGGTGCTGCTCATCGCGGAGCGGATGGCGTTGCTGTCGGGGCGGGACGATGAGTTCGTCGCGACGGTGGGCATGGGGTTCTCCGGCATGCGGTTCGGGGAGACGGTGGGTCTGGAGCGCTCGTTCGTGCGGCCGGGGGAGATCCGCGTCGAGTGGCAGCTGTACGAGCTGGACAGCGGAGAACTGCTGCGCTGCCCGCCCAAGGACGACTCGTATCGCACCATCGCCGTGCCGCCCTGGCTGACCGCGCTACTGGCCGAGCAGATGGATCGGGCGGACCTGAAGCCCTGCGCGTGCCACGGCCGGGCGTACGTGTACAGCGGGCACCGGCCCCCGCGTCAGGGCTCCCGGCAGCAGGGGCCGCGTTTGGCGGATGTGGGCCGGCGTGCCGGGGTGTCGGCCGGGACGGTCTGGAACGTGCTGAACCGGCGGGAGCTGGTGGCGGAGGAGACCCGGGTGCGCGTCGACCGGGCGATCACCGATTTGGGGTACATCGTCGGTGGACCACCGGACGGCCCGACCGCCGCGCACTGGCGCAGGAGCGGGTTCGCGACCTGGCTGTTCGGCCCTGCGGTGTCGGGGTGGTACCCGGCGAAGGCACCGCAACCGGCGCGGCCGGTGCCGGTGCTGGCCGAGCCGTGGCCGGGCGTGCCGGTTCGCGGCCGGAACGCGAGCGGACGCGCGAACTGCTGCTGGACGCCGGTCGCGATGGACCTGACGCCGCATGGGCTGCGTCACACGTACAAGACGATGATGGTGGAGCTCAACACGCCTCGGCCGTTGATGGACCTGCACATGGGGCACGCGAAGACGTCGGTCCAGGAGGCGTACGAGCACGTCACGGCGGGCATGGTCGGACGCTTGCTCGACGGCCTGACAGCGTTGTGGAACGCGGCGCTGGCTGCGCGGCGGGCGATGAGCCCGGGATCACCCGTCGGTGTGCTGGACCGGCTGCTGCGGGAGGAGCGGGCGTGATCACCCCAAGATCGTCTCCCGGAATTCTCCCGGCGGGACGGCAAGAACGAAGTGAGCCGATCTCCTGTTTCCAGAAGACCGGCTCTGACCTGCGATTTCGCTGGTCGGGACAGCGGGATTTGAACCCACGACCCCTTGACCCCCAGTCAAGTGCGCTACCAAACTGCGCTATGTCCCGGTGCCCCACGCTCACGCGCGCAGCCGGTACAGCGTAGCGCATCCCCCCGCCCCCCGCCCAAGCAGTATCCCCCTCCCGCGAGCCAACCCCCGCTACCCTCGCGCGATGCGGCTTGAGCTGGTCACGATCGTGGTGGACGAGTACGACCCGGCGATCGAGTTCTTCGTCGGCGTGCTCGGGTTCGAGCTCGTCGAGGACGCGCCCTCGTTCACGAGTGCCGGGCGGCGGGCGAAGCGGTGGGTGGTCGTCCGGCCGCCCGGGGCGCAGACCGGCATCCTCCTCGCGCAGGCGGATGGGGAGCGCCAGGTGGCCGGGGTTGGGGAGCAGGCGGCTGGGCGGGTCGGGTTCTTTCTGCGGGTCGAGGACTTCGATGCGGCCTTCCGGCGGCTCGTCGAGCACGGGGTCGTGATCGAAGGGTCACCCCGTGTGGAGGAGTACGGGCGGATCGTGGTGTTCCGGGATATTGCCGGGAACCGGTGGGACCTGCTCGGACCGCGGTAGGAAGCCGCCAAAAGGGGCGAAACGCCCTCGCGGACCGGCGGCTCGGCGGCCTAGCGTCCGACGCCGTGCTGGGTGTTGAGCTGTTGGAGCTGTGGCGGGTCGGGCGGGTTCGGATGCCGGCGCTCGCGGAGACGTATGCGCGGGCGGCCCGGGATCTGCGGGCGGTGCCGCACGACGACGCCGAATGGGTCTCGCTTCGGTGGCAGCTGGTCGGGGTGCTCGCCGCCGCGGCCGGGCAGGTCGAGGAGGCCGCCGAGGCGGTGTGCGTCGCGGTGGTGCGCTACGCCGAGGCCGATGCGGGGGCCGGCCGCGAGTTCCGGCGGTTGCGCGACGCCGGCGGGGTGCTTCGGGGATGACGTACGAGATGCTGATGCGCCACGCCGCCGACATGCGCGATCTCGCGGTCTCGGTGGCGTCCGCCGGGACCGGGGACGATCCGAACCGGCGGCGGAGCATCGAGCGGGAGTTCGCCGACCTGCCCGACGCGTTCCGGCCGGTCGCGGGCTTCCCCGATCCGCGGGACTTCGAGGCCAGGGTCGATCGGGTGCGTGATGTCCTGCGTGGACTGTCCACTGGGGACGGCGAACTGGCCGCGCCGGGGCTCGGGGACCTGAGCAGCTCGCTGCGCAACTGGCAGGGGGAGGCCGCCGAGCGGTTCAAGGCCGGGTTCGTCGAGCCGTGGCCGGCGTTCGTGCGCAACCAGTACACCGTCGGGGTGGTGCTCAAGGCCGGGCTCGAGGCGCAGCGCGACATCTGGGCCAGGGCGCGGCAGGACGCCGACCAGATCGCGGAGCAGGGGCTGGCGGCGGTCGGGGCGTGCGGGGACTGTACGCGTACCGAATGGACGGTCACCTTCACCGTGGTCGCCTCGGTGGCGGCGATCGTGGCCGTCCCCGTCGGCGGGGGACTGGCGCTCGCCGCGGGCGGGATCGCCGGGCTGGCGCAGGTCGCCGCGGCCACCGGGCCGGCCGAGGCGCCGCGGACCACGTTCAGTGCCGACGATCCCGCCGAGGTCGCCGACCGGGTGCGGGAGGCCATCACGCGATTGCGGCGGCACGTCCACGACAAGCAGGACGAGGTGCACCGGGCGCTGCGGGACACCGGGAGGGTCCTGACGGATCAGCCGGGGTTGTTCGGATGGCGATGACCGTCACCGTGCGGGGCACCACCGCCACGCTGCACGACGACACCGTCGAGATCTCGGGGCCGTGCCCGGCCGGGGATCTCGAGGCGATCGGGCGGGCGCTGTGGGCGGCCCGGGTCCGGCAGACCCTGCGGCGGGCCGGGCTGACGCGGGAGCCGGCGCCGGTCGGACGGCGGGCCGAGGAGTACGTGCGGCGCAGGGCGGAGATCGTCGCATGTGGACGGTCGCGGGACGGGCGGCTGGAGATCCGGGGGCTGCGGGTGTTCCGCGTCGCCGGCGAGGTCACGCGGGACCGGGTCCGGGAGGCGGCCGCGGCGCTCATCCGGGACCAGCGGGAGCAGGTCAGGGCGCTGAAACGGGAGATCTGGCAACCGGCCGGGTCAGGCCGCGGCCTCCAGCGGTGACAGGACCCGCACCGCCCCGTCGGCGAAGATGCCGATCCGGCCCGGCCCGGCGTGCTTCGCCCCGTGCATGGCGGCGTCGGCGTCGTGCAGCAGCTGGTCGATCTCGGCGTGGTTGCGCCAGCACGCGATGCCGATGCCGGCCGTCGCGCTCAGCTCGACACCGGCGACGCGGACCGGTTCGCGGATCGCGTGCAGCAGGCGGTTCGCCACGTATACCGCGTCGCCGGTCGAGCTCAGCCCGTCGAGGATCACCCCGAACTCGTCGCCGCCGAGGCGGGCCGCGATGTCGCCGGCGCGGATCGAGTCGAGCAGCCGGCGGGACGCGGCCGCGAGCAGCTGGTCGCCGGCGGCGTGGCCGTACGTGTCGTTGACCTTCCGGAACCCGTCCAGGTTGATCAGCAGCACCGCGACCGGGCTCCCGCGGCGCGCCCGGGCCATCGCGCGGGTCAGGTGCTCGCGCAGCAGCTGCCGGTTCGCCAGGCCCGTGAGCGCGTCGTGGAACGCCTGGTACTGCAGCGCCGCCGCCCGCTCCGCACACGCCAGCCCGAGCGAGGACTGCGCGGCCAGCGACTGCAGGGCGGGGCGGGACTCGGCGGGCACGGGCCGGGCGGCGCCGACCAGGAGGGTGCCGTACCGCACCGTGGACATCCGCAGCTCGAACTCCTCGGCCCGGGCCCCGCCCGCCCCCGCGAACACCGTCGCCGGCGCGGGCCCGGCCACCGCCGTGACCTGCTCGCCCTCCGGCCCCGGGCAGGTCGTCACCGCCCACGCGCCCGGTGCGCCGGTCATGAGCTCCACGGCCGCCTCGACGGTGTGCCGGCACACGGCCCGCGCGTCGGCGGTCGTGCCCAGCGACGAGCCGAGCCGCGCGAAGACCCGCTCCCGGGCCGCGGCGCGCTCCAGACGCCGGGTGGTCTCGGCGACCACGGCGGTGAAGAGCGCCAGCGCCGGCACTCCGGGCGCCTGCCGCAGCATCCGCAGGAGCGAGTCCGGCTGGGTCAGGGCGACCACGGCCGTGACCGCGACCAGCACGGCGACCGTGTAGGCGAGCACGTGCGGCCAGGCGCCGTACAGCCCCCGGTAGGCCACGAGCACGCACGCGAGCCCGAGCGAGCTCGTCCAGTCGCGCACGCCGAGGCCGATGATCGCCAGCGCGGACGCCTCGAAGGGCCAGGACCACGGCGGGTAGCTCTCCCGGCGGTACCGATGCAGCCACCAGCAGCCGAGGACCACCGCGGCCCCGGCCGCCGCGACCCGCGCGGGCACGGACGCGCCGCTGTCGCCGGTGAAGACCCGCGGCAGCACCAGCAGCAGGCAGAATACCCCGAACACGAGGCACAACCAGCGGATCCGCCCGTCGAGCGCCTTGGGCAGCCCGAGCACCCTGGTCATGCCCGAATCATGCCCGCCGGATCGGCCGGGCGGGCACAAAACTGAGTAATGATCCACTGTTGCGGCGCACTGGATCGTGCCGCGCACCTGGCGCTACCCTGTCCGCACCGCCCGCGATGGGTGGGCGATACCGCTCATCTCGGCTCAGGGTCGGCCGAAGGTATGGCGGCCGGAGGTCCGCCGGCCGGGGCAAAGGCGGTGATGACGGGCGGTGAAGACCAGCCGGCTGATCGCCGTGTACGCGCCCCTGTTCGCCGTCGCCGTCGCGTGGGCGCTGCTGCGCCTCGCCGGCTTCGACGGCGCGCTGGTGCTGGGCTGGCTGCCGGGCGCGGTCGGCATCGCGGTCGGCGGGGGCTACCTGCTGGCCGCGTCGCGCACGCCCGGGCTCGACCCCGCCGGGCGCCGGTTCTGGCGTCACCTCGCCGTCGCCGCGCTGCTCATCGCCCCCTCGACCGGCCCGTTCACGGAGGCGAGCCTGGGCGGGCGCCGGTCCGGCCCGCTGCTCTTCGCCGCCGTCGGGCTGCTCGCCGTGGCCCTGCTGCTCGTGCTCTGGGCCCTGCTGCGGCTGCCGACCCGGGTCCGCGGGCGCCGCGACTGGCTGCGGCTGGGGCTCGACGCGGCCACGGTGCTGGTCTGCTCGGCGACGTTCCTGTGGCACTTCGTGCTGCGCGGGGTCGCGGGCGCGCCGCTGCCGCAGGTGCTCGGCCTGGTCGTGCTGAGCGTGCTGTGCCTGCTCGCCGTGCTGGCCGTGGTGAAGCTCATCCTCGCCGGTACCGCCGCCGTCGACGCCTGGGCCCTGCGGGCGCTCGCGCTCGTGGTCGTGATCGGCGCGGTCGGCTCCGCCCTGGTCCCGGTGCTGTCCAGCCCCCGCCTGGCCGGCGTCTCCGACCTGGTCACCATGTGCGAGGCGCTGACGGTCGCCGTCGCCGGGGTGCTGCAGGCGCGCCGGGCGGGCGCGGGCGAGACGGTCCCGGTCGAGCGGCGACGGCCCTATTCGGTGCTGCCGTACCTCGCCGTCGCCGCCGTCAACCTCCTCCTCGTCGCCGTCACGGTCGACGAGCTCGGCACCCTGCCCGTGCTCTTCGGCGCCGTGACCGCCACCGCCGCCGTCGTCGCCCGCCAGCTGCTCGCGTTCCGCGACAACGACGGGCTGCTGCGGTCGCTGCGCGAGCACCAGCGGCTCCTGCACGAGCAGGCCACGCACGACGCGCTCACCGGGCTGCCGAACCGGGCGCTGTTCAACGAGCGCCTCGAGCACGCGGCCGCGGCCGTCCTGGTCGACCTGGACGACTTCAAGGCCGTCAACGACACGCTCGGCCACCCGGTCGGCGACGGCCTGCTCATCGAGGTCGGCCGGCGCCTGCGGGCCGCGGTGCGCCCGGCGGACCTGGTGGCGCGCCTGGGCGGGGACGAGTTCGCGGTCCTGGTGCCGAAGGGCTCACAGGACGGGCTGGACGGCCTCCCGGCCCGCATCCTCGCCGAGCTCGACCGGCCCGTGCACACCCACGGCCACGTGCTCGCGATAACGGCGAGCGTCGGGGTCGCGGCCCGGGCCGACGGCGACGGCGCGCAGGACCTGCTGCGCCACGCCGACATCGCCATGTATGCGGCGAAGCGGCGCGGGAAGGGCACGCATGCGCGGTACACCCCGGATCTCAGCGGTCTGCTCATGACCCCCGAGTCCCGGCTGACCGATCTGCGGCGGGCGCTCGCGGCGGCCCGGCCGCCGTTCACGCTCGAGGTGGGGCGGGCGGCGCTGGTGTCGCCCGGGTTCGCCGCCGAGCTGACCGGCCTGCTCGCCGAGGCCGGGCTGGAGCCGGACG
This sequence comes from Dactylosporangium sp. CA-139114, assembly GCF_050955725.1. Taxonomy (NCBI): domain Bacteria; kingdom Bacillati; phylum Actinomycetota; class Actinomycetes; order Micromonosporales; family Micromonosporaceae; genus Dactylosporangium; species Dactylosporangium sp. CA-139114. Next base: position 2,808,722 of record NZ_CP192080.1, read on the forward strand.
GGCTGACCCTCGCGCTGCCGGCGGCGCAGCTGACCGTCGACGGCGTCCTGCGGCGGGTCATGCGGGAGCTGCGGGCGGCGGGCGTCGGGCTGGCCCTGGACCAGACCGGCACGAACACGGTCCGGCTGGACCTGCTCAGCGCCCTGCCCTTCACCGCGGTGATCGTCGAGCCGCTCGCCGGGCACGACGATCGATCGCGGGCATTCGCCGAGGCCGCGGCCCGGTTCGCACAGGATGTGGGGATCGACTACAGGGTTCGATCCGAGGGCTCACTCCTAGAGAGCGCTCTCTAGATTTTCAGTTCCGGAACCGCAGCCCTCTTGACTTCGGGGCTGCCACGGATAACCCTCGTCCTTGGAGAGCGCTCTCCGAACCTCACCCCGGGTTCCCGGGCCGCCCGTTCCCGGTCCGGTGAGCCTGACACCCCGTCGGCCGGAACACAAGACCGGGCGCCGCACCCCCGCGGCGGCTCGTCCGGCTGCCGCCATGCCCTGAATCAGGAGCAGTGATGCACACCGCCGCACCGCCAACGGCGAACCGCCGCCGCCGAACTCTGATCCTCGCCGCCATCGCCACGTTCGTGGTGCTGGCGACGTACGTGGTCACCACCACCCTCACCGCCTCGGCCGCCGACTCCCTGATCTCACAGGGCAAGACGGCCCTGTCGTCGTCCGACGAGAACGGTGGCACGCCCGCCTCCGCCGCGTTCGACGGCAACACCACCGGGACCCGCTGGTCCAGCGCGTTCAGCGACCCGCAGTGGATCCGCGTCGACCTGGGCCAGACGGCCACGATCTCGCAGGTCAAGCTCTACTGGGAGGCCGCCTACGCGACGTCCTTCCAGATCCAGACCTCGCCCGACGGCAACACCTGGACCAACGTCTACTCGACCACGACCAGCACCGGCGGGACGCAGACGCTGACCGTCACCGGCAGCGGCCGCTACGTGCGCATGTACGGCACGGCCCGGGCCACCGGCTACGGCTACTCGCTGTACGAGATGCAGGTCTACGGCTCGTTCGGCACCACGAACCCGACCAGCGGCCCGTGCAACACCACCGCCAACGCGGCGCAGGGCAAGGCGGCCGACGCCTCCAGCACCGAGAACGGCGGCACCCCGGCCTCCGCGGCGGTCGACGGCAACGCCGGCACCCGCTGGTCGAGCGCGGCGAGCGACCCGCAGTGGCTGCGCGTCGACCTCGGCTCCGTGCAGTCGATCTGCCAGGTGACCATCAACTGGGAGGCCGCCTACGGCAAGGACTTCCAGATCCAGACGTCGACCGACAACGCCAACTGGACGACCATCAAGACGGTCACCGGCGGCACCGGCGGCAACCAGGTGCTCAGCGGCCTGAGCGGCTCCGGCCGCTGGATCCGCGTCTACGGCACGGCCCGCGGCACCGGCTACGGCTACTCGATCTGGGAGCTCATCGTCAACACCGGTGGCACGTCGCCGACCACGTCGTCGCCGTCGCCGACCACCAGCCCGACGCCGACCCCGACCGGCCCGCAGCTGCCGGGCGGCGGTGACCTCGGCTCGAACGTGATCGTGTTCGACCCGAGCCAGTCCTCCGCCACCATCCAGGCGAAGCTGGACCAGGTCTTCACCCAGCAGGAGACGAACCAGTTCGGCACCGAGCGCTACCAGTTCCTGTTCAAGCCGGGCTCGTACTCGGGTCTCAACGCCCAGATCGGCTTCTACACCTCGATCAACGGCCTCGGGCAGAACCCGCAGGACGTGCAGATCCACGGCGACATCACCGTCGACGCGGGCTGGTTCCAGGGCAACGCGACCCAGAACTTCTGGCGCTCGGCCGAGAACCTCTCGGTCTACCCGGTCTCCGGTGTCGACCGCTGGGCCGTCGCCCAGGCCGCGCCGTTCCGCCGGATGGACGTGCACGGCGGCATGACCCTCGCCAGCCCGAACTGTGGCTGGGCGTCCGGCGGCTACATCGCCGACTCGCGGGTCAGCGGCAACATCAACCCCTGCTCGCAGCAGCAGTGGTTCACCCGGGACTCCACCATCGGCAGCTGGAACGGCTCCGTGTGGAACATGGTGTTCTCCGGCGTGCAGGGCGCCCCGGCGAACAGCTTCCCGAACCCGCCGTACACCGTCCTGGGCACCTCGCCGGTGACGCAGGAGAAGCCGTACCTCTACGCCGACGCGTCGGGCTACCGGGTGTTCGTGCCGTCGCTGCGCACCAACAGCAGCGGGGCGACCTGGATCAACGGCCAGACCCCGGGCACGTCGCTGCCGCTGAGCCAGTTCTACGTGGCCAAGCCCGGCGTCACGGCCGCCACGCTGAACCAGGCGGTCGCGCAGGGCCTGAACCTGCTGTTCACCCCCGGCGTGTACCACCTGAGCTCGACGGTGAACATCAACCGCGCGAACACCGTGGTCCTGGGCCTGGGCTACGCCACGATCGTGGCGGACAACGGCGCGCTGCCGATGGCCGTCGGTGACGTCGACGGGGTCAAGATCGCCAGCCTGCTCTTCGACGCCGGCCCGACGAACTCCCCGGCGCTGCTGCAGGTCGGCCCCAACGGCGCGACCGGCAACCACGCGGGCGCCCCGAACCTGATCTCCGACGTGTTCCTGCGCGTCGGCGGTGCGGGCGCGGCCAAGGTCACCAACGCCCTCGTGGTCAACAACAACAACACGATCATCGACCACATCTGGGCCTGGCGGGCCGACCACGGCGCCGGAGCGGGCTGGACCTCCAACCCCTCCGACACCGGGCTCATCGTCAACGGCCAGAACGTGACCGCCTACGGCCTGTTCGTCGAGCACTTCGAGAAGTACAACGTCATCTGGAACGGCAACGGCGGCAAGACCATCTTCTTCCAGAACGAGCTGCCCTACGACCCGCCGTCGGCCGCCGCCTGGTCCCACGACGGGATCACCGGCTACGCCGCCTACAAGGTCGCCAACACGGTCACCTCGCACGAGGCGTGGGGCATGGGCAGCTACTGCGTCTTCACCAGCGACGAATCCATCGCCGCCTACCACTCCTACGAGACGCCGGTCAACCCCAACGTCAAGTTCCACAACATCCTGACCGTCTCCCTGGGCAAGGGCTCCATCACCCACGTCATCAACGACACCGGTGATGCCGCCCTGCCGAGCGCGGTCGTGCCGCACAACGTGATCAACTTCCCGTAGGACCGTCCCGCAGACGGGCCGCCCGGCACCCCGCCGGGCGGCCCGTTCGCTTACGGCACCAGATGGATGCGCACCTTGCGGGCCGTGACCGCGGCCTCCTCCAGGACGGTCAGGCGGGGCTCGGCGACCTCGAGCAGGTGCGGGTGGCGCAGCGCGGCCAGGGCGGCGAGGCGCCGGTCGGCCAGGATCGCCTCGACCATCCCGCGGTCGCCGCCGCAGACGAGCGCGGCGAGGCTCGTGACCTCGGGCAGCAGCACCCGCTCGGCGATGTCCGCGGACTTGCCGGCGACCGCGTCGGCCTGGTTGTCGCGCCGGCGCGCGTAGCGCTGCTGGGACCAGCCGCCCGCGGCGGTGCGCCCGTGGACGTGGAACCGCTCGACCTTCGAGGACGTGATGGCGCCGTTGTCGGCGATCCCGACCGCCACGGCGCCCTTGCGGGCCAGGAGGAGCCCGATGCGGGGCGGGGAGGCGATCCCGCGCAGGAGCGCGTCGATGTCCTCGGCCGCGTCCAGGCCCGGGGGCGGGTGCAGGGTCGCCCGGTCGCCGTTGCTCGTGCCGGTCAGCGTCAGGCCGGCCTCCTCGGCGCCCTGATGGCGGCCGTAGAAGCCGTCCAGCCAGCCCCGCAGGCGCTCCGGGGAGATCTCCACCCAGCGACCGCCGCCGGCCGCCGGCTTGGCCGTCACCATGTGCGAATCCTATGCGGGGCCGGGGAGGACTCGCAGCTCGAGGCCGACGCACGCGAACGCGACCCCGACGAGGGCCGCGCTACGCGGATTCGGGGCCATGGGGCGGGAATGTTCATGAACGGCGGCGCGGTGCCGATCTCGGCGGCGTGGAGAGGGTGGCGCCCTGGCGACCGACGCGGCTGCTCATCGCGGCCGCGGCGCTCGCCGCCGGGGCCGAGATCTGGTTCGGGGTCGGCCTGCTGCACCCCACCCCGGAGCTGATCAGCTGGGCGGCGGTGCCGCCCGTGGTCGGGCTCGCCGTGGTGGGCTGCCTGCGCGCCGCCGCCGCGGACGGGATCGCGCCCGGGGCGGCCCGGTTCTGGCGGCACGTCGCGCTCGGGATGGCCCTCGTCGGGCTCGGCGCGGTCAGCAACGGCGTCGACATGCTGCGCGGGATCGTGCGGCCGCAGCACGTCGGGCCGCTGACCGCGGCGATCTACATCGCGGGGCTGGCGGTGCTGCTGTGGGCGCTGCTGCGCATCCCCGGGGCGCGGCGGACCCGCGGGGAGTGGCTGCGCTTCGGCCTCGACTCGGCCACCGTCCTGGTCGCCGTCATGACCTTCGCGTGGCACTTCCTGCTCAGCGACTGGCAGGCGTGGTCCGGCGGGAACGCGACGGGGGCCCGGGCCGTGATGTCGCTGCTCGCGTGCCTGGCCGTGTGCGTCTTCGCGTTCGTCAAGATCGCGTTCACCGGGACCGGGCCGCTGGACCGGCGGGCGCTCTACCTGCTCGCCTCGGCCGGCGGGGTCGGGGCGCTCGGCGGGGCCCTGACCCCGCTGCTGCACTCGCGGCCCTACCTCAACGGCACGCCCGTCATCCTGCCCGTCACGTGCCTCGTGCTGGGGCTGGCCGCGGACCGGCAGCGCCGCGCCGACGGGGCGATCCCGCCGACGCCGGCGCGGCGGGAGCGGCCGGGATTCGTGTCGTACACAGCCGTCTCCGCCACCTGCGTGCTCCTGCTCACCGACGCCTGGATGCACGGCGGGGACATCCTCGGCGTCGCCGCCGGCACCGTCGTGCTGGTGGTGCTCGTGGCCTCGCGGCAGCTGACCGTGCTGCGCGACAACGCCGGGCTCGTGCAGACGCTCGCCTGGCAGGCCACCCACGACTCGCTCACCGGCCTGGCCAACCGTCGTCTGCTCAGCCAGCACGTGACCGGCGCGCTGGAGCAGCGGGCGCGGGTCGCGGTCGCGCTCGTGGACATCGACGACTTCAAGGCGATCAACGACGACCTCGGCCACCCGGCCGGCGACGCCCTGCTGCGTGCGGTGGCCGGGCGGCTCGAGGAGGTGGTCGCCCCCGGGTCGCTCGTGGCCCGGCTCGGCGGCGACGAGTACGCGCTGGTGTTCCCGGCCGCCGACGAGCCCGAGGCGCTGCGGTTCCTCGGTGCGCTCGCCACCGGGCTGCGCCGCCCGCTCGACGCGGCCGGGCACGCCCTCGTGGTCGAGGCGAGCATCGGGGTCGCGGTCGGCGGCCCGGGCACCCCGGCGGGGGAGCTGCTGCGGCGCGCGGACGTGGCCATGTACGCGGCCAAGATGCAGGGCAAGGGCCGGCAGGTCGCCTACGACCCGGCGATGGACCAGCGCGGCGCCGAGCAGGCCCGGGTCGCGGCCGAGCTGCGCACCGCCCTCGACACCGGCCAGCTGCGCGTGTTCTACCAGCCCATCGTGCGCCTCGACGACGGCTGCCCGGTCGGCGTGGAGGCGCTGGTGCGCTGGGTGCACCCCGAGCGCGGCCTGATCCGGCCCGACCTGTTCATCCCGGCCGCCGAGCGCACCGGCATGATCGTGCCCGTCGGGCAGTGGGTGCTGGCCGAGGCGTGCCGGCAGGCGGCCCGCTGGCGCCGCGAGCTCGGGCCGGAGGCGCTGCGGTACGTCTCCGTCAACGTCTCCCCGCGCCAGCTGCGCGAGTCCGGGTTCGCCGGGCGCCTGCGCGACGAGCTGCGCGCCGCGGGCCTGCCGCCGGCGTGCCTCATGGTCGAGGTGACCGAGACGGCGGTGTTCGACGGTGGCTCCGCCCTGGACGAGCTGCACGAGGTGAAGCGGCTGGGTGTGCAGGTCGCCCTCGACGACTTCGGCACCGGGCACTCCTCGCTGGGCCTGCTGCGCACCTGCCCGGTCGACGTGCTGAAGGTGGACAAGTCCTTCGTGGACAACGTGACCGAGGCCGGCGCCCGCTCGGTCATCGCCGAGGCGCTCATCGGCATCGCGGACGGGCTGCGGCTGCGCGCGGTCGCCGAGGGCGTCGAGACCGAGGCCCAGGCGCAGGCGCTGCGGCGGCTCGGCTACCAGTACGCGCAGGGCTACCTCTACGGCCGCCCGGTCCCGGCCGAGGAGCTCACGACGCTGGGCCGGACCGCCGCCGGGCAGGTCGCGGTGCGCGGATAGCGGCGGCCCGGGCGCGGGCCGCCGCCATCGCCCGGTCAGTCGGGCAGCCGCACGATCGAGGTCCCGTCGACCTCGCTCTTGAGCAGCTTCAGACCCGTCGGGGTCGGGCCGTCGATCTTCGAGCCGTCGGCGATGCTGAACTTCGACTGGTGCGCGGGGCAGACCGCGATGCCGTTCTGCGGCGCGGTCACCAGGATTCCCTTGTGGGGGCAGGCGGCGTCGAACACCTTGAAAGTTCCACTCACCGGCTGCGTGATCAGCACGCCGTTGGCGACGATGCCGCCGCCGACGGGCACCTGGGCGGTGTCCGCGACGGTGGTCTTCGCGGGGGCGGACGACTGGGCCGGGGCCGGTGATGTCGCGGCCGGCGCCTTCGCGGTGGCGTCGCCGTCGCCGCAGGCGGCCAGCAGGGCGGCGGCGCTCAGGCCGCCGAGGCCGGCGAGCAGGGCCCGGCGATGGGCGCACGGCAGCGTTTGCGCGGGTACTTCGGTCATTGCCACGATGTCCTCTCGGCGTGCGGGCACGGCACACCCCGCCACCACACTGTGGCGCGGCTGGTTGAGGGCTGAGCAATGATACATAGACATATAGAAGATTAACCACTGCGGGAAACCCGCAACCGGGGTGCGGGACGGCACCGAGGCCGGCCCGGGCGCCGAACCCGAGACTTGGGTGGTGCGGTCACGTCTCCTGGCCCTCGTCGCCGTGTCACTGCTCGCGTCCGGGTGTGCAGCCCATGGCGGCGAACCCGCCCAGGGGCGGCCCGGTCCTTCGGTGACGGCCTCGCGGCCGGAGGTGCCCGGTGGATCCGGGCTCAGCTCGGCGCAGCTGGCCCGGATCCCGCACTTCGGCCCGGCGCCCGCGCCCAGGCCGGTCACGGTCCCGGCCGGGCCGTCCGCGGGCTGGTACAGCGCGATCCCGACCGACCAGCCCGTCGCCTTCATCACGATGGACGACGGCTGGACCAAGGACCCGCACGCGCTCGCGCTGCTGGAGGCCGCGCACGTGCCGGTCACGCTGTTCCTGGAGATCAACGCGATCAAGTCCGACCCCGGCTACTTCACCCGCCTCCAGCAGGCCGGCGCGGTCATCGAGGCGCACACGATCTCCCACCCCGACCTCAAGGGCAAGTCCTACGAGGCGCAGAAGCACGAGATCTGCGGCTCCGCCGACGAGCTGGCCCGGCTCTACGGGCGACGGCCGCTGCTGTTCCGGCCACCGTACGGCGACAAGGACGCGACCACCCTGCGCGTCGTGCACGACTGCGGGATGAAGGCCGCGTTCTACTGGCGGGAGACGACGGACAAGGGCATCGTGCGCTACCAGGCCGGCCAGAAGGTCAAGGCGGGCGACATCGTGCTCATGCACTTCCGGCCCGCCTTCGTCGACGACTTCCTGGCCGTGCTCAACGCCATCGCCACCGCCGGCCTCACGCCCGCGCTGCTGGAGGACTACGTGAGCTGACGGCACCGTCAGTCCCAGTTCCAGACGTACTGCTCCCCTTGGGAGAACCGCTCGAAGCCCCGTGGCTCGGCGAACCGGGTCGCGGCCACCGTGGCGCCGGACGCGTCCAGCGCGTCGACGGTCAGCGTCGCGGGCAGCGGAGCGTCGATGACGCCGACGCCGCCGGTGAGCGTGACGAGGGGGTCGCGGGCGCCGGTGACCCGTAGCCGGGTCGCATCGGGCGGGGCGATCACCAGGAGCCGGTCGCCGAGCTGCAGCCGTTGCTCGTGCGGCAGCCGTACCACCACGAGCCGGTCCGACGCCGCGAAGGCCTTCGTCAGCCGGGCCAGGCCGTTGCGGCCGAGCCTCGCGGACGGCGGCTCGCCGGACACCGCGCCGATCTCGATCGCGTCGCCGGTGCCGGTCGCCGCGCACACCTCGACCGCGCCGCCGTCGAGCACCCCGAGCGCGACGACGCTCGGCCTGCCCTCGCCGGCTGGCGTCCCACCCCATAACACCCGCGTTGAGCGCACCTCGAGGCCGGGCACGCTCCCGCACCACGACACCGTCTGCTCGGCCGTCTTCGGGTCGGCGCTGCCGCGCTCCGCCGGGGGGAGGCTCGGCCTCGGGGGAGGCGGGGTCACGTACTGCGAGACGTGCACGCGCACCACGCCGTCGCAGGTCACCTGCCACACCAGGTTGGAACTCGGATTCGCCGTCCACTCGCCGCCGCCGCGGGTCCACGAGTGCACGAGGGTGCCGTCGGCGTGCACGGTCGTCGTGGTGGAGTACTGCACCTCGCAGCCGGGCGGGGCGATCACCCCCGACAGTCGGTCGTGTCGGCCGACCCACATGAACGGGCTCACATCGCCCGCCCTCCCCCCGTAGCGGGCCGAGACCAGGTCCGCGATGGGCCCCTCGGCCGGGGCCCACGCGCCGACGTACATGGCCCGCTCGTCGTTGTAGTAGGCCGCGCCGAAGCTGCGCTCGCCATCGTCGTCGAGGGCGAGGAACAGCACCTTGACGCGGTCCAGGGCCGGGTCGACGGCCCAGCGCGCCCGGGCACCGTCCAGCGCCGTGCGCAGCGCCTCGACCAGGCCCCGCTCGCCCGCCAGGTTCCCGCGGGTCGGGGCGTCGATCACCTGCCGGCTCCACCGGTCCAGCCCGACGGCCGGCGTGAAGTACGACGGGGCCGGTGCGGGCGCCGGGCTCGGGCCGCTCGCCGTGAGCGCCTGGGTGCCGAGCAGGGTGGCGACGACCACGGCCCCGATGCCCGCCCCGGCCCAGCGCCGCAGGCCGCGACGGCGGCGGCGCAGGAGGCGGCCGAAGGGGTCGGGGGCCGGGCGGACGCCGGCGACCGAGCGCGCCATCTCCTCGCGGAGCCGCTCCTCCAGGGTGCTCATCGCTCGCTCCTCTGCGCGTCGCCCGACTCCAGCAGCACCCGCAGCCGCGCCAGCCCGCGCGACGCCTGGCTCTTCACCGTCCCGACCGAGCAGCCGAGCGCCTCGGCGGTCTCGGCCTCGGACAGGTCCTCGGCCGCGGGCGGCGAGCCCGTGAGCAGGTACGCGGTGTGCAGCAACTCCGTGTACCGGACCCGCACGAACTGCTCGAAGCCATCACCCGGCACGCCTGCCGCCTCCCGTCGGACGCCGTCACAGCATGCACGCGGGGGCGCCGCGAAAGGTTGAGCGGGAGCGCACGCAGGAGCGCGGGGTGCCCGGGCCGAACGTGCCCCTCAGGGGCGGCCCGCGTAGAGGGGGTCCGACAGCAGGGACTCGAACGCGAGCTCCGCCGCGCCCACCAGGGGAGCGTCGTCGCCGAGCTGGGGGGTGTGCAGGGCCACGTGGGCGCGGCAGGCCGGCAGGGCCATCGTGAAGAGGCGCTCGCGCACGCGGTCGGCGCCGGCCAGGTACAACTCCCGCAGCGTGCCGCCGAAGACGACCACCGTCGGGTTGAAGATGTTCACCAGGTTGGCCACGCCGAAGCCGAGCCAGTCGGCCGCGTGGGCCACGGCCGCGCTCGCGTCCGGGTCGCCGGACCGGGCGGCGAGCATCGCGGCCGCCACCGCCGCGCCCGGGGTCGCGACCGTGCGGCCCGCGAGGTGCAGCAGGGCGCGCTCGCCGATCTCCGTCTCCCAGCAGCCGCGCGAGCCGCAGCCGCACAGCCGGCCGGACGGGTTCACGACCATGTGGCCGACCTCGCCGCCGTGGCCGCCGTAGCCGGTGATGCGCCGGCCGCCGGCGATGATGCCCGCGCTGATGCCAGCGTCGCCGTGCAGGTAGATGACGTTGTCGGCGCCCGTCGCGGCGCCGCGGGTGTGCTCGGCCAGGGCGGCGAGGTCGGCGATGCCGCCGAGGAACGGGCCGGCCGGGGGGCCGGACCGGGGCCGCACGGCGTCGGCCATGCCGTGTGCGAGCTCGGATTCGATCGTTTCATCCGCCCAGCCGAGGTGGTGGCGCACCGAGGCGGACACGGCGAGGCCGGAGCCGACGAGCACGGCGTCGGCCGGGGCGGAGCGCTGCATGTCGGCGACGAGGCCGGCCAGCGCGGCGATGGTCGGGGCAGGGTCCGGGCCGGGCGGGCGATCGGCGGTGCGGCCGTCGAGGACCTTTCCACCGAGCCCGACGCGGGCGGCCCGCAGACGGTCGAGCTCCAGGCTCAGCGCGTACCCGTACACGCGCGACGACCGCGGACGCACCACGATCGAGGGGCGGCCGGCGCGACCGGTCTCGTGCGGTACACCCTCGTCGACCAGACCGGCGGTGGCCAGATCGGCGGTGAGCGCGCCGATGGTGCTGCGGTTCAGGCCGAGCCGGCTCGTGAGCTCGGCCCGCGACGTGGCGCCGCGGACGTGGATGTAGCGCAGCAGGGCCCCCAGGTTCTGCCGGCGCACCGACTCCTGCGGGCTGGTCGAGGAGGACACGCTTCACGCCTCCCGGCGCCGCCGCCGGCCGATCGGTCCGGGCCGGCGAGGGCTGTGTCTTGGCTGGAACGCGCGTGGGTCCCCGGAAAAGCGCTCCGGGGACCCACGACGCTGTTGCCGGTGTGCCTTACTTGGTGAGCGGGGACAGCTTCGGGTCGTTGGCGTAGGCCTCGGCCGCGTTCGCCTTGGTCACGATGACCGGCGGGAGCAGGTAGGCCGGGACGACCTTGACACCGTTGTTGTAGGACTTGGTGTCGTTGATGGTCGGCTCGCCGCCGCCCTGGAGCGCCTTGACCATGTTGATGGTCTCGGCCACCAGCTTGCGGGTGTCCTTGTTGATCGTGGAGTACTGCTCGCCGGCCATGATGCTCTTGACCGACTCAACCTCGGAGTCCTGGCCGGTGACGACCGGGACCGGCTTGCCGGCGGCCTTCACCGAGGTGATGATCGCGCGGGCCAGGGTGTCGTTCGGGGAGAGCACGCCGTCCAGCGTCTTGTCGCCCTTGGCGTAGGTCGAGGTCATGATGGTGTCCATGCGCGACTGCGCACCCTCGGCCTTCCAGCCCTGGATGGCGGTCTGCTTGACGTCCTTCTGGCCGGAGCCGACGATCAGGTCGCCCTTGTCGATGAGCGGCTTGAGCACGTCCATGGCGCCGTTGAAGAAGACACCGGCGTTGTTGTCGTCCGGCGAGCCGGAGAACAGCTCGATGGTCCACGGGCCGGTCGGCTTCTTGGCCTTCATGCCGTCCAGCAGGGCCTGGCCCTGCAGCTGGCCGACCTTGAAGTTGTCGAACGCGATGTAGTAGTCGACGTCCGCGGTGCCGGTGATGAGCCGGTCGTAGGCGATGACGATCGCGCCGGAGTCCTTGGCCTGCTTGACCTGGGTGCCCAGCTGCGCGGCGTCGGTGGCGCCGATGACGATGACCTTCGCGCCCTTGGTGACCATGGACGAGATCTGCGACTGCTGGTCGGCGACCGTGGTCGACGCACCGGCGTACTGCACGTCGGACTTGAAGCCGGCGTCCTTGAGGCCGTTGGTGAACAGGTCACCCGCGAGCACCCAGTTCTCCGAGGTCTTCGACGGCAGGGCGACGCCGATCAGCGCGTCCTTGGCGAAACCCTTGGCCGCCGCGCCGGAGGCGCCGGTGCCCGAGTCGGTGCGGTCGCTGTTGCCGCACGCGGCGGTGCTCAGCGCAACCAGCGCGACAGCGCTGACCGCGAGGCTCCTGGTGAGGAACTTGCGCATGGCTTTGAAAGCCCTTTCTTTCGGGATGTTACTGGGGATAGGGGCGTCTGCCGCGGGTGTGCGGCGGGTGGGTCAGCCGCCGACCGGAGTCCTGATTGACTCCTGGCCGGCTTGGTTGGGCGCGGCGGGATCGGTGCTCTCCTGCCGACGGAAGGGGCGCATGATCGATCCGATGATCGAGAACCGCCCCTGGCTCTTGTTGTAGACATCCAGTGCGACGGCCAGCAGCAGGAACAGGCCGCGGATGATCTGCTCGCGGTCGGTGCCGATGCCGAGCAGCTGCAGGCCGTTCTTGAGCACGGCCATGACCAGACCGCCGACGATGGAGCCGCTCACGGTGCCGATGCCGCCGGCGACCGCGGCGCCACCGATGAACACGGCGGCGATCGCGTCGAGCTCCCAGCTCAGGCCGTCCTGGGGGCCGGAGGCGCCGGAGCGGGCCACGAAGATCATGCCGGCCAGCGCGGCGAGGATCCCCATGTTCATGATGACGAAGAAGTTGACGCGGCGCAGCTTGACGCCGGAGAGCTCCGCGGCGCGGGCGTTGCCGCCGACGGCGTAGATGTGCCGGCCGCCCGCGGTGTTGCGGGTGTAGAACGAGTACGCGATGACCAGCGCGGCCAGGATGCAGCCCGAGATCGGGAAGCTGGTGCCGACGCGGCCGCCGGCGAAGCGCAGGGTGGCGAACAGGATGACCGCGACCATGATGGCCATGCGCAGGATCGAGACCCACATCGGGCTCTGCTCGGCCTCCATCTGGCGGCGGGTCTTGCGCGACTGGAACTCGCGCCAGATCACGGCCAGGCAGGCGACCAGACCCAAAATCAGGGTGCTGTTGTTGTACCCCGTGTTGGGGCCCCACTCCGGAAGGTACCCAGCACCGATCTTGGTGAAGGCCTTCGACACCGGAATGGTCTCCGCGTTGCCGATGAACTGGTTGCCGCCGCGGAATATCAGCATGCCGGCGAGCGTGACGATGAAGGCCGGGACGCCGATGTAGGCGACCCAGAAGCCCTGCCACGCACCGATCACGGCGCCGACCGCGAGGCCGAGCAGGATGCCGGCCCACCACGGCAGGTTGTGGTCGCGCATCGTCTTGGCCACGATGATGCCGACGAACGCGGCGACCGAGCCGACCGAGAGGTCGATGTGGCCGGCGACGATCACCATGAGCATGCCGATGGACAGCACGGAGATGTACGCGTACTGCTGGGTCAGCGAGATCAGGTTGCCGGAGTTGAGGGTCAGCCCGTCGGTCCACCACTGGAACAGCAGGATGATCGCCACCAGCGTGAAGATCATCGTGAACTGGCGGGCGTTCGAGGTCGTGCCCCCGAACAGGTTCTTCTGGAGGTCCTTGAGTCGGCTCATCGCGTCGGCATCTTCTTCGTAGAGGTCATCTGCTTCATGAGGAGTTCCGGGTTGGCCTCACTGCGGGGGACCTCACCGGTGATGGTGCCTTCGAACACCGTGTAGATGCGGTCGCACAGACCGAGCAGCTCCGGCAGCTCCGAGGAGATGACGATGACGCCTTTGCCCTGGTCGGCGAGCCGCTGGATGATGCCGTAGATCTCGTATTTGGCGCCCACGTCGATGCCGCGCGTCGGCTCGTCGAGGATCAGCAGGTCGGGGTCGGTGAACATCCACTTGGCCAGGACGACCTTCTGCTGGTTGCCGCCGGAGAGCTTGCCGACCCCCTCGTCGACCGTGGGGGCCTTGACCCGCAGGGCCTTGCGGTACTCCTCGGCCGCCTTGTGCTCGGCCACTTCGTCGATGACGCCGTGGCGGATGATCTTCGACAGCTTGGCGGCGACCATCGAGGTCTTGATGTCGTCGAGCAGGTTGAGCCCGATGGACTTGCGGTCCTCGCTGACATACGCCAGGCCGTGGCTGATCGCCTCGGCCACCGACCTGAGCTGGACCTCCTGGCCGTCCTTGAAGATCTGCCCGGACTGGTAGACGCCGTAGGAGCGGCCGAAGAGGCTCATCGCCAGCTCGGTGCGCCCGGCGCCCATGAGGCCGGCGAAGCCCACGATCTCGCCCCGGCGGACGTTGAAGCTCGAGTTCTTGCAGACCAGCCGGTCGGCCGCGATCGGGTGGCGGACCGTCCAGTTGCGGACCTCGAAGAAGACCTCGCCGATCTTCGGGGTGTGATCGGGGTAGCGGCTCTCCAGGTCGCGGCCGACCATGCCGCGCACGATCCGGTCCTCGTTGACGCCCTCGGCGCCGACCTCGAGGGTCTCCACCGTCTTGCCGTCGCGCAGGATCGTGATGGAGTCGGCGATCTCCTCGATCTCGTTGAGCTTGTGCGAGATCATGATCGAGGTGATGCCCTGCGCCTTGAACCCGCGCAGCAGGTCGAGCAGGTGCTTGGAGTCGTTCTCGTTGAGCGCGGCGGTCGGCTCGTCGAGGATGAGCAGCTTGACGTCCTTGGCGAACGCCTTCGCGATCTCCACCAGCTGCTGCTTGCCGACGCCGATGTCCTTGATGAGGGTGTCGGGGTCGTCGCGCAGGCCCACCTGGGTCAGCAGCTCGTGCGCCTTGCGGTTGGCGGCTTTCCAGTCGTAGGCCCCGTTGCGCCGGGGCTCGTTGCCCAGGAACAGGTTCTCCGTGATCGACATGTGGGGCACCAGGGCAAGCTCCTGGTGGATGATCACGATGCCGGCCTTCTCGCTCGACCGGATGTTGCTGAAGCGGCTCTCCGAGCCCTGGTAGAAGATCTGGCCGTCGTACGAACCATAGGGGTAGACGCCGCTGAGCACCTTCATCAGCGTCGACTTCCCGGCGCCGTTCTCGCCGCAGATCGCGTGGATCTCGCCTTGACGGACCACCAGGTTGACGTCGCTGAGCGCCTTGACGCCCGGGAACTCTTTGGTGATGGACCGCATCTCGAGCAGAACCGGTGCGGTGCTCATGCCTCGAGCCCCCTTGTCACCGACATCATGTTGCCTCCGAGGGGCTACTGGAACCACTGCCGCAAGGCCAGGTTTGTTGTGACGACCAACTTATTCCAGTGTGGCGATCCTGCCCAGTCCCGCCGGTCGTTTCTTGGTAACAATCCGGCAATGATCTAGTGCCGTGGCCGCCATCGCGGCGGCCGGGGAAGCGCTCTCACGTGTCCAGGGCGTTAGCCGCGCGTGTCGGACTCTAAATCCAATTGCTTTACTAAGTCAACGGCGCGGGGCATCATGTAGGTAACGGTACGTAGGCGGGAGGCCGGGTGCGGCAAGTCGGGACAAATCTCCCCAAGGTCGGTCAGTACAACCGGGCGGTCGTGCTGGATCAGATCCAGCTGGCCGACGGGACGAGTCGCGTGGAGATCGCGGAGCACACCGGCCTGACGCCGCAGACGGTCTCCGGCATCGTGCGCCGGCTGATCGACGAGGGGATCGTGCGCGAGGACGGCGCGCGCTCGTCCAGCGGCGGCAAGCCGCGCACCGTGCTGCGCATCAACGCCGACGCCGGACGGGCCGTTGGGCTGCACTTCGACCCGGTCGAGCTGGCCTGTGTCGTGGTCGACCTGCTGGGCCGGCCGCTGGTCACCGCCCGCCGCCCGACCCCCGCCGACATGGATCCGGTCAAGGTCACGGCGGCGATGGCCGAGCTCGTGGGCGAGGTGCTGCGCGAGGCCGGGGTCGAGCGCGAGCGCGTGCTCGGCGTCGGGCTGGCCGCCCCGGGCCCGATCGACCAGTCGCTCGGCGAGGTCATCTCGCCGCCGCAGCTGTCGGACTGGACCCGGGTGCCGCTCAAGCAGATGGTCGCCGACGCCACCGGGCTGCCGGTCACGCTGGACAACGACGCGACCGCCGCGGCGATCGGGGAGCGCTGGGCGGGGGCCGGGCGGGGGGTCGCGAACTTCGCGTACTTCTTCCTCGGCACCGGCGTCGGCGGCGGGCTCGTGCTCGGCCACCAGGTCCACCGGGGCGGTTCCATGAACGCGGCCGAGTTCGGGCACACGTCGGTCACGGAGAGTGGTCCCGACTGCTATTGCGGCAACCGCGGCTGCCTCGAGAGCCTCATCAATCCGGCGGCACTCGTCGCCGACGCCCATCGGCTGCTCGCGGCCGGCGGTGAGAGCGCTCTCACGAAGCCCTTCCGGCGATCGCCGTCCACTGTGGACCACGGGGCCCTCTGCCGGGCCGCCGCCGCGGGGGACGCGCTCGCCGGGGGAGTGATCGACCGGGCCGCCGAGCGCCTCGCCGCGGTGGCGGTGAACGTGGTGAACATCGTCGATGTCGAGCTCATCATCGTCGGCGGGCACGGCATCCGGCACGTCGAGTCGCAGTTCCGCACCGCGGTGGTGCGGGCGCTGGGGGAGCGGGCCATCGCCCGGCGCATCCGCACCGTGGACGTGGCCCTGTCCCCGCTGGGCGACGACGCGGCCGTGATCGGCGGCGCGGCGCTGGTGCTGCACTCGACGTATTCGCCCCAGGTCTCGGCCCTGCTGGCCGGCTAGAGCAAGCCGGCCGGCTAGAGAAAGCGCCGCGCGCTGGACGCCTTGTCCACGGCCTCGGCCAGGGCGGTGGCGACCTCGTCCACTGTGGACGAAGATAGGCGGGTCCGCGGGATCGACAGGCTGATCGCGTCCGTCGCCGGGTCGCGCGTCGGCACCACGCGGGCCACGCACACGATGCCCTCGGTGTTCTCCTCGCGGTCAACCGCATAGCCGAGCGCCCGGATCGACGCCAGCTCGGCCCGCAGCGCGGCCCGGTCCGTGACCGTGTGCGGGGTCAGGGCCGGCAGCGGGTCGGGCAACAGGGCGTCGACCTCCTCCGGGGTGCGCGCGGCCAGCAGCGCCTTGCCCAGCGCCGTGGCGTGGGCCGGCAGGCGGCGGCCGATCGCCGAGTAGAGGCGCAGGGGGTGCGTCGACTCCCGCTTCGCCACGTAGGTGATGTCCGCGCCGTCCAGGCGCCCCAGGTGGGTCGTCTCCCCGAAGCGGGCGGCGAGATCGTCGAGGATGCCGGCGAGCAGGCCCACGGTGTCGTCGGCGTCGAGATAGGCCGCGCCGACCTGCAGGGCCCGCAGCCCGAGCCGGAACCGGGTCTGCGTCGTCTCGATCCAGCCGCGGGCCGCCATCGTGCGCAGGATGCCGTGCAGGCTGCTCTTCGGGATGTCGAGGGCTCGCGTGAGCTCCGACAGCGTCGACGGGCCGCCGGTCGCCAGGGCCTCCAGGATGTCGAGGGTTCGGTCGGCGGACTTGACGGGAGTGGTCACACGGCCTCCGATGCACTATGGTCACATGTGTGACCAACGTTCAGCATACTGAACAACACCCCGTTGTCGAAACCATCGCGGCCGGGAGGATCGTGCCCGTCGTCGTGCTCGAGGACGCCGCCGACGCCGCCGGCCTGGCCGACGCGCTCGTCGCCGGCGGCCTGGGCTGCGCCGAGGTGACGTTCCGGACCGCCGCCGCGGCCGACGCCATCCGGGCCATGGCCGAGCGCCCCGGCATGCTCGTGGGCGCGGGCACCGTGATCAACGCCGCGCAGGTCGACCGGGCCGTGGCGGCGGGCGCGCGGTTCGTCGTCAGCCCCGGCTTCAGCGCGTCCGTGGTGGCGCGCTGCCAGGAGCACGGCGTGCCGGTGTTCCCCGGCGTCGCCTCGCCGTCCGAGATCATGCAGGCCCTGGACGCCGGCCTGGACACCGTGAAGTTCTTCCCCGCCGAGCAGCTGGGTGGCGTGCCGATGGTGAAGGCCCTGTCGGCCCCCTTCCGCACCGTCCGGTTCGTCCCCACCGGTGGCGTCAACACCGCCAACCTCGCCGACTACCTCGCGGTCACGTCGGTGCTGGCCGTGGGCGGGACCTGGATGGTCGCGCCCGAGCTGCTGGCCGCCCGCGACTGGGCCGCCGTCACCAGCCGCACCCGAGACGCATTGGAGCAGGCCCGATGATCACCGTTCGACCGGCCGCCGAGTGCCGCTACGACCTCGTCTCCCTCGGCGAGGTCATGCTCCGCCTCGATCCGGGCGAGGGCCGCATCCGCACCGCCCGGCAGTTCCGCGCGTGGGAGGGCGGCGGTGAGTACAACGTGGCCCGCGGACTGCGCCGCTGCTTCGGGCTGCGCACCGGGCTCGTCTCCGCGTTCGCCGACAACGACGTGGGCCGGCTCCTCGAGGACCTGATCCTGCAGGGCGGCGTGGACACGACGTTCGTGCGCTGGATGCCGTACGACGGGATCGGCCGGACGGTCCGCAACGGCCTCAACTTCACCGAGCGCGGGTTCGGGGTGCGCGGCGCCGTCGGCGTCTCCGACCGCGGGCACACCGCGGCCGCCCAGCTGCGCGCCGGCGACGTGGACTGGGAGCACCTCTTCGGCGAGCTGGGCGTGCGCTGGCTGCACACGGGCGGCATCTACGCGGCCCTGTCCGAGACCACCCCGGACACGATCGAGGCCTGCCTGACCGCCGCCCGCCGGCACGGCACGGTGATCTCCTACGACCTCAACTACCGGCCGAGCCTGTGGAAGGCGATCGGCGGCCAGGAGCGGGCCCGCGAGGTGAACCGGCGGCTGGCCGGCCTCGTCGACGTGATGATCGGCAACGAGGAGGACTTCACCGCCTGCCTCGGCCTCGAGGTGCCCGGCACCGACATCCACGCGGGGGCGCTGGACTCGGCGAACTTCCGCACGATGATCGCGGCGGCGGTCGCGGCCTACCCGAACTTCCAGGTCGTCGCGACCACCCTGCGCGGGGTGCACACCGCCACGGTGAACGACTGGGGCGCGATCGCTTGGTGGAAAACGGCGTCCGGCGGGGAGTTCGCCGAGGCCACCCACCGCCCGGCCCTGGAGATCCTGGACCGGGTCGGCGGGGGCGACAGCTTCGCCTCGGGCCTCATCTACGGGCTGATGACCTTCGGCGACCTGAAGACGGCCGTCGAATACGGCGCGGCCCACGGCGCCCTCGCCATGACCACGCCCGGCGACACCTCGATGGCCAGCCTCAAGGAGGTCGAGGCCCTGGTTGCCGGGGCCGGCGCGCGGGTGCAGCGCTAAAGCAAAGAAGCCAGGAGCTCGATCTGGTCGGGGTCGTCGCCCCAGCAGTAGAGGACCAGCTCGTCGGCGCCGAAGTCGCGGTACGCGGCCACGGTGTCGGCGAGCTCGTTCGCGTCGGCGATCGGCTCGCCCCAGCCCTCGCGGCCGGTGAACGCGTAGTACGCCGCGATCGCCGACCGGGCCCGGGCGACCGACTCCGGCGAGCCGGCCGCGGCGTTGACCTGGCAGACCAGCCGCGGGCGACCGGGCCGGCCGGCCGCCGCCCACTGCTCGTGCACGGTGCGCACGAGACCGCCGGCCCACCCCAGCGGGGCGGCACACAGGAACCCGGCTCCGTGGCGGGCGACCCGGGCCAGCGCGGGCGGCGCGAACCCGCCGACGAGCAGTGGCGGGCCGCCCGGGGTGACGGGGGAGGGGCCGATCGGCGCGAGCGGGTATGCGGATCCGGACCAGATGGCCGCGAGGTCCGTCAGCGTCCGGTCCATGATCGCGCCGCGGCGGTCGAGGGGAACGCCCGCGGCGGCGTGGTCGTCGTCGCGGCCGCCGATGCCGACGCCGAGCCGGAGCCGCCCGCCCGACATGCGGTCCAGGGTCGCGGCCTGCTTGGCCAGCAGCGCGGTGGCGCGCAGCGGGGCGAGCAGCACCTCGGTCTGCAGCCGGATGCGGGTGGTGGCGCCGGCGAGGGTGGCCAGCGCGACGAGCGGCTCGGGGTTGTCGTAGGCGAGGCGGTCCAGCAGGGCGACGGTGGCGAAGCCGGCCGCCTCGGCGCGGCGGGCCCACTCGGGCAGGCGCGCGGGGTCGCTGACGGGCAGGCCGAGACCGATTTCCATGTGGTACTCCCAGAAGCAAGAACGGCAGCGAGCAGTGCTGTCGCCACCTCCTCCCCGCGACTGCTGCGGGGTCCCGCGCCCGTTCTGCGACGTGTCCCGGGGGCGCGGAACGCGGAGTTCCAAGGCCGACTGTACCAGCCCAACAAATCAAAATATTTACAACAATGAAATGAACACAGTCCACCGCGCCCCGCAGCGTGCTCATCCACCTGGGCACCAACGACGTGGTGCAGAACTACGACCTCGGCAACGCGCCCGCGCGCCTGTCCGCGCTCATCGACCACGTGCGCACGGCCGCGCCCGGCGCCGACGTCTTCGTCGCCTCGATCATCCCGCTGGCCGACGCCGGGCGGGAGGCGGCCGCGAACGCGTTCAACGCCACCATCCCCGGCATCGTGGCCGGCAAGGGCGCCAAGGTCCACTTCGTCGACATGCACGCCGCGCTCGGCCCCGGCGACCTCGCCGACGGGGTGCACCCGACCCGGGCGGGCTACGACAGGATGGCCGCGCGCTGGGCCTCGGCCCTGGCCGCGGTGCCCGGCTCGGCCGGCGACGACGGGGCCGCGACCACGCTGCCGGCCGGCTCCTCCATCTCGCTGCGGGCCACGACGGCGTGCTGCACCACGCGGTACGCCCGGCACATGAACGGCCTCGGCTACACCGAGACGGTGTCGTCGGGCAGTGACCAGCTCCTGCGGCAGGACGCCACCTGGCGCGTGGTGCCCGGCCTCGCGGGCGGGTGCTACTCCCTCCAGGCGAGCAACTACCCGGGCTACTACCTGCGCCACCAGAACGGCCGGGTGAAGATCAGTGCCGACGACGGCACGGCCCTGACCCGCGCGGACGCGACCTGGTGCGCGAAGACGGCCCCCGGCGGGGTGCGGCTGGCGTCCTGGAACTTCCCGGGCTCCTACCTGCGCCACATCAACGCGGAGCTGTGGCTGGCCACGCCCGGCGGCACCGCGGCCCAGGACAGCGCCGGCAGCCTGGTTGCCGACATCACGTGGGCCGTTGCCGCGCCCTGGGCCCCGTAGTACGGTCGGCCCGACAACCGCATACCGCGCTGCTCGACCCGCGACGGGAGAGTCCCAGGGAATCGGGACGCCGAAGGAGCAACTCCTCCCCGGAATCTCTCAGGCCCACGTACCGCCGCGGGAAGGCGACTCTGGAAAGCCGGGACGCCGCGTCCCGCGCCCACGGTGCAAACCGCCGGCCACCCTACGGGCGGCCGTGCCGGTGAAGCTCTCAGGCATTCGATGACAGAGCGGGGAGGCCCACCCGAGTCCTCGACCAGGGAGCCTCCGTGACGCTCAGCGCGTTCGACCTCTACTCCATCGGCATCGGCCCGTCCTCCTCGCACACGGTCGGGCCGATGCGCGCCGCCCGCCGCTTCGTCACCGGCCTGGCCGAGGCCGGGCACCTGCCGCGCACCGGCCGCGTCAAGGCGGAGCTCTTCGGCTCCCTCGGCGCGACCGGGCACGGCCACGGCTCGGCCCGGGCGGTCGTGCTGGGCCTGCGGGGCGAGGACCCGGCGACCGTGGACACCGGGACCGAGGTGGCGCTCGACGGGCGGATCGCGCTGCTGGGCGAGCACGACATCCCCTTCAGCGCCGACGCCGACCTGGTGCTGCACCGCCGCCGCAGCCTTCCCGAGCACCCGAACGGCATGCGCTTCACGGCCTGGACCGAGGCCGGCGAGGAGCTGCTCACCCGCACCTACTTCTCCGTCGGCGGCGGCTTCGTGGTCGGCCCGGACGGCGCGGTCGCCGAGGCCGAGGTGCCGGTCAAGTTCCCGTTCACCACCGGCGCCGAGCTGCTCGCGCACTGCGAGGGCCGCTCGATCTCCGACGTGATGCTGGCCAACGAGCTGGCCTGGCGCTCGGAGCCGGAGATCCGGGCCGAGCTGCTGCACATCTGGTCGGTCATGCGGGAGTGCGTGCACAACGGCTGCACCCGGCCCGAGGGGGTGCTGCCGGGCGGGCTGAAGGTGCGCCGGCGGGCGCCGCGGCTGTTCGCCGACCTGAGCGAGAAGTCCGACATGTCGGACCCGCTGCACGTCATGGACTGGCTGAACCTCTACGCTCTGGCGGTCAACGAGGAGAACGCGTCCGGCGGCCGGGTCGTCACCGCCCCGACGAACGGCGCGGCCGGCATCATCCCGGCGGTGCTGCACTACTACACGAAGTTCGTGCCGGGCGCGGACGACGACGGCGTGGTCCGGTTCCTGCTCGCCGCCGCGGCCGTCGGGATCATCATCAAGGGCAACGCATCCATCTCCGGGGCCGAGGTCGGGTGCCAGGGCGAGGTCGGCTCCGCCTGCGCGATGGCCGCCGCCGGGCTCTGCGAGGCCCTCGGGGGCACGCCCGGCCAGGTCGAGAACGCCGCCGAGATCGGCCTCGAGCACAACCTCGGCCTGACCTGCGACCCGGTCGGCGGGCTGGTGCAGATCCCGTGCATCGAGCGCAACGCGATCGCGAGCGTCAAGGCGGTCAACGCGGCCCGGCTCGCGCTCAACGGCGACGGCGCGCACCACGTCACCCTCGACAAGGTCGTGCGCACCATGCGCGAGACCGGGCGGGACATGTCGGTGAAGTACAAGGAGACCGCCCGGGGAGGCCTTGCCGTCACCGTGATCGAGTGCTGATGCGAAGCTGTGCGGCATGGCGTTCGGCGCGATGGCGAGGATCGGTCGGTTCTGCTTCCGGCACCGCTGGTCGGTGATCGGGGTCTGGCTGGTGGTGGTCGTGCTCGGCGGGCTCACGTTCGGGCCGGTCTTCAGCGCGATCGCGGACGCGAGCAACCCCAGGCACGTCGAGGCGATCGACGGGCTGGACGCCATCGCGACCGGCAACGACTCCAGCGGCACCGTCGTCGGCCTCGTCGGCCACGTCGACCCGCAGGCCCCCGCCGTGCGCACCGCCGTCGGCGCCGCGGCCGCCGACCTGGCCCGGTCGGCCGGCGTCACCGCGGTGGACACGCCGTTCTCGGTGCCGGCCGCGAAGGCCCCCGCCTACCTGGCCACCGACGGGCGCGGCCTGCTGGTCGTCGCGACCCTCGCCAAGCTCGACATCGGCGAGCGCGACGCCGTGCTGGACACCCTGCGCACGCGGCTGCACCGGCTCGACGCCGAGCTGGCCGCGGCGGGAGTGCCGGACGCGACGGTCGAGGTCGGCGGCAACCCGGTGCTCAACGCCGACGTGCGCGGGGCCCAGAAGCGCGACCTCGCCCGGGCCGAGCTGGTCTCGCTGCCGCTCACCCTCATCGTGCTCGTGTTCGTCTTCGGCGGCCTCGTCGCGGCCGGCCTGCCGGTGCTCGCCGCCGCCGTTTCGGTGGCCGCGTCCATGCCGCTGCTGTGGGTGTTCAGCCGCGTCAGCGACCTCGACCAGAACGTCGTCACCGTGGTCACGCTGCTCGGGCTCGGCCTGTCGATCGACTACGGGCTGCTGCTCGTGGCCCGCTACCGGGAGGAGGTCGCGGCCGGCTTCGAGCCCCCGGAGGCGATCGGCCGGGCCTGGGCGACCGCCGGGCGGACCATCTTCTTCAGCGCGCTCACCGTCGCCGCGGCCCTGTCCGGCCTCATGATGTTCTCGATCCACCAGCTCGGCGCGCTCGGCGCCGGGGGCGTGTCGATCGCCGTCGTCGCGATGCTGGCCGCGCTGACGTTCACCGCGGCGCTCATCGGCCTGTTCCACCAGCGCATCAAGCCCCGCGCGAAGCAGGCCACCGTCCGCGACGGCGAGCGGGGATTCTTCGCGAGCCTGTCGCGGTTCGTCCAGCGCCGCCCGGTGCTCATCGCGCTCGGCACCACCGTGCTGCTGCTCGCCGCCGGGTCACCGCTGCTGGGGCTCACGCTCAAGCTGCCCCGGCTCGAGGGCGTGCCGCGCAGCATCGAGTCGGCCCGCGTCGCCGACGAGCTCGGGTCGCGCTTCGGCCGCGCGTACCGGCCGGTGGTGACCGTCGTGGCCCGTACCGATGCCGCATCGCTCGACGCGTATGCCGCCCGGTGGGCGTCCGACCCGGCGGTGGCCGGCGTGCAGCCCGCCAAGGCCGCCGGACCGGGGGTCGCGACGGTCGATCTCGCCCTGCGCGGCGGGTCCGAGGACGACGCGGCCCAGGGGCTCGTGCACCGGCTGCGCGCCGACCGGCCCGCCGGGGTGCAGTCGTGGGTGGTCGGCGACGCCGCGATCCTCATCGACCTGGTCGGGCTCATCGCCGGCGACCTGCCCGGCGCGGTGACGGTGACGCTCGTGGCGATGGTGCTGCTGCTGTTCGCGATGACGGGGTCCCTGGTCGTACCCGTGAAGGCCGTGCTGGCCAACGTGGTGTCCCTCGGGGCCACGTTCGGTGTGATGGTCGCCGTGTTCCAGCACGGCTGGGGATCCGGAATCCTGCACACGCTCACCGTCGGCGGGCTGGACCCGTTCGTCGTGGTGATCGTGTTCGCCTTCGCGTTCGGGCTCTCGATGGACTACGAGGTCTTCCTGCTGGGGCGGATCAAGGAGTACGTCGAGCGCGGCGACGACACCGACACCGCCGTGCGCCGAGGCCTGCAGCACACCGGCCGGATCATCACCTCCGCCGCGCTGCTCATGGTCGTGGTCTTCGCCTGCTTCGCCGCGGCCGACCTCGGCCAGATCGAGCAGGTCGGGATCGGGCTGCTCACCGCCGTCGTGGTCGACGCGACCGTGGTGCGCTGCCTGCTCGTACCGGCGACGATGACGCTGCTCGGGCGCTACAACTGGTGGGCGCCCGGCCCGCTGCGGCGCCTGCACGCGCGCATCGGGCTGCGGGAGCACGCGCTGCCCACGGCCGCGCCCGCCCGGACCGCGGAGCCGGTCGCCATCGATTAATGTGACGATCATGTCCGCCCCCGCAAGCGCCGAGGAACGCCACGCGACCTGGCTGGAGCTCTTCTTCGACCTCGTCATCGTCGCCGCCGTCGCCCAGCTGGCGCACCTGCTGCACGAGGACGTCACGTGGGAGAAGGTGCTGCTCTTCGGCGTGGCGTACTACGCGATGTGGAGCGTGTGGACCGCGTTCACCCTCTACGCGAACGTCACCGGCATCCGCACCCGCCAGCGGGCCATGCTGCTGGCGATGTTCGGCATCGCGGTGATGGCCGCGTCGATCCCGCTGGTCGAGCGCGACCAGCCGGCCGCGTTCGTCCTCGCGTACGTGTACTGCCGCTTCCTGAGCATCAACTCGTTCAAGCGCGAGCACCGGATCGTGACCGAGTGGCCCGGCGTGCAGCAGGCCGTCGGCGTCATCCCGTGGATCGCGTCGCTGGGCTTCGAGACCCCGACCCGCTACTGGCTCTGGCTCGCGGGCATCGCCCTGGACCTCGTCTTCTCCATCGCCCGCGCCCGCGACCCGCAGGCGCTGCTGGCCGAGGAGCGCCGGGACCGCGAGCGCTCGCTGCGCCGCCACCACCGCGAGGCCGAGATCGCGCAGCTGGACCGGCTCGAGGCCGCGCGGCCCGACCGGCCGCACCTCGGCGAGCGCCTCGGCCTCTTCGTGATCATCGTGCTCGGCGAGGCGGTCGCCCAGCTCGTCAACGCCGCCGCCGGGGTCGAGGACTGGCGCAGCGGCCTGTGGTTCGTGGTCGTGCTCGGCTTCGGGCTGCTCGTCGCGCTGTGGTGGCTCACGCTGCGCTACGGCCCGAGCGCCGCCCCGACCTACGGCATGCGGGTGTTCACCCTGCGCCTCACCATGCCCGCGCACTACCTGACGACGGTGTCCATCGTCGTCATCGCGGCCGGCCTGGGCTCGGCCGCCGCCCACCCGCAGGGGCACGTCGAGACGGCGACACGGCTCGTGCTGTGCACCGGCGCGGCCCTGTACTTCCTGACCGCGACGGCGATCGGCGCGCGCGGCGGGGCGAGCTGGCGGTGGGTGCTGGGCTGGGGCGTGCCGTCGGTGCTCGTGTGCGTCGCGGCCGGGATCTTCGGCGGCCCGCTGCCGGCGGCGGGGCTGCTCGGCGTGGTGCTGGCCGCCGCCCTGTGGCACATCGCGTACCGCCGGGTCAGTGGGGTCTCAGCGGCCGGTCCGCACGACGACCCGGCCGAGGTTGCGCCGGCGGGCGACGAGGTCTAGCGCCGCGCCGAGGTCGTCGAGCTCCTGGTAGCGGGGGCTGATCCGGCCCGCGGCGAGCAGGTCCCACAGCTCGGCCCGCCACCCGTCCACGACCGCCGGCCGGAGCCGGTGCCACAGGCCGACCGTGAACCCGGTGACCGTGCGGCCCCCGCCGAGCAGCTCGCCCGCGTCGAGCGTGCCGCCGCCGGCGCTGAACGCCACCAGCCGCCCGAACGGCCCGAGCGCGCCGGTCCCGCGCCGCAGCACGTCGCCGCCCACGCCGTCGAGCACCACGTCGACGGGCGCGCCCCAGTCCTCGTCGTAGGTCGCGCACTCGTCGGCGCCGCACGCGCGCACGAATCCGGCCTTGCCGCCCGGCCCGGCCACGCCGACGATCCGCTGCGCACCGAGGGTTTTCGCCAGTTGTACGGCCAGATGCCCGACCCCGCTCGCCGCCGCCGTCACGAGCACCGATTCCCCCGCCCGGAACCCGGCGGCGCGCAGCGCCCCGAGCGCGACCAGCCCGCCGCGCACGACGGCGAGCGCGGTCCCCGCGTCCGGCTCCTCCGGGATGCGGTTGACGAGCCCGGGCACGCCGATCACCCGCTCGCCGTAGGCCCCCGCGAACACCACCCCGCCGACCCGATCGCCGGGCGCGAACCCGTCGACCCCGGCCCCGGCCGACTCGACGCGCCCGACGATCTCGCCGCCGGGGTCGGCGCCCGGATCGTCGCGGAGCACGCGGAGGAGCGCGACCCCGACCCCGGCCGCCTCGACGCGGATGACCAGCTGTCCCGCCGCCGCTTCCATCGACACCCCCTAGACTTCAACGGTGTTGAAGTCTCTGCGATACTCGGGCGTGCCGTCAAACCGATTGGACCGCGACCGGGTGCTGGCCGCCGCCCTGGAGCTGCTGGACGCGGACGGGCTGGAGGCGCTGAGCATGCGCCGGCTGTCGTCCGCGCTCGGCGTGCAGAACGGCGCGACCTACTGGCACTTCCGCAGCAAACAGGCGCTGCTGGAGGCCATGGCCGACGCGCTGATCGCCGGGGTGGCCGCGGGCGGGCCGCCGGTGGCCGAGCTGGCGCGGCGGCTGCGGCGGGCGCTGCTGTCCCGGCGCGACGGGGCGCTGCTGTTCTCGGGCCGCTTCTTCCCGCTGCCGAACGCCCTCGCCTACGGGGAGGCGATGATCGCGGCCCTGCGCGCGGGCGGCCTCGGCGCGCGGGAGGCGGCGTGGGCGGCGGACACGGTGACGTACCACGTGATCGGCCACGTCATCGAGGAGCAGATGGCCGCGTCCCAGCCCGACCCGGCCGCCGCGGCCGGGCGCCTGACCACCGCCGTCGACCCGGCTCGGCACCCGAACCTGGCCGCGGCGCTGCCGCACGTGGCGGCGCCCCACCCGGAGGAGCACTTCGAGTTCGGGCTGCGCATCGTGCTCGCCGGGATCGGTGCCGCGTGAGCGCCGGGGTGTGGCCGCTCGGGGATCTCGTCGTGCGGCGGGTCGGATTCGGCGCGATGCGGTTGCCGCAGGTCGGGGCGGCCTTCGACCCGCGGGCCGTGCCCCGCGACCGGGAGTCGGCGATCGCGGTGCTGCGCCGGGCCGTCGAGCTCGGCGTCAACCACGTCGACACCGCGGCCTTCTACTTCTCGCGGCTGCGCTCGGCGAACGAGCTCATCAACCGGGCCCTGGCGCCCTACCCGGACGACCTCGTCATCGCCACCAAGGTCGGGCCGCGCCGGGACGCGGCGGGGGAGTCGCTGCCCCGGGCGCGCCCGGAGCAGCTGCGGGGCGAGGTCGAGCGCAACCTGCGCGAGCTCGGCCGAGACCACCTCGACCTGGTCAACCTGCGCGTCGGCGGCCCCGGCCCGATCGCCGAGCACTTCGGGGCCCTGGCCGAGCTGCGCGCCGCGGGACTGATCCGGCATCTCGGCGTATCCGGGGTGAGCCCGGAGCAGCTGGACGAGGCCCGGGCGATCGCCCCGGTGGTGTGCGTGCAGAACGCCTACGGCCTGGGCTTCCGCGCCGGGCAGGACGCCCTGGTGCGCCGGTGCGGGCGGCTCGCCATCGCCTACGTCCCGTTCTTCGCGCTGGCCCGCGAAGGCCGCGAGCGCGGCGCGGGCGTCGCCGAGCTCGCGGAGGTCGCGGCGGTGGCGGCGGCCCGGGGCGCGACGGCGGCCCAGGTCCGCCTCGCGTGGGCGCTGCACCAGGGCCCGCACGTCCTCGTGATCCCCGGCACCGGCAGCGTGGCCCACCTCGAGCAGAACGTGGCCGCCGGCTCGCTGGAGCTGGCCCCGGATGAGCTCGCGCTCCTGGACGCGGCCCACGAGCGGGCCGGCTAGACGTGCAGGGCGGCCGCGGTCGGCGGGGACATGGCCGGGGCCACGTAGTAGCGCAGCCAGTTGTCCAGCAGCGTTCGCATCCGGGCGCGGATGTCCCGGTCGGCCCAGTCCAGGGACTCCAGGAAGGCCGCGTAGTCGAGGTCGGACGGGCCCAGGTGGCCCTCGGCGATCAGCTGCCGCCGCCGCACCTTGGCCAGGGCCGCCGCGATGCCAGAGGTCATCTCCGGGTGGATCTGCAGGGTGCGGGCGGTCGCGCCGATGGCCAGGGCCTCGTTGCGGTACACGCCGTAGGCCAGCTCGGTGACGGGGCCGAACTCGCTGACGGGCGGCACGTCGTAGACCGCGTCCACGTGGGACGTGAAGACGTCGAAGGAGTCCGGCAGGCCGCGGAAGAGCGGGTCCCGGCGGCCCTCGGGGGTCAGCGTCAGCGTCTCGATGCCGAAGCGGCGGCCCTGGTGCCCGACCTTGGACACGGCGCCGGCGACCTCGGCCTTGGCCTGGTGGGACCAGCAGACGTGCAGCTCCGGCACGCCTCGGCGCTGGGCCGCGGCCAGGAACTGCTTCACCCGGCGAATCCACGGCAGCTCCTCGTAGGAGGAGTGGCCCGAGCCGCCGCCGATGATGCCGTGCGCCTCGATCGTGTCCGGCAGCGCCTCGCCGTCGGCCACGTTCACGCAGTGGATCTGGTCCGGCGACAGGCGCGTCACCTCGGCGATCCAGTCGCGGTACGGCGGCAGCCCCATCTCCCGCACCGGCGCCTGCTCCTGCGTGTTGAGGAAGAGCAGGCGGCACCGCTGGCGGACGTGCAGCGGGCGCCGGGCGCCGCCGAGTCGGGCGGTGGCGCGGTGGTCGACGGTTGCCGTCATGCTGGGCCTGCTCCCGAGAAGACGTCGGCGGACTTGGCCGATTGTGGAGCATAGCGTGACGGCCGCGCGCCGGTTCCCCCGAATATCGTCTCCCGGCGTCAGCCGATGCCGGCGGCGTCCAGGGCGGCCTGGAGCGAGGTCTTGTACCCCTCGCTGGTGACCGTCGCGCCCGAGACGGAGTCGATGTCCGCGCTCTGCGCCTGCAGGGCCTCGGTGCGCAGCCGGGGCAGGGCGTACGCGTTGATCTGCTGGTCCCGCCGGTTGGCCGTGGGATAGGTGACCGCCTCGACGTCGGTGATCCGGCCGCCCTCCACGGTGATGCGCACCTGCACCGGGCCCCACCGCGTCGACGCGGTCGAGCCGTCGTACGTCTTGCCGGAGCCGGCCGCGGTGCCGGGGCCGGCCGGAGTCGTCACGCCGGCCGGGGCGCCACCCGATGACGGACGGTAACTGAACAAGAACACGAGCGCGACGGCGGTGGATGCCAGCCAGAGCACGATGCGGCGCATCGACGCGTCCCCCCTCACCAGGCGAAGCGTTCGGTGTGCAGCCGGTCGGCGGGCACCCCGGCGGAGCGGGCCTCGCGCACGACCGTCTCCGTCCAGTCGTCGGGGCCGCAGACGTAGACCTGAGGCCCCGCGATCCCGGGCACGAGCCCCGCCAGCGAGGCGCCCGCGGCCGGCGCGGGCAGCCACGAGCCGGGCGCGCGCCGGCCCACCAGCGGCACCAGGCGGACCCCGCGGTGCCGGGCGAGCCAGGCGAGCTCGTCGCGGAAGGCCAGGTCGGCCTCGGATCGGGCGCGGTACAGCAGCGTCGCCTCCCCGTCGGCGTAGGGCAGGTCCCAGAGCAGGGCGAGCAGCGGGGTGACGCCGATGCCGCAGGCCACGAGCGTGACGGGGCCGCCGCGGTACGACTCCCCGGTCAGCCGGCCGTAGGGGCCCTCGATGAGCACCCGGGTGCCCGGCCGCAGCGCCGCCACCCGGGCACTGCCGTCGCCGAGGTCCTTGACGGTGATGCGCAGCAGGCCGGAGCGGGGCGGGCCGGACAGCGAGTAGGGGTGCGCCCGCGACCAGCCCGGGCCGTCGAGGAAGCGCCACAGGAAGAACTGCCCGGCGCGCACCGGCAGCCGGTCGAGTCGCTCACCGTGCAGGTACACCGACGTCAGCCCCGGCCCCTCGGCGCGCACCTCGCCGACCCGCAGGGCGTGGCGGCGGCTGCGCCACAGCGGGATTCCCACGCGGTAGAGCAGCACGGCTCCGGCGGCCGCGGCGTAGAGCGTCCACCAGTAGGCGCGCGCGGCGGCCGAGCCGATGAAGTCCGCGCCCGTCCACAGCTGGTGCGGCAGGGCCAGGCCGACGCCGAGGTACGCGTACAGGTGCAGCAGATGCCACGACTCGTAGCGCAGCCGGCGTCGGGCGGCCCGCAGCGACGTCACGGTCACCATCGCGAGCGCGGCCGTCCCCGCCGCGGCCAGCAGCATGCCGGGGTAGCCGGTGACGAGGTCCCACAGCTGTGCGAAGGGGTTCGCCCGTCCGCCGGCGTAGCCGGGCACGACCAGCACCACGTGCAGCACCATGAGGTTGCACGAGGTGAACCCGACCCAGCGGTGCCAGCGGGCGAGCCGGTCCTGCCCGAACGCCCGCTCCACCGCCGGGATCCGGGCCAGCAGCAGCACCTGCAGCAGCATGAGGTCGCCGGCGAGCAGCCCGAAGAGGCGGGCCGCGGCCGTGACCGCCGCCCAGCCGCCCCCGGCCAGCTCGCCCGCGCCGCCGTCGCCGACCCACAGCCCGGCGACCACGAGCAGGCTCGCGGCCGCGGCGATCCCGGCGGCGTCGGCCCACCACCACGGCGTCCCGGCGCGCCGGACCGGCACGGCGTCGGTAGTCATGCGCTCAACCATCTCGGAGCTTGTTGCCCGTGTGCTGTGGCGGGACTGGGAGTTGCCTGTGCGTGCCAAACGGCCACGGTGAAACCTGAGGAAGTTTTACGGTGGATCATGTGAGTGTTCGGGTCAAGATTCTCGGGGCGATCGCCGTGGCCGCGGCGGTGGCCCTGGTCATCGGCGTCACCGGGCTGCTGGCGCTGCGCAACGCCAGCAACGCGGCTCAGTCGATCTACAGCAGCAACCTGCTGACCATCAACGCCGTCAGCGACCTGCGCCTGGCGGTAAAGCAGGCGCGGGTCGACCTGGCCAACAACATGATCTCGTCGGACGCGGCGGCGCAGCAGCAGTACGCGGATGCCTTCGCCGCCGACGTCAAGACGTTCGGGGCCGCGCTGGACAAGTACCGCGCCAGCGACCCGGCCGCCGGTCAGCAGGTCGGCGACGAGCTCGAGTCGAACTGGGCCGCGTACGTCCAGATCGCCACCACCACCCAGCTGGCCAACGCGAAGGCGCGCGACTTCACCGCGTGGCAGCAGACCCTCGAAACGCGGATCCGCCCGATCTACACGAAGATCAGCGAAGCCCTGGACACCATGTACTCGGCCGAGAGCGCGGCCGCCGCGAAGGCGGCCGCCTCCGCCCGCTCCAGCTACAGGCGCAGCCGCGAGATTTCGCTCGCCCTGCTCATCGGCGGGCTCGTCGTCGCGCTCGTCGTCGGCTGGCTGGTGGCCCGCGCCATCATGCGCTCGCTCGAGCGGGTGCAGGCGGTCTGCGACGGGCTCGCGGCCGGCGACCTGACCCGCGTGGCCGGGCTCGCCTCGGGCGACGAGCCGGGCCGGATGGGCCGGGCGCTGGACTCGGCGATGGAGCGGCTGCGCACCACGGTGTCCACGATCGACCGCTCGGCGACCGCGCTCGCGGGCGCGTCGGAGGAGATGCACTCGGTGTCGGCGTCGATCGCCTCATCCGCCGAGGAGACCTCGGCACAGGCCAAGGCGGTCGCGAGCGCGGCCGAGGAGGTGTCGGCCAGCGTCGGTACGGTCTCCGCCGGCAGCGAGCAGATGGGCGCCTCGATCCACGAGATCGCCCTGAACGCCTCCGAGGCCGCCCGGGTGGCCAGCGAGGCCGTCGCGGTCGCGGCCACCACCTCGGCCACGATCGGCCGCCTCGGCGACTCCTCCGCGCAGATCGGCAACGTCATCAAGGTCATCACCTCGATCGCCGAGCAGACGAACCTGCTCGCGCTCAACGCCACCATCGAGGCGGCCCGCGCCGGCGAGGCGGGCAAGGGCTTCGCGGTCGTCGCCTCCGAGGTCAAGGACCTGGCCCAGGAGACGGCCCGGGCCACCGAGGACATCTCCCGCCGGGTGCAGGCCATCCAGGCCGACAGCGCCGGCGCGGTCGCCGCGATCGAGCAGGTGTCGCAGGTCATCGCGCGGATCAGCGACTTCCAGACCACGATCGCCTCGGCGGTCGAGCAGCAGACCGCGACCACGGCCGAGATGAGCCGCAGCGTCGCCGAGGCGGCCGCCGGCTCCGGCGAGATCTCGGGCACCATCGCCGGCGTCGCGGACTCGGCCCGCCTCACGAGCGAGGGCGTCGGGCAGTCCCAGCAGGCGACGGCCGAATTGGCCCGCATGTCGACCGAGCTCAGCGCCCTGGTGGCGAGTTTCCGGTACTAATCTCCGTACGTGGATCTCTGCGAGGAGTGCGGGTTCGCGTATGACGGTGTCGCGGCGGCCGAGGTGGCGGGGCGGCTCGGGGAGTTCGCCGGGCGCTACGCCGACGCGCTCGACGGGGTGGCGGACGTGCGGCGGCGGCCCGCGCCCGGCGTGTGGTCGGCGCTGGAGTACACGTGCCATGTCCGGGACGTCCTGCGCGTGCAGCGCGAACGGCTCGACCTCGCCCTGCGCGCCGACGCGCCCGAGTTCGCGCCGATGGGCCGCGACGAGCTCGCGGTGACGGCGGCCTACAACCGGCAGGACCCCGCCGTCGTCCTCGCCGCGCTCGGGGCCGCCGCCGACCTGCTCGGCACGGCGTTCGCCGCGCTCGGGCCCGCCGAGCTCGACCGGGTCGGGCTGTATCCGTGGCCCGAACCCGTCCCGCGCACGCTGCTCTGGCTCGGCCGGCACACCGTCCACGAGGGCGAGCACCACCTGATGGACATCAAGCGGCAATAGATCACACCGCGACGGTCACATCGCGGCAATCACACCGCGGCGGTCACACCGCGGTGAGTCGCATCGCCTGGGTGACGATCAGGTCCTCGATGCCGAAGAGGAACCGCTGCATGTCGGCCCGCGGCAGGATCGCGGCGTCGGCGGTCATGGCCAGCTCCAGGCTCCCCGGCGCGTCCTGGGCGTCGAGGGCGAACGTGGTGTTGTGCCGCGGCGCGTGCTCGATCGGCCAGGTGAGGGTGGTCCGCTCGCGGGCGGCGGCCAGCGGCTCGTCGGGCGCCTGGCCGTAGCCGGCGATCGGGACGAGCCCGCGCACGTCGTTGACGAAGCAGGAGTGGTCGCCGGGCGAGCCGAGCCCGGCGATGTCGCGGGCCAGGGCGAGCTTGTCGTAGTAGGCGTGCCGCTGCGCCGACAGCGCGGCCCCGAACGTGCGCCGGACCAGGCCCGGGAAGTCCTCGGCGGTCCCGGGCAGCAGGAGCAGGCCCTCCTGCGCGATGGTGTTCACCGCGCCCGCCATGCCCGGCAGGAAACGGTTGTTGACCACGATCTGGAACACGGCGTCGGGCGCCCCGCCGAGCCGGGCGGCCGCGGCGGCCGCGGCGGCCAGCAGCACCGCGCCGGGGTTCACCTCGAGCCCGGTCGCGACCCGGTCGAGCGACAGGGCGAGGGCGGGGGAGTTCAGCACCGCGTTCGGGAACGTCCCGGCGGCCGGGCGCCCGGCCCGCGCCGGGAACTGGCTCGCCGGGCCCTTGGCGAGCTTCTCCAGCCACGAGCGGCGGGCGGCGGCGTCGCGGCGGCGGCCCTTGTCCGAGGTCTGGAACGCGGCCTCGTCGAGCGGCTGCGCCGGCTCCTCGCCGGCGAGCGGGCGCCCGGCGGCGAGCGCGGCCGCGTCGGCGAGCAGGTTGCGCAGGCCCCAGCCGTCCGACGCGGTGTGGGACAGGGACAGGATGAGGTACCCCGCGCGCCCGCCCGCCGTGACGACCCCGGCCCGCACCGGCAGCTGCCGCTCGGCGTCGAACGGGATCGCCTGCAGCTCGTGGTAGAAGGCGTAGGCGGTCCCGGTGACGTCGGCCGGCTCGGACTCGCGCACGTGCAGCGCCACCGCGCCGTCGGCGTGCACGTCCTGCTCGAGCCGGTCGCCGTCCCAGCGCAGCGTGGTGCGCAGCGAGTCGTGCCGCAGCAGCAGTTCCCGGACGATCGCCGCGAGCCGGTCCATCGGCAGCGGCGGGTCCAGGGGCAGCCCGCCGCTCACGTTGTAGCGCGCCGCGTCGTCGCCGAGCCGGCGCACCACGTCCCAGATCGCGCTCTGTCCCCAGGTGGCCGGGCCGGTGCCGGATCGTCCCCCGGCGAAGGCGATCTGCTGCTCCACGCCGAGCAGTCTCATGGATCGGCGCGGGGCTTGTCGACGCGGGGCCCGTCGCCATATACCGGTCGTCGACTCATGTCGCAGGATCACGGCCGCGCCGGAGCCCAGGATCAGGAACATCCCGCGAGCGCACCCACGATCCACGCGATGCGCTGTCCCCGCGTCATATCGGTGATCATGCCATCGCCGGGGCCGGTGCCGGGTGCCCCGGACGGGCACCCGGCACCGGGCCGTCAGCGCATGGGCATGGGGTTGCGCGACGGCGCCGGGGCGCGCTTGACCCGGGCGGGCCGCACCGGGGTCGCGGCCCGCAGGAGGTGGGCGATGCCGGTGCTGCGCACGGGCACCGCGGTCCTCGTCAGCGCCGCGGCCTCCGCGCGCAGGTGCGTTGCCGTGCGGGAGCGGGACTCCAGGAGCACGGCCAGATGCTCCAGCGCCACGGCCAGCCGTCCGGCGACCTCAGAAGCGTGGCGGCGCCGGCGGCGCTCGCACTCCACGAGCTCCTCGGCCACGGCCAGGGCCGCGTCGCCCCGGCCGGCCGCGGACAGGGACAGGGACGCGGCCAGCAGTTCCCAGTCGGGGCCGTCGTGGTCGGCGGCCCGGCGGTTGCGGCCGCCCTCGAGCAGTCCGGCGACGTCGCCGGACGCGACGGCGTCGGACTCGGCCCAGCGCCGCAGGGTCGTCGCGGCCTCCTCGATGAGGGCCGCGTGCGGGGCGCCGGGGGCGAAGCCGTCCACGAGGTCGCCCAGGGCCCGGGCGAGCCGCGGTGCGTGGACGGCGGGGTTGGAGAGGGTGAGGATTCGGTACGCCTGGACACGCTCGTACGGGCGGGGGTGGTCCTGCAGGAGCACCACTCGGGCCCACGTCACCATGCCGGGATCGACCAACGCATACCTCCGCGCTCGTTCGTGAGCCGCGAGCGTATGCCGGTGAACCCGCAGGTCAACAGGGCTTTTCGGTCGAGTGATCCCGATCGTTGCGTGCGGTACGATGAGGACAGTTCTACCCCTGAGCGACCCGTCTCTGGTGGTTGGGCAGAAATCGCAGATGCTGCGAAACGGCGTGCTGGGCTTCCGCCGGGACAAGCAATAGCATCGATGCGTTCGATTGCTGAGGACCGATGCAGAACGCATCGGCCCCCGCAACGCGCCGTCAGGCGTCTCGGCTCGACATCAGGGCACGGAAAAATGCCCTTGCATAACGCAGTGACGGTGTTGGCAGCACCGGCGCTGATGTGACCTGTCGTTAGTGGGCGGAATCGAAACGACCGTGCTTCGTGCCGTCCACGAACGATTTCCAATCCGTGGGCGTGAATTGCAGCACGGGGCCCGTGGCGTTCTTGCTGTCCCGGACGCCGATGCTCGTGCCGGCGAGCGCGACCTCCACGCAATTGGCGCCGCCGTTGCCGTTGCTGCGGCTGCTCTTACGCCAGGCCGCATGCTGAAAACTCGTAGCCATGCATCGCACACCTCCCTTCTTGACGGACTCCTCGGCCGTCAGAGGTCGTCGAGCAGGCGCTGGATCATGCCGGTCGACTCCTCCGGCGTGAGTGCTCTGGTGCTGAGGCGCTCGAACTCGACCCGATAACGCTTGACCTCTGCAGGCTGCTCCTCGTAGTAGTCCCCGGCAAGCCCTTCGAGGTACACGACATCCAGGTGGGCGACGTCGGGGAACTCCAGCAGTGCGACCGAACCGCCCAGGAACGCGTGCTCGCCGGCGCCGTACGGCAGGACCTGCAGCGTGACGTTGGGCTGCTCGGCGACCTCGATGAGGCGCCTCCACTGGCCGGCCATGACCTCCGCGCCGCCGATCATCCGGCGCACCACGGACTCGTCCACAATCGCCCATAGGGTCAGCGGCGAGGGCCCGGTCAGGCGCCGCTGCCTCGTCCTGCGCAGCTCGACGCGGCGGTCGTTGGCGGCCTGCGGGTCGTGGCTGCGGCCGCTGCCGAAGAGCGCGCGCATGTAGGGCTCGCTCTGCAGCAGCCCGGGCAGCACGATGGGCTCCCAGACCTTCGCGGAGGAGGCGTCGGCCTCCATCCCGACGAAGTTGCCCGGGCGCATGACGTCCTTGTAGTCGGTCCACCAGCCGCGCTGACGGGCCAGCCGGGCCAGGGTCATGAGGGCGTCGCGGTACTCGCTGTCGGCCACCCCGTAGAGCGTCAGAAGATCGTTGACGTCCCGCGGGGTGACCGGAACGCGCGCGTTCTCGATCCGGGTGACCTTGGCCGAGTGCCACTCGAACTGGCGGGAGACCGCCTCCTGGGTGAACCCCGCCTCCTCGCGGCATTTCTTCAACTCGGCGGCGAGCCGGCGGCG
Source organism: Dactylosporangium sp. CA-139114 (assembly GCF_050955725.1). NCBI lineage: Bacteria > Bacillati > Actinomycetota > Actinomycetes > Micromonosporales > Micromonosporaceae > Dactylosporangium > Dactylosporangium sp. CA-139114. Next base: position 2,845,460 of record NZ_CP192080.1, read on the forward strand.
GCGCAGCGTCGGCCCCTCATCGATCGCCGTCGGCAGCTCATCGGGTGTTCTGGTGGTGTCCGTCTGCACGCTGGTGATCCTAAACAATGTGGCGTTCACCGATACTCCGAGTCTAGTACTCGTTGCACTACGCGCAGTGCTTGGTACATGATGCTGGGGACATCGAGGATGAACCTCCATTCGTTCATGATCTCCTTTTGCCTAGTGCCGGGGAGCGTGATTTGTCGTGCTTGCCAACAGCTACTACCTCATTGCCCACGACGATCGGACCGGCCGTTCCCGGCTGCACCCAAGGGCGACCGGGCTCGGCCTCGCGGCGGGGCTGCTCGGCGAGCTGATGCTCTTCGGCCGGCTGCGCGCCATGACGGGCGACCTCTACGTGGTCAGCCACGAACCACCGGGCGACTCGCTCTCCCACACGCTGCTCGACCTGCTCGTGGCCCAGCCGCAGCACAAGGAGATCCGGACCTGGCTGGCGTATCTCTCGCAGGATGCGGCCGACCAGGTCGGTGAGCGGCTGCTGCGGGCGGGCGTGGTCGAGCCCGTCACCAAGCGGAAGCTGCTGTCCGCCCAGACCCTCTACATGCCGGTCAGCCCCGACCAGCGCAACGCCGCGGCCTGGGAGTCCATCCGCCTCGCCGAGGCGCTCGGCCGGCGCCGGTCGATGAACCTCTCCGACCGTGTGCTCGTGGCACTGGTCGTGGCGACCGGACTGACCCGCTACGTGTTCTTCAGCCCCCAGCAGCAGCGCGACTGCATGCAGGCGATGCCGGGGATTCTCGGCTCGCTCCCGGACGACCTCGTCCAGCTCGTGCAGTACACCGAGGCCGCGGTGGGCTCAGCCCTCGCCGCCGGCCGCCGGTGAGCCCAGGCGACGTCCCGCTCAAGGAGAGACGAAGACTATGGCGCGTACGACCCTGACCGGGCCCGACATCGTCGCGCGCGGGCTGGCCAACAACCGGCTCGGCGTGCCGTCGGTGGTGTTCTTCGGCGTCGCCGGAGCCGCCCCGCTGACGGTGATCCTCGGCTCGATCTCGACGATCTACGCCGTCGTCGGCAACACCGCCGTTCCCCTCGTGTACTTCGTGGCCGCCGCCATCCTGTCCCTGTTCACCGTCGGCTTCGTGGCCATGAGCCGGCACATCGTCAACTCCGGCGCCTTCTACAGCTACATCAGCCACGGGCTGGGCCGCATGGTCGGGGTCGCGGCGGCGTTCATCGCGCTGCCCGCCTACGCCGCCATGCAGATCGGCCTGCTCGGCCTCTTCGGGGTGGTCGCATCCGGCATCCTCGCGGCCGGCGGGGTGCAGGCGAGCTGGTTCGTGTGCGCGATCGTGGGCTGGTTCCTCGTGGCCATCCTCGGCGTGCTGTGGGTGGACCTGAGCGGCAAGGTCCTCGCGGTGCTGCTCACGGTCGAGATCGCCATCGTGCTCATCTACGACTTCGTGATGCTGGCCCACCCGCACGGGGGCCGGACCGACTTCGGCCCGCTCGACCCGCAGCAGCTGGCCACCCCCGAGGTGGTCGCGATGCTGGTGCTGGCGATCGCGGGCTTCGTCGGCTTCGAGGCCACCGTCGTGCTCTCCGAGGAGGCCAAGGACCCGAAGCGGACCATCGGGCGGGCGACCCACTGGGCCGTGATCCTGCCCGGCCTGCTGTGCGGGGTCTCCGCGTTCGCCATGTCGACCAACGCCGGCGACATCGTGGGCGCCGCCCGGGCCGACACCACGAACCTGGTGTTCAACCTGGTCACGCCGTACGTCCCCGAGGCCCTGGTCAACATCGGCTACATCCTGTTCCTGACCAGCGTGTTCGCCGCGATGCTGGCCTTCCACACCTCGGTGACCCGATACCAGTTCGCCCTCGGCCGCGAGCGCGTGCTCCCGCGGATCTACGGCTTCGCGCACCCCCGCACCGGCGCGCCGATCGCGGGCTCGGTGACCCAGAGCGTCATCGCGCTCGTCGTGCTGATCCTGTACTTCGTGACGCACACCGACCCGCTCGTGCACCTGTTCGCGTGGATGACCGTCGTCGGCGGCCTCGGCGTGCTGATCCTCATGTGGGCCACGTCGGCCGCGGTGATCGGCTTCTTCCTGCGCAACCGGCGCCGGGAGAACGTCTGGCGCGCCCGCATCGCCCCGGTCATGGCGTTCCTGCTGCTGTCCGTCGTGCTCGCGGCGACCGTGATCGGGCTCGGGCAGCTGCTGCAGGTGCCGGCCGACTCGCCGTTCAACTGGCTGTTCCCCACGATCTACGCACTCTGCGCCCTCTTCGGCATCGGGTGGGCCGCGATCATGCGCGGCTCGCGACCGGATGCCTACGCCGGGATCGGCCGCGGCACCGAGGGCTTCGTGGCGGCGGAAAGCGTCTTCGGCCGGCCCACGAGGCCGCACCGGGTCACCGCCGACGTCGCGCACCACGCGGCCTAGCACCGTCCACTGTGGATATCTCGGCCGTACGTCTCGGGAGAGGATGCACATGACGCACGCCATACAGGACGTGGTCGTCCGCGACATCGATCCGGTGAGCCCCGAGGAGGTCACCGAGGTGCTCGTGAAGGCGATGAGCGACGGCGCGGTCGCGCGCTGGCTCATGCCGGATGACGGTCTGCGGCGCGAGTCGAGCCCGGAGTACTTCGCGATCTTCGCCGAGCACGCGCTGCGCCACGGCGAGGTCTACGCCAGCGTCGACCCCATCGACGGCAAGCTCTCGGGGGTCGCGCTGTGGTTCCCGCTGACCCGGGCCATCCCGCCGCCGGTCGACTACGACAGCCGGCTCAAGGAGGTCACCGGCCCCGCGTTCGACCGCATCTGCGAGCTGGACGCGGCCCTGGAGGCCGAGCACCCGCTCGGGCCGCACCACTATCTGGCGTTCGTGGCGGTGCGGCCCGACCGGCAGAACCTCGGCATCGGCAGCGCACTGCTCGCGAGGCACCACGCGCGGCTCGATCGGGCCGGCCTCCCGGCATACCTGGAGGCCAACGACCCTCGCAACCGCGAGCTGTACCTTCGCCACGGCTACCGCAGCCGCCCGCCGGTGCTGCTGCCGGACGGGCCGCCCGTGTGGCCGATGTGGCGCGAGCCGTTGCTGTAGCGTCGATGCCGCAGCTCAGGCCGACGGGAACTCGTAGAGCCAGTACTGCTGCTCGTCCATCTTCTGCGCCTTCACGTCGCCCGAGAGCCGGTGCAGCATCAGCCGGACGACGCGGGACATGTGACGCACCTCGTCGGTGCGCGAGCAGAAGTCGAGTGCGATGAGGCCGTTCTGCGCGGCCGCGGTCAGGTACATCTGCGTGACCAGTTCGCCGAAGGCGGTGGCCGCCCGGGCGTCGGCCTGGGTGGCCACGAAGCCGCAGTACCAGATGCGCCCCTCGCGGTAGTGCTCCGGCCACCGGCGCTCGAAGTACGGTGGCGAGATCAGGGGCACCGCGTCGAGGTGGTTGGTGTAGATCGACATGCCCCGGATCGTGTCGTCGTCGTCCAGGCACAGGTACTTGTCGACCCGGGGGTCGTCCATCACGGCGTCGAACTCGTTGCGGTACATCAGGTGGCGCTGCACCGCCAGCGCGTTGAGCTCGGCGAATGCCTCCGAGTAGAGTCTCCAGGCCTCTTCTCGCAGCTCGCCCTGCACCAGATCGACAATCTTGACGTTCATGTCGAGCACTCCGATCGCCGTCGGCTGGGCACGTCATTGGTCCCGTGAACTGGAGTCGATCAACTTTTTTCGATCGATGGTGTATTGAGAGTAGTCCAAGAGTCACGTTGTGCAATATGGTGCTCTCAATCCGTCGCCATCTGCGATCTCGGGAGGGGCCATGGACCGCCTCGACGCCTTCCCGCCGTCCCCCGAGCTCGTCATCGACCTCGATCGGGTGGCCGCCGCCTACCGCGGGTTCGCCGCCGCGCTGCCCGGCGTGGACGTGCACTACGCGATGAAGTGCAACCCGCACCCGGAGATCCTCGCGCTGCTGCACGCCCTCGGGGGCCGCTTCGAGATCGCCTCCGCCGCCGAGCTCGACGCCCTCGTCGGCATCGGGGCGGACCCGGGGCTGGTGCTGTCGAGCAACCCGGTCAAGCCGCTCACGCACATCGCGCGGCAGTCCGCGGCCGGCGTGTGGCGCTTCGCCGCCGACTCCGAGGACGAGCTGGACAAGCTCGCCGTCGCCGCGCCCGGCGCCGCCGTCGTGGTGCGCCTGGCCGCGCACCAGATCCGCAGCGGCGTGCCCAGCGAGGGCAAGTTCGGCGTCGACGCCCGGCACGCCGTGGCCCTCATGCTCGCCGCGCGCGAGCGCGGGCTGCGCCCGTACGGGATCGCCTTCCACGTCGGCTCGCAGATGCTGCTGCCGCACGCGTGGCGGGCGCCGCTGCGGGCCGTCGGGTACGTGATGTACGAATTGGCGGCCGAAAATGTCTTTGTGCACATGGTGAACCTCGGCGGCGGCTTTCCCGCGCGGTACGCCGGAAAGATTCCGCCCCTGGCCGACTACGGCGCGACCATCGGCACCGGGCTGGCCGAGCTTCCGTATCCGGTGCAGGCCGTCTGCGAGCCGGGCCGGGCGCTCGTGGCCGAGGCCGGGCGGCTGCGCACGACCGTGATCGGCACCGCGGTCCGCGCCGGCCGGCGCTGGGCGCACCTGGACGTGGGCGCGTTCAACGGGCTCATGGAGAGCCTGGAGACCGGCAACCAGCTGCGCTTTCCCGTCTCCGACTCGCGCGGTGGCGCGACCCGCGACCGGTTCCACCTGACCGGGCCGACCTGTGACAGCCAGGACACGATCATGTTCGACGTCGAGCTGTCCGCCGACCTGCGCGCCGGCGACCAGGTGTACCTCGGCAGCGCGGGAGCGTACACCACGGTCTATGCATCGCGATTCAACGGATTCGATGCTCCCGCGGTGCGTTGTGTGACTGGTGTGGCCATTGAAACCAGTGATGACGCTGCGTACTGTGGTTGACGCGCACGGTTTTTGTGATCTTCCCCGTATTGGTGTTCTACACGACGGAGGAAATGTGTCCGCAACCCGCCGGGTCGTCATCGCGCTCGCCGCCGCGGCGCTGTTGTCCCCAGCCGTCGCCGTCACCACCGCGGGACCGGCCGCCGCGGCCGCCGACGCGGTCGCCGCCGGCGGGTACTCCGCCGTCATCAAGCGCACCTCCTACGGGGTGCCGCACATCACCGCCGCGAACCTCGGCTCCGTCGCCTTCGGGCAGGCGTGGGCCTACGCCGAGGACCGCTTCTGCGACCTCGCCGACCAGATCGTCAAGGTGCGCAGCGAGCGCTCCCGCTACTTCGGCCCGGGCGCGGACGACGCCAACCTGGCCACCGACTTCGCCTACGCCTCCCTCGGGGTCGTCGACCGCGCCCAGGCCCAGCTCGCCACGCTCAGCGCCGACGAGCGCGACATGGTCAACGGCTACGTCCGCGGCTACAACGCCTTCCTGGCGAGCCGGACCGCCGCGCGGGTGCCGGGCTGGTGCGCGGGGCAGCCGTGGGTGAAGCCCATCAGCGCCGTGGACCTGCTCGCCTACGACCGCGACATCGCCCTGCTCGCCAGCGGCGGCGCGCTGCTGCTGCCGATCGCGGCCGCCACGCCGCCGTCGACCGCCGCGCTGGCCGTGTCCAAGCGGCAGGTCCAGGCCGGCGTCGCGCAGCTGACCGGGCAGAGCAAGTCGCTGTCGAGCAACGGCTGGGCGCTGGGCGCGGACAAGTCCCAGACCGGCAAGGGCATGCTCGTGGGCAACCCGCACTTCCCGTGGGAGGGCGAGCTGCGCTTCTGGGAGTCGCAGCTGACGGTGGCGGGCAACGTCAACGTCTACGGCGCGAGCCTCGGGGGCCTGCCGGGCGTGCAGATCGGCTTCACCGACAAGGTCGCGTGGACGCACACGATCGCCGCCGGCTCGCGGTTCACCTTCTACTCCGTGAACCTGGTGCCCGGGCAGCCGACGAAGTACACCGTGGACGGCGCCACCGAGCCGATGACCGGCAAGTCCGTGACCGTGAAGGTGAAGCAGGCCGACGGGTCGCTGCGCAACGTGACCCGCACGATGTGGTCCACGCGCTACGGGCCGGTGCTCGACCTGTCCGCCATCGACCCGTCGCTGGGCTGGAACGAGTACTCCGCGATCACCTACCGCGACGCCAACATCGACAACGACAAGCTCATCCGCACGTGGCTGAACATGGCCCGGTCCACCGACGTGAACGGCCTGAAGGCCTCGATCGCCGCGAACCAGGGCATCCCGTGGGTGAACACGATCGCCACGGACTCCTCCGGCAACGCCTTCTACGTCGACTCCTCGCCGACGCCGAACCTCTCGCCGGCCTCGATCGCCGAGTGGTCGGGCAACCCGCTGGGCCTGCTCGACGGCAGCAACTCGGCCAACGCCTGGGTCACCGCGCCGGGCGCCCGCTCGCCGGGGCTGGTGCCCTTCGCCCGGCAGCCGCAGCTGACCCGCCGCGACTACGTGTTCAACTCCAACGACAGCCACTGGGTGCCCAACGCGAACCAGTTCCTGACCGGCTTCACGCCGCTGCAGGGGCCGGAGGGCACGCCGCTGACGGTCCGCACGCGGCAGAACGTCAAGCTGATCACCGGCCAGGCCAAGTTCGACCTGGCGGGCCTCGGCACCACGATCCTCTCCGGTGACACGTTCACGGCGGCGCAGCTGGCCGCGTACACGGTGAGCGCCTGCCAGGCCCGCGGCCACACGCCGGTGGTCGTGGACGGCACGCCGGTCGACGTCAGCGCCGGCTGCTCCGTGCTGGCCGCGTGGGACCGGCAGTTCGAGCTCGCCAGCCGCGGGGCCGTGCTGTGGCGCGAGACCGTGGGCGCCGTGGTCGCGGCCAACCCGGGCGCGCTGGACGAGGCCGGGCCGCTCTTCGGGACCCCGTTCAACCCCGCGGACCCGGGCCGCACCCCGCGCGGCGCCCCCGCCTCGCCCGACGGGCTGCTGGCCGGGCTGGCCCGGGGCATGCAGCGGATGCGGGCGGTCGGGCTGGCGCTCAACGTGCCGATGTCGCAGGTGCAGTACACGATCAAGAACGGCCAGAAGATCCCGGTGCCCGGGTCGACGGAGAACATCGGGAGCGCGAGCATGGCGCAGTACGAGCCCGCGCCGGGCACGTCGCTGGAGCCGTTCATGGACCCGGGGACCTTCGTGCCGGGCAGCGACCTGACCGACAAGGGCTACGTCGTCAACTACGGGACCAGCTTCCTGCTGACGCTCGCCTACACCGGCAGCGGCCCGTCGGCCAAGTGCATCCTCACGTTCGGGGAGTCCGGGGACCCCTCGTCGCCGCACTACACGGACCAGACGCAGCTGTACTCCCAGAAGCGCCTGCGGGACTGCTCGTACTCGACCGCGGCCGTCAACGCCGACACCCAGTCGGTCGAGGTGATCGCCGCGACCGCCTGAGCGTCTCGTCCGCCCCGCTCCGGCCGGTGCCCGCCCCGCGGGTGCCGGCCGGGACGTGCGGGCTCCACTGCGGAGCGTTGTTCCTCTGTGGACGGTGCTCACGCCTCCGTAGTCGCTCGGATGCGGACGGTCCGGTTGGGTTCGCGTTGGCCCGCGCCTGCGTTTGTGTTGCGCCGTGTGGGGTCGGGTGAGCTTGATCTCGTTCGATGGGCTGGGAGCGCTCCGGCTGGTCAGGGACTTGATCTCGGCTCGCGGGGCTGACCTGCACGGCTGGATTGACGGTGGGCGAGGGACTAGGGTGTGCTGGGGAGCGGGGCACATGGCGGTGTCGAGCCGGGAGGTTGGCATGCAGGCCCAAGACCGGCCGAATGTTCCTCCCGCACCCACCGCTTCGTCACCCTCCGTGTCCATTCCGGCACCCGCGCCGCTGCGGCCCTCGTCCTTCCGTTCCCGCGTCAGCCGCACGCTGGCGTCCCGCAATGTGCTGCGCGCCCGGCTCGGTCCGGCGGCGACGGCCGCCCCGACGATCGGACTCGAGGACGACACCGTGGAGGTCACCCCGCTGGGCATGCTGGAGACGCCGGTGGCCACCCGCACCTCGGTCCTGGAGCTGGCCGGCCTGCAGCAGGTCCTCGACACCGGCGCCGGCACCGCCGCGCCCGCCGCCGACGCGCCGGACGGCCCCGAGCGCTCGGCCGAGCCGGCGGGCGGGCCCGGTCCCCGGTGGTGGTCGCGCGGCGGCGCTGTCGGCGGGGCGCCGTGGCTGGCCTCGCGGGGCGGCGCGGCCGACGGCACCGTGGACTGGGCCGTGCGCGACGGGGCCTGGACGATCGAGCGGGTCCTCGCCGAGCGGGCGGTCACGCCGCTGTTCCAGCCGATCGTGGAGCTGGACGGGCTGCGGCCGATCGGGGTCGAGGCGCTCTCGCGCGGCCCGGCCGGGTCGGGGCTCTGGCGGGCGCGGGACCTCTTCGCCGCGGCCGTCGCGGCCGGGCGGCTGGCCGAGCTCGACGCGCTGTGCGCGGAGCGGGCCCTCGAGACCGCCCGCGCCTCCGACGCGCCCCCGCCCCTCGTCTTCGTCAACGCCGAGCCCGCCGTGATCAACCAGCCGCTGTCCGCGCGGGTGCGGGAGCTCATGACGGACGCGCCGTTCCGGATGGTCCTCGAATACACCGAGCGCGCGCTCTCGGCCCACCCCGCCGCGCTGCTCCAGCTCGCCGCGGCCGTGCAGGGCCACGGGCACTGCCTCGCGCTCGACGACGTCGGCGCCGACCCGATGTCCCTGGCCTTCCTGCCGCTGCTGGAGCCGGAGATCGTCAAGCTCGACCTGCAGCTCCTGCGCGCCCCGCACGCGCCGCGGACCGTCGAGGTGGTGGCCGCGGTGAACGCGGTCGCCGAGCACACCGGGGCGCTCATCGTGGCCGAGGGGATCGAGACGCCGCAGGACCTCGCCAACGCGCGGGCCCTCGGCGCGCACTGGGGCCAGGGGCTGCTGTTCGGCGAGCCGGCCCCCCTGCCCGAGCACGCCGGCCGGTTCGTGCCGGCGCCCCGCCTGCGCGGGTCGCGGCCGGACGTGCACCTTCCCGCCGGGACGCCGTTCGAGGCGGCCGCGGCCCGGGGCAAGACCCGTGCCGCCACGCCCGAGGCGTTCGCCGCGCGGCTCGACCACGTGCTGCGGCGGGCCGGCAACGGCGCCGTCGTGCTGGCCACGTGCACCGACGCGGACACGGCGCGGTCGTGGCTGCCGTCGCTGACCGGGCTCGCCGAGCGGGCCGCGTTCGTCGGGCTGGTCGCGCCGCTGCACCCGGCCGCCGCCGGGCCCGGGGTGCGCTTCGCGCAGGGGCCGGGCGCCGCCGTCGAGGAGTGCGCGCTCATCGTCGTCGCACCCCGCTACACCGCGGCCGTCTGTGGCCGGGGCTCGCACTCGGCGATGGAGTTCGCGCACACGGAGGACGGGGCGTTGGTCGCCGAGATGGCGCGGATCGTGCTGCAGCAGCTTCCGCGTTAGCGACCCTGCCCCCCACGGAGGCCGGGATTCCTGGCGGGAGCGACGGTCCGCAGCTGACGCGGACCCGAGCAGAAATCCTCCGCAACACACCGCGAACCGTTCGTGCGCTCCACTGTGGACGTCGATGCTCAGGCTTGTTCGGCGGGCACCGCGAGGGTGACGGCGCCGGGCACCGCCTCGGCCTCCACGCGCTTGACCCGCTTGCGCGACCCGCCGTCGAGCTCCAGCAGGACGGGCTCGGCGAACTCGGCGTACACCTTGCGCGCGCTGCCCATCCGCACGAACTTCGACCGGTCCGTGCGCCCCGTCGCCATGACCCCGACCGTGCGCGCCCACTGCAGCGCCCCGCGCGCGGTGGTCACGCCGACCTCCAGCCGCCCGTCGAACGGGCTCGCGTCGTCGAACGCCTTGATCCCGCCCGAGATCGTGCCGATGTTGCCCATGAGCAGGCACGTCGCGGGGCCCTCGAACCACGGCTCGTCGTCGAGGTGCACGATCGTGTGGACCGGGGCGTCCCGCACGTGGCGCAGCGCGGTGCGCACGTAGGCGAGGCGGCCCGCCTGGCGCTTGAGCCGGCGGTCGGCGTCCTCGATCATCGCCGCGTCGAAGCCGGCCCCCGCCATCACCGCGAAGTGCTCGCCGTCGATGCGGCCCAGGTCGTACCGCCTGCGCTCGCCGTGCAGCCCGATCCGCACGGCCTCGCGGATGTCGCGGGGGATGCGCAGCGCCGAGGCGAACAGGTTCGCGGTGCCGGCCGGGATGATGGCGACCGTGACGCCGGTGCCCGCCACCGCGTCGACGCAGCGCTGCACCATGCCGTCGCCGCCCCACACGAACACCAGGTCCGCACCGGCGTCGACGGCCTTGCGGACCTTCTTCGGGGCCTTCTTGCTCTTCGGTACCGTATGCCAGCCGACCTTGCCGGCCCCCGCCCGGTCCAGCTCGCGCCGCAGCTCGTCGAGGCCGCCCCCGAGCGTCTTCTTGCGGTGCGCCACCACCACGATCCTCACGCCGCGAACGTACCCATCGGTGACGTTGACCAATCGTGCTCACCGATGGCTACGATGGTGGCCTGATGGACACCACCGATGACGCCCGGGCGCGTATCGACACCACCGTCGCGCACCCGGCCAGGCGATACAACTACTGGTTGGGCGGCAAGGACCACTTCGCCGCCGACCGGGCCTCCGGCGATGCGATCGCGGCCGCCATGCCCGGCGTGAAGCTCATGGCGGTGGAGAATCGCGCCTTCATGGGCCGCGCCGTGCGCTACCTCGCCGAGCAGGGCATCCGGCAGTTCCTCGACATCGGCACCGGCATCCCGGCGCCGAACAACACCCACGAGATCGCCCAGGCCGTCGACCCCGCCAGCCGCGTGGTCTACGTCGACAACGACCCCATCGTGCTCACCCACGCGCGGGCGCTGCTGACGAGCGCGCCGGGCGGCATGAACGCCTACATCGACGGCGACCTGCGCGAGCCCGACGCGATCCTGAAGCACCCCGACCTGACCGGCACCCTCGACCTGTCGAAGCCGGTCGGCCTCCTGCTCGTCGCGGTCCTGCACTTCATCCGCGAGGACGAGCACCCGCAGGAGATCGTCGACAAGCTCACCGCCGCCCTCGCCCCCGGCAGCTACCTGGTCGCGTCCCACGCCACCTGGGAGTTCCTGCCCGACGAGGTCATCGAGCGGCTGAGCGCCAACAACGCCGACGGCCGCTTCCAGGCCCGCACCAGTGCGCGCTTCGCGGAGCTGCTGTCGGCCTTCGAGCTGGTCGAGCCGGGCATCGAGTCGGTCGCGTACTGGCACGCCGCCGACGTCCCCGGTCCGCGCCCGCCGGCCGAGGAGGTCGCCTGCTACGGCGCCGTCGCCCGCATCCGGTGACACTGCCGGAGCGGCACCGCTGAGACCTGTTCGAGGGCATCCCCCTTCTGCGGCGCGGATGCCCTCGCCGCGCGGCTTGAGCCGGCGCCCGACCGAGGGCGTCGCCGGCTTCGAGCGATCCCTGCTTCAGGGAGCTCCGCTCGCGCTGAGGCCGGGCGGCGACATGCCGGACGCTCCGCGATCCGGCATGCCTGATTTTTCGCGCAGCAGCCGGCGACTCGACCGCGAGCGGCGAACGAAAACGGCCGCCGCGACGCCATCGCGACGGCCGTTCGGAAAATGTGCTCGGAGAAACGTGCGGAGAGAGCGGTGTCAGGCCTGCTCGGGAGCCGTCTCCTCACGGCGGGCGTCCTGGGCCGAGGCGCTGTCCGGCTGCGTCGGGAGCTGCTCGGGGATCTGGCGGGCCGGGGCGGGCACCTTCGGGTATTCGCCGGTGTCGCCGCCACCGCCGGCCGCCGCGGCCATGACCGCGGCCGCGGCGAGGTCGGCCACCCGCTTCGCCTCGCGCTGGACTCGCGCCCGGACCTCCTTGGCGTGCCGCTCGGCCGAGTCGGCGGCCTGGCGGGCGTGCTCGAGGCGGGTCAGCTCGCTGGTGAGGCTCTGCTTGGTCTCGCCCAGGCGCTGCTGAAGCGTCGTCACCTCGCGGCCGAGCTCCGTCGACTCACGGCGGGCGTCGGCCAGCTTGGTCTGGGTCGACTCCAGCTCCGCCTGCAGCTGCGTGAGGGCCTTCTGGCGAGCCTGGATGTCCTGCTGTACCGCCGCCAGCTGCTGCTGATGCCGAGCGTTCTCCTCCTCGGAGCGCTTGCGCAGGTCCGCGGCGAACTTCTGCGCGTCCGCGTGCAGGGCCGCGTTCTTCTGGTCCGAGGCCTGGCGCTGCTGGGCCAGGTCGCGCTCGGTGGTCTGGCGCTGCTCGGTGAGCTCACGGTCGCAGGCGGCCTTGAGCTCCTCGATCTCGCGCTGCGCCGTGGCCTTCCACTGCGCCAGCTCCTGCTGGGCCTGCGCCCGGCCGGCCTTGACCTCGGCGAGCACCTGCTGCCGCGCGGCCTCGGCCAGGGCGTCGGCCTCGGAGCGCGTCTTCTCCATGTGCTCGACGCTCTGCTCGTGGATGCGCTTGGCCTCGGCCTCGGAGCGTTCGCGCGCGGCCTCACCGTCGGCGATGAGCTTCTCGGCGCGCTCCTTGGCCTCGGCGAGCACCTTCTCGGCGTTGGCCTGGTGCTCGGCGGCCTTCTGCTCGGTGTTGTCGATGATCACGCCGGCCTGCTTCTCGGCCAGTGCGAGGATCTGGTCGACCATCGGGCCGAGGTGGCGGAAGGAGGCGCGGTCGACCCGAGCCGGCCGCTGCTTCACCTCGACCAGCTCCGCCTGCAGCTGCTTGAGCTGCGCGGTCAGGTCCTGCACCTGGTTCGTCAGATCCTGAGCCTGGCCGGCCGCGCGTTTGCGGTCGTTGGTGAGGCTCGCGATCTGCCGGTCGAGCTGGTTGAGGTACTGGTCGACCTGGCGCTTGTCGTAGCCCCGGACCTGTTGCGTGAAGTTGGGCCGCGCCGCGGCGTCATCGCGCTGCGTCAACAGATCCCCGCCATGGGTCATGAATCGATCCTCCATATGATCGGGAAGCTTGTGACGCCGCCGCTCACGGACGGTGGCGCACGGCCCGCCAGCACATCCAAAACGCTACCGAGGCCCTTGCGCAAGTCTTCGGTTTGCGAAGAGGTTGTTTCGGGCAGGATACGCGTCGAGACCGTTTTATCCGGAATTTTCGGGACGTGTCGCGACCACAGTGGACAATCGGTCACTCGTACGGCACCGAACGTCGCTCCCGCCGACCCGCTCCCGCCCGCCCGGGAGCCAACTCACACCCACACGGCCGACTCGCGTGACACCCGAATCGTGACCGCGCGTCGATGCGCGGCCGCCCGCTCGTCGGCGCGCCCGCGCCCAAGGGGGGAGCCGCGCGATGGCCGTTCCGCGTCTCGGCATCGGCACCCGCTCGCCTGTTCGTCACCCACCACGCATCCGCTCGGCCGAGGCACGTGATGGCCGACCGGCCGATCACGCCACCCGCGACCCGCGCACAACCGAGCACCCGGCACGCGCATACGCGCAGTGGGCATGCGCGACAGGACCTCGCGACACGCCCGCCCACACCGCCCGCACAGAGCAGGCCGGCACAGAGCAGGCCGGCACGGAGCAGGCCCGCGCGGAGCAGGCCCGCGCGGAGCAGGCCCGCGCGGAGCAGGCCCGCGCGGAGCAGGCCCGCACGGAGCAGGCCCGCACGGAGCAGGCCCGCGCGGAGCAGATCCGTGCGGGCAGACCCGCGCCGAGCGGACCCGCGCGAGCAGATCCGTGCGGAGCCGAGCCGTGCGGCAGCGCGGTCCGGGGTCGGGTCCGGGCCGCGCGAGCCTTGGCGTGGGTGCGTGGCGTGGTCGCAGCGGCGCGATACGGGTCCCGCGATCGTGTGCGTACGGCCTACGCTGTTCGCCATGGCCGATCTGCCCGAGCGCATCGACCCTCTGCCCGAGCGCATCGACCCGCGACAGCTGCGCGCCTCGGACGCCGACCGGGAGCGGGTCGCCGAAGTGCTGCGCACCGCGGCCGCCGAGGGGCGGCTCGACCTGGACGAGGTCGATGAGCGGTTGCACGCGGTGTACGCGGCCCGCACGTACGCCGATCTGGAGCCCGTCGTCCGCGACCTTCCCACCGCCGGGTCGGCGCCGCTGCCGATGATGGACGGCGTGCCGCCCCGCCCCGGCGACGTGCCCGCGACCGGTTCGGCCGTGGCGGTCATGAGCGGCTTCACCCGCCGCGGCGCCTGGGTGGTGCCGAAGGTGTTCACGTGTTTCGCGTTCTGGGGCGGCGGTACCGTCGATCTGCGCGAGGCCCGCATGCTCCACGGCGAGGTGAGGATCCGCGCGTTCGCCCTCATGGGCGGCGTGAACGTCATCGTGCCGGAGGACGCCGAGGTGCACGTGACCGGCAGCGGGTTCATGGGCGGCTTCGGGCACGACGCGTCCGGCCCGGGGCGGCACGGCGCCCCGCGGATCATCGTCACCGGGTTCGCGATGTGGGGCGGCGTCGGCGTCGAGCGGCGCAAACGCAAGCGTCGCTCCCGCGAAGAGGGCCAGGGCGCCGGCTCGTAACCCGTGCCACCCTCGGCTCCCGGCCGGCAGCGGCGCTCCTTCGAAGAGGGCCGGACGCACCGGCTCGTGACTGGTGTCAGCCCGCCACCCTCGGCTCTCGGGCGGGGTCGGCGCTCGTTCGAAGAGGGCCGGACGCACCGGCTCGTGACCGGTCGGCTCGGACGCCAGGGCACCGGCTCGTGACCGGCCGGCTCGGGCGCCAGTGCGCCGGCTCGGAACCGGCCGGGCTGGGGCACAGCGTCGGGGCCGGCGCCGCAGCGATGGCGCCCGTGCTGAGCCGCGGCGCCGGGTGTGCGGGGCGAAGAGCAGCTACGAGAAGGCCGGCTCCTGTTCGGCCTCGATCTGGGCGTTCCACGCGCGCTTCGAGGCCTGCCAGCCGTCCTCGTCGTGGCCCAGGCGCCAGTACCCCGACACGGACATGCGTTCGCGGGGGAGGGAGCGGTCGATACGGAGGTACCGTCGCAGCTCCTTCACGAACGTCGCCTCCCCGTGCACGAAGGCGTGCACCGCCTCCGGGCCGGCGTCGGGCCACGGCAGCGCGAGCACGGCCGGCACCAGCGCCGAGCCGATCGGGCCGGTGCCGCGGTCCAGCCACGTGATGCCGGGGATGTCCTGGCGGTCCTGCGGGTTCCCGAGCTCGACGAACGCGGTGCACGTGGCGCCGGCCGGGATGCGGGGCAGGGCGGCGGCGATCGCGGGCAGGGCGCTCTCGTCGCCGGCGAGGAGGTGCCAGGTGGCGGCGGGGTCGGGCGAGTACGCGCCGCCGGGGCCGCCGAAGTGCAGCTCGTCGCCGGGGCGGGCGTTGACCGCCCACTGCGCGGCCAGCCCGCTGTCGCCGTGCAGCACGAAGTCGAGCGTGAGTTCGCGGGTGGCCGGGTTCCACTCGCGCACGGTGTACGTCCGCGTGACCGGCCACAGCTCCCGCGGCATCGTCGCGCGGGCGTCCACCGGGTCGAACGGCTGCGGATAGTCCACGCCGGGGCGGGGGAACATCAGCTTGACGTAGTGATCGGTGTGCTCTCCCACGGCGAACCGGGCCAGCCCGTCGCCGCCGAGCACGACGCGGTGCATGTTCGGGGTCAGGCGCTCGGCGCGCACGACCCGGCCGGTGTGGGGCACGGGGGCGGGCCGCGGTGGCCCGGGCGGAAGGACGGACACAGTGCAAAGGGTAGTCTTCCCTTACCGCCCCGCCACCCGTGATTCGGCTCCGGCCGAACACCCCTGCTCACCGAAGCCGCCGGAGATCGCCCCCAAGCGCGACGCGGAAGCCGCCGCCGGCGGCCGCCGCCGATGAGCTGCGGGCGGGAAGCCGCCGCGGGAGTTCGCCCCCCGAAGGGCTGCGGGCAGGAAGCCGCCCGCGGGAGGCCGCTCGCCGAAGGGTTGCGGCCGGCAGCCGCCCGCGGGAAAGCCGCCCCGCCGAAGCACGCGAAGCACGCAAAGCATTCGAAGAAGCCGAAGAAGCCGAAGAAGTCGATGCCCGCACGAAGCGTGCGCGCCGTGGAATACGACAAATACGGCGACGGGGTATAAATCCGATAAGTCGTGGCGCGGAGCGCCCGACTTATCGCCCGCAACACCTCACAGCGCCGAGTCCAGCTGCTCGCGCAACTTCGCCTTGGGCCGAGCCCCCACATGCCACGACACCATCTCGCCCGAGCGGAACACCGCCAGCGTAGGCATCGCCATCACCCCGTAGGCGCGAGCCGTGACCGGATTCTCGTCGGCGTTGAGCTTCACGACCCGGGCGCGCCCCGAGTACTCGGTGGCCAGCTCCTCCAGCATCGGCGCGATCCGATGGCACGGTGGGCACCACTCGGCCCAGAAGTCCACGAGCACGGGCACGTCGCTGGACAGTACCTCGGCGGCGAACGTCTTGTCGGTGACCTCGATCGTCATGCGGGCTCCTCCTCGGCAGTGGCCTGCGCCAGCTCACGCTCCACCACACCGCGTACCGCCACCAGGCGCGCGATGCACCCGTCCAGGTCGGCGAGCTTGCGGCCCAGCACCTCGATCGAGCCCGGGCACTCGGCGCCCGAGGCGCGGCCCGAGCGCAGGCACTCCACGAAGGGGCGCGTGTCCTCGAGGTTGAAGCCGATCTCCAGCAGCGAGCGGATCTCGCGCACCAGGCGCAGGTCGGACTCGTCGTACTCGCGGTAGCCGTTGGCGGTGCGCCGCGCGGCGATGAGGCCGTGCTGCTCGTAGTAGCGCAGGGCCCGTGTGCTGGTGCCGGCCCGCTCCGCCAACTCGCCGATCCGCATGGAGGCCACGCTAAACCTTGACGCCCGCGTCAACGCCAGCCCGGCACGAGCCCGGCGTCAGTCAGCGTCGCTCAGGCCCTCGATCCGGCGCGCGTGCTCGATCATGCCGTGGATGGCCTCCAGGCTCGGCCCGGACAGGCCCGCGGCCCGCAGGGCGACCGAGCGCACCGCGCTGTCACGCAGCACCGCCAGCAGGTCGAGCTGCTCCTCGATGCGCCGGACGGTGGCCGGGTCGTCGTCGAGGAAGTACGCCGCGTTGACGCCGAAGAACTCGGCCAGCGCCTCCAGGTGCCGCTTGGTCGGGTTGTCGCGGGCGCCCTTGCGCAGCTGCCACACGTATGTGTGCGAGATCATGACGCCGCGCTCGCGGATGGCGGCGGCCACCTCTTCATAGGTGTACTCGCCGCGTCCGGCCGGGTGGACCGTGCGGAACAGGCGGTCCAGCTTGGCCGCGAGCGTCGGCTCACTCATCGCATCAACCCTTGACAATCCCGCCGGCCGGATGGAAATGTCCATCATAAGCTCAGATTGACGGGCACCGTGCACCCATCAACTCACATTGACGAGGCGCTGGGGGCATCGGGGGGATCGTTGTGGCCGGGTCGCCGGGTCGGCGCCACATCGGGGGTGGCCACAACGCTTCCAGTCCGCAGGAGCGCACGTGCCTGCTCCACCAGGCTCGTGTCGGCGTCCGGGGGTGCCTGCTGAGCTTGCCCCAGCTCCCACTGCGCGTCGCGGATCTCGATGATCCGGCGGTAGAGGCGCAGGTCCACGCCCCGCAGCGTGAGCAGGTCGGCGAGGCGGGACGGAGGATCGCCGAGCACCACGTGCGGCAGGGCCGCCACCGACGCCGCCCACAGGGGGCGCAGCCGCTGCAGGGCCGCGTAGTGCGCCAGCCACCGCTGGAGCCCGCCGATCGCCGGCAGGGCCGCGCCCGCGGCGAACAGCAGCAGCATCGCGGCCAGGATCACCCGCGACAGGTTCTCCGCGCCGGGGCCGTTCATCACGTCGCTGCCCAGGGCGTTGCTCACCTGGAACGCGACCCGGTTGGCGATGAACAGCAGCCCGACCAGCGCCGCGGCGGTGAGCAGCCGCAGCCCGGCGCGCAGGGCGCCGCGCTCGGCCCGCCCGGCCGCGGGGTGGAACAGCGCCAGGCAGCACGCGAGGCCGACGAACAGGCCGAACTGGGTCAGCACGCCGTAGGCGGTGACCAGCGGCGTGCCGGCGTGCTCGGCCACGAAGTCGCCGCGGGCGGGGCTGCGCGGCGCCAGCACGAACAGCACCGCCATGGTCACGCCGGTCACGGCGAGCAGCGCATAGGCCCAGCGGCGCAGCCGGGGACGATCGGCGAGCGGCCCGGGCATGAGGCCGGTGACGTGGACCATCGCGGCCGATGCGGCGACGGTCGCCAGATTTTTCAGCGGTACCGATATGTCGGCGACGTGCAGCAGCCGGTCCGTGGCGAACGAGATCTCCCGCCGGTTGAACGTGAACGAGAGCGCGGCGAGCATGACCACCAGCCGGACGGCCCGGCCCCGCGGCGGCTGCGGCGTCGCGAAGCGCCAGATGGTGAACGCCCAGAGCGAGCCCAGCACCAGGAACTCGAGGGTGTCAGCGAAGGCCATGGCCCGGTCCCGGGATGAACGCCTCCTGCAGGCCCTGCAGGAGCGGGTCGTCGGTGCGCGGGGCGGTGCCGCCGCGCAGCACCCGGCCGCTGATCATCGTCGCGATCATCTCGGCCACCTGCTCCTGCGGCGCCGAGTAGGTCGAGCGCAGCAGCACCCGGGCGACGGTCGCCGGGTCGAGGTCCGGCAGCACGAGACCGGGCGCCTTGTGGTCGCAGAGGATGTGCCCGATCTCGTGCAGGATGATGTGCCGGCGGTGCAGCGGGTCGGCCCCGGCCGCGTAGAAGATGTGGTCGGCCTGCTCGGTCGCGAGCCACAGCCCGCACGGTGAGCCGGACGGCGCGGGCTGTGGATGCAGGTGCAGGTCACGTCCCCGGCGCGCGGCGACGTAGGACAGGAACACGGACAGGTCGAAGGGCTCCGGCACCTCGATGTCCGCGATCAGCCGCCGGCACTGCCGCTCGAGCCGCCGCAGTCGCACCCCGCCAGACTAGGCCCTGCCCGCGCGAAGACGAACAGTCCTCGCGGGAGCCTCAGGCGGCCCGTCGGAGGTGCTCGGTCAGCTGGCTCGCCGCCCGTACCGCCGCCATCTTCCCGTCGCGGATCAGCATCAGGTCCTCGACGGCGCACGCGGGCGGGGTGTGCCCGAGCGCCGCGGCGAGGTGCGGGTTGGCCCGCGACCACTTCGACAGCGATTCGCACACCTGGGCCTCGAGCGCGAGCGGGGAGATCGGGCCCGCGGTGCCCACGGCGTCGAGCATGCGCTCACGGTGCGACCAGTAGGACCAGACCTTGGCCTCGTCGAGCAGCTGGGCGACGGCGTCGGTGCGCCGGTAGTGCAGCGCCAGCTGGATCGAGTCGGTGCGGCCGTCGTCGATGAACGCGTCGATCAACGGGTGCCGGGCGTGGGCGCCGGCGACCTCGTAGAACGTGCTGCGGCTGCCGTTGGGCGCGGCCGCCTCGACGATGCTCTTCCAGGTCAGCGGGGCACCGGGCGCGGCGGCGACGAGGCTTGCGACCGCGCGGAAGTAGACGGTCTTGGTCCGCCAGTGGCTGCGCTTGGCCGTCGAGTTGGCCGACAGGCGCTTGTGCCACCGGCTCACGACCGTGTCGCGCAGATCCTTGCCGAAGTCCGGGGAACCCGTCAGCGGCGGTGCCAGGGTCGTCATGCTCATCGGCTCTGTCCTGCCTGTCGGTGGTGGGCTGGGCGTTATCGAGCGTCGCCTCCGCGGGCCCCCGCGGACATCACGTATTCACGTGGTCTTGCCGCTGACCAGGTCGAGGACCGCGTCCCAGTCGGCCGGCACGGTGTCGGCGCACCACGCCACGTGCCCGTCCGGGCGGACCAGGGCGAGCGGCCGGTCCCAGCCGGTGCGCACGCTCGCGTCGGCGACGGGCAGGTGGACGACGGGGACGCCGCGGCCGTTGGCGGCGGCGGCGAGCGGGGCGCCGGCCGCCTCCCCGGTGAGGTCGACGAGGGTCAGCTGCGGGCCGAACCGTTCGGCGAGCGTGTCGCCGCCGTCGAGGCGCAGGTCCGGGGCCCGGCCGCCGGGGCGGATCGTGCCGCTGAGGCCGTTCGCGCCGCTGTGCCAGACCACGGCCGAGGTCGCGTGCCGGGCGGGCAGGGCGCGGGCGTCGGGGCGGTGCGCCTCCTGCCGCAGCAGCCCGGCCAGCAGCTCCGGGGCGGCCCCGGCGGCGCTGAGCCGGCTGAACCGGCGCCGGGTCTCCAGCGAGCGGGCCAGCAGCTCCCGGTCGAGCAGGGCGACCGGCCGCCGCTCGGCCTCGTAGCTGGCCAGCAGGGCCGGGCCGCCCCAGCCGTTGATCTCGGCGGCCAGCTTCCAGCCCAGGTCGACGGCGTCGGCGAGGCTGGTGTCGGCGAGCTCGCCGGCCGGGTGGAAGCGGTGCGCGGCCTCGCCGGCCAGGAACACCGGGCCCCGCCGGTACGCCGCGGCGACGGCCAGGGCGTCGTCCCACTGGGCCACCCCGAGGATCTCGGCCACCTCCAGGCCGCTGCCGAGCCGCGAGCGCAGCATCGCGACCGGGTCGGTGGTGACCGGCTCGTCGGCGCCGACCGGCAGGTGGGCCACCCAGCTGTCGCCGTCGCCGCGGGACAGGCTGGTCGTGCCGCCGACGACCACGACGACGGGGTTGCCGTGCTTGGCGGGCAGGCGGGGGTCGGCGCTGCGGAAGAACACCGAGCAGTGCCGGGCGGGGCTGCCGAGGCTCTCCATCGGCACCTCCACGCAGCGCCGCACCGTGCTCTGCGCGCCGTCGCAGCCCACCAGGTGCCGCGCCGCGATCGTGTGCCGCACGCCCGCGTGCACGTCGAGCACGGTGGCGACGGCGCCGTCGGGCTCGACGCGCAGGCCGGTGAAGGTCCAGCCCTCGCGCAGGTCGACGAGGGGGCTGCGGCGCAGCTCGTCGCGCAGGCGCCGGGCGAGGTCGGCGGCCGGGACGCGATGGTCGGGGCCGCCGCCGGACGTGGCGTCGGGGGAGGAGACGAGCACCGGGTCGTCGTCGAGGCCGATGCGCCACTCGACGTCCTCGGGCTCGGGCGCCTCCGCGTGGCGCTGCACCACCGCGGCGAGGCCGAGCCGGCGTAACAGCCCCATCGCGTGCCCGGTCAGCCGGTCGGCGCCGAGGTGCCGGGGCGGGGCGACGGCCCGCTCCACGACCAGGCAGGGCACGTTGTGGTGGGCGAGCTCCAGCGCGAGCACCGCGCCGGCCGGGCCCGCCCCGACCACGAGAACCTGTGCGCTCGACGGCGTCGTCACCGGTGTTCCCCCATCGCTCGGCCACGGCGACGCCTTCGTCGCCAATGGTCATGCTCGGGCCGGGAGGGCGCCCGCGTACATCACGTGTTCAAGCGATCCCGGTTCACGAGGTTCGCCAGCTCGACCCGGCCGCGCAGGTCGAGCTTGGTGAAGATCTTGCGCAGGTGGCTGTCGACGGTGTGCCGGGACAGGTGCAGGGCGCTGGCGACCTGGCGGTTCTGGAGCCCGAGCGCGACCTGCAGGGCCACGTTCTGCTCGGCCGGGGTGAGCTGGTGCAGCGGGGAGCCGGGGCGGAAGCCGGGCCGCTCGGTGGGGGCCTTGGGGCCGCCGAGGCTGAACTCGAGGCGGCGCCGGGCGCGCTCGGCCCGGCAGTCGGTGACGATGGCGATCGCCTCGGCGGCCCAGGCGCGGCCCTGCTGGTCGTCGGCGGTGTTCAGGGCGGCGTCCTCGAGGGCCCCGGCGAGGGCGAGGCGGCGCGGGGTGCGGCGGAAGCGCTCGACGGCGCCGCGCAGCAGCCACGGGTCGCCGGTGAGCACACCCTCGGCGTGGTCGGCCGCGGCGGCGAGGGAGAGCTGGCGCGGGTTGCGGGCGACGAGGGCCCGGGCCGCGGCGACCACGGTGCGGGCGCGGGGCAGGTCGCCGGCGCGGACCGCGAGGTGCACGAGCGCGGGGGCGGTGGACGGGTCCTGCGCGATCAGCACGGGCCGCGTGGGCAGCGCGTCGACGAGGCCGGTCAGCGCGTCCAGGGCCGCCTCGGGCCCGGCGACCGCCTCCAGCAGGACGCCCTCGGGCCAGTACATGTCCTCGGGGGCCGCGGTGATTCCGGCCGCCATCCGCCTTTGCATGTGCGCGAGGTGGGCCTGGGCCTGGGGCAGGTCGCCCTGCAGGACGGCGAGCCGGGTGAGCTGGCCCAGCAGCGGCACGGCCAGGGCGTAGGCGGTGAGGTTGAGCGCGATGGCCACGCCGGCCTCGGCCTCGGCGACGGCGTCGTCGAGCCGGCCGCGGGCGGTGAGCAGGGCCGCGTGGTAGTAGTGCCACAGCGGCGTGGACCAGGCGGTGCCGAGGCGTTCGGATTCGCGGCGGCCGCGGCGGTAGGTCTCCTCGGCCTCGTCGAAGCGGTCGAGGCAGGCCTGGGCGTCGCCGAGCCAGATCCGCGGGTGGCGGTGGGCGGCGTCGCCGCGCACCTGGTCGGCGATGCCGGTCGCGCGCTCGGCGTGGCCGAAGGCGTCGTCGAGGCGGCCCTCGGCCTGGGCCACGAGGCTGCGGCCGGTGAGCCCGAACACCGAGGCGGCGTACTCCCCGGTGGCCAGCCCCGCCGCCGTCGCCGCCTCGCCGTCCTCGTCGGCCCCGGGCAGGTCGCCGGAGTAGAAGCGGGCGTGGGCGCGGATGGCGTGCAGCTTCGCCGCGACCGACCCGGGCACGGCGGGCACGGCGAGGCCCTGGTCGGCCCACTCCACCGCGAGCCGGTTGTGCCCGGCGTGCTTGAACGCCTCGGCCAGCCCGAACTTGAGCATGGCGTCGGTGCGCGGGTCGAGCCCGGCCCGCAGCGCGGTCTCGCCCAGGTCCTGCGCCCGCTCGAGCCGGCCGGCCGAGGCGAGCAGCGTGACGGCGTCCGCGACGAGCGCCACCCGGGCGGGGTCGTGCTCGCCGATCACCCGCAGCGCGTGCTCGATCAGGTCGGCGGCGGTGCTGGGCGCGGCCGGGGCGACCTCGAGCGCGGCCTCGTGCAGGATCGTGACGGCCTCGCGGCGGCCGGTGCGGCCGGTCTTGAGCAGGTGCTCGGCGACCTCGACCGGCGGGCGGCCCTCCTCGCGGGCGATCACGGCGGCCTGGCGGTGCAGCATGGTCGCGACGGCGGGGTTCAGCGTGCCGTACACCGCCAGCCGCACCAGATCGTGCACGAACTCGAGCTCGTCGCCGTTGTTGACCAGCACCCGGGCGTCGAGCGCCTCCTTGACCTGCTTGACCAGCGGGCCGGGGCGCACGTCGAGCAGCTCGGCGACCGCCTCGATCGCGAACGGCCGGCCGAACACCGCCGCCGCCTGCAGCAGCTCCTGGGCCTCGCTGGACAGCCCGTGCAGCATCTGGTCGACGATCGTGATGAAGCTCGACGGCAGCTCCTCGCCGACGACGGTCCCGATCCCGTCGGCCACCACCAGCTGCCCGGTCCGGTGCAGCGTCCGGACCAGCTGCTCGACCTGCAGCGGGTTGCCGTCGCAGCCGCCGGCCAGCGCGAGCACGGTGTTGTCCACGTCGGCGCCGACGACCTGGACGCACAGCCGGCGCACGGCGTCGTCGTCGAGCGTGCCGAGGGTGAGCTGCTCGTGCCCGTCGCGGACGAGGCGCTCCATGAGGTGCTGCCCGGGCGTGCCGGACGGGGCCGGGCGGTGCGCGAACACCCAGCGCACGGGGGAGGAGGCCAGCGCCGGGACGAGCTCGGCGACGGCGAGGGCGGACAGCTCGTCCATCCACTGGGCATCGTCGATCGCGATCACCAGGGGCCGCTGGGCCGCGTAGTCCTCCAGCGCGGCGCCGAGCCGCTCCAGGGTGCGGTACTGCGCGTCGTCCTCCTCGCGCAGCCAGCCGATCGCGGGCTCGGCCGGCCGCAGCTGCTGCAGCGTCCCGGCGAGGGTGATCAGCGGGGCCGCGCGGTCGAGCTCGAACGCGGCGCGGGCCGCGACCGAGACCCCGCGCGCCTGCGCGCACAGGATCGAGGCCCGGACCAGGTGGGACTTGCCGATGCCGGCCGAGCCGGTCACGATCGTGCACCCGCCGAAGCCTTCGGCGGCGCCGGACACCGCTGTGCGCAGGACGGCGAGCTCGCGATCGCGCCCGAAGGTTCCCGCGGCCGGTGCAGTCAGCGAAATCACCCCTAGTTGTCGGACGTCTTACCGGTGTTCGGCTCGGTAATCGTGGCTGGCCTGCGGTGATTCTCTCGGTACTCGATGATCGACTTGAACAGCCATTCGGGGGAGCCGGACGAACCCGGACGGCATCCTCCGTCGGCCCGATATCGTGCTGGTCCCGGCCCGCCCGGCGGGGCGGCCAGGATTTCGGCCAGCAGGCGCCGCAGAATCGCCGGGCCGTGCTCGGTCAGCACCGATTCCACATGAAACTGTATTGACCGCGCTCGTGCCAATCGCATTGCGTGCACGGCCCCGGTCGCGGCATCCCGCAATATCCCAATTCGCTCCGGCCGGCCGTGACGCACGGTGGTCAGATGCAGCGTATTCACGCGATGTCCCGGGGCGCCTTCGCCGGGCCCGCACACGGCGACGAAGGTGTTGTAGAAGCCGACCCGCCCGAATCCGGGCACCCGCCGGGGCTCGCCCTGGGCCGGCCGGGCGAGCCGCCGGATCGGCAGGCCGAGCTCGTCCGCGAGGACCTGGTGGCCGAGGCAGACGGCGAGGGTCGGGGTCCGCTCGGCCAGCAGCCGCCCGGCGATCTCGTGCAGCCGGTCGATGCGCGGGTCGTCGCGGTCGCGGGGGTCGCCGGGGCCGGGGCCGAGCACCACCGCATCGTAGCCGTCGCGCAGCGCCGGCCGGACGTCGACGCGCAGCCCGAGCGCCTCGGTGAGCCGGGCCAGCATCGCGGTGAAGTCGTCCTCGTTGTCGATGATCAGCACCCGGCCGGACAGCGGGCGCAGCCGCACCGGCCGGCCGAGCCAGAACGGGGACAGGCCGGCGTTGCGACGGCGCAGGGCGCGCTCGAGGGCGGGCAGCTTCGGCGGTACCGCCGCCGCCCGCTCTCCCGCCAGAGCCCCCAGCAGCGCCGCCGCCTTCGCCCGGGTCTCGGCCGCCTCCGCCGCCGGGTCGCCGTGGCGCACCAGCGTCGCCCCGACGCCGATGGTCACGGACCCGTCCGGCTCGATCTCCGCGGTGCGGATGATCAGCGCCGAGTCCAGCGAACCCGGGGCGAGCAGCGCGATCGCCCCGCCGTAGTAGCCGCGCCCGGTGCCCTCGCGCGCGGCGATCACCCGGCACGCGGCGGCGATCGGGCTGCCGGTCACCGTCGGGGCGGGCATGGTCGCGCGCAGCACCTCGGCCGGCCCGAGCCCGGTGGGCCCGTCGATGATGTACTCGGTGTGCGCCAGCCGCGACATCGGCCGCAGCCACGGCCCCCGCAGCCGGCCCCCGCCCTCGCAGATGCGGGCCATGGTCTTGAGCTCCTCGTCGGCGACCATGAACAGCTCCTCGGTCTCCTTGCGGTCGGCGAGGAACCGGCGCAGGCCGCGGGCGGTCGGGCCGCCGGGCGGGTAGCGGTAGGTGCCGCTGATCGGGTTCATCGCGGCGATCCCGCTGTCGAGGCGGGCCTGCGACTCGGGGGTGGCGCCGAGCAGGGTGCGGCCGCGGCAGTGCAGCAGGAACGTCCAGTAGGCCCCGCGCTCGGACCGCAGCAGGCCGGCGAAGGCCGACAGCGCGGCGGCGGGCGTGAAGCCGGGGATGCGGGCCCGGTAGGTGCGGCGGATCACGAAGTTGGAGCCGGTGCCGCCGCCGATGTCCTCCTCCACCACCCGCCGGACGACCTCCGCGTACTGCGCGTCGTCCAGGTCGAACCGGCCGTCGAGCAGGCCCGGGGAGCACGCGGGCAGCAGGCCCAGGACCGTGGACACCGGCAGGGAGCCGGACCAGGTCACGGCGAAGGCCAGCGGCGGGGCCCCGTCCTCGACGCAGGCCAGGCCGCGCTCGGCGATCGTACGGTAGGGCAGCGCGGCCACCACCTCCGCGTCAAGGCGGTCCGGGATCGAGGCGAGCGGGGCCCCGACGCGCAGCTCCACCCGGTCGTCCCGGCAGACGAGTGCGAAGGCCTCGGCTCCGGCGATACGCTGCAACCACGGATGCGTCATGCTCGTCACCGTCGCAGCGCGTCGGCGAGGGCGGCCACTACCCATTGAGGTAGTGGGGCGTGTCCCGGCCCGAGCCTAGCGTCGGTAGGCGTGGCTCCCAATGACAGTTTCGCCCGCCGGGTCCGGCTGGACCGGTTGTACCGCAACGGATCCGGCGGCCTGCTCATCGTGCCGCTGGATCACCCGATCGGCGGCGCCCCGATCATCCACAGTGGACGATCGGGCGGCCTGGACCGGCTCGTCGGCGAGATCGCCGCGGGCGGGGCCGACGCCGTGGTCCTGCACAAGGGCGCGCTGCGGCACGTGGCGGCCCACCGCTTCCGCGAGCTCTGCCTGATCCTGCACCTGTCCGCCGGCACCGGCCTGTCCGCCGACCCCGACGCCAAGGTGCTCGTCGCCTCCGTCGAGGAGGCCCTGCGCCTGGGGGCCGACGCGGTCAGCGTGCACGTCAACGCGGGCTCGCGGACCGATCCGCGGCAGATGGCCGACCTGGCCGCGGTCGCCGGCGACTGCGACCGGTGGGGCGTGCCGCTGCTGGCCATGGTCTACGCCCGCGGCCCCGGCATCGCCGACGGCCGCGCCCCGCGGCTCGTCGCGCACGCCGCCGCCATCGCCGCCGAGCTCGGCGCCGACCTGGTCAAGACGGCGATGCCCCGCGACGCGCACGACCTCGAGGCGCTCACCGCGGCCAGCCCGATCCCGGTGCTCGCGGCCGGCGGCGACGCCCTGGACAGCGCCGCCGCCCTGCAGCACCTCGCCACCGCCGTGCGGGCCGGGGCGGGCGGGGTCGCCGCGGGCCGCCTCGTCTTCAACGCCCCCGAGCCGGCCGCGATGGTGCGCCGGCTCGCCGCGCTCGTCCATGACCGCACCCCGGCCCGCACCCGATGAGAAGGAGTACCCCCATGAAGCAGTGCTGGCTCGACATCCGGGCCGCCGAAGGGCTCAAGTCCGTCCTGTGCCAGGAGGCGATCCACCGGGGCTTCGACGCGATCGTCGCCGACGACCCGGCCGACCTCGCCGGGCTGCCGCCGACCGTGAGCCGGGTGCTGCTGCCCGGCAAGGAGCTGCCCGACTCCTTCGGCGACGCCGACCTGGTGATCGTCGACCCCGTCCAGCACGGCGAGCCCGGCCGGCTCGCGGCCCGCCACCCCGGCGTGCGCTTCGGCGCCCACGTCGACGTGACCGACGCCGACTCCCTGGCCGTGGCCTGCGCGAGCGTGACCCGCGACCCGGTCACCGTGCTGCGCTTCGCCGACCCGACGAACATCCCGCTCGAGATCGTGCTGGCCGCCGCGGCCGACGCGCACGGGCTCATCGTCACGACCGTCGAGCGGGCCGCGGACGCGCCCGTGTTCCTCGGCGTGCTCGAGCACGGCCCGGACGGGGTGATGCTGGCCCCGTCCGCGCCCGGCGAGGCGGGCCGGCTCAAGGACGCGGTCGAGCGGCGCTCCCCGGACCTGGAGCTCACCGAGCTGACCGTCACCGCGATCACCCACGCCGGGATGGGCGAGCGGGCCTGCGTCGACACGTGCACCTACCTCGCCCGCGACGAGGGCATCCTGGTCGGGTCGCGGGCCAAGGCGCTCGTGCTCTGCGTGAGCGAGACCCACCCGCTGCCCTACATGCCGACGCGTCCGTTCCGGGTCAACGCCGGCGCGATCATGTCGTACACGCTGGCGGACGGCGAGCACACGCGGTACCTCAGCGAACTGCGCGCGGGCGGCACCGTCCTGGCCGTCGGGGTCGACGGGCGCAGCCGCCCGGTGGTCGTCGGCCGGGTGAAGATCGAGACGCGGCCGCTGCTGTCGATCGACGCCGTCGCCGAGGGCGGCGAGGCGGTCAACGTGATCGTCCAGGACGACTGGCACGTGCGCATCCTCGGGCCCGGCGGCGCGGTGCTGAACTCGACCGCGCTCCAGCCCGGCGACCGCATCCTCGGCTACCTGCCCCGGCGCGAGCGCCACGTCGGCTACCCCATCGACGAACTGTGCTACGAGCAGTGATCGCGATGTTCGACTTCCACGCGCGCCTGACCCCCGGCCCGGGCGCGGCCGAGGCCCTGCTGGGCGCCCTCGACGAGGCCGGGGTCGAGCGGGCGGCGGTCTGCGCCGGCGGGGTGGTCGGGCTCGACCGCCTCTCGGTGCAGATCGTCGACGGCGGGCGCAGCAAGGCCCTGGCCGACAACGAGGGGGTCCGGCGGGCGTGCGAGGCGTCCGGCGGGCGGCTGGTGCCGTTCTTCTTCGCCGACCCGTACCGCGACGCCGCCGGCTATGAGGCCGCGGCACACCGGTTCCGGGGCCTGGAGATCTCCCCGGCGGTGCACGGCTTCCGGCTCGACGACCCCCGGGTCGACGCGCTCGTGCGCATCGCCGCGCGGCACCGCCACCCCGTCTACGTGGTCTGCCTCGGCCGGGCCGGCACCCGCACCGAGGACCTCGTCGTCCTCGCCGGCCGGCACCCGGACGTCACGTTCGTCTCCGGCCACTGCGGGCACACCGGCCTGGACGCGGCCGGGCTCAGCCTCGTCGCGCCCCTGCCCAACATCGCCGTCGAGCTCTCCGGCTGCTTCACCGCCGTGGCCCGGCTCGCGGTGCGCCGGCTGGGCGCGCACCGGGTGCTCTTCGGCACCGAGCACCCGCTGCAGCACCCGAGCGTCGAGGTCGCCAAGCTGCGCGCCCTCGGTCTGCCCCCGGACGAGCTCGCGCTGGTCTCCTTCGGCAACGCCGACCGGATCCTGGAGCACTCATGACGCTGCCCCGGATCGGCGACTGGCACGACTTCGCCGGCCTCGCCCGGCTCCAGCAGGAGCGGCTCCCCGCGGTGTACGCGGCGGCCGAGCGCTCCCCGTTCTACCGTGGGCGCGGCATCGCGCCCCTGCCCGAGCAGCCGCTCACGACCAAGCAGGACCTCCGCGACGCGTACCCGTTCGGCCTGCTCGCCTGCGACCGCGCCGACGTGGCCACCTATCACGAGTCCAGTGGCAGCAGCGGCGAGCCGACCGCGTCCTACTACACCGAGACCGACTGGCTCGACCTCGCCGAGCGCTTCGCGCGCAAATGGACCGGCATCGCGCCCGACGACACGATGCTGGTCCGCACCCCGTACGCGCTGATGATCACCGGGCACCTGGCGCACGCGGCCGCCCGGCTGCGCGGCGCGACCGTGGTGCCGGCCGACAACCGCTCGCTGGCCACGCCCTACTCGCGGGTGGTACGGCTGCTGCACGACCTCGGCGTCACCCTCACCTGGTCGCTGCCGACGGACACGCTGCTGTGGGCCGCGGCCGCGCGCGTCGGCGGCTACCGCGACTTCCCGAGCCTGCGCGCGCTCTTCGTCGGCGGCGAGCCCGTCGGGCCCGCGCGCAAGGCCCGCATCGGGCGGGTGTGGGGGGCGCCGGTCGTGGAGGAGTACGGCGCGACCGAGACCGGCAGCCTGGCCGGGGAGTGCGCGCACGGCACCATGCACCTGTGGGCCGACCGGGCCGTCTTCGAGGTGCAGGACCCGGACACGGGGCAGCTGCGGCCCGACGGGCGTGGCCGGCTGGTCGTGACGCCGCTCTACCGCGACGCGATGCCCCTGCTGCGCTACGCCATCGAGGACGAGGTGGAGGTGGCGTACCGCGAGTGCCCCTGCGGCTGGCACCTCCCCGCGGTGCGCCTGCTCGGCCGCTTCGCCCGCGGCGGCCTGACCCAGCTGGGCCTGGAGGAGCTCGTCTTCGGGCTGCCGGACGACTTCGGCGTGTGGTTCTGGCGCGCGCGGGTCGACGGCGACCGGCGCGATCCCCGCCTCCGCGTCGAGATCGAGGTCGCCGACCGCTGGCGCACCGCCGCGACCGCGACCCTGACGGCGGCGCTGCGCACCGCGTACCCGCACGTCGAGCCGCTCGTGGTGCCCGTGCCGCCCGGCGGCCTGGTCCCGCACCGGCTGCTGACCGCGACCGCCGAGGTGATGAAGCCGCGCGGCCTGTTCGGCCCCGGGGAGGACTGGGACCGTGCGCTGCGCTACTACTGAGCCGCTCATCGTCGGCGCCGGCATCGGCGGCCTGACCGCGGCCGTCGCCCTCGCCGCCCACGGCGTGCCCTGCGAGGTCGTCGAGCGTGCGCCATCCCTGCCGGTGTCGGGCTACGGCATCCAGCTCCCGCCGAACGCGACACGCGTGCTGCGCGGCCTCGGCGTGGACCTGGACGCCGTGTCCCTGCGGCCCTCGGCGCGCGAGATCCGCCGCTGGTCGGACGGCGCGCTGCTGGGCCGGGTCCCGCTCGGCCCGGCCGTGCTGTCCCGCTACGGCTCCCCGTATCTGACGCTGCGGCGGGCCGATCTGCTGAGGGCGCTCGCCGCGAAGGCCGGGCGAATCCACTTCGGACAGACGCTGCGGCCGGCCTCGTTCGTCGTCGGCGCCGACGGCCTGCACTCGACGGTCCGCGGCCTGCTGGCCCCCGGCGGGCTGGTCGACCTCGGGTACACCGCCTACCGCGCGGTGCTCCCACCGGTCGAGTCGTCGGTGGTGACGGTCTGGCTCGGCCCGGGCGCGCACGTCGTGGCCTATCCGATCCCCGGCGGGCTCAACCTCGTCGTCGTGGCCCGCCCGGGGGAGCGGTTCGGGGGCTGGCACGGGCCGGTGCGCGCGCTGGTGCGGGCCGCCACCCGAGGATTCGCGCTGCGCACCCGCGCGCCGCTGCCGGCCTGGCACCGCGACGGCGTCGTCGTCATCGGCGACGCCGCCCACCCCATGCCGCCCTTCCTCGCCCAGGGCGCGGCCCAGGCGATCGAGGACGCCGCGGCGCTGCCGTCCCACCTCGACGACCTCGCCGGGTTCGAGGCGGCGCGCCGCCCGCGGGCCGAGCGCGTGGCCGCGGCGAGCGCGGCGGGCGGCCACGAGTACCACCTTCCCGACGGCGCCGAGCAGCGCCGCCGGGACGAGCGGATCGCGGCCTCCGGGCTGCCCGGACAGGATTGGTTGTACGCATGATTCCCGCCGTCGTCTCGTATCCGATGCCGTCGCCGCCCCGCAGCGGGCCCGCCCCGTGGCGGCCGGACCCGTCGCGCTGTGTGCTGCTGATCCACGACATGCAGCGGTACTTCGTCGACCGCTTCGACCCCGCCGTCCCGCCCGGCCGCGAGCTGCTGGCGAACGTCGCCCGGCTGCGCTCGGCGTGCACCGGCCTCGGCGTGCCGATCCGGTACACCGCCCAGCCCGGCCGCATGACCCCGGCCGAACGCGGCCTGCTGCGCGACGTGTGGGGCGAGGGCATGACCTCCGACGAGTCGAGCCGGGGCCTGGTCCTCGAGCCCGCGTCGCCCTCGGAGGTGGTGACGAAGTGGCGCTACAGCGCCTTCCACCGCACCCCGCTGCTGGACACCATGCGGGGGCTGGGCCGCGACCAGCTCCTCGTGTGCGGCGTCTTCGCGCACCTGGGCTGCCTGCTGACCGCCGCCGACGCCTACGCGCACGACGTGGAGCCGTTCCTCGTCGCCGACGCGATGGCCGACTTCACCGCGGCCGACCACGCGCTCGCCCTCGACTACGCCTCGCGCAGCTGCGCCGCGACCCCGACGACCGACGAGGTCCTGGGCGCCCTCGCCCGGCCTCAGCTTTCCAGGCGGGCGTAGACGAGGATGTTGCCGCGGTACTCGTGGCGGAGGCGGTCGAAGGTGCCGCCGCACGTCACGAGCCGCAGGGCCGGATAGTCGACCGGGCCGTAGACGGCATCCGTCGGGAAGTCGGTCTTCGGTACCTCCACCACCCGCTCGACCACGAAGACCGCCGCGGTGCCGTCGGCCCGGCGCACCGTCGCGGTGTCGCCGGGGCGTAGCTCGCGCAGGCGGTAGAACACGGCCGGGCCGTCGTGGGCGGTGTCCACGTGGCCGAGGAGCACCGCGGGCCCGACCTCGCCCGGGGTGCGCAGGTTGCGGTACCAGCCGGCCGGCGCGCCCGGCTTGAGCGGTGGCACCTCGACGGTGCCGTCCGGGTTGAGGCCGAGCGACATGAGCGCCGTGTCGATGCCGATCGCGGGGATCGTGAGCCGCACGGGTGCGGACGCGGCCAGCCCGCGCGTGCGCACCGCCGTCGCCGGGGCGGCCGAACTCGCGATCGGGATCGGGTCCGGCACGGGCCCGGAGGCGGCGGGCGCCGCGGCCGGGCGCTCGGGCGGCGGGGGAGCGGGGGACGCCCCGATCACGAGCAGCGTGAGGCCGCCGGCCGCGAGCAGCCCGGTCAGGCCGTCGATCATCAGGCGCCGGGGCGGCCGCACGGTCAGCGCCGTCCGGTCGCCGGGCGCATGCGGAAGACCACGAGCGCGGCCGCGGCCAGCAGCAGGACGATGCCTGCCCCGGCCAGCACCGGGTTGCGCATGCCCAGGCCGTCGCCGCCGCCGGTGTGGGGCGCGCCGCTCGGGGCCGCGCCCGTCGGGTTCCCGCCGCCGCCCAGGCCCGCCGAGCCGTCGTTCGCGGCCGAGGCCGAGGCCGCGGCGGCCGCCGAGCGCGAGGCGGCGGCGGAGCGCTCCCGCTCGGCGGCGGCCGCGGCGGAGCGGGCGGCGTCGGCGGACTGGCCGGCCGACACGCTCGCCGAGACGGATGCCGAAACCGAGGCCGAGACCGAGGCGGCGGCGGAGGCGCCCGGGGCGGCGCGGTCGCCGGCGCCCGAGCCGGTGAACTGGCAGTAGGCCAGCAGGGCGAGCAGCATCACGATGAGCGCGGCGCCCCCGGCCGCGACCGCGGTGCGGCTGTCGCGGGCGGACAGCCGCCGGCGTCCCGGATCGGTCATCGCACCGTCCCCTTCCGCGAGAGACCGCGAAGGCCCCGGTCGGTTCGAGTGTGGTACCCACGCACCACAGGTCTGTAACGATCAATGCCCCCGGCGGGTGGTGCGGGCCCGGGCGGTACCATCGACGGCTTTTGCGGTTGACGAGTGTAAGTATTTCTGTTTTTCGTTGGCATCTTGCGCGGAGATGTCGGCGGCGTTACGGTGCTGTCCCGATCGACGCTCTTCGACACCCCCCTCTGGAGCCGTCATGGCCGCACGCCGGTTGGCCGCCGCCCTCCTGCCACCCCTCCTCGCGCTCGGCACCGCCGCCGTGCTCGCCCCGCCCGCCGCCGCCGATGTCACGACGGTCTCCGTCGACACCCTGCGCACCGCCTGGGACCCGAACGAGGCGGCCCTCGGCCCGTCCGCGGTCTCCGCCGCCGACTTCGGCCAGCTCTTCGCCACCGACCTCAACGGCCAGATCTACGCCCAGCCGATCGTCGCCGCGGGCACCCTGATCGCCGCGACCGAGAACAACTGGGTGTACGGCCTCAACCCGCAGACCGGCGCGATCATCTGGTCCCGCAGCGTCGGCCCCGCCTGGCCCGCCTCGGCGATCGGCTGCGGCGACCTGGTGCCGAACATCGGCGTCACGAGCACCCCGGTCTACGACCCGGCGACGAGCTCGGTCTTCTTCACCGCCAAGGTCAACGACGGCCCGGACGCCAACCATCCGCACTTCACCATGCACAAGATCGACCCGGCGACCGGGGCCGAGCGCGCGGGCTGGCCGGTGACCATCCAGGGCTCGCCGACCAACGACCCGGCCAACACCTTCAACCCGAAGACCGCGGCCCAGCGCCCGGGCCTGCTGCTGCTCGACGGCGTCGTCTACGCGGGCTTCGCGAGCCACTGCGACTACGGGCCGTACGTCGGGTACGTCGCCGGCGTCAAGACCGCCACCCCGGCCATGTCGACGCTGTGGTCCACCGAGGCCGGCCGCTCGACCGGGATGGGCGGCATCTGGCAGTCCGGCGGCGGCCTGGTCTCCGACGGCTCCGGCCGGATCTTCGTGGCCACCGGCAACGGCGTGTCCCCGGCGCCCGGCCCGGGCACCAGCCCGCCCGGCACCCTCGCCGAGTCGGTGATCCGGCTGCAGGTCAACGGCGACGGCTCGCTGAGCGCCAAGGACTTCTTCAGCCCGGCCAACAACGGCAAGCTCGACCAGGACGACACCGACTTCGGCTCCGGCGGCCCGGTGGCCCTGCCGGCCTCGTTCGGCACCGCGGCCCACCCGCGCCTGATGGTGCAGACCGGCAAGGACGGCCGGGTGTTCCTGCTCGACCGCGACAACCTCGGCGGCATGGCGCAGGGCCCGGGCGGCACCGACGCCTCGCTGGTCCCGCCGGCCGGGCCCTACAACGGGGTCTGGGGTCACCCGGCGGTCTGGGGCGGCGACGGCGGCTACGTGTACCAGGTCGAGAACCAGGGCTTCCTGCGCGCGTTCAAGTACGGCGTGAACGGCTCCGGGCTGCCGGTGCTGACCTCGGCCGCGACCAGCCCCTCGACGTTCGGCTACACCTCCGGCTCCCCGGTCGTCACCTCCTCCGGCACGACCTCGGGCTCGGCGATCGTCTGGGCCGTCTACAGCGACGGCTCCACCGGCTCGGGCGGCCAGCTGCGCGCCTACGACGCCCTGCCCGCCGGCGGGCAGCTGCACCTGCGGTACTCCGCGCCGATCGGCACCGCCACGAAGTTCGCCGTGCCCGCGACCGACAACGGCCGCGTCTACGTGGGCAACCGCGACGGCCGCCTCTACGGCTTCGGCCGCCCGACCACCGCCGCGCTGAGCGCCCCGCCGACGGACTTCGGCAGCGTCGCCGTCGGCAGCACCGCCAACGCGACGGTGACGGTGACCGCGACCCGGGCCGTGCGCATCACCGCCGTGACCGCCGCCGCGCCCTTCGGCGTCACCGCGCCCGCGCTGCCGGTGAGCCTCACCACCGGGCAGACCCTCGCGGTGCCGGTCCGCTTCACGCCCACCGCGGCCGGGGGCGCCGCGGGCAGCCTCACCTTCACCACCGACGCCGGGACCGTCGCGCTGGACCTGCACGGCACCGGCACGAAGCCCGGCCTCGGCGCCACCCCGGCGGCGCTGTCGTTCGGCACGGTGCCGACCGGCGCCAGCAAGACCCTCGGCGTCAGCATCACCAACACCGGCACGAGCGCCGTCACGGTCACCGGCTCGACGGCGCCCGCGGCCCCGTTCAGCGCCACCGGCTTCCCGGCCACCGGCACCACGATCGCGGCCGGCGCGTCCGTGTCGGTCTCGGTGCGGTACGCCCCGACGGCGCCCGGCAACCACACCGGCTCGATCACCGTCACCAGCTCGGCCGGCCCGGTCACGGTCCCGCTCAGCGGCACGGCGGTCGCGGGCGCCGCCCACCTGACGATCACGCCGAACCCGGTCGCGTTCGGATCGGTCGTCGTCGGTACCTCCGCGACCCAGACCTTCGACATCGCCAACACGGGCAACATCACGCTGACCCTGACCAAGGCGGCCCCGCCGGTCGGCGCGTTCAACACCACGACGCCGGTCTCCGAGGGCCAGCAGCTCTCGCCCGGTGACGTCATCCACCAGACCGTCACCTTCACGCCGAGCACCCAGGGCGCGCAGTCCGCCGTCTACTCCATCACCGGCGACGACGGCCAGGGCGCCGTCCTCGTCCAGCTCACCGGCACCGGCGTGCCGCCGTCGAGCACGACGAACCTGGCCGCCGGGCGCCCCGCGACCGCACAGTCGACGCAGGCCGGCTACCCGGCCGGCAACGTCACCGACGCGGACGCGAACAGCTACTGGGAGAGCGCGAACAACGCGTTCCCACAGTGGGTGCAGGTCGACCTGGGCGCATCCGCGAGCGTCGGCAAGGTCACGATGCGCGTGCCACCGGCGTCCGCCTGGGCCGCCCGGCGGCAGACGGTCGCGGTGCTGACGAGCGCCGACGGCGCCCAGTGGAGCACCGCCGCGGGCGCCACCGACTACCTCTTCGACCCGGCCACGGGCAACACCGCGAGCGCCACGTTCCCGGCGGTCAGCGCGCGCTATGTCCGCCTGAGCATCACCGCGAACACCGGCTGGCCGGCCGGGCAGCTGTCGTCCTTCGAGGTGTACGGCACAAGCGGCGGCACGGCCACCCTCGCGCTCAGCCCCGCGTCGCTGCACTTCGAGGACACCGGCGTGAACACCAACAGCGACTGGCAGACCGTGACCGTCACCAACACCGGCACCGCCCCGGCGACGGTGCAGTCCGTGACGGCGTCGGGCGACTTCACCGTCACGACCACGTGCGGCACCACCATCGCGCTGGGCGCCAACTGCACGGCCACGGTCACGTTCCACCCCAGCGCGGCCGGGAACCGGACGGGGACGCTGAGCGTGCGCAGTACCGCCGCCAACGCCGAGGCCACCGTCGCGCTCAGCGGCACCGGGGTGGCCGCGACCGCGACCAACCTGGCCCTGCACCGGCCGGTCACGCAGTCGTCGAACACGCAGAACTACGCGGCCGGCAACGCCGTGGACGGCAGCGCGGACACCTACTGGGAGAGCGTGAACAACGCGTTCCCGCAGTGGCTGCAGGTGGACCTCGGCGCGAACACCGCCGTGAGCCGCGTGGTGCTGAAACTTCCGCCGGCGACGGCGTGGGCGGCGCGCACCGAGACGGTGACGATCACCGACTTCACCACCGGCGCGGTGCTCGTCGCGAGCCGGGCCTGCGCCTTCGACCCGGCGACCGGCAACACGGTCACGCTCACGTTCCCCGCGGCCGGGGTGCGCTACCTGCGCGTCACGGTCACCGGGAACACCGGCTGGCCGGCCGGGCAGCTCTCGGAGCTGGAGGTTTACGCCTCCTAGGATGACGGCGGCTCATCCCGGCCCGGCGCACGGTTGCCCCGTGCGCCGAGCCGGGATCGCCTTGCTGTCCGTGTGTGTGCTGGCCGGATGTTCCTCGCCGGCGGGGGCCGAGGGGAAACCGCTGCCGCCGATCAACCCGACCGACTTCCACCATGGGGCGGCCGACCCCTCCGGCGGCGCGGACGGGCGCGTGAGCGTCTCGACGGTGGCGCGGCACCTGGACGTCCCGTGGGGGCTGTCGTTCCTGCCCGACGGCAGCGCCCTGGTGACCGAGCGCCGGACGCTGCGCATCCTGCACGTGACGACCGCCGGCGCGGTCACCCCGGTGGCCCGCATCGGCGAGGCGAACTCGGACAACGAGGGCGGGCTGCTGGGCATCGCGGTGTCGCCCGGCTACAAGAAGGACCGGACGGTCTACATCTACTACACGACGAAGGTCGACAACCGCATCGCGCGGCTCAAGCTCGACGGCCGCGCCCGCCCGCAGCCGATCGTGACCGGCATCCCGAGGGGCGGCATCCACGACGGCGGACGGCTCGCGTTCGGCCCCGACGGCTACCTCTACGCGACCACCGGCGAGGCCTCCCGCACGGAGGCGGCCCAGCGCCTCGACATCCTCGGCGGCAAGATCCTGCGGATGACCACCGACGGCCGGCCCCCGCCCGGCAACCCGTTCCCGCGCTCGCTCGTGTGGTCCTACGGCCACCGCAACCCCGAGGGCCTGGCCTGGGACGCGGCCGGGGTCATGTACTCCTCCGAGATCGGCCAGGCGGTGTGGGACGAGCTCAACATCATCCGCCCGGGCGGCGACTACGGCTGGCCGGCCGTCGAGGGGATCGGGAGCAACCCGCGCTACGTCGACCCGGTGGTGGTCTGGCATCCGGAGGTCGGGGTGGCCGCCGGCGTGGCGATCACGGGGACCACGGCGGTCGTGACGTGCCTGCGCGGCCAGCGGATCTACCTGGTGCCGCTGGGCCCGTCCCCGGTCGTCGCCTCCTCCTTCTCCGACACGGCGGCGGTGCGCTGGCGCACGGGCTCGGGCGTCGCCGGCCGCCCGGTGGAGGCGCTGACCGAGCGCTACGGCCGCCTGCGCACGGCGGCGACGGCGCCGGACGGCAGCGTGTGGATGACGACCTCGAACCGCGACGGGCGCAACCCCAACGGCCCGGTGCCCGACGACGACCGCGTGCTGCGGCTCACCCTGCGCTGAGGGGTGGGCCCGGCCCTCTGGGAACCAGGTGTTGTTCGCGTTGATGAGGTACTGCTGCACGACCGGGTTCTCGGCGGGCTGAGCTGCGCGAATGGATTGGAATGCCGGAAAGATCTTTCAATGATCAACTCATCGGATCGACGTTCCGGCGCTCATGTCGAGCTCGGCGCCGGTCATCATCCCGGCGTGGTCCGACGCCACGAACGCGGCGAGCTCGCCGACCTCCGCGAGCGTCGCCGTGCGCCCGGTGAGCGTCTGGCCGGTGAGCCATCCGACGAGCTCGTCGCGCCCCTCGAACCCGGCCGGGATCGTCTCGGGCAGCCCGCCGGTGCGCAGCGTGACGACCCGGACCCCGCTCGGCCCGAGCTCGCAGGCGAGCTGCTTGCGCATCGACTCGACCGCGTCGAACGTGACCCCCATCCCGCCCACGCTGAAGCGCCGGGCCACGGACCAGTCGAAGGTGCCCCCGAAGTACAGGATGAGCCCCGAGCGCCG
Organism: Dactylosporangium sp. CA-139114; assembly: GCF_050955725.1. Taxonomy (NCBI): domain Bacteria; kingdom Bacillati; phylum Actinomycetota; class Actinomycetes; order Micromonosporales; family Micromonosporaceae; genus Dactylosporangium; species Dactylosporangium sp. CA-139114. The sequence continues at coordinate 2,883,765 of NZ_CP192080.1, forward strand.
CGGCACCATGACCCGTGCGGCGGCCCGGGCGGTCAGGAACTTCGACGTCACCGCGGTGACGATCGGCCGCAGGTAGTCCGCGGCCGTCATCTGCGCCATCGCGACGCCCTGCACGTCCTGGTCGCTGATCACATTCACGGACACGTCGAGCCGCCCGCAGCGCTCGATCACCCGGTCCATGTGCTCGTCGACGGCGTGCTCGTCGAGCGCGTCAACCGCGTCGGCGAAGGCGGTCCCGCCGGCCGTGGTGATCTCCTCCGCCACCGCCCGCACCGTCGCAAGCGTCCGCCCGGCCAGGTGCACGGTGGCCCCGTGGCGCGCGAACGCCCGGGCCATGGCCCCGCCGACGTGGCCGCCGCCCCCGTAGACGACCGCGCTGCGCCCTTGTAGCAACATCTCGTACTCCCTCGTGTCGGCTGCTCCTACCCGTGCAACCCCGAGCGGCCCGCGAACCCATCAGTATGGCAGCGGGCCGCTACCTTGAGCCGCATGGCCGACCCGATGCGTCCCTCGCTCCCGACGAAGATGCGTGCCTCGCCGGCCAAGGAGCGCGACGCGGTGGTGCTGGAGGCCCTGCGCAGCGCGGGCAAGGCCGCCTACGACGAGATGATGCAGGCGGACCGCGCCCGCGAGCAGCTCGTCGCCGACGGGCGCACGCAGTGGGACGCGCCGCCGGCGACCGTCACGCTCAAGCGCTGGCAGCAGGATCGCGGGGCGAGGGAGGCGATCGCCCTGCTGTGGCGCGAGGACCCCGACCCCCGGCCGCCACCCTCACGCTCAAGAGTGATCAGCGGCCCCGACGGCACCTTCCGCCGGGGCATCGTCGTCGGGCCGTTCGAGGCGACGAGCGAGGTCGAGTGCTGAGCGGCGGGGTCACGACGCGCGGGGCAGCCAGCTCAGCATCGGCACCAGCACCTCGAGGAGGGGCTCACCCCACACCTGGAGCGTCCGCTCCCACGGGTGACCGCGCGTGCCCAGGGAGAAGTCCTCGGTGCCGACGACGTAGTGGTCGCCGTTGGGCACGACCAGCCACGGCGGCGCCTCGGTCTGGCGGTGCGGCCAGAAGCGGTGCGAGGCGTGCTCCCAGGTGAGCACGAGCAGCGGGGTGCCCGGCGGCAGCACCCGGACGAAGGCCAGGTGGGCGAGGCTGTCGACCGCCCGCTCGGCCGCGTTGAACTCGGCCTGGACCTCGGCGGTGAAGAAGTCGGCGAGGTCGAACGTCACCGACGGCCGCGGGTCGGCGGGCACGCGGGCCCACAGGTCGTCGTAGGTGTCGAACCCGAGGTCCTCCCACGGCATCACACGCACCAGGATATCTGCTAACAATGTCGGCATGAATCGACTCGGGTGGGCGGTCACGGCCGCGGCGGCGGTAGTGCTGGTGTGTGGCGGCGGCCCGTTCGCCGTGGGCTTTCCGCAGCGCTCGTCGTTCCTGGCCGACCAGGAGCGGCAGGCCTGCTCCCTGTTCGCCCGCTCGTCGCCGTTCGGCGAGGTGACCAGTTGTATCGATCTGGGCCGCCGCACCCCGCCGATCAGTGGGCCCGGCCACGTGTTCCTGCTGCTGGAGACGGCGCAGGGCCCGGCCGTCGTGCGCATCGACTACGAGGGGACCGACCGGCAGAAGTTCACCGCGAGCGCGGTCGAGGTCCCGACGTACGAGTCGCCGGGCATCTCCCACGAGACCGGCGAGCGGCTCAAGACCGGCATCGACTCGCGGGGCGGCCTGAAGACCAAGCCCTGGGCGGTCTACCCCGTCCCGAGCTGAGGCGCGGGCCGCCGCCCACGCCGACCGCGTCGTGTTCCTGGCCGATGGACGCATGGCCGACGGGCGCGTGGCCGGGACGCGTTGCACCGAGTGCAACGTAACCAACGGCGTACCAGTCTGTGAACGGCCGATTTCGGCAAGACCTGGTAGCGCTCCCACAGGTCGGCCCCGAGCTGCAGATCCTTCAGACGCTACTGCCTGCAGCGATCTCATTACGCCGTGATACAAGATCCACCGTTCGTCGTGCGCAAGTGTCCGATCGACGCTCGGTGGCGCCTTAAGGTTCCATCTGCAACCGCTCTATACGCGCATACCGTCCCTGGGCGACATGCGCGCGCCGCCCCGCCGGATGGAGTCGCCGCGCCGCGTCTTCAATCGTGGTTGTGGAAGAGGGGTTGCCGTGTGGAAGGGGCGCTTGGCGATCCTGGTGATCGTGGTCGTCTCGCTGGTCTGCGGCCTGTCGATGTTCGGGGTGCGGGGCGCGAGCAACGATCAGCTCGAGGTGTACTCGTGGTGGACCGGCCCCGGTGAGGAGGAGGGCCTGGCCGCCATGGCCAAGTCCTTCGAGGGCGCCAACGCGGGGGTGCGGTTCGTCAACGCGGCCGTCTCCGGGGGCGCCGGCTCCAACGCCAAGGCCATTCTCGCCAGCCGCCTGCTGGCCAACGACCCGCCGGACTCCTACCAGCGTCACGCCGGGCTCGAACTGCTCGACGACGTGCGCTCGGGCAAGGTGCAGGACATCTCGGACCTGTACCGCCAGGAGGGCTGGGCGAAGGTGTTCCCGAAGGGGCTCGTGGACAACCTCACCATCGACGGGCGCATCTACGCGGTGCCGGTGAACATCCACCGGGCCAACCTCATGTGGTACACCCCGAAGACCCTCCGCGAGCTGGGGCTTTCCGGGCCGCCGAAGACCTGGGCCGAGTTCCTCCAGCAGGCCGAGGTCATCAAGGCCAAGGGCCGGGTGGCCCTCGCGGTCGGGCCCGAGTGGACGCAGAAGCACCTGCTCGAGACGGTGCTGCTCGGGGAGCTGGGCCCGGACGGGTACGAGGGGCTGTGGGCCGGGCGCGTCAGCTGGCGGGCGCCCGAGGTGGCCGCCGCGCTGGACATGTACGCCAAGATCCTCGCCGTCTCCGACGTGAAGTCCGCGGCCGGCGACTGGCAGCCGCAGCTGGACCGGGTGGTGTCGGGCTCCGCGGTGTACGCCGTGATGGGCGACTGGTCCTCGTCGTACCTGGCGCAGACCAAGGGCCTGCACTGGCAGGACGGCTACGCCGCGGTCGCCTCGCCGGGCAGCACCGGCGTCTACGACTTCCTGTCCGACACCTTCACGCTGCCCACCGGCGCGCGCCGGCCCGACCTGGCCCGCCGATGGCTGATCGAGTGCGGCTCCACCGAGGGGCAGAACCTGTTCAACCCGCTCAAGGGCTCGATCCCGGCGCGCACCGACGCCGACGCGGGCCTCTACCCGGACTACCTCGGCTGGGCGCTGCAACAGTGGCGCGACCCCAAGACCCGCATCGTCGGGTCGCTGACCCACGGCGTCGTGGCGAGCAACGCGTACAACGCGGAGATCGACTCGGCCCTGGGTCTGTTCGTCCAGGACGGTGACCAGGGCAAGTTCGCCCGGACCGTCGAGCAGCAGTTCCGGGAGACGCAGTGAACCTCCCCGTCCGGCAGGCGCCGGCACCACCGCAGCAGCAGCAGCACCGGGCACGGCACTCCTCGGAGCCGGACCGGCCCGCCTTCGCGATGCGGGAGCGCCGGCCCCGCAAGCAGCGCGGCCCCCGGTGGCTGCCCGGGCTCGTGCTGGTCTCCCCGTCGCTGATCCTCATCGGGGTCTTCGTCTACGGGTTCCTCGGCTGGAACGTGCGCGTGTCGTTCACGAACTGGCGCGGGCTCTCCCCGCGGTACCACTTCGTCGGCTTCGACAACTACGCCGCGCTGCTGCGTGACGAGCGCTTCCGGGCCGACATGCGCAACCTGATCATCTTCACCGTCGTGTTCGTCGCGGCCGCGCTGCTGCTCGGGTTCTTCATGGCGATGCTGCTGGACCGGGGCGTGCGCGGCGAGGGCTTCCTGCGCGGCGTGTTCCTGTTCCCGATGGCCATCTCGTTCATCGCCACCGCGATCGTGTGGCGCTGGCTGCTCGACAACGGCTCGGGCAACGACACGGCCGGCATCAACAAGCTGCTCGCCGACGTCGGCCTCGGGTTCCTGCGCAGCGACTGGCACAAGTCCAACTCGGTGTGGGCGATCGCCGCGGTCGCGCTGCCGGCCGGCTGGGCGCTGTCCGGCTACGTGATGGCCCTGTTCCTGGCCGGCATGCGCGGCGTCAGCGACACCCTGCGCGAGTCGGCCCGCATGGACGGCGCCAGCGAGACGCAGGTCTTCTGGCACGTCGTGCGCCCGGCCCTGCGCCCGGTCACGTTCAGCGCGATGCTCATCATGATCCACATCTCGCTGAAGACGTTCGACCTGCTCTACGCGCTCGACCAGGGCAACCTGCGCATCGACACCCCGTCGCTCTACATGTGGTTCACCACGTTCGACGGCGGGTTCTACGACCGCGGCGCCACCATCGCCACGGTCCTGCTCCTCGGGGTGGCCATCGTGGTCGGCCCCTACGTCTGGTACAGCCTTCGCACGGAACGGCGGTGATCAGTCCATGACCGGACCGATGGTTCGCGCAACCGCCGCCGTGCCGCAGAACGCCGCGGCCCAGACCTACCGGCCCACCCGGCTGCCGACGCCGGGCGACGCGCCCGCCCCCGACCCGTCGTCGATCCCGCGCTGGCAGCGCCCGGGGCCGGTGCGCACGACGGTGCGGTACGTCATCCTGTGGGCCCTCGCCGCGTTCTTCCTGATGCCGGTGTACGTGCTCATCGTGACCAGCCTCAAGAACCCGGCGGACGTGTCGGTGACCCGGATCTGGGAGCTGCCGACCAGCCTGTCGTTCGACAACTTCTCGGCGGTGCTGCCCAAGCTGTCGTCGGGCTTCCGCAACTCCCTCGCCCTGTCGGTCCCGGCCTCGCTCATCTCGGCCCTGCTCGGCTGCGCGAACGGGTTCGTGCTGTCGAAGTTCCGCTTCCCGCTGTCCAACGTGGTCTTCCCGCTCATCCTGTTCGGGATCTTCGTGCCGTACCAGGCCGTGATCATCCCGGTGTCGCAGACCATGACCGCGGTCGGGCTGCGCGGGTCCGGGGACGCGACCGGGGGCCTGCTCGGCCTGATGCTCATCCACATCATCTACGGGCTGCCGATCACCACGCTGATCTTCCGCAACCACTTCGTGTCGATGCCCGACGCGCTGCTGGAGTCGGCCCGCCTGGACGGCGCGGGGGTGCTGCGGACCTGGGTGGATCTGGCCGTACCGCTGGCCAAGCCGGCCTTCGCCGTCGCCGTCATCTGGCAGTTCACGTCGTCGTGGAACGACTTCATGTTCGGCGCGATGATGACCAGCCGCGACTCGTGGCCGGTGACGATCGCGCTGAACAACGTGGCCGGCGGGCAGTCGGTGCCGTTCGGTCAGGCGATGGCGGGCGCGCTGCTGGTGAGCCTGCCGACGCTGGCGATCTACGTGCTGCTCGGGCGGTTCTTCATGCGCGGGCTGCTGGCGGGGACGCTGCAGGAGCGCTGAACCGGCCGGACCCGCGGCCCGGGGCGGCCGGCTCGGCGCCGCGGTGGTGCCGGCCGGTCGGCGTGGCGGTGCCGACTTATCGGGCAAAAAGGTAACGCGGCACTCGAAACGGCCGATTGGCCTCCGGGGACCACCGGAGGGGGTCGGGTGCTGCTGCGGTCGTATGCCGCCGTCGGCGTGGCGCTGGGCGTCGTGTACTTCGCGACGCCCGACTCGCCCCTGCGCGGCCTGCTCTGGGCCGTCATCGCGAGCTCGTCGCTCCTGGCCGTCCTGGTCGGCATCGCCGTGCACCGGCCCGCCCGCCCGCTGCCGTGGTGGCTGGCGGCGGCCGGCCTCGCCTCATGCAGCGCCGGCGCCTGGCTGCTCTCCTGGCCGCAGCTCGTCGAGGGCCGTGACGCGCCCGGGCCGGGCCCGGCGGACGTGTGCTACCTGGCGATGTACCCGTGCCTGGCCGTCGGTCTCGCGATCGTGGCGCGCCGCCAGAGCCCGGGCGGCGACCGGGCCGCCCTCATCGACGGCACCATCGTCACCGTCGGCGCCGCGCTGCTCACCTGGGCGTTCCTCATCGAGCCGTACCTCACCCGCGCCGCGATCAGCCTGCCCGAACGGGTCGTGGCGATCTCCTACCCGTTCGGCGACGTGCTGGTGCTCGCCGTGATGGCCCGCCTCGGCGGCGCCCGGGGCACCACCCGCGGCACCCCGGCCCGGCTGCTCTTCGCCGGCCTCGCCTGCCTGCTCGCGGCGGACGCCGCATACACCTGGCAGTCGCTGCGCGGGGGCTTCCACGCCGGCAGCTGGGTCGACGCCGGCTGGATCGGGTTCTACCTGTGCGTCGGGTGCGCCGCGCTGGACCCGCGGATGCGGACCCTCGACGAGCGCCTCCCACCGGCCGCGCCCCGGCTCTCCAGCGGCCGCGTGGCCGTGCTGCTGGCCGTCGCCGCGCTGCTCATCCCGGTCGTCGTCACGGTCCGGGCGGCCGCGTCGGGGGAGCTCGCGGTGTTCCTGACCGCGTCCTGCGCGCTGTTCGTGCTCGTCCTGGTCCGCCTCGCCGACGTGGTCAACGTGCTGCGCGAGGTGCAGCGCCAGCGGGCCGAGGGCCGCTTCCAGCGCCTCACCGAGCAGGTCACCGATCTGTTGTCGATCTGCCGGCCGGACGGGGTGATCCAGTACGTCACGCCGTCGATCGAGTCGCTGCTGGGCCTGCGCCCGGCCGACGTGCTCGGGCGGGCGCTGGCCGAGCTGGTGCACCCGGACGACCGCGAGCGCGTCGGTCTGCTGCTGGCGGCCCGCCCCGCGAACGGGCACGTCGGCCCGGTCGAGTGCCGGCTGCGGCGCGCGGACGGCGGCTTCGTGATGACCGAGACGATCGGGCGCTCCGTCGACGACGGGGACGGCAGCGGGTACCTCTTGACCACCCGCGACATCACCGAGCGCAAGGCCCTGGAGGAGCAGCTCACCCACCAGGCGTTCCACGACGGGCTCACCGGTCTGGCCAACCGGGCCCTGCTCGCCGACCGCATCCATCACGCGCTGGAGCGCCGCGGCACGCCGTACCGCCACATCGCCCTGCTCATCGTGGACCTCGACGACTTCAAGACGATCAACGACTCGCTCGGCCGCGCGGCCGGCGACGCGCTGCTGCGCACGACGGCGGACCGGCTGCGCTCGTGCCTGCGCTCGGCCGACACCGCGGCCCGGCTCGGCGGCGACGAGTTCGCGATGCTGCTCGAGCACCTCGACGACGCCGCCGAGGCCGCCCGGGTCGCCGAGCGCGTGCTGAGCGCGGTGCGCCGCCCGATCAGCGTCGGCGGCCGCGAGATCCAGCCCCAGGCCAGCGTCGGCATCGCCCTGCCCGACCCCGATCGCCCGCCGGACGCCGACGAGCTGCTGCGCAACGCCGACGTCGCGATGCACATGGCCAAGCGCCAGGGCCGCGACCGCTTCGCCTACTTCGCCCCGAGCATGCAGGCCGGGCTCCTGGAGCGCCTCGACCTCGCCGAGGACCTGCGCGGGGCCATCGAACGACACGACCTGCTGGTGTACTACCAGCCGTTCGTCGACCTCCGCGACGGCTCGATCATCGGCGCCGAGGCCCTGGTGCGCTGGCCGCACCCGCAGAAGGGGCTCATCCCGCCGGACCGGTTCATCCCGCTCGCCGAGGAGACCGGGCTCATCCTGCCGCTCGGCTACGAGGTGCTCGGCACCGCCTGCCGCACCGCCGCCGCCTGGCCGGTCGGCGGCGCCCGCCCGAAGATCAGCGTGAACCTCTCACCCCGCCAGGTGCAGGACCCCGCGGTGACCCTCTACGTCCAGCAGACGCTCCTGCACAGCGGCCTCGAGCCGGAGCAGCTCACGCTGGAGATCACCGAGTCGCTGCTGAGCGAGGACGCCGACGTGGCCGCGAGCCGCCTGGCCGAGCTCAAGGCGCTCGGGGTGCGCCTCGCCGTCGACGACTTCGGCACCGGGTACTCCTCGCTGTCCCGGCTCCACGCGTTCCCGATCGACATCCTGAAGATCCCGAAGCCGTTCGTCGACGGCGTGGCGCGCGGGCCCGAGCACTCGGCCCTGGCCCGCGCCATCCTCGACCTCGCCCAGGCGCTGGATCTGCAGGTCGTCGCCGAGGGCATCGAGGACGCGGCCCAGGCGCGCGAGCTCGCCCGCCTGGGCTGCCCGATCGGCCAGGGCTTCCACTTCTCCCGCCCGGTGCCGGAGCGGGAGTTCGGGGAGCTGCTGGCCTGGGGCTCCTTCGCGCTCGCCTCCTCCTAGGAGGCGGTGCAGGTCGCGCGGGGGCCGGGGCGGCGGCCGTGCACCTCACCCACCCCCCTCCTCCTCCTGCGGCAGGAGGCCGCGGGGCCCGCGGCAGGAGTCGCGCCGCGGCCGGCTCCGGGATCGTCGGCGCCATGACCACGATCCTGCGCGAGGCCTGGCGCGGCAGCCGGGCCCTCACCGCGCTCGCCGGACTCATGACCCTGCTGCTCGCCGTCTGCCTCGCCGGCCTCGCCCTCGACGGCCGGACCCTGCTCGGCCAGCCCGTCTGGCTCAAGCCCGCCAAGTTCGCCGCCTCCTTCGCCGTCTACGCCCTGACCCTCGCCTGGCTGCTCGCCCGGCTCGGCCGCGGCCGCCGCGCCGCCCGGACCGCGGCCGCCGTCGTCGCCGCGACGTCGGTGCTGGAGGTCGGGATCATCGCCGTGCAGGCGGCCCGGGGCCGCTCCAGCCACTTCAACAGCACGACCCCGCTGGACGGCCTGCTGTGGCGCGGCATGGGCGCCGTCATCCTGGTGCTGTGGCTGGGCACGCTGCTCGTCGCGATCCTGCTGTGGCGCGACCCGCCCGCCGACCGGGCCGTGGCCTGGGCCGGGCGCCTCGGCCTGGTCCTGCTGCTGGTCGGGACGGCGCAGGGGCTGCTGATGCTGGTGCCGACGCGGGCCCAGCTGGACGCCGACGCGCGCGGCGCCGACACCCTGCTGGGCGCCCACGCCGTCGGCGTCCCCGACGGCGGCCCCGGCCTGCCGCTGCTCGGCTGGAGCACGACCGGCGGCGACCTGCGCGTCGGGCACTTCGTCGGCATCCACGGGCTGCAGGCCATGCTGCTGGTCGCGATGCTGCTCGGCCGCCTGGTCGCCGATCCGGCCCGCCGCACCCGCCTGACCGTCGTCCTCGCCGGCGCCTATGCGGGCCTGCTCGCGCTCGTCACCTGGCAGGCCCTGCGCGGGCAGCCGCTGCTCGCGCCGGACGCGGCGACCCTCACCGCGCTGGCCGTTCTCGTCGCGGTCACCGTGGCGGGCGGGGCCGCGGCACTAAGGTGAGCGGCGTGGGCTGGGTCGAGCGGCTGTTCGCGGAGCGGTCGACCGTCCTGCGGCTCGCGCTCGTGACGCTGGCCGGGGTCGGCTACCTCACGGTGGCCGCCGACGGGCGCGCCATGTCCACAGTGGACCGCACGGTCGCGGTGCTGGCGCTCGCGCTCGGGTTCCTGAGCATACGATGGCCGCTCGCCGCGGTCGCGGCCCTGGCCGTGGTCGGCGGTGCCGGCTGGTTCGCGGGCGCCCACGACGACACCGTGCCCACGGTCGGCACCGCGTGGGCCCTGTTCGAGCTGGCCGCCCGGCGCCGCGGCCGCCAGGTGCCGCTCGGCCTCGCCGTGGGCCTGGCCGGTTCGCTCGTCTCGGACCTGGACGAGCTGGTGACCGGCCCGGCGAACGTGGTCTTCGCCGGGCTGTCGGTGACCGGGGCGCCGGTGCTGATCGGGCTGTACGCGCGCGCCCTCGCCGACCTCAACGGGCAGGCCGCGGCCCGGGCCGCCGCGGAGCTGGACCGGGTGCGCGCCGACGAGCGCACGGCGATCGCCCGCGAGCTGCACGACCTCGTCGCGCACCACGTCGCCTCGATCGTGCTGCGCGTCGGGGTGGCGCGCACCGTGCTGCCGCTCGGCGACCCGCGCGTGCGGCAGGTGCTCGACGACGTGCACGCCACCGGCTCCGGCGCCCTCGCGGACCTGCGCCGGCTCGTCGCCGTGCTCCGCGAGCCCCGCACCGCGCCGACCGCGGCCCTGGTCGAGCCGGCCGCGCTGCCCGTCGCGCTCGACGCCGCCGTGGACCGGGGCCGGCAGGTCGGGCTCACTGTCGAGGCCGGCATCGACCCGGACGTGACCCGCCTCGACGCCCGCACCGCGCTCGCGGTGCTGCGGCTGACCCAGGAGGGCCTCGCGAACGCCGCCCGGCACGCGGGCCCGGGCGCGCTCGCGGCGCTGACGATCCGGCTGCGCGGCGACCGCCTCGCGTTCGACCTGCGCTCCCGCGGGGGCCACGGTGGCGCCGGGCGGGACGGTGACGCCGGGCGGGACGGTGACGCCGGGCGGGACGGTGACGCCGGGCGGGACGATGGCACCGGGCGGGACGGTGCCGGGGCCGGCGGCGTCGGGCTGGCCGGGCTCCGGGAGCGGGTCGAGGTGCTCGGCGGCGAGCTGTCGGCGGGGCCGGAGGGGGACGGGTGGCGGCTTTCCGCGTGGGTACCGGCGAAGGAGACGACGTGATCCGGGTGCTGCTCGTCGACGACCAGCGGCTGGTCCGCGCCGGGCTGCGCATGCTGTGCGAGTCCGTGGACGACCTCGCCGTGGTGGGGGAGGCCGCCGACGGCGCCGCCGCGGTCCGGCTCGCTGAGCAGCTGCGCCCCGACGTCGTGCTCATGGACCTGCGCATGCCCGGGGTCGACGGCACCACCGCGACGGTGCGCATCCTCGCCGCGCGGCCTTCGGTCCGCATCGTCGTGCTCACCACGTTCGACGACGACGAGCACCTCTACCCGGCCCTGGCCGCCGGCGCGTGCGGGTTCCTCGTCAAGGACGCGACGCCGCAGGAATTGCTCGACGGCGTCCGGCGGGCCGCGGCCGGCGACAGCCCGTTCACCCCGGCCGTGCTGCGGCGCCTGGTCGCCCGGGCGGTGCTCGCCGAGCGGGCGCCCGCCGCCCCGGCCGCGCCGCCGCCGAACCTGACCGCCCGCGAGGTCGAGGTGCTCGCGCTCGTCGGCGCGGGGCTGTCCAACCCGGAGGTCGCGGCCCGGCTGGGGCTCGGCGTGACCACGGTGAAGACACACGTCGCGAACCTGATGACCAAGACCGGGAGCGCCAACCGGGTGCAGCTGGCCGTCTACGCGGCCGGCCGGTGACCGACCGCGGCGGCTCGGGCGCGGCGGGGTCCGCGGCGGCTCGGGCGCCGCGGAGTCCCCGCCTGCTTATGCGTCGCCGAGGACTCCGGCGAGGTCCGCCGGGCGGCTGAACATCGGCCAGTGCCCGGTCGGCAGCTCGTGCACGCGGTAGTCGCGGCGGTCGAGGCCGGCGAAGAACGGGTGGTCGTCCGCGATCATCCGCTCCACGTTCGCGCGGGTGAAGGTGCTCACGACCAGGTCGGTCGGGGGCTGCCGCGGGTCGTGGAGGCGCAGCCTCGCGGCGACGGTGGCGTAGGGGTGCGGCGTGCACCGCTGCCGGATCCACGCCGAGCGGCCCTCCAGCCCGGCGAACAGCCCCGGGTCGTCGGCCGGGTCGAACGAGGGCGGCGGCACGTCGGCCTCGGGCCCGGGCGCGGCGTAGTCGGCCTGCGCGGTGCCGTCCGGGACGGGGCCGCTGTCGACGTAGACGGCCCGCGTCACCCGGCCCCCGAGCCGCTCGACCGCGCCGCGCACCGGGAAGCCGCCGTAGCTGTGCCCGACGAGCACCACCGCCGGGGCGTCGCCGGCCGCCGCGACGACGTCGCCGATGTGCGACTCGAGCGTCGCCGGCTCGCCCGCGCGCTCGGCGAGCCCGCCGAGCGTCACCGCGGTCACGTCGTGCCCGGCCGCGCGCAGGTGCTGCGCGACCTCGTCCCACGCCCACGCGCCGAGCCACATGCCGGGAACCAAAACGAAGTTCGTCATGCCCCCGACGCTATGATCGAATCAGGGCAGATCTCGCCCTGATTCGGAGGGTGGCGCGTGTCACAGTCGACCGGCCGGGTGCTCGCGCTCCTCGAGGTGCTGCAGGCCCAGCCGGGCCTGACCGGCCCGCAGCTCGCCGAGCGGCTCGGCCTCGACGAGCGCACCGTGCGCCGCTACGCGGCCGCGCTCGCCGGCCTCGGCCTGCCCGTGCAGGCCGATCGCGGCCGCTACGGCGGCTACCGGCTCGCCCCCGGCTATCGGCTGCCCCCGCTCATGCTCGCCGACGACGAGGCCGTCGCGGTCGTGCTCGGCCTGCTGGCGGCGGAGAACCTGGGCGTCGGCGCCGCCGCGCGCGCGTCGGCCCTGGCCAAGATCGAGCGGGTGCTCCCGGCCGCGCTGCGCGACCGGGTCCGGGCGGTGCGCGAGACCCTCGGCTTCACGCGCCCGGCCCGCCCCGCCGGCCTGTTCGACGTGCGCCACCTGCTCGGTCTGGGCGAGGCGGCCCGCGACCACCGGCGCGTCGAGCTCACCTATCGCTCGTGGCGCGGCGAGGACTCGACGCGCGCCTTCGACCCCTACGGCCTCGTCTTCCACGCGGGCCGGTGGTACACGAGCGGCTTCGACCACCGCCGCGGCGAGATCCGCACCCTGCGGCTGGACCGCATCGGCTCGCTGTCGGTGCGCGACGAGCGCTTCGAGGCCCCGGCGTCGTTCGACGCCGCGGGGCACGTGGCCGGGGCGCTCGCGGCGGTGCCGTACCGCCACGAGGTCGAGGTCGTGCTGCACGCCCCCGAGGCCGAGGTCCGCCGCCGGGTGCCGGCCACCGCCGGCACGGTGACCGCGGCCCCCGCCGGCGCGCGGCTGGTCTGCCGGGCCGAGCGCCTGGACGGCATGGCGGTGATGCTGGCCGGGCTGGGCTGGGACTTCACGGTGGTGCGCCCGGACGAGCTGCGCACGGAGGTCGCACGGCTCGGGCGGCGCCTGGTCGCCCTGTCCGGCACCGCACCGCAGTGACCCGCGTCTGCGTAGGTCTTGGGGAGCGCGGCGGGGCTGCCGGCACCCGATACCTCGCGCGCCAGCGGCAGCATGTCGGCGGTGCCCGATGTAGCATCCGCGGATGGGGCGGCTCTTGGGCTTGATGACCGCGTGGGCCGGTGCGGTGTTCTGGGCGGTCGGGCTGACCAGACTGCAGTCGTCGACCGAGCCGGTCGGCGAAGAGATGGCGAGCAACAACACCTACTGGGCCCGTGACCTGCGCTGGATGGCGATCGTCGCGGTTGCTGTCGCCTTCGTGGTGGCGGCACGGTCCTCGGCGGCTGGACTCGGCCGTGTCCGGTCCTGGTGCCTGGTAGCCGGGTTCACCGTGGTCGTCGCGGCCGACCTCGTGTGCGACCGGCTCGACGTCACCGCGACGATCCCGATCGCTGCCGGTGCCGTCGCGGTGGCGACGGCCGGCTGGCTCGCGCTGACGCGCTCGGGTCCGGTGCGCTCCGCACGGGCTGCCGATCCGGATGGTGCGAGGGGCCCGGCCGCCGGCCCGGCCCGGGGGTTGGTGCTGGCCGCGGCGGTGGCTGCCGCGACGATGCCGCTCGCCGCGGCGATCGAGTCGCCGACGGACACCGAGGCGAGCCTCGATCCGGCGGCGATCGGTGTCGGCGCCCTGCTTGCCGCGGCCTGGCTCTCCGCGATGCTCGCCGCGGCGCCGAGCCGGCGCCGGAGGGTGCTGGCGATCGCCCTGGCCGTCACGGCCGTCGCCGCCGTGGTGCTGCTGCGGCAGATCGCACCCGGCGCGCGGTTCGGCGCGATGAGCGTCTTCGGCGCGGCGGCGCTCACCGTGACCACCCTCATGGACTGGGACTGGGACAGGCGGGAGGCCTGGTGGCGCTACCCGGTCGTGCTGTTCTCCGCGTTGCTGGGCTATCCGTTCGCCGTCGTGCTCACGGTGCTGCTCGGCACGGTGCTGCCGGTGCCCGCGATCATCACCGGGCTTGCCGGCAGCCCGCCGGTGAACGGCGCCGACACCGACACCCTGTTCGCGCTGACGGGCGTGTTGACCGGGCTCGCGGCGGGCTGGATCATCCGACGGTCCGGGGGTGGGCGGTCACTCGATGGCGTTGCCGAGGTCCGCGCGGTCGAGCTCCGGTAGCAAACCCGGGCTGTCTCCCATTGTCCCGGCTCGGGCCCTGCTCGTCGGCTGCGCGTAGTGCTCGGGCCGGAACTGTGCGGCCCGCTCCGGTCGGTTCTCGGGGGAGGCGGTCAGTGGAACTGACGGAGGGCCAAGCGGATGAAGTCGCTCGTGGCGTCGGCGGTGGACAGCAGCCCGGCCCCCGCGACGGCCAGCAGGAGCAGGGCCGGCAGGGCGCGCTGGCGCGGCGGGTGCCGGCGCAGCGCCTCGACCCGGCGCAGCACGCAGTGCTGGTCGAAGGCGGGCGGCCCCGCCGGGCGGCCGTGGCCGGCCAGGGCGGCGCGGGCCAGGGACCGGGCGGTGAGGCGCCGGCTGGCCACCGCCGCCGCGGCGGTCTCGTCGGCGGCCCGCTCCACCAGGTAGCGCACCGCCGAGCGCAGCGGGACGAGCAGCGGATTGACCGCCGCCGCGGCGCCTGCCAGGACGCACAGCCAGTGGTGGCCCCCGTCGAGGTGGGCCTGCTCGTGCGCGAGCATCGCGCGGCGCTCGCTGTGGTCGAGCACCCGCAGCATCCCCGCGGTGACCAGGATGTAGCCGGACCGCCGGGGCAGCCGGCCCGGCACGGCGACCGCCTGCGGGCGGTCCCAGTCGGCGACGACGAGGTTGCCGGCCGGGGTCGCGGCCCGGCACAGCCGGCGCAGGCGCCGGACGGTGGCCGCCGCCAGCCAGGACGACCGGGCCAGCCGGTAGCCGCCGCCGCCGAGCACGGCGGCCGCGGCGACGGCGACGGGTGCCGGCACCGGGTCCAGCAGCCGCAGCCGGTCCGGCAGCCACGGCACGTCGTCGAGCAGCGTCGCGGCCAGCAGCAGCGACGCCCACGCCGAGGTCACCGCCCCGGCGAGGCCGGCGCCGGTCAGCATCCAGGCGCCGGCCGCCGGCGACACGCGCGCCGCGACCGGCCGGCTGGCCGCGGCGAGCAGCCCGCACACCAGCAGCGGCACGTACACGCAGTAGCTCACGGGCGCCTCCCCTCCTCGTCGAGCAGGGCCCGCAGCGCGGCGGCCTCGTCGTCGTCGAGCCCGCGCACGAACCGCTGGAGCACCTGCCGGCGGTCGGCGCGCTCGCTCAGCAGCGCCCGCATCCGATCCGCCGTCAGCTCCGCGCCGTCCTTCACCGGCCAGTACGCGTGCGCCCGGCCCTCCGTGCGCCGGCGCACGAGGTTCTTGTCGAACAGGCGGGCCAGGATCGTCTGGACCGTCGTGTACCCGGACTGGGCGCCGAGCGCGGCGTGGACCTCGCCCGGCGTGCATGGCCGCCCCGCCGCCCACAGCGCGCCGAGGACCTCCGCCTCCAGCCTGCCCGCCGCGCGGCGCGCGCCGTCACGCCCCGATGCCATGCTTCCTCCCGCCCGATCCGGGTCCGCCCGTCCGCTCGCTGCTCAGCAGTGCTTGATGCCCGCGGCCGGGTCGTGGCCGCTGCGCAGCGAGCTGCCGGGGATGTACGCGCCGGCCGGGGTCGTGGTGCGGTACCAGGTGTGGTCGCCGCCCATCGGCTGCCCCGTGACGTAGCAGCTCACCGTCACCTTGGTGCCGGCCTTGCCGAGCGTGGACACGACGTGCGAGGCGGCGCCGGTGTTGGCCATGCTGCGCAGCTGTGCCCCCGCCCGCTTGGTCGCGAACGTCTTGGTGGTCGCGCTCACGGGCTTCTTGGTGGGGGTGTGGTGGTGGATCGTGGTGGTCTTCGCGGCCGGGTGGTGGTGCGTGTTGGTCTTCGTGGCGGGGTGGTGGTGCGGGGTCGTGCCGGCGTTGGCGACGCCGGCGGCGGCGAGCACGCCGCCGATCACCGCGGTGCCGGTCAGGCCGATGACGGTGACCCGCCGCATGGTGGACTTCATGGCGTTTCTCCTTTATGTCCGATTTGCCATCTCCGACAGAGTGTAGGAGCGAGCGACCGCGCCCGCGAGCGAGTCACCCGGTCGGGGCGTGGCGTAACCCGCGCCGGCGCACGGTCCGCTTCTTGTGCGGTGGGTGCGCGCCGGTGCCGGCGCGGGTGGGGATGCGGTGCTGGGCCGCGCGGTGGCGGTCAAGACGCTCGCCGCCCCGCTGGCCGCGGACCCGCTGCTGCGCGCCGCGGCCCCGGCCCTCGACGAGCGGCTGCACCACGGCCCGCTGCCGTGGCCGGAGGCGACCGCGATGGCCGCCGAGGTCGACACTGCGCCCATCGGGTCGGCGTGGTGCACCGCGACGTCGAGCCCGGCAACGTCATGCTGACCGGGTCGGGCTGAGGCGTGTTTGGTAAGTCGTCGGGCTGGTTGGCTGCCGCCGGCCCGATGAGCCGGCGTAGCGGTGATGAGGCGGCACGATCTCACCGACGCGCAGTGGGCGGTCCTGGCCGTGGTGCTGCCTGTCGTGTCGGTGCGGGGCGGGCCGACGAAGTGGAGCAGACGGCAGTTGATCGACGGGATTCGGTGCCGGGCCCGGGCTGGTGCGCCGTGGCGGGACGTGCCGGCGGAGTACGCGCCCTGGCCGACGTCGCGCCGGGCGTGCTGACGTGAACAGCTGACGGCACTGCCGTTTCGGGGTCGCCGGCGGCGAGCAGGCCGGCTTCGAACGCGCTACCGGATCTGCCGATGAGCGCGCGTTCTCGGCGGGCGAGTCATGGGCTGCTGTTACCGAGTTCGCGCGCAGGATCGATGATGAACCGGTGCCAATCAGCGTCTGGGTCTGCGACGAACGTCACCAGCGGCTGGCTAGCCTGCGCGACGTACTGCATCTCGTCCCGCCTCCGTTGCCGCCCGGGTGGTATGAACCCTTTGTCGGCCCAGCTGATCACCATAGATTCCCGATGCTCGCGCACGTCGATCCCTACGGGAACACGATCTTCAACCGGACGCAGATGTCGGCAGTGCTTGAGGAACTGGCGACGATTCAGCCCGAACTTGACGGCGTGGCGCTCAGCACCGCCCGCGCGCTAGGCGTTCTGATAGCGACCCATGGCCATCGGCCCCATCGTTATCTCTGGTTCATCGGCGACTGAGTGCGGAGACGACCGTGCAGGCATCCGCTCATGCCGCTGGTCGAGCGGCAGTAGGGTGTGGGTGGCTCTGGCGGTCGTGGGTAGGCGGCCGATGAGCGTTTACTGCTCGTTGGGTCGAGGGAGCGTCGGGGGTTTGCGGTCGTCGACCAGGCCGCTGCATGTTGACCGCGTCCACGACGGCAGGGTCGAGCAGCATATTCTTACCGCCGTTTCGCCCCGCGTAGACCGTGAAGACACGAACGGCGCGCCCGCCGCGGCGACTGGGTCATTGAGTACGGCAAACGGGCGCACCGTGGCCTCGAAGCAGGGCGAAGTTCTACCGCCAGTCATCAGTGTCCAGCACCAGGTAACGGCGACCGTTGATGTCCAGAACGTTCCCCTGGTCATCGTCATCGTCAGTACCGGACTACGTGCGAATCTCTCCTAGCAATCGTATGGCTGCGGCCACGTCGGGTCAGGAGCCGGTGACCTTGCCCGCCACGAACTGGGCGGCCTGCTGGACCGAACCGTCGGTCATGTACTGCAGGTGGGCCATCGAGTTTGCACCGTTGCCGCAGATCGGGTCGCCGAGGCTGCAGAACTCCTTGGTCTTGGGCCCGTAGACCGGGCTGCGCTGGGCGATGGTCTGGTGCAGGACGCCGAGCGGGTTGCCGAAGACCACCACAGCCGCCACCCGCGCAGCGAGTGCGGCCGGAATCGCCTCGCCGGCAGAAGCACCGAACTGGATGCCGATCGCGATGTCGGTGACGGTCGCGCCCTGGGAGTACCCCCCAATCACGAACCTGGTGCCCGGGCACGCCGCCGCGACGCTGCGCACGTGCCGGCTCATGTCCGTGGCGCCGGGCCCGGCGCTGGCCTGCGACGCGTCGGCGGCATAGTTCACGCCGTACGCGTTGACGGTGCGGCCGGGCAGCGCGGAGCGGATCGCGCCGACGAGCGGGGTGCCCAGCACACCGAGGCCGGAAAGGTCACCGGTGCCCCGCGCGAACACGACCTCAACATCGGCGCAGTTGCCCCCGCGGGTCGGGGCCCCGGCAGCCGGTGGCGCGGCGGATGTCGCGGCGAGGCTGGGTGCCGCACCGAAGCCGTCAACGCCCGGTTGGGCCGGCCACGACGCCGGCAAGGACGCCGGCCCGGGCTCCGGTTCGAAGGCGTGGCCCGATCGGCCGCTGTACCAGGAGAACCACCGCTGCACGAGGCCGGCACCGGACCCGTCGTCGCCCCTGACCGACGCCGATGCGAACGGCGCGATCAGTGCCCCACCTGCGAGCAGCGCACCCGTCAACATCGTGATCGCCATCAACCGGCGGGACCCTACGCGCCTCGACCTTGCCACTGAACATCCTCCACGAATACCGATCACATGCGCTTGCGGCACCCAGCGTCACGCCGTTCGGGCTGCTCACGGAAGGTCTGCACCAGAACCTTAAGCCGGAAATCAAGGTCCCGAAAGAATCGGCACACTCAGTGCAGCATTACGCCGCCCGGCCCAACGGAATGTGGCGTCGCCCTTGCCGCTGCCCGCATTGATCAGGTGCACGCTCCTGCCGCGTCCGGCGCGCTTGGTGGTCGCTCAGCCGTTTTCCGTCCGTTAGGGTTCCGTGGTGTTCTGGAGGCAATCTGACCGCGGACCCCGACTGGGGGCAACGCGTCCGCCGTTCCCACAACGCATCGGCGCCACGGAGCCTCTCAAACACGCTCCAAGCTCGACGGCCGCCCGCCGCCGGCGCCGGCCGATCGGCTCGGTGGCCTCACCCTCGTCGCGACCGAGCCGGACGCACAAACTTGAATGCCGCCATCGCCGTCTCGGTCAAGTCCGCCGTGTGGGTGTCGGTGACCTCGCTCCGTCGAAAGTGCGAACGGCATCTGCGCCGGCATGTCGGCCGTCCAGGGTCACACGGACCGACCGACCATCAGTGCTCGGGCTACGGGGAGCACAGCTGCGTGCCCTTGAGCCACCGAACGTGCTTGATCACGTTTCGGCTCATGCCGCGACGCGCGTTATCGCGCCCGGTTCCATTACGGTGATGCAGCCAGCGCGTCGAGAACTGCTCGCTCAAGAACCGCAGCCGCCGGCCGGTCTGGGGTGACAGCCCATCGAATGATCGGCGTGTTCGTGGGCTGGCAGGTGGTGCTCGCCGTCACGCTCATCCTGGGCGGTTTGGCCCTGCTCCGGCTGGTGCCGCGCGTGCGCGGCTGAGCTTTCGCGGCGGGGCCCGGCCGGCGACGGCCTGGGCCCCGCTTCTCGCGCTGCGCCGATCAGATCCGGGACAGGATCTCGGCCTTCTTCGCCGCGAACTCCTCGTCGGTCAGGATGCCCGCGTCGCGCAGCTCACCGAGGCGGCGCAGCTGCTCGATCGGGTCGAGCGGGACGGCGCCGGACACCGGCTCGGCGGGCGGCGGCACCGCGGGGACCGCTGCCACCACAGGGACCGGCGGCGCGCCGTTGACGTAGTGGTGGGTGTTGGCACGCTGCTGGGCGAGCAGTCGGGCGTCGTGTACGGCGGCGTTGATCTTCGCCAGGGCGTCGCGCGGGCTGGGGACGTCCTCCAGCGTCACGAGCTCGCGTCCCTGTGGACGATTGACGTGCAGCACGAGATTGCCGACGTTACGGGCCTTCTGGGTGATCGACTGCGACATGTCGACGTCCATCAGGTCCACGATCGGGATCTGCTGGGCCCGGGTGGACAGGGCGCCCTTCTCGAAGTACAGCGTCGTCGCGGTGAGCTTGTAGCGCCCGGCCCCGATGCCGCTCAGCGGCTGCCCCTTGGCGGCCCACAACACGCCCGGCTCCAGAGGCTCCTGCGCCGGGACCGCCGGAACGCCCGGGACCGTCGGCATCGCGGCGGTGCGGGCGTCGTTCGCCGGGACGAAAGGCGCCGCGGGCGGTGCCGACGGCGCGGCGATGACGGGCGCCGACGGAGCGGAAATCACCGGGACCGGCGCCGCGGCGGGCACCGGCGCAGACGGTACGACCTCGCCGGCGATCCACGGCACCGGCAGATGCGGGCCGGTCTGCTCGGCGTCGGTGTCGACGATCAGCTGCCAGCCGGCGGGCGCAGGCGGCCACGTCGGGTCGGGGCGCCAACCGGGCTGCGGCAACCATGCTTCGGGGGCCGCCGGCCATCCCGGTGGAGGGTTGAACCGGGTGAACCCTGACGAGGTAATGGGTGGGGCCTCGGGAAGGAGACCGATTGGCAACGCCGATTGATTCATCGAGGCTGATGGCATGTCAACCAATACGCCGCAAAGTGCCGCCACGTCGAGCGCCACTGCTCGCCCGAAGGCGCCCTACCGCCGTTGGCCCGCGCTGGCCGCTGCCAGCTACATCAGCACCTTTTGTCTCGTCGCCGGAGTTGCGGTGCTGTGGAATGTCGCGCACGGTGCCTCATGGGGAGAGAACGGCGTCGTTGTGCTGGCTGTCTCCCTCCGTATGCTCACCGTCGCAATGGCGCTGGCATCCGTGCAGCCGTGGGGCGCGCGCGTACCGTCATGGATTTTGCTGGCCGGCCTGTGGGGCGCCGCAGCCGTGCAGCTGATGTACCCGCTTGCCGAGACTGTGGTGAAGGCACTGATTTTGACTGGCGTGATGGCCCCAGTACACAAAGGCATCAGCAACATGAGCCCGGAAGGATGGTTCAACTTCGGCGCCATGTGGGTGGTTTTTGGCATCCCTGGAATCCTGTTCCTGCTCGCGGCTCTCTCCTACCGTTCGCGAACGGCCGTACGCAGCCGGTGGGTACTACTCGGAATCCTCGGCGGAGTCGTCCTTCTTGGGGGACTTGGCGTGCTCATCGGCTGAGGCGCTCGCACTCACATGCCGCCGTTGGTGCGCGGCGGCCAGCCCGTGCACCTCACAGCGAGTAACCAGCACGGCGGGGTCGAGACTTCCTGTTCCGGCGATGAGTGGTTGGCCTGCTGCGTGACACCAGATGCGTCGGTCGGCGAGGCGGCCAGCCTCTTGATCGTGGCGGCAAACGACCTCCCAAACGCTCCCGATTTTGCGTCGTTGTCGGCGTGGGCCGGAGCCGGACGAGTGATCCGGGCTGAGGCGGCGAACGTGGCGGGCTGGCGCCTCCCGCGAGCGCAGAAGGCGGCGCTGACGTCGTGCGGTGTGCCGCTGCTGGACGACATCGTCGACATGACCTTGTTCGCGGCGCAGCCGCAGGATGGGACGTACCGCCTCGCCCGGACCAGGGGCGATCTACACTGGCCCGGTTACACCTATCTTGCCGAGCCGGACTTGGGACTGGTATCAGTGCTGGAGCCGTCCACCAGGCAGGTCAGGTTCGTGAACTCGTCGATCAACCACTGGCTGTGCTCGCTGCACCTGGTCGGCACATGGTTTTCGAACTCGACGGCGATCCAGACGTGGGACGAGGACGAAGCGATGGAAGGCGTCGCACTCGCCGAACTTGCCGACTTGTTACAGCGGATCAGGCATCTCGACCCGCATGCATACGGCGACGTCGGCGACCACGAGACCCACTTCTGGCCCGCGGTTCTCGACCGGTGGTTGTACTGACGACCGCAGCGTCGCATCCGTAGCGTGATGGTGCGGGGGGCCTGCTTGATCGGCTGCGCGCACATGCCGCTGTCCGTGCGCGCTGGCCCGACCGCACACGGTCACTCCGCGTGGGTTTCGGTCCTCGTGGAGCGCCTGCGCGGCGTCCGGAGAAGCCGATGAACGCGCGCGATCATTAGCGGGTCGCACCGTTCCACCGCCACGCCATCGATGGCAGTGTAAGCGTCATGTCGCGCATCGTGTCTCGTGTCATCACCGCCACCGTCCCGGGCCGGCCGGCGGTGGTCCGCGCCTGGTACCTGGACCTGACCAACCTGTGCCGGGTCCACCCGCTGATCGTCGCAGTGCGCCAGGTCGGCACCGCCCTCGCAGCGGACGGTACCGCGATCACCGATTACCTTGTCACCGACCGGATGGTCGTGGCGCGCCTGCGGATCCGCTTTACCTACCGGGTACGGATGTCCGCGCCACCCGACGGTCCGATCGCCACGCTCGCGCGTCAGGCGCCGCGAATCCGGCTGGTCGGGCAGGTGACGTTCACCCCCACCGGCGACGGGACCACCATCCAGGAAACGCTGACCATCCACGCGCCATGGCCGCTGCGGCGGCTCGTGGCCACCGAAGCCGAACAAGCACACACCCGGATGTTCGCCGCCATGGCCGCGATGTTCACCGCCGGAGCAGACTTGTAGGCCCTGCCATCCGGCACGCCGACCTGACTGAGGCGGACAGTTCGTCGCGTACCCATCGGCTCCCATACGTCGCCCTCGATGGGTGGTCCGGCCCGCTCTACTGCTCGACGCTGGCGGAACACGATGGTGCTCCGCCAGAGCGGACGAGCACCGATCGGCCCTCGCGCCCCGCCAACCCCATCGCATCAGATCAGGTGCGCTGTCATGCCGCCGATAGCACCTGCTTGATCACGTTTCCGCACATGCCGCGGACGTTGCGCAGAGCCGGGACCGTGCCGCGGATGTCAGTGCGTGGTGGCCCGGGGGGCCGGGCGTGCTGTTCAGCGTGGTAGACCACCGGATGTGGTTGCGATGGATTTCCGGGCGGGTGACGTGCTAACGATTTCGTGCCCGTTCGTCGAGACAACGGTCATGCGGGTTTCGGAGTGGCATGTGACCGTCCGATGGCCGTGGTGGCAGGTCGACCCGGACGTGCGATGGGCGAGGTGGGACGGCAATGCCGCGCTCGCTCGCGATCCGGAATCCAGCGACTGGGCGAACGAGCTGTTCCGAACTGAGCCGTCGGCCGGTGTCCTAGTTGCGGGGCAGCGCTGCGGGGTCGGCATCCCGCCTACCGTGGTTCACGTGATTGACGTGGTCAGCTTCGATCCGCCGTTGGAGACGGGCATGCTCCCGCGGCCGCGCCGACTGTTGAACCTTCTCCACAAGGGCGTGTCGGTCGACCTCGACTCGGACGACCAAGGCTGCTCCATCGATCCAGACGGTGACATCCCGTTAAGTATTGAGTTGTTCTTTCGGCCGTACGCCTTCCTTAACCTGGGTGATGATCTCGTCGATGCCGCCGGCCGTGCCTGGCGCTTTGACGGGCCGTGGATCTGGCACCCGTACGACGGGCTGGGCGGAGTGCCGGCGTGGCCGTTGACGCTGCTGCATCGCGTGGGCCTCGAGCTGCTGCCGGAGCATCGCGTGGAGATAGCCGCCGCCACCGCCACCGGCTCCCACAGCAACAAGATCGACCAATGGAGCATCTGCGCTGAAGCTGCGCCACCTGTACCTTGAAGAGCCGATCAACCGAACCTCGACCATGCGGGCGTTCAGGTCGCCCCACCGGTCTCGGTCGCGCCGTCAGCGGCACCCCGGCGAATTTGTGCAGTTCCGGACTAGCGCCGACTTCGGGCCACTTGGCGGAATAAGTCTCAGCCAGGCCCAGCACTCCGGTCGCGGACGATCTACCGGATCTGCCGCCGATGACGCGCGTCCGCTCGATTGCCGCCAGGTTGCGACTACTCATAGTTATGTCGATGGCGGCGGCGTTAGACATGGGCGGGGCCGGTTATGACCGCCCCGTGGAACCAGGTTGCCCGGGACGGCCAACCTGGTAGGCCCAGTCCGCACGCGTAACTTGCTGTCGCCCTGCTGGCCTACCTCGCTACGGCTGAGCAGGGAAAACGCCACCGACGTGCGCCGGCTCCACTTACCGCGGACCGCCCACGCACCGGGCCAGCCGGGCCAGAACAGCGTCGAGGGAGAGGTCTGTGGCGCTGGGAAGCAGCAGGTCCGCTGCCTTGAAGCGGGCGTCGTGAGCATGCGGGTTCGGCACTGCCACGCATCGCAACCCGGCCGCGTGCGCCGCCGCGACGCCGTGCGCGGTGTCCTCGAAGGCGACCGCCTCTTGCGCCGGCAGCCCGAGCCGGTCCAGCGCCAGCAGGTAGACAGCCGGATGCGGCTTGTGCGCGGCCACTTCCTCGCCGGTCGCCAGCACCTCGAACCGGGCTCTCAGCCTGGCCTGATCCAGCATCGCGCCCACGTGGGTGATCGGGGAGCTGCTCGCCACCGCCAGCCGGAGCCCCAGCTGCGCGGCCCGGTCGAGCCAGCCAACGATGCCAGGTGCTGGCTCCAGCACCGCATGCAGTTCCGCCCGGTGCGCCATCCGCCGCGCGTGGCTGGACTCGCGGTCATAGGCCGGCCCGACCGCCGCGGCCAGCGCGGCGTAACGCGGCTCGTTCGCGTCGCCGCCATGGTCGGCGAAGAAGCCGGCCGTGTCGAGTTCTAAACCGTGCCGCCGCCACTCCCAGCGCCAGCTCTCCAGGAGCGTGGTCTCCGTGTCCATCAACAGGCCGTCAAAGTCGAAAATTAGCGCCTTGATCGTCACAGCGGCCAGTATCCCGATCCTGGCCCCTACACCCCGCGCCCGGTCGCGTTGGGCCCTGATGGCGTCCGCAGCCGAAATACGGGAGCCACCCCGCCGGCCGACTTCCTTGACGCGCACCCAGCGTAGCTCGCTCCACCATCCGCGCCATGCGGCTCCGCCCCGAGCGCGGCCAGATGGTGCCGCCGCTCGCTCCAGTCGAGGCACGTTTCACACCCGGCGCACCACGCGGATTCAAGGTCACGTGCGCGGATCTGCCGCTGACCGAGCGCCGTGGTCTGCTCCTCGGGCAAATG
Organism: Dactylosporangium sp. CA-139114; assembly: GCF_050955725.1. Classification (NCBI taxonomy): domain Bacteria; kingdom Bacillati; phylum Actinomycetota; class Actinomycetes; order Micromonosporales; family Micromonosporaceae; genus Dactylosporangium; species Dactylosporangium sp. CA-139114. The sequence goes on from NZ_CP192080.1 coordinate 2,908,398, forward strand.
GACAAGGCGTTCCCCATCGTGCTGACGCTTGCCGTCATCGTACGGCCGACGTCGTAGCTCCGGCGGCGCTGGTGACGCCGATGCCGGTTGCGGGCGTATCCGGTCGTACCCGGCCGGGCCTGGAGCGCAGGGCCCGTGCCACGCGGGAAGGGGCGCCGCCGGTTCGGGAGAGCCGGTGCCGGAGGTTGCGGTGCCGACGGGCTTCATCTGGGCCGGCGCGACCAGCCGCGGACCTGGCAGCGACGGCGCGCCAGCGCCGAGCGGTGTCTGGCGGGAGCGACGGTCCGCACCCGCGCGGACCCGAGTCAGGCTCGAAGCGGCCTCAGCCGCCGATGAGCTTCCAGGCCCGCGCCCCGCCGAGGACGCCCGCGGTGTTCGGCACGATCGTGACGTCCTCGCCCATGCGGCCCACCGACTCCGCGTCGATGAGGGCCGCGTTGCCGCCGCCGATGTAGAGGCGGTCCCAGCGGAACACCGGCCGGAGTCCCTCGACCATCCGCCGCACCCGCCGGGACCAGCGCGCGTTGCCCAGCTCGCGGCGCTGGATCTCGCCGATGTACGTGTCGTAGGTATTCCTGCGCCGGATCGGGCCGTGCGAGAGCTCCAGGTGCGGGGCGAGCACGCCGTCGTCGAACAGGGCGTTGCCGAGGCCCGTGCCGAGCGTGACGACCAGCTCCAGGCCGGTGCCGACGACCAGGGCGGCGCCGTGCACCTCGGCGTCGTTGAGCACGAGCACCGGGCGGCCGAAGGCGCGGTTGAGCGCGGCCCGGGCGTCGTAGCCGGTCCAGGCGGCGAAGAGTTCGGGGTCGACCGGGGTGTGCGGGCCGGCGCGGTTGACGTAGTGCGGGGTGGCCACCACGCGGCCGTGGCGGATCATGCCGGGCAGGCCGACCGTGACCCGGTCCGCGGGCGGGAGCTGGCCCTCGATGTCCAGCATGGCGCGGACGAAGCGGCCGGGCGGGAACGGGTACGGCGTCGCGATGCGGATCGGCCCGCCGACCAGCGCGTCGGAGTCGTCGACCACGGCCGCCTTCAGGCCGCCGCCGCCACAGTCGATCGTCAGCGTGTTCCCCACCGGTGGATTGTGCGCCGCCCGGCGGCCCGCCGCCGCTCCGGAGCCCGAAAAGCCGTGTTGATCACTGTGCGGTGACCGCTCGGCGCAGCACCCGGGGCGCTCGCCGCGCAGCGTCCGGCAACCGTGGACGGAACCGTGTGGCATCGTCAACAATCGATGCGCAGACCCCTGCACGCCGCCTCCGCCAGGGCGGCGTGCAGGCCATCTCCCGTCTGGAGGAGACACGGCATGCGACGACTGCTCACCTCGATCGGCCTCGCCACCGCCATGGTCGCGGCCACCCTCACCGGGACCGCGACCGCGGCCCGGGCCGAGTCCAACGGCGGCGTGAAGATCATGCCGCTCGGCGACTCGATCACCGACGGCTACAACGTGCCCGGCGGCTACCGCATCAACCTCTGGCAGCGCCTCGCCGGCGGCGGGTACACCGCGGACTTCGTCGGCTCCGGGTCCAACGGGCCGGCGAGCCTCGGCGACCACGACCACGAGGGGCACTCCGGCTGGCGCATCGACCAGATCGACGCCAACATCGTCGGCTGGCTGCAGGCCTACGCCCCGCGCACGATCCTGCTGCACATCGGCACCAACGACATGAACCAGAACTACGACATCGCCAACGCGCCCGCGCGGCTGTCGGCACTGATCGACAAGATCCGGGCCAACGATCCGGGCGTCGAGCTGTTCGTCGCCCAGATCACCCCGGAGAGCGACCCGACCCTGGAGTCGCGCGTGCAGGCGTACAACGCCGCCCTGCCCGGCATCGTGGCGCAGAAGGGCACGCACACCCACCTGGTCGACATGCACTCGGCGCTCACGACCGCCGACCTCGCCGACGGCGTGCACCCGAACGCGGGCGGCTACGACAAGATGGGGGCGCGGTGGTACTCCGCGCTGCAGTCGGTCCCCGCGAGCCTGCAGGGCGGCGGCGTACCCCCGGTCGGCACCGCGGCCGCCGTGACGAACCCGCAGTCCGGGCGCTGCCTCGACGCCAGCGGGGCCGGCACCGCCAACGGCACCCAGATCATCATCTGGGACTGCCACGGCGGCACCAACCAGGCGTGGACCCGCACCGCCGCGGGTGAGCTGCGGCTCTTCGGCGGCAAGTGCCTCGACATCAACGGCAACGGCACCGCCAACGGCACCAAGGTCCAGCTCTGGGACTGCAACGGCACGACCGCGCAGACGTTCACGTTCAACACCGACGGCACCGTGGTCGGGGCCGGCTCGGGCAAGTGCGTCGACGTGACCTCGAGCGGCACCGCCAACGGCACGCCGGTGCAGCTCTACCAGTGCAACGGCACCGGCGCCCAGAAGTGGGCCCGCCGCTAGCCGTGCAGCAGCGCGGCCAGCAGGCCGCGCACCGTCCGCTCGAACAGATCCGGCGCGTCCTGCGGGGCCGGCCGCGCCCCGGAGGACGCCTCGGCGATCGCCGCGGCCAGGTTCGCGTACGGCGAGAGGTCGATCGCCGCGAACGAGAGCCCCTCCGGCTGCGGCCGCGCGAACAGCGACACCACGCCGGTGATCATCGCGACCGCCTCGAACTTCGCGGTCGTCGAGCACCGCACGGGGGCCAGGACGCCGAGGCAGTGGTCGAGGTACGCCAGGCCGTTGGGGCCGAAGCCCTTGGCCTGCTGCACCGCCTCGGTCAGCCACGCGTGCCGACGGTAGACGTCCAGCTGCCGGCGCGCGAGCAGCACCAGCGCGTCGATCGGGTCGGCGGCCTGCGGGAACGGCTCCAGGCCGCCGATGACCGCGTCGGCCATGAGCTCCAGCAGGTCGTCGCGGGAGGAGAGGTACCGGTAGAGCGACCCCGCCCCGGTGCCCAGCTTCGCGGCGACCGCGCGCATCGACACGGCCGCGAGCCCGTCGGCGTCGGCGAGCGCGATCGCGACCGCGACGATCTCCTCGCGGCTGTGCCCCGGTGTCGGCCCCCGGGTGCCCCGCTGCGGCCGCTGGAATATCGACTGACTCTGCCCCACCCCACTACTGTAAAACCGGCTCCGGCACCGGGGCTCCCACGCGGGAGCCCCGGTGCCGGACGCCTAGCGGGCCCAGCGCTGGTTGGCGCCGCCGTTGCACGTCCAGATCTCGACCAGCGTGCCGTTCGCGGTGCCCTGGCCGGTCACGTCGAGGCAGAGCCCGGACTGCACCCCGGCGATGGTGCCGTCGGCGCGGACGGTCCACTGCTGGTTCGCCCCGCCGTTGCAGTCCCAGATGGCCACCGGCGAGCCGGCCGCCGTCGCGTTGTTGAGCACGTCGAGGCACTTGTTCGCGTACACCCGCAGCGCCCCGTTCGACAGCTGCGTCCACTGCTGGTTGGCCCCGCCGTTGCAGTCCCAGATCTCGACCTGGGTGCCGTTGGTCTGCGACTGGCCGGGCACGTCGAGGCAGCGGCCGGACTGGGCACTCGTGAGCGGCCCGCTGACCGGCGGGGGCGGCCCGGCGACGGCGGTCACCGACAGGTTGTCGAACTGGGCGGTCTCGCCCTGGCTGGTGCCGATGCCGACCTGGCCGGTGCTCCACACCGAGTCGCTCAGCGTGGCGAGCGTGGCCCCGTCGATCTGGGCGGTGAGGTTGCTGCCCGAGAACGTCAGCGCGACGGTGTGCCAGGTGCCGGTCCCCGGTGCGGCGACCGTTCCGCTGCGCAGCACCGTGGCGGCGTTGTTGACGTCGTTGCGCAGCAGGGTCCAGGCGCCGGTGCTGTTCAGGCGGAGGTAGTACGCGTTGAGGCCCGCCGGCCCGAAGGCGTGCTGGAGCCCGGCCCGGCCGATCACCTCGGCGTAGCCGGCCTGCTCCAGCAGCACGTCGGCGGAGACCTTGTAGTTGCTCCAGCCGAGGTCGCCGAGCAGCGCGTACGGGTCGCTGAGGTCGTCCCAGGTGATCGGGGCGCGGGGCGACATCTGCCGCACGCACCTCGTCCCGCCGCACTGGGCGATCTCGAAGGCGCCCTGCATGTCGGCCAGATACTTCGCCTCGCGCCCGATCGCGTAGCCGTTGAAGTCGTCGGTGTACGGCAGCGCGAGGGTGCCCGCGGCCGGCGCGGTCGCGGTGCCCTTGCCCTGGCCGGTCGTGGTGCTCAGGGTGTAGACGCGCCCGGGCTGCAGCGTGACCGTGTACGAGCCGCCGGACGGGGTCACGTCGGCGGTGTGCGCGAAGTAGTCGGCGTTGCTGGTGCTGCTCAGCAGCGAGGACCACACGTGCACCGCGCCGGTGGACAGCCCGCCGGTGATGGTCGCGGTGAACGGCTGCGCGGCGGTGGCGTCGAGGGTCTCGATGACCACGGTGTAGTTGCCGCTGGCCGGGTCGCGCAGGGTGACGTACGAGCCGTTGGCCCGGTTGCCGCCCAGGTAGCCCGACGCCGAGTCGAGGTAGCGCCAGCCCGGGGCGGTGAACTGCGTGGTGTGCGCCATCACCCAGGTGTTCTTGCCGACCGAGTAGTTGCCGGACCACGGCTGCGCGGCCAGGGCGACGCCCATCGTCGGGAACGGGATGTTCGGGGTGATCGCGGCGATGACCGGCCAGTTGAGGTACGCGGTCATCTTCCCGTCGAGGTAGCCCCGGTTGATGCCGCGGGCGAGCGCGGCGGCGCCCAGGTTGTAGTCGTCGGAGCCGTTCTCGCTCGCCCAGACCTTCTTGCCGCTGCTGATCGCATTGGTACTGCTGGGGCAGTTGGTCTGGGCCCCGCGGTACCCGCACACGTAGTGCGAGCCGAGCACGTCCACGGCGGCCGCGAACGCCGGGTCGGTGACCACGTCGTTGGCGGGGTCGAAGCTGGTGTCGTCGGCGACGACCTGCACGTTGCCGTAGCCGTGGCTGTTGAGGGCCGCCTTGAGCCGCTCGTACCAGCTCTTGTTGTAGCCGCGTTCGTTCCAGCCCCCGAGATAGTCGAACGTGAGGCCGTGGCTGTTCTTCGCGCAGTCCAGGAAGGCGAGGTAGTAGTTGATCATGTCGTCCGACCAGAAGTTGCCGTTGCCGATCCAGCCGGGGGCGCCCCAGGCGAGGGCGTACAGCTTGATCTGCGGGTTTCTGGCCCGGGCCTGCTCGGCCATCCACCACTCGTAGCCGCGGTTGCAGTTGAGGTCGCCCGCGGTGTGCTGGTGGCTGGGCTCGGCGCCGCTGGTCGAGTTGGTGTCGCCACCGACCTCGACCTTCATCATCTGCATGGCGGCGCCGTAGCCGGGCTTGAACAGGTAGTCGAGGACCTGCGTACGCTGGGGCTCCGGGTAGTCGTAGAGCAGCCGGCTGTTGCCGCCGCCCCCGGAGATCGCGCCGACGCCGTCGAACGTGCGCCCGGCGGCGGTGCCGTTGATGGTGACGGTGGTGGCCGCGGCCGCGGGCCCGGCCGCGGCGAGCTGTGCGACGACGAGGCAGAGCGCGGCGAGCAGGGCGAGGCGAGACTTCATGTGCGGTCCTCCATGGCGGTGGGGTGAACCACCAACCAGATTCGCACACGTATCGACATACTTCTACAATGAGACGTGTCGATTTCTGTGACCGCGATCGATATCGGCGGAACCTGGACCCGGGTGCGCTCCGGCGACGCCCGCGCGAGGTTCCCGAGCGAGCCGGACTACGGCCGCCAGCTGCGCACGCTGATCGCGGCCGTCCCCGCCGGCACGTCGGCGATCGGCGTGTCCTTCGGTGGCCGCGTCACCCCGGCGGGCGAGGTGCGGGTGGCGCTGAACCTGCGCGGCTACGAGGGCCGCCCGCTGGCCGCCGACCTGTCCGGCGCGCTCGGCGTGCCCGTCCGGGTGGCCCACGACGCGACGTGCGGCCTGCTGGGCGAGTGCGCGGCGGGCGCCCTGCGCGGCTTCGAGCGCTGCGGCTACCTGACCCTGTCGACCGGCGTGGGCGCGGCCCTGCGCCTCGGGGCGGTACACCTGACGACCGAGGCGGGCCACCAGCTCATCGCGGGCAACGAGCGCCCGTGCGACTGCGGCCAGATCGGCTGCCTGCAGACCCTGACGGGCGGCAGCGCCCTGCACCGCCGCCTCGGCCGCCCCCTGCAGGACGTCGACGACGAGCGCTTCTGGCGCTCGTACGCCTCGTCACTCGCCCTGGGCGTGGCGAACTTCGCCCTGAACGCCGGCCTGGAGGCGGTGGCCCTGGGCGGCGCGATCGCCCTGCGGCGCCCCGCGCTCTGGCCGCCGCTGCGCGAGTCCCTCGCCGAGCTCCTGACCTACCAGCGGGTCACGGTCCTCCCGGCCGCACTGGGCGAGGAGGCCCCACTGGCCGGCGCGGCGCTGCTGCCGACCCTTTCCGAGGCGGCGATCCTGCACTGAGCTGCAGAGCATGGCTCGGGTCCGCCGTGGTGCGGACCGTCGCTCCCGCCAGGCACCGCTCGGCGCTGGCGCGCCGTCGCTGCCAGGTCCGCGGGTGGTAACGCCGCCCCAGATGAAGCCCACCGGCACCGCAACCTCCGCCACCGGCTCCCGCGCCGGCCGTGCGGGACGTTCAGGCGTCGGCGTTGCGGAGGACCTTCACGGCTTTTATCGCCTGACAAGGCCTAAGTGGCCTTATAGCCGTACAAAACGGACGAACACGGACTATCGTCGTAGCGTGCTCACGCTCAGTGACTCCGAACTGGTCCTCGACACCGCCCGCGGGCCGGTCGCGGCGCTGCACCTGGCGCCGCCCGCCGAGGTGGACCGCAACGCGGCCGTCGTGCTGTGCGCCGGGGTGGTCGGGTCCAAGGAGGACTTCGTGCCCGTGCTGCCGGCGCTCGCCGCCGCCGGGTACCACGCCTACGCCTACGACTACCACGGCCACTACGCGCGGCTCGACGGCGAGTCGCCCGAGGCGCACACCATCGCCAGGCACGCCGAGGACCTGGTGGCCGTGCTCGCGAGCGCGGGGCGGCCCGTGCACCTCGTCGGGCACTCCTACGGCGGGTTCGTCGCCCGCGCCGCCGCGCTGGTCCGGCCCGACCTGCTGCTGTCCGTCACGCTCATCGGGGCCGGGCCGGGGATGGACGGGTCGCGGCACCGCAAGCTGCTCTCCGGCTTCGACAAGACCCTCGCGCTGCAGGGCGCGGCCGTCATGTGGCCCGTCGTGCGGCGGCTGGTGCCCGAGCGGGACGTCGACCGGCGGGAGTTCTGGCGCCGCCGGCTCGACGGGATGCGCCTGGCCTTCCTGCACGGGGCGCTGCGCTCGCTCACCGCCGAGCCGGACCGCGGCGCCGACCTGCGCGCCACGCGGCTGCCGGTGCTGCTCATGCACGGGTACCGCGACCAGCGCCTCTGGTCCACCCAGGACTTCGCCGGCTACGCGCAGCGGCTCGGGGCCGAGCTCGAGATCATCCCGGACGCGTCGCACAGCCCCAACCTGGAGCAGCCCGAGCGCACGGTCGCGGCGCTGCTGCGGTTCTGGGCCGGGGCCGAGCGCCGCCACGGCGAGCGGCTCTTCCTCGACCTGGTCCGGCCGCGGGCACTCGCCGAGCCGTACTCCCACTACCGCACCCTGCGCGAGCGCACCCCCGTGCTGCGCATCGAGCTGCCCGGCAAGACCGCCGCGGTGGTGCTCAGCCGGCACGCCGACGTGGCCCGGCTGCTGCGGGAGCCGATCTTCGCCAGCCCCGGCGAGGACCCGGCCCGGCTCACCCCCAACTGGCGCGAGGTGCGGCTCATCCGCTGCCTGTACCAGTCGTTCGGCTGGCGCGAGGGGGCCGCGCACAGCGAGCTGCGCGCCGCCCTGGGCCGCCGGCTCGTCCCGCGCCGCGCCGAGGAGCTGCGCGAGCACACGATCGACACCGCCGAGGCCTGCCTGGACCGGCTGGGGGAGCGGCTGGCCGACGGCGGGACGGTCAACCTCGCCGAGGCGCTCGCGGTGCCGTTCGCCTCGCTCGTCACCGGGCGGCTGCTGGAGATCCCCGACGCGGACGCGCTGCGGCTGGGGGAGGCGGCCCGGGTCGCGTCGGCGGCGTTCGAGCCGTTCATGACGCCCCGGCAGCGCACCGGGATGGCCGCGGCCGGGGACGAGATCATCGACGCGCTCGAGGCCCTCGCGGCCGGGCGGGAGACCGGGCTGCTGGCGACGGTGCGGGGGCTGCGGCCCGACCTCGGCGAGCAGTACCTCGGCGACCTGGTCCTGCTCTTCGGGGCCGGCTACGACTCGCCGGCGAGCCTGGTGTCGCTCGGGGCGCGGCTGCTGCTGTCGTACCCCGACGAGGCCGCCCTGGTCCGCGGCGGCGACGAGGCCCAGGCCGAGCGGGCCGTCGAGGAGATCCTGCGCTACGAGCCGCCGGTGCAGGTGGCGGTCCGCATCGCCATGGCGCCCGCCCGCTTCGGCGACGTCGAGGTGGCGCCCGGCATGGCGGTGCTCGGGCTCATCGGGGCGGCGAACCGGGACCCGGCGTACGTCGGCAAGCCCGACCGCTTCGACGTGCTGCGCAAGCCCGGCCGCGCGTCGCTGAGCTTCGGCGCCGGCCGGCACTTCTGCCCGGGCGCGGCCCTGGCCCGGCTGCACGCCCAGGTGCTCTTCCCGCGCCTGCTGCGCCGGTTCCCCGCGCTGCGCATCGCCGGGCCGGTCCGCTACCGGGCGCCCGGCACCATGCTGCGCGGCATCGAGGACCTGCCGGTGACGTTGTCGGCGCCCGAACGACCGGAGGACTGACATGCGCGTGCTGTTCACCATGAACCCGGCCCCGGGCCACCTGTTCTCGATGGTGCCGCTGGCCTGGGCCCTGCACCTGCGCGGCGACCAGGTGCTCGTCGCCGTCCCGCAGCCGCTGCACCAGCAGGTGCGCCGGGCCGGGCTCACCGCGGCCGTGGTCGGCGGGGACGCCTCGTTCTTCGAGCTGTGGCCGTCCGGCGTCGGCCTCGGCGGCAACGAGGAGCTCGACCTGGACGTGTTCGTCGCCCTCGCCGAGCGCACCCGCGACGACATCGACGCGCTCGTGCGCGCATGGCGGCCGGACCTCGTCGTGACCGAGCCGGTCGAGTACGCCGGGCCGCTCGCGGCCACGCGCGCCGGGGTGCCCTGGGTGCTGCAGCACTGGGGGCTGCCGGTCCCCGAGCCGGTGCACCGGGCCGCGCTGGCCAGGGTCGAGCCGCGACTGTCCACCCTGTACGGCGGGGTCACGGTCGACCCGCCCGCGCTCACCGTCGACACGTGCCCGCCGAGCCTCGGCGCCGTGCGGGGCGGGACGCCGATGCGCTATGTGCCGTACAACGCCGCCTGCACCATCCCCGACTGGCTGCTCGAGACCCCGGACCGGCCGCGGGTCTGCGTGTCGATGGGCACCGTGCCGATCCCGGAGGGGGTCGACGGCCTCACCGCCGCCGTGCTCGGCCTGCGCGAGCTCGACGTGGAGGTCGTGGTCTCCGGCGCCGGGGTGCACAACCTCGGCGGGCTGCCCGACGGGGTGCGCCGCATCGGCTGGATCCCGCACAACCAGCTGCTGCCCGGCTGCGCGCTGTTCGTGCACCACGGCGGCTCGGGCAGCTCGATGGCGGCCCTGACCGCCGGCCGCCCGCAGCTGCTCATGCCGCAGATGTGCGACCAGTTCGCGATCGCCGAAAGGCTCACGGCCGCGGGCGCGGCCCGCGCGGTACCGTTCGCGCAGCGCTGCGCCGAGGCCGTGCGCATCGAGGCGGCCAAGCTGCTCTCCGACGACGGCTACCACCTGCGCGCGGCCGAGCTGGCCGCCGAGATCGCCGCGATGCCGTCCCCGTCCGCGGTCGCCGACACGATCGCCGCCCTCACCTGCGGCCGCTGACCGTCCGCGCGGGTCCTGCTCAGGTAGTACGACCTCGCGTGGACGACGCGCGGCCCGTGCGCGCCTAGCGTCACGGATCGTGACGAACAACGGGATGGGACGGGTGGCGGTCCGGGCCGCCGACGTGGTGAAGGTGTACGGCAGCGGCGACACCGCGGTGCGCGCGCTCGACGGGGTCGGGGTCGAGTTCGCGGCCGGGGAGTTCACCGCCGTGATGGGGCCGTCGGGCTCCGGCAAGTCGACGCTCATGCACTGCCTGGCCGGGCTCGACACGGTCGACGGCGGGTCGGTGCGCATCGGCGGGACCGAGATCACCGGGCTGTCCGACCGGGCCCTCACCCGGCTGCGGCGGGAGCGGATCGGGTTCGTGTTCCAGTCGTTCAACCTGCTGCCGACGCTGACCGCCGAGCAGAACATCACGCTGCCGCTCGACCTCGCCGGGCGCCGGCCGGACCCGGGCCGGCTGCGCGAGCTCGTGACCACCCTGGGCCTCGCCGACCGGCTGCGGCACCGGCCCTCCGAGCTCTCCGGCGGCCAGCAGCAGCGGGTCGCGTGCGCGCGGGCGCTGCTGAGCCGGCCCGACGTGGTGTTCGCCGACGAGCCGACCGGCAACCTCGACTCCCGCACCGGGGCCGGGCTGCTGGAGTTCCTGCGCCGCAGCGTGCGCGAGCTGGGCCAGACGATCGTCATGGTCACCCACGACCCGGTCGCGGCCGGGCACGCCGATCGCGCGGTCCTGCTCGCCGACGGGCGGATCGTCGAGGAGATCCACCGTCCGACCCCCGACGCGGTCCTGGCCGGCCTGCGCCGGCTGGGGGGCTGACGTGCTGCGCACCGCGTTCACCGGGCTGCGGGCCCGGCGGCTCGTCCCGACCCTGGTCGCCGTCGTGCTCGCGGTGGCCTTCGTGGCGGGGACCCTCATCTACCGGGACACGGCGCAGGCGGCGCTCTACGACGAGTACGCCCGGGCCGCCCGCAACGTCGGCGCCGCCGTCACGGCCCGGGACGACGGGCGGCTGGAGCCGTCCGTCCTGGACCGGGCGCGGGCCGACGCCGGCGTCGCCGAGGCCGACGGGCGCCGGGCCGAGCGGCTGCCGCTGCTGGACCGGCGGGGGCGGCTCGTCACCGACGTCGGGCAGCCCGGCTACGGCATCAACGCCGGCGCCGTCGCGCGGCTGCGGCCGTTCGACGTGCGCACCGGGCGGGTGCCGCAGACCGGCGGGGAGGCGGCGCTCGACATCCGTACCGCCGAACGCATCACGGTATCCGTCGGGGACGAGATCACCGTCGTCGGCGCGGGGGAGCGGCGGCAGCGGCTGCGGGTCGTGGGCCTCGTCGAGGTCACCGGCTTCCGCGGCGGCCGCACGTCCACCGTGGTCGTCACCGACGCCGAGCTGACCCGGCTGACCGGTGCGGACGGCTACCGCGAGGTCGTCGCCGCGCTGAAGCCGGGCGCCGACGCGGCCGCCGTGCGCGACCGGCTCGGGTCCGGGCTCGACGCGCGGGCCCGCACCGGCATCCAGCTGCGCAAGGACCTGGCGAAGGCGGCCTCCGGGCAGCTCGGCGGGCTGCTCGTCGGCATCGGGCTGTTCGCGCTGGTGGCCGTGCTCGTCGCCGGCTTCGTCATCGTCAACACGTTCGGCATCCTCATGGCCCAGCGGCTGCGCGAGACGGCGCTGCTGCGCTGCGTCGGCGCCGGGCGCGGGCAGGTGTTCCGGCTCGTGCTGGCCGAGGCCGTGCTCGTCGGCCTGGCCGGCGCGGCGCTCGGCACCGGCCTCGGCGTGCTCGTCGCGCTGCTGATGTCCCGGTTCTCCACGGCGCTCGGGCTGCCGGCCGGCGACGTGGTGCTCAGCCCGCTGCCGCTGCTGGTCGGCCCGGGCCTCGGCCTGCTGGTCACCGTCGGCGCCGCGGTCGCCCCGGCGCTGCGCGCGTCGCGGGTCCGGCCGATGGCGGCGCTGCGGGCCGCGGTGCCCGAGTCCGGCTCGATGCGGCGGATCACGCTCGTGCCGGCCGCGCTCGCCGCGCTGGCCGCGCTGGCCGGGACCGCGCTGACCGTCGCCGGGCTGCGCGGCACCGGCGGGGCGCTGGAGGCGATGGCGCTGGTCATGCTCGGCGGCATCGGCAACTTCGCGGCCCTGCTGCTGCTCATGCCCCGGCTCGTCGGGCCGGTCGTGCGGGCGCTCGGCTGGCTGCCGGGGCGGCTGTTCGGGGTGCCGGCGCGGATGGCCGTGGCGAACGCGGCCCGTCACCCGGCCCGGACGGCGGCCACGACCGCGACGTTGCTCATCGGGGTCGGCCTGATGGCCGGCGGCGGGACCGTCGCCGCCACGGCCAACCGGACCGCCGAGGCGCAGCTCAACAAGGCCTTCCCGGTCGACTACCTGCTGACGCCCGCGGTGCCCGGCGAGCTGGTGCCGGCCGGGGTGGCGGGGGAGGTGCGGGCCGCGGGCTTCCCGGTGGCCGCGCCGGTCAAGCAGGGGCAGGCCGGCGACGTGCTGGTCGGGACCGTCGGCGCCGGGGCAGAGGTGTTCGCGGCCGACGTGCGACCCGGCACCGCCGTGGTCCCGGCCGCCGGGCAGGTGCGCGCCACCGCCGGCTCGACCATCGAGCTCGTGGCCGGGGACCGCCGGCTGCGGCTGACCGTGGCCGCGGTCGTGCAGAGCTCGAGCCTCGTCGGCGACGCGGTGATCGCCGAGGCCGACTTCGCCACGCTGTTCCCGGACGTGCGCGACGACGGCCTGGTGCTGGTGAAGGCCGCGCCCGGGCTGTCGGCGGCGGCCGCGCGGCAGCGGCTCGACGAGACCCTGGCCGCGCACCCGCTGGTGCAGGTGGCGGACCTGGCCGAGGTGCGCGACGAGCGCAACGCCGAGATCGGCCAGATGCTCGCGATCATCGCCGCGCTGCTGGCCTTCGCGCTGGTGATCGCGGTGATCGGGATCGGCAACACGCTCTCGCTGTCGGTGCTGGAGCGGGCCCGGGAGTCGTGGCTGGTGCGCGCGCTCGGCCTGACCCGCGGGCAGCTGCGGGCCACGCTGCTGGCCGAGGCCCTGCTCATGGCGCTGGCCGGGGCGTTGGGCGGGGTGGCGTTCGGCGTGCTCTACGGGTGGCTCGCGACGAAGGCTGCGTTCGGGGCGGTACACCCGCTGCTGAGCGTGCCCTTCGGCCGGCTGGCCGGCTTCGTGGCGCTCGCGGCCGCCGCGGCGGTGCTCGCCGCGGTCCTACCCGCCAGGCGCGCGGCACGTGCCTAGGCTGGTCGGCGTGAGGGCGAGACTGTTCGACATCGGGGTCACGGCGTGCGTGCTCGCGCTGCTGTACCTCGAGCGCGGTTTCGCCCACCCGCCCCTCCTCGCCGCCATCCTGGTCGCGATGGCCCTCGTGCTGCTGTTGCGCCGCGCCTTTCCGATGACGGTCGCCCTGGTCGTCTGCGGGCTCGCCCTCGCGCAGCTCGCGGTGCGCCCGGCGGTGCGGATGGTGGACGTGGCCGCGCTCATCGCCATGTACTCGGTGGTGAAGTACCAGCCGCGTCTCGTGTGGGGCATCGTGGCCGGCGCCGGCGCGGGCATCGGTGTGCTGCTGGCCGCGTTCGCCGAGCGGCACAACTCCGGCAACTTCTGGACCGTGTTCGCCGTCCTGGGCGCGATCACGGTCGCCGCGTGGGTCACCGCCTTCTCGGTGCGCACGCGACTGCTCTACGTCGCCTCGCTCGAGGAGCGGGCCGCGACCCTGCAGCGCGAGCGCGACCATCTCGCCCGGCTCACCGCCGCCGACGAGCGGGCCGCCATCGCGCGGGAGCTGCACGACGTCATCGCCCACGGGCTGAGCGTCATGATCGTGCAGGCGGACGGGGCGGCGTACACCCTGGACCCCTCGGCGACCCAGGCGCGGCAGGCCCTCGACACCATCGCCGCGACCGGCCGCGACGCGCTCACCGACATGCGCCGGGTGCTCGCGGTGCTGCGCGGGCCCGTGGAGGCCGATCGGCGGCGCGTGGGCCTGGCCGACGTGGCCGAGCTCGCGGCCGCCTCGGGGCTGACCCTGCGGGTGGAGGGTGCGGCGGGGCCGCTCGGGGCGGCGGAGGAGCTGACCGCGTATCGGATCGTGCAGGAGTCGATGACGAACACGCTGCGGCACGCGGGGGCCGGGGCGACGCTGACGGTACGGTTGGAGCGCCGCGACGGCCGCCTCACGATCACGGCCACGGACGACGGCACCGGCTCGGACGCCTCCGGCGAGTCCGGGCACGGGCTGGCCGGGATGCGGGAACGGGTGGCGATGCACGGCGGGACGTTCGCGGCCGGGCCCCGGCCCGGCGGCGGCTGGGAGGTCAGGGCCGTGATCCCGGTGCGGACCGCATGATCGGCGTGGTGATCGTGGACGACCAGGAGCTCGTGCGGGCCGGGTTCCGGATGATCCTGTCCGCCCAGCCCGACATGACCGTCGCGGGCGAGGCCGGTGACGGGGCGCAGGCGCTGCGGCTGCTGCGCGACACCCCGGCCGACGTCGTCGTCATGGACATCCGCATGCCGGTCATGGACGGGGTGGCCGCGACCGCCGAGCTCGCCCGCCGGCCGGACGGGCCGCGGGTGCTGGTGCTGGTGCTGACCACCTTCGACACCGACGAGGACGCCTTCGCCGCGCTGCAGGCCGGGGCGAGCGGGTTCCTGCTCAAGAACGCGCCCCCGGCCGACCTGCTCGCGGCGATCCGGGTCGTCGCGGCCGGCGACGCGGTGGTGGCCCCCAGCGTGACCCGCCGCCTGCTCGACCGCTTCGTCGTGCCCGGCCCCGTCATGGCGAAGGTGCCGTCCGGGGTCCGGCTCGACCTGCTGACCGACCGGGAGCGGCAGGTGCTGCTGCTGGTCGCCGAGGGGCTGTCGAACCTGGAGATCGGCGAGCGGTTGCGGGTGGCCGAGACGACGGTCAAGACGCATGTCGGGCGGGTGCTGACCAAGCTCGGCCTGCGCGACCGTGTGCAGCTCGTCGTGCTGGCCTACGAGACGGGTCTGGTCCGGCCCGGCGGATGATGTCGTCAATCTCTTGCGAAGATGTGTCTGGATATTGCGCGCTGGTGTCGCTGGGGTTACCGTCCCTGTTGCACCGACCAAACCGCCGACCGGTGCATCCCCCGTTCAGCCCGCGCACTGTTCTCAGGCCCCCGCGCCGCCAACCGAGGGCCCGGCCGTGCGCCCGGCTCTTCGAAAGTTGGCACCCCATGCGCATTCCCAGATTCAGGCCCAGAGCACGCACCGCGACCCTCGTCGCCGGTGCCGCTCTGGCCGCGGCCGGCGCCGTCGTGTACGTCGCGTCCCCGGCCCTCGCGGCCGCGACCGGCGGCGTGGGCGCGACCGTGCCCTACGTCGAGGTGCAGGCCGAGAACGCCTCGACCAACGGCACCGTGATCGGGCCCAGCGCGGCCTACAACACGCTGCCCTCCGAGGCCTCCTACCGCAAGGCCGTCACGCTGCAGGGCCAGGGCAAGTACGTCGAGTTCACCACGCCGGTGGCGACCAACTCGATCGTGTTCCGCTACAGCATCCCGGACACCGGCAGCGGCTCGGTCTACACGGCGCCGCTCTCGCTCTACATCAACGGGACCCGCAGCACGAACTTCACCCTGACCAACGCCTACAGCTGGTACTACGGCGGCTACCCGTTCACCAACCAGCCGGGCAGCAACGCGCACCACTTCTACGACGAGGTCAACCGCCTCTTCCCGACGACCTACCCGGCCGGCACCAAGTTCAAGCTGCAGGTCGACTCGGACTCCACCGCCTCGTCGTACACCATCGACTTCGCCGACTTCGAGAACGTCGGCGCGGCGCTGTCCCAGCCCGCCGGCTCGGTCTCGATCACGAGCAAGGGCGCGGACCCGACCGGCGTGCAGGACTCGACCGCCGCGATGAACGCCGCGATCGCCTCGGCGGGCTCCGGCGGCACCGTGTGGATCCCCGAGGGCACGTTCAAGATCCTCGGGCACATCGCCGTCAACAACATCACCATCAAGGGCGCCGGCATGTGGCGCTCGCGCACCACCGGTGACCGCATCGGCTTCTACGGCAACTACGCCCCGACGCCGAGCACCAACGTGCACCTGTCGGACTTCGCCATCTTCGGCAACGTCCAGGAGCGCAACGACGGCGACCAGGTCAACGGCATCGGCGGCGCGCTCACCAACTCCACCGTCGACCGGGTCTGGATCGAGCACACCAAGGTCGGCGCCTGGATGGACGGGCCGTTCGACAAGCTGGTGATGAGCGGGCTGCGGCTGCGCAACTTCACCGCCGACGGCGTGAACTTCCACAACGGCGTCACCAACTCGAAGGTCACCAACTCCGACGTGCGCAACGCCGGCGACGACGGCCTGGCGATGTGGGCCGAGCAGAACGCCGACGCGAACAACTCGTTCGACCACAACACGGTGCAGTACCCGATCCTGGCCAACGGCATCGCGATCTACGGCGGCCACGACAACTTCGTGACCGACAACCGCGTCGTGGACTCCGGCCTCTCCCAGGGCGGCGGCATCCACGTCGCGCAGCGCTTCGCCTCCACCCAGCTGGGCCGCACCGACGTGCTGCGCAACACGATCATCCGCTCCGGCAGCCTCGACCCGAACTGGCAGTTCGGCGTCGGCGCGCTGTGGTTCGACGCCCGTGACGGCGGCATGACCGGCCTGACGAACGTCGACAACATCCTCATCCAGCAGAGCCCGTTCGAGGCCATCCAGTTCGTCTCCGGCTCGAACATCTCCAACGTGAAGATCAACAACGCGACGATCCAGAACACCGGCACCTGGGCGATCCAGGAGCAGGTCGGCGGCGCCGCGACGATCAGCAACTCCAGCGCCACCGGCGTGCAGGCCCCGGCCGCGATCTACAACTGCGGCGTCGGCTTCACCCTCACCGACGGCGGCGGCAACAGCGGCCTGTCCGGCACCGGGTGCACCAACATCTCGAACCCGGCCTTCCCGCCGTACCTGCCCGACAACGGCTCGAGCATCAACATCAGCCCGAGCGCGGTCGGCTTCGGCTCGGTCGTCACCGGCTCGACCAGCGCCGCCCAGACGGTCACGGTCACCAACTCCGGCAGCGGCGCGGCCCCGGTCGGCACGATCGCGGTCAGCGGCGACTTCGCCCAGACCAACACCTGCGGCAGCAGCATCGCCGCCGGCGCCTCCTGCACCGTGAGCGTCACGTTCAAGCCCACGGTCGCCGGCGCGCGCACCGGCACCCTCACCGTCACCGCCTCGGGCATCACCAACACCGTGCCGCTGTCCGGCACCGGCGTCGCCCCGGGCCCGATCGTGAACGCCAACCCGGGCAGCCTCAGCTTCGGCGGTACCGTCGTGGGCACGTCGTCGGCGACCCAGACCGTCACGCTGAACAACTCGGGCACCACCGCGGCGAGCGTCTCCGGCATCGCCACCTCCGGCGACTTCAGCCAGACCAACACCTGCGGCAACAGCATCGCCGTGGGCGCGTCCTGCACCGTGACCGTCAAGTTCACCCCGACGGCCTCGGGCTCGCGCAGCGGCTCGCTGACCGTCACCAGCAACGCCAACAACAGCCCGGCCACCGTGGGCCTCTCCGGCTCCGGCATCGGCACCGACACCAACATCGCGCTGAACAAGACCGCCACCGCGAGCAGTCAGGTCAACGGCACCCAGACGCCGAACACGGCCACCGACGGCAACGCGGCCACCTACTGGGAGAGCGCCAACAACGCCTTCCCGCAGTGGATTCAGGTCGACCTCGGCGCGGCGACCAGCATCGGCAAGGTCACCCTGAAGCTGCCGCCGGACACCGCGTGGGCCACGCGCACACAGACGCTGTCGATCACCGGCAGCACCGACGGCACCAACTTCAGCACCCTGTCGGCGTCGGCCGGGCGCACCTTCAACCCGGCGTCGGGCAACGCCGTCGCGATCACGGTGCCGGCGACGAACGTCCGCTACGTGCGGGTGAACGTCACCGCCAACACCGGCTGGCCGGCGGCGCAACTGTCGGAGCTCGAGGTCTACCCGAGCGGCGGCGGCACGGTCAACGCGCCCGTCCTCAGCGCGAGCCCGTCGTCGCTGTCGTACGCCACCCAGGCCCTCAACACCACGAGCGCCGCGCAGTCGGTCACCATCACCAACACCGGCACCGCGGCGGCCACGGTCTCCGGGGTCAGCGTCTCGGGTGACTTCGCCCAGACCAACACGTGCGGCTCGATCGCCGTCGGCGCCTCGTGCTCCGTCAGCGTGACCTTCCGCCCGACGGCCTCGGGCACCCGCACCGGCACGCTCACGGTCACCAGCAACGCCAACAACAGCCCGACGACCGTCGCGCTGAGCGGCACGGGCGCCGGCAGCTCGCCGACGGACCTGGCCCAGGGCAAGGCGACCAGCGAGTCCAGCCACAACGACGTGTACCCGTCCGGCAACGTGGTCGACAACAACCAGAACACCTACTGGGAGAGCGCGAACAACGCCTTCCCGCAGTGGGTGCAGGTCGACCTCGGCTCGGCGCAGAGCGCGTCGCGGGTCGTGCTGCAGCTGCCCGCCGGCTGGGGTGCGCGCACCCAGCGCATCCAGCTGCAGGGCAGCACCAACGGCTCGTCGTTCACGGAGCTCAAGGCGGCGGCGGACTACACCTTCACGCCGGGCGCCAACAACACCGTGACGATCACGTTCACGGCGAGCACCCAGCGGTACTTCCGCCTGACGTTCACGTCCAACTCGGGCTGGGCGGCCGGTCAGCTCTCCACCTTCCAGGTCTGGAACAGCTAGCCGGCAAGGGTTTTCCAGCGCCGCCGGGTCCACGGGCCCGGCGGCGCTCACGCTTCTGGGGTTCAGTAAGGCCTTGACATAACTAGTGACGGCCATGCATGCTTACGCGCCGTGGCGGCGCAGCAGACGCATCCCCGCGACCTGTGGCGACGCTTGAGCGGCACCGCCCGACGGGTCGCCGAGACGCTGCGCCTGTATGGGCCTCGCACCCGCGCCGAGCTCGTCACCCTCAGCGGCCTGTCCCGCCCCACGGTCTCGGCCGTGCTCACCGACCTCGGCGGCGCCGGGCTCGTCAGCGAGAAGGTCGGCGCCGCGGCCCGCCCGGTCGGCGGCCGCCCCGCCTCCGTGGTCCAGCTGACCCGCCGCGCCGGCATCGCCGTCGGCGCCGACATCGGCCGCCGTCACGTGCGCGTCGCCGTCGCCGACCTCGGCCACGCGGTGATCGCCGAGCGCGGCTCGCACACCGACTTCGACATCGACGACCGCCCCGCCGACGCCCTCGAGCTCGCCGTGGTCCTCGTCGACGCGGCGCTGGGCGACATCGGCGCGACCCGCGACGACGTCGTCGGCGTCGGCCTGGGGGTGCCCGCCCCGATCACCCGCGACTGGCGCATCGGCTCGCCCCCGATGCTGCCGGGCTGGGCCGACCTGCGCCCCGCCGACGAGCTCAACGCGCGCCTGGGCCTGCCCGTGCGGGTGGACAACGACGCGAACCTGGCCGCCCTGGGCGAATACGTGTGGGGCGCCGGCCGCGGCTGCACCGACCTCGTCTACGTCAAGCTCGCCACCGGCATCGGCGCGGGGATCGTCCTGGACGGCCGGCTCTACCGCGGCGCGGCCGGCACCGCGGGCGAGCTCGGCCACGTGACGCTGGACGCGCGCGGCGCGGTGTGCCGGTGCGGCAACCGCGGCTGCGTCGAGCTGGCCGTGGGCGGCCGGGCGCTGCTGGCCAACGCGCGGCAGAGCCACCCGGAGCTGCTCGACCTCGGCGGCCTCATCGAGTACGCGCACGCCGGCGACCCCGGCTGCCGCCGCCTCATCATCGACGCGGGGACGCAGCTCGGATACGCGCTGGGCAACCTCGTGAACCTCATCAACCCGCAGCGCGTCCTGCTCGGCGACGAGCTCGGGGCCGCGACCGAGCTGCTGCGCGAGCCGCTGCAGCGCGGCCTGGCCGAGACCGCCCTGGCCGCCGCGGCGGAGGCGGTCGAGGTCGTGCAGAGCACCCTGACGCCGCGCGCGGCCGCCCTCGGCGCGGTGGCCCTCGCCCTGGGCATCGACACCGTGCCCTTCGCCGCCGCCGACCAGAGCTGAGGCCCGTCGCACCGCTGAGGCAGGGCGGCGGCGGCCCGGCCTCGCATGCCGCCTCCGTCATACGACCGGTCGTGGTCAGCCGGAACGGCTCGGCGATCGGGACGATTGCCCTCACCCCCGCCGGTACGGCGATCCGGCAGGGGTGTTCCCACGCATGTTGATCTATATACTGAATGCCTTGGGGGTCGGTTTCGTCATGCCCGCGGAGGACGTGTGCTGTATTTTTTTCTCAGCTACGCCCGCGGCCCGGACGACGTGTTCGTCAGAAAGTTCTACAACGACCTCTGCAACGAGGTGCGCGCGCACGCGGGCGTCGGCCACGACGTCGAGGTCGGCTTCCTGGACAACCACAACATCGAGCCCGGCCAGCACTGGCGACAGGCCCTCGTGGACGCGATCGCCGACTGTTCCTGCTTTCTCGCGCTCTATTCCCCGGCGTACTTCCTGAGCCGCCCCTGCGGCAAGGAATGGAAACTGTTCGAGCAGCGATCGCACGGCTCGAATTACGACGAGAGCCCGCGCATCCAGGGCCTGATCCCGATCGTCTGGCTGCCCCCGCGGGAGCTCCCGCCCGAGGTCCAGGCCGTGCACTACGACCTCGACGTGGCCGACGAGGACTACCGCCGCCGCGGCCTGCGGCAGCTGCTGCGATTACAGCGCAATCGCGACGCGTATCTGGAGTTCCTGTCCAACATCGCCGAGCGCATCGTCACCGCGGCCCGCACCCCGCCCCCGCGCGGCTCGGTGAACCAGGACTTCGCGCAGACGGAGAGCGCCTTCCACCTCAGCCGGCTCGGCCTCGAGGACAGCGGCGAACTGCCCGCCCGGTTCGGCACCGGGCAGATGATCCATTTCGTGGTCGCCGCGCCGACCCGCGCGGAGGCGGAGGCGATCGAGCGCGACGGCAGCTTCTACGGGGCCGATCCGCTGGAGTGGTCGCCGTTCGGCCCCGGGCAGCCGCAGCCGCTGCGGGAATACGCGCAGAAGGTCGCCTCGGACGCCGGCTTCGAGTCGATGTTCACCGGGCTCGACCGGCTCGCCGACCGCGTGAAGATGGCGCAGCAGTACAACCACATCGTCGTGCTGCTCGTGGACCCCTGGAGCGCCGACGTCGCCGCGCACCGCGAGCGGCTCCTGGAGATCGACCATCTGCGCGATCACGTGTCGGCGATGCTCGTGGTCATGAGCGCCACCGACCCGCAGACCCAGGCCAACAGCCCCCGGCTGGTCGAGCTCATGCACGACACCCTCGGCAACAACGAGCGCCGCCTCGGCGAGGTGCTGTCCCGCCGCAGCGTGCTCACCTGGCCGTCGTTCGAGGCCGACCTGGCGGCGGTGCTGGCCGAGGCCCGCAACCGGCTCGTCGCCGACGGGCGGATCTCGCGGCGGCCACCCCCCGGCGACTATCCCCCGCGCCCCATCCTCGAAGGACCGTAGGAGGCACGATGACCGCGACAGAACGTGCGCCGGCCGGGTCCGGCCAGATCGTGACCTTCTACTCGTACAAGGGCGGCTCCGGCCGCACCATGACGATGGCGAACGTGGCCTGGATCCTCGCCAGCAACGGCTACCGGGTGCTCGTGGTCGACTGGGACCTGGAGTCGCCGGGCCTGCACCGGTACTTCCACCCGTTCCTGCTGGACAAGGAGCTGCGCAACTCCCCGGGCGTCATCGAGATGCTCACCGGCTTCGTCACCGCCGCGCTGCAGCCCGACCGCGACGAGGACCCCGGCTGGATCGACGCCCAGGCCCAGGTGCTCGACCACGCCGTGTCGCTGGAGTGGCGCTTCCCCGGCAAGGGCGGCGTCGACCTGCTGCCGTCGGGCCGGCAGACCCGCTCCTACGCCGCGGCGGTCAGCACCTTCGACTGGCCGAAGTTCTACGACCGGCTGCCCGGCGCCGCGTTCATCGACGCGCTCGCGCGCAACATGCGCCAGCACTACGACTACATCCTCGTCGACAGCCGGACGGGCCTGAGCGACGCGGCCGGCGTCTGCACCGTGCTGCTGCCCGACGTCGTCGTCAACTGCTTCACCCTGAGCATCCAGAGCGTCGACGGCGCCGTCGCGGTCAGCGAGTCGATCCGCCATCAGCGCCGCGGCCGCCCGCTGCGCTTCCTGCCGGCCCTGATGCGGGTCGAGGACGCCGAGCAGCTGAAGCTCGAGATCGGCCGCGACTACGCCCGGCGCCGCTTCCGGCCGTTCCTCGAGCACGCCAGCGCGGACGAGGCGAACCGGTACTGGGGCGACGTCGAGGTGCCCTACAAGCCGTACTTCGCCTACGAGGAGATCCTCGCGACCTTCGCCGAGCGCCCGCGCCTGGAGACCTCGCTGCTGGCCGCGTTCGAGCGGCTCGTCGGCGTGCTCACCGACGGGGCCGTGCGCGAGATGCCCGCCATGGACGAGTCCGAGCGGCGGCGCTGGCTGCAGAAGTTCGAGCGGCCCCGCCCCAGCAGCGCCTCGGACGTGCTCATCAGCTACGCCGCCGTCGACCGGATGTGGGCGGAGTGGATTGCGCAGCGGCTCGTCGACATCGACATGCGGGTGACGCTGCTGGACATCGACTCGGTCACCGGCCCGCACTTCGTCAGCGAGCTGGAGCGGCGGCTGGCCACGGTCGGGCGCACCCTGGTGCTGCTGTCGAAGGACTACGTGTCCTCGCCGCAGGCCGCCCCGCTGTGGGCGCTGCTGGACGGCCGCAGCTCGGCCGGGACGCCCGCGGTGGTGCCGATCCGGCTGGACAGCACCCGGATCACGCCACCGTTCACCGAGCGGCTGCCGACCGAGCTGGCCAACCAGCCCCGCGACCGGGCCCACGAGGCCCTCCTCGGCGCGCTGGGCGTGCCGCTGCACGCGGGCGTCGGCGAGCCGGAGGACACCGGGCCGCGCTTCCCGGGCGTGCTCCCGCCGATCTGGAACGTGCCCCAGCGCAACCCCGGCTTCACCGGCCGCCGCGACACCCTCGAGCAGCTGCGCGACCGGCTCTCGGCGAGCGTCACGGTCGTCGTACCGCAGGCCCTCTACGGCCTCGGCGGCGTGGGCAAGACGCAGGTGGCGATCGAGTACGCGTACCGCTTCGCCGCCGACTACGACCTCGTCTGGTGGATCTCCGCCGAGCAGGTGTCCCAGGTCCGCTCCGCCCTCGGCGAGCTGGCCCGGGAGCTGCGCCTGCAGGAGGCGGACACCCTCGGCGAGAGCGTCCGGATGGTCCGTGACGCGCTGCGCCAGGGCCGGCCCGGGCGCTGGCTGCTGATCTTCGACAACGTCGGCGACCCCGAGTCGATCCGCGAGTTCATCCCGCAGGGCCCCGGCCACGTGTTACTGACCTCGCGCAACCAGGAGTGGACGCAGGACGCCCAGATCGTGGAGATCACGACGTTCAGCCGGGCCGAGAGCATCACCTTCCTGACCCGCCGGGTGATCGGCCTCGCGGTCGCCGACGCCGACGCCGTGGCCAACCGCCTCGGCGACCTGCCGCTCGCGATCGAGCAGGCGGCGGCGTGGCTCTCGGAGACCGGCATGCCGGTGACGCGGTACCTCGAGCTGCTGGACACCCAGCCGCTGCGCATTCTCGACGAGAACCCGCCCGTCGGCTACGACCGCTCGACCGCCGCGACCTGGCAGCTGTCGCTGGAGCAGCTGCGCAAGCAGTCCCCGGCCGCGGCCAAGCTGCTGGAGATCTGCGCCTTCTTCGCGCCCGAGCCGATCCCGACCCGGCTGCTCTACACCCCGCGCTTCACCCAGCCTCTGCTCGCCTACGACCCGGCGCTGCACGACCCGATCCGCCAGGGCCGCCTGATCCGCCAGATCGGGCGCTACGCCCTCGCGTCGGTCGACTCCGGCCAGACCATCATGCAGATCCACCGCCTGGTGCAGGCGGTCATCCAGGACAGCCTCACCCCCCAGGAGCGCGAGGACAACCGCCGCCACGTCTACCAGGTGCTGGCGACGGCCGAACGCTCCGACCCCGACGAGGTGGCGAGCTGGCCGGCGTACGCCCGGCTCCTGCCGCACGTGCGCGGCTCGAAGGCGAACCACTCCTCGGACATGCAGGTGCGCCTGTTCGTCGTGGACGTGGTGCGCTACCTGTGGTCCCGCGGCGACTTCTCCAGCAGCCAGGAGCTGGCCGAGGAGACCGTCGAGATCTGGCGCGGCGATCCGCGCATCGGCGAGGACCAGGTGACGCTGCTGCTGGACTTCCACCTCGGCAACGCGCTGCGCTCGCAGGCGATGTTCGACCGGGCGCTGGACATCGACCAGCGGGCGCTGGAACGGCTCAAGGAGACGGTGGAGGAGGAGGACGACCCGTACATCGTCATGACGGCGGGCGGCGTGGCGGCCGATCTGCGGGCGCTGGGCCGCTTCGAGGAGGCCCGCGACCTGGCCGAGGAGACCTACGACCGGGCGCAGCGCACCTTCGGCGAGGACCACGACCGCACGCTGATGGCCGCCAACAACGTCGCGGTCTCGCTCCGGCTGGTCGGAGACTTCAACGGCGCCGCCAACTACGACGAGGACACCCTCTCCCGCCGGCGCCGCGTCTTCGGCGAACGCAGCCTCAACACCCTGTTCGCGGCGAACAATTACGCGCACGATCTGCGGGCCATCGGCCGATTCACGGACTCCCGCGAACTGCTCGAGACGACCCTCAAGTCATACCGCGCGCTGCTCGGCGACTCGGCCCCCGCGACCCTGCGCGCGGCGAAGAACATGGCGGTGACACTGCGCAAGCTCGGCGACATCCGGGCCGCGCGCCAATTGACCGGCGACACCCTGCAGCGATATCGGGACATCCACGGGGAGGAGCACCCGGACACGCTCTCGTGCCTCATGAACGCGGCGTTCGAGGAGTCGGCGCTGGGCAACGGGGAGGCGGCCGAGCGCATCGCGCGGCAGGTGCTGTCCGGCTACGAGAGCCTCTACGACGAGCGGCACCCGTTCCGCCTGGCGGCCCTGAACAATCTCGCGATCTTCGTCCGCCTCAACGGCTCGGCGCGCGATGCGCGCGTGCTGTCGGAGCAGGCGACGGAGCTGTTCGAGCAGTCACTGGGCGGCGAGCACCCGTACACGTTGTCGAGCCGGATCAACCTGGCCAATGCGCTGGTCGACCTCGGCGAACTCGAGGGTGCCCGCGAGATCGACGAGAGCGTCAAGCCGGCCTTCGAGCGGGTGCTCGGCGTCGACAACCCCGACACGCTCGCGGCGGCGGCCAACCTGATCGTGAGCCGCCGTCAGACCGGCGACGTGGCCGGCGCGGACGAACTGCTGCAGGTGACGCTCGACCGCAGTGTGCGCCGGTTGGGGGAGGACCACCCCAACACGCTCTCGGTCCGGGACGGACGCCGGCTCAACTGCGACATCTCCCCGCCGCCGACGTAAGAGCGGGAGACTGAGCGGGAGACAGGGCCTGGTTCGAGCGTTCCGCGGAACCTCGTTCCAGGCCTCGGTCATGAGCTGCGAGGTGCGAGGCCGTCCGGCGTCGGCCGGGCGGCCGGCCGGCTACAGGGCGGACTGAAAAGCGGAGACCGTGAGCAGATCCCGCTCGCGTGGGTCGAACAGCCGCCGCATCACGCTGTCGAGCGTCGACGCGGTCGGCGCATCGGGCTCGGCGATGAGCGTCCGCAACCTCACCGCCGCCAGGTCCAGTAATCCGCTCTGAACCTCGTCGCCCCCGGCGACCCCGCCCGGCTTGTCCATGCTTCCACCTTGAAATAGGAGAGTGCTGCGGGTTGTGGCCAGAATGCGTGATCCACTGTTTAGTTGACCTCGGGCGCAAGCGACTGGGGTCACCGATGCAGGATGAAGTCGACTCCGCAGTCGCAGCCTTGCGGAAGCTGACATCTTCGGCTGGAAGTATTGCACAAGTGCGGGTCGCCGTGTATCAGGAACTCGTCGACCCGTCCGGTGGTTCCACCAGCCGTTTCAGCAGATCACTCGCGGGGTGGTCGGCACCACCCGAACATTGCAGTTTGAGCACGACGTCCCGCAAGAGTTCCGGCCTGGTGGTAACGAGCCGGGTGGCCAGGTCGACACGACCCGGACGGCCGGCGAGCTCGGCCGCGAGGCTCCGGGTGACGGCCAGACCCACCCAGGCCTCGTCGTCGGCGGCGTCGGCGTCGAGCCGCTCCAGGAAGCTGCGCTCGGCGCCCGCGGTGTCGCCATTGAGCAACATCATCCCTGCTGCGGTCGAGTTGGGGCCAGATGATGCCGGCGGCTCGATCCGTCCGTCGAGCCATTGATGAAGCTCGCCGAGCAGGCCCGGCGCGTCGGCGGGCCGGGCGGCGGGGCCGGCGACGACGGTGCCCCGCCCGGCGATCGCCGCCAGGGGCTCGCCGGAGCGGACGAAACTGAGGATTCGTTCAGTCTCGCCGGTCGCCGGACGGGCATTCAACAGAAGCCATCGCGTCATTTGCGCGACGACGAACAATTGCGTCCGGGAAGCGATATCGGCAGCAATGTCTTCGGAATCCCAGGATTGCAGGGTGGCGTGCAGGAAAGTGCAGAACCGCTCGCCGACGGGAGTCAATTCCCCACTCTGCGTCAAATCCTCGATGGCGATCCGATTCATGGCGCGCCAGTAGGCGAACTGGGCCGCGGCGCGCCGGGTGTCGCCGTCCGGGCCGTGACGGCGCATTCGCCAGTAGTCGGTCACCCCCGTATGGGCGTAGATGCCCTGCAGCAGGGCGCCCGCCGGACGGGGGTCCAGCCGCCAGGGCGCGTGCAGCCGCGCGGGGGACGAGCGGGGGTGCAGGTCGTGCAGGTCCAGCAGCGCGCCGAGTTTCGCGTGCATGTACTCGTGGAGCATCAGCAGCGCCAGGTCGGTCGCGGTGTCGGGGACGGACACGGCGATCGATCCGCACGCCTGCCGGGAGGCCGCGCTGATCATGTCCCCGTGGCCGGGCGTGGCCAGCGGCACCAGCGAGCGCAGGCTGTGCCGCATCGCCTCCGCGTGGCGCGGATGGTCGCGCTCGATCAGCCGCCAGGCCTCGCCGAGCAGCTTCGCCAGCTCGTCGGCCTGGACCGGGCCGAGCGTCGGCAGCGGCTGCCAGCCGTAGCAGTGCCGGTACGGGTCCTGGTCCTCGATCGCGAGATGCCAGCCCGCGTCGAGCTCCACGGTGCGCCGCGGCTGCCAGCCCGGGCCGCCGCTCGCCACGACGTGACCGTTCGACCCGGTGAAGCGCACGCCGCCCGCGGTGCCCGCGCCGCAGGCCCGGGCCGGCCCGGCCCCGAGTCCCGTGGCGACGCCGAGGCCCGGAATCGTCGCGATGCCGTCGCGGACCGGCACCTCGATGTCGAAGGCGATGCCGGCCGCCACCGCGGCCGCCACCGCGTAGGCCGCCAGATGGGCGAGGTCCGCCGCGGGGTCGACGTCGGCGCCCTCGCCGTGGTCCGCCAGCCGGTGCAGGCACAGCGTCGCCCACGCGTCCAGATGCGGGTGGGCCAGCACGGCGTCCACGGCCGCCGGGTGGGCGTCCTCGGCCCGGGCGAGCAGGTCCGCCGCGGCTCGGGTGCCGGCGGCGAACGGCGTCGGCCCGGCCGAGCGCAGCACCATGGCGATCAACGCCCGCCGCTTGGCGAGCTGGCCGGCGTCGAGCACGGCCATGGCGCCCGCGTCTCCGTAGCCGGCCGCGATGTCGGCAAACTGCTCGGCGCTGAGCAGCATGCGATCCGTGTTCACTGTGCGAGCACCGCCGCGTTGTTCAGGTCGGCCCGCACGCGGTCGCCGATGTGGGTGATGAGGGCGAGCAGATCCTGGCAGTAGACCGACGGGTTGTCGAACCCGGTCTCCTCGGCGTAGCGGTGGGCGCGCAGGCCGCCGCCGCAGACGTTCACGACCGGGCACGAGCGGCACTGCCGCGACAGCCGGTAGGGCGCCGCGACGGCGAGGTGCTCGAGCACGTCGTCGAAGGTGTGCCCGGTGACGGACAGGCCGGTGGCGGGGCCGCCCTCGGTGGTCGTCTTGAGCGCGTCGGACTGCTCGTAGGCGCCGTCGGTCTCGACGGTCACGATGCCGAGCTGTTCACCCCCGAACGCCTCCGTCTGGCTCGGCAGGCCGAAGAGCCGGGCGATGATCGACTCGAACATCCGGACCCGGGTGGGCTCCGGCCGCTGGTCGTACCACCGGTCGAACACCCTGATCAGCCAGTGGCCGTAGGCGAGCGGCCGGTCGTGGTGCGGCGGCGGGTTGGTCCAGTTGCCGTGCGGCAGCAGCAGGTCCACCCGGGGCGGCCGGAAGTCGAGCAGGCCCCGCAGGACCTCGTCGGGATCGTTGTCGATGTCGATCGTGCACAGCAGCCCGCCGTAGATCTCGGCGTGCTCGGGCCGCATCAGCAGTTCGATGCCGGCGGCGATCCGGTCGTACGAACCACGCCCGTTGGCGTAGCGGCGATGGCGGTCGGTGGCCGCCTGGCCGCCGTCGACGCTGACGCCGACGCGGACGCCGTATTCGTGCAGCAGCGCCAGGAATCGCTCGTCGAGCAGGATGCCGTTGGTCTGCATGGAGAACCGGGTGGCGGGAAACGCGCCGCGAATCGCCGCCAGGGCCGCCGCCACGCCGTCGTGACCGGCCAGCAGGGGCTCACCGCCGTGCAGGACCACCTGGAGGTCGCGCAGGTCGTGCCGGTGGGCGTGCTCATCGATGCGGCGGGCGATCTGTTCGATCGTCGCGGGAGCCATCGTCGTCGGCCGGCTCCGCCAGCTCTGGTCGATGCTCTCGTATACGTAGCAATAATCGCAGCTCAGATTGCATCGGCTGTGAATTTTTAAGATCAGTTGCCGCAGCGGCATACCCACTGGAGCATTCTTGGCGCCGCTCATTCGGATGTCCAGCGGAACGGCCAGATTGTACCTGCGAATCGTCACGCCGGGTGGTGTCCTCGCCAGTTCTGGCGAGGGCCGCGGCGAGCGGATGGCGCAACGACGTGCTGGCTGGGTGGCCGGTCGCCTCGTATCCTTACGATCCTGCGAACCCGGAAGAGATCGATCATGATGTCTGGGAGGGCGGTTGTGTCGGAGGTGCTCGAGCTGCCCGGCGGCCGGCGGATCTGCTACGCCGACTCCGGCAAGCGCGACGGGCGACCGGTGTTTCTGCACCACGGCACGCCCGGCAGCGCCACCGGCCCCAAGCCGCGCGACTCGATCCTGTATCGCCACGGCGTCCGGCTCATCGCCTACTGCCGGCCGGGGTACGGCGGATCGTCGCGGCACCCCGGCCGCACCGTGGCCGACGCCGCCGGGGACGTCGCCGCCCTGGCCGACGCGCTCGGCCTGGACACGTTCGCGGTGCTCGGGCGCTCCGGCGGCGGCCCGCACGCCCTGGCCTGCGCGGCGCTGCTGCCCGAGCGGGTCACCCGGGTGGCCGCCCTCGTCAGCGTCGCGCCGTTCGACGCCGTCGGGCTGGACTGGCTCGGCGACATGGTCCCGTCCAACCAGCGTGCCTGGCGCACGGCGGCGGTCGACGACGATCTCGTCGCCGAGCAGCTGCGGCTGCGGGTGAACCGGATTCGCGAGGACCCGGCCCATCTGCTGCGGCAGCTGCGCTCCGAGATGCCCCCGGCCGACCTGGACGTGGTCGGCGACGTCGCGATCGAGCGGCTGCTGCTGACCACCTACGCCAGCGCGCTGGGCGACGGGCCCGACGGCTGGATCGACGACCTGGTGGCGCTGCGGATCGACTGGGGCTTCCGGTTCGAGCACATCCGCGCGCCCGTGCGGCTGTGGCACGGGGCCGAGGATCGTTTCTCGCCGGTCAGCCACACGCGCTGGCTGGCCGATCGCATCCCGGGCGCCCAGCTGGAGGTCGAGCCGGGGGCCGCGCACTTCGGGGCGCTGCTGGTGATGCCGCAGATCATCCGCTGGCTGGCCGACTCCGACGACACCCCGAGCGCCGCCGCCTGAGGCGCTCAGCAGGGGTCGATCGGCCACAACGCATCGATTGTCGGATATGTGACAGTCGATGGCCGGGCCGTCGCCCGTCGCACCTGGGGGTGCTGCGCGCCGAGCCGCCGGCTCAGCCGGACGGCGAGCTCCCGGACGCGCTGCGGCGCCTCGTCGCTCCCGCCGGTCAGCAGCGCCTCGTTCAGGGCGGCCGCGAGCGCGTGCGGGTGGTTGGCCGGCAGCGCGGCGGCGGCGTCGGCCGCGGCCGCGGCGGCGCGCTCCAGCGCGTCCTCGCGCTCGCCGGCCGCCCACGCCACCAGCGCGAGGTTGGCCCGGGTGGCGATCGTGCGCGGGTGGCTCGCGCCGAGGAGGTCCAGGTAGCGCTGCTCGACGCCGGCGAGCTCGGCCCGCGCGCGCTCGACGTGCCCGGTGGCCAGCAGCGCCAGGCCCCAGCTGTGCCGGCACATCACCGTGTCGGGCCCGGCCGGCCCCGACAGGTCGGCAAGGTGCTCGTAGGTCTCCTCGAGCAGCGGCCCGGCCTCGGCGGCCCGGCCGGCGCCGCGCAGCGACACCCCGAGGCTCATGCGCACCGTCAGCGCCGCTCGCGACCGCTCGCCGAACATCGCGGCGACCGCCGGCACCAGCGCCTGCAGCAGCGCGGCGGACTCGGCGAACTGCCCGGTGTCGCGCAGGTCCCGGCCCAGGTTGGCGGCCGTGCGCAGGGCCGCCGGATAGTGCTGCGGGCCCGGGAACGGCCGGAAGGTGCGGACGCGCTCGTCGCAGCGCCGCGCGGCCCGGTAGTGGCCGGCCGCCCGGTAGGCGCCGGCCAGCCCGGTGAGCGCGTCGAGGGTCTGCGCGTGCTCGGACCCGACCGTCCGCGCCCAGGCCCGGTAGGTCGAGCGGGCCAGGTCCAGGGCGTCGGCGAAGCGGCCGAGCGCGCGCAGGTCCGCCGCCAGCCGGTTGCGGGTGGTGAGCGTCGCGGTGTGGTGCCGCCCGAGCAGCCGCTCCTGCTCCGCGGCCACCTGCTCGTTGAGGCGCAGTGCCTCGGCGTAGCGGCCCTGGTCGCGCAGCAGCGCGGCGCGCACGCCCCGCATCTGCAGCAGCTGGCGCTCGTCCCGCGGACCGGCCCACGCCGCCTCCGCCGCCCGGGCGAGCTTCTCGCCCGCGGCCGCCTGCCCCGCGTGGCGCATCCGGCGGACACGGTCGACGATCAGGCTCCGCACCGCCTCCTCGTGGCAGGAGGCGGCGCTCGTGATCGCCAGGTGCGGCCAGATCATCTCGAACTGCGGCCAGGAGCGCGGATCGTCGACGTCGTGGTGCCGCGCCAGCCCGGCCAGCACCAGGTGGACCTGATGGCGGGCCTCCCGCAGGTCGTCGGGGGACATGCGCGCCCGGACGACCCGTTGCACCAGCGGGTGTATCTGGATGCGCCCGGCCGGGAGGTCGGGCCGCAGCAGGCCGAGCCGGCTGATCTGCTGGACCAGGGAGGCCGGCATGAGCCGATCGTTGACCGAGGCCTCGTACGGGTTGAGCACCTCCGCCATCACGTCGCTGTAGACCAGGTCGGTCGCCGTCTCCCGGCCGAGCACCGAGAACAGCTGCAGCAGCCGGTAGCCGCCGGGGGACCGCTCCGCCAGCCGGGCCAGCTCCCGGTCCCAGCGCCGCTCGACGCCCGGCAGCTCCAGCGTGCCGTTGCGCGCGCGGGCGATCTGCTCGGCCGCCCGATCGCCGCCGGACGCCAGCCGGGCGGCCGTCTCCGCCACCGCCAGCGGCAGGTCGCCGACGGCCTCGGCCAGGGCGTCGGCGTCGGGCGGTGGCAGGTCGGGCAGGCGCCGGGTGAGGTACACCATGCTCTCGTAGCGGTTGAACACGTTGACGGCGACCGAGTCGAAGCCGCCGCCCCAGGACAGGTTGCGCGACGTGATCAGCACCTGGCCCGGGCCCTGCGGCAGGAAGTCGCGCACCTGGTCGTGCTCGTCGGCGTCGTCCAGCACGATGAGCCAGCGCCGGAAGGGCTCGCCGCGCCGCAGCGCCCCGAGGATCGCCGCGGTGGCCGCGCCCGGCCCGGTCCCGGCCGGCACGCCCAGCGCGCGGGCGAGGCCGGGCAGCCCCTCGTCCAGCGCGCCGCAGTCGAGCCACCAGACCAGGTCGTACGCGGCGCGGAAGCGGTAGGCGTACTCCAGCGCGAGCGTCGACTTCCCCGAGCCGTCCAGCCCGTGCAGCACGACGGGCGGCGCCTGGCGCGGGTCGGCGTACCCCTCCGCCCGCAGCCGGTCCCGCAGGACGGCGAGATCGTGCGTGCGGCCGAGGAAGTCCCGCGGCCGCGGCGGGGCGCAGAAGTGGGCCGGCTCCTGGCCCGGATACCGCAGCGTCCCGACCGGCGGCTGCTCGGCCTGGCCGACCAGGCGCAGCAGCTCCCGGGTGGCCGCCCCCTCGGGCAGGCCGTGCAGGCGCGCCGAGGTCGGCTCCGGGTAGGCGGCCAGGGCGCGGATGTCCGCGGTGTAGACGGCCAGGGGCGGTCGTCCCCGCCGGCTCGCCGGTCGGCGGCGTGCCTCCGCCGCGGACGGCCCGTCCGAGATGACGGCCAGCTCCCGGGCCGCCGTGGCCGGCCGGCCCCCGGGCTCGGCGTCGGCGAGGTCGGCGTGCACGACGCTCACGCCGGCGGCGGACAGGGTCGCGGTGATCCACTCCGCCCACACGCGGTCCTCGGGGGCGTGGCGCAGCAGGACCCGGTCCTCGCGGGTGGCGGTCAGGCGCAGGTAGTGCGCCGCGGCGCGGTACCGCACCCCCTCGTCCAGCGGCGGCAGCGCCTTCACGGCGCCGTCGGTCAGGTACCACACCAGGCGCTCGTACGCCGTCAGCAGCGAGTCCGGCTGCCCCGGCAGGTCCATGAGCGTCGCCAGCGTCTCCTCGTAGGCGTAGGCGGACTGGTACGGCACCTGCACGTCGCGCCAGTAGATCTCCCGCTCGTCGGCGCTCAGGCCCGCGGGCAGGCCGGACAGGCGCTCGCGGGCGGCGCGGCGGCCGGCCTCGGCGCGGGGGCGGTCGGCCGGGTCGACGCGCATCGGCACCGGCAGCACGCGCGGCGGGTGCTCCGCGTCGCGGGTCGCGGCGGCGGCCCGGGCCGCGCCCTCGATGCTCTTGGCGCTGAGCGTGAAGCAGGCGAACACGTCGTCGGGCAGGTGTGCGAGGCAGATCTGGGCCAGGTCGCCCACGCCGGGCGGGCTGTCGATCAGGGTCCAGTCGTAGCGGGCGGTCATATGCCGGCGCAGCGCGTCGAGGAACTCGCCGCCGCCCGCGCGGTAGAAGTCGTCCCAGTCGAGGCCGCCGAGGCCGCCGAGCGCGCCCGCGTAGGCCGCGTCCTGCCGCCCGGCCGGCAGGTAGTCGATGCCGCCCGCGAAGTGGGGCCAGTGCACCGGGACGGGCGGGGTGACGGCGAACGGGTCGACCGTCGCGCGCTCGAAGCGGCGGAAGAGATCGGTCACGCCGCCGGACTGGTCCAGCTCGGCGGCGTCGAGGAACGGGTGGAGGTACCGATGCAGGCCGGGCGACTCGAGATCCCAGTCCACGACGAGCACCCGGTGCCCGGCCGCGGCCAGGATCCAGGCCATGTTCGCCGTCGCCATGGTGCGGCCGGAGCCGCCGGCGAAGGAGTGGAACGTGACGACACGACCCTCTGGCTGCTGCGGCACCCGTCGATAGTCCCCGATGGCCGGGCCCCGGCCCAAGGGATGCGGAGAAAATCCTCACGCATCGGCACCTGTCAGTAACACCGCGATTACCGCACACTGGAAATCCATCCAACGCCGACGATGGGGGTGCGCCGTGGTTGGGCCGGAACGGGGCGGTGGCCGGCCGGGCTGGACGATTCTGCGAACCGTGTTCGGCCTCGTGGGCATTGCCGCACTATGGCTGGGACTGATCGGGATGCATCAGTTTCGTCCCGATCGTGACTGGCCCGACCAGTGGTACTACACCTTTCAGCTCTTCGTGCTCGGCTCCGACCCGCTGCAGCTGCCGGATCCCCCGTTGCCGTGGCAGCTGCAGGTCGCGCGGTTCCTGGCGCCGCTGTTCCTCGCCGCCACGGTGGTGGAGACGGCCCGCGTCCTGTTCGCCGGGGAGATGCGCCGGCTGCGCGCCCGCACCGCCCGCCGCCACGCGATCGTGTGCGGCGACACCCCGTTCGCCAAGGCCCTGGCCGCGCAGCTCTTCGCCACCGGCGAGCGGGTCGTGGTGGTGCGCTCCGCGCCCATCCGCCCGTTCGAGCTGCGGCACCGGCGGATGCTCGGCGTCTCCGGCGACGCGCGCTCGCCCGAGGTGCTGCGGGCCGCGGGCCTGCGCCGGGCGCGGCACCTCTACATCTGCGGCGGCGACGACCAGTTCAACCACGCCGTGTCCGTGACGGCCGGCACCGAGCTGCAGCTGCGCCGCTCCTCGCCGTACATCTTCGTGCAGCTGCACCGCCAGCAGACCTGTCACCTGCTGCAGGCGCGGCGGCTCGGGGCGGCCGGCACCAACCGTTTCCGCCTCGACTACTTCCACGTCGACGACGTCGCCGCGCGCATGTTGTACCGCCTCAACCCCCTGCATCCGCCCGCGTCCGGCGGCCCGCCGGTGCGGCTGCTCATCGCCGGCGACGGCTCGTTCCCGCGCGTGCTGCTGGTCGAGACCGCGCGGTACTGGCGCTCGGTCGGCGGCCACCCCGACCAGCTCGAGATCGACCTCATCGGCGCCGACGCCGGCCGCACCCTGGCCACCCTGCGGGCGCGGTTCCCGTTCCTCGCCTCCGCCTGCCGGGTGCGCGCCCACAACGAGCTGCTCGAGACCTGGCTGCCGCGCATCACCCGGCCCGCCCGCTACGACCGCATCCACCTGAGCCACCGCGACGAGTCGAAGATGCTCGACCTGGCGCTGGAGAGCACGGAGCTGTGGCAGGCGGTC
The DNA here is from genome assembly GCF_050955725.1 of Dactylosporangium sp. CA-139114. Lineage (NCBI taxonomy): Bacteria > Bacillati > Actinomycetota > Actinomycetes > Micromonosporales > Micromonosporaceae > Dactylosporangium > Dactylosporangium sp. CA-139114. The sequence goes on from NZ_CP192080.1 coordinate 2,943,086, forward strand.
TCCGACGCCGTCTTCGTGGCCACCTACGAGGCCACCGCCCTCGCCGACGCCTTCCACGGCGGGGAGCACAACGACCTGCTCGACGAGGTCGCGGGCAAGCTGCGCGTCTACCCGATCATCACCCGGGCGTGTGACGCGCGCCTGATCGCCGACGACCTCACCGAGCGCCTGGCGAGGCGCTTCCATCAGCGGTACCTCGAGGTCGCCCGCAGCTCCGCCAGCCCGAGCAGCGCCGTGGCCTGGTCGCAGCTGTCGGAGTCGATGCGCAACGCCAACCGGGCGCAGGTGCAGGGGATCGCGGCCAAGATGCAGAAGATCGGCTGCGTGATCGCCGTGCGCAACGGCGAGGACGGGCTCATCACCGAGCGCGAGCAGGAGGTGCTGGCCGAGCTCGAGCACCGGCGGTGGTGCGAGGAGCGGGCCGGGCAGGGGTGGCGCCACGCCGAACGGCGCGACGAGCGCCGGAAACGGCATCCGGACCTGGTCGCGTGGCAGGATCTCGGCGAGACGGGCCGTGCGAAGGCCCTCGACGCCGTGCGGTACATGACGGAGATGCTCGCCGACGAGGGCTTCACGATCGTCCGGCTCAACGAACCGATCCGCGCGACGACCGTCTGACTGGGAGGCCGCCATGCGCATCGGCATCACGGGGCACACGAACCTCACCGACGCCGGCGCGGAGCTCATCTACCGGGCGCTCGTGCAGCACCTGCGCTCGCGCGACGACGGCGAGCTCGTCGGCGTGACGTGCCTGGCCGACGGCGCCGACCAGCTCTTCGCCCGCGCGGTGCGCGAGGTCGGCGGCGTCTACGAGGTCGTGCTGCCGGCGCCGGACTACCGCCGCATGGTGCCGATCGAGCGCCGCCGCGACTTCGACGCGCTGCTGGCGGGCGCCCGCAAGATCCTGCCCACCGGTGAGGCGCGCTCGGGCCGGGCCGCGTACGTCGCCGCGAACCGCATCATGCTGGGCCGCGTGGAGGAGCTGATCGCGGTGTGGGACGGCCTGGAGCACGGCGACCCGGGCGGCACCGCGGACGTGGTCACCCGCGCCCGCGCCGCGGATCTGCCGATGACCGTGATCTGGCCGGCGGGCGCCGAGCGGGCCTGAGGCCGGCTCGGCTCACGCCGGGCGGAGGCTTGCGCGGCTCACGCGGGCCCGAGGCCCGGGCGGCTCACGCCCGTCTGCGGCCCGGGCGGCTGATGCGAGGCTGAACCCGGGGTGGCTCACGCGGGGCTCGGGGCCCGCACGAGGCGGGCGGTCACCGCGTGCGCGGCGTACAGGGCGTAGCCGACGAGCAGCGGCGCCGTCAGGGGGACGAAGACCGCAAGCACGGCGGCGACGGCCGACACCCCGGCCACCGCCGCCGCCGCGCCCGGTTGCCGCCATGCCGTGCGGCCGGCCCAGCGCAGGGCGCCGCGCCACCCGGCCGGGGACGTGTCCCGGCCCAGGCGCACGACGCTCAGCATGCCGATCGCGAGCAGCACGGCGGCCGCGGCGCCGGTGCCGGCCAGCGCGGGTGACCCGCCCGGGACCCGGCCGGCGGCGACGGCGCCGACGTTGCAGACCAGCAGGAGCACGCACCCCGCGGCCGCGGCCCCGGCGACGGCCCCGCGCAGCAGCGAGGCGCGGAACAGCCGCCCCATCGCGCGGAGGTCCACCTTCTCGCCGCGGCCGATCGCGTGGATCGCCGAGGAGCCGGTGCGGATCGCGGCGCCGGCCGTCACCAGCGGCGCCGAGGCGATGGTCACGGCGACGCCGACCAGCGCGACGTCCGCGGCGACGGTCACGGTCTCCAGCCAGTCGCGTTTCATGCCTCAGCCCTTCAGGCCCGAGGTGTTGATGCCCTCGACGAGCATGCGCTGGAAGGCCAGGAAGAACAGGAACACCGGCAGCAGGGAGAGGGCCGACATCGCGAACATCGGGCCGACCGTGACCTGGCCCGAGGAGTCGATGAAGGCCCGCAGCGCGACGGGCACCGTGTTCTTCGTGGTCTCCGAGACGTACACCAGCTGACGGAAGAAGTCGTTCCACGTCCAGATGAACGAGAAGATCGCGGTGGTCACCAGCGCCGGGCGCGACAGCGGCAGGATCACGTTGCGAAACACCCCGAACGGGGAACAGCCGTCGATCTTCGCCGCCTCGTCGAGCTCGCGCGGGATGCTGCGCATGAACTGGACCATGAGGAAGACGAAGAACGCCTCCGTGGCCAGGAAGTGCGGGACGACCAGCGGCAGGTAGGGGAACTCGCCGCCGACCAGGCCCAGCTGCTTGAACAGGATGAACTGCGGCACGATGAGCACGTGGCCGGGCAGCAGCAGGGTGCCGATCATGATGGCGAAGAACATCCGGCGGCCGCGGAAGCGCAGGCGCGCGAAGGCGTACGCGGCCAGCAGGCACGAGGCCGCGTTGCCGAGCACGACGAGCAGGGCCACCATCGTGCTGTTGAGGAAGAACCGGCCGAAGGTGACCGCGGCGCTCTTGAAGTGCGTCCAGCCCTGCGGGTAGTTGCCCGGCGTCCAGTGCTCCGGCCAGACGGAGGCGTTGCTGAGCACCTCCTCCTGGCTCTTGAACGAGCTGCCGAGCAGCCAGGCGAGCGGGTACAGGATGATGGCCAGGAGGGCCAGGATGACGACGAGCCGCAGGCTCCGCTTGGCTGAGCCCATGATTCGGCCCATGATTCGGCCCATCATTCGTCCCCTCCGTCGGAGTAGTGCACCCAGAACCGGCCGGTGCTGAACAGCACCACCGTCAGCAGGCCGATCGCGGCGAGGAACACCCAGGCGAGGGCGGACGCGTAGCCCATCTCGTAGTCGGTGAAGGCCTTGATGTACAGGTACAGCGTGTACATCAGGGTGGAGTCCACGGGGCCGCCGGTGCCGCCGGAGATGACGAACGCCCCGGTGAAGCCCTGGAAGCCGTGGATGGTCTCCAGCACCAGGTTGAAGAAGATGACCGGCGACATCATGGGCATCGTCACCGACAGGAACTTCCGCCAGGCCCCGGCGCCGTCGACCGACGCGGCCTCGTAGAGCTCGGCCGGCACCTGCTTGAGGCCGGCCAGGAAGATGACCATCGGCGCGCCGAACTGCCAGACCGCCAGCAGGATCAGGGTGCCCAGCGCCCAGTCGGGGTCGTTCACCCAGCCCGGGCCGTGGACGCCGAAGAGCCCCAGCAGGCGGTTGAACGAGCCGTCGCGGTTGAACATCGAATACCATACGAAGCCCAGCGCCACGCTGCCGCCGAGCAGCGACGGCAGGTAGAACAGGCCCCGGAAGAACCCGACGCCGCGCATGCCGCGGTTGAGCAGCAGGGCCACGGCGAAGGCGGCCGCGAGCTTGAGCGGGACCGAGACGACCCCGAACAGCACCGTCACCGTGACCGAGTGCCAGAACGCGGGGTCCGCGGTGAACATCCGCCGGTAGTTGTCGAGGCCGACGAAGTGCAGCTCCGAGAGGTCCGAGAGGATGTCGTAGTCGGTGAAGCTCAGCACCAGCGAGCCCAGCATCGGCAGGAGCGTGAACGCCCCGAAGCCGATGAGCCAGGGGGAGAGGAAGACGTAACCGGCCCGGCCCTCGCGGCGGACCCCCCGCCCGGATCCCTGGGGGACCCGGACGGAGTGTCGCGCTGGCCGTTGCGTGGTCGTGAGCGCCACTGGAAGGGATTCCCTACTTGGAGATGGCCGTCTTCACGGCCGTGATGAACGCCTCGGCGGCCTGGGCGGAGGAGGCCTTGCCGGTCTGCACCGACTCCGCGGCCTTGGTCAGCTCCGAGCGCAGCGTGCTGTGCCCCTTGAGCGGCACCTGCGGCGACGGGCCGAAGGACTTGCCGAGCTGGTTCTCCACGTCGATGGAGGTCTTCATCGCCTTGTCGGTGACGGCGCTCTCGACGGTGGTGCGCACGTCCAGGTTGGACGGCAGGCCGCGGTCGGTGCCGAGGACCTTGCCGGCCTCGGGGTCGTTGGCCAGGAAGTTGATGACGTCGACGGCCACGTCCTTCTTGGAGCTGCCGCGGTACACCGAGAAGTACATCGACGCGCGCGCCCACTGGGCCTTCGGGTCGCCCGGGTAGGCCACGACGCCGAGCTCGTCCTTGGTGTTCTTCTGCAGCTCCGGCAGCTGGTTCACCCACACCCACGAGGTAAGGGCTTTCCCGGTGACCACGAGCTGCTTGGTGATGTCGGTCGCGTTGCCCTCCCGGATCACGTCCGGCGGCGGCGTCGCGCCCTTGTCCCGGGCGCCCTTCCACAGCTCGAACCAGGCGGACACGTCCTGGGCGGTGAAGCCGAGCTCCTTGCCCTTGTAGAGGTCCTTGCCCTGCTGGCGCAGCCACACCCAGAACGCCTTGTAGTCCGCGCTCGGGTCCTGCGTGCCGGCCGTCTTCGTGGCCGCCCCGGCCGCCTGGGCCCAGGCGATGAACTGCTCCCACGACATGCCGTTGGCCGGCAGCGGCTGGTTGGCGGCCTGCAGCTTGGTTTTGTTGAACACGAGGCCCTGGGTGTTCTCGCCGAACGCGACGCCGGCGAGCTTGCCGTCGACCTCGCCGTATTTCCAGAGGCTCTCGGGGAACTTCGACGTGTCCAGCTTGCCGGACTTCTGGTACGAGCTGAGGTCCAGCGTGACGTTCCTCGACGCGTACTCGGTCAGGTAGTTGTCGTCGATCTGGAAGACGTCGGGTGCGGCGTTGCCGGCCGTGAGCGTGGCCAGCTTGTCGAAGTAGCCCTGGTTGGCCTGCCACGTCGTCTTGAACGTGACGTTCGGGTGCTTCGCGGTGTACAGCTTCAGCGCGTCCTCGGTGAGCTTGGCGCGCGCGTCGCCGCCCCACCAGAAGAAGCTCAGCTCGACCGGCGCGGTGGAGTCCGCCGAGGGGGATGACCCGGCGTCGTCGCCGCAGGCGGCGAGGGGCACGAGCAGAGCGGCCGCGGCGGCTGCGGCGAGCAGCCGGCGGCGAGCGGTTCCGGACATGAAAATTTCACTCCTAGGCATCGGCCGCGAGTGGGGTTCAGACCGGAGCGGGGCCGGTCGAGTCGCGGATGACCAGTTGGGTCTGGAGCGTGACGAGTGCGGTGGAGCGGTGTTCTTCGTCGTGGTGCAGCAGCAGGTCCACGGCCGCCCGGCCGGCGGCCGCGGTCGGGGTCGCCACGGTGGTGAGCTTCGGGCGCACCAGCCGGCTGAGCATGATGTCGTCGAAGCCGACGACGCTGAGCTCCTCCGGCACGCGCACCCCGCGGTCGTGCAGGGCCTCCAGCAGGCCGATCGCCATGAGGTCGTTGTAGACCAGCACGGCGGTCGCCCCGGTGGCCAGCACCGCCTCGCAGGCGGCCGATCCGGCGGCCTCGGTGGGCTGGCAGGGGCCCAGGACCGTGAGCGTGGCCCCGGCCGCCTTGGCCGCCGCGGTCGCGCTGCGGCGGATCTCCCGGTTGGTCCACGAGCCCCGCGGCCCGCCCAGCAGGGCGATGGCGCGGTGCCCGAGGCCCGTCAGGTGTTCGATCGCGGCCCGGGCGCCGTCGGCGACGTCCATCACGACCGCGGGAAGCCCCTCGACGGGCCGGTTCACCACGACGAGGGGCACCTCCTTGCGGAGCTTCTCGATCAGGTCGTTGCTCATGCGCGGGCTGCACAGCAGCACGCCGTCGACCTGCTTGGCGAGGGCGTGGACGAGTTGCTCCTCGGCCACGGGGTCCTCGTTGGTGTCGGCGACGAAGAGGTGGTAGTCGCGCTGGCGCGACTGGGACTCGGCGGCCTTGATGAGCGGGGGGAAGAACGGGTTGGCGATGTCCGCGACGATCAGGCCGATGTTGTGCGTCCGGCCGGTGATCAGGGCGCGGGCCGCGCGGTTGGGGCGGTAGCCGAGGCTCTCCGCGGTGGACAGCACCCGGCTGCGTGTGTCGGGATTGACGAGGTGCGGCGCCGAGAACGTGCGCGACACGGTGGAGACATGGACGCCGGAGGCGCGGGCGACATCTCGGATCGTGGCGGGCACGTGGAGTCCTCTCGGGGCGGCGGCAGCGGTGGCCCGTTCCGGGGCGCCCGGGGGGCCGGCATCCGCGGAAGGGGTGACCTGGGTCACCGCAGTGGTGCCAATTATGCAAACGTTTGCTCCCGTGTCAACGCCCCTCGATGCGATCACATCGGCGGTATTGACCGGGCGAGTGGCTCTTGCGCATAGTTTGCTGCAAACCTTTGCAGCCTTTCGTCTCAGGAGGCTCCTTGAAATCCCGCTACGCGATCGTCGGCACCGGGTCGCGCGCCGCCATGTTCGTCCGGGCGCTCACCGCCGAGCACCGCGACACCTGCGAGCTCGTCGCGCTGGCCGACCCGAACCCGGTCCGCATCGCCGTGCACAACGCCCGGCTTCCCGCGCCGGTCCCGGCCTACCGCGCGAGCGAGTTCACCGAGATGATCGAGCGCGAGCGCGTCGACGTGGTGATCGTGTGCACCGTGGACCGCTACCACGACGAGTACATCGTCGCGGCGCTCGAGGCCGGATGCGACGTGCTCACCGAGAAGCCGATGACCATCGACGCGCGGCGCTGCGCGCGGATCATGGACGCCGTGCGCCGCACCGGCCGCCGGGTCCGGGTCACCTTCAACTACCGCTACAACCCGCTGCACGAGGCGGTGAAGCGCATCCTCGCGGCGGGCGAGATCGGCGAGGTCGGGTCGGTGCACTTCGAGTGGCTGCTCGACGTGCGCCACGGCGCCGACTACTTCCGGCGCTGGCACCGCGACAAGGCCGACTCCGGCGGGCTGCTCGTGCACAAGGCCGGGCACCACTTCGACCTCGTCAACTGGTGGCTGGCCGACGATCCCGCCAGCGTCTACGCCGAGGGTCGCCTGTTCTTCTACGGCAGCGACGGAGCCGGCCACGGCGCCGGGACGTTCGCGATCGACATGAGCGATCCCGACCTCACGGCGCTCTACGGCGAGACGGCCGTGCGGGCCGACGGCTACCACCGCGACCAGGACGTCTTCGCGCCCGGCGTGACCATCGAGGACGATCTGGCCGTCGTGGCGCGGTACGCTCGCGGGGCGACCCTGACGTATCACCTGACGGCCTACGCGCCCTGGGAGGGGTACCGGATCGCCTTCAACGGCAGCCGCGGACGGCTCGAGCTCGACGTGACCGAGACCGACCACGTCTCGGTGGAGGCGGCCGGCTTGCTCAAGGGACACCGCGAGCCCGGCACGGTCGGTCTGCGCCTGCGGCCGTTCTTCGGCCCGCCCGTGGACGTCACCGTCGAGGGCCATCGCCGGGAGGGCCACGGCGGCGCCGACGTGCGCATGCTCGCGCAGCTGCTCGATCCGGGCGCGCCCCCCGATCCGCTGGGCCGCTGCGCCGACGCGGCCGACGGGGCCCGCGCCCTCCTCGTCGGGCTGGCCGCCAACGAGTCCGTCACCACCGGTCGGCCCGTCCGCACCGCCGAGCTCAAGGCTGGTATCGACCATGCATGAGGATCAACTGCTCCCCGCCGAGCCCGCAGTCCGCGCGATCGCGCGCGAGCTCTACCGGCACGCCAAGGACCTGCCCCTCATCAGCCCGCACGGCCACGTCGACCCGGCGATCCTCGCCGACGACAAGCCGTTCCCGGACCCGGCCCGGCTCATCGTGGTGCCGGACCACTACGTCACGCGGATGCTGGCCAGCCAGGGCATTCCCCCCGCTGATCTCGGGGTCCCGGCGCTGGACGGCACCCCGGTGGAGACCGACGGGCGCACGATCTGGCGGCGGCTGGCCGCCAACTGGCACCTGTTCCGGGGCACACCCTCGCGGCTGTGGACCGAGCGCGTGCTCGCCGAGGTCTTCGCGGTCACCTCGCCGCTCAACGCGCAGACCGCCGACGACGTGTACGACGCCGTCGCGCAACGCCTGACCGACCCGCAGTTCCGCCCCCGGGCGCTGTTCGAGCGCTTCAACCTCGAGCAGCTGGCCACCACCGAGTCCCCACTGTCGGACCTCGGCGCCCACGCCAAGCTCGCGGCCGACGGCTGGGGCGGCCCGGACGGGCGGGTCATCACCACGTTCCGCCCCGACGACCTGGTCGACCTCGACTGGCCCGGCTGGAGCGAGCGGGTCGAGCGGCTCGGCGCGGGCACCTTCGCGGAGTTCCTCGACCGCCTGCGCGAGCGCCGGCAGGCGTTCATCGCCGCCGGCGCGACCTCCAGCGACCACGGGCACCCGAGCGCCGCCACGCTCGCCCTGCCCCGCGACGAGGCCGCCGCGCTGTTCGACCGGGCGCTGCGCGACCGGGCCGAGGCCGGGGACGCCGAGCGGTTCCGGGCCCACATGCTGGTCGAGTTCGCCCGCATGTCGGTCGAGGACGGCCTGGTGATGCAGCTGCACCCGGGCGCCGTGCGCGACCACAACGCCGCCCTGCACGCCCGGCACGGCCGCGACGTCGGCGGCGACATCCCGAGCCCGACCGAGTACGTGCGCTCGCTTCGCCCGCTGCTGGACGAGCTGGGCAACGACCCGCGCTTCCGCATCGTGCTCTACACGCTGGACGAGACCGTCTTCACCCGCGAGCTCGCCCCGCTCGCCGGCGGCTACCCCGCCGTGTTCCTCGGCGCCCCGTGGTGGTTCCTGGACAGCCCCGAGGGCCTGCGCCGCTACCGCGAGGCCGTCACCGAGACCGCGGGCTTCTACAACACCGCCGGCTTCGTCGACGACACGCGCGCGTTCTGCTCCATCCCGGTGCGCCACGACGTCGCCCGGCGCGTCGACGCCGGCTTCCTCGCCCGGCTCGTCGCCGAGCACCGACTCCCGCTCGACGAGGCCGCCGAGACCATCGCCGACCTCGCCTACCACCTGCCCAAGCGCGTCTACCGGCGCACCGTCCGAAGTGGAGAGCCGGCGTGACCGGGATCATCGGCCTGACCGTGCACGACGTGCGGTTCCCGACCGCGGCCGCCGGGGACGGCTCCGACGCCATCAACCGCGGCGACTACTCGGCCACCTACGTCGTCGTCGAGACCGCCGAGGGCGCCCAGGGCTTCGGGCTGACCTTCACCAACGGCCGCGGCAACGAGATCACCTGCGCCGCGGCCGAGGCCCTGCGCCACCACGTCGTCGGGCACACCGTCGAGGAGCTGTGCACGGCCGCGGGCGCCCGCACCCTCACCGCCGACGTGCAGGTGCGCTGGCTCGGCCCCGAGAAGGGGGTCGTGGCCATGGCCGCCGGCGCGATCCTCAACGCCGTGTGGGACCTGCGCGCCCGCCTCGCGGACAAGCCGATGTGGCGGCTGCTGGCCGAGCTGCCCACCGCCGAGCTGGTCGCGGCCGTGGACTTCCGGCACATCGCCGACGCGCTCACCCCGGCCGAGGCCGCCGCCATCCTCGACGCCGGGCTCGAGGGCTACGCGGACCGGCTCGCCCATGCGCGCGAGCACGGCTACCCGTCCTACACCACCTCCGTCGGCTGGCTGGGCTACGACGACGAGAAGGTCCGCGCGCTCACCCGGGCCGCGGTCAAGGACGGCTGGACCGCGGTGAAGATGAAGGTCGGCGGGCCCATCGACGACGACGTGCGCCGGGCCGGCATCATCCGCGCCGAGATCGGGCCGGGCGCGCTGCTCATGATGGACGCCAACCAGGTCTGGGACGTCGAGGAGGCCATCGCGAACATGCAGCGGCTGGTCGCCTTCGACCCGTACTGGATCGAGGAGCCCACGCACGCCGACGACGTGCTCGGCCACGCGGCGATCCAGCGCGCCCTCGGCGAACGGTGCAAGGTCGCCACCGGCGAGGTCGCCGCGAACCGGGTCATCTTCAAGCAACTGCTGCAGGCCGGCGCGATCGGCATCATGCAGGTCGACGCGTGCCGGGTCGCCGGCGTCGGCGAGGTGCTCGCCGAGCTGCTGATGGCGGCCAAGTTCGGGGTCGCCGTGTGCCCGCACGCGGGCGGGGTGGGGCTGTGCGAGTACGTGCAACACCTGTCGTTCTTCGACTACCTGCGCGTGAGCCGGTCGATGCGGGGGCGGATGGTGGAGTACGTCGAGCACCTGCACGAGCACTTCACCGACCCGGTCCGGGTGGCCGGCGGCCGCTACCGGCTGCCCGAGCGGCCCGGCTACAGCGTGCGGATGCGGCCCGAGTCCGTCGAGCGGTTCGCGTTCCCGCAGGGGCCGGTATGGAGCGCCTGAGCCGGTCCACCGCGGGTGACGTGGCCCCGGCCCCGGCCACCGGCATCGTGCACCTCGGGCTGGGCGCGTTCCACCGGGCCCACCAGGCGGTCTTCACCGCCGACGCGATCGCCGAGGCCGGCGGGGACTGGGGCATCGCCGCGGTCGCGCCCCGCTCCCGGGCCGTGCTCGACCCGCTGCTGGAGCAGGACCTGCTGTACAGCGTGCTGACCCTGGACGGCGAGCGGGTCACGCCGCGCGTGCTCGGGGTCCACAGCCGGGCCCTGCACGCGGCGAGCGAGCCGGAGGCGGTCGAGCGCCTGCTGGCCGACCCGGCCGTGCGGATCGTCACGCTGACGGTGACCGAGAAGGCGTACCGGCCCGGCTCGGCCGTCCTCGACCTGCTGGTGCGGGGGCTGCGAGCCCGCGCGGGGGCGCCGATCGCGCTGGTGAGCTGCGACAACCTGCCCAGCAACGGCCGGCGGCTGCGCGAGCTCGTCGTGGCCGAGCTGGGGCCGTCCATCGTGGACTCGACCGGGTTCCCGAGCACCATGGTGGACCGCATCGTGCCGGCCAGCACCGATGCCACCTACGCCACCGCGCGGGACGTCCTGGGCCTGGAGGACCGGGCCACGGTGGGCGCGGAGCCGTTCAGCGCGTGGGTCCTCGAGGACGACTTCCCGGGCGGGCGGCCGGCGTGGGACCTGGCCGGCGCCGTCGTCACCGACGACGTGGGCCCGTGGGAGGGGCTGAAGCTGCGGGCCGTCCTCGGGGTGCACTCGGCGCTGGCGTACCTCGGGGCGCTGGCCGGCGCGCCCACGATCGACCGGTCGCTCGCGCTGCCGGGGATGCGCGACGTCGTGGAGCGGCTCATCGCGACCGACATCGCGCCGACGCTGTGCCCGCCGGAGGGGGTGACGGTCGAGCGGTTCGGGCAGAGCGCCCTCGCGCGCTTCGCCAACTCCGCCCTGCGCCATCGCACCCTGCAGGTCGCGATGGACGGCTCGCAGAAGCTCCCGCAGCGGCTCCTCGGCACCATCGCGGACCGGCGGGCGGCGGGGAGCATGCCGCTCTACGCCACCCTCGTCCTCGCCGCCTGGATGCGCTTCGTGCGCGGCTCGGCCGACGACGGCACCCCGCTGCCGCTGGACGACCCCCTCGCGGACCGGCTGCGGTCCGCCCCGGACCTGCTGGCGCTCGACGCCGTCTTCCCGCCCGGCTTCGCCGACGACACCGAGCTGCGCACGCAGCTGGCCGAGTGGACCGGCGCCCTGGAGCGCCACGGCGTGCTCGGCACCCTGCAGGGGCTGCGGTGAGCACGACCGTCGCGCTGATCGGCGCCGCCGGGCACGGGGCCTGGCACCTGCGGGCCATCGACGCCCTGGGGGAGCGGGTCCGGCTCGTCGCCACCTGCGACGTGCGGCCGGGCTACGACTACACCGACCACCGGCGGATGCTGGACGAGCGCAAGCCGGAGGTCGTGGTCGTGTGCACCCCGCCGCACACGCACCTGCCGATCGCCCTCGACGTCCTCGGCGCCGGGGCCGACCTGCTGCTGGAGAAGCCGCCGGTGCTGTGCCTGGCCGACCACCGGCGGCTCGCCGAGGCCTCGCGCGGCCGGGTGCTGCAGATCGGCTTCCAGGCGCTGGGCTCGCCGACGCTGCCCCTGCTGGCCGACCGGGTCGGCGAGGCGACGTCGGCCTCGGTCGCCGGGGCCTGGTGGCGGCCCGACAGCTACTGGGCGCGCAGCTCGTGGGCGGGGCGGCGCGGGCGGGACGGGGCCCTCGTGAACCCGTTCGCGCACGCCCTCATGCAGGCGCTGGCCATCACCGCGATCCGTCCACCGTGGACGCTCAGCCTGGATCGGTACCGCACCAGGCCGGCCGTCGAGGTGGAGGACACGGCCACGCTGCGCCTCACCGCACCCGACGGCCGCGCGGTGTTCGTGGCCGTCACCCTCTGCTCCGCCGAGTTCGTGCCCGGCGACATCACCGTCGTCGGGCGTGACGGCACCGCCGAGGTCGGCTACGCCCAGGACCGCCTCGACGGGGAGGTCGTGCCCGGCCGGATCGGGCTGCTGGAGAACCTGCTCGACCACCGCGACCACGACGCGCCGCTGCTGGTGCCGCTGGAGCGGACCGAACCGTTCACGGCCCTCGCGGAGGCGATCCTGGCCGCCGGCGAGCCCGTCCTGCTCGACCCCGCCCGCCTCGCTCGGCGCGAGGACGGCGTGGAGATCCCGGGCGCGGCGGCGATCATCCGCCGCGCCGCCGCCGAACGCGCCCACTTCCGTGAGATCGGAGTCCTGCCGTGAGGAAACTTTCACTCGCCGACCTGCCCGACGGCGGTACGCCGGCCACCCTCGCCGCCATCGGGCGGGGCTGGGGCCCGGTCCAGCGCGGCGGGATCAGCCGCTACGACGACCCCGGGCACCGCACTCACCCCGAGTCCGACGTGCACGTCCACGACGTCCCGGAGATCTTCACCATCGTGCAGGGCGCGGGCGTGCTGGAGCTCAACGGCTCCGCCGGCACCCGGTTCACGGCCGGCGACATCCTCATCATCGAGCCGGGGGAGAACCACCACCTGGTCAGCGACGGCGACGTGCCCCTCGTCTTCACCTGGATGCACCTCTCACCGGTTGACGCGGAATCGACGGCGGTCTAGGTTACGGGCGAGGAAAGCGTTTTCCTCAGCCCAACGCATGCGGCCGACCCGCCCAGTCCCGCCGCACACCCCCATGCGTCACGTCTGCCTCGACGGAGGAAGCATGGACACCCGCCCCAGGCGGCGCCGCTGGCCCATCGTGGCCGCCGGCGTCGCCGCGTTCACCGCCTCGGCCGCGATCTTCTCGCAGATCGCGTTCGCGGCCACGCTGTTCAGCGACAACTTCGAGGACGGCGACCTCGGTGGCTGGTCGAAGTCCGGCGGCACCTGGGCCGTCGTCTCCGACGGCTCCAAGGCGCTGCACCAGAGCAACTCGGGCAGCGAGAACGCCCGGGAGTTCGCCGGTGACACCGGCTGGACGAACTACACCGTCAGCGCCCGGGTCAAGCCGGCCTCGCTCGCGAGCAACGGCTTCGCCGGGCTGCTGGCGCGGGCCACGAGCTCCACGACCTTCTACCGGCTCGCGCTCGTGCCGGGCAGCGTGCAGCTGCAGGCGGTCAGCAGTGGCTCGGTCACCGTGCTCGGGCAGCTCTCGCGCACGGTGAGCACCGGCACCTGGTACACCCTGTCGCTCACCGTCTCCGGCAGCACCGTCTCCGGCTCGGTCGACGGGACCCCGGTCGGTTCCGGCTCGAGCTCGGTCGCCTCCAGCGGCCGCATCGGCGTGCAGACCGCGTATGCGGCGGCCTCGTTCGACGACGTGACGGTCAGTGACGCAGCCGGCCCGGCCCCGACCACCACCTCTCCTCCTGTGACGCCGACTCCGACGTCCGGTGGTGGCGGCGGCAGCACCCCGACCGGCTCGTGGCCGAGCAGCACCGGCTCGGTCTCGGTCAGCGGCACGATCAAGGTGAGCGGCTCGCTCGACGGCGGCATGCAGCGCTACTGCTGCATCGGCGACGGCAGCCAGAGCGAGTCCCAGGACCCGATGTTCGAGCTCGCCGACGGCGCCACCCTCAAGAACGTCATCATCGGCTCCCCGGCCGGCGACGGCGTGCACTGCCTCGGCCGCTGCACCATCCAGAACGTCTGGTGGGAGGACGTCGGCGAGGACGCCGCGACCTTCCTGGGCACCACCGGCGGCGACTCCTACGTCATCGGCGGCGGCGCCAGGTCCGCCAGCGACAAGGTGTTCCAGCACAACGGCAACGGCACCGTGCACATCAGCGGCTTCTACGCCAGCGACATCGGCAAGCTCTACCGCGGCTGCGGCAACTGCACGAACCACTACGAGCGCCACGTGACCGTGGACAACGTGCTGCTGAACAAGGCGAAGTACGTGGTGGGCATCAACACCAACTGGGGCGACACCGCCACGCTGACCCGGGTCGTGGTGCAGAGCTCGTCCGGCATCCACATCTGCGCCGAGTACACGGGCGTGGCCAAGGGCAGCGAGCCGAAGTATCTCGGTGACGGGATGGGCGACGGCCACTGCAACTTCAAGTCCTCGGACATCACCTACAAGTAGCGGCGGCGCACCCGCGGGAAATCGCTCGCCCCGGCCTCATGCCGCGACCTAGGCTCGCGGCATGAGGCCGGTGCAGGACGTCGTCTCCCGGATTCGGTACGACGCCGCCCTCGACGCGGCCCGCTTCTCCGTCGGCTACGAGGAGCGCGGGGCCGGGATCCGCGAGACGCCGCTGCTCGCGTTCGTCGGCGGCGGGGACGTGCCGTGGCACCGGGTGCAGTGGGTCAAGGCCGGCGCCGTCACCGTGTGGGACCGCCGGTCCCGCGTCGACCTCGTGTTCGGCTCCGGCACCGCCCCGGCCACCGACCTCGCCGCGCTCACCGCGACCCAGGCGCCCGTCGCCGTGCGGGCCCCGAAACGCGCGATCTCGGCGTTCGACGCCGCGGCCTGCCTGCGCTTCGATCCCGCCGCCGGGCAGTGGGCTCCGGCCGGCCCGGCCGCGCCCGTGCACGCCGACGCGGTGCAGGTGGCCACGTTCAATGTGCTCTCGGACGCGTACGACCGCGAGATGACCTATCCCGAGCGGCGCGTCCCCGCCTGCGTGGACCTGCTCGAGGGTCTCGGCGCCGACGTCGTCGCGCTGCACGAGGTCACCCACGACCTGTGGGCGGCGCTGCTCGCGGCGCCGTGGGCGCGCGAGCGCTACTGCGTCTCGGCCGGCCCCGACGCCGAGATCGGCTACGGCACCACGCTCATCGCCCGCTGGCCGCTGACCCTGGAGGTGCACCGGCTCTCGGCGTACAAGCGGCTGGTCCTCGGCCACACCGTGCTCAACGGCCGCCGCACCGGCTTCGTGGCCGCGCACCTCACGAGCGACCACACCGAGGGTGCCGAGCAGCGGCGCGAGCACCAGCTGCGGGTCATCGCCGAGCGCCTCGGCCGCGGCGACCTCGACGCCGCGGTGGTGCTCACCGACCTCAACGCCGGCGACGAGGCCGCCCCGGCGGTCCCCGGCTACGTCGACGCCTGGCGCGCCGTCCATCCGCACGACGCCGGCTTCACCTTCGACCCCGCCGTGAACCCCCTCGCGGCCCTGGCCTCCCGCACCGGCCGCGCCGCGCGCCTGGACCGCATCCTCGTGCGGGGCCCGCTCACACCGGTCGTGGCCGAGCGCTTCGGCGACCGCCCGTTCGCCGGCGACCGGTACGTCTCCGACCACTTCGGCGTCACCGCACTGCTGCAACCGGCCCAGCGGACCATCGACTCGCCCGGCGTGCACACCTCGGCCCTCGTGGTGCGCCCGCCCGAGCACGTGTGGCCGCAGATCCAGGCGGTGCGTTCGCGGCACGACCCGTCGTACGGCCGCTGGATGCCCCACATCAACCTCGTCTACGGCTTCGTGCCCCAGGCCGACTTCGAGGCCGCCGCGGCGGTGGTCGCCGAGGTGGTGGCGGGCACCGGCCCGATCCGCGTGCGCCTGTCCGAGGTCCGCCGCTTCGACCACCGCGGCTCGACGACCGTCTGGGTCGCCCCGTCGCCCTTGGACGCCCTGCGCCGCCTGCAGAGCGCCCTCGCCGCCCGCTTCCCCGGATGCGCGTCCCGGGATTTCGTTGCGCACCTGACCATCGCCAAGCTGACGGGCGCCTCGATCGAGCCGGTGTACGCCGCCCTGCGCCGCGACTGGCAGCCCCTGGAGTTCACGATCAACGCGGTGGACCTGATCAGCCGCGGCGCCGACACCCCGTTCACGGTCCGGCACAGCGTGCCGCTGTCCACCGGCCACGACGCCGCCCTGTCCATCGTCACGGACGCGTGCGCCGCGGTGCGCCCCGGCTCACGCGTCCACGTGATCGGCTCCGTCCGCCTCGGCATCGCCACCGCCGCCACCGACCTGGACCTGGTGTGGGCGTCTCCTTCGGGTGGCTCCGCCCTGGCCGAGCTGGCCGAGTCGCTGCCCGGCGCCCGCCTGGCCGGCGCGATCGTCCCCGTGGTCCGCGCGACGGTGGCCGGGGTGAGCGTCGACGTGCAGCACGTCACGACCGCCGACGTACACCGCCTCCCGCTCGACGGTTCCCTCGACGAGCCCGGCCGGAGGGCGGCGCTCGCCGTGCACGACGCCGACGCGCTGCTGGAGGGCCTCGACCCGGCCGCGTTCCGGGCCCTGCTGACCCGCGTGCGCCGCTGGTCCCGCGAACGCGAGCTGGACGGCGCCGCGTGGGGCCTGGTGGGCGGCTTCACCTGGGCGGTGCTCGTCGCCGAGGCCATGCGGCACAACGCGCTCGACCTCGACGCGTTCCTGCGCCACTGTTCCGGCCATCCGCGCCGGCCACGCCCGGGGGACCGGCACGCCTACTGGCCCGTGTACTCGCCGACGCCCCCGGGCGTGAACACCACCCGCACCATGACCCGCTCGACCGCGGCGCTCGTGCAGGCGGCGCTTGCGGGGGGCCTACCGGAGCCTTGGCGGCACGAGCGGCTCGTGACACTGCCCGCCGACGAGGACCTGGAGGGGCGCGTGCTCGGGATGATCCTGGAGCTCGAGTCCGGAGGCGCTGTGGTCCGGCCCTATCCGCGGCGGCGGCAGCTCGGCATCGACGGCGGCCCGGTCGCGTGAGGGCCGGCGCGATATGTCGGGCGCTGCCGCGTTCGGCTGGGGTGTCCCAGTCGAGGGGTTTGGCGGCGACGGCGGTGAGGTCGGTGCCTTTGGGGAAGTACTGGCGCTGCAGGCCGTTGGTGTTGTCGTTGGAGCCGCGTTGCCAGTGGCTGTGGGGTCGCAGCAGTAGACGGGTATGTGCGCGGCGACGCTGCATTCGTGGTGCGGGGCCGTTTCGGCGCTGCGGCCGCGGGTGGCGCGTTCGGCGGGGGTGCCGATCGCGGACTGGCCGTCTTTGCCGATGATGAGGTCGCCTTCCCGGTGGCCGGGGATCGCGCGGTCGTCGGCTTCGGCGGGCCGATCGCTGATCATGAGCATCGGTGCGGTGCACCGCGACACGCGCCTGCTGGTGGTGCGGGGGCGGCGCACGGCCTGGCCCGTGCGCGGCGCGGTGGCCAGTTCCCGGCGCAGCGCGCCGCGGTCCTGGACATAGAACGCCTGGTAGATCGTCTCGTGGGACACGCGGAACTCGTGTCGGTCGGGGAAGTCGCGGCGTAGCCGGGCGCTGATCTGCGCCGGGCTGTGCCGCGAGGCCAGCAGGTCCTGGACCGCATCGCGCAGGACCGGGTTCCCGGCCGGCTTCCGCAGCTTCGGGCGGGCCCGGCGCTGGTGGGGCGAAAAGGCCGATTCGGCGATCGGTCGGCCGCTGTTGTGCGCGGTGTGCTCGCGGCAGTTGGGGCCGGTCGGCGGCGTCGGGCCGGTTTCTGTCGCTGGTTGGCCGGTGATGATCGTGGATCGGCGGAGGACCGGGTTTTCGCGGGCGGCGACCGCGGCTTAGCCGGGCCGGTCGCGGCGCGCGATCAGCCGGGGGATCCGCGGCAGCTCGCCGACGCCCACAACGGTGACGCGGGCACCGGGATCCGGCCGTTGGTGGTCGGTCGCCGCGCGGTCGCGCGCTGGGAGTCGTAGGTTTCGCGTCGCGGCGGTCGCTCGTCCGTGCCGGTTCGCGATCGGCATCCGCAGGCGCGGCGCCGGATCGGTTCGAGATGCCCTGCGCGGGTTTTGTGTTGCGGTGGTCGCTTGTCGGTGCCGGTTCGTGATTGGCGCCTGCGGGCGCGGCGTCGGATCGGTTCGAGACGTCCTGCGCGGGTTTTGTGTTGCGGTGGTCGCTTGTCGGTGCCGGTTCGTGATTGGCGCCTGCGGGCGCGGCGTCGGATCGGTTCGAGACGTCCTGCGCGGGTTTTGTGTTGCGGTGGTCGCTTGTCGGTGCCGGTTCGTGATTGGCGCCTGCGGGCGCGGCGTCGGATCGGTTCGAGACGTCCTGCGCGGGTTTTGTGTTGCGGTGGTCGTTTGTCGGTGCCGGTTCGTGATTGGCGCCTGCGGGCGCGGCGTCGGATCGGTTCGAGACGTCCTGCGCGGGTTTTGTGTTGCGGTGGTCGCTTGTCGGTGCCGGTTCGTGATTGGCGCCTGCGGGCGCGGCGTCGGATCGGTTCGAGATGCCCTGCGCGGGTTTTGTGTTGCGGTGGTCGCTTGTCGGTGCCGGTTCGTGATTGGCGCCTGCGGGCGCGGCGTCGGATCGGTTCGAGATGCCCTGCGCGGGTTTTGTGTTGCGGTGGTCACTTGTCGGTGCCGGTTCGTGATTGGCGCCCGCAGTCGCAGCGCCGGATCGGTCCGAGACGCCCTCTGCAGATTTCGGGACGGGCCGGGCGTGATGTCCCGTGGTGGGCCGGTGCGATGGTTCGGACGGTCTGGTGGGTGTCGTATCGGTTTGGGGGCCGGCATTCTCGGTGCAGCCCGAAGTGGCGGTATCCGCGGGACTGTGGATTCGCCGTAGCTTTTCGGCGTGCCGTCTCGCCAGGCCAAAGTCGCGCCGCCGCTGTTGTTCCCGGCGGAACTCGTCCTTTCCCGGCCACCAATTCCGCGCTTTCGTCCGATCCCGCATGGCGGCCAATTCGCGCGGGCTGAAAAGCTGCATCTGCCCCACATCAAAATTGTCCCAGAAAGCGCCCCGAGTCACCATTCCCGACCAGTGGCCACGCACATGGTGAACACATTTCCCGGGCTGCGAACGGGCTCCTCGCCCGCCTCGAGCGGGACCACCTCGTGCGCCCGCTGCCCGAGCGTGACGGGCAGCGACCGCACGAGATCACCGAGCACGGCCGCGCCGAGGTGCGGGCCTGGTTCGTCCCGCCGGTGCAGGCCAAGGACCGGCCGCGCGACGAGCTCGCGATCACCACGCCCGGCGTGGACGTGCAGGCGCAGCGGACGGCGACGATGCGGCGACGCGGGGGTACACGCGTCTCGAATGCCCCGGCGATCTGCCGTGGCGGCTGGTGCTGGGCGCCATGGTGTTCCAGGCCGAGGCCGAGCTGCGCCGGCTCGACCACTGCGAGTCGAGCCTCGTGCGCGAGGTGCGCACCCCGGCCGGTCGTCGAGGGTGTGGACGCGGCCGTCCACGCGCCGCGTTCGCGCAGCGGCCGGTCCACCTCGGGCACGGGTACGACGGCCGGATCGCGAGACCCCGCAACTCCGGCGCGACCCTGACCCTGACCCTGCTAACGCCCGGCGCGGCCGGCACCGCCCCGGGGCGGTCCGCGGTGGACTGCCGCGCCGGCCTCATCGCCGCACGAGCGCGACCCGGTGACCGTCCGGCCCGCCGATGCCGTTCACGTGGCCCCCGGCCGGGCCCGGCCATCGCCCTCGTGGTCGTGCCGCTGATCGCGACGGCCGCGGGCGGCCCGCTGACCCGCTCGCGGCCGCCGGTGGGGCGGCGGCTCCAGCTCACCCTTCCCGAGGCCGGTCACCCTGTGTGACCGGTTCGGGGAACGGGCAGGTCACCCCGTTCGAGTGACCGGCAGTTTCACCTCCGGCGCGTCGGAGTTAATCCGAACGTGCACGAATCTGCGGGCTAATCTGCGACGGGGTCCAGGTCAGGGCCTTCTCTCAGCGAACTGTCGTGACGGCGTCCTCACGTTGCGTTGACGCGATGTGGGGATGATTGGTCTGATACCCCGTCCGAAGTTGCTCTCAGTGACGAATGGGGTACCGACACGTGCGGCTGTACAGACTACTCATCGGCACGGTTCTCGCGGCCGTCGTCTCCGCGCTGCTGCCGAGCGTCACGGCATTTGCGGTCGGCGCCAACCTCATCGGCAACCCGTCGGCCGAGACCGCCTCCGGCTCCGGGCCGGCGAGCTGGACCTTCGACAAGTGGGGCACCAACCAGGCCACCTCGGCCTGGAAGGACGGCGGCAAGGACGGCCAGAAGAGCCTCGCCGTCACCATGACCTCGCGCACGTCCGGCGACGCGAAGTGGATGTCGGCGCCCGTCACCGTCAAGCCGGGCACCAAGTACGTCGTGTCGGACTGGTACATCGGCAGCGTCCTGACCACCCTCGAGGTCGTCTACACCAACGCCGCCGGCAAGCAGACGTTCGTGTGGCTCGCCGACGCGCCCGTCTCCGCCGCGTGGAAGCAGCTCTCGGTCGAGTTCACGACGCCCGCCGACGCGGTGAAGGCGTCGGTGTACCACGTGCTGGACAAGAAGGGCAGCCTCCAGACCGACCTGTACTTCCTCGCCGAGTCCGGCGCCACCGACCCGACGCCGCCCCCGGCCTCGGTCAAGCTGACCGCGCCCGCCGACGGTGCCACCGTCTCCGGCACCCAGCAGGTCGCGGCGACCGCCAGCACCGACGTGGTCGGCGTGAAGTTCTCCGTCGACGGCACCGACCTCGGCGCCGAGGACACCACGGCCCCGTTCACCGCGAGCTGGGACACGAAGAAGGCCGCCAACGGCGTGCACACGGTCACCGCCACCGCCCGCACGGCCTCCAGCGCCACCGCGGCGACGTCCAAGGTGACCGTCACCGTCAACAACACGACGACCACGCCGCCGCCGACCTCCCCGGGCAACCTCATCGCCAACCCGGGCGTCGAGACCGCCAACGGCGGCGCGCCCTCGGGCTGGAGCAGCTCCACGTGGGGCACGAACACGACGACGTTCAGCTACCTCACCACCGGGCACACCGGCAGCCGCAGCGTGAAGACGCAGATCACGAAGTACACCAGCGGCGACTCCAAGTGGAGCCCGGCCGCGGTCGGCGTCACGCCCGGCAAGACCTACCAGTACTCCAACTGGTACCAGTCCAATGTGGACAGCGAGATCGACGTCGAGGTCACCATGGCCGACGGCTCGGAGCAGTACGCGTACCTCGCCGCCGCCCCGGCCTCCTCGGCGTGGGCGAAGGTCAGCGCGCAGTACACCGTCCCCGCCGGCGCCACCAAGATCACCGTGTTCCAGGTGATCGCGAAGGTCGGCTGGGTCACCGCGGACGACTTCAGCCTCGCGGAGTACACCCCGGCGCAGCTCGACCGGGCGCTCGTCAGCCTCACGTTCGACGACGGCTGGAAGTCGCAGTACACCGCCGGCGTGCCGCTGCTGGACAAGTACCACATGCCGGCCACGTACTACCTGCTCACGAGCACCATCGACTACCCGGACTACATGACCAAGGCGCAGATGGGCGACCTGGCCAACCACGGGATCGAGATCGCCTCGCACACCGTGACCCACCCGCACCTGCCGACGCTCACGGCCGCGCAGGTGGACGCCGAGCTCAAGAACAGCCAGGCGGACCTGCGCTCGTGGTACGGCACCGGCGTGGCCAAGAACTTCGCGACCCCGTACGGCGAGTACAACGCCACGGTGCTCAGCACGGCCAAGCGGTACTACCGCTCGCACCGCTCCACCGACGAGGGGTACAACACCAAGGACAGCACCGACGTCTACAACATCAAGGTGCAGAACATCCTCGACACCACGACCCCGGCCCAGGTCGGCCAGTGGGTCGACCAGGCCATCCGGGACAAGTCCTGGCTGGTCCTGGTGTACCACGAGGTGAGCGCGACCGCCGAGGACCCGACCTACGCCGTCACGCCCGCCAACCTCGACAAGGAGCTGCTGCTGATCCAGCAGAAGGCGATCACGGTGAAGACGGTCGACCAGGCCCTCGACGAGGTGGTGCCGCAGCTGGCATAGCATGACGATCGTGGGGTGGATCGCGCGTGGCCTGTGGGGGCTCATCGCCGCCCGGGATCCCGCGGTCCACCCCAAGACCCGGCTCGGCCGGGCCCTGCCGCTGATCGGCGTCGTCGCCGGGCTGCTCGCGGGCCTGCTGGCCTACGAGTACTACCTGGGCAACGTCCCCCGCGAGCGCAACGCCCCCTGGGGCCAGATCATCCTGTGCTCGGCGCTCATCGGCGCCCCGATCGCGCTGGTCGCCACCCGACCGCTGCTGGCCTGGCGCATCGCGTTCGTCTCGGCGATCTACACGAGCATGAACCTGCACATCGACCAGGGCACCCCATGGCCCTTCCAGCCCGTGCAGATCCTGAGCTTCCCGCTCATCCTCACCGTCGTCGCGATCCGGCACCCCCGCAACATCGTCATCTGGGTCGGCGTCAGCGCCTGGCTGCTCGTGCTCGGCTACGTCGGGCCCGGCAACGTCGCCGGGCTGACGCTGCTCCTGCTCGCCCTGCTCGTCGTCGGCGACCAGATCCGCCGCCGCCGCGAGGTCCAGCGCGAGCTGGCCGCCGAGGCCGAGCGCACCGAGCTCGCCCAGACGCGCTCGACCGTCGCCGAGGAGCGCAACCGCATCGCCCGCGAGATGCACGACATCGTCGCGCACCACATGTCGCTCATCGCGGTGCGGGCCGAGACCGCGGTCTACCGCATCGAGGGCATGCCCCCGGCCGTGGCCGAGGAGCTGCGGGCCATCGCCGGCACCTCGCGCGAGGCCCTCACCGAGATGCGCCGCCTGCTCGGCGTGCTGCGCGACGACTCCGTCCCGCTCACCGAGCCCCAGCCGACCCTGGACGAGCTCGGCGGCCTGGTCCGGGAGGCCCGCGCGGCCGGGGTCCAGGTCGAGTACTCGCCCGCCCCCGGCATCGAGGTCCCGCCCGGCGTCGGGCTGGCCGCCTACCGCATCGTGCAGGAGGCGCTGTCCAACGCGCGCCGTCACGCGCCCGGCGCCCCCGTCGCCATCGTCATCTTCCGCGACAAGGCCGAGCTGCGGGTCTTCGTCCGCAACGAGCCCACCGGCGCCCCGCCGGCCCCGGAGGGCAAGGGCGGCCACGGGCTGATCGGCATGCAGGAACGCGCCGCCGCCATCGGCGGGACCCTGCGCGCCGGCCCGGCCGCCGACGGCGGCTACGAGGTCGTCGCCACGCTGCCCCTGGGAGACGCATGATCAAGATCCTCATCGTCGACGACCAGGCGATGGTCCGCCAGGGCTTCGCCGCGCTGCTGGCCGCCCAGCCCGACTTCACCGTCGTCGGCGACGCCCCCGACGGCGAGCAGGGCGTGACCCTGGCCCGCGAGCGGGCGCCCGACGTGGTGCTCATGGACATCCGCATGCCGGTCCTCGACGGCCTGCAGGCCACCCGCCGCATCCTCGGCGCCGGCCCCGGCCTGCACCGGCCCCGGGTGCTCATGCTCACCACGTTCGACCTCGACGACTACGTGTTCGAGGCGCTGCGCGCCGGCGCGTCCGGCTTCCTGCTCAAGGACGCCCCCGCCGCCGAGCTCGTCAACGCGGTGCGGGTCGTCGCGGCCGGCGACGGCCTGCTCGCGCCCTCGGTGACCCGCAAGCTCATCGAGGAGTTCGCGGCCCGGCCCAGGGCCGTCAACCACACCCCGGCCAGGCTGCGCGAGCTCACCCCGCGCGAGGTCGAGGTGCTGCGGCTGATCGCCCGCGGCCGGTCCAACGCCGAGATCGCCGAGACCCTCGTCGTCGCCGAGCAGACCGTGAAGACCCACGTGAGCCGCGTGCTGCAGAAGCTCGACCTGCGCGACCGGGCCCAGGCGGTCGTCTTCGCCTACGAGTCCGGCGTGGTCACGGCGGGGGAGTAGTACCCCGGTAGCCCCCGCGCATGGCTCCGCGGAGTGACGACCGGGCCGGCCTCGCGCCCCTACCTTGCGCGGCATGTACTGCGTCGAGACCATCATCGCCTGGTACCGCGAGCACGCCGACGCCCTGCGCGCCGCCCGCGAGGAGCAGCGCGAAATGCTCGCCCAGGGCTGCATGCGCCCGAAGCTGGACGACATCGAGGCCGAGATCAGCTACCTCACCGTCCGGGCGCTGCGCCCGCACACCGTGGTCGAGATCGGCTCGCACCACGGCTGGTCGACCTCCTGGCTGCTGCGCGCCCTGCGCGACAACGGCGGCGGCGTGCTGCACACCTACGACCTGGCCGACCACGCCCGCCGCAGCCTGCCCGAGGAGCTGACCCGCACCCGCTGGCGGTTCGTGCACGGCGACGTCCGCGCCGCCGAGCTGCCCGGCGATCCCGGCTTCGTGTTCGTCGACGCCCGGCACACCGCACGGTTCGCCCGCTGGTACACCGCCGGGATCTTCGAGCGTCTCAAGCCCGGCGTCGCCGTGGCCGTGCACGACGTCTACCACGGCCGCCGGCCGTGGCCGAACAGCGAGGGTGCCGTGCTGCTGCGCTGGCTGCGGGAGCGGGGGATCGGGCACCTCACCGCGTCCCGGCACGGCGACCCCGACCTGCACGACCACCTCGCCGGCGTGAAGCGGCGCCTGCGGCTCGCGGCGCCCGTGCACAAGGGCACCCACGACCCGATGGCGTTCTTCAGTACCCCGGAGGTTTCGGCAGTACTCCGGAGGGAGTCGCACGACCGCTCCGCGGTATGACGATCCGGGGTACACCTGATTCCTAGCTTCGCCGGCATGAGAACGCTGCTGCTGCTCCCCGTCGTCGCCGCCGCCCTCACCGTCTTCGGCCCCACCCACGCCCCCGCCACCCCGGCGCCGCTGCCGATGTCGAGCGTCCGGCTCGCCGACGGGCGCGCCCTGCAGATCGTGGGCGAGCTGCGCACGGCCCGCACCGTCGTCGTCCTCGTCCCCGGCGTGGACACGAACGCGGCGAACTTCGACCGCGGGCTCGGCGGCGTCCAGCGCCGGGCCCCCGCCTGGCAGGCCCGGCAGCTCCTCGGCGCGATCACGGCCCGCGGCGAGGACCGGGCCGCCGTCGTGGCCTGGCTCGGCTACCACCCGCCGCACGGCGTCGGCCTCGACGCGGCCCGCGAGGACCTGGCCTCGGCCGGCGCCGCGGCGCTGCGCGAGTTCGTGACCCGGCTGCCGGGGGAGCGCATCGTCGTCGTCGGGCACAGCTACGGCTCGACCGTCGCCGGGCTGGCCGCGCACGGGCTCGACCACCGGGTCACCGACATCGTCGCGCTGGGCAGCCCCGGCCTCGGCGTCACCCGGGCCGCGGACCTGCACACCGCCGCGCACGTGTGGGCCGGGACCGCCGCGAACGACTGGACCCGCCGCGTCCCGGGCGTGCGGATCGCCGGGGCCGGGCACGGCGCGCACCCCTACGAGGCCGGCTTCGGCGCCACCGCGATCCCGGTCGGCGGCGTGGACGGGCACGACGGCTACTTCGTGCCCGGCACCGAGAGCCTGTGGGCGATCGCCGGGCTCGTCGCCGGCAGCGACGCCGGCGCTCAGCGCTTGTAGCCC
The DNA here is from genome assembly GCF_050955725.1 of Dactylosporangium sp. CA-139114. Lineage (NCBI taxonomy): Bacteria > Bacillati > Actinomycetota > Actinomycetes > Micromonosporales > Micromonosporaceae > Dactylosporangium > Dactylosporangium sp. CA-139114. Next base: position 2,968,416 of record NZ_CP192080.1, read on the forward strand.
TTCAGCGCCGCCTCCAGCCTCGGCTTCGCGTCGGCGGGGAGCCGGCCGCCGTCGGCGAGCGCCTCGCGGACGATCGCCCGGAACGTCTCCGAGAACTGCGCGTAGTGCGGGGTCACCGGGCGGGTGCGGGCCGAGCGGATCGCCTCGAGCAGCGTCGGGGCGTACCGGTAGCGCCGCACCACCTGCGCGTCGCGGTACACGATCTCGCGGGTGGCCGCGAACCCGCCCCGCTCGAACAGGATCTGCTGGCTGCGCTCGCTGGTGAGGAACTCGATGAGCTGCCGGGCCGCGTTCGGGCGGCGGCTGTGGGCCGAGACCGCGAGGTTCTGCCCGCCCAGCGCGCTCGGCCCGGGCAGCCGGGTCACCCCGAACGCCAGCGCCGGGCGGGTGTCGGGCGCCGGCGGGGCCGTCGGGGCCGCCCCCGGCGACGAGGACGGGCCGGGCGCGGCGGCCAGGTTCGCGGGCGGGTCCAAGGTCCGGTGCGCGACCGGCCAGTTGCGCATGAACAGCACCTTGCCCTCGGCGAAGGCCTGGGTCGCGGCCTGCTCGTCGAAGGTCGCCGACTCGGGCAGGATCACCTGCGGCAAGGACCGGCTCAGCCCGGACGCGAGCCGGGTCAGCCCGTCCTGCGCCTCCTTGGAGTCGATGACGACGGTGCCGTCGCCGTCCACCACGTCGCCGCCCGCGCCCCAGATCGCCTCCAGCGCGTTGACCGTCAGCCCCTCGTAGTCGGCGAGCTGGCCGGCGTAGCCGGCGCCCGGGCGCGAGCCGTCGCCGGACAGCGCGCCGAAGCCGGTGAGCACCGACTGGGCCGTGGCGACCAGCTGGGGCCAGCTCGTCGGCGGGGTGCCCACGTAGTCGTCGCGGTAGTACAGCAGCCCGGCGTCGGTGTTGAACGGCAGCGCCCACAGCTTGCCGTCGTAGCGGCAGGTCGCCAGCGGGGCCGGCAGGAAGCCGGTCGTGTCCGCGCCGAGCTCGCGGATGTACCCCTGCGAGGCGAACTCCGCCGTCCAGGTCACGTCGAGGTTGTAGATGTCGGCGTCGCCCCGGCCGCCGCCCTGCGCCCGGGCGACCATCTCGCTGCGCTGGGCGTCGGCGACCGCGGCGAGCTCCTCGATGCGGGCCGGGTTGCGCGGGTGCAGCGCGTTCCACTGGTCGACGAGGGCCTGGCGCTGGTTGCCGTACCCGTCGTCGCGCCCGCTGAGGATGACGAGCTCCCCGTCCTCGGCCGCCCCGTCGTCGCCGAACCACGGCACCACGAACGCGTTCACGAGCAGCGTGGCCACGACCCCGGCGACGACGCCGAGCGCGACGAGCTCGGCCCGGGGCCGCCGCTTCGGCCACGTGAGCCACCCCGGCCTCCCGAAGGGCTTCCGCGTCGTGTCCACTGTGGATCCTTCAGCCGCCATCGGCAGACTCGCCTCCCCAGAGCAGGCCGAACAGGTCACGCAGGACGTCGCCGATCGAGCCGGTCGAGGCGTCGTAGCAGGCGCCGCCGGAGTGTGCGGTGATGTCGCGCAGCCCGAACGCGCCGCAGCTCGCCTCGCCGATCGCGATCACGAACACGCGCACGCCCTTGCCGCGCACGACGGCGTCCACGCTCGCCGGGTCCAGGCCGCCGGTGTCGTTGCCGTCGGTCAGCACCACCAGGCCCGCGATCTGCTCGCCGAGGCCCTTCGCCGCGGTGTCCACGCCGTCCTCGATCGTCTGCAGCAGCGGGGTGCCGCCCGCCGCCCGGACCTGGGCGAGGCCGTCGACGGCGGCCTTCGCGCGCGGTACGCCCGCGACCGCCACGTCGGCCCGGCCCAGCGGCACGATGTCGCGCACGCCGGTGCCGCGCCCGTCGGCCGGGAACACCCGCAGCCCGAACTCGTCGCGGCCGCTCATCAGCTCCAGGGCGCGCCCGACGCCGGCCGAGGCCACCTGCAGGCGCGTCCGGCGGCCGTCGGCCAGGGTCTGCATCGAGCCCGAGACGTCCAGGGCGAGCAGGATGCGGCCGGGGCGCCGGGCCTGGGAGTACCGTTGCCGCGTCGTCCGGACGGTGTCGGGGGACGGCGGGCGGCGCTCGAAGACGACCCCGGCGTGCGCGCCGAAGCGGTCCGTGAGCGGATCGGCGACGTCGAACAGGGGCGGCGGCCGCAGCGCCGCGCGGACCAGGGCCCGCTTGCCCTCGTCGCGGCCCAGCCAGCCGTCGAGATCCTTGACCGCGGCCGTGGCCGCGGCCGCGGTGGTGTCCCAGCCGAGGCGCACGAGCGGGTGATCGGCGCCGAGCGTGTCGGCGGGGTAGAAGGCCACGAGGGTCTGCTCGGCGGCGGGCGGCCCCTCGCCGAGGCCGCAGCCGAGGCCCTGGTTGAACCGGACCAGCGCCTGCTCGGTGGTGAGCACCGCGGCCTTGTGCGGGTCGCCGGCGCGCTTGCGGCACAGCAGCTCGGTGCTGTCGCCGAGCGGGAAGCCGCCCGCGTCCAGGGAGCGCTCGATGCGCTGCTCGATCGCGCGGGCGGCCGGGGCGTCCGCGCGCGTCCGGTCGTACAGCACGGTCGTGGCCAGCGCCCCCGCGCCCGAGACGCCCGGGTCGGGCCGCAGCACGTCCCAGTCGCGCCGCTCGACCTCGCCCCACAACTGCTTCCAGGTCAGCTCCTCGCGCCGCTGGGCGAGGTCGTCGGGCAGCGCGGCCGCGGGCACACCGAGCACCACGGGGGAGGCGGCGATGACCCGCTCCCCGGCGATCGGCACCGGCACCGCGAAGCGCGCGGCCGCGTCCCGGGCCGCGTCGACGTCGGCGGTGGAGTCGGGCAGCCACACGTCGGGCCGCGGGCCGATCTGCCGCAGCGCGTCGTTGGTCCAGCCGCTGCCGACGGCGTCGCGGGCGTCGTCGGGGCGGGCCGCGTACACGTACAGCTCGGCGGTCGGGCACCCGTGGTTCGCCGCGGCCGTGGCCGACTCGTAGGCGTCGGCGAGCCCGCGCACGGCATCCAGCTGCTCCGGCGAGGTCAGCACCCGCACCGCGGCGGGCCGCTCGCACCCGCGCCACCAGCGCTTCGCGAAGTCGAGCGTGGGCGGCACGACGTACCCGGCCGCCAGCGCGGTGAGGCACAGCCCGCCGACGAAGGCGAGCACCCGGGGCCGCAGCAGCGTGCGCGCCTTCTGCAGGACGTCGCCGGACCAGTGCAGCAGCGACTCGAACAGGCCCGCGGCGAACAGGCCGCCGAGGCCGCCGATGATCGAGCCGCCGATGAGCATCGCCCAGCGCGCGAACGACGCCGGCTGCCCCGTCGACAGCTGCTGCAACGCGATGCCCGCGCCGGTGAACAGCGCGACGAGGATCGACACCAGCGGCCGCGCCGACTCCCGGCCATTCCCGTCGTCCCCCGCGCCGGCCATGTCTCTATCATGCCCCTCGATGTCCAATTCCGCCGTCTATGCTGCCCCGATGGTGGACTTCGACGTACTGGTGCTCGGGGGAGCCGGGATCGACACGATCGTCCGCGTGCCCGAGCTCGCCCTCCCAGCCGGCGACAACCTGCCGGTGCCGCCGATCCGCGACTACGTCGCCCATTCGGGCAACGGCGTCGCGCTCGGGTTCCACGCGCTGGGGCTGCGCACCCGCTTCGCCGATCTGCTCGGCGAGGACGAGCAGGGCGCCCTCATCCGGGCCCGCTACAGCGCCGTGGGACTCGACTTCGTGTCGGCCCCGGCGCCGAACGGCACCCCGCGCAGCGTGAACCTCGTCGACGCGGCCGGCCGCCGGTTCTCCTTCTTCGACGGGCGTCACCCGGACGGGTACCTCTTCCCGGAGGACTTCTACCTGCCCCTCGTCGAGCGCGCCGCGCACGTGCACGTGGCCACCCAGCGCACGCCCGCCGTCTGGGCCGCCGCCCGGGAGCTCGGCATCTCGACCTCGACGGACGTCCACGCCTGGGACGGCGAGGCGGACTGGGCGTGGCCGATGGCCAGCGAGGCGGACCTGGTGTTCCTCTCTTCGGCGGCGGTACCCGACCGCATCGACGACGTCATGCGCCGCATCCTCGCCGAGGGCCGGGCCTCGGTCGTGGTCGCCACCGAGGGCGAGGCGGGCTCCCGGGTGCTCGCCGAGTGCTCGGGGCCGTCCGTCCTGCGCTTCCCGGTGGCCCGCCCGGAGCGCCCGGTCGTCGACTCCAACGGCGCCGGCGACGCCTACAGCACCGCCTTCATGAGCCGCTGGCTGCGGGGCCGGCCCCTGCCGGAGTGCGCCCTGGCCGGCGCGGTCTCGGGCGCCTTCGCGTGCGGCGCCCCCGGCACGCACGAGGAGTGCATCACCGAGGCCGAGCTGGCCGCCGCGATGCAGCGGGCGGGCGCCCACTTCATCCCGGCTTGACGTCGCAGGAGAGAGGATCTGCCGATGCGCGTGAGGTGGCGGGCCTGGCTTGACCGGGCGGTGCGGCTGGGGGTCGCGGCGGCGATCGTCGGCGGCCTCATCACGGCCGAGAGCAGCATGTGGCTGCGGCTGCAGGCGCAGGGGCACGTCTTCGACGTCGCCTCGGTGCCGCCGGCGCCCGTGGTCATGGTGCTGGGGGCACAGGTGTACGACGACGGGTCCCCGTCGCCGTTCCTGCAGGCGCGGCTGGAGCTGGCGCGGCAGCTGTACGCGGCCGGCAAGGTCCAGGCGATCCTGGTCTCCGGCGACCACATGGACTGGGGCTACGACGAGCCGGGCAGCATGTGGCTGTGGCTCAACGCCCGCGGCGTGCCCGCGGGGCGGATCATCGAGGATCACGCGGGCTTCGACACGTACGACTCCTGCAGCCGGGCCCGGCGCGTCTTCGGCGTCGACAAGATGATCATCGTCACGCAGGCCTTCCACCTGGAGCGCGCGATCGCCCTGTGCCGCCACGTGGGCCTCGACGCCTCGGGCGTGGGTGACACGACGATGCGGCGGTTCCGGCTGCCGTGGGCGCAGGCGTCGGTGCGCGAGTACGGCGCGGCGGACAAGGCCGCGTGGGACGTGCTGTCCGGCCGCGACCCGGTCTTCCTGGGCCGGCGCGAGACCTCGGTCCAGGACGCGCTGAACCAGGGCTGATCGCGCGCCGGTGGGGGATGATCGGTGCATGACGTCGCTGCTCGGTGTGTCCCTGCCCGTGCTGGCCGCTCCCATGGCCGGCGGCCCGACGACCCCGGATCTGGTGACGGCGGCCGCCCGCGCCGGCTCCCTGGGCTTCCTGGCCGCGGGCTACCGCACGGCGGCCGACCTGGCCGCCCAGCTGGACCGGGTGGAGGGCCGGTTCGGCGTGAACGTCTTCGCCCCGAACCCGGTTCCGGTGGACCCGGCGGAGTTCCGGGCATACGCCAGGCGCCTGCAGCCGGAGGCGGACGCGTACGGCCTGAACCTGACCGACGCACCGATCGTCGAGCACGACGACGACTGGCCGGCCAAGATCGACCTGCTGCTGGCCCGCCCGGTGCCCGTGGTCTCCTGCACGTTCGCGCTGCCTGACGCCGCGACGGTGGCCGCCCTGCGCCGGGCCGGCACCGTGGTCCTGCAGACCGTGACGTCCACAATGGAGGCTCGCGCCGCGGCCGAGCTGGGCGTCGACGGCCTGATCGTGCAGTCCTCGGCCGCCGGGGCGCACTCGGGCACCTTCACGCCGGCGGTGCTCCCGCGGGACGTACCGCTGCCGGACCTGGTCCGCGCGGTGCTCGGCGTGGTCGGCCTGCCGGTGATCGCGGCGGGCGGCGTGGGCACGGCCGACGACGTGACGGCGGCGCTGGAGGCGGGCGCGCAGGCCGTGATGGTGGGCACCGCGCTGCTACGCACGGACGAGAGCGGCGCCTCGGCCGTGCACAAGGCGGCCCTGGCCGAGGCGGCGGAGCGCGCCGGCCGGGCCGCGGCGGGCGAGGAGCCCGCCCTGGCCCCCACGGCCGAGGCGGACGACGGCGGGCTCGTCGGGGCCGGCATGTGGTCCACTGTGGACACGGTGCTCACGCGGGCGTTCAGCGGGCGGCCGGCGAGGGCGTTGCGCAACGGGTTCGTCGAGCGGCACCATGCGTCGGCGCCGTCGGGCTATCCCGCGGTCCACTACCTCACCGCGCCGCTGCGGCGGGCGGCCGCGCAGGCCGGCGACGCCGAGCGGGTCAACCTCTGGGCCGGGACGGGCTTCCGGTTCGCCGAGGGCGGCTCGGCCGGCGCCGCGCTCGAGCGACTGGTCGCGAAGGCCTAGGAGGCGCGCATGACGGATGCCGAGCTGATCGACCGGCTGATCAGGGAGGCGGCACAGTCGCGTGACTGGCTTCCAGGGCACCTCCCGGTGTTCAACCTCTGGGGACCCGCCATGTATTTGACTGCGGCCGCGATGTTGTCAGGGTCGTCCGGAACGATGAAGAGGGCGGCCCGTTGCGGCCGGCCGATCCGGCCGATCGGGACTTTGCGCTGGCTCGGGCCGCCGAGCGGTATCCGGAACTTGCGCACCTGAGACCTTCGAGGCCGCAGACCGCGATTACCTGCGACCAATGCGGCGGCCACGGCCGGGTGACGCTCGGCCAGGAGGGGATCTCGCCGTGGCGGACCGGGCCGTTCATGCACTGCCCGGAGTGCAACAGCCTCGGATGGACCGCCACCGACTGACCTCAATAGCCGGTTCGCCGCCGCTGCCGGCTCTCGCTCGCAAGCGGTCCCCAGCAGCGGCGTCCAAACTCGGCGACACGGGGCCGACCCTGAAAACCAACAGCGCTCGAACTCGCTTCCAGCTCGCACGGTCGTGTTGGGCGGAGCCGGGTGTCGCGGTTGGGCCGGTGGCCGCCCCCACACCACCCGGCCCGGGTCCTGGCCGGCGTACATCCCGGGCACATCACCGTCGCCTGCGTCGTTGTGGCACCAAGGCGACAATCCCGAGCAAGTTGACCAGGGCGCCAGCCGGCGCAAGCCGTGATCGCGGGGAGGCCGCCCAAGTTCACGCACGCATGCGGCCTAGATTTGACGGGTGTCGCAGACGCACCACCTGCTCGTCGACGGGGACCGGCTGATCAAGCGGTACGTGTCGTGGTCGCGCGGGGAACACCTCCGGGAGTGGTCCGTGCTGCGCCGGGTGCAGGCCCGATATCCCGACCTGGTGCCCGAGCCGCTCGAAGCGGACCTGGACGCCGCCCCGCCCACCGTCACCATGGGCTTGCTGCCCGGCGCCGCGCTGACCGGCGGCCTGGACGCCGATCAGCAAGCCGCGTTGGCCGCGTCCCTGCGCCAGTTGTGGTCGGTGCCGTGCGCCGACCTGCCCGTGCGCCGTGATCACCCCGCCGCGATCCACGCGGTGATGACGCAGCGCATGGCTGGCCTGGACCTGCCGGGCCCGGCGGGCGAGGCCGCCCACGCGGCCCGGTCCTTCTTGGCCGGGCTTCGGCTCGGCCCCGCCGGCAGCACGGTGCTGGGCCACGCCGACCCGAACCTCGCCAACTACCTGTGGGACGGGCAGCGGATCCGGATCGTCGACTTCGAGGACGCCGGACGGTCCGACCCCGAGTTCGAGCTGGCCGACCTGGTCGAACACCTCTCAGCCCGGCGCGCTGACTGGACCGGGTTCCTGGCCATGTTCGACCTCGACGGTGACCGGCTGCGCGACGCTCGCCGGCTCTACGCCATCTTCTGGCTGCACATGCTCCGTCCCGGCGGCCGCGCCGAACGTCGTAATCCGCCCGGGAGCCTCGACCGGCAAGCCGAGCGGCTCCTCAACCTGCTGCACTGAAGCGGCTCCCCGACGCGGCCAGCAGAGCAGCGGACAGGAGAGGCGGGCGCGGCTCCTCTTACAAACCCTAGTTTACCCGATCCGAAAAAATTGGATCATGGATCCGTCACGTGGTGTGAACCTACGATGCCAGGCCGTGCTCGTAGGCATAGCGGACCGCCTGGGCCCGGTCGCGGACGCCGATCTTGGCGAACAGGCGGTTGATGTGCGACTTCACGGTCACCTCGGTCACGTAGAGGCGTTCGGCGATCTCCCGGTTGGACAGGCCGGTCGCGATCAGGCTCAGCACCTCGCGCTCGCGGGCCGTCAGGCCGTCGTCGGCGGTGGCGGCGGGCGCGGGGGCCGGCGAGCCCTGCACGGCGGCGGCCAGGAGGCGCTGCTGCACCTGGGGGTCCAGGACCGACTGGCCCGCCGCCGCCGCGCGGACCGCCTGGGCGATCTGCACCCGGCCCGCGTCCTTCGTCAGGTAGCCCAGGGCGCCCGCCCGCAGGGCCGACAGGATGTGGTCCTCGTCGGCGAACGTCGTCAGGACCACCACGCGCGTCTCGGGAAACCGGGCGCGGATCTGCCCCGTCGCCGCCACGCCGTCCATGCGCGGCATGCGCAGGTCCATCAGCACGACGTCGGGGCCGTGCTCGGCCACCAGGCCCAGGGCCGCCTCGCCGTCCGCGGCCTCGCCGACGACCTCCACGTCGTCCAGGAGGCTCAGCATCAGGGCCAGGCCCTCCCGCACGGCCGTCTGGTCGTCGGCCACGACAACGCGGATGCTCATCCGGGCATCTTCACATCCACGAGCCAGCCGTCACCCGACGGCCCGGCCTCGAACGTGCCGCCCGCCAGCTCGGCGCGCTCGCGCAGGCCCGTCAGGCCGTAGCCCGGCGACAGGCCCGTCGTCGGCGGGCCCGCGGGGCCGTGGTTGCGCACGGTGAGCCGGACCTCGGACGGGCGGTACTCCAGCCGCACCTGCACGGCGCTGCCCGGCGCGTGCTTGCGGACGTTCGTGAGGGCCTCCTGCGCGCTGCGGTACAACGCCAGCCCCGTCTCCGCGCTCAGCTCCCGGGCCTCGCCGACCAGCGTGAGGCCGGACTCGGCGGTGAGCTCCCGCAGCAGCTCCGGCAGCGGGACCGGGTCGCCGCGCAGCGCGCTCACCGCGCGCCGGGTCTCCGTCAGGCCGTCGCGCGCCAGGCGGCCCGCGCGGTCGACGATCGCCGCGGCCTCCGCCGCCCGGTCCCGCTCCAGCCGCCGCCGTCTCCAGCTGCAGCGACAGGGCGGAGAGCGAGTGTGCCAGCACGTCGTGGATCTCGCGGGCCAGCCGGGCGCGCTCGGCCAGCGCGGCCGCCTTCGCCTGCTCGCCGGCCAGCAGCTCGTGCTGCGCCGCGCGGGCCTCGCGTTCGCGGCGGACCGTGCCCAGCAGGAGCAGCAGCAGCATCCCGCCGGCCCAGATGACGATCGACTCGAGCGGGGAGCCGGCGATGGCGTGGGCGGCGGCCAGCAGCACGGCGCCGATGCCGGTCAGCACGGCGGCGCGGGGCAGGGGCAGCGACGTGCTCGCGATCGTCACGGCGGCCAGGCAGAACGCGGCGCCGAAGCCGCCGGGCCGGGCCAGCGTCAGCTCGACGCCCGCGGCCATGCACACCACGATGCTGTACTGCTGCAGGCGCGGTGCCCCGAGGCGCAGCGTCATCGCGATCCACGCCGCCGCCCCGATCGCGATGCCGGCCGACAGGGCCACGCCCCGGCCGGAGAGCCCGGGCCGGGGGTCGTCCCGCATCATGGCGACGATCACGAGGAGCAGCATGATCAGCGAGCGCAGCCGGCGGTACCGCGCCATGCGGCGTTCGGTCACGAACTCGAGCACAGCCCCAGTCTGCGCCATCGCCTTCATGCTCAGTTCCCGCCGATGACGCCGCCGTTGCGGGCGACGCGCCGGGAGCCCTTCGGGGCGAACGGGGCGCCGGTGGCGATCGCGCGCCGGCCGACGATCGCGGCCTCGCCGAGGAAGCTCAGGCCGAGCACCAGCAGCAGCCCGGCGCTCAGCACCGCCTGGTCGGCGCCGAGCGCGTGGCCGGCGAAGGTCTGGCCGAGCCGCAGCACCACGAGGCCGAGCCACACGGCGATGGTGACGAGCGTGTAGCGGTACCACACGTGTCCCTGCTGCACGAAGACCTTCACGGTGAGGCCGCGCACGATGCCGCCCGCGACCGCGACGAGCGCGCCGAGGCCGAGCACCGCGCCGTCGAGGACCGGGTGGTGGGCCGTGTTCGCGAGGTCGATCCGCGCGAGGCTGTACCCGCCGGCGATGATCAGCAGCACCGGCGGGAGGATCAGCCGGCGGGCCTCCAGCGGCTCCCCGACGTAGCGGCGGACCATGAGCAGGACGATGACGGCGGCGGCGACGAGCAGCGTGGTCGTGTTCATGACGAGCACGGTATTGATCGCCGTCGCCGCAAGCCGCCACCCACGGGTGGAACCCCGGGTGGAGATTATGCTCCACCCGTGATCATCGAGGAGCGAGCGTGGGATGACCCGGCCGGCGTCCGGCTCCGGGCCGCGCAGGTCGCGGAGCTTGCCGAGCGGTACGGCGGCGAGGACCACGAACCCGGCGAGGCCCCGAGCGCGGACGACGTCGACGTCTTCCTCGTCGCGCTGGACGACCAGGAGCCCGTGGGCTGCGGCGCGCTGCGGCAGCTGGACGAGCACAGCGCCGAGATCAAGCGGATGTTCGTGACGCCGCACGCGCGGGGCACGGGCGTGGCCACGGCCCTGCTGCGCGCCCTGGAGGAGCGCGCGGCGGCCCGGGGCTGGCCGCTGCTGCGCCTGGAGACCGGCACCGAGCAGCCCGACGCGCGGCGTTTCTACGAGCGGGAGGGGTACCGCCAGATCCCGCGCTTCGGCGTCTACGAGGGCTGCGAGCTCTCCGTCTGCTACGAGCGCACGCTGCGCTGAGCGCGGGCGAGCGCGTGGGCGTGGTGCAGCTCCCCGGCCCGCCGCACCGCCGCGGCGGCCCATGACGGGTCGCCGGTCGCCAGCGAGCGCAGGCGCAGCAGGTCCGGCTCGGCGAAGGCGCTCTGCCCCGGCAGGCCGGCCTCCAGCGCGGCGGTCGCGACCGCGGCGGCCTCGTCGCGCCGGTCGAGGGCGAGCAGCGCGTCGGCGTAGAGGCCCTCGAGGCGCCCGAAGCGGCGCATCGCGTCGCCGAGGTCCGCGCGCGCGGCGGCCATGCGCGCGAGCCCGGCCGGGTCGCCGGTGCGCACCTCCGCCCAGCCCAGCACCAGCGCGGCGAGGCTGCGGTACTCCCGGTGCCCGCCCCGCTCCGCCAGCCCGAGGGTGTCGCGGGCGGCGGCCGCGGCGGCTTCGGGATCGTCGCGGTCGGCGGCCACGACCGCGGTGAAGTGCGCGACGTACATGTCCAGGAACAGCTCGCCGACCCGCCCCGCCCGCGCCCGGGCGGCCCGCAGGTGGGCCTGGGCCGAGGCGTCGTCGCCGAGCAGCCCGCACGCGATCGCGGCCGGGGCGAGGGCGCCGATCACCGGGTCCCAGTTCACGATCGGGAACACCGGCAGCTCCCCGCCGGGCAGCGCGGCGAGCGCGGTCTCGAAGTGCCCGTGCGCCTTCGGCAGGTCCGGCACGGTGAGCGCGGCGTGGCCCTCGTGGACCTCGGCGACGACCGCGGCCCACGGGTCGCCGGGCCCGTGCGCGGGGGCCCGGGCGACCGACACGGCCCGCCCCACGTCCCCGGCGGCGGTGTGGAAGGAGGCGTACCCCCACAGCGCCGGCAGCACGTCGAGCACCGGCCGCCCACGCAGGCGCAGCAGCAGCGGCTCCATCGCGGCGTACTGCTCCGCGGCGACCGGCGCCAGGTAGCCGTCGCGGGCCTGGCGCATGTACGCGAGCCGGATGCGCAGGTCGAGCTCGGCGACGTCGCGGCGCTCGCCCGCCGGGGCCCGGCGCAGCAGCTCCAGGCCCTCGCCGAGCAGCTCGTCGGCCTGCTCGTGGGCGGTGCGCTCGTAGGCCTCGCGGGCGGCCGAGGCCAGGGCCGGCACGACGTCGAACGGCGAGAGCACCGGCAGTGCGGCCCGCAGGTGCCCGGCGAGCTGGGCGGCGGTGCCGAGCCCGGTGTCGCGCAGCGCCTGGGCGGCCCGGGCGTGCAGCCGGGCGCGGCGCAGCGGGCCCTGGTCCTGGTAGGCGGTCTGGCGCACGAGATCGTGGGAGAAGCGCAGCAGGCCGGGGTCGTCGGTGGCGGTCAGCAGCCCGGCGACCACGGCCGTGTCGAGGGTGTCGAACAGCGCCAGCTCGTCGATCTGCACGACGTCGCGCAGCACCGGCACGGCCACCTCGCGCCCGAGCACGGCGGCGACCGCGAGCACCGCGTTGACCTGCCCGGGGAGCTTGGCGAGGCGGCGGCGGACCACCTCCTGGACCCGGACCGGCACGTGCTCGGGCGACAGGGTGTGCTCGGCGACGAACACGCGCAGCAGCTCGACCACGAAGAACGGGTTGCCGCCGGTGCGGTCGGCCAGCATCGCCACGGTCTCGGCGGGCACGTCGCGGCCGGTGACCGAGCGCGCGAGCGCGGCGATGCCGTCCGGGCCGAGGCCGTCCAGCGGCATCCGGACCGCGGCGGGGCCGGCGACGAGCTCGGCGAGCACGCCGGCGAGGGGCGCGCCGGGGGCGAGCTCGGCCTCGCGGTACCCGACGGCGAGCAGCACCCGGGCCCCGCGCAGCGCCTTGGCGAACATGGTGAGCAGCACGGTCGAGGGCGCGTCGAGCCAGTGCGCGTCGTCGAGGACGATGACCAGCGGCGCGGACCCGGCGAGACGGACGAGGCCGTCGACGATGCCCTGCAGCAGCCGGGAGCGGGCCATCTCCGGGTCGGCGATCCGCTCGGCGGCGGGCATCGGCAGCACGTCGCCGAGGGTCGGGTCGAGCACGGCGGGGAGGTTGCCGTAGGGCGCGAACGCCTCGGCCAGGGCCGTCGCCGCGCGCCGGCCGGACGCGATGCCGCGCAGGATCTGGGCCCAGGGCAGGAACACCGGCGGCGCCTCGCCGTCGACGCCGGTGCCGCAGCCGACGAGTCCCCGGGCGCGGGCGGCGAGCTCGCGCAGCAGGGCGGACTTGCCGATGCCGGGGCTGCCGGAGACGAGCAGGAGCCGGCCGTGGCCCGCGGCGGCCTCGGCGAGGAGCCGGTCCACGGTGCGCAGCTCGGCGTCGCGCCCGACGAGCTCGTCGCGGTCGTCGGGTCCGGCGAAGGCGGCGTCCGGCGCGGATGCCGAGGTGTCGTGCGGATCGGAGATCGCGGCCACGGGGCCCGCAACCGCCCCGGCCGCCGGTGCGTCGAGGTTCGGGGCCTGGCGCAGGATCTCCTGGGCGAGCTGCTGCAGGGCCGGGCCCGGCTCGATGCCCAGCTCCTCGGCCAGCCCCTGGCGTGCGCGGGTGAAGGCGGCCATCGCGTCGGCCTGCCGCCCGCTGCGGTACAGCGCGAGCATGAGCTGGCCCCAGAGCCGTTCGCGGTAGGGCGCCTCGGCGAGGGCGGTCTCCGTGCGGTACACCACCTCGGAGGCGCGGCCGAGGGCGAGCAGGGCCTCCGAGTGCCGTTCGATCGCGGTCAGCCGCAGCTCCTGCAGCCGGCCCCGCTCGACCCGGGCCAGCGACGACTCGCCGAGCTCCGGCAGCGGGTCGCCCCGCCACAGCTCCAGCGCCCCGGTCAGCGTCTTGACGACGACGGCGGGGTCGCCGCCCTGCTCGACGGCGGCGGCGAACCGGGCGGCGTCGACGGACTCGGGCGGGACCTGCAGCACGTAGCCGGGCGCCCGGCTGACCAGCACCGCCGAGCGGTCCCGGGCGGTGCGGCCGGGCTCCAGCGCGCGGCGCAGGCGCGAGACGTAGGCCTGCAGCGACGCGATCGCCCGCTCCGGCGGCTCGTCGGCCCACAGCTCGTCGATGAGCCGCTGCACGGAGACGATCCGGCCGGGCTGGGTGGCGAGCATGGCCAGCACGGCGCGCTGCTTCGGCGTGCCCGTGTCGATCGGTCCGGCGCCGTTGTCGACCTCGAGCGGCCCGAGGATGCGGAACTGGAGGATCGCGGACCTCCTCCACCGTGATGACCTGGGACGCGACGAGCGTACGGGGCCGGAGACGGCGGCTGCGAGCCCGACGCGCGAAGTCCGGCCGAACGGACGGCACACTTGCACCATGAATGCCGACGCAGCGCGGGCGATCGAGCGGGCCGGGTACGTCCGCCTGACCACGTATCGCAAGGACGGCACCCCGGTCCCGGCGCCGGTGTGGCACGCGTGCTGCGCCTCGAGCGGCCACCGGTGATCGGCATCGCCATCACGGTGTAGACAGCGGAAGGGCCCGGGCGACGCGCGGCCCGGGCCCTCCGACGAGCAGGTGCTAGCCCAGCGTGACGGCCGTGTCGTCGATGACGAACGAGGTCTGCAGCGAGGAGTCCTCGGTGCCGCTGAACGTGATGGCGACCGCCGCGCCGGTACCGGTGAAGGTGTAGCTCTTCAGCTGGTACCCGGAGGCCTTGTTGAGGTTCGACAGCGTGCCCAGGGTCGTCGAGCCGGCCGAGATGGTCAGCTTGTCGTACTGGGTCGTGGTGGTCGTCTCGGCCGAGTCGATGTGGACGTAGAACGACAGGGTCGCCCTACACCCGGACGGGACGGTCACCGACTGCTGGATCGCCTCGGTGTGGGTCGAGCCGTAACCGTCCAGCCAGGCGCTGTACGTGCCGCCGTGGGCGGCCTGGCCCGAGCTGGCCCACTGGCCGATGCTGCCGGTGGTGCCGGTCCACGACGTCGCGCCGGACTCGAAGCCGGGGTTGAGCAGCTTCTGGCCGGAGCAGGTGCCGGTCGGCGGCGTGGTGGTCGGGCCGCCGGTCGGGCTGCTTGTGGTGGGCGGCGGCGTGGTGCCACCGGTGCAGGTCGGGTCGCCCGACTGCGCCGGCACGGACACCGCGTCCCACGCGGCCTTGACCGTGTTGAACTGGGTGCAGCTGCCCGGGAACAGGTTCTTGGCCGCGGTCAGCGTCCAGGTGCGGTACTTCAGGTACGAAGACGACGAGGTCTTCATCAGCATCGCGTTGTACATGACCTTGATGGCGTTCTGGATGCCCAGCGGGTTGCTGACGGTCGAGCCGTTGCAGGTCGGGCTGGCGGGCTGGCCGTTACCGGCGGAGCCCTGGGCCATCAGGTAGAACCAGTGGTTGCCGGGGCCGGCGGCCGCGTGGACCTCCGAGCCGGGCGTGCTGCTGGAGTAGCAGTTCGAGTCGCCGACGGCCGACGGGTTGTACATGTTGCGGATCGGGCCGCTGCCGACCAGGTTGATCTCCTCGCCCACCAGGTAGTCCGGCGGGTCGTTCGGGTTGTTCGCGAACCACTCGGTGGCCGCGCCGAACGTGTCCGCGACGAACTCCTGGGTGCCGCTCTTGGAGATGCCACCCGGGGTGGTGTCGTCGATGCCGTGCCCGGCCTCGTGACCCACGACGTCGGCGGAGGAGATCCACTGCCCGGCGGTGTTCTTGCCGATCTGGATCTGGGTGCCGTCGTAGTACGCGTTCTGGTCGTTCAGGCCGACGCGGATCGGCCAGCCGCCGCCCGAGCCGTTGAAGCCGTTGCGGCCCAGCCACGTGGACAGCATCGACAGCTCCTTCTGCGCGACGTACAGGGCGTCGACGCAGCCGGTCTCGCGGTTGGTGCCGGTCCCGTTGCCCCACACGTCGTCGCTGCCGGAGAACGTGGTGTTGTTCGCCGCGTCCTGACAGGAGACGTTGGTGTAGTTCGGGTCCTTCATGCTGTACGTGCTGCCCGACTGCGTGGTGTTGATCGACACCGAGCCGTTGATCCAGCCGGTGCCGGTGCCCGCCATGACGTGCTCGGTGGTGTTGAGCACCGCGCCGGTAGCCGCGTCGACGTCGACGGTGAGACGGCTGGCACCCTCGGCGCCGGTGCCCGACACCGTGGTCTCGTACGCGAGCTTGGCCGCCCCGTCGAGCGTGTACACGACGAGGTTGGTGCCCTCGACGTTCTTGACCGTCTTGAGCTGGGCCTTGGCGACGGACTCGGCGGCCGCCGAGGTGATCGACGGGGTCGTCGAGAGGTTGCCGATCGCCTTGGTCTGGGAGACCGAGGTGTACTGCGTCGCGCCGGACTTGTCCGTGACGACGACGAAGTCACCGCCCGTCACCTTCAGGCCCTTGTAGGTCCGTTCGTACGCGATGTACTTGGCGTTGCCCGAGGCCGTGACCGACTTCTGCACGTAGGCGTCGTCGGAGCTCGGCTGGATCACGCTCGGCTTGCTCTTGACGAACGAGTCGACCGACTGGGCGGCGACGGCGTTGGACACCTCGACGGCGTCCGTGGAGGCAGAGGCGTTCGTGGCTTGCACGGCCGCGGCCGTGCCGGCTGTGACCAGCCCGACCGCGAACACTCCGGCCGCTGTAGCGAACCGTGGGGAGAGCTTCAAGGGTGCCTTCTTTCAGCAACGACCCGAACCCACCGGGGAATGTGTGACGGGAGGGGCCGGAACCAATGGAGGTCACGCGCGCGTCGAAGCGTCTGAGGGCCGGTGTGCGCGCCGTACGGAGGCCCGCCGTCGACATCGACTTGCAGCGATGCGAGGACGATCACACACATTCGAAGATTTGGACAAGGGTCGATGGCCTACCGGCACCCTCGCCCCCACCCTGTACTTCGGGCCTCGAAACATGCAGGAAATCTTGCGCTCCGTAGACCCCGGGCGCCGCGAACCGCTACTCCCCGTTAACTTTTAACTGTCAACCCCTGAGATTCGCGATGGTAGGGTGCCCCGGTGGAGCCCGAGCCGATCGATGCGGTGGCCGCCCTCGTCTCGGCATCCGGGATCGCGGGGCGCCGGCTGCGGGAGCTGATCCGGGCGCTCACGCTCGCGCCGGCCACCCTCGAGGACCTCGTCCGCGACCACGCCGTGCCGCGCCGCACCGTCGAGGCGCTCCTGCGCGCGGCCGGCCCGGACCTGCGCGAGGACCACGGACGGGTGATGTTGGAGCCGTCGATCCGGGAGTCGTACGGCGAGCGCTTCGACCTCGCCGGCCTGGACACGGTGCCCGAGGTCGGGGGCCTGGGCGCCCTGATCGCCGGCGCGCCCCGGCCCGACCAGGCCCTCGACCACGTCTCCGCCACCGAGGAGACGGCCCGCCGCCGCGCACGCTGGCTCGCCGAGACCTACGACCTGGCCGGCGCCCGCCTGGTGTGCGTCGGCGACCACGACCTCACCTCGCTCGCGGCCCGCCAGGCCCTGCCGGACACCGAGATCGTCGTCGTCGACGTCGACGAGCGGCTGCTGGCCTACATCGACGGGCAGGGCGCGGGGATCGCCTGCTACCACGCCGACCTGCGCTTCGGGCTCCCGCCGGCGCTCGTGGGCACCGCGGACGTCATCTTCACCGACCCGCCCTACACGCCCGAGGGCGTGCAGCTGTTCCTCGGCCGCGGCGCGCAGGCGCTGCGGGACCGCACGAACGGGCGCCTCGTGATGGCGTACGGCTTCAGCCCCCTGACCCCCGCCCTCGGCCTCAAGGTCCAGCGGGCCGTGCTCGACCTCGACCTCGCGATCGAGGCGATGCTGCCCGGGTTCAACCGGTACCACGGCGCCCAGGCCGTCGGCAGCGCCAGCGACCTCTACGTCTGCCGCCCGACCCCGCACACCTGGCAGATCCTCGACCGCCGCCTCGACAAGCTCGCCGGCTCGGCCAACATCTACACCCACGGCGAGCAGTCCCTCGAGGGCGCGGCCGCCCGGGGCCCGGCCCGCATTCTCGGCGGCGGTCCGCTCAAGGCCGACGAGCTCACCGTCGACCTCGCCGGCGACCCCGGCCCGTGGATGGCCCGGGTGCTGCTCGCGCTCAACGTCCCGCGGGTCACGCTGCTCGCCGCGAACAACCACCCCGACCTGCGCGACGAGGCCGCCCAGGCCGCGCTGCGCGAGCTGGTCGGGGCCAAGTGGGACCTGCGTCTGCGCCGCAGCACCCCCGGCCCGAGGCAGGCGACCGTGGAGGCGGTGCTGCGCCCGGCCGAGGGCGTCGCCGGCCGGCTGCTCACGCACGTCCACGGCAAGATCGGCAACGTGCTGCGCGACGCGCTGATGCGGGCCGACCCGGGTCTGACCCGGGCCGCCGCCCAGGATCGCGCGGCGGAGCTCGTGGGCCGCCCGGAGTACCTCGACGCCCGCCTGATCGACCTCCCGCGCCACGTGATCCTCCGGCTCCTGCGGTCGTGAGCGCGCTCTGGCGCAGCCGCGACTTCGCGGTCTTCGTCGGGGTGCAGACGCTCTCCGCGTTCGGCGACGCGTGCACGTTCGCCGCCGTTCCGCTGCTCATGCGCACGGGCTCGGTGTCGATCACCGACCTCGGCTGGATCCGCGCGCTGTCGGCCGTGGCCACCCTGCTCACCGGCGTCTTCGCCGGCGTGATCGCCGACCGCTTCGACCGGCGCCGCGTGCTGCGCCGGTGCGACCTGGCCCGGTTCGTGCTCCTCGGGGCCGTCCCGCTCGCCTGGCTGGCCGGGCCGCAGCCGTGGGTGTTGTACGTCGTGCTGCCGTCCGCCGCGGTGTTCTCGATGATCTTCCAGGTCACCTACGTCGCCGTGGTGCCCGCGCTGGTGCCCGCGGACCGGATCGCCGAGGCCAACGGGCTGCTCTACGGGGCGTACTCGGTCGCGTACCTGGCCGGCCCCGCCGTCGCCGGCCTCGTCTCGCAGGTCGCGGGCCCGGTCTACGCGATCGGCCTCGACGCGATCTCCTTCGCGCTGTCCGCCGCCGGGCTGGTCCTGGTCAACCTGCGCGGCCCCGGCACCGAGGGCACCGAGCGCGGCCTCGGCGCGGGCGTGCGGTTCATCCGCCGCCACCCGGTGATGCTGCCGCTGACCGTGCTCCTCGCGGTGCTGATCTTCTTCACGTCGAGCCTCAACGACGTGATCGTCTACCACCTCATGAGCGGCCTCGGGCAGCCGGACGCGGTGATCGGCCTGGTGCTGACCGCCGGGGTGCTCGGCAGCACGCTCGCCTCCGCCGTGGTCGCCCCGCTGCGCCGCCGGGCCGGCTTCGGCGCCACCTGGATCGGCGCGTTCTGCCTGTGCGGGCTGGTCGTGGCCGGGATCGGCCTGGCCGCGGACGTGCCCCTCATTGCCGTGCTCACGGCCACGGTGACGCTGTGCACCGGGGTCGCGGGCATCTCTTCGGTCTCGCTGCGCCAGGAGGTGACCCCGGGCCACCTGCTCGGCCGGGTCACGGCGGCGTTCTGGACGCTGCAGCTCGTGCTCGCCCCGGCCGGCGACGCGGCGCTCACGTTCGCCGCGAAGCACTTCGGGGTGTCGCCGACGCTCGGCGTCGCGGGTGCCGCCGTCACGGTGACCGCGCTCGCGGCCCTGTTCACGCCGATCGCCCGGCGACCAGCCCCCGTGCCGCCGCCGCCCGCATAGCGACGGGGTCGATGCCGGGTCGCGCGGCCACGGCGGCCGCGGCCCGTCCCTCGACCCGGCGTGGTGCGGCCGCCCCGGCACGCTTCGCCGGGGACGCGTCCGGCCCCGGCGCCGTGGCGGCCCCGCTCAAGGCCGCGAACTGAACGCCCGCACGTAGCGCTTCTGCCACGGCGTCTCCACCGCGTGGGGGTGGTAGTGCCGGCGGACGTAGGCCACGGCCTCGTCCGCCGCCACGCCGTCGAGGATCGCGATGCAGGCCAGGGCCGTGCCCGTGCGCCCCCGCCCGCCGCCGCAGGCCACCTCCACCCGCTCGTGCTCCGCCCGCCGCAGCGCCTCGGCGAACGCCGTCGCGGCCGCCGCCCGGTCCGACGGCAGCCGGAAGTCGGGCCAGCGCACCCAGGCCGCGTCCCAGGCGACCGCGGGGGGCCGGCGGCCCAGCAGGTACAGGCCGAAGTCGGGCGCGGCGGCCGGCGGCCCGTGCCGCAGCCCCCGCCCGCGGATCACGCGCCCGGACGGCAGCCGCAGCAGGTCGCCCTCGCCGTCGGCCCAGGCGCTCACGGCTTCGGCCGGAAGCTCGCGAACACGATGTCCAGGTCGCCGCGGGCGTTGGCCCAGTCGCTGTCGGCGGTCGACCACCAGATGCCGTAGGCCTGGTGGTCCGACGTCACCACGCCGCGGTTGTTCACGTGCTGCTTGTTGCCGTAGGTGAACTCCCAGTCGGCGGCGACCACGAAGTAGTGCTCCACCGGCCTGATGCCGACCCGCGAGTAGTTCTTGTAGTAGCTGCCGCCGCGCTCCTTCTCCTGCTGCGTCCAGTCGGCGACGGGGTCCATGTTGGGCTTGCCGGTCTGGTCGATGCCGAGCGTGCGGTTGTTGCCGCGGAAGTAGACCATCGTGCCGTCGATGGACTTGTTCCAGCCCTGGGGGACGTAGACCGAGAAGCCCGTCGGGTCGTGGTAGTCGATCCAGCCCGGCGGCAGCGGCGGGAGCTTGCCCGAGGCCGTGCCGGCCGGCGGCTCCGCCGCCGGGGTGGTCGGGTTCCCCGTGTTCCCCGTGTTCCCCGCGGGCGCGGAGCTGCCCTGGCCGCCGCCCTCGGCCGCCGCCGAGGAGCCCGGCGCGCTGGGGACGGGCGCGGCCGCCGCGCCGGTGGTCTGCGTGGCCCCGGTGCCCTGGTTGTCCGGGGCGCCGTCGTCGGTCTTCACGGCCAGCCAGACCAGCAGCGCCACCACGACCGCCGCGGCGACGCCGCCGACGAGCAGACCGGTGCGCCGCTTCGGCGATCCGGATCCCGGCGGCGCCACGACGGCGGCCACCCCGGCGGCGCGGGGCGCGGCCTGCTCGACACGCGTCGGCGGCGCGGCGACCGGTGCGGGCTCGCGCTCCGGCTCCGGTTCGGGCTGCGGTTCCGGCTCGGGCGCGGCCACCGCGACTGGTGCGGGCTCCGGTTCCGGCTCGGGCGCGGCCACCGCGACCGGTTCGGGCTCCGGCTCCGGTTCGGGCGCGGCCTCCGGGACCGGTGCGGGCTCCGGCTCGGCCTCCGCGACAGGCTCCGGCTCGGCCTCCGCGACAGGCTCCGGCTCGGGCGCCGGTTCCGGCTCGGCGGCCGGGGCCTCGAGGTCCGGGTCGAGCTCTTCCGCGGTGGCCGCGCCGAAGACCGGACCTTCGATCACGCCGGACCTGGTCGAGGGCGCCTCTTCCGCCGGCGGTGGCACAACGGCGCTCCCGCGCGCCACGGGCGTGGTGGGCGGCGCGGCGACGGGGGCGGCAGCAGCGGCCGCGGCGGACGGGGCGGCCGCGGCGGACGGGGGGATCGGGCGGACGAGGCGCTCGGGACGGGCCTGCGGCGTGCGCTGGGCGGGCACCGCGGGCGTCGGGGCCTCGGTGCGGCCCCAGCCGCTGAGCCACGAGCGTTTCTTCTTCGCCGTCTCGGGCAGCAGCGCCCGCCGCAGCAGCTCGTCGGTCTGGGCGAAGTCCGCGCGGGCCTTGGGGTCCTTGCGCAGCAGGGCGCGCAGCGCCGGGGCGAGGGCACCCGCGCGCTGCGGCGGGTCGGCCTCCTCGGACGCGAGCGCGGTCAGCGTCTCCATCGCGGAGCCGCGGCCGAACGGGGAGCGGCCCTCGACGGCGGCGTACAGGGTCGCGCCCAGCGACCACAGATCGCCCGCCGGGCCGGCGATGCCCTCGCGGGCGCGCTCGGGCGCGATGAACTCGGGCGAGCCGAGCACGAGGCCGGTGCGCGTGACGTGGCCCTCGCCCTCGACGCGGGCGATGCCGAAGTCGGTGAGCACCACCCGGCCGTCCTCGGCCAGCAGCACGTTGCCGGGCTTGATGTCGCGGTGGTCGACCCCGGCCCGGTGGGCGGCGCGCAGCGCGTCGAGCACGGCGAGGCCGATCTCGGCGACCCGGCGCACCGGCAGCGGCCCGTCCTCGCGCATGACCTGGTCCAGCGAGCGCGACCGCACGTATTCCATGACGAGCCACGGCTGCCCCTCGGCCGCGAGCACGTCGTAGACCCGCACCACGTTGGGATGGCTCAGCCGCGCCGCCGCCCGCGCCTCGCGCAGCGTGCGCTCCATGGCCACGTCCCGGGCGCTGTCGAGCAGCTCGGGGGGCAGGACGATCTGTTTGACCGCGACATCGCGATGGAGGGTCTCGTCCCGGGCGCGCCACACCCGCCCCATGCCACCGGCACCCAGGGGCTCGAGAAGACGGTAACGGTCGGCGACGACGGGGGGCGCGGCGGTCATGCACCATTGTGTACCCGAAGGATCTCGCCACGACGCACACCCCTCGCCGGTGTGTGTCGCCGGACAGATTTCCGACGGGTCGCAACCCGTCCGTCCCCCCGTCCGGCAGCGGCCCCGGCCGATCACATGACAGAGCGCGCACGGTTGCTCGCCTACCGTGGTTGCAGGTCGGTTGCGAGACGGTCATGGAGGAACTTCGGTGGGCGAGACCCTGTTGCAGTTCGGCGGCACCCGCGGGGAGCTGATGCTCATGGCGCACCTCATCGGCGGTCTCGCCGTGTTCGGGGCGGCCTTCCTGCCGGGCAACACCGCGCTGTACCGCGTGGTCTGCCTCATCCTCGGCACCGCGATGGCGGCCTGGGCGGCGCAGGTGATGATGTTCGGCGGGTTCGTCCCCGTCAACGCGCTCGTCCTGCTGGCCCCGGCCGTGCTGCTGGTGCGGGGCGCGATCGGCACCGTCCGGTTCGTCGTCACCCGTCCGGGTCCCCGCCCGGGGATGCGGCCTCACCCGGCCGCCCGGCAGCTCGGCGGCACCGGCTCCTACCAGATGCACCCGCCGGCGGCGTACGCCGCGGTGCACGCGAGCTACCCGGCGTCCGAGCCGGTCTACGCGCGGGCGGTCTTCGGCACCGAGCCCGCGTACGCGCCCGCGGCGGCCGACCCGTGGGGCGCGCCTGCGGCGGCCGACCCGTGGGGCGCGCCTGCGGCGGACGGTCAGTGGGGCGCGGCGGACGCGGCGGACGGTCAGTGGGGTGCTGACGGCCGGCGGGGGCGGGGTGCGCACGCGGCGGAGCCGACCGGTCACATTCCGCGGCAGCCCGGCCCGCGTATTCGCGAACTGCCGAGCCCGGCCGGCACGAGGGCCCGGCACCGGGCGACCTGATCGGGGCAAAAGGCCGTATAAAGATCGGCATGACCCCGATGCGGGAGCCGACCTTCCTGATCCTGACCGCGCTCACGGTGCGGCCCATGCACGGCTACGCCGTGATCCAGGAGGTCACCGAGCTCTCCGGAGGCCGGGTGGTGCTTCCGGCCGGCACGCTCTACGCCGCCCTGGACCGCCTCACGGCCGAGGGTCTCGTGGCCCCGGAGGGCTCGGAGGTCGTCGACGGCCGGCACCGGCGCTACTACCGGTTGACCGAGAGCGGCGCCGCGGCGCTGGCGGCCGACGCCGAGCGCCAGCGCCGCAACGCCGCGGCGGCCGCGAAGCGACTCCGGTTGCGGGCGGCCGAGACCCGCTGACCCGGCCGCGAAACAAGGTCTGGCGTCAACGGGCCGGGCCGGCCGATTGGTTGCGCATGGTGTTCATGCTCTCGGTTCTCGTATGCCGGGCGGCGACGGGGTGAGATCCGCCGGTCCCCGCCCTGACGCGGCGCCGGAACCACGACATCCGGTCGCCGTCAGTGACTGCCGGCGAAGCGGAAATCTCGGATCAGTCCTGGACGGCCGCGGCCAGGGTCAGGGCGAAGCGGCCCGCCCGGTCCGTCCACCAATCGCGCACCGCGAACCCCGCCGCCGCCAGCTCCCCGGTCAGGCCCTCGCGCCGGAACTTCGCGGACACCTCGGTGCGCAGTTCCTCGCCCGCCGCGAAGGCGATCTCCAGGTCCAAGGCGTCGAGTCGTACGCGCATGGGTGCGAGGGCCCGCAGGCGCATCTCGATCCATTCGCGTTCGTCGTCCCACACGGCGACGTGGGCGAACGCGTCCGGCTCGAAGTTCGCGGCCAGCTCGCGGTTGAGCACGTGCAGCACGTTGCGGTTGAACTCGGCCGTCACGCCGGCGGTGTCGTCGTAGGCGGGAACCAGGACCGCCGGGTCCTTCACCAGGTCGGCGCCGAGCAGCAGGAACTCGCCCGGGGCCAGGCGAGCGCGCAGGGCGGCCAGGAACGGGGCGCGCTCGGCCGGGGTGAAGTTGCCGATCGTGCCGCCCAGGAACGCGACCAGCCGGGTGCCGGCCTCGGGCAGGACCTCCAGGTGGTGCACGAAGTCGGCGACGATGCCGTGCAGATGCAGGTCCGGGTAGTCGCGGCGCAGGTCGGTCAGGGCGTGGCGCAGGGCCGCGCCGGAGACGTCCAGCGGGGTGAACGAGCCGAGCGTGCCGTGCTGGCGCAGGGCGTCGAGCAGCAGGCGGGTCTTCTCCGACGAGCCGGAGCCGAGCTCGATGAGCGTCTTGGCCCCGGTGAGCCGGGCGATCGCCCCCGCGCGGGTGGTCAGGATCTCGCGCTCGGCGCGCGTCGGGTAGTACTCGGGCAGCCGCGTGATCTCCTCGAACAGCTCGCTGCCGCGGGCGTCGTAGAAGTACTTCGGGGGCAGCCACTTCGGGTTCGCGGTGAGCCCGCGGCGGGCGTCCTCCCGCAGGCCCGCGGCGAGGTCGGCGTCGGTCAGGTGGACTTCGAGGTCAGCGTCCGGCAGTGTCACGTGAGAGCACCTTCCAGCGCGATGACCGTCACGGCCGGCGGGGCCGCGACGAGCAGGGACAGGTCGGGGACGGCAGTCCAGGCGGGGTCGGGGGAGAGGGGTTCGGAGGCGACGAGCACGGCCCCCTCCGCGGTGGACAGAAACGACAGGGAGTGCCCGGCGGTCGTGGCGGCGATCGTCTCGCCGTCGGTGAGCAGGAGGTTGAGGCGGGAGCCGGGGGCGGCCGCCGACACGTCCGCGACGACCCCGGCCAGGGCCGTGTCCGGGGCGGCGCCGTCGCGCAGGCGGGCCCGGACCAGGGCCCACACCAGGGCGCTGTCGGTCGGGGCGTCCAGGGTGATCAGGTCGCGGACGGGCAGCTCGGCGGCGAGGGCCGTCACGCTGTCCGGCCAGCCGGCCACCTTGCCGTTGTGCGAGAACAGCCAGCGGTCCTCGGCGAACGGCGCGGCGGCCGTCTCGGTGACCGGCATGCCGACCGTCGCCGAGCGGACCGCCGCGAGCACCGCCGTGGAGCGGGTCGCGGCGGCCAGCGCGGGCAGCCCGGCATCGGTCCACAGTGGAGCGTCGCGGCGGTACCGCACGAAGCCGGAGCCCTGCCGCCAGCCGACGCCGAACCCGTCGGCGTTGATGGTGCCGCCGCCGCGCATGTCCAGGGGCGCCCACGACTGGCGGGCCAGGGAGTGCGGCGGCGTGAACAGCAGATCCGACAGCGGGATCGGCGGGCCGAGGTAGGCCAGGTGCCGGCACACTAGCCGAGCTCCGAGGGCGTGGCGTCGCGGGCGGTGCGCAAGCCGCTGAAGATCTGCCGGCGGATCGGGTAGTCCCAGTTGCGGAACGTGCCCCGGCACGCGGCGGCGTCGGTGCCGAAGGAGCCGCCGCGCAGCACCTTGTACTCGGGGCCGAAGAACACCTCGGAGTACTCGCGGTAGGGGAACGCGCTGAAGCCCGGGTAGGCGGTGAAGTCGCTGTCGACCCACTCCCACACGTCGCCGATGAGCTGGTGCACGCCCAGCGGCGAGGCGCCCGCCGGGTAGGCGCCCACCGGCGCCGGGGCGAGGTGGCGCTGGCCCAGGTTCGCGTGCTGCGGGCCGGGATCCTCGTCGCCCCAGGGGTACCGCCGCGAACGCCCGCTCACGGGGTCCCACCGCGCCGCCTTCTCCCACTCGGCCTCGGTCGGCAGCCGCCGGCCCGCCCACGCCGCGTAGGCCCGCGCCTCCAGGAAGGACACGTGCACGACCGGCGCGTCGGGGACGATCGGCGCGGTCCGCCCGAACGCGGTCGCCAGCCACCCGCCCGGGTCGCGGCTCCAGTGCAGCGGGGGGTTCGCCGCGGTCTCGTCCAGGAACGCGGCGTACTGCCCGTTGGTGACCGGCCCCCGGTCGATCCAGAACGCGGGCACGTCGACGGTGTGCGCGGGCCGCTCGTTGTCCAGCGCCCACGCCTCGGTCGAGGTGCCCATGGTGAACGGCCCGCCCGGCACCAGCACCTCGCCGCGCACGTCCACGGTGGACTCCGGCGGGGGCGGCGCGCCGAGCACGGGGTCGCCGCGGCGCAGCTGGTGCGTGGCGAGCATGGTCTCGTCGTGCTGCTGCTCGTGCTGCACGATCATCCCGAAGGCGAAGGCGTCCTCGGTCAGCCGTCTTCCCTCCAGGCGTACGCGCTCGAGCACGTCGAGCGCCTTGTCGCGCACGGTCGTCACGTAGGCCCGCGCCTCCTTCGGCCCGAGCAGCGGCAGCGCGGGCCGGTCCTTGCGGGCGTGCTTGAAGGCGTCGTAGAGGTGGTCGATGTCGGCCCGCACCGGCTCCCGGCCGCCGACATCGCGCACCAGCCACAGCTCCTCCTGGTTGCCGATGTGCGCCAGGTCCCACACCAGCGGCGACATGAGCGGCGAGTGCTGGCGCACCAGGTCGCCGTCGTCGACCGCCTCGGTCAGCCCGGCGGAGCGGGCCCGGGTCCGCTCGAGCTCCCGGGCGACGCGATCGCGCAGGTCAGCCATTGCGAGTACTCCCTTCGAGCACGGCTTCGGTCAGGTGCGGCGGCAGGTCCAGCCGCGCCAGGGCGAGCTCGCGCACGGCTCGGGCGGCCCGGGCGAGCACCGGGTCGGCCATCCCGTCGCGGGCCGCCTCCACCCAGCGCCCGGCGGCCGGCGCGCACAGCTGCAGGACCCGCGAGACGGTGGCCGGGTCGGCGAGCAGGGCGTGCAGCAGCGCCGCGGGCGCGAACCAGGCGCGCCCGGGCTGGGTGTCGAGGTAGCGGATCTCCAGGTACCCGCGCGGGCGCACCGGCGGGAAGAGCGTGCTGAGGTGGTAGTCGAGGTCCGCGTACGTCGGCCTCGTGTCCAGTGCGCCGCGGATCCAGTCCGCGAACGTCACCCCGGAAGGGGTGTCCCAGTCCCCGTCGGGCCGCCGGACGCACAGCAGCTTGGCGGCCAGCGCGTATCGGGCCCAGCCGGCCGACGGCTGCCCGTCGGTGGCCACGGCCCGGGTCCGGGACGGGTCGATGCCCCGCCAGGCCCGCTGCCGCGCCGAGGCCCAGCCGGTCTCCGCGCCCGCGAAGCGCGCCGAGTTCGCGAACAGGGCCAGGAGCGGGGGTCCGAGCGCGTGCACCGCGGCCCAGCGCGCGGGGAGCTCGGGCGCTGGGCCCGGGTCGAGGCAGACCTGCAGGCCCGCCGTCGAGCACATCATGATTTTTCCGGACATGCCGTGACGGTCGAAGGCCGCCTCCATCGCGTCGTACCGCGGGGTGGAGAGCATCCGCCGCGGGGCGCGGTGCGGATCGGCGCCGGTGTCGCCCAGGACCAGGCCGACCCGGTCCAGCAGGGCGGTGAGCTGCTCGATATCGGCGCTGACGGCCGTGTGGAGCTCGATCAGGGAGCTGTGCGGCCGGCTGGAGATCTCCACCTGACCGCCGGGTTCGAGGGTGACGCTGCCGCCGCTGCGCAGCGGGAGCGCCGGGGAGTCGGCCCGCAGGGTCGGCGGTGCGTGATCGCCGAGGGCCTGGCAGAGCCGGGCGGGATCCAGCGCCGCGGCCGGATCGTCGCGTTGGTGAACGGTGAACTCGAGTTCGACACCGACCGCCGCGGGTGGCCCGGTCTTGAAGCAGATCGATGCGATGTAGCCCTCGGCCTGCTCGATCTCGGCGATGACCGCGTCGTGGTCGGCGGCCGTGCGGGTGCCCTGCAAGGTCGCCATGGGAGCCGACGCTACCCCGGGATCCGGGGATCGGCGAACGCTGTCGTTGAACAGTTGGTTACCGTACGACTACGTGCGGCGCTACTTCAGCAGCCGGTACATCTTCAGTGTCTCCCTGGTCACCGACCTCAGGCCGGGCATCCGGGCCAGCGCGACGAGCCGGTCGATGAGCGGCACGGCGCGGTCGATCAGCAGGCGGGTCTTCGCCTGATCGGGTGACGTGTCGTGGACCCAGTAGAGGGTGATGCCCATCTGCCCGAGCCACAGCAGCTCGGGCAGGTCGGGCTTCAGCTCCGCGTCGATCTTCGTGGTGGCGCCCTCGACGACCTGGCGCAGCACCGCGATCGAACGCTCCCGGGCCGGGCCCGACTCGGCGCTGAACGGGCTCAGCGGCGAGCCGGGCTCGACGGCGGTCTTGATGAACTTGCCGGCGAACGCGTGGTAGGGCGTCATCGTCTCCAGCATGCCGTTCAGCGCCACCCGCAGCCGCTCGTCGAACGGCCCCGGCTCGGCCAGGGCCGCGGCGACGGCGGCCGCGGTGTCCTCCTGCACCGTGGCGTAGAACTGCTGCACCAGGTGATCCTTGGAGGGGAAGTAGTAGTAGGCGTTGCCGACCGAGACGCCGGCGGCCTGCGCGATGCCCCGCATGGTGGTCTTGTCGTACCCCTGGTCGCGGAACAGCCGCACCGCCGTGTCGACGATGAGCCGCTTGGTCTGTTCGCCGCGTCCCGTCTCCGGCGTGTCAGGTGTCGCAGGTTTCACCACAGTCCTGACGATATCCGCGCAGTCTCCCGGCCGACTGCGCCACCCGCCGCGCGAGCGGCCGCAGGTGGGGCTGGGAGAGGCGCGCCGCCAGCCCCCGATAGCCGTCCAGCGCCCAGAGGCAGACGAGCCAGGCCGCGTCCCCGACGTACACGCCGCCGTCGTCGGCGACCACGGTGATGTCGGCGAGGGTCTCGTCCGGATCGAGCGCCGGATACCGGCGGCGCGCCTCCTGCGATCCCGCCGCGACGAACTCGAGCGGGACGATCTGGGCCCGGCCGCCGAGCCAGGTCCTGGCCGTGCGGCAGAGCCGGCAGCCCTCGTCGTAGAGGACGGTGAGCCGGGTGATCATCGCGGCGGCGGCATCTCGCCGGGGCCGGGGCGGTGGCCCGGCGGGGGCGGGAACGGCGGCACCAGCGGCGCCTCCATGTGCAGCGGTGCGGCGAGCGGTGCCACGGTGCGGGTCGGCTCGATCGGCGGCGCGGACTGCTCCAGCAGCCGGCGCCGGCGGAAGCGGCTCAGCACGAACAGGTTGCAGAAGTGCACCCCGCCGAGCACGAGCAGGACCGTGCCGAGCTTCATCGCCAGGGCCTCCATCGCCGCGCTCTCGTCCGTGATCGGCCCGCTGATCTTCAGCGCGACGGCCACGTAGCCGAGGTTGAGCAGGTAGAACCCGACCACGAGCAGGTGGTTGACCGAGTCGGCGAGGCGCTCGTCGGCGAACGCGTCGTCGAGGAACACCTGGCCGTTCTTGAGCAGCGTGCGGGCGACCCACACCGTGAGCACGATGCTGACGGCGAGGTACAGCACGTAGGTGGCGAGCTTCAGGTACTCCATCGCTGACCTCCGTCTATCTGAACGTGTTCAACTAGACGGTAGGCCCGTTCTTGAACGCGTTCAACTGTGCTTCCCGTCACGGCCGGGTGTAGCGCACCCACTCCGCGTGCTCGCCCCCCACGATGAGGGACCCGTCGGGCATGGAGAGCGTGATCGCTCCGTCGCTCAGGACCATTGGCAGCGTGGCCTCGTGCAGCGGCGCGGGCAGCAGGGTGAAGGTGCCGCCGCGCCAGACGCCCACGCCCCGCCCCGGCACGAGCATCAGCAGGCCACCCTCGCCGACCGCGCTGATCATGGACGGGTCGGCTCCGGCCGGGAGCTCCGGCTCGGCCTCGGTGCCCTCCGGTGTCAGCCGCCAGGCCCGTGTCGGCTGCGCGGCGATCACCCAGGCGTCCCGATCGTCCGCCGACACCCGCACCTCGGCCTCGGCGCCGACCGCGGGCTCGAGCCTGCGCCAGGTCGACCCGCGGTCGGGGGAGTGCATCGCGTGCGACTCGAGCCCGTCGTGGGTGACCTTCCACGAGCCGCTGATCTCGCGGGAGGGCGGCTCGAAGATCGCCGACGTGCCGTCGGTGACGATGCTCCGCCACGTCCGGCCGCCGTCGTTGGTCTCCCATACGGTGGTGGGCGACCCGGTGACCCCGATGATCGCGGAGGCCGGCCCGGGGTGCGCCCACAGCCGGCCCTGCGCCGGCAGCTGCGGCAGTGCCACCCGGCGCCAGGTCCGGCCGCCGTCGGTGGTGCGGCCCAGGACGTGCGCGCAGTCGCCGCCGGCCCGGCAGTCGTTGAACGTGACCCAGCCGTCGGAGCGGTCGGCGAACCCGGCCGCCATCTCGCCGCGGGCACCCTCCAGCCGGACCACCCGATCGGTGAACGGTGCCGGGGCGGGCCGGGCCGCCGGCTGCAGCGCGTTGAGCGACAGGGCCGCGACCAGGGCCGCGCCGAGGCCCGCGATCCACAGCGCGCCGCGCCGCCGGGCGCGCCGCCACCGGGGCAGCGCCTCGACCGGCAGCGGCCGGAACGTCCCGGTGAACGCCTCGGCGAACCGCGCGAACTCGTCCTCGACCAGGGTGTCAGGCATGCCGGGCCTCCGGGGTCAGCTGGGCGGCGAGCCGGGCCCGGCCGCGGGTGAGCCAGGAGCGCACGGTGCCCTCGGCGACGCCCTCCTGCTCGGCGATCTCGGCCACGCCGAGCCCGCCGAGGTGGTGCAGCACGAGCGCGCGCCGCTGGGCCGCGGGCACCTCGCGCAGGGCCGCGACGAGCGCGACGCGGTCCGGGGTCGGGCCCTCGACGTGCTGCTCGCGCTGGCGGGCGAGGAACCCGATCGCGGTGCGCAGCCGTCGCAGCCGGCTCGTGGCGAGGTTCCAGGCCACGCGGCGCACCCAGCCGGCCGGGTCGGCGTAGCGCTGAATCCGCGGCCACTGCTCCAGTGCCCGGCAGAACGCTTCCTGGGCGAGGTCCTGGGCCTCGGCGTGATCGCCGAGATAGGCGTAGAGCTGCACGGCGATGCGCTGGAAGTGCGCGCCGTAGAACTCGCTGAAGGGCGGCTCGGGCATGTCCATGTCACGCGCGGGCGCCCCGGATCGCTGCAGGCGCTCACCCGGCCTTTCGCGTCACAGCCCCGCGATCATCAGCGCCGACACCAGCAGGGCGAGTTGGTGCAGGGCCTGGTCGGCCACGTACATCCCGCACACGGGCGTCGTGGCCTCCGCGAACCCGGGCGAGCGGGTGGACCGCAGCAGCGCCCGGACCGGCCAGCGCCGGTCCAGCCAGCCGTGGGTAAGCACCGAGAAGGTCAGACCGGCGGCCACCCCGAGGGCGGACAGCGGCAGCCGCAGCGCGAACGCCGTCAGCAGCAGCACCGCGGTGACCACGAGGTGGTAGTTGAGCAGATGGCCGGCCAGGGCACGCCAGCCGGCCGCGCCGCCCTCCGCCTTGCGCTCGGCCTGATGATCGGTCTGGGCGACGTGATCGCCGACCGCGTGACCGACCATGAGCGCCACCAGCACGACGGCGAAGACGACCGACCGGGTGAGCGTGTCGTCCGGCATGGGCCGCTCCTCACATCGACGGGAATTCCGATCATCCGCCCGCTGATGGCCGAGTTCTACGCCGAACGCGACAGAACACATGTGTCCTCGGTCGCGTCACTCGCCCGTACCTGGCGATTTGCGTAACTCTCCGGACAAGTCGGGCGTTGGGTCAAGGTGCGCAGCGACCCGAGCCCCACGACCCGCGTGCTCTACCTGGCCGGATGGGGCCGCAGCGGGAGCACGCTCGCCGAGAGCCTGCTCGACCAGGTTCCCGGGCTGGTCGGCGTCGGCGAGGTCAAGTTCCTCTGGGAGCGCGGGCTGCTGCAGAACCGGCGGTGCTCCTGCGGCACGCCCCTGCGCTCCTGCGAGTTCTGGGTCGACGTGCTCGGCGAGACGTTCGGCGGGATGCCCGACGACGCGACGGCCCGGGCCCTCGACGCCGCGTCGCGCCGGTTCCGCACCCGCCACCTGCCCGGCCTGCTGCTGAAGCCGGCCAGCCCGCCGGACGCCGACCGCCTGCAGTGGTACTACGAGATCCTCGAGCGCCTCTACCGCGCGATCGTCGCCGTCAGCGGGGCCCGGGTGGTCGTCGACTCCTCGAAGTTCCCGTCGTACCTCACGGCGCTGCTGCAGTCGCCCGCGCTGGACGTGCGCGTGGCCCACATCGTGCGGGACCCGCGCGCGGTCGCCTACTCGTGGCAGCGCCACCGCCACGACCCCGACGCCCCGAACGGCGCGCGGATGCCGCGCATGCACCCGGGCTTCACCGCCCTGTACTGGTCCGCCTGGAACCTCGCCACCGAGCGCATCGCGCGCCGCTCGGGCCTGCCCTACCTGCGCTTCCGCTACGAGGACCTCGTCGCCGACCCCGACGCCACCCTGCGCGCGATCACCGAGCTCAGCGGGGTGCCGGCGGCCGCGCTGCCGGTCGGCGAGCGGGGCGAGGTGGTGGTCCCGCGCACCCATCAGGTCTCCGGCAACCCGATGCGCCTGCGCTGCGGGCCGGTGGCGCTGCGCCTCGACGACGAGTGGATCACGGGCATGGCGACGCGGCACCGGTACCTCACCGGCGCCGTCACCGTCCCGCTGCGCCACCGCTACGGGTACAAGGACACCTAAACCGCTCCCGGGTGCGGCCGATGTGACCGTGGTGAAGGCGTGGCTCGTCACGGCCGCCGTCGTGCTCTCGGTCGCGCTCGGCGGCGCCCTGACCTGGCAGCACTACGTCGGCCGGGTGGGCGAGGCGGACCTGCTCGGCGACGCCGGCCGCGAGCACCGCGGGCCGCCCCGCCAGATCGACATCCAGTCCGCGCCGCGCCTGTCCGCCGGCCCGGGCGCGGGCCCCGGCGCCGACGTGCGGAGCCGGCTCGACGCCGAGCCGGGGCGCAACATCCTGCTCGCCGGCCTCGACGCGCGCCCTGGGGAGGACCGGGCCGCCGCGCGCGCCGACACCGTGATCATCGTGCACGTGACCGAGCCGGGCGACCGGGCCTTCCTCATCTCGCTACCCCGCGACACCCGGGTCGCCATCCCCGGCCACGGCACCGACAAGCTCAACGCCGCCTTCGCGCTCGGCGGCTTCGAGCTGCTCGCGCGCACCGTGCAGCAGCTCACCGGCCTGGTCTTCGACGCCGGGGCGATCATCGACTTCGCCGGCGTGCGCAAGGTCGTCGACGCGGTCGGCGGGGTCGAGCTGTGCGTGGACGAGGAGACGACCTCGGTGCACATCGGGTGGGACGCCTCGGGGAAGGAGACGCCGCCGTACCGCCTGATCCCGCCCTCGTTCCGCCCGGTGAGGATCGCCGGGGTGCGGGCGCAGGTGTACCGAGTCGGCTGCCGCCACTTCGCGGGCTGGGAGGCCCTCGACTACGTGCGCCAGCGCGAGCTGATCCCCGACGGCGACTACGGCCGCCAGCGCCACCAGCAGCAGCTGCTGCGCGCGATCGCGGAGAAGGTGACCTCGGCCGGCGTGGTCGCGAACCCGATCGCCCTGAACCGCGCGATAACAGCCGTCGGCGACTCGCTCACCTTCGACGGCAACGGCGCCTCGGTGACCGACTGGATCCTCCGCCTGCGCGCGATCGGCCCCGAGGACCTGACCCTGCTGCGCACGAACGCGGGCCGGTTCCACACCGAGCGGCGCGACGGCCGCGACTACGAGAACCTGGACCCGGCGACGTCGGCGCTCTTCACCGCGGCCCGCGACGACCGGCTGGCCGAGTTCGCCCGCCTCAACCCGTCCTGGGTCATCTGACGCCCGGGCCATTGGCGTCCGCGTCGACCACCACGTCCGTGTCGGCTGCGTGACACATTGCTAGGGGCTGCATTGCCTTCATAAACGTGTAACCGTACACTTTCGAGTGTGGATGATCGCCTGCATGAACCGACCATGCCCCTCCTTACCCAGGATGAGGCCGCTGTGCTGGAGGGCATGGGGCACATCATCCACCGTTCTGCCGGTCACCCGTTCTTCCTCGAGGGCGAGCAGGGCGACTTCGCGTTGCTGATCCGCAAGGGGCACGTGAAGGCGGTCCGGGGTACCCCGCCACGGATCGTTGACGTCCGGGGGCCGGGCGAGATCGTCGGCGAGATGGCGGTGATCCGGCGCCAGCCGCGGCTGGCCAGCATCATCGCCTTCAACGACGTCGAGGCGCTGTACCTACCCGGCGCCGCCTGGCTGCGGTTCCTCTACGAGCACCCCCGGGCGATGCACGCGCTGCTGGCGATGACCGACGAGCTGGCCGGCCGGGCCATGATCCGCAGCGTCGAGTCGGAGCTCGCGATCGAGCAGCAGCTGGCCAAGCGCCTGGTCGAGCTGGCGGAGCACGGTCTCGGCGAAGTCGACGAGCAGCAGCGGATCGCGCTGCGGCTCGGGCAGCAGGACCTGGCGGCTCTCATCGGGGCGCGCAAGCTCGACTCGGTGAAGAAGGTCATCGCTCGGTTCCGGGCGGCCGGGATCGTGGCCACCGGCCGGCAGGCCATCGTGATCGCCGACCTCGACTCGTTGCGTCAGGTCGCCGACGGCAACCTGACGGTGTCGTGAGCGGCCATGAACGGGTTGATGGCGTACCTCCTGACGAACGACAACGCCGGCCTCGTGGCCGGGATCATGGCCGGGATCGTGTCGGCCGTCGTCCCCCCGGTGGCCTGGGTCCTGCGGATCTGGATCGAGCAGCAGGGGCGCACCCGGCGGCTCGAACAGGCGCTGCGGGACACGAAGCCGCCGCAGCGGGCGGAAATCATCACGGCGTTCAGTCGCCTCGAGCGGGCGGCGGCGCGGCCCACGAGGCACGGGCGGATCGGGGGCGGTTCGGCGTGATCCGCCTCGCCGGCAACCCGCTGATCCAGCGGCTCCGCCGGCTCGTCGTCGGCCTGGAGCTCGATTCGCGCGACTTCGTCATCTTCGGCAGCGCGCCGCTGCTCGCCCACGGTGTGCGCACCCGGGTCAGCGATCTCGACGTCGTAGCCCGCGGCGCGGCGTGGGAGCGGGTCTGCGCGCACGGGCTGCCGGTCGTGGGCACCATCAACGGCGCGCCGATGATGCGGTTCGAGGATGGCCTGATCGAGTTCTCGCGCGGCTGGGTGTCCGACGACTGGAACGGCGACGAGCTCATCGACCGGGCCGAGATGATCGAGGGTCTGCCCTTTGCGCCGCTGGCGGACGTGCTGCGGTACAAGAGGACCCTGAACCGGCCCAAGGACCGCGACGACATCGTCGCCATCGAGCGGTACCTGGCCGCGAACGGGTTCAGCCCGTCGGGGTCCACCAGCTCGCCTGCGTGAGGTGCTCGAAGCCGAGGGACTCGTACAGCGGCCGCCCCGGCCGCGAGGCCGTGAGCGTCTTCGGGCGGTCGTCGAACCGGCGCAGCGCCGCGTGCATGAGCGAGCGCCCGACGCCCCGGGAACGGAAGGCCGTGCCGGTCGTGACCCAGTACACCCCGACGACCTCGGGCTCGGGGACCGCCACGCACGCGCCGGCCGGCTCGCCGTCGAGCTCGGCGAGGTAGACCTCGACGCCGGTGAGGAGGTGCTCGGGAAGGACGGCGCCGCGCTCGTACGGCTGGAAGAGTGCCAGCGGGAACTCCTCGACCACGAGCCGCTCGGCGACGTGCAGCTCGTCCGCCCCGATCCGGCGCACGGGGACGCGGGGCTCGCCGGCGGGCTGGCCCGGGTTCCGCAGCATCACCGGCATCGGGCGCCGCTCGTAGCCCTGCGCGGCCAGGCGCACCGACCC
Source organism: Dactylosporangium sp. CA-139114 (assembly GCF_050955725.1). NCBI lineage: Bacteria > Bacillati > Actinomycetota > Actinomycetes > Micromonosporales > Micromonosporaceae > Dactylosporangium > Dactylosporangium sp. CA-139114. Next base: position 3,003,798 of record NZ_CP192080.1, read on the forward strand.
GAACGCGTCTCGACCAGGACCCGCCCGGGCCGCTGGATGAGGGCCGCGAAGTCCTCGGCGCCCCGGGCGGCCAGGGTGAGCACGCGCAGGCTGCCGCGCTCGTCGTCGAGCACCGCGAACCAGCCGTCGCCGGAGCGCGTCTCGTGGCCGCGGGCGCGGGCGACCCGGGTCCAGAACTCGGCCGCGTTCCCGGCCGCTATCCGCAGCGCATCCCCGTCCACCCGCGCAGCGTAATTCGTGACCATCGTCCTTCCCGGCCGTGCGCGCCATCGCCGGCCTCGCGCTCGCGGCCCTGGTCGTGCTCGGGTCCGGAACGGCCGCCCGGTTGTGCGGTGCTAAAGTGGAGGCTTACCTCCGATAGAAGGTGACCGGATGCAGACGCAGGGCGGGGTGCGGCGGCCGCAGCGGGCCGACGCGCGGCGCAACTTCGACGCGCTCATCGCCGCCGCGCGGGACGCCTTCGCCGAGCACGGCACCGCCGCCTCGCTCGAGGAGATCGCGCGGCGCGCCGGGGTCGGGATCGGGACGCTGTACCGCAACTTCCCGACCCGGCAGGACCTGTTCGACGCGGTGTACCTGGGCGAGCTCGACGCGCTGTGCCGCGCCGCCGACGACGTCGCCGGGCTCGAGCCGTGGGACGCGCTCGCGGCCTGGCTGCGCCGGTTCGTCGGCTACGTCGCGACCAAGCGCGCCATCTACGAGGAGATCAACCGCGACTCCGAGATGGTGCGGGGCGCCCGCGATGCCATGTACGCCGCGTTCGAGCCGCTGCTCGCCCGCGCCCAGGAGTCCGGGGCCGCGCGGCGCGACGTCAGCACCGACGACCTGCTGCGGCTCGTCTCCGGGCTCACCGCGGGCGGATACGTCGACGAGGCGCAGCGCGAGCGCGTGCTCAGCGTGGCCCTGGACGGCGTGCGCGCCCGTTAGTCGATCATGCCGCCCGGGTATCGAGCGGTGCATGGGTGTCGATCTGCTGCACAAGCCGGTCGTGGATCTGGCCGGGCTGCCCGTCGGAACGGTGGACGGCGTCGAGACGGTGGTCGGGCGGGACGGGTCGTTCGAGATCGCGGCGCTCGTGGTCGAGCCGCGGCGGCGCTTCTGGGGCAGTACGTCGGCAAGAATGCGGATCTCGTGGGACCTCGTGGCCTTCTGTGACCGCAGCATCACGCTCATGGTGCGCAAACACCTCCTGTAGCCTTCGGGTCGACGCGCTTCGGACCGTGATCACGGGGTAGTGATCGGTGCTCCGGGGCAGAGAGCTCGACTGGATGAGGTGCATCGCAGATGTCCGACCTGGCGCAGATCGGCGTGACCGGTCTCGCGGTGATGGGCCGTAACCTGGCCCGGAACCTGGCCCGCAACGGCTACACCGTCGCCGTGCACAACCGCTCGTACGAGCGCACCCGCCGCCTCGTGGACGAGTTCGCGCATGAGGGCACCTTCGTGCCGAGCGAGTCCATGGCCGATTTCGTGGCTTGCCTGGCCCGCCCGCGGGCCGTCATCATCATGGTCAAGGCCGGCGCCCCCACCGACGCCGTCATCGACGAGCTCGTGCCCCTCCTGGAGGAGGGCGACATGATCGTCGACGCCGGCAACGCCCACTTCGCCGACACCCGCCGCCGCGAGCAGGCGCTGCGCGAGCACGGCCTGCACTTCGTCGGCACCGGCGTCTCCGGTGGCGAGGAGGGCGCCCTGCTCGGCCCGAGCATCATGCCCGGCGGCTCCCCGGAGTCGTACCGGACCCTCGGCCCCATGTTCGAGAAGATCTCGGCGAAGGTCGACGGCACCCCGTGCTGCATCCACGTCGGCCCCGACGGCGCCGGGCACTTCGTGAAGATGGTCCACAACGGCATCGAGTACGCCGACATGCAGCTCATCGCCGAGGCCTACGACCTGCTGCGGGCCGGGCTCGGCGCGACCCCGGCCGAGATCGCCGACATCTTCCGCACCTGGAACACCGGCGACCTCGAGTCGTTCCTGATCGAGATCACCGCCGACGTGCTCTCCCAGACCGACGCCGACACCGGCCAGGCCTTCGTCGACATCGTGCTCGACCAGGCCGAGCAGAAGGGCACCGGCCGCTGGACCGTGCAGAGCGCGCTCGACCTGGGCGTGCCGATCACCGGCATCGCCGAGGCGACCTTCGCCCGCTCGCTGTCCGGCCACGCCGACCAGCGCGAGGCCGCCCGCGCCGCCTTCGGCACCGAGGTCGCGGCGCTGGAGGTCACCGACCGCGACCAGTTCATCGAGGACGTGCGCGCCGCGCTGTACGCCTCGAAGATCGTCGCGTACGCGCAGGGCTTCGACCACATCCAGGCCGGCAGCGAGGAGTTCGGCTGGAACATCGACCGGGGCGCCGTGTCGACGATCTGGCGCGGCGGCTGCATCATCCGGGCCCGGTTCCTCAACCGCATCCGCGAGGCCTACGACGAGAACCCCGGGCTCAAGAGCCTCATGGTCGCGCCGTACTTCGCCGAGGCCGTCAACGCCGGCGTGCCGGCCTGGCGCCGGGTCGTGGCCGCGGCCGCCGCGGCGGGCATCCCGACCCCGGCGTTCTCGTCGTCGCTGTCGTACTTCGACGGCCTGCGCGCGCAGCGCCTGCCCGCCTCGCTGATCCAGGGCCTGCGGGACAACTTCGGCGCGCACACGTACCGCCGCACCGACCGCGAGGGCACCTTCCACGTCGAGTGGGCCGGCGACAAGAAAGAGCACAGCGCGTAGTAGTCACTCGGTCCACGTTCCGCATTCACGGGCATGATCGGTTAGGTCGGTCGTGGTACGGTCATAAAAGCGGAACGGACCGGGGCCGAGGTCGTCTTTGTGGTTGCCGGAGCGCGACGAGGGCTCCGGCAACCACCGCCGCGGCGGTGAGCCAGAACGCGATCGCATACGCGCCGGTGCGCAACGGCGGTGTGAGCAGCGCGACGGCGACGGCCCCGGCGAGGTACTGCGCGGTGGTCATCGTCGCCCCCGCGGACGACTGCCGCTCGGCGGGCACGTCACGGAGCCTCGGCATGAGCGCCGCCGGGGCAGCCGGTCCCGTCGGCCATCGCGAGCCACGCCAGGCTCGCGGCGGCGACGGCGAACCCGCCGCCGAGCGTCCGCGCGGCGCCGAAGCGGCGGACGAGCCGCGCGGTGAGCGAGCTGCCGACCGTGACGAGCGCGGCGAGCGGTCGCACTGCTGCGCCACGAGTGGGACCGCATGGATGCCCGGATCTCCTGCCTGAGCCGCAACCGTGACGCGATCGACGCATACCTGGCGAAAGTGACCCGACCCATGAACGAGCCCAGCGTGACCGTCGCCACCGCCGCCGACCGGGACGCGGTCGTGGCCACCTTCGTGGCCGCGTTCGCCGCGGACCCGGCCCTGCGCTGGTTCCTGCCCGACGACGCCACCTACCCCGCCGAGGCGGCCGCGATGGCGGGCTCGCTGTTCGACCTGCGCGCCGGGCACGGCACGGTGTGGGTCGCCGACGGCGGCGCGGCGGTCGCGATGTGGGATCCGCCGAGGTCCCCGGGCGGCCCCGGCGTCGAGCACCCGCCCCAGGCCGGGCGCTTCGGCCGCTACCAGTCGATCGTGCACACCAAGTTTCCACAGACGCCGCATTGGTACCTCGGGGTGCTCGCATCACACCCCGAGCACCGCGGTCGCCGGCTCGGCCGCGCCGCGATGGCCGCCGGGCTCGCACGCGCGGCCGCCGACGGGCTGCCGGCCTACCTGGAGACCTCGAATCCCGGCAACGTCGAGGTGTACCGCTCGGCCGGCTTCGAGGTCGTCGCGTCGCTGCACGTCGACGACCTCCCGGTATGGATCATGAAGTGCGACGCAGGAAGTCGTCGAACGACGTCGTGAGCTGCGGCCCGGGCGGCTCGGGCGCCTCGGCGACCGGCGCGCGGGCGGCCACCAGCGCGGCCAGCTCGGCCCCGGCGCGCCCGACGCGCTCGTGCAGCGTGTCCCGCCCGCCGGCCGCCCAGTCGTCGGTCGCCGCGAACACCGCGGTGGGCGCGACGACCGCGCGCAGGTAGGCGAACATCGGCCGCAGCGCGTGCTCCAGCGCGAGCGAGTGCCGCGCGCTGCCGCCGGTCGCGCCCAGCAGGACCGGCTTGTCGCGCAGCACGTCGTCGCCGAGCACGTCGAAGAACGACTTGAACAGCCCGCTGTACGACGCGTTGAAGATCGGCGTCACCGCCACGAGCCCGTCGGCCCCGGCGACGGCGTCGAGGACCTCCTTGAGCGCCGGCGACGGGAACCCGGTGAGCAGGTTGTCGGTGATGTCGTGGGCCACGGCGCGCAGCTCGAACGTGCGCACCGCGGCGTCGTCCAGCCGCTCGGCCACGGCGGTGGTGAGCCGGTCGGCCAGCAGCCGGGTGGACGACGGCTGGCTGAGCCCGGCGCTGATCGCGACGATCGAGCGAGTGGTCATGGCTGGGCGTCCACCTTCTGCGCGGCGGCCTTCAGGGACTCGTGGGTGGGCGCGTCCGGCACGTGCGCGGGGCGGCCGATCGCGAACTCCTTGCGCAGCACGGGCACGACCTCCTCGCCGAGGATGTCCAGCTGCTCCAGCACCGTCTTCAGCGGCAGGCCCGCGTGGTCGAGCAGGAACAGCTGCCGCTGGTAGTCGCCGACGTACTCGCGGAAGCCCAGCGTGCGGTCGATGACCTCCTGCGGGCTGCCGACCGTCAGCGGGGTCTGCGCCGAGAAGTCCTCCAGCGACGGGCCGTGCCCGTAGACGGGGGCGTTGTCGAAGTAGGGCCGGAACTCGTTCTTGGCGTCCTGGGAGTTCTTGCGCATGAACACCTGCCCGCCGAGGCCGACGATGGCCTGGTCGGCGGAGCCGTGGCCGAAGTGCTCGAAGAGCTTGCGGTAGAGCTCGACCATCCGCTGCGTGTGCTCCTTCGGCCAGAAGATGTGGTTGGCGAAGAAGCCGTCGCCGTAGTACGCGGCCTGCTGCGCGATCTCCGGCGTGCGGATCGAGCCGTGCCAGACGAACGGCGGCACCCCGTCCAGCGGCCGGGGCGTGGCCGTGAACCCCTGCAGCGGCGTGCGGAACTCGCCCTGCCAGTCCACCACGTCCTCGCGCCACAGGCGGCGCAGGAGCGCGTAGTTCTCGAACGCGAGGTCGACGCCCTTGCGGATGTCCTGGCCGAACCACGGGTACACGGGCCCGGTGTTGCCGCGGCCCATCATGAGGTCCACGCGGCCGTCGGCGAGATGCTGCAGCATCGCGTAGTCCTCGGCGATCTTCACCGGGTCGTTGGTCGTGATGAGCGTGGTCGCGGTGGACAGCAGGAGGCGCTCGGTCCTGGCCGCGATCCACCCGAGCATGGTGGTCGGCGAGCTCGGCACGAACGGCGGGTTGTGGTGCTCGCCCATCGCGAACACGTCGAGCCCGACCTCTTCGGCCTTGAGCGCGATCGTCGTCATCGCCTTGACCCGCTCGGCGTCGGTCGGCACCCGCCCCGTCGTGGGGTCCTGCGTCACGTCACCGACGGTGAACACACCGAACTGCATCTCGAACGCCACCTTCGCTGCGGACCCGGGCGGCTCCCCGGCCTCTGCGCGCTACAACATAGCTGACGTGTCAAACATTCCGCCAGTGAACAATCAACTTCCATGACTTCCGAGGGCTGCCCGGCTGGAAGGTATCGGCCGTTCTGTTCAGTTTTGCGACGAGCGATTGCCCGCGGGTTGGCGGTGCCCGCCCGCCTCGGCCGGGCGGGCGCCGCCGGCGTCGTGGGTCAGTTGCCCGCGCTCTCGTAGCGGCGCAGGCCCCGCGCGAAGATCCAGCCCGCCACGGCCAGGCAGTACGCGGCGACCACGGGGGTCAGCAGGCCCACCCACGCGTGGCCGTGGCCGAGCACGTAGGTGACCGGGAAGAAGCTCACGAACGCGAAGGGCAGGGCGAAGCCCAGCGCGGCCTTGAGCGCCCACGGGTACACGCTCAGCGGGAACCGGGCCAGGTCGCCGGCCTGGTGGACGGCCATGGCGAAGAACGGGCTCGGGCTCTGCATCCAGAACGAGGCCGCGTTCGTGGCCAGGTTGATGGCCACCTTGACGGCGATCGCGCAGAGCAGGAGAACCAGGCCGAGCAGCACCCGGGCGGCCGACCACGCCACGTCCGCATGCGACAGCGCGGAGCCGAGCATGAGGGCGCCGGTGACGATGTTGGACAGGCCGTGCGGGCCGATCTGGACGCTCGAGGCCTGCAGGACCACCGGGTACGGGCGCACCAGCATGTAGTCGATGTCGCCCTGGTTGATCTGCCAGGCGATGCTCCACATGCCCTCGAAGAACAGGGAGCCCACGCCCTCGGCGACGGCCACCATGCCGAACATGGCGACCACGGCCCAGAAGCTCCAGCCGTTGATGGCCGGCACCTTGGAGAAGACGGCGGCCAGGAACGCCACGTTCACGACCTGCATGACGAGCGTGCCGGCCATCATGACCCAGAAGTCGCCGTGGTACTCCAGCACCGATCGCAGGTGCGCGCCCAGCAGCCGCAGATAGAGTCGCGCGATACGCATGTCAGCCCCCGTGTACCGTCAGCTGGCGCAGCGCCCGCCCGAAGAGCGCTCGCGCGGTGTACCACAGCAGCACCAGCCAGCCGAGCTGCACCGCCACCAGGAGCAGGGCGTGGCGGCCCGAGGCCTGGCCGACGAAGATGAGCGCGGGCGTGGACGTGAGGCCGGCGAACGGCGACCACTGCGCGGCCGTGGCCAGCCAGCCTGGGAAGTACGCGAGCGGGACGAGGGCGCCCGAGAGCAGCCCCGTGATCGCCTGGCGGGCCCACAGGACCCCGACGAAGTTCTGCGTCCAGAAGCAGGCGAGCGTGGAGACGTACACGACGATGAACTTCAGCGGCACCAGCAGCACCATGCTGAGGGCGAACAGGGCCAGTTCGGGGCCGGGCGGCAGGTCCGGCGGGCCACTGACCACAATGGACACCGTGGTCACCAGGGCGACGACGGCGACCTCGATCCACACGCCGCCGAGGGTCTCCCACAGCCGTGCGCGCTGGTAGTCCACCGGCTTGACCAGGTCGAGCGCGACGAGCCCGGACTGGATGCGGTGCGACATGCGGAAGTCGACGAAGGTGCCGACCAGCGCACCGGACGCGAAGGCGACGAGCAGGTAGCTGCGCATGTGCGGCCAGTCGTAGCCGCCGACCTGCGACTGCCCGCTCAGCAGCACCTTCCACACGGCGAGCAGGGCGACGAGCTGGAACGCGACGCCGCCGAGGGAGAGCAGGAAGTTGGCGCGGTAGGCGAGCGCGGACAGCGCCGCGGCCCGCGCATGCGCCGCATAAGCCCTCACGCCGTCACCTCCGCAGGCTCCGGTGCCGGCGTGCGAGAACTGTGTTTATGGTGAACGGCCCCTCCGCTTCGCTCCGGACCGTTCACGCCGCCACCTCCGCAGGCTCCGGTGCCGGCGTGCGAGAACTGTGTTTATGGTGAACGGCCCCTCCGCTTCGCTCCGGACCGTTCACGCCGAATCCAGTTGAAGCTCGCCGGAGTAGACGCGGCGGATGACGTCCTCGATGGACGGCTCGTCGACGTGGAAGTCGACCAGGTTGGTCAGCGGGGCCAGGGCCGTGACCGCCTGGCCCGCGGTCATCGCGAACCGGTCGAAGCGGACCGAGAACTGCACCGGCGTCTCGCCCGGCTCCACGCTGGCGCCGGGCAGGGCGGCCTGCAGGGTTTCCAGTGGTACCGCCGACTCGGCCTCCACGTTGAGGATCCGCTCGCGCGCGTACTCGTCCTTCACCGCCTCGAGGTCGCCGTCGAAGATGATCCGGCCCGAGTCGATGATGACCAGGCGGCGGCAGAAGCCCTCGATGTCGCCGAGGTCGTGGCTGGTGAGCATCACCGTGGTGCCGGCGTCGCGGACGGTGCGGAAGAACTCGCGCACGCGGTCCTTCACGGCGAGGTCGAGGCCGATGGTGGGCTCGTCGAGGTACACCACCGGCGGCGCGTGCAGCAGCGCGGCGGCGAGGTCGGCGCGCATCCGCTGGCCCAGGGAGAGCTTGCGCCCGAGCACGGGCAGCACCTCGCCGAGGTCGAGCACCTCGTCGAAGCGGGCGAGGCGGCGGCGGTACGTGCCGTGGTCGATCCCGTAGATGTCGCGCAGCACGGCGAGCGACTCCGACACCGGCAGGTCCCACCACAGCTGGGTCCGCTGGCCGAAGAGCACGCCGATGCGGTGCGACACCGCGATGCGGTCCTTGCGCGGGCTGAGCCCGTCGATGCGGACCTCGCCCGAGGTCGGCACCAGGATGCCGGACAGCAGCTTGACGGTCGTCGACTTGCCGGCGCCGTTGGGCCCGACGTAGGCGACCGCCTCGCCGGCCTCGATCGACAGCTCGACGTGATCGACCGCGACCTTATCCGTGAACCTCCTGGTGAACAGATGTTTGACGGCCCCCCGCAGACCCGGATCGCGGTCCGGCCTTCGGAAGACCTTGGTCAGCTGACGAGCCTCCACGATTGCCACCGCTGGACCCTAACCGATCTTTTTTCGACTCTCGAACTCATTACGGTGGGAGCGGGAGGGGGCTGCCGCGCGCCTCCGGCATCCCGCGCCTGGCCCACCCGTCGGCCGGGCCGCTGCGGCTGGCTTTCGAGACCCTCGACCTGCCGGCCGACGACCAGCGTCTGCTCGTCTACCTGCCCGCCGGCCGGGCCACGGAGGCGGCCCTGGACCGGCTCGTGACCCCGGCGCCGGGGCTGCGGCTGGTGCCCGGCGGCCGGTAGACCCCGCGGCCCGGGGCTGGATCCGGGTGCGCGGCGAGGACCGGGCGCGGGGACGCTCGTGGCGAACGGCGGGGTCGTCGCGCCGGGCCACCAGGCCGCGCATGGCTGCTCCGTGCACCCTCGGTCAGAGAGCGCTCCCTGGCCGTACAACCGCAGCCCACAGCCCTTGACCTGGCTTGGAGAGCGCTCTCCGATTCCGGCCGGGCCATTGACAGGGTTTCAGCGAGGGGTCATTGTGGCTCTCTGAGAGAGCGCTCTCTCAACTCCGCCGTTACACCCCCGCCACGAAGGAGTCACCCATGGACTGGTCGGTCTCCGCCCCCGGCCATCGATCCGTAAGGTCCATCGCCCACAACCGGCCGAGCGGGCGTACCGTGCGCTACGGCATCATCGCGCTCGCGGTGTTCGCCATGCTCGCGGCGTACATCACCGTCGTCGTCACCCGCGCCGACGCCGCCGAGACCCTGTTGTCGCAGGGCAAGCCGACGACCGCCTCCTCGGCCGAGAGCGCCGCCACCCCCGCCTCCAGCGCCACCGACGGCAACGCCGGCACGCGGTGGTCGAGCGCCTTCTCGGTGCCGCAGTGGTTGCAGGTCGACCTCGGCTCCCAGCAGTCGATCACCCGGATCGGGCTGAACTGGGAGGCCGCGTACGCCACCGCCTTCACCATCCAGACCTCCAACGACGCCACCAACTGGACGAACATCTACTCGACCACCTCGGGCGCCGGCGGCAGCGCCGTCAGCCTGAGCGTGACCGGCAGCGGCCGTTACGTCCGGCTCAACGCGACCGCCAAGAACACCCAGTACGGCATCTCGCTCTGGGAGTTCCAGGTCTTCGGCGGCTCGCCGAGCACGCCCGGCAGCTGCGGCGCCGCCAACGCCGCGCAGGGCAAGACGGCCACCGCCTCCTCGACCGAGAACGCGGGCACCCCGGCGTCCTCCGCCGTGGACGGCGACAACGGCACCCGCTGGTCCAGCGCCGCCGCCGACCCGCAGTGGCTGCAGGTCGACCTCGGCTCGGTGCAGTCGGTCTGCGGCGTCACGCTGAACTGGGAGACCGCCTACGCGACGGCGTTCCAGATCCAGACGTCGACCAACGGCACCACCTGGACCACCATCTACACGACCACGACCGGCACCGGCGGCGTGCAGAACCTCAACGTCACCGGCAGCGGCCGCTACGTGCGGATGAACGGCACCGCGCGGGCCACGCAGTACGGCTACTCGCTGTGGGAGTTCCAGATCCGCGTCGGCGGCACCGTGCCGACCACGAACGACACCCCGGGCTCGCCGAGCCCGACGCCCACCACCAACCCGGGCAACGCGGTGCTGCTGTCCTACAAGAAGCCGGCCGTCGCGTCGACCTCGCAGAACGACAGCAACTGCAACCCGTGCACCCCGGACAAGGCGTTCGACAACGACCCGGCCAGCCGCTGGGCCACCAGCCCCGACAACGGCTGGGTCGACCCGGGCTGGATCTACGTCGACCTCGGCGCGCAGGCCCACATCACCCAGGTCGTCCTGCAGTGGGACCCCGCCTACGCGGTGTCGTACCAGATCCAGACCTCCAACGACGCCGCCAACTGGACGAGCATCTACTCGACCACGACGGGCAAGGGCTTCAAGGAGACCCTGAACGTCAACGGCAACGGCCGCTACGTGCGGATGTACGGCACCCAGCGCTCCAACGGCTACGGCTACTCGCTGTGGGAGTTCAAGGTGTACGGCACCGGGGGCGCCCCCACCCAGCCCCCGGCCCCGCCCGCGGACCCGATCTTCCCGGCCACCAACCTGGTCTGGAGCGACGAGTTCAACACCGGCACCAACGTCGACACGACCAAGTGGCACGTCGACCCGGGCACCGGCCAGAACGGCGAGATCCAGTACTACACCAACCTGAGCAACACCAGCATCCAGGGCGGCTCGCTGGTCATCGAGGCCCGCAAGGAGACCGCGGGCGGGCGTGACTACACCTCCGGGCGCATCAACACCAGCACCAGCTTCACCACGCAGTACGGCCGCGTCGAGGCCCGGATCAAGGTGCCGAAGGGCAACGGCCTCTGGCCCGCGTTCTGGATGATGGGCGCCGACTTCCTGCAGGGCCGCCCGTGGCCGTACAACGGCGAGATCGACATCATGGAGATCCTCGGCAAGAGCACCACGGACGTGTACTCGACGCTGCACGCGCCGGCGTACAACGGCGGCGGCGGCTACGGCCAGAAGCTCACCACCGTGGACCTGTCGCTGGACTACCACGTGTACTCGGTCGAGTGGGACAGCAAGCACATGACGTTCCGCGTCGACAACACCGTGATCCTCGTGGCCAACAAGGACACGGTCGAGTCGACCCGGGGCCCGTGGGTCTACGACCACCAGTTCTACCTGATCCTCAACCTGGCCGTGGGCGGTGACTTCCCCGGCCCGATCGACGCCAGCACGCCGTTCCCGTCGCGGATGTACGTCGACTACGTCCGCGTCTACAAGTAACAAGCCGGCCGCGGGTGGACGTGACGAGAAGAGTCCGTCCACCCGCGGCTCCTCATCGCGACGGGGCACGATCTACCGTGACAACCATGACGGGCAGCGACTCGCGACCGCCCACCCTCGAGCAGGTCGCCAACTACGCCGGAGTGTCACGCGCCACGGTGTCCCGGGTGATCAACGGTGTCTCCACCGTCGACCCGGAACTGCGCCGGACGGTCGAGCGCGCCATCGCCGCGACCGGGTACGTGCCGAACCTGGCCGCCCGATCGCTGGTCACCGGCCGCACGGACTCGATCGCGCTGGTCGTGTCGGAGCCGGAGAACCGGGGGTACTCCACCCCGTTCCTGACGCGCATGTTCACCGACCCGTTCCTGGGCCGCGTGACCGCCGGCGCCCAGGAGGTGCTCCGGCCGCTGGGCATCCACCTGGTCATCTTCCTGGCCGACCCGCCCGCGCGCCCGCATCTGCAGCGGTACCTCCGCCAGGGCCACGTCGACGGGGCGCTGCTCATCTCCAGCCACGTCGACGACCCGCTCCCGGCCCAGCTGGTCGAGCTCGGCATCCCCGTCGTGCTCTCGTGCCGCCCGGGGCACCCGGTCACCATCAGTTATGTGGACGTCGACCAGCGCGCCGGGGTCCAGCTCGCCGTCGACCACCTCGCCGGCCGCGGCCGCCGCTGCCTGGCCACCGTCACCGGCCCGCTCGACATGCCGGCCGCGCAGGACCGCCTCGCCGCGTTCGAGGAGGCCGTCAAGGGCCACGGCCTCACGCCGCGGCACATCGAGGGCGACTTCACCCGCTCCGGCGGCGAGCGCGCCGCGGCCCGCCTGCTCGCCGAGCACCCCGACGTCGACGGCGTCTTCGTCGCCAACGACCTCATGGCCGACGGCGCCCTGCGGGTGCTGCAGGAGGCCGGCCGGCGGGTGCCGGAGGACATCGCGGTGATCGGGTTCGACGACAGCACCGCCGCGCTCGAGTGCCACCCGCCGCTCACGACCGTCCGCCAGCCGGTCGAGGAGATGGCCGGGGAGATGGCGCAGCTGCTGATGACCCGCATCCGCGAGCCGCAGCGGACCCCGCGCTCGGTCATCTTCAACCCCGAGCTGATCGTCCGCGCCTCGGCGTAGCTCTGCGGCTCCCGCCACCGCGGAGGCCGGGATTCCTGGGTGACCGTGTTCGGCACCGCCGACAGCTCGCCCTCGGCGACCGTCGCGGCCGGCGCCGCAGGCAGTCGCGGTCGCCCCGGACGAGCGGCACCTGTACGTCACCCGGCAGGTACGTCACCGCGGAGAACGGTGGCAACTCGCCGTTGATCGCCAACCGCACGCAGGCCGGAGCGTGGGAGGAGTTCGCCGGCCTGGCCTAGGGGCGTGGCGGCCGGTGAGCGCGGGCCCCGCCTACACGCGCTCCCGCCGGCGGTCGGCGGCCGGGTGCAGCGAGGACAGCCACGCCGGCAGGGCCTCGACGCTCAGCGGCTCGCCGGGCACCCGGCCCTGGCCGCCGGCGCACCCCGACAGGGTCACCGCGTCGGCCATCTCGCGGGAGTCGACGCCCTCGGCGACCACGGTGATGCCGAGCGAGCGGGCCAGCTCCACGGTCGAGCGGACGACCACCGCGTCCTGCGGGCTGTTCGCCATCGGGGCGACGAAGGCCGGGTCGAGCTTGAGCTCGTCGACGGGCATGCTGCGCAGGCGGGCCAGCGACGGGGCCGAGCGGCCGTAGTGGTCCAGGGCCAGGCGGACGCCGAAGTGGCGGAACTGGCCCAGCGCGGTCGCGGTGCGGCGGGCGTCGATGAGCATCACCTCCTCGGCGATCTCCAGCGTGAGCGCCGCGGGCGGGACGACGAGCTTGTTGACCATTTTGGCCACGTCGTAGGGCAGGCGGGAGTCGAGCACGTCCGCGGCGCAGATGTCGGCCGCGACGCCGAGCTCGTAGCCCTGCCGGCGCCAGTTCGCGCAGCTCTCCAGCGCCGAGCGGAGCAGGAACCGGGTGAGCTGGCGGGTCAGGCCGACCTGCATGGCCAGGCGCTGCAGCACCTCGGGCTCGATCCAGCCGTGGACGGGGTGCCGCCAGCGCAGCAGCGCCTCCAGGGCCACCGGGCGGCGGGTGCTCAGATCGACCTTCGGCTGGTAGTACACGAAGAACTGCTCCTGCTCGACGGCCCGCAGCAGGTCCGGGAGCAGGTGCGAGCCGACGTCGCCGCGGTGGCCGGGGTCGTAGATCTCGACCTCGGAGCGGCTCGCCTTGGCCTCGTGCAGGGCGTCGGCGGCGCAGCGGATCAGCTCGGCGGAGGCGGTCGCGTGCGTGGGGGCGAGGGCGACGCCGGCGCTGAGCTCGATCTGCACCGGCACCGGGCCGGCCGGCACCGGCGCGGCCAGGCTGCGCAGCAGCAGCTCGGTGTCGCGGGCGATGCTGTCGGCGGTGCCGGCGGAGACCGTGCGCAGGATGGCGATCTCGGCGCCGCCCAGGCGCACCGCGACCGCCTCCGGCGGCAGGGCCCGCTGCAGCCGGGTGCCGACCGCGTTGAGGATCACGTCGCCGGCGGTGTAGCCGAGGATGCGGTTCATCTCGTGCAGGTGGTCGACGCTGACGATGGTCATCGGCAGCACGGCGCCCCGGGGCAGGCTCGCCAGCATGCTGGGCAGGGCGGAGTCCAGCACGCGGCGGTTGCCCAGGCCGCTGATCTCGTCGGTGGCGGCCTCGCGGCGGGTGCGGGTCAGCTCGCGGGTCTGCTCGAAGGTGAGCGCGGTGCGGATGCCGGCCGCGAGCAGGCAGCCGCTGGCCATGACGATGGTGACCGGGTGCAGGTGGACGAAGGTGCCGACGATGAGCACGCCCAGGGCGCACAGCGAGAACAGGATCGGCACCAGCAGGGCCGCGAACCCGCGCACCTCGTCGAAGGAGCGCCGGCGGTGGACCGAGCCGGCCAGTGCCATCAGGGTGAGGCCGATCATCCAGGTGCCGTCGGGCCAGCTGCCGTCGGTGTAGGTGTTGTCCGACAGGCCGAAGAGGTAGGCGGTGTCGGCCGCGGTGAAGGCGGCGGCGCCGAGGGCGGCCAGCCACCAGACGGGGTCGTTGCGCCAGCGGACCATCGCCAGGGCCGCGACCGCGACGACCATGAGGATGAGGTCGCCGATCGGGTACGCCAGGTTGGTGACGATCGCGGCGAGCGGCTTGCTCTCGTCGGCGTCGAGCAGGTCGTTGAGCGTGAACGCGGAGAACATCGCGCCGGCCGCGAGCGAGGTGACCACGCCGTCGAGCCACACCGAGGCCGGGAGCCGCTTCACGCTCGCGCGGGCGAGCAGGATGAACCCGATGTAGGCCAGCGGGTACAGCCCGACGTAGAACACGTCCGCGGGCGACGGGACCGGGATGGCGTTGGCGTCGACGTCGGTGAAGCTGGCCTGCCAGTAGACGTCGCCGGCCGCCCACGAGGCCACGCCGCCGCCGACGAACAGCCAGGCGACGCGGTTGCGGCGCACCAGCAGCGGCCGGGCCAGGGCGAGCAGTGCGGTGGCGATCAGCACGATCAGGTAGAACCAGGTGTCCAGCAGGGCGGGGCGCCGGCCGCCCATCGGGAACAGGGTGGTGAGCGCGTAGAGCACGCCCAGGCCGGCGATGGTCGTCCGGGCGACCCGCAAGAGCGGCGAGCCGAGCACCGCCAGGTCGGGGTCGACCTCGGCCGCGGGCTCGGTGGCGGCGTGGCTGCGTGTCACTGTTGGTCCCCGATTTCTTGAATGTCGACCGCCGGCGGCTCGAAGCCGTTGAAGCCGGAGGCGTAGACGGTGGTGTAGGCGCCGGCGCTGTGCAGGTACACCCGGTGGCCGGTGGCCAGCCCGTGCGACAGCTCGACGTCGAAGAGGATGGTGTCCTGGCTGTCGCAGGTCGGGCCGGTCAGCTGGCACAGCCGCCGCTCGGCGCGGCCGAGCTCGTCGCGGACCGGGAAGCGCAGCCGGTTGCCGGTCTCGAGGCTCTCCATGAGCCCGTTGAAGGCGCCGACGTCGAGGTGCACCCAGCGCCGGCCGTTGCGGTCGGCGACCCCGATGACGGTGGCGATCAGCGTGCCGGCCTCGGCGACGAGGGCCCGGCCGGGCTCCACGACGGCGTCCACCGGATACGGCAGGGCCCGCAGGCCGGCGTGGATGACCGCGGCGTAGTCCCCGAGCGGGGGCGGGTCGCCGTCGTACCGTGCCGGAAAGCCGCCGCCGAGATCGACCAGCCGCAGCCTTACGTCCTCGGCCGACAGCTTGTCCATCAGCTCGCCGACCAGCTCCAGCGGCGCCTCCCAGGCCCGCGGGTGCAGCATCTGCGAGCCGACGTGGAAGGTCACCCCGTGCGGGTCGAGGCCGCGGTCGCGGGCGTCGAGCAGGAGCTGGGCGGCGGTGTCGAGGTCGACGCCGAACTTGCCCTCGCTCGGCACCTCGCTGTGCCGGTCGGGCACGGCGATCCGGACGTACACCGAAGCCCCCGGCGCGGCCCGGCCGAGCTTGGCGAGCTCGTCGGCGGAGTCGAACGCGAACCGGCGCACGCCCGCGGCGAAGGCCCGGGCGATGTGCGACTCGGGCTTGACCGGGTTGCTGAACAGCACCCCGGCCGCGGGCACGCCGAGCGCGAGCAGCTGGTCGAGCTCGGCCGCCGAGGCGATCTCGAAGCCGCATCCGAGGCCGGCCAGGTGCCCGACGACCCGCGGGTGCGGGTTGCACTTCATCGCGTAGTGCACGGCCACGTCGGGCAGGGCGGCGCGCATCGCCCGGTAGGCGGCGCCGACCCGGGCCAGGTCCAGGACGAGCCGGGGCGCGCTCATGCCGGGCCGACCGCGATGGGCTGCGTGACCTCGGCGCCGGTGATCTCGACGGTGTCCTCCTCGGCCGCGGCCCGCATCCGCCGCCGGCGGCGGACGAGCTCGTAGCTCACGATGGCCACGCCGTAGAAGACGACGTCGGCCAGCAGCTTGCCCAGCAGGGTGCCGGACCCGATGCCGCCGGTGATGCCGGGGCCGAGGTACATGAACAGCGGCCGCAGGGTGGTCGAGTCGAGCAGTTCGATGAGCCCGAACTCGGCGATCAGCAGGCGCGCGGTCGACGCGGTGGTGCGTTGCAGCCCGTAGCCGCGGGCGCGTTCCCGGCGCCATTCCACGGTGGCGACGAGACCGTAGAAGCCGACGATCTCGCCGACCGTGCCGGCGAGTGCGGCGAGGACGCGATCGTGCGACAAACCGTACAGGACAGTGGTGGAGATAAATGCGCAAACGGTGCCGGAGATTTCCGCGGGGACGTAGCGACGAGCCCACTGCCAGCACTTCTGCCGCCATCGTTGGCGCGGCCCAATGGCTTCGGTCGCCATCCTCTGCTCGCCCCGTTCGAGCCACCCCTACACGCGACTGCGCCCAGGGTAAGAAGATTTCCGCCTCACTGCGCCGGGAAAGCTATCACGGATGCTCGATGGCTACAAAGCGCTGCCGGGCTCTACGGAGGGTAGTTTTTCGTCGCGCAATGATCCCGTCACATTCGATTTCCACGAGTCGGGTTCACGTTCGAGGCATTGATGCTGGTGAGCAGTGTTGGCGGGCTTTCCCGGTGCCGGGGAATGTGACGCGGCAAGTCGGACGTTCGGTCCGTCCAGTCGGTCCGAACGAGGCCGCATTCCGGATCGCCGCGAACCCGATCCTCCCGGGCGGCCGAGCCGTCGGCGGGCCGAGTGGAACCGGCCTCCCACCGCGGCGTTTGCTCCTGCCGGAGGAGGGAACCGGGCTCGCCCACGCTCCAGCGGCCCGGCGTGGCCGCGGGCAAGGTTGTATAGAGGAAGCATGCGACTTTCGATCTGGCCCGGCGCGGGGCAGCGGTACGACGACATCCTCGAGGTGGCGAGGCACGCCGAGGCGACCGGGTGGGACGGCGTGTACGTGGCCGACCACTTCATGCCCAACGCCGGGCCCGGCCGCGACCCGGACGGGCCGACGCTCGAGTGCGGCACGCTCGTGGCCGCGCTCGGGGCCGCGGTGCCCCGGGTGCGGATCGGGACGCTGGTCTACGGCAACACGTACCGTCACCCCGCCGTCCTCGCCAACATGGCCGTGACCGCCGACCACGTGACCGGCGGCCGGTTCACCCTCGGGGTGGGGGCGGGGTGGCAGGTCAACGAGCACGAGCAGTACGGCATCGAGCTGCCGCCGGTGCAGCAGCGCCTGGACCGCTTCGTCGAGGCGCTCGAGGTGCTGCACGGGCTGCTGCGCCGGCCGAGCACGACGTTCTCGGGGGAGTACTACCGGCTCACCGGCGCCGTGTGCAATCCCAAGCCGGTGCAGGACCCGCTGCCGATCCTCGTCGGCGGGGGCGGGGAGCGGCGGATGCTGGGGATCGTCGCGCGGTACGCCGACATCTGGAACACCTGGGGCCGCCCCGACGTGATCGCGCACAAGTCCGCGGTGCTGGACGAGTTCTGCGCCAAGCAGGGCCGCGACCCGCGCGCGATCGCCCGCACGGCCCAGGCGCTCGTGGTCGCCGACGGGCCGCTGCCGGACGTGCACTTCCCGGTCATCGGCGGCTCCCCGGGCGCGCTGGGCGAGACCCTGGCCGAGTACCGCGCCGGCGGCCTCGACGAGTTCATCGTGCCCGACGGCCTGCTCGGCCGCGGCGCGGAGCGGCTCAAGGCGATGGACGCGATCTTGGCCGTAGGCCGCGGCGTGTGAGCGTCAGCCGCGGGGCGTGAGCGTCAGCCGCGGGGCGTGAAGGTCAGCACGCGGTAGTGCAGCAGGCCGTTGAGCAGGCACCACTGCAGCGCGTCGCCGCCGGAGAGCATCTTCCAGTACTCGCCCGACAGGCGCAGCGGGCGGCCGGCGGCGACGAGCGCGGCGATGAACCGGTCGCGGGGGCGGCGCAGCTCCAGGTAGGGCGTGAGGTCCACGTCGCCGGTCAGCTCCAGGCCGTGCCCGGCGGCCGCGGCGCGGACCTGCTCGACGGTCAGCAGCGAGCCGACCCGCCAGCCGTCGCGGAACTCGGCCAGCCGCCTCGCCTCGCGGGGCGGGGCCGCGGGGGCGGCGGGGGACAGGAAGTCGTCGCACACGAGCAGCCGCCCGCCCGGCCGCAGCACGCGGGCCGCCTCGCGGAAGTAGCCGCCCGCGTCGGGGCTGTGCAGGAACGCCTCGATCGAGAACACGACGTCCGCGGTGGCGTGCAGATCATCCGGTACGTCCAGGTAGTTCCCCTCGCGGCACCGCACCCGGCCGGCGAGCCCCGCCCCGGCCAGCAGCCGCGTCGCCCCCTCGGCCTGCTTCGGGCTGATCGTGAGCCCCTCGCCCCGGATCGGCGCGCGGCCGGCCAGGTACATCAGGCTCGCCCCCAGCCCGCAGCCGAGGTCCACGACCGCCGGCTCGGCGACGCCCTCGGGCAGCGCGGCCAGGATGAGCTCGTCGACGTGGTGGAACGACTCGGCCCGGCCGGTCACCCCGGGCGCCCACACCGCGCGGTGGATCGACGCGCCGCCCTGCCCGAGCCGGTCGAACGCGGCCGTGTTCTGGTCGTAGTAGCGCCGGACGGCCTCGGCGTGGGCGGCGGTCGAAGTGGTCACACCCTTATCTACTGCCAAAGCGTCGGATCGGTTCAACGCGATCGCGCGGGTTACGCTGATCGGCGATGAAACAGGGTGCTGAAACAGAGCGGGAACAGTCGTCACGGGTCACCATCCGGGACGTGGCCGCGCAGACCGGTCTGTCCATCGCGACCATCTCGCGGGTGCTCAACGGCCGGGCGAATGTCGCCCCCGACACCCGCGAGCGGGTCCTGCAGGCGATGGGCGGGCTCGGCCGGCGCGCGCCCCGCCGCCGCGGCGCCGGGGTGCCCAAGGCCGACAACGGCGTCTACGTGCGCTGCCCCTACCTGCTCACCGACTACTTCGGGCTGATCGTCTCGGCCATCACCGAGGCGCTCGACGTGCACGGCATGCACGCCGTCGTCGACGCGGGGGAGTCGGCCTGGCGGCGCACCGACGTGCTGCCCACGCTCACCGGCTGGCCGCAGGTCACCGGGGCGATCCTGATCCTGCCGCCGGAGCCGGAGGGCGACCTCGAGCGGCTGCGCGACCACGGCTTCCCGTTCGTCGTGGTCGACCCGCGCACCGCCCCGCCGCGCGACGTCGCCGCGGTGTCCGCGGCCAACTTCGCCGGCGCCCGGCGGCTCATGTCGCACCTGGTCGAGCTCGGCCACCGCCGCGTCGGGATCCTCGGCGGGCCGCTGAGCTGGATGGCGATGAGCGACCGGCTGGCGGGCTACCACGCCCCGCTCGTCGCCGTCGGCGCCTACCCGGACGCCGGCCTGCTGCGCACCTCGACCGACCCGACCGTGGAGGCCGGCCGCGCGCTCGCCGGCGAACTGCTCGACCGGCCCGACCGGCCGACGGCCCTGGTCGCGTTCAACGACAAGATGGCCGTGGGCGCGCTGCAGGCCGCGGCCGAGCGTGGCCTGCGCGTGCCGGAGGAGCTCTCGGTCGCCGGCTTCGACGACATCGACGTCAGCCGCGCGACCCACCCGATGCTCACGACCGTGCGCCAGCCCCTCGGCGAGATGGGCCGCATGGCCGTGTCGCTGCTCAGCCGCATGCTGACCGGCCACGAACTGGACGCCCTGCACGTCGAGCTGGCCACCGAACTGGTCATCCGTGGCTCCACGGGACCCGCGTTGACGCGTGTTTCATAAACACTTACGCCACGACGCGAAAAAAGTTACAGCGATGCATTGACATGCCTCGGCCGGGGCGTGTTTCCTGGCGTTACCCCACCCTCCGCCAGGGAGAAGGAAGCCCCCGCCATGCACGCACCAGGACGAGTGCGGCGCTCGATGCTGCTCGCGGCCGCGATCACCACCGCGACCGTGGCCACCGTCGGCGCCATCGCCATGACCACCGCCTCCGCGGCCAGCACCGGCCAGATCACCAGCTCCGCCAACGGCAAGTGCCTCGACGTCACCGACGGCTCCACCGCCGACGGCAACCAGCCGCAGATGTGGACCTGCTACGCCGGCAGCGCCAACCAGGCCTGGACGCTCGCCGACAACGGCTCGGTCCAGGGCCTCGGCAAGTGCCTCGACGTCGTCAACGGCGCCACCAACGACGGTGCCGTCGTGCACCTGTGGACCTGCTACGACTCGGTCGCGAGCCAGAAGTGGTCGCTCAACGCGGCCCACGACCTGATCAACACCAAGTCCGGCAAGTGCCTGGACATCAAGGACAACAACCTCGCCGACGGGGCCAAGCTGCAGATCTGGACGTGCGGCGGCGGCGCCAACCAGAAGTGGAACTTCAGCGGAGGGACGAGCCAGCCGACCGCGACCGCCACCGGCGTGCCCAACAACCCGAACAACCCCGACCTCGGCCCGAACGTCACGGTCTTCGACCCGTCGATGTCCCAGGCCACCATCCAGAACAAGCTCAACTCCGTGTTCAACGGCCAGGTGAGCAACCAGTTCGGCAGCCAGCGCTACGCGCTGCTGTTCAAGCCGGGCACGTACAACGTCGACGCCAACGTCGGCTTCTACACCCAGGTCGCCGGGCTCGGCCTCACCCCGGACGCCGTGGTCATCAACGGCGCCGTGCACGCCGAGGCCGACTGGTGGCCGGACGGCTCGCAGAACGCGACCCAGAACTTCTGGCGCTCGGCCGAGAACCTCTCCGTCACCCCGAACGGCGGCCTGGACCGCTGGGCGGTGTCGCAGGCGGCCCCGTACCGCCGCATGCACGTGCGCGGCAACCTCGCCCTGTCCGACGGCGGCTGGTCCTCCGGCGGCTTCATCGCCGACTCCAAGATCGACGGGCAGATCCAGTCGGGCACCCAGCAGCAGTGGCTGACCCGCAACTCGGCGATGGGCAGCTGGAGCGGCTCCAACTGGAACCAGGTCTTCGTCGGGGCCACCGGCGCGCCCGGCAACAGCTTCCCGAACCCGCCCTACACCACCGTGGGCACCACCCCGGTCGTGCGCGAGAAGCCGTTCCTGTACGTCGACAACACCGGCGCCTACCAGGTGTTCGTCCCCGCGCTGCGCACCGGCTCCTCCGGCGTCAGCTGGGCGGGCGGCAACCCGGCCGGGACCAGCCTGCCGATCAGCCAGTTCCAGGTGATCAAGCCCGGCGACACCGCCGCGACCATGAACGCCGCCCTCGCCGCGGGCAAGAACCTGCTCGTCACCCCGGGCGTGTACCACCTCAACCAGACCCTGAACGTGACCCGCGCCGACACCGTGATCCTCGGCCTCGGCCTGGCCACCCTCGTGCCCGATGGCGGGATCACCGCGCTGAAGACCGCCGACGTCGACGGCATCAAGCTCGCCGGCCTGCTCTTCGACGCGGGCACCACCAACTCGCCGGTGCTCGCCGAGATCGGCCCGTCGGGCTCGGCCGCGAGCCACGCGGCCAACCCGACGAGCCTGTCCGACGTGTTCTTCCGCATCGGCGGCGCCGGCGTCGGCAAGGCGACCGTGAGCCTGCGGATCAACAGCAACGACGTGATCGGCGACCACTCGTGGATCTGGCGCGCCGACCACGGCTCCGGCGTCGGCTGGACCACGAACACCGCCCAGAACGGGCTGGTCGTCAACGGCAACAACGTGACGTTCTACGGCCTGTTCGTCGAGCACTACCAGCAGTACCAGACCATCTGGAACGGCAACAACGGCCGCACGTACTTCTACCAGAACGAGATGCCCTACGACCCGCCGAACCAGGCCGCCTTCATGAACGGCAGCACCCAGGGCTGGGCCGCCTACAAGGTCGCCGACTCGGTCACCACCCACGAGGCGTGGGGCCTGGGCAGCTACTGCTACTTCAACGTCAACCCCGGCGTCGTCGCCGCGCACGCGTTCGAGGTGCCGGCCAAGGCGGGCGTCAAGTTCCACGACATGGTGACCGTCTCGCTGGGCGGCACCGGCACCATCTCGCACGTCATCAACAACACCGGCGCCGCGGTGAACTCGGGCCACCAGGTCGAGTACCTGGTCTCGGGGCCGTGACCGGAAAGGACATCATGCGACGCATCATCACCGTCACCTCGACGGCGTTGCTCGCCCTGACCGTCGGGGCCGCGCCCGCAACCGCGGCCCCGGCGCATCGGGCCGAGACCGTCACCGGCACGTACTCGGCCGGGGCCGGGCAGGCGTGGAAGCCGCTGCCGGCGGTCAGGGTGGGCGACAACGCCGCCGTCGCCGCCGACGCGACCGTGGTGGTCGACCCGAGCCAGGCCCGGCAGCGCTACAGCGGCATCGGCTTCTCCCTGGACGAGACCAGCGTCTCGAACCTGTGGAAGCTCACCCCGCAGCAGCGCGAGGACGCCGTGCGGCTGCTCGCCGACCCGCGCACCGGGGCCGGGCTCAGCCGCTTCCGGCTCACCATCGGCAGCCCCGACCTCATCGAGCACCTGCCGTTCTGGTCCGAGGACGACCTGCCCGCCGGGGTCACGGACGACTTCGGGCTCAGGTACTTCTCCATCCAGCGCGACATCGACCTGCACATCGTCGACACCGTCAAGCTGATCCAGAAGTACAACCCGCGGGCCACGTTCTTCGCCTCGGCGTGGAGCGCGCCCGCGTGGATGAAGACCAACAACAAGTTCCTCGGCGAGGTCGCGCTGAAGCCGGGCAGCACCACCGACTACTACCAGGTCGGTAAGCTGCGCGACGACTGCATCGACGTCTTCGCCCGCTACTACGCCAAGTACGTGGAGGCCTACGCGCGCAAGGGCATCCGCGTCGACGCGCTCACGCTGCTCAACGAGCCCGGGATGGACGTGGTGTACCCGGCCATGGACATCAGCGTCGAGCAGCAGCAGAAGCTCGCGGTCGCCATGCGCAAGTACCTTCCCCGGGACGTCGACGTGTACGTCCACGACTTCAACTTCTGGGACTGGAAGGACCCCGGCAGCACCGAGACCAAGAACTACTACCGCATCCTGAACGACCCGGCCGCGCGCCGGGCCGCGGACGCGATCGCCTTCCACCCGTACTGGGGCGACCCCACCGTCATGCGCGACGCCTACGAGCAGACCGGCAAGCCGGTGCACATGACCGAGACCAGCGACCTCTCGCCGGCCACGATCCTGAGCTACTTCCGGCTCGACGCCAGCTCCTACGTGATGTGGGCGCAGGCGACCGACCAGGACGGCGGCACCCTGCACTGGACGCCGCTGCGCGACAACAACGTCGACTGGGACCAGATCGCGGCCACCACCAAGTGGCCCGACCGCCTGGTGAAGGTCGACACCACGTCCCGCACGTTCACGGTCCGCGACGAGCTCTACGCCATGGGGCAGTTCGCGAAGTACCTCACCCCGCGGCACACCCGCGTCGAGTCCAGCGCCACGGCGAACGGGATCGGCAACGTGGTGTACCGCGACGGCGACGACTTCGTGGCGGTCGTGGGCAACGCGAACACCACGGCCCGCAAGGTCCGCGTCGTGCTGGCCGGCCGGCAGTTCGTCGAGACCGTGCCCGCGGGCGCGTACGCGACGTTCCGCTGGCACGCCGAGGTGCCCTCACCGCGCGGCAACCACGCGCCGGTGCTGGCCGCGGTGCCGGACGTGGTCGCGGACCAGTACACGACGACCACCTTCCAGCTGCGGGCCACCGACCGCGACCGGGACGCGCTCGCGTTCTACGCGGTCGACCTGCCCGACGGCGTGAGCGTGGACGCCGCGACCGGCACCGTGAGCCTGCACCCGACGACGGCGGGCACCCTGAACCTGGCGTTCCGGGTGACCGACGGCGCCGCGAGCTCCCAGGTGTCCGTGCACGTGACGGTCAACCCGCACGGTGCGCCGATCGGGGAGAAGGTCGAGGCGGAGGCGTACGTCGCCGAGCACGGCTGGACCGAGGGCGGCGCGAACTTCGTGGAGAACAACCCCTCCGCGAGCGGCGGCAGGAACGTCGGGTGGACGGCGGCCGGCAACTGGCTGCAGTACCGCCTGGCGGTGGCCCAGGCCGGGACGTACGACCTGGAACTGCGCGTGGCGAACGGCTCCGGCGCGGCGGCGACGGACGCGATCACCTTCCGCGACGCGAACGACCAGGTCCTGTCGACGGTCTCGGTGCCGGACACGGGCGGCTGGGCGAACTACCGGTCCGTCCACACGACGGTCACCCTCCCGGCGGGCGACCAGCTCGTCACCGTGCACTGCGAGACGGGCGGCTTCAACCTGGACTACTTCCGGCTGAGCACCTGACGCGCACGCCCCCCGCGTCCGGCGCCGGAGCCGGCAGCGGACGCGGGGGGCGTGTCCCGGCGCCCCGCGGGCCTCGCGCTGCTCGCCGGGGCCGTGGCGCTCGCGGCGGCGACCCGGGTCCGGCGGAAGGTCAGGCGGTGGCGCTCGTGAGCCGTCCGAGCTCGCGCAGCACGGCCCCGGCACCGTCCTCTTCGGACAGCCGGGCGGCCAGGGCCCGCGCCCGCCGGCGGTAGCGCGGGTCGGTCACGGCGGCCGTGAGGGCGTCGGCCAGGCGGCCGGCGGTCAGGCGGCGGACGGGGATCGGGCCCGGGGTCACGCCCAGCAGCCGGAGGCGTTGCGCCCAGAACGGCTGGTCGACCATCACCGGGACCGGGACGTGCGGCACGCCCGCGCGCAGGCCCGCGGCGGTGGTGCCCGCGCCCGCGTGGTGGACGACGGCCGCCACGCGCGGGAACAGCCACTCGTGCGGCACCTCGCCGACGGCCAGGACGTCGTCGGCCTCGACGGTCAGGCCCGACCAGCCGGCGCTCACGATCGCGCGGACGCCCGCCCGGCGCACCGCCGCCGCGACCGCGGACGAGAGCCGGTCGCGGTCGGGGACGGGCATGCTGCCGAAGCCGACGTACACCGGGGGCGGGCCCGCGGCCAGGAACCGCTCGAGCTCGGGGGCCGGCGCGAACCCGGGCTCGGGGGCCGGCCACCAGTAGCCGACGGGGCGGTACCAGGCCGGCCAGTCCTTCGGGGTGGGCACGACGAGGGGGCTGTAGCCGTACAGGATGGGCCAGTGCTTCGCCTCCTGCGCGCGCAGCCAGGCCGAGGGGGTCGTCCCGGGCAGGCCGAGCTCCCGCCGCAGCTCGCCGACCACGCTGCGGAACGGGCGCTGGCCCGCGGTGAGCAGCAGGGAGGCGAGGCGGTGGTTGGCCCAGCCGCCCAGGTCTCGCCGGGTGAGCGCCGGGGGCGGGAACTCGCGCGTCGGGGTGAGCGGCTGCAGGTACACCCCGAGGCTGGGAATGCCCAGACCCTCCGCGATCACGACGCCGAACCAGCTCGTCGGCGTCACCAGCAGCACGTCGGCCTCGCGGGCGGCGGCCAGCATCGCCGTGGCCAGCGGGCGGGCGTGCTCGGCGACGACCTCGTGCACGGCCATCGTCATGCGCACCAGGCCGCGGTCGGCGAAGCGGGTGCGCAGCTGCTCCTGGGCGTCCATCGGCAGCAGGTGGAAGCGCAGGCCGTGCCCGCGCACGAGCGGCTCGAAGACGGCGTGGGTGGCGATGGTGACCTCGTGACCGGCCTGCTGGAGCCTGACGCCGAGCCCGGTGTAGGGGGCCACGTCGCCCCGGCTGCCGATCGCCGTGATTGCGACTCGCACCGGGTCATCATCGCCTACTGGGGCTGCGGGCCCCCTGAGTGACGGAACACGTGGAACATGCGCCCGTGGTAGATGAGACGGGCGTCCTCGGCGCCCGTGAGCACGCTCGTCACCTCCGCGACCACGACCGTCGACGCGCCGACGGCCACCCGGTGCAGGGGCACGCACCGCATCACCGCCTGGGCGTCGCGCAGCGCCGGCTCGCCCGTCGGCAGCGTCATCCAGCCCTGGCCGGGCGTGAAGCGGGGGCCGCCAGAGCGGGCGAAGTCGTGCGCGAGGTCGGCGTGCCCGGCCCCGAGGAGGTTCACGACGAGGCTGGGCGCGTTGACGATGGTGAGCGCCGACGGCGAGTCCATGACCGAGAACGACAGCGCGGGCGGGGCGAGCGAGACCGAGGCGACGCTGGAGGCGGTCAGCCCGGCCGGCCCGTCGGGGCCGGCGACGGAGATGATCGCGACCCCGGTCGGGTAGCCCCGGAACGCCGCCTTGAACCCGGCCACCACGTCACTGTTCACTGTTCCTACCGTAAAACCTCAACCTGAGTTGAGGTCAAGAGCGCGGGACGCCGATCTATCGAGCGGCGCTCCGGCGTTCGGGTCGCGCGGTCTGGCGCAAGGCCGGGACCATTCCGGCACCGCCGTCGATAGCGTTCGGGCGTGTCGGATCCTCAGGACCCCGAGGCCGGTCAGCCCTCCGGCGATCGGGACCGGCTCGATCTGCTCGCCGGCGGCGCCGTGGCCGGCATCGTCGCCGTCGCCGCCGTGCTGGTGTTCGTCGTCGCCCCGGCGCTGCGCACCACGCGGGAGCCGGCCGTCGCGCCGTCGCGGCCGCCACCGGTCGCGGACCCGGCCACGCCCGGCGGGGAGCCGGCCGGGACGCAGCTCGCGTCCTACCCGGTGAGCGTGAACGGCGGCTCGGTGCCGCTGGAGGACGCCGCCCCGGACCACGCGCAGTTCGTCCAGCCGTGCTCGGCCGGCGACATCTGCCTCGACCCCGACTCGTCGTCGTTCGTCCCGGTGGGCCCGCAGGTGCGGCAGTACGTCCTGGCGGATCACGCGCTGCCGACATACCAGGGGTGCAAGTCGGCCACCGTGCTCGCCGCGCGCGTGCCGGTCGCCGTGGGGCAGACCTTCTGCGTGCTCAAGCCGGGCCGGGCGGTCGGGGTGGCGATCACGTCCGCGCCGCGCGCCGCCGGCGGCGCGGTCGCGTTCACCGCGACGGTGTGGGCCGACCCGCCGGGCTCTCCGGTGGTGCCCGCGCCGCCGCCGAGCGGGCCGGCCGCCGGGACGCAGGTCGGGGCGTACCCGGTGACCGTGACCGTGGGCTCGGTGCTGCTCGGCGACGGCGGCATCCTGATCGACAAGGACTGCGAGTCCGGGGACCTGTGCGTGGACGGCGACTTCGGATCGCTGGACCCGGTGGGCGTGGCGGTGCGGGCGTACACGCCGGCGGGCAATGCGGCGCCGACGTACCTGGGCTGCAAGACGGCGACCCTGGCCACCGTCCGCATCCCGGTGCAGGCCGGGCAGACGTTCTGCGCGCTGCGCCCGGGCCGGGTGATCGGTGGCACCGTGACCGCCGCGCCGCCCGCCGCGGGCGGGCCGATCATGTTCACGGTCACGATCTGGGCCGACTAGCCGCGGTCCTGCTCGCCCTTCCTGCGCTCGGCGAGGCGCTGCACCTGGCCGTCGTGCACGTCGCTCACCCACTCCCAGCCGGCCTTGGCCGACGGGCCGGCCCGCGGGTCGTCGGGGTCGCGGCCCTCGTGCAGGGCGAGCACGTACGCCCGGTCCCGCTCGATCCGAGCACGCAGCTCGTCGGCTCCGCCGACGGACCCGTGGCCGGGGACGAAGACGTCGACGCCGCCCGCCACGCCCTCCAGCAGCCGCAGCGCGGTGAGGTACTCCTCGATCGGGTCGGCGGCGCCGTGCAGGTCGAGCATCGGCACCAGGACGTCGGAGAGCATGTCGCCGGCGACGAGCACCCCGCGTTCCTCCACGAGCAGCGCCGCATGGCCCTGGGCGTGCGCCTGATGCTCGATGACCCGGGCCCGCGGGCCGTCCCAGGGGATCAGCACGGTCCCGGCGGGCAGGGCGGTGATCTCGCCGAGCAGGTCGAGCGGGACCTTCCCGGCGATGCCCGTCGGCTCCAGGTGCTCGGCGATGCGGGCCTTCGCGTCGGGGTCGGACAGCTCGTCGCGGATGGCGGCCGCGCAGCGGGCCGTGCCGTAGCGCGGGGCCGTGCCGAGCCGGGCGTGCCAGAGCAGGTGATCCCAGTCCGGGTGCGTCGAGAAGCCGGCCACGACGGTCTGGCCCGACTGCGACAGGTCGGCCGCGAGGCAGGACATCTCGTGGTCCTGCACGCCGGGGTCGACGAGCAGTGCGCCGGCGACGCCGTGCACGACCACGGCGTTGCTCTGGCAGAACTCGCTCTCGTGGACCAGCACGCCGTCCGCGATCGGTCTCAGCACGGGCTCACCTCGCCCCTCTAGTGGTTGCGATATGCAACCACTATATTGGGGGCGAGGTGCCTGTCAAGGAGGAGTCGTGGAACCACGGTCCGGGTGTCCGATCAACGCCGCCGTCGAGGTGCTCGGGGACCGCTGGTCGCTGCTCGTGCTGCGCGACGTGATCTTCGGCGACCGCCGCTACTTCCGGGCGCTGCTCACCGGATCGATCGAGGGCATCGCCTCGAACATCCTCGCCGACCGGCTCGTGCGGCTGGTCGAGGCCGGGATCCTCACCCGCGGCACCGCGGCGCGAGGGCAGCGCGCCCGCTACAGCCTCACCGAGGCGGGCATCCAGACGCTGCCGGTCATCTACGCCCTGGGCAACTGGGGCCTCGACTGGCGCGCGGGCAGCGACGAGCTGCGCACCCGCCAGCAGCTCATGCGCGACGAGGGCCCGGCGTTCGTCGAGGAGCTCATGGACGAGCTGCGGGAGCGCCACCTGGGGGCCCCGCCGAAGCCGCGCCCCGGCCCGGGGCCGCTGGAGCGCCTCGACGCCGCCTACGCCGCCGCGCGGGAACGCGGGCCTAGTCCGGGGTGAACAGCCCCTGGAGCCCGACGATGATGGCGACGACGCCGAAGACGGCCAGCAGCAGCGCCCGGCCCGTCGGCCCGTCGGAGGCGGGGGCGGGCTCCGGCGCGCGGCGGCCCGTGATGCGGTCCCACAGCAGGGCCAGCCCGACCCCGATGCCGACGATCTCGAAGTGGAACACGCGCGGCCCGGCGAGCAGGTGCATGAGCAGATAGGCCGTGCCCAGGGCGAGCGCGACGATCCCCACGATCCAGCCCTGCGGCGCGGCGCGGTCCGCGAACCGCCCGAGCTCGGCGCCGACGCGGGGGAGGCGGCGGATGAGTCCGATGGCGAGCAGAAAGCCCCCGGCGATGTTGGCCAGGTCGAGCAGCAGCGCCAGAATCACGCTGCGCATGCTAGCCGCACGCGGTGGCGCCCGGCGACGGTATGGTGCTGCGATGGATCGCATCGCGCTCGTCACCGGGGCGTCGTCCGGGATCGGGAAGGCGACCGCGGCGGCGCTGGCCGCGCGGGGGTATCGGGTGCTGGGCACCAGCCGCAGGCCCGAGGGGCTGCGCGCGGACGGGTTCGAGTTCCGGGCGCTCGACCTCGAGGACGACGCCTCCATCGAGGCGCTCGCGGCCGCCGCCGGTCCGGTGGACGTGCTCGTCAACAACGCCGGGGAGAGCCAGTCCGGGCCGTTCGACGAGCTGCCGATGGACGCGCTGCGGCGGCTGTTCCAGGTCAACGTGCTCGGGCCGGTCCGGCTCGCGCAGCTGCTCCTGCCGGGGATGATGCGGCGCCGGTACGGGCGCGTGGTGATGGTCGGCTCGATGCTGGCGTCGTTTCCGCTGGCGTACCGATCGTCGTATGTCGCCTCGAAGGCGGCGCTCAAGGGCTTCAGCGACGGGGCGCGGCACGAGTACTCGCCGTTCGGCGTGTGGCTGACGACCGTCGAGCCGGGGGCGATCAGCACCGGGATCAGCCAGCGGCGCACCAAGTACGTCTCCGACGCCTCGCCGCACCGCGCGGAGTTCGAGCGCATGCTGGCCGCGCTGGACCGCAACGAGCAGGCCGGGATCGCGGCCGGACCGGTGGCCGCGACGATCGTGAAGGCGATCGAGGCGGCGCGGCCGAAGGCGCACTACGCGGTCGGCAGCAACGCGCCGCTGGTGTTCCCGCTGCGCCGGCTGCTGCCGCCGGGGCTGGTCGAGAAGGTCACGCACCGCCGCCACGACCTGCGGCGCTGATCCTTGCGGCCGGGGTGGGTCCGGGCCTACTCCCGTCCGTGCACGGTCTGTCAGGATGGGCGGCGTGTCGATGGCCAGGAGAGCGCTGTGCATGGTGACGGCCGGTAGCGTCGCGGCGACGATGGCGCTCGCGGGGTGCACGGGCGAGGAGCCCGGCCCGCGGGGCGCCACCTACACGACCGCGATGCTGCAGGCCGGCGTGCTCGAGCCCGGCGACATCGGGCCGACGTGGAAGCGGCCGGCCGAGTCGGCGCCGCCCACGACGAGCATCACGCCGCTGTGTGCCGGGGTCGCGAAGCGGCCGCCGGTGCCCGGCTCGCCCACCGGCTCGGTCGCCGCGTCGATGGCCGACGAGGGCGACAAGGGCGCGCAGGCGTTCGACCAGCTGGGCCTGGTCTACAAGGACGCGGGCGCGATGGAGGCGGCGTTCGCGTCGCTGCAGGACACGATGGACGCCTGCCCGCCGAGCGCCTCGCGCAGCGCCGGGCCGCGCGACGGCAGCAGTGAGGCCGGCTACAGCGAGACGAGCACGATCGAGCCGCTGGTCTCCGGCGAGTGGAAGGGCTTCGTGACCGTGCGGCACAAGACGTACGAGGCCGCCTATCCGGGATCGGCCGACGTCGCGGTGGCCGTCGTCGGGCGGGGCAATGCGATCGTCGTCGCGAGCTACGCGGTGTACTGGGTGGGGGAGCACACCACCGGGCCCGAGTTCACCACCGACTGGCGGCGGATGGTCGGCACCGTCCTGAGCCGCGTCGATGCCAGGAAACCGGGAAGCTGAAAATATCTTGGGAACGGATTGAACCCTCCGGCTCCCGTCTGCGAACAACCCGGTGTGGAGCACAAGCAACGGTGGGCCGTCCGCGCCGTCATCGCCGGAGCCGGTGTCCTGGCCCTCGCCGGGATCGCGGCCCCCGCCGCGGCCGACGTGGTCGTCACGCCGACCGAGGCCGTGCAGGGCGACGGCGCCGACCTGACGCTGCGGATCACGAACGAGAGCCGGACGGCCTCGGTGACGGCGATCGACGTGCGGCTGCCGGCGGACAACCCGATCGCCGAGGTGTACCCGCTGTCGGTCGACGACTGGGCCCCCGCCATGACGAACGAGAAGGTCGACAAGCCCCTCGCGTCGCTGCACGGCTACCGGATCACCGAGGTCACCACCGCGATCACGTGGATCGCGATGCCCGACCGGGCGCTCCCGCCCGGGAAGACGACCGAGTTGTACCTCTCGATCGGCCCGCTGCCGGCCGTGGACCGGCTCGCGTTCGCGGTCGTGCTCACCAACTCCGACGGCACCCAGGCGAACCTCACGGTCCCGGCGCTCACGCTGAAGCCCGGCGAGGGTAACGCGCACGCGGCCGCCCACGGCGAGGCCGAGCCCCAGCCGCAGCCGGTGGCGCAGGCGGATTCCGGCGGCCCGTCATATCTGTTGTGGAGCCTGGTCGCGCTGCTCGGAATCGGCGTGATCTGCGTCGTCAGCGTGGTGCTGCAACATCGGCGGAAACCCGTTCCAGTGCCGGAGGAAGAACCGAAGGAAATGGTCTCCGCCAGCTGATCGGCCGCATCAAAACGGGTTTTGATACGGGCCTCTGCCTGCCCGGATGTGGGAGCTTTGGAACTTCTTTAGCCCGACTTAGTTTATGCTTCGATGGTTGACGACGGTCAATCACGAAATCTACGTTGGCTCACGCCGGACAAAGATTTGAGAGAGGTTCCGTCATGCAGCGCAGGAGCTTTTACGGCGACGATCCGGAGCGCCCGGCCGACGACGAGCAGCGGGCCCCGAACGCCCGCGGCAAGCGAGCGGTCACCGTCATCGCCGCGGTGCTCGCGTTCGTGGCGGGCCTCACGGTCACCCAGATCTCCGAGGCGGCCACCCGCCGGCCGAACCAGAACAACAACGCGTCCAAGGCGTGCCCGACCGCCACCGCCAAGGGCCCCGCGACCGGCGCCGCCGGCGGCACCTCGAAGGCCGCCCCGAAGCCGTCCGCGAGCTCCGCGGCCGCCGCCGAGGAGGGCGCCGACCCGGCCGCCGGCAGCGTCCCCAAGCCCGACCAGACCGCGGGCGACGTGAGCGGCGGCAACCAGAACGGCCGCCAGGTGACCAACCACATCGGCGACGGCCAGGTGAACGGCCGGCCGCAGTGGCGCCGCGTCAACCCGAACTGCCCGACCCCGCCGCCCACCCAGGGCGGCGGCGGCGCGACCGCCGTTCCCTCCGCCGGCAGCAGCACCGGCACCACGCTGGAGACGCTGGGCAACGACTGCAGCCAGAGCCGCCTCGCGGCGCACACCGGCTTCCAGGACGCCCCGCGCTGCGTGAGCACCGCGTTCGGCGAGGTCAGCAGCCAGGACAAGAACCCGACGCTGCTCATCACCCGCGCCCCGCAGCGGGTGCGGGTCGGCCAGGCGTTCACGATCCAGGTCAGCACCCGCAACCTGGTCCGCGACCGCTTCCTCGGCGCGGCGGCGGGCGGCTACTACCTCGAGAGCGCGTTCCTCACGCCCGACGGCCTGACCCGCGGCCACTTCCACACCGCGTGCCGCATGCTCGCCAGCACGCGCAGCGCCCCGGACCCGACCGTCGCCCCGGCGTTCTTCGTCGCGACGGAGGACCGCGGCGGCGGCGCCCAGCCCGACGTCGTGACCATCAACATCACCGGGATGCCGACGACGGGGACCGCCCAGTGCGCCTCCTGGGCCGGCGACGGCTCGCACCGCATCCCGATGATGCAGAAGGCGAACGAGATCCCGAGCTTCGACTCGGTGCGGATCACGGTCACCAACTAGCACCACCCAGGACTGGGCCTGAGCCCAGCGGCGGACGGCAGGGAACGCTGCCGTCCGCCGCTGCGTGCGGCCGTTCGATCTCACCCCGCCCGCGCCGGGCCGTCTCCCGTCTCCGGGTCGAACCCCGGGCCGCTCGGACGCCTCCGCGGCGAGGGGCGCCCGCCGGGCGGCGGCGTCGAGCCGTGCCGTGTGGTCACTGAACGCGTCGCCGACGCGGCGCCGCGCGAGTGCGATTGCGGGGCGGGCGTCAGGCGGCGCTCGATTCGTCGCTTTCCGCCGCGTTGTCCTCGCCGAACGTGAGGACCTGCGACAAGCCGGTCATCTCGAACTGTTCGGCGATCACGCTCGGTGTGCGGCGAACCACGTAGTGGATGCCGGCGGCGCGGGCGCGTTGCCAGCCGCTCACGATGACGCCCAGGCCGCTGCTGTCCAGGAAACGCAGTCCGGCCAGGTCGAGGGTGATCCCCACGGGATCGCGCCGCAGCGCGTCGAGCAGGGCCGCGCGCAGGTCGTTCGCGGTGTCGTAGTCCAGCTCGCCCTCGACGGTGACCAGCACGGACTCGCCGGTCGAGCCGGACACCGTGATCTCCAGCGTCGCCGTGTCCCGCTCGTCGCTGATCGTCATCGCGAAGGCCTCCTGTGCACCGAAAGGGTCGCCGCCGTGCCAGCCTAAGCCCAGAAGCGTAGGCTCGCAGGGAACGCGACGGCCACGGATTGGACAACCCATGAACGCACCGATAGGTGCGCCCGACACGGCCGCGCCCGCTCTGGTCCAGCTCCTCGACCACCTCGACGAGGGCGTCCTGCTGTGTGACGACGCCGGGACCGTGCTCTACCGCAACCCCGCGGCGGCTCGCCGGCTACCCGCGGTGACGGTCGGTGGACCGATGCCCGACGGGCTGAACGGCCGCAGGGTCGAGCTCGGCGCCGGGCAGGTGGCGTGGTATTTGCACCAGACATCCGAGCGAGCGGACGACCACGCGGCCTTCCTGGCCGCCACAGCGCGGCGCGTCGGCGGCATGCTCAACGCCGACCGGGTCTGCCGCGCCACCGTCGAGCTGGCGGTGTCCTCGCTCGCCGGGGCCGCGCTGCTGGTGCTGCCCACCCGCCGCGGCCGCGCCCGCTGCTGGCACGCGGCCGGCTCGGCGCCCGTGCGCCAGGACCAGGTGGCCCTGGCCTCGCTGCCGGCCGCCGTGCGGGACACGCTCGACGGCAACCCGGTCGCGCAGCCGTTCCTGTGGCCGGGCGGCACCCCGTTCCTCGGCAGCGAGGCGACGCCGGCCGCCTGGGTCGTGCCGATCCTCGCCGCGGGCGGCCCGGCCGCCGCGCTCGTGGTCACCGAGATCGCCGACGTGACCCTGCTGGAGGACTTCGCGGCCCGCATCGGCGCCGCGCTGGAGGCCGCGCAGCTCTACGCGGCCCAGTCCCGGGTCGCCGCGACGCTGCAGGAGAGCCTGCTGCCGGAGCCGCCGGCCCCGGTCACCGGGCTGACCTGGGGGACCGCCTACCGCCCGGCCCGCTCCACGATGCACATCGGCGGCGACTTCTACGGCGCGCACCCGATCGCCGGCGGGGCCATGTTCTTCCTCGGTGACGTGTCCGGCAAGGGCGTCGACGCGGCCGTGCTGACCGGCCAGGTCCGGCACAGCCTCCGCGCGCTGCGCCGCGTCGAGGACGATCCGCAGCGGCTCCTGCACGTGCTCAACGACATGCTGCTCGAGGGCCTCTCCGACGGCCGGTTCGCCACGATGGTCCTCGGCACCGCCCAGCCCCGCCCGTCCGGCGGGATCCGGCTCACCCTGGCCGGCGGCGGCCACCTGCCCCCGCTCGTGCTGCGCGCCGACGGCACCGTCGAGACGGTCGCGCTGCGCGGGATGCTCGTCGGCGTCATCGACGAGCCGGTCTTCGGCCGGCACACCCTGCACCTCGCGCCCGGCGAGACCTGCCTGCTGTTCACCGACGGCGTGACCGAGGCGCGGGGCGGGCACCGGGGCGCGGAGATGTACGGGCTGCGCCGCCTCACCACCGCGCTCGCGGGCTGCGCCACCATGCCGGCGCCGGCCCTGGCCGAGCGCGTCGAGCAGCTCGCGATGGACTGGCTGGGCGGCCGCGAGCACGACGACATCGCGGTGCTGGCCGTGCGGGCCGAGCCCGTCCGGACGTCCCCGCGCCACCTGCACTCCGTGCACCAATCCGCGACCGTGCACCGATCCGCGACGGTGACCGTGTCGTGACGGCCTACGACGACTACCTCGCCTGCCTCGCCGAGGCCGACGAGGAGGGCGCCGTCGCGGTGGCCCGCGGGATGGTGGACGCCGGCACCGACGCCGAGCGGGTGCTGCTCGAGCTCGTCGCGCCCGCCCAGCGGCAGGTCGGCGAGTGGTGGCAGCGCAACGAGTGGAGCGTCGCCCAGGAGCACGCGGCCACGCACATCAGCGAGCGCGTCGTGGCCGTGCTGGGCCACGGCGCCCGCGCGACGGGCAAGGGCCGGGTCGTCGTCGCCTGCCTCGACGGGGAGTGGCACGCGCTGCCGGCCCGGATCGTCGCCGAGGTGCTGCGGCTGCGCGGCTGGCAGGTGACGTTCCTCGGGGCCAGCGTGCCGGTGGCGCACCTGGTCTCCTACCTGCACCAGCAGGACGTCGACGCCGTCGCGCTCAGCTGCGCGCTGGCGCCGCGGCTCCCGGCCGCGCGCCGGGCGGTGCAGGCCTGCCGGCGCGCCGAGGTGCCGCTCATCGTCGGTGGGCGCGGCTTCGGCCCGGACGGCCGCTGGGCGCGGGCGATCGGCGCGCACTGGGCCGCCGACGCCACCGGGGCCGCGGACCTGCTGGACGACCCGGCCGCGCTGCGCACCGAGTCCGCGGGCGCCGTCGCCCACCTTGCCGACGACGAGCACACCTCGCTGCTCAAGCGCCGCGGCGACCTCGTGGACCAGGCGGCGGCCGAGCTGCGGCGCCGGTTCCCGCCGATGCGCGACTACTCCGAGGCCCAGCTCGACGCCACCATGGCCGACCTGGCGCACATCGTCGACTTCCTCGCCGCGGCCGTCTACGTCGACGACCCCGAGCTGTTCACCGGGTTCCTCGCCTGGACGGGGGAGGTGCTGGCCAGCCGTGGGGTGCCGGCCGCGAGCCTGGCGATCCCGCTGGAGCAGTACCGCGGCATGCTGTACGACTTCCCCCGCACCGGCACGATGATCGATGCGGGGCTGGCGCAGCTGCGACGGTAGACGCGAACACCGGCGCCTGCCCCGGCGTCGGGCCTGAGACCGGCCAGGTGCTGACCGGGCCGGGCGGAACCTCAGCCGCGGTGCACTCCCGAGAGCCGCTTGGCCGCGAACAGGAGCCCGGCCGGGGTCCGCCGCACCAGGTCGTCGTAGCGGCCCCAGGTCTGCACGGTCCGGTCCGGCGCGGGCCGCGACATCGCGTGGAACAGCGCCCGCACCGGGAACGGGTCGCCGTCGCCGAGCACCTCCACGTTGGACACGAAGTGCATGACGGGGCCGGGGTTGGCCGCCCAGTAGCGGGTGAACACCGCCACGAACGCCTCGGCGCCCGTGTGCGACACCCCGTCGGCGCCGACGAACTCCACGTCGTCGGCGACGATGGAGCGCAGCAGGCCGGGGTCGCGATCGTCGACGCCGCGGCAGTAGGCGGCCTGCAGCGCCGCGACGTCGAGCACGAGCGGGTTCACGAGGCCATCCTCCGCGACGCGAGCGCGGGATGCGCGGGCGCCTCGCCGGGCCGGTCATCCCCGGCGGCGGCGCTGCGCCGGTGACGCGGGCGGCCATCCCCGGCCGCGGCGGCGCACCGGTGACGGACCGCGCCCGGAGCGCTATGCTCGGTGCGGCCCTTCCGCCGTCGATGGCCCGCGTGCGCCGCGAAGCACGTCCCCCCCATGGCTACCGCCATCCGCGTCCGCACCCGCTCCGAGGTGCGTTCCGCCCGCCGTCCCCGCTCGCACCGCTGCTGGGGGCATCTCCTCGCCGCGCCGCTGTGGCCCATGCACGGCGTCAACCTCGGCACGCTCCTGCGCACCTGCGACGCCGTCGGGGCCTGCCTCGTCGTGCCGCGGCTGCCGTGGATCGACGAGGCCCTGGCCCGCGGCAACACGCTGCGCCGCCCCGCCTGCGTGCACCGCATCGGCGACCCGTTGCGCTGGCTGGCCGCGCAGCGCGCGGCGGGCGCGCGGGTCCTGGGCGTGGAGCTCGCCGACGAGGCCGTGCGCCTGGCCGACCTGCCCGCCGCGCGCCGGCGCACGGTGATGGTCCTCGGCCACGAGTCGACGGGCATCCCGCCCGAGGCCCTGGACCTCCTCGACGGCGCCGTCGAGATTCCCATGATCGGCACCGGCCTGAGCCTGAACGTCGCCGTGGCCGGCTCGCTCGTGCTCTACAAGCTCGCCGGCCTGCTGTAGCCCGCCGTGCGGCCGCCGCGGCGCCGGAGCCTAGCCGAGGATCTCGCGCAGTGTCGCGGCGAACTCCGCCGGCTTGCCCGCGTAGCCGGAGTCGCCCCCGACGAAGCCGCCGTGGTGGCTCGGGAACACCGTGACCTCCTGGCCCAGCAGGGCGGCCACCCCCTCGGCCGTGCGCGCCGTGTACGTCTGCGCCGACTCCTCGCCGACGCCGACCACGATGCGCGTCGGGGCCGCGGTCAGCGCGGCCGCGTCCGGGCGGTAGTCGGTGATCGCCCACGCGCGCCTCGACAGCAGCGGGTCGTCGCGGCGCCCGTCGTCCGCGGCGGGCAGCCCGAACATCGCCGGATCGGGGTCGGGCTGGGCGAAGTAGTCCTCGGTGAACTCGCCCTTCCAGGACGTCATGGCGATGAAGGCGGCCATGCCCGCGCCGGAGCCGTTGGCCTCGTAGGCGGCGTTGAAGCGGGCCCGGGCCCGGTCCGCGCCGGCGGCGTCGGGGAGCACCGCGTTGATCGGCGGCTCGTGCGCGACCAGCGTGGCGACGTCGCCCGGGTGCGTGGCCACCCACTCGAGCGCCGTCACCGCCCCGCCGCTGCTGGCGAAGACGTCGACCGGGCCGGCGCCGAGCGCCTCGGCGAGGCGGTGCAGGTCGGCGGCCTGCTCCTGCGGCGTGTCGGTGGTCCCGCCGTCGGTGCGCACGCTGCGGCCGAGGCCGCGCGGGTCGTAGGTGACGACGGTGCGGTCCGGGAAGTGCTCGGCCAGCGCGCGGAACCCGTCCGCGGTCATGGGCTGGCCGACCATGAACAGCAGGGGCCGGCCGTCCGCCGGCGGCAGCGTCCCGGCGACGTCGTAGACCAGGTCGGCCCCCGGCAGGGCGAGCGTGTGCGTCGTCTGCGTCATCACCCGAGACTAGAGCGGCCGGCGCGGCCGCGTGCCCCGTCCGGCCGCGAACCGGACGAACGTGGGATCGCCGGCTCAGCCGTCGGCCTCGCAGGCCAGGATGGCGGCCTGCACGCGGTTGTTCAGGCCCAGCCGCAGCAGGATCGCGCTCACGTGGGCCTTCACCGTGCCCTCGGAGAGGTGCAGGTCGGCGGCGATCTCCTGGTTGGACAGGCCCCGGCCGACGCCGCCGAGGACGTCGCGCTCGCGCGGGGTCAGCCGGTCCAGGCGTCGCCGGGCGGCCTCCGCACGGGCGAGGCGGCCGCCGCCGAGGCGGGTGATGACCTTCCGGGCGATGCGGGGCGACAGGTAGGCGGCGCCACCGGCGACCGCGCGCACGCCGAGGATCAGCTCGCGCGGGTCGGCCGCCTTGAGCAGGAAGCCGGCGGCGCCCTCGGCCAGGGCCCGGGCCACGTACTCGTCCTCGTCGAACGTCGTCAGCAGCACCACCGCGACGTCCGGCGCGGCCGCCCGCAGCTCGGCCGCGGCGGACAGGCCGTCGAGGCGCGGCATGCGGATGTCGAGCAGCACCAGGTCCGGTCGGTGGGCGCGCACGAGCTCGACCGCCTCGCGGCCGTCGGCGGCCTCGGCGACGACCTCGATGCCCGGGTCGGTGGCGAGGATCGCCCGAATCCCGGCGCGGATCATGGCCTCGTCGTCGGCGAGCACGACCCGGATCACGGGCGGGCCACCGGGATGCGGGCCGTGACCGTGAACCCGCCGTCGCCCGGGCCGGATCGCAGGGAGCCGCCGAGCAGGCGCAGGCGTTCGCGCAGGCCGGACAGGCCGCTGCCGTCCCCGGACGGTACGGCCACCGTGTCCCCCGGCTCGTTGTCTGCCGGCCCGTTGTCCCCCAGCTCGTTGCGCACGACGACGACGATCGCATCTCCGCGGTGCTCGATGTCCACCGCCACCGCGGAGCCGGGGGCGTGGCGGGCCGCGTTGGTGAGCGCCTCCTGCACGACCCGGTGGACGGCCCGCTCGACCGTCGGCGGCCGCGGCCCAGCGCCGACGCGCAGGGCAATGACCATGCCGGCCTCGCGCGCCCGCTGCACGAGCGCCTCGACGCGCTCGCCGGCGGGGTCGGCCGGGGCCGACTCGCGCAGGATGCCGATCGTCTCGCGCAGGCGGTCCGTGGCGGTCACGGCCGACGCGCGCAGGGCCGCGGCCGCCTCCCGGTGCGGCTGGGACAGGTCCGGGGCCAGCTCCAGCGCGCCGGCCCGCAGGGCGATCAGCGCCAGCTCGTGCCCGAGCGAGTCGTGCATGTCCGCCGCGATGCGCGCGCGTTCCCGCAGCGCGATCAGCTCCAGCTGCGCGATCCGCTCGCGGCCGGCCAGCACCAGGTCGGCCTGCTGGCGGCGGAAGCGGCCGGCGAGCCAGGGCAGCACCACGAACAGGGCCAGGCACATGAGCGCCCCGGCACCGCGCGCGGTCTCCGGCACCAGCAGCACGACGCCGGGCAGTGCGGCGAGCGCGGGCACCGCCCAGTCGTGCCGCGCGGGCAGGTGCCGGCCCTGCAGGTAGGCGGCGGCGCTCAGCACCGGGAAGAGCAGCTGACGCCAGGCCGGGACGTGGTCGAGGGAGAGGCCGCTGGCGACACAGATGCCGGCGACCGCCGCGAACACGAGGTACTTGCTCACCTGGCCGAGGCTATCGAGCGCAGGTGGGCCGCCGCGACGACAAGGCCGGACAACGCCGCGACGGCGAGGGTGACGGTCAGCGGGGCGGCGAAGTACGTCACCTGCGCCCACGTGACCGTCCGGCCGTTCATGAGGATCGAGACCCACTGCGGGTACGACACGAACACCAGCGCCGGGAGCACCGGCGGGATCAGGCGCCACCGGCGGCGGGAGGGGCGCAGCACGCCCAGCACGGCCAGTCCCACCGAGGCCAGCGCGACCAGGCCCAGCACGAGCTCGATCAGCTGCCGCTGCCCGCCCGCCGGCGGCGGCTCGGCGCCGCGGGTCAGGGCGACCAGGCCGCGCAGCACCTCGTACGTGTCGTCGTAGAGGCCCGCGCTGTTCGTCATCACCGCGTACCCGTAGCCGGTGGCGGGATCGATCGCCTCGACGGCCGTGTAGGTGAACAGGTTCCCCGCGTGCACGAGCAGTCGGCTGCCGTCCACGTCGGACGGGCCCCAGCCCATCGCGTAGTCGCGCACCTTCGACGGCGCGTGCATGGCCGCGAGGCTCTCCGGCCGCACGAGCTGCGGGCCGTGGCCGGTCTGGGTGATGAGCCACCGGCCCATGTCGTCGGCGTCGGTGACGACCCCGCCCGCGCCGCCGCGCGCCCCGAACGCGCGCAGCTCCGGCCGCGCCACCCAGGCGCCGAAGAGCGAGATGTGGCCGTCCGCCGCCGCGCCCCCGACGGAGCTGCCGGTCATCCCGAGCGGTTCGAAGACGTGCATCCGGACGTACTGCCCGAAGCCCGCGCCCCCGGCGACCTCCACGAGCCGGGCCGCGATCTCGTAGTTGGCGTTGCAGTAGGCCCACGCGGTGCCGGGCTCGGCGGCGAGGTGCCCGGACCGCAGCGCCGCCACGTATTCGGCGGGGCTGCCGGTGGCCTCGGCCGCGGGGATGCCGACGCCGCCGTCGGCGAGGCCGGACGTCTGGTCGAGCAGCTGGCGCACCGTGACGCGGGCCGCGCGCGGGTCGGCCATCCGGAACTCGGGCAGCTGCTCGGCGACGGGCTCGTCCAGCGCCACCTTCCCGGCGTCCACGAGCGTCATGACCGCCATCGCCGTGAACGACTTGCTCACCGAGGCGACCCGCATCGGCGTGCGCGCGGTGACCGGCGCGCCCGTCGAGTCGTGGCCGTAGCCGGCCGCGTGCACGACCTCGTCCCCGTGCGTCACGACGGCGGAGAGCCCGGGCAGCCCGGTCCCGTCGAGGGCCTGGCGCAGATAGGTGTCGACGGGTATCGGGGCTTTCGGCGTGGCCGGCCCGGCCTGGGCCGGTGCGGCGGGCCACAGC
Organism: Dactylosporangium sp. CA-139114; assembly: GCF_050955725.1. NCBI lineage: Bacteria > Bacillati > Actinomycetota > Actinomycetes > Micromonosporales > Micromonosporaceae > Dactylosporangium > Dactylosporangium sp. CA-139114. The sequence continues at coordinate 3,044,983 of NZ_CP192080.1, forward strand.
ACGGCGGCGGCGGCCACGAGGGCGAGCAGTCTGCGGTTCATGCCACCTGACGCTAGGCAGCGCCGCGGCCGGGCGGATCTGGCGAAGCGCCGCGGCCACCCCCGACGAAAGTCGGGGGTGCGGTACCCTTCGCGACGGCAAGTACTGAAGCGAGGTGCCCCGCCGGCGACAGTGGGGAGAATCTGGGAAGCCGGTGCGAATCCGGCACGGGCCCGCCGCGGTGACCGGGGAGCCGCCGCCCACACGCGCACGCGTAGCCACTGGCCCGCACGGGCTGGGAAGGCGGGCGGTGAGGCGACGATCCGGGAGTCCGAAGACCGGCCTCGCGACTGACGGCCCCGGCCCGCCCGGGGCGCGAGCGCAGCGGGAGCCTGCCATGACGCACGAGCTGTACGACATCATCAACCGCCGCCGCGACGTGCGCGGCGAGTTCACGGGCGCCCCGGTGCCCGACGCCACTCTCGACCGGATCCTCGGCGCCGCGCACGCCGCCCCCAGCGTCGGGCTGTCCCAGCCGTGGGACTTCGTCGTCGTGCGCGACCGGGCCCCGCGCGAGGCCTTCCACGCGCACGTGTCGCACGAGCGCGAGGTGTTCGCCGCGACCCTCGACGCCGAGGCGGCCGCCCGGTTCGCCCGCATCAAGATCGACGGGGTGCTGGAGTCGACGCTGTCGGTCGTGGTCACCTACGACGCCGAGCGCGGCGGCCCCGCGGTGCTGGGCCGCCACGCGATCGCCGACGCCGGCCTCTACTCGGTGTGCCTCGCCATCCAGAACCTGTGGCTCGCGGCCACGGCCGAGGACCTCGGCGTCGGCTGGGTGTCGTTCTACCGCGAGGACTTCCTGCGCGACCTGCTCGGCATCCCGGCCGGCGTGCGGCCCGTGGCGTGGCTGTGCCTCGGGCCGGTGAGCCGGCTGCGGGAGGTGCCGGACCTGGAGCGGCACGGGTGGCGCCGCCGCTCCCCGCTGCACCAGGTCCGCCACGAGAACCGCTGGTGATCAGACGGGCCGCCAGTCGGGCGCCTCGTCGGTTTGCGGGCCGAAGGTGACCTGGGTGTTGCCGGTGCCGTCGGGTTTGATCGTGAAGATGTGCCCCCAGGCCTCGTCGTCGTCCAGGTCGCAGTACGCGATCCGCGTGCCGTCGGGGGACCAGGCCGGCATCGTGTGGTGCGAGTCGCTGCCCGCCAGGGGCCGGGTCACCAGCGTCGCGCGGCCGCCCGCGGCCGGGACGCGGTAGATCCCGGTGCCGTAGCCGCTGCCGGCGACGAACCGGCCGAAGGCGAGCTGGGTGCCGTCGGGGGACCAGTCGGGGCCGGAGTCGTAGGTCCCGGCCACCGCCGTGGTGACCACCGTCGTGCCCAGCGTCTTCACGCTGAGCGTCAGCAGGTTGCTGCCGCCCGCGGCGCCGTCGCGGACGAAGGCGATCTTCAGGCCGTTGGGCGACCACACCGGGGTGTGCTCGTCGACGCCGGCGGTGCTGGTCAGGTGGGTGAGGCCGGTGCCGTCGGGGGCGATCGAGCAGATGTCGGTCCGGCCGCCGGACCAGCACTCGTAGACGAGCGTGCCGCCGCCCGGGGACCAGGCCGGGGCGGACGCGGTGCCGCTGCCGGGCACGACGGTCAGGCCGCTGCCGTCGGCGTTCATCACCCACAGCTCGTCGGGGCCGGCCCCGTAGCGGCGCAGCGCGATGCGCGTGCCGTCGGCGGACCAGGCGGGGTCGCGGTCCTCGACCGCCGGGGTGCCGGTGAGGTCGGTCTCGCCCTTGCCGGACGCGGTGACCGTGTAGATGTCGCCGAGCGCGGTGCCGGCGGCGTCGAAGCGCTGGAAGGCGAGGCGGCCGTTGGCGCCCGGAAACGCCGCGGCGGCGGGGGTGGCCGGGGCCGTGCCGAGGACGGCGAGCACACCCAGACCCACGGCCAGACTCATCGTCAGGGGTCGCTGCATGGGCGGCACGGTAGCCGAGCTTGACCCGCTCAATTCCGGGCAAGTCGCCACCGCCGCCGAAACCCGACACCGCCCGGTTCCGGGCTCCGGCAGGGCGTCGGCGGGCCCGCGCACGGGGCGGCGGCTGTCGTGGAGGGCGGCGCCGGCCGCCTGGACGCAGACCGGGCAGCGCGGGCCGTTCCAGGCGGTTCCCGGCCGTTGCGCTTGCCCCGCCGTGGCATGCTGCGCGCATGACGAACGCGGACACCGGGATTGACGCGACGGCGGCGCCGGACGAGCCGGAGCCGCCCCGGCCGCCGCGTCGCCGCCGCCGGACGCTGCTGCGCCTCGGCGCTGTCGCGGTGCTGCTCGTCGCGGTGGTGATGGTCCCGACGGTGTGGGTCCACGCGGCGTCCTCCGGGCGCCTCGTCGCCGTCGCGCAGGCGCCCGCCGCCGACGTCGCGATCGTCTTCGGGGCCCAGGTCGCCCCCGGCGGGCAGGACCCGATGACCTTCCTGCGCAACCGGCTCGACAAGGCCGCCGAGCTCATCGCCGCCGGCAAGGCGAAGGCGCTGCTCATCTCCGGCGACGCGCACGGCGGCTCGGGCAACGAGGTCCGGGTGATGGGCGACTACCTCGCCCGGCACGGCGTCGAGCGGTCCCGCGTCGTCGTCGACCCCTACGGCCTGGACACCTACGACACCTGCCGCCGCGCGCACGACGTCTACGGCGTGACCAAGGCGCTGCTGGTGAGCCAGGACATCCACCTGTACGGTGCCGTCACCCTCTGCCGCCGCGTCGGCGTCGACGCCTGGGGCGTGCCGTCGGGGTGCGACGGCTGCCGGCAGCTCACGATCTGGAAGAACCGCGCCCGCGACGTCGGCGCGGCGTGGAAGGCGGCCTGGGACGCCGCGCGTCTGCGCGCCCCGGCCGTGCAGTCCCCGCCGGACCGCAGCCTGGCCGACGCGATCGCCGCCCACACACCCTGACGCCGGCGGATCGCCGCCGCCGGGGCCGGGACGCGCGAACGGGCTCCGGGCCCTCGCCCGGCGCCCGGGCGGGTCAGGGTCCGGCCGGCTCGATGAGGACCTTCAGGCCCTTGCGGGCGTTGGCGACGGCGAACGCCTCGGCCACCGAGGTCAGCGGGTAGCGGTGGCTCACCAGGGACCGGACGTCCGCCCGGCCCCCGGTGACGAGGGCGAGTGCCCGCGGGTACACCTCCCGCATCCGCCGCACCATCGCGAACGTGAGGCCCTTGCGCCGGGCGGCCGCCGCCGGGAACGCCGACGTGTCGGTGCTCGGGATGCCGCCGAGCACGACCCGGCCGCCGGGGCGCACCACGGTGACGGCGGCCTCGATGGCCTCGTCGGTGCCGGCGATCTCGAAGGCGACGCCGGCGCCGCGGCCGTCCGTGAAGTCCGCGAGGGCATCGGGGAGACTTCCGTCGGCGGGGTCGAGCACGACGTCCGCGCCGTAGGCGACGGCGGCCATGCGGCGGTGGGGGAGCGGGTCGGTGGCGAGCACCCGGGCGGCGCCGGCGGCCCGGGCGACCTGGATCAGCAGCAGCCCGATCGGGCCGCAGCCGAGCACCGCGACGTCGGCGCCGAGGGGCACGTGGCCCAGGTCCACCGCGTGGACGGCGACGCCCAGCGGCTCCAGCATCGCGCCGTCGGCGTCGGTGAGGGCATCGGGCAGGGGGTGCAGGCGGTCGGTCGGCCACGCCAGGTATCGCTGCAGCCCCCCGTCGCGCCGCCCGTGCCCGGCGAAGACGATGTCGCGGCAGAGGTTCGGGTGCCCGGCCCGGCACAGGTCGCAGCGGTGGCACGGGATCGCCGGGTCGATCGCGACCCGCACGCCGTCCAGCGCCCCGCCGCGCACCACCCCGGCCATCTCGTGCCCGCCGACGATCGGGTGCGCGATGCGGGCGTCGCCGATGCCGCCCTCGGCGTACCAGTGCAGATCCGACCCGCACAGCCCGACCGCGGTCACCTCGACGAGGCTCTCGCCCGCGCCGGGCACGGGCACGGGCTCCTCGGCCAGCCGGACGTCCCCGGCCGCGTGCAGTCGCGCGCTGAGATTCACACCGCAACTCTAGGCAGCGATCCTGGGCGGCGGGACCGCGAGCGGCATGGCCACGATCGCGCCGTCGCGCATCGCCACCACGTGATCGGCGTAGCGGGCGGCCAGGTTCAGGTCGTGCAGCCGCGCCATCAGGTCGAGCACGTCAATCTGGTGGGACAGGTCCAGGTAGGTCGCCGGCTCGTCCAGCAGCAGGATCTCGGTGCCCTGGGCGAGCGCCATCGACAGCCAGGCGCGGCGCGGGCGCGGCCGGGGCGGCGGGTGGCGCCGACGAGACCGCCCGGCCCGCGCTCGCCGCCCGGCTGGAGCGGCTGCCCGAGGCCGCGCGGGCCATCGCCCGCATCGAGGTCGCGAACGCCGCCGAGGAGCAGCCGCTCACCACCCGCGCCGACGCCGACGTGCGCCGGCTGCACCGCGAGCGCGGCGAGACCCTCGCGGCCGAGCTGAGCGGCATGGCGCTCCCGGCCGGCGACGGCTACGTCCGGGTCGCCGGCGAGGCGGGCGGCCTCAAGCCGATCCGCCGCCATGTGCGCAGCCCGGTACCGCCCAAAGCATGGACAGATATCGATGGTTATTGGAAGTGTGGGGTGGTGAACCTCGACCACCACGAAGGGGATGACGGTGAGTAACCCACTGCCCAGCCTCGCACCACACGTCCTGCTGATCTTCCTGCTGCAGATCTCGCTGTTGCTGCTGGTCGCCCTCGCGCTCGGCCGCGTGGCGGTGCGGTGCAAGCTGCCCGCCCTCGTGGGGGAGCTGCTGACCGGCGTGATCCTCGGCCCGTCGCTGCTCGGCAACTGGGCGCCCGGCGCGCTGCGGTGGCTGTTCCCCGACGACGCCGACCAGCTGCACCTCGTCGACGCCGTCGGCCAGATCGGCGTGCTGCTGCTCGTCGGGGTCACCGGCGCCCAGCTCGACGTCGCGATGATCCGCAGCCGGGGCGTCACCGGCGTGCGGGTCAGCCTCTCCGGCCTGCTGCTGCCCCTGGTGCTCGGCATCGGCGCCGGGTTCCTGGTCCCGGCGGCGCTGCTCACCGGCAGGACCGACCGGTGGGTGTTCGCGCTGTTCCTCGGCGTGGCCATGTGCGTGACGGCCATCCCGGTCATCGCCAAGACCCTGGCCGACATGGGCCTGCTGCACCGCGACATCGGGCAGCTGACCCTCGCCGCCGGCTCGGTCGACGACGCCATCGGCTGGTTCCTGCTCTCGGTCGTCGCGGCCGCGGCCACCACCGGGGTGCACGCCGGCTCGGTGGCGCTGTCGGTGCTGTACCTGCTGGGCTTCCTCGCCGCCGCCCTGCTGATCGGCCGCCCGCTGGTGCGGTGGGTGATGCGCCACGCCGCGCGCTCGAGCGAGGGCGGGGTCCGGGCCACCGCGGCCGTCATCCTGGTCCTGCTCGGCGCGGCCGCGACCCAGTCGATGGGCATGGAGGCCCTCTTCGGCGCCTTCATCGCCGGCATCCTCATCGGGCAGACCCGGGAGCGCCCGGGTGAGCTCGGCGCCGACCCGGGCCGGCCGCTGTGGACCGACCTCGCGCCGCTGCGCACGATCGTGCTCGCGGTGCTGGCGCCGGTCTTCCTGGCCACCGCCGGGCTGCGCATCGACATGCGGGCCCTGGCCGACCCGAGGGTGCTCCTGGCCGGCATCGCGCTGCTGCTCATCGCGATCATCGGCAAGTTCGTGGGCGCGTACGCCGGGGCCCGGGCCAGCCGGTTGTCGCACTGGGAGGCGATCGCCCTCGGGGCCGGCATGAACTCGCGGGGGATCGTCGAGGTCGTCGTGGCCACCACCGGCCTGCGGCTCGGGGTGCTGAGCATCGCCACGTACACGGTCGTCGTCCTCATCGCCGTCGTCACGTCGGTGATGGGCCCGCCGATCCTGCGCTGGGCCATGAGCCACGTCGACGTCACGGAACAGGAGCGCTCGCGGGAGCAGTCGCTCGCCGCGACGCCGGTCTAGGACGGAGCACCATGGACGGGATCGCGCTGGTGACCGGCGCCGCCCAGGGGATCGGCCGGGCCGTCACCCGGGCGTTCGCGGCCGGCGGCACGCGGGTGGCGGCGCTCGACCGCGACGCGGAGGGCGTCGGGAAGCCCGCCGAACACGACGGCATCGGCGCCGACGTGCGCTCGGCGTCCGAGGTCGAGGACGTCGTCGCGGCCGCCGAGGCCGGTCCGGCACGGCACCGGGTCCACGGGCACGACGTCGTCCGGCACCGGCTCGGGCACGCTGCCCACGACCGGCGCCCCGATCGGGTCGCTGGCCCTGGTGGGCCTGCTGCTGATGCTGCTCGGCGGGGCCGCGCGCCTCGCCGGGCGGCGCCACGCCCAGGACAGGGCCTAAGCGCGATCGATCACGTACCGTCCTTTTCCGCCGGTCTTCGCCGCGTACATCGCGGCATCCGCCCGGCGCAGGATGTCGTCCACGCCTACCGCGTCCCCGCTGAGCGCCACGCCGACGCTGGCCGACACGGACAGCTCGGCGGCCTCGGCCGGGACCCCGTCGACCGGGTCGAGCGGCTGCCCGACGGCGGCGATGACCCGGTCGGCGGCGATCGACACGTCGGCCGGGGCGGCGAGCTGCTCGACCAGGATCGCGAACTCGTCGCCGCCGAGGCGGGCGACGGTGTCGGCGGAGCGGATGGCGCGGCGCAGGCGCTCGGCGACCTGGCGCAGCACGGCGTCGCCGGCGTTGTGCCCGAGGCGGTCGTTGACGGGCTTGAAGCCGTCGAGGTCGACGAAGAGCACGCCGAAGGCCTGCCCGGTGCGCTGGTGGGTGTCGAAGGCGTGCTCGACCCGCTCGCAGAACAGCGTGCGGTTGGCCAGCCCCGTGAGCGGGTCGTGCAGCGCGAGGTGGCGCAGCTCGGCCTCGCGGGCGCGCAGCTGGGCCTCGGTCTCCTCGCGGCGGGCGATGTCCTCGCGCAGGGCCAGAGTCGCGGCGGCGACCTGGCCCACGGCCCGGTCCCGGGCGCCGATGAGGGTGCCGAAGAGCACGGCCACCAGCCCGGTGACCACGAGCCCGCCCGCGAGCGTCAGCGCGGTCATCCGCCGGTCCGTGGCCGGCAGCAGCCGGTCGGTCGGGGTGACCGAGAGCTGCCAGGTGCGCTGCCCGACCTCGAGGACCCGGTCGCGGTCGAGCTCGCGGCTGTCCGGCTGGGGCGTGCCCGCCGCGACGGTGGCGATCACGCGCCGGACGGTGCCGTCCTGCTCGGTGAGCGTGAGCTGCACGGCCCCGTGCGCCTCGGACCGCAGGGTGTCGGTCATGAAGTCGGTGCCGCGCACCGCGAGCACCAGCCAGCCCCGGAACGCCCGGGGGTCCCAGCCGCCGTCGCCGAGGCCGAAGACCGGCTGCACCAGCATCACCGAGCGCTGCCGGCTCGCCTCGGGCAGATTGCGGTCGCGCAGCAGGACGTAGCCGCGCGAAACCGCGAACGCGGCCGAGTCGCGGGCGATGCGCATCGCCTCGGCCGGCTCCGCGGCCTGGCTCAGATCCCAGCCGAGGATGCCGGTCTGCCCGTCGAACGTGCGCTCCAGCACGACGTACGCGTGCTCGCCGCCGACCGCCGGGGTCGCCGGGGCGAGGGTCAGCGCGCTCTCGCCCCGCCCGCGCCACTGCGCCTGCAGCGCGGCGGTCCCGTCCGCGGTGGACGGCACCACGAACGCGACCCCGGCCGCGGCCGGGAGCCGCTGCCGGTTGAGGCCGGAGGTGAGCGCGGCGAAGTCGGACGCGGTCGGCTCGGCGATGGCACCGAGCGCGGTGGACAGGTCGGCCAGCGTGTGCTGGTAGGCGCCGACCTCGTCGACGACCGCGGCCACGGCGTCGTCGGTGTACCGGTCCATCGTCTGCCCGGCGAAGCGCCTCTCGCTCTGCTGCACGAGCGCCGCGGCCATCGCCGACAGCCCGCCGCCGATCACCAGCACGACGGTGATCACCAGCGCGTTGAGCATCCGGCGCCGCTCGTCGGGCGCCGCTCGCGTCGAACCCCGCATACCCATGGCATCGGCGTGGACGGCCCGGACATGCGCCAAGGCGGCGAATCAGGTCTGCCCGCGACCCTGCCGGCTCGCGGTCCTAGGCGTCGGCGTCGGTGGCCAGGTTGTGCTGGATCGCGTTCAGCTGCGCCCCGCACTGGTCGAGCCCGGCCCGCACCCCGGCGGCCTGCAGGGGCGACCAGCCGCTGCGCACCGCGCAGTCCAGCAGCGCCTCGGTCAGCCGCAGGTGGGCCCGGACGATCTCGACGAGCGGTTCGACGTCGACCGTGAGGCAGTCGGGTGTCGGCTGTTGCATGCCCTCACCGTAACGCGCGTCGGTTGCAAGGTGCGGTGTTCGCGCCCGGCCGGGCCGGGATTCCGCCCCGCGGCCGGGCCGCGGCGCCCGGCGCGGCGCCGGCGCGCATCGGGCGGCGAAAGGGGCCGCCGGGATCGCCCCGGCGGCCCCTCCGCGATGCGTCAGACCCGGCGGACGCGGCCGGCCCACAGCAGGCCGGTGCCCGTCATGGCCAGCGCGCAGCCGATGAGCAGCTGCAGCATGATGCCCGCGCCGGTGACCGGCAGCGTGCCGGTGACCGGCAGCGTGCCCGAGCCCGCGGCGCGCTCCGCCACGGTCAGGGCCAGCGCCATCGAGCGGGTCGTCCCGTCGGGGGCCGCGCCCTGGGCGAGGGCCGTGTGCGCCCCCGCGGCGAGGTCCGCCGGGATGGTGATCAGCTTGCTGAACGAGCCCGTGCCGTCGGTGACCGCGGTGCCGAGCGTGCGCGGCGCCGAGTACATCGTGATGACCACCGTCGAGTAGGGCGCGAACCCGCTGCCGATGAACGTGATGTCCGCACCGGGGACCGTGGTGCTGATCTGCCCCTTGTCCGTGGTGAGGGTCAGGTTCGTCGACGGCGGCGTCGCGGGCGCGACGGGCGCGGGCGCGGCCACCGCGGCGGACGGGCCGGCCGCGGCCGACTCCACCTCGCCGGCGAGCGCGACGACGGTGACCGTGTAGGAGGTGCCCGCCTGGGCCCCGAGCACGCAGGTGGTCGCGCCGGTCGTCGTGCACGTGGCCGGGCCCGGGTTCGCGATCGCCTTGTAGCCGGTGATGCCCGCCGCCGGCGACGCCGCCGTCCACGACACCGTGATGGAGGAGTCGTTCGCGGTCGCCGTGACCGCGCTCGGGGCCGGCGGGATCACCGCGAACGTGCGGGTCACCGCGGTGGCCGCGGCGTAGTACCCGTTGCCGGTCTGGGTGGCGGTCAGCGAGCAGACGCCGGGCTTGAGGATCTGCACCTGCCGGCCCGACGTCTCGACCGGCTCGGCGGTGCACACCTCGGTCGTGTTGCTGGTGACCGTCACGTACAGGCTCGCCGACGAGGTCGGGTTGACGTTGATCCAGCTCGTCGACGACGGCACGTCAGCCGGCTGCGCGAAGGTGATCGTCTGCGGGTCGGGCACGGCCGGGTACACCTCGATGGAGGCCGTCGTGACCCCGTTGGTGAGGCCGGTGAGCCCGGTGACGTCGGTCTGCCCGGTGATGGTCTTCACACCCGTGCCCGAGAACGCGAGCGGGACCGAGGTCGTGCAGCTCGCGACGCTCGTGGCGAGCGTCGCGCCGGCCAGCTCGACGGTGGACTGCCCGGTGGCCGCGGTGAGCGTGCCCCCGCAGTCGCTGGTCGCCGCGCCGGATCCGACGGTCACGCCGGTCGGCAGGGCGACGGTGTACCCCAGGCCCGACTTCGCGGCGGTGTCCGTGCGGTTCAGCTTGAGGTCCAGGCTCGCCACGCCGCCGGCCACGACGGTCGCGGCCGAGAAGTCGGCGGAGAGCGTCGGGGCCGGGATCGCGGTGAACGTGGCGGTGTAGTCGTAATTCGGGATCTGGGTGTTGTTCGCGATGCCCGTGCTGGCCGCGTAGGTGCCGGCCTGGGTCGCGTGCACCGGCATGTCGTAGACGCACATCGTCTGCGAGGCCGACATCGACGCGCCGGCGACGATGAGCGCGCTGCCGTTCGCGGTCAGGGTGGCGCCGCAGTCGGTCGTGCCCGTGGCCGCCTCGGCGACGACCCCGGTGGGCAGGTACAGCGTGAAGTTGACGCCGGTGTAGGTCCCGCTGTCGCTCAGGGTCAGCGTCACGGACCACGTGAGCGTCTGGCCGACGTCGACGCCGGCCGTGCTGTAGCCGGCCGCGAGCGAGATGCCGCTGACGCTCTGCACACCGCCGCCCGCACTCGGGCTGGCGCTGACACTCGGGCTGGCGCTGAGGCTCGGGCTCGCGCTGAGGCTCGGTGCCGGTTCCGCCGCCGCGGCCGTGACCGCCTTCTTGACGGCCTTCTTGACGGTGGTGTCGGCCTTGTTCTTGGCCGAAGCCTTGTCGTGCTTGGCCTTGTCGTGCTTGGCCTTGTCGTGCTTGGTCTGGTCCTGCTGTTTCTGGTGGTGTTGTTGGTGGCGCTTCTGGTGTGCAGCGGCCTTGGCCGGCTGCTCGGCGTGCTCGGCGGCGAAGGCCGCGGGCGCCGCGACGCCCGGGCCGGCGACGAGCGCACAGAGTACCGCCGTCCCCAGCAACGCCAGGTTGGAGCGTTGAACTCGCACAAATCCCCCCGTGGTACCTGACGAGCCACGATTCAGCCCGTCATTACCACAAAATATGACAATTCGGTTCGCCTCGGAGGGGAACTGCGAATGATCTGCGCGAACGCCGCGACATGCCCGATACGTCGCTGGCCACCCGCGTGACCATCGCACGACCGGCCGACGTGGCCTTGGCGGTGGCGTTCGCCATCGCCCGCACCGTGGCGATCTTTCATGTCCGTGCCGGCCGTGCCGGGCTGAGCACTGACACGAAACCGTCATGGACCGTGTGTATGGTCTGCCGGCATGACCGAGCCGTTGGCGAAGCGGCTGCGGACGGCCACCGTGGTGCTGTGCGCGGCCATCTGGGCCTCCGGCTACGCGGGCGCGTCGCTGGAGCTGGTCTCGTGGGAGCGGAGCTTCGCGGTCGGCACCGCGGGCTGCGCGCTGCTCATCCTCACGACGTGGCTGCTGACGCGGGAGTGAACCGGGCCAGCAGCACGGTGTCGTGGCGGTGGTGGGTGCCGGGCGGCGCGGGGGCGGTGCGCGGGCGCGTCTCGTCGGCCAGAATCGTCCACTGTGGACCGAGTCGCGCGGCGACGTCGGCCGGGTGGTAGTAGTCCTCGGGCCGGAACCCGCTGCCGGCCGGCACCTCGGAGACCTCGTGCCCGACGTAGAGCAGCAACCCGCCCGGCGCGACGGCGTCGAGCAGCCCGTGCAGCGCGGCGTCGCCGGCCTCGCGCCGCAGCGGGAAGTACTGCACCGACACGAGGTCGAAGGCGCCCGCCGCCGGCCGGCTCGTGTTCAGGTCCGCCTCCGTCCACGTCACGCGGCCCCCGGGGTCGAGCGCGGCGCCGCGCCGCAGGGCCGTCGGGGCGATGTCGACGGCGGTGACCCGCCACCCGCGGTCCGCCAGCCACAGCGCGTCGCCGCCCTCGCCGCAGCCGACGTCGAGCGCGCGCCCCGGCTCCAGCGCGCCCGCCTCGGTGACGAGCACGCCGTTCGGGTTGCCGCTGAAGAGCCGGTCCTGCGCGCGGTACCGCTCCTCCCACTCCTGTGCGTCCATGCCGCCCACCATGACCGGGACCCGCCCGGCGTGGCGAATCGCTTTGCCGTTCCGGCAAAACCTCCCGGTGTCCTGGTGGACCGGCCGCAGGGCCGGAGCGGCCGAGAGTTCCCGACACGGCGTCGCGGGCTCGGCGGACGGTGCCGTCGCGGTGCAGCTGTACGCCGTGGACGTGGTACCAGGGTTCGCCGTGCCCATGCAGGGCGTCTCGGCGTCGACGGGTTCGACGCGCAGGATCAGCGGCGCTGGCCGCCGAGGTGGGTGCGTCAGCTCACGTCGGTCGGTGCTGATCGGACGAGTGTCACGCGGTTGCCGGCCGGGTCGGTGATCTGGGCCTTGACCACCCAGCCGTTGTCGGTCGGCGGCATGACCACGGTGCCGCCGAGAGCGGCCGCGCGCTCGAGCGCCGCGTCGAGGTCGTCGACCGCGACACCGAACACGACACCGGTCGCGTTCCCGGACTCGACCAGGGCGCCGTCCGGGCCGCCCGGTGGCGTGCGGACCAGGGCGTAGCCCGGGCCCTTCGCGTCGACCTGCCAGCCGAACAACTCGGCGTAGAAGCGGTGCTGGGCGGGCTCGTCGCTGCCGTAAATGTCGATGTGCACGATCGGGCTGCTCATGGCGATATTCCTCCGATGTCTGAAAAGTCGGTCAAGTAGCGGGCGAGCCAGCGCAGGGGGGCCGGGTTCGTGCGGTACCACCGGAACGTCCCCTGCTTCTCCAGCTCGACGAGGCCGGCCTTGCGCAGCACCTTGAGGTGCTCGGACGTACTCGCGGGGGCCAGGCCCAGGGCGTCGGCGAGTGACCCCGCCGTTTGGCGGTCTGGGCCGCACAGCCGCAGGATCTCACGCCGCGCCGGATGCGCGACGGCCCGCAACAGCTCGTCGACATCCACGACCTCACTATTTCGCCAGTACCCGAAATAGTCAATCCCCCGTCTGGCGAGCCGGGGAAGTCTCCGGGGAGCCGACCGTGCGAATACCGGGACCAAGTCCATCGACGGCGCGTGATGCGGCGGAACCGACCGCGGGAAGCCTGCGACGCGGTTGACACGACGGCTTACGGTGCCGCCACATGAGCGAAATTTACGAGTACGACGTCGACGGCGACGGTGTGAACGACGTCGTCGAGGTCACCCAATACAGTGACGGCAGCACGCTGGTGGTTGCCGACGTGGACGGCGACGGCTCCAGCGACATCGCGATCTACGACGAGGACGGCGACGGTGTGGCCGACGGGGTCGTGACCCCCGACGGTCTCCCGGTCGGCTACGCCGACGACACCGCTTCCGGTTACGCCGACGACACCGCGGACACCACGAGCCAGTCAGCGTCGGAGGAATCGTCGGCGCCGGGCAGCGCCCCGACGTACAGCGAGTGGGCCCAGGACCAGGACTACCAGAAGGCCTATCAGGACAGCGTGTACGGAGACAAGAACGAGTGGTGACGAGGTGAGGGCGGCGCGGGGCCTCGCGGTGGCTCCGGCCACGGCGAGGGCCCGCGCCGCGGCGCCTGCGACCACGACTAAGGCAGCGAGGGGGCGGTCGCGCGCAGGCGTTCGGCGTCCTGGCCGGGCGGGGCGCCGAACAGGCGGCGGTACTCCCGGCTGAACTGCGACGGGCTGTCGTACCCCACGAGATGCCCGACCCCCGCGACGTCCCCGGCCCGGGCGGTCAGCAGCGACCGCGCCTCCTGCAGCCGGACGCGCTTCTGGAACTGCAGCGGGCTCATCGCCGTGATGGCCCGGAACTGCCGGTGGAACGCCGACGGGCTCATCCCGGCCAGCCGGGCCAGGTCGGCCACGCGCATCGGCTCGGCGTAGTGCTCGTGCAGCCAGCGGATCGCGCGCCCCACGTGGGCGAGGCCGCTGCCGGCCCGGCCGATCTCGCGCACGACGGCGCCGTGCGGGCCGGTCAGCAGGCGCCACAGGATCTCCTGCTCGATGAGCGGGGCCAGCACCGGCGCGTCCGCGGGGTGATCGAGCAGCCGCAGCAGCCTGACGGCCGCGTCGAGCAGCTCCGGTCCGGCCGGGCCGGTCGCCATCGCCGGGGGAGTGGCGCCGGTTTTGTGCAAGGCGCGCAGCAGCAGCGGCGCGATCGCCTCCGGGCGCAGCACGAGGCCCATCCCGAGCGCGGGCCGTCCGGGTGTGGCGCGCAGGAAGTGGCCGCTCACCGGGAGCGTGGTGGTGACGACGAGGATGTGCCCGGCGCGGTACTCGAACACCTCCGAACCGAGCACCACCCGCTTGCCGCCCTGCGCCATGATGACGAGCAGCGGCTCGGTCAGCGAGTGCTCGGGCGGCGAGGCGTCCACTCTGGACAGCAGCAGCCCGTCGATCGGGGTGCGCAGGTCGGGCCGCGCGTGGGTGGCGACCAGTCGCCGCATCTCCTCCAGCACCTTGCCCACTCTTGCCGAACTCGGCAGGATCGTGCAAGAGGTCGCGCGGATCGGTCTACCTCCCGAGCGCCCGCGCGCCGAGACTTGAGCCATGACACTTGACCACTACGTCACCCTCGGCCGGTCCGGCCTGCGCGTCAGCCCGCTCGCCCTCGGCGCGATGACGTTCGGCGAGGACGCGGGCGCCGCCGGCTGCGGCGTCGAGGAGTCCGAGAAGATCCTGACCGCGTACCTCGAGCGCGGCGGCAACTTCGTCGACACCGCGAACTTCTACACCAACGGCCACTCGGAGCGGATTCTCGGCGACTACTTCGCGGCCCGGCCGGGCGCCCGCGACCGTGTGGTGCTCGCGTCCAAGTTCTTCGCGAACATGCACCCGGGCAACCCGAACGCGGGCGGCGCCGGGCGCTCCGCGATCCGCCTGCAGCTGCACGAGACCCTGCGCCGGCTGCAGACCGACCACCTCGACCTCTACTGGCTGCACAACTGGGACCGCAACACCCCGATCGAGGAGACCATGCGCGCGCTGGACGACCTCGTGCGGGAGGGCCGCATCCGGTACATCGGCTTCTCCAACACCCCCGCCTGGCTCACGGCCCAGGCGCAGACGACGGCGCTGCTGCGCGGATGGACACCCCTGGTCGCGCTGCAGGTGGAGTACTCGCTGCTGGCCCGCACGGTCGAGGGCGAGCTGGCCCCGTTCGCGCTGGACCAGGGCCTGTCGCTGGTGCCGTGGAGCCCGCTGCGCAACGGCTTCCTGTCGGGCAAGTACCGCCGCGGCGCCGGCGTCACCGACTCGGCCCGCGCCGCGTTCGTCGGGCAGCCCACGGACGCCGACTTCGTGGTGATCGACGCGGTGCACGCGATCGCGGACGAGCTCGGCACGTCGGCCGCGGCCGTCTCCCTCGCCTGGCTGCGCTCCCGCCCGGGCACGGTCGTGCCGATCGTCGGGGCCCGCCGCCTGGAGCACCTCGACGACAACCTGGCCGCCCTGGAGGTGACCCTGACGCCGACGCACCTCGCGGCCCTGGACGCGGCGTCGGCGCCGGACCTGAACTACCCGGCCCCGCTGCACGGCCCGCTGCGCGCGATGCTGCAGTTCGCCGGGTCCACTGTGGACGGCGAGGCTTCCGAGGTGTACCCGCCGTTGCTGCAGAGCACCGTGCGCTACTGACCGCGCCGGCTCGGGCCGCTGCCGGGGCCGAGCCGCGCGGCCGGGCCGTCGAGGAGGTCCCGGGGCGGTGGCGCTGGCAATCTGGCTGGTCGTGCCGGGTCCGCTCGCGTAGCCTCCCAGGGTGCTGCCGATCCCGTTCCGCTGGTTGATGAGCGCCTCCTGGTCGACCAACCTCGGTGACGGGATCGCGGTCGCGGCCGGTCCGCTGCTCGTCGCCTCGCTGACCGACGACCCCTTTCCGGTGGCGCTCGCCGCACTGCTGCGGTGGGCGCCGCCGCTGCTGTTCGGGCTGCACGCCGGGGTGCTCTCGGACCGCGTCGACCGGCGGCGGATCGTGCTCGTCGCGCACACCTCGCGCATCCTGGTGCTCGCCGGGCTGGTCGCGACCGTCGTCACCGGCGTCGTCACCGTGGCGGTCGCGCTCGTGGGCCTGGCGCTGCTGGCCACGGCCGAGGTGTTCGCCGACAACACCACGCAGACGCTCGCGCCGATGCTCGTGCCCCGCGAGGACCTGGCCACCGCGAACGCCCGGCTCACCACCGGGTACATCACCATGAACCAGCTCGTCGGCCCCTCGGTGGGCGCGACCCTGTTCGCCGCCGGGCGGGCCTGGCCACTGCTGGCCCAGGCCGTGCTGATCGTGGCGGGCGTGCTCATGCTGCTGCGCATGCGCCTGCCGCCGCTGCCCAGACCCGACCGGGACTCCGCCGGCATCCGGCGCGACATGGTGGAGGGCTTCCGCTGGACCGTCGCGCATCCGGCGGTCCGCACGCTCGTGCTGACGATCCTGGTCGTGAACCTGGCGTTCGGCGCGGCCTGGTCGGTGCTGGTGCTGTACTGCGCCCAGCAGCTCGGCCTCGGCCCGGCCGGCTACGGCGTGCTGACGACGGTGTCGGCGGCGGGCGGGCTGCTCGGCACCGCGATGTACGGCTGGCTGACCCGGCACGTGAGCCTGGGCAACATCATGCGGGCCGGCCTGCTCATCGAGGCGTGCACCCATCTCGGCCTGGCGCTGACGCACTCGGCCGTGGTCGCGGGCGTGATCCTGTTCGTCTTCGGCGTGCACGTCTTCATCTGGGGCACGACCTCGGTGACGGTGCGCCAGCACGCCGTACCGTCACATCTGCAGGGCCGCGTGAACAGCGTGAACACGGTGGCCATCTTCGGCAGCCTGGTGATCGGCTCGGTCATCGGCGGCGCGCTGGCGACGCGGCTGGGCATCGCGGCGCCGTTCTGGTTCGCCTTCGCCGGCACCGCGGTGTTCGTGGCCCTGCTGTGGCGCTCGCTCACGCAGATCGCCCACGCCTCCTGAGACCGGCAGCGTCCGCGTCACAGGCCGGGCAGCGGCGGCTGGGCGTCGTACACCGGCCAGCCGTCCTCGCCGCGGCGGACGCCGGGGCTGAGGCGGTGCGGTTCGCGGACGGCGCCGAGGTGCTCGACCCGCGCGCCGCGGATGGTGAGCGCGTCGGCGATGAGCATCCGGTGGCACTGCCTCCAGTCCGACTCGGCGCACATCACGACCTGCGCCTGCGGAGCGGCGATGAGCGCGTCGATCGCGTCCCGGAACGCGGGGGTGTCCATGTGGTCGGCGTACCCGGCGAAGGCGGGACTCGGCACGGCGGTGTGCCGCGAGCCCGTCCGGCCGGTGCGGTGCCCGCCGAGCGTCTCGCCCTGCCACGAGTACTCCAGCCCGGCCGCGCGGATCGCCCCGGCGAGCGCGTCCCGCCCGAACTGCGGGTGCCGCCGGGATCCGGGAAACCGCCGCACGTCGACGAGCGTGCCGACGCGCGCCTCGGTGAGGATCGCGACGAGCTCCTCGGCGGTGCGTGCCCCGTGCCCGACGGTGCGGATCACGTCGCGGCCTTCGCGGCCTTCGGGGCTTGCTGGGCCTCGACCCCGGCCCGCCACGCGACGAGCTGCGCGCCGCCCCCGACGACGCGGCACATGCCTGGCATGCCGCCACCGTAACGCGCGACGGCCGGGACGCGAAGCTCGCGTCCCGGCCGCTGCGGTGCCGCCGCGCGTCGACGGGCCTCGACGGCGGCGTGGGTGGGTCAGCGGTGGTGGTGCCGGCGGCTGTTGTACTCGTGGGCGACGAGCACGTACTTGTTGCTGCGGCCGACGCGGTAGCAGTCGGAGTCGTCCCACATGCCGGCGCGCTCGCCGACCCAGCCGGCGGCGGTGCAGGCGCGCTTGTTCTGGAACGTGCGCACGACCCACGACTGGTCCCAGTCGCGGTTGTCGCGGTGGCCGTCCCACGAGCCGTGCCAGCGGCCGTCGCTGCCCGGGCCGCGGCGGTCGCCGGGGCGGTTGTCGCCGCCGTGGCGGTTGTCACCGCCGGGGTGGTTGTCGCCGCCCGGGCGGGGCTGGGCGACGTTGCCCTTGCCGTCCTGGACGGTGCTGGCCGACGCGGCCGACGCCCCCATGCCCACGACCGCGGCCGCGGCCATGGTCATGCCGGCCAGCGTCAGCATTCGCTGAACGTTGCGCATCTTCACATTCCCCCTCGTTGTTGTGACGATGCGAATACGTTAAGTAGTTTTCCGAGCTGATATTGCCAAAACCACTCATACGTTTGGTTTGGTTATCAAAGCCCTATAGTCCGCCAAAACGGACGGGCCGCTCCGTTGTCAGACCCAGCGGCTGATCGCGGCCCCGCCTGGCCGCGGCGGCCCGCGCGACTCCGAACCCGGACGTCTCGGGGCGGACGGTGGTTGCGCGCGCTGCTTAGTCTGGCGCGGTGGTGCTCGTCGGGGTCGTGGGCGCGGTGCTGGGGCTGCTCGCGTTCGGAGCCGATGCCGTCGGCGGGATGGCCGGGCAGGTGCTCGTCGCGCTCACCAGCAGCGGCTTCTCCTGGGGGCTGGCGGCCTTCCTCGTCGGGCGTTTCGCGGCCGTACGCCGGCAGGCCATCGCCCGCGCCGCGGTGCTCCTCGTGGTCGCGACGCTCGTGTACTACGCGCTCATCGTGTTCGTCAGCCGGCGGTGGAGCGGCGGCTACCTCGAGGACGGGTCCCCGGCGGACATGATGGGGCTGCTCTCGGTCGCGAAGATGACCGCGCTCTGGCTCTTCGGGTCGCTCGTCGCCGGGCCGGTGCTCGGGCTGCTCGGGCATGCGGTGCGATCGGAGCGCACCGATGCCGCGGCTCTGGCGGCCGGGGTCGCGTGCGGGGCGCTGTCCGGCGAGGGGTGGCAGTCGGTGGCGGCCGTGGAGCCGTGGCGGCTGCTGGGGCTCGCCGACGCGCAGGAGGCCGAATTCGTGCGCGGGGTCGTCGCCGGTGAGGTGCTGCGGGTCGCGCTGCCGGTCGGCGTGCTGCTGTGGCTCACCCTCCGGCATCGGCTCCGGGGCTCGTGGCCCGTCCTGCTCGGCGCGTTCGTGGTGAGCGGCGGGGCCGGGGCGTTGTGCTGGTACGCCATCTACCGGATCTGAACCGGGCGCCCGTCCAGGATCACGGGCACCGCGACCTCGCGGCTCCTGCGCACGGGTGCGCCGCGACGGCATGGCACCATGGCCTGGTGCTGCCCGCCGACAGTCACGTGCACAGCGAATGGTCCTGGGACGCCCCGCTGGCGTCGATGGAACGGACGTGCGGCGAGGCGATCCGGATCGGGCTGCCGGCGGTCGCCTTCACCGAGCACCTCGACCACACGGTCTGGCCCGTCGCCGTCGAGGGCCCCTACGTCAACGAGCACCTCACCGCCGTGGCCGCGGCCGACGGGCTCCTGACGCCCCCCGCGTTCGACGTCGCCGGATACCTGGCGGCGATCGAGCGGTGCCGCGAACGCTTCCCGGACCTGCGCATCATGAGCGGGCTGGAGCTGGGTGAGCCGCACTGGCACGCCGCCGCCTGCGCGGACGTCCTGCGGGCCGGCCGGTTCGACCGGGTGCTCGGCTCGCTGCACTGCCTGCCGCACGGCGACGGGTTCGCCGAGCCGTGGGGCATCTACCCGCACCGCCCCGCGGCGGAGGTCATGCGGCGGTACCTGGCCGGCATCGTCGAGCTCGTCACCGGCAGCGCCGCCTTCACCGTCCTCGCGCACGTCGACTACGCGGCGCGCTTCTGGCCGGCCGAGGCCGCGGGGCCGTTCGATCCGGCGGCGTTCGAGGAGGAGTTCCGGGCCGTGCTGCGAGCGACCGCGCGTTCCGGCCGCGCGTTGGAGATCAACACCCGGCTCCCGATGCGGCCGACCCTGCTGACCTGGTGGCACGAGGAGGGCGGGGAGGCCGTGTCGTTCGGCAGCGACGCCCATCTGCCGGCGGCCGTCGGGCACGGGTTCGCGGCGGCGGCGCGGATGGCCGAGGCCCACGGGTTCCGGCCGGGCCGGAACCCGTACGACCTCTGGCCCCGGGCGCGCTGACCCGGCCCGGTCGCGCGGGCGCGATCAGTCCCGCCGGGCGGCCGCCGACATCGCGAAGCGCTTGCCGGGGTTCGGGCCGGGCGTCGCGGTGATACGCAGCGGGCGGCCCGGCCTCGCCGGCGTGAGCCGCAGACGGCGGAGCAGCATCGCGATCGTGGCCACGGCCAGCACCTGGGTCATCCCGGCGCCGAGGCACGTGTGGCCGCCGACGGAGAAGGGCGCGTACACCGCCGCCTTCCGAGCGGCCGTGAAGTCCCGGTCGACGTCGAAGCGCTCCGGGTCGGGGAAGTGCTCGGGGAGCTGGTGCGGGACGCAGGTGGCGACGAGCACCCGCTCGCCGCGCTCGATTCGGCAGCCCTCGAAGTCGAACGCCTCGACCGCCGTGCGCGCGGAGCCCGGCGCCGGCGGGTAGACCCGCAGCGTCTCCATCACCAGGCCGTGCAGCGCGGGCAGGCCGCGCAGCCGCTCGAACGTGAGCGGACCGGAGCCCAGCACGGCGTCCACCTCGGCGGTGACGCGGGCGAGCACGCCGGGGTCGCGGAGCAGGACGTCGATCATGAAGCTGTAGAGGTACGCGACCGTGTTGACGCCCGCGAAGTAGCCCTGCAGCGCCATGCCGGCCCGCACGTCGAGCGGGTACGGCTCGCCGTGCTCGTCGACCGCGTCGAGCGCCTGGTCGAGCAGGTCGCGCGGCCCCTCCCGCGTCGCGGCGGCCCGCTCGGCCAGCGACGCGCGGGCGAAGCGGTGGATCTCGGCCCGGGCGCGGCGGTAGGCGGGCCATCGCAGCGTCGCGGCCGGCCACTTCCCGGCGATGGTGACGTCGAGGACGAGCTCGAAGGCCGAGCGCAGCGTCTCGAACCGCGCGGCCGAGCTGGCCCCGGTGTACGCGATCGACAGCTGGGCCGCGGCGAGCCGCTGACACCCGTCGACCACGCCCAGCGCGGGCCGCCCCGCCCAGCCGTCGAGGATGCGCGCGGTCTCGGCCGTGACGGCGTCCCAGCGCGCGGCGAGCAGGTCCCGCGACAGCCCGGCGCCGAGCAGCTTGCGCAGGTGCCGGTGGGGGCGCCCGCGCAGCACGTGGACCCGCATCCCGAACTCGCGGTTCAGGCCGCCGAAGCTCTCCTCGCTGCTGAACACCGCCTCGCCGCGCTCGAGCAGGAACCGGTTCGCGGCCGCGCCGGCCATGATGACGAAGGCCTGGTTCAGGGCCCGCACGCGGAAGACCGGGCCGACGTCGCGGTAGGCGTTCACGAAGAACCGCTGGACGTCGCCCATCATCGCCAGCGCGTTGCCCAGCACCGGGACCCCGGGCACGGCGGGCGGTCTCTGCGTCACAGCAGGGAATTGTCCGCCCTGGATGTCATGAAAGCCAGCTCCGCGCGGTGTCCGCTGGTCACGCCCGCGGGCAGCGCAGCAACCCTCACAGGCCGGGGACGCCGACCTCCACCGCGAGGACCCGCCCGCTGCCGGGCACCACCATCTCGGCCTCGGTCATGCCGTTCCAGATCGCGGCGGTGATGAACAGCGTCGATCCGCCGAGCGCGCAGGCGAACGCGCCCCGGTCGAGCTCGATGCTCGCCAGCACCCGGCCGCCCTCGGCGACGCGCACGCAGCGGCGGTGGGGCACGTCGGCATACCAGGCGGCGCCCTCGGCGTCGAGGCAGATGCCGTCCGGGACGCCGTCGCCGAGATCGGCCCAGACGCGGCGGTTCGACAGGCCGCCGTCCGCGCCGATGTCGAAGCCGAGCAGGTGGTGCCGGTACGAGTCGGCGACGACGAGCGTGGCGCCGTCGGCGGTGACGGCCATGCCGTTGGGGAACGCGATGTCGTCGGCCTCCTGGCGTACCGACCCGTCCGCCGCGGCCACGAAGACCGTCCCCGGCCTCGCCTCGGCCCCGCGCATCACGTCGAAGTCGACGCGGTTGACGAACACGTTGCCCCGGTGGTCGGCCGCGATGTCGTTCCAGCCCCGCAGCCCCAGGTCGGCGTGCTGGACGAGCGAACCGTCCGGCTCGCGGCGCAGGAGCCGGCCGCCGGCGGAGTCGACGATGAGCAGCCCCCCGCCGCCCGGCGGCCATGCGATGCACAGCGGCAGCGAGGGCACGCGGGCGACGACCTCGCTCGCGCCGTCCCCGCCGACCGCGATGACCTCGCCGGCGGTCCAGTCCGAGCAGTACAGCCGCCCGTCGTGCCAGCGCGGCGACTCCACGAGCCCGAGTCCGTCCATGAGCACCCGCATCGCGTCCCACCCCTTCGCCTCGTCAGGATTCTGCCCCTGACACGAACGACGACCCACCCGGATCGACCATCGAGCGGCCGGTGACGGGACTCGCGGCTCCGCGCGGCTACCGCGTCATCGCGGCGACGGCGGCCTCGACGTCCTCGGTCAGCAGGTCGGGCAGGAAGCCGATGAGGTCGAGGGTGAACCGCACCATGCCGTCGGCCGGGGCGGCCACGCGCACCGGCGCGCCCCGGTCGCCGAAGGCGGTCACCATCCGGTCCAGGCACAGCAGGCCCGCGCTGTCGAGGAAGGTGGTCCCGGTGAGGTCGACGACCACGCCGGTCGTGGCGCGCACGCTCGCGAGCACGTCGCGCTCCACGAGGGGCGCCGTGGCGTGGTCGATCTCGCCGAGCAGCGCGACGACCTCGCAGCCGCCGGTGGAGTACATCCGGACCTGACGCTCACCGCTCATCTCAACGCCCCTCGGCGGCCGCGCGGCGGCGCATCAGGACCGTGGTACCGCCGGTACCGCGGTCGATCACAAGCTCGTCCATGAGGCGCCCGATCAGCGCCAGGCCCCGGCCCCGCCGCAGCGCGGTGCGCGGCGGGCGCCACTGGCCGGTGTCGCTCACCCGCAGGGAGACGGCGTCTCCGTCGACCTGGGCGAGGACCCCCACGGTGCGGGCGTCGTCGTGGCCGTACCCGTGCTCGATCGCGTTCGCGACCGCCTCCGCGGTGGCCAGGACCACCCCGAAGCGGTCGTACTCGCCGACCCCCTGCTCGCCGAGCCAGGCGTCGAGGGCCGCGCGGAAGCCGGCGAGGGCCTGCATGCGCGCCGGGACCTCGACCCGGAACGGCGGCGCGTCGGCGTAGTCCAGCGCCAGCAGGCACATGTCGTCGTGCCCGCCGCCGCCCGGCAGCATCGCGTCGCTGAGCTCGGTCGCGAGCGAGCCCAGCGGCGTCTGCCAGTGCTCGGCGGCCGCCGCCGCGAGCCGGTCCAGGCCGTGGTGGAAGCGCTCGCCGCGGCGCTCGACGAGCCCGTCGGTGTAGAGCACCAGCCGCGAGCCGCGGGGCACGGTCAGCATCGCCTCGCTGCGCGCCCGCCGCGCCGCGGTGGCCCCGAGCGGCCCGGAGCGCGCGCCCCACAGGAAGCTCGACGCCCCGCCCGGCTCCACGAGCAGCGGCGGCGGGTGCCCGGCGCACGCGTACCGCAGCACCCCGCTGTCCAGCGCCAGCTCGGCATACGCGAGCGTGGTCATCTGCCCGGCCGCGAAGTGCGAGACGAAGTCGTCCATGTGCCGCAGGACCTCGGCCGGCCCGTCGTGCGCGGTCGCGAGCGCGCGCACGGCGCTGCGCAGCTGGCCCATCGCGCTGGCCGCGTGCAGGCCCCGGCCCACCACGTCGCCGACGACGATCCCGACGCTCTCGGCCGAGGTCGCGAACACGTCGTACCAGTCCCCGCCCACCTCGAGCGTGTGCACCGCCGGCCGGTACGCGGTCACCACGTGGTAGCGCGGGTCCGCCGGCCAGTCGCCGCTGAGCATGCTGCGCTGCAGGGTGTGCGCCACCTCGCGGTCCCGCTCGGCCAGCCGCGCGTTGTCCAGCGACAGCCCCGCCCGGTCGGCGAGGTCGGCGAGGAACTCAGGCCCGACGTGCCCGGCCCCGGCCACCTCGCCCCCGGCCAGCAGCAGCGTGCCGAGCATCGTGTTGCGCGCCCGCAGCGGCAGCACCAGCGCCCGCGCGCCGTCGATGGTGATCAGCGGGGCCGCCACCGGTGCCGCTCCCGTCCGCCCGGCCGCGTGCACCGAGGCGAGCACGTCGTTGGGGATCGTCCAGCCCCCGCCCGGCCGCGCGGGCGCGGACGCCCGCCAGGCCGGCTCCCCGGCCGGCGCGACGGCGTCGAGGTCGATCTGGGCGTAGCCGGCGACGTCGGGGACGAGCAGCTCCACGAGCCGCATCGCCCGCCCGGTGAAGCCGACGGTCTCGGCGAGGTCGCGGCTGAGCCGGGCCAGGAAGCCCGACTGCCACGCGCGGCGCGTCGTCTCCTCCAGCAGCCGGATGCGCTCGAGGGCCTGCCCGGCCTGCCGGCCGACGGTCCGCATGAGCTCGATCTCGTCCTCGCCGAACGCCTGTGGGCGCGCGGGCTGCGGCTCGCCGGAGCCGGGCCGGTCGGGCGCGAACACGAACGACACCACCCCCAGCACCCGCTGATCCGCCAGCATGGGCGAGACCAGGCGCAGGCCACCGTCCTCCTCGGCGTGCCGGACGACGTCGAGCAGGGCCGCGGCGCGCGCCTCCGGGGCCTGGTCGTCGAGCGAGAGGAGCTCGTCGGCGACGCCGAGCGGGCGCAGCGCGGCCTGCGCCGGGTCGAGCAGCCACACGCGGGTCGCCGAGGCTGCGAACGCCTCGTCGCCGACCCGCACGATCGGCGCGACGATCTCCTCGGCCCGCCCGATCGCGGCGCAGCGCACCACCATCTCCTGCAGCAGCCGAACCCGGGTCGCGTTGCGCTCGGCGCTGCGGCGCTCCTCGAGCAGCTGCCGCTCGTACATCCGGCGCTCCTTCGCGTCGAACACCGTCATCCGCACGAGGGCCTGGCTGCCGGCCGGACCCGCGCGCAGCACCGCGTTGACGAACGCGTCGAGCCGGGAGCCGTCGGCCTTGCGGAACTCGGCCGCCGCCTCCCGGACCTCGCCCTGCAGGTGCAGCAGCGGCGCCAGGTGCGTCTCGTGCCAGATCCGGCTCCCGGCGGCGTAGAACTCGTGCACGCGCCGGCCGGCCAGCTGGTCGCGGCGCCAGCCGGTCCACCGCAGGAACGTGCGGTTCACGCGCACGATGGTGCCGTCCGGCAACAGCGTGAGATACCCGCAGGGGGCGCTGTCGTACAGTTCTTCGGCGTTCTCCTCGGGCAGCGGCTCGGGCACGCGTCAGCCCGTCCGCAGGAAACCGTCGATCGCCGCGAACGTCTCGTCCGGGGCGCTGAGGTGCGGGCAGTGGCCGGTCGCGTCGAGGACGACGAGGGTGCTGCCGGGGATGTTGGCGTTGCAGTACGCCCCCACCTCCCGGGGGGCGATGACGTCCTCGGAGCACTGCAGGATCAGCGTCGGCACGCTCACCTTGCCCAGATCCGCGCGAGTGTCGGAGCGGAAGGTCACCTCGGCGAACTGCCGCGCGATCGCCGGATCGGTGCGGCAGAAGCTGTTGCTCAGCTCCTGGCCGAGCTCCGGCCGGTCGGCGTTGCCCATGATGACCGGCGCCATCGCCGCGGACCAGCCGAGATAGTTGCGGTCGAGGCTCTCCAGCAGCTCGTCGATCTCGCCGGCGCTGAAGCCGCCGTAGTAGTCGTGGTCGTCGATGTATCGCGGGGAGGGGCCGACGAGCACGAGCTTGGCGAACCGGTCCGGCTCGGCGTTCGCCGCGAGCAGCCCGATCATCGCGGCGACCGAGTGCCCGACGAACACGACCTCGCGCAGGCCGAGCTCGTGGAGCAGCTCGAGCAGGTCGTCGGCGTAGGCGCCGAGCGACGTGTACCGCCGGGGGTCGTAGGCGCCGAGATCGGAGTTGCCGGCCCCGACGTGATCGAACAGCACGACGCGATGATCGTCGGCGAACCGCGGCGCGACGAGCCGCCACATGTGCTGGTCGCAGCCGAAGCCGTGCGCGAAGACGACGGCCGGGGCGTGCTCGGGCCCGAGCAGCCGGACGTTGTTACGCTGGACTGCGCTCACGGTCCGTGACGTTACTCGTGCCCGGCGTGCGCGAACAAGGGCCTACATGGCCCGGCGGTGGTGGGCGGCCCGGCGCAATCCGGCCTTCCTGTGCGCATTTCGGCTGCTCGCGCCCGCCGGGTCGATCCGCGGCGGGGGTGGTGCGGGTACACCCGTTCGTTGGAACGTTTCCTCCGCCGCCGGCCCGGCAGTGTCCACTTCGGAGCGTCGCCGGCCCGTCCCCCGCTGCCGCGCGGCCGTGGCGTTGTGTGCGGCATGGAGATGCTTGCGGGCGAGGAGGGCCGTCCCCGTCGAGATCGGCGATCGCCTGAACCGCTGCGCAGCGCTGGACGGGCCGCGGCCGTGATCGGGAGCAATCGGGCGATATCGGTAGCCATCGCCGCAACGTGATCTTTGAGCGAACGTTAAGTGTTGCTTAGGGCGGTTCCGCCGCCGGGATCCCGCCGATACGTTTGGTGCGGCCTGCCAGGCCACAGCCGCTCACCGAGGGCGGCCCGGGCAGGCTCCGCCGAGTCGTACGACGGCCCTGGCAACAGGCGCCGGCGCGTGAGCCGGGGACCCATCCGGGGCTTGCTCCAGGGGTGAATCCGCGACCGTCACGGTCGTGGTAGGGCGAACCTTCTTCTCGCCCGAACCCGTCAGCTAACCCGGTAGGCGGATGCGAAGAAGGACGCTTGCCGTGTTCAACCGACGGACGGCGCTGCGCTCGTTCCTCATCGGAGTGGCGGTCGCGGCGATGGTCGCGCCGGCGTGTGCCGCACACGCCGACCCGACGCACGACGAACTCCAGGCCCAGATCGACAAGGGCAATGCGGAGCTCGAGCACATCGTCGAGGACTACAACAAGATCAACGGTGACCTCGAGGCCACCCAGGCCACGATCAAGCAGCGCGAGACCGACCTGCAGCCGCTCGAGGCCAGCATGGACGCCGCCCGCGCCACCGCCGACCAGATCGCCGTCAACGCCTACAAGTCCGGCGGCAACCTGAGCTCCTGGTCGCTGATGCTGGGTGCCACGTCGTCGGACGGCTTCTTCGACCGCGTCGGCACGCTGCAGCAGATCTCGCGCAACCAGCAGGCCGACCTCGCCAGGTATGCCTCGGCCAAGGCCGGCGTCGACGCCGAGAAGCAGCGCCTCAACGAGACCCTCGCGGCCCAGAGCCGGCAGAAGGCCGACCTCGAGGCGCGGCGCAAGCAGATCGAGGGCAACATCGCCAAGCTCGACGAGATGCAGCGCAAGGCCGACGCGGCCGCGGCCGCCGCGGCGGCGAAGGCGAAGACCCCGGTGAAGACCGCCAACCCGACCACCAACCCGGGACCGCCGCCGGCCGTCTCCGGCGCGGCGGGCAAGGCGGTCAGCTACGCGTGGGCCCAGCTCGGCAAGAAGTACGTCTTCGGCGCCGCCGGCCCGAACACGTTCGACTGCTCGGGCCTGACCATGATGGCGTGGAAGGCGGCGGGCGTCACGCTGCCGCACAACGCCGCGCAGCAGTGGGGCAAGGTCAAGCACATCTCGCGGGCCCAGCTCGCCCCCGGTGACCTGGTGTTCTACAACGGCCTCGGGCACGTGGGCATCTACATCGGCAACAACCAGATCATCCACGCCCCCAACAGCCGGACCGTGGTGAAGGTCGCCCCGATCGACATCGACTCGCTCTACGGCTACGGCCGCGTGTAACCCCACCGGCGGGACCCGAGCCCGGCCGGACACGTCGTAGGATCGCCGCCCATGGATGACGCCGACGTGTTCGCCGGGCTCGATGCCGTCGCGTGGAAGCGGCTGCGGCACGCCTACGGCTGCGCCGCGGGCGTCCCCGCGATCCTGCGCGGCCTCGCCGACCCCGACCCGGCCGTGCGCGAGGTGGCGCTCGACCAGTTCTACGGGGTCGTGCACCACCAGGGCGACGTCTACCGCTGCACCCTCGAGACCCTGCCGTTCCTCACCCGCATCGCCACCACGCCGGGGGTGCCCGGCCGGGCCGCGGCCATCGAGCTGCTGGCGAGCGTCGCCGGCGCCGGTTGGGACCAGCCGCTCGCCGGGCGGACGCGGACGGCCAACGCCACCCTCGCCGCCGAGCGCCCCCGCTTCCTCGCGCTGCTCCACGACGCCGACGCGCAGGTGCGGGCGGCAGTCGTACCGCTCCTGCGCGCGATCTGCGCCGAAGCCCCCGAAGCCACGGTCGGCCTGCTCCGCCGGCACGCCGACGCCGAGCCCGACCCGCTGGTGCGCCGGGCGATCGTCACCGCCGTCGCCGGGCTCGCCACCACCGACCCGGCCGCGATCGCCTGGCTCGAGGGTCTGACGACCGCCGAGCCCGATGCCGGCCTGCGCCTCGGCGCGCTCGCCGCGCTGGCCCGCCTCGGGGTGCCGGCCCCCGCGGAGACGGCCGTCGCGCTCATCGCCGCCGGGTACTCGGTGCCGCCCGCGCCCGCCGCCCCGGCCGGTTTCCAGACCGACACGCTCGTGGGCAAGATCCGGCAGATGCGCGAGCACCTCCACGCCGGGCGCGGGCACCCGCAGATGGACGAGCTCGTGCGCGCGGTCAGCGACGCCTACGGCGACCGGGTGGACGACCGGATCACGGTGCTCCTCGCCGGCCTGCGCTCGGCCGATGCCGAGTGGCAGCTCGACGCGCTGCATCCCGCGAGCAACCTGGTGCACGGCTGGCGCGGGCGGTACACCCACATCCTGCGCCGCATCGCGGACCTGGCCCTGACGGGGGAGCCGGTGGTGCGGCCGCGGGCCGCGGGCGTCCTGGCGGACCTCGGCCGGTTCGCCGCGCCGGTCGCCGACGCACTCGCCGAACTGGTCGAGTCCGCCGAGCGCCGCGCGCCCCACACCCCGCTGCGCCGCGCTCTGCCGCCCTGGATCATCCAGTGGCCGACCGAGCCGCCGACCGTCGGGCGTCTCCTCGCCCTGCTCGCCCGGCTCGGCGACCCCCGCGCGGTGCCGATGCTCGCCTGGGTGCTCGAGCAGGAGCCGCTGCCCGGCGACGCCGGCTGGGCGGTCGCCGGGCTCGGCCCCGTCGCCGCCCCGCTCGCCCCGGCGGTCGCGGCCCGCCTGGACGAACCGCTGCCGCCCCGCCACCGCGACGGGCTCGTCGCCGCGCTGCGCGCGATCGGCCCGGCGGCCGCCCGTGAGGCGCTGCCGGTGCTGCTCGCGGCGGGGCCCGACCCGGTCAACGCCGAGGCGCTCGGCCGGCTCGGCGCCGCCGACCCGGCGACGGCCGGGACCGTCCTGCCGGTCCTGCGAGGCTGGGCCGCCGGGCCCGACGCCCGCGGCGCGGTGGCGGCCACCCTCGCCGCCTGGACCCTCGACGCCGACACGGACACCGCGGTCGCGGCCCTGACCCGCCACCTCGGCGACGAGGCCGCCGCCGTGGTCGCGGCCCGCGCCCTGGGGACCGTCGCCCGGTGTTCGGACGGCACCGCGGCGACAGCCGCCGCGGGCGCGGGGACGCTCGATCGGCTCGGGGCGCTGGTCCGGCGGCGGGACCGGTACGGCCACACCGCCGTCGCGGCCGCCCACGCCCTCGCCGCCATCACCGGCGACGCCACCCTGGTCCGCGCGCCTCTCGAGCATGCGTGGGCACGGCACCCGCTGACCCGCCCGGCGGTGGTCGCGGCCTGGGCCGAGCTCGGGCCGCCGGACGCCCGCACCCGAGCGCTGCTGGCCGCGGAGCTCGCCGAGCCGCGCCGGCTGTACCGCCGCGGCGGCAACCCCGGCTTCTCCTACGGCGAGCTCGACCAGGACGAGGCCTTCGTCGCCGCGATGCGGGCGCTCATGCCCGGCGGGGGAGGTGACCCGGCCCCGGCGCGATGACCTTTGCAGGGCAAGCACCGGCAGACACCAGGAGGCATCATGAGCGATCTCGTGGCGATCGGCTACCGCGACCTGGCCACCGCCGACCAGGCCCGGGACAAGATCATCGAGCTGCAGCGGCACGGGCTCATCACCGTGCGCGACGCCGCGGTGGTCGAGGCCGGCGAGGACGGCCGGGTGCGGCTGCACCAGAAGCACGGCACGACCGGCGTGGCGGCCGCGGGCGGGGCGCTGTGGGGCGGCCTCATCGGGCTGCTGTTCCTGGCGCCGTTCATCGGCATGGCGGTCGGTGCGGCCGGCGGGGCGGCCGCCGCCCGGCTCACGGACACCGGCGTGGACGACAGCTTCATGCGCGACGTCGGCGCGGCGCTGGAGCCGGGCTCGGCGGCACTGTTCCTGCTCGTCGACCAGGTCACCGTCGACAAGGTCGTGGCCGAGATGGCGCCCTTCGAGCTCGGCGGCCGGCTGCTGCACAGCTCGCTCAGCGCGGAGGCGGAGCAGCGCCTGCGCGACGCGATCGAGGCCGTGCAGCTCGCCCGCATCTGACGCGCACCGGGCGCACGCGCACCGGTCGCACGCGCACCGGTCGCACGGGCACCGGGCGCGTGCGGCCGGGCGGGATGCGGCACCGGTCGCACGCCCGCTCACCGGTTGTGGATGGCCAGCAGGATCAGGCCGGCCAGCCGGACGACGAGGTCCGGCACCGGCAGGCCGCCGAGCGCGACGCCGGCCAGCAGCCAGCCGAGCCGGCGGTGCAGGGTCACGGTGACGTCGACGCGCACGTGCGCCGGGGGCGGCGGATCGTCGGGCGCCACGATCAGCCGTCCCCGCGCCGGGCGCCGGTCGGCGAGACCGCGAACGCCTGCCGGAAGTCCCTCGCGAACTGGTCGCGGCGGCGGTATCCGCACTGCGCCGCGATCGCGAACACCGGCACGTCGCGCTCGCCCGGGTCCGTCAGCCGGCGGTGGCACTCGTCCAGCCGCATCTGCTTCACCAGCTGCATCGGCGTCACCCCGGTGCCCGCGAAGAGGCCGTGCAGGGACCGCGGCGAGAGGTTCGACGCCCGCGCGACGCGCAGCGGGTCGAGGTCCGGTTCGTGCAGGTGGCGCCGGACGGCGTCGCGGACGCGGGTCAGGGACAGCATCCGCCGGGTCTGCGGCGTGATCCCGTCGCGCAGCCCGACCCGCCGGCGGATCAACCCGGTCGTGCACTCGGCCAGCAGCCCCGCGTACTGCGCCGGCTCGGCCGCCGCCGAGAGCCCCATCAGCAGCTGGGCGGTCAGATCGCGGGCCCGCAACCCGCGCGGCATGACGGTGCCGACGATCGCGCCCACGGCCCGCTCGTCGACCGGCACCAGCGCGCGCGGGAACGTCAGCATCGCGACCCGCAGCTCGCCCGTCTCGACCGGATGGACGGCCCGCCACGGCCGCGACAGGTCGAACAGCCCGATGTCGCCGACCCGGAACCGCAGCCGCCGCTCCTCCTGCTCCAGCCGGATCTCGCCGGCCAGGGGCATGATGAGGCGGTACCGCTCCGGGTCCCCCATCCGCACCAGCCGATCGGTCCGCCGGGTCATGATCTCGGTGTCGGCCGCCCAGGTCAGCCCCTCCACGTCGAACTCGCCGACCCGGCTGACCGACATCGACGCGACCAGCTTCGTCGGCGCCCGCCCGTGCACCTCCACCGGTGCCTGCTCACTCGCGGCGCCCGCCCGGTAGTGCTCGTACCGGTCGAGGGGGTGGACCGCGGTGGTGTCGTACAGCATCCGCATGAGTCGATTCTCGGCCACCCGGCGCGACCCGGAGTTGACTGTGCGCGCACAACCCGCGAGGGTCGGCGGTGACGAGTCTGTGGACGGTCGCCGCCGCGCAGGGCGACGGCCGCCGCCGGCCTGGCGATCACGCTGCCCCTCACGCTGCTCATCGCCCGCAGGTCCCGTCGGTGGACTTGGCGCCCCCGGGGCAGACCGAGTTCACGAACGTCACGCCGGTGAGCTTGGCGCCGTCGAGGCGGGCGCCGCGCAGGTTCGACGCCTCGAACGAGGCCCCCGTCAGGTCCGCCCCACGCAGGTCGGCCGCGCCGAGATCGGTCCGCAGGAACGACACCGCGCGCAGGTCGGCGCCGCGCAGGGTGGCCTGCTGCAGCCCGACGTCGGTCAGGGAACCGTCGCGCAGGACGGCCCCGTCGAGGTCGGCCCGCGTCAGCTTCACCTGGCTCAGCTGCGCCTCGCGGGCCGTGGCCTGGCTGAGGTCGGCCCCGTAGAGGTCCGCGCTCGTGATCGCCGCGTCCTGCAGCGTGGCCCCGTGCAGGTCGGCGCAGCGCAGCGGGCGGCCCTCGAGGTCGAACGCGGTGACCGTGCGGCCGGCGAGCCTGGCCGGGCTGCTGACGGTGCACCGGGGCCCGTGCCGCGCATCGGCGTCGTCGCCGCCGCCCCGGCAGGTCACGACGGCCACGGCCAGCGCGAGACCGATGAGCGACAGGCCGCCGACGGTCCGCGCGGTCCGCATGACTCCATGGTCGCCGCGCCGGGCCGGTGCGCCGGGTGAGGCGTTGGGTTACCGTCCGGTCATGACGTGGGTTACCGTCCGGTCATGACGAGAGCGCTGGTGCTCGGCGGCGGCGGGATGACCGGCATCGCCTGGGAGTTCGGGATCCTGAGCGGGCTGGCCCGCGCCGGGGTGACGGTCGGTGACGCGGACGTCATCGTCGGCACCTCCGCCGGGTCGGTGGTGGGCACCGTCGTGGCCGCGGGCCTCTCCCTCGAGGACGCGGTCCTGGCCCAGCACGGGCCCTCGTCCGGCGCCCCGGCCGTGGACATCGCGCCCGCCATGGCCGCGTTCGCCCTGCTCGCCGACCGCTCCCGCCCGCGCGCCGAGATCGTGGCCGAGATCGGGGCGATGGCCCTGGCCACGCCCACCGGCGACGAGGGGGCCCACATCGCCCGGCTCGCGGCCCAGCTCCCGGTGGCCGGCTGGCCCGACCGGGACCTGCGCATCACCGCGGTGGACACCGACGGCGGCACGCCCGCCGTGTTCGACCGGGCGGCGGGGGTGCCGCTCCCGCTCGCCGTGGCCGCCAGCTGCGCCGTCCCGTGCGTGTACCCGCCGATCACCATCGACGGGCGGCGGTACATGGACGGCGGGGTGCGCTCGGGGACCAACGCCGACCTCGCCGCCGGCGCCGGCGCGCTGCTCGTCGTCGCGCCCGTCGGCGGCCTGATCCGCCCGATGATCGACCGTGAGATCGCCGCCGCCGGCGCCGCCCGGAGCCTGGTCGTCGAGCCGGACGAGGAGGCCCTGGAGGCGATCGGGCCCAACGTGCTCGACCCGTCCCGCCGCGCCGCCGCCGCCGAGGCCGGCCTCCGGCAGGGGGCGGCTCTCGCCGACGCGGTACGCGCCGTCTGGCTGTAACTTTCCCGGTCAAGCCCCAGGACAGCGGCCGTGTCGTGGTCGCGGCGTTGCCCTGCGTGGCCGCGCGATCCTACCGTCGCAGCGCATGAGCCACTTGAGAAGGGTCTTCGCGGCGGCGGCGACGTCCGCCGCTGCGGTATTCGTCGCCGTCGGCGCGCTGTCCGCCCCGGCCGCGGCGGCCGGAGCGGGCGCGGCGAGCGTCGCGGCCGGCTACGCCCACACCTGCGCGATTCGCACCGACGCGACGCTGTGGTGCTGGGGCAGCAACTGGAGCGGCGAGGTCGGCGACGGCAGCGGCGTCGACAAGGCCACCCCGACCCGGGTCGGCACGGCCACGAACTGGGCGGCCATCGACGCCGGCGCCAGCCACACGTGCGGGGTGAGGACCGACGGCACGCTGTGGTGCTGGGGTCGCAACTTCCGCGGCCAGCTCGGCGACGGCACCACGGTCAACAAGACCACCCCGGTCCAGGTCGGCACCGCCGCCACCTGGGCGAAGGTCAGCGCCGGCGACAGCCACACGTGCGCCACCCGCACCGACGGCACGCTGTGGTGCTGGGGCTTCAACCGCCTCGGCCAGCTCGGCCTCGGCTCCTCCGTCTACACCGTGACCACCCCGCAGCAGGTCGGCACCGCGACGACCTGGGCGAGCGTCACGACCGGCTACGCGCACAGCTGCGCGACCCGCACCGACGGCACCCTGTGGTGCTGGGGTGACAGCTCGTCCGGGCAGCTCGGCCTGGGCAGCGTGGCCTACGCGACCTCGCCGGCCCAGGTCGGCACGGCCACCACGTGGAGCGGCGTCTCGGCCGGCTTCGCGCACACCTGCGCCACCCGCACCGACAAGACCCTGTGGTGCTGGGGCGAGAACGGCTACGGGCAGCTCGGCGCGCCCGGCGCGCTGCAGAGCACCCCGGTGCAGGTCGGCTCGGTCAACACCTGGACGCGCGTCAACGCCGAGGTCGACACCACCTGCGGCTCCCGGACCGACGGCAGCCTGTGGTGCTGGGGCAACAACATGACCGCCCAGATCGGCGACGGCACCACGACGAACCGCTCCACCCCGACCCGCGTCGGCACCGCCACGACGTGGACGACCGCCTTCGTGGCGAACTACCACACCTGCGGCGTCCGCACCGACGCGAGCCTGTGGTGCTGGGGCAACAACGCGAACTCCCAGCTGGGCGACGGCACCACGACCCAGCGCGCGACCCCGGCCGCGGTGACCCTGCCGTAGCCGGCCCCGGGGCCGCCGCCGCCCGTCAGGCGGCGGTCCCTTCCGGGGCGGGATCGTCCCGGCGGATCCGGCGCACGGCGAGCCAGACGATCCCGGCCGCGGCCAGCAGGTAGATCGTGCGGCCCACGATGTCGAGGACCGGCGGCTCGGAGTAGTCCATCGCGAACGCGTGCCACCCGGAGGTCGCGAGCGCTCCCGCCGCCACCGCCAGCCGGTGCCAGCGGCCCCACCCGTCGAGCCGGCTCCACCGCGCCACCAGGACCGCGAGCACGGCCAGGCAGGTCAGCGCGATCGCGATCGAGGCGGGCCACGACGGCAGCGAGGTCGCGCCGGCGAGCAGCCCCCACCCGATCCCGGCGACCAGCGTGGCGCCGAAGACGATCCAGGGCGACGGCGCCGGACCGTCCAGCGGCCGGCGCTCACCGTGCGGCAGCAGGAACGCGAGGGCGACCAGCGCGACCACGACCGCGACACTGATGCCCAGCTGGGCCGGCGAGGCCGAGAACGGGGCCTCGGCGTCCTCCGCCTTCGTGACCGCGAACGTCATCACGCAGCCGAGGACGAACAGCACCGAGACCACGATGAGCCCGGTCCGGCCGAGCCACGGCGTGCTCCGGCGCGACCGGGTGGCCTCCTCGACGATCGCGACCGGGGCGCCGATGCTCCACAGCACGTGCCCGCCCAGCACGAACACCGTCCACAGCGCCCCCATGCCCAGCGCCGGGACGTAGCCGGGCTCGAGCAGGTGCAGGTCCTCGGCCAGGTAGTTCGGGTTGAACAGCGACTGGGTGAGCACGCCCTCCTCCAGCACCCCGAACGCCAGCCCGAGCGTCAGGATCGCGGGCCAGCCGCGGCCGGTGCGCCGCAGCACCTCCCGGATGAGGATGGCGCCGCTGCCGTAGTACAGCGAGAGCGGCACGATGAGGAACAGCAGGAAGATCGGCAGCGTGGTGCCGGAGAAGTACTCGGCGACCAGCGGGCTGAGGAAGAACAGGGCGAACACCGCAGCATGACGACGCATGGTCGAGACCGTAGACAGGCGCCGATGTCCTGTCCGGCCCGGACGGGCAAATCAGGCTCGGAGTTTCCTCAGAGTCACGCGGCCGGCGTCGTGGTGCAGGCCCAGCGCTCCTGGGCCGGAGTGCAGGGTGAGACGCCCGCGGCGTTGCAGGCGCGCACCTTGAAGTACATGTAGGTGCCCGGGGTCAGGCCGTCCCAGGTGTACGAGCTCACATTCGCCCCCGTCGTGCGCGACGCGGTGCCGTTGATGACGGTGCCCCCTCGGCCGGCGTACCTGGACCGACTGTTCCTAGCCTGCCGCCGGTCGATCCGCAAGGCCACGGTCGGGCAGGAGGGCCGCGCGCATGGCGGCGGCCAGCCAGTCCCGGAAGACCGGCTCGGCCCAGCCGCGCTGCGACACCAGGGCCGCGAAGAGCCCGGGATCGTTGTAGACCCACAGCACGTCGACCGCGGTCTCCTCCTCGAGCCCGGGCGCGAGCGGGCCGAGGCCGCGGGCGTGCGCGACGACCATCCGCGCGCCGGCCCGGCGGTTGTCCAGCAGGGTCTGCCACAGCTCGGCCGCCTCCGGCGCGTCGTCGGCGGCCCGGCGGACCGCCTCGAACAGCGGTGCGGCCCGGCGCGCGATGAGCAGGCACACCCCGGCGTACGCGTCGAGGACCGCCGCCGGGGTGGCGGCGTCCCACACCGGCCGGAACCACGGCCGCTCGGCGACCGGCACGGGAGCGTCGTCGCCGGCCAGGGCCTCGTCCAGGACCTGCCGCAGGAGCGCGCCCTTGGAGCCGAAGGCGGCGAAGACGGTGGGGCGGGCGACCCCGGCCGCGGTCGCGATGCCGGCCAGCGACGTGGAGGCGTAGCCGTGCTCGGCGAACAGCGTGCTCGCCGTCGCCACGATCGCCTGCCGCGTGCGCTGGGCGCCCTCGCTGCGGGTCGCGGACGTGTACCGCCGCCGGGGCCTGTTGTCGTTGACAGCACTCATGACGCTGCCCATACTAGGGCAATATTCAATAGACAGCGGTACGGCGAAATGGAGCCCACGATGAGCGAGACGGTCCCGGTCCGGCCCTACGTGCGCGGCGACGGCGAGGGGGAGGCGCTGTGGTTCCTGGGCAGCCTGGTCACGGTCAAGGCCGCCGGGGAGCAGACCGGCGGGCGGCTCACCGTCGTGGAGTTCGTCAACCCGCCGGGCTTCGCGCCCCCGCTGCACCGGCATCTCGAGGAGGACGAGATGTTCTACGTGCTCTCGGGCACCGCCGAGTTCCGGTGCGACGGGGAGGCGTTCAAGGCGGGCCCGGGCGACTTCGTCCTGCTGCCGGCGCGGCTGGCGCACACGTTCGTCGTCGGCGCGGGGGAGCCGCTGCGCACGCTGCAGATCACCACGCCGTCGGGCTTCGAGCACTTCGCGCGCGAGGCGGGCGAGCCGGCCGGCGAGCGGCGGCTGCCGGACCCCGGCCCCGTCGACCCGATCGCGCTGGGGCACGCCGCGGCCCGGCACGCCATCGAACTGCTCGGTCCGCCGCCCTCGGCCTGAGCCGGCGGGCGGGGGCGTTCCCGTTCAGCGCCGCGCGGCCCGGGCCACCCGCGCGGCGCCCACGACGCCGAGCCCGCAGGGCCCGTCTCAGTCCCTGAGGAAGGCGTGTCAGAAGCCGATGCGGACGGTCGCGTCACCTGTGGGCGGTATGCCGGCGGGTGACCCGGACGTCATCGCTCACAGCGACGATGTCGAGCGCACCGCCTCGGCGGCCAGGCGGGTGACCGCCGCGAAGTCGCCGGCCGCGATGGCCGAACGCGGCACCATCCAGCTGCCGCCGATCGCGAGCACGGACGGCAGGCGCAGATAGTCCAGCGCGTTCGAGGCGTCGATGCCGCCGGTCGGCACGAAACGCACGTTCGCGAACGGTGCGGACAGCGCCGCCACCGCCTTCGCACCGCCGGACGTGCCGGCGGGGAAGAACTTCACCACGTCGACGCCGAGCTCGAGCGCCGCCATGATCTCGGTGGCCGTGGTGGCCCCGGGCAGCGCGGGCACGCCGTGCGCCCGGCACCGGGTCACCACCGCGGCGCTCAGGCCGGGGGAGACCACGAACGACGCGCCCGCCTCGACGGCGGCGTCGACCTGCTCGGGGGTCGTGACCGTGCCGGCCCCGACCGTCACCCCGCCGTGCCTGCTCATGCGGGCGATCGCCGCGGCGGCCGCGTCGGTGCGGAACGTGACCTCGGCGACCGGCAGGCCGCCGGCGACGAGGGCGTCGGCGAGGGGCCCGGCGGCCGCCGGGTCGTCCAGCACGACGACGGGGACGATGCGGTTGGTGCCCAGGAACGTGCTCACGCGGATGGAGTCCTTCCGGAACAGCCGAGCTCGGCCAGGGCGGCCACGCCGACGACGGTGGCCTCGGGCTCGGTGACGAAGTGGAGACGGCGGGTCGTGGCGTCCTGCCGGAGCCGGCGCCAGGGCTCCCAGCCGGCGGCGACGCCCGCGACGGTCACGTCCGCGATGCGGGTGCCGCCGAGCGCGCCGAGCCGGGTGGTGACCGCGTCGGCCTCGACCGCCAGGCCCTTGAGGAGGGCGGCCATGGCCTGCCCCCGGGTGACGTCCATGGGCAGGTCGGGCGGGCGCACCGTGCGCGCGTCGGCGTCGATGTCCGCCGGGGCGACGGAGTCCAGCGCCGCGGCGACCTCGGACCACATGAGGTCGTCGGGCTGCCCGTCGTACAGCATCCGCCGCCACGCCTGGTAGAAGCGGCCGGACGGGGTGGCGCGGTGGACGTAGCGCAGACCCGTCACGAACACGCCCACGTCGATCCCGGCGTCGACCCGCTCGGGCAGCGCGTCGACGAGCAGCAGCTGCGCCTCCGAGGTGCCCGCGGAGACGTAGACGTCGCCGGGCTTGCGCACGCCGGCGCCGAACGCGCCGCACATGTGGTCGTGGCCGCCGGTCACCACCGGGACGCCCGCGGGCAGGACCCCGGCGCCGGAGGTGCGCCCGACGACGGTGGCGCTGCCGACGAGCGTGGGCAGCCGCAGCCCGTCGAGCCCGAGGGAGGGCAGCGCGCCCTCGTCCAGGATGCCGGCCCGCACGTCGAGCAGGCCGGTGCGCGACGCGTGCGAGATGTTCAGGAACACCGGCGCGGCCGGGTCCGCGAGCAGGTCGCGGGCGACGAAGTCGGCGAGCGAGGTGAAGGTGCGCGCGGCCCCGAGCAGCCCGGCGCGCCGCAGCCAGAGCAGCTTGAACACGGAGAACGTGTCGTCGACGCCGGCCCAGTCGGGGCCCGCGTGCGGCTTGGCCTCGCGGCCGTGCCCGGCGAACCAGGCCGGCACCGGCGAGGTGACCGCGCCGGCGTCGTCGAGCAGCACGACCTCCTCGCCGACCGAGCCGACCGCGATGCCGGCGACGGCCTCGGGCCGCACGGCCGGGTCGGCGAGGAGCCGTGCGAGCAGGCCGGAGACGGCCGAGGTGAGCCGCCCGGCGTCGCGCCGGCCGCCCCACTCGTCGTCGGCGGCCTCGGTCGGCGCGGAGTACAGCGCGACGAGAGTCCGGCCGGCGGCGTCGTAGCAGCCGACCTTGGTGCGCGTGGTGCCGATGTCCACGCCCAGGAACAACCTCATGCCGGGCCCACCGTCACGCGCTCGCGCAGCTGCGCGACCAGGGCCGGGTCCACGTCGGGGGCCAGCGACGCGGCGTTGGCCGCGCCCATCGCCGCCGCGAGGGCCATGGCCGCCGCGGGCTTCTCGCCGCCGCCCAGCGCCACCGCGAGCCCGGCCAGGAACGAGTCGCCGGAGCCGGTGGCGTTGACCGTGTCGACGGCCGGGCTGTCCGCGACGAGCCGCGAGCCGTCGCCGACCCAGACGGCGCCGTGCGCGCCGTTGGTGACGACGAAGGTCGCGCCCGTCTCGTGGTGCAGGCCGTCCACCGCGGCGAGCAGGTCGGCCGGGTCGGACAGGTCGCGGCCGAGGATGCCGGCCAGCTCGTGCGCGTTGGGCTTGACGACCAGCGTGCCGTTGCCGATCCCGTTGACCCGCGCGTCGTCGATGACCCGCGCGAGGGCGTCCCCGTGCGCGTCGACCAGCGCCGTGGCGCCGTGGCGCAGGGCCAGGCGGGCGACGGTCGCGTGCAGGTCGGGCGCGCACCCGGGCGGGAGGCTGCCCGTGGACACGACCACGTCGCCGAGCCGGATCGCGGCGGTCAGGCCCGCGGCGAGCTGCTCCTGCTCGTCGCGGGTGACCTGCGGGCCGCGCTCGTTGAGCACCGTCGAGCGGCCGGTGGCCCGCTCGATGACGACCGGCGTGACGCGGGTCTCGCCGCCGATCTCGATGTGCCGGTCGGTGACGCCCAGCTCCTCGCAGCCGCGGCGGATGACTTGGCCGACGAAGCCGCCGACGAAGCCGTGGGCGGCGACCGTGGCGCCGAGGCGGCGAGCGCCCCGGCACACGATCATGCCCTTGCCGCCCGGGAGGCTGCGCACGTCGGCGACGCGGTTGACCTCGAACGGGGTGAAGTGCTCGACGACCTGGAGCCGGTCCAGGGCCGGGTTGGGGCACACGACGTGGAGGGCGAACCCGGCCACTAGTCGCCGTCGATCTGGTACAGCGTGAACAACTCCTCGTCGGAGGCCCCCAGGACCTCCTCCTCGCGCTCGCGGAACGTCTCGGCGGTCACCCGCACGAGCTCGTCGAGGCGCTCGGCCTGCGGCGGCAGGTTCATCGCCGCGTACGGGTTCCCGCCCGCGCCCAGCGGCTCGGCCGAGCAGTAGTTGTCGCCGCGCTGGTAGCCGATCGCGTACAGCGCCATGATGATCACGTCGAGGTCGAGCAGGCCGTGCCCGAGCGCGCGCCGGTTGGTGTCGGCCAGGTGCAGGTTGAGCATGCGGTGGCCGTGGTCGAGCAGCGTCGCGCCGATGTGCAGCTCGCCGCTGAGCATGTGGTAGGTGTCGCCGTTGATGTGCGAGATCGCCGGGTGGCCGACCAGGTCGAGCAGCCGCAGCGCCTGCTCGAAGGTGTGCACGACGCTGGTCTCCTCGGGCCGGATCGGCTCGACGGCCCCGCGGATGCCGGCCCGGGCGAAGTCCTCGGCGACGTAGCGCATGGTGGCCGCGGAGCGCTCGAGCTCGTAGGAGTCGAACGCGACCGGGCGGCCGACCGAGCCGGCGCCGAAGAGCAGGTAGCTGCCGCCGACGGCCTGGGTGAACGCGGCCTGGCGGCGGAAGTACTCGACCGCGCGGGCGCGCACGTGCGGCTTGTTGTGCGCGAACTCCTGCTCCGGGGTGACCATGCCGCAGATGCCCGACACCGTGATGCCGTGGTCGCCGAGGGTCTTGAGGGTCTCGTCGGGCTTGTAGCCGAAGTCCTCGGAGTAGAGGTTGCCGTGCAGCTCGATGTACCGCACGCCGTACTTCGCGAGCCGCTCGGCCGACACCCCGAGCTCCTCGGTGCCGAAGCCCCAGTTGCTCCAGCCGAACTTCAGGCGCGGCTCCTCGGCGGTGTGCGCGCGGCGGGCCTCGACGAACGCCTTGACGACACGCTGGTCATGAACACGGAACGGTTGGGGCTTCATGGCTTTCGAACCTTTCTCAGCGACCGGAGAGGAAGCGGGAGCGCAGCGCGGACGGGCTCAGGTGGCGCAGGTTGCCCTGGCGGCCCTGGTCGAACAGCGCGGCCAGGACGATGACGAGGCCGATGCTGAGCTGCTGCAGGAAGGGGGAGAGGGCGAGCAGGATGAACGCGTTGCGCAGGACGCCGAGCAGGCAGGCGCCCAGGAACGCGCCGATGATGGAGCCGCGCCCGCCGGAGAGGCTCGCGCCGCCGATGACCGCGGCCGCGATGACGTCGAGCTCGTAGCCGGTGCCCGCCTGCGCCTCGGCGACGCCGACCTGGGTGGAGAAGATGATGCCGGCCAGACCGGCGAGCACGCCGATGAGCACGAACGTGAGGACGCGGGTGCGGCCGACCGGGATGCCGCCGGTGCGCGCGGCGGCGTCGTTGTCGCCGATCGCGGTGACCCGCAGGCCGAAAATCGTGCGGGTGAGCAGCAGCTGGCCCAGGATCACCAGGACGATGAAGATGATGACGCTGACCGGGATGCCGCCGAGCACCCGGCCCTGGCCGATGAAGGACAGCTGCGGCGGCATCGACTGGGGCAGTCCGCCGGTGACGAGCTGGGTCAGGCCGCGGGCGATGGAGAGCATGCCCAGCGTCACGATGAACGAGCTGACCCGGCCCAGGACCACGACGGTGCCGACGGCCAGGCCGCAGACCGCGCCGACGGCGACGCCGGCGAGCATCGCGATCCACGGGTTGGCGCCGCTGCCGTAGACCGAGCCGGCGGTCACCGCCGACAGCGCCAGCACCGAGCCGACCGACAGGTCGATCTCCTTGGCGATGAGGATGAACGTCTGGCCGACGGCGATGACGCCGACCACCACGACGGTCTGCAGCACGTTGTAGAGGTTGTCGGCGCGCAGGAAGTTGCTGTTGACGAGGCTGACGACGAAGCCCAGCAGGATGATCACGCCGAGCAGGCCGGTCTCCTGCCGCTTGAAGACCGCGCGGGCGACGTCCTTCGCGGAGCGGGTGCGCTCCGGGGCCGGGGCGGTGACGGTGGGGGCAGACATGATCATCCTTCGGTCGATCCCATGGCGGCGGCCACGATGGGCTGCGGTCCTGCGGTGTTGGGGGCGTCGAGGGTCAGCCGGCCCTGGCGGACCACGACGACGCGGTCGGCGAGCTCGACGACCTCCTCGAGCTCGGAGGAGATGAACCAGACGGCGAGGCCCTCGGTGTGCGCGAGCTCGCGCAGGGTCGCGTAGATCTCCGCCTTGGTGCCGACGTCGACGCCCCGGGTCGGCTCGTCGAGGATCAGCACCCGCGGCTTCGCGGCCAGGGCCCGGGCCAGCAGGACCTTCTGCTGGTTGCCGCCCGACAGCGAGGTGATCGGGGCCTCCGTGGAGGCGGTCTTCACCCCGAAGCGCCGGGTCAGCTCGCGCGCCGCCTCGTTGGTGCGCCGGGCCGAGACCCAGCCGAGCGGCCCGAGCGTCGACAGGATGCGGACGGTCAGGTTGTAGCCGACCGTCTGGGCGTGGAAGACCTCGGTGCGCCGCTCCTCGGCGACGTAGGCGATGCCGAGCTTCTGGGCCGCGCCGGGGCCGGAGATGCGCACCGGGCGCCCGCCGACCAGCACCCGGCCGGCCGTGATGCGCCGCGCCCCGATGACCGCCTCGGCGATCTCGGTGCGCCCCGCGCCGACCAGGCCGGACATGCCGAGGATCTCGCCGCGGCGCAGGGTGAAGCTGACGTCGTCGAAGCCCTCGCCGGACAGCCCGCGCAGCTCCAGGGCGATCTCGGCGTCGCCGGCGTGCGCGACGGCCTCGCGGCGCTCGGCCACCGTCTCGGCGACCACGGCCCGCTTGCGCTCGCCGGCCATGAGCGCCACGGCGCGCGGCTCGTCGATCTCGACCGGGTCGCCGGCCGCCACGAACGTGCCGTCGCGCAGCACGATGACGTGGTCGACGATGGAGAACACCTCGGCGAGGCGGTGGCTGACGAGCACCACCGCGACGCCGTCGGCCCGCAGCCGGCGCACGACGCTGAAGAGCCGCTGCGACTCCTCGTGGGTCAGGCTGGAGTTGGGCTCGTCGAGGAAGAGCACCTTCGGCCGGCGGGACAGGGCCCGCACGATGTCGACCATCTGCCGGGAGGCGGCGGACAGGTCACGGCACAGCGTCGAGGGGTCCGGCAGGTAGCCGGTCATGTCCAGGCGGCGCAGCAGCTCGCGGGCCCGGGTGACGTTCTCGCCCCGGCGGGCGGCCGCATAGGCGGGCCGCTCGCCGAGGTCGTAGAGGAAGAGGTTGTCGGCGATGGTGAGCTCGCTGATGAGCAGCGGCTCCTGGTGCACGACGACGACGCCGGCGGCGATCGCCTCCAGCGGTGAACCGAAGCTCACGTCCTGCCCGGCGAGGGTGAGCGTCCCGCGGTCGGGGCGCATCTCACCGGAGCAGAGCCGGATGAGGGTGGACTTGCCGGCGCCGTTCTCGCCGAGCAGCCCGGTGACCTGCCCGGCCGGGAAGGCCAGGGACACGTCCCGCAGGGCCCGCACGGGGCCGAACGACTTCGCCAGGCCGGCGACCGCGAGGGCCGCCGGCGCCGCAGTGTTCGTCATGCTCGCCACAAACTTCCGAAGAGAATCCGAAGTGGAGCCGGTCAGGATGCGCCCGGGGTGCCCAGCGGCACGGTGGACGGGTCGTGCTGGGCCAGGTTCTCCTTGGTCACGAACGGGGCCTCGGCCTCCTGGGTGACCTGGTCCGGGTTCTTGCCGGTGACGACCGCGTTGTAGAGCTGGATGGCCACGTTGTAGCCCTGGCCGAACGCGTCCTGGCCGATCACGCCGTACATCGAGCCGTTCTTGATCGCGTCGATGTTCTCGGTGGTGATGTCGAAGCCGATCACCTTCACGCTGCTCTGCTTGTTGGCCGCGGCCACGGCCTGCGCGGCGCCGAACGGGCCGCCGGCGGTGGCGTAGATGCCGACCAGGTCCGAGTTGGACTGCAGGTAGTTCTGCGCGGCGGTGAAGGTGTTGGAGGCCGAGTCCTTGGCCTCCACGCCCTGCCCGACGGGGGTCAGGCTGGAGCCCTGCAGGCCGTCGACGAAGCCCTTGCGGCGCTGCTCGGAGCCGGGCGCGGTGAACTGGCTGACGATGATGCCGACCTTGCCGGCCTTGCCGCCGGTCGCCTTGATCATCTCCTTGGCCGCGGTCTGGCCGGCCTTGTACTGCTCCTGCGCGTAGTTCACCGTGCCGCCCGACGAGCCGACGCAGTCGAACAGCGTGTTGTAGGCGCCGAGCTTGTCGCCCTTGGCCGAGAGCGTCTTGATGTCGGCGCAGTTGCCCTCGCCGGCGATGAAGAAGCCGATGCCCTTGTACCCCTGCGCGTCGGCGCCCTTGATCGCGCTCGACACCGTCTGCACGTCGATGTTGTCGCCGGCGACGATCCAGTCGACCTTGCCGTTGCGGGACGAGAGCACGCGGTTGGCGTAGTCGGCGCCGGCCTTCACCGACACCCAGTACGGGTTGTTGGCGAAGCCGATCATCGCGACCTTGACCTGGCTGCTCGGCTTCTGGTCGGTCGGCGTGGGCCGGCCGTTGATCAGGTCGGCCGGGCCGGAGGCGGCCTTGTCGTCGCCGCCCCCGCAGGCGGCGGCGAGCATCGCGACCGCCACCAGCACGGCCGTGCCGCGGGTGAACGACCGGATCCCGGTGCGTAGCTTCATGTGGTCCTCCAAGGGGGTGTGTGCGCCGTGCGGTGGTTCAGCCGTTGGCGAGGCGGATCTCGGTGCCCAGGGCCCGGATCTCCTCGGCGGCGGTGGGGTCGAGACCGGGGTCGGTCACGACCAGGTCGATGTCCTTGACCGAGCCGTAGCGGCAGGCGGCCCGAAGGCCGAACTTGGTGTGATCGGTGAGCAGCACCGACTTCTGTGCGGAGGCGAGGATGGCCGCCTTGACGGCCGCCTCCGCGGGGTCCATCGTCGAGAGCCCCCACGCCAGGTCGACGGCGTTGGCGCCGACGAACGCGACGTCGAAGCGGAGCGCGGCGAGACGCTCCAGGGCCCAGGTGTCGACCTCGGCGTAGCTGGCCGGGCGGACCCGGCCGCCGATGGTCATGACGGTGGAGTGCCCGAGGTCGGTCAGGGCCAGCGCGATCTGCAGGGCGTTGGTGACGATCAGCAGGTCGCCACGGTCCGGCAGCAGGTCGGCGAGGTGGCCCGTGGTCGAGCCGGCCTCGATGAAGATGGCACCGAAGGGCGGGATCTCCGCGGCCGCGGTCCGGGCGATGGCGAGCTTCTCCTCGCGCCGCTCGGCCATGCGGCTGGAGACGCGCCCCTCGACCGTGAGCGTGCCGCGGGCCACGGCGCCGCCGTGCACCCGATCCAGCTCG
Organism: Dactylosporangium sp. CA-139114; assembly: GCF_050955725.1. Taxonomy (NCBI): domain Bacteria; kingdom Bacillati; phylum Actinomycetota; class Actinomycetes; order Micromonosporales; family Micromonosporaceae; genus Dactylosporangium; species Dactylosporangium sp. CA-139114. The sequence continues at coordinate 3,089,876 of NZ_CP192080.1, forward strand.
CCCGCGGCCTCCAGGGCCGACAGGTCGCGGCGGATGGTCTCGGCGTTGACCGAGAAGCGGGCCGACAGTTCGGCTGCCTGCACGCGTCCGCCGATGCGGACGAGCTCGACGATCTCGCGACGCCGGTCATTGGGCCGATCACTGGCCTGCATGTGTGCTGTCACCCCCACCGCTGATGTGGACTTCCACGCGACTTGTGGAGCCACACTACATCCGGGCCGGAAGTTGTCAACGGAGGATTTGCTGATCGTTACAGACGAGTGTCGAGCGACCCGGCATTTAAGACCGATTTGACCGCTTAATCGCCGAGCGTCCGCTTCAAATTCGGGAAGTTCGCTACACGGAGGCAATGAGGGCGTGACAGGTTCTTGTAAGTTTGCTACAAACAGTGGGACCACAGCACGACGGAGGAGCACGGTGAGCGAACCGCTGAGCGGCCCCGAGCTGGTCGTCACGCCCGCGGGGCTGACGAACCGCACGGGGCGGTACGAGAAGAGGCTGGCCGACCTCGACGGCCTCTTCGCCGACGCCGGGGCGTTCGCCGCCCGCCTGGCCCAGGAGGCCGACCGGGTCATCTACCACGTGGACGAGTTCCGCCCGTCCGAGGCCGCCGGCGACCTCATCACCGGCATCTCGACGCTCTCGCCCGGCAAGGTCGGCGACGAGTTCCACATGACCCGCGGCCACATCCACGCCAAGCACGACCGCGCCGAGATCTACCACTGCCTGGCCGGGCACGGCCTCATGCTGATGGAGACGCTCGACGGGCGGACCGTCGTCACCGAGCTGCGCCCGGGCGTCATCGCCTACGTCCCGCCGGTGCACATCCACCGCAGCGTGAACGTCGGCGACACCGACCTGGTGACCGTGTTCTGCTACCCGGCCGACGCCGGGCAGGACTACGGCATCATCGCGCGCGCCGGCGGCATGCGGCACCTGGCCGTCGGCGGGACCGGGGCCGAGCCCTGGCGCCTGGAGGAGAACCCGAACTATGTCGCTCGATGACCTGACCGGCCACGCGCTCGCCCGCATGGTCGACATCAGCGCGGTGCAGGCCCAGCACGGCCGCGCCGACGTGGAGGCCCTGGCCCGGCACGCCCTCGAGGGCGACTTCGTGGCCGCGCACGTGCTGCCGTCCTGGCTGCCGGTGCTGCGCCCGCTGCTGGAGGGCTCGACCACCAACGCCGGCTCGCCCGTGGGCTTCCCCTCCGGCGGCTCGGCGACCGCGGTCAAGGTCGCCGAGGCCCGGTGGCTGCTCGAGCACGGCGTGCAGGAGATGGACGTCGTGATGAACATCGGGCGGGTCCGCTCCGGCGAGCTCGCGGCGGCCGCCGAGGACGTCGCGGCGGTCCTGGCGGCCGTCGCCGGCGCCGTGCCGGTCAAGGTGATCCTCGAGGTCGGCCTGCTCGACGAGGACCAGGTGCGCGCCGCCGCCCAGGCCGCCGTCGACGCCGGCGCCGCCTCGCTCAAGACCGGCACCGGCTGGCAGGGCGTGGCCACCACCCCGCGGCACGTCGAGCTCATCCGCGCGGTCGCCGGCCCCGGCCGCGAGATCAAGGCCTCGGGCGGCGTGCGCTCCCTGGACCAGATCCGCGCGCTCATGGCCGCCGGCGCCACCCGCTTCGGCATCAACACCGCCGTCGCCGTCCAGCTCGTGGCCGAGGCGGGCGCCTGATGCCCACCGTGCTCACGCCGTCGGCACTGGCCCCCGCCACCGCGCCGACCATGTACTTCATCGGCGTCACGACCGGCTCCTCCGCCATCCACCGCGTCTTCGCCGCCTGGCGCCCGCTGCTCGGCCTCGACGGCGTCGAGCTGACCGGCATCGACATCCCGGTCGCCGCGCCGGCCGCCGACTACCGCGCGGTCGTCGCCCACCTGCGCGACGACCCGCTGTCGCGCGGCGCCCTGGTCACCACCCACAAGCTCGACCTCTACGCCGCCACCCAGGACCAGCTGCGCGGCGTCAACGGCGACGCCGCGCGGCTGCACGAGGTCAGCGCGCTCGTCGCCGGCGACGGCGTCGTCGACGGGCTGGCGCTGGACACCGTCACCAGCGAGCTGTCGCTGCACGCGATCGTCCCCGTGCTCGCCGGGCGCGACGTGCTGGTGATGGGCGCGGGCGGGGCCGCCCTCGCGCTGTGCGACTACTTCGCGCACCGCGCGGGCGCCGACGCTCCGGCCCGGGTCGTCGTCACCGACATCGCCGACGAGCGCCTGGCCGCGATCACGAAGGCGACCGCCGGCGGCGACCCGGGCATCGCGTGGCAGACCCGCCTGCTGGCCCGCGGCGACACCCACGACGCGCTGCTGGCCGGGCTCGGCCCCGGCGCGCTCGTGGTCAACGCGACCGGCATGGGCAAGGACCGGCCGGGCTCCCCGCTCACCGACGCCGCCGTGTTCCCGCACGGCGGGGCCGTGTGGGAGTTCAACTACCGCGGCGAGCTCGGGTTCCTGCGCCAGGCGCGGGCCCGCGCGGCCGCCGACGCGCTCACCGTCGAGGACGGGTGGCGGTACTTCGTGCACGGCTGGACGCGCGCCATCGACGCCGTGTTCGACCTGAACCTGCCGACGGAGGGCCCGGCGTTCGACCGGCTCTACGACGCCGCCCAGGCGGTCCGATGACGCTGTCGGCGCGCTGGCTCGGCCAGGCGGGATTCGTGCTCACCGCGGGCGCGGCGAACCTCGCCGTGGACCCGTACCTCTCGGACTCCCTGGCCGAGAAGTACGCGGGCCGCCTGTTCCCGCACACCCGCCTGCGCCCGGCCCCGCTCGCCCCGTGGGAGCTGCCGCCGCTCGTCGCCGTCGCCTGCACCCACGCCCACACCGACCACATGGACCCGGGCACCCTCGCGCCGCTGCTGGCCGCCCAGCCCGGCACCCGCCTGGTCTGCCCGCGCGCCGTCGTCGACGAGGCCCTGCGCCGCGGCGGCGTGCCCGCGTCCCGGGTCGACCCGCTGCGCGCCGGGCAGAGCGCCGGGTTCGGCCCGTTCACCATCAGCGCGGTGCCGTCCGCGCACGAGGAGCGCGTCTTCGACGAGCACGGCGACGACCGGTACCTCGGCTACGTCATCGACGCCGCCGGCACCCGCGTCTACCACTCCGGCGACTGCGCCCCCTGGGCCGGCCTGCCCGAGTGGCTCGCCCGGATGGCGATCGACGTGGCGCTGCTGCCGGTCAACGGCCGCGACGCCTACCGCCGCGACAACGGCGTGCCGGGCAACTTCACCTTCGACGAGGCCGTCCGGTTGTGCGCCGCCGCCGGGATCGGCACCCTCGTCCCACATCATTGGGGCATGTTCGCTTTCAACACCGCCGACCCGGCCGGGTTCGACCTCGGCCTCGCCGATCGCCTCGGCGTCACGGTCCAGCTCCCCTCGCACGGCGAGTCGATGATCCTGCGAGGCCGCCGATGAGCGTCGCCATGGCCGGACCCGTGCTCGAACGCATCAGCCGCAGCCTCGAGCAGCTGCGCCGCTCCGAGCGCAAGGTCGCCGACGTCGTGCTGGCCGACCCGCGCCGCGTGGTGCCCATGACCCTGGCCGAGCTGGCCGAGCTGGCCGAGGTCAGCCAGCCCACGATCGTGCGCTTCGCCAACGCGATCGGCTGCGACGGGTTCCACGACTTCCGCATCCAGCTCGCGCAGAGCGTGGCGCTCGGCGTGCCCGCGACCCAGTCGGTCATCGAGGCGCAGGACGACACCGCCACCACGGTCGGCAAGATCTTCGACTTCTCCATCACCTCGCTCGACCACGTGCGCCGCCACCTCGACCTCGACGCGATCGCGCGGGCCGTGGACACCCTCGCGTCCTGCTCGCACATCGTGTTCATCGGGCTCGGCGCGTCCGGGATCGTGGCCATGGACGCCGAGCAGAAGTTCCCGCTCTTCGGCGTGCCGTGCTCGGCCCCGATCGACACGCACCAGCAGTTCCTGGCCGCCTCGACCAGCCGGCCCGGCACCGCGTTCGTGGCCATCTCCAACACCGGGCGCACCGTGTCCATTCTCGACACCGTGCGCGTCGCCCGGGAACGGGGCGCCACCGTCATCGGCATCACCGGCGGCCCGTCCCCGCTGGCCGAGCTGTCCAACATCGCGCTCGTGGTCGAGTCGCTGGACAACACCGACGTCTACACGCCGACCATCTCGCGCCTGGCCCAGCTCGTGGTCGTCGACACGCTGGCCACCATGGTGCTGCTGCGCCGCGAGGAGTCGGCCCTGGAGGACATCCGCACCATGAAGTCGCGGCTGTCCCGGATGCGATCGGGGATGCCGCGCTCATGACCGACGTCGTCCTCGCCTTCGACCTGGGCACCGGCGGCTGCAAGGCCGCCCTCGTCGACGCCGCCGCGCGCGTGCGCGCCACCGCGTTCGTCGCCTACCCGACCGCCTACCCGGCCCCGGGCCGGCACGAGCAGCGCCCCGCGGACTGGTGGGACGCCCTCGCCGCGGCGACCCGCGAGCTGCCGCTGGACGAGCACCGGGTCCGGGCCGTCTCGCTCTCCGGGCACAGCCTGGCGATGGTGCCGGTCGACGCCGAGGGCGCGCTGCTGCTCGACTCCGTGCCGATCTGGTCGGACGTGCGGGGGAGCGAGGCCGCGCGGCGGGCGTTCCGGCACATCCCCGAGCGCGACTGGTACCGGTCCACCGGCAACGGCTTCCCGGCCGGCATGTATACCGTGTTCAAGGCCGCCGGGCTGCGCGAGGAGCCCCGGGTCGCCCGCATCCTGGGCAGCAAGGACTGGATCAACGCCCGGCTCACCGGCGTCGAGGCGACCGATCCCAGCTACGCCTCCGGGTCGGGCGCCTACGACCTGCTCACCCGCGCCCTGCGGCCGGACGTGTTCGAGACCCTCGGCGTGCCCGCGCGGTGGTGGCCCCGCATCGTCGCGTCGAGCGCGGTCATCGGCGAGGTCACCGCGGACGCGGCGGCGCGGACCGGCATCCCGGCCGGCGTCCCCGTCGTGGCCGGCGGCGTCGACAACTCCTGCATGGCCCTGGGCGCCGGCCTGGACCGCCCCGGCGCCGCGTACCTGTCGCTCGGCTCGTCCAACTGGGTCACCGTCGCCGGCGCCGAGCCGGTCCTCGACGACGTGCAGCGCCCGTTCGTCTTCGACCACGTGCTGCCGGGCCTCTACGTGTCGGCCCTGTCCACCTTCGGCGGCGGCAGCAGCCTCACCTGGCTGGCCGGCCTGCTCGGGCGCGACGGCGACCTCGACGCGCTGCTGGCCGAGGCGGCCGCGGTCCCGGCCGGCGCCGACGGGCTCACCTGCGTGCCGACGCTCGCCGGCGGTACCGTCGCGGAAGGCGGACCGGCCGTGCGCGGCGCGTTCCTCGGCCTCGACCTCGGCCACACCCACGGCCACCTCGCCCGCGCGGTGGTGGAGGGCATCGGCTTCAGCCTCGCCGGCGCCGCCGCCACCATGCTGCCCGGGCCGTCCCGGGAGCCGATCACCGCGGTCGGCGGCGGGGCCCGCGGCACCCTCATGCTCCAGGTCCTCGCCGACCTGCTCGAGCGGCCCGTCACCCGCCCCGCCGACGCCCAGCACTGCGCGGCGCTGGGCGCCGCGGCCCTGGGCTGGCTCGGCATCGGCGCCTGGGAATCCACCGAACCCTTGCACACCAACGGTTCCGGCGCGCAGACGGTGTCGCCCGCCGGCGCCGGCTACGCCCTTGCCCGGGCCCGCTTCGACGCCGCGCGAGCGGCCGTGCGAGCCCAGTCCGACGTCACATAACGCTCTTGGAGTTCCCCCGTGCCCCTCGCTGACCCACGCCCCATCCTCGCCGCCGCCCGCACCAGCGGCCTCGGCGTCGGCGCCTTCAACGCCACCCTGCTCGAGCACGGCGAGGCCCTCGTCGCCGGCGCCGAGGCGGCCCAGGCGCCGCTCATCATGCAGATCAGCGAGAACGCGGTCCGCTACCACGGCTCCCTGCGCCCCCTGGCCCAGGCCTGCCTGGCCCTCGCCGAGGCCGCGGCGGTCCCGGTGGTCCTGCACCTCGACCACGCCGAGGACGTCGAGCTGGTCCGCGAGGCCGTCCGCCTCGGCTTCACCTCCGTGATGTACGACGGGTCCAAGCTCGACGACGCCCGCAACCGCGCCGTCACGCGCGAGGTCGTCGCCTTCTGTCACGCCGCCGGGGTCGCCGTCGAGGCCGAGCTGGGCGAGGTCGGCGGCAAGGACGGCGTGCACGCGCCCGGCGTGCGCACCGACCCCGGCGACGCCGAGCGCTTCGTCGCCGACACCGGCGTGGACTGCCTGGCCGTGGCCGTCGGCACCTCGCACGCCATGGCCACCCGCGACGCCGTCGTCGACCTGGAGCTGGTCGCGGCGATCGCGGCCCGGGTCGCCGTCCCGCTCGTGCTGCACGGCTCCTCCGGCGTCGACGACGCGACCCTGGCCCGCGTGGTGACCTCCGGCATGACGAAGGTCAACATCGCCACCCACCTGAACAAGTGCTTCACGGCCGTGGTCCGCGATCGCCTGGCGTCCGACCCGTCGGTCATGGACGCGCGCAAGTACGTGGCGCCCGCCCGCGACGCCATGGCCGGCGAGGTCACCCGCCTGATCCGCGTGCTCAACCCGCAGGCGCCGGGCGCGGCGGCATGAGGATCCTGGTCACGCCGCGCAGCATGTCCGCGGCCGGCTCGCCCGCGCTGGACCGGCTCACCGCCGCCGGCTACGAGATCGTCACTCCGTCGCCTGGCCGCCAGCCCACCACCGAGGAGCTGCTGGAGGCGGTGCCCGGCGTCGTGGGCTGGGTCGCTGGCGTCGAGCCCATCGGCGCCGACGTCCTGGCCCGCGCGGACCGCCTGCGGGTCATCAGCCGCAACGGCGCCGGCAGCGACGCGATCGACGCGCGCGCGGCCGCCGACCGGGGCGTCCTCGTCCTCACCGCGCGCGGCGCCAACGCCCAGGGCGTGGCGGAGCTGGCCCTGGCCCTCACCCTGATGGGGCTGCGCGGCCTGCCCCAGGCCGCGGACGCCCTGCGCGCGGGCACCTGGCAGCGCAGCACCGGCCGGGAGGCGGCCGGCCGCACGCTCGGCATCGTCGGCTACGGCGCCATCGGGCGCCGGCTCGCCGGCCTGGCCCGCGGCCTGGAGATGACGGTCGTGGCCCATGACCCGTTCGTGACGGCGGCGGACGTACCACTGCTGCCCCTCGGCGATCTGCTGCGCACGAGCGAGGTCGTCTCCCTGCACGTGCCCCCGTCGCCCGGCGGGCCCCTGCTCGGCGCCGCCGAGCTGGCCCTGCTGCGCGACGACGTGGTGCTGCTGAACACGGCCCGCTCGACGCTCGTCGACGAGGCCGCCCTGCTGGCCGAGCTCCGGTCGGGGCGGATCGCGTTCTACTCGGTCGACGCCTTCGACCGCGAGCCGCCGGCCCCCTCCGAGCTGCTGCGCGAGGCCCGCGTCCTGCCGACCCCGCACCTCGGCGCGGCCACGGCGGAGAGCTCCCGCCGCGCGGCCGAGGCCGCGGTGGACAACCTGCTGGCCGCCCTGGCCGCGTGAGCGGCGCCCCGGCGCCGCTCAGCCCGGCGGGTGTCGGCGGTGACGGCCGGGCGTGGTGCCGACGATCGCGGTGAAGGCGGCGATGAAGCCGCTCGGGTTCGCCCACCCGCACGCGTGGGCGACCCGCGTCGTGTCGTGGCCCTCGGCGAGCAGGACGAGGGCGTGCCCGATGCGCAGCTGGGTGCGCCACTCGTAGAACGTCATGCCGAGCTCGTCGTGGAACAGGCGGCTGAGCGTGCGCGCGCCGGCCCCGACCCGCCGGCCGAGCGCGGCCAGCGAGCTGGTGTCCGCGGGGTCCTCGTCCAGGATGCGGGCCACGGCCCGCAGCCGGTCGTCGCGCGGCTCGGGCAGGCGCAGGGGCTGCTCGGGCGCCGCGCGGAGCTCGTCGGCCAGGACCCGGTGCAGGCGGGCCCGCGGGCCGCGGTCGAGCGGCCGCGGGCCGGTGAGGGTGAGCAGGAGCTCGCGGGCGAGGCCGGAGGCGAGCAAGACCGCCGGGTGCGCGGGGAGCAGCCGGGCGAGCGACGCCGGCAGGAACACGATCCGCATGTCGGTCTCCCCGTGGGCCCGGTGGCGGTGCGTGGACCCGGCCGGGACCCAGGCGACCCGGTTGGCCGGGACGATCAGCGTGCCGCGCCCGGTGTGCACGGACAGGACGCCGCCCGCCGCGTACAGCAGGTGCCCGCGCGGGTGGGTGTGGGCCGCGCTGGTCCCGCCCGACGGCCACAGGTGCACGCCCCCGGACGGCCAGATCCGGGATTGGCGGGCTACAGGCATGACCTGGCATGCTACCGGTGGGCGGCCACCCGCTGCCGCGGCGATCGTTCAGGGCATGACGACGACGATGCGAGCGGCGGTCTGTGTGCGGGCGGGCGGCCCCGAGGTGCTGGAGATCCGGGAGCTGCCGGTGCCGGCGGCACGGCCGGGCTGGAGCCTGGTGCGGGTGATGGGCGCGGGCCTCAACCGTTCGGAGCTGCGGACCCGCCAGGGGCACTCCCCGGGCGTGCGGTTCCCGCGGGTGCTGGGGATCGAGTGCGTGGGGATCGTGGCCGCCTCGGCCGATCCGGCGCTGCCGGACGGCACGACGGTCGCGGCGGTGATGGGGGAGATGGGGCGGCGCTTCGACGGCGGCTACGCCGAGTACGCGCTGCTGCCCGACGCCCTGCTCATACCGGTGCGCACCACGCTGCCCTGGGAGGTGCTGGCCGCGCTGCCGGAGGCGTACCTGACCGCGCAGGGCGCCCTCGACGCGCTGGGCATCCGGCCCGGCGAGCGGCTGCTGATCCGGGGCGGTACGTCCTCGGTGGGCCTGGCCGCCGCGTCGATCGCGCGGGGCCAGGGCGTCGAGGTCGCGGCCACGACCCGCCGGCCGGGCAAGGCGGGCGCGCTGAGCGCGGGCGGCGTCGACCACGTGCTGCTCGACGACGGCGGCCCGCTGCGCACGCCGTGGAGCGCGGGGCCGAGCCACGTCCTCGATCTCGTCGGCGCGAGCACCGTCGCCGGCTCGCTGCGCCTGGTCCGGCGGGGCGGGACCGTGTGCGTGGCGGGCTCCCTCAGCGGATGGCTGATCGAGGGCTTCGAGCCGATCGCGATGATCCCCTCCGGCACCCGCCTCACGGCGTTCCACAGCGACGACGCCAAGGGCGCCGCGGGCGCGGCCGTGCTCGAGCGGGTCGTGCGCAACGTCGAGGCCGGCGTCTACCGGCCGAACGTCGACCGGGTCTTCGGCCTGGACGACATCGCCGAGGCCCATCGGTACATGGAGGAGAACCGGGCCGCCGGCAAGGTGGTGATGCTGCCGGGCGGCCACGGCGCCCGGGCGGGTGCCGTGGCCGGGGCGGGTGTTACGGGCAGCGCTTCCAGGCCACCTGGTACACGGTGCTGAAGCTGGCGTCCGTCGAGTCCATGCTCATGAAGCTCGTGGTCTTCCTGGGGTTGGAGCGGCCGGCGTTGACCCGCAGCTCGGTGTTGATGTTGAGGTTGCGCTGCTGGCCGCAGGGCTCGAAGACCAGGGCGGTCACCCCGACGACGTCCTTGGTCTGCCAGTTGTCGTCCAGCGGGCCGTTGAACGGGTGGCTGGCCCGCGCGGTCTGCGCGTTGCCCTGGAAGTAGTAGCTTGCCACCGCCGTGCCGGTCGCGCCGCGCTCGAGGTGGGCGTAGCCGCGGTAGTCGGCCTCCGCGATGGCGTACGTGAAGCCCTGCGGGATGTGCACGTCGAGGGCGAGCTGGCAGTTCTTGCGGAAGTCGGTGGGCTTGGTCCCGACCCCGACCTGGGCCATGTACTCGCTGTAGGTGACCGTGAAGGCCTTCCGGTCGGGCGAGACGGCGACCGCGGCGCTGCCGTCCGGGCAGCCGGAGCCGTTGGCGGTGACCACGCTGATGCTGACCTCGTTCGGCGGTGGCGGCGGCGTCGCGGCCGCGGCGGGCGCCGTGAGCGAGGACAGGAGCATGGCACCGGCGGTGACGGCGTGAAACATGAAACCCCCCGAAGATCCAAGCGCACTGCGCGCGTTGTATCCGTCACTCTATGGAGTCGGGGTCGCGAGGGTTGGTGGTCCGGCCTGGCCGCTCAGGTCGTTGTCGGGCGCTGCTCGACGGACCGCCCCTCGTCCGTTCGGTCAGATCCGGCCTATGCTCGGCGCATGATCAGCTTCCGGAGCGCGGTCGAGGCGCGCGATGCCGAGGCCATCGCCGCGACGCTGGCCGCCGGCGTGGTCTTCCACAGTCCCGTGGCCTTCCGGCCCTACGAGGGCAAGCCGCTGGTCGCGGCGATCCTGCGCGGCGTGCTGCGCGTCTTCGAGGACTTCCGCTACGTCCGGGAGCTCGGCGGCGAGGGCGAGCGGGACCACGCCCTCGTCTTCGAGGCCAGGATCGGCGACGTGGCCGTCGAGGGATGCGACTTGCTGCACCTGGACGAGGACGGCCTGATCGACGACCTCACCGTCATGGTCCGCCCGCTGTCGGCCGCGCAGGCGGTGGCGGCCGCGATGGCCGCGCAGTTCGACCGGATCAAGCGCGAGGCCGGCGCCCAGGACGGCGCCTAGGAGCGCATCGGCCGTCAGCATGGATGGCGGATGATGCCTCGTCAGTCGTGGTGTGAGCGCTCCCGCTGGATGAGCTCGGCGAGGCGGTCCAGCGACGCCCGCAGCTTGCCGGCCGTCGTCGCCCGCGCCCGCACGAGGCGGTGCTCGTCGGTGAGGTCGCTCCAGTCGTACGTGTGCGTCACCCGCGTGTTCCCGTCGTCGACCGGCTCGAGCTCCCACCGCCACAGGTGCCCGGGCTGGGGCCGGCCCGGCTCGCTCGGCCGCCACGCGATGCGCCGCCCCTCGGCGAACTCGACCACGTGGTTCTCCCGGACGCCGCCCGTGGTCAGCGTGGTGACGAAGACGTCGCCGACGGCCCGGACGCGCTGCCCGGCCGCCGCCTCCCGGAGGTTCTCGTTGCCGTCCCAGCGCGGCTGCTGCGCGGGGTCGGCGATGAGCTCGAAGATGACGGCGGCGGGCGCGGCGATGTCGAGGCCGGCGGAGACGACTCGGGTCATGCCCTCATCGAAGCACCTGCCTACCGGATCGCGCCGGCCGGCCTTCGACCGTGGTGTCAGGCCGGCCGGTGGCCCGGGATGCTAGCCGCCGAGGGAGGCCGCGGCCGTGGCGATGGCCGATGCGAAGGTGCTCACCTCGGTGTAGACGCCGGGGTAGTTGGGCCGCGCGCAGCCGTTGCCCCAGCTGACGATGCCGACCTGGATCCACGCGTTCGACGCGTCGCGGCGGAACATCGGGCCGCCGGAGTCGCCCTGGCAGGTGTCGACGCCGCCGGAGGCGTAGCCGGCGCAGATCTCGTCGCTCGGGATCAGGTCCGGGTAGGAGTTGTCGCACGTCGCGTCGGGGACGAAGGGGACGGTGGCCTTGAGCAGGTACCGCTGCTGGGCCCCGCCCTCGGTCGCGGCGCCCCAGCCGACGATGGTGAAGGTGCCGGTGTTGTACGTCGTGTTCGTCGCGACCGGCAGCGTGGCCAGGCCCGTCACCGGCGTGGCTAGCCGGATGAGCGCCCAGTCCTTGCCGTTGCCGTTGTACCCCGGCGCCCGGTACACGTAGTTCGACTGCACCGTGATCCGGCTCGACGACTGCAGGTCGACCGCGCCGAGCGTCGCGGTGATGCTCGTGTTGGTGCCGGTGCGGCTCACGCAGTGCGCGGCGGTGAGCACGAGCCGGGGGCTGTACAGCGCCCCGCCGCAGCCCATCGACAGGCGCACCATGAACGGGAACTCGCCCTGCGCGGCCCGCGTGCCGCCGACGACGGATTCCCGGGGGACGGCCGCCTGCGCGGGGCCGGGCGCGATGCCGGCGAGCGCGGCGGCCGTCACGACGACAGCCAGAAGCCTTCGAACCATTCGGGTGCCTCCCCAGCGAGTCGAATACCAGGGAGAACGATAGCTATCAATGTGACGGGCCGGGTCATAGCGACTTGCCCATATCGGCGGGGCAGGGCCGGGCCGGCGGCGTGCGCGCGGCGCTCACCAGCCGCCCTCGAAGAACGCGAGGAGGGCCGGCGCCGGGTCGTTCGCGGTGGCCGCGTTCGCGATGACGACCATGAGCACCGCGAGCGACGCCAGCGACGCCAGCGCGCCGAGCCCGCCCCACACGGCCGCCCGGGTGGCGGCGAACCGGCGCCATCCGAGCACGCTCGCCCCGACGAGGCCGATCGCGGCGACGGCGGCGACGACCGCCATCGCCGCGTGGTACGCGCCGAAGTCGCCGACCATCGCCCGCAGCACCGGGCCGTGCTCGCCGCTCGCGAGCTGCCGGCGGATCTGTCCGAGCGCCTCGGCGAGCGCCGCGTCCGCAGCGGTCTCGGTGAGCATCGGCAGCAGCGACGAGAACGGGGCGACGGCGCCCTGGACGTTGGCCATCACGGTCGCGAGCGCGAGCAGCCCGACGCCCGCGACGCCGATCGTGGCCCAGCGGTGGCCGGCGGCGAGCAGGCGCCGGCCGAGCAGCGCGAGCGCGAGGAGCAGCAGCGCCGCGAGGGCGGCCTTGACGAGGTGGTACCGGAACCAGAAGTCGACGACCCGCGTGAGCTGCGGGCCGCGCTCGCCGGTGTGCCAGTAGGCGACGAATCCGGCCCGGAGCCGGTCGGCGAGGCGATCCGGGTCGGCGAGCGCCCGGTCCGACCCGATGGCCGCGACCGGCCCGGGCGCGAGGAGGAACGCGGCGACGAGCACGACGACGAGGGCGATCAGCTTGCGAGGCATGGCACCGAGCCTCGCGGCCCGCGCCCCCGACGGCCATGGCGCTGGGGCGAGTCCGCGGGGTAGCGCGGGCGGTAGACCGCGCACCTTCCGGGGCGCCCGCTCAGAGCAGCGGGTGTGCCGCTCCCGCGAGGACCGCCGCCGGGCCGAGGGCGGGGGAGCGGACCGGGACGCCGGCGATGCCGGGCAGGGCCGCGGCCCGCAGGGCGTCGAGCACCGCGGCGCGGAACGGCTCGCCGAGGCCGAGCACGCCGCCGCCGAGCACGATCGCGTCCGGGTCGAGCAGGTTCGCGGCCGCCGCCAGGCCGTGGCCCAGGATCTCGGCGGCGAAGGCGATCGCGGGGCTGTCGCCGGGCACGTCCGGCAGGCGCGGGGCCGTGTCCAGGCCGGCCCGGCGCGCGTGGTCGGCGGCGATCGCCGGGCCGGCCGCATAGGCCTCGACGTGGTCGAGGCCCCCGCAGCCGCAGCGGCGGCCGAGGGACGCTGTCGCCGGGAGGTGGCCGATGCTGCCGGCCAGGCCCAGCCGGCCGGTCAGCAGCGAGCCGTCGGCGACGATCGCGCCGCCGATGCCCGTGCCCACCGCCACCACGAGCGCGGTGCCGGCCCCGGCCGCGGCGCCCCAGGCGGCCTCGGCGACGGCCATCGCGTGCACGTCGTTGCGCACGAGCACGGTGACGCCGAGGGCCTCGGCGAGCGCGGCGCGCACATCGGTCCCGGTCCAGCCCGGCAGCGAGTCGGTGGCGTGCCAGACGCGGCCGTGCGGGTCGACGGCGCCGGCCGTGCCGACCCCGCAGCCGAGCACGGCGCCGTCGCCGATGACCCGGCGGCCGAGGTCCGCGGCGGCGCGCAGGACGGCAGCCGGGCCCTCGCGCGCGGGCGTGGGCACGCGGTGCAGGGGGCCGGTGGAGCCGTCGGCGTGCACGAGCGCGGCGGCGATCTTCGTGCCGCCGATGTCGATGCCGAGCGCGGTGCCCGCCGCCGACGGTCCCGGGTTCATCGCTGGGTGGCGGCGACCAGGCCGCGCGTCAGGGCGAGCGGGTCCGTGATCGCCGTGCCGACGACGACCGCGAAGGCGCCGAGGGCGAACGCGTGCCGCAGGTGCCCGGTGGTGGCGAGCCGGCCCTCGGCGACCGTGCGCACCCCGGCGGCGGCGAGGTCCGCCACGAGCGCGAGGTCCGGCTGCGTCCCCTGTGGACTGTCCGCCGTGTAGCCGGACAGCGTCGTCGCCACGAGCTGCGCGCCGGCCTCCCACGCCGCGAGCCCCTGCGCCTCGGTGGCGACGTCGGCCATGAGCGGCAGGCCGAGCCCGTGCACCCGCTGCACCAGCTCGGCCACGGGCAGGTCGCCGCGCCCGGTCGCCTCGGCGGCGATGACGTCGGCCCCGGCCGCGGCGAGGTCCTCGATCAGGTGCCAGTGGGGCGTGATGAGGTACCGATCCGGCGCCTTGACCTTGTGGAGCCCGATCACCGGCAGGTCGACGACGGCCTTGACGGCCCGCACGTCCTCGGGCGAGTTCACGCGGACGGCCACCGCCCCGCCGAGCGCCGCGCACTGCGCCAGCCGCGCGATCACGTCGGGTGAGCGCAGCGGATGGCCGTCGGGCGCCTGACACGACACCACGAGCCCGCCGGTGATCGCCTCCAGCATGCGGTACCTCCATCAGTGGTCTAGTCCATTCACGCTAACATCATGGGGTGACCAAGCACGAGCTGCTCCACGCACACCTCGAAACGCTCATGCAGGGCGGTATTGGTCCAGACCAACGCCTACCACCCGAGCGCGAGCTGGCCGAGGCGTTCGGCGTGAGCCGCATGACCGTCCGGCACGCGCTGGATCGCCTGGAGCGCGAGCGCCGGGTGTATCGCGTGCAGGGCGCCGGCACCTTCGTGGCCCGCCCGCCCATCGCGAAGACGATCGAGCTGACGTCCTTCACCGAGGACATGCGCCGCCGGGGGCTCGTCCCCGGCTCGGTGCTGCGCGTCTTCGAGACCGTCGCGGCCGGCCCGGAGATCGGCTACGCCCTGGCGCTGAGCCCCGCGGACGAGGTCGTGCACGTGGAGCGGGTGCGCACGGCGGACGGCATCCCGATGTGCCTGGAGCACGCGTACCTCCCCGCCGCGCTGGTGCCGGGCCTCACGACCCTCGAGGGCTCGCTCTACGAGCAGCTGCACCGGCGGTACCGGATCCGGATCACGCGCGCGGAGCAGTCCATCCGCGCGACCGTCCTGGACCAGCAGGCCGCGGCCCGGCTCGACGCCCCGCCCTTCAGCCCGGCCCTGCTCGTGGAGCGCACCGCGTTCGACGAGCGCGACCGCCCCGTCGAGCGCGCGATGTCGACGTACCGCGGCGACCGCTACTCCTTCGAGATCGCCGTCACGACAGCGGCGGCCGGCTCTCCTGCGAGAGCCGGCCGCCGATCGGGGGACGAGTAGCGCTCAGATGAGCCAGCGGTTGCGCTGGACGAGGGGGAGCTTGGCCCAGCGCTTGCCCAGGCCCCAGGTCTGGCCGGCGTAGGCGGCGGCGAGGACGATCATCACGATCGCGTAGACGACGTGGTAGTCGGTGAGGGGGTTGGTCGAGCCGGTGGGTGCGCCCTTGGCGGTGTGCTGGGCGAGGGGGAACTCGGCGAGCCACATGAAGGCCATGAGCAGAGTGCCGGACGCGGCGGCGACGCGCATGCCGATGCCGGCGGTGAGGGCGAGGCCGATGCCGAGCAGGCCGAGCATGAAGCCCCAGTTGGCGTACCAGGTGCCGGCGATGGTGTGGAAGAAGCCCTGCAGGGGGCCGGCGTCGACGCCGGCGAGGAAGCCCTTGGTGGGGCTGCCGCCGTTGATCCAGGCCCTGGCCGAGGGGGTCGAGTAGCCCAGGCCGAGGAGCTTGTCGGCGAACGCCCACAGGAAGACGAAGCCGGTCGCGTAGCGCAGCACCGCGAGGCCGCGGGCCGCCGCCTTGGTCAGCATGCTCCCGGGCGCCTCGACCCGCTCGAGGTGGGTGGCTGCGGTGTGGTTGATGTGCGAGGTGCTCATGGCTCTCGGCCTCCTGCCGCGCTCTCGTGTGACACCAACAGCGTCGCAAGCGCGAGCCTCGGGCGCCGGTGCCGAAAAGACCCACCCGGCGGGACCAATGGCCCCTCAGCGACCGGGACCTGTGGGATCAGGTCGCGCGGCGGGCCGGCCGGGGCGGCGCGATCCGCGGACCGCAGCGGGCACGATGCCGAGCGAGGCACCGATGGTCGCCGCGCCACCGGCCCGCTGCCGCCCGCATTACGGCCGCTGCCCGAGCAGCGCCACGCACAGGCCGGTCAGGTGGTCGACGAGCGGCTCGGCGGGGTCGCGCATGTCGTGCCAGACCCAGTCGATCAGCACCTCGCTGACGCCGGCGATCAGCGCCAGGATCGTGCGCTCGTAGCGCACCCCGTCCGCGCGCAGCGCCGTCGCCAGGGGCGCGAGCGCCCGGCCGAACAGCTCCGCCTCCTCGCGCAGCACCCCGCGCCGGCGCAGCTCCATCCGCGGCGCGTTGATGTAGACGATCCGGGCGCGCTCGGGGTGCTCGGCCAGCAGCCGCACCAGCGCGGTCAGCATCGGGCGCAGCGCCGCGTCGAGGCCGTCCGCGCGGCGGGGCGCCGCGGCCGCGACCTCGCTCAGCAGCCAGCCGTTGACCTCGCGGTGCAGCGTGAGCACGAGCGCCTCGCGGTCGGCGAAGTGGTCGTAGAAGTACCGCTTGGAGACCTTGGCGAGGGTGCACACATCGGCGACGGTGACGTCGTCGTAGTCCCGGCTCGCGAACAGCTGCACCGCCGCCGCCACGAGCCGTTCCCGCCGGTCCGCGGCCCGCTCCTCCCGGCTCTGCCCGCCGTAGGTCTCGCCGCGCCCGGACGGCCGTCCGGCCACCCGCCACCTCCACGTCGCCCGCCCCCACCCCGAATTCGGACACCGTACCCGAAGCTCGTCGGCGGTAATCCATCGGAGTTTCCGGTAAGGCGCGGCAACGTTTCCGTGGAAGTTTCACGCCGGCGGCGCGGTGCTCTCCCGCAGCACGAGCGACGTGGCGAGCTCGACCCGCGACGGCTCGACCGGCTGCCCGGCCGCGAGCCGCAGCACCATCCCGGCCGCGGCCCGCCCCATCTCCGCGAACGGCTGGCGCACGGTGGTCAGCGGCGGCCCGCACCAGCGCGCCACCTCCAGGTCGTCGAAGCCCACGACGCTGAGGTCCCCGGGCACGCGCAGCCCCGCGCGCCGGGCCGCGTCGCACACCCCGAGCGCCTGCAGGTCGTTGCCGCACAGGATCGCCGTCGGGCGGTCGCGCCGGGCCAGCAGCTCGGCGCCGAGCGCGGCGCCGTCGTCGAACCCGAAGCGCCCGCTGCGCACCAGCCCGGGGTCCAGCGCCACGCCCGCCGTCTCCAGCGCGGCCCGGGCGGCCTCGAGCCGCGCCCGGGAGCACATGAACTGCGCCGGCCCGGTGATGACGGCGATGCGCCGGTGCCCGAGATCGAGCAGGTGCCGGGCCGCGGCGATCCCACCGGACCAGTTCGTGGTGCCCACCGACGGGGTGTCGTGCACCGGCTCGCCCGTCGGGTCGACCACCACGAGGGGCACACCGCTGGCCGTGAGCTGCTGATAGTACTGCCCGCGATAGGCGGAGTGCACCGCGATCACGCCGGCCGGGCGGCGCGCCAGCAGCAGGTCGGCGGTGCGGCGCCCGGCCCGTGGGGCGTGCCCCTGCAGGTCGGTGAAGCCGACGGTCAGGCCGCGGTCGCGCACGACCTCCTCGACCCCGCGCATGATCTCGACCGCGAGGTGGCTCTCCAGGCCGGAGAAGGCGACCTCGACGATCGGCAGCGCGGAGGTTCCGTCAGTGCGCCGGTACCCGTGCTCGCGCAGCAGCGCCTCGACGCGTTCGCGGGTGTCGACCGCGATGCCGGAGCGACCGTTCAGCACTTTCGAGACCGTCGGCGGCGACACCCCGGCCAGCCGCGCGATCGCGGCCACGGTCACCGTGCCCCGCGGCCGCCGCCCGCCCCTGGGCTCCGGATTCGTCTCGGTCATGCCGGCATGATAGGCCGCGCGAGGACGGCATTGACGAGCGTCGGCGGCGACCGTACGGTGAGAAAAGTTTCCGGTAAATATTCGAATGTTTCGAAACCGCGATGGTGCCGGAGGGGATCGCATGAGCACCGCACCCGGGACCGTGACCGCACCCGCCGGCCTCGCCTTCGCGCTGTGGCAGGACGCCTCGCTGCGGGTCACCTGGCGCGGTCGTGAGTTGTTCCGGTACGTCTACCGCGTCCGCGAGGCCCAGGTGGAGTCGCCGCGGCCCTACCTGCACCCGATCCGCACCCTCGGCGGCCGGCTGGTGAGCCTGTACCGCCCGCACGACCACGTCTGGCACAAGGGCCTGTCGCTGGCGCTGCCGAACGCGGGGCCGGACAACTTCTGGGGCGGCCCGACCTTCCGCCGCGACCGCGGCGGCTACGTCCAGCTGCCCAACAACGGCACCCAGCGGCACGAGTGCTTCGAGGAGCTCGGCGCCGGCGACCGGACCCTGCGCGCGGTCCAGCGGCTGCGCTGGCTGACCCAGGACGGGCGGGAGGCGTTCACCGAGCGCCGCGGGCTGACGGTCACGGTCCTGCCGCACCGCGCGGCCTGGCGCCTCGAGCTCGACACCGCGCTGCGTAACACCGGCCCGGACGCGGTGGACATCGGCAGCCCGCAGACCGAGGGCCGCGCCGGGGCCGGCTACGGCGGGCTGTGCTGGCGCGGGCCGCGCGGCTTCAGCGGGGGCCGGGTGCGCACCCCGGACGCGGCGGGCGGCGACGACCTCAACGGCGTCCGGGCGCCCTGGCTCGCGTTCACCGGGCGCCACGACGGCGACGGCGGCGCCTCGACGGTGCTGTTCGCCGACGACCCGGCCAACGCCGGGCACCCGACGGCGTGGTTCGTGCGCAGCGCCGCCTACGCGGTGGTGGGGCCGGCCCCGTTCGCGGACGCGCCGGTGCGGCTGGAGGCCGGGGGGCGGCTGCGGCTGCGGTACGGCATCGTCTTCGCCGACGGCGAGCTCGGCGAGGACGAGTGCGCGACCCTGGCCCGGGCCTGACCCGTAGACGCGGCGGGTGTGGTGCCGGGGCTCACCACATCCGCCGTCCGGCCGCCGCTGGTGTTCAGTGCCCGGCGGCGGCGTACGCGGCGAACTGGTCGATGAGGCCCTGCGGCGCGTCGTCGCGCAAGCAGATCTCCAGGTTCGCCGCCGCCTCCCGGGCCGCGTCCGCGCTGCGCGGGAAGAGCCCGGCCTCGTACGCCGCCAGCGCCCCCTCCGGGTCCCCCGGATGCGCCGCGATCGCCCGGCCCAGCTCCGCACCGTCGAACATCGCGAGGTTGGCCCCCTCGCCGGCGAACGGGGACATCAGATGGGCGGCGTCGCCGAGCAGCGTCACGCCCGGCACCCGGCCCCACCGCAGCCCGGCGGGCAGCACGGAGATCCTGCGGGGCACGACCGGCCCGTCGGCGTCCGTGATGAGCGCCCGCAGCCGCGGCGACCACCCGTCGAACTGCGAGACGAGGAGCGTCCGGGCGTCGGCGGTGCCGTCGAAGCCGGCGTGTGCGGCCCAGTCCTCGGGCGTGCGCAGCGCGACGTAGACGTGCAGGCTGCCGTCGGTCTCCCGGTGGGCGAGGAACCCCTTGCCCGGCCCGAGCGCGAACAGCATCCCCGCCCCGACGACCTCGGCGGCGCCGGGGTGCCGCGCGTCGGCATCGAGCAGGTCGACCTCGAAGAAGGTGACCCCCGCGTAGGCCGGCCGCGCGCCGGTGAGCAGCGGCCGGATCCGCGACCAGGCCCCGTCGGCGCCCACGAGCAGGTCGGTGGTCTCGATGCTGCCGCCGGCGAGCGTCAGCTCGTGCCGCCCGTCCCCGATCGCCGCGACCGAGGTGACGGCGGCGCCCCACCGGATGGTGCCCTCGGGCAGCGAGCCGATGAGCAGGTCCCGCAGCTGCCCGCGATCGACCTCGGGCCGCCCGCCGTGCCCGTCGTCGGGCTGTTCGACCCGCACGGCGGCGTGCCGGTCGAGGATGCGCATGGCCTCCCCGCCGGGGTGGACGATCCGCCGGAACTCCTCGAACAGCCTCGCCTCCCGCAGCGCGACCTGCCCGTTGGAGTCGTGGATGTCGAGCATCCCGCCCTGCGTGCGCGCGCCGGCCGAGGCGTCGCGCTCGTAGACGGTGGCCGCGATCCCGTGCACGTGGAGCACCCGGGCGAGCGTGAGCCCGCCGAGCCCCCCGCCGACGATGCCGATCCGTAGCTGCTCCATGGCGCCGCTCCTTCCGTGGACCTCGCTTGACTGCTCCCATGGGCCTCGGCTTCGCCCGTGGACCTTGCCTGACGCGCTTTCCGTGGGGCGTGCCTGACTTCTCCCATGGGGCTCGCCTGACTTCTCCCAGGGGCCTTGCCTGACTTCGCCCGTGGACCTTGCCTGACGCCTTTCATGGGCCTCGCTTGACTCCTCCGGTGGAACCCGCCCGAGCCTGGCGAACATGTTCGTGACGAATACGTTCTATCGGCGCATGCTGATGCCCGGGGAGCGGTGGCCGCAACCCGGGCGCGGGGTCAGCGGTCCGGCGTGGGCGCGCCGGCGATCCCGTTCAGCAGCGCCTCGAAGGCCCACCCCTGGCGCTGCTCGACGGTGCCGGAGAACAGCTCGTCGCGCGTGCGGCCCAGGTTCGGGTAGACGTCTTCGGGCGCCTCCAGCACCGACTGCGTCTGCAGGCTCACCTCGCCGTCGGCCTCGGCGGACTCGTCCCGGGTGCCCTGCTCGGCGGCGATCGCCGTCGCCAGCTGGAGCAGCAGGTCGACGCCCCACGCGGCCTGGCGGACCGGGACGCCGCCGGCCAGCAGCAGCCCCAGGAGCTCGTCGACCAGCCTCAGGTAGTTGGGCCCGGACGGCCGCAGGGTGAGCACGGAGCGGGCGAGGCTCGGCTGGGCGTGCAGGATCGCGGTGTAGGCCGACAGCAGCTCGACGGCCGCGGCGCGCCACTGCGTGCCGGGCAGCGGCAGGGCCAGCCCGAACAGCAGCTCGTCGAGGAGGGCGCCGTGCAGTTCGGCGGTGTTGTGCACGTAGACGTAGAGCGAGGCCGGGCCCGTGTCCAGCTCCGCCGCCAGCCGTCGCATCGTGACGCGCTCGAGGCCCTCCTCGCGCATGATGCGCAGCGCCGTCGACACGACGCCGTCCCGGCTCAGGGGCGGCTTGGCGGGGCGGTCGCGCCGGCTGACCGGGACTCGGCGAGGGCTCATGAACACGATCGTAACGAACGCGTTCGCCGATGCCAAGCTCCGCCGCCGGTGTTGCCTGACGCCGCCCGCCGCCCGCCGCCCGCCGCCCGCCGAGCGCCGAGCGCCGGGTGTCAATCGCCGTCCGTCGAGCGCCGCGGGCAGGGGGGCGCCGGTATGCGGGCGGTCGCGGTCATCGGGCGGCGGACCGGCCGCGAATTCGCCGGGGCACCGCGGCGAGCGCCGGGGACCTACCCTGTCGCCATGCCGCCGAGCCTCGACTGTGTCAGCTCCCTGCCCGCCTTGCGCGCGGCCGACCTGCGAGAGGTCGCCGCGGCCGTGCTCTGGCTCGGCTTCGGGCACAAGCGCGCGCAGGCCCGGCCGGTGCTGAACCTCCTCGAGGTGCAGGCGACCATCGCGCGCAAGGTCCCCGAGGTGGCGATCCGCATGCTGCGCAGCGGGCCCAGCGCCGAGGAGGCGCGCGAGATCCTGCTCGAGGCGCTGCAGGTCCTCGAACACAACCGGCTCGTGCTGTGGCGCTGGACCGGCGAGGACTACACCGCCGAGTCCATCGCGCTCACCCGCCGCGGCCGGGCGGCCCTGGCGAGCGCGGACCTCACGGCGTACATCGCCTGACCCGTGAGCCCGGGGCTGGGAAGCGGGCGCGGACCGCACGGCCCGCATCATCTGACCCGGTGAGTCCGCGGCCGGGAGGCGGGCGGAGCCGAGCCTGTGGGCGATGCGATGCTCCGGGTCACCGCTTGACCGCATCGGCGACCATGGTGGTGTGCGACGACCCGTGCTGGTGGTGCTGATCGTGCTCGTGTCGGCGGCGGCGGGCCTCGCCGCGGTGCTGCTCCTCCCGCCGTTCGTGGTCGACCACGACCTGGGCCGCACGTCCGTCAGCGCGAACGAGCGGCTCACGGCCATCAACAACGCCCGGACCGTCCTGCTGCAGGCGCTGGGGGCGGTGATCCTCGCCCTGGGCGCCTACGCCACCTGGCACCGGCTGCGCATCAACGAGGAGGAGCTGCGGCTGAGCCGCAGTGCGCACACCACCGAGCGGTACTCCCGCGCGGTCGAGCACCTCGGCCACGACTCACTGGACGTGCGCATCGGCGGCGTCTACGCCCTCGAGCAGATCGCCGGGCAGTCCCCGCCGGACCGCGACGCCATCATCGCGATCCTGCGCGCCTATGTGCGCGGGCACTCGCCGTGGCCGCCCGGGCTCCCCGGCCAGCCGCCCGCCGACACGCCCCCGGCGCAGCTGCCCACCCTGGCGATGCGGGCCAACGACGTGCAGGCCGCCGTCGACGTGCTCGTCCGGCTGCACGACTCCGGTGGCGCCGAGCGGTTGCTCCTGCCGCGGTGCGACCTGCGATACGCGCGGATGAACGGGGCGGTGCTGCGCGGCGCGAACCTCGGCGACTCCGCGCTGACGCGGGCCCGGCTGCGCAACGCCGACCTTCGGGGATGCCTGCTGGGCAATGCGGACCTGCGCCAAGCGGAACTGGACGGCGCCGACCTGCGCGGCACCGACCTCGCCACCGTCCGGCTGGAGGGCGCCCTCGCGAACGCGGCCACCCGCTGGCCCGACGGCTTCGACCCGGTGGCCGCGGGCGTCGTGATCCCGGCTCGGGACGGAGCCTAGGTCGCGGCGGCCCCGCACCCGCTCGGCGTCATCGCCCACCCGACGACCGCGGTGCCGCGGATCCCGCTCGGCAAGACGATCGGGTCGCAATATTGACATCGACCACTGGACGCCGTGGAACCGTGCTGGAGCCGGGTCAGGCGAGGAGACGTTCGAGCACCGCGGTGTGCGCGTGGTCGAGGTCGCGGGTGGCGGTGAGCAGCGTGAGCTCGCCGTCGCCGGCGAGGTCCCGCAGGTGCCCGAGCGCCGTCTTGGCCTCGGGTGCGTCCAGCTCGGCCCGGTAGCGCCTCGCGAACTCCGCATAGCGGGCGGGGTCGTGGCCGTACCACGTGCGCAGCTCCGCCGAGGGCGCCACCGCCTTGACCCACTCGTCGACGGCCGCCTGCCGCTTGGTGAGCCCGCGCGGCCACAACCGGTCGACCAGCACCCGGCGCCCATCGTCCGCGGCCGGCTCGTCGTAGGCGCGCTTGACGTGCACCATGAGTCCAGTGTGCACCCGTAGGCGCGGACGCGGTGGCGTTGCCGCCGGGCCCGGCCGAGTCGTCGGCAGCCCGCGACCCCGTCGTGCATCGATGGATCCCCCGTACCTGGCCGGCCCGGTGGTTCGCGACTCGCGGCACCGGGTAACGGGGATCGGAGGATCACATGATGACGCGTACCAGAGCGCTGCTCTCGATCGCACCACTCGCGCTGCTGCTGGGCTCCGCCGCGGGCTGCGGCTCCGACGTCGGCGGCTCGGCCGCGCCCGGCGGGTCGGCGCTGCCCGCGAGCCAGGAGCCTACGGGTGCGCCGCCGGTGAGCGGCGCGCCGGAGCCGTCGGGCGGGGCGAGCCCGGCCGGCGCCGGCGGGGACTCCGGCCGCTGCCACCACGGCGAGGTCCGGCTCGCGGTCGGGGAGGCCCCGGGCGGCGGCGCGGCCGGCAGCCAGTACACCTGGATCGTCCTGACCAACACGTCGTCGCGGACGTGCACGTTCTCCGGGTACCCCGGCGTTTCCTGGGTCACCGGGGACAGCGGCCAGCAGGTCAACAAGCCCGCCGAGCGGGACACGGCCGCCTCGCCCCAGCGGGTCGAGCTGGCCCCCGGCAAGGCCGCGCACGTGCAGGTCCGCAGCCCGCAGACCGGCAACTTCGGCGACGAGTGCAAGCCCGTGCAGGTGCGCGGCTACCGGGTGTACCTGCCCGACGAGACCGCCGCGGACTTCGTGCCCGCCCCGCAGACCGTGTGCTCGGCCGACGGGGTCGGCGTGGCCCAGGTCGGCCCCGTGGTCGCGGGCACATCGCGGTAGCGGAGCAGGCCGGCGCCCGTACCATGCTGCGGTGAACCTCATGCGCCGCCCGGGCTGGGCGCCGGTCCTGCTCTCGTACGCCACGTTCGTGCTCGTGGGCCTCAACGCCGGCGTCGGCGGGGTGCTCATCGTGTCCCAGATGCGCGACTACGGCGTCGACGAGGCCACGATCGGCCTCACGTTCTTCACCAGCTCGGCCGGGTACATGGCGGCCGGGGCGACCGCGGGGGCGCTGCTGCACCGGCTCCACGTGCGGATGGCCCTGGCCGCGGGCATCGCCGTCTACGCCCTCGGGGCGGTCGCGACCGCCGTGCGGCCCCCGTTCGCGATCCTCGTCGCCGTGCAGCTGCTCGTCGGCTACGGCACCGGGGTCCTGGAGTCGATCCTCAACGTCTTCCTGGCCGAGCTGCCGAACTCCACGACGCTGCTCAACCGGCTGCACGCGTTCTTCGGGGTGGGCGCGTTCCTGGGGCCGCTGCTGGCCGCGTGGCTGCTGCAATACCTGTCCTGGACCGCCGTGTGGCTGGTGCTCGGCCTGCTGTGCGTGCCGCTGGCGGCGGGGTTCCTGGTGGCGTACCCGCGCCGCGCCCCGGCCGCGGAGCGCGCCGCCGAGCCCCGCCCCACCGGCGTGCTGCGCGACACGCTGCGCAGCCCCGCGGTGGTGCTCGGCTCGACGTTCCTGGCCGTGTACGTCGGGCTGGAGATCGGCGTCGGCACGTGGGCGTACAGCTTCCTGATGCGCGTGCACGGCGAGTCCGGGGTCATCGCCGGGTACACGGTCAGCGGCTACTGGCTCGGCCTCACCCTCGGCCGGTTCCTCATCAGCCCGATCGCGACCCGCGCCGGGATGAGCGCGGCCGGGATGGCCACCGCCTGCCTCGCGGGGGTGACGGCCGTGGCGGCGGCGCTGTGGGCGCTGCCGACGGCATCGCTGGCCACCGCCGGCCTCGTGCTGCTCGGGTTCTTCCTCGGCCCCCTGTTCCCGACCGCCATGGCGGTCACGCCGCAGCTGGTGCCGCCACGGCTGATGGCGACCGCGATCGGCGTCATGAACGGGGTGTCGCTGCTCGGCGGGGCGGCCCTGCCGTGGCTGACCGGCTGGCTCGCCCAGCATGTCGGGATCTGGACGCTGATGCCGTACGCGCTCGCGCTGTCGGTGGTGCAGCTCGCCCTGTGGCGCCTGATGCTCGCGCGCGCGGTCTCCCCGTCGCCCGAGCTGCTCCCGTCGGAGTCGTGACCCCGCCGGCACCCGCTGATCGCGGCGGGCCGGCGAACGGAACGGTTCGAGTCTGAACGGTTCTGTTCGGTTCCTGGTGTGCCCGTCGCGGCGGACGCTGCCATGGGTGCATGAAGGACACCGCCATGTCACGAGGACTGCTCGCGCTGCTGGTCGCCGCCGCCGCCGTTCTCGCCGCCGCCGCGCCGGCCCACGCCGCGGCCGTCAGTGCAGCTGCGCGACACCGCGGGCAATCTCCTGCACGCGCACGGGGGAGGGGTCGTCAAGGCCGGCTCGTACTACTACTGGTTCGGCGAGGACCGCAACGCCGACGACACCTTCCGCTCCGTCGACGTCTACCGCTCCACCGACCTGCGCACCTGGGAGTTCCGCAACCACGCGCTGACCCAGTCCTCCGCCGCCGAGCTGGGGTCGGCGAAGATCGAGCGGCCCAAGGTGATCTACAACAGCTCGACCGGCCAGTTCGTCATGTGGATGCACAAGGAGAACGGCACCGACTACGGCGAGGCCCGCGCCGCGGTCGCCACGTCGTCCACGGTGGACGGGGCGTACACGTACCGCGGCAGCTTCCGCCCGCTGGACTACATGAGCCGCGACATCACGCTCTTCCGCGACGACGACGGCACCGCCTACATGATCTCGGCCGCGAACGAGAACGCCGACCTGCACGTCTACCGCCTCACGAGCGACTACCTCGGGGTCAGCGCCCGGGTCCAGCGCCTGTGGCCGGGCTCGTCGCGCGAGGCGCCGGCGATGTTCAAGCGCAACGGGGTGTACTTCCTGCTGACGTCGGCCGCCACCGGCTGGGCTCCGAACCAGCAGCAGTACGGCACCGCCACGAGCGTCACCGGCACCTGGAGCGCCCTGCACACCGTCGGCGACAACACCGCCTTCGGCTCGCAGACGGCCTATGTGCTGCAGGTCGGCAGCGCGTACCTCTACCTCGGCGACCGTCGGGCGGGCGCGTGGGGCGGGGCGGTGAACGACTCGCAGTACGTCTGGCTGCCGCTGTCGTTCCCGAGCGGCACCGGCCTCGGTCTCGCGTGGGCGCCGCAGCTGAGCATCGACGCCGCCGCCGGAACCGTGGCCGCGACGGCCGGGCCCGCGGAGCAGCTCGTCGCGCGGCACAGCGGGAAGTGCCTCGACGTGAGCTCGGGCTCGGCCGCGGACGGCGCGCGCACGTTGCAGTACACCTGCGGAACCGGGCTGAACCAGCGCTTCACGGTGCAGGATCTCGGCACCGGCTACGTGCGGCTCGTCGCGCGGCACAGCGGCAAGTGCCTCGACGTCAGCGGCGCCTCGACCGCCGACGGGGCGACCGTGCTGCAGTGGACCTGCGGCGGCGGCGCCAACCAGCAGTGGCAGGTGCAGAGCGCCGGCTCGGGCTACGTGCGGCTCGTCGCGCGGCACAGCGGCAAGTGCCTCGACGTCGCCGACGGCTCCACCGCCGACGGGGCGGCCGGCCTGCAGTGGACGTGCAACGGCGGCACCAACCAGCAGTGGACCCGCCGCGTGGTGGCCTGAGTTCAGTCCGAGGGCTCCACGAGGGGGAAGAACCGTGCGACGGCCGCGACGGGTCCGCGGTTGTGCGCCGGGCGGCCGCTGTACCCCGCGATGAGCGCCCGCACCGCGTTGCCGAGCTCGGTCAGCTCCTCCGGCGTCAGGTACACGACCTCGCTGAACGCCTGGTCGCGGCGCCAGCGCGCGGGGGCTCGGTCGCGCACGGCGAGCCAGTGCTGGTAGCTCTCGTCCTCGAGACCGCGGTTGAGCGCACTTTGCAAAGGAGGGGCCTCGCCGACGAGCCGCCAGGGCTTCGCGCGGCCCTCGGCGGGCACCTCCTCGACCACGCCGTAGCGGGCCAGCTGCCGCAGGTGAAACGAGTAGAGCCCGGAGCTGCCGCCCAGCTCCCGCGCGGCCTCGGTGGACGTGAGCGTCCCGCGCTCGCGCAGCAGGGTGACCAGGGCGGTGCGCACCGGATGGGCCTGTCGGTCGATCACGGTGCACAGTATGCTCGTTTGCAAAGCACTATGCAAAGGAGCTGGGGCATGGGCGTGGTTCCGGTGCGGATGTTCGGCGACCCGGTGCTGACCACCGCGGCCGAGCAGGTCACGACGTTCGACGCGCAGCTGCGCCGGCTGGTCCGCGACCTGTTCGACACCCTCGAGGCCGAACGCGGCTCGGGGCTGGCCGCCAACCAGATCGGCGTCGCGCTGCGGGCCTTCGTGTTCCACGTCGACGGGGTGCGCGGGCACCTGGTCAACCCGGTGCTCGAGTTCCCCGACGAGCAGGAGCAGGACGGGCCCGAGGGCTGCCTGTCGATGCCCGGGCTCTACTTCGACACCGTGCGCCGGCAGCACGTCGTGGCCAAGGGCTGGTCGGACCGCGGCGACCCCGTCCAGGTGGTCGGCGCCGGCGAGCTGGCCCGCTGCCTGCAGCACGAGACCGACCACCTGGACGGGGTGCTGTTCATCGACCGCATGGACGCCGGGCGGCGCCGCGCGGCGATGCGCGAGATCCGCGAGGCGCCCTGGTTCGGGCCGGGCTCACCCCGCGTGAAGGTGAGCCCGCACCCGCTGTTCGGCCGGATCCGCTAGAGCTCCGGATCCGCTAGAGCTCCAGGCGCGCCGGGCTGTGCCGCAGCCAGGTATCGAGGGCCAGGATCTGCTCGATCTGGCGGCGGGCCAGGCCGAATCCGTCGTGCTCGTAGGGCGAGGCGACCAGCTCGCCGACCTTGGCCCGGTCGAGCAGCGCGGACGCGGGGGAGTCGGCGGCGACCACGGCGGCCGCCTCGCGCAGGGCCCGCTCGTAGCGCTCGTCCTGGGTGGACGGGTACGGGCTCTTGACCCGCGCCACCACCGACGCCGGGAGCACGTCGGCGGTCGCGGCGCGCAGCAGGCTCTTCTCGCGGCCGTCGAAGGTCTTCATCGACCACGGGGTGTTGTAGACGTACTGCACCAGCCGGTGATCGCAGAACGGCACCCGCACCTCGAGCCCGTGCGCCATGCTCATGCGGTCCTTGCGGTCCAGCAGGATCTGCACGAACCGGGTCAGGTGCAGGTAGGAGATCTCGCGCATGCGCCGGTTGTGCGGGTCGGGGTCGTCGCCGTGGTCGACCTCGGCGAGCGCGGCGCGGTAGGCGGCCTCGCGATACTCCGGCAGCCGCAGCGACTCGCGCAGGTCCTGGGCGAGGGCGCCGCTGGACGCGTCCGCGCCCGGGTCGGCCAGGGTGAAGACCGCCAGCCACGGGAACGTCTCGGACTGGATCACGGCCGGCTGGTGGAACCAGGCGTAGCCGCCGAACACCTCGTCGGCCGCCTCGCCCGACAGCGCCACCGTGGAGTGCTCGCGCACGGCCCGGAACAGCAGGTACAGCGACGTGTAGATGTCTCCGCCGAAGGTCGGCTGGTCCATCGCGGCGACGACGGCGTTGCGGCTGAGCGGGTCCATGAGCGTGGCCGCGTCGAGCACGATGTCCTCGTGGTCGACGTGCAGGTGCTTGACCACGTCGTGCACGAACGGCGCGTCCGGGGTCGCCCGCATCGGGTCGGGCTTGAAGTGCTCGGTCTGCCCGACGAAGTCCACGGCGAACGAGCGCAGCGGGCCCTCGCCCCGCGCCGTGAGCGCCAGCTGCGCGAGCGCGGTGACCGCCGAGGAGTCCAGCCCGCCGGACAGCAGCGCGCACAGCGGCACGTCGGCGATCGTCTGGCGGGCCACGATGTCGTCGAGCAGGCCCCGCACGGTGCGCACGGTGGCGTCGAGCGGGTCGGTGTGCTCGGCGTAGGACGGCCGCCAGTACTGCCGGCGGTGCAGGCCGTCCGCGTCGACCCGGATGACCTCGCCGGGCACGACCTCGTGCAGGTCGCGGTAGATCGCGTGGCCGGGCGTCTTGATGAACGCGAGCAGCTCGCGCAGCCCCTCCAGGTCCACGACCGCCTCGGCCTGCGGGTGCGCGAAGACCGCCTTGGGCTCGGACGCGAAGAGCACGGAGCCGGCGACGGCGGTGTAGTAGTACAGCGGCTTGACGCCCATCCGGTCGCGCACCAGCAGCAGGTGCTCCCGGCGGGCGTCCCAGATGCCGAACGCGTACATGCCGTTGAGCCGGTCGACGAAGTCCTCGCCCCACTCGACGTAGGCCCGCAGCACCACCTCGGTGTCGCTGTCGGTCTTGAACACGTGGCCGCGCCCGCGCAGCTCGTCGCGCAGCTCGCGGTAGTTGTAGAGCTCGCCGCTGTAGGTGATCGCGGCGAGCTCCCGGCCGTCGTGCTCGACGGTCATCGGCTGGTCGCCGCTGACGAGGTCGATGACGGCGAGCCGGCGGTGGCCGAACGCGATGTGCTCGCGCACCCACAGGCCCTCGGCGTCGGGGCCGCGCAGCGCCATCGTGCCGGTCATGGCCCGCACGGCGGCCGTCTCGCGGCGCAGGTCACGGCCTTCGGGGGCACCCAGGGCGACCCAGCCGACGATTCCGCACATGGCCTCACACCTCCCCAGTGATCACGCTCCGTGCTTGATAGGGTGCGGAGCGTCTATCGGTGGTCATCTTTCTCCCTTCCCGCGTGACGAGCACGTAACTGATCTGCGACATAGGTAACACTTCGGAAACTTGTGCGAGTTCCCAGCGAAACGGTCGCCGGGCACGCTGACGCGGCCGTCGAAGATCGAGGGGGACACATGCCGGAGGGCTTCAGCGCGGGCGACACCGCCTGGCTGCTCGTCAGCGCCGCCCTGGTGCTGCTCATGGTGCCGGGCCTGGCGCTGTTCTACGGCGGCATGGTGCGGGTGAAGAGCGCGCTGAACATGCTCATGATGTCCTTCGCCTGCCTCGCCGTGGTCACCGTCGTGTGGGTGCTGGCCGGCTACTCCCTCGCGTTCGGCCCGGACGTCGGCGGGCTGATCGGCTCGCTGCGCCACGCCGGGATGGCGGGCGTCGGGATGCACGACCTCACGGGCACCGTGCCGGCCCCCGCCTTCGCCTCCTTCCAGCTCATGTTCGCCGTCATCACCGCGGCCCTGCTCTCCGGCGCCATCGCCGACCGGGCCCGGTTCGGCGCCTGGATCGGCTTCGTGGCGGTGTGGGTGCTCGTCGTCTACGTGCCCATCGCGCACTGGGTCTTCGGCGGCGGCTGGATCGCCACCCACCTGCACATCCTCGACCTGGCCGGGGGCACGGTGGTCGAGGTGAACTCGGGCGTCTCCGGGCTCGCGCTCGCCCTGGTGCTCGGCCCGCGGCTGGGCTTCCGGTCCGACCCGATGCGCCCGCACAGCCTGCCCCTCGTGGTGCTCGGCGCCGGGCTGCTGTGGTTCGGCTGGTTCGGCTTCAACGCCGGCTCCGCGCTCACCGCGGGCGGGGCGGCCTCCATGGCGTTTCTCAACACCCAGGTCGCCGGGGCGGCCGCGGTCTGCGGCTGGCTGCTCGTCGAGCGGTTCCGCGACGGGCACCCGACCACGCTCGGCGCGGCCTCGGGCGCGGTGGCCGGGCTCGTCGCGATCACCCCGTCGTGCGGGTCGGTGAACCCGTTCGGGGCGCTCGCGATCGGCGCGGTCGCCGGGGTCGCCTGTGCCTACGCGGTCGGGCTCAAGTACCGCCTCGGCTACGACGACTCGCTCGACGTGGCCGGCGTGCACGGCGTCGGCGGGCTCATCGGCACGCTGCTCATCGGGCTGCTCGCGACCGCGGCGGTCACCGGCGGCCCGCGCGGGCTGTTCTACGGCGGCGGGGTGGACCTGCTGGGGCGCCAGGCGCTCGCGGTGCTGGTCGTGGCCGTGTACGCGTTCGGCGTGACGTGGCTCGTGGCCAAGGGCGTCGACCGGCTGGTCGGTTTCCGGGTCGCGGCCGAGGACGAGCACGCGGGGCTGGACCTGGTGACGCACGCCGAGAGCGCGTACGAGATGCACACCACGGGGCTTACGGGCCACATGCGATAGCCGGCGCCGGGCCGCGCCGCGGGGTCAGTGGGACTCGCGGGCGACCCGGTCGCCGCTCGCGCCGACCAGGAAGTCCAGGTCCGCGCCGGTGTCGGCCTGCAGCACCGTGTCGACGTAGAGGCGCTCCCAGCCCCGCCGCGGCGCGGCCAGGGCGGCCAGGAACGCCGGTGAGGGCTCCCGCGCGTCGAGGTCGGCCTCGCAGTGCAGCGTGCGCGCCTCGACGTCCAGGACGATCATGTCGCCGGTGCGGACGCGGGCCAGGGGTCCGCCCGCGGCCGCCTCGGGGGCGACGTGCAGCACCACGGTGCCGTACGCCGTGCCGCTCATCCGCCCGTCGCAGACCCGCACCATGTCCCGCACGCCCAGGGCCAGCAGCTTGGCCGGGATCGGCGTGTTCGAGACCTCCGGCATGCCCGGGTAGCCCTTGGGGCCGCAGCCGCGCAGCACGATCACCGAGTCGGCGGTGATGTCCAGGCCGGGGTCGTCGAGGCGGGCGTGCAGGTCCTCGACCGAGTCGAACACGACCGCCGGGCCGCGGTGGCGCAGCAGATGCGGGGAGGCGGCGGCCGGCTTGATCACGGCGCCGGCGGGGGCGAGGTTGCCCCGCAGGACGGCGATGCCGGCGGCCGGGCGCAGGGGCTGCGCGCGCGGGCGGATCACCTCGCGGTCCCACACCGCCGCCTCGGCCAGCTCCGCGAGCAGGGGCCGGCCGGTCACCGTCAGCGCCGCCGGGTCGAGCAGGTCGGACACCTCGGCGAGCACGGCGTGCAGGCCCCCCGCCCGGTGCAGGTCCTCCATCAGGAAACGGCCCGCCGGTTGCAGGTCCGCCAGCAGCGGTACCGCCGCGCCGACCCGGTCGAAGTCGTCCAGGGTGAGCTCGACGCCCGCGCGACCGGCGATGGCGAGCAGGTGCACGACGGCGTTGGTGGACCCGCCCAGGGCGGCCAGGGCGACGATCGCGTTCTCGAAGGACGCCTTGGTCAGCACGGTGCTCGGCCGGCGCTCCCGGTCCACCAGGCCGACGGCGAGGACGCCGGTCGCGTGGGCGGCGGCGAGCAGGCGGCTGTCGGCGGCCGGGATGCCGGCGATGCCCGGCAGCGTCATGCCGAGGACCTCGGCGAGCAGCCCCATCGTCGAGGCCGTGCCCATCGTGTTGCAGTGGCCCCGGCTGCGGATCATCGACGACTCGGAGTCCAGGAACGCGCGCTCGGACAGCGTGCCGGCCCGCACCTCCTCCGAGAGCTTCCACACGTCGGTGCCGCAGCCCAGCGGCACCCCGCGGAACGTGCCCGTGAGCATCGGCCCGCCCGGCACCACCACCGCCGGCAGGTCGACCGAGCACGCGGCCATGAGCAGCGCCGGGATGGTCTTGTCGCAGCCGCCGAGCAGCACCACGCCGTCGATCGGGTTGGCCCGCAGCATCTCCTCGGTCGCCATCGCGGCCAGGTTGCGCCACAGCATCGCCGTCGGCCGGACCTGGGTCTCGCCGAGGGACATCACGGGCAGGTCGAGCGGGATGCCGCCGGCCTCGTGGACGCCGTTGGCCACGCTGCGGGCGACCTCGTCCAGGTGTGCGTTGCAGGGGGTCAGGTCGCTGGCGGTGTTGGCGATCGCGATGTGCGGGCGGCCGTCGAACGCGTCGCCGGGCAGGCCGCGGCGCATCCAGGCGCGGTGGATGTAGGCGTTGCGGTTGTCCCCGGAGTACCACTGCGCGCTGCGTAGTGCGGGCATGCTGCGAGGCTACTATCCGCAGATGGAGTTCAGCGCCATTCCGGCTTCGACGGATTCCTATGCGCTCGGCGAGGGGCCCGTGTGGGACGCGGCCCGCTCCCGGCTGCTGTGGGTCGACATCCTGGCCAACACCGTGCACGAGGGCTTCCTCGACGACGGCGTGCGGGCCGGGCGGTCCTGGACCTTCGAGGACACCGTCGGGGCGGTCGCCGTGGCCGGGGACGGCTCGCTGCTCGTCGCCGAGCGGCACACCCTGACCGCCGTCGCCCTGGACGGCACCCGCTCGACGGTCGCCCGGGTGCTGCCCGAGGGCCGCGACAGCCGGCTGAACGACGGCGCCGTGGACCCGGCGGGCCGGTTCCTCGTCGGCAGCCTGGCCCAGGACGACCGCCGCGGCGAGGAGGTCCTGGTGCGGCTCGATGACGCGGGCGTGACGGTGCTCGACGCCGACCTCGACCTGTCCAACGGGCTGGCCTGGAGCCCGTCGGGCGAGCTGTTCTACAGCGTCGACACGCTGCCCGGAGTCGTGCACGTGCGCGACTACGACGTGGCCACCGGCGCCGTGGGGCAGCGGCGCGACCTGCTCACGCTCGCCGACGGGCACCCCGACGGCATGTGCGTGGACGCGGACGGCAACCTGTGGATCGCGGTCTGGGGCGGCGCCCGGGTCGAGTGCCGCTCCCCGGCGGGCGCGCTGCTCGCCGTGGTGACGGTCCCCGCGCCGAACACGTCGAGCGTCGCCTTCGCGGGCGACGTCCTCGTGATCACCACCGCGGCGCGGGGCATGCCGCGGGAGCGCCGGGCGGCGTTCCCGGACGCGGGCCGCCTGTTCACCGCGTCCGTGGGCGCGCGGGGCCTGCCGACGCCGCTGTGGGTGCCGCCGGCGTGCGCGCGCTAGTCCTCACGGGGCCGCGCGCGGCCGAGGTCCGCACGGTCCCCGACCCGGTGCCCGGCCCCGGCCAGGTGCTCGTCGACGTGGAGCGGGCCGGGATCTGCGGCACCGACGTCGAGCTCTTCACCGGCGAGCTGAGCTATCTGCAGACCGGGATCACGACCTACCCGGTGCGCCCCGGCCACGAGTGGTGCGGCACCGTGACGGCGCTCGGCCCCGGCACCGACCCGGGCTGGCTGGGCGCCCGCGTCACGGGCGACACGATGATCGGCTGCGGCCGGTGCCCGCGCTGCCGCTCGGGCCGCCACCACGTGTGCGCGGACCGCGACGAGGTCGGCATCCGCGGCGCGGTCCCGGGCGCCCTGGCCGAGCGCCTGACCGTCCCGGCGCACACCCTGCACCGGCTGCCCGGGTCGCTGGACGCCACCCTCGGCGCCCTGGTCGAGCCGGGCGGCAACGCCCTGCGCAGCGTCGAAGCGGCGCGGCTGCGGCCCGGGGAGCGCCTGCTGGTCCTGGGCACGGGCACGATCGGCCTGCTGGCGGCGCTGTTCGCGCGGGCCCAGGGCGTCGAGGTCCACCTGCTGGGCCGCGAGCCGCACCAGATCGCCCTGGCCCGCTCCCTGGGCTTCGCCGCCGGCGAGAGCACGCACGGGACGTGGGACGCGGTCATCGACGCCACGAACGACCCCGCCGCCCCGGGCCTCGCCCTGGACCTCGTCGAGCCGGGCCGCCGGATCGTCTACATCGGACTGTCGGGCGTGCCGAGCACCGTGGACACGCGGGAGATCGCGCTCAAGGACGTGACGGTGGCCGGCATCCTGGGGGCCTCGGCCGGGCTGCCGGGCGCGATCGCCGCCTTCGCGGACGGCTCCGTGGACCCGCGCCCGCTCGTCGGCGCGACCATCGCCCTCGACGCGGTGGCCGGGGCCCTGGCCGGCCGCCGTCCCGCGACGGCCGGCCCGGGCCCGAAGCTGCTGGTCGACCCCGCGCCCCGATGACGTCGAGGAAGGCCGGGGCCGGGGCCGTGTGACCCTCCCCGCAAGGCGGTCGCAGCACGGATCGCGGCCGCTTGACCCGTCTGCTTCCATGAGCGGTACCACTCACGGACAGGCGGGGGAGCGCGGTGGAACTCGGGATCGATCTCGGCACGTCGAGCACGGTGGCGTTCCTGCGGCGGGACGACGGCGCGACGGAGCCGGTGCTCTTCGACGGGGCACCGCTGCTGCCGTCCGCCGTCTTCGCCGACGAGCACGGTGCGCTGCTCGTCGGGCGCGACGCGATCCACTCCGCCCGGGCCCGGCCCGAGCGCTTCGAGGGCAACCCGAAGCGCCGCGTCGACGAGGGGACGGTCTTCCTCGGCGCCGAGGTCCCGGTCGAGGCGCTGCTCGGCGCGCTGCTGCAGCGGGCCGCGGCCGAGGCCCGCCGGGTCGCCGGGGCGCCGCTCGCGGGGCTGACCGTCTGTCACCCGGCGTCGTGGGGCCCCAACCGCCGGGCGGTGCTGCAGCGGGCCGCGGCCACGACCGGGCTGTCGCCGGTGCGGCTGGTGCCCGAGCCGGTCGCCGCGGCCGCCTTCCATCTGCGGCGGCACGCGACCGGCCCGGCCGACCTGCTCGTCTACGACCTCGGCGCGGGGACGTTCGACGTGGCCGTGGTGCGGTACACCCCCGGCGCGCCCCTCGAGGTCCTCGCCGCCGGCGGCCTCGACGACACCGGCGGCCAGGACGTCGACGCCGCGATCGTGGAGCTGCTGCGCTCGCGGTGCGGGACGCCGCAGCTGTGGGCGCGGCTGGACAACCCGGTCTCCGTCGCCGACCGGGCCGCGCGGCGGCAGCTCTGGGACGACGTGCGCACCGCGAAGGAGATGCTGTCGCGGGTCGCGACGACGACGCTGTTCCTGCCCGTGCTGGAGACCGACCAGGTCCTCACCCGCGCGGAGGTCGAGGCGCTCGCGGCGCCGATCGTGCAGCGCACCCTGCACGCGGTCACCGCGACCCTGGCCGGCTGCCCGGCCGCGCTGCGCCCGCTGGCGGGCGTGGTGCTGGTCGGCGGCGCGAGCCGGATGCCGCTGGTGGCGACGATGCTGCACCGGGCGCTGCACGTCCCGCCGGCGATCATCGACCAGCCCGAGCTCGTGGTGGCGGCCGGGAGCATCGACCCGCTGCTCATCGGCGCCCCGACACCGGCGGCTCGGCCTGCCTGGTCGGCGGTCTCACCCCCGCCGCCACCCGTCTGGACGCCGCCGGCCCATGCGGCCCCCGCGCCGATGCCGATGCCGCCCGTCGTGCCGGGCGGCGTCATCACGATCGTGGAACTGATCTCGCTCAGCACGCCCTCGTTCACCGGCGTCACGCTGCGGGGCCAGCTCCACGCCGGCTACGGGGTCATGGAGCACGTCTTCCCGGCCGACGCCGACGGGCGGCTGCTGGTGTTCTCCGACGGCAACGCCCTGGCCCGCTACGCCGTCGCGCACGCGGCCGAGGACCCGCTGCTGGCCGTCCCCGGCTCGCGCGTGCGCAACGACGGCGCCGCCGAGCTGAGCTTCGACCTCGACCTGCTGCCCGAGCACCTCAGCGGCCCGCCGGAGGGCTGGCTGCCCGCCTACGTGTGCCGCTGCCGCGACCTGGCCGCGCAGCTGGGGATCTTCCTCGACCTGCCGGACGCCGACGACCTCGTCGGCGAGCACACCACCATCGACCAGGTCGACGACATCCTGCGCCGGCACCGCGACGAGCCGAACGCCCGGGCCGCCCGGCGCAAGCTCGCCCGCGTCGACCGGGCCCAGCTGCTCGAGGACTGGGCCGAGCTCATCGAGCGCATCGACCAGTCCATCGTGCAGCCGGGCTGAGCCGCGTTCAGCGTCGCACGGCGAGCTCGCCCAGCTCCGACCAGTCGTCCTGGTCGACCGTGGTGCTCACGATGCGCGGGGTCTCCAGGAGGTACTGCGGCAAGGTCCGCTGCGCCTCCTTGAAGTGCTCCGAGTTCACGTGCGCGCCGCCGGCCTCGCCGTCGCGGAACGCCTCGACCAGCACGTACTCGTTCGGGTCGTCGAGGCTGCGGGACCAGTCGAACCAGAGACAGCCCGGCTCGGCCCGGGTCGCCGCCGTGAACGCCCCGGCGATCCCGGGCCAATTCTCGGCGTGCTCCGGCAGAACCCGGAACTTCGCGGTGATGAAGATCATGAGTGCTCCTTTCCTGCCAAGGATTCTGCCGCGTCGAGGGAAGTCGCGGGTGGCGAAGCATGCCAGAATGGGCGCATTGCCGGTGGGGGAGGACGGTCGATGGACGAGGCGCTCGCCCGCAGCGGGATCATGCAGGGCATCGACGCGGACGCCGCGGAGGAGCTCGCGCGCGGCCTCGACCACGTCGACGTGCGCCGCGGCGACGTCCTGTTCAACGAGGGCGAGCCCGGCGACAGCCTGTACATCGTGCTCCAGGGCAAGATCAAGCTCGGCCGGCGGGCCCACGACGGGCGGCAGAACCTGCTCGCGATCATGGGCCCCGGCGACATGGTCGGCGAGCTGGCGCTGTTCGACCCCGGCCCGCGCACCGCGACCGCCACGGCCGTCGTCGACTCGCGCGCGTCCCGCCTGACCAAGGCCTCCCTGCGCTCCTGGCTGGTCCGCCGCCCGGAGATCGCCGAGCAGCTGCTGCGCGTGCTCGCCCGGCGCCTGCGCCGCACCAACGACGCGCTCGCCGACCTCATCTTCACCGACGTGCCGGGCCGGGTGGCGAAGAAGCTGCTGCAGCTGGCGGGCCCTTTCGGCGTCCGCGACGGCGGCGTCCTGCGCGTCACCCACGATCTCACCCAGGAGGAGCTGGCCCAGCTGGTCGGCGCCTCCCGCGAGACGGTGAACAAGGCGCTGGCCGACTTCAGCTCCCGCGGCTGGATCAGGCTCGAGGGCAAGAGCGTCGTCATCGTCGACCCGGAGCGCCTGGCCCGCCGCGCCCGCGTCTGAACGCCCGCCCGCCCGGTTCGCGCCGGACGCGCGCTGACCCGGGGACCGGCGCTGCCGGCGTAGGCGGCCGTCGCCGGCCGGGATGAGCCGGGGTCAGCGGCGGCGCTTGTGCTGGGCCCGCAGGGCCAGCGGGGCATCGTCCAGGATCACGATGCACTTGTTCTCCAGGCGGACCCAGCCGCGCGAGGCGTACTGCGCCAGCACCTTGTTCACCGACTCCCGCGACGCGCCGACGAACTGCGCCAGCTCCGTCTGGGTGAGATCGTGCACGACCCGCGTCGCGCCGTCCTCCGCGACCCCGAACTGGTGCGCGAGCTGGATCAGCTGGCCCGCCACGCGGCCCGGCACGTCGCTGAAGAGGCGGTCGTGGACGGTCGCGCGGTTGCCGCGGATGCGCCGCGCGACCACGCGCAGGAGCTGCTCGGCGACCTCGGGGTGCTGACCCATCCAGCGGTACAGCGCCGTCTTCGACAGCCGCGCCAGCCGGGCGTCCGCCACCACGGTCGCGGTCGTCGTGCGCGGGCCGCCGTCCAGCAGCTCGACCTCGCCGAAGGGCTGGCCCGGGCCGACCAGGGCCAGCAGGCCCTCGCGGCCGTCGCAGGAGCGGCGGGAGAGCTTGACCTTGCCCGACAGCAGCACGTAGAGGCTGTCGCCGTTCTCGGACTCGCGGAACAGCACCGTGCGCCGGCCCGCCGTCACCGTCTCGAACTCGGCGGCCAGCGCCTCGGCGGCCGCGGGGTCGAGGGACTCGAACAAGGCGGTGGCAAGCGGACTTGGCGCGGTCAGCGTGATGCTCATGTCGTCTCCCCGGGTGGCGGTACCGAGTACCGTTCTGACGGTACGGCATGCCACATGCCTGGGCAACAGGCTGATCTGGAGATACGCGAGGATGGCATGGTGACCGCAACTGCAGCTCCCGTGAAGCAGCGGCTCGTGGACGCGGCTCTCGACCTGTTCGACGAGCGCGGCTACGAGCAGACGACCGCGGACGACATCGCCGACCGGGCGGGCGTCGGGCGCACGACGCTGTTCCGGCACTACCGGTCCAAGGAGGACGTGATCTTCCCGGACCACGACCGGCTCATCGCCGCGGTGCGGGAGCGGCTGGCCACGTCCAGCGCCGACACGGCGATCCTGGCGGTGACCGAGGCGGTGCGGCTGGTCCTGCTCAGCTACGTCGAGGAGGGTGACCGGGCGCGGCGGCGCTACGCGATCACGAGCCGCGTGGCCGCCCTGCGCGACCGGGAGATCGCGAGCGTGGCGCGGTACCAGCGACTCTTCCGCGAGTTCATCGCGGGCTGGATGGGTCCGGCCCCGGCCGACGCGCTGCGGGCCGAGCTCATGGCGGCGGCCGTCGTCTCCGCCCACAACCACGTGCTGCGCCGCTGGCTGCGCCGCGAGGCGGCCGACCCCGCGGCCGAGCTCGAGGCGGCGATGGCCCGGGTGGTCCAGCTCTTCGCCGGCGACTCCGGCGACGGGTCGATGGTGATCGTCCTGCGCGACACGAGGGACCCCGAGCAGGTCGTGACCGCCGTGCGTCAGGCCCTGAAGCGATAGGTCCGCCGGCTCAGCACGGCTCCTTGGCCAGGACGACGTGGTCCTCGCGGACCTCGCCGAGCATGGCGAAGGCGGACCGGTCGACGTCGCAGCAGAAGTGAAGGTCCCGGGAGAGGTCCACACGTTCGGACGCGGGCAGCCGCGCGTAGGCCCCGGTATGCTCGGCGGCGCCGTCCATGATGCCCGCGACCAGGTCCGCCCGTCCCGGCGCCGACCCGTCGAGCAGGCCGGCCAGGTGCCTCGCACAGGCCCGGTCCTCGGCGGTCTGCCCGGTGCAGAGGAGCGTCCACGCAGTGCCGGCGTGGTGGCGCGCGATCCATCTGGCGGTGGCACCGACGTTCAACGCCGATACCGCGAGCAGTGCCGCCGGGGCCGGGCACCGGGCGAGGCCGAGCGTGCCGTTGGACGTCGCCTGGATCAGCCGCCGGCCGTCGAGCCGGGCCGCCGACATCT
The DNA here is from genome assembly GCF_050955725.1 of Dactylosporangium sp. CA-139114. Classification (NCBI taxonomy): domain Bacteria; kingdom Bacillati; phylum Actinomycetota; class Actinomycetes; order Micromonosporales; family Micromonosporaceae; genus Dactylosporangium; species Dactylosporangium sp. CA-139114. The sequence continues at coordinate 3,129,574 of NZ_CP192080.1, forward strand.
CGAACGGCGAGTTCCCGAAGTCGAAGTCCGCGGGTTTGAGCCCGTCGATCTCCCCGGCCAGCAGGCGGTCCGGGTGCCGCCGTTTGAGGTCTCGGCCGGCCGCTGCCGACGGGGCGCGCAGGCGATGTCCGTCGCGCCGCGTTCAAAGGCGATCGCGGCCGTCGTGAAGGCGCGAATGACATCGATGACGACGGTGACCCTGCCGGCCGGGATCTCGGCGTCCATACCTACGATCGACATGGTTCCCGATCGTTCGCCGTGCGAGCCCGGCCCGCAAGGTGACGCAGGCGGCCCGCCGCGGGCCCGGTGCTGAAGCGACAACAATATATATCTGCGAACACGTCGCGGAAACAGGCCGTTCCTAGCGTGAGTGCATGGCCGACACGCTGGAAACCCCGCAGCATCAGGATCTCGTCGAGGCCGCGGGCATGCCCGTCGGCAGCGGCGACATCAAGCCCGGGTACGACCCGCGGCTCACCAACGAGGACCTCGCGCCCCTGCGCCGGCAGACGTGGGGCGCCTACAACATCTTCGCGTTCTGGATGTCCGACGTGCACAGCGTCGGCGGCTACGTCACCGCGGGCTCCCTGTTCGCCCTGGGGCTGTCGAGCTGGCAGGTGCTGGTGGCCCTCGTGGTCGGCATCGGCATCGTGTACTTCTTCTGCAACCTCGTCGCCAGGCCGAGCCAGGCCACCGGGGTGCCGTACCCCGTGATCAACCGCGTGGCGTTCGGCGTGCTCGGCGCCAACGTGCCCGCGATCATCCGCGGCTCGATCGCCGTGGCGTGGTACGGCATCCAGACCTACCTGGCCTCCGCCGCGCTCGACGTGGTCGTGCTCAAGCTCTGGCCGGGCCTGGCCCCGTACGCCGACGTCGACGCGTGGGGCCTGCTCGGCCTGCCGCTGCTCGGCTGGTGCTCCTACGCGCTGCTGTGGGTGCTGCAGGCCGCGGTGTTCTGGACCGGCATGGAGACGATCCGCCGGTTCATCGACTTCTGCGGCCCGGCCGTGTACGTGGTCATGGCGGTGCTCGCGGGCTACCTCGTCTACAAGGCCGGCTGGGGCGCCATCGACCTGAGCCTCGGCGAGGTGCGGTACCACGGCCTCGACGCGGTGCCCGTGATGCTCGGCGCGATCGCGCTCGTGGTGTCGTACTTCTCCGGCCCCATGCTGAACTTCGGCGACTTCTCGCGCTACGGCAAGTCGTTCGGCTCGGTCCGCACCGGCAACCTGCTCGGGCTGCCGGTCAACTTCCTCGCCTTCTCGATCCTCGTCGTGATCACCTCGTCGCTGACGATCCCGATCTTCGGCGAGCTCATCACCGACCCCGTGCAGACGGTCGCGCGCATCGACTCGACGTTCGCGATCGTCCTCGGGGCGCTCACGTTCACGATCGCCACCATCGGCATCAACATCGTCGCGAACTTCATCTCGCCCGCGTTCGACTTCTCCAACGTCAGCCCGCAGCGCATCAGCTGGCGCGCCGGCGGGATGATCGCCGCGGTCGGCTCGGTGCTCATCACGCCCTGGAACCTCTACAACAACCCGGACGTGATCCACTACACGCTGGAGATCCTGGGCGCGGCGATCGGGCCGCTGTTCGGGGTCCTCATCGCCGACTACTACCTCGTGCGCCGGCAGCAGGTGGACGTCGACGCGATGTTCACCATGAGCCCGGACGGCAAGTACTGGTACCGCAAGGGCTACAACCCGCCCGCGCTCATCGCCACCGCGGCCGGGGCCGTGGTCGCGGTCGTGCCCGTGCTGTGGTCGGGCGGGCCGGGGATGCACACGACGGCGCAGTACAGCTGGTTCATCGGCATGGCGCTGGGCCTGCTGGTCTACCTCGGACTCGCGAGGAAGGCCGCGTAGCGATGCGCATCCGCGTGGTCAACCCGAACACCACCGCGGCGATGACCGAACTGATCGGGGCGAGCGCCCGGGCCGTTGCAGGCCCGGGCGTGCTCGTCGACGCCGTCACCTCCGCGACGGGCCCGGCCTCCATCGAGAGCCACTACGACGAGGCGCTGAGCGTGCCCGGCCTGCTCGCCGCGATCGCCGACGGCGAGGCGTGCGACGTGGACGGCTACGTCGTGGCCTGCTTCGGCGACCCGGGCCTGGACGCCGCCCGGGAGCTGGCCCGCGGCCCGGTCGTCGGGATCGCCGAGGCCGCCATGCACGCCGCGGCCCTGCTCGGCCGCGGCTTCAGCATCGTCACCACGCTGGATCGCACCCGGGGCCGGGCGTGGGAGCTGGCGCACCGGTACACCGCCCCCGGCGCCTGCCGCGGGGTGCACGCGTGCGACATCCCGGTGCTGGAGCTCGACGCCGACCCGCACCTGGCCGACCGGGTCGCCGCCCTGGCCGGCCTGGCGCTGGAGGAGGACGGCTCCGACGTGATCGTGCTCGGCTGCGCGGGGATGTCCGGGCTGTGCGAGGCCGTCTCGGCGCGGCTGGGCGTGCCGGTCGTGGACGGCGTCGGCGCCGCCACGCTGCTCGTGCAGTCCCTGGTGACCCTGGGCCTGCGCACCTCGGTGCGCAACGAGTACGCCCCGCCGCTGCCCAAGCCCTACACCGGCGCGCTGGCCGGCTTCGGCATGACCATGCAGCAGGGTTCCGCTCAGAGCGGGTCGGCGAAGAGCCCGGTGTCGCGGGGCAGCCGCGCGATGTAGGACTGCAGCCGCTCGTGGTGCCCGGCGCAGGCCGCGATGAGCGCGTCGGCGTCGCGGGCGGTGAAGGCGGCCAGCATCGCGGCGTGGTCGCGGTGCAGCAGCTCGCGGTCGGCCGGGCCGAGGTGCGTCATGGGCTGCAGCGGCTCGGTCATGTTCCAGGCCGTGCCCAGCATGTGCAGCAGCCGCCGCATCCGGCACGGGCGGATCAGGGCGAGGTGGAAGCCGCGGCTCTCGCGGTGGTACGCCCGCCCGTCCCCGGCCCGCACGGCCGCCTCGAGGATCGTGTGCGCCGCGGCCGCCCGCTCGTCGTCCTCCCCGCGCGCGAAGGCCACCGCCACGCGCAGCGCCGCGGTCTCGAGGGCCTCGCGAACCAGATAGATCTCGGCGAACTCCTCGGCGGTGAGTTTCGCGACCCGGTACCCGAGATTCGGCCGATGGTCGACCAGCCCCTCGCCGATGAGGGTCATCAGGGCCTCCCGCACCGGGATCCGCGACACCCCGAACGCGGCCGCCACCGCGTCGACCGGGATCGCCGAGCCGGGCGGGACGTCACCGTCGAGGATGCAGCTGCGCAGGTCGTCCAGGACCGCGCCGGGGGCGTGTCCGGCGCTGCGCCCGGCGAGCCGCGCGACCAGGACCGAGCGCCTGCGGGGACCGGGCATGGCGCACCTCCGCGGCGAGCGTACGGCGCCCCCGTTATCGGCGTATTTCGGCGGCGTTGACGGCGGCGCACACCTCGATCAGGCTGCCCGCCATGACACCACCGTCCCGCGGCGTTCGTGCCGGTACGCGGCGGGGTATGCGCACGTCATGGCCTCATACACGGTGAACCCGGCCGCCGTCGAGCGGGCCCGGGCGCTGATCGACGCCCGGCAGTACGTCCTGGACAGCGACTGGGGCGAGGTCCAGCCGCACGCCGATGAGGCCAACGCCTACCTGCGGCGGCACTCCTGGGCCGACTACGCCGCCTGGCACCTGGGGCTCACCGAGGGCGCGTCCGACGAGACGAAGGGGCGCTACGCGTTCGTCTACGGCGACTTCCGCCGCGTGCACCGCACCGGCCTCATCGCGTGCGTGTACCGGGCCTCGCAGTGGCGGCACAAGGACGTCGAGCTCGCCGCCCACGACCTGCTGCAGCGCCTCGACGCGCAGGCGGGCATCAGCTGATCCGCCGGTGCGGCGCGCGCAAGCGGGGACCCGGCTCGCCCTGCGCGTGCCCCTGCCGATACACGCGCAGCGCGTCGGCCGGGCGGCCCAGACGGAGCAGGACCTGCTCGAGCAGCGCCCGCGCGCCCTCGCGTCCCGGGTGTTCGGCGACGAACGCGGTCAGCTCCGGCACCATCCAGGACGGGTCGCCGAGGTGGCTCGCGGACTCGAAGCGCCGCTCGGCCGCCAGCAGCCGCAGCCGCTCCAGCCGGGCCGCCGCCGCGCGGAACAGCGGCGAGTCCAGGCCGGCCAGCGCCGGGCCGCGCCAGCGCGCGAGCGCGTCACCGAGCAGCCGCGTCGCGCGCTCGTGGTCGCCGCCGGCCGCGGCCAGCCGCGCCTGCCCGGCCAGCCGCTCGAACTGGTGCAGGTCCAGCGCGCCGCGCTCCACCCGCACCAGGTAGCCGGGCGGGCGGGTGACGATGCACGCGGCGGCCGGGCGCCCGATCGAGCGGCGCAGCGTCGACACGTACGTCTGCACGAGGTCCGGGGCCGTGTCCGGCGGCTCGTCGCCCCAGATCGCGTCGACCAGCCGGGCCGTCGGCACCACGGCGTTGGCCCGCAGCAGCGCCGCGCCGAGCAGGGCCTGCTGCCGCGCCGAGGTCACCGCGACCCGCCGCCCGCCCGCCCGGACCTCGAGCGGGCCGAGGATGCCGAAGGTCAGCACCGGTGCACCGGGTTCGTTCACGCCGTACCCCCCATCGAGGCCGCTCACTGCCGTGGATCGCCTGCGGAGCGTGACGGAGCGGGGTTGCACATTCGTTAAAGCGCCGTTGGTCCTTCGCCCGGCGTCGATGTGCCCCGCCCCCAAACGGTCGTTGCGCGCCGTATGATCCGAGGCGGCCGGACCCACGCCGGCCGTGACCCGTTGGGGGGCTACATGCGAAGGCTGGTGCTGGCATTAGTGACCGCCGGGGTCGTCGTGCTCGGCGGAGCCACGGCGGCGCACGCGATCAACAAGCAGGGCTGCTACACCAACGCCGGTGAATGGCAGGACAACTGCCCGGTGGCGCCGCCGGCACCCACTGCGACCCCGACGCCCTGACCGGTGCGGATCGGCCTGCTCGGGCCGCTGGAGGTCATCGACGACGACGGCACCCCCGTCGAGCTGCCCGGCGGTAAGCCGCGGACCCTGCTGGCGGTGCTCGCCTGCCACGCGGGGCGCCCGGTCCCGGCCGAGGTCCTCGTCGAGTCCCTCTGGGGGACCACGCCGCCCGCGCGGGCGGATGCCAACGTCAGGGTGTACGTGCACCACCTGCGCAAGGCGCTGGGCGGCGACCGCATCGGCCGCCGCCCGGAGGGCTACGTGCTGCGGCTGGAACCGGACGAGCTCGACGCCGCCCGGTTCCGGTCCCTGCTCGCCGTCGCCCGCACCGCCACGGCCGAGCCCGACCGCGCCCGGCAGGCCCTCGAGGCCGCCCTGGCCCTGTGGCGCGGCCCCGCGCTGACCGGGCTCGAGTCGGTGCCGGCCCTGGCCGCCGACGCCGCCGGGCTGGAGGAGCTGCGGCTGCAGGCGCTCGAGCAGCGCTTCGAGCTCGAGCTCGCCCGCGGCCGCCACGAGGACGTCATCGCCGAGCTGCGGACGCTGACCGGGCAGCACCCCCTGCGCGAGACGTTCCGGGGCCAGCTCATGCGGGCCCTGGTCGGGGTCGGCCGCGGGGCCGAGGCTGCCGAGGTCTTCGAGTCCGTGCGCCAGGTCCTCGCCGACGAGCTCGGCCTCGACCCCGGCCCGCAGCTGCGCGACCTGCACCTCGCGGTGCTGCGCAACGACCCGCCCGCGACCGTCCCCGGCCCGCCGGCGCCCGGCGCGGTCGTGCCCCGGCAGCTGCCCGCCCGGGTCGCCGGGTTCACGGGCCGCGCCGAGTGGCTGGCCCGGCTCGACGAGCTGCTGCCGACCGGCGACCCGGACCGCGACGTGCCCGTCGCCACCATCAGCGGCCCGGGCGGCATCGGCAAGACCACGCTCGCCGTGCACTGGGCGCACACGGTCGCCGAGCGATTTCCGGACGGGCAGCTGTACGTCAACCTGCACGGCTTCGATCCGATCCGCGCCCCCGTCGAGCCCGCCGCGGCGCTGAGCCTGCTGCTGACCGCGCTCGGCGTCCGGCCCCGCGACGTCCCGTCCGACCCGGCCGGGCGGGAGAGCCTGTACCGCAGCCTGGTCGCGGCCCGCCGCGTGCTCGTCGTGCTGGACAACGCCTGCGACGCCGCCCAGGTCCGGCCGCTGCTGCCCGGCGGCGCGGGGTGCCTGGCCGTCGTGACCAGCCGCGACCCCCTCGCCGGCCTGGCCGCCGCCGGAGCCCGGCCGCTCATGCTCGGCCCGTTCGACACGATCGAGGCGGCCGACCTGCTGGAGCGCCGCCTCGGACGCCGGCGCGTGGCCGCGGACCCGGCCGCCGTCGCCGACGTCATCGCCCGCTGCGGCGGCCTGCCGCTCGCCCTGAGCGTCGTGGCCGCCCGCGCCGCCGTGACCTCGACGCCGTCCCTGGCCGCGGTCGCCGGTGAGCTCCGCCGGGCCCGCCGCACCCTGGACGGCTTCGCGGGCGTCGACGCCGCGACCGACCCGAGGACCGTGTTCTCCTGGTCGTACCGCGTGCTGGACGACGAGACCGCCCGCCTGTTCCGCCTGCTGTCGGTCCACCCCGGCCCGGAGGTCACGGTGAACGCCGCGGCGAGCCTGGCCGGCGTCGAGCCCGGCGAGGCCGGCCGGGCCCTGCGCCGCCTGTGCGCCGCGAGCCTGCTCACCGAGGCCGGCCCGGGCCGCTACGGCGCCCACGACCTGATCCGCGACTACGCCGTCGAGCTGGCCGAGGCGACGGATGCCCCGGCCGGCCGGGACGCGGCCCTGGCCCGGCTGCTCGACCACCTCGTGCACACCGCGTATCCGGCGACCCTCCTGCTGGACGCGAACCAGACCCCGACCCCGATCGACCCGCCGGCCCCCGCGGTCACGCCCGACCCCGTCGAGGTCCGGGCGCAGGCCCTGGCCTGGTTCGACGCCGAGCGCGCGGTGCTGCTCGCGGCCGTCGAGCGGGCCGGGGCCGGCCATCCGTCGCACGCGTGGCAGCTCGCCTGCAGCTGTGTGGTGTACCTGGAGCGCACCGGCCGCTGGCCGGAGAAGCTGGCCGTGCTCGCGACCGGCCTCGACGCCGTGCGGCGCACCGGCGACCGCGCCGTCGAGGCGCGCATCCTGCGCAGCCAGGGCCGCACGCTGGGCCGCCTGCACCGGCACGACGAGGCGACGGCCCACCTGCGCGACGCGGTGGAGCTCTACCGGGACCTGGGCGACGCCAACGGCCTGGCCCACGCGACCGGGACGCTCGGCGAGCTGCTGGAGGGCGCCGGCCGCTACGAGGAGGCGATGACCCACACCTCGCGCGCCTGCGAGCTGTACCGCGCCGCGGGCAACGTGGTCGGCGAGGCCAGATCCCTGGGCGGCGTGGCGTCCCTGCAGACCATGACCGGCCGCTACACCGAGGCGATCACCACGTGCGGCCGCGCCCTGGAGCTCTTCACGGAGGCGGGCGAGCCGGGCGAGCTGGCCGGCGTCTACGACACCCTGGGCGTGGCCCACCACCACCTGGGGGCGCACGCCCGCGCGATCGAGTGCTTCGGCCACGCCCTGGACCGCCTGGCCGACACGGGGGAGCGCTTCTACGTGGCGCTGGTGCTGACCCACCGCGCGGACACGCGCCGCGCGGCGGGGGACCGGGACGGCGCGCGCCGGGACTACCGGGAGGCGCTGCGCATCTTCACGGGCCTGGGCGCGCGCGAGGCCGAGGCGGTGCGCAACCAGCTGGCGGCCCTGGCCGAGGTCACGCCGCGCCTGCCGTGAGCGGTGCCGGTCGGCCGCGGATCGAGGCGGACGACGGCGTGCAGCGGCTGCCGGGTCTGGGCTGACCGGCCGCGCTCACACGGTTGTGGTGGACGTGGACTTCGACGTGGCCTTCGACGTGGACTCGGACGCGGACACGGTGAAGGTGACGGGGCCGGCCGGGCCGTTGAGGCGGCCCTCGTGCCAGTACGACAGCACCCACGAGGGGATCGGCAGGCGCAGCTCGCTCGTCTCGCCCGGTTCGAGGGTCACGCGTTCGAAGGCCACCAGGCGGCGGGCGGGGGCCCGCACCGGCCAGTCGTGCGGGGTGGCGTACACCTGCACGACCTCGTCGCCGGGGACGTCGCCGGTGTTGGTGACCGTGACGGCGGCCAGCCACCCGTCGTCCTCGCGGCACACCGTCAGCGGGCCGTAGCCGAAGGTCGTGTACGACAGGCCGTGGCCGAACGGGAACAGGGGGGTGCCGCGGTGGTACTGGTACGTCCACCCCGACCCGATGACGTCGTGGTCCAGCGGCGCCGGCAGCTCGGTCCCGGCGCCGTACCAGGTCTGCGGCAGCCGGCCGCCCGGGTTGTTCGCGCCGAGCAGCGTGTCGGCCACCGCGTTGCCCTGCTCCTGGCCGGCGTGCGCGGTCCACAGGATCGCGGGCACGTGCGCCGCGGCCCAGTCGATCGCGTACGGGTAGCTCGACACGAGCACCAGCACCGTGTCCGGGTTCGCGGCCACCACCGCGCGCAGCAGCCGCTCCTGGTCCGCGGGCAGGGCCAGCCCGTCGCGGTCGACGGTCTCGCGGCCGTTGATGTGCGGGTCGTTGCCGAGCACCACGATCGCCCGGTCGGCGGCGCGGGCGGCGGCGGCCGCCTCGGCCGGCCCGTCCGCGACCCGCTCCAGGCGCAGCCCGAGATCCGGGGCGTCGGCGTCGGCGATCAGCGACGCCGAGACGTATCGGCCGGAGGCGTCGTTGCGCAGCGAGTGCTCCAGCCGCCACAGCTCGCGCACCGTCCAGCCGTCCGGCGTCGCGGCGGTCACCGACAGGACCCCGTCGTCGCCGGCCGTCAGATAGCCGTGATCCAGGCAGCGCAGGGTGTGCACCGGCGAAGGGCACTGCACGCTGGTGCCCCAGTCCTGGTGCGCGAAGACGGCCCCGGGCCCCTCGGCCAGCGACAGTGAGCCGTCCGGGGCGGCGTGCACGTGCCGGCCGTCGGCGGCGACGAGGCGGACCAGGTCCACGCCCTCGGCGGCGGTGACCCGGTCCGGGCCGAGCCGGTCGCGCAGGGCGGCCTCGATGGTCACGGCGTAGGGCAGGGTGCCGCTGTACCAGTCCCGCAGCACGCGCCCGCCGAGCGGCCCGATCACGGCGACGCTCGCGTCACGCAACGGCAGCGCCCCGCCCTCGTTGCGCAGCAGCACCATCGCCGAGCGCGCGGCGCGGGCCGCGAGCCGGTTGTGCGCCTCGCACGCGATCACGTCGCGGCGGGTGCCCGCGTAGGGGTCGCGCGCCGGGTCGAACTCACCGGTGCTCGCCCGCAGGGCCAGGAGCCGGCCCACGGCCGCGTCGATGTCGGCCTCGGTGATGAGCCCCCGGGCCAGCGCCTCGGTGAAGCGCTCGATCGTCGGCGCCGGGTCCGGGCCGTTGTCGGTGTAGCTGTCCACGCCGGCGCGCAGGGCGGCCGCGTGCGACTCCGCGTGCGTGGCGAAATACCGCTGGCTCGTCACGAGGTTCGAGGGGGCCTGGGCGTCGGAGCAGATGACCACGCCGGGCCGGGCCGCGCGCAACGCCCGGCCCAGCAGCGGGTGCACGTGGTTCGGCACGCCGTTGACGAGGTTGTAGGCGGGCATGACCCCGGCCACGACCCCGGCCCGCAGCGGTTCCAGGAAGACCGGGAGCTCGTACTCGTACAACACCCGCTCCGGCACGGTCACGTCCACGACGTCGCGCCCGGTCTCGACGTTGTAGGCGAGGAAGTGCTTGAGCACGGGGGCCGTGCGCCACACGTCGGGGTGGCGGCCGCGCAGGCCCGTGCAGTAGGCGATCGCGAGCTCGGCCGTCGCGAGCGGGTCCTCGCTGTAGCCCTCCTCGTTGCGGCCCCAGCGCGGGTCCCGCAGCGGGTTGACCACCGGCGACCAGACGTTGAGCGAGGCCGGCTCGGTGCCCTCGGGCGGGTCGTGGCGGTAGGCCCGGACCTCGGTCGCGGCCGCCTCGGCCACGGCGGTCAGCAGCGCCCGGTCCCAGGTCGCGCCGAGCCCGACGGCCTGCGGGAAGACGGTCGCCCGGCCGAGCCAGGCCGCGCCGTGCAGCGCCTCGCACCCGGTGTGGAACGCGGCCAGCCCGAGCCGCGGCACGGCCGGCTGCGACTGGTGCAGCATCGCGATCTTCTCGGCCACCGTCAGCTTCTCCAGCACGCGGAACCCCCTCGACGACACAGGCCTCGGCGGCCGGTTCGAAGCGCTTCGATGATGGGGAAGCGCCCGATTCCTGTCAAGGCGGCGTGAACCTTTCACGCGGTGAAGACGGTGTTGCACCAGGCCGGCGGTGAACGCCCTCGATGTCCTTGTCGGGGATCCATCGATGTCCTAGGGTCTGTGCCTCGAAGCGCTTCGACACCCCTTTCGAAACTTCGCAGCGCCCACCGTCCGCGTGCACGCTCCCCTCCCCGAAGGGTGGTCCACCCATGGCAAGCCTGAGCCGGCGCGGCCTGCTCGCGTCCGTCGCCATCATCGCCGCGACCCCGTTGCTGGACGCCTGCGGGCGCCCGAAGGACAAGCAGGAGGGCACCACCAGCCAGGACGACCTGAGCAAGGCGCTGCCGTCCCACGTGCCCAACAGCTCGGTCAAGCCCGACATCCCGGTCGTCGGCGGGGCCAACGGCGCCACGACCGACCCGGCCTTCCTGAGCTACCCGCCCAACCCGCCGAAGTCGGTCACCGGGGCCGTCGGCTCGGGCGGGTCGTACACGGCGATGACCCCGCTGTGGGGCTCCATCCCGCCCTCCAGCGGCAACGTGTACTACGACACGGTCAACAAGGCCCTCGGCGCCACGCTCAAGATGCAGCCGGCCGACGGCAACACCTACGGCGACCTGCTGCCGCCGCTGTTCGCCTCGGACAAGCTGCCGGACTGGATCAACATCCCGAGCTGGAACACCCCCAGGCTGAGCTTCGGCGACGCGGTCGGGGCCAAGTTCGCCGACCTGACGCCCTACCTGGCCGGGGACAGGATCAGGCAGTACCCGAACCTCGCGGCGCTCTCGCCCAACGCCTGGATCTCCGGGGTGTGGAACGGCAAGCTCTACGGCCTGCCGATCTACTCCTCCAACGCGGTCGTCGCCGGCTGCTACTTCTACCGCAAGGACCTCTTCGACAAGGCCGGCGCCTCGCCCGACGTCAAGAGCCTGGCCGACCTCGAGGCCCTCGGCAAGCAGCTCACCAACGCCCAGGCCGGCGTGTGGGCGTTCGACGACCTCTTCGGCAGCGACGCGGCCTACATCAACCAGCTCTTCGAGTTCGGCAGCGGCAGCTACCCGTGGAAGCTGGACTCCGCAGGCAAGCTGCAGCACCGGTACGAGTCCGAGGGCATCGTCGAGGCGCTGAACTGGCACGCCAAGATGGTCAAGGCCGGCTACATGCACCCGGACGCGGTGGCCAACAACAGCCAGAACGCCAAGCAGCGCTTCTGGTCGGGCAAGGTCGCGATCTGTGCGGACGGCACCGGAGCCTGGGCCGGCGACGACCAGCGGTCCGGCTCCGCGGCCGACCCGAACTACAACCGGCAGGCGTTCAAGCTGTTCAACGCCAAGGGCACCGACCCGAAGATCGAGCTGGGCAACGGCGCCGGGATGTTCAGCTACCTGAACAAGAAGCTCAGCGACGCGCAGATCAAGGAACTGCTCAACGTCGCCAACTATCTGGCCGCGCCCTACGGCTCGGCCGAGTGGCTCACGGTGAACTTCGGCGCCCCCGGCACCGATTTCACCATGCAGGACGACAACCCGCTGCTGACCGAGCAGGGCAGCAAGGAGGTCGCGACGACCTACCAGTTCCTGGCCGGCCCGGCCACGGCCGTCACCGTGCAGTCCGGCGCCACCCAGGTCGTCAAGGACTACGCGGCGTGGCAGGCGGAGATGGTCAAGCACGTCTACAAGCCGCTGTTCTACGGCATGAACGTCTCGGAGCCGACCCGGTTCGCGTCGCTCGGCCAGCCGATGATCGACACGATCATCGACGTGAAGCTCGGCCGCAAGCCGATCTCGGCGTGGACCGAGGCGGTCGGCAACTGGCGCAAACAGGGCGGCGACGACCTGCGCAAGTTCTACGACGGCATCCGCGAGCAGTACGGCACCGGCAAGTGAGCACGGACGTCCGGTGACCGCGACGACTTCCGCGAAGACGGCGTCGCCGGCCGGGCAGGCCGGCGGCGCCGCCGCGCCCCGGCCCCGGCCCCGGCGCTGGCGCTGGCGCATCCGCCTGCGCCGCGACCGCTCGCTGCTGCTCATGACCGTCCCGGCGGTCCTGCTGCTCGCCGTGTTCGCCTACGCGCCGATGGTCGGCCTGGTCACCGCGTTCCAGGACTACGACATCTACAGCGGGTTCCGGTACAGCGAGTGGGTCGGCACCGCCAACTTCGAGCGCCTGTTCACCGACGCGATCTTCTGGCACGCGCTCGAGAACACCCTGGTGATCAGCGCCGTGCAGCTGGTGCTGTACTTCCCGGTCCCGATCGCGCTCGCCCTGCTGTGCAACGAGGTCATGAACGCCCGGGTCCGCTCGTTCGTGCAGTCGGTGGTGTACCTGCCGCACTTCTTCTCCTGGGTGCTGGTCGTCACCGTGTTCCAGGAGATGCTCGGCGGCGCCGGCGCGCTCAACACCTTCCTGCGCCGGCACGGCTGGGAGACCTGGGACATCATGACCAACGCGGACGCCTTCAAGTACCTGGTCACCGCCCAGGCCGTGTGGAAGGAGGCCGGCTGGGGCATCATCGTCTTCCTCGCCGCGCTGGCCGCCATCGACCAGAGCCTGTACGAGGCGGCGGCCGCCGACGGGGCCGGCAAGTGGCGGCGGCTGTGGCACATCACGCTGCCGGGCATGCGCGGCGTCATCGTGCTCATGCTCGTGCTGCGGCTGGGCAACGCGCTGACCGTCGGCTTCGAGCAGATGCTCATCCAGCGCCAGGCCGTCGGCCGGGACGCCTCCGAGGTGCTCGACACGTTCGCCTACTACTACGGCGTCGTCAACAACAACTTCAGCTACGGCGCGGCCGCCGGCCTGTTCAAGGGGGTCCTGTCCCTCGTGCTGGTGCTCGCCGCGAACAAGCTCGCGCACGCCTTCGGCGAGGATGGGTTGTACCGCAGAGATGACCGCTGACATCGCACGCCCCCGGCGCAGGCACCACGGCCCGGCCTGGCAGGAGCGCACCGGCCCGGTCGGCCAGGGCGTCAAGGGGATCACCCTCGTCGTCGTGTGCGTGCTCATCCTGCTGCCGCTGTGGACGATCGTGCTCACCAGCCTCTCGACCCAGGCCGCGATCAACGAGGCCGGCGGGCTGGTGACCGTCCCCGGGGAGCTGACCCTGGAGGCGTACCGCCAGATCTTCACCAACCAGCTCGTCACCCACTCGCTGCTGGTGAGCCTCGCGATCACCGTCGTCGGCACCGCCCTGTCGATGGCGGTGACGGTGCTGTGCGCCTACGGGCTGTCCCGGCGCGGCTCGTTCGGCCACCGGATCATCCTGCTGTTCCTGGTCGTCACGATGTTCTTCAGCGGCGGCCTGATCCCGACGTTCCTCGTGGTCACGGCGCTGGGCGGCTACGGGCAGTACTGGACGATGATCCTGCCGGCGGCCGTGTCGGTGTTCAACATCCTCGTGATGCGCGGCTTCTTCAGCAGCACCGCGCCGGAGCTGCTCGACGCCGCCCGGATGGACGGCGCGGGGGAGTGGCGCATCCTGTGGTCGGTGGTGCTGCCGACCTCGCGCGCGGTGCTGGCCGTCATCACCCTGTTCTACGCCGTGGGCTACTGGAACTCGTTCTTCAACGCGCTGCTCTACCTGCCCGACAACGGCAAGTGGCCGCTGCAGATGATCATGTATATGTACACGCTGCAGGGCTCCAGCATGCCCGGCTCGGGGACCACCGGCACCGGGCAGTACGCGGGGCACCAGCAGATCGCGACCCTCTCGCTGCAGATGGCGGTCGTCACCCTGACCCTCATCCCGATCCTGCTCGTCTACCCGTTGGTCCAGCGGCACTTCACCAAGGGCATGCTGGTCGGCGCGATCAAGGGCTGAGCCGGTGCCTGCGCTGGGCGACGCGACCCGCGGCCGGCTGCTGTTCGGCGGGGACTACAACCCCGAGCAGTGGCCGCCGGAGGTGTGGCCGCAGGACGTGCGGCTGATGCGGCAGGCCGGGGTGAACCTGGCGACCGTCGGCGTGTTCGCGTGGGCGGCGCTGGAGCCGGAGCCGGGCCGCCTCGAGTTCGGCTGGCTCGACACCGTGCTCGGGCTGCTGCACGACGGCGGGATCGGGGTGGCGCTGGCGACCCCGACCGCGTCGCCGCCGCCGTGGCTCGGCCACCGGCACCCGGACACGCTGCCGCAGGGGCCGGACGGGGTGCGCCGGCACTACGGCTCCCGCAACCACTACTGCCCGAGCGCGCCCGGGTACCGCCGGGCCGCGCTCGCGATCACCGAGGCGCTCGCGGACCGCTACGCCGCCCATCCGGCCCTGCGGCTGTGGCACATCGGCAACGAGTACGGCACCACCTGCCACTGCGGCCACTGCGCGCAGCGGTTCCGGGCCTGGCTGCGGGCCCGCTACGGCAGCCTCGACGCGCTCAACGCCGCCTGGGGCACCGCCGTGTGGGCGCAGCGCTACTCGGCCTGGGACGAGGTGACGCCGCCGCTCGTGGTGCAGTACATCGGCAACCCCACGCAGGACCTGGACTATCAGCGGTTCGGCTGCGACCTGCTGCTGGAGTGCTACACCGCCGAGCGCGACGCCGTGCGGGCCCGCAACCCGGCCGTGCCGGTCACGACGAACTTCATGGACTTCCACCGCCCCGTCGACGGCTGGCGCTGGGCCGCCGAGGAGGACTTCGTCTCCCTCGACACCTACCCGGACCCGAACGACCCCGACGCGGCCCTGCGCGCCGCGATGTCCAAGGACGTGATGCGCTCCCTCGGCGGCGGCCCCTGGCTGCTCATGGAGCAGTCGCCGGGCGCCGCGAGCTGGCGGGAGATCGCGACGCCGAAGCGGCCCGGCCTCAACCGGCTGTGGTCGCTGCAGGCGGTGGCCCGCGGCGCCGACGGGGTGCTGCACTTCCAGTGGCGCGCCTCCCGGCAGGGGCTCGAGCGGGCCCACGGCGCGCTGCTGCCGCACGCCGGGCCGGACTCGCGGGTCTTCCGCGAGGCGTGCGATCTCGGTGCCGCGCTGCGGGAGCTGTCCGGCGCGGACGGCCTGCTCGGCTCGCACGTCGCCGCGGACGTGGCGATCCTGCTCGACTGGGAGTCGTGGCGCGCGGCCGAGCTGCCGCACCAGCCGCACGCCGGGTTCCGCTACGTGGACCGCCTCACCGAGTACTACGCGCCGCTGTGGCGGGCCAACATCACCTGCGACTTCGCCCGCCCGGACGCGGACCTGTCCCGCTACAAGCTCGTGCTGGCGCCGAACCTGTACCAGGTGACGGAGCCGGTCGCCGATGCCGTCCGGTCCTATGTGGACGGCGGCGGGACGCTCGTGCTCGGGCCGTTCAGCGGCATCGCCGACGCCGACGAGCGGGTCCACCTCGGAGGGTGGCCCGGCCTGCTCATGGACGTCGTGGGCGTGCGGGTCGAGGAGCACTGGCCCCTCGACGCGCCCGTCGCGGTCGGCGACTTCACGGCGTCGGGCTGGGCGGAGTGGGCCGAACCCACCGCGGCGGAGGTGATCGCGTCCGCCCGGGGCGGCCCGCTCGACGGGCGGCCCCTGGTGTTCCGCAACGGCCGGGCCTGGTACGTCGCCACCGTCCCGGAGCCCGGCGCGCTCGCGCGGCTGCTCGCCCGGGTCTGCGCCGAGGCCGGGGTGCGCCCGGTGCTGGACGGCCTGCCGGCCGGGGTCGAGGCCGTGCGCCGCGGGAAGTTCGTGTTCCTGCTCGACCACGGCTCCGGCCGGGTGCAGATTCGGGCCGGGGCATGAGCGACCGGTACACCATCGCCCTGCACGCCCCGGCGGCGGAGTTCGAGGACGGGTTCCCGATCGGCAACGGCAGCCTGGGCGCGATGCTCTCCGGCCGCCCGGGCGTCGAGTCGGCCGACCTGAACGCCGACACGCTCTGGTCGGGCGGCCCGCTTGCCGTCCACAGTGGACCCGGGAAGTCCGCGGTCCTGCCCGAGCTGCGGCGGGCCGTCGCCGCGGGGGACCACGCGCGGGCCGAGGAGCTGGCCCGCGCGCTGCAGGGGACCGACTGGACCGAGTCCTACCAGCCGCTGGGCCGGCTCGAGTGGCGCTACGGCGACCATCGCGCGGTCGCGGGGTACCGCCGCCGTCTGGACCTCGCCGGGGCGGAGGCGGTGACCGAGTACGTCAGCGCCTCCGGCCCGGTCCGGCTCACCGCGTTCGCGTCCGCCCCCGACAGCGTGCTCGTGCTCACCGCGACCGGCCCCGGCGCCGGGCCGCGGGCGATCGCGCCGCGCCTGCACACCCCGCACCCGGGCATCGGCCCGGTCCGCGTCGCCGCCCCCGACTGTCTCGTGTGGACCGGCCGCGCCCCCGCCCACGTCGTGCCCAGCTACGTCGCGGACCACGAGCACCCGGTGGTGTACGCGGGCGACCGGCCCGACGCGGCCGGCTCGGTCGCGGCCGGCATGGGCTTCGCGGTCGCGGCCGCCGTCCGCCGCCACGGCGACGGGGCCCGCCTGCTGCTCGCCGCGGTGACCGGGTTCCGCGGCCCGGACCGCCGGCCCGGCGCCGACCTCGACGCGCTCGCCGCCGCGGCCGTGGCCCGCCTGGCCCGCGCCCTCGCCGTGCCGCCGGAGCGGCTGCGGGCGCGGCACGCCGAGGACCACCGGCGGCTGTTCGCCCGCGCCGACCTGGACCTGTCCGCCTCGCCCGGGGCCGCCCGCGCGGAGCGGCTGTTCCACCTCGGCCGCTACCTGCTCATCGCGAGCTCCCGCCCCGGCACGCAGCCCGCGAACCTGCAGGGCATCTGGAACGCCGACGTGCGCCCCGGCTGGAGCAGCAACTGGACGACGAACATCAACGCGCAGATGAACTACTGGGCGGCCGAGACCACCGGCCTGCCCGAGCTGCACGAGCCGCTGCTGGCGCTGGCCCGCGACCTGGCCGTGGCGGGCGAGCGCACCGCGGCCCGGCACTACGGTGCCCGCGGCGCGGCCGCGCACCACAACACCGACCTGTGGCGGTTCACCGCGCCGGTGCCGGGCGACCCGCAGTGGGCGAACTGGCCGTCGGCCCTGGCGTGGCTGTCCGCGCACGCCTGGGACCACCTCGCCTTCGGCGCCGGCCGCGACTTCGGCCGGGCGGTGGCCCTGCCGATCCTGCGGGCCGCCGTCCGCTTCACGCTCGACATGCTGGTCGACGACGGCCGCGGCGCGCTGGTCGTCAGCCCGTCGACGTCTCCGGAGCACCATTTCGCATTCGGTACCGATGGAGCGGCCGCCACCTCTTGGGGCTGCACGCTCGACCAGGAGCTCGCGCGGGAGGTGCTGACCCGGTTCACGGCGCTGTCGGCCCGCTGGCCCGTCCCGGCCGATGCGGCCCTGGCCCGGGAGGCGGCCACGGCGCTCGCGACCCTGCGCGCGGTCGGCACCGGCGCGGACGGGGCGCTGCTGGAGTGGTACGACGATCGCCCCCCGCGCGAGCCCGGCCATCGCCACCTTTCGCACCTGTACGGCCTCTACCCGGGCACCCGCATCACCGAGACGGGCACGCCGGCCGACTTCGCCGCGGCCCGCACGGCGCTGCGGACCCGCCTCGCGTCCGGCTCCGGCCACACCGGCTGGAGCCGCGCCTGGATCCTGTGCCTGGCCGCCCGCCTGCGCGACGCGCCCCTGGCCGAGTCCACGATCGCCGCGCTGCTGGACGAGCTCTGCTCGGCCTCGCTGCTGACCCTGCACCCGGACGCGGGCCGCCCGAGCGGCCGGATCTTCCAGGTCGACGGCAACCTGGGCGTGGTCGCGGGCCTGACCGAGCTGCTGGTCCAGAGCCACGACGGCGCCGTGTCACTGCTGCCCGCGCTGCCGCCGTCGTGGCCGTCGGGCTCGGTGCGCGGCATCCGCTGCCGCGGCGGCCACACGGCGTCGGTGACCTGGGCGGACGGGGCCCTGCTCGAGGCCGCGGTCGTCGCCGGGGCCAACGGTCCGCTGACCGTCGAGCTGGCGGGGTTCACCGACACCCCGGCGGGGGCGGCGGAGGTCGGCGGCGCGCCCGCGGGCCGGACCCGCCTGTGCTGGCCGGCCCGCGAGGGCGCCGAGTACCGGCTGCGGCGCCGACCGGTCGATCAGCCGATGTAGACGACCTCGGCGCCGTCGGCGGCCGGGGCCGCGGCCGGGGCGAAGCCCGCCGCGAAGTTGCGCTGGACCTGCGCGGCCTCGGCCGTGCTCGGGTTCGCGTTGGTGCAGGACACCGGCGCGCTGCTGCCCGACATCAGGTCGCCGCACAGGCCCGTGCGGTTGTCCGGCAGGCCCAGGATGTGGCCGAACTCGTGCGTGGCGATGCGCAGCTTGTAGTAGCCGTCGTTCACCGCCTCGCGGCCCATGTACCAGCGGCCGTTGCCCAGCGACGTGGTGTACGTGCGCGGCCAGCCGTTGTCCGCGTAGACCCGGATGTTCGGGGTCTGCCCGGCCGCGGCCTTCACCAGGCGCACGTTCGTCACCTTCGTGTTCCACAGGCTCGCGGCCTGGTCGACGACCGAGACGAACTCCTGGGCGGTGCTGGAGTCGTAGTACAGGGTGCGGGTGGCGGCGAACGCCGGGCCGCCGGTCACCAGCTGGACGCCGGCGAGGGCGGCCAGGGCCAGCAGCGCGGCGGCGAGCCTGCGTCTGAGCATCGGGTACCTCCTTGTGAGCGGGACCCGATCCACGCTATAGAGTTATCGACACCTATCGATACATGTCAAAGGGCTCATACCACTACTCGCGCCAGCCGGACAGCTCGATGCCCTTGCCGGTCTCGACGCGGTAGCCGAGCCTCAGGACGTACTGCTGACCCTCCGCCAGCACGGCGCGCCAGGTGAGCACGCCCAGCTCGGTGCGTTCGGCCGGCGCCGGCTCGACCGCGGTCTCGCGCACGGTGATGGCGTCGTGGCGGCTCACCGGCAGCTGGTCGAGCACGGTCAGGCGGATCTCGCGGCCGGTGTAGTTCGCGATCGTGGTGCGGTACTCGACCTCGCGCCGGCGGCTCGAACCCAGCGTCGCCTTCGTCGCAATCCGCCTCGTGAGCTCGCGCTCGACCCGCACCCGGTCGTCGAGGCCCAGCGCCAGCTCGATCTCCTCGCCGGGCGCCCAGGTCTGCAGCGCGGTCCGGCTGACGAAGTCGGCCTCGTGGAAGATCGCCGCCGGGCCGGGCGGGAACGTGTGGCCGGACGAGTTGGTCGCCACGGCCCGCAGGTGTACGTCGGTGGAGCCCGCCGGCGCCGTGACGTAGTCGAGCCGCGCGGCCAGGTTCAGCACCGAGATCGTGGCGCGGGCGGTGGTGCCGTCGGCGGGCACGGCGACGGGGCGCGCGGGGCGGTAGGTGGCCGCGGTCGCGCCCTCCTCGGCCCGCGCCTGACCCAGCCCCATCGGGGCGGCCAGGTCCAGCGCCGCCTCCAGCATCGCCGGCTGCGCCTTGGGCATGGCGGCCATCGGCGCGGGCGGGGGGCCACCGGGCGCCCCGCCGAAGGACCGCGACGCGTAGACCGGGGGCGGCGGCGGCAGGAACGGGTCGAGATACCACGGCGACAGCTCGGGAATCGTGGCCGTGCCCGAGGTGCGGGCGGTCGACAGGGCGAGCTCGCACTCGGGCCAGTCCTCGCCGGTGCTCTGCTCGACCAGCCCGAACCAGCTCAGCTGGAGGGTGTCGCCGGTGAGGCGCACGTCGTACGTCGAGCGCCACCCGGCCCCGGACACCTGGTAGGACACGTCGAGCTCGACGGCGCCGGGCTCGGAGACGGCGAGCGCGACCGAGGCGTAGTGCGCGTCCGGCTCCCGCTTGCCGTCCAGGTCGCGCAGCTGCCGGTCGAGCGCCGCGATCCGGTCGCTCACCTCGGTGCGGCGGCGCTGCAGCTCGCGGATGCCGGCCAGCACCGAGGCCAGCTCGCCGCCCATGGTCGCGGAGAACGCGGTCACCGACTCGGCCGCGGCGTCCCCGCCGGCGAGGGCCCGGGCGTAGGCGCCGGTGGCCCGCTCGCCGAGGGCGATCAGGAAGGCCTGGCGCTGGCGCAGGACCGTCTCGGCGTCCTCGATCTCGTCGGACTCCGCGGTCAGGCGGCGGCGCTGCTCGGTCACCGCGGCGACGGTCGTGTCGGACGGCCGGTCCCGGCGGCGCAGCACGAGGTCGACGCCGAGCACGGTCGCGGGTCCGCGCCCGCTGACCCGGATCGAGTCGGCGTCGAGGCGCAGCGGCAGCGGCCCGACTTCGACGACCTGGTCGCCGGCCTCGAGCGTGGTGCGGCCCCGGCGCGTGACCCGGGCCTGCGAGGGGTACACGGTCACCGCGACGATGGCGGCGTCGATCGAGTTCTGCACGCAGCGCACGGTAACCCATGGACTCCACCCGGGCCCGGCGAACCGCGCGGAAGGGTCAGGAGGCGGTGACGCCGTGGGCGCTCGCGGCCCGGGAGCGCGACGCCTGCCCTCACGAGCGCCGGGCCGCTACGAGCGACAGCAGGGCGGTGCTCGCCAGCCACGTCAGCGGCAGCGCCAGGGTGGCCGGCCAGCGCGGCAGGGGCAGCGACGGCAGCTCGGACGCCGCGCCGAACACCGGCAGCGACCAGCCCGTCAGGCGCCACACGGCCAGGGACGCGGCGAGGCCGAGCAGGCCCGCGGCGAGCACCAGCGCCGGATACGTCCACAGCGCCGCCGGCCGCAGCGCCGCGCGGCTCAGGCCCTGGGTGCGCAGCGCCTCGCGGTCGGCCGCGCGGGCCGGGCGGTCCACGGCGGTGATCATCGTGATGCCGCCCGCGGCCAGCAGGACCGCCAGGGCGCCGGTGAGCAGGTGGAACCACAGGGCCAGGGCCGGCCCCTCGCCGTCGAGGCGGGCGCGGACCGAGGCGGCGCTGCGCTCGCCGGTCACGATGAGTCCCTGGCCGGTCAGGCGGTCCAGCGCGTCGGGCGGCGCCGCGGCGGACAGCCACACCTGCGGCTCCAGGGCGCCGCCACCGTCGGAGGAGACGCGGTCGGCGTACTCGAGGTCGACCAGCGCGCCGAACGAACCGACGCGCGGGAGGGCCTCGGCGCGGCCCACCGGGCGCACGTCGGTCGGGCGGCCGTCGATGCCGGCGAGGCGCTGGGGGAGCGGTACCGTCGCCAGGGCCGGCAGCGGGTAGGGCGCGTCGGCCGGCTGGAACCACGCCCCGTCGGTCAGCACCCCGCTGACCGTGAAGCGCAGCCCCTCCCCGGTGGCGGTGAGGGTGCCGCCGGTGGCCCGCCAATGGGCGGCGTCGGCCAGGTCCGCGGCCGCCGCGGACAGCCCGCGCAGGGTCACGGTCGCGTTGATCGCGGCCCCGCCGATGCGGTCGGAGCTGAGGCGCAGCGCGGCCAGCCGGCAGCCGTCGGTGCACACGGCGTCGGCGCGGCTGAGGGTGTACGGCCCCGAGGCCACCGCCCCCAGGTCGAGCACGGCCGACCCGCGCCCGGTCACCGACTCCAGCACCGCCTTGATCCGCACGGGCTCGTCGCCCTGGCTGGTCACGTCTACGTCGAAGCGCACGACCTTGCCGTCCAGGACCACCGGTTCGCGGGCCGGTGGGTGCAGCAGGGCGGGGACGCGGGCGGGGTCGACGTCGCCGTACTGCGGCAGCCACGGCACGACGGCCGGCACCCGCGCGGCGTCCACGGCGAGCTTGGCCGGCTCCCCGGGCGCCCCGGGCGGCAGCTGCGCGACGGCCATGGCCCAGCGCCCGCCCGGGTCGGCCTGGCGCACCGCGTGCAGGAGCTGCTGGCGGGTCACCGGCCCGACGTCGAGCACCCGCGTGGCCCCGGTGCCGATGCGCGCGGCCAGGTCCCGGTCCTGCGCGGCGACGTCGGTGGCGCTCACGGCGTATCCGAGCACCGCCACCGCGGTGATGAGCAGCAGCAGCATCCGCTGCGCCGCGGGGCGCCGGCCGGCCTGCAGCGCGGCGAGCGCGAGCCCGAGCCGGCCCCGGCGCAGCGCCGAGCGGCCCAGCGCCCGCGCGGCCGGGGCGAGCAGCCGCGCGCAGGCGACCGCGAGCGCGGCGATGCACAGCGCCGGGGCCAGCAGCCCGACGCCGTCGAGGCGGCCCTCGGTGGTGAACAGCTGCACGAGCGCGGCGGCGGCGAGCACCGCCACGACGACGGCGGAGCGCCAGCCCAGCGAGGTGCGGACCCGGACCCGGCGCAGCAGGTCGGCGACGGGCCCGGCGAGGTGGCGGCGCTGGGCCACGACCGCGACGGCGATCGCGCCCAGGGCGGTCAGCGCGGCGATGCCGGCGGCGCCCGGGTCGGCCAGGCCGAGGGAGAACGCGACGCCCGGCAGCCGCCAGCCCACGAGCGCGGCCACGACGAGGCGGCCGGCGACGAGCCCGGCGACGGCCCCGGCGAGGATGGCGGCGACGGGCTCCCCGATGGCGAGCAGGAGCCGCTGCCACCAGCGGGTGCCGCGCAGCGCGACGACGGCGAGCTCCGGGCGGCGGCCCTCGGACCCGTAGTCGACGGCGAGGTACAGCGCCAGATAGGCGAGCAGGAGCAGCGGCGCGGCCCCGGCGGGCACGCTGCGGCGGGCCAGGTCCTGGCTCTGCTGCACGCGGTCGATCAGCCCCGGCAGGCCGGTGGTGACCTGGTATTCGCCGCCGACCGCCCTGGCCCGCTGCCGCAGCTGCTCGACGCGCTCCCGCAGCGGCCCGAGCGCGTCGAACACGCCCGGGTCGGCGGTCGCGTCGAGGGAGACCTCGGCCCGGTGCGGCTGGAGCCGCTCGACGGTGGCCGCGTTGGTGAAGACCGGCTCGGCGGCGCGGCCGGTGGCGTCGGCGGTGAAGTACTTGTGGCTGCCCCAGTACTGCTCCGACGGCGAGACCGGCCGGTAGACGCCGGCGACGACGACCTCGCTCGCGGGCCCGTCCGGTTCGAACATGGCCATCCCGGAGAGCGAGTTCGGCACGAGCCGGGCGTAGCACAGGGTGAGCTGCGACCCCGCCCCGAGCCCGAGCCGCTTCGCGGTCTGCTCGCCGAGCACGATCTCGCCCGCGCCCACGAGACAGCGCCCCGACACCATCGCCAGGTGCGCGCACACGTCCTGCCGGAAGACCATGTGCGAGCTGCCGTTGCCGTCGGTGTCCAGGCCGAGGACCGGGTAGCGCACCGCGTACACGTGTGTGAACCCGGGCTGGTCCAGCAGCGCCCCGGCGACGCTGTCGAAGTCGATGCTCTGCGCGGTGCCGCGCACGTCGGCCTCGGAGGTGACGGTGATCGCGCGCTCGCCGGGCGTGGCCGCGGCGACCTCGCCCCGGGCCACGGCCACGTCGACGGCGGCGAGGTAGGCGGGCACGGCCACGGTCGCGCCGACCCCGAGCACGGTGAGCAGCAGCAGCGCGACCGCCTGGCCGCGGCGGGTGCGCAGCATCGCCAGGACGAGGGAGATCATCGGCCGGCCCCCGGCCGCCCGCCGGGGCGGCCCAGCAGCGCCGGCCCGGAGGCGACGGCGAGCACGGCCAGGGCGGCGAGCCCGGCGAGGCCCAGCGCGCCCGGGCGCAGGGCGGGCGGCGGCGCGGTGAGATGCCAGTCGTCGACGAACGCGGCGACCGGCGCGTCGATCGCCCACCCGGCGAACGCGGCCGCGGCCAGCCCGCCGAGCGTGCCGAGCACGAGCAGCGCGGCCTGCCCGCCGGCCGCGGCCGTGACCGTGGCCCGCGCCGGCACGCCCTGCACCCGCATGGCCCGCACCTCGCCCGCGCGCACCCGGCGCTCGACCGACACCGCGGCCGCGGCGGCGACGGCGGCCAGCAGCAGCCCGGCGACCGCCGAGAGCAGCCGGAACCGGCCCGCGAACGCGGTGCCCTGCTCGGCCAGGCGGGCGCGGTGCCGGGCCGCGGTCTCGGAGCCGACGACCTCCACCCCGGCCGCGGCGAGCCGGTCGGCGATCGCGGCCGCCCGCGCCGCGGTGACGCCCGCGGCCAGCCACACCTGCAGCGTGCCGGTGCTCGCCGGGGCGGGCAGCGCGCGCTGCACGGCGTCGAGGTCGAGCACGAGCCCGGCGCCGCCGAGCACGGGCAGCACGGGCCGGCGGGCGGCGATGCGCAGCGGCTGGGCGGGCGAGCCGAACGGCGACACGGTGGGCTCGCCCGAGGCCCAGCCGCGGGGCGGGTCCCCGGCGAGCACGGCCGGGATCGGCAGCGCGCCGTCGACGACGTACGCGCCGGTGTCCGGCCGCGCCTGCGAGGTCCCCTCCGCGGGCGGCGGCGGCATGCGCAGCGTCAGCGCGCCGTCGGACGGGGCCACCACGATGCCGGGCCCGGTGAGCACGGCGCGCCACCGCCGCGGGTCGCCGAGCCGGTCCGCGTCGAGCACGGGCGCGCTCGCGCCGGTCTGGCGCAGCGACCGTACCGTCAGCGCCGAGGCGGCCGCGGGCACCGCCGGCTTGCCGTCCTCGTCGCCCGGCCCGGCCAGCGCCAGCGCCACGATCCGGCAGCCGGGCGCCCCGCAGCCGGCCAGCGGCGCGCTCGCCTCGTGCTCGCCGGGGGCGAACGGCCCGAGGATCACGTTCACGGCCGCGCCGGTGCCGGTGCTGGACAGCTGCACGACCAGCCGCAGCGGGCCGGGGGAGTCGTTGCGCGCGGCCAGGGTGAGGCCGGTGGCCTCGACCGGGGGCAGCTCGCCGGCCCGGCCCGGGGCGAGGACCGCGGCGGTCTCGGCGGGCAGCGCGCCGGCGCCGCGGGTGACGGCGGCGAGGCGGGACGCGTCCACGGCGAGCACGGGCGGGTCGGTGGTGTCGTCGAGCGCGACCGCCATGGCGTCCCGGCCGCCGGGGTCGGCCAGCCGTACCGCCCGCAGCAGCGTCGTGTGGCTGGCCGCCCGCACCGTCAGCACGCGCTCGGCCCCCAGCTCCACCGCGGTGCGGTCGGCGCGCGCGTCGCGCCCGGCGAGCAGGTCCCCGCCCGCGAGCCCGAGCAGCGCCACGGCCACGGCCACGAGCGCGAAGATGCGGTCGATGCCGGGGCGGCGGTGGTACTGCAGCGCGGCGAGCGCCGCCGGCACCCGCCCGGCCCGCAGCGCCGCGCGCCCGGCCCGCCCCGCGAGCGCGGTGACCAGCCGGGCGAGGAGGGTCGCGGCGGCCAGGGCCAGCAGCACCGGGGCGATCACGGCGAACCCGGACGGTACGGCCGCCCGCTCCTGCGAGCGCACCTGGACCAGCGCCGCGACGGCTCCGGCCACGAGCAGCAGGTCGAACAGGGCCGCCCCGCGCCGCCCGGGCGCCGGGGTGCGGCGCAGCAGCTCGGCCACCGGGGTGCGCAGCAGCGGCAGGTCGGCGAGCACGAGCAGGGCGAGGCCGGCCGCGACGGCGACGGCGGCGGCGATCCCGGCCGGGGCGTAGGCGCGCACCGGGGCCGGCGCGCCCGCGGCCAGCCGGGCCGCGGCCCAGCCCAGCGCGAGCCCGGCGGGCACGGCGGCGAGCATCGGCAGCAGCTGCTGCCACACCGTGAGCAGCACGGTGCGGGCGCGGGTGGCCCCGCGCAGCTGCAGCAGGGCGTAGTCGGGGCGGCGGTCCTGCGCGGTGTACCGCCCGACGATCCCGAGCGCCAGGGCGCACAGCACGAGGGCCTGCACCCAGCCGGCGAGCACCCCGCGCCGGGTCGCCGCCCGGTCGCCGGAGACCTGGGCCAGCAGCGCGTCCGGCGGGGCGGTGACGTCGAACCCGGCCGACTTGAGCGCGTACGCGGTCGCCTCGAAGCCGTCCTCGAGCAGCGTCGGCGGGGCCGGCACGGTGTAGACGGCGGTGGGTGCGGCGAGCATCCCGGTGAACGCGCCGATCGGCAGGAACACGGGGTCGACGGTCTCCTCGCCGGCGGCGATGCGCCCGGGCGCGAACGAGGGGTCGGCCCACCAGTCGCCGCCGGGGTCGGCGCGGTCGTAGAGCCCGACGATCCGCACCGTCAGCGGCACGCCCGCGCCGGTCAGCTGGGTCCGCAGCTCGATCTCGCCGCCGACCGGCCGGCCGAGCGTCTTGGCGGCGGCGCGGCTCACGACGGCCTCGCCGGGCGCGGCCGGGCAGGCGCCGTCGATGCGCATGTGGTCGCAGGCGTTGTCGCGGTACGCCAGCGGCACCATCTTCCCGAGCCCGTCGACCCGTGCGATGAGCGTCTGGGTCAGCCCGAGCGAGACCGGCCCGTGATGCGGGGGCAGCACCGCGGCGGCCGCGCGCCGGAAGTCCGCGAGCGCGGCCGCCGGGTCGGAGCCGGTCGCCACGGGCCGGCGCACCGACAGCAGCCGGTCGGCCGCGGTGGTCCCGGCGAGGTCGGCGGCGGTGGTGCGCTGGGCGGCCGCGGCGTCGAACAGCGGCCCGGCGGCGGCGACGGCGACGAACAGCGCGGCGAGCGCGAACACGGCGAGGCTCTGCGCACCCCTGCGCCGCAGGGCGCCGAACACCAGACGCAGCATCGCGCGAGACTACCGGTTTTCCTCAGAGAGCGCTCTCCCGAAGAACGGCGCCAGGATCGGCAGCACCGTGCCCGCCTGCATCGCGCCCATGTGGTCGAGGCCGTCGAGGACGTGGACCTCCCAGCCCATGGACTCGAGCTCGGCCCGGTGGGCCGCGACCGGCGCCGCGAGGTCGACGGTGACGCCGCCCCAGCGCTCGTCGTAGGTGATGCGGTCCGCCCCGCCGACGACGCACAGCCGCGGGCAGGTCACCTTCGCGAGGGCGGCGCGCTCGTCGAAGTCCCGCAGGCCCCGGTACAGCGTCATGAACTGCCGCGCCGCGGGCTCCGGCATGGTGAACTCGGCGTCGGCCCACGCGTTGCCGGTCTGCTCGGGCACGGCCGGCGGGCTCACCGCCATCGCGTGCGTGGCCGTCGTGACCCGCAGCATGGCCGCGTACGGGGCGCCCAGCGGCGGCCAGCCGCCCATCACCAGGGCCGTGAGCCGGTCCGTGCGCGCGGCCAGCTGGAGGCCGCTGACGGCGGTCCAGCTGTACCCGTACCAGGCGAAGCGCTGCGAACCGGTCGCGTCCGCCACGGCGAGGATGTCGGCGCAGACGTTGTCGGGCGTGAGCGTGTCCGGCTTCGGCTCGGCGAGCACGTGCCCCTCGTAGTCGAACGCGACGACCCGCAGGCCGCGCTCGGTGAGACCGTCGATGAGGCGCCGCCCGAGCGCCGGGTCGGCACCCCACCGGCGCAGCTCGTCGGCCTTCGGGCCCTCGACCGGCTCCGGGGCGGCGGGGAGCAGCACCGTGGGGCCGGTGCCGTGGACCTCGGCGTCGACGGCCGAGCCGTCGTGGAGTCGAACTAGCATGACCTTTACCGTATCGCTGAACCTCTCTGTGAGACTTTGGCCGTGTATGACCGGGAGTTGCATGGTGAAGCCTCAAAGACCGGTGGACCTGGCCCGGGAGCACGGGATCTCGGCGCAGTCGGTGCGCAACTACGAGCGCGACGGCGTGCTGCCGCCGGCCTCGCGGACGGACTCGGGCTATCGGCGGTACACCCACGTCCATGCGGCCGCCCTGCGCGCCTTCCTGGCCCTGGTCCCCGCGCACGGCCACGCGGTCGCCGGGGACGTGATGCGGGCCGTCGGCGCCGGCGACGTGGACGGTGCCCTGCGCCGCCTGGACGCGAGCCATGCCCAGCTGCTGCGCGACCGCGAAACCCTGGACGGCGTGGAGTCGGCGGCCCGGGTCCTGGCCGGCCCGCTGCCGCCCCCGGCCGAGCAGCCCCTGCCGATCGGCGCCCTGTCCCATCGGCTCGGGGTGAAGCCGGCGACGCTGCGCAAGTGGGAGCGGGCCGGGATTCTGGCCCCGCAGCGGGACCGGGCCACGCGGCAGCGGGTGTACGGCCCCGCGGACGTCCGCGACGCGGAGCTCGCCCACCTGCTGCGGCGGGGCGGCTACCTGCTGGCCCACATCGCCGCGGTGGTCCGCCAGGTGCGCGCGGCCGGCGGCCCGCAGGCCCTGGCCTCGACGCTGGAGACGTGGCGCTCGCGGCACTCGGCCCGCGCGCGGGCGATGCTGACGGCGGCCGGTCTGCTGGACGACTACCTGCGCGAGGTGGCGCAGACAGAGGTGGCGCAGACATAAAGGAGTCCGGCATCCACGGGGGAAGACGCCGGACTCATCGATCATGTTAGCTGCGCCGCCGGGTTCGCGCCAGCCGCACGGCAGACAGTCACACGTTTGTCATAACGGGTGCGTTTTCCGTCCCGCCCCGGCGCGAGCGGCACCCTTGCGACGGCTCGGGCGCGGCGATTACGGTCGCGGCATGTCGCTCCTGAACGATCTGGTGGAGGCCGTCGCGGCCGGTTCGATCGAGGTCGTGGACCTCACCGCCCCGCTGAGCAACGACACGCCGATCCTGCGGCTGCCCGAGCCGTTCGGCAACACCTGGCGCTTCGAGTCCGAGGAGATCAGCCGGTACGACGAGCGCGGCCCGGCCTGGTACTGGAACAACTTCCGCTCCGGCGAGCACACCGGCACCCACTTCGACGCGCCGATCCACTGGGTGACGGGCCGCGACGGCGAGGACGTGGCCCAGGTGCCCGCGCGCAAGCTGTTCGCCCCCGCCGTCGTCATCGACCGGGCCGACCGGGCCGCGGCCGACCCCAACTACCTGCTGCAGATCGAGGACGTGCGGGCCTGGACGGCCGAGCACGGGCCGCTGCCGGACGGCGGCTGGCTGCTCTACCGCACCGGCTGGGACGCGCGGGGCGACGACGACGCCGCGTACCTCAACGCGGGCAACACCCCCGGCGTCTCCCCGGCGTGCGCGAAGTGGCTGGCCGAGGAGACCCCGATCCTGGGCCTGGGCGTCGAGACGGTCGGCACGGACGCGGGCGCCGCGCACTCCTTCGACCCGCCGTTCCCGTGCCACTCGTTCCTGCTGGGCGCGGGGAAGTACGGGCTGACGCAGCTGCGCAACCTGGACCGCCTGCCGGCCCGGGGCGCCGTGGTGGTCGCCGGCCCGCTGCCGATCGTGCGCGGCTCCGGCAGCCCGGCGCGGGTGCTCGCCCTGGTCGAGCGCTGACGTGCTCGTCGCCGAGGCGATCGGCCGGGCCCTGGCCGCCACCGGGGTCGAGTGCGTCTTCGGGGTGGTCGGCAGCGGCAACTTCCACCTGACCAACGCCCTCGTGGCGGCGGGCGCCCGGTTCGTCGCCGCGCGGCACGAGGGCGGCGCGGCGGTCATGGCCGACGCCTACGCCCGCACCTCGGGCCGGCTCGGCGTGCTGAGCCTGCACCAGGGCCCCGGCGTGACCAACGCGCTGACCGGCATCGCCGAGGCGGCCAAGAGCCGCACGCCGCTGCTGGTGCTCGCGGCGGACACGGGCGCGGCCGGCGCCCGCTCGAACTTCCGCCTCGACCAGGCTGCGCTCGCCTCCGGGATCGGCGCCGCGTTCGAGCGCGCGGCGACCCCGGCGAGCGCGGTCGCCGACGTGCTGCGCGCGGCCCGCCGGGCCCGGATCGAGCGCCGCACGGTGCTCGTGAGCCTGCCGCTGGACGTGCAGGGGGCTTGCGGTGCCGAGGTCCGACCCGGTGCCGAACCGCTGCCGCCGGTACACCGGCCGGATGCGGCATCCGTGCGGGCTCTGGCGGATCTCCTGGCCGGCGCGCGACGGCCGGTCTTCATCGCCGGCCGCGGCGCCCGCGATCCCGGTGCCGCGGCGGCGATCGCGGCGCTGGCCGAGCGGTGCGGGGCGCTGCTGGCCACCTCGGCGGTCGCCAAGGGCCTGTTCAACGGCGATCCCTGGCACCTCGACGTGGCCGGCGGTTTCGCCTCACCCGCCGCGGCCGAGCGCATCGCCGGCGCCGACGCGGTCGTGGCGTGGGGCTGCTCGCTGAGCATGTGGACCACCCGGCACGGGCGGCTGATCGGCCCCGGGGCGGCGGTGGCGCAGGTCGACGTCGACCCGGACGCGCTGCACACCGGCCTGGGCGTGCTGGGCGACGCCGCCGCCACGGCCACGGCGGTGCTCGCCGCGGTGCCGGCCTCGACCGGCTACCGCACGCGAGCGCTGCCGAGCGTGCGCTGGCGGGACGAGCCGTTCGAGGACCTGAGCGCCGACGGCCGCATCGACCCCCGCACCCTGTCGATCGCCCTGGACGACCTGCTCCCCGCGGCCCGCACGGTCAGCGTGGACTCGGGCAACTTCATGGGCTACCCGTCGATGTACCTCGCCGTGCCCGATGCCGCCGGCTTCTGCTTCACCCAGGCGTTCCAGTCGATCGGCCTGGGCCTGGCGACCGCGATCGGCGCCGCCGTGGCCCGCCCCGACCGGCTGCCGGTCGCGGCCCTCGGCGACGGCGGGTTCCTGATGGGCATCTCGGAGCTGGAGACCGTCGTACGGCTGGGTCTGCCGATGGCGATCGTGGTGTACGACGACGCGGCGTACGGCGCCGAGGTCCACCACTTCGGCCCGCACGGTCACCCGCTGGGGACGGTGACGTTCCCGGACACCGACCTGGCGGCCATCGCGCGCGGCTACGGCTGCGAGGGCGTCGTGGTGCGCTCCGCGGCCGGCCTGGCCCCGGTGCGCGCCTGGCTGGACGGCCCCCGCGACCGCCCCCTGCTCATCGACGCCAAGGTGACGGCGTCGCGCGGTTCCTGGTGGCTGGAGGAGGCCTTCCGCGGCCATTGAGCCCCGCGCGTCACAGGCCCTGGAGCCGGCGGACGAGCTCGACGTACTGCCGCTGCGCCTCTTCCTGGTCCGTCCCGGCCACGGACTTCCACGCGTCGAACTTGGCCCGGCCCGTGAGGTCGAACATCCCGGGCCGGCTGCCGCTCGCGTCGCCGTGGGTGCCCTGCTTGTACAGCGCGTAGAGCTTCAGCAACACATCGTTGCCGGGCCGGGCGCCGAGCTTCTTCACATCGATCTGGGCCTGCTGGAAGTCCTCGCTCACCGACATGCGTCCGACCTTATCCCCTGCGCGCCGCCGCCGCTCACGCCTCGAGGCGCGCGCCCCGCCGGTCACCCTCCGGAAACCTACCAGCGCTGGACGGTCGCGGCGGAGTTGCGCGTGATGCTCTCCGAGCTGGTGTGATGGAACACCGAGGAGACCGCGACCCGCCCGGGGCCGACCAGCCGCAGCCAGATGTTGCGCTGGCTGAACGACGAGCGCCACGAGACGCGCTGGGTGCCGCGCGGGTATTCCAGGTGCAGGTGGGCCTGGACCGACACGTCGCGGTACAGCAGTGCCCCCGGCTGCGCGAGGACCGTCTCGCCCGGCGCGAGGTCGCGCAGGAACGTGTTGCCCGGCGAGTGCAGCAGGAGCAGCCCCGGGCCCTGCTGGGCGGAGAACAGGTCGCCGTACTGCCCCAGCGGATAGTGCGTCTCGCGGTCGTCGCCGGTGCCCGTGTCGTACCAGATGCCGGTCGGCTGCCAGGTGTAGGTGATGTTCCCGGTCGCGGTGAGGAACCGGTGCTCGCGGGTCCACACGTGCCGGCCCGGGACCAGCGGCAGCGCGATGAGCTCGCCCGGGGAGTCGCCGGACAGCGCCAGCCGGCCCGCGCCCCGCGCCTCGACCATGATCAGCGGCAGCCCGGCGAGCATCCGGTTCCAGCCGCCGGCGAGCGAGGTGTTGCCCAGCTGCACGCCGGGTTCGGTCCACAGCAGCGCGTGGTGGGAGAAGTAGATCCACTCCTGGCCGGAGAGGGTGAAGTCGGCGACGGGGACGTACTTGCCCTCGATCTGCACGCGGGACCGGCCGAACTGGATGCGGGCCATGTCCTTGATCGGCGGCTGCTCGATCCAGCCGGAGCGGGTCTTGACCTGGCGCACGTCCAGCGCCGCACCGCAGCTCGGGCACGAGGGCCCGGCGGGCGGGTGGGGCATGCGGCAGTACCGGCAGACGGTCCAGCCCTCGGGAACGCCCGTGCTCATCGCGCCCTCACTCCGCGTGGTGGTGGACGTACATCGACTGGATGCCCACCCGGCCCGGGCCGGTCATCTCCGCCAGGTACATGCCGCGGCGCATGAGCCCCGTCTTCACCGGCATCTGCACCGCCTGCATGCCGACGGAGGCGTCCTTGTAGAGGAACCCGCCCGGCTCGACGAGGATCTTCTCGCCGGGGCGCAGGTACCGCTCGAAGACGTTGCCGTAGCCGTGCAGCACCAGCAGCCCGGGCGCGGACTGCGTGACGAACCGGTCGAGGTACATCCCGTTCCCGCCGTGCAGCACGTTGGCCAGGCCCTGGATGCGGATGAAGTCGTAGCCGACGGTGTGCGTGGCGAGCAGGAACGCGTGCCCGCGCACGTCGAGCTCCATGCCCGGGTGCAGCGGCAGCACGACGAGCTCGCCGGGGGAGTCGCGGGAGAACGCGACGCGGCCCGGTCCGTGCGCGAGGGTCAGCACGAAGGGCATGCCGCCGAACACGCGGCGCATCCCCCCGCCGGTTGGCATCGCGGTGACCGGGGTCTGCTCGTCCTTCCACAGCAGGACGTGATGCTCGAAGTACACCGCGTCACCGGGCGCGAGCGCCATGTCGATGACGGGGACGAGCTCGCCCTCGACCTGCGCGATCGAGCCCGAGAACCGGAACTCGGTCATGTCGCGCAGCCGGGGCGCCTCGCGCCAGCCCGAGTCGCTCACCATGTTCGCGACGTCGAGCGGCGCGCCGCACGTCATGCAGGAGGTGGCCCCGGGCGCGTTCTGCAGCCGGCACCATTGGCACTCGATCCGCTCCACGCGGCGCAAGCTAGCCGGTGGATGCTGAGAATTCGCCTCACTCGGCGGGTTGCGGGTCCCGCTCGTCCTCGTGCGCGGCGCGCTGGGCCGGGAGCAGCTCGCCCGCGACCGCCCCGGTCTCCTGGAACTCCTGCTGCGCCCCGGCGACCTGCGGCTGCCCGACCCACAGGGCGCGCATCTGCTGCTGCATGAAACCGGTGAGGCGGGAGCGGTACTCCTGGTCGAAGCGCTCCAGCGCCTCGATCTGCTGCTGCAGCGCCTGCCGCTTCGAGGTGAGGCCGCCGACGACGTCCTCGTAGATCTGCTCGGCGCGCTGCTTGATGTCGTAGGCGTTGTCCTGGGCCTCGCGCACGATGTCCTCGGCCCGGCCCTGGGCGTCGGCGAGGACCTCGCCGGCGTTGCGCTCGGTGTCGGCGGCGTAGGACTCGGCCTCGCGGGCGATCTTCTCGGCGGCGCTGCGGGCCCGGCCGAGGATCTTCTCGGCCTCCTCGCGCAGGGCGCCGGCCTGGGCCTGGGCGTCGGTGATGATCGCGTTGGCGTTGGCGTGCGCCTCGGCCCGGATCTGCTCGGCCTCGGTGATCGCCGTGTTGATGTGCTCCTCGGCGGTGCGCTGGGCCATGGTGAGCACCGCGAGCGCCTTGGCCTGGTCGCCGGCCATGCCCGGGGGCACCTCGCCCGGCTGCTGCATGACGCCGGGGCCCGCCACGCGGTCGTCGTACTGTCGCATCCCGTTCTGCGTCATGGTCCTCGTCCTCTCGCCGAATGCCTCGCGCACACTACCCGAGATCCACCGCGCCGCGGTACCGCCGAATCGGCCGCAAGCAGGACCAAAGCCTGCGGTCTGTCGGGTTTTCGAACAACGGGTGGTCCGGCCGTTCGATGGCGATCGCTCGATGGGACGCGCACAGTCGGCACCCGGTGGTGCGGATGATTCCTGTGGGGTTCGCGCGGACCGCGCTGCGTCTCCCGTCCGCTCACCGTCGGTCAGCGCACCGTGACCGGCTGGCCCGCGGACGCCCCGGCCGCGCACCGCATCACGACCGCCGGGGCGTCCGGCGCTCAGCCCGGGGACGTGGGCCGGCGGTAGTGCAGCAGCAGGCAGCCGCCCGAGCGGTCGGCATCGACGAGCTCGAAGCGCTGCAGGCCGCCGGCGTCGTCGAACAGCCGCCCGCCCTGGCCGGCGAGGCTGGGCGAGACGACGAGACGCAGGTCGTCGACGAGGTGCTCGCGCAGCAGCGCGCGCGCCAGCGTCAGGCTGCCGTGGATGCCGATGTCGCCGCCGGGGGCGCGCTTGAGCTCGGCGACGTACGGCGCCGCCGGACCCGTGACGTGCGTGGTCGCCGCCCAGTCGTAGCGGGGCGCGGTCGCCGAGAACAGGATCTTCGGCGTGGTGTTGATGAAGTCGGCGAAGGGCTGCATCGTGGAGCCCGGCCAGTGTGGGGCCCACTGCTCGTAGGTGCGCCGGCCCAGCAGCACGGTGTCCTGGTCCGCGATCACCCGCGCCAGGTTGTCCAGGAGCCCCTCGCCCGCGTCGACGAACCACTGGCCCTCGCCGGGCTCGTCGGCCACGCCGTCGAGGGAGAGCAGCTCGTACAGCACGACCCTGCGCTCAGCCACGGCGGGGCTGCTCGCCTTCGCGCCGCTCGAGGCGGTCGCCCACCTCGAGCTCCTTCCACAGGTCCCGGTCCACCTTGACGTCGAGGGTCGTGCCGTCGTCGAGCCGCACCTCGAGGCGCCGGTAGAGGTTCGAGCCGTCGAGCAGCGCCCGCGACTTCTTGGCGACGGTTCCGCGCCAGTTGCCTGCATCCTTGGTCATGTACCAACCGTACGAAAACCCGCGAACCGGCGCCTCCGACCCGAGTCGGGTCTTGCGTCTACGACTTCAGGATGAGCCGAGCAGGGCCCGCTTGTCCGGTTTGCCGCTCGGGGCCAGCGGCACCGCGTCGATCACCGTGATCGCCTGGGGCACGGCCGCCTCGCCGAGCGCGGCCGCCACCAGCGAGCGCAGGCGCGCGGGGTCCGGCGTGCGGCCCCGCGCGGGCACGATGAACGCGTGCACCGCCTCGCCGGTCTCGAACGAGGGCCGGGCGACGACGTAGGCCTCGGCCACGGACGGGTCCGAGCCGAGCACGCGCTCGATCGGCCCGGCGTGGACCAGCTGCGCGTCGACGATCACGACGTCCCGGGCGCGGCCCGCCAGGTGCAGGTAGCCGCGGTCGTCCAGGCTGGCCAGGTCCCGGGTGCGCACCCAACCGTCGCGGAACACGTCGGCGGTCTCGGCGGGGTCGCCCCAGTAGGAGGAGGCCTGCGCGGGCGTGCGCACGTACAGCTCGCCGTCGCGGATCGACAGGTCGTGCCCGGCCGGCGGGCGCCCGACGCTGGCGAGCACGGCCGGGTCGGCCAGCATCTCCGACGGCGTGGCCATGGCGATCATGCCGGTCTCGGTCTGCCCGTACCCGTGGAAGACGACCGGCCCGAGCACGTCCAGGGCCTCGGCGAGCCGCGCCGGCTCCAGCGGCGACCCCGACACCAGCAGCGCGCGCAGCGACGACAGGTCGGCCGGCGACGAGCGCTGGGCGCGCACGAGCTGGTGCAGCTTGCCCACGGTGATGACGCTCCCGGTGGCCCGGTGCCGCGGGATCATGTCCGGGAAGCCGGGCGGGCGGGCCGCGACCAGGGTCCCGCCGGCGGCGAGGGCCAGGATGCCGTACTCCAGCATCACCTGCGAGGCGAGTGACCCGAACACCAGGTAGCGCCGCAGCCGCGAGGCGAGCTCGGCGACCGCCGGCGGCCAGCGGTCCGGGTACGGCGCCCAGGCCGCGCTCATCGCCGCGTACGTCTGCGCGCAGCCCTTCGGCCGGCCGGTGCTGCCGCTGGTCCAGATGAGCCGGGCGATGTCCCCGGGGCGCCCGGCGGCGACGAGCGGCGCGCCGTCGTCCGGCAGCGCCAACCACGCCGCGAGCCGGGCGTCGTCCACGACGAGCTCGCCGGCCGCGAAGGACCGCCCCGAGACCGTGGCCCCGACCGCGAACGCGGCCAGGTTCGCGGCGAACGCGGCGGCGCTCACCCCCGTCGTCAGGACCACCGGCGTGGCGGGTCCCGCCCCGCGGGAGCGCAGCCCGGCCGCGATCCGCCGGACGAGACCGGCCATCGCGGCGGCCGTCACGACCGACGGACCGTCCTCGAACACGGGCCGGTCGTCGCCGGTCGCGAGCAGATCGAGGACCGGCTGCGGCCAGGTGTCCTCGCGGGTGTCCGTGTCAGGCATCGGCGAGGACGCCCTTGACGAACCGCGACAGGGGCTCCCGGTGCACCGCCGGCAGGTCCCAGTGGTTCTCCAGGTTCTCGGCGAGATGGTGCTCGGCGACGACCTCGGCCCCGCGGTACACCCGCACCACGGGATGCAGGTAGGCGGCCTCGTGCGCGGCGGCCGCGTCGTTCTCGGCGATGCGGGGCACCGTGATGTCGAACGGGTCGACGGTGTCGTGGCCGGGGCCGTACTCCAGCGTCGTCACGAACGCGAACACGTCCGGGCCCAGGCCGCCGTCGCGCAGGAAGGCGACGGGCACCTCCTCGAGGTACGAGCCGTCGGCGAGCACCACGTCGGCGAGCACCGCGAACTGCTGCCACAGCCCCGACGTGCGGTTGACGCGGGCGATGACGGCGTCCGCGATCCCCTCGGGCGAGGCCTCGACCCGCGACGACGGCCACGGGGTGCCGTGGTGGCGCACGCCGAGGATGCGGTGCAGGGCCCGCACGCCGTAGCGGAAGCCGTGGATGAACCCGTTGGTCGACCGCTTGAAGTCGCGCTGCTGGGTCAGGGTGCCGGCGAAGTAGAGCCCGGGCACGTTGACCGACTCGAACGCGCTGGTCTGCTCCGGGAAGCGGTCGTCGACGGCGAGCCGCGGCCGGGCCGAGTCGTCGAAGATCGAGGCGTCGAAGCGGAACCCGGTAGCGAGGATGATCCGGTCGTACTCCAGCCGCCGCGGCTGCTCGACGGTGCGCGCGTAGCGCAGGTCGATCCGCAACCCGCCGCCGGGGCGGCGCTCGATGCGCTCGACGGTGCCGTCCAGCACGGCGTTCTGGCTCTTGAGCTGGTACGTGTCGAGGAAGTTGTTGTTGACCGCGCGCAGATGCCCGACGTAGTGCGTCTGCCAGGCGAGCCGGATCGAGTGCGGCCCGGCGATGTGGATGACGGCCGCCGTCTCGAGCAGGGCGTCGGCGGTCTCGAAGGCGGAGTTGCCCTTGCCGATGATGAGGACCCGCTGGTTGGTGAAGTCCTCCGGGCGCACGCTGACGGTGTCGTAGCGCTCGGCGAGCCCGGCCCCGGGGATCGGCGGCACGTACAGCTCGGACACGCCGGTGGCGACGACGACCCGGCGGGCGGTGATGCCGTCGACGTCGAACAGCCCGTCGCCGAAGGCCACGCGCGAGACCCGGGTGCCGTAGCGGATCCGCAGGTGCAGGCGGGACGCGAAGTCGGCCAGGTAGCGCACGAGGTCGTCGGCCTGCGGGAAGTACCGGCGGCTGTAGTGCTTGAACAGCAGGGAAGGGTCGTCGCTCAGCAGCGAGTTCCAGTCGGCACGGAGGTTGAACTCGGGGTCCTCGCAGCCCGTCCACACCTTGTTGATCGAGATCAGCGTGCGGTGCCGCGGGTAGGTGGTGAAGAACGTCCCCGGCGCCGTCCCGGCCTCGAGCACCAGGTAGTCGCGGCCGTCGCGCTCCAGCAGGGCGGCCAGCTGCAGCCCGGCCGGGCCGGCTCCGATGATGAGGTAGTCCAGCGTCATGCGGCGCACCGTAACGAGCCGATTTCAGAGCGCTCTGAGAATCGGGCTCTAGCGTCGCCTCCCATGACGGCAGAGGTTGACCTCGCGGCGCCGCTGCGGATCGCGGACCTGCTCGCCGCCCGCGACCCGATCCGGGTCACGGCCGGGGCGGCGGTGCGGGACCGGGTGGCGGCCGGCCGCGCCTTCCTGGCCAAGGTGCTCGGCGACGACCGAGCGGTCTACGGCGCCACCACCGGCTTCGGCGCGCTCGTGGGCTACGCGGGCCGCGCCGACCTGCGCGACCAGGCCGACAACACCCTCGCCCACCTCGGCGCCGGGCACGGCCCCGACATCGACCCGCACGTCGCCCGGGCCACGATGCTGGTGCGGGTGTGCTCCCTCGCGCGCGGCGCGTCCGGGGTCTCCCCGCACGTCATCGACGCCCTGGCCGCGATGCTGGGCACGGCGTTCGCGCCGGCGATGCCCCGCTACGGCTCGGTCGGCGCGAGCGGCGACCTGATCCCGCTCGGCGCCGCCGCCCAGGCCCTGCGCGGCCGCGGCCACGCCTACGCCGGCGAGCAGCGCCTGCCGGCCGCCGAGGCGCTGCGCCGGACCGGCCTGCAGCCGCTGCCGCTCGACGGTCGCGACGCCCTCGCGCTCGTCAACGGCACCTCGCTCACCACCGCCGCCCTCGCCCTCGCGCTCGTGCGCACCCGCGCCGCGCACCGGGCCGTGCAGCGGCTCACCTGCCTGCTGGCCGACCTGCTCGGCAGCGACCCGCAGTTCCTCGACGAGCGGCTGCTGCGCTCCTACGGCCACCCGGGCGCGATCGCCGTCGGCGCGGCGATGCGCGGGTTCGCCGCGGGCCACACCCCGTCGGGCCGGCGCCCGCTGCAGGAGCCCTACAGCCTGCGCTGCTCCCCGCAGCTGCTCGGCGCGGCCGAGGACGCGCTCGCCTACGCCGACCGCGTCGTCGCCGCCGACCTGAGCGGGATCAGCGACAACCCGCTGTTCTTCCCCGACGACGACGCCGTGGTGCACGGCGGCAACTTCTTCGGCCAGCCGGCCGCGTTCGCCGCGGACGTCCTCTCGATGGTCGTGGCCCAGGTCGGCAACCTCGCCGAGCGCCAGCTCGACCTGCTCGTGGACCCGGCCCGCAACACCGGCCTGCCGCCGATGCTCGCGGCCGGCCCCGGCCGCCAGCACGGCCTGCAGGGCGTCCAGCTCGCCTCGACCGCGCTCGTCGCCGAGATCCGCCGCGACGCCATGCCCGCCAGCATGCAGAGCCTGCCGACCAACCTGCACAACCAGGACGTGATCCCGCTGGGCAACCAGGCCGCGCTGCGGGCCCTCGACCAGGCCCGGCTGCTGCGGCTCATCGTCGGCTCGCTCGCGCTCGGGCTGCGGCAGGCCGCGTACGTCGGCGCCCGCCCGCCGACCGCGCCCGGCAACGCGGGGCTGCTGGACGCCCTCGTGGCCGCGGTGCCCCCGATCGACCCGGACCGGCCGTTGGAGGACGACGTGCGGCGGGCCGCCGACGCCGTCGAAGCGCTCGAAAGGTGACCGTCGTGACGCTCGACTACCTGATCATCGGGGCCGGCCCGGCCGGGCTGCAGCTCGCCGCGCTGCTGCAGGCCGAGGGGCGCCGCGACTACCTGGTGCTGGAGGGCGCCGGGCGGCCGGGCGCGTTCTTCGCCCGGTTCCCGCGGCACCGGCAGCTGATCTCGATCAACAAGCCGCGCACCGGCACCGACGACCCCGAGCTGAACCTGCGCCTCGACTGGAACTCGCTGCTGAGCGACGATCCCGCACTGCTCTTCACCCGATACACGCCGCGGTACTTCCCCCAGGCCGAGGACTACCTGCGGTATCTGGCGGACTTCGCCTCGCGCCTGAACCTGCGCATCCGCTACGACACCCGGGTCTCGCGCGTCGCCTTCGCCGACGGCCTCTTCGACGTCGACGGCATCGCGGCCCGCCACGTCGTCGTCGCCACCGGGGTGTCCAGGTCCTACGAGCCGCCGATCGAGGGCTACGAGCTGGCCGAGCACTACGCGGACATGCAGGTCGACCCGGACGGCTTCACCGGCCAGCGGGTGCTCGTCATCGGCAAGGGCAACTCCGCGTTCGAGACCGCCGACGCGCTCATGGAGACCACCACCGTCATCCACGTGGCCGGCCCGAGCTCGGTGCAGCTGGCCTGGCGCAGCCACTACGTCGGGCACCTGCGCGCGGTCAACAACAACTTCCTGGACACCTACCAGCTCAAGTCCGCCAACGCGGTCCTCGACGGCCACGTGCGCCGCATCGAGCGGGACGCGGAGGGCTACAAGGTCACCTTCAGCTTCTCCCGGGCCGACGAGGTGGTGAAGCAGCTGCGCTACGACCGGGTGCTCGCGTGCACCGGCTTCCGCTTCGACGCCTCGATCTTCGACGAGTCGGCCCGGCCCGACCTGGCCATCAAGGACCGCTTCCCGCAGCAGACGAGCGCGTTCGAGTCGGTCAACGTGCCCGGGCTCTACTTCGCCGGGACCATCACCCAGCAGCGCGACTTCAAGCGGGGGACCAACGGGTTCATCCACGGCTTCCGCTACGGGGTGCGGGCCCTGCACCGGATCCTGCAGGCGCGCCACCACGACACCCCGTGGCCGGCGACGCCGCTGAAGGCCGGCCCGGAGGCGATCACCGACGCGATCATCGGGCGGGTGAACCGCAGCTCCGCGCTCTGGCAGCAGTTCGGGTTCCTCGCCGACGTCGTGACCGTCGAGGACGGGCAGGTGTCCTACCTCGAGGAGGTCCCGGTCGGCTACGTGCGCGACGGGGGCCTCGGCGACCCGCCGCTGGCGCTGCTCACGACGCTCGAATACGGCCCCGACCACGACAAGGTCGACCCGTTCGACATCAGCGTGCGCCGCGTCGCGCAGGACACCGCCGGGCAGGCGCACGACGCCGCCTACCTGCACCCCGTCGTGCGGGCGGTCCGCGGCGGCGAGGTCGTGGCCGTGCACCATCTCGCCGAGAACCTGGAGAACCGGTGGGACCGGCCGGAGGTCCACGTGCGGCCCCTCGCGGCGTTCGTCGCCCGGCAGCTCGATGTTCGCTGACCTGAGGGCCCGGGCGCGGGAGCGGCTCGAACCCGCGCACCGGGACTACTTCGAGGGCGGCGCCGGGGACGAGCGGACCCTGCGCGCCAACACCGCGGCGTTCGACCGCGTCCGGCTGCGGCCGCGCGTGCTGCGCGCGACCGGCCCGCGGGACCTGCGCACGACCCTGTTCGGCACCGAGCTGGCCGCGCCGGTCCTCGTCGCCCCGACCGCGTTCCACCGCCTGGCCCACCCCGACGGCGAGGTCGCCACCGCCCGCGGGACCGCCGGCGCCGGCACGGTGCTGGTCGTCAGCATGGCCGCCACCACGCCCGTCGAGGCGATCGCCGCGGCCGGGGGGCCGTGGTGGTTTCAGCTGTACCTCCAGCCGGACCGCGCGTTCACCGCCGCGCTCGTGCGCCGCGTCGAGGCGGCCGGCTGCCGGGCCCTCGTGGTGACCGTGGACTCGCCCGTGTTCGGCCGGCGCGAGCGCGACCACCGCAACCGCTTCCACGACCTGCCGCCCGGGCTGGCCTGCGAGAACCTGCGCGACGAGACCGGCGCGGTGCGGGACGTCGCCATGGACGCGGGGCTCGGCTGGGAGGGCATCACCTGGCTGCGCGGGATCACCGGCCTGCCGATCCTGCTCAAGGGCGTCCTGCACCCGGCCGACGCCGCGCTCGCCGTCGAGCACGGCGTGCACGGGCTGGTGGTGTCCAACCACGGCGGCCGCCAGCTCGACGGGGCGATCGCCACCATCGACGCGCTGCCGGCGGTCGCCGAGGCGGTCGGGGGGCGGCTGCCGGTGCTCGTCGACGGCGGGGTCCGGCGCGGGGCCGACGTGGTGGCCGCCCTCGCGCTCGGGGCCGACGCGGTGCTCGTCGGGCGGCCGGTGCTGTGGGGGCTCGCGGCCGGCGGGGCCGGGGGCGTGCGGCAGGTGCTCTCGCGGCTCTTCGACGACCTCGACCGGGCCCTCGCGCTCGTGGGCGCCCGCACCCCGGCCGACTGCACGCCGGACCTGGTGGCCGTCCGATGAGGTGGGTCCTGCTCGCCCTCCTCGCCGGCGGGCTGTGGACGGTGCCCCGGTGGCTGCCGTCGGCCGTCGTCGCCGTCCGCGAATGGATCTTCCGGCGGGTCAACGGGGAGGAGGGCATCCCGGTGCCGGGGCCGCTGGTCGGCGCCGAGCACTTCGAGCGCGTCTACGCCGACCCGGCCGCCGACGGGCGCAGCCGCGGCGCCGGCCTCTCCGACCTGTTCTGGTACTGGCTGGCCCCCGGCCCGCAGATGCACCAGGAGCACCTGGAGCCGGGGGAGCGCTACCGCCAGGTCGCCCGCACCACCCGCCGGGTCCTCGCGGTGCCGCACGCGCGCTGCGACGAGCTGGCCACGGCGGCCACCCGGCGCCGGCTCGACGCGCTGCCGCCCGGCCGCACCGCCCACGTGCGCCTGCGGGACCTCATGATGCCGGTCTGGGCCGAGGTGTACTACGAGCTGGTCTTCGCCGAGCCCTGCCCGCCCGCGGCCCGGGAGCTCATCGTGGCCAACGCCGACGACGTCGTCACCGCCCTCAAGGGCACCTCCCTGCGCCACCTCGACCGCCGCGACCGGCTCACCCGCTACCTGCTCGGCCGCGTCGAGGACGGCACCTGCCCGGTCGTGCTGCCCGACGGGTTCAGCGCGCGGGAGACGGCGTGGTACCTGCAGGGCGCGTTCTTCAACACCGCCGTCGTGCAGATGTCCGAGGCGATGGCGCACGTGCTGCTCAGCGTCGCCCGGCACCCGCACCGGGCCCCGGACCCCGGCGACGACGCCGGGCTCGACCGGGCCGTCGACGAGGCCCTGCGCGTGCACCCGCTGTTCGGCATCGCGCACCGCATCACCTCCGCGCCGATCGTCGTCGACGAGCGGGTCACGCTGCCCGCCGGCTCCGTGCTGCTGTTCAACTACCTCGCCTACCAGCGCACCGGGCCGGCCGCCGACGACGCCTTCGACCCCGGCCGGTGGCTGCGGTTGCCGAAGCAGGAGGCGCACTACATCCCCTACGGCGTCGCGGCCAACCGCGCCTGCCCGGCTCGCGGCGCCGCCCCCGTGATGCTGCGCGCCGCCACCCGCGAGGTGCTGCGCCGCTACGTCCTCACCTCGGCGGCCGCGCACACGCGCTCGCTGCCGAGCCGAGGCCCCGCCTACCTCACGCCCGCCGGGGGCCGCGCCCCGGGCCGGCCGCGCCTCGCCGCCCAGGCGTTCCGCGATCGCTGGGCCGGGGCGGGGCGCGCGCTCACGCAGCTGGTCTGCGGGACGTACATGGTCCTCGACGCCCGTCGTCAGCGGCTCTGCAGCACCTACTTCGAGGA
Source organism: Dactylosporangium sp. CA-139114 (assembly GCF_050955725.1). Taxonomy (NCBI): domain Bacteria; kingdom Bacillati; phylum Actinomycetota; class Actinomycetes; order Micromonosporales; family Micromonosporaceae; genus Dactylosporangium; species Dactylosporangium sp. CA-139114. Next base: position 3,172,517 of record NZ_CP192080.1, read on the forward strand.
GGCCCGCCCGTGACGCCCACCGAGCTCGCACCCGCCTTCTTCATCGCCGTCGCCGCGATCCTGGTCTTCTGCAAGGGGGTGGCCTGGCTGCTGGGCAAGGCCGGGCAGCCGGCCGTGGTCAGCGAGATGCTCGCCGGGGTCCTGCTGGGCCCGTCGCTGCTCGGCCTGCTGCTGCCGGGGGTGGAGCACTGGCTGTTCCCGGCGCCGCTGCTGCCGGTGTTGTACGTCGTGGGCCAGGTCGGCCTCGTGCTGTTCATGTTCCAGGCCGGGTACGCCTTCACCGGCCATCGCATCACGCGCGTCGCCGGGACGGCCGCCGCGGTCTCGGTGGCCGGGGTGAGCGCGCCGCTCGTGCTCGGCGTGCTGCTGGTCGTGCTCACCGACGGGCTCGCCCCGGTGCGCAAGGCGGGCACGCCGCTGGGCGTCACGGCCGCCTTCGTCGGCGTCGCGCTGGCCATCACCGCGTTTCCGATGCTCGCCCGGATCATCACCGAGCGGGGGCTGGCCGGCACCCGGTACGGCTCGCTCGCCCTGGCCAGCGGCGCGCTGGACGACATGGCGGCGTGGATCATGCTGGCGGTCGTGCTCGCCGCGGCCTCGGGCGAGCCCGGCCCGGCGATCGTCACCGGCGGCGGCGCGGCCGTCTTCGCGCTGGCGCTGTGGCTCGGCGGCCGCCGCGCCGGCAACGCCCTGATGACCGGCGACCGCCTCGGCGAGCGGGGGCGGCTGCTGGGCACGGTCGCGCTGCTGTTCCTCGTGGCCTGGTACACCGACGTGATCGGCCTCTACGCCGTCTTCGGCGCCTTCGCGGCCGGCGTGGTCATGCCGCACACCGCCCGCACCGACAGGGTCGTCGAGACGCTCACCCCGATCGCCTCCGTCGTCTTCCTGCCCCTGTTCTTCACCTTCTCCGGCCTGCGCACCGAGTTCGGGCTGCTCGGCGACCCGGCGGTGCTGCTGTTCGCGGTCGCCTGCGTGGTGCTCGCCATCGCCGGCAAGTTCGGCGCCTGCTGGGCGGCGGCCCGGCTGCGGGGCGAGCCCGGCGCGGTGGCGCTGCGCATCGGCGCGCTCATGAACGCCCGCGGGCTGATGCAGCTCATCGCGCTCAACGTGGGGCTGGAGGCCGGCATCGTCGGCCCGTCGCTGTTCACCGTCCTGGTGCTCGTCGCCCTCGTCACCACGATCATGACCACACCGCTGCTGAGCTGGATCGATCGACGATCCGCGATTTCCGCAAGTCTTCCGGAAAGAGACAACCATCACTCCCCGGTCGCCCCTTGAGGGTGCCATTGTCATGGTGTGCGTGCCGTGGAACCCCCGCGGCTCCTGGTCGTCGAGGACGACGAGGAGCTCGGTGAGATGGTGGCCGAGGCGCTGGTCGACGAGGGCTACGTCGTCGACCGGGCGCGCGACGGCCAGCGCGGGCTCCACTTGGGCCTCACCCGGCCCTACGACGTCATGGTCATCGACCGGCTGCTGCCCGCGCTCGACGGGCTCGACCTGGTCGCCCGGCTGCGCTCCCGCTCGGTGCCGGCCCGCGCGCTCATGCTCACGGCGCTGGGCACCGTCGGCGACCGCGTCGCCGGCCTCGACGCGGGCGCCGACGACTACCTGGTCAAGCCGTTCGACCTCGACGAGCTCAGCGCGCGCATCCGGGCCCTGGTCCGGCGCACGCCGGCGCCGGCCGGGTCGCTGCGGGTCGGCGGCGGGCGGCTCGACCTCGTGACCCGCGACGCCGTGCTGCCCGACGGCACCCGGGTCGCCCTGTCCGCGCGCGAGTTCGAGCTGCTGCGCGTGCTGGCGTCGCGGGCACGGGCCGTCCACCCGCGCGCGGAGCTGCGGCGGCTGGTCTTCGACGAGGCCGCGGCCGCGTCGATCGTCGACACCTACGTCTACTACCTGCGCCGCAAGCTCGGCCGCCCGGTGGTCCGCACGGTGCACGGGCTCGGCTACCGCCTGGGCACGCTGTGAACGCCGCGGAGGAGATCCTCGTCCGCCGCGCGCGGCTGCGCCTCGGCCTCGGCGTCGGGCTGGCGATCACCGCGCTGCTGGCTCTGGCCGGCGGGATCTCCTACCTCGTGCTGGTGCGCGGCCAGGAGGCCCAGATCCGGCGCGAGCTCGCCTGGGGCGCGGCCAACGGCACCGTCCCCGGGCCGCCCGCCTGCAGCTGGGTCTTCTGGTACGAGCACGGCGCCTTCCTCGGCGCCAACACCCCGCCCCCGCCCGGCCTGCCGGTGCGCGCCGACGCCGAGTCGGCCGCCGCGACCGGCCAGCCCCGCGACTCCCGCCTGACCCGCGACGGCACCAGCTACTACGTGCACACCGAGCGCCGCGGCGACCGCGTCGTGCAGGTCGCCTTCGACGCCCGCTTCCAGCTCTCCGACCGCCGGCACCTGCTGTTCGCGTTCACCCTGGCCGCCCTGGCCGGCCTGCTGGCCGCGGTGCTCACCGGCGTGCTCGTCGGCCGGCACGCGGTCGCCCCGCTGGTCGACGCCCTGGCCCGGCAGCGCCGGTTCGTCGCCGACGCCAGCCACGAGCTGCGCACCCCGATCGCCCAGGTCCACACCCGCGCCCAGCTGCTGGCCCGCCGCGGCTCCGCCTCCCGCGACCTCGCGCGGCTGGTGGCCTCGACCCGCCGCCTCGGCGAGATCGTCGACGAGCTGCTGCTGTCGGCCCGCCTCGCCGCGGCCCCGGACGGCCTGCCCGCCGCGGAGCCGGTCGACCTCGCCGCCCTCGCGGCCGATGCGGTCGCGGCCGAGTCGGACCTGGCCGCCGAGCGCGGGCAGAGCATCACCGTCACCACCCCCGGCGGCCCGCTGCTCGTCTGCGGCATCGAGTCCGCCCTGCGCCGGGTGCTCAGCGAGCTGCTGGCCAACGCCCTCGCGCACCTGCCGCCCGGCGGTCGCATCGCGGTGACCGTCCGCCGCGCGGGCGGTCACGGCAACGCCGCCGAGGTGATCGTCCGGGATACCGGTGCGGGCTTCGACCCGGCCGACGCCGAGCGCATCTTCGACCGGTTCCACCGCGGCCCCGGGGCGGGGGAGCGCCGCCACGGCCTCGGCCTGGCCCTGCTCCGCGAGGTCGTGACCGGCCACGGCGGCACCATCACGGCGTCCAGCGTCCCCGGCCACGGGGCATCCTTCACGGTGCGTCTTCCGATGCCTACGCTGGGTCGCCGGATCGCCCGCCCCCGCTGGCGCCGGCGGGGTGACCCGGCTCCCCCGGGTCGCGGGCCGGGGGCTTGACCCCTGGCGGGTACGCGCTAACGTCCCGGGCATGGGTTCAGTAGCGTTGGCCGAGGAACTACTCCTGCTCGCCTACGACGACGAGTCGGGCCGGGCGACCGGTTCGACCATCGGCCTCGACCTGGGCATGGCCGCCGCCGTGCTGGTCGAGCTGGCACTGGCGGGCCGCATCGCCTACGTCGGCGGCGCCCTGGCGGCGACCAACCCCGCGCCGACGGGTGAGGCGATCGCCGACGAGGTCCTGACCCGCGTCGCGGCCGACACCCCGCACTCCCCGGCCTCCTGGCTGCAGCGCCTCCGCCACGGCCTGCGCGAGCGCGTGCTGGCCGACCTGTGCGCCCGCAACATCATCTGCGACGTCGACGAGACGACCGCGGACGGCTACATCCACCTGCACCGGTACCCGACGATCGACCCCTCGGTCGAGGCCGACGTGCGCGACCGGCTGAGCCTCGCCCTGATCGGCGACGACCAGCCCGACGAGCGCACCGCGGCCCTGGCGGCCCTGGTCGCGGCCGTGCGCATGGAGCCGGCCCTGGGCCTGACCGGCGAGGACGCGCGGGCGGCGCACGCGCGGCTGGAGCAGATCTCCGACCACGCGGGCTTCACCGGGACGGTGAGCATGGAGGAGTCCTCGATCCGCCCGTCGGTCGCCCTGGTGGTCGCGGTCCTGGTCAAGGCCATCCAGACCGCCCTGGGCACCGCCAAGGCCTGACCGCCCCGGCCGCTCGCTCATGGGCGCGGCGGGAAGATGCCCTGCAGCGCGATGATGAACGTCAGGGTGAGGTACGGCGGCAGGTTCTCGTGCGGCTGCCCGCCGCCCGCGGGCGTCAGCGCCCCCGCCGCCATCGCCGTGCCGTCCGGGGCCGTCGCGTAGCCGTGGTCCAGCACGCGGCCCAGGTACGCCTGCGCCCAGGTCGCCCCGGCCGGGCTGTTGCGGTCCCCGCGCACCGCCGCGGCCCGGGCCGCGTGGGTGTGCTGGGGCATCTCGCTCACGGCCAGGGTCACGGTGGTGGCGCCGCCGCGCTGGCCCAGGTCGTACCGGGACAGGCCCGGGCCCTCGCCGAGCGAGACCGGCGTCGCGCCCTGCAGGTCCGGCAGCGCGAACGTCGTCGTGCCGTTGCCGCCGTAGGCGACGCCGAGCAGCGAGAACAGCGCGGGATTCTGGGAGATCGGCACGAGCTGGCCGTTGCACAGCGCCCAGCCGACCGGCGCGTAGCTGCCCGCCCACATGCGGATCTCGCCGAGGAAAGGGTCCGACATCGAAACGCAGCCTCAGGGCCGGGACGGGAAGATGCCCGTCAGCGCGATCACGAAGTTCAGGGTCAGGAAGGGCGGCATGTTCTCGTGGGCCGAGCCGCCACCGGCCGGCGCCACGCACGCGCTGTCCAGGGCCGAGTCCGCGACCGGCGCGTAGCCGTCCGGCAGCGGCGCCCACACGTTGCTCGTGGGCGCGTTGCTGGTGCCCGTCGCGGCGGCCTGCGGTACGTGCGCGTGCACCGGCATCTGCGCCGGCGTCAGCGTGACCGTCTCCACGCCGCCGGCCGAGCCGAGCGTGAAGGACTGCCCGGTGTGCACGGCCCGGCGGCCGCGCAGGTCCGGCAGGGCGAAGGTGCTCGTGCCGTTGCCGCCGTAGGCGGTGCCCAGCAGCGAGAACAGCGCCTCGTTCTGCGCGATCGTCAGCAGCCGGCCGTCGCACAGCGCCCAGTTCGTCGGCGCGAAGGGGAAGGAGCAGAGGCGGATCTCGCCGAGGAACTGCTCGGTCATGCGGCGCTCCTAGGTCGGTGACGGGTAGATGCCGTCCAGCGCGATGATGTACCGGATCGTCAGGTACGGCGCGCGGTTCTCGTGCGGCTGCCCGCCGCCGGCGGTCGTGAGCGCGGCGCCGTGCATCGGCACCCGGCTCGCCGGGGCGGCCGCGTAGGGCGTGTCCGGCATGGTGGCCCAGACCGCGCCCGCGGGGCTGTCGGTGGTGCCGCTCGCGGAGGCCGCGACCGGCTGGTGGCCGTGCGCGGGCAGGTTGGCGACGGTGAGCGTGACCGCCTCCGCCCCGCCGGCCTGGCCGGGGAAACGCGGGCTGAGCCCCGGCCCGGTGCCCTGGTGGATCGGGGCGCGGCCGCGCAGGTCGGGCAGCGCGAACGTGCTCTGCCCGTCGCCGCCGAAGGTGGTCCCGATGAGGTTGAACAGCAGGTCGTAGTCGGCGATGGCGAGCAGCTGCCCGGCGCACTCCATCCAGCCGCTGGGGGCGTAGCTGCCCGCGAACATGCGGATCTCGCCCAGGAACATGTCGCTCATGCGGCCCACCGCAGCGCGAGTCGCGGCCCGTCGCCGGCGCCGCGGGCGTCAGGGCGGAAGCCGAGCCGCTCGTACAGCCGCCGGGCCGGGTTGCCGGAGACCACCCGCAGCTCGATCGCCCGGCCGAGCGCGGCCGCCTCGGCCTGCAGCCCGCGCAGCAGCGCCGTGCCGATGCCGGTGCCCCGCGCGCCGGCCAGCAGCGCGACGTCGAGCACGGTGAACGCCGCCGGGCCCCGGTCGACGTACAGCCGCCCGACGGGCTCCCCGGCGGCCTCGACGACGCCGTCGACGGCCCGCGGCCAGGCCGAGCGGAAGTGCCGGCGCTGCGCGTCGAACTGCATGGCCAGGAACGCGGCCGCCTGCCCCGGGTCCCAGCCGAACCCCGCGACCTCCTCGCCCCGGCTCGCCGCGTGGACCGCCCGCAGGAAGGCGTCGTCGGCGTCGGTGGCCGGGCGGACCCGGATCATGCCGCCTCGCGGTTCACGACCGCCTCGAGCAGGCCCGGGCCGGGGCCGACGGGCGCGACGAAGAGGTCCACGGGCGCCAGGTCCGGATGGTGTACCCGATACAGCCCGTCGCCCACGGCGGCACTCGTGGCGAAGCGCAGCGCGAAGGACCGCTCGGTGCCGGGCACGCTCGCGAGCGTCACGGCGTGCCGCGCGCCCGAGCCGTCGAGCGCCTCGAGCTCGAACGCGGCCCCGGCCAGCGGCGCGAACCGGGACCGGCTCAGCGGCGGCAGCGTCGCCCGGGCCACGAGGGCGATCCCGGCGACCGCACCGGCCCCGGCGACCGCACCGGCCCCGGCCATGAGCGCCTCTCGGCGGGACACCATCGCACACCCCCACAGCAATCCAACTACTCGGCGTGCGCAGACTAACACCGAAAGTGGTCGAATCGGCTAGATTCTTGACCATGAGGACCAGGGTGGAGCAGCTGAGCCGGGCCGGTGTCGCGGTCCTGCTCGCCGCCGTCGCCGGCATCGCGTTCGCCCGTCCGGCCTACGCCGCCACGCACGACGTGACGACCACGCAGGACGCCGACGACCTCGGCGCCTGCGCGAATCCGGCGATCACGACCGGCACCGGCGCCGACGGCCGGCTCTCGCTGCGCGAGGCGGTCTGCCGGGCCCGCAACGCCGGCACGGGCACCGTCGCCGTCCCCGCCGGCACCTATGCCCTGAGCCTCGGCGCCCTCGTCGTCGCCGGCGGCGCCGGCCCGGTGCACCTGACCGTGACCGGCGCCGGCCCCGGATCGACCGTCGTGGACGGCGGCGGGGCCGACCGCGTGTTCGACCTCGACCCGACCGAGGCCGGCGCCGTCGACGTCACGCTGTCCGGCCTCACGATCAGCAACGGCCGGGGGGCCGACGGCGTGGGCGGCGGCGGCATCCTCGCGGGCGCGCCGGCCGCGGCCACCCCCGACTCGCTGACCCTCTCCGACTGCCGCGTCACCGGCAACGTCAACGACGCCTCGGCGAGCCGCACGAACGCGCCCGGCGGCGGCGTCGCCATGGCCGGCGGCAGCCTCTCGGTGTCCAACTGCACGTTCAGCGCCAACAGCTCCGGCAGCAGCCCGGGCGGCGGCGTGTACTTCTCCGCCCAGCACGCCACCGACTCCCTCACGATCGACGGCAGCACCTTCCGCGCCAACACGATGGCGAACATCAGCGGGTCCGGCCCGGGCGCGACCCCCAGCGGCGGCGCCGCGCTGGCCCTGCGCGCCGACGTCGCGGGCGGCTCGATGACGGTCACCGACACGACGTTCGACGCCAACACCGCCACCGGCAGCGGCAGCGGCGCCGACGCCCGCGGGGGAGCGGTCTACGTCCAGTCGGGCGCCCCGGCGTTCACCCGCACCGTCTTCACCGCCAACACCGCCTCCGGCACCGGCGGCGCCCAGGGCCTCGGCGGCGCGCTGTACGTGGCCGGCAGCGCGAGCGTCACCTACAGCCGGATCACGGGCAACACGCCCGGCCTGTACCACGCGGGCGGCACGCTCACCGCGACGCGCGACTGGTGGGGCTGCAACGCCGGGGCCGGCGGCGGCGCGGGCTGCGACGCCGTGGTCAGCGCGGCGGGCACGCTGAGCGCGACACCCGTGCTGCAGCTGGGCGTCGCGGTGGTGCCGGCGTCGATCCTCACCGGCGCCACGGCGACGGCGACGGCGGGCTTCCTCACCGACTCGGCGGCCGCGAGCGTGCCCGCCGGCCAGCTCGGCGCGCTCACCGGGGCCGCGGTGAGCTGGTCCGCGACGGGCGGGACGCTCTCGGCCCAGCAGGGCGCCATCCAGCCCGGCACGGGCACCGCCACGGCCACGTTCACCGGCACGGCCACCGGCGCCGGCTCGGTGCAGGCCACCGTGGACGGCCAGGCGCAGTCCGGCGCGGTCGCGGTCCGCACGCCGCCGGCCGCCCCGACCGCGGTGGGCGGGGCGGTCACCGGCCCGGGCGTCGTCTCGGTGGCGTGGACCGCCCCGCCCGGCGGCGCCGACTCCTACCGGGTGTACGCCTCCGACGGCTCCACCGTGGACTGCCCCGCGTCGCCGTGCGCCGTCTCGGGGCTCACGCCCGGCTCGCCCTTCACCTTCACCGTCTCCGCCTTCGCCGCCGGGATCGAGGGACCCCGGTCCTCCGCGTCGGACCCGGTGACCGCGCTCGACGTGCCGGCCGCGCCCGGGCCGCCCGCCGCGGCCGTGGCCGGGGACCGCTCGATGAGCCTGACGTGGACCGCCCCCGCCCCGCCCGTCACCGGCTACCGCGTCGAGACGTCCGCGGACGGCGGCGCGTTCGCGGCGGTGTCCACCGGGGACTGCGCCGCCCCCGCGACGACGTCGTGCACGGTCTCCGGCCTCACCGGCGGCGGCTCCTACCGGTTCCGGGTCTCGGCCGGCAACGCGGCCGGATTCGGCGCGGCGTCGGCGCCGTCGGCCGCGCTCACCGCCGTGGCCGCGCCGGACGCGCCCGCCATCGGCACCGCGACGGTCACGGGTCCGGGCACGGTGTCGGTGGCGTGGACCGCCCCGCCCGGCGGCGCCGACTCGTACCGCGTGCACGCGTCCGGCGGGTCCACAGTGGACTGCGACGCCTCCCCGTGCGCCGTCTCCGGGCTGAGCGCGGGCGCCCAGTACACGTTCACCGTCTCGGCGCTGCGCGCGGGGGTCGAGGGCGCCCGGTCGGCGCCGTCGTCCGCGGTCACCGCGCTCGACCCGCCCGCGGCCCCCGGGCCGCCGGCCGCGGTCGTGGGCGGCGACGCGGTGCTGGACCTGACGTGGAGCGCGCCCGCGGCACCGGTCACCGCCTACCGGGTCGAGGTCTCGGCCGGCGGCGGCGCCTACAGCACGGTGTCCACCGGGGACTGCGCCGCGCCCGTCACCGCGGCGTGCTCGATGTCGGGGCTGACCGCGGGCACCTCCTACCGCTTCCGGGTGACCGGCGGCAACGACGCCGGATTCGGGGCCGCCTCCGCGCCGTCGGCGGCCGTGGTCGCCGTCGCCGTGCCGGGCGCCCCGGGCACGCCGGTCGCGACGGTGAGCGGCGACCGGGCCCTGCACCTGACGTGGACCGCGCCCGCGCCGCCGGTGACCGGCTACGGCGTCGAGATGTCCGAGGACGGCGGCGCGTTCGCGGCGGTGTCCACCGGGGACTGCGCCGCCCCGGCCGGGCCGTCGTGCGCCGTCTCGGGCCTGAGCGCGGGGTCGTCGTACCGCTTCCGGGTCACCGCCCGCAACCAGGCCGGCGACGGCGTCGCGTCCGCGGCCTCCGCCGCGACCGTCGCCCTGGCGGCGCCGGGCGCCCCGGCGATCGGCCCGGTCACCGTCAACGGCTCGGGCACCGTCTCGGTGACCTGGACCGGGCCGGGCGGGGCCGTCGACGGCTACCGGGTGCACGTCTTCGGCGGGTCCACGGTGGACTGTGCCGCGTCGCCGTGCACGGTCCCGGGGCTGAGCGCCGGCGTGCAGTACACCTTCTCGGTCTCCGCCCTTCGCGGCGGCGTCGAGGGCGCCCTGTCCGCAGCGTCGAGCCCGGTCACGGCCCTGGCCGCCGCGACGCCGCCGGCGATCCGCGGCGCGGCCCCGGCCGACCGCGGGACCGTGGTCACGTGGAGCCCGCCGGCCTCGGCCGCGGGCATCACGGGCTACACGGCCACCGCCCAGCCCGGCGGCGCGAGCTGCGACGCGGCGGCGGACACGTGCTCGATCACCGGCCTCACCAACGGCACCCAGTACACGATCACCGTGGTCGCGCACTCCCCGGCCGGCGACTCCGCGCCCAGCGCCCCGGCGACGACGACCCCGGGCGTGGCCCCGGGCGCCCCGGCGGCCGTGACCGCGGTGGCGGGCGTCGCCTCGATCACCGTCTCGTGGACGGCGGGCACCCCCGGCTCGGGCATCGCCGGCTACATCGCGACCGCGACGCCGGGCCCGGCCACGTGCGAGACGCGCAGCGCCACGGACACCAGCTGCGTGCTCGGGGCCGAGGGCGGCCGGTCGTACACCGTCACGGTCGTGGCCAAGGGCGTGCACGGCGGCGACTCGGCCGCGAGCCCGCCCTCGGCGGCGGTCGCGCCGACGACCCCCACCCCGCCCGCGACCGTGCCCGACACCCCGCTGACGCTGGCGACGGACCTGGGCCCGACCGGCACCGTCGCGCCCGGCAAGCGCATCGTCGTCACGGGGCGCGGCTTCGCCCCCCACTCGACCGTGACGGTGACGGTGTACTCCACCCCGACGGTCCTGACCACGGTGACCGCGGACGCGAACGGCGACTTCTCGGTCCCGGTGACGGTGCCGGCGGACCTGCCCGCGGGGGAGCACGCCTTCGTGGCCCTGGGCACCGGCCCGGACGGCACCGCGCACACCCTGAAGCTGGCGCTGACCGTCCAGCCCGCGGCCGCCGCGCCACCGGCGACGACACCGGCCCCGGCGACGGGCACCCTGCCGGTCACCGGGGCCGCGCTGAGCCTCATGCTGCTGACCGGCCTCGGCCTGGTCCTGACCGGCGCGGCCGGGCGGCTGCTCGCCCGGCGCTGAGGCGGCGGCCGGTGTCGTGACCGGGCACTGCGGCCGGGCGGAGGGCACGGACCCGGGCGGCGCCGGCACTGTGTAGGCTGCCGCCCCGTGGAAAACAGTCCGGCGGTGCGGGTCGCGGCCGTGTGCCGCGGGCTCGTCGCCGCGCCGTGGTTCAACGCCGCGTCGTTCGCCGTGATCGTGCTCAATGCGGCCACGCTGGGCCTGGAGACGTACCACGGCGTCGTCGACGAGGCCGGTCCGGCGTTTCACGTGCTGGAGTACGTCTTCCTCGGCTGCTTCTCGCTCGAGCTGCTGATCCGCTTCGCCGCGAACGTGCGGGGCTTCGCGCGCGACGGGTGGAACCTGTTCGACCTCGCGATCATCCTCGCGCCGCTGGTCCCGGGCGTGCGCGAGAACGTGACGCTGCTGCGGCTGCTGCGCCTGGCCCGGATCGTGCGCGCGTTCCGGCTCTTCCCGAGCCTGCGGGTGATCCTCGTCGGCATCCGCCGCAGCCTGCCGGGGCTGGGCAGCTTCCTGCTCATCACGCTGCTCGTGCTCTACGGCTACGCCATGATCGGCTGGATGCTCTTCGGCACCGCGTACCCGCAGGAGTACGGCACCGTCGGGCAGGCCATGCTGTCGCTGTTCCTGCTGCTGTCCCTCGACGGCATCACCGACACGCTGCGGGCCGGGCGCGAGGTCACCGAGTGGGGCGTCCTGTACTACCTGTCGTACATGATCACCGCGTCGTACCTGCTCACCAACCTGCTCGTCGGCGTGGTCCTCAACGCGCTGCAGGAGGCGCACGAGTCGGAGAAGCAGCCGCCGCCCCCGGTGCACAAGGGCATCGAGGAGCGGCTGGCGGCCCTGCGCGCGGCCCTGGAGGACCTCGAGCGCGAGTACCGGGCGCCGGAGCCGCCCCGCGAGGAGACGGCCCCGGCTCCAGTGCTTAGTGGTGCTCCCACCAGGCGTGGGCGGTGACCGCGGCGTAGGCGTCGACGATGCCGTGGCCGTAGAAACCGTTGAACTGCTTGCTGCCCTCGCAGGTCGCGTCGAACTCGGCCGAGCGGCCGACGTTGACGTAGGACACCGTGCGCGGCTCGGGGCACGCGTGCTCCGAGGCCGTGCTGAGCAGCAGGTACTCCACCTTCCAGGGCTCCAGGCCGAAGCCGCCCCGGCCCTGCTTGGTGCCGTGCGCGCTGACGATCAGCGCCGCGACGCCGGCGGCGTGCGGCGAGGCCATCGAGGTGCCCTGCAGGTACGTGTAGTACCCGCACTGCCCGGCCGCGGTGCACTCCTTGAAGACGGAGTCGGCGAACTCGGGCAGGACGTTGCCGTCCGCGTCGACCGAGCCCTCCTCCTGCAGGACCTTCTTCGGGTACGTGGACAGGATCTCGTTGCCCGGGGTCCGGTAGGTGTCGGTGCCCAGGCCGTCACGGAAGTAGCCGCCCGGTGCCGAGACGGCGGTCCGCTCCACCCCGTAGTCGGAGTAGTCGGCCTTGTTCAGCGACGGGCCGAGCGCGGACACGCTGAGGACGAAGGGGCCCTCCGTCGGCAGGTCCCAGCACGAGCTGTTCTGGATCGGCCGGTCGTAGGCCGAGTCCGCCGGGTAGTCCGGGCTGGAGACGTCCGTGCGCGGCTTGCCCTTGTCCTCGTGGTTGTTGCCCAGCGCGCTGATCAGGGTCACGCCCTTGGTGTGCGCGTAGGTGAGGGCCCGGAACATCGCCTTGACGACGGTGCGCTGCTCCGCCTGCGCGGCCGGGGAGTCGGCCGGGTTGCCGAGGCAGTTGTACGCCCACGGGTCGACGTAGAACGACATGTTCACCACGTCGACGCCGTTGTTGGCCGCGTGCACGAGCGCGTTGACGACCGGCTCCAGGAAGAAGTACCCGGAGTCCTGGCCGCCCTTGAGCTCGACCAGCGACACGTTCGGCGCGACACCGGAGACGCCGATGCCGTTGGCCGCCGCGCCGATCGTGCCGGCGACGTGCGTGCCGTGGCCGCCGTCGTCGGTGCCGACCGGGTCGAGGCAGCTCGCGACCTCGCACGGGCCGTCGATGTCGGGCATGTCCTTCGCGAAGTTCTTCGACAGCGCCCAGTTGAAGTTCGGGGCGATGTCGGGGTTGGACGCGTCCACGCCGGTGTCGAGGATGCCGACGGTCACGCGCTTGTCGCCCGCGTTGACCTTGCGCGCCTTGTCCGACTTGACGGTCGTGAGGCCCCACAGCTTGTCGTCCAGCGGGTCCATCCCGGCCGTGGCCGGCTTCTTGCCGCCGCCCCGCTTCGCGGCCGCCTGCTGGGCCTCGCGCTCGACGTCGCCCGCCTGCTCCTTCTTCGGGGCCCGGCCGATCACGGCCTTGCGCGTCGCCCCGACGAGCCCGGCCGTGTTCGCGGCCTTCTCGACGAAGCCGTTCTGCGGCGCGACGACCGTGAACATCCCCACGTCACTGGTGCCGCCGGTCACCTTGCCGCCGGCCTTGACGATGGCGGCGGTGGCGTCGGCCGTGGAGACGTTGTCCGCGGCCACGACCGTGTACTCGGTCGTGGCCCCGGCCTCGGCGTTGGCGGGGGCCGACATCAGGCCCGCCGCCGTCAGCGTCAGCGACGCGGTGAGCACCGCGGCGCCGGTGAGCTTCCTTCTGTATCCCACATAACCTCCCTGGTCGAGGGAATGGGGACCATGGAACCGGAGACCCACCCGCCGACGGAACCCTCGCTGCCCGATTCCGCGAATGCGAGGGTGAGCGACGGGTCGCGGCCCCAGGCCGCCCCGGCCTCGCCGGCGGACCGCGAGCCGGCGGCGGTGCCGCACGAGGACGGCCTGCCTACGCTCCGGGATCCGCCCTACGTGATCATCCCGATGTCGCGGCGATGTCACGATGAGCGGGTGACAGTCGAACGCACCGTGCGGTTGTACCTCGGCGAGCGCTCCCGCGCCGCGACCACGCACACCAACCTCTCGGCCGTGCGCGCCGACGGGCGGATGCTCTGGGTCGCCGGTGACGAGACCGCCACGATCGAGCGGCTCGTGGCCGACGACCCGCTCGAGCCCGGTCGCTACACCGACGAGACCAGCTACCGCCTCGCCGACCTCGTGCCGCTGCCCGGCGCCGACCCCGACGAGGAGGCCGACATCGAGGGCCTGGCGCGCTCGGGGCCGTTCCTGTGGGCCGTCGGCTCGCACAGCCTGCGCCGCAAGCAGATCAAGGCCCACCACGACGGCGCCAAGCCGCTCAAGCGGCTCGCCCGGGTCGAGGGGCAGGACAACCGGCAGATCCTGGTGCGGCTGCCGATCGCCGGCGGCGAGCCGGTGCCGTGGGTGGACACCGAGGCGGGCCGGCAGCACGCGGCGATCCTCAGCGGCGAGGACAACCTGCGCAACCTGCTGCGCGACGACCCGCACCTCGCGCCGTTCGTGCCCATCCCCGGCAAGGACAACGGGCTGGACATCGAGGGCATCGCGGTGCGCGGCGAGCGGGTGTACCTGGGCCTGCGCGGGCCCGTGCTGCGCGGCTGGGCGGTCGTGCTGGAGCTGCGGCCCTACGCCGGGCCCGACGCCCCCCAGCGGCTGCGCCTTCGTCCGTTCGAGGACGGCCGGCGCTACCGCAAGCACGTGCTCGCCCTCGACGGCCTCGGCATCCGCGACATGTGCCCGGACGGCGACGACCTGCTGCTGCTCGCGGGCCCGTCGATGGACCTGGACGGCCCGGTGCGCCTGTATCGCTGGCACCACGCCGCCCGCGCCGCCGCCCCGCAGGTGGTGCGCGGCGACGCGGTGCGGCGCGAGCTCGACCTGCCCTACGGCGAGGGCGACGACCACGCCGAGGGCATCACGCTCGTGGGGCCGCCGGAGCACCGGCGGCTGCTCGTCGTCTACGACAGCCCGGCCCCGTCGCGCCTGCCCGGCGACGGAGCCGTGCTCGCGGACCTGGTGAAGCTGTAGGGCCCGCGCCGGGTGGGTCAGCGGCGTCGGGTCGGGCCCGGCCGGGTCGGGTTCTGGCCCGGGTCACCGGGGCCGGGCCAGCCCGGGAAGCCGGGCACGCTCGGCTGCGGCGACACCCCGGTGCCGACGTCCTTGTTGCCGGTGATCGGCGCCCGCGGAAACTTGATCTTGGGCATGTTGACCTTGGTCAGGGCCGTGTCCATGAAGTCGGCCCAGATCGGGCCGGGCAGCTTGCCGCCGATGATGTTGTTGCCGTTGCGGTCCTTGATGGCGACCTCCTTGTCCTTGTTGCCGACCCAGACCGCGGCGGCCAGCCCCGGCGCCTTGCGGCCCGGGTCGTAGGGCACGAACCCGCCCATCCACGCGTGCGCGTTCGACGTGGTGTTGCCCAGCTGCCAGGTGCCGGTCTTGGCGGCGAGCTGGTAGCCGTGCGGGGACTTCAGCCCGTAGTGCTGCGGCACGCCGGTGAGCACCTTGGCCATGTCGTCGGCCATCTGCTCGGAGAAGCCGGGGATTCGGGTGCCCTTGAGGACCTCGCCGTAGGTCTTGCGGTCGCCGGTCCACACCTCCTTGAGGAAGTGGGTCCGCAAGGCGGTGCCGCGGGCCGCGAAGGTCGCCAGGCCGCCCGCGTGGTCCAGGACGGTGATCGGGTACTGCCCGAAGCCCACCTCCTCCTGGAAGTACTTCGGGGCCACGTCGGCCCCCCGGAGCTTCTCGAGGTCGATGCGCTGCGGCTGGTCCTGGCCCTGCACCGTCGCCCACATGTTGCGGATCCCGGCCGCGCGGGCCGTGTCGATCACCCGGGCCGGCGTGAGCTGCAGCGTGATCGCGTAGAAGGGCACGTTCAGCGACTGGACCGTGACCTCCTCCAGGGTGCACCACTTGCCGGAGCCGGACTTGCACTCCGGTTCGACGCCCTCGGTCGCGTTCTTGACCTGGTTGTGCTTGGCCGCCGTGCGCCCGGGGAAGTCCTGCGGCACCCCGTTCCACATCGAGTCGATGGAGTAGCCGGCCATCAGCGCGGACGCGAGGGTGTAGACCTTGAACGTCGAGCCCGGCGGGTGCCCGCCGCCGCAGCTCGGGGCGCCGGTGCCGAGCACCGGGTCGACGTAGTAGCTCGCGTAGTCGCAGCCGTTGCCGTCGTCGCCGCCGTAGTAGGCCTTCACGCCGCCGTTGCCGGGCTCGACCGCCACGAGCGCGGCCTGCAGGTTCGGCGGCTGCTTCTCCATGTTGGACCCCTTGGCGCGGCTGGCCTTGCTCACCGCGACCTGCTGGATGTCCTTGTCGACCGTGGTCACGATCTTCAGGCCGCCGTTGCGGATCTTGTCGAAGTTCTTCTTGCCTTCGGCGTCGGTGTCCTCGTAGAGCGGCTGGCCGGTGCGCGGGTCGGTCAGCGCCGCCACCTCGCCGAGCACGTGGTGGATGATCAGGCCCTCGGGCTTGCCGAGGTTCTGCCGCGCGACCGCCCGCTCCCGCGCCTGCGCCGGCGTGATGACGTTGTCCGGGAACCGCATCCGGGTGCCGGCCTCGGCCGGGGGCACGAACTTGAGCTCGATCATCTGGTCGCGGACGTATTCGAACCGCTTCTGCGACTGCGTCTTGTCGACGTTGGGGTCGAACGGTGAGCCCTTGCCGCTGGTGCCCTCCGGGTTCTTGATCAGCCCGGCCAGGAGCATGGCCTCGTTCGTCCTCAGGTCCTTCGCGGGCTTGGCGAAGTAGGCCTGGGCGGCGGCCTCGACGCCGTAGGCGCCGCGGCCGAAGTAGACGATGTTGAGGTACATCGTCATGATCTCGTCCTTGCTGTACTGCTGGTTGAGCTTCAGCGCGATGACCGCCTCGCGGAGCTTTCGCGCGTAGGTGACACCCTCGAGATCGGCCCAGCGGCGGGCGTACTGCTGGCTGATCGTCGAGGCGCCCTGCCGGTCGCCCCCGGAGAGGTTGTTCCAGGCGGCTCGCACGACGCCCCGGTAGTCCACGCCGTCGTTGGTGTAGAACGTGTTGTCCTCGGCCGCGACCACCGCGTGCTGCATGTCGGTCGGGATGTCCTTGAACGCCAGGACCGTGCGGTTCTCGCCGATGCTGCCCATCGGCGTCTGGCCGTCGGAGAAGTAGATCGTGGTCGACTCGTCCAGCGCGATGTCCTCCGGCAGCGCGACCTTGTCGAAGTAGTAGGTGCCCGAGACCAGGCCGATGCCGGCGACCAGGATGAACGCGGCGACCGAGGCGATGAGGATGTTGCGCCGGCGTCTTCGCTTCGCCCGTGCCCCGGCCCGGGCGGCGGGCGAGCCACCGGCGGCGGGCGAGCCACCGGCGGCGGGCGAGCCGCCCACCGCGGCGCGGCCGACCGGCACACCGGCGCGCCCCGCCGGCGGGCCGCCGGGAACGCGGGCCCGCCCGGATACCGGCCCGCCCGTACCGTTGGCGTCCTGCTCCATGCGGCCGAGCGTACGGCCCGGCATCGGTCCCGGCGACCCCCGTCATCATCGGTGACCGCCGGCTCGACGGACCGCTACGGACCGGGCCTCAGGCGGCGACCGGCACCTGGGCCTCGGCCCGCGCCGCGTCCTCCGCGCGCTCCTTGCGCAGGCCGCCCGCGAGGTACGTGACCAGCGCCAGCAGCGGCAGCGCCCCGCCGAACCCGGCCACCGCGGGCCATCCGCCCAGGTGCCAGGCCACGGTGCTCAGCTGCGCGCCGGCCGCGCCGCCGAGGAAGAACGTCACCAGGAACACGGTGTTGATGCGGGCGCGGGCCGCGGGCTCCAGCCGGTACACCACCTGCTGGTTCGTGATGAGCAGCGTCTGCACGGCCGCGTCGATGACCAGCGCGGCCACCGCCAGCGCGACGATGCCGGCGATGCGGCCCGGCAGCGCGGTGACCGCGCCGGCGGCGGCGAACGCGACGCCGGCCACCAGCAGGCCCACGACCGTGCTGCGGCGGGACCAGCCGCGGTCGCTCCAGCGGCCCGCCGCCGGGGCGATGAGCGCGCCGCCCGCGCCCAGCAGCGAGAACAGCCCGACGTGCAGCTCGGAGAGGTGGTACGGGGCGCGGGTCAGCAGGAAGCCCATCGTCGTCCAGAACGCGGTGAACGAGCCGAACAGGGCCGCCTGGAACAGGCCGCGGCGGCGGAGGGTGGGGTGGCGCAGCGGCAGGGCCAGGGTGCTGCGCAGCAGGCGGCCGTACCCGGCCGTCGTCGAGGGCTCACGCACCGGCAGCATCGCGCGCAGCGCCACCGCCAGGCCGAGCATGAACGCGGCCGACAGGGCGTAGACCCAGCGCCAGCCGAGGGCGTCGGACACCACGCCGGAGAAGGCCCGCGCCAGCAGGATGCCGGCCAGCAGGCCGCTCATCACCGTGCCCGTGACGCGGCCCCGGTCGGCGTCCGTGGCCAGGCCGGCCGCGAACGGCACCAGGATCTGGGCGACGACCGAGACCGCGCCGACGACCACGGACGCGGCCAGCAGCACCCCGAACCCGGGCGCGGCGGCGGCGCCGGTCAGCCCGGCCGCGCCCACCAGCAGCAGGACGGTCACGAGCGTGCGCACCTGCACCCGGTCGCCGAGCGGGCCGAGGAAGAACAGGCCGATCGCGTAGGCGACCTGGGTGGCCACGACGATGGTGGAGACGGTCACGTCGCCGACACCGAAGGTGTCGCCGAGGACGGGCAGCAGCGGCTGCGCGTAGTAGAGATTGGCGGCGGTGAGCCCGCACGCCACGGCCAGCAGCCCGATGAGCCCACGACGCATGGTTCTGTACTTCCCCTTACCCGGAACGACGTTCCGATCCGACCGTAGCAGGCGCGGTGACCGCCCCGCGCCGTGGACGGGGCTGGAGTCCTCGTTCGGCCCGCGGCCCCGGCCGCGCGGCCGTGGCCCGGTCCCTGTCCGCCGCCGAGTCGGCCCTGCGCTTCGACATCGAGCCGGACGCGGTCGGCCCGCCGGGAGCCGGGGCCGTGACCTCGGGCATCCGGCAGGTGTTCTTCCCGCCCTGCTGAGCCGCGCCGGGTGCCTGTGCTCACGGCCGCGGCCGGAAGCACAGGTGTCATACATGCGGCTGACAGGCGACCGGTGCATGGGCGACCCTGGCGGGCTCGGAAAGATCCAGACCCGCTCGTGAGGTGACCATGGCCGCTGCACCCGATGCCCGGGCGGAGCTGACGCTCGGGGTGCTCGGCCCGACCGTCGTGCGCCACGACGGCCGGGCCGTCGCCGCGGGGGGCCCGGCACCGCGCACGCTGCTGTGCCGCCTGGTCATCGCCGGCGGCCGGTTCGTGCCGATCGACGCGCTGGTCGACTGCCTGTGGCCGCACGAAGCGCCGCCGAGCGCCCGGATCACCGCGCAGGGCTACCTGTCCGTCCTGCGCCGGGCCCTCGAACCCGGCCACCGGCCACGGCAGCCCGGGCGGGTGCTGGTCCGCGACGGGGCCGGGTATGCGCTGCGGCTGGGCCCGGCCGCCCTCGACGCCGACCGGTTCGCCGCGGCCGTGACCCGGGGCCGGGACCTGCTGGCCGGCGGCGACGCCCGCTCGGCGCTGGCCCGGTTCGACGAGGCGCTGGCCCTCTGGCGCGGGCCGGCGTACGCGGACTGCGCCGACCACCCGTTCGCGCTCGCGGAGTCGCAGCGGCTGCAGGAGCTGCGCACCGGGGCCGCGGAGCACCGCCTGGCCGCGCTGATCGAGTCGGGCGCGCACGAGACGGCCGCCGCCCAGCTGCGGGCGTTCCTGGCCGAGCACCCGCTGCGGGAGCGGGGCTGGGCGCTGCTGGCGCGGGCGCTGTACCGGGCCGGCCGCCAGGGGGACGCGCTGGCGGCGCTGCGCGACGCGCGCACCCGCCTGATGGACGAGCTCGGCGTCGAGCCCGGGCCGGAGCTGGCCGCGCTGCACCACGACATCCTGGACCAGGCGCTCGCGCCGGCGCCGCCCGCCGGGCGCGCCGAGGTCGCCGGGCGCCCGGGCAACCTGCCGCACGCGATCTCGGCGCTGGTGGGCCGGGCCGCCGAACGGCGGGTGGTGTCCGAGATGCTGAGCCGGCACCGCCTGGTCACCCTCACCGGCGCGGGCGGCATGGGCAAGACCAGGCTCGCGCTCGCGGTGGCCGGCGCGCGCCGCGACGCCGACGGCCCGTGGTTCGTCGAGCTGGCCGGCCTGCACGAGCCCGCGGCGCTCGCCGGGCGGCTCTGCGCGGCGCTGGGGATCAGCGGCGCGGGCGGCCTCGACACCCTGGTCGCGGCGCTGCGCACGCGGACGGTGCTGATCGTGCTGGACAACTGCGAGCACCTGGCCGACGCGGTCGGGGCGCTCGTCCGCGCGCTGCTGCGGGCGTGCCCGGACGTGCGCGTGCTGACCACCGGCCGCCAGTCGCTGCGCGTCGACGGGGAGCACCTGTTCGAGGTGCCGCCCTTGTCCGGCGGCGTCGGGGGCGAGGCGGTCACGCTGTTCGTCGCGCGGGCCGCCGCCGTGCTCGGCGGATGGTCGCCGGGCCCGGACGAGCGGCGGCTGATCGCCCGCCTCTGCGCGGCCCTCGACGGCATGCCGCTGGCCATCGAGTTCGCCGCCGCGCAGTGCCGCGTGCTGTCCCCGCGGCAGATCCTCGCCCGGCTCGACGACCGGTTCGCGCTGCTGGCCGGGGCGCGCACCGGCTCGCGGCACACCACACTGCTGGGCCTGATGGACTCGTGGTACGACCTGCTCGACGGCGCCGAGCGGGAGTCGCTGCAGGCGCTGGCGGTGTTCGAGGGCGGCTTCGGGCTGTCCGCGGCCGGGGCGGTCACCGGGCGCGCCGACCCCCTGGCCGACCTGGCCGGCCTGGTGGAGAAGTCCCTGGTGACCGTGGCGGCCGTGGCCGACGGCGACGACCGGCGCTACGTGATGCTGGAGACGGTCCGCCAGTACGCGCTGCGCCGCACGCCCGCCGGCCGCCGGGCGGTGCTGGAGGGCCGGCACACCGCCTGGGTTCGCGAGCTGGCGGACGCCGCCGGCGACGAGCTGCGCGGGCCCGCCAGCGCCCGGTGGATGCGGCGGCTGCACATCGAGGGCGACAACGTGCGGGCGGCGCTGCGCCGGGCGAGCGCGGCCGGGGACACGGCGGCCGTGCTGGGCATCGGCGGCGGGCTCTGCTGGTTCTGGTTCCGGCAGGGCCGCGCCGGCGACGGCCTGCGCTACCTGGAGCCCGCGCTGCGGGCGGCCGATCCGCGGCTGCACGGGCACGCGCCGCTCGCCCGCGCGGCCATGGGGCTCGCGCTGCTGCGCTACGTCAGCGGGGCGCTCGACCGGGTCGCGGAGGCACTCGCGGTCGCCGCGCGGCACGGTGCCGCCACCGAGGACCTGGGGCTTCGGGCGCAGGTCCTCGCGACGATCGCGTACTTCGAGGCCGGCGGCGGCACCGTGGCGATGGCGATGCGGCACGCGAGCGAGGCGCTGGCCCTCGCCCGGTCGGTGGGGCACCGGGCCACGGCCGCGGAGGCGCTGATGTGCCTCGGCGAGGCGCAGCGCCGGTGCGGCCCCGCGTCGCTGGCGAAGGCGACGCTCGCCGCCGCGCTGCACGAGGCCGACCGGTGCGGTCACGGCTGGGCGACGGTGTCCGTGCTGTGGCTGATGAGCAAGATCGAGCTGTCGCTGGACCGGCCCGTCCCGGCCGCGGCGCTGGTCCGGCGGATGCTCGAGGAGGCCTACCGCCGGGCGGACACGACCGGGTGGCTCGTGAGCGTGGCGATGCACGCGCACCTCATGGCCCGCGCGGGCCGGGCCGAGGACGCGGTGGAGCTGCGCGCGGCGGTCCGGTCGCTGGGCGATCGCGCGGGGTACCAGGCCGAGGCGATGGACGCCGAGCTGGCGGGCTACCTCGCGGAGATTCCGCCGGGCAGCCCGCCGGGCCGGTTCGCGGCGGCCGAGGCGCGCGGACGCGGCCGCTCGGTGGAGCAGACGATGGCCTGGCTGCGGGCCGAGCCACCGTTCGGGGACCCCTCGCTCGGGGATTCCTCGTTCGGAAATTCCGCGTTCGGGGATTCCTTGCCCGGGGATCAGCCGCTCGCGGCGCTCGGTGCCGGGGTGATCTCGCCCGGGGTCACGGTGCCGGAGGCGCGGGCGGGGCGGACGCCTCGGGCAGTGGGACGCCGGTGAGGTCGGCGCAGCGGGCGAGCAGGCTCTCCAGCAGCGCCGGGTCCAGGACGGCCGCGGACGGCCGCCAGTCGCGCTCGCTGAAGTAGTGGCCGCTGACCAGGACGTCGGGGTCGGTGCCGACGGCCAGGCGCACCTGGGCCCGGGCGGCGTCGTCCGGGCTCGTCGGCGCCGCGTCGCCGCCCATCCGGGTCCGCACCCAGCCGGGGTCGACCGCGTTGCTCAGGGTCCCGGGCCAGCGGCGGGCGACGGCGGCGGCGAGCATCAGGTCGAGCAGCTTCGAGGTGCAGTACACCTCGGTCCCGTTCCACGGCCGCCGCTCGCCCTGCAGGTCGTCGAGGTCGACGACGCCGTCCGCGGCCATCGCCGACGACACGAACAGCAGCCGCTGCGGCGGCTCGAGCAGCGCCGTCAGCAGGTACGGCGCTAGCACGTTGACCTGGAAGGTCGACTCCAGCCCGTCGGCGGTCAGCTCCCGCCGCGGGCTGTCCAGCCGGGCGATCCCGGCGTTGTGCACGATGGTGTCGATGCGTCCGAACGCGGCCAGCGACCCGGCCAGCGCCCTGGTCTGCTCGAGCGAGCTCAGGTCGCCCACCGCGATCCCGGCCGCCTCCGGCAGCGCCGCCTTGGCGACCGCCGCACGCTCCTCGTCGCGGGCGTGCAGGACCACGCGATGACCCTCGGCGACGAGCTGGGCCGCGGTTCGCCGGCCGATGCCGTCGACCGAGCCGGTGACAAAGATGGTGCGCATGAAGTCCCTTTCGTCGTGTGCCGACCCACGATGGCCGCGGGGTTGGGAATCGGCTGGGACCTGGTTGGAGATCGCCGCGGCTGACGGGGCGCCCGGCCCCGGCTGATGTGGCCCGCGTCACGTCATGCGACCGGGTGGGCACGCGCCGTACGGTATTGATCACGATCGGATAACGGCCAATCAACACGTGTTGCTCGTGTAAACGTGCTCGTCACATGCTCGCAACCACATCAACTGCAACACGGGTTGCTTGGAGGATGCGTGGTCACGCGTCGTGCTGATGTCGCCAAACTCGCCGGTACCTCGCCGGCCGTCGTGAGCTACGTGCTCAACGGCGGACCGCGGGGCGTCGCGCCGGAGACGAGGGCCCGGGTGCTCGCCGCGATCGAGCAGCTCGGCTACCGCCCCAACGGGATCGCGCGCTCGCTGCGGACCAACCGCACCATGACGCTCGGGCTCGTCGTGCCCGACACCTCCAACCCCTTCTTCGCCCAGCTCGCGCACGCGATCGAGGAGGCCGCGTTCCGCGAGAACTACACGCTGCTGCTGGGCAACGCGGCCGAGGACGACGACCGCCAGACCACCTACGTGCGCACCTTCCTGGCCCGGCAGGTCGACGGGCTGTTCCTGGTCCCGGCCCACGGGCCGGCCGGGTGCCTGCCGGAGCTGCTGCGCTCGGGCGTGCCGTTCGTGACCCTGGACCGGCGCATCCCGGGCGCCGCGGCCCCGGCCGTGCTCGCCGACAACCGGGCCGGCGCCCGCAAGGCCGTCGAGCACCTCATCCAGCACGGGCGCCGGGCCATCGCCTGCATCTCCGGCCCGCAGGACGTGGTGCCGGCCAACGAGCGGGTCAACGGCTGGCGCGACGCGCTCGCCGAGGCCGGCGTGCGGCCCAGCGAGATGTCGGTCTGGCACGGCGCGTTCGGGCGCCGCGCCGGCTACCTCGGCGCCCGGGAGCTGCTGGCCGGCCGGGCCTTCGACGCCGTGTTCGTGGCCAGCGACGAGCAGGCCGTCGGGGTGCTGCGGGCGCTGCAGGAGCTGGGCATCCGCTGCCCGCAGGACGTGGCCGTGGCCTCCTTCGACGGCATCGCCGCGGCCGCCTACACGACCCCGGCGCTCACCACGATGGCGCAGCCGTTCGCGCAGATGGGCCGGGTCGTGGTCGACCGGCTGCTCGACGCCATGGACGCCGAGCGGGACGCGGACGCCGGGGAGCTGACTGTGCTGCCCGTGACGCTGCTGGCCCGGGGCTCCTGCGGGTGCCCCGACCCGCCGGGCGGCGAGGCCGCCGACGAGCACGAGCAGGCACAGGAGCAGGAGGGAGGGTCCCGGTGAACAAGGTCATCGTCGTCGGCAGCGCCAACGTCGACGTCATCTCGCGGGTGGACCGGCTGCCGCGGCCCGGCGAGACGGTCCTGGGCCGGGCGAGCGAGTCCGCCCTGCTGCCCGGGGGCAAGGGCGCCAACCAGGCGGTCGCCGCGGCCCGGCTGGGCGTGCTGACGCTGCTGTTCGGCGCGGTCGGCGCCGACGCGTTCGGGGCCCAGCTGCGCGCCGCGCTCGGCGCCGAGGGCGTCGGGCTGGCCCATCTGTCCACGGTGGACGGCGCGACCACCGGCGTCGCGCAGATCGTCGTCGCCGCCGACGGGGAGAACACCATCGTCGTGTCCTCCGGCGCCAACTTCCGCTTCACCGCCGCCGGCCTCGCGGAGCTGCCGGCGGTGGTCGAGCCGGGCGACGTGGTGCTGCTGCAGCTGGAGATCCCGATGGCGACCTGCCTCGCGGCGGCCGAAGCGGCCCGCGCGGCCGGGGCACGGGTCGTGCTCAACGCGGCGCCGTCGCCGGAGGGTGCCGAGCCGGACCTGAACGGCCTGCTCGACCGCGTCGACGTGCTCGTGGTCAACGAGACCGAGGCGGTGGCGATGGCCGGCGGCCCGGTCCCCACCGGCCCGGCCGGCTGGCTCGCGGTCGCCGCCGAGCTGCGCAAGCAGGGACCCGACGCCTGCGTCATCACCCTTGGCGCGGACGGCGCCGTCGCCTCCGACGACGCCGGCGACTGGCACCAGCCCGCGTTCCCGGTCGACGTGGTCGACACGACCGGCGCCGGGGACGCGTTCTGCGGCGGGCTCGCGGCCCGGCTCGCGGCCGGTGGCGGCCTGACCGACGCGGTCCGCACCGGCGCGGCCGCGGGCGCTCTGGCCACCGGCCACCTCGGGGCCCAGGCCGCGCTGCCGGACCGGGCGGCCGTCGCGGCGCTCGCCGGGGGGTGGTCCTGATGCGCCGTGGCGGACTCTGGCACCCGCGCCTGCTCACCGTCGTCGCCGCGATGGGCCACGGGGACCTGCTCGTCGTGGCCGACCCCGGGCTCCCGGTGCCGCCCGGCGTCGAGGTCATCGACCTGGTCGTCAGCCGCGGGGAGCCCGGCTTGCTCACGGTGCTGCGCCCGGTCCTCGGGGAGCTGGTGATCGAGGCGGCCACGATGGCCGAGGAGCTCACCGACGAAGCACTGTCCGCCGCCGTGCGCGCGAGCCTCGGTGACGTGCCCCTGGAGCTCGTCGGCCACGAGGAGCTCAAGGCCCGCACCGCCCATGCGCGCGCCGTCGTGCGCACGGGCGAGGACACGCCGTACGCCAACATCGTCCTACGCGCGGGGGTGCCGTTCTGATGACCGTTCTGCCTGCCGACCACGCTGAGCGCGTCTACGCCGGAGTGCTCGGGAAGATCATCGCGGTGTACCTCGGGCGGCCGTACGAGGGCTGGACCTTCGACCGGATCCAGGCCGAGCTCGGCGACATCACCTACTATGTCAACGACCGCGCCGACGTCGCCCTCAAGCACCACCTGTTCCTGGTCACCGACGACGACATCAGCGGCACGTTCGTCTTCCCGCGCGCCCTGCGCGCCGCCGGGCCCGACCCGAGCAGCGCCGACGTCGGCGACACCTGGCTCGACCAGATCGTGCCCGACACGTCGGTGCTGTGGTGGGGCGGCCTGGGCAACTCCACCGAGCACACCGCCTACCTGCGCATGCGGGCCGGCATCCGGCCGCCGGAGAGCGGCTCGATCGCCCGCAACGGCCAGGTGGTCGCCGAGCAGGTCGGCGCGCAGATCTTCGTCGAGGGCTTCGCCCTGACCTGCCCGGGCGACCCCGCCGGGGCCGCGGACCTGGCCGAGCGGGCGGCCCGGGTGAGCCACGACGGCGAGGCGATCCACGCGGCCCGGGTGGTCGCCGCGCTCGTCGCCGGCGCGTTCACCGCCACGGACATGGACGCGCTGCTGGACACCGCGATCGCCCTGGCGCCGCCGGACTGCCTCATCGCCCGGGTCCACCGCGACGTGCGCGGCTGGGCCCGCGACGGCGACTGGAAGGCCACCCGGGCACGCATCGACGAGGAGTACGGCTACCACCGCTACGGCGGCAACTGCCACGTCGTGCCCAACCATGCGATCGTCGTGGCCGCGCTGGCTCACAGCGGCGGCGACTTCGACCGGGCGATGACCGTGGTCTGCACGTCCGGCTGGGACACCGACTCCAACGCCGGCAACGTGGGGGCGATCTGCGGCGTGTTCGGGGGCCTGGCCGGGCTGTCCCGGCAGGACTGGCGCGGCCCGGTCGCCGACCGCATGTACCTGCCCGCGGCCGACGGCGGCGGCTGCGTCACCGACGCCGCCCGCGAGGCCCTCGCCCTGGTCGACGCCGGGCGGGCCCGGACCGGGCAGCCGCCGCTGGCCCCCGGCCCGCGGTTCGGCTTCGCGCTGCCCGGCTCCGTGCACGGGTTCCGGGCCGAGGACGGCCGGACCGGGGTGGCCAACCACGGCGACGGGCTGGCCATCGCCGGCGCGGCGACCGTGCTCACCCCGACGTTCATCCCGCCCGAGGCCCGCGACATGCCGATCTACGCGCTCGTCGCCAGTCCGTCGCTCTACAGTGGACAGACGATCGTCGCGCACGGCGACGGCCCGGCCCGGCTCGTGCTGTCGTACTACACCGGCGCCGACGAGGTGCGCACGATCGAGGGGCCGCCCTTCGTCGACGGCACGGCCGAGTGGACGGTGCCGGACCTCGGCGGCCGCCCGGTCGTCGCGGTCGGGCTGCGCACCGAGGGCCCGGCGACGCTCAAGGACCTGGACTGGAGCGGCGCGCCGAGCGTCACGCTGACCCGGCCGGACGACGGCGGCACCATGTGGCGGCGGGCCTGGGTGCCGGCGCTGGACCGGTTCGACGCCCGCTGGCCGGAGCCGTTCCGGATCGTGCAGAACGCCGGCACCGGCATGCTCGTCACCGGGGCCCTCGAGTGGCGCGACTACACGGTGACCGCCGACGTCACCCCGCACCTGGCCGCCGCGGCCGGACTCGCCGCCCGGGTCCAGGGGCTGCGCCGCTACTACGCCCTCGAGCTGGCCGGGCCGGACACCGCCCGGCTGGTGTGCGGCGACACGGTGCTCGCCGAGCGCCCGTTCCCGTGGACCTACGGCACCACCTACCACCTCACGCTGACCGTCACCGGCGACCGCATCCGCGCCGGGATCGACGGCGACACCCTGTTCGACCTCGAGGACGGCTCGCTCAGCGCGGGAGGGGTGGCCCTGCGGGTCACCGAGGGCCGCACCGCCACCCAGCGGGTCGAGATCACCCCTACACCCCCGAATGAGGTTTCGTCATGATCACTTCGTTGAGCCGCCGCCGATTCCTGTCCGCTGCCGGTCTGGCCGGCGCCGGCCTCGCCGCCCCGAGCCTGCTGTCCGCGTGCGGGGGCGGCGCGGACGCCGGCAAGGGCAGCGGCAAGGGCGAGGTGTCCCTGTGGATCGACATCACCGGTGACGCCAACCAGAAGTACTTCGACGAGAAGGTGATCGGCGCCTTCCACGCCGCCAACCCCGACATCACCGTGAAGACGACCTACTACAAGGGCCAGGACCTGCGCCAGCAGGTGCAGACGGCGCTGCAGGCCCGCTCCGGCCCGGACATCGTGCGCGGCCCGAGCGCCACCCAGACGATCGCCTGGAGCAAGGCGCACCTGCTGGCCGACCTGACCCCGTACGCCAAGCAATGGGGCTGGAACGACAAGCTCGCCGGCTGGGCGGTGCAGGCCTTCACCACCGACGGCAAGCTCTACGCGCTGCCGATGCGGGTCGACACGATGCTGCTCTACTACAACAAGACCCTCTTCACCCAGAAGGGCTGGACGCAGCCGAAGAACCGCAGCGACCTCGAGGCGTTCGCGGCCGACGCGATGGGGCAGGGCATCATCCCCTTCGGCTCGTCCAACACCGACTGGACCGCGGCCGGCGAGTGGCTGATGACCCTGTTCTGGAACAACTTCGCCGGCGGCGACGCGGTCTACCAGGCCCTGACCGGCAAGACCCAGTTCAGCGACCCGGTCTTCGTCGACACCGTCAGCCTGCTCAAGTCCTACTTCGACAAGGGCTGGATCGGCGGCGGCGCCAGCAAGTACTTCTCGGTGCCGGCCGCCGAGGTGGGTGCCGGCCTCGGCAAGGGCACGGTCGCCACCATCCCGCAGGGCGAGTGGTACATGAGCAACGTCGGCGCGTTCTTCGGCAAGGCCGGCAACAACACCAACGACTGGGACTGGATGGCGATGCCGCCGCTGTCGGCGACCGCGAAGGCGGACAGCTACGCGATCGGCATCGGCGGCTCGTTCGCCATCAACCAGGCCAGCAAGAACCAGGACGCCGCGGCGGCCTTCCTCAACTGGTACTACGGCGACCGAACCGCCGCGCTGCAGCGCATGTCCGACGTGCCCGCCACGTACAACATCCCGATCGCCGTCAAGGCCGAGGAGATCCCGCAGAAGACCGACCCGCGCGCGGCCCGGGTGCTCACCGAGGTCGACAAGGCGGTCAACAGCGGCAACTACGGCTACGTCACCTGGACCTGGTGGCCGCCGAAGTCCGACGTCTACGTCTACGAGGGCCTGGAGCAGGTGCTCACCGGCAAGATCACCGCGGCCGAGTACTGCAAGCAGCTGGCCACGACCTTCACCGCGGAACGGCAGCAGGGCACCATCCCGCAGCTGATGCCGCGGACGTCGCAGTGACCACCCTGAGCGCCCCGGCACCGGGCCCCACCCGGCGCCGGGCGGTGTGGCGGCGGGCGCTGGTGGGCTGGGCGTTCCTGGCCCCGCTGCTGGTGCTCAACGTGCTCGTCGTGCTCGGCCCGTCGATCGCCACCGTGTACTACTCGTTCACCGACTGGTCCGGCATCGGCCCGGCCAACCTCATCGGCCTCGACAACTACACCCGGGCGTTCACCGACCCGGCGGTGCACGAGGCCCTGCTGCACAACGCCATCTGGTTCGTGCTGTTCCTCAGCGTGCCGATGGCGCTGGGCATGCTCGGCGCGCACCTCATCAACCAGGTGCGCCGCTTCCGGATGGTGTTCCGCACGCTGTTCTTCATCCCGTACGTCACCGCCTCGGTCATCAACGCGGCGATCTGGAAGATGCTGCTGTCGCCCAACAGCGGCATCGCCGCCCAGCTCGGCTTCGACCAGGCCTGGCTCGGCGACCCGGCGACCTCGCTCTACGCGGTCAACTTCGTCGTCGACTGGCACTGGTGGGGCTTCCTCGCGGTCATCTTCTTCGCCGCGATGCAGAACGTGGACGTCCAGCTCTACGAGGCGGCGAAGCTCGACGGCGCCGGCCGCTGGCAGCAGTTCAAGTCGGTGACCCTGCCCGGCATCCGCCCGACGCTCGTGTTCATCGTGCTGATGACGGTCATCTGGTCGCTCAAGGCGTTCGACTACATCTTCATCATGACCCACGGCGGGCCGGCCAACTCCTCCGACGTGGTCTCCACGCTCATGTACGACCAGGCGTTCAACCAGTACTCGGCCGGGTACGCCGCCGCGCTCGGGCTGTCGATGACCGCGGTCACCGGCCTCGTCCTGGCCGCCTACGCCTGGCTGCGCCGGAAGGGGTGGGAGGAGTGACGGCGACCGTCGCACCACCGCAGCAGCTGTCCACGCCGGTCGCCGAGGCCACGCGCAGACGATCCTCCGGCGGCCGCCACCCGGTGGCCTACCTCGTGCTCACCGTCTTGGCGCTGTTCGCCGTCGGCCCGTTTGTGATCATGGTCTTCAACGCGTTCAAGAACAACGCCGAGATCGGCTCCAGCCCGCTGGCCCCGCCGAGGTCGATCACGTTCGACAACTTCGCCACCGCCTGGTCGCAGGGCGACTTCAGCACCACGATGCGCAACAGCGTGATCCTGGTGATCGGCGCGATGCTCGGCACGTGCGTCATCGCCGGGCTGGCCGCCTACGCGCTGAGCCACCTCGAGGTCCCCGGCGGCGGCGGGGTGCTGGCCTACCTGTTCCTGGGCAGCACCATGCCGGTGCAGCTGTTCGTCGTCCCGCTGTTCTCGCTCTGGGCCGACCTGCGCCTCACCGACAGCCTGTTCGGCCTGATGGTCGTCTACTGGGCGACCGACGCGCCGTTCGCGACGCTGATGCTGCGCTCGTTCCTCGTCAAGGTGCCGAAAGAGTTCGTCGAGGCGGCCCGGCTCGACGGCGCCTCCGAGGTGCAGATCGCCCGCAAGGTGATGCTGCCGCTGGCCTGGCCCGGCTTCATGACCGTGGCGCTCGTCGTCGGGCTGTGGGCCTGGAACGAGTTCTTCTGGGCCATCACGTTCGTGCACGACCCGTCGAAGCGGCCGATCTCGACCAGCTTCCTGTCCTTCCAGGACCAGAACTCCACCGACTGGGGCCTCACCAGCGCGGCCGCGCTGTTCATGCTCGTCCCGGTGCTCCTGCTGTTCATCACGCTCCAGCGCCGATTCGTCGCTGGCCTCACCTCCGGCGGCCTCAAATGACCAACGTCATCCTCGTCATCGCCGACCAGCTGCGCCGCCAGGCGCTCGGCTGCTACGGCGACCCCAACGTCCACACGCCCAACATCGACGCCCTCGCCGAGTCCGGCGCCCGCTTCACCCAGGCGTCGTCGACCTACCCGGTGTGCGTGCCGTTCCGCTTCACGCTGATGACGGGGGAGTACGCCCACACCCGCTTCATCCCGTCGATCGAGTGGCGCATGTCGCCGGCCGAGCGCACCATCGCCGACGAGTTCAACGACCACGGCTACGACACCGCGATGTTCGGCAAGTGGCACCTGTACGGCAACTTCGGCCACTACCCCGGGCACACCGTCGTCAAGGCGTCCCGGACCCCCGTCCCGCGGCCGTTCCAGGGCCGCTTCGGGCACTTCGCCGGCTTCGACATCGCCAACGACCCGTACGACACCTGGTACAGCACCCACGACGACCCGACCATGCGCAAGCTGCCCGGCTACCAGACCGACGACCTCTTCGCGATGGCCACCGAGTACGCCACGGCGCCGCGGGAGCGGCCCTTCGCCGCGGTGCTCTCCGTCGAGCCGCCGCACCCGCTGTTCACCGCGCCGCCGGAGTACCTCGAGCGCTGGCGCGACCGCGACATCGTCCTGCGCGACAACGTCGAGCCGGACAAGCAGTACAAGAAGCGCGGCCCGCACGGCGAGGGACTGCTGGCCGACCTGCGCGTCTACTACGCGATGATCGAGAACCTCGACGACAACATCGGCCGTCTGGTGGCGGCGCTGCGGGCGGCCGGCACGCTGGACGACACCGTCATCGCGCTCACCGCCGACCACGGCGAGCTGCTCGGCTGCCACGGGGAGCTGGCCAAGCAGCGGCCCTGGGAGGAGTCGATCGGCACCCCGCTCATCATCGGCAACGTCGGCGGCGGGGGCCGGGTCGTGGACGAGCCGACCTGCACCGAGGACCTGTTCCCGACCCTGCTGGGGCTGGCCGGGATCACCCCGCGCGACCCGAAGCCCGGCCGGGACCTCACGCCCCTGGCCCGCGGCGAGACCGACCGGCTCGACCGCGACGGGGTGCTGCTGGAGTTCGTCGCCGAGATGCGCCCGAACATCCCGTTCCACGCCGAGACCTGGCGGGGCCTGCGCACCCGCCGCTACAAGTACACCGTCCTCGGCGACGCCCACGGCGGCACCCCCTGGCAGTTCTTCGACCTCGAGACCGACCCGTACGAGCTGACCAACCTCGTCGACGACCCCGCCGCCGCCGACGAGGTCGCCCGCCACCACGCGCTGCTGCGCGAGCGGCTGGCGTCGACGTTCGACCACTACGTCCTGGCGCCCGCGTTCGGGCAGCCGGGGCTCAACACCTGGGATCCCACCGCCGAGCACCAGCTGCGCTTCGGCTGAGCCAGATTCGGGAGCTGCAATGCGAAAGTCCTTCATCGCGGGCCTTGCCGTCGTCGTCCTGGTGGCGCTGGCCGCCGACCCCGCCTCCGCCAACGGCGCGCCCTACACCGGCAAGCAGTACGACTTCGGCGGCACCGTCACGACCATCAACGGCTCCATCGGCACCGTCGACTCGATCGCGAGCAGCATCGCGAGCTCGACCGCGGCGACGCTGAACGACGTGGCCGCGCACCGCGCCACCCTGCCCTACGGCGACATCACCCCCGGTGCCGGCCCCGCGCTGAGCCTCTACCCGGGACCGGCCGGCGTCGCCGCCTCGAACTGGTACACCGCCACCGTCAACGACCAGTCGTCGTTCGTCTACAAGACGACGGCCGCGAAGACCGACACCAACCGCGAGGCCGACACCTCCTGGACGAGCTTCTCCTTCGCCGGCTCCGTCACGGTGAAGGTGACCGCGGTGGGGCAGAGCGGCCTGACCGGCTGCCAGGTGCGGCCCCAGTCCGCGGCGATCGCCACCTCGTTCGCCGGCAACACGTGCACGTTCACCATGTCGAACCCGAAGAACGTCTCCGTGGAGTTCGCCCCGAACATCCACAACCCGATCGCGCACCCGATGCTCGTCTTCGCCAACCCGCCGGAGAACGACGTGCCGCCCGCGACCGGAGACCCGAACGTGCTCTACTTCGGCCCCGGCGTGCACGACATCGGCTCCGGCAACGTGATCACGTCGAACAGGACGATCTACCTCGCCGGCGGCGCCTGGGTGAAGGGCGCGTTCATCGCCAACGGCCCGGTCAGCAACGTCACCATCAAGGGCCGCGGCGTGTTCGACGGCAAGTTCATGGACCTCGGCGACCAGGAGCTGAACAAGAACCAGCCCGGCATGATCGACATCGCCGACCAGTCCTCGCAGAACCTGCTCGTCGAGGGCGTCACGTTCGTCAACGCGCCCCGGTTCAACGTCCGGGCGCTCGCGCAGTACACCACCATCGAGAACGTCAAGACGATGTCGTGGTGGTACAGCACCGACGGCATGGTCGCGGGCAACAAGGCCCTCGTGGAGAACAACTTCGTCAAGTCCAACGACGACTCGATCAAGCTGTTCTGGGGCGACCAGGTGACCCGCGGCAACACCGTCTGGCAGCTGGAGAACGGCGCCCCGTTCATGATCAGCTGGAACCTGGCGAACAGCCCTGCCAACTTCCACGTGTACGACAACGACGTCATCCACGCCGAGCACTACCAGATCCAGAAGTCCGGCATCTTCCGCGCCCTGCACGCCGGCCCCGGCACGCCGAGCCGCTACCTGTTCGAGAACATCCGCGTGGAGAACGCCAACTGGCGGCTGTTCTACCTCGCGGTCGACAACAACAAGTGGTACGACCCGGCGCTGGGCTACGGCGAGCTCGACCAGCTCATCTTCCGCAACATCCACGCCCAGACGAACTACCAGTACCCGAGCATCGTCCAGGGCATCGACAGCACCCACAAGGCGCGCAACGTGAACTTCGTCAACGTGTACACCGACGGCGCCTGCCAGGCCGACGCGAGCCGGTTCACCATCGACCCGGGCACCACCAACGCGGTCCGCATCGTCAGGAGCACCGACGGGAGCTGCTGGACGTGACGAACATCGTGGTCGTCCTCGCCGACGACATGGGCTGGGGTGACCTGGGCTGCTACGGCTCGGCGATCCCCACCCCGAACGTCGACCGGCTGGCCGCCGAGGGGGTGCGCGCCACCGACTGCCACTCCGCCTCGGCGGTGTGCACCCCGAGCCGCTACGCGCTCATGACCGGGCGCTACGCGTGGCGCGGGCCGCTGAAGAACTTCGTGCTCATGGGGCACGGGCCGGCCATCATCGAGCCGGACCGCCCCACCCTGGCGAGCGTGCTGCGCGATGCGGGGTACACCTGCGGCGCCTTCGGCAAGTGGCACCTGGGCCTCGGCTGGCGGCACACCGACGGCTCGGTCCGCTCGGCGTTCACCCCCGGCGCGCCGCTGCACGACGACGTCGAGACCGACTTCGGACGGGACATCGACTACACCGCGCCGGTCACCGGAGGGCCGGCCGCCCTGGGCTTCGACCGCTTCTTCGGCATCGCCGGCTCCCTCGACATGCCGCCCTACGCGTTCATCGACCAGGACCGCACGGTCGGCCTGCCGACGAAGGAGAAGGAGGTGTACCTCACCGAGCAGCGCCCCGGCCTGCAGGCCGACGGCTTCCGGGAGCAGGACGCCGACGTCGCCTTCACCCGCGCGGCGGTCGCCTTCGTCGAGGAGCAGACCGGCCCGTTCCTGTGCTACCTCGCGCCCAGCGCGCCGCACCGGCCCAACGTGCCGCCGGACTTCATCGCCGGCCGCTCCGGCCTCGGCGACCGGGCCGACGGCGTGTGCCTGGTCGACTGGGCCGTCGGCGAGCTGCGCGCCGCCCTGGAGCGCACCGGCCGGCTCGACGACACCCTGTTCATCGTCACGAGCGACAACGGCGCCGTCACGTACTTCACCGACGACGGCGACCCCGCACGGCACGCGCCCAACGGCGACTGGCGCGGGCAGAAGGGCGACCTGTGGGACGGCGGGCACCGGGAGCCGTTCATCGCCCGCTGGCCCGGGCGGATCCCGGCCGGCGGGGTGGTGGACGCCCCGATCTGCCTGACCGACGTCCTGCCGACCGCGGCCGCGGCCGCGGGGCGCCCCGTGGCGTGCGAGGACGGCCGCGACATCCTGCCCGTGCTCACCGGCGCGGAGCCGGGCGACCCCGAGCGCCCGATCGTCCACCACAGCCTCGGCGGCCGGTTCGCGCTGCGGGCCGGGCGGTGGAAGGCGATCTTCTCGGCCGGCTCCGGCGGCGGCTTCTCCGAGCCCTCGATCAGCGACCTGTTCGCCACCGGCACCGGCAAGGCGCACGCCGCCCCGCCGTGGGACGCCGAGCACCCGCAGGGCCAGCTCTACGACGTCGCCGAGGACCCGCGCGAGACCACGAACCTGTGGGACACGCACCCGGCCGTCGTCGCCGCGCTCTACGCACAGCTGCGCGAGATCTGCCGCGACCCGGGAAGCGGGCTGCCGTTCGACGTAGGTTTGTCGGCGTGAGCTGCTGCAACCCGCCCGCCGGCCGGGCCTCGGACGCGCCCTTCGAGCTGCCCTTCGCCGTGCCGGAACGCACCCGCGCCGAGGTGCTCAAGGGCATGGTGGCGATCCCGGAGGGCCCGTTCCTCATGGGCGGCGACGACCCGGACGCGTTCCCCGACGACGGGGAGGGCCCGGTCCGCGAGGTGCGCGTGTCGGCGTTCCACATCGACCCGACGGCGGTCACGAACGCGCAGTTCGCCCGGTTCGTCAAGGCGACCGGCTACGTGACCGAGGCCGAGCGCTTCGGCTGGAGCTTCGTGTTCCACCTGCTCGTGCGGGGCGAGGCGGAGCGGCGCGTGCTGGCCGGCCGGTCGGCGCAGGTGCCGCGGTGGTGGCTGCCGGTCGAGGGCGCGGACTGGCGCCACCCGGCCGGCCCGGGCTCCGGCATCGGCGAGCGGCGCAACCACCCGGTCGTGCACGTGTCGTGGACCGACGCCGCCTGCTACGCGGCCTGGGCCGGCAAGCGCCTGCCCACCGAGGCCGAGTGGGAGAAGGCGGCCCGCGGCGGTCTGGAGCAGGCCCGGTTCCCGTGGGGCGACGAGTTCACGCCGCGCGGGACGCACCGCTGCAACACGTGGCAGGGCGAGTTCCCGCGGCGCAACACGGCCGCCGACGGCTACCTGGACACCGCACCCGTGGACGCCTACCGCCCCAACGGCTTCGGCCTCTACAACACGTCGGGCAACGTCTGGGAGTGGTGCGCCGACTGGTTCAGCCCGGCATGGCACGCCGAGCCCTCCGACGCCACCCGGCTCGACCCGGCGGGGCCGCCCGGGGGCACCACCCGCGTGATGCGCGGCGGCTCGTACCTGTGCCACGAGTCGTACTGCAACCGCTACCGGGTGGCCGCCCGCACCTCCTCCACCCCCGACAGCACCACCGGGCACGCGGGCTTCCGCTGCGCCGCCTGACGGGGCTGAACCCGTCGGTGCACTGCGTCAAGGTCCGGGTACCGGTACCGGTGCCGGGCCGACCGCCCGCGGGCAGCGCGGCCGGCTCGCGCCGCGCTGCCCGCGAACGTCTCTCGCGGCTGCCGCCGGGTCAGCTCAGGGCGTCCTTGGCCTTTCGGGCCGCGTCCTTGACCTTGTCCCCGGCCTGCTTCACGTTCGCGGAACTCTTCTCGGACTGGCCCTCGGCCTGCAGACGCTCGTCGTCGGTCATGTCGCCGACCTTGTCCTTGGTGGCGCCCTTGGCCTCTTCGGCCTTGTGCTGGACCTTGTCCTGGAAGCTCATCGAGCCCTCCCGTCGTCGGTCGCTCATGCCGATGCGGACGCACCGGCACCGTGGCTCACCGTCTGCCCGCACCGGCGGCCGCGAAACACCCGCGGCGGCGCCGTCGCGGTGGACCCGTGACCGGACCGGGTGGCGCGGTCAGCCGGCGGCGCGCAGCGTGTCCGACGGGGACTCGCCGTAGCGGGCGCGGTAGTACTGGGCGAACCGCCCGAGATGGGTGAACCCCCAGCGGTGCGCGACGTCGGCGACGGTCGCGGTCGCCGGCGTGGTGGCCAGCAGGTCGGCGCGCACCCGGTTGAGCCGCGCGGTGCGCAGATACTGCATGGGCGAGGCGTTGAGGTGCTGGCGGAAGCCGTCCTGCAGCGCGCGCGGGCTGACCCCGACGTCCCGGGCCAGCGAGGCGGCGCTGAAGTCGCACTCGGGCCGGTCCTGCAGCAGCCGTACGGCGGTGCGCACATGCCACGGCGTCGACTCCGGCAGATCGTCGCGCAGCAGTGCCGAGTGGCTGTGCGGCTGGGACAGCAGCAGCCCGCGCAGCAGCAGCCGCTCGGCGTGCACCACCAGCCGGGGATGCTCGAGCAGGCCGCCGCCGGCGTTGAGCTCCCGGGTGAACGCCGTGGCGATCGCGAACCAGGACCGCACGCGCTCGCCGGCCAGGTCCATCACCGGCTCGAAGCGCAGCGGCGGGCCGACCGGGCCGTCGATGAGCGACTCCAGCTCGTCCTCCAGCGCGCGCCGCTGGATGCGGAAGGCCAGCGCCGCGCAGTCGCGGCTCCACGCCATCGCCACCCGCCCGGACGCGGAGGTGACCGACGCCTGGGCGGTGGTGCACAGCAGCTCGGTGCCGCTCACCCGCACCCGCAGGCTGCCCGAGACCGGCAGCTGGA
This sequence comes from Dactylosporangium sp. CA-139114, assembly GCF_050955725.1. Taxonomy (NCBI): domain Bacteria; kingdom Bacillati; phylum Actinomycetota; class Actinomycetes; order Micromonosporales; family Micromonosporaceae; genus Dactylosporangium; species Dactylosporangium sp. CA-139114. The sequence goes on from NZ_CP192080.1 coordinate 3,209,349, forward strand.
TCCACACCGACGTCTCGCTGCTGTCGTAGGAGCAGCGGGCCTCACAGCCGTACGACAGGTACAGCGCGACGAGGTGCGGCAGCCGCACGGCATGCAGCCGGGCGTCGAGCCGCAGGCCGTCGGGGCCGTCTTCGAGGCGATGCTCCGGCAGCTCGCGGGCGAACTGGTCGTTCACGTCGTCGCGGTCGGTGCCGCGGGCGACGACGTGCCGGTCCAGTGGCAACTCGGACATCGGCTCCGAGCGTGGCACGCGGACCGATACCGGTGGTTACCTGACGGTTACGGCTGGCGAACAAGGCCTTCGCCTTCCCGGGTCAGCTCGGCCGTCCAGGTCGCCTCGAAGAGCGTGAGCGCGCCGATGCGCACGACACCGTGGGCTCGCAGCGCGTCCTGCGTGCACCGCACGGACGCGCTGGCGAAGATCCGTTCGCCGGTCTCCAGCCACACCTGCGCCGTCTGGGTGGCGCTGGTCACCACGGCCTGCGGCGCGCCGCCCGGCAGGTGTGCCCGCAGCCGGCTGGTGAGGCGGTAGACGTGCCCGTCCGCGCTGACCGTGTGCGGCACCTCGCTCGCGACGCTCACCGTCGTCGCCCCGCGGGTGTGGTCCCGCTCGACCCGCCAGCTCGGCGCCGCGGCGGCGGGGCGGGCCGTCGCGTCCGCCGGCGGAAGGTCCACGTCCGTGCCGGCGTGCTCGTCGCCGACCGGCAGGACCAGCCGCAGCCCGGCGACGTGCACGGCGACCTCGCCGCACAGCGGCGTGAGCCGCGGGAAGTCGGCGGTGCCGAGCGCGACGCGCAGCCGGGTGCCGGCCGGCACCCGGTGGTGCACCGGGCGCAGCGGGATCGTCTGCTCCGCCTCGCTGCCCGGCCGCAGGGTGCCGGCGGTGATCAGCGTCGAGCGGCCGCCCGGGTCGACGCCGCACAGGCGGGCGACGAGCCGCAGCGGCGGCACGATGCGGCCGTGCTCGTCCGGGGCGAGCCGGACGAGCACCTGCGGGCGCCCGGCCAGCAGCAGGTCGGCCTCGAGCGGGGCGCCGGTCGCGCAGAGCGAGCGCAGGTCGTCGTCGTGCTGGTCCAGCGGCGGGCACGCCTCGCCCAGCCCGAGGCCGGCGAGGCCGCGCAGCGTGCCGACGCTCGGGTCGGGCACGTGCGGGGCGGGCGGCCGGCGCGCGGTGTCCGGTGCCGCCGGCACGAGCGCGTCGCCGTCGGCGGCGAGCACGGTGCTGCGCCCGGGCGGGGGCCAGTGGGCGTAGCCGCGCCAGCGTGGCCGCGGGCCGTCCAGGTGCAGCACGACCGGCGGCGCCGCCATGGCGTCGTTGGGCACGCCGCGCAGCCAGTGGTCCCACCACTGCGCCATGAGCTCGAGGAAGGCGACCGGGTGGTGGGCCGAGTCCTGGGGCATGACGTGGCCCCAGGGCCCCATCACCAGCCGCTTCGGGCCGCGGATGCGCTCGAAGGCGTCGATGACCGCGTGGGTGAAGCTGTCGCGCCAGCCGCCGGCGCACAGCACCGGCACGGTGATGCGGCTCCCGTCGATCGCCCGCTCGGCCCAGACCGGGTCGTCGGCCGGGGACCGGGCGTAGTCCAGGACCATCGGCCGCTGCGTGCGCAGCCGGGTCCGCCAGCGGTGCTGCGCGTCGGCGGTGCCGTAGCCGGCCAGCGGCGGCAGCAGTTGCTGCAGCAGCATCGAGCTGCCGCGGTTGGCCAGGGCGTGCAGGTCGCCGCGGGCGCCGTCGGGGTGGATGCTGTCGCGCCCGGCGTCGAGTCCGTGCGCGATGGCGACGGCCGCCCGCAGGGGCGCGGGGCGCAGGCCGGCCACGCGCAGGGTCGTGTTCGCCGCGTACGACACCCCCCAGGCCCCGACCGCGCCGGTGCACCAGCGCTGGGCCGCGATCCAGTCGATGGCGGCGAGCGCGTCGTCGCCCTCGCCGCGGTCGAACTCGGCCCGGCGCTGCCCGTCGGAGGCGCCGGTGCCGCGATGGTCGACGACGAGGCTCGCGTAGCCCCGCTCGGCGAACCACCGGGCCGGCCCGGCGTAGGCGGAGCCGGCGAGGAAGTCCTTGCGGTAGGGCTGCACGGTGACCAGAGCGGGCACGGCCTCGCCGGTCACCGGGCGGTAGAGGTCGCCCGAGAGCGTCACCGCGGGATCGGCGGTGGGGATCCGGACGTCGCGGTGGACCCGGGTGCGGAAGGTGGTGCCGTCGCGATCAAGGAACACGTCGTCCTCCGAGGCTCGCGGAACCGGAGCTCCACCATAGCGATGCGAAGTGCTTCGCAGAAAGGTCTTGACACTTGATCGACGGCCGTTGTTACCTAGGCATTGCGTCGGTGTAACACCCCACTCACAGGCCCCGCGAACCCGCAGCTACCCGTAGGAGGAGTCGTGCGGACGTGCCGCAGCGTCATCGACCGGGCCATACCCGCCCTGTCGCTCATCGCCGCGTTATCGGTCTCCGGCTGTGGCGCCACACCGGAGGCGAACCCGACCGTCGGCAACACGCTGACCGTGGTCACCGCCTCGCCGCCGCAGACCCTGGACCCGGCGAAGACCGCGCAGAACAACAGCTGGCTGGAGAACCTGGCCTACGAGCCGCTCATCGTGCGCAGATCCGACGGCACGCTCACGCCGGGTCTCGCCGAGTCGTGGTCGTACCAGGGCACGGGCAACAAGACCTTCGTGCTCAAGCTGCGCCCCGGGGTCACCTTCTCCGACGGCTCGCCGCTGAGCGCCCAGAACGTCGTCGACCATCTCAAATACGTGGTCAGCTCGGCCGGCCAGATGGCGCCGCTGCTGGCCGGCTGCACCTTCACCGCGACCGACCCCGCGACGGTCACCATCACCTCGCCGGCGCCGAACCCCGACTTCCCGGTGATGCTCACGCAGGACTACATCATCGGCGGGGTCATCGGCAGCGGCGGCCTCGCCGACCCGGGGGCGCTGGGCACCACGACCGTCGGCGCGGGGCCGTACATGCTCGACGCCCAGCAGACCGTCGCCGGTGACCACTACACGTACGTGCCGAACCCGCACTACTACAACGCCCCGGCGGTGCGCTGGCACAAGGTGGTCATCCGGGTCATCACGACCCCGCAGGCCGTGCTCAACGCGCTCAAGACCGGCCAGGCCGACGTCGCCGTCGGCGACCCGTCCACCGTCGGCGCCGCCAAGCAGGCCGGGCTCACCGTCGCCTCCTCGCTGTTCCTGTGGAACGGCGTGGTGCTGGCCGACCGCGGCGGGACGCTCGCCAAGCCGCTCGGCGACGCGCGGGTGCGCCAGGCGCTGAACTTCGCGACCGACCGGGCCGCGATCGCCAAGGCGCTGTTCCCGGGCGTCGGCGAGCCGGCGCACCAGGTCAGCGTCCCCGGCGGCTACGGATACGACGACAGCCTCGCCGCCGCCTACCCCTACCAGGTCGACAAGGCCAAGGCCCTGCTCGCCGAGGCCGGCTACGGCGGCGGGTTCACGCTGGCCGTCGTCACGCCCGAATACCAGCAGCTGCACCTGGTGGCCCAGGCGCTCGCGCAGCAGTGGAAGCAGATCGGGGTCGACCTGCGCATCACCGACTACGCCAACGCCAACCAGTATTCGGCGGACGCGTTCGGCGGGAAGTTCCCCGCGTTCATGACCGCCTTCGGCCAGATCCCGATCTGGATGGAGGGGCCGTCGCTGTTCCTGCCCTCCGCGGCGTTCAACCCGCTGAAGTACGCCGACCCGGCCCTGCGGTCGCGCTACGACGAGGCGGCGAGCAGCACCGGCGAGGCCAAGGACGCGGCGGACCGCAGCGTCGTGGCGTACCTGACCACCCAGGCGTGGTTCGTGCCGGTGGTCATGACCGGGCTGCCGTACTACGCCCGCAACACGGTCGGCGGGATCGCCACCTCGCCGAAGGAGCCGCTGCTGTCCCTCTACGAGATCGTGCCGGCGGCCTAGCCGGCGCAGAAAGGTCGGCCGCCATGCTCCGCGCCGTGCTGCGCTGGCTCGCCTCGTCGGTGGCGCTGCTGTTCGTGGTCACCGCCCTGTCCTTCGTGCTCGTGTCGCTCGCGCCCGGGGACGCGGCGACGTCCATCCTCAGCAGCCAGTCGGGCAGCTACACCCCCGAGCAGTACGCCCGCACCCGCGAACTGCTCGGCATCGACGAGCCGCTGCACGTGCGGTACTGGCACTGGCTCGGCGAGCTGTTCCACGGCAGCCTCGGCCGGGACCTGTTCAGCGGGCAGCCGGTCGCCGAGATCGTCGGCGACCGGCTCCTGCCGAGCCTGTCCGTCATCGTCGGCACGGTGCTCGTCTCGGCCGTCGCCGGCACCTGGCTCGGCGTCGCCGGCGCGCGGCGCCGCGGCCCGGCCGGCCGGCTGCTGGACGCGGTGTCGCTGACCGGTCTCGCGGTGCCGAGCTTCTGGCTGGCGCTGCTGCTCGTCGAGCTGTTCGCCGTGCGCCTGGCCTGGCTGCCCTCCGGCGGCTACGTCGACCCGGGGCGCGACCCGGTGGGCTGGCTGCGCGCGATCACGCTGCCGGTGCTCACGCTCTCGGCCGGGTCGATCGCCTTCGTCGCCAAGCAGACCCGCGACTCGATGGCGGCGGTGCTGTCCCAGGAGTTCGTCACCATGCTGCGGGCCCGGGGCCTGCCGCTGCGCTCGATCCTCTACCGGCACGCGCTGCGCAACGCCGCCATCCCGGTGGTCACGATGCTGGGGCTGCTCTTCGTCAACCTGCTCAGCGGCGCGGTCCTCATCGAGGGCATCTTCTCCGTGCCGGGCCTCGGCCAGCAGGCGGTCACCGCGACCGGCGGCCACAACCTGCCGGTCATCACCGGGGTGGCGTTCTGCTTCACCGTCGTCGTGATCATCGTGAACCTGCTGGTGGACCTGGCGTACCGCTGGCTCGACCCGAAGGTGCGTGCCGCATGAGCATCTCCCTGATCGCGACCGACGCGCCCCCGGCCGCGCGCCCCGCCCGGCGCTCGCGATGGCGCCGGCTGTGGCGCCGCGGCCCGGGGCTGGCCGCGGGGGCCTTCCTGCTCGCCCTGACCGCCGCCACGCTGTGCGTGCGATGGGTGGCCCCGGCGGACCCCGAGCGGCAGGACCTGGCCGCGGCGCTGGCCGGGCCGGGCGCGGCGCACTGGCTCGGCACCGACCGGCTGGGCCGCGACGTGCTCAGCCGGCTGCTCTACGGCGCCCAGGTCACGCTCGTCAGCGTGGTCGAGGCGGTCGCGGTGTTCGTCGTGCTCGGCGTGACCCTCGGCGTCACGGCCGGGCACCTCGGCGGCTGGGCCGACCGCGTGATCTCGTGGCTGGCCGACCTGCTGCTCGCGCTGCCGGGCATCGTCATGCTGCTCATGGTGCTCGCGGTCTTCCCGGGCAACACGGCCGCCACCATGGTCGTGCTGGGCGTGATCTCGGCGCCGATGCTGCTGCGCGTCGCCCGGGGGGTCACCATGAGCGTCAAGCGGGAGCTGTACGTGCGGGCCGCGCGCCTGTCCGGCCTGGGCGAGGCGCGCATCATGGTCCGCCACGTCCTGCCCCGCCTCACCGGCCCGATCCTCGTGCAGGTCTCCCTGTTCGCCGCGACCGCCGTGCTGGTCCAGGGGGCGCTGTCGTTCCTCGGCCTCAGCGCCCCCGAGACCGAGGGCCCGAGCTGGGGCAACATGATCGCGCAGGCGGCCCAGGTCACCGGCGAGGACCTGTGGCTGGCCGTCCCCACCGGCGCGATGCTCACGCTGACCGTCCTGGCGCTCGGCGTCTTCGGCGACGCGGTCCGCGACGTCACCGCCGAGCACCGCGAGCCGGCGGCCCCGCCCCGCCCGGCGCGATCACACCCCGCTCCGGCCGAACCGCCGGACCCGGCGGCGGGCCCCGCGCCACTGCTGTCGGTGGACGGGCTCACGATCGAGTTCCCGGCGCCCGGCGGACCGGTCACGGTCGTGCGTGACGTGAGCTTCTCGGTCGCGGCGGGGGAGTGCGTCGGGGTCATCGGCGAGTCCGGCTCGGGCAAGACGATGATCGCGCGCAGCCTGCTCGGCCTGCTGCCGGCCGGAGGCGCGGTGACCGCGGGCACCGCCCGGTTCCGCCCCGCTGCCGGGCCGGCCCTCGACCTGACCCGGCTCGACGAGCGCGGGTTCGGCCGTGTCCGGGGCCGGCGCATCGCGCTGGTGTCGCAGGAGCCGGGCAGCGGCCTGGACCCCGCGTTCCGCGTCGGCGGCCAGGTCGCCGAGGTGATCCGCCGGCACACCCCGATGAGCCGCCGACAGGCCGCCCGGGAGGCGGTCGAGCTGCTGCGCACCGTGCGGCTCACCGATCCCGAGCGGGTCGCGCGGCGCTACCCGCACGAGCTGTCCGGCGGCATGGCGCAACGGGTCGCCATCGCCCTCGCGCTCGCCGGCCGGCCCGAGCTGCTCGTCGCCGACGAGCCCACCACCGCGCTGGACGTCACCGTGCAGGCCGAGATCCTCGACCTGCTGCGCGACCTGCGCCGCCGCCTCGGCATGGCCGTCATCCTGGTCACGCACGACTGGGGCGTGCTGGCCGACATCTGTGACCGCGCGGTCGTGGTGTACGCGGGCGAGGTCGTCGAGCAGGCCGGCGTCGAGGACCTCTACGCCGACCCCCGCCACCCGTACACGCGCGCCCTGCTCGAGGCCAACCCGCACCTCGCGGTGGCCGGGCGGGACCTACCGACCATCGCCGGGACGGTCCCGTCACCCGGGCGATGGTCGCCGGGCTGCCGGTTCCGCCCCCGGTGCCGGTTCGCGGCCGACGAGTGCGCCGCCGGGACCATCCCGCTCACGGGCGGGCACGGCGACCGCGTGACCCGCTGCATCCGCGCGGAGGAGGTGGCGGCGCTGTGAGCGGTCCGGAGCGGAGCGGAGGGGCCGCTCACCGTCAACACAGGTTTTTCGCGCCGGCACCGGAGCCTGCGGAGGTGACGGCGTGAGCGGTCCGGAGCGGAGCGGAGGGGCCGCTCACCATCAACACAGGTTTTTCGCGCCGGCACCGGAGCCTGCGGAGGTGACGGCGTGAGCGGTCCGGAGCGGAGCGGAGGGGCCGCTCACCGTCAACACAGGTTTTTCGCGCCGGCACCGGAGCCTGCGGAGGTGACGGCGTGAGCGGTCCGGAGCGGAGCGGAGGGGCCGCTCACCGTCAACACAGGTTTTTCGCGCCGGCACCGGAGCCTGCGGAGGTGACGGCGTGAACGGTGAGGCGCTGCTGGAGCTGCGCGGGCTGACCGTGAACTACGGCCGGGGCCGCCGCCGGCCGCCGGACGCGGTGCGCGACGTCAGCCTGACGGTCGCGCCCGGCGAGACGGTCGCGCTGGTCGGGGAGAGCGGCTCGGGCAAGTCGACGATCGGCAACGTGGTGCTGGGCCTGGTCCCCGCGACCGGGGGCAGCGTCCGCTTCGACGGCGAGGACATCACGGCGGCCGGGCGGCGGCGGCGGCGCGAGCTGACGCGGCACATCCAGCCGATCTTCCAGGACCCGTACGGCTCGCTCAACCCGTCCCGCACCATCCGCCAGACGCTGGTCGAGCCGCTGCTCGCGCACGGCGGCGCGGCGGGCGCCGGCGATCGCGTCGCCGAGGTCCTGGGCCGGGTCGGGCTGCCGCCGGACGCCGCCGAGCGCTACCCGGACGAGTTCTCCGGCGGCCAGCGCCAGCGCATCGCCGTCGCGCGGGCGCTCGTCGCCGGCCCGCGCCTCATCGTGTGCGACGAGCCCACCAGCGCCCTGGACCTGTCCGTCCAGGCGCAGGTGCTCAACCTCCTGCGCGGCCTGCAGCGCGAGTCCGGGATCGGCTACCTGTTCATCACCCACGACCTGGCCCTGATCCGCCACGCCGCCGACCGGGTGGTCGTGCTCTACCGTGGCCGGGTGATGGAAACCGGCCCGGCGGCCCGCGTGACGCAACAGCCGCAGCACCCCTACACGCAGGCGCTGCTCGCCGCGGCGCCCGTGCCCGATCCGGTCGAGCAGCGACGGCGCCGCGCGGCGGCCGGACACGTGACCCGGCACCCCGCCGGCCCCGAGCGCTGGGAGCAGGGTGAGCCCGGCCGTGTCTGACGCCGTCACCATCTACGACGTGGCCGCCCACGCCAAGGTGAGCATCTCCACCGTCTCGCAGACGATCAACCGGCCGAGCCGGGTGAACGCCAAGACGCGCGAGCGCGTCCTGCGCGCGATCGAGGAGCTGCAGTTTGTGCCCAAGGGCGTCGCGGTGTCCCAGGCCCGCCGCGGCGTCGGGCGGATCGGCGTGCTCGCCCCGTTCACCTCCTACGACTCGTTCCGCCGCCGGCTCATGGGCGTGCTGGCCGAGTCCGACGGCACGAGCCGCGACGTGGTGGTCTACGACCACGAGTCGGCCGCGGCGAGCGTGTCGCCGCTGCTGCGCACGCTGCCGGTGACCGGGCGCCTCGACGGGCTGCTCATCATGGGCCTGCCGCTGGACGACGAGCTCGCCGAGCACCTGGGCACCCGGGGGCTGCCGACGGTCCTGGTGGACAGCGCCCGGCCGGAGTTCAGCACCGTCAACATCGACGACGAGGAGGGCGGCGCCATGCTGGCCCGCCACCTGCTGCAGCGCGGCCACACGTCGTTCGCCTTCCTGCAGGAGCCGCAGGAGTCCCAGGCGTTTCTCTCCCAGGGGCAGCGGCGCAACCGCGGCTTCCTGGGCGTGCTGGCCGGCGCCGGGATCGACGCGGCCGCGGTGCCCACGGTGCTGACCGGCAACGACATCGGGAGCAGCCGCCGGGCCCTGGGCGAGGTGCTCGCCCTGCGCCCGGCGCCGACCGCGGTCTTCGCCCACCACGACCTGCTCGCCGCGGGCCTGGTGCTGGAGGCCCGCCGCCAGGGGCTGCGGGTGCCCGAAGACCTCGCCGTGGCGGGCTTCGACGACGGCAGCGTCGCCGAGGCGGCCGGCCTGACGACGGTCAGCCAGCCCTTCGAGGAGTCCGGGCGGATCGGTGCCCGGCTGCTCGCCGGGCGCATCGCGGACCCGTCGGCGTCGGTGCAGCACATCACGCTCGGCCTGCGACTGGTCGTGCGCGACTCCAGCTGAGGAGGGCCGATGGAACCCGCGAACGGCGAACGGTACGACGTCGAGGTCCGCCACGACGCCCGGGTGCCCACGGCGACCCCGGGCGTGACGCTGTCCGCGGACCTGTTCCTGCCCCGTGGCGCCGGTCCGGCCCCGGTGGTGGTCTGCCTGCTGCCGTACCGCAAGGACGCGCTCGGCGGCCTCGGGGTCCGCGCGGCGCTGCACGAGTTCGCCGCGGCCGGCGTCGCCTGCGTGCTCGCCGACCCGCTCGGGCTCGGCTCCTCCGACGGCCTCGCCCGGCCGCCGTTCGACCCGGCCGAGGCCGACGACGGTGCCGACCTGGTGCGCTGGGCCGCCGGGCAGGCGTGGTCCACCGGCGCGGTCGGCATGTGGGGCTTCTCCTACGGCGCCCTGCTCGCGCTGCGCACGGCCGCCCGCCGCCCGCCGGCGCTGCGGGCCGTGGTGTCCGTGCTGGGGATGCTCGACCCGGAGCGCGACTTCGTGCACCCCGGGGGCGCGCCCGGCTGCTGTACCGCCCTGGCGATGTGGGGCCTCGCCACCCTGCACAACCAGGTCCTGCCGCCGGTCGGCGACTTCCACGCGGCGGACGAGCAGCGGCGCTGGCGGCGGCGCGCCGAGGACGCGGCGCCCTACCTCGCCGACCTGTACCGGCACCCGGCCGGCGACCCGCGGTGGCGCGAGCGGGTCGTCGACGCCGCCGCGATCACCGTGCCGGTGCTGTGCGTGGCGGGGTGGCGGGACATGTTCTGCGACGGCTCGCTGCGCACCTTCGAGCGGCTCGGCGGCCCGCGCAAGCTCCTCGTCGGGCCGTGGTCGCACACGATCCCCGACGACGCGCCGGAGCACCCCGCCGACACGTGCGCGCTCGCGCTGCGCTGGTGGCGGCGGTGGCTCGCCGGCGAGGAGAACGGCGTCGACACCGAGCCGCCGGTGACGCTGCACCTGCCCGGCCCCGAGTCCGGCTGGCACGACTTCGACGCCTGGCCGCCGGCCGGCGTGGCGCAGGAGACGGTCGCGGTGGGGGCCGGGGACGGCGTGAGCGCCGCGCCCGACGCCACCGTGGGCGCGCTCAGCGGCGTGTGGGGCATCCCCGCGGCCGGCGTCGAGCGCGCCCTCGACCAGCACGACGACGACACCCGCGCGGCCACCGTCACCGGGGAGGCGGTCCGCGGGCCGCTGCTGCTGCTCGGCCGGCCGGTCGTGACGCTCGACCTGACCTGGTCGGCGGCGCGCCGGGTCGTGGTCAAGCTGACCGACGTGGACCCGGCGGGTCGCTCGGTGCTCATCACCGGCGGGATTCTGGCCGACGTCCCGGCCGAGCGCTCGGCGGTGCGGATCACCCTGGACCCGGCCTGCCACGAGCTGCCGACCGGCCACGCGCTGCGCGTGGTGGTGAGCGAGAGCGCCTTCCCGCGGCTGTGGCCGGTCGCCGGCGGCGGGACGCTGCGGGTCGGCCGGGTCGGGCTCACGATTCCCGTGGCGCCCGCCGGGGCCGGCAAGCCGGCGACGCTGCCGGCCCCGGACCCGGCGCGTCAGGCGGCCGGGTCGCCCTGGCTGTCGCACCGGCCGCGGTGGCAGATCATGCGGGAACCGGCCCGGGAGCGGGTCACGGTCGTGCTGGGCGACGAGACCAGCGCGCTGCTGCCGCGCGGGGGCGTGCGGGTGGACACGGCCAGTCACGTCCGCGCCGCCGCCGATCGGGACGCCTCAGCGGCGACCCGGGTCGAGGGCGCGGCCGACACGACGGTCGTGCTGCCCACCGGCGAGCGGGTCCGCACCGAGGTCCGGCTCCGGCTGACCCGCGAGGCCGGCAGCGCCACGGCCCGCGTCACCGTCGACGGGGACGAGATCCTGCGGCGCCGCTGGGACTTCTGAGGGCGGCGCCGCGGGGTGTTCTGAGCGCGGCGCCGCCGGGTGTTCTGAGCGCGGCGCCGCCGGGTCCCGCATGCCGGCGCCGAGCAGCGCCGCGGCGACGGCCGCCAGCGCGGCCCCGGCGAACAGGGCCCGGTAGCCCGGGATCGTGCCGGCTCCGGCGGGCGCGGCCCCACCGGCGGCGACCGCGAGCGCGGCCAGCGCCGCGAGGCCCAGGCCGCCCCCGAGCTGGCCCGCCGTCTGGTAGGCGGCCGTGGCGAGCCCGGCCCGGCGCGGCACGGCGGTGGCGGCGAGCGTCACCGGCACGGACTGCGCGCCGAAGCCGAACGCCAGCAGCCCGAGCGCCGCCACCGGCCACGCCGCCGGCGACCCCGCGGTCATCGGGATCAGCGCCGCGATGCCCGCGGCCGTGACCACCGGCCCGGCCACCGCGAGCCGCCACGGCGCGCACCGCCGCAGCAGCACGGGCGCGGCGGCCGAGCCGGCCACGATGCCCAGGCTCAGCGGCAGCAGCAACAGCCCGGCGGTGACCACGCCGAAGCCCAGCACCTCCTGCAGCCACAGGGTGCCGGCGTAGCTCACCCCCACCAGCGCCCCGCAGGACAGCGCCGTCGCGGCGCAGGCGGCCGCCACCCGCCGGGCCGGGAACGCCGCGCGGTCCGGTGCCCGCTCGCCGCCGGCCCGTCCCGCGTGCGCACCCCCGCCGTCCGCCGGCAGCCGCAGCGCGGCGATCGCGGCGGCCCCGCACAGCAGGCCCGGGAGCCAGAACAGCGCGGCCCAGCCGAGGGACGCCGTGACGAGCCCGCCGAGCACCGGCCCGGCGGCCACGGCGGCGGCGCCGAGCGCGCCCCACAGCGCCAGGACCCGCACGCGCTCGGCCGCGGTCCCGGCCGCCGCCGTGGCCAGCGCGAGCGCGGCCGGGCTGAACAGCGCCCCACCGGCGCCCTGCACCGCCCGGCCGGCGAACAGCGCACCGGCGTCGCCCGCCGACCCGCACAGCACGCAGCCCACGGTGAACACGACCATGCCGGCGACGAACGGCAGCCGCGGCCCGGCCCGGTCCGCGGCCAGCCCGCCGAGGAGCAGGCAGGCGCCGAACACCAGCGTGTAGCTGTCGACCACCCAGGGCAGCTGCGCCGGGGCGATGCGCAGGTCGTGCCGCAGGGCCGGCAGCGCGACGTTGACGATCGTCGCGTCGGCGAGCACGACGAAGTTCGCCACGCACGCGATGAGCACGGTGGCCCGCCGCCGGCCCGCGAGCGGCGCGGCCGGCGCCCGGGCCGGTGCCGTCACCATCGCGGTGCCGCCGCGACCTCGGCGAGCGCGGCCGCGAACTCCCCGGCGACCGTCGCCAGCCGCTCGGGCGGGTACAGCCCGTCGTGCCCGCAGACGTCGCCGCCGAGGGTCCCGTCGGGGTCCCGGCGCAGGTTGTACGACAGCGGCAGCACCTCGGGGTGGTCCTCGGTGTGCCGGGGGGACAGCCGCAGCGGGTCGATCGGGCGGGCGGCGATGCGCACCGTCCGGCCGTCCGGCGCGTGCAGCGTCGCGGCCAGCGGCGCGGCCGCCGGCAGGTAGTTGTACCGGGTGTCGAAGAGGCGCTGCCGCCGTGCGGTCAGGTCGTCGGGCACCACCTGACGGATGCGGCCGAGCGGCAGCTGGTGGGCGAGCGCCTCCCGGTAGGCGCGGGCCACGTCGGCGAGCAGCGCGGGGAGGTCCCGGGAGCGCGACACGTCGACCCGCACCGGGAGGTGATCGAGCAGCGGGCCGACGATGCGCTGGGCGCCCGGCCGGTCGCGGCCCGCCCGGGTGACGCCGACGACCTGGTCGTCGCCGGCGTGCGCGCGGCGGGCCAGCAGCAGCGCGGCCAGCAGCGCGGTGCTCAGGCCCCCGCCGTGCTCGGCCGCGCCACGGCGCAGCGCCTCGGCGGCCGGGGCGGGCAGCGGCGCGATCGGAGCACAGATGAACCGGCCGCCGACGGGCGGCAGCGGGGCCAGCGCCGGCAGGTCGCGCAGGCGCTCGCGCCACCACCGCTCGTGGCCGGCGTCGCGCGCCGCCCGCTCGGCCGCGGTGTGGTCGCCCAGGTGCAGGGCCAGGCGGGGCAGGCGGGCCGGCCGGCCCTGCAGCACCGCCCGGTAACAGCGGACCAGCTCGTCGTGCAGGACGCCGTGCGACCAGCCGTCGAAGATGAGGTGGTGCACGAACAGCGCCAGCACGAAGCGGTCCGGGCCGAGCCGCAGCAGCGAGGCGTGCCACAGCGGCGGGCGGTCCAGCACCCGGGGCCGCTGCGACTGCGCGACGACGTGCGCGTCCGCGCTCGCGCCCGGATCGGCCGCGCCCGTGAGGTCGATCACCGTGAGGTCGGCCTCGAGCGACGGCATGACGATCTGGTCCACGTCGGGATCGGGGCCGCCGGAGCGGATCCGGAACCCGGTGCGCAGCGCGGCGTGCCGTTCGGTGAGGCCGGCGAGCGTGACGCGCACCGCCTCGGCGTCGAGCGGGCCCTCGAGGTCCCAGGCGATCGGCAGGCTGTAGTACGAGCGGCCCGCCGCGCACGCGCGCACCCAGTCCCGCTGGTAGTAGCTGGCGGGCCGGTGGGCCGGTTCGGCCAGTGTCCGGGTCATGACCGGGATCTCCTTTCGGTGCTCACAGGTCGGCGACCAGCGCGGCCAGGCCGAGGTCCGGCTCGCGGGCGGCCCGCCGCAGCACGCCGCTGAACCGCTCGGCGAACCGGCTCACCCGGGCGGGGCCGTGCAGCTCGCCGTCGCCCTCCACCTCGCCGGTGAGCCGGCCGCCGTCGATGCGCGGCCGGTAGGCGACGGTCGCGTCGCCGAGCCACCACGCGTCGGGCCGGGTCTTGACCATGCCGTAGGGCACGGCCCGTTCGTCGCCGGGCGCCGCGGGCGCGGCCCCGGCCGGCCGGGGGGCCGGCGGCAGGAAGTTGAGGTTGACCGCGAAGAGCGGGGCCTGCCGCCGCGGCAGCAGCGGGGCCAGGCACCCCAGCGGCAGCCGGTGCTCGTAGGCGTCGAGCAGCGCCTCGCGGACCCGGCCGACCAGGGCGCGGAAGGTCGGGGCGCCCGCGAGGCCGACCACCAGCGGCAGCTGGTCGGCGAGGCACCCGACCACCGAGCGCAGGTGCGGCTGGTCGCGGTTGCCGACGGTCAGCCCGAGCACGACCCGCTCGGCCCGCGCCGACTCGTGGTGCGCGGCGACGGCCGCCGCCGCGAGCACCGCGGTCATCGTCGTGCGGCCGGCCGCGGCGAGCCGCTGCAGCGCGGCGACCACGTCGGCCGGCAGCACGGGCAGCGCCGGGCGCTCGACGAGGTGCCCGGCGTGCGGGCCGGACGGGTACGGCAGGCCGAACGTGTCGTCGCACCCGGCCAGGGCCGCCTCCCAGTAGCGCCACTGCGCCGCGCTCGGCCGCACGCCGCGCTCCTGCCGGGCGTAGTCGGCCATGTGGGTCACCGGCCGGGGCAGCCGCTCGCCCCGCCACAGCCGGGCGGCCTCGTCGGCGAGCACCTGACTCGTGCTCAGGTCGCTGATGGCGTGGTGCAGCCACAGCACCAGCACGTGCCGGTCGTCCGCCGCGTGCAGCTCGGCGCGGGCCAGGGGAGCGTCCAGGAGCCGGAACGGCCGCTGCGAGCCGGCCAGCAGCCAGCCGGGCAGCAGCTCGCCCGCGGGACCGTCGTGCCGGTCGCGGGCCAGCTCCAGCCGGGCCTCGTCCGCGACCCGCTGCACGACCGGCGAGCCGGCCCCGGCCCCGCGGGTCAGCACGGTGCGCAGGGCGCCGTGCCGCGCCGTCAGCTCGTCGAGCAGCCACCGCACGCGCTCGGCCGGGGCCGGCCCGGGCAGCTCCACGACGGCCGGCACGTTCACCGCGGACTCGCCGGCGGTCAGGAAGGACTCCTGGCAGTACGACAGTGGCGCGCTCACCACCGCGGCCGGTGCGGGCGGTCCGGCGAGCGCGCCGGTCGTCGCCGCGCTCACGCGGGCACCCCGCTCAGCTCGTCGCCGTCGGCCGGGGCGGCGGCGTCGAGGCGTGCCGCGAACTCCCGCAGGCTGGTGCTGTCGAGCAGGTCGCGGACCGTGACCCGGCGCCCGAGCTCATCCGACAGCTCGCTGACCACCTCCATGGCCGAAAGCGACGCCCCGCCGAGCTGCAGGAAGTCGTCGCCCGCGGAGACCGGCCCGACGTCCAGCGCCACCGACCACAGCTCCGCCGCGCGGATCTCCGTCGGCGTGCGCGGCGGCTCGTAGGGCCGGGCGTCCGCGTGCTGCTCCAGATCCTTGCGCAGCTGCCGCTTGTCGACCTTGCCGATCATGTTGCGTGGCAGGTCCTCGACCACCACGATGCGCAGCGGCGCGGCCGCGCCCTGCCGCTCGCGCGCGAACTCCTGCAGCGCCGCGACGTCGAGGCCGGGCCGGGCCCGGACCGCGGCCATCACGCACTCCGTGAGCACCGGGTGGGGCACGCCGCACACGGCGGCCTCCACGACGCCCGGGAACTCCATCAGCGACGCCTCGACGTCCAATGTGGACACGTTGAGGCCGCCGGTGTTGACGAGGTCCGGGTTGCGGTCGACCAGGTAGAAGTAGCCGTCGGCGTCGACGCGGCCGATGTCGCCGGTGCGGGTCCAGCCGCCGTCGAGGAACACCGCCGACGCCGCGGTCTCGCCGTGGTAGCGCCGCTGCGGCGCGTCGCTGCGCAGCTGGACGTCGCCGGCCACGCCCGCCGGGGCCAGGCCGCCGTCCGGCAGGACGATGCGCACCTCGGACCCGGCGGCCGGCCGGCCGAGGGAGCGGGGCCGGGCGCGGTCGTAGTCGGTGGCCATCCGGCGCGGCCAGCACTCGGTGGTCGAGTAGACGTTGCGGATGCGCGCCGCCGGGAAGAGCTCGGCGAGGGCCTGCAGCGTCGCCGGGTGGATCGGGGCGCTGGTGGTGCGGACCTGCTCCACGCTGCCGAGGTCGTAGTCGCCCCGGGCGCCGGCGGTGACCAGCGCGATCGCCATCGCGGGCACCAGCACCAGGTCCGTCGGCCGGAACCGGTCGATCGCCTCGAGCACCTCCGCGGGGACGAACTGCGGCATGGTGAGCGTGCGGTGCGGCGCGGGGCCGAGCGGCTGCACGAGCAGGCCCTGGCCGACGGTCGTGCCCGGCGGCAGCGCGTGCAGCGCGGTGCGCGGTGCGCGCGCCCGCGAGCGCATCAGGGGGAACAGCAGGTTCTCGTGCGTGGCGACGACGCCCTTGGGCCGCCCGGTGGTGCCCGAGGTGTAGATGATCTCGGCGTCGTCGGCGGGCGAGACCGGCACGGCCGGTGGCGTCCGCGGCCGGTCCGCGACCAGCTCGGCCACGCTGCACCGCGGCCCGTCGACGAGGTCGCTGTCACCGACGACGAGCACCGCGCGGGACGCGAGGAAGGCCGCCGTGGCCTGCTCGCGCCCCGCCGCCGGGGACACCGGCACCGCGACGGCGCCCGCCTTGAGCACGCCGGCCCACGCCACGGCGTAGTCGGTCCAGTGGCGTGCGGAGACGTTGAGCAGGACGCGGGAGCCGGGCGTCACGCCCCGCGCGGTCAGCCCGTGGGCGGCGGCGTCGGAGGCGGCGTCCCAGTGACCGAAGGTCAGGGCGGCCCCGCCGGCCACCTCGTGCGCCACCGCGCCGGGCCGCTGCGCCGCGCGCCGGCGCAGCTGATCAGGAATGGTCCACCGCACTGTTTCGCTGGTGTGCGTCACCGATGATTCCTCTCGCTCAGGATTGCTCCGAGGTGGTGCCACAACGCGCCTCACGCTAGGTGTGCGCCGCACCGGGCGGCAATCCGAAAAGCGATTCCGGGTATCCCTTTCGCGGGTGGTCGCCGCAGCGTATGCCCAGCTTGTAAAGGTGTTGTTGCCGAATCGTGAATGTCGATCAATGCGACCTGGGCGTTACTTCGCCGTCTTCGGCAATTTACTTCAAAGACTCGTGCGAATATCGCCGGACAATCTTCGATCATTACCGGGGCACGCCGGGCAGGGCAGTCGTTTTTGAAAACGGGGCCACTGGTGAGCGGATCGCTACGTTACGATGTGCCGGTTCTGTTGCCTGCCGTCACCGTGAGGGCGAGTTGCCGGATACTCAGATCGACGCCGAGCTGTCCGCCGAGGCACGTGCCGTGCTCGGCCGGGACGACGTCAGTTTCACCCCGCTCGCGCATGGCCGGCGCATCGGCGTGACCTCCGGGGTCTTCCGGGTTCAGGCCGGTGACACCCGGGCGGTCGTCAAGGTCGTCGCGCCCGCGGCCGATGCCGGGGGCAAGGTCTGGCGGGGCTCGCACGACCCGGCCAACTACCGGTTCTGGGAGCGCGAGGCGCTGTTCTACGAGGCGGGCCAGCCGCAGGCCTACGCCGACGCGGGGATCGCCCTGCCCGGCCTGCTCGGTGCGTTCCGGCGCGGAGGCGGCGAGATCAGCCTCTGGATGCAGGACGTGTCCGGCAACGGCGGCGCATCCTGGACCGTGCGGCGCACCGGGGAGCACGCCCGGCAGCTCGGCCGCGCGCAGGGCGCCTGCGTGATCGACGACGCCTGGCGCAAGTCGGCCGTGCCGTTCAGCCGCAACGTCCTGCGCGACTACCTCGACACCCCGGACGCGACGTCGCCCGACATCAACTGGGAGATGCTCGAGAACGCCGAGGCCTGGGACACCCGGCTCATGCGGACCCACTTCGGCGGGCGGCTGCGCGAGGACGTGCTGCGGCTGTGCCGGGAGCGGTACCAGTTCGTGAGCTGGGGCGAGGCGCTGCCGCACACGCTGTGCCACCACGACCTGTGGCCCAACAACGCCTTCGAGCACGACGGGCGGCTCGTCCTGGTCGACTGGGCCTTCGCCGGGGAGGGCTGGGTCGGCGGCGACATCGGCAACTTCGTGTCGGACACCGCGCTGGACCTGCTGCGCCCGTCCGAGGAGCTGCCCGCCCTCGACGAGGGCGTCTTCCGCGGCTACGTGCAGGGCCTGCGTGACGCCGGGTGCGACGCCGACGAGCGGGCGGTCCGGCTCGGCATGTGCGTGATGGCGGCCAAGTGGACCTGGCTGATCCCGGTGATGCTGACCCGCGCCACCCGCGACAACCACGAGGTCTACGGCAGCCAGGCGGTCGACGCGGACCGCCTCTACGCGGAGCGGGCCAACGTGTTCCGCATGCTGGTGGCGTGGGCCGCCGAGGCGCGCGCGCTGGCCGCCGAGCTCTTCCCGGCCGCGGCCCAGCCGTAGGCCCGTGCCTGCCGTCAACCCCTGGCTGCCGCTGCCGCCCGCGTCACCGGACGCGCATCCGGTGTACTGCCTGCCGTACGCGGGCGGCAGCGCGGCCATCTACCGGCCGTGGCGGCGGCAGGCCCCGCCCGGGATCGCCGTCGTGCCCGGACGCGCCCGCGGAAATCCTCGAACGGCTCACCGGGCAGCGCCGCGGTCATGCGCCACACCCCGTAGGCATCGCCGGCTGGAACGGCTGTTCGACGGTGGCGGCCCGGGCGGTGCACGTCGGCCGGAGCACGCGCCGGCGCCCGCGATAGGGTCCTGCGGTGATCGATCAGGATGGGTACTTCGGGGAAAAGGTCGCGGCCAGGTACGACGAGTCGTCGGCGGACATGGCGGACCCGGCGGTGGTCGAGCCGATCGTCGACATGCTCGCCGGGCTCGCCGACGGCGGCCGCGCGCTGGAGCTGGGCATCGGCACGGGCCGCATCGCGCTGCCGCTGGCGGCCCGCGGCGTCGCCGTGCACGGCATCGACCTGTCGCGGGCCATGGTCGCCCGGCTGCGCGAGAAGCCCGGGGGCGACGCCATCGGCGTGACGATCGGGGACTTCGCCACGACGCGGGTGGATGGCGCCTTCTCCGTGGCCTACCTGGTCTTCAACACGATCATGAACCTGACGACGCAGGCGGCGCAGGTGGCCTGCTTCCGCAACGTCGCGGCGCACCTGCAGCCCGGCGGCCGGTTCGTCATCGAGGTCATGATGCCGGACCTGCGCCGGCTCCCGCCCGGGCAGGACGCAGTGCCGTTCCACGTGAGCGAGACGCGGTGGGCCTACGACCTGTACGACGTCGCGACGCAGTCCATGAGCTCGAACTACGTCGAGGTCGTCAACGGCCGCGGCGGCTTCCGCTCGATCCCGTTCCGCTACGTCTGGCCCGCCGAGCTGGACCTGATGGCCCAGATGGCCGGCCTGCACCTGCGCGACCGGTGGGCGAACTGGCACCGCGAGCCGTTCACGAGCGAGAGCGCCCAGCACGTCTCGGTCTGGGAGAAGCCCGTCCTGCCGGATTAGACGACGGGCCTCGGGGAAGTGCTCCGGCGGCGCCAGTGCATTGCCAGGAGCTTGCCGGGAGATCCCGTCCGAGGTGGTTCATGAGGAAGCGCACCGCCGTCGCGGGGGCGTCGCTCGCCGTCGTGGCCGCGCTCGTCCTCGTGGGGCGGCTGCACGCCTCGCCCGGGGAGCCGGCGCCCGGCCCTTCGCCCCGGCCGGGCGATGCGGCGACCCGGCCCGGGTTCCACGTGCGCGACGGGCGCCTCCACGACGCCAACGACCACGAGTTCGTGATGCGGGGCGTGGGCGAGAACCACGCGGTGTTCCCCGGGGAGACGGCTCAGGTGTTCAGCGACGTCAAGGCGCTGGGCGCGAACACGGTGCGGGTCGAGCTGTCCACCGGCGTGGTCGCCAAGCGCAACGACGCGGCCGACGTCGCGCACGTGATCGCCCTGTGCCGGCAGAACCGCCTCATCTGCGTCCTGGTGGTGGACGACACCACGGGCTGGGGCTACCGCCCGGAGGCCGTCCCGCAGGCGCGGGCGGTGGACTACTGGATCAGCATTCGCAGGGCGCTCGCCGGCCAGGAGCGCTACGCCCTCCTCGACGTCGCGAACGAGCCGTACGTCCTGGACAACGTCCGCACCTGGCCCGGCGACACGATGGACTCGATCCGCCGCCTGCGCGACGCGGGCATCCAGCAGACGCTGCTGGTCGACGCGCCCGACTGGGGCCAGGACCTGTCGTTCACCATGCGTGACCACGCCGCCGAGGTCTTCGCCGCCGACCCGCGGCACAACACCGTCTTCTCCATCCACGTCTACGGCGCCTTCGGCCGGGCCACGAACATCCACGACTATGTGGGGGCGTACCTGAAGGCGAAGCTTCCCATCGCGGTGACCGAGTTCGCGTACACCCACCACGACGGCGACGTCGACGAGGACGCGGTCATGGCCGAGGCGCAGGCGCAGGGCATCGGCTATCTCGCGTGGTCGTGGAGCGGCAACAGCGGGGACGTGAGCAACCTCGACATGGTGCACCAGTTCGACCCCAAGTCGATGACCTGGTGGGGCCGGCGGGTGTTCGACGGCCCGAACGGGATCCGGCAGACCTCCCGCGAGGCGACCGTCTACACGCCGTAGGGCGGGTCGCGGGATACCTCCGGGCGGGGCCGGCCGCGTGCGGTCCACGCGGCCGTCTCCCGGGGGGCACCGATCAGCGGGAGCCGTACCAGCTGATGTCCGGCACCGGGCCGACATCGAGGGCCTGGGCGACCACCGGCAGGTCCAGCCCGGGCTGCGGCGCCGTGATCGACAGGTTGTAGCCGTCCTGCGGCACGAACAGCTGGTCGCCGCCCTTGCTCAGCAGGCCGTCGGCGCCGCGCACCCGCACCGGTTCCGCGCCCGCCGGGTCGAACGAGCGCTGGACCGCCGGGCCGAACACGAGCGTCAGCGAGCTGCCGGGGCCGTTCACCGCCAGGTCGACGGACCACGCGGGCCCGTACAGGTCGGCGCGCGCCGTGTACCACCACGACCCCGACTTGTACGGCTCCGGCAGGAAGCCGAGCCGGGGACCCACGGCGATCTTCGTCGAGTCCGGGCGCAGGGACTCGGCCACCGCGACCGCCAGGTCGCGCTCCACCGTGCGGTCGGAGCCGGTCACGATCACCGTCAGCCGCTGACCGCCCGCCGGCACCCACGTCACGCCGGACGCGGCCTCGATGCGGTCCAGCACCTCGGCCTCGACGCCGTTGATCGACACGGTGCCCCCGGTGTGCCGGGGCGGCCCGTCGTCGCCGACGATCAGGGTCACGCTCGCGCCCGTCGTGTCGGTGCCGGGGGCGGGGGCCCAGCCGCGGCTCGTGGCGGCCGCGGCGCCGCCGGACACCAGGACCGAGGCCATCACCTGGCCGTAGCCGTCGGGCAGGAACGTGGGGCGCCAGGTCGCCGCGGCCTCCAGCCAGCCGCCGCCCGGGCCGCCCGCGACCTTCGGGAAGCCGCCCGGGGCCTTCGGGGAGCCGGGCTCCTCGGGCCGCCCGGCGCCGGTCCCGGCCGCCGAGCGGTACACCTCCAGGCCGCCCCCGACCGCCGCCACCGCCACCGCGGCCCCGGCGGCGCGCAGCACCAGGCGGCGCTGGCGCATGACCCGGGTCCGCGCGTCGAGCCCGGCCGTGATCCGCTGCGGCGCGTGGGCCCGGTCGGCGATGGCGGCGACCGCGCCGCGGATCGCGTCGTCCTCGTAGCTCATCGTTGCTCCTCAAGGCTCGGTTGGGGCAGTACGGCGCGCAGGGTGGCCAGGGCACGCATGGCCTGGGTGCGCACGGTGACGATCGAGCAGCCCATGAGCACGGCGATGTCGGCGTCGGCCATGTCCTCGAGGTACCGCAGCACGATCACGATCCGCTGGCGCGCGGGAAGGTCGCGGATGAGCCGGACCAGCGCATCCCGCTGCGCGATCCGCTCGTCGTGGCCGTCGGCCGCGACCGGCTCGGCGGCGTGGTGCACGCGCTCCCGGCGCAGCCGCGCCGCGAGCTGCCGACGAGCCGAGGTCAGCTCGTTGATGACCATCCGCCGGACGTACGCCTCCGGGGACTCCAGCTCAGCGATCTTCGACCACCGGGGCTGCGCCTTCACGAGCACGTCCTGCAGCACGTCGGCGCCGGCGTCGGGGTCACCGGCGAGCGCCGTCGCATACCGCGTGAGGGCGGGCAACCGGGCGGCGAGGAATTCCTCGAACGTCACCTGCACACCCCGTTCACGAAGCCACCCCCGGCGTTCGTTGCACGGGACCGCTGCGGCAGTGGCAATGACAATGACAATGGCGACGGCGACGGCGCGCTGTGGGCAGTCTCCCGAGCGGCGGCACGTGCCGCCGCCGTGCCCGCGGTTGCTGTCCGGGGCCGTGTGTGCCGCTCGCACGGACCGGCGGTGACGCCCGGTGGTGCGGCCCGCGAGACACGCCGACACGGCATGGGCACGTCGCCGATCGGCGGCTCGCGCTGCTGGGGATCGAGCCGCTCTGCGGCAGCCGCAACCCCTTCGCCTTCAAGGAGCCGCAGGACGTGCAGGAGCTGTCGAACTTCTTCGAGCGCCGCGTCTCGGCCTATCAGGTCGGCGTGACGGGAACGGTCTCCTTCGACGACGACTTCTGATTTCCACGCCATCGGGCATATCGGCGGTCTTTGCCAGACGTCAATGTTCCAATCGGCGAAACGCTAGGTGGCCGAATTGTTTCCGGGGGACCCCGGAAAGCGGACTCCGGGGCGTGCATCGAACGTGGCGAATCATCCCAGCTCATCGCGATCTTTGAGTCTCGGAGCCCTTCCGGTGCAGGTCGGCGGTCGTTTTCGCGGAGCCGGAATGGACACGTTCTTTTGGGTTGATTGACGTCCGACAAACGGTTGAACCTCATTCCGGACAGCGCCGCTGGACGGTGTCGGCCCATAAGATCATTTGGCCGCCCGTCAGCGGCAAACCCCCCTCGTGGCTGTCAGGAGTATTCGCGCATGCGCACCAAGTTCGTCGCCCTTCTCGCCATCCCTCTCGCCGCCTTCGTGCTGGCCTGTGGCGCCACCGGCAGCAGCACCTCGGCGGGGGGTGGGGGCGGCGACGTCAAGCAGCAGGGCGCGAGCGAGAAGAAGGCCCCGGCCACGGTCAAGGCCGGCGAGGTCATGACGCTGACCGAGTCGATCCTCGGCCAGACCACGGTCGTGGAGATCACCCTGACCAACGTCAAGCCCAACGCCAAGTCGGGCAACCAGTTCTCCAAGCCGGGCAAGGGCCAGTTCGTCACCGCCGACGTCTCGGTGCTGGTCAAGCAGGGCAAGTACACGATCAACTCGTCGTCGTTCAAGTTCATCGGCGCCGACAGCACCGCCTACGACTCGACGATCGGCCTCGACGGCAAGGACCTCTCCGCCAACGATCTCGCCGCCGGGCAGAAGACGTCGGGCACGGTCTGGTTCGACGTCGCCAAGGGCGCCGAGGCCGGCGGCAAGATCGCTCTGAAGTCGTACCTCGCCGACGGCGACGCCGGCTACTGGACGCTCTGACGGTGCACCGGCCGGCGGGCCGGGACACCGTACTTCCCTGGTGAACCCCGAGGCGGGGCTGTCGACGCGTCGGCCGCCCCGCCTCTGGCTGTGCTCCAAGCCGGTCTTGGAGGCGGGACAAGCCGAATCCAAGTCCCGGTCCGCAAGCTGCTCTCTGTCCGGCCCGGCGCCCTCGCCGGTGACTGATGTTGCAGACAGGGAGTGCGAACATGATGAGATCCAAGGTGCTGGCCGTAGTCGCCGGTGCCGCCGTCGCGGCCGCTTCGCCGGCCTTCGGCGCGGCGCCGGGCTACGCGGCCGACGGCCCCCAGCCGGGCATCGCCTACGGCTGGGGCGCCAACAACTTCGCCCAGACCGGTGCCGGCACGGCGGCGGCGCAGTACAACAGTCCACAGCGGACAGTCCTGCCCGACGACGTCGTGCAGGTGCAGAGCGGCGGTCGGGCTGGCTACGCGCGGCTGGCCGACGGGCGGCTGCTGGCCTGGGGGTACAACCTCAACTCCGTCCTGGGCAACGGTTCGACGCTCGCGAGCACGCGCCCCGCGGCCGCGGTGCTCGGCATCGGCGGCGTGGGCACCCTCGGCGACGTCGTCGACGTCGCGGTACACATGGAAAGCGCGGTTGCGGCGGTGCTGGGCGACGGCACGGTGGTCGCCTGGGGCTCGAACGCGAGCCGGCAGCTCGGCGACGGCTCGACGGCGAGTGTCCGGGCGTATCCGGAGCGGGTGCTGACCGCGCCGGGCACCCCGCTGACCGGCGCGGTGGACGTGGAGTCGGGCACCGAGGCGACGTACGCGCTGATGGCCGACGGCACCGTCACCGCCTGGGGGGCCGTGAAGTGCGACGGCGCGCTGGCGGGCACGACGCCGTTCGCGACGCCGGTGGCCGGGCTCAGCGACATCCGGCAGATCGCGGTCGCCGGCGGGGTGGCCCTGTTCCGCCGCGCCGACGGTGCGGTGCTCTCCTGCGGCGGCGAGGCGCGTGCCCTCGGCCGGCCGTTCGGCCCGCTGAACTCGACGACCTCGGCGTACGTGCCGGCGCAGGTCACCGACCTCGGCCCGGGCAGCGGCGTGGTGGACATCTCGGTCGGCACGTCGGCGGTGTCCGCGCTGACCGGAGACGGCCGGCTGTACCTGTGGGGGGACAACACGCAGTACCAGCTCACCCCGCTCGGCGGGCCGGGCGGCGTGGCGGTGCCGACGGAGCTGGTCCGGCCGGCCGGTGAGCCGAAGATCGTCGACGTCGAGAACGACAACTCGCCCGTCACGTACGCGGTGCGGGCCGACGGATCGATGCTGGTCTGGGGGTGCAACATGTTCGGCATGGCCGGGATCGGCACGACCACCATCCAGGTGAGCCCGACCGTGGTCAGTGTGCCGGGCCGCGCGTTCGTCAGCGTCGCCGCGGCGAACTGGGACGTCCTGGCGGTGACCGTGCCGGCCGTGTGACCGGCGCGCAGCCACGCGCCGTGCCTCGCCCGGGCCCGCCGGCCCGGGCGAGGCATGCGTCCGGCCGCGGTCCGGGACGTCTCCGGCTTGGTGTCGTTCGTCCAGGCGGCATCGTTTGCCGGGCGGCAAATACATATCGGTTGGATCACGGCGGCCGGGCCGCTCGGCGGACGTCGGCGGCGGGCGGTACAGTCTCGCCCGTGCTGCCAACGGTTGAGGCGTCCGTGCCGGTGCTGTACGTCGCCGACATTGAGCGATCCCAGGCGTTCTACACGTCGCTGGGCTGGTCCGTCCTGCGCACCGGCGGCGACGAGCTCGCCAGCTGGCGTCACATGCGCAGCGGCGAGCTCGCCATCCTGCTGGCCGCCGTCCAGCCGCGGCTGATCACCGTCGAGCTGCCGCTGCTGGTGTACTTCTACGTCGGCAACCTCGAGGCGACCCTGCAGAGCCTCGCCGACGCCGGTTATCCGGCCGAGCGCGTCGGCTACCCGGACCACGCCCCCGGCGGCGAGGCCCGCGTGCAGGATCCGGACGGCAACGTCCTGCTCCTCGGCCAGCGTGCCGCCGTCGCCGAGGCGGACCGTCAGACGGCCACCGGCGCCGAGGCCAAGTTCGAGCTCATCCAGCGCGCGGCGGAGGCCGTCAGCCAGCGCGGGGGTGCCCCGGAGCGCTGCCAGGTCGGCCAGGCCGACGGGGCCCCGTGCACCGCCGCCGCCCAGGTCAAACTCACCGATTCCTGGGGCGACTCGGTCTGGGGCTGCACCGAGCACGGCGAAGAGGTGCTCTTCAGCGTCCGGGGCGCGTTCATCGCCATCGAGGACGGCGACGGGCTGGGCCAGTTCCTGCGCAACCGGTCCGCCCGCCGCTGACCGGTCGCACCGTGGCCCGCGGACGCCCGGCTACGTAGGCCGGTCAGGAGGGCCCCGGGCCGGTCGCGGCGTCGCGGGCGGCCGTGGCGAGGGCGACGAACGCCCGGAACCGCTCGAACGTCACGGCGTCCATGGTGAGCGACGCGCCGCCGAAGACCTGGCCGCCGACCACCGTGCCGACCCGCACCTTGAAACCGTCCCCTTTCGGCTTGACGTCGACGCCCATGAAGGCGACGTGGAACCGCATCGCGTCCGGCGTGCCCTGGTGGAAGACGTCCATGACGCGTCCGTCCAGGACGAAGATGTACCCGTCGTGGTGGAACTCGGCTGCCATAGCGGTGACGATAGGCGATCACCGCCAGCCTCGGCGTTCCCGCGGGACCCGCTACACGGTGCTGTGCGGACCGCCTCCGGCTCGCACGCTCGGCCAGGCCTCCTCGAGCTCGGCGGCGATGCCGGGGTCGTGGCACTCGAGCCCGGCCTGGATCACGTCGGCCACCGCCTCGGTGGTACCGGCGCGGAAGACCGTGCCGCTGTCGACCTGGTACAGCCACACGTCGTACCGGTGCGCCGGCCCGTCCACGATCCGGCAGGTGCCGCAGAAGCCGTGGAAGCTCGTCTCCTCGTCGCCCTCCGGGTCGAGGCGGTCCTCGACGGGCAGGTCCTCGCCGTCGTAGCGCACTCCCGCGATGCGCAGCTGCTCGCGTTCGAGTGCGTTGAGCTGCTCGACGTCGGTGATGTCCCGGTGGTCAACGGCACGCATCGTCATGGCAAGGATCTCACCGAACCCGCGGACGTTGATCAACGTACTGTCGCCAAGCGGACGCCGTCCCGCGATCGCTCACCTCCGGAGGTGACCCAATTCCCGGCGCGGCCCGGGCTTGGACCTCGTGGCAGGGGGTAGCTCGTGGCTGCAGATCACCGACGGCCGGACCTGCTTGCTGGGAGCTGCCATGAGACGACGCAAGACCGATCTGCGGGCTCTGCTGGCCAACTCGGCGAGAGCGGCCGACGAGCGGTTCCAGGCGGCGACCCCGCTGCGTCGCCTGCTCAACAAGGTCTTCCCGGACCACTGGTCGTTCCTGCTGGGCGAGATCGCGCTCTACTCGTTCGTCGTGCTGCTGCTCAGCGGTACCTTCCTGGCGCTGTTCTTCGACCCGTCCATGCGCGAGACGGCCTACAGCGGCAGCTACCCCCCGCTGCGCGGGGTGGCGATGTCGCAGGCGTACAACACGGCGCTGCAGCTGTCGTTCGACGTGCGCGGCGGCCTGTTCATGCGGCAGATGCACCACTGGGCGGCGCTGCTGTTCGTGGCCGCGATCGTGGTGCACATGTTCCGCGTCTTCTTCACCGGCGCGTTCCGCAAGCCGCGCGAGGCCAACTGGATCGTCGGCATCCTGCTGTTCTGGATGGGCTTCCTGGAGGGCTTCGCCGGCTACTCGCTGCCCGACGACGCCCTGTCCGGCACCGGCCTGCGCATCGCGAGCGCCATCGTGCTGTCGATCCCGATCGTCGGCACCTGGGTGACCACCACGGTGTTCGGTGGCGAGTTCCCGGGTGAGATCATCCTGCCCCGGCTGTACCTCGTGCACGTCCTGCTGGTGCCGGCCGCGCTGGCCGCGCTCATCAGCGTCCACATGGGCCTGCTGGTGAAGCAGAAGCACACCCAGTGGCCCGGCCCCGGCCGGACCAACGAGAACGTGGTCGGCGTGCGGATGTTCCCCGGCTTCGCGGTCAAGTCCGGCGGCTTCTTCATGTTCGTGTTCGCGGTGGTCGCCGCGCTGGCCGGCCTCGTGCAGATCAACCCGATCTGGCTGTACGGACCGTACAAGGCCGCGGTGGTCTCGGCGGCGAGCCAGCCCGACTGGTACGTCATGTTCCTCGACGGCGCCGCCCGTCTCATGCCGGGGTGGGAGATCCGGTTCACCCTGTTCGGCCACGGCTACACCCTCCCGCCGATCTTCTGGCCCACGGTCGTCCTGCCCGGCTTCCTCGCGATATTGCCGATGATCTATCCCTTCATCGAGCAGCGCCTCACGAAGGACAGAGCCATCCACAACCTGCTGGACCGGCCGCGGGACAACCCGACCCGCACCGGGCTCGGCGCGATGGCGATCACGTTCTACGCGATTCTGCTGATCTCCGGCGGCAACGACGTGCTGGCGGACAAGTTCCACATCAGCCTCAACGCGATGATCTGGGCGGGTCGCATCGGCCTGCTCACGCTCCCGGCGCTGGCCTACTACGTGGCGTACCGCATCGCGCTGGGCCTGCAGCAGCACGACCGTGAGGTGCTGGCCCACGGCGTCGAGACCGGCATCATCCGCCGCCTGTCCGACGGCCGCTTCGTCGAGGTCCACCAGCCGCTCCCGTTGGACGGCGACGGCCGGCGCGCCGGGGCGGAGCGTCAGCTGGAGTACTCGGGCGCGGTGGTCCCGAAGAAGATGAACCGGATCGGTGCGCTCGCCCCGACGGTGAGGGGCTTCTTCTTCCCGATCGAGAAGGCCCCCGAGTCGCTGGCTCGCCGCGAGCCCGAGGAGCACGGCGGCGACACCTCGTCGACGGGCGAGCCCGAGTAGCCGGGAAGCTCGGTGCTCAAGGCCGGCGAGCTGGACCGATCCCGGCCGCGGCCGGGCGTCAGCCGATGAACCGTACCTGCGGGAAGGCCGGGCTCGGGCCCTCGAGCAGGCGCTGCCGGCGGCCGCGCAGGTGCAGATCGAAGAAGGCGAGCGGGTAGGCGCGCTGGATGCGCACCGCCCGCGCCGGGTCCAGGGTGCCGATCCAGTCCTCGAGCTCCGCGTCGCTCATGCCCATGCTCCGGGCCGCTTGCGGGATCAGCCACTGGTGGTCGCAGTACCCGGTGTGCGGCGCACCCTCGGCATGCACGCCGAGCCGCCAGCCGCGCAGCAGCGACCAGAATTCCTCGACGGGCTCGGCGGCCCGGGTGAACTGCGCGGTCATGAGCATGAACGGGCGGTCGAGGCCGGCGGGCCGCGGCGCGGACTCCATCGGAGCGTCGAAGCTCAGCCCGGCCCGGACGCGCCGGTCCTCGTGCATCACCAGCGCGGTGGCGGTCGCCCCCTTCGACCAGCCGAACATGCCGATGCGGCGGGGGTCGAGCGCGGCGCCGAGGCCGGGCGGCAGCGGGCGGCGCTCGGCGTCGGGGTTGCGGCCGACGGCGAGGTCCTCGACGCGGTCGAGGACGAACCGGATGTCGTGGGCGTGGTCCCACGGGGTGACCGGCCGGTCGTCGGGGACGACGAGGCGGCCGCCGGGCAGCTCGGTGTACGAGTCGTGGGCGTGGTCGACGGTGACCACGACGTAGCCGTGGCTGGCCAGCTCCTGCACCACGATGGTGGTCTCGCCGCGGTGGCCGCCGGCGCCGTGGGAGTACACGACGACGGGCGCCCGGCCGGGCAGCGCCGCGGCGCCCGCGTGGCCGGCGGTGAGCGGCCCGGCGATGTCCGGGTCGAACCCGTTGTCGGCCAGCAGCGCGCGCAGCGGCGCGGCGGCCATCCACGGGGCCACCGGGTGGCGGCGCAGGTCGCCGGCGGCCGGGTACCAGACACCGGCCATGAGCTGCCGTTCGCCGTCGACGAGGTGCAGGGTCACGGTGCCGATCGGGTGCGGGCCGGTGGGCCGGGGCAGGGTGAGCCGGGCCGGATCGGGGGCGGCCGCCCACCCGCGGCCGGCGCCGGCCGGCGGCGCGGCGGCCGCGGCGGCGAGTGCGGTGGTGAGCAGGCTTCGGCGGGACAGGGCGATGGTCATCAGTCCTCCGGGGTATCGGTGGTCGCGACACGCGCGACGAGCACTTGCGGCCGGCCGATCTCTTCGGCGAGCGCGGTGGCGCCGGCGGGGGTCAGCGTGATCCGGCGCGGCCGCTGACGGCGGGTGCCGCAGCGGAAGTCATGCCAATAGGTTTGCGCAAGAAACCGATTGGCGCAAGAGGCGACTCGAGTGCGGAGCCGCCGTACTCGCGCGCGCTGCGCGGTCGATCTTCAGCGCTCCGCACCGAAACGGCATGTCACGTCAGCGACACTTCGCTACCGGGGCGGGGCGGCCGGGTGCATACTCATGAATCAATGCGTCCGCAGTTGTTCGGACGCGCTTCTCACGTCACCTTGTGATGCGCAGGAACGCCTCGTTCGAGCGGTGTGGTCGCGTCGGTCGCCTGAAGCCTCGTCGCATGGAGGCGCCATGGACACGCGCACGGCATCCCGTGCATTGCCGAGCCGGCGGGTAACGGTGATGCGCCCCAGCAGCGGCGATCATGGCCGAGATGCCGGAGATCGAGCCCGCGCGCACATCAGGCCGGGCCCGCAATGACGAGACCTGGCTGGAGACGTGTCGCCACGGCCGTGGTGGTGGTCGTGGTCGGCAACATCGCGAGCTCGCAGGTCGCGCACGCCGCCGCCTCGACGGTTGCGGCAGCTGACGCCGCCGCGGTGGCCTTGCGCGGCATACCGGTCAACACCACCGACAGCACCGGCAGCGTTGTCGCCAAGTCGTTCAGCACTCCCAGCGCGGCGGTCGCCGGTGACCTCCTGGTCGCGTCGTTGTCGTACAAGACTCCGGGGTTGACTGACATCGCCAATACGGCGCCGAGTGGCTGGACCAAGATTCCGGGTGAGCTGTTCGATGTCTCGGTCACCACCGGCTCGCACCTGGCGGTGGCCGTGAAGGCGGCGGTCGGGGGAACGGAGTCCGGCACGTGGGGATTCGCGAGCGCGCCGGCCGGCCTGGTGATCTCGGTGCTGGCGTACTCCGGCGCCTCCACCACGATCAACACGGCGAGCGGCGCCTACCCGTTCGAGAAGTACGGCTACAAAGCTGAATCCGGCGGGACCAACACCACCACCCACACCGCCCCTGCCTTCACGTCCACCGTGGCAGGCAGTTGGGGCTTCGCCGCCTTCGCCTCCCGCGCCTCCGAGACCTGGACGCCGGGAGCGGGGCTGACCGAACGCTCCGAGGCCAGAGCCGCCACATCGGCCCAGGCCGTGCTCGAGACCAACGACTCGAACGGTGTCATCGCCACCGGTAGCCCGATCACCTACTCGAGTACCGAGTCGGGCGGCACGTCGGTGCAGGTGAGTTTCGCCGGGAACATCATGCCGGGCGGTCAGGCGCCGCAGCCGGGGCGTCCGGCGGTGACCACCGGCGGCGCCACGGGGGTCACCAGCTCTGCCGCCACCGTCTCCGGCACCGTCAACCCCAATGGGTTGAGCACCACGTATCACTTCGAGTACGGCACCACCACGTCCTACGGCACCCAGACGCCCTCACCGGACGGCTCGGCCGGCTCGGGCACGACCGGGACCCAGGTGCCGGCCAGTCTCAGCGGTCTGACTGCCTCCACGACGTACCACTACAGGCTTGTCGCGACCAACTCGGCCGGCACCACCAACGGTTCCGACGCCACCTTCACCACCGGCGCCGCGGGCAGCCTCGGGTATGCCGGGCCGTCGACGGCGGGGGCGGCCGCGACCGGTGAGAAGCCGGAGAGCAAGGTGTGGTGGAACGACGGCCTGTGGTGGGCAACGCTCTACGACACCGTCAGCCAGACCCACCACATCTTCCGGCTGGATCGGTCGACAGAGACCTGGATCGACACCGGAACGCAGACTGACAACAGGGCGGCGACGCACTCCGACACCCTGTGGGACGGCACCCACCTCTATG
Organism: Dactylosporangium sp. CA-139114; assembly: GCF_050955725.1. Lineage (NCBI taxonomy): Bacteria > Bacillati > Actinomycetota > Actinomycetes > Micromonosporales > Micromonosporaceae > Dactylosporangium > Dactylosporangium sp. CA-139114. The sequence continues at coordinate 3,240,590 of NZ_CP192080.1, forward strand.
TCGCCTCCCATGTGAAGGCCAGTTCGTCCAGCGGGGCCACGGCCGGCAACCCGGCGCGGCTCTACCGCTACAGCTACACGCCCGCGACGAGGACGTACACCCTGAACACCGGATTTCCGGTCCAGATCGACAACTACTCCAGCGAGACGCTGACCATCGACAGGGACTCCGCCGGTGCGCTGTGGGCGACCTGGACCCAAGGTTCGAAGGTCTACGCGAACTCCACGACGGGCAGCGACACGACGTGGGGCACGCCCTTCGTGCTCCCGGTCGCCGGCGCATCGTCACTGGACCCCGACGACATCTCGTCCATCGTCGCCATGGGCGACAAGGTCGGCGTGATGTGGAGCAACCAGGCCGATTCGGCGATGTACTTCACCACCCACGCCGACGGCGCGGCGGCGGCGACGTGGTCGGCGGCCACCCCGGTGCTCGGCGGGACCGGTTGGGCCGACGACCACATCAACCTCAAGGCCGATCGGTCCGGGCGCGTCTACGCGGCGGTCAAGACCAGCTTGGACGACGTCGGCGGCTCGGGGTCCGCGCCGCAGATCATGCTCCTCGTGCGGGACCCCTCGACCGGTGGCTGGGCGAGCTATCCGGTCGGCCGCCTCAGCGACTGCCACACCCGGCCGGTCGTCATGCTCGACTCCGAGCACCAGGTCATCTATGTGTTCATGACCGCGCCGGACAGCGGGTGCCCCTTCTCAGGGTCCGACGGGACGATCTTCATGAAGAGCTCCCCGATGGGCACCATCTCCTTCCCGCTGGGCCGGGGCACACCAGTCGTCAGAGACGCCGTGTCGCCGCACCTGAACAACGTGACCTCGAGCAAACAGCCGGTCACCGGCGCAACCGGCCTGGTCATCCTGACCAGCAACGACACGACGCAGCGGTACTGGCACGCGGACATCCCGCTGGGGTGATCGATGAGGGCAGGAACGACGGCCAGCGTGCCTGCCCTCCCGGGTCGCGTGACGGACTCTCCCCTGGCCGCGCGGGCTTACTCCCGCCCGGCCGCCTTCTCACCCGCCTTCTCGCCCTGGCGCATGCGGCAAACCTGATCTCCATGGCCTGGCCCACGGCGTCGAGAGCGCCCGGCCGTCCGAATGTCCACATCGGACGGTTTGTGTCATCGGACGGTGTATGGAAGCCACGCACGATTGCGGGTGATACAGCCGCTGACGTCGCCGATGTCGCGGTTACGGGCGTTCACCGGCTGTTAACGTCGCGTTCGAACCAGGGCGCAGCGGCCATTTCGGCCATGCATGCCGGTTCCATCGTTTCGTGTGCCCATCGGGGGAGGGGCTTGATGATACCTACTGCGCGTTTCGGTCCGGGTGGAACGCGAACGACCAACGGCGTGCTGGGAAGCAGCCGTTCGGTCCGCAACACCGGGAGGAACCGATGACAGGCTCCGGCGACGTCCACAATGCCCTGGATTCCGCCGTCGGCCCGTTCCCCGAGCCGGAACGGGACGACGAGTCATCGATGCGCCTCCCGCGAATGCGGGACTGGACCGACCACATACCGGCCGAACCCATCAGCGGGGTTCCCGGACGGCAGACCGTGAGCGTGGTGATCCCTGCGCTGAACGAGGAGAGGAACATCGCCTGGGTGCTCAACCGGCTGCCATCCATTGTGGACGAGGTGGTCCTCGTCGACGGGCACTCGTCCGACCGCACGGTGGAGATCGCGCGTGCCGTCCGGCCCGACATCGTGATGCTGGCCCAGCACTGCCGGGGCAAGGGAGACGCGGCGCGGGTCGCCTTCGCCGCGGCGAGCGGCGACCTCGTCGTGATGATCGACGCGGACGGCAGCATGGATCCCAGCGAGATCCACCGGTTCGTCACGCCGCTGATGAACGGGTACGACTTCGTGAAGGGCTCGCGGTTCCTGACCGCCGGCGGCTCGACGGATCTGACCCCGCTGCGGCGGATCGGCAACCAGATGCTCGTCCGGATGACGAACAGCATGTTCCTGGTCCGCTTTACCGACCTGTGCTACGGGTTCTGCTCGTTCCGTCGGGCGTGCCTGCCGGCGCTCGCCCTCACGGCGCACGGCTTCGAGATCGAAACCGAACTCGTCGTGCACGCCTTGAAGGCGGGCCTGCGCATCGCCGAGGTGCCGAGCACCGAACTGCCGAGACGGTGCGGTACCTCGAACCTCCGCACGTTCCGAGACGGCCAGCGGGTGCTCCGCACGCTGATCCGGGAGCGGATCGTGCGGCGGCCGCGGCCGATCGTGGACCCGATCGACCACCGGGTCCTGCGCACCTGGCAGTCGCAGGCCGCCGACCTGCCCGACGTCGCGGCGCTCCCCGAGGAGGTCCGGCCGTGACCGGGCACGCGGGATCGTCCGCCGAGGACGCGGCGGGTGCGCTGTGCGCGGCGCCGTGAGCGCGGGTCCTGGCCTGCGGCCCCGCTCGGGCCGGGCCGCCGGCACGGGCACACCGTCTGTGCTGAGCCCGGCACCGGTCGACGCGTGGAAGGAGGTGCTCGACTCCGCCCCGCGGGCGCTGCCGACGCAGTCCCCGGAATGGCTGGAGTGCGTCTGTGCCGTCGACGGGTACGCGAACGCCTCGCGGCTCTACCGCAGCCCGGACGGCCGGCGGCTGGTGCTGCCGTTGGTGCGCCGCACATTCGGTGCGCCGCTGATCGCGATGGAATCCTCGCTTCCGATCGGTTGGGGAGCGGCCGGTCTGCTCGGCGAGGGCGGGACGGTCCGGCCGGAGGACGTACACATGGTCGTCGCCGACCTTGCCGGGCGACGCACGGTCAGTGTCTCGCTGCGCCCCGACCCTTCGACCGTGGAGTCCTGGGAGCAAGGCTGTCCGCCCTGGGTTCAGCGCGAGCCGCGCATGGCGCAGACGCTCTGCCTCGCCGGTGGCTTCGACGAGGTCTGGCGGACCCGGTTCCGCAGTGACACCCGAAACCGGGTCCGGCGAGCGGAACGCGCAAACGTCGTTGTCGAGCGGGACGACACCGGCCGGCTCGTCCCGGTCGTGCGGGAGTTGTACGCCAGGTCCGTCGACCGGTGGGCGCACCAGGACGGCGTGCCGATCCCGCTGGCACGCTGGCGGGCGGCGCGCCTGGAGCCGTCGCACAAGCTGCCGACGGTCGCCCGGGTCCTCGGTCCGCGCTGCCGGATCTACGCTGCGTTCGTGGACGGGCGGCCGGCCGCCGCGATCGTCGTGCTGCTCGGCCAAGCGGTGGCCTGCATGTGGCGGGGCGCGATGGACGAGGAGCTCGCCGGCCCCACGTACGCCACCTACCTGCTGCACCGCACCGCCATCGAGGACGCGGCCGAGGCCGGGTGCGTGTCCTACCACCTGGGCGACTCCGCCCCCGGCTCGTCGCTGGCGCTGTTCAAGAGCCGCTTCGGCGCCGCCGAACAGCATTATGCCGGCTACCGGCTCGATCGAATCCCGATGGTCTCGCTGGCCCGTCGTGCGCGTGGCCTGGCCGGCGCGACGCTGCGGCGCATGAGAGGGCGTGGGTAGGCCCGTGTTCCGCAGATCGTCGCGGTCGCCGAAAGCCCGCGCCGGACGCCGTCGCGTCCTGGTCGTGCTGATCACGATGTCGCTGGTCTCCGCGCTGCTGCTCGTCGCGCGGAGCCCCGGCGACAGACACGCGTCGGACCCGCCGCCCGACGGGTCGCACTCCGCCGACCCCGTCGGCTACGACTGGTCGGCGCCGAAGCTCCACCGCCCCGACCCGGGCACCCTGGCCGTGGGCGTCACCCACACCCAGAACTCGATCGACGACTGGGGCAACCCTGCGGCCTCCGCATCGGCGCAGGCCGTCCTGACCGCCACGGCGACCTACCAGAACCAGCACATCTACGGGTGGGGTGCGGCCAACCCCGAGCCGAGCCCGGGAACGTTCGACTGGTCGTCGCTCGACCGCCGCATGAAGCTCATCAGGTCGACCAACGGCACCCCTGTGATCACACTCTGCTGCGCCCCTGACTGGATGAAGGGCGGCCGCCCGGGGGAGACCGACTGGGACCAGTTGGAGGCGGCGCCCGAGCCGCAGCACTACGCCGACTTCGCCGCGCTCGCCGCGGCCGTCGCCCGCCGGTACCCCGACGTGCGGCACTTTCAGGTATGGAACGAGTTGAAGGGCTTCTGGGACAAAGCCCGCAACCGATGGGACTACGAGGCGTACACGAAGCTCTACAACGCGGTGTACGACGCGTTGAAGGCGGTCGACCACAATGTCGCGGTCGGCGGGCCGTACGTCGTGCTCGACCTCTGGGCGAGCCGTAGCGCCGGCGGTCACCCGTCCGCCCTGACCGGCGCCTGCGGCACGATCGACCAGCGCAGCCTCGACGTGCTCGACTACTGGCTGCAGCACAAGCACGGCGCGGACTTCGTCGCGGTCGACGCCGGTTCAGCGACCCGCGACGGCGGCCGGATCACCGCGACCGGCACGAGCAGCGCGCTGTTCGGTGCCTTGACCCGGTGGCTGCGGCAGCGGACCTCGCTGCCGGTGTGGTGGAGCGAGTTCCACGTCGGCCAGGCCACTGTGGACGGCCAGGCGAAGCTGGTCGCCCGGGCCGTCGGTTCCCTGCTGCACATGGTCGATCAGCAGGCCGCCGCGGCACTCATCTGGCAACCGCAACGCGACGACGACCAACGCGAGGCGGACTCGCCGGCGCTGTGGAGCGCGACCGGCCGGCCGGACGGCGGCCGTCCCCTCGCGTACGCCGAGGCGGTCGCGCGGCTGCAGCAGGTGCTCGCGGACCGGGCGGGGGACAACGCCGTGACGTGGCCGATGCCGGAGCTGGGACTGGTTCGCGCTCGGACGGCGCTGCTGCTCGTCCACCTCGGCGCCGGCCGGATCGAGGTCGAGGTGCAGGGGCGGTCGTTGTGGCTGGACCCGTACCAGGTGCGGTACATCCCCCTGCGGACCGACCGGCCGGCGGACTTCGCGCTGGCCGTCCAGCCCTCGCCGGCGACGGCACCGCCGGATCCATGCCTCGTCCTCACCGCCGCAACCACACGATCGTCGGAGAGCACTCGATGACCAGCGACAACACGACCGATCGGACGGTCCAGGGAGATCCGCACCGGTGGCCGGAACCCACTGGAGCCGAACTCGGGCTTGCCCGTACTGTCCTGGCCGGGCTCGACGACGCGGGCGTACGGTGGTGCCTGCTCCGCGGCGGCCCCGACGGGCTCACCGCCGGGGACGACCTGGACATCCTCGTCGCGGCGGCCGACCGCCTCCGGGCCGCGGCCGTCATCGAGGCGCACGGGCTGATCCGGCTGCGCAGTCACGGCCGGGGGACCCACCGCTTCTTCCTCGGTCTCGACGTCTTCACCAGCACCTGGGTCGAGTTCGACCTCGTGACCGAGATCGCCTACGGCCGCCACTTCGAGGTGCGTACGGACGCCACCGACGAGTGCCTGGCCCGGCGCCGGCGGCAGGACGGCGTGTGGGTGCTCGCGCCCGAGGACGAGTTCTGGGCGCTGCTGCTGCACTGCGTCCTGGACAAGGGCGCCTTTGCGGCGCGCCACGTGCGCCGACTGGACGACCTGGGCCATGCGGCGTCGCTCGACGGCCCGCTGGCCCGTGCGTTGCCGGCTACCGTCGCGCGAGCCCTGCTGCACGACTGGCGGGCGGGGCGGCGGGACGCCCTCGCCGCTCGGCGCCCCGCCCTGCTTGCCGCCTGGCGGCGGACCCGCCCGGTCAGTGTGGCCCGCCGGCTCGTCGCCTCGGCCACGCTGCGGCTCGTGGAGCGGCCGCTGCAGGCCTGGAGCAGACGGGGGATCGGCGTCGCGCTGCTCGGCCCCGACGGTTCGGGGAAGTCGACGCTCGCCACGGGCATCCAGTCGGCGTTCTACTTCCCGGTGCGCCGCGTCTACATGGGACTGTGGCCGTCGGACGAGGCGCCGGTCAGTATGGCCGCGCACGGGCTGCGCATCCTGCGGCGCCCCTTGACCGTATGGCGTCGCTACCTGACCGCACTGCGCCACCGGATGCTCGGGCGGGTCGTGGTGTTCGACCGGTACGTCTACGACGCGCTGTTGCCGCCACGCGGGTCGCTGGTGTGGCTCAAACGGCCGTACTTCCTGCTGCTGAGCCGGCTCTGCCCGGCGCCCGACCTGGTCCTGCTGCTGGACGTGCCGGGCGGCGTCATGCACCTGCGGTCCGGCGAGTACGACCCCGCACACCTGGAGGCCGAGCGCGAGCAGTACCACCGGCTGAGCCGGCGGATCACGCACCTGCAGCGCCTCGACGCCGACCGGCCGCCGGAGCTGGTGCTCGCCGACGCGATCGCGCGCATCTGGCAGCGCTACGCGAGCCGGGTGGCCCGGTGAGGACCACGCTGCAGAAGGCCCGGCCGGTGCTGCGCGACCGCCTCGCCGGCTGGCTGCACCGGCAGGAGCGGCGCTGGACCGCCGCGGTCGCGCCGCGGCTGGTCGCCGACGCGACGGGGATACGGAACACCGGCTGGCGGACCGAGAGCGTCAGCTTCACCAGCACCTCCGTCGCGGTCGCCACGGTCATCCGCTCCGGGTCGCCCGACCGGTACGTGGTCAAGATCCCGTGGACCGCCGCCGGCGCCGACAGCCTGCGGCGTCAGGCGACGGTGCTCGCGACCCTGCAGCAGGATCCGCGGCTGCCCAACCTGCGTCCCGTGCTGCCCCGCTGCCTCGCCCAAGCGACGATCGAGGGGCGTTACTCCTGCGTGGAGGAGGCGCTGCCGGGGGTTTCCGCGACGGCGCTGATGGTACGGCGGCCCGGCCGAACCATGCTCCTACGCGCCGCCACCAGGCTGATCGGTGACCTGCACGCCCGAACCGGGGAACAGACCGCACTCGACCGACCAGCCGTGCGAGGGTGGGTGGACGCACCGCTGGGGCGGCTCGAGCGGTTCGCGCTCACGCTGTCCCAGCCCGCCCGGGTCCTCGATGTGATCGGGCGCCTGCGCGAGGAGCTGATCGCCGTTCTGGTCGGACGGACCGTGCGCGTGTCCTGGATCCACGGCGACTTCTGGCCGGGCAACCTGCTGGCCGCGCCGCCGGGCGCGCGCGTGACCGGGGTCGTCGACTGGGACTGCGCCACACCGGGCCAGCTTCCCCTGTACGACCTGCTGCACCTGCACGTCCTTGCCCGGCGGCTCACCGTCGGCGAAGAGCTCGGCGACATCGTCGTTCACGCCCTGCGCCGCGGCATCGACGAGACGCTCAACGTCCCCGCGCTCGAGGTCGGCGCCTGGCTGGACACGATCCCGCAGCGGGCGGCCCTGCTCCTGTACTGGCTGCGCCACACCCTGCTGTTTATCGACTCGGAAGGTGATCATGGCAACCCACGGTGGCTCCGCGCCAACGTTGAACGCGTTCTTGCCAACATCTGAACCGGCCGGCGACCACGACCCAGCACTGCCGGGCGACGTCGCAGGGTCGGCGGCGCCCACCGTCACCGTCATCATCTGCGTGTACACCGAACGGCGCTGGCCGCAGATCGTGCGCGCGGTCGAGTCGGTGCGGGCACAGGAGACCCCGGCAACGCAGATCGTCCTGGTCGTGGATCACAACGCCGCACTGCTGGACCGCGTCCGGCACACCTTTCGCGGGGTGACGGTCGTGCCGAACAGCGGCCCGCGAGGCCTCTCGGGGGCCCGCAACACCGGCGTGGCCGAGGCGCGCGGGGACATCGTCGCCTTCCTCGACGACGACGCGGAGGCCGAGTCCGACTGGCTGGCCCGCTTGGTGCCGCACTACCGCGAGGAGCGGGTGCTGGCCGTCGGGGGGCGGGCCCTACCGGCGTGGGAGCAGCGGCGCCCGCGGTGGCTGCCGCCCGAGTTCGACTGGGTGGTCGGGTGCAGCTTCACCGGGCAACCGACGGATGTCTCCCCGGTGCGCAACGTCATCGGATGCAACATGTCGTTCCGCCGGACCGTTCTGGACCGCATCGCGGGCTTCAATCCCGCGCTCGGACGGATCGGGCGAACGCCAGTCGGCTGTGAGGAGACGGAACTGTGCATCCGTATCCGGCGCGAGCACCCGGACGGCATCGTCCTGTACGAGCCGGCGGCGCGGGTCCGGCACCGGGTGACCACGGACCGGACGACGTGGCGCTACTTCCGCCGGCGTTGCTTCTCGGAAGGGCGGTCCAAGGCGGTGGTCGCCCGTCTGGTCGGCAGCGACGCGGGACTTTCCGCGGAGCGCGCGTACACCCGCCAGGCGCTGCCGGCCGGGGTGCGCCGCGGGTTGCGCCAGATCCGCGACGGCGACGGCGCCGGGCTGCTGCGGGCCGGGGCGATCGTCGCCGGGCTGCTCGTGACCGCCTCCGGCTATGCCTCCGGTCAGGCGATGCGCGCCTCGGACGCCGCCGGCAGGCCCGCTCGGCGACGGCGCAAGCCGCGGCCGGCACCGATACGCGTGCTCACGGTCGAGCTTTCCGACGGGTTGCCCGCGGTGCCCGACGGCGGCCTGGACGGGAGCCGGTACACGGCGGCACAGATCCTGGTCCGGCTGCACGGGCAGCCGCTGGGGCTGCTCGACGTCCCGCTGCCGCCCGGCGGTCTGACCGCCCCGGCGCTGGCCGGGGTGATCCGGGAACGACTCCGCGACGAGATCGGCGAGCACCTGCGGGAGGACGGCCTGCCGCCGCTGGATCGGCCCGGCTCGAGCATGTCCGGCGAGGCCGGAACCGTCGGCGGTGACGTGTCGTGCCAACTCCGGCGGCCACCGCAGGAGCCCGGCCCGTTCGTCAGCGTGGTCGTGCCGACGTGCGGACGGACACCGCTGTTCGAGGCGGCACTCGACTCGCTCGCCGCGCTGGACTACCCCCGGTACGAGATCGTCGTCGTCGACAACGCCCCGCAGCGGTCCGACACGGCACGGATCGTCGCGCGGCGGGCCGTTGCCGATCCCCGGTTCCGCTGCACCTGCGAACCGCGACCCGGCGTCACCCACGCGCGCAACCGGGGGCTCGCCGAGGCCCGGGGTGAGATCGTGGCCTTCGCGGACGACGACGTGGTGGTGGACCGGTGGTGGCTGCGAGCGCTGGTCGACGGCTTCGCCGACGCCGACGTCGCCGGAGTGACCGGACAGGTACTCGCCCGTGAGCTCGAGGCGCCGGCCCAGATCTGGATCGAGCAGTACGGCGGTTACGGCAAGGGCTGCCGGCGCCGGCGGTTCGACCGGACCGGGTTCGAGACGCACGAGGCGCAGCGCGTACACCGGGTTTCCGCATCGCCCCGCTCGCTCTACCCGTATCTCCCGGGCTCGTACGGCTCCGGAGCGAACATGGCGTTCCGGGCCGCGCAGCTGCGCCGGCTGGGCGGCTTCGACCCGCGACTGCCCAGCGGCGAGGACATCGACGTGCTGCTGCGCCTGGTGCTGGCCGGCCACGCGCTGGTGTACGAACCGGGCGCGATCGTGTGGCACACGCATCGGCGTGAGGTCCGGGCGTTACGGCGCACCGTCTACCAGTACGGCACCGGTCTCAGCGCGGTGCTCGCCAAGTGCGTCGCGACCGATGCCTCGGCCCGCGTGGACCTGCTCAGACGGCTGCCGCGCGGTATGGCGTACGCCCTCCTGCCACGCTCGGGCAAGAACGCGCGGAAGCGCGACGGCTACCCCGCCTCGTTCACCGCTCTGGAGCTGTGCGGGCTGGCGCTGGGCCCGGCCTACTACGCCGCCGCCGCGTGGTCGGCCCGGTCCCGGCGGAGCCATCGATGAGCGCCGCGCGACCGAGGACGGTCGTGCCCGTGCTCGGGTATCACAGCATCAGCGACGAGCGCCGCGACGGGACACTGCGATGGTCGGTTTCCCCCGGCGACTTCGACGAGCAGATGGCGCTGATCAGGCAGCGGGAGTGCACCCCGTTGACGGTCAGCGGGTATGCCGCCGCGCTGCGTGGAGTGGCACCGCTGCCGCCGCGACCGGTGCTGATCACCTTCGACGACGGGTTCCCCGACCTCGCCGAGGCCGCGCTGCCGGTGCTGCGCCGGTACGACCTCACGGCGACCGCGTACGTCATCACGTCCCGGCTGGGCGTAACCCGGCCGACGACCGGCAGCGATCCGGCGCTCGACTGGGACGGGCTGGCAGAGCTGCGGGCGTACGGGGTGGAGATCGGGTCGCACAGCCGCACGCACTGTGCACTCGACTGCCTACGCCGCCGAGCGCTGGACCCGGAGATCGCGCACAGCAGGCGGGAGCTCGAGGACGGGCTCCAGGCGCCCGTGGCGTCGTTCGCCTACCCGTACGGCTACCACAGCCCGGCTGTTCGCCGCGCGGTACAGGACGCCGGCTATTCCGCGGCCTGTGCCGTGAAGAACGCGCTGAGCCACGAGGAAGATGACGTCTTCGCCATCGCCCGGGTCCTGATCGAGCGCGACACCGGCACCGAGGCGCTCGACGCGCTGCTCGACGGGCGGGGCCGGCCGCTCGCCTGGCGCGGCGAGCACCTGCGGACGCGGGGCTGGCGCGCGTACCGGCGGGTCCGCCAGGTTGTGCACGCGGCGCGCCCCGCCGGTCAACCGCGCGTGCCGGACCCGGGTGAGCCGCCTGACCGCGGCCGGGAGGTGGCGTCATGACCGGACGGCACTCCGGCATCGCCGATCCGGCGATCAGGGACGGCGCGACCGCCCTCGACCTCGTCGCCGATACCGCTCCGCTCGCCACGCGGCTGCGCCGCCACCTGCGCAATCCGCTGAACAGCAACGTCTACGCGCTGATGATCAACACGGTCCTCAGTTCGCTGCTGGGCGTCGCGTACTGGGCGATCGCGGCGAGGCTGTACACCCCGGCGCAGCTGGGGATCGGCGCCGCCACGGTTTCGACGATGACGTTCCTGAGCAACCTCTCCCAGCTCAACCTGAACGGGACGCTCGCCCGCTTCCTGCCGGCCGCGGGCGGGCAGGGGACCCGGCTGGTCGGCTACGCCTACGGGACCAGCTGTCTGGTGGCCCTCGGCGTCAGCGGCGCCTTCCTGGCGATCGTCCCCCTCGTCGCCGGCCAGTTCAAGTTCCTGCACCGCACCCCGCTGCTCGCCCTCTGCTTTGCGCTGGCGGTCGCCGGTTGGAGCGTCTTCACGCTGCAGGACAGCGTGCTCACCGCGCTGCGGGGAGCCGTCTGGGTCCCGGCCGAGAACGCCGTTTTCAGCATCCTCAAGATTGCTTTGCTGGTCCTGCTGGCCGGTGCGGCACCGGGCCTCGGGATTTTCGCCTCCTGGAATCTCGCGGTCGTGGCCGCGCTCGTCCCCGTCAACATGCTGGTGTTCCGCAGGCTGCTGCCCCGGTTGCGCGCGCGGGGCGGCGCGGGCGCCCTGCCCGGCCGCCGGGCCCTGGCCCGGTTCGTGGCGCTGGACTACGTCGGATACCTGTTCATGCAGGCCGGCACGAACGCACTGCCCCTGATCGTGACCGCCGAACTGGGCGCGGAGGCCAACGGCGTGTTCTACGTGGCGTGGCTGCTCGGCAGCTCCGCGGAGCTCGTGGCGTACCACTTCGGCACCTCGCTCACCGTGGAGGCCGCCGCCGACGAGTCCCGGCTCGCGGCGTACACACGGCAGATGCTGCGCCGGGCGCTGCTCCTGTTCACGCCGGCGGTCGTCCTGCTCTGCGCGACGGCGCCACTGCTGCTGAAGGTGTTCGGTGAGCAGTACGCCGGAGCGGGCGCGAACACCCTGCGGCTCTTCGCCGTCGCCGTGGTACCCAAGGTAGTGGTGATCGTCTTCGTTGCCGCATCCAGGGTGCAGCGCAGGATCGGGCGCATCATTGTGGTCAATGCCGCGGCGAGCACCCTCGTGCTGTCGCTGACCCTGCTCACCGTGGACGAGCTCGGGGTGACCGGGGTCGGGGTCGCCTACCTGATCGCTCAGCTGGTCGTAGCGGGAGCGGTCCTGCCGGCGCTGCTGCGACTGGGCTGGGGCAGACCGAGAGCGGCGGGGGAGCCATGCTGAGCACGGCGGCCGCGCCGCAGCGCCGGGTGCGCGCCGGCCCGCGAGCTGCTGCCGTGTGGTGCGCGCCCGTGGTCGCGCTCGGGCTCGGGCTCCTGTCCCTGCGGCGCTCGGGCGTCGCCGACATCGGATCCCTCGGCCTCGTCTCGGCGCTGCGACCCGGACTGTACGTCGCGCTCGCGTTGCTCACCGCCAGTTTCGTCGTCGGGGTGTTCCGTCCCCGGCCCGCTCCAGGCCCGCTGCTCGCCGCGCACGTCGTCGTGCTCGTCGTCCTGCTGCACGGCGCGGCGGCGGTCGTCGAGCCGCTGCCGCGGATGATCCCCAGCTGGCTGCATGTCGGCTTCGCCGACTACATCGCACGGACCGGCGACACGCTGCCGCAGCTCGACGCCCGATTCAACTGGCCCGGGTTCTTCGCCCTGGTGGCGATGGCGACCCGGGCGGCGGGGATGCCGGATGCCATGCCGCTGCTCGCCTGGACCGCCGTCTTCCTCAACCTCCTGTACGGCGCGACCGTGTTCCGGCTGGCCCGGGAGCTGTCGTCGCAGGCGCGTACGGCGTGGCTGGCCGTCTGGCTGTTCGTGCCGGCGAACTGGGTGGGGCAGGACTACTTCGGGCCGCAGGGGATGAACTACCTGTTCTACCTGGTGCTGATGCTGGTGCTGGTGGCGTGGTTCGGCCGGCGCCGGGAGGCCCCGCCGCGGGCACCCGGACAGCTCGCCGGCTGGATCCTGCGCGCGTTACGGCTCCCGCCGAGGGCGCTGCGGCTTGCCCCGGACCCGCATCCGGCGGGCCCGGGGTCGCTGGCGGGCCTGATCGGCGTGGTCCTCGTGATCTTCACCGCGAGCACCGTGAGCCACCAGCTCACCCCGATCGCGATCGTCGTCTCCGCCGGCGCGCTGGTGCTGACCGGCTGCTGCACGATGCGGACACTGCCGATCCTGCTGGGCGTCGTGGTCACCGCTTACGTCAGCTACGGCACGGTCCCGTACTGGTCGGGGCACCTGCACGACATGTTCGGCTCCGTCGGCCACGTCGGCGGTACCGTCAGCAGCGCAGCGGTGCAGCGCGTCCGGGGCGACGCCGGCCACCAGGTCGTGGTGCTGTCGCGGCTCGGTCTCGCCGCGGCCGTCTGGGGTATGGCGGCCGTGGCAGCGTGGCGCCGGATGCGGCGCGGGCGGGGGAACCTCGCGTTGATGTCGCTCGCCGCCGCTCCGTTCCTGTTGCTGGCCCTCCAAAGCTACGGCGGCGAGATCCTCCTGCGTGTCTACGCCCTCGCCCTGCCGTTCATGATGATCCTCGCCGCCACGCTGACGACGGCCGGCTGGCCGGCGCGGCGGCACGTCCTCGCCGCCGTGCTGACCGGGGCGCTCAGCGCCGTGCTCATCGGCGCATTCCTTGTCGCGCGCTACGGCAACGAGGCCTTCGAACAGGTCCGGCCCGGCGATTCGCAGGCGGTGGAATGGCTCTATGCGCATGCGCCGGCGGGCGCCTCGTTCATCTCGCTGACGTCGAACGTGCCCTGGCGTGCGCAGAGCATCGAGCGGTACCGGTACGTGCCCCTCGGCGAGGACCTCGGGCCGGCCTCACTGTCCGAGATCGAGAACGACATGCGGGCCAACCCGCACGGTGCATACCTGGTCATCACGAAGGGGCAGTTCGTCTTCGCCGAGTCGTTCCTCGGCAAACCGGCGGGCTGGGGCGAGAGCATCGAACGCGAAGTGGCCGGCTCCGGCCGGTTCCGGCCGGTCTACGCCAACCCTGACGCGAGGGTCTATGTCCTCGCCGCCCCCGCAGGCGCCGGCCGATGAAGGACACCACCGAGCCGAGAGCGGCGAAGCCGGGCGTGGCCGACCGGAACAGCATTCCCAACCCGCGCCGGGCGACCGGAATGCTCCAGCACCGGGCCGCGACGCCGCGATGGCCGGACGGGTCCCGGCCGCCCAACGTCTGGCCACCGCTGCTGACGCTGCTCGCCGGCGCTGGGGTTCTCGCCCTCGCCCGCCTGAGCGGACCCGGCACCGTGCGAGCGGTTGCCGTGCTCGCCTACCTCACGGTCGTCCCGGGGCTGGCCTGCGTGCGGCTGATCCGGGTGCCGGACCGCCTCACGCAGTTCGTCCTCGGCGTCGCGCTCAGCCTGGCGCTCGGCACCCTCGTCGCCCAGGCAATGGTGCAGCTGCGGCGCTGGTCACCGCTGCTCGGACTCTGTGCCCTCGTGACCGTAGGATCGGTCGCGGCCCTGACCGAGCTGGTCCGGAACAGGCGCGCGACGCGACGCGGGAGCGTGAACTCCTCATGAGCCCCCTGCTCCTCAGATCGCTGTGGACCGGCGAGGGCCCCTGGGTGTGGGGCCACGCCGCCCTGCTCACCCTGCTGCTCGGGACGCTCGTCGCCCGGGTCGTGCTGCAGAGTGCTGTACGGTCGCCGAACAGCAGGGCCCTTCGCGCGCTCAACATGGCGATCGCACCACTGCTCGTCGTCTTTCTCGTCGTGGTGCTGCAACGGTTTCGCGGGCTCAGTTAGCGATCGTGATCCATCCGGGCTCGTTTCCCTCGCCCCTCGCCGCTGTATCCCCAGGCCCACGCAGCGATCTTCCCATCCATCGATGCAAGGCTCTATGATGCTGATCACTGCATTGTGATCCCTGCCGGAGGTGGCCCATGCGGAAAATGACGATCCGCCACAAGAGTGCCGTGCGCCTGTTGTCCGGAGCGCGGCGACTCTGGCTGGAATGGTGCTGGTAGGACGCCGCCGGGCGGGCGCCTGCGAGCGCCCGCCCTACGACTGCCACCGCGACCTCGGCCCCTACGCGGGGGCCGGCGCATTCCTCGCCGACCTCGCCCGCGACGATCCCCGGCAGGCCGCCCGTCACGCCGCCGAGCTGCACGCCATCGTCCCGGCCCGGCACCCGGCCCCGGCGGACGAGCGGCCGATCCGGTTCCACCCCGCTCGGCGTACCGCCGCCCTCTCGTTCGGGGCGGCGGAGTTCGTGGCCGCGTGCGCCGTGCGCCGTCCCCTGACCGTCCACTTCGTCCACGCCGACGCGGCCGACGAGACGACCGCGGAACTCCTCGCGACGCTGACGCGGCGGCTCGCGTCGACGCCGGCGGCCCTGCACCTGCACGACGGGGGACCGCCCGAGCCGGAGGCCGAGTCCCGGCCGGCCAACCTGCGGGCCATGCTGGGCGAGAGCCTGGCGCGCGGCTTCTACCACCACGCCGTGCGGACCGCGCGCCGCGGCCGGGCCGCCGTCACGCCCGGGACCGACCTTGCCCACTGGTGGTCGTTCACCACGGGACTGGCCACCGCCCTCGCCGCGCTCGGCCACGCCGGTGAGGCACTGCAGTTGTACGACGAAGCCCGAGCCGCCACCGACGATCCCGGGATCACGATGTCGGCCGCGTACTCCACAGCCATGCTGTACGCCCGCCACCTTCCCCCGGCGCGGCAGAACCCGGCCCTGGCCAGACAGTGGCTGGAGAGGGCGCTGCACCTGGCCGGCGGCATCACCGACGAACGCCGGCGCGTCGTGTCGACCGTCTTCTACGAGCAGGGCATCGCGCTGCTGGACAGCCGCGAGGGCCGGGCGGACCAGGCGCTGGAGCTGGTGAACTCCGGTCTGGCGAAGCTGTCCACCGTCCTGGGCGCCGATGAGCGCCGGCAGGACCAGGCCCGCCTCCGGCACAACCGCGCCCAGCTCCACGTGGCGCTCGGCAACGCCGCCGAGGCGCTGGCCGACCTCGACGACGTCATCGCCTTCGACCCCGGCAACTGCGAGTACTACGTCGATCGGGCGGCCTTGCACCGTGCCGCCGGGCGTACGAGCGCCGCCCTGGGCGACTACGCGACGGCGATCGAGCTCGGACCACACCTGCCGGAGGCGTACTACAACCGCGCGACCCTGTATGAGGAGACCGGACGCAGCGGGCCGGCGCGTGAGGACCTGCGGCGCGTCCTGGCCATCGATCCGGCCCATCTCGACGCCCGCGTAGCGCTGGCGAACCTCCATCTCGCCCGGGGCGACCTCGCCGCCGCCGAAGCGTGCGTACGCTCAGCTCCGGCCGAGCGGCGCGACACGCCCGCGCTGCTGTGCACGCTGGGCCTGATCCGCTCCGAACGCGGTGCCCTCGACGAGGCCGACGATCTGCTGACACGGGCCCTCGACGCCGATCCCGGCCTGGCCGAGGCGTGGACCAACCGAGCCGCCGTACGCTTCGAACGCGGCGACGCGTCCGCCGCGCTGGCCGACCTCGACCGCGCGGTGGTGCTGTCGACCGCGGCCGAGCCTCGCTACAACCGCGCCACCGCGCTGATGCGGTTGGAGCGCTGGGGCGAGGCCGCTGACGACCTGACTGCCGCGCTGGCCGTGCCCGGCCTGGACGCCAAGCTCCGCCGCGACCTGCGCGCCGGGCTCGACCGGTGTCGGGCTCACGCGTCGTCTCCTCGGCGTTGACGTCCAGTTGTCAAGCGGACCCGTCAGCCGGAGACCTTCGGCCGGGCTCATCCCGCGCGCCGTCCCCGGCTTCCGCCCCGACCTCGCGTACGACCGCCGGCTGCCCGGATCCATCGACATGATCGTCGGTTGATCGGGGCAGCGATGCGTCCCGCCGTCGTCGCGGTTCGCGGCTGTGGCGCGGCCATTGCCCTTGGCGATCCGGACGGGGACGTCCGGGACGCGATGCTCGAAACCATCGCCCACCGCGGTCGTGCGGAGCCGGAGACGGTCGACTGGCTCTTCGCGCTGGCGAGCGGTGCCGATGAGCGGCGGCTACGGCGTACCGCGCTCGTCCAGCTCGCGCAGCGTGTTCTTGCCGAGGCGTCCGGCTGCGCCGAGTAGGCGCCGGCGTCACAGATCCAGGCGGTACCCCAGCCGCAGGCGTAGTTCCACGCACACCTCGTCGGCCGGGATCGTGTAGACCGCCGGGCCGCCCCAGTCGGCGTATTCCCGGTCGTGGTCGGCGATGTCGTTCTCGGACAGGTCGAGCAGGGTGAGCCGGTCGAGGGCCGCCGCGCGCAGCAGTGCGCCCAGCCCGCCGCAGCGTACGTTGCGCAGTACCAGTTCCCGCAGGGCCGGCATCGACGCGTCCGCCAGGGCCTCGAAGCCTTCCGGCGTCACCGGGTTGCCGCTGAGGTCGAGCCGGGTCACGGTGGTGCACAGCGGGCTGTCGGTGAGTGCGCGGATGCCGTCGTGGCCGACCGCGTTGCCGACCAGCTCCAGGTGCGTCACGGCGGTCAATGCGGGATTGGCCGCCAACGCCGCGGTCCCGCTGTCGCCGAGCTGGTTGCGGTGCAGCACGAGCCGCTCCACGTCGGCGAACCGGGTGTCGGTGCGCAGCAGAGCGTGCGAGCCGGGCTCCAGCCCGACGTCGCGCAGCGTCACCGACCGGGTCTGCGCGGCCCGGCTCAGCTGCTCGGCCAGCGCTCGATGCCCATCGCTCATGCGGTCTGCGCCTCTCCGTGGGAAGTACCGGTCATCGACGGTAGCGACCCATTGCTACGGTGCGGGGATGCGGGCGCACGGCGGCGGAGCGGACGGGGAGCGGCACTGCCCGCCCCGGCGCCCCGAGCTGGCGTCCACGGTGCCGGTGCCGGACGCCTGGCACGAGTCGTACCTGCCGCCGGCGGTCGGCGGCGGGCTGCTGCTCGCCGCCGCGGGCGCCGCGGGCGACGCGGAAGCCGGCACGGTGCCGGCGCTCGTCGCGCTGGACGCCCGCTCGGCGGTGGAGCGCTTCCGGGTGCGGGTGCCGCTCGGGTGGCGGGGAGCGGAAGGGTGTCAGGTGGGCGTGCCGCGCCCGCTGCCGGACGCCCGCATCCTGCTGCCGGTCTACCAGTGGGACGAGTCGTTCACGGTGTACCTGATCGATGCGGACGGCCGGATCCTGCGCGCGGACGATCTCGCCGACGGCCGCGAGCCGGCCCTGGACGTGTACGGCGCCGACGTGAGCGTCAAGCTGTGGCAGGAGCCGCTCGCCGTGGGGACCGGCGCCTACCTCGCGTCATGGGTGTACCGGGCCTGCTCCTGGCACCTGCAGTGCCGGGACCTGGCGACCGGGGCACTGCGCTGGGAGGCGGCGGAGCGGGCCCTCGCCGCGGCCGGGGACCTCGCCGTCACCGAGACCGCGCCGGGCCAGGACGACGGGGGTGCGATCGTCGGCCGCGCGATCGCCGACGGCCGCGAGCGGTGGCGGCTGCCGCCGTGCCAGATCTTCCCGCGGCGGGCTCGCTCGTTCGGCGCGGTGGTGGGGGACACGGTGGTGCTGGTGGACCGCGGGCGCCGGCTCGCCGCGGAAGCGGCCCGCGAGGAGGCGATCGTCGCGCGCGCGGCGGAGTCCGACGTGGAACCCGACCTCGACGAGCCGGCTCGAGCCTGGGAACGGCGGCATCCGGCGCCGGGGGAGGAGCTGATCGGCTACGACCTGGCCGGCGGGCGCGAGCGATGGTGCTACCCGGTGGGCGGCGAGGTCGTCGCGATCGCCGAGGGCCCCGCGATGGTCTGTGCCGTGGTCGTCGACGGCGAGCGGCGCTACCGGCTGGAGCGGATCCTCGTGGACGGGCCGCGGGCGCGCCGCAGTGCTCCCGTCGACATCGACCTCGGTGGCGGCGGCGACGTCGCGCGCCGGGACCCGCCGGTGATCGCGTACGTGGACGCCACCCATCTGCTGCTGGCGAGCCCGGCCGAACTGGTCTGCGTGTCCACCGCCGCGCCGGAGACGGTCGTGTGGCGGCTCCCGTTGCCGGACAGCCCGCCGGCGCCCCGGCCGAACCCCGGCGACCGCCGGATGCTCGGGGCCTCGATCGCCGTCGCGCACGGCCGCGTCTGGGTGCGCGGCACCGACTCGGCATGGATGTTCGTCGAGGCGGCCGCCGGCTCGTAGCCCGCCCGATCCGGCGGCCGCCCGCACGGGCGCGGCTCGCAGCGACAGGCGACTGTGATCCGAACCCGGCCGGAGGGGCGGCGTGAACCGTCCCTCCGGCCGGGTGTGCTCAGTTCAGCGGCTGGGCGATGCCCGTCGTCGCGTCGCCGGACTGGTACGACACCAGCAGCGTGGTGCCGCTGGGCAGTGCGGTCGCCGTCGGCAGCCACACGTTCTTGGAGCCGCCGCGCTCGAAGCCGACCGTGGTCTGCGCCAGGATCGTCGTGCCGTCCCAGACGAACACCCGTGCGGTGCCCGCCTTGCCGGTCTTGAGCTCGGCCCCGACGCCGGTCGGCTGCTGCCGTACCTTCTTGATCTGGATCGTGCCGTCAGCCAGCGGCGTCCAGCCGCCGGGGGCGACCTTGTCCGCGCTCGACTGCAGGATGGTCTGCGGCGAGTCGACGCTCCTCGCCGCCGTGTCCGGCATGATCGGCGCCTTGGGCGAGGACGGCTTGGTCTGGTAGCCCTCGAGGGTGGCGACGCCCCAGCGCCACGGGTCGGCCCGGACGCCGCTCCACGTCGACCAGCCGACGCGGGTCTGCGCCGTCAGGTCCTGCGTGTCGGAGTCGTTCACCAGGATGTTCAGGCCCATCTTCGTCGCGTCGACGTTGTCGGGCAGGACGCTGAACGGCACCTTCACCTCGATCCGGTATCCGGTGTACGGGTTGCTGGTGACGACCGAGGCGACCTGCATGCCGGGCGCGGTCTGCAGGCCGGGGCCCTGGTGGTTGTCCCGCTCCCGGGCGTAGCACGGGGGGTTGCCGTTGGCGGGATCGTTGGTGATCGGGAACAACGCCACGTTGAAGACCGTGGAGGTGTTCGCCGAGCCGCCGCGCGGGTCGATGCCGAACTCGATGTTGTCGTTGCGCCGGGGGCGCTTGCAGTCCTCCGGCGGCAGCACCGAGCCGAGCACGTCGTCGGTGATGTCGAACAGCGCGTAGATCGCGTCGTCGGTGTAGGTCAGGCGGGCCGTGCCGGAGATGTCCGCGGCCGTGGTCCGCGCGCCCTCCCACAGGGTGGAGATGTCGATGGCCGGGCCGGTGTACTCGCCGGGGCTCGCCGTGCCGTCGACGGCCGGAGCCTTCGCCGCCTTGGGGATGGTCGTGACCGGCACGATGTTGAGGACACCGGGCTCGGTGGCGCTGCCGCCGGCGTAGGTGGTCTCGATCCGCACCGGGTAGCGGCCGTCGTTCGGCGCTCGGTTGGCGGTCGGCAGTGACGCGTCGGTGTTGGTCACGGTGAACGTGACCGATCCGCGCGCGCCGGGCTGCAGGCCGCTGTAGCTCTGCTGCGCCTCGGCGACGGAGAAGCCGGCGGGCACGTTGAGCTTCACCGTGCCGGACTGCGCCTTGTCGCTGTAGTTGGTGAGGTCGACCCGGACCGGCCGGGTGCCTCCGCTGGGGATGCTCAGCATCGACTCGATCAGCGCGTCGAGGGACTGCACGCCGTTGTGCTGGGTCCACTCCCGGAAGTCACCGACCTCCGGCAGCGGCTCCAGCGTGCCGCGGACGGGGGCGGTGGCCTGCACCAGCGTGGTGTTGCTCCCGGTGCCGTCCTTCTTGGTGGTCATGGTCGCCTTGAGCCGGAACCGCTCGCCGGCCACCAGCCCGGCCGGCGGGGTGACGGTGAACTTGGCGACGGACTCCTTGTTGTTCGGCGTGATGGTGCCGAGCTCGCCACTGCCCTTGACGGACCAGCCCGCCGGGGCCTCCAGGGCCACCTTCGCGCCGGGGATCGCCTGGTCGGCGCGCGCGGTGGCGGTGACCTCGAACGGCTGGCCCGCCAGCACCTCCCAGTGCTGCGCGCGGACGTACAGCTCGGTGCCGAGCGGCAGCCCGCCCTGGGCGCGCATGGTGGCACCCTGCAGCGCGGCGGTGCCGCCGGTGTTCGGGGCCGGATACGGTGTCCGGCTGTCGATCATGGTGATCCGGTTGCAGCCGATGCTCGCCGGGTTGGTCGCGGCGTCCGCCGTGCCGGCCCAGCCCTGGGAGGCGTACTCGCGCCGGGCCCACACGCCGACCTGGTTCCAGCGGGTGCCGCTGTGCCGGGCCGACTCGTAACCCTGCCAGGTGCCGAAGATGACGTCGGTCGCCTGCGCCGGGGTGAACGTCGTCTCGCACGCCGGTCCGCTGGCGCCGGTGCCGCTCCCGCCGGCCTGGAAGAGGCGGGCCGGCCGGAACGGCTTGAGCCCTTCCTTGGTGATCTGCTCGGGGAAGACACTGGGGTCCGCGGCGGCGTAGAACGCCTCGACGGCGAGCATCGCGGCTTCCTGGTGGTTGCCGTGGTTGCCCTGGGTCGCCGACGGGTTCATCGTGACGATGACTTCCGGTTTGGTGGTCCGGATCGTCCGCACGATGCGCGACAGCGAGTTCTGGTAGCCCCAGATCTGCTTGGACAGCGGCGCGCTCGCGGTGTAGTAGAAGTCGAGCGCGTCGAGGTTGTAGACGTTCTTGACGCCGGCCCAGCCGACGGCCCGGCGTTCCTCGCCCTCGCGCAGGATGCCGAGCGCGGGACCTTCCTCGAGGCCGACCGCGTTGCCGCCGCCCTCGCCCCGGGTCATCGTGATGACACCGGCCTTCATGTTGTGGGTCTCGTTCCAGTAGCCGAACATGCCGAGCTGTCCGGCTTCGTCGTCCGGATGTGCACCGATGAACATGATGTCCAGGTCGATGGGTGCGCTCGGCTTGGCCTGCGCGGGGCTTGCCAGGCCCGTCAACAACAGACCGCACGCGGCGATCACGGCTTTGGCGCGCCATCTCATAGGGGCATACCTCTTCGTGTGGTGGATACGGGGGGTACTCCTGGGGCCGCTGGCGACTTGCCGGGTTAATTTGGACTGGAAAATAAGTGTGGGACCACGGCGTGTCCCGCACGCGCAGCGACCGTCCGCTGTGGACGGTCACAAGGGGTGTCGCAGCGCCCGGCGAGTCCGTCAGCGCTGGAATGACGTTGAGGCGTAACGCTAGGGATCGCTTGAAACGGCTGTCAACACCTCGGGCGGAGCTTTTCTTCGTTATAGAAATAATCATCCGTTGGCGGTACCCGGCCGGCCTGACGAAGTGTTCACGTATGTCCATATTTGCGGCTGTACTGTGTCCGCATTACTGTCTTTTACGCGGGTAGCCGGCGGGTGGACCTGGTTGAGGCTGGCCAGGGTTCAGGGGTTTGCGGCGACCCGTCGAGATCATTCCGTGACTTGACCGCCGATTTTCTTCGCACTAGTAAGAAAGGGTGATCGCCGTGGGGAGAGCACCGACCAGCCCGGTAAGCCGGGAACGGTCGCGTGAGATCAAGCGCCAGTCGGTGATCTCGGCTGCCCGGGAGGCCCGCGTGCTGTCCCGGGTCGACCTGGCTGAGCTCACCGGGCTGCCCGCGGGGACGCTCACGAGCCTGGTGCGCGACCTGATCGCCGAGGGATACCTGATCGAGCGCGGCCCGGGCCCCAACACGACGGGGCGGCCGCGCGCGATGCTCGAGTTCAACCCGCGCGCCGAGCTGGTGGCCGCGGTCTCCCTCGAGCCGTCCCGCATCACCTGCGAGATCGCCGACAGCAACGGCGCGGTCATCGCCCACCGCACGTCGCGCCTGGGCCGCGACGTCGTCGAGACGGTCTGCCAGTTCGTTGCTGAGCTGGTCGCCGAGCATCGGCCGTCGCTGTGCGGCGTCGCGATCGCGGTGCCCGGCGTGTCGTCGGACGGCGCGGTCCGGCTGGCGCCTTCGGTCGGCCTCGTCGAAGCGCGGCCGATCGGCCGGTCGGTGCAGGAGGAGCTCGGCGTGCCGGTGGTCGTCGACAACGACGTCAACCTGATGGCGGCGGGGGAGCGGATGGCCGGCGCCGGCAAGGATGTCGACGACCTGCTGCTGCTGCACTTCGCCGACGGCATCGGCGCCGGTCTCGTCCTGGACGGCCACGTGCGGCGCGGGGCGAGCGGCGCGGCGGGGGAGGTGGGGTTCCTTCCGGTCGACGCGGAAGCGGATCGCCCCTACAGCGGCGTCGGCCCCTTCGAGGCACGCTGGTCGGCCAACGCGATCGCGGAGCGGGTCGTCGCACTGCATCCCGGCCGGCGCCCCGAGGCACCGGTCAGCGAGCTGATCGAACTGGCGGCCACCTCCGGCCCGGCCCGCGCCTACCTCGACGAGGTGCTGCACGCATGGGCGCGGCTCATCATCTCGTGCGCCTGCGTCGTCGACCCGGGACGGGTGCTGCTCAGCGGCGCGGCGGCGCAACTCGACGACGCGGCGCTGGAGCGCATCCAGGACCTGGTCTCCGCCAAGGCCCCGGCCGCGACCGAGGTCCACCGCGCCGTGCTCGGAGACCAGGCGGTGCTGCACGGCGCGATCAGCTACGCCTTGTCGGCCGCGGCGCGGCTACCCGGCCCCCAGCCGGCCGCCACGCACCGATAACACCCACCGATAGCACCCTCAACTCTGCAAGCGGAGGAAGCCATGAGACGTCGCGTTGCCCTCACCCTCGCCCTCGGTGCCTTGACGGCCGGGCTGACAGGCTGCGGCAGCGGAGGCGACGACGCCGCCACCGGCACGCCGGGCGCCTCGGCGCAGAAGATCGTCGTCTACAGCGCCCGGGACAAGAAGGTCACCGACTTCGTCGTCGAACAGTTCGTCGCCAAGCACCCGGAGTACAAGGGCAAGGTCGAGGTGCTCAACATGGGCGCCCAGGAGGTGCTGGAGCGCACCCGTGCCGAGAAGGCCAACCCGCAGGGCTCGGTCTGGTGGGGCGGCACGCAGCAAGGGCTCTCCGCCGGGGCCGGCGAAGGCCTGCTCGAGGCGTGGCAGCCGTCCTTCGCCGCGCAGATGGACGCGCGCTACAAGGATTCCCAGGGCCGCT
This sequence comes from Dactylosporangium sp. CA-139114, assembly GCF_050955725.1. Classification (NCBI taxonomy): domain Bacteria; kingdom Bacillati; phylum Actinomycetota; class Actinomycetes; order Micromonosporales; family Micromonosporaceae; genus Dactylosporangium; species Dactylosporangium sp. CA-139114. The sequence continues at coordinate 3,264,274 of NZ_CP192080.1, forward strand.
GGTTCGGCGAGATCCTGCTGCCCGAGGTCATCATGTACAACAACAAGTCGATCCCGGCGGACCAAGCGCCGAAGGACTGGGACGACCTGATCGACCCGAAGTGGAAGAAGAAGGTCATCATCCGGGACGTGGCCGCGTCGGGCACCATGCGGTCCATCTACGCCTCGATGATCCAGCGCCTGTCGCCGGACGGCAGCAACCCTCAGCCCGGTTACGACTGGCTGCGCAAGCTCGACGCGAACACCGTCGACTACGCCGCCAACCCGACGGACCTCTACGTCAGGATGTCCCGCGGCCAGGGCGTGCTCAGCGCCTGGAACCTGCAGGACATCCTGCTGCAGTCCGAGCAGTCCAAGATGCCGTTCGGCTACGTGATGCCCGCGTCCGGCGCGCCGGTGCTCGTCGACGGCGTCGCCATGATCAAGGGCGGGAACACCGAGGGCGCCAAGGCGTTCATCGAGTTCCTGTTCGACAGCGGACTGCGGGCCAGCCTGGCCAAGGACTACTTCCAGATCCCCGCCGTGCCCATCGCCGACCAGCCGCAGTGGCTGGCCGATCTCAAGCTCAAGCCGATGGATGTCGGCTGGGACGTCATCGCCAAGCACGAGACCGAGTGGATCAACCACTGGAACGCCGAGATCAAGAACAAGGGCTGATCACCCCGGGTCCGGGCCGTCGACCACGACCGCCCGGACCCGTCCGGGCCGGGCATGCCGGCTGATCGTTGCAGGCATCGACGCCAGCGCAGAGAGGCAAAGATGATCGACGTCGAGTTGGAGTCGGTGAGCAAACGCTTCGCCAGATCGGGCGAGGCCGCCGCGGTCGACGACGTGACCCTCACCATCGGCGCGGGGGAGTTCTTCACGCTGCTCGGGCCGAGCGGGTGCGGCAAGACCACCACGCTCCGCATGGTGGCCGGGTTCTATTTCCCCACGGTGGGGCACATCCGCTTCGGCGGCCAGGACGTCACCCGGCTCGCCCCCAACAAGCGCGACACCGGCATGGTGTTCCAGAACTACGCGCTCTTCCCGCACATGACCGTGGCGCAGAACGTCGCCTACGGGCTCAAGGTGCGCAAGGTGTCCCGCGCCGAGGCGACCCGGCGCGTCGCCGAGGCACTGGCCCAGGTGCACCTCGACGGATACGGCCCGCGCCGGATCGACCAGCTCTCCGGCGGCCAGCAGCAACGCGTCGCGCTGGCCCGCGCGCTCGTCATCCGCCCGCGCATGCTCCTGCTCGACGAGCCGCTGTCCAACCTCGACGCGAAGCTGCGTGAGGAGACCCGCACCGAGATCCGGCGCATCCAGCGCGAGGCCGGCACCACGTCCATCTACGTGACCCACGACCAGGCCGAGGCGATGGCCATGTCGGACCGCATCGCGGTGATGCAGGCCGGCCGCGTGCAGCAGATCGGCACGCCCAAGGAGGTGTACCACCAGCCCGCCAACGCGTTCGTGGCGCGCTTCATCGGCCGCAGCAACGTGCTGTCGCTGCCCGTCACCACCGCCGACGCCACCCGGGTCGAGGTGGCGGTGCCCGGCGGCGCTCGCGTCGCGGCCGGCGCACCGGTCGGACACGGGCTGCGCGCCGGCGACACGGCACTGGTCTCCGCGCGGCCCGAGCACATCTCACTGGCCGGCGCCGAGGACCCCGACGTGATCCGCGGGCGCGTGACCGCGCTCGAGTTCACCGGCATGGCCACGCACCTGACGGTCGACATCGGCGCCGACGAGGGCGGTGAGGTGACCGTCGCGGCCGTCGAGGTGCCCGACCGCGTGAGCGTCGGCGACCGGATCGGGTTGCGGCTCTGCGCCGACCGGCTGTGGGTGGTCCGGCCGTGACCGCGGCGTCGACCACGCTGCCGACCCGGCGTGCCGCGCTGGCCCGGCGGCTCGCCGGCGGCGCCGGATCCGCCTGGTTCCCGTACGTCCTCGTGGCCCCGCTCGTCCTGATCCTCTGGGGGTATGTGGTCCAGCCGATGCTCGCCACGTTCGTGGAGAGCGTCAGCAAGGACGGCGCCGGCAACTACACCCAGTTCCTCACCTCGTCCGGCGTCGCGCGCACCTCCCTGATCACGTCGCTGGTCATCTCGGCGGCCAGCGTCGTGCTGTGCGGCATCGTCGGTGTCGCGATGGCGTTCCTGCTCAAGCGGTTCTCGTTCGCCGGCCGCCGCCTCATCGAGGCGTTCATCCTGGTGCCCGCCGCGCTGCCGCCGCTGATCGGGGCGATCGCGTTCCAGCTCCTGTACAGCGACATCGGCATCCTGCCGCGCGGCCTGCAACACCTGTTCGGCACCGAGGAGCCGGTGCTCGCGTTCGACGGCATCGCCGGGGTCCTGGTCGTGCACACCTTCACCATGTACCCCTTCTTCTACCTGGCGGCGTCCGCCGCGCTCGCGGGACTGGACCCGTCGATCGAGGAAGCCGCGTACAACCTCGGCGCCGGACGCATCCGGGTGTGGCGCACCGTGCTGCTGCCGATGCTGACCCCGGCGCTGGTGTCCGCGTCGCTGCTGGTCTTCATGACGTCGCTGGCGTCCTACACGGCACCGCTGCTGTTCGGCGTCGACCAGACCATGACGATGCAGATCTACATCAACCGCACCAACGGCAACCTGCCGATGGCCTCGACGTACGCCTCGGCGCTCGGCCTGGTGTCGATCGCCTTCCTGCTCCTGATGCGCTGGTACGAGGGGCGGCGCAGCTACCTGTCGCAGTCCAAGGGCATCTCCGCGCGCCGCCGGGAGATCGCCAACCCGATCGGCCGCCGGCTCGCGCCCGTGGCCTCGGTGCTGGCGGCGATCGTGCTGCTGGCCCCGGTCGCGACGATCGCCCTCGTGGCGTTCTCCGCGGACGGGTCCTGGACGACGGAGATCATCCCGTCCGCGTACACCACCGACAACTTCGTCACCATCTTCTCCGAGCCCAACGCGTTCCAGCCGATCCTCAACTCGCTGCAGATGAGCCTGCTCGCCACCGCCGGATGCGTCGTGATCGGCGTCCTGATCGCCTACGCGGTGCGGCGGCTGCGGTTCGTCGGCCGGAGCCTGCTCGACGTCGGCGTCATGATCGCGTGGGCGCTGCCCGGCACCGTCGTGGCGATCAACCTCATCTCGGCCTTCAGCACGGGCAGCGCGTTCAGCTTCGGGCAGGCGCTGATCGGTACGTTCTGGATCCTGCCGCTGGCCTACTTCGTGCGGTTCCTGCCGCTGGTGTTCAGGGCCAGCTCCGCGTCGCTGGCGCTGATCGACCCGTCGCTGGAGGAAGCGGCGCGCAGCCTCGGCGCGTCGTGGGGGCGGGCCTTCCTCAGCATCACGGTGCGGCTCATGCTGCCGGGCGTCATCGTCGGCGCACTGCTGGCATTCGTGCACGGCGTCGGTGAGTTCGTCGCGTCGGTGCTCATCTACACGTCGTCGACGGTCCCGATCTCGGTGGCCATCAACAACCGGATGTACTCCTTCGAGATCGGCACCGCCGCGGCATACGGCATGCTGCAGGTCCTGCTGATCTTCGTGGTCATGTGGTTCTCGGCGCGGCTGGAGAACGGCGGCCGGGCCGCGTCACGGCAGGCCGAGCAATGGACGAACTGATCACGGCCTGGCAGGCGAGCGGCGGGCTGCTCCCGGTGAGCCGGCTGCCGGGGCACGAACTGGCGCGCGTCGCCGCGGCCGCCGACTTCGCGGTCCTGCCCGTCGGGGCCGTCGAGTGGCACGGGCCGCACCTGCCGTTCGGCACCGACCTGATCCTGGCCGACGGCTTCGCAGGCGAACTGGACGGCGCCGGGCTGCGCGCCGTGTCGTTCCCGGCCGTCCCGTACGCGGCGTGCCCCGGGCAGACGCGGCCCTGGCCCGGGACCGTCGCCATCCGGCCCGAGGTTGCCGTCGCATACCTCTGCGACGTGCTCGACGGCATCGTCGCCGCGGGCTTCCCGCGTGTGCTCGTGGTCAACGGGCACGACGCCAACATGTCCACGGTACGGGCCGCGATGGAGTGGACGTCCGGCCGGCGGCGGGCGAGCCTGCTGCTGGTCAACTGGTTCCAGCTCGTCGACGCCCGTGAGACGACCGAGCTGTTCGGCGAGCTGCCCTCGCGCGGCCACGGCGGCGCCTACGAGACGTCTGCCGTCCTCGGTTTCGACCCGGAGGCGGTCCACCCGGCCGCGGCGCGCGACCTGCCGCCCCGCCCGAGGCTGGCGACGACCCATCCGTACGTCCTGGTCGAGTCGCGACCCGAGCCGTGGCAGGGCTGGTCCGGCCATGTCTCGCTGGCCACCGCGGCGGTCGGCAACCGGGTGCGCGAGCTGGCTGCCGCGCGGCTCGGTGACGTCGCGCGGGCCTGGGCAGCAGCGCCGCTGCCCGGCCCGCCCGGCGCCGACCCGGCACCACAACCACACGAGGGGAAGGCATGACCCACCAGCCGTTGACCACCTACCAGCAGCACCACCTCCGCGTCGTGTTCGACCACCACGCCGTGTATCTCTACCGGCCGATGGTCAAGGCCAGCGAGGCGCACGTGGTGATGCTCGCCGAGCAGGGCCTCGTGCCCGCCGCCGCGGCGGCGCAGATGCTGCGCGGCCTGGTCACGCTCCGCGAGGACCGGCCGGAGACGTTCGATTACGACGGCTCGGTCGAGGACGTCTACTTCACGCTGGAGAAGCGGCTCGCCGAGGCGTGCGGCATCCCGACAGGGCAGCTCAGCGTCCAGCTTGCCCGCAGCCGCAACGACCTCGACGCCGGTGTGTTCCGCATGGTGCTGCGCGACCAGCTGCTCGGCGTGCTCGCCGCGATCGGTGAGGCGGGGACCGTGCTGCTGGACCGCGCCGAACGGTACGCCGACGTGGTCGTGGTCGGGTACACCCACCGCCGCCCGGCCCAGCCGACCAGCATCGGGCACGTGCTCGCCGGATACGCCGAGGCGCTGGCCGGCCAGGCGGCCGCCTACGCGAGGCTGCTGGCCGAGATGAACCGTTCGCCGCTCGGCTCCTGCGCCTTCGCCGGCACCGACCTCGCGATCGACCCCCGCCGCGTGGCCGAGCTGCTCGGATTCGACGAGGTGGTGGTCAACTCGTACGAGGCGGTCGCCGGCGCCGACCACCTCATGCGCACGGCCGCGCTCAACGCGCAGGCGCTGGCCACCGGGGCGCGCGTGGCCCGCACCCTCATGGACTGGCTGACCTGGGAATGGGTGCGCACGCCCGAGGAGTTCACACAGGGCAGCAGCATCATGCCGCAGAAGCGCAACCCGGTCGTGCTGGAACACCTGGTCTCGATGGCCGGCGCGACCGCCGCCGACGCGGCATCCGTGTTCAACAACGTCGGCGCGGCGTGGTGGGAGGACTCCAACAACGCCACCACCGACGTCCAGGTGCGGCTGTGGGAGAGCAACGACCGCTCGTACCGCTTCTTCGCCCTGCTCGGCGGCCTGTTCGAGCGGCTGGAACCGCTGCGCCCGCCCGGCGACGCGGCGATCGTCGCGACCGGCGCGACCACGACCGCCGCCGCCGACGCCCTGACCCGGCACGGCCTGCCGTTCCGCGCCGCCCACTCGGTCGTCGGTCGCCTGGTCCAGGCCGGGCCGCCCGCGACCTGGACCGGCGACGACGTCCGCAAGGCGGCGCACGCCGTGGCCGGAGTCGACTCGCTCGACGACGACGCCGTGCGCGACCTCCTCGCCGCCGCGCTGCGCCCCGAGCTCGTCCTGCGCCGCGCCCAGTCGGACGGCCCGGGCGAGGCCGCCGTGCGGGCACAGGTCGCCCGGCTGCGCACCGGGTTGGAAGCGACGCTGGCTGAGGTCGCCGGGCTGCGGCAACGGCTGCTCGAGGCGGACGAGAAGCTCGCGGCCGCCGTCGCGGAGAGGGCCGCCGCGTGAACCGCGAGGCCCCGGCAGACCGGCGGTTGCTGGGCATCGACTTCGGCGGCACGAAGATGGCCGTCGGGATCGGTGACGCCGACGGAAGCCTGCTCGTTTCGCAGCGCCTGCCGACCCACGCGACGCTCGGCGCGCGGCAAGCGCTCGAACGCGCCCTCGACCTTGCGCAGAAGCTCGTCACGGAGACCGGCGGGACGTTGCACGCGGCCGGGGTCGCCTCGCCCGGCGTGATCCGCGAGGACGGCATCGACCTGGCGCCGAACGTGCCGGGCTGGGAGAGCCTGCGGCTGGCCGAGGCCGTCCGCGACCACCTGGGCGTCTCCCGCGTGCGGGTCACCAACGACCTCAACGCCGCCGCCCTCGCCGAGCTGCGCCACGGCGCGCTGCGCGACGCCGACCCCGGGATGGTCATCGGGCTGGGAACGGGGGTCGCCGCGGCGGTCACGGTCAACGGCGCCGTCGTGCCCGGGTATCGCGGCGCGGCCGGCGAGATCGCCTACGCCGTCACCGGCGCCGACTGGCCGGCGTCGCCCGAGCCGCTGCTCGAAGCGCAGTTCTCCGGCCGGGCCCTCGACAACCTGGCCGACCAGCTGGCGCTGCCGGACGGCGCGGCCGGGCTCTGCGCGGCCGCGGTCCCGTCCGGGCCGGTGCGCGACGCGCTGGTCACGCGGGTCGACGAGCTGGCCCGCCACGTCGTCACCTGCTGCCTGCTGCTCGACCCGCAGCGGCTCGTGCTCGTCGGTGGTGTCGCCCGCGACGAGCTGGTCCGCGACCTGCTGCGCGACCGGCTCGCCCACGCGCTGCCGTATCCACCGGAGGTCGTGCTGTCGACGTTCGCCCAGGACGCCGCGCTGCTCGGTTCGCTCACGCTCGCGGCGCAGGACTGATCCCGCGGGCTCAGCCCCTCCGATCGCTTCGGGCGATGACGTGCCGCGGGTCAGTCGGTGACCGCGGGGACCGGGGCCCGGCGGGGCGGCCCTGACTCGCGTGGCGGCCCGGCCGGTCGCGCACCGTGCTCGCCGCTCGTGGCGAGCACACAGCCGCCGACGATCAGCCCGAGCGCGGCGATCGTGCCCGTGCCGACCGGCTCGCCGAGCACGAGGGCGCCGGCCGCCACGGACACCGCCGGGCTGATGTACGTCACCACCAGCGTGCGGGACGGTCCCGCCTCACGCACGAGCGCGAAGAACGTCACGAACGCCAGCGCGGTGCAGACCGCGGCCAGGCCGGCCAGCGCGGCCAGCGCGGACGGGGGCGGCAGCTCGGTGGGCGTCCGGGCCGCCGCCGGCGGCAGCGTCACGAGCCCGCTGATCGCAAGGCAGACCGCCGTGAGCGGGACCGCCGGCACGTCTTGCAGGCGCCGGGCGACGACCAGCGGCGCCACCGCCCAGCAGACGGCGGTCGCGAGCACCTCGGCGACGGCGACGACGTCGCCGCGCAGCCGCGGGCCGGCGAGGAGGGCCACACCGGCGAATCCCGCCGCCAGGCCGAGCACCCGGATCGGGCCGAGGCGCTCACCGCCCGGCGTGGCCGCGGCGACCAGGCACGCGACCAGCGGGGCGGCCGCGATCAGCAGGCCGGTGGTGGAGCTGTTGAGCCGAGTCTCGGCGTGCGCGAGCAGGGTCCACGGCACGACCATCTCCAGCAGGGCAAGGACGGCGACCGGGCGCCAATGGCGACGCAGCACGGCGCCGTGCCGGCCGAGGCCGGCGAACGGCAGCAGCATCGCCGCGCCCAGCAAGCCGCGCGCCGACACGAGGAACGGCACGGACATGGAGTCCACCGCGACCTGGATCAACAGGTACGGAAGCCCCCACAACAGGCTCATCGCGGCGAACAGCGCCCAGCCGCGCCGACTCATGGGCGGCCCCCTTCGACGTCGAATGTAACCGATGTAGCCTCGATTGCCAGTAACGCGATAGGTGTGGAGCGGTGACCGGTCAAGTGAAGTTAGACGGTTACACCGACGCCGGCGTGTTCGTCCTCGTCGCCCCGGCACGGATGCGGGTCCACACCCGCTGATGCGTGCTGCGCGTGCTGCGCCGCGTCGTCGACAGCCTCAACCATCCCGGGGGTTTGCCCGCCGAATGCCGAGGTAGTGCGGGGCGATGAAGACGTTGAGCATGCCGGTGCCCGAGGCTGGGTCGACCGACGCTCTCGGCCGTCCGGCCGGCACCGGTGATGTCCTGGACATCGCCCGGTTGGCGTGCTCGGTGGCCACGGCCGGTGGCGCGCTGGGTGCAGGCCTGCAGAGCGAGGCGTCGGTTCGGGAGGCGTCGTCCGGCTACCGGCCGGACGAGATCGTCGACGAGCGCCGGAGCTGAACGCACAGGTCTGCCCGCGGCTCGCCGCGGTGCGCACGACAACCCGGCGGCGCTACCCGACGCGATCGACGGGCACCGAAGAGAACGCCCAGAAGCGGACAAGAGGTCATGGCATGTCGTCACGCCCTGAGTACGACGGGGACGCCCCACAGTCCGAGCTCTCGGTGAACCCGCTGTTCACCAGGGAGCCGATCCGCATCCCGCGGGACCGGTTCCCGCACACCGAGCTCGACCCGCAGACCGCCTACCAGGTGGTGCACGACGAGTTGCTGCTCGACGGCAACCCGCGGCTCAACCTCGCCACGTTCGTCACCACCTGGATGGAGCCGGAGGCCACCCGGCTGGCGACCGAAAGCCTCACCAAGAACATGATCGACCGCGACGAGTACCCGCGCACCACGGACCTCGAGGCCCGTTGCGTGCGAATGCTGGCCGGCCTCTGGCACGCCCCTGACGCCGGGCAGGCGCCCGGCTGCTCGACGACGGGTTCGAGCGAGGCATGCATGCTCGGCGGGCTGGCCCTCAAGCGCCGCTGGCAGCACGCGCGCCGAGCCGCCGGACTGCCGGCCGACCGGCCGAACATCGTCATGGGGATCAACACCCAGGTCTGCTGGCACAAGTTCGCCAACTACTGGGATGTGGAAGCTCGGCTGGTACCGATGGAGGGGGATCGGTTCCATCTGTCGGGGCCTGCGGCGGTGGAGCGCTGTGACGAGAACACGATCGGCGTGGTGGCCATCCTGGGGTCCACGTTCGACGGCAGCTACGAGCCGGTCGCGGACATCTGCGCCGCCTTGGACGAGTTGCACGGGCGCACCGGATGGGACATCCCGGTCCATGTCGACGCGGCGTCCGGCGGGATGATCGCGCCGTTCTGCGACCCGGACCTGGACTGGGATTTCCGGCTGCCCAGGGTCGCCTCGATCAACGTGTCCGGGCACAAGTACGGCCTCGTGTGCCCGGGCCTCGGCTGGGTGGTCTGGCGCACCGCCGCCGCCCTGCCGGAGGACCTGGTGTTCCGGGTCAACTACCTGGGTGGCGAGATGCCGACGTTCGCGCTCACATTCTCCCGTCCTGGCTCGCAAGTCGTCACGCAGTACTACAACTTCCTGCGCCTGGGCATCGACGGGTATCGCAGGGTGCAGCGCTACAGCCGGGAGGTCGCGGAGAGCCTGGCGGACCGGCTCACCGAACTGGGGCCGTTCCGGGTGCTCACCAGCGGCGACCAGTTGCCGGTGGTGACGGTCACGCTGCACGAGGACGTCACCTCGTACAGCGTGTTCGACGTCTCGCTGGCGCTGCGCGAGAGCGGCTGGATCGTCCCGGCGTACACGTTCCCCGAGCACCGCACCGATCTGTCGGTGCTGCGTATCGTGGTGCGCAACGGCTTCAGCCACGATCTGGCCGGGATGCTGGTGAGCGACCTGCGCCGGGCGCTGAGCCGGCTGGAGCGGCAGACCGCCCCGGTCCACGGCCCGGAGTCGGCGTCGTTCGCGCACGGCGCCAGCCGTCCCACCGATCGCGGATGACCACCAGCGGCAGCCCGGCCTGGCGGATCACGTTCTCGAGGTGATCCGAGCCGCAGCCGATACGCCGCGCAGCAATGGGGCGACACGACGGACTCGTGTCGCCCGGACGACGAGGGGCGGAGGCGGCGATGTGCCGGTGGCTCGCGTACTCGGGCTCATCACTTCTGATCGAGGAGTTGCTCTACAAGCCGGACCATTCGCTGATCGACCAGAGTCGCCACGCCCGCCTCGGCGTGGACACCACCAACGGCGACGGGTTCGGCGTCGGTTGGTACGGCGTGGGCGATGTCCCCGGGCTGCTGCGGTCCATCAGCCCGGCGTGGAGCGACCGCAACCTCCGCGAGCTGGCCGGCCATGTCAGTTCGCCGCTGTTCTTCGCGCACGTGCGCTCCTCGACCGGAACGCCGGTCCAGCAGACCAACTGCCACCCGTTCCGGTACGGGCGGTGGCTCTGGATGCACAACGGCTCCATCGCCCGGTTCGCCACGTTGAGACGCGACCTCATGCTGGCCGTCGACGCCGAGTTCTTCCCCGCGATCGAAGGCTCCACCGACTCGGAACTGATGTTCTTCCTGGCGCTCACCTTCGGCCTGCGCGACGACCCGCCCGGCGCGGTGGCCCGCATGGTCGGCTTCGTCGAAGCCGTCGCGCTCCGGCACGACGTCGCGGACCCGGTGCAGATGACCGTCGCCACGTCCGACGGATCGACGGTCTGGGCCTTCCGGTACTCCACGCAGCATCAATCAAGATCGCTGTTCTACAGCACCGAGACGCGCTCCCTGCGCATGCTCCACCCGGAGATCCCCGCGCTGCGGCTGTTGTCGGACGAGTCCCGCCTGGTCGTCTCCGAACCATTGGTCGACCTGCCGGGCTTCTGGAACGAGATGCCGGAGTCGTCGTACAGCATCATCGCGGACGGACAGGACGTGATCCACGCCTTCCGGCCGGAGCCGCCGAAATGACGTCCGCGATGGATGCAGGCGGCCGGGTTCTGCGCGGCCGGCCGCAGCACCAGGTCGCGCAGTTGGGTCCGGAGCCGGTAGCGGGCGAATCGTCTCCCTGGTCCGGATAAACCGGCGTTCGCCGACATGGCCGTCGCCCGTCCGGGTAGCCAGACATGACCAGCGGAGTGCTTCTCGATCTCGACGGCACGCTTGTCGACACCGCGTATCTCGTGGCGGGTGAACTTGGTAGCCACCGCCCGGGCCGGGCCGGATGAGTCGCAGCCGGATCGGGTGCGCAGCGCACCCGGCTCTGCTGGTCTGACTGACAAACGTAGAGCCGCGATTCCTGGAGGTGCGCCGTGGCCGTATCCGATACCGTCACCGAGACGAGGCAGGCCCTAGGCCCGGTGGGCGTCTGGCTGGGCGCGCTGCAGCGCGAGCCGGCCGAGAGCCAACGCTCCGCCGCGCTCCGCATCGAGGAGCTGGGCTACGGCTCGGTCTTCGAGGGCGAGTTGGTCGGCGGGAACGATGTCTTCGCCCAAGAGGCGGCGTGGCTGTGCGCCACCTCCCGGATCGTGACCGGGGCCGGCATCGCCAACATCTGGGCCCGCCACCCCGCCACGGCGCAGGCCGCCGCAGCGGCCCTCGGTGACGCCTGGCCGGGCCGGTTCGTGCTCGGCGTGGGCGTCAGTCACGCCCCGCTCATCGACAAGACCGGTATGACCTACGAACGGCCGCTGGAACGCATGCGCGAGTATCTCGACGGGATGGACCGGGCCACGGTCACCCCGCCAGCCAGGCCGGTTCCCCGGGTGCTGGCAGCGCTGCGCCGCCGGATGCTGGAGCTGGCCCGGGACCGCGCGCACGGTGCGCACAGCTACTTCGTCCCGCCCGAGCACACGGCGGACGCGCGCGAGGTCCTTGGCCCCGATCGCCTGCTCATTCCCGAACAGGCGATCTGCCTGGAGACCGACCCGGCCGCCGCACGGGCGACCGCCCGCGAGCACACCAGCTTCTACCTGAGCCTGCCGAACTACGTGAACAACCTCAAGCGCTTCGGCTTCACCGACGAGGACGTGGCCGGCGCGGGCAGCGACCGGCTCGTCGACGCGATCGTGGCGTGGGGCGACAAGGGTGCGATCGCCGCCCGGGTCCGCGAACACCGCGACGCCGGCGCCGATCACGTCCTGATCCAGCCGTTGTCGAAGGACATCCCCGGCGCGCTGCGCCAGCTGGAGGAGCTCGCGGGCGCACTGCTGCCCGTCAGCCCAGGGCGTCGGTGACGGGAGCGTCCGGGAGCCGCAGGAGGTACTGCGGTACCTCAACGCGGTCGACGACCCGGCGGACAGGGAGGCGCTGCTGCGGACGTCCTCGCGGCGATTCGCGGAATGCCACCCGTCGTGTACCGCAACAATGCCACTGATGTGCGGCTTGCGAACAGGGCAGGGCTTTCACCCCGGGATGGTGAACGCATCGGCAGCGAGCCGCGACAGGTTGACAGGGACTGCCGCAAACCGTTGACACAGACTGCCACGAACTCCGGGGGCGGGACATGAACTACGACGGCTTCCTCGAAATTGTCCGGCAGGAAGCAGGGATCGAGCGGGAGCAGGCCGACCAGATCAGCTGCTCCACCCTGAACCTGCTGGCGCAGCGCATCTCGAAGGGCGAGGCCGAGGATCTCGCCCGCCGGCTGCCCGAGCCGCTGCGGCCCTGCATGGAGCACCGGGGCCCGCACGCGACCTTCCACGCGGACGTGTTCCTGCGGCGCATCGAGCATGAGCTGCACAGCGACCAGACGACCGCCGAACGGGTCGCACGAGCGGTGCTGACTGCGTTGTGGCTCTCCGTCGGCTCGAAGGAGTACGACGACATGCGCTCCGAGCTGCCGAAAGACTTCCTGCCACTGCTCGAATCGGCCGAGGCCACCGCGCTACGGCTGAGGACCAGGCCCTCGCCGCCGTTCGTCGGCGGGCTTGGCGTCGACGAGTTCGTCGCGCGGGTCGCCGAGCGCGCCGGCCTCACCCAGGATCGGGCGAGAAAGGCCACCGAGGCCGTGCTCGAGGTGCTCGCGATGCGGGTCACCGACGGCCAGATCGAGGACCTCAAGCCGTTCATCCCGCCGGAGCTGCACGACCCGCTGAACCTCGGCGAGCAGCTCAGCGGCGGGCGTGCGCTGCCGATGCCCATCGAACAGTTCCTCGACGAGATCGCACGGCGGGAGGGCGAAGGCGTCACCCGCGAGCAGGCGGCCCAGCACGCCCGCGCCGTTTTCGCCGTCCTGCACGAGGCCGTCGGCGAGAAGGAGTTCCGTGACACGGCCGCGCAGCTGCCGCTGGACTACAGTTCGCTCCTCGACGCCGCACGGACCGGCACCAGCGTCGGCGTCGGCAGGGCTCCGGGCGGTACAGTGGCGGCCGCCGGCGCCCCCTCGCAGCCGCCGGATTTCATCGGGCCCCTCGATGCGGACGAGTTCGTCGGGCGGGTCGCCGAACGGGCCCACCTCGACCCCGGCCGGGCCGCCCGGGCGACCGACGCCGTCCTCGAGGCCCTCGCGCTGAGGATCACGGCTGGCCAGGTCGAGGACCTCAAGCCGTTCATCCCGCCGGAGCTGCGCGGCCCGCTCGACCGGGGGGTCGAGCGCAGCCGTGGCCGCGCCCGGCGCATGGACCTCCAGCACTTCCTCGAGGAGATCGCCGCGCTAGAGGGGCCTGGCGTCACGGAGGAGGAGGCGGCCTCCCACGCCCGCGCCGTGTTTCCGGTCCTCTACGAGGTGGTCGGCGAGAAGGAGTTCCGCGACACGGTCGCCCAACTGCCCGCCGAGTACGAACGGCTTCTTCCCCAGGAGGCGAAGCCGCGCCGCTGAGCTACGAGCCGGCGCGATGCGGCCGGTGTCCTGCGCCGGAAATGTCGTGCACCGCCGATGACCGCCCGCAGGTGCAGGTGCTCGTCGAGAGGTTTGTCGAGCAGCAGCGCGTCGAGCTCAGCCACGACGCGCTGCTGCTCGCCTGGCCGCCGCTGCGGCCGTGGATCGACGACGACCGCGCTGGCGTCGTCGTCGAGGCGCTGCCCGGGCCGCTGCTCGCGGCTGGCGGGCTGATGGGCGGCGTCAGCTCACGTACCGGCGGGAGCCGGTCCTGAGCTGGCTGTCCTCCACGAGCCGGAACCCGGCCTCGACGCGGTCGGGCAGCACCGCGCGGTTGCGCAGCACCCACGGCAGACCGGTGGCCGCCTCCGCGAACCCGGCGAGGGACACGTGGTCCCGCGGCACGGTCCGGGCCAGCATGAACGTGCGCCGCAGGGCCCGCCCGAACGGCCGGCGCAGCCAGGTGAACCACAGCGTGTTGCGGATGCCGTGGCGCCGGCGCAGGTCACGGTCGCGCAGCGGCGACGGCTGGTGGTGCACGGTGATGTCGTCGAGGTAGCACAGATACCAGCCGGCGGTGGCCAGGTCGGCGCAGAGCAGTTCCTCCTCGCCACCCAGCCACAGCCGGGCGGAGAAGCCGCCGACCGCGCGGAACGCCTCCGTGCGCAGCATCGACGCGCCCGCGAGGATGCTCACCAGCGCCGGTCCGGGCAATCCGGGGCGGGCCGGGACCGGCGAATCGCGCAGTTCGGCGACGATCGGGTCCTCGCCTCCGGCCGGCTCGACGATGATGCGGGCGGTCACCGAGGCGACGTCGGGGTGCGCGTCGAGCGCGTCAGCGGCCCGTTCCAGCGCGCCGGGCGCCCACCAGGTGTCGTCGTCGCAGAACGCCACGAATGGGGTGCGGATCCGCTCGACCGCCACGTTGCGCGCCACGGCGCCGAGGTTACTCCCGGCGCGGATCAGGTTGACCCAGGGAAACGCGTCGGCCACGGCGTCGGCGGTACCGTCGCTGGAGGCGTTGTCCACCACGACGACCGGCGGGCACTCCGGCAGCCCCTCCAGCTTGGCCAGGGTCCGCTCGAGCTCGGCGCGGCGGTTGTAGGTGATGACGACGACGGTGACCCGGTCGTGCAGTGATGCCCCGGTGACCGGCGGTCGCTCCCCGGGCGGTCCGACGACGGACGTCGCGAGTTCATACACGACCGGGACGACTACCCGGCCCGATCACCGGTACACCACGATCACCCGTCCGACGGGTGACCCTGCGCGCTCGGGACCGGTGGAGCGCAGGCCGTCACGGACGACCGCCAGCGCGCGGCCCGGGTCCAGCACCTCGGCCGCCGCGGCGCCGAGCCGGGCGTGCACGTTGAGACCAGCGCCGACGAGCGCTGCGCGACGCGTGGCTCAGCGTCGTGCATCGCGGCGGCGCAGGGCGGGCGGCACACGGTGCTGGTGGCGCCGTTCATGCGCGAGCAGCTCGCGAGTCGATTTCGTACAGTGCGCTGCCGTCGGCGAGCTCTCCCTGTCACGCTGCACTCCGGCCCGCCCGGTGCCGACCTGGGTGCGCAGCGCCGCGGGTACGGACAAGGTGTATCCGACGTCGGCCGTCCGGGCGTACCAGCGACCGCCGCGGTGCAGCAGCGCGTCACGGGCCGGCGTGCGGTACGTGCCGGCGAAGGAGTGCGCGACCCGGTCGTAGTAGCGCGGGCGGGCAACCGTCGCCGGATCGTAGCCAGGTGAGCGGCGTACCTGCGCCGATGTGCGGTCGAGGTGGATGACGCGCGCGGCTTGGTCGACCTCGGCGACCGTCCCGGCGGGCACGATCATCCGGCGGCCGGGAATCGTGGGTCGTTGTTGACGACCAGGCACGTGGTGCCGAGCGATGCGCTCGCGCGGTCGACGGTGCCGACGGTGCCGTCCGTGGTTTCGACGTCGAAGCCGGCAAGGTCGGCGGTGCCGGTCGAGACGGCGGTATCCGTGCCGTCACGCCACTGCCAGACCTGGTAAGGGTCGGTGAACATCGAGGTTCCTCCCTCATCACCGGATGGAGTCGACTGGAGGGCGGGGCGCCTGTCGCCGGTCATCTGGACGCCGGTGTCTCCCACCAGCGAACCTCGTCGAGCTGGTCGCCGGAGGCGTAGCGGCCCTCGGTGTCCCCGGGCGTCCCCGGGGACCGGTGGCGCGGGCGGTAGCCCGCCGGGGCAGGCGCGGTCTGCAGCACACGGTCGACCCGGGCGAGGGCCAGCAGCCGGTACAGCCGCGACGACATCCCGCGCAGGGTCAGCCGTCCGCCCGAGCCCCAGACGGTGCGGTGCACGCTCACCAGCAGGTCGATGCCGGTCGCGTCGACTCTCGGACAGGCGGCCAGGTCGACCACCATGTGTGCCGGTCGCAGCGCCGCGGCGTCTTCGAGCTGCACCCGGGTGCGGGGAACCGCGGTGGCGTCCAGCGCCCCTTCCACGACTACCTCCACGAAGGGCACCGTTGGCGTCTCGGTGGTGGGCATGAGTCCTCCGCTCGTCGACTTCGCTCGTACCTCCACCGTCGGCCCCGCATGTGGAGGCCTTCGGACGATTCGATGACGGTCGTGTGACACCTTGATGAGCACAACACTTGCGAGATTACAAATGTTGCCTCAGACGAGATGTCAAGCAATTGTCATGCGGTCACAGGATCGTTGCGCGGCAACGTGATGCGACGATGAAGGCGGGAGGTCTGGTCATGACGGTGGTGCAGGTGTCCGATGGGGTGGACTTCCGGCTGGTCTGCGACGGCTGCGGCGCAGTCGTCGAGCATCTGGGGGTGAACCTCCACAACTGGGACCTGGCGTGGAGTTTCATCAAGCGCTACGGGTGGATCGGGGACCGGTCGGAGCGCGGGCCACACGGATGCCCACGATGCCGCACCGCGTCCGTTGATGTGGACGGTTGCTGAACAGCCTGGCCGAGGCGTCAGCCGGCCCGCCGCCTCGGTTTGCTGGGCGCCTCATCCGCCGATCGTTGCCAGCATTGCCACCAGTCGTCGTCGAGCAGTTCGCCGCCGGCCAGGACGAAGCGGTGCAGCAGACGCAACGTTCGGCCGGAGGCGGTGAGGCCCGCTTCCTGCACGATCCTGTGCAGCTCGGCGCGCCGGGCCTCCATGACCGCGCCGACGGTGTCGCGGCCGGACGGGGTGAGGCCGAGCCAGATCGTGCGCCGGTTGCCGTCCCGCTGGAAGCGGTGCACGAGCCCTTTCTGGCAGAGCCGGTCGCACATCCTGGTCAGGGTCGACGCGGCGACGCCGAGCTCGGCGGCGAGGTCGGTGCTGCGGTGGGGCTCGCCGGCCAGGATCACGAGGGCCCGGTACTGCGGCAGGGTGACGTCGACCTCGAGCTCGGCGAGGTTTCGGGCCGTGAGGGCGACCATGGTGCGGCTCACTGCGAGCAGCGCGCTGACAAGCGCCTCGTCGTCGATCTCGGGCACGCTTCATCTTCGCATTCCGGCGCCGACCTCGTCATGGCCGGGCGACGCTCCGGACTGCCTGGGCGGGTGCGGCTCGATCGTCCGGCAGGCTCCTCGGTGCGATCTGACGGAGCACGGCCAAGGCCGTCGTGGCCCACCAGCGCATGTCGCAGAGCGGCGTGATCGTCGAGCCGCACTGTCCCTCGAGGTGATCCGCGACCTCGGCGTCGGGCAGCGGACGGGCCGCAGGGCGACTCCCTGGAGCCGGGCGCTTTGGCACGGGACCGTCACCTCGGTGACCATTGCCATCACGAATTATTGCACTAACACAACACTTAGTTTCCGCGCGCAGCGTCGTCCATGGTGTGGCGGCATACTGGGAGGTGGCAATTCCACCGCAGACAAGGACGCGACCTCAGCATGGAGCTGTTGCATCGGTACCGGCTGGACCGCGTCATCGCCGTCGGCTCGACGGCCGAGATCTGGCGCGGCTACGACAGGCTGCTCCAGCGACCGGTCGCCGTCCGGCTGCTGCGCACCGACCGCCCAGGCCGCCGCGAGGCGTTCCTCGCCGCAGGCCGCGCCACTGCCCGGCTCACCCATCCGAACATCGTCGCGGTATACGACGTCGGCATCGCCACGCTTGCCGAGCGTGGCCGCACTCCGTTCGTCGTGATGGAGCTGGCCGACGGCCACTCGCTGGCAACCAGGCTCGAGGCGGGCCGGCCCACGTGGCCGGCCGCGGTGCGGATCGGCGCCGGGGTGGCGGCCGCGGTCGCCGACGCGCATCGTCAATGGGTGGGCCACGGCCGCCTCGGCCCCGCAAAGATGCTGCTCACGGACGTCGGCGTGAAGGTCGTCGGATTCGGCGGGGACCTGTCCGATGACTTCGACGCCGCGCAACGTGACGTCCGGGCCCTCTGTGCGACGCTCGCCACGTGTCTCGACGACGACGGCGTCCAGCTCGCGCCGTCGTGGCTGCAGTTGCTGTTGCGGCCGGCGGTTCGCGACCTCCCAGGCGCCGACGAACTCGCCAGGAGACTCGCGGCCGTGGCCGAGTCCACCGTTGAGATCGCCCCCGTCACGGCGCTGCAGAGCGCCGTCCCGAATCCGACCGCCCCGGTCCGGCGGCGCGGCCGATGGACCCTGCGCACTGTCGTGGCACTGCCGGCGGCCGGTCTGCTGCTGCTCGGTGGGGTGGCCGCCCTCGGTCAGGCCGCGCCCGGCGGGCTGCCGTGGTTCGGCCACCCGCCGGAGATCGCCGTCGCCCCGCCGGACGGCAACCCGTGCGCCGGCGTCGCGCTCGATCCACGGGCCTGCGCGCCGGCCGAGGCGCCGAGTCGGCCGGCACCGACCACCGCGAGGCACCCGACGCCGATGCGATCGAAGACGACTAAGCCGTCGGGCGGCAGCACTGCGCCGACGACGAGCGCCACACCGTCACGTTCCCCGGCAGCGCCCTCGTCGGCCGCCCCGTCCGGGTCGCCATCGGCCTCGCCGTCGTCGCCCACGGCCTCGCCGTCCCGTTCGCCAGTGGTGCAATCGCCGACGCCGACGTCTTCGAGGTCCGTATCCGCCAGCCCGTCGGCGGTGCCGTCCGCCGCTGTTGCCGCCTCCGGCTCGCCGGGCGCCGCCTGATCGGGTAGGTTGCTTGCGGGTGTGCCGGGAAGTCTGGTCGGCGATGTTGTGCTTGTTTCCGCCGACCGACAGGGTGCCTGGTGTCGTTACTGCTCGTGTTCGCCGTCGTGCTGCTCGTCGCAGTGCTGTTGTCCGCGCTCGCGCACCGCACGGTGCTGTCGACCGCGGTGGTCTTCCTGGCGGCCGGGTTCCTGGTCGGCGACGGCGTGTTCGGGCTGGTGCACGTGGACGCCGCCTCGCCGGTGGTGTCGTCGCTGGCCGAGCTGGCGCTGTTCGCGGTGCTGTTCACCGATGGCATGCGGGTCGGCTGGAACGACCTGCGCTCCGCCTGGCGGCTGCCGGGCCGGGCGCTGGGGCTCGGGCTACCGCTGACGCTGCTCGTCACCGCCGTCCTCGCCCGCTACGTCGTGGGGCTGGACTGGGTGGAGTCGCTGCTGGTCGGGGCCATCCTGGCGCCGACCGATCCGGTGTTCGCCTCGGCGCTGGTCGGCAACGACAAGGTGCCCGGGCGGCTGCGGCACCTGCTGAACGTGGAGTCCGGGGTGAACGACGGGCTGGCGCTGCCGTTCGTGGTGGTCCTGCTGGCCGTGGTCGCCCATGACGCGCAGCTGCACGTGCTGGAGATCGGCTGGGAGCTGCTGCTGGGGATTGCGATCGGGATCGCGGTACCGTGGCTGGCCATCCGTCTGGAACGGACCCGCTGGTTCGCCGTGTCGGAGCAGTATGCGCCGCTCAACGCGGTGGCGATCGGGCTGCTCGTGCTCGCCCTGGGCAAGGCGACCCACGCCAACCTGTTCCTGGCCGCGTTCGCCGCCGGCATCACCGTCGCCACCATCGGGCACAAGGAGCGCGCGGCGTTCGAGCACTTCGGCGAACTCATCGCCGAGACCCTGAAGCTCGCCGCGCTGCTGGTCTTCGGAGCACTGTTGTCGCCGGCGTTCTTCGGCGGGATCGGCTGGGCCGGCTGGGTGTTCGCGCTCCTGGCGCTGCTCGTCGCGCGGCCGGCGGCGCTGTGGCTGTCGTTCCTGCGCAGCGGGCTCGGCGCGCGAGAACAGCTGGCGGCGATGTGGTTCGGGCCGAAGGGCTTCGCGTCCGTCGTCTACGGCCTGCTCGTGCTGGCCTCGGGCGTCGCCGCCGCGGAGCCGATCTTCGCACTGGTCGCGCTGACCATCGTGCTGAGCATCGTGCTGCACTCTTCGACCGACATCGTGGTCGCCCGCAGCTTCGTGCCCGAGCTGATGCCGGCCTGGCAGCAGCGCCTCGAAACCCGCGGGCGGCGGCTGCTGCAGCGTCGCCCGGTCCTGCCCACCACCGAAGACTGAGGAGTTGGCGTGCGTGCCCATGAGCTCGTGAGCCCGATCCCGGCGCTCCACCCGGACACGTCGGCGATCGAGGCGGCCCGGGCCCGGCAGGACCTCCCGGGCTGATCGTCCTGGACGCCAAGGGCTACCCGTCGGCCGTGCTGGCCGGGACGCAGGTGCTGCGGATGGCCGTGCCGCAGTACTGCCAGGACGACCCGGCGCTGGCCCGCGTCGTGGACGAGGAGGCGGACGGCGTGTTCCTGGCCGGACTCGGCGGGCGCACCGTCGCCCAGGCGCTGCGCGAGCGGGGCCGCGACCTCGCCGTCGTGGCCGTGGACGCCACCGTGCTGGAGCTCGCCGCGCTCATGGGCCCGCACCGGTACCCCGCTCGTCGCCGTCGTCGACCAGCAGCGGCGCCTCCGGCAACGTCGTGATCCTCGGCCTCGCCGAACGCATCGGCACGAAGATCAGTTTCTGGCGGTTCACCCGCTACGGCCTCGTCGTCGCAGGTGTCACCGTCGCGGTGTGCGTGCCCTACCTCTGGCTGCGCTACCTCGCGTTCCGCTGACCCGGCCCGTCAGGCCCGCGCCGCCGACGGCGGAGATGGCCACGGACCGCTGGCACGAGGCGCCGTCGAGCGTGAACGCCGTCGGGAAGCCGGCATCGGATCGCTCGAGCACGCCACGGAGCTCGATCGTGGCCGGCGCGTCGGCGGTCAGCGACTGGTGCCCCGTCACCGTGACGGTTGAACCGGACTGGGTCCACGAGGAGCCGGCGACGTCGGTGACCCGCTGACCCGGTGGGGCGGCGAACTGCAGCGTCCACGTTCCCGGCCCGTCGCCGGTGACGGTGACGGCGGCGGCGAAGGAGCTCGCGGTGCGGTGTCCGATGTAGCGCACCGCGCATCTGGGCCTGGAGCCGATGTGCTCGCCGCCGGCGCTCGCCGCCGCGGTCGGCCACAACGGCCGGATCCAGCCGCCCGCACCGACGAGCACCACGGCGGCGATGAGCGCAGCGCGACGGCGCCAGGGCCGAGCCGGTTTCGATCGCCACGGCACCGTGCAGGGATGCTCCGGCCGGTGCGGACGGTACGGCGCCGCCACCGGCTCGAAGGTGACGACAGGGTCCGCTTCGTCCGCGTGCCGGGCCATGGCGGACCGCAGAACTCGGGCGACGGTACGGCTGGACGGACGGCTTTCCGGCTCTTCGGCGAGGCAGGCGTCCACGACCGCGACCACCTCGGCCGGAACGCCTGAGATCGGCGGCAGGCGCAGCGACCGCCAGGACCGCCGCTGCCGCATGATCGCGTGGCGGGTCGGTTCGGTCCACGGCAGGGCGCTGGTCAGCATGCGGTACATCACCAGCCCGAACGCGTACATGTCGGACGCCGCCGTGACCGGGTCGCCGCGCAGCTGCTCGGGGGCCATGTATTCGGGGGTGCCGAGGATGACGCCGACCGGCCCGGTCCCGATCGCGCTGAGAATTGCCGCGAGCCCGAAGTCGATCACCTTGACCCCGGCGTTCGTGACCATGATGTTGCCCGGCTTGATATCGCGGTGCACGACGCGGTGCAGGTGGGCCGCGGCGAGCGCGTCCGCGACCTGGACCGCGATGTGCGTGGCTTCCAGCCAGTCCAGCGACCTGGGACCGGACAGCCGGCCGTCGAGGGTCTGCCCGTCGACGTACTCCATCACCAGGTACGGCGCGGGCCGGCGCAGCCCGCGAGAACGGTGACCGGCGTCGAACACCGCGGCGACGTTCGTATGGTTGATCCGGGCGACGGCCCGTGCCTCCGCCTCGGCTCGGTCGCGCGCCCGCCCCGATCCGGCGAGGTCGGGCAGGAGCAGCTTCACCGCCACGGTGCGATCGAGCCGGGTGTCGACGGCGCGCCAGACCTCGGCCATGCCACCGGTGCCGGCCTGGCTCACGAGCCGGTAACGCCGGGCCACCGTTGCCATCGCAACGACCCTCCTCCGTGCTGGACGCCCTGCTTCGAACGCTATCCAGTCACATTCCCGCGCATCCAGCCCATGACGCCGTCCCGGCGGTATTGACACGGGACCGTCACATCGGTCGGCGGGGTAGCGCGAGACATTCCAGATGCGCAAAGGTTCCGCTCGGCGTCAGCCGTCCCTGTCGCGGAAGCGGTCAAGTTCCGAGTCGATTTCGGTGGAACTCCGGACTCGGCGGTCACTGCCCATGGCGTTCCGAGCCTTAACCGCCCACCTCGTCACCGGATCCGCCTTCATCCGGTCCTGCCTGGGTCTGTACCAGGTGCGGAAATCGAGCTGGACGAGAGCGGCGGCCGACCCGGTGACGTAGCGGAGGACGGGGCAGGTCGGCCTCGTCCACGGTGGACGAGGCCGACCGGTGGCGTTCGGATCAGGTCGCGGCCAGGGCCTCAGTGGGTGGCAGCCGTGACGCCCGGACGGCTGGGTAGAGGCCGGCGATCCCGCCGATGACGATCGTCGCGCCGATCCCGCCCAGCTGGACCCAGGTCGGCACGGTTGCCGGCCACCTCTGGGTGAGCGCGTAGCCGGCGGTGACCAACCCGCCGACCAGCACACCGCCGCAGCCGCCGAGTGCCGACAGGAGCAGGGACTCGGCCAAGAACTGGAGGCGGATCTGGCCCCGGGTGGCGCCGAGCGCGCGGCGCAGACCGATCTCCGCCCGGCGTTCGAGCACCGAGATGATCATCGTGTTGGCGACGCCGACACCGCCGACGAGCAGTGCCACACCGCCGAGGCCGAGCAGGAGTCCGGTGAGTGCCCGGTCGGTGGCCTGTTGGGCCGCGAGCGCGTCGGAGGGCCGCTCGACGGTGACCTCGTTGGGGTGTGCCGGGTTGGCCGCATGGCCCAGCAGCGACCGCACGTGCGTGACCGCAGTCGGCTCGGTCCGCACGTAGACCGTGGCGATCGGTACGTCCTGGCCGAGCACCTCGCGGGCCGCGGTCCAGCCGATGAACGCCGCGGAGTCCAGCTCCGGCGTAAGGGGGTCGGGCGCCAGGATGCCCACCACCGTGAACCACCGGTTGCCGAGCCAGACCCGCACGTCCGGGTCGGCCGCGGAGATGCCGAGCGCCCGTGCTGCCCGGTCGCCGAGCACCACCGCGTGTCCCCGTGCTGTGGCGTCGTTGAGCCAGGTGCCGCTTGCCAGGTGCGCCCCGACGGGGGTGAGCAGGTCGGTCCGGGCCGCCAGGACCGCGATCGCGTTGGTCTCGCCCTCGGGCATCCGGTCGTTGCGGTAGACGTGGGCGTCGACCCGGCCGGTCGCCGACGCGGCGGTGACCCCCGAGATCCGGCCGATCATCTCGACCGCCTCGGGCGGCAGTGGCGCCTGCTCCCCGGTGAATGTCCGGCCCTCCGACACGGTCAGCAGGTTGGTGCCGATCTTTGCAAGCTCGCGTTCGAGCTCGGCGCGGCTTGACGCGGAGATGCCGACGACCGCCACCATCGCCGCGATGCCGATGGCGATGCCGAGCGCCGACAGGAAGGCACGCAGTGGCCGGTTCCGCAGGCCGGCCGCGCCGACCCGGGCGAGGTCGGGCACCCGCAGGCGGGCCGGGACGAGCCGCGCGCTCACCGGGGCACCGCCGAGTCGGTGTGCACCCGGCCGTCGCGCATCGCGATCTGCCGCGGCAGCGCCGCGGCCAGCTCCCGGTCGTGGGTGATGACGACGACGGTGGCGCCGTCGGCGTGCAGCTGCCGCAGCAGGCCCACGACCGCGGCGCCGGAGGCGGTGTCGAGGTTGCCGGTGGGCTCGTCGGCGAGTAGCAGCCCTGGCCCGCCGACGACGGCCCGGGCGATCGCGACCCGCTGCCGCTCACCGCCGGACAGCTCGTGCGGACGGTGCCGGATCCGGTGACCCAGTCCAACGTGTTCGAGCGCCTCGGCGGCGCGGCGCCGGCGGTGCCTCCGGGGCGTGCCGGTGTAGAGCAGCCCGTCGGCGACGTTGTCGAGCGCGTTCATCGCGGGCGCGAGGTGGAACTGCTGGAAGACGAACCCGATGCGCGTCGCCCGCAGCGCCGACAGCTCGCGGTCGGCGAGCCCGGCGACGTCGTGGCCGGCGACGCGGACGGTTCCGGAGCTCGGCCGGTCCAGCGTCCCGGCCAGGTTCAGCATCGTGGACTTGCCGGAGCCGGACGGCCCGACGATGCCGACGAGCTCGCCCTCGTCGACCCGGACGGTGACCCCGGCCAGCGCCGTGACGCCGCCGGGGTAGTGCTTCGCCACCTCGTGGAGCTCGAGCATCGCGGTCGTCATGACGTCGGCACGCTCACGTCGGTGCCCTCGGCGATGCCCGCGCCGCGGATCTCCACGTTGCCGGCTGCGAACAGGCCGAGTTCGACCGGCACGATCCGCGCCGTCGCGCCGGTGACGACCTCGACGCCGTACCGGTCGCCGTCCAGCGCGAGCAGCGCCACGATCGGCACCGCCAGCACGTCCTTGCGCTCCCGGACGACCACCCGGACCTCGACGGAGGTCGGGTCCCCGGCGCTGATCGCGGCCTGGTCGGCGACGGTGACCGCGACCCGCAACTTCACCGCGTCACCGCCCTCCTCGACGACGTCCTTGACGGTGCCCGCGGTGGTGCCGCCGCCCGGCAGCAACACCGTCGCCGCGCCGCCAGGTGGGACGAGCGTCTTGTACTTGGCGTCCAGCCGCATGACGACCCGCCGCTCCGTGCTGGTGGCCTCGAAGATCGGGCCACCGCTGACCTGGTCACCGACGCGGACCTTGAGCGCGCCGACCCGCACCTGCCCGGGTTGGAACACCACCCGGCCCAGCTCGACCGAGCCGGTCTGCTCCAGCCCGACCCGCTTCTGCCACTGCTTCACCGCCGTCGCGGTCGAGGCCGAGAACGTCTCGTCGACGGTGAACCCGCCGAACCCGAGCGCCTTGAGGTTGCCTTCGAGCTGCCGGACGTCCGGGCCCTTGATCCCCGTGCCAAGGTCCCTGTAGGCGGGCACGTCACCGGTCATCAGGATCACCGGCCGGTTGTCCAACCAGCAGAGCGGATCACCGGCCCGCAGGATCTGGCCGGTAGCCGGAAGCCGGGTCACCGTCCCGGCCAGCCGGGTGGCCAGCGGTGCCGGCTCACCGTACTCGACGGCCCCCTTGAACGTCTGCCCCTCGACGAGGGTCGTGCGGGTGACCTTGACGGTCCGGCGCGGTGCTGGTCCGGCGGGCTCCTGCCGATCGTCGCCGCGGAACACGGCCGCGGCAGAGCCCGCCCCCGCCAGCGCGAGGACGGCGCCGCCGCCGGCGAGCAGGAACCAGCGGCGGCTGCGGGGCCGGTCGTGCCGGGGTGGCGCCGTCATTGCGCCGGCCCCGCAGGGACCGCGCCGGCCGGCCCGCCGCATTTCTCCGTCGCCTGTTGCAGTTCGGCGATCTTGGCGTTGTATGCCGGGTCGCTCGGGTCGGGCAGCGGCGGCCGTCCGGGTCGGCCGTCGGCCGACGGGTCAGGGTAGTCGGCGATGCCCTTGTCGCGCATGCACTTGGCGAACTTCAGCGCCTCTGCCCGCTCCTCCTCCGACAGCTTGGGCGGCTCACCGCCGTTGGGCAGCAGCGGCCGGCATTTCTCCAAGGCAGCCTGGAACGCGGCGTCGTTCGCGGTGACGGTCCCGACGGCGCCGGTCCCGTCGGCATTCCCGTCCGGGTCCGGCATGTCGTAGCCGTTGTCGCGCATGCACTTGGAGAACTTGAGCTGCTTGTCGCGGTCCGCCTCCGCCGCGCTCTGCTGGTCCTTGTCCGAGGCACCGTTACCACCACAGGCGACGAGGGCGGGTGTGCCGAGCAGGAGGAGCAGTGCGGTCACGAATCCGGCCGCTCGGTCCAGCCTCATGTTGTGTCTCATGGCGGCAAGCTTGGGCCGGACCGTGTGACGTTGCCGTGTGCGCGGTCCACACACCAACCACACACGAGGTCGGCAGACTGTTTGACATGCGGGTACTTGTGGTCGAGGACGACCTGACGCTGGCCGAGCTGATCGCCGACGGGCTGCGCGAGCAGGACCACATCGTCGACGTGCTGCACGACGGCGCCTCCGCGATCGAGCGCGCCGCGCTCATCGGCCCGGACGTCGTCGTGCTCGACCGGGACCTGCCCGTCGTCCACGGTGACGAGGTGTGCCGGGCACTGGTCCGCAACAGCAGCGAAGCGCGGGTCCTCATGCTGACCGCGGCCGCGTCCGTCGACAGCCGCGTCGAGGGCCTCGGGCTCGGCGCCGACGACTACCTGGTCAAGCCCTTCGCGTTCGCAGAGCTCGTCGCCCGGGTCGCGGCCCTGGGGCGGCGGGCCCCGACCCGCCGCCCGACACTCCTACGCCACGCCGACCTGACGGTCGACATCGGTCGGCACGAGGTCCGCCGCGGCGACCGGTACATCCACCTCAGCCGCAAGGAGTTCGGCGTTCTCGAACAGCTCATGCGTGCCCAGGGGGAGATCGTCAGCGCTGAGCAACTGCTCGACCGGGTCTGGGACGAGCACGCCGATCCGTTCACCACCACGATTCGCACGACCGTGAAGACGCTGCGGCAGAAGCTCGGCCCGCCCGACCCGATCACGACGGTCGTCGGCCGGGGGTACCGGCTGTCATGACCGGACGTACGACCTTCCCGAGGCGCATCACCATCCGCACGCGGCTCACGCTGTGGTACCTCGCCCTGTTCCTGGTCACCGGCGGCGTCATGCTCACGATGGTGTACCTGCTGACCCGCCAGGCGCTGGACTCGGCCGATCAGGCGGTGGTCGGCACCTACGACGCGGTGATGGCACCAGGGCCCTCCCCGCCCGCCCCGTTCTCGACGTCCGCCACGTCGCCCATGGCCGCCTTGCCCAGCGTCGAGCCGTCGGTCGTCCGCGCCTATGGCCGGCCCGACCTCGTCGAGGCCGTCACGACCGCTCGGCGGGACTCGCTGCGGACCATCGTCACCCAGACGGGGATCCTGTTCGCCGCGATGACCATGCTGACGCTGGGTCTGGGCTGGCTGGTCGCCAGCCGCGCCCTGCGACCGCTGCGGACCATGACCCAGGTCATCGAGCGGCTGTCCCACGACACGCTGGACGCGCGCATTCCGCACGCCGGCCCGCGTGACGAGATACGAATCCTCACCGACAGCTTCAACACCATGCTGGACCGGCTGTCGACGGCCTTCCAGGCGCAGCAGCTCTTCGCCGCCAACGCCTCCCACGAGCTGCGGACCCCGCTGACCATCATCCAGACGGCCGCGGAGAAGGCTCTGTCCCGGCCGACGCGGGCCGAGGCCGAGTACCGCGACGCGCTCACCACCGTGGTTGCGGCCACGCACCGCAGCGAGCGGATCCTCGCGGGCCTGCTGACCCTCGCGCAGTTGCGCCGGCAGGTCCGGCAGGACCTGCTGGACCTCGCCGACGTGGTGCGGGAGGCGAGCCAGGCCCTGCCCCGTCCCGGACCCGCTCTGCAGGTGGCAGCGGCGCCGGCCCCGATCAACGCGGACCCGATCCTGATCCAGCTCCTCGTTCGCAACCTGCTCGAGAACGCCGCGCGGTACAACACCGACAACGGGTCAATCTGGGTGAGTACGACGGTCGCCGGCCCGTCCGCGACCCTGATCGTCGCGAACACCGGCCCTCGCGTGGCCGAGGTGGACCTGCCCAAGCTGCGCCGGGCGTTCCAGCGCGGCAGCAACCGCACCGGCAGCCACGACGGCTCGGGCCTGGGCCTCGCCATCGTCGACGCGATCGTCGAGGCCCACGGGGCCCGCTGGTCGGCCGTGCCCCGGGCCGGCGGCGGGCTGACGGTGACCGTGACATTCGCTGCTGCTTCGTACCGGTGAGGACGACCCGGCCGCGGCGGAGCATCTGGGAACGTTCGCGTACCGCGACGGGGATGGCAGCGACCTGCGTGTGTTCCTGAGGCGGCATCTTGCAGCCGTCGATCGGACGGAGGCGGTCCCGCTGCGCCTGCACGCGCTGACCGACGCAGCATGCACTGGGCTGCGCGAGACGGCGCAGTAGGGGGACTTGACCGGGCCAACCCAGTCGACCGCGGAGTGCGCCCCGGCGGTCGCCGGGGTGGCATTGCTGGACCGGTTCGAGGCGGTGCGTGAGACGGGGACCCGGTCGGCGTTCGACGCCACGCAGCGGCTCGCCCTGTACGACCTGCGAGCGGATCGCCGGGTCACCGTGGCCGACGGTGTCGATCAGGTGGCCTCGAACGGGCACCTGCCCTGGCGGTCCACCGGTGACCGGCGCGCGGCCACCTGGCACAGCCTGGATCTGTCCATCCTGGTGCCGTAGGGCGCGAAAGGCTCATGCCGGCGGCCGGGGTGCCGATACGGCGGGTGGAGTCTGAATGCGGGGTGGCGTATGCGGTGGAGCATCGGCCGGCGGCTGGCGGCCTTGGGAGCGCTGGGCGCCGTGGCGACGCTGGTGGTGGGGGGCATCGGGTTCGTGCAGGCGGGCCGGGCCGCGGACCAGTCGGCGACGGCCCTGGCGGTGGCCGAGACCCGCGCGACGGTGCTGGACGCCCAGCACACGGTCGCGGTCGTCTACGCCGACGCCAACATCCTGGCCCACGCCGACCAGGCCGCCCGGGCGCCGGTCCTCGACGAGCTGCGCGGGCACGCCGACGACCTGCGCGAGCACGCCACCGAGCTGCGGGCGGCGCACGTGGACGCGGCGACAGACCGGCAGCTGGCGACGGCGTTCCTGCCGGCGATCGACCAGGTCCTGGCCAGCGCCGCCACGATCGCCGACGTGGGCGGGACCGTCGACGCCGCCGCCGTGGAACGGGTCAACGGCCAGTGGGCGACCTTCGACAAGGCCAGCGACGCGCTCGGCGAGGCCATCGACGCGGCCGCCGCACGAGAGAGCACCGCCGCCGAGCAACGGTCTCGGGAAACCCGGGTCAGCATTCTGCTCGTCGCGCTGCTGGCTGTGGTCGCGGTCGCCGGCGCCACGACGGTCGTGGCGCGGGTGATCGGCGGGTCGGTGGCGCGGACGAAGCGGATGCTGCAGCAGGTCGCCAGCGGCGACTTCACCGGCCGACTGCCCGTCCGCGGCCGCGACGACCTGGCCGAGATGGGCGACGCGGTCAACGGCACGATCGAGCGGGTCGGCGCGGCGCTGCACCGCATGGTCGGCGAGGCCGAACGCCTCCAGGACGCATCCGGCCGGCTCACCCAGGTCAGCGACACGCTGACCGGCCGGGCCGCGCAGGCCGCCGCGGACGCAACCACCGCGCAGCAGCGGGTCGCGGAGATCAGCGACGGGGTGCGGTCCGTTGCGGCCGGCAGCGACCGGCTGCAGTCGGCGATCAACGAGATCACCCGCAGCGCCGACGAGGCGACCGGCATCGTGCGTGAGGCGGTCGCGCACGCCGGGCGAGCCAACGCCACCATCACCGAACTCGGCGAATCCTCTGCCCGCATCGGCGAGGTCGCCCGGGTCATCACCGCCATCGCCGAACAGACAAACCTCCTCGCGCTCAACGCCACGATCGAGGCGGCACGCGCCGGTGAGCAGGGCAAAGGTTTCGCCGTGGTGGCCGGAGAAGTCAAAGAGCTGGCCAACCAGACGGCACAGGCCACCGAGGACATCGGCCAGCGTCTCGCCGCGATCCAGCGCGACAGCGCCGGCGCCGCCGAGGCCCTCGCCCTGGTCGCGGGCACGATCGAACGCATCGCCGGGTCCCAACACGCGATCACCGCCGCGGTTGGCGAGCAGGGCGGTATCCGGGACCAGATCCGCGGTGACGCCGCCCGGGCCGGTGACGGCACCGCCGAGGCCATCACCCGGATCGCCACGGCGCGCCAGGCGTCGGACGAGACGAACGCCGCCGCGACGGACACCAAGGCCGCCGCGGCGGACCTGGCCGGCATGGCGATCGGGCTGCGGGAAACGGTCAGCAGATTCCGGTTGCCGGCCGGACGCCCGGCGGGCGATGCCGCCGACCAGCGCGCGGCGGCCGCCTGGCGGTCCTCGATCGGTTGACCTGCATTGCCGCTTCGGGGCAGGCCGGTGTTGGTAGATTCCGGCGGTGCTGTACGACGTGGCGCTGCTGGACCGGTTCGAGCCGGTCAGCGACGCGGACGGCGCGTCGGCGACCACGCTCGGGCTGCGGCTGCTGCTCTACGACCTCGTCGACGGCCGCCTCGTGCGCATCGCGGACGCGGCCGGGCAGATCCTGGGCCGCGGTGGTCGACCGGCGACCAGGAGACCCTGGTATGGCACAGCCTGGACCTGCGGACCCTGCCCCATTGACACCAGCGGCTCAGCGCAGGGTGGTGAGGTCGAGCAGGTGCCACGTCATGGTCTCGTTGTCGCCGGCGGCCCACCACAGCCAGGCCCCGGCCAGGCCCTCGGCGGTGGAGACGGCGATGCTCAGGTGCCGGCCAGAAGCCAGGTCGTAGACGGCGAGGCGTTCGCTGGCGGTGGCGGCCTGGGTGGAGATCGGCGCGGCCAGGAATTCGAACCGGTCCTGGGCCGCGACATCAGTGCAGAGCGGGATCTCACCGTCGGTGTTGATCCGGGCGGTCTGGCCGGTGCCGTCGGTGCGGCGCAGCGTGACGACGGCGGCCTGCTGGGTGGTGACGACAGTGCGGCACCACACGGCGCCGCAGTACAGGTTCTGGCCGGACTGTCCGGTGACGGTGACGTAGAGGATGGGCTCGCCGTCGACCGGTCCGGGTCGGGGTCGGTCTGCGCTGTGTAGGTGCCGGTGACCTCGAGCCAGGTGTCGGCGGCGGTCCCGGGTGGGACGGCGCCGGTGAGGCCGACCTTGACCGGCCGGGCGTCCGCGGCGCAGCAGATGATAATCATCCGGGTCAGGTAGCGCTTGTCGCCGGCGACGACGATGAACCCGGACAGGGCGACCGTCCGGCCCTGCAGGCTGCGGCCCTGGTCGAACACCGCTCGCGACACGTACTCCAGCAGCGACACCCGGGCCGGGTCGCCGGCCGGCAGCGGCGGGAAGTCCGAGTTCGCGGCGGCGCTGAGTGCGGTGCCGCCGCGGGATGCGGCGTAGGAGCCCAGAGCCGGTGGGGCGACCAGCAGCAGCGCGAGGGCAGGGGCGACGATCAGCCAGGACGGCTCGAACCGGCTGTGCCCATGCCCGTGCCCATCATCGTCGTGGTCGTGCTGGTGCCCGTGGGCGGCGGTGACGAAGAGGCGGGCGAGGTTGATAGCGGCGACGGCGACGAGGACGGCGCCGGCGAGTGCAGGCCGGGTTTGACGTAGCGGACGTAGGTGCCGGTCCAGGCGGTGCGGATGAGCGTACCGCCGATGAGTAGCAGCACCACGGAATCCACCGAGGCCCGGCCGGTCACAGCAGCACCGCCCCGGTGAGCACGGCGACGGTGAAGCCGACGGCGAACGGGGCCGGGGCGAGCCGGACCGCGAACCGGCGGCCGAACATCCCGGCCTGCATCGCGAATAGTTTCAGGTCGACCGTCGGCCCGACGACCAGGAACGCGAGCCGGGCGGTGAGGGGGAACTGGGACAGGGACGCGGCGACGAACGCGCCGAATATTACAGCGAGAATCATCACCGTGGAGCGGCGCCAACTTCCGGTGCCGGGTATCCGGGAGGCAGCCACGGCGGCGCCACAAGCTCGCGGGCCGGCGCGACCGAAGCGCATACGGCGCCGCATGCACTGAAGTCAGACGGCGGTCGCCCACACCAGGTGTGGGGTGCGTGGCGGTGACCGGCGGGGTCAGGGCAGTGGCTGGGTGAGGTACCGCTGGATGGCCGGTGCGCAGAACGCGACGAGGGCGGCGCGGTCGAGGTCGACGAGGGGTGGGACGCGGACGACGTAGCGGGCGAGGGCGATGCCCATGAGGTGGGCGCCGGCGAGCGCGGCGCGGGCGTCGGCGTGGTCTTCCGGCAGGTGGGGCAGGGCTTGGCGGAAGAGGTTGGCGCCGAGGATGGCGCGGAGCCGGTCGGCGGCCTTGTCCGAGGAGATCGCGGAGCGGGCGATGGCCAGGATCGGTTCGGCGGTGGCGGGGTCCTCCCACAGGTGCAGATAGGTGTCGACCATCCGCTCGCCGAGCCGCTCGGCGTCGCCGGCCAGGGCGGTCAGCATCCGCTGCACGATGCTGTCGGGGATGTGCAGGGTGGCGGCGAACAGGTCGTCCTTGCTGCCGAAGAAGTGCCGGATCAGGCCGGTGTCCACCCCGGCCGCCGCGGCGATGACCCGCAGTGACGCCCCATCGAAGCCTTTCGCGGCGAACTGGTCGCGGGCGGCGGCCAGGATCGCCTCGCGGGTGCCGCTGTCGCCGCCGGCCCGCCGGCCGGTGGTCCGCCGCCCGCCAGGCTTTCCGGCGGCCTGTCCGAGAGCTACGCCGTGCGCAGGTGTTGTGCTCGCCACGGACCTAGCATAGCTCATCATGCGTTGACTTCCACAGGTGTGGAGTTTACGTTGGTGAGAACTCCTCAACCGTGGAATTGCAATATCGGCAGCTCAGGGAAGGGCGTCCGTCATGAACCAGTCGAGCTCCGCGCCGTCGCCCGACGGCGACGCGGTCATCGAAGTCACCGGGCTGGTCAAGTCGTTCGGCGCGTTCAAGGCCCTCGACGGCCTCGACCTGCGCGTCACCCGCGGCGAGGTGCACGGCTTCCTCGGCCCGAACGGTGCCGGGAAGTCGACCACCATCCGGGTGCTGCTGGGCCTGCTCAAGGCCGACGCCGGTCAGGTCCGGGTGCTCGGCGGCGACCCGTGGCGCGACGTCGTGACCCTGCACCGCCGCCTGGCCTACGTGCCCGGCGACGTGTCGCTGTGGCCGGGCATGACCGGCGGCGAGGCGATCGACCTGCTCGGCAAGCTCCGCGGCGGCCTCGACGAGGACCGCCGCAAGGAACTCATCGGACGCTTCGAGCTCGACCCGACCAAGCGCGGCCGGCAGTACTCGAAGGGTAACCGGCAGAAGGTCGCCCTGGTCGCCGCGCTCGCCTCCGACGTCGACCTGCTCATCCTGGACGAACCGACATCCGGCCTGGACCCGCTGATGGAGGCGGTCTTTCAGGAGGAGATCGCCAAGGAGAAGGCCCGCGGCCGCAGTGTGCTGCTGTCCAGCCACATCCTGTCCGAGGCCGAGGCCCTCGCTGACCGGATCAGCATCATCCGGGCCGGGAAGGTCGTGGAGACCGGCACCCTGCAGCAGTTGCGCGGCCGGACCCGCAGCACCATTCACGCCGTGTTCACCGGCCCGCCCGCCAGCCTGGACGGGCTGACGTCCATCCACGACGCCACGCTGCAGGACGGCCGGTTCACCGGCACCGTCGACGCCGATCAGCTCAGCGCCGCCATGGCCGAACTCAGCCGCTACCCGCTCACCTCGCTGACCGTGGCACCCCCCTCGCTGGAGGAGTTGTTCCTGCGGCAGTACGGCACCGACAGCTCGGTCGAGTCGGCACGCTGGGGCACGGCCGTCACGGGTGGTGTGGCATGAGCCAGACCATGACCGGCGCGCGGCCGCTGCTGCGCGCCGCGCTCAAACAGGACGCCCGCAACATCGGCCCGTGGATCGTGCTGATCACCGCCCTGTCCGCGTCGTCGGTCCTCGCCTACGGCTGGGTGTTCCCGGACCTGCCCGCCCGGCAGCAGCTGTCGGCGACCCTCGGCTCCAATCCGGCGCTGAGCCTGATCTTCGGCCCGGCCCGGGACCTGCTCACCGCCGATGGGTTCAACGCCTGGCGGGCCGGCGCCCTCGGCGGGTTCTTCGCCGCGCTCATGGCGATCTTCATCGTCGTGCGGAACAGCCGCGCCGACGAGGACTCCGGCCAGGCCGAACTCCTCGCCTCCGGGGTGATGGGCCGCCAGACCCGCCTCGCCGTCGCCATGCTCATGGCCGTCCTCGCCTCGATCGCGCTCGGTGTCGTATCGTGGCTGGTCACCGTGGCGTTCGGCGGCGGCTGGACCAACTCCCTCGCCCTGTCGGCCACCTTCACCGCCTCGGGGCTGATGTTCGCCGGCGTCGCCGGGATCGCCGCGCAGATCGGCTCCGACGCCCGCGCCGCCAACAGCATCGCCGTGGCCACCCTCGGTATCGCGTTCATCGTCCGGGGGTACATCGACGCCAGCCAGACCGGCGGCTGGGCGGTGTGGCTGACCCCGCTGGGCTGGCTCGAGCAGGTCCGCCCCGCCACCGGCAACGACGGCCGGCCGCTGCTGCTCGCCCTCGGCCTCGCGATCGTCCTCGCCGGGGCGGCCCTGGCCTTGCACGCCCGTCGCGACTTCGGCCTCGGCATGATCGCCCCGCGGCGCGGCCCGGCCCGCGGCGGTCTCGTCGCCTCGGTGTGGGGCCTGGCCGTGCGGATCAACCGCGGTTCGCTCATCTCGTGGCTGATCGCCTTCGCTGGCCTGGGCCTGGTGTTCGGGTTCCTGGCCACCTCGATCGGTGACGTGTTCGCGTCCAACCCGAACATGGGCGGCCTGATCAAGTCCGGCGCGACCACCCAGGCCGGGCTGATCTTCGGGTTCCTCGTCACCGTCCTGCAGCTGGTCGGGATCATCGCCGCCGTCTTCGGGGTCCAGGTCGTCATGCGCGTCTACGCCGAGGAGACCGACTACCGGGTCGAACCGGTCCTGGCCGGGGCGTTGAGCCGCGGCAAGTACCTGGCCAGCAACGCGATCATCCCGTTCGCCGCCCCGGCGGTCGCGCTGCTCGTCGCCGGGACCGTCATCGGCCTTGTGGCCGCGCGCGCCGAACCCGGCATCGCGGTCGGCGACGTCGTCCTGCAGGCCCTGGCCACCATCCCCGCGGTGTGGACCCTCGTCGCGCTCGCCCTCGCCACGGTCGGCGCGAACCCGAAGGCGCGGCTGGCCGGCTGGCTCGGCGTCGTGGCCACGTTCGCCCTGACGCTGCTCGGCCCGCTGTTCAAGCTGTGGAGCTGGATCCTCGGCATCAGCCCGCTGTGGCACGTCCCGAACGTCACCGCCACCAGCCCCGACTGGTCCGGCCTCGGCATCGTCACCCTCGTCGCCGCCGCCTTCACCGCCGTCGCGTTCGCCGGATTCCGCCGCCGCGACGTCATCTGACCCACCACCAGCATCCACCGACGGAAGGAGGTCTGATCATGGCCCGACGCAGCGGACGCCGGCCCGGCAGCCCCGACACCCGCGAGGCGATCCTCACCGCCGCCCGCACCGCGTTCGCCGAGAAAGGCTACGACCAGACCTCCATCCGCGCCATCGCCGCCGCAGCCGGCGTCGACCCGGCCCTGATCCATCACTACTTCGGGACAAAAGACCAGCTGTTCCTGGCCACGATGAACGCCCCGTTCGACCCGGCCGAGGTCCTCCCGCGCATCATCGACGGCCCCCGCGACGAGACCGGCACCCGCCTCGTGCGGTTCATCCTGGCCCTGTGGGACTCCCCGGCCGGCGCCCCCGCCGCAGCCCTGATGCGCTCCGCCGTGAGCAACGAATGGACCGCCCGGCTCGTCCGCGAGTTCGTCGTCACCCGCATCCTCGCCCACGTCATCAAGGGCCTGAACCTCGACGAGTCCGAGGCGCCCATGCGGACCTCGCTGGTCGTCACCCAGATCGTCGGCCTGGTCATGGTCCGCTACATCGTCAAAGTCGAACCGATCGCGTCCACACCACCGGCGCAGCTGATCGCCGCGATCGGCCCGACCGTGCAGCACTACCTCACCGGCGACCTGCCCGGCGTGCTCCCGCACGCCGGGCCGTCCGCTGGCAGCTCCGAAATCCTGTGAACCGATCGGATCGAGGCGTCATGTCGGTGTTGCCCGGCCAGCCCCGCGCCGTCAGCCACGGGCTCGAACAGCCGCAGCGCCCGCGGCACCCACGGCGGCGCTGGCTGCGGCGCACCGCCGTGGTCGCGGTCGTCGTCCTGTTCACCGTCGAGCTTGTGCTGGGCTGGCCGTCGCTGGCCGGCGCGCTGACCCAGCTGCGCGCGCCACAGCCGGGCTGGCTCGCCGCCGCGGTCTTCGCCGAGATGGCGTCCATGACGGCGTACGCGCGGATGCAACGCCGCCTGCTGCGCTCCGCCGGGCTCGTCGTGCCGCTCTACCGGCACATCGCCCTCGCCTACGCCGCCCACTCCCTCAGCGTCACCCTGCCCGGCGGGCCAGCGTTCTCCACCCGGTTCAACTTCCAGCAGATGCGCCGCTTCGGCGCCACCCCCGCCGTCGCCGCCTGGTGCATCGCCCTGTCCGGGCTGCTCTCCGCCGCCGGCCTCGCCGTCGTCACCGCCATCGGGGCCCTTACCGTCCACGGCACCCCGCCATGGCCCACCCTCGCCGGACTCGCCACCGCCACGCTCCTCGTCATCCTCGGTGTGCGGCAGCTCGCCCGCCGCCCCGAGCCACTCGAACCCGGCACCCGCGCCGTGCTGCGCGTCGTCAACCGTCTTCGCCGCCGCCCGGCAACCCACGGCCTGGACCGCGTGCACCGGTTTACCGGCCAGCTACGCGCCGCCCGGCTCACCCCCGGCCACGCCGCCGCGGCCGCCGCCTACGCCGTGCTCAACTGGCTCCTCGACGCCGCCTGCCTCTGGCTGTGCTTCCACGCCGTCACCGACGCCCCAGTCGACACCACCCAGATCCTGCTGGCCTTCTGTGCCGGCATGGCCGCCGGCACCCTCACCGTCATCCCCGGCGGACTCGGCATCATCGACAGCGCCCTCATCCTCGGCCTCGTCGGCGGTGGCGCCGACACCCCCAACGCGATCGCCACCGTCGTGCTCTACCGGCTGATCAGCTTCGGCTTCATCATCGGCGTCGGCTGGATCACCTGGCTCGCCATCCGCCACCGCCACGACCAGCCGACCCCGACCAACGATGCTGGTGACGGCGACACCGTCGCGCACGCCTGAACCGCATCGACATATCCGATCGAATCCGACCCGCCGAGCATCGCGACAGCACCGAATATCAGGATCGGTGAAAGGCACCACCATGCAGGCAGTCCGCTTCCACCAATACGGCGACAGCACCGTCCTGACCGCCGAGGACGTCCCCACCCCGACCCCCGGTCCCGGCCAGGTCCTGCTCAAGGTCGCCGCGACCTCGTTCACCCCCGCCGACGCCGCGATCCGGGCCGGCCACCTCCGCGACATGCTCCCCCTGGACCTGCCGCACACCCCCGGCGTCGACGTCGCCGGCACCATCACCGCGCTCGGCGAAGGCGTGACCGGCTGGACCGACGGCGACACCGTCGTGGCCTTCCTGCCGCTCAACGCTGCCGGGGCCGCCGCCGACCATGTCCTCGCCGCCGCCGACCCCCTCGCCCCGGCCCCGACCACGGTCGACCTGCCCGACGCGGCCGCCCTGCCTGCGACCGGGCTGACCGCCTGGCAGGCCCTGTTCGACCACGCAGCCCTCACCGCCGGCCAGAGCATCCTCATCAACGGCGCCGGCGGCGCCGCCGGCACCTACGCCGTCCAACTCGCCCACCACACCGGCGCCCACGTCACCGCCGCCGCCAGCCCGGCCAGCGCCGACCGCATCCGCGGCCACGGCGCCGACCGCATCATCGACTCCACCACCACCCCCGTGACCAAAGCCGCCGGCATCCGCTACGACGTCGTGCTCAACCTCGTCGCGAACCACCTGGCGGCGGCTGCTTATGACCACTCCGTGAAGCGGATCGGCGCACAGTTCTGGCTCGGGCTCACGAGGTGCACGACACCACGATCCGGCCGTGCCGATCCTCGCCGTCTCGCTGCAGCGTCGGATGCCGGGGACCGCGCGCTCGGCTTCGGCCCTTGAACGGCTCGGCAGCTGGTGACCCCGTAAACTTTCCCGCATGAGCGCAGATGCTGTCGGCCGGCACATGCCGGCCATTGCCACGCTCGATGATCTGGCGGCGATGATGGCCGCGGACCCGCACGGGCATCGGTACGAGCTGAGCCCGGAGGGGGTTCTGTCGATCATGCCGCCGGCGGACGGTGAGCACGCACTTATCGCGACGCGCATCATGGCCTGGCTCCTTGCCGCCGGGTGGCCGGTTGACCAGATCGCGCAGGCGGTCGGCCTGGCCATCCCGGGCGCCGAGGGTGTCTCCGGTGGGCGCATTCCCGATCTTGTCGTCTGGGGGGAGCCGCCGGCGGATCCTCGGCAGGTGTGGCTGCCGGTGGCGAACGTACTGCTCGTGGTCGAGATCGTGTCGCGTGGCTCAGAGGCGGTCGACAAGGCGGCCAAGCCGCTGGAGTACGCCGGCGCGGGCATCCCCCAGTACTGGACGGTCGACCGGGACGCCGGCCAGACCGTCACGATGTACCGGCTGGCCCGCGACCGCTACGAGATGCGGGCGGCCACCCCGCTCGCGTGGGTGCTCAACACCTCGGTCACCGACCACCTGGGCATCTGACCCTGCCTTGCGGCCGGTCTTGACCGAGGTGAGGACGTTTGCGGCACGCTGGCCCTTGATGTGCTCGACCCGTTGCACTCGTCGAGCAGGGTGGCGGTGACCCAGGACCGCCAGAGCTGCGGGGTCGTGCTCGCGGCCGGCGTGGTCAGGGCGCCGCATCCACGGTCGGTGAGCTGCAGCCTCCCGCCGGCAAGTTGCGCGTTGGTCGCTGGCTGGCGCTGGTGGCGGCTGAGCCGTCGGCCGCGGCGGCGAGGAGGTCCGGGTCGATGCAGAGAAATTCGGCGGCGCTCAGCGAGGCGGTCAGCTGGTGGCGGTGATGTCTGCCCTGGTATCGACAGCGACCGCAGCTCGCTTCGCTGCCGGCCGTCAGGGCCTGGTCGACCGCGTCGGATGCAGAAGGTCTCAAGGTCCGCGGCGCTCGTCGGCCACCGGGCGGCGGGAGCGCTGCGGCACCACCGTGTACTTCGGGTCCTGCGCCGAGGCGACCCCGGCCTCGAAGACGCCGAACCGGGTGGCCAGCGAGGCGCCCAGCAGCGCCGCGCCGGACAGGGCCGACAGTGTCCGGCTGCGCCCGCCGAGCAGCGCCCCGGCGACCCCGGCGATGTTCAACGCACGCGCGGCGCGCAGCAGCCGTCCCGGCCGGCCCCGCTGGTACGGCTCGCTCAGCAGCCCCATGCCGGACCCGACTCGGCGCGCGGCGGCCAGCTCCAGCGCGGCGCCGGCAACGGCGAGCCGCCGGGCCGGCCGCGCCTGCCCCGGCGGGGCGGTGATCAGCCCGACGGCGCCGCCGCTGGCCAGCGCGCTGCCGGCGAACACGAACGGCAGGTCCGGATACGCCTCGTGCCACGACGGCGTCGCCGTGTCCGTGAGCAGCACCGCCGTGTAGGTCGCCAGCGGCGGGGCGGTCACCGCGGCGAGCAGGCCACCCGCCCGCCCCGCCGCCGCCAGGGCCCGGCGCAGCGGGCCGCGCCGCACCAGCCACGGCGCCACCTCACCCGCGACGGCGGCCGCGGCCGCGGCGCCGAACGCGCTGAGGACCCACGTGCCGACCGACATCGGCGAGGTCGGCTTCGCCACCCGCAGCATGTGGTGGAACCGCGCGGGCCGGCCCAGGTCGTTGATGAGGAAGTAGGCGCTCGCGCCGAGCGCGCCCAGCGCCGCGAACCGGCCACCGCGGCGCAGCGCGGGCCGGCCGGTCACGTCGCCGCCCGCCGCCAGCAGCGCGGAGCCGGCGGCCAGCCCGCCGGTGAACAGGTAGGCGGCGATGTCGTGGCGCCACACCGGCGCCTTGACCACCGGGCGGCCGTAGTAGGAGCGGAACTGCGCCGGCGGCACCCGCAGCTCCTCGCCGCCGCCGCGGTGGGGGCGCCGGCCCGGGCCGTGGTCGATGCTCATGCCCGCCGCCCGAGGAACGAGCCGGTCACGGCCGCCACCATGACCAGCGCCGCCAGCCCCGCCCGCCGCCACATCGCCGGCAGGTCGCGGGTTGTGACCACCGGATCCGGCGGCAGCCCGTACACCTCCGGCTCGTCGAGCAGCAGGAAGAACGCGCCGTCGCCGCCGACCCCGTCGTTGGGGTCGTTGCCGTAGAGCCGGGCCCCCGGCACGCCCGCCTCGTGCAGCGCTGCCACCCGGTCGGCGGCCCGCTCGCGCAACTCAGCGAGCGGACCGAACTGGATCGACTCGGTGGGGCACGCCTTCGCGCACGCCGGGGTGAGCCCGCCGTGCAGCCGGTCGTAGCACAGGGTGCACTTCCAGGCACGCCCGTCGCCCTTACGCTGGTCGATCACGCCGTACGGGCAGGCCGGGATGCAGTAGCCGCAGCCGTTGCAGATGTCCTCTTGCACGACCACCGTGCCGAACTCGGTGCGAAACAGCGACCCCGTCGGGCACACGTCGAGGCAGGCGGCGTGCGTGCAGTGCTTGCAGACGTTGGACATCATCAGCCAGCGCAGGTCCCCGTGCGGCCCGTCGGCCCGCCGGCCCGGCGGCTCCTTGCCGGGCATGCCGAGGAACTGTGTCGTCGCCGCCGGCGGCACGCCGGGCTCGGTGCCTGAGTCCTGAGCGGTGGTGGTCGCCGCCGCGGCCTGCGTGGCGGGGGCGGGCTGCTCGACGAAGGCGACGTGCCGCCACGAGTTCGCGGTCAGGCCGCCGGTGTTGTCGTAGGACATGCCCAGCAGGTTGAACCCGTCGTCGGGGACGTTGTTCCACTCTTTGCACGCCACCTCGCACGCCTTGCAGCCGATGCAGACGCTGGTGTCGGTGAAGAACCCGACCCGCTCGGGCGGATCGGCGTAGCCGGCGTCCGGCGCCGGGTCCAGCGGTCCGTACAGGCTGTTGCCGCCCATCAGGGCCCCTCTCCGGCGAGCCCCGCCCGGCGGCGGAAGCCTGCGACGTAGTCCAGCAGCGCCGGCCCGGTGGGCCGGTGCCCGGGGCGCACATCGCACGTGCCCACCTTGCTCTCCTGGATCAACACGTTGGGGTCGAGGACCACACCGACGAGGTCGTTGACCGAGTCGCCGGTGATCAGCCCGCTGTAGCCCCAGTGGAATGGCAGCCACACCTGGTGCACGACCCGCCCGTCGATGCGCAGCGGGGTGAGCCGGTCGGTGACGATCACCCGGCCCTGCACCGCGGCCCGTGCGGTGACCACGTGCGCCCAGCCGAGGTGGGTCAGGCCGCGCTCGGCCGCCAGCTGCGGCGACACCTCCAGGATCATCGCCGGCTGCAGCTCCGACAGGTAGGCCAGCGTGCGGCTCATCCCGCCGGCGGTGTGGTGCTCGGTCATGCGGCTGACGGTGAACACGTACGGGAAGACCGCGCTGGCGCTCGGGTTGACCGGGTTCTCCGGCCGGTCGTAGAGCCGGCGGGTCGGGTTGGCGTCCTGCGCGTACAGCGGGTTGCGCACCGGCGACTCGGGCGGCTCGTAGTGTGTCGGCAGCGGCCCGTCGATGAGCCCGGTCGGCACGTACAGCCAGCCCTTGCCGTCGCCCTGCTGGACGAACGGGTCGTCGCCGGCGATCGCCGCCGGGCCGGTCGCACCCGGCGGCGGCTGGTAGTCCGGCGACTTCGTGCGCTCGAAGTCCGGCACGTCCGGGCCGGCCCAGGCGCCCTCGCCGGCGTCCCACCACAGGTACCGTTTGCGTTCGCTCCACGGCCGGCCCTGCGGGTCGGCGGAGGCCCGGTTGTACATCACGCGCCGGTTGAGCGGCCATGCCCAGCCCCACTCGAGGGCCACGTCGCCCTGCTCGGTGCGCGGCTTGCGGCGGGCCGCCTGGTTGACCCCGTCGGCGTAGACGCCGGCGTAGATCCAGCAGCCGCCGGCGGTCGTACCGTCGTCGCGGTACTCGTCGAAGCTCGACAGCGGCCGGCCGGTCGCGGTGTCGTAGCCGTTGATCTCGCGCAGCACCGCCTCGGCGCTGGGCTCGTCATTCGCGCCGTGCACCGGGTAGTCCCAGGCCAGGTCCAGCAGCGCCCGGTCGCGCGGCAGTGCCGACCCGGCCAGCCGCTGCCGCAGCCGCCGGCCGAGATGGTAGGCGAACCACAGCTCGGAGCGGCAGTCGCCGGGCGGGTCGAGCGCCTTCTCCCGCCACTGCAGCAGCCGCTGCGTCTGGGTGAACGTGCCCTCCTTCTCCACGTGGGAGGCGGCCGGCATCAGGAACACCTCGGTCCGGCACCGCTCCGGCACGATCTCGCCGGTGCCGACCTCGGGGCCGTCCTTCCAGAACGTCGCGCTCTCGATCTCGAACAGGTCGCGCACGACCAGCCAGTCGAGGTTCGCCATGCCCAGCCGCTGCGCGCGGGCGTTGGCCGAGCCGACGGCCGGGTTCTGCCCGAGCAGGAAGTAGCCGCGGATCCGCCCGTCGATCATGTTGAACACCTGCTGGTACGTGCCGTGGTCGCCGGTCAGCCGGGGCAGGTGGCCGTAGCAGTAGTCGTTGTCCGCCGTCGCCGCGTCGCCGAAGTACGCCTTGAGCAGGCTGACCGCGTAGCAGGCCGCGTTGCTCCAGGAGCCCTTCTGCGCCGGGTGGCGCATCGAGCCGATCCAGTCCGACAGCGTCACGTGCCGCCGGTTGTCCGGCATCGGCAGATAACCGGGCAGCAGGTTGAACAGCGTCGGGATGTCGGTGGAGCCCTGGATGCTGGCGTGCCCGCGCAGCGCCATCACCCCGCCGCCGGGCCGCCCGACGTTGCCCAGCAGCAGCTGGATGATGGCGCCGGTGCGGATGTACTGCACCCCGACCGAGTGCTGGGTCCAGCCGACCGAGTACACCAGCGCGGTGGTGCGTTCGCGGCCGGAGTTGGCTGTCCACGCTTCGCAGACCTTGGCGAACTGCTCCGGCGGCACGCCGCAGACCTGCTCGACGACCTCGGGCGTGTAGCGGGTGAAGTGCCGCTTGAGGATCTGGTACACGCAGCGCGGATGCTGCAGCGTGTCGTCCCGCTGGACGCCCTCCGGTATCGGCACGCCGTGCGACTCGTGCTGCAGCGGCGAGGCGGTGGCCCGCAGCAGCGCGGCCTCGTCCTGGTCCGGCGCCCCGTCCAGGCCCGCGTACTGCCAGGTCGTCTGGTTGTACGTGCAGGTGCCCGGGTCGAAGCCGGAGAAGAGCCCGTCGAGGTCCTCGGTGTCGCGGAAGTTCTCGTTCACGATGAGCGCGGCGTTGGTGTAGGCCAGCACGTACTCGCGGAAGTCGAGCTCGTTACCGAGGATGTGGTTGACCACGCCGCCGAGGAACGCCACATCGGAGCCGGCACGGATCGGCACGAAGGTATCGGCGTGCGCGCTGGTGCGCGTGAACCGGGGGTCGACGTGGATGATCGTCGCACCGCGGGCCTTGGCCTCCATCACCCACTGGAAGCCCACCGGGTGCGCCTCGGCCATGTTCGAGCCCTGGATCACGATGCAGTCGGCGTTGGCCAGGTCCTGCTGGGGACCAGTGGCGCCGCCGCGACCGAAGCTGGTCCCCAGACCGGGGACGGTGGCGGAGTGTCAAATCCGGGCCTGGTTCTCGATCTGCACGGCGCCCATCGCGGTGAACAACTTCTTGATCAGGTAGTTCTCCTCGTTGTCCAGCGTGGCGCCGCCGAGGGCGGAGATGCCCAGGGTGCGCCGCAGCGGCCGGCCCTCGTCGTCGCGGTCCTCCCAGGTGGCCGCGCGCGCGTCGAGCACCCGATCGGCGATCATGTCCATCGCCGTGTCGAGGTCGAGATCCTCCCACTCGGTGCCGTACGGGCGGCGGTACCGCACCGTCGTCACCCGCCGCGGGCTGGTGACGAGGCTCTTGCTCGCCGAGCCCTTCGGGCACAGCCGGCCGCGCGAGATCGGGCTGTCCGGGTCGCCCTCGATCTGGGTGACCCGGCCGTCCTTGACGTAGACCCGCTGGCCGCAGCCGACCGCGCAGTACGGGCACACCGAGCGGGCCATCGAGTCGGCCTCGTCGGTGCGCGGCCGCAGGGTCAGCGACCGGCGCGACTGCGCCGCGGCCCCCCGGCCGAGCGGGTCGGTGCCGGTCAGCTGCCGGTAGACGGGCCAGGCCTCGAGCCACGCGCGGACACCCATGCGCCGCCGCTGCCCGGCCCCGGCGAGGATAAACCCGCGCGGCGGGTGGCACGGTGCTCCTCGTCCTTTGTGGATGTCAGGGCGACGGCGCTAGGCAGTGCGCTCGCGAGGAGGGCCAGCACACGCAGCGCGGCGCTGTCGTCGGGGTCGCCGCTGTGCTCGCGCGCCCGCGGGCCTACCGGTGCTTGAATCGTGCGACGAGGCTTTGCAGCTCGCGGGAGAGGCCCGCAAGTTCGCCGCTTGCCTCGCGGCCGACGGCGACGTTGCGGCTGGTCTCCTCGGCAGCGGCGGCGACCTCGGCGATGGTGGCGGCGATGGTCTGCGCGCCGCCGGCCGCCTCGCCGACATTGCGCGTCATCTCGCTCGT
The DNA here is from genome assembly GCF_050955725.1 of Dactylosporangium sp. CA-139114. NCBI lineage: Bacteria > Bacillati > Actinomycetota > Actinomycetes > Micromonosporales > Micromonosporaceae > Dactylosporangium > Dactylosporangium sp. CA-139114. The sequence goes on from NZ_CP192080.1 coordinate 3,308,428, forward strand.
GGTGGCGGTCTGCTCATCGACGGCGGAGGCGATGGTGGTCTGGTACTGCGAGATCTCGCCGATGATCCGGCTGATCTGCTCGATCGCAGCGACGGCACTCTCGGTGTCCGCCTGGATGGTGCGCACGCGAGTGGCGATGTCCTCGGTGGCGCGCGCCGTCTCCTGCGCCAGGTCCTTGACCTCCGAGGCGACCACGGCGAAGCCCTTGCCGGACTCGCCGGCGCGGGCCGCCTCGATCGTGGCGTTGAGCGCCAGGAGGTTTGTCTGTTCGGCGATGGCGGTGATCACCTTGACGACATTGCCGATCTCGGCGGAGGACTGACCGAGTTTGGAGACGGTCTCGTTGGTGGTGCTGACGACGGTGACGGCCTGTCCGGCGACGCGGGCGCCTTCGCTGGCGTTGCGGGCGATCTCGCGGATTGACGCGGACATCTGATCGGCAGCGGCGGCGACGGTCTGCACGTTGCCGGAGACCTGGGCGGCGGTGTGGTCGGCGTCGCGGGCGCGGGCGGAGACCGACCCGGCGCTGCCGGCGACGCCTGCGGTGACGGTGTCGAGCTGGTTGGAGCTGCGGGCGACCAGTTCGGCGCTGCGGGCGAGCGCGGTGACCGTCTCGCGGACACTGGCGGTAGCTCGGTTGACCGCATCGGCCATGGCGCCGATCTCGTCCCGCCCGCCGACGGGTGTGGTCGTGGACAGGTCGCCAGCGGCCACCGCATTCATGGCGGCGACGACCGGTGTGAGCCGTCTGGTGATCGACGCGGCGACGTACAGGGCGAGGGCGGCGGCGACGGCCAGGCCGATGAGCAGGGTGAGCAGGACCTCGAGCCGGGCTTTGGAGTGCTGCGTATGGGCGTCTCGCACCGCGGCGTCGGCGTCGGCGGCCTGTTGCTGCGCCAGTGCGGCGACGGCCGCCTCCATCCCGGGCACGACCTTGCCGAAGTCGATCGTCGGCGCTCGGCCGGCGGCGATGTCGGCGATGGCGCCGGTGAACTGCTGCCAGAGCGAGGTGAACTCATCGACGGTTCGCTGTGCGGCGGCGCTCCTGGGTAGTTTCAGGTAGGCGTCGAGGGCGGTGTTCAGCTGTTGGATCGCCGCCGCGGTGCCCTGCTGGGCGGCGTGGATGAGTTGTGGGTCACCGTTGGCGTTGCCCTGCACTGCCGCATTGTGGTTGATCAGCGATTGGGCGCCGCGGATGTCGCCGAGCAGGACCAGCTGCCGGACGTTCACGGCGTGCAGTTGGCTGACCTTGTCGTCCATCGCGGCCATCCGTGACAACGCGGACGCGCCGGTGATGACTGCGGCGAGCGCCATGGCCGTCAACGCGAGCAGGATCTTGGTCCGGATGGCACGGTCGGCCAGCCAGCCGACGCCTCTGGCTTCCACGTCCGCCACCGGTGCACCGTCCTTGCGTCGACAAGATCCTGCATCCGTCGACATCGGCCCAGGAACCGCGCAGTTGAGGTTCTTGATCGAGCAGTTGCAACGGGCGTTGCTTTCCGGGATTGCCATAGGCTCGGCGTCCAACGGGGGATCGGGGATCAACAGCGCAGGGGCCAACCACGGCCGCGACGGCGGCGAAACGGCCAAAGACGACGGAGACGGCGGCGCCTGAGACGAAGGCAGCGGCGTCGGGCGGTCCCGGCATGAGCCGAGCCCGCACAAACTGGATCCGGCATGCGCCGAGCCCGCACGAGGCGCACAGCTCCCGCATCAGGCCGGCGGCGGTCGTCACGTGCGCGTGTGGCAGCGGGCCGTCGCCGGCGTGGAAGCGGGCCAGGTACGCGTCGAGGCGCGGACTCCCGTCCGCGCCGCGCCCGCCGCGCAGCAGTTTCACGGCGACGGTGCGCCCCAGGACCCCGCCGCCGCGGTGGACCGCTACGGGCAGAACGCGCCGATCACCTCGCGGGCGACGCGGGCCAGGCTGTCGCCGTCGGTGGCCGCGTCGCCGGTCAGGGCCGCGACCGCCGCGTCGGCCGTGGCTGGGCTGAGCACCTCCGCGGCGTTGCGGCGGAACTTGTCCGCGACCTCCGCCGGGCTCAGCGGGTCGCTCGGGTTGCCGCGGGCGTTGCGCACCGTCGCGGAGCGGGTCGCACCGTCGCGCCAGCGCAGCGTGGCGGTCGTCGGCCGCTCGCGGGGCAGTGCCGCGCTGAACGCCGGGTCCTCGCGCATCCGCACGAGGGCCGCCAGCTCGCCGACCCGCGGCCGGGCGAGGCGGTCGGGCAGGAAGCCCGGCGCCGCCAGCTCGCCGTCGAGCGCCAGGGTGGCCAGGCTGACCGGGACCGAGAACCGGGCGTGCAGGTCGGAGCCGACCTCGGCGGCCGACAGCGACGCCGCGAACGCGAACGTGTCCACCTCGATCGCGGCCAGGCCCCCGCCGAACGCGAGCGGGTCCGGGACGTCCGCGACCGCGAGCCGGTACGCGTCCAGGGCCGGATGCACCCAGCGGGCACAGGCGTACGGCTTGAGGTAGCTGTCGGTGATCCGCCAGCGGGTGCCGAGCTCCCCGGTAAGCTCCACTGTGGACAGATCGGTGGTGACCGCGCCGTTGAACAGCGCGCCCAGCTGACCCGCCGGTGCCGTGGCGCCGTCGGCGGCCCGGCCGGCCGCGGCGGCGCCGTAGTAGGCGCCCAGGCCGGTCCAGAGGTTGCGTACCGTGCCGCCGTGCATCGGCACGGCCAGGGTCGCCGCCAGCGGCAGCCCGCCGGCCAGCTCGACCGCGGCCGCGGTGCTCGCCGGGGAGAGCTGGTGCAGCAGCGCGGTGGCCAGGGCGGCGGCGATCGGGCCGTGGATGCCGTGCGGGTGCAGGCCGGGGCGCAGCGCCGTGCCCACGCCGAAGCGCATGCCGATCTCGTTGGCGAGCAGGAAGATCTCCAGCACCCGGCGGTCGCCGGTGCCGGCGGCCGCGGCGGCGTGCAGGAGGATCGGCAGGCAGTGCGGTGCCGGGTGCGCGGTCGGCACCGGCGGCAGCCGGTGGCCCTGCGGGTGGAACGAGCCGCCGGAGTCGGCGTCGAGCCAGGTGGCGGCCGCGCCGAGGGTGACCAGGCGGCCGAACGGCAGGTCCCGCGGCCCGGCCGGGGCGGCCGCGCGCAGCCCGTCGCCGAATGCCCGCACCGGCGGGTAGCGCAGGCCGCCGAGCAGGGCGCCGAGCGTGTCGAGCAGCAGGAGCCGGGTGAAGGCGACGACCTCGTCCGGGGCGTCGCCGAGCCGGGCGTCGTTGGTGAATGCGGCGATCCGCGCGGTGTCGATCTGCGTCATGTGCGCTTCCTGAGGGTGAATCCGTCGCGGACGGCGGCGCCGAGCGCGTCGAGCCGCTCGACCACGCCGCTGAGCGCGCCGGCCAGCACGATGCCGTCGACGCCGAGCGCGGCGAAGTCGGCGAAGCGGGCGGCGACCGCGGCCGGGTCGCCGGTGACCACGAACCGGTCCCGGACGTAGCGGTCGGCCTCCGTCGCCGCGCCGCGGGCCTCGGCCGTGCCGTGCTTGCGGTAGTCGTGCCCGGCGGCGACCGCGGCCACCGCCGGGCGCAGGCCGGCCGGTACGTCGAAGAAGTCGGCCGCGCGCTCCAGCCGGGCGGCGCACGAGCCGAGCACCGGGGCGGCGGCCGCGTCCGCCGCATCCTCGCCGTCGGTCACCACGGCCCGGACGAACATCCATACGGCGGCGCCGGGGTCGGCGGCCCGGGCCAGCGCGACCGCCTTGGCGACGGTCGACGGGTCGGCGCCGGCGTCCACCAGCACCCCACCGAGCCGGGCCGCGGTGGCCTGGATCGTGCGCGGACCCGAGGCGGCGCCGAGCACGCGGGCCGATCCGGGCACCAGCTCGCGCAGGGCGGTGAGGGACTCCTCGTACGCGCGCAGCGACGGCGGGGCGAGCCCCTCGTTGCGCACGGAGCTCTCGCCGCGCCCGACCACCATGAGCACCCGGCCGGGATGGTGCTCCTGCAGCGTGCGGACCGCCCCGGCGACCGCGGCCGGGTGGCGCAGCCCGAGGCTCAGCACGCACGGCCCCGCCATCCGGGCCGGCGTGGCCGACAGCACCCGCTCGGTCTCCACGACACAGTCCGGGAACAGCCGCGGGCTGTCGGCCAGCGCGACCCCGTCGAGGCCGGCGGCCAGCGCCGCGCGGGCCAGATCGACCGGGTCGGCGGTGCCGGCCGGCCGGGCGATGTTCAAAAGGATCACGACAGGGCCCCGACGATCGCGCTGAGCTCCACATCGGACGGTGCGCGGTCGAACGGCGCCGGAGTTCCGGACACCACCGCCAGGGTGTGCGCCAGACCGCCTGCCATCCCGGCGATCCCGGCCTGCCGGGCGCGCAGCGCCAGCCAGCCGGCGGCGAGCGCGTGCCCGGCCACCGGCTCGGCGGACGGGCCGGGTGGGGTGATCACCATCAGGCTGGCGGCCAGGTCGAGCAGCGCCGGCTCCTGTGCCGCCGGCACGCCGGCCAGCCGCGCCGCGAGCGCGGCGGCCGCAAGGACGTCGGTGCTGAGCCCGGCGACCGGCGACGGGGGCGCCGCGACGCTCGCCCGGGCGGCCAGCACGTCGGCGAGCGCGTCGGACAGTTCGGCCGCCGAGCGCCCGTGCTCCGCCCCGACGGCGAGGCCGACCAGGGTCAGCCCGGCGTCGAGGCCGAGCCCGGCCCGCCGGCAGCGCTCGCCGTTCCACAGCAGCGCCACGTACGTCTCGGCCCGGGTGCTGGCCCCGAGCAGCGGGAACGCCCCGTCCGGCGTGCCGGTCCGGGTCGCCCACGCGGCCAGGTCCGGCTCCGGCGCCGGCAGTGCCGACAGCTCGGTCAGCACCTCACCGAGGCGTCCCCAGTGGACGGCGGCGACACTCATCGCGCCGCGAGGCTTTCCCGGGTGACCTCGGTGCTCTGGTTGACGAGATAGAACTTGAACTTCGTGCGGCCGGCCGGGCCGCGCTCGGGCGCCAGCGGGTTCTCCTCGAACCAGCGCAGGTAGTTGGCGTACGCCTCCTCGTCGGCGTAGTGCATCTCGGCGATCCGGTAGAAGGTCAGGCCCTCGGGCACCGCCGCCGTGCCGCCGGAGGCCTGCCGCACCGGCCGGAGCACCTTGTTGAAGACGATCCGGTCCAGGTAGGGGTTGGCCAGCAGGTCGGGCGCGTGCACCTCGAAGAGCCAGCGCTCGTACTCCTCGGGGCTCACGCCTTCTTCGATTTCGTACCCGAGAATGGTCTTGATCATGTTTGTTGTCTCCTCACCGTCCACAGATGGGACTCCGCGTTCTCGCCGAAGCCCTCCAGGCGCACCCGGACCGGGTGGATGCGTACCCCCGCCAGCTCGGCCACTACCTGCTCGTCCGTCCGCAGTGGAGCCTTGGTGAAACCTCGGGCCCGCTGCTCGCTCACCCGCCGCCGGTAGACCGCGACGGTCCACTCCGGCGGCATCAGCTCGGCGCGCCCGCGGACCGCGACGAGCCGGGGCGGCAGCAGGTTGACGTCGAAGACGGCCGGGTGCTCGTTGGTGGCGCCCGGTGCCGACGCGCCGACCCAGGTGACCAGCGTGCGCGGGTCGCGCCGCCACTGGCCGAGCCGGCGGTGCCCGGCCCGCTGCACAAGGCTGATCGACCAGTCGTCCTCGAGGAACGCGGTCGTGGTGCGGGTGACCGGGTAGCCCTCGTCGTCGATCGTGGTCAGTTGGGCGAACCCGGCCTCGGCGCGCACGAAGGCGGCGGCTGCGACGCGGGCGGTCTCGAGGTCCATCAGCGGCTCCACGGCGCCAGGCGCCAGCTCGTCACGGTGGGGGCGGTGCGGCCGACCCGGGCGGCCAGCTCGGCGTGGTCGAACGCGCGGTCGGGCACGGCGGTACTGGCCACCTCGACCTCGATGCCGTCGCGGTGGAACGGATACGGGTCGAGCCACACCTCGCCGGGCACCCGGACGCCGGCGGTGATCCGCACCGCAGCGCCGAGCGGGTGCGGCCGTACGGCGGGCAGCAGCACGTCCTCGGCCGCGTGGGCGAGCGCGGCGAGCTGCGGCCCCCACGGGGTGGCGGGCCCGGGCGCCGGGGCCGGCTCGTGCGGCATCACGCACAGGTACAGCGAGAGCAGGTCCCACAGCTGGAGCAGCTCGAAGTTGTGCCACAGCCGGTTCTCGAACGCGGCCCGGGGCTCCTGCTGGGTCCAGGCCAGCCGTTTGGCGTCGATCCAGCGCCGCTCCTCGGCGTCGACCGCGGCGTCCTGCGCGGCCCGCCCGTCCGCGCCCACGTCCAGCCGGCCCCGGGCGCCGGGCGCCGACCAGCGGCCCCGGTAGAGCCCGGTCCAGTGCATGCCGACCAGGACGCCGGCGTAGACGTCGCCGAGCGCGACCCGCTCCACGCCCTGCCGGTAGAGCCGGACGTGCTCGCTCGCGTCGATCTCCAGGAAGTGCAGCGGCCGGCGCTCCAGCTCGTGGAAGAGCACGCGGGCGTCCCAGGCCCGCCAGCCCTCGTCGTGCCGGGCCGCCGCGGTGCGCACCGGTGCGCCCGGGGTGGGCGCCTCGAACACGTCGTTGCCCCAGGCCTCCGCCAGCGCGCCGGACACCCGTCCGTGCTCGACCTGCTCCACGAGGTGCAGGGCGCCGTCCCGGCGGGTGACGATCATCGCGCCGCCTCGCGCAGCCGGGCGCCGAGGTCGCGGACCGGGGCGTCGCCGGCCAGGCCGTCGATCGCCGCGAGCACTGGGCCGGCGTGACCGGGGAACCGGTGGTCGAGCAGCCGCCCGGCCTTGTCGCGTACCGCGTCGCGGGAGAAGGCCCGCTCGTCGTCGCCGCGCGGCCGGTCGGCCGACCCGGTCAGCTCGGTGCCGTCGGCGCGGACCACCCGCACCCGGGCCGGCCGGCCGTCGGGGTAGCCCGCGTCGAGCGCGGGGTCGTGCGTCACCCGGACCCGGGCGGCCAGGTCGCGGACCGCGGCCGAGCGGACCGTCTGCGTGGTCAGGGTGGTCTCGTCGAGCCGGCCGGTGAGCAGCGCGACGGCGACCGACGTCGGCACGCTGAACCGGGCCGCCAGCTCGCTGTCGGCGACCTGGTCGAAGCCGGCGGCGTGCGCGAACGCGCGCACCTCCACGGCGGCGACGTCGGCCAGCGGGCCGGTGACCCGCACGATGTCGGCCACCGCGTCGTTGACGCCGTGCAGGTGCGCGCAGGTCGGGTGCGCCTTGGTGTAGCCGTGGAGCACCTCGTACCGGTCCCGGCCGTCCGTGAGCGCGCTGGGCTCCCAGCCGCGGGCCGCGACCGCCGCGAGGTGCCGCTCGAGCGCGCCCGGCCGCGGTTCGAGCCCGGCCACCGCGGCGCCGCCGAGGCTCGCGCCGAGGTGTACCGAGGCGCCGAGGAACGCGTGCCCGCCGGAGTACCCGCCGAAGACGGCGGCCGCGTCGCTGAGCAGCACGGCCGAGGCGGCCAGCTCGATCGCCCGGCGCATGGCCGCGGCGTCGCCGGGCGCGAGCAGCCGGGCGACCCCGGCCGCGACGCCCACCTGGCCCCAGGTGCCGATGTCGTGCACGCCCTGCGGCGTGCCACCCATCGCGCGCCCGACGCGCACGCCCACCTCGTAGCCGGCCAGCACCGCCGAGAGCAGCGCGGTGCCGCTGGCGTCCCGCTCCTCGGCGACGGCGAGCACGCCCGGCACCACGTGCGAGGCGGGGTGGCCGCGGGCCGCCCGGTGTCCGTCCTGGAGCTGGTCGGCCGCAATCGCGCTGCCGTTGAGGAACTGGGCGCTCGCCACCGGCCAGCCGTGTGCCGAGCCGACCACGGTGGCGTGGCCCGAGCCGCCGCCACCACCGGCGGCCAGCGCCGCCAGCTCGGCCCGCCCGCTGCCGAGCGCGGCGACCGCGACGGTGTCGGCGACCAGGTCGACGACCCGCTCGCGGACCGCGGCCGGCGCGGCGGACCAGTCGGTGGCCGCGGCCGTCGCGGCGAGCGCGTCGATCATCCCCGCACCCGCTCCATCAGCGCGGCCACGTCCGGCGCCGCGGCGAGATCGAGCACGGCGGCGGCGATGGCGTCGCGGTCGGGCACACCCTCGGCGTTGAAGGCGAACTTGGTGGCCAGCTCGGCCGAGCTGAGCGGGTTGTCCGGGCCGCCGCGGTTGACGTCGACGCGCACCTCGTGCCGCGTTCCGTCGCGCAGCTCGACGCGCAGTACCGCGGGCAACTGGTTCGGGAAGATCTCGTCGCAGCGCGCGTCCGCCACGCAGCGGACCTTGGCGGCCAGCGCCAGCCGCTGCTCGTCGGCGGCCGCGGCATCGGTGAAGTCGTCGTGCCCGAGGCCCAGCCCGCCCCCGCCGAGCAGCGCCGCCGCGACCGTGTACGGGCCGCTGAACGCCGCGTGGTAGCCGGATTCCGGGCGGGCCTTGTCCGCCGCCGGCTCGGCGATGGTGCGCAGCACCGGCGACGGCACGCCCAGCTCGATCGACTCGATGGCGGCGGGGTCGACGCCCTGCGCCCGCAGCGCCAGGGCCGCGTCGATGCCGGCGTGGGTGAAGTGGTTGCAGGGGTAGGGCTTGAAGAAGATGCCAGGCAGTTCCCAGTGCGTGCCGAGCCGGTCGACCACCGCGTCGACGTCGGCCCGCTCGCCGCAGAAGGCGTGCAGGAACCCGAAGCGCCCCTCGACCACCGTCGGCGGGCCGGTCAGCCCGTGCCGGGCCATTTCGGCCGCGACGACCCCGGAGTGCGCGGCCCAGCCGCAGTGCACCCGCTTGACCGTGCCGCCGGTGCGGTTGGCCTCCAGCAGGCCGGCGCCCATGCTCGCGGCGATGCCGGCCGCGTGCGCGATGCCGTCGGCGTCGAGCCGGTAGAGCATCGCCGCGGCGACGGCCGCGCCGATCGCGCCGCAGATCGACGTGGCGTGCTGGCCGCGCTCGAAGAACTCTGAGTTGCCGAGCTTGCGGTCGTAGCCGCCCATGCCGAGCCGCACCGTGACCTCGATGCCCATGCCCGCCGCGTCGAGCAATGCGGCGCCGGACGCGGCGGTCGCCTCGGCGGCGGCGAGCGCGGCCGGCACGACCGGCGACGACGGGTGCAGGACCGACGGCAGGTGGGTGTCGTCGAAGTCGAGCGAGTGCGCGCGGGTGCCGTTGACCAGCGCCGCGGCCGCGGCCGGCAGACGCCGCCCGGTGCCGATCGCGACCGCCTGCTCCGCGCCGCCCCAGCCTTCGGCCACCGCGGTCACGGCGCGGACCGCCGGCAGTCCCGTCGCGGCGAGGCTGTTGCCGATCAGGTCGAGCACCCGGCGCGCGACGTCGTCGCGCAGGTCGCCGGGCAGCCCGGTGCGGCGCACCTCGTCGGCGAGGGCGGCGAGGCGCTGGACGACGGTCTGGCCGGTCATGCGGACACCGCCGCGAACGGACGGATCGGTGAGCCGGTGCCGCCGACGATACGCAGGGGCGCCATGACGAAGACGAACTCGGTCAGCCCCTCGGCGGCGGCGTGCTCCAGGTTGAGGTGCTCGATGATGTAGATGCCGGCCTCGACCAGCAGCACCCGGTGCACGGGCAACACACTGTGCCCCGCGCCCGGCTGGATCTGCTCGTACGCCGTGGTGTCGGAGCCGGTGGTGACCACGCCCCGGGCTGCGAGCCACTCGGCCGCCTCCGGCGTCGCCCCGGGCACGCCGTCGCGCTGGCCGAGGTAGGTAGCGGCGTCGTCGAAGTGCCGCGCCCAGCCGGTGCGCACCAGCGCGACGTCGCCGCGGCCGACCTCGACGCCGGCCCGCTTCTCGGCCGCGGCCAGGTCGTCGGCGGTGACGCCGTAGCCGGCCGGCAGGACGTCGACGCCGTGCGTGCCGGCGACGTCGAGCAGCACGCCCCGGCGCAGCAGCGGCGGGGTGTGCTCGGCGCCGAGCGCGGTGAACCGGCCCCCGATCTGGGCGGCCGCGGCGTCGACGCCGCCGTGCAGCTTGCCGTCGTGGCTGACGTGGGACAGCGCGTCGACGTGGGTGCCGACGTGCCCTCCGGTCACGATCATCTCGTTGGACGCGGACCCGCCGTCGGGACGCACCATGTCGCCGTGGCGGCGGATCAGGCTCATCCGGAAGCCGGGGTGGTTCGGCGAGCACGGCATGCCCGTGAAGTGCGGGTGCCCGAGCTCGACGAGCCGGACGCCCGCGGTCACGGCCGCGAGCAGGGCGTCGGGGCCGGGCGCCGGGCGTGGCTGCGGCTCGGTGGTCAACTGGTTCCTCCTGGGGATGGTTCGGACGGGTGGTGCAGGTCGAGCACGAGCCGGGCGCGGCGCACGACCGCGGGGTCGACGAAGCGACCGTTCCCGTCGAGTACCGCGGCCTCGCCGCGCTCCTGCGCACGGGCCGCGGCGTCGAGGACCGCCTGTGCGGCCGCCACCTCGGCGGCGCTCGGGGTGAAGATCTCGTGGACGACCGGGATCTGCCGGGGGTGGATCACCGACCGGCCGACGAACCCGGTGTCGCGGGCCCGCCGCGTGCTGGCCCGCAGGCCGTCGAGGTCGGCGACGTCGGTGTAGACGCTCTGCACGGGTGAGGGCAGCCCGGCGGCGCGGGCGGCGACCACGACCCAGCCGCGGGCCCAGGCGAGTCCCTCGTCGCCGGTCACCCGCAGGTCGGCGGCGAGGTCGGCCTCGCCGAGGCCGAGCCCGGCGACCAGCGGATGGGCGGTCGCCAGCTCGGTGGCGCGGGCCAGGCCGGCCGCGCTCTCGATCAGCAGCTGCAGGGGCAGGTCGGCGCGGGTGCCGACCTCTCGGACAAGCGCCGGGTCCGCGCTGCGCGGCAGCCGCAGGCCGGCCACGCCGAGGCCGGCCAGGGCATCCACATCGGCCTCGCCCCACGGGCCGGCCGGGTCGTTCACCCGGATCCAGACCGGGCTGCCCTCGGCGGCCAGGCGGACCGCGGTCTCGCGGGCGGTGGTCTTCTGCTCGGCCGGCACCGCGTCCTCGAGGTCGACGACGACCACGTCCGCGCCGGCGGTGAGCGCCTTGGCCACCCGCTCGGTGCGGTGGCCGGGCACGTAGAGCCAGGAGCGCGGCGTCATCGTGCGTCCTGCGGCAGCCCGCCGGACCAGCCCAGCGCCCGGGAGATCCGGTCGGCCGCTGCCCGCACCATCGGGCCGAACCGTTCCCGCGCAGCCGCGTCGACGCGGTGCGCCGGACCGCAGACCGAGATGGCGCCGACGACGGTGCCGTCGATGTCGAAGACGGGTGCGGCGACCGAGCCGGCGCCCTCCTGCCGCTCGCCCTCGGAGTTGGCCAGGCCCTCGGCGCGGATCGTGACGAGCCGCTCGCGCAGCCGTTCGGCGTCGGTGACGGTACGGCCGGTCAGCGACGGCAGCTCACCCGACAGCACCGCCTCCTGCTCGGCCGGTGGGAGGAACGCCAGGATGCACGTGCTGGAACTGCCGGCATGCAGTGGGTACCGGCGGCCGATCTCGACGGTCATCTTGATCTCCCTGGTGCACTCCACCTGGTCGAGGTACACCCGGCCGCCGTGCACCCTGGCCGAAACGGTGGTCGTCTCGCCGGTGTCGAGGTGCAGCTCACGTAGGGTCGGCATGGCCACCGAGCGCAGCTGCGACTCGCGCAGCGCGCGGGCGCCGAGCGCGGCGGCCGCGGGGCCGAGGTGGTAGGCCCGGCTGGCCGGGTCGCTGACCAGGAGCCTGCGTTCCACGAGCGTCTGCAGGATTCGGTACACCACGGCCTTGGACAGGTCGAGGCTGCGCGCGATCGCGGTGACCCCGAGCCGGTCCGGTCCATCGGTGAACAGCAGGAGGACGTCGGCCACGCGGGTCGCCGCCTCGGTGCCCTGACTCTCGGCCACGTCCACATCCCCATCATCGACGTTTCTGCCAGCGGAACGAAATTCCAGCACCAGTTGGCATCGTGGTCAACCCCATGAACCGGCTCTTTACAGGCACAAAAGAGAATATGCGCCCTCCTCTTGACCCGCTCAGCGGGCAGTGCAAGCATCAGCCCTCATGCGACGTTCCGTGCGGCGGAACACAGTCACCACCCCCAGGAGCTGACATGAGGAAGACCTGGACCCTGAGCCTCGCCTTAGCGCTTCCGCTGGCGCTCGCCGCGTGCGGCGGGTCCGCGCCGGCGGGCACGAGCAAGGGCGACGGCGGCCAGTCCGGCGGCACCATAAAGATCGGTTCCCTGCACCCGCTGAGCGGCTCCTCCGCGGCCGACGGGCAGCAGATGGACAACGGAGCAAAGCTGGCCGTGGAGGCCATCAACAACGCCGGTGGCATCAAGTCGCAGGGCGGCAAGAAGCTCGAGCTGCTCAGCGGCGACACCCAGGGCAAGCCCGAGGTCGGCCAGAGCGAGGCGCAGCGCCTCATCCAGGCGGGCGCCGTCGGCCTCGTCGGCACCTACCAGAGCGCGGTGACCACGAACGTGGCCACCGTGTCCGAGCGCAACAAGGTCCCGCTGGTGATCGACGTGTCCAGCGCCGACTCCATCCTGGCGCAGGGCTACAAGTACACGTTCCGGGTGCAGCCCAGCTCGACCGTCCTCGGCACCGCCGGCGCGGATTACCTCGAGCAGGTGGCCAAGGCCGCCGGCAAGCCGGTCAAGAAGGTCGCGGTGCTGCACGAGCAGGGCGCGTTCGGCACCGCGGTGCGCGACGCCTTCAAGGCCGAGGCCGCGAAGGCCGGCATCGAGGTCGGTCCGGCCATCGCCTACGACGCCGCGAACGTCTCCGACCTGACCACCCAGCTGACCCAGGTCAAGGCGAGCGGCGCGGACGTGCTGATGGTGGCCGGCTACTACCGCGACGGCGTGCTGGTCGCCAAGGCCGTCGACACCGTCAAGCCGGCGCTCAACGCCGTCTACGGCGTGGCGGACGGCGCGTTCGACCTCCCGCAGTTCCCCAAGGAGGTCGGCGCCGCAGGTGAGGGCTACTTCGACGCCAACTACCACGCCGACATGACCAACCCGGACATGCAGGCCCTGGCCAAGCTCTACCAGGAGCGCTACAACGACCAGATCCGCACCGGCGCCGTGCTCGCCTACGACTCGGTCAAGGTGATCGCCGACGCGCTGGAGAAGTCCGGCAGCGCCGACCCGAAGAAGGTCCGCGACGCGATCGCCACCGGCTCCGTGCCGACCCTGATCGCCGGCAAGGGCCCGATCAAGTTCGGCCCGACGGGTGAGAACGAGAACGCCTCCCCGATCCTCATGCAGGTGCAGGGCGGCGTGCCCAAGCAGGTGTTCCCGGCCGACAAGGCGGAGACGCAGCCCATCTACCCGGCCTTCAAGAGCCAGTGACCTCAACCCCTGACCAGGACCACGCCGCCGGCACCAGCGGCGTGGCCACCCTGGACCCCGAAGAGGTGCGCGCGGCCGCCCGGCGGCGGGTGCCGTGGCAGCGGATCGCAGTGATCGCGGCGCTGATCGCGCTCGCCGTGGCGGTCGCCTACCTCCGGTCGGGCAGCGGCGTCGTGGTGACGCAGGCCGTCGTGACCGGAATCCTGATCGGCGGCGTGTACGGCCTGATCGCCATGGGCCTGACGCTGATCTTCGGCGTGCTCGACATCGTCAACTTCGCGCACGGCAGCTTCCTGGCCGTGGCGCTGTTCCTCACCTATGGGCTGACCCAGGCCGGGTTGCATCCGTACGTCGCACTCGCGATCAGTGTCCCGGCGATGTTCCTGCTCGGCGTTCTCGTCCAGCGGGGCATCCTGTCCGGGGCGATGGGCAAGCCGCTGGAGAACCAGCTGCTGATCACCCTGGGCATCTCGCTGGTCATCGAGAACGCGCTGCTGCTGTTCTTCGGCGGCAACCCACGCTCGGTGGCGCTGCCCGGCGACCGCGGCGTGCCGATCCTCGGTGCCGTCGCCAACCTGTCCCGGATCCTCGCCTTCGCCGGCGCGCTGGTCCTGGCCGGCCTGCTGTTCCTGCTGCTGCGCCGGACCCGGCTCGGCACCGCGATCCGCGCGGTGGCCGCCAACGACACCGGCGCGCAGCTGGTCGGCATCGACACCCGGGTCATCTACGCGGTGACGTTCGCGATCGGCACGGCCTGCGCCGGTGCGGCCGGCACGCTGGTCGCGCCGATGGTCACCATCGAACCGACGACCGGCTCGCTGTTCAACATCGTGGCGTTCGTGGTCGTCGTGCTGGGCGGCATGGGCAACGTGGTCGGGGCCCTCATCGGCGGCCTGATCATCGGCCTCGCGGAGCAACTGGGCGGCATCTACCTGCCCGGGCAGTCGCCGCTGCTGTCGGTGTTCATCGTGTTCGTGCTCGTGCTCTTCCTGCGGCCGCAGGGACTGTTCCGGAGGGCGGCATGACGACGACCACGACCGACCCCGCCGCGGCGGGCACGGCGGCCCCGCGGCCGCTGCCCCGCCTGCCGTGGAACCGGCACCTGCTGGCGATCGCGGTGCTCGCCGTGATCCTGGTGCCGCTGCCGTTCGTGCTGCCGCCGGCGCAGGCCGCCGTCGCGGTGCGGGTGCTCATCTTCGCGCTGATGAGCATCGGCTGGAACATGATGAGCGGCTTCGGCGGCATGTTCAGCTTCGGTCACGCCGCCTACTTCGGCATCGGCGCCTACGCCAGTGGCTGGCTGCTGGTCCGGCACGACGTCTCGCCGTGGATCGGGATGCTGGTCGGCATGGTGCTCGCCGCGGCGTTCGCCACCCTGATCGGCTTCCTGGCCCTGCGCTACAAGCTGCGGGGGGCGTACTTCGCGCTGGCCACGTTCGCGTTCGCGGAGATGCTGCGGCTGTGGGCGACCAACAGCGAGTTCGTCAACCGCGCGTCGGGCTACCACGTGCCGCTGCGCCCCGACACCTCGTGGTGGTACCTGCAGTTCGAGCCGGACTCGCCGAACTACTTCTGGATCGCGCTCGCGCTGACCGTGCTCGCCCTCGTGGTGAGCGTGCAGTTCGTCCGCTCGCGGGCCGGGCAGTTCGCCAAGGCGGCCCGGGACGACGAGGACGCGGCGGCCGCGGTCGGCATCCCGGTGATGCGGTACAAGCTGCTCACGATGGCGCTCTCCGCCGCGATCACCGCGGTCGCCGGCGCCTTCTACGTGCAGTACTTCCTCTTCATCGACCCGGACCTCGGCTTCGGCTCGGCCGTGTCGATCCAGGCGATCCTGCCCGCAGTGATCGGCGGCGTGGCCACCATCTGGGGCCCGGTGATCGGCTCCGTCGTGATGGGCCCGCTCAACGACGTCACGGCCACGATCCTGCGCGACCCGCCGGCGGCGCTGGCGTTCCTGCAGGGTCGCGGCGGCCTCGACGTCATCGTGTACGGCATCCTGCTCATCATCATCGTGCTGCTCCTGCCCCAGGGCATCTACGGAGCGCTCCGCAAGAGGTGGTCGCGCCGATGACGCTGCTTCAGGTCGAGGGCCTCGCGAAGTCCTTCAAAGGTCTGCGCGCGGTCGACGACGTCAGCTTCGAGGTCGCCGAGGGCAGCATCCTCGGCGTGATCGGGCCCAACGGCGCCGGCAAGACCACGATGTTCAACCTCGTCGCCGGCGCGCTGCGGCCGGACGCGGGGCGGGTGCGCCTCGGCGGCAAAGAGATCACCGGCCACGCGCCGCACCGGATCACCGCCGCCGGGATGACCCGGACGTTCCAGCTCATGCGGCCGTTCTACTCGATGACCGTGCTGGAGAACGTGACCGTCGCGGTGCTGGCGGGCGGCGCGGCCAAGCGCACCGCGCGTGAGCGCGCCGCCGAGGTGATCGAGCGGGTCGGGCTCGGCAAGTGGCGCGACGCACCGACGGAGGGCCTGCCCACGGCCGCGCTGAAGCGGCTGGAGCTGGCCCGCGCACTGGCCAGCAAGCCGCGTGTGCTGCTGCTGGACGAGGTGCTCGCGGGTCTGGTGCCCGCGGAACGCGCCCCGGTGATGGACCTGCTCGAGCAGCTGCGCACGCAGGACGGCGTGACGCTGGTGTTCGTCGAGCACATCATGGCCGCGGTCATGCGGCTGTCGGACTCGGTGCTGGTGCTCGACCTGGGCCGGGTGCTCACCTCGGGCGCACCGCAGGAGGTGACCCGGGACCCCCGGGTCATCGAGGCATACCTCGGGGAGGACCCGCATGCTCAGGCTTGAGGGGCTGTCCGCCGGCTACCACGGGCTGCAGATCCTGCACGAGCTCGACCTGCGGGTCGACGAGGGCGAGATCGTGGCGATCGTCGGGGCCAACGGCGCCGGCAAGACCACGACGCTCAAGGCCATCTCGGGGCTGATCAAGCCGACCGCCGGGCGCGTCATGTTCGGCGGCAAGCGCGCCGACGGGGTACGCCCGAGCGAGCTCGTCGCCCGCGGCCTGCTGCACGTGCCGGAGGGGAGGGCGCTGTTCGGCCCGCTCAGCGTCGAGGAGAACCTGCGGATGGGCGGCTGGACCCGCGGCCGCAAGTCCATCGAGGAGCCGCTGCGCGAGGTCTTCGAGCTGTTCCCGGTCCTGCACGAGAAGCGCCGGCAGGCATCCGAGACGCTCAGCGGCGGCCAGCAGCAGATGCTCGCGATCGGCCGCGCGCTGATGGCCGGACCCCGGCTGCTCCTGCTCGACGAGCCCTCCACGGGCCTGTCGCCGAAGCTGACCTGGACGGTGCTCGACGCCGTCAAGGCGATCCGCGAGCGGGGCGTGGCGGTGCTGCTGGTCGAGCAGAACGCCGCGCACGCGCTCAACCTGGCCGACCGGGCCTACGTGCTGGAGAGCGGCAGCCTGGTGCTCGACGGCCCCGGTCCCGC
This sequence comes from Dactylosporangium sp. CA-139114, assembly GCF_050955725.1. NCBI lineage: Bacteria > Bacillati > Actinomycetota > Actinomycetes > Micromonosporales > Micromonosporaceae > Dactylosporangium > Dactylosporangium sp. CA-139114. The sequence continues at coordinate 3,325,100 of NZ_CP192080.1, forward strand.
ACTGGCGCGCGACGACCGGGTCCGCGCCGCGTACCTGGGGTTGTGATGGAGTCGACGGTGCACGCGCTGGACCGGCTCGGTGCGTGGGTGGCCGGCCTGCGCTGGGCCGACGTACCCGAGCCGGCCCGCGATCGGCTGCGACTGGTGTTGCTGGACTCGCTCGGTGTCACCGCGGTCGGCGCCCGGCAGTCCGAGCAGCGGGCCCTGGCCGAGGCGTGGCGCCCCGGCCAGGGCCCGGCACCACTGGTGGGCGGTGGCCGGCTGATCACGGTGGAGGCGGCCGCGTGGCTCAACGCCACCGCGATGTGCCGGCTGGAGCTCGACGAGGGGCACAAGTACGCCAAGGGCCACCCGGCCGCGCACGGGTTCCCGGCCGTGCTCGCGCTCGCCGCCGATCTGGGCGCGCCCGGCGCGGAGACGATGACCGCGCTGCTGGCCGCCTACGAGGTGGCCGCCCGGTTCGGCCGGGCGACGACGCTGCGCGCCGGCATGCACCCGCACGGCAGCTGGGGCGTCGCCGGTGCCGCGGCCGGCTGCGCCCGGCTGCTCGGGCTGCCGGCCGAGCGGATCGCGGCCGCGCTGGACGCGGGCGGTGGCCTGCCGATCGCCGGTCACTTCGCCAGCGCGCTGGACGGCAACCCGATCCGCGATGCCTGGCTCGGCGCCTCCAACGTGTCCGGCCTGGCGGCGGCGCGGATGGCCGCGGCCGGCGTCGCGCGCAACACCGGCACGCCCGCGTACTCGCTGGGCGAGGCGCTCGGCCGCTTCGACCCGGCGCCGCTGACCGACGCGCTGGGGGAGCGCTGGGAGGTCGAGCTCGGCTACTTCAAGCGGCACGCGTCCTGCTCGTTCACCCACCCCGCCGCCGACGCGGCGCTGCGGATGCGGGCCGACCTGCCGCTGGACGCCGTCGAAGCGGTGCTGGTCGAGACGCACTCGCTGGCCGGCGGCCTCGGGCGCACCAGCTGGGACAGCCGGCTCGGGGCGCTGTTCTCGACCCCGTTCGTGGTCGCGGCCGCGCTCGTGCACGGTACCGTCGACCCCACCGTCTCCGCCGATGACCGGCGCGACGACCCGCGGGTCCGCGCGCTCGCCGCCAAGGTCACCCTCCGGGTCGCCGACGACCTCGACGCCCGCCTGCCCGATGAGCGCGCGGCCCGGGTGACCGTGCGCACGGCCGGAGCCGCGCCGCGGGTGGTCGAGGTACCCAACCCGATCGGCGACGCCGCGCACCATCCGATGGCCGAGGGCGACGTGCTGGCGCTGCTCGGTCGCCTGCTCGACGCCGGCACCGTCCGGACCGTGCACGAGGTGGCGTCCGGCCTGGCCGCCAGCCCCGACGCCGGCCCGGAGCTCCGGCGGCTCGCCGAGATCTGAAAGGAACACATCGCTCGTGCGGATCTATGCCCTGACCCCGATCCATGTCGACGACGCGGAGCTGGCCCGCCGGCAGGCGCGCTACAAGGCGCTGTCGCCCCCCGGCATCGAGATCGCGCTGCACGACATCGGCCCGGCCGCGCCGCGCGCGCTCGACACCGAGGCGCAGATTCGCCAGAGCGAGGCGCTGGTCGTCGAGGGGCTGCTGGCGATGCCGGCCGGCTTCGACGCCGCCATGCCGGACTGCGTCCTCGACCCCGGCGTGGCGCAGCTCGCCGGCGAACTGCCGGTGCCGGTCCTCGGCCTGCTGCGGCTCAGCCTCGGCTGGTCCGTGCTGACCGGCCGCGTGGCCGCCGCGGTGGCCCGCAACCAGGCCATCGCCGACGAGATCGCCGCCCGGGCCGCCGTGTACGGCTGGTCGGACTCCCTGCTCGGCGTCGAGGTGCTCGACCTCGACATGCACGCCATCGTCGACAGCGACCGCTGGGCCGGCGGCATGGGCGCCGCGGTCACCACCCTCGCGAAGGCCGGGGCCGGCGACGTGATCAACGGCTGCTCCGCGGTCGACCTGCCGGACGGGGTCGAGCTGGCCGCCCGGGTGGTCGACCCGACCGCGCTCGCGCTGCGGCTGATCGGGGCGGGCCGATGAGCGCCGACGGACCCGACCTCGTCGTCGCCGGGGCCGGCGGGGGACTGGTCGCCGCCCTGCGCGCCGCCCAGCTCGGCCTGGACGTCCTCGTGGTCGAGGCCAGCGAGCACTTCCGCCGCGGCAACAACACCTCGATGTCGACCGCGATGATCCCCGGCGCGGGCTCGCGCTGGCAGCGCGAGGCCGGCATCAAGGACTCGGGCGAGCTGTTCGCCGCCGACGTCGAGCGCAAGACGAAGGGCCAGGGCGACCAGCGCATCGCCCGCGCGCTCGGCGACGTCAGCGCGACCCTCGTCGAGTGGCTCGCCGACGACATCGGCCTCGGCCTGTCCCTCGTCACCGACTTCCACTACCCGGGCCACTCGGTCGATCGCTGCCACACCGTCGAGGGCCGGCACGGCACCGTGCTGCTCGACCACCTGGTCGACCGGGTCCGGCAGGGCGGCATCGACATCCTGGTCCCGGCCCGCCTCGTCGACGTGACGCTCGACGACGCCGGCGAGGTGCGGGCGGCGGTGGTCGAACGTCCGGACGGCAGCCGCGAGGAGATCCCCACCCGTGCGGTGCTGCTGGCCACCAACGGCTACGGCGCCGACCGGGCGCTGGTCGCCGAGCACCTCCCGGAGATCGCGAACGCGGTCTACCACGGCAGCGAGACGTCCCGCGGCGACGCGCTGCGGATCGGCGCCGCGCTCGGTGCGCAGAGCGCTTTCCTGGACTCGTACCAGGGGCACGCCGCGCTGTCGTCCCGCGCCGCGACGCTGGTCGGCTGGGCGACGGTCATGCACGGCGGGTTCATGCTCGACCTGACCGGCCGCCGGTTCGGCAACGAGACCAGTGGCTACTCCGAATACGCGGCCGCGCTGGCCGCGCGCCCGGAGGCGACCGGCTGGCTGGTGCTGGACCAGCGCATCCACGACGCGTGCCTCAGCTTCACCGACTTCCGCCAGAGTGTCGAGTCGGGCGCGCTGCTGCCCGCCGCTGACGCGGCCGCGCTGGCCGCGGTGACCGGGCTGCCGGCCGCCGCCGTCGCCGAGGAGCTGGCCGAGACCGACGCCGTCGCGCGGGGCGAACGCCCCGACCGCTTCGGCCGCACCTTTTTCGAAGCGCCGCTGGAAGCCCCCTACCTGACCGCGCGGGTGGTACCGGCGCTCTTCCACACCCAGGGTGGTCTCGTCGTCGACGAGCACGCCCGCGTCCTGCGCGCCGGTGGCGAGCCGATCCCGGGGCTCTACGCCTCGGGCGGCGCGGCGTCCGGCATCTCCGGTCACGGTGCCGCCGGGTACCTCGCCGGCAACGGCCTGCTGCCCGCCCTCGGCCTCGCCTACCTCGCCGCGAACCACGTGGCGGCGAGCATTGAAGGAGCACGATGAAACAGCTCGAAACCCTGATCAAGAACGTCACCGTGATCCGGCCCGACGCCGGTTCGCCCGACGGCGACCGGCTCGACATCGGCATCGCCGGCGGCAAGGTGGTCCGCCTGGAGGCCGACATCCCGGCCGAGGAGGCGCAGGTCGTCATCGACGGCCGCGGGCGGCTGGCGTACCCCGGCGCGGTCGACGCGCACCAGCACTGGGGCATCTACAACCCGCTCGACGCCGACACCGCCACCGAGAGCCGCGCCAGCGCGCAGGGCGGCGTCACCACCGGCCTGACCTACATGCGCACCGGCCAGTACTACCTCAACCGGGGCGGCTCCTACGCGGAGTTCTTCCCGCACGTGCTGTCGGCCTCGGAGGGTCGCTCCTACATCGACTACGGCTTCCACCTGGCGCCGATGATGCAGGAGCACATCGACGAGATCCCGTCGATCATCGAGAACTTCGGTGTCACGTCGTTCAAGATCTTCATGTTCTACGGCTCCCACGGCCTGCACGGCCGCTCGTCGGACCAGAGCTCGTTCCTGATGATCCCGCCGGAGGAGCGCTACGACCTGGCGCACTTCGAGTTCGTGATGCGTGGCGTGCAGGCCGCCCGGGAGAGCCTCGTCGAGGCCGCGCCGCACGTGTCGCTGTCGCTGCACTGCGAGACCGCCGAGATCATGACGGCGTACACGAAGCTGGTCGAGCAGGACGGCACGCTGTCGGGCCTGGCCGCGTACAGCGCCTCCCGGCCGCCGCACTCCGAGGGCCTGGCGGTGACGATCGCGTCGTTCCTCGCCGACGAGACCGGCCTGCCGAACATCAACCTGCTGCACCTGTCCTCCCGCAAGGCGCTCAAAGCCGCGATGGCCATGGCGAAGACGTTCCCGCACGTCGACTTCCGCCGCGAGGTGACCATCGGCCACCTGCTGGCCAGCGTCGACACCGCGCACGGCCTGGGCGGCAAGGTGAACCCGCCGCTGCGGCCGCAGGAGGACGTCGAGGCGCTGTGGGAGTACGTGCTCGACGGCAGCGTCGACTGGGTGGTCAGCGACCATGCCTGCTGCAAGGACGAGATGAAGTTCGGCGACCAGCGCGATGACATCTTCGCCGCCAAGTCCGGCTTCGGCGGCGCCGAGTACCTCGTGCCCGGCCTGGTCAGCGAGGGGCGCAAGCGCGGCCTGTCGCACCAGCGCATCGCCCAGTTGCTGTCGCTGAACCCGGCGCGCCGCTACGGCCTGCCCGGCAAGGGCACGATCGGCGTCGGCTTCGACGCCGACCTCTGCCTGGTCGAGAACACGTCGTGGACCGTGCGCGCGGCCGACTCGGAGTCGACCCAGGAGTACACGCCGTTCGAGGGCTTCGAGATCGGGGCCAAGGTGACCGACACCTGGGTCCGCGGGCAGCGGGTGCTCGAGGACGGCAACGTGGTCGGCGCCCCCACGGGCCGCTACCTGCACCGGCCGTACCAGGGCTGAGCCGGATGTCCACTGGCAATGACGGCCCGCTCGCCGGGCTGCGGGTGCTCGACGTCTCGACGATCCTGGCCGGCCCGCTGGTCGCGCAGGTCCTCGGCGACTTCGGCGCCGACGTCATCAAGATCGAGCACCCGGGCCGCGGCGACGGCATGCGGGGCCACGGGCTGGCCAAGGGCGACCAGCCGCTGTGGTGGAAGATGGTCGGCCGCAACAAGCGGACCGTCGGGCTGTACCTCGGCGACACGGAGGGCGCCCGGATCTTCCGGAAGCTGGCGGCGTCGGCGGACGTCATCATCGAGAACTTCCGGCCGGGCACGCTGGAGCGCTGGGGCGTCGGCTACGACGTGCTCAGCGCCGACAACCCGGGGCTCATCCTGCTGCGGGTCACCGGCTTCGGCCAGACCGGCCCGTACGCGTCGCGGCCGGCGTTCGGCACCCTTGTCGAGTCGATGAGCGGCTTCGCCCATCTCACCGGCGAGCCGGACGGCCCGCCCACCCTGCCCGCGTTCGGGCTGGCGGACTCGATCGCGGGCATGGCCGGGGCGGCGGCGGTCTCGATGGCGCTGTACCAGCGCGAGCGCGACGGCCGCGGCCAGGATATCGATCTCGACCTGCTCAGCCCCATCATGACCGCCGTCGGACCCGGCGTGATCTACGCCGACCAGCTCGGCATCGACCAGGAGCGCACCGGCAACCGCTCGGCCAACAACGCGCCGCGCAACACCTACCGCACCGCCGACGGGCACTGGGTGGCCATCTCCACCAGCGCCGACAGCATCGCCCGCCGGGTCATGACGCTGGTCGGCCACCCGGAGGTGATCGACGAGCCGTGGTTCGCCACGGGGCGGCAGCGGGCCCAGCACGCCGACCTGCTCGACGGCTACGTCGCGGACTGGATCGGCGCGCGGGCCCGCGAGGAGGTGCTGCGCGCGTTCGCCGAGGCGGGCGCCGCGGTGGGCCCGGTCTACAAGCCCAGCGAGCTGCTCGACGACCCGCAGGTGCGGGCGCTGGAGCTGGTGACCACGGTGGAGGATGCGGACCTCGGCCCGATGCGGATGCAGAATCTGCTCTGGCGGATGGGGCGCACCCCGGGCCGGATCCGGTTCACCGGGCGCGCGCTGGGCGCCGACACCGACGCCGTGCTCGGCGACGAGCTCGGCGTGCCCAAGGAGGAGCTGGCCGCGCTGCGGGAGCGTGGCGTCGTCGGCTGACCTGGTGTTCCGAGTGACACCGCCAAGGACGGCATCGTCAACGACCCGCGCACGTGCCAGCTCGACCCGGCCACGATCGCCTGCCCGGCCGGGACGGCGACGCCGGGCTGCCGGCAGCGAAGGGCCCGCGTTCCGCGCGGGCCCTTCGTGCTCGGGTGAGAAGGCCGGTGAGCGGGGCGCGGACCCACGCCGCGCCCGCCGGGGTACCGCGAGAATTCCAGGCATGAACCGGCGGGCGACGGCCGAGCAGGACCACGCACAGGCGCGCGACGCGGCCGGCGTGCTCGCCGCCGCGGGGGTCCCGGCGGTCGCACTGACGTGGGTGGAGCGTGGCGACCCGGCGGCGCTCGGCCCCGGCGACCGGCCGCCCCGCCTGCCGGCGACGCTGCCGGAGGCGATCGAGCGGCTTCGCGCCGACGCCGGACTGCGCGACGCCATGGGCGACGCGCTGTTCGAGGCGTTGCCCGCGGTACGCCGCGGCGGGGCCGAGCTGTTCGCCGGCCGCGAGCCGGACGACGTCGTCGCCGCGACCCGCCGGCGGTACTGAGTGGAGGAGCTGCCGGCGGGCCTGCGCCTGGTCGACGGGCACTGCCACGGCGTCGTTGCCGGCCCGCTCACCGAGGATGCCTTCGCGCTGCTCGCGACGGAGGCCTCGACGCCCGCGCCGCCCGGCGCGTCGCACCTCGACGGCCCGCTCGGGCTCGCGATCCGCCGCTGGTGCGCGCCGGTGCTCGGCCTGCCCGCCCACGCCCCGGTGGCCGAATATCTGGCCCGCCGGACCGAGTTCGGCGCCGACGCGGCGCGCCGCCTGCTGCGCGCGGCGGGGCTCGCGGCGCTGTTCGTCGACACCGGCATCCGCCTGCCCGCGGCCGACTGGCTCGACGGCGACGAGCTCGGCGCGGCCGCCGGCGCGCGCGTCGCCGAGGTGGTGCGGCTGGAGGCGGTGGCCGAGCGGGTCGCGGCCGCGGGCGTCGCGGCGGCGGACTTCGCGCCGGCGTTCGCCGAGGCCCTCGGCGCCGCCACGCGCACGGCGGTGGCCGTCAAGTCCGTGCTCGCGTACCGCCACGGCTTCGCCATCGACCCCTCCCGCCCGTCCCGCCAGGCGGTCACCGACGCGGCCGGGGAGTGGCTGCGCGGCGGCGCGCCGAGGCTCACCGATGCGGTGCTGCTGCGCTACCTGCTGTGGTGCGGCGTCGACACCGGCCTGCCCATCCAGCTCCACACCGGCTTCGGCGACCGCTCCCTGGCACTGCCCCGCGCCGACCCGTCGCTGCTGCGTGACTGGTACGAGCTGGTCGAGCCGTCCGGCGTGTCGGTCGTGCTCCTGCACTGCTACCCGTACCACCGGCAGGCGGGCTGGCTCGCCCATGTGTATCCGCACGTCTACGTGGACGTGGGCCTGACGCTCGGCCACGTGGGCGCGCAGGCCGCGCCGGTCCTCGCGGAGTTCCTCGAGCTGGCGCCGTTCACGAAGGTGTTGTACTCCTCCGACGCCTACGGCCTGCCGGAGCTGTACCTGGTCGGCGCCGCCCAGTTCCGCCGGGCCCTGACCCATGTGTTGTCCGACTGGATCGTGGCGGGCGCGCTGACCGCCGCCAACGCCGATCGGATCGCGTACGGCGTCGCCGCCGACAACGCCCGTCGCCTCTACCGCGCGCCCGTCACGTGACGAGCAGCCCCGCGCGCATGACCGTGGCCGCCCGGCCGCTGCGATGGCATTGTCATCAGTATTCGTGGTGGCCAACAGCCTGGGGTTTGCGCGCGTTCCGTGCGGTGGCATCCTGATCGCATGCGGGTCCTGCTTGTCGCCGCACCACTCATCGGCCATGCGTTCCCATTCGTGCCGCTCGGCCGGGCGCTGCGCGACGCCGGTCACGAGGTGCTCGTCGCGACCGGCGGCGAGGCGCTTTCCGTCGCCGACGCCGGCCTTTCCGTGCACGACATCGCCGGCTCCGTGTCGGTCGGTTCCGTGGCCGTACCGATCATGCTCCGGCATCCGCTCATCGCCCGCGCCGAAATGGCGGGCCGGGCCGGCACCCACGGGGTCGGGCTGCTCTTCGGCGCGGTCAATTCCCGGCTTGTCGGACCGGCCGTCGAGCTCGCCCGTTCGTGGCATCCCGATCTGGTGCTCCACGAGCCCCTCGCCGTAGCCGGTGCCCTGGCCGCGGCGGCCGTCGGCGTGCCTGCCGTGCTGCACGAGAACACGTTGTTCGACGGCCGGACGCTGGTGCGCGAAACGCTGTCGCGGATGGGCGCCACCGTCCCGGAATTCGCCGGGGTCATCAGTTCTGTGCCGCCGAGCGTCCTGCCGGGCCGGGAATCAAGCCGGCCGATGCGTGCGGTGCCCTACGGAGGGTCCGGTCCGCTGCCCATGCTTCCCGAGAGCGGGCGGCCGCTGATCGCCGTCAGCCGCAGTACCGTTGCGGGGCCCGGACGCGACCGTCTCATGGAGCGGGTCGCGGTCGCCGCGGCCGGTGTCGACGCCGATTTCCTGCTGATCCGGCCGGCGCGCCAGTTCGATGTCCCGCCGAACGTGTACACCGCCGGCTGGGTGCCCATTGCGGATCTCCTCGGCCGGTGCGCGGGAATCGTGCATCACGGCGGCGCGGGCACCACGCTCACCGCACTGCACGCCGGCGTTCCGCAACTGCTCATCAACGGCGCCGGGGACCGCCGGCACAATGCCGGGCTGGTCGCGGCGCGAGGCGCGGGCATCGCCGCCGACGAACCGGAAATCGACGCCGACATATTGACGCGGCTCATCACGGAGCCGGCGCTGGCCGAGGCGGCTGGTGCGGTACGAGATGAAATGACGGCCATGCCCGCACCGGAGGCGCTCGTGCCGTGGCTGGCGTCGCTGCCCGGTCGCTGAGCCGAAATTTGTCGTACCCCGCCGCTAGGGTCCGCCTCATGACCCGCCTGCTCGATGCCACCGCCCCACTCCGCCGTGCTGGTGCGCGGCGATGAAGCGGGCTTCGCGCTGTCGGCCACGGACGGCGCGCTCACCGTGCGGCCGCGCGTCCCGGCGACCGTCCACCGGCTGCGCAAGCCAAGGGAGGCCGAATCGTCACCGACACGGCGAACGCGAAGTTGCTCGCGGCGCCGGTGAGCGCGGTGGCCCCAGGACCGGGGTCCGGGCCACGAACGCCAGGCCCTCCCGGACGTCCGGCCCAGAGCGAGCCCCGCCGCGCCCGGGGGTGGGCAACGCCAGCCGCTGCCCACCCCCGGCGTCAACCGGTCAGCTCAGGCTGAATCGCTGGTTGGCCTGGCCGTTGCAGTCGTAGATCTGGACCTGCTGGCCGTTGCCGGTGCCCCAGACGTCCAGGCAGCGCCCGGACTGGACGCCGGTGATGGTGCCGTTGCTGTTGATGTTCCATTGCTGGTTGGTCTGGCCGTTGCAGCTGTAGATCTGCACGGCGGAGGCGTTGGCGGACCCGGCGGCGTCGAGGCACATGGTGCCGTACACCTGGAGTTGTTTGCCGGAGGTGTAGGTCCACTGCTGGTTGGTCTGGCCGTTGCAGTCGTAGAGCTGGACCCGGGTGCCGTTGGTGTGCGAGGCGTTCGGCACGTCGATGCAGCGGCCCGACTGGGCGCCCACGATCCGCTTGGCACCACCCGGCGGCGGAGGCGACGAGGAGGGCGGCGGGCTGGTCGGGGAGGAGGGCGGCGGGCTGGTCGGGCCCGATCCGTCGAGGCCGAGGAAGCTGATCGCGTATGCGAGCTGGCCGGCCAGCGGCAGCTGGTGGCCGACCCCGGCGATGCTGACGCCTTCCACGGTGGCCTGGGTGCCGGTGTTGCCGTAGCGGGTGCGGGTCCAGCTGGACTGCGGATGATCCGTGAACGCCGGGGTCTGGCTCAACCCGTGCAGGTTCGTCCACTGCTTGATCTCCTCGCCGAAGTTCGGGTAGGCGAGGGTCGTGTCGGTGGTGCCGTGCCACAGCTGCATCCGCGGGTAGGAGCCGGTGTAGCCCGGGTACATCGCCCGGGCCTGGTCGCCCCACTGCTGCGCGGTCTTGCTGACGTTGCCCCCCGAGCACTGGCTGTTCCACAGCGACCCGTCGGTGGTGGCGAAGCAGCCGGCCGGGACGCCGGAGAACGCCGACGCCGCCGAGAACACGTCCGGATACTCCGCGGCCAGCACGTTCGTCATCATCGCGCCCGAGGAGAACCCGGACACCACGATCCGCGACGCGTCGATGCTCGGGTACTGCGCCCGGGCGTAGCTCACCATCGACATGATGCCGGTCGAGTCGCTGCCGCCGTTGCGCTTCAGCGCCGCGGGGGTGGACACGTCGAAGCAGCTGCCGCTGCGGGTCGCCTCCGGCAGGACGATGATGTAGCCGTAGCGGTCCGCGGCGGTGACGTAGTCGTGGCCGTTGCCGTTGAAGATCCCGCTCGCCGAGCCACTGCAGTAGTGCACGAGTACCAGCAGCGCGGGGCGGGGCGCGACAGTCGCCGGCACGTAGATGTACATGTTGAGGTTGGTCGGGTTGTTGCCGAAGTTGGTGACCCGGGTCAACCCGGCCGCCAGGGCGGGCGGGCTGAACGTGAGCACCGCGGCGACACCGGCGGCGAGCGCCGCCACGGTCGCGAGCAGCATGCGGGAAAGCCGTTGCATGAAACCCTTCTTCCGGCGGGGAGTCGTCATGACAGGCTGAATCGCTGGTTGGCCTGGCCGTTGCAGTCGTAGATCTGGACCTGCTGGCCGTTGCCGGTGCCCCAGACGTCCAGGCAGCGCCCGGACTGGACGCCGGTGATGGTGCCGTTGCTGTTGATGTTCCATTGCTGGTTGGTCTGGCCGTTGCAGCTGTAGATCTGCACGGCGGAGGCGTTGGCGGACCCGGCGGCGTCGAGGCACATGGTGCCGTACACCTGGAGTTGTTTGCCGGAGGTGTAGGTCCACTGCTGGTTGGTCTGGCCGTTGCAGTCGTAGAGCTGGACCCGGGTGCCGTTGGTGTGCGAGGCGTTCGGCACGTCGATGCAGCGGCCCGACTGGGCGCCCACGATCCGCTTGGCACCACCCGGCGGCGGGGACGAGGGCGGCGGGGACGACGAGGGCGGCGGGGACGTCGAGCCGGCGGACGGCAGCAGCGAGCACTTGACGGTCGACCGCGCGATGCCGGTGATGTCGACGACGCGCGGGCACAGGAACTGCGTGTAGCGCGTGTCGTTGTCGACGAAGATCTTCAGCCACTCGATCTGGCTGCGCAGCTCGATGTCGTTGGGCTTGGTGAAGTAGAGGTGGTCGGCCCCGGCGAGCTGGATGTAGGCGCCCGGGGTGGCGGCGGGCAGCGTCGGGTAGAGGCCGTCGAGGTAGGACGGCGTGACGGTGGTGTCGTTCTGGCCGCCGATCATGAGCGTCGGCACCGTGTCGGCGCTCAGGTTGCCCGAGGGCTTGTACGGCGCGAGACCGATCGCGGCCTTCAGCGACGGGCGCTGGGTCGCGGCGTACAGCGAGCCGCCGCCGCCCATCGAGTGGCCGATCACCGCCAGGCGGTTGCGGTCGACCCGGTCCCTAACGGCGCTCTGGCCGGTGAGGTAGTCCAGCGCGGCGAGCAGCTGGGTGCCGCGCGCGGTGTCGTAGTCGGTGCGGCTGTTGGTCTCGATACCGATGACGACGAAGCCGAAGGAGGCCAGCCGCGGTCCCATCCAGGCTTCCTCGTTGGCGAACAGCGCGGTGTAGCCGGGGACGATCGCGACCGCGCCGTAGGTCTGGGTGGCGTCGGTCGGGTAGTAGATGTACCCGCCGTTGAAGCCGTTGCCGGGCGGCACGGTGGTCTGCGCGGTGGCGAACGGTCCGTAGGTCGCGGCGACACTGGCGACGGTCGGGTCGGGGCCGCGCTGGTAGGGATTGGTGTCCGCGGCGTCCGCGGACGGGATGACGGTGACCGCGGCGGCCACCGTGACCGCGGCGGCGGCGACGCCGATCGCGGCGCGGATCGCCGGCGACCGCCGCCGGCCGCCGTCTGGTCTGCTCGGCACTGTCGACCTCCGATGCGTCTCTGCGCTCTGGACACGCTGAAGCCGCCCTGGGAGGGAATGGCGATGCCGTGGTATCGCTCGGGCCGTAGCGGCAGGCGTCGATGTCTAGCGATGCTGACACACGGGTTCGCGGCGAACAAGATTTCCCGGAAGTATTCCGGAAGGATGATTCGGGATCAGCCCCGTTGACAACGCCGAATGCCGGGCAACGCGCGGGTTCCCCGGCATTCGAGCGTTGCTGAGCCGAATGTCACTTCCGGAAAATACGTGGAAAGGGTTATCGCCTGGACGCCCCCGCGGTCGTCACCACCAGGCCCAGGCACATTTCGTCGCTGGTGCCGTCGCCCCACACGACGTACCGTGGCGCGCTGCCCTTGAGCTGGGGCAGGAGGCCCCGCAGCGCGGCGTCGTGGGTGCACGTCACGCGCAGGGTGTCACCCGGGTGCAGCTCGGCCGGCTGGTCGAGCGGGCGGATGGCCTGGTCGTCGAAGTTGTAGTTGGGCACGTCGAGCAGCGTGCGGGCGCCGGCCGTGCCCGGGTTCAGCTCGATCTTGATGGAGCGGCCCAGCAGGTGCATGTGCCCGCCGACCGCATAGACCGTGGCCGCCTGCGGCACCTTGTGATCGCAGTGCTGGGTGGTGCCGGCCACCGGCGGGGCGCCCTGGTTGCACAGCTTGATCAGCTGATCCTCCTGGCCGCCGACCTCGGCACCGAACCGCTTGGTGACGTCGGCCACGGCGGCCGCACGGTCGCACAGGGGACCCGACTCGCTCGCGGCGCAGGGCAGCTCGATCGGCCCGGGCAGCAGCCCGGTCTGCAGCGGCGTCATCCCGGTGCTTTCGTCGTTGATCCGCAGCCGGATGCTCGACTGGTCGGTGCCGCCGGCGCGGCCGCCGGTGGCGAGCAGGTTGTAGTGGACCTGCATCACCATCAGGCTGCCGGGCGGCATCGGGTAGCCGAGGTTCGGGGCGAGCAGCGTCTCGTTGGCGCCCGGGGCCCAGGACGCGACCCAAGCGTCGCCGGTCACGCCGGAGTCGCCGAAGCAGGTCCAGCCCTCGCCGGGCGAGTCCTCGTCGAGCTTGCGCGCCTGGTCGGCGGCGTTCGGGGCGATCCGGAAGAAGATCGCGTGGTGCACGATGGCGGCGTTCTGCGGCAGGAACTGGCTGCCGGTCAGGTATGCCGTCTTCGTCAGCTTCGGGTCGATGAGGAAGCAGCGGTACTCGTCGGTGCCGCCGTTGGGTGCCTGCGGCGTGTAGGCGGCCGGCATGGTCAGGTTTGCAAAGCGCTCACCGGTGCGCAGCGGCGCGGCCGGCGGCGGCGAGCCGTGTCCGGCGTGCGGGTCGGACGCGGCCGGCGCGGCGGCGGGCGCCCCGGTCTTGTCCGGCGCGGAGCCGCACGCGACGGCGGCCGCGGCCGTGGCCAGCGCGACGGCCAGGAGGGCCAGGGCTCGCCTGGCCGGACCGATGGTGCTCATCATGCCTCCCCCGTTATCAAACGATGATTGTCGATGATTCCAGGATGCCGCGAAGGGCACCTCCGGGATTTCCCCCCATTCGCGGACGGGTCGGGGCTTATCGCGACCTTATGGCGATCTTTGGTCGGTCTGTGAGCGTTGACCCGGCGGCAGTGATGGGCTTAGTTTTCACGAACATCGATCATCGATGAAAATTCCTACCGCCAACGGAACGGTTCAGGAGGCACCTGCCATGCCCAACAGACGTCTCACGTCGCGCCCGGTCCTGGTCGCGGCCGTGCTGGGTCTCGCCACCGCACTCGGCGCCGTCGCCGTCACCGCCGCGACCACCGGCAGGGCCGGCGCGGCCGCGAACAGCTGCGGCAACGTGTTCGACGACTTCAACTACGGCTCGTCGAGCGACGCCGGGTTCACCGGGCACGGCTGGGTGCCGCGCGGCAACGCCGGCGGCCCCGGCGTCCCCGGCGCGACCTGGTCACCGTCGAGCATCACGTTCCCCACGTCGGGCGGCCAGAAGGTCATGCAGCTGAGCGCGTCGACCGACGGCACCGGCGGCGGGACGCGGCAGGCCGAGGTGTACTCCGCGCAGAAGCGCTACTTCGAGGGCACCTACGCCTCGCGGATCCGGTTCGCGGACGCGCCGGCCGCGGGCAACGACGGCGACCACGTCAACGAGACGTTCTTCGCGATCAGCCCGCTCAACGGCGACCTCGACCCGAGCTACAGCGAGCTGGACTTCTCCGAGTACCTGCCCAACGGCGGCTGGGGCGACGCCGGGCCGATCAACTACCAGACGAGCTGGTACACGTACCGGCCCGACCCGTGGTACGCCGACAACACCCACGCGCAGCAGCAGCGCAGCTACGACGGCTGGCACGACCTGGTGGTCCAGGTGGCCGGCGGGCACGCCAGGTACTACATCGACGGCACCCTGGTCGCCGACCACTCCGGCAAGTTCTACCCGCGCCAGACGATGACGGTGAACTGGAACCTCTGGTTCATCGACACCGCCGGGCACAGCGGCGGCACCGCGACCTACGTGCAGCAGGTCGACTGGTTCCTGTTCGCGCGCAACCAGGTCCTCTCCCCGGCCGCCGCGACCGCGCAGGTGGCCGCGTACCGCGCCGCCGGCAACAGCTACACCGACACCTTCGACACCGCGCCGGCGTGCGGCGGCGGATCGGGCGGTACCGGTGCGATCATCGGCAATGGCAGCAACCGCTGCATCGACATCCCGTCGGCCAGCGCCGTGGACGGCAACCAGCTGCAGATCTGGGACTGCAACGGCACCAGCGCCCAGCAGTGGACGTTCAACGCCGACGGCTCCGTGGGCGCCATGGGCAAGTGCATGGACGTGTCCGGCGGCTCGACCGCCGACGGCGCCGCGATCCAGCTGTGGACGTGCAACGGCACCGGCGCCCAGAAGTTCACCCTGACCGCCGCCGGCGACCTCGTGAACACCCAGGCCGGCAAGTGCGTCGACGTGGAGAACGTGGCCACCGCCAACGCCTCGAAGCTGCACCTGTGGAGCTGCAACGGCGCCAGCAACCAGAAGTGGCACCGCTAGCGGCCTCGGCGAGGTTGCTCGTCGTGTAGCCGGCGTCGGCGGCGACCGCGCCGACGCCGATCAGCGCCAGATCGCAGCTGATGTCCAGCTCCGCGCCGGCGGCCGCGCGGAAGCTGACGGGGCCGATCGCGGCATACCACGAGCCCGCCTTCAGCCGCCGGGTCCGGGAGGCGCTGCTGCCCCAGATCGACGTGTACGGCATGAACGAGGACGAGCTGCAGTCGTACCTCGGGCGCCAGGTCGGCCTGCTTTCGGCCGAGGACGTCGCGGATGCGCGCACTGCGGTGCACAGGCTCATCCCGGTGTCTACGCTGGTACTGCACACGAAGTTCTGGGCCCTGGCGCTCGGCCCCGGCGAGTACGCCGGCGCCCTCGACAACGGCACGCTCATGGCCGCCACCCGGTACTGCCACGGTGACGACTTCACCGACGAGGACGTCGAGCGCCTGCGCCGGCGGCCACGGCGGCCCGAGTCCGTCGTCTTCGCGGCGGCGCTGCGCGCGCGGATGGGGGAGGCCGTCGACTGCGTCCCCGGCTTCGAGTTCGACGTCCAGAACCCGACCACCGTCGGACTCGGCGACACGTTCGTCGGCGGCTTCCCCGCCGAGCTGGCTCTGAAGGGACACCGATGACCGTCGAGACACTGTTCGCCAACCAGCCCGAGACGTTCTACCGCGGCGCCGGCCGCATCGCCGAGTTCCGCAACGTGCCGGCGCTGCCCGACCGCCCCGAGGACTGGGTGGGCTCGGTGACCAGCCGGTTCGGGCTCGCCCCGTCCGGCCTCTCCACCCTCGCCGACGGCCGCGTCCTGGCCGAGGCGATCGCCGCGGACCCGCGCTGGTGGCTCGGCCCGCGGCGCGCCGACACCGGCGTGCTGGTGAAGCTGCTCGACGCCGGCCAGCGGCTGCCGCTGCACGTGCACCCGGACCGCAGCTTCGCCGACGCGCACCTCGCCACGCCCTACGGCAAGACCGAGGCCTGGGTGATCGTCTCCGCGCGACCCGGCGCCTACGTCCATGTGGGCTTCGCCCGCGACGTGGAGGCCGCCGAGCTGGCCGGCTGGGTGAAGGGGCAGAAGACCGAGGAGATGCTCGCCGCCACCAACCGGGTCCCCGTCGCGGCCGGCGACGCGATGCTCTGCCCGGCCGGCCTACCGCACGCGATCGGCGACGGCATCCTGCTGGTCGAGGTCCAGGAGCCGACCGACTTCTCGGTGCTGCTGGAGTTCGAGGGCTTCGGCATCGCCGACGGCCACCTCGGCCTCGGCTACGACCTGGCCCTGCAGTGCGTCGACCGCGGCGCCTGGACGCCGTCGCGCCTCGACGGCCTGCGCGGCACCGCGGCGCGGCTGCTGCCCGAGGCCGCCGACGAGTTCTTCGCCGCCCGCCGCCTGCGCGGCGGCGACCGCGTGGAACAGGGCTTCAGCGTGCTGGTCGTGGTGGCCGGAGCGGGCCGGCTGACCGGCGAGCAGGACGACCTGCCGGTGCGGCGGGGCGACACGCTGCTGGTGCCGTACGCCGCCGGCCCGCTCGCGCTGGAGGGCCAGGTCGAGGCCGTCCGCCTGTCGGCGTCGGCCTGACCAGCGCTGCTCAGCTGGAGACCGGCGGCGAGCGCCGTCAGGACCGCCACGCCGAGGATCGGCAGGGTGAGGCGTACGGCAACGGCGGCGGCGTGCCGGGTCCGGTGTGGTCAAAGGGCTCACACCTCCTGACCCACTCTGCGGCGGCGGTGGCGATCAGACCGGCGGGTCGAATTCTCGTCCGGTGGCGGTCTGCCCGCCGCCCGCCGGGCGAGCCGGATCGACGCACCGTCAGGCGCGGGCATGCTCTGCCGCGGCGGTGCGGGCGGCCCGCACGAAGGCCGCGACATGCCGTGACCGGCTGCCCTCCGGCCACGCCACGACCAGCGTCGCAGGTGTGGCGTCTCGCACCGCACGGTACGTCACGCCGCGGTAGGGCCGGTCCAGCGCCGACTCGCCGACCAGTGCCACCACCCGTCCCAGCGCGACGAGCTGCATGAGCTCGCCGGCGTCGCGCACCACCGGCCCGGGGCCGCGGTCGACTGCCTCCGGCCACCGCGGCACCGTCTCGCCGGCCAGGTCTGCCAGGCACACGCTTTCACGGGCCGCGAGCCGATGCCCCTCGGCCAGGGCGACCACCCGCCGCTCCACGCTGAGCGCCTCGCTTGCCAATCCCTGTAGGTCGTTCTGCGGATGGTGCAGCAGGCCCACGTCGGCTCGCCCGCTGTGCAGCATCGCTGCCCGCTCGCCCAGTGAGAAGGCGAACTGCACCGGCAACGCGTCCGGTTCCGACTCGTACGCGGCCAGGATCCGCGGCAGCAGGCCCCCGTCGCCGCCGGGCTTCATCGCGAGGACCAGCGAGCGCTGCGCAGCGCCGGCCCGACGCGTTCGGCGTACCGCCGCCGATATCGCATCCAGCGCCACGCGCGCCTCGGCGAGCAGCACCTCACCCGCCGCGGTGAGTTGGTTGCCGCGGCTCGTGCGCACCAGCAGCGCGACACCCATGCGATGTTCCAGCCGCCGGATCGCGCGCGACAGCGGCGGCTGCGCGATGCCGAGCCGGGCCGCTGCCCGGCCGAAGTGCAGCTCCTCGGCGACTGCCACGAAGTACCGCAGCTCGCGGGTCTCGACGTCGTCCATACCACAACGGTATCGGCACCCACCCGATCGATCTTGGACGCCCGTCCCGCCGCTCTGCTCGGATAGGGGTATGTCGACAACGAGGATCGCCCTGGTGACCGGGGCCAACCGGGGTATCGGCGCGGCGATCGCGCAGGGGCTCGCCGAGCGCGGCATGACCGTGGTCGTCGGGGCGCGCGACGCCGCCTCCGGCGAGCAGACAGCGCAACGTCTCGGCGGCCGTGCGGTGCCGCTCGACGTGACCGATGACGGCTCGGTGCGCGACGCTGTCGCTCGCGTCGAGCAGTGGTACGGACGGGTCGACGTGCTCGTCAACAATGCCGGCATCTCGGGCGGTCACGCGGGTCAGCTCGCCGGCGAAGCGGACTTGGCGGTCATGCGTGCGGTGTTCGAGACAAACCTGTTCGGCGTGGTTCGGCTCACCGAGGCGTTCTTACCGCTGCTGCGCAAGGCGGTTGGCGCCCGCGTCATCAATGTCTCGAGCGGCACCGGGTCGCTGGCCTGGCAGTCCGACCCGAGCCATGCGTTCGCCTCGTCGCGGATCGCGCTCGCCTACCCGGCGTCGAAGGCTGCGCTGAACATGCTCACCGTGCTGTACGCCAAGGCCCTGGCCGCCGACGGGATCGCGGTCAACGCAGTGGCGCCTGGCGCATGTGCCACGGACTTCGCCGCCGCACTGGGCCTGTCGTTGGAGCGCACCGCTGAGCAGGGCGCCGCGATCGCCGTACACCTGGCAACCGTGCCGGACAGCCCGACCGGCGCGTTCTTGCAGGACGACGGGCCGGTCCCGTGGTGAGCCGAAGAGCCCACGCCCGGCCGCGACGGCGCTCTGGCGTTCATCGTGGCGCTATGATCGGATGCGAGGATCTGCCGCTGATGACGCGCGGCCAGCGTCCCGGCGAACGCCACGGAGGGTAGCCCGCTCCATGAGGCCGGAGCTTCCTGTCGTGCCGATCGGGATGAGCGTGCGTCGATTGAAGTTTGCGTGGGCGGGGCATCGAATGCCGCGGTGTCAACGAGCCCGCCGGCGGCGCATTGCCATGCGTACGGCGCCACCGGCGAGGAGGAGCAGCCCGACGGTGAGCCCCCACAGCCACCATGGCCACGGGCCACGATCGACGCCGGTTTCCCGCACCTGAAGGTCGCCGGTGCGGGCGGTCGCCAATTGCACCGTGTCGATCCAGTGGTCGTTGCCGGGTTGGAGCCGGGCGAGGACCCGGGCCGGCCCGGCGGGCGGCACCGAGACAATCGTGTCGTAATTGGTTGCCAGCAGGTCGGCGCCCTGCCAACCGAGGACCCCGGTCGCGTTGGTGTCGAGCGGCGTGGACACTCTGGTGGGCAGGTCGAGGACCGCCAACCCGTCTGGTGCCCAATACCCGGCGGTCCAGGACGGGCTGCCCGCGGCCACCCGAAAGAGCGCGAGCCGGGTGCCGTCGGGCGACCAGGCGGCCGGCCCGCCGAGCCGGTGCCTGTCCGGCAGCGGGACGACCGTACTTCCGCCGGCGGTGAGTAGGCGCAGCTCGGTGCCGACCTGGACGGCCAGCGTGCTGTCGTCGGGGGAGAACGCCGCGTCGAGCACCCCGCGCTGTCCGGCGACCGCGGACGTGACGCCGGTGGCCAGGTCGAGCAGTGTCAGTTCGCCGTCGGCGGCGAGCGCGACCCGGGGGTCGCCATCGCTGTCCGCCCGATACGGCGCGACGGCGTACGCGAGCCGCTTCGAGTCCGGCGACCAGGCGAGCAGCTGGACCGCCGAGCCGGCAGGCACTGGGTAGCCGCGGGTGCGGCCGGTGGTCAGGTCCACGATCGCCACATCCTGGACCGGCCCGAGCGTGTCGGCGACGGCGACCCTGCTGCCGTCGGGAGACAGCAACGCGAATGCGAGGGCGTCGGCGGACCGGCCACGCTTCCTGGCGAGGTCGATGACGCGGTAGGTGCGCCCGTCTGCTCCGACGGCGATGAGCTGCGGGGTCTGGAAGGGCATGTCGCCTTGCCCGTACCCGTAGATGGCGATCGCAGGCCCGGCGGGCGCGGCGGAGACGGTGGCGGTGAGGAGGGAGTGACCGGCGAAGACGCGCGGTAGCGTGGCGGGACCGGCGGCAGGTGCGCGCGGCGTCGCCGGCAGGGGCACCATCCCCACCGCGAGCAGCAGGACTACGACGGCGGCGGCCGCAAGCACGGGCCGCCATGACCGGCGAGAGGTCAGCGGCATGAGGGGAGGCGCCACCGCGGGGACGGGGATCGCCTCGACGAGTTCGTGGACGGCGGCGCGCAGGCGTTGCTCAGTGGTCATCGAGGTGCTCCCGCAGTGCGGAGTGGGCCCGGTGCAGCAGGGACTTGACGGTGCCCGGCCGGCAGTTCAGCGCGTCGGCGATGTCGGCCTCGGACAGGTCGAGGTAGTAGCGCAGGAAGATGGCCGCTCGATGCCGCGGCCGCAGCCTGGTGAGAACGGCGCGGACGGCGAGCGCGTCCGGCCCCAGCGGCACGAGCGGTTCAGGCTCAGGCTGGCTGGCATGGCGTCGTTCCAGCCGACGACGGCGCACCCATGAGGTGCATCTGGACACGACGGCGCGGCGCAGCCATGCGGTCGGATCGCGGACGTCCGGACGGTGCAGCAACGCCAGGAACACCTCCTGCACGACGTCTTCCGCCGCCGGTACGCTTCCGGTCGTCACACAGGCCAGCCGCACCATGGGAGCGAACTGCGCCGCGTAGAGCGCGGCGAAGTCGCCCCGGACGGCCGGTTCCGAGGGCACGGTCACCTCCTACAGGCGCACAGCAGCCGCGACCGGTTCCACCCGGCCCGGAATTGCCCACCCCGGGCCCGCGCCACAACGCCCCGAAGCGCAGGCAGTGAAGCCGCGCCGCAGCTGTCAGGGCGCGCCGAAGATCTACTTGCGGTTGCCAGATCGGCGGTCATCCACCGGTGACGCCGGTAGCTCGGCGCCGGGGCGTCGTGCTCAAAGCCGTTCTCGTCCAGAGCGTTGAAGATGATCAGCCAGGTCGGGCCGAAGTCGAAGCCGACAGCGATACTGCCGTTGGCCATGTCATCGCCAGCCCATTCCAGAAGTTCGACATGATCAAGGGCTCGGCCGGGCAGTTCAGCCAGCGGCGGTAAGGGCTCCGCGTGCCAGGCAAGATGAAAGTAGGAATCCTCGACCGCTCGGCTCGGGTCGATGGTGTTCCAGGTAATGGACCCGTCGCCGAACTTTTGATGGTCGATCTCGACCTGCTCGGCGCCGAAGTCGTCTGCCGCTGCGGGCGCGCGGGCGCGACCAGACTCGCCACAGTGGGTTGCGCGCAATCGGTGCCGCTCAACGCCACGTTGTCGCGATTGCCTCGAAGCGGTGCGACGCTGTGGCCGGCCCTGAGCACCGGCCGCCATCTCTATCATTGACATCGGTCAATGCGATAAATTCACCGATTATGATGAAGTTCGGTCCGCCGGCAACCGATCCGGGAGGGCGAATGGCGGTACGCACGGGACTGATGCTCGCGGCACTGACCGTGGGCACATTGGCGGCGGGCTGCAGCCCGGCGGCAAAACCCGCCCCGACCCCCACGACCAATGCGCCGGCCGCCCGCAGCTCGACGGGCGCGGCCCCGCCCGGCGATGCTGGCCCCTCGACCAACCCGGGGGACGGCCTTCCGCACGGCGAGGGCCCCATCCCCGGCATCGCCGCCGACGCGGTCGCCAAGGCCTGGTCCGAGCGCTGGCACGCCACGCCGACCCCGTACGAGCAGCTGGGCGCGCATATGACCAGGCTGACGGTCGACTTCCCGGTCGTGCACGGCAAGCTGTACATGGTCGTCGGCCGGCCGAGCGCCGAGACTACTGCCGTGAACATGATCTACTGCGAGGTCAGCGACACCTCACTGGGCATGAATGGGTACATCACCATGACCCGCAAGGCCGCCGAGCAGGTCGTCGCCGGCTGCGCCGCGCCGGCGTTGCGGGGCGACGAGCCGAGGCGGGTCACCGACTTCCTGGCCGGCCACGCCCAGCCCGACACGACGCCTTCGTGCTCCCCGGCCTTCAACGGCGCCTGCCCCCGCATGTCGGACCACCAGACCGACCTCGGGCGCTTCCAGCTCGTGGTCCGCACCGGGCCGGAGCACGTCAGCATGTGGCTGGTCGGCCACAAACCCTGAGCGGCGTCGCGCTGCCGATCACGGCCACAGTCTCACCGGCGGCCATGCTTGAATCGCCGACCGCTGTCATCTGTCTCGCCATCCCGACGTGCGGGAGGTCGCCGTCGTTGCGCCGTGCCACCCGATGTCGGCTTCCCCGCGGTGCTCAAACCCCGCCGCAGCAACGGCAGCCGCCACACCTACGCGATCGACGGCCCGCAGGATCTCGCCGACGCGCTGGCCGCGGTGGCCGGGCTGCACGAGCACTACGGCGGCTTCACGTTGGAGGAGCGCATCATCGGCGACCCCGCGATCGCCGGACCCGGCTGGGGCGACTACGTCTCGGTCGAGTCCCTCGTGCTCAACGGCGCCGTGCACCATCTCGG
The DNA here is from genome assembly GCF_050955725.1 of Dactylosporangium sp. CA-139114. Taxonomy (NCBI): domain Bacteria; kingdom Bacillati; phylum Actinomycetota; class Actinomycetes; order Micromonosporales; family Micromonosporaceae; genus Dactylosporangium; species Dactylosporangium sp. CA-139114. Next base: position 3,347,372 of record NZ_CP192080.1, read on the forward strand.
GGCGATCGGCCGCATGCCGATCACCCCGCCGTTCCGCGAGACCGGCATCTTCTTGCCGAGCACCCTGCCACCGCAGCGCCTGGCCCCGGTGGAGGCCGAGGCGACGGCCGCCGTCCGAGCGCTCGGCATCACCGTGGGCCTGTGCCACACCGAGATCAAGCTGACCCGCAACGGCCCGGTCGTCATCGAGGTCAACGGCCGGCTGGGCGGCGAGACAGCCAAAATCATCCACGCGTCGACAGGCGCCGACCTGGTGCGCACGGCCCCCGCCGCGGCGCTCGGGGACACGGCGACCGCCCTCGCCGAGGCCGACCGGATGCGCAACGGACCGGACAACGTGAGCTACCAGATCTCCGCGTTCGCCGCGGGCTCGGGAACGCTGGACGGCCTGGACGGCCTCGACCAGGTCCGCGCCGTCGAGGGCGTGTGGCGGGTCGTGCCGTGCAAGGCCCGGGGCGAGCTCGTCGATGTCGACATGGGCACGTTCAGCGAGCTCGCATCCGTCTACGGCGTGACCACCGACCACACCCGCCTGCGCCACGCGATTCGCATCGTCGAGCGCGTGGTGGCCCCCCGCTGGCGCGGCTGACCGCTCCCGCCCGGCTCGCTGCGGACGTGTCGCGGAAGCTCATCGGCAGCGGTCGGTAACCGGCCCGGCGGCAACGTCATCGAGGACATCCGGGCGGAATCCGAGGTCGTGAGTGGCGCGGTCACGTAGGAGCCGATGGTTCGCGGTCCACGCCGTTGGATCATGTCCCGCTGCGACGGCTCGCCACCAGGGGTTCGCATCCGTCAGGGTCCGGCGGATCTCATCGTCGCGCACCGGGCCACGCGATCAACTGAACTGCTGGAAGGGTCACCGGCGAGCAGGACCCTGTCACCAGGCCGCAGGCCTGCCCACCGCCGCACCGCCACCGGGATCAGCAGATGCCCGGTCCGGCTGATCTGGAACACGCCCTGCGCGTCCAGGACGGCGACGATCAGGCGGCCCTGCTCGCGGACGTGCAGACGGGGGTGCCGGCCACCCGCCCGACAGCCCGGACGACCGACGTTTCGGTGACCCGGCCGCGGTTGCCGGCGCGGCCAGGGGGAGTGGTGGCCGGGCGAGTGGGCGCTGTGGCTCACCGCCAACAGATACCAAGATGAGGGGAGCGATCGGGCGCGTCATGACGCACCGTCGTGGATGTGCAGAGATGCGTATGGCGAGGGTTCTGAACCACTTGAACACTCGCCACCAAATGTGCCTGCCGAAAAACGCATTCGGCTCGCAGATGGGATGTCCTACTTTCGATCAATGCGTTCGCCGGCATCCTTGACCATCCGCTTCAACTTGACGTGCTTCTCGGCGGATGGAGCCGGAAGCCCGCCTGGCCCCGCTTTGGCCGGCCGAGTCCGACGGATCTTGAACCCGTCGATGCTGTCCGCGGGTGAGCTCGGCTCGGGCGTCGACGGCGGGACCGGCCTCCGCGTTGCGCCGGTCTCGGTCTCGAATCGCATCAATTCGGTCAACTTGCCACCCCGGCGTCGGTGCGGGCACGAACCGTGAACATGCAGGCGCCGGTGGGCGCGGCGCCATCGACGGACGGCGGATGCCGGCCGACATTGATGATGGTCGGTCGATTGATCCTTTCCATGATGTCCGGTAATGTGTCGCGGGTGTCGACGTTGGCGAATGTATGCCACGGCGGCAAACGGGGAGGAACAGTGCTGCGGCAATCACGGTTAATGCCGACGTTCGCGCGGGCCGTCTGGCGTGCCGCGCCGTTACCGAGTCGGGTAGTGTCACTCCACGTATAGTTTCGCGGCCCGGTGAGTCCGGGGCCGCGCTTCGCCGTCCGCTGCCGAGGGCCGGACGTAAACGCATCGCCGGAATTCGCGCCGGAAACGGCGGCGCGAATGGCGTCGTGCTGTCCGCGCGACGTTTCCGGCAATGCTCGAGAATGGGAGTGCGATGAATCGTCTGCGACGTCGATGTGCGATCGCATTGGCCGCCGTGCTGGCCGGTGCCGGCGCGGCGGTGGCGGGTGGTGGGCCGGCCGAAGCGGCGGTGCCGCCGGCCGATCCGGTGGCCATCGGGCAGTCCACGACCGGCGACCGGCAGGTGCTCGCGACCGACTCCGACGCGGTCGGCAGCACGGTCAAGGTCCGCACCCACACGGTCGGCCTGCCCGAGAACGTCAAGGCCCAGCGGTGGACGTTCGAGGTGGTCAGCCCGGGCGCGAACCCGATCTACCGGGTCCGGCAGGCCTCGTCGGGGCGGTGCCTGCAGGCCGCGGCCACGAGCAACGGCGCGGCCGTCATCATCGTGGACTGCGGTACCGCATCCCAGCAGTTCTGGACCCTCACGCGGGCCCAGACCTGGCCGAGCGTCGGCTTCGCCCTGCGCAACCAGCGCGACGGCCGCTGCCTGGACGTGCTGTCCAGCACCGACGGGCAGCCGGCGGTCATGTGGGCCTGCTCGTCGAGCTACACCACCCAGCTGTGGCGGCCGCGGATCGGCGGCGCCGACTGCCCGGAGCGGGACTTCGTCGGCCTCTGCGCCGGCGAGGACTCGCCCGTGTCGGGCGTCATGGTCAGCTTCCGGCAGCAGCCGGTGAGCTTCAACGGGCCGCCGGCGGACCCGCAGACCGGGGGGTACAACAGCTTCAGCAACCAGGTCAACTGGGACCCGCTCGACGGATCGGGCGGCAACGCCGGTTACGACTACGAGGAGATGGGCTGGCAGGCGGCGTACGCCTCGGCCACCGGCACGACCTCGCACACCGCGTACTGGCTGGAGGACGGCGAGGCCACCGAGGAGTACTGGTCGATCGACCAGCCGGGCTCGAAGGTCGCCGACGGCCTGCTGCACACGTGGATGAGCCTCGGCAACGGCGCGGGGCAGTGGGACATGCTGTACGACTTCAACCCGGTCGGCACCACCCACCTCGCGACCGGCGGTCGGACGAGGGCGCTGCAGACGGGCCTGATGTCGTACTACCCGCAGTACACGGCCCTCGCCACGGCGTTCGAGAACCGGGTGCAGGTGCAGGACAACGGGGCCTGGCGCCGGCCGCGGCTGGTGAACGTCTCCGGCTTCCCGGCGAACGTCTGCGGGCGGCCCGACCCGCGGTCGATCCTGTTCGGCGAGCCCAGCGCGCCGCCGTACTGCTACACGATGCAGGTCGCCGCGCGCACCTCGAATCTGCCCAGCTCGCCGACCGAGCTGGACCGGCTCGTCCTGGGTAAGCCGGCCGCCGGATCGCTCGCCCTCGGCCTTGCCGCGCCGCAGCGGACCGCGAGCCGGGACGAGTACAACGGCGTCGACCAGCGGAAGCTGGCCGCATGCCTGGCCGACGACGCGGGCCGGTGCCTGGAGACGGTGCCGGGCCTGGCCGCGTGCGTCGCCGCACGCAAGGTCTGCAACGTCACCACCGGCGCCGCGGTGGCCTCGGTCGCACCGGCCCGGCCGGTCACCGCCGACGCCGCGCGGCACGACGCCGGGCGGCGGCTGCGCACCGCCGGCGACGCGCGCACCGCGACGGTGACGGTCGCGGAGTTCCGCAGCCGGGCGGGTGTCGCGCTCGCGGCGGCCGACGGCGCGGCCCGGGTGCACGTCGTCACCGGCGGCGGCACCGTGCCCGGCCTCGGCCGCGACCGGGGCCGGACCTACCGCGGCTACACGATGGTGTACGCCGCCGCGACCGGTGACCTGCTCTACGGATGCCTCGGGCGGGACTGCGCCCGAGGCGGATTCTAGGAGTGACGACCATGTGGAGAACTGTCGCCGCGGCCGCCCTGGGTGTGACGCTGGCCCTGACCCTGAGCCCGGTCGGTGCGCTCGCCGCGCCGGCCCGGCCGGGGAACACCACGCGGCTGCTGGACGAGGCCGCCGACCTCAAGCAGGACTGCGAGGCGCATCCCGGCCAGGCCGGCTCCCGGTACGGCTGGGCCCGCACCCGCTTCGAGCAGTGCCATCACTACCCGCTGCACGTCGTGCTGCGCCGGCAGAGCGGCGAGGAGCTCGGCTTCGTCGACTTCGACCTGTGGATCCTGGCGTTCGCCTACGACGGCAGCCGCCGCGTCGACTACGTGACCTCGGTCGAGAACGTGCACCAGACCTCGTCGATGCGCGACGACCTGACGTTCCTGACCGTGATGTACGACGGGTGCGCCGGACGCGGCGACGTCACGTGCCCCGCGACGCTCCGGCAGGAGCGCACGGCGCTGGGCTGGTACCAGCAGCCGGCGATGGACGTCGTCTCGATCACGTCGCCGGACACCGCCGGGCTGCTGCCGTACTACACCACCGAGTTCGTCGCCCAGGTCAGCTACCTCATCGAGTACCGCGACGGCCTGACCGAACCCGCCCTGCGGATCGTCGCGAGCAACGCGGTCCGGTTCGACAGCGCCGGAGCGGCCCTCGGCGGTGGGAAGTACAAGGGCACCGTGTTCGTCGACAACGTGCCGGAGTTCGTCCTGCCGATGTCCGGCGTCGGCATCGACGCCGAGGCCAAGCACGTCAACGACGCGCTGCACCACCCCGAGCGGACGTTCCCGAGCTTCGTGGGCAAGAACCCGCCGTCGATGCTGCACCGCCTGATGGACGCGAGCGAGATCGAGGCCAACCACCGGGCGTCGGTGGGGATCTGCAAGGATGTGTGGGGCGACGACTACGCGGCCGGCGGGCTGGACTGCGACGAGTACCCGTTCAAATCCACGGAGGAGGGTTCGGCGTACTCCACCGCCGGCAAACCCCGCGGCGCGCAGGAGTGGCACGGGTCGGCCCGCCCGATCAACGCCCAGCAGAACCAGCTCGGCGGGTCCAAGCTGAACGCCTTCTACGGCGCCAACCGGCTCCTCGACGGCGACGGGTTCACCGTCACGACGGCTCCCTGACCGAACGCCGTGGTGCCCCGGTCCGTCCGGAGCACCACGGCGCGGCTGACTGAAAGGCGGTACGGCGGACGATGGACCTGCGGCTGACCCCGGACTACCGGTTGCTCACCCTGCGCGACGTCGAGGCGGACGCCGCCGAGGGAATGGACGCGGCCGTCGTCGCCGCGTCGGCCGACGTCACCGGCTCGACCGGTTACGTCCTCGTCATCAGCGTGGCCCAGGACCTGATCCCGGTGGATGTCCGCCTCCGCGTGCTCGGCGCCGGAGCACCACCGGCCGCCCCGCGGCACGAACACGACATCGACTTCCCCTCCGGGCGCGTCCGGCTCGGCGACACGGGCGTCAGCGGGATCACCGGCGAGCTGGCCGAGGGCCCCGGGGTGTACCGCATCCGCGTCACCGCCACCGGACGCGCCGAGGCCGCCGACGCCGCGCACCGGTTCCTGCGCGACCATCCGGACCTGCCCACCGCCCAGTGGGGCGACGCGCTGGCCGCATACGCGGGGCTCGAGCACTACCTGCTCGAGCTATGGCGCCTCGGGGACTCGCCGGAGGACGACGAATAGCAGCCCGGCCGCCGCCGCGGCGAGCAGCACGACGCCGAGCGCGTCGACCGGGACGGGGATCATCGCCCACAGCTCGCCGAGCACCGACCGGCGCAGGCCGGCCGTCGGGGGCTGCGAGTCGTCCCAGAGGGCCTGGTACCCGGGCGGCGGCTCGGGGGCGGTCACGTACGCGGCGACGGCCCGCGCGACGAACGCGACCCAGAGCAGCCGGCACCACCACGGCGCCCGGCGCAGCGCCACGGCGACGGCGATCAGCGCGGCGAACGCGACGAGGAAGGCCAGGCCGTGCAGCAGACGCGCGGCGTCCAGCGCGGCGAACAGCTCGCCGGTTGTCGTGGCGTCCTGGGCGGCGCTGCGATACGCGGCGACGAGAGCCAGATCCGCGATCCCCGCCACGAGCAGCGCGATCACCGCCCCGGCAGATATCGACCGCATTCGACCACTATAGGCGGTTCCGGCGGCGGGCGATGACCCGCAGGGCGAAGGCGACGACGGCGAGCAGGAGCAGCGCCAGGAATAGGGGCACCGGAATCGGTACCGCACCTCGCCCGCCTCGATCGCGGTCCGTGCGCCGGGGCCCTGGGCCCGCGCGACGCTCCCGGCCTCGCCGAGGCGAGCAGCCGGCTGAGCGGCGCCGCCAGCAGCAGGGCTCCCGCGCCGGCGACCGGGCCGATGGCTATGACCTCGCCGAGCCTGCCGTGCGAGTCTGCCGGCGGCGGCTTCAGGCCGCCGCAGCGGCGGTGGCACGCGCACGACGCGGGCGCGCCGCCGCCGACTCGATTCGCTCGCCACGGCGGGCGGACTGCGCGGTTGCCACGTCCTCGGCGGCCTCCTGCTCAGGTCCTGCAGCCGGACAGTGCCCTCCGCCTCGCCATCGACAGGCTGCGGCACCGTCGATGACGTCAGCGGCGAACCGTATCGGCTGGATCAGGTGGGCCTTGCCGAGCATCTTCACGAACGGGACAGCCGCGATGAAGACACCCAGCGGCGGCTCTATCACCCCGAACGCGACGGCGAGGCTACTGCAGTTGTTTCCTACCGGCGGGCTTGCGGCTATTTCTGCCGGTGAGCGTGTTGGGCAAGTGGATGGTGGCCGTAGCCGGTCTGTTGGAAGGCCCAGCAGACGTCGGCGACGGTGATGTTGATGTGGGTGCCAGTGCTGCCCGGGAGGTGGTGGCCGGCGAATGCGGCGGCGAGAGCGTAGCTGCCGGTGCGGTGTTCGACGCGGGTGATGGTGGTGTGCCGGAACCAGTGTGTCGTGATGCCGGGCGTGGCGAACCAGTCGAGTTCACGCCCGAGACGGGCCCAGAGTGCGTCGAGGCGACGGCGGGTCCAGGTGTACAAAGGGCAGCTGGGGTCGGCGGCGGCGTCAACCATGGTGGGGGAGACTGGCTGTTCGCGGTGTTGGGTGTGCTTTTCGTCGAGGATGACGGTCTGCCGGGTTGGGTGGACCGATGTCGGGGTGAGGTTGAGCAGGCCTTCGCGGCGGCACGCGGTTTCGAGCAGGAAGCGCAGCAGGAGAGTCTCGTGGTCGGCGGCAGCCGCCGCGGTCGGCCGGATGGTATCAGCCATCGAGTCCGGCCAGTTCCAGGCGGTCGAGCAGGCTGGGCTTACGGGCGTGGGTCGCCCGGAGTTCGGTCAGGCGCCGGTGGAACGGGGCGGGGTCGCCGTCGCGTTCGGCGACGTCGCGGAGGTCGACGAGCAGTTGCACGGCGGTGTCGTACTCGCGTGGCTTCTTCGTGGCGATGAGGGCGTCGACCTGTTGCCAGGCGGATTCCTGGTCAACGGCGAGCGCGTCGAGCCGGCGTTGCCGTTCGGCCGCCGCGGACCGTTCCCGCCGGATCCGGTCGCGTTCCTGGCGCGCGACGAGCTGACGCTCGCGTTCGGCGCGCCGGTCCGCGGCAGCGCTGAGCAGTTGCCCGGCGGTTCGTGCGGCCGTCGGCGGATGCGGCGGATGCTCCACGCGGTACCGGCGCAGCAGTTGCTCGCGGAGGTGGCCGTCCGCGCCCGTGATGAGGGCGGCGAGGATCGCGTCTTTGTCGCCCGCGGGGAGTGCGGTGGCCCATTGTCGCAGTTGCGCGTGAGTCGGCTGGCTGGCGCTGGTCGCGGCTGAGCCGTCGGCCGCGGCGGCGAGGAGGTCCGGGTCGATGCACAGGAATTCGGCGACGGCTCTCAGCGAGGCGCTCAGCGTGCCCAGACCAGCCGGGACTACAGGCTCTGGCTCGTCGTCGAGTTCTCCCGATTGGACGCAGCGCAACCAGCCCAGGTAGAGCAGGCGGAGGTTGCCGGCCGCGAGGTCGGCCCGCGCGGGGAGAATTGAGCCGAGCAGGCCGTGCCCGTCGATGTCCCATTCGTCGGTACCGTCGTCGTCCTCCCGGTTGAGGCAGACGATGACGTGCTTGCCGCTGGTCCAGGCGAATGCGCTGTCGCCCACGCAGTACTCGGCGGCGGTGGCCGGGTCGAGGACGGCCTTCGGTAGCCGCAGCATGAGCCGCCGGGTGCCCCAGTTCGCCAGGTACAGGTGGGCGTCGAAGTACCGTTCCATCAGCGCGCGCGGGTCGCCCTTGAAGTCGCCCCATTCGTAGGTGTTGACGAAGCTGGTGGCGGTGATGTCCGCCCTGGTGGACAGCGACCGCAGCTCGCTTCGCTGCCGAGCCGTCAGGGCCTGGTCGACCGCGGTGAACTCGTAGTACTGGTACTCGCTCACCGGCGCTACCGCCCGGCCCAGTACCGATAGGCGTCGATCCACACCGCACCGTCTGGCGGCGGGGTGGGCAGCGGCAGGTCGAGCAGGTCGATGCGTTGCCGTTCGCGGCCCCGGGAGCAGACCGCCACGATCGTGTCGTCGGTCAGGTCGATCTTGCGTACGGTGACCTCCACGCCGAGGACGGTGGAGGTGAACGGCACCGCCAGGTGCTCCTCGAGCATGGTGAACAGGCCGGTGAGCTCTTCATCGTCACCGTACGCGTCGACGGTGGCCTCTTCGATCATCGCTTCGAGCGTCGCGTTGCGCTTCGATGCCATCGGCGGAGGATAACTGAACCGCCCATGCGCGTCGCTTCCGGTACACGGTGAGCGTTTGGCCAGCTCGTCGGCCTCCACCACGACATAGGGCCACGTCGGGTACTGGGTTCATTTGCCGTCTGTCGTCGCGCGATCGGCGGTGAGGTCCATGAGGAGTTCGGGGAGTACCGCTCCCTCATGGGATCGGCCACTGCGGTGCGCTGGTCGGCGGATGGCGTCGCTGTGTGGCGTTCGCGGTGAGTACCGGCGCGCGAGCATCCGCCGGCCGGTACCCGGTACCGCGCGGGCCAAGCTCTGGATCCCGCTTCGTACCGGGTACCGGCCTCGTACCGGGTACCGCCTCGTGCCGGGCCGGCTATTGGGTGACGACGGCCCGGAGGATGTCGACCTTTGCGGCCCGGCGTGCCGGGGCGATGGCGGCGATGACGCCGGCGAGGATCGCGACGACGGCGTATACGAGGGGCTGGACGACCGGCACGTCAACGGTGATGATGCCGATGGACGCCAACGCTCGCGAGAAGGCCGCGCCGAACGCCAGGCCCAGCACCAGTCCGAGGACGGCGCCGACCGCCGCGATGAGTACCGCCTCCCAGCGCACGGCCGAGCGCACCTGCCGGCGGGTCATGCCGACCGCCCGCAGCAGCCCCAGCTCGCGGGTGCGTTCCAGCACGGACAGAACCAGGGTGTTGACCACGCCGAGCAGCGCGATCACCACGGCCAGCAGCAACATCACGGATACCATGCCGAGGAGCTGGTCGACGCTCTTGCTCTGGGTGTCCTTCAGATCGTTGGCATCCGAGATCGCGACGTTCGGGTACTCGGCCAGCGTCGTCGTCGCGAGCTGCTTGATCTGCGCGGTGCTGACGTCCTTCTTCGCCGCCACGAGCACGGCGATGTCGAGCCGGTCGCTGAAGTTGGCGTCGTAGGTGTCCAGGCTGATCACGTAGGGCGTGCCGATGAGGGTGGTGTCTGTGAAGGTACCGGCCACTCGCAGCTGGTGCTCGCCGGTCTGGGCGAACGTCACCGTCAGCGGTGAGCCGGCGTGCAGCCCTTTGGCCTTGGCGACGTCGACCGACAGCAGGATGGCGTCGGGTCCGAGCGCGCTGACCGACCCGGAGACGATGCCGAGGTTGGCGACGCGCTCGACGGTGGCGGGGTCGACAGCTGCCATCGGCGTGCTCGCCGCGTCGACCCGTGCCGTGCCCCAGCGCATCTCCGAGACGGTGTCGGCCTCCGGCAGCCCGCGTAGCTTGTCGGCGACGCCGGCCGGGATGCCGGGTGCGAACTGGTTGTTGGCCTTCAGGATCAGGTCGGCCCGGTTCGCCCGGTCCAGCACGTCCCCTACCGACGCCTTGATCGAGGACGCGACGACGGTCACAGCGACGACGAGTGCGAGCCCGATGATCAAGGCGTTCGCGGTCGAGGCGGTGCGGCGCGGGGAACGCGCTGCGTTGAGCCGGCCCATGCCACCGGTGACGCTGCGGGAGATCGGCGCCCCCAGCACGCGTACCAGCGGCCGGACGGCGACCGGGGCCAGCATCATCACGCCCAGGACGGTCGCCAGCGTGCCGAGGCCCGCCGCGGCTGTCTGGGAGTCCGCGCTGATCGCCCGTGCCAGACCGGCTACGCCCCCGACCAGGAGCAGGCCGCCGACGGCGAGCCGCCAGGGGGCGACTCTCTTGACGGGGCCGGCCGCCTCGCGCAGTGCCGCGATCGGCGGGATTCGGGTTGCCCGCCATGCCGGCGCCAGGGCGGCGACCAGCGTGACGAGCACACCGACGGCGAAGGCGGCGATCGCGGTACGGCTGTGCAGTTGCAGCGCCGTGTTGGGCAGCTCCATGCCGACCGCGCCCAGCAGTCCACGCAGACCGCCGGCGACCGCCAGCCCGAGGCCGAGTCCGAGGACGGAGGCGACCAGCCCGACGACGATCGCCTCGGTAAGGACGCTGCCCAGGATCTGCCGGCGCCCCGCGCCGATGGCCCGCAACAGGGCGTGCTCCCGGCCACGCTGGGCGACCAGGATCGAGAACGTGTTCCAGATGATGAACGAGCCGACCAGCAGCGAGACCGCCGCGAATCCGAGGAAGATCTTGGTGAACATGCTCAGCGCGTTCTGGATCGACTTGCTGGCCTCGCTCGCGATCGTCGCGCTGGTCACCGCCTCCACACCGGCCGGCAACACGCGGGAGATGCGGGACCGCAGCTCGTCCGCGCTGACGCCGGGCCGGCCGCGTGCGTCGATCGTGTCGTACTGCCCGACCTTGCCCAGCAGCTGCTGGGCCGCGGTCATCTCGAAGGTCGCGAGGGTCGCACCGGCCAGGTTGTCGGCCTGGCCGAAGCCGGCGATGCCGACGACGGTGAACCGCCGCTGGCCGCCCGACGCGAAGATGATGCCGATGTCGTCGCCGGGCCGGTAGGAGTACTTGCCGGCGGTCGCGGCGTCCACCACGACCTCGTCGGCCGCCTGCGGCGCCCGGCCGCTGCGCAGGCTGAAGCCGCCGGCCAGCTCCCGGTCGGTGGTGTAGCCGGAGCCGAGGGTCGGCGCGCCGCCGGGCTGAATCGGTTTGCCCGTCTTGTCGAGCATCAGGGCGTACCCGGTGACCGAGCCTTCGGCGGCCGCCACACCGTCCACCCGGCGGACCGTGTCAACGAGGGTCTGCGGCAATGGTTTGGTCGACTGCAGCGTGCTGGTGTCGGTGAACGCCGACGTGGCACGCACGGTCACATCGGTGCCTTTGGTCAGCCCGGCGTAGAGCTGGTCGAACGCCGCATTGACCGTGTCGGTGAGCACGAGTGTGCCGCTCACGAACGCGACGCCCAGCATGATCGAGATCGCGGTGAGGAACAGCCGCACCTTGCGGGCGCGCAGCCCCTTGAGGGTGAGCGTGAGCATCACTCGCCGAGGCCCTTCATGGCGTCGAGGATCCGCTCCGCGGTCGGCTCGGTCATCTCGGCGACGATGCGGCCGTCGCGCAGGAACAGCACCCGGTCGGCGTAGCTGGCGGCGACCGCGTCGTGGGTGACCATCACGATCGTCTGGCCGTACTCGTCCACCGCCTGGCGCAGGAAGCGCAGCAGCTCTGTGCTGGAGTGGGAGTCGAGCGCGCCGGTCGGCTCGTCGGCGAAGACGATCTCCGGCCGGGTGATCAGTGCCCTGGCTGCGGCTACCCGCTGCTGCTGGCCACCAGACAGCTCGGCCGGCGTGTGCCCCAGCCGGTTGGCCAACCCGACGGCGGCGACGACCTGGGCGAGCCACGCTGGGTCGGCCTTGCGGCCGCCAAGCCGCAGGGGCAGCACGATGTTCTCCTCGGCCGTCAGCGTCGGCACCAGGTTGTACGTCTGGAAGATGAACCCGAGCCGGTTGCGGCGCAGCACCGTCAGGTCGCCGTCGGAGAGTTTCGCGACGTCGGTGTCGCCGATCAGGACCTGGCCCGAGGTCAGCGTGTCCAGACCGGCGAGGCAGTGCAGGAGGGTGGACTTGCCGGAGCCGGAGGGTCCCATGATGGCGGTGAAGACCCCGGCCGTGAACTCGAAGCTCACGTTGTCGAGGGCCCGGACCGTGGAGTCCCCCCGACCGTAGAGCTTCGTGGCCCCGACCACCCGAGCCGCAGCGCGGATGTCGGATGGGGACTTGGTGATGGACATGTGCGAGGTAGCCTTTCATATGTGTACGGCGTTATCTCATAAACGTACGGCGTACAAAAATAGGACCGTGGAAGTCAGGCCGCGTCATCCGAACGGAGCGTGAGTGGTGCCCAGAACGGCGAGGTTGAACGAGCGGGCGATCGCCGAGGCTGCCCTCGCCGTGATCGACACCGAAGGCATCGACGCGCTCACGATGCGCCGCCTGGCCGGGCGTCTGTCGACCTCGCCGATGGCGCTGTACCACCATCTGCCCGACAAGGACGCCGTCCTGGAGGCGGTTGCGCAGCTGCTGCTGGTCGAGGTCGAAGCACCGCCACCGGGCCTCGAGTGGCGGGAGACCGTCCGCCGGATCATGCGCTCGGCCCGTGCCGTCGCGCTGCGCCACCCCAACGCCGCGCCGCTGATCGCCCGCTTCCCCCCGCGCACCCCGGACGCACTGGCCTTCATCGAGGCCGGGTTCCGGTCGTTTCTCGCCGCCGGGTTCTCCGCATCCGCCACCGCTACGACCTACCGCACCCTGGTCGCCTACTCGCTCGGTATCCAGGGGGTTGAACTGGGCGGATACTTCGCCGTCCACGCCGCGGCTCGCGCACCCGGCGACTCGCTGGACCAGCCGTCCGCCGACCGGCTCCTGCCGGCCGTCGCCGAGATCGGGCCGCGCCTGGCAGCCTGCGACCCCGACCAGGAGTTCGAATGCGGACTGGACATCCTCATCGCCGGCATCGAGGCGCTACTGCCGCGCCGGTGACCACCGCTACGCACGGACGCTGTGGACGGCTGCGCGGCCGGGGACAGCACGCGCCGTCCCGGGCCGGGCCGGACTATTCGTCCACCGGCCGGGAAGCCGCCGACCGAACGGGTGCGGTCCGTTCCGGGCGCAGCGCCCAGAGGAGCAGGGCGATCGTAACGATCGAGTCCTGCGGGTGGAGGTCCGCACGTGCGCGGGGTTGGTGACCTCGCCGGCGTCGGTGATCAGGCCCCCGTGTGAACCGGATGTACGCCTCCGGGAGTTCATCTGCGGCGAGTCGCAGTAGCTGAGCACGCTGCGCAGGCTCTGCTGGGCGACGGCGGTCCCGATCGCGCCGGGGGATGCGCCGATCACGGCCGACGGTTTGCGCGCGAACGAGTTGTCGCCCCAAGGGCGGCTCGCTCAGTCGATAGCGTTCTTCAGACCGCCCGGGACGGAGCGGTTGTATTCGGGGGTTACGAACAGCACGGCGTACACGGCGGCGACGGCGTCCTTGAGCGCCCTGCCTTCGGCCGGGAAGTCGTCGTAGTCGTAGCTGTACAACGGGAGGTCCTTGATCGGGATCTCACGAACTCCAGGTCCGGCGGGGCCAGGCGGATCAGCGCCTTGGACAGCGTCCGGTTGGTCGAAGCGGTCGCCAGGCTACCGACGATGTAGCCCACCTTGTATCGACCATGTCGGTTCGCCTTCCTCCTCGCCCGGCCAATCCACCGGCCGGTACCAGTTGATCCGGGAACCGGCATCTACCCGTTCGCGCCGTTGTCATCCGTGGCGTTCATCGAGCCGTGCCGGGCCGCGGTGACCAGGGCCGGCTGATCCGGTAGACGGCGGCCGGCCTGCTCGCCGGAGTCGTGCCAAGGTGACCCGGCACCGTCGACCGGCGCGGACGGCATCGCCCGCAGCGTCCGTACCGCCGACAACAGCACCGCGACGGCGGCGAGCGGTACCGCTCCCGCCGCGACGGCGACCGTCGCCGGCAGGCCCAGGCCACCGCTGGCGAGCAGGCCACCGGCGGCTGCGCCGAGCGGCATCGTGCCCCAGATGAGGAATCGGTTGGTCGCGTTCATCCGGGCTAGCATCGGCCCGGGGGTCGTGGTCTGGCGCAGCGTCACCGCGTCGACGTTCCAGATGCCTTGGCCGGCCGCGGCCACCATGAATCCCACGGTCATCCAGGGCAGGGGGTGCGCGATCGGGGCGAGCGCGGCGAGTAGGTAGGCGCCGTGCAGCAGCACCCCCAGCGCGATCGTGCGGCCCACGCCGAGGTGCCGGTTGAGCCACGGTACGAGCATCGATCCGGCGAGGTAGCCGAGGTTGGCGATGCCGAGCACCGCGCCGACGGCCGCGGCCGGCAGGTGGAGGTCCCGCACGGCGTAGGTGATGAACACCGCCATCAGCGCCTCGGTCCAGAAGTTCATCCACCCGGCGCCGAGCGCAAGCGGCCGGATGTAGCGGTGGGTGAGGCAGAAGCCGATGCCGGCGCGCATCTGGCGCAGCAGCCGAGCCTGTCGTCCGGCGTTGTCGGCGCGGGGCAGGGCGGGCAGGCCGCGCAGCAGCACCGCCGACGCCAGATAACTCAGCGCGTCGAGGACCAGCGCCGCCGGTGCGGTGATCGCCTGTACCAGGGCACCGCCCACGGCGGGGCCGCCGGTCTGCGCGACGGCACGCGCGGCCTCGAGCTTGACGTTGGCGGCCGCGACCCGGCCGGGCTGGACCAACGCCGGAAGCACCGACAGGGCGGCGACGTCGAACGGCACGCTGAGCGCGCCCACGCCCGCGGCAACGGCGAACAGGTGGGGCAGCGTCAGCACGTCGGCCACGACCGCGAGCGGAACGCTGAGCAGCAGCACCGCCCGTGCCACATCTGCCCACACCATCAGCCGCCGGGGCGGCCACCGGTCGACGAACGCGCCGGCCGGCAGGCCGAGCAGCAGGAACGGCGCTGTGCCGGCCGCGGCGAGCGCCGCGACCTGGCCGGCGGAGGCGTGCAGCACGCCGAGGGCGGTCAGTGGCAAGGCCAGCACCGTGATCTGGGTGCCCAGCAGGCTCACCCCGACCGATCCCCACAGCCGCCGTACCCAGCGTTGCTCCTGCGATGCCATGACTCCTCCTCCAGATGACGCCGATTGACACCGTATATATCTGATTTGATGGAGTCAATCGCAAAGTCGATGGGTTCAATCTCACTGTGAGAGGATCGGTGCGTGGCCTCATCCAGCACCTGGCGACCGCGGCCGCTGCCCGGTGACCGCCCCGCGTACCAGGCCCTGGCCGACGCCATCGCCTCCGACGTCGCGCACGGCCGGCTCAACCCCGGCGACCGGCTGCCCACCCATCGGGCGCTGGCCCGCGCGCTCGGGGTAACCGTCGGCACGGTCGCCCGTGGCTACACCGAGGCCGAGCGGCGTGGGCTGCTGGGCGGTGAGGTCGGGCGGGGCACGTTCATCCGCGCGGGCTTCGGGATCAGCCCGGGCGGCGCCGGTGCGTCGACGGACCTCGCGAGCCTGCACCCGCCGATCGACCGGATTGACACCATCGAGCTGCTCACTCAGACGCTCAATGCCCTCGCCGCCGACACCTCCGCGCTCCGGACGGTGGTGGACACCGAGCACGGCGGCGACGCGCGCGCTCACCGGGAGGCCGCCGCGGCCTGGGTGACGCACGGCGGGTTCCGCCCGGACGCGGGCCAGGTGATGCTCACCGCCGGTGCCCAGCACGCGCTGACCGCGGCGCTGAGCGCGCTGGCCGGCCCGGGAACCGCCGTGGCCACGACGCCATTGACCAACCCCGGGCTGCTCGCGGCGGCCCGCCAACTGCGCCTGCCCGTGGTGGCGGTGGCCGCCGACGACGAGGGCATGATCCCGGAGGCCCTCGCCGCCGCGTGCCGCGACGGCGCGATCTCGGTGGTGCACCTGCAGCCCACGCTGGACAACCCGGCAGGCCGGATCATGCCCGCGGCACGCCGGGCCGCGCTCGCCGAGGCCTGCGACCGCGCGGGGGTCTGGGTCGTGGAGGACGATCCCCTCGCGCCGTTGGCGCCCGGGCGGCCCGACCCCATCGCCGCCCTGCTGCCGGCCCGCACCTGCCACGTCGCCAGCGCCGCCAAGGCGCTCAGCCTGGGCCTGCGAGTCGGGGTGCTCACCGCGGCACCGACCGCCCTGGCGCGCCTGCTCGCGGCCGTGCGCGCCACCGCCTGGCTCGCGGCGCCGCTGCTGGGCGAGGTGTTCGCCCGCTGGGTCACCGACGGCACCGCGACGCGTGTGGCCGCCGCCCGGGCCGCCGCGGCAACCGCACGACACGCCGTTGCCACGAGCCTGCTCGCGCCGTACACGGTCACGGCGGACCCGGGCGCCCCACACCTGTGGCTGCCGCTGCCCGAGCCGTGGACCTCCGGACAGCTGGTCGCCGCGGCGCGCCAGCTCGGGGTGCTGCTCTCACCGGGGGACGACTACGCCGCCAGCCGGGCCGCGCCGGCGCACGGCGTGCGGATCGGCCTCAACGCCGGCGTCTCCGACGACGCACTGCGGCACGCACTGCTCAGCGTCGTCGCCCTGCTCACCGCCGGGCCACTGCCCGACGGCCTGAGCTGAACCGCCGGCGCTGGGCCGTCACACGTCGAGCCGGTGCAGTACACGTCAGGTTCGACGCTCAGGGTGCTCGTCCATCGGCTGTGCGGACATGGCCGGGGCGCTCGATCCACCGACGTTGGTCTGCTGTTCGGCCGCCTGTGCCTCGGCGTGGTGTTCCTGGCGCACGTCGTCAATGACGTGTTCGATGCAGGCAGGATCGCCGGCATCGTCTGACGCATGGCCAAGACGTGCGATTGAGAACGATCGCTTTCATTCATCCGCTGGGAGTGGCCGGGCGGCGTCGAGGGGTCTCGTCGGTCGACAGGAGGCGCTGCCCGCAGACGCGCCCAGCGGCGATGAGTGGTTCAAGACCACTTGATCTCACCGGCACGGTCGACGAACCGCCCGGAGCGGTGTCCCGGTCCTTCGGTGGCAAGGCCGACGATGGCGTCGGTGCCTTCGGTGACGGTTTGCGGGCCGGTGTTGCCGTTGAGATCAGTCGCTGTGTAACCCGGGTCGGCCGCGTTGATGCGGATGTCGGTCAGCGCCTTGGCGTACTGGGCCGTCAGCATGGTGAGCGCCGCTTTGGAGGACGTGTAGGCGGGGGCGATCACCCGGGACTCGGGTCGCGACCGATCGTGCGTGGCGGCCAGAGATCCCATGGAGCTGCTGACGTTGATGATGACGGGGTCGGCCGAGCGTCGTAGGAGCGGGAGGAACGCCGTGGTGGTGCGCACCACGCCGACCACATTGACGTCCAGCACGGTCAGGATGTCTGCGCCCGTCAAGCCGCTCGGGTCACCGTGCGGGCCGTGAACGCCAGCGTTGTTGATCAACACGTCGATGGCGCGTTCGTGCTGCTCGACGTCGGCTGCCGCCGCCGCGACCGACTCGTCGTCGGTGACGTCGATCTGGACGAAGCGGGCGCCCAGTTTCTTGGCCGCCGCAGCGCCGGCCTGCGCATCGCGAGCGCCGAGAAGCACGGTGTGGCCCTGTGCGATGAGGCGACGGGCGGTCTCGTAGCCGAGGCCCTTGTTGGCCCCGGTGATAAAGGTGATCGTCATGCGCCCATCGTTCGCTCGCGCCGCGGAGTGTGCCAGGGAAGGCGCGACGGTAGGAAAGCGGTTACCACCCTCGGCAGCTGGCCGCGCGGGACAATCGTCGTATGGTCACTCACGCCACGGAGCTCGGTGCGACTCTGCGCGCCTGGCGCGACCGCGTCTCCCCAGCAGCCGTGGGGCTGCCAAGCGGGCGCGCGCGGAG
The DNA here is from genome assembly GCF_050955725.1 of Dactylosporangium sp. CA-139114. Taxonomy (NCBI): domain Bacteria; kingdom Bacillati; phylum Actinomycetota; class Actinomycetes; order Micromonosporales; family Micromonosporaceae; genus Dactylosporangium; species Dactylosporangium sp. CA-139114. The sequence continues at coordinate 3,365,062 of NZ_CP192080.1, forward strand.
CGAAGGGCTTGCGCCGGGAGGAGCTTGCCGAGCTCGCCGGGATCTCAGTCGACTACGTCGTACGCCTGGAGCAGGGACGGTCCACCACCCCCTCGGCACAGGTGATCGCCGCACTCGCTCGTGCCCTGCAACTTCGCATCGCCGAACGCGATCATCTGTTTCGGCTGGCCCGGCTCGTCCCTCCCGCCGAAGGGGAGATCTCTGACCACCTCCCGCCCGGCATCCACCGCGTTCTCAACCGGCTCGGTGACGTCGCCGTCGCGGTCTTCGCCGCGGATTGGCAGCTGATCTGGTGGAACCGTGGCTGGGCGGCGCTCCTCGGCGACCCGTCATCAACGCCGCCGGCGCTTCGCAACTTCGCCCGTGACAGCTTCCCGATCAATGGCGACGCTCCACGGCTGTCGCACTGGCCGGTGACCTCGCTCACGCGCGACACAGTTGAAGCCGCCGTCGTGGCGGACTTGCGCCGCGCCGCCGGACGCTTCCCGAACGACAACCGCTTGACCAGGCTGATCCAGGTACTCACCGCGGGCAACCAACGCTTCGCCGAACTGTGGGCCGCCGGCGCGGTCGGTGCACACCGCGAAGATCACAAGATCGTCGAGCACCCGACGGTCGGGCCGATCGCGGTGGATTGTGACGTCATGATCGACGGCGACGCAGAACTGAAGATCGTGATCCTTACCGCAGCCGCCGATACCGAGGACGAGACCAAACTGCGGCTGGCCCTGCTGTCCGGCGTCCCCGAGCCCGCGCGCAGGTGACAACACAGCAGTCCGGTAGTAGCCGGGCTTTGCAAGATCAGATGCACTGACATCGGCTGCTTCGCGCGCATCGCACTGCGCCGCAACGGCCTCGACCCCGACCGCGATGTCGAATGCATTGCCCGCGAGCCCCGTGACTACGGACTGGACCTCCGCGGGCTGCGCAAGGGCTCGATCGACGCCGCACCCGTCGGTAGCACCATGGCACCCGACCAGGTGGCCGCCGAGGCGGGATTGCGGGTCCTGGCGTTCGTCGGGGACCACTTCCAGATTCCGACCGTCGGGGTGGCCGTGGACCCCGGCCTACGTCCCCTTCGACACCCCGGCGCTGCACGCCGTGGTCCGGGCCCACCGCCGCGCTCTGCGCACCATTCGGGAACGCCCCGAGATCGCGGTGACGCACATGCAGGCGTTCCTGGGCCGGCACACCCGGGACGAGATCTGCCACCACTACGAGCAGTTCATCGCGCCGTACTGCACCGATGACGGCCAGGCCGCCCTCGAGATCGGCGACGCCGCCGTCGACACGGTCGCAGCCGACGAAACGCGGTGAGCACTGCCGCTCCGCCATCGGGGCGGTCCAGCCTGCTGATCGTCGGTGCCTGGGGCGGTGGGAGGGTCGGCAGCGGTGCCGGCGCCGGGAGGGGCCGAGGGAGTGGCCTGGGGATCAGCGCGCCGATGAGCTGCTCGACGGCTGGTCCGCTGCGTCTCATGGCGGTCATCGGGACGGCGCCGCGATCGAGGAGCGTGTGCCACAAACGGGCTGGTCACCCGATCGAGTCACCGAGCACTCGGCAGCGCACCAACGCCGTGGGCGGCTAGCCTAGACCCTGACCTGATGTCGGTGCAACCGCCGCTGACCCGCACAGCCGACGGAGGACTGCTCGATCGCTGCCCGCACCGGCGAGATCGGAGTTGATCCCGCCGGTGCGGTTCTTCGGGCTTGACTCTCTCTTGACGAATGCGATCAGCGGTACAGCGGTGTCGTTCGATCTGGTCCAGGTCGCCGCGGCGCAGGGTGCCGGAGGTCTGGGAGTAACGTCACAGGTCGCTGTAGCGGATCATGACGGGGGTTTCGGTCAGGGTGAGCTCTGCGCCGCCAGCCAGGGGCTCCGTCGTGCCGTCGAGTCGGAGCAGCGCCTCCGCCGTGGCCTCGGCGTGCAGGCGTACCGAGCCGGTGTGGGTCCAGCGGATGACGGCGCGCCGGTTGCCGGCCGGGGTCGGCACGACGAACTCGCACTGCCACGCCTGCTCGGGCAGGCCGGCGGGCTGGCCGTGGCCGCAGGAGCGGATCTGCGCTCCGGCGAGCCAGCGCTGCAACTGCTGCACGGCGAGGGCGGCCTCGGTCGGCTCGCCCTCGTCGGCCTGCAGCACGATGGGGATCTTCGTGCCGCCCCAGTTGTAGAAGTACATGCGGTCCAGGTTCGTGGTGCGGGCGAGCAGCCCGACGAGGTAGAAGCGGACGGCGTAGTCGCGGGCGCGGGCCCGGTCGAGCTGGCCCTCCAGCGGGATGGCGTAGGTCGTGCCCGTGTTCCACAGCGGCGGGTGCAGGCCGGCCTCGTGGAAGAGCCGGTCGATCTGCGTGGTCAGCTCCAGCATCGTCTCCGGCGGGTCCTCCGGCGAGCGCTGGTGCAGCTTGACGGCGGCGGCGTCGCAGTACTCGTAGCCGCCGAGCCGGGCGAACTCCCGCAGCACCTGCTGGCCCTCGGCGCTCCACAGGTTGCCCATGCCCGGGCAGACCACGGTGGCGGCGGGATCGGTGGCGCGGATGATCGCGCTGCCCCGGCGGGTCATCTCGACCAGGGTTTCGACGCTGCCGCTGTACATCCGGGCGTCGTTGGCGAGCACCCACAGCTCGTAGGCGGCGATGCGGCCCTTGTACCGGCCGACCAGCGCGCTGACGTACGCGTCCCACACCGCCAGGTCGTCCGGCGGCGACGACTTCGCGTTGTTCGGGTAGACCGACCGCTTGCCGTTGGGCGCCGCCCAGGCCGGCGTGCCGCCCATCGTGTAGAGCACCGGCAGCCTGGCGGTGGTGGCCCCTTCGACGAGCCGGTCCAGGATCGTCCAGTCGAACCGGTCCCGCGCCGGGTTCACCCGCGACCAGCCCGTCTCGCTGTCCCACAGGCGCACCGCGCCGGTGGTGAACCCCGGCATGTGCCCGGTCGCGCTGTTGATCGTCACCCCGAAGTACTCCGGCGGGACCGGTCGCGCGGGCAGCGTCCAGCTCGGGCCGCTGATCCACTGCGGGGTCGCGCTCGACGGCGCGGTCTGCGGCCGGTCTTCCCTGCCCCGCCACCACACCGCCGCGACCGCACCCGCCAGCACCAGCAGCGCCGCGGCCAGCCCGGCGTACAGGGCGAGGCGCCGCGGCCTCGGTGCAACGGCGGCCTTCGACGAGGCGGCGGGTTCTGAGCCGGCGGCCGGGTCTGCGGTGGCGGCCGGGTCTGCGGTGGCGGCCGGGTCTGCGGTGGCGGCCGGGTCTGCGGTGGCGGCCGGGTCTTGTCGCGGGGCCGCGGCCCACAGCGGATAGAGCCGGTCGAGCTCGTCACGGTCCGCCCCGCACGCCGTGGCGATCCGCTCCACCGTGCCGAAGTCCTGCGGCACCGCCGCCCCGGCGACGAACCGGTGCACCGTCGACTTGCTCAGGTTCGTCTTCTGCCCGATGCGGGCATAGCTGAGCCCGCTGCGGTCCTTCAGCGCGGTCAGCAGCGCGGCAAGCTCGCCGGGACGGTGCGGCATCGCCGTCATCTCTCCAGGTGTCGGGGCGGGCTGCATCCTATCGGCCGTCCCAAGACCGCAACATCCCCGCAGGTCAGCTCGTTTCCGCCGTCCCGCCGTCCCAGATCGGTCCCGGCATCTGGCGCCCGTACCGCGGCGTTGACAGACTGCCAGCGCGGTGGCCCGGACGTTGGGGGAGCGGCGGTCCGGGCCACCGGCGACGGTGACCGGATGCGAAACGGGGGCATCCGGTCACCGTCCGTCTCGAGCGCGGCATCGACGGGTTTGCACGCGAATGCACGGGTGCTGAAACCGGAGGCGGCCACGCCGGCGGCGCAAGCTGCAGTGTGCGTCCGAGACTTCGAGGACCATCATTTTGCGACAATTTCTGCACGCTGCCGTCGCGGCGCTGCTGGCCCTCGGCGCGGGGCCTGGTGGAGCCGGCGGTCCCGGCACATGGCGCTGAACTGCAACGTCCCCGACCCGCCGCCGAAGTGCGAGGACCCGCCCGAGCCGATCGACCTGTCAGGCGCGCTGACCGGGGCGACCTGGGTGCCCGCCGCGGTGAGGGTCGTCGGGTGGGCCACCCACCCGGACCGGCGTCCGGTGACGATCAGTGTCCTGGTCGTCGGCGCCTTCGTCGGCACGGTGACCACCGGTACGAGTGGGGGCTTCACCGGGACGGTGCCGGCGCGGGCCGGAGACCGGGTGTGCGCCGACGCGCACAACATGGGCCCGATCGTCGGGAGCGCCGACATCGGCTGCATCGCGCTCGCCGTCGCGGTCGACCCGGTCGGCGCGGTCGACCAGTTCGACCGGTCCGGGACCGACCTGGTCCTGAAGGGCTGGGCGGTCGACGGCGACACGACCGGCGCGCTGGATCTGCACGTGTACCAGGACGGCGCCTTCACCGGTTCGGCCCGGGCCGACGGTCCGCTGGCCGTGCCGCCGGCCGGGTACCCGGAGTACGGCACCGCACACGGGTACACGATCCGGAGCCCGGAGCGGGGGGACGGGGCGCACACGTCGTGGTCGTCACGGTACCGTTCGGAAAAGTTCCGGGACGTCCGGTCGAGCCGCTCGCCGGCAAGATCGTGCTGGACACCAACAACTACTACTGGGAGCGCGACGGCAGGTTCGCCGAGCTCGACCGGGGCGAGGCGACCACATCAGGGTTGCTGCAGGAGCACCTTCCCAAGTCGAAGGTGGTCAAGGCCTTCAACCACATCGGCGCCGCCGACATCACGACCGACGGTTCCCCGTCCGGCACGCCGGGCCGGCGCGCCCTGGTGATGTCCTCGGACCATCCCGACGCGGCCGACTTCGCCAGGGACCTTTACGACCGGATCGGCTTCGACACGGTCGACGTCAGCCCGCTGAGCGAGTCGTGGCGCGTCGAGCGCGACCGGCCGGCGTATGTCGTCAAGCAGACGAAGGCCGAGCTGGAGGCGAACCTCGCGAAGGCGACCCGCACGGTCTGAACCAGCCGAACGGCCCGGACCGGGCCGCCGCCGTGCTGGGGCGGCCCGGGGGCGGCGCGTCAGCGTGTCTTCGGCAGGTCGAACTGGTCGGCCCGTTGGCAGTCGCTCGAGCCGCCGATGGCGGACGAGCCCACGCGGTTCAGGGCGTCGCGGGCGTTTTCGCGGCCGAGGTTCCAGCCGTACCACGGGTCCGGCTCGGCCAGGTCGTCGACGATCCAGCTCAGCGTGCAGCGGCGGACCGAGTCCGGGAGGGTTGACAGGGCCGGGGTGGCGTCGGAGGACAGGGCGCGCAGGTACCAGGCGTCGATCTTGCCGGTCTCCTGGTAGCGCGCGATGTTGCGGCGGGCCGCGTAGTCCTCCGGGTTGAGCACCGCGAGGGTGAGCAGCATGACGACCGCGAGACCGACGGTCGTCGACGGGATCCAGGTGCCGCGCCAGCGGATGCCGGCCACCATGATCATGATGAAGACGGTGCCGAGGAGTAGCTCGAACGCCATCACGAAGATGCGCTCGCCGGTGAAGCTGTAGACCTTCTGGTAGGTGTACATGCGGGACAAAGCCGACACCACGATCACGATGCTCAGCGAGGAGAGCAGGCCGAGCAGCGTGCGCAGCAGGATGCGGTCGGCCCGGTCCTCGCGGCTGGCCCAGCGGGTCACGCCGCCCAGCACGGCGATCGTCAGCACGGTGACGGTCGCCAGCTGCCAGAAGCCGCTGCGGGCGTATTCGGCGTAGCTGAGGCCGGCGGTCTGCAGCACGTGGTGCTGGCCGCCGAACAGGACGGTGGCCTGCACGACGACGAATCCGCTGTACAGCAGGACCAGCGCCCCGATCGGCAGTCCCCACTCCAGGCGGCGCAGCCGTGCGGTGCCCGGCTTGTCGATGGTGGACAGGTCCGGCGGTGCGGCGACGGTGTAGACGGCCGCGACGGCGATCAGCGCGCACAGGATGAACAGGAACACGCGGCCGGAGCTGATCGTCGGGATGACGGCGGAGAGTGCCTGCGAGAACGCGGCGTCGGCGGAGGAGAGCAGCGCGCCGAAGACCAGCATGAACAGGACAGTGATGATGGCCGACCAGGCGACGCGCTGGGTGTGGCGGGGCTTGCCGTGCCGTTCGCTGGTGGCGCTGAGGTGCTTGGCCGCCCACGGGATGCCGCGCAACGCCGCGAACGGCGCCGCCACGAGGCTGAACAGTATGGAGCGGACGCGTTGGCCGCCGACGATGGCCAGGGCGGCGCAGCCGAGCGCGCCCAGCACGCAGAACGTGACGAGCCACCAGGCGTTGCGGAACGCCAGCACGGACAGCAGGACGACCGCGGCGCCGGCCCAGACGGCCCGCATCCCTCGGTCGGCCTTCGGCAGCGCTGCGGCGGCCGGCCAGATGCCGGCGATGACGGCGGCGACGAGCGCGAACCCGCCGAGGAACCAGCCGATGCCGACCCGCATGCCCGGCAGGACGATCGCGGCGACGAGTCCGCCGGCGAGCACGGCGACCGGTACGCGCCAGCCGCTCGCGGGCTCCGGCCCGGGCCAGCGTGCTTGCAGGAACCCGGGCGGCAGCGGTCGCGGTGGCCCCATGACTCGTGGAACGGCCGGAAAGGGCGGGAATGGGGGCGGCGCGGGGTGCGGCGGGTAGGGCGCGCCGGGCGGGGGTGCGAAGGGCCGCGGAGCCGGCTGGTGCTGCACCAGCGGCGGTGCGACAGCCTCCTCGTCGTGTTCCTCGTCGTGTTCCTTGTCTTCTTCGAGCTCGTCGTCGGGCAGTTCCTCAACAGGCGCGGCGGCTGTGGCCACAACGGGCGTGACTGGCACGGCCGCGACGGGCGCGGCCGTCATGCCCTCGACAGGCTTGACCGCCGCGCCCGGGACCAGCGGCACGAACACGGCGAATCCCGGGGTTCCCGCGGGAATCGTCACCGGAATCGCCCACGTCGTCTGCCCCTCGGCGGTGCCGGGCCAGGCGACCGGCTGCGGCCGTCCATCGCCGCCGGGCATGACCAGCAGATACGGTACGGCCACGGGTGGTTGGACGGTTGGATCGATTTCGTCGGGTACGGCGTCGGTCATTGGGTAGCTCCACGTGTCGGTGGACAGTTGCCGGACCACGCCCGTGCTCACCGTCCGTCGCCGTCCCGCCGATGAGCCCAGATCGGCGGGTTGTCACGAATAGTGACGGCGCGTAACACGGCAGTGCGGAGATGGCGGGGCGTGGCGCCAACTGGCGCTTTGGTCCGGACCGGATTTTCCCTGTATGGCCCGGCGGCAGGGATCATGGCACGGCGGCGCGCCCGCGGACCAGCCCGTGACGCACACCTGGGACGGTGGGACGTTGCACCACCGCCCACCTGCGAAAACGCGGCTTCCCGGGACGAGGCGCCGGGCAGTCCAGTGCGGAGAACCGGCGGTGTGCGCCAGCAGCCCGACGATGCTCCGCTGTGAGGCGGGCAGGGTGAGGTGCTGGAAGAACTGCCACATCAGGGTGTTGGCGCTGATCTCCTGGTGGTGGTGCCGTTGCCGGGGAAGGCGGCCGGGGTGCCGGGCCCGGTGTGGCCGCCGTCACTCATCGTGTACAGAACGGTGTCGGCGGCGCAGTTCGGGTAGCGGGTCCTCGTCACGTGGGTGGTGACGGAGACGGCGGCCGGGCCCGAGGTGCAGCGGTTGATCGCCGCCCAGCGGCCCGGGGCGCCCGGGATCGGGTAGCGCCAGACGTCGCCGCCGCCCTGATAGGGGTTGCTGGCGTCCTGCTGGCCGCGGAAGGTGATGACCGGGACCGGACGGGCCGGGGCGCACGACGACGGGTCGGGCTGGGCGGGGTTCCGCGGGTCGGGGGCCGGCGCGCAGGCCGGCGACCGGGGCGATGGCGGCGACCTGGTGCGGCCGGGCGCAGGCGGCGGCCGACGTCATCCGGCCGCCGCCGGAGTACCAGGTGCCGTAGACGCGGGTCGGGACGGCGCACAGTGCTGGCGGCGAGGTCGAGGCTGATCGGCTGCCAGCGCACCGTGCCGCCCTTCTCCCGCAGCTGTAGCAGGCCGCGATCGGCGTCCAGGTCCTGCAGCCGCAATCCGAGGGCGCCGGCGCGGCGGCATGCGGTTTCCGTGTGCAGGCGCAGCAGGAGCGCGTCGAGGATGGTGTCGTTGCCGGTGGTGCGGGCGACGAGGTTGATGTCGGTCAGTTCGGCCGGTGTGAGCGCCCGTCGGGTGGTGGGCAGCCGCCGGGGTTTGCGGACTCGGTGGGCTGGGCTGTCTGCGGCGTCGATGAGGCCGTCGGCGATGGTGACGTTGTAGAAGGCGCGGGCGGCCGCGATGAGCAGTTCGCCGGCGTGGCGGCCGCCGCGGCTGTTGCGCCGGGCTCGGGCGCTGTCGACAACGCGTCGCTGGCACGACGGCCAGGAACGGTTGCGGTGGCTGTTCAACGAGGAGTCCGGGCCCGCTTACGGCTTGCCGGGTTGGGCGGAGGAGCCCGACGAGGCGACCCAGGCCGCTCAGCGCGCACCGGTGGTCGCGGCCATGCTGGCCCGGGCGGAGGCGGCCGGGCTTGCCGGCGGCGACGGCGGGCGGCTCGACGACATCCTCGTGCGGGGCTACGTCTTCGCCGAGAAGGGGCTGTTCGCCGCGCTGGCCGAGTTGGGCGCGCTCGGGCCGGAGACGGAGATCCGGCAGGCGGGCCCCGGCCCGGACTCGCACCTGCCATGGCCGTGGCCGTGGCAGGAGTCGCGGCAGGAGTCGCGGGAGCGGCCCGACGCCGGGGAACGACCGCGGCGGCGGTACCCGCTGGACGTGGCCGGGCCTGTGGTGGTTCGAAACCACCACCGACCCGTTCGAGCCCGGCAGCGAGCACATCGACGCCATCGCCCGAGCACTGAACATGCCGGCCGGGGCCTGAACGGCCATCGACACCGAACCGCCGAAGGTGAAACTCAAGTTAGAGCCGGCCGCCGCTGGCGGTGTCCGACGAGATGCGCTGGGCCAGGTAGATCGGCACGATCGACAGCACGATCACGACCGCCGCGACCACGTTGACGACCGGCGCCTGGTTCGGGCGGAACAGGTTGCTGAAGATCCAGATCGGTAGTGTCTGTGTGCTCGGGCCCGCGGTGAACGTGGTCACGACGATCTCGTCGAAGCTCAGCGCGAACGCCAGCAGCCCGCCCGCGAACAGCGCGGAACGGATCAGGGGAAACGTCACGAGCCGGAACGTCTGGGCCGGGCGGGCGCCCAGGTCCGCCGACGCCTCCTCGAACGACGCGCCGGTGCGCCGCAGCCGGGCCAGCACGTTGTTGTACACCACGACCACGCAGAACGTTGCGTGGCCGATCACCACCGACAGCAGACCCTTGCCGATGCCCAGGGGCGCGAACACCGAGCGGAACGCGGTGTCCAGCGCGATGCCGGTGACGATGCCGGGCAGTGCGATCGGCAGCAGGACCAGCAGCGACATGGCCTCCCGGCCGAAGAAGCGGTACCGCTGGACCGCGAACGCCACCAACGTGCCCAGCACGAGGGCCACCGTCGTGGCGCCCAGCCCGGCCTGGACCGATGCCCACAGCGCTTCGCGCAGGCCGCTGCTTCCCCAGGCCCGCGACCACCAGTCGACGGTGAACCGCCGCGGTGGGAAGGCGAACGTGCGGTCGGCGTTGAACGAGTTGAGCAGCACGATCGCGAGCGGCACGTAGATGAATGCGAGGCCGAGCGCCATCATGCCGCGCAGCAGCCAACGGGAAAGGGGGGACAGTGTCACAGTCGCTCCAGGGCACCGGTACGGCGGATCGCGAGCAGGTACACGACCATGATGAGTGCCGGGATCGTGGCGAGCGCCGCGGAGAACGGCAGATCGTTGGCGGCGCCGATGTTCGCGTACACGAGGTTGCCGATGAGCTGGCTCTTGCCGCCGACGATCTGGACCGTGATGTAGTCGCCGAGCGACAGCGAGAACGTGAAGACCGAACCGGCCACAATGGACGGTACGAGCATCGGCAGCACCACCGAGCGGAACGTGCGCCCGGGCCGCCCGCCGAGGTCGGCCGACGCCTCCAGCAGCGAGTCCGGCAGCCGGTCGAGGCCGGCGTAGACGGGCAGGATCATGTACGGCAGCCACATGTAGGACAGCACGAGCACGGTCGCCGTCAGCCCGTACCCGGGGCCGCCGAACAGTCGGTCGAGCGGCCCGTCGTTGGCGAGCATCACCCGCCAGGCGTATGCCTTCACCAGGTAGCTGGCCCACAGTGGCGTGACGATGGCGACGAGCAGCCATTGACGGTACCGCGCGGCTACCACCTTTGCCATGAAGAACGCCATCGGCAGGGCCAGCACCCCGTCGATGACCGTCACCGCGGCCGCGACGAGGACGCTGCGCAGTACCACCGTGCCGTACACGGGATCGGTGAATATCGTGCGGAAGTTGTCGAGCGTCGCCTCGTAGACGACGTCGCCGGTGAACGTGTTGACGCTCCACAGCGACGACACGAGCAGCACCCCGAGGGCGCCGAGGTAAGCGATCACGAGCCAGGCCAGCGGTGCCGCCAGCAGCGCCGCCAGCCGGGCGCGCGGGTGGCGGTGGAACCACGCCGCCACCCGGTGCACCGTCGCGCTCATCGGACTCCTCTCGTGGATGCCTGCGCGGTCAGCGGGGGCGCGAAACGCAGGCCGGGGTCATGCAGCGGGCGTTCAAGGAATCCCCTCCCGTCGGGAGGGGACGACGTCAGCCCTTGATGCTCGTCCAGGCCTTGGTCCACTCGCTGTAGTCCTTGCACTTGACGTCCGTCCGGCCGTCGAGGCAGTCCTCGACGGGCGTCGTCCAGTACCAGACGTGGCTGTAGTACTCCTCGTCGTCGGCGTGGTACGTCGCGCAGTGCTGCGGGTCGGCGGTCTTGGCGCAGGCCAGACGGTTCGACGGTGCCTCGCCGAACCACTCGGCGACCGCGGCGTTGGCTTCCGGCGAGATGATGTGGTTCATCCACAGGTACGCGCAGTTGGGGTGCTTCGCCTTCGCGGCGATCATCCACGTGTCGGACCAGCCGGTCGCGCCCTCGGTGGGCAGCACCGCCTCGACGGGGGTCTGGTCGGCCTTGGCCAGGTTGTCGATGACCTGCCACGTCGTGCCGACCACCGAGTTGCCGGCCTTGAACGCCTGGACCTCCTTGGTGTAGTCGGACCAGTATTCGCCGACGACCTTGTTCTGTGCCTTGAGCAGGTCGACCGCGGCGGTGAACTGCTTGTCGTCGAGGGCGTACGGATTCTTGATGCCGAGTTCGGGCTTGGTCTTCATCAGGTACAGCGCGGCGTCGGCGATGTAGATCGGCGAGTCGTACGCGGTGACCTTGCCCTTGTACGGCGAGTTCGGGTCGAACACGACGGACCACGACGTCGGCGCGGGCTTGACCACGTCGGTGCGGTACATGAGCAGGTTGGCGCCGCGGCCGTGCGGGATGCCGTAGGCGATCCCGTTCACGGAGTTCCAGGCCTTGTTTTTCAGTCCGTCGAAGACGTCCTTGTAGTTGCTCATCAGGTCGGTGTTGACCGGTGCGACGACCCCGCCGTAGATGAGTCGCAGTGACGCGTCGCCGGACGCGGAGACCACGTCGTAGTCGCCGGTCTTCATCAGCGTGACCATCTCGTCCGAGGTGCCGGCGGTCTTGACGTTGGCCTTGCAGCCGGTCTGCTTCTCAAACGGCGTGACCCAGTCGACCTTCGGGTCGTTGGAGCCGTTCTCTGCGTAGCCGGCCCAGGCGACGATGTTCACCGCTCCCTCGCCGGGCCCGAGGCTGGCCAGTTTGTCGATCTTCGGCAGCTTCGCGCCGCCTGGCCCCGCTGACTGCCCGCCGCCGTTCTGTTTGCCGCCACAACCCGACAACACCAGCAACGCGGCCGACACAGCGACGAGCAACCTGAACCCACGCATGTGCGCTCCTAGATCTCCGAAGGGATGGTTACGACGTGCGCGCGGTGCCACGTCAGCCGTACCGGGCGGCCACGCATGCCGTCCTGATGAGGCGGCCTGTCCGCCAGGTTCTGCTGCACGACGGTGAGCCGGACGCCGCCGTCGAGGTCGACCAGGAGCCGGATCGTGGCGCCGGCGTAGATGACCTCGGCGACGCGGCCCTTGGTGCTCACCTCGTCCGGTCCGGCCTCCGGACCGTCGATGCGAATCTTCTCCGGCCGGACCGAGAACACGCCCTCATCGCCGAGCACCGTCTGCGCGATCGCGCCGGAGAGGAGATTGGAGGTACCGACGAATCCCGCGACGAAGGCAGAGGCGGGACGTTCGTAGATATCCGCGGGGGTGCCCACCTGCGCGATGCGCCCTTGCGAGAAGACGGCCACGCGATCGCTCATGGTGAGCGCCTCGTCCTGGTCGTGGGTCACGAACACGAACGTGATGCCGACCTGGCGCTGCAGTTGCTTCAGCTCCACCTGCATCTCCTCGCGAAGCTTCAGGTCCAGCGCACCGAGCGGCTCGTCGAGCAGCAGCACCTTGGGCCGGTTGACGAGCGCCCGCGCGAGCGCGACGCGTTGCCGCTGCCCGCCGGACAGCTGGCCGGGCCGGCGGTCGCCGAAGCCGTCCAGCCGCACCGAACGCAGCGCCTCCTGCGCCTGTTCGCGCCGTTGCCGGCGCGGAACCCTGCGGACCCGCAGGCCGTAGGCGACGTTGTCGAGCACCGACATGTGCGGGAACAGCGCGTAGTCCTGGAAGACGGTGTTGACGTCGCGGTCGTACGGCGGGCGGCGGGTGACGTCGACACCGCCGAGTTCGATCGCGCCGGTGGTCGGGGTCTCGAATCCTGCGATGAGCCGCAGCACGGTCGTTTTGCCGGAGCCGCTGGGCCCGAGCATCGAGAAGAACTCCCCGTCCGCGATCTCCAGGTCGACGCCGTCCACGGCGGTCACCGCGCCGAACGACTTGCGCAGACTGGTCAGCCGGATCGCCGGGATGCTCACGTCAGCTCCTGTTGTCCTGTGATTGGCGTCGCCGCGCCGCGGTGGCGGGTCCGAGGACGGGCGGCCGGCCGGGTCGCCCTGTGAGGTCAATTGCCGAGCGCCGCGATGATCTCGGCGCCGGCGCGCTGGCCGGACTCGACCGCTCCGTTGCGGTAGCCCTGGTCGTACGGGTACACGGACCCGTCGAAGAAGTAGCGGTCCTCGCTGCCGTTCGGCTCGGCGCTGAGCAGGTTGACCAGGTCCAGCCCCAGCTCTTGAACCAGGTTGCGGATCTGGTCGTGGTTCTGGTCGATGCGCTCGCCGCCGTGCTCGCAGACCTGGCCGCCGGCCCAGCTGCCCCGGTCGGACCAGCAGCGGCCACCGAGCCGGTCGGACGCCTCGTAGACCGTGGCCGAGTAGCCGGCCTTCTTCAAGGTGTACGCCGCGCACAGGCTGGCCAGGCCGGCGCCGACGACGACGATGCAGCGGGGTACGAGCCATGTCTTCGCCTTCCGGAATTGGTGCCGGTGACCTTATACCGCTGAATTCGTCGTGTCACCACCTGTAACGCAACGGAAATCGTCCCCGCTTGCTTACCTGTGACGGAATCCGTGTTCTCCCCACAGCGACGAGGGCGGGCCCCGACCCTGCCGATCGACCTCGGCCCGCGCGTCCCCGTCGCGACGTGGTGGCCCCGCACGCGGGACTGGCCGCACCGCGTCGACGGGCGGCACAGCGCCGCACCGGACCGGCACGTTCGGTGCCGCGACGCCGACCTCGTCCACGGTGACGCGGTTGTCGCCCTCGTCGCGACCTGCCCCCTGGGGGCCGCCTGTTCGGCTACGAGCGCGACACGGCGGGCGGGCCGTGGCTGCTCGAGGTCCTCGCGCTGTGGGTGCTGCGCCGCAACGGCGAGAAGGTCCTGTGGGCGGAGTCGCCCTGCCAGCGTCGATTCGCCACGAACGCACACGATCCAACAGTTCATTACGCAATCGATCGAGCAATTCCTTGACTTCCATGTGTGTTCTTGTTTGACTTTGACAGCTTCGGCGGAGTACGAGCTGAGTGCCCACAGGGAGTCACCATGGCGTTGGTCCAGCCGCGGCTCGCGGCAGCAGTGGCAGGCATCGCGGCGCTCGCCGCGATCGTCGTTCCGGGCACCACGCCCGCGTCCGCCACGGCCGTGGCGCCGCCGCCGGCGGTCTATCCGGCCGTCGGCCCGACCACCCACATCCTCGACCACGCTGCCCTGCTCGGCGGGGTTCCGGAGCCGGCGTGGTACGAGGCGAACATCCCCTTCGTCGACTTGCCGGACAAAGACATCCAGGCCACCTACTACTACCGGTGGCGCACCTACAAGGAAGCCCTGAAGTACACCGGCCCGAAGGACGGCTGGATCGTCTCGGAGTTCCTCGGACCGGTCGGCTACTCCGCGCCGTACGGCGGGATCGACGCGGCCGCGGCGCACCACATCTACGAGGGTCGCTGGCTGCGCGACCAGCGCTATGTCGATGACTACCTGGACTACTGGCTGCGCGGCTCCGGCTCGGAGGCCAAGCCCGCGACGGACGGGCTCAACGACAACACCAACGACTGGGCCCATCAGTACTCATTCTGGGCCGCCGACGCCGCCGTCGCCCGCGCCGAGGTCTCCGGGGACTGGCGGTTCCTCGTCGACCGGCTGCCGGACCTGCGCCGGCAATACGAGGGATGGAAGACCACCAACTTCGACGCCCAGGTCGGGCTGTACTGGCAGACCCCGGTCTGGGACGCCATGGAGTTCACCGCGAGCTCCTACCAGAGCGCCGACCCCTACCACGGCGGTGACGGCTACCGGCCGACGATCAACGCCTACCAGTACGGCGACGCCCGCGCGATCGCGCTCCTGCTGCGCAAGGCCGGCGACCCGGTCACGGCGGCCCGCTACGAGCGCGAGGCCGCCGACCTGCGCGCCAACGTCGAGCGGCACCTCTGGGACCCGTCGTCGTCGTTCTACAAGCACGTCATGCGGGACGGTAACCCCTCGCTCACGCCGATCGCGGACCGCGAGGAGATCGGGTTCATTCCCTGGTACTTCCACATGGCGCCGCAGGACAACGCGGCCGCCTGGACGCAGCTGACCGACCCGCAGGGCTTCGCCGCGGCCTACGGGCCAACGACCACCGAGCGGCGCAGCCCGTGGTTCATGCACCAGGCGCTCGACGGCTGCTGCCGCTGGGACGGACCGAGCTGGCCCTACGCGACCAGCCAGACGCTAACCGCGCTCGCCAACGAGCTGCTGGACTACCCGGCCCAGTCCTACGTCGACCGCGACGACTTCTACTCGGTCCTGCGCGGCTACGCGCTGACCCAGCGAAAGAACGGCCAGCCCTACGTCGCCGAGGCGCACCACCCCGACGAGAACCGCTGGATCTACGACGGGCGCGGCCACAGCGAGGACTACAACCACTCCACGTTCAACGACATCGTGCTCTCCGGCCTGCTCGGCATCCGCCCGCAGCAGGACGACTCGGTGCGGATCTCGCCGCTGGTGCCCGCGGACTGGAGCCACTTCGCGGTGGAGAACCTCGCGTACCACGGCCACAACCTCAGCATCGTCTGGGACCGTGACGGCACGGCATACGGCCAGGGCAACGGCCTGCGGCTGTGGGTCGACGGTTCGCTGCGGGTACAGCGGGCGACACTAGCCGACCTCACCGTCGACGTCCGCGGCCGGCCGACCAGCGTGACGGCGCCGGCCGAGCTCGTCGACGACGCCGCGAACGTGGCGAAGACGGGCTACCCGACAGCGACCGCCTCGTACACGTGGCCCGGCGACGCCGCGGTCAACGCGATCGACGGTCAGGACTTCCACCTCGACGTGCCGACCACCCGCTGGACCTCATACGGCTCGCCCAACGCCGCCGACTGGCTGCAGGTCGACCTCGGCGCCCCGACCCTCGTGTCGGACGTCCGTATCGACTTTTACGACGACGGCGGCGGCGTGCGCACCCCGACGTCCTTCGCCCTGCAGGCCCAGGATCCCGACGGCACGTGGCGGGACGTGCCCGGCCAGCGCCGCGAGCCCGCGGTGCCGGTGGGCCGGGCGATCAACCGGGTCGTCGTCGACCCGCCGATCACCACCGACCGGCTGCGGGTCGTCGCGCCGCGCAGCGACCGTGGAGCGGTCGGCATCGCCGCGCTGCAGGTATGGCGCCGGCCCGATCCCGACCTGACCGCCGCCTTCGCCGGACTCACCGGCGGCGAGCTCCAGGTCGACGCCGGCCGGACCGTCACCGTCACGACGAAGGTCTCCGCCGAGCGGCCGAAGACCGCGGTGCAGGTGTCGCTGGAGGTGCCGCGCGGGTGGACGACCCGCGCCGTCACGCCGGCCTCCGCCAAGAAAGTCACGCCCGGCCGGCCGCTGACGACCACCTGGGAGGTCACTGTCCCGGCCGACGCCGACCTCGGCAACAGTCGGCCCATCAGAGTGCTGGCCCGGTCCGGCACGGGTGATGACGGCACGAGCGGCGCCGTCGCGACGACCCGGTACCAGTTCTCGCCGTCGGACTTCCCGACGACGGCGTGGGACGACGACTTCGGCACCGACCGCAGCGCGCAGTACCGCATCGACCGCCCGGCCGGCGGCGAACCGGCCCCCGCCTTCTCGGTGGCCGGCGGAACCCTCACGGCACAGGCGAGCAGCCGCGCGTTCGGCGTCCTCGCCGCACCCGTCACCGGCTCGGTGGCCGGCACCGCGATCATCGTGCAGCCGCAGCGGTTCGCCGGCTCGGCGCCGGAGGATAGCCTGTTCATCGGCCAGTCGGCGGGCAACCGCGACAACGCGATGGCCTGGTACAACAACCACTTCGGCACGTCCGGCGTCGACGTGCAGGTGGACGGCGGTGGCCGCGGCGACGCGACCGGCGGCTGCTGCGCGCAGGTCCAGTGGCAGCCCGGAGACCGGTTCGCCGTCGTGGTCCGGTGGGGCCAGTTGACCACGTGGTACGAGCACGACGGCGTGTGGCGCCAGATCCACACGGCCCCCGTCAGCGACGCGCTCGACGCCACGACGCTGGCTTCCTGGTCCCCGGCCGTCGGCCTGCGCCTCGACAACGGCTCGATGGCCCTCGACCGGATCACCGTCCTGACCCGCTAACGCGGACCCGGACAGTGCGGGCCGCGCCGATCCCCCGGCGCCGCCCGCACTGTGCGAGTCCAGGCCGTGGCGCCCGGCGAGCAGACCGACGGCGTCCTCGGCGTCCTTGAGGCCGGCGCCGGTGGCTTTGCGGACACCTTGATCGCCTGGATCTTCCACCCGGCCGGCAGCTCCTCGAGGACTCGGCGAGAGCGGCGGGCTCGGGCTCACGGGATGCCGAGGTGGTCCATGACGAGATCCAGCTCGTGCTCCAAGGCGGCCAGCCGACGCCTGCCGCTCGGCCGCCGCCCCGTCGGCGAGCACAATCAGCAGCAGCGCCGGCGCGGGAATCCATTCCAGCTCGTCGTGGAAGCGCAATGCGTGCCGGGCGTTGCCGCAACGTTCGGCCGCTGCCTCCGAGGTCTCGTGCCACCGGCCCGGCGGCGTCGACGTCGCCGCGATGGAGGCCGAGGGTGGTGCAGACCAGGGCGGTGTCGAGCTGGCGGTTGCCGCCGCGGTTGAGCCGGTATCTGGTTCGGTTGCCGGTCCAGACCGGGATCGGTGCGGCGCCGGCATGCATGGCGAATGCTGCGGATGAGCGGAATCGGGTCACGCCGGCTGTCTCGGCGATAATCTTCGCGGCGGTGAGGCCGGCGCAGCCGTGCAGCTCGAGTAACGGAGTCTGGCGGTACGTATACCGGGCGGTCGACCAGTACGGGCAGGTCATCGACGTGCTGGTCTCGGCTCGCCGCGACGCCGACGCGGCCCGACGGTTCTTCCGGCGGGCGCTGTCGATGTTGAAGGTGACGCCCAGCGAGGTGCTCACCGATGCTGCCGCGGTGTATCCGGGCGTCCTGGATGAGCTGATCCCGCAGGCGTGGCACCACGTCGAGCGGCACGCCAATACCCCGATTGAGGCCGATCACAGTCGGCTCAAGCACCGGGCTGCCGGCGACCTGGACTGGCGCTGCCCAGGCCGATGCGGCGATCGTGCGGGCGCATCAGCACGCGGCAGGTGCTCGCCAAGGGGGTTGAGCTCGGATGAACCACCTGTCACCAGGTGCGTGCCGGCAGAACCGGGCCGCGTCAGCCAGCAGCGGCGTGAAGCGTTGTACCCAGCGGAAGACGGTGACGTGGTCAACCTCGACGCCTCGCTCAAGCAGCAGCTGCTCGACGCGTGGGACGTCATTGGTGTCTTCGACTCGGAGACGAACGTCGACGAATACGACTGCATGCTCACGTCGCTGCTCACCGTGCCTGGCGGCGGTGCCGTGCCGACGGGACGAGATCCGCGACTACCTCGATCCAGAGATCCGCGGGCACTTCGGCGTGCCGGCCGAACGTAACGGCGTCGCCGCCATGGCCGAGCGCCTGATTGGCTGGCGGGGAACAGGCCCTGGGCCAGGCTCGGCAGCTGCATCCCGACTTGATCATCACGGATGGGTCGATGCCATAGATGGACGGCCGCACGAAGCCAGAAATCGGACCGCGGAAGTACCGCCGCGGACGGTGTTGCCGAGCGCAACGGCGGTCGCTACAGTCCCGCGCGTGATCTCGATGAAGACCCAGCTCGTCATCGCGGGGGCGTTGCTGGTCGCAGGAATGGGTGGATGGGTGGCGCAGAGCGCGTCTGGGCCGTCGCGGCTCACCGCGGCCCAGATCGGGTCCGCCGTCGGCTGCGCCACCGTGGACAAGCTGCCCAATGACCGGGGCGCGCTGGAGACGGCCGCGTGCCCGCTCCCGGCTCACCACCGTGCCACCATCGTGACGTTTGACGGCGGGCGGCAGCGCGACGAGTGGCTGCAGGCGAAGCAGACCGAGTGGACGGTGTCCTCGGGCGCCGCGGCCGTGGTGAAGGGCGACGGCTGGGCGGTACTGACCGACGACCTCGCCGCCGCCGACCGGCTGGCGGCGAAGACGGGCGGGTGGTGGGCATGACCACCTTCCGGACCGCCGCCGGCGGCATCGCCGCGCGGCTGGACAACGCCATGTGGTTCGTGCTCGCCACGGCTGCGATCTTCGCGTTCGTCGCCGTCGCGGACGTGGTGGCGCTGCTGCGCATCATCGCGGTGCTACCGTCGCCGCCGCTGGGCGACCTGCAGCTCGGACAGCGCCTCGGCACGTACGAGACGCTGCTGTTCTACTTCCATCTGCTCTTCGCCGGGGTGTGGTACTACATGTGCGCCGCGCTGGTGCGCAGCCGGGGCGCCGAACCGGTGCCGGTCCTGACGACGTGGACGGTCGTGGCCTGGCGGACCGGTGTCGTGGCCACCGTGGCGGCCGGGCTCGCGCTGCCGCACGCGAGCCTGGTCGACGGGCACTGGTTCGAGCTACGGCTGGAGTGGATGATTCCGCTGCTGCTGGCCCGCGTGGCCCTTGCGGCGCTGTTCGTGGTGGCGGTCTTCGGGCTGCGCCGCCGGATGCACGAGGTGCTGAGCAGCCCACCCAGCTCGCCGTAGCATGCCCGGAACCTTTAGGAGACTGCCCTGGCCGCAGGCTTTCTCGCCGCCCGTACCGACGGGTCACGCCTGACAAGAGGACCGGTGCGGCAGTTCAGCACACCGACAGGCGTCGATCTCGTCACTCCGCGTGACTTCCGATCTAGCCAAAACGACGCGCCCGATGTGCGGCCATGTGCGCGCTGGACCGTTCCAGAAGCGGACGTGCGGCCACAGCTGCTCGCCCTGTTGGATGACGCGATCCACCTGCTGAGCCGGCCCCGCGCATCGGCCTGACTTCCCCGTCCATCCCAGTCGACGGCGAGTGCGTCAACTCGACGGGACCGGATCGGCGGCCGCGGCCGCGCAACAGCAGCCGGCCGCGTCATCTGCCGCCGGGCCGGTGCCGCGCTGGCCGCCGAGCTTCATCGATGGGTCGAGCAGGCGCTGGCGGGCTCGTCGTGAACGGTGCCGCACGCCATTGCCTTGCCGAGACGCCCGACGTCTCCGGGGGCGTTCCCCCGGCTCAGCGACCAACAGATCGAGGCGCTGCAGCAGGTCGGCAGCCGGCACCCGGCGCGGTCTGCGCCCCGACAACTCACCGGACGAGGTGGTCCGGGAATCATGACAGCACCACCTGCGGGCCTGAAATGTGCCCGAGATGCGCGACTCGTCACCGTCATGTTTTCGGTGCTGGTTGGCGTGAACCCGGCCAGCCGTGGGTAGCGGATCAGGGGCTTCAGGACTGTTGAGCGCACATTGAGCCATTTCCAAGCTGACCTTGCAGCTCAGGGTGGGTACGGCGGACCCGGGCATCGATGAGGGCGAGGCTCCGGTAAGACAGCAGTCGACCAAGATTCGATGCCCCAACCGGGAGCCTCGCCGTGCAGGCCACGACGGCATCTTCAGGATCGTCGCCGAGGATGTACCCGCTTACATGGCGAAATACGGGCCCAAGTGCTGCGAGACCGGGTGACCACCTCAACCCTCGGTCTGCCAGCCCTCAATATCGGAATATCTAAGGGCAGCACCTACGACCGCGTCCTGATCTTCCCCACTCAACCGATGCTCAGATACCTGAAGACCGCCGACCTGTCCGTCCTTAAGGCACCCGACCGGCTCTACGTCGCGGTGACCCGGGCCAGGCATAGTGTTGCTTTCGTTGTCAAGGCTGGCGAAGCCGACTTTAGCCCGAGAGCATGAAGGATGCCTGCGA
Source organism: Dactylosporangium sp. CA-139114 (assembly GCF_050955725.1). Taxonomy (NCBI): domain Bacteria; kingdom Bacillati; phylum Actinomycetota; class Actinomycetes; order Micromonosporales; family Micromonosporaceae; genus Dactylosporangium; species Dactylosporangium sp. CA-139114. The sequence continues at coordinate 3,385,711 of NZ_CP192080.1, forward strand.
ATCAAACATCGCTTTGACCGCCAGACGCAAGCCTTGCAAGTGCCTTGCTCCGTGTCGTTTGAGCTGCCAGCGTCCTATCGGCGGTCCCTGTGGAGCTCGCTGACCCGACCTGGTTCGATCTGTGCGTCGTCCGCCTGGGACGGAGCATCTCACGGTTTAGGCCATGATGGTTCGGTGGCGTACGAGCTGAGCAGACTCGACGAGCGGCGGTTCGAGGAGTTGTGTCGGGCCCTTGCGGTGCGGGTGTTGGGCCGGCGATCCAGGCTTTCGGGGCAGGCCCGGACGGCGGTCGGGAGGCCACGTTCGACGGCGAGGTGTCGTTTCCTGCGGGTTGGAACGGCTACGGCGTCCTCCAAGCGAAGTGCCGCCGGATCGCTGGCGGCGTCGCTGATGCCCAATGGCTGTGCCAGAGCCTCTCGAGCGAACTGGACCAATGGCTGGAGCCGCGGCGGTGGCGCGTCGCCGCCGGCCGGATGCCGCAGTTCCTGATCGTCGCGACGAACGTTCGCCTGTTAAGCGTTCCGCGGCGCGGTGGCATCGACCGCGTCAAGGACCTGCTCATCGCGTACGCGCAGCGCCTCGGCCTCAAGGACTGGGCCCCGTGGGACGCCAATCAGCTATCCACCTACAGCGGGATTTGAACCCACGACCCTTGACCCTCAGGGGAGCCGGAGGCCTCAGTGACGTGCTCAGCAACGTTCTCCCAGGTCACCTCCAGCATAAACCGGCTGATCTGTGAATGAATGGCCTCTGAGCTGCAGGGACTCTCTATCGAACCCGCTGGGCCAGGATTGCGCCAGAGTTCACAATTCACTTTATTTGGACAGTATTCTTGACCGCCGATATGCAATAGCCGACTTCTCTGCGTGGTCCGCAGGCTGGTGACGCTACCCGATGCAGCGTCGTGCCGCCGTCGCTGGCGTAGGTCGGCGTGGCGGAAGCAGGGTGCTTCGATGACCCGGCGGTTGTCGTGGCCGAGCGCGCGGTGACCGCTGGTGTAAGCGGGGTCGTCGGCGCCGTCCATGACGACCATGCCGTAGCCGCGGTGGCGGCTGAGGTCGTGGTTGAGTTTGGCGACGAGGTCGCGGTACAACTCTCGCGGACTACATCGAAGCCGGTCCGGCGTTTTCCAGGACGGGCCGCCGGCCGCGTGGCTGCGGCTCGGCACCAGCGCCAGTGAACTGTTCGCGCAGCTCGTCGGGCACCTGATCGCGACCAAGTTCCCGTACGGCGACGCCCTGCTCAATATGGGGTCCGGCGCATGTCGGAGGCCTCGGAGCTGCTGTGGCGCCTGGTGCCGCGGCCCCGGTCCGCGGGCCCAGCCTCACCAGGCCGGCCCCGCCTGGAACAGGGTCCGCGCCCGTTCCAGCGCATCGGCCTCGGCGAGGATGCCGCCCGGCCGGCGGGCATGCGCGACGACGTCGCCGCCCCACCGCATGCCGAGGTACTCCGCAGAGAGCCGCAGCGACTCCAACAGCGGGCCGGCCTTCACAGCGTCCTCGACACCGGTCGTGGTGACGGCCCACATCGTCTTGCCCTGCATCCGTGTGCGGAATCGCAGCTGGGGCCGCCGCATCCAGCCGCCCCAGTAATCCAGGTAGAGCTTCACGCTCGCCGAGACGTTGTACCAGTACAGCGGGGACACCACGACGATGTCGCTCGCATCGAGGGTCGCGTCGAGCAGGATGCGTTCGTTGCCGGACGGTTCCGGGTGCTCCGCGTGGTCCGTGTCGGAGAACGCCGCTAGGGGCAGTTCGCTCAGCCGCTTCCAGTCCTGCTCGACGTCGGCGGGCAGCGCGGTGGCCGCGTGCCGGGCCAGGGCCTCGCTGTTGCCGGCGCGACTGCTGCCCAGGACGAACAGGAAGCGGCGGACGTCCGGCGCTGCCACCGTGTCTGTCATTGCTCTCCTCCGCCTCAGCCGTGCTCGACGATGGTGGCGGCAGCGCCAACCACCGGGCGCCCGGCGTGGTGCGGCAGTTCGGCGAGTGTCGTGATTCGGTGCCGCACGGCAAGATCGGCCGCCGATCCTTTCCGCAGCCGCGCTACCGGTCCGCGTTCGAGGTACAGATACGGCATGCCGGCGCGCGCTGCGGCCTTGCCGGTGGTGTCGAGCCGGTGGCTCACGAACAGCGCGTCCACGTTGGACCCTCCGAGGTGCCGCGTCAGGCCCGCGAAGAATTCCGGCTCGGAGCTGCGCGCGCCGAGGTCGGCCGGGGAGAGCACGGCGTCGACCGGCAGGCCCAATGCGACCAGTTCGGTCTGCTCGGCGGCGGTCATGTTGCCGGCGATGAGCACCGAATGACCGGCGCTGCGCAGTGCGGCGACGGCGGGGATCACGTCATGATGCAGGTTGTCCCTGGTCAGCGGTACGGTCTCGCCGGCCGCCCGCCGGCGCTCGATCTCCTCGTCGATGTCGAAGCCGGGGTCGAACGCCGCGAACACCTCCTTGAACGGCCGCCCCCGCTCGAGAAGACCACCTAGCGTCGCGATGAGGGTGAAGGGCGGTACGCCGATCCACGACGCCCACGTGAGCCACTGAGCCGTTTCGTCGACGATGGTCTCTCCGGTGTCCAGCACGTAGGTGCTCATGCGACGAGTTCTCTCGCGTCCCAGGATTCGGTGGTGATGGCCGCGTTCCGGCCGGCGGCGATCGCGTCGGCAAGCAGCGGTAGCATCCGTTCGGACAGCGAGCGCAGATGCCGGTCGCTGAGCACCCGCCGGAACGGCCCGGCCGCCATGGTCTGCAGGGAGGCGACCGCGGAGGCCGACCGCACGTCCGGGGCCGTCGAGTGCGGGCCGCCCAGGTCGGCGAGAATCCAGCCGGTCGCAAATGCGCCGAGCACCGATTCCTTGAGGGAGTCGTGGCCGATGGGTAGTTCGTCGACGACGAGGCGATGCTGCCGGGCCAGGAGCCGGAATGCCGTGTCGAGCCGCTCCAGGGACCAGCCGCGGTGGGCGAGCCAGGCGAAGACGGGCTCGGTCCGCCATGCGTAGCTCGGGTCGCGATCGAAGCAAACGCTCGCGACGAGGTCGTGCGGTGAGTGGTACGGCAGGTGGTCCGGCAACTGCAAGACCCGCTCGGCCCAGCGAGTCATGGGCGCCGGATCGCTGGAGAAGCAGGCGGTGCGACGGGGGCCGCGCACCTTGCCGTTGGGCAGCAGGCTGGGTTGGAGGGGGTCGTCGTGCTGTACCAGATTCGGGACGCACACGAGGGCCGGCTCGCCGAGGGACTGCAGGAAGTGCAGCAGCAGGAAGGCGTCTCGTCGTTCGCCGCGCGCCATACTGGCGGCCAGGAACGTCCCGAACTCCGCGGCGCGAGCCGCGGGCATGAGCACGGCCGGCGCCGGCAGCCAGGGATCGGCGACCGGCGCCCATCCGCAGCCGCTGAACGACGCCATGCGAATGGTCTGCGCGGTCTTGGAGCCCCACTCCGAGAACAGCGAGAAGGTCCGAGACGGGTCGGTGGCGACCGCCCGCGCCAGCTTGTCGTCGAAGGCTGGGCTGAGCACGACGTCGTCCTGCAGGACCAGGTGATGCGTGGCGCCGTCGGCCACCGATTGCCAGGCCCGCAGTGCGGTGCGCAGCGCCGCGTCTGGCGACGGCATCGCGTCGGCGTCCTCCACGGCCCGGAAGTGGATGCTCGGACAGGCCTGTCTGAGCCGGTCCAGCAACGGGCGTCGGGTCGGGTGCGTCATGACGACGGCTGAGAGACGGTATCCGCTCGGGGCGGAAGGGTTCTGCTCCATGGCGCTCCTGGGGGACGTCAGCGGCACGATCCTGACTAGCCTCGGAAGGCGTGGGGCGGTCTGCCTCGCACGCCCGGACGGCAGCGGAAGACCCCACCGGCGGACGGGTATCGCGACCGCTCCTCGGCGTCGAGGTCGATCGCGGCCGTGGTGATGTACAGCTCGTCCCGGTCGCGGCCGCCGAACGCGAGGCTCGTCACCTTGCGCGCCGGCACCCGCAGGACGGCGTCGAGGGTCCCGTCCGGCCGGTACCGCCGGACTGTGCCACCGCCGAACGTCGCGATCCAGACACCGCCCTCGGCGTCGAGCGTCAGACCGTCTGGTTCGCCCTCGTCCGCAGCCAGCTCGACGAACGGCCGGCGTCCGGACAATGCGCCGGTGTCCAGATCGAAGTCGAACAGGTCGACGCGGTGGGTCCGGCTGTCGTTGTAGTACATCAGGGTGTTGTCGTCGGTCCAGTCCATGCCGTTGGAGATGCTGACGTCGCTCAGCACCCGCCGGCAGGTGTAGTCCGGCGTGACGCAGTAGAGGCTGCCCGCGCCGGCCGTCGTGTCCTTGGCCATCGAGCCGACCCACAACCGGCCGGCGGCGTCGCACTTTGCGTCGTTGAGCCGGTTGTCCGGCCGATCCGCCTCGATCGGGCAGACGATCCGGTGCTCGCCGTGCTCGTCCCACAGCGCCAGCCCCGAGCCCAGCGCCAGCACCACATCGCCCTGCGCGCGCGGCAGCGCCGCGCCGACCGGCTCGCCGATGTCGCGCGCGGTCAGGTCGCCGTCCTCGGGGCGGTAGCGGTACAACATCCCCGCGACGATGTCGACGAAGACGAGCTGCCGGTGCTCCTCGTCCCACCATGGCGCCTCGGCAAGTTGTGCGTGCAGATCGACGACGAGCTCGACGTCGCTGGTCACATCGTCCTCCGGTCCTGCGGTACCTCGCGGGAGCCGCATGCCACCTCGAGCATGCGTGTCAGCCGCTCGACCGTGGTGCCGTCCGCGGCGGCGGTCAAGGCATCCGCCATGGCGGCGAGCACGATCGGGATCCGTTCCGCGGCAACGAGATCGGTGTCGACGAGCAAACGGAGCCGGCAGCTCGGACCGATCTGTTGCAGCACCAGGAAGCGTTGGAGGTCCAGCTGTGCCCATTGGCCGATCCGGCGCAGGGCCGGCCCGGCCGGCGGGCGGCCGGCGGTCGAGGCCGGGTGTGCGCCGCGCGCATCGTTGAAGAACGTCAGCACCTTGCTTGGCGGACGGACGGAGTCGTCCACGGCGCCGAGCGCGTTCGCCAGTGCGGCCGGGTCGTACCGTCCGTCGGCGTAGGCGTTGAGGGCCTCGCGATGGACGTTGCGCACGAAGTCGTCGAACTGGCCGCGGGACAGGCGGGCGAGCATAGGCGTGTCCTGGGCCAGCGGACCGACGTAGCCGCGTTCCCGGTCACGGTGCCGGTTGCCCGAGATCAGCGTGAGTGCCACGTCGTCGCGGCCGTCCAGCATGGCGATGGTGAGGCACCAGACTGCGAGAACGACGCTGGCCGGCGAGGTCTGGGTCCGCTGGGCCGAGCGCTCCGTGGCGTCCTGGACGTCAGCGGACTCGAGACTCCATTCGACGAAGCGGTCGGCGCGTTCGCCCGGGCGGGCGTCGAGTGTCTGCGGCGCGGCGGCGGCCGCCAGCACCTTGGTCCATCGTTCGACGGCTCGCTCGGTGCGACGCTCGGCCGATCGAGCGGCCTCGGCGGCGGCCTGCATCCGAGGCTGCCAGTCGACCGTCTGGACGCTCGGGCGTTCCGCGCCGTCGTCCCCGCCGCCGAGGCGGCCGATGCGCCGGGTCAGCAGTGATAGGGCATACGCGTCCGCGGCGAAGTGCGACACCGCCAGGGCCAGCACGGCGTCGCCGTCGTGGGCGCGCACGATCGAGTACCGGATCGGCGGCTCCACGGTCAGGTCGAACGGTGTCTCGGCGAGGTTCGCCGCGGTGACACGGGCCCGCCGCACGGCGTCCTCGCCGTGCGCGAGTTCCTCGGCAGCCGCCGGAACGGGTCCCTCGTCGAGGACCCGCTGTGTCCGCGTTCCGCCAGATCGCACAACGATGGTGCGCAGGCTCTCGTGCTCCCGGGCGAGGTCGCGCAGCATGCGGCGAATGCGATCCTCGTCGCCTGTCGGCAAGGGCAGGACCCGGCGAATGGTGAAATAGTTCGCCTTTGGGCCCAGGTCGTCGATCGTGCCGAGAATCGCGCGCTGACCCCACGTCAACGCGGCGCTGAGCGGGTCATCCGGCATGACTTTCCCCACGCATCGCGAGCCCCGCGACGGCGCGCGGCGTGGGATGTGCATAGAGGTCGTCGATCGTCACATACAAGTCGAGCAGGTCGCCCATGACTTCGAGGAGCTCGAGAATCTCGAGCGATTCGGCGTGCAGGTCGTCGAACAGGTGATCGTCTGGGCTCACCGGGCGGTTCAGTACCGACTCCCATCCTTGCAGAAGCTCGTCGAGCACCACATCCGCCTCTCTGTGAAATGAGGAGAAATTGAAGTTGACACGTCACGGCGTGGGTCGAGTATCGCATGTTTGACCATACCCGCGGTAGACACTAGGGTCACGCCTCATGCTCATCAAGTCGTCATCCGAGTCCGCCGCGAGTATCGAAATCTCATCGATGATCATGGGTGTGAGGGAGCGGGGCGCCACCATCGAGCGCCTGCGCTCGGAGCTGGCCGCAACAAATGTTTCGGTTTCGTATGAACACGCGCCGAACCCTGATCCGACGGTATTGCAGTCGGCCGCCATCGCCTGGTCAAACGTTCCCGAAACGGCCACACATCATGTGGTCGTGCAGGATGATGTCGAGCTCGGTGACAATTTCGTCGGCGCGCTGCAGGCGGCCGCGCGAATCCATCCGAATTGTGCGATCTCATTCTTCGCGGAGTGGGGATGCAAGACCGCCTCTCTGGTTCGCGTGGCCGCGCTGATCGGGGCCGGATGGGTGGAGGGAATTGACAAGTACGTGCAGACGCAGGCCCTGCTCATGCCCGCGTCGTCGGCACGGGCGCTGGGCGGCTACCTAAAGGATCGGCGCGACTCCCTGCTGCCGGAGGACGTGCTGGTGCTGGAATTCCTGCGGCGCGAGGGTTTGCGCCACCTGGTGGCGGCTCCCAATCTCGCGCAGCACCTGGACCTCCCCAGCATGACGGGTAATGCGTGGCAGGGGCCCCGGCGCTCCGTGCATTTCGATAGGTCGGGTGGGCTTCCGGCGGAACGAACCGTCGAAGGCGTCGCGGCCGTGCCGTTCTACCAGTGGCGCGTCGGCAAGACATGGCTGCTGACGCGGGAGACATCAGGTGCTGGCGACTGGCGCCGCGAGCCTCTCGCGGCGGTGCTGGAACGTCAGGGATGGGCGAGTAGCGATACCACGGACATGCTGGCCGGCCACCGTTTCCTAGCGCCCGACCCGGCGCCGGATATGGTGCGGTATCTGTCCGGAGTCGTTGAGATGTCCGCGGCGACCACGATGACCGCGGCCGCGATTGCTCCCGCCGACCGGCTGTCCATGGCGGCCGGCTCTCCGGCGGCGGCGGCATTCGCCACGCTGGGCGACGGCGCGCTGCGCTCGCTGCTGCCGCCCGCGACGCTGGATGCGATTCGCGATCGGCTCCGGGCCATGGTCGGCGCGGTCGTCACGTCGGCCGCGGCGCGACTGGCCAGCGGTGCACTGCGGCCGCTCGGCGCCTGAATCGCGCCGCCGGTCATGACGGACGACCGGGGATGTCCTTGGGTCCACCGAGCGCGGCCGCACTAAGGCCCAGCCGGGCCGCCTCCTCCACCAGGATCGCGACATGCAAGGCCTGCTTCGCGCTCTCGTGGAAGGTCAGGACGCCGTGATTCTCCAGCAGCATCGCGTAGTGGCCAGGTGTCATCGCCGCCCGGATGTTCTTCGCGGCAGCGATGCCGCGCAACGCGTAGGGCACGACCGGGACGCCGCCGTCCAGGCCGAAGATGACCATCGGCTCGGCCCAGGCGCGGATGGGCCGACCGGCGACGGCGAACGTGGTCGCCGCCGGTGAATGCGTGTGCAGCACGCAGCCGACATCGGGCCTGCTTCGGTACACCGCGAGGTGCATCTCGACGGCCGCCGCGGAAAGTGGCGGAAGGGTTCCCTGCAGGACCTCGCCGGACAGGTCGAGCCGGACGACCGATTGCGCGCCGAAACCCCGTAGCGTCGGGGCTGCCGTGTAATAGACCTGATCAGTGCCCGCCGGCCGGATGCTCACATTGCCGTGGCCGCTGAGCGACAGTAACTCCGAGTTAGCGACCGCGGTCGCCGCGGCCACCAGTTCATCCCGGTACTGCGCGTAATCCCCCGTTGTTTCCACGCATCGCCTGCTCTCGCCTAATGCGGTTACCAAGTGTCATCGCGTCCGAGGCGAAGATCCGTTCGGCAGCATCGTACATCCGTGTTCGTCAACGCGCTACTGCCGCCGAGAGCTTCGGCAGGAGGACATTGACGACCATCCGGCCTGACGACATCGCGATCGGGGGCTATGCAGCGAGCGAAACTGGTCTATCGTGTACTCCGGTCCCTGCGACTGATCTAGGTCGGATCCCGCGGTGGCTGCTGCCCTTCATCGGCCACACGGCGGCCAGGCAGATTGCGTACGACGGCGCAGATCGGGCTGCCGTCGTGCGCTGACGTGATCGGGGTATGAGTCCAATCCTGCTGGGAGGATCTCATGGCGTCTACGACGGACTTTGTAATTCGAGTTCTTGAGGAAAAGCTGCAGTTGTCGGCCGATGAACTGTCGGCCGATGTCGCGCTGGGATCGAGTGGACTTGATCTCGAATCCATTGCACTGATTGAGCTGGGCGCGCACTGCGAGGAGGGTCTCGGCGTCGTCATACCCGACGAGGATTATGGGCGCCTGCCTCGGATGACGGTGCGGGAATTCGCTGAATATCTGGACGCCCGTGCCGTCGCAGAGGTGTGAGGATGCCGCCGTCGATAACCGCGGCCGACCTGGCGGAACTGCTCGCCCAGGTCATTCCGGACTCGCCGAGAATCACCGACCCGGACACCCCTTTCGTGCTCGACTCGCTGATGCTCACCTGGCTGCTGCATCTGCTGGAGGAGCGTCACGGTGTCGCGTTGGCGGGCGACGAGCCGCAGCTCGATGACGAGCTGACGCTCAACGAGCTGGCGGAGCTCATCAACGGGGCGGCCCGTGCCGAAACGGCGCCTTCGTGACCACCGAGATCGCCGTGTCCGGCTTCGGGGTGTTCAGCGCCTTCGGGTTCGGCCCGGACCCGTTGGGCGCCGCCCTCTTCGCCGGCAGCGCCGGATTCCGGCCGATCCAGCGATTCGACGTGACGCGGTTCCGGGCGCATTACGCCGCTGTCGGCGCTGAGCCGACGACCGCCTCGCTCGCCGACACCTTCGTGCGTGTCGCCCGCGACGCGATCGGGATGGCCGGCCTCGACCCGACCGTGCGAGCGGCGGTCCTGCTCGGCACCCAGGGCGACTGGACGGGGTTGACCCGGTACTGGCGCTCCGGTGCGGTGGACGGCCTGCCGGCCGCGACGGCGGCGTTCCACGCGGCCGAGATCGCCGGCCGCCTCGGCATCGCGGCCGGGCGGCGCCGCGCCTTCATCCACGGATGCGTTGCCGCGACCACCGCGATCATCCACGGCTGTCAACTGATCGCCGCCGGGCGGGAGCAGGTGGTGCTCGCCGGCGGGGGATACCTGGTGGAAGAGGAGTTCTTCGCCAAGTTCGACTCCGGGCACGCCCTTTCCACCGGCGACGCCCTGCGACCCTTCAGCGTGGGCAGATCGGGCCTGCTGCTCGGCGATGGCGTGGGCGTGCTCGTCCTCGAACCGGCCGACGCGGTACGGGCCCGCGGCGGGCAACCGCTCGCCGTCGTGGCCGGGTGGGGACAGGCTTCGGACGCACACCACGTCTGCCGGCCGCACCCGGACGGCGCCGGTCTGGCCCGGGCCATGACGGCCGCCATGGCCCGCGCAGGCGCTTCCGGTCCGGACATCGACTACGTCAACGCCCACGGCACCGGCACGCCCGTCAACGATCCGGCCGAGACGGCTGCGCTGCGCAGCGTGTTCGGCGACGCCATGCCTCCGGTCACGTCGACCAAGTCGATGACTGGGCACGCGTTGGAGGGGTCGGGAGCGCTCGAAGCGGTGATCTCGTTGCTGGCCCTCAGGCACGGCGTCATCCCGCCGACCGCCGGCTTTCTCGGCCCCGATCCGGACTGCGCGCTCGACTGTGTGCCCAACGAAGCTCGCCCGGCCGACCTGCGGCAGGTGATGAGCGTGTCGGCCGCCTTCGGCGGCGTCAACGCCGCCCTGGTCCTGAGGCGACCGGCATGAGCTTCGACGTACGGGCTGCGGTGGCGATCGGGCCGTGGGGGGACGACACGGCGGACGTGGACGCCTGGATCGCGGGCGGCTGCCCGGTGCCGGACGACGGACGCAGCCCGCTTGATCTGCCGATGTTGCACGGCTTCTTCGAGTCGAGGTTCAATCCGCTCGTCGCCCGCGCCATGGTCGGCTGCCTGGATACGGTATCCGGGAAGGACTTCTCCTCGCTCGGTGTCGTGCTGAGCACTGTGCTGGGCGACACGACGACGGCCGACCGGGCCAGCGCGGCCGTCGGCGCCCGGCGGCGACCCCAGCCGGTCCTCTTCTACCAGTCCGTGCCGACCTCCGTGCTCGGCCACGTCAGCACCAGGTACGGCATCACCGGACCGATGCTCTGCGTCTCGGGCACCTCCGACCTGTTCGAGGACGCCATGGAGAGCGGGGAGCTGCTGCTTCTCGAACCTGACGTGACGCAGATCTTGTTCATCTACGTCGACATCGCGACCGAGCACCGCCCTCACGAACTCCTGCGGTTGCTGACGGGCCTCGACGGGGAGCGGCCGGCACCCGACTACGAGTGTTGCGTCGCGGTGTTGGTCGGCGGCCGACCGGAGGACGGGGACCTGCGGGCCGCCGGGACGGCTCCTGCGCTACCGGCCGGTGTTCAGCTTCCTCGGCCGCTCGCCGGCTTTCTCGCCCTGGCCGGCGCATTTTCGGAGATTCCTGCTGGCCGACCCGCTGCCTAGTCGAGCGGCGATACCGACATGGGGGTAAGCATGAGCACCTCAACTGCGCAGACACGGGCCAATTTGGGCCGCCGTGACGTCGATGCCGAGCAGACCGGCGGTGTTGGTTTCGGCAAGCGGCGCCGCATGGAGCGCCTCGGCGCCGACGGCCGATTCCTGTTCGTTCCCATGGACCATTCGGTCTCCGACGGTCCGATCGCCACGGTGCGGCAGTTCCGCCGGATCGTCGCCGACGTCGCCGACGCCGGCGCCGACGCCATCATCGTGCACAAGGGCCGTGCGGCGTCGCTGGCCGGCGTCCCGCTCGGCCGGTGCGCGCTGATCGTGCACCTGTCGGCCAGCACGGGCCACGGGCCGGACGCGAACGCGAAGGTCCTGGTCGGCACCGTCGAGGATGGGGTACGGCTGGGCGCCGACGCGGTCAGTATCCACGTCAACTTCGGCTCGGCCACCGAAGCCGAACAGCTGCGTGACTTCGGCACGGTTGCGACGGCCTGCGCCCGATTCGGGATGCCGTTGATGGCCATGGTGTACGCGCGCGGGCCGAAGATCGCCGATCCGTTCGACCCGGACGTGCTCGCGCACATCACCAACGTGGCGGTCGACCTGGGCGCCGACATCGTGAAAACGTCGCCGCCGCACGCCATCGACAACCTGTCGATGCTCGTGCAGCATTGCGCCGCGCACCTCCTCATCTCGGGCGGCCCCCGCAACGAGGACGACGACTACGGCCTGGTCCAGCTGGCCCAGGACGCCATCGCCGCCGGCGCGGCCGGCCTGGCCATCGGCCGGCGGGTATGGGCGGACCCTGATCCCGCCGGCGTCGTCCGCGCGCTGGCCGGAGTCGTCCACCCGGCCTCCACGCCCCGCTGATCACTTCCAGACCGGAGGAAAATCGATGAGAAGCACCTGGATTGATCTGCGCAAGGCGTCGGACGCGGCCGCCGCGGTGCGCCAGGCCGCACTGCACGCACGCGTCGAAGCGATCGTCGACGCCGACCCCGACCGACTCGCGGAGCTGCCGCCGACGGTCCTGCGGGTCTACGCCGGGCCGGTGGTCGAGGACTGGCGGACGGATCCCGCCGCGATCGCCGATCCGGCCGCTTATCAGGCTGACGTCGTGCTGCTGCCGGTCGACTCGCGGGACGACCTGGCCGCCGCCCAGCAACTGCAGACGGCCGTGGCCGTGTTCGTGCGGGTGCGGGATCAAAGTTCCCTCGATCTGGCCTGTACCAGCGCCTCCCGGATGGCCCGGACGATTGTCGAGTTTACGGATCCCACCAAGATTCCGCTGGAGATCGTGATCGCCGCCGCCGACAAGTCCAGCGGCGAGCTCATCTGCGTGGTCAAGGACGCCGTGGAAGCGGAGATCGTGCTTGGCGTTCTGGAGAAGGGGTCTGAGGGCCTGCTCCTCGCGGCCGAACAGCCGGCCGAGGTGATCGACCTCAGGTCCGTCGTGGCAGAAGTCTCGCCACCGCTCAAGCTCGTGGCGCTGCGCGTCGAGGGCATCGAGCACGTCGGTCTCGGCGACCGGGTCTGCATCGACACCTGCAGCCATTTCGACGAGAACGAGGGCATCCTGATCGGCTCGTTCGCGCATGGATTCATCCTGTGCTGCAGCGAGACCCATCCGCTGCCGTACATGCCGACCCGGCCGTTCCGGGTCAACGCCGGCGCGTTGCACTCGTACGTCATGCAGGGCGACAACCGCACGAATTACCTCTCCGAGCTGCGCTCGGGCATGTCCGTGCTGGCCGTGAACACCGAGGGAGTGACGCGGCGGCTCGTCGTCGGCCGGGCCAAGCTGGAGCGCCGGCCGCTGCTGCAGATCACGGCGACCTCCGCGGACGGGCGGCAGGTCTGCCTCACCGTGCAGGACGACTGGCACGTCCGCGTGCTGGGCCCGGGCGCCGCGGTGCGCAACGTGACCGAACTCGAGGCGGGGACCGAGATCCTCGGTTACCTGGCGGAAGACCGGCGGCACGTCGGATACCCCGTCGAAGAATTCTGTGTGGAACGATGACGCTCGAGTGGCTCGATGATCTGCTCACCGCACAACCGGATCGGTCGGAGGCCATCGTCTTTCCCGGGGGCTCGGTCACCTACCGGGACCTGCGCTCGATCGTCGAGGAGTGGGACGAGCTCCTCGACGCCACGCCGAAGGGCGCCGTCTGCGTACAACTCGGGCCGAGCGTCAAGACCGTCGGGCTCATGCTGGCTGTCCTGCGCCGCGGGACCCAGCTGCAGCTGATGGACCCGCGGCTCACCGAGGCGGAGCGCCGGCGATACCTTCGGGATGTGCGGCCGGCCACGATAATCGCCGGTGGCACCGGCCACGCCATGACCAGGTTCACGCCGAGCTGCGAGTTCGAGGTGATCGGCCAGGAACCGGCGGGTGAGCCGGTGTCGCGGCGCGCGCTCGTGCAGTTCAGCTCCGGCTCGACCGGCGAGCCGAAGGTCATCGGTCGGCACGCGGACGCCCTGCTCGAAGAACTCACCGTGTTCTCCGCCGTGCCCGGCTGGACCGTTCGGGGCGACATCCTGCTGGTGCTCAACTCGCTCGCACACAGTTTCGGGCTGATCGGCGCCGTGCTGCACGGCCTGCGTTCGGGCGCGACGCTGGCGTTCGCGAGGTCGGCGGTACCGCGCGATCTGCGGGCGGCGCTGGAGCAACTGCGACCGACGCTGATCAGCGGGGTGCCGGCCCACGTCGACCTGCTGGCCACCCTGCCGGCGGACACGCTGCGGGGCGTGCGGGCGGTCGTGTCCGGCGGCGAGCTGATGCCGGACCGGACGTTCCACCGCTTCGTCGCGACCCACGGCTTGGTGCCCGGGCAGTCGTACGGCCTCACCGAGCTCGGTGTCGTCGCCATGGACGTGGCCGGCGACCACGCACCGGCCGTCGGCCCGGTCGTCGGACGGCACCGGATCGTCGTGGACGAGGGTGAGGTGACCGTCGCGCTGCCCTCCTCGCCCTACCTGCTGGACAGCGGAGCCGGGCGATACCGCGACGGCCGGCTGCACACCGGCGACCGCGGGTCGCTCGACGGGGGCATCCTGCGGGTCTTCGGACGATCCGACTCAGTCGTCGTCGTCGGTGGGCTCAAGTTCGAGCTGTCCGAGGTCGAGTCCGTGCTCGCGGCGGCCGCTGGAGTGGACGACGTGGTCGTGCTCAACCGTGGAGGCGCCGTCGAGGCGTACGTCGGCAGCCGCAGCGCGGTGGACCCGGGCTCGCTGCACCAATGGTGTGCCGAGCGGCTCGCCAACTTCAAGCGGCCGAGGACAATCGCGGTCCGCCCGGCCCTGCCACGCACCGTGAACGGCAAGCTTGTGCGGCGCCCGGAGCTGCTCGCCGACGACGATCCGGCGCTCGCGTCGTGACCCCGATCCGGCCGTTGTTCCGCGGCGCCGTGTCCGCGACGGCCCACCCGGACGGCTGCGCGGAGCACGTCCGGTCCTGGATTCGCCGGGCGGTTCCGGGCCGGCCGGCCGGGACCGCTCCTCGGCTGCTGGTCATCGGCACCTCGGGCGGCCTCGGGCTGGCGGCGCGGGTGGCCGCATCGTTCGGCCTGCGCTCGGCCTCGGTCGGGGTCTGCCTGGAACGCCCCGGCAGCGCCGAGCGCACGGGCTCCGTCGGCTGGTACCGCGCGGTCGCCTTTGAGCAGGAGGCGGCCGGACAGGGGCTCGTGTCCGCGACGGTCGTCGGTGACGCCTTCGCGGACGAGACCAAGCACCGCGTGTGCGAACTCGTCCGCCGGACGCTCGGCCAGGTCGACCTGGTCGTGTATGCGCTGGCCGCTGGCCGTCGCCGCGACCGCCGCGACGGCGCCGTCCGGCACTCCGTGCTCAAGGCCATCGGAACGCCGTTTCGGGAGAAGTCGTTCGACCTGCAAAACCGGCGGGTGGTGACGACTACGCTGGACGTGGCGACCCCGGCCGAGATCGCGGACACGGTGGCCGTGATGGGCGGCGAGGACTGGTCGGCGTGGATCGACGCCCTTCGGGAACGCGGCCTCGCCGCCGACGGGATGCGGACCGTCGCGCTGTCCTACGAGGGGCCGCCCCGGCTCCGGCCGACCTATCGCGACGGCACCATGGGCCGGGCCAAGGACCACCTTGAGTCCACGGCCGAGCTCATCGACCACCGCCTGCGAGACTCGTGCGGCGGCGCGGCCCGGATCGCGGTCATGCGGGCGCTGATCACCCAGTCGAGCCTGGTCATCCCGATGAGCAACCTCTACATGATCCTGCTCATGCGCGTCGCCGCAGCACGGGACGCCGGTGAGGACACGTTCGACCAGGGCCGCCGGCTGCTGGACGCGATGCTGGACCCCGGCTTGGCGCCGACCGACGCGCGCGGTCGCCTGCGCTTGGACGACATCGAGACGCGTCCCGATGTGCAGGCGGACCTGTGGCAGCGGTGGGACATGGTGAGCACCGCCGACGTCGCCGAGGTCGGTGACGTCGCCGCCTTCGAGCGCGAGATGCAGGCGATCTACGGGTTCGGCGTGCCGGGCGTCGACTACGCGGCATCGGCGAACCTCATCCGCACGAACACGAACGTGGTCGTCGCATGAGCGGGCAACGCTCCGCGCGTGGCGGAGATTGGAGCAGGTCATGACGCTCGAGGTACCGGTGCACGCGATGGCCGACCTGACGAGGTCCTTCACCGGTGAGGTGCTGAGCGCATCGGATCCCGGCTACGAAGCCGCCCGAACGATTTGGAACGCGGACGTGATGCGGCGTCCGGCGCTGATCCTGCGCTGCCGCAACGCCGGCGACGTCGTGGGCGCGCTGGCGTTCGCACGCCGTCGCGGGCTGGAGGTCTCGGTGCGCGGCGGCGGCCACAACATCGCTGGCACGGCCCTCTGCGACGACGGCGTCATGATTGACCTGTCACTGATGCGCGGCGTCGACGTGGACGCCGCGCGCCGCCGGGCCGTCGCCGCGCCGGGCGCCACATGGCTCGATCTGGACGGTGCCACCCAGCTGGCGGGCCTGGCCACGCCTGGCGGAGTGGTGTCCAGCACGGGTGTCGCCGGGCTGACGCTCGGTGGCGGTTTCGGCTGGCTGTCGCGGCGCTTCGGCTGGGCGTGCGACAACCTCGAGTCCGTCGAACTGGTGACCGCCGACGGCGAGCGGATTCGGGCGGACGAGGCGGAGAACCCGGACCTGTTCTGGGGCATCCGCGGCGGCGGGGGCAACTTCGGCGTGGTCACGTCCTTCACCTACCGCCTGCACCCGGTCAGCCACGTGTACGCAGGGTTCCTGGTCTACGACCTCGCCCGCGCGGCCGCCGTGCTGCGCCACTGTCACGAGGTGATGGACACCGCGCCCGACACGTTTTGCATGGTCATATCGATCGGACCGCCGCCGCAGCAGCTCGCCTGGCCCGCCGGCACACGGGTGCTGCGGGTCGGCTTCTGTCATTCCGGCCCGACCGAGCACGCACGGTTGGCGATCGAGGCGTTCACCAGCGTCCATCGGCCCGAGGCGGCCAGGTACTCCACGATTCGGTACGGCGAACTGCAGACGATGCTGGACGGCGGCGCGCGCTTCGGCCTGGCGCACTACTCGAAGTCGCACTTCCTGCCCGATCTGAGCGACGAGGCCATCGAGACCATGGTCGAGCACGCCCGACGGGCGGTGTCGGCGCGGTCCCGCGTGGTCCTGCACACGTGCGGCGGGATGCCGAGCCGTCTTCCCGCGGACGCGACCGCGTTCGGGCATCGTGACGCGCGCTACAACCTACAGATCGATGCCACCTGGCAGCCCGGCGAGGACCGCGCCCGCGAGGTCGCCTGGGCCCGTGCGTTCGGCGCCGCCATGCGGCCGTTCAGCAACGGCGGGGTCTATGTCAACTTTCTCAGCGAGCGCGACGACCCGGCGGGCGTCCTGGCGGCATACCAGGGCGACCGGCTCATGCGCTTGCGCAGGCTGAAGACCGCATATGATCCGGAAAACATTTTCCGCCACAATCAGAACATCCCTCCGCTCACGGCGGACGAGCGATGAGCCCGGCGGAACTGGCGGTCCATTTCGTGGATGCCTTCGTCACCGACCGGGGCGGCGGAAACCGGGCGGCCGTGGTCCTCATGGACGAACCCGCATCCGGTGCCTGGCGGCAGGCCGTCGCCGCGGACCTCGGCGCGCCGGCGACGACGTTCGCCGAGCGGCAGCCGGACGGCCGGTGGCGCCTGCGGTGGTTCAGCCCGTCCGTCGAGATGAAGTCGTGCGGGCACGGGACCCTCGCGGCGGCCGCAGTGCTGTGCGACGCGCTTGGACTGCGGCCGCCGCTCAATTTTGACACCGAGCTCGGCCCGGTCACGGTCGACCGCGTGGCCGACGGCTTCCGGCTCGGCTTTCCCGCTCAGGCCACCGAGCCCTGGGAACTGCCGGACTGGGCGGTGGCAGCGCTGGGCGTCGAGCCGGCCGAGGTACGCAGATCCGAGCGGCACTGTCTCGTCCGGGTGGCGTCGGTGGCCGACGTGCTCGCCGCCAGCCCGGACCTGACGGCCCTGAGCCGGTTGCCCACGATCGGCCTGGCCGTGACGGCGGCCGGCAGCGGGCGGTACGACATCACGACCCGATGGTTCGTCGCCCGGGAAGGCATCGAGGATCAGGCCACCGGGACGGCGCACACCCTGGTCGGGCCGTACTGGGCCGAGCGACTGGGCCGGCCCGGACTGACGGCGTTGCAGGCGTCCGCACGCGGCGGTCATCTGGAAGTGGTCGTCGAGGCCGACCGGGTCCTTCTGGGCGGGCGCGCGATCACCGTACTCACCGGCCGGCTGAACAATCTTGCCCGCTTCGAAGGGAGTGAGGGAGCACAGTGACGAGCAATCAGCCGAACGGCGAGTCCGTCGACGTCGTGGATCAGGTCAAGGACCTGCTTCCGGCGGTCCGGGCGGCGGCCGAAACGGCCGAGCAGCGGCGCCGGGTGACGCCGGAGATCATGGCGCGGCTGCGTGACGCCGGCCTGTTCCGCTTCTGCGTCCCGCGCAGTATCGGCGGACTCGAGGGAACGCCGGACAGGCTGTTGACCGTGGTGGAGGAACTGGCCACGGCGGACGCCGCGACTGCCTGGTCCGTGATGATCGGGGCCACCAGCGGGATGGCCTCGGGCCATCTGGCGCCGGACGTCGCCCGGTCGATCTACGGTGACCGGGAGGCGATCTCGGTCGGGCCGTTCGCGCCGTTGGGCAAGGCCGGCCGTGAAGGTGACGGGTTCCGTCTCACCGGCCGCTGGCCGTACGTCAGCATGTGCCAGGACGCAACCTGGTTCATGGGCGGCGGCGTCACCGACGACGGCCGGCGGCTGCTGTTCCTGTTCCCGGCGGATCGGGCCCGGATCCATGACACCTGGAAGGTCATGGGTCTGCGGGCGACCGGCAGCCACGACATCGAGGTGGAATCCCACTGGGTGCCACAGGAGTACACCATTCCGCTGCAGTGCGACCGGCCGTTCGCCGACGGTCAGCTGTATCGGTTTCCGGTGCTCGGCATGATTGCCGCGGCCATAGCCGCCGCGGCGCTCGGCCTGGCCCGCGGTGCGGTGCAGGACATCCTCGACCTGGCTGGCGTCAAGACCCCCACGTATGCGGTCCGCCGGCTCGAGGAGCGGCCGCTGGTGCAGCTGCAGATCGGCCAGGCCCAGGCGGAGGTGCGGGCGGCGCGGGCGTTCCTGCGCGAGGCCGTCGACGAGGCGTGGAGCCGCGCGGTGAGCAGTGGCGGGGTGGACCTGCCCGCCCGGGCCGCCCTGCGGCAGGCGGCCGCGCACGCGACCGGTGCTGCGGCCAAGGCGGTGGATCTGATGTACACGCTCGGCGGCGGCACGTCGAACTTCGAGCACAGTCCGCTGCAGCGCAGATTCCGCGACGTGCACGCGGTCACGCAACACGTCATGGTCGGCCAGACGGTCATGGAGACGGTTGGGCGCTTAATGCTCGGATTCAAGGTCGATCCTGGCCAGCTCTGAGCGTGGGAACGACGTCATGACCGTACCGCGGTGCCCGCCCGGAGGGCGGTCGGCGACGGCTGCCCGAGGCTCAGCGGACCCGACGGCCGCCGAGGAAAACGGCTCGGACGTCACGCAGCGCGCCGAGGTCGTCGAGCGGGTTGCCACCGACCGCAATGATGTCGGCGTCCGCGCCGGGGGCCAGCCTTCCCTTGGCGGGCAGCCCGCAACAGTCGGCCGCCAGCGCGGTCGCCGAGTGCAGCGCCTCGCCGTTCGTCATCGCCGCGGCGCGGGCCATCTCCTCGATGCCGTACGACAGGACGTCGTGGGGCTTTGCCGGCGAGATGCCCGCATCGGAGCCAGCCACGAGACGGACCCCGCGCCGGTGCATCTCGCGCATCAGATCGTCGGCCAGTGCCAGTCGCCGCGCCACGGCCGGCGGTGGTGGCGGCGAGCCGGGTAGCGCGCCCATGGTCGGGCACACCCAGATGCCGCGCCGCGCAATGTCGTCGAGCGTCGCCGGATCGGGGGCGATGCCGTCCTCCACCCAAAATTTCGCGTGCTCAAGGCCGTCGGCTCCCGATCGCACCGCCGACTGGACGCCGCTGCGCGCATGCGCGTGGACGGTCAGCTTCACGCCGGCGGCGTGGGCCTCCTCCACCGCGGCGCGCAGTTCGCCGTCCTCGAATTGGACCTGCAGCGGGTCGCTGCCGGGAGTGAGCGAGCCACCGGTGCCCATCACCTTGATCACGTCGACGCGGCGCGCGACAAGCTCGCGGACGGCGGCCCGCAGCCCGTCCTCGCCGGTGGCCTCGCCGCCGAGGAAGTGGCAATGGCCGCCGCGTGAGGTGATGGGCGGTCCGGCGACCAGGATGTTCGGCAGGTGCCCGGGCCGGCTTCGGGCCTCGTCCCGCAGGGCCAGCGTGGTGAAGCCCCGTCCGCCGAGGTCACGAAGTGTCGTGATGCCGGCCGACAGCGCTCGCGATGCGTTCCTGCGCATTGTCGCAAGGAGCTCGTCCTCGTCGGCCCGCAGCAGTGGGCCTACCGGATCCGAGCCGGCGTCGAACCCGAGATGGACATGGGTGTCGATGATGCCCGGGAGGATCGTCGTGCCAGGAAACATCAATTCCTCGGCGCCGGGCGGAACGGTTCCGCCCGGCGTCACCGAGACGATGCGCCCGCCGTCGACGACGACGGTCGGGTCGATCATGGCTGGCGTCGAGAGCCCGTCGAACAGCCGGTCGGCCCGCAGGGCGAGCACGCTAGCGGTCCACGGCGTCTGGTTGCGAGCGCTCGTACTCCTGGATCTCGCGCCGGATCGCGCCGGTCGTGTCGCTTACCCACTGGGTCATGCCGGGAGTGGCCGACGGCCATTCCATCAACCATCGATTGGAGGCGACAGGAGCGTCCAGCTGGCCCTGGAAATGCGGGGCGACCTCTTCCGCGAAGATCTGGTAGGACTCCAGCGTGGCTCGCCGGTTGGCCAGTTCGGCCCCCTGCAGCATGTAGCAGCCGAACCCGCCGGAGCGCTCCTGGAGCCGGCCGATCGTGTCGACGGCCATGGCGGGCGTACCGATGACGCCGCCGCCCAATCCGTTGATCTGATCGATCAGATCGTCGAACGTGGTCGCATTCAGCGTTGGCAGCGGAATGATGTGGCTGAGGTAGTCGAACACCCGGCCGAGGCCGTGCTTGACGTTCTCGCGGGCCTCGGCCTCCGTGCGCGCGATGTGGACGGGCGCCATCATGCGCCAGTTCGCCCGGTCGACGGTCTTGCCGTGCAGTGCCGCCTGCTCCTCCACGACCGACCAATGGTCGCGGAGCTTGCCGAAGCCGTCCGGGTGCCAAGCGGCAATAGACAGCAGGCCCAGCCCGTGCCGCCCGGCCGTCGCCGGCCCGGCGGGCGAGATCGACGCCGCGACCGCCATCTCCGGCAGGGGCTGAGTGTACGGCGCGATTTGCAGCCGGGCCTCGTTGAGCGTGCACCAGTCCGACTTGAACGTCACCGGCTCTTCGCCCGTCAGCAGGCTGAGGATGACTTCGATGCCTTCACGCATCATCCGCCGCTGCTCGCCGGCCTCGATACCCAGCATCCGCGCGTCCGAGGCCAATTGGCCCGGCCCGAATCCGAACATGACTCGCCCGCGGGACAGATGGTCCAGCAGAACCATTCGCTGGGCCGTCATGAACGGGTTGTGATAAGGCACCGAAAGAACGCCCGTGCCGAGCCGGATATGCTTCGTTCGCTCGGCGGCGAATGCGAGAAACAATTCAGGGGAGCTGACCAGTTCGAATCCGCCGGAGTGGTGCTCGCCGACCCAGGCTTCGGCGAAGCCCCAGCGGTCTATCCACTCGATGAGTTCGAGGTCCTTTTCGAGCGCGACGGTGGGGCTCTGGCCTACCGGATTCAGCGGGAAAAGCATCGTTCCGAAGCGTAGCGGCGTAGCCAAGATCAACCCCGTTCGGCTTGAGGGTGAGGCTGAGCACGGTGGCGGTACAGCGCATGCCCTCATGAAGCCGTACGATCCCCGTGTATTCGTGGGGGACTCTAGAACAGGTAGAGACGATCGTCAACGCCTCGGAAGTTGGCCCACGCGACTCGGCCATTGAGTGGACGGACGTGTTGGCCTAGACTGCGCAGTGGCCACCGCAACCGGACGCCGTGGCAGCTGGTTCTCAACGGGGGGATCCTTGCTTTCAGAGCCGTTGTCCGAGAGTTCTGCCTGGCTGGACGCTTTTTCCAAATGGAGCTGCCGAAACAGCTCGGACGGCAGTTGCGGCTGGTATCACGGCACGTGGCAGTACCTGCGCATGCTGAATCTGGTCTCCAACCCCTCGTGGCATCATGCCTACCTGTGTGAGGCCCTACCGGCCGCGGTCGGCGGCCGTTCCGCCCCGCGGGTGATGGTGAGCGGCTGCGCCGACTACTCGTTGTTTGCGCATGCCGCATTCGCGCTGGGCGGGCGGCCAGCATTCACGGTTCTGGACTGGTGCCCGACACCGCTCGGCGCTACGGCGTGGTATGCCCGACGGGCCGCGCTGCCCGCCCCCGAGTTGTTGTGTGAGGATGCCATCGCGCATCGGCCGCAAAGCGGTTACGACCTGATTGTCAGCGACTCTTTCCTGCCCCGTTTCGCGCCGGACGCCATGCTGAAGCTCGTCCGGGGATGGCGGGAGTCGCTGCGCGACGGCGGCTCAATTGTCACCACCGTGCGTATTCGGGAGCGCTCGGAGGCGGCGCCCGGCGAGGGCGGTTCGGCGGCCGAGGCGTGGCGGCGCAAGGCGGAGGCGGCCGGGAGGCATTGGGACGGGCTGTCGACCTTGCCCCACGCCGAGCTGGTGGAGCGCGTCGCGTACTTCGCCGAGCACCAGGAGCGGACCGTGGTGTACGGCCAGCACGAGCTCGAGGAGATCCTCCGCGGCGGCGGGTTCGACCGCGTGGACTGCCGGATCGTGGATATCGACGGGAAGCGGTTCGCCCGTATAACAGCTGCCTGACCGCATTCTAAGGGGAATCTACATGCTTGGTAGCGGTACGCCGCAGTTCTCTATTCGCGGAGTCGACCACTTGGCGGTCGGCACCCACGACATGGCGGCGAGCCTCCAGTTCTACGTGAAGGTTCTGGGCTTCCAGCTGGTCATGGCCCGCAAGACCCACCCGGCCGCCGACGCGGACCACCCGCTCGTGTCCGACGACGATCCCGACAAGGAGAAGGCCGCGTTCCGGCGGCCGCCGGGCGCGCCGCAGTACGACAATATCCGGCACTACTGCCTGGACATGGGCAACGACAGCGTCTTCAGTCTCTTCGAATACCCGCCCGGAACCCCCACGGCCGTGCGTGACTCCGTCGCCGGACTCCAGCACATCGCTTTTCATGCCGAACGGCCAGAGTTTGAGAAGGTGCGCAGCCGGCTCGACGAGTTCGGCATCGAGTACCTGGGCCCGCTGTATCTGGGAGACGGGCACACGAGTATCAATCTCTTCGATCCGTCGGGCCTGCGCCTGGAGATCGTGACGGCTGGCGACGAATCGGCCTACAATTCTGTCGATCGGGCCCGAATGCCGGAGGAACTCATTCGCGAGGAGCTTCGCACCCTTTACGACAACGAGGACCAAATCGACGACATCCTCAATCGCGACTAGATGGTCCTTCCGTCCGCGCGATAAACGCGCGGTTGCCGGTCCATATCCCGAACGAAACGAGCTGGGCGGTTGACTACGTCAATCCCCAGCTCGTTTTGCGTGGCCGGCCGACGTCCTGCGCGCGGGGCCAGAATATCTGGGGAAGACAATTACTCGTTGCTCATCGCATACATGAACGTCATAGTATAAAATTGAAGGTGACGGGGGCTTTGAAGTGTGGCAACAGTGCTTCATGCTCCTGTCTCCCGTCTACGAGGGGGAGGGGGTGAACGCAATGATCAAGCGCGCCAAGCGTCCGGCGAGGCCGGTTTCCCAGAGCAGCGTCCTGCGCATGCTGGGCTGATTGAGCGCGGGGGACCGGATCGATTCCGGTTCCCCGCGACTTTTTGTTCTCGACCGCCTGCGGTGCGGCGTTGTACGAAGAACCGGTTACGACTGGGTCATAGGAGTCCGGCGCTCTCGAACGCCTCCCGAGTGCGCGAATGATCCAGGGCACCCACTTCGGTGAAGTACCTCGTCGCGGGCCGTGCCGCCGCCGCGATGTCCCGCCGGATGAGGTGCTCCGGCGTCGACTCGGCGATGACGCCGCGACATTCCTCGGCCGTCAGCCCGATCCGCGTCAGGCCCGGGACGAGCGCGGCGAGATCCGGCCTCAGGAACGCGTCGATGATCTGCGGCACGGCGGGACCGACGATCCGCTGCTCCGCGACGGAGAGCTCCGGCCATAGCCGCGAGAGCATGTCCTTGAAGTAGGTGTGATGGCGCCCTTCGTCGACCGCGTGGTCCCTGACGACCTCGCGAACCGCCGACGGAAGACGGGAATCCCGGGGCAGATCCGACAGGATCGCCGAGATGAGCGTCTCACTCACGATGCAGAACAGCAGCGCCGTCAATCCCCGCATGCGATCCGGCAGCGTTGACGCGATCGTGTCGAGGCGACCGATGAAGGCCGGAAGTGGCAGCTCCGGCAGGTGGATCCCGGTCTCGGCCTCGACCTGACGGACGAGGTCGTAGGAGAACTGGGCATGCCACGCCTCGTCCGTCACGATCTTGTAGGCGTCGGAGCGCATCTGCTCCGGCAGGTCGATGCCTGCCCGGCCCCGGGCGATCGCCGAGGCGACGGGGAGGACGGCCACCTGCTCGAGCTCGGTCGTGAAGTGTAGATACGTAAAGAGCCGATGCACCAGAATCTGCCGCACCGCTTGCTCTCCCCGCTCGAGTACCAGCGGGTGGGCGGCGATCGGCACCAGCTCGGGGCTGAAGTAGACCGGCTCGCCGCCCTCCAGCATCCGGCGTGGCTTGCTTCGCACACTCGCGCGCTCGTACCAGCCAGCGAACCCGCTGCGGTATGGTGCGGCCGAGTCCTGGGGCTCGCGTTGCGGCGCCCGGGCCTTCGTCACGAGCGTCGCCCGGGCCGACTTCCATGGGTTGTCCGACTCGGCCCGGACGAGCTCAATCTCACCCGCCTCCACCAGCCACCCCAGCTGTTCCGAAAGTGAGTGTGCGAGCTGGCGGAAGGTCCCGGCGCCGCGCTGCTCCAGCAGGGCCGCGAGATCCGCGACGCTGCGCCGGCCGTCGATGTGCGGCCACGCAAGGGTGGCGATCGACCGAGCGTCCCGCGGCGCGTCGACCGGCGCGGATCTGGCGGTGCCCGCCGAAGACTCGCGCGTTCGCACCGGAACCATGTCAAGATCATGAAGGCTCATTGGCCAACTACCCCCGTAGCCGCGTTCCGAACCGCCGAGGCGACCGTCAGGCCGTCACCCGGATCAGGCCCATCCCGGCCGCCTCGGCAAGCACCGTGCGAACTTCGTCGGCCGTCTCGTCGTCAAGGCCCGCGACGATGTCGGCGAACCTGGCCCGGCCGTCGACCCGGCTGAACACCGTCATCCAGGAGGGGGTATCGGAGTCGATGACGAACTCCGTCTCCCCGCGGACGCTCAGGTAGAGGGTCCCCGGTTCGGCCGGCGACGTCAGCACCAGCACCTCATCCTCCAGGGCCGCGATGGAGTCGTCGGTAAAGCTCACCGCGGCGCATCCGAGCCGCGCGGGCATCGCGGGATCGGCCGGATCGGCGCTGTCCGGTGCGATCACGGTCAGCGACTGCCTTGTCTGCAGCGGTGGCGCGGGCATCGAAGCGGTCATCGAGGCCAGCAGTCCGAGGTTCACCAGCCGCAGGAGCAGCTCAGTGCCGGCCGCGTCCGGTGCGGCGACCAGACGATCGAGCGCGCCCCGGATGTTCCCCGCGTCGAGGTAGCGCTCCGCGTCCGGCGCGGCCAGCGCCTCCTCGACCAGCTGCCCGTCGCCCTGGGTGAGCATCGAACGGAACACCTGATACGTGAAGCGTTCGTAGGGACCCCAGAAGAAGGGCACCTTTTCCCGCTGGGCGAACACCGCGGGGATTACGTCACCCACCGCGTCACGCACGATTCGCTTGTCCCACAGCAGTGCCTCGCGCCGAGCCCTCGGCAACGACACGACGAGTTCGACGAGGCGATGGTCCAGGAACGGCACGCGCGCCTCGATGCCGCTGCCGGCCGCCGTGCGATCCTCGTGCCAGCAGTTGTACTGCTGCAGCTTCTGGTACTCGTACCGCAGGTACTGGGCGTACGAATCCGCGGCGACCCCGAGCGCCCCCTCGGACACCAGGGACTCTCCGGCACCGTTGAACCAAGGCGCCAGCGACGGGTTCCTGCGCAAGCCCTCGTTGCGGGCCATGGCCCGCAGGCTGGCCATGAAACCCGACCAGCTCGGCTCCGCGGCGATCGTCGTGGAATAGCCGCCGGAAAACTCGTCGGCGGCCGCGCCGAGCAGCATGCCGCGCAGTTGCGGGCGCACGACCTTGGCGTACCGGTGCAACTCGTGTTTGTAGAACTGCTCGGGTCCGCACATCGGGTTCTCCAGCAGCCACACCAGCCGCCTCCACTCGTCGGCACCCGGGATTCGGGTGCTGTCGAAGACGAGCTGATGATTCGGCAATCCGAGCTGCCGGGCGACATCCGCGGAGTTCGGACCGTCCCCGTTGAGCAAGGTACTGGCATTGAGCGCCGTGAAGGTGTGAATTTCACCGGCCGTCCGGCGGGCCAGCGCAGCCACGGCGGCGGAGTCGACGCCTCCCGAGAGGAAGACGCCGAGCTCCGCGTCTGCCGTCGCGCATTCGGCGACCGAACTGGACAGGAGGCTCCGGTACTCGGAGATCAGCTCGGCATCCGAAAGGGGCTGGTTCTCCAGCGGGTCGGGGAGGTCCCAGTACCGATGCGTCCTGGTCGCGCCGTCGGCGAGATCGATCTGCAGGACGGTTGCCGCGGGCACCGACTCGATGCCCTTGAACCAGGTGGTGGGATCGGCATGGGTGATCGCCACGGCCGCGTTGAACAAAGGGCTCGACAGCGCGGCCGCCCAGTCGACCTCCCGGCGGACACCCGGGTCCGCGAAGAGCGCCTTCATCTCGGAGGCCATGACGATCCGCGCGCCGTCGCGGTGGTAGTAGAGCGGCTTGATGCCGAATCGGTCCCGGGCGAGGATCAGCTGTCCACGTGCCCGGTCCCACAGGATGATGGCGAACATGCCGCGGACGCGGTCGAGGAAGTCCAGGCCGTACTTCTGGTAGAGATACAGCAGGATTTCGCAGTCCGAGTCCGTCGAGAGCATCGCGCCGACGCCCAGCTCGGCGGCGAGCTCGCGGTGGTTGTAGACCTCGCCGTTGGCGATCAGCACAAGGTCCCGGTTGGCGCTCCACAGCGGCTGTGCGCCGCCCTCCGGATCGACCAGGGAGAGCCGGGTGAACGCCATGCCGACGGCGCCTTCGTTCATGATTTCGCGCGCGTCGGGGCCCCGGTGGGCAATGACGTCCGCCATGCGCTCGAGCAGTGCTGCCATCGCATCTGCATCGGTGCGTCCATCGAAGTATGCGATGCCGGCCAATCCGCACATGACGTTCCCCCGTGTCTGTTCGTGCAGCTCAGTGCCTCGATGGAACTAGACCGTGCCCACGGCGACCATGCCGTAGGAAGTCATCATCAGGTCGTTTCCGCGGCGGTCGAAGAGCTCGACCTGCTTGAATCCCGAGGTCAGCATCCAGTATTCGAGTTCGGCCGGAGTGAAGATGCGCACGTCGTACGGATACTCGGTGACCCGGCCGCCTCGGTACATCGTTCGGGCGCCAACAATGCGCCGCCCGTCCGGATTCATCTGCCGGTGGTCGATCATCACATTGTTGTCGCGGGTCATTGCCATTGTCTTCCCGCCGGGATTGGCGGCTGCCTCTTGATACAGCACCGGCCCGTTGATGGTCTCCACCAGCAATCGGCCGCCCGGACGGAGTAATCCGGCCACCTGTCGAAGAATTGCGCGATCGGTTTCGTCGTCAAAGTAACCGAAGGAGGACCACCAGATCAACGCCACGTCGAACTGTCCGAGCCCGGAGAGGTCGCGCATGTCACGCACGTGGTATTCAGCCTGTGGTGCGCTCGCCTTCGCCGCGGCGATCATCGCCGGGCTGATGTCGATGCCCACGACGTCGGCACCGTGCTCCACCAGGTAACGTCCCATGCGCCCCCAGCCGCACGCGACGTCGAGTACACGGTCGCCCGGCTCGATATTTCCGAGCTTCCAGACAAGATCACCCTCACGGGTGTTACGGGCGCTATCATAGCGCATCTCCAGGAAGTAAAGGAAGTCGGCAATGACCGCCGGATCCGGTCCCGACATTGAGCCACCTCTCTAGCTGCTGCGTCTCGTAACTGGCGCTCGGGTGGGACGGTCAGGGATTCTTGCACGGTCACTGTCACGGAGGTCAATGTGATGCAGGTCACTGCGCACCGGGTCATGGTGTCATTCGTTGATCGGTACTGTGAACACGTCGTTGCTTTACGGATTGTGGGCGGCGCGGGTTTGACATTGATCGATGGCT
Source organism: Dactylosporangium sp. CA-139114 (assembly GCF_050955725.1). Lineage (NCBI taxonomy): Bacteria > Bacillati > Actinomycetota > Actinomycetes > Micromonosporales > Micromonosporaceae > Dactylosporangium > Dactylosporangium sp. CA-139114. Next base: position 3,413,578 of record NZ_CP192080.1, read on the forward strand.
CTTGTCTGGTGGTGAGGTTCTGTGCTAGTCGCAGCCACGAGACGTGACCTCGGCCCCCTTCGCTACGCGACGTTCCGGATTTTCGTGGCCGGTCGCGTCATCAGCACGTTCGGAAATGCGCTCGCACCTATTGCGCTGGCATTTGCGGTGCTGGACATCACCCATTCGGCGGCCAAACTCGGCCTGGTGGTCGGGGCTCGATCGCTGGCCAATGTTCTGTTCGTGCTCGTCGGCGGGGTGGTGGCCGATCGGCTTCCGCGGTTCGCCGTCATGGTGCTGTCCAGCCTGGTCGCGGCGACCAGCCAGGCCGTGGTGGCGACCACCGTTCTCTCCGGCGTGGCGAACATGCCGTTGCTCATCTCGCTGTCGGCGATCAACGGTCTGGCCAGCGCCCTGCTGCAGCCGGCATCGTCGGCATTGACCTCGGAGACGGTCCCGAGAGAACTGCTCAAGCAAGCCAACGCCATCAAGCGCCTCGCCTCGCAGCTGACCATCATCCTCGGCGCCTCGGTCGGATCGCTGATCGTCGCGTACTTCGGTCCCGGCACGGCGCTCGCCATCGACGCCGCCACCTTCGTGCTCAGCGGCGCCTGTTTCATGCGGCTCGGGCGCTCGGGCCAGACCAAACGCCCGCCGGAGCGCCGGTCGCTGCTGCACGATCTGCGGGTCGGTTTCTACGAGTTCCTCGCCCAGAACTGGATCTGGATCGGCGTGCTGGTGTTCTTCATCTTCAACGCCGCCTGGGCCGGCGCCATCCAGGTGCTGGGTCCCGTGGTGGCCGACGAGACCTTCGGCCGGCGGTTCTGGGGCCTGGTCGTCGCCGCCCAGACGGCCGGCATGGCGGTGGGGACCATCGTCGTGCTGCGGCTGCGCACGAAGCATCTGCTGCGGGTGGGCGCCGCCGCGGTGTCCTCGGCCTGTCTCCTGCCCTTCGCCATGGGCCTGGCGCTGCCGCTGGGCCTGCTGATGGCGGCCGGATTCGCGGCCGGATCCGGCCTGGCGATGTTCGCCGTCGCTTGGGAGACCAGCCTGCAGGAGCACGTTGCCGAGGAGAAGCTGGCCCGGGTCATGTCCTACGACGCGGCGGGCTCGCTGGTCGCGATACCCGTCGGTCAGGTCACGGTCGGCCCGGCGGCCGATGCGTTCGGCACCCAGCCGGTGCTGATGGTGGCGGCCGGCGTCATGGCGGTCGTGATCGCTGTGCTCCTGACCAACTCGACAGTTCGGCGGCTCGCTCACAACGGCTGACCGGCCGGGAGGTGCCGGCGGCGGCAACAGCGCAACAGACGGGGGAGGTCGACGGGGTGACGGCGACATCATTTCTGACGTACAGCCAATTGTCCGTTTGGCGATCGATCGAACCGTTTCCGGTGGAGCAGCACGGTGTGCTCTTCCTCAACAAGGTTTGGGATCTGCCGGACGGTGTGACGATCGAGCAGGTGGAGCGGGCGCTGGCGCTGCTCGCTCGCCGCCACGAGGCGCTGCGGCTGCGCTTCGAGCTCGATCACGAGGACGAACCGCGGCAGCGCGCCGAGGCCGACGCTATCGTGCCGCACGAGGTCATGGCGCTGTTCTCCGCCGCCGGCCCGGACGAGCCGCCCGCCGCACCGGAGGGCTTCGCCCGGCCCTTCGACATCGAGCGCGAGCCGGCCTGGCGCGCGTGCACTGTCACGCATGACGGTGTCCCGCGGTACCTGCGCATCTGTTGTCATCACCTGATTGCGGACGCCTGGTCCATGCGGACCCTCCGGAATGACTTCGCTGCGATCCTGGCCGGCGCCGCGCCGGCCGCTGACGCCCCGCGCCCCTCGGACCTCGCGGAGGTGCAGCGGTCGGTGGCATGGACCAAGCGGCACGAGGCGGCGATGCGGCACTGGGGCACGGCGATCAAGACCAGCGTCGACGCGGATGTCCGGCCGGGCGACGCGGCGCCCGTGCGGCGCTGGGTGTCGCTCGAGTCGGTGCCGGCCCTCGAGTCCGCGCGCATGCTCGCCGAGGCGACGAAGACGTCGGTGCACTCGGTCGTGCTGGCCGCGTTCGGCGAGGTGACCGCGCAACGGTCGGGACGCACGACCTTCCGCATCGGGCTGCTCGCCGGCAATCGGTCCAGCCGGCGTTGGCGCGAGCTCGTCTGTCCCATGGATCAACTCACCCCCGTGGTATTTACGCGGGATCCCGGCCGCTCCTTCTCCGAGACCGTCGGCGCCGTACACCGGGCCGCGTTGCTTGCCTACAGCAACGCCAGCTACGACGTCGACGAGCTCGCCGCCGAGCTGGAGGAGCACGAGGTCGACGCTGTGGACGGCGGGATGGACTGCTTCTTCAACTTCATCCCGGTTCCGCCGGTGGCGCTGCCGGGTGTGGCGCCGTTCCGGCCGGGCGGCTCCGAGCCCTGGCGTTGCACGGTGAGCGAGGGGGGCCGCAACAACGGGGTGCCGACCTTCCTCAAGGTCAGCGCGGGGGACTACCTGCTGCTTCGCCTGCAGGAATGCCGAACCGGCTCGACCGCGCAGAGCATGCGACAGGATCTGCTGGCGTTGCAGGACGTCATCGGAGCCGCGGCGAGCCGACTGGGCTGACGTGTACCCGGACGACATGCGCGCCCGCCTCGGTCGAGGCGGCCCGGACCGGGCGAGCGCGCCACGATCATTCCTGGAAGGCGCGCCGGATGCCGTCGCCGAGCACCAGGGCGAGGTCCTCGGCGTTGGCCTGCAGGGCGGTCTCCGTCAGTACGCGTCGCAGCGGTCCGGTCGCCATGGTCCGCAGCGCCAGCGCCGCTGCTGGATGCGCGAGCCGGGACTCGACGTCGAAGCTGTCGCCGGCCTGATCCCGCATGATCAGACCGGTGGCCAGGGCGCCCAGCCAGAATTCGTACCGCAGATCGGGGCCGAGGACCGAACGCGGGTCGGTCGCCTCCGACGGTCGAGCGGCCGCGAGCCTCTCCGCGGTCCAGCCGCGCTCAGCGAGCCAGGCGAATGCCGGACGCCGGGTCCATTCGCCCCGCGCCCCGGTGGCGGTCAGGACGTAGGCGACCAGGTCGTCGCGGGAGTGGTACGGCAGTTCGGGCACCGAGCTCAGAGTGGTGCCCGGCGTCGTCAGGCGGTCCCGGGGCGCGAGGTCGCCGGCGAAGCACGCCGATCTGCGGGGGCCTCGGACCTTGCCGTTCGGCAGCAGGCTGGGCAGCACAGGCGTGTCGTGTTCGACCAGGTTCGGGGTTACCACGTAGGGCGTCACGCCGCAGGCGGTGAGGAACTGCGAGAGCAGGAATGCGTCGCGCGTCTCGCCCGCGCCGAACCGGTCGGCCAGAAAGTCGGCGAATCGCGGAGCGTATTGCGCCGGAAGCAGCACCGCCGGGGCCGGGACGAACGCATCGACCACCGGCGCCCAGCGATGTCCGAGGAACGCGGCGAGACGGGTCGACTGCCCGGTCAACGACGCCCATTCCGAAAACAGGCAGAAGCAGCGGTCCGGATCCGCGGCGAGGATTTCCCCGAGTATTTGCATGAAATCCGGGCACGGCATGACGTCGTCCTGCAGCACGACATGGTGCGTGGCCCCCGGGGCAACGCTGCGCCAGGCTTCGATCGCGCAGTCGTAGGCGTTTTCCGCAGAGGGTTTTCCCGCGTTGAGCCCGGCGATCGCGACGTTGGCGCCGCCCAATGCGCCCACGACTCTCTGTGCATAGGTGGAACGCTGTGGATGCGACATCACGGCGATCGAGGCCACGATTTCGTGCGGCGGGTCGGCGTATCGCGAAGCCTGGCCGGTGGAGAGCAATGCAGACCTCCAGTCGAGGGGAATCGAAGTTGACAGCCATCGAGAGCGTTGAGATCAGTGTAGTGCAGATTCCGTACCGGATTCCGTACCACACCTCGACAAATGTGACCCCGACCGGTCGGCACGTCGTCATCAAGGTAGTGACGTCGGACGGCACCGTCGGCTGGGGTGAGACCGGTATCATTTCCCGCCGGTATCCCAGCCAGGGCGATGCGCCGGAAACCATTCTGGCGGTGCTGCACCACTATCTCGCCCCCGTGCTGCTCGGCCGGAACCCGCTGGAGCCGGCGGTTGTCCTGGCGGCTGCCGAGCACACCATTCGCGGCCACCTTTTCGCCAAGGCCGCCATTGACCATGCCCTGCTCGATCTGCAGGGCAAATTGCTTGGCGTTTCCGTGGGCGTGCTGCTCGGCGGGCATATGCGCGGCGCTTACAGCGTCAGCCGGAGCCTGCCGCTGGCCGAGCCGGAACGGGTGGCCGATCGGGCCCGGGAGCTGCGCGATCAGGGCTATCAGCGCCTGACGTTGAAGGGCTCGGGCGTCCCGGCCGCGGATGTGGCGTGCTTCCGCGCGGTGCGCACTGCCCTCGGTGACGAGTATGAGCTCGAAATGGATCCGAACGGCGCTTATCAGGTCGATTCGGCGGTCAGGATGATTCGAGCGATCGAGGACCTGGGTGTTCTCGCGATCGAGCAGCCGACTCCGGGCTCCGACGTTGCCGGGCTGGCCGAGGTCCGGGCCCGGGTAATGACGCCGATCATCGCCGACGAGAGCGTCTTCTCCGACATCGATCTGCGCCAGGTCATCGCGCACCGGGCGGCCGACGTGATCTGCCTGAAGCCCTTCAAGTCCGGGGGCGTCCTCGCGTCTCGCCGGTTGCAGCATGCCGCGGAATGTGCGGGCCTGCAGGTGAGCACCGGGAGCATGCATCCCTTCGGCATCGGAACGGCGGCCCTGCACCACTTCGCCGCGAGCGTGCCATTGCTGACCACCACGGGCTACGGCAGTCCGAGCGAGCGGTTCGTCGACGACATCGTCGATGACGCCTGCTATTCGTTCAAGGAGGGAACAGTGTCCGTGCACAACGACTACCCGGGCCTGGGGGTCGTGGTGAACGAGGAGAAGCTTCGGCGGTACACCGTGGATCGGGTCGTCGTCACTGACGTGGAGCGCTGATGGCTCCCGACGTCGTCATCATCGACTGCACCCTGCGCGAGGGGAGCCAGTCGCCGGGTACCAGGTTCGACACCGATGACTCGCTGCGCATCGCACACGCATTGCGCGAGGCGGGTATCAGGAATCTGGAAGTCGGACATCCGTACGCCGGCCGGGACGAGCGGGAGCGATGTGCGGCGGTCGCGGCCACCGGCCTCTTCGACTCCGTCATGGGCCACGCTCGAGCCAACGAGGGGGACATCCGCTCCGTCGCCGACGCCGGCGCATCGTGGGTCGGCATATTCATCGGTGTCAATGACTACAGCCAGCGGCACCGTCTGCGGCGCGATGCCGGCGAGATCATCGGCATGATCGGTGACGCGGTCGCGTTTGCCCGATCGCTCGGGTTGTCGGTTCGCTACACGGTGGAGGACGCTTCCCGGACGGCATATCCGGATCTGCTGAAGGCTTACAAGGTCGCCATCGACGCCGGGGCGAATCGCATCTGTTACGCCGATTCGGTAGGCATCTGCGACCCGGCCGGCGTGCGGGAGGTCGTCTCCCTGCTGCACCGCGATTTGCCCGGCATCGAGCTCGAAGTGCACTTCCACGACGATCGGGGGCTCGCTACGGCCAACGCGCTCGAGGCGGTGTCGGCCGGAGCGACACACGTCTCGGCCTCGGTCAACGGCCTCGGGGAGCGGTGCGGCATCACGGACACCTGCATCCTCGCCGCGAACCTGCTGTTCCTGGGATCATCGTGCGGGGTGTCGGGCGATGCGCTGTTCGGCCTGAGCCGTACCGTGGCGAACGTCGCCAGCGACGACCCGGGTCTTCGGCGCCCGGTCGTCGGCCGGCACAGCTTCACGCACACGGCCCGTCTGCACCGGATCGCCGTCGACCGGGAACCGGGCAGCTATCACTGGCACCCACCGGAGGCGTTCGGGCGCTCGGCCGCCCTCGCCGGATCGCGCGCCGCCAGCGCGGTGGGGGCCGACGAGACCGGTTCCGGCCCGACATGACCCGCTGGCTCGACGAGGACGAGCAGGCCACCTGGCAGGCGTTCTACGCGGCGGCGACCCTGCTCATCGATCGCATCGACCGTGCCCTGCAGCACGATGCCGGGATGCCGCACGGGTATTTTGAGATTCTCACCGTGCTGTCCGAGTCCGAGGGGCGAGCACTGCGCATGCACGAGCTCGCCCGCCGGACGCGGTCCTCGCGCAGCCGGCTTTCGCACGCGGTGAGCAGGCTAGATGCCTGCGGCTGGGTGCGGCGGCGTGACTGCGACGACGACAAGCGTGGACAGGTCGCCGAGCTGACCGACGAGGGCGCCGCGGCAGTGGCCGCGGCCTCGCCGGGGCACATCAGGACGATGCGCACCCATCTGTTCGACCAGTTGACCGCGGAGCAGCTCGTGCAACTCAAGCAGATCAGTGAGCTGATCTCCGAGGGGCTGGAGTCGGCGCCGACCAGCCGCTGAACGGCCGACCGCGGGGGGTTTGCGAGGCTGCATCGACGGGGATCATGCGGACAGGGGGCCTGCTGCTCCGAAACCCTTGCCGGGTACGCCGTCCACTCCGGCGACAACCTGGGGCGACCGAAACGGTGGTCACGGTGTGGCTACCACGCCGGATCGTTCCCGACCTGCGATAGGTGCCACCGCGCTGGTGCGGGTCAAGTGGTCAAGCTGCAGGTCACTCGTTGGGCAGGTGATCTCCGGGCGACGTTTGCAGCAGCCAGCCCAGTGGCATCTGCGCCGATCGCTCATAGGTGCCGGCCGGGCCGAGTCCGTACAGCGTCACGGTGTGGGCCGAGTCGCGCGCGACAGTCCAGTATCGCGGGATTCCCGCCGCCGCGTACTCGTCGACCTTGATGAGCGGAAATGCCGGTAGGGCCGGGACGTGGCGTGTGTCTACGCCGTCCCGACCCGCTCCGGTCGTGTTCAGCTGGGGTTGAAGGTGGTGACCCGGGCTGGTGGTTGGATGGAAAGTGCCTGGTAGATGGCTTTCTGGTCGGGGTGGAGTGGGGTGGTCTGGGTGACGGTGCCGGCTGGGCCGGCGAGGGTCACCTGGGTGATTCGTCCGAGTTGCCGGTTGATGTTTCGCCAGGTTTGGCCGGTGCCGCGTTCGGCGACCCGGGTGAGCAGCAGCGCCAGCCAGCAGATGAGGACGTCGGCGCGGATGCGGTGTTCGAGGCGGTGGAAGACCGGGCGGAGCAGCAGCTGGGTCGTGAGGTCGCGGAAGCCGCATTCGGCTTCGAGGAGGTTCTTGTAGCCCAGCGCGACGTCTTCGGCGCTGATGTGTGGGTCGGAGGTGGCGATGAGGTACTTGCCGTCCAGGCGGGCCTCGGCCTTGACCTTGCTGGTGTTGACGCGGAGCCGTCCGTTGGCCTGTTGGGTCAGCCACCGGCCCAGGGTCGGGTGGTCGCGCAGGGCGCACTCGGCGCGCACGTGCGCGGCCTCGTTGCGCATCCGGGTCTTGTCGCCGCGTGGGCGTTGGGCGTCGCGGGCGCGTTGTTCGGCGATGCGGGCCAGTTCGGCGGTGATGCGGGTCAGTGCCTCGTCGCGTTGGGCCTGGTCTCGTTGGGCTTGTTCGGGGTTGTGGCAGATGACGAACCGGATGTCGGTGGCCTCGAGGCGGATCTCCTTGACCCGCAGGTTGTCCCGGACGTGTTGGTAGCGGCCTTGCCTGTCGGGCGAGGACCTGCTCGACGAGGGGGTTGCCGTCGCGCATGCGCATTCCGGCGATGTAGTGTCCGCCGGCGCGGCGCAGGTAGGTGAGGTTGTCCGCAGAGGTGAACCCGCGGTCTACGACGGTGATGACCCGGCCGAGTTTCCAGTCGCGCATGTCGTCGCGGACCTCGGCCAGGACGGCCTGGTCGTTGCTGTTGCCGGGCCAGCACCAGCAGCGCACCGGGATGCCTTCCTTCGTAACCGCGAGACCGATGACGATCTGCGGCAGGTCGGCGCGGTGGTCTTTGGAGTGCCCGTAGCGGCGGAACGCGTCGTCGCCGTCGTCTTCTTCGTCGCGTTCGAAGTAGGTGGAGGTGGTGTCGAAGAACAGCAGGTCGACCTCGAGGTTCAAGAGGTTGGCCACGGCGAAGAACACCGCTTCCTGAACGCGGCCGGTTCTGTCGGCGTCGACGAGGAGGTCCATCGCCCGGTAGGCGTGGTCATCGTCCATCGTGGACAGTCCTGGCATCGCGGCGTCCTCACGCACCCACTCGGCAGCGGACAGCTTGCTCATCGGCGCGACCGCGCGGTTGGCGACCAGGGCGAACAGGACCCGTTCCATGTTCGTGGTGAACCGCCGCGCGTCGGTGGCCGTGCGCACGGCGGTGGCGACGTCCAAGCGCTGCCACAACTGCTCCAGCAGCCACACCGACCCGGTCGTGCGGGCGTCGATCACTTCCAGGCCCGCAGCGCCCGGCATGACCTCGGCTCCGGCGAGCTCACTGCGCCTGGGCAGACCGGAGACAGCGGCGCCGTGCCGCTGCGCCCGGACGCCATGGCCGCGTCAGCGAGCGGCAACGGCGCCGACCCGACGGGTGTCGACCCCGCGGCGGCAGATCGGACCGACGGCGGACCTTCCGGCGCCAACCAGGCTGACGGCGATCAGAGCGTTGCGGCCACCCAGGCGGGTGGCGACAGCGCCGCCGGCTCAGGCGGACTGCCGGGCGGCCCGGACTCGGTCGGGCTTGGCCCTGCCGGTGGACCGGACACCGGCGGTGACCCAGGTCAATCCAACGGTGAAGACCCACCACCCGATCCTCCTGAGCCTGGCCCCGGCGGCGGCGCCCCGTCCGGCGGTGGCGGCCCCAGCGCGGGCCCGTCCGGCGGAGGCGGCGGCGCGGCGGCCGGTTCAGCGGAGGAACTCGCGGTGGTCGCGTTGTAGCCGCCGTCGAGTCGCGGGCGTTCGGTCGACGGCCGCGCGCCGCGCGCCCGCGGGCCCCGGGCCCGCGGCGCCTCCCGGCGATCCACGACAGCAGTTTCGGTACGGCCTTGAGACGACGGGGGATCGATGTCAGCGAGGTTCACGTTTCCGCCCCGCAGCACCCGCGGTGCGGTGCTCGGGTTCACCTGGTCGCAGATCGGCGGCGTCGTCGTCGGCCTGATCTGCGCCATGATCGGCATCAACCTGCTCGCCGCCGGGCACAAATGGGCGGCCATCGCCATGTTCGGCGCGGCGGTGCTGCTCATCGTCCTGGCGCTGCTGCGGCTGAAAGGCCGCAGGGTCACTGAGTGGCTGCCGGTCATCGCCGGTGCCCTGGTGCAGAAGGCGACCCGGCAGGACCGCTACCGCGGCGGGATCTTCGCCGCGAACGGCGGTGACCTGCTCGACCTGCCCGGCGCGGCAGCCGGGTACCGATGGCTGACCGCCGTCGCCGCCGACGGTGTGACCCAGGTCGGGCTGCTGCACCACCGGACGGAGAAGACCGTCACCGCGGCCCTGGCGTGCACCGGCGGCAACTTCGTCCTCGCCGATCCGGACGACCAGACCCGTCGCCTCACCGACTGGGCTCAGGCGCTGAACATCCTGGGCTCTGAATACGCCGACTCCGGGCTGGTGCGGTGGTCGCTGTCGACCCGCACCGTGCCCGACACCGGCAACCACGCCCAGCGCTACCTCGCCACCCGGGCCGTCGAGACGAGCAGCACCGCCTACCGGTCCCTCGCCGAACTGACCGCGGCCGCGGCACCGAGCGGGCAGCGGCACGACACGTTCCTCGTTGTCGTGTTCGACATCGCCAGGATGTCCGGGGAGATCGACGCGGCCGGCGGCACCGACACCGCGATCGGCGTGGTGATCCTGGAACGCCTCGCCGGGCTCGCCGCCACCGCCGCCGAGGCCGGGGTGAGCACCCACGGCTGGCTCAGCCCTCGCCGGTACGCGGCAGTGCGCCGCACCCAATGGGACCCGGCCGATCAGGAGGCCGTCGACCTGCGGGGCGGCACCACCACCGGCCACGCCGGCACTCCCACCGAGCCGGGCGTTGCGCCTGGCGTCGAACCGCGGCTCGCCGGGCCGCTCGCCGCGGAGACCGTCGGCTGGGACACCTACCGGCACGACTCCGGACTGTCCCCCACGCTATGGGTGGCGCAGATGCCCCGACAGCCGGTAGGCGGGACCTGGCTCACCCCGCTCTACACCCGCGGCAGCGGCCGGCGGACCGTCACCCTCACCGCCCAGCCCGTCCCCGCCGCCCTCGCGCAACTCGCCGCCCGCCGCGACCAGGTCGCCGCCGCCGGCGACGAGGTCACCAAACGCAAACTGCGGCTCGTGCGCACCGCGCGGGAGGACGAAGAGGCCAAGGCGGTGCTCCAGATCGACCGGGAACAGGCCGCCGGTCACGTCCGCTACCGCTACCAGCTGCTGATCACCGTCACCGCCGACACCCCCGACGAGCTCGACCGGCACACCCGGGCCGCGAAACGCGTGCTGTCCCGCGCCGGCTGCGAAGCCGTCACCCTGTACGGCGAGCAGGACCAAGCCTTCGTCGCCGGTGCGCTGCCACTCGGCCGAGGACTGAAGCCGCTGCGCGGGTGGTCCGCATGACCCGCCAGCAGCAGGAAAGCCCACGGGTGCGCCGGGAGGGGTCGCTGCGCGACCTCATCGCCGACGGGGCCCGCAGCCGGGACGCCGCCCGCGCCCTCGCCGCCCTGCGCCGGGAACAGGAGACGCTCGCCGCGCAAGAGGCCAAGCTGACCGGCCCGCCGCCGGTCGGGCGCCGCGGCGGGTACGGACCTGCGGCCGGGCGGCCCGGATCGCTGCTGCGGCTACCGCCCCTGGTCACCACCTCGGCGCAGCTGTGCTCGGTGTTCCCGTTCGTCACCGACGGCGGCCTGCCCGTCGACGGCCCCCTCATCGGCACCGAGGTCTACTCCCGCTCCGGGTTCACGTTCAGCCTGCACGAGCTCTACCGGGCGAAACTGCTCAGCGCCCCGAACATGGTCGTCACCGGCCGGATCGGCACCGCGAAGTCCTCGCTGCTCAAGACCCTCGCCTTCAGAGGGGTGCCGTTCGGGCAGCGGTTCTACGTCACCGACATCCGCTCGGAGTACGCCGAGCTGGCGAAACTGTGTGGGATCACCCCGCTGCGGATCGGACCGGGCCGCGGCATCGTCATACGCGACTGCAGCAGTTCCTCCGGCGACACCCCGAGCCGGGACAGCAGCAGCCGCGCGGCGTCCAGATCGGCGTCACGACCGGACATGGGCGCGGCCGTCACGCGGCACCGTCCGTGAAGCGCGTGGCATGCAGCCCGACGACGAGTTCCTCGAGCACCGCCGGTGGGTGCACGATGAGCAGGCTGTTGACCGGGTCGGCGGCCAGCAGCACCCGGTCGCCGGCGCCGAGTCGGCACCAGTGCCGTGCCGCCGCCGGCAGCCGACGTGGCCGAGGCTGCTGAGCCGGAAGATGCCGTGCTCGTCCGCGGCGACCACGATCAGGCCCGTGTACGTCTGCAGGTGCAGTCGGGTGGCGTCCGTCCAGCCGAGCGCCCCTATCAGGCCGGCGTCCGCGACCCGCCCGTTCGTGTCGACGGTCGCCAGCCCGAACCGCAGCGTGCCGGCTGGGCGCTGGGTGAGCCGGGCGAGGGGGAGTGGTCCGCGCGGGCGCATCGAGCCGGTCGTGATCGGGGAACGCGACTGCGGCATGACGGAGGGGACGACGGCGGGGATCGGACCGGCGCTCATCGCAACCAACCGACCCGTGCCACGTCGCGACGGTCAGGAACATGCGGCGGAGACGCCGAAGCCGCGTGCTCGATTGCACTCGAACGCGCGGCCCTCAGATACAGCATGTGTGCTGGGTTTTTGTGTCGAAGGGGGGACTTGAACCCCCACGCTTCGCACCCCTGCGAAAAGCAGGGGTTCATGCGAACATCCTACGAGGTCAGAGCCTACTCCTCAATCGCCTTCAGGCCTGGCGGCGGTCGGGCAAATGAGGCCGGCGTTGCGCCGCCAATCATGATCCATCATTCGCACGTGCCGCGATGAGTCTGTTCCTCGTCCGCATTTGACCTAGGCATCAGGAAAGATCGACGTCAGGACGTCTTCGGCTTCCGCTTGCGCTTCTTTCTTGGTGTTTCCGTCGTCGGCGGGTTGGCCGGAATCTTCTTCGTGGGTCGCTGACCTTTCCTGAGAAACATCGCCTTTACCCCTACCGCCGTCGCCGGTGATGCGCCGAGCATTAACGGTACGTGCACGTTGCGTAGCGGTTCCATGACGCAATCTGCGGTCAGGAAACCGCCGCGCCTGTGCAGTGCTGGCGTCGGCCAACGGGGTCCGCAATCATCGGCGCGGGATACCAGTCACTGGAGGAACGCTGCACACGCTCGTCAGGATCGCCGTCTGTGACCCGTTGCCGATGTTCCGCAAAGGGGTCCTGGGGGTACTCCGCGATGCCGGTATCGATGCGGAGACGCCGGACGACGTCCTGGCCTGGGTTCGGGACGAGCAGCGAAAGCTCGTGTTGCTCTCCATCTGTCACGCCAGCGACTGGACGCTGCTGGAGCATGTCCACCGAGCTGCGGACGGTGCTCTGGTGATCGCGGTCCTCGACGACATGAGTACCGAGAACGCGCTGCGAGCGCTGCGGGCCGGAGCTGCCGCGATCCTGCCGCGTGACGCGAGCCCACAGATGGTGCGGGAGGCATCTATCGCCGCAGTCGAGGGGCGCAGCATCCTGCCAGTGGCGGTCGTCAGGGCCCTGACAACCCTGCCAGTGACCGGCCAGGATCCGGGCACTCCGTCGCTGGCCGAACGGGAATGGCTGGCGCACTTGGCTGGTGGGATGACGATCGCCCAGTTGGCGACTCACGTCGGGTACTCGGAACGAATGATGTTCCGACTGCTGCGGGATCTCTACACCAGGCTGGGAGTCTCCAATCGCACTGAGGCTCTCCTGCGGGCCCGCGATGCCGGCTGGCTACGATGACGCACAGCAGCGGACCTCATACACTGAGCGCGGTTGTCAATGCCAACACTCAGGAGACGCATGCAGCCGGTCATTGCCGTCCTCGGCAGCGCGAACGCCGCCCGCAGGTACGAACCCCCGGTTCGCGAGCACCAGGCGGCCCTCATCGCCGCTGCCGAGCTCGGGGCCGAGCTGGCCGAGCGTGGCTGTCGTCTGACGGTCTACTCCAGTGATCCGCGCTTCATCGAGCATGCGGTCGTTCGTGGGTATGTCCAATCGGGCCGGGCTCGTCCGCGATCGGTCATCGTTCGTGGCCGGTTCGGCGGTGACATCGGATTCCGTGAACTGGAACAGCATCCGGACCTGTTCGCGGTCGCTCCGGACCCTAGCCCCGACTGGGAGGTTGCGTACTACCGCTCATTGCTGGCGGTCGATGGGGTCGTATTGCTCGGCGGGGAGCGGTCGACGTTCATAGCTGGGCTGATCGCGTTGAGTCGTCGCATTGCCGTGGCGCCGCTCGCGACATTCGGCGGTGGCGCCGAGAAGGTGTGGCGCAGGCTCGGCAGTGAACCTGGCCTGGCCACCGAGGACGAGGTTGCCGTCCTGTCGCAACCTTGGAGAACCGCGGCGTCGGCCGCCGAGGTCGTCGGCTCGCTGCTGACGCAGCACGAGCGGCGCCAGGATCGAGAAGCCGCGAACAGCCGCGCCGACCGTGCGGTCCGTCGACGTGCTGTGGTCGGAGCGATCGCCGCGGTCCTGCTGTTGCTCGCGACGCTCGCGTCCGTCCCGATCGCGTTTACCCTCCCGAACGGCGCGTGGCCGACGCTCTCGATCCTGTTCGTCGCGCCGGTGCTCGCCTCGACCTGGGGTGCCGTGGTTCGGAACATCTACGACGGTGCGGTTCAGTGGCTGCGTGCGGCGGCGCTCGGGTCCGCCGCCGGCACGATCGCGTTCCTGCTGTTCCTGGCGGCTCAGCTCTCGACGAGCCCGGCGATGTTGAGCGAGGACGGCTCGCGGCGCCTGGTTCTCTTCGCCGTGATCGTGGGCTTTATCGGTGGCTTCACCTCCGAGGTCGTGTACCGCAAACTCCGAGCACAGGACGTCGTGAAGACACCGGTGCTACCACCGCCCGGCGGCTGGCCCCTGAGCTGAGCCTCCGTCGAAGGCGTTTGCAAACAGTCTCCGCGGAGGTGCGTGGCAGCACCGTGACGCTCGGCAACAGTGCTGACAGCAAGGAGGATGCCACTCCGCGTAAGAGTGCGCCATAATCCGGCAGCGTACTGCCATCGGTGGACGTCCGTCGGGAGGAAATTACGATGCCGGACACGCTTGGGGCGTTTCTCAGCTACTCCCGAAAAGACGACCGTCACGACGGCGAGTTCATCACTCGGTTCCTGCGGCTGGTGCGGGAAGAAGTCAAGCAGCAGAGCCGGCTCGAGTTCTACATTTTCCAGGACAAGGCGGACATCAACTGGGGCGACGAGTGGGCGTCGAGCATCGAGCACGCCCTCGCTGCATCAACCTTTCTCATCCCGGTCATCACGCCGAGATATCTCGCCAGCAGCAACTGTCGAGACGAGTTCACGACGTTCCATCAGCTGGAACAGGCTCGTGGCCACAATGATCGAATCTTGCCCCTCTACTACGTGAGTGCGGACGAGATCCACGAGAAGGCCCGGCGGGAGCAGGATCAGATCGCCCAGATCCTGGCCACACGGCAGTGGTTCGACATCCGCGACCTTCGCACCGAAGACGAGTCCTCCCCGAAGGTACGTCGAGCGGTCCGCGAGATCGCCGACCAACTCGTGAGGCGTCTGCGCTCGGGGGATCGGGCCAGCACCACGCCGGCGCCCGTGACTTCCGCGCACGTTCGAGTGGTCAGCCGGCCCCCGGACCTCATTCCGAGCCAGTTCCGCGACCGCAGCGAGGTGACCGATGAACTGCTGGGAAGACTCAGTCGACCCGACCGTCGTTTGATCGAGTTGGTCGGCGACGACGGCATCGGTAAAACAGCACTGATATCACAGGTGCTGAAACGCCTCACCGACGGGGACCCGCCGACGCGGTTCGACGCGTTCGGCTACCTGTCGACGCGCAGCTACGCTCCGGTCAGCGCCTTCGCGATCGTGCAGCACCTCGCCGCCACGCATCCAGACGCCGGTACCCGCAGCCGCCTTAGTGAACGGTTGAACTCCGAGCGCCTCACCGTCCTTGAGAAGCTCGATGCCGTGCTCGGGGAGCTGGACCGCATCCGCGTGCTGCTGGTCGTGGACAACGCGGAAGAGCTCCTCGACGTTAGCGGCAGGATTGCTGATGGAACGCTGGCCAGGCTGGTCAAAGACCTCGCAGACCGCACGGACCACGGCGTTCAACTGCTGCTCGTCAGCTCGAGGCGGCCTGAGTGGAACATTCGCGGGTACAGGGCGAATGACGTGGTGCATCTGCGCGACGGCCTGCCGGTCGACGAGATCGAGACCTTTCTGCGCGGCCTGGAACCCGAAGGAGCCCGGCTTCTCGGCGAGATGGCGGCGGCCGAGGTGGCGGCCCTGCATAAGGCGACTGACGGCCGGCCAAGAACGCTAGAGCTGATCTACGCGTCGCTGGGCGACACCGCGACGCATTCGCTCACCCATCTGCTGAAGGCCCTGGCCGACGTTTCAGCCCAAAGCCTCCCACTGCATCTGCTCGGGCGTCTGGCGCAGCGCCAGTCAATGGTCGACACGAGCATCATGCAGACCATCGCCGTGCTCGGCCGACCGGTCACCGCGGACGTCATCGGCCGGATGCTGGCTACCTTGCCTCAGGACGACATCAGCGCTGCTCTCGACCGGCTGGCGGCCCGTCGATTGATCCGCACTCACGACGGTCGCTTCTATCTGCCGCCGTCCGAAGTGGAGCACGTCCGGGAATGGATACCTCGCGCGACCCAGGTCGCCGAGTTCGGTCGGGCCGCTGACATCTTCGCCGATCAGGCAAGCCGGACCAGCGTACGACGGGTGGAGGATCTTGCCCCGCACCTCAGCGAGATCGACATGCGCATCCATGCGGGGGAGTATCACCGGGCGCTCGAACTCATGAACGGTCTCGACGACGCCTACCTCGCCGGCCGCGGCCAGAGCGACGCCCTGAGCCGGTGGCGCGGATACCTCGGCGGCAAACTTGACAGCCCGCGCGAAGTGATCAGCAATCTCTCGTACGTGGCGGACGCGCGGCGGCAGCAAAGTAACTACGAGGGGCAGCTCAAGGCCATCCAACGAGCCCGATATTACAACAAGCGGGCGCCGGACCCCGATGTCGAGATGAGTCTTGATGTCATGCTCGGGGGCGCCCATTACGACGCCGGCCGCGTACGGAAGGCGAGCGCCGTGTACCAGGGCGTACTGGAGCGTGCGATGGACCTCGGCGACCAGTTGACGGTCGCCGAGGTGCACTCCGGGTTGGCGCTCTGCCACGTCGACACCGGCGACCTCGACGAAGCCAGGCGGCACATCGAGTCCGCATCGGCGGTTGCCAGGTGTTTGAGGGACGAAGGGGTTGCAATCAGGGCTCAGCTTCTGTTGAACCGCGCTGTCATCGACCTGTTTCGAGGCGATGCGGCCGAAGCTCTCGACGCCGCCGAGTTGGCCGCCACCGAAGCGCAAGCGCGGGCCGACGACATCCTCGTGGGCAAATGTCTGGACATCCAAGCATTGGCTCACCTCGACCTGCGCGCTCCGGAGCAGGCGCTCGAGCGAGCGCGGCGCGCCGCCACGATCGGCGAGGAGACGGCCACGCCGGAACTGGTACACGCAGCCAATGGAACAATCGCCCGAATCCATCTCAGTCAGAACCGAGTCGAACTTGCCGCGGCCGCGGTGAAAGCCGCCGCCCGGTACGGACGAAGCAGCCATGCCCTGGAGACCTGGGCACTGGACGGCATCATCGCGTGGCGGTGCGATCAGCGGGCCCGGGCCAAGGAAGCGTTCCTGCGGACCCATGCAATCGCCGGCGAGTTGATTAACCGCGATAGAGCCTGCTACCTGCCGTTCGACATCAATGGTGTCGCATTGGCCGGCCTTGTGCTGTGCGGCGAACCGGAGCGGCTGCGCCCGGCGGTGCAGGCATACGTTGGCGCACGAACGCGGGCCTCCGCGCCTGGCATCAAGCGCCTCGCTGTGCAACTACTCGCTGAGCTCTGTCGCGGAGGTGACGAGGAACTGCTTCGCGACGTCTACGCGGCTGCTCGCGGCCGGCGTCCCTGATGTGTCCGGTCAGACCTCGTTACCGACCACGGCATCCAAATATGCGCCGATAAGTCCAGGCTTGCCTAGGGGCGTTGCATGATGGGTCGCAGATTTCAGTGTCGTCGATACCACCCTGGATGTCGGAGGCCGAGCGCCAGTCGGAGGCTTGGCAGGGGCGATCTCGTCCGCCCCGCGGGACAGCGAAGGAGTTCCGGCTGTCCGGGTTAGACCACGACGCTCAACACCGTTGGCAACGCCAATCGCCAACGACCGGGAGTCCGCCCCTCGGAACCGGCGACTGGCCCTCGTCCGCCTCGAAGACCTCGACCACACCGAAGCCGACCACATCCGAGCCAAGATCGAGATGTGTTGCCTGGTTGACGTCGATACCCGGCCGGATATTTCCCGCGGTAAGCGCCGTTGCCGGAACCGCGGGTACGAAGGTTCAAGTCCGCGCGCCGGACCTCGCCGCCTCCGGCCCAATCGGCTGATAGGACAGGCAGGCAGGCACGGGTACAAATTGGTCTCACATTCTTCGTCGTAAGGTTGCTGAACTTCGATGCCCATCTTCCACAGCAGCAGATCGAACCGTCTGCCCGTCTCCGCCAACGGGGTGACTCCTCCCGAACTACCGCGGGCGGCGGCGCGGCCGGAGGAGGACTGGTCCGATGACGCGCGCATCCGTGCGGAATGGACCTCGCAACTGCAGGGCGTGGAGGAGGGCCGGCTCGGCTGGACCAACGGCATGCGACTGTTCGAACAACAGCCGGTCGCGGCGCAGCTGCTCAACGTGGCCGAGTACCTGACCCGAGGGCTTGCCTACACCTACCTCGGACAGCCTCTGATCACTGACGAGCAGGCCGCCGAGACGGTCCGGCGCGTACTGCGGGCGATCTCGGACATGCCACCCACCGTGCCGTCCTTCCAACGGGAGTTCGCGCCCCGGCTGGTGCGGCTCGCGCTCGCCGTGGCGCGGCAGCAGGGGTCGCAGCCCGTTTCGCTCGGCGGCGACGGTCGGATCGGGGAGGGCCTGCTGCGCGCCGATGTCGTCATCGATGCCATCAGTGCGCCAGGGGTCGCCCGCGCGGACCGTCTGCGCCATTTCTTCGGCGCTTCCGGCGCCGGGCCAGCTGCGACAACCACAGCGCGGCCGCCAACAGCCGGCGGCTTCGATGAGACGGTAGCGACCGTGGAGTGGACGCTGGGTCAGGCCTATGCCGGCAAGTACCGCGCCATAGAAGAGGTCTTGCCGCATCGCGCCTGGGCGCTGGCGCTCGACGAGACCCCGGTACTGCTCGGGGTGCTGGCGGAGCCGGTGCTGCACGTCCGCGCGACGGCCGGGATCGCGGCCGGCGTGCCGGCCATCGGCGAGGTGGCGCTGGCCCTTTCCGAGGTGAACGCCGAGCTGTGGAACGGCCGGGCCTACCTCGCGCGACCGACCAGGCCGGCCAACCCGCGGTGCGCCGTCATCCAGGAGATCTTCTTCGCCGAGGCACTGTCCCGGGAGTTCCTTCCCTCGATCCAGTGCATGGTCGACAACATCAACACCCTGGCCCGCCGCGCCGCCATGATCCGGCCGCAGTTCGTGTCCGAGTTCGGCGCCAGGGCGATCGGGCAGCAGGAGATCGGGTTGCTCTTTGACTGAGTTCTGCTTCGGCGAGTCGGTGCTGACCGACGAGTCGATCAGCGACTACGAGTCCCTCCGCGTGTTCTTCGACGTCGCCGACGAGCGAGGACACCTGAGCCCATACGCCGTGGTGGACCAGGACGGCCGTCCGCTGACGCATCGCGACTACGCGGATCGGATGGCGGTGGTGCATCCCGGGGCGGCCCTGTGGGCGTACTGCCGGCGGCCGCTCGCCGAGACGTTCGGCTCGCCCGAGGGCACGAGCTGGGTGCAGGACCATGCCATGCACCTGACCTTCGAGGACGGTGTGCCGTATCCGACCGAGCCGTGGCGGTACTGGCAGCTCTACCTGCAGCCGTTCGATGCCCACCAGCCGCAGATGACCATGCCGCTGTACTCGGCCGGATCGATCGCCTTCTCGCCGGACGGCGCCCGGATCTGCGTGACCGACGAGCGGCCCGCTCCGGGCGCCTACGGTCCCGGCGCTGCCAAGTACCTGCTCTGGGAATATGATCTCGGGGTCGGGCAGCGCCGACTGATCGCAGGCTTCCCGGCCGAGGATCGCCTGGACCTGCCGGAGATCGCCTACAGCCCGGACGGCCAGTACATCCACCTGTGCTCCCAGATCGGGACCAATCTACTGATCCGCGTCGCGGACGGTTTCACGGTCACGCTGCCCGTCCGGTCGACGGCGGTGGCGTTCAACCCGCGCGCCGGCATCAACATGATGATCGTCATGGTGGAGGATCCCGCGTCCGGCAACGTGACCGCCTACGACTACGACCTCGCCACCGGCGACCTGACCGGCCGGTGCCGGCTCGAGTCGGCCTCCGGGCTTCCGCTGCGCATGCGGGAGCTCACCGTGTCATTGGACGAGCGGGCGCTGGTCACCGCGCCGGTCGGTGCGGTCGGCTACGACCAGGTGCAACGCGGCGGTGTGTACGTCGCGGCCGAGGTGGACCTGGACGAGGGCACGATCCAGCCGGTACTGCCGGCTCGGTTCGCGACGCCACACGCGTCGCGCCGGCATCACAGCCCCCGCTGGTGTCACGCGCCGGCCAAGATGGGACGCGCTCGGGTCGAGCCGGCCGATCGGCTGATGGCCGCCGGAGCCGTGCCCCGCCCGGCCGTAGCGGGCGCAGACCGCTTGGAGCGATGGCTGCCGATGCTCGACGCGATCGAGCACGCCTGGAGTCACGGCACGATGCCGCTCACGACCATGGCGCAGGAGTTCGCGCAGTATGCGATGAGCAGCCAGGAGATCGACCGCGCGGCCACCGGGGCCGTCCTGGGGCGCCTGCATGAGCTGGCCCGCCGCCGGCCGGAGCCGCGCAACGTCCAGCATGCCATCGAGGCCGGACGCCGGCTGTGGTCCACAGCCGCACCGCGGCCGCCCGAGCCCGTAGCGGTCGCGGACCACCACCCTGGCCCGGTGCCACCGGCGGTCCGCCGCCTGATCGCCGCCGCGACCCCGGCCGAGGTGGCCGCCGCGGCGGACGCCCTAGCCCACGCGATGCCGGCCCCGGCAACCTGGGATCGGCTGGCCGAGCAGAGCACACGGCTCCTGAGCCACGGCGACTACGAGGGCGTGGCCCAGCTCGCGATGGCTGCAGTGCGCTGGACCCGGCAGCGCCCGCCGTCAAGCCGCTGGCCGGCGATCACCCCGACGCTAACGATCACGCTGTGCCTCAACGGATTCGAGGCCTGCACGCACCTCCCCGAGCGCACTGAGATCGGCGGGACGCCCGAGGAGCTCTTCGATGCGGCGAGCGTGCGCGACGAGTGCCGACAACTACTGTCCCGGCTTCCGCTGCAGGCGTTTCTCGCCGCGTCGCGCCGGCCCCGCCGGCCTCGACGTGAGCCCGTCGTCGCACTGCGTCCGGAGCCATCACGGAGGAGACCCATGACGGCGAGCAAGGTATTCATGTCGTACATGCGCGAGGATGCGGCCGTCGTCGACCGCATCGCCGCCGAGCTGCAGCACGCCGGCATCGCCGTCTGGATCGACCGCAACGACATCCGTCCGGCCGCCGACTGGCGCAAGGAGATCCGCGCCGCCATCCGCAACGGCGCGTACTTCGTCGCATGCTTTTCCCCGCACTACACCTCGGCCGGCCGCACCTACATGAACGCCGAGCTCCGGCAGGCGGTCGACGAGATGCAGTACCTGCCGTTCAACCACCGCTGGTTCGTACCGGTGATGCTGGAGCATTGCGACCTGCCAGACCTTGACATCGACGCACGTCAGCGGTTGAGCCACATTCAGTACATCGACTTCACCGCAGACTGGGCGAAGGCGATTCGTCAGCTCATCACGGCGGTCCAGCCCGCCGCCCCGAACGATGGAGCCGGGTAGAGCGGCGTCGCGGATCGGTCACTCCGCCCGGCCGAGAAAGTGTCGGATGAGGAACCTCGACCTTCGCAGCCGCCGGCGCAAGACGATTCCGGCCCGGCCGCAGCGCTGGCTACGGATCTGCTGCGCCGTGCGGTTCACCTCGGCATCGCCGCACTCCTGTACCCCGAAGGGTCGCGGCGGGTCCACATATGACAGCCCTCGCGGATCTGCCCCTGGAGTTCCTTTGGCAAATATCCCAGGGCCTGTCTGACGGATCATGGCGATGGGTAGGGTGTTCCGCCATGGCGGTTGATCTATCTGATGCGGAGTGGGCTCGGTTGGTGCCTTTGTTGCCGAGCATGGCTGCGCAGCGCGGCGGTCGGTGGCGGGATCACCGGCAGGTGATCAACGGCATTCTCTGGCGGATCGACAACGGCGCGAAGTGGCGCGAGGTCCCAGAGCGGTATGGGCCGTGGCAGACCTGTTACGACCGGTTCGCTCGGTGGGAGTCCGACGGGACGTGGGCGCGGATCGAGCAGCGGTTGCAGGCCGACGCGGACGCTGCGGGCGATCTGGACTGGCGAGCCCAGGTCGATGCCACGATCGTGCGGGCGCACCAGCATGCAGCAGGGGCCGCAAAGGGGGCTCAGCGCAGATGAATCACGTGCCGCGCAAGGCATCGGACGATCCCGGGGCGGCCTGACCACCAAGGTCCATCTGCTCGGCGACGGGTGGGGCCGGGCACTGGTCCGGTGTGTCACTGCGGGGCAGAGTGCCAATACGAAGGAACTGGTGGCGTTGCTGGATGCGGTGCAGGTTCCCCGCCCCGGCGGCCACGGCCGGCCCCGCAAGCGGTTGGAGCATCTGACCGCGGACAGGGCCTACGGCTCCAAGGCCAACCGGCGCTCACTGGGCGCCCGGGGCATCCCACACACCATCCCGGAACGATCAGATGTGCAAGCCAGCCGCGCCCGTAAGGATCGAAGGGTGGACGGTCCCCGACCTTCAATGCCACCCGATACAAGGACCGCAACCGCATCGAACGGGCACCGGTGCAGGTGTGAGCGCGAGAGAGGTTGTCGTCGCCGTCAGGATGGGGCTCGTGGTCTACGACCTGTGCGACGTCTCGCCGTCGGCCGTGACCTGGGGTTCCAGGTCAGGGTCTGTAAGAAATTCGGTGTAACTCCCGATCAAGGAGACGCACCTGATGACCGTGACGAGCGAGGCCGCCGTGGATACTGCCGCGGTGGCTAGTGTGCCGCGCCACAAGTTCGCCTTATAAATAGGTGTAGGGTGATGGGATGCCGAGGACCGGGCGTCCCACCCCGCCGCTGGTGTTGTCCGACGAGGAGCGCGCGACGTTGGTCCGCTGGTCGCGGCGGGCGAAGTCGGCGCAGGTCCTGGCGATGCGGGCGAAGATCATTCTGGCGTGCGCCGAGGGCACGTCGAACACTGATGTGGCCACGGCTTTGGGTGTGCATCTGTCCACTGTGGGCAAGTGGCGGCGGCGGTTCCTGGCCGAGCGTCTGGACGGGCTGATCGACGAGCAGCGGCCGGGCCGGCCGCCGTCGATCAGCCTGGACCGGGTGGAGGAGGTGGTGGTGGCCACCCTGGAACAGACGCCGCGCAACGCTACCCACTGGTCGCGCACGTCGATGGCGCAGCGGTCGGGGCTGTCGAAGTCCACGATCGGACGGATCTGGCGGGACTTCGGGCTGAAACCGCACCGGGCGGACACGTTCAAACTGTCGACCGACCCGCTGTTCATCGAGAAGGTCGTTGACGTGGTCGGGCTCTATCACAACCCACCGGAACGGGCGGTGGTGCTCTGCGTTGACGAGAAGTCCCAGATCCAAGCGTTGGACCGTTCGCAGCCGGTGCTGCCGATGATGCCGGGCATGCCCGAGCGGCGTACCCACGACTACGCCCGTAACGGGATCACCAGCCTGTTCGCCGCGTTCAACGTGGCTGACGGCACTGTGATCAGCCAGCTGCACCGCCAGCACCGTGCCGCCGAGTTCCAGAAGTTCCTGGTCGCGATCGACAAGACCGTGCCGGCGGAACTGGATGTGCATCTGATCTGCGACAACTACGGCACCCATAAGACCCCGGCCATCCGGGCCTGGCTGGCCCGGCACCCCCGCTTCCACATGCACTTCACCCCGACCGGCTCGTCCTGGATCAACCAGGTCGAACGCTGGTTCGGGTTCCTCAGCGAGCAGAAGATCCGCCGCGGCGTCCACAAGAGCGTCCAAGCCCTGGAAGCGGACATCCGGGCGTGGATCGCTGACTGGAACAGCAACCCACGCCCATTCATCTGGACCAAGACCGCCGAGGAGATCCTGGAGTCACTCGCCCGATTTTGTAGGCGAATTTCTGACGCAGGACACTAGTGCTCTGACCACGAACGTTCACGGTGTCGGTCAGGCCGCCGTTCGCCTGGTGGGCTGGCCCCATCTGCGTTGGCGTTCGGAACGGATGCGGGCGCGTTCACGGCGTTGGGCGGCGAGGACGTCGGGGTGGCGGGCGTTGGCGTTGCGCCAGCGCAGGTAGGCGTGGATGGCCTTCGTCGAGGCGGGGTGGTTCGCGCGGTTCGACCCGGCGACGGTGAACGTTCGTAGCGGCCCGAAGTGCGCTTCGATGGGGTTTGCCCAGGACGAATACGTCGGGGTGAAACACAGCTCGACCCGGTTACGGGCCGCCCACTGGCGGATCTTCAGACCGCGGTGGGCGGACAGGTTGTCCAGGATGATGTAGATCGGTGCGCCGTCCGGTCTGGCGCGGCGGATCGACTGGAGTGCGGCCAGGGTGTTCGCTGCGGACTTGCGCCGGTGCACGACGCCCCAGAGGGTGTCGTCGCCGACGCTGTAGCAGCCGTGGAACTGCCGCACCCCGTGCAGCTTGTGGTAGTTCGCCGGGAGCCGGCCGGGGTGCCCGGTCGGCGCCCAGGTCGCGCCGCCGTGCGGGCGGATCGTGAGCGGTCCGAACTCGTCGAACGCGAAGACCCGGTCCGGGAACCTGGTCATGACCTGCTCGATCCGGGCGAGCTTGGCCTCTTTGGCGGGGTCGTTGGACTCCTTCCACGTCTTGGTCCGCTGGAAGGTGATGTCGTGCTTGCGCAGCAGCTGCCGGAGTCGTTCCCGGCCGACCTTGACCCGGCGCTGGCCGTGGTTGTGGGCGAGGTAGTCGGCGAGTTTGCGCAGGCTCCACCGGGTGAACGGCTGGCCGAGGGCTTCGGGTCGGGTGTTGGCCGTCGCGACGATGAACGCTTCGTCGTCTTCACTGATCAGGCGGGGACGGCCACCCGCCCACCGAGGGTTGAGGCTGGCCATGCCCATCTCGTTGAACCGGTGAATGACCTGCCGGACCGAGTCCTCATCGGCCTGGACCAGCCTCGCGATCACCGGCACGCTGTTCCCGCCAGCCGACGCGAGCACGACCATCGCCCGCCGCAATCGGATCGCTGAGCCGGTCCCACGTCTGGTTATCCGGAGCAGCTGCTGACCCTCCTGGTCAGACAGCCGCCGCACACGCACGGGTTCTGCCACCGCCACAGCCTGAGACCACACACGCCGCCCAGCCCAGAGGTCGAGCGGCGTGTCATCCAACACCGTGAACGTTCGTGGTCAGAGCACTAGGAAGAAGGATCCGGCGGTCACGCCGGAGGGCGTGGATGCCGAGTTGGTGGGCCGGCTGGTCGAGCAGGCCCGTGCGGCCGGCTTGCAGCTGACCGGCGAAGGCGGGCTGCTGCAGCAGCTGACCAAGCGGGTCATCGAGGCCGCGCTGGACGGCGAGATCACCGACCACCTGGGCTATGAGAAACACGATCCGGCCGGCAAGAACGGCGGCAACTCCCGCAACGGCGGCCGGGCCAAGACGGTCCTGACCGACGTCGGCCGGGTCGAGATCACCGTGCCGCGGGATCGTGACGGCAGCTTCGAGCCGCAGATCGTCAAGAAGCGGCAGCGCCGGCTGAGCGGTGTCGAGGACATGGTGCTGTCGCTGTCGGCCAAGGGCCTGACCACCGGCGAGATCAGCGCGCATCTGGCCGAGGTGTATGGCGCCGAGGTGTCCCGGCAGACGATCTCCACGATTACTGACAAGGTGATGGACGGGATGGCCGAGTGGCAGAACCGGCCCTTGGACGCGGTGTATCCGGTGGTCTTCTTGGACGCGATCAACGTGAAGATCCGAGACGGGAAGGTCGCCAACCGGCCCATCTATGTCGCCCTCGCCGTTACCGCCGAGGGCACCCGCGACATCCTCGGCTTGTGGGCCGGTGACGGCGGGGAAGGCGCCAAGTTCTGGTTCGCCGTGTGCACCGAGCTCAAGAACCGCGGCGTCGACGACGTGCTCATGGCGGTCTGCGACGGGCTCAAAGGGCTGCCTGACGCGATCGGCGAGGTCTGGCCCCGTACCGTGGTGCAAACCTGCGTGGTGCACCTACTACGCAACTCGTTCCGCTATGCCTCCCGCCAGCACTGGGAGGCCATCGCCAAAGCGCTGCGCCCGGTCTACACCGCACCGACCGAGGCCGCTGCGACCGAACGGTTCCTCGAGTTCGCCGAGACCTGGGGCAGCAAGTACCCGGCGATCGTGAAACTGTGGGAGAACGCCTGGGCCGAGTTCGTGCCGTTCCTGGCCTACGACACCGAGATCCGCAAAGTCATCTGCTCCACCAACGCCATCGAGAGCGTCAACGCCCGCATCCGCCGGGCCGTGCGGGCCCGCGGGCACTTCCCCAACGAGCAAGCCGCACTCAAATGCGTCTACCTCGCTGTGATGGCCCTCGACCCGACCGGCACCGGCCGCCGTCGCTGGATCACGCGCTGGAAAGCCGCCCTCAACGCCTTCGACATCACCTTCGAAGGCCGCCTGTCCGCAGGCCGCAAGTAGCCCTCAACAAGATCCAGTTACACCGAAAATTTGACAGTCCCGACGCCGACGAGACGACGCCGTAACCAGGTGGTGTCGCCCGTCGCTGCACACTCGTGTCCCGTACGCCGTGTCAGCGGATCCTCGCGTCGGGAGCTGATCGCTCGTGCGCTCATGCTTCGATCCATCGTGACAGGCGGTGGGGTTCTACCGAGCGGTCGAGGCGAGGTACTGACTGAAGCGCTGCTGATGGTCGACGAGTTCGGCGTCGATCCTCGGCGGGGGGCCGGACTCATCGCGATCCGTGAGCTCGCAGTGGACGAACGTGGGGCTCGTGCAACGAGGGATCTCGCTCTGCAGCATCTCGGTGAGCTTGTCCAGGTCGTCGACGTGCCAGACGTCGCCGTAGCCAGCGGCGCGGGCCAGTGCGGTGTAGTTGACGCGCCGCGACGGGACTGCCTGGCCTCCGGTGGACTCGTAGAGGCCATCGTCGAGGAGCAGATGGAAGAGAGGGAGATGCGGTGCGGCCCCGGCGGTGAGCAGGCAGCCGGGGTTCATGGCTAGCGCGCCGTCGCCGTCCACGACCACGACACGCCGGCCCGCCATGGCGATGCCAGTGCCAAGCGCGGCGGCCAGCCCCATGCTGCCGGTCATGTAAAAATGGCTCGGCCGGTCAGCGATGCTTCTGGCGATGCGGCACGAGTATCCGGTGGTGAAGATCATCGGTTCGCTGGCTGCGGCCTCGATGGCCGCGCGGATGGCTTGCGTCTTATTCATGCCTGCCACCCGAAGAGTGACGGAGGCACGAGCAGGGCGGCCGGCTGGCGGTGTCGGACGACGAGATCATGGGCCCAGGCCGCCTGAGCGGGCAGGCTGGCCGGGTCCAGGTGTGCGACCGGGACCCCGGCCTCGGTGAGCAGTAGTTTGGTGAGGCGGCCCATGACCAGGTTCTCCGTGGTGGTGTCGGGCGGCGTCCCGCGCATGCTGACGACCAGCAGCATCGGGATCCGGTAGGGCACGACGAGTGAAGCGAGGGCGTTCACCGACTGACCGAGACCCGAATTCTGCATGAGGACGACGGGGTGCTTCCCGGACAGCGCGCTCCCGGCGGCGATGCCCACGGCATTGTCCTCACGGGAGACCGTCCACAGGTCTGCGGACGCCTCTAGCCGATCGTAGAGTGGCGCTAGGATGCCGCACGGCGTGCCGAAGAATGGTGCGAAACCCTGTTCCGCCAGTGCGCCGGACAGAGTCGACGCACAGTCGAGGACTGGCATGTGATCTCCTCAGTCTGAATACAATTCCCATAACGGTATTTGGGTGGCCGCCGGAGTAAATCTCGCAGTAACACGAAAGGGCGCATGTAAATAGTGCGCCGGATTTTTCGGGATTCCGCGGAGGGTGGCAGGTCACTCGATGAGCAGCGACTTCTCCATATCCTCGACATTCGTCACCTGAACCGTTCGGCCAGGTTCGAGGGTGGCGAAGTCGGCGGGTGAATATGTGCCCGAGCCGTGTACGACCAACTCGTCACGGTCGTCGATCAAGTCGCGGTCGACGGCGTTCAGCAGGCCGGTCAACGCCATTACCAGCGACCATTCGCGAAGGGTGCGCGGGTCGGCTGGCAGTTGCGGCAGCCAGGTGCGCAGCAGCGGAAGACGCTCGAGGCACTCGTGTAGCGAGACCACGATCCCGGTACCGCCGTGCTGAGCGATCAGGTCGTTCATCGCCGGCGATGTGGGCGGCCGATGCGTGTAGAAGGTCGGGTCGAGAATCTCGTTCGGGTCATGGGTGACCCACGGGAAGTGCGGGTCGGAGTCCTGCCGATGGAGGCCGTGCTCGAGCCGGTAGGTCGGCATGTTGCGCCGGTCAAAGCTGCCGAACCGCAGGTTGAGGACCATGTCGGGGGTGCCCAGGTGCTGGACCAGCAGGAAGCCCGGCCGATCGGCCACGCTCGCGGCTCCGCGTGACTCGAGGACATCGCGGCCCAGGTTGTACCCGAGCAGTCCGAAGGCGCTGGAGACGGCATGTGCGTGTAGGCGCCTGCCGGTACTGGGCGAGATCTCCTGCTCGAAGAACGCCCGCGTCGCGTCGGCGATCAGATAGTTGGTCAGCTCGAGCGAGAACCACAGATGGGCGCCATGGCGGCGGCGGAACTCGCTGGCGTGCGCCGCGACGAACTTGCGGCCCAGCACCTTGACCTGCTCCGGCTCGTCTCCGTCGAGGATAAGCAGTGGGTTGAGCGCCCGCAGCCGCTCGTCGTCGGAGAGCGGGCTGCGGCGCTGTTTGTCCAGGCAGGACCGGGGGGCGAGGATCACCACGCGGAGTTGCTCGGCGGTGACGAGCCCGGCGTCGATCGCCCGCCAGACCGCGTCGCGCAGTGCCGTGCCCTTGTTCGCGGATGTCGGAGAGAAGATCACTATCGATTCTCCCGTGCGCCGGATGAATTCGACCGCCCGTGCAACGATCAGCAGGGACGCCAGGGTTTTCGTGGTGTTCGTGCCAGGGTTGCGCATCAGGTCGAGCAGCCGCACCTGCCGATCCCGATAGTCGGGCAGCGGTGTCCAGGCAACCTCAGCGACCTCGAGGAAGCGGCGGGTCGCTGCGTCGAGCTGCGGGAACTGGAATCCGGGCGAGAACGCCTCAGGTTCGGTGACTGGTGCGGGATTAGCGCCGGCGGCACGGATGATCTCGGGGAGTTCGTCGTAGTGGTCAAGCAGGACGTTACGACTTGTGGACCGGCGCTGGTCCAGCGTCGTGGCTGACATGGTCATGATGGTCATCCTTTACCTCGGGCTGCCGGCGCAGGGCGTCGCGCAAGGTGAGCAGCTCACGCCGGGCGCTCGGCAGTTCGGACAGGGCGAAGCCGCCAGCGAGCGGTGACCGGTGGCGGTGCAGGAGGGACGCGGCGGCTGGGCCGAAGTCGGCCCGGCCGTCGTGGATGTCGATGCCGTCGCGCAGGCCGGCCTGGCGATTGCTGTCCACTGCCGTGGCTAGCGGCAGGGCTGCGGGCAGGTCGAGCTCGACCCGATCGCCGGTGATCCGTACCGGGTAGCCGCCGGCTAGCCCGAGCGGGCCGGGGACGTTCGCTGCGAAGCCCGCTCCGCGGATTAGGTCGAGCAGGAAGAGCGCGGCGACGTGCCCCGTGACCTGGTTCAGTTCACCACGATCAGTGTCGCGCTGCGGACGTAGCAAAGTCGTGACGTCTTGAACCTCAGTGTCGTCCAGCCAGGCGCGCAATTCGTCGGCGTCTTGCTCCGGCGTGTGCAAGTGCGCGTGGTGTGCCACCACGCGCAGCGTGTGGCCGTCGGCCGCTGTGGCCAGGGCGGCCCGCAGAGACGCCGTCAGCGTCGCGACGTTACCCACCCCGCACAAGAGGGGCAAGCCGAGTGCGGCCAAGGCGGGGTTGACCGCATCCGGCAGGCACGCATTGACCAGAGTCATCGGCACCTTCGCGATCTGCAGCGCCCGGGCTGCCGCGAGCGCCACGGTGGCCTGTAGCGGTAACGTCACGCCATAACCGGCGCGGCGGACGAAGGCCGTCCAAGCCGATGGCTGGTGGCCCGCCTCCCAAGGCGACTGCTCCGAGGCGCAGACCAGAACCACGCCTTCGGCGGTCCCACGCAGGGCTGGGGCGATCGAGGCCGGGTCGGTGATGTCGGTGGCCATGCCGGTGAACGAGACGGGAACGCCGGAGGCGGTGGCCCTGGCTTGCGCGACGAAGCACAAGTCCGCGAGCCGTTGAGGGGCACGTCCCAGAATCAGGATCGTCATCGGCTCGGTGCAGACACCGGCGAGCGTGTAGCACACCACCCGCGCCAAGGCGCCACTGCCGATCACCACCAGCCGCAGCGGCCGTTGGGACCCGGGCGCGATCATACGGCCAAGAGGGCAGCGCGTCCACAGCGGAATATTGAATAGTCGGTTGTAGATCTAAGATCGTTTCGAGCGAACGTACGGGAAAAGCGCAGTTCAGCCAACGAATTGATGGGCATGTTCGGCGTCCCCCGTTGGATAAAGGATTGATGTGCGACTCGGTCGTACTCGATGCTAGGCCCGATCGCCATGGCCCTGCAACCCAAGAGGCGGACGCCCAAGCCGAAAATTTCTTCATTGATCGACTTGACAGTCCACAGGTAACTTCGCCTAGACTCGGCAAATCGGGTGCCCGCGCTGCTGCACGGAATCGGCCGCATCGCGCAATTCTTCAGGCCCAGTCCGACATTTGTTCGCGGGGCCCAATCACGACACCCGAATTCGATGCCACACGTATAGGCATAGGGGCTTCGCTGATGACGCTGCCGATCGCTACCGGTACCTATTTGCATCATCTAATCGAGAGCCAGGGACGTGAAACGCCGTCCGCGACAGCGTTGATATCGGGCGACAGCCGGGTCACGTACGCGGAACTGCTTGGTCGTGCCGCGCGGATCGCCGGTATGCTCCGCAGCGCATCACTACAAGCTCAGAGTGTAGTCGGCGTACATCTCGAGCGATCCTCCGATCTGGTGGCCGCAGTCCTCGGTATCTGGCAGGCAGGGTGCGTCTATCTACCATTGGATCCGGCGCAGCCGCCGGCTCGGCTCGAGGCGATGATCCGGTCGGCCGACGCCCGGCATGTCCTCACCGACAGTCGGCTGGGCCGGCATTTCGCCCGCCCGGCGACGTTTCTCGACCGGGAGCTGGGACTCGGAGGACTGCCGGCGGACAGCTGGGATGAGCCGGCCGCCGACGACCTCGCCTACATCATGTTCACCTCAGGCTCGACCGGTGCGCCCAAGGGTGTGATGGTCGAGCATCGCGCACTGGCCCACCAGCTCGCTGAGGCCCGGCGCACCTACATTGATCTGGACGCGCGCGACGTGGCGCTGCAGATCAGCGCCATCGGGTTCGACCCTTCGTTGCGCGAGATCTTCCTCCCGCTCATGGCCGGCGCCCGGGTGGCCTTGCCGGA
Organism: Dactylosporangium sp. CA-139114; assembly: GCF_050955725.1. Taxonomy (NCBI): domain Bacteria; kingdom Bacillati; phylum Actinomycetota; class Actinomycetes; order Micromonosporales; family Micromonosporaceae; genus Dactylosporangium; species Dactylosporangium sp. CA-139114. Next base: position 3,444,442 of record NZ_CP192080.1, read on the forward strand.
GCCTGGCCGGGCCCGCGATCCCCGGCATCTGCTCGACGTGATCGCCGCCACCGGTGTTACCCAGATCTTGGGCATCGTGCCGTCGTTCGCCGCCGAACTGCTCGAAGCCGCCCGGTCCGATGGCCGCCTCGACGAGTTACACCTCAAGGCCGCCTATGTCAGTGGGGAGAGCATCACGCCGTTACTGGCTCAGGGCGCCGACTTGCGGCACTTCGGGCGGCTCGTCAACCACTACGGACCCACCGAGTGCACGCTCGTCACCACCTGGCATCCGGTCGATCCGGACGCCGACAGGGGACGCAGCATAATCGGTACGCCTCTACCCGGTACCCGGGTGTATCTGCTGGACGACAATGGGGCCCCGGTCGCTCCCGGTGAGGTCGGCGAGATCGTGATCGGCGGAGCGGGCCTGGCCCGCGGCTATCTCGACCCGGTTCAGACGAACGCGCGATTCGTGCCCGATCCATTCGCCGGGGCAGCGCGCACGGCGGGGGAGTGTGGGCAGGCCGGGCCCCGGATGTACCGCACCGGGGACCGTGGCCGCTGGCTGCCCGGTGGCGAGCTCGAATATCTGGGCCGCGCCGACCGGCAGCTCAAGATCCGAGGCAACCGCGTAGAACCGGGCGAGGTCGAGGCCGCGATCCACGCTGCCGCGCCTGTCCGCGAGGTCGCCGTCGTCGGCGCCGCGGGCGGCGTCGGCACCCGGCTGGTGGCGTACTACTCTGCCGCTGATGCCGCTACCGCGGCGGACGCCGCAGGGCTGCGCTCGGCATTGCGTGAGCGGCTGCCGGGCTACCTCATACCCGACGTGATCGTGGCGATCGACCGGCTGCCACGCACAGCGCAAGGCAAGATCGACTACCTTGGGCTGGCCGCCCTCCCGGTGGAGACACAGCTCGTCGGCAGGGGTGGCCCGCCGATCGGCGACCGTGAGCGTGTGGTCTGCGATGCCTGGAAGACGGTCCTCGGTGTGCCGGAGGTTGGCCGTCTCGATGACTTCTTCGAGCTGGGCGGCAACTCGCTGTTGGCGATGCGCGCCATAAACCAGATCCGCAAGAACAGCGGCTGGGAGGCGGACATCCGCGAAATCTTCGACCACCCGGTGGCCGCTGACTATGCGCCCAACCTGCGGCGGCGCTCATCGATCCAGCCGGAGCGGGCGGCCGGCCGCGGCGCACTGCGAGAGGTGCCGCTGGCCCTGCGAGACATTCAGCGTTGGTCGGCACGCGATCCGCTGGCTTTCCTGGTGCCGCTGGCCTGCCGGTTCCATGGCGACCTCGACCCGGCGCGGCTGCACGCAGCGTTGACCACGCTGGCCGCACGGCACGACGTGCTGCGGATGCGCCTGGTCGATACGCCCGACGGCGTGCGTGCCCGCATCTTGCCGGACGCGTCGGTGCCGTTCGGCGTCGTGGATCTCACCGGCGCGTCCCGTGACGAGGTCGAGAAGGTCCTGGGCAAGGCTCAGCGGTGCCCGATCGACGTGACCGCCGACAGCCCGATCCGGGCACTCCTCGTGCGCGAGGCCGCCGACCGGCACCTGCTGGTGCTCAACGTGCACCACGCGGCCGTCGATGGCTGGTCCTACGGTCTGCTGTGCGATGAGATCGGCCGTATCTACCGCGGCGGCGACGTCACCGAGGACCCGGTGAAGTTCGACTTCTTCGATTACGCGGCCTGGCAGGCGCGGCGCCTCGAAGCGGGTGATCTTGACGAGGAGAGGGCCTACTGGCGAGACACGCTGCGCGACTCGGTGCCACTGGCGCTGCCGCCGGACCGCACGCCGGAGGACGCGGGGCCGGGCGGAGCGCTGGTCGAGTTGGAGATCGACGCCACGCTGACCGACGCCGTGGCACGTGCTGGTCAGCGGTCGGGCGCAACCCTGTTCATGGTGCTCGCCGCGACGCTCTATCGCCTGCTGGCCCAGCGCGCGGATCAACCTTGCGGGGCGATCGGAACGGTGGCCGCCGGCCGTACCCACCCCGCGTTCGAGAATGTGATCGGCCTGCTGGCGAACACCGTGGTCCTCAATGTTGACGATGCCGCCACAGCGGATTTCCCGGAGCTGCTCCGCCGGGTGCGGCGGAGCACCCTCGCAGCGTTGTCCCACCAGGACGTGCCGCACGGGATCGTCGCCGACGAGCTGGCTCCGCTGCGTGGCACCAACCGGCTGTACCGTACGTCGCTGGTGCTGCAGAACGACCCGGTAGACGCGATCAGACTGCCCGGGGCCGTCACCGAGCCGGTTCACTTCGACCCGGGAGTGGCCAAATTTGACCTGTCCATCTGGCTTGCCCGCGGTGACCGGGGTCTGCGGGGCTACTTGGAGTACCGCACCGACCTCTACCATCGCGCGACCATCGAGCAACTCCGCGACGATCTCGTGGCCGGATTGGACCGGGCGGTCGCCGACCTGGCCGGTGCGGCCGGAGGCGGAAGCGGTGCGTGGAGCAACGACGAGGAGCGCTACCGGCCCGTGTACGCCCGCGGCGGGTCCGGCACGACGTTGCAAAGCATCTGGCGGGAGGTCTACGGCGACGACTACTCCGCGGACATCGATCCGATGAGCTTCGTGACCCTGTCCGACCTGCGGAGGTTCGCCGGCCTGCTGGGATCGGCTGCCCCGGCCCACCTACTTGATCTCGGCTCCGGCCGCGGCGGGCCAGGTCTGTGGGTGGCACGGGAGCTCGGCACGGCCCTCACCGGTGTGGACATCTCCGAGGAGGCGGTGCGCAACGCCCGGGAACGCGCCCGGCTGTTCGGCGTTGGTGACGCGACCTATGTGGCAACCTCGATGACGGCGACCGGACTGCCCGCGCGCTCCTGCGACGCGGCAATGTCGGTCGACGCGTTGTGGATGGTGCTCGACAAACCGGCGGCATTCCGCGAGATCGCCCGGGTCCTCAAGGTCGCGGCACCATTCGTTTTCACATCGTGGCAACCGGATTACCTGGATTATCGAGAATTACTGTCCGAAGCTGGATTTCAAACGCTTTCAATTACTGAGACGCCCGACTGGAAGGGTCGTCAGCTAGCCGTTTACGAGAAAATTCTCGCCCACGCGGAAGAATTGCGCGCCGAGCTCGGAGCGGCCGCTGCCGATGTCCTCCTCGCTGAAGCGGCGGCGGTACCTGCCGAGCTAGAGCGCCAGGTGAGAGTGCTAGTACACGCGCAGTTGAGCTGACCCGGCGATTTCATCCGCCGTGTGCCACAGCACGTGTGGCGCACAATTCCGTGTACCCCAAAAATCGGTCGTCAGAATAGCTCTACTAATCTCGTAGCACCTCTTGACTATTGGTGTTTAGATTGATTAATGTAGATATGTCGTCAGTTGTTTCGCGGGGGCAACAATGACGGCGGATCAGTCAGGGCCCCCGACTGCGAAAGGAGTGCAACATGGCCATCAAGCTCACGCCGTTTGGCGTCGGAGCGCCTCGAACGTCCTCGGACAACGGCCACGCGATGGTCAACCCGTCCTCGGACAACGGCCACGCGATGGTCAACCCGTCCTCGGACAACGGCCACGCGATGGTCAACCCGTCCTCGGACAACGGCCACGCGATGGTCAACCCGTCCTCGGACAACGGCCACGCGATGGTCAACCCGTCCTCGGACAACGGCCGCATCTAATGCATGTCTGTCCCGTGGAGCGGACCGCCGCTCCACGGGACAGGTCCGGGACCTAAATGCCGAACCTCCGAACCGACCAGGACCCGCCATGACGAGCATTAAGCCCGAGGACCTGCCGGCCGCCGTCTGTGACGGTGCCGAGAAGCTCCCGCAGTCGGACAAGGCCACCGAGGACGCCGCGATGGTGCTAGCCGACGTGTTGGGCTGTGCAATCGTCGCGGCGCGCCGCCAGCAGCAGCCGCAGCCTCCGGCCGGCTCGCACCCGGTCTGGGGACTCCCTGCCCGGTCGGCCCCCGGCGACGCGCTGATGCTCAACGTGCTGCACGCGCACCTCGACGACTGGGATCCGGTGCATTATGTGTCGGCCGGTCACCCCGCGGCCGTGCTGTGGCCGCTCGCAACCTGCTTGATGGAGACGCACGGTGGTGATCCGGCCGACGCATTGCAGATCTATCTCGTGGCGCATGAGGTCATGTGCGTGCTCGGTGCGCGATTCGGGGATTCCCTCGCGCCGACCGGACGGCACGCGACCACCTTGTTCGGCGGGCTGGCCGCAGCCGCGGCGACCGCATGGTGGATCTCCCGTACTCCGGAGGCGATCGACCGAGCGATGTCGCTGGCCGGCACCTCGCTCGCCGGCACGCTGCACGGCTTCGGCAGCGATCTCAAGCCGTTCCAGGTGGCCAACGCGGCCCGGGTCGGCTGGCAGGCTGGGCAATTCGCGCCATCCCTGTCCGCCGAACCCGCGAGCTGGCTGACCGCGCTGCGCGAACTGACCGCGTACCGGGAGAATCCCACCTGGCTCGGTGACCATCCGCAGGTGTTCGGCGCCGCGCCCGCCGCTGAGCTGCTGCCGAGCCACATCAAGCACTATCCGGCCTGCGCCTACTTCGACCAGACCCTGTCGCAGATCGAACGGCTCCGCGCCACCGCCACCCGTGGAACGCGTCCTGTCCGGATCGCTGTGCCCGCCTACATCCGGCACGCCAGCCGCTTCCCGCTGCCGGACACCGTGCCACAGGCTCGGTTCAGCCTTCCCTACCTGGTCGCGTACGCCTGGCTGGAGGGTCTGTCGCCGGCGGCGTTCACCCAGACGGAGATCAACCGGCCGGACGTCCGCGCCCTCGCCCGCGCCCTCGCTGTCGGCACCGTCGACGGGGAACTGAGCACCTTTGCTGACACATTGTCTGGGGCCTTGACGGTGCTCGGCCGCGACGGCCGGGAGACCGACCACGAGCTGGTCTTCGGCGGGGTGCGGCCCGATCCCTCATGGTCGGCGATCACCGGGAAGTTCGCACCATTCGTTCCTGACGCGTCGCAGATCGTCGACTTCTGCCGGGCACTGCCGAGCCGTAGCGGTCACGACTGGGACGTGCTCCAACGCAACCTGGCCAGGAGGAGCCGTGTACAAGTGGAACGAAAGTCTTAGATTCCTCGACGAAGACGGGACGGTCAGCATCCTGCTCGCCGACCGGCAGACCGGCTTTGTCGTGCACGGCATCGCCGCGGAGGCGCTCGCCGGGCTGCGGGAGCGCATACCGCCCGGCGACGGCAACCGGTGCTCTACCGACGAGCTGACGGCGGCGGTATCGGCGGAGTTGCCCGAGACGGAGGACGCCGCCGCGTTCGTCGAACAGCTGACCGACGCGGGGGTGTTCGTCACCGAGGACGCGACGGTGGCCGACGCGGCCGTTCCCGTAAAGCTCACCACGCTCAACGACGACCCGGGCGGCATCGCGGACGGGCTTGCCCGCGGCACCCTCGGCAAATGGCTGACGTCCGAGGAGGACCCCGTCTCGTCGGGTCGGCAGCTGACCGTCGTGCTGGACTTCCGCGGCGACGACGCCGGGCTCCTCGATATCAACCACCGCATGGCCGTCGCGGGGCGGCCCTGGCTGCCGGTCCGGCTGCTCGACCATCAGGTCGTCCTGGGTCCCTTGTCGCTGGCCGGCATGACGTCCTGTTTCCGCTGCGCTACCGACCGCCGCTACAGCAACACCGGCATACCAGCGGCGTTCCGTGAGCCGGTCGGGGTAACTGGCCCGGCGCCCGTCGGACGCGAATATCACGAATCGTTCGCGGTCGCGGCCGTCGCCGCCGAGGTGAAGGCTTACGGGTCGAGCCCGATGGCCCCGCGGACGCTTGGTCACGTCCTGTCGTTCGAGACCCGTGCCCTCACCATCGCTCGGTCGGCGGTGTTGCAGTCACCGGCCTGCGACGACTGCCGGCTCGCCGTGCGGCGGTTGGGGCGGCGGCCATGAACCCCCTATCGAGCGTCATTGACGCGACTCACGGCCGGGGCGAGCCGGACGCACGTCGGCTACTGCACCGCTTCCTGCCGCTGGTCGACCAAACGTACGGCATCGTGACGGTCTTCGCCGAGGAGCAGGACTACTTCCACGACGAGCCCAAGTGGCCGATGTGGCGTGCCGAGATTGGGCCGACCAGGCTGCTGAGCCCTGGCGGGTACGTCCGAACCGTGGCCAACGGCGGCCGGGGCTTCGATCTCGCGGCAGCGCGCGTCGGTGCGATGTTCGAGGCCTTCGAGCGCTACAACCTGGCCTTGCCGGACGCGTCACGGCATGTCCGCGCCAGTGAGACCGAGCTGATCAGCCGGGGCGAGTCGTGCCTGTCCGTGGCCGAGTTCCTGTCCTACGACACGGCCGCCCGCGACGACCGGCGTACAACTGCCGAACGTGACCGCATCCGTGACTGGGTCGAGGGTCGGCGCAGCGACGGGGAGCCTCTGCTCGTACCGGCGCAGTTCGTATTCGTGCCGTTCCGCGAGACGCCGGAGGAGCCGTTGCTGCGCGATCCGCTCACCACCGGTGCGGCGGCTGGCCTGCACCGAGGCGCGGCCATCGTGCGCGGGATGCTGGAGGCCGTCGAGCGGGACGGCGTCATGCGCCTGCACTACGGGGCGCTGCCGGCCGAGGCGATCGACCCGGCGCCGCTGGTTCTGGACCGTGAGTTGGCAGCTCTGCGGCGGCACCAGCTCGGGGTCCAAGCCGTCCGGATCGGCTCGCCGTTCGCCGCCCACGTCGTCGCGGTCCTGGTCACCGACCGCACCGGCGGTCGCCCGCGGTTCACGACCGGCAGCTGCGCCCGGCTGACTCTGCGCGAGGCGGTGCTCGGCGCGTTGATGGAGGCGGTCGTCTATCGCCGCGCGCTGCGCGCACGGCTGCCTGGCCCCGCCGATTGCTACACTGCCGGCATCGCCGCCGACGGCATCCGCTGCCTGGAGGATCGCGCCTTCTACTGGCAACAGGACGAGACGACCGGCCACATCGATTATCTGCCGTGGACCCCGGCGGGCGCTGCCGACGGTTCCGTGGAGTACGACCCGGTGGATCTGCTGCGCTCAATCGAGGCGGCAGGTCCCGTGGCGTACGTCGACCTGGGTTCGCCCGAGCTCACCGCGGCGGGCGTGCGCACCGTGAAGGTGGTCGCGCCCAGGCTGCAACCCATGTACCTCAACGAAGAGCTGGAGTGTGTCGCCGCTGGCACGGCCGACAGCGGCTGGGCCCGTCCGGCACACCCTCATCCGTTTCTGTAGAACAGGAGGCCGTCAGATGCGCGCCGCGTACGACGAGTTCCACGCCGTCAGCTCGATGCCGGGCCTCAACCTCCGCCCGGAGAACTGGTCGTCACCGGCGGACTGGCCGGCTGAATGGACCCAGGTATTCTACAAGCGCTATCCCCGCGCCGAGCGGGTCGAACTGTCGGAACGCACCGCGCTGCCCCCGATGGATCTGGCCGATGCGCTCGCCGCGCGCCGCAGCGCCCGGGATCCGGGCACGACCGCGGTGACTGCCGCGAACACCGTCGCCGTACTCGCGGCCTCGGTTGGCGTCCGCCATGACCTGGCGCCTTCCGACGTGGGGGCCCGGCGCGCCTATCCGTCCGGCGGTGCCCGATTCCCGGTGGAGATATATCTCCGCTTCCATCACGTCGCCGACATCGCCGACGGCCTCTACCACTACAACATCGTCGAGGACGACCTGCGGGTGCTCTCCCGGTCGGCGGAAGACGAGCCGGTCTTCCAGCACATCTTCGGCTTTGACTGGATCACCGGCGCTCGCGCGACCGTCCTGATGACGGCGGCGTTCAACCGCAGCGCGATGAAGTACGGCGAACGCGCCTACCGCTTCGCGCTGCTCGAAGCCGGCCACCTCGCGCAGAACATCCTGCTCACTAGCGCCGCGCTCGGATTGGCGGCCACCCCGGTCGGTGGCTTCAGCGATTATGTCGGCGACGTCTACCTCGAACTGGAGTACACCGACGAACATCTCCTCTACGCGGTCGTGTTGCCGTGACGTCCTGGCAGGCCCACCGGCTACCCTCCGGTGCCACGATCACGCTCACCAACGTCCCCGGCGCGGCGGCCTCGGTGGCGGTGTCCTGGAGCCTTGGTTACCGCGACGAGACGTGGCCCGACCAGGGTGGGCTGGCTCACCTGCGCGAGCACCTCACCTTCCGGGCGTCCGCACGCTCGGCGGACCTCGAGGACGAGGTGCTGGCAGAGGGCGGGACGGTCAACGGGTACACCCGTCGGGACCTGACAGTCGTCCATGCCGACGGCTACGGACTCGACCTGCCACCGCTTCTCGGCCTGGCCGCCGAGTGGCTGCGTGGCAACCACACCGACGCGTGGGTGTCGATCCAGCGCGACGTGGTGCGGGAGGAAATCCGGGAGAAGACCGGTGACCGGCCGGAGAGCTTCTACCCGTGGGCACACGTCGGCCGGTGCCTCTGGGAGGGCTACGCCCTCGGGCACGACGGATGGGCGACAGCGCCGGAGGGGCCCGCCTTGGCGCGCCGAGTGCGGCAATTCCGCAAGATGTATACGGCCGACCGACTCACGGTTGCGGTGGCCTGGGACCACCGCGGCGGCCCGTCCCCCGATGCTGTACTCGCCACGCTCGCTGACGCTGTCGCGGCGGTGCCCGTGTCGCGATCACCCACTCTGCGGCCCGCCGAAGCGGTACGTCGCCGCCCGTGTTCGCCCTCGCTCGCGCTGCTGACCGACACGGAGCACGGTCACCGCGGCCCCCCTGCCTTCGCCGGTGTGCTGCCTTCGGCGCTGCCGTTGACGACTGTCCTTGCGGTCGAAGCGTTCCTGCGGGCCGAGGCCGCCACCGGTGCGATCGCCTACGGTCACGTGGGCGAATACGGCAATCCGCTGGAGATCGCCGATCCGATCACGGTCGTCATCGGTCCGGGCACTCGCTCCCTCGCCGCCAGGGGCGCGGTTCGGCTTGAGCTGGACCGGCTCCTGCATGGGCTCACCGCGGTGCGGAACGGCCCTGCCGCGGCGCGTACCGGTGCTGTTCGAGCCGCAGTGACGGCCTCACGCGACCCGCGAGTCGACACTCGTGCCGACTGGTCCGCGGAGCTCGCGACCGCCCGTGAACTGATGTCCACCATGGCACTGGTGCCCGTCCATGCCTGATCTCGTCTTGGGCCTCGACAGCGCCGTGCACACCGGCGGGCTGAGCGTCGTTACCGCCGGCGTCGACCGTACGACGAGCATCCGGCTCGTCGTGCCGGGAACGCCGGCCGCACCCGGCGCGGCGTGGTCCTGGACGGCGGCGGACGACGCACCGTCGCTGAAGGTGCGAGCTGATGTGAGCGGCCTTCGCCTCGCGCTCGACGGCCTGCCCGGTCGTCCGCCGTCCAGCGGTGGCACGGGGCGGTGCTGCCTGCTCGGCGAGGTCGCCCAATGGCTGGACCTCGGGCTGCGAAGCTCGACCGCACGGATCTGCTGCGCGCTGACCGGAGGACTCCGGCCCAGCGACGCGGTCGGCGTGGTCGCGGCGGGCGGACCGCTCGCTAGCTGGCGAGACGCTGTCGGCGACCTACTGTTCGCCGCGTCGTGTTCAGCTGAGATGGCGCCGCCGAACAGCCCACCGCAGCTCGCCGACGCCGTCAGCAGCCCGGCTGGGGCCGATCCGATCCCGTACGTACTGTTCCATCATTGGCTGGGTGAGTCGCATCTCAGCGCACTGGCACGCCGTCTTCGCCATAAGCTTGGGATGTGCTATGCCCCATCCAGCCGACTCGTGCCGCATGGACCGGCGACCCGCATCGAGGTCGTGATCCCCGGAGCGCAACACACCCGGGCCCAGCGGCTCGACGCGCTGGACTCGGTGCTCGCCGAGGGGCCGGCCGACGACGATCACTGGCATCTCTGCCGCCGCCGCTGCCTCGCCCTCATCCCGCAGCGGCTTGCCGGGACCAGCCGCGACCGCGCCACGGCCCTGCTCGACTGGCGCCTGCTGACCGGCAACCGCGACACCCCGCTCGCGGAACTCGTCGGCCACATACGGGAAGTTCTGAGATATGCTCTCCCGGACGGAGACCGGATCACGTTGTGGAAGTCCATCGCCTGGATCAGCGGTCATGACTGATTTCGTACGGCTGCCCACCGCCCGTCTCTTCACCATCGTGCTGGCGTCGTCGGTCGCGTTCTTCGTCGTGCTCCCACTGCTGCCGCTCTATCTGGCCGACCACGCCGGCGACCGGCAGGCCACCGTGTGGACGGGACCGGTCATCGCCGCGTCCTTCGCCGCTGGTGCGATCTTCGCGCCGGTCTGGGGATCGCTGAGCGACCGTTACGGTGCGCGTCGGATGATGATCCGCGCAGCCGCCGCGACCACCTTCACCCAGCTCCTGCTCATCGTGGCCCACGCACCGATCGAGATCCTCGCGGTACGCATTGTGCACGGCTGCGTCGCGGGGCTAGTGCCGGCCGCCATGACGTACGGCGTACGCACCCTCGGAGCCGCAGGCAAGTCGTTGGCCTCCCTCTCGGTGGCCCGCTCGACCGGCGCGCTGCTGGGCCCCGGGCTCGGCGGCGTGCTCGCCGCTACCCTCGACTTCCGCGCGGCTTTCGCGGCCGCTGCCCTGCTTACCCTCCTCGCGACGGGATTGGCCGCGACGCTCACCGCGGACACCCCCGACCGCGCCGCGCGACGGCGCACCGGCCTGCTGACCCAGTTCCGGGGGGTCGTCCACGAGCGGCATCGTTATCAGGGCTTCGGCCTCGTGGCGGCGCTCGCGGTCTTCGCTGGAGCGATCCAGGTCGTCGTTCCCGTGACCCTGCAGCACGACCCGGACCTGACCACCGACTCGCGAGCGATGTGGGTGGGCATCATCTTCACCGTCAGCGGCGGCACGGCAGTCGCGGCGGGCACCTTCTGGGGCATGGCCGCCGACCGGTACGGCTGGCGCAGCATCCTGCCTCTGGTGACGGTCGGCTCGGCACTGGCGATCGGCACCGCGGTGTTCGTGTCGTCGTCACCGCCGTTGCTGCTCGCCAGCCTGGCGACCCACGCGCTGATCTCCTGCGAGGCGGGCACACTCGTCGTGCTGTTCTTGCTGGAGGGCGCGCCGGAGGACGGCCACGGCATGCTGCTCGGCCTCAACCACACCGTCACCCAACTGGGATTGGCGGTCGGCCCGCTGCTGGCCGGGGCGGTCATCGCGGCTACCTCGACACGCTGGGTCTACGCCGGCATCGCGTTGGGCTTCCTCGCGCTGACCCCCGCCCCGCTCTGGCGCGCGCCATCTGGGGATGTCAAATTAACGACCGATCTGGATTGTTGAATTGGTCAGTTGTGGGTCGGGTCTTGACCCCAATACCGTTAAGTTAGTCCGTTGGGGCAGGCCAGGAGTGGTGTGGCTGGTCCGGGGTGGCGGGTTATCCGGTCGTCGGGGCGTTTGACGCGGTAAGAGTTGTGTCGGGCGCGTTTGATGACGCGGGGGCAGGTGCGGTCGCGGCGGGGCGGGTTGGGCCGTTGGCGGATCTCGGCGACCGCCTCGGTGTGGGCGGTGTTGAGGTGCTCAGGGGGTAATGGCCGCCTGGTCGGTGACCTGGCGGCGCACGATGCGCAGCCCTTTGATGAAGGACATGCGGTCAGGGTCGTAGCCGGCGGGGTCGGCGGCCTGCAGTAGCAGGGCGCGGATGGCGTAGTGGGCCAGCAGCAGCCCCCACATCTGTTGTTCGACCAGGTCGGGGGTTTTCGAGCGCAGCACCTCGCCGCGGCCGCGCAGGTCCGTTTTGATCTCGTCCAGCGCGGATTCTTCCTCCCAGCGCTGGTGATACGCCTCGGCCAGCGCAAGGGCCGGCAGGTCGTGGGGGTTGGTCACCGTGGTGACCACGACGATCAGTTCGCCGTCGGGGTTGCGGTCGGGGACGGTGTACTCGACCACCCGCACCAGCCGGACCAGCTCGGCGGAAACGTCATGGCCGGCCTTGGCCTGTTCGACCAACCGCGCCCGGCGCCCGGCGCTGAGGCCGGGGGCGTAGATCAACGCCTGGTAGGAGCCGTCGGGCAGCCACCGGACATGCCCGATCGACACCGAAGCGCCGACCCGCCAGGCCAGCTCAGCGCGGGTCGCGGCGAACCGGTCGAACAGCTCGCAGGAGAACAGGCCGGCGTCGGCCAGCACCAGCATGCCCGGGCCGACCCCGGCCGTCAGGCCGGCGACCAGGGTGCGTTCCCCGGTACGGCACGAGCCCAGGACCGCGGCGGTGATCGCGTGGCTGCCGCACTCGGCCAACGCCGCGACGTGCAGCTTCGGATAGGCCGACGCCTTGGGCCCGGACCCCATCCGCCCAAACCGCGCCGTGTTGGCCTCGGTATCGGCCACGTCGAAGCTGGTCGCGTCGATGGCCATCAGCCGCCAACCGGCCAGCCAGGCACCCTTCGTGCCGGCCGAGGCCAGGGGCACCGCCGGGGCACCGCCGCCCGTTCGAACAACGCCTTCATCGGCTCGGCACCCAGCCGCTGGCGGGCCTGGGTGATCGCCAAGGCGGTCGGTACCTGCCAGTCATCGACCCACGAGCCGAGCTTGTGCAGGTTACCGACCAACCGGCGCATCACCTCGTCGTAGGACTCGTTGAAGAACAGCCGGTGGCGGCCTGACGGCGCAGGTGCGGCTCATGGTCGCGAGCTTGTCATCGTCCTTACCGAACTTGATCCAAAGGATGTCATTGGCCGCAGCGTAGGAGACGACCGCTCGGCGGAGCCGCTGCCCGATCTGGTTGAACAACGCCGGCGACGGGAACGGGTAGCCAAGGTGAGCGGGCAGGAAGGCCACCACCTGTGCGCTGGTCTGCAGCTTCATGACGTAGGCGTTGAGATAGATGTGATCCAGACACTGGATATCGAGTGCAACATGTCCGTCGAGCACGTCGTTGACCGTCACCGCATGCGCGCCCATGACCGTCTCCAGCATCCACGGTTATGAACATGAGGATGCGACAACCGCGACGGGAAAGACCAGGCCAGTCGCCTAAATTAACGCACCGCGCGGCGCCGCGTCCGCCCTCAGGCATGTGACGTCAATCGACGGCTGTGGGAGGTCTCTGCCGGGTCGTCTCGGCGCGCGTACCGGTCCCGGCGGACGTCGCCGGCTCTCCCTCGTGACACCGCTCGCGATCCTCATCGGTGAGCCGGCGCCGGCCGAACCGACGCACCAGCGGTTGTTCGACCGTGCGATGCAGGACCCAGGCCAGTCCGAGCGCGACACCGAAGACCGCCGCGACGATCGCCGCCGACACGAACGGCCCGAACTCGCGTCCGGCGCCTACCACCTGCGCGGCGGCGACGACCACCAAGGTCACCACGAACGACCTCGCGGCCGCGAAAACCCGGGTCAAGGATCTCGAGGTCGCCTGGGACGACGCCGAGGCCGGCCTCAAACCCCGCGACGCCGCCAAACGGCATCAGCTCACCAGATCGACGCTCTGCTCACCGCATTGCGGGCGTCGAACCCGTCCCAGGCGGACTGTGCAGCCACCGCCACCAACCTGATGAAACACCCTGAACAAGTTCGACGGCGTCTGACGGAACCACTGCCAAACGGCGGCGGCTCTGCACCCATCGGGGCCGAGCCGCCGCACGGGCCGATCCCGACCACCTCACCAACCGCGCCCTGAGCGGTTCTGACCGCAAAGAGGTATGTCACCAGCCAGCCGAGGATCCGGTTCCGCCCTCCGACACGTCCGCAGATCTGGTACCCATACAGGGATTCAGGCGGCAGACCGGTCCAGGTTCCGTCTGCCTGCACGGTCGGCGCGGCGAGCAGGGCGAGCGCCGTGGTAACGCACGCACCGCCGACGTCAACGGCCGTCCCGAAGGCAGCGAGGGTGCCGCTCCATGTTCGGCGAAGCCCGGGATCGCCAGATACACAGCAACCCCGAACGGGCAGGCCGGCCCGTCGCAGACGGCCAGCGTGCCGCCGTAGGACCACGCGTTGGAAATACCGATCAGCTTGCGAAGGCCACCGTCGGCTCACCAGGAGGCACAGGCGGCACAGGCCATCGGCGATGAGCACGGTGAGCGCGTCGGCGCCGACGCTGACCCCGCTGCCAGCCCCGCCGGCGACCGCTGCTCCCCTGGTGACGGTGGCAGTTGACCGGCAGGCCTCGGTTACCTGCCGCCGGTCGGGCAGGGGTGAGGCACGTGCTGGAACGTCATGGCACCTTCCTCATCGGCTGGTCATGGAGCAACGCTGGACACCGAAGCGGCTGGTAGCGCGCATGCATCCGCAGCGAACGCCGCAGTAGTGCTGGACGATCAGCACGGGGGAGGACATCATGTCGACGGTTGCAAGGAGGCCGGGGAGTGGTCTTGGAGAGGGGCCGGTTGGGCCGCCGGGTTCACGCCCGGACTTCGCTGCTTTGTACGGCGTTGCGGGGGCTGTCGGAGACTTGACGCCCCGGACCGTGTCGGCGCTCTACACCGGCCTCTGCCTGGTCGCCGACGGGGTAGCGCTCGACACCGATGACCGCGGCGATATGCCGGTCGGTGCCGACCACAGGATTGAATGGCGGGCATTGGACGCCTTCCCGCCGGCATCCTGGCGGCAGGGTGCAAGGTGGCGCCGCAGGCTGGCCGCCCGGGGTAAGCACCTGATCAGAACCCTGGAGGTCGGCGGCGGCCTCGTGGCCGAGTGTGTCGTCGACTACCTGGTCCACCACCTGGCCATCGACCGTGCTCGCGACGAGATCTATGGCGCCCGCTCGGACCCTGACCATCCCAGCCACCACATCCCCGCGCACCCAGCCGACTTCCTCTGGCACCGCCTGCCGTACTCCAGCCCGCTCGGCGACCACGACGCGTTGTGCTACGCGCCCAACCACATCGCCATGCTCCATCGCAGCTACCGGGCGACCATCGACCGCCCCGAGCAGTGGTTCGACCCGATCGTTCCGCCAGCCACCTTGATCACCGAGGGCGGCGCCAGCCGCGCCGACGAGTCGAACTGACCTCCGTGGCCGGCTCAACCACCCGAAAGGCCGACTCCAGATCCTCCTCGGTGAATCGGATCAGGCGGCCACCGAGAACGTGGTGACGAATCCGGCCGCTGGCCACCCACTTGTGCAACGACGACTCGGACACCTCCAGCCGCGCGGCGGCCTCCGAGTACGTATAGAAGATCTCGCCGTTCACTTCCACGCGCTTCTCCCTTCTGTGTGTCGTTGCACAGAGTAACGGGTCGGCGGGCCTCCAATCGAAACTGTATTTTGTCCATATCGATGTCGTTTCATATCGGTTGAGGGGTTCGAGTCCCCTCAACTCCACCAATGGCGCATGGCCGCCGACCTGCTTCTACACAGGTCGGCGGCCATGGTCGTCTAGTCCAGGAACCCCTATTTGGGCCCACCGTGGGAACACCGCGCCATCCCAAGATCACTGGAGTGGCACCAGGTGGCACGTGGGCAACCACGCTTTGTGATGGTGACCTGGATCTAGGCGGGCGTGGTCGCTCCGCCAGGGAGGTCCTACGAGCGATGGCCAGCATCGAGACACGACAGCACAAATCGAGCCCGCCCACCTATCGAGTCAAGTGGCTAACGGGCGGACGACGTGGTGGTGAGCCGGATTACGAGACCTTCGACAACCTAAGGGATGCCAAAAAGTTCAAGTCGCTGGTGGATGCGCACGGCAACGTCAGGCCAGATCCCGACGTTTTGACCAAATTTGGGTTCGCCCACCTTGCCGACCTCGCCCAGCCCAGCGCGGATTCAGTGCATGTGTCCAGCGCTGTCCCACCGGAGACTGCGATGCCAACCTTCGAGCAATGGGCGCGGGATTACGTTGCGGACCTGGTCACTGTGAATCCGGAGACGCGACGAAAGTATCTTGAACGGTTGGAAGAGCACGTGTTCCCGACTCTTGGCTCACTTCCCGTTGATGCGATCACCGTTGGTGACTGCAAACGCTGGCAGAAGGAACTCCAGCGTAAGGGCCTCTCAGTCAAGACCATCAAGAACATCCGCGGGGACACCGTCTACCCGGCCTTCGAGAAGGCCTGCCTGCCTGGCGACGACGGTGAGAGGCCGCTACGCGGCTATAACCCTCTCAAGGGAGTCCCCGTGCCGAAGGCGATCCCATACAACCGGCAGGTGGTCAGCGATACCGAGGAAGCCGAGATACTGATCGCGGCCGCGTACACGATCGACCCGGAGATCGGGGACCTCGTGGTCACCAAGCTCTCGACCGGCATGCGGTGGGGTGAGATCGCGGCTCTGTGTGTTCGGGCGTTGAACAAGCGACAGAATTCTTTGTATGTTCTGCAGGTAGCGCGGCGGATCGACAACGTCTGGATTATCGAAGCGATGCCCAAGACCGAGGACGGGTTCCGTCAAATTCCGACTACTGACCCTGTCATGTCAATGCTCGTCCGCCGTGCCAGCGGACGGCGGCCGAACGATTTTCTGTTCTCGCCGCCCAGCGGAAGCCCGTTCTGGCTATATCACAACTTCTACAAGAAGTGGGAAAAGATCCTCAAATTGGCCCAGATGATGGGTCTCCCGAAGCACATTACGCCTCATGGGTTGCGGGCGTCGCTACTGACGTGGCTTGCTTCAGAGGGAATTGATCTCGAGGCACTTCGCAACATTGCCGGGCACAAACATGTCACCACGACGTACAAATTCTACGTGAAGCAAACGACGCGTCACTTCGCCGCGGTGAAGGCGGCGGTGTCACCTCTTGTGGCGGTCGCGCCGAAATTGGACGCATAGGATATAAAACAACCTTATTGTCTCTAGGCCGGGGTTCGTGCCGTAGCGCGAGCCCCGGAGTGCTGTCGACCCGCACGGCGAAATTGCGCCCGCGGCTGTTACAAGCGGTTCTGCCGAGCATCGTCGTTAAGGTCGCGCTAGTTGCCTTCGCCTGGCATCCCCGCGATGCGCGGGCAAACGCTTCGAAGATCCGTCGAGGGGTGGCCCTCGTCTAGGCGCGCCGGGGCGCAGAGGCCAGGCGTCCGAATCCGCCTAGCGTGGCCGCCGCCGAGGACTCCGCCTCCTGCCTATTGCTCGGACGGCCGACGTCGCCGGGACCGGTTTGAACGCGGTACGGAGGTCATCTTCGGTAAACCGCACCAACCGGCCGCCGGCACTGCGGTGGCACGAGATAAGACCATTCGCGACGTCCTTACGGAGCTTGGACTCGGAAATGCCGAGTAGAGCCGCCGCTTCCTTGTACGTGTAAAATCTGAGACTTTCGGCCACGGTTCCCTCCCTCTCCCTTGGCCTACGGATGCTCAATTCAATGTACGAGCAAGCTGCTGGCCGGTGCTACATGACGGATCTTGTTGCTGCCTGTTGACCCCGGGTGGTACGGGATGGCACCTGCACCGGGTCAGCGTTTTGCGCCCAGAATCGCGAAGTTGGGCGGGCCGCGGCTGCAAATAGTGGACGTGTCGCCATGTGCATTCTGTCGGCGGACCTGAGCTAAATGGCGGTGGTGCGCTCGTTCGTACCCGTATTCGGCTTTGTGTTCGCTGGCCTACCTGAGCGGGGTGGCTGCAGGTGAGCGAACAAGGTGGAGCTGCGCGACCGCCGCACGCCTGGGGCGCGACGGAAGACGGCCTGGCGCAGGCGGTAGCGCACACCCATGGACATGAGCTGCGGTTCTGTCCACAGCGCGGCATGTGGCTGCGTTGGAAGGGGCACCGATGGGTTTGGGACGAGGCTGAACGGCACCGGGAGCTGATTCGGGCGTTGGCGCGGGAACTGCCGACATCGTCCAAGTGGCGGCGTTTTCGACAAGGAGCTCTGTCCGCGGGTGGTGTCTCCGGGGTGGCGCGGCTCGCACGATCAGATCCCCGCCTGGTCGTAGAGCTCGGCCAGCTCGACACACACCCCTATGAGCTGAACACGCCGGGGGGCATCGTCGACCTGCAGACCGGTGAACTCCGCGCTGCGGATCCTCAGCGCCTGCATACCCGATCCAGCGCTGTGGCGCCGGACTTCGAGCGACGTGCCGAGGTGTGGGAGCGCTTTCTCGCAGACACTTTCGGCGAGGATGATGTGCTGCGCACCTACGTGCAGCGCCTTCTTGGCATCTCCGCACTGGGCGCGGTCCTCGAGCAGATCCTCCCGTTCGCGCTCGGCGCCGGCGCGAACGGCAAGTCGACGCTGCTGGAGGCGTCGATGCATGCGCTTGGGGTTGGCGGCTTCGGCTATGCGATCGCGGCGTCGTCGGAGCTGCTCATGCAGCGGCAGTTCGCCGATCACCCGACGGAGCTGGCTCAGCTGCACGGCGCCCGACTGGTTGTGTGTTCTGAGCTGAACGAGGGTGCGCGGTTCTCCGAGGGCCGGGTGAAGCAGCTGACCGGCCGGGACTCCATTCCGGCCCGGTACATGCGTGGGAACTGGTTTAGTTTCGCGCCGTCGCACACCCTATGGCTGCTCGGCAATCACCGGCCTGAGGTTCGGACCGGCGGCCTGGCTTTCTGGCGCCGGGTCCGGCTGATCCCCTTCAGCCGCACGCTGCCCGAGGACCGGCAGGACCGAAGGCTCGGCGAGCGACTGGCCGAGGAAGCCCCAGCGGTCCTGGCGTGGATCATTCGCGGCGCGGTCGACTACCACCGCAACGGGCTACCGGAGCCGCCGGCGGTGCGGGCGGCCACTGCGGCATACGCCCGTGACGAAGACAGCGTGGCGCGATTCGTTGCCGAATGCTGCCATCTCGCGGCCGACCAGCCACTGGTCCGCGTCGCGACGACCCGGTTCCGGCGGGCGTACGAGCGGTGGTGTCAGCAGACCGGCGACGCGCCGGTCACGGCGAAGCGCCTGACGCAGGATCTGGAACAGCAAGGTGTCCACACTGGCCGAGGCACGGGCGGTACGAGGCACTATGTCGGCGTCAGTCTGCTGCTGGCTGAAGACGACGATGAGAACAGCGACGACCGCCGCGGGAGCGTCTAACGTCCGATTCTTCTGCTGCGGCTGCCGCATCCTGTCGGCCAGTTGTGGGCTGTCAACGGCGGAGCAGCCAGGCGCCATGATCGGGAACGTGTCGTCGTGCACTGTGTGGGCCTTGTGTACTACGGGTGAGCGGGGCACGGCCGTTGGGTTCGGCGCCCAGGGGGCACCTGCGCGTGTGGCGCGGCTAGGTGATCGTCATGCGATGGAGCCGGGGCTAACCTTTGCAGCCGGTCGGCCGGCCGGTGCGGCTCCAGCCGGTGACAGGTGACAGATGTTGGCGACTTTTGGGTTTCGCTTCCTCGCGCGATACCTCGCATCGGCATTTCGGTCAACAAGTGAGACCCTATTGTGATGATCGTAATATTTGGGCTCGCGACTGAGTTGCAGGGAGGCGTGGCGCCCCGCGCGCGTCACGCGCGCGCGGCACGCTAACCCCGTCTGCCGAATGAATCCGTCACCCGTCACCGCTCGTGCCGCACTTGGCTGTTGGTTGATCAAGGTCGCTGCGGGACGGCTGCTGCTCTGCGGTGCCGGGTTGGTGCGCGCCGGAACGTTTTCGTGTTGGTTGATGTCCGATGTGCATGCCTGTGACGGCGGTATAGCTTGGTGCTCGGCGAGCGCGCATGCCGGGTCGGCGCGTTGTCCCTGCTAGTCGTTGTGCCGCTGCGCATTTGTGCCCTGCACTTTAAAAGGTGGGCATCGATCCTTGCTTCTGGGGATTGGTGCGACGGCGTGCTTCACTCCGCCGATCGTTCGTCATTGATCTTGACGCTAGTTGGCTCGTCGTGGTTACGCTGCCGGGAGCAGGCGACTCGTGGGCGGGTGATCACTGTCCGCACCCGTTGCCACAGCTACGAGGTCAACAGGACGCGATGGTTCGGGGCATCGCGATGCTCCCAGAACTGGATCAATCACCGGTGCCGTGCGCTTGCCGACTTAGGCTCGCGCCGATGGGGACAGCGAGATCCACGTGATGGGCGGCCGGGTGTTCCGTGTCCACCAAACGGGGAGGGGTGCAGACCGGTGCTGCGCGAGGCAGGTAAAGACCGGGCAATCCTGAGGCCGGCGACGTGCCGGGAAGTCGGCGGCAAGGACCAGGATCTCTGGTGTCGGGTTGTGTCCGCGGTCGAGCAGGCGCGCGGGGGTGCGGGGTGAGTGAGCTGCCGGACCGGCTGCCAACGGCGGATGACGTCGCCCGGATGACACCTGGTGAGCGGATTTTCCACTACCGAAATCTTTTGAACTACTCCCAGTCTGACCTGGTCGGCCATATGCGTTTGATCGCCGCGAACTACCGCGGGACCGGTGTGGATCGTCGACAGATCTCACGCTGGGAGACCGGTCGACACACTCCGGATCCGTACAGCCGGCACCTGTTGGCGATGGCGTTGCACGTGACGGTTGCTGACCTGGGTCTGCTACCGAACCCGTACTTCAGATAGCCGGTAGGCGGCGACGTATCGGCGAGTAGCGCAGATGGGTGTGCAGCGCCGCCGGGTGCGCGGAACCGCTCACATCGGAGCCCGGACGCCGTGTAGGCCCTCGCCGGGCGCGCGCACCAGATGGATGAGGTCTGCGGCGTAGGCATGCAACGCCACAGCTAGATCCGTCGGACGTTCGATGTCGTACACCGCACCGGGCTCCGTGAAGAGGTTGCCCGGAGCGTCGGGGTCGCTGGGCGGCTCTTCGACGTGTTTGGCCTCGGGATCGTCGTACCCGTCGAGGCGGTCGCGCCCAGTCCGGTACTGCTCGACAGCATCGAGGACTGCCTGGTATGCCGCTCGTGGCAGCTGATCCTGCGGTGAGCTGGCATCCCGGATGTCGGTGAGGTACGCGGTGGGGTCCGTCAGGAACTGCTCGACCGTCGGCACGGGCTTTAGCGCAGCAACATTGCCCTGCCGTGGCCGTGAGCGGAACGCAATCGCCGCGTCGGCCTGGACGGCGTACTGCAACGCCACGCGGGTGTACAGCACCGTCAACCGGTCCGCGTGCGCGGCGGCTGCGCCGGCCAACTGCTGGTACACATGCAGTTCAGTTGGCCCGGCCTGTACGCCGCAGCCGAATTGCCGCTGATGCAGCCGATAGTCGGCCGCGTGCTCGCCGGCGGCGGCCGTCAGCAGCGCCGCAGCCGCTTCGTTGGCTGCGTGACCAAGGTCGGTGAGCAGGCGTTCGAGTTCTGCCGGCAGGGTGCTTCGGCCGAGCGCTTCATGCCAATGCTGACCAGACCTCACGTACCGTGGCCCCCTCGTGCTGTCCGCCGCGCGCGGTGCGGCAGGTTCATCGTCGCGGTTCGGTGCTGCCGTGCGTACCCGTCACTGCCCCGCTTGGCACCCCTTGGCACGTTCCGCTCGCCTGAGCGAACGACCAATGTCATTGGCGTGACCAGCTCAACCAGACCACGCCGCATGCATCTCGCACCCACGCCGCCGGTCATGGGCAGCGCGCAGCGAGACGAATGTGGCTGACACATCACGGTTCCGGACCTCGGTCGCGGACCGACGTCCGGAACCTGCTGCGGCTCCGCCGTCCTTGGCGGACACCTGCCCAGCGGTCGGCCGGAGGTCTGGTGCACAGCCACGAGCTGGTCGTCCATGACCACCGTCGCGGCATCGGTCGGGCCGGCGCATCGGTGACCTTCGCGTCACCGTATCAGCCCCTCTGCGTCCTGCCGCCGACAACCCGATGACGGTGTCGTCGATCTCTGTGGCGTAAGCCAGTTAGGAGAACAACCCCTCATGCGCCTTGCACGCATCGTGCTGGCCATCACCGGCAGCGCGCTCGCCACGCTGCTGGTCGCTGCCGGCCCCGCGCACGGCACACCCATCCCGCCAGGTGGCGGCGGTGCTCTCGCCGCCGACCAGCAGGTCACAGTCACCCTGACGTTGGCCGCCGCGGATCCTTCCGCAGTTCAGGCGTACGCCGCGGCCGTCACGTCACCCGGCACCGCCACCTACGGCAAACACCTCACCCGCCAGCAGCTGCGTGAGCAGCTTGGCGCCGACCGGGCCCGGGTCGCCCGCGTCACCGCCTGGGCCAGCCGGGCCGGGTTCAACGTCCAGGGTCTCGACGACACCGGGACCCGACTCACCCTGACCGGCACCGCCCGCGCGGCCCGGGCCGCATTCGGCGTCCAGCTGTCCACGCAGACCCGGCACGGCGTCCGGGCCCTGACCGCATCAGGTCCGGCGCGGCTGCCGGCGAAGGTGGCCCCCGACGTGCAGGCCGTGACCGGTCTGACGCAGCGGGTCGCGCAGCCGCTGTCGGTGCGCCCGGCGGCCAACGTCAAGCCGCTCGCCGACGGCCAGTACTGCTCGACGTTCTTCGGCGAGTGGAACAAGGGCTCGGTGCCGCAAAAGTATCAGGCCGGTCGGCAGTCGAACCCGATCTGCGGCTACAACGGCACCCAGCTGCGCAGTCTCTACGGACTGGGCGGTGGCGACCGTGGCGCCGGGCAGACCATCGTCATCGTCGGCGCCTACCACCAGGCCTCGACCCTGGCCGACGCCAACCGGACGTTCGCGGCCAACGGCATCCCGGCACTGCCGGCCGACCGGTTCGTGGTCAAGTCCTACGCGCCGCCGACGACCGTGCAGGGCTGCGACGTGCCGCTGTGGAACGTCGAGGAGGCCCTGGACGTGCAGGCGGCGCACACCATCGCCCCCGACGCGAAGATCGTCTACGCGGCCGCGCCCGACTGCACCCAACTGGACGAGACGGTCGCCAAGGTGATCGCCGACAGCAGCATCGACACGACGATCATCTCCGCCTCGTGGGGCATCGCCGGTGAACCGAACGACCCGAGCTACCTGCAGGCCGTCAACGCCATCCTGGCCCGCGCCGCGATCCTCGGCGTGGGCGTCTATGCCGCGTCCAGGGATACCGGCGACAACAGCGCCGTCGAAGGCGCCAACGGCCCCAGCGTGCTGTTCCCGGCGGCGAGCCCGTGGGTGACCGCGGTCGGCGGTACCTCCACCGGCATCGGTGCGAACAACAAGCCGATCATCCAGACCGGCTGGGAGTCGGCCGCGAGCCGGCTGCAGGGCAGCACCTGGCAGCGGCTCAGCCCGCCGTTCATCGGCGGCGCCGGCGGCGGCACGTCGAGCTACTTCGACAAACCGTCGTGGCAGGCCGGCCTCCCCGGCACCCGCCGGTCCGTCCCGGACGTGGCCGCCCTCGCCGACCCCTACACCGGCTTCCTGATCGGGTGGAGCTCCGGCGGGCAGTACCGCACCAGCCCGATCGGCGGCACCTCCCTGGCCGCGCCGATCGTGGCGTCCCTCGCCGCGGTCGCGCAGAGCCGCGCCGGCAACGGCACCGTCATCGGCCTGGCCGCACCGATCCTCTATGCCCGGGCCGGCACCGGCGCCATCACCGACGTCGGGCACGTCGACGCCGGTATCTGGACCCCGGCGATCAACGACAGCCTGCCGGCCGGGGACTACCTCATCGACCTCGACGGCGGGCCGCAGAGCCTGCGCACCGGGCCCGGCTACGACCACGTCACCGGCCTCGGCACGCCCGGCCCGAACTACCTGACCGCCCTGGTCTCATGACCCGCCACGACAGCGACCCCAACGGTCGTCCCGACACCGCGAGGCGCCGGGCCAAACACTCGGTATGGCCCACGACCGCCGTCGTCGCTGTCGTGGCCGGCCTGCTCACCGCCGCGATGGTGCTGGCCACCCATGCGCAACGCCCACCGGCGAGCACCTTGACGACTCCGCCGCAGCCCGCGCGCAGCGAGGTCCTCGAGGACGCCATCGGGCCGGTCGTCCAGCCGACCGCGGTGCCACACATCGCGCCGGTCGTCCTCGCGCAACTGCCCGAGGCGACGACCGACACCATCATCCCGGCCGCACCGCTGGACACCGACCGCACCGCCGGCACCGACGGTGCCGTCGTGCACAACCGCGCACCGATCGCGGTCTTCGACCAGCCAGGCGGAAACCCGATCGCGCGGCTGCCCACCGTCCAAGCGGCCAGCAGCACCTGGTTGCCGGTCATTGACCGGCAACCAGGCTGGGTCCGGGTCCTGCTCCCCAGCCAGCCCAACGGCGCGAGCGGCTGGCTCGACGCCACCGCGGTCGACGCGGCCCGCACCCCGTACGAGATCCGGGCCAGCGTCCACACCAGGACGCTGACCCTGGTCCGGGACGGAGCGGAGATCGGCCGGTGGAGTGTCGCGGTCGGCGCTGCGGCAACACCGACACCGACCGGGCGGACGTTTCTCCTCGCCCAGATCACGGACCCGACCCAGACCTTCTCCCCGGTGATCCTGGCCCTGGGCACACACAGTGCCGTACTGGCCAGCTACCACGGCGGACCAGCAACAACGGCCCTACACACCTGGCCGGACCACACCGTGTACGGCCACGCCGTCAGCAACGGCTGCCTCCGCGTGCCCACCGCGGCGCTGAACGCCCTGACCCAGGTTCCGCTCGGCACCCTCGTCCGCATCGACCCGTGACTGCGCGGGGCGACGCGGGCTGCATCAGCGCAAGGGTCGGCCCTGCGTCGACCACCTCGACCGGCCGACCGGTCCGGTTTCCGCGACACCCATCATCGACAGGAGCAACTGCTCGTGCAGACCAGAACCGTTCGACGTCTTGCCGCGCTCGGCGTCACCGTCGCCGGAGGAACGCTGGGGTTCGCCATGTGGGCAACCTCCGCCGGCGCGGCCGCCACCTACCACGACGCCGCCTACGGCATCTCGGCCAGCGGCGCCGCACCGATCGGCGCCAAGCCGTCGGTGTCTTCCACCGACGGCACCACGCACAGCGCCAGCGGCGGTGCACGCTCCTCCGACGGCACCATCACCCTGAGCGCCGCCACCGTGCAGGCCGGCGGCGGCAAGGCCAGCGCCACCGTCACCGGCTTCTCCGCCTTCGACGGCCTCGTCTCGGCATCCTCGGCGTCGGCGTCCTGCACCAACGGCCAGACCACGTCCAGCGTCAGCGGCACCGCCGCCGGCCCGCTCGGTAAGAAGGGCACAGTCGCGCACGGCGTCAAGATCCGCAACGGTGACGGGTCGGTGACCATCATCGCGATGCAGGTCACCATCAAGGCCGGCGCCGGCACCGAAGCGGCCACCATCAACCTCGCGGTCGCGACCTGCGCCGCTCCCGGTGGCAACCCCACGCCGTCCGCGACCACCGGCAAGCCGAGTTCGTCGCCGCCGAGCAGCAGCCCGACCACGTCACCCACGACGTCGCCCACGGTGAGCCCGACGACCGGTGGCCCCAGTACCGGTCCGAGCACCACGCCGCCCACCACCAGCAGCCCGACCACGAACCCGACGGTCGCTCCGCCGGGCGGTGCAGCTCCGACCTCGGCGGCGCCGGTGCCGACCCCGGGCCAGACCCACGCGCCCGTCACCGGGTAACCGCGACCGTTCCCCTTCGACACGGCGGCGGCCGAGCCACTGGCTCGGCCGCCGCGACACGTACCGCCCGGTGATGTTGCGTGACGCCGCAGCCCGGCCAGGACCCCGGCGAGGGCGACCGCGCCGCGCCGAGGCCGATCGGTCGAATCTCGCCGGCGCAGGACATGACCGGGCCAACGCCCGCTTGCGTACGCGAGCACGCACCACCGCGGCGGCGCAGGTAAACCGCTGCACGAGCCGCGCACCGTCCGCCGTGCGCGCCGTTTCCATGCCTCCCTTCCGGCCTTCGCGCGCCGCCCGACCGGAGGACCGTCCCTTGTGGACGTTGGCACCAGGCGGCACCGGTTGGCCCGTTCCGATGGCCGACCGTGGCGGGCAGGGTCGAACCGTGATCGTGGTGCGTTCGTCCGTGGCGCAGCAGCCGTACGGCTGTTACGGGGGTTCGCGGCCGAGCGGCCATCACGACACGGCGGCGCACGCCTGCGTGCGTCGTGGCAACCGCTCCACGCCG
This sequence comes from Dactylosporangium sp. CA-139114, assembly GCF_050955725.1. Lineage (NCBI taxonomy): Bacteria > Bacillati > Actinomycetota > Actinomycetes > Micromonosporales > Micromonosporaceae > Dactylosporangium > Dactylosporangium sp. CA-139114. The sequence continues at coordinate 3,470,194 of NZ_CP192080.1, forward strand.
AGGTTCGGCGGAGCGGCGCTGCTCTGCGGGCCGTGCTTCCCCGGCGGCTCGCGGGGGCGGCTGACCGGCGCGACCTGTTTCCACCGCCCCGGGCAGGTCTGCGCCCACCGTGCGGCCGCGGCGAGCACTCACCCCGATCGCCGCGGCCCCACCCCACGAACCCTGCCGAGACTGCGGCATCCCGGGCGGGGACCGCCCCCGAGGACGTTGGCCGCCCCAAGACCTGCTGCCCGAGAAGGAGGAACCGGTGCCTGATGTCGTTGCCCACGCCCGCGCAGCCGCCAAGCCCGGCGCGCACCCCGCGCCGTCCGGCGCCGATGCCCGACGGCATCCGGGCACCGTGCTAGCGGGGCGGCGCACGACCGCCGTCCCGCCAGCTGATGGCAGCGCACGGGTGGTGCCCCGCGAGTTCGGCGGCGGCGCCATCGTGGAACGACTGTGGCAGGCGGCGGCACACCTCCCGGTGGGCGGCGCGCTGATCGGTGTCTCCTCCGCCGACGGCGGGGTCGGCCGGTCCACCATCACCGCAGCGCTCGGCGGTGTTCTGGCCTGCGCTGTTCCCGGTCTCGTCCTCGCGGTCGACGCGACCGCACGCAGCTGGGGCGGTCTGACCGAACGCGTCGCTGACGGCGACGGCACCGTCTGGGATGCCGTTGCCGGCCTCGACGCCGCCGACGCCAGCGACGGGCAAACCCGGCCGCAGGTGCACATCGACCTGGACACGGTGCTCGGCTGGACGCGGCGCACTCCGGCCGGGTTGCATTCGCTGGTCGCCGAGCCGCAGCGCACCGCGCAGCGACGCCCGCCGGTGCTGCGCGAGACCCGAACCGCCGTGGATCGGCTGCACCAGCACTTCGCCGTCGCACTGCTGGACCTGCCGGTAGCCGACACCCGGCCGGCATGGCAGTCCCTGCGGGACGTGACCGTGCCGATCCTCGTGGCCCGCGCAGCGGTGGACAGTCTGCGGCACACCCAGCGCCTGCTGGCACAACTGCGCGCCGCCGAACTGGGCGACGTCGTAGACCGCACGGTGCTGGCGGTCGTGGTGACCGTGCCGAACCCGCCACGGGAAGCGAAGGCGCTGGGCCGGCAGACCGCTGAGCTGGTCCGACATGTCGTCGAGGTGCCGTATGACCCACACCTGGCCCGGCCCGAGCCGGTCGATCCGCGCCGTACCCGCCGCGCCGCGCGACACGCCCTGCTGGAACTAGCCGCCGCCTGCCTGAGGCGAAGCAAGCCCACCGCCGGCCCATCCAGGGCCAGCGCCGACGCCGCCGACGCCGACGCGCCGGCCGCCACAGCGGCCGGCCGCGCAGCGACGGCGTAGCCGACAAGGAGTCCAACTGATGTTGTCCTACGCGGGGGCGTGGATCACTGCAACGCTGACCCACACCGGTCCACAACTCCTGCTCGCGCCCACACCGACCCCGCCCGGCGGCACCGATCCCGGCGGCGGATTCGATTGGAACAAGGTCCACCCCGACCCCGCCGCCGTCCCCAAGAGCGACCTGTTCTACCAGCTGTGCAACGCCGCCCTGTTCCTGGGCATCGTCGCCGCGGTGTGCGGGATCGCTGCCGGCGCCATCGCGTTCTCCGTCGGGCCGATCTTCGGGTCACACATCATCAGCGACCGCGGCAAGTCGATGATGTGGAAGGCCGGTCTCGTCGCCCTCATCGTCGGGTCCGCGACCAGCGTCATCGCCTGGCTGCTCACGGCGGCGGCGTGATGGGCGCCGCCTACAAACCGGCCCACGCCGGCCCGTCGACGGGCCGCCGGTTCGGCACCGCGCTGCTGCTGTACGCGCTGGTCTTCGTCCTCGGCGTCGCGACGGACCGGTGGATCCTGGCTCCAGGCGCGGCAGGCGGTGACGGCCCGGCAGCACGCGCCGGCGCCGCGGGCGTGCGTCTGGTCGATGGCGTCCCCGTCGGCTATCCGGTGACCGCACGCGGCGCGGGCGAGGCCGCCGCACGATTCGAGACCGTCCTGACCGCCGCCGGAGCCCTCGAACACAGCGCGGCGCTCGCATTCGCCGGCCGCCTGTGCACCGCCAACGCGGCCGGCCTCGCCGACCAACTCGTCCCGTCCGTGCCCCGCGACGCCGTGGGCGCGATCCAGCAGAGCACGACGGTGCGGGTCTGGGCCGCCCACGCTTCCGACACCACCGCCCTGCCGGTCGGTGCGAAGGTCGACGTGCAGACGTACGTGCTGGTCCTGCTCGGGACCGCCCCCAACGTGGACGGGAACCCCGGTGGCGGGACCGGAACCGAGACGCCACCGATCACGACGCCTGGCGCCACCCTGCCCCCGAGCCCGACCGGCAGCCCCACCCTGGGGCCCACCAGCACCGGCAACGCATCTGGGCCGGTACTCGCCGCCGGGTGGATGCTGCACGACCTGACCATGCAGCTCACCCCCGACGGATGGCGCATCGCGGCCATCGCCGCTCCCGTGCCGGCCTCCCCGCCCGGCGCACTCGACACCGCCGCAAGCCAGCAGGACGCGCGACTGCTCGCGAAGGTCTTCGGCCCGGACAGCTGGGTCCCGCTGTCATGACCGCGTCCAACCGGCCGGCTCCGGTGCACCACTGGAAGTCGGCCGCCAGTCAGCGGCCGCGCGGCTTCGTCGCGGTATGGGGAGCCGTCGTCGCGGTGGCGGTGCTGGCGATGGTGATCATCCACCACGGCGCTAGCCGGTGGCCGGGCCGACCGATGTCGGCGACCCGGGACTCGGCAACATCGCAGGCGCAACATCGCACCCGGGACCATCTGCCGCGCCGAGCCCGAACTCAGCTGGCCCGGATCCGTCGCCGCCTGGCGTCGCCGAGCCGGCAGCGGCCGTCGGCAAAGGCCGGTGCCGCCGGCGAACCGCCGCAGCCAGTCGCCCCGTCGGACATCGTCAGGACGCGGGCCAGCCGCACGAGTGACCGTCCGCCAGCGCCGCGTAGCACCTCCCGCCGCGCAGCACGGGGCGGCACCGGCTGGACCCGTGTGCTGGGCATCCTCACCGGCGGAGCCCTTTCAGCGGCGGTGCTGCTCGCACTGCTCACCCCTGGCGTGGCGGCGGCCGATCCGTCCAGTCCCGCCGCGCCACCCACAACATCGCCGACGGTGTCGCCGTCCGCGCCCGGGCAGGGACCGGACACGTCGGACTGTATCGGTGAGGCGCCGGTCGGCGCGCAGCGCTGGTGCCTGCGATGGGTCCGCTACACGGCCACACCACCCCAGGGGGCGCCGTCACACTGGACGACCGCCTGCAGCGTCACCCGCACCGCCGACGAATACGCCGTCTGCCAGGCCGTCACCCTGACGCTCAACACCAGGCCGCCCACCGGGACCCCGTCCGTCCTGGCCGACGTCCCGAGCGGCACCGCACCCAGCACGGACCTGGTGCGATGCGCCCTGTTCACCGACCAGGCAACCGCGCACCCCGACCAGGCCGACGCCTGGACCGCCCTGCACGACCGGTGCGTCGCCGCCGCGCCCGCGCTGCTGCAGGCGCTGCGCCCGCAGAAGATCGTCGGTGCCGCCGGCGACAGCTGCGACACCCTGGACCAGCAGTGCCGCATCGAGAAGGCGCTCAAAGACGCGGTCGCCGCCGGAATCCGCACCGGCATCTCCGGCCTCACCGACTTCTTCGTCCAAGCCGTCGGCTACATGCTGTCCCTGCTGGCGAAAATGGTCCTGACCAAGACCAGCATCGGCTCACCGGACGAGGCGTTCTTCTTCAGCTACAACGCCGCCGCCGGCATCCTCATCGTGCTCGTCTTCATCTACTTCATCTGGGCCACGATCATCAACGGGCTGCGGGTGCAAGGACCCGGCCCGGTCGCCACCCTCGGCGGGCTCGTCCGGGCCATTCTGGGCATCACCCTCGCCGGAGGGATCGCGTGGACCGTCGTCGCCGCGTGGGACGAGGCGACCAACGCCCTGATCGACTACAACGCCGACACCGGCTGGGACGCGTCGCTGTGGCTGACGGCGTTCACGGCCCTCGCCGGGGAGGCGGGCGCCGGCGCGCTGGTGCTCGTCGTGGCGATCTTCGCCCTGATCGGGCTCGCGCTGCTGTTCATCATGATGACCTTCCGTGGGCTGCTCACCACGGGCGCAGCCCTGCTCGGTGCGATGGCCATGTCAGGCCAGGTCAAGGAAGAGACCCGGCCGTGGGCCCGCACCTGGTTCTGGACCGTCAACGCCCTCGCGGCGAGCAAGTTCTTCATCACCCTGTTCTGGATCTACGGCACCCGCGCCGCCTACGGCAGCGACGACTTCACCACCGTGCTGCAGGCGGTGCTGCTGATCTGGCTGATGGTCCTGTGCCCCGGCATCATGCTGCGCCTGACGTCGATCTTCGACGCGTACCTGTCCGATGTGAACAGCCGCGGCCTGGTCACCGCCGCCGCGGCCGGGATCGGGGACCTGGCAACCCGGGGAGCTGACGCCGCCATGCAGCGCCTCGGCGGCCGCAACGGCGGCGGCGACGCGACGGAGCTCATGGACGCCAACATCGCCGAGATGCCCACCGACCCCGGCCAGACGGGCGGCGACATCGAACCCGACGAGGGCGGCGACGCAGGCGACGGAGGCGGCGATGAAGATCCGGGCAGCGGGCTCGAGCAGGTAGCCGGCCTCGAGGACGGGCCGGTCGACGACGCCACCAAGGCCGTGGAGACCGGCCAGGACGGCGGCCGTCCCGGTGATCCGAGCCAGGCCGGAGGCCCGGCGACCGGCAGCACCGACGGTGCGGAGCCCGAGACTGCCGAGGCGGCCGGCCAGCCACACGCCGGGGAGGCCGCAGACACCGAAGGCGCCGCCCGCAGCGCCCGGCACGACCTCGGCTCCGGCGAGCTCACTGCGCCGGGGCAGACCGGAGACAGCGGTGCCGTGCCGCTGTCGCCGGACGCCGTGGCCGCGTCAGCGAGCGGCAACGGCGCCGACCCGACGGGCGTCGACCCCGCCGCGGCAGACCGAGCCGGCGCCGGACCGACCGGCGCCAAACAGACTGACGGCGAGCAGACCGGTGCGGCCGCCCAGGCGGGTGGCGACGGCGCCGCCGGCTCCGGCGGACTACCGGGCAGCCCGGACTCGGTCGGGCTCGGCCCTGCCGGCAGCCCGCCCGGCGGACCGGACCCCGACGGCGACCCAGGCCAACCCGGCGCCGGAGACCCACCACCCGATCCTCCTGAGCCTGGCCCCGGCGGCGGCACCCCGTCCGGCGGCGGCGGACCCAGCGCGGGTCCGTCCAGCGGAGGCGGCGGCGCGGCGGCCGGTTCAGCGGAGGAACTCGCGGTGGTCGCGGTGTAGCCGCCGTGGAGTCGCGGGGGCCGCCGCCGCAGGTCGGCGGCGCCTCTCGGCGAGCAACGACAGCAGTCCGGTACGGCTTTGAGACGACGGGGGATCGATGTCAGCGAGGTTCACGTTTCCGCCCCGCAGTACCCGCGGCGCGGTGCTCGGGTTCACCTGGTCGCAGATCGGCGGCGTCGTCGTCGGCCTGATCTGCGCGATGATCGGCATCAACCTGCTCGCCGCGGGGCACAAATGGCCGGCCGTCGCCATGTTCGGTATCGCGGTGCTGCTCGTCGTCCTGGCGCTGCTGCGGTTGAAAGGCCGCCGGATCACTGAGTGGCTGCCGGTCATCACCGGTGCCCTGGTGCAGAAGGTGACCCGGCAGGACCGCTACCGCGGCGGGATCTTCGCCGCGAACGGCGGTGACCTGCTCGACTTGCCAGGCGCGGCCGCCGGGTATCGGTGGCTGACCGCCGTCGCCGCCGACGGTGTGACCCAGGTCGGCCTGCTGTACCACCGCACGGAGAAGACCGTCACCGCGGCCCTGGCGTGTACCGGCGGCAACTATGTCCTCGCCGATCCGGACGACCAGACCCGCCGCCTCACCGACTGGGCCCAAGCGTTGAACATCCTGGGCTCTGAATACGCCGACTCCGGGCTGGTGCGGTGGTCGCTGACGACCCGCACGGTGCCCGACACCGGCAACCGCGCCCAGCGCTACCTCGCCACCCGGGCCGTCGAGACGAGCAGCACCGCCTACCGGTCCCTCGCCGAACTGACCGCGGCCGCGGCGCCGAGCGGGCAGCGGCACGACACGTTCCTCGTCGTCGTGTTCGACATCGCCAGGATGTCCGGGGAGATCGACGCGGCCGGCGGCACCGACACCGCGATCGGCGTGGTGATCCTGGAACGCCTCGCCGGGATCGCCGCCACCGTCGCCGAGGCCGGGGTGAGCACCCACGGCTGGCTCAGCCCCCGCCGGTACGCGGCAGTGCTGCGCACCCAATGGGACCCGGCCGATCAGGAGGCCGTCGACCTGCGCGGCAGCAGCACCACCGGCCACGCCGGGATGCCCGCCGAGGCAGGTGTGGCGCCTGGCGTCGAACCGCGGCTGGCCGGGCCGCTCGCCGCGGAGACCGTCGGCTGGGACACCTACCGGCACGACTCCGGGCTGTCCCGCACGCTGTGGGTGGCGCAGATGCCCCGCCAGCCGGTCGGTGGGACCTGGCTCACCCCGCTCTACACCCGCGGCAGCGGCCGGCGGACCGTCACCCTCACCGCCCAGCCCGTCCCCGCCGCGCTGGCGCAACTCGCCGCCCGCCGCGACCAGGTCGCCACCGCCGGCGACGAGATCACCAAACGCAAGCTCCGCCTGGTGCGCACCGCGCGGGAGGACGAAGAGGCCAAGGCGGTCCTGCAGATCGACCGGGAGCAGGCCGCCGGTCACGTCCGCTACCGCTACCAGCTGCTGATCACCGTCACCGCCGACACCCCCGACGAGCTGGACCGGCACACCCGGGCCGCGAAACGCGTGCTGTCCCGCGCCGGCTGCGAAGCCGTCACCCTGTACGGCGAGCAAGACCAGGGCTTCGCCGCCGGTGCGCTGCCGCTCGCCCGAGGGCTGAAGCCGCTGCGCGGGTGGTCCGCATGACCCGCCACCGGCAGGAACGCCCCAGGGTGCGCCGCGAGGGGTCGCTGCGCGACCTCATCGCCGACGGGGCCCGTAGCCGGGACGCCGCCCGCGCCCTCGCCGCGCTCCGCCGGGAGCAGGAGGCACTCGCCGCGCAAGAGGCCAAGCTGACCGGCCCGCCGCCGGTTGGGCGCCGCGGCAGTTACGGACCCGCGGCCGGGCGGCCCGGATCGCTGCTGCGGCTGCCGCCCCTGGTCACGACCTCGGCGCAGCTGTGCTCGGTGTACCCGTTCGTCACCGACGGCGGCCTGCCCGTCGACGGGCCCCTCATCGGCACCGAGGTCTACTCCCGCTCCGGGTTCACGTTCAGCCTGCACGAGCTGTACCGGGCGAAACTGCTCAGCGCCCCGAACATGGTCGTCACCGGCCGGATCGGCACCGCGAAGTCCTCGCTGCTGAAGACCCTGGCTTTCAGAGGGGTGCCGTTCGGGCAGCGGTTCTACGTCACCGACATCCGCTCCGAGTACGCCGAGCTCGCCAGGCTCTGCGGCATCACCCCGCTGCGGATCGGACCCGGGCGTGGCATCGTCATGAACCCCCTCGCCGGGATCCGGCGCGAGCCGGGCATGTCGGTGCCGCAGTGGCTGCAGGTCCAACGCACCCGCCGGCTGCTGCTGCTGGAAGGGCTGCTGGAGATCCAGCTCGGCGGGTCGCTGAGCGAGGCGGAACGCTCCCTCGTCGAGTACGCCGTGGACGCCGTGGTGCGCACCGACGACGGGACCAGCCCCGACCGGCAGGGCACCCCGACCCTGTCCCGGGTGCTCGCCGCGATGGGCGAACCCGAGCATTGGCAGCACCGCCTGCAGGACCTCGCCTACCCCCTCGACACGTTCATCGCCGACTCACGCCGGGTCCGGCTCGCCCTGGAGCGGCTCATCCGCGGCGCGATCGGCGGTGTCTTCGACGGCGACGACACCACCGCGTTCGCGCGGCTGGACTTCGACGAGCCCGGCGCCGTGCTCGACCTGCGCGACATCCGCGCCTCCGACCAGCTCACCGCCATGGCCATGACCTGCGCACAGTCATGGCTGGAAGCCGAGCTGTCCCGGCCGGACGCAGGATCGCGGCTGTGCATCTACGACGAGTTCGCGTTGATCGCGCGGCATCTGCCGCTGATCCGGCGCATGCGCGAGCAGCTCAAACTCGCCCGTGCCCTGGGCATCGGCAACGTCCTGGCGTTCCACCGCTTCTCCGACCTCGCCGCGATCGGTGACGGTGACAGCGAGGCCGTGCGTATCGCGCGCGGCCTGATCGAGGACTCCGGTGTCCGGATCAGCTACGGCCAAGAACCCGGCTCGCTGGAACCGGCCCGCGAGTTCCTCGGCGCGACCAACGTCGAAACCGATCTGCTGCGATTCCTGCGCCAAGGCGTGGGGCTGTGGAAGATCGGCACCCGCTCCTACGTCGTGCGGCACCAACTGTCCTCGATCGAACGCGGCATGGTGCACACCGACAGCCAGATGGACGCGATCGCCGCCACCGATGCGCGCACCGACGACGCCGAAGCCCGCATCGAGGCCGCGTTCACCGGTCACGTCTCCCCGAACGCCGGCCGCGAGCCGGCAAGCCGGACCACTGGCGCAGCGCAGCTGCCGACGGCGGGACGGGGGGCCGACTGATGCGACGCCCACCGCTGTCCGCACCCGGGCACGGGATGCCCCGCCAGGGCCTGTCCCGCGCCGACATCGTGGTCCGGCTCGGCATGCTCGCCTTCCTCGCCGTGGTCACCGGCGCCACCATGTGGACGCTGTGGCTGGCCGGACAACTCGGCGGCATCCTCACCCACGCCACCTGGCCGGACAGCACCCCCGCCGACGCGCCGGCGATCGCGCTGCGCCTTGCCGGGCACCTGCGCCACCCGGCCGACGCGTGGCCCGTCCGGGCCCGAGCCGACCAGCCACCACCGTGGGTGCTCTACCCGATCTGGACGTTCCTGCTCGCCCACCACCTGTCGAGCCTCGCCGCCGTGACATGGCTGCTGCTGCGGCATCGCCGCCGCCCCGGATTCGCCCGCACCAGCGACGCCCGCAAACTCCTGTCCGCCAACGCGGTCCTCGCCCGGACCGACATCGTCCGGCCCGGCCTGACCATCCGCGACCGCGACACCCCCGCCGCTGCCGCCGCCAAAACCGCCCGCCGCCACGACCCGCTCGAGGTCGGCCGGTTCCTCGGCAACGACGCCGTCACCGGAAGCCCGCTCTTCCTCGCCAACGAATACACGTTGCTCGCCACGGCGGTCGCCAGATTCGGGAACAAGACCACCAGGTTCGTCATCCCCAGAGTGCTCGACGCACGCGGCGCGGTCATCTCCACCAGCACCCGCCTCGACGTCGCCGCCGTCACCTTCGAACACCGGGCCCGGATCGGCCCGACCCACGTCTTCGAACCGCAGGGCGAGATCCCCGGCGTGCCAAGAATCCGCTGGTCACCGATCGAAGGGGCCGACGACCCGATCGTCGCGATGTTGCGCGCCCAGGGCTTCGCCAGCGGCTCCGGCGTCGGCGCCGACAACGTCGAAAATGGCAAATACTTCCAGGACCAGGCTGCGAGTCTCATCCGTGGGATTCTGCGCGCAGCCGCGCTCGACGAACACGCCACGATGGTCGACGTCCTGGCCTGGAGCCAGAACCCGTCCAACGCACGGCCCGAACGGATCCTGCGCCACCACGGCATCCACAGCTGGGCCGACCGGCTCGCCCGGCACCGCGAAACCACCGGCCGGGCCCGCGACACCATCCAGAGCGTCGTGTCCGGCGCCCTGGACGCGTTCAACGACCCGCGGGTGCTCGCCGCGTGCAGCCCACCGCGCGGGCAGCAGTTCCATGCCGCCGACTGGCTCGCCCAGTCCGGCACGCTCTACCTCGTCGGCACCCGCGACGCCCAAGCCCTCATCGCGCCGCTCCTCACCGCCGTCACCGAAGACCTCCTGTACCAGGCCAAACGCATCGCGCTCACCGCACCGGGCGGACGTATCGAACCGTGTCTGTACTTCGTCGGCGACGAGATCGCGAACGTCGCACCCCTCGGGTCGCTGCCGTCGCTGATGACCGAAGGTGGCGGCTCGGGCATCGCGGTGGACATCTACTGCCAGAACACCCAGCAGCTCATCGAACGCTGGGGCGATAAGGCCGGCCGGTCCATCGACGCGTCCGCGAACGCCCGGCTGCTGATCGGCGGTTCCACTGACGTGCAGGGCCTGCGCGACGCCCAGGCACTGGCCGGGCAGGTCCAGGAGGTCTCCTCCTCGCACTCGTGGGGCGGCGGACGCGCGTCGGTGTCCGAGAGCGTCCGCCGCGAAAACCTCGTCGACCTCGCCGAACTGCGCAGCCTGCCCGAAGGTCGGGCGCTCGCCCTCGTCGGCAACCTCCGCCCGGTCGAACTCGCCGTACCGGCCTGGTACGAGCGCCCCGACGCCGCTGAACGCACCGCCGACCGCGACGCGTTCCAAGCCCGACTCGCCAAGGCAGCCACACCATGACGACACCCTCGACCAACCCGGGCAACCCGGGCCAGCCACAGCCCAACGAGCGCGTGACCCCGGATCCGATGGACAACGCACTGGAGACCGTCGCGCTACTCACCGGCGGCCTCGCCGAGCTCCACGACACCGTGGCAGCCCTTGCCGAAGACCACTTCAAGCTCCGCGAGGAGATCCGCGCCGCCGCAGGCCCGACCATCCGGTCCGGCGCCCCGGCCGACCTGCGCTGGCAGCTGCTCGACCGTCCCACCGCCGCCAACGTCTGGGTCTGGCTGATCGACTGGGTCGCCTGGATCAGCGACCGATACCAACTCACCGAAGAACTTCCCGCCTGCTGGCACCGCCACCCAGCACTCGTCGACGAGCTCACCGCGCTCGCCGCGAGCTGGCACGTCGCCTACGACCCACGCGCCACCGGCGACGCCCCGCTGCGCTGGCTCGAAGCGTTCGCCCGCGCCCGCGCCCGCATCCGCGACTGGGACGAACCCACCCGCTGCCGCAACGGCGAACACACCGACCGGCGGGTCGACCTGCACTGGCCACCCGGTTGGCGCGACACCGCACTCGACACAGCCGAAGCGGACGGCCGCGAGCGCCCGCTCCCGCCCGGCCCGGCCAACGCCGTCCGCGCGGCCGCCGGCGGCGAAGTGGACCCAGACCCGCCCGAGACAGCAGCTCGCGCCGGAGGTGATCAGCGGTGACCCGGCCCGCCCTCGTCACCACAGAGTCCGGCTGGGCAGCCCTCGAGCACGAAGTCCGTGACCTGAGCATCGGGATCAAAGACACCAGCACGTGGATCAACAACCGGATCGAAACCTACCGCGACGCCCGCGATGAAGCAGAGCGGCGCAACGACAACGAACCCGGCCAACAGAAGGACACCGCCATGAGCGAAGACGAATTGCGCGAGCAACGCGACCGCGCACTCATCGAGCAGCTCGCAGCTGACGACCGCGAGCTGGAGGAAGAGTATGCAGCGCTAGAGCGTGACCGCGCCGCGGAGCTGGACACCTGATGGGCCACGTCACGACTGCACGATCACAGCTGCGCCACGCAGACGGGCCGGTAACGCATCTCCCGGCCGCACGCAGCGACGAACCGGCTATCGATCTCCGCGCGCTGGCCGACCACGTCGACCCGCTCGTTGCGGACATCACGCAGCAGATACGGCGCCTGCGCACCATCGGATGGCACCAGCAGGACACCGCGCTCACCGACCTGCGGCGTGCCGTCTACGAACTGGGACAAAGCGTCGATCAGGCAGCCGGCGGCTGGCCGCCGGCAGCAGCGCCGGACGAGGCGCCATGAGGAGCGCACGCGCGATAGCACTGCTGCTAGCAGCCGCAGTCACGGCTGTCGCAGGATGCAGCCCGACCGCGCCCAACACGCAGAACCCCATGCCGAAAGCGTCCAACCAACGCACCGACCTGACACGCTCTGCCGACGCCACCACCTCGGCACCCGAAGCACCGATCGATCCGGCGGCCATCGACGCGGCGACCCGCTTCATCCAGCTCTGGGGCCGGCCGACCATCGACCCCCCGGCGTGGCTGGCTGACCTCGTCCCGCTCGCAACCCTGCGCTATGCACAGGCCCTCGCCACCGTCGACCCCGCACGAGTTCCGACTGCTCTGCCGACCACGCCGCCCGGCGCAGCCACCCCGACCGGATCGACGGCGCCGAGAGTGCTGTCCGCGACGCCAGCCGGCGCCGTCGTGCTCGTGCCCGTCACCAGCGGCGACGTCAAGGTCACCATCCTTCACGCCAGCAGCAGCTGGCTCGTCGACGACGTCGAACCCGGAACCACACCATGAAGCGCCGCACCAGCACCCGATGGGTCCTTGTCGTCCTCGGCGTCGTCGCGGCCGTCGTCATCGGCTGCGGCGCGCTCGCGGCCATCCTGACCCCGGACAACGCCTACGCCTGCACCACCAATGCGGCAACCGCCACCTCCAACCAAGACCCGAACGCCACAACCGACACGTCTGATGCCCCGACCAACGCCACGGCCAGCAGCGGCCGACAGGTGGGCCGGTGGAACGCTGACCAAGTCCACAACGCCGCCGTCATCGTCGCCGTCGGCGCCGAACGCAACATCCCGACCCGAGGTAAAGTCGTCGCCGTCGCCACGGCGATGACGGAATCCTCGCTGGTCAACACCGCCGAGGTCACCGACCACGACTCGGTCGGGCTGTTCCAGCAACGCCCAAGCCAGGGCTGGGGCACCGCCGCGCAACTGCTCGATCCCCGATACGCGGCCGGCAAGTTCTACGACAAGCTCCTCACGATCCCGAACTGGGAACAGCTGCCCCTCGCGCAAGCCGCACAGGCCGTCCAGCGCTCCGCCTACCCGGACCGATACGCCGAATTCGAGGACGACGCCGTCCAGGTCGTCGCGGCAGTCGGAGGCGACCCCAGTGGCCAACTCGGCATCACCGACCTCCACTGCCCCATCGATGGCGGCGACGGCAGCATCGACGTTGACGGCGCCGGCCTCCCCGACGGTTTCACCCTCCCCGCCGACACCCCAGCGGCAGTCGTCACCGCGATCGGCTGGGCCCTGCAACAACTCGGCACCCCCTACCACTACGGCGGCGACTGCACCGCCGCCCACTCAGGCATCCCCGCACACCAATGCGACTGCTCATCCCTCATGCAGGGTGCCTACCGGGCGGCCGGGATCAGCATCCCCCGCACCACCGGCGGCCAGGTGAGCACAGGCACCGCCGTGGCATCCCTCAACGACATCCGCCCCGGCGACCTCGTTCTCATCCCTGGCAGCCAAGGCACCCGCACTCGCCCGGGCCACGTCGGCATGTACATAGGCCAAGGGCTCATCGTCCAGGCGCCCCACACCGGCGACGTCGTCAAGATCAGCAATCTCAGTTCGTGGAGTGCCCAGATTGCGGCTATTCGCCGCATTATTCCGTGATTGCGGTTGTAGGTTCTCACCGCGGATGGCGGATTCCCACGATCTTGGCGGCCGGGGTGGCGGTTCCGCCAAGATCACGAGAGCGACCCGCGTACGGCTTGTCCGGTCTCCGTGAGGTTGGCGGATTCTCGGACAGCTGGCGGGCTTCCCGACGGATTCTCGTGCACGGTGGCGGCAGAGGCCCGATATGTACACGTATGCCTGGAATACATCTCAGGCAATCTGGCGGGTCTCAATGGATCAGTGTTATCCGGACGGGCTTGACGCTTCCCATGGGTGCCGCCGGGGGCTGCTGGCGGACTGCCTCCCGCGCCCTTGGTAACGCTGCGTAGCGTCGATCGTGGCGGTTCCGCTGGCGCTGCGCTTCCGGATCCGGGCAGCCGACGTGAGTGCACTCCGGCGCAAACGCGAATCCTATTCGGGGAAGGGTGCGCAGCAAGGAGCCTTCCTGCGAGATGATGGGCGTATGCCACGTTTGCAGCCAACCCAAGAGACGCTCCGGACCCTCTATCTGCACTCCGGAAATGAATGCGCCTATCCTGACTGCACCGCCCGGATAATCAATGATGCGGGCATCTATATAGCCCAGCTTGCTCATATCGAGGCGGCGGAACGTGGGGGTCCGCGCTACAACGCTTCCCAGACAGATGAGGAGCGACGGTCCGCGGAAAATCTTCTATTTCTTTGTTACGTGCACCACAAGGTTACGGATGCGCCTGAATACACTGTTGCCAAACTGCGGCAATTAAAAAAGGATCATGAGTCTAGGTTTGGCGAAGCCGCCATAGCCCGCTTGGCAGATGCGGTACAGGATCTGACCAAGCAACAACAAGCTCATGGCGCCTTCAGCCTAAGTCGTCTTGCTGATTTCATTGACTTGCCGAACCGTCCGGTCGAGCTTCCAGCTCTTGCGCAGGAGATGCGCGCATTTGCAGCGCAGCTGGCAGATCTTCCTCGGGAGCATCGAGGAATTCTCGCAATCATACTTGAGAAGGGCAAGAGCCAGTGGGGGAATCGATCCAAGATTAGGATGCAGATTCATGAGTTGGAGGCTCGGGCGGGGGTCGGTTACCGTGGCCTCTACCCGCACCTGAAGTTCCTGGAGGAAGGGAACTTTGTAGAGCTGGACATAGACGATCCCGAGGAGGGCGTACCGAGGGTTTCGCTGCGTAACCGGCGCGATTTCGAGAACCCACTCTGGGAGCTCATCAAGAGTTTCTGTGACGCATCGAACATATCAGTGCTAGACATCGTTGTTGACTTGGACTTTTCTAGCCTGGACTAAATTCTCAATCGCGGCCTGGCTTCCTCTTCTGGCGCCTGCCGCGTGGGGGCCGGCGGCGCGCGGTTACGCCCGGTTGTTCCGCGCCGTTAGCAGGCGGCATGGTCGTTGAACTCTGGCGCGTCGAAGACGGGCTGACCGTCGAGCAGGTAGGGCGTGGCCGGACTGCTAGACGTAGGTCAGCGGGCAGCCATGTCGCAGGGAATGCTCGGCGCTTGCTGAAACAGTGCCACGTAGAAGGTGGCGGGTCGTTGATGGCGGTGGTCAGCGTCATCGGGCCGCTCGGCAGGCCGGCGGGCAGGCCGACCTCGGCGGCGATCGGGGCGATCGCTGCGCGCAGCCGCTGCGCGCTGAACACGTTCGTCACGTCGTCGTAGATGCTCTGCGCGGGAAATTTGATCAGGCCGGTGAAGTCCACCGGCACGATGAGCGAGGCGTTGAGGAACTCCGTGGCGTCGTACCGCGCGTACATTTCGGCGAAGTCGTCCATGCTCGGGTTGAGCTTCTCCTCGAAGTCCCCGGCCGTGGTCGGCGGGCCGGGATAGGGCGGCAGGGTTCCGCGCGGCGAGCGCCTCGTCGAGCAGAGGTGCGCATGCGTCCTGCGCCCAGTTCAGGGCGCTGATTCTGCCCAGGTAGATGCCCGCGCCGGGAACACTACCGGCCAAGGTCCGTCCGTCTCTCGTCGGCGTCGGGGGACACAACCGCCATAGCTCCAGGACTTTGGTATCGGCTGTGAGGCTAACGCTGATCAACCCGCTGAGAGAGCAGCACGCGACGACGCTCGGGGCACGCCGTCGGCCAGTCTCGCGAGTCGCTCCGACCCCGTCGCGTGCGGTGAGTGTTCATGACGTGATGCGATACTGGATCGGCGGCTGCCGCTGTCCCGCGGCGGGCCCTGCCCCCACCTCGACGGCGCTGAAGGACTCGATGGCACTCGACACGATCAACGACTCGTGGAAGTACCTGTACGAGCGCCTCGGTGAGAAGCGGTTTCAGCAGTTGTGTAATGCGCTGCTGGTGCGAGAGTTGCCCGGCGTCCAGTGTTTCCCGGTCGGTCAGAAGGACGGTGGCCGCGACGCTGTCCAACACGACGGCGAACGTCGGGTGATTTTTCAGGTGAAGTGGAGCAAGACGCGGATACGCACTCCCGTTACCTGGCTCGACAACGCGATCAAGGAAGAAGCGGACAACATCAGGCGCCTCGTCGCCGCCGGCGCCGATGCCTACTACCTGATGACATGTGTGGCGGGCACCGCCACGCCGAAGCGTGGCACGATGGACAAGCTCGACGAGAGGCTGGCCGCGCATTCGAAAGCGTTCGGCATCCCGATGACCTGCTGGTGGCAGGCCGACCTGGACGCCCGAGTTGACCTAGCCCCCGACGAACTCAAATGGTCCTACGCCGACATGCTCGCCGGGCATGACCTTGTCCGTTACATGATCGAGGGTGATCGGCGGCGTAGCCGGGACAAGGACATCTTCGAGCTGCTGATGAAAGTCATCTCGACGCAGTGGAGCGACGACTCGAAGATCAAGTTTAAGCAGGTCGACCTTGACACCCAGAGCTTGGCGAACCTCTTCATCGACGTGGAAGCGAAACGACTGAGTCGCCCCTCCGTGGCGGCCGGGCTGAAGCCGGCCAACGTTCCGACCGGCGAGATGCCCGGGCCGCTCGATCGGGTCGACCTGCGCGGGGCCGCGGCCTATCTGCTGCGAGCGACGCAGCCGCTGACCCTGGTCATCGGTGAGCCGGGCCAGGGCAAGTCGACCCTCGGCCAGTACGTGTGCCAGGTCCACCGCGCGGTGTATCTGGAGGAGACGGCGTTTCTCGCCGCGCAGCCGACCCGGCTGACGACCCGGGAGGCGCGGCTGCCGATCCGGGTGGATCTGCGCGATTACGTCGACTGGATGGAGGGTGGTGAGCCTCTGTCCGACCACGGCGGCCCGGCCTTCGATAGGGCTCGTAAGCCCCGCAAGGATGTCGCCCTCGATTCGTTCCTGGCCTATCTGCTGCACAAGCGCAGCGGCGACCGCACCGTTACCGTCGAGATGGTCCAAGACGTCCTCGACCGATTTCCCATGCTGGTCGTCCTCGATGGCCTCGATGAGGTTGGGCAGGTGCGCAACCGGGCCAGAATCGTCACGGAGATCGACGATTTCGCCAGCCGACTCGGTCGCGGCGCCGTCATGCCGCAGTTGATCGTAACGACCCGCCCGAACGCGTCGGGGCTGCCTGAGCCCTCCCACGAGCGGTTCGAAACCATCTCACTGGTGCGCCTGAGCCCGACGCTACGCACCGCCTACTTGCGTAAATGGGCGGACGTCCACAACGTCCGCGGACGCGACCGACGCGCGCTACAGACGATCTTCGACCACCGGTCCGCCGAGGCACACATCGCGCAGCTGGCCGACAACCCGATGCAATTGTCGATCCTGCTGTATCTCATCCACGCGCGCGGTGACTCGCTGCCGTCGGCCCGCACCGCCCTCTATCGCTCGTACATGGAGATCTTTCTCGACCGGGAATCGAAGGATCCGCTGGTCCGGCGTCACCGCAGCGACCTCGAAGAGATCACCGCCTACCTCGGCTGGCACGTACAGTGCCTGGCCGAGTCCGCCGGTAGCGACGGGCGGTTGCCCACCAAGACCATCAAGCGACTCATCAACGACTATCTATACGTTCAGGAGAAGGACAACTCGATCGTCGACGACCTGTTCACCGCGGTCACCGACCGCGTGTGGGCCTTGACCAGCAAGGTCCAGGGCACATTCGAGTTCGACGTGCAGCCGGTACGCGAATACTTCGCCGCGACGTATCTCTACAAATTCGCCGGCGGTGCCGCGATACCCCGCGACAAAGTTCTCCAGGAACTCATCACCCGCCCATACTGGCTCAACACCTGCCGCTTCTACGCTGGCTGCGCCAACGAGAACGAACTGAGCACCCTTACCGACGGCCTCGAGGAGGCGTTCGAAACCAACGCCCACCCCGGCCAGATCCGCACCGGGGCCTGGGCTCTCCTCGTCGACGGTGTGTTCTCCGAGCGTAAACGGGCGCAGAACCGCGCCACCAAAGTCCTCACCGATGATCTCAGCGTCCGGCTGATCACTCACACCATCCGCAACGATCTCGACATGCCCACCCTCGCGCTCGACCGCGGCGGCGCCCAACTCGCCGAGCACCTCCAACACACTGTGCAGACCGACCCCTCCGACAACCTCGCCGAAGAGCGCATCGCACTCCTTGCGAAGCTGACGGCCGCCGCCGAACACCTTAAGGCATGGTGGCGACCCCACATGGAACAGGCCATCGGCACCCGGGCTGAGATTGCCTGGCTGCGCGTCGGCGCGCACTTCTTCGGCGGAAACGACCTCGGCCCGGACACCATCGTCAAGCTCGACCTTACCGCGCCAGGCGCTGCCGAGGCTGCGCTAAGCGCCGCCGTCAACCCACCTATCGGATCCGCTGCAGAACAGCAGCTCATCGAGGCCGTCCTGTCCGGGGCTTGCTCCGACGCTACCGTCACCGGCTACGGCTACGCGGCCGATCTCCTACGAGTACTACGCCCACAGAACTTCCTACAACTTGCCCGAGCCAACGAAGCACGTAAAACCTCCGACATCGCCGGTGATCACACCCTGACAGCCGCCCAACGCCAGGCAGCGATCCAGCGCCTCAAGAAACGCGACCCAAGGTTCGATCGCATCCAGGCCGCCATGGCCTTTCGGAAAGGGCAGGCCGGAACGACGTCCCCTTGGGGGAACACCGCTCGCGCACTCCGCGACACCATCGGGCCATGCTGGCTCGCCGCCGAAATTGCGATCATCGGCGCGTTCGTCTCCAACAGCCGGTGGCGGACCGGAGGCGACATCACAGGAGGATCCGCCGCACTAGGGCCAGAACCCGACTACGGTCGGCTACTCCAAGAAACCCGTTACAACCGCGGCACTGCCCAGTGGTGGCACGACCAGTACAGCGCAGCCGATGACCTGCTGTCACGCGCCACTTGGGCCTTGGCACTGGTAGCAGTCGCCAAAGACTCCGTTGTCGGCGAGAGTATCGAGCTGCTCAACAACGCGTTGACGGACCTGCCGGCGACAATGGTCGACGCGCTCCTGCGCAGCTCCAGCAGACTTGGCCGAAGCGGCCAGGGGCGACGACTCGCCGCAAGCACGCTGGCGGCAATGGCAGCGTCCTCAACTGAGGCGACACTCCTGGTCGCCCATCACACCGAGGCGGCGGACGGTTTGCCGATGCTTTCCGGCGAGCAACTGGCCGCCGTAGCATCACTCGGAACAGTCGGCTGGCCGGCCACCAGCGCGATCTCAACCCGGATGATGCAACATCCGACAGCCGCGCATCTCAGCCTACTGACAGCGTGCGGTCCGTACGCAGCCGCTCGTGTCGACGATGTTGCCCTGCCGAACGACATCGCACGTAGCATCCTCAACTCGCCCGCCCAGTTCCCGTTCGCGTGGGTACGGGCCGCCGAACGCTGCGTATCCAACAGCGCACCGGAACGACCCCTCGCCGATGTCGCGCGAACCCTTCGCTGGTTCGACGAGCAGTAGCAGAGGAGCCTGGATCTGCCGCCGGCCTGGCGTCGACCAAGATCAGGTGCACGGAAGTAGCCGCGATCCGGTGCGCCCAGGTTCAGGCCAAAAGCTGGCGGTGCGGCCAAGGTGGTGACTCACGGTCACGGCCGCGCAGGCGGGTGACCTGTGGGTGGGACCGGTTATGGTCATCCGTCGGCACCGGTTGATGCATCGAATCCACCAACATCACCGAGAATCCTGACCGACCGCGTCTCGCTGTACCTGTCGAAGTCCAGCTCACGGGCACCGACCGATGACAGGATGCTTGGGACATCGAGCCAGGTCGCATCTTGTTGACGCGACAGCCCGAGCCGGGACCGCCTTGTTCGTCTCCATCTACTTGTCGCGAGCGAGCTCACCGCATGGTCATTCGCCATGATTTCTGAGACCGGATAACGGCGACTGTGCGCCTGGCGAACCTAGCAGCTCGGCGCCCAGTATTGTTTTCGCCGTATAGGCCGCTGCGCCCGAGCCCACGGACGGTCTTTCAAGATTCAGAACAGATTCAGGGGTTCAACGTCGGTTTGATCAAATTGGTCGACCGCGATCGCAACACATTCTGCAATGAGGTAGTCGAGCACAGCCTCGATCTTGCGAACGTCATATGTGCCACGGTCTAGACTCTCCCTGGTTTGCTTCAAAAATTGTTTGTAATACCCCTCTTTGAATTCGAGTGCGCCTTGGTAGGTGTCTAGATTCTTCTTATAGTTCGTCCAACGAATCTTTGCTGGCGGATGGTTCCCTGCGTTTAGATCAAGGTAGCACTCAATTGCGGCCGCGCGGCGATTGATGTCCGTGTGATGGACCCCTTCGGGGCCCTGGGTGGGAAATGAGCAAAACTCTTCAAGCTGGGGCAGCATTACGCTGCGCATGTTCCCAGGTAACCTCAACGTCGACAGACGTTGATGCGCTTCGAGTCCTTCAGCATCGTTGTCGAACACGAAGAGGACCTGGTTGTGAACGTCTATTTTCGCGAGCCCCTCTGCGAACTTTACCAAGCTCCCAGTGCCCGAGAAAGGGTGACTCTCGCTGACGTCGATGAAACGGAAGAAATCCGCCACCTCGGGCCGCAATAACGCGAGAGCGTGCCTCAAAATGTGGACGTCGGAGCTACCTTCGGTAGCAATCAGGAATGTCTCGGTCCGTCGGGCGTTGGGAAAGAATTCCCGCTCAGCCGCCCATCCGGCCTCCGCGAGGGGACCATACTGCCAGACCACAGCGGCGTCTTTATTCGCCTCAGCCTCCGCCAAAATTCGCAAGACCGAGTAGGGATGGAGGATATTTATCAATCTGACAAAGAATTCTCGCTCCGAAAAGGATGGAGATGAGGAGAGTCCGTATGCCGGTATCCTTTCGATCCCCTTTCCTTTGAATCGGACCTGTATCTGCGCTGCACTTTCATGACCTGAAGACGGCGAGACGAAAGTGTCGTCGAGACTGCCTATAGGGTGTGCGATAGCAAAATTCATAAACTCTATAAAGCTCATCGGTTCGATCGGAGGAGATTTTTCTTCACCGTCACGAAGGTAGAATTTTTCCCCCTTCCATTTTGACGCGATCACGCCGTACTCGCGTCGGACGCGCTCCAAGTTGAAGCCGAGAAGTTCGAGGCGCGGAGCGACGTGTCTCAGCGGTCGCGTGAACGCCATCTCGTGGGATTCGGGGTTCTCGTCATTTTCTTCGTACCAGTCGTAGTTGATCTGGTCGCTTTTGACAGCCTTTCGGTCCTGCTCCTGAAAAATCGATCCATGATCAATTCCGCGATGGTTTTTACTGTATGTGACCGCAACGCCGCCCACGTCAAGCGTGATCTCAGTACCCAAGTTCGGTCCCGTCTCTGCCAGTAAACTATGGCGCTCATCTGCACCGTCGTGTCGTCCGGTGACTCATATCTATGCTAAGTATGTCGCCGGATCGACTACCGTGACGCTCCGCAGTTGCCGGTCGCACGCTTGCCGCCTCGCCTGGCCTGCCAGCGCTCCCGCGCTGGAAGGTCACCACTGCGGAGGAATCCGCCATGATCGTGAGAGTCTGCAGCCGCCACAGGGTGAGAAAGCCTGCGAGCACCCAGCACTCTCATGCGCGGTCCGCCAGTCGTGGTGAGAACCTACAGCGGTTGAACCTGCTCGGCCGCGCTCTCGGAGAGTTCGCGCACGGCGACGAAGACCTACTGGAACGTCGCCCGCAACGCGCTCGTCGCCATCCAGGACGCCCATGACGTTGAGGTTGCCAAGTACACCGGCCGCACCCATGCCCTGAACGCGATGATCTTCATCTTGGGTGCCGAATGCGCGGCCTGGACGGACACGTTCGGCATCCACGTAGGTGACGCATGCCGCCGCGTGGTTCGCATCGACGAAGCCCGGGCTGACCGAGCCATCGAGGCTCTCATGAGCAGAGCGTGGGACAAGCGCCAGACGCCGCTGCGGTGAGCATTCGCGGTCATGGCGGCGCCCGGCGCGTAGGCCGGCGTCAGTAACGACAAGGGTTAGGCTGCACGGCGTGGTTGACGCGCGGGGCGCAATCCCCGAACGAGTCCGGCGGGCCTTGTATGGGCTAAGCCGCGGGCATTGCTACGCGCCCGAGTGTGATGAGCCGGTTGTTGTCGTCGATGGCGGTGAGCCGGTGTTCGTTGGCGAGGTCGCGCACATTGTTGGCGCCGTTTCGTCTGGCCCGCGCGGTGGTGAGGCTGTCCAGGACCGTGAGGCGTTTGAGAACCTTCTGCTCCTTTGTGGTCGCCACCACAAGATCATCGATGATGTGCGTACCCGAAGCCGGTATCCGGTCGAGGTCCTGCGCGAGTGGAAGGCCAAACGCGAGGCCGAGCTCGATACGGCCACACGCGCGGCGCTGCACGAGCTCGGCGACTTGACGACCCGGCTGCCCGACCTGCTTGTTCAGGCGTTCCGTGATGCGACTGCCGAACTCTCGGCGGTCGTTGAACGCTTGGAGGCGACCGGCCAGCTCAACCATGCCACTGCCCAGCTGCTGCACGCGGCGCTGTCTGGCTCAGCCAGGACCGGCCCTCGTGTGGGCGACGGCGTACCGGGTGTCAAGCAGGCGTTCGAGGAAGCGTACGACGCCGCGGGCGGTGCGTCCTTCCTCGGCCTGCCCAGCGGGGAGGCATTCGAAGCTGGACCGGGTGTCGTACAGCACCTGCGGGGTGCACGCTGCGGTCATCCGGCGGTCATCTGTGCGATATGGGGCCGGTCGGCGGTCGTCATCACTGCCGACCTGTGGAATGGGATCGCGAGAATCGGTGTGGGCCGTCCGGGCGGCGGAGTGCACGGCGTCGGCTTGCCAGCCCACACCGCTGGCGGCGACGAGCGCTACATCGGCCCAGCCGTCGATCAGGTGCCGACGGAGAGCGGATCCTGGCACGGGGGCACGATGTGCCGAACAAGGGACGGTGGGTGGAGCTGGGTCCCGAATCTCGCGTTCGACCCAAACAACGCCGGCAACGCCGACGCTTCCTTCAACTCGCAGAACGCTCTGGACCTTCGGCTGCGACTTATCGCGCAGATCCCGTTCACCCAGCAGGACCCGCGGCTCACGGCAGCGGGTCGACGGCGGCTCACCGCTGAACTAGCCAAGCCGGAGATGACGGCCATCATCGCGGCCTTGGCCGCCGAGCGGACCGTGGTGCCGCCTGAGTTGCGGTGGCGGCCGCGTGACGACCAGTTCGCCCTCAACGACAGCTGGGGTGCCTCCTACGGATGCGTGATCCCCGCAGCCGACGGCCGGCCCGCCCTCCGCGGAACGCTGCAGTTCCTCATGCCCAGCCTTATGCGGGCGCAGCACCTCACGAGCATCGTCGACATCGAGTTCGACTTCGACGGCTGCCAGAGCGAGCCGTGTCAGCCCAACAGTCCGGTCGCTCGGCGGCTGTCCCACACGGAGATCGCAGACTTCTTTATCACTGCGTGGAAGGTCGCGTTCGACGTGCTTCCCCTCGCCTTGGCTGATCGGCCGGACGGCGATCCCGGCGACCGGCCACGGGTGGGCCTGTTCGTCATCAATGAGCGTGGGCAGAACTCCGGCGGTGAACGGATTTTCCGGCTCGTCGACCTGGTCGACCTTGCCGCGTTCGGCACGACGCACAAGACGCACCTCTCGAGGCTCGACATCGGCGTCGTCGGCCGTGGCTCGCTGCCGGTGCCTGAGGTGCGCGACGTCGTACGGCAAGCGATGGTGCGCGCGGCCGAGGACGCAGGACTCGACGCTGCCGATCTTGTCGGCTGGTGATCTGTACCGTCCAGACGGGCCAACGCTGGTAGAGCTCGGGCCCCGGGTGGTCGACTGCGATGCGGCAGCGGTCACTCACCTGGTCGGACGCTGGTCGCGGCGACAACTCAACACCTGGTAGCTGCCCACGGGGCGTTCAGTCGGCAAGGGCGTCGGCAGGCTCCGAGGTCGGCCGGGGCATCGACGATCCGCAACGTCACCGCGGCCGGACCTGGGTGGTAGATACCCGCTGCGACTTGGTCATGGCACGGGCTGGTACCGGGTGGCGCCTGTTGGTCTATCGGGCGATGCGCCAACGATCGGGTGGTGAATGACCTCCTGCGATCGTGGGCCGCGCGGTGACCGCGCGCATCGGTCCCGTCCAGGCAACTGCCCTCTACGTCGGAGCACTGCTCGGGCCGGGCGTGCTTACATTGCCGGCCCTCGCCGCCGCGGTGGCCGGCGCTGGCTCACTGCTCGCCTGGGCGGCGCTCGTCGCCGCGAGCGTGCCGCTGGCCGCCACGTTCACGGCGCTGGCGGTTCGGCACCGGCAGGCCGGTGGCATTGCGGGTCTGGCGGAGATGGCGTTCGGACCTCGCGCGTTCGCGGTCATTGGGTGGTGCTTCTACTGCGCGGCCCCGCTTGCGGCCTGCGCTGCTGCCCTGATCGGCGGCCAGTACGCAGCGACCGCGCTTGGCGCTGGTCACGGCGCCGCGCTCGCGGTGGCTGGCGGCATCCTGGCTGTGGTCTTCACCGCCAACCTGTTCGGTCTGCACACCTCGGGACGACTGCAGCTGTGCCTTGTCGGCGCACTCCTGGTGCTGCTGACCGCCGCAGTCGTCAGCGCTGCTCCGCATGTGAACCAGGCGAATCTCCATTCACTGGTGCCGGCCAGTCCGGTGCCGGTCGGTCGGGCCATGGCGGTGTTGTTCATCGCGTTCTCTGGATGGGAGGCGTGCGGGCACCTGACCGACGCCGTGGTGCGGCCGGAGCGGACGCTGCCCAAGGTCGCCGCTGCTGCTGTCGCCATCGTCGGCGTGCTCTACCTCGCGTTGGCCACGGTCACCATCGGCGTGCTGGGCCCAGACGCGGCGAGCACGCCGGCACCGTTCATCACGCTGTTGCGCCGCGGGATTGGTGAGGCGGCCGGACCTGCGGCCGCGGCCGTCGCGTTGCTGCTGACCTGCGGCGCCGGGATCACGTTCGTCGCCGGCGCCGTACGTCTCGGGGACGCCCTCGCCATACGAGGAGCCCTGCCTGCGCTCCTGTCCAAACCCGGGGCACCGGCTGGCCGGCCACGGCGGAACCTGCTGGCGCAGGCCGGGTTCACCGTCCTTGCTGCGGGCACGTGCGTCAGTACCAACGTCGGCGTCGGCCCGCTGCTGCGCGTGTTGTCCGTGCTCCTCGCCGCAGTGACCCTCGCGGGCACCACGGCAGGCATCGTCCTGCTGCCCAGCTGGAGGCGCACCGCACCGGCTGTGATCTCGACGGCCGTCACCGCCGTCGTGCTCGGGGCAGCCGGCCCGCTCCTGGCCGCGCCTGCCGTGCTCGGCGCGGGTGGTGCCACGTTCGTGGCCCTTCGCCGCGCTCGCCGCCCACGCGAAGCCCCGCCCAGCCCGGCGCGGCCTGCAGCCGCCGAGCGCTGGCAGCGCCGGCCAGCGCACCGATCCCGACGACGCCGGCCGCTGCCTCCACGGCGATCGGCGACCACGTCGGCGAGCGCGTCGGCGGCTGCTCGACCGGCCCGGTGTCGGTGATGGCGCCGTTCAGCGTGGCCGCGCCGCAGCCCGGGGAGCCGGTCGTCTTGCCGGCCGAAGCCCCGCCGGTGCTGGCCGATTTCCTCGGGTATCGCGGCGGCGACCGTTACGTGGCGATCTACTTCGAACAGGGTCTGCTGCGCCTGGACGACGGTGGCGTACGCGACGTGGCCGATCAGGTCGCGTGGCGGCATTACGCCGCGAGTCCCATCGCGCAGCTGATGCTGGGCGAAATCCGTCTTGGCAGCCCGGCGGAGGACGCGACACACTGGCTGCTGCTCGATCGGCAGACCGACCGGCTCACCGCAGGACATCCCGCCGACATCGCCGCGGTGACCGCCGCGCAGCCGCACACCCGGGATCGCTTCAATCCCATCCTTGCGCCGGGCGCTGACGTCGTGCGCCGGACCGACCCCGAGCTGCTGGCCGCCAACCGGCCGACTGATGGACCGTTCTGGCGCAGCACCCTGCAGCGCGAGAGCGCGCTCTACGCCGCCCTGGACCGACACGTCGAACGGCAGCACGCCGCGGTAGTCCGTGACGGCATCGCCGGTCTGCGCGCCGACGTCGCAGACCGAACCGCAGCGGTGAGCGGCGCCGCTGCTGCAGCCCCTCGGCCGTTCACCGACCCCGGCCGCATCACGTCGCCGTCCCGCGCGCAGGAGGCGGCACCGTCGGATGATCCGGCACCGGCCGAGGTGGAACTCGCCTGACATCCCTTCACTGCTGCGACGAAGGAGTCCGAAAATGCACGGTGCTCAGGTCGTTGGCGCCGCGACACGCACGAGCGTGTGGCGCTGGCTGCACGGACTGCTATTCGTCCTGCCGCTGCTCGTCACCGCGATGCTGGTGTGTACCCCCGATACGGCGCACGCGCACGCTGTACCGTGTCAGCGCCTCGACTCGTGGGTCGCGCTGACGCCCGATGCCGCTGCCCGGTACCGGGTGGCGGGCTGGTTGTGCCGGCCGGCGCGGCCCACCGCCACGGTGCAGGTCCTGATGTCCGGGTTCACCTACGATCACACCTACTGGGACAGTCTGCCCAGCGAGGGCCGCTCGTATGTGCGGGCGGCGGCGGATGCCGGCACCGCGGTCTACAACGTCGACCGGGTCGGCGTCGGGCTCAGCGACCGGCCACCGGCTGAGCAGGTCACCGCCGAGACCGAGGCGTATGTGGCGCACCAGTTGGTGCAGCGCCTGCGGCAGCCACCCTTCGGATACACGCGCGTCGTCGGCGTTGGGCATTCCTACGGCTCCGCCGTGTGGATGGTCGAGGCAGCCACGCAACACGACGTCGACGCCCTGGTCCTGACTGGCTATCTGCATGAGCCCAACACGACGCAGCAGGCCGTGATCGCCGCCGGGCTGCACCCCGCCGGAGACGATCAGGTGTTCGCCGGCGACCCGATGCCCGACGGGTACGTCACGACGAAGACCGATACCCGTGGTCTCGACTTCTACTATCTGCCCGGCGCGGACCGCTCCGTCATCAATCGCGACGAGCGGACGAAGGCGACGGGAACGACGGGTGAGCGAGCCACGATGGGCCTTGCCCGTGATCCGTTCTACAGCCGGCACATCACCGCCCCGGTGTTGCTGATCGTCGGGGATCACGACGCGCTGTCGTGCGACGATGCCGCGCTGCCATGCAGTACCGCGGCGCAGGTCTGCGCCCGGGAACGGCCGTACTACCCGGCGGGCAGCCAAGTCTCCGTGGTGGTCATCCCAGGCGCTGGCCATTCGATTCACGGTCACCGCACGGCGCCGTTGGAGTTCGTGGTGAGCAACGCGTGGAGCCGGACGGCGCTCTCCGCACCGGGCCGCGCGGCGTACTGGCCCGGCCGCTGCGGCTGAACGTGCGTCGGCGGCGTTCAGCTTAGGTCCGGCTCGTGGGGTCCCGGCCGATGCGCTGACCGTTCATCCATCGGCTCGTGTGTGACCCCTCCGGAGTCTGGCCCGGCGGCGACGCCGCCGCCGGCGGTCACGACACGGGTCAGCCGGTCGATCTGGGCGCGTAGGTGCTGCACCTCGCGCACCAGGCCGGCGGCCTCGACCCGGGAGGACGCGGCGGCCACCTGCCGCAGCACCGAGGCCATGTACCGGCCGACGGGCTGTGGGTGGGCGCTGGCCGCGGGCGCGCGATATCCTGCAGGAGACGACAACATGGGCTGGGCGGAGATCGCATCTCGCTGGGCCCACCTGTGGGGGCCGCGATCACCATCGGGCAGAGCGGCCCCGTCGTCGCTGATCGTCAACACGACACCGGTCTGCGCGTGCAGCACCGTCGTCGCGTCGATCACCCGGTACAGCCACTGCGGCTCGCTCGACGCGAGTGCCCGTCGAGTGGACCACGCGACCGCATCGGCCATCCACAGACCAGGTTCGGATACGTCATCCCGGTGGACCAGCCGCATCCGGTTGGAGATCTCCCCGCCGCGCACCAGATGCCGGAACGTGCGCAGATCGCGGTGCTCCGGGTCAGCGAGCCGCTGGCCGCTGCGCTGGGCGACGGCTGCCTGTGCAGGGTCCGCCCGCCGGTCGAGCACGACATCGCTAACCTTCTGCCCGTCCAGGTACCGCAACAGGCGCTGCAGCGCACTCTGCCGGGCCGCCTCACGATGCTGCTCGATCGGCGTGTGCGCGACGACCACGGTCCAGCCCGCCCACTGCGCGACGACGTCCAGCATCGCCTCCACGACCCCCAAATGCCCGAGGCGGTGCAGGCGCGTCGCGTGGAACTCGTGTCCGGCGGCCGACGCCCGGGCAGCCTGCACCGCGTCCTTCAGGTCACCGCCTTCGACCAGGACCGCGGCCAGGAGGTAGACGCCCGGATGACCCTGCCGGTGAATGAATGACTCATCGACGAACGCGGTGAGCGCGCTGGGCCGGGTCACTCGCGACATCGAGGACTTCCCGCCAGGTCCCGGCAG
This sequence comes from Dactylosporangium sp. CA-139114, assembly GCF_050955725.1. Taxonomy (NCBI): domain Bacteria; kingdom Bacillati; phylum Actinomycetota; class Actinomycetes; order Micromonosporales; family Micromonosporaceae; genus Dactylosporangium; species Dactylosporangium sp. CA-139114. The sequence goes on from NZ_CP192080.1 coordinate 3,498,366, forward strand.
GTGTGGACGCTGACGAAGGAAGTGGTCGGTGGACGTGGCAACGGCGGTAGCGGTCTCACATCCGTGAGGCTTCCTCCGTCCATCGGTGCCCGCGACGGGTCAATACGTGTGAACGGGTGCCATCGCGTGCCACGATCCGAGAGCACCACGTCCGGACAAAGCTGCCATGACATGGAGTGCCTCGTGCGAGGTAGGCGGTGTCACGCTGGCAGGCGCGTTCAGTCCAGGTCGGGCTCGTCGACCGGATGTGCCGTGAGCGTGTCAGCCGCACTGGCAAGTTCGGCGACACGCGTCGCCGCGGCGCCGGACGCGTCGTCGAGCCGCGGCAACATCAGGCGCTTGTGCGGCGACGGTCGGGTGGCGTCCACGGCCCGCACCCGGCTGTTGGTGGCGCGGACGCGATCCAGGACGTCTTTGACGTTGCCCACGACGCGTTGCATGCGGCGGGCGCGTTCGGCGTTGGCGAGATAACCGGCGTACCGCGCGGGCAGCGTCTCGGTGTACCAGCCGAGCCACGCCGTGTGCTGCCGCTCGAGCTCCTTGACTCGAGTCGCGAGCTGCACGACGCGTGCCTCAGCGGTGCCCAGAGCGGCCCGGAGCCGGTCGACGCGATGCTGTGCCACAGCGGCTGGAACCGCTGCGACAGGCGCCGTAGCGGCCGCCGGCCGGGGTGGTCCAGCTCGCCACCAGCGTTGTGCAGATGACGGCCGCTGTGCCCGGTCGCGGTCGTGTTGGGCGACGGCGATTTCCGTGCGGAGGTCGCTGACGGTGTCGCGGGCGTCGAGGAGGTCGAGGTGGGCGGTGCGCAGGTCGTCGGCGACGTCGTCGGGCTCGCGGGCGTCGGCGTCGCGGAGCGCGGCGAGGAACTGGCGCATACGGACGACACCGGCCGCGTGGATTTCACCGGCGAGGGTTGCGGGTCCGAGGACCAGTTGAGCGCGGTGCCAGGCGGTCGAACGGGTGATGTCCCGCTCGGGAGGCTCGGCGCCGATCGGCTCGTCGGTGGAGTGCTGGTAGCGGTCGCGGTACGCGATGATTACCTCAGCCCGATCCAGCCAGACGCGCCGCTCGTCAGCGTCGGCCGGGACGGGCCCGAGCGGCGCCGTCCACGCCGGCGGCTGCTCGGCTGCGAGCTCGGCGAGGGCGGTGACGCGCTGGTCGGAGATGGCGGCGACCTGGCGCAGCGCTTCTGCGACGTCGGGGTGGACGCCGGTGAGGTCGGGCACCCGGGACGTGTACCTGTGTGACGGGTTGGCGGCCAGCGCCCGGCGGGGGTCGTAGACAAGGTTCTGAAAGATGCCGTCCAGGCGGTAGGCGAGGACCTGGGCGACGCTGTCGGCGCTGTGCAGCTCCCGCCGCTTGACGGCGGCTGTGAGGATCCGCGCATCGTCGTAGCCGGCGTCGGCGAGCGCCCGCAGTTTGTACGCCACGACGTTCATCGCCGGGTCGTGCCGCAGCCGGGCGCCGGCGGCCGGGTCGAGGCGGGCGACGATGGCGATGTACCGGGCGGCGTGCGCGCGTCCCAGCAGGTCCTCGAACGTGGGCCCCCAGGTGTGCAGGGCGTCGTGTTCGGCGAGGAGTGTCTGCTCGGTCTCGGTCGCGGTGCGGTCGGCGTCGTCGGTGCGCAGGACCTCGGCGAGCAGACCGGTCCCGGACAGTGGTGGTTCGGCCCCGTACGGTTCGGGTGGTTCCGGGTTGGTCAGCACGTACAGCAGGTTGAGCCACTTGCCGCGGGTGGCCATGACGTACAGCTTGGCGCGGGTGATGCCGTCGCGGATGAGCGCGCGGGCGGTGTCCACAGTGCGGCCCTGCGCGGAGTCGACCGTCGCGGCGTAGGCGAGCTGCACGTGTTCGGCGACGTAGTCAGCGGGCAGGACGATGCCGTCGCCGGTACGGACGTTGCGTACCTGCAGCGTGCCGTGCCGGCCGACGTGCAGGACCTGCCAGCGGTCGCGGTTGGCGACGAACTTTCCCGCCCGACGCTCGCCCAGTCCGAAGGCGGAGGCGATGGTGAAGTCGGGGTCGGTGTCGGTGGTGAGGCGGCGGTCGTTGTGGCGAGTGACGACGATGTCCCCGGCGGAGGCTTTGGTGCCGTCGCGGAGATCGACGCGGCGGCCCCGGCTGACGGCGCCGGCGCGGATGAGCATCGCGCGGGCCTGCGCGGCGAGATCGGCGGCTTCGGCCTCGGTCTCGACCAGGATGAGCGCGTCGCGGCCGTCGAGGGTATCGGCGAGCCAGCCGGCGAGGAGCCGTTCGGTGAGGTGTTCGTCGGTGCCGGCGATAATCCGACCGCGCTGGTCGTACTCGCGGAGCACGGTGGTGTCGCCGGCCCGCAGCCGCAGCGACGCCGGTCCTTCCCACGGTTCGCGGAACCGGTTGATGTCGCGCAGTTCGACGGTGCGGCCGATCCCGGCGAGGTGGCGCAGCAGCCCGCCGGGGCCGATCGCGGAGATCTGCGCCGGGTCGCCGACCAGGATGAGTTTCCCGCCGACCGCGTCGAGGAGCCGGACGAGTTCGGCGAGGTCGGTGGAGGAGACTTGGGACGCCTCGTCAATGATCAGCCATTGGCCCGGTTTGAAGTCCCACTGCCCGGACCGGCTGTCCTTCGGCGGGGTGTGCTGCGCGTGCAGCCACATCGCGATGTTCTCGGTCCGGAACCCGGGCGCACCGTCCTGGCGAGCTTCCGCGGCGAGCACCTCGGCCGCGTTCTGCGACACGGTCAGGCCGAGCACGGGAATGCCGGCGCGTGCAGCGACGATGCCGACAGCGCGCTGCAGATAGGTCTTCCCGGTCCCGGCGGGGCCGACGACCCCGGCAACGCGGTGGTCGTCGCCGAGCAGGTGGACCAGGGCAGCGTGTTTGTCGTCGGACAGGCTCAGTTCCTCGGCGACCGCGGTGAGCAGGTCCGGTGCGGCGGGGGTGGCGCCGAGCCGGGCGGCGTAGCTGAGGACCTGCCGTTCGACGTCGAGGACCGCTTCGGTGGTGAGGCGCAGCTGCCGGTGCCGGGTGTAGATGGACTGCCGGTCGCTGGTGCGCAGCAGTGTCGGCCCCCACTGCACGAGCGCAGGCGGGGTGAGCACCCGCAAGCCACCCCAGCCCTGGTTGGTGGCGTGCACGGCAAGGCGATGTACCCGCGACCAGTCCGTCCGGGTGTTCTCGCCCGGGGCGATGTGCAGGACCCGGCCGACCGCCAGCTCGAGGTGATCCAGACCGAACACCCCCCGGTCGGCGGACAGGTCCCGCAACGCCCGCGCCACCGCCAGCTGCGGGTCACGGCGGACCGCTTCGGACAGAATTTCCGCCCGCTGTTCCTCGTCGCTGACCCCGAGCCGGACGACGGCGGCGTCGACGTCGAGCTCTGTCAGCACCCCACCACGTGGCAGACCGCGGCGGGCTCGGGCGAGGGCGCGGGCGGCGAGTTCGGCGGTGGCGTTGCGGACCCGGCCGGCGACGATCGCCCGCACCTCTGCGGCGGTGTCCAGACCGTGCCGGGAGTCCTCGGCGCGCCACCGCTGCACCGCCTCCGCGGTCGACTCAGCGCCATCTTTGCGCAGCCGGGTTCGTAGCGTCGCGACCTGCGCGATGCGCCGCCACCGCCGCATCGACATACCAGCCGAACCGGCCGACGGTTCGGCCGCCAGTTCCGACTCGATCGCGGTCCGCCGCTTGGAGTACACCTGGATCGCCCGCGGGGAGATCCCGACGATCTCCCGGATCGTCGAGCCGGGACGGGCGGCGTAGCGGGCGCCGAGCCGCCGGCCGAGCTCTACCTCCACGGCCCGCTCGTAGACGATCCGCGTGCTCACCGATGCCTGGTAAACCGCCTTGCCGTCCAAGGCGTACCAGCGTCGTTCACCGTCCGAGCCGGTCACCGCGACCTTGGCCGAGACCACGATGTGCGAGTGCACCTGCGGGTCCTTGTCCCGCGACATCCGGTGGTCGTACACGGCAACGGCCAGGCCGTCGGTGTCGACCTGCGCCACCCCGTTCGTGCCCAGCCTGGTGAACGCGGCGTGCTGACGCAGGTGCGCCACCGCCGCCCGGATCCCGGCGTGGTGCGCAGCCATCACCTGCGCCTTGACCTGGCCGTTGCCGAAGGCCCACAGCAGCGATTCGGACTTGCGCATCGACACGGTGACGTCGAAACCGGCCACCGGCCGCCGCTCCGGCGCCGTCCACACATCCAACCAGACCTCGAACCGCTGCTCGTGCGTGGCGTCGTCAGGCAACGCGGCGAGCGCCTGCTCGGCGAGCTCCTCGCGGCGGCTGTCGGTCAGCGGCTCGAACCGTCGCCACAGCCGGCCCAACTGCTTCCCGGTGATGGGGTGCTTGCCCTCCCCGATGAGGAGTTGCAATTCCTTCGGTTGCACGATTGGGCCAACACCGAACAATTCTTGGGCCTGCCCGGTCCACCATCCGGGCGCCTCGCCGTACGCAGTTGAGTCTGCGTAGTAGGCCAGCCCGGAATTGTTCGGCGCTGGTCGAAAATCGTGCTTTCCCGGGGCGACCTGAGTGAGGAGATAGTTCACTCCGGCACCGGGATGAATCTTGGTGACGGAGAGCATGAGCCGAGCGTACGGCTCCGCAGCACGTACCAGCGACATTGTGAATGCAAGGTTGTGTGCCAGAGAGGAGGGTGACCTGGGGCGTGGGGCGAGAAACGCCACGTCAACCACCTTGCGCATACCTGGCGATGGCAAGAGAAGTGTTGTTAGATCGACCACGAACCATTCTTGTAGGTGGCGCGTAGGGGCTCTTTGGACGTAGCGTGAGTGCATGGCGAGACAGGGCACGAATGACTACGTCGAGCGGCTGCGCCAGCGTCACGCGACTGAGTTGGCGGCGGTGCGGCGGGTCGCGGACGCGACCGATCGGTTGGCGGCGGCGGGCGTCGCGGCGGACGTCGCGATTGCGGCGGCGGTTACCGTGTTCGGTGGCGTGGAGCGGGCGGCGGATTCGGTCGGGATGACGGTGGACGCGGTGCGGGCGGCGCAGGGCCGGGCTCCGTCAGGGGCGGTGCGGGCGGCGGTTGCCGGGCGGCGGGGCGCCTCAGGCGGCGGTCGGGCTGCGCGGGGTGAGCGGTCAGCGGTAGCGGAACGCCAGGACGAACGCGACGACACCGGCGACGGCAGCGACTAGACCGACAGCGGCGGTGGCGTAGCCGATGACGGCGACGGTCCTGCCGATCTTGTCGCGGGCCGGCTCGGGCGGCGGGGACATGGGGTGGTCTCCTTGGCGGGGTGCGGTCGGCGGACGCCGTGCGGGAGGTTGCCCCGCACGGCGCCTTCATTATCCTGTGAGGCCCGGCCAGGCGGCGGCAGAGGTTCGCGGCACCGCCCGGCCGGGGGCTTAGCGGCGGTGGGTGCCGGGAGCGGTGCGGAGTCCGAGGTGGTGTTCGAGGGCGCGGGCGGCATCACGCGCGTTGCGCTGCTCGCCTCGGGCGAGCAGGGCGCGGACCTCGGCGAGGTACGGGGCGATGATGACGGTTTCGTCGTTCGCGGCGGCCGCGCGGTCGATGGCCTCGAGGCGCGCCTCCCATGGCTCGGGGCGCTCTGCCGGAGCGAGCGTGAACGACTCAGCGTGGACGTTGTCCAGGAGTGGCCCGACGCTGTCGGAAAGTTCGTAGCGGGCGCGGCCGGTGGTGGTGTCGGCTCGGGTGATGGTGAAGCGGCGGCCGGTGAGTGCGGCGACGGTGCCGTGATAGGTCACGGTGGCGCCGACCGGCGCGACGCTGTGGCGTCTGCGCAGCATCGTGGGTGCCCTTTCGCGGGTGACTGGCCGTTGGGTGCCGGGCGGCGCCGGGCTGGTGGCCCGGCGCCGTGAGGTCGGCTAGAACGGCGGCTCGCCGTGGAAGGTGCACAGGTCGTCGGCGGTGACGGTGACGGGTCCGGCGTAGTACTCGGGGAACTCGTCGGGGTTGGGCGGGGTGTCGCCGTTCAGGATGGCGGGGATCAGCTCGGCGTAGCGACCCCAGCCGAGGTCGTGCATGCGGTCGAGGGCGGCGGCGTAGACCTCGGGTTCGCCGAGGTCGTGGGCGATGATCGCGACGTCGCCGAGGGCGATGAGGTCGGCGGTGGTGAGTGCGAGGGTCACGCTGGTTCTCCTTCGCGTGCGGTGCGGTTTTCGGATTCGGCCGGTGCGAACGACCTAATACAATGATACATCACATTGATTCTGTTGAACAGGGCTGATGTGACGTTTGTGCTGGTGGGGCTGGGGTTTGTCTGCCGCGTAGCGGCAGGTTTCGCCAACATTGAGCCTCGTGTGGAGGTCCATCCCGTCGCCTGATCTTTGATTTGCCATGCCGGGTGGTCGGGTGCAAACGAGTGCTCTTTTTGCTCGTTTGCACCCGGCCGCACGGTGTGGCATACCCCTTGGGGTCAGGTGGCGGGATGGACCGGAGCGCGAGGCGTCATCCTCGGACCGTGCGGGCCGGTCGGGGTTTTCGGCCATCCTGTTGTCTGCCCCGCCGGCGAGGCGAAGCTTTTCGTTCGGGGCGGAGCCCCGAGTACCCGCGGCGGCCTTGGGGCGCCGGCGGGCGGGTGTCCGGCGGTGGTGGTGCGTGCGTGACGAACCGCGTAGTCGCAGGGCCAGGGCCGGCGAAGCTGGGCCCCGGCCCGAGTCCCGCGGGAGCTGCGGACAGCGAGCCCGGCGGGCCGGGGTCCACGGGATGCTGCACCGGTTCGGTGATGGCGCTCGCCGGTGGCGTCTTGCACCCCCGGTTCGCTGGCGTCATCGCGACGGCGGTGCGTCGACCGACGGGCAGGGCCGGCTACGGCTGGGGTGGCGGTGCTGCCGGCCGCAGTTGCCGGGGCTGGCTTGTGGAGCCGCGGCGGTGCTGGATGAAGGTGGCGGCGGAGGCGCCGAGCCAGCGCCGTCGGATTCCGCCTTTGCCGGTTTGGCGGTCGTCGGGTGGTGGCAGGTAGAAGTCGTCCCCGGCGAGCAGGGTGGTCAGGGCGTCGCGCGCTGGCATGGTGAAGGTGTAGCCGGGCAGGCTGGGTTGCCAGGTGCCGCTGTAGCGGGCGAAGACGGTGTGAATGTCTGGGCCGAGCTCGAACTCTTCGGGGCCGTCCACGATGAGCCATCGTCCGTGGTCGGCGATGGCTCGTGCTATGAGATGGTGGCCGTCGAGGGTGGCGTGGCGGGCGGCGACGGCGTAGGCGTGCCAGGTGGGTTTGCTGTTGTCGACGTAGCGGCTGAACGTGCCACGCGTGATGCGCAGCAGTTTCGCGAACGCGGCGGGGTCGAGGAGGGCATCGGGTTCGACGTCGAGCTGCATGTCATGGCTGCGAGCCTGGCCGGCCGCAGCAGCTCGGGCGAGGTAGCCGGGTTTGAACGCGGTGATGTCGGTGATGCGGTACCACTCGCGGCCGGTTTTGCTGCCGTCGGGTCGGGTGCGCACACCGCGGCCGGTGGTGTCGGTGTGCCACGGTTCGGGGAAGCCGGTGGCGGCCCGGTCGGCGGCGAGGTTGAAGACAGTCTGGATGCTGCGGCCGAGGAGTTCGGCGACGCCAGGGCGGTCGGTGCACTCGTGGCCGCGGATGAGCTTGGTCAGCACGGCGTGGTGGTCCTATCGACGTCGGTGTCCCGCCGCGGGATGTTGAGGCGGCGGCCGGGGATCACTCCGTGGAGTGTTCGCACACCCCGGCCGCCATTTCCGAAAACCAGCCCCGCCCGAAGGCGCTTGGCCGACAACGGCTCAGTTTAGCTGCCGTGTCTGGCATGGTCGAGCCGCCAGCGCGGACGCGGCGCAGTGCAACCGGCGACGGGGCTGTGCAACCGGCGACGAGGCTGTGCTGAGCGGGGTTCGGTCGGCTGGGGCCGGTGTTGGCGGGCCGGCCTCCGGGGACGTGGAGGCCGGCCCGGGGACAACGTCAGTCGCGGGTCGGCTTCGGGTCGCGGTAGCCGTTGATGATGCGCAGCTCGGCGAGGTCGGCGTCGCGGTCGAGGCGGAAGTCCTGCTTGGCGCCGTAGGGCACGTAGGGGGTGGTGCCGCGGCCGCGGCGGATGTCGGGCTGCTCGGCCTGCTGGGCGACGTCGAGGTGGTGGAGCACGGCGGTGACCTCCTGGTCGGTGTGTGGGGTGCGGCGGGCCCGGTGGTGCGGGGCGGTGCCGCGCTGGCGGTCCTGGGTGGGACCGGTCGGCCGGTGCCTGGGCAGGCAGGCCGCAGGCCAGGCCGCGGCGGGTCGGCAGCGCAGCGGCCGGCGCTGCGGAGCAAGCCGGGCCGGGCCGTTGGGGGCGGTGCTTGCCAGGTGCCGGTCTGGCTGGTCAACCCTTGGGGCTGCTGGGCGTGGTTCCGGTCCGCGCCCGGCCCTGCCGTGCTCCACGCCGGCCGGGCGGCGCCGTGCTGCACATCGGCGTCGCCGGGCTGGACGGCAGCTCGTCCGCCGCTGCAGGCAGGTCGACGCCGGCGCTGCTGCTCGTTCGGCGGCGGCAGGTTACGTCGCCGTGTCCGTTGCGGCAGGTCGGGGGCCGGGCAGGAGGCGCTGGCCGCGTCCGGTGCCCAGGCCGATGCCGTGGTCGATGAAGCAGCGCGCGCACATGTAGGCCCAGGGCCCGTACGCGGTCTTGCCGTCGTAGGCGGCTTCGACCACGACCTTGTCCAGTTCCCAGTGCAGCGAGCATGGCGGCATCGGGCCGTTGATGTAGGTGACCTGAAAGTCCGGCTCCGCCAGGCGCTTGGGCCGGTCGGTGGGTGACATGGACAGAACTCCCTTGCACAGGTTGCAGCCCCGGCGGATCCCGGGGCTGGCGCCGGGTGCGGGGTGCGGCGCGTGTGGTGCTGCGTCTTCGGCAGGTGCGGCGTGACCGTCGCGCCGAACCGTGGGTGACGGCTCGGCGCGACGGTGCACGCGGGTGGATCGTCAGTCGCCCTCACGGTGCACAGCGGGCGGTCCGCCAGCGCGCCGGTAGCCGTTCGGGCCCGCTACCACGAGTCCGAGCTCGGCCAGCAGTGGCAGGGTTCGCTTGGCGTCGCGGTCGCTGACCCCGGCTGTCGCGGCGATCTGCTCCGCCCGCGTGGCGCGGTGTGGCTGCACCGCGTCGAGGATGCGTGCCTGCAGCGCGTCGAGGACCTCGTCGTGATGGTGTCCCGTTGGGGACGGCTGGGCGACGCTGCCGATCTCCTCGATGATCTCCTCGACCCGGGTTACCAGGACAGTGTCCGGTTGGCGCAGCTCGATGTGGCAGCCGACGGACATCGCCGAGGTGATCGGCCCGGGTACGACCATGGCAGCGCGCTGCAGCAGCCGGGCGTAGGCGAGGGTGTTGCGCGCCCCGCTGCGTGAGCCGGCCTCGACCATGATGGTGCCTCTGGTCGCGGCGGCGATGATGCGGTTGCGGGCCAGGAACTGGGCCTTCTGCGGCTGGGTGCTGGGCGTCCACTCGGTGACCAGCAGCCCTTCGTCGCCGATCTGCTGCAGGATCGCCGCGTTGGCCGCCGGGTACGCCCGGTCGACCCCGCACGCCAGCACGGCGATTGTCGCCCCTGCCGCGGCCAGCGCACTGCGGTGCGAGGTCACGTCCACACCGAGCGCTCCGCCCGATACGACCGTCCAGCCGCGCTCCGCGAGCCCGTAGGCGAACTCGGAGGTGACGTACGCGCCGTACTCGGTGGCCGCTCGTGCTCCGACGACGGACACGGACCGCTGCAGCGTCTGGTCGAGCCGCAGTGGTCCGCGGAGCCAGAGGCATAGCGGCGGGTCGGTGTCGCGGTGGACGGGGTTGGGGTCGTGGTTGATGTTGGCGAGGTCGGCGAGGGCTGGCGGCCATTCGTCGTCGGCCGGGGTGATGATCCGGGCGCCGAGCCGGTCGGCGCGGCGCAGCATGTCGTCGGCGATGTGGTCCACGACGGTGGGCGTGCGGTCGTTCGGCTTGAGGGATGCGTCGACGGCCGCCGTGAGTTGCTGGCTGATGCCTGCGCCGTGCAGCACGTGGTCGAGGGCTTGCGCTGGGCCGGTGCGGCGGATCAGGCTGCCGAGCTCGCGGTTGCCGGGTGTGGCGAGGGAAGCCAGGACGAGGTAGGCGGTGCGGTCGGTGGTCATCGGTGCTCCAGCGATCTCGAAGGGTGGTGTCGGCGGTGGTGGCGTTACTTGGCGGGCAGGTCGGCATGGTCGGCGCAACCGGTCCAGCGGCCTAGGGCCGGGCGCGCGGCTCCTACGTCCGGTCAGTTCACCGGCGGTGGTGCTTTGGCGTCGTCATGGGCGCGCTGTGGCGTGACACGTAGTGGCGCGGCCCGCTCGAATACGCCGCGGTCCGGAACGCTCCAGCCGTCGCCGGAGCGGATCTGTCGTCGACCCTTCAGGTCGACGAGTACGTACCAGCCGCACTCGCCGCGGCCTTGTCTGTGCGGGTCCACCGGCCCGTACTGGGCGAGGTAGGCCGGGATGCGAACCGTGGCGGCCGCGTGCAGTTCGTGCACCCAGCGGCGGGCGGCGCTGTCGGGCCAGCCGGGGTGTTCGCACGACTGGTACTCGAGGGAGGCCGCGGCGGCGGTGACGACGTCGGGGTCGACGCGGCCCGGGTAGGGCCGGAACTGGTACGTGTCGACGTCGCGGTCGCGGAAACCGTGAGGGGCGGGGCGGGTGCCGTCGCGGTCGGACGGGTAGCGGTAGGCGACGCTGGCGAGGTTCTCCCGCCACAGGGTTCTGCCGATGTCGTCGGTCTCATCGGTGGAGGTGAGGCCCCAGGCGAGGGCGGCCGTGATGAGCAGGTCGAGGTGGTCGCGACTGACGATCCAAGCGCTCATGAGGGGTCCTTTCGGGTCACCGGTTGGTGACCGGGCGTGGCAGATGGCCCGCGCGTCGACATGACGGCGGGTGCCGTGGTGGCAGTGGTGCATTGATCGGGTCGGCCCGCGGCGCCGGCTGCAGCGGGTGCTGACAGCGCGGCTCGCGGGCCGACCGAATCGGGTTGGCTCAGACCGTGCCGAGGCCGTACTGCCGGCCGAGTTCGGGCCCGAGCTGGACGGCGGCGACGGCGGCGGGCAGGTGGCGGCGCTGCCACCCGTCGAGGGCGGTCGTCAGGTCGGCGTGGTATTTGCGGTGCTGGGTGAGTGCGGCGGTGAGGCCCCAGGCTTGTTCGATGCCGTTGTTGGCGCCGCGGGCGGTGTGCGGGCGGACCGGGGCGAGGGCGTCGCCGATCAGGACGGCGTGGCCGGCGCCGACGGGCCACACCATCTGGGTCGGGGGTTCGATGTCCATGACCGGGGCGGCCATCCTGGTGGTGGTGGCGTGTACGAGGGCGGCCTGGTCGTCGGGCAGGTACCGCTCGGCGTGGGCGTCGACCTCGGTGCGGGCCGCTGCGGTGATGTGGTGCGGCAGGGCGAAGACCCGCCGGGTCGGCGGGGCGCCGAAGAAGTCTGCGTATTGGGCGGGGGTGGCGGGGAGGTAGAACGTCCAGTCGGCGCCGCCGGGGATCGGTGCGACGTTGAACTGCATCCCGCTGTGCTCGGAGGGTTCGAAGCGCACGAAGTCCGCGAGGCCCGGCTGGGTGGTGTCGGTCTGGCCGCGGTGGGCGACGTAGCCGGCGTAGTGCAGCCGCCGCTGCGGGTCCAGTAGCCGCCGCCCGGTCGAGGAGCGCCCGTCGGCGAAGATGACCAGGTCGGCGGGGGCGGTGTCGCCGTCGGCGAAGTGCAGCAGCGGCCGGTCGTGCTCGGCGGACAGGCCGGTGACCCGGGCGCCGGTGCGCAGGACGTCGGCGGGCAGGCGGCGTGACAGGGCCGTGTGCAGCAGCGTCCAGGTGGAGTTGCGGCCGGCGTAGAGGTGGCGCTGGACCTGCCCGGGCCGGCGCTGGCAGAGGGTGATGTGCATGACGGCCTCGGAGTCGTAGCGGACGAACTCGTCCTGGGGGATGCCGAGGTGGTCGAGCACGTCGAGGGAGGAGTGCTCGAGGCCGATCAGGCCGCCGCCTTGCGGGGCGCTGGCCGGGACGGCCTCGTAGACGGTGACGTCGTCGATGCCGGCCTGCAGGAGCAGCAGTGCGGTGGTGGGGCCGCTCAGCGATCCGCCGACGACCGCGACCCGCGGGCGCGCGGTGGTTCGCGTCGTCGACCTGGCCGGCGTTGCGGCGGGCCGGTTGGCCGGGGGCGTGGTCGAGGTGTCGCGGTCGGGCGGCGTGATGGATGGCGGCTGGCTGTCGCGCTCGCTGCCGGCGGTGGAGGACATGCGGTGGGCTCCCATCGGGCGGTCCGGGTGCGGCTCACCTGGTGTGCGCCGGATCGGGCGATCCCGGGGCGTCGGTGTGCCGCGCTGACGGGCCTGGTCAGAGGCCGCCAGGGCCGGGGCCGCAAGCCCCCAGAAAGAAGATCTTGGCGTCGAGCGGAGCGAGACATGGGTGCCAAGATGTTCTGCGTTGGGGGCTTAGCTGTCCCCGGTTCGGGTGGCCTGACCTTGGGTCCTCAGCAGCGGCGTCTCCGCCGCCACCGTGATGTCCGGCCCCGGCAGCGCGGCAGGTCAGCCCCGGACAGACGCCACGAGCAGCCAGCCGCCACGTCTGCGCCGCTGGTGATGCTGCGGCGCTGGCACGGCCAGCACGCACCGGCGACCTGCGGTCAGCGAGGCGTCGCCTCGCGCCGAACCGTCGGGGCGAGTTCGGCGCGGCGGCGCAGTTCCCGCAGCGGCAGGGGACGGCTGACGCCGTTGCGCCGTTCCCGCAGGATCGCCACGTCGCCCAGGGCGGAGCGCAGGCGTTCCTCCTCGGCCTCCGCCGCAGCGAACCGGTCGGGCGCGACGTCGAGCAGGTGCCGCCACTGCCGCTGGCCGGCTCGGACACACGCGCCGAAACAGTTGTTGTGGCTGAACCCCTCGGCGTAGGCGCGGGGCGGCTCGATGCCTTCGGCGCGGGCCCAGTCGAGCATCTCGGCTTTGGTCAGGTACGGCGGGTCGCACATCGGGAACCGGACGGTCCACGGCTTCCAGCCCCGTTCGATGCCCGGTGTGCGGTGCTGCTCGGCCCAGTCGATGCCGACGTAGAGGATCGTGGTCGCCGGGTCGGCGTTGGCGGTGAGCCACGCCCGGCACGGCTTCTGCTTCAGATGGTGCGAGCACGGGGCGACGCGGCTGTTGCCGATGAAACGTTGGTCGGCGAAGACTTGCCATGGGGTTCGGCCGTCAGCGACAACGACGGGGGTAACGCCGAAGCGTTCGGCGCTGTCGTCGACGAATCGCCATAGGTCGGGATCCTCGACTCGGGTGTCGGCGATGAGCAGGACGAGCCGGTCGGTGCCATGCTCGGCGGCCACGCGCATCGCGGCCGCCCAGGATCCGATCCCGCCGCTGTACTGCACGACGTGCAGGACACTTGGCCCGCCTGGGTGCGGTGCAGTGGGCCTGTTTGTAGGCATGGGCTTGATCTCCCGGATGTGACTGTGGCTGCGGCGCGTGCAGCACGCCGCAGCCACGCTGTGCCTCGGTTCGGTGCGGATTGGTCCTCCCGCCGGCGCGGCAGTGTTCGCTGGCAGCGGAGGCCGGCGAGCTGTTCCGGGCGCATGGCTGCTCGGATGGCACCCGCCGCGGCGCCGAGCTGATCGGTGGGAGCGAACGCTGCGTTGCGCGACGTCGCAGCAGGGCCCATGCCAACGCGTCGGCCGGTCCGTACCTGACATGGGCGTCGTCGACACATGCGGTGCCGATCCGCTGGTTGGCCGGTGAGTGTGGTCGTGGTGAACGGGTCGGCCGGACCGGCAGGCGGTGCCGGTGCCGGTGCTGGTGACTGGCTTCAGGATCCGTCGCCTGGCGCGGTGTCGATGATGACGAAGGCGTCTTCACCGTTGACGAGGCCGAGCTGGATGCCGTTGTCCCAGCGGACGTGTGTCGTGCCGGCGCTGTCGACGAGTGTGACGGTGCCGAGCGTGCCGGGCTTGATAAAGGTGTGCGGGTCGGAGCAGCGGATCAGCTGGACTCGGGCGCCGGGTTTGGCTGGTGGCATTGACATGATCATCACCTCGCGGTCAGGGTTGCGTGGGCACGTGGGTCGGTACGCCGTCGTGTTGGGCCAGGGCTCGGGATGCGGTGCCATGGTTCATGGCCATGGGGTGGGGATCGGCGGCTCGTGGTGGGCAACCCAGGAACGCATGCCGTCTGCGTCGAGCCAGATCCAGTGGGTGCCGTCCGCGCGCAGCTGCTGGCTGTAGACGGCGTAGCCGGTGATGCCGAGTGCGGTGGCGAATCGGGTGAGGTAGTCGGCGAATGTGGCGGGCCGGCCGAACTGCGCGTCGAGGGAGTCGAGTTGCCGGCCGATGCGGCGCAGCATGGTGGTCATGGACGCGGCTCTGGGCAGGTCGACGGCCAGGGGCCGGTATTCGTACCGCCAGCCCCAGCAGCGTTGGTCGTCGGTGATGCCGCCGCTGTCGATGCTGGCGCGGACGCACAGGTCGGCGTAGCGGTCGTAGACGCCGTCGGCGTTGTCGAAGTGCGGGTTGAGCAGGTCGCCCGGCGCGGCGTACCGGAACCCTTGCGACTCCAGCCGTCGCGCGGATCGCCGCCTCCGAGCAGGAGCTGCGGCATCGACGTTGGCGGCGTACCGGTAGCAGATGGTGCCGACGAGTTCGGCGATGCCGTGCTGGTCGACGCGGGCGAGCACGAGCACGAGGTCGGTTCGGGGCGGTGACGGTTTCACAGGCGGGCTCCAAGCCGGTGCTGGTGGGGTGACGGTGCAGGATGGTCCGGTGCGCCGGTCGTGGCGGTGGGCCGCGTTCTGCGCCGTGATGCGGCGGCGACCGGTCGGTGCGGACTGCCGGGTTGCGCGGGTGCGGACGGACTGGTGTCAGGTGCAGTCCAGGCCGCATGAGACGCAGACGAGGACCTGTTCGTCCGGGCGGTCGGGCGCGCCGATCCACACGCCGTAGGGCCGGTCGTCGTCACAGACCTCGGGTGACGGGTGGCGCCAGGCGTCGGCGACGGCCCTGCGCCAGGAGGCGACGTACTGGCCGCCGTGATGGGCTACCGGCGTCTCGCGGTAAAGGATCGCCGCCGGCGGCGCGTTGTGGCGGGTGTGGCCGCCCGGTCGCGTCCTGCGGGTGTGGCGGCGGGCGGGTCGGCTGCGGTGGCGGCGGGCGGGCCGGCCCGGCCAAGGCGCGTTGGGGGCGCATGGCCGGGCCGTGGCCCTGGTGTGCTCAGTGGTGGACGCGTTCGCGGTCGGTGAGCGTGTCGGGGTAGGCGTCGGCGGTGTACTGCTCGCCGTCTGCGGTGGTGATGAGGTCGGCGCGGCGAGCGGGCCGTGCGGGGCCGGGGTGGGCATCGCGGCGGCGCATGCTGACGGAGAGGTTGCGGGCGAAGAGTTTGAGGGCGGGCAGGTCGTCGTCGTTGGTGTAGGCGAGCAGTTGCCCGGCTTCGACGATGACGTCGTCGCCGCGGCTGAGGTTGCGGGCCCGGGTGGCGACGTCGCCCCAGCACAGGACGTCGAAGTACATGGGTTTGGCGTCGGCCTGCTTGCCGGTGTTGTCGCGGTACTGGCGGCGGTGGACGATCTCGAACTGGACGTATTCGCGGGCGTCGCGGGTGACGCCGGCCGTCGGTGAGGTGGTGAGGGTGCCTTCGATGAGGACGGTGAACAGCGGCTGCATCATGGTGGGTGCTCCACGGTCGAGGTGGTGGGACGAGGCGATTCGTGCGCGGGGCCGGCCGCCGGGCCGGCCCCGCGCGGTGCGGTGCTAGAACGTGGGCTCCAGCTCGCGGGTCTCGTCCTCGGTGGGCCACTGGTCCTCGAAGGCGGAGGTCCGGGCGGAGGTCTTGTCGGCGCGGGTCGACGTGGCCCCGTCGAAGCGGGCGGAGAGGCTGAGGTTCTCGGCGGTGACCTGCAGCTGGCCGCCGGGCTTCTCGTTGGCCTGGTTGAGGTAGGCCCAGACGGAGAGGTCGTCGCGGGCGTTGACGACGACGGTGTCGCCCTTGCGCCACTCGGCGGCGCGTTCGGCGAGGCCCTCCCAGGCGGTGACGGTGACCCACATGGTCGGCCCGTTGGTCCACTCGCCCGAGGCGCTGCGGCGGCGGGTGTTGTGCCCGACGCGCAGCTTGGTGACGGTCTTGCCGCCGGGGGTGAAGCGCAGCTCGGGGTCCTCGGCCAGGTTGCCCTCGAAGATGAACGTGAACTGCATGTCGGTGCTCCTATCCGGTGTGCTGGGTGCGCCTCCCCGGGGTGTTGACCGGATCGGGGGGTGATCCGGGTGCCGGGGTGCCGCGCTGACGGGCTGGTCAGAGCCCGCCCATGGGCCGGGGGTGCAAGCCCGGACGGGGAAAAGATCTTGGCGTCGAGCGGAGCGAGACACGCTCGCCAAGATGTTTTCCACGCGGGCTTAGCGCCCTCGGCCCGGGTGGGCTGACCTGGGTCCGTTCAGCAGTGGCGCCACCTGCCACCGGGGTCGCCCGCTGGTGCGGCATCCGGAGCCGCGCCGGTACCGGTGGGTGCGTGGCACCGTTCGCCGTGGCGTGGGCTGGGTGAGGCATTTGCGGTTCGCCTCGGGGTGAGCGGCGCGGTGTTGGCGTGCCGGGCCGACATGTTTGCGCACCGGGGGTGGCGGTAGCCGCCTACGTGGTGCTGTTCGGCGGGGGCGGCGGGTCGTGGGCTGCGTCGACGGCGGCGCGTGCGGCGGCGGAGTCGGTGTCGCTGACCGCGGTCCAGATGGTGCGGGCGAGCTGCCAGGCCACGTCGCGGTAGGAGGTCAGCTCGAACGGGAGCCGCTGTCCGTCGAGGCTGATGGTGTAGGCGGTGACCGGCCCGCGCGACAGCGGCCGGGTCACCTCGAACATGGTGACGAGCACGGTGTGGGTGGCGCGCGTGGCGATGGTCAGCTCGAACGTGGACGCGTGCGGCACTGGCCGCCGGTGCCAGCGGTTCTCCCGGTAGATCGGCGGGTCGACGTGGACGCCGAGCAGCCGGGCGACCTGGGTGGAGATCTCGCGGCCGAAGGTGTGCACGCCATACTCGCCCGGGGTCGGCTGCGCGGAGATCGGCATGGTGTAGGCGTCGGGTTCCAGGTCGGGCGGGTCGGGAGTGGACAGCACCGGGGGTTCCTCCCCTGGGAACGGATGAGGGCTGTGCCTGCCTCGGCAAGGCGGGCACAGCCCTCGGGGGTGCCGCGTCGGCTGACGCGGCGGTGGGTTCGGGCGGCACCGTTGGCGGTGTTGACCGCAGCGGCCGGGTCACCGGATGCCGCGGTGGGCGGCTGGTCAGCGGCGGGGCCGGCGTCGGCCGGCCCGCCAGCCGGACGCGATGGTGCGGCGGGTTTCAGCCGGGGTGAGCCCGACGTCGAGCGCGGCGTCGGTCAGCCGAGCCCAGATGGTGGCCTCGTCGAGGCCGCCGCGGTCGGCGAGTTGCCCGAGCCGGAACGCGGCCAGGTGCAGGGCGTTGTTACGGCCGCCGGCGATGATGCGCTGGCCGTGGCGGATGACCGGCCGAGGTGCGGCCCGGATCCGGGCGAGTTCCCCGTCGAGCGCAGCCCGGGTGTAGCGGTCCGGATCGGTGATGGTGTCCACCGCGATGGCGGTTGGTGCAGGCGTGGGGGGCAGGACGAGACGGCGCAGCGGCGGCGGGCACTCTGGCAGCGGGGCACTGGTCCGCGGCTGCTGGAAGGTGTAGCGGCGGCCGATGACGTGCAGCGATGGTGGTGCGACCACGCCGCCGCCGTGGCCGCGCCAGTCGACGCCGGGCAGCATCCCGACCCGGCACGGTAGCGCGGACGCGGTGAACCACAGATGCCAGCCGAGCCCGGTTCGCACCAGCGGCCCGGCCGGGCGCACGACGTCGAGCAGGTCCAGGACAGCGCGCAGCCCGTCGTTGGTGTCGATGTCGCACACGTCGAGGACGGTGCCGGTGGCCAGGCCGACGTTCGCGTCGGGCCAGCGCCGCCACCAGGCCCGCAGCAGGCCCGGGTTGGTGGTGGCGTCGCGGACGCCATGTTCCAGCCGCGGGTGTTTGCCGGGCGAGCCGCATTCGGCCCCGTCGCGGCAACTGCATCCTTCGGTCTGGTGCGGCGTGTGCAACGGCATGACGGCGATGCCTGCCGCCGCGTAGCGCAGCGCCGCGCGGAGCAGCGCTGCCCGTGACGTGGGCATCGGGCTCGGGGCGTTGGCTGGGCTGAGCGCCTGCCCGGCGACCACCGTTTCGGCAGGACGGACCATGGCGGGTCACCGTTCCGCACCGGTCGGCCCGGCGATCGCCGGGAGCCGGGTTGCACGGTCGACGTCGGTGCCCGGGGCGCGCGGCGGCTGGGCTGGGTCGCAGCTGAACCGCTTGCCGGCGGCGCAAGTGTGTGCTGGCATTTCGAGGTACCTCCAGAGTGGTACAGGACCGCCTGCGGCGCGCCAGGGGTCTGGTGGGGCGCGGGCGGTCAGAGGGTTTGGCGCCGGTATTTCAGGTGGCAGCGTTGGGCGTCGGGTCTGCGGTGCAGACACGGCCGCTGGGCCCGGCCGGCGGTCGGGCCGTCGGTTCGCTGGAGTGAGGGCAGTGCACGGCGAGCCACTGGTGGGTCTGGAACTCGCGGCTGCTGGTGTCGGTGAGGGTGACGGTGACCCAGTCGCCGCGTTCCCGGCGGTGCTCGACGTCGCTGACGTTGCCGACCGGCCCGGCGAAGTACGGCCACAGCGTCCGCCCGCTCGGCCCGTGGTCCCAGACACCGGCGACGATGTCGCCGGCGTGCAGTTGCTGGGGGTGGCGGTCGACCGGATCACCGGCCGGCATCCGCCACACCGGCTCCTGCTCGTCGACGTCGAGCGACGCGACGATGTCCGGCACCGGTTCGCCGGCCTCGAGGCGTTCGAACACGCCGTGGTAGGCGGCGGCGAGCCGGCGCCGGTCGGCGAGGGTGCCCGCGTCGTCCTCGGCCGGGGTGAAGGCCTGGACCTCGGCGTCGGACGCGGTCAGGTCGAGGCCGTGGACGAGCCGCTGCGCCCACCGCACATGCATCGAGTGGACCTGGGCCTCGGCGTTGTAGCCGGCCGCGGCCGCACGGCGCACATGCTGGGCCCACCGGGCGACCTTGACGGCGAGGTCGACGGGCCACGGTTCGCCGTTCGGGGTGTCCCATTGCAGGCCGTCGCGGCGGCGGCCGAAGATCTCGTCGAACGTGATCCGCTGCGGCCACCGGTCGCTGTCCAGGCTGACGCTCTTGCGGTTGACCCGGGTGACCCTGTACCAGCCGAACTGCCCGACCCGCACCGCGTCACCTTTGGCGAGGTTGTCCGGTCCCCACGCTACGAACTCGCCGGACGCGGCCCGCTGGGCGAGCTTGGCCTGCTGGTGGGTGATGTCCTCGGTGATGCGGTCGAGGTCGCGTTGGACGCGTTCGCGGTAGCTTTCGCTGCCAGGCCGGTCCTGGATGTCGGTGAGGGTGCGCTGCAGTTGCCGTTGCTCGGCCTGCAGCCGCTCGATCCGGCGCATGATCGCCCGCGGGTTGTCTTTGGCGGCGTCGTTGGCGCGCGCGCCGGCGGCGCGGCCGGCGAGGTGGTTGGCGTAGCGGTCTTCCTGGAGGGCCCGGTCGATGTTGTTCCAGGCGTGTTCGCGGCGGTTGCGGTCGGTCGGGTAGGAGTGGTGGCCGGGCATCATGGGCTGCCCGAGCGGGATGCCGTCGAGGGTGCGATCCGCGGCGGCCTGCCGAGCGTCGCGGCGTGACGCGGCCATGCTGGCGCGTTCGTCGAGCCGGTCGGCGCGCTCCTCGGCGCGGTCGCTGCGGGCGGCTTCGCGTTCGGCGGCGGGCCGCCACGTGTCGTCGATGTCGATGATAACCTCGCGGCCGCGTTCGCGCAGCGCGTTGGCGGCGGCGTCGATGCGCCACCGTTGCGCGTCCTGATCGCGGCTGCCGCGGATGTAGATGCCGACGTCGCGGGAGTACCGGAAGCCGTGGTGCTTGACGATCTCCCAGACGCCGTCGCCTTTGCGGGAACCGGTCAGGATCGTGCCGTCGGCGTGGGTATGGGTGATGGTGATCGGCATGTGCTGTCGCTCCTTCGGGGAAATTGGGCTGGGAACGCCAATCGCCCGGCTCCGCGTGGCGCGGGCCGGGCGATTGGCGAGGTGCTGGGAAATGCTGGTTAGGTGCCTGCAGTGCTGCACGTCGGCGGGTCCGGACGGTGGCGCGCCGCAGCGGTGCGCGGCGTGGGCCTGGAGGAGTCCGACGAGGCTCATGCCGGCCTCGATGAGCACGGTGCGGGGTGCCGCGGGCGGTGCAGGTCAGCCAGTCGCCGTCATCTCGGCGCGAATCGCGGTGTCGGCTCAGAACATGCCTTCGGTGGTGTCGACCAGCGGGTCAGCCAGGACCGCGAGGCGGAACAGTCGCCAGACGAGGTCGCGGGCGGGCCCCCAGTCGCCATCCCAGCTGCCCTCGCTGCCGATGCGGAAGGTGCTGGGCAGCAGCAGGTGGGCGCGTAGCAGGACAGCGGTCACAGCCAGGTCGTAGGGCTCGGCGTTGGTTTTGCAGAAGCGCCACTGCCGCCGGCCAGGCCCAGGGCTGTCAAGGTGGAACGCGTCGCAGGCCTGGTCGACGACGCCGTTGAAGGCGACGCCACCATCCGGGTCGAGCCATGGCGCACCGGTGCCGTCGGGTCCGGCCAGGCGCGACCCGGCCGCGGTGACGGCATCCAGGATGCGGCGGGTGTCGGTGAACAGCTGCGGCCAGGCGGCGGCGTACCAGCCGCTGTCGGGCTGGCAGCGCCACGAGTGTGTGTAGCCCATGTGTGCCTCCACGAAGGTCGAGTTGTGCGTCCGGACCGGCTGTCAGAACTGGGATGTCGGGGCCGGGGATGGCGGGACCGGTGGGTCAGGAGTGCAGGGACCAGGTGCCGGGCTGCGGTGCGTCCAGCGGGTAGCTGGGGATGTGCGGGTGGTCGAGGACGGTCGCGCCGTCGTAGCGGGGCCGCCACACGACGGGGTCGTCCGCGCTGGTGCGGCCGGATGCTTCGGCGTGGCAGCCGGGTGCGAGGCAGGTGCGGCGCTCGCCGTGGAAGATGACGCCGAAGACGAGGCCGCTCAGGTGCAGCGATAGTGGTCCGTCGCGGTGCACGAGGCTGGTCGCGCCGAGGCTGGTGGCGAAGAGGGTGGCGAGCTGGCGGTGCCAGCTGGACAGTGCCTGTTGGTAGGTGTCGGAGCTGGGCCCGTAGAAGGCGGCGAGATGCTGCAGGTGGGTTTCGCAGGCGGCGATCTCGTCGGCGGCCTCGCGGCTGACCTCCAGGCGGTACACCTGGGGGCGGTGGTCCTGGTCGCTCAGCCACGGTGCCGGGACGGTGGGGTCGTCGTAGGCGGAGGGCATGAGGTTGACCAGGTCCAGTCCGATGGTGATGCCGCCACCCCAGGCGTGGGCGCGGTTGGTGACCGCGTCGGCGATCGCGGTCCATTGCGTCTGCGGGATCGCGTACTGGCGGGGGTCGATCCGCTGCTGCGGGGTGGTGCCGGTGCCGGGGTAGGTCTGGCCGAGGTCGGCCAGCAGCGCGTCGAACACGCCGATGACGGCGGCCACGAGCAGGGTGGTGGTGTCGGTGGCGGCGTCGATGCGGCCGCGGATGCTCTCGAGCTCGGCGGCGGTGAGCGGTCGCCGCACGCGGTAGGCGGTGTCGGTCGGGACGGGCATGGTGTGCTCCTTGCAGCAAGTGGGGCGGCCCAGCGTCGGTGCGGCGCTGGGCCAACCGGGGATGTGATCGGTCACAGCCGGTCCGGGACTCGCCGAACGTCGGCCGGTGTCGAAGCGAACAGGTTTGTGGACGGCTGGTGGAGGCTGGGTCAGGGCCGGCGGAAGACGGCGATGCGGCCGTCGTGGAGGCGGACCTCGTGCGCGTCGGCGCCGAACAGGTGGTTGGTGAACGCGTCGAGGTGGAAGAGGCTGGCTGGGATCCCGGCGGCGTCCAGGGCGGCGGTCCACCCGCGCCGGTCGCGTTCGGTTCCGGCGAAGCCGCGGCGGGTGTCGTGGATCCCGGCGAAGGCGTCGGCGAACGCGGCCTCGATCTGCTCCGGGGTGGGGTTGCCGCGGGAAGCGCCGGCGAGGTCGAGCCAGTCGCCGATTACGTCGGCCGGCAGGTGCTGCTGCGCGGCGAGCCGTTCGATCGTGCACAGCACCGGCAGGTCGAACACCTCGCGGTGACGGCCGTAGTCGCCGTAGCCGAAGGTGTCCACGATGAGCGGCTCGACTCCGGCGGGTACGCCGGTGAGCTTGGCGAGGTGCGTGCGGGAGGTGTCCAGGTCGGCGCCGATGGGCGTCCAGAACGTCAGCGTCGGGTCGGCCGGGTGGGCGGCCAGCACGCGCGTGTCGAACGGGTCCAGCGGGCTGGGGACCGGGTAGGGCGACTGGTCGTGGACGCGTCCCTCGCGCACGTCGCGTAGCACGGCGAGTTCCTGCAGCGCGCGGCGGGTGAGCTGGGACAGTGCTGCGACGGCCTTGGTCTGGTGGTCCAGCTGGTAGCTGGTCCGGTCGGCCGGTGGGGTGATGACGGTGGCGTTCCGGGTGAGCCAGGCGACCGGGGTGGCGTCGCTGGACACGACGTACCAGATGCTGTCCGGCCCGGCCGGTGTGTCGCCGGTGCGGTAGATGCTGTCGTGCAGCTGGCGGGCGGCGTCCGGGGCGAGAGCGCCGGGTGGGATCGGCGCCGGGTAGACGGCGCGCAGGCAGCGGCCGGTCAGCCGGCCGGCGGTGACGTCGGCGCAGGCGCGGATCAGCCGCCACGCGTCGGTCTGGGTGCTGCGGGTCATCGGCGGGTCTCCTCGGTGAGTTGGAGGTCGGGTGGGACGGTGCTGCGCCAGGTGCAAGTCATTGGGTCGAGGACGGGCCGGTCGTCGACGGTGACCGCGAGGCCCCAGTCGTCGCGGTCGGTGTCGGTGGCGGCGCTGGTGATGGCGACGTGCAGGTCGCCGATGCCGGTGGTCGGCTGCGTGACGCGGATGGTGTAGGGCCCGGCGGTGACGGTGCCGGTGAGCAGCCCGTGCCGGTCCTCGCTCACGTCGGCGGTGAAGTCCCAGGTCTCGTTGAGCAGTGGACGGCCGCTGCCGGTGATGAGCTGGGACAGCAGTGAGACGACGTCGGCGCCGGACGGGTCGGTGGTGCTGTTGAGGTAGGCGGTGAGCTCGTCGACGATGCAGGTGTCGGGATGACGCCCGTCCTGCGGGTCGTCGGATGCGGTGCTGGTCATGCGGTCGCTCCAACGAGGTCGCGGGTGTGGTCGTGGATCTGCGGGGGCTGGCCGGTGATGGTTTCGACGAGCGCGGCGATGAGGTCCCGGGCGGCCGGTGGGGTGACCGCGTTGCCGGCCTGGCGGACCTGTTCGCGGCGGGTGCCGAGGATGACGTACTCGGGTGCGAACGCCATCCCGAGTTGGATCTCGTGCAGGGCGAGCATCCGGAAGAAGCAGTCCAGCGGTGACAGCGACGCCGCCGCACCGCCGGCGAGCACCCCGTACCGGTCTACTGTGGACAGTGTGCCCATCGGGTGGCCGGTGGGCCGGGCCACGCCGGTGCCGTAGTACGGGACGAGCAACTCGGGCCAGGTGAGCAGGCCGTGGTGGTTGCCGGCGGCGGTGACCGTCGGCAGGGCAGCGCTGCTGGCCGGGCGGGCGACGCCGTGGTTGCGCATCGGGATCACGAGGGCGTCCTGGTGGCGGCCGGTCTGCGCGCGCAGCGGCCGGTCGACCGGCCGGACGTGCGCGACGGTGGCGCGCCCCTCGAGGCCGACCACCAGCGGCGGAACCGCCACGCCCAGTGATTGCTGGCCGGGGATTGGCGGGATGGCCACAGCGTCGTTCTCGCGGGTGGTGCGGGTGGCCATCGGGCTGTCCACCGGTGTGGCGGTGGTGCGCCAGGTGCCGCCGGTGGGCACCATGAGCGGCCGGGCGTAACGGGTGAGCCCGGCCTCGATGCGGGCCATCGTCTTGGCCGCCAGCGGGGTGGTGCGGTCGGCGATGCGGGTGCCGGTCAGGCTCCAGTCGATGGCTGCCGCGGCGGGCAGCACCTGCGGGTAGACGCGGTGGCCGCGGCAGTCGGGTGTGGGGCAGGCCCACACGTACTGGCCGTGGCTGCCGTAGCGGCCCCAGGGCCGGTCGGGGTGCTTCCATGCCTGGATCGGCTTCTGGGTGATCCCGCACCGTTCGCAGGTGGCGTCCGGGCGGGTCCAGCGGCGCAGGTCCGGGCAACGGCCGAGGCTTGCCAGGTGCCCAATCGTGTACCAGCGATCCCTCGACTGCGGTGCGCCGGGCCCGCCGGCCAGCGCGAACATCGAGTTGAGGTAGACGGTGTGCAGGCAGTAGCCGAGGTCTTCCAGGGCGATGCGCCACGCCCGGTAGGGCAGCCATTTGACGACCTCGACGACGTTTTCCACGACGAAGCCCAGGTAGGGCCGGCCAGCGAGGAGTTTGGCCTCCACGAACCGCACGGCGTCCCACATGGTGGCCCGGGAGCGCTCGGCGGCGTCGGCGGGCAGGGGCTGGCCGAACAGGTCGGGGATGCGGTCGGCCGCCCGGATACCTTTGGCCTGGGAATGGTTCGTGCATTCCGGAGACGCCCACAGCAGGTCGGTGGCCGGGTAGCGGCGAGGGTCGACCTGGGAGATGTCGGCGCAGTCGTGGCCGGCGTGCGGCAGGTTGTGCTGATGGGTGTCGATGGCGCGCTGCCAGTGGTTGGCGGCCATCACGGTCAGCACCCCGTGCACCAGCTCCGCACCCGAGGACGAGCCGCCAGCACCACAGAACAGGTCAGTCAGCGTGAGAGTCATGTGAGGCTCCGCGAAGACGCAGCGACGGCGGGAGCTCCTGCTGTGTGCAGGTGCTCCCGCCGTCGCCGGTCGGCAGCGAATCGGCGGTCAGCCGACGCCGATCAGCGCCGCGCCCGCCAGCTCTCCGCCCCGTTCGTCGAGGCCGTCGTCGAGGTCTGCCGGGATGGGCTGGGCGGCACCTTCGCCGGCGACGGTGTCGAGGTTGGTTGCCTCGTCCGGGACGTCCGGCTCGCCGGAGCTGGCGGCGGTCATCTCCAGTGCGATGTCGCCGGCGGCGTCGGCGAGGTCCTCGTCCTCGTCGGCCGTGGAGCCGTCGCCGTCCTCGCCCTCGTCGTCCGCCCCGCCGCCGACGTCGTCGATGCCCTCGGCGTCCGGGTCGTCGTCTTCGTCTTCGTCGTCGGGGTCCTCCTCCTGGGTGAGGGACTCCAGCAGCGTGGTCTCGGCCTCGGCGAGGGGGTAGCCGTCGGCGACGAGCTGTGCGTACCACTCCGTGATCGCCGCACGGTCCAAGCCCCACGCGCCGTCCCTGGCGGCCAGTGCGACGTTGCGCTCCTGGCCACAGATCCACTTCGCGACCAGGCACCGGCGCAGCCGGTCCTCACCGGCGGTGGCCAGCACGTCGTCGCCGACCCCGCCCAGCGCGCCGTAGAGCCCGTCGATGTCGCCGAGCGTGATGCGCCGCGCTCCGGTCACGGCCTGGCGCAGCGCGGCGACGAACAGCCGCTTCGCCGCCTTCGCCGGCCCGTAGGTGGTCGTGATGAACTCCCGGCGTACGCCCTTGGCGACCTCGAGCGCGGCGATGTACTCGGCGTGGACGCGCTCACGCTCCAGCTTCTCGGCGAGTTCCTCGTCCGACAGCTGCCGGCCGTACGTGCGCTCCACCTTCTTGTAGCCGTA
Source organism: Dactylosporangium sp. CA-139114 (assembly GCF_050955725.1). Classification (NCBI taxonomy): domain Bacteria; kingdom Bacillati; phylum Actinomycetota; class Actinomycetes; order Micromonosporales; family Micromonosporaceae; genus Dactylosporangium; species Dactylosporangium sp. CA-139114. Next base: position 3,523,939 of record NZ_CP192080.1, read on the forward strand.
GGCGTCCGGGTCCGTGCAGTACACCACCGTGTTGGCGGCGTTGCCGACCTTCTCCACGAACGCGGCGAACCCCGGCAAGGTCCGCGCCACCTGCGGGTCGATCCGCTTGCCGTCGCCGTCGACGAGGTGCCGGGCGTCGACGGCGGTGCCGGTGTAGCCAAACCCGGCCGGTTTGGCGGTGACCTTCACCCCGTCGACCACCAGCTGCGCCTTGGCCAGTTCCTTGGCCCGGTCGGCCGCGCGCCTGGCCAGCTCGCCGGCCAGCGCCTGGCGGAACTTCCAGCCCGACTCAGCCATGAGTACCCGCTCCGTGGCCTTCGGGTCGTCGGCGAGCTGCTCCAGATCGGCCGCCTCGGCCAGGGTGAGCTGGCCGGCGTCGACTTTGGCGGTCACGGCCGCGGGCAGCTTGCGCAGCTTGAGCGTGTGCACCACCGTCTTCTCCGGCACACCGCGCAGCTTGGCGATCCGCTCCGTCGACCAGGCCAGCAGCGTGAGCTGCTCGAAGGCTTCCGCCTCCTCGGAGGCGGTGAGGCCGACGCGGTGGACGTTCTCCACCAGCTGGGCCACGATCCGCTTCGCCTCGTCATAGTCGGTGGCCAGCAGGCACGGCACCTGGAACTTCTTGACCAGGATCGACGCGTACTTGCGGCGGTGGCCGATGACGATCTGCCAGGCGCCGTCGCGGCCGGGTGCCGGGATCACCACCAGCGGCTGTAGCACGCCGACCTCCTCGATCGACGCCTTGAGCTCGGCCAGCTGCCGCACACCGGCCGGCAGCTGCTCCAGGTCGCCGTCGACGAGCGTGCGCAGTTCGTCGAAGTCGGGGTCGTCGGACAGTGGCTCCGGGGTGAGACCGAGGCTTTCGCGCAGGTTCTTGCGCAGGTTGTTGGGGTCGTCGAGCAGTTCACGCGCGTCGAGGTACTCCGCGACGAGCTTCGGCAGGACGGAGGCGGCGTCACGGGTTTCCTCGCCGGCCGGGCCGTCCTCGGTCTGCTCCAGGTCCTCCGTCGGCTCGAATTCCTCGATGTCGGCGCCGTCCTCGGACGGCTCGCCGATCTCGAGCAGGTCGGCGGTGGGCGGCGCGTCGACGTCGGTGTTGTCCAGCGGCGGGGCGGGCAGGACTGCTGTGCTCACGATGCTTCCTCCAAAACGGGGAGCCGAAAATGTTGGTCACCGCCCGTGCCGCGCGGTGCGCGGCCGATGGGTGGTGCTGGCCCGATCCGCCCGGGCCGGCCGATCGGCGCCGGCCCGTCAGGACCCACCCGCCGCCGTGGCTGCACGCCCGGCGGCGGGTGACCGGGTGGGTCTTGCGGGACCAGCCGTGGTCGGCCAGGATCGGCGGCCAGCAACCGCACCCGGCCGGCACCGCAGGCCGGGATCAGCTCTGGCAGGTCGCTACGGTTTCGGGGTGCTCCAGTGCTGGCGGGCGCGCCGGTAGGCGGAGCGGTAGCGCTCGCCGGTGCTGGCGCAGCCGGGGCACAGCCCGATCTCGGGCCCGGCCAGCCCGCACTCGCCCGGGTCGAGGCTGTACCCCGCGCTGAATGGGCCGAGCACACCGCGGGGGTCGTTGTCGCCGTCGTCGAAGCCCCACAACAGCCACCGGCACTGCGCGCATCGGCCCTCGTAGCGCAGGACGCGGTCCCGCCCGGTCCAGCTGTCGTAGCGCACCTGCACCGGCATCGACACGGCCGCCGCGGCGGTGAACTGGGGCGTGTCGACCGACACTGGCGGCTGTTGCGGCACCGTCAGCAGGTATTCGGGTGCGTCGGTGCGCATCGGCTTGGTCAGCCGCACGACGCGGCACGCGAAGTCGGACCCGGACTCGGCGAACGCGTCGCCGGGCAGCGGTTCGTGGCTGCCATGGTGGTCGATGAACAGCCGGGCGTCGCGGTGCAGCGTATCGCCGCGGTAGGCGAGGCTGGCCGGCACGACAGCGACGAGCCAGCCACCGCGACGCAGCAGGTGCCAGGCCGGCCGCAGGTGCTCGAACCACAGGTTCGGCGAGTCGGGCAGCGCGAACGGCGGGTTCATCACGATGGCGTCGAACACGGTGCGCTGCGTGGCGGCGCTGGCCGCGTACTGCTCGAACGTGGACTGGTGCAGTTCCACCGGCGAGTCGGGTCCCGGGTGGCTGGCCGCGCAGACCGCGGCCCGGACCGGGTTCGGCTCGATCGCGACCACCCGCACGCGCGGGTTGGCGCGCAGGATCGCCGCGACAAGCGCGCCGTCGCCAGCGGACGGTTCCAACACCCGCGCGCCGGCGGGCAGGAACCGCAGATCGGTGTAGGGCACGTTGCACAGCTCGTCGGCCAGGTCCTGTGGGGTGCGCACGTAGCCTTCGCTGCTGCGGTCCGGCGTCGGGGTGCCGCCGTTGCGTAGCGCGTCAGCGACGAGCCGGTCCACGAGGCGGTCACGGGCGGCTGGGTCGACGCGGAACTCGGCGTTGCCGGAGGGGGGCGTGACCGTGGTGGCGTGGGAGCGCCGGCGGACGGGCGATCTGCTGGGCATGATGCGGGTTCCTTTCCGCTGGTCTGGCTGGAGCGATGGGAGGGATGCCGGGGGCAAGCCGGGGCGGCGGAGGCTGATGGGTCGCTGGCCGTGCGCAGGTTCGGCGTTGGGCTGCTTTGGGCAGATGCCGACGGGGGCGTCCGGCAACAGGCCGCTGCCCGGCAGGGCGGCTACGTCTGGGCGTGCCAGTGGCGGCCGAGCGGCGTGCAGCGCGCCCGCAAGCAGCAGCGGCGCCGGCAGATGCGCAGCCCGCCGCGGTGGATGCGCGTGCTGGACGCTGGGATGCTGAGATTCGACGGCAGGCCGGCGGCGACCTCAGCCGGCGGCTTGGACCGGAAGGCCGCCGCCGGATCGGTGGTGACGGTGACAACGAGGGTTGCTGCGGCGGTACGCGCGGCAGGGCCTGCTTGGGCGGGCCCGGACGGGGCGCCCTGTGCCGCAGCACGTCGGCCCGCCGGCTACGGCCAGCAGCCGGGTCGCGTCGGTGCTGTGTGTTTCGGCGCGGCCGCGGGCTACGACGGTGCCGGGGTGCGCGCGGGGTCGCGCGTTGTCCGCGGCCTGGTCGAGCGGTGATGGATCCAGGCGGCGAAACAGGCCGCGTGGCGGTCGGCCGTCACCGCGACGACCGACCCGGTGCAGATGACCTGCCATCGGGCTCGCCCGCGTCCGCGTGGGCCGACCTGGTTGATCGTGTACTGGCGGTTCGGCAGGCGGGTATGTCGGCGGGCGGACATCAGTGCGGCGGCGAATGCCGGAACGAGGCGGCGGTAGTCCCAGTGGACCTGGTGGCCGTCGTGGTCGGGCCAGGCGCCGGTGCCGCCGACGACGGCCCACCACAGCCGGTCAACGGTGCGGCTGTCGAGGCCGTCACACACCTGTCGGCTGGTGCCGCCGAGCATCCGGTACACGTCGACGCGGGCCGTCTGCCGCCACGATGCCCGCACGTCGCGCCGCTCGAGGTCGGCGAGGTCGGCCTCGTCGAGCACGGGGTGGTCCTGGCGCAGCCTGCAGAGCACGTCGACGACATCAGGTGGCAGGTCGGTGACGAATGCCCCCAGCGCGGTGCCATCGGCGGAGCGAAGATCTGTCCACAGGTCGGGGTAGCGTCGGCGCAGCGTCCGGTAGTTGCTCCGTTCCACTGTGGACGATTGCCCGGCCGTTGCTGCGTCGCGGGCGATGGCTTCGAGGCTGACATGGACGGCCTGCCGTTCGTGCTGGCGCCACCGGCTCACCTCGATGGCGGGTAGGTGACCGAAGCGGCGGCCGAGGTCGTGGTCGGTGTATCCGATCCGGAACCCGGCACCGGTCAGTCTGTCGAGGACGGCAGCCGCGGCCGTCCGCAGCTGGTCGTTCAGCCACGCGACGTCGCCCGAGCGCATGGAGATCAGGGTGGCGTGCAGCGCTGCCGCAGTGGCGAACACGTCGTCGTCGGCCCGGCGCGCCGCGATGACCACGGTCCGGCTGGCCGGCGATGAGGCGTGGCTGGCGGCCGTGGCGGCCAGGTCGGCGCCGAGCAGCAGCAGCGCTGTGTGCTGTCCGTGCCGGACGGGGCCGATGTCGTGATAGTCGGCCAGGTAGACGCCGGTCTCGGCGGCGCACCGGCGGATCCGGGTCCGGATGGTGTCGTCGGCGGTGGCCAGCACGACGGCGCCGCCGAAGCCGGCCGGGGAGTCGGCAGCTTGAGCGATCGCACCGCCGTGGCGGCGGGGCGGGTTCGCAGGGCGGGTCATGCCGGGCGTCCGCTGCGCGACGCGTCGGGCAGCCGCCACACCGGGACCACCTGGTCCGCGGGGATGTTCGCCCGAATCGAGGCGACGATGATCCGCAGCATCGGGTTGTTCAGGTTGACCGTGGCGGCGCGGCGGGCCGCGGCCAGGGCGAGGGTGGTCTCGCCGCGCATCCAGGCACACCACGCCGCGAGCGCGGCCGGGGCGCTCACGTAGGCGTCGGGTACACGGCGGGTCAGGTCTAGCCACAGGTTGCGCTGCCACATCTGGTGGCTGGTCACGTGCCAGGCCGCGTCACGCAGCGGTACCTGCTGCAGCAGCCAGGCCATGCGGGCTGCCTCGTCGTCGGTGAGCCGCCGGTCGAGCATCGCCTGTTCGAGCAGCGCGTCGAGCTCGGCGCGGGTCGGGTGATCGCCGACCGGGATCCGGGCGATGGCTGCCGCGACACCGGCCTGGGCGGCGGGGTCGGGCTCGGCCAGGGCCAGCAGGCCGGCGCGCGACGGCAACGCCACGTCGCCGCGGACCGTCGCCGCGGCCGCGATCGCGGTCGAGCGGGGGGCGAACGGGACTCCGGTGACCGCGTCGCAGCGGCAGCCGGCCGTGAGGCAGTAGAACGCGTCGCCGCAGACGATGCCGACGGCGCCGACCAGCACGTACCGGTCGAGAACTTCGGCGATCGCGGCGACGTCATTGGCGGCGGTCACCGGCCCATACCCGATGATCATGACTGTGGCGGTCCGTGTATGGGCGAGCGCCTGCTGGACGCTGTCGGCGACGACGGCAGGCGGCGTGTCCAGTGCGACGTCGGCGTAGGTGACCACCCGGCCCGAGGCGGTGAGATGGACGATGACGACGCTGTCGGACGGGTGGTACTGCAGCAGGTAGGGCAGCATGCCCAGGAAGTCCTCGCGGCTGCGCAGCCGCAGCGGCCTGGTTGCGTTGTGCATGTACGGGTGCTCCTTGGATGAGGCCCGGCGGGCGGCGACGCCGAGCCGGCCGGTCGGCGGGCAGTGCAATGGGTGGCCCAGGCTTGGTCGCGCCGGTGGGTCGCGCTGACCCGAGGCGCGGACCGTCCCCACGAGCGCAGCCAGCCGTGGCCGGCCGGTCCGCCGAACGGTCGGATGTGACGCCTGCGGGCTCGTGGTGTGCGCCCGGCGGCGTGCCGGCGCGCCTTGCCGGGCAAGGGCGGGGACGGTAGAAGCGCGGCAGGGCGGCGACGGCCCCACTGCCGCGACCGAACCGCCCCCGCGCGGGGCCGGGCTCAACATGCCGGCCCGGGCCGGCGATGATCGCCGGCCACAGGACCGGACAGCCGCGACGGGTCAGGACACCGCCGTGACGAGCCGCACCTGTGCGGTTGCGTGCCCGTCGGGCGTGTCGATGTGCACCGGCGTCGCGGCGAGTTGTTCGACGAGGGCCTGGAATACCCCGTAGCGGGCGAACGGGTCGCGCAGGTCGAAGGCGGCGTGCACGGTGACGGTGGCGATCACCCGGAAGGTGCGCGGCGCTGATGGAGGGCCGGCGGCCGGTACGGGGGCGTGGTCGGCATCGGTGGCCTGGGTGCGGGCGTGCGCTGCCAGCTCGTGCGTCGGCTGCGGTGCGTCATCCGCGCCAGGCGGTGTGGTCTGGCTGGTCATGAGCAGCGGCGCCGTCGGGGCTGGTGGACGCCGACCTGTGCCGCGTCGGGGTTCGGCGGGCAGATGCTGAGCCCGCCGGCGGTCGTCGTGTAGTCCACGGACATTCAGGCGTCGCCGATGAGGATGATGGGGGTGCCGCAGCGGCGGCACTCGTGCTCGGCGGTGTCGGCGTAGGCCTCGTGGTCGGCTCGCCACCGGCCGCCGTCGACGGCGAGGTTGAGCCGGGCGAACGGGGCACCTACGTGGTGCAGGGTCCGGGACCCGTCCGGGTTGAGTGTGCGGCGGGCCAGACGCGCGGGTTCGCCGTGGACGGCGTAGGCGATGTACGACGATCCGGCGATGACGACGAACGTTCCCCGCTCGTCACGGGGCGGCAGGGTCGGTGTCAGGCTCGGCAAGGTGCGTGATGCCATCGTGGTTCCTCGCTTCCAGCATGCCCCTGCCGGCGGCCGATTGAGGATCATGAGGGTGATCCCCGGCCCTCCGTCGCGGCTGGGCCTGCGACGGATGGCGGGTCCGGCCGCCAGCAAGGGGGTGCGAATATCGGTTGGATCAGACCCGGCGGGTTCGCCGGGACGGCATGGGAACGTCCAGCAGCCCGGGCACCGGCTGGTGCAGCAGGGTCACGCCTGATCGGCGTCGTGCGGCTCGCGGGGCATCGGCCACACCGGGACGAGCTGCGTGGGGGGAATCTTGGACAGGATCGACGTGACGACCAGCTGCAGCATCGAGTACGACGGGTTCGCGCGGCCGGCGCGGCGGGCCGCGGCGAGCGCGAGCGGGTTCTCGCCGCGCATCCACGCGCACCATGCCGCCAGCGCGGCGGGCGCCGGCACATACCGTTCCGGCAGCCGCCGGGTCAGGTCCAACCAGAGATTCCGCTGCCACATTTCCCGGCTGGTGGCTTCCCAGGCGGCGTCGCGCAGCGGGATGTGCTGCAACAGCATCGCCATACGGGCGGCCTCGTCGTCGGTGAGGCGCTGGTCGAGCATCGCCCGTTCCAGCAGCTCGTTGAGGTCGGCCGCGGTCCAGCTGTGACGGCTGGGCCGGCGCTGGATGGCTTCGTCGACGGCGGCCTGCGCGGCGGGGTCTGGCTCGACCAGGGCCAGCAGGTCGTCACGAAACGGCAAGGCCACCTCGCCGCGGACGGTGGCGTACGCGGCGACCTCGGTCGCCCGGGGGTCGAACGGGATGCCGCCCAGCGCGCCGCAGTCACAGCCGCGGACCAGACAGTGGTAGTAGCCGGCGGACACCAGCCAGGTCACCCCGACCGGGACGTGCCGGTCCACCTGGTCGGCGACCGCGGTGACGGCGCATGCCTCGGTCAGCGGACCGTAGCCGACGATGAACACGAGTTCGGCGTCCGTGCGGCTGGCGACGTCGCGGATCTTGTCGACGGCGTCGGATGTCGGAACGTGCAGGGCGACGTTGGTGCACGCCAGCACCCGCCCGGACGATGCCACGTAGAGGGTCACGATGCTGTCGGAGGGGTGATAGCCGAGCAGATACGGCACGGTGCCCAGCACGTCGTGCGGGCTGCGCAGTTGCGGCTTGGAAGTGTTGGTCATGATCGGGCGCTCCCTCATCAACGTTGGCGCTGATCGACGGCTGGCATGGGTTGGTGGTGCGCTGCGGCTCGCCTGTGGCCGATTGGCCGCTCGGCTGCGTCACCGGGTCGGGGTCCGGCGCGACACACGAGCGAAGCGGCGGCCGGCGCCGACGGCGGCCGGTGTGGGGTGGCGAGATGGGTGCCGCGCTCGGCAGGCCGGGGAGCCGGCATCGCCGGTGCGCATCGGCGCCGCATCCGCCGTCGGATGCGGCCCGACCGGGCCCGGCCACCGTGGCGGCCGGGCCCGCGAGCGCATGCAGGGCGCTATCCCACCGAGGAGAGCAGGTGGTCGTCGCCGGCGGCGGGCGGCCATTCGGCCACGACGTTCGGGGGCAGTTTCGCGTGGATCGCGGTGCAGATCATGGCGGCCAGCCGGTTGCCCGGGTCGGCTTGGAGGGACCGCTGGGCGGCGGCGAAGGCGAGGTGGGCTTCGCCGCGCCGCCAGGCGCACCACGCCGCCAGCGCGGCCGGCACGGCGACGTAGCGGTCCGGAACGCGGCGGGTGAGATCCAGCCACAGGTTGCGCTGCCACATCTGCTGATCGGTGGCGTACCAGGCCGCGCGGTGCACCGTGCAGTCGTCGAGCAGCACCGCGAGGCGGGCCACCTGAGCGTCGGTGAGGCGCCGGTCCGCCCGGGCCAGGTCCAGCAACTCGTCGTGGCGCAGGTCGGTGTCCGTAGGAGCGGGCCGCGTGTCGTCGGCCAGCGCCTGCCGCAGCGTGCGGCGGATCGCCGTGCGCACCGCGATGTGGGCCGCGGGATCGGGTGCGGTCAGCGCCAGCAGGTCCTCACGGGAGGGCAGGGCCACCTCGCCGCGTACGGCAGCGGCAGCGGCAACCGCGGTGGCTCGCGGGTCGAACGGGATCCCGGTGACCGCCGCGCAGCCGCAGCCGGGCTTCAGGCAGTAGTAGCGGCCGTCGGCGACGAAGCACGAGTAGCCGACCGGCACCGATGCGGTGATACCCGCGATGAGCGCCGTGACGGTGCTCGCGGCCGGCAGCGGCCCGTACCCGACGACCAGGACGTACTCGGCCCCCGCCCGCCGGGCGGCGTCGCGGACCTCGTCGACGGCGCGCGCGACCGGGGCGGCCAGCGACAAGATGTGGACCGCCCGGACCCGGCTGCCCGACTGCACGTACAGCACGACGATGCTGTCGGCGGGGTGGTAGCCGACCAGGTAGGGCACCATGCCCAAGAGGTCTTCCGGGCCGCGCAAGACCTGCGGTGTGGAAACTGACATCGACGGAACACTCCTTCGCAACGACAGATGCGCGAGCGGCTGGCGACGTGGCGTCCATGGGCCGCTCGGCACGGGGCGGCCGGTCCCGCGGTGATCGCGCCGGGCCGGGCCGTGCTGACCCGATGCGCGCACCGGCCCGGCAGGCCGTGGCCCGGCAAGGCCGTCGGCCATCGCTGTGACCAGCCACGCGTGCGCCGCTGCCGTGATGCCGATGCGTGGCTGGCCGGCGTGCCTTGCCGGGCGAGGCCCGGGACGGTACAAGCGCGGCAGGGCAGCACGGCACGCAACGGCCGCGCCCGCGGGCCCGTCGCCACGTCTCGCGGCATACCGGACAGACACGGTCTGGTGACACCTGCGAATCCAGCACTCCGTGCTGCGGCGGGTCTGCCGACGCTGCTGTCAGCCGTGCTCCGGCATCGCCAGCGCCGCGGCTTCGGCGATGTCGTCGCGGTCCGGATGATCGTGGCCGGCGAGGTCGGCGATCGTCCACGCCAGCCGAACGATGCGCGTTGCCGTGCGGACGGTCACCGTGCCCGTGTCAAGTGCCGCGTGCAGCAACGCGCGGCCGGCCGGGGTGAGCCGGGCGGCACTGCGGCGTACGACGCCGTCGGGCACGTTGTGGTTGGTGACCTCGGCTCCAGTGGCAGCGGAGCATTCGGCCCAGCGGGCAGCTGCGGCGGCCAGGTGACGCCCCATCCGGTGATGATGTGCTGGTCGGCGGGGAACGGCCCGCCAGCGTTCATGGTCATGGTGGTGTCCTTGGTCGTGAATCGACGAGGGCGTGTGCCCTAGACGGGCGGTGGTGGCGGCGCGGGCCGCCGCGCTGCGGGCAGCTGCCCGGCCGGCGAGGGCTGCGGTACGACCGGTCGGCCGTACCGCAGCGATCCGCATCTGGTCGGGCTTCGCTTCGCCGCGGTGGGCGGAGGCGGCCAGGGTCAGGTGGTGGTGGAGACCTCGACGGCCTGGTAGGTGCCGTCCGGGCCGTACACGCCGGCGGTGAGGGTCGCGCCGGGCTTCGGCGCGGTGAACAGCACCTGGAACGCCTGGTCGGCGGCGTTGTGGTGGGAGTCGGAGGCCACGTAGAACGGCGGGACGGTCTTGGCGTGCCACCACCCGTCGTCCCATCCGGCCGTACCGGAGACCCGGTACAGCTCGCCGCTGTCGAAGCCGGCCGGGCGGCCGGGACTCGGCGCGGTGAGCGCGGCCAGCACCGACGCGGCATCGGTGACCAGATGCGCCGCGCCGGCGGCGAGCAGGTCGTGGCAACCGGCCGACAGCATCGACCCGACGTGCCCGGGCACCGCACACACCGGCCGCCCGGATGCGGCCGCGGCTGCGGCACAGGCCAGGACGGGGTCGCCGCGGCGGGCCTCGACCACCACTGTCGCGGCGGTCAATGTGCCCAGCAGCGAGGCGACGACCGCCGAGCGGGCGTCGCTGGGCGGGCAGCCGGGCGGGAACGGACTGATCAGGGCCCCGCGGCGGGCTGCCGTGTCCGCGATGCGCTCGTAGACGTAGGGCAGGTCGCCGTCGAGACCGGCACCGCTGACCAGGACCGGCCGGACGACGGCCGCTGTGCGCAGCGCGGAGGTGACCGCGTAGTCCGCGCCGAGCCGCACACCGGTCACCGCGGTCCACCCGGCGGCCGCGAGGCCGGTCGTGAGCTGCTCGGCGACGAACAGCCCGTACTCGCTGGGCGCGGAGCTCCCGGTCAGCGTGACGGCCCGCTGCACCAGCCGGGCGACCTGCGGGTCACCCCGCACCCACAGGCACGGCAGCACATCGCAGCCGGTCCCGGCCGGCCAGCCCTGATCACCCCGGACCAGCAGGTGCAGTCCGGTCTGCTCGGCGCGGTCGCGCAGCGCCTGGCCGAACGCGGCCAGGTCGCCCACGCTCGAGGCGTCGCCGATCGGGAACGGCTGGTTCTCGGGAAATGCCCAGGCGGTAACGGGAAGGTCATGCGCCTGCAGCACGCCCGCAGCATCCGGCGGCGGGGCGTAGCCGACGAACCAGGACAGCGCGGCGAGCACGTTGCGCACATTCTCATCGATGATCATGCGTGCCGGACCTCCACAATGCAGTGCGGGGCCCCGGCGCCGTGCTCAGCGGCTCGCCGGGGCGGGGACGGCACGCAAGGCCCGTCCGGGCGCAGCCGGTGTCAAGCCGGCCACCGCAGCAGTGCGCGCACGACGCTGGCCGGTCCGGCCGGCTTGACGACGGCCAGACCGGGCGGGACCGTGACCGGCCACCGCACCGCGAGCCAGCCGTGCACGGCCGACGGGTGTGCACCGACCGTGCCCATGCCTCCCGCGAAGCCACCGACACAGCCCGCCATGCGTACGGTTCAGCTGGCCCTACGGCGACGCGGGATGGTTGACGTACGGCCCACCCTGACGGCGTTGCTGGCAGACAGCGACGCGAACGCGCGCGATCGGCCGGGCGGTGGTGTCAGTAACCGAGTTCGTGTTCGTCGGCGTGGACGGCACTCGATGGTTCGCCCGGAGCGAAGCGGTCGTGCAGGTGTGCCGGGTCGCTGTGGTGGTGGCTTCGGCTGCCGGCCTGCGGCGCTGGGAGGGTTGTGCCGAGAGCCGGGCCGCTGGAGTGGTCCGCCCTCGTGGCGATCGTGTCGGCGAGCTGCCGTACGTCGCGCAGGGTTGCGGCCGTGGCGTCGGCGAGCAGTTGGGCGAGGTCGGGGCGTAACTCGTCGGGGAGGGTCGGGGCGAGTGCCGCGGCACGAGTGAACAGGTCGGTCGTGCCAGTGCTGGCGAGGCTGGCGGCGCGGCCCTGCTCGACGGCCGTACGGGTGGCTGGTGGTTGCTGCCATAGGCCGTCGATGAGCTGGTTGCGGTAGAGCTCGTGGCCGTTGCGCTGATACACGTGGACGACGTCGGCCAGGCGGTGCTGGTCAATCCGGTCGGCGGTGGCGAGCAGGCCGGTGTAGGCGGTGCGCTGGTAGTCGGGCGGGGTGTAGCGGCCGTAGCCGAGTAGGGCCCGGTCGGCCTGGTAGCGGTCCAGGACGCCGAGGCGGCTGTGGAGCTCGTGGACGGCGAGGATGGCCACCTGCGGTGTGTAGGCGAGGGCGCGGAAGCGGTTGATGAGGGCTTCGGCGTGGCCGGGGTCGGCGAAGGTGGTGGACAGCACGATGTCGTAGCGGCGGCTGGTGGCTTCGGCGATGGACATGCGCAGCCAGCGTTGGGCGTCGCGTTGGGTGTAGGCGGCGGCGGTGCGGTCGTCGGCGAGCGACAGTTGCTCGTAGCGGGGGTGGTAGGTGCGCAGGTCGTCGACGTCGATCGCGACGGCGTCGGTACGTCCGAGCTGGGCGAGGACGGCGGCTTGCGCGACGGATTTCCCGGCGCCGGGCTGGCCGACGACGAACACCGCGACCGGCAGCTGCTGCGGGGTACCGGTGAGCCGGTCGGAAACGATGTCGTCGGTGAAGATCCGTTCGGCCTCGTCGAGCGGCAGCACGTAGCGGTCGCGATCGAGGTCGGCGGTCATAGCGGCGCGGACCGCAGGTCGCGCAGCAGCGCCGGACTGTCGGCGAGGATCCGGGCGATCGCGGCGTGGTCGCCGGGGGCGAGGTTGCGTTGCTGCGCAACGATCTGGGCTCGTGCGCCGCGGAGCTGGGTGATGTCGTCGGACGGTTCGGCTCTGGCGATCCGGGCGTTGTAGGCCGCGGCGAGGGCACGCAGCGCACCGATGGCGCGGTCGTACTCCGCGCCCTGGTCGGTGCTCCAGGGCTGGAGGTCACCGTCGAAGCGTCCGGCGTTCATCGCCACCTCCCTGCATGGTCGATGGTAGATCGTCGCAGCGGCTGGGCGGGGCGCTCGCCCGCTGCCACTCCGGCTGGAGGGTTGGCTGGTTGGCGAGGAACATCTGGTGATACCGAGTCGGCTGGCTCGGGCAGCCGCGGCATCGACAGCCGCGACCGAGTCCGTGGGGCTGGCTGCACGGTTCGGCCGCGGCAGCCCTAGAGGCCAGCGCCGGATGGTCGGCCCGGATCGGTGTGGTCAGGCGGCTGTGGTGCCGATCTCTGACAGTGTTGCCACATCGACGCCGGCGACGGTGAGCAGCTGCAGGGCCTGATCCATGTCAAGGTCGTCGACAACGTCGGCGCAGTGCACGAGCCGGCACCATCCGCGATGTGCCTGGCGGATCACCTCGATGCGCCAGGCGCCGTCGGGCGTGCTCATCGCGCCGATCACCTCGAGTGGGGCCGGCAGCCGGCCGGCCGGGTGCTGGCGCGGGCCGGGAACGGTGAGGTCGGTGCGGACGCCGCGCCAGACCGGATGCCGGAGTCGGCCGTCGTCGGTGGTGGTCTTGAACGCGATCTCGGCGGTGACGACCGGCTCCACCCAAGTTGCGGCGGCGGCCTCGGCGCGGGGCACGTCGATGACGGTGGGGGTAGCGCGGCGCAGCGGGCCGAGCAGCTGAACGAGGTGCCGCAGCTCGCCGTTGGACAGGCCACTGCCGACGCTGCCGATGTAGCGCAACCGACCGTCGGACGTTTCGGCGGCGAGCAGCAACGCGCCGATCACGCCGCCGCGGCGGCCGGTGCCGGGCCGGAACCCGACGACCCGCGCGTCGCAGCTGCTAACGAAGACGTGCTTGCGCCAGCTCGGCGAGCGCCGACCGGGCAGATAGCGCCCGTCGTTGGCCTTGGCCACGATCCCTTCGAAGCCGCGACGGGCCATGTCGAGAGCATGGACGGCGTCGTCGAACACGGGCGGGACCCACACCCGGTCCCCGTCGAGGCCGAGTTGCTCAAGCAGTGCCCGCCGCTCGTGGTACGGCAGTTGGATCGTCGGGTGCCCGTCGAGGTGCAGCACGTCGAAGACGACGAGCCGGACCGGGACGGCGGCCAGCAGGGCCGGGCGGGGCGAGCCGACGTGCACGCGGCGCTGCAGCCGGGCGAAGGACGGCAGCGACGTGGCCGGGTCGACGGCGACGAGCTCGCCGTCGAGCACCACGCGCCGGCCGCGCAGCGCGAAGACGACTTCCCGGACCTCCGGGAATCCGTTCGTGATGTCGTGTCCGCCCCGCGAATGCACGGCCAGATCGGTTCCCGCGGTCCGAATGATCGCTCGGATGCAACTGGAGATTCGATGGGTTCCGTGCGGATGGAAGCGGCGAATCAGGTGTCACAAGCGTTGGTGCATAGGGCCGTCCGGGGGAGGTTCGACGATCGTGGAAATCTGCAGATTCCTCTGACAATCGCGTTCGGACTCCTGGAATTGGGGAGTTACTCGCAGATTGTCGTTCATGTCCGTGAGCATGCCGCCGATGCACCTGTGCCCGCGCTGGTGACCTGGTGCAGTTCTGGGTCGTGGCGGCGCTGGGCGTAGCGGACGGCCGGGGGCACCGCCGCTCCGGTGACGGCGAACATCGCCCCGGCGATGTACCAGCCGGGGCGGCCCCATTCGACGCACAGCCAGATCAGCAGGCCCGGTCCGAAGGCTTCGGCGAGCCCGGCGCCGAGGCCGAAGACGCCGAGGTACTGGCCGGTGGCGTGCTCGGGCGCGAGCGCGAAGGAGACTTCGAACCCGGCTGCGGCGTGCCAGAGCTCGCCGATGGTGTGTACGACGACTGCTGCGATCAGTATCGTGGCGGCTGCCCAGCCGGGGATGCCGGTGGTCAGCGACACGAGGCAGCAGGCGGTCAGGAATGCGAACCCGGCCCGGCGGTATGCGGCGGCGCCTGCTGGGAGCGAGGTGACGTTGCGGCTGGCCCGGACTTGCAGCGCGATGACCATGAGGGTGCCGGTGAGCATCGTCGCCGAGATCAGCCAGCGTGGGGCTGCGGTGTCGGTGACGAGCCAGAGCGGGATGGCGACGGTGAGGACCTTGAACTGGATGGCCATGATGCCGTCGAGTGCGGTGAGGAGCAGGTAGGGCCGGTCGCGCAGGGCGATCCACCGCGGCCTGGCTGTGGTGGAGACCGCGGTCGGCGGGAGGAAGACCAGGAAGGACGCTGAGGCTGCGGTCAGGGCCGCGGTCGCCCACACCATGACGTTATAGGCGGCGGCGGTGCCGACCTGGACGGCCCACCCGGCGAACAGGGCGCCGATCGAGACGCCGACGTTGGTCACGGCGCGCAGGTAGGCCCGGAACTGCTGGGGCCGTTCGCCGCCGTGGCGGCGGATCAGCGGGCTGCGCGCGGCGACGCCTGCGGCCTTCGCGCCGGTCGCGACGCTCACTGCGGCGACGAACGGCCAGAAGTCGTGCGCGAACACGAACCCGGCGGTCGCGGATGCCTGCACGAGTAACGCCCAGGCGTATACGCCGCGGGCGCCGCGCCGGTCGGCGAGGTGCCCGACGGCGATGCCCAGCCCGAGGGAGACGAGCCCGGCGATGACGAGTCCGAGTCCAACATGGCCGGCGGGCAGATGGGCGGCCTCGGTGAAGTACAGCACGCCGGCGGTGAGGTACATGCCGCTGCCGAGGGTGAAGACCAGGTTTGCGGCGGCCAGCAGCCGGGTCGGCCCCGACGTCGGGATCAGATGGCGTGCGAGCCGGGACGGCGCGGTGGTCAACGGGCGGGTCCGTCCGGGCAGGTGGTGCAGGCGCCGTAGACGACGACGCCACCGTCGTGTCCCTCGAGGTCGGTGGTGAACGTCCCGCTGGCGGTGGCGGCCTCGATCACGGCTGCGACGGCTGGCGGTGGGAGCTGGCGGACGGTGCCGCAGCGGCGGCAGACGGTGTGGTGGTGTGGCCGGTCGGCGAGCCCATAGGTGAGCGTGCCGCCGACCGGCACGACGTGGACCACGCCGACGTCGGTGAGCGCGTTGAGGACCCGATGCACGGTGGACAGATCGGCCGGCAACCCGCCGGCGGCGAGCCGGGCGTGGACGCCAGCAGCGCTGAGGTGGGCTGCGGCAGCCAGGACGCGCAGGACCGCACCGCGGGCGCTGGTCACCCGGCCGCCGGCGGTGCGGATGACGGTCAGCGCGGCGGCGATGCGTTCGTCAGCGGTCCGCATCACCCTCCCGTCATGCACGGCTGGAACCTTATTGCAATATGGTGGCAGAAACCACAGAGTTGCAGAACCCTCGGAAGGACTGCGCATGGCCGTCTACACGCTGCCAGATCTGCCCTACGACTACGGCGCTCTCGAGCCCGCCATGTCCGGGCAGATCCTGGAGCTGCATCACGACAAGCATCACGCCGCCTATGTGAAGGGCTCCAACGACGCCCTCGACCAGCTCGCCGAGCTGCGCGAGAAGGGCGACTTCGGCCGCCTGGTCGGGCTGGAGAAGACCCTGGCGTTCAACCTGTCCGGGCACGTCCTGCACTCGATCTTCTGGAACAACCTGTCACCCGACGGCGGCGACCGCCCCGACGGCGACCTTGCCGCCGCGATCGACGAGCATTTCGGCTCGTTCGACGCGTTCGCCGGGCAGCTGTCCTCGGCGACGAAGCTGGTGCAGGGCTCCGGCTGGGGCGTGCTGTCCTGGGAGCCGCTCGGCCGGCGGCTGCTGGTCGAGCAGGTGTACGACCATCACGGCAATGTCGGGCAGGGTTCCACGCCGCTGCTGGTGTTCGACGCGTGGGAGCACGCGTACTACCTGCAGTACAAGAACGTCCGCCCGGACTACGTCGACCGGCTGTGGAACCTGGTCAACTGGGCCGACGTGCAGGCCCGGTACGCGGCCGCGACCGCGGCGCCGGCCGTGTAGCCGGATGAGCGTACCGTCGCCGGCCCGCACGGCCGAGGCGGTCCAGCGCGCCGCCGGGGTCATCGCCGCACGAGCGCGCGGTGACCTTGGCGGCGCCGAGGCCCTCCTCGCCGCTTTCGCCACGCCCGCCGACCAGGCCCGCGCGTTCTGCCTCCTCGCGGAGCTCGCCCTCGGCCTGGTCCGCGCGCAGACCGGCCAGTCCATGGACGACCTCGTCCAGGAGCTCACCCTGCTCATCGAACACGCCCCGGCCGCGCCGCCGGCCGGCTAGCCCGTCCAGATCCGGCCGTGCACTGTTCACGCGGCCGACTGTTGCCGATCACCGGCCGCACCCTGCGCAGGTGCGGGCCGGTCGACAGACTCACTGCCGTGTTACGCATCGGCATTCGCCCGTTCGCGGCGGCCGTCGCCGTGCTCGTCGCCGGGGCTGTGCTGCTGCCGGCCGGCCCGGCCGCGGCGCACCCGTTCGGCGACCCGCAAACGGTGGTGGTGACGCTCGACGCGCAGCGGCCCGACGTCGTCCACGTCCGGTGGCGGGTCGGCGGCCCGGACGACCTCACGCTGCTCGGCGTTTCCCTCGGGCTGCTGCCCGCGAACCGGGTGCAATCCGACGGCACCGTCGACGTGCAGGCCGCAGATCCGGCCGTCATCGCCGCGTCCGACCGGTTCACCGGCTACCTCCTGCAGCGCATCACCGTCACCGACGGCTCGGCGCCGTGCCCCGGCGCGGTCGCCCAGCCGATCGACTTCCTGCAGCTGAAGGGCGCGACCACCGACTACACCTGTCCCGGGCCGGTCGCCACCGCCACCGTCGCGGTGCGGATGCTCACCGACCTGAACCCGGCCTACAAGACCCTGGCCACCGGACCGGGCGGCCAGCGCGCGGTCTACCAAGGGGCTACCGACACCCACGCCTGGACGCTGGTCGGGGCACCACCAGCAGACGGCGCCGGACTGGGCCGCAGCGCTGCTGTGCAACTCGCGGCCGTGCTCAGCGGGCTGCTGCTCGCCGCGGCCGCGGTGGTCGTCGTCGCGCGCCGGATGCGCCGCCGGCAGGTGACGGCATGAACGGGCTCACCGCCTGGGCCGCGTCCCTGTCGGACCGGCTCCAGGACCTCATCCACACACCCGGCATCACCCCCCTCGCGTTCGCGGTCGCGTTCCTGGCCGGCGCCGGGCACGCCGTGACGCCCGGGCACGGCAAGACCCTCGCTGCGGCCTACCTGGCCGGGTCCCGCGGCCGGATCCGCGACGCCGCCTGGCTCGGCGGCTCCGTCGCCGTCATGCACACCCTCTCGGTCCTCGTCATCGGCGTGGCCTGGACATTCCTGTCACTGTCCAGCCTGGTGCGGATGGAACAGCTCACCACCTGGCTGCAGATCGCCGCCGGCGTCCTCGTCCTCGCCACCGGCATATGGATGCTGCGCCGCCACCTACGCGGCCACGAACACGACCACCATCACCACCATGCCCATCTGCACTCGCACGGTCATCCGCACGACCACAGCCACGACCGTGACCACGGGCATGATCACGATCACGGGCCAGCGAAACGGCCCGGGCTGCTGCTGCTCGGCATCTCCGGCGGCCTGACCCCGTCCCCGGGCGCGTTCCTTGTCCTCGCCACCGGCCTGTTCCTCGGTCGGGGCGGGTTTGCGCTGCTGCTGGTCCTGACGTTCGGCGTCGGGATGGCCGTCGTGCTGTTCACCGTGGGTGTCCTCGCCGTCGCCGGCCGTACCTTCATCACCCGCAGCGCCCGGTCGCGCACGGCCCTGCGGCTGGCCGGTCGGGTCACGCCGGTCCTCGCCGCGGGCGGCATCACCGTCTTCGGGGCCGGTCTGGTCGCCGTGGCCGCGGTCCACCTTGCCGCAGTCGGCTAGCCCGACACCTGGGCCGGCGCGACCGGCGGTAGTTCGCCGGCCAGGCCGGGCAGATACCCGCCGAGCGCCCGCCACAGCTCGGGAAGCCCGGCGAGCGCGGTGGCCAGGACCTCGTCGGTGCGGCGTAACCAGGCCAGATGCCGCAGCGCATGCGTGGCGACGGCGTCGCGGCAGACCACCGGCGGGCTCGGCGCAGCCGGGTCACCGGAGCGGGCGATGCCGTGCGGCCCGAGCGGGACTGCATCCGGTGCCGGTACGGCGTCGAAGACCGCCACGTAGGTGAGCACCACGGCCTCGTCGGTGTAGCGCCACGAGGTGGAGTGCAGAATCGTCAAGGGTGGCGGCGCCCAGACAGGCTGAGGACCATCGCATTGGGCGCCGCCCTGCCCGACCGGCACGGCCACCGGCCGAGCGTCCACGAGCGAAGCCGCCAACGCCGCGGCCGCCGTGTCCGGATGCACGCCCGCGGGCAGCTCGCCGTCGACTGGCCGGTAGTACACCACCCCGTCGCGCGGCCCCCACGATCAGCACCTCGACCCGGAGCCGGCCGCGATCGTCTCGCTTCACCACTGCCACTGTGAAGCATTTGCCAGTAAGTTGCAACAGTGCGGCAGTGGTCGGCTGCTCGCGTTCGCTCCTCGTCTTCAAAGAAGGTGCCCATGGGTTCCCCCGACACCATGGCCGTCGACGGGTCCGGGCTCACCCGGTTCCGGCGCAGCCTCACCCGCGCCGACTGGCGCTCCCTCGGCGGCATGACCGCGTTCATCGTCCTGCTGCACGTCATCGGCTTCGGCGTGCTCTTCGGCCTCGTCGCCCCGGAGCACTTCGCTCTCGGCGGCGACCACCCGGTCTTCACGGTCGGCGTCGGCCTGCTCGCCTACACCTTCGGCCTGCGGCACGCGTTCGACGCCGACCACATCGCCGCCGTCGACAACACCACCCGCAAACTCATGGCCGACAACACCGGCATCCCCGGCACCCGCAAGCCGCTGTCCGTCGGGTTCTGGTTCTCCCTCGGCCACTCCACCATCGTCTTCGCGCTCGCGTTCCTGCTCTCCGTCGGCGTCAAGACCCTCGCCGGGCAGGTCGAGAACGACGACTCCGAACTCCACTCGGTCACCGGCGTCATCGGCGCCTCCGTGTCCGGGCTGTTCCTGTGGATACTCGGCATCCTCAACCTCGTCGTCCTGCTGGGCATCATCCGCGTCTTCCGCCGCATGCGCGCCGGGGACTACGACGAGCAGGCCCTCGAGGACCAACTCAACAAGCGCGGCTTCATGAACCGCATCCTCGGCGGCCTCACCAAATCCGTCCGCAAGCCCTGGCACATCTACCCGATCGGCGTGCTCTTCGGCCTCGGCTTCGACACCGCCACCGAAGTCGGCCTCCTCGTCCTGGCCGGCGGGGCGGCCGCGTTCAACCTGCCCTTCTACGCCATCCTCGTGCTGCCGATCCTCTTCGCCGCCGGGATGTGCCTCATGGACACCATCGACGGCGTCTTCATGAACGCCGCCTACGGCTGGGCCTTCGCCAAACCCGTCCGGAAGGTCTTCTACAACATCACCATCACGTCGATCTCCGTCGCCGTCGCGCTCATCATCGGCACGATCGAACTCATCGGGGTCCTCGCCGAGCAGGCCGGCATCACCTCCGGGCCCCTGGCGGCGATCGCCGACATCCCGCTCGACTACGCCGGCTACGCCATCGTCGGGCTGTTCGTTGCCGCGTGGGTCGTCGCGATCGCGGTCTGGAAGCTGGGTCGTGTGGAGGAACGCTGGTCTGCACGGCTTGCCGCGCCGAGCGACAGCACCTGAACCAGGCAGCACCTGGCTCCAGCAACGCGACGCGCCTAGCGCTGGCCACGAGCCTGCCGAGGCGGCACATGGCCGCTGCCCTCCGTCCTCACCCGGTGCGTGGGTGGGAGGACGGCGCGCCGCCCGTTCGTGTCCGGCCGGCGAAACTTGTCGTACCCCCGCTGTAAGGTGACCCGCATTCGGGACAGCCCACGCGTGCGGCTGGCGACGGCCGCCCCCGCGGCTGTCGGCGTTGTAGCTGGTCGAAGGATGTTCGCTGTGCAGACGGACTTTCCGCTGGTGGTCGTGGGTGATCCGGGCCGGGCCGCCGAGTTCGTGCCGCTGGCCCACCGATGTATGACCGAGCTGGCGACGGCCCTGCACCTGCCGGGTATCGCGATCACAGTTCGGGTGGTCGACGACTTCGTCGCCGCGGTCCTCGACGCGGCGGCCCGCGGCGAGCTACCGAACTTCGGCAGCTACGACCCGGAACGGGTCGGCGGGATCGCCGCGGCCAAGAACATCGTGATGACCGCGGACGGGTCCGTGGTCGAGATCATCGTCGACGCGGGTCTGCTGGCGGATCCGGACGTCACGCCCGGGCATCTGCTGTGGCTGCTCCTGCACGAGTTCATGCACCCGGTGTCAGGCCGGCTCCGCGCGACCTGCGGGACCGATCTCACCACCTCGCCGAACAGCCGCTGCGCCGAGGCACGGAAGATCGCCTACCGTGCCCTCGAGGAACTGCGCTGCGACCGGCTGGCCGGCGCCCTGCTCACCCAGACCGCCACGGTCACCCTCGACGACGGCACCACGCAGCCGCTGACCCTGGCTCGGCTCAACGACCTCGGCTACACCCTGTCCGTGCACGCGGCCCTCGACGACCGCGTCTACCCGGGCTGGCCCGACCTCGTCGACCAGTACCGCACCTGGCAGATACCCCTCGAACAACTCTGGAACGACCTCGTGCACGCCACCGACGGTGTCATCAACCTGCTCGGCCGGGCTCAGGCCGAGGTCGAGTCGATCGGACACGCCAGCGTCTTCCGCGGCGTCGAGGAGCATCCCGCGGTCCGGCTCTACCTCGGCCCGGTATGGCAGCAGGTCACCGACGCGCTGGCCAGGCAGCCCGCCCTCGCACCTGCCACGGCCTTCGGCGACCAGGAACAGCAGGCCCTCGACGTCGCGGAGGCCGCCATCCTCGACCTGTGGCAGCGCCTCGGCGTCGAGGTCGCCGTCACCGACGCCGGCATGCGGCTCAACGTGGCTGCACCGGCCCGGGATGCGGTCCAGCACGCTGTGTCGTGACGCTGCGGGGGTCCGGGCCGGTCTCAGCAGGGGACTCTGTGGCTGGATCGGCGGTGTTGCTGAACGCGACGGGCGCGTCGAATGCCGCACGCCCGGCGGCGCGGCGCAGTGTGGCGAGGACGGCGGTGCCGAGGACGGCGACGGCGAGGCTGTTGGTGATCGCGCGGCCGGTGTCCCAGCCCAGCGATGAGGTGGTGATGGTGAACAGGACGAAGCGGTGCAGATTGTCGAGCAGCGGGGCGCCGGCGATGTAGGAGAGCTGGGTGTCGGCGGCTGGGCTGAACGGCCAGAACCACATGTTCATGCAGAACCCGTACGCGTACGCGGACACCGCGGCGTACCCGGCGAGGAGCGCGATCTCGGCCCGGCCGGTGATGCGGCGGGGGAGGAGGCCGGCGCCGAGACCGACCCACGAGGCGGCGAGCATCTGGAACGGCAGCCACGGCCCGACGCCGGCGGTGAGCAGCGCGGACGCGAACAGCGAGGTGGAGCCGAGCAGGAACCCGAACCCGGGCCCGAACACCCGCCCGGCGAGGACGAGGAGGAAGAAGACGGTTTCGATGCCGGCGGTCCCGGCGCCGAGCGTCCGCAGCGCCGCGTTGATCGCCGAGAGCACGCCGAGCATCGCGACAGCCTTCGTGTCGAGGCCGCCGCCGGTCAGTTCGGCGACCATGACCGCGACCAGGACGGGCAGCAGGACGATGAAGATGAGGGGTGCTTCGGCGGTGCGGGCGACGGCCTCGGGCTGGGCGGGGACGAACAGCGGCCAGAAAAACGCCGTCAGCCCCGCCGCCGACGCCAGGGCCAGGACGACGGCGGCGCGGGCCCGGATCCGTACGGGCCGGCTCACGACAGAGCCTCGGCGACGTCGGCGACGGTGAGCCACGGGGCGGGGTGCAGGATCTTCGCGACCTGCGGGGCGAAGGTCGGCGAGGCGGCGACGATGTCGGCGGCCGGGCCGTCGGCGACAATCTCACCCTGCGCCATGACCACGACCCGGTCGGCGAGGACGGCGACGAGCTCGACGTCGTGGGTGGCGACCACGACCGCGGTCCCGGCCCCGGCCAGGCGGCGCACGATCGCGGCGAACCGTTGTTTGGCGGTGTAGTCCAGGCCGCGGGTCGGCTCGTCGAGCAGCAGGACCGGCGGCGCGGCGGTGAGCTGGATCGCGAGGACGACGGCGAGGCGCTGGCCTTCGGAGAGGTCGCGGGGGTGCCGGTCGCCGGGGATGCCGGGCGCGAGGTCGTCCAGCAGCGCCCGGCAAGTGCCCGCCGGGGCGCCGGATTCGTGATCGGCGGCGGCGCATTCGGCGGCGACGGTGTCGAGGTAGAGCAGGTCGGCCGGGGTCTGCGGCACGAGGCCGACCCGGCGGCGCGCGACGGCCGGGGCCAGCTGCGCCGGGTCGTCGCCGCCGACCCGTACGGTGCCGCGCTGCCGTGGGCCGGACCCTTGCAGCGCCCACAGCAGGGACGACTTGCCGGAGCCGTTGCGGCCCATCAGCGCCACGACCTCGCCGGTGTGCAGGTCGAGGGTCACGCCGGCGACGGCGACGTGGCGGCCGTAGCGGACCATGACGCCGTCAGCGTGCAGGGCCACGGGCCGGTCATTGCCCGTTGCCCGGGCCGGCGGCTGCCGGTCGGCGAGACGGGCCCGCAGGCCGGCGGCCTGGCGGCGGGCGTCGCGGACGGACAGGGGCAGCGGGTCCCAGCCGGCGAGGCGGCCGAGCTCGACGATCGGCGGTGCCACCGCGGCCCCGGCGAGGACCTCGGCGGGTGGCCCGTCGGCGACGGTGCCGTCGCCGGGCAGGTAGAGCAGCCGGTCGGCGTAGTGCGCGACCCGTTCGAGGCGGTGCTCGGCGACCAGGACGGTGATGCCGAGGTCGTGCACGAGGCGGGTGATCGCGGCCAGGACGTCCTCGGCTGCGGCGGGGTCGAGGGCGGAGGTGGGTTCGTCGAGGATGACGACGCGGGGGTGGGCGGCGAGGACGGCGCCGATCGCGACCCGCTGCTGCTGCCCGCCGGACAGCGCCCGCAGCGGCCGGTCCCGCAGGTCGGCGATGCCGAGCAGGTCCAGGGTCTCCTCGACGCGTTTGCGCATGGCGGGGGCGGGGACGGCGAGCTGTTCGAGGCCGTAGGCGAGTTCCTCTTCGACGGTGTCGGTGACGAAGCCGTGCAGCGGGTCCTGCCCGACGTATCCGACCAGGTCGGCGAGCTCGCGGGGCGGGTGGATGCGGGTGTCGCGGCTGGCCACGACGACCCGACCGGCGAGGGTGCCGCCGGTGAAGTGCGGGACCAGGCCGTTGACCGCGCGCAGCAGCGTCGACTTGCCGGTGCCGGTGGTGCCGGCGACCAGGCACAGCTCGCCCTCCCCGACGTGGAGCGTGACGTCGCGCAGCGCCGGCCCGCTGGCGCCGGCGTAGGTGATCGTGACCCGGTCGAAGTCGATCACGCGGTCACCTCGGCACGATCGCGGTCAGCGACCGGGGCGGGCTCGGCGGGAGTGCCGGCCTGTGGGGGCGGGGTGAGCCAGGCCGGCGCCGCGGCGAGGACGACGGCGAGAGCGGGCAGCACGCCGAGCTGCGGCCAGGCGAGGGGGCTCAGCGACGGGTAAAGGTTCGCGGGGTCAACCGCGGCGGACGTGAACAGCAGGGCTCCCGCGCCGATGCCGGCGAGGGCGGTGACGGTTTCCGGGAGCCGCCACGGGTCGGGCCGGTACCGCGACCGCTGGACGCGCCGCCCGCCGAGAAGCAGGCCCGCGGCGGCGACCGCGCCTCCGGCGGCAAGCAGGGGCAGGCCGAGCGGGCGAGGGGTGGTGGCGTCGAGGAGCCCGTAGACGCCGACGCACACGCCGAGCAGCCCACCCACGACCAGAGCGCCACCGGCGAGCCGGATCGGGCGGGGGGTGCTGCCGGCGCGGGCGTAGCCGCGGGCGTCCATCGCGGCGGCCAGGGTCAGCGACCGGTCGAGGGCGTCGGCGAGAACGGGCAGCAGGATCGCCCGCAGCGCCCGGACACCTTTCCCGGCGCCGCCGCGCAGCCGTCGTGCACGGCGGACCCGCAGGACGCTCTCGGCGAGCTGCGGCGCGACGGACAACGCGACGATGACCGCCGTCCCCGCCTCATACAGTGCGGCGGGGACGAGCTTGAGGAGCCGTTTCGGGTTGGCGAGGGCGTTGGCGGCGCCGAGACACACGAGCATGGTGGCGAGGCGGAGCCCGTCGTAGAGGCCGCCGAGGAGCTCTTCGGCGGCGACCGGCCCGAACAGCCGGATCCCGGCGGCCCACGCCGGGAGCGGGACCCCGGGCAGGGTGACCAGGATGTGGGTGCCGCCCCCGCCGCCGAAGACGATCCGGAACAGCAGCCGGCTGGCCACGATCAGCCCGCCCAGGATGAGGTAGAGGCGGAAGGCGAGGGCCCACGGCGCGTCGGAGCGGCGCCGGGCGACGACGATGCCGGCGGCGGTCGCGATGAGGGCGAGAATGATCGGGTTGGTGGTGCGGCTGGCCGCGGTGGCCAGGCCGAGCGCCCACAGCCACCACGCCCCCGGATGCACCGCCCGCGGCAGCACCACCATCACCTTCACGTGTCCGGTCCGGCGCGGCGGCGGCGCCACACCGTGAACCCGCCGACCGCGGCCAGCACGACGAGCAGCCCGATCCCGGCGAGGGTGCCGACGGGCACCCCGGCCGCGGTCCGCACCGCGTCCACGTCCCCGGGCGGGGCGCTCGCCGGCGATGGGGCCGTCGCGGTCGCCGTCGCCGCCGTGGCGGAGGCGGACGGCTGCGGGCCGAGCGCGGTGGCGGTATCGCTCGGCGCCGGTGTGGACGCGGCCGGCCCCGTGGTGGCGGCGGGGGTCGTCGGGCCGGGGCCGCGGGTCGGTCCGCTGGTGGCGCCACCGGTCGACTGGGGTGGGCTGGTGGTGGCCGGCGGGGGTGGGGGTGCGGGCCGGGTGGGGGTGGCGCCGGGGGTGGGGGCGGTGCCTTCGGTGTGGTTCTTAGAGAACGACCAGCCGTCGAAGGAACCTTGGGGTGGGGTGCGGTTCTTGACGCCGAGCTGGCTGTAGGTCCAGGTGCCGCCGTTGGGGGCGTGCCAGTAGGACCAGTAGGCGGTGGCGGGCGGGGTGTCGATGCACGGTTCGGTGGCGGCGGTGGGTTTGCCCTCGATGCGGCAGATGAACGCCAGCCCCCAGCGGGTGGTGCCGGCGACGGTGAACCCGGCATGCTGCAGCGCGGTGAGGCCGCTGTCCTGGGCGCCGGGGGCGCAGCGGATGACCACGCCGCCGCCGAGCTCGTGGAAGTCGACCACCACCGTCACCCCGGAGCTGTCCGGGCAGTACCCGGACGTCCCCGCCATCGCCGGAGCGGCGGGCACGGCGACGCCTGCTGCGGCCGCGACGAGGATCGCGGCCGCCGCCCGAAGGAGGAGGAGTGGGCGGGTCATGGGGTGCGGCGCCGCCGCGCCACGACGACGAGCACGATGCCGGCGGCGAGCAGCACGATCGCGAGGGCGACGATCCGCACGATCGGGTCGCCGGTGACCGGCAGGTTCCCGCCCGGCGCCGTCGTGGTCGCGGTCGCCGTCGGGGATGCGCTCGACGCGGACGCCGACGGTGAGCTGCTCGCCGACGCGGTGGGCGACGGGCTGACCGTGGCGCTCGCCGACGGGCTCGGCGACGCGGACCGTGACGCCGACGGGCTGGCCGAGGCGGACGGTGATCCGGTGCCGGGTTTGCCGATGTCGCCGAGCGGGATCTGGACGAGGGCGAGGAGGGCCTGGGCGGTGGCGCGGCGCCACTGGTCGCGGGTCATGTCGTCGATCGCCCCGGCCGCGAACGCGGTCGCGGAGTAGGCGAGGGCGCCCTTGTCCGTGCCGGTGGTGAGCTGAAGCGCGGCGACCCACGTGGCGGCCTTGCCGGCAGCGGTGGTCGCGCCGGCGCCGGCGAGGGCTTCACCGGCGAGGCCGGTGCTGTTGCTGTTGGCCACCGACGGCAGGTTCGGATCGGGTTGCTGCGGCCCGTTGACGAACGAGCCGTCCGGCGCCTGCTTCGCCTCCAGCCAGGCAACACCCTTCGCCGCCGCGGTGGCGGCGCCGGGGGCGAGACCGGCGGCGAGGAGGGCCTGTACCGCGATCGCGGTCGAGTCGACGTCCGGGACGTCGTCGCTGCTGCACGCGGTCCCGGCCGGGTCGGGGTTGAGCCGGAACCCGCCGGCCGGGCACTGCTGCCGGATCAGGTAGGTGATCGTGTCGGCGGGGGCGCCGCCGGAGCGGGTCAGGCCGAGGATCGCGAGGGACTGGTCGAAGGTGTTGGACGCGTCGCCGCCGTACACCTCGGGGGTGGTGTCGCGGACCCGGCCCTGGTGCGGGCCGGACGTGGCGATGAGGGCGCGGGTCTGGGCGTCGAGGTCGAGACCGCCGAAGTGTTTCGGGTCCCGCCCGGCTGCCTCGGCGGCGAGGAGGAGTTTCGCGGTGGAGCCGGCGTCGACGATCCGGTCGAGGTCGCCGTCGCCGTCGCCGTCGCCGTCGATCTCGTAGAAGGAGAACGCGGCGGCGTTCGCGGCGACCTGGTCGGCGACGTGGTCCGCGACGGCGGGGGCGACGCCGGTCGCGCGCAGGGCGAGGAGGGCGTCGATGGTGAGGCCGATGTCGGGCATGCCGAAGTTGGTCAGCACCCCGTCCTCGAGCTGGGTGGTCAGCCACGTCGCCGCGTCCCGGGCCGCCGCCTGCTGCGCCGGGCTCGGCGCGGCGAGAGCGCCCGCGGTGGCGGCGAGCGCGGCGGTGAGCGTGGCGGCGAGGACGGCAGCGGCGCTGCGGGAGGGGCGCGGACGCATGTCGAGGGGTTGCCTTCCCGGGTGGGGCCGGGGATGCGGTGCCGCGGCAGGTCGTGCCGCGGCACCGCGCCCGGGTCGAATGGGTGATGGTCAGGGGGCGGTGATGGAAGGCTGTTGGCCGGAGCCGAAGCGCCAGCCTTCGACGGTGCCGATCGCCGGGTTGTAGGAGGAGGCGCCGAGGCTGCTGTAGGTCCAGGCGCCGCCGGGGGTGGCGTGCCAGTACGACCAGTACGCCGAGGCGGGCGGGGTGTTCACGCACGGCTCGGTCGCCGCGGTCGGCTGGCCGTTGATCCGGCACACGAACGCCAGGCCCCAGCGCTGGGTGCCGGTGACGGTGAACCCGGACCCGGTCAACGACGCCAGCCCGGTCGCCGGGTCACCGGCGAAACAGCTGGTAACGACGCCGCCGCCGAGGGAGCCGAAGTCGACGACGACCGTCACGCCGGTCGACGGGGCGCACGCCGCGGCGTGCGCCGCCAAGGGGGCCGGTTCGGCGAGCACGAGGGCCCCGGTGACGCCGAGGGCGGCGAGGGCGGTGGACAGGGCGCGGCGCAGGGTAGACCTCATCGTCCCTCCAACATGGACAGTGGTCATGGGCAGGCCAGCACGGGCGCGGCCGGGCGGGCCCCGGCGGCGGACAGGGTCGCCAGCCCGGACCCGGTGAGGCCGGGGACAGCCTGTGCGGTGGCCCGCACGGCGGTGGCCGGGTCGAACCCGGCCGTCGTGTAGGCGATCGCGCCGCGATTGGCGGCGGGGCCGGTGCAGCGGACCTGCAAGGTCAGCAGGAAGCCGCGGGCCTTCAGCCAGGCGACGGGCCGGCCGGCGACGGCGAGGGCCTGCGCGGCCAGACCGGTACTGTTCGCGTTCACCACACCGGAGCCGTTATTGAAGGAGCCATCGGCGGCCTGCTTCGACACCAGCCAGGCGATCGCCGGGGCGGCGTCGGCGGGGCGGTGGACGGCCAGGAGCGCCTGCACAGCCAGGGCGGTCGCGTCGACGTCGCTGGTGCAGGTGGGCTGGTCGAAGTAGAGCGGGTACCCGCCATCCGCGCACCGCGTGCCGGCCAGGTAGGCCGCGCCCGAGGCAGGCGCCCCGCCGGTAGTGCGGCCCAGCGTGAGCAGCGCGAACGCCTGGGTGAACTGGTTGCTGTAGTCACCGAACGCGGACCGGTCCGAGAACCGGCCCGACGGCGCCTGCAGCCCGCGCAGCCGGGTGATGAGGTCGACGCCGCCGAACGCGGCCGGGTTCCCGCCGCGCACCTGCACGGCGAGGGCGAGCTTCGCGGTGGCGCCGGCGTAGGCCTCGGTGCCGTCGCCGATGTATCCGGTCAGGATCTCCGGACGGGCGAGCCAGGTAGTGGCCTTGGTCGCGTTGGTGTCGGCGACCTTCGCAGCGGCGAACGCGAGGACGGCGTCGATGGTGAGGCCCTGGTCGGGGTAGGCGACGCCGTCGAAGACGACCTCGAACCGTTCGCCGTCGACGAGCTGGCGGGCCAGCCACCCGGCGGCCGCGTCGGGCCGGTTGAGGGTCGGCGGGGTGGCGGCCGCGGCAGGCGCGGTGGCGACGCTGAGCAGGACGGTGGAGAGAGCGAGCGCGGTGAGCACCCCGGTGAGGAGGGTGCGTGCGCGGTGCCGGCGGACTGCCATCAGGCGGTGCCTTTCCGGCCCTGGCAGTCGAGAGAAACCGGACGGAAACGGGATGCCCGGCGGCTCCGACCCGTGGGCCACGACGGGTAGGGAGGTACAGAACCAACGCGCGCAGACAGGTACTCGGGCTCACGACCACCACGGGTGTGCGGGTCGTCTACCGTTGCGGGCCAGCGCCGGACTTCAACCGGACTTCCCCCATCAACGCACGGCTATGCAGTTGTGACCGTCAGTCTGTCGATGTGGCGTCGCGGCGTCAATCCCTACCGACCGGGTGTGGCGATGACGACACGCCGACACGACATCTGGTGTTTCGCTTTCTCGATGCCACCCAGATGCGGTGTTGCCCGCACCTGGTCAGGCCGGGCCTCGGTGAGGTTGGTCGTGGCAACAGGGAACCCGGTGTGATTCCGGGACTGCCCCGCAGCGGTAAGTGGGAACGAACGCCGTCAACGAAGCACTGGACCCGAAGGGGTCTGGGAAGCGACGGTCAGTAGGCGACCGGAAGGTCAGGCCCGCGAGTCCGAAGACCTGCCAGCGCACCGTGCACCCGACCGGGGGTGGGCGGTGGTCGGAGGCCGCGCGGGACGGCCGACGCCAACGGCAGGTGACGGCGTGTGCCGTTCCCCTGCGGCGTCGTCCCTGCAGCTCCGGCTCAGTGGCGATCCGCCCGGCGATGGACGACCCAGAATCAGGCGGCGGTGTCGACGCCGTGGGCCTCGCGCAGCTCGGCCAGGTCGAGGCCAGCCGCTCCAAGAGCGGCGCTCAGGGCGCTCAGGCTCGGCAGATTCCTGGCATCGCCGTCTGGACCGATGAGCCGATACCACGCGATGGCGCCGACGCCGCCGACCTCCACCCGCCATCGGCGATCTCGGGTCTCCCACGCTCCGACCACACCCATGCGCCCGACGCTACGACCGCCCCTGACCTGTGCAAAGGGATGATCGAGAACTACAGCAGTGTGATTCAGCGGTGGCGCACCGACGGGTGAATCCGCGAGCTCCTCCTGGATTCCGAGAGCTGGTAGCCGATATCACGGATTCGTGGTGCACGTGAGGTCCGTGCCGGCCGCCCGGCGGCCGGGGCGCGCAAGCAGTCCGCGGGCGGAGCCGGGCGGACTGGCCGACGTCGTCACCTTGCAGCGGCGGGCCCGGTCGGGCAGCAGCCCGCAGGACGAGCAGGCGCTGTACCAGGACAGCCTGGCGGAGTACACGTGGGCGCGGGACGTCGCCGGGCTGGCGGGGACCACGTTGCAGCAGCTGATCCGCCCGGTGATCGAGGTCTGTGACTTCTACGAGTGCGTGCCGTGGCAACTGACGCCGGGCCGGCTCGATCAGTACTTCGTCGGCCCGGGCCGGCGGGCTCCGGCGACGATGCGCAAGAAGCTGCTGAACATCGACAGCTATTTCGCGTTCCTCGAGCAGCGGTACGCGGGCGAGATCATGCAACGGTTCGGCGCCGCCGTGGTGTCGCCGGTGGACACGTTCAACCGGCCCCGGCATCGCGGCGACTTCGGGCTGCGAGTGCCGCCGTCGCGGCGGGCGATGCTCGAGTTCTTCGCCGCGTGGCGGGCCGCGCTGCCGCAGGCGCGCAAGTACCACGTCGCGGTCCGCGACTACGTGATGGCGAAGATCGCCTACCTGTCCGGGGTCCGTGCGGCCGAACTGTGCGCCGTGCGCATCGGCGACGTGCACTGGGAGCTCGGCCAGTGGGGCCGGTTCGTGGTGCGCGGCAAAGGCGCCCGGGGGTCCGGACCCCGAGAGCGGATGGCGTTCCTGTTCGCCGAGGGCCGGGAGCTGTTGTGGTGGTACGTCGAGCAGATCCGCGGCGAGTTCCGCGACGACCCGGAGGACATGCTGGCGCCGCTGTGGCCGTCCGAGCGACTTCCCGCCGCGCCCGTGGCCGCACGAGCGCACCGCTGGCCGGACCGGGCCCGCCGCGACGCCCTGCGCGTGCTGCGCCTGATCGCGTCCTGGCTCGGGACCGCAGCACCGATCCGCCGCAGCGACGTCGTCAACGCCGCACGCGAGCACCGCGCCGGTGCCGCCGCCCGGGTGGTGCAGTTCCTCGCCACGCACGGCCTGCTGATCGACGACCGGCAGCCACGCACGGACGCGCACGAGCGCGCCGCCCGCCGCCTCCAAGCCGCCGTCCCGCCGGCGTACCAGGCCGACGTCGCCACCTGGACCCAATCTCTGCGAACCCCAGGACCCCACGGCACCCCACCACGGTCCTGGGCTGCCGTCCACATCTACCTGCATCACACCCTGCCGGTGCTGATCGACTGGGCGCCCCTGTTCCCGTCGCTCACCGCGATCACGCGCGACGACATCGACGCCGCGCTCGCCGCCCATCCCCGCGGCTCCATCCAACTCCAGCGCACCGGCCTGCGATCGCTGTTCCAGGCGTTACGCCATCGTCGGCGCATCTTCACCGACCCGACCCGCAACGTCCGCGGCCGCCACGCTCGACCGCTCGTCCGGCCGATCCCGTCCGACCGGCTCCGCGGCCTGCTCGACCGGGTTCCCAACACCATGGCCCGAGCCGTCGTCGCGCTTGTGGCACTGCACGCCCTGCAGGTCGAGGAACTCCGCGACATCCGCCTCGACCACCTCGACCGGGTGCGATGGCGACTCACCATCCATCGCCGCGGCGGCCGGACCCACCACCTCGTGATTGACGAGACCACTAAAGACCTGATCGGCGCATGGTTACGGGAGCGCATGCGGAGGTGGCCCACGAGTACCAACCCGTATCTCTTTGTGACTCGGCTGACCGCCCTCGACCCGCTCAACCCACAAATCAGTCGCACCGCGATCGTGCGCCACTTCCCGCCGCTCGGGCTCGGCCCCGCACAGCTGCGCGCCGACCGCATCTTGTACGAGGCGACCCAGTCAGCCGACCCGCTGATGCTGATGCGTCTGTTCGGTCTGTCGAAAAGCACGGCCATGCACTACCTCGCGGCTGCCGCTCCAGCGCACGGACGTGATCCGATCATGCCGTAGCCACCCCGCGGCACCCATTCGCCGAACCCGACGGCAGGCATCAGCAGCCTATCGATCCGACTTCCCGCGCATCCACAGTGGACTTTCAGCCGGAAGTATGTGTTGCGTTCGCGAGTGGTGGTCAGTTGGCGTGCCGAGCGGCGAGCCGGTCGAAGAAGGTGTTAAGGCGCTCGGCCGTGGAGGAGTGGTCGACGAGGTCGACGCCGCCGAACCGGTAGACCTCGTAGCCGGCCAGCCGCAACTCGCGATCCTCGGCCATCATGTCGGCGTACCGCCGAGGGCTGGCGCGGCCATCGTCGTCGGCGTAGTGGTGCGGACCGTCGCATTCGATGACCACCCGGGCGTGATGGGGCAGGAGCATCAGGAAGTCCATGCGCTGCCGCTGCAAGGGCGCCTGTCCGGGCGGGTACTGGCTGCGGGTGTACGGGTCGTAGTGCAGATACACCTGCGGGATCAGCGCCGGGATGTCCGGGCCGAGGCGGACGTAACGGTTGGTGTAGGTTCGCAGGATCCGTCGCTCGGCGTCGTTGTCGCCGAGCGACGCGTTGAGACGCTGATACAGGCTGAGAGACACATCGTGGTCGGATGCGCCGCCCATGCCCTGCTGCTCAGCCCACCAGGAGGTCAGGTCGCTCCATGTGAGGCCGTGGGCGGGCAGCGGCCGGTCGTACATGAGGCAGTTCTGGACGTTGCCGGTGATCCGCAGGTCGTTGTTGAGAGCGTCGGTGATGACGATCTTCGGCTTCGGGCCGATCGCGGCAAAGATGAGGTTCTTCATAGTCCCGCGGACCCCGGCCCCGATGCGGCGCGGAGCGAAGACCGGAGCGCCGCTGATCGCGGTGACCTGCACGAGCTCGTAGCCATCGTGGACGAGCACACCGTTCACGAAGTCGCGAATCCGTTCAACCTCGTCTAGATC
Organism: Dactylosporangium sp. CA-139114; assembly: GCF_050955725.1. Classification (NCBI taxonomy): domain Bacteria; kingdom Bacillati; phylum Actinomycetota; class Actinomycetes; order Micromonosporales; family Micromonosporaceae; genus Dactylosporangium; species Dactylosporangium sp. CA-139114. Next base: position 3,556,711 of record NZ_CP192080.1, read on the forward strand.
AGTTCGGACAGCAGGGTGCAGCATTTCGGCCAGGAACAGCAGCAGCTTCTCGTCACTGTCGGCCAGCCCGAGCCGGCGATCGGTGAAGACCCAGTCGTCGTCCCAGTCGTCGTTAGCCATGCGGTGCTGCACGAAGTCCTGGAACGCGGTGGTGTAGCGGGAATCGTGGCTCGGCAGCGCCTCGAGGTCGTACAGTCGGGCCAAGAAGTCCGGCTCTGGTAGTGCACCGCTCCAGAAGGTCTGCTGTGGCTCAAGGAACATCCGGCGACCGCTCGGCGCCCGGGCACAGACCTGCGGCAGACCCGCGAGAAGTCGCCGCCGAGTGACGTCGGTGATGGCATTGTCCAGGGCGACGGTGACCTCCGCGACGGCACATGATCCGACCTGTGGACGGCAGCGGACCACGTGGCGTCGGTCGCTGGCCGATGCATCACTTTACGAGATGCGACACAGAACCAGCTCACGGAGACCGATATGGGTCTCGAGGCGGCGGATCGCCTGACGGGAACCTGCGGTACTCGCCACGTCAAAGGTCGAAGTGCGCGATGGGTTCCATCGGGAGGACCCGCAGGATTTCGGGAACCCGTCGCCTTCCGTCGAACTTCAGCTCGTACGACCAGCCGCTGGCGGTCGGCGGCGGCCCTGGGGTGGCCAGCATCGCGGCCACGCGGGCCGGCAGCCCGGTGCGGTCGGACGACGTCATTCGCAGGCGTCGTCCGGATCGGTCAGCCGCGGGGGCGCCTGTGCCAGGGTGAGGTCGCCCATGTCGAGTCCGTGGCGGTGCAGCAGTTCCTGCAATCCGCTGGTGGTCCGCCAGTACTCGACGCCATCCGAGTCGATAGCACGGTTCCAGGTACGCTCGCCGGTGCCGTCGCGATCGAAAACGGCAGATTCGACCCGCCAGCCTGGCGCGTACAGGACCGTGGTTCCCATCAACCCACTTGTTGGTTCGCAATGAACCTGATCCGGTTGCTGCTGGGGAGCAGGTACGGATCAACTTGGCTGAGACGCCTTTGGCGGGTTCCATCTCGGTGGTTCTGATCTTTTTTCAGCGGGTCGCGCTGCTTTGGCTCGCGTGAGTGTGAAGTACGCAGTCCGGTCGGGTTCGGGTCCTTGTTCGTTCCACCAGTAGCCCGGGCGTAGCGGGACGCCGGCCCACCGGCAGAGTGGGTGGCCCCGTTCGAGGAGCTCGCGTGGTGTGGGGTGGTTGAGGGCGTGGGCGGCTTGGAGCAGGAGATGGACGGGGGCGGCGATGATTGGTTTGGTGAGGATTTCGGCGGCGTCGGCTGGCCAGGGCAGCGTGCTGAGGAGGTCGGCGAGGGAGATGGTTTCGGGGTAGCGGACCAGATTGTCAGTGTCGGGCCGGTTGAGGTGTGCGGCGCGGGCCTGCCAGCGCACGCTGATTGCCTCGGGGGCGGTTCGTAGGTTTGGGGCGTAGGGGCGCCAGTTGCGGGTCAGTCGCGCCGCGGTGGTGTAGGCGTACCGGAACGTCGCGTGGCGTCGGCGCCGTAGCCGGAGGTGGCGTTGCGCCGCGGCCAGGACTTCCGGGAAGCGCTGCAGCGACTGCTCTGGCAGGTCGGCGCCCGGGTCAGCGAGGGCGACGCGGTGTTCGATACAGATGGCGGGTTGCTGCTCCGCGAGGGCGATCGTGGCCTCGACATGGACGCCGCGGGTGGCGGCGCAGCGGCTGCAGGGCCTCGCGAGGCGTGCGCTGTGGAGGGCGGTCCAGTCGGTGGCCGGGGTTGGGTCGTCGGTGTCGAGCGCGTGGGTACGGGTGGCGCGACGCAGTGTGGTTGTGGTCGAGCCGCTGTAGATGGAGAGCCGGTTGAGGGCGGCGTCGTTGAGGACGAGGTCGGAATGGTTCCCGCGGGTCCCGCCGGCGCGGGTGTTGGGGTGTTGCCGTCGCCAGCCGAGGTGGTTGATGAGCATCGCGACGGTGATGTGGTTGTTCGCGGCGAGCCGGCGCAGGTAGGAGATGAGCAGTTCGTCGGGCAGCGGCTGAGTGGGGATGGGCAGCGGCCGGGCTGGCTCGTGCCACCGGGGGACGGGCACGGTGCCGTTGCCGGGCGCGGTCACCCGGTGCCGACCGATGCGGCGTTCGCGCGTTTGGCCCGGGGGCTCGTGCGCGGGTGTTCGGCGGCGTGGTCGAGGATGACGCGGTCGAGGGTGGCGCGGGTGATGCGTTCGGTGCCGTCGAAGATGGCTTCGATGGCGGCGCCGCGGATGAGGTGGGAGAGGCTGCCGATCATGCCGCCGGTGCGCTGGTGGAGGTACCCGGCGAGGCGCGCGAGCGGGCCGGGTGTGTGGGCGTACAGGCGCAGGGTGTGTTCGAGCGCGCTGACGAGGGCGGTCCACTGGTCGCGTTGGGGCCGGCTGCCGTACGGGAAGGCGGCGGTGGCGACGGAGGCGAACCGGCCGGCGATCTGCCGGCCGCGGGTGCCGGTGAACAGGCCGCCGTGTTCGACGTCGATGCCGGCGTAGATGAACGTGGCGGGGATCCGTTCGGCGAGGTACTTGAGCTGGTCGGAGCTTTCCGCGCCGACGCGGGTGGTGAGGTCGAGGTTGTGGATCTCGTCGACGAGGACGAGGTCGGTGCCGAGCTCGCAGAGCAGGTCGCAGACGGCGTTGGTGATATTGACCTGGTTGAGACTGCGGGGCAGGGGCAGGCCGAGGAACCGGCCGAACTCGGCGGCGAGGACTTTCGGGGTGGCGGCGGGCGGGACGGTGACGTGCACGACGGGCAGGAACGGGCCGGGGGCGGTGCGCCGGCGCCGGGCGAGGAGTTCGTGGTGTTTGCCGAGCTGTTTGATCGCGGTGCTCTTGCCGGTGCCGGATGCGCCGGTGACGACGAGGCCGCGGCGGGCGGTGTCCTGGCCGCGGTTGAGCAGCACGAGCCGCCGGCCGGCAGTGACGATCTGGTCGATCATCGGGGTCGCGACCACGACGAGGCGGGCGTGGTAGGCCAGCCGCCGTTCGTCGTAGGCGTCCCGATCGGCCTGGTCGAGCTCGGCGAGCCGTTCGGCGTCGAGGAGGTCGAGCCGTGGCGGTTGCTGCGCGACGAACGCGGCCCAGCCTTCGCGGGTGGTGTGCGGGGCAGGACCGGGCGGGTCGGTCGGGGCGGCGGCCGCGTTCATCGGTAGGTCCTTTCGTCGCCGGCCTCGAAGACCGCGAACGGCGTGACCGCCGAATACGGCTGGACGTCGTCGGTCCCGTCGTCGAGGTCGGCCGCGGGCGGTTCGATGACGGTTTCGGGGATGCTGGGTCCGCTCGCGCGGGTGCGCGCGGCGGTGCGCCGCTGCCGCGCCGGTCTGACCGACCCTCGGCCCGGCGCGGCGGCTGGCGTGCTGGCGGGACCGGCTGTGGCGCGGGTGAGCAGATTGTCGAGGGCCGCGGCGACCGCGGTCTCGTCGTGGTCGTCGCCGCCCCGGTCCGCGACGAGCTGGCGGGCGGCGCGCCAGGTGAAGTCGGCGAAGGGCTGGCCGATCATCGGCAGGTGCGTCCACGGTGCGGCGATCCACGTGTGGGTGCGCGGGTCCCGGACGTAGACGTGGGACAGGTCGTAGGGGTCGTAGTGGACTTCCCACCGGTTGCCTTTGCCGAGCACGCCGGAGGGCTGGCCGCGCAAGGGGTTGAACGCCGCGGTGTCGTAGTGCCGGTAGTCGACTTGGACGCCGTGGTCGCCGATGGCGCGCCATTGCACGGGCAGGAGTTCGAGGTAGTCGTCGCGGGTCAAGGGCATGGTGATGTAGCCGGTCGCGGCGATCGCGGCGGCGAACATCTCGTTCGGGGACAGCGGCCGGCCGCCGGCGTGCGGGTCGCGCAGGCCGTCGTGCGGGCGGGCCTGCCACCCGGCGATGATCCATTCGTCGAGGAGGTCCTGCAGCTGCGGCAACGTCCAGACCGCGTCGGTGGCCGGGCGGGCGCCACGGTGGGTGACGTTGGAGCCGACGTATCCGGCGACGTGCTGGCAGAACAGGGTGTTGATCGCGGCGAAGGTCCGCTCGACGTGGCCCTTGTCGGTCGGGGTGCCGGGGTGGGCCGGTTGAACGGAGATCCCGAGCCGCTGGCAGGCGCGGACGAACGTGTCGGAGACGAACACCCTTCCGCGGTCGGTGACCACGGTCTCCGGGACGATCACCGGCTTCGCTGCCGCATGCTCAAGCCGGGCGTCGAGGTCGAGGAGCCGGGCGTGCGGGATGCGGGAGACGGCCATGTGCAGCGCGGCCGACCAGCCCGGCCGCATCGGCTCCGGCACCAGCATCCGGGCCAGCAGCAGCGCGGCGTCGACGGCCTTCGTCCCGCCCGGGCGTAGCACCGCCGCGCAGATCGTGCGGGTGCACACGTCCAACGCGATCGTCAGCTCGACCCGGCCCGGGACACCGTCCTCGAGCAGCGCCATGACGTCCAGCGGGGTGGTGTCGAGCTGGACGAGCTCGCCCGGACGCACGGCGACGGTCCGGGTGAACGGCCGGTCGGGCCGGTTGGCCTGGGTGCGCCGGGTCGTCGCCGTCCCGAACGTGTGCCCGGCCAGCGGACAGCCCGGCCAGCAGGCGGTAGAACGTCGCGTTCGACGGCATCGGCACCGCGCCAGGTCCGTGCTCGGCGGCCAGCTGCTGCTCGACGCGCCGCCGCATCCTGGTGCGGGTACCGGTCGACGCGTGGGTTTCGGCATCGATCACCGCCCGGGCAGCCGCGACAACCCGAGGGTCGACCCGGCCGTACGGCGAGGACTCCCGGGTGGCGCGGTGATCGATGAGACCCCATAGGCCGCCGTCGCGGTAGCGCAGCCGCATCCGCTTCACGGTGACCGCGCTGGTCGGCTGCCCGGCCGCGGTAAGTTCGGCGGCCTTGGCCGCGTCCCGCTCGGCCACGCTGCAGCTGGCCGGGTCGTACCCGAGCCGTGGCAGCGCGCCGGCCGGAGCGCCCGGCGGCACGCCGGTCTGCACCTCGACGACGTGCCGCTCCCACGCGCGGGCCCGCGCGGTCACCGCCTCCGGCAGCCCGTCGATCAGCCCGAGCGGCTCGAGCCGCGGCGCCGCCGTAGGAGCGCCCAGCAGCGCGAAGCCGGGCGAGGCGAGCAGGTACCCCAGCAGCACCACCTGGGCGGCGCCAGTCTCGTCGGCCAGCCGCACGCTCGTCCCGGCGAGTCCGACGACCCTCAGCGGTGCACCGTCGAAGAGCACGTGGTCGCCGACCTGCAGCACTGTCCGCCCGCTCGCGGTCATCCGCTGGCCGCCTGCACGGGGGAACGCTCGGACAGCGGCACGGCCAGGTCGGTGGCGAGGACACCCGTCCACAGCAGGTGGTACACGTTCGGCAGACAGACGAGCGGGTCACCGACCCGACCCGCACCGGCGAGCAGTCCGAGCGGTTCCCGGAACACCTCGGTCACGGCCGCGGCCAGGTCCGTGCGTCGGCACCGAGGGTGCCGGAATCCGGCCAGCCAGCGCACGTTCGCCATCCGCACCGGGTCCGGTTCATGGACCAGCCGGTACTGCCATCCGGTCAGGTCACACGCCTGCCGGGTCGCCTCGAACGCCAGGGCGTCGCGGGGCCGGACCCGGCCGGCCGGCCGCACGTCGACGACCACGCCGCCGCCGTCAGCGAGCCGGGCGAAGAAGTCCGGCGCGTGCGACTGTGGCCGGCCGTCGTGCTGCCACATCAGCCAGAACGGCTGCGCCGCGACGCCGACCACCGCGGGGTCGAAGTCCAGCAGCGTCAGGTGATCGCGCTCCAGCCACGACTCGTAGCCGACGTGCCGCGCAGTGGTGGCCAGCCACCACAGCCCCTGATTGCTGCGCTGGCCACGGTATGTAGGCATCGCACGGACGGGGGCCAGCTGCTCGATCACGAGGCCGCTGGCGTGCGCCAGGTCCACCCGCCGGGCGGCTCCGCCGGCGTCGAACACGCTCAGCTCAAATCCGCGGTCGAACCCGGTCGACCGGCCGTGCGAAGCAACCTGCGCCTGCAAACGGAACCTCCCCAGTCGGTGCCGGGAAGATTAAGCGATCACCATCGTTGCGATCGCAGCGGGGACGATCACCGGAGCGCGGCCGCAGCTCAGGCAGCCGCCAGCAGCGCGGGGGTGCATCGCCGCTCATACAGGCGCAACGCCTCGACGATGAGGATCTTCGCTGCCAGCAACGCGGTGCACATCCCTCTGACGTTCGGGCTGAGCTCCAGGTTCGCCATCCCGGTCCGGGTCGAGGCGAGCCGGGCCGCGCCCGGCAGCGTGATCGACGCCCAGAAGTCGCCGTGCGCCAGGCCGCTGCAGGCACGCCACAGCACTACGGCCAGGTCGCCGCCGATCTCGGTCGCCTCCCCGGCGGCGCGCACGATGTCCTCGTAGCCCGGGCCGCGCAGCGCGGACTTCGGGTCGAGCCCGCAAGCCGAGGCGATCACACGGACCTCCTCGAGGCGCTGGTCCTTCGTCTTGCGGCCGGGCTGCTGCAGGATCATTTTGACGGCCTCGTTGTTGCGGATGTCGGCCGCCGCGAACTGCAGCCGGCGCAGCACCCGATCGGCGCGGGACGCGGGTCCGAGCAGCCAGAGCACCGCCGACGCGTTCTCGATCATCGCGCGGAGCAGCGTGAACTGGTCGTACAGGTGCAGATGCAGGGCCACATCGCCGGCGTTGCCGCGGCCGACGGTCGCGGCCAGCAGGGTGCTGAGGTGGTCGACGGCGACCACGAGGTGGTTCCACGCCGCCCCGCTCGCGCCGAACATCCCGGCCCGGCGATCGTCGCCGGCGAGCGGGCTGCCGGGCTGCGGCTCGATCCGCTCGACCTCGACGCCGCGAATCCGCTGCACCAACGCGTCGGTATCGGCAAACAGGCCCAGGAGCTGGCGGAACTCCCGCTGTTCGTTGTCATCCACGGACACCGAGGGTACGACCGTCAGGGACTGCCGCGCACCCGGCTTTCCGGCACGCCCCGACGGTGCGCTCAGGCCGTGTCGGTGGAGGCGGGCGGCGCGACGCCACCGTCGGCGCGGTTGGCGGCGTCCGCATCCGGGCCGAACATCTGGTGGAACGGCACCCACTCCTCGCCCAGGTCCTGCCCGGGGGGCGGCACGACCACTGGGTCGTCGCCGGTACGCGGTTCGCCCAGATAGATCTGGCCTTCATGGCGGAAGGTGGTGTCGGAGACGACCACAGGCGTGTCGAAGACCTCGTCGGTGACGGGCAGCCAACCCTGGGCGTGCAGGATGCGCGCGAAGTTGAGGGTGGCGATGGTCAGCACCATGATGTGGGCCACCAGGGGCGCCGCGGCCCGGAACCGCTCTCTCACTCCGAACGACCGGGTCCGGGCGAGCCGGTCCGCGTCGCTGTGCACGACGTCGCCGTAGAGCCACGCGAACCCCAGCACGTTGTCGGTCACTCGCTCCGGCTCGGCCGAACCCTCCGTCGACAGGTGCACCTCGTACGCGCGCAGCACCTCGCTGCGGGGCTTGATCGCCGCCCACTCCGCCTTCAGGCCCTTGAGCTGATCCAGCACCGGTGGCGGCACCTGCGCGGCGTGCAGGAAGTAGCCGACCGCCTTGAAAAACTTGCCCCAGTGGGTCGGGTCCTCGTCGAGGATCAGCGGCCGCAGCCGGGCAGCGGCCGACTCGACCACCTCTTCCGGCGGCAGCTCCTGGATCAGAACCTGCGTGTTCCGAACTCGATCGAAGCCAACCTGCATCGTCACGTGCGCCACCGCGAGTAGCGCGTCCCGGTCCTGGGCGAGCGAGTGCGCCTCGACCCGGCGGGCCCTGGGCAGGAACGCGAGGAGTGCGGCGTGGTGGCCACGTTCAACTTGATCTTTATCTGTCACGATCAGTAGCGTACCTGCCGTAACAAATTAATTACCGTACGGCATTGTTACTGGTGAAGTTGGGTTGGGCGGATACCCGCGGCGCGACCGCGTGCTGATGCGGAACGTGTTCGGGGCCCGTGTGGTCGGCGAGATCCTGGTCGGCGTGGTCGGCATGGAACAGCGCCTCGGCGAGTAGAGCCCGCACGTGGGCGTCGGCGGCGGAGTAGTGCACGAACGTGCCCTCCCGGCGCCCCTTGACCAGCCCGGCGAGCCGCAACTTGGCGAGGTGCTGGCTCACCGCGGTCGGGGCCGCGCCGACGAGCTCGGCCAGGCACGCCACCGACGACTCGCCCTGCAGTAGCGCCCACAGGATCTTGATGCGGGTCGGGTCGGCAAGCAGCCGGAACCCCTCGGCGGCCAAGTGAACCTGCTCGTCGTTCGGCATCCGGAAATCGGGCAGCTCGGTGTGCACCCGACCAGCGTAGCGGCATCGCCCGTAATCTGTCTGCTCAGCTGCCTGGCTATCTGCATGTCTACGCAGGTATTGTTGCTTCTCGTGACCTTGACCTCGACCCGACCGGCCGCCACACCGCCGGCCGTGCCCGCCGCCCCGTCACGACGCCTCGCCGGGCGCATGTGGGCCCTCCCGGAGATCCGCTGGGCGACGATCGCCACCGTGCTATTCGCCGCGGGCGGGCTGGCGCAACTGGCCGGAGCCTCGGCGCCGGTGTGGTGGAGCCTGTACCTGGCCTGCTACGTCACCGGCGGGTGGGAACCGGCCCTGGCCGGCCTTCGGGCACTGCGGGAACGGACGCTGGACGTCGACCTACTGATGATCGTCGCCGCGATCGGGGCGGCGTCGATCGGTCAGGTCTTCGACGGGGCGATGCTCATCGTCATCTTCGCCACGTCGGGCGCGCTCGAGGCGTTCGCCACCGCCCGCACCGCCGACTCCGTCCGAGCGCTGCTTGACCTCGCCCCGGACCAGGCGACCCGCCTCGACGCTGACGGGACCGAAACCCTGGTTCCCGCCGCGGTCCTGGTCGTCGGTGACCTGATCCGGGTCCGCCCCGGTGAGCGCATCGGTGCTGACGCGGTCGTCGTGGCCGGGGACAGCGAGGTGGATCAGGCGAGCATCACCGGGGAGTCGCTGCCGGTGGTGAAGACGGCCGGTGACGAGGTGTTCGCCGGCACCCTCAACGGCACCGGTGCGTTGACCGCCCGGGTCCACCGTGCGGCGGGCGACACGGTCATCGCCCGGATCGTGGCCATGGTCGAGCAGGCGTCGGCGACGAAGTCCCGCACCCAACTGGTCATCGAGCGCGTCGAGCAGCGGTACTCCATCGGCGTCGTCGTGGCCACCCTCGCCCTGTTCACCATTCCGCTGCTGTTCGGTGCCGACCTGCAGTCCAACCTGCTGCGGGCGATGACGTTCATGATCGTCGCCTCGCCGTGCGCGGTGGTCCTCGCGACCATGCCGCCGCTGCTGTCCGCGATCGCCCTCGCGGGCCGGCATGGCGTGCTCGTCAAGTCGGCCGTCGTCATGGAACAGCTCGCCGACACCACGGTCGTCGCGTTCGACAAGACCGGCACCCTGACCACCGGCGCGATCCGCGTTGCCGACGTCCATCCCGCCCCGAGCACCGGGCTGGACGAGGAGGGCCTGCTGCGTCTCGTGGCCGCCGTGGAAATGCACAGCGAGCATCCCCTCGGCGCGGCCATCGTCGCCGCCGCGCGGGACCGTGGCCTGCAGCTCCCGTCCGCGGACCGCTTCCGGTCCGCGCCGGGTCACGCGGTCGAGGCAAGCGTCGACGGCAGCCATGTCCAGGCCGGCAAGCCCGCCCTGTTCGATGCCACCGGCCCAGCCCAGGCCGACGACCTGACCCTTGCTCAGGTGCGCCGGGTCGTGGCCGACGCGCATGACGCCGGCCGCACCGCGGTCGCCGTGGTCATCGACGGCCGCCCGGCTGGCGTGGTCGTCCTCGCCGATCACATCCGTCCCGAGGCCGCCGCCACCGTCGCGGCCCTGGCCACGGTGACCGGCACCCCGCCGGTGCTGCTCACCGGCGACAACGCCGGCGCCGCACGCAGTCTGGCCGCCAGCACCGGTATCACGGACGTCCATGCCGGGCTGCTGCCCGAGGACAAAGTCGAGCGGGTCCGTGCGCTGCAGCAGCAGGGCGGGCGGGTGATGCTCGTCGGGGACGGCGTCAACGACGCCCCGGCCCTGGCCACCGCCGATCTCGGTGTCGCGATGGGCCGGCACGGCTCCGACCTGGCCCTCACCAGCGCCGACGCGGTCCTCGTCCGCGATGACCTCGCGACCCTGCCACCGCTGATCGCGCTATCCCGCCGCGGCCGGCGCGTGGTGGCCACGAACCTCGTCATCGCCGCCGTGTTCATCACCGTCCTCGTCGCCTGGGACCTGCTGGGTCACCTACCCCTGCCGCTCGGCGTCGCCGGGCACGAGGGCTCCACCGTGATCGTCGGCCTCAACGGCCTGCGCCTGCTCACCGACGCCGCTTGGCGGCGCGCCACACGCAGCGCCGCCGCATGAGCCGCCGCGGAAATCCCGGGACGGCTGGCCGCGGCAGTTCGCCCGGCGACGGCGGGTGCACGGTCACCGTCTGCCGAGGCTGCTGCGGCGGCACTCCGAAGGTCCCCGGGCTCGACCATGCCACCCAACTCGCGCGGCTACGCAAAGGACTCGACGGCACCGCCCGGGTCCGCACCAGCGACTGCCTCGACGCCTGCGACTACGCCAACGTCATCGTCGTGCAGCCCTCCGCCGCCGGGCGCCAGGCCGGTGGCCGGCCCGTCTGGCTCGGACTCGTCAACCAGGCTGACGCCGCCGACGCCATCGACACCTGGATCCGCGCCGGCGGCCCCGGGCTCGCCGACCCGCCCGACATCCTTGAGCTCTACACGTTCAACCCGGCCCGCCGCGTCCGCCAGACGCTGCCCTGAACCACCCCCGGCGAGGACGGCCGCCGACCCGACCGAAAGGATTCCATGACCTCGCTCGCCCTGAGCACGTACGACGGCCCGGCGACCCGCCGTGCTGCGCAACGGTTCGTCGACCTGTACCGCAACGTCTTCACCGAGCCGCCCTGGCACGAGGACGAAACCCGAGTCGAGGAGTTCCGCACCCGCCTCACCGACGACACCCACAGACCAGGCTTCCGTGCCGTCGTCGCCCACCTCGACGGCTGCTGGATCGGCTTCACCACCGCCTGGCCCACCCAGCCGCCGTTCCCGACCAACCGCGCCTACGGCACGGTACGCGACCGGCTCGGCCCCGACCGCGTCGACGAGCTGCTCGTCGGTGCGCTCGAGATCGACGAGGTCGCGGTCAGCCCGGCCGCCCAGGGCCGCGGCGTCGGCGGTCGGCTCCTCGACGCCACCCTCGCCACCGCGCCCGACTGCCGGGCCTGGCTGTTGACCTGGACGACCTCCCCGCAGGCGATCGGCTTCTACACACGCCAGGGCTGGCGTGCGGCCCAGCCGGTTCCCGACTCCGCGGACGAGGTGGTCGTTTTCCTCAGCCCGGAGCACCCCGGATCTATGGGTGCTCCCGCACAGGACGCGCGGATCAACTCCAGTGACTGGATCAAGTCCTGAGATCACAATGAATGGAAATGGATCAGCTTCACTGAGAACCGACACTTAGTGTTGGTTCGCAGCGAATTTGATCCAGTACGTGTCCAGGAGCAGCGGCGGATCAGTTTGAGTGAGGCGCTCCAGCGCACTTCCGTTTCAACGATTTTGATCTTTTTCAGTGTCTGCGCTGCGCGGGTGCGGCAACGTCACGCCGAATTCGCCCGCCCGACCCTGAACGCGCAACACTGTCGCGAGGTTGTTTCGGGCGGTGAGGGCGTCTGGATGGTCGGCGCCGAGCGTCCGGGTGAGGCCGTCGAGTACGGTTCGGTATTCGGCTTCGGCTTCGGCGTAGCAGCCCTGGTCATACAGCACGTTAGCAAGGTTGCCGCGGCTTGCCAGGGTGCTGGGGTGCTCGGCCCCAAGTACCCGGATTAGGGCTTCGAGTACGGTCCGGTGTTCGGCTTCGGCTTCGGCGTAGCGGCCCTGGTCGCGCAGCACCGTTGTGAGATTGTCCCGGCAGGTCAGGGTGTCGGGATGCTCGGCGCCGAGCACTCGGGTGCGGGCTTCGACTACGGTCCGGTATTCAACTTCGGCTTCGGCGTAGCGGCCCTGGTCATACAGCACGTTAGCAAGGTTGCCGCGGCTTGCCAGGGTGCTGGGGTGCTCCACCCCGAGCACCCGGGTACGCGCTTCGAGTATGGTCCGGTATTCGGCCTCGGCATCGGGATTGCCTCGGTCGTGCAGCAAGTTGGCGATGTCGTTCCGGCTCGCCAGGGTGTCCGGGTGTTCCGCGCCGAGCGTCCGGGTGAGGCCGTCGAGTACGGTTCGGTATTCGGCTTCGGCTTCGGCGTAGCGGCCCTGGTCGCGGAGCACATTGGCGAGGTTGCCGCGGTTGGTCAGAGTGTCGGGGTGTTCCGCGCTGAGTATCCGGGTGAAGGCTTCGACTACGGTCCGGTGTTCGGTCTCGGCTTCGGCATAGCGGGCTTGGCCGTGCAGCACGAGGGCGAGGTTGCCGCGGGCCGCCAGAGTATCGAGGTGTTCTGCGCCGAGCACGCGGGTGAAGGTTTCGAGTACGGTCCGGTATTCGGCCTCGGCAACGGCGTAGCGACCCTGGTCGTACAGCAGAGCGGCAAGGTTGTTCCGGCTGGCCAGGGTGTCACGGTGCTCCGCGCCCTCCACAAGGATCCACGTTTTCAATACGGTTCGGAATTCGGTTTCGGCTTCGGCGTAGCGAGCCTGGTCGTACAGCACAGCGGCAAGGTTGGCGCGGCTAACCAGGGTGTCGCGGTGTTCGGGCCCGAGCACCCGGGTACGGGCTTCTAGCACTGTCCGGTGTTCGGTCTCAGCTTCGGCGTAGCGGCCCTGGTCATACAGCACGCTGGCGAGTTTGCTGCGGCTGGCCATGGTCTTGACGGCGTTGGGGTCGACGTCCGGATCTGTCAGGTACAGCCGCAGGAGGGCGACGGTGGTCGTTGCGAGCAGCTGCCGCCGGGCGTGCTGCGGTATCCGCTCGAACAGCTCGAGCAGCTGCGCCGCGGTCAGTGGTCGGCGGTCGGAGTCCGCGAGGTGGTCGGCGAGCAGCGGGTCCAGAGGGCCGCTCATCCGGCTCGCGACGGCAATTGCCGCGGCGATGAGCGGGTACGGGTCGTGGCGCAGTACCGCAGTGATCGCCACCTGCGCTCGATCGTCGTGCTGTGCAGCTCGCGTCAGCGTTAGTAGCAGCCGCTCGGCGCGGATCGGGTCGTTCGCCGCCGCTCCCGCGACTGCCGCCGCCAGCGCCGGTGTCCCGGCCACCACAGCGGCCGCATAGCGCTCCAGCAGAATCGCCGGCAGATGCGGTGCCAGCCAGTCCGGCTCGTGCTGCCAGTACTGTCCGCGCAGCCAGTCCGCCAGGCGGTCCGCATCTTCCACCGCGGTGATGGCCGGCAGCCGCAACAGCAACGCCCGCGCCGCCCCGGGGTCGGCGGCGCCGACCAGTGCCGCCAGCACCACCGCCTGCTCGAACACCACCTGCGGCAGCCGGTCCAGTCCGGCCCGCGCCGCCGCGGCTTGCCATCGCACCCGCTCGACCGCGAACACCTCCGCCACCACCGCGCCGGCGTGCACCGGGCCGGTCGCCGCCGTATGCGCGGCCCAGGCCGCCCCGGCGTGCAGCAACGCCACCGACGGTGGCGGGTGTACCGGCGTCCACACCGCCTCCGGCACGGCCGCGCCGTCCGCCGTGAAGTACCGCAACGCCCGTGCGAACATCTGCCGCTGCGACCGGCCGCCCGCCGCCACCAAGGGCGGCATGGTCACCTGCGCCCGGAACGGCAACACCGCCACGACCTCGGCTGGCAGCTCCGCCCGCAACCGCGACCACCACACCTCGTCGACCCGCCCGGCTACGACCACCCGCACCCCAGGCGCGGCGGCCCGCGCCCACGCCGTCACGGTCGCGGCGACGTCCGACCGCGTCTCGGCGTCATCCAGCACCAGCACCGTCGCGCCACTGAGGCCGGCGGCCGCCTTGACCGCCGCCACGCCACACCCGGGCCGCGCCCAACCCCACACCGCGGCACCGTCCTCGGCTGCCTCCACCAGCAGCCGGGTCTTGCCCGAACCGGCCGCGCCGTCGACGTACAGCACCGCCTCCACCACGTCGCCGCGGCCCTCGACCCACCGCGTCACCCGCGACAGGACCGGTTTATGCGACACGCTGTACGGCACCAACGCCCGGGCCGGCCACAGCAATCCAACGACGCCCTCGCCGTCCGACGGGTCGCCGACGCTGTCCGGGCCCGGCGTCGCTGCGGCCCGCCACGCCGCCTCACGCGCCGCAGCCTCGGCTCGGCGCTGCAGCATGACGCCGCCGTACAGGCCGGCCGCACCGGACAGCGCACCGAGCCCGGCCGCCGTGTACCACGGCACGAAGTTCGCCAGCGCCGCCGTCACGCCGGCCGCCACCAGCAGACCCCCGCCGACCACCGCCATAGCCCGCCGTCGCAGATGTCCCTGCTCAGCCGCCACGCCACCCTCCCCACCGATACCACTCACCCGAGGATCCCGCCAAAGATCCCGGACAGGCATCCAGCAATCGGGCAAACCCCGCGCAGACGCCTGAGAACAGGGCTGGGGACGAGCGGACGGCGCGGACGGCGCTCAGATCAGATTCACTGAGAAGGATCGAGGCAGGTCCAGTTTCAGTGAGAACGGATCAAGTTCAGTGAGAACTGACACCACTGTTGCCGGTTCTTTTGCCTGGTCAAGGCCAGGATGGTCAAGGTCACCGAACTACACCGGCGGCATTCAGACAGCAGGGCGAAGACTGGGCGCACGGCCGTCTGAACTGCGGACCGCTGTGCCGACGTGGAGCCGCCGTGCCAGACCCGCTCGGTGGTTGTGCAATGTGAACCGGCCACCGGCGAGGTCGGACTCCGCCCGGTTTCGGCGACATTCGCATCAGAGCGAGTTTCAGACCATGCGGTGACTCGGTTGACGTCTGCTGGAGGGTCGCGTTAGTTGTGACGGTATGTCTGTGCGGACGGTCCGGTGACGGCGCCGCGCGCGCTGGACGGTCTGCCCTGTCTGGAGTGCGCCCGGCCGTTGTTGTTCGACGAGGCGAACGGGTGGGTGGTGTGCGCGACGGCGCAGTGTGTCGCGATGGGCATGGAGATGCCGTTGTGGCGCGCGGCTCGACGGCGTGACGCGGCCGATCCGAATCCGGCGGGTTGGCCGCGGCCTCTGCTCGGTGGTCTGCCGGTGCCGTGGATCACCGTGGTCGCTGCGGGCCGGGCATGGTTCCGGCATTTGCATGGGGACCGCCTGCGGGACTGCCAGACCGGCTGGTTGTGCCAGGTCTGCGGTGAGCTCTTGCCCGAGCTTGCTTGGGTGGTAGTCACGGAGGAAGGACATGTGGTGACACCCGCCGGTATGCATCAGCGATGTCGCGTGCTCGCGACCTCGAGGTGTCCGCACCTGCAGGCCGCCGGCAGGCGGCTCCGTGATGTTGAAGTCACCCGCGAGCGGATCATTTCCGGTGGCCGACCCTGGGCTCAGGTCCGCAGTCCAGTGTCCTGGCAGGACTGGACGCTGCTCGGCGACAAGCTCACACTGAGTACCGTCAATGCCCACATGGTTATCCACAGCCCCGCCGCACGGGGTTGTGGATAACCTTCTCGCCGCCGTCCCGCCGCTGTTGGTACATTCGTACGAAAAGGCGGCTGCGGTGATGTCTTCCCCCTTCATCTCGTGCTGCTGTGCTCGTGCGTGTGGTGAGGGGGAGTGTGTCTACGTCAGCGCTGGCCGAGGGGGCCGATCGGGGCGCGTCCGTGCCTGGCGGAGGCCGGGCGCGGCTGCGGCAGGTCTGGTCGGGGGGGTGGCCGGATCGACCGTCCGGACGATGTGGCGGCGGTGCTTGCCGATGTGCGGCGTGCGGCCGCGACCCGGTCGTCGACTGCGGAGTCGCTGGCGGTGCTCGAGCGCGGTGCGGAGGTGCCCCGCGGGGGCACGGTCGATCCTCGGCACGCGCTGCCGGTTCCGGTCGAGCTGGAGCCGGTGCTGGGTGGCGGGTTGCGCCGTGGCAGTGTGGTGGCGGCGGCCGGGTCTGGATCGCTGCTGCTGAGCGTGCTCGGCGCGGCGCATGGCGCTGGCGCGTGGGCCGCGATTGTGGGGCAGCGAACGACCTTCGCGGCGACGGCGGCGATCGAGTTTGCGGTGGATCTGGGGCGGGTGGCGTTGATCCCCAATCCTGGCAACGACTGGGCGCGGGTCGCTGCGGCGCTGATCGCGGGTGTGGATCTGCTGGTGGTGTACCCGACGGCGGCGGTGCCGGATGCGATGGCGAGCCGGCTGCAGGCGCGGGCTCGGAAGGCGGGCTGTGTGCTGGTCGTGGTCGGGCCAACGGCCGGGGCGAGGGTGTGGCCGGGGCCGGACCTGGTGGTGGAGGCGATCGGGCACCGGTTCCATGGACTCGGCGCGGGGCGCGGCCGGTTACGCCTGCATGAGATCCAGGTCAGCGTGACCCGGCGGCGGGGCGGTGCGCAGGCGCCGATGTGGGTTCCGATGCCGCCGCCGTCCCTCGCGGCGATCGCCGGCCCGCAGCCCGGCCCGCAGCCCGGCGCGGTGCCGGACTTCGGCCTACCGGACAGCTGGCCGACGGTGCGGCGCACGCACGGCACCGACCAGCGCAATCTTCGGCCGGTGTCGCCGCGGCCAGCAGTGGAAGATCCGTGGGCGGCGCATCTGGTGACGGACGATGCATGGGCCGCACGCCGGGCCAAGACGGCATAGGTGGCACGTCAGGGCGTGGCCCGGGGTGCGCGGGGGTCTGGCAGCTGGCTGCCCACCTAGCGGCCACGGCGGTGGTCGAGCACGTGCGGGCCGATGTCGACGAGGCGCTCGCCGACCAAGTCGCTGAGGCGATCCGTGCCGTATGGCCGGGCTGGGGGCGGGTCGCTGCCCCGACGCGTGAGCGGCTGTCGGTCGGGTTGGCCCTGCACCGTCACGTCAGCACCTGGTATCGGGGGCTGGCGCCGGACGCCGGGCTGACCGAGGTGACGGCGTGTGCGATCAAGACCGGCGCTGAGCTCCCGGCCGCGCAACACCGGCTCATCCGTCTGGTGCTCTAGCGCCCGGCCCGGCTGCGCGCGGCTGCACTTGGCCTTGACCTGGAGCGCCGGCCGTGACGCACACTCCAGCACCGGCAGTACCGTCATCGCCGGGCGGGGCAGACGCCTGCGAGCGGGAACGTGACGCACCACTTCGCATGGTGCCGCCCGCGAGGATGGTCAGGTGGCTTCGTTCGTGTGAACGGGGCCCAGATGTTCGCGACTTTCGGGCCCGGGTTGGGTGGGGTTTCCTCGATCAATGTCGGTGATCTTGGGAACCACGTTCTGCGGTGGTGAGGGTTGCTAGGCGCGGGTTCGAAGGGCGGTTCAGCATCCGGGCGGGTGATGACGGCGGCGGCGTCGGGCGGTGGCAGTGCTGAGATGTCGTGGCTGGTGGGGTGGGCCAGACCACGCACGGATAGGCCAGCTCGGGAGTCCAATCGGATCGCCGCGAACAGGTCGACCTTCGACATCGGTGACATCGGCGGGCTCCCGTCCAGACCCGCCGATGCTCCCATCGCCACGAGTAGGCCCGGAACTGGTGAACATCGAATCCGCCCGATCAAGGTGGGACCCGAACTGGCGAACAAAACGCAGTTCACCGCGTGCCGCGCTCGCCTGCACCGGCCCGCCGACCCAGCGTCAGGTCAGGTGGCCAACGTCGTTCAGCTGGACGACCCTGCGACTGTGGACGCGGTCGTCCTCACGCAGCAAGGTGATTCCCCCGGATGAGAACTGGAAGCCCACCAGGCCCGCCGCGCCGATCGGCATGCCGATCCACGCCGCGAGCAGGAACGTGGCCGTGCCCCCGTGGGTCACTACGACCTGATGCTCCGCCTTCGACTGCAGAATGCGGTCCAGCGCCGCGTAGGCTCGCACGGCCAGTTCCCACCTCGTCTCAGCGCCGGGCACGCCCTCGTCATGACGCAGCCGTTCGCCGGAGGCCGGCGGTGGTACGAACCGTTCCTCCAGCCACGCCTTCGGCCGTCCGCCTGCCTCGCCGAACGACTTCTCGCGCAGAGCGGCGTCGAACACCACCCGTACCGCGAGCCGGTCTGCGACAACCTCGGCCGTACGCCGGGCCCGCAGCAGGTCGGACGAGAACACCTCGACCACACCGTGACTCGGAAGTCGACCAGCCAACGCATCTGCGATCTGCCCCGCATGAGCAAGGCCCTGGCCGGTGAGGTCAGAGTCAAACCATCCGCCGACCAGCCCATCGACGTGGTGCGTTGCCTCCGGATGCGTGACTACGTACAAGGTCCTCACCCACACCTCCTCCAGCGCATCACGCAAGCACCCGAACCTAGCAAAGTGGAACAGCCGGAATGCCACACCGTCCGACCGCACCGACAAGGCGCAGATCAACGTCCGTCGGTGGGCCCCGAACCCACGCACACAAGAATCGGCCACGAAACGGTGGGACCCGAAATCACCGACAAACGGGCCCCTAACTCACCGACGAAGCCAGTCAGGTGATCGCGCCGGCGGACAAGGCGGTGGCGCGGGACGCGTTCCGGCACGCCGATGCGCTGGAACGCGAGGTTCTACGGCGGTTCCCGGACGCGTGGCGGCAGCTGGATGCGTGGCGGCAGCAGCCGCCGGTGGTGTGGCCGCAGTGGTGTCTGCTGCCGATGGCTGCGAGCACGGCGGTCGCGCTCGCGGGACGGAGTTCCGTCGGGTTCGGGGTGGCGGCGCGGGCGCCGGTCGCGCAGGTGGCGGCGTTGTACGCGTGGCGGTACTCCCGGGCGGTCTACCTGGTCGAGCCCGGACTGCTGCACCGGCTGCTGTCCACAGTGCCTGACGCGCTGACGCTGGACGACGTCACGGGCTTGCCGTCGTGGTGTGTCTATGTGCCTGGCGGGCATCCCGAGTTTCCGGGCCAGGGCTTGTGGGCGCACCTGGAGCATGACGCCAAGACCGGCCGGCCGGAGCTGCGGCTGCTCCTCGACGCCGGCGACGGGCTCGAGGCGATGCTGCCGATCCCGGTCTATCTGGACCGGCCTTCACTGACGGAGGCCCTCGCCGACTTCCGCGCCACCGCCCTCGCCACCACCGACGGGCAACGGCCGACCCTGGACGGGCCGGACGTCCGCGGCGCTGCCGGAGACGCGACCGTGGCGAACCTCGCCGACCGAGTCGACGGGCTCCTCGCCGTCATCGCGTACCTGGCCCGCCCCGAGGCCGACATCGTCGACGCCATTCGTCCGGGAGCGCGCCCGGGACCCCGCCGGACCCGGATCGCACGTGACCGGCAGGTCTGGGCCGTCGGCTACAACACCCGCACCTGACCGGCCTAGCTTCGCGATGCATCCGACCGCGCCGCCGGGCAGCGAAGACAAGAGACCGGCATCCACGGGGGAAGATGCCGGTCTCGATAATCAGGATGCCAGGCGGATCCCCTCCCCGCCAAGGGGCGCCGTCTGCGAAGGGCTTCGCGCAGGGCCGGCGCGGAGGCGACACCAACCGCGTCGCGGAGTTCCACCGGAGTGTGGTGCCGGTCAGGGGTGTAGCGACGGCAGGGGCGCGATCAGTTCGACCTGGTCGGCCGGGTATCGCTCCGTGGTGCCGCCCGCCCCGGCCACCGTGATCACGGGCATTTCGGGGCGGCAGCGCAGCGCCGCAGCCTCGGGCAGGGTGGGCATCCATGCCGTGACGTGATCGCCTGGCGCCAGCGCGATGGCCACCCGATCGGGCGGTACGCACACCACGGCGCGGTAGCCGCGACGCTTGGCGATGAGCAACTCCCGGCTCAGTACGGCGAGGGCGTCGCGGAGGGTGTCGAGGCCGCAGCCGACGATGTGGCATAGATCCTTCTCTGACGGCAGCTGGGTACCCGGCAGGTACTCGCCGCTGAGGATCTTTCCGCGCAGCAGGCCAGCGGCGGCCACGAAACCGACCTGATCGGAACGACCGAACTCCATGCCCCCATGTTAGGGCCATGTGGCAATAATCGGGAACTACCTGCGGCGACCTTCGTGCACCGCCCGCGTTGTGAGCGTAAGGCGCTGCAGCGCAGGCCGCGTCCCGGGGTCGATCGGAATCGGTTCGATCTACCCCTGCTCGCTTGCTCGTTCGTCCTTCTATGACGTTCAGTTGCACCTGTCACCAGCGGGTTCCTCTGAACAGGGGGCTCGCCCACTTCTGTCAGCGACAGTTGTCACTGATCTTCGGCGCTACTTGTCCCACCCTTCAGAGCGGAGCCGGCAACGTTCAGGGCAGTTGGGGGCGTGGCACCGCCCCCAACGCGTGCGTGAGGTCGAGCCCGACGGCCGGGAGCTGCGGCGCACGTTTCCCGAAGGCATGGTCGAAATCGACCTTGCGGCTTTTCCATGCGTAGCCAGTCTTGCTAGATGCGCCATACGCCCTTTCTCGGTCAAGGATTGCAGCACGTGCGTCGTCACGCCCGAGCAGCCGTACGTGCGGAGTGACGGCGCCGTGGGCGTCAGGGTTGGGCGAGATCTTCCATTTCATCAGGGCGAATAAGTCGACTGCGGGACGCTTCCACGGTGGATCGGAAAGAAACGCCGCCCTACTCAAAGCCGCGGCATCTTCAAGGTCGACAAAGTAGGAGTACGCAATCGCGTCGTCTCGCCCATTTAGTGCCCACTCGACACGCGCCTTAACCTGACACGTCAGGGTCTCCTGGTCGGCTGCAAGCAAAGCGCGCAAGCCCGGGGTGAGCTGGCTATCGTCAAAGCCCATCCGCCAGCGACCATGCTGGAAGGAATCGCCGGGGATGAATAAATCCACGTCGTCCAGTCGGTCCATCCAGCCTGCAGCAACCCGGTTGATCTGCTGCATTTCCTTGCTCATACCCGCGGTTTTCCATGAGGCCGCGTACCACCACGAGTCGTAGGTGGTCAGTGTCGGACGAGTAAAGAGCACGCCGACGCAGGTCTCACTGTAGCCGCCAAGCCAGGAGGCGTTCGTTGCCAGGCTAAACCACGTTCCGGCTTCATCAGGGCTTGCGATCCGTTGCTGAAATCGCTTGGAGATTCGGGCGTATTCAGCGATCAGATCCTCGGGTGTCACCTTCGACTCCTCTCACCAGAGCGGGTTCACGGCGATCCCGGCGGACCGATGCCACTACCCTCAAGCCCCGCCCAGGTCCCAGGCCGTTGGCGGCTTCGCTGTAAACAGAATGGCCTCTGGCAAACGGGCCGCCGGAGGCCATTCCGCGTTCACGGTCTCGCTTTACGGCTCACTAGAGGTACGTAACGGAAGTGCGCGGACAGTGAGTATCGGCACATCGCCGATCGCGACCGCTACGGTCAAGACCTCGCACTCTGGCGGAGGCGGCTCGAATACGGCGACGTGGATATACCGGCCGCCGATGCCTCCGGTTCCGACTCCAGTGGTACTACGCCACTGAAGCGTCTCGCCTTGATCGGTCGTCACCGTCACGTCGGGCCAGGAATCGGCCGGGCCATCGGGAGTCGGGGTGTCCAGAATGACGTGAAGAGCGTCGTCCTGGATTCCCAGAACTAGGGCGTAACCGTTCGTTGGTGGCTCGCCCCTACTCGTGCGCCAGTATATGTTCTGAGGCATGGGTAAGTATGGACTACGTGCAGGGGAAGGTGGGCGCCGGGCTGAGCGAGGGGTAGGGAAGGAAGTTGCCCGACACGGCTGCCGTGCCCCAGAACTTCGCCATCCACTGGCCCGAGCTGCCGGGGAAGCATGCCGTATGGCCGCCGACTGAGGGGAACTGTGAGACCTGGTTTGAAGTGATGGGGCTGTCCGCGGCCATGTACCCGCCGGCCGCCTCCTTCACGAAGATTTGGACCTTCAGGCTGACTGCGGCGACGTAGTTGCAGCTGATCCAGATGCCGTAGTGGATCGTGTTGTTGCTGGCGGAGTACTGCGGCGAAGGACTCCAGTAGGCGAGGCAGGTCAGATCTTCCGCCCTCTTGTTGCCCTTGATCGAGTCGGCCTTCACCGTGACGGACGCGATCGGCGTTCCCTGCGGCCCCGTCGGCGTCTCGACCCCGCTTTGGCGGGTTTTGTTGTCGTGCGGGTCCGCGGCAGCCGGCACGCCCACGAGCCCGGCGCCGAGCACTGATCCGATGATCAGTGCGCAGAGCTTCCGTCTGAACATGTGAACCTCCATGACTCGCCCGAGCAGTATGCATCGGAGCTGCTACGAACATTAGCCTTAGATTTACATGTGTCAATTAAATTATCGCGCACTATTTGAAACGCATTCGTGGCATGTCTCATTGCGGGTTGCAGTAGCCCGAATGGACGATTTGTCGAAGACCCCCCGCCTTGAGAGGGGGGGGCTGGCGGGGTCCTCCTATTTGGACGGCGTCACTTCGGCCGGTTGGGCGCCGCCCAGGTCCGGGATTCGGAGGACTAGTACTGACGGCTCGCTGAGGGGAGTGAAGTACTTCGCCTCCAGCACGTCGCGAAATCGCTTTAGCTTTGTCACGGCGGACTTGCGGGCGTCAACCGCAGCCTGTGGGCGGTCATCAGTGATGGCTGCTCGAGCGCGATGATGCGCTTGCCGTCACTCGCAAGGGGGACTGTTCTCCGTCGATGGGGTCGAGCTTCACCCCCGTGGTCCGCGGGCGGCCTGGTGGCTGAGGAACCTGCGATCCCGTGAACGGCGTGCGCTCGCCCAGGCACTTGCTCTGCCCTGCGCGCCACCGGACGCCGCACGTGCACCCGTGCCGAAGCCGTCGCCAGTCCATAGCCGAACGCGCATGTCGCCTCCGTCGCTGATGGGCGGTTGGTCGATTGGCCTCCGTAGTGTCATCCTCACGACAGGTGACATGGAACGGTGTAGCTGTCTTCATCTGGCTTCAAGCGGAAGGCACCTGGACGGTGGATGATCTCGGCGCAACACTGAGGCAGGCCCGCGAGGCGGCTGGCATCACCCTGTCCGGCATGGCTGCGCGTACGCCCTACTCCAAGAGCCACCTCGGTAACGTCGAGTGCGGCACGCGGAGCGTGACACCGGATGTGATCCGGGCGTACGAGAGAGTGCTTGGTGACGATATGGACCGTCGACAACTGCTGGTCGGCGCCGTTTCGGCGCTCGTAGCGGCGGGCGTTCCTGACGTGGCTTCCGACATCGCGATGAGCGTGCGGGCACAGCGGTACGGCCTACTGGCATCGACGCAAACGTCGCACGCGGTGGATAAGACGATCGCGGCCCTAGTGTCGAGGGACACGCCGAGCGTCGCGGCGCTGACGAAGTGGGCTCGTACGGGCTCGCCGGTCCTGCGGGTCAGCGCGGCTGGCATCCTCGCGAAGGTCGGCTCCCCCCTGCTTGACGGGCAGGTAGCGCGACACCTGGTCGCCGACGCGGAGGTCCGTGGTCTCTACCTGACTGCGGTCGCCTCGCGGGTCTTCGCGATGCTGTGGGACGAGGCCGGGCAAATCGTCAGTGATAGCGCGGCTACCTATGCCGACCGGATCGCGGAGTTGTCCGTCGAGGTCGCCAACGCGGCTGACGCGGGCGCTCGCTGGTGTTCCATCGTCCTGCTGGCCCGAGCCAGGCCCGAGGCTCGGGACACTGCACGACTACGGCGGGTCCGCGCTGTGGCGGGTCGCCGCCTTGACCGGACCGCAGCACGGCAAGTAACCGGCCGACCAGCGGCACCGGCCGGAGCAAGACAAGCTTCGACCACGGTGCCGCTGGTCCCCAGCCCGCGATGCACCGCTGCGATTGGGCGAGCGATGACCGACCCGGCGTGCATCCGTCTGCCCGACGTGCCTGGCGTCTCTGGCGCCGCTGTCGCGGATTCCTGAAGACTGGATCTGGATCTGACCCGCTTTTCGTGATGGGAGACTGACCCGGATCGTTGTGTTGTCCACTGTGTATGGTCGGCCGCCGTGCGGGTTTCCGATCTTGCCGTGGTCTTGCCGCACCTCGCGGCAGTGGTTGTTGAAAAGGTTGAGCGAGGGCCGTCTGGGCTGCAGTTGCGGGTGCGAGCGCGGTCCCGGCGGGCTGCCTGTCCGCAGTGTGGTCGTGGGTCGCGCAGGATGCACAGCCGCTACGAGCGTCGCTTAACCGACGCCTCGGTGGCGGGTACCGCAGTGGAGTTGCGGCTACGGGTCCGCCGGTTCTTCTGCGATGTGGCTTCCTGCCCGGCCCTGACGTTCGCGGAGCAGATCCCTGGCCTGACCAGCAAGTGGACGCGTCGCAGCCCGCTCATGCGGCGCACGCTGGAGTCGATCGCGCTTGCCCTCGCCGGACGTGCGGGTGCCCGGCTGGCCGTCATGCTGGGCCTCACGGTCGGCCGCAGCAGCATGCTGCGGCTGATCCGCGCGCTGCCGGATCCCGACGGTGCCGAGGTGAGCGTGCTCGGCGTTGACGACTTCGCGCTGCGCCGGGGTCACCACTACGCGACCGTGCTGATCGACGTCGACACCCGACGCCCCATCGACGTGCTCCCCGACCGGCGAGCCGAAACGTTGCAACGCTGGCTGGCCGCGCATCCCTCAGTCCGCGTGATCTGCCGGGACCGGGCCGGTAGCTATGCCGAAGGCGCCCGGTCCGGCGCACCGGACGCGGTGCAGGTCGCTGACCGATGGCACCTGTGGAAGAACCTCGGCGAGCACGCCGAAAAGACCGTCGCCCGGCACCTGCGCTGCCTGCTCGCAGCGCCCGCCGGACCCGCCGAACCCACCGGACCCGCCGAACCCGTGGTCGCGGTTCCCGACACGGAACAGACCGTTGCGCCGGTCCTCGTGGTGACAGCCGTCGACCGGACCGAGCAGGGACTGCTGGGTCCTCGCACCCGGCAGCGCTTTCAACAGGTCCAGGAACTGCTCGCGCGCGGCGCCACGATCCGGGCGATCGCCCGTGAGCTCGGCCTGGCCCGGGGAACCGTGCGCCGCTTCGCCCGCGCGGACAGCGTCCACGAACTCCTCGGCAAGCCCCATCCCGGACGTCCGCGCGTCCTCGACGAACACGCCGGCTACCTGCGTCAACGCCTGGCCGATGGCGTCACCAACGCCGTCACGCTGTTCGCCGAGCTGCGCGAGCGCGGCTACCACGGCAGCGCCACCACCCTGCGCACCTACCTGCGTCCGCTGCGAGCCGCTACCGGCCGGCCACCGGCGCCACGACGACCGCCGAAGGCCCGCCAGCTCACCAGCTGGCTGCTCACCCACCCGGACCGGCTCGCCAAAGATGACCGCGAACAGCTTGCACAAGCGCGTGCCGCCTGCCCGCACCTCGACACCCTGGCCACCCACATCGCTGCATTCGCAGAGATCCTGACCGCCCGGCAAGGGCAGCGACTCAACGACTGGATCGCAGCGGTCGAAGCCTGCGACCAGCCCGACCTCCGATCGTTCACCGCCGGCCTGCACCGCGACTACGACGCCGTCGTCAACGGACTGACCATGACCTACAGCTCAGGCGTGGTCGAAGGCCACGTCAACCGCATCAAGATGATCAAGCGCCAGATGTACGGCCGAGCCAACCTCGACCTCCTCCGCAAACGAATCCTCCTCGCATGACGGGTCAATCCCGATCACGAAAAGTGGGTCAGATCCAATTTTCAAAAATCGGCGACAGCCGCTCCACCACGTCCCGCTCGGCGAAGATCTTCCGGTCACAGCCGGCATCGGTGCAGAAGAACCTACGCACCAGCAGCCGGATCAGCACCCGCCGCCCAGCGATCGCCAGATCGGCCAACCGACGCCGATACCGGCTATGCACCCTCACAGACGCCCTGCGGCAGCTCGGACACGATGCCGCCGACGCGACGCAACGCGCCTCCACCTGAACGCTCGACTCCGCCAACACGACCCGGTCCACCACCACGCCATGCAGATGCGGGAACAACGTGGCAACAAGCTCCACAAGGGAACGATCAAACCATCAGATCAGTCGATCACCGGATGGGTGCCAGAGCCATTACGTCCGTCATGGCCGCCGTAGAGGGCGCCGGCGGAGGGACCATGAAACCGCCACCTTCCTGATGCCAGGATCGGTCTATCCGGATCTGGGGGTTGGCGCGCGCTCCGATGGTGCCAGATCTGCGACCCTATCACCGGGCGGTCGATTGGTGAGGATAGCGGCACGAACCTGTTTGTCGAGACAGGACGACGGCGCTGCACTTCGAGATGGCCCCTGGGTCGATGTAGGATCAGGAGATGGCGGCCGGTTGTGAAACGAGAAGCGTATGAGCTATGGATGGTTTAGCTACAGTCGTAACCCGCGGCAGACCTTCAGGGAATCATACTTGCCCAGAGCGGCCGGCGATCCAAGAATTATTGTTTGGCGGACGGCCCAAGAAACTTTCGTCATCGACGATGACCTGACTGGCCAGTATACGGAAATCTCCGGCTTCACCGAAGGTGCCATTGATGCATCCCTTGCATTTGCCAAGGCCATGGGCTGGCTGGCATCGGACGCAGAGGTTGCCGTGCGCGATGCTAGTGTTGTCTCTGCGTGAAGCGAAATAGAAGCGGTATCCAATGCAACACTCCGCGGC
This sequence comes from Dactylosporangium sp. CA-139114, assembly GCF_050955725.1. NCBI lineage: Bacteria > Bacillati > Actinomycetota > Actinomycetes > Micromonosporales > Micromonosporaceae > Dactylosporangium > Dactylosporangium sp. CA-139114. Next base: position 3,583,150 of record NZ_CP192080.1, read on the forward strand.
GATGGGGATGCCGATGCCCAGCGCCACCCACGGCCTGCAGGGATGTGTCTTGCGCATCCCCACCAGGCTGGAGATCTGGACAGCACCCATTCGGATCGTGACGGCTTCGCGGTCCCCGTTCACTGCTTGTTATCGGCCAATGAGATCGCTTCACGTAAATGGATTGAGACGTGACACGAGGAGCTCATGCAATCCTTCGGCGCGGACACATTCAGATAGGGTAATAGACGAGCACGGGCCAAGCTGGACGGCCTCTGCGAGGGTGTAAACGGGTGGGCCGTGCCGCCATCGGCGCGGTCAGCCTGACTGCAGTGCGTTCTCCGTACGGCTGCGGCGTGAGCCTGCTGCAGGCGTCCCCGAGATCGTCAACGGTGCGCCCGCGACCTGCAAACCACGGATCCCGCCAGGCCGCGCCGTCCACTTCGGCGGCTCCATACACGTGAGCGTGGATATGGCACCCACTCCCATATGCAGCGAAAAGTCTCCGTCTGCCGCATCCCGATGAGCCCATCGGTATGCGGCTTCCACGAGTTTTGGCCGTATTTGCTGATGCTGCACAACGACCAAAAGCACGTTGACGTAGATCGATAAAATACGATTGGCTACCTCCCGTCAGCAGCACTCAACCACGGGAGGCATTGTGAGGCTGTGGCGACCCGCTACAATCATGCTCATTGCGGTTCTGGCGGCATTCCCCGCCGCTGGTCCCGCGTCCGCCAAACCCGGTCCTGTCGACCCGCCCGGCGGGCAGAGCTGCACCCTGAAGCCCTCGCAGCCGTTCGTGAGCGCAGGCCCCACGAAGACGAGCGTGGGGAAATATGCGTTCACCGTCGAAGCGGTGGCGCTGATGGACTGCAACTTCATCCCGTACGCGTTCTCCGTCACGTCGGTTCTGCACAACTCGATGGATGGAGTGACGGGCGCCAACCGGAGCTCCACCGTCTCGTGCGCCAATCACACCTACTGCGAGGCGAACGCGTTCCTGACTCGCGAGGGACTGTTGTGCGGCTTTACGTACAACTACGACGACTACACGCAGGCCACCGGCTGGTACAAGGCCACTTCCTCGTCCGGCCAGACGACGCTCCAGTCGGTCAACAGCAGCCACAGCAGAGGCAGTTCCCACAACCCGCCCGGCGTGTGCTGATCCCTGCTCGATTCATCTCGGTCGCAAACCGGGTCACACTCTCGGAATCGTGACCGGACGTTCCGCCGCCAAACATGCTCCCGCGACGGACTGAAGATCAACTTCCTCGCGAGAAGACAGCCCAGCGGTGGCAAAACCGCATCGAGCCGGTGGACTGCCGCGCAGCAGTCCACCGGCTCGTGCCGCCACACCCCGCATCGCGTGTACGCCGGCCAGGGTCTCGAGCGGTGCTGACCAGGATCGCACCGCCGAACGGCCCGACTAACGGTGAAGCGGGCCGACCAGACGTGCCTCCGGCAAACGCCTCCCATCCAAGTCCAGACTCCAGATCAGCTCCGGACTACATAACACGAGAAGCAGAACGACCATGTTCGATCGCCTAGTTCGCCGCCGTGACCGAACCCGCAATCGCCACAGCCGGATTCAGGACGCTCCTCGCATCCCCGGTGCCGCGGCTCGCCCCACTGCGTGCCACCCTCAATGACGTGCCGCCGTCCATCGTGATCGAACTCGACACCGCCCCCGCGTCGTGGCCCCGGCCCGAACACCGGCGGCCGCGCTGGCAGCGGCTGAGAATCGCCTTGGTGCTGATGGGCCTGCTCGGGAGCCTCACCAGCGACCTGCGACCGCTGTCCCTTGAACCGATGACGCGGCTACCCGGGCTTGGCGTCGGCGACATCCGCATCCACGGGAATTTCGTCTACCTCGTGCGCCGATCTGACGCAGCACAGGCGTTCGTCGAGTCGTATCAGATACCAACCGGCATCAAGCGGTGGGCCGAACCCGTCCCTCCCGCCACGCACATCACCGCAATCGATGACGAACGGTTGGTGCTGGCCACACAGGAGCCCACAGACCCCCCGACGGCGGCACTGGTCGGGCTCGACATCACTACAGGCACGCAAGCATGGCGCCGCACTGGGTACATACCGGCGATCTACGGAGCCACCGGACCGTCCGCCGTCCTGGTCGCGGAAGCCTCGCAACCGGACGGCGAGCCTCAAACACAGCCACGCACCTCCAGCCCAAACTTATCCGGCATCGACATGCATGCGGGGACAGTGCGATGGTCGCTCGACACCGCTCCAGGCACCGCTCGGCAGCTCGTCCTCGCAGGAATCGCCAACGTCGAGGTCGCCGAGCTCAGCCCTGACGGAGCACTCCGCATCCGCAGCGCCGAGTCCGCGGAAATCGTACGGACAGCCAAACTGGACCACCCCGGCGAAGTTGACGGGTTTGACATCAGCGGCAACCGGCTGCTCGCCTACCACCTCGGTCCTGACCGACACCAAAGCAACGCCGTGTTCGACCTAGTAAGCGGACGCCGGCTATGGCAACGGACCGACGAGCCGGACGGCACTTCCATACGATTCTGCAAGCCCGTCCTCTGCGCCGGGACCCGCCGTGATATCGCTGCGCTAGAGCCCGACACGGGCCGTGAGCTGTGGCACCTGAACGGATGGACCGGTCTCACCCCGCTCGACGACCACCAGATGTTAGCCACGCGGCCACACACTGAAGGCGATGTCGCACAGCTCGACACCGCTGTCGTCGACACCGCGACAGGCCGAATCGGCCTCCTGACAAACACGTGGTCCCCGGCCCTCCGCACCGGGGCCGGCGTCCTGATCGTCAGCCGCGGCCCTGGTCAATCCCTGATCGCCCGGCTAGACGCGCACACCGGCGCCGTACAGGTGGTCGGCCGCGCCGAGCATATTTCCGCCGCGCCGCAATGCATCGCCACACGCACGTTGCTTGTTTGCCAGTCCGACAACGTCTCAATATGGCGATTGCGCCCGATGGGCACAGGTCTCGATGCAACACCCGCCAATCGGTGAGGCGTGGTGATGGCAGTCGGCAGGCGCGGGAGGTAATTGGCCTACCGCTCGCTCGTCGTCCCCCGTCTGCGAGGCATGGCGTTCGCCAGCAGTTCGCTCGTCGCGCCCGCGACGGGGCCGCGACGAGCGGGCAGAGAAAGCAGCAGCGAGGAGGAGGTACGTGGGGCGGGTAGGTCGGTCTGCCAGTCGCTCTCATCGGTGGCTCGATAGCCGCCATGACACCCGCGATCTGCCTGGGGTACGACGAGCGGCGACCAGAGCAATTACGTGAGCGTCCACACCGGCGCCCACCTCACGATGACCGGCCGACTCGGGCACACAAGCGACCCGAACACCTTGGCGCTCGCCGATGCCATCACCGGCGCAAGAGCACACCACGATGCTCCGTACAGCGCGGTCCCGCGACGGCGCGGTCGTCCTCAACGCTGTGCCCGGCGGAGTTCAAGTTGTCGACCGGGGAGCGGCCAGACCACCGAGATCGCCATCGGCTCAGCGAGCGCGGCGCCCGGGCGGGTGGTACCAGCTCGAACACCAGATCGTGCTGTTTCCGGCAGTATCTGGATGAGCTCTGTATGCCTACGCAGGGGCCGGCACAGCGGCTGCCGTGCTGCAGGAGGCGGTGTTCCCGGTAGGAGACACCCTGCCGCCGGGCCGGCCCTGTCCTACCTCTATCCCTTGCGAGCGGTGACACGCCCGCCGCGGCAGTACATCTTCGGATGGCGCAGAAAGACCGAAGTGGTGCATCCAGCCCCTTCCCTCCACCGAACGGGCCGGCCGTGCCGGCCGGGATCGGCGGTGCAGTGGAAGAACAATCCGATCCGAGGGGTGCCGTCCGGCGGGTGCCAGTGTGCCACCGCCGCCAGCCGCAACTCGGCGGGCGGCAGCAGCAACCCGATCTCCTCGAACGCCTCCCGGGCCGCGCCGACCTCGGCTGGCTCGCCGGGCTCGAGCTTCCCGGCGAGTCCCATTCCCCGGCCGCGAGCCCGCCCCGGCGCAGCCCCACGAGCATCTCCGTCGCTCGTTCGCTGGATCGGGTGTAGAGCAGCGACACGTCGACCGGCACCAAGTGCACGCCGGCCGCATGCTCGGGCGGCTCCCGCTTGTCAGATGCGGCCGACCGGTGGGGCCCGTCACCGGCTGGCATCAGGGATCCCGGCACCGCTCGCGGCCTTGAGGCGGGCGCCGAGCTTGGCGAGGGCCCTTGCCATCTGTGGGTCAGTCTGCCCGGCTGGCCAGCCGGCCAATGCGGATCGGGGGAACCAGCCGAAGCCGCTGAACTCGACGGGGACTGGCGTAAGGCGGGCGTCGCGGTGCAGGTCGAGCAGGAACCACAGGGTAGTCGCAGCTTTGTTCACGTGTTCGGATTCTGGGCCCGAGAGTAACGGAATTAGGCTCGTGCAATGACCGATCCTGTACGAGCAGTTGACCTGATCGACGTTATCGCCGAGGCGCTGCACCAGGTGCACTACGCCGAGCTTCCTGAGGTCGGCGAGAGGTACGGCCTCGAGCCCGGAACCTCCGACGAGGCGTATTCGGGCAAGAAGTGGTATGTGCGCCAGCGCATCAAAGGGTGGGAGTTGCACCGTTTGGTCGTGCTTGGGGCACGTGTTCTTGAGGACTACAGGTCGGAACCGTTGCAGGAGCTGCTGCGTCGATGTGCCGTACGTGGCGTCGACGGAAGCTTCAAGAATTTGATCTTTGCGGCGAACGGCCTGAAGCCCGAACTGGTTCTACGGGACGCGGTCAACAATGAGATCGAGATTGTTGAGAACGCCCAGTACTGCCTGGTCTACGACCGATTGCTGCCTCCGGAGGGGCTGAGCTGGGCCGCGCTCGTGAAGTGGTGGTGTGAAAGCCAGGGGAGGCCGACCGACGATCTTGTTTACCCTGGACGGCTGCTCTACGCGCGTTTGTACGATTCACTGGACCGCGACTCGCCGCCGGAGCAGTTATTTTTCAAGGAATATTGTGCTCTCTATGGACGTCACCCGTTCGAGAAAGTGCCGGCGCTTATTCCTCAGGTCTACCTTCACTACGATCCCTACACGGCCCGTCAGCGGGCAACGCCGGGACCGTTGGCCCGGCAGCGGATGGACTTTCTAATGCTCTTACCCCAAAACCAGCGAATCGTGATTGAGATCGATGGAAAGCAGCACTACTGCGACGAGCAGGGGCGCCCGAGCCCTCGTAAGTATGCCGAGATGATGAGGGAAGATCGACGTCTCAGGCTGGCCGGCTACGAGGTCTTCCGCTTCGGCGGCTATGAACTCGCCTCCAGCGCCGACGAGGCTTCAGCCGCCGTCCACGCGTTCGTTGCGGAGCTGTTTGCCCGCTACCACATTGAGCTCTAGACGATCTATTCCAAGGGGTACGGGGCTGCGAACGAAGGCGAGGGTCTCCAGGATCGACGTTGCGAAGCAACGATGACCTGGAGGCCACGTGCACGTCGATCTGGACACCCTCGCCACCGCACTCTACGTGAAAGTCGATGATGAACTGAAGGCTGCACCGCAGCTCAACCCCTACCGGCCGAAGGTCGGCATCGCACCGAAGATCACCGACGCGGAACTGATCACCGTCGCCGTCCTGCAAGCCCTGCTCGGCCACCACAACGAAATCCGCTGGCTGCGCCGAGCCCGCAAGGACATCGGACATCTGCTCCCGTACCTGCCCAAACAACCCGGATACAACAAGCGTCTCCGCGCCCTGATCGCCCAGATCGCGCACTGCATCGCCGCCCTCGCCGCCGACACCGACCTGTGGCAACACCCGATCCGCATCGCCGACTCGACCCCGGTGCAGTGCGGCACCTCCCGGGAGACCGTCAAACGTTCCGACCTCGCCGGCTGGGCCGGGTACGGCTACTGCGCCTCGCACTCCCGCCGGTTCTGGGGCCTGCGCCTGCACCTCGTCACCACCATCCACGGGCTGCCCGTCGCGTTCGCTCTGACCAACCCGAGGACCGACGAACGCGACGTCCTCATCGACCTGGTCTCGTTGCAACCGGCCATGTTCCACCATCCCGACGGACTGATCCTGGTCGTGGACAAGGGCTACCGCGACCGAGCCACCGAAACCTGGCTCAACGAAACAGCTATCGACGTCATCCGACCCGCGTACCGAAACGAGGCAGCCCGCCCCGGCAGGCTCCTGCTACGCACCGTCCGGCAGAACATCGAGTCGGTCAATCAGACCCTGAAAAGCCAACTCGACCTCGAACAACACGGCGGCCGCACCCCCGCGGGTGCAGCCGTCCGCATCCTGCAACGCGTCCTGGCCATGACCGCAGCGATCTGGCACAACTGGCACACCGGCCAACCCGTCATGCGGTCCCTGATCGCCTACGACCACTGAACCCTTGGAATAGACCGTCTAGGCCATGTTTCAAAGGCAGCGGTGTGAGGTAGTTCCGGCGCGCCGTTGATCGATAGATGGCGAGGTCTCCGGTAGATGGTTCTTCGACCAAGAAGACCAGAACACCGGAGACCTCGTGGCCAGCGTAGCGGTGACGAGGCGGTTCGACCTGTCCGACGCGCAGTGGGCCACGCTGGAACCGTTGCTGCCGAGGGGTAAGAAGCCAGGCCGGCCGCCGAAGTGGAGTAAACGGCAGCTCATCGATGGGATCCGGTGGCGGGTCCGGGTGGGCTCGCCCTGGCGGGACGTGCCGGAGTGCTATGGGCCCTGGCAGACCGTGTACGGGCTGTTCCGCCGCTGGCAGCGGGCCGGGGTGTGGCAGCGGATCGTCACCGGGTTGCAGGCCCGCGCGGACGCGGTCGGCTTGATCACCTGGGATGTCAGCGTGGACTCCACGATCACCCGGGCGCATCAGCACGCGGGCGGTGCGCGCCGTGACGGCGCCGGGCAGCATGAGCCGCCCGGCGGCGACGGCGGCGAGGCCGGGCAGGAGCCGGCCGATCACGCGTTGGGCAGGTCCCGCGGCGGGCTGACCACGAAGATTCATCTGGGGTGCGAGCAGGGGCAGAAGCCGCTGTCGATCGTGCTGACCGCTGGGCAGCGCGGGGACAGCCCCCAGTTCACGGTCGTGCTGGACGGGATTCGGGTGCCGCGGCTGGGTGGTGGCCGGCCGCGGACCCGCCCGGACCGGGTCCTGGCTGACAAGGCGTACACGTCGCGGCCGAACCGCCGCTACCTGCGCCGGCGCGGGATCAAGGCGACGATCCCGTCCAAGGCCGACCAGGACGCCAACCGGCGCAAGCTGGGGTCGAAGGGTGGCCGCCCACCTGCCTTCGACCCCATTCGTTACCGGCAGCGGCACGCGGTGGAGTGCGGCATCAATCGGCTCAAGCGCCACCGTGCGGTCGCGACGCGGTACGACAAGCTCGCGGTGCGCTACCTGGCCACCCTGCACATCACCGCCATCAACGAATGGCTCTGAGCCCGCCTATGAAACACGGCCTAGGTCCAGCGCTGCTCGAACTGTCTGGCCAGCCAGATGCGAACCTCGCCACATGTGGCGGTTTGCCCGACAGGATGGCCGCAAATCGGTCTCTGGACACGCGTCTACGGACTGGCTGTCGTCGGTGAACGCGCCTGCGGGATAGGTCCACCGCGACGTCCAGCACTCCCGGGTCGTCCAGCTGGTCGATCATGGCGTTGTCGGGGCGATGGAAATCGACGGCACGAGCAATTGCCCGGCTTGCCTGCAGTATGGACAGCTGGTGACCTTGGTCGACTACCGCCGCATGGCCGGCCTGGACGTGTCGGCGGAGTTCGTCGCGGCGAACGTCTCGACCAGCAGCGCAGTGTGCTCCGCGGCGGTGCCGCCGAGGGCGGCGCGGCGCAGCACGTCGGTGAACGCGGCCGCCGGGACGCCGTGTTGCAGACCGATGGTGACGGCCGTGGCGAGGGCGTCAGCGAGCCCGGCCGTCATCGAGCCGTGAACCCCCGCCCGGAGCTCTATCCGGCACAGGCCGCCGTCGGGGCCGCGCCCGACCGTCAGCACGCCCGCCGCTTCGCCGGCTGTGACATCCACCGTGCTGCCGACGGTCCTGCGCAGCCGCGGGCTCGGCACCGTCCACTCACCCAATGATGCACTCCGTTCGATCCATACCGGCCACCCGAGGCCGGCGACGTTTACGTAGGCTATGCGGCCGCGAGTGGTGGCGGCGCCGGCCACGCCGCCGCTGATCGAACGTGTGTCCGACGCGCCGGAGCGCGCGCGGGTGACACGCCGATGACGCCGGCGGCAGCACCGCGCTGTCCGGTGGACGTGTGTCGTCGAGGGCGCCTGTCCATCGTGGGCGCGTAGGTGGCCGCCGGTGCAGCCAGCGCGGGGATCCGTGCCGCATCGGAAGCCTCTTCGGGTCGCCTACGTGGCGGCATCTGGTTCGTCACGTGCTGGACCTGGCAGCTGTGGTGATGAGGCGTTCAGCGTGTTCGGTCGCGTGGAGGAGGCGGTCCAGGAGGGGCTGCGGGACGGTGCCGGTGCCGAGTCCGGCCCGGCGGACGGTGTCGGCGAGCCTGTCGATGGTGCTGGCGGTGAGGGGGAGCAGGTGGGCGGTGGTCAGGATGTCGCGGGCGATGTAGGCGTCGGTGGTGTCCTGGGCGGTGCGCTGCACCTGCGTGACGAGCGGGGCTTCGGTTGTGTGGCCGGCGGCGTAGGCGGTGACGGTCAGCGCGAGGCGGGTCTGAAACACCGGGTCGGTCGTCTCGAGTGCGGCGGCGTGGTAGGCGTCGATCATCGCCGCGACGGCCGCGTCGGTGTCCTGCTGGAGGCGGATGCTGCAGGCGGCGGTGAGGCAGGCGGCGACCGCGCGTTCCCACGGGGTGGGTGTGTCGGTGGCGTGCAGCATGGCGAGCGCCGTCTGGGGGTGGGCGGCGATGATCGCGACCTGCCGGCCGTCGAAGAGCCGGGTCCCGACGCCGTGGTGTTGTTCGGCGTGCTGTGCGGCCTCGTCCCAGCGGCCGGCGCGGGCCAGGGCGCGGGTGCCGTCGGCGAGCAGCATTGTCCAGAGCCATTGCGTGAGTTCGGGATGGTCGGCGTCGTTGACGAGCTGGGCGCCGTCGAGGCGGACGTCGGCGTCGACCATGGTGGGGGTGCGGGCCTGGACGGCCTGGAAGAGGGCGTGCAGCAGCTGGTATGCGGTGGTGCCGTCGCCGGCGTGGGTGTGGAGCCGCGCGAGGTTGATCAAGGGTTGGAGGGTGAGTTTGGCGTGGGCGATGCCGACCGGCGCGGCGGGGCGAATCGCGGCGTGCTGGCGGAGGCAGAGGGTACGGGCGAGGTCGGGCAGGCCGCAGTCGCTGGCGATGAGGGCGGCGAAGTTGTGGGCTTCGGCGGCGCGCAGCAGGGTGTCCGCGGCCGGTTGCTGCGCCTGCCGTACAACGTCTTCGACGTGGGCGATGCGCGTCTGCAGGGGGCGGCAGGTTGGCCGGGTGCGGGGCAGGAGCGGGAAGTGCAGCTTTAGGAGTTCGTCGATCGTGCTGAGCGGCGCGGATGGTGGGTAATCGTGGGCATCGGTGTGTCCTCCCGGGCGGCCGCCAACTCGATGTGGGCTGGCGGCCGGCGTCTCGGCGGTGGGGTCACCAGGTGATGCTGAACTGCGTGTGCGTGCGGGCGAACTGGCCGGGGCCGCGTTCGGTTGGGGTTGTTGGGGTGGTGCGCTGGGCGGTGACGGTTGGCTGGGCTGGCCGGTCCTGGGCCCATTGGTGGAGCAGGGCGGTGAGGGCGTCGGTGAGCGTGTCGGCGTCGGGGCCGTGGGCGGTGATGCCGAGTTCGTCGCGGGTGTCGGTGGTCGGGTTAGCGGTGAGGTAGGCGATGGTGCCGCCGTGGTAGAGGCTGGCGCCGGCCCAGCGGCGGGCCGGGTCGGCCAGGCCGAGGCTGCGGGCGGCGGTGGTGACGGAGAGCCGGCCGAACGGCTGGTCGGTGTGGGTGAGCAGCCACAGGTCGAGGTGCTGCGCGGGTTCGTGGTCATCGACGTGGATGCCGGTGCGGTGCTGGTGGGCGGGGTGGCGTAGGGCGGTTGCGAGGGCGGCGTCGTCGGGCTGGTCGATCGCGTCGAGGCGCAGGACGACGTTGTCGGCGAGCTGGACGTAGCGGTCTTCGGTGCTGGTGGCGCCGCGCATGGGCACGAACCCGCATACCTCGGCTTCGGTGCTGGTCAGGCTCCCGTTGGCGTTGCGGGCGAAGCCGAGGGAACGGGTCAGGCCACTGCCGTGCAGCCGGACCGGGGCGACGAGCCGCCCGCCGGGTGCGAGTTGGTCCCACCAGGCTTCGACGATGTCGAACGCTTCGGCGGTGACGATGATCCGCTCGTAGGGGGCGGCGGCTGGGTGGCCGAGGGTGCCGTCGCCGCAGATGACGGTGACGTGTGGGTAGCCGGCGCGGTCGAGGGCGGCGCGGGCGCCGGCGGCGAGGTCGTCGTCGAGCTCAATCGTGACGACGGTCCCGGACGGGTCGGTCAGTTCCGCGAGCAGGGCCGCGTTGATGCCGGTCGCGGCGCCGATCTCCAGCACCCGTTGTCCGGGCTTTGCCTGGAGCTGTTCGAGCATGGCGGCGACCAGGTTCGGTTTGGACGCCGAGGAGATCGACGCGCCGTCGCTGTCGCGTTTGGTGACGACGGGCTGGGTGCCGTACGCGGTGGGCAGCGGCACGCCGGGCAGGAACAGGTGCCGTGGCACGGTGCGGAACGCCCGCTCGACTGCAGGGGTGCGGAAGGTGCCGCGGTCGCGGATGTGGTCGGCGAGGCCGTCGCGCAGCTGCTGGTCGTCGGTGGTGGTGTCGGTGGTCACCGGGGCGACTGTAGTGCCGGGCTGCGTGGGGGTGGGCCGGTCACTCTCGGGTTCATGCTGGAAGACGACGTGGCTGGCGGCGGTAGCGAGGGTGTGCTGGTCGGCGGCGGCGATGCCGTGCCGGTTGCACAGGTACAGCACGTGGTTGGTGAGGACCGCGCGTAGACCGCGGGTCAGCTGGCCGCGGTCGGCGAGATCGGCGAGTTCGGCGCCGGCCCGCTCGAAGGCGGCCGGCCAACTGGGTGCGGTGTGCAGTGGGCTGGCATCGGTGTCGGCGGTGGCCAGCAGCAGCCGCCGGACCGCGGCCAGGTCTGCCGGTGTCAGGTCGGGCGGGGCGGCCGTGGTGATGCGGTGGTCGGCGACGTGTTGCCAGATGTCGCCTTGTTCGTACCAGTCCTGCCGGGCGCCGGTCATGAGCCGGGCCGCGAGGATGAGACCGAGCTCCCGGCGATGGTCGGGCCCGGTGTTGAGGTGCTGCAGCAGGTGGCGGCTGTCGGCGTGGAACAGTGCGTGCGCGATCGCCATGGCGGGGTCGCCGCCGAACCGGTGCGTTTGGGGCTCGTAGATCGGTGCGGCCCAGTCGCGCAGCCCGGCGCTGGCTGCGGCGGCGGTGAGCTCCTTGAGCAGCTGCTCGATGTGCTGGTGGGGGTCGGCGTCGTGGGCTGGTTGCAGCCGGAACCGCCAAGTGGGGCCTTTGCGGATGTACCACCAGCTGGACAGGGTGCCGTCGTCGTCGGCGCTGATGAGCAGCGGTCCGAGGTGTTCGGCGGCGGCGCGTTCAGCGGCCTGCCAGCTGTCGAAGGTGAGGTTGAGCTGACGCCAGCCGCCAACGGAGGGATCGGGCACAGGTTCGACCTTTCGTCGTTGGGTCAGGTGATGAGCAGGCAGGCGGGCCACGCGGCGGCCGCTGCCGTTGCCGTGGTGAGGGTGTGCAGGGTGAGCGCGACGCCGGCGTCGCCGTCGATGAGCCCGGCCCGGCCTGGTGCCGGCAGGTGTTCGGCCAGCATGGTCAGCTGCCGCAGCAGCGGCGGCAGGCGGGCGGTGATCTCGTCGGTGGCGGCGTCGTGGGCCGCGTACCAGGCGGTGAGGGTGAGGCCGGCCCAGCCGTGGCACAGCCGGGCGTCGACGATCGCTGCGAGTTGGCGGGGGTCGTGCAGGCATCGGGCGAGGGCCAGTTCGGCGGCGCGCTGCCGGGTGGTGTCGCCGAGCGCGATCGCGGCGAGTTGCTGCGCGCGGGCGATGCCTGGCGTGCCGTAGCACCAGGACGGCCGGGCCGGGCCCTGCGCCCGGGGGCTGCCTGCGCGTAGCTCGGCCAGGCCGATGCGTTCGGGCCACCACGCCCCGGCGGTGGTGTCTTGCCGCCAGCGGTCCATGAAGCGGCAGATCTGGTCGATGGCCTCGGCGTGGCCGGGGACGGTGATGCCGCGGCGCATCGCCAGCGCGAGCAGGGCGAGAGGGCCGCTGATGCCGTGGGCGATGCCGAGGTCGACGTGTCCGCCCGGGTAGCGGGCGGCGGGTTCGCCGGACGGGACCGCGCCGCTCCACCAGCCCGGTCCCGCGACCCCGAGGTCGTCTCCGGCCGGGACCGGGTCGGTGAGTCGCACCAGGTAGGTCAGGACGGCGCGGGTGAGGTCGCCGTGTGGGTCGCGGTGCAGCAGGTAGGCGCCCAGTCCGGTCAACCCGCGGACGAGATCGTATTCGGCCAGGGCTGGCCGGGCGGCGGCTGCGATGCGGGCCTCGGCGGCGTCCAGCCGGGTACGGGTCAGGCGGGCGATGCCGGTGTCGAGCTGCTGCATGGTCTGCGGGCACTGACCGGGCGCAGCGGTCGCGATCGCGAAGGCGATCGCTGGGGCGCCGAACCACAGCCCGGCGGTCGAGGCGACGCTGACGTCTTCGCGGGTGGCCTCGCTCAGCCATGCCTGTACCCGGCCGGTGGGGCCGTAACCGGCCTGCGCGCGGACGCCGTGCAGGATGGCGGCGCCGGCGGCGCCGCGGTACAGCGACTGGCCGTGCCAGCGTCGGCCGCCGAGCTCGGCGTCGTGGTCACGATCGGCGGCGGGGTCGGCGAGCGCCTCGCTGAGACGGGCGGATGCCCCGTCCGCGGCGGCCCGGGTCGCCTCATCGATGCACGGCGGGTTCACGCCGGCTCCCTGGTGCGGGCGGTGATGCCGAGGGCGGCGGCGCGGGCCAGACGGTGTGTCCGGGCCTCCATGCCGGGCGTGAGGCCGTGGACGCGGACGTGGTGCAGATGCAGCAGCGCGGTGAGCACCGACGAGGGTGACAGGTGCGTCGTGCCGTCGAGGCAGATGGTGTATGCGGCGGCGGCCTTGCGCCGGGACCTCCAGCTCGCCTGGATTGCGGCGCCGCCGGGCAGCGCGGCGATGGCCGAAGTGCCGGCGTCCGGGTCGGTGAGGTGGCGTGTGTGCCTGAGGGCGACGCGATCCTGCGGACGGGCGGTCGCGAGTTCTGGGTGCTCGATCAGCCAGCGCAGCCCGGCCTTATGGTCGCCGAGCACGGCGGCGGCGAGGTCGACGAGGCTGGCAGCGGTCAACGCCTGCCGCTGCGCCGGATCGAGGCCGGCGCCGGCGTTGAGTTGGGCAACCGCGGCGGCGGAATCGGCTGCGAAGAATGCCTCTGCCGTGGTCATGGCCGGGCCGTGGCCGTATCGGCCGGTTTCCGGCCGGTAGGTGGTGAGGGCCAGGTCGCTGATGAGTCCTTGCCGGTGCAGGTCGGCTGCCCATGTCCCGACGCGGCTGGCGGTCTGGCCGTAGTCGGTGCTGTGCAGCCGGAGCCGCAGGTGCGGTGCCGGGTCGTGGTAGCGGATGAACCACCACATCGGCGGCGCCTCCCAGGCGGCCAGCAGCTGCGGCAGATGGCCGGTCAGGATCGTGTCGAGCAGGTCCGGCGGGCCGGAGAGGTTCGCGGTGAGGACCGGTCCGCCTGGCAGTGCGGTTTCGGCTGGGTCGTGCGGGCGTAGTGGGCCGCGGCCCCGCAGTACCGCGGGTGGCGGCGCTGGCGGGCTGTCCGTGGTGAGGGGGAGCAGGACCTCGTGTGCACGGCCGCCGAGCCATCCGTATTCGTGCGGGGCCGCTGCCTCGGCGAGCACGACCGGCCCGGCGGCGTGGTCGAGATGGGCGCGGAGCAGCGCACGGCTCATCGGGTCGTCCAGGTGCAGCCGCAGCCGCTGGTCGCCGGTCCCGACCATGATCCAGACGGGCAGACGTTGCCGGTCGCGGAGGACGTCCAGGCCGGCGTTCCAGGCCGCGTTGGTTGCGGCCGGGCCGGGTAGGTCGGCTGCGGCGATGCGCCACCGGGCCGGGGACAGGATGGCCTGCCCGTAGCGCAGCCGCGGCCGCAACGGCAGGCCGTCGGCCGCGCCCCAGTTGATCAGCGACACGGGCGTGCTCCAGGCCCGGGACAGTTCGGCCAGCAGCCGGACCAGCGGTGGCATGGCGTGCCGGGCGGCAGCGTTGGCCATGACCGGCTCGACGACCCGCCGCCGCGACACCGACAGCAGGTAGAACCGGTCGAGGTCGGCGGTGACGGCAAGGTCACGCAGATCGAGCAGGCCGGGCCCGGGATGGTGCTCACCGACCGGCAGCAGGTCGGGCAGCAGCCGCGGGGCCCGCAGGACGTTGCCGGCCCGCGCGTCCAGCGCCGGGAACGACAGCTGCACCGCGACGGCGTCGCGGACCGCGACCGGCAGCCGCGCCGCGTGCGCCGCGGCCTGCCGGAGATCGTCGTGGACGACGTCGAGGAACCGGCCGCTGGTGGCCAGGCCGGTACGGCCGATACCGGTGACCGCGATCGTGAACGTGCCTGCGCCGATGGCCGCCATGGACGCGGCCCGCACGTCGAAGCACAGGTCGAGGTGCGGCACGGGCCGGGGCTGCATCGCCTCGTCACCGGCGAGGGCGTCCAGTGTCGTGTCGTCGAGGACGACTTCGGTGACGCCGTCCAGCGCGGCCTGTTGTGCCAGCCGCAGCAGCAGCTCGTCGCGGGCCGACAGCTCGGCGCGCGTTTCGGCTGCGGCAGGTCGGGTGAAGTGCTCGGGGAAGCCGAGCCCGGCGGCCGGGTCGACCAGGTCCAGCAGCGACACGACAGCGCCGAGGCTGTAGCGGTCCAGGAACCGCTGCCGATAGACACGCCAGCCTGGGTCGCCGTGCGGGTTCGGGGCCAGCCGCAGCAGCGCCCCGGCCGCCGCGGCGGCCTCGGCCGCGACCCGCTGGGGCAAGGTCACCGCCGATCCGAGCCGGACGTCGACCATCAGCGGCTGCGGTGTGTCGGCCGCGCGTCGCAGTCGCGCTTCCGTCGCGGATCGGCTGGAGCCGTCGAGCCAGTCGGCCCGCTGCGCCGCGCCCAGCCGGGCGTGGGCCTGGCGCAACGTCCGCACGAGCGGAGCGACCTCGGCCAGGGCGGTCGCGTGGACCTGGCCGAGTTCGTGGAGCACATGGGCCAGGCCATCGCTGGTCGTCGACGGGGGTCGCAGGCTCGTGACCAGCACACCGACGGCCACCAACTCCCGCAGCATCACCGATGCCGCCGAGGCATCCTCCGGGAACAGCCTGCCGATCAGGTCGTCGACGACGATCGGAGTGCGAGCGGCTCGCAGCACGGCTTGCACCGGCTCGCTGTGGACCACCGACGCCGCCACACCTTCCCGGCTGGACTGCCGCCCCGCCGACCGGGCGGGAACGATGACCCGGCCGCCGCGGACCACCGCCAAGCCGTTCGCGACAACCGCCAACCGTGGCAACAGCTGCGGATCCGACTCCAGCCGCGTCACGACCTCGGCCAGCCAGGCGGCGTCAGCCCGTACCCGCAGCCGATGCCGGTTGCTCCACACCACCGCGCCGGTTTCAGCCAGGGGCATCGCAGCGACGCCGGCGAACAGCCCGAACGGTGTGGCCCGGCCCCGCATCCGCACCAGATAGCGGGCCAGCGACACCGCGACGCGTCGCCCCTGCACCGCATCGAGCCCGCCACCGTCGACCGCGGCCCGCACCTGCTCGGCCAGGACCGGACTAGCCAGCGTCACCGCCTCCGCGATCTGCGGGTCCTTCCACACCTGACGCAGCCACTCGCACCACGGCCCCGACGCACGCTCATCGAGGCCCGGCCACGGATGTCCGGCACCTGCACCCGGGGCATGGACGCTGGCGCGCAGCAACGCGCCCTCCGCAGGCCAGTACGGCGATCGGTACCGACGCATCCACGTCCCCCTTCATCCCCCCGCTGACCATGGCCCTGCGTGGTGCGGGTGGCCCGTCCGGAACCGTCGAGCCGAGCCGGACGAGCCACCCCGGCTGCGCCGGTCTAGCAGTCGCCGTTCTTCTGCGTGTCGCAGCCATCGTCGGTGCTGGCCAGCAGCACCCGGTCCAGCTCGCCCGACTCGACCAGGCGCACATCGAGCTCGAACCGGCCCGCGGCCGGCGCCTGCTGCTCCGCCGACCCGCCCACCAGCGACGGGCCCATCCCGCTGTTACGCATCTGCAACTCCTCTCAGGTCGGTACCGCCATCGACGGCCGACACTCGCGTTGACGACCTCCAGCCTCAGACAGCCGAGCCCGACACGGCATGTCGTCCTCCGCATATTCGATATGCACGCCACGCATAATCAGCCTGGCGCGTACAGTGACCGATACCGATCCGAGCCGTGTCGGTGGAGGTGAGCGCGATGGTGTCGCGGTACTGCTCCTGCGGGACGGCACTGGCCGCCGGTAACCAGACCGGCCGGTGCGGCGCTTGCACCGTTAGCGCTCGGGTCCTCGCCGAACGGCCGCCCCGGGTGCCGGCCGAGTTCTGGCAGACCGACCGCATCCGCGACGCCCTCGCCGCCCGGGACATGGGCGCGCTCATCGCCGCCTACCGCACCCACCCCTACCACGGCCGTCCGATCCGCCAAGACGCCGCAGCAGTCTGGCTCGGGATCAGTCAAAGCCAGCTCAGCCGCATCGAGCGCGGCCTCACCAGAGTCGACGACATCGGCCGACTCCTCGCCTGGGCAGCGATCCTGGCCGTCCCCGACGACCTGCTGTGGATCCGCCCTGTGACACCCAGCACGGTCACCACCGAGGTCCTCCGGCAGGACCAGCAAGGTCAGGGCTCGGCAAACCGAGCAGGCGTCGGGGAGACTTGGGACATGAACCGCCGCAACCTGCTGCGCCTGGCCACCGCCGCCGCCACAACCCTGGCCGCGGGCAGCCCCGCAGCGGACTGGCAGCGCCTCGCCGCCGGCGACCCTCGCGCGTTCCGGCATGATTCCGCAGCGGTACACGAGTACGGCACGGCCGCTGACACCCTGTGGCGGCAGTTCACCGCGGCCGACACGAAACGACACCTTGCCGACGTCGTGCACGGCCAACTGGCCGTGCTGCTGGAGCACCTGCGAGCCACCCCGGGCGACGGCGCGCGGCGTGCCCTGTGCCAGACACTCGCCAGCCTGTTCCAGCTCGCCGGCGAGATCAGCCTCGACACCGGCGCCTACCTCGACGCCGCCCACTGCTACACCCTCGCCGCCACCGCAGCCCGCGAAGCCGACGCCGCCGACCTCTGGGCCTGCGCCCTCACCCGGCACGCCTACGTCTGCATGTTCGGCGGCCACGACACCGACGCCATCCCCATGCTCCAGCACGCCGCCGCCATCTCCCGCCACGGCGACTCCGCCCTGTCCACCCGGTACTGGATCAGTGCGGTCCTCGCCCAGGCACACGCCGCGACCGGCCAGCTCGGCGCCACTCTCGCCGCGCTCGACGCCGCCGAAGCCGTCCACGACCAGCCCGGTCCGGTCCACAACGGCGGATGGCTGCGCTTCGACGGCAGCCGCCTCGAGGAAGATCGGGCCAGCGCTCTGCTCCGCCTCGGCGAAGCCGACCGCGCCGAACCGATCCTCACCGGCATGCTCGCCGGCCCGCTGCCCGCCCGCCGCTACGGCTGCGCCCTAACCAGCCTGGCCACCGTCGGCGCCCTGCGCGGCGACCCAACCCAAATCGTGCACTACGGCAGCGCCGCCGTCGAAACCGCCCGCACCACCCACTCAGCCGTCATCCGCAACCGCCTACACGACCTGCAGCACCACCTCGCGCCATTCCACACCGACCGACACGTCCGACGCCTCGACGAACACATCACCGCACTGACCGGAGGAACCCTGTGACCACCACCGCCGAACCCGGACAACGCTTCCGCGAAGCCTGGATCACCGGCGTCCGCAACCACTTCCCCGGTCAACCCAAACCCGGCTACATCACACCCTGGCAGGACACCCCGGACTGGGAACGCGCCGCCGCAGCAGCCGTCGAACACCAGATCCACACCTTCGCCGAACTCTCCGACGGCGCCGCATCAAGACTCACCCGCGAGCAGAAAGGCCGCTTCGTCGCCCTCTGCTGGATCGCCCAAATCCTGCGGCACATCCCAGACCCCAAGCCGTCCTACACCGCCGACTGGCCCGACCTGCCAGAATGGCAACGCGAAACCGACGCCGACATCTTCGACGCCATCCTGCACACGACCTGACGCCACGAACTGCAGCTGGATGCCTATCCGTCGGCATCCTCCGCGGTGCCATAGTCGCCCGCGGACACCTGCGGCCCGTGCCAAAACCACTCGCGAAAGGAGTCAACGACGTGGTCACCGACCCGCCGATGACTGCCCCCATCCCGCGAGGTCCCCGCGGATCTGCTCACCGAACTCCGGCGGGCTCGTGCAACAGCCGCCGAGGACCCTGACCACAACGAGCTGCTGGCACAACTGGGCGTGAGCCGGCTTACCGGGAAGATCCACCCCTACCGCCACACTGGGCCGCTCGCCCATGTGAGCGTCCACAAACGGCGAACGGCGCGCGTTGACCCGTACGTCGTGGCCGGCTTGGACTGCTGCAGTCGTCGTTACGACGTATCGACTACGATCTCCGATTCAGGCCGCGCCGGGAATACCGACTTAGGGTCCGACTTGCTGTACCGACTTAGTGTCCGACCTGGCATTGAGCAGCCGAAACGGTGCCCCCGTGCGGAGACATGGTTCCGGCGAGTCGTTCCGGCGCGGGGTCCGCAAGCAGCCGCGGTACGGCCCTCACGAAACGTGCCGCGGGTGGGCGGCCCGTTGGTGGCGTGGCGCACGCTCATGCACGGCGGTGGCGAACAAGGAGCACACGCCAGGCGCCGATGAACGAAGGGTCGTGTGCCATCGACGGCGCGCTCAAGCGATGATGGACGGATACGGGCTCATCCCTGGTGGAACCTGGATCCTTGCACGCACCTCCGGCCAGCTGGCCGTTGACGCTGGGTGGTCGGTCACGACGTTCAACCGTGAGGTGTTGGCGGAGAGACGTGCCCGGCGCGACGGCCGTGCGGGGTAACCGGGAGCGGCCAGAGGACTTCGTCCGGCTCATTGTGCGACGATGGGCCGGTGGAGCATCGGGATGCTGGCCTTGTGGTTTGGGACGTTGACGGCACGTTGATTCCGGCAGATCTTCGCTGGTTGCGCCGTTCTGTCGCCCGAACGTACGGGATCGACGAGGCGGCCGTGACCTTCCCAGAGAAGAAGGTCCACGGCTACACCGACGAGTCCATCGTGATCGATACTGCGATTACCTCCGGTATCGCATCCGCCGAAGCCGAAGCTGGCGTCGCACGCTTCCACCAGGTTCTCGCGGACGTCATGGAAGCGGGCCGCGACGAGCTTGCTCAGGTTCAGCCGCTGTATCCCGGCGTCGCAGACAGTATCGCCGAGCTGCACCGGCGAGGCTTCGTGCAGACGGTGCTCACCGGGAACTTGCGAGTGGCGGCCGAGATCAAGATCCAATCACTGGGCCTTCGGGGCGAATTAGATCTGGAAATCGGGGGATACGGCTCCGACGAACGAGACCGGTTCCGTCTTCCCGCCGTCGTCGCGCGCCGCTACCAAAGCAAGTATGGAGCGGCGGTGGTGCCGCACCGGACTGTTGTGGTCGGAGACGCGCCGAACGACATCGCGTGCGCGAGAAGCGCAGGTTTCCGAGCTGTAGTGGTTGCACATCGGGCAAGCCGGGAAGAACTCTCGAGCTACGGTCCGGATGCGGTGTTGGACGCACTCGAGCCCGACCTGGTCGTCGCAACCATCGCTTCCCTGGTCCAGGAGGTGTGACCTTCAGCCGCCATCCCTAGACCGCGGCCATCCTCTCGTCCAGCTCCTGAACGGCGCGTTCGGCGTTCCATCGACTCAGTCCCTCACGGGCGCGCCGGGCACGAGAGATGCCCCGAAGGTTTCCGATCCGCACAAGCCGTTCGTAGGCGTCGCCGAGCGTGGTGCAGGCCATGTCCAGATGACCGGTCAGTGCGTGTGCGCTGGCGAGATCGACGTGAGCGGCAAGCGCCACGTTCGCGTTTTCTGGATCATGGTCAAGGACTGCCGACGCTCGCTCAAGGTGCAGGATGGCGGCTTCGGGTTCTCTGAGCAAGATGCGGCATGTGCCTTCGTATACATCCAGGCGCGAGGGGTTCCAGTCGCTGAAGAGGCCGGTTCGGTTGGACGACGTGATCCCGCCAGCTGCCTGCCGCGCTCGGTCCAGCGCGGCTTCGGTTTCGCTCCGCATGTTCAGTGCCGCATAGGTCTGCGCCTGCTCCGCGGCGATCCTGGCTTGTGCGGCGCAGCTGAGGTGCTCGGCTGCGGCGGCGGCCTCGTCCAGCAGCCGCAGCCCGGTCATGATGTTGCCGTCGGCATGAATCAGTGTGGAGGCTCCGGAGTGCAGGTTGCTCTCGAAGATCCGGGCGGTCGCGCCGAGCCGGATGTTGCCAAGCCGCTCGGCGAGCGTCCGTGCGTAGGCGCAACGGGCGAGGGCCGTGGATCGGTTTCCCTGTGCGCTCCACAGCCGGCTCGCGACGATGGATGCTTCACCGACCATAGCGCCGATGGCGGCCGCCGCCGGATCCCCTTCCGCTTTTCGGAACAAGGTCAGTAGGCAATCACGGTGTGCCTCCACGAGGCTCAGCAGGGCTGCGGGGGCAACCGCTTGCCGCTGCTGGGCAAGCATGCTCGTGATTACGGAGAAGCTGTTCCAGTCGTCGTACTCGCCGCTCTCAAGACGCGCTATTTCACCGGTGAGCACCTCAGAGACTCGCGGATCGTCGTCTAACATTTCGCCGGCGGGACGTAGGCTCATGCTGCCCGAGACCCCGCTCCCGGGCGTTCGTGGGGTGGTGCCGCCGCCGACGAGACCTTCGGTGTGTCGCGGGATGTAGAGGCCGAGTTCGGTATCGGTGGCTGCGCCGAGGGCGTGGCGGAGGGCGGCGCGGCGTTCGTCGCTGGGCCAGCGGTGTTCGCCGCGTTCGAGTTTGCCGATCCAGCGGGCATCGACGTAGTGGGCGGTGAGGTCCCGGCCGGGGTAGAGCTGGTCGAGGGCGTTGTTGACGGCGTCGGCGAGCTCAGCACGGGACATGCTCTGCCCGGCACGCACCGGCGAGGGAGCGCGCAGGCGGGCTTCGCGTAGCCTGGGGTTTGGGACGATCACCGCATTGGGATGACGTGGCATCGGCCTCTGCCCTCCCCTCAGGATGCGCCGACGCTGCCGGACGCCTCGACCGCTCCGGTTCGGGACGGACTCAGCGATATCAGCCTATCGGTTGCCGCCGGCTTGTGTGTACCGCCAGCGACTGTCCGCATCCGATCGGTCATTGGCTGGTCAGGTGGGCGAGGTGCTGCTGGAATGATGCGACCAGGCTGGCCAGTAGCTGTTCGCCTTTTTCAGGGGTTCCCGCGGAGGGTTTGCCGATCACGCCGGTTTCGGTGTATGCACGCATGCCATCCACGAGCAGCATCGACCGTTCGTCGGCGGCATGATCCCCGTCGCGGTAACCAGGGCCAACGAGCTGCGGTCGTACGTGCAGGAGGACGGAGACTTCCAACTCGCCCGCGTGCATGTCGTGGTGGGCGTCGGTCTCGAGGTGCGCGGCGGTTCGGGCGGTGTCCCAGTCGGTTCTGGTGGGGAACAGGCTCATGGATCGTGGTGTGGCGGCGTTGGCGGTTTGGACGATGTTGCTCAGCACGTAGTTGCCGCCGTGGCCGTTGACGATGACGAGTCTGGTGATGCCGCTGCCGGTCAGCGAGGTGCGGATGTCGTCGATGATGGCGGACAGGGTGTGGTGGCTGATGCTGACGGTGCCGGGCCAGGCGGCGTGTTCGTGGGAGCACGAGATCGTGACCGGCGGCAGGAGCAGCACGTTGTAGCGGGCGGCGACCGCGCCGGCGATGGCTGCGGCGACGATCGAATCGGTGGCCAGGGGCAGGAACGGGCCGTGCTGTTCGAAGCTGCCGATGGGCAGGATGGCCACATTGGGGGCGCGGTCAGCGATGTCGGCGGTCGTGGCGGTCGGGAACATATCCACTGGCCTATCTTGGCACCGGGCTGGCGACGGCTTGGCGGTGCGCGTCCAGGAAGGTCTGGACGGTGGGCAGGCCGCGGTGTCGGCGTAGGGTCACGGCGAGCGGTTGGAGGGCGCGGACGGGCCGGTAGGAGCCGGCTTGTGCGCCGAGCTGCAGGGCCAGGTTGCCGTGGTGGGCGGCGCGTTCCGGGTTGGTGGCCTGGTGGCACTCGCCGAGGTGGGCGTGCCACATGCCAGCGTCGAGCGCACCTGGTTCCTGGTCGGCAAGGAGTTCCTCAAGGATCGCGGCGGCGGAGCTGGTGTCGCCGAGCAGGTGGCGGCAGCGGGCGTCGACCGCTGTGACGTACCGCAGGTCGCAGTGGTTGGCGAACTCCTCGGTTGGGTCGATGCCGGCGCCGCGGATGCCGCGGCGGGCCTGCGTGACGACCGTGGTGGCCGCGTCGTCGCCACACGCGGCCAACGCTTCGGCCAGCCTACTCAGGCACAGCACGTGCGTTCTGGTCGGTACCGGGCCATGGGTGAGGGATCGGCGGGCGAGGGCGATCGCGGTGCGGACGTCACCGCCGTCGAGCGCGTGCTGGCTGTGCCGCATCAGGGTGTAGGCGCTGAGCACGGGATCGCCTGCGGCAGTGGCCTGTCGGTGTGCACGTTGCAGCCAGCTGGCGCCGCCCGGTTCACCCGTGTTGTCGGCGAGCCAGCTCAGGAACTCCGACCAGCGCGCGTCGGCCCGGGCTAGGTCAGGTCGGACGCCGTCTCGTTGCAGTCGCTCCAGGATGTCAAGGTGCCGGCGGACGTGCTCGAACGAGTCGACTGGAATCCCGTCGCCGACCGTGGCGGCCATGCCGTCGAGCCGGCGTAGCCATACCTCGACCGAGTCCAGCGTGTCGATGCCGGCCCCAGTTTGCTCGTCCAGGATCGCCGGCGGTCGTCTGGGGGGTGGGAGCGTCGCCGGCGCGTTTGGTGAGCGTCGGGTCGGGAACAGCCCGAGGTCGGCGTCGGTGTAGGCGTGCAGGACGTGGCGAAGGGCGGCACGGCGTTCCCGTGCCGGCCAGCGGTGCTCGCCACGTTCGATCTTGCCGATCCAGCGGAAGTCGACGTAGTGCGCACGCATGTCCTGACCGGGGAACAGTCGGTCGAGGGCGGCGTTCACCGCGTCGGCGACCTCCGGCCGGGACATCGGCCGGTCCGGCCACCGTGCGGAGACCAGCCGTTCGCGGGCCGCGGCGAACCGCGTGTTCGGTGCCACCTCGGTTTCGGGATGACGCGGCATCCGGGCGCCTCCACAGGATCGAACTGTTCTGACTTGGCTGGCCGCAGCACCGGGTCAGCGGTCGAGGCGGCCGGTGCGGATGTGCCGGGTGAACGCGGCCCAGCTGTCCTGGTCGAAGTCGAGGATGGGTCCGAAGGGATTTTTGGAGTCCCGGACGCCGATCGAGCCGCTGTCGGAATGGCCAACCTCGACGCAGTTGCCGTCGTCGCTGTAGGTGGACTTGCGCCAGCCGGTGTATGCGGCGGTGGTGGTCATGCTGCTGCTCCTTGCGTGGGTGTCAGATCCTGCGCGGCTGCGGACAGCGTGTGCAGGCTCGGTATGGGATCCAGCGCGGCGGCTTTCAGCCGTGCATGCAGGTGCAGGTACGGGTCGATCTGGGCCGGCTCGGTGTGGATGAGGTCTTCGGTGAGGGTGTCGACCGCGACGGCAATCGAGCGCTGCTGGTCGTGGTAGCGGTAGATCGAGTACGCCGAGCGAGGCGCGCTGTGGCCCTTGATCGAAGCGCCGATCGGCAACACCCGGACCGTGACGGTCGGATGCCGCGAGCATACGGCGACGATGTGGCGCAGTTGCTCGGCGACGATGTGCGGCTCGGCGGCGCATCGGTGGATGGCGGCCTCGTCGAGCACGACGTCGTAGCGGGGGCCATCCGGTGCGAGGAGCAGCTGCTGGCGGGTCGTACGGGCGGCGACAGCGGCGGCCGGGTCGAAGTGATCGCCGTGCCGGGTCGGTTCGCACCGCACTCGCGCGTCCGCGAACGCGGCCGTCTGCAGCAGACCGGGGATCAGGGCAATGGCGTACTCGGAGATGGCGTCCGTACCGCTTTCCAGGTCGGCGTAGATGGCCTGCCGCGGTCCCATCCGGTCGACATCGGTGGTCCACCAACCGCGGGCCCAGCCGTCCGTCGCTGCGTCCATGATCGCCGTTCGGCGGTTGGCGCCCACGCCGAGGTACTCGCAGATGCCACTGACGAGGTCGATGTCCGGGCCGAGCCGCCCGTTTTCGAGCGCGCTGAGTTGCTGACGCGGAAAACCCAGCGCCCGGGCCAGCGGTTCTGCGGCAATGTCATGTTCCTCGCGCAGCCGTCGGATCTCCTGTCCCAGCCATCGCCGGCGGATCAATGGACTCGGGCGGGTCACCGGCAGCCTCCAACGGTCGCGAGGAGCCGGACGGCCGCTCGGCGACCCTCCGGGTGACCACAATGTAACCCCGGCTCCGCGATAGCCGAGCGTGGAACCGCGTGCCCCCCGGTGTAAACACGCAGCTCAGATGCCGGTCGGACAACAAGTCGGTACAGCAAGTCGGACCCTAAGTCGGTATTCCCAGCCGCCTGCCGACGGGTGATCGTTATGTCGCAGCACGTTGTCCGTCGATGGACGTCGCGGCGGTTCCGATCGAATGTCGCCTCGATCGGAACGCGGCCCGCGAGCAGGCAGGAATTCCCATTCGGAGGAGACCGCCGTGAACACCACGTTCGACGCTGGAATCGGCCAGGCGGCCGAGCATCCTGCGATCGACACCACGCTGCGGATTCAGGCGCAGGACCTGATGCGTTCGCATGCGCCTGGCGAAAGCGGCAGTTGCCAGCATCCGTCCTGTAAGGGTGTGGCGTATCCCTGTGTTGCCAGGCGCGTCGCCGGCGAGCTGTCGGACGCCAGCAGCGGACCATGGCCGCGCCAGTGGACCGCACGACTTGATGCGCAGTCCTGTGGGATTCCAGTGGTGGCGGTTAGGTCATGAGTGCGCAGGGCCGTTCGACGAACCGCTGGCTTCGCAACCGTGCCATCCGGACCAAGCTTTCGATCATTCTCACGATTCCGGTCGTCGCTGTTGTCGTCCTCGCGGCGCTGGTGTTCTTTGACGCTTACAGCGCGGGGCAACGGGCTGAGGAGTCCCGGCGTGCGGTGGCGTTGGGCGGCGACGCCGGCGCCTTGGTCGCGCGGCTGCATCACGAGCGGGCGGCTGCTGCGCTGGTGTTCGCGCCGGGGGTTGGCGACGGCCGGCCGACCGCTGCGTACCGCTCGGCGGTTCAGGACACCGATGCGGCGGCTGCGGACTTCCGTGTGCACCGCAGCGGCGTCCGTGTGTCGCCGGACGTGCGGCTGGTGCTGGACCGGATCGGTGACGGTCTGGATGACCTGTCGGCGCTGCGCCGTCAGGTGCAGGATGACCCGCGGGCTGTGTCGAGCGTGATCCTGTTCCGGTATCGGGCGCTCGTTGCTGACCTGCTCACGTTCCGGGCGTCGCTGAGTCAGATCGGTGTGCCGGCGGCGACGGGCAACGAGCTGCGGGCGGCCGCAGCCCTGTCCCAGGCGATCGAGGCACAGGGCTTGCTGCAGGTTGCGGTGATCCGTGCCCTGACCGGAGGGGTGGTCACGCCGGCCCTGCAGCAGGAGATCGTGGGCGCGTCCAGCATGTCTGGTGAGGCTGTGACGGACTTCCAGGTTCTGGCGCCGCCTGGGTGGCGGGCGCAGCTCAACACGGACGTGAACGGCCCGGCGGTGATCGGCGCGGAGCGTGATCAGGGCATTGCCACGCGGACACCGCCGGGCGACCGTCTGAAGCTCGCGGGGGACGCGGCCGGTTGGTCTACGGCCATGGCGGCGCGGATGGATCTGCTGCATGCCGTCGAGGCCGCGATCGATCGGCAGATCCTGGACGAGGTCACGGCCCAGCGCGATGCGGCGCGGCAGTCGGCGGCGTTGGTCGCAGCGGTCGTGTTGCTGGTGCTGGCGTTGACGGCCGGCATCGGGATGGTTGCGGTCCGGTCGATGAGCCGGTCGTTGAACGGTCTTCGTCTGCAGGCGGCGGATGTTGCGCACAACCGGTTGCCGAGCCTCGTCGCGGACATCGACGCGCGGCACGCGGATCGTGATGCCGTCCGGGAGCTGGTGGCGGCAGCGGCCACACCGATCCCTGTGGACGGCCGGGACGAGGTGGGCCAGGTCGCGGCCGCGTTCAACGCCGTCGCTGAGGCCGCGGCGGGTCTGGCAGCCGGCCAGGCCGCCGCTCGCGCGTCGGCCACGACGATTGTGGCGTCGCTGGCCTGGCGGCTGAAACGTCAGGTCGACGACGTGGCCGGTGAACTGGACGTTGTCCAGCGGAATCAGGTCGACACTGAGGTGCTCGCCGGCCTGTACCGCGTCGACACGGCCGCAACCCGCGTCCGCCGACGCGTCGCCAACCTGCTCGTCCTGGCCGGGCAGTACAGCCAGGGCCGCCCGCAGCCTGTGTCGCTGACCGACGTGGTCCGCGCGGCGGCACAGGTCATCGAGCAGTACGAGCGGATCGACGAGCACATCAGCGACCACCGGATCTTCATCGACGGCCCAGCGGTCGACGACCTGGTGAACCTGCTGACGGAGCTGCTGGACAACGCCACGCACTACTCGCCGCCCGAATCGCGAGTATTGCTGCACGCCGCGGCGACCGGTGATCTGCTGCATATCCAGATCGCCGACCGGGGTTTCGGCATGAGTCCGGAAACGCTCGCCCAGGTCCGTGCCAAGTTCGCCACGCCGGGGACCTTTGACGAGCACGCCGCCCGGCATATGGGGATCCCGGTAGCGGCGACCCTCGCACACCGTCTGAACCTCGAAGTCACGTTCCGCACTGAGCAGCGGGCTGGTACCAGGGTGGACATCACCGTGCCGACGCACCTGTTCATGGTGCGGCCGGACTTGGCGCTGCCGCCGGCCGGACTCCTGGCAGCAACGGGCGAGCAGACGCGTGAACTGCCACGGCAGCGACCGCCGAGTGACCCGCCAGCGGCGACGTGGAGTCCGCTGGCCATTGAGCCCAGCGGATCAGACTTGGGTGAACGGCTCGCGGCGACGATGCCGACGCCAATCTTCGACGAAGTCTCCAGCCGCCGGCCTGAGCCGTGGCTGGAATCCCCCGTGCCGTTCCCAGCCGCGCCGGCGGAGCCACCGGTCCTGACATTCACCGACTCCAATCTGCCGATCCGGCAACGAGGCCGTCACTTCCACGACGTGCTTCCGGCCGCGTCGCAGGCCACCGCTGACGCAGCTCCGATTCGCCGCGACCCCGCACACATGCGACACCAGCTCGCCGGGTTCCAAAGCAGCCGGCGATCCCGCTCCCTGCCCGTTCAGCCCGCTCACGTTGTGGAGGCATCGCCATGAGCCAGCAGCACGACTCGAGGTTCTCGTCGACGGACTGGGGCTTTCTCCTGGACGATGTGTGCCGACTGCGGGGTGTTCGCGGAGCGATTGCAGCGTCGGCGGACGGCATGCTGCAGGCGCACCATCACCTGGAGCAGGACGTCGCCGAAACCCTGGCCGCGAGCACGTCGGGCATGTCGTCGCTGGCCAATGCCACGGCGAAGGTCCTCGGCCGGGGCCTCGTCACGCGCACCCTCATCGAGTACCAGGGTGGCTATCTCTTCGTCGACACGGTCAACGACCTATGGATTTTGGCCGTTGTCGCTGGCCACGACTCCGACATCGGTCAGGTCGGCTACGAGATGAACCGGCTCGCCGCGGCGGCGGGTGAAGCCCTCAAGCCAGCGGCGAGGACACCTGCCAGATGACGATCGCCGCCGACCGCACGGGCACACCCCGGACGGCGACCGCTGTCAAGATCGTGATCGCGGGCGGGTTCGGCGTCGGCAAGACAACCCTCGTCGGCGCCATCTCCGACATCACGCCGCTGACGACCGAAGCAGCTATCACGACGGCCAGCACGCATGTCGATGACATCGGCGCCGTGCCGGACAAGCAAACCACGACCGTGGCGATGGACTTCGGCCGCGTCGACCTCGACCCGACCTTGGTGTTGTACCTGTTCGGCACACCAGGGCAGCAACGGTTCTGGTTCATGTGGGACGAGCTGCTGCACGGCGCGATCGGCGCGGTCGTGCTCATCGACCCCGCCCGCATCGCGGACTGCTTCGCCGCTCTGGACTTCTTCGAGCATCGATCCGTCCCGTACGTCGTCGCGGTCAACCGATTCGACCACGCCCCGACGTTCGGTGACGGCGAGCTGCGGCTGTCGCTGCAGATCGCCGACACCGTGCCGCTGCACCACCTCGACGCCCGCAACCACCACGACGTGCGGAACGTGCTCGTGCTGCTCGTGGAGCACGCGCTCGCCACGCGCCGGGGCCGGGCCGGTCGCCCGGCAGCCCCTACCCGATCCTGAGGAGCGCACGACATGCACGACAGGTACCGACGACGCCGCTGGACCGCGGCCGCCGGGTTGCTGGCCGCAGCGATGGCGCTGACCGGCTGCGCCGGTTCCGCGGTGGACACGTCGACACCAAAGCCGAACGCCAGCGACCCGCTGGTGGTGGGCTACCTTGTGCCGCAGACCGGCCCGTACAAGGCCAGCGGCACCGACCTGCTCAACGGCTTCCAGCTCTACCTCGACACGCACGGCAACCGGCTGGGCGGCCGGCCCGCGAAGCTCGTCGTCCAGGACGAGGCCGACGGCAAGCAGACCGCCGCGAACGCCGCAAAGAAGCTCATCGAGCAGGACCGCGCCACGATCCTGGCCGGCGGGGCGACCGCAGAGACGACGCTAAGCGTGCAGGACCTGGTCGCGCAGAAGAAGATCCCGTTCGTCGGCACCGGCGGCCGGCCATCGACGCTCGCCGCGGACAAGCTGCCGTGGATCTGGCACACCTCGTGGCTGTCACGGGAGGTCGGTGCCGCGATCGCGGAGTACGTCAAAACCACCATCGACGGCCCGGTCTACGTGATCGGCCCCGACTACCAGGGCGGCTACGACAACATCGGCGGGTTCGTCGACGCGTTCAAGGCCGCGGGCGGGGTGGTCGCCAACGAGGGCGGCAAGCCTACGTGGACGCCGTGGACCCCGCCGGTGACGGACTACGTCCCGTACCTGACCAAGATCGACCCGACCAAGGTCAAGGCTGTCTTCACGTTCTACGCCGGCACACCAGCAGTCGGATTCGTCCAGCAGTACGCCAAGGTGCTGGGCGGCAAAGTACCGCTGTTCGCCGCCGGGTTCCTCACCGACGAGTCGATCCTCGAGGCCGAAGGCGCCGCCGCGGACGGCATCCAGACCTCGCTCAACTACGCCGCTGACCTGGACAATCCGACGAACAGGTCGTTCTCCACCGCGTTCACGAAGGCGTACAACGCCAGCCCGCGACTGCTCAACGTGACCGGCTACGACGCCGCCGCGGTGATCGACGCCGCCGCGACCGCGGCCGGGCCGGGCGCGACGCCCGCCCAGATCAACGCGGCAATCGGCAAGCTCGGCCAGATCGACAGCCCGCGCGGGGCGTGGCGGTTCTCCAAGGACCACAGCCCGGTGCAGACCTACTACCTGCGCAAGGTCGGCGCCGATGGCCGCGGCCGAGCCAACATCCTTGTCCAACCGCTGACCACCCTCGGCAACTAACCCCTGGGAGACCTCGTGAACGCCACCGCAGCCACACCGACCGGCACACCGCCGGCGTATATGTTCGACAACGCCACCGACGAGGCCGCGCGCCAGGTCGAGCTCCTGGCCGACATCCTCGACCCGCACACCACTGAGGTCATCGACCGGATCGGTGTCCGGCCCGGCTGGCGGGCGCTGGAGATCGGGCCCGGCCGGGGCACCATCGCCGCGCAGCTGGCCCGGCGGGTCGGCCCGACCGGCACGGTCGTCACGGTCGACCTCGACCCGCGCCACGTGCAGCCCGCTCCCGGTGTCGAGATCGTCACCGGCGACATCCGCACCGTGGACCTGGAGCCGGCCAGATTCGACCTGATCCATGTCCGACTGGTCCTTATGCACCTGCCGGACCGGGAGGAGATCCTGGCCCGGCTGGTGGGGCTGCTCAAACCCGGCGGCGTGATCGTCGTGTCGGACTGGGACTGCACCTGGCGCGACATGCTCATCGACGCCCCGCCGTCGGTGCGTGACGCGTTCGCGGCGTTCCAGACGGCGCTGACCGACATCGCGCAGGACCACGGCGTCGACCCGTCGTGGGCACGGACCGCCCCGGCGGCGATGCGCCGCGCGGGCCTGACCGACATCACCGCCACCGCCTACACCCCGCTGTGCCGGGGCGGGGAGCCGGGGTTGCTGCTGCACGCCAGCAACTCCCGGCAGCGGGAGGCGGCGCTGCTGGCCGCTGGGATGACCGCGGCGGACCTCGAGACCCTGCGCGACGGGATGACGTCCCCGGACACGCTCGGCTTCGCCTACCTGATGTTCACCACCGTCGGCCGCCGTCCCGGCGCCTGATCCGCACACCGGGGAGGGGAGCCACCAGGTGACCGTGACGCTCGTAGATGTCCTGAACGCTGCGGCGCTCAGCTCGCTGCTGTTCGTGGTGGCGTCGGGGCTGACGCTCATGTACGGCGTGATGGGCGTGCTCAACCTCGCCCACGGCGCCATGTACCTGACCGGCGCCTACCTGGCGTTCCTGCTCTCCCACGGCAGCCTGCTCTCCCTCGGGCTGGCCCTCGCCGCCGGTGCCGCCCTCGGCGCCGGCGGCGGCGCCGCCCTGCACGCCGCGCTACGTCCGGTCCGCCGCTACGGCCACCTGACCGAGGCCATGGTCACCCTCGGCGTGGCGCTGCTGCTCGACCACGTTTACACGACCTGGACCGGCGGCGCGCCGCTGCCGACCCCACCACCGACCGCCCTGGCCGGCAGTATCACCGTCGGCGTCCACGGCTACCCCGTGTATCGGCTGCTCTTCCCCGCCGTGGCGGTGCTCATCGGCGCCGGCCTGCACCTGATCGTGGTGCGCAGCCGGGTCGGGGTGCTGCTGCGCGCGACTGTCGCTGACCCGGACATGGCCGCCGCGACCCGCATCCCGACCAGCCGCGTCACCATGACCGCGTTCGCGGCTGGCGGTGCCCTCGCCGTTGTCGGCGGGGTGTTCGGCGCCCCATACCTCGGCCCGGCGCCGGGCGTGGACACCACCATGCTGGTCGCCTGCCTGGCCGTCGTGGTGATCGGCGGTACCGGCTCGGTCCCCGCGACCGCCGCCGCCGCGCTGCTCGTCGGCGGTGTGCAGACCATCGGCGCCGCCGCAGCACCCCTCGCGGCCCCGTTCGCCCTCGGCCTGGCCATGCTCGCCGCGCTGATCCTGCGCCGCCCCACCACTGTGAGGGCCGCATGACCACCGCCTCGACCCATGCCTCGGCCACGGCCGCCGATGCAGCCCCGACGATGGTGACGTCGACCGCCGAGCCCTCGCAGCGCAGGCGCGGCGGCCGACGTGGCCAGGTGACCGCGCTCGCTGCAGCCGGGCTGCTCGCCGCCGCCCTGCCACTGCTGCTGAACGCGTACACCGTCAGCCTCGCGACCAACGCGATCATCCTCGCGCTGCTGGCGATGAGCACCCAGCTGCTGACCGGCGTCGCGGGGCTACCCAGCATGGGCCAGACCGCCTACCTCGGCGTCGGCGCCTACACCGCCGTCCTGCTCGCCCAGGTCGGTGTCACGTCGGGCCCGGCGCAGCTCGCCGCGGCGGTCGCGGCCGGCGCCGCCGCCGCGGCCGTCACCGCACCGCTGGCGCTGCGCACCCGCGGCCCGGTGTTCCTCATGGTGACCTTTACCATCGGCCAGCTCGCCGTGACCGCCGCAAACAAGTGGCGGACTGTCACCGGTGGCGACGAGGGCGTCAGTGTCGCCCCGGTCACGCTGCCCGGCCTGCCGCCGCTGACCCTCGACGGCTACCTGTACTGGTACGCCCTGACAGTCTTCGTCATCGCCGCGGTCGGCGTGTGGTGGCTGCTGCGTTCCCGGCTCGGCCTGCTGCTGCGTGGCTGCGCCGCCCACGAGCCGCGGATGGCCGCGCTCGGCCACCCGGTCACCGCCGAGTTCACCGCCGGGTACGTCATCGCCGGCGCCCTCGCGGGCGCTGGTGGGGCGCTGCTGAGCGCCGCGCACCGCTATGTGAGCCCGGCCGACTTCGGGTTCGACATGGCGACGGTGGCGCTCCTTGCCGCGGCGCTCGGCGCCGGCCGGATGTGGGGCGCGGTCCTCGGCGCCATCGCCGTGGTCGCCACCCGGGACCTCGCCGGGGCCGCGATCACCGGCGGGCACGGCATCGCGCTGCTCGGCGCGTTGCTCCTCATCGTCGCCTACGCCCGCCCGGCCCGCCAAACCGCCGTCCGCCTACGCCGCCGCACGCCAGCAGCCCCAGCCGGCCCGGCCGTGACGCCGCCGGCATCACCCGAAGCGGAGGCGTAACCGATGCTGGAGCTGCACGAGCTGACCCGCCGATACGGCGGCCTGACCGCCCTCGACGAGCTCACCCTCACCGTCGATACCGGGGCCAAACACGCGGTCATCGGCCCGAACGGGGCCGGCAAGACCACCGTCGTCAACCTGATCGCCGGCACGGTGCGCCCCAGCGCCGGCCGGATCATCGTCGACGCCCGCACCATCACCGGGCACGGTGTCGCACGGCGGGCCCGGGCCGGGATCGGCCGGACCTACCAGCACCCGGCGCTGCCCGCACCGCTCACCGTCGCAGAGACCATCGCACTGGCCATCCCCGCACGCGCCGGTCGGCTGGACCAGGTCGCCGTCATACTCGACCAGGCCGGGCTACTTCCGGACGCGGACCGCCGGGTGGGGGAGCTCCCGTACGGCCGGCAGCGGGTCCTCGAGCTGGCCACCGTCCTCGCGCGCCGGCCCCGGCTGCTCCTGCTCGACGAGCCCTCCGCGGGCCTCGACCAGCCTGAGATCGACCGGCTCGCCGAACTTTTGGCCGCCCTGCCCGGCAACGTCACCGTGCTACTCATCGACCACCACCTCGACCTCGTCTGGCGGGCCGCGACCACGGTCACCGTCCTGGACCGCGGCCGGCACCTGCGCACCGCGGACCCGGCCACGATCCGGGCCGACGCCGCGGTGCAACACGCCTACCTCGGCGTTACCGACGTGCACAACGCTGCCCCGTCCCGACCCGCCCGCCCCGGCCACCACGTCACGACGGGACCGCAGCTACTGACCGTGGAGGATCTGGACGCCGACCACGGCGGCGCGCCGGTGCTGCACCAGGTCACGGTGCATGCGGGCTCGGGCGAGATCGTCGGCGTGCTCGGCCGTAACGGCGCGGGCAAGTCGACGCTGCTCAACAGCATCGCGGGACTGCACCGGACCCGCACCCAACACAGCGTGCACCTGGCCGGCCGGCCCGTGCCCGCCGACCCGGGCGGCGCCGCCGCCCTCGGCATCGCCATCGTGCCACAGCACCGCCGCCTGTTCGCCGGCCTCACCGTCGCCGAGCACCTGCACAGCGCCGCCACCCGCCCGCCCGTCGCGGATGCGCCGCGGCGGTGGAGCGTCACAGACACCCTCACGTTGTTTCCCCGGCTCGGCGAGCGACTCGGACATCGGGCGGGCCAGCTGTCCGGCGGCGAACAGCAGATGCTTGCCATTGCCCGCGCGGTGCTCACCGGCCCCCGGCTGCTCCTGCTCGACGAACCCAGCGAAGGACTGGCCCCCGTCATCGTCGCCGAGCTCGCGGCCACGTTCGGCGTCCTCGCCGATGCCGGGATCGCCGTACTGCTGGCCGAGCAGCACCTCCACCTCGTCGCGCAACTCGCCGACCGCATCGAGATCCTCGACCACGGCCGCGTCGCGCTCAGCGTGACCACAGCCGAACACGACGAGCCAGCACTGCGCGACCAGCTCGCGGCGCTGGCCGGCCTGACCACGCAGGCGCCATGAACGCCACGCCAACAGGACGGCCAACGCCGCTGACAACGCCTGCCACCACCGCGACCGGCAGCGGCAGCGGCAGCGGCAGCGGCAGGCCGTCGTGGGACGCGCCGGACATCCAGCAACAGATGGTGCGGCTCTACATCGACGATCGGCTGTCCATCCGCCAGGTCGCCCGGCAGATGGGCTGCGCCTACGGCACCGCCCACCGTGTGCTGCACGCCGCCCACGTCCAGATGCGGCCCAAGGGCCGACACCGACAACAAGACGCGCCGACGCCACGCCACCAGCGTCCACGACGGCAGCAGGACGGAGAACCGCGATGACCAGCAGCCAGCCTCCAGCAACCCCGCATCGCGCGGCCGAGCGGGTGCCAGCATGCGCGATCCGATCGCTGACCACCCTCGCCGAGGCCCAGCTGGCGCAGGGCCGCCGGCAACCGGCCCTGGCAATCCTGCGGGCCGCGCTGCTCGACGTCGACCCCGGCACAGCCCCGCCGCAGGCCGACCTGATCGCGGCAGCGAGGCTGTACGCCGACACCCTCGGTGTGCACGAGCACGGAGACTGGCACAGCCTGCGTTGGGCGCGCTACGCCCACCGGGCCGCCACCGCCATGTACGGCGCCGCTGACGCGCGCACGATCCACACCGCCAGAACCCTCGCCCGGAACCTGGCCGGCTACCACCACGACCATGCCGCGATCGAGCTGCGACAGCAGCTCGTCGACCAGCTTACCGACCGCGACGGCCCCGCGGATACCGGCGTGCTCGCCGCCCACGTAGACCTGGCGATCGCCCAGCACGTCGCCGGGTACTGCCACGTCGCGATCACCGGCCTCACCCGGACATGGCAGCGGTGGCGGCGACAGCACGGCGACGCCGACCTCGGCAGCGTCGCCATGCTGCTGCAACTGGCCGCGATGCTCGAGGACTGCGGCCAGCACCACGCCGCGGCTCGCCGCACCGAGCAGGCATGGCGCGCCTACCGCACACCGGTCAGCCCCGGCAGCCGAGCACCGGCGCGGTTCAGCGTCGACTGGCTCACCGGACCGGACCACCGCCACGACGGACTCTGCCGAGGCGTGCCCCGGTCAGTCCGCCTCGGCGACGACCTCGCCCGGCTGCATCAACTCGCTCGTACCTGGCAGCGCGGCGAGTACCCCGCCCGTCATCCGCTCAGCCGCGCCCACACCTGGCGGGAGTTGCTGCCATGACCGACGCACACCAGCCGACGCCCGCCACGACAGTCCCAGCGCAGGCCGACATCCGGCGCGTGCCGGCGGCGGACGCGGCCGGCATCAAGGCCGTCGCCGACGTGCTGGCCACGGCGTTCGCCGACACGTCACTGCGCGTGCTGGTAGCAGCGGACCGCGCTGCCCGCACGGCGGCGCTGCGCCGATGCTTCGGCGTGCTGGCGGGCTGGGCAACCATGCACGGGGCGGTGTACCTCCAGGACACCGGTGCGGGAGCGGCCCTGTGGCTGCCCGCTGGGCAGCCACGACCCTTCCAGGCTCGCAGCGGCCCGCAGCGCGCGTCACACGGCGGGAACACCGCGGACGACGCCATCGACACGGCGCTGCTGGAGCTGCACGCCGCCACCCCCGACGCTCCCGGCCTGAACACCCTTGCCACCGTGCTGTACCCCAGCGTGGTCGTACGCGAGGCCTCGACCCCGCCGCCGTACCTGCTCGCCATCGGCGTCCACCCAGACGCACGCCGTCACAGCGTCGCCCGGCAGCTGATCGATGCCCACCACCGCCACCTCGACGACGTCCCCGCCACGGCGTACGCGATCGCCGTCGACCCCGTCGGGCACCGACTGCTGGCATCGGCTGGCTACCAGCTGCACCGGGTGGACCAACCCGCGGCTGGGCTGGCACTGCAATGGATGCGGCGACCGCCGCATGGCAGCCAGGACGGTACGGCATCTGGTGACCGCAGCGGAACCGGTCATGCACCGGCCTTGTGCCACAGATACGAGTCACCACCCAGCACACCAACCGCCACCACACCCAGGCGCCGACCCCAGTAGCCGATACGGAAAGCGCCCACTTCGTAGCTGCAGTCGACGTGTATGGAGGCCGTCCTTGTTCACCGCCACACCCACCGTTACCCTCCGCGACCTCCCCGGCCTGCCGGTCAGGGCAACGGTGCTGGTTCCGCCGCTGGCAGCGCCGGTGGCCGAACGGTGCATGACCGCCCTGGCCAGCCGGGCGATCGACGCCGCGCGGCGGGCACACCGGGACCGGGCCGTGTTCGCAGTGTGCGTGGACTGTGCCTGCTGCGACGCGTACAGCACCGCTGTCAAGATCGCGGCTGCGATCGCTGGCATCGACGTCACCGTGTTCGTCCCCGTCTACCGCCGCAAACCGCTTGCGATGCCGTCGGCGTCGGACGGTGCGGGCCGGTTCGGCCCCGACGGTGAGCTCATCGACGGCACGTATGCGGACGCTGTGGCGGCGAGCAAGCGCCACGCCTCGAGGACCGGCGCCGCCGACGTCAACGTGCCAGGCCCATACGGCAACCACGGCCACCTGGCCCTGGCCATGTTCGCCGTGGAGTTGCTCAGCGGTCTGCCCGAGCCGCCCGCCGCGCTGTGGATGCCGTTGGACGTCTTGTGCCCCGGCTTCGACGGGGCCCTGCGGCTGATGGGCTGGCCCACCATCCTGACCGCGGTCACTGCCCAACCCGCGACTGGTTGGCCGGTCAACAGCGATGCCGTCGGGAGCCCTCGCCCGGCTGGTCATGCCCCTGCACAACCGCCGACGGCATGGCCGGCGTCCCCGATCGAGGCGTACCTCGGTGCTCCCGCCGGCGGCAGGCACGTCCGTTCGGCCGACGCTGCACAAACCAGAGACGCGCAGCGGAGGCTGGCCGCTGCCGGGATCGTCGCAACAACCGATGCGGCGCTCGGGCTCGCCGGCCTGCTCGCCACCGTCGATCGCGCCGACGCACACCTGGCAGTGGCTGGTGACCAGGTCGTGCTGGCCGCGCCGTCGTCGACCGGGCCCGCTGCAGGACAGCGCCGATGAACAGGCCGCCCGTGTCGGTGCAGCAGGCGCAGCTACACGATGCCGCCGCTGTCGGTGACGTACTGGCGTCGGCACTCGCGGACAGTGCGGTTGGCGCACTGCTGACACCTGGCCGCGCCGCCCGCAAACGCATGCTGCGCCAGATCTGCACGGCCCTGGCCGCCGAGGCCGTAATCCATGGCATGGTGCACTTGCGCAGCGACGGCGCTGGCGCAGCGATCTGGCTGCCAACCGGGGTGGCCAGCACCACGCCTGCTCACGCGGCTCAACCCGCTGACAGCGACTCCGCAGCCGACACCGTGTTCAACCGGGCGCTCGACGAGCTCGATCCTGTCCCTTCT
The DNA here is from genome assembly GCF_050955725.1 of Dactylosporangium sp. CA-139114. Lineage (NCBI taxonomy): Bacteria > Bacillati > Actinomycetota > Actinomycetes > Micromonosporales > Micromonosporaceae > Dactylosporangium > Dactylosporangium sp. CA-139114. The sequence continues at coordinate 3,620,552 of NZ_CP192080.1, forward strand.
GCCGCCGGTCCCGCCGCGCTCAGCGACACCACCGACACCGTGCTCCACGCATTCGCTGCGCTGCTGCGACCCGCCGTACGACCCCACCACCCCACCAGACTGCTGCCCCCGGCCCTGCCGTCCCCCGCGCGCATTGCGTGGCCGGGAGCAGCGTTCCTGCTCGCCCTGGGCGTCGACCCCGACGCCCGGCGCGACGGTGTCGCCCGGCAGCTGCTCGCCCACCAGCATGCGACGCTCGACGCAGCACGCATCCCCGCGGTCGCGGTTGCGATGGACCCAGCCGGGCACCAGCTCTACACCACGGCCGGCTACCAGCCGCACCACGTCGACCCGGTGGTTGACGGACTCGCCGTGCAGTGGCTCGTGCGGCCGCCAGACGGCGTGGGAGCGGCGGGGTCCGTCGATTTGATCACTCCGCGGCACGGCTGGAGCAGCGCATGAGCGCATCGCTGCGGCTCTCCACGGCGCTGCTGGTGAGTCAGCTCTCGGACATCGTGACCCTCACCCCAGGCCGCGGCAACGCCCTCTTGGCCGCCGATACCGTCCGTGAGCACCTCACCGGGCACCGGGTCATGCGCTGGCTGGCGCCGGACACGGCCACCGCCAACCAACTCGGCACCGACCTGACGCTGCTCATCGAGCATCTCCTCGAGCACGGCGGTGTGGTGGACATGTTCGACGACCGGTCAGCCCTCGCCGTCTGGACCCCCGCCGTAGACGACCAGGGCCCCCTGCCGCCACTGGCAACACTGCGTCGTTCCTCCGTCGACCCGGTCTACGCCGAGCGCTGCGCAGCGCTGGAGGCGATCCTGCGCACCTCGGCGCCGGCGCGCGATGGGCACCTGCTGCTGGTCATGGCCACCAAAACCGACGTGGTCAGCCCCGTGCGTGTGTGGACGCTGCTGCACCGGCACCACCAGGACCTCGACACCGAACGGCTGACCGGCCACGCGGTAGCGCTCGATCCGGCCACGCGATGGCTGATGCACCGCCACGGCTACACCAGCGGCCGCCCGGGCGGACGGCTGCCGAACGGCACGCCGTGGTGGCCGTTGCGCCGCGAGCCGCTGACCACCCACCCGACCCGCGGAGCCTGATCATGAACCAGCCACCGCAGCACCCTCTGATCGTTCCACCCGCGCGCCACGGCCGGCCGCTGCAAACCAAGCGCCGTGGCGTGCACGCCGGGGAGACCGCGAGACCGGGAAGGGGCCCGCGGTCTCCCCGGCAGCCGCGCACCGCCCGGGCCGCGACCCTGCTGACCGCGGCCATCCTGGCCGCCGCCACATCCGGCTGGGCAGTCGGACCAGGAGCTACCACTGCGCCGGCCCGAGCCGCTGCGCGACCGGCCGCGTCGGCGTTGACGCCGCAGGCACAGCTGGCACGGCTCGCGCAACGCCTCGACGCCCTACCGGTCGACACCGCAGCCGGCGCCGCGTCCGGCGCGTGGCCGGGCGGGACTGCGTGTTTGCGGGTGCAGCGACGGACGGAGTCGCTCAGCGGTGTGGCTGTGTCGGAGTCGGTGCGGTGGGTGGCCCCGGACGGATCCGGTGTGGTTGCCGAACGCCGCGCGTGGCTGCCCGTCGCGGCGGGCGTCTCGGCAGCGAGGGGCGCGCTGGAGCGGATCTCGCCGGTGGTGACGAGGTACCAGCGTGGCCAGCTGCCGTCGCCGGTCGGTGATCCGGTCCCGGCCGACGCCGGCGTGCTTGCGGCGCGGGTCGCCGCCCGCACGGCCGGCACCGGCAGCAGCCCGGCCGCAGTGGTCGCCGTCCTGGCCGACCTCGCCGGGATCCGTAACCTCGACGCCCACCAGCGCGCAGCAGTGCTGCGGGTCCTCGCGTCACTGCCCGAACTCACCGCCACCGGCCGGCACACAGGTCCGCACGATCGCCCCGGTATCGGATTCCGGATCACCGACGCCACGACGACGGTCGTGGTTACCGTCGATGCGGCCAGCGGACGCCTGCTGCTGCACGAGGCGGTGGACACGGCGGGTCGCCGACAGACCAGCTGGCTGCCGGGCGCCGCCGGGTGCTGCTGCCGCCCGCCGACCGACCTCGACGGTGCCGCCCGGTGCTGGCCGATGCGCTGCGCGCCGCTGTTCATCGACCCGGCCCGCGGAGCCTGACCATGACCCCTGGAAACCCCGGAAACCCCGGGCACTTCTCAGGCTGGGAAGCCGACCCCCACGCCGCGGTTGTCGAGCACATCGGTGCTGTGCTGGACCTCGAGGTCGACCTCCGTGAGGTCCTGGTCGCCCAGGACCGCCCCGGCCGTGACCGGCTCACGACGGGGGCCGCCGCACCCCGTGTCGTGGGCGTGTGGCTCGGCGACGCGACCGGCTGTGGCCCGGACCGGGCCGTCGCCGCCGCGCTGGCCGCCGCAGCCCCGCGTCTGCCGATGCTGGCCCGTGCTGCCCGGGTCTTCCGCCGGGAGGCCGTTCATGATGCTCTGGACAAGGGATGCCTGCAGCAGGTGCTTGACCTGGCCGCTGGGATCCCGCCTCGTGACGAGCCGCTGTACCACCGTGCCGGGGCGCCTGTCACGGCCGTGTACGTCGAGCAGGACCCCATCGCCGTCTACCTGCTACAGGACCGCCTGCGCGCGCACCGCCCGGCTGGCCGGCCTGACCGTCAAGACCAGCGCAGCATCGTGGTGCATGCAGGGCTGTCTGTGCCAACCCCACTGCTCGACGCTCTCGTTGAGCGTCAGGTCCTGGACTTCGCCGAACCGGTGCTCGTGGTGCTGTCGATGGCGCTGCACCACCTGGCCCGCTTCGAGGCCCTGCACCTGCTCGACGTGCTCCGTCGGCGGCTTGCACCAGGCAGCCGGATGGTCATCACCGCGTTCGTCGCGGACCCGTACGACGCCGTCACCCGCGACGCGGTTATCGCCGCCGACACCGCCGTGCCGCAGCTCCACCTGCACCGCAGCGTCGACCTCGAGGACTGGCTGGCCGAGACGGGCTGGCCGGTCGACCAAGCCGAAGTCCCTGCCGGGCTGTTCGCCGCGGTGGCGCACGTCCCGTGGAAGCCGGCATGACCCCCAACACGCATCCACTATCCACCCGTCCCGCCGATCCTCCGGGCCGGGCCGGCCTGCTGGTGGCATTGCGCCGCCATGGTCTGCCGGTACCGGAGCTGGTCGCGGCGGGCAGATTCGGCGACTGGCACGCGACACTCACCCGCGACCTCGGCCCCGCGCACCCGCAACACCCGGCGGCCACCCTCGACGAAGTGATGCCGCCGGCATCACCGGGGCGGCTCGAGACGCCCCGTACCTCGGCCCACGCGACACCACCAACCACACCGCGCCGGCCGGGCACCGACCACACCGCCACGGCACAGCACATCCCGACCCAGACCGGCACCCATACGGATCCCACACCGACGGCGCATCGGGCGCACGGAATGGCCGGTCTCCTCGCCGCCAACCGGGGCAGCACGTCCGCCGGCCCCGACCTGGTTCTCGTGCCGCAACAGACGATCAGCGGCGTCACCTGGGCCGGCGACCTGTGACGCCCGACATCGCCGGCCACTCCGCAGACGCCCCGGCACACGTCCGCGGCGCCTTCCAACCGCGACAAGAGAGCGACTCACGAATGACCGTCCTGCGCCACCAGAACCCGCAGACCGCAGCACCGGACGGAACCACCGCCGCGGACAGCAGCCAGCCGGGCTCGGCCAACCGGGAACTCGGGTGGTGGCGTGCCGAGGAAGTGTACTCGGACATCGCTGACCGCTACCGTGGCGGCCGGACGGTGCGCGGGATCGCCGCCGACCTGCAGTGCGGTTACGGCATCGTGTATCGGGCCCTCGACCTGGCCGGGGTCAGCCTGCGGCCTCGCGGCGGCAGTCGCCCACGCACCGGCATCGACCTGGCCCGCCGGGCGGCCGGCCGGTTCGACCACCGGGTCCGGGCTGCGATCAGGGCAGTGGTCGAGGCCGCGAAAGACCACGTCGCACAGGACCGCCCGGCCGCGGCCGGGCAGCTGCTCGCCGATGGGTTGTCCTGGTTCGATCCGGCAACGGTGCAGCCGGAAGAGTGCCTGGTCGAGGCGGCTATCGCCTACGCCGCGGCATTCGGCGCGCACGACGTGGGTGCGGTGCTGCCCTGGGCGCGGTATGCCTACGACAACAGCCGACGTGTGTTCCCGCCCGGTCACGCCCGCATCGCCGTGGCGGTGGAGACGTACGTGACCGCCCTGGACCGGGCCGGTGACCGAGCCGCGATGATCCTGATCGAGCAGGAGCTTATGGAGCTGCTGCCGGCCGAGCGCATCAGCACCGACGCGTTGCGGCTGCATCTCGCTCGGACGCTGCACGAGGACGGGCAATGCCAGCAAGCGCTCCGCGAAGCCGCCGCCCTGCTCGAAGCGATCACGGAACGCCAGCCGATCCTGGACGGTGATACGGCGGTGCTGGTGCGGTCGGTCGCCGCGATGCAGCACGGCTGCCACCAGCACGACCTGGCCGCCCAAACCATTGCCCTGACGGTGCCGGGCAACGTTCACGGTGACCTGCGCAATGCCCTCGGGTACGCGCACCTGTCGGCGGCGTGGCAACAGGGTCCCGGCGAGCACGCCGCCACCTGGCATCCCGGCCAGGTGTGTAGCCACCCGGCATGTCCGGCCACCAGGTCCGCGGCCCCGACCGGCGGGCCAGCGGCCCGGGTCGCCGGGGAGCGCGATGCCCGCCGGGATGGTGCGCCCATGACGACCGCTGAGCAGAGCAACCGGGACAACATCATCTTTGCCGAGCGGCTCGCCGAGATCGATGCGGTTGGACCGGCCGCCGAGGTGCTGGCTGATGTCCTGCGCGGGCTCGACCCGGCCACAGCGCCGCCGGAGGAGCTGCTCATCGAGGCGGCGATGGTGTACTCCCGGCTCGCCGAACCGACCCCGGACCTCGTGCCCGACGACGTGGCCTGGGCCGGATACGCACACCGGGCGGCACGCGCACGGTACGGACCGGGTCACGCCACCACCCTCGCCGCGATGGAGAACCTAGCGAGCGTGCTGTACGCGCGTGGCCGGTTCGACGAGGCCAACCGCGTGCGCCGGGACCTGATCCAGCTGCACCTCGACTACGGCAACATCGACGCCCACCTGATCCAGCGGATGGAACTGGCCGACCAGCTTCACGCGGCCGGCCGCTGCGAAGACGCCATCCGGCAGGCCCAGGCCGCCTGGCAGGACTGGATCAGCCGCCACGACCCGACCAGCCCCGACACGCTGCGGATCATGTTGCAACTCGTCGCCATGCTCCTCGCCTGCGACCGCTTCGAGGATGCCGTCGCCGTACGCACGCTGGCCCAGTTCACATCGCCGAGCAGCGACGACGCGATCGCCGTCACGATCCCCGCCAAGATCATCCAGCACCGTCCGGTCTGCACCCGCCAGGACTCCACGGCAACGGCCACAACCGGACAGGACGGGGTGCGCTGATGGGCCGCTCCCGCCGCCCGGTGCGGCTCCGGCTGACCGGCCGCCGTGCCCTCGACCGGGCAGAGCAACTGCTCGCAGACCGCCGCGCAGCCGAGGCCGCGGCACTGATGGTGAAAACCTACCTGCGGCACGAACACCCGCAGACCGCCGCCGCGCACGAGGACCTCATCGACGCGGTCGGCTGGTACGTGCAGGCGGTCGACGCCAACCCGGCCGCCGTCCCGGAGCCGCTGGCGTGGGCCCGCTGGGCCTACGCCGCCGCGCACCAGCTGCACGCGGACGGCCCTGACCCGGACACGCTGCAGGTCGGTGTCGACGCCCTCACCCACGCCCTGCTGCGGGCTGGCCTGCGTGAGGACGCGCTCGTGGTGCGGCGTGAGGGCATCCAGGTCGCCGCCGCGCGCGGCGAAACCGCCGGAGCCCGGCAGCGCCACGTCTGGCTGGCCTCGGAAATGCTTGCGGCTGGCCGCTGCGCCGACGCCGCCGACGAGGGTCTCGCCGCGATCGAACCGATCTTCGACACCGGCCCGGACACCAGCGCGGACGACACCAGCGCCGCAATCGGCATCTACATGGCCCTCGAATCCTGCCACCGCCACGACGCCGCCACCGCACTCGCGGCCCGCCTCGGCCGGCATCCGGCCGTGCTGGCGGCCGTGGCGCTGCTGGCGTTCGAGGCCGACAGCGGCCACCTGCTCAGCACCCTGCCGCCGTCATTCCAAGCCCACACCGAGCAACACTACGCCGGGGAGCCCTGCGCCCGGCCGGACTGCCCGGCTGTCCACGACGGTGCGCTCGGCGCGCGGTTCTACGCCGCGCTGCTGTCCGGCCACGACCCGGCCACCGCTGCACCTGACGTCGCGCTGATCCGGGTCGCGTCCCGGTTCGTGCTCTTCCCTGGCGCCGACGAGCGGCGCACCGCGGACGCCGCAGCCTGGGCCGGGTACGCCCACCGCGCCACCCCCGCCGTCCCCGACAACAGCACCGAGCACATCACCGCCGCGACTCGGCTCGCGCTCGTCGTCGCCAACCGGCAGGACTATGCGCAGGCCGGGATCGACGCCTGTCGCTCCGCCCTCGCCGCGCTCACCGGCCGCGCCACCATCGCCGAGGTCGTCGCCGTGCGGATGTGGCTGGCGAGGCGGCTGCACCGCGCCGGGTGCTGCGACGACGCGCTCACCGAGGCAGCCGCCGCGCTCACCGCCTACCGGGAGGTCAACACCGACCGCGACGTCACCGGCGTCACGTACTACCTGGACGCGTCCGCGATGTTCGACGGCTGCCACCGCCACGACGGCCTCGACGCCCTCGGCCACGACTCGTCGTTCGACGGCCCGTACTTCAACAGCCAGCACAAGGTTGTGGCCGGCTGGTTCGTGGCATTCGAGGAGTCGCTGCTGGCCATGCTCGACCACACCCGCACCTTCCACGCCAGCGTGACCTGCACGCACGAGCGGTGCGCCAAGCACCTCGCCGCCGCAGCCGACATCCCGCACCAGCGGGCGATGCGCCACATCATGGCCCTGTATGAGCAACACCGCCTCGACGAGGCAGTGGCCGCCGTCCGGGCGCACCTCGCCGACCACGACCCGACGACCAGCCCCCCGTCGAAGGGCCTCGCCCAGGTAGCCCTCTGCCACCTCACCAACGCCGTCGAACACTTCCCCGACGAACGCGACGACACGGTCCTGCCGTGGGGCCGCTACGCCCGACACGCCGCCGACGCCCTCGACCCCGACCGCAGCACCGGCTGGACCGCGCTCATCTCCATGTTCGTGCAGGCCGCGACGCTGTACGGCGCGCACACCGAGGCGATCGCAGCCGCCGCCGAGGCCAGCGAGCATTGCATCGACCGCGGCGCCCCTCCTGCCGCGATCAGCGCCCAGCTCGAGCATGCCGCCGCGCTGCACGCCGCCGGACACTGCACCGAAGCCCGCGAACACGCCACCGCAGCCTGGCACGACGCCCTGGAGCACCTCGACCCGGCCGACCCCGAACAACGGCTCACCGGACTGCTCGCCGGCACGGACCTGATGCACCTTTTCGGGGACTGCCACCAGCACGAACAGGCCGTCGCCGTCATGACACGGGTCGCGATCACCTACGGCGCCCACCACACCACCACCGAGATTGATGCCGGCACGGAGGAACGCGAACAGCGGTGGCAGCGGGCCAACCGCGGCTTCATCCATCGCAGCGACCGCCACCGCGCCGCCTACCACGCCACCGACCCCTGCCTCAGCGAACACGAACACCTCCGCGTCGACGTGGCGTTGGCCCTCCAAGGCATCCCCGCCCACACCGACACCATCCCGTACCTCGTCGCCGCCCTCCAGGACACACCATGACAACCTCCAGGCCAGACCAGCCCGCCGCCCCGTACGTCCTGCCGGACGGCCCCCGCACCGCATCTCGCTACGACTTCCTACTCGGTGGCAAAGACAACCTCCACGACGACCGCGCCTCCGCCGAGGCCCTCACCAAGGCGTTCCCGGACATCGGCACCGCTGTACACGAACTGCGCCGCTACATGCACCGCGCCGTGCGCTACCTCGTCGCCGAGGCTGGCGTCCGCCAACTCATCGACATCGGCGTCGGCATCCCCAAACCACCGAACGTGCACGACCTCGCCCACCGATACGCGCCGGGCACCCGCATCGTCTACGTCGACCACGATCCGATCGTGATGGCCCACGCCCGTGCGCTGCTCACCCCCGGCGAGGGCTGCGCGCCCATCGACTACCTCGAAGCCGACCTCCGCAACCCGCACGACATCCTCACCAGCCCCGCTCTGCGCAGCCTCGACCACGACCAGCCGGTCGGCCTGCTGATCCTGGCCGTCCTGCACTTCATCCCCGACGACGAGCACCCGGCCGACCTCGTCCGCGCCCTGCTGGATGGGTTACCGCCAGGCAGTCACGTCGCGATCTCGCACACCACCTTTGACCCGCTTCCGGCCGAGGTTCGCGCCAAGCTCGACGCGCTGCCGCCCGGCCGGCACGGGACCTTCCAAGCCCGCACCTTCGACCAGGTCGCCGCACTCGTCGACGGCCTCGACCTCGTCCCGCCCGGCCTCGTGCCGATCAGCCACTGGCGGCCCGACCTCAACCGTGACGGCGACGAACTCGCCGAACCCGCCAAGGCCGCCGGATACGCCGTCATCGCCCGCACCCCACCAGGCACCCGCCACCCCGCCCGCAGCAGCCGCAACACCGGGCCAGCACAGCGCACCGCCCAACCAGTCAGTACCCCGCAACCGCAGGAGGCCCGCCCGTGATCCCGCCCCGGGCCGCCGAGCCGGCAGCGGCGACGCGCCTGCCAGCCCACCGGCCCACCCTCGTTCGGCACCAGCCGGCCACGGAAGGCATCGATCTGTGCCCAGGCTGGCTCGCCGCAGCACATGCTGCACGCCGAGCGCCTCACCGGGCGCTGCCAACCGGCCGTTGCTGTGCATCACATCGGTCACCACAGCCCTGGCTCTGGGACCACCCGGACGCTACGGCGCCCCCGACCCTGGCCAAGTTGACCAACGCGCAACAACGCTGCCGTGCACCTGCGCGCCGGCCGTCCCGCTCGACGACGCCACCCGCCACCGGGTGAACACGCTCAAGCTGCAGTTCCCGGACCTGCAGTAGCGCGATTCCGGCCCTGGCCGCCGTGCTACCCGCAGCGGCCAGGGCCGGCCCCCTGCACACCCCAGCCGGCCACACACGGACATCCGACCTCAGCAAGGACCGACATGACCACTCGCCTGTATCGATCGCTGGCCCAGCTCATCCTGGCCAGCACCTACACCAGCGACACGCACACACCGACGGCCGGGTGCCCCTGATGACCGTCAAGATCGTCGACAGTGTTTGCGGCGACCTGCGCGAAGCGGCGTGGACGCTGTACTCGGAGGCGTTCGCCGAACTCAACGCCCTGGCCGTGCAGCGCCACCTCATGTACCGCCACGAGTTCGACGACGTGATGGGCGACCCGCGGATCGCCAAGTACCTGTACGTGGGCGACGACGACAGCATTCGCGGACTGTCGATCTACACCAACGACCTGAACGCGGTGCCGCTCATCTCGCCGCCGTACTTCGCCCGGCACTGGCCGCAGCACTACGCCGAGCGGCGGATCTGGTACTGCGGCTTCGTCGCCACCCAGGCCGACGCCCGAGCGGCCACGGCGTTCGGCGAGCTCGTCACCGCGATGTACCACACCGCCGCCGCGCAGAACGGCCTCATCGCGCTGGACTTCTGCACCCGCACCGACGAGGTCCGGCACATGGCCCGCGTGGTCCGGCTCATGCTGCACCGCCTCTCCGGCGATGTGCGGGCGCAGCGTATCGATGAGCAGCAGTACTGGCTGTACGAATTCCCCTCCGCGGCCGGCACCGACCCGGTCGATGGCGCAGGAGCACCGACACGATGACCGCCGCCCGGCCGGACTTCGGCATCCACACGCCGTCGATCGATGCGACCGGCGCTGTCACCGCCACCCTCACCGAGGGCTACCTTGACGGGGACCTGGCCTCGTGGCTGGTCCCTGACCGTGCCACCCGCCGAGCCGTCTGCACCGCCCGCTTCGGCATCCTCGCCGAACTCTTTCTCCGGCGTGGCCAGGTCGACGCCACCGAAGACCTCGACGCCGTCGCACTGTGGTGGCCGGTCGGCCGGCTGCTGGAAATGGACGTCCCGGACCACGATGCGCGCCTCGCCCAGGCCATGGGCGACGCTGCGGGACGGTTCCTGGCCCTGGACACGGCGGCCCGCGCGCTGCACCCCAGTTACCGACCGCACCACTACCTGGCGTTCCTGGCCGTCCGCCCGGACCGGCAGGGCAAGGGCATGGGCAGCGCCCTGCTGCGCCACCACCATGCCCGGCTCGACCTGGAGGCGACACCGGCCTACCTGGAGGCGCCCGGGCCACGCAGCCGGGCGCTGTTCGAGCGGCACGGGTACACGGCGTGGGATCCGATACCGATCCCGAACGGTCCGGCGCTGCATCCGATGTGGCGGCCCGGGACGTTCCGCCGCTAACGGCCAGCACGGTCAGCACACCACGAACCGGGTCCTCGAGCCCCAGCCGTCGATCGCCGACGCATTATCCCGCCCGTCTGCCCGGGTGATGCCGGGCGGCATCACCCCTTCAACCTGAACAGGAACCGCTCCCGATGCCCGTCATCCACGCCGCCGCCCCATTCCTGGCCACGGTGCCCGGTCTCCGCCCCGACCAGCAGCTCGCCGTCGCCGACCTGGCGGACAACTACGCCGGCAGCCACACCAGGCGCGCGGCGTCCGCGGTCCTCGACGCCGCCGCCCGCGACGGCTGGCGCAGCATCACGGTCGGGTCCACCGGCGGGTACGGCCTGGCCATGGCCGCCGCCGCATGGCGGGACCGTATCCGCGCCACGATCGTGCAGCCGGCCGGCTGGGGCGACCACGCCGCGGCCCGCGCCTTCGGCGCCGACATCATCCACATCGACGGCGGCCACGAGGACGCGGTCACCGCCAGCCGGCAGCTCGCCGCGGCGACCGGCGCAGCCGACTCGCCGCCACGCACGTCACGGCCAGCCCGGCCAGCCCGGCCGGCGCGGCAGGACTGGCCGGACTGCTCGCCGCCCGGTACACCCCGCCCGGCACCCATCTGCTCGTCATCACCGGCCGGCCCCGCGCAGGCGCGTTATGAACCTACTGCTGCCACGCCGGGCGACCGCCGTCGATGTCCCCCGCATCGCGGCTGTGGCTGCCTGGCCTGCTCGCGACAACGTGAGAGGACCGGCTCCAATGACGTCCCGGCAGTGAACAAGGCGAACGCGAAGCTCCAAGCCTGCGGCGAACGTGCGATCGCCACCCTCAAGACCTGGAAGATCCGGACCAAGCTCCGCTGCTGCCCGCGCCGACCTACCACGATCGTAAAGGCCCTCCTCGCCGTATATCGCGTCGAGACCAGCCGCTAGGCAGGATGAAACTGGCTCACCGAAGTCGTAAGCGCCCAGTAACCGAGCACCGCAGTTCACGGCCGAAGGTTAGTGGCCCATGCCGGCGCCGCCGTCAACTGGAAGGATGGCGCCGGTGATGTATGCCGCGTCGTCGCTGGCGAGGAAGGCGATCGCTGCGGCAACCTCGTCGGGGGTCCCGACGCGCGGAACGGGTAGCTCGGCAGCCATTTGTGCTGCCTTCTCCGGACCAATCGTGGATCGCAGCATGTTGGTGTCGGTGAGGCCGGGACTGACGACATTGATGGTGATGCCACGGCTGCCCAATTCGCGTGCCATCGATCGTGCTGCGCCGATCAGGCCGGCTTTGGCGGCGGCGTAGTTGACTTGGCCCGCTTCACCCCGCATGCCGACGACCGAGCTGACGAAAATAATCCTTCCCCACCGTTTGATCATCATCTTCCGGGCGGCGAGGCGTGCGGCCAGAATCGGGCCGACCAGGTTCGTGCCGAGCACGCGGTCGAGAAGATCGGGCGTCATCCGGAGAAGAAGCTGGTCAGCGATGGTCCCGGCGCTGCAGATGAGCACTTCAACCGGTCCGTGGGCCGCTTCGACCTCCTTGAACGCAGCTTCCAGGGAAGCGGGATCCGCAACGTCGCATTTGACCGCTAGGACACCGTCTGGGGGCTCGCTAGTGCGGAATGTCACAGCGACCCGGTATCCCTGGCTGGCGAGCCGCAATGCTGTAGCCCGGCCGATACCAGAACTACCGCCGGTGATCAATACCGATCGCTGACTCATTGCACCTTCTTTCGAGAAGAGCCTTTGGCCGTTTTGGGCTGCTTGGTTTGCCCGATTTGCGTACGTCATCGGTCTATCGTCCCGCGTTCGTCCGCCCCCGTACCGGGCCTTGCAGAGCCTGCGTGATTGCCTGACGGAGTGCCAGGAGGCGCGGAGTTCATGAAGTGTGCACTTCCGGAACTGTCACTTCCTGTGCGCCACCGGCGCCTTCTGCGCCAAGTGAGCAATTGCATGAGCTGCTGCCGAAGTGGCCGCGGAGGCTTTCCTGCCGAACCGTCGATGGCCGCGATCATTCCGGCAGCCTGTACTAGTTCATGAATCGTCCGGTTCAGGAACTCGTACTTCCGATCGGCAGAAAGGCGCTTGCAGGATCGCGGATGAGCTGAACGCGGCCGACGAGCGGCGCGCTGGCCCACTGGCTGCGCTGCGCGTCGGGGAATGCGATCGCGAGGTCGCATGCAAGGTGCTCTGAAGCAGCGCCAGTCTCAGGAAGCCGTCTTGGTTCGTTTGCAGGCGCTGCGTCGTGATTTCGGCGGCGAAGCGGTCGCCGGTGGTCGAGCTGATTCGCCTGGCAGAGAAAGTGCGAACGTCGTCATCGGTGTCATGGTCGGCAGGTCTGATGGCGTCCCCCGCACGGGGCGATCAACACTTCTTCCGCAGCCGCTCCGCAATCCAGCGGTACATTTTCGATGCGAGTGGGTGCGGGTTCGTGTAGCTGCGGCTCCCTGGGGCGCAGTCGGCTGGGAGCCGATCTTGTCGGCCCGGCTACAGCAAGCGGCCGACTGCACCCCAAATGCCGATGTCGTACGGGTCTGGCCGTGGTTCGGACCGTTCATCGCGCCATTCAGTGATGGGCACGACGCCGGGCTCGATCAGCTCGAGTCCTTGGAAGAACCCCGCAACTTGGCTGCGGTCGCGCCCGTAAGTGTCGATGCCGCTGCCTTGACTCGCTGCCTCGAGCTTTGCGGCGACCTCGGGATTGACAAGGTCGGTCGCGACGTGGGTGACCGCAACGTAGCTGCCGGTTGGAAGGGCCTGCACAAGTTGACGCACGGGCAGTTCAGCGTCGGGGATGAAGTGCAGGACCGCGATCATCATCAGGGCGATTGGTTCACGGAAGTCGAGGGTCTGACGCAGTTGGGGGTCGTTGAGAATTCGGTCTGGGCTGCGGACGTCCGCGTCGATGTAAGCAGTTGAGCCGGGCGATGCGCTGACGAGCAGCGCGCGAGCGTGCGTCAGAACGATGGGATCATTGTCGACGTAGACGACCTTACTGCTCGGGTCGATAGCCTGCGCGATTTCATGTGTGTTGGGACTGGTTGGAATTCCTGTGCCAATGTCGAGGATTTGCCGGATGCCGCAGTCGCGGACGACGAACTCAACTGCGCGCTTGAGGAAGGCACGATTCTCCAGGCATGCCAGGCGAACGGTGGGAAACGCCGCGGCGATGGCGTCGCCGGCTGCGCGGTCGGCCGCGAAGTTGTCCTTGCCGCCGAGCCAGTAGTCGTAGCGGCGCGCTGGATGTGCCTTCGATGTGTCGATGCCTGTAGGAGCCACCACGTTGCTCTCCCTATCTTGGCCTGAACGAAGGCTCGTCTGAGCTGTTGCTCCGGGCGTCGTCGAGTCCGGCAATATCGTCACCGGCTGCGACATCGGCCGCTGTGCAACTGCTGCGGAAGCCGAATCAGGGCAACTGGCTGCAGATCGCTGCCGAGGCGCCATCGTAACGTGTGCGGCCGGTACCGTGCGCTGTGTCGAAGGCCTGGCCGATGTCCGGTGCAACGCTCCGATGACCCGGCCGAGCTGATCAACTCGCCGTGTGCCGGGTGGCGTGATCATGTATCGCGGCCGGTCGGAGCCATCCTCGTCTATGGTGACGAGACCATGGTGATCGAGGCGCTTCAGGCTGCGGGTCAACGCACTGTCGCTGGGCCGTCGGCCACTCCACGCCGTGAGCTCGGCGCCGAGTTCGGTGTACCGGAGCGATCCTTTGCTTCTCAGGGTGAAGAGAATACCGACGTCCCACGGATTGCGGACCAGATCGCCGAGTGTCTCAACGTCGTTGAAGTCCAACCTTGCTCCGTATGGGTAGGGCCGACTCGGTGTGTCGTGTGCGGCTGACCGTTTTGCTCCATTGACGCTGCGCAGTCCCATTTTCGTTGGGACCGGACAGTTCCGATGCAAACGACAGTGTTCAACACCACACACCATAGCCGCTACCTCGTTAAACACTTCTTCACGAGAAGTCACAATCTGTAATCGACATCGATGTCTGCACGGGGCTTGCCCGTCAGCGATACCGGCAGATCGAACCTGTTGTCCGGCCCGGCGGGTGTTCGTATGGGGCTCCGAAGGGCAGAAAGCCGGTCACACTCCGTTGCTTCCGTTCTGCGCGTGCGTATTGCGCGTTGATAATGCGCGTCAACACTGGTCGTAGCGGACCGCCAACAGGCTGGAGTAGTACAGAGCGGGAGATCTTCCCGCGGGGCGCCACCCTGCTGCCACCTGCGGCAACGGCCGGCGCCCGGCCGGAGCTGTGGCAGGTGAGGCGCCGCTGTCTTGCCCGGGGCGCCTGCAGATCAGTACGCCTCAGCGGCTTGGTTTCACCTGCGGCGGGTTCCGCGCACTCGCGTCGGAGATCGTCCGCGGGTTGCCGCGGACGGCGTCTGAGTAGATCGGCGAGGGAGCAGCGAACGATGTCTGCGAGGCCACCTGCGATACGCGGCACCTGCTGCGCAGGCCCCGTCCCTTGGGACGTTGGTGCCGGCATGCCGACACAACGGTGCGTACGTAAAGGCGGGGGACTGTGAATCAGACCGTGATTGGTGCGGCCCAATTCGCGCCCGGTGAGCAGCTTCGTCAGCTGCTGCCGAAGTGGCGGCGAGCGCTTGACCCGAGCGCGGTTCCAGGCCTCGTCTATGCACAACGCGGCAGGGACAAGCGCCGGGTCAGCCAGGAAGACATCGCTCACCGAGTCGGTGTTTCAACTCGGTGGTATGCCAACCTGGAGCGGGGCGAGCCCGGCACCTACTCCCCGGCGTTTCTTGACCGTGTGGCGGCAACGCTGCTGCTGACGGCGGAACAACGTGCCGTGCTCCACATGCTGGTGACGGGCCAGGAGCCAGACCCGCCGCGAATTGTGCCGCTCGGCTCCAAGTTCGCCTCGTTGCGCGCGATCGTCAACGCGCAGCCGTGGCCCGCGTACGTTTCCGACGACGCATGGGACTGTCTATACAGCAACGAGCACCATGTTCGGTGGTTTCCGCATATGCGGTACGAGTCGAACATCATGTTGTGGCCGTTCTTGTATGAAGAAAGCAAAATCCAGTTGGTCGACTGGGAGCGTGACTGGGCCAGGCCGATGCTGGCGCAGTTGCGGGCAGCGAGCGCTCGGCATCCCGACAACGCGCGGCTGCGAGAGATCATCCAACGAGTCCTCGCGGGCAGCGCCGATGCACGCCGGCTCTGGGAGGAGGAGGCGGAGGTGCACCTGCATCCGGACGGCGACCGCCGGCTCATGCACGTGCCGTTTTTCGACGAACCTAGGATGATCGAGATCGTGGCCCTGACCACACTCCGCGGGGCCGGATTCCGCGTCATGATGCTGATCCCGGTCGATGAGATGGCGGCGCGCAGCTGATGGCTGGGATGCTTTTACGCCGCATCGAAATAGGCCCGGGCCATGCGGTCGAGCACTTCCGCGGGCGGGGCCTTCCGCGCGCCGAGGTGATGGTAGGTCGCCGCCGCGGTCGCGACGAGCCGCTCGCGCAGCGGCAGATGCTCGTACGGCCCGAGCGGCATGTCCGCGGCCGCAGCCCAGTACGGCATGCCCCGGTGGAATCGTTCGGTGAGCTCACCGAGAACGTGCTCGAGGTATCCGCGGAAGCGGCGCACCCCTTCGGGGCCGACGATCGGGCCGTGACCGGGTACGACCTGGGTCGCCCCGGTCGCCAGGATGTTGTCGCAGGCGGCGATCCAGTTCTCGAGAGGCCCGGCCCACATGACCGGGTGGTCGGCGAACAGGAGGTCCCCGCCGAACACGACGCCGGCATCGGGCACGTGGACGAAGACGTCACCCTCGGAATGCGCGGGTCCGGCTTCGTGCAGCACGACTCGCCTTGGTCCGACGTGCACGCTGGTGACGCCCGTGAACGTGATGGTCGGTGGGGTGACGACGACGTCGGTGAAGTCGAAGTCGCTGAAATGCAGCTGCGTATACCGCCCGGCCGGCGTGCTAGCGAATTCGGCGCTGAGCAACTTGCGCATCATGCCGGGCGGGAAGTCGTGCGGCATCGCCTCGGCTGTCGCCGTCGAGGCGATGATCTCGGCGCCGGGGAACAGTTGGTTGCCCCAGCAGTGATCGCCGTTCGCGTGCGTATTGACCACGATCGTCGGGTCCGGGATGCCGGCTTCGCGCATGACGGCGACCATGTGCCGGGTCATCGCCGGCGTGTACTGGGTGTCGACGAGCAGCGCGGCGTCACCGGCGGACACCAGACCGGCGTTGCTGTGCCCCCAGCCGCTGTCGGCGTGCACGTATGCGAAGACCCCCGGTCCGAGCTCCTGCAGCGATGTGCAGGCCCCGTTGCTCAACCCCATGGCGGCATGCTCGCATTCGCGCCACAGAGTGACATCAGCCAATCAGATGAATAGGTCGGCCGCGTGGGGGTCAAGGTCGTCCGTCTGATGGAGCGTTCCTGCTCATGTCCGGCCGCAACCAGTATTCGCAGTATGCAATTTGCAGTTCTCAAAGCCTCACGGGGAGGAATAACCATGCGATTTCGCACAAAAATCCATGCAGTCGCCGCGGTAGCTACCTTCGCGGTGCTCAGCGGATGCTCCGGATCGAGCCTAGGAAAGCCCGACACAGGTGGCAGGGTTGAGGAGTTGGTCATCGGCGTGGTGGTGCCGAAGTCCGGCCCATATCAGGCCATCGGCAAGGACATGCTCAACGGCTGGGCCGCCTACCTGCGCGAGCACGGCGGCAAGGTGGGCGGGCGTACCGTCCGGTCCGTCGAGGCGGACGAGGGTGACGGAGGACCGACCGCCCGGGCTGCTGCCGACCGGCTCATCACCGCCGAGCACGTCGACGTGATCGTCGGCGTCGCCAACGCCGACGCGGTCGTCAACGTCGCCGCGCCAGCAGCCGCCGCGCGGGTCCCGTTCGTCGGCACCGGAGGCCGCCCGACCACGTTGCAGGACGTGTCGTACACCTGGCACACCTCGTTCGCGTCGACCGACTACGGCAAGGCGGCCGGCCCCTACGTCAAGGCGAACGTCGACGGGCCCGTCTACGTCATCGGGCCCGACTATCAGGGCGGCAAGGACCAGATCGGCGGGTTCGTCTCGGCGTTCAGCACCGCCGGCGGCGCGCTCGCCAACCCCGGCGGGCAACCGACCTACACCCCGTGGCCGGGCGACGGCAACTTCGGGCCGTGGCTGTCCAAGATCAAAGACTCGGGAGCGAAGGCCGTCTATGCATTTTACGCCGGCGCCCCGGCGATCGCCTTCGTCAAGCAGTACCAGCAGTTCGGCGTCGGCCTGCCGTTGTACGGCCCGGCGTTCCTGACCGAAGGCGCCGCACTGGCCGCGGCAGGCCCGGCCGCGACCGGCATCACCACCATCGCTACCTACGACCCGACGCTGCCCAGCCCCGGCAACGCCCAGTTCGTCGCGGCGTACAAGGCGGCCAACGGCGGCGTTGCACCGAATCTGTACGTCGAGACGATGTACGCCGCGGGGTCGCTGCTGGACAAGGCTGTCGCAGCTGCCGGGGCCAATGGCACCTCGGAGTCGATCAACGCAGCGATCGGCAAGATCGGCGACGTCTCCAGCCCCCGGGGCAGCTGGAAGCTCAGCCCGACTACCCACACGCCGGTCCAGCGCTGGTGCGTCCGGCGCGTTCAGACATCCGAGGGTGGCCTCGCCAACACGGTCATCACCGCAGACCTGGCCACCGTCAGCGGCTGAGCAGGCTGCGACCCGGCGGAGGAGCCGCTGATGGGCAGCGACGTGATCGTGGCGTTGGACGGCGTCGCGTTCGGATTGCTGCTGTACTGCGTCGCAGCCGGGCTCAGTTTGTCTCTAGGCGTCGCCGGGGTGTTCCAGCTGAGCCACGGAGCGCTCTACCTCACAGGCACCTGCGTGGCCTGGTGGCTCGCGGCCGACGGCACCTGGATCGGCCTTACTGCGGCACTGCTCATCGGGCTCGTCACCGGCGCGGCTGCCGGTGGCGGACTCGCCGAGCTCCTCCGCCACCTCCCTGACCATCTGAACCAGGCATTGGCCACCATCGGCATCGGCCTGATCCTCGTCGACGCCCTCACCACGGGCTACGGCGCGCAGCCGAGGACGGTCACGGCACCGCCGGGCCTGGCCGGGTCGCTCACGATCTTCGGACAGTCGTATCCGACATACCGGCTGGCCCTGATCGCCGTGGCCACGGCGGTGGCCGTGACGCTGTACATGACCGTGGAACGCGGCCGGCCTGGGATCCTCGTTCGTGCGGTCGCCGCCGACCCGCCGTACGCGGCCACGCTCGGTGTCGAACCACGGCGCGTCCGCCAGGTGGTCATGATGGCCGGGGGCGCGCTCGCTGCGGTGGCCGGTGTCCTCGGCGCTCCCGTGCTCGGTCCCGCCGCCGGACTCGACACCACGATGCTGACCCTCTCGCTGATCATCATCGTGGCCGGTGGCCTCGGCTCCATGCGCGGCACGCTGGCCGCTGCCCTCGTCGTCGGGCAGATACAGACCACCGTCGTCGTCGCCTGGCCCGCCGCCGCACCGTTCCTGCTGGCGGTGCTGCTGCTGGTCGGGCTCTCGTGGCGAGCCGGTCGGCAGCGGGCAAAGGCGCGGATCACATGACCGTCGCACAAGCCGGAGCCCGGATCAGCACCACGACCTCCGTCGCGGCTCGCCGGGCGGCGCTGCCGCTGATCGTGGGGGGCGCGGTCGCCGCACCCTGGCTGCTGGACGCATACACCATCTCGCTGGGCTCCTACGCCCTCGTACTCGGCCTGCTCGCCACGTCCACCCACCTGCTCACGACCGTGGCGGGTTTGCCGAGCCTCGGCCAGGGTGCCTACCTGATCATCGGCGGCTACACGGCCGCCACCGCCAGCCGCACCCTCACGACCAACGGCCCGGCGCAGATCCTGGTCGCCGTGGCCGTCGCCGCAGCCGCTGCGGCGCTTGTCGGCGTGTTCGCCACCCGTACCCGAGGCACCACGTTCCTGATCACCACCGTAGCCGTCGGGGTGCTCACGCAGACCCTCGCCAGCCGGGCGGCACCCATCACCGGCGGCGACGCCGGGCGCATCGTCGGCCCGGTCACCCTATGGCCAGGCACCGAACCCATCACCCGCAACGGCTACCTCTACCTGTACGCGCTCACCTGCACCATTGCCGTCACCGCCGCGCTCGCACTGCTCCTGCGGACCCGCTTCGGGCTCGCGCTGCGCGGCGCCGCCGAACACGAACCACGAACCCGCGCCGCCGGCCACCCCACCGGCGGGCACCTCATGCTCGCCTACGTCATCGCGGCCGCGATCGCCGGTGCTGCCGGGGCACTCCTCGTCGCAACCCGCCACACCATCGCCCCCAGCGACGGCGGCTTCGTCGTGTCCGCGCTCGCGCTGCTCGCCGCGCTGCTCACCACCCGAACGCAGACCGGCGCCCTGCTCGGCGCCGTGGTCATCGTCGCCACCCGAGACCTCCTCGCCCCGAGCGTCCTGGCCGGGCACGCCGCAACGCTGCTCGGCTGCCTCTTCTTGGCGGCCGCCGCCGGCCGGGCCGCCATCCGCCGCCGCCGGCCCGCTGAACCAGATGCCCGCACCCCGGCCGGCAGGTGGCAATGAACGGCATCACCGTCGATGTACGTGGGGTGACGCACCGGTACGGTGGCGCGACCGTGCTCGACGAGGTGGACCTGCGCATCGTCGCAGGCTCGAGACACGGCATCGTCGGCGCGAACGGTGCGGGCAAGACCACGCTGCTCGGCCTCGTCGCTGGCACCGGACGGCCCACCACCGGGCGCATCATCTTCGACGGCCGCGACGTCACCCACCTGCCATTGCATCGTCGCGCGAAGCTGGGCATGAGCCGCACGTGGCAATATCCCGCCGTCGTCGACTCGCTCACCGCAGCGGACAACGTCGCACTCGCGCTGCGCGGCGTACGGCTCGGCGCGGCCCGGAAGGTAGCGACCGAATTGCTTGACGATGCCGGCATCGCGGGGCAGCACCTCGCCGGCGAACTGCCGTACGGGCGGCGTCGCATCCTGGAGTTGCTGATCGCGCTCGCCCCCCGTCCGCGCCTCCTCGTCCTGGACGAGCCGAGTGCCGGCCTCGACGATCGGGAGATCACAGACCTCCTGCAGCGGCTCCTTGGCATGGCCGCCGACACGACGGTCGTCTTCACCGACCACAGCGACAGACTCGTGACCGCCATCGCCGACACGGTCACCGTCCTGGACCGGGGCAGGCACCTGGTCACGAGCCCGCCGGCCGCGGTGAGCACCGCAACGGCGGCCGCGCCGGCTGTTGTGCCATCGACCGCGTCGCCGGCTGGAGTGCCCGTTCCGTCGACTGCCAGCGAGTCTCTCGACAAACCGGCTGGCGAGCCGGTCCTGCGCCTCGTCGACCTGCACGTCGGCTACCAAAGTCATCACGTGCTCCACGGCCTGAACCTCCGCGTCTTTGCTGGTGAAGTCGTCGCCGTGTCCGGCGTCGACGGCGCCGGCCGTACCACGCTCGTCGATGCGGTAGCCGGCACGCTGCGGGCATGGCCGCCATCGAGAATTCAGCTGGCCGGCGACGACATCACCGCCCTGACCGCCGCCACGCGCGCCCGCGCAGGACTCGGCACCGTGCCTCAGCGCCGAATGCCGATCCCGTCGATTACGGTCGCTGACCAGCTTCGCCTTGCCGGCGTTGACGCATCGCAGCTCGCCGCCGAGCTCACCATGCTGACGCCATGGTTGCATCACCGCGCGCACCAGCAGGTTGACGCCCTGTCCGGCGGTGAGCGACAGATACTCGCAGTGACCTGTGCCGCAGCTCGGCATCCGCGAGTTCTGCTGCTGGACGAGTGCACTGAGGGCATGGCACCGCCGGTCATCGCAAGGGTCCGGCAGCTGATTCGGGCGCTCGCCGCATCGGGCACCGCGGTCTTGTTCACCGACAGCCCGCATGGACCCTTGCTCGACACCGCAAATCGGGTGCTGCGCCTACGGCACGGCCACATCGAACCGGCATTGTGACGAGCGCAGGCTCGCCCCACCAGGCTTGCGCGGCCTCGGGCCGGCATCCGCCCGAGGTCGGCACGGATCCCGCGGTCCCTGCGCCGCCGGCGGGTTGGTAGCGGGGCGTATCGCCGGTCGCAGCCGTCCACTGCAGGCGGGCCGCTCGCGTCCGAGACGTACGGGACGCTATCTGAAGTAGGGGTTCGGCGAGAGGCCCAGATCGGTGACCGTGACGCCCAATGCCTCTGCGAGCAGATGGCGGCTGTACGGATCCGGAGTGTGGGTACCGTTCTCCCACCGCGAGATCTGCCGCCGGTCGACCCCGCACCTGCGATACCGTGCAGCGACCAGCCGCATGCGGCCGACCAGGTCGGCCTGGGAGTATCCGCGCAGACTGCGGAAGTGAAAGATCCGCTGCCCAGGTGTCATCGCGCCGACCTCCTCAAGAGTCGGCAACCGCTCGGGCAACTGGCGGCCCGTCATGCGACACCACCACCCGAACCCGGCGCTTCGTGCACTGCCATGAGACGCACCCCCCGATTCGCTCCACACGCGCGCGAGACACGCGCGTTCGCCGTACTTCTCGCAACTCGGTGCGGCCCCTTGTGGAGGAACGGCTGCCAGCGTTGCGAGGTGACCCTCCGCCGGCGTCGGTGACGCTGGCAGGGGTAAGCATCAGCCTCAGGAGAGATCATGCGTCATCTACATGCACGTGGACCATGAACGGACCTGTTCATGAACTGCGGAGTACCGGCACACAGAGTGCCGACGATGCTTGACCATCCGTGGCTGCGCTCGGCGGGCGGCGAACGCGAACCGGTGCACCTCTGGCACTTGGCATGTCAACCGGCTCCGCACGTGTCACTGCGCTGCAGAGCACCGGGACGGCGTCCAGCGGCGTGCAGCCGAGCACGTTCGCGCCCGTCGACCCGGTCGACGTCGGGCATGCTGCCGGCCTACGGGTTGCCGATGATTCGGCGCAGGTGAAGGTGTCGTCCACAAGCGGCATGTGGGCCGCGAGGGCGTTCAAAAACGAAGCGCTAATACGGGCGAATTCTGCAACGCGGTTCGTCCTGGGCCGATTCGTCGCTACGGCGTCACCGCCCGGGTCGCCGCTGCTTGCCCTCTTCACGAGACGGATGCCTTCCGAGCAGGTCGGTGAAGACGCGGACGGCCCGCTCTACGTGGCGTTCCGTGACGTCGAGATGCGTGACCAGGCGTACCCGGCGAGGGGCAATGGCGACGCTGAGCACGTCCCGTCCGGCGGCTGCGGCGACGAGTGCGGCTGCGGTCCACCGAGTTTCGTGGAGGTCGAGCACGACGATGTTGCTGTGTACTCGGCCGGTTTCGACCACGCCGGTGTGGGCAAGCTCCGCGGCGAGGCGCTGTGCCCGCCGGTGGTCGTCACCGAGCCGGCCGACATGGTGGTCCAGTGCGTACAGGCCTGCGGCGGCGAGGACGCCGGCTTGGCGCATGGCCCCGCCGGCACGCTGCCGCAGGCGCCGGGCTTCGGCGACGAGCCAGGCGGAGCCGACCATGACGGAGCCGACGGGGGCGCCGAGCCCCTTCGACAGGCAGACCGAGACGGTGTCGAAGATCCGTCCGTAGGCAGGCAGGGGCGTGCCGGTGGCGATGTGGGCGTGCCAGAGCCGGGCGCCGTCGCAGTGCAGGGCCACGCCGGTGCTAGCGGCCAGCTGGTGCAGGGCGGTGAGCCGCTGCAGCGGGTGGATGAGCCCGCCGGGCAGGTTCGCGGTCTGTTCGACGACGACTGCGGACGTCTGGTTCGCAAAGGACCCAGCCGGGTGGATCATTCCGGCGATGGTGTCGACGTCGATGAGGCCGTCTTCGGTGGTCCAGGTGCGGGTAGAGATACCGCCGTGTGCTGCGGCGGCACCGGCCTCATAGCTGACGAAGTGGGCGTCGGCGGCACACAGGACCTCGCCGCCGCGCGGGACGACGGCCTGGACGGCGACCTGGTTGGCCATAGTGCCGCTGGGCAGGAACAAACCGGCTTCGTGGCCGAGCATGCCGGCGACGCGCTCCTCCAGGGCTCGGACGGTGCGGTCCTCGCCGTAGACGTCGTCGCCGACGTCCGCCCGGGCCATCGCCGCGCGCATGCCACGGGTCGGCTTGGTGACGGTGTCGCTGCGCAGGTCCGCGACGGTGCCGGCCCCGCCGCGCTTCGCGGTACTCATGCGGACATCCGGACGACCACCGCGGGCACAGCGAGTGCCGCGTGTTCGATGAGGTCGAGGATCGCGGCGGCGACCTGGTGCGGTTGTTCGAGCGGGAGGTCATGCCCTCCGTCGATCCACCGTTCGGTGACGGTGCGCCCGGCGCCGTCGAGGGTGTGGCGTAGCGCCCGGCGCCGAATAGCCGCCGCGGCCCGGTCGGCGGTGCGGGCAAGCACGGCCGTGACTGGGACGTCAACACGGGCAAGTAGGTCGGCGGGCCGCTGCGACCACAGGCTGTGGGCGAGGGGCCCCTCGTGCTCGGCGGGCAGCCTGAGCCGGACCCGGCGTGGATCGCTCGGGTCGGGCTGGTAGTTGGCGAGCAGCGCGGGAACCGCTGCGGCCGGCAGGCCGACGCCGAGCGCCCAGGCGGTCAGCATGGATTCGGTGGGCGCGATGCGCCGGTCCAGGCGCATCGCTGGCTGGGCGTCCCACCAGCTGCGGCCGAATATCGTCTGCGGGTCGAAGAGCCCTCCGTCGACGCAGCACAGGGCGGCGACCAGGTCGGGCCGGTCGGCGGCGAGTCGGAGTCCGACCGCGGCGCCGAGACTGTGCCCGGCAACGATGCACTGTTGCAGCCCGGCGGCGTCGAGGACGGCGGCGGCATCCGTGGCCAGGTCCTCAACGGTGTGACGGCCGGTGGGGATGGTGGACTGGCCGTGGCTGCGGTGGTCCCAGCGCAGTACCCGCCGTCCGGGCAGGAGGTCGGCGACGAGGTCCCACCAGTGGTGGGTGCTGGCCAGCCCGTGCAGGAGCACCGTGGCGGGTTCCTGTCCGGGGGTGTCCTGCACCGCGAGGTGGACACCGGGCGCCACGGGCAAGGAGGTGGTCGGGTCTGCTAGCCGCGTGTCGATGACGCACCTCCGATGGCCGGGTGGGGGTGGACGGGGCCGGTCGTCGCGTCGATCGCGGCCGCCAGACCGGCTGGCGTGCGGTGCATCGCGACGGTCAGGTAGGGCACGTCCCGGCCGAAGGCCTCGCTGAGCGCGACGCACAGCTGCGCGACGAGCAGCGAGTGCCCACCGGCGTCGATGAAGTCGGTGTCGGGGTCGACGGGCAGGTCCAGCACATGTGTGACGACCTGCAACACCATGCGCAGCGTGGCGTCCGCTGCCGGGGCGTCGGCCGCGGCAGCGGACGGGGCGGCGATGCGTGCGGCGGCCCAGGCGGTCAGCGTGTCGCGGTCGAGTTTGCCGTTGGCGGTGAGCGGCAGCGCCGGCACCACGACCGCGGTGCTCGGCACGGCGAATGCGGCCAGCTGGGTTCGCGCGTGCGCGAGCACGAGGTCCGGCAGATGATCGGGATCGGGTGCCGGGCTCGTTGACGGTCCGGCAGCGGTGTCCGTGTCTTCGGCGGCGACGACGAACGCCACGAGCTGGTCGGCGACGGTCGTGACGGCGCAGGAGCGGACGGCCGGGAGTTCGGCGATGACGTGTTCGATCTCGCCGAGCTCGATCCGATGCCCGCGAATCTTGATCTGGTCGTCAGCCCGCCCGAGATAGTCGAGGGCGCCGTCCGGTCGGCGCGCGACGAGGTCACCGGTGTGGTACCAGCGGCGACCTTGTGCATCGGTGGTGAACCGGGCTGCCGTCGCCGCGACGTTTCCGGCGTAGCCGCGGGCGACGCCGATCCCGCCGATCAGCAGCTCACCGGCATTCCCAGCTACGACCTCGTGACCGTGCTCGTCAACGACCCGCGTTGTGACGTTCGGCAGCGGGGTGCCGATGTGGACATCCGCGCCGGGCGTGCAGGCCGCGACCGTCGCGGCCACGGTGGTCTCGGTCGGGCCGTACCCGTTGAACACCTGGCGGTCCGGGGTGCTCCAGCGGGCGACGAGCGCGGGACGGCACGGCTCGCCGACCGACACCACCGTGCGCAGGGCCGGCAGGTCTGCTGTGGGGAGGGCGTCGAGGACGGAGGGGGTGAGCGTGACGACGTTGACGGCGTGCCGGCGGAGCAGGTCGGCCAGGTCGGGGCCGCCGCCCCGGACCGCTGGTGGGGCGAGCAGGAGGGTGCCGCCGGCGGTGAGGGTCATCAGGATCTCGCACATCGCCGCGTCCCAGGACCAGTTCGCGAACTGCAGCACGGTGGTGCCCGGTCCGACCTGGAAGATCCGGGCGAGCTCGACCGCCATGTTCAGCACGCCGGGGTGTTCGACGAGGACCCCTTTCGGGGTGCCGGTCGAGCCGGAGGTGAACACGGCGTAGCACAGCGGCCCGTGCACCATCGGCAGGACCGCGGCCGCGGGTCGCTGCTGGACGTCGAGGACGCGCAGGCCGTACCAGCGGTCGAGCACCAGCTGCACCGCGCAGGCGGCGGTCATGTGGCGCAGGCGCTGCTCGGGCCAGTCGGGGTCCAGGCAGAGCAGCGCGGCGCCGGCGCGTAGGACGCCGAGCACCCGTACCAAGCCGTCGACCGACCGGGGCCAGCAGACCCCGACGACCTGTTCGGTGGTGACGTCGAGCCATGCCAGGTCCCGGGCGACGGCATCGGCGCGGTCGGTCAGTTCCCGGTAGGTGAGGGTGGTGCCGTCGTCGTCAACGACCGCGACCGTGTCCGGTGCAGCCTGCGCGTGCTGCCAGATCCGGTCGTGGACGGTGCCGGACACGTTGGAGGGCGGCGGGGTCATCGGCCGGCTCCTGCCCGCGCGGTGACCGTGATCGGCAGGCTGGCGAGACCGCGGAGGTTCGCGTTGAGCCGCCAATGCCGCCCTGACACCGGGCGCAGCTGCTCGTACACGGCGGTCACGTGCTGGAGCACGACGACGACCTCCTGCAGGGCCAGCGACGCACCGAAGCAGTGGTGCGGTCCGTGGCCGAAGGTGAGCCCCCTGGCCCCGGCCCGGCCCAGCTGCAGCTGGTCGGGCAAGTCGAACGCGGCGGGGTCGCGGTTGGCCGCGGCCAGCATGAGCGCGACGCTCGCGCCGACCGGCAGGACGTCGCCGGTGGACAGCTCGACCGGCTCCAGGAGCCTGCGGGCGGTGTACTGCGTCGGTGGATGGAGCCGTCCAAGTTCCTCGACGACGTCGCGGATGCGGCCCGGTTCGTCCTGGAGCAGTGACCAGAGACCGGGGTCGTCGGCGAGCGCCATCACCACTGCAGAGATCAGGTTGGTGGTGGTCTCGTTCCCGGCGGTGACCAGCATGAGCACGTTGGCCAGCAGCTCGTCGCGGCTGAGCGCGCCGCCGTGGACCGCGGCGATGAGCGCGTCGATCATCGTGTCGCCCGGGTGCTGCTCGCGCACGGTGACCAGGTGCTGCAGGTGTTCCATGAGCTCGGCGACGGTGCGCAGCACGGCGTCGCGGTCGCGGGTCGGCACATGGCCGGGGGCGGCGACGATGTCGCCCCAGGCGAGGGACCATCGGCGGATCGTGGCGGTGTCCACGTCGCCGGGGATGCCGAGCATCTGCCGGGTGACGTCGATGGGCACCCGGGCCGCGATCGCCGGCACGACGTCGAGCAGCTCCAGGCCGGCGAGGTCAGCGAACGCGGCGCCGACCGCATCGTCGATGAGGCCCGCGAGGCGGGTGCGGACGTGGCGAACCTGGACGGGCTCGCTCAGGGCCCGGCGGATACGGCTGTGCTGGGCGCCGTCGACGAACGACACGTGCAGGTCAAGGGCGGCGAACGCGGCCTGCAACCCGGCGCCGGGGAACCGGGCCAGGGCGGTGGTGTGGTCCATCCGCACCGACGCCGCCGGGTGCGCGAGCAGCAGCTGGACGTCGGTGTGCCGGGATACCAGCCACGTGTGGGCGACCGGGTCGAACAGCACCGGCTGCTCAGTGACGAGCTGCGCGTAGAAGCCGGTGGGGTCGGCGATGACCTCTGGTCGGTGCAAGTGGAACAGGCCAAGCTGGCTGCTGGCGATGCCTGACATTGGTGTCCTCCGTGGGAGTGCACGTGATCCGGTGGAAGTGGTCAGTGGCGGGGGAGGTCGGTGGCCCAGGGCCGGCGCCGTTCGATGGCGTAGGCGAGGTTGAGCAGTGCGGCGTCGTGGCCGCGGCGGCCGATGAGCTGCATCCCGACGGGGAAGTGCCCGTGCTGCCCGGCGGGGATGGAGATCGCCGGGTGGCCGGAGAAGTTCGCCGGGTACGTCAGGCACCAGCCGATCTGCGGGTCGACCGCGACACCGCCGATGTCCGCCGGGCCGAGGGTGCCGCCGTCGGCGGCGTTGGGGACGGCGAGCGCGGCGACGGTCGGGGAGAGGATCGCGTCGTAGCGGGCCAGGGTCCGTTCGAAGGCGGCGTGGACCGCGATGCGCAGGAAGTCGCCGTGCCGGTATGCCGCGGCGCTGGTGGCATCACCACGGCGGATCATCTCGGCGAACTCCGGCGCGAGATGCTCGGCGATGTCGTCGGCCAGCAGGTCGACGCCGACGCCCTCGACCAGGAACAGGTCGCGGCCGTGGGCGTAGAGCACCGACTGCTGCATGAGCCACAGGTCGGCCAGGTCCCGCTGCGTCGCCGGGCGGCCGGTGCCGGAGTGCAGCGGATGGACCTGCAGCTGGTGCAGCCCGAGGGAGACGGTGTCGATGTGGACGCCGGCGGCGCGGATGGTGTCGAGCGCGGCGTCGACCGTCTGCCGGACCCGCGGATCGAGCGGGAACACGTCGAGATCGGGGCAGTAGGCGATGCAGAGGTTGCGGACCCGGCCGGTGAGCGTGCGCAGGTACTGCTCGGTGTCCAGGAGGCTGAACGCGTCCAGCGGGCTCGGGCCGGCCATCACCTGCATCAGCAACGCGGTGTCGGTGACGGTCCGGGCGATCGGCCCAGGGGTGAGCATCGGGGTGTGCGGCAGCGGCGGCGCGTCCTGCGGGATGCGCCCCTGGCTGGGCTTGAACCCCACGACGCCGCACAGTGCGGCGGGGATGCGGACGCTGCCGCCGGCGTCGGACCCCTGCGCCAGCGGGACCAGGTACGCGGCGACCGCGGCGGCTGAACCGCCGCTGGACCCGCCCGCGTTGTAGTTCAGGTCCCACGGCGTGGACGTGGGCCCGTAGGCGAGGCTGTCGGTCGTGCCTTTGTGTCCGAACTCGGCGGTGGCGGTCTTGCCGACCACGATCGCGCCCGCGTCCAGTAGCCGCTGCACGTAGACGCTGGTGAACGGCGGCACGAATGCGAGATCGCGGAACGGTTTGGATCCGAACGAGTTCGGCATGCCCGCGACGTAGTCGAAGAGGTCCTTGATCCCGATCAGGAGCCCTTCCAGGGGGCGGTGCGTGCCGCGCCGGTAGCGCTGGTCGGCGGCGGCCGCGGCCGCGAGGACCTGTTCGGCGGGCACGAGGTAGACGAACGCGTTGATGGCCGGGTTGATCCGGGTGATCCGGGCCAGGTGTGCCCGGGTGAGCTCGACGGCGCTGACCTTGCGCCGGCGCAGCAGCTCCAGCTGGACCGTTGCCGGTAGGAAGCACAGGTCCTCACCGGCCGGCGGCTGCCCGGTGTAGGGCAACGGCGGATCAATGGGCGGTGGTACCGCGTACGCCGGCGTGGCGGACAGCCCAAGCAGGCTTGGCGTGGCGCTCAGCAGCCCGGCCGGGACGGCAGCGGTCAGGGCCACGGCACCGCTTGAGGCGAGCAGTCGGCGTCTGGACATCAGCATGTGAACATCCCCCATGGACGGTTTCGGTGGACTGGGACCGCCTCGTGGCGTGCCACGGACGATCAGGGATCGGGCTACCGGGCCCGGCGTGCGGCGTCCGGCCGGCCGGGACCGGCGGATGGACCGGGTACGGTGGCGCGCTGCGGCGGTGGCTGGTCCCGGGCGAGTTCGGCGAGGAACTGATCGATGTGGGCCTCGGTGCGGCCGGGCATGCACACGATCCGGGCCCAACCGTCGTCGACCGGCAGTGACCATCGCTGCCGCAGCCGCACTGACGGTGGCTGCAACAGCACCGTCAGCGCGTCCGGGTGCGCCCACGCCGACCAGTTGGTCTCCTGGAGTCGGCGCAGCGTGTACCGGGCCAAGGCGCGGGCGCGTCGGGCCCGCGCTGCGTGCCCGTCGACACCGATGACGTTGACGGCGTGCCACAGCTGCACGACCGCCGCCGCTGCACCGTCCGCGCCGAGCGAGGTGCCGAGCCGCCTGGGCGCTGCATCGACACCACGCGCGAGTCGGTCCGAGTACGTCTCGCCGATGGAGGTGGGCTGCGTCCGGTGCAGCAGGACGGCCGAGGGCCGCGGGGTGCCGAGAAACTGCCCGGCGAGCACCACGCTGTCAGCGCCATCAGTGAGGTCGAATCCCGCCCGGGTCGCCGCCGCTGCGTCGAGGAGCCCTCGATGCCAACCGGCCAGTGGCGCGTCGGCATGGACGTGCACCGCCTCGGGGTGCGTGGCCGTGGCCGCCCGGATCTCGATGACATCGTCGACAGCTTCGGTCGCCGGGGTGCCGACGGATGCGACGACCAGGGCCGGCGCCGTGGTGCTGGCGTTGCGGCGCAGCGCCGCGGTCAGGTGCAGCAGGTTCATCGCACCGTTCGTGCCGTGCCGGACGATCTGCACCGGCAGGCCGAGCGTCGTCACGGCCTGCCGTACGTGACCGTGACCCGTCTGGGTCAGGTACACCACAAGGTCCGGATGGCGCGCCCGGACCCGCGCCAGCAGGTCCAGCGTCGCGGCGAGCAGACCGCCGTGCACCGCACCCGACCAGCCGTGCGCTGGTGCACGCACGACCTCAGCCACCACGGACAGGACATGCCGTGCCAGCCGTGCCATCGAGGCGGTCTGCGGTGCATCCGGGCCGGGTGCCTCGAGATGGTGGTGCAGCAGCGGATCGAGTGCGGCGAAGTCGATGTCGGTCGCGGCCGGCTGCCCGAGCGCGGTCTGGGCCATGCCGTCGTACCCGGCGAGCAGGTCGCGCAGCGGTCCGGGCAAGACTGTCCGGCCGGTCACGGCAGTCGCTCCGGCGGAGGCATGGTCGCGGCGGCCAAGGCGCTGCGGGCCGGGTCGGCGTGATCGATCGCGCCAGTGGCGTCTACCGGGATGGTGACTGAGGCATCATCAGCGACGCTGTCGCGTCCGTCGGCGATCAGTGCGTCTACCGATACCACCAGCCGGCGCAACTCGGCGGGAATCGCCGACCGGGTCAGCAGCGTCGTCTCAGCCGCAGCCGCCTCACGGCGCAGCTGCCGCAGCACCGCGCGTCCGTCCGGCGTGATGCCGAGCTGCACGACGCGCTTGTCCTGAGCCGGGCGGCGTGCGAGCAGCCCGCGGGCCTCGAGCCTGCCGACGATCCCGTTGAGCGTCGCCTTCGCCATCCCCGCCCGACGGCCGACGTCCAACGTCTTCGCCCCAGGAGCGGCGCCCACCAGCTGCAGCACTGCGTAGTCCGGCAGGCTCAGCCCGGCGGGGCCGAGCACCGTGCGCTCCAGGTGGCGGCGCACCACGCGGGTGATCTGCCACAACGTCACCGTCACCGTCACCGGCACCGTCGCGCTGTCGGCTTGACGGCTGACGACAGCGGCACTACCCGGTTGCGACACCGTCGTCATCGACGGCCGCCGACAAACGGCCACCCGAACCGCCACAGGCGGCGTGGCCGCCGGTGCCTGCCCCGCCCCGCATCGGCACTGCGATGCTTCGCCACCGCCGAGTCCTCGGAGCCCTGGACTCGCGTGTCATCGACAGACGGTGTCGCCTCGGTCGGCTTGTGCTCCATCGTTCCTCCGTCGCGTCGAACCAACCTCGCCCTCGACTGCGTGTGCGTGCAGCCCTGCCGGTGTCGCCGGCCGCGATACACCGCGCACGAACAAGCGGTGATCACCTGCTCGACCCTGCCGTGGCCGCACCACGACGTGAACGCGACAACCGGTGCCAACCGGTGCCAACGCACGGGCGTCCTGACGTGCACCACAGCTGCACACACGACTGTGTCGCGACTGCGCCGGGCGGCTATGCCCGATGCCAGCACGTGACGGTGGTGATCACGCCAGCGTCGTGATCCGGATGACCGGGCCGAGACGGTCCGAACGACGCCGTTGACGGTCATCGCGTCCCGCTCGGCGCGGTTGTGCAGATGGCAAATAGGACAACCGACACCGGCGATGCAGGAAAGCGTCAGGTTCGCGGCTCAAAGGAGTGTCGAGAATCGGAGACCATCTGACGCGATGCCGTTCGTGACGCCGTCGTGAACCGCCACAGCCGATCCACGCTTCGGCGTGACGAAGGCGTGGACACTTCAGTCACAACCGGGCGCATCGGGTCGACGGCCGGCGGGCCGCCACCTACGTGAAGATCGACGGTCCCATGCCACCCCGGTCAGAGGTGAGCCGAAGGTTCAATCGAGATGCGGCTCCGGGCGCCGGGCTACGCACGCGGCGTCGCTATGGGAGGGAGGTGAGCCGCCGAACGGCAGGCGCTACTGGCGAGACGGGGCGACGGCCGGAGGCACGAACCGGACCCCGCAGCGCTGGCAGTAGAACTGCCGCTCCCAGGCGGCCCGGCGGCGCGACCACGCCGGAAGCGCCGCCCGCTGACTCCTGTACAGCGCGACGGTGGCGACAACCGCACCGCCCAACGCGCCAATGAGTACGACGAACAGCAAAAGCAGCGCCGGGACCGGCGCCGTGGACATATCGGCGGTCAGCAGCAGCCCAGCGCCGCACGGCAGTGTCAGCATCAGCAGACCCGCCGCTGCGGCCGTCACGGCGAACCAGGGGAGCGGCTTCGGCGGCGGCGCGAGCTTCGCCGTCAGGTGCGTGGTCGTGGTTGCCCGGCCACTGATCACGCCAGCGTCTCGGGTATCCCGGTACCGCGCATGGACCGTTGTCGTCGTCCTGCTCGCAGCGTAGAGCTCGGCGGTCCTGCCGACGGCATCCGTGTCCCTGCATGTCGGGCACCGCAGGTCCAGTCGTGCGGCCGTCGGAGCTGAGCGACGCATCTGCGGATCACCGGTCATGACGTTGAACCCCCGTTCCACCAATGATATTGATACGCGTTTACGCGGTTGTCTACCTCGATGCGCCGGCCAGCCGATGCCGCGTCCCACGATCAAGCGGCTGATTGGCGCTGGCGAGGCCGCTTCCGCCCGCTCACGGCCGCCTCGTACTGCTCCACCGTGATCCGCCCGGCGTCCAGCCACTTCTTCAGGACCTTGCTGGCGTAGTTGGCAGGCTTGTCCTGGCGCACCGCCCGATCGAGTTCGGCCGCGATGGGCACCGGTCCCCCTTCGTCGAGACGGCGTCGCCAAAAGGCCCACATCACCTCCTGCACCTGCAGCGCTGCCGGCAGTTCGCCACCCTGCGACGACGCGACTGCTTCGTCATAGTGCACCGGCGCGTCACTATCCACCGGCGACTCCTCGCATGCGTCGAGATCGGCCGCCACCTGGGGCCCGGCACCAACGAGCTGGTCAATCGACAGGTCGGCGGCGATGAGGGCGGTCAGCCCGTCGTAGTCGGCGCCGTCGGCGAGCCGCACGGCGATCTGGTCGAGGTCGTACACGGCGACGGCGATGTCCGCGGTGGTGGGGTCGACCGCCGCGCGGATCTTGCGGTGCAGCACCTTGGCGATGGCGGCGGTGCGCTGCTCCTTGCGCTTCTCGGCCTTGGCCGCGGCGATGGAGGCGTACAGCCCGAGCGACGAGTCGGCCTTGGCCAGGTTCTTGGCCCGCAGGGTGAGCCACGGGTGACGGACCCAGTGCCCGACGACCTCGTAGGCGGGAGTGGTGGGCGGCAGGTCGCCCTTGGCCCGCAGCCGGTCGCGGCGCTGGTTCTCGGTGTGCATCAGCCAGACGAGGTACCCCAGCGCGGACATCCCGGCGAAGAACCCGGCGAGCAGCTTGTTGTCGTGCGCCATCCAGTTGAACGCGACCGCGAACGCGGCGATGGCGGCCGACAGGATGCGGGAGGCGACGGCCCGCTCACCGAGGCGGCGGCGGACGTCGGCGTTGGCCAGGACCACGATGCCGCCGAGCTCCAGCGCGCCGACCGCGGGGATCGCCCAGATCATCGGGATGCCCAGTGCCTCGACCGCGCCGGACACCTGCCCGGCCAGGGCCACCAGCAGGACAACCACGTAGAACAGTTGCCGCATGACCGCGGTGTTGCGCATAGCGCGCGCGAGGTCCGCGTCCAGCCCGACTGCAGCAGTCAAGCCGGGACGGTCCGCTCCGGCGAGCTTCGCGTAGGCATCGCCACGGCTCGTACCGGGGCCCCGAGAAGGCTCGGACGGCGTGACCACGACGGCATTACGCCTGGTCGGCCAGTCTGCGGGCGGCGCCCAGCTGGCCGGTGGCGCGGCACTCGTCATTTGCATGACCCCACAATTACATAGCTTTCATAGTTTTCATAGTTTTTACTTTATGGGTCGGCTTCGCCACAATGAGCAACATTCGGGACGGGCGGCCGGCTGGCGGGTTCGTTCCGGCAGCCTGCGAAAATGACCGGGCCGGTGATGAGCGCGATGTAGAGGTGGACTGTGGCCGAGGCTGAGGAGCCGCGTTGGCTGAAGCTCGGAGAGGCGTTCGAGCGGCTCAAAGTCCTGGGGATCACAGATCAGACAGTGCGGGCCTGGGGAGATGCCGGGCGGCACGGCCTCGTGATTCAGCGAGTAGGGAGCCATCGCGTCTTCCGTGAGGACACGGTCGACGAGGTGGTCCGACGGTTCCACGCAGGTGAGTTGCGCGACGACTGACACGAGCGGCCGCGGGTGGACGCGATCGTGTCACCGATATCGGGGAACATCGTTCACGCAGGTCTCCGGCCTGTTGCGGCGGGCCGAACATGAGCCCGAAGTATGCCCGCACTGCTCCGATTAGCCGTTAGGGCTCCCGGCCACGCCCATCACCGGCGCCGAACCCGAGGAGTGTGGTCCCTCTGAGCGGGTCCACGGTCGCAGCGAAATCAGCCATCCATGACCTTTTGTGCGGTGAGGCGGCCCCGATAATGGCGGGGTGACTCCTGAGCCTGCGGAAGCCGCCGCCAACCTCGCCGCCGACTATGCCAACGCTGCACGCAGGCTTCTTCCTGGCCCAACCGAGGTCGCACCCAGACCCGGTGCGGCGCCAGATCCGCAGAGTGCGGCCGCATACGCAGCGCTCGCTGCGTATTTTCAGATGTACGCGATCACCGCTATTTTGAACGAGAGTCCGGCGGTCGCGGAGGTGATCCGGCGGAACACCGGAATGCTGGATCACGTTGGGACTGGCGTCTTCCACCTCAGTCGTGGACTCGACGAGGTCAGGGCTGCCGTTGAGCGACTAGACCGGACCGTTGATAGGGGGATGGACACCCCCAGCAGACGCGCTTTCGAGAGCGTTGAGGCGTGGTGGGATCGGTTCAAGCGTCGGCGAATGCCGATACCGCCCCTTCGGCCACCCGCTGGGGTGCCGCCATCGGAGATCGCCGACAGTGAGCCACCTCCATCAATGAGTCAAGTCGACTTGTACGACAGCCGGGAATTCGAGGAGTATGTCGCAGCTCTGTTCCGGGAAGCTGGCTGGGACGATGTTGAGGTCGTGGGTGCGCATGCCGGAACACCGGTAGGGCGAGGTGACGGAGCGGTCGATGTAGTTGCAAAGTCCGGGGAAACGACCGTGGCTATACAGTGCAAGCGTTACAAAGTGACAAGCGCTGTGAACGTTAGCGATGTCCGAAACTTCTTTGCTGGCGCCACCGCCGACTACACCCCGGCCGCGATGGTACTTGTCACCACCACGCAGAGTCTGACACCCGCGGCTCGTGATTTCATCGAAAAGACGGGTACGATCCTGATTGACCGGCCGCTCTTAACCGAATGGGTTGAGCAAGGCGTCGTCCCTGAAGCGGTGGCCGTCTTGCATCCCGCCGCGCCCGCAGCACCTGAGAGCGCCGAAGCCGGGCAGGTAGACGAGCCGGTGCCGCCCGCCGCCCCGAAGCCTCCCTTCAAGGTCATGGGATTCGTGGGCTTTGCTGTTGTAGCGTTGATGATCGCCCCGATTTTCTTAAGGTCCAATCCGAAGGTGATTGAGTTTGCGCTATATGCGGTGATAGCAGTCCTTCTGGTCTGCCTTGGGGTCGCGTTCCGTTGGAGGTGGCGGCTCTATTGGTGGAGACGTGGCATCAATGAGTTGTGGTGGGGCTGGCATGTTCCGAGAGGGCACACTCGGGCTTTCCGGGTCCCGAATCCCTGGAAAGGCCCGTGGGGATAATTCTTTCTCGAGCAAATGTAGTGGTCGACGCAAGTGGCCGCCGCGGTGGCCCGCGCGCTTCACGCTAGCTACGGTCATCAGCGAGCACCTATGTCGCTTCCCGGGGCTCGGCTGACCCGGACGCGTTCTTGGCGAGCGCTGGCGTGTGGTTGAAGGTGACGCGCACGCCATGGCGAGCCGCCTCAATCGGGGCGGATGCCCACAACGCGAGCTTCCATGCCGAACGCCGTCACTTTCCGTAACGTGACGCGGCTAACATCAACCATGATCGTCCGTGTTCCCGTGGGACAACGAGGGGAGCACTAGGTACCGCTACCTGCACAAAGTCAACGTTCTTTACATGCTTTCACCAGCTTGCTTACCATCGTTGCAGGTCGGCACTATGCGTCTTGGGGGTTCGAGTCCCCTCAACCGGAGGCGGTGCTCCGCCGGATAGAGTCGTTGCGCCAGTACTTAAAGTGAGCGTCTGGTGCGTTGTGAGGGTTCGATTCCCTTCACCCGGTCGGTCGACGGTCCCTGCTCAGTCGAGTCGGCTCTGTAGTTGGGAGGCTCGTATGCGAACCTCGGCTACGAACATCTCGTCGATCTGAGACTCGGTTATGTCGCCAAGGTTGTCGTAGTCGACGCATTGCGGGTAGACGAGCCAGCAACCGCGAATGCCCGCGAGCAGGTCTTCGAGGAGGCCTTGAGCCGGCCGCCGTGGGTCGAGCGGTGTGAGCCGCATCGGCTGCGCCGACGCGGCTCCTGTTCGGCGTCGTACATTCCTGGTGGCCGTCTTGGGCCGCAAACCTTCTGCGACGAGCATGGCGTCTCGGATGAGGTCGGTGACGACGTGCTGCGGTGAGATCTGGCGTTTCATCAGGTCCAGTACTGCGACAGGGGTTTCCTGTGGAGTCGCTTCGATGGTGTCGGCTTCCTGGATGACCGCGACCGGTGAGATACCGAGGTGTTCCGAGACGACCTCCGCCGCGGCATGGAGCCAATGTGCCGCGGCGACGGCCGCAGATGTCGGGTCGACGGACTGCAGCAGTTCACGCGGGTTGAGGAGGCTATGGTGCAGGAGCCGATCGGCCGCGGCGACCTGTGCGGGTGAGGCTTCCTGGCGGGTCAGGGAGATCGCGTGCTGGGCCCTGCCGACGAGGCTGCCTGCCTCTGCATCGGCGACAGCCGCCAGCTCGAACTCGATGTCGTCCAAGACCGCGTCGGCAAGAGCTTCTGAACCGATCGCGTGCAGTGCTCTGCCAACTCGATGGGCCTGCTCCTCGACCGGGTCGTACGAGACGATGAGCATATTGTCGATGGGCAGGTTCGGGCTCCGGACCGCGGACGTCACATCACCGACCAGGGCTCGCATTTCGCGCCGTTGCCGGCCTTCGCCGGTGTCCTCGTCGCCGCGTGTTGCTGTGGACGGGTGCGTGTAGCGGCGCCAGAGCGCGGTGGACAGGCTGGTCATTGCCGCCGCCAGCGATTCGGCCTCGTGGGCTGCTACCTCGGGAGGCAGGGCCGCGACCATCTGCGTCGTGTCGGCGAAACCGACCCTCCAGACGGCGTGAAGTTCGCTGCGTTGCACGTCGACGGCATAGCGCGTCATGCGGTTCGTCCCCCGTTCTGTTGTTGCCTGAGGTCGTTGACAGATCCCTCGCAACGATGCTCGTCGCCTCATCGGGCTGGGAGGTGCCACAAGGTGCCACCGTCTGGTGCTGGCAGCGGTGCGGCAAGCGGGTGTTGTTCGCCGGTGAGCGCGGCGGTGGCTCGAGCGACCTCATGCAGATCCGCGCGGACGTACGTGGCGGTGGTGCCCGCGTCGCCGCGGCCGGTGTGGCCGGCGAACGCCTTGGCGACGGCATATCCGAAGTGGCGCTCGACCCAGGTCAGTGTCGTGTGCCGGATCCAGTGCGTGCTGATCTGCTGGGTGGCGACCCACGGCAGGTGCCGGCCCGCCCGAACCCACAGGTGGTCGTACCGGCGGCTGGTGATCGGCTGACGGTCGCGGTAGCGCAGCAGCTGGCCGTGCGGCTCACCGTCACCACGTTCTTCCGCGTGCAGCATCAGGTGCTGCATGAGCGTGGGGGAGACCGGCTGCCAGCGGACGGTCTCGCCCTTCTCGCGGAGCCGGATCAGGCATTGCCCATGGTCCAGGTCGACCGGCCGCAGGGCGAGGCCGCCGCCTCTGCGGCAGGCCGTCTCGGTATGCAGCCGGATGAGCAGACTGTCGAGCTCGGGATCGTTGCCGGTCGTTGCCGACACCGTGACGATCTCGGCGAGTTGCGCATCCGTGAGCGCGTGGCGTGCACTGGCCAGGCGCCGTGGCTTGGCGACGCGCGCCGCGGGATTGTCGGCCTCGGCAAGGAGGCCGTCGGCAACGGCGTGCTGATACAGGCACCGCAGCGAGGAGATGACGTGCTCGGCCGCGGTCCGGCCGCCACGAGAGTTCGCCCGCACGACGGCCGACGCCTTCGCCTGCTCCGACAGCGCCTTGATCTCCAGCGGGCTGGGTTCGTCAAGCCGGCGGCTGCCCCACACCGCCCGAATTCGTCGCCAGTAGGACCCGTACGCATTGCGCGTACCGGGTGTCACGGCCTCCGCGACCCGGTCGATGTACTCGGCGAACGTCGGCATCTCGCGCGGAGCAGGATTACTGAGTAGCTCTTCCGGCGTGATCCCCAGCTGCGTCAACAGGACCCGCACCGTGTCCAGCTCAGCGCGTTTGCGTGCCGTCATCCTCGACCACCGTCACCGGGAAGAAGGTCATGCCGCCGCAGCATCTCGTCGAGCACGGGGATCGGGTAGACGATGAGCAGGTCATGTCCGGGCCGCGCGACCAGGAGCACTCTGTCGCCCGCTGCGAGACCCAACGCGTGCCGTGCCGAGGCCCGCAATCGGAGGTGACCCTGCCGGGTGATCGCGTGCGGCCCGTCGGCGGACCCCCTGACGATTGCCATCGCCGGGGAGACCTCGATCGTGATCAGATGGCCGGATGTCCAGGCCAGGGCCTGCAGTCCGGAGCGGTCGGCGAGCCGCCCTCGAGCGTCGACTGCGGTGACGACGTAGTACGAGCTGCTGTCGTCAGGCCGTCGGGCCAGCCGGGCCATGGGTAGGCCTGGAGCCGTGGTGCTGATGTCACGCTCGTGGAACATCCTCGTTGACCCGCCCCCGCAGCTGCGATCACGTCGTCGCCGCCCCGCTACCGGAGGCGACGCCCCGATGCTGCCGCGATTTTCTGCGGTGGAGAAGGTGTCACCACGTACCACCCTGTGTCACCGTGGTGGCCCGCCCAGTTGCGAGCAGGCCACCACGCGTCATCGAGACGTTCGACGCTCGAACTACAGCAACGGATGCGGCTCACCGGTAAGCGCGGCGAGAGCTCTGACGATCTCCTGAAGGGTGGCGCGCACGTACGTCGCCGTCACGCCCGCCGAGCCCCCACCGTTCGAGGCGTGGCCGGCATAGGCACGCGCAACGGCATAGCCGAAATTGCG
Source organism: Dactylosporangium sp. CA-139114 (assembly GCF_050955725.1). NCBI lineage: Bacteria > Bacillati > Actinomycetota > Actinomycetes > Micromonosporales > Micromonosporaceae > Dactylosporangium > Dactylosporangium sp. CA-139114. The sequence goes on from NZ_CP192080.1 coordinate 3,659,798, forward strand.
CTCCACGTACGTCAACGTGGTGTACCGCAGCCAGTGCGCGGTGACTTGCTGTGTCTCCACCCACCGCAGTTCTTGGCCCACCCGCGCCCACAGGTGGTCATAGCGTCGATCGGTGATCGGGTTGCCCTTCCTGTACCGCAGCAGCTGCTCGGTTGGCGGCGACGGTCGATCCCGCGCATGCTGCTGCAGGTGTTCCATCAGCGTCGGTGACACCGGCTGCCACCGCACCGTGCCGCCCTTCTCACGCAGCATGATCAGACACTGACCCGGGTCAAGGTCCACTGGGCGCAACGCGACCGCACCACCTCGACGGCAGGCCGTCTCCGTGTGCAGCCGCAGCAGCAAGCTGTCCAGGGCCGGATCGTCGCCGGTGCTCGCTGTCACCTCGTTGATCTGGATCAGCTCCGAGTCGGTCAGCGCGCGCCGCGTGCTTTCCAGCCGGCGCGGCTTCGCGACCTTCAGGGCAGGATTATTGCCCTTCTGGATATGCCCGTCCGCCGTGGCCCGGCTGTAGATACACCGCAGCGCCGTGATGAGGCCCTCCGCCGCGCTTCGTCCGCCACGCGCGTTGCGGCGGACGACCACGTTGGCCTTGACGTCTTCGGCCAGCTGCTCGATTTCGGAGGGCTTGATGTCATCGAGCCGCCGGTCGTGCCAACGCTCGAGAATCCGGTTCCAGTAGCTGCTGTACGCCCGGCGGCTGCCGTCGGGCACGGCCTTCGCAACGACGGGAATGTACTCGCCGAATGTCGGTGCGGGTTCCCGGGCTGCCGCCAGGCCGAGAAGGTCAGCCGGTGACACGCCGAGCCGGTCGAGCAGCAACCGTGCCGCCTCCAGCTCCGCAACGCCGGGCGAGGCCAACGTCGGTGAGTGGGTCATGCCGCGTCACCACCGATCACCTCGTGCGCCCGGGTGATCATCGCGTCGAGCGCTGCAGGCGGATGGATCACCAAGAGCTGCCGGTCCGGTTCCGCGGCCAGTAACACGCGATCGCCGGGGCGCAGATCACACCATCGCCGCACCGGCTCCAGAAGATGCAGATGGCCGGCCTCGTTGAGGCTCAGCACCCCGCACGGGTCCCGGCGGACCAGCACGAAGCCGTGGTCCTCGCGCACCTGCAGCCGCGTGTGGGGAGGCCAGCCCAACGCCCGGAAGACCGTGCTGCCGGTGATCCTGCCCGCCTTGTCCACCGCCGCGAACCCGTAAACCGTCGACCGGCTCCGCCGGGGTTGCAGCGGTGGCATCGGCAACACGCGCTGCTGGGCGGCGAGCGGTGGGTGCCGGAGTAGGGGAGGCGGAGCCGCGGACGGAATCAGCGCCGGAACGGTGCGCGTCATGAATCCCACCCGCCTTCGCGAGTGGGTGCGGGCCGTGGCGCGGATGCTGCGTTCGAGTGCTGCAAGGCACTCGAACCCTCGTGCGTCAGGTGTCGCACGGATGCAACGATGGGGTGTCGAAGGGGGGACTTGAACCCCCACGCCCGATAAAGGGCACTAGCACCTCAAGCTAGCGCGTCTGCCATTCCGCCACTTCGACCGGCTGGCCAATTGTACTCGGTGCCTTCCGGCTCCGCTTCAACGGCCACGCGAGACTTTACACGGTCACCCCGGATCTTGACGAATCGGGGGGCCGACGCGCGGAGGCGACCGGAGGGGGGAGCCGGTCGCCTCGCGTCTACGTCGGGTTTACCCCGTGGGTGGTGATCGATAAACGTCTGGTTCTCAGAGGTCTTCTTCCCAGGTCGTACGGCGGGTCAGGACGTCCATCACCTTGTCCACCACGCCCAGGGCCGGGTCCACGAGCTTGTTCAGCGGCGGGGTGGACGGGGTGCCGGGGTGGGGGCGGGTCGGGGCGGCCGAGCGCGCGATCTCCACGCGGTTGCCCAGGCGTACGAGCTCCTCCGAGGTGCACCGCGAGCGCAGGGCCGGCAGGAGCTCGGCCGCGGTGTGGGTGTGCGAGCGCACGTGGTCGGTGACGGCTCGCAGGGCGGCCTTGTCCGCGGACGTGTGCAGGCGGCGCAGGGCCGCGAGCAGTTCGGCGTCGGCGGCGAGTTCGCGGGAGGCGATGTCGGGGCCTTCGGGCAGTACCGCGGAAACCGCCGGAATCAGGTATTGCTCCTCGGCCGACAGGTGCCGGGCCAGGGTGGCCACGAGGACGTCGGACGCGGCCGGCTCGGTCTCGGCGCGGGCGCACAGGCGGTCGAGCTGTTCGTGCTCCTCGTCCAGCAGGTCGATCATGCTGCGACCCATGGCGTCGTGCTCGTCGTCGGGCGCGCCCGGGAGGGGCGGCAATGGGAGTCCGCTCACGGTTGCCGATGTACCCGGGCGTCAACTTCTTGAAACCGCAGGTTACTCGTCGGTACCATCCATTCGCACTCGTCAATGTCGAATGGAAGGGGCCGCCATGTCGCCGACCTGGCGGGGGTTCGCCGCCCTCGCCGCTCTCACCGCCGCCGTGATCCTCGCCGCGCAGCTGGGCACCGCCGCCCCGGCGAACGCGGCTCCCGGGCCGCCACCCGGCTCCATCGCCTCGATGGGCGACTCGATCAGCCGCGGCTTCAACGCCTGCGGGTGGTACGTCGACTGCCCGAGCCGATCGTTCAGTACCGGCAGCGACTCCGCCGTGAACAGCCAGTACCTGCGTATCAGGGCCGTGAACCCCGCGATCAACGGCCACAGCTTCAACGACGCCAGGTCCGGGGCCAAGGTCGCCGACATGCCCGGGCAGGCCGCCACGGTGGTGAGCCAGGGCGCGGCGTACGTCACCATCCTCATCGGCGCCAACGACGCCTGCACGAGCTCGGAGGCGTCGATGACCAGCGTCGCCGCGTTCCGCTCGTCGCTGGACTCCGCGCTGGGCACGCTCAAGGCCGGGCTGCCGGACGCGAAGATCCAGCTCATCAGCATCCCGGACATCAAGCGCCTCTGGCAGGTCGGCAGCGCCAGCTCGTCCGCGCGCAGCGTGTGGTCGCTCTTCGGCGTGTGTCAGTCCATGCTCGCCAACCCCTCGTCCACGGCGGCGGCCGACGCCGCCCGGCGGGACCGGGTGCGCCAGCGCGTCGCCGACTTCAACGGGCAACTCGCCTCAGCTTGTACCGCCTACGGGGCCAACTGCAAGTACGACGGCGGGGCCGTGTTCGGCTACCAGTTCACCCTCTCGCAGGTCTCGACCTGGGATTACTTCCACCCGAACGCGTCGGGCCAGGCGGTGCTCGCCGCGCTCACCTACGCGGCCGGCTTCGGCTGGTAGGACCTCAGGGTGGTCCGGCGGCGACTCTGGGTAGTCGTCGCCGGACCACGCGGAAAACTGTCGGCCCCGCCTGATATGACTTCCTCATGGACGCCACCGACCCCGCCGCCGACGAAGTCATCGAAATCTGCCGGGACCTGCTGCGCATCGACACCACGAACACCGGCGACCTCGACACGAGCACCGGGGAACGGGTCGCGGCCGAGTATGTGGCGCAGAAGCTCGCCGAGGTCGGCTTCCAGCCGGAGATCTACGAGAGCGAGCCGGGCCGGGCGAGCGTCGTGGCGCGCTTCGAGGGTGAGGACCCGGCACGGGACGCGCTGCTGATCCACGGTCACCTCGACGTCGTGCCGGCCGATGCCTCCGAGTGGTCGGTCGACCCGTTCGGCGGCGAGATCAAGGACGGCTACCTGTGGGGCCGGGGCGCGATCGACATGAAGGACTTCGACGCCATGGTCCTGGCGCTGGTCCGGCGGATGCGGCGCGAGGGCCGCAAGCCGCCGCGGGACGTGGTGCTCGCGTTCGTCGCCGACGAGGAGGCGGGCAGCACCTACGGCGCGCAGTACCTGGTGGATCGCCACCCCGGGCTCTTCGAGGGCGTCACCGAGGCGATCGGCGAGGTCGGCGGGTTCTCGGTGAGCGTCGGCGGGGACCAGCGGCTCTACCTCATCGAGACCGCGCAGAAGGGCATCGACTGGCTGCGCCTGCACGCCAAGGGCCGGCCCGGCCACGGCTCGATGATCAACGACGACAACGCGGTCACGGCGCTGGCCGAGGCCGTCGCGCGGGTCGGCACGCACCGCTTCCCGGTCGTGCTCACCCCGACCGTGCGGGCGTTCCTGGAGCAGGTCTCGCAGATCCTCGGCATCGAGCTCGACCTCGACGACCCCGAGGCGGCCGTCGGCAAGATCGGCCCGATCGCGATGATCATCGGCGCGACGCTGCGCAACACCGCCAACCCGACCCGCCTCGCCGCGGGCTACAAGGACAACGTCATCCCCGGCCGGGCCTCGGCCACCATCGACTGCCGGACGCTGCCGGGCCAGTCGGAGCTGTTCGAGGAGGAGCTGCGGCGCATCGTCGGGCCGGACATCGAGCTGGAATACATCCACCGCCAGGCGGCGCTCGAGACAACGTTCGACGGGGCGCTGGTCGAGGCGATGTCCGCCGCGCTGCGGGCTGAGGACCCGGGCGCGATCGCGGTGCCCTACATGCTCAGCGGCGGCACCGACGCCAAGCAGTTCGCCAAGCTGGGCATTCGCTGCTTCGGTTTCTCGCCGCTGCGCCTTCCCGACGACCTGAACTTCGGCGCGTTGTTCCATGGCATTGACGAGCGCGTACCCGTCGAGGGACTACAGTTCGGCGTGCGAGTGCTCGACCGGTTCCTGCAGCAGTCCTAACTCATCTTTTCTCAGGGGGATCTCATCATGACCGACCGGCACGCGGAGCTTGACGCCGCGCTCGAGCGCGTGATCGCGGCGGCCCGCGAGCACCTTGCCGCGGTCAAGGCCGCGGGCGGCCGGGCCGACGACGACGAGGTGTGGCGCGCCTACGTGGAGCTCAACAACGCCTCCAACAGCTACGACGAGCTGCTGCTCGACGAGTTCGGCGAGGTCACTCCGTGGGACGTCGAGGCGATCGACCCGGAGGAGGCCGACCGGCAGTTCGGCGTCGGGATCGTCGACGGGGCCGAGGCCGAGGACCCCCACCCGCGGGTGATCTCGGTGCGCCAGCGCCGCGACTACCGCATCCCGAGCGTCGGCGCCCTGCTCGCGGTGGCCGAGGCGGCCCGGCGCGCCAACCCGGGCGACGGCGACAGCGCCGCGGTCGAGACCGTCGGCGAGGCCGTCCTCGAGCTCATGCAGGCCGGCGACGGGTCGCTGGGGGCGCTGGACATTCCCGAGCTCGAGTCGCTCGACGGGGTGGTCATCGTGGCCGAGGTGGAGACGCCGCTCGACCCGGAGACCTACGAGGACAACGACGGCGCGGGGCCGTTCGCGCTGGCCGCGGGGGACCGGGTCGTCGACCGGCTCGACGAGCACGCCTTCGCCGAGCTGGACGACGACCTGACCGAGGACGACGACGCGGACGAGCCGTCGCAGAAGAGCACGACCGAGTAGACCCCGGCACGACGCCGACGGCGCCCCCGCGGCCTGCTTGCACCGCGGGGCCGCCGCGCCGCCCGGCCCCGGCTGTCGTCGCGCCGAGGGCTCCGGGGGATTCTCTGGGACGGTGCCGGGTGCGCCCGTGTCGGCGGTGGCGGCCGGGTTTCAGAGTCTGGCGCGGGGTGCGGGGCGGCAACCAGTTCCGCCCCGGCCCTGGCCCCGCTCACGTCGATGCTTCGGCGCGCAGAAGAGCCGGTGACCGTTGAGAGCCGCGGTCAACTGCCAGGGCATGGCTCGGGTTCGCCGGGGTGCGGACCGTCGCTCCCGCCAGACACCGCTCGGCGCTGCGCGCCGACGCTGCCAGGTCCGCGGATGGTCACCCCGCCCTTATCTGTGAGCCTGTCGGAGCCCGGGCGGACGCTGCCAGCTCCGCGGATGGCCAGGCCCGAGCCGCTTGCCAGCCCGTCGGCGCCGGACAGCAGGGGCGCGCGGGGGCCGGGGCGGGTCCTGCGGATGCGCCGGACAGCAGGGGTGCGCGGGGGCCGGGGCGGGTCCTGCGGATGCGCCGGACAGCAGGGGTGCGCGGGGGCCGGGGCGGGTCCTGCGGATGCGCCGGACAGCAAGGGTGCGGCGTGGGCCGCGGCCAAGAGGTCCGGGGGTCACGCCGGGCCGTGTGTCAGCGATAGTAGGGGTGCGGCGCGGGCGGGAGCCACGACGGCCACCAGGCCGGCTCGTGGCCGTCCGGGCAGCTCACCGCGTCGGTCAGTGGCAGGCCGGCCCAGAAGAAGAAGCCATAGGCCACCACGGCCAGGACCGCCAGCGCGAGCGCGGTCGTCGCGGCGGTCGTCACCGTCCGGCTGGGGGAGAGGCGGGACGGTAGCGGGGCACTGCCGGCGACGAGCGCCGTCTGCACGACCCAGAGCACGGGCATCGCGATGAAGACCAGGAAGGCGTTGTTCGCGCCCGCGTTGATGCCCACGTCGCAGGCGGCGTAGGCCCGGCTCACCACCGACATCTCGGCGTAGCTGGCGGCCGCGGCCAGAATGGCGGCCGAGAGGATCGTGCGGGCTCTCACCGCAAGGACAACAGGCGAACGGCTCGCCCCGCGACGCCCCGTGTGCCACCGTGCATCCGGCGACCATCCAGAGTGGACGGATGCCGGGCCGCGCCGGGTTGTCCTCCACACGGGCCGGCCGGCGGCGCGCGGGGCCTTGGAAGCGCCCGGGAGACCTGCGCACCCGGGACGGCGACGTCCGGCCGGCACCTCGGGGCCGGTCGACGCGGCAGGCGCAGGGGCGCGGCCGACGCGTGAGGGGCTCGCCGCCGGCCCGGCAGGTGGTGAAGGTGACGGCGTCGGCCACGTGGACCCCGAGCCGGCCGGCCGCGACCACCACGGGCACGGCCGGGGGACTGTAGGAGCACCGCGGCCTGACCGACACCCGCGGCTTCCGGCGGCACGGGGCCGTCGCGGTATCGGCGCGGCGACGGGCGGCGCGGCCCACGTGCTCGCCCGCAGCGAGACCGGCGGACCGCCGGAGCCAGGGCGGCGAGCAGACCGGCCGCCGCGCAGCGCCAGGAAGTAGCAGGGCCAGGAAGGGGACGACGTCACCGGCGACCGAGGCGGTGCAGGCGGCGAGCCGGCGCGGCACGACGGGGTCGCGGCGGGCCGCGGTGGTGCTCCTCGAGGGACCGTAGGCCGCGCACGCCAACGCCGCCACCGGGCGGGACGAGCTCCGGGGCTGACGCGGACCCGGAGTGCGTGGCACGTCCGGCGCGGTACCGCGGCCGTTCGGCGGTGCGACGCCGTCGGCAGGGCGCCTGACCCGAGGCTTCCGTCGATGCCTGTCCGCGCCGCCCGCCCATAGCGTTGGCGGATGGAACCGGTTGACCTGGACGAGCCCTCCGTCCGACGCCTGGACTCGCTGCGCACCCTGCGCCGACGCATCGACGAGCTTGACGGACGGCAGTCGGCGGTCGTGCTCGCGCTCGCCACCGCCGGGCGCCGGGTCTCCGCGGGTGAGCCGGCGGCCGGCGTGCTCGACGAGCCCACGCGGTGGTTCTCCGCGGTCGGGTCCTTGCTCGAAGATGTGGCGCGGCTGACGGCGACCGGGTGCGGCAGTCTGAGCTCGGCTCGCCTGGCGCTGGAGGACGCGGAGCAGGAACTCCTGGCGGCCGAGGCCCGCCGACGCGCCGAGGAGGCCCTCGCCGAGCGCCGCCGGGCGATCCTCGAGGAGGCCCGGCGTCAGCTCATCCAGCTCGGTGGCGACCCGGACGAGCTGATCGACCTCGCCGGCCTGACCGCCCCACTGTCCGGACCCACCCCGCCTCCACCGGCGATGCCCCCGCACGTGACGCCGCCGAGCCCACGGCTCCCGGCCGACACCACGGTGCCGATCTCCGAGCCGCAGATGGAACCGGAGCCCGCATCGGTCACGCCGGCCCCGGTGGACGCCGGCAGCGAGGCGGTCGAGCAACGGGCCGTCGAGCCTGTGCCCGGCGACGGCGAAGGCGAGGCCCACGCGCACTCGCACGACCCCGGCGTCTGGCCGGCCGTGATCGTGGATCTGCTCAACCAGGGCCGGGAGGATCTGGCCTGGCTGACCGCCGAGGCCGACCACCAGTCCCGGGTCCGCCAGCGGGTGCTCGCCTTCTTCGCCGCGGCGATGCGCTGCGACGCGGGCGGTCTCGAGGGAACACTGCCCGACCTGCTGCCCGAGGAGCTCCCGGAGGGCATGGACGAGGCCGGGGTTCTGCTCGCCGCGTGCCTGCGGTTCGGCCTCGACGCCGGCTACTCGCCCGTGGGCCTGCCGCGGCTGGTGGAGCGCGCCGACATCCAGCACCCGCCCCTCCGGACCGTCGTCGCGGTCGCGGTGGAGGCGGTCAACCACGGCGGACGGCGGACGTCCTCCGGCGAGGGCGGGTACGACGACCTGCTCAAACGCTGGGCTGCCCTGGCGCCGCAAGCTCAGGCGACGAAGGATCTGCTCAGCCGGGCCAACGTCGTGTTCCCGCGCGCCAGCAACGTGCTGCACTACCTGGTTCGCGACAACGAGCGGCTCGGACGAGCGCTGGTCGACCTCACGCAGCTCGCCGCCGCCGGTCCGTCGGCGGTGACGGGCGACGACCCGCGCCTCGACGGCCTCAAGGACGTCGCCTACCTCCTGGCCAACGCCGCGACCGTCAACGCGCTCATCACGGCGGCCGACCAGGCGCTGAGCTCGCCGCAGCAGCTGAAGCAGCCGATCCAGGCGAAGGCCCGGACACGCCTGCTGCAGTTCATCGACGAGGTCCGCGGGTTGCTGGTCGAGGCCCTCGCGGTCGCCGCGAAGCTGCGGCAGGCCCGCCGGCCGGAGGAACTGTTCGACACGGACGCGCTGCGCCGGGCGGCCGAGACCTACGTGCCACCACCGGCCCTGCACACGGTCGGGGAGACGGCGCTGCACCGCCTGGCGTTGTGGATCGGCCAGGAGCCCGGTACCGCGGGCACAAGCACCCTCCGGGAGGTCCGGCGCGAGGCGCTGCGGCTGGTGTACGAGATCGACCGCGACGCCGGCGGCGACCCGACCGAGCCGCTGCAGCCACATCACCTCGATGGTGCCCTGCACGGGCGGACGATCGAGGAGGCGGTCGGCGGGTTCCTCGACCGGGGCAACGTCCGCGCCGCGCGTGACCTGCTCGCAGGTGAGGAGTCCGAGGCCGTCGAGCGGCGCGCCGAGGCACTCGGCCGTGAGCACGTCACCGCGGTCAAGGCCGCCGACGTCGCGATCGCGAAACTGCGCTCGCTCGGCCTGGACCTCGAGGCGCGGTTCCTCGACAGTGAGCTCGACGATTGGCGCACCGCCCCGGTCGACCGCTACGACCTGGCCCGGGCGCCGCTCGCGGAGATCACGGAGCAGGCCGCCGACGCGCTGGCCAAGTACCGGGCGGAACTCGAGGCCCGGCTGGCCGGACTGCCCGCGCCGCAGGAGGAACTGGACCGGGTCCGGCGGGTGCTGGACCGCAACGACGAGGTGACGGCCGAGGAGTTCATCACCAACCTCAAGAGCGGCGTGCCGTTGCCGGAGGAGGTGGCCACCGGGCAGCGCAGCGACTTCGACGAGTTCTTTCCCGCCGTGGTGGAGCACGCCGCCGAGGCGGCCGCGAAGGCCGGCCCCCACGAACACCCGCAGGACGCGGCCCTGCAGAGCGTCATCGATCGCTTCGGGGGACACGGGCCGACCGTCGGCAGCCTCCGCGAGGGGCTCAGCGCGTGGAAGCAGCTGTACCACCTGTACTACGTCCGCAAACGGGAGCGCGGCGAGAAGGGTGAGATGCGGTTCCGCAACGCCCTCGCCGACGTGCTGCGGATGCTCGGGCTCAACCCGATCAGCCACAACAACTCGTTCCAGGACGTGACCGATGCCCCGCGGACCCGCATCGCGGCGTACGAGGTCCGGGCCCGGCCGCTGGACGGGTCGTACGTGCCGCAGCTCGGCACCCAGGCCAACGGCCGCTACACCGTCACCCTGGTCTTCGAGCGGTCCACCACCCCGGGCCGGCTGCTGGACCTGGTGCCCGAGCGGAGCCGAACGTCGGCGAACCTGATCCTGTACTTCGGCATCATGTCCGTCGAGCAGCGCCTGAGGCTGCGCCAGCACAGCATCCCGACGTCGGGCAAGGGCTCGCCCACGCTGGTCATCGACGAGGCGGTCATCGGCTGGCTCGCCACCCGGCAGGAGGCCGGGTTCCGGGCCACGCAGGAGGTGACGCTGCCGTTCACGTCGATCAACCCGTACACGCCGTTCGCGGGCGGTGACGTGCCCGGCGAGGTGTTCGTCGGCCGCGAACGGGAGCGGGAGGCCGTGGAGCGGGCGTCCGGGTCGATGTTCGTCTACGGCGGCCGGCAGCTGGGCAAGTCGGCGTTGCTGCGCCGGATCGAGAAGCTCTACACCGAGCCGGCGGTCGCGGGCCGCACCGGCCGCCGGGTCGCCCTCTATCTGGACCTGAAGTCCGAGTCGATCGGCGAGGGCCGCAAACCCGAAGAGCTGTGGAGCCTGCTGATCCGCCCGCTCAGCCAGCTCGGCGTGCTGCCGGGCAACCAGCACAACCTGCGACCCGACCGGGTGTCGCAGGGCATCGCCGAATGGCTGGACCGGGACGAGGCCAACAGCCTGTTGCTGCTGCTCGACGAGGCCGACATGTTCCTGGCGGCCGATGCCGTGGCGGACGAGAACGGCACCGGTCAGTTCCGCACGTTCCAGCGCCTCAAGAACCTCATGGAGCGGTACGGCCGCCGCTTCAAGCCGGTGTTCGCGGGCCTGCATCAGGTGCAGCGGTTCTACGACCTGTCCAACACCCCGGTCGCGCACGGCGGCGCCGACATTCTCATCGGCCCGCTCCGCCCGCTGGAGGTCCGGGAGCTCGTGGAACGGCCGATGCGGGCCATCGGCTACGACTTCGAGTCCGATGACCTGGTCTGGCGGATCGCGGCGCTGACCAACTACCAGGCGAGCCTGGTGCAGATCTTCTGCGAGGCACTGATCGACGACCTGCAGCGGCGTGCGGTGCGCCGGCCGGGCCGGGTGGTCATCACCAGTGACGACGTGGACGGCGTGTACGCCAACCGGGCCGTACGCGAGCTGATCGCGCAACGGTTCAGATGGACGATCAACCTCGACACCCGGTACCGCGTGATCGCGCTCGTCGTGACGGTGCTGAGCCTGGAGGACGGGCAACCCGGCAGCACGTTCTCCGTCGACGACCTGCGGACCTACTGCGCCGCGTCGTGGCCCACGGGGTTCGCCGAGGACGAGATGACCAGCCGCGACTTCGTGCGCTACCTCGACGAGATGGTCGGCCTCGGGGTCCTGCACCGCAACGGCGAGTTCTACGGCATCCGCTCGCCCAACGTCGTGGCGCTGCTCGGCACGCAGAAGACGCTGGACCAGGAACTCCGGGAGGCCTCGACGCACTTCGAGCTGCCGTACGAGTACAACCCCAACATGAGCCGGATGGTGATCGGCAAGGAGTGGGAGCGATCGCCGCTGACCGACGCCGACCTCGCCGACCTGATCGGGGAGAACGAGGACAAGTCGCACACCTTGTCACGCGTGCGCCGCGCCGGACGTCAGTACAAGGTCGCCGTGGTGTCCGGAACGACGGCGCTCGGCATCGGCCGGGTCGCCGCCGTGCTGGAGCGGATGGCGAGTCAGCAGCAGCTGCACCTCGTCCGCACTCCGCTGGCCGACCTGCACCGCCAGCTCGGCGGCGGCAAGGACCACCGCATCCTGCTCGTCGAGGCCGACCACCGGCCCGATACGAATCTTGCCGCGCTGATCGCCGAGACGGCCGACCTGATCCGGGACCGGGTCACCGTCCGGGTGATCATGGTGGTGCGGCTGCAGACCGCCGAGCCGCTGGCCGAGCCCACCGGCGAGGCCTTCCTGCATGTCCGGCTCGGCCGCTGGTCCGTGGACGCCCTGCGCGCCTGGCACGACTTTCCATTCGAGACGGTCGCGCTGCGCCGCACCGTGCACGAGCTGACGTCGGGCTGGCCGATGCTGCTGGAGCGCGCCGCCGAGCAGGTCAACAGCGGCCGCTCGACCGATGACGTCCTCAACGGGCTGCGGCACCCGTTCGCCACCCGGGAGCAGGCCCGCACGTTCCTCGACGACGTCGGTATCGACGAGCACCTCCGTCCGGTCGCCCGGGCGTGGGCGGAGAACAGCAGCGAGGCCGGCGATCGGCCGCGCATGGTGGCGTTCAGCCGGGCCGACCTCGATCCGATCCTCGGCGACGCCGGCGTCTTCCTGGACCGGATGAAACTCCTCGACGTCGCCCAGTCGACGGAGTCGGGCTGGATTCTCGATTCGGTGGTCGCCGAAGCCCTGGCCGCGGCGGCCTGAGATGGACGGATCGGTGTGGCGCCTGCCGGGCCCGGATCGGCTGGTCACGCAGGTGACCGAGGAGGTTCAGCGGGGGCGGCACGTCGCCGTCGTCCTGCCGTCCCAGCGAGCCGCGGAGCCGTCGTTCGTCGAGGGACTGCTGAGCGCGATCGTGCGCAACCTGTACGTGGCCGGCGAGGAACCGCGGCGCCCGGCCCCGTTCGAACCCGGCCTGACCCCGCTGCGCTGGCTCGCGCGATGCCTGGTGTTCGGCGACGATCTGCCCGTGGTCGTCGGGGACCTGCTCGACCACGAGGACGCCGCGGCCCGCACCGCGGTGCTGGACTGCACCGGCCCGGACGCTCCCGCCGCGGCCGCCGTCGCCGACCTGCTGACGCGCCTGACGCTCGCGTCCCGGCCGCGGCCCGCGGCTCGGCGGCCCCGGGTGGTGGCCGTGGGCACCCGCGACATCCTGCCGTCGCTCGGCGTCGAGGCCGCCGACGTCACCTTCGAGGCGGTGTGGTGGTGGGGCCGGCTGACCCGCTGGGACGTCGCCGGCAGGCTCGCCCCGATCGCCGACGGGCACGGGGGCGGGGGCATCCTGCGCGACGTGCGCCTGGAGACCATCGTCGAGATCGCCCGCTGGGATCTCGACCTGGCCCAGTATCTGGTCCGGGCGTGGGACGGCGACCCGCACACCCTGGTCGCGACGATCAAGGACGGCGAGTTCGCCGCGCCGCCGGCGCCGCCGGACTCCGCCGTGCTCCTGGCGGCGGGCGCCGGATTCCCGCACGGCGACGCGGGCCGGCTCTGGGACGACGGCCACCTCGAGCTGTGGCAGAACGAGCCGTGCCCGAGCCCGCACGCGCAGGCCGCGGTGCCGTCCGTGGTCGAGCACGGCGTGTGGGCGGCCCAGTCGCGGGTTCTCCTGCCGTGGATCGAGGCGAAACGGCAGGTGCTGGTGCGCGCGCTGGTCGAGCGTTTCGGTGCGGCGAGGGTCGACACCGCCGCCGGGCGGACACCCGGCGATCCGGCCCCGATCGAGGTCGGCCAGCTGTTCTTCGTCGTCCGGGAGCTGCCGACCGCCGACGAGCAGGTCTGGCGCGAGGCGAGCCGCCGGCTGAAGGCCGCCCGCAACCGGCTGGCCCACCTGCAGATCCTCGGCCTCGACGACCAGGCCCGGCTCATCGCCTCCTGCGCCCGGCTGGCCTGAAGGTCAGGCCCGGGGCGGGAAGGCTCACGCGCTCGCGAGCTTGGGGCCGGGCGTACCCTGCGCAGGAGCAGGGTGGCGGCGACAATGTCACGTTCCGTCGCGCGAATGCGGAACGCCGGCGTTCAACTACGTGCTGAGCCCCGGGAGCGTGCTGCTGGTGACGCGGCGGCGGAGCATCACCTGGCGGGAGCCGTCCGGGTAGAGCCGGACCCGCGCCAGCTCCCAGCCGCCGTACTCGGCCTGGATCGTCAGCTGTGCGTTAGCGGTCATCCGGTCGACATTCGACGGCAACCGCAGCGGCACGTACTCGTAGTCCATGCACCGATACTGCTACGCGGCAATGCGCTGCACCAGCCCCTGCGCCCCGGTGCCGTCCGACCCGGCGACGGCCAGCGCCCCCGAGGCCGGGTCGACGGCAAGCGCCAGCGGCAGCCGTACCGTCGGATGCCGCCCGACCTCCCGCGGCGTCCCACCGCCGAGGTGCAAGCCCACCACCTCGTTACGCGCCGTGAGCGTCACCCAGAGCACACCCCGGATCCCGTCGTACGCGGCCGCCCACGCCCCGCCCTTCACCGGGTAGCGCTGGCGCAGGATCAGCGGCCCGGTGTCGAAGACCAGCAGCTCCCCGTCGCGCGCGTCGATCACCGCGAACCGCCCGCCGCCGACGGCCGCGACCGTCACGGCCCCGTCCCCGGCCCGCAGCGCCTCCTGCCGCGCGCCGGTCGCGGCGTCGAACACGGTGATCGAGGACTCCGACGTGTCGAGCACGGCGATGCGGGAGCCGTCCGCGGCCAGGGCGGCGGGGCGCCCGCCGGTGCCGATGGTGCGCAGCACCGCCCCGTCGGCCGAGAGGATGATCACATCGCCGCGGTCGGGCAGCGCGACGGCGGTCCAGTCGGCGTCGCGGGGCACGGCGATCGCCCCGCCCGGGGCCGGCAGCGCCCACGTCGCCCCGCCCGGCAGGTTGTGCACCGCGGACCCGGCGACCACGCGGAATCCGCCGGCGACGCTCACCACGCCCCGGGGCGGTCCGGCGATCGGGGATCGGGCGGCCTCAGGCAGTACAAATGCGGCGTTTTCGGAAATCGCGGCCACCGTCGCGCCGATCGCGACCCCGGTCGGGCGCTCGGGCACCGGCATCGTCGTCCCGGCAGGGCTCGCCGACGGCGCGGGGGCCCAGGTCGGGGTCGGCATCGTGGCGTCGGGGTGGCTGACGGGCGCGCCGGTGTCACACGCGGTGAGCAGCAGCACGCCGGCCAGGGTCAGCAGTCGGCGCAGCATGGTCCGACCAGGGTATGCGCCGCGTCTACGTCTGCCGCTCGGGGTAGCCGGAGGTGGGCGCCGACACGTCGTCGAGCGCGGCCCGGATCTCCCGCGGCAGCACGATCTCCTCGGTCTGCAGCGCCCCGAGCAGCTGCCCCACCGTGCGCGCGCCGAGCACCGGCGCGACCACGCCCGGCCGGTCCCGCACCCACGCCAGGGCCACCTCCAGCGGCGACACGCCGAGGCCGCCCGCCGCGGTCGCGACCGCCTCGACGATCCCGGCGCAGCGGTCGTCGAGATACGGCGCCACGAACCGCTCGAAGTGCGGCGACGCGGCCCGCGAGTCGGCCGGCACGCCGGTGCGGTACTTGCCGGTCAGCACCCCGCGGCCCAGCGGCGACCAGGGCAGGATGCCGATGCCCAGCGCCGTGCACGCCGGGATGACCTCGCGCTCGATGCCCCGCTCCAGCAGCGAGTACTCCACCTGCGTGGAGACCAGCGGCGCCCGCCCCGGCCACGCCCCCTGCCAGGTCGCGGCCCGGGCGGTCTGCCAGCCGGAGAAGTTCGACACGCCGGCGTAGCGGGCCCGGCCGCTGCTCACCGCCGTGTCGATCGCCGAGAGGGTCTCCTCCAGCGGCGTGTCGGGGTCGTACCCGTGCACCTGCCACAGATCCACGTGGTCGGTCCCGAGCCGCTGCAGGGACGTGTCGAGGGCGCTCAGCAGGTGGCCGCGGGAGCCGTCGCGCCGGCGGGTCATCCCCGGGCGCAGGCCCGCCTTGGTCGCGATGACCAGCTCATCGCGCGGTACCAGCCGGCCGACCAGGGCACCGATGACCGACTCGGCCTCGCCGTCGGCGTAGACGTCCGCGGTGTCCAGCAGCGTCCCGCCGGCGTCGCGGAACGTCTTGAGCTGGGCCGCCGCGTCGTCGGCGTCGGTGTCACGGCCCCATGTCATCGTGCCGAGGGCCAGCCGGGATACCGCCAGCCCGCTACGGCCGAGCGGTCGCTGTTGCATGCATGGAACGATACGGCCGGATGGCGCCAACGTAGCGGAGGCCGGGCCTGGCCGCGGCACAGGCTACCCTGGTGCCGCACCGTGCAGGGTCGCACGGGGGACCTGCGGGAGGCAGTTGTGCGGCTTGCGTTGAACCTCGGTTACCTGTCGTCATGGAACGACCCGGCCGGTCATCTGGCCATCGCCCAGGAGGCCGACCGGCTCGGTTTCTCCTGCGTATGGGTGGCGGAGGCCTACGGTTCCGACGCGCCGAGCATGCTCGCGTGGATCGCCGGGCAGACCGAGCGGATCGAGCTGGGCTCCGCCGTCTTCCAGATTCCGGCCCGCACCCCGGCCATGACGGCAATGACCGCCGCCACGATCGACAAGCTCTCCGGCGGCCGGTTCCGCCTCGGTCTCGGCGTGTCGGGCCCCCAGGTCTCCGAGGGCTGGCACGGCGTGCGCTTCGCCAAGCCGCTCAAGCGCACCCGCGAATACGTCGACATCGTCAACCTGGCCCTGACCCGCAAGCTCGTCGACTACGACGGCGAGTTCTACACGCTGCCGCTGCCCGACGGCCCCGGCAAGGCGCTCAAGCTCATCCTGCACCCCGTCCGCGACCACGTGCCGGTCTACCTCGCCGCCGTCGGCCCCAAGAACCTCGAGCTGACCGGCGAGATCGCCGACGGCTGGCTGGCCATCTTCTTCTCCCCGGAATACGCGAGCGAGTCGCTGGGCTCGATCGCCGCGGGCCGGGCCAAGGCCGGCAAGACGATGGACGGCTTCGAGGTGGCGGCATCGGTACCGGTGGTCTTCGGCGACGACATCGCCATGTGCGCCGAGCTCGTGCGCCCCTACGCGGCCCTCTACGTCGGCGGCATGGGCTCGCGGGAGCAGAACTTCTACAACGCCCTCGCCACCCGCATGGGCTACGGCGAGGCGGCCAAGGAGATCCAGGACCTCTATCTCGCCAAGCGCCACCGGGACGCGGCCGCCGCCGTACCGTTGGAGTTCATCGACCGCACCTCGCTGCTCGGGCCCGTCGAGCGCGTCGCGGAGCGGCTGCAGGCGTATCAGGAGGCCGGGGTGACGGAGATCTCCACGATCGTGTTCGGCGACGCCGACTACTCCATCGGCGTCATCCGCCAGCTCGCCGAGGCGTGGGAGCGGGCGGGGCTGAGCTCGTGACCACCGTCCTGCTGCTGCGCCACGGCCGGACCACGACCAACGCGACCGGCGTCCTCGCCGGGCACCAGCCCGTCGCGCTGGACGAGGTCGGCCGGGCCCAGGCCGTCGCCGTCGGCGAGCGCCTCGCCGCGGCCAAGCTCCCCCTCGCCGCCGTCGTCAGCAGCCCGCTGCCGCGCTGCCGCGAGACCCTGTCCCTCGCCCTGCCCGACGTGACCGACGTCGTCGAGGACGAGGGCATCATCGAGTGCCGGTACGGCGACTGGACCGGCCGCCCCCTCAAGGAGCTGGCCAAGGAGCCGCTGTGGGCGACGGTGCAGGCCCACCCCTCCGCCGCCGTCTTCCCCGGTCCCGACGCGGAGTCGATGGCCGCCATGTCGGCCCGGGCGATCGCCGCGGTCCGCTCCTGGGACGCCCGCATAGCCGCCTCGCACGGCCCGGAGGCCGTCTGGCTGGCCTGCAGCCACGGCGACATCATCAAGGCGATCGCGGCCGACGCGCTCGGCATGCACCTGGACCTGTTCCAGCGCCTCGCGGTCGAGCCCGCGTCCGTGACCGTCATCCGGTACACCCCGCTGCGCTCCTTCGTCCTGCGCCTCAACGACACCGGCGGCGATCTGTCCGGGTTCCAGCCCCCGGAGAAGACGGAGGGCGAGCCGTCCTCGGATGCCGCGGTCGGGGGCGGTTCGGGCGGTTCGGTGTGATCTTGTGCCCGCCTGCGGCGGTTGCCGCCACGACTGGATAGAGTTCTCACCATGAGCGGTTCGCGGCGAGACGGAGAGGCCGCTCATCATGCGCATTGATTCAGCTCAGGCTGGCGCCGGAGCGAAGCGGAGGTGACAGCATGAGCCACCACGTGCATGCATTCGAGCCGCCGGAGCGGTTCGTTGCCGGCACCGTCGGTGCGCCGGGGGAGCGGACCTTCTTCCTGCAGGCCCGCGGCGGCGGCCGGCTGATCAGCGTCGCCCTGGAGAAGGTGCAGGTCTCCCTGCTGGCCGAGAAGCTCGAGGAGCTGCTGCAGGAGGCCCACCGCCGCTTCGGCGTGGACCTCGCCGCGGAATCGGTCGTGGAGACCGCCGACAACGAGCCCCTCGACACCCCGCTGGACGAGGAGTTCCGCGTCGGCACCCTCGGCCTGCAGTTCGACGTCGACAGCGCCACGGTCATCATCGAGGCGATCGCGGTCGGCGACGAGGAGACCGAGGAGCCCGGCGATGACGAGGAGGAGGAGCTCGCCACCGCCGACCGGGACCGCCTGCGGGTCCGGCTGACACCGGCGGCCACGAAGGCGTTCATCGAGCGGGCCAAGCGCGTCGTCGCCTCCGGCCGCCCGCCGTGCCCGCTGTGCGGCCAGCCCCTCGACGCCCGCGGGCACCTCTGCCCGCGGCACAACGGCTACCGCCGGTAGCCGGCGTGCCGGCCCTGCCCGAGGACGAGGCGCTCGAGCTGCTGCGCCACGGCGAGCTGGAGCTCGAGGGGCGGCTCATGGACGCCTCCAACGCCACCCTGCGCTGCGTCATCACCCTGGGTGACACCGTGGCCCGGTGCGTCTACAAGCCGGTCAGCGGCGAGCGCCCGCTGTGGGACTTCCCCGACGGCACCCTCGCCGGCCGGGAGTACTCGGCCTGGCTGCTCTCCGAGGCGACCGGCTGGGGCATCGTCCCGCCGACCCTGCTGCGCGACGGCCCGCTCGGCCCGGGCATGTGCCAGCTCTGGATCGACGAGGACCGGCAGAGCGACGACCTGCTCCTCGGGTTCGTGCCCGCGAACAAGGTCCCGAAGGACTGGCGCCGGATCATGTCGGCCCGCGACGAGCGCGGCCGCCCCTTCGTCCTCGCCCACGCCGACGACCCGCGGCTGGCCCGCATCGCGCTCTTCGACGCGGTCGCGAACAACGCCGACCGCAAGGGCGGCCACGTGATCGACACCCTGGACGGCAAGGTCCACGGCGTCGACCACGGCATCTGCTTCCACACCGAGGACAAGCTGCGCACGATCATCTGGGGCTGGGCCGGCGAGCCGATCCCGGACGAGGGGATCGAGGTGCTGGAGAAGCTGCGGGCGCAGTACTCCGCGGGCCTCGCCGAGACGTTCGCGGAGCACCTGACGCCGGCCGAGGTGGCCATGATCTGGGTGCGCATCGACGCGCTGCTGCGGGCCCGCACGTTCCCGTCGCCGGACGAGGACCGCCACGCGATTCCCTGGCCGCCCATCTAGCCCTGCCCGTGTGCTGCACCGATATGTCGGGCGCTGGCGCGCCCGACATATCGGATTTTTCGTATATGCCCGAGTCAGGCCTTCGGCGAGCGGCCGATGTCGAACAGGTTGCCCTCGGGGTCGGCGAGGGTGGCCCAAGCCGTGCCGTACTCGTCGAAGTCCCCCACGTGCCGGGCCCCGAGCGCCACCGCCCGCTCGACGCCGGCCGCGAGGTCGTCGGTGTGCAGGTCGAGGTGGACGCTGTTCTTGCCGGGGGTGCGGTCGGGGACGCGGATGAACATGAGCGTGGGGGAGTGGCCGGCGGTGGCGAAGAACTCGGACGCGCCCGGGTTCAGGTCGCGGCCGAGGAGGCCGGCGTAGAAGGCGGCCAGGTCCTTGGCGCTGCCGGTGCAGTCGACGGTGATGTTGGCGAGCTCGAGGTGAGACATGGGCGGTGCGCGCTCCTTCGTTCGGTTGCGACCGATATGTCGGGCGCTGGCGCGCCACGACATATCGCATTTATCTCCTGACGGGGTATAAGTCCGAAAAGTCCGATCACGGAGTGTCGGACTTTTCGTCCGGTGTTACGGCGTCGCGCCCGGCCGGTCGCTGTGCTGGACACGACCAGCCGGCCGTCGGTGTGCGGCCGGTCGGCGGTCGAGAGCGGCCGGTGCTGCCGGCGGAACCGGCCCCGGGTTCCGGGCGCCCGAGCCGCCGTTTCAGGCGACCGGCCAGCACACCTCGGTCCGGAACCGCTCCTCGTCGTCCGTGTGCTGCGGCCCGACCAGGTACTGCTCCACGATCACCTCCGCCAGCGCCGTGTCGTGCACCGCCACGTGCGCCCCCAGCGCCCCGTACGTGAGGTCACAGTCGCCGAACGGCCCCGCGTGCACCGCCACGGCATACCGGCGCCCCGGCAGCGTGCCCAGGCGCGGGTCACCGGCGAAGGCGCCGGGCACAACCGGTACGAAGGCGGAAACCTGCCCGGCGTCCTGCTCGAAGAACTCGGGCGAGTAGGTGGCGCCCGCCGGGCCGGCCGGGTCGGCGCCCGCCCGCGCGAGCACCCCGAACAGCTCCCCGAACGCCGCCCCGCACCACGTCCCCACGTCGGGGCGGGCGACCCGGGCCGCGACGCGCAGGACGGGCGCCGGGGCGTGGGTGCGGTACAGCACCGTCACCGGCGGCGACGCGTCCAGCAGCCGCCGCAGCGAGGCGACCACGTCCCGGGTCCGCGCCAGCTCCGCCTCCATGCGGTCCAGGTGCTGGCGCAGCGTCCCGGCCCCGGCGTCGGGCGCGGCGAGCACCGTGCGGATCTCGGCCAGCGGCAGGTCCAGCCCGCGCAGCCGCCGGATGAGGTGCGCGTCGCCGACCTGGCCCGGGTGGTACCGCCGGTGCCCGGTCTCCCCGTCGACCTCGGCCGGCACGAGCAGGCCGATGTCGTGGTAGTACCGCAGCGTCTTCGCGGGCAGATGACTCAGCCGCGAGAACTCCCCGATCGGGACGCCCGTCGTCATGGGCACCAGTGAACCCCTTCCAGCGACGGGAAGTGCAAGCGCAAGGGCAACGATCGTCACATCCCTCGGCGAGCATGACCCCGGATACGCTGTTGGTCATGGACTCCTGGACCGCACCGGCGCTGCCCACGCTGCCCCGCCCCGCCGGCGACGCCGCGCCGCTCGCCCTGTTCGACTCGGCGCGCCGGGAGATCGCCCCCGTCGAGCTCGACGGCCGCCCCGCGACCATGTACGTCTGCGGCATCACCCCCTACGACGCCACCCACCTCGGGCACGCGGCCACGATGATCGCGTTCGACCTGGCCAACCGGGTGTGGCGGGACGCCGGGCACGAGGTCGACTACGTCCAGAACGTCACCGACATCGACGACCCGCTGCTGGAGCGGGCCGAGCGCGACGGCGAGGACTGGATCGTGCTCGCCATGCGCGAGACGGCGCTGTTCCGCGAGGACATGGAGGCGCTGCGGATCATCCCGCCGAAGCGGTACGTCGGCGCGGTCGAGTCCATCCCGCAGATCGCCCGCAAGGTCGCCTCGCTCATCGCCTCCGGCCACGCCTACCCCCTCGAGGACGGCACCGGCGACGTGTACTTCTCCGTCGCCACGGCCCCCGGCTTCGGCTCCGAGTCCAACCTGTCCCGCACCGAGATGCTGCGCCTGGCGGCCGAGCGCGGCGGCGACCCGCAGCGCCCCGGCAAGCGCGACCCGCTCGACCCGCTGCTGTGGCGCGGCGCCCGCGACGGCGAGCCGGCCTGGAACGGCGGCGAGCTCGGCCCCGGCCGGCCCGGCTGGCACATCGAGTGCACGGTCATCGCCCAGAGCCTGCTCGGCGACACCATCGACGTGCAGGGCGGCGGCAACGACCTGCTCTTCCCGCACCACGAGTGCTCCGCCGCCCACGCCGAGGCCCTCTCCGGCAAGGCGCCGTTCGCGACCCACTACGTGCACGCGGGCATGATCGGCCTCGACGGCGAGAAGATGTCCAAGAGCCAGGGCAACCTCGTCTTCGTGTCCCGGCTGCGCGGCGACGGCGTCGACCCGATGGCGGTGCGCCTGGCCCTGCTCGCCGACCACTACCGCAACGACCGCATGTGGACCGACGACGTCCTCAAGGCCGGCCAGCAGCGCCTGTCGCGCTGGCGGGAGGCGGCCCGGGCGGGCATCGGCCCGTCGGGCGCGGAGCTCGTCGCCCAGCTGCGCGAGCGCCTCGGCGACGACCTCGACGCGCCCGGCGCCCTGGCCGCCGTCGACGCCTGGGTCGACGCGACGCTTGCCGACGCGGGCGACGACCGCGAAGCCCCGGCGATCATGGCCTCCGCGGTCGACGCCCTGCTGGGCGTGCGCCTCTAGCCGGCGGCGCCGGCCACCAGTCGGACGGTGGCCGGCCGCCGCAACCTTTCGCGGGCGTGCCCGCAGACGACCCGCGAGATGCGTTCACGCGTCGGGCGTGACGCTGCGCATCTCCTCGTCACCCGCTGTGACCAGGAACTCCAGGAGGCGCGCGGTCGCGGGTGGGTCCGGGGGAACGCCGTACGCCGCGGCGCTCACCCGCCGCCCCTCGCCCGCCAGCGGTGCCGTCGACACGGCCGCCGACCGGTGGGCCCGCAGCGCCAGCGACGGCAGGATCGTCACGCCCAGCCCGGCCGCGACCAGCGCCTGCACCGCCACGTAGTCGTCGGTCGTGAACGCGATGTCCGGCGCGAACCCGGCCGCCGCGCACCGGCGCACCAGACTCTCCCGGCACCGCGCGCAGCCCGCGATCCACCGTGCGTGCGCGAAGGACTCCAGCGGCCCCTCGGCGCCGGGCCGCGTCACCAGGTGCAGCCCTCGGTGAACAGTGGCGTGAGCCGCACCTCGCCGTCGGCGGAGCCGTAGTCGAACACCACGGCGAGGTCGGCCTCCCCGGTGCGCAGCAGGGCCAGGGCCGCGGGCGGTTCCGCCTCCACGAACTCGAGCACCACGCCCGGATGCGCGGCCGTGAACCGGGCCGCCGCGCGCGGCACGAACGACCCCAGCGCCGACGGGAACGCCGCCAGCCGGACCCGCCCGGCCCGCAGGCCGCTGAGCTCGGCCAGCTCCGCCTCCGCGGCGTCGAGACGGCCCAGGATCTCCTCGCCCCGCTCGGCCAGCAGCCGCCCGGCCGGCGTCAGCCGCACCCCGCGGCCGGCCCGCTGCAGCAGCCGCACACCGGTCTCCGTTTCGAGCCGGGCGAGGTGGTGGCTCACCGACGGTTGCGCATAGTGCAGCGCCTCGGCCGCCGCCGTCACCGACCCGTGCCGGGCCACCGCCACGAGCACCCGCAGGCGCGTCACATCGAGCACGCATCAATGATGTCTATGAGAAAACAAGCCAACAAGCATTGGACCAATATGTCGTACCGCGGGAAGCTCGCCCCATGCTCACGATGCGCGACGTGCTCGAGGCCCGGAAGATCGTCAACCGCCACCTCCCGCCCACCCCGTCCTGGTCCTACCCGCTGCTGGACGAGGCCGCCGGCCGCCGGGTCGTCGTCAAGCACGAGAACACCCAGCCCACCGGCGCCTTCAAGGTCCGCGGCGCCCTCAACCTCCTCGCGACCCTCGACGGCGACGACCCGATCGTCACCTACTCCACCGGCAACCACGCCCGGGCGATCGCCTACGCCGCGCGCGAGTACCGCCGCCGGGCCACGATCGTCATGCCCGCCCACGCCGCCGAGCTGCGCGTGCGGGCCGTCGAGGCGCTGGGCGCGACGGTCGTGCGGCACGGCGCGAACATGGGCGAGGCCGAGGCGCACGCCGGGAGCCTGCCGGGCCGCCTGGTCAGCCCCGGCGACGAGCCGGCCCTCATCGCCGGGGTCGCCACGCTGTACTGCGAATTCCTCGAACGCCACCCCGAGCTCGACACGCTCGTCGTCCCCGTCGGCTCGGGCACCGGCGCCGCGGCCGCCTGCCTCGTCGCCGCCGCGCTCGCGCCCGGCTGCCGGGTGATCGCGGTGCAGTCCCAGGCCGCGCCCGCCGCGCACGACTCGTGGCGGGCGGGCACGTGCCAGCACCGCGCGAACCTCACCGAGATCGACGGACTGGCCACCGGACGGGGCTTCGCCGGCCCGCAGGCGATCCTCCGCGAGCACCTCACGGACTTCGTCCTGCTCGGCGACGCGGCCATCGGCGACGCCCGGCGGCTGCTCGCCCGGCTCGCCGGCACCCAGGCCGAGGGCGCGGGCGCGGCCGCCCTCGCGGCGGTGCTCGCGCATCGCGGGCTCATGGGCTCAGCCGTCGGGGTGGTCGTCACGGGGGCCAACGCCACCGAATTGGAGCTTGCCCGTTAGGCGCATCGTTCGTACCGTTCGCCGATTCGTGGCCCGCGGGCCCTCGGCGAGCGGCGGGGATCAGGTTACGTCGATCATTACGGACCTGCCGCCCAGGTCCGGACACCCCCGTCGAAGGAGAGGTCTGCCGTGACCGGTCCTGAAGAGCGGAAGGCCCCGGCGAGTGACCGCAGCCCGTGGAACTGGCTGCTGGTCATCCCGATCGTGGTACCGCTGCTGACTTTCGTGTTCAACGCCGACGGACCCCGGATCCTCGGCTTCCCCCGGTTCTACTGGCTCCAGCTCGCCTTCATCCTGCTGGGCGTCGGCGTGACCACGCTCGTCTACCAGATGACGAAGCGGCGGTGAGCGGCCATGTGGCGTGATCATGTCACCGAGATCGTCATCTTCGTCGTGCTGTTCCTCGCCGTGAGCGCGATGGGCTTCGTCGCGGCCCGCTGGCGCCGCCCCGACACGCTCAACCACCTCGACGAGTGGGGTCTCGGCGGCCGCAGCTTCGGCGGCTGGGTCACCTGGTTCCTGGTCGGCGGCGATCTGTACACCGCCTACACGTTCGTCGCCGTGCCCGCCCTGCTGTTCGCCTCGGGCGCGGCCGGCTTCTTCGCGGTGCCGTACACGGTGATCATCTACCCGCTCGTGTTCCTCGTCCTCGCGCGGATGTGGTCGGTGTCGCACCGGCACGGGTTCGTCACCCCGGCCGACTTCGTGCGGGCCCGGTTCCAGTCGCCGACGCTCGCCCTGGTCATCGCGATCACCGGGATCGTGGCGACGATGCCGTACATCGCGCTGCAGCTCGTCGGCATCGAGTCGGTGCTCAAGACGATGGGCGTCACCGGGTCCGGCACCCTGGCCCGGCACCTGCCGATCATCATCGCCTTCGCGATCCTGGCCGCCTACACGTACTCCAGCGGCCTGCGCGCCCCGGCACTGATCGCGTTCGTGAAGGACATCCTCATCTACGTCGTCATCCTGGTCGCGGTCTTCTACCTGCCCGCGAAGCTCGGCGGCTGGGGCGCGATCTTCGACGCCGCGGACGCGAAGTTCGCCAAGACGCCGTCGCCCGCCGACGGCATCCTGCTCAACGGCGACAACCAGATCCAATACTTCACGCTGGCCCTCGGATCGGCGCTGGCCCTGTTCCTCTACCCGCACAGCATCACCGGCGTGCTCGCCAGCAAGAACCGCGACGTGATCAAGCGGAACATGTCGGCGCTGCCGGCGTACAGCTTCCTGCTCGGCCTCATCGCGCTGCTCGGTTTCGCGGCCATCGCCGCGGGCGTGACCCCGCTGAAGAACGCCAACGGCACCAACGACAACAACACCGTCGTACCGCTGCTGTTCGACAAGATCTTCCCCGACTGGTTCGCGGGCGTCGCCTACGCCGCCGTCGGCATCGGCGCCCTGGTCCCGGCGGCCATCATGTCCATCGCCGCCGCGAACCTCTTCACGCGCAACATCTATCGCGAGTACTTCAAGCGCGACGCCACGCCCGCCCAGGAGGCCACGGTCTCCAAGGTGATGAGCCTGCTGGTCAAGTTCGGCGCCCTGCTCTTCGTCGTCTTCGTCGACCCGCAGTTCTCGATCGACCTGCAGCTCATCGGCGGTGTCATCATCCTGCAGACCCTCCCGGCCGTCGCCCTGGGCCTGTTCACCCGGTGGTTCCACCGCGGCGCCCTGGTCGTGGGCTGGGTCGCCGGCATGGGCCTGGGCCTGTGGATGCTCTACCAGGTGGTGAACCCGACCACCCACCGGCACTTCGCGGGCTCGGCCTTCCCGCTGAGCGAGTGGGGCTTCGACACCAAGAAGACCATCTACGTCGGCTTCGTCGCGGTGGTCGTGAACCTGGCCGTGGCGGCGATCGTGACCCTGATCCTGCGCGCCTCGTCGGTGACGGACGGCGGCGACGACACGACCCGCGACGACTACTTCGCCGACGAGGGCGACCCGCGCATCACCGACGCCCCGACGTCCCCGGCCCCGGCCGCGACGGCCGCCCCGGACCCGATCACCTGAGGAAGGTGTGGCGCCGGTCGCGCAGCTTCGTGGCCGGCGCCGCTAGCCTGCAGGGATGCCGGGAGCGCAACTGCAGGAGCTGATCGTCGCCGACGCCGAGGCGTTGCGGGCGTGGCTGGCCGAGCACCACGCGGTGTCGGCCGGGGTCTGGCTGGCCCTGACCCGCAAGGGCGGGACGATCACCACGCTGACCTGGCAGCAGGCGGTGGACGAGGCGCTGTGCGTCGGCTGGATCGACGGGCAGGCGCGCAAGGGCGACGAGCAGCACTCCTGGATCCGCTTCACGCCGCGTACCGCCCGCAGCTCCTGGTCGCAGCGCAACGTCGCGCACGTGGCCCGGCTCGAGGAGCAGGGCCGGATGCGACCGGCGGGGCGCGCGGCGGTGGACGCGGCCAAGGCCGACGGGCGGTGGGCGGCCGCATACGCCCCGCCGTCGCAGGCCGAGGTGCCGGCCGATCTCCTGGCCGCGATCGCCGCGGTGCCGGCCGCCCAGGCCATGTTCGACGTGCTCACCAAGGCGAACCGGTTCGCGCTCGTCTACCGCCTCAACGCCGTCAAGCGGGCCGAGACCCGCGAGCGGAAGATCGCCGAGTTCGTGGCGATGCTGGCCCGCCACGAGACCTTCCAGCCCCAGAAGGCCAAGCCGGTCTAGGGAGCCGGCAGCACCTTGGCCGGCTCGCCCGGCGCGCACGGCGAATCGCGTCCGATCGGCACTCGTGGTCAGCCCAGCGCCAGGCCGGGCTCGTCGTCGGGCAGGCCGGGGCGGGGGGCCGGGATGCGGTACTCCTCGGTCAGCTGCGTCATCGGCCCCGGCCACGCCGCCTGAGCCACCTCGATGACCTTGTGATCGTCGTCGTACGCCACGTGCAGCAGCACCAGCACCGGCGTGTCGGGCCGGATCTGCAGCAGCTCCGCCTCCTCCCGCGACGGCAGCCGGGCACTGACCTGGTCGCGTGCGCTCGCGTAGCGGCGGCCGAGCTCCTCCTCGACCTCCTGGAACAGCGGCCGGTCGAACACGTCGGGCCGCTCGATCGACGTCCCGCGCACGTCGTTCGGCCGGAACCAGGACGCCCCGACCTCGACGGGGGAGTCCCCGGTCCGCACGAGATGCCGCCGCACGAGCAGCGGCGCCCCGGCGTCGAGCCCGAACGCCTCCGCGACCTCCGCGGGCGCCGGCATCTGCGCGACGATCATGAGGTGCTGCCGGTACCGGGCCGCGAGCTCCGCGTGGTAGCCGCGCTGCGACCCGTACCGCCCGCGGGAGAGCCGGTTCATGCGCCGCTTCGTCCCGCGCACGAACGTGCCCGAGCCCGGCCGGGTGATCACCAGGCCCTCGATGCGCAGCTGGTCGATCGTGCGCTGGACGGTCTGCTTGGCGACCCCGTACTGCGCGGCCAGCGCCGGGATCGACGGCAGTCGCTCGCCGGGCGCCCAGTCGCCGCGCTGGATCTGCGCGCGGATCTGGGCCCCGATCTGCCGATGCGGGAACTCCGCCGCGCCCGGATTGATGGTCATAGGGCTCAACCTAGCCTCCTAGGATGCCGTGCGCAACGTGTTCGCCGGAACTGGCTCGCGGCAACGGCAACCGTCGCCGGCGGAGAGGCCGGCGCGCCCGGGCGCGCCGGCTTCTCCATGAGCTGGTGCTACTTGGCGTTGAAGTACGACGCGTCGGGGTGGTGCACGATGATCGCGTCGGTGGCCTGCTCCGGCACCAGCTGGAACTCCTCCGACAGCGACACCCCGATGCGGTCCGGCCGCAGCAGGGCGACCGTCTTCGCGCGGTCCTCCAGGTCGGGGCAGGCCGGGTAGCCGAAGCTGTACCGGCAGCCGCGGAAGTCGGTGCGCAGCAGCCCGTCGAGGTCCTTCGGGTCCTCGTCGGCCATCGGGTGGCCGCCGGGCAGGACGAGCTCCTCGCGCACGCGCTTGTGCCAGTACTCGGCCAGGGCCTCGGTCAGCTGCACCGACAGGCCGTGCACCTCGAGGTAGTCGCGGTAGGCGTTCTCGGCGAAGAGCTTCGCGGTGTAGTCCGACACCGGCTGGCCGACGGTGACCAGCTGCATGCCGATGACGTCGAGCTCGCCGGCGTCGCGGGGCTTGAAGAAGTCGGCGATGCACAGGCGGCGGTCGCGGCGCTGGCGCGGGAAGGAGAACCGGGCCCGCTCGCTGTGGCCGTTCTCGTCGAGCACGACGAGGTCGTTGCCCTCGGAGTAGCAGGGGAAGTACCCGTAGACGACCGCGGCCTCGAGGACCCGGTCGGAGGCGAGGCGGTCCATCCAGTACCGCAGCCGGGGGCGGCCCTCGGTCTCGACCAGCTCCTCGTAGGAGGGGCCGGCGCCGCCGCGGGCGCCGCGCAGGCCCCACTGGCCGAGGAAGGTGGCCCGCTCGTCGAGCAGGGCCGCGTAGTCGGCGAGGGGGATGCCCTTGACGACCCGGGTGCCGTAGAACGGGGCGACCGGCACCGGGGCGGTGTAGTCGATGTCGGACTTCACCGAGGCGTCGTCCAGCGCCGGCAGGTCCTCGCGGACCTCGACGGTGCGGGCGCGGCGCTCCCGGCGGGCGGCCAGGGCGGCCTCGCGCTCGGGGTCGATGACGGGCGCGCCGCCGCGCTTGGCGGTCATGACCCGGTCCATGAGGGCGAGGCCCTCGAAGGCGTCGCGGGCGTAGTGCACGTCGCCGTGGTAGAGGGCGCGCAGGTCGTCCTCGACGTAGGCGCGGGTGAGGGCGGCCCCGCCGAGCAGCACCGGCCAGCGTTCGGCGACGCCGCGGGCGTTCATCTCCTCCAGGTTCTCCTTCATGATCACCGTGGACTTGACGAGGAGGCCGGACATGCCGATGGCGTCGGCCTGCTTCTCCTCGGCGGCCTCGATGATCGCGGAGATCGGCTGCTTGATGCCGATGTTGACGACCTCGTACCCGTTGTTGGACAGGATGATGTCGACGAGGTTCTTGCCGATGTCGTGCACGTCGCCCTTGACGGTGGCCAGCACGATGCGGCCCTTGCCGGCGTCGTCGTCGGACTTCTCCATGTGCGGTTCGAGGTAGGCGACGGCGGTCTTCATCACCTCGGCGGACTGCAGCACGAACGGCAGCTGCATCTGCCCGGAGCCGAAGAGCTCGCCGACGGTCTTCATGCCGTCGAGGAGGACGTCGTTGATGATGGCGAGCGCGCTCAGGCCGGTGAGCGCCTCGTCGAGGTCGGCCTCGAGGCCGTTGCGCTCGCCGTCGATGATCCGCCGCTTGAGCCGCTCCTGCAGGGGCAGGGCGGCGAGCTCCTCGGCGCGGGAGGCCTTGGCCGAGGCGACGTCGACGCCCTCGAAGAGCTCGATGAAGCGCTGCAGCGGGTCGTAGCCCTCGCGGCGGCGGTCGTAGACGAGGTCGAGGGCGACCTCGCGCTGCTCGTCGGGGATGCGGCTCATCGGCAGGATCTTCGACGCGTGCACGATGGCGCTGGTGAGGCCGGCCTCCTGGCACTCGTGCAGGAAGACGGAGTTGAGCACCTGGCGCGCGGCCGGGTTGATGCCGAACGAGACGTTGGAGATGCCCAGGGTGAAGTTGATCCCGGGGTACAGCCGGGCGATCTCCCGGATCGCCTCGATCGTCTCGATGCCGTCGCGGCGGACCTCTTCCTGGCCCGTGGTGATCGGGAAGGTCAGGCAGTCGACGAGGATGTCGGAGACGTGCATGCCCCACGTCGTGGTGAGGTCGTCGATGAGCCGGGCGGCGACGCGGACCTTCCACTCGGCGGTGCGGGCCTGGCCCTCCTCGTCGATGGTGAGCGCGACGACGGCGGCGCCGTGCTCCTTGACCAGGGGCATCATCCGGGCGTAGCGGGAGCCGGGGCCGTCGCCGTCCTCGAAGTTGACGGAGTTGACGATGCAGCGGCCGCCGAGCATCTCCAGGCCGGCCGCGATGACCTCGGGCTCGGTCGAGTCGAGCATGATCGGCAGGGTGGAGGCGGTGGCGAAGCGGCCGGCGAGCTCGCGCATGTCCTGGGCGCCGTCGCGGCCGACGTAGTCGACGTTGAGGTCGAGCATGTGGGAGCCGTCGCGGGCCTGCTGGCGGGCGATCTCGACGCAGGTCTGGTAGTCGGCGGCGAGCATCGCCTCGCGGAACGCCTTGGAGCCGTTGGCGTTGGTCCGCTCGCCGACCATGAGCACGCTGGCGTCCTGGTGGAACGGGACGTGGTGGTAGATGCTGGCGATGCCCGGCTCGATCTGCGGGCGGCGGGCGACCGGATGCTGGGCGCCGAGCCGGTTCGCGACGGCGTTGATGTGGGCGGGGGTCGTGCCGCAGCAGCCGCCGACGAGCCCGGCGCCGTAGTCGAGCACGAAGCGCTGCAGCGCCTCGGCGAGCTCGTCCGGGGTGAGCGGGTAGTAGGCGCCGTTCGCGGTCAGCTGGGGCAGGCCGGCGTTCGGCATGACCGACACGGGGATGCGGGCGTGCTGGGCGAGGTAGCGCAGGTGCTCGCTCATCTCCGCGGGACCGGTGGCGCAGTTGAGGCCGATGAGGTCGATGCCGAGCGGCTCGAGGGCGGTGAGCGCGGCGCCGATCTCCGAGCCCAGCAGCATGGTGCCGGTCGTCTCGACGGTGACGTGGCAGATGATCGGCACGGTGAGCCCGGTGGACTCGAAGGCCCGCTGGGCGCCGATGATCGCCGCCTTCGTCTGCAGCAGGTCCTGGCAGGTTTCGATGATCAGCGCGTCGGCGCCGCCCTCGATGAGCCCGGCGGCGTTGTCGAAGTACGCGTCGCGCAGGGCGGCGAAGGGGGCGTGGCCGAGCGTGGGCAGCTTGGTGCCGGGGCCGATCGAGCCGAGCACGAACCGGGGCCGCTCGGGGGTGCTGTGGGCGTCGGCGGCGTCGCGGGCGAGGCGGGCGCCGGCCTGGGACAGCTCGCGGATGCGCGACTCGATGCCGTATTCGCCGAGGTTGGCCAGGTTTGCCCCGAACGTGTTGGTTTCGACGGCGTCGGACCCGGCCGCGAAGTACTCCTCATGGACCTGCCGCACGACGTCGGGGCGGGTCACGTTGAGCACCTCGTTGCAGCCCTCGTGGCCCTCGAAGTCGTCGAGGGTGAGCTCGGCCGCCTGGAGCATGGTGCCCATCGCGCCGTCGGCGAGGAGCACGCGCTCAGCGAGGGTCTTCAGCAGATCCGGCATACCCCAGAGGCTATCGGGCGCCCGGCGTCGAATCCGCCCCGGGCAGACGCGATTCCCGCCACGTATCGGTACCGATCTCCCGCTGGGTGGGAACTTCCGTCGTCAGGAGGTCACCGCCTGCATCACTTTTCGGGGCCGGCTGGGCGGCCGGCGCCTCCTCGTGGGGGACGCGCCAGAACACCACGGCGAGGAAGAGCAGCGCCACGCCCATGATCAGCAGCGGGGTGATCGAGCCGGTCGGCGGGTGCCACTTGCCGGCGAGGGGGTTGAACCAGCCGACGCCGGCGTTGTTGGGCAGGCCGCGCTGCCAGCGCACCATCGCCCAGACGAGCAGCACGAAGTGGATCGGCAGCAGGAAGATGATCATCGTGCGGGTCAGGGTGCGGGACTGCCCGGCGTCGAACAGCCGCCGCTCGAGCGTCCACGCGGCGAGCAGGGGCAGGCCGGCGAGCAGGGGCAGCATGTACCGCCCGTTGATGATGAAACCGGTCATGTTGGCCTGGCTCACCTGGAGCATGCCGGGCAGCGCGACGCCGCCGAGGAGGATGACGAGGTACCGCCACCGCGTCGTCCAGTCCCCGAAGATCCCGCCGAGGAAGACCAGCCCGCCCACGAGCAGCGCCCAGACCACGTAGAACGGCGCCCACATGAGCACGTCGAACCAGCCCGCGACGCCGATCATGCCCTCGATGTACACCCACCAGCTGTTCGCGTAGATCGCGATGGCCTCGCCGGTCTTGTACGAGTACAGCCCGGGCGGGGGCGGGACGAGCTCGCCGGTCTTCATGCCGACGATCCACGCGGCGGACAGCACCGCGGCGAGGATCACGCCGCCGGTCCACAGCTTGACGCGCAGCAGCCCCCAGTACTCCCGCAGCCACTTCCACCGCACCGGCACCGCGAGCGCGAAGAAGGCGAAGGCGAACCAGGCGGGGCCGGCCGAGCGCAGGGTCAGCAGGAGCACCGCGCTGATGCCCAGTAGCGTGACGAGCGAGCGCTTGTTCGCCAGGTCGGGCGGCTCCAGCAGCAGCGGTATGCCCGCGGCGAAGAACGCGATGCCGGCCGCGATCTCGACCGAGTTCGGGTTCACGCCGCCGGCCAGGTGGGCCAGCATCGGGGTGGCCACGCCGAGCAGCGTCGCCGCCGCCAGCCCGAAGCGCGACCAGCGCAGCAGCGACACGAACGCCGAGGCCAGCAGGGCCGCGCAGATCGCCGAGCTGATCAGCCGGGCGACGACCAGGCCGCCCCAGTTCGGCCACAGCCGCAGCGGCACGCCGACGGCGAAGTAGTAGAGCGGGTTGTACCGCCCGGCGCTGGTGCTGACCTCGCCGATCGGGCCGCCCCGCAGCCCCTCGGCGCAGGCCGCCGACACGTGGGGCTTGAAGCCGAAGCACACGGCGTGGGCGTCCATACCGACCGGTACGCGCTGGTAGGCCCCCATGCCGGGCTTCTCGAACGCGTCCGGGACGGTCGCCGGCCGGGCGAAGATCTGCCCCGGGTCGAAGGAGGCGACCCCGGCGGCCCGGATGGTGTGCTGAACCTCGTCGGCCGGCCCGTCGAAGGGGGCCGCGAAGCACCAGGCACCGAAGACGAGGAAGAACGCCGAGAAGGCGAGCAGCCAGGACCTGCGACCGTTTGGCATTCCCGGATGCTACCGAGAGATCTTGAGTCGCCTGCTACTGGGCGTGACATCTCACCCGGGCCCGGTCGCGGTGGGTATCCACTCTCATCTGGGTTCCCCAGCGCGGCCAACAAGCCATTGCGCGGGCATCCACGTAGGCTGGGACCCGTGACCGAGTTCGACGGCCTGCCCGTGCTGCGCTCCCCTGTCGCGATTGCCGCGTTCGAAGGGTGGAACGACGCCGCCGATGCGTCGACCGCCGTGGTCGAGCATCTCGAGCAGGAGTGGAGTGCCGAGACCATCGCCTCGCTGGACCCCGAGGACTTCTACGACTTCCAGGTCAACCGGCCGACGGTCGTGATGGCCGACGGGGAGACGCGGCGCATCGAGTGGCCGACCACCCGCTTCTCGGTGGCCAGCCCGCCCGACGCCGAGCGCGACATCGTGCTGATCCGCGGCATCGAGCCGAGCATGCGCTGGCGGACCTTCTGCGACGAGATCCTCGAGGTGTGCCACTCCCTCGAGGTCAGCCGGGTGGTGCTGCTCGGGGCGCTGCTCGCCGACGTGCCGTACACGCGGCCCCTGCCGGTGAGCGGCTCGGCCCCGTCCGGCGCCTCGGCCGAGACGATCGAGCGCCTCGGCCTGATCCCGACCCGCTACGAGGGCCCGACCGGCATCGTGGGCGTCCTGCACGACGCGAGCGTGCGCGCCGACCTCGAGGCCGTGTCGTTCTGGGTGCACGTGCCGCACTACGCGAACAACCCGCCGTGCCCGAAGGCGACCCTGGCGCTGCTGCACCGCCTCGAGGAGATCCTGGACCTGCCGGTGCCGACCGGCGACCTGGCCAAGGAGTCCGCGGAGTGGGAGGAGCGGCTCAAGCAGGCCGCGGAGCAGGACGCGGAGCTCGCCGAATACGTCCGGGAGCTGGAGGAGCGCTCCGGCGACGCGGGGCTGCAGCCGCTGTCCGGCGACGAGATCGCGCACGAGTTCGAGAAATACCTGCGACGCCGGGGCGGCCAGGCCGGCCCGTCGGCGACCGGGGCCTGGTAGAGCGTTCCGGACGACATGCCGGCCGGTTCGCGGCCGAACCGGCCGGCTTTTCCGACTTGTCCCGCGCCGGGCGTGGTGTCGGCAACGTGCGGCATCCGGGCGCCGCAGCGCCCGGATGCGCCGCGTCAGTCCTGCACGTAGGTGCTCAGGAACCGCCCGAGCCGCGTCACCGCGTCCTCGAGGTCGGCCACCCGCGGCAGCGTCACGATGCGGAAGTGGTCCGGGTGGTGCCAGTTGAACCCGGTGCCCTGCACGACCAGCACCTTCTCCGCCTTCAGGAAGTCCAGGGCGAAGCGCAGGTCGTCCTTGATCGGGTGCACCTCGGGGTCGATGCGCGGGAACATGTAGAGCGCCCCCTGCGGCTTCACGCACGACACGCCCGGGATGTCGTTGAGCATCTTCCAGGCGATGTCGCGCTGCGCCAGCAGCCGCCCGCCGGGCAGCACCAGGTCGTTGATCGACTGGTAGCCGCCCAGGGCCGTCTGCACCGCGTGCTGGGTCGGCACGTTCGGGCACAGCCGCATGTTGGCCAGTATGTCGAGGCCCTCGATGTAGCTCGTCGCGTGCGCCTTCGGCCCGGCCAGGACCATCCAGCCGGTGCGGAAGCCGGCCACCCGGTACGCCTTGGACAGCCCGTTGAACGTGATCGTGAGCAGGTCCGGCGCGACGGCCGCGGTCGAGACGTGCTCGGCGCCGTCGAAGAGGATCTTGTCGTAGATCTCGTCGGAGAACACGATCAGGTCGTGGCGCCGGGCCACCTCGGCGATGCGCTCCAGCATCTGCCGGTTGTAGACCGCGCCGGTCGGGTTGTTCGGGTTGATGACCACGATCGCCTTGGTGCGCGGGGTCACCTTCGCCGCGATGTCCTCGACGTCGGGCATCCAGTCGTTGGACTCGTCGCACACGTAGTGCACGGGCCGGCCGCCGCACAGCGACACCGACGCCGTCCACAGCGGGTAGTCGGGGGAGGGGATGAGCACCTCGTCGCCGTTGTCGAGCAGCGCCTGCAGCGACATGACGATGAGCTCGGAGACGCCGTTGCCCAGGTACACGTCCTCGATGTCGACGCCGGTGACGTCCTTCTGCTGGTAGTACTGCACCACGGCCCGCCGGGCCGACAACAGCCCCTTGGAGTCCCCGTAGCCGTGCGCGGCCGGCAGGTTGAGGATCACGTCCTGCAGGATCTCCTCGGGCGCCTCGAAGCCGAACGGCGCCGGGTTGCCGATGTTGAGTTTGAGGATGTGGTGGCCGTCGGCCTCCATGCGCTTGGCGGCGGCCATGACCGGCCCGCGGATGTCGTAACAGACGTTGGCCAGCTTCGCGGACTGAGTCACCTGCATGCAGGCACCCTACGGCTCGCCGGCAACCGCGCCGGTAGCCACTTCCCAGGATGTGGCCCCGCGGCCGACTTCCGCACGGGCGGCCCGTGGGTACGATTCGCCATAGTTGGGCGGGCCAGGGGAGGGGCTGCGGTGCAGGGGTTCGGGGACTTGGAAGCGGCGCTCATGGAGCTGCTGTGGCAGCGTGAGCGGCCGACCACCGTCCGGGAGGCGATGACGGAGCTGACCTGGCACCGCGAGCTCGCGTACACGACGGTGATGACGGTGCTCGACACCCTCTTCCGCAAGGGCTGGCTGACCCGCGAGCCCGACGGCCGCGCCTACCGCTACAGCCCGGCCCTGACCCGCGACCAGTACGTGGCCCGGACCATGCACGAGGTCCTTGTCGACAGCGGCGACCGCCTCGAGGCCCTCACGCACTTCGTCGGCCGGATGACCCTCGACGAGGCCGCGGCCCTGCGTGCGGCGCTGAGCACCTACGAACGCAAGATCGCCGGGCGATGAGCCCGCTGCTGCTGGTCGGGTTCGCGCTGGCGCTGGCCACGCTCGGCGCCCCGCGGCTGGCCGCGGCCGCGTGGGTGAGCCGCTCGCCGCGGCTGGGCGTCGCGGCCTGGCTGGTGCTGAGCGCCGCGATCCTCGCCTCGGCCCTGCTGGCCGCGCTGACGCTGCTGCTCTACTGGGACTGCGCGCACGACTTCGCCGCCGGGGCCTGGCACATGTGCCTCGACGCGCTGCTGGGCCGCCACGACCACCACCGGGCGCGGGCCATCGCGTTCGCCGGGCTCGTGGTGCTGCTGGCGCTCGGGGCGCGGCTGGCGCTCAGCGCCGGGCGGCTGTACGCCACCCATCGCACGCTGCGCAGCCGGCTGCGGCTGCTCGTGCGGGCCGCGGGGACCGGCCGGCAGGTGCCGGGCGCGACCGTGGTGACGCACCCCGAGCCGGCCGCGTACCTGGTGCCCGGCCCGCGGCTGCCCGGCCGCGCCGCCGACATCGTCATCACGTCGGCCGCCGTGGACCGCCTGGCCGCGCCGGAGCTGTCGGCGGTGCTCGCCCACGAGCGCGGCCACCACGAGGGCCGCCACTTCGAGGCGACCCGCTGGATGCGGATGCTGGCCCAGGCGTTCCCGTGGGCGCCCTGCTTCCGCCTCGGCGCGCGGCAGGTCGACCGCCTGGTCGAGCTGTGCGCGGACGACACCGCGGCGCGCAGCGCCCGGCGCGTGGACCTGGCCCGGGCCCTGGCCGCGATGGCCGGCTCGGCGGGGCCGGCGCCCGGCCTGCCCCTGCACGGCGGCGACGCCCTGGAGCGGATGCACCGCCTCCTGGACCCGCCCCGCCCCCTGCGCCCACTCCCGCGCGCCGCCATTGTCACGCTCTGTGGTGTGACCCTGACCGCCCCGCCGGTGCTGGCGATCCTGGAGCGCACGCTCCTGGCGTTGTAGAAAAGCTCATGGCTCGGGCCCGCGTCACCTGCGGACCGTCGCTCCCGCCAGGAATCCCGGCCTCCGCGGTGGCAAGAACGGACCGCCACCGCTCCTGGCCGTCGCGCGGCGCCGCGCGGGCGCCGGCCGGGGCTGATGCGGCACGGCGCCCGCGCGGCGCGACGGGTCGTCAGTTTCCGGCGATCGAGAACCCGTCGCCGCCGGTGCTGATCTGCGTGCCCTGCGCGAAGCTGCTGCCGAGCTGCGCGCGCAGCGCGTCGAACTCGGAGAACTGGGCGCTGTGCATCGACTCGCTACCCTCGGCGGCGAAGACGTGGTCCGACTCCTCGGTGTCGTGCGAGTAGTTCGTGAAGTCGGTCGACTCGTAGCGGCTGCCGTCCGCGCCCTCGAACTCGACGTGCCGGCCGGTCTCGAAGTCGGTCGACTCGGCCGCCTCGTGCTCGGCCTCGAACACCCCGAACTGCGACTGGAAGTCCTGCTCGCCGCCGGAGGCCTGGTGCATCTGCTCCAGCTCGCTGGACTCCTGGCCCATGGAGAAGTCGCCGTACTCGCTCATCGTCATATTCCTCTCGGTGCTCTAGCGGAAAGGGGGTGGATCAGATGCGAGGAACACTACTAGCCAATCTCGTAGGAGGAGTCCCCCATTCGTGCCAGCCGGGCTGACCACTACGAAGGACGGTCGTACGTGGCGACGGCCGGTTCCATGGGTACCGTCGGGGGCGTGCGATTCGTGATCATCGGAGCGGGTGCGGTCGGCGGCGTGGTCGCGGGCCGGCTGGCCGGCTCGGGCGCGGCCGTGGCGCTGGTCGCCCGCGGCCCCCACCTGGACGCCATCCGCCGCGACGGCCTGCTGCTGCGCGAGGCCGCCGGCGACTCCAGACACCACCTGCCGGCCCACGCCACCCCGGCCGAGGTCGACTGGCAACCCGGCGACGTGGCGGTCCTGGCCGTGAAGAGCAACGACACCCAGGCGGTCCTGGAGCAGCTCCCGCGCGACGTGCCCGTCGTGTGCCTGCAGAACGGCGTGGCCAACGAGCGCGCGGCGCTGCGCCTGTTCCCCGACGTGTACGCCATCTGCGTCATGCTCCCGTCGGCCCACCTCGAGCCCGGCGTCGTCGTGGCCCAGTGCGCCCCGGTCCCCGGCATCCTCGACATCGGCCGCTTCCCGGGCGGCGTCGACGACACCGGCCGGGAGATCGCCGCCCACCTGACGAAGGCCGGCTTCGTGTCCCAGCCGCGGCCGGACATCATGCGCCAGAAGTACGCGAAACTGCTGATGAACCTGGGCAACGCCGTCGAGGCCCTGTGCGGCCAGGCCGAAGGCGCCGACGAACCCGCCGCGATCCTGCGCGCCGAGGGCGAGACGGTCCTGCAGGCCGCGGGCATCGACTTCGCCACCCTGGAGGAGGACAAGGCCCGGCGCGGCGACATCCTCCAGCTGGTCCCGGTGGCGGGCAGCGTGCGCGGCGGCGGCTCGACGTGGCAGAGCCTGACCCGGCGCACGGGCACGGTCGAGGCCGACTACCTCAACGGCGAGATCGTCCTCCTGGGCCGCCTGCACGGCGTCCCGGCCCCGGCCAACGAGACGGCCCGCCGCCTGGTGGTGGACGCGGCGCGCACCGGCAAGGCCCCCGGCTCCCTGACCCCCGCACAGCTCCTGGCCGCCATCCGAAGCTCCTGACCGGGCCGCCCACCACCGAGCGGGCCGCACCTCACGCCCACGAGCCTCACTGACCTGGCACGTCGCTCTGCGGCGTGTCCGGCTCGACCCCGCACGCGCTCCGGCGCCGCACCCCACGTCCCGCGTTCTGCGGCGTGTCGGCCTTGACCGCGCACGCGCTCCGGCGCCGCACGCCACGTCCCGCGTCCGGCCGGTCGAAACCGACATGCTGCGCATGTCGCATTTTTCGCCCAACGCGACATAAATCCGATAAGTCGCGGCGCGGAGCGCCCGACTTATCGTCGCCGCTCCCGTGAGTTTGCGCACGGAACAGCCGCCGATCACCCGACTCGAAACCCGGGGGAGGCAGGATCCGAAACCGTGGCGATGCAGGCGGTGCTCTTCGACATGGACGGAACCCTCGTGGACAGCGAGAAGATCTGGGAGGTAGGCCTCACGGAACTGGCCGCCCACCACGGCCGCCCGCTGTCCGCCCAGGCCCGGCGCGACATGGTCGGCACGAACATGGCCGAGTCCATGCGCATCCTCCACGACGACCTCGGCCTGCCCGCCACCCGCGAGGCCATGGACGAGTCCGTCGTCTGGCTCGAGGAGCGGGTGAAGGAGCTGCTGCGGATGGGGGTGCCGTGGCGGCCGGGCGCGAAGGAGCTGCTCGGCGCGCTCAAGGCGGCCGGCGTGCCGCTGGCCCTGGTCACGGCCACCCACCGGCATCTCGTCGATGTCGCGCTGCTCACGATCGGGGCCGAGCACTTCGACGCCGTCGTGGCCGGGGACGAGGTGGACGAGACGAAGCCGCACCCGATGCCCTACCTGACCGCCGCCGCGCTGGTCGGGGCCGAGGCCGTCAACTGCGTCGCGGTCGAGGACTCGCCCAACGGGATCAAGAGCGCGCGGGCGGCCGGGTGTGCCGTGCTGGCGGTACCGTGCGAGGTGGATCTCGACCCCGAGGGCGTCACGCTCATCGGCTCGCTGCGCGACGTCGACGTCGACTACCTGCGCAAGCTCGTCGCCTGACGGCAAGACGCCCGCGGCCCCGAGGCCGCGGGCGTCCACCCCCGATGAGCAAGCTCAGTCGTGCGCGATCGCCTGCAGGACGTTGACCCGGGCCGCCCGGATCGAGGGCAGCACCGCGGCCACGACGCCGATCAGCGCGGCCAGCACCAGGTACGTCCCCATCTGCGTCCACGGGAACGCCATCTGCGTGAAGCCCTCGTTCTTGAGCGCCCGCACCACCGCCGAGCCGAGCCCGACGCCCACGCCCAGGCCGAGCAGCGCGCCGAAGACCGAGATCACGACGGCCTCCACGGTGACCATCCGCATCGTCTGCGCCCGCCGCATGCCGATCGCCCGCAGCAGGCCCAGCTCGCGGGTCCGCTCCAGCACCGACAGCGCCAGGGTGTTGACGATGCCGAGCACCGCGATGAGGATCGCCAGCGCCAGCAGCACCTGGATCATCGTGAGCAGCTGGTCGAACTGGGCCGACTGCGCCGCCACGTATTCGGCGCGGTTGGCCACCGACACCTCCGGGTTGTCCTTGAGCAGCGTGTCGACCTGCCGCTGGACGTCGGCGACGGCGGTGCCCGGCGCGACCTTCAGGTATCCCCACGACGGCTGCTGCACCCGGAAGTCGGCGATGACGTCCGGCGACGCGATGATCCCGCCGGCCACGTTGCTCTTGGCGTAGATGCCGACGATCGTCACGTGGTGCACCTCGCCGCGGGTGAAGCGCATGTCCACGCTCTGCCCGACCGCCAGCCCGCGGCGCTTCGCCGTGTCCGGGTCGACGATCGCCTGGTTCTTGCCGGTGAACGCGAGCGTGCCCTGCTGCGCGGCGAGCTTGAACATGCCCGCCCACGCGACCACGTCCGACACCGCCGAGACGCTGGCGCGCTCGGTGCCGACCTGCCCGTACTCCCAGTACTCCGCCGCCGCGCTCGACACCCCGGGGATCCGGGCGGCCGAGTCCATCACGGCCGGGTCGAACGTCGCCGGCCCGTTCTGGTCGCCGTCGCCGGAGATGATGAGGTCGACGGTGACGTCCTTCTGGGCCTGCTGGTTCAGGCTCGACTTGGCCGAGGCGAGGATGACGTTCACGCCGGTGATGAGCGCGAGGCCGACCATGAGCGCGGCCGCGGTGATCGCCGTGCGGCGCGGGTTGCGGCCCGAGTTGAGCCGGCCGAGCTTGCCCGGCACCGACCACGAGAACAGCCGGCCGAGCAGGCCGACCACCGGGCGGGCCAGCAGCGGGGTGAGCAGCGCGACGCCGATGAAGGTCACGAGCACGCCGCTGAGGATCAGCCACAGCGGCGTGTTGCCGCCGCCCTTGCCGGCCAGGCCGAGCCCGAGCAGCGTGCCGCCGGCGGCGCCGACGAGCGCGCCGCTGACCGTGAGCTTCGTCAGCGGCCGGTCGGGCGTGGCCACCTCCTGCAGGGCGGCGATCGGCGGGATGCGGCTGGCGCGCAGGGCCGGCAGTACCGCCGCCACCACCGTCACGACCAGTCCGACCACGAAGGCGCTGATGACCG
This sequence comes from Dactylosporangium sp. CA-139114, assembly GCF_050955725.1. Lineage (NCBI taxonomy): Bacteria > Bacillati > Actinomycetota > Actinomycetes > Micromonosporales > Micromonosporaceae > Dactylosporangium > Dactylosporangium sp. CA-139114. Next base: position 3,700,514 of record NZ_CP192080.1, read on the forward strand.
CGGCGGCCGGCACGCCGACCGAGGCCAGCGCGACGCCGGTGAGGTTGCCGAAGAGCCAGGCCAGCAGGACCCCGACGCCGATGCCGGCCGCGAGCCCGAGCACCGACGCGAGCAGCCCGATGGCGACCGCCTCGGTGAGCACCGAGCCGAGCGTCTGGGCGCGGCTGGCGCCGAGGGCCCGCATGAGGGCCAGCTCCCGGGTGCGCTGCGCGACGATGATCGAGAAGGTGTTGAGGATCAGGAAGGTGCCGACGAACAGCGCCACCCCGGCGAAGCCGATCAGGATGTTGTTGAAGAAGCCCAGGCCCGCCTTGAAGTCCTTGGTCGTCGCGTCCTGCAGCTCCTTGCCGGTCTTGACCTGGTAGCCGTCGCCGAGCGCGGCGGCGACCCGGTCGCGCAGCGCCTCGTGGGTGAGGCCCGGCTCCGCCTTGACGTCGATGCTGCTGAACACCCCCTTCTGGCCCAGCATCAGCTCCTGGGCGACCGGCGTGGTGAACATGACCTCGAGCGAGCCGCCGATGGAGTCACGCTCGCCGCTGTACCCGAAGATGCCCACGAGCTTGAAGGTCTTCTTCGGCTGCAGGGTGAGCACGCCGACGTCGTCGCCGACCTTGATCCCGGCGGCCTTGGCCAGCTCCGCGTTGACGACGATCTCGTCGTCGGCGCTCGGTGCCCGCCCCTGCCGCAGCTTGAGCAGGTCCGACTCGCCGGTCCAGTTCTCGCCGAGGCGGGGCGGGCCGAACGTGGTGACGACCTTGCCGTTCTTGCCGATCACCCGGGCCCCGGCGGCGGCGGCCTGCGGGGTCACCCCGGCGACGCCCGGCACCGACCTGATCGTGTCGACGAGGTCGGCCGGCATCCCGGTGGCGGCCTGCTCGGGCCCGTCGAAGCCGCCGCCGGCCAGCGGCGCCTTCTTGCTGACCTGCACGTCGGTGCCGGAGAACACCGAGGCGAAGAGGCTGTCGAACGAGCGGCCGAGGGTGTCGGTGAGCACGAACGCGCCCGACACGAACATGACCCCGAGCACGACCGCGAGCCCGGAGAGCACGAGCCGCAGCTTGCGCGACAGCAGGCTCTTGATGGTGGCCTTCAGCATGAGGGTCAGGCCGCCTTGTCGAGGCGCTTGAGCCGGTCCAGGACGGCGTCGGCGGTCGGCGCGTGCAGCTCGTCGACGATGTGGCCGTCGGCGAGGAAGACGACGCGGTCGGCGTAGGAGGCCGCGACCGGGTCGTGCGTGACCATGACGATCGTCTGGCCGAAGTCGCGCACCGAGTTGCGCAGGAACGCCAGCACCTCGGCGCCCGAGCGCGAGTCGAGGTTGCCGGTGGGCTCGTCGGCGAAGATGACCTCGGGCCGCGAGACCAGGGCCCGGGCGCAGGCGACGCGCTGCTGCTGGCCGCCGGAGAGCTGGCTCGGGCGGTGCGAGAGCCGGTCACGCAGGCCGACCGTGTCGATGACGGTGTTGTACCAGGCCGGATCGGCCTTCCGCCCGCCGATCGACAGCGGCAGCAGGATGTTCTCCTCGGCGGTCAGCGTCGGCAGCAGGTTGAACTGCTGGAAGATGAAGCCGACCTTGTTGCGGCGCAGGTTCGTGAGCCCGCGGTCGGACAGGTCGGTGATCTTCGTGTCGCCGACGTACACCTGCCCCCGCGTCACGGCGTCGAGGCCGGCGAGGCAGTGCATCAGCGTCGACTTGCCCGAGCCCGACGGGCCCATGATCGCGGTGAAGCGGCCCTTCTCCAGCTCCACCGACACGCCGGCGAGGGCGTTGACCTGAGCCTCGCCGGAGCCGTAGACCTTCCAGACGTCGACCGCCCGCGCGGCCACCTCGGTGCGCGTCGCAACCGATGCAGTCATGATTCCCCCTGGTGAATGGTGTGCCCATATCGTCTCGGCGGCCGGAGGGGAAAACGTCCGCCTGCGGGTAGACGCCGCCACGGATATTGGAGTGGGGGAGCAGCCCGGATCCCGGGTCGGGGTTGACCCTGACCCGGGACCGCACAGCTTGCTCAGACACGCGGCCGGAGCAGGATCTACTCGTACGCGATGGCACCCAGGACGTTCAGGCGCACGGCCCGGATCGACGGGATGAGCCCGGCGATGCCGCCGACGACGATCGAGGCGATGCAGTACACCACCATGAGCCCCCACGGCAGGGTGACCGCGCCGAACCCGAGCACGTCCTTGAGGGCCGTGACGATCGCCGCCCCCAGGGCCGCCCCGACGGCCAGGCCCAGCACCGTGCCGAAGACGGTGATGACGATCGACTCGGTCGTCACCATCTGCCAGGTCTGCCCGCGCCGCAGCCCGACGGCCCGCAGCAGGCCCAGCTCCCGGGTGCGCTCGATGACCGACAGCAGCAGCGTGTTGATGACGCCGAGCACCGAGATGGCCAGGGCGACGAACAGCAGCACCTGCACGATGACCAGGGCGAAGTCGAAGCCCTGCTGGTTGTTGCTGATGTACTCGTCCTTGGTGTACGCCTGCACCTGCGGGTTGTCCTTGACCACGGTGTTGACGGCGTCCTTGACCGCGGCGACGGACGCGCCGTCGCGCACCGAGATGAACGCCTGCCACGCCTGCGGGAAGGCGAAGCCGGCCTTCGCGTCGGCGTAGTCGACCACGAGGCCGGCGCCGACGTTCGACGGCGCGGTGATGCCGACGAGCGTCATCGTCTTGCGCTGGCCCTTCGCGAACGTCATCTCGACCGTCGAGCCGAGCTTGAGCTTGCGCGCGTCCGCCGTCCTGCGGTCGACCATGAACTCGCCGGCGTCGAGGCGGTCGATGCGCCCCTCGTCCGCCTTGAGCTTGAGCACGGTGCCGGCCGCGGCCGGGTCGAGGTACGAGGCCGCGTACTGCTGCTCGCCGTCGACGTCCACCATGTCGAGCGTGAACGCGGCGACGGTCCGCGCGTCCGGCAGCCGCTCGATCCGCTGCAGCTGCTCGTCGGTGAGCACCGGCGGGATCTCGTTGGTCTGCATGCCGAGCACGACGACGTCGGCGGCGAGGTCCTTGTCGATGGTGTCGCCAAGCGCCGTGGACAGCGAGGTGAAGATGGTGCTGATCGCCGTCACGATCGCGATGCCGACCATCACCGCGCCGGCCGTGATCGCGGTGCGGCGCGGGTTGCGCGAGGAGTTGCGCCGCCCGAGCTTGCCCGGCACCGACCAGGACACGGCCGCGCCGAGCGCGGCGACGAGCGGCCGGGAGATGATCGGGGTCAGCAGCGCCACGCCGATGAGCACGCCGAGCACCCCGCCGAAGACCAGCGCCAGGGTGCCGCCGCCGGCGCCGGTCAGGCCCCAGATCAGCGCCCCGGCCGACAGCGCGGTGATGATCGCGCCGGAGACGGTGAGCCTGGTCAGCGGGCGGTCAGGGGTGGCCGACTCGCGCATCGCCGCGATCGGGGCGACCCGGGCCGCCTTCAGCGCCGGCATCAGGGCCGCGACGATGGTCACGCCGATGCCGATCACGAACGAGGCGACGATCGCCGAGATCGGGAAGCCGAGGCTGGCGACCTGGGCGCCGTCGGCGAGCCCGACGAACAGCCGGGCGCCGCCGGCCCCGAGGCCGAGGCCGACCAGGAAGCCGAAGAGCGAGCCGATCACGCCGATGATGACGGCCTCGAGCAGCACCGAGCGCAGGATCTGGCCCCGGGCCGCGCCCATCGCCCGCAGCAGCGCGAGCTCCTGGGTGCGCTGGGCGACGATGATCGAGAACGTGTTGAGGATCAGGAACACGCCCACGAGCAGCGCGACGGCGCCGAAGCCGAGCAGGACGTAGTTGAAGTACCGCAGGATGTCCTTGATGCCCTTGCTGCTCCGCTCGGAGAGCTCCTTGCCGGTCTGCACCACGAACTGGTCGCCGAGGCCGGCCTTGACGGTGTCGCGCAGCTGCTCGTCGCTGACCCCGGCCGCGGCCTTGACGTCGATGGCGTTGAACTGCCCGGCCGCGCCGAGCATCGACTCCTGGGCCTTCGCGGTGGTGAAGAAGACCTCGCTCTCGCCGGCCATCGAGTCCCGCCCGCCGGCGTAGCGCATCAACCCCACGACGGTGTAGGTGGCCCGGTGCTGGTCGCGGGTGATGACGTCCATCGAGTCGCCCAGCTTGATCTTCGCCGTGACGGCCAGCCCGTTGTTGATGACGATCTCGTTGTCGGCCGACGGGCCGCGGCCCTGGTAGAGGTGCACCAGGTCGTCCTCGCCGTGCCAGCTCCCGCCGAACTGCTGGCCGGTCTGGTTGACCACCACCTTGCCGTTCTTGCCGATCGGGGTCGCGCCGTTGAGGAACACGCCGCCGGTGGCCTTGGCCACGCCGGGCATGGCCGCGACCCTGTCGACGGTCGAGGCGGGGAACGGGGTGCTCGGGTCGCTGCCGCCGCCGCCCTGCGGCCGGACCGCGGCCTTCGCCGAGACCTGCACGTCGGTGTACGTGTAGATGTTGGCGAAGAGGTTGTCGAAGGTGCGCCCGAGGGTGTCGGTCAGCACGAGCGAGCCGGACACGAACATGACCGACAGCACGACCGCGAGGGTCGACAGCGTCAGCCGCAGCTTGCGCGCCAGCAGGCTTTTGAGGGTCGCCTTCAGCATGGCGTCAGACCACCTCGTCGGCCAGGTGGCCCGGCGCGGTGTCGAGGCCCTTGAGCTTGTCCAGGACCGTCTCGGCGGTGGGTTCGCGCAGCTCGTCGACGATGCGGCCGTCGGCGAGGAAGATGACCCGGTCGGCGTAGGAGGCCGCGTTCGGGTCGTGGGTCACCATGACGATCGTCTGGCCGAAGTCGCGCACCGAGTTGCGCAGGAACGCCAGCACCTCGGCGCCCGAGCGTGAGTCGAGGTTGCCGGTGGGCTCGTCGGCGAAGATGACCTCGGGCCGCGACACCAGGGCCCGGGCGCAGGCGACCCGCTGCTGCTGGCCGCCGGAGAGCTGGCTGGGCCGGTGCCCGAGGCGGTCGGAGAGCCCGACCGTCTTGATGACGGTGTCGTACCACGCGCGGTCCGGCTTGCGCCCCGCGATCGACAGCGGCAGGAGGATGTTCTCCTCGGCGGTCAGTGTCGGCAGCAGGTTGAACTGCTGGAAGATGAACCCGACCTTGGTCCGGCGCAGGTCGGTGAGCGCCTTGTCCGACATCCCCGTGAGGCGGGTGTCGCCGATGAGGATGTCCCCGCGCGTGACCGAGTCCAGCCCGGCGAGCGTGTGCATCAGCGTCGACTTGCCCGAGCCCGACGGCCCCATGATCGCGGTGAAGTGCCCGCGCTCGAGCTCGACGCTCACCCCGTGCAGCGCGATGACCTGAGCCTCGCCGCTGCCGTACACCTTCCACACGTCGACCGCGCGAGCGGCGATGCCGTTGCCGGTCGTGACGTTCGTGGTCACGCTCAGTCCCCTTAGTGAGGTGGTGCCCCTGTCCTGACCACCTCACGGTAGGACCGCGCCGGCCCGCTTCCCTCGTCCCCGAGAACGACCTCAGGAGCCGGGCCGGACCAGTCCCGTCTCGTACGCGAGGACGACGGCCTGCACCCGATCGCGGAGGCCCAGCTTCGTGAGCACGTGCCCGACATGCGTCTTGACGGTCGTCTCGCTCACGGACAGGGCCCGCGCGATCTCCGCGTTGGACAGGCCCTTGGCCAGCTGGACGAGCACCTCCCGCTCCCGGTCGGTGAGCACCCGCAGGTCGTGCGGCGGCTCGGCGGACGGGTCGGGCAGCGCGTCGGCGAACTTGGCGAGCAGCCGCTTGAGGATCCGCGGAGCGACGACGGCCTCGCCGGCGGCCACGGTACGGATGGCGATGACCAGGTCGTCGGCGGGAACGTCCTTGGCCAGGAACCCGCTGGCCCCGGCCCGCAGCGCCCCGACGACGTATTCGTCGAGGTCGAAGGTCGTGAGGATCAGCACCCGGACCGGCAGCTTGGCCTCGACGATGGCCCGGGTGGCCGCGACCCCGTCCATGCGCGGCATCCGGATGTCCATGAGCACCACGTCGGGCAGCAGCCGCCGGGCCAGCTCGACGGCCTCGACCCCGTCCCCGGCCTCGGCCACGATGTCGAGGCCGGGCTCCCCGCCCAGCACCATCCGGAACCCGGTCCGCAGCAGCGGCTGATCATCGGCCAGCAACAGCCGAATCGGTCGCGCCTGAGTCAACTCGCCAACTGCCTCTCTGCGGGTAGCTCGATCGGAATCCGTGCGTGCACACGATAGCCGCCGCCGGCCCGGGGCCCGGTGCGCAGCGTTCCGCCGTAGAGCATGACCCGCTCCCGCATCCCGAGCAGCCCGTGCCCGACGGCGGCGGAGCCGAGCTGCGGCCCGCGCCCGGTGTCGCAGATCTCCACGGTGGACTCGGTGGGCGTGAACGTGAGCCGGACCTCGACCGTGGCGGCGCCGGCGTGCTTGAGCGCGTTGGTGAGCGCCTCCTGGACGATGCGGTACAGCGTGAGCGAGACCCCGGGATCGAGCATCCCCGGCTCCCCGTCGACGCGCAGGACGGCCGGCAGCCCGGCCTCCCGGATCTGCTCGACCAGCCCTTCGATGCCGGCCAGCCCCGGCTGCGGCGCCAGCTCCCCGGCCGGCTCGGCCTCGGTGCGCAGCACGCTGAGCAGCCGCCGCATCTCCCGCAACGCGGTCCGCCCGGTCTCCTCGATGGTGGCCAGGGCCTCGTCGGCGGCACCGGGATCCCGGGAGAGCATCCGCCGGGACCCGGTGGCGAGCACCCCCATGACGCTGACGTGGTGCGCGACGACGTCGTGCAGCTCCCGGGCGATCCGCCGCCGCTCCTCGGCGACGGCCTTCTCGGTCAGCGCCTGCTGGGTGTTCTCGGCGGTCCGGGCCCGGTCCTCGAGCGCGGCGATGTAGGCCCGCCGGGTGGCGACGCTGCGCCCGACGCTGAAGCAGACGAGCGCGCTCATGACGTTGAAGATCAGGAAGATCTTGGCGTCCGGATAGAACGCGCTGGCCCCGGTCCGCCCGAACGCCAGGGCCAGCGTGATCCCGGGCACCCACATGGCGACGGCGGCGAGCACGGCCCGGCGAACGGGAAGGTACGCCGCGGCGGTGTAGGTGACGACGATGACCGCGAGCCCGCCGTCGACCAGGTCCAGCCGCCCGGCGACTGGCACCAGGACGTGCAGCGAGGTCCAGCCGATGGCGGCCCACAGCGCCCGCCGCCGGAGCGCGACGGCGACCATCCCGATGCCGTCGTAGACGAGCTGCGCGGGCAGGTCGACGACGCCGAACGCCCGCTGCGCGAGCGACTCGAACAGCGTGCTGATGCCCACCAGCACGAGGGCAAGCACGATGTCCTGGGCGAACGGGTCCCCACGACGCCCCAGAAACTCCCTGACCCGACCCACGCCATCGACGGTAGACGCCGCAGCTGCCGGGGGCTCCTCCTCAGGGATGAGACGCTCTCATCCGCAACGCCCCGCCGCCATCCCCGCGAGGCGGACCCGCCCGGCGACCGCCAATTGGAGCATCTCGATCAATTCGGTCATAGGCTCTGAAAGGGCGTGTAAGTTCGCATAGGCCGTAACAGCCCCAGATGAGATGCGGGCTCAGGGGATCAGCACGACCTTGCCGTGCGGGGCGCCCGAGAGGCTGAGCTCGGCGGCGGCGCGCCAGTCGTCGAGCGGGAAGGTGGCGGCGATGGGCAGCGTGAAGGCGCCGGCGGCCGCCCGGGCCGCGTAGTCGGGCAGGAAGCCGGACGACGGGAGGCCGCCGCCGGCCATGAGCTCGTCGATGTTCACGCGGGCGCCCTGCGTCCGCGCCTCGTCGTGGTTGCTGATGGTGACGACGTGCTTCGGGTCGCCCGCGATCTTGATGAGGTCGGCGATGGCACCGGCGTTGGGGCGCGAGGCGTCGAGGACGTGATCTACCGGCCCGTCGGCCAGTGCCCGCACGCGCTCCACCATTCCCGCGCCGTACGGCGTCACGGCCGCGCCGAACCTCTCGAGGTCGGGTGCGAACGTCGGCCCGGCGGTGGCGATCACCCGGGCTCCGCGGCTCAACGCGACCTGAACGGCCGCGAAGCCGACCATGCCGCCGGCGCCGTGGATCAGCGCGAGCTGACCAGGCCGTACGTCCATCAGCTCGAGGGTCCAGACCGCGGTCTGCAGCACCATCGGCAGCGTGGCCGCGTGCACCGCATCGAGCCCGGACGGGACGGGGAACCACAGGCTCAGGATCGCGAAGTCGGCCGCCCCGGCGCTCGGCTGCGCGGCGAAGTCCGACACCCCGAACACCAGGTCTCCGACCGTGACGCCGTCCACGCCGGCGCCGATCGCGTCGACCGTGCCGGCCACGTCGTAGCCGATGCCGCGGGGAAGTGCGCCCGGCATGAAGCCGCGGCAGAGCTCCCAGTCGGCGGGGTTCAGCCCGGTGGCGGCGACGCGGACGCGGATCCTGCCCTCGCCCGGGTCGGCGACCTCGGTCCGCTCCGCGAGCAGGACGTCCAGCGGCTCGCCGGTCGTGTGGAATCGGACGGCGCGCGACTCGACCGTGCTCATAGGTGCCCCCTCGATGTCAGTGACTGACGCTAACACGTTGTGTCAGTGACTGCCACTACGTGCGGTAGGCTGCCTCCATGCCGAGGAGTGGGAAGGAAGCACGAGAGCGGCTGGAGCACGCGGCGCTCAAGCTCTTCGCCGCGCGCGGGTTCGACGCGGTCACCACGGCCGAGATCGCGGCGCTCGCCGGCGTGACCGAGCGCACGTTCTTCCGGCACTTCCCGGACAAGCGCGAGGTGCTGTTCGATGGCGAGCGGCGGCTGACCGAGTGGGTGAGCGAGGCGCTCGCGTCGGTGCCGGCCGACGTCGCGCCGTGGCCCGCGATGCGCCGGACGGTCGACCGCATCGTCCCGCCGCTCGAGGCGAACCGGGAGGGTGGCGAGCGCCTGGCCGCCATCGCCGCCGCGACACCGGCCGTGCGGGAGCGCGCCGCCGCGAAGGAAGCCCACCTCGTCGGCCTGATCGCCGATCTGCTGATCGCTCGCGGCGTCGCCCCGGAGGAGGCCTCCCTCGTCGCGCGTACCTGCTGGGGTGTGCTCGCGCACGCCATCGGATCATGGCGAGCGGCCCCCGGCACGCCGCTGCAGCCGCACGTCGACCGCGCCTTCGACCTGCTCGAGGGCCTCCTGCCCGGGGCACCTGCCCCGTCCGCGCACCGGCGAGCTTCATCCGGACAGCCCCAGCCCAGTTCCTGAAACCACAGTGCCCGCAACGGGTCAGCCGCTCGTCGCAGCAGCCTCGGCCGGATGTGCGCCAGGACCTCGTCGTCAACGTCGCGGCCGGCCCTACGGAGGGCGGCCACGCCGAGGCCGTGGTGCTCGGTGGACCAGCGGACGGTCGCGTTGGTCGCGAGGGTGAGGCACCGCATCTGCGCCGTGGGTGCCGGTGGCGTGCGCGAAGGTCGGCAGATCGGCGGCCTTGGCGAACCGCCGGCCGGCCCGGCCCCGCGCCGCACGGCGAGGCGCCCGCCGGCGCGCACGGGGCAGCCGTCCCCGCGAGTCAGTCCCGCTCCACCACCACCGACCCCGAATCCGTGGCCCCGGCCGGAAACGCGGGCGGAGTCCCGCCGTAGGCCGGGCACAGCGCCTGATGCGCACACCACCCGCACAGCCGCGACGGCTTGGCCCGGAAGTCCTTCGCGGCCGTGGCCGCCGCGATCGCCTCCCACAGCGCCAGCAGCGTCCGCTCGAACCGCTCGAGATCGTCCGAGTCCGGGGCGAAGTCGCAGACCTCCCGGTCGCGCAGATACATCAGCCGCAGCACCCGCGGCACCACGCCCCGGGTGCGCCACAGCACGAGGGCGTAGAACTTGAGCTGGAACATCGCCCGGGCCTCGAACGCCTCCCGCGGCGCGCCGCCCGTCTTGTAGTCGACCACCCGGACGTCCCCGGCCGGCGACACGTCGAGCCGGTCGATGATCCCGCGGATGACGAGCCGCCCGTCGACCTGGGCCTCGACGTAGGCCTCGCGGTCGGCCGGCTCCAGCCGATTCGGGTCCTCGAGGGAGAAATACCCCCCGAGCAGCTCCCGGGCCTCCGCGAGGAACTCGTCCAGCGTCAGCGGGGAGCCGGCGAAGATCGACGCCAGCTCCGGCTCCTCCTCGACCAGCCGGGCCCACTGCGGCGCCGCGAGCTCGGCCGCGCGCTCGGGCGTGCGGTCCCCGGCCGGGCTGTCGAAGAGCACCTCCAGCACCGCGTGCACCAGGGTGCCGCGGGCCTGGTCGGCGGTCGGGCGCTCGGGCAGGCGGTCGATGCTGCGGAAGCGGTAGAGCAGGGGGCACGTCTTGAAGTCCGCGGCGCGCGACGGCGACAGGGTTGGCAGGGCGGAGGTAACGGGCACCGTCATGACCAAGAGGTTAAACGGGGGGTACGACAGAAAACGCGCCGCGAACCGCCGAACCCGTAGCATCGGGGGCAATGGACGAACACCGCACGGCATCCGCGCCGGCGACGCCGGCTGCCCGCCCGCAGCCCCGGGAGCGCGGATCGGGAATCCCGCTGGGCCGGATCGCCGGGGTGCCGGTCTCCCTCGCGCCGTCCTGGCTGCTGCTCGCGGCCCTGATCACGATCACCTATGGCCAGTACCTCTCGGCCCGCTCCGAGCGCCTCACCCCCACCACCGGCCTCGCGATCGGCTTCGGCTTCGTCGTCTGCCTGCTGGTCTCGGTGCTGCTGCACGAGCTGGGCCACGCGGTCACCAGCCGGCACAGCGGCATCGGTGTGCGGGGGATCACGCTGGAGATGCTGGGCGGCTACACCGAGATGGAGCGCGAGGCGCCCCGGCCGGGCGTGGAGCTGTACGTCTCCCTCTCCGGCCCCGCCGTCTCCCTCGTGCTCGGCCTGCTCGCGGCCGGCGCCGCCGCCGTCCTGCCCCCTGGCGGCATCCCCGAGACCTTCGCGTTCCAGCTGGCCCTGTCCAACATCGTCGTCGCCGTGTTCAACGCCCTGCCCGGGCTGCCCCTGGACGGCGGCCGGGCCCTGCAGGCGCTCGTGTGGAAGCTCACCGGCGACCCCAACACCGGCCGGCTCGTGGCCGGCTGGGTCGGCCGGCTGCTGGCCCTCGCGACCGCCGCCGTGGCCGTGCTCCTGCTGTTCTCGCCCCTCGTCAAGGGGTACTTCGGCGTCCTGTTCACCCTGCTGGTCGCGCTCACCATGTGGGTCGGCGCCGGCCAGGCGATCCGGCACGCGAAGGCGGTCGGCAACCTGCCCCCGTTCAGCGCCCGCGAGCTGGCCCGGCCGGTGGTGGCCCTCACCGCCTCGACCCCGCTGTCGGAGGCCGACCGGATCGCCGCGCTCAGCGAGCATGAGGAGCGCCGGCCGGTCGTCGCCGCCGTCGACTCGGCGGGCAGCCTGATCGGCTTCGTCCACGGCGCCTCGGCCCGGGCCGTGCCGGCCGAGCGGCGGCCCTGGGTGCCGCTCGGCGACGTGACCCGGCGCATCGACCGCGAGCACGTGCTCCCAGGCGATCTGCGGGGCGCCGAGCTGCTCACGGCGATCAGGGACGACCCGGGCGGCGACTACCTGGTGGTCACCGGGGAGGATGTGCACGGCGTCCTGCGCGGCGCCGAGCTCGTCTCCCTCGTGGCCCCCACCCGGAGGCCGCGCAGGCCGACCGTCCGGAGGAACAGCACGTGACCGTGGAAAGCCCCGCCCAGAACCCGTCCGCCGTCCGGAGGGGCCCCTTCGTCCCCGGCGACCGGGTCCAGCTCACCGACCCCAAGGGCCGGATGCACACCATCGTGCTGGAGCCGGGCAAGGAGTTCCACACCCACCGGGGGCGGCTCGCGCACGACGAGCTCATCGGCGCGCCCGACGGCAGCGTGGTGAGCTCGACCGGCGGCACCGCCTACCTCGCCCTGCGCCCGCTGCTGAGCGACTACGTGCTGTCGATGCCCCGTGGCGCTCAGGTGATCTACCCGAAGGACGCCGCCCAGATCGTGGCCATGGGCGACATCTTCCCGGGCGCCCGCGTGCTCGAGGCCGGGGCCGGCTCCGGCGCGCTGACCTGCTCGCTCCTGCGCGCCGTGGGGCCGGAGGGCCGCGTGACGTCCTACGAGATGCGCGAGGACTTCGCGGCGATCGCCCGGCGCAACGTCGAGGCCTTCCTCGGGCCGCAGCCCGGGTGGACCCTGCGGGTCGGTGACGTGGCCGGCTGCGAAGATGCCGGGTTTGATCGGATAATCCTGGACATGCTCACCCCGTGGGAGATCCTGCCGCTCGTGTCGCGGGCGCTGATCCCCGGCGGGGTGTTCATCGGCTATGTGGCGACCACGCCCCAATTGTCGGAGTTGGTGGAGGCCTTGCGCGAGGATGGTGGGTACACCGAACCTCGTGCATGGGAGAGTCTGGTGCGGGACTGGCACGCGGAGGGGCTGGCCGTGCGGCCGGACCACCGCATGATCGCGCACACGGCCTTCCTGGTCAGCGCCCGCAAGCTCGCGCCGGGCGTCACCGCGCCGCCGCGCCGGCGCAAGCCGAGCAAGGGTGCCGAGGCGTACGCGGCACGGCGGTTGGCGGCCGCCGCGGCCGCACGGGCAGACGAGGAGGCCGAAGCGCATGAGCCGACCGAGCTTCAGTGACCTACCCGCGGTCTTTCCCGACTGGTCGCCGTATCCGGACCTGGAGTCGGCGGCCCGGGCATACCTGCGCGATCCGGACATCGCGCTCGACGCCATGGCCGGCGTCCTGCGCGGCCAGAGCGTGCTCGGATTCACGCTGGAGCGCTTCGTCAACGACGTGAACGGGGTCTGGCAGGAGGTCGTCGTCTGCGACGGCAACCGGCTGATCCTCTGGCACGGCGAGGACATCCCTCCGGAGGAGGCGCCGCCGGGCTCGATGACCTCGTCGCTGCGGGTGGTGGCCCTGTCCGCGGTGACCGAGGTCGGCTGCCGGCGGCGCATCAGCCGCAACCCCAACGGCACGCACCGCGTCGACAGCGTGGACGTGTATCTGCTGCTCACGTCGCTGGACGAGGCCAACGTGGCGGCCGAGGAGGCCGGTTCGGTCATCCGGCACGACGCGCTGCGCTTCGGCAAGACCCTCGACGACGGCGGCGCGGGTCAGATCGCCCGCCTGGAGGAGTTCGCGCGCCTGGTCAGCTCGCTGGTCGGCAAGCCGATGCTGTAACGCATTTCATTCACGTTCATTCATGGCCCGGACCGCGTCACCTGCGGACCGTTGCTCCCGCGCGACTCGGGGCGGGGCCCAGCTGCGCTGGCCCGGCCCCTGCGACTCCGCGGTGCCAAGAGCAGAACCGCAGCTCAGCCCTCGGATTCGGGACCCGCGACGGGCGCGTCGTCGGCCGCGCGCCGCACGTGGATGCACTCGCCCGGGCACTTCTTGGCCGCGTCGATCACCTCGAGCCGCAGGTGGGCGGGCACGCCGACCCGGCTGCCGGGCGCCAGCAGCAGCTCGCCGTCGGCGCCCTTGACGTAGGCCAGGCCGTCGACGTCGAACTCGAAGACTTCCGGGGCATACTGCACGCACAGCCCGTCGCCGGTGCACAGGTCCTGGTCGACCCAAACCTGCAGCTCGTCCTGGGTGGTCTCCACGCTCACCGGCCTGACGCTACCCGACCCCGGCGAAACCGTGCACGGGGCCGTGACACACGCCGCAGAGGGCCGGAAAGGGTACTGGATAGGGCCCTTCGCGCATCCCGGATTTGTAAACACCCTGTGGCGCACGTGTTCGAGGGGGACTGAACCGCCGATCAGCAGTTAGTGTTAGAGCACAACGTTCAAAGCCCCCGGGGAGGTGGGACGTGGCACGCAGCGACGACGCGGAGACGCGCGCCGCACGATGGGAGAAGGACGCCCACGATCTCTCCACGCAGGTCGCGTTTCTTCAGGAGGAACTCGCCCTGGTGCGGCGCAAGCTGACGGAGACCCCGCGACACGTGCGACAGCTCGAGGAGCGGCTCGCCGCAGCGCAGGCGCAGATTGCCCGGCTGACCGAAAACAACGAGCGGCTCGTGGCCACCCTCAAGGAGGCCCGAGCCCAGATCGTGACGCTGAAGGAGGAGGTTGACCGCCTGGCACAGCCGCCGAGCGGTTATGGCGTCTTCCTCGCCCGCCACGACGACGGCACCGTCGACGTGTTCACCGGCGGGCGCAAGCTGCGCGTGGCAGTCTCCCCGGCCATCGAGGTCGAGGAGCTGCGCCGAGGCCAGGAGGTCCTGCTCAACGACGCCCTGAACATCGTCGACGCGCTCGGGTTCGAGCGAGCCGGCGAGGTCGTCATGTTGAAGGAGGTCCTTGAGGGTGGTGACCGGGCCCTCGTCGTCTCGCACGCCGACGAGGAACGGATCGTCCACCTGGCGCACACCATCGCCGACGCGCCGCTGCGCGCCGGTGACTCGCTCATGATCGAGCCGCGGTCGGCCTACGCCTACGAGCGGATCCCGAAGAGTGAGGTCGAGGAGCTCGTCCTGGAGGAGGTGCCCGACGTCGACTACCACGACATCGGCGGACTCTCCTCGCAGATCGAGATGATCCGCGACGCGGTGGAGCTGCCCTTCCTGCACGCCGAGCTGTTCCGGGAGCACAAGCTGCGCCCGCCGAAGGGCGTGCTGCTCTACGGGCCGCCCGGCTGCGGCAAGACCCTCATCGCCAAGGCGGTGGCCAACTCGCTGGCGAAGAAGATCGCCGAGCGGCGCGGCGAGGAGCGGCAGACCAGCTACTTCCTCAACATCAAGGGTCCCGAGCTGCTCAACAAGTACGTCGGCGAGACCGAGCGGCACATCCGGCTCATCTTCCAGCGCGCTCGGGAGAAGGCCGGCGAGGGCACGCCCGTCATCGTGTTCTTCGACGAGATGGACTCCGTGTTCCGCACCCGCGGTTCCGGTGTCTCCTCCGACGTGGAGAACACGATCGTCCCCCAGCTGCTCAGCGAGATCGACGGCGTGGAGGGCCTGGAGAACGTCATCGTCATCGGCGCATCCAACCGGGAAGACATGATCGACCCGGCCATCCTGCGCCCCGGCCGGCTCGACGTGAAGATCAAGATCGAGCGGCCGGACGCCGAGGCGGCGAAGGACATCTTCTCGAAGTACATCCTGACCGACGTGCCGCTGCACAGCGACGACGTCAGCGAGCACGGTGGCTCGCCCGACGCGACGGTGGCGGCCATGATCGACGCGGTCGTGCTGCGGATGTACTCCGAGACCGAGGAGAACCGCTTCCTCGAGGTGACCTACGCCAACGGCGACAAGGAGGTCCTGTACTTCAAGGACTTCAACTCCGGCGCGATGATCCAGAACATCGTCGACCGGGCCAAGAAGATGGCGATCAAGGACTTCCTCTCCAACGGGCAGAAGGGTGTTCGCCTGCAGCACCTGCTCGACTCGTGTGTCGACGAGTTCCGGGAGAACGAGGACCTGCCCAACACCACCAACCCCGACGACTGGGCCCGCATCTCCGGCAAGAAGGGTGAGCGGATCGTCTACATCCGCACGCTCGTCTCCGGCGGCAAGGGCGCCGAGGCCGGCCGCTCCATCGAGACGGCCACCAACACCGGCCAATACCTGTAAACGGTGATCCATCTATGAGCGGGCGGTGACCAAGAGGTCACCGCCCGCTTAAGCTTGCTGGCAAGCTGGCCCGTCCGAGTGGGCCGGGTCGCCGACGATACGACTAGGGTTGTCTCATGAGTGTGCGGCGCGTGATGGGCACCGAGGTCGAGTACGGCGTGTCCGTGCCCGGCCAGCCGGGTGCGAACCCGATGGTCACGTCCTCCCAGGTGGTCAACGCCTACGGGGCGCGGCCCGAGCTCTCCAAGAACGGCCGGGCCCGGTGGGACTACGAGGAGGAGTCGCCGCTGCGCGACGCCCGCGGGTTCACCTATTCGGGTGCTCTTTACGATCCCGCGGAGGCGCTCGCGGACGAGGACCTCGGCCTCGCGAACGTGATACTGACCAACGGCGCGCGGCTCTACGTGGACCACGCCCACCCGGAGTACTCTACGCCCGAGGTGACCAACCCCCGCGACATCGTGCTGTGGGACAAGGCCGGCGAGCGGGTGATGGCCGAGGCCTCCCGGCGCGCCGCCACCATCCCGGGCACGCTGCCGATCCACCTGTACAAGAACAACACCGACAACAAGGGCGCCAGCTACGGCGCGCACGAGAACTACCTCATGCGCCGGCAGACGCCCTTCGCCGACATCGTCACGCACCTCACGCCGTTCTTCGTCACGCGGCAGATCGTGTGCGGCGCCGGGCGGGTCGGCATCGGGCAGGACGGCACCGGCCCCGGCTTCCAGATCTCCCAGCGCGCCGACTTCTTCGAGGTCGAGGTCGGCCTGGAGACCACGCTGAAGCGGCCCATCATCAACACGCGCGACGAGCCGCACGCCGACGCGGACAAGTACCGCCGCCTGCACGTGATCATCGGTGACGCGAACCTGTCGGAGATCTCGACGTACCTGAAGGTCGGCACCACGTCGCTGATCCTCGCCATGATCGAGGAGAAGGTGCTCTCGGCCGACCTGGGCATCGCCGACCCCGTCACCGAGCTCAAGTCGGTCAGCCACGACCCGTCGCTCAAGCACCTCATCCGCATGCGCGACGGCCGCCGGCTCACCGCCCTGGACATCCAGTGGGCCTTCTACGAGCGGGCCCGCGCGTTCGTCGAGGGCCGCGAGGGCGACGACGCCGACGAGATCACCCTCGACGTGCTCGACCGCTGGGAGGACGCGCTGGACAAGCTCGGGCGCGACCCGATGCTGTGCGCCGGCGAGCTCGACTGGGTGGCCAAGCTGCGGCTGCTGGAGGGCTACCGCGAGCGCGAGTCGCTCGGCTGGAGCTCGCACAAGCTGCAGCTCGTCGACCTGCAGTATTCCGACGTCCGCCCGGAGAAGGGCCTCTACCAGCGCCTGGTCGCCCGCGGCTCGATGACGACGCTGTTCACCGAGGAAGAGGTCCAGCGCGCGATCGTCGAGCCGCCGGACGACACCCGGGCCTACTTCCGCGGCCGCTGCCTCGCCAAATACCCCGCCGAGGTGGTGGCGGCCAGCTGGGACTCCGTCATTTTCGACGTGGGCCGTGAGTCGCTCGTCCGGGTGCCGATGATGGAGCCCGAGCGGGGGACCAAGAAACATGTCGGCGCGTTGTTCGACAAATGCCCGAGCGCCAAGGATCTGCTCGAAGCGATCACTTCCGGGTAAGTTCGATGCAGCGGTTCGTTTGGTGGTCCCCCCGAGGAGGATGAGTCATGGCTACGAGGGATACGGGCGGGCAGTCTCAGTCCGGCAAGTCGCGTCGCGACGAGGAAGAGGACGTCGCCGCGCCTGAGGTGAACCCGGAGACAGCCGAACGGGTCGAGCAGCTCGGCGAGGACGTCGACGACCTTCTCGACGAGATCGACTCCGTGCTCGAGGAGAACGCCGAAGAGTTCGTCCGCGGATACGTGCAAAAGGGCGGCGAGTAGCCGCACACGAGCCCGCCCGCCCGGAACCCCGGGCGGGCGGCGCCCGTTGCGGGGCGCGCTCGTCCGGCTCGCGGCCACGCTGCCGGATCGCTCGGAGGCCTCGGACGCCCGGCTCAACAGCTCGGGCTCGTCGCTCGGGCGGCGGGACGGAGCGGCCCTGACGTGCCCGGGCAGGGGAGCGGTCCGCACGACGCACCGCCTGTTCGCCCACAGCGTTGTGGCGCCGCGCGATCCGGCCGTGCCGCGGCGTATTGTTGGCCCACCACAGTCGATCACCAGCAACCAAGGAGGGGCTCCGTTGCCGTCGGGTCTTGACCACTCAGGGCGCCCGCCCGCAGCGTTCCACGCCGCCGGGAGCTCGTCCTTCACCGAGTTCCTGTCGCACGTGGCGCCGGAGATGCTCCCCGGCCGGCGTCCGCTGCCGCCGGGCATGGCGGCCGACGTGAGCGCCCACGCGACGACGATCGTCGCGATCGCGTGCTCCGACGGCGTGCTCATGGGCGGCGACCGGCGCGCGACGATGGGCAACCTCATCGCCCAGCGCGACATCGAGAAGGTCTTCGCCGCCGACGCCTACTCGCTGGTCGGCATGGCCGGCACGGCGGGCTTCGGCCTCGAGATGATCCGGCTGTTCCAGGTCGAGCTGGAGCACTACGAGAAGATCGAGAGCAGCATGCTCTCGCTGGAGGGCAAGGCCAACCGCCTGGCCAGCATGGTGCGCAACAACCTCGGCGCCGCGATGCAGGGCCTGGCCGTGGTGCCGCTCTTCGCCGGGTTCGACGTGGACGCCAAGAGCGTCGACAAGGCCGGGCGCATCTTCAGCTTCGACGTCGCCGGCGGCGTCTACGAGGAGCGCGGCTACGACTCGATCGGCTCCGGCTCGCTGTTCGCCAAGTCGTCGCTCAAGAAGCGCTACCGGCCCGGCGTGACGACCGACGAGGCCGTGAAGCTGGCCATCGAGGCGCTCTACGACGCCGCGGACGACGACACCGCGACCGGCGGCCCCGACCTCCTGCGCAACATCTTCCCGGTGATCATGACCGCGACGGTCGAGGGCACCCGCCGCCTCGGCGACGACGAGACCCGCGCCGCCGCCGAGCAGATCATCGCCGAGCGCTCCGAGAACCCGGGGGTCTAGCCGGCACCGACTCGGGCCGCCCCTCACCGGCCCGAGTCACCCACCGGCCCGGCCCCAGCCACCCAAAGCCCGAGCCACCCGAAGGCCCGAGTCGCCGAGCGGCCCGATCCACCCAAAGCCCGATCCACTCAAAAGCCCGAGTCACCCAGAAGCTCGAGTCACCCACCGGCCCGAACGCCCACCAACCAGCCGAAGGAGAACCCGCCACCGTGGCCATGCAGTTCTACGCCTCGCCCGAGCAGATCATGCGGGACCGCTCGGAGTACGCGCGCAAGGGCATCGCTCGTGGCCGCAGCGTCATGGTGCTCAGCTACGAGGGCGGCGTGCTGTTCGTGGCCGAGAACCTCTCGACCGCGCTGCACAAGGTCAGCGAGATCTACGACCGCATCGGGTTCGCCGCCGTCGGCCGCTACCCGGAGTTCGAGGCCCTGCGCTCCGCCGGAGTGCGCCTGGCCGACCTGCACGGCTACTCCTACGCCCGCGGCGACGTGACCGGCCGGCAGATCGCCAACTTCTACGCCCGCAACCTCGGCGCGATCTTCACCCAGGAGCAGAAGCCCTACGAGGTGGAGATCTGCGTCGCCGAGGCGGGCGCCACCGCCGAGGACGACGAGCTCTACCGGATCACCTACGACGGCTCCGTCCAGGACGAGCAGGGCATGGTGACCATGGGCGGGCAGTCGGACGCCATCGCCACCGCGGTGAAAAGCCGCCTGCGGCCCGACCAGACGCTCGCTGAGGCCCTGCGGCTGGCGGTCGAGGGTCTGGGCAGCGTCGGCGGCGAGGGCGGCCAGCCGCGCAAGCTGGCCGCCAATCAGCTCGAGGTCGCGGTGCTGGACCGCAACCGTCCGGGCCGCACCTTCCGCCGGCTCACCGGCCTGGCGCTGACCGCCATCCTCGAGGACACCTCGGCCGGCAGCCAGGACGTCGAGGAGGGCCTGGAGGACAAGCCGCAGCCGCCGGCGTCTCCGAGCACGCCCGCCGACAACGCGTCGGGCGGCCCGGCCCCGAGCCCCGACGAGCCCGGCGAGCTGGCGACCCCCGACGACGAGGACAAGAAGAAGCCCGAAGCCGAATAGCCGGACCCGACGCGTTCACGGACGGGGCCACCTCGGCCCCGGCCCGTCGCCGGAACGCCGGCGACGGCCCGGCCGGGCGCAGGGCTGGGTCGCGGGAACGCGCAGCGTCCCTGGGCCGGCGCCGGAACGCCGGAGGACGGCAACGGCCCCGCCCGCCGAACCGGAGCGACCAGGCCGGACGCCGGACGCCATCGGTGGCGAAGCACCCCAGACGGGGCAACCACGCACCAGCTCCACCCGGAAGCACGAAACGCGCGGCAGCCGCACGCGACACGCCAAGGGCCGGTCACCCGGAGCGGGAGACCGGCCCTGCACGTCGTGCGAGGTCAGGCGCGGATCATCGCGAGGAGCAGCACGACAAACGCGCGCCCCAGGTAGATCGTGGCCTTCACGGGCGAATTGCTCGGCGTGCCCGCCATCCGCGGCCGCATCGCGACCGGGATCTGCGTGATCTTGTAGCCGTTGCGCGCCAGCCGCACCAGGACCTCGATCGTGTCGCCGAGGTACTCCGCCGGATACCAGTGCGCGAAGAACTCGATCGTGCGCCGGTTGCACGCGCGGTGCCCGGACGTCGTGTCGGTCAGGCGCGTGCGGGACAGCTTCGACAGCACCGACGACAGCATCTTCATCGCCCACTTGCGAGGGCCCTTGACGCTGTAGCCGCCCTCGCCCGCGAACCGGGCGCCGATCACCAGATCGTGCTCGTCCAGCGCGTCGACGAGCTTCGGGATGTACCGCGGATCGTGCTGCCCGTCCGCGTCCACCTGGATCGCCACGTCGTAGCCGTGGTCGCGGGCGTAGCGGTACCCGGTGCGCATCGCCCCGCCGACGCCCAGGTTGAACGGCAGCTTCGCGACGATCGCCCCGGCCTCGGCCGCCTTGATCGCGGTGTCGTCGCCGGAGCCGTCGTCGACCACGATGATGTCGACCGACGGCAGCTCGCCGCGCACCTCCCGCACGACGTCGGCGATCGACCCCGACTCGTTCCACGCCGGGATGATGATCAGGACCTTCTTACCGTTGATCATCGAAACCCGCTTCCTGAGCGCTGATCGCTTCGTGCGGGATCTCGTCCTGGGGGCGGGGCCGGCCCAGCTCGCTGCGCAGCAGGGCCAGGTCCTCGGCCAGCGTGCGGGTCTCCTCCTCCAGCCGGCTGACCTCCCAGCTCAGGTGCACCGTCACCAGCAGCAGGAACACGATGCCGAGGAACAGCACCAGGCTCACGCCGGACGCGATGCCCAGCAGCTTCGCCGTGCGGTCGGTGATGAACGGGAAGAACGCCAGCGGCAGCATCACGACGCTGACGACCAGCCAGAGGATCGCGTACTTCTCCTGCAGCTGCCGCCGCCGCAGCAGCTCCACCATGAAGGCGAGCACCGCGAGCGCGGTCAGGCCGGTGACGATCGTGAGCTTCACCGGGCAACTCCGGGCATCATGTCCTGCAGCATGGCACGCCAGTCCCGCATCGGCGGCATCCCGGCCGCCGACCAGCGTTCGTGCCCGAGCACGCTGAACGCGGGCCGCTTCGCCGGGCGCACGAACGCCGCGCTGGTGGTGTGGCGCACCCGGGCCGGGTCGTGCCCGGCCAGCTCGAACGTGGCCGCCGCCAGCCCGTGCCACGACGTGCGGCCGCTCGCGGTGCCGTGGTAGACACCGGCGGGGGCGTCCGCGTCCGCCAGCGCCACCAGGCGCTCGGCCAGGTCACGCGCCCACGTCGGCTGCCCGACCTGGTCGTCGATGACGTCGACGAACTCGCGCTCGGCGGCCAGGCGCAGCATGGTCAGCACGAAGTTGCGGCCGGTCGTGCCGTAGAGCCAGGCGGTGCGCACGACGTACCCGGACTCGGGCAGCGTGTCGAGCACGGCCCGCTCGCCCACGAGCTTGCTGCGGCCGTACGCGTTGATCGGGCCGGTCGCGGCGTCCTCGGCGTAGGGCTCGGTGGCGTCGCCCGGGAACACGTAGTCGGTGGAGACGTGCACCAGCCGCGCCCCGGTCGCGGCGCACGCGGCGGCCAGGGCGGCCACGCCGGCGCCGTTGACCGCGGTCGCGGCGGCCTCGTCGGCCTCGGCGCCGTCGACGTCCGTCCAGGCCGCGGCGTTGATGACCACGTCGTGGCCTTCGACGAGCGAGCGCACCTTCGCGGCGTCCGTGATGTCCAGTTCCGCCCGGGTCGCGGCGGTCACGTCCCGGCCGTCGAGCACGGCCAGCAGGTCGCGGCCGAGCATGCCGCCCGCGCCCGTGACAAGGAACCGGGTCGCGCGTCCTCCGCTTCGCTGCGGACCGGTCATGAGGACAGCGCCGCCCGGGCCTTGAGCGGCTCCCACCAGGCGCGGTTGTCCTGATACCAGGCCACCGTCTCGGCGATGCCCTGCTCGAACGTGACCTGCGGGGCGTAGCCGAGCTCGTTGCTGATCTTGTCGTGGCTCAGCGAGTACCGCCGGTCATGGCCCTTGCGATCCTCGACGTAGCGCACGGCGGAGTCCCAGTCCCGTCCGGTGGCGGCCAGCAGGACCTCGGTCAGCTCGCGGTTGGTCAGCTCGCGGCCGCCGCCGATGTTGTAGACCTCGCCGGGCCGGCCCTTCTCGAGCGCGAGCTGGATGCCCGCACAGTGATCGGACACGTGCAGCCAGTCGCGGATGTTGCCGCCGTCGCCGTAGAGCGGGACGGTCCCGCCGTCGATGAGATTGGTGACGAAGAGCGGAATCACCTTTTCGGGGAACTGGTAGTGGCCGTAGTTGTTCGAGCACCGGGTGACCACCACCTCCATCCCGTGGGTGCGGTGGTAGGCCAGCGCCAGCAGGTCCGAGCCGGCCTTCGAGGCGGAGTACGGCGAGTTCGGCGCGAGCGGCCACTCCTCGGTCCAGGAGCCCTCCTGGATGGAGCCGTACACCTCGTCGGTCGACACGTGCAGGAACCGCCCGACCCCGGCCGCGCGGGCCGCGTCGAGCAGCACCTGGGTGCCCAGCACATTCGTGGTCACGAACGGCCCGGCGCCGAGGATGGAGCGGTCGACGTGCGACTCCGCCGCGAAGTGCACGACCGCGTCGTGCCCGGGCATGAGCTCGCCGACGAGCGTCGCGTCGCAGATGTCGCCCTCCACGAACGTGAGCGCGGAGTCGCCTTCGACCGGGGCGAGGTTCTCCCGGTTCCCCGAATAGGTGAGCTTGTCGAGGACGGTCACGGCCGCGCCCGCGTACGCGGGATACCCGCCGCTGAGCAGGGTGCGCACGTAATGCGAGCCGATGAAACCGGCACCGCCGGTGACGAGGATTCTCACGGGTTCGAGAGTCTAGTGGAACGCCGCTGCTGCGCCGGTCGACCCTGGGCACGTCCGGGTCGACCCCGGCCGGATGCTTCCCGTACGGTGGCCGGGTGCGCGGCATCATCCTCGCCGGTGGGACCGGCTCACGTCTGTGGCCCTTGACCAAGGCCGTGTCGAAGCAGCTGATGCCTGTCTTCGACAAGCCGATGATCTACTACCCGCTCACCACGCTGGTGATGGCGGGCATCCGGGAGATCCTCGTCATCACCACGCCCGAGGACCAGGACCAGTTCGTCCGGCTGCTCGGCGACGGGTCGCAGTGGGGGCTCAGCCTGCAGTACGCGGCCCAGCCCCGCCCGGAGGGCCTCGCCCAGGCGTTCATCATCGGCGCGGACTTCATCGGCGACGAGAGCGTGGCGCTGGTGCTGGGCGACAACATCTTCCACGGTGGCGCGCTCGGCCAGCGGCTCGCCGACAACGCCTCGCTCATCGGCGGGCGGGTCTTCGCCTACCCGGTGTCCAACCCGGAGGACTACGGCGTGGTCGAGTTCGCCCCCGACGGGCGGGTGCTCTCGATCGAGGAGAAGCCGATCCGGCCCAAGTCCCGCTACGCGGTGCCCGGGCTGTACTTCTACGACAACCGCGTCGTGCAGATCGCGCGCGACCTCAAGCCCAGCGACCGCGGCGAGCTCGAGATCACCGCCGTGAACGCGGCCTACCTCGAACGGGGTGAACTGCACGTCGGCGTGCTCGACCGGGGTACGGCCTGGCTCGACACGGGCACGTTCAACACCATGGTCCAGGCGGCCGAGTTCGTGCGCGTGATCGAGGAACGGCAGGGCTTCAAGGTCGGCTGCGTGGAGGAGGTCTGCTGGCGCGCGGGGCTGATCGACGACGAGCGCCTGCGCGAGCTGGCCGAGCCGCTGCGCAAGAGCGGATACGGCGAGTATCTGCTCAACCTCCTCGATTGGCAGCACTGAGACACCACGCCCGCACCGTACGAACGCACCGCCACCACGACCGACACGCTGGAGTGAGCACGTGAAGATCCGACAGCTCTCGATCGGCGGCGCCTGGGAGATCACCCCGGTTCTGCACGGGGACCCTCGGGGCCTGTTCACCGAGTTCTACCGCTTCGACCACCTGGCCGCCGAGATCGGCCACCCGCTGCGGCTGGCCCAGGGCAACCTCTCGGTCTCGGCCCGCGGCGTGGTGCGCGGCGTGCACTACGCCGACGTGCCGCCGAGCCAGGCCAAGTACGTCACCTGCGTCCGCGGCGCCGTGCTCGACGTGGTCGTGGACATCCGGGTCGGATCCCCGACATTCGGCCGCTGGGAGGGCGTGCAGCTCGACGACGTGGACCGCCGGGCGGTCTACCTCTCCGAGGGCCTCGGCCACGCGTTCTGCGCGCTCACCGACGACGCCACGCTCACCTACCTGGTGTCGGAGACGTACAACCCGGCGGGCGAGCACGACCTGCACCCGCTCGACCCCGACCTGGCCATCGCCTGGCCCGTCGAGCAGCCGCAGCTGTCCGCGAAGGACGCCAAGGCGCCGACGCTCAAGCAGCGCCTCGCGGAGGGCACGCTGCCCGACTACGCCACCTGTCAGAGGTATACGGAAAGTCTCCGCTCCCAATAGGTTCGAATCGGCGTTCAGGCGGCTAATGTCTCTACATGGACCGGCGAATTTTCGGCCTTGAGACCGAATACGGGGTCACGTGCACCTACCGGGGACAGCGCCGCCTGTCGCCGGACGAGGTCGCCCGCTATCTGTTCCGGCGCGTCGTTTCGTGGGGCCGTTCCAGCAACGTCTTCCTGCGCAACGGCGCGCGCCTGTATCTCGACGTGGGCTCGCACCCGGAATACGCCACCCCCGAGTGCGACTCCGTGCCCGACCTGGTGGTCCACGACCGGGCCGGCGAGCGCATTCTCGAGGGCCTGCTGGTCGACGCCGAGCGCCGGCTGCACGACGAGGGCATCGCCGGCGAGATCTACCTGTTCAAGAACAACACGGACTCCGCCGGCAACTCCTACGGCTGCCACGAGAACTACCTGGTCAGCCGCCACGGTGAGTTCGGCCGCCTGGCCGACATCCTGATCCCGTTCCTGGTCACCCGCCAGCTCATCTGCGGCGCCGGCAAGGTGCTGCAGACCCCGCGCGGCGCCGTGTACTGCCTGTCCCAGCGCGCCGAGCACATCTGGGAAGGCGTCTCGTCGGCGACCACCCGGTCCCGGCCCATCATCAACACGCGCGACGAGCCGCACGCGGACGCGGAGCGGTATCGCCGCCTGCACGTCATCGTCGGCGACTCGAACATGAACGAGGTCACCACGCTGCTCAAGGTCGGCACCGCGGACATCGTGCTGCGGATGATCGAGGCCGGCGTGGCGATGCGGGACCTGTCGCTGGAGAACCCCATCCGGGCCATCCGCGAGGTGTCGCACGACATCACCGGCCGCCGCCGGGTCCGCCTGGCCAGCGGCAAGGAGATCTCGGCGCTGGAGATCCAGCAGGAGTACTTCGACAAGGCGACCGAGTTCCTGGACCGCCGCGGCGCCGACGCGGCCACCAAGCGGGTCATGGACCTGTGGGGCCGCGTGCTCAACGCCGTGGAGACCGGCAACCACAAGGACGTCGAGCGCGAGGTCGACTGGGTGACCAAGCTCGGCCTCATCGAGCGGTACCAGGCCAAGCACGACCTGCCCCTGTCCCACCCGCGGGTGGCGCAGATGGACCTCGCCTACCACGACCTGCGCCGCGGCCGCGGCCTCTACGGGCTGCTGGAGAAGCGCGGATCGGTCGACCGGGTCGCCACGGACCTCGAGATCTTCGAGGCCAAGGAGACCCCGCCGCAGACCACCCGGGCGCGCCTGCGCGGCGAGTTCATCCGCCACGCCCAGGAGCGCCGCCGCGACTTCACCGTCGACTGGGTGCATCTGAAGCTCAATGACCAGGCACAGCGCACCGTGCTGTGCAAGGACCCGTTCCGCGCCTACGACGAGCGCGTGGACCGGCTGATCGCGAGCATGTGACGTTGCGGCCCTCGGGGGATTAGGCTGGCCCGCGCTATGGATGAGTTGCCGGACCACCAGCCCCCGAGGCCCAAGAAGCTCGGGGCCGACTTCAACCCCGACCGCCCGGCCACCAACCGGTTCGGCCGGCGGCTCCAGCGCATCCGCGAGGAGGTCGAGCGCAACCGCACGGTCGGCCCGAAGTACCCGACCTGGCTGCTCGCCACCATCCTGATCGTGATCATCGTGGGCTTCACCCTGATCGTGATCTACGCATGACCCGCGGCCGCACCCGCCGCCTCGCCGCGCTGGTCGCCCTGGCGGCGCTGCTGTCCGCGTGCACCGACGACGGCCCGAAGCGCACCCCGCTGCCGGCCGGCCCGACCGGCGCCCCGGACGTCTCGCACCAGCCGCTGCCGTCCCCGACCCTGCCCCCGGTGGTCAACTCCGACGGCTGCCAGGGCCTGATCGGCGCCGACCAGGTGAAACAGTCCACGGGCCTGCCGGTCCAGCCGAGCCCGGGCGACGGCGCGGCGGCCGTGGCGCAGTACGGCCAGGCGGTGCAGACCCTCGGCCTCAACGCCCGCGCCCGGATGTGCCCCTTCGCCAGCCCGGCCGGCGACCAGGTGACCGTGGTGGCCCTGACGTTCACGGACGCGGGCCAGGCCCAGAAGCTCTGGACGACGATCGTGTCCCTCGAGGCCGTCGGCGGCGTGGGGGAGGCGGCGCTGAGCGACAAGTCCAAGACGCTGCTGACCCGGCGGGGGAAGGCGATCGTGGCGGTCTACCTGGTCGTGGCGGCCGCCCCGGAGGCGGACCACCTGCCGCAGCTGCGGTCGGTGGCGAACGCGGCCCTCGCCAAAGCCTGACCCGGGTCCGCGGGGGCGCGGACCGTTGCTCGCGTCAGGCAGTGAGCGTCGCGGCGTAGCGGCCCGCGGCGGCCGCCGACAGGAAGTACGCCGTGTCCGCGCTCAGGTCGCGGCCCATCGTCGACAGCTTCACCGGCAACTCGCCCAGCGGCCGCGCCAGGTCCGCCGACGGAACCTCCACCAGCGTGTGCGGCGGGCACAGCGCGGACAGCGCCGCGCGCACCGGGCCCGCCAGCGCGGGGGAGAGGTCCGAGGGCATCACGAGGTCGGCCGGGGCCAGGGCCACGCGGCCGAAGGCGGTCAGGCTGTGGTGGGAGACGCCGTTGTGGCGCGGGCGCGGGTCGGCGTCCGAGATGCGCGGGGCCGCGACCGGGCGCCCGCCGAGCGCGTGCACCGCGTTGACCGCCTCGCCGGCCGCGACGCCCGAGAAGCCCCAGCTCGTGCCGGTACCGAGGTTGCCCGGGCCCTGCGTGACGATCGCGAGGTCCGCGTGCAGGCCGTGCCGGGCGGCGAGCAGGCCGCTGTGCACGTTCGTCGACTCGAGGTCGCCGCCGAAGGACTGGCCCGTGGTCACGGTGCCGGCGAGCCGGGGGCGCAGGCCGTCGAGGGTGCGCGAGAACCAGGCGGGCAGGGCGCCGCCGTCGGTCATCACGTAGGCGACGCGCAGCCCGGGCCGCTCGGCCAGCGCGCCGGCGAGCACCGCGGGCAGGGCCGAGTGCAGGTCCGCCACAACCACGGGCATGCCGCCGAGGTCCACGGCGCCGGCCAGCTCCCCGCGCAGGGGCGAGGCCTCCTCGTCGGCCGCGAGGACGATCGCCTGCAGCGGGGTGTACCGCGCCTTGACCACGTGCCCGGGAACGTCCACGTCGTCGGGCAGCCGGTCCGGCAGGGCCACGACGAGCGCGTAGCCGCCGGTGCCGAGGCCGAGGGCGAGCGCGTTGAGGTTGAGCAGCACCCGGTCACCCGCGCGGGGGACACCGACGAGGGCGGGGTAGGCCAGGGCCCGTACCGAAGCCGGATCCCCGGGGCGGCGAGCCTCCACGGTGACGTCGAGCTCGAGACTCCCGTGCCACTCCCGGCGGGTGTCGACAACGGTTCCCCAGCGCCAGCGAATCACGGCGCACACAGTAACGCAGCGACACAGCGCGCTGCTGTGGTGACGGTGTGAACGCGCACCGCGGGGCTGGCGCAGAACAGGCGTTCGGGCTGGTAGGTTCGCTTGCGTGTCGCGGACTCGAACCGAGCGCCTGGTGAATCTGGTGATCTGCCTGCTCGCTACGCGCCGTTTCCTGACCGCCGAGCAGATCGCGGCGATCGTGCCGGGCTACGAGCACGATCCCAACGACGAGCGCGACCACGAGGCGTTCCAGCGCAAGTTCGAGCGCGACAAGTCGGAGCTGCGCGAGCTCGGCGTGCCGCTGGAGATGGGCACGGCGAGCATCTTCGACAACGAGCAGGGCTACCGCATCGCCCGGCGGGAGTATGCGCTGCCCGACATCCCGCTCGCCCCGGACGAGGCGGCCGCGGTCGGCATCGCGGTGCGGCTGTGGCAGCAGACCGGCCTGGCCGCGGCGGCGTCCTCGGGCCTGGCCAAGCTGCGGGCCGGCGGCATCGACGTGGACCCGCACGCCACCCTCGGCGTCGAGGCCGTCGTCACCGTCGATCCGGCCTTCGAGCCGTTGACGGCGGCGGTACGGGACCGGCAGGCGGTCACCTTCTCCTACGAGGTCCCCGAGCGCGACGCCGCCGGCGTGCGCCGCCTGCAGCCGTGGGGCGTGGTGTGCTGGCGCGGCCGGTGGTACGTCGTCGGACACGACCTCGACCGGGGCGCCGAGCGCTGCTTCCGGCTGTCGCGGATCGTCAGCGGGGTGCGGCGCATCGGCCGGCGCGGCGCCTACGAGCCGCCCAAGACCGACCTCATCGCCAAGGTCGCGGGCTTCTCGGGGCCCGTCGAGCGGGTCGGGCGCGCCACCGTGCTCGTGCGACCGGAGAAGGCCGCGGGGGTCCGGCGCTGGGCCGAGCAGTGCGTGCCGGGGCCCGACGGGGACCGGCTCACCCTGAGCTACTCCGACGCCGATCTGTTCGCCGAGTGGCTGGTGGGGTACGGCGCGGATCTGGTCGTCCTCGACCCGCCCGAGGTGCGTGACGGCGTCGTGCGCCGGCTGCGGGCCATCGCCGCCGCCTACGACCCCGCCGGCTCGCAGGTCGGGGTGCCGGCGTGACGAACTCCGCGGAGCGCCTCGCGCGCATGCTCAACCTGGTGCCCTACCTGCAGGCCCGCCCCGGCATCACGATCGCCGAGGCCGCCGCCGACCAGGGCATCACCGACCGCCAGCTGCGCGAGGACCTCGAGCTGCTGTGGATGTGCGGGCTGCCCGGCTACGGCCCCGGCGACCTCATCGACATGGCGTTCGTCGGCGACAGCGTGACCCTGACCTACGACGCCGGCATCGGCCGCCCGCTGCGCCTCACGCCCGACGAGGCGCTCGCGCTCATCGTGGCCCTGCGCATGCTCGCCGAGACGCCGGGCGTCACCGCCGGGGACGGCGTGCACCGGGCGCTCGCGAAGATCGAGCACGCGGCCGGGGATCTCGCCGACGCGCCCGTCGCGGTGCGGCTCCCCGGCGCCTCCGACCGGCTCGAGGAGCTGCGCGGGGCCGTCGACCGGCGGCGGGCGCTGCGGATCACGTATTACACCGCCACCCGCGACGAGACCACCGAGCGCGTCGTGGACCCGATGCGCGTGCTGGTCGTCGGGCGGTGGGCCTACCTGGAGGCGTGGTGCCGCCGCGCCGAGGCCGTCCGGCTCTTCCGCGTCGACCGCATCGACGCCTCCACCGAGCTCGACGAGGCCGCGCAGGTGCCGCCGCGGGCCCGGCCGACCGACACCCGCACCGGCACGCTGTTCACCCCGACGCCGGACCTGCCGCTGGTGACCCTGCGCGTTGGGCGGGGGGCGCGGTGGATCACCGAGCAGTACCCGTGCGAGACGGTCGAGCGCGGCCCCGGCGAGCACTGGACGGTCTCGCTGCGCGCCTCCGACCTCGACTGGGCCCGGCGGCTCGTGCTGCGCCTCGGCGCCGAGGTCACCGTCGTGGCCCCGGCCGCGCTCGCCGAGGCGGTCGTCGCCGAGGCGAACGCGGCGCTGGCGGCCTACGTGCACTAAGGTCGATCACGTGCTGTGGTGGATCTCGGGCGGCATCGTCCTGCTCGCGCTGATCGTCCTGATCGTCGTCGCGCTCAGCGTCATGAGCCGGCTGCGCGCGTTCGACAACGCGGCGCGGGCCATGCAGGCGCGCCTGGAGGACGGCCAGCGCCGGGTCGAGCCGCGCCTCGCCACGCTCCAGCAGACCGTCGAGCAGATGATGCCGCAGCTGGAGGCCATGGCCGCCCAGCAGGCCGCCAAGCAGCGGGTGATTGAGAACAGTTAACAATCCTGGCAGATAAACCCGGGCAAAGTGCACCTTTGTCCGGTCGGATGGTTGACGATCGGGCGGATCGGCGTCAACACTCGTCAGGACTTCAGCGGCCGGACTCCATCCCGCAAACCCCGGCCTCTGCCCTCACCCTCCGGTGGTCAGTACGATGGGTGCGGCAGCTCAAATACAGTGAGGTGGCTTCACATGGGTGCGGTTAGGCCGTGGCACATCATCGTCCTGGTGGTCGTGCTGATCCTGCTGTTCGGCGCGAAGCGCCTGCCCGACGCGGCGCGTTCGCTCGGCCGCTCGATGCGGATCATCAAGGCGGAGACCAAGGGCCTCGCCGACGACGACGTCGACGCCAAGGCCGAGGCGCAGTCGGGTCGTGAGCCGCTGCGGGGTGAGATCGCCGACAACCAGGCCTCCCCGAGCCCGCGCGTCGACCCGGTTGACCACGCTCGCGAGCGCTGAGGCGCGCTCCGGTCGTGAGCATCCTCGCCCGGCGGCGGGATAAGCAGCCGTCGAACTTCGAGCGCGCCGCAGATGGCTCCATGACGCTCTTGGAGCATCTGCGGGAGCTGCGGACCCGGCTCTTCCGAGCCTCGATCGCGATCGTGCTCGGCATGATCGTCGGTTACCTGCTCTCGGGGCACGTCCTGGCAATCCTCCAGGAGCCGTACTGCCAGCTCGCCCAGAAACTCGAACTGCAGCACAACAACGGGGTCCTGCCGGCCGACTGGCGGTGCGGGTTCGTGGCCCTGAAAGTCACTGATCCGTTGCTGCTGAAGCTGAAGATCTCGCTGTGGGTCGGCCTGATCGTGTCGGCGCCGTTCTGGATGTACCAGCTCTGGGCCTTCATCGCGCCCGGCCTGCACCGTAACGAGCGCCGCTGGGCCTACGTGTTCGCCGGCCTGGCCGCGCCGCTGTTCGCCGGCGGCGCGGTGCTGGCGTTCATCGTGGTGTCGAAGGGCCTCGAGTTCCTCGTGGGCTTTGTCAACCCGGAGACCCAGATCATGCTGGAGGCGATGTCGTACGTCGACTTCGTGACCGGCATGATGGCCGTCTTCGGCGTCGCCTTCGAGTTCCCGCTCGGCATCATGCTGGCCAACATCGCGGGCATCGCGACGGGCAAGCGGCTGCTGGGCTGGTGGCGCATCGCGGTCTTCATCTTCTTCGTCTTCGCCGCGGTCGCGACGCCGACGGCCGACCCGTTCGGCATGACGTTCCTGGCCCTGTGCATGTCGGTGCTGTACTTCGGTGCCGTCGTCTTCGCCCTCGTCAACGACAAGCGGCGCAACCGCAACCGCCCGTCGTACGCGGGCATCGGCGACGACGAGGTCTCCTCGCTGGACGACTACGAGGTCGAACCGGTCGAGGCGGCGAGCCCGATCGACGGCTACGACCAGATCGACGCCCCGACCCCGGTGGCGGCTCCGACGGCGGTCGACAAGCCCAGGCCGCTGGACAGCCGCTACGACGACTTCACGTAGACAGCGCTCTGTTCGGCTCGGCTCACGGCGCCCCGGTCTTTCGAGACCGGGGCGCTGTTGTTGCGCGAAAAGTCGGGCGCTCCGCGCCGCGACTTTTCGGATTTATACCCCGACGGGCGGGATATCCGGATTCGGCGGGCCGAGGGCCGCGGCGCGCCCGGGAGCGGGAGGGGGCGGCCGCGCTGTGCGAGGGTGCGGCGGTGGGCGTGCCGCGCTGTGCGGGGGCGGCGGGGAGGGCGTGGCCTCGGCGCGCCCGGGCGCGGGGCGGGGCGTGGCCGCGCTTGCGGGGTGCGGCGGAAGGGTGGCCGCGCTGTGCGGGGGTGCGGCGGTGGGGGTGGCCGCGCTGTGCGAGGGCGGCGGGGAAGGCGTGGCCTCGGCGCGCCCGGGCGCGGGGAAGGCGTGGCCGCGCTTGCGGGGTTCGGCGGAGGGGGGCCGCGCTGTGCGACGGCGCGGGGGAGGACGTGGCCGCGCTGTGCGGGGGTGCGGGGCAGGGCGTGGCCGCGCTGGCGGGAGGCGAAGCGGCTGAAGTCCAAGGTGCGGAAGGGCAGGTCGGTCGCCCCGAGCCAGGAGCTCCGGCGGCCTGCGAGGTCGAGGCGGGTGGCGACGTGGCGACGCGGGTGGCGGTGTGCGGCGGTGCGGCCCGGGGGATGCAGTGGCGTGGGCGGCCTCAAGGAGCGGCGCAGTCGAGTCGAAGCGGACGGAAGCGCGGCGGTGCGGCGAGGTCGATGGGGGGCCAGCAAGGGAGCGGTGCGGCGAGTGGATGCGGGGGCGGCAAGGGAGCGGTGCGGTGAGGTTGATGCGGGGAGCGGCAAGGAAGCGGTGCGGCGAGAAGTGGCGTGGCGGTTGATCGCGGGTGGGTCGTTGAACGTTTACAGTCTCGCCCGTGAACATCGCGCTGCTCGTCAACCCCACCGCCGGCAAGGGTCGCCGGGCGGCGTTGCTTCCCGCGGTGCTGGAGCGGCTGGGCGCGCACGGGGCGAGTGTCGAGGTCCTCGGCGCGAGCGCGGCCGCCGAGGCGAAGGAGCAGGCTCGCCGGGTCGTTGCCGAGGGGCGGTGTGACGCGCTCGTGGCCATGGGGGGCGACGGGACCGTCCACCTCGGGCTGCAGGCCGTGGCCGGGACCGGTACGCCGTTCGGGATCGTCCCGGCCGGCACCGGCAACGACTTCGCGGTGCGGCTGGGGCTGCCGGGCGATCCGCTCGAGGCCGCCGCGAACGTGGCCGACGCGCTGCGCGGCGATCGGAGGCGCGCGATCGACCTGGTGTGGCTGGAGGGCGACGACGGGACGCGGGCCTGGTTCGGGGCGGTGCTCGCGGCCGGGTTCGACGCGTTCGTCAACGAGCGCGCCAATCGCATGCGGTGGCCGAAGGGGCCGCAGCGGTACAACCGGGCGATCGTCGAGGAGCTGGTGGCGCTGCGGCCCAGGCGGTACACGATGAGCCTCGACGGCGCGGAAACCGTCTTCGACTCCGTGCTGGTCGCGGTCGGCAACACCGAGTCCTACGGCGGCGGCTTCCGCATCGCGCCCGGGGCCGACCCCACCGACGGGCTGCTCGACGTCGTCGTCGCCGAGCCGCTCGGGCGGCTCACGCTCATGCGGCTGCGGCCGAAGGTGCTCAAGGGCACGCACGTGCGCGACCGCCGGGTCAGCACGCACCGGGCCAAGGAGGTCAGGCTCGACGGGGCGGGGATCACCGCATACGCCGACGGGGAGCGGATCTGTCCACTCCCCGTGACCATGTCGTGTGTACCAGGAGCGCTCACGCTGCTGGCCTGAGCGCTCAGGCGGCGTTGCGGATGCGCACCTTGACGCCGTTGCCCGAGGGCTCGGTGGACACGTCCGACTGCTCGACGTCCTGCGGCACCGAGAAGCTCCGGGAGAACGAGGACGAGCTGGACGAGGACGACGAGAAGTGCGCGCCGCCGGCGTCGTGGCTCTCCGCGGTACTGCTGCCGCCCGCGCCCTTGATCGTCAGGCGCCCGCCGGCGACCTGGACGTCGACGTTCGACGGGTCGATGCCCTCGACCGTGATGACGAGATCGTCACCGTCGGTCGCGGTGCGCACCGACGCGGCGTGGGCGTGCTGTGCGGCGTCGCCCATGTCCTGCTCGAGGCGGGCGAGGGCGCTCGTGGGGTCCCAGCGGTTCAACGGCATGACGTACCTCCGCAGAAAGAATTCGTGTCGTTGCCTGCACTGTCGTCGCCGAACACCATCGCGACAAGCTCAGAGGCGGTGTTGCGACACTGTTTCCCGGCGCGGCCGGAATTCAATCGCCACCCCGGACCGGCCCCCTACAGCAGCCGCAGGATTCCTCCCAGTCCGTGCACCTTGCCCGGTTCACTCTCCGGGAGGACCAGCACCGAGCAGCCGGCCGCCGCGGCGCCCGCGTCCGCCGGGGTGTCGCCGACCATCAGCGCCCGCTCGGGGTCGACGCGCAGGGCGGCGCACGCGTTCCAGAAGATGGCCGGGTCCGGCTTGACCCGCCCGACCTCGTAGGAGAGCACGAACGCGTCCACCAGGTCGGCGAAGCCCAGCTCGGCGGCGAGCTCGCGCAGGTCGAAGCCGATGTTGCTGACCACCGCGACGGGCACCCCGGCCGCGCGCAGGGCCCGCAGGGTCGGCACGGTGTCGGCGTAGAGCTCCCAGCCGTCGGCGAGCAGCAGCCGGTCGTACAGCGGCGTCGCCAGCTCCTCGTCGACGGTCGCGGCCAGGCCCGTGAAGCAGGCCCGGTGCGCGTGCGCGGAGAGGTCGCGATCCGCCCACACCTCGGCGAGGTGCGCGGGCACCCGCTGCGGCTTGGGGCCGCCGGCCCGCCCGGCGGTGGTGAGCCGGTCGGCGAGCACGGTCGCCTTGCCGCGATCGATGGTGTTGCCGAGGCTCTCGGCGGCCTTGGTCACCCACCGAACCGCGTCCTCGACCTGCGCAAGTGTCCCGTGGAAGTCCAGCAGCACCGCCTCGATCGGCCGTCGGGAAGTGGGTAACTCGTCGCTTTCCGGCACGCCAGCACGATACCTAGGAGCGGATCCGGGCTTGCTTCGCCTAGCCTTGGGAGCGTGAGCGGTACGGAGCGAAGCGGAGTGGCCGCGAACCAGAGGCACAGGGCGGGGCTTGCGCTGTCGCCGGAGCTTGCGGAGGCGACAGCGTGAGCGGTACTGAGGACAGTGGAACGAGCCCAGCCGACCGCTATGCAGCCGCTCGGCAGCGAGCCGCGAGCGCCTCGCGGCAGCCGGCGCTCACCGAGTTCGCCGAGGAGCTGTCGTTCGTCCTCGACCCCTTCCAGGCCGAGGCGTGCGCGGCGCTGGAGCGTGGCACGGGCGTGCTGGTGTGCGCCCCCACCGGCGCCGGCAAGACGGTCGTCGGCGAGTTCGCCGTGCACCTGGCCCTGCGGCAGGGGCGCAAGTGCTTCTACACGACGCCGATCAAGGCGCTGTCCAACCAGAAGTACAACGACCTCGTCGAGCGCTACGGCGCCGAGCGGGTCGGCCTGCTCACCGGCGACAACGCGATCAACGGCGACGCGCCCGTGGTGGTCATGACCACCGAGGTGCTGCGCAACATGCTCTACGCCGGCTCCGCGACCCTGCAGGGCCTCTCCTACGTGGTCATGGACGAGGTGCACTACCTCGCCGACCGGTTCCGCGGCGCGGTGTGGGAAGAGGTGATCATCCACCTGCCCGAGTCCGTCACGCTCGTCTCGCTGTCCGCGACCGTCTCCAACGCCGAGGAGTTCGCCGACTGGCTCGTGACCGTGCGCGGCGAGACGTCCGTGGTCGTCAGCGAGCACCGGCCGGTGCCGCTCTGGCAGCACATGCTCGTGGGCAAGCGGATGTTCGACCTGTTCCACGACGCCGAGGCGGCGCAGAAGCACGACGTGCATCCGGAGCTGCTGCGGTACCACCGCGAGATGCTCCGCCGCGTCGAACTGGCCGGCGGCGACCTGCGCCGCGGCAAACGCGGCCGCTGGACCGGCCCCTACCGCCCGGAGATCGTCGAGCGGCTCGACCGCGAGGGGCTGCTGCCCGCGATCCTATTCATCTTCAGCCGGGCCGGCTGCGACGCCGCCGTGCAGCAGTGCCTCGCCGCCGGGCTGCGCCTGACCGGGCCGGACGAGCGCGCCGAGATCCGCACCATCGTCGAGGAGCGCACCAAGCACATCCCGAGCGAGGATCTGCAGGTCCTGGGGTACTGGGACTGGCTCGACGGCCTCGAGCGCGGGCTCGCCGCCCACCACGCCGGGATGCTGCCGGCGTTCAAGGAGGTCGTCGAGGAGCTGTTCGTCCGCGGGCTGGTCAAGGCCGTC
Organism: Dactylosporangium sp. CA-139114; assembly: GCF_050955725.1. NCBI lineage: Bacteria > Bacillati > Actinomycetota > Actinomycetes > Micromonosporales > Micromonosporaceae > Dactylosporangium > Dactylosporangium sp. CA-139114. The sequence goes on from NZ_CP192080.1 coordinate 3,736,505, forward strand.
TTCGCCACCGAGACCCTGGCGCTGGGCATCAACATGCCGGCCCGGTGCGTGGTGCTCGAGCGGCTGGTCAAGTTCAACGGCGAGGCGCACGTCGACCTGACGCCGGGGGAGTACACGCAGCTCACCGGCCGGGCCGGGCGCCGGGGCATCGACGTTGAGGGCCACGCCGTCGTGGTGTGGGCGCCGGAGATCGATCCCCGCCATGTCGCCGGGCTCGCCTCCACGCGCACGTATCCGCTGAAGTCGAGCTTCCGCCCGTCGTACAACATGGCCGTCAACCTCGTCGGCAGCGTCGGGTTCGCGGAGGCGCGCGAGCTGCTGGAGAGCTCCTTCGCGCAGTTCCAGGCCGACCGCTCGGTGGTCGGCCTGGCCCGCCAGGTGCAGCGCAACACCGAGACCATGGCGACCTACGCCGGGGAGATGGCCTGCCACCTCGGGGACTTCGAGCAGTACTTCTCGATCCGCGTGGCCATCGCCGAGCGGGAGAAGGCGATCGCGCGCCAGGGCGTGCAGCAGCGCCGGGCGGCCGCGCTGGAGTCGCTGGAGCGGCTGCGCTCCGGCGACGTGATCCGGGTGCCCGCCGGGCGCCGCTCCGGCCTGGCGATCGTCATCGACCCGGGCACCGGCGGCTTCGGCGAGCCGCGCCCGCTCGTGCTCACCGAGGACCGCTGGGCCGGGCGCATCTCCGGCGCCGACTTCACCCAGCCCGTCGAGCCGCTCGGCCGGGTGCGGGTGCCGCGGCAGTTCAACTACCGCTCCGCCCAGGACCGCCGCGACCTCGCCTCCCAGCTGCGCCGGGTCGAGTTCGCCCCGCCGGAGCGCGGCCGGCCGGGCCGGTCCCGCAACGCCGCCGCGGCCGAGGACCACGAGCTGGAGTCGCTGCGCGCGTCGCTGCGCCGCCACCCCTGCCACCGGTGCCCCGAGCGCGAGGAGCACGCGCGCTGGGCCGAGCGCCGTCACCGCCTCGAGCGCGACACCGAGGGCCTGCGCGGCAAGGTCGCCACCCGCACCGGCTCGCTGGCGCGCACCTTCGACCGGGTCTGCGGGCTGCTCACCGACCGCGGCTACCTCTCCGAGGCCGGCGGGGTCACCGACGCCGGGCGCATGCTGGCCCGCATCTGGTCGGAGACCGACCTGCTCGTCGCCGAGTGCCTGCGCCGCGGGGTGTGGGACAAGCTCGGTCCGGCCGAGCTGGCCGCCGCGGTCAGCGTGCTCGTCTACGAGGCCCGCCGAGAGGCGGAAGACCGGGCATCGGTACCGCGGGGCGAGGTCACCGACGCCATCGACGCGACCCTGAAGCTCTGGGCCGACCTGCGCGACGACGAGGACTCGCGGGGCCTGCAGCTGACCCGGGAGCTGGATCTCGGGTTCGCGTGGCCGATGTACCGCTGGGCCCGCGGCGAATCCCTCACCAAGGTGCTCGGCAGCGTGCACGGGCTGGAGGGCGATATGCCGGCCGGCGACTTCGTACGCTGGTCACGGCAGGTGCTGGATCTGCTCGGGCAGCTCACCGACGCCTCCGGGGCGCCGGAGACGGTCCGGCGTACGGCACGGCAGGCGATGACGGCCGTCACCCGCGGCGTGCTTGCCTATAGCGTAATGGGATAGTTTTCCGGTTTTCGCACGTGAGGTGTATTCGCAAAAATCGCTCGGATCCGCAATGCTGCTCTCGCCGGTTCGCGGTGCATATCTGCGCGCGTCTCTTGGGCGGAGGACATCATGGGTCAATTGCACCATTTCACGTACGGCGCCATCACGCCGATCTTTGCCTTCGCCATGTCATTCCTGGGCTCCCTGCTGGGCCTGGTGAGCACCGCGCGGGCCCGGATCGCCACGGGCAGACGCCGCGCCTGGCTGCTGGTGCTCGCCGCGTGGTCGATCGGCGGCACCGGCATCTGGGTCATGCACTTCATGGCGATGGTCGGCTTCAGCGTGCAGGACAGCCCGCTGCGCTTCGACGTGCCGATCACGATCGCGAGCTTCTTCATCGCGGTCATCACCGTCGGCATCGGGCTGTTCATCGTCGGTCTGGGCCGGCCGAAGCTGTGGAAGGTGCTCGTCGGCGGCCCGATCACCGGCGTCTCGGTCGCGTTCATGCACTACACGGGCATGAAGGCGATGCACATCAACGGCAGCTTCGAGTACCGGACGAGCCTGTTCGTCGCCTCCTACGCGATCGCGATCGTCGCCGCGACCGTGGCCCTGTGGTTCACGATCGCCGTGCGCGGCATGCTCGCGACCGTCGCCGCGGCGGCCGTGATGGGCGTGGCGGTCTGCAGCATGCACTACACCGGCATGTACGCCATGCGGGTCCACCTCACGCACAGCACCGACAACGTGCCGGGCGTCGACGTCAACTGGTTCCTGGCCCCGATCGTGCTCTTCGTCCTGGTCGTGGTCGTCGCGCTGGCCAGCGCCGTGATGGCCGTCCCCTCGGAGCGCGAGCAGGCCGAGGCGGCCGCCGTGCGCGACAAGATCGCCGCCGGCCGCGCGATGCGCGAGGGGGCCGGCCCGATCTTCGGCGGCGGCGCCACCGGCTCCGGCGCGAGCGCGGCCCCGGCGCCGGGCGGCAAGGCGCCGGGGCAGGGTTTCGCGGCGCGGGCGGCCAACGGCGTCGCGGACGCCCGTCGCCGGCGCGGCCGCTGAGCGTGCATTGTTGTCTGGATTTCGCATCGCTGTTCGTCGCTGGATAAACCGCGGGTGTCCGATTTATCGGACAAGGAAGAACGATTCTGCGTGTCCATTTCCCGCTGCGGTCCTACGGCCGGCGGCCCGGCCTACGCGGAGTGCGGCGGCGAGCTGCGATGTGCTGCGGAAATCGTGCGCCGCGCCCCAGTCCTCGCCCCGTGCCGCCCTGTGGTGATGGCGTTGTGTCGCGCGCCAGTCGCCGCCCCGATGGGGGCGCAGCACCGCGCCCCAGCCGCCGCCACCGCGCCCCAGCCGCCGCCCCGCTCCGGCGACGGCGACGGCGTCGCGCCGTGGTCCGGTCGCCGCCCCTGGCGACGGCGGTGCCGCCCCGGGCGGCCGTGCTGTCGCCGTTCCCGGCCGAGGGCCGTCTCGTAGCGCCGGCCCACGTCGTTGAATGCCGACATGTCGCCTGTCGGGCGAAAAGTCCGATATGTCGGATCGCGAAGCGTCTGACATATCGCCTGACGATGGCGAACCTGCCGGGCAGCCCGTGGGCGGGACCGTGAACTCCCGCGAGCCGACCGGCCGAAAGCGGATACTAGGACAGTGACCGATGCCCGGCCCCGCCCCGACCTGCGCTCCGTCGGCAGCACGCTCGAGGAGTTCGAGCGGGATCTCATCAGCAACCTGTACTACCGGCGTGGCACCACCCTCGAGTCGGCCAGTGGCGCCGACGGGTACCACACGCTCGCGCTCACCGTGCGGGACCGGCTGATCGAGCGGTACGCGAAGACCGCCGCCGCGCACTACGCGGCCAACCCGCGGTTCGTGTACTACCTCTCCGCCGAGTACCTGCTCGGCAAGCAGCTGCGGCAGAACCTGCTCTACACCGGCACCGAGCGGTTCGCGCGCGAGATCGCGAAGAGGCTCGGCACGAGCCTCGAGGATCTCGAGAGCTACGACGTGGAGCCGGGGCTGGGCAACGGCGGGCTGGGGCGGCTCGCCGCGTGCCTGCTCGACTCGATGGCGACCCTGGACATCCCGGCGGTCGGCTACGGCATCCGCTACGAGTTCGGCATCTTCAAGCAGGGCTTCCGCGACGGCGCCCAGGTCGAGCGGCCCGACGACTGGACGTTCTACGGCAACCCGTGGGAGTTCTCCGCCCCCGACGACCGGCAGCGGGTCGGGTTCTACGGCACCACCGCGCCCGCGCTGGACGACCCGAGCGGGCTGCGGCGGCAGTGGACGCCCGCCGAGACCGTGCGCGGCGAGCCCAGCCACATGCTGGTGCCCGGCTACGGCACGCAGACCGTCAACATCGTGCGGCTGTGGCAGGCGCGGGCCAGCCGCGAGTCGTTCGACCTGTCGCGGTTCGGCGCCGGGCAGTACAAGGAGGCCGTCGAGGACATCACGCGCGCGGAGAACATCTCCAAGGTGCTCTACCCCGACGACAGCACGGAGCAGGGCCGCGAACTGCGTCTGAAGCAGCAGTACTTCCTCGTCGCGTGCTCGCTGCGCGACATCATCCGCCGGTACCGCCTGCGCAACTCCGGCTGGGACGCGTTCCCGGCCAAGGTCGTCATCCAGCTCAACGACACCCACCCGGTCATGGCCGTCACCGAGCTCATGCGGCTGCTCGTCGACGAGCAGGAGCTGGACTGGGACCTGGCGTGGTCGATCACCCGGCGCACCTTCAACTACACCTGCCACACGCTGCTGCCCGAGGCCCTGGAGACCTGGCCGGTGGCGGTGCTGGAGCGGCTGCTGCCCCGGCACATGGAGATCATCTACGCGATCAACTACTTCTTCCTGCAGGAGGTCGAGGCGACGTACCCGGGCGACCGCGACCGCATGCGCCGGCTCTCGATCATCCAGGAGGAGCCGGAGAAGCGGGTGCGGATGGCGCACCTGGCGGTCGTCGCCTCCGCGGCGGTCAACGGCGTCGCCGAGCTGCACACGAAGCTGCTCACCGAGACGACGCTGCGCGACTTCGCCGAGCTGTGGCCGCAGAAGTTCCACAACGTCACCAACGGGGTCACCCCGCGCCGGTTCGTGCGCCTGGCCAACCCGCGGCTGTCGGAGCTGGTGACCGAGCGGCTCGGCGACGAGCGCTGGATCACCGATCTCGACCGGTTCGAGGGCCTGGTGCCGGCCGCCGACGACCCGGCGTTCCTGGAGCGCTGGCGGGGCGTGAAGCGCGCGAACAAGGTCGGCCTCGCGGCGCTGGTGGAGAAGTCGACCGGGGTGATCCTCGACCCGGACGCGCTGTGCGATGTGATGATCAAGCGCTTCCACGAGTACAAACGCCAGCATCTGAAGCTGCTGCACGTCATCACGCTGTTCAACCGGCTGCGGGACGACCCGGGCCTGGACGTCGTGCCGCGCACCGTGCTCTTCGGCGGGAAGGCCGCCCCGGGGTACCACTCCATGAAGCTGCTGATCAGGCTCGTCAACGCGGTCGCGGAGGCGGTCAACACCGACCCGGCGGTGTCGCGCCACCTCAAGGTCGTGCTCCAGCCGGACTACAACGTGACCAAGGCCCAGGTCATCATCCCGGCCGCCGACCTGTCCGAGCAGATCTCGCTGGCCGGCAAGGAGGCGTCGGGCACGGGCAACATGAAGCTCGCGCTCAACGGCGCCGTCACCGTCGGCACCCTCGACGGCGCGAACATCGAGATCCGGGACCGGGTCGGGGCCGAGAACTTCTTCCTCTTCGGCCTCGACGCCGCCCACGCGGCCGAGCTGCGCCGGGACTACAACCCGCGGGCGTACTACGAGACCGACCCCGACCTGCGCGCGGCCATCGACCTGATCGCCGGCGGCACCTTCGCCAAGGGCGACCGGTCCCTCTTCGCGCCGGTCGTCGACGCGATGCTCGGCCGCGACGAGTATCTGGCCTTGGCCGACTACCGCAGCTACCTCGACAGCCAGGAGCAGGTCGAGCGGGCATGGCGGGACCAGGACGGCTGGGCCCGCATGTCGGTGCTCAACGCGGCCCGGTGCGGGTTCTTCTCCTCCGACCGGACCGTGCGTGACTACTGCGACCGGATCTGGCGCGTGGAGCCGGTGCGCGTCTCAGGCTGACGGGTCAAGCTGATAGGGCGTCCACGATCCGCTTGGTGGCACCGGCCAGGCCCCAGCGCTCGGCCAGGGCGATGAGCCCGTCGGGGTCGGCCGGCGCCAAGGGCAGCTTGGTCGCAAGCGGCGGCAGCGGCACCGCGCGCGAGACCGCCACGACGTCCTTCGCGCTCGCGAGGTACTCCCGGCCGGCCTCGATCTTCGCCCGCAGCCCCGGCGCGAAGCCCGAGCCCGGGTCGTCCAGCGCCGCGAGGATGCCCTCGAGGCTGCCGTAGCGATCCACGAGCCGGGCCGCGGTCTTCTCGCCGACGCCGGTGACCCCGGGCAGCCCGTCGCTCGGATCGCCGCGCAGGGCCGCGAGGTCCGCGTAGCCGGCCGCCGGCACCCCGTACTTGCCGTGCACCCCGGCGTCGTCGAGCACCTCGAGCTTGGCGACGCCGCGCCCGCAGTACAGCACCCGCACCGGCTTGTCGTCGTCGATGATCTGGAACAGGTCCCGGTCGCCGGTGGCCACCTCGACCGGGCCGGGCTCGCGGTGGGCGAGCGTGCCGATGACGTCGTCGGCCTCGAAGTCCGGCGCGCCCACGGCGGTGATGCCGAGCGCGGCCAGGAACTCGAGGATGATCGGCACCTGGGCCGACAGCGCGTCCGGCACCTCCTCGCCGCCGGCCGGGGTGAGCCGGTGCGCCTTGTAGGAGGGCAGCAGCGCGACCCGCCAGGCCGGGCGCCAGCTCTCGTCGAGGCAGCACACCATCCGGTCGGGGCGGCGGCCCTTGATGAGCGTGGAGAGCATGTCGAGGAACCCGCGCACGGCGTTGACCGGGGTGCCGTCCGGGGCCTTCGCGGCGGCCTCGGGCACGCCGAAGAACGCGCGGAAGTAGAGACTGGCCGAGTCGATCAGCAGCAGAGGGCGGTCCACCCTGGGGAGGCTAGCGCAGAACGTGGATCCGGGTGGTGGTCCCGGTCGTGCTGGTGTGTCGCTGCACCAGGTCGGCCAGGAAGTGCACCATCACCAGCCCCCGGCCGCGGCCGTGCGGGGGGCGCAGGCGGCCGATCATCGGGTCGGTGAGGTGGCCGAAGTCGCGGACCTCGCAGACCACGCGGCGCTCGTCGTACCAGGTGCGCAGGGTGCCGGAGCCGCCGCCGTGCTGGATGCTGTTGGTGGCGAGCTCGTTGACGGCGCTCTGCAGGTCCACGATCCGATCCGCCACCAGCTCGGCGTCCAGCCCCGCCTCGGCCACCCGGCGGCGCACGTCGACCAGGCTCTCGAGCTCGAAGCGCATCGTCGTCGCGCCGGCCGGGGGCTCGGAGAGCGGCACGTTGCCGGCGTCGACGGCGCCGTAGGGGTCGTAGGTGCCCGACGGGTAGCGGCCGTTGTCGTCGACCATGACCGGGTGCGTGCGATGGGCGTCGTCGATGCGCTTCTGGTCGAGGCGGGCGAGGTCGTACGGGCACAGCAGCGTCACGTCGCGGCCGGACAGTGCCACGTTGACCATCGCCTCGTGCTGCAGGCAGGCGGGGTACTCCTCGGCGGTGCGCTCGGGCCACACCGTCTGCGCGACGATGCGCACCCGGCGGCCGGGGTGCTGGTCCATGAACCGGCACAGCACCCAGGGGATGATGCGGCCCGGGTTGCGCCCGGCCTCGGTCATGTCGAGGAACTCGACGCCCTCGGCGAACGCGCCCAGCCGCTCCCGCAGGAGCTTGACGTTGGTGGGCGTGGCGGCGACGATCGTCGGCTCGTCGAGGGAGAACCCCTCGTAGATGAACTTCATGGTGCCGTCGAGGAAGCCCACGACGCCCTCGTAGAGCAACGCCTCGTGCACGAACGGGTCGGCGACCCGTTCGCCGGGCGTCGGCGCGCTTGGGCGGCTCATGGAGATGCGCGGCTCGTCTCTGGAGGTCGGGCCCTTACTCAAGCTTCGCGCTCAGACTACGCCACCTTCGTAGATCAATCACCCTGTCCGCCGGGATCGCCCTGCCGCCCGGAGTCCCACGGGTCACACAGAAACCAAACGAACGTTAAGCTGTGCGTGTGGAGCTGTATTCCCCCGACCGGCTGGCCGCCGCCCGGCGCGCCACGGCCGAGGCCGGGCTCGACGCCCTGCTGATCGGCCCGAGCGCGGACCTTCGCTACCTGACCGGCTACGACGCGCACGCCTTGGAGCGCCTCACCCTACTCGTCCTGCCCGCCGACGGGGACGCGGTGCTCATCGTCCCGCGCCTGGAGCGCCCCGCGGCCGAGGCGTCCCCGGCCGAGTCCGTCGGCGTGCGGCTCGTGGATCACGAGGACGGCAGCGACCCGTACCACATCGTGCGAGACCTCCTCGGCGACCGCGCCAAGACCGTCGGGCTCGGCAACCGCATGTGGGCCGAGCAGGTCCTGGCCCTGCGCGACGCGCTGCCCGACGCGGACCAGGCCCTCGCCGGCGCCGTCCTGCGCGGCCTGCGCCTGCGCAAGACCCCGGCCGAGGTCGAGGCGCTGCGCCGGGCCGGGCGGGCCATCGACGCGGTGCACGGGCGGATGGGGGAGTGGCTGCGGCCCGGGCGCACCGAGGCCGAGGTCGCCGCGGACATCGCGGCCGCCATCCGCGAGGCCGGGCACGCCACCGTCGAGTTCACCATCGTCGCCGCCGGGCCCAACGGGGCCAGCCCGCACCACGGGGTCTCCGACCGGGTGATCCGCGCGGGCGAGCCGGTCGTCGTGGACATCGGCGGGGCGATGCCCGACGGCTACTGCTCCGACTCCACCCGCGTCTACTGCGTCGGCGAGCCGCCCGCGGACTTCGCCGCCTACTACGCCGTGCTGCACGAGGCCCAGCGCGCCGCGGTCGCGGCCGTGCGCCCCGGCGTCACCGCCGAGTCCGTCGACGCCGCGGCCCGCCGGCACATCGCCGAGGCCGGCTTCGGCGACGCGTTCCTGCACCGCACCGGCCACGGCATCGGCCTGGACGGGCACGAGGACCCCTACATCGTGGCCGGCAACGAGACCCCGCTCGAGCCCGGCATGGCGTTCTCGATCGAGCCCGGCATCTACCTCGCCGGGCGTCACGGCGCGCGGATCGAGGACATCGTCGTGTGCACCGAGGACGGCGTCGAGCGGCTCAACACCATCGGCACGGAGCTGGTGATCCTGTGACTGTGCAACGGCCGTTCCTGTCGGATGAGGGCGCGGCGCTCATCGGGCTCGTCCGGGAGATCGCCGACGGCGAGCTGGCGCCGCGCGTCGAGGAGTTCGAGGCCGAGCGCCGCTTCCCCCGCGAGCTGTTCAAGGTCCTCGGCCGGGCCGGGCTGCTCGGGCTGCCCTACCCCGAGGAGGTCGGCGGGGCCGGGGTGCCCTACGAGCTCTACCTGCAGGTCCTCGAGGAGCTCGCGGCCCGCTGGCTGGCCGTGGCCGAGGGCGTCTCCGTGCACACCCTCGCCTGCTACCCCCTCGCCGCCTTCGGCTCCGACGAGCAGCGCAAGCAGCTGCTGCCCGACATGCTCGGCGGCGAGCAGCTCGGCGCCTACTGCCTCTCCGAACCGCACAGCGGCTCCGACGCCGCCGCGCTCAAGACCCGGGCCACGGCCGGGCCGGACGGCTGGACCGTGCGCGGCACCAAGGCCTGGATCACCCACGCCGGCCAGGCCGACTTCTACAACGTCTTCGTGCGCACCGGCGGCCCGCAGACCGACGGGCGCTCGGCCGGCATCTCCTGCCTGCTCGTCGACGGCGCCACGGCGGGCGTCGAGGCCCAGGCGCCCGAGAAGACCATGGGCCTGCGCTCCTCGACCGTCGCCCAGCTCGTCTTCGACGGCGCCGTCGTGCCCGCCGACCGGCTCATCGGCGAGGAGGGCGGCGGCTTCCGCATCGCGCTGAGCGCGCTGGACGGCGGCCGGCTCGGCATCGCCGCCTGCGCCGTCGGGCTCGCCCAGGCCGCGCTGGACTACGCCGCCGCCTACGCCCGCGAGCGCGAGCAGTTCGGCCGGCCGGTCGCCGAGTTCCAGGGCGTCGGGTTCATGCTCGCCGACATGGCGACGCAGATCGCCGCCGCCCGGGCGCTGTACCTTGCCGCCGCCCGCCTGCGCGACGCCGGGCTCCCGCACACCGCCGAGGCGGCCAAGGCCAAGCTGTTCTGCACCGACACCGCGATGCGGGTCACCACCGACGCGGTCCAGGTGCTCGGCGGCGCCGGTTACGTGTCGGACCACCCCGTCGAGCGGTACATGCGCGAGGCCAAGGTCCTGCAGATCTTCGAGGGCACCAACCAGATCCAGCGGGTGGTGATCTCCCGATCGCTGTAACCGCTTGCCCGGCAGGTTAGGGTTCGCACGTGGAAGAGACCGATCGCGCGATCGTCGCGGCCCTCGCCGTCGACGGCCGCCTGTCCTACACCGACCTGGCCGAGCGGGTCGGGCTGTCGGTGTCGGCCGTGCACCAGCGGGTGCGGCGGCTGGAGCAGCGCGGCGTCATCAAGGGGTACACCGCGAAGGTCGACCACGACGCGCTCGGCCTCTCGCTGACCGCCTTCGTCGCGATCCGGCCGCTCGACCCGTCCCAGCCCGACGACGCCCCCGACCGGCTGGCCAAGCTGCCGCAGATCGAGAGCTGCTACTCCGTGGCCGGCGAGGACTTCTACCTGCTGCTCGTGCGCGTGGAGAACCCGCTCGCCCTGGAGCGGCTGCTGCAGGAGATCCGCTCCGCCGCCAACGTCACGACCCGCACGACCGTCGTGCTGTCGACGCCCTACGAGCACCGCCCTAGCGCGCGGCACGCATGATCGCGTCGAGGACCCGGTCCAGGTCGGCCAGGTCGTCGAGGGCCTCGTGGGCTCCGGCGGTCTCCAGCTCGCCGCGCGTGTACCGCCCCGTCGCCACCGCCACCACGCCGACGCCGCTGGTCAGCGCGGCGACCACGTCCTCGGGCGTGTCGCCGACGAGCACCACCCGGTCGAAGTGCCGCCCGTTGCGGCTGTGCGCGTTGTGCCGCGCGATCCCCACCAGCTCCGCGCGCACGTCGTGGCTCCACCCGTACGCCCCCGCCTCGAGGTCCAGGTGCTCGGCCAGCCCGAACGGCGCCAGCTTCACCTCGGCGATGTGCCGCACGTTGCCGGTCAGCAGCGACTGCACCGTGCGCGTGCGGACCTCGGCCACGGCCTCGGCCGCCCCCGGCAGCGCCCGCGCCCGCACCGGCAGCAGGTGCGCGAGCTCGTCCATCGCCGTCTCGGCCCCCGCGCGCAGGTCCTCGAGGTTCCCCACGGTCACCGGTACCGCGTTCAGGCGCAGCATGTCCTTGGCGATCGCCAGGTCAGTCCGCCCGGCCATCGGCGGCTGATGCGCGGGCGCGACCCCGAACCGCCGCTTGAAGGCCAGGTTGTAGGCCTCCCGCCCCAGCCCGTCCACGTCGACCAGCGTGTGGTCCACATCCCAGAGCACCAGTACCCCGTCCACGCGCTGCAGCGTAGTGCGCCGCCCGCCGATCGCCCACGTGGGCCGCGGTCGCGCGGGTTCGCGAGCACGGCGCGGCCGCAACCGGCACAATGTGCGCATGGGCGAGATCGTGGTCATACGGCACGGGCAGACCGAGTGGAGCGCCGCCGGCAGGCACACCTCGACGACGGACCTGGATCTCACGGCCGCGGGCGAGGACGGCGCCCGGTCCCTGGCCCGCGCGCTGGCCAACCGCGCCTTCGTGGCCGTCATCAGCAGCCCGCGCCGCCGGGCCCGCCGCACCGCCGAGCTGGCCGGCCTGGTCGTCACCGAGATCGACAACGACATCGCGGAGTGGGACTACGGCACCTGCGAGGGCCGCACGTCGGCCGAGATCCGCGCCGAGTCGCCGGACTGGGACCTGTGGCGCGACGGCTGCCCGGGGGGCGAGTCCCCGGAGCAGGTGACGATCCGGATCGACCGCTTCATCGCCAAGCTCCGCCCGATGCTGGTCCTGGGCGACGTGGCGGTGGTGAGCCACGGCCACGCGTCGCGCGCGCTGGCGGCGCGGTGGCTGGAGCAGCCCGTGACGTTCGGCGCTCACCTGAGCCTCGGCACGGCGACGATCTCGGTGCTCGGCCACGAGCACGACGCCCCGTCCCTGCGCCTGTGGAACGCCCCGCCGGCCTGACCCAGCCGCGCCTGGATATGTCCGGATGCGGAGCGTTCGGACATATCCGCTCGGCGCCGGCAACCACCGTCGCAGGCCCCGGTGTCGATCCGGGCACTCCGCCCTTATGAGGGGCGGCCGAGCGGCCAACGCTCCGCCTGCGGTGAACAGTCCACAGTGGATGGCAACACGCGGGGTGGTGTCGAGGCCACAGCCGGATTCGAACCGGCATGTCTCGATTTGCAGTCGAGCCCCTTGGACCAACTCGGGCATATGGCCGTGCGTGCCTCCGGCTGGACTCGAACCAGCGGCCTTCAGGTTCGGAACCTGGCGCTCTCTCCGCTGAGCTACGAAGGCAAGGCGTGCGGGCGAAGGGATTCGAACCCCCTCAGCAACAGCAGCTGGGTTACAGCCAGCCCCGACTCTCCAGCGTCGGCGCGCCCGCGTGAGGGACGGGACCGGCCGGCCCCCGTTGACGCGGCCGGTCCCGTCGGACAGGGTGGTGCGGCTGCGATGCCCGGATTCGAACCGGGACCTGGACGGTGAACAGCCGTCTGCCCTGCCGTTGGTCGGCTGCTCTACCCGTTGAGCCGGCGGCGCGTCGAGGCGCGGACGGGGACTCGAATCCACGCCCCGGCCCTACCCGCGTCACACACACGCGAAGTGCCCCCGGCGCGATTCGAACGCGCACCGTCGACGTCCTCAACGTCGTGCCTCTGCCGTTGGGCTACGAGGGCATGCACACCAGCGCGCCGTCGACCGGGTTCGAACCGGCGACCTCGGCCTCGACAGGGCCTTGCTCTTCCACTGAGCTACGACGGCATGAGTGGACCTGAGCGGATTCGAACCGCTGACCCTCGGTCTGCCGGACCGATGCGCTACCGCTGCGCCACAAGCCCATGGCGCCGCCGGCGGGGCAGCCCGCCACGCGGCACACAAGAAACCACCATGCGTGTGCCATTCCACTGTGTACTTGTCAATTGCACGAATGCACCGGGGCGCGTTCGGACGCCCATTCACGAGTCGTCGTGCATGGTGGAGTGAGGGGACGAAAAAGCCGCCCGGTCCCCGGTGGGGAGGGCGGCGGAGGCGTCGCTAGCGGGCTGCTAGCCGCTCCACCGGCCCGAGGCGTCATCGCTGGTCATACAGGCATAACCGGCGACCGGAAGGGCAAGGTCGCCGATGGCGCGCTTGGCTTCGAGCTCGCGGCGCCGCTGCATGGCTTCCTCCTTCTTCCCGTTTCTTCGTCTCGGTGCTGATGAATACCGTACGCATTGCGGGCCGCCCGCACAATGCATTTATCGAGCCGTTGCCCGAATCGGCCCATTGGTGCGGGGGCCGGGAGGCGGTACCTTCCCCTCATGCCGGACCTGAGCGACGAGCGGTGGAGCGAGCCGCCGCCGGTGTGGCTGCTCGACGTCGACGGCGTCATCAACGTGAAGCGCCCGGGCTGGGGCGCGGCGCCGTTCCATGGCCGCGCGCACGCGCTCGGCACCGAGTGGCGGCTGCGCTGGGCGCCCGCGCTCGTGCAGCGCATCCGCCGGCTGCACCGCGACGGCGTGGCCGAGGTGCGCTGGTGCTCGACGTGGTGCGCGTGGCCGGGCGAGATCGAGCGCCTCTTCAAGCTGCCGGGCCTGGATCGGGCGTTCGGGGAGGTGCCCGACTTCTCGGTGGCGAAGCTCGCCGCGGCCCGCACGGTGCTGCGCGAGGGGCGCCGGCTGGTGTGGACCGACGACGTGGAGGTGCCCGGGCCCGGCCCGCTGCGCGACGAGCTGGTGCGGGACGGCCGGGCCCTGCTCATCCGGCCGGACCCGCGGCGCGGGCTGCAGCCGGTGCACCTCGACGCGATCGAAGCGTTCTGCACCACTCCGCTTGGATCGTGAACCATCTGTGTGACATATTATCTGCATGACCGACTATGGCCACGATCTGCGCTTCGGGACCTTCCTGCCCGCCGAGGCCGCCAACGCCGTCGAGGCGCTGCGGCTCGCGGTGCGCACCGAGGAGCTCGGGCTGGACCTGACGAGCCTGCAGGACCACCCGTACCAGGGCCGCTTCCTGGATTCCTGGACCCAGCTGTCGGTGATCGCCGCGCACACCGAGCGGATCACGGTGTTCCCCAACGTCGCCAACCTGCCGCTGCGCCCGCCCGCGGTGCTCGCCCGGGCCGCGGCCAGCCTGGACCTGCTCACCGGCGGCCGGGTCGAGCTCGGCCTCGGCGCGGGCGCGTTCTGGGACGCGATCGAGGGGATGGGCGTCGAGCGGCGCACCCCCGGCCAGGCGCTGCGGGCGCTCGAGGAGGGCATCGCGGTCATCCGGGCGCTGTGGAGCGAGGAGCGCTCGGCCCGGGTCGACGGGGAGTACTACCGGCTGCGGGGCGCGCACCCCGGCCCCGGCGCGGCGCACGACATCGGCATCTGGGTCGGCGCGATCAAGCCGCGCGCGCTCGCCCTCACCGGCCGGCTCGCCGACGGGTGGCTGCCCAGCTCGCCGTACGTGCCGCCGGAGCGGCTCGCCGAGTCCAACCGGCGCATCGACGAGGCCGCGCAGGCCGCGGGCCGGCAGCCGCAGGACGTGCGCCGCCTCTACAACATCGCCGGCACCTTCCGCGGCGACGGCCGCGAGTTCCTGCAGGGCCCGCCGAAGGTCTGGGTCGAGCAGCTCGCCGAGCTCGCGGTCACCGAGGGCATGAGCGCGTTCATCCTCATGGTGCAGGCCGGCGGCGACGAGGACCTGGAGCGTTTCGCCATGGAGGTGGCGCCGGCGGTCCGGGAGCTGGTCACCGCCGAGCGCGCCCGCCCGGGCGCGAATCGCGCACCCGAGGCGGCCGAGGGCGCCGCGGCGGCCGCGGCCGACGAGGTCATGGAGGTCATCGAGGTCGCGCCGCCGGGAGCCGCGCCGGTGCGCGCGTACAACGAGACCCTCGCGACCCCCACGGCGGACGACGGGACCCGGCTGTCGAGCGAGCGGCTGTGGGACGAGTCCGAGCGCCCGGAGGGCCCCGAGAGTGACCTCACCGTGCGCTACAGCGCGCGCCAGCGCGCGTCGGGCCAGCACCTCATCGACGTGCACGACCACCTGCGGCAGGAGCTGGCCCAGGTGCGCGACCTCGTGGAGCAGGTCGCGGCGGGCGCCCTCGACCTCGGCCGGGCCCGCTCGATGATCAACACGATGGCCATGCGGCAGAACAACTGGACCCTCGGCACGTACTGCGAGAGCTACTGCCGCGTGGTCACCACCCACCACACGATCGAGGACATGAGCCTGTTCCCGCGCCTGCGGGCGGCCGACCCCCGGCTCGTGCCGGTCGTCGACCGCCTCGAGGCGGAGCACCACGTGATCGCCGAGGTCCTCGAGCGGGTCGACGCGGCGCTGGTGGCGATGGTCGCGCGGCCGGAGGGCATCGCCGAGGTCCGCGCCGCGGTCGACCTGCTCACCGACACGCTCCTGTCGCACCTGTCCTACGAGGAGCGCTCCCTGGTCGAGCCGCTGAGCCGCTACCAGGTGATGTGAGTCGCGGCGGCCGAGATGTCCCAGAGCCGGGCGGCGGCCTCGGGGTCCAGCGCGTAGGCGGCGACCCCGGTGCGCGTGCCCGGCCGGTTGGGCTCGGCCTCGCGGCAGTCCTCGTAGTACCCTCCGCCGACGCCGTCCACGGCCGGGGACGCGGCCAGCAGCGCCGAGGTCGCCGCGCCCTGCTGCGGGGTCTTCCAGCGGATCGGCACCCCGCCGTTGGCCGCCGTCGCGGTCCGGACCAGCTCGTCCACGTCGACGTGGCGCTGCAGGTTGGTGCGGATGCCGCCGGGGCTCAGGGCGTTGACCCGAATCCCGTCGCCGGCCCAGCGCCGGTCGGCCTCGACGGCGAAGAGCACGTTCGCCGTCTTCGACTGCCCGTAGGCGAGCCACGGGTCGTACTCGCGGCGCTCGAAGTGGATGTCGTCGAACACCACGGGGGAGCGCAGGTGCGCGGCCGAGCTGACCGCGACCACGCGCGCCCCGCCCGCGGCCCGCAGCGCCGGCAGCAGGCGGGCGGCGAGCGCGAAGTGCCCGAGGTGGTTGGTCGCGAACTGCAGCTCCCAGCCCTCCGCGGTGCGGCCCGGCGGCGAGGCCATCACGCCCGCGTTGTTCACGAGGATGTGCAGGGGACCGTCCCACGCCTCGGCGAACGCCCGCACCGACGCCTGGTCGGCCAGATCCAGCGGCGCCACGTGTACTGCCTTGTTGCCGGTCGACGCGATGAGGTCGGCGGCGGTCGCCTCGCCCGCGGCGGTGTCGCGCACCGCGAGGGTGACCTCGGCCCCGGCCCCGGCCAGGGCGCGGGCGGTCTCGATGCCGATCCCCGACGCCCCGCCGGTGACGATCGCGCGCCGGCCGTTCAGATCGACGCCCGCGAGGACCTCGGCCGCCGTGGACTCGAATCCGAAGCCGCTCATCGCTGGACCTCCTGGACGCTGACGTCCCACAGGCGCTGGGCGGCCTGCGGGTCGAGCGCGTGCGCCGCGACACCCGTGCGGGTGCCCGGCTGGTGGGGACCGGCCTCGGCGCAGTCCTCGAAGTACCTCCCGCCGACCCCCTCCAGCAGCGGCGACGCGGCGAGCAGGACCGACGTCGCGGCACCCTGCTCGACGGACTTGAAGCGCGGCGCGGCGCCGCCGGTCTGCTCGCGCATGCGCTGCAGCTCGGCGGGGTCGACGTAGCGCTGCAGGTTCGTCCGGATGGAGCCGGGGTGCAGCGCGTTGACGAGGATCCCCTCCCCGGACCAGCGCCGGGTCGCCTCGACGGCGAAGAGGACGTTCGCGGTCTTCGACTGCCCGTAGGCGAGCCACGGCTCGTACTCGCGCCGCTCGAAGTGGATGTCGTCGAACACCACCGCCGAGAAGAGGTGCGCGCTGGAGGAGACCGACACGACCCGGGCGCCGTGCGCGGCCCGCAGCGCCGGCAGCAGCCCGGTGGTGAGCGCGAAGTGCCCGAGATGGTTGGTGGCGAACTGCAGCTCCCAGCCCTCGGGGGAGCGGCCCAGCGGCCGGGCCATGACGCCGGCGTTGTTGACGAGGATGTGCAGGGGCCCGTCCCACGCCCCGGCGAACGCCCGCACCGACGCCTGGTCGGCCAGGTCGAGCGGCGCCACGAACAGCCGCTTGTTGCCCGTGGTCGCGGTGATGTCCTCGGCGGTGCGCTCGCCCGCGGCGGTGTCGCGCACGGCGAGGGTCACCTCGGCGCCGGCGGCGGCCAGCGCTCGGGCGGTCTCGACGCCGATCCCCGACGCGCCGCCGGTGACGACCGCGCGGCGCCCGCTCAGGTCGACGTCGGCGAGCACCTGGGACGCGGTCGAGTCCCAGGCGAACGGTGTGCTGATGGTCATGTTCCGCTCCTGTCGGTACCATCTCAAGCGGAGGAGCCTCCAGATGTTCCAAACCATAACCGGAGGTGCCTCCGATTGACTCGCCTCTGGAGTGTGACGTGACGCACCCCGCCCGTCCCCTGCGGGCCGATGCCCAGCGCAACCGCGACCGCCTGCTCGAGGCCGCCCTGCGGGCCTTCGCGAACGAGCCGAGCGACGAGGTGACCCTGGAGCGCGTGGCCCGCGACGCCGGCGTCGGCATCGGCACCCTCTACCGCCATTTCCCGACCCGGGAGGCGCTGATCGAGGAGGTGTACCGCGCGGAGCTCACCCGCCTCTGCGAGTCCGCCCCGCGCCTGCTGGCGGACCTGGCCCCCGACGCCGCGCTGCGGGCCTGGATGGATGCCTTCATCGACTACTCGGCGACCAAGCGCGGCCTGGCGGAGGCCCTGCGCACGGTCATCGCCGCGGGCGGGCAGCCCTTCGCGCAGAGCCGGGCCCGCATGGAGTCGGCGCTGGCGGAACTCCTGGCCGCAGGCGCCGGCTCGGGCCTGCGGCAGGACGTCGACCCTTACGACGTGCTGGTGGCGCTCAGCTCCGTCTCCCTGTGGGTGTCGGAGCCGCAGCGCCGGGCCCAGGGCGGCCGGGTCCTGGACCTGCTGATGGACGGCCTCCGGTTCGCCCGGTAGGCCGCGGGCCGTGCGCCGCGATCAGCCGTTGTCGTCCTTCTCGCGCTGGATCGCCAGCTCCAGGGCGAGCACGGCGCACAGGATGAGCAGGTGGTTCTCGCCGTCGGCGATGTTCACCGCGTAGCTGTCGCGGATCGTCAGCCAGCGCTTGGAGACCTGGGCCACCTCGCGGCCGCCGCGCTCCACCGTGAACTCGTGGTCGAAGAGGTTCCCGGCCATGGTCAGGTCGTCCGGCCCGGGCACGTCGATGGTGAACTTCTCGCGCAACGGCGTGAAGAGCTTCTTGCGCACCTCGGCGGCCTCCTCGCCGCCGATCTCGATCTGGTACGTCGGGCGCAGCGCGATGAGCTTGCGATGCACGGAGGCGACCTCGTTGCCGGCAGGGTCCTCGACGACGAGCCGGTCGCGCAGGCTCAGCACCTTGCCGTCGACGTGCAGCACCTTGCGCCCGTGGTCGTCGGTGACGTCGAAGTCGTCGCCGATGTCGAAGAAGCGCTCCTTGATGACATACATGCCTCAAGTGTCGGCCCGCGGCGCCACTCCCGCCCGGTTCGCCGGCCTGCGCGCCGGCACGAGGACGCCGCGCAGGTCGGGACGGTGCCGCCGCCGAGCGCGTCCAGCGTCCGGGCGAGCGCGTCCAGGGTGCGCTCCTGCGCCTGCGGGCGCTGCCCCCCACGATCGCGCGCGGCGTGGTATCAAGACCCGCGTGACCGTCGATGAGCAACCGCCCGCTCCGCCGAAACAGTCCTGGACGATCCTCATCGTCTCCGTCGCCTTCGCCCTGCTGATCCTCATCGGTGCCGCCGTCTACATCGGACTGGACCTGCGCTCAGCCCGCGAGTCCGTCGCCGCGCGTGAGTCCGCCGAGGCCGCCCCGGCCCGCCCCACCCCGGCCGCCACCTGCCCCGACGGCGTCAAGCTCACCTGCGTGCCGGGCCGGACGCTGCCGGTCACGCTGGAGCGCTGGCTCGAGGCCAGCGGCATCAGCCTGCTCGACGACGGCACGGTCGAGCGCACGGCGACCGAGTTCATGCCGGTCGGGGTCCCCGGCGGCAAGCTCTTCGCCCGCGTCTCGCACGATGGCAACGCGCTCTACGAGGTCGGCTGCGACCTCTCGGCGGACCCGGGCGCCGAGTTCGGCAGCGACGCTCTGCAGCGGCTGTACAGCTGCGCCGGATCGGCCGTGCCGGCGAACGCCCCCTACACCCAGCCCGTCCTGGCGTGGATCAGCCGCGCGCTGACGACGAGGAGCGACTCCCGCCTCAACTGCACGGCCGTCACGATGTCGGCCCGCTTCACGCCCGGCCACTACGACATCGAGGTCACCCCGGTGACCGACTCGACCTCCTGCGGCCTGGACTGAGTCAGGGTCCGATCAAGCCCGATCGAGTGGGTGACCTACCCGCACGCGACCTCGTACAGCGCCGCGAAGGCCGCCGTGTGGCCGATCGGCCCGGGTGGGCGCCCTCCTGAGGGGAAACGCCCACCGGGGCCGATGCTCTACAGGAAGCGGTACGCCGTGCCGCCGCGCACCGGGGCGACCCGGATGCCCGCCGACGGGTTGGCCGCCTCGACCATCTTGCCGTTGCCGATGTAGATGGCGACGTGCCCGGACGTGTGGATGACGTCGCCCGGCATCCACTGCCCGGACGGCACCTGACGGCCGCGGGCCGCGATCTGCTCGCTCTGGTGCGGCAGCTTGATGCCGACCCGGGCGTAGGCGGCCATCACGAGACCGCTGCAGTCGTAGGCGTCCGGGCCCGCCTTGGCGTACACGTAGGGCTTGCCCACCTGGGCGAGCGCGAAGTTCACCACGGTGCCCGCGGCCCCCGACGGGGGCGCCACCGACGTCGTGGTCTGCTTCGACGACGTGGACTTCGTCGTCTTCGACGAGGACGTGGACTTCGTCGTCTTCGACGGCTGCTTCTGCGTCGTCCTGGTCGGCGCCGGGGCGGGCGGCGGGGCCGGGGCGACCGCCGCGTCGCGCGCCGAGGCGGCGAGCGTGACGTAGTGGTCGCGGTGGGCGCGGTCGACGCGCTCGTAGGCGGCGAGCAGGGCCTCCTGCTCGGCGAGCGTCGGGGCGGGGGAGCCGGTCAGGACCGTCTCGGATGCCTTCGTCTGCGTCGATGCCGGATTCGGTGGTTGGGCCGCGGCGGCGGAGGGGCCGAGCCAGACGGCGGAAAGGGCAAGGGCTGCGGTGCCCGCTGCGATGCGGTGCAGCGGCTGATGTGCGTTCAGGTCGGCTCCAGGGACGGCCCGGTGCACTCTCGCGTGTCTCGGGTGGGAGCGCCCCGTGTGGGCGGCGCTGACCCGAAGTACCGGGCAAAGCGGATGATTTCGATATGTCGCCCCAAGCGGGGCCGTTGGCGACGCTAGGCCGGATGCCACGCGCTGTGGCCTGCTCGTGACATTCCTCACCACCTATCTCACCCACTGTTGGGCGGGTATCAGCCGGTATGTCCGTACCGACCGGACAACCTTTTTCGGCTGTTCGGGCGTCTCGGTTGCACCTTCTTCGGCCGCCCGTTTAGCGGCATTTCGGCGCTTATGCTGCTTTCATGGGTTGTGCCGGGGTACTGCGCGCCACCGCGATCACCGCGACCGTGGCGCTGCTCGCCGCGTGCGCCGGCACCGACGCCGGGAGCCCGTCCGCCGAAGCCGCCTGCGCGCCCTTCGCCGGGTACCGGGGCCACGAGGGCACCACCGTCACCATCAGCTCCTCGATCCGCGGCGTCGAGGCCGACAAGCTCGCGCAGGCCTGGGAGGCGTTCCAGTCCTGCACCGGC
Organism: Dactylosporangium sp. CA-139114; assembly: GCF_050955725.1. Classification (NCBI taxonomy): domain Bacteria; kingdom Bacillati; phylum Actinomycetota; class Actinomycetes; order Micromonosporales; family Micromonosporaceae; genus Dactylosporangium; species Dactylosporangium sp. CA-139114. The sequence continues at coordinate 3,757,103 of NZ_CP192080.1, forward strand.
ATCACCATCGACTACACCGGCCGGGCCGACTTCGAGGCCACCCTGCCGGCCGAGGTCGCCGCCGGCCGCGTGCCCGACCTCGCGATCTTCCCGCAGCCGGGCCTGCTGGCCGCCATGGCGCGCACCGGCCGGCTCAAGCCCGCCGGCAAGGACGTCGCCGCCGACGTCGAGCGCTACTACCCCGCCGACTGGAAGCGCTACGGCGTCGTCGACGGCGTGCTCTACGGCGCCCCGCTGGACGGCAACGTGAAATCACTCGTGTGGTACTCCCCGAAGTACTTCGCCGAGCACGGCTACACCGTCCCGCAGACCTGGGCCGAGCTGATCGCCCTCAGCGACCGCATCGCCGCCACCGGCGTCAAGCCCTGGTGCGCCGGCATCGAGTCCGGCGGCGCGACCGGCTGGCCCATCACCGACTGGCTCGAGGACACCCTCCTGCGCACCGCCGGCCCCGCCGTCTACGACCAGTGGGTCGAGCACCGCATCCCGTTCGACGACCCGCGGGTCGTCGAGGCGCTCGAGCGCGTCGGGACGATCCTGCGCAACCCCCGCTACGTCAACGGCGGCTTCGGCGGCGTCGAGTCCATCGCCGGCACCGCCTACCAGGAGGGCGGCCTGCCGATCCTGCAGCGCCAGTGCGCCCTGCACCGCCAGGCGTCGTTCTACATGAACTGGTGGCCGGCCAACGCCACCGTCGCCGAGGACGGCGACCTCTACGCCTTCTACCTGCCGCCGGTCGACCCCGCCGCCGGCCGGCCCGTGCTCGGCGCCGGCGACTTCGCCGCCGCGTTCGCCGACCGCGCCGAGGTCCAGGCGGTCGCCGCGTACCTCGCCACCCCCGCCTTCGCCGACAGCCGCGCCCGGACCGGCGGCGTCGTGGGCCCCAACACGGGCCTGGACAAGAACGTGCTGGCCAACCCGATCGAGAAGCTCTCCGCCGGCCTGCTCACCGACCCCGGGGTCACGTTCCGCTTCGACGGCTCCGACCAGATGCCCGCCGCCGTGGGGGCCGGCACCTTCTGGTCCGGCATGACCGACTGGATCAAGGGGGCCGACACCGCTACCGTCCTGCACCGCATCGAGACCAGCTGGCCGGCTTGATCCGTGGCCCGGGATGCCGATGTGGTGACCGTGTTCGGACGCGTGCGGCGACGGGTGGCGGATCTGCGGATCGCCACGAAGATCGTCAGCGTGTCCCTCGTCGTGACCGCGATCTTCACCGCATCCGGCGTCGTGGGACTCGTCAACCTCCAGCGGCTCGTCGCCGAGCAGGACCGCGACTACCGCGTCAACGTCGTCGCCGTCGACAAGATGACCGACGTGCGCTCCGCCGTCGGCGCCGAGCTCGAGGCCGTCCTGGCCTACATCCTGTCCGACCCCGGCTTCTACCGCGACACCTACGCCGAGGTCATCGTCGACTCCGACCGCGACATCGACGCCCGCATCGCCGAGCTGCGCGCCCTCGACCTGCCGCGCAACGAGCTGTCGGGCCTCAAGGCGTTCGCCGCCACCGTCACCATGTGGCGGACCGCGCGCCAGGCCGCCCTCGACGCCGCCGACGCCGGCGACCAGCGCAAGGCCGCCTCCGTCGTGCTCGTGCGCTCCGAGGCCATCGCCCGCGCCGTGAAGGACCGCGCCAACTCGTTCCTCGACCAGCTCGTCGAGGCCGTCGCCGACGGCGCCCGCCGGGCCAAGGTCAACGGCATCCGCAACACCCAGCTCACCGCCGCCCTGCTCGCCGCCGGCGCGCTCACCGCGATCCTGCTCGCCGTGCTCACCGCCCGCGCCATCTCCCGGCCGCTGCGCGAGGTCGTCGACGTCCTCGCCCGCGTCGCCCGCGGCGACCTCAGCCGCCGCGTCGAGCTCGACCGGGGCGACGAGGTCGGGCAGATGGGCCGCTCGCTCAACGAGACGCTGGGTGTGCTGCGGGCCGCCTTCGAGGAGGTCCACCACCGCGCCTCCCACGACGGCCTCACCGGCCTGGCCAACCGAGCCCTGCTGCGCGAGCGCATCGCCGCCGCCCGCCCCAACGCGGCCGCGGGCCTGCCGGTCGCCATGCTGCTCATCGACCTCGACGGCTTCAAGCAGGTCAACGACGCCTACGGGCACAACGCCGGGGACTTCCTGCTCACCGTCGTGGCCGAGCGGCTGGTCGCGGGCGTGCGCGCCCAGGACACCGTGGCCCGCCTCGGCGGCGACGAGTTCGCGGTGCTGCTCGACGGCGTCGAGTCGGCCGAGGACGTCTACCTCGTCGCCGACCGGCTCTGCACCGACCTGCAGGAGCCGGCGACCTACCGCCCCGACTGCGTCATCACCCCGCACGCGAGCATCGGCGTGAGCCTGTGGGACGGCGAGGTCCCCATCGACGCGCTCATGCACGACGCGGACCAGGCCATGTACGCCGCGAAGACGGGCGGCAAGGGCCGGGTCGTGCACTCCGGCTAGATCGAGACCCAGCCGTCGAAGCCGCTGGGGCTCATGCAGTGCACCCGGTTGCTCAGGTGCAGCGAGGGGTCGGTCTCGTAGCGCCGCGCCAGCACCCGCGCCGCGCCGGCGTCCCCGCGGTCGGCGGCCAGCAGCAGCTCGGCCAGCTCGTCCGCGGTCCGGTCGGTGATCGCCCCCCACTGGTCCCACAGCAGCGCCTCGTCGCCGTGGCGGTGCGCGACCTCGAGCAGCACCGAGTCGAGCAGGAACTGGTGGCCGTGGAACGGCAGCGCCGGATCCACCCCGTACCGGTCCGCGTCGATCAGCCCCCGCCGGTGCGCCGTCCACGCCTGGGCCGCGGTGATGAACTGCGGCAGATCGGCGGTGTTGAACGGGTGGTCGGCCGGGTCGAGCTGTGCGTCGGCGAGCACCCACCGGGTGCCGTTCCAGAACTCGGCGACGACGTGGTCGTAGTTCCAGTCGTCGGCGAAGTACGGCGAGAACCCGACCCGGCTGCGCGCGGGCACCCCGCGCCGGCGCAGCGCCGCGATGGTGAGCAGCGTGAAGTCGCGGCAGCAGCCGACGACCCGCTGTGCCTGGGGCCGCGGCTCGGCCAGCGGCACGGGGAAGCGCTGCTGGTCCAGCGCGAGCATCCGCGAGGCCCAGCGCGAGTCGATCTCGGCCAGCCGGGCCCCGTCGAACGCGATCCCGGCCGCCCGGTAGTGCACGAGCACGTTGCGCACCACCGCCATCAGCCCCGCCACGTCATCGGGCAGCTCGTCGAGGAGTTCGCCGAACCGGCCGGGGTCGCTGAAGCGCGACTGCTCGCGGTACCGCTGCAACATAGACCGAACCTAGCAACTCCCGAGCAGGATCCGCCCCAGCGCGGCGTGGGCCCGGACGGCCGGATGCGTCGGCCCGTAGTCGGCGGCGTCCCCCAGGGCGTCCGCGAACAGGGCGTACACGGCCGTGGGCGCGCCGGCCGGGCTGAAGACGATTCCCGCCTCGTGCCGCGCGGCGCCCGTCGCGTCCCGGTCGGCGCCGTGTTTCGTGGCCACGCGGGCACGGTCGGGGCCGCTCAGGTCCCGCCGAACGCCGTCGTGGTAGCCGGCCGGCGCGCGCAGGACGCCCAGCATGAACGCGGTGCTCGCCGCGCTCAGCAGCGCCCCGGCGGCCAGGCACGCGAGCAGGTCGTGGGTCTCGCGGGCGGTCGTGGTGCCGAGGAGGAACCGGGCCGGGTCGGCGGCGGTGGGCTCCACCCGGGTGCGGGTCAGGCCGAGCGAGGCCAGGATCTCGTTGACCTCGGGGCCGGGGACGAGCCGGCCGCACAGCCGCACCGCGGTGTTGTCGGACACCAGCAGCAGCGCGGTGAGCACGCCCGCGACCGTGAGCTCGTCGCCGTGGACGGGCTGCAGGTGGTACACCCCGGAACCGCCGATGACGTCGCGGCGCTCGAGGCGGACGCGCCGGCCCAGGTCCAGCTCGCCGCGGTCGGCCTTGGCCAGCAGGGCGCTCGCCAGGGCCAGCTTCTGCACGCTGTACCCGCGGATGACCCGCTCGTCGTCGTCCTCGACCACGACGCTCCCGCCGACGCTGACCCGGGCGTGCCAGTCCCCGCCCGCGCGGTGCTTGTGCCGCGCGTAGGCCCGGCGGATGTTTTCGGGTGCCACCACCGGCAGTCTAGGGTTCCTGCCATGGACGCCGCCGCCGAGTTGCAGGAGCACCTGGACCTGCTGACGTTCGCCGACCGCGGCACCGACGAGGTCACCGAGCTGCTCATCGCCGCGACCGTCGCGTGGGCCGTGGGCCGGGGCTGGCGCGCCTACCGGCGGGCGGCGAGCGTCGTGCCGCTGCCCCCGCCCTACGAGCAGCAGTTCTCGGTCGTCGACGTCGGCATCGCGCGCCCGGGCGGCCCGCCGCTGGTGGTCGAGGTGGACCACGCCGACCGCCGGCGCACGCTGGACAAGCTCGCCGCCGAGGCCGCCGCGGGGCGGGAGGCGCTGTGGGTGCGCTGGGGCTCGGGCCGCCTCGTGCCGCCCGCGGACCCGATCCGGTTCGTGGCGTTCCCGGTGATCTCCCGCCGGGGCCCGTCGGGCGGGCGGGTGCACTCGCACACCCCGAGCCGCCCCGCGCCCGAGCACTCGGCCCCCGAGGGCTCCTACCGCGTCGTGGCCCTGGACCCCGAGCGCTGAGCGGGGCCCTGCGCCGCGAACAGCTGCTCGAAGAGCGGCATCGGGTCCAGCTGCGCGTAGGACCGCACGCGGCTCGACAGGTTCTCCGTGATCATCAGGGCCGCGCAGTTGCGGTCCACCACCATCACCAGCGGCCGCTTCCGCGTGGCCGGCTCGAACGTGATGACATAGCTGAGCTGGGTGGGGAAGGCGACGCGCAGGCACGCCTGGTCCGGCTGCGGCGCGGGCAGGCTGTTGAGCAGCCGCACGAAGCTGTCGACGTCCTTGGTGAGCACCTCGGGCGGGGCGACGGTCGGGGCCGGGGTCGTCATCGGGGTGTCGCACCGGGTGATGGCGTTCGCGCCGTACGGGATGAACTCGCCGCCCGCGTCGGCGGGGAGCACGCCGGTGCCGTACCGCGGAATCGCCGAGCAGTCGACCGCCTGCGCCCCCGGCCCGGAGACGACGGGCGACGGGTACGCCGACGGCGGTGCCATCGAGGGCGACGCCGAGGGGTCGATCGGCGGCGGCAGCCCGACGGCCGACCGCATCGCGGCGAGCCCGACGAGCAGCGCCGCCCCCACGACCACGGCGATTCCTGTTCGTGTGCGCATGACACTACGCAGTGTAGTCGCACCCGGTTGGACGGTGTCCGGTTCCGGAGCGGGAACGCGTCACGATCCCTGCGCGGCGGCCTCCGCGGCCTTGCGCAGGCCCTCGGCCTCCATCCGGATGTACCGGCGGATGAGGCCGCTGTAGAACAGGGTCACGACCCTGGCCAGAGGGCCGGCGAAGGACAGCGTCAGCTCGGCCGTGCACGTCCCGTCGCCGTTGTCGATGGCCCAGTGCCCGCCGACGTTGCGCACGCCCGGGGCCGAGTCCGAGGACCACTCGAAGCCGTGCGCGTCCACCTTCGTCACGGTCCAGGTGCTGGGACGCAGCTTCGGCTGGGTGACGCCCACGGTCTCGCCCACGGTCAGGGGTCCGGACGCGGCACGGTCCACATGGGACACGGAAGCGGTCCAGGAGGGCCACTCCTGGACCGCCTTCATGATGTCGCCGGCGATCGTGGCCGGGGCCGCGATGGTGATGGTGTCGCGGAAATCCACGCTCATGCACGCAGCGTACGACCGCCTACCCCAGCTTCAGCCAGAGGGCACCCAGCGGGGGGATCCGAATCTCGGCCGAGGCGGGAAACCCGTTCGCGGGCTGGCCCGTGGCCTCGACCGAGCCCATGTTGCCGACGCCCGATCCGCCGTACACGTCGGCATCGGTGTTGAGGATCTCCTGCCAGCGGCCGGTGAAGGGCAGGCCGATGCGGTAGCCCTCGTGCGGGTGCGCCGCGAAGTTCACGACGACCGCCACGACCGAGCCGTCGCCGCCCCAGCGCAGGTAGGAGAAGACGTTGCCGCCGGAGTCCTCGTTGTTGATCCAGCGGAAGCCGTCGGGCGAGGTGTCCTGGGTCCACAGCGCCGGCGTGCGCTTGTAGACGTCGTTCAGGTCGCGCACGAGCTTCTGCAGGCCGCCGCGCAGCGGGTCCTGGACCAGGCCCCAGTCCAGGCCGCGCTCCTCGGACCACTCCTGCTCGTCGCCGAGCTCGCAGCCCATGAACAGCAGCTGCTTGCCGGGGAAGGACCACATGTAGGCCAGCAGCGCCCGCGCGTTGGCGACCTTCTTCCACAGGTCGCCGGGCATCTTGCCGACGAGCGAGCCCTTGCCGTGCACGACCTCGTCGTGGCTGATCGGCAGGACGTAGTTCTCGCTCCAGGCGTAGACGGTCGCGAACGTCATCTGGTTGTGGTGGTACTGGCGGTAGATCGGGTCCTTGCTGACGTAGGTCAGCGTGTCGTGCATCCAGCCCATGTTCCACTTGAAGCCGAAGCCGAGCCCGCCGGCGTCGGTGGGGCGCGTGACGCCGAGCCAGGCCGTCGACTCCTCGGCGATCATCATGATGCCGGGGTGGTGCTTGTAGACGGTCGCGTTCGCCTCCTGCAGGAAGGAGATCGCGTCGAGATTCTCCCGGCCGCCGTACTGGTTCGGCGCCCACTGCCCGTGCTCGCGGGAGTAGTCGAGGTAGAGCATCGAGGCGACCGCGTCGACCCGCAGCGCGTCGGCGTGGAACTCCTCGCACCAGTACAGGGCGTTCGCCACGAGGAAGTTGCGCACCTCCTTGCGGCCGAAGTCGAAGATGAGGGTGCCCCAGTCCGGGTGCTCGCCGCGGCGCCAGTCGCCGTGCTCGTACAGCGGCGTCCCGTCGAACCGGGCGAGCGCCCACGAGTCCTTGGGGAAGTGCGCGGGCACCCAGTCCAGGATCACGCCGATGTCGGCCTGGTGGAGCCGGTCGACGAGGTGGCGGAACTCGTCCGGCGAGCCGAAGCGCGCGGTCGGGGCGTAGTAGCCGGTGACCTGGTAGCCCCACGAGCCGCCGAACGGGTGCTCCATCACGGGCAGGAACTCCACGTGCGTGAAGCCCATCTCCTTGACGTACTCGGTGAGCTGGTCGGCCAGCTCCAGGTACGACAGGCCCGGCCGCCACGAGCCCAGGTGCACCTCGTAGATGCTCACCGGCTCCTCGTGCGCGCGCCGCTCCGCGCGGGAGGCGACCCAGTCGGCGTCCTTCCAGTCGTACTGCGAGCTGTAGATGACGCTCGCGGTGGCCGGCGGCTCCTCGGTGTGCTGGGCGAGCGGATCGGCCTTCTCCACCCAGTCGTTGTCCGGGGTCAGGAGCCGGAACTTGTACTTCTGGCCGGCCTGCGCGTCCGGGACGAAGAGCTCCCACACGCCGCTGCCGCCGAGCGAGCGCATCGGCAGCCCGTCGTGCGCGCCCCAGCCGGTGAAGTCGCCGACCACGCGCACGCCGCGCGCGTTCGGGGCCCACACCGCGAAGGCGACGCCACCGGGGCGCACCTGCGCGCCGAGGACGGTCCACAGCCGCTCGTGGCGCCCCTCCTGGATGAGGTGCAGGTCGAGCTCGCCGAGGGTCGGCAGATGGCGGTACGGGTCGTCGACGACCGTGCCGTCGGCGTCGATGCGGTAGTCGTCGACGACACCGGGGACCTCGACCTCGAACACGCCGCCGCTGTGCACTTGCGTCATCGGGTATCGCTCGCCGCCGGTGACCACGGCCACGTCCGTGGCTGCCGGGCGCAGCGTCCGGATCACCGTCGTGTCGGTGCCGGGGTGCGCGCCGAGCAGGCCGTGCGGGTCGTGGGACCGGCCGGCGATGAGGTCGTCGAGATTCATAGGGGTGCTCACCTTGTCGTCAGGTCGGAACCGTTCACCATGCGCTCGATCGACTGCAGGGGAATCCGCAGCCAGCTCGGCCGGTACCGCGCCTCGTACGCGCTCTCGTAGACCGCCTTGTCCAGCTCGTAGGCGCGCAGCAAAGCCCGGTCCTCGCGCGGGTCGTACCCCGCCGCGGCAGCATAGCCGTCGCAGAACGCGTCACGGTTACGGTCGACCCACTGCCGGGCCCGTCGGCCGAGCTCCTCGTCGTCCTCCTGGCCGAGCAGCAGCTGGTAGGCGGCGTACTCGTAGGAGCGCAGCATGCCGGCGACGTCGCGCAGCACCGAGTCGGGCTTCCGGCGCTCGTGCACCGGCACGCCGGGCTCGCCCTCGAAGTCGATCAGCAGCCAGGACTCGGGCGTGCGCAGGACCTGGCCGAGGTGCAGGTCGCCGTGGATGCGCTGGGTGCGCACGGGCTCGTCGCCGATCGAGCGGAACAGGGCCGCGATGTCGCCGGCCAGCGCCTCGAGGTCGGGGACCACCTTCACGGCGCTGTCGAGCCGGGCCAGCATCGCCTCGACCGGCGGGGGAGCGGCCTGCGTGCCGAGCTCCGCGGCGAGGGTGTTGTGCACGTGCGCGACGGCCTCGCCCAGCCGGGCGGACTCGCCGGCGAAGTCGCCGCCCACTTCCTCGGGGTTCAGGTCGTGCTCGGCGTAGAGGTCGCGGGCGCTCGTGGTCGCCATCGCCCAGCCCTCGGCCGAGTTCTGGGCGTACTCCGTCACCATCGCCAGCGCCAGGTGCTCGCCGTCGGGGGTGTCGCTCTCGATGGCGCCCAGCAGCCGGGCCACGTTCGGGCAGCCGGCCCGCGCCAGCACGCGGTTGAGCTCCAGGTCGGGGTTGATGCCGGTGGTCACGCGCCGGAACGCCTTGAGGATCGCGGCGCTGTCGAAGACGACCGACGTGTTGCTCTGCTCGGCGCCGGAGATCCGCGCGGGCGCGTCGACCGGCAGCGCGACCCCCGGCTCGGGCACGAACCGCACCCCGTCGACGACCGCGCCGGTGTCGATGAGCGCGAGGATCCGCTGCGCCGAGTGCTCGTCGTAGAGGGCGTCGGAGGCGGTGCGGTCGCCGTCGGAGCCGATGAGGGCCGCCGCCGACAGCTCCGCGGCCACGTCGAGGTTCCAGCCGACGAAGATCTGGTACCGCTCCGACCCGCCGTCCTCGTAGTGCGCGTCGAGCAACACGTGGTCGAGTCCGTCGGGCAGGTGCGTGACGAGGGCGGGCTCGGCCTTCGTGAGGGTGCGGGTGCGGCCCGCGTACCACCGCTGATGCGGCAGCCAGTCGGTGTACGGCAGAGTCGTCATGGCCATCCTCATCGCCTTCTCAGTCAGCTCTGCTCTACCGGCGCGGTCAGCTGGAACCAGTAGAAACCGTGTCCCGGCAGGGTCAGCAGATACGGCAGCTGGCCGATCGCCGGGAACTGGACGTGCCCCGTGAGCTCGACGGGCGTGTATCCGGCCCAGTTCTGCAGGTTCAGCTCGATCGGCTGCGGGAACCGCGACAGGTTGTTCACGCACAGCACGACGTCGTCGCCGTGGACCCGCACGAAGGCGAGGATCGAGGGGTTGGAGCCGCCCAGCTCGCGGAACTCGCCGGCGGCGAAGGCCTCGTGGCGGCGGCGGACCTGCAGCATCGTGCGGGTCCAGTTGAGCACCGAGGTGGAGCTCTCCCGCTGCGCCTCGACGTTGACCGACTGGTAGCCGTACACGTGGTCCTGGATCGCCGGCAGGTAGAGCCGGCCCGGGTTGGCCTGCGAGAAGCCGGCGTTGCGGTCCGGGGTCCACTGCATCGGGGTGCGCACGCCGTCGCGGTCGCCGAGCCAGATGTTGTCGCCCATGCCGATCTCGTCGCCGTAGTACAGCACCGGGGAGCCGGGCAGGGAGAGCAGCAGGGCGGTGAACAGCTCGATCTGGTTGCGGTCGTTCTCCAGCAGCGGGGCGAGCCGGCGCCGGATGCCCACGTTGGCGCGCATCCGCGGGTCCTTGGCGTACTCCGCGTACATGTAGTCGCGCTCCTCGTCGGTGACCATCTCGAGGGTCAGCTCGTCGTGGTTGCGCAGGAAGATGCCCCACTGGCAGTTGCTGGGGATCTGCGGGGTGTGGGCCAGGATCTCCGAGATCGGGAAGCGCGACTCGCGGCGCACGGCCATGAAGATGCGGGGCATGAGCGGGAAGTGGAACGCCATGTGGCACTCGTCGCCGTCGCCGAAGTACTCCACGACGTCGGCCGGCCACTGGTTGGCCTCGGCGAGCAGGACCCGGCCGGGGAACTCGTCGTCGATGACCTTGCGGCAGCGGCGCAGGAACTCGTGGGTCTCGGGCAGGTTCTCGCAGTTGGTGCCCTCGGACTCGAAGAGGTACGGCACCGCGTCGAGCCGGAAGCCGTCGATGCCCAGGTCCAGCCAGAACCGCAGCACGTCGATCATCTCGCGCTGGACCTCGGGGTTGGCGTAGTTGAGGTCCGGCTGGTGGGAGAAGAACCGGTGCCAGAAGAACTGCCGCCGCACCGGGTCGAAGGTCCAGTTGGACTCCTCGGTGTCGACGAAGATGACCCGGGCGTCGGAGTAGGCCTTGTCGGTGTCGGACCACACGTAGTAGTCGCCGTACGGGCCGTCGGGGTCGCGCCGGGACTCCTGGAACCACTGGTGCGAGTCCGAGGTGTGGTTCATGACCAGGTCGGTGATGACCCGGATGCCGCGCTTGTGGGCCGCGTCGAGCAGGGCGACGAAGTCATCGACGGTGCCGAACTCGGGCAGGACCTTGTAGAAGTCCCGGATGTCGTACCCGCCGTCGCGCAGCGGCGAGTCGTAGAACGGAGGCAGCCACAGGCAGTCGACGCCGAGCCACTGCAGATAGTCGAGCTGGCCGATGAGTCCCTTGAGATCGCCGGAGCCGTCGGCGTTGGAGTCGGCGAAGGCCCGGACCAGCACCTCGTAGAACACGGCCCGCTGGAACCAGCGATCGTCGGCGGGCAGGACCCGCGCCTGGTCGAAGTCGCTGGACGACGGGTGCTCGACTGTGTCGCTCATGTAGTACCTACCTTGCTGCCCGTCGTCATCGGTGACGCATCACCGGTGACGATGCACCGTGAACACATGGGCCGGCTCGTAGTAGGGGTCGAGCCGGACGGCGTTGTGTTGTCCCCAGTCGAAGGTCGCGCCGGTGATCTCATCGCGCACCGTGAACCGCTCGTGCCAGTCGAAACCGAGCGCGGGCATGTCCAGTGTCGTGTTACCCCACTGCACGTTGTGTGAATCCAGCGACACGACGACGAGGACGGTGTCGTCGGTCTCGGGGTCGCGCTTGGACCAGCACAGCATCTGCTCGTTGTCGATGCCGTGGAACACCGTGTTGCGCAGCCGCTGCAGCGCCTTGTGCTCGCGGCGCACGGTGTTGAGCCGGCGCAGGTACGGCGCGAGGGACTCGCCGTTGCGCTCGGCGGCCTCCCAGTCGCGGGGGCGCAGCTGGAACTTCTCGTTGTCCAGGTACTCCTCGGCGCCCGGGCGCGGCAGGTGCTCGAAGAGCTCGAAGCCCGCGTACATGCCCCAGGACGGGCTCAGCAGCGAGGCGAGCACGGCCCGGATCTTGAACATCGGCGGCCCGCCCTGCTGCAGGTGCACGGGCAGGATGTCGGGCGTGTTGGGCCAGAAGTTCGGGCGCATGTAGTCCGCGGCCGCGATGAGCTCGTTGACGTATTCGCGGATCTCCCAGCCCTCGACGCGCCAGGTGAAGTACGTGTACGACTGCGTGAAGCCGACCTTGCCCAGCCCGTGCATCATCGCCGGGCGGGTGAACGCCTCGGCGAGGAACAGCACGTCGGGATCGACCGCCTTGACCTCGCCGATGAGCCAGTGCCAGAAGCCCACCGGCTTCGTGTGCGGGTTGTCGACCCGGAAGATCTTCACGCCCTGCTCGACCCAGTGCAGGACCACGCGCAGGATCTCGGCGCGGATGCCCTCGGGGTCGTTGTCGAAGTTGAGCGGGTAGATGTCCTGGTACTTCTTCGGCGGGTTCTCGGCGTAGGCGATGGTGCCGTCGGCGCGGGTGGTGAACCACTCCGGGTGCTCGGTGACCCACGGGTGGTCGGGCGCGCACTGCAGCGCCAGGTCCATGGCGATCTCCACGCCGGCGCCGTGCGCCGCGCCGATGAACGCCTTGAAGTCGGCGAGGGTGCCGAGGTCCGGGTGGATGGCGTCGTGCCCGCCCTCGGCCGCGCCGATCGCCCACGGGGAGCCGACGTCCTCGGGGCCGGCGACCAGGGTGTTGTTCGGGCCCTTACGGTTGCTGCGGCCGATCGGGTGGATCGGCGGGAGGTACACGACGTCGAACCCCATCGCCGCGACCTGCGCCAGGCGCGGCGTGGCGGAGGCGAACGTGCCGTGCTTGACCGGCTTGCCGCGCTCGTCCACGACGGCGCCCTCGGAGCGCGGGAAGAACTCGTACCAGGCCGAGAACAGCGCCCGCTCCCGGTCGCACCACAGCGGCAGCGCGTCGCCGCGGGTCACCTGCTGGCGCAGCGGGTGGCGCCACAGCACGTCGGTGAGGCCCAGCGCCGGCGACACCCGCGCGAACAGCGGGATGTCGGCGTCGTCGAGGGCGCCGGCCGCGCCGAGGACCCGCCCGCGCTCCTCGCCGGGCATGTCCGCGGCCGCCTCGCGCAGCAGGGCCGCGCCCTCGGCCAGGTCGTTGGCGAGGTCCTCGAGGCCCTGGCCGGCGGCGATCTTCTTGGACACGGCGCTGTGCCAGGTGAGGTACGGGTCGCTGAACGCCTCGATGGCGAACTGCCACGCGCCGACCGCGTCGGGCCGGATCTCGCCGAGCCAGGAGTCGGTGCCGGCCGGGCCGGGGCGCAGCCGGTTGAACGGCCGCTGCGTGCCGTCGGGCGCGATGAGCACGACGTTGCAGCCCATCATCGCGTGGCCCTCGCGGTACGACACCGCGGAGACCGGCACCGCCTCGCCGACGACGGCCTTGGCCGCGAAGCGACCGCCCTCGATCTGCGGCGTGACCTGTTCGATGGGGAACCGCTGGCCGACTCCGACCGCCGGGGCGTGGAAGGACGCCGCCGGCGACTCGGCCGTCTCCTGGGGCTCGACCGGTTCCTCGGACAGCGCGATCTCCGTTTCGGTCGCTTTTGTGGTCGCGATCTCCGTCTTGAGCGCCTCAGGGGGATTGCCCATGATCCTCACCGTATCGAATTGTCGCGGTTGCTGCACGGGAAGCTACGGCTCGACGCGCTGACCTTTGCCCACCACGACGATGCCGCCCTCGGAAACGGTGAACCGCTCACGGTCGCGCTCGAGGTCGACGCCGATCTCGGCGCCCTCGGGCACGACGACGTTCTTGTCCAGGATGGCGTTGCGCACCACGGCGTGCCGCCCGATGTCGACGCCCTCCATGAGCACCGAGCCCTCGACGTGGGCCCAGGAGTGCACCTTCACGTTCGGGGAGACCACCGAGTTCTCCACCAGCGAGCCGGAGATGACCGCGCCGGGGGAGATCATCGAGCCGATCGCCCGGCCGACGCGCTCGCCCCAGCCGTGCACGAACTTGGCCGGCGGCCACGGGCTGTTCCCGGTGTAGATCGGCCAGTCGTAGTTGTAGAGGTTGAAGACCGGCTGCACCGAGATGAGGTCCATGTTGGCCTCGTAGTACGAGTCCAGCGTCCCGACGTCGCGCCAGTAGCCGCGGTCGCGCTCGGAGCTGCCCGGGACCACGTTCGTGCTGAAGTCGTAGACGGCGGCGTCGTTCTTCTCCACGAAGTACGGAATGATGTTGCCGCCCATGTCGTGCTTGCTGGACGCGTCCTGCGCGTCCCGGGTCACCGCGTCGATGAGCGCGTCGGTGGTGAACACGTAGTTGCCCATCGAGGCGAAGATCTCGCCGGGGCTGTCCGGCAGGCCCCGGGCGTCCTTGGGCTTCTCGCGGAAGGCGCTGATCTGCCGGCCGCCCCCGCCGACCTCGATCACCCCGAACTGGTCGGCGGTCGACAGCGGCTGGCGGATGCCGGCCACCGTGGCGGCCGCCCCGGACTCGATGTGCTGGCGCACCATCTGCTCCGGGTCCATCCGGTAGATGTGGTCCGCGCCGAAGACGATGACGTAGTCGGGCCGCTCGTCGTTGATGAGGTTCAGGCTCTGGTAGATGGCGTCGGCGGAGCCGGCGAACCAGCGCGGGCCCAGGCGCTGCTGCGCGGGCACCGGCGTCACGTAGTTGCCCAGCAGCGTCGACATCCGCCAGGTCTTCGTGACGTGCCGGTCCAGCGAGTGCGACTTGTACTGGGTCAGCACGACCATCTTGAGATAGCCGCCGTTGGCCAGGTTGGACAGCACGAAGTCGATCAGGCGGTAGATGCCGCCGAACGGCACCGCGGGCTTGGCCCGGTCGGTGGTCAAGGGCATGAGCCGCTTGCCCTCGCCTCCGGCGAGGACGATCGCGAGGACGTTCTTGGCAGCCATGGGCCAGACGCTAAACGTGTCCGGCGTGTTGCGCCAGACGAACAGCAATTAGTGTTTGGGGCGTGCGAGTAGACCTGCTCACCCGAGAATACCCGCCCGACGTCTACGGCGGCGCCGGCGTGCACCTGGAGTATCTGGCCCGCGAGCTTCGCAACCTGCGCTCGGCCCCGCTGGACGTGCGCGTGCACTGCTTCGGAGCGCCGCGCGCCGAGGCCGGGGTGACCGGGTACGCCGACCCCGCGGGGCTGGCCGGGGCCAACGCCGCCCTGCGCACCATGGGCGTCGACCTGGAGATGGCCGCCGGGTGCGCCGGCACCGACGTCGTGCACAGCCACACCTGGTACGCGAATCTGGCCGGGCACGTCGCCAAGCTGCTGCACGGGGTGCCGCACGTGGTGACCACGCACAGCCTCGAGCCGCTGCGCCCGTGGAAGGCCGAGCAGCTCGGCGGCGGGTATGCGCTGTCGTCGTGGTGCGAGCGGACCGCGATCGAGGCCGCCGACGCCGTCATCGCCGTGTCCGCCGGGATGAAGGCCGACGTGCTGCGCGCCTACCCCGGCGTCGACCCGGACAAGGTGCACGTCGTCTACAACGGCATCGACACGGCCCAGTACGCGCCGGACCCGGCGACCGACGTGCTGGAGCGCCTCGGCATCGACCCGCAGCGGCCCAGCGTCGTCTACGTCGGGCGGATCACGCGGCAGAAGGGGTTGCCGTACCTGTTGCGCGCCGCCCGGTCGCTGCCGGCGGACACCCAGATCGTCCTGCTGGCCGGCGCCCCCGACACGCCGGAGATCGCGGCCGAGGTCACCGCCCTGGCCGACGAGCTCAAGGCGACCCGCTCCGGGGTCGTGTGGGTGCAGGAGATGCTGCCCAAGCGCGAGGTCATCCAGGTCCTCACGCACGCCACCCTGTTCGTCTGCCCGTCGATCTACGAGCCGATGGGCATCGTGAACCTCGAGGCGATGGCCTGCCAGACGGCGGTCGTGGCGACCGCGACCGGCGGCATCCCCGAGGTCGTCGCCGACCGCGAGACCGGGCTGCTGGTGCCGATCGAGCAGGTCGCGGACGGCTCCGGCACGCCGCTGGACCCCGACCGGTTCGTGGCCGACCTCGCCGACGCGATGACGGCGCTGCTGGAGGACCCGGCGCGGGCGGCCGCGTTCGGCCGGGCCGGTCGGCAGCGGGCCGTGGACCACTTCTCCTGGGCGGCGATCGCCGACCGGACCCTGGCGGTGTATCAGTCCATCACGTGATCGGCGATGAGCTGGCTGATCGCCTCCGGCTGCTCGACGTTGGCCAGATGGGCGGCGTTCGGTACCACCACGAGACGGCTGGTGCGGACCCGGCGCTCGATCAGCTCACCGTGCTCCGGCGGCGTGGCCGGATCGTCCGCCCCGGCGATCACGAGGGTCGGGGCGGCGATGCGGTCCAGGTCGGCGCGCAGGTCCATGGCGGCGATCGCCTCGCAGCCGCCCGCGTAGCCCTCGGCCGGGCAGGCGGCGATCATCGCCCGGTAGGGCGCGACCCGGGCCGGCAGCGCGGCGCGGAAGCGGGGCGTGAACCACCGGCCGAGCACCGCGTCCGCGACCGGCTGCATCCCCACGGCCCGCACCTGCCGCGCCCGGTCCAGCCAGCTCCCGGCGGGCGGCAGGTGGGCCGAGGTGCAGATCAGCACCAGGCGCTCGATGCGCTCCGGGGCGTTGGCGGCCAGCCACATGCCCACCATGCCGCCCAGGGACAGGCCGCAGTAGCTCGCCCGCTCGATCCCGAGGCGGTCGAGCAGGGCGAGGACGTCGCGGCCGAGGTCTTCGATGCGGTACGGGCCCGGCGGGACCGGCGAGCCGCCGTGCCCGCGGTGGTCGAAGCGCACCACGCGCAGCCGGTCGCCGAAGCGCGTCAGCTGCGGCCGCCACATGTCGAGGTTGCTGCCCAGCGACCCGCCGAGCAGCAGGAAGGGCGCGCCGAGCGGGCCCGCGGTGCGTTGGAACAGCGTCGTTGCCGTCACCGGATTCTTGTATCACCTCGCTTCGCTCTCAGCGGAACGGGTTTGCCGTCATGTGGCGTTATCGTGGTTGCCAGTTCCCCGGGTAGGGCGCCTACCCGCGCTGTCCTCCGCGACGGCCAAGAGGCTTCGACTCAGCGCATCCACCTTCGTGTCGAGGGCGGGTGCTGCCCGCCGGAAGGCGTCGATGCCCTATGTTCGAGCGTTTCACCGACTCGGCCCGCCGCGCCGTCGTGCTGGCCCAGGAGTCGGCCCGCACCCTCAACCACAACTACCTCGGCTCCGAGCACCTGCTGCTGGGCCTGCTGATGGAGCACGACGGCCTCGGCGCGGCGGCCCTGCGCGCCGTCGGCGTCAGCCTGGAGCGGGCCCGCCACGAGGTCGAGGAGCTCGTCGGCCTGGGCGCGCAGGCCCCGGTCGCCAACATCCCGTTCACGCCCCGCGCCAGGAAGATCCTGGAGCTGGCCCTGCGCGAGTCGCTGCGGCTCGGCCACGACCGGGTCTGCACCGAGCACCTCCTGCTCGGCCTGATCCGCGAGGGGGAGGGCACCGCCGCCCAGGTCCTGATCCGCCTCGGCGCCGCCCCCAACGCGCTGCGGGCCCAGGTCATGGACGGTCTGACCGGCCACCCGTCGGCCCTGGGCCCGGCCGGCTCCGGCTCGTCGCCGCGCCCGGCGAGCCCGACGCTGGACCAGTTCGGCCACGACCTGACCGCCGACGCGCGCGACGGCACCCTCGACCCGGTGATCGGCCGCGACGCCGAGATCGAGCGGGTCGTGCAGATCCTCACCTGCCGGCGCAAGAACAACCCGATCCTCACCGGCGAGCCCGGCGTGGGCAAGACCGCCGTCGTCGAGGGCCTGGCCCAGCGCATCGTCGCCGGCTCGGTGCCGCCCGCGCTGACCGGCCGCAGCGTCTACTCGCTGGACCTCGGCGGCCTGGTGGCGGGCTCGCGCTACCGCGGCGACTTCGAGGAGCGCCTGCGCAAGGTCATCAAGGAGATCCGCACCCGCGGCGACGTCATCGTCTTCATCGACGAGATCCACACCCTGGTCGGCGCCGGCGCCGCCGAGGGCGCCATCGACGCCGCGGCGCTGCTCAAGCCGCTGCTGGCCCGTGGCGAGCTGCAGACGATCGGCGCGACGACGACGGAGGAGTATCGGCGGTACATCGCCAAGGACGGCGCCCTGGACCGCCGCTTCCAGCCGGTGACGATCGAGCCCCCGACGGTCCCCGAGTCGATCGCGATCCTGCGGGGCCTGCGCCCCGGCTACGAGTCCCACCACGGCGTGACCTACACGGACGACGCCTTGCGCGCGGCCGTGACGCTCGCCGACCGCTACGTGCCGGAGCGCCGCCTGCCGGACAAGGCCATCGACCTGCTGGACGAGTCCGGCGCGCGGGCGGCCCTGGCCTGCGCCCCCGTGGTGGACCGCGCCCGGATCGCGGAGGTCCTGGCCACCTGGACCGGCATCCCGGTGGGCGCCCTGTCCGCCGACGAGGCGACGCGCCTGCTGGGCCTGGAGCGCTCGGTGCACACGCGGGTGGTGGGCCAGGCCCACGCCGTGCGAGCCGTGGCCGACGCGGTGCGCCGCTCCCGGACGGGCCTGAGCGACCCGAAGCGCCCGACGGCGTCCTTCATCCTCGCGGGCCCGTCGGGCGTCGGGAAGTCCTCCCTGGCGAAGGCTCTGGCCGAGCACCTCTTCGGCACCGAGGAGGCCCTGATTCAGCTGGACATGTCGGAGTACCACGACCATCACACGGTCTCCCGCCTGGTCGGCGCCCCACCCGGCTACATCGGCCACGACGAGGGCGGCCAGCTGACGGAGCGGGTCCGCCGCCGCCCCTTCTCGGTCGTCCTCTTCGACGAGATCGAGAAGGCCCACCCGGACGTGTTCAACGCCCTGCTGCAGATCCTGGAGGACGGCCACTTGACCGACGCCCAGGGCCGCCGCGCCGACTTCCGCCACACCATCCTGATCCTGACGACCAACCTGGGCACGGCCACCACGCCGGCCGGCTTCGCCCCGGCGCACGCGCCACAGACTCCCACTCCTGCTCCAGCGGCCACTCCTGCTCCTGCCCCTGCTCCCACTTCGGCCCCGGACGCTCCGGCTCCTCCCGCTCGGACCGCTCCGGCTCCTTCGCGCATCGCACCGGTCGTGCGCTCCGCCGTCGACATGTCCTCGTCCCAGTCGACCTTCGCCCGCGACCTGCGCCGCCACTTCCGCCCGGAGTTCCTGAACCGCATCGACGACATCCTGGTCTTCCACCCCCTGACGCCGGACGACCTCCTGACGATCGTCGACCAGCACCTGACGCGAGTAGCCCTCGAACTCGACTCCCGCGGCATCACCCTGCTCGTGACAGACGAGGCCCGCCGCTACCTGGCAACGGCAGGCACGGACCCAGTGCTGGGCGCCCGCCCCGTGCGCCGAACCATCCGCCGCGAACTGGAGAACGAGCTGTCCACCCGCCTCCTGCAGGGCACCCTGAACCCCGGCGAAACCATCACGACCACCGCGGACGGGACCGGCCTGACCTTCACCGTCGCCCCCACCCGCACCCCACTCCCATCCGACGCCGACGACCGCCTCCCGGTCTGACGACCACGCCGATAGGAGCCCGAGCCCCGCCGCGCCCGCCGCGCCCCAGCTCACGTGGCGGCCGACAGTCGACGGTTTCCGGTATCCGAGCCTGCGGCACGCCGACGCCGACGCCGACGCCGCCGCGCCGCCGCGCCGCCGCGCACGCGGATACCGACGCCATCGACGCGGGCGCGGGAGTCGCCGTCGACGCGGGTGCGGTTGCGATTGCGGACGTAGAAGCCGACGCGCCAACGCGGTGCAGTGCGGGAGCCGACGCCGCCGTCGCGGGCACGGGAGCCGCAGACGCCGCCGACGCTGGTTGCGGTTGCGGAGGTGGGCGCCGACGCCGGTTGCGGGCGCGGGTGTGGAGCCGATGCCGACGCGGTTGGGAGTGCGGACGTAGGAGCCGACGCGCTACCGCGGTTGGGCGGGGGAGCCGACGCCGCCGTCGCGGTGCCGCCGCCGCGCACGCGGATGCCGACGCCATCGACACGGGCGCAGGAGCCGCCGCCGTCGCTGGGTGCGGGTGCGGGTGCGAGCGCAGGAGCCGCCGCCGTCGCTGGTTGCGGGTGCGGGCGTGGGAGACGCCGACGCCGACGCCGACGCCGACGCCGGTGCGGACGCGGACGCGGACCGCGCGGTGCCGCTGCCGTGCGCATGGACGCCGCCGTGGACGCGACGCAGATGCCGACGCCATCGACGCGGGCGCGGGGGCCGCCGGCGCGGGAGCCGCCGGCACCGCCGTCGCGATGCCGCCGCCGACGCCGGTGCGGGTGCCGTCGCGGTGCCGCCGCCGCGCACGCGGACGCCGACCTGGACGCGATGCGGATGCCGACGCCATCGACGCGGGCGCGGGACCGCCGACGTGGGAGCCGCCGGCACCGCCGTCGCGATGCCGCCGCCGACGCCGGTGCGGGTGCGGACGCCGCGGTGCCGCTGCCGTGCACGTGGACGCCGACCTGGGCGCGACGCGGATGCGATGCCATCGGCGGGAGTGGGAGCCGACCGCGGGTGCGGACGCCGGAACCGCCGGCGCCGCGGACGCCGGAACCGCCGGCGCCGCGGGGCCGACAGCGGGCGCCGGGCTCCGGCTGGCCGCCGAAGACCAGCGGCCGGCCGGAGCGTGGGAGCGCCGACGAACTCGTGCCGCCGCGGCCGCCGAAGCCGCGCAGGGTGAAACCGGCCAACCCGCTCGCCACACCGCGACCACGAAACTCAGCGGTGCGCGGCTTGGCGCCAGCGTCGTTGTCGGGGTTCGCGGCCGGGTACGTCGACGCGGACGGCCGCGAGCGGCGCGACGGCCTGGTAGAGGCCGGCCGCGGTGGCGTTCGAGTCGGTGCCGCCGGTGCGCTCGTTCCCGGTGTTTCGGGGTCAGCGCCACAACACCAGGTTGTGGTGGTCGGCTACGACCGGCGGTCTGCCGGCCCGCGACGAGTAGGCTGATCGTTCGCCATCGCAGGGGGGAGGCCGGCGTGGACTATGGCGACAAGCTCTTCTGGCTCTCGGTTGTGATTCAACGCAAGTACGCGCAGATCTGCGCCGAGTTCGACCTGACCCCCTCGCAGGCCACGCTGCTTTGCGCAGTCAGGAACGAGCCGCGGCAGATGGCTGATCTCGCCGCGTCGTTGGGTATGACCAAGAACGCATTGAGCCAGCTGGTCGATCGCACTGCGCGGCGCGAGTTGGTCGGCCGGGCAAGTTCGGCGCGGGACCGGCGGGTCGTCATGCTCAGTGCGACGCCCACGGGGAAGGTGCTCGGTGAGGCCGTTTACGCCGAGTTCGCCAAGCGCCTGCCCGAGATCGCCAGGAACCTCGACGCCGACGACCAGCGCGACTTCGAGCGCGTGGCCACCGCCATCGTGGACACCTCGGACCTCTCGTCGCCCACCTCGAACCACACCATCACACCGTGAGGTCCCGCTCACCCGCACCTTGACGAGGTTCATGGCGTGAACTAGTTTCGTTCATGCCATGAACTAGTGAGGGGTGGCGGCGATGAGCGCACAGCCGACCGGCACGATCGCAGTCTTCGGCGCGACGGGGCAACAGGGCGGGGCGGTGGTCGACGCGCTGCTGGAGCACAAGGCGCGGGTGCGGGCTTTGGTCCGCAACCCGCAGTCCGACCGGGCTCAGGCGCTGGCCGCCCGCGGCGTCGAGCTGGCGGCCGTCCGGGCCGACGACCCGGCGTCGCTGGCCGCCGCGCTGGCGACGGTCGAGGCGTTCTCCTTCATGACCCCGGAGGCGAACAGCCTCGACGAGGTCGAGGCGGAAATCCGCATCGGGACCGCGCTCGTCGACGCGGCGGTCGAGGCGGGCGTCCCGCACGTCGTGTTCAACTCGGTCTTCGGAGCGGACCGGGAGTCGGGTGTGCCGCACCACGACTCGAAACACTGGATCGAGGAGCACCTGAGGAAGTCCGGCCTGAGGGCCGTGATGGTTCGCCCGACCGCCTTCATGGAGAACTTCGCGAGCGTGATGGCGCCGAGCCTGGAGCATGGGGAGATCGTGCTGAGGCTGCCGCTGCCGGAGGACGTCGCCCTGAAGATGATCTCGGTCAGGGACATCGGCCGGGTCGCCGCCGCGCTCCTGCTCGGCACCGCGGAGGCGCCCGGCGGAGTCGTCGAGCTCGTCGGCGACGAGCTGACAGGGCCCCAGATCGCCGCGGCGTTCGGCGCGCGCGCCGGGCTCCCGGCACGGTACGAGGTTCTCCCGTTGAGCGTGCTTCCCAGCGACCTGGACAAGGCGATGTTCCGCCAGTTCGCGGAGGCGGCGGAGCACCCTTCGGACCTCGCGGTGGTGCGCTCGATCGAGTCGGCCACCCTGGACCTGGTCGAGTGGATCCGAGCTACCGGCTGGACCGCGCCCACAAACGTGGCTGGTTCCTGAGCCTCCCGCCGTGATGAAGGCCCCGGGATCGTGCCCACGGTCTCGGCGCTCTGGGCGCGGCAACGCATCCGCCGACGGTTGCAGTCGTCACGAAGCTCCCGGGGCGTGCCCGAGGCCGACACCGGCACTGATAGCGCGGCGATCCGACCGATCCCGCCGCCGACGGCGCGGCCAGTGGCGCGCGCGGCCACTCGCGGTGCGGCCACCGGAGCAGGCATTGATGGCGCGGCGATCCGACCGATCCCGCCGCCGACGGCGCGGCCAGTGGCGCGCGCGGCCACTCGCGGTGCGGCCACCGGAGCAGGCATTGATGGCGCGGCGACCTGACCGATCCCGCCGCCGACGGCGCGGCCAGTGGCGCGCGCAGCCACTCGCGGTGCGGCCACCGGAGCAGGCATTGAAGGCGCCCCGACCCGACCGATCCCGCCACCGACCCGGCGGCGGACGCGTCCACCCCGGCCGATCCGTGCCGCGCAGGTTCCGTTCGGCGAGGGCCGGCGCCCGGCGTGGCCAGCCCGATTGGCTGCGTGCGACCAGCAGTGAGCCGAGGGGCGGTCCGGTCCCTCGCGGCGGACCCAGTCGGCACGACCGCGAAGAGCAGGGGCAGCCCGCGGCCGGTCGGTCGCGGGCAGCTAGTTCGGGCGCGTTGGCTGGGGTGCGATGCGGTGCGGTGCCGGCCGGGCCGTGGTGGTGCTGGCGGCGTGTCTCAGTGGGTGAGGGCGGGGGCGTCGGACTCTTGGCCGGGGAGCACGACGAGGTCGGCCGGCGGGAGCGTTCGCGTCGCGGGGTCGTCGTCGAAGGAGATGTCGTAGGCGATCGGGGGGCCGGTCGCCGACCACTGGGCGCCGAGGATCGTGCCCTCGCTGTGCGGGGTTGTGCCTGGCCTGCGGACTCGGGTGCCCGGTGCGTGGCCGTCCTCGGTGACGACGAGGAGGGCGTCGAGGGTTTGGCGGGCGCCCTGCCAGGGGGCCGGGGGGACCTGGGGGTCGCCGGCCGGGTTCTCCGTCGGGGTGCACAGGCGGCGGTGGGCGAGGGTCAGCAGGTCGGCGGCGTAGCGGGTGGACGGTTCGGCGTGGTGCTGGGCCGCGGCCAGGGCGGCGTCGATGCGGTGCCAGCGGGCGGCGGGGCGGTCCGACAGCAGCGCCCGGGCGGCTCGGTCCAGGTCGGCGCAGGTGGTGTCGACGGCGGTCTCCTCGCCGAGTTCGGCGGTCCAGGCGAGGTCGAGCGGGGACGGGACCAGGCCGGGGGACTCGTGGGCGATCGCCAGATACACCATGGCGAGCAGCTCCGGGCGGAGGTCGCCGGCGTAGAAGTGCAGGCCGGCCGTCTCGCCGGGTGGGAAGCGGTCGGTCAGGTGCCGGGCGCGGCCCGTCGGGATGCGGGCGGCGATCCTCGTGGTGGCCAGCTTGTCGGCGGGTGTGCGGGCCTCGCGGGCCGCGACGGTCCAGCGGTCCCGGGACAGGGCCGCCGGGTAGACGGTGCGGCCCGTGTTGGCCAGGGTCTCGCCGGGGGACAGGGCCGCGGCGGCGAGTTGGCGGGCGGCGATCGAGTAGGCGACGCCGGTCTGGGCGGCATGGGCGCGCACGGCTCGGCGGCGGGCCCGGTCGCGGCCGGAGCGGGACCTCGGGCGGGTGCGTGGTGCCGCCGGGGGAGTGGAGACCGGGGCGGCCGGGCCGGTGCCGGGCTCGGCGGGCAGCGCAGCAGATGAGGTCGCGGGGGCGGGAGAGGGCTGCTCCGGCGGGGGTGGTGGGGTCTGGTCCTGCGGCTGGTCGGCCATCTCGAGTCCTCCGGCGTCGACCCACGCTCGCACCGATCGGACGGCTGATGCCTCCCGTCGGGCAGGGTTTGGCGCTGCCCGGGCCGGTGCGCTGAGTCGGAGCCTCTTGGCCTCGGTCCCGGTCGGCGTGGGCGGCCGGGGAAGGCTCGGGCAGGCGCACTGCCCGGGCCCAGAATACCGCCTCGCTCGGCCCTGCGCCTGCCCCGGCTCGGGGCGGTTACCGTCCGGCTGACGACCGAGCGGACGGTAACGACGCCGCGGGAAAAGCACTGAACGAGGTGCCGACCGCGGCGGCAGTCGCGCAGGGGGAAAGCACCGAACGAGGTGCCGACCGCGGCGATAGCCGCGCCGCGGGAGCACACGGAACGAGGTGCCGGCCGCGCAGGAGAACCCCGGTCAGCGCTTCAGGCCGACCGCGCCGTACCCGTGCGACGTCGGATCCTCACCCTCGGCCGGACGCCACTGCCCGATCCACACCAGGCCCGGGTCGACCAGTTCGAAGCCGTCGAAGAAGCGTTCGATCGCCGCGTGCGTGCGCGGGACGATGGGGGCGTTCGATCGGCGGTACACCTGTGTGCCCTGCTGGGCGGGGGAGGCGTCGACGCCGTCCAGGGTCAGGTGCGACACGACCAGGTGGCTGCCCGGCGCCAGGGCGTCGCGCAGCCGGGCGATGATCGACCACGGGTCGGCCTCGTCGGGGACGAAGTGCAGGATCGACACGAGCATGAGGGCTACCGGCTCGCCCAGGTCGAGGTGGCCGCAGACGTGCGGGTCGGCCAGCAGCGCCTCCGGGTCGCGCAGGTCGGCCAGGGCCACCGACACGCGCTCCTCGCCGTCGACCAGCGATCGGGCCTGCGCGACGGCCACGGGATCGTTGTCGACGTACACCACCCGCCCGTCCGTGTGCTCGTGCACGTTGCCCTGGGTGGGCAGCCCCGCGCCGATGTCGAGGAACTGGCGCACGCCGGCCTCGCGGGACAGGTACCGCACCGCGCGCCGCATGAACCGCCGGTTGCCGCGCGCGGCCGCCGGCGTGTCGGGGAAGATCGCCAGGATCTTCTCCGCGGCCTCCCGGTCGGCGGCGAAGTTGTGGAATCCGCCGAGGTAGTAGTCGTACATCCGGGCGACGTTCGGGACCGTGGCATCGATCGTCATGGGCGCCACAATAGGGCCATCGGGGGTGCGAACGCGTCACTCGTCTTTTGTCCTGCGGCAAGTTCTTGTAAGGTGGACACGTCCCACCCCGCCGGGTGACGTATATCCCCGTGCGGCCGGGCCCGTCCAGACAGGGGCGGCTCCCCGGAGCGTGGCGACGCCGGAGGTCTGCGCCGGCGCTCAAGACACGGGCGCTGCATGCGTAATTCGACCGGGGTTTCTCCAAGGCGTTGCGCCCTGCCCTCGAAGCAGGGTTTCCCGCCTGCACGCCACCGAAACGCACATGCGTGGTGGCGCCGGTCGTTGCGGTACCCAAATGGAAGGCCACGTCAGCCATGAGCATCACCGTGGAACAGCACGAGTCCGTTCAGACCCGGGCCGAGGCGCCTGCCCCGACGCACGGCACCCGGGCCAACCGGGAGACCGACGCCCAGGCCAAGGCGCTGCTGTCGCTGCTGGGCGACCTGCCCGCCGGCAGTGACCGCGACCGCGTCCGGGCCCGGCTCATCGAGCTCTACATCCCGCTCGCCGAGTACCTCGCCCGCCGCTTCCGCAACCGCGGCGAGCAGTTCGACGACCTCGTCCAGGTCGCCAACCTCGGGCTGATCAAGTCCGTGGACGGTTTCGATCCCACCCGCGGGGCGGCGTTCACCAGCTACGCGATCCCGATGATCGTCGGGGAGCTCAAGCGGCACTTCCGTGACAAGGGCTGGGACGTGCGCGTCCCGCGCCGGCTGCAGGAGCTGCGCCTGGAGATCAGCAAGGTCTCCGGCGACCTCGCCCAGGACCTCGGCCGCTCGCCGACCGTCGCCGACCTCGCCCACCGGCTCGGGGTCAGCGAGGAGGAGATCATCGAGGGGCTCGACTGCGGGCAGGCGTACCGCGCGCTCTCCCTCGACGCCCCTGTCGGCGACAGCGGGGACAGCGGCGCGAACGGCCTCGGCGACCTGCTCGGCGGCGACGACCCCGACATGCGCAACGTCGAGAATCGCGAGGCGCTGCGGCCGCTGCTGGCGAAGCTGCCGGAGCGGGAGCAGAAGATCATCGCGATGCGCTTCCACGGCAACCTGACCCAGTCGCAGATCGCGGCCGAGCTGGGCATCTCGCAGATGCACGTCTCGCGTCTGCTCGCCGGCGCGCTGCGCTCGCTGCGCGACCAGCTCACGCGCGAGGACTGATCCGGCCACTCCCACGGGTGCCCGTCCCGCGCGCTTCGGCGCGCCGGGCGGGCTCCTGCTTTACTGTGGACTTTATGGGCAAATCGGGCAAATCGCGTGAGTTGAAGTGGGTGTTGCGGCCGAGCCACGCGGAGCTCGCCGAGCACGACGGCAAGGAGATCTACTCCTTCGGCGACACCGACATGGTGGGCCGGGTGGAGGTGACCCTGACGGACGGCACCCGCGTCCGCGTCCGGCGCACCGAGCTGATCCCGTGCTGACTCACCGGTGGAAGACCTGCCGGTAGGTCGTCGGCGTCACGCTCGTCTGCCGGGCGAAGTGCACGCGCAGGTTGGCCGGGGTGCCGAAGCCGGTGCGGTGCGCGATGCGCTCGATGGAGTCGTCGGTGGTCTCCAGCAGCTCCTGCGCCAGCCGCACCCGCTGCCCGACCAGCCACTGCAGCGGGCTCGTCCCCACGCTCTCGCGGAACCGGCGGGCGAAGGTGCGCGGGCTCAGTCGCGCCTCGCGGGCCAGGTCGGCGACGGTCAGCGGCTGGTCGAGCCGCTGCCGGGCCCAGTCCAGCGCGCCGCCGAGGCCGTCGTGGGCGCGCGGGCGCGGCGGCGGCGTGGCGAACTGGGACTGCCCGCCGTCGCGGTGCGGCGGCACGACCATGCGCCGGGCGACCTCGTTGGCGACGGCCGAGCCGTGGTCGAGCCGCACCAGGTGCAGGCACAGGTCGATCGCGGCTCCGGTGCCGGCCGAGGTGAACACGTTGTCCTCATCGGTGTAGAGCACGTCGGGGTCGAAGGTGACGCGCGGGTACCGCTGGGCGAAGTCGAACGCGTTCATCCAGTGCGTCGTCGCGCGGCGCCCGTCGATCAGCCCGGCCGCGGCCAGCACATACGCCCCGGTGCAGATGGCCACGATCCGTTTGCCGCGCTCGTGGGCCGCGCGCACCGCGGCGACGAGGTCGCCGGGCGGATCGACCTGCCGCGCCCGCGCGAACGCCGGGATGATCACGGTGTCGGCGTCGGGCAGGGACGACAGGGGATACGGCGCCTCGACGCTCAGGCCCGAGCGCGCGGCGTGGCGGCCGGGGGCCGAGGCGGCGAAGCGCAGCTCGTACCACGGGTCGGCGAGGTCGGCGCGGTCGATGCCGAACACCTCGCACGGCACGGCCAGCTCGAACACCGGCATGTCGGCGGTGACGGCAACTCCCACGACGTGTCGGCCCATGGCAGAAATCTAGCGCAGAACGGCATTCCTGCCACTGGAGGCATCGGCGGTACCGCGGCGAAAATCTGCTGGTGATGACCGTCCCCCAAGGGGCGGCGCTGTCCATCGGAGCCGTGCTCGGCACCGGTGTCATCGCGCTGCCCGCGCTCGCCGCGCAGACCGCCGGACCCGCCTCCCTGATTGCCTGGGCGGCTCTGGTGGTGCTGTCCGTGCCGCTCGCCGCCACCTTCGCCGCACTCGGCGCCCGGCACCCCGACGCCGGCGGGGTCGCCACGTATGCGCGGCGCGCCTTCGGGCACCGGGCCGCGGCCGTCGTCGGCTGGTCGTTCTACTTCGCGATCCCGCTCGGCGCGCCGGCCGCGGCGCTCTTCGGCGGCGCGTACGTCGCGGCGGCCGTCGGCGGCGGTACGACCACGACCATCGCGACCGCCGCCGCCCTCATGGCCGTGGTGACAGCCGGCAACCTCGGCGGCGTGCGCGTCTCCGGCCGCCTTCAGCTCGGCCTCGCCGCGCTGCTCATCGCGCTGCTGCTCACGGCGACCGTCACCGCCCTGCCGCACGCCCGGGCGGCGAACCTGCACCCGTTCGCGCCGCACGGGTGGTGGGCGATCGGGCCCGCCGCCGCCGTGCTGGTCTGGGGCTTCGCCGGCTGGGAGGCGGTCACGTCGCTCGCCGCCGACTTCGCCCGGCCGGGCCGCGACCTGCCCCGCGCGACCGGGATCGCGCTGGTCGTGGTGGCGGTGCTGTACCTCGGGATCGCCGCCGCCAGCACCCTGGTGCTCGGCCCCGGGCTCGCCGCGGACGGCCGCAGCGGCGGCGCGCCCCTCGCCGAGCTGCTCGCCATCGGCGTCGGCGGCCAGGTGCGCACGATCGCCGCCGGCGCGGCCGTCCTGCTCACGCTCGGCACCATGAACGCCTACTACGCCGGCGCGGCCAAGCTCGGCGCCGCCCTCGGCCGCGACGGCGCGCTGCCGGCCTGGTTCGCCCGCGGGGCCGCCGCGGGCGCGGTGCCCCGCCGCAGCCTGCTGTTCGTCGCGCTCCTCGGCGCCGTGTCGCTCGTGGTGACCGCCGCGACCGGCACCGGGACCCGCGCGCTCGTGCTGCTCACGAGCGGCTGTTTCGTCCTGGTGTACCTCGTGGGCTCCGCCGCCGCCGTCAAGCTGCTGCCGAACAAGACGCTGCCGGTCATCGCGCTCGTCTCGTCCGTCGGCCTGATGCTCGTCACCGGCTGGTACGTCGCCGGTGTGCTCGTCATCGCCGCGGGCGCGCTGGCGTATACCCGAAAGCGCGCCCGCGTTGCCGATCCGGTGCCGGCCCGGGTGACGTAGGAGGACGGCCGCCTGGCCGACCCCGGTCGTGGCGCCTGCACCGCGCCGTCGTCGCAGACAACGGATGGGCCGAGCACCCAACACCCCAGGGTGATCGGCCCATCCGCGGCGTCACGCCGGCCCGTGGCAAGAACCGGGCGACGCCTTTCCCACAGGAGGGAGCTTCTACTGCGCGACCGGCTCGCTCTGGTGCTTGGCCGGCTTCACGAGGGAGGCGACGGCACCGATCAGCGCCATGCCGATCGCCAGCCAGAACACGATGACCAGGCCGTCGTGGAAGGGGCCGGACACCAGGTGCGGGAAGAACTCCCGGCCGGTGAGGGTCGCCGCGTTGGACGCCGGCAGGGTGCCCAGCAGCTGCGGCCCGAGCAGCGACTGGATCGGGTTGAAGCCGAGGAACGCCGCGAACAGCGTGCCCACCGGCGGCAGGCCGGCGATCTGCTCCGCGGCCGGGGCCGGGACGCCCTGCGCGGTCAGGCCGGTGCTGAGCGAGTCCGGCAGCGACGTCGACAGGCCCGCGATCATGAGTGAGAAGAACACGCCGATCGACAGCACCATGCCGGCGTTCTGGAACGTGGCCCGCATGCCCGACGCGGCGCCGCGCAGATGGGCCGGGACGCTGGACATGATCAGCGACGTGTTCGGGGCCGCGAAGAGGCCGCCGCCGAGGCCGTTGCAGAAGACCAGCAGCGCGAACGCCCAGTAGCTGAAGTCGGTCGGCAGGATGAGCAGACCGCCGAACGACAGCGCCATGATGATCAGGCCGAACGCCGCGAAGAGCCGGGGGCCGTACTTGTCCGACAGGTGCCCCGCGACCGGCCCGGCCGCGAGGAAGCCGACGGTGAGCGGCAGCAGGTAGATGCCCGCCCACAGCGGCGTGGACTCGTAGGTGTAGCCGTGCAGCGGCAGCCAGATGCCCTGCAGCCAGATGATGAGCATGAACTGCAGGCCGCCGCGGGCGATCGCGGCGAGCAGGCCGGCGATGTTGCCGTAGGCGAACGCGCGGACCTTGAACAGGCCGAGCGGGAACATCGGCTCGGCCACGTGCCGCTCGATCCAGGCGAAGAGGCCCAGGACCGCCGCGCCGCCGACCAGGCCGGCCAGCACCCACGGGTTGGTCCAGCCCTGGCTGTGGCCGCCGTACGGCTGGATGCCGTAGGTGATCCCCGCCAGGACCGCGGTCAGCCCGACGGCGAACGTGAGGTTGCCCCACCAGTCGATCCGCCCGGGCCGGCGCAGGCCGGTGTCGTGCAGGCTGCGGTACGCCCAGAGCGTGCCGATGACGCCGATGGGCACGTTGACCCAGAAGATCGCCCGCCAGTTCCATTCGGCCAGCAGCCCGCCGAGCACCAGGCCGATGAACGAGCCCGCGATGCCGGCGACGATGTTCACGCCGAGGGCCATGCCGCGCTGGGCGGCCGGGAAGGCGTCGGTGAGGATGGCGGCCGAGTTGGCCATGAGCATCGCGCCGCCGACGGCCTGCAGCACGCGCCAGCCGATGAGCCACAGCGCGCCGCCGCCCCCGTCGAACGGGTCCAGCGACAGGACGATCGAGGTGACCGTGAACAGCGCGAAGCCGAGGTTGTAGATGCGCACCCGGCCGTACATGTCGCCGAGCCGGCCCAGGGTCACCACGAGCACGGCGCTGACGAGCATGTACCCCATCAGCATCCACAGCAGATAGGACACGTTGCCGGGGGCGAGCGGGTTGAGGTGGATGCCGTTGAAGATGGCGGGCAGCGAGATCAGGACGATCGAGGAGTTGATCGTCGCGATCAGCATGCCGAGGGTGGTGTTGGACAACGCCACCCACTTGTAGTGCGGGTGGTCCTTGCCACCCGACAACGCTCCCCGGAAGCCGGACTTGCTGCCCCCGGGCGCCTCAAGGGTGTCGGTCACTTGGCGAGCCTCTCCAGCGCCGGCAGCGCAGCCGCGATCAGCGCCTCATCGTCGTCGGACACGTCGAGCAGCAGGGCGGCGAGATGTGCGGCGCGCACCGACCGGCGGCGCTCGAGCAGCTCGGACCCGGCCCGGGTGATCCTGACCAGCACGGCCCGGCCGTCGGCGGGGTCGGCGGCCCGGTCGGTCAGCCCTTCCCGCTCCATGCGCTGGACGAGCTGGGTCATGGCGGGCTGGGTGACGCCCTCCGCGGTGGCGAGCTCGGTGAGCCGCCGCGGTCCTTCGCGCTCCAGCCGCCGCAGCGTCGAGGCGGCCGTGAGGCTGATGTCGTTCGGTGGGTTGCCCTGCCGCAGGAGGCTGAACACGCGCTCGACGGCGACCGTCAGGCGCGCAGGATCCAGGGCGGTACGAGCTGCGGGCATACCTCAATTCGTATCACGTACTTATAGAAGTGGCTTATGCGGTGTCGCCAAGTTCACCCCCGCTTGACAGCACGAGACGCCGGCCGATGCGCTGATGCGCAGCGACCGGCGTCCCGGTGAAGCGTCACTGAACCGGACCGGGTGGCTACATGCAGTCGGGGCTCTCGGTGATGGTGAGGCCGTCGACCAGGTTGCCGAAGCCGTCGTCGGTCGACGCGCTGGAGTCCGCGGTCAGCGTGACCCGGGTCGAGGTCTGGCCCGGGCCGGTCTTGTACCAGCCGTAGAGCCGCTTCCACCGCACGTCGTCCGCGGAGTTGGCGTAGGCGAAGGCCGAGCCGACGCCCATGACGCTCGTGTCGTTCTTCGGCGTGCGGCCGAAGTGGATCGAGGTCGCGTCCACGTCCTTGCCCTCGGAGGTATCCCGCGCCCGGATCCAGAACGACCAGTAGATCTTCGTGTTCGGCTTGGTCTTGATGTCCTGGTAGATCGAGTTGCCCGAGCCGGTCGCGTTGAGCTCGGCGAACTGCTTGCCGAAGCGCGGCGCGACGCCCATGGCGCCGCCCCAGATCTCGATCTTGCCGTCCGGGTCGTCGGTGCGCCAGCCCGGCACGTCGTTCTCGTCGAACTGCATCCAGTCGTGGCTGCCGAGCTTCGGCGACTCGAAGCCGCCGTCCACGGTCATCTCCCGGCACGCCATCGGGGCGGCCTTGGTGTGCGCGTGCTTGGGCTGACCGAACGTGGCGCCGCCGCCACCCGGGCCGTGCCCCGTGCCGGCCGCGTGGGCGGGCGCGCCGACGAGCGTCGCCAGGAGCGTCGCCGCGCCGATGGCGGGCAGGATCCGGTTGGGCGTGAACCGGTTGTGCTTGAGCATCATGTTCCCCCGTCGTCCGCCACGGCTGCGCTGCCGTGGCACCTCCGACGTGAGCCAAACACGCTTATTCCGGCAAAGCCTTGCGGATGGTGGAAATTCCGCATTTCGGGCAGAGTTATGCGGCCGTTCGTCGGTGCGCGAATCGCCGGGCGAAGAGCCGGGCGATCGGCTCGGCCGCGCGGGCCGCGATCGGGCCGAGGACGGCGAGAATCAGCACGTAGGCGGCGGCGAGCGGGCCGAGCTTCGGGTGGCTCCCGGCCGCGACCGCGAGCCCGGCGATGACGATGTTGAACTCGCCGCGGGGCAGCAGCGCGGCGCCGGCGCGCACCCGCCCGGTCAGCGCGACCCCGGCCCGCCGCGCCGCGATCCAGCCGGTGACGAGCTTCGAGACGATCCCGCACAGCGCGAGCAGCGCGGCCACGCCGAGCACCGGCGGCAGCGCGCGCGGGTCGGTCTGCAGGCCGAAGAAGACGAAGAACACCGCCGCGAACAGGTCCCGCAGCGGGGTCAGCAGCTGCCGGGCGGTGTGCGCGAGGGGCCCCGACAGCGCGATGCCGACCAGGAACGCCCCGACCGCCGCCGAGACCTGCAGCAGCTCCGCCGCCCCGGCCACGAGCACGGTCAGCCCGAGCACCTTGAGCAGCAGCACCTCCTCGCTCTCGCTGGCCACGAAGCGCTCCACGACGGTGCCGAAACGCAGGGCCACCAGCAGCACGAAGCTGATCGTCGCGGCGGCCAGGGCCAGGGTCGCGGTGCCGCCGAGCACGCCCACACCGGCCAGCAGCGCGGTCAGGATCGGCAGGTACAGCGCCATCATGAGGTCCTCGAAGACCAGCAGTGACAGCACCACCGGCGTCTCGCGGTTGCCGAGCCAGCCGAGGTCGCCGAGCACCTTCGCGGTGATGCCGGACGACGTCACGTACGTGACCCCGCCGAGGGCCACGGCGGCGACCGGGCCCCAGCCCAGGATCAGCGCGGCCGCGACCCCCGGTGCCGCGTTGAGCACGAGGTCCACCAGGCCCGCCGGTGCGCAGGTGCGCAGCGTGCCGACGAGCTCCGGCGCGGTGTACTCCAGCCCGAGCGTGAACAGCAGCAGGATCACGCCGATCTTCGCGCCCGCCGCGATGAACTCCGTGCTGGTGTTCAGCGGCAGCACCCCGCCCGCCCCGAAGGCGAGGCCGGCGACGAGGTACAGCGGGATCGGCGAGATCGAGAACCGCAGCGACACGGCGCCGAGCAGCCCGAGGGCGAGGATCACGGCGCCGAGCTCGACCAGGATGGTGTCGTGGTGCACGCGGCCCTACCCGTCGATGAGCAGCGCCGCGACGCCCTCGACCCCGGCGGCGGTGCCGACCGCGACGATCAGGTCGCGCGCCCGCAGCCCGAAGTCCGGCCGCGGGCTCGCGATCACGTCGGTGCCGCGCACCACCGCCACGATCGACGCGCCGGTGCGCGTGCGGGCCCTCGTGTCGCCCAGCGTCCGCCCCGCGTAGGGCGAGCCCGGCGCGATCACGAGCTGCTCGGTGACCAGCCCGGCGACCTGGCGCTGCATCTCGGCGAGCTGCTCGATGATGCGGGCGGTGCCGAGGTACTCCGCGATGGCGTTCGCCTCGTCGGCGTGCAGGGCCACCGAGACGACGCTCGTGTCCGGGTCCTGCTTGTCGTAGACGACGAGGTCCCGCCGGCCGCTGCGGTGCGACACGATGCCGATCCGCCGCCCGCGCGCCGTGGTGACCACGTGGCTGGTGCCGATCCCGGGCAGGTCGATGCGCTCGACATCCATGCACCCATGCTAAAAGCGAAGAAGCTCCGCAAATGCCGGTTTCACCCGAGAATGGCGGCGGCCAGGTCGTCGGCCGCGCGCCGCACCCCGGCGGCGATGTCCTCGGCGTGGTCGTGGGTGAGCCGGGACAGGGGCGCCCCGCAGCTGATCGCGTCGGTGACCGGCAGCCCGTCCACGCGCACCGCGGCGGCGATGCACCCGACGCCGGGGAGCACCTCGCCGCGCTCGTAGGCCACCCCGCGCGCCCGGCACTCGCTGATCGCGGCGTCGAGCTCGGCCCGCTCGACCACGGAGTCCGCGGTGTGCGCCCGCACGCCCGCGGCCAGGATCGTGTCGAGCTCGGCGGCGTCGCGCCCGGCCAGGATCGCCCGCCCGCTGGCCACGGAGACGGCCGGGAAGCGCCGGCCGACGACCGGCCCGCCGAGGTCGTGGGCGGACTCGCGCACGGCCAGGCAGACGATCGCGGCGCCGTCGAGGCGCACGAGCCGGACCGACTCGCCGAGCTGGTCGCGCAGCCGGCTCAGGATCGGCCCGGCCAGCCGGGCGGTGCGGTCGGCGGAGAGGTAGGCGTCCAGCGGCCGCAGCGCCCCGACGCCGATCGCGTAGGAGGAGCCCTCGGCGTCGGCCTCGACCCAGCCGCGCGCGACCAGCAGTGCCAGCCGCCCCCGCAGGATCGGCTCGGGCAGTCCGACCTGGCGAGACAGGGCGTCGATCGTCATCCGATCGGACGCCGCCGCCAGCCGCTCGAGAAGATCCAGGGTCGGGCTCTCATCGGCCATTCGCCGTCTGTTCCCATCGCGGGCGCGAACAAAGATTTTGGACTCATTCCACTCTAGCGCCCCGGCTTCACCAGAGGGAACGGCAGCGTCTCGCGAATCGTCCGTCCCGTCAGCAACATGACGAGCCGGTCCACGCCCAGCCCCAGCCCTCCGCTGGGCGGCATCGCGAACTCGAACGCGTCCAGGAAGTCCTCGTCGAGCTCCATCGCCTCCGGGTCGCCGGCCGCCGCCCGCAGCGACTGCGCGGTCAGCCGGGCCCGCAGCTCGACCGGGTCGACGAGCTCCGTGTACGCCGTGCCGAGCTCCATGCCGAAGGCCACGAGGTCCCAGCGCTCGGCCAGCCGCGGGTCGTCGCGGTGCTGGCGGGTCAGCGGGGAGACGTCGACGGGGAAGTCGGTGTAGAACGTCGGGCGTACCGTCGCACCCTCGACCAGGTGCTCGTACAGCTCCAGCACCAGCTGCCCGTGGGTCCACCCGTCGAGCCAGGCGATCGAGAGCTTGTCGGCCAGCTCCCGCAGCTCGGTCACGGTCGAGTCCGGGGTCACCACGGCCCCGGCCGCCTCCGACACCGCGGTGTAGACGGGCACCACCGGCCACTCGTCGCGCAGGTCGACCACCCGCTCCTGCCCCGCGAACTCGCGCCGCAGCACCGGCTCGTCGCCCGCGGCGGCCAGGATCAGCTCGCGGACCAGCCCGCGCATGGTGGTGTAGTCGCCGTACGCCTCGTAGGCCTCCAGCATCGTGAACTCGGGGTTGTGGGTCGCGTCGACGCCCTCGTTGCGGAAGTTGCGCCCGATCTCGAAGACCCGCTCGACCCCGCCGACGGCGAGGCGCTTGAGGTACAGCTCCGGCGCGATGCGCAGGTAGAGCCGCATGTCGTAGGCGTTGCTGTGGGTGACGAAGGGCCGGGCGTTCGCCCCGCCGTGGATCGGCTGCAGCACCGGGGTCTCGACCTCGACGTACGCGTGCCCGTGCAGCGCCCGGCGCAGGGCGAACGTGACGGCGGAGCGGGTGCGGACCATCTCGCGGGCGGGCGGGTTCACGATGAGGTCGACGTGGCGGCGGCGGACCATCGCCTCGGGGTCGGCCATGCCCTTGTGCTTGTCGGGCAGCGGCTGCAGACACTTGGCGGTCAGCTCCCACGCGTCGGCGAAGACCGACAGCTCGCCGCGCCTGGTGGTGCCCACCTCGCCCGCGACGCCCACGTGGTCGCCGAGGTCGACGGTCGCGGCGAAATCGGGCCGGCCGGTGAGCACCACCTGCAGGTCGCCGGACCAGTCCCGCAGGGTGGCGAAGCACAGCCCGCCGTGGTCGCGCAGGCGGATCACCCGGCCGGCGAGCGCGACCCGCTCGCCGGTGCGCGCGTCCGCGGCCAGGCCCGGGTGGGCGGCCCGGATCTGCAGCGCGCTGTGGGTGCGGGCGAAGCCGGGCGGGTACGGCTCGATCCCCGACGCCCGCAGCGCGGCGAGCTTGGCGATGCGGATGCGCACCTGCTCGGGCCGCTTGCGCAGGTCCGGCCCGGCCCCGGCGGCGTCGGGGCCCCCGAGGGCGGCCAGTTCCTCGTCGGTGATGACGAGATCGCGCCGGTCGGCGGCGAACGGCGACGACTTGCCCCGGCGCAGCAGGGTGCGCAGCGACGGTACGACCACGAAGCCCTCGGCGACGCCGGAGGCGAGCCCGACCTTGGGCAGGTCGCGCACGTCCTCGAAGCACAGGAACCGGGGCAGCCACTGCGGGTTGTACTTCACGTTCGAGCGGTACAGCGACTCGAGCTGGAACCAGCGCGACGCCACGAGCAGCATCGCCCGCCACAGCCGCAGCACCGGCCCGGCCCCGATGCGGGCGCCCTCCTCGAACACCGCCCGGAACACCGCGAAGTTCAGCGACACCCGGTGCACCCCGATGCGCGGCGCCTCCCGCATGAGCGTGGCCACCATGGTCTCGATGAGGCCGTTGTCGGACTGCCGGTCGCGGCGCATGAGGTCCAGCGACAGCCCGCCGGCGCCCCACGGGGTGAACGACAGCAGCGCCACCTCGCGCCCGCTCGCGTCGTGGGCCTCGACGAGCACGCAGCGCCCGTCGTTCGGGTCGCCGAGGCGGCCCAGCGCCATGGAGAACCCGCGCTCGGTCTCGGTGTCGCGCCAGCGGGCGGCGAGCTCGATGATCCGCCCCATCTCGTCGGCGGGGATCTCGGCGTGCCGGCGGATGCGCACCGTGTAGCCGGCCCGCTCGACCCGGTGCACGGCCTGGCGCACCTGCCGCAGCCGCGGCGAGTCGAGGTCGAAGTCCCGCACGTGCAGGATGGCCTCGTCGCCGAGCTCGATCACGCGCAGGCCGGCCCGCGCGAAGGCGGTCGCGCCCTCCTCGCTCGCGCCCATGACGGCGGGCGTCCAGGCGTACTCGCGCGCCTCCTGCAGCCACGCCTCGATCGCCGGTCCCCAGGAGTCGGGGTCGCCGAGCGGGTCGCCGCTGGCCAGCGACACCCCGAAGACCACGCGGTAGGTGATCGCCGAGCGGCCCGACGGCGACAGGATGACCTCCTTGTCGCGGCGGGTGGCGAAGTACCCCAGCGAGTCGCGCTCGCCGTGCTCGGCCAGCAGCCGGCGGACCGCGCGCTCCTCGTCCGGGTCCAGCGAGGCGATCATGCGCTGGGAGCGCAGCAGGGCGAAGAGGGCCGCGAAGAGCGCGATCGCGCCGAAGGCGCCCAGCACCAGGTTGACCCAGCCCGGGGCCCGGCCGTGGCGCCCGACGTCGAAGCCGAACGCGCCGCCGAGGACGATGCGCCCGCTGTACTCCAGCCGCTGGATCCCCTGCCCGAGCGAGCCCGGGAACAGCTCGACCAGCCCCCAGCCGACCGCGGTGAACGCGACGAGCAGGATGCCGAGCGTGGCGAGGGCCTTGGGCAGGCTGGCCGGCTGGACCCGGGCGTCGAACTGGGGCCGGCCCAGCCACAGCGTCGCGAGCAGGACCACGGTCACCCCGAGGTTCACGGCCGCGGCCGTCGTGCCGTGGAACGGCAGCCGCAGCTCGCGGGCCTCGGCGCCGCGCTCGCCCAGGTCGGAGAGCACGAACAGGTCGTACAACCCCTGCACCGAGAAGATGACGACCAGCAGCCAGAACGCGATCCGTTTGCGGTTGTGCACGCCCGCGGCGAGGGTCACCAGGAACGCCGCGTAGCCGACGTTGGCCGGGGCGGGCAGGAGCAGCGCGTCGATGCTGGCGCGCACCGGATGCACCCGGGCGCCCAGCGCCACGCTGACCGCGGCGGTGGTGCACAGGACCGCCACCACCATGAGGCCGGCCGCGAACCAGTCCGGAATACGCTCTCGCTTCACCGGGCCATCATGCCCCGTTGTCTCAACTGTGTTCCTGGATGTACCGCTTCGGGTCCTTGTCGGTGAAGGTGAGACCCTTGCCACTCGGGTGCTCGCCGTAGAAGGTCAGCCACTGCTCGCCCAGCTCGATGCGCAGCCGCATCCCCGCGTGCTTGCGGAAGTCGGGCAGCACCTCGTCCTCCTCCTCGGTGAGGTGCTCGCTGTTCTCCTTGCGCGCGTCCCAGACCGCCTTCCACCAGGCGTCGGAGCCGGCCTTGTGCTCCTTGGCCGCCTCGATCGCGTCGCGGATCTTGTTGTGGTCGCGGATCGCGTCGTCGGTCTCCTCCTCGGCCTCGTCGGTGTGCTGGCGCAGCAGGTGCGGGTAGAGGATCCGCTCCTCGGCCTCGGCGTGGATCTCCAGGTGCAGCGCGAGCGCGTCCCAGATCGCGGCGAGCTGCTCCTCGCCCTCGGCGTCGTCGAGGCGCGCGAAGGCCCGGCGGAAGGCGGCGTGGTCGTCCAGGATCAGCGCGGTGATGTCGTCCATGCCGACTTCATCACCTGGCCGGGGGGTTTTCAAACCGCCTTCAGCCGGCGGCGTCCAGGTCGTAGCCGCGCTTGGCCAGCTTCGTCTCGATCGTGTGGCAGACCGCCTCGAGCACGGCCACGCGCGCGTACCGCTTGCTGTCGCCGGGCACGACGGTCCAGCGGGCGCGCGGCCGGTCGGTCTTGTCGAGCATGTCCTCGACCGCGGCCTCGTAGTCCGCGCGGCGCTCGCGGTTGCGCCAGTCCTCCTCGGTGAGCTTCCACGAGCGCAGCGGGTCGTTCGCGCGGTCCTCGAACCGCCGCAGCTGCTCCTCGGGCGAGACGTGCATCCAGAACTTCATGAGGATCATGCCCTCGGCGGTGAGCGTGCGCTCGAACTCGACGATCTCGTCGTAGGCCCGCTTCCACTGCTTCGGGGTGGCGAAGCCCTCGACGCGCTCGACGAGGACCCGGCCGTACCAGGACCGGTCGAGCACGGCCATGCCGCCCCAGCCGGGCAGGACGGCCCAGAACCGCTGCAGGAAGTGGTGCCGCTTCTCGTCGTAGGTCGGCGCGGCGAACTGCGCGACCCGCACGTGGCGGGGATCGAGCGGCGCGACGAGCCGCTTGATGGTCCCGCCCTTGCCGGAGGCGTCCCAGCCCTCGAAGACGATGCAGAGCGGCGGCCCGATCTTGTGCTCGCCGAGCTGCCCGCCGAGCAGCAGGCGCAGGCGCAGGAGCCGCTCCTGCGCCGCGACGAGCCGCTCCTCTCCCTTCTCGCGCGAGAGATCGGCCGAGAGATCGACTTTGGAGAGTCGGCTCATGCTGCAGTACCTGCCTCCGGTCCGGAAGGTTCGCCCGGCGTCCGACTGCCGTTCGTCCCCGTGCCCTCAGCCTGTCACAGTGGTGATCGCCCCGCATCGGGCCGGGCCACCACCCGCGCCCACCGCCGGCTCCAGGAGCCGCCGAGCCCTGGGTAACCGGTGCCGGAATCGGCCCCGCCTTACCGGCACTGACCCGTCCGTGCTGGTGACATCACGTCGGGTGTTGCCTATGCTTGGCTCAGACATTGAGGTCTACGCCTACTTGTCGATCGATACCTGGGGGAATGCGTTGTGAAAGAACCCGAAGCGATCAACGGCGCCGACACCGTGTCACCCGTGAACCAGGCCGGCCGCTGCCTGCTGCACCAGATTCCTGCCGCGGCGACCGCGAAAGTCGTCTCGCGCGTCGTCGGTCTCCGGGACCAGGCCAGTCCGGCCGTTGCCGCCTTCAGCTCGCGCATCTAGGACCGCAGCGCCGCTGCGGCAGTTCGTGCTCAAGATTCATAGCCGGTGCAACCTGGCGTGCGACCACTGCTATGTCTACGAGCACGCCGATCAGACCTGGCGCGACCGTCCTGCGGTGATGTCGGCCGAGACTGTGCAGGCCGCCGCCGACCGGATCGCCGAACACGCCGCTCGGCACGCCCTGCCCCAGGTCCATGTGGTGCTGCACGGCGGCGAACCCTTGCTCGTCGGAGCGGACCGGCTGCGCGACACCTTGGAGCGCTTGCGCCGCACCATCGAGCCGGTCGCCGTCCTCGATCTGGGCATGCAGACCAATGGTATCCGCCTGAACGAGTCCGTGGCCGAGATCCTCTTGTCCCACAGCGTCAAGGTCGGAGTGTCACTGGACGGTGGCGCGGCTGCGAACGATCGCCGCCGCCGCTACCGCAACGGGGCCGGCAGCTACGAGCAAACCCTGCGCGGCCTGGCCGTGCTGCGCCTGCCCCGCTACCGGACGCTGTATGCGGGCATCCTGTGCACGATCGACCTGCGCAATGATCCCGTGGCGGTCTACGAGGCGCTCGCCGCCCAGGAGCCGCCACACCTCGACCTGCTGCTCCCGCATGCCACCTGGGACCGGCCGCCGCCGAGGCCGGGCCCGGACCCGACGCCCTACGCGTCGTGGCTGCTCAGTCTGCACCGCCGGTGGCTGCACGACGGCCGCCCGATGCCCATACGCCTCTTCGACTCGATCGCCTCGACCCGTCATGGCGGCGGCAGCGGCACCGAAGCCCTGGGCATCGATGTCGGCGACCTCGTCGTCATCGAGACCGACGGCGACTGGGAACAACCGGACTCGATGAAGACCGTGGCCCACGGCGCGGCAGGCACGGGCCTGAACGTGCACGCCCATGACGCCGAAGCCGTGCTGGCCACCGCGGCCATGCGCCATCGCCGGTCCGGCCTCGCCGGGCTGGCGGCTCAGTGCCGCGTGTGCCCCGTCGTCGCCCAGTGCGGCGGCGGTCTCTACGCCCACCGCTACCGCAGTGGCGCCGGATTCGACAACCCGTCGGCGTATTGCGCGGACCTCAAGGCGCTCATCACCACCATGAATACCCAGCCTCAGTCCCAGACCCGGCCCGCAGCCGCGATCGGCGAGGTGCCCCCGCCCTGGCTCGACGAGTTCGGCTCCGGTCCGGGCGGCGCCCCGGCCGTGCGAGCACTCGCCGCCGCTCAGCTCGCGATCACGCGGGCGCTGCTGGCCCACGTCGGCACCGGTCTGCCGCCCGGTGCCGAACTCGCGGCCGCTGCCTGGCCGGCCATGGACGCCCTGGAGCGGCAGAGCCCCGGCGCGGTCGCCGACGTCCTGGCACACCCGTACATACGCCCCTGGCTGGCGACGTGCCTGCGGCCCGGCCCAGAGGATGCTCCGGCGGACCTTGACCGGCTCGCCGACCTGGTCGCGGCAGTCGCGGTCCGGGCCGGTGCGGAGTTGAACGTGACGGTGGCGCTGCGCGCGGGGCGTCTGCACCTGCCGACGCTGGGCACGCTCGTGCTGCGGTCCGCGCACCCGGCGAGGGCAGTCGTGTCAAGCGGACGGAACGGCTTCACGGTCAAGGCGCCGGGGGTGCTGGTCGAGGTGGGGCCCGGCCTCGCCGACGGGGCCGACGGCTGGCGGCCGGCCCGCACGCTGACGCTCGACGCCGCGGCGGTGCTCCTGGAGGACGCCGACCCCTACCGCGACTGCTTCGACCGCCGCGCGGCCTCACCCCTGACCGACCCGGCAGCACGCGCCTGGAGCACGATCCTGGACAAGGCCTGGGCGCTCGTGCACCGCGACGCCCCGGACTACGCGGAGGGCCTGCGGGCCGGGCTGCGGGCGATCACGCCCCTGCGTTCGGGCAGTGACGAGGCGATGCACAGCGCCACCGCTCGTGACGCGTTCGGCGCGATCGGCGTGGCCTACACAGCCGACAGCGCCGCCCTCGCGGTCATGCTGGTGCACGAGTTCCAGCACAGCAAGCTGGGCGCCATCCTGGACCTGCAGGACCTGACCGACCCGGCCGACCGGCGAACCTTCGCCGTCGGCTGGCGCGACGACCCGCGTCCGTTGGAGGGGGTGCTGCAGGGGACCTACGCGCACCTCGCCGTCGCCGACATGTGGCGCGCCCGGGCGCGCCGCGATCGCTCGGCAGCGCCGGTGTACCGGATGTACCGCGACTGGACGGCGGCCGCGCTCGGCGTTCTTCAGGGAAGCGGCTCTCTGACAGCGGCGGGGGAGCGCTTCGCCGAAGCCCTTGCCGGAGCCATCGACCGGTGGGGGGATTGACCGCGGCCGAAGGGGAACCGGATTCGGCGCGGGCAACGACGGCGCGACCCGTTGGTGCCCGGCGCCTATGGTTGGTCCCAGCGACCGGACGCGACGAGGAGTGCGACAGGTGGACGGTGACGACCAGCGGGTGCCGGTCTTCTTCGTCAGCCATGCGCGCCCCGACCACGTCGATCAGGCCCAGCCACCGCAGGACCGGTACCGGCACGTGAAGCGCTTCTACGACGATCTCACCGCCAACGTCAACGAGTTGATCGGCTCGTCCTCGGGGCAGGTAGCGGGATTCGTCGACCTGGCCCAGGCGGGTGGCGCGCGGTGGGATCGACAGGTGCTGCGGGCCGCCGGCACCTGCCAGGTCATGGTCTGCCTGCTGTCCACCGATTATCTCTTCGGCAGTGAATGGTGTCCCCGGGAATGGGATGTGTTCACCCGCCGGCATGTGGTCCGTCGCGCCACCGGCGAGCCCGACCGCGAGGAGACCGCGATCCTGCTGGTGCGGTGGGCACGAGTGCTGCGGCCGCTGCCGAAGGCCGTCGCCGAGATCAACCGTTTCACCCCTCTCGGGCTACCGCAGGCAGATGTCGCCGCGTACGAGGACAACGGCATCCTCGGCCTGATCCGGACGCGCAACGACGACGTCTACGACGCCGTCGTCTGGAAGCTGGCGATGCACATCCAACAGCTGCACCACAACTACCTCGTGGAGCCGGCCGTGCCAGACGGCATCGAGGGCCTGCGCACCACGTTCGCCGAGGAGGACGGATGAGCCCGGCCCCACCGCAGCGGCGCTGCTGGTTCTTCCTGAGCTACGCCCACTCCCAGCCCTTGCCCGGCCGCGAGGAGACCGACACCGACGGCAACGTGCGGACCCTGTTCAGCGACCTGTCGGCGGAGGTCGCCCGGCTCATCGGCGCCGAGCCCGGCACCCGGGTCGGGTTCTTCGCCGCCCTCGCCGAGCCCGGCTCGGACTGGAAGGCCAGGCAAGGGGAGATGCTGGCGCAGGCCGACGTGTTCGTCGCGCTCTACTCGCCGAACTACTTCAACAAGTCCTGGCCGATGCGCGAGCGAGCGGCGTTTCTGCAGCGCCTGGACGCCGCCCTGCCGGCCGGGCAGCGTCAGCGGCACGTCATGCCGGTGCTGTGGGTGCCGCTGCCGACGTGGGACGACATCCCCGAGCGCGGTGCGGCGCTGGCGCTCGGGCACGGCGTCCCCGAGTATCAGGAGAACGGGCTGCGTGCGCTGTGCATGCTGAAGGTGTACCAGCCGGCGTACCGGCGCGTCGTCGAGCGCCTCGCCCGGCAGATCGTCGCCGTGGCCGGCTCGTCGTCGCTGCGTCCGTCGCCGGCCGTCCCCATCGACGAGGTCCGGTTCACCCCGCCGGCCGCCGACGCGGAGAAGCCCTTCCTCGTCGGGGTGCTCGCGCCGACGCT
The DNA here is from genome assembly GCF_050955725.1 of Dactylosporangium sp. CA-139114. Classification (NCBI taxonomy): domain Bacteria; kingdom Bacillati; phylum Actinomycetota; class Actinomycetes; order Micromonosporales; family Micromonosporaceae; genus Dactylosporangium; species Dactylosporangium sp. CA-139114. The sequence goes on from NZ_CP192080.1 coordinate 3,800,189, forward strand.
GGAGCATCTGCCGCCGGGCCGGTCGCCGGCGGCGTACGGCCCGAACCGGCAGTGGTGGCGCCCGTTCGCGGCGATGCGCGAGCTGTCCCTGGCCGAATACGCCGCCAACGCCGCGGAGCGGCGAGGGCTGCCGACGCGACTCATCGACTCCGCGGTGGACGACGACGTGCGGCTGCTCGACACCTGCCCGACGCTGCTGCTCGTCGATCCGTGGACGTTCGCCGCCGCCGGCGCCGGGGACATCCTGGCGCCGATCGTCAAGCATCTGCACGACTGGGTCACGTTCATGGTGGTGATCGACCGCCACGACCCGGAGCACCCCGGGCGCGGTGCGGAACTCTACGGGGAGGTAACCGCTAGGCTCGGTCGGATCGGCGCGCGCCGGGTCACGGCGGTGCAGGACATCGACGAACTGGCCTACCGCCTGCCGGCGATCGTCGACGGCACCCGCAAGGAGTACCTGAGCACTGGTGAGGTGTTCCCCCCGTCCGGTCCGCGCCAGGAGCCCCCGAGGCTCAACGGCCGGCCGGAGCCGGGAACGTCCGGAAACGACACGTCCGGGAATGAGGAGCGATGAACGAGAAGCCGCCGGGCAAGATCGTGACGTTCTACTCGTTCAAGGGTGGGACGGGCCGGACGATGGCGCTGGCCAACATGGCCTGGATCCTGGCGTCCAACGGCAAGCGGGTCCTCGTCGCCGACTGGGACCTCGACTCGCCGGGCCTGCACCGGTTCTTCAAGCCGTTCATCCGCCAGGAGCAGATCGACGTTGCCACCGGCGTGATCGGCATGATCCGCGCTTACGAGTGGGCGACGACTCGTGAGGAGCCGCGCGGCGAGGGCTGGTACCGGCAGTACGCGAGGGTCCAGCCGCACGCGTTCTCACTGGAGTGGGACCACTTCCCGGGCCACGGCGGGATCGACTTCCTGGCCGCGGGCCAGCAGAACTCCGACTACGCCCGCGAGCTCAACGGCATGAACTGGGACGACTTCTACGAGCGGCTCGGCGGCGGGCAGTTCCTCGACGCGATGCGCGAGGACATGCGCCGCAAGTACGACTACGTCCTCATCGACAGCCGTACCGGGGTCAGCGACGTGGCCGGCATCTGCACCCAGCAGCTGCCCGACATCCTCGTCACCTGCTTCACCTACAGCGAGCAGGGCATCGACGGCGCCGCACGGGTGGCCCGCTCGGTGCACCGCACACGGCCCAGGCGGGCCATCCGGGTGCTGCCTGTGGCGATGCGGGTCGACCCGGCGGAGAAGGAGAAGGCCGACGTCGGGCGGGCGGTGGCGCTGGAGCGTTTCGCCGGGCTGCCGGACGGGATGAGCAAGTCGGAACGGGAGGTCTACTGGTCGGCCGTCGAGGTTCCGTACCGCGCCTTCTACAACTACGAGGAGACGCTCGCCGCCTTCGGTGACTGGCCGCGTTCGGGCAAGACGATGCTCGCCGCCTACGAGGCGCTCGCCGCACAGATCACCGACGGCGCGGTCGAGCGCATGCCGGCGATGGAGGAGCCGCTGCGTCAGCGCACGCTGAGCCGATTCGCGCGCCAGATCGTGGCCGCCGAGGAGGTGGTGTCGCTGCGCTACTCGCCGCTCGACCAGGTGTGGGCGGAGTGGGTCGAGAAGCTGCTGCAAGAGGCCGGCATCCGGGTCCACGACGCGCAGAGCGCGCCGGCCCCCGCCGACGGTGACGCGGCGAACCCGCCCAGCCATCTCGCTCGCCAGCTCACCATCATCTCGCAGGCGAACGCCGACATCGAGGTGCACATGGCCGCGCCGGACCGGCACGACACCCGGGGCGCCCTGGCGATCTACGTAGCCGACATCCGACCTTTGCAGAGCTACCCGATGGAGCGCTCAGCCTTCCTCGCCGGTCAGCCGCTGCAGCAGGCCGCCGACCGGGTGCTGCGCCTGGTCGGGTTCCCGCCCGACCGGCCCGTGCCCGATCCGGCCGACATCGGCGTGCGGTTCCCCGGCACCGAGGCGGCGGTGTTCAACGTGCCGATCCGCAACACCAAGTTCACCGGTCGTGAGGCGGACCTGCGTCAGATCCGGGCCAATCTGCTGCAGCGCCGCAGCACCGCGCTGCTGACCGGTGACATGCCGATCGCGCTGCAAGGCATGGGCGGTATCGGCAAGACGCAGCTGGCCATCGAATACGCGCACCGGTTCAAGAATGCCTACGACGTGGTCTGGTGGATTCAGGCCGACCCCGTGAACTTCGTCGACACCGCGCTGGCCGACCTCGCCGAGCGGCTGGAGCTGCCGGTGCAGGGCGGTATCCCCGAGACGGCCCGTGCCGTGGTCGCCGCGCTCGGCCGAGGCCGGCCGTTCCCGAGGGTCCTGCTGATCTTCGACAACGCGGAGGACGTGCCACGGGTGGTGCCGTTCCTGCCCACTGAGCGCGTCCACGTGCTGATCACTTCGCGCAACACGAAGTGGGCCGATCGGGCCACCGCCATGCCGGTCGAGGTGTTCCTGCGCCGGGAGAGCATCGCTCACCTGCGTCAGCGCGTGCCGACCATCCGGCTGGAAGACGCCAACCGGGTCGCGGAGCTGCTCGGTGACCTGCCGATCGCCGTCGCGGCGGCCGGGGCGTGGATCGCCGAGACCGGCACCGACGTGGGCGAGTATCTGCGTCAGATCGAGCAGCACGGCCCGGCGAACCTCGCCGATCCGCCGACCAGCCGGTCGGTCGCGGCCACGTGGGATCTTTCGCTGCAGCGGCTGCAGGACCGCTCCCCGGCCGCGTACCGCCTGTTGCAACTGTGCTCGGTGATGGCCCCGGAGATCGCGCTCGACCTGGTGTACAGCGACGAGCTCGCCGCCGCGGTCAGCGACCTGGACCCGGCCATGTCCGAGCCGATGTACCGCGGCGTGCTGGTCCAGGAGATCAACCGGCTGGCGCTGCTCAAGCTCGACGTCGCCGGCGGGCAGATCCAGGTGCACCGGCTGCTGCAGCACGTCGTCCGGAGCCGGATGACCGAAGAGGAGCTCGTCGCCGCAAAACACCAGGTGCACCGGATTCTCGCGGCGTCGCGCCCCCGTGACGCGAAGGACGAGGTCGACAACCCCGACACCTGGCCGCGTTTCCGGATGCTCTGGCCGCACCTGGAGTTCTCCGGGGCGATGCAGTGCGAGGACGAGGCCGTCCGCCAGTTGATGATCGATCGGCTGCGCTACGTCTGGCTCACCGGTGGCACCACCGACGGACGTGTGCTCGGCCGGGACATCGACACCGCCTGGACCGCGATGCTCGATCACACCACCGGAGAGGCCGAGCGCAAGACACTGCTGCGCCAACTGCTGCACCTGCGTTTCAACCTGGCCAACATCCTGCGCACCGGTGGCCTGTTCGAGGAGGCACGCCAACTCGACGAGGCGGTGCTGGCCCAGCAGGAAGAGCTGCTGGGCCCGACGCATCCCCACACGCTCATGACCGCCGGCGGCCTGGGCGCGGACTACCGGGCCCTCGGGAAGTACGCCGACGCACTGGTCCGGGACGCGGCGACATACCGGACCTGGTCCGATCGGTTCGGCGACGAGAATGTCCGCACGCTCGCCGCCCTGAACAACCTGGCCGCCTCCTATCGGCTCGCCGGCGATTTCCGTCAGGCGCGGGAGGGCGACACCGGCGCGTACGAGGGCCGGCGCAAGGTGCTCGGCGAGCTGCACCCGAACACCTTGCTGGCCGGCGGCAACCTCGGCCGGGACCTGCGCGAGGCCGGCGACTACGAGGGCTCCATCCGGCTGCTGGAGTTCGTCGCGAACCAGTTCGAGAAGGTGCTGCCGGACACCGTGCGAATGTTCGAGGCGAAGGCGAACCTCGCGGTGTCACTGCGCAGCGCCGGGCGGGCCGCGGAGGCGGCGCCGCTGCTGGAGAACGCCTACGAGCAGCTCAACGAGCTGCGCGGTCCGGCCAGCCCCGACACGCTGGCCGTGCGGCTCAGTCGCGCCTGCAACATCCTGGCCGTCGGCGGCAACGAGGCGGAGCAGCGGCGCCGGGTCGCCTACGACACCGCGGCCAGCGAGATGAGCGAGGTCGAGGCCGCCTACTCCGTCAGCCTGGGCCGCCACCATCCGCACACGCTCGCCTGCCTCAGCAATCTGGGCGCCATCGCCCGGGCCCGCGAAGACTTCGACGTGGCGGAGCGATTCGCCTTCCGGGCGTCGACCGCGATGGAGTCCGTCCTGGGCGCCGACCACCCGTACACGCTGGCCGCGCGCCTCAACCTCGCCGTGGCCAAGGCCGAGCGAGACGACCCGAACGCCGCGCTCGACCTGATCGCCCAGGTCTTCGAGCGGCAGAGGCGGGTGGCCGGGCCGGATCACCCGGACACGTTGCGCTGCGAGGCGAACCTGGCGCTGATCCGCCGCACCCTCGGTATCGGAGACGAGGCGGTCCTCGCGGACGTCCTCGATCGTCTGGGGCAGGCGCTCGGCGACAGCCATCCGGCGGTCGTCGCGCTGCACCAGCGCCGCCATCTGCATCGGGTGCTGGACCCGCACCCGTTCTAGCCGGATCGGCCCGGGGCGGATCAGCCTCTGGGCCGCCCGGGGCCGACCAGCGCCGACGTCATCAGCCAGCGCAGGATCTCGGGAAGGACCTCCACCGCGCCGAAGTGGGCGGTCTCGGTCTCGACTCGGATCTCGGCGTTGGGGATCTTCCGGGCGAGCCAGCGCGCGTGACTCACCGGCGTGAAGTTGTCCTCGGCGCCGTGCCACAGCAGCACCGGCTGATGCACGGCGGCCAGGTCGAAGCCCCAGTCGGACCGCAGCGCGTGAAGGTCGTCGATCCAACCGTACGGCCCCGGACGGAGCGCCTCCGCGTAGGTGTCAGCGAGCAGGCGCTGGATGGCGACGTCGTCGACGACGCGCAGGTCCGGGTCGGTCATCTGCTGCTGGAGCGACTTGACGAGACTCACCGGGTCGCGGCGGATGCGGTCGGCCTGCAACCGGACGCGTTCGACGAGCTTGAGCCAGTCGGCGCCGACGGTGGAGTATTCGCGGACATTGGCGTCGGTCATGCCGGCGTACCAGTCCAGATCCGGCGCGTTGGCAGGCGCGACGCCGACCAGGACGGCGGCGCTGGTCACCCGGTCGGGCAGCCGCGCGGCGCAGGCGAGCGCGTGCGGACCGCCCCCACTACGCCCGACGATCGAGAACCGGTCGAGCTCCAGATCGGCGGCGATGTCCTCGACGTCCTCGACGGCCGACGCCACGGTCCGCTTCTCGTTGCGGTCGGACCCCCCGTAGCCGGGCCGGTCGTAGCAGATCAGCTGGATGCCCAGTCGGTAGAGGACGCTGCCGCGGGGCCTCGGCCCGACCCGGCTGCCGGGCATGCCGTGCAGCAGGAAGACTGGAACGCCGTCCGGGTCGCCGGAGATCTCTACCGCGATAGCGCGGCGGTCACGAGCCTTGACCGTGCAGTGTGTGGCTCGTTCGTCGGACACTCGGGCCCTCCCGGGGCGTCTACGATTGGTGGATACGTTACTGGGATCGGCAGTCGACCACCAGATGTGAGAAGTGTGGGTTGGTGCGGCTATGTCCGATTTCCTTGCCCTGGTTAACGCGCCTGTTATACCCGCAGTGATGCCGTGCCGGAGCGATATCGGGTGAGGAGTGGCGTGAATTCGCGAGACTGGTGGGCATGAGCGCCATCGATCGGTTTCTCGGCGGGTTCCGTCGGACGAGTGCCGCCATCGACGAGATCCGCGAGGATCTCTGGACCGCCGTCGACAGCGACGCCTACGCGGGCGCCGGGGAGAAGTACCAGGCGGCCGTCCTCGAGCAGTACCGGATCTATGTCGAGATGGCCGATCGGCTCTCGGCCCGCCGCGGGCTGACCAACACGTTCCTGCTCACCGTCAACACCGCCACCCTGACCGCCGCCGGCACGCTGGTGCCGCAGCTGTGGAGCCGGGGCGCGGGACTGCTGGTCATCCCCTGCATCGTGCTGGTCGGCCAGTGCGTGGCGTGGTTCTGGCTCATCAGGTCGTACCGGCAGCTCAGCTCGGCGAAGTTCCGGGTGATCGGGGCTCTGGAAGAACGGCTCCCGGCTTCGCCGTACTGGCGGGCGGAGTGGAACGCTCTGGGGGCCGGGCGCGACAAGCGGCGCTACTGGTCGGTGACCAGCCTCGAGCAGTGGGTGCCGGTGCTGTTCGCGCTGCTCTACGCGGCGCTGTTCGTGATCGTCGCTGTGCGCTGAGGCGCCTGGCCGGCGTTGGCGTGCCACTCGCCTCGCGCCGGGGCGTCCGCGTCCGCGACGTGATGCGCGCAACTGAGATCGAGCTGAGGATCTTCGCCGTTTCGCTACCCGGCGGTGGGATCGTGATTGCGTGGGCAAGCGCCGCAGGACCGTGCTGCGCGTCACCGGCCTGCTGCTGGTGCTCGCGGTGGCGGGGTTCACCCTGCGCAAGAACCTGCCCGACTTCGGCCAGACCCTCGGCGTGCTGGGCTCCGCCCGGCCCTGGTGGCTGGTCCTCGCCGCCGCCGCGGAGATGACCTCGCTGCGGCACTTCGCCCTGCAGCAGCGGCGGCTGCTCGCCGGGTTCGGGGTGCGGATGTCGGTGCCGCGGGCCATCGCCGTCACCTTCACCCGCTCGGCGATCTCGTTCAGCCTGCCCGCCGGCTCGGCGGTGTCGGCCGGCTTCGCGTTCCGGCAGTTCCGCACGGCGGGCGCCACCCGGCGCACGGCCGGCGCGGTCGCGGTGCTCTCCGGCGTGCTGTCCGGGGTGGCGCTCGTCGTCATGTACGGCGCGGTCGTGCTCATCCCGCGCGGCGGCGCCACCGGCAACACCGACACGCTCGTGCTCGTCATCGCGATGCTGGTCGTCGCCGGTCTCGTGTTCGGGCTCGATTTCCTGCTCTCGCCGCGCCGCCCGGTGCCGCCGCCGGTGCTCGACGACGACGAGGAGCCGGTGCGCGCCGGGGGCTGGGTGGCCCGCTCGAAGGCCTCGGTGCGGCGCACCTGGGACGACCTGCGCCGGTTGCCGCGCCGCTCCTGGGTGCTGTCCCTGGTCCACGCGACCGTCAACTGGGGCCTCGACTTCGCCTGCCTGGCCGCGACCGCCGCCGCGTTCGACATCGACGTGAGCCTGGTGCGGCTGGCGACGGTGTACCTCACGGTGCAGCTCGTCCGCCAGGTGCCGCTGAGCCCGGGCGGCATCGGCGTGGTCGAGGTCGCGCTGCTGGCCGGGCTCGTCTCCGCCGGCGCCGGGCACGGGCCCGCGGCGGCCGCGATGCTCGTGTACCGCCTGCTCTCCTGCTGGATCATCATCCCGCTCGGCCTGCTCGCGTACGCCATCCTGCGCCGGGGGCGGAGGATCCCGGACGCGCCGCCGGTCCAGCCGTCCGCGCTCGCCGCCCGCCGTTAGCCTTGGGCGGTAGCCCGGCGCCGGCTTGTGAGATGTGACAGATTCGGCCGCGGCCAAAGTCGCGGCCCGGGCGGGCCGCGGCCGCGCGCTGATCGAAGGAGTTCCCGCATGATGATGCTCGTGGCCGGCTCCTGCCGCTGCGTGCTGCGCATCGGCGGCCCCTCGGCGGGCGCGGACGAGATGGTCGCGCGGTCCCGGGCCGGGGGCAGGGCGGTCTTCGCCTCCGTCGCCGAGGTCCCGGCGGCATGACGGCGGTCGTCCGTGCGACGGCGGCCGACGCGGCGATCGCCGGGGCCGTCGTGGCGGCCGCGTTCGCGGTCTACGTCCCGCGGATCGGCCGCCCGCCGGCCCCGATGACGGCCGACTACCCGGCGCTCATCGCGGCCGGGCGCGTCTGGCTCGGGGCCGACCCGGACCCCGTGGGTGTCCTGGTGCTCGTGCCGGCGCCGGATCACCTGCTGCTCGACACGGTCGCCGTGCACCCGGCGGCGCAGGGCCGCGGGGTCGGCGCGGCCCTGCTGCGCTTCGCCGACGAGCGCGCCCGCGCGCTCGGCGTGCCCGAGATCCGGCTCTACACCAACGCCGCGATGCACGAGAACCTCGCCTACTACCCGCGCCACGGCTACCGCGAGACCCACCGCGCGACCGAGGCCGGCTGGCACCGGGTGTACTACGCAAAAGCGCTGTGAGGCCGCGGGGCCTCACAGCGCTTGGTCGTGGCGTCGCCGCCTAGTGGATCATCACCGCCGGCGCACCCGCGGGCTGGTCGTCCAGCAGGTGCGAGACCTCCTTCTTGCGCGGCAGGAAGGCGATCGGGATGAACGTGCCCAGCACGAGGATGAAGGCCACCCAGTACGTCGAGGCGAACGAGTCCGCGAGGTAGTGCAGGCCCTGGTCGATCAGGCCCGGGCCGGCCGGGCCGAGCTTCTCGGCCAGCGCCGGGTCGTGGTGCGAGGCGACCGCCAGGTCGGTGATCTTCAGCGGCGCGCCGGTCTGCGGGTTGGTCGCGCCGGGGACCGCCGGGGCGTCGCCGGTCTTGCTGGTGAGGATCACCGACATGATCGCGCCGCCGACCGAGCCGCCGATCTGCTGCAGGATGTTCACCAGCGTCGAGCCGCGGGCGACTTCGTGGCCGGTCAGCGTCTTGAGGGCGGAGGTCATGATCGGCATCATCGTGCCGCCCATGCCCAGGCCCATCACGAACAGCGAGCCCTCCAGCAGCAGGAACGACGTGTCCGGGCCGACCTGGGTGAACGAGAAGAACCCGATCGCGATGAGGGCCATCGCGAACGGCACCGTCCGCCCGACCGGAATCCGGTCGGCGAGCATGCCGGCGATCGGCATGGTCAGCATCGCGCCGATGCCCTGCGGGGCCATGAGCAGGCCCGCGTCCAGCGTCGACTCGCCGCGCACCTGCAGCCAGTAGCTCGGGAAGAGCAGGCCGGCACCCATGAACGCGATGATGAAGACGAACAGCGAGAGCGACGCGACCGACAGGTTCCGGTTGCGGAACAGCCGCAGGTCCAGCAGCGGGTGCTTGGGCTTGAACGAGTAGAGGACGAACCCGATCACCAGCAGGCCGCCGATGAGCATCGGCAGCCAGACCTTCGTCGCGCTCATCGTCCCGGTCTCCGGCAGCGAGGAGACGCCGAACAGGAACAGCGCCAGGCCGGGGGAGAGCATCAGCATGCCGAGGAAGTCGAAGGTCTCCGACGGCTCGGTGTTGTCCTTCGGCAGCGCGAACTGGGCGTAGATGAGCGCGATGACACCGATCGGCAGGTTGATCAGGAAGATCCAGTGCCAGCTCGCCACGTCGATGAGCCAGCCGCCGAGGATCGGGCCGCCGATCGGGCCGAGCAGCATCGGGATGCCGAGCACGGCCATGAGCCGGCCGATGCGCTGCGGGCCGGCCGCGCGCGTCATGATCGTCATGCCGATCGGCATCAGCATGCCGCCGCCGAGGCCCTGCAACACGCGGTAGCCGATCAGCTGGTCGATCGAGCCGGCCGTGGCGCACAGCCCGGAGCCGACCGTGAACAGGAACAGCGCCAGCATGTAGAGCCGTTTGGTGCCGAACCGGTCCGCGGCCCAGCCGGACAGCGGGATCACGGTGGCGAGAGCCAGGGTGTAACCGGTCATCGTCCAGGCGACGCGCGCGTAGGTGGCGTCGAACTTGTCCATGAACGTCGGGATCGCCACGCTGACGACCGTCACGTCGAGGATCGACATGATCGCGCCGAGCACGACCACGCCCGCGATCTTGAATACGGCGGCGTCGAGTTTGTCAGGCGCTGCCGCCGCGCCTCCACCCGAGGCTGCGGCTGCTTCCGGTTGAGCCACGTCCTTGCTCCCCCCACCGTGTGCGAATGACACGTACAAGTGTTTGGTTTCGGCGTCAGCCTACGCGGGCCGTGTTGCGGACCGCGATCGAGATCCCCTGCTTACGCCGGTGGCGCAACGCAGGACGGACGCCCGAACCGGGGGAGGTTCAACCCACTAAGGCTACGCTAAGCTCTACGGGTGAACGACCATGCCCACGACTTGGACGCGCACCCGGTCCGCCGCAACACGAAGCAGCGCGACGCCGTGATGACGCTGCTCGGCGACGTCGACGGCTTCTACAGCGCCCAGGAGCTGCACGTGATGCTGCGCGAGCGCGGCGCGAACGTGGGCCTCACCACCGTCTACCGCACCCTGCAGCTGCTCGCCGAGACCAACGAGATCGATGTGATGCAGGTGCCGGGCAGTGACACGCGTTACCGCCGGTGCAGTGACCGCCACCATCATCACCTCGTCTGCCGCGGCTGCGGCCGCACGGTGGAGGTGCTCGGCCCGGCGGTGGAGCGCTGGGCGGACCGCGTCGGCGAGGAGCACGGCTTCACCGACGTGAGCCACACGCTGGAGATCTTCGGCACCTGCGCCGCCTGCAAGCCCTGACCCGCCCGGGCCGCCACGGGTGACGGCCCGGGCGGTGCGCGCCTACCGCTGGAACGCCTCGGTGTAGGCGTCGATCTCCGCGATCAGGGCGGCCTTGCGCGTGTCGTCGAGGAACGAGTACCGCACCCCCTGCCGAGCCAGGTCGGCGACACCGTCGGCGTCCAGCCCCAGCAGGGTGGCCGCGACGAGGTACTCCTGGTTGAGCGAGGTCGAGAACATCGGCGGGTCGTCGGAGTTGATGGTCACCGGCACGCCGGCCGCCACCAGCGCCGGCAGCGGGTGCTCGGCGAGGGACGGCACCGAGCGGGTGCACGCGTTCGACGTCGGGCAGACCTCCAGCGGGATGTCGTTGTCCCGCAGGTACGCCATGAGCGCGGGGTCCGACGCGGCGGCGATGCCGTGGCCGATGCGCTCGGCGTCGAGGTGGCGCAGGGCGTCCCAGATCGTCTCGGGGCCCGTCGACTCGCCGGCGTGCGGGACGCTGCGCAGGCCGGCCGCGCGGGCCTGGGCGAAGTGCGGCGCGAACCACTCGCGGGGCACGCCGCGCTCGGGTCCGCCGAGGCCGAAGCTGACCAGGCCGTCCGGGCGGTGCTTGAGCGCCGTCTCCAGGGTCACGTCGGCCGAGGGGATGCCGGCCTCGCCCGGGATGTCGAAGCACCAGCGCAGCTGCGTGCCGTGGTCGCGGGCCACGCGGGCCCGGGCGTCCTCGACCGCCTCGCAGTACGCCTCGGCCGGGATGCCGCGGGCGATCGAGGAGTACGGCGTCAGGGTCAGCTCGGCGTAGCGGACGTTCTGCGCGGCCAGGTTCACGCCGATGTCGTACGTCAGCGTCGCCACGTCCTCGGCGTCGCGGATGAGATCGACGACCGACAGGTAGATCTCGATGAAGTGGGCGAAGTCGGTGAACGTGAAGTATTCGGCCAGCAGCTGCGCGTCGGCGGGGACGGGGGTGCTGCCGGCGTGGCGCTCGGCCAGCCGGGCCACCGTCGCCGGGGCGGCGGAGCCGACGTGGTGCACGTGGAGCTCGACCTTGGGCAGGCCGGCCACGAACTCGGTGAGGTCGCGCATGGGGATGTGCCCTCCGCGTCGGAGGCGCCCTTCGTGTCCGCGGGGCGGTCCGAGCGTGGCGGATGCGGGGCACCCGTCGCAGCGCCTCTCGGCCCGCAGGCCGACCATAACAGGTAGCCGTTCGTCACGAATCAGTAACGCGGAGGGCATCGAAGCGCAGTCCCATTCGATAACCTCGATCGAATGACGATCACGGAGGAGGCGCCGGTCAAGCCGACGCCGACGGTGAAGGGCCTGCCCATTCTCGGCAGCGCCCTCGAGATGGGCAAGGACCCCGCGGCCTTCCTCGTGAAGGCGTACCGCGAGCACGGCCCGGTCTTCCGGATGAAGCTGCTCGGCAGGTCCTGCACCGTCCTCGCCGGCGCCGAGGCCGCCGAGTTCATGAACTCCCGCGAGGGCCGCGAGTGCCTGCGCTCCCGGGAGTTCTGGCAGGGGATGATCGACGAGTACGGCGCCACCCGGACCATCACCGGCGAGGACGGGGAGAGCCACAAGGAGCTGCGCGAGCTCATGCGCCGGGGCTACTCCCGCGACGCCATCAAGGGCCGCGGCCCCGAGCTGCTCGACATCACCGACCGGGTGCTCGAGCGCGACTGGCGCCCGGGCACGACCGTGCCCGTCGTGCAGGGCATGCAGTACCTCGTCACCGAACAGCTCGGCGAGCTGCTCACCGGGGCCGCGCCGCGCGAGTACGTGCCCGACATCCGGCTGCTGACGCTCTACGTGCTCAACGTCCTGGTCACCCGCCAGCGCCCGCGCATCCTGCTGCGCAACCCGAAGTACCGCAAGGCCAAGGCGCGGGTCTTCGAGCTCGGCGAGCGAATGGCGGCCGAGCTCAAGGCGCGCCACGGCCAGACCCCCGAGGGCGAGCGCAACCTCGTCGAGGACCTCATGGACGCCCACCTGAACCGGCCCCACCTGGTGCCGGCCGAGGACCTGGTGCTCACGCTCACCGGCCCCTACGTGGCCGGGCTGGACACCGTGGCCAACACGACGGCGGCGTTCGTCTACGCGGTGCTCAAGCACCCGGAGGTCCTCGCGCGCATCCAGGCCGAGGCCGACGCCCTGTTCGCGGGCGGCCCGATCGCCGACGAGGACGTGCGGCGGCTGCCCGCGACGCGGTACGCGCTCATGGAGACCATGCGGTTGTACCCGGTCGCGGTCACCCTGATCCGCACCGCGACCCGCGACTTCTCCTTCGCCGGGCACACCGTGCGGGAGGGCGAGACGGTCTACATCGGCACCACCGTCCCGCACTTCATGGAGGAGTACTTCCGGGATCCGCTCACGTTCGACATCACCCGCTACGGCAAGCCACGGGCCGAGCACCTGCGGCCGGGGGCGTACTCGCCGTACGGCCGCGGGCCCCACACCTGCCTCGGCAAGAGCTTCGCCGACGTCCAGATGGCCCTGTCGATGGCACGGCTGTTCCACCGCCTCGACCTGGAGCTCGAGTCGCCGGACTACACCCTGGCGACGAAGACCGCCCCGACCCCCGGGCCCGCGATGTCGTTCAAGGTCAGGGTCAAGGGCCTCAGGCGTTGATCCATGGCTCGGGCCGCGTCACCTGCGGACCGTCGCTCCCGCCAGGAATCCCGGCGTCCGTGGTGGCAAGACCGCACCGGGCGGGACGGTCTAGGTTGGGCGCATGACCACCACCGCGGACGAGCGCCTCTCCTTCGGTAGTGCCACCGGCCGCTGGGTGCTCACCGCCACGATCCTCGGCTCCGGCATCGCCTCCATCGACGCGACCGTCGTCGGCATCGCCCTGCCCGCGATCGGGCGCTCCTTCGACACCGGCCTGCAGGTGCTGCAGTGGGTCGTGACCGCCTACACGCTGACCCTGGCCGGGCTGCTGCTGCTCGCGGGCGCGCTCGGCGACCGGTACGGCCGGCGGCGGGTCTTCACCTTCGGCGTGGTGTGGTTCGCGGCCGCGTCCGTGCTCTGCGGGATCGCGCCGGACGGGTGGACGCTCGTCGCCGCCCGGGCGCTGCAGGGCGTCGGCGCGGCCCTGCTCACCCCGGGCAGCCTCGCGATCCTGCAGGCGTCGTTCCGGCCCGAGGACCGCAGCCGGGCGATCGGCGCGTGGTCGGGGCTCGGCGGCGTGGCCACGGCGATCGGGCCCTTCCTCGGCGGCTGGCTCGTCGGGCTCGGCTCCTCGTCGTGGCGGCTCATCTTCGCCATCAACGTGCCGATCGCGGCGGCGGTGGTGTACCTCACCTGGCGCCACGTCCCCGAGTCCCGCGACGAGGAGGCGAGCGGCCGGGTCGACCTGGTCTCCGGGGCGCTGATCACCGCCGGGCTCATCGGCGTCACCTACGGGCTCATCGAGGGCCAGGCCCTCGGCTGGACCAGCGCGCCCGTCCTCGCCGCCCTGGTCGCCGGGGCCCTGCTCGTGGCCGGGTTCCTCTGGCGCCAGGCCCGGCTCGAGCACCCGATGCTGCCGCTCGGGCTGTTCGGCTCCGCCCAGTTCACCGCGACCAACGTGGTCACGTTCATCCTCTACGGCGCGCTCGGCGGCGCCCTGTTCCTGCTGCCGATCCAGCTGCAGCAGGTCGCCGGCTACTCCCCGCTGGAGGCCGGCGTCTCCCTGCTGCCGCTGACGGTCGTGATGCTGCTGCTGTCCTCGCGCTCGGGCGCCCTCGCCGCGCGGATCGGGCCGCGGCTGCAGATGAGCCTCGGGCCGGTCGTCGCCGGGGCCGGCATGGCGCTCTACGCCCGCATCGACGCCGGGGGCTCCTACCTGACCGAGGTGCTGCCGGCGGTCCTGGTGCTGGGTCTGGGTCTGTCCATCACCGTCGCCCCGCTGACCTCCACGGCGCTGTCCTCGGCGCCGGCGACGCACGCCGGGATGGCCTCGGCGGTGAACAACGACGTCGCCCGGGCGGCCGGCCTCATCGCCGTCGCGGTGCTCCCGGCCGCCGCGGGCATCACCGCGGCCGCCTACGCCTCGCCCGGCCTGCTGTCCGCGGGCTTCCACCGGGCCGTGCTGATCTGCGCGGCGCTGTGCGTGTTCGCCGGCGGCCTGGCCGCGGTGAGCATCCGCAACCCGCGGGCCGAACCGAAGCCGCCGGAGGAGCAGCCCTGGCGGCACTGCGCCCTGGATGCCCCTCCGGCCTCGCTCACACGGGCTGGAGCTCAGGCCCCGGGGCCACGACCGCCGGCGTCGGCGCAGTCGTGACGCGCCGCAGCATCACCAGCGCGATCGGCACCCCGACGGCGACCAGCGAGGCGGCCACGACCAGCGAGAACTGGTAGCCGGCCAGGAACCGGTGCAGCGGCTCGCCGCTCGCCGCGCCCTGCCGGTTGGCCAGGATCGCGCCGAGGATCGTGATGCCGAGCAGGCCGAAGACCTCGCGCGACACGTTGAGCATGCCCGAGGCGATCCCGGCCCGGCCCGGCGGCAGCACGCCGAGGATCACGTTGTTGAGCGGGACCAGCAGGCCGCCGCCGAGGCCGAACACCACGAACCAGGGGAGCAGGTCGGTGTACCCGGCGCCCTCACCGACGGTCGCGAGCGCGCCGACCCCGGCCGCCATCAGCGCCATGCCGGCCGCGACCGTGGGCCCGGCGCCGAAGCGCGCCTCCAGCCGGGGCGCGACGGTGGCCATGACCGCCATGACGATCGCCATGGGGACGAACGCCGAGCCGGCCTCGGTCGGGGAGAACCCGAGGACGTTCTGGAGGAAGATCGCGGTGAAGAAGTAGATGCCGAAGACGCCGAACGCCCAGAGGCCCATGGTGGCGAGGCCGCCGCTGAAGACCCGCATCCGAAAGAACTTGAGATCGACCATCGGGTGCTCGGTGCGCAGCTCGATCACGACGAACCCGATCGCGGCGAACGCGGCCAGCGCGAACGCGCCGAGGATGGTGCCCGAGGCCCAGCCCTTCGACTCGCCCTCGATGAGCGCATAGGTCAGCGCGAACAGGGCCAGGGCGCTCGTGGCCAGGCCGGGCAGGTCGAGGCTGCGGTTGCTGCTGCGCCGGCCCGCGGGCAGCGTCAGCGCGCCGAGCACGGCGGTGGCCACGCCGATCGGGGCGTTGATGAGGAAGATCCAGCCCCAGGAGGCGTGCTGGCTGAGGTACCCGCCGGTCAGCGGCCCGATCGCGAGGGCGAGGGCGCCCACGCCGCCCCAGATGCCGACCGCGGCCCCGCGCTCCCTGGGGTCCGGGAACAGCTCGGTGAGCAGGGCCAGGGCCGTCGGGGTCAGCAGGGCCGCGCCGACGCCCTGCAGGGCCCGGGATCCGATCAGGATTTCCTGGCTGCCGGCCAGGCCCGCGGCGACCGAGGCGGCCGTGAAGACGGCCAGGCCGGTGAAGAACATGCCGCGCATGCCGAACACGTCGGCGACGCGGCCGCCGACCAGCAGCAGGCCGGCGAAGACCAGGATGTACGCGCTCGCGATCCACTCCAGCCCCGAGATGCTCAGGTGCAGGTCGCGCTGGATCGACGGGAGCGCCACGTTGACGACGTTGTTGTCCAGGTAGGTTATGAAGGTGCCCAGGGCCACGGCGACCAGGGCCAGCCAGCGATTGCTCATGGTGATGCGCTCTCCCCCTATACGATGTACCTGTACGTCGTACATGTACGTTGTAGAGGAGAACCCATACGTTGTACAGTTGTCAAGTGCCGCCCAAGACCTCCGCCGAGCGCCTCACGAAGTCCGCCGTCGCCGAGCGCGCCCTGCGCATCGGCGACACCGACGGGCTCGAGGCCATCACCATCCGCCGGCTCGCCCAGGAGCTCGGCGTCACCCCGATGGCGCTGTACTGGCACTTCAAGAACAAGGAAGAGCTGCTGCTCGGCCTGATCGACCACGTCCTGGCCGAGGTGCGCGCCGACCGCCACGCCACCGACCCCTGGCCGGAGCAGCTGCGCGCGATGGTCGAGGCGCTCGTGCGGGCGATGCGGGCCCACCCGTGCCTGCCCGACCTGCTGCACGCGGCCGACAAGCAGCAGGTCGAGGGCTTCATGAGGGCCACCGACGACGCGCTCGGGCTGCTGGAGCGGGCCGGGCTCTCCCTCGAGGAGGCGTACTGGGTCGCCTCCTACCTCCTGCACGCGGCGATCGGCCTGGTGCAGGCCCAGCCCGGCTGCCCCCTCGCGGTGCCCCCGGACCAGGCCGGCGACTGGCTCCGGCGGCAGCGCCTGCACCTGGAGGGCCTGCCCCCGCAGCAGTTCCCGCACATGGTCCGCCTCGCCGAGAGCTACCGGTCCCTGCCGGACCTCGAGCGGTACTACTCCTTCGGCATCGACCTGCTCATGGGCGCGGTGGAGAACATGGCTGCGGGGCGCCCGGTAGCATCCTGAGCGTCCGGGTTTTCTCCCAAAATCGAAGCGAAGGTGCGCGGCAGCATGCTCGACATCGACTTGATTCGCAAGGACCGGGCCTCCGTCGAGGCCGGACTGTCCAAGAGGCTCGAGCCGTCCGAGGTTTCCCGCGCGCTGAGTGCGATCGCCGAGCTCGACAAGCAGCGGCGCGAGCTCATCGGCGAGATCGACGCCGAGCGGGCCCGGCGCAAGGAGGAGGCGCGCGCGTTCGCCGCGGCCAAGGCCGCCGGCCAGGCCATCGAGGCCGGCGCCCGCGACGCCAAGGCCGCCCTCGCCGAGCTCGAGGAGCGCCTGGCGCAGACCCAGCGCGACCTCGACGCCGCCATGAGCGTGCTGCCGAACCTCCCCGCCGACGACGTGGTGGCCGGCGGCAAGGAGGCAAACCAGGTCGTGCAGGTCTACGGCGAGCCGCCGGTGATCGAGAACCTGCGCGACCACGTCCAGCTCTCCACCGACCTCGGGCTCGTGGACTACGAGCGCGGCGTGAAGCTCGGCGGCTCCGGCTTCTGGATCTACACCGGCTGGGGCGCCCGGCTGGAGTTCGCGCTGGTGAACTGGTTCATCGACCGGCACTTCGCGGCCGGCTACCAGTTCATGCTCCCGCCGCACCTGCTGCTGGACTCGGCCGGCTACGCCGCCGGGCAGTTCCCGAAGTTCTACGACGAGGTGTTCCACATCGCCGCGCAGGAGGGCGAGCGGGGCCGGTTCCTGCTGCCCACCTCGGAGACGGCGATCCTGGGCGCCTACCAGAACGAGATCTTCGAGACCGACAGCCTGCCGCACCGGGTGTACGCGTACACCCCCTGCTACCGCAGCGAGAAGGCCGGCTCGCACTCCGACGAGCGCGGCACGGTCCGCGGCCACCAGTTCAACAAGGTCGAGATCTTCCAGTTCACCAGCCAGGAGGACGGCGAGAAGACCCTCGAGGAGATGGTCGACTACGCCGAGGGCCTGGTGCGCGACCTCGGCCTGCACTTCCGCCGCTCGCTGCTGGCGGCCGGCGACGCGAGCGCCTCGATGCGCAAGACCATCGACATCGAGGTCTGGATGCCCAGCACCGGCAAGTACAAGGAGATCTCCTCGGTCTCCTGGGCCGGCGACTACCAGGCCCGCCGGGCCGGCATCCGCTACCGCGTGCCCGGCTCCAAGAACAACAAGTTCGTGCACACGCTCAACGGCTCCGCGCTGGCGACCAGCCGGCTCGTCCCCGCGATCCTCGAGCAGTTCCAGCAGCCCGACGGCTCGGTGCTGGTCCCCGAGGTGCTGCGGGACAAGGTCGGCACCGACCGCATCACGAAGCCCTCGAAGCGCAAGTAGCGCAAGTAGCGCGAGGAGCGCGCCGCGGCCCCGCACGACGTGCCGGTGATCACGTCGTGCGGGGCCGCGCGTTCCGCTAGGGTGAGCATGAACGAAGGGGAGTAGTCCTCAACTGCCCGGTCGACATACTGGCGCTGGAAGTTTCAGGCCCGGCCGTGCGGCTTCCGTTCTCGGAAGCGGACGAGACTTTCGGCCTCGCTGTCGGCTGTGTTTTCACGAGTCGGACGGCCGGGTCGAGGTCGTCCGCCCTCGCCTCCCGGTTCGTCCCGGGAAGGGTTTCACCTTGAGCGCGTTCCTCTCCGCCCTCGCCATCAGCTTCGGCGTCATCTTCGTCGCCGAGCTCGGCGACAAGTCCCAGCTGATGGCGCTGACGTTCGCCACCCGCTTCCGCACCCTGCCGGTGCTCATCGGCATCACCATCGCCACGGCGGTCGTCCACCTGGTCTCCGTCGCCGTCGGCTACGGCCTCGGCGCCGCCCTGCCGACCGCCTGGATCTCGCTCGTGGCCGCGCTGGCGTTCTTCGCCTTCGGCGCCTGGACCCTGCGCGGCGACAAGCTGACGGAGGAGGAGCGCGGCAAGGCCGAGCGCACCACCCGCTCCGCGATCATCGCCGTGGGCGTGTCGTTCTTCCTGGCCGAGCTGGGCGACAAGACGATGCTGGCGACGATCACGCTCGCCACCCAGCACGGCTGGCTCGGCACCTGGATCGGCTCGACGGTCGGCATGGTCGCGGCGGACGCCCTGGCGATCGTGGTCGGCCGCCAGCTGGGGCGCCACCTGCCGGAGAAGGCCATCAAGTACGGCGCGGCGGCCCTGTTCGCGATCTTCGGCGTGTGGCTGCTGATCGAGGCGCTGCGCGAGCTGCTCTGACGCGGGGGACACGCGGCCGACCCATGCGTTTTTGACAATGATTGTCATCCCCGGAAGACTGGGGGCATGCGGTGGAGGGCGACGGCGGTGCTCTGCGCGGCCCTCGTCTCGCTCGCCGGGTGCGCCGTGCACGAGCAGCCCGACGACGGCCGGCTGCGGGTCGTGGCCGGGTTCTACCCGCTGCAGTTCGTCGCCGAGGAGATCGGCGGCGACCGCGTCGCCGTGGAGAACCTGACCCGGGCCGGAGCCGAGCCGCACGACCTCGAACTGCAGCCCAGCCAGCTCGCGGCGCTCGAGGACGCGGACCTGGTGCTGTATCTGCGAGGCTTTCAGCCCGCCGTCGACGAGGGCGCCGACCTGCAGCAGAAGGCCAGGACGTTCGACGTGTCCACCGTGGCCTCGCTGCACGGCGCCGACCCGCATGTGTGGCTCGACCCGACGCGGCTGGCCACCATCGCCGGCCGGGTCGCGGACCGCCTCGCCGAGGCCGACCCCGCCCACGCCGGCGAGTTCCGGCAGCGCGCCGCGGGGCTGGACGCCGAGCTGCGGGAGCTCGACGGGGAGTACCGCCGCGGACTGGCGGACTGCGCCCGGCACGACGTGGTCACCAGTCACGAGGCGTTCGGCTATCTCACCGCGCGCTACGGGCTCACCCAGGTCCCCGTCACCGGCCTGAACCCGGACGAGGAGCCGGGCCCGCAGCGCGTGCGGGACGTGGCCCGGCTGGCGAAGGAGCGCGGCGTCACCACGATCTTCTTCGAGTCGCTGGTCAGCCCGAAGCTGTCGGAGACCGTGGCCCGCGAGATCGGCGCCCGGGCGGCCGTGCTCGACCCGATCGAGGGCGTCGAGGACGGGGAGACGTACATCACGACCATGCGCACCAACCTCGCGGCCCTCCGCGCCGCCCTCGGCTGCGGCTAATCTTCGTCGGATGCGACGCGCGCTCGGGGTGCTGACGGCGGCCGTGCTGCTGGTCACCGGCTGCACGCCCCAGCCGCCGCGCGCCCAGCACCTGCCCGCCACCTCCCCGAGCGCCACCCGCAGCACCACCGTCGAGGAGCACGGCAACCGCGACGGCACCTCGTCGCCGGTCGCCGACCCGATCTACCCGGCCTACGGCAACCCCGCGCTCGACGTCCTGCACTACGATCTGGCCCTGGCCTGGGCGCCCGAGCCGCGCACGCTCACCGGCACCGCCACGATCCGCGTGCGCGCCGTGCACGCCGTGGATGCGGTCAGGCTCGACTTCTCCAGCGCGTACACCCTGAGCTCCATCAGCATCGACGGAGCCACCGTGCCGGGCCGGGTCGCGGACGGCGATCTCGTCGTCGACAAGGCGCTGCCGGCGGGGGCGGTGGCGACGCTCGCGGTGCGGTACAGCGGGACCCCCACGACCGTCGCGATGCCCTCGCACCGCGGGGACGTGGAGCCGCTCGGCCTGACGGTGACCCCGGGCGGCGAGCTGTGGACGATGCAGGAGCCGTACGGGGCCAGCACCTGGTACCCGGCGAACGACCAGCCGTCGGACAAGGCGCTGTACGACATCTCGGTCACGGTGCCGCAGGGCTGGTCGGCCGTCGCGAGCGGCACGCCCGGCCCGGTCTCCGGCACCACCTTCCGCTACACCTCGGCCACGCCCGTCGCCTCCTACCTGACCACGCTGGCGGTCGGCCAGTACACGAAGACCGAGCTCAGGGGCCCGAACGACCTCCCGATCACCCTGTGGACCCGCCCCTCCGACAACGCCGGCCAGCTCGAGGCGCTGCGGCAGCTCCCGGCGTACGTCCAGTGGCTGGAGACCCGCTTCGGCCCGTACCCGTTCCCGTCGACCGGCGTGGTCCTCGTGCCGTCGCAGTCCGCGATGGAGACCCAGCAGATGATGACCGTCGGCGCCGACGTGGCCCACGGCACCGGCGCCGCCGACGTCCTCGTCCACGAGCTGGCCCACCAGTGGTTCGGCGACGCGGTCGGCCCGGCGACCTGGCAGGACGTGTGGCTCAACGAGGGCTGGGCCAGTTACGTCGAGCAGCTGTACCGCACCCGCTCCGACCCGGCGGCGATGGCCCGCTGGGAACGGTCGGCCCGCTCCGCCGACGCCGACCTGCGCGGGCGCGTCGGCCCGCCGGGCCACCCGCGGGCGGACAGCTTCGCCGAGAACAACGTCTACGTGTGCCCGGCCCTGATGCTGCGGCAGCTGCACAAGGCCCTGGGCGACGAGCGCTTCTTCGCCCTGGGCCGCGCGTGGGCCGCCTCGAACGCGGGCACGGCCAAGACCCGCGCGGACTTCATCGCCTTCGTGAACCGCCAGACCGGCCGCGACTTCACGTCGTTGATCAACGCCTGGCTGGACTCCCCGACGACACCCTCCTGACCGGCCGGCCCGTGGGGCTGCCGGCCGGCGGTGGGCCGGAGCGACCAGTGCGTCGTGGCCCGCGGCGCGCCCCCGTTGCCGGTGAGTGCTCACCGATGCGCGCCGCGGGGCCCCTCCGCGTCGGCAGCGGCGCCGCCGATCCCCAGGGCGGCGCGCTCGCCGACGTTGCCCCTTCCTAGCAAAGGGCGTCAACGTGGCCGGGCTATTCGTGCAGGCCGCCCGCCACGACGTGGATGAACGCGGCCTGGACGTCGTCGACCTGCTGGGCGTTGTCGATGTACGCGCCCAGCGGCTGCAGCGCCGTCTTCAGACGGTCCGCGGCGTCCTTCTTGCCCAGCACGACCACGCTGATCGTGACCGGGCGCTCCGGGTCCTGCAGTCCCTTGAGCTTCTCGACCATCGCCGACATCGCGGCCGCGTTCGCGCTGTCCTTGTTCGCGTCGTCGGTCAGGATGAAGATCTGGTTGAACATGTCGTCGTGCCAGTCGTCGCGCACGGACTGGTACGCCGCGACGATCGTGTCCAGCAGGCCGGGGCCGGCCTTGTGCGTGGTCAGGGTGTTCACGGAGCGGGTGAAGGCGGCCTTCGAGATGTCGTCCAGGCGGTCCGACGGCAGCAGCTTGCGGTAGCCGCCGGGCTGGCCGGGGCTGATCTCCCACAGGCCGAGGCGGGAGCCGACCGGCATGAGGTCGCCGACCACGCGGCAGCCGGCCTTGAGCACGTCGATCGGGGCCTGCTTGCCCGGTGGGGTGCCGGCCGGGCTCGCGCCGTTGCCCGCGCCGGCCATGTCCACGGCGATGAGCAGGTTGCTGCGGCGGTCCTCAGGGTCCCAGGTCGCGAAGACGTGCTGCACGTGGTGGGCGGCCAGCACGTCGAACGGCGGCGCGGTCGGCTCGGGCAGGGCGGAGCCGCCCTCGAACGGCGGGCGGACCTGGCCGGGGCCGCGCAGGCCGGCGGCGCTGATGGCCTGGCGCACCTCCGTCTGGCCGAAGCTGTCGAGGAGGCGCTTGAGGGCCGCGACGCGCTTCGGGTCGCGGGCCGCCGCGGCGGTGGGCAGCCAGGTGTACCGCATGAGCGCCGTATGGTCCGCCCCCGCCAGATAGGTGCGGGTCTGCGCGAGATTCATGATGGGCAGCAGCGCGTACTCCGGGACCAGCCCGACCTCGCCCGGCTCGTCCGGGGTCGCGGCCAGGTCGTGGGTCACGGTGCGGGTCACCGCCAGCGTGGTGTTCAGCGCGAGCGAGGAGGCGTCCATGCCATCCTTGAGCCAGACCGCCTCGCCCACGGCCCCGGCCGCGACCAGGCCGTCGCCGGACAGCGACGGGTCGCGCACGACCAGGCGCACGCCGGAGGACTTCGCGTCGAGCAGCTCGGCGAGGGCCAGCCAGCCGCCCCCCTGCCCGCCCTTGATGCGCGCCGCGGTGGCCTCGTCGGTGACCATGAGGATCGGCGAGGTCGCGAGCGTGGGCGCGGGGCTGTCCTTGCCCGTGGGGGCGAGGAGCCCGGGCGCCGCGACGGTGGCCCAGCTGGCGTCGTCGGGGATCCACACGTCGGCGTTGACCTGGGCGAGCTGGCCGGCCGCGGGGCGCCCGTCGGCGGTGGTGATGTCGAGCCGGATGCAGTCCTTGTCGGCGCGCAGGGTCCGGCCGGCCGCGGAGACGACGGTGGAGAACGAGGACGCGGTCACGACCCGCAGCGTGGTGGGGCACTGGCCGCCGTCGTCACCGGTCGGCGTGTCGTGCAGCACGTACCAGCCGGCGCCGCCGACGAGCCCGAGGGCGAGCAGCAGCACCAGTCCGCGCAGCACCACGCCGAGCGCGCCGCCCGCCGTCTGATGCCTTCCCATCCGCGCCACCCTCCCCATGACCGACGGGCAGTATGACATCGAGCAAGGCGGATTCAGCCCCTGGCCAGCCGGTCGGCGGCGAGGCTCGGCCGTTCGGATGAAGCGTTCCCGCACTTCGCGACGCAGGGTGATGCGCCCGACACGGTGGCACTCCACTGTGGACGGACGCCCGCCCGGGCTCGCGGCCGGCGGCGTTCACGCAGATCCGCGGATATCGGTGATCTTCATCGTGACCCGGTGTTCGAGCCCCGGTAGTGGTCAAATGCCCGGGCTTGGGGTACATCGAAAGGATGACGGAACTCTCGCTCGACGACTACCTGGTCGAGGACGACGACGATGACGACCCGGTGCTGCTGCGCAAGGACGGTCAGCCGGTCGACACGTGGCGGGAGGACTATCCCTACGACGAGCGGATGACGCGCGCGGAGTACGACCGCACCAAGCGCCTCCTGCAGATCGAGCTGCTCAAGCTGCAGAACTCGATCAAGGACCGGGGCGATCGGCTCGTGATCCTCTTCGAGGGGCGCGACGCGGCCGGCAAGGGCGGCACGATCAAGCGGTTCATGGAGCACCTGAACCCGCGCGGCGCCCGCGTGGTCGCGCTGGAGAAGCCCAGTGAGCGGGAGTCGACGCAGTGGTACTTCCAGCGCTACGTCCAGCACCTGCCCGCCGCCGGCGAGATCGCCCTCTTCGACCGGTCCTGGTATAACCGGGCCGGGGTCGAGCGGGTCATGGGATTCTGCAACCGGGCCGAGTACCTCGAGTTCATGCGCCAGGCCCCCGAGCTCGAGCGGATGCTCGTGCGCTCCGGCATCAAGCTGGTCAAGTTCTGGTTCTCGGTGTCGCGCAACGAGCAGCGCACCCGGTTCCTGATCCGGCAGGTGGACCCGGTGCGGCAGTGGAAGCTGTCGCCGATGGACCTCGCGTCGCTGGACAAATGGGACGACTACACCGAGGCCAAGGAGGCGATGTTCTTCTACACCGACACCGCCGACGCGCCCTGGACGGTCGTGAAGAGCAACGACAAGAAGCGGGCGCGGCTCGAGGCGATGCGGCACGTGTTGAGCCGGTTCGACTACGCCGACAAGGACGCCGATCTCGTCGGCACGCCCGACCCGCTCATCCTGGGTCCGGCCGCGCTCGCCGACGACAAGGCGGACGACGCGCCGCGGCTCTGAGCAAGGTCATCTTCATGGAGTAGTGACACGCCGGTGGGTTGAGTAGAGCAAGTCGGGCATTCACGCCTTCGGCACGCACGGCACGGCAATGCACGTCGTAAAGTGTTGCCCGTGCGGAAGCTTGGGACGGCGTTGTGCGGCAAGCACGGGACGCTGTCTTACTCAAGCGACCACGAGATCCGCGGGCTGCTGACCGACTTCGCGCAACGCGCCGTCACCGCCGGTCACCGCGCTGTGATCTTCCTCGACACCGATTCGGGCGACCTGGCCCGGGCGCTGGCGGCCGACGTGAGCGGGGCCGCGCCCGGGCAGCTCAGCACCGTGCACTACGGCACCGGTCAGACCGGTTCCACGCTCGGGAGCTTCGGCGGCCCGCTGTTCGGCGTGGCGGACATGCTCCACCTGATCGGCCGGCTCGTCGACGGCACGCTGCGGGCCGGGTGGCCGGCGCTCGCCCTCGCCGGCGAGATGACCTGGACCGACCGGCCCGCCTGGACACCGACCGACCTGTTCGCCTACGAGCACCAGGTGAACCGCTTCTTCGGCGACGCGCGCGTGACGAAGTTGTGCCTCTACGACCGGCGGCGGTTCGGCAAGGAGCTGCTGGCCCGCATCGGGGCGGTGCACCCCGGGCCGCTGCTGGCGTTCACGCTGGGCGGCTGGGGCGCGCACCTGCGGCTCACCGGCGAGCTGGACGCCTCGAACGCGGAGTCGCTGCCGTCGATCCTCGAGCTGGTGGCGGGGTCCGACTCCGTGGTCATGCTCGACGCGAGCGACCTCGACTTCGTCGACGCCGCCGGGGCCGCGCACATCGTCCGCTTCGCCGCGTCGCGCCCGCACCGGCACACGGTCGTGCGCTGCGGCCGCGGGGTGCGCCAGGCGTTACAGCTCGTCGGCGCCGAGTCGGTGCCGAGCCTGGTGCTGCGCGACCGCATCGCCGCCGGCCCGGTCGCCACCGCCTCGTGATTGCGCGTTTCGCCGCTTCGTGATCGCGGCCTTGGGGTAAGACTGGCGAGGTGTCGCCTATGTCTGATGAGTCCCTGGCCGCCGAGGCCGCGGCCCGAGGGGTCGCCACCTGGTACGAGACCGCCGGCCACCGGCGCGTCGACATCGATCCCGAGGTCGTGCGGTCCGTCATGGCCCTGCTCGAGCCGCGGGGCGCCGGGGTCGCGCCGGCCGCCGCACCCGTCACGCTGCCCGAGGTGCCGCGCACGTGGGGATGGATGATCCAGCTGTACGGTGTGCGCTCCGCCGCCTCCTGGGGCGTGGGCGACTTCGCGGACCTGGCCGTGTTCGCGCGCTGGGCGGCCCTGACCGGCGCCGGCGCGATCCTGGTCAACCCCCTGCACGCCGTGGCGCCCGTCGACCCGATGCCGCCGTCGCCGTACTCGCCGTCCTCCCGCCGCTTCGTCAACGCCGTCTACCTGCGCGTCGAGGACCTGCCCGAGTACCGCGCGGCGGATGCCGAGCTGCGCTCGCGGGTCGACGCGCTCCGCCCGGCCTCGGCCGACCTGATCGACTACGACACCGTGTGGCGCGCGAAGCGGTCGGCCCTGGAGCTGCTGGCCGCCGACCTGCCGGACATTGCTGACTGCTCGGATGTCGAGCCGGCGCTGCGCGACTTCGCCACCTACACCGCGCTCGCCGAGGTCCACGGCGTCGACTGGCGCGAGTGGCCGCAGGAGCTGCGCCGCCCGGGCCCGGCCGCGTACGCCGCGGCCGACCCGAAGCGCGCCGCCTTCCACGTGTGGCTCCAGCGCCGCTGCGCCGAGCAGCTCGCCGCCGCCAACGCGGCCGCGGCGGACATGGCGGTCGGCATCGTCCACGACCTCGCGGTCGGCATCGACCCGGGCGGCGCGGACGCGTGGACCCTGCAGGACGTGATCGCCCAGGGCGCGAAGGTCGGCGCGCCGCCGGACGCGTTCAACCAGCAGGGCCAGGACTGGGGCCTGGCGACGTGGCGCCCGGATCGCCTGGCGGCGACGGACTACGAGGCGTACCGAACCCTCCTGCGCGGCATCTTCGAGCACGCCGGCGGCCTGCGGGTCGACCACGTGGCCGGTCTGTGGCGCCTGTGGTGGATCCCGCCGGGCCACGGCGCGGCGCAGGGCGCCTACGTGCACTACGACGCCGAGTCCATGCTCGGCGTCCTGATCGAGGAGGCCGTCCGCGCGGGCGCCGTGGTGGTCGGCGAGGACCTGGGCACCGTGGAGCCGGTGGTCACGCAGACCCTGCAGGCGCGCAACATCCTGGGCTCGGCGGTCCTGTGGTTCACACGCGACGACGACGGCGCCTTCATCCCCCCGGCCCAGTGGCCCGCGAACGCCATGGCGAGCATCTCGACGCACGACCTGCCGACGGCGACGGGCTTCCTGACCGGCGAACACGTCCACGCCCGCGCCGAGGCCGGCGTCCTGACCCGCCCGGTGCCGCAGGAGCAGGCCGCGGCGGACCAGGACCGCGCCGCGCTGCTGGCCCTGCTGAGCGCGGAGGGCCTGGCGGACGAGACGAGCACGGACGCCGAACTCGTGGTGGCGATGCACCGGCTGCTGACCCGCACGCCGTGCCGCATCGTGCTCGCGTCGCCGTACGACGTGCTCGGCGAACCGCGGCAGCCCAACCTGCCGGGGACGTCGCAGCAGTACCCGAACTGGCGCATTCCGCTGCCGCTGAAGCTGGAGGAGCTGACGGCCGACCCGCGCATGCTGCAGATCGCCGAGATCCTGGACGCCCGAGCCTGATGGTCAGGTGAGCCCGCGCCCGGCGCCCGGTCCTGAGGGCGCTCGGGCGGGCGGCTCCGTCACCGCGTGCGGGCCGCGCACCGCCGGTTCGAGCAACGACAACGTCCGCTGCCGCGTATCGAGGCCGACCCGGAGGCCGACCGGCATCGGCAGGTTCGGGCCGGCGTGTCCGAACTCGACGTTGCCCAGCACCGGGATGTCACGCTCGCCGAGGACGTCCAGGACGATCTCGGACAGCGTGGGGGACCCCTCGGGCGAGCCGAGTCCGGCGATCTCGCGGGGAACGCCCACGACCATGCCGGAGATCCGGTCGAGGATGCCGCAGTGACGCAGCACCTGCAGATAGCTCCACACGTAGGACGCCTGGCCGCCCATCTCCTCCCAGAACAACACGGCACCGTCGAACCGTTCGAGCGGCACCGCGAACCGCGTGGCCTGCACCAGCGCGATGCGATTGATCACCCCGCCGATCAGCCGGCCTTCGGCCCGCCCAGGGCGCCAGCACTCCCACGACGGGCTCGCGGGCAGCGGACCGATCGCCTCGGTGTCGGTCAGCAGCCTTGCGTACAGCCGCTCGAGCTGCGCCCGGCGCGCCGCCGGCGCCGTCTGCCAGTGGCCGCCGAAGCCGGGAACGGCCATGTCGGCGTGGAACCCGACCAGGCCCGCGCGGGCATAGAGCACCAGATGCAGCAGGGAGATGTCGCTGTAGCCGAGGATCGGCTTCGGGTCGGCCCTGATCGCGTCGATGTCGATCAGATCGAGGTAGCCGAACGCCGTCTGGCCGCCGTCGCTCGCGATGATCGCACGAACCTCAGGATCACGAAGCAGGCCGTTGAGCTCCGCAGCGATCTCCGCCGGCGTCGCCGCGCTCCACCACCGGCGCCGCCCCGCCTCCAGCAGCGGTGCCCGGCGCACGCGGAACCCCATCCGCTCGAGCACGACGACGGTCTCCTCGACGTTGCGCTCGTACGCCGCGGGCAGCGGCCCGGACAGCGAAGCGAGCACGACCTGATCGCCGGGCCTCAGGGCCCGGGGCCGAAGCAGCCGAGGCGGTGCGGAACCGGTCACCGGTCCATTCTGCGCGAGCCCGGTCGTGCGGTCTCGCGAGATAACGAGCCGGCCGCTACCCCCTACGTCGCCGGCACGTCCTGGGGCTCGCTCACGGTCGCGAAGGACGGCGGGATCTCCTGCAGCAGCCACGAGTTCCCGTCGGGGTCGGCGAACCCGGCGTAGAGGATGCCGCCCATGTCCTGCACCTCGCCGACGTCGACGCCCCGCTTGAGCAGCGCATCCCGGGCCGCGCGGACGTCGTCGACGACGAGGTGCAGGCCGCGCACGACGCCCGGCGCCTGGTCCATGCCGGGCAGGCCCTTCGACAGCAGCATCGAGCAGGCCGAGCCCGGCGGGGTCAGCTGGATGATCCGGGCGCCGTTGCCGGGCTCGATGTCGTGGTCCACGTGGAAGCCGAGCCGGTCGGCGTAGAAGCCCCGGGCCGCGTCGATGTCGGCGACCGGGATCGGCACCAGCTCCAGCCGCATGGTGAACTGTCCCGCGAGGTACGAGTCCAGATTCGCGTAGGTGGCGTCCATGCCCTCGCGCATCCCGCTCTGCAGGGCGTTGTCGCGGGCCTCGGCCGACGGGTACGCGATGTGGGTCGTGATCCGGGTCCGGCCGCCGAGATCGGTGAACGTCAGGGTGTTGCGGGTCGCGGGCCAGCCCGCCCAGGCCTCGGTGCTCACCAGCCGCTGCGGCCGCTCGATCTCCTCGAAGGCGCCCGAGATCGTCAGCTCCTCGCCGCTCGCGGTGCTCCAGACGTACCGGAACGCCCCGCCCGGCCGCAGGTCGATCTCGCACACGCCCATGGTCCAGCCGGGCGGGCCGACCATCCAGTGCGGCAGGTGCTCCGGGCTGGTGTGCACGTCGAACACGAGCCCGGCCGGCGCGGCCACGACCCGGGTGATCCGCACCCCCCGCTCGCCGTCCAGTTCGAACCCGGTCACGCCCAGCGTGTCAGTGCTCATCGTCCGGCTCCTTGATGTCGTCCTGAAGAAACTGCAGATAAGCGTCCAGGCGCGAGTAGCTCTCGTCCCAGAAACGCCGGTACTGCTCGGCGAACGCGGCGACCGCCCGCAGCGGCTCGGCCTCCAGCCGGCAGGGCCGCCACTGGGCCTCCCGCCCGCGCGAGATCAGCCCCGCCTGCTCCAGCACCCGCAGGTGCTTGGAGATCGCGGGGCCGCTCATCGCGAACGGCGCCGACAGCTCCTTCACGGTCGCCTCGCCCGCGCTGAGCCGGGCGAGAATCGCGCGGCGCGTCGGGTCCGCGAGGGCCGCGAAGGTCATACTCAGCCGATCAGTGCTCATCGCTCATCGCGTACCTAACCAAGTGGTTATCTAACCTGTTGGTTACTTAACCAGCTCGTCCCACATGTGGTCAAGAGGAGTCCCCCGTGCGAATCGATGCCGCCCGTCCGATGGCCGCCTGGGTGGCCGTGCTGGCGACGCCGGACGGCCCCCTCCTCGCGCCGCACGGCGACGGCGGGACGCGGCTGTTCGACGCCCGCACGAAGGCCGCCCGCGGCACCTGGCCCGCGCTCGCCCGAGCCGCGGCGTCGCTGCCCGGCCGGACCCTGCTGCTGGCCGCCGGGGTGGCCGGGCCGCGCCGCTTCGACCTGGCCGCGGGCGCCGAGCTGCCCCCGGTCGCCGACCGGGCCGAGGTGTGGGACGTGGCCGTGGCCCCGCTGCCGGACGGCCGGGTCGTGCTCGCCGGCGCCGGCCCGGGCGGCCTGCACCGCTGGGACGCCGCGACCGGCGCACGTCTCGGCCGGCCACCGCTGCTCGGCCCGCCACTGCGCGCCGTGGTGCCCGCGCTGCGGCCCGGGGGCGTGACGCTCATCGGCGGCGGCGAGGACGGGACGCTGTACCGCGCGGACGCGGCGGCGGGGGAGCCCCTGCGGCCGCCCCAGCCGACGGCCGCCCCGGCGCTGCAGGGGCTCGCCCTGGCGCCGACGGGCCGGGAGATGCTGGTGGGCTGCGACTGGGACGGCTCGGTGCACCGCTGGGACCCGCACACCGGCGACGTGATCGGCGAGCCGATCCCGGTCCCGGCTCCCGCGCGGCTGGCCGGTTGCTTCGCGGGCCGGTTCGACCGGCCGTGCGCGCTGCTGCTGACGGCCGGGGACCGCTACGACGCCGCGGTCGCCGTCGACCTGGAGCGCGGCGAGCGCGTCGCGGTGCCGGCCCGGACCCGCGCGGTGTTCAGCCTGGACGGGGTGACCCTGGCGGTGCTCGTGCACCCCGGCGGGCAGCTGACCGCCGAGCCGCTCTACGGCCCGGCCTGAGGCTACCGCCCGGCTCGCGGTTGCGGCCCGGGCCGCCGCGGGGCGCGGCGGCCGAGGGCGGTCGCGGCGGCGACGGTCGCGGCGAAGCCGGCGAATCCGGCCAGCGCCAGGACGTCGAACACCCGGCTGTCGAGGTCGGCGGCGAGGCGGGGGCCGAGCAGGCCGCGCGGATCGACGACCACGTCGACCGGGCTGCCGTACTCGTACTCGACCGTGTCGCGGAACTCGCCCGGCAGCAGGGCGCCGGACGCGTCGTAGAGCTTGTAGCTGTACAGGCACCGGTCGGTGCGGGCGTCGCGGGTCGGGGCCGGGCAGGACACCTCGCGGACCGTCGCGGTGGTGCGGGTGCCCGCGGCGCGCAGGTACCAGTCGCCCGGCCCGGCGTACGCGGTCAGCAGCAGCACGAGCACGAAGCCGAACGCCACCCAGGTCGGCCACATCCGCTCGCCGCTGAGCCGGAACAGCAGGATCGGCGGGGCGAGCAGGGCCGCGATCGGCAGCGCCGCCACCGCCCACCACATCCGGCCGCCCAGCGCGACCGCCACGCCGGCGATCAGCCAGACCACGACGGTCGCGGCGACCAGCAGCGCGGCCTGGCGCCGGCCGCCGCGCGGCATGAGGCTCGTCATGATCGCATTGTGCTGCCGGGAGCGCCGCCGGGGCTGTCGCCTATCGGTCGTGTCGTACGGATGACGGCGGGTCCGGACCGCCGGAGCCGTCAGAGGATCGCGGCCGACTCCGCGGGGAGGGTCACCAGGCCGGATTGGAGCAGGACCGCCTCGTCGGTCGCGAACAGCACGCACTCGGCGCGCAGCGGCACCGTCCGGGGGTCGGCCGTCAGGTTGGCCACCACCGTCTGCTCGCCGCGGCGGATCAGCAGGACCCCGTCGTCGTGGGTGACGTGGACGCGGTCCAGCCGCGGGTCCGACAGGCCCGGCAGGGAC
Source organism: Dactylosporangium sp. CA-139114 (assembly GCF_050955725.1). Taxonomy (NCBI): domain Bacteria; kingdom Bacillati; phylum Actinomycetota; class Actinomycetes; order Micromonosporales; family Micromonosporaceae; genus Dactylosporangium; species Dactylosporangium sp. CA-139114. Next base: position 3,831,514 of record NZ_CP192080.1, read on the forward strand.
TTGCGCAGCGCGATCAGCCGGCGGTACAGCTCGAGCATCTCCATGTCCATGCCCGCCCAGTCGAGCTGGGAGCGCGCGAACGTCTCCGGATCCTGCGGGTCGGGCACGTCGCCCGGGGGCCAGCCGTGCGCGGCGAACTCCTCGCGGCGGCCGTTGGCCACGGCCGCGGCCAGCTCCGGCTCCGGGTGGCTCGTGAAGAACTGCCACGGGGTGCGGGCCGCGAACTCCTCGCCCATGAACAGCATCGGCGTGAACGGGGAGGTCAGCAGCAGCGTGGCGCCCACGCGCAGCAGGCCGGGGGAGAGGGTCGCGGTGAGCCGGTCCCCGGTCGCGCGGTTGCCGATCTGGTCGTGGTTCTGCAGGCAGACGACGAAGCGGTACCCAGGGATGCGCGCGCGGTCGACGGCGCGCCCGTGCACGCGGCGGCGGAACGAGGACCAGGTGCCCGCGTGGAAGAACGCCGACTCCCACACCGTCTTGAAGCATTCGGGGCTGCCGAAGTCGCCGTAGTACCCCTGCCGCTCCCCGGTCAGCAGGGCGTGCAGGGCGTGGTGCACGTCGTCGTCCCACTGGGCGTGCAGGCCGTAGCCGGCGCCCTCCCGGGCCGTGATGAGCTTCGGGTCGTTGAGGTCGGACTCGGCGATGAGCGTCAGCGGGCGGCCGAGCGCCGCGGACAGCGCCTCGACCTCGGCCGCGAGCTCCTCGAGCAGGTGGGTCGCGCCGCGGTCGACGAGCGCGTGCACGGCGTCGAGGCGCAGGCCGTCGGCGTGGTAGTCGCGCAGCCACTGCAGCGCGCTGTCGATGATGAACCGGCGCACCTCGCCGCTGTCGGCCTCGTCGAGGTTGAGCGAGCGGCCCCAGGTGTTCGCGCCGGTGGACAGGTACGGGCCGAACTGCGGGGTGTAGGCCCCGGACGGGCCGAAGTGGTTGTAGACGGCGTCGATGATCACGCCGATCCCGGCCTGGTGGGCGGCGTCGACGAACCGCTTGAGCCCGTCGGGGCCGCCGTAGCTCTCCTGCACCGCGTGCCAGCCGACGCCGTCGTAGCCCCAGTTGTACTCGCCGTTGAAGGCGTTCACCGGCAGCAGCTCGACCAGGTCGACGCCCAGGTCGCGCAGGTACGGCAGCCGCTCGATCGCCCCGTCGAACGTCCCCGACGGCGTGAAGGTGCCCACGTGCAGCTCGTAGACGACGCTCCCGGCGAGCTGACGCCCGGTCCAGCCGGCGTCGCCCCAGGCGAACCGGGCGTGGTCGTAGACCCGGCTGCGCTCGTGCACCCCGCCCGGCTGCCACCGGGAGCGCGGGTCGGGCAGCACCGTCGCGGCGTCGTCGAGCGCGAAGCCGTAGTCGGTGCCGTGGCCGGCCGACGGGTCCTGCGCCGTCCACCACTGGCCGTCGGCGGTCATGGGAATGGTGGCGTCCCCGCTGTGCAGGACGACACGGCGCGCGGACGGCGCCCAGACCCGGAACTCCATGCGGTCAGCCCTTCACCAGCAACGCGACGGGATAGGAGGCGAGCAGGTCGGCGAGGCGCGCGGTGGCCCCGCGACCGGTGAGCGCGTCGACCCAGTCGCCGGCCGGGAGCGTGAGCTCGGTGTCGCGCCAGCCGCCGGCGGCCTCGAGGCCGACCGGGAGCCGGGTGGCGACCGTGAGCGCGCCGCCCCGGTCGAACGCGACGACGTGCCGCTGCGCCGCGCCGGTGGCCTCGACGGGCCGGTAGTCGCCGAACAGCTCGGGCCGGTCGCGGCGCAGCCGCAGCGCGCGGCTGACCACGAGCAGCTTCGCCGCCCCGGACACGTCGACCGGCGGCAGCGGTTGCCCGGCCGCCGCGGCGGCGTCGAGCGCGGCGAGCAGGTCGAGGCGCTCGGCGAAGTCGACCGGGCGGCGGTTGTCGGGGTCGACGAGGGAGTTCTCCCACAGCTCGGTGCCCTGGTACACGTCCGGCACGCCCGGCATCGTCAGCTGCACGAGCTTCTGGCCCAGCGCGTTGCTCCAGCCGTACGGGGTGATCCGGGACGCGAAGTCCTGCACCGAGCGGTTCAGGTCCGCGTCGTGGAAGACCCGGGCCAGGTTCGACTCGACGGCGTCCTCGAAGGCCTTGTCCGGCTCGTCCCACGAGGTCGAGCGGTTCGCCTCGCGGGCGGCCTTCTGGAAGTACAGCCGCAGTCGCTCCTGCGAGATCGGCCAGGCACCGACGATCGTCTGCCAGAAGAGGGCCTCGAACGACGGGTCGTCCAGCGGGGCGGCCTCGCGCCACCCGGCGACGGCGGCCCGCCACTCGTCCGGCACCTCGCTGAGCACGGCGAGGCGGGCCCGCACGTCCTCGCCGCGCTTGGTGTCGTGGGTGGACAGGGTGGTCATGCCGTTGGGCCACTCGCGGTGCCGGCGCGCCTGGGCCTCGTGGAACTCGCCCGGCTCGACGCCGACGCGGCTGGGGTCGCCGCCGACCTCGTTCAGGGCGATGAGGTGGTTCCAGCGGTACATCGCCGTGTCCTCGACGCCCTTGGCCATGACCGCGCCGGTGAGCTGCTGGAACCTGGCCGCCAGCTCGTCGGAGGGGTCCTTGAGCCGCGGGGGCACATCGCCCTTGGCCGCCTTCTCCAGGTGCTCGACGCCATAGGGCAGGTACGTCCGGTACACGTCGAAGTTCGCGGCGATCTCGGCCAGGCGCGCCCGGTCGCCGCCCAGGCGCTCGAGGCGGTCGAGCTCCGCGGTGAACAGGCGCCGGGTGACGTCCAGCTTCTGCTCGTACGACTCCTGCTGCCAGGTCTTGCCGGACGCCTGCGGGAAGCCGGGGTCGATGAACAGGCCGCAGACCTCGGCCAGGGCGTCGTAGCCCGTGGTGCCGTCGACGGGCCACGGCGGCATGGGCTCGCCGCGCTCCAGGATCTTCTCGACGAGCAGCCACGTGTCGGGGGCCCGCTCGCGCAGCCGGGCCAGGTATCCGCCGGGGTCGCGCAGCCCGTCGGGGTGGTCGACGCGGATGCCGTCGGCGAGGCCCTCGCGGACCCAGCGCAGGATCTCCGCGTGTGTGGCCTCGAACACCGCCGGGTCCTCGACGCGCACCCCGGCCAGCTCGGTGACGGCGAAGAACCGGCGGTAGTTGAGCCGCTCGTTGCCCTCGCGCCAGTGCACGAGCCGGTAGTGCTGGCGCGCGTGCACCTCCTGCGGGGTCCCGTCCCCGGTGCCGGCGGCGATCGGGAAGCGGTGCTCGTAGTAGCGCAGCTCGCCGTCCTCGACGCGCAGGTCGTCCAGGGCCGGCGAGCCGAGCACCGGCACCACGATCGGGCCGGCGTCCCAGTCGATGTCGAACCAGTCCGCGTACACGCTGGCGCGCCCCCTCGCCAGGACGTCCCACCACATCGGGTTGGCCGCGGGCTGGAACAGGCCCATGTGGTTGGGCACGATGTCGACCACGAGCCCGAGCCCCTGCTGCCGCAGCGCCGCCACCAGCCGGTCCAGCGCGGGCGCGCCGCCGAGCTGCGGGTTCACCGTGCGCGGGTCGACGACGTCGTAGCCGTGCGGCGAGCCCGGGGTGGCGGTGAGCAGCGGCGCGGAGTAGAGGTGGGAGGCCCCCAGCGCGCGCAGGTACCCGGCGAGGCCGGCGGTCGCGTCCAGCCCGAAGTCCGGGCGCACCTGCACGCGGTACGTCCCCGTCGGCACCCTCATACCGTGCGGTCCAGCACGACGAGGGAGCGGTCCGGCACCGTGATCGTGCCGCCCGCGGTGTAGCTCACGCCGTCGCGGGCCGGCCCCGTCGCCGTCGCGATCACCAGCTCCCACTCCTTGCCGTACTCCTGCGTCGGGATGACGAACTCGAGCGGCTCGTAGTGCGCGTTGAAGCACAGCAGGAACGAGTCGTCGACGTGCCGCTCCCCGTGCGAGCCGCGCTCGGTGATGCTCTCGCCGTTGACGAAGAGCATGAGCGCCTTGCCGAAGTGGTTGTCCCAGTCCTCCTCGGTCATCGCCCGCCCGTCCGTGGCGAACCAGGCGACGTCCGGGATCGGGGTGCCCTCGGCCCGGGCGACCGGCCGGCCGGTGAAGAAGCGGCGGCGGCGGAACACCCGGTGGCGCTCCCGGAACAGCGCCAGGCCGCGCGTGAACGCCAGCAGCTGCTCGTCGACGTTCTCCCAGTCGACCCAGCTGATCTCGTTGTCCTGGCAGTAGGCGTTGTTGTTGCCGCCCTGGGTGCGCCCGAGCTCGTCGCCCGCGCAGATCATCGGCACGCCCTGGCTGAGCATGAGCGTGGTGAGGAAGTTGCGGCGCTGCTTGGCCCGCAGCGCCGCCACCGCCGGGTCGTCGGTCGGGCCCTCCACGCCGCAGTTCCACGAGCGGTTGTGGCTCTCGCCGTCGCGGTTGTCCTCGGTGTTGGCCTCGTTGTGCTTGTCGTTGTAGGAGACGAGGTCGTTGAGCGTGAAGCCGTCGTGGCAGGTGACGAAGTTGATGCTAGCGAAGGGCCGCCGCCCGTCGTCCTGGTAGAGGTCGGCCGAGCCGGTGATCCGCGACGCGAACTCGCCCAGCGTCGCCGGCTCGCCGCGCCAGAAGTCGCGCACGGTGTCGCGGAACCGGCCGTTCCACTCCGTCCACAGCGGCGGGAAGTTGCCGACCTGGTAGCCGCCCGGCCCGACGTCCCACGGCTCGGCGATGAGCTTCACCTGGTTGACCACCGGGTCCTGCTGCACGACTTCGAAGAACGTCGACAGGCGGTCGACGTCGTAGAACTCGCGGGCCAGGGTCGAGGCGAGATCGAAGCGGAAGCCGTCGACGCGCATCTCCGTCACCCAGTAGCGCAGGGAGTCCATGACGAGCTGCAGCGAGTGCGGGTTGCGCACGTTGAAGCTGTTGCCGGTGCCCGTGTAGTCGGTGTAGTACCGGTTGTCGTCGTCCTCGAGCTTGTAGTAGTGCCCGTTGTCGATGCCGCGGAAGCTCAGCGTCGGGCCGAGGTGGTTGCCCTCGGCGGTGTGGTTGTAGACGACGTCGAGGATGACCTCGATGCCGGCCGCGTGCAGCGCCTTGACCATCCCGCGGAACTCCTGGACCTGCTGGCCGCGGTGGCGGTGGGCGTAGCCGTGGTACGGGGCGAAGAAGCCGATCGTGTTGTAGCCCCAGTAGTTGGACAGGCCCAGCTCGACCAGGCGCTGGTCGTGCACGAAGTGGTGCACGGGCAGCAGCTCCACGGCGGTGATGCCCAGCCGCTTGAGGTGCTCGACGACCGCCGGGTGCCCGATGCCGGCGTAGGTGCCGCGCAGCTCCTCGGGCACGTCCGGGTGGCGCATGGTCAGGCCGCGGACGTGCGCCTCGTAGACGACCGTGTGGTGATACGGCACCCGCGGGGCCGAGTCGTTGCCCCAGTCGAAGTACGGGTTCACCACGACCGCCTTGGGCATGAACGGGGCCGAGTCGGCCTCCGACATGCGCTCGGGGTCGTTGAAGTCGTAGCCGTACACCGCCGGATCCCAGGCGATGTCGCCGTCGATGGCCTTCGCGTACGGGTCCAGCAGCAGCTTGTGCGGGTTGCAGCGCAGGCCCCGCTGCGGCTCGTAGGGGCCGTGGACGCGGAAGCCGTATCGCTGCCCCGGCTCAACCCCCGGAAGGTAGGCGTGCCAGACGAACGCGTCGACCTCGACCAGCTTGATGCGCTCCTCGACGTCCTGGTCGTCGAAGAGGCACAGCTCGACGGACTCGGCCACCTCGCTGAAGATGGCGAAGTTGGTGCCCTGCCCGTCGTAGGTCGCGCCCAACGGGTACCGGTTGCCCGGCCAGACCTGCATGTCGGCTCCTGCTCTATTGCGCGGCACCGTCGTCCAACGGCGCCCTCGTTGCCACAGTGTTACGTGCGTCGAAAGTTCACGCGCGGGTACGCGCGAAGCTGGCTGCCATATGCCCCCCAAGACCAATAATGAATCGTGTTCGGCGCTGCGTCGGATTCCCGACACGGTTCCAGGATGAATCTCCGGCGAATTCAGCCGTGGCGCGTGTTTGAAACGAGGGGGTTCAGATCATAGTTGGGCACATGCCCCCCGGATCGGTGATGACCTTCGGCCCGCATGCCTGCGCCACCCCGGCGGGATTCGAAGCGGAATGGCTGGTCACCGACGGCCTCGGGGGATACGCGACCGGGACGGTCGCCGGTCTGCGCACGCGCCGGTACCACGCGCTGCTCGTCACCCCGCAGCGCCGCGTCGCGCTCGCCGCGCTGGACCCGGTGCTGCGGCTGCCCGGCGGCGCCGAGCACCGCCTCGCGGTGCACGAGTGGGGCTCCGGCGCGATCGACCCCCAGGGCCACCTCCACCTCGAATCCTTCGAGATCGTCGATGGCGTGCCGCGCTGGCGCTGGCGGTTCGGCGAATACGTGCTCGAGCGCGAGGTCGCGATGGTCCGCGGCCGCAACGCCGTCGCCGTCGTGCACCGCCTCGTCGCGGCCCCGCCCGGCGCCCGGGTCCACCTCGGCCTCACCGCCCTGTGCACCTGGCGCGAGGCCGACGGCGAGCGCTGCAGCGCCGACGGCCCGCTGGACATCCAGGACGCGTACGCGCTCGACGGGCCGGGCTGGACGCCGATCGGCGAGTGGTATCTCGACGCCTACCACCGCGAGGAGACCGCCCGCGGCCTCAACGCGGTCGAGGACCTCTGGGCCGCCGGGACGTTCGCGGCCGACCTGGGCGCGGGCGAGACCGTCACCGTCACCGCCCGCTCCGACCTCGGCAACGACGCGCCGCTGCCCGACGGCCCCGCCGTGGTGGAGGCCGCCCGCCGCCGCGCCCGCCGGCTCGTGCGCCAGGCCGGCGTGCGCACCGCCGCCGAGCGCCTGCTCACGATCGCCGCGGACGCCTTCGTCATCGAGCGCGACGGCGTGCCCGAGGTGATCGCCGGGTACCCGTGGTTCGGCAGCTACCTGCGCGACACCATGACCGCCTACGAGGGGCTCTTCCTGCACACCGGCCGCGCCGCCGAGGGCCGCGAGCTGCTGCGGGCCCACGCCGGCCTCGGCGCGCGACTGCGCCGCGAGGAGCTCGGCGACGCCGACGGGGCGCTGTGGTACGTCCACGCCGTCGACCGGCACATCGCGCGCACCGGCGACGCGGACCTCGCCGCGGAGCTGCTGCCCGCGGTGGAGGGGGTCGTCGCGGCGTACACGAAGGGCACCCGCGACGGCGTGAGCGTCGACCCCCTCGACGGGCTGCTCGTCCTCGACGCCGACCACGCCGGTCTCACCTGGATGAACACCCACCTGCCGCGCGGGCCCGTGACCCCGCGCGGCGGCAAGCCGGTCGAGCTCAACGCGCTCTGGGCGAACGCGCTCGGCGCCGTCGCCGCGCTGCGGGAGCGCTGCGGCCGCGACGCCTCCGTCGTGCACGGCCGCCGCGACGCCGTGCGGGCCCAGTTCGTGAAGCGCTTCCGCGCGCCCGACGGCTGGCTCTACGACGTCGTCGACGCCGGCCCCGCGCCCTACCCGAAGGGCGGCTCCGGCGTCCACGACGACTCGGTGCTGCGCCCCAACCAGCTGCTCGCGTTCAGCCTGCCGTACGCCCCCGGCGCCGACGAGCCCCGCCTGCGCGACGACGTCCTGCGGGCCGTGGGGGAGAGCCTGCTCACGCCGCTGGGCCTGCGCACGCTTGGCCCGCGCGAGTACGGGTACCTTGGTGCGCACCGGGGCGGAGTCGTCGCCCGGGACACGGCATATCACCAGGGAACGGTGTGGCCGTGGTGGCTCGGGCCGTACGTCGACGCGATGTGTGCCGCCGGCCGGCCGGTGGACGCGCTGCTCGCCGCGGTTGAGGGACATTTGGGCGAGTGCGGACTCGGCTCGGTCAGCGAGATCGCGGAGGGTGACGCGCCGTACCGCCCGACCGGGGCGCCGTTCTCCGCCCGATCGGTCGCCGCTCTGCTGCACGCACGCACCGTCATCAGGCAAAACTGCAACCTGCAAGGTGCATGCCCCGCAACATCGGGAAAAGTGAAATTGGCCCGCGAAGCCGCTCCGCGGAAGCGTCGGAACGCGCTACGGTGACAGTCGGCGACGAGAGGTATCCGCTATGCGCGTATTGATGATCGCCTGGGACTTCCCTTCGAGTGATACACGAACGGCCGCGCTCGCGACCGCGCTGGGCGCCGCCGGCCACGACGTCACCGTCGTCACCCGGCACGAGCCCGGCACCCCGGCGACATCGATGCTCGGCGACGTGCGGGTCATCCGGGCCGGCGCGGTGCCGTCCACCGACGACACCGACCTCAGCCACACCATGGCCGTCAACCACATGCTGGCCGAGACCGCCATCCGCACCGCGCCCGCGGCCGGCTACGAGGTGATCCACGCCCACGGCTGGCTCGTCACGCACGCCGCGGTGACCCTCAAGGAGCACTTCGGCATCCCGTTCGTGGCCTCGCTGCAGGCCACCGAGGCGGGCCGCCGCCAGGGCTACCTCGAGGGCGAGACCAGCCGCTCGGTGCACTCCGTCGAGTGGTGGCTGGGCTCCGAGGCCTGCCGCGTGATCGTGCCGACCGAATACCTGCGCTGGGAGGTCCAGCACCTCTTCGACGTCCCCGCCGAGCGCGTCGACGTCGTGCCCAGCGGCATCGACCCCGACGTGTGGACCGCCGAGCCCCGCGCCGTGCTCCAGGCCCGCCTCCGCTTCGCCGGCGAGGGCCCGCTGCTCGTCTACGCCGGGCGCCTGGTCAGCGAGAAGGGCGTGCAGGACCTCCTCGCCGCGATGCCCGCGATCCGCGAGCGCCACCCCGGCACCCGCGCGGTCGTCGCCGGCGACGGCCCCTACCGCGGCACCCTCATCGAGGAGGCCCGCCGCCTCAAGCTGCACCGCGCCGTCTCCTTCCCCGGCACCCTCGACCAGCCGACGCTGGCCGCGGTCCTGGCCGCCGCGGACGCGTTCGTGATGCCGAGCCGCTACGAGCCGACCGGCACCGTGGCCCTCGAGGCCGCCGCCTCGGGCGCCGCCCTCGTCGTGGCCTCGACGGGCGGCCTGGCCTCGATCGTCGAGCACGGCGTCACGGGCATCCGCTTCCCGGCCGGCGACCCCGACGGCCTCGCCGACGCCGTCGCGGCGCTGCTGCAGGACCCGCTGTTTGCCCAGACCCTCGCCACCCGGGCCCGCGCCATGGCTCGCGAGCGGCACTCGTGGCACGCGATCGCGGCCCGCACCGCGGCCGTCTACGGCGCGGCGATCGACGACGCGCCGGCCTTCGAGGCCCGGCGCCGGGCCGCCGTCCTCGGCAGCGGCCTGCCGGTCGTGTTCGTGCCGCCGGGCAACCTGCTGGCCGACCCGCCGCAGGTGCCGGTCGGCGAGCGGCCGGCCAGCCTGGTCCGCGCGGCGGCCGAGGAGGCCGCCTGGCAGGCGGGCGCGGACGCGGCGCGGGCGGCGCTCGCGCTGGAGGGCGGGCTGTGGGCGGAGCCGGCGGCGCGCGAGGCCGCCGACCGCGACGCGGCGGCCCGGGCGGCCGCGGCCCCGTTCGACGTGCTGATGGCGGCCGTCGAGCGCCGCTGACTCAGGTGCCCGCGGGTTTTTTCTTGCCCGCGGGCTTTCTTTGCCTGCGGGCTTTTGGCGGCGTCGGTCGGGCGGCGCTGACGCAGGTCACGTGTGTGCGGCGAGCCATTCCTGCAGGGGGCGGCAGCCGCGCAGGAACGTCTCGACGTGCCCGCGCGCCTTGGCGGTGCCGAGCCAGGGCTTCAGCGGGAACTGGTGCCAGGCGATGAGGCCCTTGTGGCGCAGCAGGCCGGCGCGCGGGTGCTCCTTGTCGTAGCCGCGCGGCACGGTCTTGAGCTGCTGGTGCGACGTCACCGACCAGCCGCGGGCGGCCAGGTCCGCGACGATGGCGTCGAGCTCGCGGCCCGACGCGTCGGCGGCGACCGCCTGGCGGAAGCGGGCCAGGCGGGGCGAGTCCATCATGTACGCCCCGGCGCCGGCGGCGAGGCCCTCGGCGGTCAGCTGGACGTAGCCGCCGCGCTCGAACGAGGCGGCGCACGAGGTCTTGTACGGCGACTTGTCGGCGCTGAAGCGCACGTCGCGATACGGGCGGAAGATCTTCGCCGGGCCGAACTCCGGCTCCAGCTCCGCCAGCAGCTCGCTCATGGGGCCGCGCACCTGCTCCTCGTAGGTGCGCTTGTGCGCGGTCCAGTACGTCTTGGAGTTGTCCGCCTCGAGTCCGTCGTAGAACTCGAGCGCCTCGGCGGGCCAGCCACGGAACGTCACGCCCTGGAGCTTACGACGACACCACGAGATGGCGGCCTCGGGCGGGGCCGGCTCGGCGGAGCCGGCGGCGAACGGACGACCGGCTCACCTTTCGCGACACGCCCGTTTGTGTCGTACCTCTGTTCTAAACTGAGGGCACGGATCGGCGAACGGGGGTCTCGGGATGCGATGGTGGGTTCGGTCAGCCGGCGCGGCGGCGGGCGCGGCGCATCGCGAGCTCGTCGCCCCCGGCGTAGGTGTCCCCGGCGCTGCCGGTGGCCGGCGGCGCGGGCACTTCCTCGCCCGTCGTGGCCGCCTCGGCCGGCAGGTGCGACAGGGTGCCCTCGATCTCCTTGAACGCCCCGGAGATCGCGATGCCGAAGACGCCCTGGCCGCCCTGGAGCAGGTCGACGACCTCCTCGGGCGAGCGGCACTCGTAGACGGTGGTCCCGTCCGAGATCAGGGTGATGCCGGCGAGGTCCCCGACCCCGCGCGAGCGCAGCGTGTCGATGGCCTTGCGGATGTTCTGCAGCGAGACGCCCGCGTCGAGGAGGCGCTTGACGACCTTGAGCACGACGATGTCGCGGAAGGAGTAGAGGCGCTGGCTGCCGGAGCCGCTGGCGTCGCGCACGGAGGGCACGACGAGCCCGGTGCGGGCCCAGTAGTCGAGCTGGCGGTAGCTGATCCCGGCGGCGTGGCAGGCGGTCGGGCCGCGGTAGCCGACGTCGTCGGCGTCGGCGATCCCCGTGCCGGTGGCGCTCGGACCGGTGGTGCTCGGCCCGGTGGCGCTCGTTCCGGTGCTGTTCGCGGGGCTCAAGCCGGCCCCGGCGGTTGCACTCGCCCCAAAGGCGTCCACGTCGCCTCCGATGTCGCTGGTGTTCGCTCCAAACCCCGCGGTTGCGGTCCCGTGCTGCTCGCCGTGGGCGGCCGGGTGGTTGACGTTCGGCACCGTGTCATCGGCGGTCATCGCGAAGCCGATGTGTGAACGGTGGTCGATCTGGGTACCGGGCCCCGCAACGCGTTCGTGGCCGATCGGGGCGCCTGCCGCGGTGCGGTGCTCCACGGCCGGGTTCACCTGGGCGTACTCAGCGGCCTCAGCGGCATGGCCGGGTATCCCGGGATCCGGGGGCTGTTGCATTGCGACCCACCTCCAGCGTCAACACCCGCAACCCTATAGCGCACCTTGAGGGTCTGCGGGGAGGTAACGCCGCGACACGCCGCGTGCCGGTGCGTGAAACCTTGCGCGCGTCCACCCGCGGCACTGGTTGACCGTCGGCGACGGCACCCCGACGCTGCGGTTGACCCACCACCGACGCTACCTGCCACGTTCCGGAAGGCAAGCGTCTTCACCGAACTGCGCAGGCGTTTCCGCCCTCGTCACACGGGCGTGTGCCCGATTGTTACCAAACCACGTGCCACGCTCGCCACCCACGCCCCGCCCGAGATCACCCCGCCCGAGATCACCCGCCCGCCACCGCCGTCGTCCGGCTCCTTCCTGCTGCACGCCGGCGGCCGCTGCTCAGTGCTCGCGGCCCGGACCGTCGCCGTGCGCCGTCCGCCGTCGGCCTGGCCCGCTACCGGCCTGGGCCCCGCCGTTCGCTGCCGGTCTGCGCTCCGCCGTCCGCTGCTTGTCCGCCTGGCGCTCGCTGTCTGCTGCCCGCCGCCTGGTTCGCTGCCGCCATTTGCCGCGCGGCATCCGGGGCCGGTCGCTGCTCGCTGCCTGCCAGCTCGGTCGCCGTTGCCGCCGCCGTGCACCGTGGCGGCTGGACGGGCCGCTGTCCGACTGCGCGCCGGTCGCCTGTGCCGCTCGCGTTGCCGCCGCGTGTCATCCGCAGCCTGCCGCCCGCGTCGCCGCCGTGTGCCGTCCGCATCCGCCGCGGGCCGTGACGGGCCGCTCGTGGGCCGCTGTCCGTCCGCTGTGGCGCGTGGCGTGTGCTGGCCGGGCGGTATCTGGGTGAGATTGGTCGGTGGCTGCTCGTGTCGCCGCCGTGTGCTGTCCGCATCCGCCGCGGGCGGTGGCGGGCCGTTTGTGGGCCGCTGTTCGTCCGCTGTGGCGCGTGGCGTGTGCCGGCCGGGCGGTATCTGGGTGAGATTGGTCGGTGGCTGCCCGTGTCGCCGCCGTGTGCTGTCCGCATCCGCCGCGGGCGGTGACGGGCCGCTCGTGGGCCGCTGTTCGTCCGCTGTGGCGCGTGGCGTGTGCTGGCCGGGGCGGTATCTGGGTGAGATTGGTCGGTTGCCGCCCGCGAGATGGTGGACTCGCCCGAGACTGGGCCGGTCGCTACTGAGAGGTGTCATGCCGTCGAGGAGCCGCCGGGGCGGCGACGCGCACGCAGCGGGCCCAGGTGGTCCGTCGAGGGTGGCTGTCGTCGTGGGTGCCCGGGCGCGTCAGCCGGCGAACGCAGCGGGCCAGGCAGCCCGTTCAGAGCGGCTGTCGTCGCGGTGCCCGGCGGGTCAGCCGGCGAAGTCCTCCGGGCGGACCTGCTCCAGGAACTCGCGGAACTTCTCGACCTCGTCCTCCTGCTCGTCAGGGATGACGATGGCGGCCTCGGTCAGGACCTGGTCGGCGCAGCGGATCGGGGCGCCCACGCGCAGGGCCAGGGCGATCGAGTCGCTCGGGCGGGCCGAGACGCGGACGTTGTCGCCGATGACGAGCTCCGCGTAGAAGATGTTGTCGCGCATCTCCACGATCTCGACGGCGTGCAGCGGGGCCTTCAACGCCGCGAGCATGTCGCGCATCAGATCGTGGGTCAGTGGCCGCGCAGGCTTCACCCCCTGCTGCTCGTAGGCGATCGCGGTGGCCTCTACCGCGCCGATCCAGATCGGCAGGTAGCGGTCTCCGTCGACCTCCTTGAGCAACACGATGGGCTGATTGGTAGGCAGCTCCACGCGAACTCCGACCACATTCAGCTCTCGCACTGCCGCCTCCGTGTCGACTTGCCTCTCCCTGCACGTTACACGGACTCCACGGCACTCGTGCCACTCGCGATGCCCGTCCGGCGTGCCGAGTGGTGAAGATCGCCTGCGGATGGAGCCGATCCGGCGCCGTTCGAAACGTCCCGTTCACCCAGGTTTTGCCCGCAAGGGGGGCTACTTGCCGAGGATCTCGCGCAGGCCGGCGCGGACCAGGGCGGCGTGCACGCGCTGGGTCAGCGCGGCGAGCTCGTGCACCGTGTCGGCCGCCCGGGCGCGGCCGGCCGGGCCGTTCTGCCTGGTCATCGGGGTCACGAGCTGGCTGAACAGCCCGATCTCGCGATCGGCGGCGGCCCGGTAGGCGCGCAAGTGCCGCGGCTCCACGCCGAACTCGGCCAGGCGGGCCGCGGCCGTGGCCACCTCGAGGGCGTCGGCGTCGTAGCCGGCCCCGGGGCGGGACTTGAGCAGGCCGTGGTCCTCGAGGGCCTTGAGCGCCGCCTCGGTGAGTCCGGCCTTGCTCAGCAGCTCCTCGCGGGTGAGACGGATCTCGGCGGGGGCCTCGGCCGGTACCGAATCCGAAACCTCGGTCAGCGGCTCACGCATGGTGGCGAGGTGCTCGCGGATCACGCGCAGGGGCAGGTACTGGTCCCGCTGCGCGGTGAGCACGTAGCGCAGCCGCGACACGTCCATCCACGTGTACTTGCGATACCCGGCGGGGGTGCGCCGCGGCTCGACGAGCCCCTCGGTCTCCAGGAAGCGCAGCTTGGAGATGGTCACGTCGGGGAAGTCGCCGCGCAGGTGCGCGAGGACCTCGCCGATGCTCATGAGACGCTCGCCCCGGGTGAGGTCCTCACCCGGGGTCGGATTGTTCCAGGCGGCCGCCGACGCCGTCATCGCCTCAGCTCTCGTCGGGGCGCGGTCCTGCGACGAACACGAGGCGGAACTTGCCGATCTGGACCTCGTCGCCGTTGCTCAGCGTCGCCGCCTCGACGCGCTCGCGGTTGACGTAGGTGCCGTTGAGGCTGCCGACGTCGCGCACGGTGAACGTGCCGCCCTCGCGGTGGAACTCGGCGTGGCGGCGCGAGACCGTCACGTCGTCGAGGAAGATGTCGCTGTCGGGGTGCCGGCCGCTCGTGGTCACGTCGTGGTCGAGCAGGAAGCGCGCACCGGCGTTCGGCCCGCGGCGCACCGCCAGCAGCGCCGTGCCGGGCGGCAGGGAACCCGACATGCGGGTGGGCACCATGTCGTTGTCCGGCCCCTCGATGGCATCCTCAATGGCGCCAAGGTTGAGCGTGGACGTGACGTCGAGTGGGGGAAACTCGTCGTCTGGGCGCGTCATCGAACCACCTCACGGTCGTATGTCGGGGTCAGCCGGATGCATGGGAAGCCTTGGAACGCATACGGTTGACTGAGCGAGCCTAGTCACGCGCGAAATCACGGGTCAACCGGACGCGCGGCAAGGGTGTCGGTGAAAAGCCGGGCGAATTCCCGGGTGATCAGCCGGCGGTCAGGTTGGCGTACGCCTTCGCGTCGAGCAGCGCGTCGACGGCCGCCGGGTCGTCCACCTTGAGCTGGACGAGCCAGCCCTCGCCGTACGGATCGGAGTTGATGAGCTCCGGCGCGCTCTCCAGAGCCGGGTTCACCGCGACCACCTCGCCGGCGACCGGTGCGTAGATCTCCGAGACGCTCTTGGTCGACTCGACCTCGCCGAGCGACCCGCCGGTCTCGAACGCGGCACCCGTCTCGGGCAGCTGGACGAAGACGATGTCGCCCAGCGAGTCCTGCGCGTAATGCGTGATGCCGACCTTGAACGTGCCATCCCCGGCGGGGGCGAGCCATTCGTGTTCGGCGGTGTACCGCAGATCGTCGGGAATCACGTCAAGTCCTTCTTCGCTCGGCTGGGTACTACTGTGCGGGCTTGGCGTACTGCAGCGCACCGGCATTGTGCAACGCGTTGACGCGCACGGGATCCATGTCGCGCACGGAAACCGTACCGCCGTGCTGGCGGACACTGTCCACGACCCCTCCCGGGATGTTCAGCGCCGTCCGCATGGTGTCCGGACCTCCGATGACCGTGATCGTATAGGGCGCGGCGATCGTCGTCCCGTTGACCACGAGCCTGCCCGCCTCCGGGGCGTCCACGAAGTACGTCGAGGCCACGATCCGCACCGCGGGCCCGCCGGCGCCCGCGATCTGCATGGCCTCGGCCCCGGCCCCGCGCAGTTCTTCGATGGCGTCGAGCACGGTTTCGGATTTTATGGCCTCGGAGCCCGGCGTGAGGTCGATCTGCAGACCCGGCCCCTCGGCGGGGAGCGTGCCGGCGAGGATCCCCAGCTCGTCGGCGCGTTTGCGGGCCTCGGCCAGGGCCGCGTCGCGCCCCTGCGCCCCCGAGTCCAGCTGTCGCTGGGTGTCCTCGAGGTCGCTGATCTCGCCGCGCAGGCGGTCCTGCTGGGCGTCGAGGTCGGACAGGATGCGCACGAGGTCCTCGGGCCGGGCGGAGGAGAGCTCGGCATCGCTGCCGCCGGCCTTGAACTGGACCGCGACGCCGAAGCCGAGCAGGGCCAGCAGCAGGGCGATGACGAGGTTCGCGGGCTTGCCCACGGCTAGGCCCGGAACAGGTGCCGGCGGATGGCGGCCACGTTGCCGAAGATCCGCACCCCGAGGACCACCACGACGCCGGTGGACAGCTGCCCGCCGACGCCGAGCTTGTCACCCAGGTACACGATCAGCGCGGCGACCAGCACGTTCGACACGAACGAGACGACGAACTGCTTGTCGTCGAAGATGCCGTCGAGCTTGGCCCGCAGGGCGCCGAAGACCGCGTCGAGCGCGGCGACGACGGCGATCGGCAGATACGGCTGCAGCCCGAGCGGCACCGACGGCTCGAGGAAGACACCGGCCGCAACGCCGATGGCCAGGGCGATCACGGCGATCATCGCGTGGGACCTCCAGAGGGAGTCGACGACGGGGTCGGGGCGGGCGTCCGGGCGTACCGCAGCGGCGGCTCGGCCGCCCCGGCGAGGGCGAGGTTCGAGCGCTTCTTCACGCCGAACTGCATGCGGTACTCGTCGACGTACCGCGTGAACCGCTTCGCCGTCGCCGAGGCGTTGAACTGCTCGGCGAGGTCCGGCGGGCCGATCGCGGTCACCTCGTAGGGGCTGGTCACGGGCCGGAAGTCGACGAGGATGACCCCGCCGGCGGCCCGGATCGTGCCGGTCGCGGTGAGCCGCTGGCCGTTGACCGCGATCGCCTCCGCGCCGGACTGCCACAGCCCGTTGGCGATGTCCTGCAGGTCCCGGTCGAGCACGACGCCGAGGTTCTCGTCCTGGGTGCGGCCGGTGACCGGATCGACCTGCGGCGGCGCGTCGGCGATGCGGACCGCCACCCCGTCCCCGGTGACCTTGCCGGTGCCGGTCCCGGCGGCCAGGTCGCGCAGCCGGGCGGCGCTGTCGCCGTCGGCGAGCGCGTCGTCGCGGGCCCGGTCGACCTGCGCGCGCAGGTCGGCGGCGCGCCGCTGCAGATCGTCGGCGGTCTTCTGGCGGGCGCGCACGTCGGCCACGAGATCGTCGCGCGCCTTCGAGGTGCCCGGGGCGGCCTGCACCACCTGGTGGTACGCCACCGCCAGCAGGAACCCGATGGCCAGCATCGCCACGGCGGTCAGCCACCGGCCGGAGCGCGGCGCGGGGGCGTCGCCGCGGCGGGCGGCCGCGGCCGCGTAGCCGGGGTCGAGCGGGTTGCGGAACAGCTCGCCGAGCAGGTCGTCGCGGCGGGGCGAGGTCACGAGGAGCTGGAGGCCTTCAACGGCACCGCCCGCCCCGCGCGCACGTGCACGGTGGCCTGGATCACGTAGAACACGGCCGCGATCCAGTACAGGACGATGCCCCACCACAGCAGCGCCCAGCCGCTGGGCTGCGCCCACGAGCGCGTGGACTCGGCGAAGTGCGCCAGCAGCATCATCGGGAAGCCCATGAGCAGGACCGCGGTGGCGGTCTTGCCCACGTAGTGCACCGGGGGCGGGCCGTGGCCGAGGATCCGCAGCACCACGAGGACCAGCACCATCACGGCCTCGCGGGCGAGCAGCGCGATCGTGAACCACCAGGGCACGACGTCCTTGAACGTCAGCGCGAAGAGGGTGGCCAGGATGTACAGCCGGTCGGCGAGCGGGTCCAGCAGCTCGCCGAGGCGGCTGACCTGCTTGAGCCGGCGCGCCGCGAACCCGTCGACCCAGTCGCTGAGCCCGCCGATGACGAGCACGGCGACCGCCCAGCCGGTGGCGTCGGTGGCGAGGAACAGGTACAGGAACAATGGCACGCCGAGCAGGCGCATGAAGCTGATGAGGTTCGGGACGGTGAGCACCGGCCCGAGACCCTGCCGGTCTGCCACGCGGGGAATGCTAACAGCCCGCACGGGTGACCTGGTGGAGGCGCCGCGCCCCGCCGGGTAGCGTCGCGCGGCATGAGGCGGACGACGGCCGTTGGTCTGGCACTGGTACTGCAGGCATCGGTGCTGCAGGGCTGCTCGCCGTCCGCGACCCCGCCCCCGGCCACGCCCCAGCCGGCGCTGGCCGCGTCGCCCGCGCTCCCCGGGGCCGGGGGCGGCCTCGGGCACGCCTCCCCGGCGCCCTCCTCCGCCGGTCCGTGCACGATCTTCCCGGCCGACAACGTCTGGCACGCCGACGTGTCCCGGCTGCCCGTGAGCCGCGACTCCGCGGCCTGGGTGGCGAGCATCGGCGCCGCCGCGCACGCCCACCCCGACTTCGGCACGACGTCCGGCATCCCCGTCACGAACGTCCCGGCCGGCCAGGCCAAGGTGAAGGTCACCTTCGAGTACGCCGGCGAGAGCGACCCCGGCCCGTACCCGATCCCGCGCAACGCGCGCGTCGAGGGCGGCGCGAACGCCGGCGGCGACCGGCACGTGATCGTCCAGGACACCGCGGCCTGCAAGGCGTACGAGCTCTACGCCGCGTCGCCGCAGCCGGACGGCTCCTGGAAGGCGGGCTCCGGCGCCGTCTACGACCTGCGCGGCAACGCCCTGCGCAAGAGCGGCTGGACCTCGGCCGACGCCGCGGGCCTGCCGATCCTGCCCGGCCTGCCCCGCGCCGAGGAGGCCGCGGCGGGCCGGATCGACCACGCGATCCGCTTCACCGCGCCGAAGACCCGCAAGGCCTTCGTCTGGCCGGCCCGCCACGCCGCGTCCGATGCCACCGACGCCGCGCTGCCGCCGATGGGCGCCCGGTTCCGGCTCAAGGCGTCGGTGGACATCGCGAAGTTCCCGCCGCAGGCCCGGGCGGTGGCGCAGGCGCTGAAGACCTACGGCGCGATCCTGGCCGACAACGGCTCCCCGTGGTACTTCACCGGCGCCGAGGACGCGAAGTGGAGCAACACCCAGCTCGACGCGCTCAAGGCGCTGAAGGGCTCCGACTTCGAGGCCGTCGACGCCTCGCTGCTCATGGTGGACCCGAACTCGGCCCGGTGCCGCGCCGGCTGAACGGGGGCTCGTGCAGCAGGGCGATCGTGAAGTCCGCGCCCTGCGGGTGGTAGGCGTGGTCGATGCGCCACCGATCGGTCAGCGCGGCCGCGAACCGCATCAGGACCGACGGGTCGGCGTAGAGCTCGTCGGGCGCTCGGGCGGCCGCCGGGCGGTTCGCGCTGAGGAAGTTCGCGGCCACGGCCCGCCCGGCAATGTCGTACGCGTGTTCTAACATGCCGAGGTAGTAGAGCGGGTCGTCCGGGTCGGCGAACTGGAAGACGCCGCTGAGGAACACGTAGTCGTGGCGGCCCGCCGGGGTCTCGGTCACCGGCAGGAGCGAGACGTCCGGGACGCCGCGGGCCGTGGCCAGCTCGACCATGGCCGGGTTCAGGTCGGCGCCGGTGTAGTGCAGGGGGAGGCGCATGGCGCGGAGGTGGAAGTACAGGTCGCCGGGGCCGCAGCCCCAGTCGAGCACGGTGCCGCCCGTGTAGCCGGCGGCGCCGGTCAGGGCCTCGAAGCGGACGCGCTGCAGGTCCTGGCTGCCCCAGCCGGCGGCCCGCCACGTGGGCCCGTGCAGCCCGAGCCCCGCGTGGAAGGCGGCGATGGTCCCGGCCCGGCCCGGCGGTCCTTCCGGCGACCCTTCCGGCGGCCTGCTCGGCGGCGGCCCGGTCATCGGGACAACCGGGTGCGGATCAGCAGGTCGTTCAGCGCCGGGGCGGCCGACGGGGTCGCGGGCAGCCGCGAGGTGTCCCGCGCCGACTCCAGCTGCACGGTCAGCCGCGCCACGTCCGCGGCCAGGGTCTCCGGCGCGACCAGCGACGCGGGCAGGGCGTGGTGCTCGCCGGCCTTCTTGGCCTCGATCAGGTCCGGGACGTAGGGGAGGGTGTTGAGCACGCGCAGGTCCGGCTCGATCTCGCCGGTGCGCATCAGGTGGATGCCGGTGTGCAGGACCCGCAGGGTGTAGAGGGCGGGCTTCAGCTCGCCGGTCTTGGCGTACAGCAGCCACTGGCCCGAGGCGAAACCCAGGTAGTGCCGGGCGTGCTGCGGGGTCAGGCAGTGCGGGGCCAGGGCCTTGAGCTCGTCGTGCAAGGGGCTGGTGCGGATGACCAGCGGGGAGAGCAGCTGCTCCAGGACATAGCCGTTCGGGCGCAGGAGGAGGCGGATGAACTTCGCCAGCTCCTGGCTGACGATGTCCAGCTCCATGCCCTCGCGCTCGCCGCCCATCTCCACCGTGTCCGGGCCGGTGTCCAGGCCCACGACCTCGTCCAGCGGCAGGAGGTGGCAGGCGCGCAGGTCCAGGTCCGAGTCGACGGATGCGAAGCCGTAGAGGTGGGCGCCGCTGACCGTGGCGAAGGCGAGGGGATACGGGTGCTCGTCGGCCACCGCGCCGGCCCAGTCCGGGATGCCGTCCGGCGCCGGGGGCTGAGCGGCCCGCACCGGCCCGGGCCGCGCGAGCGCGGCCGTTCGCAGTGCGAACAGGAAACGCTCGACCGCCTCCCGGTCCGGCTCCTGCGGCAGCGTCGACGCCGACTCGGCGGCGGCCAGGCCGGCCGCCAGCGACGCCGCCAGGGACTGGAAGTCCTCCCAACCCAGCTCGCCGCGGCGGATCGCCAGGAGCTCGTCGCGCCAGGGGGCGACGTCCACCAGGACCTCGCCGGTGCGCAGGACGTGGGCGCCGGCGCGCAGCAGGCGGGCCATGTGCATCGCCTGCTTCCAGCGGACCTCGCCGGTGCGGGCGCGCACCGAGGTGAGCGTGTTGAGCTGGTCGCGGGCGTAGTCGCCGTAGCTGCGGGCGGCGCGGCGGGACAGGAACGCGGGGCGCAGCGCCAGCAGCGCGCGGCCGGCGTCGGTGACGTGCTCGACCAGCGGCGACCACAGGCACTCCCACACCGTCGGGTTCGCCGCCAGGGCCAGGGTGCAGGCCCGCTCGACCTCCCACGAGAACTGCTCCGGCAGCGGCCCCTCGACGTGGCTGGGCGGCTTGTCCAGCGACCAGAAGGCGTCGCTCGGCGTCTGGAACACGCCCCGCCGGTCGGTGTCGGAGTCCGGGCCGTCGAGCCCGTAGGCGCGGGAGCCGACCACCGCGGAGTAGATCGTGTGCTTCGCCACGATGGTCAAGTCCTGCACTGTTGGTAGGGTAGTCGTGCCGGCAATACCCGCGCGGGAGAGACCGCTGTGCAGCACGAGCAGCGGCGCCGAAGGGGCAAATCCTCCCCGGAACCTCTCAGGCAAAAGGACCGCGGCGGGTTGGCACCTCTGGAGTCTGCGACAGAGGGGGAGGAGCGCACGTTCGCCCCCTGTCCCGCGATCCGCCCAGAGAGTGTGGCCCATGACCAGTTTTGCCGCGCGGCACATCGGCCCGAGCGCCGACGAGCAGGCCCGGATGCTCAAGACCGTCGGATACTCCACGGTCGAGGACCTCATGACCGCCGCCATCCCCGGCTCGATCCGCTGGCACAAGCCGCTGGACCTGCCGCTCGCCGCGTCCGAGGCCGAGGTGCTGGCCGAGCTGCGCGCCCTCGCCGCGGCGAACCGGACCCTGGTGTCGATGATCGGCCTCGGATACCACGGCACCCACACCCCGCCGGTGATCCTGCGCAACGTGCTCGAGGACCCGTCGTGGTACACGGCGTACACGCCGTACCAGCCGGAGATCTCCCAGGGCCGGCTCGAGGCGCTGCTGAACTTCCAGACCGTCGTCGCCGACCTCACCGGGCTGCCGGTCTCCGGGGCGTCGCTGCTGGACGAGGCGACCGCGGCCGCGGAGGCGATGACCCTCGCGCGGCGCTCGTCGAAGGTGAAGTCCGAGGTGTACGTCGTCGACGCCGACGTGCTCCCGCAGACCCTCGCCGTCATCCGGACCCGCGCCGAACCGCTCGGCATCGAGGTGCGCGTGCTCGACCTCGCCGTCGAGGAGCTTCCCGAGGCGTTCTTCGGGCTGCACCTGCAGTACCCGGGCGCCTCCGGGGCCGTGCGCGACCACGAGGCCCTCATCGCCCTCGCCCACGAGCGGGGCGCGATCGCCACCGTCGCCGCCGACCTGCTCGCCCTCTGCGTGCTGCGTGAGCCCGGCGCGATCGGGGCCGACGTCGCCGTCGGCAGCGCCCAGCGCTTCGGCGTGCCGATGGGCTTCGGCGGCCCGCACGCCGGGTACATCGCGGTCCGCCAGGGCCTCGAGCGCACCCTGCCCGGCCGGCTCGTCGGCGTGTCCAAGGACGCCGGCGGCGCCCCCGCCTACCGCCTCGCGCTGCAGACCCGCGAGCAGCACATCCGCCGCGAGAAGGCGACGAGCAACATCTGCACCGCGCAGGTGCTGCTCGCCGTCGTCGCGAGCATGTACGCCGTCTACCACGGCCCCGACGGGCTGCGCGAGATCGCCGCGCGGACCCACGACATGGCCGTGCGCCTCGCCGCCGGGCTCAGCTCGGGCGGGGTGACCGTCGAGCACCGGGCCTTCTTCGACACGGTGACGGCGGTCGTACCGGGGCGGGCCGGCGAGATCGTCGAGGCCGCCGCGGCGCGCGGGATCAACCTGCGCCTCGTCGACGCCGACCGGGTCGGCATCGCCTGCGACGAGACCACGACGTTCGGGCACCTGCGCGACGTGCTCGCCGCCTTCGGCCTCGCCCACGCCGACGTCACCGCGCTCGACACGGCCGACACGGTCCCGGCGCCGCTGCGCCGCGCGTCGGACTACCTCACGCACCCGGTGTTCAGCAGCCACCGCTCCGAGACGGCGATGCTGCGGTACCTGCGCCGGCTCTCCGACAAGGACTACGCGCTCGACCGCGGCATGATCCCGCTGGGCTCCTGCACCATGAAGCTCAACGCGACCACCGAGATGGAGCCGATCACCTGGCCCGAGTTCGCGAACGTCCACCCGTTCGCGCCCGACGCGCAGACCCAGGGGTACCGCCGCCTCATCGCCGATCTCGAGCGCTGGCTCGCCGAGGTCACCGGCTACGACGCCGTGAGCCTGCAGCCCAACGCCGGATCGCAGGGCGAGCTCGCGGGGCTGCTGGCGATCCGGGCGTACCACCACGACCGCGGCGACACCGAGCGCGACCTGTGCCTGATCCCGTCCAGCGCGCACGGCACCAACGCGGCCAGCGCCGTCATGGCCGGGATGCGGGTCGCCGTGGTCGCCTGCGACGAGCTCGGCAACGTCGACCTCGCCGACCTCGACCGCAAGATCGAGCAGCACCGCGACCGGCTCGCGGCCATCATGGTCACGTATCCGTCGACGCACGGCGTGTACGAGACCGGCATCGCCGAGCTGTGCGGGAAGGTGCACGACGCCGGCGGCCAGGTCTACGTCGACGGGGCCAACCTCAACGCGCTGCTCGGCTTCGCCAAGCCCGGGCAGTTCGGCGCCGACGTGTCGCACCTCAACCTGCACAAGACGTTCTGCATCCCGCACGGCGGCGGCGGCCCCGGCGTCGGGCCGGTCGCGGTCCGCGCCCACCTCGCGCGCTTCCTGCCCTCGCACCCGTTCCTCGCCGCGGACGCGCCGGTCGGCCCGGTCTCGGCGGCGCCGTTCGGCTCGGCCGGCATCCTGCCGATCCCGTGGGCGTACCTGCGGCTGATGGGCCCCGACGGCCTCGCGAAGGCGACGGCGACGGCGGTGCTGGCGGCCAACTACGTGGCGGCCCGGCTGCGCGAGCACTACCCGGTGCTCTACAGCGGCGCGGAGCACCTCGTCGCGCACGAGTGCATCCTGGACCTGCGGGGGATCACCAAGGCCAGCGGCGTGACCGTCGCCGACGTGGCGAAGCGGCTCATCGACTACGGCTTCCACGCCCCGACGATGTCGTTCCCGGTGAGCGGGACGCTCATGGTCGAGCCGACCGAGAGCGAGGACCTGGGCGAGCTGGACCGCTTCTGCGACGCGATGATCGCGATCAAGGCGGAGATCGATCGGGTGGCGGCGGGCGAGTGGCCGGCCGGGGACAACCCGCTCGTGAACGCGCCGCACACGGCGGCGGTGGTGACGGACGACTCGTGGGAGCACGCCTACCCGCGGTCGGTGGCGGCCTACCCGACGGCGGCCTCGCGCGAGGCGAAGTACTGGCCGCCGGTGCGCCGCATCGACGACAGCTACGGAGACCGGAACCTGGTGTGCTCCTGCCCTCCAGCCTCCGCTTACGAAGAGTGACTTCCCCGTAGCTACGGAGTGTTACCGCGGCGCGGCGCCCACCAGCGTGTGCGGCGCCCAGCCGCGGTGAGGCTCGATCACGGAGCAATCGGGCAGAAGCTCTCCGGTGTCCTCGAAGACGATGACGCCGTTGCAGAGCAGGCTCCACCCCTGCTCGGGGTGGCTCGCGGAGACGCGGGCGGCCTCGCGGTCGGTGTCTTCGGCGGTGGGACAGGGGGGCTGGTGCTGGCAGAGCATCGGGGGTCTCCGATTTGAGAGATTCAATTGAGGTCTGTGGGGTTCTTCACATGACCAGTGATGCACGCTACTACGGCCAACGACACTATTCCGAACATGTGACGGCACAACTTGGGGATAATCCACCCTTCGTATGAGCACACTAGGACCGGTCGTCGGGTATGAGCCCGGGACAGTGGATCTTCACCCGCCCGGGTTACCCGGCGCGTGTAGAGCCCGCGTCTGGGAGCGCTCCCGCCTTGAATGGTATTCCCGGGACGGCGGAGACCCTCTTCAATTACTGATCGAGTTCGCCGCGTCGCACGGCGTGCATTTTGCGGATCTCTCGGCGTCACCCACCGTCACCGACGCGTTCACCTGTGGGATTTCGGTCCTCCTGTCGCCACCCTCCGTGACCCCGTCGCCGGCACCCTCCGTGCCGGATCTGGTGGCGGTGGCGTACTCGCACGGCCCTCGCCGGTCACCCGCGCCCGGGACAACTGTCGCCTATTCGTCACCCGGAACCATGAACGTTGCACCGGCCCCGGCTGCGGATTCTCCGGATTCGGGGCGACTTGCCTCTTCATGCACATGGCGCGAATCGGCCCCGCCCCGTGCTGCCGATTCCCCGGGCGTTTCGGAAATATCCGATTTTTCGGCTGGTTCACCGGGGGGTGTCGCCTTCCTCGGCCCGTGGACGCCGAGCTGGACCGAGGCCGAGCACGCGGCGGCGGTCGGCGGCGTGCGGGCGGCGATCGCGCGCGGCGACGTGTACGTCGTGAACCTCGTCGGGCACACCAGCGCCCCGTTCGGGATCGGCCTTGGCCTTGGCCCCGGTGGCAGCCCCAGCAGCCCCAACCCCGGCCTCGGCGGTAGCCCCAACCCCGGCCCCGGCGGTAGCCGCGGCCCCGGCTCCGGCCTCAGCTCCGGCTCCGGCTCCGGAGGCAGCCTCGGCCCTGGTCTCGGCGCCGGCCCCGGGCCCGCGCTCGCGCGTGTCGCGGCCCTCCCGGGCGCCCGCTACGGCGGCGTGCTGCGCGGCGAGCGCTGGTGGGTCGCCTCGGCGTCGCCGGAGACGCTGGTGGCGGTGGCCGGCGGCCGGGCCGTCACCCGCCCGATCAAGGGCACCCGCCCGGCGACGGCACAGGGCCGGGCCGAGCTGCTGGCCTCGGCGAAGGAGCGCGCCGAGCACGTGATGATCGTCGACCTCGAGCGCAACGACCTGGGCCGGGTGGCCGAGGTCGGCTCGGTGCGCGTCGACGAGCTGTTCGCGCTGCGCCGCTGGTCGGGCCTGTGGCAGGCCGAGTCGACGGTCAGCGCGCGGCTCGCGCCGGGCGTGGGCCTGGCCGAGCTGCTGGCCGCGGTCTGGCCGGGCGGCTCGGTGACGGGCGCGCCGAAGCTCGCCGCGATCGACGTGGCCACGCGCCTCGAGCCCGTCGGCCGCGGCCCGAGCATGGGCGCCTGCGGGTGGATCGGGCACGGGGCGCCGGGGCCCGGTGCGCCTTTCGGCCGCGTCGAGGTCGACCTGGGCCTCACGATCCGCACGGTGGCGGTCGCGGATGGCCGGGCGCACCTGTGGGCCGGCGGCGGGATCGTCTGGGACAGCGACCCGGTGGCCGAGGTGGCCGAGGCGGCGGCGAAGGCGGCCCCGATCAAGCGGGCGCTGCGCGGCTGGTGACCGCGGCGGGCTCGTCCGGGGACCGCGACCGGGCGGCCCAGGTGGTCGGAGTGGTCGGATCGAGGTCGTCGAAGTGGTCGAGGTGGTCGGAGTGGTCGGGGTGGTCGGGGTGGCGGCGAAGACGGACCTGTTCGAGCGGGCGCTGCGTGGTTGGGCTGGTGACCCCGCGGCCTCGCGGATGCATGCGGGTCGGTCGGCCGGGGCTCATCTTGCTTACCTAAGCTTACCCTCCGCCACCTAACTGATCATGGCGGTCGATCCGGAGCGTCGAAGGGGTCGGCACGCTCAGTGGTGGTCGCGGCGCAGCGAGATCTGGAAGGCGCGGGAAGCCGGGCCCGCGGCCTCGTCGAAGGACGCGAACAGGGTGCACGACAGCGGGGCGTCCGGCGTGGTGATGCGGTGCGCGGTCACGTGGGGGGAGTCCCAGTGCACCCGCGGCAGGTTCGCGCTCGGGCCGAAGCACGCGTCCAGGTCGGCCCGGGTCAGCGACGGCTCGGCGAAGCGGACCTCCACCGAGGCCAGGCCCGCCCGGTCGTTCATGAACAGCTGCAACCACGCGGTCCCGGGCGGGCTGGGCTGCACGAACAGGCGGCCCAGCTCGTCCTGGGTCGGGGCGGGCAGGCCCAGCAGGTCGGCGACCTCGGCGGCGTGCTCCGTGGTCACGCCGCACACGCGGCGGGCCCAGGTGCCCAGCAGCTCCGCCGTCACGGGGCGGGCCACGAGGTCCAGCAGATGGGTCGGGAGCGGCGGCCGCCGCCACGGCCGCGGCCAGTCGTCGAGATCGGCCAGCTCCGCGCCGTCCACGATGAGGGTGTAGACCGGCTCCGCCGGGAAGTCGTTGACGCGCACGGTCAGCGCGCGGCCGTCGACCTCGGCGTGGTACGGGAACTCGCCGTCGCCCGAGTGCTCCCACGCGATCGGGCGCTCGGTCAGGGCGGTCGGGTCGGTCATGACGGGGTTCCCCTGGTGCGTGTCAACCGGACGAGAAACGGCAAAGCAGACCCCGACAGCGTAGGCGGTGTCTGCAAACCCACAGTTGAGGGCCGTCACACTCACCCCGCATCCCGCCCATGGGCCGATAGCGTTGGTCACGCTATGCGCCGTTACATCATGTGGTCCGTCGGGCTCCTCGCGTACGCCGTCGCCGTCTTCCACCGCTCCTCCCTCGGCGTCGCCGGGGTCGAGGCCGCGCAGCGTCTCGGCGTCGGCACGGCGCTGCTGTCCACGCTCTCCGTGGCCCAGCTGGCCGTGTACGCGGCGATGCAGATCCCGGTCGGTGTGCTGCTGGACCGGTTCGGCTCCCGCCGGCTGCTCGCCGCCGGTGGCGCGCTCATGCTCGCCGGGCAGCTCGTGTTCGCCTTCGCCGGCGACGTGGGCACGGCGATCGGCGCCCGGGTGCTCATCGGGGTCGGCGACGCGATGACGTTCATCAGCGTGCTGCGGATCGTCGCGATGTGGTTCCCGCCCCGCCGCAACCCGCTCATGGTGCAGCTCACGGGCATGCTGGGGCAGCTGGGCGCGCTGTCGTCGGCGGTACCGCTGGTGCTCCTGCTGCGCCACGCCGGCTGGACGGCGACGTTCCTCGGCGCGGCCGGGCTGGGTGCCGTGGCGGTCGTGCTGGTCCTGGTCTCCCTGCGCGACCAGCCCGAGACCGCGGAGACCGCTGAGGCCGCCGAGACCGCCGGCGGCCCGCCGCGCAAGCTCGGCCTGCGGCACTCCTGGGACCACCCGGGCACGCGGCTGGGGCTGTGGACGCACTTCGTCACGCAGTTCTCCGGCTCGGTGTTCGCGCTGCTGTGGGGGTATCCGTTCCTGACCCAGGGCGAGGGCCTCGCCCCGGACACCGCCGCGGTGCTGCTGTCGCTGCTCACCGTCGGCGGCCTCGTGATGGGCCCGGCGATCGGGCACTTCTGCGGGCGGCTGCCGTACCACCGCTCGACCCTCGTCCTCGGCATCGTCGGCGCGTCCGCGCTGGCCTGGACCGTGGTGCTGCTGTGGCCGGGGCGCGCCCCGCTGTGGCTGCTGACCGTGCTGGTGCTGGTCCTGACGGTGAACGGGCCCGGCTCGATGATCGGCTTCGACTACGCGCGCTCGTTCAACCCCGCGGACCGCATCGGCGGCGCGACCGGCATCGTGAACGTCGGCGGGTTCGCGGCCTCGATCGTGCTCGTCATCGCCGTCGGCGTGATCCTGGACGTGCGGACGGCGCCGGGCGCCGAGCACCCGACGCTGTCCGCGTTCCGCTGGGCGTTCGCGGTGCAGTACCTGCTGTGGATCGCCGGCGCCGTGCAGGTCTACCGCTACCGCCGCACCACCCGCCGCAGGATCGCGGCGGACGACCTGGCGCTCGCCCCGGCCTAAGGCGCGAGCGTCCGCCACAGGAACTCGAACGCGAGGGCCCACTTGAAGGCCAGCTGCGCGTTGTCGGCCGCCCCGCCGTGGCCGCCCTCGATGTTCTCGTAGTACGTGACGTTCTTGCCGTGCTCGCGCAGCCGCGCCACCATCTTGCGCGCGTGCCCGGGGTGCACCCGGTCGTCGCGGGTCGACGTGGTGATGAGCGTCGGCGGGTACGGCACGGCGTCGCGCACGTTCTGGTACGGCGAGAACAGCGAGAGGTAGGCCCAGTCCTCGGGGTCGTCGGGGTCGCCGTACTCGGCCATCCATGACGCCCCGGCGAGCAGCAGGTGGTAGCGGCGCATGTCCAGCAGCGGCACCGCGCACACGATCGCGCCGAACAGCTCCGGGTAGCGGGTCAGCATCACGCCCATGAGCAGCCCGCCATTGGAGCCGCCCTCGGCGCCGAGCTGCTCGCGGGTGGTGATGCCGCGCTCGACGAGGTCGCCGGCGACGGCCGCGAAGTCCTCGTAGGCGCGGGGGCGCCGCTCGCGCAGGGCGGCGCGGTGCCAGGCGGGCCCGTACTCCCCGCCGCCGCGGATGTTCGCCACGACGTAGGTGCCGCCGCGGGCGAGCCAGCCGCGGCCGATGATCGAGTTGTACGTCGGGACGCGGGACACCTCGAAACCGCCGTAGCCCGACAGCAGGGTCGGGCCGGGTCCGGCGCCGGGGCGCCCGACCACGAAGTAGGGCACCTGGGTGCCGTCGGCCGACGTGGCGAAGAACTGCCGGGTCTCGATGCCGTCGGTCTCGAAGTACGCCGGGCCCTGCTTGAGGATCGTGGGCCCCTCGGCCGACCCGAGCACGCCGTGGCGCAGCGTCGGGGGCAGGGTGAAGCCGCTGGACAGCAGCAGGTACTGCTCGTCGGCGTCCTGGTTCGTGGTCCACACGTCGGTCTGGCCGAGCTCGGTGCCGAGCACCTGACGGCGCCACTCGCCGTCCGCGAAGGACAGCAGCTCCAGCCGGCTGCGCACGTCGGCCAGCAGCACCAGGATCAGGCCCGTGCGGGTCCACTCCGCGTAGCTGAGCGAGGTGTGCGGGTCCGGCGTGAAGAGCGGGGTGAGCGTGCGGTCGCCGGACAGGTACGACTCCAGCCGGGTGATGAGCAGGGTGCCCGCCGGATGCGTCACGCCCGCGACCGGCCAGTCGGTGCGGACCCGCACCAGCAGCCACTCGCGGTGGATGTCGACGCCGGCGTCCTCGGGGACGTCGAGCTCGGTGAGCTCGCCGTCGACGAGCAGGTACCGCCGGGCGTTGAAGAAGTCCGTCGCCTGCCGGACGATCGCGCGGCGGCCGTCGACCGACGGGTCGGAGGTGGCGCGGACGGACACGTCGTCGGGGGAGCCCTCGAACACGACCGGCGCGTCGGCGACGGCGGTGCCGCGCCGCCAGGCCCGCACCTGGCGCGGGTAGCCCGAGGAGGTCATCGATCCGGGGCCGGTGTCGGTGCCGACGAAGATCGAGTCGGCGTCGATCCAGCTCACGCTGCTCTTGGCCTCGGGCAGCTCGAAGCCGTCCTTGACGAACTCGAGCGCGTCGAGGTCGAACTCGCGCACCACGGAGGCGTCGGCGCCGCCGCGCGAGAGCGCCACGAGGCAGCGGTGCTCCCCGGCGAGCGGGCCGGTGCGCAGGTAGGTGGCGCCCTGCCAGACCCAGTTCTCGCCCTCGGCCTCGGCGAGCGCGTCGAGGTCCAGGACGGTCTGCCAGTCCGGGGTGCCGCCGCGGTAGGACTCGAGCGTCGTGCGCCGCCAGAGGCCGCGGGGGTGCCCGGCGTCCTTCCACAGATTGTAGACGCGCTCGCCGTGCCAGGCGATCATCGGGATGCGGTCGTCGGCGTCGAGCACCGCCCGGATGCCGTCGCGCAGGGCGGCGAACCGCTCCCCGCCGGTCAGCGCGGCGACGGTCTCGGCGTTGCGCTCACGGACCCACGCGAGCGCCTCCGGGCCCTCGACGTCCTCGAGCCACAGGTTGGCGTCGTCGAGCGGCGGGTTCAGGTCATCGTCGTCCGGCATCCGATCAGTCTGACCGAACGGCGACGGGTTCGGCGACCCGTTCCCGCGCCGACGCCGAGTGTCCAGCGCGACAGGGGCGTCGGATGTGGCAGCGGTACCGTCAGCGCGAACGGGGCCGCGACCGCGGGGCCGGCGATGAGCATCCGGGCCGGCGACCAGGCCTGGATCGGCAGCGGGATGGACCTGGCCAGGGCGCCGGCGCTCGGGTGCGGGGCGGCCGCCCCGCCGGCGCTGAAGGCGAGCAGGTAGGGCAGGTCCGGCAGCGGCGACGCGGTCACGTGGCCCTGGCGGCCGACCACGGCGTGGCCGAGGTCCCCGGCGAATGAACGCCAGGTTCACCCCGGGCAGCACGATGACGACGTCCAGCAGCGGGTACAGCCCGGCCGGCAAGTGCGGAGAGGGTGCCGACGAGCGGGAACGCCGGCCCGGGCAGCACATCGGCCCGCCCGCGGCGCGGTGGCCGTGAGCCCGAGCCCGAGCCCGAGCCCGAGCAGGCCGATCCAGAGCCGGTCCCGCACCATGAGCCGGTGATCGGCCGGGTTCGTCCCGAGTTGAGGTTGTTTCTTGCGCACCACGCAAAGTTGCTGATCCGGCACGTTTTGCTACGCTGGTGGGATGGAACCGGGCCTGCGGGAACGCAAGAAGCAGGCGACACGGCGGGCGCTGGCGCTGGCCGCGCTGCGGCTGAGCGTGGAGCGCGGCTTCGACGGCGTGCTTGTCGAGGACATCGCGGCCGAGGTGGGCGTGTCGCCGCGCACCTTCAACAACTACTTCTCCTCGAAGGCGGAGGCGATCTGCGCCCTGGCCGTGGACCGGGCCCAGCGGGCCGGGGCGGCGCTGCGGGCGCGGCCGCCGGGCGAGCCGCTGCGCGCCGCGATCGAGGCGGCGATGCTGGCCGAGTTCGGTGGCGGGGCGGTGCCGGAGCACGTGCCCGACCGGGTGTGGTTCGCGGGGCTGCGGATGGTGCTGGCGACGCCGGCGATGCAGGGGGAGTATCTGCGCGTGCGGGCGGCGATGCAGGACGCGCTGTCGTCGGCGATCGCGGAGCGGCTCGGGCTGCCGCCGGCGTCGCTGCTGCCCGAGGTGGTCGGCGGGGCGGTGGCGGCCGCGTGCGACGCGGCCACGCACCGCTGGCTGCACGCGGACCCGCCGGTGCCCCTGCAGCCGCTGGTCGAGGAGGCGCTGCGGCACCTCGCGGAGTTCTGAGCGCCCGCCCGGTCGCTCAGCCCAGGGTCGTGAGCCGCTCGCCGAGGTCCGTGTGGCGGTAGTGCAGGCGGCGGCCCGACCTGGCCGCCACGATCAGGCCGGCGTCGCGCAGGGCGGTGAGGTGGTGCGACGCCGTGGCCGGGGCGAGGCCGAGCCGCTCGGCCACGTCGCCGGTGCTGGCGGGGTCGGCCAGCAGGGCGAGCACCGCGGCCCGCGTCGCGCCCAGCAGCGCCGCCAGGGGCTCCGGGGGCGCCGGCGGGGCGGCGAACAGGGCGCCCAGGGCGCGCGGCGGATACCACAGCGCGCGCCCGGCGGCCGAGTCCATGATCCAGGCCTTCGTGCCGGTGAAGGCGGTCGGCAGCAGGAACAGCGGGTGGCCGTCCAGGGACCACGGCGGGTACTCGGCGTCCTTGAGGTAGTCCAGGCGCGGCACATCGTCGCCGCGTGCGAGGCGTCGCTGCGGCGGCTCCGCACGGATCGCATCGACCTCTACCAGATGCACCACGTCGACCGCGGCACGCCGTGGGAGGAGATCTGGCAGGCGATGGACGTGCTCGTCGCGCAGGGGAAGGTGGTGTACGTCGGCAGCTCCAACTTCGCCGGCTGGCACCTGGCGGGCGCGCAGGCCGCGGCGATCCGGCGGCACTCGCTCGGGCTGGTGTCGGAGCAGCTCAAGTACAGCCTGCTGACCCGGGCCGTGGAGCTGGAGGTGGTGCCCGCGGCGCAGGCGCTGGGCATCGGGCTGCTGCCCTGGTCGCCGCTCGCGCAGGGGCTGCTGTCGGGGGCGCTGCGCAAGCACCGGGACGCCGCGGCCGGGCGGACCACGACCCACGCGGCCGCGCGGGTCGCCGAGCACCGGCACGTCCTGGAGGTGTACGAGGCGTTCTGCGAGGACCTCGGCGTGCACCCGGCGACCGTCGCCCTCGCGTGGCTGCTCGCCCGGCCGGGGGTGACCGCGCCGATCGTCGGGCCGCGCACGCCGGAGCAGCTCGACCACGCGCTGGAGGCCCTCGGCACGACGCTCACCGATGACGCTGAGGAGCGGCTGAACGCGATCTTCCCGCCGGTCGGCAACGGGGGACCGGGGCCCGAGGCGTGGGCCTGGTGATCTGTCGGGCGAATCGTTTGCGCAGCTCACCGGCCGTACGACAGCGCTGAGGAAATCCTGTCGGGCGTTCGGCGCGTTCTCGTGGTCAGGCCGTGACTTTCCGTTGCCGGCGGCGCATCGTGATCATCGGAAGCTCCATGGACGGGGAGATGGTTGATGAGCAAAACGAGAGCGGGCCGGCGCTGGAGTGCGGCGGCCGCGATGGCGACGCTGGGGCTGTTCGCCGCGGCCACCCCGGCCGCGGCGGCACTGCCCGGGGATGGCACGGCCGTGAGGAAGGCCGGCGGCGGGTTCCTCGCCGACGAGTGGCCGACGAGCGCCGGCACGACACTGAAGAGCGTCCGGTCGATCGTGCGGGCCGACACCGGCTCGGCGGCGCCGCTGACCGGGCAGGGCGTCGGTATCGCGCTGGTCGACACCGGCATCGCGCCGGTGACCGGGCTGCCGGCCGGGCAGGTCGTGAACGGGCCCGACCTGTCGTTCGAGTCGCAGTCGGCGCAGCTGCGCTACCTCGACACGTTCGGCCACGGCACGCACATGGCGGGCATCATGGTCGGCAACGACCCGGCCGGCGGTACCGTCGGCCTCGCGCCCAAGGCCAAGGTGACCTCGGTGAAGGTCGGCACCGCGACCGGCGCCGCCGACGTCACGCAGATGATCGCGGCGATCGACTGGGTGGTGCAGAACCGCAACTACGACCCGGCGAACCCGATCCGGGTGATCAACCTGTCGTACGGCACGGCGGGCATGTCGGCCGCCAGCGTCGACCCGCTGATGTACGCGGTCGAGCAGGCGTGGCAGGCCGGGATCGTGGTCGTCATCGCGGCCGGCAACGACGGCAGCTCGACCACGGCGCTGACGAACCCGGCGATGGACCCGTTCGTGGTGGCGGTCGGCGCGTCGACGACGAAGCAGACGGTGAGCACGGGCGACGACGAGCTGGCGGCGTTCACCAACGGCTCGGCCGGGTCGCGCAAGGTGGACCTGCTGGCCCCGGGCGAGTCGATCGTGTCGCTGCGGGACATCAACTCCTACGTCGACCAGACCTACCCGGGCGCCCGCGTCGGCAGCACCGGCTTCAAGGGCTCCGGCACCTCGCAGGCGGCCGCGGTGGTGTCCTCGGCCGCGGCGCTGCTGCTGCAGCAGCGCCCGTCGCTGACCCCGGACCAGGTGAAGGCGCTGCTCGTCAACGGCGCTTCGGCGCTGAGCACGGGCACCGGCAAGGGCTTCAAGGAGCTCAACGTGGCCGCGTCGGCCGCGCTCGGCACGCCGAGCGTGACGCAGACGTTCGCGAAGGGCACCGGCACCGGCTCGGTGGAGACGACCCGCGGCGGCAACCACCTGACCGTCGACAACGTGGCCCTGACGGGCGAGCGGACCATCTTCGGCCCGTTCAACAACGCGGCGTGGGCGAGCCTCGCCGCGCAGAAGCAGACGTGGAACGGCGGCGTCTGGATGGGCAACCGGATGGCCGGCGACACCTGGACCGGCGACGGGGGCACCGGCGGCACCGGGCAGATCGCGGGCCTGGCCGGCAAGTGCATCGACGTCATGAACCGGATGAACAACAACGGCACGCCGATCCAGCTGTACGACTGCAACAACACGCCGGCGCAGTACTGGCAGCTGCAGTCCGACGGCACCGTCCGCGCGCTGGGCAAGTGCATGGACGTGACCGCGGCCGCGAACCAGAACGGCACCAAGATCCAGCTCTACGACTGCAACGGCACGCCGGCGCAGCAGTGGAAGGTGACCTCGGCGCGGCAGCTGATCAACGCCGGCTCGGGCCGGTGCCTGGACGTCACCGACTCGAGCTCCGCCAACGGCGTCCAGCTGCAGCTGTGGGACTGCCTGGACCAGGACAACCAGCGGTGGGTGCCGCCGTACACCTCGCGGACGTGGTCGGCGGCGACCTGGAGCGGCACGCCGTGGACCGGGACCGGCTCGTGGAGCGACCCGGCGTGGTCCGAGCAGTACTGGACCGGCCACTACTGGTCGGGGCACTACTGGAGCGGTCACTACTGGTCGGCCGACGACTGGTCGACGGCGGGCTGGTACTAGGACGCCGGGTGGTGCCCGGAGCCTGATCCGGCGCCGTGCTCGCCGAGCACGGCGTCGGACAGCTCCGGCCAGACCTCGGCGGCCCAGGTGTCGAAGTTCCGGTCGGTGAGGCAGGCCAGGGCGAGGCCCGCGTCGGGGTCGGCCCACAGGAAGGTGCCGGTCTTGCCGAAGTGCCCGAACGTGCGGGGCGAGTTGTTCGCGCCGGTCCAGTGCGGCGACTTGTGGTCGCGCAGCTCGAAGCCGAGGCCCCAGTCGTTCGGGTCCTGGCGGCCGAAGCCGGGCAGGACGCCGGTGACGCCCGGATACTGCACGGTGACCGCCTCGGGCATGAGGTCGGGCACGAGCGAGGGGTCGAGCAGTTCCTGGCCGAGCAGGGCGAGGTCGGAGACGGGCCCGACGGCGCCGGCGGCGGGGGAGCCCTCGAGGCGGGTGCCGCCCATGCCCAGCGGCCGCAGCACCGACTCGGTCATGAGCTCCGCGAAGGTGCCGCCGGTGCGGGTGAGCACGAAGTCGGCGAGCAGCTCGAAGCCGGTGTTGGAGTAGATCCGCTTGCGGCCGGGGCCGGCGAGGATCTGGTCGGTGTCGAAGGCGACACCGGAGGTGTGCGCGAGCAGGTGACGGACCGTCGCCCCCTCGGGGCCGGCGGGCTCGTCGAGCAGGACGTCGCCGCGCTCGACCGCCACGAGGACGGTCAGGGCGGTGAGCAGCTTGGTGACCGACGCCCACGGCAGGGCGGTGTCCGGGCCGTGGCGGTCGCGGACTCCCTTGGGGTCCACGACCGCCACGGCGGCGGTCGGTACGGGCCAGCTGGTCACCAGGTCGAGTGCGCTCACCCGTCGAACCTACGGCAAGCGTCTACGGCAGGGTGTTCAGGTAGGGGCGCTGGGCGTTCTGGAACTCCCAGTTGTAGTAGCGGTCCCAGTTGATCGACCAGGTCATGAGGCCGCGCAGCGCGGGCGAGGGGCCGCCGCGCAGGGTGTAGCCGCCGCAGCCGGAGCCGTTGACCAGGCAGGTGACCGCGGACTGCACGACGCTGTTGGCGACGTAGCCGTTGCCGGCGCTGACCGCGGCCGGGACGCCGATCGCGATCTGGTCCGCGCGCAGGCCGGGGAAGGTCTGGCCGGTGTTGGCGACCGGGAAGCCGGCCTTGAGCATGTCGGTCATGGCGATGTGGAAGTCCGCGCCGCCCATGGTGTGGTACTGGTTGTCGAGGCCCCAGATCGGCCCGGAGTTGTAGTCCTGGACGTGCAGGATGGTGAGGAAGTCCCGCACGGCGTGGATGACGGGCAGGTAGGAGCCGGCCCGGTTGTCGCCCTGGGTGGTGCCGCCGTAGAACTGGTACCCCAGCTGCACGAAGAAGGTCTCGGGGGCCATGGTGAGCACGAATTTGGCGCCGTACTTGGCCTTGAGGGACTTCAGGGCGCTGATGAGGTTGACGACGACCGGGGTGGTCGGGTTGCGCAAGTCGCTGTCGCCCGCGTTGAGGTAGAGCGAGTGGCCCTCGAAGTCGATGTCGAGCCCGTCGAGGCCCCACCGGTCGATGATGGCGCTGACGGAGCTGACGAAGGCGTCGCGGGCGGCGGTGGTGGTCAGCTGGACCTGGCCGTTCTGCCCGCCGATGGAGATGAGGACCTTCTTGCCCTGGGCCTGCTTGGCCTTGATGGCGGCGAGGAACTCGGCGTCGGACTCGACGCCCGGGCACTCGGCGGCGGAGCAGCGGTTGAAGCGGATGTCGCCGGAGGTGACGCTGGTCGGCTCGCCGAAGGCGAGGTCGATGACGTCCCAGGCGGCGGGGATGTCGGCCATGCGGATGTAGCCGGAGCCGTTGGCGAAGCTGGCGTGGTGGTAGCCGATGAGCGCGTGCTTCGGGATGCCGGTGACCGGGGTGGTCGGGCTCGTGCTCGGGCTCTTCGACGGGCTCGCGCTCGCGGACGGGCTCTTCGACGGGCTCGCGCTCGCCGAGGGGCTCTTCGACGGTGACGACGAGGTCGGCGGGGTCGTCGTGGGCGGGGTGCCGGGGCCGTCCAGGGAGATGTCGTCGGCGTTGTACGCGCCGGTGCCGTACCAGCCGTGCAGGTACACCTGGATCGAGGTCTGACCGGCGGTGGTGGTGAACGGGACGGTGAGCTTGGTGTAGGCCGTGGCCGCGGGGGTCCACGTGGACGCGCCGCCGGTCACGCCGAGGTAGACGTAGCTGCCGCGGACCCAGCCGGAGAGGGTGTACGCGGTGTTCGGCTGGACGGTGACGGTCTGCGTGCACTGGGCGGTGTCGGCGTTGGTGGCGTTGCCGTTGAGGGCGTACGAGCCGGAGTGCACGGGCGAGGTGACCGCGCCCGAGCCGGAGCCGGTGCACGACCAGCCCGACAGGTTGCCGCTTTCGAAGCCGGGGTTGGACAGCAGGTTGGCCGCATACGCGTTGGTGGCCACGAACAGGCCTGTGACCAGCAGGGTTGCGGCGCCGAGGATGAGCGCGGCGCGCTTGGTGGGCTTCATGGGCGACCTCCATCGACGGTGGTCGCCATTATTAGGTTTGTTAACTGTTCATGTCCAGAGCGCTTAACCCGGCCTTCATCATCGCGGCGGCGGCGGACGCCGCACACGTATGTTGCAGGGATGAGAGTGGCGGTGCTTGCCGATGTCCATGCCAACCTTCCCGCGCTCGAGGCGGTCCTCGCCGACGTCGAGGCGCACGGGGCCGACCGGATCGTCCTGCTCGGCGACATCGCCGGGGGCCCGATGCCGGCCGAGACCCTCGACGTGCTCGCCGGCCTCGGCGACCGTGCCACATGGGTGCATGGCAACGGCGAGCGCGAGCTCGTCGACGCCTTCGACGGCAAGCCCGGCGGGGGCCGCAACGCGGCCGACGCCGCCACCTGCGCGGCCCTGATCGAGCAGCGGCACCGCGACCTCATGGCCGGCCTGCCGATGACCGTGACGCTCGACGTGGACGGACTCGGCCCGACCCTGTTCTGCCACGCCACCCCGCGCCGGGACGACGAGTTCGTCCTCGTCGACTCGCCGATCTCCCGGTGGAACACGGTGCTGGAAGGCGTCGACGCCGGGCTGGTCGTGTGCGGGCACACGCACATGCCGTTCGACCGGCTCGCCGCGGGGCGGCGCGTGGTGAACCCGGGCAGCGTCGGGATGAACTACGGCCCGGCCGGCGCGTACTGGGCCCTGCTCGGTGACGGTGTCGTGCAGTTGCGGCGCACCGCCTACGACGCCGGGGCGGCGGCCGAGCGCATCGCCGCCGGCCGGCACCCGCAGGCCGGCTGGTGGGCCGAGCACTACGTGACCAGGCCGTACGGGGATGCGGACGCCCTCGAGGCGTTCGCGGAGTTCACCGGGGACTGAACGCCGGTCGAGCGGCCGGGCGTGCCCGCGCGGGAACTGCCGGCCGCCGGCGGCGCGCACCGATGAGGTTTTCGCGCAGCGCCCGTCTGTACGTATGCAACCGACCGACGAGAGGCTGGCATGGTGCGACAACTGACCTTCGGCATGAATGTGACCCTGGACGGCTACATCGCCGCGCCCGGCGACGACCTCGGCTGGAGTGGGGATGAGGGAGCGGACTCGTCGCAGGGCGACGAGCTGTTCCAGTGGTGGTCCGACCGGGTGGGGGCGACGGGCCTGGCGCTGTACGGGCGCAAGCTGTGGGAGGCGATGAGTTCCCACTGGCCGACCGCCGACCAGCGGCCCGGCGCCACACCGGCGGAGATCGAGTTCGCCGGCCGCTGGCGGGACATGCCGAAGGTGGTGTTCTCCTCGACGCTCGGCCCGGTCGACTGGAACACCCGCCTGGTCACCGGCGACGCGGTCACCGAGATCACCCGGCTCAAGGCGGAGGACGGCGGGCCGATGGACATCGTCGGTGCGACGCTCGCCGGGGCGGCCATGCGGGCCGGGCTGATCGACGAGTACCTGCTGGTCACCTACCCGGTCCTGGTGGGCGGCGGCACGCCGTTCTTCACCGCGCTGGACAGCTGGGTGCACCTGAACCTCGTGGAGACGCGGACGTTCCCCGGCGGCGTGGTGCTGACCCGGTACGAGACGAGGCGATGAGCACGCGCAGGTCCCCCGCCGGCGACGCCGGCGGGGGACCTGCCCGATCACAGTGCCGGGGGCAGGCCCAGCCATGGCTTGCCGGTGGCGTCGAATCCGGTGAGCTCGGCGATCTTCCCGTCGACGATGTGCAGGACCGCGAGGGTGTACAACCGGTACGCCGGGTCGCCGGGGGTGCGCAGGTACAGCGCGGCGGCCGGCATCCGGTTGACCGTCGTGGCGATGCAGCGCCAGTCGTCGTGGCCGGGCCGGAAGAGCCCACCGCGGACCCAGCCGTCCACCGCGTCCTTGGCCGTGCCGGCCGAGGTGCCCGCCTGGGGCAGCATCACGAAGCGCAGGTCGTCGCGCAGCAGGGACATCAGCCCGTCGAGGTCGTTGCGCTCGTGGGCGTCGATGTACGCCTGCACCACGCCGCGCTCGTCAAGCGACAGCTCGTGGGCGGCGGGGCTGCGCCAGTCGAGGCGGCGGCCGGGCAGCTGCTCGCGCATCGTCACGCGCGCCCGCTGCAGCGCGCTGGTCACCGATGCGACGGTCAGCTCGAGGGCGTCGGCGGCCTTCGACGCCGGCCAGCCGACGACGTCACGCAGGATGAACACCGCCCGCTGCCGCGGCGGCAGGTGCTGGACGGCGGCGATGAACGCCAGCTCGATCGTCTCCCGCGCCACCACCGAGTCCTGCGGGTCCTCGGGGAGCATCCGGTCGGGGTACGGCTGCAGGTACCGCACCTCCGAGCCGGCGTCCGGCAGCCCGGACGGCACGGGGGTGCGGTCCTGGCGCCGCTGCAGGAAGTCGAGGCAGACGTTCGTCGCGATCCGGTACAGCCAGGTCCGCAGCGCGGCGTGGCCCTTGAACGACTCCCGCTTGTGCCACGCTCGCAGGAACGTCTCCTGCGTCATGTCCTGCGCATCCTCGTAGTTCGCGAGCATCCGGTAGCAGTGCACCTGCAGCTCACGCCGGTGGCGCTCCGTGATGAGCGCGAACCGCGCCGAGTCGCCTGAGCGAGCCACCGCGATGAACGCGGCCTCCTCGGCGCCCAGGGGTCCAGCGTCGGTCATGGGCACCAATCCTTCCACCGGTGCGAGGGGGCTACCAGAACCGACACGGGCGCGGCCGCACTGGGCCGGCGGTGGCTACAGCGCCGCTCGCACCGCGGA
This sequence comes from Dactylosporangium sp. CA-139114, assembly GCF_050955725.1. Classification (NCBI taxonomy): domain Bacteria; kingdom Bacillati; phylum Actinomycetota; class Actinomycetes; order Micromonosporales; family Micromonosporaceae; genus Dactylosporangium; species Dactylosporangium sp. CA-139114. The sequence goes on from NZ_CP192080.1 coordinate 3,871,120, forward strand.
CTCCAGGGCCGGTGGGCACGGGCCGCCGTGCAGGGTGTCCAGGGCCAGCAGCGCGGCGCCGGCCACCGGCGGGGAGGACAGGACGTTCACCGTGGCGCGGGGCGACAGTGCGTGCAGGCGGGGCAGAAGAGCGTCGTGCAGCACCGGGTGGCGGGCCGTCAGGACGCCGCCGCCCAGGACGATCGTGTACGGCGACTGCAGGAGGTCCAGCCGCTTCGCGCACACGCGGACAAGAGACTCGATCTCGTCGGCCTGGCGGCGCACGACCCGGGTGGCCAGCTCGTCGCCGGCCGTGGCCACCGCGAACATGACCTCGCAGAGCTCGTCCAGCCGGGACGCCGGGAGGTCGCCCAGGTGCAGCGCGATGGCCACCGCCTCGACGGTCGGGGCGTCGAAGTGCTCGCGCACGGCCGGTTGCAGCGCCGTCGCCGGGCCGCGGCCGTCCTCGGAGCGGACGGCGTGGTACAGGGCCAGGGCGGCCAGGTGGTGGCCGCCGCCCCAGTCGCCGGAGCGCTGGCCCAGGGCCGGGAAGCGGGAGGTCGCGCCGTCGGCCCGGCGGCCGGCGGCGTTGATCCCGGCGCCGCAGACGACGCCGACCGCGTCGGGGGTGGCGGAGCCGGCCCGCAGGAGGGCGAAGAGGTCGTTGTCGACGGTCGTCGTGGCGGCCAGGGCCAGGGCCGAGACCTCGGTGTTGAGGCGGTCGACCTCGATCGGCAGGTCGGCGCCGGCGGTGTAGACGGCCAGGTGGGACAGCTCGATCGACGACGGCAGGGAGGCCTCGCGGCGGGCCCGGGCGACCAGGGCGGACAGCTGGGCCAGGGCGCCCTCGAAGCTCAGCACGTGCGGGGAGATCGTCGGGCCGGTGACGCGGGCCAGGACGCGGCCGTCGGAGTCGCCGAGGACCACGTCGGTCTTGGAGTTGCCGCCGTCGGCCGCGGCGTAGAGGCGGGCCGTCATCGCCGGCCGGCCGGGGCGGTGGCGGGGCGGGCGGTCATGCCAGCCACGGCAGGTGCTCGCGGTTCGCGGCCAGCAGGTCGTCGGTCAGGCGCTCCGCCTTGTCGTGCTGGGCCACCAGGGGGTGGGTGAGCAGGGCGCGGTAGACGCGCTCCCGCCCGCCGGACACCGCGGCCCGCACCGCCAGGTCCTCGTAGGCCGACACGCCGGAGATCAGGCCGGCCAGGTGGGCCGGCAGCGGGGGCGCCGGGACCGGGGTCGCGCCCCCGGCGCCGACCCGGCAGGTGGTCTCGATGACCGCGTCGTCCGGCAGGAAGGGCAGGAAGCCCCGGTTGCGCACGTTCACCGCGTGCACGCCGCCGTCGTCGTCGTGCAGGGACGCGATCAGGCCCACGGCCGCCTCCGAGTAGAAGGCGCCGCCCCGCTGCGAGAGCAGGTCCGGCTTGCGGTCCAGGGCCGGATCGGCGTACATGCTCAGCAGTTCCCGCTCGATCTGCAGGACCCGCTCGCCCCGGGTCGGCTCGTGGCGCTCCGCGGCCACCACCTCGTCGTGGCAGTAGAAGTAGCGCAGGTAGTAGCTCGGGACGCAGCCCAGGGCCCGCACCACCGCCGGGGGGATCTGCACGCCCGCGGCGATCTCCTCCAGGGAGGAGTCCAGGAGGGCCGGGAGGCGGTCGGTGCCGTCCACGTAGACGGCCCGCTCCCACGTCAGGTGGTTGAGGCCGACGTGGTCCAGCGTCACCGCCGACGGGTCCACGCCCAGGGCCGCGGCCCAGCGGCGCTGGAAGCCGATCGCCACGTTGCACAGGCCCGCGGCCTTGTGGCCGTCGTCGAGCAGGGCCCGCGTCACGATGCCCACGGGGTTGGTGAAGTTCACGATCCATGCGCCGGGGTCGGCCCGCCGGGCGATGTCCAGCACGACCGGCACCGTGCGCAGGGCCTTGGCGAAGCCGCCGGCGCCGGTGGTCTCCTGGCCCACGCAGCCGCAGGCCAGGGGGAACGTCTCGTCGCTGATGCGGGCCTGCTGGCCGCCGACGCGCAGCTGGATGACCACGGTGGCGGCGCCGGCCAGGGCGTCGTGCACGTCCGACGTCCAGCGCAGCGTGGTGCGGGAGCCCTGGGCCGCCAGGATGCGCCGGGCGAACGCGCCGACCACGGCCAGCCGGTCGGCGGCCGGGTCCAGCAGGACGATCTCCGAGGCGAACGGGGCCAGGCGGGCGAAGCCGTCGACGAGCTCCGGGGTATACGTCGAGCCGCCGCCCACAACCGCGATCTTCACGAGCCAGCCCTCCAGGTCAACTAATAGGAAGACTGACTAACAGTTCAGCGGGGTCGCTGTCAACGCCTGCGCCACTCGGCGGCCAGGGCGTCCGCGTCCAGGGGGCGCAGCAGGGTCGGCGGGCCCTCGATCAGGCCGCGGCGGGCGCGCTCGATGCGCACGTTCAGGTCGGCCACCGCCCGGCGCAGGGACTCCTCGGTGCGGAAGGCGCCGAGGGACTCCGGCAGGTCCTCGACCTCGCGGCGCAGGCGCAGGGTCGGCGGTATGCCCGAGGGCAGGCGCTCGCGGCGCGCCAGGTCCTTGACCCACCAGTCCTCGTCGTACAGCTCGCCGTGGTCGGGCAGCGGGCGGCCGGCGCCGGGCAGATCGTCGAACTCGCCGCGCTCCTGGGCCTCGCGGATCTGCCGGTCGATGTGCGATTCATACCAGCTGGGCATCGCCTGCGAGTGTACCCGTGGCAGGATCTTGATCGATGGAGCAGTTGGAGCGGTACGGCTACCCGGCGCTGGCGATCCTGGTGCTGCTGGAGGGTCTGGGCATCCCGACCCCCGCGGTCACGGCGATCGTCACGCTGTCGGCCGTGGCCGCGCACCGCAGCACCGCGGACGTCGTGGTCGTCGCCGTCGTCACGCTGGTCGCGGCCATCGCCGGGGACAACCTCGGCTACCTGCTCGGCCGGCGCGCCGGGCGGCCCGCGGTGCTGCGGTTCGGGCGCCGCGTCGGGCTGACCGAGCAGCGCCTGGAGCGCGCGGAGCGGTTCGTCGCCACCCGGGGCAAGAACATCATCGTGGTCGCGCGCTTCATCGACGGCCTGCGCCAGACCAACGGGATCATCGCCGGGGCCACCGCGCTGCCCTGGCGGCAGTACGCGCCCCGCGACGCGATCGGCGGCGTGATGTGGACGGCGATGTGGGTCACCGTCGGCGCCGTCGTGGGCAACAACGTGGAGCAGTTGCGGCGCTACCAACTGTGGATCCTCGGCGGCGCGGGCGTCGTCGCGCTCGTGCTGCTGGTGCGGTACCTGCTCAAGCGCCGCCGCCGCTGACCGAACGGCCCCGCAGGCGTGCCGGAAAAGACTACGTTATGTCACCGGGTGGGTGCATTGCGTGACGAGATTTCGCGAAATATCCGTCCGCAGCTCGCATTTCGGGTTAGGTGGACATCGCGACGGACGTTCCCCGTCGATCACTCGTCGAAAGGTCGTCATCATGAAACGCTGGCTCATCCGGTCGGTGCAGGTGGCCGCGCTGGCAATGGGTGGCCTCGCGCTCACCGGGACCGCCGCTCACGCCGATGGCTGGAACAGCGGGCCCAACGTTGGTTTCGGCAACGGAAACCAGAGCTCCACCACCATCCAGACGCCCGTCAACATCTGCGGCAACTCGATCGCGATCATCGGTTTCGCGAGCGCGAACTGCAACGGCGGCGCGGTGGCCTACAACGGCAGCGGCGGTGCGTTCAGCGGGGCCGGCTACAACAACGGCAACGGCAACGGCAACGCGAACGCCTACGGCGTGAACCACAAGAAGAAGCACAAGAAGCACCGCAACGGCAACGGCAACGCCAACGCGGCCTCGTACGACGACCGCGGCAACGGCAACGGCAACGGCGGCAACGGCGGCAACGGCGGCGCGTGGGCGGTCAACGCGGGCGGCGGCGGCTGGAACACCGGCTTCAACGCCGGCTTCGGCAACGGCAACCAGACGTCGACCACGATCCAGGCGCCGATCAACGTGTCCTGCAACTCGACGGCCCTGATCGGCTTCGCGTCGAGCTGCTGAACCGTCCTGCGTCCCGGGGCACCGCCTGCCCCGGCTGCGTAGAGCGTTGACCGAGGCCCGCGGGGAGCAGCCCCTTCCCGCGGTCCATCGGTCAACGCTCTTGGCGTGTCACGGGACGGGGTGTCCTGCGACGGGGTGCATGCGATGGGGTGTCATGCGATGGCGACCGCGCGGCCCGTGACCCGCACCCCGGCCCGGTCGTCCAGATCCACCCGCAGCAGGCTCGGGCGGCCCATGTCGTCGCCCTGGCGGATCGTCAGCGCCACGGGCGCCTCGACCAGGCCCAGCTCGCGCAGGTAGCCGCCGAGCGCCGCGGCCGCCGCCCCCGTCGCCGGGTCCTCGTACACCCCGCCGGGCGGGAACGGGTTGCGGGCGTGGAACACCGTCGCCGACTCGCGCCACACCACGTCGACGGTCGTCCAGCCCTGCTCGGCCATGAGCGCGCCGAGCGCCGGCTCGTCGTAGCCGAGCCCCGCCAGCCGCTCCCGGCTGCGCAGGGCCACGACGGGATGCCAGGCACCGGCGAACGCGGCCAGCAGCGGCAACCCGGGATCGAGGTCTTCGCCGGTGTACCGCAGCGCCTCCACCAGCCGACCGTATGGCGGACGCGCCCCGGCCGCGGATGCCAATCGGCCGGCGGTGGCATGTGCCCCCGCCGGCCGATGGATCAGGTCGGTCGGCCGCCTACTTGTCGGCGACGCCCAGCTGCTGCTCGCCGCCCTGGCCGTGGAACTCCGTCCCCTCGGCGAACGCGCCGTCGAAGCGCTCCTGCAGCGCGTTGAGCTCGCTGAACTCGGCCTGGTGCGAGGACTCGCTGCCCTCGGCCGCGAAGACGTGGTCGTCGGAGGTCGCGTCGTGGCTGTAGTTGGTGTAGTCGTCGGACTCGTAGTGGACCGCGGCGGGCTGGTCGTACTCGGTGTGGTGCCCCTGCGAGAAGTCCGTGGACACGGCCGTGTGGTGGTCGGCCTCGTAGACGCCGAACTGCGACTGGGCGTCGGCCTCGGAGCCCTGCGCCTGCTGCAGCTGGTCCAGCGAGTTGTGCTCCTGACCCGCGTCGTAGTGGCCGTAGTCGACGTCCTGGCCCGTGTCTGCGGCGTCGAAGTCGCTCATGGAGATTTCCCCCTCAGTGCTGTCAGACTGCGATACGGCCGACGTTACGGACTGTGGCCCGTTCCGGAATCCCCCGAACGTGCCACAGGTCACACCCTGTCAGTCTGCCCGCGGAGGACATCCGGCCTCACGTGCTCGTATTCACGTCCGGCAGTCTCTTGGCGGGCCGGTCGCGGGTTGCCGGCGCGCGAACGCGCCGTGTGCGCCACGTGACGGCCCGGCGGACCGGAAATCGGTGTCGCCGGCCGGGAAGGCTCTGCGACGATCACCGCATGGTGCAGGCATCGGGAGTACGCATCGGCTGGGCCGACCTGCCCGGCGGCGTGCGCGCGGCCGTCGAGGCCATCCTCGGCGAGCCGGTCGCGTCGGCCGTCTCGCAGGCGGGCGGGTTCTCGCCCGGCACCGCCGACCGGGTCGTCACCGCGACCGGGCGCCGCGCCTTCGTGAAGGCCGTCGGCGCCGCCCTCAACCCGGACAGCCCCGCCCTGCACCGGGCCGAGGCCGCGGTCGTCGCCCAGCTGCCGCCGGGCCTGCCGACGCCGCCGCTGCTCGGCGCGCACGACGACGGCGACTGGGTCGCGCTGGTCTACGCCGACGTCGACGGCCGCCACCCGCACACCCCGTGGCGCGACGACGAGATCGCGGCGGTCCTGGAGGCGTTGCGGGCACTGGCCGTACCGGTGCGGAACCTTCCGAAGCTGCAGGACGGCACGGTGGAGGACTTCGCCGGGTGGCGCACCATCGCCGCCGACCCGCCGGCGACGCTCGACCCGTGGGCGGCCCGGCACCTCGACCTGCTGGCGGAGCTGTCCGAGCGCGGGCACGCGGGCCTGGCCGGCGACGCGCTCGTGCACGGCGACGTGCGCGCCGACAACCTCCTCGTCCGCCCCGACGGCACCGTGGTCGTCGTCGACTGGCCGTTCGGCTGCGCCGGGCCGCCCTGGTTCGACGCGCTGTGCCTGGTGCTGAACATCCGGCTGTACGGCGGGCGCATCACCGACGACGTCATCGGCGGCGACCCCGCGGACGTCACCGGGTGCGTCGCGGGCCTGGCCGGCATGTTCGCCGACCGCGCCCGCCGGCCCGTCCCGCCCGGCCTGCCCACGCTGCGCAGGTTCCAGCAGGCCCAGGCCGACGTGATGCTGACCTGGCTGCGGGAACGCCTCGGCGCCTAGGCAGGACAGGGCCTAACGCGCCGCCACGACGCCGAGCGCGGTGCCGGCCGCCGCGTTCGGGAACACGTCGGCCAGGGAGCCCAGACCGCACCGGCGCTGCAGGATCTCGCCGATCACCGTGCGGTAGTCGGTCGTCGCGGCCAGGTCGCCGGCCGTCAGCGCCGCCGGGGCGAGCGTCGGCCACGTGCCGTGCACCTTGCCGCCGCGCACGCCGCCGCCGAGCAGCAGCATCGCGTTGCCGCTGCCGTGGTCGACGCCCCGCGAGCCGTTCTCGGCCACCCGCCGCCCGAACTCGCTCAGCGTCACCAGCGTCACCCGCCCGAACGCGGGCCCGAGGTCGGTCGCGAACGCGTCCAGCGCCAGGGCCAGCTCGGTCAGGTGGTCGTACATCCGCTGGCCCTTCGCCGGCGCCCCGAGCGCCTCGTGCATGTCCCAGTCGCCGAAGTCCACGGTCGCGGCCATGAGACCCACGTTCGCCTTCACCAGCCGGGCCACGTCCTTGAGCGCATTGCCGAGCGCCGTGGCCGGGTAGGTCGCGCCCGGCGTGGAGGCGGGCAGCGCGCCGACGGTGGCGAGGGTCTGCCCGACCGCCCGCGCCGGGCCGGCCAGCAGGTCGGGGGCGCCGTCGTAGAGCTTCGCGAGGGTCCCCATCATCGGGGTCCTGCCGTCCTCGCCGTTGAGCTTGAACCCGTCGACGCTCAGCATGCTCGCCGACGGCGCCGGGCCGGCGAACAGCCGCGCCGGGGCGCTCGTGCCCATCGCCACGCCCGCCATCGGATAGGAGGCGCCGGCGACGCCGAGCATCCGGTCCAGCCAGCCGGTGCGGATCGAGGTGCCGGCCGCGGCCCGCTCCATGTCCTCCATCGCCTGGAAGTGCGAGCGGGACGGGTTCGGCTGCCCGACGGCGTGCACGGCGCCGAACGTGCCGGCCGCCCACCGCGCCCGCAGCGGCGCGAACGCCGGGTGCAGCCCGAACGTGCCGTCGCCGGCGATGACGGACGCCTTCGGCACCGCGATCGCCGGCCGGGCCCGGTAGTAGTCGGCGTCGCCGATCGGCACGATCGCCGACAGGCCGTCGAAGCCGCCGCGCAGCGACAGCACGACGAGGGTGTCGCCGGTGTACGGGGTGCCCGCGAACGCCAGCCGGGTCGACAGGCCCTCGCCGATCAGCCCGGTGAGCGCGGCGCCGGCCCCGATGGTCAGCACCCCGCGGCGGGAGATGCAGCAGTCCATGGCTCGTGTCCCTTAGCGGTAGAGGTGGTACGGCGAGTCGAGGATCAGGGCGATGAGGTGCGGCAGCCGCCCCGTCGCGGCCGCGTCCGTCGCCTTCAGCGGGGCGGTCGCGGCCTTGCCGAGGAAGCTCAGCAGCGCCGCGCTGTGCGCCGGGGCCAGGGGCTGCCCGACGAGGCGGCGGGCGAGGGCGTCGACGAACGCGCCGTGGGTCGCGGGGAGCTTCGGCACGAGGTACGCCAGCATCGACGCCGGCCGCGCCAGCTGCTTCGGATACCAGCCGGCCGCGATGTTGAGGTGCGCGTTCCAGCGGATCAGCAGCCCCGAGGGGGCGGCCCAGGCGGCGGCGACGTCCGGGTAGCCGTTCGGCGGCGCCCACCGCAGCGGCGCGTGGCCCATGTCGACCAGGTAGTGGTAGAGCCCCCGCACGCTGTCCATGTCGGCCGACGGGCCGATGCCGAGCACGCGCACGGTCGCGGCCACGTCCTCCAGCGGCGTGCGCACCTTCGCCCCGGTCGCGGCGGCGAACTCCGGCGACGTGAACAGCGCCCGCAGGACCGGCACGATCGCCGTGCGGTTGTCGAGGTACACCTGCGCGAGCCGGGCCACGAGCGTCGCCGGGGCCTCGTCGGCGACGAAGCGCACGCACAGCTTGCGGGCCAGGCGTTCGGCGGTCGCCGGGTGCATCGCCAGCATGTCCGCGTAGGCGAGCGCGGCCGCCTCGCCACCGCCCGCGGTCGCGTTGTCGTGCCGCCAGCCGAGGATCGTCACCGGCCCCGTCGCGTGCTGGGCGGCGTCGAACCTGTACAGCCCGGTGGCCGGGTCGACGGTCAGCCCGGTGAGCAGGCGGGCCGCGTCCTTGACGTCGGCCTCGGAGTACACCAGCCCGACCGTGTGCAGCTCCAGCAGCTCGCGCGCGTAGTTCTCGTTCGGCCTGGCCTTCGTCGAGGAGCGGTTGTCCAGGTACGACAGCATCGCGGGAGACCGCATCGAGGCCTTGAGCAGGTCCGCGAACCGCCCGAGCGCGTTGGCGCGGATCACGGTGTCGTACTGCGCCCGGCTGTCCCACACCTCGCCGGACGGGCACGTGACGTTGAGATGGTTCGACCAGAAGTCGACCATGAGCTCGAACAGCTGCCGCTTGCTCCAGGCCGCCCGGGCCACGGCCGCGGTGCCGAGCTGCTGCATGACGTCCCACGCGCCCGGCTTCATCGAGCCGGCCTTCACCAGCGCCCGCACGCCCGCGATGTCCTTGCCGATCAGGGTGTACTTCCCCAGCACCGCCTGGCACGCCGAGTCGTCGACGGACGCGGGGTCGAGCTGCCGCTCGAGCCAGGCCGCGGCGCCGAGCTTGCGCAGCTCGGCCTCGGACTCGGCGGTGGGTCCGTAGGTGGCCCGGCGCAGCAGGTGCAGGACCGGGTCGGCGGGGGTGAAGGCGGTCACGGCGTCTTGCTTCGGCACGGCGGGCGTGGCCCTTGACACATGGTCCCGCCCGGCTCCGGCGCCGCACCCGGCCCGCACCCGCTGTCTCCGCGCCGCTTCCGGCGGCGGGCGTTCAGCCGCGTATGCCGAGCGCCTCGGCGAACGCGGTCACGGCGGGGTGCCGGGCCGCGTGTGTCTGCGCCGTTTGCGGCGGCGGGCGTTCAGCCGCGTATGCCGAGTGCCTGGGCGAACGCGGTCACGGCGGGGTGCTGGGCCGCGTGTGTCTGCGCCGTTTGCGGCGGCGGGCGTTCAGCCGCGTATGCCGGGTGCCTGGGCGAACGTGGTCACGGCGGGGTGCTGGGCCGCGTGTGTCTGCGCCGTTTGCGGCGGCGGGCGTTCAGCCGCGTATGCCGAGTGCCTGGGCGAACGCGGTCACGGCGGGGTGCCGGGCCGCGCCGGCGCGGAAGGCGAGGCGGGTGCGGCGGCGGGTGGCGAGCGGTGTCAGGACCACGCCCGCCGGGACGTCGACGGCGGCGAGCTCCGGCACGAGCGCGACGCCCTGGCCGGCGGCGACGAACGTGAGGACGGTGACGAAGTCGTCGGCGTGGTGGCGTACCCGTGGCGAGAATCCCGCCGCCTCGCAGGCCCGCACGGTCATCGTGTGGCACAGGGTGCCGCGGCTGGCGAGGATCCACGGCTCGTCGTGGCACTCGGCGAGGGTCCGCGGGCGCTGGGCGGCCACGAAGATCGTCTCGTCGCGCAGGGGGAGGGTGCGCAGGGCCGGGTCCGGCTCGATGGGCACGAGGTCGTAGTCGTGGACCAGGGCGACGTCGAGGGTGCCGTCGCGGAGCAGGTGCGGCACGGCGGCCGGGTCCAGCTCCTGCACGCTGAGCTCGAGCGCCGGATGGGCCTCGCCCAGCGCGACCAGGGCGGAGGGCAGCAGCGTGCGCATCGCGGTCGGGAACGCGCCGATGCGCAGCGGTCCCGACAGGCCGTCGCGTCCGGCGGCCAGCGCGGCGGTGGCGCGCTCCAGCGCCGCCAGCACCTCCTCGGCGTGCGCCACGAGGGTCCGGCCGGCCGGGGTGAGCGCGACGCGCCGCCCGGTGCGCTCGAGCAGCGCGACTCCGGCCTCCCGCTCCAGCGCGGCGAGCTGCTGCGACACGGCCGAGGGCGTGTAGGTGTGCGCGGCGGCGACAGCGGCGATCGTCCCGTGCTGCGCCAGATCCCGCAGCAGCCGCAGCCGCCGGACGTCGAGCATCATCAGATCTTACGCTCGACGGTGCGAACGTGAACTGGTTCTGACGCTTCCCGTGCCCGACGCTGGACGCATGACGTTGCGCGGCATCTTCGTCCCCTTGATCACACCGTTCACCGACGCCGGTCCGGTCGACGAGCCGTCGTTGCGGAAAGTCGCCGAGTCGGTGCTGTCGGCCGGCGCCGCCGGTCTCGTGGCGCTCGGCACCACCGGTGAGCCGGCGACCCTGACGCCGGCGGAGCGCGCGACGGTCGTCGCGACGTGCCGCGACTTCGGCGTCCCGCTGCTGGTCGGCGTCGGCGGGAGCTCGACGGCGGCCTGCGCGGCCGAGGTGGCGGCGCTGCCGGTGGGCACCGTGGCGATGGTGGTGGTCCCGCCGTACACCCGCCCGGGCGAGGCCGGCGTGATCACCCATTTCCGGGCGGTCACCGCGAGTGCGCGGGTGCCGGTCGTGATCTATCACGTCCCGTACCGGACCGGTCAGCCGCTGTCGACGGCCGCCCTGCTGGAGATCGCCGCGATGCCGGGCGTGGTGGGCGTCAAGCTTTCCGACGGCGCCGTCTCGGCCGCCACGGTGGCCCTGCTCGCGGGGGCCCCGCCGGGCTTCGCGGTGCTCGGCGGCGACGACGCGGTGATCTCCCCGCTGCTGGCCCTGGGCGCGCACGGCGGCATTCTGGCGTCGGCGCACGTGGCGACCGCGGCGTACGCCACGCTGCACACCGCGTGGCACGACGGCGACGTGGCGACGGCCCGGGCGCTCGGCGGGCGGCTGGCGGCCTTGTCCGAGGCGTTGTTCGCGGAGCCCAATCCGGCGGTGATCAAGGCGGTCCTGCACGCCCGGGGCCGGATCGCGTCGCCGGCTGTGCGCCTGCCGCTGCTGCCGGCTTCGGCGGCGGCGCGCGATCGGGCGCTGGACCTGCTGAGCCGCATCGAGCCCACACCGTAGCGCCACCGCGCCGGCATGCCGGCGCCGGTCGGAGCGCGATCGCGGCGGCGGCCGCCTCGACGGGGCGACCGGCTCGACCCCGTGGCGCGCAGCGAGCTCACGCCGTAGCCCCACCTCGCCGGCTTGCCGGCGCCGGTCGGAGGGCGAGGCGCGGTGCCGGCAGCGGTCTCGGGGGGTTCGCCCGTTCGCTCGTCGAGCAGCCGGTCGGCTCGACCGCGTGGGGCTCCCGCCCTTCCTGCCGGCTTCGGCGGTGGCGCGCGGTCGGAACGCGAGCGGCGGCGCGGGTGGCCGCCTCGATGAGCGATCGGCCGACCCGAAGCGCAGCCGACTGGCTCGGCCGCGTGGGGCCCCCGACCTCCGCGTGGGCCCCCGACCTCGCGGTGCGCCTGCCCTTGCTGTCCGCTTCGGCAGGATTCGTGCGGGTTCTGGGAGTGGCCGTCGTGGGCGGCGGCGCGCGATCGGGCGCTGGACCTGGCCCGCGCCGTAGCGCCACCTCGCCGGCTTGCCGGCGCCGGTCGGAGCGCGAGTCGCGGCACCGGTAGCCGTCGCGGCGGGTTCGACCGCCCACCCGTCGAGCAGCACCGACCGCGCCGCGCAACCAGCTGACGCAATCCGCAGCCGACCGCCTCGACCGTATGGGGCCGGTGCGCGTCCCGCGCGCCCGAGACGGGTGCCGCGTTCGAGACCGGCGGATCGCTCGGCGAGGTCGAGTCGACCAAGAGCGTCTCGGGGACCAAGAGCGTCTCGGAGATCTGTCGAAGCGCGCGATCCGACGACGACCGCAGCCGCAGGTCCAAGCGCGCCGGCGCGCCGCCCGGTCCTTGCCGTGCGGGCGCAAGAAGCCCGCTGGCCGCACCCTCGGCAGGGACCTTGCCACCCGCCCGGCGCGGCCGCGCGCCGCGGACCAAATCCCGCGCGCCGCGGACCAAAGCCGCGCGCCGCCGACCAAACGCCGCGCGTCCCGAGCCAGTGGCCGCGCACCGCGGACAAATGCCGCGCGTCGCGAGCCAAAGCCGCGCGTCCCGGACCAGCTACCGCGCGCCGCGAACCGAAGGTCACCGCGCAACCCCAGACGCGACCCGGCACCCGGAAAATGCCGCCGAGTTCAGCAAGTCGAAGCAGGGCCGCCCGAAACAGGCAACACAGTGGTACCGGTGGTGGGTGGCCGTTCCTTCTTATTCACCATACACCATGCGACCTAACCGATCTTGCCCTCGACAACGCTGTGTAGCCATGCCGCAACTACTCGGGGTCCTTGGTCTCCCGCCGCCGCAGCTCCTCCTCGCGCCGGCGCAGGTCCGCCTCCCACTTCGAGAACATCTCCTCGTCCGCGCGGCGGGTCTTCGCCAGGTTGCGCAGGAACTCGGGGTCGTCGTCCGGGGCCAGTTGACGCGCCCGCGGGCGGTCGTTCTCCGGGAAGCCGCTGCCGGGCCGCCACTGCGCGCCGGCCCGGGCCGTCGCCGCCTGCTGCGGCCGGCCCGCCACGAACCACGCGATCCAGCCCACCGGCGAGAACAGCAGGATGATGAAGACCCACGCGACCTTCGGCAGGTTGCGCACCAGGTATTCGTCCGTCGACAGGCAGTCGATCAGCGCCCACACGAGCATGATGAGGTCGATGAGGAACAGGAGTCCATAGAGGCGAACCACGCCGGACATCGTGCCGGACCGCCGCTGCGCTGTCCGCCCCGTGACCGGATTGCAATAGAGCCCTACTGGTGGTCAGTCAGGACGATCCGAAAGTAGCGAGATCGAGTTCGCCCGCGCGGACGCGGGGCACGTCGGCGAGCGGCGCCAGCAGGGCGTGGCGCGTCGACTCCAGGCGCGGCTTGGAGCCGGACGCGGTGCGCTGCGGGGCGGGCGCCAGCAGCGTCAGGCGGCCGGGGCCGAGCCGGGCGCGCACGTCCGACCAGCGCGAGACCGGGAACGGCAGGGAGTTGAGCACCAGGTCGAAGGGCAGGCCGCGCTCGTCGCGCAGGGGAAGGGCGGCAAGTGTGCGATCGGCCGCGAGTGAGGCCAGGGCCAGCATGCGCAGGGCGTCGCGGCGGGAGGCTCGCAGCTCGCCGTCGGGGGTGACGACCGCGCCGCGGATGGGGCGGGCGGGGCGCAGGACCCGGTAGGTGTACGACCCGACCTGCACATCGTCCACTCGTGCGACGCGCATCCGGGCAGAGGCATAGGCTCTGGACCCATGGTGCGCATCGAACGGCTGGTCACGTCGGGCACGTTCTCGCTCGACGGTGAGACCTTTGACGTCGACAACAACGTCTGGATCGTCGGCGACGACACGGAGGCGATCGTCATCGACGCCGCCCACGACGCCCGGGCCATCGAGCACGCGCTCGGCGGTCGCCACGCGGTCGCGATCGTGTGCACCCATGGTCATGACGACCACATCGATGCCGCGCCCGAGGTCGCGCTGCGCACGGGCGCGCCGATCCTGCTGCATCCGGACGATCTGCCGCTGTGGCACATGAAGCACCCCGCTCTCGAGCCCGACACGCACCTTACCGACGGCCAGGAGATCGTGGTGGCCGGAGTGGCGCTGACGGTGCTGCATACCCCCGGCCACAGCCCCGGCGCGGTCTGCCTGCACCTGCCGGACGAGGGCGTGCTCTTTTCCGGCGACACGCTGTTCGAGGGCGGCCCGGGCGCGACCGGCCGATCGTTCTCGGACAAGCCGACGATCCTGCGCTCGATCACCGAGCGGCTCATGACCCTGCCGCCCGAGACCGTCGTGCACACCGGCCACGGCCCCGACACCACGATCGGCGCCGAGCGGGCCAACATCAACTAGTCGGCGAGCCGCTCCAGGATCGCCGCCGCACGCAGCAGGGCGTCCCGCTCCGCGGGGGTCAGCGACGCCACCGCGGACGCCAGCCACTCATCGCGGACCCGCATGTCCGCGCCCAGCGCCGCCCGCCCGGCCGGGGTGATCGAGAAGACCCGCTGCCGCTTGTCCGCCGGGTTCTCCAGCCGCTCGATGTGGCCGTCCGCCTCCAGATCCGCCAGCACCCGGGTCACCGACTGCGGCTGGAGGCGGTCGGCGGCGGCCAGCGCGCCCGCCGTCAGCGGTCCCTTGCGCGCCAGGTGCCCCAGCATGCTGATCTTCGTCAGGCTCAGCCCGTCGGCGTCGCGCTGCAGCTGCAGCCGGCGCGAGAGCCGCTGCGTGGCCCGCCGCACGGCCCGCGCGACGCTGAGATCGGGATCCGGCTCGCTCATGGTTGCGCTCCAACCTATCGTGCTGCGATATTCAGCAGGTGCGTAATATCCGGCAGGCGCTCGCCGGCTTCGCCCCGGTGCTCGCGACCGTCGTCACGCTCATCCCGCTGACCCGCCAGACCGGGATCGTCGTGCTGGGCGCGGCCGTGAGCATGATGGCGGCCCGCTCCGGCCGGCGGCACGGCCCTTGGCGGCTGCTGCTGGTGCCGGCCGGCGCCCTCATCATCGCCGCCTTCGCGGTGCTGTTCCGCGCCGCCCACGCCTACGGCGACGCGTTCTTCGTGCTCACCGTGGCCGCCGCGACCGCCGCGCGCGCCTTCGGCCCCGCCGCCGGGCACCTCGGCCGGGCCCTGGTGCTGCCGCTCATCGGCATGCTCATCGCGCCGGTGAACCCGGGCGGTCATCCGTGGCACACCCTGGCCTGGGCGACCCTCGCGGTGTTCGTGGCCGAGGGGTACGCGCTGATCGGCCGGCGTCTGGGCGGTACCGACGCGGAACCCGGACCATCGAGCACCGCCCCGGCGAGGATCCACGTGTGGCGGGGCGTGCAGTCCGCGCTCGCCCTGACGCTGGCGTTCACGATCGGCCATACCGTGTTCGGCGAGCACTGGGCGTGGACGGTGATCAGCGCCCACACCGTCGGCGCGGCCGCCCGGTCCCGCGGCGACGCCCTGCTCCGGGGCGCCCACCGGACGCTGGGCGCGCTGGGCGGCACCCTGGTCGCGACGGTCCTGGCCCTGGCGGTCGGCGAGCACCGGTCCATCGCGGTCGTGCTGCTGATGGCCGTACTGGCGGCCGGCTTCCTCCTCCGCCAGTTCGGCTACGCGTGGTGGGCCGCGAGCGTCACGGCCGCACTGGCGCTGCTGTACTGCCTTGTCGGCGTCACCGGTACGGCCACGCTGCCCCTGCTCGCCGCCCGCCTGCTCGCGGTCGGCGCCGGGGCCCTGTGCGCGGTGCTGCCCGCCGCGCTCGTGGCTCCCATCCGCACCGGCGCCGTCCTGCGCAAACGCACCGCGGAGTGCCTGCGCGCCGCCCGCGACGGCGACCACGCGACCGCCCTGCGCGGGCTCGCCGCGCTGCGGGAGTCGGCCGCGCCGCTGCTGGCGATCCGCCGCTTCCACGCCCGGCCCGAGCTGCGCTGGGTGGACGCGCTGAGCGCCCTGGAGCCGGACCTGCGCGCCCTGGCGGCCGGCGCCGACGACCCGGCGGCCCGGGTGCGCGTGCGCCGGGCGCTCGGCCCCGTCGCCGAGGACCTCCGCGCCGCGGCCGGGAGGTAGCAGCCGTGAGGGAGCGGTGGTTCAGGCTTCGGCGTCCTCCGCCCCGGCCCGCTCCAGCAGCGCGTCGCGCTCGGCCGGGCTGTGGGCCAGCGCGGCCGCCGAGCGGAACAGCGAAGCCGCTCGTGCGTGGTCGCCGGTGCGGGACACCAGGTCCGCCTCGGCCGCGACCGCGTGCGGATAGCCGTCCAGCCCGCCCCCGGCCCGCGCCTGCGCCAGCAGGGCGAGGCCGGCCGAGGGCCCGTGCGCGTAGCCGTGCGCGACGGCGCGATTGAGCGCGATCACCGCGGTGGGCTGCCGCGCCCACAGCCGGTCGTAGCAGGCGGCGATCCCGGCCCAGTCCGTCGGGCCGTCGGTCGTGTGGAAGGCGGCGATGCGGGCCTGCAGCGCGTACGGCCCGTCGCCCGCACCGTCCAGCAGGGCTCGGGCCTCGGCGATCGCCGCGTGGTCCCACAACGCGCGGTCCTGCTGCTCCAGGGTCAGCAGGCGGCCGTCGGGGGAGCGGCGGGCGGCCCGGCGGGAGTGCTGGAACAGGAACAGGGCCAGCAGGCCGCCGATCTCCCCGGAGAGCTCCGGGGCGGGCACGAGGGTGCGCAGGAGCCGGGTCAGGCGGATGGCCTCGTCGGCGAAGGCGGGGGAGCCGTCGGCGTTGTACCCGTTCGTGAACAGCACGTACAGCACGCCGAGGACCCCGGGCAGGCGCTCGGTCAGGGCCGGGCCCTCCGGGACGCGGTACGGGATGGCGGCCTGCGCGATCTTCGTCTTGGCGCGGGTGAGGCGGCGGGTCATCGTCGCCTCGGTGACGAGGAAGGCGCGGGCGATGTCGGCCGTGGGCACGCCGCAGATCGTGCGCAGGGTGAGCGCCACCCGGGCCTCCAGGGACAGGGCGGGGTGGCAGCAGGTGAACACGAGCCGGAGGCGGTCGTCGGCAAAGGTGTCGGCGGCGCCCGGCTCGGGTGAGCCGAGGACGGCCAGGTCCTGGAGCTTGGTGCGCTCCACCCGGGCCCGGCGCAGCACGTCGACGGCCCGGTTGCGGGCCGTGGTCATGAGCCAGGCCGCCGGGTTGTCGGGCACGCCCGTCGACGGCCACCGCTGCAGCGCGGTGGCCAGGGCCTCCTGGGCGCAGTCCTCGGCCAAGTCCCAGTCTCCCGTCATGCGGATCAGCGCACCCACGATGCGCGGGTGCGCCTCGGCCGCCGCGGCGGCGACGGCCGAGGCGACCCTCGTCACTGCTCGAAGTCGGCGAAGGGGCGGATCTCGATGCGTCCGCCGCGGGCCATCGGGTGCGTGCGGGCCATCGCGATCGCCTCGTCGAGGTCGGCGCACTCGATCAGGTCGAAGCCGACGATGACCTCTTTCGTCTCCGTGAACGGGCCGTCGGTGACGAGCAGTTCCCGGTTGCGCACCCGGACCGTGGTCGCGGCGGCCGGCGGGGCGAGCACCGCGCCCTGCTTGCGCCGGCCGGCCTCGTCGTGCTCCCGGACCCACGCGTCGATGTCGGGCTCGTCCGACTTGTCGGTGTCGGGCTCGGAGTCGCTGCAGACGAACATCATGTACTGCATCAGGGCTGTTCCTTTCTTGTCATCCGGGTGACGAACGGGCGGGAGCGATCCGGACAGCCGCGGCGGAGATTTCCGGGTGCCGCGTCACGATACTGAGCGGGGCCGCGCAATGGCGCTGGGTGATCGGCTCGCTGCGAAGCGTAGAACCGTCAAGGTCAGAGGCGTGAATCTGAGCCGAACAGCCGGGTGGTTCGGCCGTTCCGGGGCAGGCACGGCCCCATTTCCCCGACTAGGCTGCAGACCTTGTGTCGATGGTTTGCGTGACGTGCGGTGCCCCCGGGCACGACACCAACGGTCGATACCTCTGCATCCGGCACGGCGGGGTGCCCTCGGCGGAGTTCGTGGCCGCGCTCGTCGGCGAGGGGGAGGGCGCCGCCCGGTGGCCCGACCGGCTCCCGGACGGGCTGGAGTGGCCCGACCCCGCCGGGCAGAGCGCGGCGCGGATCCCGGAGCAGTCGCGGACCGAGCCGGCCGACCCGCTCGCCCTCGCGGAGATGAGCGAGGACGACGACGAGGTCATCGAGGACCGGGCGCCGGTCGCGCTGCGGGCGTTCACCTGGCTCTTCCTCACCGTCACGGCCGTGCACATCGTGCTGCTCGTGGTCGACGTGCTCGTCCTGCGCCGCGAGGACGCGGTGCTGCGGGACTACGCCGTCGCCGAGCACACCCTGCAGTCACCGGCGTCCCAGGCCGTCTTCGCGCTCGTGAACCGGGTCGGCTCGGCGGTCAGCATGGCGCTGTGGGTGACGCTGCTGATGTTCGCCGTGTGGTTCGGCGTCGTCGGGCGGGTCGCCGACCGGCTCGGGCGGGACCGGCGCACGGTGCTGCGGCACTGGACGTACCTCGGCTGGCGCCTGGCCCTCATCCCGCTCGTCGTGTATCTCTTCGCCGACGCCGCCCGCGACGAGCCCCGCCCGGCCGAGCGGCTCGCGTTCGTGGAGGAGGCCCTGGCCGTCAACCACACCGCGATCATGTTCGTGTCGCTGCGCATCGTGATGCTGGCGATGCTGGCCGGGTTCGTCGTGGTGGTGTGGCGCCGGCTCAACCCGCCGGCCCGCGATGACGACCTGCCGTTCTAGGCCCGGCCCGGCCGTTACGACTGCTCCATCCACCACTCGGTGAACTCACGGCACTGGCCCACGGTGTCGAGGCGGAGCAGCCACAGGTTGCTGTACGTCTTCGCCCCGTACCCCGTGACCCCCTGCACGATGCTCAGCTCCGGCGAGACCGTCACCGGGAACCAGGTGAAGTCCCACTCGCCGCGCGCGTCGCGGTGCTCCAGCCAGGCGGCCACGATCGCGTCCCGGCCCCGCCACGGCTGCGCGTACGGCGCCGGGTAGTACGCCGCGTTCTCGGCGAACAGCGCCCCGATCTCGGCGGGCTCGTTGCTGCCCCACGCCCGCAGGTACCCCTCGACCCAGCCGGTCACGGCCTCCAGATCTGTCATGCGGTATTCCTACACGTACGCTGAAGCCGTGGCGAGGTACTTCGACGTGCATCCGGACAACCCCCAGCCGCGGCTGCTCCAGCAGATCGTGGGGCTGCTGCGCGACGACGGGCTGATCGCCTACCCGACCGACTCCTGCTACGCGCTGGGCTGCCAGCTCGGCTCTCGCCCCGGCCTCACCCGCATCCGGGACATCCGCCGGCTCGACGACCGGCACCACTTCACGCTCATGTGCCGCGACTTCGCCCAGCTCGGCCAGTTCGTGCAGGTCTCCAACTCGATGTTCCGGCTGGTCAAGGCGGTCACCCCGGGCAGCTACACGTTCATCCTGCCGGCCAGCCCCGAGGTGCCGCGGCGGCTGCTGCACCCGAAGAAGCGCACCGTCGGCGTGCGCATCCCGCAGCACACGGTCACCCAGGCGCTGCTGGCCGAGCTCGGCGAGCCGCTGCTGTCCAGCACCCTGCTGCTGCCCGGCGAGGACGAGCCGATGACGCAGGGCTGGGAGATCAAGGAGGCCCTCGACCACCAGCTCGACGCGGTCGTCGACGGCGAGTGCGGCACCGAGCCGACCACGGTCGTGGACCTCTCCGGGGACGAGCCGGAGATCCTGCGCGTCGGGGCCGGTGACCCCTCCCGCTTCGAGTAGGAAATCCGGCGGTTGCCAAGCCCCGGAATCCCGCCCGGGAGGTCGGGGGCACCCTGGGTGAGGCGCCGGAGCTGACCGACGCCGACGCCGACGCCGACGCCGACGACGGCGCGCCGCGGGACCGGTTGCCGCATCTGCGCGGCCCGGGCTCCGACGACCTCCGCTACGCGAGCGCGACGGGGGACGGCACCGGGGCCGGGGGTGGGGGAGTCGTGGGGATCGCCCGCGCCGCGACCGGGGCGGTCGTCGGCGGGGCGTGGACCGGGCACGTCGCCGCGTCCGACGACGTGAGCGGGCCGAGGTCGGCGAGCTTCTCGGCCTTCGTGCCGGTGATGCGGAACAGGGCGCCGGTCATGGGGGCGCGGCCCGTCCCCGCCCCGGCGCCGGGGCCGGCGTCGCGGTTGAACACGGCGGCGATCGAGCCGTCGGCGAGGACCGCGACGCCGCCGTACGCGGAGCTGGGCGGCAGGCCCGGCACCCGCTCGGTGTCCACGGCGGAGACGCCGGTGGCCGCGTCCCAGCGCAGCCGCACCACGCGGGCCACGCCGTCGGTCGCCACGACGGCGACCAGCTCGCCGGTGCGCGGGTCGGTGGCCCAGTCGCCGGCGTACGGCAGCGGCGGCAGCGCGTGCGACGCGAGCGCCGCCGGGGCCCCGGGGCCGAGGCGCAGCGGGCGGAGGCGGTCGCCGGTGCTCACCAGGAGCCGGCCCTGGGCGTCGATCGCGGCGCCGTACGCCGTCGCGAGGCCGGCGCGGCCCGGGGCGGGGCCGAGGTCGGTGACGGCCCCGGCGGTGCTGAACCGGACCAGGTGCGGGGCCTGGGGGAGGCGCTTGCCGTCCAGCTCCGTCGCGAGGCCCGTGAGCGTCCCGTCGCTCGTGCAGGCGATGGCGTTGAGGGCGTACCGCAGCGGCGTCCTGGTCTGTCGTCCGTCGGGGCCGACCGAGTGCAGGGTCGCGCCCTTCGCGCCCGGTGCCTGGTCGACCCAGACCAGCCCGGGCGGCAGCGTCGCGACCGGCAACGGCGCCGGCACCAGCGCCAGAGCAGCCGCGAAGCGGATCATCGAGCCCCCCGTGGTCGATTTGCGGCTTTTGCGCGCTGCCACTGTATCGGACGAAGTGGCCCGAAGCGGGCCGGCCGCGCCGTCGTCACGCCGGCGTCCGGCCGGGCGGGTCAGGGGTTGACGAGGTCGTTCGCGGTGCGCAGGACCGGGGGCGCCGACCAGACGGACGCGTCGGGCAGTGCCGCGGCGCGTCCCCCGGGCGCCGCGCCGCCGTCACGCCGGCGTCCGGCCGGGTGGGTCAGGGGTTGACGAGGTCGTTCGCGGTGCGCAGGACCGGGGGCGCCGACCAGACGGACGCGTCGGGCAGTGCCGCCGCGGCGATGCCGCGGACCCGCAGGACCGTGGACTCGCCCGGCAGCAGGGTCACCAGCGCGCCGTCGACCGTCGCGGCCGGGTCCACGCGATCCGGGAACACGGTCAGGTCGCGCACCAGGCTCCGGGCGGTGATGTGCAGGTCGACGCCGTCCGGGGCCGGGACCGGGCGCACGTCCACCGCCGCCCGCGGGTAGGACAGGTCCACGTCCTCGGCGAAGCACCACAGGGCGCGCGCGCCGTCGGCGTCGGCGACCAGCAGCTCCGCGGCCGGGGACTCCGGCGTGGTCACCTCGGGGGGCAGCGCCACCGTCGTCGCGCCGCCGCCCGGCACCACCACGGGCACCGAGAGCGTCGCGTGCCCGGTGCCGTCGAAGGCGAGCCGGCGCACCGACACCGTGGTGTGCCAGGCGTTCGGGCCGTCGTTCACCGCGACGATCGCCACGCCGCCGTCGCGCGGCTGGAGGGTGAGGAAGCGCTCGGAGTACACCCGGCGCAGGGCGAACCAGAGGGGCTTGCGCCGGCCGTCGCCGTCGATCGCCGACCAGGACGTGACCGGCCAGTTGTCGTTGAGCTGCCACATGACGGTGCCGGTGCACAGGGGCTTCAGCGAGCGGAAGTGCTCGATGCCGAACGCGATCGCGCGGGCCTGGTTGAGCTGCGTCGCCCAGTGCCAGTCGTCGAACGTCTCCGG
The DNA here is from genome assembly GCF_050955725.1 of Dactylosporangium sp. CA-139114. Lineage (NCBI taxonomy): Bacteria > Bacillati > Actinomycetota > Actinomycetes > Micromonosporales > Micromonosporaceae > Dactylosporangium > Dactylosporangium sp. CA-139114. Next base: position 3,892,489 of record NZ_CP192080.1, read on the forward strand.
CGCCGGGAAGTGGCCGTCCAGGCCGCGGGCGAGCTTCTCGTTGCCGCCCGTCGCCTTCTGGTGGTGCGCGACGCCAGGGGAGTGCGGGGTCAGCGGGTCGTCCGAGACCGCGCGGCGCAGGGTTGCGAACGTCGGCGGGGCCTGGAAGCCGAACTCGGCCACGAACCGGGGGCGGTAGGTCGCGTAGTGGCGGTAGTCGTGCGTGTTCCACACGTCCCAGATGTGCGTGGTGCCGTGGGCGGGGTCGTTCGGGTGGCGCTGCGGGTCGCCGGAGTAGGGGCTGCCCGGCCAGTACGGCCGGGTGGGGTCGAGCTCGCGCACGATCTGCGGCAGCACGCGCAGGTAGTAGCCCTCGCCCCAGGTGCGCCCCTCGAGCTCGTCCGGCCAGTCCCAGTCGTGGTAGCCCCAGATGTTCTCGTTGTTGCCGACCCACATGACGAGGCTCGGGTGCGGCATCAGGCGGACGACCTGCTCGCGCGCCTCGGCCGCGACCTGCGAGCCGAGCGGCTCCTCCTCGGGGTAGGCCGCGCAGGCGAAGGGGAAGTCCTGCCCGACGAGCACGCCGAGGGAGTCGGCGAGGTCATAGAAGTCCTCGCTCTCGTACCGCCCCCCGCCCCACACCCGCAGGTAGTTCACGCCCGCCTCGACGGCCTGGCCGATGCGCTCGGCGTAGCGGGCGCGGTCGACCCGGGTCACGAACGCGTCGTCGGGGATCCAGTTGACGCCGCGCACGAACACCGGCTCGCCGTTGACGCGCAGCACGAACCGGGAGCCGTCGGCGTCGGCCGCGGTGTCGAGCTCGACGGTGCGCAAGCCGATCCGCCGCGTCCAGGTGTCGAGGACGTCGTCCGCGCGCAGGGTCACGGTCAGCTCGTAGCGGTGCGGTTCGCCGAGGCCGCGCGGCCACCACAGCTGTGCGTCGGGCACGTCGAGGACCACGGAGGCGGTGGACCCGTCCACGGTGACGGTGGACTCGACGCCGGCGCAGGTGGCCGTCAGCGTCAGCGGCCGGTCGTCGAGCCGCTCCAGGTCCACGAGGACCTCGACGCGCCCGGGCGTGACCACCGGGCGCACCCGGGCCAGCCGCGCGGTCGACCACGCGTGCAGCCCGATCGGCTGCCAGATCCCCGCCGTGACGACCGTCGGGCCCCAGTCCCAGCCGAAGTTGCACGCCATCTTGCGGATGTACTGAAACGGTTCGGGGTAGGCGTTCGGCCGCGTCCCGAGGGTGTCGCGGACGTGCTCCGCGTAGGCGTAGGCCGAGTCGAACCGCACGTCGAGGGTGTTGCCGGACGGCCGGACGAGCCCGGTGACGTCGAAGCGGTAGCCCCGGTGCTGGTTCGCGGTGCGCCCGACCTCGACGCCGTTGAGCGTGACGGTCGCGACCGTGTCGAGGCCGTCGGCGACGAGGTCCAGGCGGTCGGCCGCCTCCGGCGCGTCGAAGTCCAGCGAGTAGACCCAGGGCGTGCGGCCGATCCAGTGCAGCCGCTCCTCGTTGTCGTCCAGGAGCGGGTCGGGGATCGCGCCCGCGGCGAGCAGGTCGGTGTGCACGCATCCGGGCACGGTCGCGGGGAACGTCTCCCCGACCGGTGCCTCGGCGGCGGCGCGGACCGTCCAGCCGGTGTGGAGCGGACGCAGGAGGGCCATGTTCAAGCTCCCGACTGAACCGGATAAGTTGTTGTTCCCGAACCCTAGGTCGGCGTTCTCAGCAGTGTCAACTGAAGCGCTTAGCGTGGCCGGGCGGCCGCGTGGACTCCCGGGCGGTCAGGGTGCCCGGGGGCAGGGTCAGCCGCGTCGGCCCGCCGCCGCCGATGGCCGTCAGCAGGGCGCGCGCCGTCAGCTCGGCCTGCAGTGCGGGCACCTGCACCACCGCGGTGATCTCGGGGACGGTGATCTGGCACAGGTCGGAGTCGTCCCAGGCGACCACGGAGAAGTCCCCGGGCACCGAGAGCCCCATCTCGTGCGCGACCTTGAGCGAGGCGGCGGCCATGACGTCGTTGTCGAAGACGAGCGCGGTCGGCGGCTCGGCGAGGCTCAGCAGCTCGCGGGTCGCCCGCATGCCGTCGGCGGCGGCGTAGTTGGTGTAGACGCAGCGGTACTCGATGTCCCCGGCCGCCGCCACCGCGGCCGTGTAGGCCGCGTCGCGCTGGACGGTGTGCAGCAGCTCGCGGGGGCCGGCGACGCGGGAGATCGTGCGGTGCCGCAGCGCCCGCAGGTAGTGCACGATGCCCTCGGCGGTGCCGGTGGTGTCGGCGTCGACGCAGCTGAGGCCGGTCAGGTCGAGCCCGTCGACGGTCACGTCACCGCCCCCGATGACCGCCGCCGGCAGCCCGATCTCGCGCAGCGCGGCGGGGCGCGGGTCGGCGTGGCGCAGGTCGGTCATGATGACGCCGTCGACGTGGCGGCCCGCGTACCACCGGCGGTACACGTCGACCGTCCCGGCGAAGTCGTCGACCAGATGCAGCACGAGGGCCACGTCGTTGCGGTTGAGCTCCGCCTCGACGCCGCTGAGCATCTGGGTCAGGAACGAGTCGACGACCATGACCCGCGGCGGGCGGACCAGCACCATGCCCACGGCGTTGGCCTTGGCCGTGCCCAGCGAGCGGGCGGCGATGTTCGGCGCCCAGCCGAGCTCGCGGGCCGCGGCCAGCACCCGGGCCCGGGTCTGCTCGGAGACGCCGGGCCGGCCGTTGAGCGCGTAGGAGACGGCCGCCTCCGACACGCCGGCGTGCTCCGCGACCTGCCGGATCGTGACCCGTCCCTGCTCACCGGATGCTGTCATCGATCGGCACCATACACGCCGCGGGGCCCGTCACCCGGTCGCTCCGGCGGCTCTCACCGTCCGGCGTTGCTGTCCTGCGCGCCATGGTCGCGCAGGCGCCCAGGCGGTGGCCGTGGGGCTAGTAGAGCTCGTCCGCGCTCAGCAGGGAGCGCACGCCCAGGCGTGCGCGGATCTCGGCGCGCTCCGCCAGGTCGTCGACCACGCAGGCCATCCCCAGCCAGGTCGCGCCGATCTCGTCGACCATCGAGCGGATGGCCAGGGCCTGCCCCCCGCTCTCGACCCAGTCGTCCACGCACAGGACGCGGTCGGGCGGGCGGACCAGGGCGCGGCGGAAGCTCAGCACGGCGCCGCCCTCGTGGTAGTCGCCGGGCAGGCGGCGGTGTGTGTAGAACTCGGAGTGCAGCGCCACGCGATCGTTCTTGCGCACCTCCACCAGGCCGACGCCGAGGTGGGCGGCGACGAGCGCGCCGAGCAGCGTGCCGCGCGACGCGGGGCCGAGGACCACGGTGGGCTCCCCGGGCACGAGGGCCGCCACGGCCGGCGGCAGCTGCCGCAGCACCGCCGGGTCGCGCCACCACTCCGTGATGTCCGCGAAGGCCACGTCGGGGCCGCCGCGCCAGTGGAACCCGACGCGCAGCCGGGTCACGAGGTCGGGACCGCGCACTACGCTCCCAGGGCCGGGGCGGGCTGCCAGCGCCAGCGCGGGTCGCAGTCGGGATCGTTGGCCGCGAGCACGGCGCGCAGGACGCCGTCGGGGTCGCAGCTGTAGAGCCCCGAGCTCCACACGTTGTTCACCTCGAGCACCGCGAACTCGCCGGACTCGGTGCGCCCGACGTCGATCACCGCGGTCGGCGGCACGTCCGGCGCGGGCAGGTCGGCGAGCATGAGCGCGACGAACGCGGCCGCCTCGTCGTGCCAGGAGGCGCGGTGCATGCGCAGCGACGGGCTCCACTCCTCGCCCTCGACGAGGTACGGCGACCACGCCACCGGCTGCCGCCCGATGGTGAACACGCGGTACTCCGAGGCGAGGTCGAGCCAGTGGTCCATGATGATCAGCGTGCTGTCGGCCGGGAGCCGGGCCGTGCGCAGCCGGTTGCGCAAATCGTCGGCGTTGCGGACCCAGGCCGCGGAGAACGCCGGGTGCTTCTCGTCGGCGAGCTTGGCCACGGCCGGGCGCGGCCCCACGAAGTCCGGCGCCTCGCCGACGCTGATGAGCCGGATGTCGCGCCCGGTCACGTCCTTGGGCAGCGCCGCGAACCACGCCGGGGACGCCCCGGACAGGCACACGTCGGCACCGCCCGCGATGAGCGTCGTGAGGTAGCCGCCGGCCGCCCGCCACGCCACCCCGTCGGCGGAGTGCAGCCCGTGGACCCCGGCCGGGTCACCCGGCAGCTGCACCACCGGCAGCCCGATGCGCTCGGCGGCATGCGTCAGCGCGGCGCTCGCCCCAGGTGAGCGCACCCGCATTGCCAGGGTCCGGAACTGCCGCACCCCCACATCCTGCCAGCGAGCCTCGTCAGTGTCGTTGGCGGAGGCCACAGACGGCACAGCCGGGCCGGCCTTCGGCACGGACATGCTCACGGAGGGCCGCCGGTATGACACTTTCGGGGACATCAAGGTTGACTTTTAGTAAGAACGGTACAAATCGGGCACGGTTGTCGGTATGGCTACCGAGCTCCGGGCGCGGCCCGTGGTCCCGCCGCTGGCCCGCCGCCGGCGCACCGTGCGCCGCCGCCGGCTGGTGATCGCCGTCACGCTGCTCGTCGTCGTGCCCGGCCTGGCGGCGCTGCGGACGTACGCCCACGACGTCGACCGGGGCGTCCGCGTGCTCGGCGTCGACCTCGGCGGCCGCTCCCGCGCCGAGGCCCGCCAGGCGCTGGAGGCCGGGGTCGCCGCCCGCCTGCGCCTGCCGGTCGCGGTCAAGGTCGGCACCGAGCCGGCGGTGGTGGACCCGGCGGCGGTCGGCCTGACCCTCGACGTGCCCGCGACCGTCGACCGCGCGGTGGAAGCCACGCCCGTGCCCTTCGGCGGGGTGGACGTCGAGCCGGTCGTGCACGTCGACGCCGGCCGCCTGTTCGCCGCGCTCATGGACCACCTCGGCCCGCAGGGCGACGCGCCGGTCATGCCCGCCGTGCGCTTCGACGGTCTGCGCCCGATTCCGGTGTACCCCGAGCAGGGGCGAGGCCTCGACCGCCTCGGCGCCGCCCGGCTGGCCGAGTCCGGCTGGCTGCGCCGCCCGGTGCTGGAGTTCCCGGTGGTGGACCTGGTGCCGCACGACACCCGCGCCGACGTGGACCGGCTCGTGCGCGAGCTCGCCACCCCGGCCGTCGCCGCGCCGCTGGTGCTGGCCACGCCGCGGGGGGAGGTGACGGTACCGGCGGGCGGCATCGCGTCCGCCCTGCGCCTCGAGTCCGGCCCGGACGGCGCGATCGTGCCCGCGCTCGACGCCGCCGCGCTGCGCAAGTCGGCCGCGGCGGCCTTCGCGCGCGTCGAGATCCCCGCGACCGACGCCCGCTTCGAGGTCTCCGGCGGCCGCCCGGTCATCCGCGCGGAGTCGGACGGCAGCCAGGTCGATCTCGCCGCGCCCCGCCTGCTGGACGCGCTGCGCTCGACGGCCACGCCGCGACGGGTGGAGGTGCCGATGGTGCCCTCGCATGCCGGTACGACCGCCGCGTGGCTTGCCACCCTGGGCGTCTCCGCGCCGGTGGGAACGTTCACGACGCACTTCGAGCCGGGCCGGCCGCGCGTGGTGAACATCCGCACGATGGCCGAGGCGCTGCGCGGGACGCTCATCAAGCCGGGGGAGACGTTCAGCCTGAACCAGCGGGTCGGCGAGCGCACGCACGCCAAGGGCTACGTGGACGCCCCCGGCATCGAGGACGGCAAAATCAAGAACAGCCCGGGCGGCGGCGTCTCGCAGGTCGCGACGACCCTCTTCAACGCCGCGTACCTGGCCGGCCTCGAGGACGTCGAGCACCACCCGCACAGCTACTACTTCGACCGGTACCCGGCCGTGATCGAGGCGACCGTGGTCTTCCCGTCGCTGGACCTGCGGGTGCGCAACGACGGCCCGAGCGGCATCCTCATCGACACCGCGACGAGCGACGACTCGGTCACGGTGACGCTGTACGGGACCAAGCGCTACGACATCACCACCGTCTACGGTCCCCGCACGAAGCCGGTGGCGCCCAAGACCGTGTACCTGCAGGAGGCCGACTGCAACCCGACCTCGGGCGAGCCGGGCTTCACGCAGGAGGCGTTCCGGGTCTTCAGCCGCGACGGCAAGGAGCTGCGCCGGGAGCGCTTCACGTGGCGCTACGACGCCGAGCCGCACTTCATCTGCGGCGCGGCACCGGCGCCGTCCTCGTCCCCGAACGCCCCGAACGCCCCGGCCTGACCCGCCTGACCCGCCTGACCCGCCTGACCCGCCCGCCCGGCGCGGTGGCCGCATGCGTGGTGCGGCTTCGCGCCGGGCGGCGGGTGCGTGGCGAGGTGCCGGCCCCGCCGGTCGGGCCGCGGCTACCAGCCGGTGCCGATCTGCACCGGGCTCTGGCCGCTCACCGTGCGCATGGACTCGCCCGGGAACAGCCACAGGTCGTTGTTCGTCTTGCGCGCCACGACGTCCGGATTGCCGTCCTTGTCCCAGTCGGCCAGGCCCGCGAAGTCGTAGCCGTTCCACCCGGTGCCGATCTGCACCGGCGGCTCGGCCGAGACGCCGCGCACGGACTGGCCGGGGAAGAGGCTGAGGTCGCCGGTCGTGCCGCGCACGAGGATGTCCTGGTTGCCGTCGTGGTCCCAGTCGATGATCCCGGCGAAGTCGTAGCCGTTCCAGCCGGTGCCGATCTCGACCGGGGCCGCCGAGCTCACGCCGCGGGTCGCCTGGCCCGGGAACATCCACAGGGTGCCGTCCAGGTCGCGGGCGACGACGTCCTGGGCGCCGTCCTTGTCCCAGTCGGCGATGCCCGCGAAGGTGTACCCGGCCCAGCCCGTCCCGATCGTCACCGGCGGCTCGCCCGACACGCCGCGGGTCGAGGTCCCCGGGAAGAGCACCAGGTCGCCGGCGACGTTGCGGGCGACGATGTCCTCGTGGCCGTCGTTGTCCCAATCCGCCAGGCCGGCGAAGGTGAGGCCGTTCCAGCCCGTCCCGATCGTCACCGGCGGCACGCTCGTCACGCCGCGCGCCGACGAGCCCGGGAACAGCCAGAGGTCGCCGCCCGGGTCGCGCGCGACGATGTCCTCGTTGCCGTCGCCGTCCCAGTCCGTCACGCCCGCGAACGTGTACGCGCCCGAGGCCGAAGCCGGGCCGCCGATGGCCGTCGCGAGGGCCAGTCCCATCGCGACCGCCGCCACCGGCCCGAGTCTGCTGTTCCGCATGCCGTCCAGCTCCCCCGTGTCACCGCGGGCGCCGATGCCCGCGTTGCGTGCGGGTCACCTCGCGCGACCCGCGATACCGCGCGGATCGCGTGGTGCGAGCCGCGGTGGACGGGCGCCGGACGCCCGTCCACCTCAACAGCATGTGTCCACAACCGGGGGCTATGCGCCGAATTGCTCCTACCAGCCGTTGCCGATTCGCACGGGCGGGACCAGGGAGTAGCCGCGCTTCGACTCGCCGGGGTAGAGCCACAGGTCCCTCGTGCTGTCGTTGCGCACCACGATGTCCTGGTGGCCGTCCTGGTCCCAGTCGCCGACGCCGGCGAAGGTGTAGCCGGTCCAGCCGTTGCCGACCTTGACCGGCGGGGTGCTGGAGTAGCCGCGCCGGGACTGGCCCGGGTAGAGCCACAGGTCGCCGGTCGCGTCGTTGCGCGCCAGGATGTCCTGGTGGCCGTCCTTGTCCCAGTCGGCGAGGCCCGCGACCGTGAAGCCGTTCCAGCCGTTGCCGATCTGCACCCGCGGGATGCCGGAGTAGCCGCGCCGGGACTGGCCCGGGTAGAGCCACAGGTCGCCGGCGGCCTCGTCGCGCGCCACGATGTCCTGGCTGCCGTCGTGGTCCCAGTCCGCCAGGCCGGCGATGCGCAAGCCCTGCCAGCCGTTGCCGATCTGCACGCGCGGGGCGGCCGAGTAGCCGCGCCGGGACTGCCCGGGATAGAGCCACAGGTCGCCGGTCGCGTTCTGCGTCGCCACGATGTCCTGGTGGCCGTCGTGGTCCCAGTCGGTGATGCCGGCGAAGGTGAAGCCGTTCCAGCCGTTGCCGATCTTGACCCGTGGGACGGTGCTGTAGCCGCGCGTCGAGCGGCCGGGGTAGAGCCACAGGTCGCCGGTCGCGTTCTCGCGCACCACGATGTCCTGGTGGCCGTCGTGGTCCCAGTCCGCCACCCCGGCGACGGTGAACGCGCCGTCGGGCGAGGCCGCGGCCGGAGCCGCGAGCCCGGACGTCGTCGCGACGCCGAGCCCGATGATGGCCGCCGCGACGCCCAGCTGCTTGATCCGCATGTCCTGACCTCCCGTGTCCGCGGCCGCCCCGTGCGCGGCCGACCTCACCGAGAGTAGGGAGACATTAACTGAAAGCAACGAAATCGTCACCTTCCTGTCACGGGGCGCAAACCCGCGCGGAGGACGGGTCAGGCCCGCACGCGTTCGCCCGACGGGTCGTACAGCGGCCGCAGCGACGCCCGCGCCGGATATGTCGCGCCCGCGATCTCGACGGTCAGCGGGGCCGCGTCCAGCCACGCCTGGTCGAGCGCCTCCGCTCCCGCGTCGAGCATCGCCAGCCCCACCGCGCCGCCGAGGGTGTGCCCGTAGGAGGCCGCGCGCACGTAGCCCACGTCCCGCCCGTCGCGGCGGACCACCTCCGCGTGGTGCAGCAGCGCCTTCGGGTCGGTCACGAGCACCTGGACGAGGCGGCGGGTCAGCGGCCCGCGCGCCCTGCGGGCCAGGACGGCGTCGCGGCCGATGAAGTGCTCCTTGTCCAGCGCCACGGCGAAGCCCAGCCCGGCCTCCAGCACGTCGTCGGTGTTGTCGATGTCGTGGCCGTAGTCGCGGTAGCCCTTCTCGAGGCGCAGGCTCGCGAGCGCCTTGAGCCCCGCGTGGCGCAGCCCGTGCCCGGCCCCGGCCGCCACCAGGCGGTCGTGGACGTGCACCGCCTGCTCGGCGGGGACGTAGAGCTCGTAGCCCAGCTCCCCGACGTACGTGATCCGCAGGCACAGCACCCGCGCGAAGCCGATCTCGAGCTCGGCCGCCCCGCGGAAGGGCAGGGTGACGTCGGCGCCGCAGGCCTCGGCCAGGATCTCCCGGGAGCGGGGGCCCTGCACGTTGAGCTGGGCCCAGCCGGAGGTGACGTCGGCGGCGAAGGCGAGCCGGCCGTCGAGGTGGCGGCGCAGGCGGGCGAACGCGTGGCGGTGGGCGGTGTCGGAGGCGACCACCCAGAACCGCTCCTCGTCGAGCTGGGTGACGGTCAGGTCGGCCTCGATGGTCCCGCCCTCGTTGAGCCACTGGGTGTAGGTGACCCGCCCGGGGTTGGCGACCCGGCCGGCCGACAGCTCCTCCAGCGCGGCGGCGGCGTCGCGGCCCTCGACGAGGAACTTGGCCATGAAGGACATGTCCATGAGGACCGCGTCCTCGCGGGCCGCCCGGTGCTCGGCCGCCCACTGGGCGAACCACTCCGGCCGGCCCCACGTGGGCTCCGGCGATCCCTCGAACCCGTAGACGTCGGGCATCTCCCAGCCGGAGACGTCCCGGCGGTAGGGGCGCAGCGCGGAGAGACGGTCGTGCAGGGGGGAGCGGCGGGCGTCGCGGCCGGAGGTGAACGCCTTGTGCGGGAAGTGCGTCGCGTAGACCTGGCCCAGCGCCTCGACGGTGCGGGCGGCGCGGTACTCCCGGTTGCGCTGGTAGGGCCGCAGGCGGTCGATGTGCATCCCGGTCACGTCGACGTCGGGGCGGCCCTCGGCGATCCAGGTGGCCAGGGCCCGGCCGATGCCGCCGCCGGTGAGGATGCCGATCGAGTTGAGCCCGGCCGCGACGAAGTAGTTGCGCAGCTCCGGGGACTCGCCGAAGACCGGCGCCAGGTCGGGCGTGAAGCTCTCCGGGCCGCAGAAGAAGGTCCGCACCCCGGCGGTGGCGGTCACGGGGATGCGGCTCATCGCCCGCTCGAGGTAGGGCGCCATGCGGTCCCAGTCGGGCGGGAGCGTGCCGAACGAGAACCCGTCGGGCACCCGCTCGACGCTCCACGGGGCGGCGGCGCCCTCGAACAGGCCGACCATGAGGCCGCCGGTCTCCTCCCGGAAGTACCCGTATGATCCCGGGTCCTCCAGCACGGGCAGGTCGGCCGAGACGCCGTCGATGGGCTCGGTGATGAGGTAGTAGTGCTCGGCCGCCTGCAGCGGCACGCTCACGCCGGCCTCCTCGCCGAGCTGGCGGGCCCACATGCCGGCGCAGTTGACCACGACCTCGGCCTCGACGTCGCCGAAGGGGGTGCGCACGCCCGTGACCGTGTCCCGGCGGCGCAGGGTGCCGGTGACCGGCACCCCTTCCAGGATGCGCACGCCCATCTGCCGGGCGCCCTTGGCCAGGGACATCGTGACGTCGACCGGGTTGGCGCGGCCGTCCTCGGCGACGTAGAACCCGGCCAGGACGTCGTCGGTGCGCGCGAGCGGGAACAGCCCGCGGACCTCGGCGGGGGAGATCTCGTGGACGTCCACGCCCAGGTGCCGGTTGAACGCGGCGACGCGGCGGTACTCCTCCAGCCGCCCCTCGTCCGCGGCGAGCTCGATGAACCCGCACTGCCGCAGGCCCGTCGACAGCCCGGTCTCGGCCTCCAGGCTCGCGTACAGGTCGCGGGTGTACTGCCGCATCCGCGTCGAGGTCTCCGACAGCGAGCCGAAGGTGACGATGAGCCCGGCCGCGTGCCAGGTGGTGCCGGCGGTGAGCCGGTCGCGCTCCAGCAGCAGCACGTCGGTGATGCCGGCCTTGGCCAGGTGGTAGGCGACCGACGTGCCGATCACACCGCCGCCGACGACGACCACACGCGCGCGCTGGGGAAGGTTCATGGGCGAAACTGTAGTGGCCGCCACCGCGGCGTTCCTCCGTTCGGCCGGCCCGCCGCCGCGACCTGCGGCTTTCTGCCCTGTTCGACGACATGCGGACCGAGAATCGCAAAAGTGCCCACACGGGCGACCCGGCGAGGTAGCCTCGTTGGCGCTGCCGCTGTTGATATGTCCACAGTGGACCGATTCGGCGCCGGGTCGGCATGAGCCGGCGTGATTCGGGACACTCCGCGATTCATTCATGTCGGTCGGGAACACATCCGGGGCCGGCGGCGTTCGTTACACAACCAAGTCACCAAGAGAGGGTGAACGCCATGGCCATCAGCACCGACTACGACGCGCCGCGCAACCCGGTCGGCGCGGACCTCGCCGAGGACAGCCTCGAGGAGCTCACCGCGCGCCGCAGCAGCGGCCAGTCGGCGTCCGTCGACGTGGACGAGAACGAGGCCGGCTTCGAGCTGCCCGGCGCCGACCTGACCGACGAGGAGCTCACGGTCCCGGTCGTGCCGATGCGGGGCGACGAGTTCCGCTGCTCGAGCTGCTTCCTCGTGCACCACCGCAGCCAGCTGTCCCGCGAGAAGAACGGCGCGCCGATCTGCACCGAGTGTGACTGACGGACCGGACTGTGCCGGACTGTGACTGACCGGCCGGACCGGAGACCTAGCCGCGGATCCTGACCCGGATCAGGTCCTCGGCCACGACAACCTCGCCGTCGAACACCGCTTCCGCCTCCCGCCGGAAGCGCGACGGGTCGTCGTAGCGCTGCGAGAAGTGGGTGAGCACGAGCGTGCCCACCCCGGCATCCGCGGCCACCCGCGCCGCCTGGGCGGCGGTCAGGTGCCCGTGCGCGACGGCCAGTCCCTCGTCCTCGGCGAGGTAGGTCGACTCGATCACGAGCACGTCGGCGCCCTCGGCCAGCGCCCGCACGCCCGCGCACAGGCGTGTGTCCATCACGAACGCGAAGCGCTGCCCGCGCCGGGGCTCGCTCACGTCCTGCAGGCTCACCCCGCGCAGCCGCCCGTCCCGCTGGAGCACGGCGACGTCCGGGCCGGCGATGCCGTGCTCGCGCAGGCGCTCGGGGAGCATCCGCCGCCCGTCGCGCTCGGCCAGCCGGAAGCCGTAGGCGTCGATGCCGTGGTCGAGCCGGTGCGCCTCCAGCCGCCACGTCGCCGTCTCGGCCAGCGTGAGCAGACCGTCGCCGTCGATCGGGTGCTTGGTGAGGGCGACGGTGTCGTAGTACGGGGTGGCGTGGCGGAGGCGGTCGAAGTACACCTCGCCGGAGGCGGGGAAGTAGGCCTGCACGTCATGGGGCGAGTTGTCCAGGGACATGCGCTGGACGACCCCGGGCAGGCCGAGGCAGTGGTCGCCGTGGAAGTGCGTGAGGCAGACCCGGGTGATGTCGCTCGCGGCGACGCCGGCGTGGGCCATCTGGCGCTGGGTGCCGTCCCCGGGATCGAAGAGGAAGCCCTCGCCGTCCCAGCGCAGGAAGTACCCGTTGTGGTTGCGCAGCCGCGTCGGGACCTGGCTGGCGGTGCCGAGCACGACGAGTTCACGGGGCGACATCCCGGCGACTGTACCGGCGCGGCCGGTCGATCCGCGGGGGGCCGGCCGATCCGCGGGCGGCCGGTCGATCCGCGGGCGGGCGGCGGGGTGCGCCGCCCACCGGCGTCCGGGCCCGGGCTCAGCAGGCGTTGAGCATCGTCTGCAGGGCCGTCTTCTCCGAGGACTGCAGCTTCAGCCCGTAGGTGTACTTCACGGTGATCCACATCCGGGCGTACGTGCAGCGGTAGGAGGTCAACGGCGGCTGCCACGTCGACGGGTCCTGGTCGCCCTTGGACTGGTTCACGTTGTCGGTCACGGCGATGAGCTGCGGGTGCGTGAGGTCGTTGGCGAACGCCTGGCGGCGGGCCGTCGTCCACGAGCTCGCGCCGGAGCGCCAGGCCTCGGCCAGGGGCACCACGTGGTCGATGTCGACGTCGCCGGAGGCGGTCCAGGTGGCGCCGTCGTACGGGCTGTACCAGCGGCCCGACGTCGCGGCGCAGGTGCTGCTGGTGACGACCGACGTGCCGTCGCGCTTGAGCACGGTCTCCCGCGTGTCGCACGAGCCGCTGATGGTGATCCAGTGCGGGAACTTGTCGCGGCTGTAGCCGCTCATCGAGCCCTCGGTGGCCACGGTCAGCGCGTTGAGCTGCGTCTGGGCCGTGGCCTTGGACGGGATTGCGGGCGGGGTGGCCCCGGCCGGCCCGGCGAGGCCGACGGCGATCCCGGCCCCGGCGACGACGACCACGGCGGCCGCGCGAACAACCCTGAGCATGCGTGCTCCCTTCGCAGGTGATGGGAGCACGCTGTCGCCCGGTGGTGAACGAAGCCCGTCCCGGGTGTGACTTTAGATCGAAATGACTCGATGAAAAGCCGCATCCGGGACGGGCGCGGGTCGGAAGCGGGTCGGGACAGGGTCAGGACAGGACGCGCAGCTGGACCGTCGTGGCCATCTCCGCCAGCTGCGAGAGGATCTCCTGCGGGTACTGCGCCGCGACGTCGGTCAGCAGGTAGCCGTATTCGCCGCGGGTGGCCAGGATCTGCCCCTCGACGTTGACCTTGTGGCCGGCGAAGATGCTGTTCACGTCGGCGAGCACGCCCGGCACGTTGTGGTGCAGCAGCGCGATGCGGTGCGTGTCCGGCAGCGACGGCAGGTTGAGCGACGGCAGGTTGACGCTCAGCGTGGTCGAGCCCTCGGCGACGTACTTGTGCAGCTTCTCGGCCACGAACGAGCCGATGTCCGACTGCGCCTCCTCGGTCGAGCCGCCGATGTGCGGCGTGAGGATGACGTTGGGCAGGCCGCGCAGCGCCGAGACGAACTCGTCGCCCTTGGCCTTGGGCTCCTTCGGGAACACGTCGACCGCGGCGCCCGCGAGGTGGCCGTTGTCGAGGTGGCGGCGCAGCGCGTCGTGGTCGATGACGAAGCCGCGGCTCAGGTTCAGGAAGATGCTGCGCGGGCGCATCTTGGCGAACTGCTCCTCGCCGAAGAAGCCGCTGTTGCCGGGCCGGCCGTCGACGTGCAGGGTGACGATGTCGGCGACCTCGAGCAGCTCGTCGAGGGAGTTGCAGCGCACGGCGTTGCCCAGCGCCAGGCGCTCGGAGGTGTCGTAGAAGTACACCCGCAGGCCGAGGTTCTCGGCGAGGACCGACAGCTGCGTGCCGATGTTGCCGTAGCCGACGATGCCGATGGAGCGCCCGCGGATCTCGTGGGAGCCCTCGGCGTCCTTGTTCCACACGCCGTTGTGCATGTCGGCGTTCTTCTCGGTGAGCCGCCGCGTCAGCGCGATGATCTCGGCGATCGCCAGCTCCACCACGCTGCGGGTGTTGGAGAAGGGCGCGTTGAAGACCGCGATGCCGGACTCGGCGGCGACGCGCAGGTCGATCTGGTCGGTGCCGATGCAGAAGGCACCGATGGCGCGCAGCTGCTGGGCGGAGGCCAGGACGTTGGCGGTGACCTGGGTCTTGGAGCGGATGCCGAGCAGGTGAACCCCGTCGAGCTTGGCGATCAGCTCGTCCTCGTCGAGCGCCCGCCCGACGGTCTCGACCTCGTAGCCCTCGGAGCGCATCCGCTCGACCGCGATCGGGTGGATGTTTTCGAGGAACAGGACCCGCACGGGGCCGGTCTGGGATGTCAGTGGCAGCACACCACCCACATTAGGTGACCTCAGGGAGCACTGGTACGTGAGCCGCGACTCGTCCCACCCTTTGCGGAGGTGCCGTCAGGCTTGCCGCCCAGGGACGCGGTGGCGTGCCGGTTGCGCAGCTTCTCTCGGATCTCCTCCGGGGTGTACGCCCGCCGCTGGCGCTCGGCCCGGGCCACCAGCACACCCGTCGCCGCCACGCCGACGACACCGGCGAGCCCGACGACCTTCCACCACTTCATCCGCATGAGGCCCTAGGGTAGTCCCGGTGAAGGTCGATCTCGATGAGGCCGTACGGATGACACGCACGGGCGACCTCTGGGTGTTCCGCGGCCGCACCCCCGCCGACCGCGCCATCCAGACGCTGACCAACAGCCCGGTCAACCACGTGGGCATGGCGGTCGTGCTCGACGACATGCCGCCGCTCATGTGGCACGCGGAGCTGGGCCGGTCGCTGCCCGACATGTGGACCGGCGCCCGCCAGCGCGGCGTCCAGCTGCACGATCTGCGCGACGCCGTCCTGGTCTGGGGCCGCCGCTACGGCCAGCGCGCCTGGCTGCGGCAGCTGTTCCCGGAGGCCGGGCCGGCGATGGAGGACGCGGTGCTCAAGACCGTCGCCCGCCTCGACGGCACCCCGTTCCCGTCCACCGCGCGGCTGGCCGGGCGCTGGTTCAAGGGCCGGCTGCCCCAGCTGCGCCACGCGTGGCGCAGCGGCGGGCCGGCCGGCGGCGCGCTCGAGACCGCGTACTGCGCCGAGGTCGTCGCCGTGACCTACGAGGACATGGGCCTGCTCGCGCGCGGGCGGCGGGCCAACTGGTACGACCCCGGCAAGTTCTGGAGCGGCGACGACCTGGAGCTGGAGCACGGCGCCACGCTGGGCGAGGAGATCGCCGTGGAGCTGCCGGCGGCCTGAATCGCGGCATTCGCGGGGGTCCGGGGCTTCCGCGCCGGTGCGGGCACCTGCCCGGAAGCCCCGGGGCGGATCGGAGCAGCAGATCTGCCCGTTCGGCGTGCTGAGTCCGCGCACCGGGCGAGGTAGCTTTTCTCGCGTGACCGAGCAGCCACACCAGCCCCTCGACCACGCGAAACCACCGGCCGCCGCCATCGGCCCCGGCCCGGAGCTCGGCTCGGCCGCGACCCAGCCGCTGCCGTCCCCGGCCGAGCTCGCCGCCGCGGCCGCCCGGGCCGCGCGGGCCGCCGAGGTCGCCGCGGCCCAGGCCGCCGCCCGCGAGGCGGAGGCCGCCGCGGCGCGCCCCACCCAGCCGCTGCCCTCGGCGGCCGAGGTCGCCGCCGCGGTCCGGGCCCGTGACGGCGAGGCCGGCGACGCCACCCAGCCGCTGCCGCCGCCCCCGCCGCGGCCGCACCCCGAGCACCGCCCGCCGACGGCGATGATCGCCACGCTCGCCGCCGGGGTGCTCGTCGTCGGGGCCGTGCTCGTCGTGCTGATCGGGCGCATCGACCGGGGGCACGCCCCCGCGGCCGACTCGGCGCCGCAGACGTTCACCTCGCCGCAGGCCCTCGTCGACTACCTGGACCGGCGGGGGCTGCCCTGCTCCGGCTACGAGGCCGTCGGCGTCGCGGCCGACGTGCCCGCCAAGGCCGTCGGGCGGGGCCGCTGCACGGCCGCCGGGGGCCCGGTCGACGTCGGCGTCTACGCCGGGCGCGGCGACGTCGAGGCCGAGTGGTCCGCCGAGGCCGGCCGGGCCGGCCGCGGGCCGCTGTTCATGGCCCTGGGGGAGAACTGGACGGTCGACGGCCCCGCGGACTGGACCAAGCGGGTCGCCGACGTGATGAGCGCGCAGTTCCGCTCCCAGACGTAGGATTCTCACCGTGCTCGATCGGTTCCTGCGCGCGTGGCTCGGAAGCTGGCCGTCCCCCGGGGGCCTGCTCGTCGTCGGCAGTCCCCTGCGGGAGAAGCCCCGCTGGGACGGCGGGGAGCAGCGGGCCCTGGGCGTGACCGACGCGGGCGGCAACGGCGTGCTGTCCGTGCCGCCGTCCAGCCGCGACGCCGTCGCCGCGCTCGTCGCCGCCACCGCCCCGCGGGACCTCGAGGCGGCCCTCGGCGAGCACCTCCCGGCCCTCGTCGGGCGGCCCGGGCAGCACTGCTTCACCGGGGTGTTCCGCTGGAGCGAGGCGCCGGTGGCGATGGAGCCGGCGGGGGAGTGGGAGCCGTCGGACGGCCCGGGCATCCCCGACTGGCTGCGGCCCTTCCCCGGCGAGGTGCTCATCGCGCGGGAGCCGGGCACGGGGGAGTACCTGGCCGGCGTCGGGCTCAAGCCGCACGATCCGACCGGTGCCGAGATCTCCGTCGGCACCGAGGAGCGCGCCCGCGGCCGGGGACTGGCCCGGCGGCTCGTGACCCGGGCGGCCCGGCGGATCGTGGACGCCGGGGCGGTGGCGATCTACCTGCACGACCCCGCGAACACCGCGAGCGCCCACGTGGCCGACGCGTCCGGTTTCCCCGATCCGGGCTGGCGGATTCACGCCCTGGCCGAAGCCGCGTCACCGGCCGCGTAACGCTCCGGCGGAAATCCGCAGATCCCGGCCGGGCGGGTCGATGAGTGCGGTATGTTCCCCGCTTCCGGCGCCGTGCACGTGGGCCGCCAGCCGATCTTCTCCCGGGACGGCGACGTGCACGGGTACGAGCTGCTCTTCCGGGGCGACGCGGGCGCGGTCGACGCCGACGAGCGCGGCGCCTACGCCACGAGCCGGGTGCTCATCACCGCGTTCACCGAGATCGGCATCGAGCCGCTGTGCGGGCGCGGGCTGTGCTTCGTGAACCTGACCCGGGAGTTCCTGGTCGGGGACCTGCCGCTGCCGTTCGACGCCGAGCAGGTGGTCCTCGAGATCCTCGAGACCGTCGAGATCGACGACGAGGTCGTGGCCGCGGTCGCCGAGCTGGTCCGGCAGGGGTACCGCATCGCGCTGGACGACTACGTCTTCGGCCTCGGCCACGAGCCGCTGCTCGAGCTCGCCGCCTACGTGAAGATCGACGTGCTCGAGACCCCCGCGGAGGAGCTGGCCGCGACGGTGGAGCGGTGCCGCAAGTACGCCGGCGTGAAGCTCGTCGCCGAGCGGCTCGAGACCGCCGAACAGCTCGACCTCGCCCGGGCGCTCGGCTTCGACTACTTCCAGGGCTACGTCCTCGGCCGCCCGCAGGTCGTGAGCGCCGCCGCCCTGTCGCCGTCGCGGCTGGCCCGGGTCGAGCTGCTGAGCCTGCTCGTCGGCCCCAGCATCCCGCTCGCCCGCGTGGTCGGCCTCGTCACCAGCGATCCGGCCCTGAGCCTGCGGCTGATGGCGGCCGCGAACGCCGACTCGCTCGGCCTGCCGGTCAAGGTGTCCTCGGTCCACGAGGCCGTCCTGCTGCTCGGCGTCGACCGGCTGCGGGACTGGGCCACCCTCATGCTCGTCAGCGACCTCGAGGGCCCGGACGACCCCGGCACCCACCAGCTCTCGGCCGCGATCACCCGCGCCCGGATGTGCCAGAACATCGCCGGGCGGATGGACCTGCCGCCCGAGGCCGCGTTCACCGCCGGGCTCGTCTCCGCCGTCGCCGAGCTGCTCGGCCAGCCCGCCGCCGACCTCGCGCTGCGCCTGTCGCTCAGTCACGAGGTGACCGAGGCGCTCGTCGGCGGCACCGGCCCGCTCGGCGAGCTGCTCTCCCTCGTCGCCGCCTACGAGGCCTCCGACCTGCCGATGCTGCTGGCCGCGCCGCTGCCGGTGGAGGACACCGCGCGGGCCTACCTCGACGCCGTCGCCTACACCGGGCAGATCATCGCCCCGCGGGCCCGCCCGGCTTGAATTGGGCCCGGTGTGACCGATAGTGCTGGTGTGGACAGCATTATCGGTCACACCGGCCCCGTGCACATCGGCCGTCAGGCGCTCTACGACGCCCAGGGCCGCGTCGCCGCCTACGAACTGCTGTTCCGCGACGGCCCGCACGCCCACGAGGCCACCGTGCGCAACAGCGCCGCGACGAGCCGGGTCATCGTCGAGGCGTTCACCGCGTTCGGCATCGAGGAGCTGGTCGGGGACCGGCCGTGCTTCATCAACCTCACCCGGGAGTTCCTGGTCGGCGACCTGCCGCTGCCGTTCCCGCCCGGCCGCGTCGGGCTCGAGCTGCTGGCCGGCCTCGAGATCGACGACGAGCTCGTGGCGGCCGCGGCCGCGCTGACCGGGCAGGGCCACCGGCTGGCGATCGACGGCTACACCGGCGACCCGGACACCGCCCGGCTGCTGCCCCACGTGCACTACGTGAAGGTCGACATGCTCGCCGGGGACCGGCACGCGATCGCTCGAATCGTCGACCAGTGCCGGCGCATCCCGCGCATCCGGCTCATCGCCCAGCGGATCGAGACCCCCGAGCTGCTGGAGCTCGCGATCCGGCACGACTTCCAGCTGTACCAGGGCCACGCCCTGTCCCGCCCGCACCTGGTCACCACCCAGGCGCTGAACCCGACGCGGCTGGCCCGGGTCCGGCTGCTGACCGAGCTCGCGGCCGAGGACGTCGACCTGGACCGGGCCGTGGCCGCCATCGAGCGCGACCCGGCGCTGGCCGTGCGCATCCTGCGCGGGGTGAACGCCGCCGCCAACGGCCTCAAGCAGCCCGTCTCGTCGATCTTCCAGGCGGTCGTGCTGCTCGGCATCCCGCAGGTGCGCCAGTGGGCCACGCTCATGATGGTCGCCGACCTCGCCGACGGCGACGAGTCCCGGCTCACCGACGCCGTGGTGCGGGCGCGCATGTGCCAGACGGTGGCCGAGCGCCGCGGCGCCGGGCCGGGCCCGACGGCGTTCATGGTCGGCCTGCTCTCGGCGCTCGGCGACCTGATGGGCGGGCCGGTCGGCGCCCTGACCGGGCAGCTGCCGCTGACCGAGGAGGTCGCCGAGGCGGTCGTGCACGGCCACGGCGACCTCGGCGACGTGCTGCGCGACGTGCGCGCCTACCAGCGCGGCGAGCCCGTGCCGCGGTCCTGCGGGCCCGCCGGCGGCGACCTACACGGGGAACTCCTCGCGGCTCTGAGCTGGACGAACGCGTCGCTCGCGGAGCCGGAGCCGGCCGCCTGAGACCACCGCCGTGACCAGGCCCAGGGCGAGGGTCGCCAGCGCGCTCAGCAGCAGGGTGCGCTCGGCGCCGACGGCGGTCACCAGCGGGCCACCGGCCGCCGTGCCGAGCGGGACGGCGATCACGGTGATCGAGCCGAACGTGGCCAGCAGCTGCGGCAGGTGGTCCTTCGGGGTGGTGCGCTGGAACAGGGCCATCATCACCGGCATGTAGGGCGCCCAGCACAGCCCGGCGAGCGCGAACGCGGGCAGGCTCACGGCCGGCGGCGCGCCCAGGCCGAGCGGGAGCACCGCCAGGCCGAACGCGACGATCACCGGCCAGGGCGGCAGGCGGCGCACATATGGCGTGGCCAGGCCGCCCACGACCGCGCCGACGCCGAAGGCGGTGTAGAAGACGCCGAGCAGGGTCGCGGAGGCGTGCAGGTCGTCGGCCACGTGCAGCGGCAGCGCGACGTAGAACGGGCCGAAGACGAGGAAGAACGCGAACGTCACCAGGAGCGGGCCGGCCTTGTCGCGCCCGAGGCGCACCCGGGCGGCGCCGGCGGGCGGGGCGTCACCGGGCTCCGGCACGGCGAGGCGGTAGGTCAGCGCCAGCACCGCGAAGCTCGCCGCGTCGATCGCGAGGACCACGGCCGCGTCCGTCCAGCCGATGAGCAGGCCGGCCAGCGGCGGACCGGCGAGCGCGGCCGCCTCCGAGAGCGTCCCCATCACGCTGTTCGCGGCCAGGTGGTGCTCCTGCGGGACGGTTTGCGCGATGAGGGTGTACCGCCCCGCCGACCCCCACGCCGCGAGCAGCGACGACACCGCGAGCAGGGCGACGTAGAGCCCCGGCGTCAGCGCACCGGTCGCGTGGACGAGGACGATCGCGGCCAGGGCGCTCGCGCGCAGGATCGCGTTCCAGCCCGCGAGCTGGGCGCCGGGGCGATGCCGCAGGTACCGCCCCAGGACCGCGCCGCCGAGGGCGCTCGGCAGCGAGTACGCCGCCACCGCGGCCGCGACCCAGGCGCCGCGCGCCGGTTCCGGGGCGAGCTGCAGCGCCAGCCAGCTCACGGCGACCAGGGACATGCCGTCGCCGAGGGCGGAGACCGCGATCCCGGGCAGGACGCGCCGCAGCACCGGGTGGGTCACGACGGGCCAGTAGGGGGAGGAGCGCATGCCGTTCAGGTGACCCCGGGGTGGATCGCCGCCACAAGAGATATCGCGATGAGCGCAATTGGCGCGATTGGGTTATCTTGCTGGCCATGCGTGGGTGGCCTCTCGGGCTCGCCGCGTGGCTGCTGGTCGTGGCGGTCGCGCAGGGGGCCGGCGTCGTGGCGGTGTGGCGATTTTTCGTGCACAGCGAACATGGCCAGCTTCTGGACTACGTCGCCATCACCGGCAACAGCATCGGCCACGACCGCGTGGCCGGGCTGGTGCACGACACGCTCAGCACCATCTCCGTCGTGTCGGTCGCGGCGGCCACGATCGTGATCGGCTTCATCGCCCTGGCCCGCCGGCGGGTGGCCCTGGGCGTCGGCGCGGTGCTGCTCATCGGCGGGGCGAACGCGACCACGCAGGTCTTCAAGACGCTCATCTACCGCCCGCACCTCGGCGTCGACGTGGACCGGGTCGCGGCCGGCAACAGCCTGCCCAGCGGCCACACGACGGTCGCCGCGTCGGTCGCCGTCGCCCTGGTGCTCGTCGTGCCGCCCAGCACCCGCGGCCCCGTCGCGCTCGGCGGGGCCGTCGTCTCGGCCCTCGTCGGCGTGGCGACCCTGTCGGCGGGCTGGCACCGGCCCAGCGACGCGGTGGCGGCCCTGCTCGTGGTGGGCGCGTGGGCCGCGGCGGCGAGCCTGTTCATCCTCATCGCCCAGCGGCGCCACGGCGGGGTGCGCTACGGCGCGGCGAACAGGTACACCACCGTCTTCCTCGCCCTGGTCTCGGCCGGGCTGCTGCTCGGCGCGCTGTTCGCGCTGTGGCTGACCGACGGGGTGATCACGGAGGCGGTCGACGACCTGAGCCGGCGGCGGCTGTTCGTCGCCTACGCGGGCGGCGCGCTCGGCATCGCCGGCACCGCGGGCCTCGTCGTCGCGGCCGTCCTGGCCACGGTCCACCGGGTCGTGCCGCGGTGGGTGCCCGAGCCGGACGGCGACGGGCCCGATCCCCAGGCCGAGTCTCCGCTGCCGCTCGCGGAGCAGGTCACCGTCCGGCTGCCCCGCGAGGAGCCGACGACGCAGGTCACCGCGCAGGGCTGAACCGGGCGACCGAGCCGCGCTCCAGGGCGACCCACACGGCGCCGTCGGCGGCGACGGCCAGGCCGTGCGGCTCCGAGTCCGGGGTGGGCAGGTCGTAGGTCCGGATGCCGGTCCCGGCGGCGTCGACGTGGCCGAGGCGGCTGCCGGCCCACTCGGTGTACCAGCACCCGCCGGCCGGGTCGGCGACGATCGCGTGCGGGCGGGCGGCGCGGTCCGGCAGCGGGAACTCGGCGATCGTGCCGTCGGCGGTGATCCGGCCGAGCTGCCCGGCGCCGATTTCGACGAACCAGGCGGCCCCGTCGCCGGCGACCGTGATGCCGACCGGGGCGGCGCCCGGCGTGGGCAGCGCGAACACCTCCGGCTCGGGGGTCACGCGGGCGATCGCGTTGCCCTGGTTGAGGGTGCACCACACGGTGCCGTCCGGGGCCGCGGCGAGCATCGACGGCATCGCGCCCTCGGTGCCCAGCTCGAACGGGGTCGTCCCGCCGTCCGGGGTGACGCGCCAGACCCGGTCCGCGTCGAGCTCGCTCGTCCACAGGGCGCCGTCGGGGGCGACCGCCAGGCCGAACGGGGACGGCACGGCGATCGAGGACTGCTCGCCGTCCGGCGTGATCCGGCCGACCCGGCCGTCCCGGAAGCGGGTGAACCACAGCGCGCCGTCGGGGCCGGTCGCGACGATCGCCGGGCCCGCCTCCGGGTTGTTCAGCGGGAACAGCGTCACGTCGCCGCCGGGCGCGACGCGCGCGAGCCGGCCCGCGTGGATCAGGGTGCACCAGAGGGCGCCGTCGGGGCCGGCGGCGATGCCGTACGGCCCTCCGCCCTCCACGCCGATCTCGAACTCGCGCCACACGGTGCACCTCCGGAGTCGTCGGAGCGTCCAGTCTCGCGCGCCGGGCGGCCGCGGGGTGCGCGACCCCTCCCACCGGCGCGACCACCGCGGACCTCGAGTCTGACGGGAGCGACGGTCCGGACCACGGCGGACCGGAGCCATGACTACTCTGGGTAGTATGAGCCGTACGGTGCGTGTCGGTCTGTGTGCCCTTGTCCTGCTCCTCGGCGGGTGCGCCGGGCGCGCCCACGACACGGGGGCGGGCACGGCCGCGGAGGGGTTCGACGCGGGGCTCACCGCCGTGGTCAACCCGAGCGCCACGCCCGGCGGCACACTGCGCCTGGCCAGCGCCAACGACGTCGACTCGTGGGACCCCGCCCGCTCCTACATCAACGCCGTCTACAACCTCCAGCGGCTCTACGTCCGCACGCTGCTCACCCCGGCCGCCGAGCCCGGCACCACCGCGCTCGTGCCCGACCTGGCCGCCGACCAGCCGGACGTGTCGGGCGACGGGCTGACCTACACGTTCCGCCTCCGCGACGGCGTGAAGTTCGAGGACGGCACCCCGATCCGGGCCCAGGACGTCAAGTACGGCATCGAGCGCCTCTTCGCCCAGGACGTCCTGTCCGGCGGCCCGACGTACCTGATCGACCGGCTGGACCAGGGCCAGCACTACGCGGGGCCGTACCGGCAGGGCGACGGTCTGCGCTCGGTGACCACGCCCGACGACCGCACGATCGTGTTCCACCTCGCCGAGCCGTTCGCCGACTTCCCGTACCTGCTCGCGATGGGCGTCGCCGCGCCCGTGCCGCAGGCCAGGGACACCGGCGAGCGCTACGGTGACCTGCCCGTCGCCTCCGGCCCGTACCGCTTCGACAGCATCGACCCCGGGCGCAAGGTCGTCTGGGTGCGCAACGGCGCCTGGGACGCCTCGACCGACCCGGTGCGCAAGGCGCTGCCCGACCGCATCGAGCTCACCATCGGCACCGACCCGGCCGAGATCGACCGGCAGCTCTTCGACGGCGACCTCGACGCCGACGCGGGCCAGGGCGGCGTGCAGGCGGCGACCCAGGCCACGGTGCTGCTCGACGCCGGGCTCAAGGCGCACGCGGACCAGCCGACGACGGGGTTCGTGCAGTACGCGGCGCTGAGCACCAAGGTGGCGCCGTTCGGCGACGTGCACTGCCGGCGGGCGGTGCAGTACGCGGTGGACAAGGCCGCGGTGCGTACGGCGCGCGGCGGCGGGCAGATCGCGGGCGGCATGCTCCCGCCCGGCATTCCCGGCCACGACGAGGGGCTCGACCCGTACCTGACGAAGTCGGGCAAGCCGCAGCCGGACAAGGCCCGCGAGGAGCTCGCCCGGTGCGGCAAGCCCGACGGGTTCTCGACCGTCATCGCCACCACCGGCAGCCCGCGCTCGCTGAAGACGGCCGAGGCGGTGCAGGCGGCCCTCGCGAAGGTCGGGATCACCGCGCGGATCGACCCGTCCGACCCGTCGCTGTATGCCCGGTCCGTCGTCGGCAGCCCCGACAACGTGCACGCGAAGGGCTACGGGATCATCCTGTCGGCCTGGTCCGCCGACTTCCCGACCGGTTCCGGGTTCTACCCGACGCTGATCGACGGGCGGCAGATCCTGCCCAGCGGGAACAACAACTACGCCGAGCTCGACGACCCGTTCATCAATGAGCAGCTCGACAACGCGCGCACGGTCGCCGACCCGGTCCGCGCGGCCGGGATCTGGCAGCAGGTCGACGCCGAGGTGATGGACAACGCGTCGATGCTGCCGCTGCTGTACGACCAGGTGCTCAACTACCGCAACCCGCGCCTGACGAACGTGTTCGTGAACCAGTACTACGGCACCTGGGACGCGACCGCGCTCGGCGTTTCGCCGTGACAGGTTTGGCCGTGGCCGGGGCGGGATATCGGGTTGGTATGCCTGCTACAGATCGTCATGGAGTCCCGCGGGTCGACGAAGCGATCGACCTGCACACCATCCGCGACGAGGCCGAGGAGATCGCCGTGCCGGCGTTCGACTACATCGGCCAGACCGTGGACGCGGTCGTCGACGGGCTCATCGGCCACGGGCACGACGAGGACGTCGACACCGAGGACACGCAGGTCTCCGACGAGCGGTGACCCGGCTACGGGCACTGCCACGCGGACGCTGACAGCAACTGCCGGAGGTGCCTCGCGGGCCCTTCGGCATGGGCTGTGCCGTGCCCGTGACCGGGGTCGGCGGACAGGGCCCGGTGCCAGGTCAGCGCCCGGATGACGTTGCCCGCGATCCGGGCGCGGCGCAGATCCTGCCGCAGCTCGGCGCGCGGGGCCAGGTCGGTGAAGACCTCGAGGTACGCCTCCCGCGCCCGGTCGCCGGCGCCGCGCAGCGCGACGAGCATGGAGCCGAACGGGTGCCCCACGACGCTGTCGCCCCAGTCGTAGCAACGGCCGTCCGCGGCGAACACGTTGCCGGGGTGCAGGTCGGCGTGGTCGAGGCTCGCCGGCACGCGGGACCCGGCCAGGCCCGCGGCGATCTCGGCGAACCAGGCGCGCCGCGCGCGCACCTCCGCGACGCCGTCCACGAGGGCGAGGGCCTCGTCCAGCCGTCGCGGCAGCACCGAGGGCCGCATGTCGGTCACGCCGAGCGCGATGAGCTCGTCGGCGGCCGGGGCCAGGGCCCGCTGCAGCTCGGCGTAGCGGGGCAGCACCTGCTCGAACTCCTCCGGCGGGCGGTCCCGCAGGGTCTCGCCGCCGTCCGGCAGCAGCAGCCACCCCCGCGCCGGGTCGGCCGCGAGCGGGGCGAGCACGTGGTCCGGCGCGAGGCGGTGCAGGAGCGGGTACAGCGCCACCTCGAAGGCCGTGTCCGGCGCGGGCAGCTTCAGCCACACGGGCCCGCGGTCGGTCTCGGCGCGCATGACGGTGCCCCACGGCCGGACCCGGGGGACGGTCACGTCGCCGGTGCGGCGCCGCCCGGCGGCGGCGAGCCGGTCGTCCAGCCAGGCGAGGAGCTCCCGGTCGTCGCGGTGCGGGCCGGTCACGGCAGGGGGTGGGCGCGCTTGGCGATGTCGGCGATCGACGCGCCGCTCCCGCCCTCGGCGAACTCGTCGGCGGCGGCCGCGAGCAGCAGGCGGCGGTTGCGGGCGGCATCCGCGCGCATCGGGCGGGTCACGCGACCAAACTTACGCGCACGAAGTTGACCGTCCAATCCGCTTTCCCTGAGGCCGGGGGCGTCGGCACCACCGTCCTGCCGCTGCTCGCCGCGGCGGTGCGGCCGGCGGCCGGCTGTTCACGATCACGTTGCCGCCGCCGCCCGCGTTCGCCGACGCCGCCGCGGCCCTCACGCACTTCGCCCGGTGGCACAAGACCGGGAAGCCGGTCGTGCGGGTACCCTCGCTGACGTGAAGATCGCCGCCGACGTCCTCGTCGGAATCGTCGCGCTCCTGCACCTGTACTTCCTGGTGCTGGAGATGTTCCTGTGGACGGCCCCGCGGACCCGGGCGGCCTTCGGCACGACCGAGGAGTTCGCGGTCGCGAGCAAGGCGCTCGCCGCGAATCAGGGCCTCTACAACGGGTTCCTCGTCGCCGGGCTGGTCTACGGGCTCGTCGCCGGCAGCCTCGCGTTCCAGGTGTTCTTCCTCGTCTGCGTCATCGTCGCCGGCCTCTACGGGGCCGCGACCGCGAGCCGGCGCATCCTGCTCGTCCAGGCGCTGCCCGGCGCCCTCGCCCTCGCCGCGGTGCTCGCAGCCCGCTGACCCTGCCCGCCGGCGGCCTGCCGGCGCGGTGCCGGTCTAGCGCAGGTCGACCGACTTCCAGGCGTCGCCCTCGTGCCACCAGACCACGCCGGCCCGGGTCGCCGACACGCCCGTGTCCGCCGTCAGCGTCAGCAGCGCCGAGGTCTGCAGGTCGTACGCCACCAGCGCGCTGCGCTCGTCGCGGTAGGTGGTGAAGATCTCGTAGCGGCCCGCCACCGCGTTGTCCACCGTGATCGCGGTCAGGTCGCCGGGAATGCGCCGGCGGTCCGAGCCGTCCGGGTGGCGCGCGTCGAACAGGAACCGGTCGCCGGCCGCGGTCACCATCGAGCGGCACCAGACCGGCGTGCACACCACCTGCTCGGCGGCGGCCTTCGTGACCACCCTCCGCTCGCCGGTGCGCGGGTTGGCCAGGGTCAGCGGGGCGGTGTCGTCGACGGAGAGCAGCCACGGCCAGGTGGTGTGCCGGAACCGGCCCTCGAACGAGGTGGTCGTGACCGGGCCCCCGGTGACGGCGACGCTGCGCAGCTCGGTGCGGGCCCCGTCGTCGGGCGGGGCGGCGACCCAGTGCACGCGGCCGTCGGCGATCACGAGGTCGTACTCCGAATCGAAGAACACCGCGGCCCCCATGTCCCCGGTGAGCGAGACGGGCGCGGCCGGGCCGTCGAGCGGGGCGCGCCACAGCCGGGTCTCGTAGGCGCCGTCGGCCAGGGCGGAGCTCTCGGCCCAGTACAGCTGCCCTTCGGCGGCGGTGAAGCCGAGGAACTGCGCGTAGCGGCCCTTCGCCAGCCGGTGCAGCTCGCGGTCGCCGGCCTTGGCGCGCAGCATCAGGCGGTCCGCGGACCCGTCCGGCGTCGGCGCCGTGCCGACGGAGACCTCGGCGCTCGCGTAGAACAGCGGCGTGTAGTCGGCCCCGTCGGGGAGCTCGGCGCTGACGGACACCGGGGCGGCGAACGGGGTCGGCGCCGGTGCCGGTGCCGAGGTGGCCCGGGGCGCCTCCGGGCTTCGGTGCACGGTCGCCAGCAGGACACCGCCGGCCGTCAGCGCGACGGCGAGCGCGATCAACGGCCGCAGGTTGCTCATCCGGGCCAACTTAGCAACCGCGTGAGAGTTTCATCCTGTCGAAGCGCTTGACCAGCCTCCGACCTGGGGCGCGTTGACCCGCAAGAGTGGCCGATCCCACCATCCGCGCATGCCAATTGGACTCAACGGGACCAGACCGAAACGGCTCGGCGCCGCGGCCGTGGCGGCCGTGGCGGTCGCGGCCATCGGCGTCGCCGTCCAGACCGCCGTGCGGCCCGCCGATGCCGCTGCCGCCGACCCGTACGCCTTCAAGAACGTGCAGATCGAGGGTGGCGGCTTCGTGCCGGGCATCATCTTCAACCAGTCGCAACAGGGCCTGGTCTACGCCCGCACCGACATCGGCGGGGCGTACCGGCTCGACACCACCACCAACCGCTGGGTCCCGCTGCTCGACTGGGTCGGGCAGGACAACTGGGGCTACAACGGCGTCGTGAGCCTGGCCACCGACGCCGTCGACCCGAACAAGGTCTACGTGGCCGCCGGCATGTACACCAACTCCTGGGACCCGAACAACGGCGCGATCCTGCGCTCGTCCGACAAGGGCGTCACCTGGCAGACCACGCCGCTGCCGTTCAAGCTCGGCGGCAACATGCCGGGCCGCGGCCAGGGCGAGCGGCTCGCGATCGACCCGAACAAGAACTCGATCCTGTACCTCGGCGCGCCCAGCGGCAACGGCCTGTGGCGCAGCACCGACTCGGGCGTCACCTGGTCCAAGGTCACCGCGTTCCCGAACCCGGGCAACTACGCCCAGGACCCGAGCGACCCCAACGGCTACCTGACCGACAACCAGGGCATCGTCTGGGTCACGTTCGACAAGCGCACCGGCTCGGCCGGCAGCACCACGCAGACCATCTACGTCGGCGTGGCCGACAAGCAGAACACGGTGTACCGCAGCACCGACGGCGGCACCACGTGGTCCCGCCTGGCCGGGCAGCCGACGGGGTACATCGCGCACAAGGGCGTCCTGGACACCTCCGGCGGCTACCTGTACATCTCCACGTCCGACACCGGCGGCCCGTACGACGGGGCCAAGGGCGACGTGTGGAAGTACAACACCGCCACCGGCGCCTGGACGCAGATCAGCCCGATCCCGTCCAGCAGCTCCGACGACTACTTCGGCTACAGCGGCCTGACGATCGACCGCCAGCACCCGAACACGATCATGGTCGCCACCCAGGTGTCGTGGTGGCCGGACGCCATCTTCTTCCGCAGCACCGACGGCGGCGCGACCTGGACCCGGATCTGGGACTGGACGAGCTACCCGAACCGCAGCTTCCGCTACAAGATGGACATCACCCGGTCGCCGTGGCTCGACTTCGGCACCAACCCTCAGCCGCCGGAGGTCACCCCGAAGCTCGGCTGGATGAACGAGTCCGTCGAGATCGACCCGTTCAACTCCAACCGCTTCATGTACGGCACCGGCGCCACCATCTACGGCAGCACCGACCTCACCACCTGGGACACCGGCGGCCAGATCACCATCAAGCCGATGGCCCCGGGCCTGGAGGAGACCGCCGTGCTCGACCTGATCAGCCCGCCGGCCGGCGCCCCGCTGATCTCGGCCCTCGGCGACATCGGCGGCTTCCGCCACACCAACCTCGACGCGGTGCCGGCGGCGATGTTCAAGCAGCCGACGTTCACCTCGACCACCAGCCTCGACTACGCCGAGCTCAACCCGAGCGTCCTGGTGCGCGCGGGCAACT
The DNA here is from genome assembly GCF_050955725.1 of Dactylosporangium sp. CA-139114. Taxonomy (NCBI): domain Bacteria; kingdom Bacillati; phylum Actinomycetota; class Actinomycetes; order Micromonosporales; family Micromonosporaceae; genus Dactylosporangium; species Dactylosporangium sp. CA-139114. The sequence goes on from NZ_CP192080.1 coordinate 3,921,586, forward strand.
TCACCGACTCGGACCGCCCCAGCGACAGCCACGCCGCGTTCTCCACCGACGGCGGCGCGAACTGGTTCCAGGGCACCGAGCCGGGCGGCATCAACGAGGGCGGCACCATCGCGGCGAACGCCGACGGCTCCCGCTTCCTGTGGGCGCCCAAGGACAGCGCCGTGGTGTACTCCGTCGGCTACGGCAACAGCTGGACCCAGTCCGCCGGCATCCCGCAGAACGCGATCGTCGAGTCCGACCGGGTCGACCCGAACACGTTCTACGGCTACTCCGGCGGCTCGTTCTACGTCAGCCACAACGGCGGCGCCAGCTTCACCACCGCCGCGACCGGCCTGCCCACGACCGCCAAGTTCAAGGCCGTGGCCGGCGCGACCGGCGAGGTCTGGCTGGCCGGGGACACCGGCGGGCTGCTGCGCTCGACCAACGGCGGCGCGTCGTTCACGAAGCTCACCACGGCGACGGCGGCCCAGGCGGTCGGCTTCGGCAAGGCGGCGCCCGGCCGCACCAACCCGGCGGTGTTCATCGTCGGCCAGGTCGAGGGCAAGAAGGGCGTCTTCCGCTCCGACGACGCCGGCGCCTCCTGGCTGCGGGTGAACGACGACCAGCACCAGTACGGCAACATCGGCGAGGCGATCACCGGCGACCCGCGGATCTTCGGCCGCGTGTACCTGGGCACGAACGGCCGCGGCATCATCTACGGCGACCGCACCGGCCCCCAGCCGTCCTACTCGGCGTCGCCGTCGGCGTCCGGCTCCCGCTCGCCGTCCGCGTCGGCCTCCCCGTCGCGCTCGGCGTCGGCCTCCGCGTCGCCGTCGCGCTCGGCGTCCACGTCCCCGTCGGCCTCCTCGTCGGCTCCCGCCGGCGCGTGCAGCGTCGCGTACAGCGTGACGGGCCAGTGGGGCGGCGGCTTCCAGGCCGCGGTGAAGATCACCAACACCTCGTCCGCCGCCGTCAACGGCTGGACGCTGCAGTGGGCCTTCGCCAACGGCCAGACGATCACGCAGATCTGGGGCGGCGTGAACACGCAGTCCGGGGCGAACGTGACCGTCACCAACGCCGACTACACGAAGACCATCGCCGCCGGCGGGTCGGTGGACTTCGGGTTCCTCGCGAACTGGAACAACTCGGCGAACGCCAGGCCCACGGCGTTCAGGCTCAACGGCACCACCTGCTCCGTGAGCTGAGCCGACCGTCGCGTCGGACGCGCCGGTCCCCGTCGCGGGGACCGGCGCGCCCCGTTGGCATAGGGTGACGAGGTGACTGTGCGCCGCCGAGCCGTGACCGTCGTTGCCGCCGCCTCCCTGCTGCTGGCCGGGTGCGCCACGAAGACCGTCTCCTTCACGCCGGCCGAGGGCCGCGCGCTGTCCGCCGGGTCCCAGGCCCCGGCCCGGCCCGGATCGTGCGTCTACTCGCCGGGGGAGCCGAGCGCGAACGGCAAGGACCTCGGCACGCCGCCCGCCACCCCGAAGACCGGCCCGGCCACGATGCGGATCGCCACGAACCTCGGCACGATCGAGATCGGGCTCGACGGGGCCAAGGCACCCTGCGCGACCGGCAGCTTCGCCTACCTCGCCGAGCGGCACTTCTTCGACGGCAGCAAGTGCCACCGGCTCACCACCGAGGGCATCTGGGTGCTGCAGTGCGGCGACCCGGCCGGCACCGGCGCCGGCGGCCCCGGCTACCAGTTCGCCGACGAGAACCTCGGCGCCCCCTACAAGCGCGGCACGGTCGCCATGGCCAACGCCGGGCCGGGCACCAACGGCAGCCAGTTCTTCGTCAACTACAAGGACAACACGCAGATCCCGCCCTCGTACACGATGCTCGGCACCGTGACCAAGGGCATGGAGATCGTCGACCAGGTCGCCGCGGGCGGCATCGGGGCCGAGGATCCGGGCGCCGGCGGCGGCCGGCCCAAGACCGAGATCACGCTGCAGATGGTCACCGTCACCTATCAATAGCGCCTAAGGTGTCGGCCATGCGCCTGCACTGGCCCGACTGCCGCAACGTCCGTGACCTCGGCGGGCTGCCCGCCGCCGGCGGGCGCACCGTGCGCGAGCGCGCGCTGGTGCGGGCCGACTCGCTCAACCGGCTCACCGCCGAGGGGGTCGCGGCCCTGCGCGCGCACGGGGTCGTGCGCACCATCGACCTGCGGGCCGGCGAGGAGACCGCGCGGTGGCCCAGCGCGCTCGCCGGGGACGCGATGTACTGGCCGCTGCCCTTCGTCGACCCCGACAACGACCCGGCCCGGGACCTCGCCGACCTGGCGCCGCTGTCCGAGGTGTACCGGCTCAGCGTGATCGGCAACGCCCCGCGCGCCGCCGCCGCGGTCGCCGCCGTGGCCGACGCCCCGCCCGGCGCGGTGCTCGTGCACTGCGCCGCGGGCCAGGACCGCACGGGCATCCTGGTCGCGCTGCTGCTGCGGGTCGCGGGCGTGCCCGACGACGTGATCGCCGAGGACTACGCGTATTCCGCGGTCTGCCGCGACCGGCCCGGCGAGGCGGACCCGGGCACGATCCTGGCCGCCCTCGAGCGCGTCGACGAGCGGCACGGGGACGTGGACGCCTACCTGCTCGCCCACGGCCTGTCCGAGCGGCAGCTCGGCGCCCTGCGCGCCCGGCTGGTGGGCTGATGCGCGCGGTCGTCTTCGACTTCTTCGGCACGCTCACCGACCCCGGCATCGAGGCCGGCCGGCGCGACGCGGCCTACGTCACCGCGGCCGCGCTCGGGGTGCCGCCCGAGCCGTTCTGGACCGCGATGGGGACCTCGTTCACCGAACGCATCACGGGCCGTCACGGCGGCACCCGCTCGATCCTGGCCGAGATGGCCCGCCGCTGCGGCGCGGAGCCGGACGAGGCGAGCCTCGACGCGGCCGTCGAGGCCCATCACGCGGGTGCGGTACCGCTCTGGCGCCCCCGCCCCGGGGCGCTCGAGGTGCTCGCGGACCTGCGCGGGCGGGGGCTGCGCCTCGGGGTGCTCAGCGACTGCGGGGCCGAGCTGTGCCAGGGGTGGGCCGGGACGCCGTACGCGCCGCTCATCGACGCCACCGTGTTCTCGTGGGAGGAGGGCGCCCGCAAGCCGGAGCCGCGGCTGTACGCCACCGCCGCGCGGCGGCTCGGGGTGGCGCCGGGGGAGTGCTGGTACGTCGGCGACGGCGGCAGCCGCGAGCACCAGGGCGCCCGGGCGGCGGGCATGCGCCCGGTGCTCGTGACGAACGCGGGCTACCCGGGCGCGGCCGCGCACCGCGACGACCCGGACCCGTTCGTGCCCGCGGACACCGTCGACGACCTCGACGGCCTGTGGTCACTCGTGCTGCAGGCGGCTCGCTAGCTCGGCGGCCCGCTCGGCGAAGGCGCGCCACTGCGGCGGGGTCGCGCTGAGGTATCTGCGCGCCAGCACCGGCGTCGACGGGCGCTGGGTCCACTCGTCGAGCCGCCCCGCCCGCACCCGGAACAGCACCAGGATCCCGTCGGCGAAGCCGGCCGCCCGCAGCTCGGCGGGCTCCAGGGTCGCGGTGCGCTGGGGGCTGACGATCCAGTCCAGGGCCTCCAGCTCCTCGTGGATCTCGGCGGCCAGCTCGAACGAGAGGTTCGCCGAGGCCTTCTCGCGCAGCGCGATCAGGTCGTTGCGGGCCCGGTCCAGCTCGTCCGGCTCGCGCTCGAGGATGGCGCGGATCGAGGCGGCCAGGGCGTCGCGGTCCTCGGGGGTCACGCCGCGGGCGGCCGCCATGTCCCGCTCCGCGCCGGTCAGGCGCGCCCCGGTGTAGGCCAGCGGCCGGATGCGGTGCAGCGCCGAGACGGCGTTGCGGGCTCGCGCGCCGCCGAGGTACGGGCCGAAGCAGCCGGGCTTCGGGGAGTACAGAATCCGCAGCCCCGGCGCGTGGAGACCGTCGTCGAGTCCGATGTGGACGGTGGACTCCTGCCCGTCGCGGGCCCGGTTCCAGCGAGGCTTGCGCCGGCGCAGCAGGTTGCGCTCCAGCCACGCGGCCTCGTGCACCGAGTCGCACACGACCGCCTCGACGGCCGTGACGAGCGGGACCATCCGGCGCAGGCGGGGCCGGTCGCGCAGGTCCGACCAGTACGACGCCACCCGGGCGCGCAGCGACGTGGCCCGGCCGATGTAGAGCACCTTGCCGCCGGCGTCGCGGAAGCGGTACACGCCGGGCGCGGCCGGCAACCGGCGGACCGCGGCGGGCATGGACATGCTCCGTAGTATGGTCGACATGCTGCTGCGCCGGTACTTCCGGGGCCCGCATGTGAGCTGGGCCCAGGCCGTCCACCCGGTCGCCGACGACGAGCGGGGCCTGCTGGTCTGGCTCCCGGCCGGCGCCGGCTTCGCCTGCCGCACCGAGCCCGACGGCACCCCGCTGCGCGACGCCCCGGCGATCGAGGACTACGGCGCCGCCCCGCTGCGCCGCCGCACCTGGGCCGACCGCGACGTGCTGATCCTGCATCCGCCGGCCGCGGCGCACTCGGTGTGGTGGTTCTTCCGCGAGGGCCGGTTCCTCGGTTGGTACGTCAACCTCGAGGCCGTCCTGGCCAGGCACGCCGGCGGCATCGACGTGATCGACCACCACCTGGACATCGTGGTGGACCCGGACCGCACCTGGCGCTGGAAGGACGAGGACACCTTCGCGGCGTGCGTCGACCGCCCCGGCTTCTGGACCACGGCCGAGTCGCTGGCGATCCGCGCCGAGGGTTCGCGCGTGGCCGCGAAGGCCGACCGCGGCGAGTTCCCGTTCGACGGCACCTGGCAGGACTTCCGCCCCGACCCGGCGTGGCCCGTGCCAAATCTCCCCCCGAATCCCCTCTAGCGGCCGTTTCGACCATCTTCGAGCCGCGATCGGGTTACTTTGATGGTCTCTGCACCATTGGTTGGCACGGGGCATAGGTCAATGACGCTCAAAAAGACTCTGCAGTTCGCCGTCGTCATCTTCCTCGTCTGGTTCGTGGCGTTCCGCCCGGACGCAGCGGCGAAGGTGGCGCGCGGTATCGGCGCGCTGATCGCCCAGCTGGGCACCGGCTTCGGCGACTTCTTCACGCGCGTGATCGGCTGACTATCCGCAGGTCCCCTCCCGACGCTTCCCGCACACTCCGCCCGAGTCCCGCCCGCGCCGTCCGTCCCGAACCCGGGACGGACGCCGCGCCCTGCCCTCACCGTGCCGCCCCGAACCCGCGGCGGCCGTTACCCGGTCCTCGCCGCGGTGGGGTGGCGCCGCGCAGCACCGGCAGCCGATCCTCGACGCGGCGCTCGCCGCACTGCTTGGACGCATGCCTGACCTCCGCGCCGGCCGGCGCACGGTGCCGAAGCCGGCCCTGACGCGGGTCCGCCGCACCGCCCGGGATTCGGGCCGCCCTCGCCGCGCTGGCCGGTCAGCGTGCCGTGCCGCCGACGAGCAGCCGTCATCCCCGGAGGCCCCCGGAAAACGGGTGTAATGATCCGCCGGTTGCCGACACAAGTGACGGTGTACCCGTTGCCGATAGTCAGGAGAGCCCATGCCCGGGCTGCGAGAGCGCGGCGAAGGCTGGTTCACTGCCTTGTACTGCGCCCACTACCCGCCGGTCGTTCGTTACGCGCTGCGCCGGATCGGTGACCCCGACGCGGCGGCCGAGGTGGCGCAGGAGGTCTTCGTCGTCGCGTGGCGCCGCCGTGCCGAGGTGCCCGACCGTCAGCTGCCGTGGTTGTACGGCGTGGCGCGCCGACTGCTCGCGAACCATTGGCGCGCTCGCCAGGCCGCGCCCGTGCCCGTCGGCGAGGAGCGCCTGCCGGTCACGGCCGACGAGCACGGCGCCGCCGATCGGCTGGCCGACGTCCGCCGGGCGCTGGCCACCCTCTCGGACGCCGACCAGGAGTTGCTGCGCCTGATCGGCTGGGAGGAGCTGTCCCTCGCCGAGGCGGCGGCCGTCCTCGGCTGCAGCCGTACCGCGGCGGCCGTCCGGCTGCACCGCGCGCGGGGCCGGCTGAGCCGGGCCCTCGGTGCGCCACCCCCCACGCCGGCCCCTCGCGTGCCGGCACCGAAGCAGCTGAACACGACGGCAGACAGGAACCGCCATGTTTGACACCAGCGGCACCAAGGCACTGCTCGGCCCGGCGGACCCGGCCCTCGGCGTGCCGGTCCCCCCGCCGCCCGCGAGGGCCGTCGACCTCATCGCCCTCGCCGAGGCGACCGTCGGCATCGACACACCGTCCGGAGCCGCACCGTCCGGAGCCGCACAATTCGGCGCCGCATCGTCCGGTGCCGCGCTGTCCGGCGCCGCATCGTCCGGTGTCCCGCGCCGGCGCATCCTGGTCCCGGTCGCGGCCGGGGTCGTCGCCGCGGGGCTCGTCGCGACCGGCGTGGTGGCCGGCGGCCTGACCGGTGGAGCACCGTCCGGCGTCGAGGCCGGCCAGGCCACCGGACCGGCGCCGACCGCGGCCACCGGACCGGCGTCCACCGCGGCCACCGGACCGACGCCCACCGGGACCGCCGCACCGGCGCCGGCGTTCGGGCCCGTGATCCGGCCGGTGGCCTTCGAGTTCGACCAGCGGCCGCCCACCGCGGGCGACCAGCTGCGTGCCCTCGCCGGGCAGCTGGCGCCCAGCCGGTGCGACACCACCACGGGCAAGTACACCTTCATCCACACCGTCGGGTGGAACGCCGTCTTCGACGACACCCCCGACGGCCGGTCGCAGCGGATCGTCCCCAGCGAGCGGTGGGAGTGGCACGCCGACGACGGCTCCGGGCGGTACCGGACCCTCCTCCTGCCGGCGGTGTACCCGAACGAGGAGTCCTACCGGTACTACCAGCAGCACCCCATCCAGCCGGCCGGCACGCCGGCCGCCGACGTCCACGACCTGCCGCCCGACCCGCACCGGGCGACGCAGCCCCTGCCGACCGACCCGGCCGAGATCGCCAAGAAGCTGCTCACCGGCGGGAAGCCGTTCCTGTTCTGGAACGTCCGCGACTGGTTCAGCTACCACGCGGTGCCCCTCGCCACGCGCGCCGAGGTGCTGCGCATCCTCGCGAACACGCCCGGCGTCGTCTGGCGCGGCGAGACCACGGACCGCGCCGGTCGCAAGGGCGTGGCGGTCAGCCTCGACGACAAGAACGCCCGCCACGTGCTGATCTTCGACCCGCGCACCGGCGAGATGCTCGCCTGGGACGACGTGGAGCGCCCCGTCGACACGGTCGCGGGCTCGAAAATGATCCTCGCCTGCGAACACACCGACAAACTCGGCTGAGCCCGCAACGACGGATCGGCGACTGCAGTCCACTGTGGAGCACAGTCGGCGCAACAACACCGGACGGGGCCGTCGAGGCGAAACCCACGACGGCCCCGGGCCACACCAACGTCAAACCGCAACAGGCCGACGAACCGCCCGAAACGACGGCCGCCGCGCCAGCGAGCGCGCCGGCCCCCGGTGCGGGGCGAGAGGCATCAGACCAGCTTCCGGATGTCCCCGTACGCCCGGTAGAAGCCGCCCCGCGCCGACTCCCGAACCGAAGACACCACGTAGCGCGCCCCCGGCTCGCGGATGCCCTTCGGGAACTGGACCTGCCAGTCCGAGTGGTAGCCCGCCGAGACGACACGGATGCGAAGGCGCGACCCCTCCTGCACGCACTCGACCACGACCCCGTCGGCCGGGTCGTGGGCGAGCTCGACCGTGGTCGACGGGGCCACGCTCGTCATCGCCGCCGGTGCCTTCACGTCGACGAACTGCGGCACCACGCCCTGCTCCGCCGAGCGCACCGCGGTCTCGCTCGCGTCGATGCAGGCCAGCGAGCCGTCGGTCGTGACGATGTAGAGCTTCTCGTCGTGATACTGCATCGAGTAGGCGCTGCCGCAGCCCGTGCCCAGCTTCCACAGCCGCGTGCCGTCGGCGGCGAAGCAGTAGACCGAGGAGCGGTAGTCGCCGGCGAAGACGTAGCGGCCGTCGGGCGCCGTCGCGCAGGAGAAGATCGTGTCGTCGCAGCGGTAGGTGACGCCGGCGCGGCCGTCCTTGAAGAACTGCAGCACCGAGTTGGAGGACATGCCGGCGTAGACGGCGTCGGACTCCTGCCAGCCGAAGAGCACCGCGCCCGTCGTCGGCTGGTGCCACAGCTCGTCGCCGGTGCGCCAGTCGTAGCTCGTCACGCCGCGGCCGTGGCCGTGGTGCACGGCGTCGGCGTCGCAGCGCACCATCCAGCCGGCCGGGCCCCGGCCCTGGCGGCGCCACAGGAACTCGTCCTCGTGGTCGATGGTGCACACGCCGCCCTTGGCGTCGGACACGCCCAGGATGCCGTCGTGGATGTCGAGCCAGTAGATGTCGATGTCGGGCGCGATCGCGTAGGCCAGCCGCGGCACCTTGCCGGACAGGTCGTAGACGTTGCCGTCGTCGCACCCGGCGTAGATCCAGGCGTCGTCGGCGACGATGCATTTCACGCCGTCGGGCAGCTGGAACTGCCGCTGGACCGTGGCGTCGTGCTGCAGGACGGTGATCGTGCCCTTCTCGTTGCCGACCATGCACACGTCGTCGTCGATGAAGATGCCGAAGGCGGGCGCGCCCGAGCGGTATTTCCACAGCACCGGCGCGGTCTTCGCGGTCGAGCGCTGCGACACGATCACGCGCCGGGTCACCGACCGCGGCGCGCGCTGGCCCGGCACCGCGGGCGCGTAGCCCTTGCGGACCTTCTCGCCGATCTTCTTGGCCGCGTCCGCCTGCGCCTTCGCCTCGTCGGCATAGGTCTTCGTCTGCGTCTGCCCGGCGTCGCCGATGCGCCCGTAGCGGACCTGCATCTGCGGGCCGTCGACGGTGACCTCGTAGAACTTGTGCGCGCTCCCGGAGTCCTCGGACAGTTCCAGATAGGTCGTTTGCGGCATCGGCCCGAGCCTTTCTCACATGTGAGGGGGTCGGCGACAGCGTAGCGACGAGGTACGACAAAAAATCGGGTGCCCGCGCCGGTACACTGCGAACGTCAGGTCATCAGGGAACGAGGAGGAGATCATGCGCGCACGTGTCACGTCCCGGCCGCCGTCCGCCTCGCCCGTGAAGGACCTGACACGTCTTGAGCATCCTCAATCTCGGCATCGTCGCGCACGTCGACGCCGGTAAGACCAGCCTCACCGAGCGCCTCCTGTTCGACGCCGGCGTGATCGCCCGCCTCGGCAGCGTCGACGCCGGCAGCACCCAGACCGACTCGCTCGACCAGGAGCGCCGGCGCGGCATCACGATCAAGACCGCCGTCGCCACGTTCGGCATCGGCGCGCTCACCGTGAACCTCATCGACACGCCCGGCCACCCCGACTTCATCGCCGAGGTGGAGCGGGCGCTGCGCGTGCTCGACGGCGCCGTGCTCGTCGTCTCCGCGGTCGAGGGGGTGCAGGCCCAGACCCGGGTGCTGCTGCGCACCCTGCGCCGCCTGCGCGTGCCGACGCTCGTCTTCGTCAACAAGACCGACCGCGCCGGCGCCGACCCCGACCGCGTGATCGGGCAGATCGCCGGCGCGGTGCCGATGTGGCGCGAGCACGAGGAGCAGCTGGCCGAGGCCGACGACGAGGCGCTGGCCGCCTACCTGCACGACCGGGAGATCGACGTCGACCGGCTCACCGCGCAGGCCCGGGTCATGCCGGCCTACCAGGGCTCGGCCATCACGGGAGCCGGCATCGAGCGGCTCACGGCGGCCATCGCGGAGCACCTGCCGAAGGCTCCGCGGGACGAGGACGCGCCGCTGCGGGCCACCGTGTTCAAGATCGACCGGGATCGCGCCGCCTACGTGCGCGTCCACGCCGGCGTCCTGCGGGTCCGGGACCGCATCGGCGACGAGAGGGTCACCGCGATCGACGGCCGCGACCGGCTCGGCCCGGGCGAGATCGGCCGCGTCCACGGCCTGCGCCGCGTCCGGCTGGGCGACACCATCGGCGGGGCGCAGGCGCACCCGGCCCCGGTCTTCGCCCCGCCCACGCTGGAGGCGACGGTCGAGCCGGAGGACCCCGGCCGCCGCCGCGACCTGCACCGCGCGCTGCAGCAGCTCGCCGGCCAGGACCCGCTCATCGACCTGCGCCTCGACGAGGAGCGCGGCGAGCTCAAGGTGTCGCTGTACGGCGAGGTCCAGCGCGAGGTCATCCGGGACACCCTCGCCGAGGACTTCGGGCTGGCCGTCGGCTTCGGCGAGACCGTGACGCTGCACCTGGAGCGCCCGCGCGGCCGGGGCCGCGCCGGGGTCGTCCTCGGACGCGACGGCAATCCCTTCCCGGCCACCCTGGAGCTGCTCGTGGAGCCGGGGGAGGGTCTGGAGGTCGCGATCGCGGTGCCGGTCGAGCACGTGCCGATGTACGTGTACAAATCCCTCCCGCACTTCCAGGAGGCGATCGAGCGCTATGTCCGCGACGCCTTCGCCCGCGGCGGCCGGCACGGCTGGGACGTCGGCGACGCGCGGGTGACGGTCACGCGGTGCGGGTACCAGGCCCCGAGCACCACCGCCGCCGACTTCCGCAAGCTCGTCCCCCAGCTGCTCACCCGGGCCCTGGCCGAGGCCGGGACGGTGGTCTGCGAGCCGGTGCAGCGCTTCGCGATCGAGGGCCCGGCGGACGCGCTCACGGCCACCCTGGCCGCGCTGCCGCGCTTCGGCGCGGTGCCCGGGGCGCCGGACGCGGGCCCGGCCCGGTTCACCGTCGCGGGCACGGTCCCGGCGGCGCGGCTGGCCGAGCTGGAACGGGCGCTGCCGGGGCTCACGCACGGGGAGGGCACCGTGGAGGCGGGCTTCGACGGGTGGCGTCCGGTGGCGGGCTGAATAATGGGCCGGTGCTGCATCTGAGGGTCATCAGCCCGCCGGACGAGACCGAGCGGGTCGTCGAGCTGCTCACGGCCGAGGCCGGGGCCACGAACGTCGTCGTGCTCGCCGGGGCGGCCCGCGAGCCGGCCGGCGACCTCGTGCTCGCCGACGTGGTGCGCGAGGCCGGCAGCCCGGTGCTCGCGGCGCTGCGCGAGCTCGGGCTGCACGAGCGCGGCTCGATCGCCATCGAGACCGTCGACGTGGCGCTGTCCCGCGGCGCGCGGCGGGCCGCCGACGCCGCGCCCGGGCTCGCCGGCGACGCCGTCGTGTGGGACGAGATCGAGCAGAAGACCGGCGCCGAGACCGAGCTGTCCGGCGCGTTCCTGGCGATGCTCGCGATCGCGACCGTCATCGCCGGCATCGGGGTGCTGCTGGACCAGCCGATCCTCGTCGTCGGGGCGATGGTCGTCGGGCCCGAGTTCGGCCCGCTCGCCGCGCTCTGCGTGGGGATCGTGCGCCGCCGCGGCCGCTCGGTGCGCCGGGCGCTGCTGGCCCTCGGGATCGGCTTCCCCGTCGGCATCGTGGTGACGATCCTGACCACGCTGGGGCTGGACGCGCTCGGCCTCGTCGACAAGGGGATGCTGCTGCGGGACCGGCCGCTGACTGACTTCATCTGGCGGCCCGACGCGCTGTCCTGGGTCGTCGGGTTCTTCGCCGGGATCGCCGGGATGCTGTCGCTGACCTCGGCCAAGGCCGGGCCGCTCATCGGGGTGCTCATCTCGGTCACGACGGTGCCGGCGGCGGCGAACATCGCGGTCGCGCTCGCCTACGGGATCCCGCACGAGGCCGGCGGCTCCGCGCTGCAGCTGCTCATCAACCTGGCCGCGATCGTCACCGCCGGGGTGGCGACGCTGCTCGTGCTGCGGAGCCTGTGGCGCCGTGCCTGACCTTCGCGAGGCGCTCGACGCGCTGCTGCAGGACGTGCCCCCGGCCCGGCTCACCGAGTCGGTGCGGCGGCTCATCGAGGACTATCGCAGCGGTCGGCCCGCCGGCGAGCCGCTGATCCGCACCATGGTGGACGCGACCGCCTACGCCGCGTACCGCATGCCGGCCACGCACGCCGCGGTCGGCGCCGCGCTCGCCCAGCTGCCGCCGATCGACCCGCGGTCCCACACGGACCTCGGCGGCGGCACCGGCGCGGCGGCCTGGGCGGTCCGCGACGCCTACGGCCCCATCCCGGCCACGGTGCTGGACCAGGTGCCGGAGGCGCTCAAGCTCGGCGCCCGCATCGCCCGCGACCAGGACTTCCAGTGGCAGCCGTGGCGTCTCGGGGAGCCGGTGCCCGCCGCCGGCCTGGTGACCGCGTCCTACGTGCTCACCGAGCTGGACGAGGAGGACCAGCGCACGCTCGTGGCCCAGGCGGCCGCGGCGGCGACGACGGCCGTGGTGCTCGTCGAGCCCGGGACGCCGCCGGGGTACCGCCGGATGCTCGCCGCCCGCGACCAGCTGATCGAGGCCGGGTGGCACATCGCCGCCCCCTGCCCGCACCAGCTGGCGTGCGGGATGACGGGCAAGGACTGGTGCCACTTCGCCGCCCGGGTCAACCGCTCGGCGCTGCACCGGCGGCTCAAGGACGCCAGCCTCGGGTACGAGGACGAGAAGTACAGCTTCGTGGCGGCGCTCAAAGCCCCGGCGGGCGCGCCCGGGCGCGTCGTGCGGCACCCGGCGTTCCGCAAGGGGCTCGTCACCCTCCAGGTGTGCCGGCCCGACACGAGCGTCGGGCCGGTCCTGGTGTCCAAGCGGGAGGGCCCGCTGTACAAAGCGGCCAGGGACGCCGAGTGGGGCGATCCCTGGCCGCCGGGTGACTAGCTCAGGCCTGACTCAGCTCCGGCTCAGGTCTGGTCCGCCACGAAGGTCGAGACCCAGGCCAGGGACGCGTTCCAGTTGATGGTCAGCTCGTTCGTCGACCACGACATGATGTCGTCCATGTAGCACAGCTGCGGCTTGCAGCCGCGCAGCGCGTTGCCCGCGACCTCGTCCTGCAGGTTCGAGTTCGGGCCGCCGGCGAGGGTGCCGCGCGGCGGGTTGGGCAGCTTCGGGTCGAGCTGGTGGGCGTACCAGCGGCTGTGCTGGTTCTTCGACGCCTTCTCGCCGTAGCCGGTGACGTAGGACTGGTTCAGCGCGTTGCGGCCGAGGATGTAGTCCATCCCGGACAGCACGCCGTCGCGGTACTTCGCCTTGCCGGTCAGGTCGAACGCGGTGCCGACGACGGCCAGGTTGTTGAGGATCTGGCTGTTGGAGCCCCAGTCGTAGCCGGCCGGGGGCGCGTACGGCTGCCCGTAGGCCTGGCCTTCCATGGTCTTGAGCTGCCGGTCGGCGCCCTCGATCACGGACTGGCGCACCCGGTCCCGGTCGGGGAGCTTGTTGTCGACGCTGGCGAGGTCGAGCCGGCCCAGCGCCGCGGTCGCGCGCCAGTCGAACGGCGCGGCGAAGACGTCGGCCTTGTGCAGCGGCGAGCTGGTGACCGCGGTGGAGTACTCCTTGTCGCCGGTCGTGATGAACAGCTCGGCCGCGGCCCAGTAGAACTCGTCGCTGACGTCGGTGTCGCCGTACGCGCCGCCGCCGGTCGAGTCCGAGTCCGGCGCGTACATGGTCGGGTGGGCCACCGCCGCGGCGTACGCGGTCTTGGCCACGTGCAGCAGCTTCTCCGAGTACGCCTTGTCGTACGGCGCGAAGACCCGGGCCCCCTGCGCGGCCGCGGCGGCGAGGTTCAGGGTCGCGGCGGTCGACGGGGCATGCAGCTGCCGCTGCTGGTTGTCGGCGGCCGGATCGGTCGGCAGCGCGGTCCAGGCGGCGTCGTGCACCTTGTGGTGGGCCATGCCGGCGAGCGGCTGCCCGGCCGGGACCTGCATCTTCATGAGGAAGTCGAGCTCCCAGCGGGCCTCGGCGAGCACGTCCGGGGTCTTGCCGCCGTGCTCGGGCAGGCGCAGGGCGCGGGCCTGGGCCGCCTTGGGGGAGCGCTCGTACGAGCTCATGAGCTGCGCGACGGAGATTCCGCCGTTCACGACGTACTTGCCCTGGTCGCCGGCGTCGTACCAGCCGCCGGTGACGTCCAGGGTGTAGTCGCAGACGCCCGGCTGGCACGGCACCTTGGAGTCCCCGCCGTTCGGGCTGTCCGCGGCGTGCCCGGCCTTGCGGCCGTAGCCCGGTGCGATGGCGTTGTCGATGGCGATGCCGCTGCGCTGCGGGTAGTAGAACGACAGTGCGTCGATGCTGAGCTGGCGGTACGCCTTCGGATCGAGGTCGAACGGGACGCTGGCCTTGCCGTCGACCTCGAGCGTGTAGGTGTCGCCGGTGCCCCGGTAGGCACTGAAGTCCACGACGTGCGTGTTCTGCCCCGAGCTCGCGTCGAGGCCGCGGGGCTCGGACTCGCCGGAGGCGACGACCTTGCCGGCCTTGTCCTTGAGCTGCCACGGCAGCGGCTTGTCGGAGTCGGAGATGACGGTGGCCCGCTTCGGGCCGTCCGGCAGGTAGCCGACCTGGTTCACGCGGACGGGCGTGTCCGGGATGTGATCGGGGGTGGCTGGGAACGCGTAGGCGCTGTCGGCACCGACGGCGCGGGGCAGGCCGCCGCCGTCGTGGCTCGAGAACACGATGGGCAGCGTGACGGCGGGCACGGCGACGATGACGGCCACGGCGGCCAGGCGGGCACGGCGGGACTGCAAAAAGGCGGGCAGGCGCACGGGACTCCTTCCGGTCGGGGTTTCCGGGCGAACCTAGTCACCGCCAAGCCCCCAAAACCGGACAATTCGCAACTGATGTGATCCCGGCCACTCATATGCGCCCCCAATGGCACAAAAGCCCCTACCGTTGCAGTACTACATTTGCGCAGGCGGGCCGCTCTATGCGGCCGGTATACACAGCATGTATACCTGTCGTGTAGAGTCCCGGAGCATGTCGATGACCCCGCTGCTGTCCGCCGAGGATCTGCACAAGTCGTTCGGGTCCACCGCCGCGCTCGCCGGGGCCTCGATGTCGGTCGCGGCCGGGGAGATCGTCGCGGTGATGGGCCCGTCCGGCTCGGGCAAGTCCACGATGCTGCACTGCCTGGCCGGGATCATCCGCCCCGACTCGGGCCGGGTCCGCTACCGCGACCAGGAGCTCTCCGCCCTGTCCGACGCCCGCCGCAGCGCCCTGCGCCGCGGCGAGTTCGGGTTCGTCTTCCAGTTCGGCCAGCTCGTGCCCGAGCTGACCTGCCTCGAAAACGTCGCCCTGCCCCTGCGCCTGGGCGGCGTGCGCCGCCGCGACGCCGCACAACGCGCCCGCGACTGGCTGCACCGCCTCGAGATCGACGACGTCGCCGCCAAACGCCCCGGCGAGGTCTCCGGCGGCCAGGGCCAGCGCGTCGCCGTCGCCCGCGCCCTCGTCACCGGCGCCCGCGTCGTCTTCGCCGACGAACCCACCGGCGCCCTGGACTCCCTCAACGGCGAACGCGTCATGCGCCTGTTCACCGAAGCCGCCCGCGACACCGGCGCCGCCGTCGTCCTGGTCACCCACGAACCCCGCGTCGCCGCCTACTCCGACCGCGAGATCGTCGTGCGCGACGGCCGCGCCCTCGACCTGGACCGCGCCCGATGAGCTCACCGCGCCGCTGGGCCGCCGACGTCGGGCTCGGAGCCCGCCTCGCCCTCAGCGGAGGCCGCGAAGGCCTGCTCCGCACCGCGCTCACCGCGCTCGGGGTCGCGCTCGGCGTCGCCGTGCTGCTCCTGGCCGCCTCGCTGCCCGGCATCCTCGACGGCCGCCACCACCGCACCGACGGCCGCGACGACCTGCACCTGGGCGGGGAGACCCCGCCCCGCGGCGACACGTCGGTGCTGATGCTGCCGGTCACGTCCGTCTACCACGACCGCTCGGTCGCCGGCCGCTTCCTCAAGCCGGAGGGCGCCCACCCGATCGTCCCGCCGGGCGTGACCGCGCTGCCGCCGGACGGCTCGATCGTCGTCTCCCCGGCGCTGCGCGACCTGTTCGCCACGCCCGAGGGGGCCTTGCTGCGCGAACGGTTCCCGCAGCCGATCGCCGGCGTGATCGGCAAGGAGGGGCTGTCCGGCCCGAACGAGCTCTACTTCTACGGCACCCGCGACGCCCTGACCGAGGACGAGCCCGACGTCATGCGGCTCACGTACTACGGCTCGCGCAGCACCGGCGACCCGCTCTCGCCCATCCTGCTGCTGCTCGTCGTGGTCATCTTCGTCGCCCTGCTCATGCCGGTGGCCATGTTCGTCGCCGCCGCGACCCGCTTCGGCGGCGAGCAGCGCGACCGCAGGCTCGCCGCGGTCCGGCTCGTCGGCGCCGACACGTGGATGACCCGCCGGGTCGCCGCCGGCGAGGCGGTGCTCAGCGCCGCGCTCGGCGTCGTGCTCGGCATCGGGTTCTTCTACGCCGGGCGGGTGTTCGCCGAGCGCTTCGAGCTCGCGTCGATCAGCGTCTACGCCTCCGACATCGACCCGGCGCCGGCGCTGTTCCTCGCGATCGTCGTCGCGGTGCCGCTCGCCGCGCTGCTCATGACGCTGTTCGCCCTGCGGCGGGTCGTCGTGGAGCCGCTCGGCGTGGTGCGCAAGGCGGCCGCGAGGACGCGACGGCGGGTGTGGTGGCGGCTGGTGCCCTGGGCCGGCGGCCTGGCCCTGGTGCTGCCGCTCATCGGCGCGCGGGCGCACCGGTTCGACGTGTGGCAGGCCGCCTCCGGCATCGTCCTGCTGCTGCTCGGCGTGGCCACCATGCTGCCGTGGATCTTCGACCGGCTCGTGGCCCGGCTCGGCTCGGGCGGCCCGGTCGCCTGGCAGATCGCCGTGCGCCGGCTGCAGCTGTCGCACGACAGCGCCCTGCGGGCCGTCAACGCCGTCGCGGTCGCCGCGGCCGGCACGATCGCCCTGCAGATGCTCTTCGCCGCCGCCGAGGCCGAGAACACGACGGCCAGCCGGCAGAACACCGCCGAGGCCCAGGCCGTGACCATGGTGAAGCCGAGCGCGTCGGTGCCCGTGCGCTCCGCGGCCCAGGCCGAGGCCGGGCTGCGGGGGAGCCCGGGCGTGACGAGCCTGCATACATACCGGCAGACGTTCGCGGCCCTGCCCGGCGGGGACGGCACCGCGGACGGCGGCGGCGACCCGAGGATCTTCGAGATCGCGATCGGCGACTGCGAGACCCTGCGCATCCTCGCCGAGCTGCCCGCCTGCGCCGACGGTGACGTGTTCGCCGTCGACCCGGCGTCGTCGCAGCGCGGCATGAGCGGCGACGACGCCACCGTCGCGGCGGGCCGCGACGTGCTCGTCGGCGCGGGCGAGGACGACTCGGTCAAGCCCACCTGGCGCGTGCCCCGGCAGCTCAAACCGGCCCGGGAGCGGCGCGACCCCTACGGCTCCGACCACGACGGCCTGCTCGTGACCACCGGCGCGGCCCCGAAGGCGCTCACCGAGCCCCTCGACGCGCGCTACTACACCTTCGTCGGCCTGGACCCGGGCGCGCCGGACGCGGCCGAGCACCTGCGCAACGCGGCCATGCGCATCGGCCCGACGACCGACGTGAGCATCCTGTCGTCCACCGACGTCGACTCGACGTTCGCGAGCATCCGGCGCGGGCTGTTCGCGGGCGCCGCCGTGGTGCTCGTGCTCGTCGGGCTGAGCCTGCTCGTGGGCACCCTGGAGCAGCTGCGCGAGCGGCGGCGGACGCTGGCGGCGCTCGTCGCCTTCGGCACCCGCCGCGGCACCATGGCCTGGTCGATCCTGTGGCAGACGGCGGTGCCGGTCGCGCTCGGCCTGCTCGTCGCGTCGGCGCTGGGCCTGGCCCTCGGCGCCCTGCTGCTGCGCATCGTCGTGGTCCAGGTGCGCGTGGACTGGGCCGGCGTCGGGGTGGTGTCCGGCATCGCGGCCGGGGTCGTCCTGCTCGTGACCCTCGCCAGCCTGCCGCCCCTGTTCCGGCTCATGCGCCCCGAGGGCCTGCGCTTCGAGTGACCGCCCATCCGGCCGACGCTCAGCCGGAAACCGCGCAACCGGAAACCGCGCAACCGGAAACCGCGCAACCGGAAACCGCGTAACCGGAAACCGCTCAGCCGATGTGGGCGCGCACCCACTCGGCGACCCGGCGCGCCGACTCCTCGGGCGGCCCGTCGTCGGTGCGCACGACGGTGCCGGCGGTGGCGCGCAGGTGGGCGGCGAACGCGAGGTGCCGCTCGATCGCCCGCTCGCGCCACCGCGGCCGCGCCTCGAGCCGCGCGGCGCGCACGTCGTCGGCGCAGTCGAGCACCGCGACGTGCACGTCCGTGACCCATCGCCGGCCCGCGAGCCCGTCGAGCTGCTCGCGGGTGAACGGCGCGAGCAGCACCGTGTGCCGCCCGCTCTGCGCCGCCCCGTGCGCGACGCTGAGCCACGCGTCGCGCAGCGCGGGCCAGTCGACCTCGCCGAACTCGCAGGCGCGCTCGAACGGCCCGATGAGCCAGTCCCCGTCGAACACGAGGCACTCGGGCAGCCCGCGCACGAGATGGGGCAGCACGGCCGTCTTGCCGGACCCGGACGCGCCGGTGACGACAAAGAGCGGGAGCCGGCGGGCGGGCTCGGTGTGGCCGCAGTCGGGGCAGACCGCGAGCTCCCCGTCGGGCGCCATGGCGATCGGGTCGTCGCACCGCTGGCAGTAGTGCACGCCCCGACCCTACCGGCCGCCGGGGTCACACCGCGGGCGCCGGTTCGCGCCGCGGCCGCGCCCTTGGACGAATGTGCTGTACTGGGCGCCATGACATGGCCACGGCCGACCGGAATCGGGTTGCTCGTCGTCGCGGTGCTCTTCGGCATCGGCGTGCGGGTGGAGATCGGCCACGAGCCGACGAGCTGGGCCCGGGTGAGCGTCTACGCCGTGCTGGGCGCCATCTGCGCCCTCGCCGGGGCGGGGCTCATGGTGCTAGCTCAGAAAGCGGGGAACCGGCGCTAGCGCGCGCCAGGATCCCCCGGATGCGCGCCTGCGCGGCCACGCTGCCGCTCGTGCGGTGCGCGTCCGCGGCCCGCCGCGCGGCCAGCAGCGCCCGCACCCGGTCGCCCCGGCTGAGCTGGATCTCGGCGATCGTGACGAGCGCGTGCGCGCGCAGCATCCGGAACCCGCCCCGCTCGGTGAGCCGCAGCCCGCTGCGGGCGTGGTCGAGCGCCGCGTCGAGCCGGTCGAGGTCGTGCAGCGCCCCGGCGAGCCCGACGGCCGCGGCCGCCCGGTGGTACGCCGCGCCGACGCCGTCCAGCAGCGTGACCGCCTCCCTGTAGAGCTCGGCGGCCCGCTCCGGCCGCCCCACCCCGCGGCTGGCCAGCGCCAGGGCGATGAGCGCCTGCGCGGTGCCGTAGCTGCCCTCCAGGTCCCGGGCGGTGTCGACGGCCGCGGTGGCCAGCTCCAGCGCCTGCTCCGGCCGGCCCAGGTCGGCGTGCACGGCGGCCAGCAGCGACAGGATCGTCGTCTCGTGCAGCCGGTTGCCCACCTCGCGGCACAGCGTCAGGGCCCGCTGGGCGAGCTCGAGGGCGTCGGTGAGGCGGCCCAGCGCCTGGTAGGTCGCGGCCAGGGACTCCAGCAGGTACGCCGTGGTCCGAGACGCCTCCCCGAGGGTCTCGGCCATGCGCAGCCCCTCGTCGAGGCACTCCGTGGCGTCGGCGAGCCGGCCGGTCACGTGATGGTGGTGGCCGAGGGAGTCCAGGAACGCGACCAGCAGCGAGGTCGAGCCGTGCTCGCGGGCCAGCCGGATCGCGCCGGTGTGCTGCTCCAGGGCCTCGTCGGGCCGGCCGAGCTCGTCGTAGAAGATGCCGAGGTTGTTGCGCGCGCACGCCAGGCCCTCGACCCAGCCGCCGGTCTCGGCCAGGCGGATCGCGCAGCGCAGCGACTCGACCGCCTCGTCGTGCCGGCACAGCCACTGGTTGGCGTGCGCGAGGCCGATGAGCATCGCGGCCTGCCCGTTGACGTCGGCGTAGATCTCCGCGGCGGCGAGCCCGGCCCGGCTGACCACGAGCCACGCGAACAGGTGGCCGCCCTGGGCCAGGAAGCCGCGCATCGCGTCGGTGAGCCGCCACGCCATCTCCGGGTAGGCGTCGGCGACCGCGTGGCGGACCATCGACACGAGGTTCTGCCGCTCGGCCTCCAGCCAGGCCCGGGCCTGGGCCGTGCCGCAGAACGTGGCCACCGGCGCGGACCCGGCGTAGGGCAGCCGTACGAGCTGCGGATAGAGCTGCCGGGCGGCGGCGTCGAGGGTGCCCAGGTACCAGTCGTAGACGCGCCGCAGCGCCGCCGTGCGCTCCTCGGCGGAGTCGTCGGCCGTCGCGCGGGCCCGCGCGTAGGAGCGCAGCAGGTCGTGGAACGTGAACCGGTCCGGCGCCGGCTCGACGACCAGGTGCGCGGCGGCGAGCCGGTCGAGCAGCGCCGCCGCCTCGGCACCGCCGAGCCCGGCCAGGGCCCCGGCCGCGGCGGCCGTGAAGTCGTTGCCCGGCACCAGGCCCAGCAGGCGGAACAGCCGCTGGGCGTCGGGCGGGACGGAGCGGTACGACACCTCCAGGGCGCTGTGCACGGCCCGCTCCCCGTCGACGGCCAGGGCCGTGAGCGGGTCGGCGGCGCGCAGCTGGGCCACGTGCGCGGCGATCCCGCGGTGCGGGTGGTTGATGAGGTCGGCGGCGCTGATGCGCAGCGCGAGCGGCAGGTAGGCGCAGGCCGCGGCGAGCTCGGCGGCCGCCTCCGCCTCGGCGGCGACCCGGTCCGCGCCGAGCATGTCGCTCAGCAGCGCCCGCGCCTGCTCCGGCGGCAGGATGTCCAGCGTGATCCGGCGGGCCCCGTCGTGCGCGACGAGTCCGGTGAGCCGGTCCCGGGTCGTCACCACCACCAGGCAGCCCTGGCCGCCGGGCAGCAGCGGGCGCACCTGCTCGACCGAGCGGGCGTTGTCGAGGAACAGCAGCACGCGGCGGCTGGCCAGCATGGATCGGTACAGCGCGGAGGCCGCCCCCACGTCGTCGGGCACCCGGTCCTCCCGCACCCCCAGCGAGCGCAGCAGCGCGCCGAGGGCCTCGATCGGCGGCACCGGCCGGTCGCGGGAGGCGTAGCCGTGCAGGTTCACGTAGAGCTGCCCGTCGGGGAAGCGGCTCGCCACCCGGTGCGCCCAGTGCACGGCGAGGGCCGTCTTGCCGACCCCGGCCGTGCCCGCGATCGCCGTCACCACGACCGGTCCTCCGCCACCGGCCGCCTCGGGCAGCATCGCGTCGAGCCGGGCGAGCTCCTCGGTCCGCCCCACGAACCCGGCCACGTCCGCGGGCAGCTCGGCCGGTGTGGGCGGCCGCGGCGCGACCGGCCGCGGCGGCTGCCCGGCCCTGACCGCGGCCACGGCCGCGGGCGGGGCCGGGGGCGGCTCGGGCGCCGACGGCTCCGGTTGCAGGTCGGCGCGCAGGATGCGGCCGTGCAGCTCGCGCAGCTGGGCGCCGGGCTCCAGGCCGAAGGAGTCGCGCAGGGTGCGCCGCAGCTGCTCGTAGGAGTCGAGCGCGGCGACCCGGCGGCCCTCCCGGTGCAGGGCGACCATGAGCTGACCCCGCAGCCGCTCGCGCAGCGGGTGCTCGGCGACGAGCTGGGTCAGCTCGGCGATGCGCTCGTGGTGGCGGCCCGCGGCCAGCTCCACGTCCATGAGCTCCTCGGTCGCGGCCAGCCGCAGCTCGTCGAGCGGGTCGGTGACCCGCCGCCGCAGCCAGGGCCCGGCCACGTCGGCCAGCGCCGGGCCGCGCCACAGCCGCAGGGCGGTGCGCAGGAACGCGGCCGCCCGGTCCGGGTGATCCGCGGTGCGGGCCCGGGCCACCAGCATCTTGAACCGGGCCACGTCGACCTGCTCGGCGGCGACCTCGAGGGCGTAGCTGTCGCCCTTGGTCACCAGGCGCACGCCGTGCGCGGCGGCGTCGGCGGCGTTGAGGTGGCCCCGCAGGCGGGCGACCACCACCTGCAGCGCGGCGCGCGGGTCGGGCGGCGGCTCGCCCTCCCAGATCAGCTCGGCCAGCCGCTCGTTGTGGATGGGGCGGCCGTTGTCCAGCAGCAGCAACGCCAGCAGGCAGCGTTCCTGGCGCCAGCCGAGCTTGACCGGGCGGCCGGCGATGTCCGCCTCGACCGCGCCGAGTAATCGAAACTGCACGATCGAACACTATCGCCTGATCGGCCACTCGTTCGGGTCCGTCGGATACGAGATACGGAAACCCCCGTGCGTGCAGGCACCGCAGGCGAACCGCAAGCGGGCACCGCAGGCGACCGCAACCGCGGCGCAGGGGCGGGCGTCGATAGTCATCCGCCATGCGGACCTATCAATTGGGCCGCGGGCCGAACCGGCCCGTCGGCGGCGTGGACGTGTTCCGGTGGGACGGCTACGACGGCGTGGGCGCGCTGCCGTTCCGCGCGATGTGGTACCAGGTGCCGGCGGGCGGGGTGAGCCCGCAGGACCAGCACCCGGAGCTGGAGCTGTCGATCGTCGTGCGGGGCGACGCCGCCGTCGAGGTGGACGGCAACGAACCGGTCGATGTGCGCACCGGCGACGCATTCCTGCTCGAATCCGGCGAACGGCACGTGGTGCACAACCGCCGCCCCGACGAGCCCCTGGTCGTGTTCAGCGCCTACTGGTACGCGCAGGCCGGCAATGGCTGAGCCCGAGCCGCTGGTGGACGTCGTGTCCATCCCGCCGCCGACCGCCAACGGTCCGCTGCACGTCGGGCACCTGTCCGGCCCCTACCTCGCCGCCGACTTCGCCGCCCGGGCCGCCCGCGCCCGCGGCGAGCACGTCCTGGCCATGGCCGGCGTCGACGTGCACCAGAACTACGTGCTGACCCGGGCCGAGCTCGACGGCGTCGACGTGGACAAGATGGTCGACGGCTACCGCGACGAGATCGTGGAGGCGTTCCGGCGGGCCCGGATCGAGTACGACGCCTTCGTCGACCCCCGCGCCCCCGGCTACGCCCCGGCGATGGCCACGATGGTCGCCCGCCTCGTCGAGCGCGGCGCCCTGCCCATGCGGGAGCTGGAGCTGCACCGCTGCGCCGGCTGCGCCCGGACCCTGCACCACTCCTACGTCGAGGGCCTGTGCGGCGCCTGCGGCCACGAGGCCTGCGGCGGCGGCTGCGAGGGCTGCGGCGGCTTCACCTCGGCCCAGACGATGGTCGAGGTGCGCTGCGCCCGCTGCGGCGGCGCCCCGGTGCCGTTCACGGCCGCCGTGCCGGTGCTCGACCTCGAGGCCCACCGCCCCGCGCTGCAGTCGCTGTGGCTGCGCGCCGAGCTGCCCGTCGACGTGCGCGCGCTCATCGACACCGCCCTCGCCCGGCCCCTGCCGGCCGTCCCGGCCGCCTACCCGACCGACTGGGGCGTCGCCGGCACCGGCCCGATCGACGGCATGCGCCTCGACGTGTACGTCGAGGTCTGCCTGAACTTCGTGCGCGGCGTGGCCCAGGCCCTGCGGCCGGGCGTGGCCGAGGACCCCGCGGCCTTCGCCGAGGTGTGGAACCGCCGGGTGCGCGGCATGTGGAACTTCTACGGCATCGACAACGCCTACTTCTACGGCATCATGTGGCCGGCCCTGCTCGCGACCGCGGGCGTGGACCTCGGCCGCCTCGCCGGGATGAGCGTGGTGAACCGGTTCTTCACGCTCGACGGGTTCAAGTTCTCCACCAGCCGCAACCACGCGGTGTGGGCCAACGACCTGCTCGCCGACGCCGACCCGGGGATCGTGCGGCTGTTCCTGGCCTTCAACCGGCCCGACCGGGTCGGCAGCGACTTCACCCGCGAGACGTTCGAGGCGTTCGCCGCCCACGTCCGGCCGCTGCTCGACGGCGTGCGCACCGAGGGCGCCCTGCCCCCGGCGCTGCTCGCGGCCGAGCGGCAGCGGGGCGAGCTGGCGCTGCGCTACACCGGCTTCGACGCCCCGCTCGCCGCCCGCGCCCTGCTGGCCCTCCTCGCCGCGGGCAGCGACGACGCCGCCACGCTGCGAGCCGTGCTCACCGGCCGGCGCTGATGCGGGTCGGCATCGTCGGCGCCGGCATCGCCGGCTCCCTGCTCGCGTGGCGGCTCGCGCGGAGCGGGATCGACGTGGAGCTCGCCACCGGCCCGCCCGGCCTGCGCGACGCGACGAGCGTCTCCGGCGGGGCGGTGCGCGGCTACGAGCCGCACCCCGAGCAGCGCGAGCTGGCCGTGGCGAGCCTCACGGAGCTGCGCGCGGACGCGGACCTGCGGCGCTGGGCGGACTTCCGGCCGTGGCCGTCGGTCATCGTCGGGCCCGCGGACGAGCGCGCCCTGGCCGGCCTCGACGCCCGGATCGTCGGCGAGCGGGAGCTGACCGAGCTCGGCTGGGCGTCCCTCGCGCCCGGCACGACCGCGGTGCGCGACGACACGGGCGGGCGCATCGACCCGGCCGCCCTGCGCGCCGCGGTGCTCGCGGACCTGGCCGGGCGGGCGGCGGTGCGCATCGGCGCGCGGCTGGCCCGCGAGCCCGACGTGCTCGTCTACGCCGCCGGCGCGTGGACGCCCGGGCTGCTGGGCCGGGCCGGGCTCGACGCGCTCGGGCTGCGGGTCAAGGCGATCCGGTACACCGTGCACCGCTGCCGCGGCCCCCTCCCGCCGATCTTCGCCGACGGCCCGCTCTACGGCATCCCGCTCGGCGACGACCTGCTGCTCGCGGGCGTGGCCGGCGAGGAGTGGGGCGTCGCGCCCGGCGACCCGCCGCCCCGCCCGCCCGCCGACGTCGCCCGGCTGCTGCGGCGCCGGCTGCCCGGCCTGCGCCTCGGCCCGCCCGTGCGCCGGGCCGACGCCACCGACTGCTACGCCGACCCGCCCGTGCTGCGCCTGCGGGAGGTGCCCGGCACCGGCGGCAGGGTGCGGGCGTTCACCGGCGGCTCCGGCGGCGCGGCCAAGACCGCGCTCGCGGCCAGCGCCCGCGCCGCCGAGCAGATCCTGGCCGGCGCGCGGCACGACCGCGCCCCGGCCCTCCCTCGACACCCCCAGGAGGAATCGCGTGTCCAGCAATGACGTGCCCGAGTACCACGTGGCCGGGATCGGGGCCGGTCCGGCCAACCTGAGCCTCGCCGCCCTGTTCCCCGCCGCGAGCCTCGGCCGCATCGCGCTCTTCGACAACCAGCCCGGCCCGGCCTGGCACCCGGCGCTGCTGAGCCCGGGCGTGCGGATGCAGACGTCGTGGATGAAGGACCTCGTCTCGCTCGTCGACCCGCGGCACCGGCTCACGTTCATGAACTACCTGGTCACCTCGGGCCGGCTCTTCGCCCTGCTCAACGCCCAGTTCGACACGATCCCGCGGCTGGAGTACGTGCGCTACCTCACCTGGGCCGCCCGCCGCATCGAGGGCATCCACTACGACACCGCCATCGAGCGGGTCACCTGGACGGGCGACGGGTTCGAGCTCTTCGCCGGCGGCCGCCCGGTCGCCCGCGCCCACCACCTGTCGATCGGCGTCGGCACCCGGGCCAGCCGCCCGGAGTGGATGCGCGGGCTGCCGGAGCACGCCGTGTTCATCGCCGACGAGCTCACCGGCCGGCTCGACGCCCTCCGCGGCGATCTCGCCGCCCCGATCGCCGTCGTCGGCGGCGGGCAGACCGGCCTCGAGTGCGTGCTCAAGCTCATCGGCGCCGGCTTCACCGACGTGCGCTGGCTCGGCCGGCGGCAGTGGTTCCAGACCATCGACGACTCCCCGGTCGCCAACGAGTTCTACCGCCCGGCCCACCAGCAGTTCCTGCAGCAGCTGTCCCGGGGCACCCGGCGCCGGCTCGTGGTCGAGCAGGGCCCGACCGGCGACGCGCTCACGCCCGGGGCGCTGCGGGTGCTGTACCAGGCCAACTACGACCGCATGCTGGACCTCGACCGGTTCCCGGCGGTGCTGTACCCGGGCCGCGACGTCGTGTCCGTCGGCGTCGAGGCCGGGGCCGGCGGCGACGAGCTCGTCATGCGCTGCGACACCCCCGGCGGCCGCGAGGAGCACCGCGCGCGGCACATCGTCGTGGCCGTGGGCCGCGAGGCGAGCCCGGTGCCGTTCGACGACGACCTGGCCGAGCGCGTCGAGTACGACGACGACGGCGACATGCTCATCGAGCCCGACTACTCGCTGCGCTGGAAGGGCATGAACGGGCACCGCATCTTCGTGCTCAACCGGGCGCGGTACAGCCACGGCGTCCCGGACGCGAACCTCACCCTGCTGCCGGTGCGGGCCGCGACCGTCATCAACGCGATGGCCGGCCGGGCCGTGTTCAACGTCATCGACGAGCTGTGCCCGGTCCGGTGGATCGCATGAACCGCTACGAGGGCCTGCTCGTGCAGCCGGAGGAGCCCAACGGCGCGCTGGGCCGCTACCACCAGGACGGCTCGCTGGTGTGGGCCGAGTTCGAGGGCGGCCCCGTGCGCAGCGGCCGGCTCGTCGGCACGTGCGGCGACGACGGGGTCATCAGCGCGGCCTACTGCCAGGTCATGGCCGACGGTGCGGTCGTCGCCGGCACCTGCGTGAGCACCCCGGACCGCCTCGCCGACGGCCGGCTGCGGCTGACCGAGCGGTGGCGGCGCGCCGACGGCTCGGCCGGGGTGTCGCGCATCGAGGAGGTGCGGGCATGACCGCGGCGGACAGGCCGCTCGTGCTGCTGGTCGGCACCGGGCACAAGGACTACCGGCGGTACCTGCTGGAGGAGATCGCGCCGCACTACCGCCTGCACCTCGTCAGCCCCGCCGCGCCCACCTGGGAGGAGCCGTACCTCGCCGGCTCGACCCAGGTGGCCGACCTGGGCGACGCCGACGCGCTGACGATCGCGGCCAAGGACGCCGGCGACGTGTCCGGGGTGCTGTGCTGGGACGAGGCGTTCGTGCTGCCGGTGGCCCGCGTCGCCGAGGCCCTCGGCCTGCCCGGCCCGGGCTCGGCCGCCGTCGCCGCCTGCCGCGACAAGCACCTGACCCGCACCGCGCTCGCCGCGGCCGGGGTCGCGCAGCCGGAGTCGGTGCTCGTCGCCTCCGCCGGGGAGGCCCTGGCCGCGGCCGGGCGGATCGGCTACCCGGTCGTGCTCAAGCCCCGGGCACTGGCGGCCAGCCTCGGCGTCGTGCGCGTCGACACGCCCGCGCAGCTCGAGGCGAACTTCGCGTTCGCGCGGGACACCACGGTGCCCGGGGCGCCCGCCTACGAGGTCTCGGTGCTCGTCGAGCGCTTCGCCGACGGCCCCGAGATCTCCGTCGACGCGGTCGTGCACCGGGGGCGCGTGACGCCGATGGTGCTGGCCCGCAAGGAGCTCGGCTACCCGCCGTACTTTGAGGAGCTCGGGCACCTCGTGGACGCGGCCGACCCGCTGCTGCGCGACGAGGCGATCGCGGCGCTCCTGCAGGCCACCCATGACGCCCTGGGCTTCGCCGACGGCGTGACCCACACCGAGCTGCGGCTCACCCCCGCCGGCCCGGTCGTCATCGAGGTCAACGCGCGCCTCGGCGGCGACCTGATCCCCTACCTCGGCTCCCGGGCCACCGGCGTCACCCCCGGGCTCGCCGCCGCGGCGGCCTGCTGCGGCATCGAGCCGCAGGTGCGCCCGGGCCGGGCGCTGAGCGCCGGGGTGCGGTTCCTCTACGCCGAGCGCGAGGACACCCGCATCGCGACCATCGGCTTCGCCGGCGAGCCGCTGCCGGCGGCGGTGGACCGCATGGTGCTCGTGGCGGGGCCGGGCACCGTGGCCTCGCCGCCGCCGAAGGGCACCACCATGGGCCGGCTCGGGTTCGTCACCGCCGTGGCGCCCACGGCCGGCGAGGTCGCGGCCGCGCTCGCCGCCGCCGCGGCCGACCTGCGGGTGACGTCGTGACCGGGGTCGCCGGCGTCGAGGCCGAGCCGCGCGCGGAGCCGGCCGACGCCGGGGTGCTCGCCACGCTGCGGGCCACCCCGGCGCCGGTGCGGGCCCTGCTCGCCGGCGTGCTCGTCAACCAGCTCGGGACGTTCTTCCAGGCGTACCTCGTGCTGTTCCTCACCGCCCGCGGCTTCTCCTCGGCCCAGGCCGGCTGGGCCCTCGGCGTCTACGGCGCCGGCCTGGTCACCGGGCTGCTGGCCGGCGGCGCGCTCGGCGACCGGCTGGGGCCGCGCCCGACGACGCTGCTGAGCATGGCCGGCTCCGCGGTGCTGCTGCCGGCCGTGCTGTACCTGCACCGGTACGCGGCCGTGCTCGTCGTCGTCGCGCTGGTCGGGGCGACCACGCAGCTGTTCCGCCCGGCCGCCTCGGCGATGCTGGCCACGCACACCGCCAAGCAGCGCCGCGTGATGATCTTCGCGGTGTACCGGCTGGTGCAGAACATCGGCGCCACCACCGCTCCGCTGCTCGGCGCGCTGCTCGTGGCCGTCTCCTACGACCTGCTGTACTGGGTCGAGGCGGCCTCCACGGCGGCGTTCGCGGTCCTGGCCGTGTTCCTGTTCCCGCGCGGCCGCGGCGAGCACGCGCCGGGCAGCGGGGACCGGGGCGGCTACCTGCCGGTGCTGCGGGACCGGCGCTACACGCTGTTCCTGCTCGCCATGTTCCTCAACGTCTTCGTCTACGTGCAGTACGTCGCCGTGCTGCCCCTGGCGATGCGCTCGGCCGGCCTGACGACCGGCTGGTACGCGGCGATGCTGTCGCTCAACGGGTGCATGGTGGTGGCGTTCGAGCTGCTCATGACCAAGGTGACCCAGCGCCGCCCGCCCCGCTACGTGGCCGCGGCCGGGTTCGCGCTGCTGGCGCTCGGGCACTCGCTGTACGGCGTGCCGTGGGGCGTCGCCGCGTTCGTGGCGGGCACCGTCGTGTGGTCGCTGGCCGAGCTGATCGGCGGGCCGACGATGTTCGCCTACCCGGCCCTGGCCGCGCCCGAGGAGCTGCTGAGCCGGTACCAGGGCGCGGCCCAGGCGATGTACGGCCTCGGCACGGTCCTCGGGCCGGTCTGCGGCGTCGCGCTGTGGCTCGCGCTCGGCCCGCCGGTGTGGTGGGTCTTCGGCCTGACCAGCCTGGCCGGGCTGGCCGCGGCCTGGTTCGGGATGCGCCGCGCCGGCGCCGCCCACGAGTCCTGAGGAGGGAGTGACCATGCAGGAGCAGCGGTACGCGGTCATCGTGGAGCCGGTGTCGACCGGGCACGAGTACGCCGACGCCTTCCGGGCCGAGGGGCTCGAGCCGGTCGCGGTGATGATGGCCGAGCACGCCGTCGAGGCCGTACACGACACCTGGCACCCGGAGAACTTCGTCGCCGTGCACGTGCTCGGCGACCGCACGCCCGAGCAGATGGCGGGGGAGCTGCGGCAGTACCGTCCACAGTGGCTGGTCGCCGGCAGCGAGATGGGCGTGGAGCTGTGCGACGCGCTCGCCGCGATCCTGTGCCCCGGCACGGGCAACGACCCGGCGTCCACCCTGGGGCGGCGGGACAAGTGGCACATGGCCCAGGCCCTCGCCCGGGCCGGCCTGCCGCACCTGCGCCAGTTCTGCTCGGCCGACCGGGACGAGATCGAGCGCTGGATCACCGAGCAGGGCCTCGCGGGGGAGCGGTTCGTGGTCAAGCCGCCGAAGTCCGGGGCCACCGACGACGTGCACCTCATCCTGCCCGGCGAGGACTGGCACCCGGTCTTCGACCGCATCATCGGCAAGATCAACCATACCGGCGTGCGCAACGACGCCGTGCTGGTGCAGGAGTTCGGCGAGGGCACCGAGTACCTCGTCGACACCTACTCGGTCGACGGCCGGCACGGGCTCGTGGACGTGTGCCGCTACGCCAAGCACCGCCGCGACGACCGGATCGGCATCTACGAGCGGGTCCAGTTCCTCGCCCCCGACGACCCGGACGTGGCCGAGGTGGCGCCGTACGTGTTCGACGTGCTCGACGCGCTGGGCGTGCGCAACGGCCCGGGGCACAGCGAGGTCATGCTCACCAAGCACGGCCCGCGGCTCATGGAGACCGCGGCCCGCCCGGCCGGCGGCGGCCACCAGATGATCACGCGGATGTCCACCGGCGACAGCCAGATCGCCCGGACGGTCGCGCACCGGCTGCGCGGGGAGTTCAAGCCGGGCTACGAGCTGCGCCGGCACCTCTCGGCGGTCTTCATCTCCTCGCCGGCCGCCGGCATCTGGCGCAACGGCGACATCTTCGACGGCGTCGACGCGCTGCCCACGTTCGTGGACAAGCACTTCCCGCTCGGCACCGGCGACCTGGTGCCGGCCACCGACGACCTGGTCACCTACCTGGCCTGGGTCATCCTGGCCGGGCCGGACCCGGACGCCATCGAGGCCGACTACCAGCGCATCAAGGCCATCGAGAGCCGCATCGAGATCGAGCGGGTGGACGCGTGAACGCCGTCACCGAGGCCTACCTGGCGGCGGTGGCCGCGGGCCGGATGCCGGCCGAGGAGCTGGCCAAGGCGGTCCGCGCCACCGGGCTCAACGACGCCATCTACCGCAACGGCCACCTGGCCCGGCCGCTGTTCCTGGCCCGGGCCGAGCGCGAGCGCCTCGACGCCGACCTGCGCACCCTGCACGGGCTGCTGACCGGCCTGCCGGAACGGCTCTTCGGCGGCGACGCGGGCGCGTTCGCGGCCGCCGTCGGGGCGCAGGGACCGCAGGTGGACGCGGCCCGGGCGGCCGGCGGGCAGGTGACCCGGCTGTCGCGGGCCGACCTGTACTCGGATGCCGAGGGCTTCAAGCTGCTCGAGCTCAACGTGAGCGGCGCGGTCGGGGGCCTGGAGAACTCGATCCTCAACGCGGCGTACCTGGACAGCCCGCACTTCGCCGAGTTCGCCGCGCAGCACGGCCTGGGCTACGCCGACACGATGGCCGCGCTGTGCGAGACCCTGCGCGACGAGACCGGCGCGGCCGGCGGCAGCCCCGTGGTCGCGATCGTCGACTGGCCGGACAGCTACCCGGAGCTGGAGCCGATGCTGCGCAAGACCGCGGCCCGGCTGGCCGGCTTCGGCATCGACGCGCTGGTCGGGCACGCGGGGCAGGTCGAGTGCCGCGACGGCGGGGTGTTCCTCGGCGGGCGGCGGGTGGAGGTGGTGTACCGCCTGTTCCTCATGGAGGACCTGCTGCGCCCCGAGGGCCCGGCGCTGCTCGACCCGCTGCTGGCCGCGGCGGCCCGGGGCGAGGTGGCGATGTTCACCCCGATCGCCTCGGAGCTCTACGGCAGCAAGGCGGCGCTGGCGCTGCTGTCCGACGAGCGGCACCGCGACCGGTTCGACGCGGCCGAGCTCGACGTCGCCGACCGGGTCCTGCCGTGGACCCGGATGCTGCGGCCGGGCCCGGTCACCGTCGACGGCGAGCGGGAGGAGCTGCTCGCCTACGCGCGGCGGGACCGGGAGCGGCTGGTGCTCAAGGCGACCATGCTGCACGGCGGCACCGGCTTCGTGGCCGGCTGGCGCACCGGCCCGGACGAGTGGGACCGGGAGCTGCGCCGGGCCGAGGGCGGCCCGTTCGTGCTGCAGCGCCGGGTCATGCCCGAGCCGGAGCTGATCCCGGAGCCGGACGGCACGCTGCGGCCGTGGGTCGCCGTGTGGGGCGCGTTCCTGACCGGCCGCGGGTACGCGGGCACCTACGTGCGGGCGGTGCCGGGCTCGGACGCGGGGGCGGTGGTGGCGAGCGGGTCGCTGACCGGCTGCGTGTTCCACGAGCACGCGGCGGCGATCGCGCCGGCCGGGTCGAGGTAGGCGGCGGCGACGAGGGCGATCCACTGGTACACGGCGTCCTCGTTGTCCGCCAGCGGCCCGGGCACGTAGTGCGGGGAGCTCAGCCCGCGCTGCACCGACTCGGTCGCGGCCCAGTCCTGCCGGTTGGTGAGGTCCCAGAAGTCGGCGGCGTACGACGGGTCGTCGATGCCCTCGGGGAAGTACCAGCTGCACTCGACCTCCGTGCGCCCCGGCGCGAGCGGCGTGAGCCGGTGCGTCATGACGTAGTCGGGGTGCGCGGAGATCAGCAGGTTGGGCAGGAGCGTGACGTAGAGGACGGTCCGCCTTGGGGCGCCCTCGATGAACACCCCGGCGCCGCGGCCGTCGAAGGACATGGTCTCGGCGTGCTCGCGCAGGTCCATGGTGCCGCCGACCCAGGCGCCCGGCAGCGCCCAGTTGTCGCCGGACGTCGGCGGCGACACCTTGCACAGCTCCGGGTGGATGAGCGGGCAGTGGTAGCACTCCTGGTAGTTCTCGACGATCGCCTTCCAGTTCGCCTCGACCGCATATGCGTGGCGGGCGCCCAGCCGCAGGCTTTCCGGGGTGTACGGCCGGAGCAGCCCGTCCAGCGCGCCGGTGTACTCGGCCACGGGCGGCGCCGGGGTGCCCGCGTTCACCAGCAGCCAGCCGTGCCAGACGGCGGCGGGCAGCTCGACCAGGCCCAGCTCGTCGCCGTCGAAGTTCGCGACGCCGGCCATGTGCGGGGCGGTCGCCAGCGCGCCGTCGAGGCGGTAGGCCCAGCCGTGGTAGGGGCACACGGCCGAGGCCCGGTCCGCGGTCTCGCCGTCGGCCAGCAGCTCGTGGGCCCGGTGCCGGCACAGGTTCGCGAACGCTCGCGGGCGGTCGCCGAAGGTGAGCAGTACCCCCACGTCACCCACCGTCACGGCGCGCTGGTTGCCGCCCTCGGACAGCTCGTCGAGGCGGCCCAGGGTGGTCCAGGCGCCCGCGAACAGGTGCCGGCGCTCCCACGCGAGCACGGCGGGATCGGTGTACGCGGCGGCCGGAAGGGTCCGGCTCGACCCGAACGGGCGCAGCGCCGGCTCGATCCCGGCCGGGTCGAGCGGTGCCGCCGGGGGTTGTGTCATGCGTCCAGCCTGGCGCGTCGCGACCCCCGTGTACATGCGCCGCCGGGGTGCTCGCGCCTACTGCGTCAGCGGCCGCCGGCCCGCGAAGCCGAGGTCGACCCGGTGGTACCAGCTGAGCTCCGCGTCCCCCTCGAGCCAGCACAGCAGCACGTCGGCCCCGTCGAGCTCGGCCGGGAAGTCCACCAGCAGCGGCGCCAGCCCCTTGAGGTGCGCCCCCGTCGCCCGCACCGCCGTGATCAGCTCGTCGAGCAGCGCCTCGGCCGCCTTGAGCTCCGCCATGCCCCCGAGCGCGGTGGGCGGCCCGCCCGGCGCCAGGGCCGCCGCCAGCTCGGCCGCGTCGGCGCGAACCGCGACCAGCTGATCGAGCGAGGGCCGAATGCGAGCCAGCTCCGCCCGCGCCTGCGCGACGGTGAACAGCACCATGGCCCACACCCTCCCACCCCACCTGAAGATCACCCCCACCGGGTGTGGCCGGAGTAGCCTCCGATCGTGGACCTCATCGCGGCCTGGGAGGCCGGCACCGGTGCGGAGCGCGAGCGCCTCGGTCCGGCGCTCGAGGCCGCCCTCACCACCGCCGGTCCCGACCTCACCGGCCGGCTGGCCCTCGCCGAGCGGCTGGCCGAGCTCGACGAGCGCCGCGCCGTCGCCACCGCGCACCTCACCGCGATCCTCGACGAGCAGCTGCGCACCCGGGCGAGCGACGACCCGGAGGTGCTCGAGACCCGGGCCGCCCTCGCCCACGCCGGCGGCGGCGACGCCGCGGTGCTCGCGGCGGTGCTGGCCGATGCCCTGCGGTCGGCCGGCCCCCGGCACGCCGTCACGGCGCACGTGCGGCTGCGGCTGGCCCAGGCCCACGAGCGGGCCGGGGACACCGCGGCGGCCCGGCACCTGCTGCGGCGCGCGATCGCCGACGCCGTGCGCGGCCTCGGCCCCGACCACCGGCGCACCGTCGGGCTGCGGCTGGCGCTCGCGGCGGTCTACGAGCGGGACACCATCCGCTACGCGAGCCTGCACCGCGGCGCGCTGCGGGCGTACCGGAGCCTGCTGGGGGCGCAGCGGCAGTACCACCGCACGATCGAGAGCCTCGAGCGCGTCCACGGCCCGGGCGCCCCGATCGTGCTCGCGAGCCTCGAGCGCCTCGCGGACCTCTACGAGCGGACGGGCACCCTGGGCGCGGCGACCGCCCAGTACGAGGCCTCGCTGCAGTGGCACGAGCTGCGCCACGGCCCGGACGCGCCCGAGACCCGGGCGGCCCGCGACACGCTCGCCCGGGTGTACCTGCGCGGCCGCCACCCCGAGCGCGCCGTGCCCCTCTACGAGCCCGTCCACCACGACCCGGCCGAGGGCGAGCCCGACGAGGCGCTGGACGACCTCGCCGAGGCGCACCTGGCGGCGGGCGACGAGGCGGCGGCCCAGGAGGTGTACGAGCGGCTGTTCGCCCTCCTCGCCGAGCGCGACGGCCCGGACGCGCCGCCGACCGTGCTCTACCTGGCCGAGGTGGCGGAGGCCTTCGACGACGCGGGCGCCCCGGCCTTCGCGGTCACCTGGCACGAGCGCCTGGTCGCCGCGCTGTCCCGCGCCGAGCCGCGCGACGACGAGGCCCTGACCCTGGCTCGCGTCCACCTCGCCGCCGCCCGCGACGGCGCCGCCCGCCGCTGACCCGCCGCCCGCCGCTGAGCCGCCGCGGTCACCCGTTCGGGGACTTCGCCGCGGCACGGCGGCCGGTGCTGCCGACGAATCGGGCATTTTGTGCATATCGTCTCATCGGGTCGCGCCGGGCGGCCCGTTCGGACGATGTGGACGTGCGATGGGCGAGCGGGACGTGGCTTGGGTGCGGCGAGTGCCGGTGGCGGTGGCGGTGGTCGTGATCGGTCTGGCCGGGCCGGCGTCCGCGGCCCACGGGGAGACCGCGGCGCCCCGCGCGTCCAGCGCGTCCAGCGCGTCCACCGCGCCGTCCGGTTCTGTGCTGCCGGCCGCCGTGCCGTCGGCCTCGGTGTCCGGTTCGGCCGGGCGGCCGCGCGCGATGGCGGTGCCGTCGGCCTCCGCGGCCGGCCGGGCGTCGGCGGCCGCGGCGGTCGTGTCGGTGCGCGGGCGGGCCTGGAACGACCGCAACCGCGACGGCATCCGGCAGGGCGGCGAGCCGGGCATCGCCGGGCTGCCTGTGGCCGTCTTCGCCGTCGGGGAGCTCGCCGGGGCGGCCAAGCAGGACGTCATCAAGCAGCTGGTCGCACGGATGCGGGCGCGCGACACCAGCGGCGGCGACGTGCGGCAGACGGTGACGGGGCGCGACGGGACGTACACCGTGAGCGGCCTGCCGGCGGGGACCGTCGTCGTGCTCATGGGGGCCGGGCCCGTCGACGGCAACGGGAACATCCCGGCGGTCGAGTGGGTGTTCACGCGCGCCGGGGCCGGGAGCGACCGCGGCCGTGACTGCGACTTCGTGCCGTTCGCGGACGCGGGCGGGCCGGCCGTCTTCGGGGTCTCCGACGTGATCACGATCGCCGGCGGCGGGTCCGCCGTGCTCGACGCGGGGCTCTACCGGCGCCCGGTGCTGGCCGTGACCGGCATCGACGTCGCCGGCGTCGGCTGGACCGGGCTGGCCCTGGTGTGCGCCGGCTGGGTGCTGGTTCGGGCCGCGCGGCGACGGGTCTGATCCCGGCCGTCGGACGCGTCCGGGCACACCGGTGGCATCCGCGGCGGACGCCGACGGCCGCGGATGCCATGATGTGTCGCGAAGGTCCGGACATCCGAGGAAGGGGCCGCGGTCGGATGGCGCGGTTCGAGGCGGTGACATCGGTCGAGGGGCACCGGGCGGCGGTTGCGCTCTCCGGGGAGTGTGACCTGTCGGCCCGCGAGGAGTGCACGGCGGCCCTCCTGGCCGCGGTGGAGACGTCGCCGCAGGTCGTGGTGGATCTGGGCGGGCTGACGTTCCTGGACTCCAGCGGCGTGCACGCGCTGGTGACCGCCTTCCGGGCGGCTCAGGACCGCGGCCGGCGGCTCAGCGTGGTCGGCGCGGCCGGGATGGTCGCGCACGTGCTGGAGATCACCGGCGTCGGCGGGCTGCTGAGCCCGCGGGGCGACGCCGACGCGGACGGTGCCCGCAATGGTTGAGCATCCGGCCCTCCCCGGCGAGTCGATCGCCTACCAGCTGGTGTCCGACCTGGCCGCCGTCCGCGAGTTCGTGACCGCCCGCGCGCTCGCGCTCGGGCTCTCCCGCGACCGGGCCGACCTGCTGACGCTGGCCGTCAACGAGCTGGCGACGAACACGCTGCAGTACACCGAGGAAGGCGGCGAGGTCCAGCTGTGGTCCGAGTCCGGCCAGCTCTTCTGCGACGTGCTCGACCAGGGGCCGGTGCTGCACTTCGGCGCGGCGATGCCCGCGGCCGACGCGGTGCGCGGGCGCGGCCTGGCCATCGTGGCGATGGTGTGCGACCACGTGGCCGGCTTCGCGGGCGCCCGGGGCTCGGTCGTCCGGCTCCGGCTGGGGATCGGCTAGCGATCCGGCCGCGACGACCGGGCCGGACGATCGGCTAGGGATCGCCCAGCACCCGCACGGCCAGGGTGCACGTGTCGTCGTCCGGGTTCGGGCGGTGCAGCAGCTTGCGCAGGCCCGCCAGCGGATCGGTGACGCCCGGCTCGGTCGCCGCCGCCAGCGCCGCCTTCACCCAGTCCAGGTGCGTGCCCACCTCCATCGTGCGCCGCTCGACCAGCCCGTCGGTGTAGAGCAGCACCACGTCGCCCGGCTCCAGCGCGGTCTGCACCGCGGGGTAGCCGGCGTCCGACGCCGCCCCGAGCAGCAGCCCCGGCGGCAGCGACAGCTCGGCGGCCGTCCCGCCCCGCGCCAGCAGCGGCGGCCGGTGCCCGGCCCGGGCCCAGGTGAGCCGGCGCTCGTCGGCGTCGTAGACCCCGACGAGCGCCGTGCCGGTGATGCCGAGCTGGATGCAGAGCCGGTTCATGTGGCCCAGCAGCGTCCCCGGCTCGTGGATGCCGATGGACAGCCACGCGACGAGGGCGAAGCGCAGGTGCGCCATGCCGTTGGCGGCCTCGAGGCCGTGCCCGGAGACGTCGCCGACGGCGAGCACGACCGAGCCGTCGGCGAGGCTCTGCGCGTGGTACCAGTCCCCGCCCACCCGCAGCGCGCTCTCGGCGGGCAGGTAGCCGACCGTGGCCCGCAGCCCGTTGAGCGGGAACGGCTCGCGCGGCACCGGCTGGATGAGCTGCTGCAGCTGCCCCGCGAGGCGGTGCTCGGCCAGGGCCGTCATCTCGCGCGTGCGCAGCTGGTCGCTGAGCCGCTCGATGGCGCCGCGGGACCGCTCGCGCGCGGACACGTCCTGCACGACGGCGTAGATCTTCAGCGGCGCGCCGCCGGCGTCGCGGGCCAGGTCGGACAG
The DNA here is from genome assembly GCF_050955725.1 of Dactylosporangium sp. CA-139114. Lineage (NCBI taxonomy): Bacteria > Bacillati > Actinomycetota > Actinomycetes > Micromonosporales > Micromonosporaceae > Dactylosporangium > Dactylosporangium sp. CA-139114. The sequence goes on from NZ_CP192080.1 coordinate 3,958,498, forward strand.
GATGCGCAGGTGCTTGACCGCGTCGCCGACCTGGAAGCGCACGGTGACGTCGGACGTCGCGCCGTCGCCCGGGCGCGTGGGGGAGGCGCTGTCGAGGGTCTGCCACGACAGCTGGGCGACCGGACGGTCCTCGGGCACCACGGCCGCGGACTGCTCGGCGAGCGGCATCGGGCCCAGGGCCGGGTCGCGCTCGAAGATGCGGTACAGCCCCGGCGACCACTCCATCTGCCCGGTGACGAGGTTGTACTCCGACCACCCGAGACTGCCCAGCGACTCGGTCCGGTCGAGGCGGCGCCGCGCCTCGTCGACGCGCTCCCACCACACGAGCAGCCCGCCGAGCATCGGGTGCACGCTGATCACGAAGCTCGAGTCGGCGGCCACGCCCGCGGAGTGCTGCGCGAAGCGGAAGTCGTCCAGCGTGGCCGGGGCGCCCGTGCGCAGCACCCGCAGGTAGAGCGCCCACAGCGGGCCGCCCTCGACCGTCGGGTACAGCTGCGTGATCGACCGCCCGACGCGCGCGGCTCCGAGGCCGTAGAGGTCGGCGCCCGTGCCGCTGGTGGCCGCGACGAGGAAGTCCGACACCTCGCCCGCGGCGTCGTGGACCGGGCGCAGCCAGGTGCAGCCGGCCGGTACGGCAGTCAGGATCTTCCGCACGACCGCCGCGATCGCGTCGGCGTCGTCAGCCATGCCCGCAGCCTATATCGGCACCGGGCGATCGCGGCGGCGGTGCGGTGGATCAGGAGGCCGAGCAGGTGGGCGTCAGGGTGCCGGCGGTGCCGGTGCCCTGGATGCCGAACTCGGTGTACTGACCCGCGTTCACGTGCCCGTTGTAGGAGACGTTGCTCCAGGTGTTGCCGGAGCGGGTGACGTTCCACGAACCGGTGACGGTGGCGCCGCTCGGCAGCGTGAGCCCGACGGCCCAGCTGTTGATCGCGGACGCGCCTGCGGTGACGCGGACGGTGACGACGAACCCGCCCTGCCACTGGTTGACCGACGTGGTCGCCGTGCAGCCGCCGGTGCCGCCACCCGGGCTGGAGGGCGACACGGACGGCGAGGCCGAGGAGCTGGACGGCCGCGGCGACGCCGACGAGGACGAGGGCCGGGGCGTGGGGCCCGGGGTGTTGAGCCCCATGAACTCGATCGCCATCGCGGCCTGCCCGGCCAGCGGCAGGGAGTGCCCGACGCCGCTGACGCTGATGCCCTCGACCGGCGGCGCGACGCTCGCGCTGCCGTAGCGGGTGCGGGTCCAGCCCGAGCGCGGTGTGTCCGTCAGCGCCGGCGTCTGGCTGACGCCGAGCACGTTCGTCCACTGCTTGATCTCCTCGCCGAAGTTCGGGTAGGCGAGGGTGGTGTCGGTCGTGCCGTGCCACACCTGCATCCGCGGGCGCGGGCCGGAGTAGCCCGGGTAGGCGGCCCGGACCATGTCGCCCCACTGCTGCGGCGTGTAGATGCGCTGGCCGGAGGAGCACTGGCTGTTCCACGACGAGCCGTCGGTGGTGGCGAAGCAGCCGAACGGCACGCCCATGAACGCGGCGCCGGCCTTGAACACGTCCGGGTAGTCGCCGAGCAGGACGTTGGTCATCATCGCGCCGGAGGAGGCGCCGGTGACGTAGACCCGGTTCGGGTCGCCGTTGTAGTGCTGCTCGGTGTAGGTGACCATCGACATGATGCCGACCGGGTCGCTCCCGCCGCCCCGGGTGAGCGCCTGCGGCGAGGAGACGTCGAAGCAGTTGCCGCTGCGGGTGGCCGACGGGTAGACGACGATGAAGCCGTACTGCGCGGCCAGCGACGCGAACTCGGTGCCGGAGTAGAACGCCGGGCCCGAGCCGGTGCAGTAGTGCACGGCCACCAGGATCGGCGGCTTCGCCTGCACGTTGTCGGGCACGAAGATGTGCATCCGCAGCCCGCTGGGGTTGGTGCCGAAGTTCGTCACCTCGGTCAGCGTCGCGGCCTGCGCGGGCTGGGCGAGCACGAAGACGCCGGCGAGGGCCAGGGCGATGCCGGCGGCGACGGCGAGCAGACGGCGCATGTCAGCTCCCCGCGCAGGTGGGCGAGAGGGTGCCGGCGGTGCCGGTGCCCTGGATGCCGAACTCGGTGTACTGGCCCGCGTTCACGTGCCCGTTGTAGGAGACGTTGCTCCAGCTGTTGCCGGAGCGGGTGACGTTCCAGGTGCCGGTGACGGTGGCGCCGGTGGGCAGGGTGAGCCCGACGGTCCAGGCGTTGATGGCGGCGGAGCCGGCGGTGACGCGGACGGTGACGACGAACCCGCCCTGCCACTGGTTGACCGAGGTGGTCGCCGTGCAGCCCTGGCCGCCGCCCGGGCCGGAGGGCGAGGTCGACGGGGACGGCGACGCGGAGCGCGACGGCGAGGTGGAGACCGGCGGGGGAGAGGTGGTGCCGCCCGCGTTCAGGGCGTCCAATGTGGACGTGTACGCCGCCTTCTTGTTGCCGTTGTTGTCGAACAGCAGCGGGTTGTCGCTGGAGCGCCAGGAGTCGCTGTCCCGGATGCCCCAGACCGTGATGCCGGTGCAGCGCGCCACGGCCAGGCAGGCCTTCGTGACGCTGGCGTAGGCGTTGGCCTGCTGGGTGCCAGAGTAGGCGATGTCCAACTCGGTGATCTGCACGTCCACGCCGAGGTCGGCGAAGCGCTGCAGGTTGGCCTGGTAGTCCGAGGTCAGCGGGGAGCCGGAGTTGATGTGCGACTGGAACCCGACGCAGTCGATCGGCACGCCGCGGGCCTTGAAGTCCTGCACCATGGTGTAGACGGCGGTGCTCTTGGCGTTGATCCCGTCGGTGTTGTAGTCGTTGTAGCACAGCTTCGCGCCCGGGTCCGCGGCCCGGGCGGTGCGGAAGGCGACCTCGATCCAGTCGTTGCCGGTGCGCTGCAGGTTCGAGTCGCGCCGCCCGCCGCCCCCGCCGTCGGCGAAGGCCTCGTTCACCACGTCCCAGGCGTAGATCTTGCCCTTGTAGTGCCCGGCGACGTTGGTGATGTGGTTGACCATCGCGTTGCGCAGCGCCGTGCCGGACATGTTCTGCGCCCAGCCGGGCTGCTGCGAGTACCAGGCCAGCGCGTGCCCGCGCATCCGCTGCCCGTGCGCGTTCGCGTGCGCCACGATCTGGTCGGCGCTGCCGTAGCTGAACTGCCCCTGGGTGGGCTCGGTCGCGTCCCACTTCATCTCGTTCTCGGGCGTGATCATGTTGAACTCGCGGTCGAGAATGCCGCTGTAGGTGGCGTCGCTGAGCTTGTACGCGGCGACGGCGGTACCGAAGTACCGCCCCTTGTCCGCGGCCGAGGCGCCCAGGGTGGTGGCGGCCTGGGCACTGCTCGCGAGGCCCACGACGACGGCGATCGCGGCCGCGCCGGCCAGTGCGATCGCGCCCCCGGTCCTTGCTCTGTCCATGGCGGGAGTCCTCCGAAACGTATTCTTTCCCGCTGATTCGCGGGCGCTTCCAGCGTTCCCGGAATTGCGCGGAAAAGATACGCTACGGAGGGTCTCACCAGGTCGAACACGGTATCGAAAACGTCATTCGTGAAACTTACAGCAGCCTATATTTCAGCCTTTTACTGAACCCGTTAAGCCGCCCACGATGCGCCGTTCCGCGAACACGAAGAAGCCGATTGCCGGGATCATCGAGGCCGCCGTGTACGCTAGGATGCGCGCGGTGTCCTGGGAGTACTGCGTCTGGAACGCCGCGACCCCCAGCGGCAGCGTGAAGTCCGTCGGATCGGACAGCACGAGCATCGGCAGCAGATACGCGTTCCAGCTCGTCACGAACGCGAGGATGGCGACGGTGGTGAGCGCCGGCCGGCTCAGCGGCAGCAGGATCCGCCAGAAGAAGCCCAGCCGCCCGGCCCCGTCCATGGCCGCCGCGTCCTCGAGCTCGCCCGGGATCGCGTGCATGAACGGGCGCAGGATCACGATGGTGATCGGCAGCGAGAACGCCGCCTCGGGCAGGGCCACGCCGAGCGGGTGCTCGAGCAGGCCGAGCTGGCGCAGCAGGAGATACAGCGGGAGGGCCGCGGCCGTCACCGGGAACAGCAGCCCGATGGTGAACAGCGTGTAGAGGCCCTCGCGGCCCTTGAACGTGTACCGCGACAACGCGAACGCCGCCATCGCCCCCGTGCCGACGGCCAGCGCGGTGGCGATGACGGCGATGAACGCGCTGTTGCCCATGGCCCGCCAGAAGACCGCCGAGGACAGCACGTCGGTGAAGTTGGTCAGCACCCAGGGGTCGGGCCAGCCGGCGGGCGAGGTGTTGATCTGGGCGTTGGTGCGGAATCCGCCGAGAATGGTGAACAGCAGCGGGACGACGGTGACGCCGACGACGACCAACGCCACCAGGTAGATGAGCGTGCGCTTGGCCATGCCGTCACTCCACGATGCGGGTCAGGGCGCCCTCGGTGTCGCGGCGCAGGGCGAAGCGCTGGTAGACCAGCGCGAAGATGAAGCACACGACGAAGAGCACGACGGCGACCGCGCTGCCGTAGCCGAACTCGTAGCGGCTGAAGCCGTGGTCGAGCAGGTAGGTGGCCATCGTGCTGGAGGCGTTCGCGGGGCCGCCCAGCGTCATGATCCAGACCAGGTCGAACAGCTGCAGCGAACCGATGATGGACAGGAAGATCCAGATGCGGATCGTCGGGCCGAGCAGCGGCAGCACGATGCTGCGCGTGGTCTGCCACGCCGTGGCCCCGTCGGTCGCGGCGGCCTCGCGCAGCTCCGGCGGGATGCTCTGCAGGCCGGCCAGCAGCAGGATGATGCCGAAGCCCAGGTACTTCCACGTGATCACGACGAACAGGGTGTAGAGCACCAGGTCGCCGTCGGCGAGCCAGTCCTGGATGACCCCGCCGAGCCCGGCCGCCTTGAAGATCTGGTCGACCAGCCCGTCCGGCTGCAGCATGAGCAGCCACACCACGGCGGTGATGGCCTCGGAGAGCACGTACGGCGCGAACACGATGAGCCGCAGCGCCGCCCGGCCGCGGATGCGCCCGTTGAGCAGCAGCGCGATGCCGACCGACAGCGGCAGCTGGATGAGCACCGACAGCACGGCGATGATGATGTTGTGCAGCAGCGAGTGCAGGAAGACCTCGTCCTGCAGCACCCGCGAGTAGTTGCCCAGCCCGAACCACGTGCCCGGGCTGAAGCCGGTCCACTTGTAGAAGCTGTAGTAGACGGCCGCCGCGATCGGCAGCAGCACGAACCCGACGAACAGCACCAGCGCCGGGGTCAGCAGCAGCGTGAGCTCGAGCCGCTTCGCGCGGCGCCCGCCCGGCCGGCGGGCCGGTCGCGACGCCGCGCGACCGGCCCGGGCCGGTGGTGCCGCCGCCACGGCGATACCACCCGATTGCGTCACTTGTTCGCGACCGCCTTGGTGAAGGCGTCCACGATGGCCTGCGGCGAGCCCTTGCCGGCGAAGAAGTCCGCGATCGCGTCGTTCAGCGCCTGGCCCACGCTCGTCGGCAGCGCCTGGTCGAAGTACACCTGGATGTACGGCGCCGAGTTGAGGTACTCCTGCACGGTCTTGAGCGACGGGTCCTGGATCGCCGAGATGGCCTTCGGGTTCGACGGCAGCGTCGCGGTGTTCGTCTGCACGAGCTTCGTCTGCACGTCGGTGCTGGCGATGTACTTCAGGAAGTCCGCGCACGCCGGCCCGGCCTTCACCGCGCAGGAGAAGCCGTCGCCGCCGCCGAGCGCGGTGCCGGGCGTGCCCTTGCCGCCCTCGATGGTCGGGAACGGGAACCAGCTGAGCTTCGAGGCGAACTGCTTGTCCTCGGTCAGCGGGATCATCGTCGGCAGCTCCCAGTCGCCCTGCAGCTCCATCGCGGCCTTGCCGTTGGCGACGAGGCCCGCCGAGCTGCCCGCGCCCTGCTGGGCCGGGGTGCCCAGGAACGCGTTCTGGAACGGGTTGGTGGCCAGGAACGCCTTGAGGTCCTCGCCGGCCTTGACCCAGCACGGGTCGTCCATCTTGAGGTTCTTCACCGTGGCCTTGACGGTGTCGGTGGAGCACTCACGGATGGCGAAGTACGACCACCAGAACGCGTCCGGCCACTTGTCCTTGCTGCCGATCGAGATCGGCGTGATGTTCTTGGCCTTGAGCTTGGCGACCGCATCGTTGAGCTCGGTCATCGTCTTCGGCGGCGCGGTGATGCCGGCCTGCTCGAAGAGGTCCTTGCGGTACCAGAAGCCCACGACGTGTAGGTCGTAGGGGATACCGTACTGCTTGCCCTCGACCTGCCAGCCGGTCGCGGCCTGGCCGAGCTCGCTGATCCACGGCTTGACCTGCTCGGTCATGTCCATGATCTTGCCGGACTCGACCTGCGTGGCCAGGGCGCCGCCGCCCCACTGCTGGAAGATGCTGGGCGGGTTCGGCGACTGCAGCGCCACCGAGATCTTCGTCTTCAGCGCCTCGTTCTGGGCCGGCTCGACCTTGAACGACACGTTGGGGTGGTCCTTGTGGTATTGGTCGGCGACTGACTGCCAGACGCCGAGCGCCGGGTCCTGCTGGCCGTTGTGCCACCAGGTGAGCGTTACCGGGGCGTTGGCGTCGGTCGGCGCGTCCTTGCTGTCGTCTCCGCAGGCGGTCAGGGAGGGGAGCGCCATCGACAACGCGACGGCGATCGCGGCCAGCCTCCGTGGGGTGCTCAGGCGGACGTTCAAAGTGATCATCTCCTGACGGGGGCAGGGGCGAGCTACAGGGCTCGGCCCTCGATGACCGCAGAGTCTGCGCCTTTGTTACGAGGGTTGTCAATCGTTGTCGATAACGTTATCGGACGTTATTGTGCCCTCGTGAAACCCAGTTCCCGAGTCACGATCCGAGACGTGGCGGCCACCGCCGGCGTCTCGGTCGCGACGGTGTCCAAGGTCCTCAACGCCCGCTACGGGGTGTCCGCGGCGACCAGCGCGCACGTTCAGGCGGTCATCCGCGAGCTGGGCTATGAGGCCAGCCTGGTCGCGCAGAGCCTGCGCAACCACAAGACCAACGTGATCGGCATCCTCGTGGCCGACCTCGAGCCGTTCTCCACGGAGCTGCTCAAGGGCGCCGCCAAGGCGATCAAGGGCACCGGGTACGAGCTGGTCGTGTACTCGGCCGGCGGGCGCACGGTCGATCACGCCGGATGGGAGCAGCGGTACCTTTCACGCCTGTCCGGCACCCTGGTCGACGGCGCCATCCTGGTCACCCCGACCGTGGTCGAGGTCGAGTTCGGGCAGGCCGTGGTCGCCGTCGACCCGCACACCGGGCCGACCGGGCTGCCGACCGTGGACTCGGACAACCTCGCCGGGGCCCGGATGGGCGTGCGGCACCTGGTCGAGCTCGGGCACCGGCGCATCGCCCTCATCGGCGGCCGCGAGGACCTCGAGTCCGCCAAGCTGCGCGAGCAGGGCTACCGCGAGGAGCTCGCCGTGGCCGGCATCGAGCCCGACCCCGGGCTCATCCAGCCCGGCAACTACGACGCCGACGACGCCGCGGCCGCGGCCCGGCGGCTGCTGGAGCGCCCGGACCGCCCGACGGCGCTCTTCGCCGCGAACGACACCTCGGCCATCGCGGCCATCGAGGTCGCGGTCGCGATGGGGCTGCGGGTGCCGGAGGACCTCTCGGTGGTCGGCTTCGACAACGTGCCCGAGGCCGCCCTGGCCACCCCGTCGCTGACCACGGTGGAGCAGCCCATCCACCAGATGGGGCACCGGGCGATCGACCTGCTGATCCAGCTCATGAACGGCGAGCCCGTGGACAACACCCACGTCCGGCTGGCCACGCGTCTCGTGGTGCGCCAGTCCACCGCGGCCTTGGAAACGGAGCGACGAGCGTGACAGAAGCTTTTCGGGACGCCGGCGAGCCGGTCGCCGTGCGGGTGGCCGACCTCATGGCGCGGATGTCCCTGCGCGAGAAGGTGGCGCAGATGTACGGGGCCTGGCTCAACGTCGACGACACCGCCGGTGAGGTCGCCCCGCACCAGAACGACCAGGCCCCCGATCCCATCGACTGGACCGAGCTGGTCCGCCACGGGCTCGGGCAGGTGACCCGGCTCTACGGCTCCGCCCCGATCGAGCCCGAGGCCGGCGCGCGCCGCGTCGCCGACCTGCAGCGGCAGATCATCGCGGGCGGCCGCTTCGGCATCCCGGCGATCGTGCACGAGGAGTGCCTGACCGGCCTGGCCGCCTGGCGGGCGCCGATCTTCCCGACGCCGCTGGCCTGGGGCGCGAGCTTCGACCCGCGGCTGGTCGAGGCGATGGGCGCGCACATCGGGGCCACCATGCGCCGGCTCGGCATCCACCAGGGCCTCGCCCCGGTCCTCGACGTGGCCCGCGACCTGCGCTGGGGCCGCGTCGAGGAGACCATCGGCGAGGACCCGCACCTCGTCGGCACCATCGGCGCCGCCTACGTGCGCGGGCTGCAGTCCGCCGGGATCGTGGCCACCCTCAAGCACTTCGTCGGCTACTCCGCCTCCCGCGCCGGGCGCAACCTCGCCCCGGTGTCGATCGGCCCCCGTGAGCTCGCCGACGTGCTGCTGCCCCCGTTCGAGATGGCGCTGCGGGCCGGGGCCCGCTCGGTGATGAACAACTACACCGACATCGACGGGGTGCCGGTCGCCGCCGACCCGACGCTGCTCACCGAGGTGCTGCGCGATCGTCTGGGCTTCGACGGTACGGTCGTGTCGGACTACTTCGCGATCGCGTTCCTGGAGTCGCTGCACGGCGTCGCGGCCGACCGGGCCGAGGCCGCCGCCGCCGCGCTGCGGGCCGGCATCGACGTGGAGCTGCCCGGCGTGAACTGCTACGGCGGCCCCCTGCTCAAGGCCATCGAGGCCGGCGACGTCGACGAGGCGCTCATCGACCGCGCGGTCGAGCGGATCCTGCGGCAGAAGTGCGAGCTCGGCCTGCTCGACGCGGACTTCGCGGCCGAGCCCGCCTACCTCGCCGCACCGTCCCCGTTGGACGATGCCGAGGGTCGCGACATCGCGCGGCGTCTCGCCGAGCGCTCGATCGTGCTGCTGCGCAACGACGCCGGCGCCCTGCCGCTGGCGCCCGGCACCCGCCTGGCCGTCGTCGGCCCCGGCGCGCACCGCGGCGACGCGCTGTTCGGCTGCTACTCGTTCCCGCGCCACGTGGGCATCCACCACGAGGGCCTGGAGCTCGGCGTCGAGGCACCGTCCATCGTGGACGCGCTCGGCCTCGGCTTCCCGGTGTCCTACGCCCAGGGCTGCCCCGTCCTCGGCGGCACCGACGAGGACATCGCCGCCGCGGCCGCCACCGCCGCCGAGGCCGACGTGTGCGTGGCCGTGCTCGGCGACCTCGCCGGGCTCTTCGGCACCGGCACCTCGGGCGAGGGCTGCGACGCCCGCGACCTGCGGCTGCCCGGCCGCCAGGAGGAGCTGCTCGAGGCGCTGCTGGCCACCGGCACCCCGGTCGTGCTCGTCGTGCTGGCCGGGCGCCCATACGAGCTGTCCCGCCAGATCGACCGGCTCGCCGCCGCGGTGTGCACGTTCTTCCCGGGCGAGGAGGGCGCCGGCGCGCTCGCCGGCGTCCTCAGCGGCCGTGTGAACCCGTCGGGCCGGCTCCCGGTCGGCTTCCCGGGCGCCGGCGCGTCCCAGCCCACCACCTACCTCGCCGCGCCCCTGGGCCGGCGCAGCGAGGTGTCGACCGTGGACCCGAGCCAGCTCTTCCCGTTCGGCCACGGCCTGGCCTACGCCGACGCGGAGTGGGGCGCGGTGTCGCTGCACTCGCCGGACGGGTGGGCCACCGACGGGGAGATCGAGCTGACGGTGCCGCTGCACAACCCGGCCGGGCGCGAGGTCAGCACCGTCGTGCAGGTCTACGCCCACGACCCCGTGGCCCAGGTCGCCCGCCCGGTGCGCCAGTTGCTCGCGGCCCCGCGGGTGGACCTCGCGCCCGGCGAGTCGCGCACGCTGGTGGTGACCCTGCACGCTGACCTGCTGTCCTACACCGGCCGCGACGGGCGGCGCATCGTGGAGCCGGGCGACATCGAGCTGCTCGTCGCCCGCTCCAGCGCCGACGTCCACACGGCCGTCCGCGTCCCGGTCGTCGGCCCGGTCCGTGAGGTCGGCGCGGCCCGGCGCCTGCACCCGGCCTGGACCCTGCTGCCCTGAGCGCCCCGCCGCCCGGCGGTCCGGCGCCGCTCACTCCTGCCGGGTGAGTGGGGCCGGGCCCGGGGCGGCCGAGGATCGGGTGAGGAGGTGCGAGATGTGCCGATGGCTCGCCTATTTCGGCTCGCCGATCGCGCTCGAGGACCTGCTCTACAAGCCCGAGCACTCGCTGATCGACCAGAGCATGCACTCCCGGCTCGGGGTCGGCACCACCAACGGCGACGGGTTCGGCGTCGGCTGGTACACGCCGGGCGCCGACGACGAGCCGACGCTGTTCCGCGGGACCGGACCGGCGTGGGGCGACGACAACCTGCGCGAGCTGTCGCGCTCGGTGCGCAGCGGGCTGTTCCTGGCCCACATCCGGGCGAGCACCGGCACCCCGGTGCAGCAGACGAACTGCCATCCGTTCCGCCACGGCCGCTGGCTGTGGCTGCACAACGGGCGCATCCGCGGCTACACCGAGCTCAAGCGCACCCTCACGCTCGCCGTCGAGCCCACGCTGTACCCGTACATCGGCGGCTCGACCGACTCCGAGCTCATGTTCTACCTGGCGCTGACGTTCGGCCTGCCCCGCGACCCGGTCGGCGCGGTGGAGCGCATGGTCGCCTTCGTCGAGGACGAGGGCAGGCGGCAGGGCATCGAGCACCCGGTGCAGATGACGGTCGCCACCACCGACGGCGAGCGGCTGTGGGCGTTCCGGTACTCCAGCGAGCACGTCAGCCGCTCGCTGTACTGCAGCACCGAGGTCGACACGCTGCGCACCATGTATCCGGAGAACCCGGTGCTGCAGCGGGTGTCGGAGCCCACCCGGATCGTGGTGTCGGAGCCGCTGGGCGGCCTGGTCGGTGCCTGGCAGCCGGTCTCCGAGTCCAGCTACGAGCTCGTGACGCCGGACGGGAACACCGTCGGGCCCTTCCGTCCCGACCGCGACCGCGCCCGCGGCCTGCAGACCGCGGGCGGATGAGCGCCCGCCCGGCTCCCGGGCCGGGGGCCGGGGCCGGGCGGGCACATCCGATCGTTCACACCGCCCGGGCGACCGCGATCGTGGCCGACAGACGCGCGCCGGCCTCGTAGAACATGTACTCCACGCCGCCGTCGGTGCCGAACGACGGGGCCGCGCTGCGCCCGTTGTCCGGCGCCCCCGACCGCGCGGCGTGGAACACGCCCAGGTGCACCTCGCGGTCGAAGGCGTTGCCGACCTCGGTGATGAACTGGTTCCCGCCGTTGCCGTGGTAGACGACGTACGCGGTGCCGTTGCGCTTGAGCAGGTGCGCGCCCGAGATGTCGGTCTGGCCGTCCGGGCCGGGGGTGACCAGCGGGGTCGGATCGAACTGCCAGCTCTTGGCGTCCGACGACCAGCCCCAGAAGATCTTGCGGGTGCCGCTCGTGACGCCCATGAACAGCATGACGTACGTGTTGCCCAGGCCCGTGACGGTGTGCTCGAAGACGCGGGCGTAGGAGGTCTCGGTCGTGCCGGGCACCATCGACGTGCTCAGCACCACGCCGAAGTAGGTGTAGTGGATGCCGTCGGTCGACCAGGCCATCCGGGTCGTGTTGTTCTCGCCGTGGAAGTAGCAGTAGAACTTTTTGTTCGACGCGCTCCACAGCACGTGCGGCGACGACACGTGGCTGACCGAGTAGTACGGCGACCAGGTGTTGCTGATGATCGGGTTGGCCGCGTACTCGGTGAAGGGGCCGCTCAGCGAGTTGCCGTAGGCCAGGCAGATGCCGCCCGGCTTCTCGTGCGGCGCGTAGTAGAGGTAGTAGCGGCCGAGGCCGCCGGTGATCTTGTCGTAGACGCCCCGGATGCACGGGAAGATGAGCTCGTTGGTCGGGTTGTAGCGCAGTGCCGACTTGTTGAACGGCACGCCGATGTACTGGTAGTTGGGGAATCCGGCCGGCGCGGCGGACGCCGGGGAGGGCAGGTGCAGGGCGCCGATGGCGGCGGCGCCGGTGCTCAGAGCCGCTCCCTTGAGCAGTTGGCGGCGATTCATGGATGGGAGTGTCTGACCGGCGCGCGCCCGCGGTCAAGGTGCTAATACGAATTATCAGCGAGCGTTCGGGCTTGACGAAACCTCGCCGCAGGGTTCAGGATCACTGGCCAACGGCTGATAATGCGCATTAGCACGGATCGGACGGCCACGTGACCGCAACTCCCCGGCGCCTGACCCAGCGGGACATCGCCCGCATGACCGGCGTCAGCCAGGCGACGGTGTCGCTCGTGCTCAACGGCCGCTCCGACGGCGACGTGCGAATCGCGCCGGAGACCCGCGAGCGGGTGCTGCAGGCGATCCGGGACAGCGGCTACGTCGCCGACCCGATCGCCCGCCGGCTCGCCGCGCGGGACAACCGGATCATCGGCGTGTTCACCTACGAGCCGGTCTTCCCGGCCGGCAACAGCGACTTCTACCACCCGTTCCTGGTCGGCATCGAGGAGCGGGCCGAGGCCCTGGGCAGCGACCTGCTCCTGCTGACCAGCGCCCCGGTGGTCGACGGGCGCCGGCGCATCTTCCACGAGGGCAACCGGCTGCGGCTGGCCGACGGCTGCATCCTGATCGGTCGCGTGCTCGACCGTGACGAGCTGGCCCGGCTGGTCGCGGACGGGTTCCCGTTCGTCTCGGTCGGCCGGCGCGACGACGCCGGCGGGCCGGTGCCGTACGTCGGCGCCGACTACGCGGGGGCGACCGAGGCCCTCGTGCGCCGGGCGGTCGAGCTCGGGCACACCCGGCTGGTCTACATCGGCCAGGGAGAGGGGCCGGAGTCGCACACCGACCGCAAGGCGGGCTTCGCCCGGGGCGTGGCCGAGGCCGGGATCACCGGGCTGCACCTGCCGCCCGACGACCTCGGCGCGGTGCTGGCCAGCGGCGCGACGGCGGTGTTCGCCGAGGAGCACAGCGACGGCGTCGCCCTGGCCGCGGCCATCGGCGCGAACTCCCCGTCCGGCGCGCGGCCCGACCTGTCCATCGTCACGCTCGGGCAGCCGACCAGGCACGTGACGGACCCGACCGGCACGCAGTTCACCGGTTTCGAGATACCCCGCCGAGCGATGGGGGCCCAGGCCCTCGAGGTGCTCACCGCCCTCATCGACGGCCAGAAGACCCAGCGGCAGCGGCTGCTGCCCTGCGAGCTCATCCCCGGCACCACCCTCAAGGAAAGTTGGACATGAAGACTGAAGTCCTGATCGTCGGCGGCGGTCTCGGCGGGGTCGCCGCGGCGCTCGCGGCGCTGCGGGCGGGCCGGCGGGTCGTGCTCACGGAGGAGTACGACTGGATCGGCGGCCAGCTCACCAGCCAGGCGGTGCCGCCGGACGAGCACTCGTGGGTGGAACGGTTCGGCATCACGGCCAGCTACCGCGCCCTGCGGGACGGCATCCGCGACTACTACCGGCGCCACTACCCGCTCACCGCCGCGGCGCGCGCCTGGGGCGACCTGAACCCGGGCGCCGGGCACGTGAGCCGGCTCTGTCACGAGCCCCGGGTCGCGGTGGCCGTGCTCGAGGCGATGCTCATGCCCTACCGCAGCAAGGGCGTCCTGACCGTGCTGCAGCCGTACGTGCCCGCGGCCGCGGCCACCGACGGCGACCGGGTCACCGCGGTGACCCTGCGCCATCGCGACACGGGCGAGACGCTCGACGTGACCGCCGCCTACGTCCTCGACGCCACCGAGACCGGCGACCTGCTGCCGCTGACCGGCACCGAATACGTCACCGGCTTCGAGTCGCAGGCCGACACCGGCGAGCCGAGCGCCCCCGCGATCGCCCAGCCGGCCAACATGCAGGCCGTCTCGGTGTGCTTCGCGGTCGACCACGTCGACGGCGACCACACCATCGACCGCCCTGCCCGCTACGACTTCTGGCGCGACTACGCCCCGCCGTTCTGGGGCGGCCCGCTGCTGTCGTTCCGTGCGCCGAGCCCGCGCACGCTGGAGCCGACCGAGCGGATCTTCGACCCGAACCCGGACGACGACCCGCTCGCCGTCGACGCCGACCAGCGCCGCAACCCGGGCGACCACAACCTGTGGACGTTCCGGCGCATCGCCGCGCGCAACCTCTTCCTGCCGGACGCCTACGAGTCCGACATCTGCCTGGTCAACTGGCCGATGCTGGACTACTTCGAGCACCCGGTCATCGACGTGCCCGACGCCGCGAAGCACCTGGCCGCGGCCCGGGAGCAGGCGTTCTCGGTGCTGTACTGGCTGCAGACCGAGGCCCCGCGCCCCGACGGCGGGACCGGCTTCCCCGGCCTGCGGCTGCGCGGCGACGTGACCGGCAGCGCCGACGGGCTGGCCCAGGCGCCCTACATCCGCGAGTCCCGGCGCATCCTCGCCGAGACCACGGTCGTCGAGCAGGACCTGGCCCTCGCCGTGCGCGGCGACAAGGGGGCGGTGGCCTACCACGACTCGGTCGGCGTCGGGATGTACCGCATCGACCTGCACCCCTCGACCGGCGGCGACCACTACATCGACGTCGGCTGCTGCCCGTTCCAGATCCCGCTCGGCGCGCTCATCCCGCGCCGGATGGACAACATCCTGGCCGCCGGCAAGAACATCGGCACGACCCACATCACCAACGGCGCCTACCGCCTGCACCCCGTCGAGTGGAACGCGGGCGAGGCCGCCGGTGCGCTGGCCGCGTTCTGCCTGGACCGCGCATGCTCCCCGCGCGCGGTGCGCAACACCCCCGGCCTGCTCGCCGAGTTCCAGGCCCGCCTCGACCGCGACGGGGTCGAGCGGGCCTGGCCCGACGTCGCCGGCTACTGACACCCCCACCAAGGAGAACCCGATGAAGTTCCGCGTCGCGATAGCAGCCCTGTCGCTGCTCGCCCTGGCCGCCTGCGGCGACGGTAAGGGCAGCACGCCCGCCGCCGAGGAGACCGGCCCGGTCGAGCTGCGCATGACCATCTGGTCGGCCAACGAGGCCCACCTCAAGCTCTTCAACGACATCGCCGCCGAGTACAAGACGGCCCACCCGAACGTCAGCGTGAAGTTCGACCCGCTGCCGTTCGAGTCGTACTCGACCACGCTCACCACCCAGATCGCCGGCGGCAACGGGCCGGACCTCGCCTGGATCCTCGAGGACTCGGCGCCGGACTTCGTCGGCTCGGGCGCGCTGCTGCCGCTGGACAAGATCGAGCAGGCCGACGACCTCGCCCCGGCCGCCACGAAGCTGTGGCAGAACGGCGGGAAGCTCTACGCCTACCCGTTCTCGACCTCCCCGTTCGGCATGTTCGTGAACACCGAACTGCTCAAGCAGGCGGGCCAGGACAACCCGGCCGACCTCGTCACCGCCGGCACCTGGACCTGGGACAAGGCCTTCGCCGAGGGCGCGGCGGTCAACGCGAAGACCGGCACCGCCGGGATCGTGGTCCGCGACTTCGACTACAAGACCTGGAGCAACCTCTCGACCGTCTGGACCGGCTGGGGCGCGCAGGCCTGGAGCGCCGACGGCAAGACGTGCGGGTTCAACGCCCCCGAGATGGTCGACGCGATGACCGCCCTGCACAAGGCCGTCTTCACCGACAAGGCGATGCCCGGCCCGGGCGTGGCCGCGGACTTCTTCGCCGGGCAGTCGGCGATGACGGTCACCCAGATCTCGCGCGCCTCGCTGCTCAAGGACGCCAAGTTCGGCTGGGACCTGGTGCCCCTGCCGGCCGGGCCCAAGGGCAAGTACTCGGTCGTCGGCCAGGCCGGCCTCGGGGTGCTCAAGAAGAGCAAGCACGCCGCCACGGCCGCGGACTTCCTGACCTTCTTCACCAACCCGGCCAACAGCGGCAAGCTCGCGCAGTACTTCCCGCCGGCCCGCAAGAGCCAGCTCAACGCCGAGACCATGGCCAAGACCAACCCGCTGCTCAAGCCCACGCAGCTGCAGTCGGTCGTCATCGACGGCATCTCCACCGGCGTGGTCAAGCCCAGCCACACCGGCTCGGCCGAGATCGCGCAGAACGTCCGCGCGTCGCTCGACCCGCTGTGGAAGCCCGACGCGAACGTCAAGAGCGTGCTGGACAACGTCTGCACCGGCGTGAAGCCCCTGCTGGCCAAGTAACGATGCGATTCTGGACCGCGCGCCGGCGCGACCATCTGGCCGGCTATCTGTTCATCGCGCCGCAGCTGGCGGGCACGGTCGTGTTCGTGCTCGTCCCGCTGGTGCTGGTCGCGTGGTACAGCTTGCACGAGTGGAACGTCCTCGCCGACGAGTTCAACTTCGTCGGCGGGGACAACTACCGGCAGCTCGCCGACGACCCCAACCTGCCGAAGGTCCTCGCCGCCACCGGGCTGTTCTCCGCCGGGCTGCTCGTGCTCAACCTCAGCCTGGCGCTGCTGCTGGCGGTGCTGCTCAACCAGCGTTTGCGCGGCACGGTGGTGTTCCGCACCCTGTTCTTCTCGCCGGTCGTGGTCTCCATGGTGGCGTGGACGATCGTATGGGGCTTCCTGCTGCAGGACAACGGCGGCGTCAACGGCATCCTCGACACCGTCGGCGTGCACGGGCCCAACTGGCTGCGCGGGGACGTCACCGCGATGATCTCGGTCGTCGTCGTGCAGGTGGTCAAGAACGTCGGGCTGAACATGGTGCTGTTCCTGGCCGCGCTGCAGGGCGTGCCGTCCGAGCTCTACGAGGCGGCCCGCCTCGACGGGGCGAGCGCCTGGCGGGCCTTCCGCAGCATCACCGTGCCGATGATCAGCCCGACGATCCTGCTCACGTCGATCATCACGGTGGTCGGCTCGCTGCAGGTGTTCGCCCAGATCGCGGTGCTCACCCAGGGCGGGCCGGGCACCTCGACCACCGTGCTCGTCTACTACCTCTACCAGCAGGCCTTCCAGTTCCATCACTTCGGCTACGGCGCCACGCTCTCGCTGGTGCTGTTCGCCATCGTCCTGATCCTGACCACCGTGCAGTGGCAGCTGCGCAAGCGATGGGTGTTCCATGAGTCATAAGAAGACCTGGCGCCTGAAGACGGCGCTCTACGGCCTGCTGTGCGTGCTGGCGATCCCGTTCGTCTTCCCGACCTGGTGGATGGCGACGTCGTCGGTGAAGCCGGTGAACGAGGTCTTCAAGTTCCCGCCCACGCTCATCCCGACCAGCGTCGACTTCTCCGCCTACAAGCAGGTGTTCGAGGCGCAGCCGTTCGCGCAGCAGTACCTCAACAGCATGTACATCGCGATCGTGTGCACGGTCGGCACGCTCGCGGTGTCCTCGCTGGCCGGCTACGCGTTCGCCCGCATCCGCTTCCGCGGCCAGAACGCGCTGTTCCTGCTGGTGCTCACCGGCCTGCTGGTGCCCAGCGAGGTGACGATCGTGCCGCTGTTCCAGATGTTCCAGCGCTGGAACATGATCGACACGCACTGGCCGCTCATCCTGGTGCCGATCTTCGGCGCCCCGAGCGTGCTGGCGACGTTCATCATGCGGCAGTTCTTCATCGCGCTGCCGCCCGAGCTGGAGGAGGCCGGCCGCATGGACGGGCTGAGCCGCTTCGGGCTGTTCCGCCGCATCGCCCTGCCGTTGTCGCGCCCGGCCCTCGGGGCGGTCGCGATCTTCACCTTCCTGCACAGCTGGAACCTGTATCTTGAACCGATCGTGTTCCTCTCCACCCCCTCGAAGTTCACGCTGCCGCAGGCGCTCACCCAGTTCGTCGACGCCTACGGCGGCCCGGCGTGGAACGTGCAGCTGTCGGCGGCGACGCTGACCGCGGTCCCGGTCCTCGTCGTGTTCGTCATCGCCCAGCGTCAGTTCATCGAGGGGCTCGCCCACACGGGACTGAAAGGCTGACGACGCCGTGCCGCTGTCCGACCTCACGCACGAGGACTGCCTCACCTATCGCAGCCGGGCCGTCGAGCCGGCCGGTTTCGACGCGTTCTGGGCGGACGTGCGCACACCCCCCGGCCCGGCCTCGTTCGAGCCCGTCGAGACGAGCCTCAAGACGCTGCGGGTGTACGACGTGAGCTTCCCCGGCTACGACGACCACCCGGTGCGCGGGTGGTTCGTCGTGCCGGCCGGGGCCGAGGGGCCGCTGCCGTGCGTGGTGGAGTTCCCGGGGTACAACGGCGGCCGCGGCCTGCCGGAGGACTGCCTGCTCTACGCCTCGGCCGGCTACGCCCACCTGTTCGTCGACGTGCGCGGCCAGGGCAGCGGCTGGCGGCGCGGCGACACCGGGGACCCCGAGCCCGAGGGCTCCGGGCCGCAGCACCCGGGCTTCATGACCCGGGGCATCCTCGACCCGTCCCGGCACTTCTACCGGCGGGTCATCACCGACGCGGTGCGGGCCGTGCACGCGGCCCGCAGCCACCCCCTCGTCGACCCGGCGCGGGTCGCGGTCACCGGGATCAGCCAGGGCGGCGGGCTGACCCTCGCCGTGGCCGGCCTCGTGCCGGACCTCGCCGCGGCCGCCGCCGACGTGCCGTTCCTGTGCGACATGCGCCGCGGCGCCGAGCGGGCCGCGACCGGCCCCTATCTCGAGGTGGCCGCCTACCTGAAGGTCCACCGCGACCGGGTGGACACGGTGTTCGGCACGCTCGGGCACTTCGACGGCGTGCACTTCGCCAGGCGCGCGAGCGCCCCGATCCTGTTCAGCGTCGCGATGATGGACACCACGTGCCCGCCCTCGACCGTCTACGGCGCCTACCACAACTACGCGGGCCCGAAGCGGATCGAGGTCTACCACTTCAACGGCCACGAGGGCGGCGAGACCGTCCAGGACGCCGAGCGCCTGCGGTTCCTGGCCTCGATCCTGCATCCGTAGGCGGCCGATGCGTCGTGGTCGGTCTCAGCAGCGCACGTCAACGTCCAGCACCGCCACCGTGCGG
The DNA here is from genome assembly GCF_050955725.1 of Dactylosporangium sp. CA-139114. NCBI lineage: Bacteria > Bacillati > Actinomycetota > Actinomycetes > Micromonosporales > Micromonosporaceae > Dactylosporangium > Dactylosporangium sp. CA-139114. The sequence continues at coordinate 3,977,396 of NZ_CP192080.1, forward strand.
GCACCGGTGAGCACGACGGTGCCGATCTCCGCGTCGCCGTCCCAGTCCGCGCGCAGGGCGCGCCCGCGGTCGTCGGCGGCCGGTAGCCACTCGGCGAGCAGCGCCGCCACGTCCTGCACCGGGTCGTCGCCGCCGAAGCTGCCGGCGTGGGCGAAGTCCGCGCGCCGGCCGGGGGTGGCGGCGGGGGACCACGCGGCGAGGCGCCACACGGCGGCGGGCATCACCGCCTGCGGGCCGGTCGGGCGCGGCCCGGCGGCGAGCGGGCCGGGCCGCGGCTGCGACTGGCAGGCATCGGTGTAGCTGGTCAAACGGTCCACCGGGGAGATCGAGTCACACCGGTGGGCTCCATTGACAACAATCTTTACCGATCGATATGGTGAGAGCGCTCTCAGGCTCCGCCCCGCCCTCGTACCCCGAGTTCTGAGAGCGCTCTCTGACGCCCGTCCGCACTGGAGGACACCGCCATGCTCCTCAGACGAAGACTGCTCGGGCTGCTCGGCGCGCTGGCCCTGGCCGGCACTGCCGGAGCCGTCGCCGCCGCCCCGGCCGCGCACGCCATCGGCCCGAGCCTGCTGCCCGTCACCGTCTCCAACACCACCGGCCGCGGCGACGCGGTCTACCTGTACGTGCTCGGCGTCCAGCTCAGCAGCGGCCGCCTCGGCTACGTCAACGCCGCCGGGACGTTCACCGCGTGGAGCGGCGGGCAGATCCCGCCCTCGCCGGCCCCGGACGTCTCCATCGCCGGCCCCGGCAACGGGGGCTCGACCACGCTGAAGTTCCCCCGCGGCTTCTCCGGACGGGTGTACTTCTCCCTCGGTGAGAAGCTGAAGTTCCTCCTGACCCCGGACGGGCTCGTGCAGCCCGCTCCCTGGGCGGCGGGGGACCCGAACCAGAACGTCCTGTTCGACTGGAGCGAGTTCACCTACAACGACGACGGCCTGTGGATCAACAGCAGCCAGGTCGACATGTTCGCGGTGCCGCACGCCGTGACGGTCACCGGGGCCAGCGGCGCCACCCAGCGCGAGGGCGACCTCGTCAACGACGGCCGCAACGCGATCATCAACCAGATCAAGGCGCAGGCGGGCTGGGCGAACACCGTCTACACGCGCTCGGACGGCACCGTGCTGCGCGTGCTGTCGCCGGGCAAGGCGGCCGGGGCCGGGCTGCTCAGCCCGACGCTCATGGACTCCTACATCACGACGGCGTGGAACGCGTACACGTCCAAGACGCTGACCGTCGTGCCGTTCGCCGACCAGCCGAACACGAAATACTTCGGCCGCACCTCGGGCAGCACCATGACGTTCACGAACGCCTCGGGCGCCGTCGTCGCCTCGTTCAACCGGCCCAGCAGCGCCGACGTGTGGGGCTGCGCGGGCAACCTGCCGGCCCCGAACGACCAGGTCGTCGGCCCGATCTCCCGCACGCTGTGCGCCGCGCTGAACCGGGGCACGCTCGGCACCGTCGACACCCAGCCGGACCTGAACTCGGCCGGCTTCTACAAGAACAGCCCGACGAACCAGTACGCGCGGATCATCCACGCGAACATGGCCGACGGGCGGGCGTACGCGTTCCCGTTCGACGACGTCGGGCACTTCGAGTCGCTGGTCACCGACTCCGACCCGCGCTCGGCCTCCATCATCCTCAGCCCGTTCGGGGCCGGTGGCGGCACGGGCGGGACGATCTCGTCGAGCACCTGGTACAGCACGGTGAACAAGACCAGCGGCAAGTGCGTCGACGCGCGCTCGTCGGGCACCGCGAACGGCACCGCGATCCAGCAGTACACCTGCAACAACACGTTCGCGCAGCAGTACCTGTTCCAGCCGACCAGCGGCGGCTACGTGCGCATCAACAACCGCAACAACTCGGCCCAGGTGCTCGACGTCGACGGCGTCTCCACCGCGGACGGGGCGCTCGTGCACCTGTGGGCCTACGGCGGCGGCAACAACCAGCAGTGGCTGCCGGTCTCCGAGGGCGGCGGCTACTACCACTTCGTCAGCCGCAACAGCGGCAAGTGCCTGGACGTGCCGAGCGCGTCGACGGCGGACGGCGTGCAGCTGCAGCAGTGGACGTGCAACGGCTCGGGCGCCCAGTCGTTCCGGCTGACCGCCCAGTCCTAGCCCGCCGATGGTGAGCCCCGGGCCGGGAACGGTCCCGGGGCTCAGCCCTGGAACGGCTCGGGTTCGGCGACCCAGCCCGCCACGAGGACGAGACCGGTGGCGCGGTGCACGGCGGCGAACCCGAACGGCCGGTCGAACGCGACGGTGACGACCCGGCGGCGATGGGTCCGGTCCGGGAAGAACGCCCCGGCGAGCCGCATCGCGAACGCGGTCACCGCGGAGGCCTCGAAGCCGGCGCCGGTGAACTCGGCGACGGCGTCCTGCCGGGCCTGGGAGACCGACATCGGCACCGGGCTGATGCCGGGGAAGTGCCCGGTCCGGTCGTCGGTGGCCGCGCGCAGCCCGAAGAGCTCCGGCTCCTTGAGCAGGTCGTGCGCGCCGCGGACCGTGAACCGGACCGTGCTCACCACCAGCTCGGGCGTGTCGTCGGCGGCCTCGACCTCGCGCACGGTGACCCCGGGCGCGGCCCGGTCCGGGTCGAGGGCCCCCGCTGTGCCGGCGGACTCCGCCGGGCCGGCGAGCGCCGTGATCGCCGCGGGCAGCACCGCGCCGGCGGCCTGGCCCGGCTCGCCCAGCGCCAGCACCACGTCGACGTCCTGCGCCCCGGCGACGGTCAGCAGGGTGACCGGGCCGGCCGCGGTGTCCGCGACCCGCAGCGCGTCGAGCCCCGCGGCCCCGCGCGTGCGGCGGTGCAGCCCGGCCAGGTCGCGCCCGGCCCAGGGGCCGGTCTCGGGCCGCTGCACGCCGTCGTCGAACGGCTCGGCCCAGGCCGTGCGCACCGACAGCGCGCTGGCGAGGACCATGAGCGTGTCCCGCTCGGCCCGGATCGGCATCGCCGGGACCGCGCCGCGGGTCTGCTCGCTCGCCCAGGCGTCGAGCGCGGGCTGGTCGACGTCCGGGTCACCGGTGAGCGGGCGGCGCCGGTCCGGCGGCACGGCGGCCGTGAACGCCTCGGTCAGCGGGGCCTCGGCGCGCGACCAGACCGCCGTGGCCATCCGGGCGGTGGGCGAGTCCGGGATCTCGAGGGGCTCGGGAGCGACGGCCAGCAGCTCGTCGCGGGCCGGGCCGCAGGCGTTGGGGCCGAGCAGGGCGAGCAGGACGTAGACGCCGGCGCCGGAGAGCACCGTGCCGCCGTCGTCCACTGTGGACGCCCAGCGGGCCGTGAGGGCGTTGGCGTTCGTGGTCGTCATGTCGGCAGCCTACCCACGCAAGCCTACCCGCGGCTCAGGCCGACCCGCGCACCACGAGCTCGGTCGGGATGATCACCGCGGCCGGGCTGTCGCCGTCGATCTGGCTCAGCAGCAGGCGTACCATCTCGGCGCCGATGCGGGGGTAGGACTGGCGGACCGTGGTCAGCGGCGGCTGCGTGTCCGTGGCGATCCGGCTGTCGTCGAACCCGCCCACGGCCACGTCCGCGGGCACCCGGCGGCCCGCCCGGTGCAGGGCGCGCAGCGCGCCCGCGGCCATCAGGTCGGAGGCGACGAACACGGCGTCGAGGTCGGGGGCGGCCTCCAGCAGCCGCCGCATCGCCGCCTCGCCGCCGGCCCGGGTGTAGTCGCCGTGCGCGACGAGGTCGAGGGGGTCCGGGGTGTCCAGCGCCAGCGCCTCGCGGTAGCCGGCCAGCCGCTCGACGCCGCCGGAGGTGTCCAGCGGGCCGGTGATGGTGGCGATCCGGCGGCGGCCCGACTCGCGCAGGTAGGTGACCATCTGCCGGGCCCCGTCGCGGTCGTCGGCGGCCACGTAGGCGGCCTGGCGCTCGTAGCCGATGGGCTTGCCGCAGGCGACCACGGGCAGGCCGCGGGCGAGCAGCTGCGGGATGAGGGGGTTGCCGCTGTGCGTGGAGACCAGCAGCGCGCCGTCGACGTGGCCGCCGGTGAGGTACCGCCCGAGCCGCTTGCGGTCCTCGAGGCTGCTCGCGAGCGTCAGCAGCAGCGTGATGTCGTGCTCGGCGAGGGCCTGGGTGCAGCTGTGCAGCAGCACGTTGAAGTTCGGGTCCTCGAAGAGCCGCTCCTGCGGCTCGGACAGGATGAACGCCACGGACTGGGAGCGCTGGGTGACCAGGCTCCGCGCGTGCTGGTTGACGACGTAGCCGGTCTTGCGCATGGCGCGCTCGACCGCCTCCTGGGCCGCGTCGCTGACGTCGTGGCCGCCGTTGAGCACCCGCGAGACCGTGCCCCGGCTCACCCCGGCCGCCGCGGCCACGTCGTTGATCGTGGGGCGGCGGGCGGGGCGTCGCCGGGTCTCGCGAGGTTCTGGCACGCTCGCCATTCTGCCCCAGCGCCGGCCCCCGACGGCGCTCCAGCGTCGGCCCTTGACGGCGCGCGAGCGCAGGTCGACGCGCCAGGAGCGCCGCGGGGCCGACCGGGAGCGTTCACAGTCCTGGCTTCCTCGAACATCGGGTCAAGCGGGATATAGTCCGGAGACGGGCGCTGGGAACGTTCACGGCAGGAGCACGACGGTGGCGGATCTGCGGCTCGACGGCCTCGCCTACGGCGGGGACTACGCCCCCGAGCAGTGGCCCGAGGAGGTGTGGGCCGAGGACGTCGCGCTCATGCGCCAGGCGGGCGTCAACCTGGTCAGCGTCGGCATCTTCAGCTGGGCGCTGCTGGAGCCGACGCCGGGGGAGTACACCTTCGGTTGGCTCGACCGCGTGCTCGACCTGCTGCACGGGGCCGGCATCCGGGTCGACCTGGGCACGCCCACCGCCGCGCCGCCGCCATGGTTCGCCCGGCGCCACCCGGGCGCCCGGCTCGTCGACCGGGCCGGGCACGTGCTCGGCCAGGGCGGGCGGCAGAGCTTCTGCCCGAGCGCGCCCGAGTACGCCGCGGCCGCCGCCGGCATCGCCGAGCAGCTCGGCCGCCGCTACGGCGACCACCCGGCCCTGGTCCTGTGGCACGTGCACAACGAGTTCGCCGGGGTCAACGCGCACTGCTACTGCGACACGTGCGCCGGGGCGTTCCGCGGCTGGCTGCGGGGCCGCCACGGCGACCTGGCCACGCTGAACGCGGCCTGGGGCACCACCTTCTGGGGCCAGCGCTACGGGGAGTGGGACGAGATCGAGCCGCCGCGGCTCGCCCCGACCGCCGTGAACCCGGCCCAGCAGCTGGACTTCCTGCGCTTCTGCTCCGACAACCACCTGGCCAACTTCCGGCGCGAGCGCGACGTGCTGCGGGCGCACTCGCCGGCGGTACCGATCACGACCAACTTCATGATCGCGAACTGCAAGTGGCTCGACTACTGGAAGTGGGCCGGCGAGGTCGACGTCGTGGCCAACGACCACTACCTCGCCGCCGAGCGCCACGACCGCCACATCGAGCTCGCGATGTGCGCCGACCTGACCCGCGGCCTCGCCGGGGGCGCCCCCTGGCTGCTCATGGAGCACTCCACGAGCGCGGTGAACTGGCAGCCGCGCAACATCGCCAAGCGCCCCGGGGAGCTGGCCCGCAACAGCCTCGCCCACGTGGCCCGCGGCGCCGACGGCGTGATGTTCTTCCAGTGGCGGGCCTCGCGCTTCGGCGCCGAGAAGTTCCACTCGGCGATGCTGCCCCAGGCCGGCACCGGGACCCGGATCTGGCGCGAGGTCACCGGCCTGGGCGAGCGGCTGGCCGGGCTCGGCGCGCTGCGCGGCAGCCGGGTCGCGGCCGACGTCGCGGTCGTCTGGGACTGGGAGGCGTGGTGGGCGCTGGAGCTGGAGTGGCGCCCGTCGGCCGACGTGACGTTCCGCGAGCGGGTCGAGGCCTACTACGCCCGGCTGTGGGAAGCCCATCTCACCGCCGACTTCGTGCACCCCGAGGCGGACCTCGGGCGCTACCCGCTCGTCGTGGTGCCGTCGCTGTACCTCACCACCGCCGCGGCCGCCAAGAACCTCGACGCCTACGTCTCGGGCGGCGGGACGCTCGTGGTGTCGTACTTCTCCGGGGTCGTGGACGCCAACGACACCGTGCCCGACGGGCCGTACCCGGGCTCACTGCGCGACGTCCTCGGCGTGACGGTGGAGGAGTTCCTGCCGCTGCGCGCGGGCGAGCACGTCCGGCTCAGCGACGGCTCGTCCGCCGGCGTGTGGGCCGAGGACGTGCGGCCGGCGGGAGCGGTCCCGGTGCTGGCGTACGTGGACGGGCCGGCGCCGGGCGGGCCGGCGGTCACCCGGCACGAGCGGGGCGGCGGGGTGGCCTGGTACGTCTCGACCCGCCTGGCCGACGCCGACCTGGGCCGGCTGCTGGAGCAGGTGTACGCCGACGCGGGGCTGGGGGCGCGGCCCGCCGTACCGTCCACTGTGGAGCTCGTGTCCCGGCCGCCCCATCTCTTCGCCATCAACCACGGCACCGAGCCGGCCGAGGTGCGTGGGACGGCCGTGCCGGCCGGGGAGGTGGTGGTGCTGCGTGATCAATGAGCTGCGCCGGGCCGAGATCCTGGCCGCCGCCCGGCAGCGCACCGGGCACGTCGGCGGATCACGCTGTAGTGACCGTTTCTTCACCATATGATGGAGTTCATGTCGTCCGACGTCCGTGCCGCCTATGAGGAGATGCTCGCCGCGCAGGTCGTGCCGCGGCTGCGAGACCTCGGATTCGGCGCGGACTTACGGCGCGACCGGCCCGGCGAGGGGACCATCGCGATCGGGTTCGCGGGCGAGCGGGCCACGTTCCCCGGGCAGGTCGCCTTCGCGGTCGAGGTGCGGGCCGCGACCGGGCGATGGGTGTCGTACGCGCGCGAGACCGGCGCCGACGAGCTGGCCCAGATCTGGGGGCGGGTCGCGCCGCCGGCCGGGTTCGGCTTCCATCGCGGCAGCGACGACTGGAACCTGCGCACGGCCGCCGACGCGCCCGGCTACGGCGAGGAGATCGCCCGGCTGCTCGGCGACGTCGTCGTGCCCGGGATCGAGCGCTACCTCGAGCTCGACGCGGCCCTGGAGCGGGCGTTCGCCGACGGGGAGGCCGTCGCGGCGTTCGGGCCGCCGCCGGCGCTGCCGGGCATCATCAACCGGATGTCGTACGTCGAGCCGGACGACCCGTACGTGGCGTGGCTGCGGGCCGGTGCGGTGCACACCGGCCCGTCGTAGGGGTCACGCCGTCCAGGCGACGTTCGGGTTGATGTGCCCGGTCCAGTCGAACAGCGCCATGTTGTCCCACTGGTCGCCGGTGCCGTTGATGTTCGCCGGGTCCCAGCCGTTGCCCTTGACGGCGTACCAGGTCGGCTCCCAGTAGAAGACCCCGACCGCGCCGGCCGAGCGGGCCGTGTTCTGCACCGCGGTGAACTGCGCGCCCTGGCCCTGCCACGTGGCCGGGTAGCCGGAGCACGGGGCCGAGCCGCCGACGGCGTTCGCCTCCGCGTCGGCGTTCGCGGCGGTGAACGGGTAGGCGGTCTCGGCGAGGATGACCGGCTTGCCGTAGCGGGTGCGCACGTCACCGATCACCGCGGACAGGTTGGCCAGGGTGCCGTGCCACATGCAGTAGTACGACAGGCCCGTGATGTCCCAGGTCACGCCCTTGGCCCGGATGCCGTCGTAGAACCAGCGGGCGTTGGCGTCGCTGTCGGCGTCCGCGGTGTGGATGATGACCTGGGTGCCGTTGTTGCAGGCCTTGGTCGCGTTGTACCCGGACTTGAGCAGCAGGCTCAGGTTCGTGAAGTCGTTGTTGACGACCTTGCCGTCGTTCCACAGCATGCCGACGTTGATCTCGTTGCCGATCTGGACGCTGTCCGGCGTCGTGCCCTGCGCCTTCAGCGCGTTGCAGACCGACAGGGTGGAGTTGTAGACGTCGGTCTGCAGGGCCGAGATGGTGTGCGAGGCCCAGGCGGCGGGCTTGTACTGCTTGCCCGGGTCGGCCCAGGTGTCCGAGTAGTGGAAGTCGATCATGAGCTGGAGGCCCTTGGCCTTCGCCGCCCGGGCCTGGACCAGGACCTTGGCGAGGTTGTTGTAGCCGCTGGCCGGGTTGTTCCAGATGCGCAGGCGCACGTAGTTGACGCCGACGCCCTTGAGGATGTCGAGCGGATCGGCGGCGGTGCCGGCCGCGTTGTAGTACTTGGCGCCGAGGTCGAGGCTGCGCTGCAGCGACGACACGTCGGCGCCGCGCATGCTGAGGGTGGCCGCCGCGGCGGGGGCGGCGTTGCTGACGGCGATCGCGGCGCCGAGTGCCACGACGGCGACGATGGCGGTTCTTCGCACGGGCTCTCCTTCGCTGGCCGGGCTGCTGCTGTGAGCGCTCCCAGTGTTCGAACCCCGTCGCTGCCGTGTCAACCCGGTGGCAGATGGTGATGGATTCCGGGATCGTTCACGGCCGTTCGAGGCCGAGCTGCGGGCGCGGTCCGGCCACTCGGCGGCGCGCCGCGCGTCCACCTCGACGTCGCCGCCCATGAGGTGCATGACGCCGAGCGTCGCCGCCGCCCGCGGACGGCGGCAGGATGCATGTCGGCGCGGTTGACGCGGTGGGCCGGTTCCACGTACTCGCCCTCGGTCACTCCCCGATTTTGTCGTACCCCGTCGGTACGCTGCGGACATGGCCGAGGCGTTCGACACCGTTTCCGAGTACCGCTGCGCGATCGAGCAGATCAGGCAGGCCGCCGCGGCGTATTACAGCGGCCCCGACCTGGCGATGGACGACGCGGACTACGACGAGCTCATGCGGCGCGTCGCGGCGACGGAGCAGGCGCACCCGGACTGGAAGCCCGAGGACTCCCCGACGGAGGTCGTGGCGGCCGGCGAGGGTGTCGTCGGCGACGTGGTGCACAGCGAGCCGATGCTGAGCCTCGACAACGTCTTCGACGCCGAGTCGCTCACCAGGTGGGCGGCCCGGCTCGACAAGCTGCTCGGGCGCCCGGCCGCCGGCTACACCGTCGAGCCGAAGATCGACGGGCTGGCCATCGCCGCCCGCTACGAGGCCGGGCGGCTCGTGCAGGTCGCGACCCGCGGCGACGGGCGGGCCGGCGAGGACGTCACCGGCCAGGCCCGGCGGGCCGCCGGACTGCCGGAGACGCTCACCGAGCCGGTGACGATCGAGGTGCGCGGCGAGGTGTTCATGACCGACGCCGACTTCGAGGTCGCCAACGCCATGCGCACCGCGACCGGGGAGCCGCCGTTCGCCCACCCGCGCAGCGCCGCGGCCGGCACCCTGCGCGCCCAGGACCGCACCTACGACGCGCCGATGTCGTTCCTGGCCTACGGTGTGCGCGGGCTCGGCGACGGGCCGCACTCGGCCGCGATGGCGCACCTGGGCCGGCTCGGCGTCGCCTCCACCGCCGGGATGCCGGTGTGCGCGAGCATCGGCGAGATCCTGGTCGCGGTGAAGGAGCTCAACGAGAACCGCGCCACCCTCGGCTACGGCATCGACGGCGCCGTCATCAAGGCCGACGACCCCGCCGACCGGGAGCTCGCCGGGTCGGGCAGCCGGGCGCCGCGGTGGGGGATCGCCTACAAGTTCCCGGCCGACACCCGCACCACCCGGCTGAAGGCGATCGAGGTGCAGATCGGCCGCACCGGCGTCATCACGCCGGTCGCCGTGCTCGAGCCGGTGCAGATCAGCGGCGTCATCGTCACCTCGGCCACCCTGCACAACTTCGACGACCTCGTGCGGCGCAACGTCCGCCCCGGCGACACCGTCTTCGTCCGCCGCGCCGGCGACGTCATCCCCGAGATCACCGGGGCCAAGCTCGACGAGCGCCCCGCCGACGCCGAGCCCTTCGAGCCGCCGGTCGTGTGCCCCCGCTGCGGCGGCGAGATCGACCGCAGCCAGAAGCGCTGGCGCTGCACCACCGGCCGCGCGTGCGGCGCCCGCGAGGCCCTGTCCTACTACGCCAGCCGCGACTGCCTCGACATCGAGGGCCTCGGCGGCAAGATCATCGACATGCTCATCGCCGCCGGCCGCGTCACCGACCCCGCGGACCTCTACGACCTCGACGTCCCCACGCTGCTGACCTTCGAGCGCATGGGCGAGACCTCCGCGGGCAAGCTCGTCGCCGCCATCCAGGCGTCCAAGGCCCAGCCCCTCGGCCGCGTGCTGACCGGCCTCGGCGTGCGCATGACGGGCCGCTCCATGTCCCGCCGCCTGGCCGCGCACTTCGGCACCATGGACGCGCTGCTGGCCGCGACCCCGCTGGAGCTGCAGGAGGTCGAGGCGGTCGGCCCGGAGCGCGCGGTGACCATCGCCGCGGAGCTGGTCGAGCTGCGCCCGGTCATCGACCGTCTCGCGGCCCGCGGCGTGAACATGACCGAGCCCGGCTTCCGCCCGCGCGCCGCCGCCTCGTCCGTGGACGCCTTGTCCGCGGGCGCCACCTCATCGGACGCCTCATCGCCGGACGCCTTGTCGCCGGACGCCTTGTCCGCGGGCGCCTCGTCCTCGGACGCCGCGCTGGTCCGGCTGCCGCTGCAGAAGGAGGATGGGACCCCGATGACGGTCGTCGTGACCGGCTCGGTGCCGGGGCTGACGCGCAACGAGGGCAACGAGGCGGTCGAACGGCTGGGCGGCCGGTCTTCGGGCTCGGTGTCGAAGAAGACGGACCTGGTGGTGGTGGGCGAGGGGGCGGGGTCGAAGGCGGCGAAGGCCGAGGAGCTGGGGGTCGAGATCATGCCGGCGGAGGCCTTCGCCGAGCTCCTGCGCACCGCGGGCGTCTGACCACTCGGCGCAGCTGCTCGCCGTTCGGTGTTCGCCTTTCGGTGCCGCTCGCTGTTCGCTGTTCCCCGTTGCTGTTCGCTGTTCGCTGTTCATTGTTCGCTGTTGCCGTCCGCCGTTCCCGTTCGTCGTCGCGGCTCGTTCGACTTTCGGGATGCCGGCGGTCGGCGTCGGTCGTCGTCTTGGCCGCCAGTCGCAGCGCCGGGTCTCGCGCGGGTTGGCGGCTTCCTCGTGCGGCTTGCGGCTTCGGTCTCGCGCGGGTTGGCGGCTTCGGCCTCGTGCGGCTTGCGGTTTCGGTCCCGTGCGGGTTGGCGGCTTCGGTCTCGCGCGGGTTGGCGGCTTCGGTCCCGCGCGGGGTGGTGGCTTCGGCTTCGTGTGGGGGCCGCCGCGGTGGCTTCCTCGTAACCGGCGAGGAAGGCCGAGCGCTCGCCTGCCCTCGTTGCTCGTTGCTCGTTGGCCGTGCACCGCACACCACCTTTCGCACGTCGGCTTGCGACCGTCGTCCCGCCCGCCGATCCCGTCCGTGCCCGGGACGCTCCGGACGGCCTGCTCGCCCGGTGTGGCCGTGCTCGCGGGGCCGTTGCCGGGCCGCGTCCGGCTGCCGTCCACGGCGGGCCGCGCTCTGAGGGCCGTCGCTGAGCTTCCGGTCGGACCCGGTCGTCGGTGCTGTCACCCCCCTGACGTGCGCGGTTGGCGCTCGCCGCAGATCTCTCTACTCTGTAGAGAGATTTTTCGACATGGGAGGTTGCCAGTGCGGGTGAGTTCGTCTGCGGTGTCGTTCAACGTCGCCGAGCCGGTCGCGTCCAGCGCGTTTCTGCGGGAGCACTTCGGGTTCGCCGAGGCGATGTCGGCCGACGGGTTCGTGTCGCTGACCCGCGAGGACGTCGGGATGCACGTCGTCTTCCTGCGCTGCGGGCTGGCCACGCTGCCGGAGGATCAGCGGGGCGTCCACACGGCCGGCGTCATCCTCGCGTTCGTCGTCGACGATCTCGAGGGGGAGCTGGAGCGGCTCGAGCGGGCGGGGGTCGCGATCACGATGCCGCTCACCGAGGAGGAGTGGGGCGAGCGGGCGTTCCAGGTGCGTGACCCCAACGGCGTCATCGTGCAGCTCGTCGACTGGAACGGTACGCAGGGCGGCTGATCGGCCGAGCACGGGTGCCGTCGTCGCGGCGGCGGCACCCGTGCTCGCTCGGCGCGTGATGCCGGGGTGGTCCGTCGCGCCGTCGCTGTGGCGGGCGTCAGGCGGAGATGAGAGCGCGCAGGGTCGGGGCGGTCCGTCGGGCCATCGCTGTGGCGGGCGTCAGGCGGAGATGAAAGCGCGAAGGTCGTCGGGGTGATCCGTCGCGCCGTCGCTGTGGCGGGCGTCAGGCCGGGGTGAGAGCGCGGAGGTGTCGGAACAGCGGCCGGGCGTTTCGGCGGGCCGGGTCGCAGCTTCACCACATCGCCGGATTCGGGGGCCGACCTGGGCGAGGCTGTCCGACGACGCCGCGGCTTGCGGGTCGGGTGGCCGGTTCGTCCAGCGCGGCGGCCCGAGATTGCGCGGGCCGCTCGCGAGTGCCGCCTTCAGCGGTGGCGGCACTCGCGCTCGCCGGGTGTGGTCAGTGGTTCACCTTCCACACCCAGACGTCGGCGACGTGTTTGCCGGTGCCGAAGAGCTGGTCGGCGGTCTGGCGTACGGCCTCGCTGTTGTTGTGCTGGTCGGGCAGCACGATGTAGTCGGCCTGCCAGAAGGCCAGGTCCACCTTCGACTGGGCCAGCTGGTCCGGGGTGATCCGGGGCACCGTGCCGTCGTTCGCCGCGTCGTTCATGATCTGCATGGTCGGGCGCGTCGGAGCGCTGAACGTGGCGACCTTCCTCGGGTCGTCCGGGTTTGGGATGAGGAAGTAGCCGCCCGCGATGCGGAAGTCCAGGCCGGCCGCGGTGCTCCAGCGCATCGCGTCCAGGCCCTCGAACCAGCCCAGCGGCACGGCCACGACGATCGAGTTCTCCGGGATCTCGGCGCGCCAGGCGTCGGAGCTGAAGAAGGCGGGAATCGGGGGGCGGGGGGAGGCCGGCTGGGGCGTGGGGATGAGCGGTACGAGGGCGATCACCAGGGCCACCGCCCACAGCCAGCGAGCCACCGGGGTCGTGTCCTCGGACCCGGGGCGAATGTCGGTTTTGACACCCACTGCGCCATCCGACTTTCCCGGTGCCGCGGAGGTCTCGGCGACGAGCACGCCGCTGCGGGCAGGCCGATCGCCCGTCGCGGCCGAGCCGTCGTCGGACTCGGGCGCGCCGCCGGTGCCGTTCGGGGCGTCGGGAGCGGCGTCGTCGCGCGGAGCGTCGGCGTCGTGCACACCGACCACGCCGGCGGCCGTGAGCGGGGAGGCGGCGTCGTGCACACCGGTCACGCCGGCGGCCGTGAGCGGGGAGGCGGCGTCGTGCGTGCCGTCCGGTGCGGGCCGCTCGTCGCGGGCGGCCGCGCCGGCGCCGTGCTCGGCGCCGGAGGACTGGGCGGCTCCGGCGGTGGCGAGCGCCGGGACGCCGACGACGAAGCGCTCGACCACCATCGCGAGCAGCACACCCAGCAGCGGGGCGATCACCAGGCCCAGCCGCGTCGGCACCACGGAGTCGAACAGCGGCAGCTCGTGGACCCACTTCCAGGGCCCGTGCCAGGACGTCTCCTCGCCGTTGTACCTCACCACCGTGCCCAGCGACAGCACCGCGAACACCAGCGCCGTGGCGAACAGCGCCCGGGCCGCCCGCTGCCGCCACAGTGCCACGGTCGCCGCGAGCGTCAGGCCGAGCAGCGGCAGGCCGAAGAAGGTGTTTTCCTCCGTCGCGCCGCCCATTTTCCCGATCACCCCGAGATCGTCCGGCGCGAGAATGGAACGGCGGCTGAATGCCTGGAACGAGCCGAGGTCGCTGGAGAAGCCGTGCACGAAATCGGGCAGACCGCGGTAGGCCTGCGGGCCGAAGAACTGGTGGTAGAGCGGCACGGCCAGCAGCACGCCGGCGGCCACGGCGCCGACCAGCACGGCCGGCAGCGCGCTGCGGATCGCCGGGAGGTAGTCGCGCGGGTGCAGGTACACCAGCAGGAACACCGCCATTGCGACCGCGGTGAGGAAGAGGACCTCCTCGTTGATGAAGCACTGGTAGAGCACGACAGCGCCGAGCACCAGGCCCCGGCGCAGCACCGGGCCGGGCTCGCGCAGGCGCAGCACGTTCCACACGATGAACGGGATCAGGAACTGCCCGGCGATGTTCGGGTGCCCGGTGCTCTGCGAGATCATCGAGGGGGCGAACCCGCAGAAGAGCCCGCCGACCCACGCCGCGGCGCGGGACGTGACAACATGGCGGGAAAGAATGAAATACCAGGCGGCCGCGGTGCCGGCGAGAGCGATGGTGTCGATGAGCACGAACGTGACGCCTGCGCCGAACAGTAACGTGATCGGCGCTAAGGGTAATGCAAGTCCGAGAACGGAGGTGTTCGCCATCAGATTGACGCCCACCGGTGCATTCAACTGATCCGTGAAGAACGGATTGTCACCGTGCGTGAAGAAGCGTGCCGCATGCGTCAACACCCACTCGAAGAAGATCTGATCCTGGGTGTTGTCGGCAAACATCCGCCCCTGTGGATCGGCCCACAGATGCTGGAGCACCAGCACGGCACACACGACATATGTGAGCAGCGCAACGGCCGCGGCCCGGACCTCGCGGGTCTTCTCCCCGAATTTCACGGTGACACCATAGTTGCCGCCGGAAGTGCGCCGCAGGGGCTGGCGGGGGACTATCAACGCCGATACACTACGCCAGTTCTGGCAGACATGATCAGTATTCACGTAGGGGTGCAGAGTGCCGAATCCGGACGCGGCAATCCTCGGAGACCAGGCCATCCAGTCGGAGGTGCTCGAAGGCCTGGCGATGGCGAAGAACCACCGCAAGTGGTTCGTGGCGTTCGCGACGCCATACCTCGGAGATCATCCGATCGAGGTCTCGGCCGGTCTCGGTGACTACGCCGCGGAGTGGCTCGAGCACACCGGCAAGATGACGCTGACCGAGGCGGAGCACAGCCGCATCGTCGCACTCAAGGAGCGCTTCGCCGACCACCCGGGCGTCAGCGTGCGCGAGCTGCTGCTGCCCAGTGACGTGAGCGCGGACCACAGCGCCGCGATCTCGTACAACGTGCTCGAGCACATCGACGACGACATCGGCGGCCTGCGCACCATGCGCTCGCTGGTCCGCCCCGGCGGCTACGTGATCAACGTGGTCCCGGCGTTCCCGTTCGCCATGGGGCCGGCCGACATCGCCACCGGTCACGTGCGGCGCTACACCAAGAAGACGATGCGGGCGGCCATGCACGCGGCCGACCTCGAGGTCGTCAAGCTGCACTATGCCAACTCGCTCGGCCTGATCGGGTACTACGTGTCGACGTGCCTGCTCAAGCAGATGCCCGGCCCCGGCCCGATGGTCAAGTTCTACGACACCACGGTCGCCCCGATGACCCGGTTCATGGAGCGCGCCTTCCGGCCGCCCTTCGGCCAGTCGGTCATCTCGATCGGCCGTCGCCCGCTGCAGGGCTGACCCCGGCGCTTCGCACATCGCCCCAGGGCCCATCGGGCCCTGGGGCGATGTGCGTTTGCCGCCGCGTCCCGGGGCGCCGACCAGCAGCCGTCACGACCCCGCGCGGGACGACGGCGCCCAGCCCAGGGCCGGCCCCAGCCGGGTCGCGATGTCGGTCAGGATCTGCACGTAGTCGTCGTGCTCGAAGGTGAACGGCAGCGCGAAGGCGACCTCGTCGATCTCGCGGAAGGCGGCGTGCGCGTAGAGCCGCTCGGCGATCTCCTGCGCCGGGCCGACGAGGTCCGGGGCGAACATCAGGCGCGCCGGCCCCTGCGGCGTGGCCGTGCGCGGGGTGCGCCGGGCGGCGTACTCGGCATACTTCTCCCGCTGCGCCGGCGTCGCGCTGTCGGTCGGGATGACGACGAGGCCCTGCGACACGCGCGCCGCGGCGCCGTCCGGGTGGGCCGCGCGGAACGCCCGCACGTGGGCGAGCTGGATGGCGGCGAAGTCCGGGGCGGGATCCTCGGGGTCCTCGGCCTTCACGACGCTGCTCGTGAGCAGGTTCATGCCGTGCTCGCCGGTCCACTGCGCCGAGCGGAGACTGCCGCCGCCGTACCACATCCGCGACCGCAGCCCCGGCGAGTGCGGCTCCACGCGCCGCGAGAAGACCTCGAACCCCTCGATGCCCTCGAAGTCGCTGGCCGCCTCGCCCGCGACGAACGACAGGAGCCGCTCGACCCGCGCGTACGTGAAGTCCTCGGCGTCCGCGGTGTCCGGATACAGCGCGGCGCGGACGCGGTCGTAGTGCATCGGCGGCCCGACGCTGATGCCCGGGTTGAGCCGGCCGCCGCTGAGCAGGTCGACGGTCGCGAGGTCCTCGGCCAAGCGCAGCGGGTTCTCCCAGCCCAGCGGCGTCACGGCGGTGCCCAGCTCGATCCGGGCGGTGCGCTGCGACGCCGCCGCGATCACCGTCAGCGGCGAGCTGATCCCGTGCTGCAGGTGCCGGTGGCGCAGCCACGCGCTGTCGAAGCCGAGCCGCTCGCCGAGCGCGATGACCTCGAGCGTGGACTCGTGCCCGGCCGCCGGATGCTGCGGGTCGAACAGGCCGATGGTGAGGAAACCCAGCCTGCGCAGGGGCTTGTCGGGTGCGGGCATGTGCGTGCTCCTGGAGTGTTTCATGTGGACGGTGCCGGGGGTATGGATCGACCATTCCGAACCCCTTGACCCCGGAGGCCGTCGTGTCGGCTCAGGCCGTGCTCTACATCATCGCCATTGTCCTGCTCGTCGTCGCCGCGCTGCCCGTGCCCGTGCGGGGTGTGAACCTCGCCTGCCTCGCGGCCGCCTGCGCGCTGCTGGCCTTCGCCTGGCCGACGATCACGGCCTGAGCCGGGCGGCGCCCGGCCGCCCCGCCCGGCGGCCGCGGCGCCACCCCGCCCCGGCGCCCGAACGCGTTCGGGGCATCGACCGCAACCGTGCAGTGCTACGTGCCGTTGCGCAGGTCGGAGCCGATCAGGCGATGTCATATGAACGACTTGCCGATCATGTCCCCGGCGAGCAACAGGTACAACAGGCAGGTACGCCGGTTGCTCTCGAATAGGGGTTTGTCGCCGATGGCTGGCATGGTGCCGTTCACCAACAACTACTCGGACCACTCGACCCGCGAGGGGTACCAGTTCGAGTTCAACTGCATGCGGTGCGGAAACGGGTACTCCTCCTCGTTCCAGCACTCCGTCACCGGCTTCGGCGGTCGTCTGCTGCGCATCGGCGGCGACCTGCTCGGCGGGGAGATCGGCAACAAGGCCTCCCAGATCGGCTGGGACGCGGAGTGGATGCGCGACGGCGTGCGCGGCTCGACCCGCGACAAGGCCCTGGCCAAGGCGGCCGAGGAGATGCAGGTCCACTTCACCCAGTGCCACCGCTGCGGCCAGTGGGTGTGCCAGCAGGTCTGCTGGAACCACGAGCGCGGCCTGTGCACGAGCTGCGCCCCGCGCCTCGACCAGGAGATCGCCGGCATGCAGGCGGCCGCCCAGGTCAACCAGCTGCACGAGCAGATCAACCAGGTCAACTGGACCCAGGGCGTCAACTACCGCGACCAGGCCGTGGGCCGGTGCCCCTCCTGCATGAACGAGACCGGCGGCGGCAAGTTCTGCCAGCACTGCGGCACCCCGCTGGCGGCGGCCCCGGCGCAGCAGAAGAAGTTCTGCGGCAACTGCGGCACGCCGACGAGCCCGGGCGCGATGTTCTGCGCCGAATGCGGCCAGTCGACGGCCTGACGTGCACTACCGCCTCATCGCCGACGGTGGTGCCCTGCTCGACGAGGGCGGCGGCACCGCCGAGATGGCCGGCGGCGCGCTGGTCGTGACCCCCGAGCAGGGTGCCGTCCTGCGGGTCGCGCCCGGGGACGTCGTCGAGATCCAGGAGCCGCAGCCGTACGTCGTGCTGCTCACCCTCGCCGACGGCGCCCGGCTCGAGCTGAGCCGCCTCGGCGCGATGCGCACCCAGCTGCTCGCGGAGCTGTCCGAGGCGCGGGTCGCCGACACCGAGCGGGTGCTGCTCCTCGACGGCGTCGGCTCGGCCGAGGCGTTCCCCGGGTGGGCCGACGGCTCCCCGGCCGAGCTGCGGCTCTACGACGACGCGCTCGTGATCGTCCCCGACGCCGGGCTCGCCGAGAAGCTCCCGTACGCGTTCATCAAGGGCGTGACGACCGACAGCAGCGGGTACACCATCGGCATCGACGTCCCGGGGCGCCCCCCGATCGCCGTCGGCCGGCTCGCCCGCCGCACCGGCGAGTTCCTCGACCTGCTGCGCGCCCGCACCGCCGCCGCGTCCGGGCGCACCAGCCACTTCCTCGCCGCCCTGCTGCCCGGCCTCGGCCCGGTCGCGCTGCGCTCGGTCGCGGCGCAGCTGCGCGACGGGCTCGCCGCCCCGCGCGAGGGCCTCGAGGCGGTCGAGGCCGGCGTGTTCGCGGCCCTGATCAACGCGGCCACCCGGCCCGAGCGGGTCGCGAGCACCCAGCACCTGCTCGGCCTGGGGCGGGTGTGGCTGGGGTTCAAGCAGACGGTGTCCGTGCGGCGGGAGGGCTCCGGCGCCGGCCCGTGGCGCGACTCCGCCCGGCCGCCGGTCCTCGACCACGACGGGCGGGCGGGCTACTTCGGCTCGGGCCTGCCCGGGATGCTCGCCGCGGGCTTGGTCTCGGGCGCGGGGTCGGGCTTCGACGGCCCGTTCGACGCCTACGGCCCCGGGCTCGCCTACGGCATGCTCGGCACCATGGGCGGCTTCCAGAGCGGCAACGCCGCCGGCCCCCATCTGCCCCGTTCGGTCTTCCCGCACGAGTCCGTCACCCCCGCGTCCACCGACCACGCGGCGCTCACGGACGCGGCGGACCCCGCGGTGCTCGCGTTCCTGCTGGTCCTGACCCCGTCCGGGCACCTGGTCCACGAGGTGCTCAACGCGGCCGACCACGCCACCTACGTGTTCACCTGCCGCGACGCCGACCAGGCGGCCCAGCTCAACCGGGCCCTGGACCTGCTCGGCTTCCGCGTCGAGGGAATCCACGCCGACGCGACCTCGGCGGCCTCGCAGTACCGCAAGACCGCCGAGCGCCTGCCGGCCCTGCGGGTCCTGCGGGAGCGCTTCGCCGGACGCGTGCTCCACACCGACGGCTGGACCGAACAGCTGAAACTGGCGATTTCACGGATCCCGGGCCCCGCCTGACCTGGACACACTGACGCGCATCGAAGTTACCCTCCTCAACCGGGAGACAACGGTGCGAAACACCCCCGCCATCCGGCTCGCGCTGCGCGTCGGGCTGCTCCTCACCCTCATGGGCTCGGCCGTCGCCGCGGTCGCGCCCCCGGCCCTGGCGGACGAGATCGGCCAGGCGCCGACCGCGTCCAACATCACCGGCAACGGCAGCTTCGCCACCACCTCGGCGAGCATCCCCAGCACGGTCAGCGGCTTCGGCGGCGGCCGCGTGTACTACCCGACCGCCGCCGGGCAGTACCCGGTGATCGCCATCTCGCCCGGGTACACCGCCACCTGGTCCAGCCTCGCCTGGATCGGCCCCCGCCTGTCCTCGTGGGGCTTCGTGGTGGTCGGGATCGAGACGAACTCGATCTACGACCAGCCGGCCAGCCGCGGCAGCCAGCTCCTCGCCGCGCTCAACTGGGCCGTCGGCTCGTCGCCGACGGCGGTGCGTTCCCACGTCGACGGCAGCCGCCGCGGCGTGGCCGGGCACTCCATGGGCGGCGGCGGCACCCTCGAGGCGCTCGCCGCCGACACGACGGGGCTGGTCAAGGCCGGCGTCCCGCTCGCGCCCTGGAACACCGACAAGACCTGGAACACCGTGAGCGAGCCGGTGCTCATCGTCGGCGGCCAGTCGGACACGGTCGCCCCGCCGGCGAGCCACGCCATCCCGTTCTACAACACCCTGGCCGGTCCCAAGACGTACGTCGAGCTGACGGGCGCCAGCCACTTCTTCCCGCAGACCACGAACCCGACCGTGTCGCGGGCGATGGTCTCCTGGTTCAAGCGGTGGGTCAGCCAGGACTCGCGCTTCACCCCGTTCACCTGCGGGTTCACGGGCGCGGCGGTGTCGAGCTTCCGCAGCAACGCCTGCTAGGTGACGTGCCGTGGATGGTCCCGCGCCTCGCGCACCCCGCCGATACGCGGGACCATCCGCGGCAGCCGCCCGGCCACCTCGCGGGGATCGCCGCTGTCCCACGCCGGCCCGGCCGGGGCTAGGGCGCGCGGGTGTCCGGGACTTCGACGGTGGTCGTGATCCGGGCCAGCGACGGGTGGCGCGGCGTCGAGGCGAACCCGAAGCGCACCGGCGGCTCCACGCCGGTCAGCGGCCCGAGGTCGCGCCCGTCCCACGTGGCGGTGGCGGCGGCGACGGGGTGGAGGTCCCGCACGCCGTACCACTCCCGCCGCCCGTTGCCCGCGCTGCCGTGCGTGCGCACGCCCCGCAGCGCCAGGCGCGCCGGCAGATCCACGAGGCGCACCCAGCCCGGGTGTCGCGCCAGTCCCGACGGCACCGCCCGCAGCAGCCATCCCAGCGCGCCCCGGCGGCCCACGGCGAACTCCAGCCGCAACGGCCCCGCCTCGACCCGCCAGCCCCGCCCGGCGCTCTCGCCCACGGCCACGCCAACGTCCACGACCCGCACCTCGTCGAAGACGTAGGTGGCGGCCACGAACGCCGCCAGCTGCGGTGTCTGGGCCAGCAGCACCCGGTGGCCGCCGGGGTGCTCCACCATCACGTCGCTGACCGGCCCGAACGGCGAGCGCGGCCAGTGCCCGAGCACGAGCCGCGTCCCGCTGCCCGTCCCGATCCCGGCGATCCACCCGTCGAAGCGCACGCGCACGTGATCCCCATACCCCGCGGGCGCCGTGGATCCCTACCGTTCGGCGAGGGCCGCGCGGATGCGCTCGGCGGCGTCGTCCAGCGCCGCGGGGTCCGGGTGCTGGTCGGCCCGGGCGAAGTCGAAGTCGTCCATGCCCCACGTGGGGAAGACGTGGATGTGCAGGTGCGGCACCTCGAACCCGGCCACGACGAGCCCGGCGCGCGGGGCGTCGAAGGCGCGCTGGACGGCCCGGCCGATGGTCTGCGCGACCGCGGCGCACTTCGCGAACAGGTCAGGGTCGGCGGCGGTCCACTGGTCCACCTCCCGGCGTGGGACGACCAGCGTGTGGCCGGGCCGCAGCGGCGCGATGCTGAGGAACGCGGCGACGTCGTCGTCCTGCCACACGAATCGGCCGGGAAGCTCACCGGCGAGGATCTTCGAGAAGACGCTGCTCATGAACCCCCACCCTACTGGCCGCGCGGGGGCCGGGCGCCCTCGTCACCGGCGGCGGGCCAGCTCCACCGTCAGAACCCGGCGCAGGGCCGCGACGACGTCCCCGGGCGGGAAGCGGGTCAGGGCCCGCGCCTCGGCCCGGCGCAGCGCCGCGCCCAGGGTCGCCGGCTCGGACCCGCGGGCGACGGCGATCAGCCAGGCCTCCAGCAGGGTCGGGTCGGCCGGGAGCTCCGGGTCGGCCGGGGGCGGCGGGGCGGGCGCGGGCCGCGGCGGCAGGGGCGTGCCGGCCGAGGCGTACCGGGCCGGGGGCACGCCCACGCGGTACGGGTGCACGCACGTCGGGGTGCCCGTGACCGCGTGCACCCGGTAGCCGAGCGCCGCGTCGTAGGGGATGCCGGGGCCGGGGCGCTCCGCCACGTCGAACGCGCCGAGGGGCAGGGACTGGCCGGGGCAGGCCACGCAGGTCGCGTCCCGCAGCTCGTCCTCGCTCGGCAGGGGCATCGGGCTCAGGGTACCGTCCGCGCCATGAGTATCGGGCGGGCCCGGCAGGGCGTGGTGTACCGGCAGGGGGCGCTCGGGCGGCGGCCCGCGGTGCCCACCGACGCCGCCGAGCTGGAACGGGCGGCGCACCGGCGGATGTCCCGGCGGGCCTGGGCCTACGTGGCCGGCGGCGCCGGCGAGGGCGCGACGATGCGGCACAACCGGGCCGCGTTCGAGCGCTGGCGGATCCGCCCGCGGATGCTGCACGGCGTCACCGAGCGCGACCTGCGCACCGAGGTCTGCGGCACGCCCCTGGCCGCGCCGCTGCTGCTCGCGCCCGTCGGCGCGGGGGCGCTCGTGCGGCGGGACTCCGACGTGCTCATCGCGCGCGGGGCGGCGGCGGCCGGGGTGCCGTACGTGCTGTCCAACCAGGGCTGCAGCCCGATGGAGCGCACCGCCGAGGCGATGGGCGAGA
Organism: Dactylosporangium sp. CA-139114; assembly: GCF_050955725.1. NCBI lineage: Bacteria > Bacillati > Actinomycetota > Actinomycetes > Micromonosporales > Micromonosporaceae > Dactylosporangium > Dactylosporangium sp. CA-139114. Next base: position 3,999,405 of record NZ_CP192080.1, read on the forward strand.
CGCCGTTCTGGTACCAGCTCTACTGGTCCACCGACGAGCGGCTCGTCGACTCCATGGTCGGGCGGGCCGAGGCGTGCGGGGCCCGGGCGCTCGTCGTCACCCTCGACACCACCATGCTCGGCTGGCGGCCGCAGGACCTCAACCTCGGCTCGCTGCCGTTCGCGCGGGGGCAGGGCATCGCGCAGTACACCTCGGATCCGCGGTTCATGGAGATCGTCCGGGAGCGTGCACAGGCTCCGGCGGCCAAGGCCCAGGTCACCCTCGGCGCCCTGCGCACGCTGCTGTCGATCGCCCGCGAGCACCCCGGCAGCACGTGGGCCAACCTGCGGGCCCGGGAGCCGCGCGCGGCCGTCGAGACGTTCCTCGACATCTACTCCAACCCGGGGCTGAGCTGGGAGCACCTCGCGACGCTGCGCGGCCGGACCCGGCTGCCGATCCTGCTCAAGGGCATCCTGGACCCGGCCGACGCCCGGCGCGCCCTGGACGCCGGCGTCGACGGGATCATCGTGTCCAACCACGGCGGCCGCCAGGTCGACCACGCCGTGGCCGCCCTCGACGCCCTGGTCGCGATCCGCTGCGCCGTCGGCGCCGGGCCCACGCTGCTGTTCGACAGCGGCATCCGCACCGGCGCGGACGTGTTCCTCGCCCTGGCCCTCGGCGCCGACGCGTGCCTGCTCGGCCGCCCGCACCTGTACGGCCTCGCGCTCGCCGGCGCCGACGGCGTCCGCCAGGTGATCGAGAACGTGCTCGCGGAGCTGGACCTGACGATGGCCCTGACCGGCGTGGCGAATCTCGCCGGGCTGACTCCGGACGTGCTGCGGCCCGCGCCTGAGGGCAGGATCGACGCATGAGGATCACGGGGGTACCACTGCTGGCGCTGCTGCTGCTCGCCGGCTGCGCACGGCCCGGCCTGGAGCCGCAGAACACGCTGCCGACCACGACATCGGCCCGCCCGAGCGTGACCCCGTCCGCCGAGTCCGCGGCCTGCCCCGACGGCGGGCTGCGGCTCTGGGTGGATCGGGGCGACGCGGCCATGGGCTACCGCGAGACAGGCCTGCACCTGCAGAACTGTGGCGACCGGCCGGTGACCGTCAGCGGGCGGCCCGAGGTCGTCGTGCTCGGCAAGGACCGCGACCCGCAGGACGTCGCGATCGTGCCCGGCCGGCGGCACAGCGAGTCGGCGCACCCCGTCGCCCTGGCCCCGGGGCAGAGCACGGTGGCGGTGCTGGCGTGGCGCAACACGTACGACGACATCAGCAAGCCGCCCGTGAGCGGCGTCTATCTCGCCGTGACGCCGACGCCCGGCGCCGCGCGGCAGATCCTGCAGCCCCCCGTCCCGCTGGATCTCGGCTCGACGGGGAAGCTGGAGGTCAGCGTGTGGCTCTAGGGTGGCGCCCTGTGCGGATACCGGCGCCGGCCGACATGCTGCTGCGTCTACGACCTGCGGCTCGCCCGCCACCCGCGGACGCCCAGCACGCCGACGGCGGTGCCGAGGATCAGGGAGACGGCGATGAGCACCGCGTGAACGGTGAAGAAGGCGGTGGGGTGCCCGGCGGCGTCCCAGGCCCGGTCGTCCTGCCAGATGGCGACGAGGAACCGGGGCCAGATGACCCAGGTCCAGACCCCGACGAGCACGAGCAACACCGACCAGCGACGCGACAACACCACCCTCGAAGTATGCCTACCGCCCGAGCGTGAGCCGGCGCACCCCGTGCCGCTCGAGGTCGGCGGCCTGCTCCGGGGTCGGCGCGGCCCGCCCGGTCGCGACCCGCAGCAGCGTGAGCGGCGCCCAGCCCAGCTCCGCGCCGCCGTACAGCCCGGCGAGCAGCCGCGCCGCGGGTGCGGTCAGCCACGGCTCCCGGCCGAGCGCGTCGGCGAGGTCCAGCCCGTGGATGCCGGCCTCCAGCACGCGCGTGACCAGGAAGTCCGTGAGCAGCATCGCGTCGCCGTGCCGGGTGCGCACGACCCGCCCGGCCGGCTCGCGGCGGCAGCGCCCGATCGCGTCCTCGCGCGCGGTGGCGAGCCGGCGCACCAGTTCGGGGCCGCCCGCCTCGGCCGCGGCCCGCCGGCCCGAGTCGATCCGTTCGGCATCGGTACCGCCGGAGAACCGCTCGTCCGCCCGGAAGTACCCGGCGGCGTCGATCTCGGCCCGCTCGGGCGCGGGGACGTCGAGCATGCCCGGCACCCGCACGACGCCGGCCACGACGTGCCCGAGCAGCTCCGCGGCGTTCCAGGGCGGGCAGGGGCTCGGCCGCGCCCAGTCCGGCTCGGGCACGTCCCGCAGCGCCTCGACGAGCCGCCCGGTCTCGGCGGCCCACGCGTCCAGCGGATCAACGGTCATGCCGACACGGTAAAGGGGGCCCGAGTTCCGGGCGGCACCGGTGATTGCCCAATGCTCTGCCGTCTGAGCTACCGCCGCGTGCGCGGCGGGCGGGACTCGAACCCGCGACACCTGGATGACGAAGTATCCGATACCTGCGCACCGGGCCCCCGGCTCGCGCCGCCGATGACCGTAGCAGCGGCCCCCGCACGAGCGCCCGGCAATTTCTTGACATCAGTCGAAGCCGATGCTGTGCTTCACGCAGCACGTTACATTCTTGTTTCATCTGTTACACGCGGGAGATGCGTATGCAGCGCAGGGTGTTCTGTCTCGTCGCGGCCGGCGCGGCGGTCGCGGCCGGTCTCACCGGGGCCACCGCGGCCGAGGCGAGCGCCGCGCCCTCGGCCCGGGTCTGGGTCACCACGATCGACCGCGCCGAGCTGATGCACGAGCGGGCCGCCGTCGCGTTCACCACGAACGCGAGCAGCCGCACGACGGTCACGGTCGACCCGAGCCGCACGTACCAGAGCATGGACGGCTTCGGCGCCTCGATCACGGACTCGTCGGCGGCCGTGCTCTACCGGCTCTCGCCCGCCAAGCGGGCCGAGGCGATGCAGGCGCTCTTCGACCCGGCCAAGGGCGTCGGCGTGAGCTTCCTGCGGCAGCCGATCGGGGCGTCGGACTTCACGGCGCAGCCCGAGCACTACACGTACGACGACATGCCGCCGGGGCAGACGGACTACCTGCTCACCCGCTTCAGCATCGCGCACGACCAGGCGCAGATCCTGCCCCTGCTGCGGGAGGCCAGGCGGCTCAACCCGCAGCTGAAGATCATGGCGACGCCGTGGAGCCCGCCGGCGTGGATGAAGACCGGTGAGTCCCTCGCCGGCGGGGAGCTCAAGGACGACCCGAAGGTGTACGCCGGCTACGCCTTCTACCTGACCAGGTTCGTCCTGGCCTACTCGGCGGCCGGCGTGCCCGTGGACTACATCACGATCCAGAACGAGCCGCAGAACCGCGACGCGGGCGGCGGGCCGGTGATGGGGCTCAACACCACCCAGGCCGGGAAGGTCATCGAGATCCTCGGGCCGCTGCTGCGCCTGGTGAGCCCGCGCACGAAGATCCTCGGCTACGACCACAACTGGCAGACCCACCCGAACGACATCGCCAACACCCCGCCCGGGCAGGACCCGGAGGCCGACTACCCGTACCGGCTGCTGCAGAACCCGGCGAGCCGCTGGCTCGCGGGCACGGCGTACCACTGCTACTACGGCGACCCGAGCGCGATGACCGCCCTGCACAACGCCGACCCCGGCAAGGGCATCTGGTTCACCGAGTGCTCCGGCTCGCACGGCGCGAACGACACCCCGGCGCAGTACTTCACCGACACCCTGAAGTGGCACGCGCGCACCATCACCGTCGGCGTCACCCGCAACTGGGCCAAGTCGGCGGTCACCTGGAACCTGGCCCTGGACTCGGCCGGCGGCCCGCACCTCGGCGGCTGCGGCACCTGCACCGGCCTCATCACGGTCCAACCCGACGGCTCTTGGACCACTGACGCCGAGTACTACACCATCGGGCACCTGTCCAAGTTCGTGAAGCCCGGCGCGGTCCGCATCGCCAGCACCAGCTTCGGCAACCCCGCCTGGAACGGCGAGGTCACCGACGTGGCCTTCCGCAACCCGGACGGGTCCACGGTCCTGGTGGCCCACAACGAGAACGACGCGCCGAGAACGTTCACGGTCGCGGTCGGCGGCCACTCGTTCGACTACACCCTGCCCGGCGGCTCGCTCGCCACGTTCACCTGGCCGAAGAGCAAGGTGCTCGACGACGGCCTGCGGCTGCTGCCCATCGCGGGCGCGACGGCGTCGTCGTCGCCCGCGAGCCCCGACGCCGCCCTCGCCGTCGACGAGGACGCCACGACCCGCTGGTCCAGCGGCACGGCGCAGGAGCCGGGGCAGTACCTCCAGGTCGACCTCGGCTCGGCACGCACCTTCCGCCGGGTCGCCATCGACAGCGGCGCGAGCGCCGGCGACTACGCCCACGGCTGGCAGCTGTCCACCAGCGCCGACGGCACCCACTGGACGACCCTCGCCCAGGGCGCCGGGGCCGGACAGCTGACCAATGTGGACGTTCGCCCCACGACGGCCCGGTACCTGCGGATCACCTCGACCGCCGCGACCGGGAACTGGTGGAGCCTCGCCGACATCCGCCTGTACGCCTAGTTCCGCCCCACCACACCGAAGGAGCACCGCCATGCGCCTGCGTCTGCTGGCGATGAGCACGGCCGCCACCGTGCTCGCCGCCGGCGTGGCCTACGTCGTCGCCCAACCCGCCCCCGCGCTCGCCGCCACCTCGGCGAGCGTGTGGCTGACGACCCCGGACCGTGCCAACCTGCTGTCCCAGAAGAGCGCCATCCCATTCGGTACCGCGGGCAGCGGCGCCGTCATCACGGTGAACCCGAACACCACCTACCAGTCGATGGTCGGCTTCGGCGCCTCGCTGACCGACGCCAGCGCCTACCTCATCTACAACTCCCCGGCCCGCAACACCGTCATGAACAACCTGTTCAGCCCGTCCTCCGGCATCGGGCTGAACTGGCTGCGGCAGCCGTTGGGCGCCTCCGACTTCTCGCGCAGCTTCTACAGCTACGACGACGGGTCGGCCGACCCGAGCCTGTCGCGCTTCTCCGTCTCGCACGACCAGGCCTACATCCTGCCCCTGCTCACGCAGGCGAAGTCGATCAACCCGCAGGTGCAGGTCATGGGCGTGCCGTGGAGCGCGCCGGGCTGGATGAAGACCAGCGGCAACCTGGTCGGCGGCTCGCTGTCGACCGGCTACGAGGGCGCGTTCGGCGACTACCTGGTCAAGTCGGTCCAGGCGTACCAGGCGGCCGGGGTGCCGATCCAGTACCTGTCGATCCAGAACGAGCCGCAGTTCTCCCCGCCCGGCTACCCCGGCATGCTCATGCAGTCCGACCAGCAGGTCCGCATCATCAACTCGCTCGCCCCGAAGCTGGCCGCGGCCGGGACGGGCACGAAGATCCTGGCCTGGGACCACAACTGGGACAACACGTCGTTCCCGCAGCAGGTGCTCGCCGGCGCCGGCAACAACGTGGCGGGCACCGCGTGGCACTGCTACGGCGGCACCCCGAGCGGGCAGACGACCGTGCACAACGCGTACCCGAGCAAGGACGTCTTCTTCACCGAGTGCTCCGGCACCGAGTCGGGCAACACGTTCGCGGACTCGCTGCTGTGGCAGGGCCGCAACCTCGCGATCGGCGCGACCCGCAACTGGGCCAGGACGGTCACGACGTGGAACATGGCCCTGGACACCAACCACGGCCCGGTCATCGGCTCGTGCACCAACTGCATGGGCGTGGTGACCGTCAACGGCGGCACCATCACGTACAACGCCGAGTACTACGTGCTCGGGCACCTCGCGAAGTTCGTCAAGCCGGGCGCGGTCCGCATCGACTCGACGAACCAGGGCCAGGGCGGCATCGAGAACGTCGCCTTCCGCAACCCGGACGGCTCGATCGTGCTCGTGGCGGTCAACTCCGGCGGGGCGCAGAACTTCCAGGTCTCCTTCGGCGGCTCCTCGTTCGGCACGAACCTCCCGGCCGGGGCCATGGCCACCTTCACGTGGCCGGGCGGCACCGTCACCCCGACCTCGAACCCGCCCACCACGGGCGGCGGCGGGGGCGGCCAGCCCAGCACCAGCGCGTGGTACCAGGTGATCAACACCAACAGCGGCAAGTGCCTCGACGACACCGGCTGGGGCACCGCCAACGGCACCGCGCTGCAGCAGTGGTCGTGCAGCAGCCCGGCCGCGACGAACCAGCAGTGGCAGTTCCGCTCGGTCGGCGGCGGCTCCTACAACGTCGTGAACCGCTACGCGACCGGCCTGTCGTGGGACGTCGCCGGCGGCACCGGCGCGACCGGCGACGGGGCGCAGGTGCACCTGTGGTCCTACGGCGGCGCCACGAACCAGCAGTGGCAGGCGGTCGCGAACGCCGACGGGTCGTACCGTTTCATCGCCCGCAACAGCGGCAAGTGCCTCGACGTGAAGGACGTGTCGACGGCTGACGGGGCGCAGGTGCAGCAGTGGTCGTGCACCGGCGGCCCGGCCCAGTCGTTCCGGCTGGTCGCCCAGCCCTAAGTCGCATCGGCACAGCGGCCGCCGCGCCACAACGGCGCGGCGGCCGGCTCGGTCCGGCCGGCGACCAGCCCGGCCGTCGGCCATCGGATGGTTCGCCGGTCGGGGTATGTGTCGGACTCTGGTGCGGCAGTGCGGGCATGGCGCCGGTCGCGGGCCGTGGATGCGGCCGGCGCCATACCGCCGTGTCGTGCCGTCCCCCGCGGCCACCGGGGGAGGTCACCTGGCTGCCGGTGAGCTTGTGCGATCGCGTGCTTCGCTTCCGGTACCACCAGTCTCAGCAGGCGGCTCCCGGCACACCGCCGATTTTCCACGAAGCCACCCGATCGATGTCGTGTTTGGTGCGCCCGGCCGAGGGGCATCAATGAGTCGACCGGAACACGAAGAGTCTTCGAGGAGGAGCAGTGACTGTCACCGGAATCATCACGGCGCTCATCGTCGGTCTGATCGTCGGTGCGCTGGGTCGGCTGGTGGTTCCCGGCCGGCAGAGCATGTCGATCCTGGTCACGATGGTCGTCGGTGTCATCGCCGCGCTGCTGGGCACCGTGCTCGCCAACGCCATCGGCATCTCCACCGACACCCCGGGTGTCGACTGGGGCGAGCTGCTGGTCCAGGTCGTGCTCGCGGCGGTCGGTGTGGCGCTCGTCGCCGGCCTGAGCGGCCGCGGCCGCCGGGCTCTGTAACGAGTATCGCCTGACGCGAACCTCACGATCTCCGGCCCGCACGGGCCGGAGATCGTTGCGTCTGCGTACAGTGCGCGGTATGGCCACCGTCCCGCCGCGTCCGGTGCGCATCGAACTCGCGGACCTGGTGCTGCGCGCACCCGTGGACGCCGACGAGCCGGCGATCGCCGCGGCGTTCACCGATCCGCCCCTGCTGCAGTGGAGCCCACCCCCGCCCGGCACCGACGTGCTGACCTGGATTCGGCAGCGCGCGGACTGGTCGAGCGGCACGAGGGTCGGCTGGGTGGTGTCCGACCCCGGCGACGGCCCGGTGCTGGCAACGGTCTCGGTGCGCGTGGACGCCGCGATGGACCACGGCATGATCGGCTACTGGACGGTCCCCGAGGCCAGGGGCCGGGGCATCGCCACCCGGGCCGTGCGCGCCGCGTCGCGGTTCGCCTTCGACACGGTCGGCCTGCACCGGATCGAACTGTGCCACGCGGTGGACAACCCGGGCTCGTGCCGGGTGGCCGAGAGCGCGGGCTTCCCCCTGGAGGGCGTGCTGCGCCAGTCGTACCGCTACGGCGACGGCGATCGCCACGACGAGCACCTGCACGCGAAGCTGCGCACCGACCCCGATTAGGGCTACGTGAGGGGCGGCAGCGACTGCTGTGTGTGCAGGACGGGCGAGAAGAGATCGCCATGGGTGGACAGCCGCTCGCCGATGGTGCGGATGGTGAACGCGTCCGGGCGCAGGGCGGGATCGTCGAGCTCGTCCCACGTGATCGGCGCGGAGACCGGCGCGCCCGGGGCGGGGCGCGGGCTGTAGGGCGCCACGAGCGTCTTGTTGACCGCGTTCTGCGTGAAGTCCAGCCGCGCCCGGCCGCCCCGCTCGGCCTTCTCCCACGCCCAGCTCACGAGGTCGGGCACCACCGCGCCGATCGAGCGCGACAGCCCCTCGACCCACGCTCGCGTCTCGGCGAACCCGGGCCCCCGTGAGATCGGTACCCAGATCTGGATCCCGCGTTGCCCGGTGACCTTCGCCCCGGCCTCGACCCCGAGATGCTCGAACGCGGTGCGGTGCAGCCGGGCCAGCACGAGCAGGTCCTCCCAAGCGGTGCCGTCACCGGGATCGAGGTCGACGAGGGCGTACGACGGGCGGTCTGGATGGTCCACTGTGGACGTCCACGGGTGCCACTCGAGGCCGCCGTAGTTCGCCGCCCACACGAGCGCGGCGGGCTCGTCCGCCACCAGGTACTCGGTGCCGGACCCCGGCTCGCGCCACCGCGTCAGCCACTGCGGCGCGTGCGCCGGGAGCGCCTTCTGCCAGAACCCGGGCGCGTGCGAACCGTTCGGGAACCGGTGCAGGTTGAGCGCGCGCCCGGCGAGATAGGGCACCACGGTCGGCGCGATCCTCGCCGTGTACCGCAGCAGCTCCCGCTTCGTGACCGCCTCCTCGTCGCCACGCCCGGGGAAGAGCACCTTGCCGAGATTGGTGACCCGAAGCCGGCGCCCGTACACCTCCCACGTGCCGTTCTCGCCGATCGCGTCGAGCCCGGCCTCGTTGCGGAGCGATTCGAGCCCCCCGATCGCACTCTCTGCCGCGCGTTCGCGCTCATCCGCGCGTGTGTGTTCGCGCTCAGGTCCTGGTGCGCCGGCGTCCGCACCCCCGCGCTCGTGCACGCTTGCGCGAGCGCCCTCGCCCATTCGCTCACGCGTGGTGGCGTGCTTGTCCGCGCTCTTGCGTGCTCGGGCGTTCGAGCGCTCGGCCTTGTTCGTGTGCTCGGCTTCGTTCGTGTGGCCGGTCTTGTTCGCGTGCTCGGTCTTGTTCGTGTGGTCGGTCTTGTTCGCGTGCTCGGTATCGTTCGCGTGCTCGGCTTTGCGCGTTCGCTCGTCCTCGGCTTTGCGCGTTCGCTCGTCCTCGGCTTTGCGCGTTCGCTCGTCTTCGGCTTTGCGCGTTCGCTCGTCCTCGGCCTTGAGCCGGAGGGCCGCGCGTTCGGCGGGCAGTTCGGAGCGCCACTCCCACTCGGGATCGGCCTTCACCTCGTCGCTGGAGCGTCCACTGAGGACGGAGAGCGGATGCTCGCCCGGCTCCCACCCGGCGACCGCGTGCTCGTCGCGCTTCTTGAGCAGCAGCCACTCGTCGCGGCGGGTACGCACCATGACGAACCGGCCGCGCAGCTTCTCCCCGAAGAGCTCGACGTGCAGCTCCCCGGCGTCGAGCGCGGCCCCCGGATCCGGGTCCTTGTACGGCACCCACGCGCCGGTGTCCCACACGATCACGTCTCCGCCGCCGTACGTGCCGGCCGGGATCACACCCTCGAACGCGACGTACTCCATCGGATGGTCCCCGACCTTGAACGCCGCCCGGCGCACCTTCGGGTCGAGGGTCGGGCCCTTGGGCACCGCCCAGCTGACGAGCACCCCGCCGACCTCGAGCCGGAAGTCGTAGTGCAACCGCCGGGCTCGGTGCAGCTGCACCACGAACCGCAATTCGGACACCCTCCCAGTGTCGCGCACCTGGCCCTTCGCCCTGCTCGTAACCCGGTCGCGCGACGGGCGGTCGTGAACGACGGGAGGTGCGCGGCGGGTGGTGGCTCTCTGCGCTCGTGCCGGTCTGCGGTGTGAGCGGCCCGGGCGGCAGTGTGGGCAGCGGTGGCGGTGTGGCGGCTGACCGTCCTCGTGCCGGTCGCGGTGTGGGCGGGCCGTGCGGCGGCTCCCCGCGCTCGTGCCGTGTGGCGGTGTGAGCGGCCCGTGCGGCGGTGGCGGTGCGCCCGGCGGTGGCGGTGCGCCCGGCGGTGGCGGTGCGTGCGGCGGTGGCGGTGCGTGCGGCGGTGGCGGCGTGGCGGCTGACCGTGCTCGCGCCGGTCGCGGTGTGGGCGGGCCGTGCGGCGGCTCACCGTGCTCGTGCCGTGTGCGGTGTGGGCGGCTCGTGCGGCGGCTGCTCGCGGTGCGCGCGGCGGTGGCGGTGTGGCGGCTCACCGTGCTCGTGCCGTGTGGCGGTGTGGGCGGCTCGTGCGGCGGCTGCTCGCGGCGGTGGCCGTGCGCGCGGCGGTCGCAGTGTGGGCAGCGGTGGCGGTGTGGGCGGGGCCCGTGCGGCGGCTTCCCGTGCGCGCGGCGGTCGCGGGTGTGGTTGGGCCGCGGCGGCGGGCGTGTCCCAAGGACGGCGTCTCGCCGCGCTCGTAGCGGCCGTCGGCGCCAAGGCCCGGTGCTCCACGGCACGGGCTGGCGCGCCATGTGTCGGCGGCCCACGTGCCGGCGGCCCACGTGAAGGCGGCCCACGGGCTGGCGCGCCACGGGCTGGGCGCGCTCTCCGGGCCGTGGCGGCGGATGGCTCCGCCGCCTGTCGAGCGGCGTGCGGGGCGGCGCGCCCGGCGGCTTTTGATCAGCTCCCGTTGGCGCGCCGTCGTCGGATTGCGTCAGGCTGAAGTCGTGCGGCGGGTGGCGGTCTCGGCTCGGACCGGGCTCGCGCGGCTGCTTTTGATCAGCGCCTGCAGGCACACGGCCGCCGTCGGGGACAGGTCGGTCGCGGACAGGTCGTCGGCCAGGATGCCCGCGTCGCCCAGGTCGTGGCGGCCCGCCAGGACCGTCATCTCCACGTGGGGCGCCCGGCCCGTCACGTCCGGCAGGGTGCCGTGCCAGTGGTGGTGGAGGCGGTCCGTGTATTCGATGCCGGCCTCCTCCGCCAGGGCGCGCCGCGCGGCCTCCTCCGCCAGGCCGCGGCGGGTGAAGGCGTTGGTGGCGGGGTCGGCGGGCTGGATGCGCGCGACCGGGGGCGCCCACTGGCCGGGCTCGAAGGCGGCGGTGGGGGAGCGGCGGCGGAGCAGCACCGCACCCGCCGGATCGACCAGCAGCGCCATGGCCAGCCGGAGGGGTGGCGCGGCCGGGTCGGGGGCCGGGAGGCGGCCCAGGGCGGTGAGCACGCGATGGCGCAGGATCGCGTGCTGGCCCCGGCAGCGGTTCGGCGGGCCCTCGGGCGGGACCACGACGGTGCCCGGGGTGACGAGTTCGCCGGGGCGGAACTGGTCGCGGGTCAGGTCGAGCTCGGTGCCGTCGGGGAGGCGGTTCCAGTAGTGGACGCCGGCCGGTTCCCCGCCGGCCGTGACCCGGCCGAGGAGCAGGTCGCCGCCGAGGACCTCGCGCACGACCAGGGCGGTTGTGCCGCACTGGCCGCGGGACGGGTTGCCGGGGTGCCAGTCGGCGAGGTCGGACGGGTCGCATGTCTCGGGACCCCAGGAGCGCAGCAGGAGGGGGAGCAACATGGCCGCATCATGCCGGAGGGGTACGACAAAAATGCATCGCCGCAGCTCAGGAGGCTATCAAGCCGACAAATCCCCTGTCGGGGTATAAATCCGAAAAGTCCGATCACGAAGTGTCGGACTTTTCGGCAATCAAGGTCGAGGAATGTCAGTTGCCCATCGAACGTGTTGAGCCGACCAAGGCGGAGGAATGTCAGTTGCCCAACCGAAGGCGCTGAGTGCCAACCAAGGTGGGGGAGTGTCAGTTGCCCATCGAACGTGTTGAGCCGACCAAGGCGGAGGAATGTCAGTTGCCCAACCGAAGGCGCTGAGTGCCAACCAAGGCGGGGGAGTGTCAGCTGCCCCATGAACGTGCTGAGCCGACCGAGGTGGAGGAAGGCCGGCGCCCGCCGGCACCCAGCGACGAAGCGCCGGTCGCACGCGAACCGTGGCGAAAGATCAGCCCTCGGCGTGCCAGCGGCGAAACAGCGCCAGCTTCTCGCCGGCCCGCTCGTCCACCGCCGGCCCCAGCGCATTCGTCTCCGTGAAGAAGGTAACGGCCGCGATCACGTCCGCGCACTCCTCGATGAGCCGCGCCCGCAGGTCGGTGCCGTCGTAGTAGGTCTCGCGGCCCGAGGCGCCGACGAGCTTCGCCAGGATCTGCACGAGCTCGCCGGCCTCCTCGGCCAGTTTGGCCAGGCCCGGCCAGGTTGTGGAGCCGATCTCGTACGGGCCGGCCGGAGGATGGGCGCGATCAGTCACGCCGGCAGCGTAGTCACACCTCGGACGGCATGAGGATCCACAGGATCGGGTAGACCAGGATCTGGCTGCCGGGGATGACCAGCAGCGCCAGGACGAAGAGCAGGCGCGCCACCCACGGGTCCAGGCCGAAGCGCCGGCCGAGGCCCGCGCACACGCCGCCGAGGAGCCGGCCGTGCATCGGCCGGACGAGACCCTGCCGGCGCATCGAGCCGTACACGCTGTCCATTGTCGTTCTCCTATCGCGATCGGGGTACTACCAGCGTCGCCGCGCCGGCACCCCAGCCGCATCAGGGGACAGCCCCGGCAAGCCCCTGACAACGGTCCAGATGTATCGACCGCCGCACGCCTGACAGGATGGGCGGTATGGGCCCCGATCCGATCCGTTCCGCCGTCGAGCAGGCGCCCTTCGTCCTGCTCGTCGCCGAGGGTCCCCAGCTGCGGATTCTCGGCGTCAGCCGGGCCGCGCTGGCGATGACCGGCGAGCGGGACGTCATCGGCCGTCCGCTGCGCGAGGCGCTGTCCGATCTCGCCGGGCAGGGCTGGCTCGACGCCTACGACGAGGTGTACCGCACCGGCGTCCCCGTCGCCGGCCAGCGCTGGCGGGCCCATCTGGCCCAGCCGGACGGCTCGGTCCGCGAGTTCTACGCCGATTTCAGCATCAACCCGTGGCTGGAGCCGGACGGCACGGTCCGTGGCGTGATCGCCGGCGGCATCGACGTCACCGAGATCGTCCAGGCTCGCCTGGAGGCCGAGCGGGACGCGGATGACCTGCGGGAACAGTACCGTCAGGCCCGCGACGTCGTCGACGCGCTCCAGCAGGCCCTGCTGCCCCGCGGGCTGCCCCTGCTCCCGGGCGCCCGGGTCGCGGCGAGCTACCTGCTGGCCGGCGCCGGGACGGCCGCCGGCGGCGACTGGTTCGACGCGGTGCCGCGCGCGAGCGGCACCCTCGCGCTCGTCGTCGGCGACGTGGTCGGCCACGGGGTCACCGCCTCGGGCGTGATGGGCCAGCTGCGGGCCGTGCTCCAGGACCGCCTCGACGACGGCGCCGGCCCGGCCGAGGCCCTTGCCGCCGCCGACCGGTTCGCGCGCCGGGTGCCCGGGGCCCGGGCCGCGACCGTCTGCGTCGCGGTGCTGGACCTCGGCAGCGGCGCCGTGGAGTACTGCACCGCCGGCCACCCGCCCCCGCTGCTCGTCACCGCCGCCGGGGAGCCGCGCTTCCTGGCCCCGTCCGGCGCCGGTCCGCTCGGCACGGGCGGCACCTTCCCCGTCGCCACCGAGCGGCTGGACGTCGGCGACGTGCTGCTGCTGTACAGCGACGGCATCATCGAGCGCCCCGGCCGCACGGTCGCGGCCGCCTCCGGCGAGTTCGCCCGGGTCGCGGCCGCCGCCGTCGCCGGGCGCGCCCTGCACGCGCCCGACGTGTCCCCGGCCGAGCGCGCCTGCACCCAGACCGTCGAGCTGCTCGTGCGGACCACCGGCTACCGCGACGACATCACGCTGTTCGCCGCGCAGCGCTCGGCCCCCGTCGAGCCGATGCACACCGACGTCCCCGCCGACCTGACCCACCTCGGCGCCCTGCGCAAGACGCTCGGCTCCTGGCTCGAGACCGTCGCGGTGACGGGGGAGGACGCGTTCGCCATCCAGCACGCCGTCGGCGAGCTGGCCACGAACGCGGTCGAGCACGCCCCGCCCGGCGGCAGCGTCGCGGTCACCGCCCGCCTCACGCCGCTCGGGGTCGCCGAGATCACGGTGGCGGGCCCGGGGCCGTGGCGCGAACCGCGGAGGGTCTCCGAGCGCGGCCGCGGCCTGGCCCTGTCCTCGCAGCTCGTGGACGAGCTCACGATGGATCGTTCCGGCCGCGGTACCGTGGCGACGCTCCGCCACCGCGTCACCCGCCCCGCCGCCCTGCTCGGCGCGGCCGGACCCGGGCCCGCCGACGTCGCGGAGCCGGACGAGTTGATGTCCATTGTGGACTCCGAGGACGCCGCGACGGTCCTCGTCGCCGGTCCGGTCGACGCCGCGACGGCCGAGCGGCTGCAGCACGAGCTGCTGTACCGCTCGCGCGGCGGCACGGTGCCGCTGACCGCCGACCTGTCCGGCGTGACCCACCTGGCCAGCGCCGGGGTCGCGGCCCTGCACGCGATCGCGGCCCGGCACCGCGCCCACGACACCGCGCTCACGCTGCTCGCCCCGCCCGGCAGCCCGGCCCGGCACGTGCTGGCCCTGGTCGCGCTCCCGCACACCTGACCGCTCCCGCGCCGGAGGTACGTATGATCACGCCCGCGCTGCGGCGCAACGTCACCGCCACGTGGGGGGAGCCCGGCGCCCGCTGGCTCGACGCGCTGCCCGAGACCGTCGCCGCCGTGGCGCGCGACTGGGGGCTGAGCGTCGGGGCGCCGTTCGACCTGTCGTACCACTACGTCGTGGCGGCCACCACCGCCGGCGGCGAGCCGGCGGTGCTCAAGCTCGGGGTGCCGGGCGGCGGGTCGCTGGAGGAGGAGTCGCGGGCGCTCGCGGCGTTCGGCGGGCGGGGCGCGGTACGCCTGCTGCGCTCGGATCTGGAGCGCGGCGCCCTGCTGATCGAGCGCGCCGAGCCGGGCGTGCGGGCCCGCGACCTGCCCGACGCCGAGGCGACCGCGGCCGTGGCCGATGCCATGCGCGCCCTGCACGTGCCCGTATCCGACCGTCCGGCGCCCGGCCGTGCGGCGGTCGCGGCCGTGGCCGATGCCGTGCGCGCCCCGCACGTGCCCGTACCGGACCGTCCGGCGCCCGGCCGTCCGGCGATCGCGGCCGATGCCGTGCGCGCCCCGCACGCGCCCGCGCCGGTGCCGGGCGCGGCGGCGCCCGTGCTGCCGGACGTGCTCAGGCAGGTGCGCGCGTTCGACGCCCACCTGGCCCGGTTCCCCGGCGACGACCCGTTGCCGCGCGCGTTCGTGTCCGCCGCGGCCGGGCTCATGCGCGAGCTGTGCGCGTCGGCCCCGTCCCGGGTGCTCCTGCACGGTGACCTGCACCACGACAACCTGCTGTCCGCGCGGCGGGCCCCCTGGCTGGCGATCGACCCGCACGGGTTGAGCGGCGACCCGGCGTACGAGATCGGCTCCTGGCTGTTCAACCCCGACCCCGGCGACCGCGACCCGGCGCTGCTGGCCCTGGTGCCCGGCCGCCTCGAACGGCTCGCCGACCGGCTCGGGCAGCCGCTGGACCGCCTGGTGGCGTGGGGCTTCGTCAAGGCCGTGCTGTCGGACGTGTGGATGGCCGAGCGGTGGAGCCCGGGCGACGCGTGGACCCCGGCGAGCCGCGCGCTCGACGTCGCCACGCTCCTGCGGCCCCGGCTGTCGTGACGTACCTCGCTTGCGCCTGATACCCCCCTGGGGTTTATTGTGGCGTAGGCTGGAGGTACCCCCAGGGGGTACACGACACGAGGAGCGCGCGATGCTGACGACCTACACCGTGACCGGGATGACCTGTTCGCACTGCGTCAACGCGGTGACCGAGGAGCTCGGGCGCCTCGAGGGCGTCTCCGCCGTCGCGGTCGACCTGCCGACCGGCGCCGTGACGGTGACCAGCGACCGCCCGCTCGACCCGGCGGCGGTGCGCGAGGCCGTCGACGAGGCCGGCTACGCGGTGGCGGGCTGAGCCGTGCCCAGCCTGAGCGCACCGGCACGGCTCGGCGCGTACACCGCCGGGCTGGCGGGACTGTTCGCGGTCGCGTTCGGCGCGGGCCACCTGGCCGGACCCGTCGCGCCGCCGCCCGCCCCGGCGCACGCCGACATGCGGCCGCACGCCGCCGGCCTGCCCGCGGGCCTGCAGATCGCCGAGGACGGCTACACGCTCGTGCCGCTGGTGTCCGAGCTGCGCGACGAGTTCCGCTTCCGCGTCGACGGGCCCGACGGGCGGCCGGTCACCGCCTACACCACCGCGCACGGCAAGGAGCTGCACCTCATCGTGGTGCGCCGCGACCTGACCGGCTTCCGGCACCTGCACCCCGTGCGCGACGCGAGCGGGGTGTGGAGCGCGCCGGTGCCGCTCGCCGGGGCCGGGCCGTACCGCGCCTTCGCCGACTTCGTGCCCGCCGGCCGCGCCGAGGGGCTCACGCTCGGCGCCGACGTCGACGCGCCCGGCGACTACCGGCCCGTGCCGCTGCCGGCGCCGGCCCGGACCGCGAGCGTCGACGGGTACACGGTCACGCTCACCGGTGACCTGCACCCCGGGGCCGCGTCCCCGCTCGCCCTGCGCGTCGAGCGCGGCGGGGCGCCGGTCACCGACCTGGAGCCGTACCTGGGCGCCTACGGGCACCTCGTCGCACTCCGCCAGGGCGACCTCGCCTACCTGCACGTGCACCCCGAGGCGGGCGCGGCCGGGCCCGAGGTCGGCTTCACCGCGGAGGTGCCCTCGCCCGGGCGGTACCGGCTCTACCTGGACTTCCAGCACGGCGGGACCGTGCACACCGCCGAGTTCACCGCGGAGGCGAGATGAACACCGTGCAGCGCATCGAGCTGTCGATCGGCGGCATGACCTGCGCCTCGTGCGCGTCGCGGATCGAGAAGAAGCTCAACCGCCTCGACGGGGTCACGGCCTCGGTGAACTACGCGACCGAGACGGCGAGCGTGCAGTACCCGGCGACGGTCACGCCGGCCGACCTGGTCGCGACGGTCGAGCGGACCGGCTACACGGCCGCGTTCGCCGAGCCGGCCGCGGAGCCGGCCGCCGAGCCGCGCGACGAGCTCGACGACCTGCGGACCCGCCTGCTCGTCACCGCGGCGCTCAGCATCCCGGTCATCGTGCTGGCGATGGTGCCCGCGTGGCAGTTCACCTTCTGGCAGTGGGCCTCGCTCACGCTCGCCGCGCCCGTCGTCGTCTACGGCGGCCTGCCCTTCCACCGGGCCGCGCTCGTGAACCTGCGGCACGGGGCCGCCACGATGGACACGCTGGTCTCCGTCGGTACCGTGGCCGCCTTCGGCTGGTCGCTGTGGGCACTGTTCTTCGGCAGCGCGGGCGAGCCCGGGATGACCCACCCGTTCACGTTCGCGATCGGGCGCACCGACGGCAGCGGCGACATCTACCTCGAGGCCGCCGCGGGCGTGACCCTGTTCCTGCTCGCCGGGCGGTATTTCGAGGCCCGCGCCAAGCGCCGCGCCGGCTCCGCGCTGCGCATGGTGCTCGAGCTCGGGGCCAAGGACGCCGCGGTGCTGCGCGACGGCGCCGAGCACCGCGTGCCGGTCGCGCGGCTGCGGGTCGGGGACCGGTTCGTGGTGCGGCCGGGGGAGAAGATCGCCACCGACGGCGTCGTCGAGGAGGGCAGCTCCGCGGTCGACGCGAGCCTGCTCACCGGCGAGTCGGTGCCGGTCGAGGTCGGCCCGGGCGCCGCCGTCACCGGCGCGACCGTCAACGCCGGCGGCCGCCTGCTCGTGCGGGCCACCCGCGTCGGCGCCGACACCCAGCTCGCCCGCATGGCCGAGCTCGTCCGGCAGGCCCAGAGCGGCAAGGCCGCCGTGCAGCGCCTCGCCGACCGCATCTCCGGCGTGTTCGTGCCCGTCGTCATCGCGCTCGCCGTGGCCACGCTCGGCTTCCGGCTCGGCACCGGCGCCGGCGCCACGGCCGCGTTCACCGCCGCCGTCGCCGTGCTCATCATCGCCTGCCCGTGCGCGCTCGGCCTGGCCACGCCGACCGCGCTGCTCGTCGGCACCGGCCGCGGCGCCCAGCTCGGCGTGCTCATCAAGGGCCCCGAGGTGCTGGAGCAGACCCGGCGCGTGGACACGATCGTGCTGGACAAGACCGGCACCGTCACCACCGGCCGCCTCACGCTGCTGGCCGTCGACCCCCGCCCCGGCGAGGACGCGGCCGAGATCCTGCGGCGGGCCGGCGCGGTCGAGCACGCGTCGGAGCACCCGGTGGCCCGCGCGGTGGCCCGAGCGGCTTCCGAGGCCTCGGTACTGCCCGCCGTCACCGACTTCCGCAACGTCCCCGGCCTCGGGGTGCAGGGAACCGTCGACGGCCGCACGGTCCTCGTCGGGCGCGCCGGTCTGCTGCGCTCCCACGGCATCGACATCGACACCGAGGGCATCCTCGTCGCGTGGGACGGCGCCGTGCGGGGCGGCCTGCGCGTCGCGGACGCCGTGAAGCCGACGAGCGCGGAGGCCGTACGGCGGCTGCGGGGCCTGGGACTCACCCCCGTCCTGCTCACCGGCGACGCGCCCGAGGTGGCCCGGTCGGTCGCCGCCGAGGTGGGCATCGACGAGGTCATCGCCGGGGTGCTGCCCGAGGGCAAGGTCGCCGCGGTGCGCGACCTGCAGGCCCGCGGCCGGGTCGTGGCCATGGCCGGTGACGGGGTCAACGACGCCGCGGCCCTGGCCCAGGCCGACCTCGGCCTCGCGATGGCCACGGGCGCCGACGCGGCCATCGAGGCGGCCGACCTGACCCTGGTGCGGCCGGACCTGCTCGCGGCCGTCGACGCCATCCGCCTCGCCCGCGCGACGCTGGGCACCATCCGCGGCAACCTCTTCTGGGCCTTCGCGTACAACGTGATCGGCCTGCCGGTGGCGGCACTCGGCCTGCTGAACCCGATGCTGGCCGGCGCGGCGATGGCGCTGTCGTCGGTGTTCGTGGTGGCCAACAGCCTGCGGCTGCGTGCCTTCCGCTCGATCGCCGCCTGACCGCCGCCGCCTGTCCCGGCCTCGTATCTGCCCCATCGCCGGTGGGCGCGGCGATCGGTCGCGGGCCGTGGTTCGGCCGATGGGTGTGCGGGCGCGGTTTTTTGTCGTACCCCGTGGCTAAGGTGCCGCCATGGACGCCCTCGACGTGACCGCTGCGGTCCGCCCGCTCGCCGATGCCGCCGCCCTGGCCGTGCGCCTGCTGACCGCCCGCTCCCCGCAGCCGGTCCACGCCGCCGTCCTGCTCCACGCCGCCGGCACGACCCTGACCCTGACGGCAACGGACGGCTCCCTGACCGTCCACCTGGAGGTCGAGGCCGCGGTGCACACCCCGGGCCGGGCCCTGGTCTCCCGCCGGGGCCTGGCCGAGACGCTGACCGCGCTGCCGTCCCCGGAGTCCCGGCTCGTAGCCGAAGGCTCCCGCCTGGCCGTGAAGGTCCCGGGCGCCCGCTTCGCGCTCCCGATCCTCGCCACCACCGCCGAGTCCCCGGCCACGTCCGCACCGGCCCCGCCGGCGACCGGTGACCCGGCCTCGGGCGGTGACTCGCCTGCGGACAGTGGCCCGGCCTCGGGCGGTGGCCCGATCCCCGGTGACGGTTTGGCGTCGGGTGCCGGCTCGGGTGCGGGCGGTGGCCGAGCCCTTGGCGGTGGCTGGGCGCCGGACGGTGGCCGGGCTTCGGGTGGTGGCTTGGGTTCGGGTGGTGGCTTGGGTTCGGGTGGTGGCCTGGGTTCGGGTGGTGGTCTGGCCCGGCGCGGCGCCTGGTCCTCGGCGGCGGCGCTGCCGCCCGAGGCGGGTCGCGTCGACGGCCCGTCACTGCGCGCGGCCGCCGCCGCCGTGGCCGGGGCCGCCTCACGCGAGCACGCCTTGCCCATCTTCACCGGCGTGCGGTTCCGTGCCACCGGCGAGACCCTGACCCTGCTGGCCACGGATCGCTACCGCCTGGCGGTGGCGACCGTCCCGGCCGTCTCCACCCCGTTCGAGGCCCTGGTCCCCGCCTCCCTCCTGACCCGCGTCGCCCCGGTCCTGGGTCGCGCCGGCTCCGTCGCCCTGCACGCCACCGGCGACCTGTTCGCCCTGTCCTGGCCCGGCGGCAGTGTGGTCACCCCGACCCTCGGCGACGCGTACCCCGATGCCCAGTTCGAGCGGCTCCTCGACGTGGAACCCGAGTGCGTGCTCGAGCTCGACGCCGACTCCCTCGCCGCCGCCGTCGAGCGGGCCGCGGGCTATGCCGGTGAGCACGGGCGGGTGACGCTGCAGAGCATCGAGGGGGCGGTGCTGGTCGGGGCCGCCGATCCGCTGCGGGGCGAGTCGGAGGAGAGCGTCAAGGCCGCGGTGCGCTCGGGGCAGGCCACCCGCGCCTATCAGGCCCGGCTGCTGGCCGAGGCGCTGCACGCCTTCGCCGGCGCGACGGTGACCGTGCGCATCCAGGCGGCGCTGCGCGCCACGGAACTGAGCGCGCCTGAGTCGGGGCTTCGTTACCTGGTCGTCCCGATGCGTGCGCCGGGTCAGGGCTGAGCGTGCGTGATGGTGCGCGTTCTGGCGGCGTTGCGCGCCTCGGACCTGGGTGCGGCGGTGTCGGGGCTTCGTTACCTGGTCGTCCCGATGCGCGCGCCCGGTCAGCCCTGAGCACGCGTGGCGTGGTGGAGTGTCACCCGCCGGGCCACTCGTCCAGGAGGTGCAGGCGGATCAGGGCCGCGTGGGACAGCGGCTTGGACAGGTCGGACACGTCGCCGTTGGTGGTGTAGTCCAGCAGGGCGACCGGGCCGGCGGCGGCCAAGCGGCGCAGCTGGGTCAGCTCGGCGGTGAGGTTGTGGGCGAGGACGTGGCGGTAGGCGGGCAGGTAGATGCGCCGGCGGGCGGTCTCGTAATCCAGCAGGTCGGCGCCGTCCAGGCCGGCGCGGTGGCCGAGCACGGGGCCGTGGCGGCGCACGGTGCGCTTCAGGCCGGTCATGCGGGTCGCCTGCAGCAGGGCGCGGTCCACGTCGGCGGACTCGAAGACCTTCAGGGCCTGCCAGATCGCCTCGACGGAGGTGCCGGTCGCGCCCGGGGTCAGGGGGACCGGGATGCCGCCGTGGGGGTAGAACGGGCTGAACCGGACCCACGGGTGCGGGCCGCGTGAGGTGACGTCGACGACGGTGGCGGTGGCCGCGGCGGTGGCGTGGCGGCCATGGTGCACGACCCGGATCTCCATGACCCGCATCCTGCCCCAGGGGTACGACATTTTCCCGGCCGCGGAGCGCCGCGGCCGCCCGACGCACGGCCGGGAACCGCGGGAGAGCGCGCGAGAGCCGTCGGAGAGCGCGCGAGAGCCGCCGCAGTGCAAGGCCGGGGACCGCCCGCCGGGGAGCGTGTGCGAGCGCCTGAGAGCATGGCCGGAGACCGCCGCTGGAGAGCGCGCGAGAGCCGCCGCCGAGCAAGGCCGGACACCGTCGCCGAGTGCACCCGTGACCGCTCGGGACCATTGCCCGCGCACAGCTCGGAAACGCGCGCGCGAGCGCGAGTGGGAACGCTCGGGGAGCGGGACGGGGACGGCCCGCAAGCGGGTGCGGTTTTCGGCGCGCGTGTGGTGGGTACGCCGTGGACGCGATGAAGGAGGAAGATGTGCCGCAGCACGACATGCGCCTGCAGTTCTCGCTCGAACTCCCGCGTGACGCCGCTCTGGTCCGCGACGCCCGCCGGACGCTCGACGGCGCCCTCGCCGGGGCCGGTGTGACCCAGGAGTGCCGCGACGACATCCGGCTCGCCCTCACCGAGGCGTGCGGAAACGTCGTGTCCCACGCCAGTCTCGCCAGCGACTATCACATCGACGTGACGGTCGAGGGCGGCGAGTGCGTGATCGAGGTCACCGACGACGGCGGCGGGTTCGACCCGGCGCGGGCCCCGGTCGCCGAGCCCGTCCGGCCGGAGACGGAGCCGGGGCGGCTGGAGGAGCACGGCCGTGGGCTGCACGTGCTCGCCGCCGTGGTCGAGAAGCTCGACGTGGTCTCCGTGGAGGACACCGGCACGCTGGTGCGATTCAGCAAACACCTCCAGTGGGACCCGTCTGGACGAGAGTAATCCGACGTCCGGACGTATGCTTGCCCGGACGAACGGCCGAACACTACGGATAGTGCACATAATCGTGACGGATGATGTCCCCGGGAACGGGGCGTGGAGAAGGGGCGGGACGCCGATGCAGGTCACCTCGACGGTCGAGGGGTCGCGCGCCGTGGTCACGGCCAGCGGCGAGCTGGACGTCGCCACCGCCCCGGAGCTGCGCGCCTACCTGCACAAGGTGGTCGACGACGGCGTTACCACGCTGGTCGTCGACCTCAGCGACGTCGGATTCCTCGACTCCACCACGCTCGGCGTGCTCATCAGCGTGCACAAGCGGCTGGCCGAGTCCGGCGGCGTGGTCGAGCTGGTCATCCCGCACGCGCGGCTGCTGCGCATCTTCCAGATCACCGGGCTCGACCGGGTGTTCACCATCCACAGCTCCCTAACCGGAGCCGCTGCCCAGTGACGGCGGGCCGTAGGCGGCGTTGAGCACCTGCATCGCCGCCCCGGCCGCGATCACGTCCCCGCCCAGCGCCGACACGGACACGGTCACCGTGAGCCAGTCGGCGCGCGGCACCTGGGACCGTACGGCCGAGCCGACCGCGGACAGGTAGACCGCACGATGGCGGAGCAGGTCCGCGCCCGCCAGCACCACGTGCCCGACATCGGTCGTCTGCAACAGGTTGACGACCCCGACGCCGAGCAGCCGGGCGGCGAGGGGCACGTCGCCGCCGGCCACGGCCGCGTCGTGCAGCACTTCGAGGCACCCGGACCGCCCGCACACGCAGCGCGGCCCGTCGAACTGCACGACGGTGTGCCCGAACTCGCCCGCGTTCGTGTGGGCCCCGCGATACGCGGCCCCGCCCAGCCACAGCCCGGCCCCGATGCCGGACTCGACCATGATGAGCACGCCGTCGCGGAAGTCGCGGCCGCGGCGCCAGGCCTCCGCCGTCACGCCCGCGGTCACGTCCTTGTCGAGGTGCACCGCCGATCCCAGCCGCGCCGCCGCCAGCTCCCGCAGCGCAACGTCGTGCCAGTGCCGCAGCCGGTGCGCGTCCCGCACGATCCCGTTGGCGTGGTCGAGCGGCCCCACCATCCCGAGCCCCAGCCCGGCGATGCGCGCCGGGTCGACGGGGTGGCGCCGCAGCAGCCGCGCGCGCGCCGAGCCGACGGCGTCCAGCAGCTCGTCGGGCGTGAAGTCGGGCGGCAACGGCTGCGACGAGCCGGCCAGCACCGAGCCGAGCAGGTCGGTGAGGACGAGCCGCACGCGGGTCCGGGCCACGTGCACGCCGATCGCGAAGCGGCTCGCGGCGACGATCCGGTAGATGGTCGCCGGCTTGCCGACCCCGCGGCGGCGCACCCCGCCCGGCTCGATCAGCCCCTCGGCGACCAGCCGCGCGAGCACCTTCGAGACCGCCTGGGGGGTGAGGCCGGTCGCGGCGGCGACGGACGCGCGGTCGAACTCGGGCCGGGTCCGGGCGAGGCCGACCACCAGCGCGTCGTTGTACTCGCGCAGATAGCCGAGGCCGGCGCCGGGCGTGTCCACGACCACAGCCTATAACGCAACAGCGTTGCTAAACTGTCCGGCGTGGATGACCTGACCGCGGTGCGCCGCTATACCGCACTGGCGGCCCTGTCCCTGGGCGGCTTCGGCATCGGCCTGACCGAGTTCGTGGCCATGGGCCTGCTGCCCGACATCTCGCGGGATCTCCTGCCGCGGCTGTACTCCGAATCGCCCGCCAAGGCCGTGGCGCACGGCGGCTGGATGATCACCGCGTACGCGCTGGGCGTGGTCGTGGGCGCTCCCACGATCGCGGCCCTGACCGCGCGGCTGCCCCGCAAGACCCTGGTCGTCGGGCTGCTCGGGCTCTTCACGTTCGGTACCGTGGCCTCCGCGCTCGCTCCCGGGTTCGGCCTGGTGCTGCTCGCGCGGTTCGTGGCCGCCCTGCCCCACGGCGCCTACTTCGGCGCGGCCGGGCTCCTCGCGGCGGCCATCCTCGGCCCGGGCAGCCAGGCCAAGGGCTTCGCCGCGGTCCTCGGCGGGCTCACCGCCGCGAACGTCTTCGGCGTCCCGCTCGTCACGCGGCTGGGCCAGGCGGCCGGCTGGCGGCAGGCGTACCTCGCGATCGCCGCCATGTTCGCCCTCACGCTCGTGTTCGTCGCCCTCACCGTGCCCCGCCAGCCCGCCGACCCGGCCGGATCGCCGCGCGCCGAGCTGCGCGCGTTCCGCAAGCCGCAGGTGTGGCTCGTGGCGGTCACCGCGGCCCTCGGCTTCGGCGGGTTCTTCGCCATCGACAGCTACATCGCGCCGGTGACCACGCACGTCGCCGGGCTCGGCGAGAGCTCCGTGCCCTGGGTGCTGGTCGCGGTCGGCCTCGGCATGACGGTCGGCAACGCCCTCGGCGGCTGGGCGTCGGACCGCAACCTGCGCCGCAGCCTGCTGTCCGGGTTCGTCGTGTTCATCGTGAGCATGGCGGCGTTCGCGGTGCTCGCCCACAGCCGGTACACGCTCTTCGCCGGCGCCTTCCTCATCGGCGCCGCCGGGCTGTTCCTCGGCCCGGCGATGCAGTCGCGGCTCATCGGGGTCGCGCCGGGCGCGCAGCTCATGGGCGCCGCGGTGAACCAGTCGGCGATGAACATCGCCAACAGCCTCGGTGCGGCGCTGGGCGGCCTGGTGATCGCGGCCGGCTGGGGGTACGTCGCGCCGAGCTGGGTCGGGGTCGGCCTGGGCGTGCTCGGGCTCGGCCTGGCCGCGGTGAGCTTCGGCCTGGAGGCGCGCTCGTCCCGCCGCGCGTGCGCCGGGGCGCCGGAGCCGCAGCTTCAGCGGGTGCGGTAGCGCACGCGCCGCGTCGGGCGGAACGGGCCCAGGACCAGGCCCCGGTCCGCCCCGCCGCGGACCGCGAACTGCGCGCCGGGCCGCATCGCGATGCCGTAGATGCGCACCGGGCGGCGGACCTCGTAGAGCGGCGAGAACGGCGGCTCGAAGTAGCAGGTGTCGCCGACCTTCGGCACGTGGTACCACAGATCGCCGGTCTGCAGGCACGTGTCGATCTGGGCCTGGATCGCCAGCGTCGCGGCCGGGTTCGGGTCGGTGCGCCACATCTCGACGAGGGCGTGGCGGGCGTGCGGGTCCTGCTTCCAGCGGGTCAGCGTGGCCCGGTCGGTCATGCACCACACGTCGAAGCGCGGCCCGGCCAGCAGCGACGGCATCGCCGCGAGCTGGCCGACCCGGAACCACAGTTCCAGGGCGCGCTTGAGGTTCTGCTCGATGAGCTCGTGCAGCCCGGCGTGGTGGCGCCCGGTGCGCAGCCCGGCCGCGTAGTCCACCGCCGCCGACGCCGCCGCCGTGTCCTGGTGCAGCCGGTTGACGGCGGACTCGTACTGCGGCGGCACTCCGGTCTTGACCAGCGCGTGCAGGGTCACCTCGACGTGCTCGCGCACCGGCGTCACCGCGGCCTGCAGCGCCGTGAGGTGCTCCGGCGGGCAGGTGAACCCCTCGGCCCACGCCGGCAGCGGCGCGGGCAGGACCGTGTGCATGGCGATGTCGTACTCCGGGTTGGCCCGCGCCTGCCGGGCCCGCGACACCCAGTCGCCGACCGCGTGCAGCCAGGCGGCCGCCTGGTCGTAGGTGACCGGCGGCACGTAGCCGGCGGTGCCCGGGCGCGCCGCGTAGTCCGCGTCGAGGAACGTCTCGCCGAGGGTCTGCAGCACGAACGCGTTCCACGCCGCGAGCAGCTGGCCGGCCGCGGCCGGGGGCGCGTTCCACAGGCTCGGCAGCTGGTCGCGCAGCGTGTCGGCGGCCAGGATCTCGTCATAGGCCACCCGCCCGGCCGAGCGCAGGGCCTCGAGGTAGACCGTGTCCCGCTCGCCCGCCAGCCCCGCGCGCAGGCGCGTCAGGAAACCGGGCTGCGGCGGATCGGACACCACCACAAGGTAACGCCTGACGGCCACCTCAGCTCGCTCGCGCGGACGGGGTGTCCACCTCCGTGAGCTCGCCCATGTCGACCCCGGCCTGCGCCAACAGCTCCGCGACCCGCCCGATGGTCAAAAAGTCGACGATGTTCTCGCCGTGGATGAGGCGGTACCACCGGGAGCCGCTCCCGTGCCGCACGACCTCGACGCGCCAGGCGCCGCCGGGCGTCTGCATCGCGCCGATGACCTTCACGCAGCGAGGCTACTTCGCGGCCTGAGCTGCACAAAGGCCGACGCGGCAACTACGCCGGTGTAATTTCAGTTCCCGGTGTTCGAGCGGGTCCCGGTGCCGCGCGGGCAGCGGCCGGTGCTCAGCACGGTGCCGGTGGTGGCGTCGAGCAGGACGTACGTGTCGTTCCGCACGATGTTCAGCCGGCCGCCGGGGCGCGGGATGCCGGTGCAGTAGCTCGGCAGCGGCAGCGGACGGCCCCCGCTCACCGGCACCGGCGCCGTGCCCTGCGGCAGCCCGACGGCCAGGGCCAGGGCCAGCAGCACCAGCGCCCGCACGGCGGGGGTGCGCCGGCTGACCGGCACGCGAGCCGCCGCCGGCCGCGAGTCCTGCGGGCCCGGCACCGCGTCGAGGTCGATGACACTCATCACCGTCGAGCTTAACCTCGGCGGCGACGTGCTACCTCGGCTGCTGCGCGTCGAGGGTCGCGCCCGCGTGCCGGCCGCCGCGGCGCCGGCCGGTCCGATCCGCGCCGGGAAAGTCGGACGCACCCTGTCAGGTTTTCCTGCGAGGTTGAGGGCATGACGCAGAACCGCATCGCGCTCGTCGCCGGGGCCACCCGCGGCGCCGGGCGCCAGATCGCCGTCCAGCTCGGCGCCCTCGGCGCGACCGTCTACTGCACCGGCCGCACCACGCGCGCGCAGGCCTCCGAATACGGGCGGCCCGAGACCATCGAGGAGACCGCCGAGCTCGTCACCGCCGCGGGCGGCACCGGCATCGCGATCCAGGCCGATCACCTCGACCCGGCCCAGGTCCGCGCGGTCGTGGAGCGCATCGACGCCGAGCACGGGCGGCTCGACGTGCTCGTCAACGACATCTGGGGCGCCGAGGGCATGTTCGCCTGGGACAAGAGGCTGTGGGAGGACGACCTCGAACGCGGGCTGCGGCTGCTGCGCCTGGCCGTCGACACCCACATCATCACCAGCCACGCGGCGCTGCCGCTGCTCGTGCGCGCCCCGGGCGGCCTCGTGGTGGAGATGACCGACGGCACGGCCGAGTACAACCACCGCCGGTACCGTGTCTCGTTCTTCTACGACCTGGCGAAGGCCTCGGTGAACCGGATGGCGTTCGCGCTCTCCGAGGAGCTGCGGTCCGTCGGCGGCACCGCGGTGTCGGTCACGCCCGGCTTTCTGCGCTCCGAGCTCATGCTCGACCACTTCGGGGTCACCGAGGCGACCTGGCGCGACGGCATCGCCAAGGACGCGCACTTCGCGATGTCCGAGTCGCCGGTGTACGTCGGGCGCGGGGTCGCCGCCCTCGCCCACGACCCGGACAAGGCGCGCTGCAACGGCGCGTCGCTGTCGAGCGCGGAGCTCGCGAAGCAGTACGGGATCACCGACGCGGACGGCAGCGCGCCGGACTTCTGGGCCTACGAGCAGGGCGGCTTCACCCGCCCCGAGGACTACCGTTAGCCGGTGCGCGTCTCCCGGCTCATCTCGCTCGTGCTGCTGCTGCAGTCGGGCGGTTCGCGCACGGCCGCCGAGCTCGCCGCGCAGCTCGAGGTCTCCGAGCGCACGATCTACCGCGACATCCTGGCCCTCTCGGCCGCGGGCGTGCCCGTCTACGCCGAGCAGGGCCGGGCCGGCGGGTACCGGCTGCTGGACGGGTACCGCACGCGGCTCAACGGCCTGAGCCGCGCCGAGGCTGAGGCCCTGTTCCTGTCCGGGCTGCCCGGCCCGGCGCGCGACATGGGCCTCGGCGAGGCGCTGGCGGCCGCGCAGCTGAAGGTCGCCGCGGCGCTGCCCGACCCGCTGCGCGAGGCCTCGTCCCGCGCGCGGCAGCGCTTCCACCTCGACGCGCCCGGCTGGTTCCGCGACGCGTCACCGCCGCCGCTGCTGGCCGAGCTGGCCCGCGCCGTGTGGGAGGACCGCCGCGTGCAGGTCACCTACGCCGGGCGCAAGGGCGAGGTGAGCCGCACCGTCGCGCCGCTCGGGCTCGTGCTCAAGAACGGGATCTGGTACCTCGTGGGCCGCGCCGACGCCGGCCCGCGCACCTATCGCGTGGATCGCATCCGCTCGGCGACGGTCACCGAGGCGCCCTTCGATCGCGACGACGGGTTCGACCTCGCGGCGTTCTGGGCCGAGCGGGCGGCGGAATTCGAGCGGGGGTTGCTGGCGGAGACGGTCACGGTGCGGCTGAGCCCGCACGGGCTGCGGATGCTGCGCTTCGCCGTCGAGGCGGTGGCGTACCGCGCGGCGGTGGACGGCGCCGGCCCGCCCGACGCGGCGGGCTGGGTCGTCGTGGCACTGCCGGCCGAGTCGGCCGACGTCGCCTACTCCCAGCTGCTCTCCCTGGGCCCGGACGCGGAGGTCCTGACGCCGGTGTCGCTGCGGGCGCGGCTGGCCGAGGCGGCCGCGCGCACGGTCGCGTTGTACCGCGGCTGACGCCCGTGCTCCTGCCGGGGCGTCAGACCCGCGCGTGCGGCGTCGCGCGTGCCGCGCCCGGGTGCGGCACGCGCTGGTGCGCCGCGGCATTGCGCCGGCGCTGATGCGACAGCACCGCGACGAGCAGCGCCCATCCGTATCCGCCGGCCGCGAGCGCCCCCGCGGTGACCGTGCCGTGCAGCAGGAGCATGCCCGTGCCGTACACCGTGAGCAGGCCGGCCGCGGCCCACACCGCCGGCAACGCAACGGCTGCCGCGGTGGGCCGGACCAGGGTGAGCAGCAGCGCCCACGCCGCCATGGCCGCGCCGAGCACGACCGCCGTGCCGTACCAGGGCAGCCGGAACCCGGCCACGACGAAGGGCACAACCGCCAGGCAGCCCGCGTACGCATACCAGCGCACGATCCTCGATGCTTCCCCGATCGCCATACGCTCAGGTTCCGCCGCCTCGATGTGACCAGCCTGAGGAAACCTGTGGATCTCCTCAGTCGCCGGCCCGGCGCCTGCGCGCCGGACCACGGCAAGCCGGACCTATGCGGCCGCGTCGGTGATGCGGTCGAGGAAGGCCGTGAGCTTGCCGTTGAGGCGCTCGACCTGCTCCTCGACGGTGAGCGTCTCGTCCAGCCGGCCGCCGGTGCTCGGCTTGCGCAGCCCGCGCACGTAGAGCGAGCAGCCGAGATCCGTGCACAGGTACACGCCCACGGAGTCGCCGTTGCGGCCGGCCTTGCCCGTCCGGCGCCCGGTCATGAGCGAAACGCCATTGCCCGGATGCACGGTGAGGCACAGCGAGCACATGCCGCGCGCGAGGTATCGCCGCTGCTGTTGCGCCACGCGCAGCGACACGGCGACGAGGCGGCCGCCGTGCTCGGCGGCGAGGTATGAGCGGTCGGGCGCGCCCGGGTCGCGCCAGCCGAGGAAGTCGAGGTCGTCCCACCGCCGCTCGGCGAGGTCGCGCGGCACGTGCGCGCGCTGGGCCTCGCCCTTGGAGCAGTTGACGAAGGCGGCCCGGAGGTCGGGTTCGGTGATGGGTTCCACGCCTCGACGGTACGACCCCCTAATGCTCTTAGGCAAAGCATTAAAGCGCTTAGGCACCCGGAACCGCCACGCCGGCGAGCCGGGCGGGAGCGCCCGGCCCGTCGGCGTGGCGGTTCCGACGGGCCGGGCGCGGTACCAGCGACGTCAGCAGCCGATGCGCGAGGCGCCGATCGCCACGTCGTCGTACCAGAGGGTGTCCGCGCCGTCGCCGTAGGCCTCCCAGCCGAGGCGCAGGTCGGTCACCTGCGGCCTCCACGAGCGCGCCAGCCACTGCTGGTCGATGTCCGCCGTCGGCGTGCCGTCCGCGGTCAGGCCGGGCACGGCCGTCCCGTTGAGCCACGTCGAGAGCAGGCCGCGGCCGTCGACCATGAACTCCACGCAGTTCCAGGAGTTCACGGGCAGCGGCCTGGACTGGGCCACGCCGGCCGGGCTCTGCGCCGGCAGGGTGGCGTCGTCCGACTCGCGGTTCCACTGCAGGGCGCCGTTCTGCCCGCCCATGCGCAGGTCCTTGCCGCCGTCGCCGTTGTCCTTCAGCGCCGCGAACGCGACGTGCTGGGTCGGCAGGGCGGTGGTGTGGCGCACGTAGAACCGGCCGTACCACACGGATCCCAGGCCGCTGAGGTCCTTGGTCGGCTTGACCAGGACATGGTTGCAGTAGCCGGCCTGGCCGTTGACGCGCACCGACTTGCCGCCGCTGTGCGCGACGGACGTGTCGACGGTGGCGGTGCCGGAGCCCTGGCAGTTGGCGAACGACGTGGTCCAGTCGCCGGAGACGGTGGTGCCGCTCTGGTTCTCGAACCCGTCACAGAACGCGGCCCCGGTGCACGCCGTGCCGCCGCCCGGGCCCGAGGGCGAGGACGAGGGCGACGAGGAGCGCGACGGCGACGACGAGGTGCCGGCGCTCGGTGAGGCCGGGCTGCCGCCGTTCGCGGCGCAGGACAGCGTGGGCGCGGTGCCCGCGCTGCCGTTGCCGAGCAGGCCGAAGTTCGTGCTGCCGCCGGCCGGGACGGTCCCGTTCCAGGAGACGCTCGCGGCCGAGACCGCGGTGCCGGTCTGGGTGACGGTGGCGTTCCAGCCCTGGGTGACGGTCTGGCCCCCGGTGTAGTTCCACCCGACCTTCCAGGAGGAGATCGGCGCGGTGCCCGGGTTGGTGACCTTCACGTCGGCCTGGAACCCGCCCTGCCAGCTGCTGGTGACCGTGTACGTCGCCGTGCAGCCGCCGTTGCCGCCGCCGCCGTTGCCGGGGTTCGACGCCGACGCCGACGGGCTCGACGGGTTCGACGGCGGCCTCGAGGTCGGGCCGCTGGACGTGGGGCCGCCCGTCGGGCCGCCGCCGGTGCCGTCGCCGACCCCGGTGACCTGGCCGTTGCCGCCGTCGAAGGTGACGTCGGAGCAGCCGTAGAAGGTCTCCTGGCTGTCCGAGCGGGCCCAGACCGAGTAGATGATGTGCCGGCCGGACTTGGCCGTCGGCAGCTTCCCGGTCCAGTAGTAGTGCCCGTCGGCGGTGCCCGGCGAGCCCACCTGCGGCGGGTTGGTCACCTGCAGGAACGGCGTCGACTCGAGGTCGGACCAGGTGATCTGCTTGCTCGGGTCGAAGCCGTCCTTGGTGACGTACAGCGAGAACGTGCCCGGGTGGGCCGCCCAGTTGCTGTAGTCGAACTCCATCGACGCGCCCGCGGTCAGGTGGGTCAGCGGCCAGTCGGTGCGGACGAGGTCGTAGCCCGAGAAGTCGTACACCTTGGCGTCGGCGCTGCACAGCTTCCCGTCCGGGATGAAGCCGGACGTGCGCCCGGCCCCGTCGGAGCGCAGCATCGCGAACCAGTTGTAGAGCGCGTTCGGGCCCATCTGCGCCACGGCCGCGGCACACGCCGGGTTCTTCGGCACGATCTGGCCCGTGGAGGTCAGGCCGTCCTTCCAGCACAGGTACTGGCGGCTGCCCGGCTGCATCATCGCACCGTGCGCGGAGGCCGGGGCCGCGAACACCGCGACCGAGCCGGTTCCGGCCAGGACCGCGGCAAACCACAGCGCGAGCCTTCTTCGTCGGTTCATGCCCACCTTCCATCCCATCGAGGGCAGTCCATTGACCGGATTGAAGGCCGCTGACCAGCGGATTGACAATTACGAAACAGGTTTCGCACGCGAGTGCTGGCAAATGCGATGAAAGATTCATCACCGGACGCTGGAATCCTGCACGTGCGGATGGATAGGCTTCCGTCGCCCCGTGGGCCATTTGTCCGTGTCACATTGTCGATATCTCGTACACGTGGAGTACTCGATGGGTTCGTCACCGCTGCGCGTCGCCATCGTCGGTTCCGGCATCGGCGGGCTCGCCGCCGCGATCGCCCTGCAGGCCAAGGGGCACGAGGTCGAGGTATACGACCAGGCGGGCGAGCTGAGCGCGATCGGCGCCGGCATCGCGCTCGGCGGCAACGGCATGCGCGTCCTGGACGACCTCGGCGTCGGCCGGGCCGCCCGGGACGTGGCGAGCAACCTGCAGCGCATCCAGTTCCACCACTGGCGCTCGGGCGAGATCTTCTACGAGCACCCCATGGGCGACTGGTACGACGAGCGCATGGGCGGCCCGTTCCTGGGCATCCACCGCGCCGACATGCACCAGGTCCTGCTCGACGCCTACCAGGGCACCCCGCACCTGGGCCGCCGCGCCGCCGCCGTGCACGAGGCGCCGGACGGCGCCGAGATCGAGTTCGCCGACGGCACCAAGGTCTCCGCCGACGTCGTCGTCGGCGCCGACGGGCTGCGCTCCGCGGTCCGCCACCACGTCGCCGGGCCCGACGAGGCCGTGTTCTCGGCGATGAGCTGCTTCCGCGGGCTCGTCCCGGCGCAGAAGGTCCCCGGCTCCGAGTCGATGGGCCTGACCTTCATGCTCGGCCCGGGCCGGCACCTGGTGATCTACCCGGTCCGCGGCGGCGAGCTCGTCAACTTCGTGGCGTACGTGCCGGACCCCGAATGGACCCTCGAGTCGTGGTCGTCCAGGAGCGAGCCGGCCGAGGCCGTCGCGGCGTTCGACGGCTGGAACGACACCGTCGTGTCGATGCTGTCCAACGTGGAGGAGGTCGGCCGCTGGGCGCTCTACGACCGCGAGCCGCTGCGCAAGTGGAGCACCGACCGGGTCACGCTGC
Source organism: Dactylosporangium sp. CA-139114 (assembly GCF_050955725.1). Classification (NCBI taxonomy): domain Bacteria; kingdom Bacillati; phylum Actinomycetota; class Actinomycetes; order Micromonosporales; family Micromonosporaceae; genus Dactylosporangium; species Dactylosporangium sp. CA-139114. The sequence goes on from NZ_CP192080.1 coordinate 4,031,990, forward strand.
TCGGCGACGCCGCCCACCCGATGCTGCCGCACGCCGGGCAGGGCAGCAACCAGGCCATCGAGGACGCGGCCGCCCTCGCGCACTACCTGTCCGCGGACGGGCTCTCCGTCGCCGAGGGGCTGCAGCGCTACGAGCAGCTGCGCAAGGCCCGCACCCGCCAGATCCAGATGGGCTCGCGCGGCAACGCGGCCTGCTTCCAGGTGCCCGACGGCCCGCCGGCCGACGAGCGCAACGCCCGCCTGCAGTCGCTGCCGGACAACGTGGCCTGGATCCACGGCTACGACATCTTCGCGGACCTGCGGGAGACGAAGTAGACCCCGGACTCCCCGAGTGCCCGCCGGGGCTCGACCCCGGCACGCTGCCCGCCCGGCTGCACCGCTGGGCGGGCTCGCAGGCCATGCGAGACCTCGTCGCGGCGTTCGGCGGCGAGGTCCCTTCCGCGCCGACCGGCGAGCTGCTCGCCTGGCTCGACGCGTTCTCCGACGCCCACTGGAACTTCCGCGGCCGCCTCGGCGGCGTCGAGCGGGACCGGATCCGCGTCGACCTGCCGGTGCGGCTCGCGGCCGCGGCCGAGACGGCGGCCGCCGCGCTCGGGCTGACGGACAGCACCGAGCCGCCGCACGACGACTACGCGCACGTGCTCATCCTCGGCGGCCTCGCCCGCGCCTGCCTGCAGCGCACCGAGCACGCCGCCCGCCTCGCGGCCACGCGCCGGGTGGGCTCGGTCGCGGCCCTGGGCAGCCTGCGGCCGCTCGGCCCCGAGGAGCGAGCCGTCCCCGGCGTCGAGGGCTGCCGGACGGAGGCGGACGCGCTCGCCGCCGGGGCCCGGGCCGCCTTCGGCACCGGCGTCCCCGTGCTCGTCGCCCCGCCGCGGGACCCGGCCGCGCCCCGGGCGAACACCGCGGACACCTACGAGCACTGGGCGGCCGCCGCCCGGCCGCGCGCGCAGGAGCGCATCCTCGTCGTCACCTCGCCGCTCTACGTGCCGTTCCAGCACTGCGACGCGATCCGGATCCTCGGGCTGCGCTACCGCTGCGGCATCGACACCGTCGGCTTCGACCCGCACCGCGCGAGCACCCCGCAGCCGCCCGGAGCCGCGGGCCCGGACCGCTGCCTGCAGGAGATCCGCTCCGCGATCCGCGCCGCCCGCGCCCTGCACGCCGCGGTCGCCTGAGATGTGGCTCGACGACCTGGCCGCCCGGGCGCCGATGCCGGCCGTCGCGGTCGCCGTCTTCGACCGCGACCGCGTCCTTGCGCAGGCCGTGCACGGGATCGCCGACCTGGGCACCGGGCGCCCGGCCACGCCCGAGTGCTGGTGGGACCTCGCGAGCCTCACCAAGGTGCTCGTCACCCTGCCCGCCGTGCTCGCGCTCGGGCTGCCCCGGGACCGGCCGATCGGCCGGCTGTGGCCGCGCGCCGCGGGGACGCCGGCGGGCCGGGCGAGCATCGACGACCTGCTCGCGCACCGCGCCGGCCTGCCCGCCACGGTGCGCTTCTACGAGACCCTGCGCGGGCCCGCGATCGTCGACGCGGCCCTTGCCACCGAGCCGTGCGAGCCGCATCCGGTCTACAGCGACCTCGGGTACATCATCCTCGGCGCCCTCGTCGAGGACCTCACGGGACGCCCGCTCGACGGCGGCGGCCTGCGCCTCGGCGGCCCGGTCGAGCCCGCGGTCGCCACCGAGCGCTGCCCGTGGCGGGGCCGGCTCGTCTGCGGGGAGGTGCACGACGAGAACGCGGCGGCGATGGGCGGCCACGGCGGCCACGCGGGCGCGTTCGGCACCCTCGAGCTGGTGACCGCCGCGGCCCGCGCCGCCTTCGGGCCCACGCCGCCGTGCCTGGCCGCGAACCCGGCGGGGGAGCGGTTCGCGGCCGGGTGGTGGCTGCACCCGGCGCGGGGCATCGGCGGCCCCGGCGCCGGGCCGGACGGCTACGGCGCCTCCGGGTTCGTCGGCAACCGGATCTGGTTCGAGCCGTCGCGCGGCTACGGCCTGGTCGTGCTCAGCAACCGCGTCCACCCGGCCCGCGGGGACCGCCGCCCGTTCGCGCGGTGGTGCGACGAACTGTGCACCCGGGCCGCCGCCGGCCCGCGCTGAACCGTCCTCGGGGTGCCGGTTCCGGGTCGCGTCCGGGTTTCGCCCGGATGTCCGGGTCGGCCCGGGCGGCCACGCTCGTGGCATGACCTCCTCCCCGCTCGTGCGCACCGCGGCCGTCACGGCGCCGGTGCTGCTGTTCGGCTACGGCGTGCTGCGGCTCATCGACGGTCTCGACGGGCACCGCGACAAGGGCGCCTGGATGTGGAACGCCGGCCACGTCATGTTCTTCGCCGCGATGGTGCTGCTCGGCGCGCTCGCCGTCGGCGCCCGCCGGATGCTGCCGTCGCGCGACTTCGGCAACCGGCTGGCCGCCAACCTGGCCGTCGTCGGGGCGCTCGCCGGGGTGGCCGCGTTCCTGTGGGTCATCGCCGGCGACCTCGTGCCGTCGTTCGCCGACGCCGCCCCGCTGCCCGGCCCGCTGCCGGTCGCCGGCAACGCGGTCTTCGTGCTGGGCCTGCTGACCCTGCTGGTCCAGCTCGTCCGCGCGCACCGGCTGCCCGCCTGGAGCCCGGTCGCGGTGCTGTTCGCGTTCCTGCTGATCCCGGTGAGCCTCGACCTGATCCCGGCCGCCGCGGTGCTGCTGTTCGCCGGCCTGCTGCCGCTGGCCGGCGGCCGGGCGCGGCTCAGCGCAGCCGCTTGAAGAAGAAGCTGCAGTCCTCCAAGGTCCCGGCCGGGTCGGTGGCATAGCCGGGGACGACGCCGTAGCGCGTCCAGCCCGCCGACGCGTAGAGCCGCTCGGCGGGGCTCCCGGTAGCGGTGTCGAGCAGCAGCAGCGTCGCGCCGGAGCCGGCGGCCGCCGACTCGGCGGTGGCCAGCAGCGCGCGGCCCAGGCCGCGGCCGCGCGCCCGGCTGTGCACCATGAGCTTGAGCACCTCGGCCCGGTGCCGGCCGTTCGGCTTGGGTTCCAGCGCGAGGCTGACGGTCCCGATGACGGCGTCCTCGGCAACCGCCGCCCAGACGTGCAGCGAGCCGTCGCGCACGGCCGGCTCGCGGGTGCGCCACCACGCGGCGGCCTCGGCGGGGCCGAACGGGGAGCGGAAGCCGACCGAGGCGCCGTGCGCGACGGCGTCGGCGAGGACCTCGGCGAGGGCGTCGACGTGGCCGGGGTACGCCGGCGGGGTCAGTCGCGTGATCGTGGGCATCGCAGCCATCCTCAGGGCAGGACGATGAGCAGGACGTAGCGGGCCGCCGCCGGCCCCGGGTTGACGAAGCGGGACGGGCCCCACAGGCGGTACCGCAGGCAGTCCCCGGCCCCGACGGCGTGCACGGCGCCGCCGACGCCGAGCTCGAGGCCGCCCTCGAGCACCCACAGGTGGTGTTCGAGGCCCGCGACCGGCGGCTCCTCGTAGGCGATGTCGGCCCCGGGCTCCAGCACCGCCTCGACCACCTCGCCCCGCAGCCCCGGGTGCGGCGGGGAGACCGAGCGGCGGGTGAACCCGGTCGCCCGGTCCCGCCACACCGGCTGGGCGGCGGCCCGCACGAGCTGCGGGGGCTCCGGCTCGACCTCGGCGAGCAGGCGGGACATCGGCCGGCCGTACGCCGAGCACAGCCGGCCCAGCAGCGCCGCCGTCGGGCTGATCTCGCCGCGTTCGAGCCGCGACAGCGTCGAGCGGCTCACCCCGGCCCGCCCGGCGAGATCGTCGAGCGACCAGCCCCGCTCGGCGCGCAGCTCGGCCAGGCGGCCGGCCAGCCGCGCCTCCAGCTCGTCTCCCATGTCCGGGACAGTATCTCATATCTGGGACGCAAGCCAGTGTGACCGCGGCGTGACATCGGCGGTGGGATCGCGCCGCCGCCGGCGCCCGGCTCGTTCACGCCGTGCGGGTGACGGCGCCTCACGCCCGCCCCGGCGAGCGTGGATCTCGTACCGGCAGCAGCCGGGACACACGCCGACGCGAGGAGACTTCCATGACCAGTGCGACCGACGAGCGCCAGGACATCGGCACCGAGCATCACGGCCAGGGCATCGAGCACCCGCTGGTGCTCGCCGCGCTCATGTCCCGCCGCGACGAGCACGAGAGCATGATCGAGCACCCGCTGATGCTCGCCGCGCTCGCCCGCCGCCGCCGCGGCCGGCGCTCCGGCATCGAGCACCCGCTGCTGCTGGCGATGCTCATGAACCGCCGCGACGAGGAGCACGAGGGGATCGAGAACCCGCTGCTGCTCGCGGCCCTGCTGGCGCGCCACTGAGATGGCCGGCGACGAGAACGGGGGTCACGGGCCGGGCGAGGGCATGATCGACGAGCTGATCCGCGACATCCTCAACGACGCCGGCCGGGCGCCCCACGGCGCCGCCTCGCTCATGCCCCAGCTGCCGCGCGGCGCGCCGCTGCTGGAGCGGGTGCTGCTCACCGAGGTGATGGCCGGGGCGCTCGCCGACGCCCTGGCCCCGGCCCTGGCCACCGCGCTGGCGCCGCGCATCCTGCAGCTCATGGGCGGCGGTGAGTCCGAGCCGGCCAAGCGCACCGCGGGCACCGGCGCCCGATCGAAGACGTCCGGCAAGTAACGCGACGGGCCTCCCGGCGGTTGAACCCGTCGGGAGGTGGCACGTGCGGGCTCTCGGTGCGGTGGTGGCGGTCGTGCTGGGCGGCCTGGCGGCGGGAGTGCTGCCGGCCGCGGCGCAGACGGTGCTCGGGCCGCCGCCCGGGGCGCCGTCCGCGCGGGAGCGCCTGCTGATGCTCGCCGCGGCCGCCGGGCCGGCCGCGGCCGACGGCAGCACCGGGCGGTACAGCCGCGTCCACCTCGTGCGCTGGGTGCGCTCCGGCACCGCCGTCGCCCGCTTCGACAGTGAGCGGTGGCGCGCCCCGGACGGCTCCGGCCGCGTCGCCGAGCGGCGCATCGACCCGCCCGGGCCCGGCTCGACCGTCGACTACTCCTCCGGCGAGCTGCCGATGCCGCCGGTGGACCCCACCGCCGACCCGACCGCGATCGTGACGTCCCTGCTCGACATGGTCGGGATCCGCTACCTCGACCGCCCCGAACGCGCCGCCGCCCTGCGCACGATCGCCGGGCTGCCGGGCCTGGCCGCCGAGGGCCGGGGCTTCTCCCTGCCGGTCGCGGCGACCCGCCTCACGATCGAGCTCGACCCGGACACCGGGGAGATCATCGCCTGGCAGTACGGCGACGCCGAGCGCGTCGAGGTGCTCAGCCGCGAACGGGTCGCCGAGCTGCCCTGAGATCCTCGCTGATCAGGCTGTAGACGGCCATGTCCGCCCGGGTGCCCTGGCGGGTCGGGGCGAGGCTGCGCAGGACACCCTCGAACTGGAACCCCGCGGCCTCCGCGGTGCGCCGCGACGCCACGTTGGCCGTGTCGGCCTGCAGGTGCACCCGCCGCAGGCCGCACCCGGTCAGCGCCCACCGGGCCACCGCCGCCGCGCCCTCGGCCGCGTAGCGCCGGCCCCGCGCCCACGGCGCCGTCCAGTAGTGGATCTCCGCGGTGCGGGCCTCCCAGTCGGCGCCGAACAGCGACACGTGCCCGGCCAGCCGCCCGCCGGCCCGCGGTACGAGCGCGAACCCGACCCCCTTGCCGTCCAGCCGCCGCTGCTCGATGCCGCTCGTGCACCACGCGACCGCCGTGGCCAGGTCCGCCGCCGCATACGGGTAGCCGACCGGCGCGCCGTCCACGAACGCCGCGTCCTGCCAGGCCTCGTGCACGTCGGGCGCGTCGGCGGCCGTGAACGGGCGGACCAGGAGCCGCTCGGTGCCGAGCACGGTGCGGGGGAAGGTCTCGGTGGGCCGCAGCATGCCCGAAACATAGCTCGTGTCCGGCTCAGTTCCCGTCCCGCGGTGCCGATCGGGCCGGTATGCAACTGCGTCATCGGCTGCTGGCGCTCGGCGTCGGCGGCACGGTCGTCACCGCGCTCGTGCTCTTCGGGGTCGGGGCGGTGGAGAGCGGCCGCTTCGGTGACCACGCCCGGACCAGCGTGTCGGCGCTGTCCCGCGACGACCTCGACCACGTCTCCGAGGGCGTCACCCGGCTCGCGACCGCCGTCGGCGAGGGGGTGCAGGACAGCGTCAACCGGGCCCAGCACGCCGCGATCACGGAGCTCGGACGGCTCGGCGGGATGCGCCTCGCCCCGCAGACCGTCGCCTGGACCGCGACCAACCAGCTCACCCAGGCGGCGAGCACCGTCGTGCTGCCCCGGGTCACCGTCGGCTCCGCCTGGCTGGGCCAGAACCGCGACCTGAACACGCCCACCCCCGTCGTCGACGACATCCGCGGCATGGTCGGCGGCACCGTGACCATCTTCCAGCGCATGAACGCCGCCGGGGACCTGCTGCGCGTGGCCACCAACGTGCCGAACAAGTCCGGGCAGCGAGCGATCGGCACCTACATTCCGGCCGTCGCCGCCGACGGCACCCCGAACGCGGTCGCCGCCGCGATCCGCGACGGCAAGCCCTACCGCGGGGTCGCCCTCGTCGTCGACACCTGGTACGTCACCGGCTACGACCCGGTCAAGGACGCCTCCGGGGCCGTCATCGGCGCCCTCTACTACGGCGTGCCGCAGGCCGACGCGATCGCGAACCTCACCCGGACCATCGCCGAGACCAAGGTCGGCACCAACGGCTCCGTCACGGTGTACTCCACGAACACCATCGACCGCGGCCGCGTCATCGCCTCCAGCCTCCCGGCCGACGTCGGCCAGGTGCGCCTCGACGCCAAGGATGCGGCCGGCAACGCCTACGTCGACCAGATCACCACGCAGGCCCCGAAGCTCGCCGCCGGCGCCGCTTGGCACGCCACCTACCGGCTGCCGGGCGCGACCGGGGCGCCCGCGGCCGCCAACGACGTCACCCTCACCTACTACGCCCCCTACAAGTGGGCGATCGTCACCCGCGCCTACGGCCCCGACGCCGCCGCGCTCACCGGCACCCTCGACAAGGGCCGCCGCGGCATGCTCATCACGTTCGCCGTCGCCGCGGTGCTGCTCGCCCTCGTCGTCGGCGCGGTCGCCTGGTACTGGGCGCGCCGCGTCGCCGGCCAGCTCACCGGGCTCACCGGCGCCCTCGCGCGCGTCGCCGAACGCGACCTCACCACCACCGTCGACGCCCGCGGCGACGACGAGGTCGGCCGCATGGGCCGCGCCCTGAACACCGCCGTCGGGGAGCTGCGCGGGCTGCTGGGGGAGATCAGCGGTACCGCCGGTGAGGTCTCCTCCTCGGCCGCCCAGGTCGCCGCGGTCGGCGACGAGCTCGGCGGGGCCGCGGCCGGGGCGGCCCGCCAGGCCGGCTCCGTCGCCGAGTCGGCCCGCGACGTCACCGGCAACGTGCACACCGTCGCCACCGGCTCCGCCGAGATGGCCGCCTCCATCAATGCCATCTCGCGCAACGCGGACGAGGCGGCCCGCGTCGCCCAGGACAGCGTCCAGCTCGCCCGGCGCGCGACCACGGTCATGGGGCAGCTCGGCGACTCCAGCGCGAAGATCGTCGACGTCGTCAAGGTCATCTCGGGCATCGCGGAGCAGACGAACCTCCTCGCGCTCAACGCCACCATCGAGGCCGCCCGGGCGGGGGAGTCCGGCAAGGGCTTCGCGGTGGTCGCGGGCGAGGTGAAGGAGCTGGCGCAGCAGACCGCCCGCGCGACCGACGACGTGACCTCGCGCGTGGCCGCGATCCGGGCCGACACCGAGGGGGCGGTCGCGGCGATCGACGCGATCACGGAGGCGATCGACCGGGTGAGCGAGTACCAGCGCGCCATCGCCGGCGCCGTGGAGGAGCAGACGGCGACGACGGACGAGATGCGGCGCAACGTGCAGCGGGCCGCCACGGCTTCCGGGGCGATCGCGGCCGACATCGACGGGGTGAACAGCAGCGTGGCGACGGCGCAGCGGGCGGTGGAGACGTCGCGGGCGGCCGCGTCCCGCCTGAACGCCAACGCCGCCACGCTGACGGCGCTGGTCAGCCGATTCCGGCTATGACCGCGTCGATGCGCTGCGGCAGTGGCGCGGGCGGGATGTCCACGAGGGTGTACCCGAGCCGCCGGTAGACGTCCTCGTGGATCCGCTCGAAGCGGCGCGATTCCTCGAGGCCGATGCGCCGCGCGGCCGTCGGGACGATGAAGTCCATGAGCCGGACGAAGAAGACCGTCCGTTCGTACACCCCTTCCTGCTCGGCCGTGCTCGTCAGCTCCCGGCTCGGCCGCATCCCGAGGTATTCGGCGAGCGCGAGCGTGCACACCGGCGACCGGTCGAAGATCTGCAGCGCCCCGGTCGCGGCCTCGTGCCGCTGTCGCTGCACGTGCAGAATCCGCGCGAGAAACGCCGCCCCGTCCTGCTCGATCTCGGGCGTCTCGGCGATGACGTCGGTGGCGGCCTCGTCGACGACGGTGTACCCGCGCTCGCGCAGCGCGAGGCCGATGGTGGTCTTGCCGGCTCCCGGGGCCCCGGTGAGCACGAACCTGCGGGTCATGGCGGCTCCTCTGGATCGGTGGGCATGGTTTCGGTTTCGATCGTCGGCCCCGGTGGGGTCGGCGGGCTGGTGGATGCGGCTGCCGCGGGTGCGGGTGCGCGCGTGTTGACGGTGGCGGCGTGCGTGGGCGTGTTGCTGCCGGGGGCGGCCGTGGTGCTCGGGCGGCGCAATGCCCGCGCCAGGAGCAGCGACACCGCGATCGAGGCCACCGCCATCGCCGCCATCGCCCGGCCCGGCGGCATCAGCTGCCCCACCGCGCCGGCCAGGGTCGCGCCCACCGCCTGCATCGTGAACATGCCCGAGCTGTGCAGGCCGAGGGAGTGTCCGCGCAGCTCCGGCGGGGTGAGTTCGACCAGGCGGTCCTGGAGCAGGAGGCTGCCGCAGTAGCCGATCGAGGCCACCGCCGCCACGATGATCGCCGTCCACAGCGGGGGAGTCGCGGCGAAGAGCAGGTAGGGCACGGCCAGCAGCAGCTGCGCCGGCGTCGTGAGCGGGCGGCGGAGGCGGGCGGGCAGGAGCCGTCCCGCCAGGACGTCGCCCGCGAGCATGCCCAGCGCCGCGGCCACGAACAGGGCGCCGGCGGAGCCCGGGGAGAACGGGACGAACAGCGCCTCGCAGCCGACGATCAGGCCGTTGGGCACCCACAGTCCAATGTAGACGGCGCGGCGGGCGGGGGAGGACAGCAGGTCGCGGTTGCCTCGCCAGGTGGCCCGGATCGACGGGCGGCCGGCGGCGCGTGGGACACGGCGGGACAGGCCCAGGCGCGCCACGGTCGCGGCGAGCAGGTTCAGGGCCGCGCCGATGAGCAGCACCGACGACGGGGTCGCGGCGGCCAGGAGCAGGCCGCCGGTCGCGAACCCGGCGATCTGCATGGCGCCCACGGACATGTTGAGCAGGGAGCGGCCGAGGAGGTACCCCCGGGGCGGCACGATCTCGGCAAGCAGCCCAAAACGGACACCGCCGCCGATCGAGGCGGCCAGGCCCTGGACCAGCACCACGGCCAGCACCGCGCCGATGGGCAGGCCCGGCAGCGCGAGCGCCGCGGTGGTGAGCGCGGTGAACGCGGCCAGGCCGGTCAGCGCCGCCCGGGGCGGGAGCCGGTCGGTCGCGGACAGCAGCGTCGCCGCGCCGACGACCTGAGCGAACGAACTGCCGAACATGCTCAGCGCGGACAGCAGGGGCGAGCCGGTGCGGCCGTACACGAGCGTCGCCAGGGCGATGCCGCTCACCGTCTGGGCCGCGACCTGCGCGGAGACGGTGGCGAACAGGGCTCGGAACTCGGCTGCGGCGAACAGCTCGCGGTACGTGCGCATGACGGGCAGTCTGCGGGTGCGCGAACGCGCGGTCGTAGAGTTTCGGGTGGGGGCGAAACGAACATGGGGCTCTGGCGGATCGACGCGGACGTGCTGGCGAGCAGCCGGTTCGTCGTGTCACCCATGGCCGAGACCGTCGGCGGGCTCGCCGCGCTCAACGGCCAGCACCGCGTCTCGCCCGCTCAGCGGGAGTGGCTCGCCGCATCGCTGCCCGCGTTCCGGGCGCGCTGGGGCGCCGACGACTTCGCGCTGCCGTTCCTGCGCGACGCGATCCGCCCCGGCTGGCTCGCCGACTTCCTGGTCAAGCCGCCGCGGACCGAGGCGCCCGGGTTCACCGACGAGCTCGCCCGCGTCGCCGCGACCACCGACGAACAGGCCCGCCGCGACCTCCTCGAGACGCTGGACCGCCCGCTCGCCCCGGTGCTGCTCGAACCGGGGCTGGTCGAACGCGCGGTGGAACTGCTCGACTGGGTGTGGCGGCACATGGTTCGGCCCGGCTGGCCCCGTCGCCGCCGCGTCCTCGAGGCCGACATCGTGGCCCGCACCGACCGGCTGACCTCGGGCGGCTGGGCGGCGGTCCTCGACGGCATGCGCCCCGGGATGCGCTGGCTCGGCGACGGCCGGCTGCAGATCAACACCTACGACTACCCGCCCCGCGACGTCAGCGGCAGCCGCCTGCTGTTCGTGCCGACCACGGCCCATCGAGGCTGGGTGAGCTGGGAGGAGCCGGGCGACGTGCACGCGGTGATCTATCCGTGCACGGGCTGGCTCGCGCAGGACCCGGATGTCGTACCGCCCGATGCCCTCGCCCGCCTCATCGGCCCCGCCCGCGCGCGCATCCTGACACTCCTGGCCGCACCGAAGAGCACGACGCAGCTCGTGGCCCTGACCGGCCTGCCCCTGGGCTCGGTCGGCGGCCACCTGCGGGTCCTGCGCGACGCGGCCCTGACCGCGCGGCGCCGGGCCGGCCGCTCGGTCCTCTACTACCGCACCGACCTCGGCGACGCCCTCTGCACCGGCCACGACGAATAGGCCCCCGCGCGGCAGCGTGCAAGCGCGCGCGGCGGTCAGTGCGCGAACGTGCTCGAAGCGTGGGCGCGGCGTGCAATGAGCGAACGTGCAACGCGGATGAGCGCGGCGAACGGTCCGCGAGCGTGCAAGGGGGCGAGCAAACGAACGGGCCGGTGGACGCGGGGGCGAACGAACGGCGGGGGACTGGCGGGCGCATGGACAGGTGGATAGGCCGGCGCGTGGTCAGGCGAACAGGTAGCGAAGGAGCAGTGTCTTCAGCTCGTTCAGCACCCACGGGTCGCCGTCCGGGTCGGTGCGGAAGGCCTGGTTCAGCATGAACTCGGTCAGCCGCACCGCCAGGAGCAGGCGCCGGCTCAGGTCGTCCGTCGCCGTCATCTCGTAGTGCTCGACCAGCACCGTGCGCAGGCGGTCCGCGAGCTGTTCGTCGTTGCGCGCACCCGAGCCCGGGGCCATGCGCAGCGTCTGGCTGCCCAGCGAGACCTGCCGATAGCCGGGCTCGGCCCGGAAGAACTCCGCGAACGCCTCGACCACCCGGTTCACCAGCTCGGCGACCGTCGGCGGCGGGGCGGCGAGCTGGCCGTCCATGAGGTCCAGGACCTTGTCCAGCCAGGTCGCGGACAGGGCGTAGAAGATCGCGTCCTTGTCGGGAAAGAAGCGGTACAGGGAGCCGACCGACACCCCGGCGCGGTCCGCGATCTGGCGGGTGCCGATGTCGTCGAACGGCAGCTCCTGCAGCAGCGTGGCGGCCGCGGCCAGGACCCGGTCCCGCTTGTCGCGGCTGCGTTGCTGCTGGGGTTCCGACCGCGTCTGCATGATGACGCCGATTGTCGCACGCGGGTCTTGACGGACCGCGATATCTGAACCAGACTCCGGTTCATGTTCACCCGTGAAAGGGACGACCGCCCCGCGCTCGGGCACCGGCGGTCCGGAGGGTTCGCGCTGCTCTGGCTCGCCTCCGTCACCTCCGCGCTCGGCAACGGGATGCGGTGGGTGGCGCTGCCGCTGCTCGCCGCGGGGCAGTCCGGCGACCCGTGGACGATCTCGCTCATCACCGCGGCCGAGGAGCTGCCCTGGCTGCTGTTCGGCCTGCTCGCGGGCGTCCTCGCGGACCGGTTCGACCGCCGGCGCCTCGCGCTCGGCGCCGATCTGGGCCGGGCCGCGGTGATGGTGGCGTTCACGGTCGCCGTGGCCTGCGGCTTCGCGCCGGTCGGGCTGATCGTGGTCCTCGGGTTCGTGCTGACCTGCGGTGACACGGTCGCCGCCCCGGCCCTCGCCGGGCTGCTCCCCGCCGTCGTGCCGCCGGTGGAGCGGCCCGCCGCCAACGGCCGCCTGCTCGCCGGAGTCCAGATCACCGACACGCTCATCGGGTCCACGGCGGGCGCCGCGCTCTTCGCCGCCGCGGCCGTGCTGCCGTTCGCCGTCGACGCCGCGACGTTCCTGGCCTCAGCCGCCTGCCTGATCCTGCTGCGCGTTCCGGCCCCGAGTGCCCCGGCTTCAAGCGTTCACGCCCCAAGCGATTCAGCTCCAAGCGCTCCGGCTTCAAGCGCACAGGCGCCAACCATCCCGGCTCTGAGCGCCCCAGCCCCAAGCACCCCGGGTTCAAGCGCGCCGGCTCCAATCGACCCGCGGCCCGGGCGCGGCGGCGGCATCCGGGCCGGGATCACCGCGGGGCTGCGGCTCATGTGGGCCGACCCGGCGGTGCGCGGGCTGTGTCTGCTGCAGGCGGTGACCAGCGTCGCGTACGCGGGCATCGTCGCCGTCCTCGTGCTGTTCGCGACCCGCGTGCTCGGGTTCGGGCCGGCCGGGTTCGGGCTGCTGCTCGCCGTGTACGCGGTCGGCGGCGTGGCCGGGGGCGTCGCCGCCGGGCGGCTCGCCCGGTGGCTGGGGCCGCGGCGGTGCCTGGTCGTGGCGGTCGCCGGCACCGTGGTGTGTGTCGCGGCGCTCGGCGGGGCGCGCGGGACGGTCGCGGCCGTGGCCGCGGCGGGGCTGCTCGGGGTGGCGACGACGCTCGGCGACGCGCTCGCGGCCACGCTGCGCCAGGCGCTCGTGCCTGACGCCTACATCGGCCGCGTCACCAGCGCGTTCCGCATCGTCGGCCGCGGCGCGGCCCCGGTGGGCGCGCTCGCCGCGGGAGCGCTGGCCCACGCGTATGGGCTGCGGACACCGTTCTACGCCGGCGCGATCCTCGTCGCCGCCGGCCTCGCGGCCTTCACACCGCTGCTGCGAAAGGTCACCGTCAGCCCGGCGTGAGCGCCGCTGTTGCAGAAGGTCACCGTCAGCCCGGCGCGACCGGTGTGAGAGCCGCGATGAACCGGCGGCTCACCAACAACGAGAAGCTCACCACCAGCCCTGGCGTTTCGCCCAGCCCAGCAGCGTCGCCGACATGACCGCCGTCAGCAGCAGCACCGCGACCAGGTGATTGACCTGGGTGTGGTCGGCGAGGGAACGGAACCCGAACGCGTCGCGCAGCACGTTCGCGGCGTGCCCGTCGCACGTGGCGATGTCGGCCCAGACGAAGCCGTCCTCGCGGGCCAGCAGCGCCGGCAGCTCCTCCGGCCTGTGCGTGCTGACCGTGTTGCCAGTGCTGACGGTGCTGTCAGTGCCGACGGTGCCGACGGTGCCGACTGTGCTGTCAGTGCCGACAGTGCCGACAGTGCCGGGCCGGACCAACCGGACGTCCATGCGCGCAGCATGCCGGCGATCACCCGCACCCGCCGGAGGAGGCGGACGACCGCACGCTCAGCGCGGCGGCGGCGGGTTGCTGGCCGTACCACAGACAGAACATCAGCACCGTCCAGATCTTGCGCGAATGGTCCACCCCGCCCCGGCGGTGCGCGGCGAGCAGCCGCTGCACGTGGGCGATGTCGAGCAGGTGGTCGACGTCCGCCGCCGCGAGCACGTCGCCCGCCCACTCCCCGACGCGCCCGCGCAGCCACACCCGGGTCGGGGTCGGGAAGCCGAGCTTGCGCCGGGTCACCACCGCTTCCGGCACGAGGCCGCGCACCGCCTCGCGCAGGGCGTGCTTCGTCGCGTGCGGGCTCACCTTGAGCTCGGGCGGCAGCGCGGCGGCCGCGGCGTACACGGCACGGTCGAGGAACGGCACCCGCAGCTCCAGCGAGTGCGCCATCGACATCCGGTCGGCCTTCGTGAGGATGTCGCCGGGCAGCCAGGTGTGCAGGTCGACGTACTGCATCGCGCTCACGTCGTCGAGCCCCTCCGCCGCGGCGTAGAGCGGCCCGGTGACCGTCGTGTGCGGGTCGGCGGGGCCGCGCATGAGCCGCGCCTTCTCCGCCGGGCCGAAGATGCGGGCGTTGCCGTAGTACCGCTCGTCGATCGGGGTCGTCGCGCGCTCGAGGAAGCTCTTGCCGCGCACCCCCTCGGGCAGCACGCCGGCGACCGCGCGCAGGCCGCGGCGCACCGGGTCGGGCAGGCCCGCGACGGGCGCGAGGGCGGCCGGCTCGCGGTAGATCTCGTAGCCGCCGAAGAGCTCGTCGGCGCCCTCGCCGGACAGCACCACCGTGACGTCCTGGGCGGCGGTGCGGCACAGGAAGTACAACGGGACCACCGCGGGATCGGCGACCGGGTCGTCGAGGTGCCACACGATGCGGGGCAGCGCTTCGATGACGTCGTCGTCGCGCACGAGGGTCGCCTTGAGCCGCACCCCGAGCGCCGCGGCGGTCTGCGAGGCCGCCTCGATCTCGCTGTACCGCGCGTCGTCGAACCCGGCCGTGTAGGCGCACAGGTCCGGGTGGCGTTCCCGGGCCAGCGCGACGACGGCGGAGGAGTCGACGCCGCTGGACAGGAACGCGCCGAGCGGGACCTCCGACTGCAGGTGCGCGTGGACGCTGTCGCGCAGCGCCGCGCGGATCGCCGCGACCGCCTCGGCCTCCGGGCGCGGCACGGGGCGCAGGGTGTGCTCGAAGTACCGCCGGACGACCGGCGGCTCGCCCGGCCGGCACGTGAGCGTGTGGCCCGCGGGGAGCCGGTGCACGGCGGGGTGCAGGGTCGCGGGCTCCGGGACGTACTGCAGCGTCAGGTAGTGCGACAGCGCCGCCGTGCCGATCCGCCGGGCCCCGCCGGCGAAGGGCAGCAGCGCCTTCTTCTCGCTCGCCAGGTACAGGCCGTCGGGGGTCTGCACGTGGTACAGCGGCTTGATCCCGAACGGGTCCCGGATCGCGTGCAGCGTCCGCGTCGCGGCGTCCCACAGCACCGCGGCGAACATGCCCCGCAGCCGGCGCACCGCCGACGGGCCCCAGTGGTGGAAGGCCGCGGCGAGGACCTCCGCCTCCCCCTCGGTGGCGAAGGTCGCGCCGTGCTCGGCCGCCAGCTGGGCGCGCAGCTGCCGATAGTTGTAGAGCTCGCCGTTGAAGACCACGGTCCAGGTCTTGTACCGGCACGGCTGGTGGCTGCCCGCCCGGTCGATGATCGCCAGGCGGGTGAAGCCGAACACGGCACCGTCGGCGGCGACGAGCGCCGTCTCGTCCGGGCCGCGGTGCCCGAGCCGCTCCAGCGCGGCGGCGAGCGCGTCCCGGTCGGCGGTACCGTCGCGGCTGAGGAACACCAGGAGTCCACACATGGCCGGGACGGTAGGAATCCGCCGGTTGGGAACCGGTGAAGAACCCGTTGCCGGATCGAAACCCGAACCCGATTTCGCAGGTTCCTCACATTCGGCGCGTCACAATGGCCGGGATGAGCGCACGAATCCTGGTCGCCGACGACGACCCGAAGCAGGCCGAGCTGATCCGGCTCTACCTGGAGCGCGACGGTCACAGCGTGCTCACGGTGCACAACGGCCGGGCCGCCCTGGAGCAGTGCCGCTCCCGCAAGCCGGACCTGCTGGTCCTCGACGTCATGATGCCGCAGGTCGACGGGCTCGACGTGTGCCGGATCATGCGGGCCGAGTCCAGCGTGGCGATCCTGCTCGTCACCGCCCGCTCCACCGAGGACGACCTGCTGCTGGGCCTGGACCTCGGGGCCGACGACTACATGACCAAGCCGGTCAGCCCGCGCGAGCTCGCCGCCCGGGTCCGGGCCCTGCTGCGCCGCTCCGGCATCGGCAGCCCCGGCCACCAGCGGGTGCTCACCGTCGGTGACCTGGTCGTGGACGCCGGGCGTTTCGAGGTGCGCGTCGCCGGGGAGACGATCGTGCTCACCGCGAAGGAGTTCGGCATCCTGGAGCTGCTCGCCGGCGAGCCGGGGCGCGTGTTCACCCGCGGCGAGATCATCAACCGGGTGTTCGGCTTCGAGCGTGACGTGTCCGAGCGCACCGTGGACGCGCACGTGGTCAACCTGCGCCGCAAGCTGGAGGCGGAGCCCGTGCAGCCGCGGTACGTGCAGACGGTGTACGGCCGCGGCTACCGGCTGGCGGAGCAGGCCCTCCCGGACGGGCGCCCGTGAGCTTCCGCCTGCGCGTGTTCCTGCTGACGCTGGTCGTCGCCGTGGTGGCGACCGGGGCGACGGCCTGGTTCAGCCTGCGGTTCATGGCCCAGCAGATCGACCGCTCGCAGCAGGAGGCGACGCGGCACGTGGCCGGCATCGCCGACACCGTGCGCGCGTACGCCCGCCGCCACGGCACCTGGGCCGGGGTCGCCGACCGGGTCCGGCAGCTCTCGGTCGACAACAACCAGCGCATCCGGCTGGTCAACCTCAACGGGCAGGTGACCGTCGACAGCGACAACCTGGCCAAGCGGGCCGCCCGCCCGGTCGTCGCCGCGCCCACCCTCATCAACCCGCGCCCGGCGCTGTCGCTCGACCCGCGGCTCGGCCTCGCCGCCGCCAAGGCCGACGGGTTCGTCCTGGAGGAGCTGGCCCGGTACCGGAGGGCGACCGTCTACGCCCGGTGCCTCACCGACGTGGGGCAGGACCCGCCGCCGGTGGCCCCGGACGCGTACGGCATTCCGCTGCCCGCCGCCGGGCCCCAGCGCGGCGAGTGCGCCGTGCAGGCCCGCGACGCCCAGGAGTACGCCCAGGCCGACGACAGCACCGCGATCACCAACTGCCGCGGCGCCGCCGACCACGGCGCCTGCCTGGTGCAGGCCTTCGGCAACCGGGTGGAGACGTTCGCGCCGGAGCCGCTGCAGCTGTTCCTCGGCGCCGTCGACGACGACGCGGTGACCCTGCTCGGCCGCCCGACCGGCGGGGCGATCGGGGCCGTGCTGGTGCTGTCCGTGATCGGTACCGCGCTCGTCGCCCGGCAGCTGGCCCGGCCGCTGCGCTCGCTCACGGTCGCCTCCCGCCGCCTCGCCGACGGTCACCTCGACACCCGCGTGGCGACGACCGGCCGGGACGAGGTCGGGGAGCTCTCGCGCTCGTTCAACCGCATGGCCGAGGCGCTCGAGGGCGCGGAGACGGCCCAGCGGCGCCTGCTCGCCGGCGTGGCCCACGAGCTGCGCACGCCGATGTCGAACGTGCTCGGCTACCTCGAGGCCCTCCAGGACGGCGTGGTGCCCGCGTCGCGGGAGCTGTTCTCCTCGCTGCACGAGGAGGTCCTGCTGCAGCGGCGCATCCTCGACGACCTGCAGGACCTGACGCTGGCCGAGGCGGGCCACCTCGCGTACCGCCGCACCGGCTTCGACCTCGCCGAGCTCGTCGAGGTCAGCCGCGTCGCCCATCTCGCCGTCGCCGAGCACGGCGGCGTGCGGCTCACCGCCGAGGCGGCCGGCCCGCTGCCCGTCCACGGCGACCAGGACCGGCTGCGTCAGGTGCTGGGCAACCTGGTGACGAACGCGCTGCGGTACACCGATCCGGGCGGCGCGGTCGTCCTGCGCGCCTTCCCGCTGCCGGGCCGCGCCGTGGTGGAGGTGCGCGACACGGGCTGCGGCATCGCCGCGGCCGACCTGCCCTTCGTGTTCCAGCGCTTCTGGCGCGCCGACCCGGCGCGGGACCGCGAGACGGGCGGCAGCGGCCTGGGCCTGACCATCGCGCGGCAGATCGTGCTCGACCACGACGGCACCATCGAGGTGACCAGCACCCAGGGCGAGGGCAGCGTCTTCCGCGTGACGTTCCCGCTGGTGGGGGGCTAGCGGCTCACAGTTCGACGTGGGAGCCCATGATGACGGTGCGGTCGCGGGGCAGGCAGAAGTGCTCCGCGGCGTCGGCGGTGATGTACGACGTGGCGATGAAGAGCCGCTTGCGCCAGGCCGCCATCGTCGGGGTGTCGCCGCGGCGCAGTTCGATCTTCGACAGGAAGTACGACGCCTCGTCCAGGTTGAGGGAGCCCTCGGTGCGGGCCGGGTCGAGCAGGCCCAGCGCGGCGGGGAGGTTCTGGGCGTCCATGTAGCCGTAGCGGACGGTCACGAAGACGATGCCGTCGTCGGCGTAGCCGAGGTCGTCGATCGTCACCCGGTCCTCGTCGGGGACGCGGGGGACCGGCTGCGTCTCGATCGACAGGATGAGCACGTGCTCGTGCCGCACGTGGTTGTGCTCGACGTTGGCGCGCATGGCCAGCGGCGCCGACTCCTTGCCGCGGTTGAGGAACACCGAGGTGCCGGGGACCGTCGTCAGGGCCGTGTCGGCGTGCAGGCCGTCGATGAACTCGCGCAGCGACCCCTCCTGGAACCGGCGCCGGGCGGTCACGACGGAGCGGCCCCGCTGCCAGGTCGTCATGATCGTGAACGCGGTCAGCGCGATGAGCAGCGGCAGCCAGGCGCCGTGGACGATCTTGGTCAGGTTGGCCGCCACGAACAGCAGGTCGACGCCGAGCAGGATCGCGCCGACGGAGTACAGCAGCCAGGCGGGGGCCCGCCAGGTCCTGCGCGCGATGTAGAGGAACATGAGCGTGGTGATGGTGATCGTGCCGGTGACCGTCATGCCGTAGGCGTAGGCGAGGGCGGCGGAGCTGCGGAACGCGAACACCAGGGTGAGGACCGAGACCATGAGCAGCCAGTTGATCCACGGCACGTAGATCTGCCCGATCTGCTCGGCCGAGGTGTGCGCGACGCGCAGCCGCGGCAGGTAGCCCAGCTGCGCGGCCTGGGACGCGACCGAGTACGCGCCGGTGATGACGGCCTGCGCGGCGATCACCGTCGCCGCGGTGGCCAGCAGCACCAGCGGCAGCCGCAGCCACGACGGCGCGAGCAGGAAGAACGGGCCGGCGATGTTGGCCGGGTCGTCCAGGATGAGCGCGCCCTGGCCGAAGTAGCTCAGCGTGCACGCGGGCAGGACCAGCCACAGCCAGCCGGCGGCGATCGCGCGGCGGCCGAAGTGGCCCATGTCGGCGTACAGGGCCTCGGCGCCCGTCACCGAGAGCACGATGGCGGCCAGGGCGAAGAAGGCGATGCCGAAGTGGCCGGTGAGGAACTCGATCGCGTAGGTGGGCGAGAGCGCCCTGAGGATCGCCGGGTGGCGGGTGATCCCGGCGATGCCGAGCGCGCCGATGGTGACGAACCAGGCGATCATCACCGGGCCGAAGACCCGGCCGACGGCCGCGGTGCCGCGCCGCTGCACCAGGAACAGCGCCACGATGATGACCGCGGTCAGGGGCACGACGAACTCGCCCAGCGACGGCTGCACCAGCTTCAGGCCCTCGACCGCGCTGAGCACCGAGATGGCCGGGGTGATGATGCTGTCGCCGAAGAACAGGGCGGCGCCGAAGATGCCCAGCCCGGCCAGCGTCATCGCGGCCCGGCGGCTCTGCCCGGTGACCTGACGGCGCAGGAGGGTGATGAGGGCCATGATGCCGCCCTCGCCGTCGTTGTCGATGCGCATGGCCAGCAGCACGTACGTGACCGTGACGACGATCATGACGGACCAGAAGAGCGTCGAGACCGCGCCGTACACGTTGGCGGCGCTGACCGGGACCGGGTGCGGGTCGCCCGGGTTGAACACCGTCTGCAGGGTGTAGATCGGGCTCGTGCCGATGTCGCCGAAGACGACGCCGAGGGCGCCGATGACGAGGGCCACACTGAATTTCTGCGGCTGTGCGCTCACGCCGTAATACCCCCTCGGAACCAGTATCGGCGCCGAGGGGGCGGTTCGCGGCGATTAGCTGGATACGAACGAGCGGACCTGGGCGAGCACGACGGTGTCGGTGAGGTAGGTGAGGTGATTCTCGCAGGGGACGTACGTGTTCGTCGCCCCGCTGAGCGTCGTGCTCGTGTACGGGACGATGACCCCGTCGCAGGGCGAGTACCAGGTCCGATAGACGGTGCTGCCGGGCGTCTCGTCGCCGGCGCTGAGCGTCAGGATGAACGCCGAGCCCGGGTACATCTGCTGGCAGGTCACGAACACCAGGCACGCGCCCGCGGACGTGGTGCCGTGGTTCGCGCCGGCCAGCGACGCCAGGTGCGCCACGCTGGACGCGCCGCCGAGCTGCTTGAGGTACCAGAGGCTGACGAGGCCGCCCATCGAGTGGTTGACGATGTCGACCTTCGGCCAGCCGGTGCGCGCCTTGACCTGCTCGACGAAGCTCGCCAGGCCCTGCGCGTTGGTGATGTTGCTGCCGTAGGAGTTGTACTCGTAGGCGAACAGCTCGCCGCTGCTGTAGCCGGCGCCGCGGAACAGGGCCTCGGCGGTGGCCCAGTTGGAGGCGCTGCCCGTGTAGCCGTGCACGAAGACGACCGGCCGGTGCGCGGTGGCGGCGTGCGCCCCGGTCGCGGGCAGGGCGAGCAGTGCCGCGGCGCACGCCAGCAGCAGCGCGAGGATTCGGCGCATCGATGGACCTCCTGGGGGTCGGGGTGTGTCGTGCATCGAAGCCTGCCGATCACCGGGCCGGTCGCGCATCGGTGAAATCGCCGGTGTCCTCAGGGCACGACGCGGGCCAGCTCGGTGCGCGAGCGCACCCCCAGGCGGACGAAGATGTTGCGCAGGTGGTGCTCGACCGTCCGGGGGCTCACGAACAGCGCCGCGGCGATCTCGCGGTTGGTCGCGCCGCCGGCCACGAGCCGGGCGATGCGGGCCTGCTGGGCGGTGAGCGCCGGCGCGTCGGCGGGGGCGGCCTCGACGTGCTCGCCCGCGGCGCGCAGCTCGGCGGCGGCCCGGCGCGTCCAGGGGCCGGCCTCGTACCGCTCGAACGTGGCCAGGGCGCTGCGCAGGTGCTCCCGGGCCGCGGCGGGCCGCCGGCGGCGGCGCAGCTCCTCGCCGTAGAGCAGCTCCGTGCGCGCGCCCGGCAACGCCGAGTCGCCGGCCAGGTGCAGCCGCAGCGCCTCGCGGAAGCGCTCGTCGGCCTCGTCGTCGCCGGCCGCGAGCAGGCCGTGGCAGCGCGCCGACAGCGCCAGCCAGGTCGGGTTCGCCGTCGCCGCCGCCCACACGTCGTAGGCGGCGAGGACCTGCCGGGCCGGGCCGGGATCGCCGCTGCGCACGACCGCCTCCACCAGCGTCGGGATGGCCGGCACCTGGACGCCCAGGTGCCCGCGCCCCACCGCGGTGCGCATGACGCCCCAGAGCCGCCCGGCCGCGTCGGCGTGGCGCCCCGCGGCGACGTCGACGAGGCTCGCGGCCCACACGCACATGGCCCGGGCCTGGCTGTCGACGTCGCCGCCGGCCCGGGCCCGGCAGCGGCCCACCCAGCGCCGGCAGCCGTCCGCGTCGCCGAGCAAACCCGCGATCACCGCCAGCAGGCCGCAGCAGTTGTCGGCGACCGCGTCCTGACCGGTGGCCGCGGCCAGGCGCAGCCCCTCGGCGGCCGTGGCGGCGGCGAGGTCGAGGTCGCCGAGGGCGAGCGCGGCGGTCGCGGCGACGTCCTGGGCCAGCGGCTCGGTGGCCCGGTCGCCGACGCCCCGGGCCAGGCGGGCCGCCCGGACGGCCAGCCGGTGCGCGTCCTCGTCCCGCCCGGCGACGATCCCGGCCCAGGCGGCCCGCACGAGCACCGGCGGGTCGGCGCAGGCGGCGGCGAGCGCGACGGCCCGCCGCAGCGGACCGGCGGCGCGGGCGGGGTCTCCGGCGTATCCGGCGGCCATGCCCGCGAAGTGCTCGAACAGCACCGCTTCGTCCGGGGCGGGGTGCGGCCCGGGGTCTGCGGCGGGGTCCGGCTCGGGGTCCGGCCGGGGGTCTGCGGCGGGGTGCGGCCCGGGGTTTGCGGCGGGGTCAGGCCCGTGGTCCGATCCGGGGTCTGCGGCGGGGTCCGGCGCGGGGCGCAGGGCGAGGGCCCGCCGCGCCACCGCGGCGAACTCATCGTGGCGGCCGGACGCGCCGAGCGCCTCCCCCGCGAGGGCGAGGGCGCGCAGGGCCCGCCGTCCGGGCAGCCGGGCGGCCGCGGCGAGCAGGGTGTGCCGGGCGTCCCCGGGCGCGCCGGTGCGCAGCTCCACCTCGCCGAGCAGCAGGTCCCGTTCCGCGTGCAGCGCCTGCGGTACCACCGGCGGGAACACGGCCCGCAGCAGCAGCCGCGCCCGGTGCGGCTCGCCACCGCGCCACGCGAGCCGGGCCGCGCCGAGGGTCCAGGCCGCCGCCCGGGCCGGGTCGGTGGTGAGCTCGGCCGCCCGCCGCAGCGCCGCGACGGCGGCGGCATCGGCCCCGACGTCGGCTCCGACGTGGGCCGGGCAGTCTCGGTCGGGCGTGGCGGCGGCGGCGTCGGCTCGGACGTGGGCCGGGCAGTCTCGGTCGGGCGTGGCGGCGGCGGCGTCGGCTCGGACGTGGGCCGGGCAGTCTCGGTCGGGCGTGGCGGCGGCGGCGTCGGCTCGGACGTGGGCCGGGCAGTCTCGGTCGGGCGTGGCGGCGGCGGCGTCGGCTCGGACGTGGGCCGGGCAGTCTCGGTCGGGCGTGGCGGCGGCGGCGTCGGCTCGGACGTGGGCCGGGCAGTCTCGGTCGGGCGTGGCGGCGGCGGCGTCGGCTCGGACGTGGGCCGCGCAGTCTCGGTCGGGCGTGGCGGCGGCGGCGTCGGCTCGGACGTGGGCCGGGCAGTCTCGGTCGGGCGTGGCGGCGGCGGCGTCGGCTCGGACGTGGGCCGCGCAGTCTCGGTCTGGCGCGGCGGCGGCATCGGCCCCGCTCGCCCCGGCGTCGGCGGTGCCGGCTCCGTCGGCCGCGGCGGCGGTGCCGGCGCCGTCCGCGGCGAGGGCGGCCCGGGCGAGCTCGGTGGCCAGGGCGTCGTCGGGGCCGGTGGCGGTCGCGGCGCGGTGCAGCGCGGCCTCGCGGCGGTCGGCGACCAGGTCCGCCAGGCGGCGGTGGGCCGTGAGGCGCTCGGCCAGCCCGGCCTCCGCGTACACGACCTCGGCGAGCAGCGGCGGCACGAACCGGGCGCGGCCGTCCTCGACGTGGACGAGCTCCGCGTGCTCGGCCGGGGCCAGGTCGGCCGCCGGGAGCAGGGCCGCGGGGCAGCTCGTGCCGGCGGCGGTCATCCGGGCCGCGGCGGCCGCGAGCACCAGGACGCGGCGGGTGCCGGGGGGCAGGGTGCGCAGGACGGTGCGGTACTCGCGGCTGAGCGGCCCGTCGCGCGGCGGCGTCGTGGGCGGGTCGGCCTCGCCGCGGCGCTGCTCGGCGGAGAGGGCCGCGGCCAGCTCGGTCAGGGCGCGCGGGTTGCCCGCGGCCCGCCCGGCGAGGACCCCGGCCACGTCGCCGGCGAGGCCCGGCACGGCCCGGGCGAGCAGCGACCGGCTGTCGCGGCGGTCCAGGGGGCCGAGGCGGCGGCGGGGCAGCCCGGCGAGCACGGCCTCGCCGGCGGCGGCCGCGGGCGTGTCCCGCAGCGCGAACACGAGCGCGATCCGCTCGCCCCCGGCCCGCCGCGCGGCGACGGCGAGCGCGTCGAGCGAGGCGCGGTCGAGCGCGTGGGCGTCGTCGACGAGCACGAGGACCGGCCCGGCCCGCGCGACGTCCCGCAGCGCGGCGAGCACCGCCAGCCCGGCCGCGAGCCGGTCGTGCGGCTCGCCGTCCGCCTCGGCCGGACCGTGCGCCTGGGCCCAGTCGTGCGCCTCGGCCGGGCCGTTCGCTTGGGCCGGGCCGTGCGCTTGGGCCGGGCCGTGTGCCTGGGCCGGGTAGGGCAGGCCGGCGAGGAGGCGGTGCAGGCCGGCGAGCGGGAGCGCGGACTCGGCGTGGCACCCGGTCACGGACAGGACCGTCACGAAGCCGCCGGTGGGCGTGCCGGCCGGACCGCTCGCGGACGCCGTCGCGGTCTCCGTGCCGGCCGGGCCGCTCGCGGACACCGTCGAGAGGGGGTTGACGGCGGTGTCCGCGAGGGCGTTCAGGAGGGCCGTGCGGCCGATGCCCGGCGGGCCGGCCAGGACCAGGGCGCCGCCGCGGCCTTCGGTGGCGGCGCCGAGCAGGGCCGTGGCGGCGGCCAGGTCGTCGTCGCGGCCCAGGAGCCGAACTTTCTGCACGGTCGATGCATCAACCATGCCGTTCAGTGTTACGCGCGGGTAACGCGCAGGGGAAGTACGCGCGGGTTATTGCACGTGCAGGACGTTGCTCACGCGGGCCAGGCGCAGGGTGCGGGTGACCCGTGGGCCGGGCGAGCGCAGGGTGAGCCGCCCGCCCGCGACGAACATGCGCCGGTGCACGTCCAGGAGCATGCCGATCGCGGCCGCGTCGACGAACGGGCACTCCGTGAGATCGACGACCAGGTGGTCCGGCCCGAGATCCGCCGCCTCGTGGAGGAGGGCGGCGAAGCGCGGTACCGAGGCCGCGTCCAGTTCCTCGCGGATCACCACCTCGATCGTGGGGGTGGCCGCGTCGGCCGTGCCGCTGTGCATGTGCGTCTCCCGTCGTCGCCGGTGCCCACCTCCCCAGCGTTCGGCTCCGATGTGGCGAACCCTGCCCGGATCCGTGACGGTTGTGTGACTTCGGCGGCGCAGGCCCCCGGTCGGGGCCGGGGAAGTGGTCGCCGGGCGGTCGCGCCCGGCATGATGCCCCTATGGCAGGCGTGCTGGTGATCGAGGACGACGACCGGATCCGGCTCTCGCTGGCGCTCGCGCTGGAGGACGAGGGCTACGCGGTCCGCGGCGCGGCGAGCGCGGAGGAGGGGCTGGTCGCGCAGCGCGAGGACCCCGCCGACACCGTGCTCGTCGACCTGATGCTGCCCGGCGTCGACGGGTTCGAGTGCATTCGGCAGCTGCGCCGCGGCGACGACGTGCCGATCGTGGTCATCAGCGCGCGCGACGACACCCACGACATCGTCGCCGCGCTCGAGGCCGGGGCCGACGACTACCTGGTCAAGCCGGTCGCGGTGAAGGAGCTCTCGGCCCGGCTGCGGGCGCTGCGCCGGCGCGGGCGCACCGTGCAGGCGATGGCCAGCATGGTCTTCGGCGACATGGAGATCCTGCCGGAGGCGGGCGAGGTGCGCATCGACGGCGAGCCGGTCGCCGTGACCCGCACCGAGTTCCGGCTGCTGTGCGAGCTGGCCGAGCACCCGGGGCAGGTGCTGAGCCGCCAGCAGCTGCTGCAGCGGGTGTGGGAGTACGAGATCGGCGACGAGCGGCTGGTGGACGTGCACGTCGGGCGGCTGCGGCAGAAGATCGAGCGGGACTCCAAGTCGCCGCGGTACCTCGTGACCGTGCGCGGCATGGGGTACAAGCTGCAGCGATGACCCGCCTGCGGCTGGGGCTGCGGACCCGGGTCGTCGCCGGGTTCGCCGCCGGCGCGCTGACCCTCTCCGCCTGCATGGCCCTCGTCTCCTACGAGCTCACCCGCAACGAGCTCATCGGCGGCCGGGAGCGCTCGGCGGTGCGCTCGGCGACCTTCGACGCGCGGGTCGTGTCCGCCGGGCTGAACGCCGACAAGCCCGACATCGGCGGGATGCTGCGCACCCTGGACACCGGGGGCAATCGCCGGGTGCTCGTGTTCCACCTGGGCAAGTGGTACTCGCGCCACGCCGAGACCGCGTCCACCTCCGCCGTGCCGCAGAGCCTGCAGGGCCTCGTCGGCGAGGCGGGCCAGGGCATCCAGCGCACGAGCCTCGACGGCTCGCCGGTGGTGATCGTGGGCATCCTGCTGTCGCCGGCCACCGCGCTGTACGAGATCGACTCCATGCGCGAGCTGGACCAGAACCTGCGCACCATCGGGTGGGTGCTCGCCCTGGTCGCCTCGGCCGTCGCGCTGGCCGGGGCGGGCGTGGGGTGGTACGCCACCCGCTACGTCCTGCGCCCCCTGCGCTCGGTCGCCACCGCGGCCCAGGGCATCAGCGCCGGCGACCTCGGCGCGCGGCTCGACCCCGCCACCGACCCGGACCTGGAGCCGCTGTCGACCTCGTTCAACGAGATGGTCGACCAGCTGGCCCGGCGCATCGAGCGGGACCGCCGCTTCGCCGCCGACGTCTCCCACGAGCTGCGCTCCCCGCTGCAGACCCTGGCCGCGTCGGCGAGCGTGCTGGAGCGCCGCCGCGACCGCCTCGACGAGCGCACCGCGACCGCGGCCGGCCTGGTCGTCGACGAGGTGGCCCGGTTCCAGCAGCTCGTCGACGACCTGCTGGAGCTGGCCCGCGGCGACCTGCCGGCCCAGCTGGAGCCGGCCGACGTCGGCGAGCTGGCCCGGCGGGCGGTGCAGCGCCGCGGCCTCGACCCGGCGATCGTGGACGCCGGCCGGGCGGGGGCCGACGACCTGCGGTGGACCGTCGACCGGCGCCGGCTCGAACAGGTGCTCGTGAACCTGCTCGACAACGCGGTGACCCACGGCGGGGGCCCGGTCGCGGTGCGGATCGAGACCGACGGCCCCGACGGGTCGATCGAGGTCGACGACGACGGCCCCGGCGTCAACCCCGCCGACCGCGAGGTGATCTTCGACCGGTTCGAGCGGGGCCGCTCGGCCGGGGCCCGTGGCAGCTACACGGGCACGGGGCTGGGCCTGTCGCTGGTGGCGCAGCACGTGGCAGCCCACGGGGGCCGGGTGCTCGTGCTGGACCGGCCCGGGGGCGGCGCGCGGTTCCGGATCGAGCTGCCGGGGGTGCGGTGAGGCGCCCCGGCCGGCTCCCCGGCCTCGCGCTGCTCGCGATGGTCGCGCCGCTCGCGCTGGGCGGGTGCGGGGTGCCGACCGAGGACTCCCCGCGGCCGATCGAGCCCTCGGTGGTCATCGGCTCCTACGAGGGCCCGATGGCGGCGACGTCGCCGGGCGCGGTCGTGGAGCGGCTGTTCTTCACGCGCGACAACCAGCTCGTGCCGGTCGACCGGCGGGTGGCGAACGTCCCGGCACCCCAGCGGCACCTCGGCGACCTCGTCGCCGGCCCGACGGCGCAGGAGCGCGACGCGGGGGTCGACAGCGCGCTCGGCGGGACCTCGTACATCACCGGCGTCCAGCTGCACAACGGCACCGCCGTCGTCGGGCTGTCGGTCGACAACCCCATCCGCAACGACGAGACGCTCGCCTACGGGCAGATCGTGTGCACGCTCGCCGCCCGTGCCGACATCGTCGCCGTGCAGTTCACGCAGGACGGGCGGACGCTGGAGGTACCGCGGGGCGACGGCGCCCTCACCAGCGCGCCGCTCACCGAGGACGACTACGTCAGCCTCATCGCCGAGCGGTAGCCGCGGTCACCACGAAGCTGAACCGGTCGATGCCGTGGATCAGCCGGGCCAGCTGCGCGAAGTCGACGGGCTTGCGGAAGTAGTGCTCGGCCGGCACCCCGAAGTCGCGCAGCATCCGCTCCTCCAGCAGCGAGCTGGTGAGCACGACGACGATCAGCCCGGCCAGCTCCGGCCGGCTGCGCACCCGGTCGAGCACGACGCGCCCGTCGACGCCGGGCAGGTTGAGGTCGAGCAGCAGGATGTCCGGGCGCGGGGCGTCCGCGTGGCGGCCGCGGCGCTCCAGGTAGTCGATCGCCTCGAGGCCGTCGCCGAGCACGGTGAGCGGGTTGCGCAGGCGGTGCTCGCGGAACTCGTCGACCGTGTACGCCACGTCGCCCGCGTCGTCCTCGACCAGCAGAATGTGCGCGAGGTCCATGGGCTCCCCCGGTTATTGCAGCAGTGCAATGGTTTCGGCTTACGGTAAGGTATACGGCCCTGGCAAATCCACCCGCCGCGCCCCCCGCGGCGGCCTCGCCCGTGCAACGATGGCGCGGTGACGACCGAGCCGCTCGTCGAGGCGCTGCTGGCGGTGAGCCGCAGCATGGTCGCGCTCGCCGCGCGCAGCCTCGCGGCGCTCGGGACGGACGTGACGCTGCCGCAGTACCGCACGCTGGTCCTGCTGGCCGGCGGCGGCCCGCAGCGCAGCGCGGTGCTGGCCCGCGAGCTCGGCGTGGCCCCGTCGACGCTGACCCGCATGTGCGACCGGCTCGTGCGCAAGTCGCTCATCCACCGCTTCCACCGGCACAACGACCGGCGGTCGATCTGGCTGGGCCTGACCCCGGCCGGCCGCGACCTCGTGGGCCACGTGATGCGGGCCCGGCGTCATGAGCTGGAGGCGATCGTACGGTCGGCGGGCCTGACGGCGGCCCCGCGCGAGCTGACCCTGTTGCACGCGTTCGTGCGGGCCGCGGGCGAGCTGCCCGACGACGAGTGGTGGGGCCGCTGGGAGACCTCGGCCGACCCGGTGGAGGGCGCGCAGGCCATGCGCACGAGCCGGCTCGCCCCGAAGCCGCTCACCTAGCGGGTCTTGCCCTGCGTCCGGGGCCGCCGCACGCCGTCGACCTCGGTGCAGAGCGGCTGTGAGATCGAGCATGCCCATCGTGGTCACCACTGTCGCGCGCCGGGCGGCTCAGGGCGACGGATGTTCTGCCCGGCGATGCAGCAGCAGGGCCGTCAAGCATCCTGCGAGCAGGCCCCAGAAGGCGGAGCCGATGCCGAGGATCGTCGTGCCGGAGGCGGTCACCACGAACGTGACCACGGCCGCCTCGCGCCCCTGCGGCTCCGTGACCGCCGAGGCCAGCGACGAGCCCAGCGCCGGCAGCAGGGCCAGGCCCGCGACCGCCACGACCAGGATCGGCGGGGAGAGCAGGACCAGGGCCATGGCCAGCGACGCGCCGAGGCCGAGGGCGAGCTGGCCGCCGCCGAGGGCCACCGTGGCGATCCAGCGCCGGCGCGGGTCCGGGTGGGTGTCGGGGCCGGCGGTGAGGGCGGCGGTGATCGCGGCCAGGTTGACC
This sequence comes from Dactylosporangium sp. CA-139114, assembly GCF_050955725.1. Classification (NCBI taxonomy): domain Bacteria; kingdom Bacillati; phylum Actinomycetota; class Actinomycetes; order Micromonosporales; family Micromonosporaceae; genus Dactylosporangium; species Dactylosporangium sp. CA-139114. Next base: position 4,060,768 of record NZ_CP192080.1, read on the forward strand.
GCGTGCCCGCCGAACGGGGCCGCGAGCGCGCTGGCCGCCCCGGTGGCGACGAGCAGCGGGCGCAGGGGCGGGGTGTAGCCGTACGTCGCGAGGACCGCCATCCCGGGCACGTTCTGGGCGGCCATGGTCACCAGGAACAGCGGGATCGCCAGGCTCACCACGACCGACGGGTTCAGCGTGGGCGCGGTCAGGATCGGGGCGGGCCGCAGCCCGGCGCCGCCCAGCGAGCCGCCGGGGCCGTGCACGGCGATCGCGGCGACCGCCGCGAGCAGGGCGCCCGGCACGGCCCACTGCCGGGCGAAGCGGAACAGCACCGCCCAGGTGAGCACGACCGGGGTGGCCAGCAGCGGCAGGTCGACCATCGCCCGCACCGGGGCCAGGCACAGGCTGAGGATCACCCCGGCGAGCATCGCGCCGGCGATCGGGCGCGGGATGGCGGCGATCGCCCGGGTCAGCCACGGGATCAGGCCCGCGAGGATCATGAGCGCGCCGCTGAGCAGGAACGCGCCCACGGCCGCCGGGAAGCCGCCCGGGACCGGGCCGGTCGCGGCGAGCAGGGCCGCGCCCGGGGTCGACCAGGCGATGGCGATCGGCATCCGGTACCGCCATCCGAGCCCGATCGCCGTGACCCCGATCGCCACGCACACGGCGAGCAGCCCGGAGGCGGCCTGGGCCGGGGTGGCGCCGACCGCGCGAAGGCCGGCGAGCACGACGGTGAACGAGCTCGCGTACCCGACGAGCGCGCTCACCAGCCCCGCGAGCACGGCCGGCAGCTCCCGCCGCAGCCGGTGGCCCGCCGCCTGCTCCTTGCCCGCCTTCCGGTCCGCGCCCGCCGCCTGCTCCGTGCCCGCCGTCGGGTCCGTGCCCGCCGCCTGCTCCTTGGCCGCCGCGGCCCGCTCCTTGCCCGCCGTCGGGTCCGCCTCCGTCGGCAGGCCCGTGGCCGCCGCCTGATCAATGCCGGGCGGCTGGTCCGTGCTCGCCTGCTGGTGCGTGCCCGGCGGTCGTTCGCCGGTGGGCTCGTGCGCCGGTGGGCTGGTGGTCGGGTGCCCTTCGCCGGTCGAGTCCGGGGGTGCCTGGCGCATGCGGGGGCCCTTCGCCGATCGTTCCGTAAACGGAACGCAACAATAGCCACATGAGCGCGAGCGGAACAAGCCGCACGGGCGCCGAGTCCGCCGTGGGCGAGCGGCTGCGGCGGATGCGGGAGGCGCGCGGGCTTTCCCTGTCGGCCCTCGCGCGGGCGGCCGGCATCGGCAAGGCGACACTGTCCGGTCTCGAGCACGGCACGCGCAACCCGACCCTGGAGACGCTGTACGCGGTGGCGGGGGCGCTGGGGGTACCGCTGACGGCTCTGGTCCTGAAGCCCGGTGATCCCCCGGCCGCCGCCGCCGACGTGCGAGGCGCGGCGGTCACCGCGACGCTGCTCGAGGTGTTCGAGGAGCCCGGGGCGACGTTCGAGCTGTTCTGGATGCGCGTGCGGCCCGGCGTGGCCCAGCGCTCCCCGGCCCACGCGCGCGGGGTGACCGAGCACATCACGGTCTACGGCGGGACGCTGCGGGCGGGCCCCGAGGACGCGCCCCGCACCGCCGGGGCGGGCGAGCACGTGACCTTCCCGGCCGACGTGCCGCACGTCTACGAGGCGGCGGGCCCCGACGAGGTGGTGGCGAACCTGCTGATCCGCTCGCCCCGCTGACGCGTCCACGGACCGTCGGGTTCGCGTGGCTGGCTTGGGTGGGGCGCGCGTCGGGAGGCCGTCGGGGCGTCGTCGGCCGGTGGTGTCTGCTCGGCTGGTGGGGCCGCCGGGCTCGGCCGGCTGACTCAGGCGGGGTGCGTCCAGGGGCCCGGGCCGTCGGGCTCGGTCAGCGCGGCGATGACCGCGAGCAGTTCCGGCGGCTCGAGGCGCCCGTCCAGCCCGGCGAGCTCCGCCCGCTCGAGCCAGGCGTGCCCGCGCAGGCTCAGCGCCTCGTCCGGCAGCAGCCCGGTGCGCACCAGCGGCGGGGTCTCGACGTCGAAGCGGGCGAGGAAGAACTGCTCGGGCCCGACGGTGCGCAGCCCGTTCCACCACATGTCGCGCTCGACGTCCACGAACCGGTCCAGCACCGCGGCGGCGTCGAGCCCGGTCTCCTCGCCGAGCTCCCGGCGCGCCGTGTCCAACGGCGACTCGCCCGGGTCGATGCCCCCGCCGGGCGGCTCCCACAGCAGCGAGCCGTCCGAGGGATCCTGCCAGTGCAGCAACAGCACTCGCTGGGCCGCGTCCAGGCACACGACGCGCGCGGCCGGCCGGCGCCGAGGCTCCGCGTTGTCCACGCGAAGACCCTATCGGCCCGGCCCGCGCCCCGCTGCCCCGCCGGAAGCCGGTGGCGGGCGCACCCGCTCCGCGCCCGGCCCGGAGCCGGTGACAGGGCGAACCCCGGCCGCCGCACCGCCGAACGACGGTGGCGGGCACCCTCAGGCCGGCGTTCGCCCTCGCCCTCGTCGTGACGCTCGCGGTGCAGGTGATGACCCTGTTCGCGGTGGCATGGCGGCGACCGGCCCGGGCCGGGAGTCGTTGCCGTAAAACGAACATTTGCCGCGTTTGCCGTCATATCCTGTGCCCAGCGCGGGTGATCAAGGGCGGGTGACCGGATGCAGGATCAGCTCATCTTCGGCGTGGGCCGGCTGCTGTGCGCGCTGCCGCTGGGCTGCGTCGCCGAGACCGTCCGGCCGCTGCCGGTGCAGCCCGTCGCCGGTGCGGGCGGGGCCCTGCTCGGGGTGGCCGTGATCCGGGGCGCGGCGGTGCCCGTCGTCGACACCGCGGCGCTGCTCGGCGATCCGGGCGCCCCGCCCAGCCGGTTCATCACCGTGGGCACCCCGGGCGGGACCGTCGCGTTCGCCACCGGGCCGGTCCTCGGGGTGCGGTCCGTGCCCCGCTCGGCCGCGCAGCCCTCGCCGGCGGACGGGGAGCTGGTGGAGGCGGTCGGGGTGCTCGACGGGCGGCCGCTGCTGTTCCTGCGCCCCGATGCTGTGCCGGTGCGGGGGGCCAGGGCCGAGGCGCGCGGGGGCGACCGTGCCGCCGCATGAGCCGGACGGCGTCGCGCGGCTGCGGCGGCTGCTCGCCGAGCGGCTCGGGATGGCGTTCGACGACAAGAAGGACGGGCTGCTCGCGGATATCCTCCAGCAGCGGGCCACCCAGCACGGGCTGACCGATCGCGGCTACCTGGACCGGCTCACCACCGCGTGGACCGCCGAGCTCTCCGCGCTCGCCGAGGCGCTCACGGTCAACGAGACCTACTTCTTCCGCAACGTCGAGCAGTTCCGGGCGCTCGCCGACGTCGCCCTTCCGGCGCGGATGCGCGCCGACGACGGGCGGCGCCGGCTCGACCTGCTGTCCGTGGGGTGCTCGACCGGCGAGGAGGCCTACAGCCTGGCGATGGTCCTCGCCGGCCGCGTGCCGCAGGCGTGGGAGACCTCGATCATCGGGCTGGACGTGAACCGCGGGGCGCTGCGCAAGGCGATGGCCGGGCGCTACTCGCTGTGGTCCCTGCGCGAGACGCCCGAGAGCGTGCGGCAGCAGTGGTTCCGCCCGGCCGGCGACGGGGTCGAGATCGACGCGCGGCTGCGCAACCGGGTCCGCTTCGTCGAGCACAACGTCGCGCGGGACGACCCGGTGCTGTTCGCGCCGGGGTTGTACGACATCGTGTTCTGCCGCAACCTGCTCATGTACCTCACGCCGGACACGGCGCGCACGGTGGTGGAGCGCATCACGCGGAGCCTGGTGCTCGGCGGCTACCTGTTCCTGGGGCACACCGACACGCTCGGCCCGCGCCCCGAGGGCCTGGCCGTGCACCACTCGCACGGGACGTTCTACTACGAGCGCGTGGCGGTGGCGCCCCGGGCCCCCGAGCCCGTGCCGGCCGCCGGTCCGCCGCCGCGGGAGCGGGCCCTCGCGCTGCTGCGGCAGGAGCGCTTCGCCGACGCGCTCGAGGTGCTCGACGCCGTCGCCGGGGCCGAGGCCGACCGGCCCGAGACGTGGCTCGTGCGCGGCTGCGCGCTGGCCGGGCTCGGGGACACCGGGCGGGCCGCGGACCTGTGCCGGCGGCTGCTGGACCGCGACGCACTCTTCGCCGACGCGCACCAGCTGCTCGCCGACTGCCACGAGGGCGACGAGCAGCACGACGCCGCCCAGCGCCACCATCGCATCGCCGCGCAGCTCGACCCCGGCTTCGCGATCCCGCGGCTGCGGCTGGGGCTGCTGGCCCGGCGCGTCGGCGACCGGCGTACGGCGGAGGAGGAGCTCGATCGGGCCGTACACCTGCTGCGGGCGGAGTCCGAGGAGCGCATCGCGCTGTTCGGGGGCGGGTTCGGCCGCGGCGCCCTGATCGCGCTGTGCCGGGCCGAACTGGCGGCGGTCTCGTGAGCGCCGTCGCGCCGCCGCGCCCGGACGACCCGGCCGGGGCGCCAGCGGTGCCGGTGCGGGACCGGGGCGCGATCGAGCGCCGGCTCGCCGAGCTGCGGGAGGAGTTCGACCGCTCGTTCGCCGACCCGCCCCGCTCGGCCGTCGCCGGCCACGACGACCTGCTGGCGATCCGGGCGGGCGGCGTGCGGTACGCGCTGCGCCTGACCCAGGCCGCCGGGCTGTTCCCCGACCGTCCCGTGACGCGGCTGCCAGGCCCGCTCGGCGCGCTGCTCGGGGTGGCGGGCTTCCGCGGCGCGATCGTGCCCGTGTACGACCTGGCGGCCGTGCTGGGCACGGGCGCCGCCGCGGCCGGACCGGCGGACGGCGGCACCGGGCCGCGCTGGCTCGTGCTCGCGGCCGGGCAGCCCGCCGTCGCGCTGGCCTTCGCCGAGCTCGACGGCCACCTGCGCATTCCCAGCGACCGGCTGGTGGAGGAGGCGGACGGCCACGGCCCGCACGGATGCCTGCGCGGGATCGTGCCGCTGCCCGACGGGGCCCGCCCCATCGTCGACGTGCCGGCGGTGCGCGCCGCGGTCCGGGCCGCCGTCGACGCCGTCACCGGGCCGGCGCGGCACTCCGAGGAGCGATAGGCAGGGACATGGCACGACAGTGGACGTACGGGCAGCGGCTCGGCCTGGGCTTCGTCGTCACCGCGGGGCTGACGCTGGTCACCGGGCTGGTGACCGTCTGGGCGCTGAGCACCGTGGTGGCGGGCAAGGACGAGGTCATCGACGTCGGCGTGAAGGGCCTCGCCGCGGCGCAGGAGCTGCGGACCGCCGTCGAGGCCAAGAGCAGCGCCGGGCGCGCGTACCTGCTCACCGGCGACCAGCGCTACGCCCAGCAGATCAGCGCCGCGCGGGGCCAGTTCTCCGCCGCCGCCGGGCGGGTCCGCGACGTGCTGGCCGGCGCCGAGGAGCGGGACCTGCTCAACCAGGTGGTGGAGGGCGAGCAGCACCACCAGGACGTGCTGCAGGGCGTGATCACCCGCCGGGAACAGCCCGGCGCCGACCTGGGGGAGATCAGCGCCGCGTTCGAGAACAGCGTCACGCCGCAGCGCGACAGCCTCGACCGGGAGATCACCTCGCTCGTCACGCTGCTCAACCAGGACCTGCGCAGCCGCCAGGACGCGGCCTCGGCCCGCGCCGCCGTCTCCATCGGGGTGGTGATCGCCCTCGCCGTGCTCTCCGTCGGCTTCGGCGTCGCCAGCGGGGTGCTGCTCGCCCGCGCGCTCAAGCGCCACGTGGCCGGGACCGTCGGGCACATCCGCAGCTCCTCGGCCCAGCTGGAGGCCTCGGCCGGGGCCCAGGCGACCGGTGCCCGCGAGCAGGCGACCGCGATGAGCGAGATCAACACGACGATCGAGGAGCTGCTCATCACCTCCCGGCAGATCGCCGAGGGCGCGCAGCGGGTGGCGAAGATCGCCGAGGAGACCGCGACCGCGGCCGGCTCCGGCGACTCCACGATCGAGGACGCCCGGGCCTCGATCGCCGCGATCCGCCGCCAGGTCGACCTCATCGTGCAGCACATGCTCGAGCTCGGGCAGCGCTCGCAGCAGATCGGCGGCGTGGTCGACCTGGTCTCCGAGCTCGCCGAGCAGACCAACATCCTGGCCATCAACGCGACCATCGAGGCGTCCGGGGCGGGGGAGTGGGGGCGGCGGTTCGCCGTCGTGGCCGACGAGATCCGCAAGCTGGCCGACCGTACGGCCGGCTCCGCCAAGGAGATCCGCGCGCTCATCGACGACGTCCGGGGCGCGGTGAACACCACGGTGATGGCGACCGAGACCGGGGCCAAGGCGGTCGACGCCGGCACCCGGCAGTTCGACGCCGTCACCGCGTCGTTCCAGCAGATCGCCGACCTGGTGGCCTCGACCACGGAGTCGGCGCGCGAGATCGAGCTGTCCACCAAACAGCAGGCGACCGCGGTCGAGCAGGTCAACGTGGCGGTCACCGACACCGCCCGGGTCACGCAGGAGAGCGAGACGAGCGCGGTGCAGACCCGCCAGACCGCCGCGCACCTGACCGGCCTGTCCACGACCCTGCTGCGGCTGGTCACGGCGGACAACCGCGCATGACGGAGAAGGATCCGCTGCGGTACTTCCGCATCGAGGCCCGCGAGCTCGTCGACCAGCTCGCGCAGGGCGTGCTCGACCTGCAGGGCGGCGCCGGGGACCCGCAGCCCGTGGCCGGGCTGCTGCGGCACGCGCACACGCTCAAGGGCGCGGCGCGGGTGGTGCGCCAGACCGGGCTCGCCGACCTCGCGCACGCGTTCGAAGAGCTGCTCATGCCCTTCCGCGAGGGCGGCTCGCCGGACGTTGCCGCGCTGCTGCGGCTGACCGATGCGATGACGGCGGCCGTGGTGGCCCTCGAGCAGCCCGAGCCGCCGGAAGTGTCCGAGATGTCCCCCGAGCCCGAGCGTGATGCCACCGCGGAGGTGGACGACCTCCTCGAGGCGGTCGACGAGGCTCACGCCCGGTTCGCCCCGCTGCGCACGCACACCGCCGCCCTCGAACGGGTCCGGCGCTCCGCCGAGGCCCTCGCCGAGCAGCTGCGCGGCGAGCGGGGCGGCCCCGCCGCCGGCTCGGTCGCCGCCGGGCTCACGACGCTCGGCCGCCGCCTCACCGCGACCGTCGAGCAGGTCGCCCGCGAGCTCGACGACATCCGCGGCCGGGCCGAGCGCCTGCGCCTGGTCCCCGCCGCGACCGTGCTGACGACCCTGCACCGGGCGGTGTACGACGTCGCGAACACCGAGGGCAAGACGGTGCTGTTCGACAGCCACGGCGGCGACCTGCGCCTCGACCCGCACGTGCTCGCCCAGGCCGGCAACGCCCTGCTGCACGTGGTCCGCAACGCGGTCAGCCACGGCGTGGAGCCCGAGACCGAGCGCGTCGCGGCCGGCAAGGCGCCCCAGGGCCGGGTCAGCGTCGAGGTCCGCCGCCGCGGCCGGTTCGCCGCGTTCCGGTGCCGCGACGACGGCCGCGGCTTCGACCTCGAGGCGGTGCGCCGCCAGGCCGAGCGCCGGGGGCTGGTCCAGGCCGGCGCCGACGTGCGCGAGCTCATGCGCCTGCTCATGCAGGGCGGCATCTCCACCTCCGAGCGCGTCACCGGCGTCTCCGGCCGCGGCATCGGGCTCGACGCGGTCCGCGACGTCGCCGAGCGCCTCGGCGGCGAGGTGTCGGTGAGCACCGAGCCCGGCCAGGGCACCACCGTCGAGCTCACGGTGCCGCTCGCGCTCGTCTCGCTCTCCGGGCTCGTGCTGCGGGCCGGCGGGGTGCTCGCCGCGCTGCCCCTGGACGCGGTGCGCACCTGCGTGCTGCTGCCCGAGGTGGAGGCCTCCGCGGCCGCGGCGGCCGGGGCCCTCGCCCACGGCGGGCGGGTGCTGCCGTTCCTGCCGCTGGCCCGGGTGCTCGCGCCCGCAGTGCCGTCCGGGGCCGCGGGCGGGGCCGTCGCCGTCGTGCTCGCCGCCGCCGAGGACGTCTTCGCGGTCGGGGCGGACCGGCTGCTGGGCACCTCGACGCTGGTCGTGCGGCCGCTGCCGGAGCTGGCCCCGGCGGCCGCGATCGTCGGCGGGGTGTCGATCGACGCGGAGGGCAACCCGCGCATCGTGCTCGACCCGTCCGGCCTGGCCGCGTCCGCCGGGGCCGCCGGCAGCGTCGCGCCCCCGCCCGCCGCGCACGGCGCCGGCGGGGCCGGCGAGGGGCCGCGGGAGCTCGCGCCGATCCTCGTCGTCGACGACTCGCTCACCACCCGGATGCTCGAGCGCAGCATCCTGGAGTCCGCGGGGTACCGCGTGGAGCTGGCCGCCTCCGCCGAGGAGGCGCTGGAGCGGGCGCGGCAGCGGCGCTACGCGCTGTTCCTCGTCGACATCGACATGCCCGGCCTCGACGGCTTCGCGTTCGTCGAGCTCACCCGGGCCGACCCGCAGCAGCGCGAGGTGCCCGCGATCCTGGTCAGCTCGCGGGCCTCGGCCGAGGACCGCCGGCGCGGGCTGGCCGCGGGGGCCTCCGCCTACATGGTCAAGAGCGAGTTCGACCAGGAGGAGCTCCTAGGCCACATCCGCGATCTCGCGGGGGCGCCGGCATGATCAGGGTGCTCGTCGTCGAGGATTCCGCCACGGTACGGCACTGCCTGCGCGAGGCCCTGACGCCCGCGACCGGCTTCGAGATCGTGGGCGAGGCCACCGACGGCGCGCAGGCGGTCGAGCTCTGCCGGCGGCTGCGGCCGGACGTGATCACCATGGACGTGATGCTGCCGGTGATGACCGGGCTGGCCGCCACCGAGCAGATCATGGCGCTCGCCCCGACGCCGATCCTGGTGGTGTGCTCCGCCGAGCGCCGGGAACTGTTCACCACCTACGACGCGCTCGCCGCCGGGGCCGTCGACGTGCTGGAGAAGCCGCGCGGCGACGCCACCGACGACACCTGGCCGCAGCGGCTGCGCACCGCGGTCAAGGTCGTGTCCCGCATCCGCGTGGTCACCAAGCGGCTGGCCGGGGCCCCACCCGCCCCGCCGGTGGCCGTGCGGCCCGAGCCGGCCGCGGTGCGCGCGGTGCTTGTCGGCGCGTCGACCGGCGGCCCCGGGGCGATCGTGCGGCTGCTGCGGACGCTGCCGGCCGGGTTCGCGGTGCCGGTGCTGTACGTCCAGCACCTGTCGGCCAACGAGTCCTTCGCGCAGGCGTTCACCGGCTGGCTGGCCGAGCAGACCGGGCACGTCGTCGGCTACGCCCGCGGCGGCGAGGCGCTCGCCTCGCTGGCCGGGCGGGTCACGATGGCCCCGCCCGACCTGCACCTGCTCGTGCGCGACGGGCACCTGCACCTCAGCGCGGCCCCGCCCCGGCACTCCTGCCGCCCCAGCGTCGACACGCTCTTCGAGTCCGCCGCCGCGGACCTCGGCAGCGCCGCGGCCGGGTGCCTGCTCACCGGCATGGGCCGCGACGGTGCCAACGGCCTGCTCGCGCTGCGCCGGGCCGGGGCGATGACGTTCGCGCAGGACGCGGCGAGCTGTGTGGTGTTCGGGATGCCGCGCGAGGCCGCCGCGCTCGGCGCCGCCGCGGAGAGCCTGCCGCCGGAGCAGATCGGGGCCCGCCTGGCCACGCTGGGCGAGCGGCCGAAGAACAGGAGGCTCTCGTGGCGAACACCGTCCTGATCGTCGACGACAGCCTCACCGTGCGCATGGACCTGCACGAGGCTTTCGAGGACGACGGTTTCCACACCGTGCTGTGCGCCCGGCTCGGCGAGGCCGTCGACGCCCTGGAGTCCGAGCAGTTCGACGTCGCCGTGCTCGACGTGCGCCTGCCCGACGGCGACGGCGTCGACCTGCTGCGCCGGCTGCGCGCCCACCCCCGCCACGGCGACGCGGTCGTGCTGCTGCTGTCCACCGAGGCCGAGGTGCACGAGCGGCTGCGCGGCCTGCGCACCGGCGCCGACGACTACGTCGGCAAGCCCTACGACGCGGCCGTGGTCGTCGCCCGCGCCCGCGACCTGCTGCGCCACGGCCCCGCGGCCGAGAACCGCCGGCTCGTGCTCGTCATCGACGACAGCCGCACCTTCCGCGAGCTGCTGCGCCGGCATCTCGCCGACAGCGGCTACGAGGTGGCGACCGCGGCCAGCGGCGAGGAGGGGCTGCGCGTGGCCGGGGTGCGCCGGCCCGACGCGATCATCGTCGACGGGGTGCTGCCCGGCATCGACGGCGCCACCGTCATCCGCCGCGTCCGCCTCGACGCGACCCTGCGTAACGTGCCCTGCCTGCTGCTGACCGCCTCCGACGACTACACCACCGAGCTGCAGATCCTCGAGGCCGGCGCCGACGCGTTCGTGCGCAAGCAGGAGGACCTCGCGGTCGTGCTGGCCAAGCTCGCCGCGGTGCTGCGCAAGAGCGCCGCCGCCCTGCCGCTGCCCGACGCCGGCGCCGTGCGCCCGGCCCGGGTCCTGCTCGTCGACGCCGACAGCCACTACCTGGAGACGATGACGACCCTGCTGCACGAGGACGGCTACGAGGCCGTGCTGGCCCGCTGCGCCGATGACGCCCTCGCCATGCTGGCCGTGCAGCCGGCCGACTGTACCGTCATCGACCTGCACCTGCCCGAGATCGACGGCCGCGACCTGTGCGACCGCATCCGGGCCGTGCCGGGCCTGCGCGACATGCCGGTCATCATCGTCGGCCACGACGACGTGCTCCTGGAGTGCCTGGCGGCCGGCGCCGACGACTACGTCCGCCGGGCCGACGGCACCGGCAGCCTGCGCGCCCACGTCCGGGCCCACGTGCGCCGCCAGCACCTGCACGAGCAGAACCGCCGCATCCGCGACGAGCTCGTGCGCCGCGAGATGGAGGCGGCCGAGGAGCGCGCGGCCCGCCGCTTCGCCGAGGCCCGCGCGGAGCTGGTCGAGGAGCTCGAGTGGCGCAACCGCGAGCTGGAGGCGTTCAGCGGCTCCGTCTCGCACGACCTGCGCTCGCCCCTGCAGACGATCCTGAGCTACAGCGAGCTGCTGGCCGAGGAGGCCGACGGGCAGACGGCGCAGTTCCTGACGCGCATCCACGGCGCCGCCACCCGGATGAACGCGCTGATCGAGTCGCTGCTGCAGCTCGCGCGCGCGAACCGGGGCCAGATCCAGCGCAGCACCGTCGACCTGGCGGCCCTGGCCCTCGACGTCGTCGACGAGCTGCGCCAGCGCGACCCGTCCCGCACCGTGCGCGTCACGGTGGCCTCGCCGATGACGGCCGCCTGCGACGGCGACCTGGTGCGCGCGGTCTACGCGAACCTGGTCGGCAACGCCTGGAAGTTCACCGCACGCACCCAGGACCCGGTGATCTCGATCGGCTGCGACGGCGCGGTCTTCTACGTGCGCGACAACGGCGCGGGCTTCCCGGCGGACCGGGCGGAGGAGCTGTTCCGCCCCTTCGGCCGCCTGCACGACGCCGCGGAGTTCCCGGGCACGGGCATCGGCCTGACGACGGTGCAGCGCATCATCGACCGGCACGGCGGCCGGATCTGGGCCGAGAGCGAGCCCGGCCGCGGCGCGACCTTCTCCTTCACCCTCGCCGCCTGACGCAGGTGCCGGGGTCAGTCGCGGGCCACGGCGTAGCCCAGCACCACCGCGGCGGACACGACGATGTGGCCCGGGGCGAGGTCCTGGGCCGTGGTCGCGGCGGCCTGGGCGTGGCTGCGGTAGCGGCCGGCGCTCTGCTGCTGCGGGTCCACGTCCTCGATGTGCAGCACGGCGCCGAGCCGGACGCCGGCGGCCTCGGCGTAGAGCCCGGCCTTGGCGCGGGCCGCGGCGACGGCCTGCCGCCGGGCCTCGGCGCGCAGCTCACGCTTGCCGACGACGTCGAAGTCGACGCCCTCGATCTCGTTGGCACCGGCCGAGACGACGTCGACGAGCAGCGCCTCGACGTCGTCCAGCGCGGCGCACTCGACCGAGAAGGCGGCCTGGCACTGGTACCCGGCGAACGTGCGCGACCCGCCCGCGTACTCGTACTCGGTCTGCAGATCGAGCCGCGAACCCTCGACCGCCGAGTCGTCGATCCCGTGCCCGCGCAGCGCCCCGCGCACCGCCCGCACAGCGGCGTGGGCGGCCTCGAACGCGGCGGCGGGGGCCTGCTCGACCCGCACGACCTTGAACCGGACGCGCACGATGTCGGGGGCGGCTTTGACGCTGGCGGCGCCGAACGCGGTGATTCCCCAGGGGTGCTCCACCATCTGCATGACCGCCGATCCAACCAGATCGCCCGCCCCGCCGCCGCCCCGTGCGCCGCGCGCTCAGGGCCGCTCGTCCCGGCGTTCGCAGGTCGCCGGACACGGGCTCCCGCCACGAGGGTCCGGGGCCGGAAACCGATCCAGCGCGCGCGACAGGGCCGCGCCACCGCCTCGCGGGGCGGGACCGGCCGGCGAGCGATGGGTCACGTGCGGGGGTGGCCGGTGATGCCGTCCAGCACGGTGGTCAGGTTGTGGTGGAAGGTCTCCTCGGCGTCGAGGTGGGCGCCGTCGATGACGAGCCGGGCGACGGTCGGGTAGCGGCCGGTCTGCAGCATGCGGGTCAGGTAGGGCCCGAGCGCGGCCTGCCACGCGGACTCGTCGGTGCCGGTCGCGCGCGCGGTGCGCCGCTCGGTGATCTCCCGGCGGAGCGCTCCGACGACGAAGGCGTTCAGGGCGCCCAGGGCCCGCTGGAGATCGTCGATGCCGCGCACGCCGGGGGCCTGGGCGAGCGCCGCCGCGGTCGACTCGCCCACGGCGAGGGCGTGCGGGCCCAGGTGCGGCCGCGCGCCGAGCAGGTCGGCGAACCACTCGTGCTCCAGCGCGGCGTCGCGCGTGCGGTGCACGACGGCCAGCACCGTGGCGCGCCACCCGGGCGGCGGGTCGGCCTCGGCGATCCGGGCGTACACGGCGTCGACCATCAGGTCGAGCAGCTCGGACCGGTTGGTCACGTAGTCGTACAGCCGCATCGGCCCGACGCCGAGCGCCATGGCGATCTTGCGCACCGACAGCCCGTCGAGGCCGTGCTCGTCGGCGAGGCGGATCGCCGTGGCGGCGATCTTCGCGCGGCTCAGCGGCACCGGCGCCGCCCGCGGCTGGGGCTCGGCCCGTTCCCAGACGGGCAGCGGTGCGCTACCGTACGCCGTATCCATGAGGTACATCGTACGGTAAGGGGGGCGACGATGCGCATCGCGATCGCCGGCGGGGGCCTCGGCGGCCTGACGCTGGCCCGAATCCTGCACCGGCACGGCATCGGCGCGGTGGTGTACGAACGCGAGGCGAGCCGATCCGCGCGATCCCAGGGCGGCCTGCTCGACCTGCACCCGGAGTCCGGGCAGCGGGCCCTGGACGAGGCGGGCCTCACCGGCGAGTTCCGCTGCGAGGCGCGCCCGGAGGGCGAGGAGCATCGCATCCTCGACCCGGCCGGGCACACCCTCGTGCACCACAGGCCCGAACCGGGCTCGTTCGCCGGGCGCCCCGAGATCGACCGCCGCGTGCTGCGGGACCTGCTGCTCGACTCCGTCCCCGCCGGCACGGTCCGGTGGGGGCACCGGCTCGTCGCGGCGATCCCCCGGCCCGGCGGCGGCTTCGGGCTGACGTTCGAGGACGGCCGGGATGCCGGCTGTGACGTCCTGGTCGGCGCGGACGGCGCGCGCTCCGTCGTCCGGTCGCTGCTCACCGACGCGCCGCTGTCCCACGTGGCCACCCTGGCCGAGCTCGGCATCGCCGACGCCGACCGCCGCCACCCGGACCTCGCCGACCTGGTCGGCCCCGGCAACCTCTGGTGCATCGGGGTGCGCCGGATCCTGGCCGCGCAGCGCCTCGGCGACGGCGGCATCCGCGTCGGGATCTCGCTGCCCGCCGACGGCCGCCCCATCGACGCCTACCGCGACAAGCGCGCCCTGCTGGAGCTCTTCGACGGCTGGGACCCGCGCCTCACCGCGCTCATCGAGGCCGGCGACGGCCCGCCGACCCTGCGCCGGATCGAGGTGATGCCGACCGGGACCCGCTGGGCCCACCGGCCGGGCCTCACCCTCATCGGCGACGCCGCGCACCTCATGCCGCCGGTCGGCGAGGGCGCCAACCAGGCCATGCTCGACGCCGCCGAGCTCGGGGCCGCGCTCGCCGCCGACCCCGCCGACCCCGGCGCGGCGATCCGGGCGTTCGAGGCGGCGATGTTCGACCGCATCGGCCCGATCGCCGAGATGTCCGCCCGGGTGCAGGCCATGATGCTGTCCCCGACCGCCGCCGAGGACATCGTCCGCTTCTTCACGCGGACCGCCGGGCCGGAGCCGTCGCCGTGACGGACTGACGCGCCGAGCGCTCAGATCACCGACGGCCTCCGCGCGAGCATGGTCGCGCTGGTGGTCCTCGGGCTGGCGCCGGCGGCCCTGGTGCGGCTGCTGCCCCGCCGCCGGGCCGGACGGCTCACCGGGCCTCGGGCCTCGGCGCGCCGCCGAGGCCCTCGCGGCGGGGGACGGTCAGTGCTGCTCGGTGGTGTTGCCCTGGCCCGTGTGCTCCTGGGCGAAGTCGACGCCCTTGTCGATGTGGTCGCTGTACTTGTTGCCGGTCTTGTCGTCGACGACGTCGCCGATCTTGTCCAGCGCCTGGTCGACCTTCTCGTCGTGCTGGTCGGCGAGGTCCTTGACCTTGTCGAAGAAGCTGTTCATCGCCCCACCGTACCCAACGTCGCGGCCGCCGCACCGAAGAAGTCCCCGCCCTTGCGCCGCACGTCGTCGCTGCCCCACGCGCGCTCCTCGGCGGTGACCTTGCGCAGCCGGGGGATGTGCTTGGCGCAGTGGATGTACGCCTCCTCGACGAACACGTTCACCCAGCGCTCGGGCCGCCGCCCGGGGACCTGGTCGACGGGCAGCTGGGGGTGGTCGCGGCGCATCTCGCCCTCGGGGACCACGGTCGCGTGCCCGTTGACGTGCAGGCCGATCACGTCCTGGAAGAAGTCGACGAAGAGCAGCCCGACGTTCGGGTTCTCGACGATGTTGCCGACGCTGGCCATGACGCCGTTGCCGCGGTACTCCGGCCACGCCAGCCGCCCCGGCGCGAGCACGCTCACGAAGCCGGCGGGCCCGGCCCGCAACGTGCAGTCGCAATGCCCGAGCGCGTCGGCGGTGGAGACGAACATCATCTCCTGCCGCCCGACGAACTCCACCATCCGTTCGTTGAGCTCGGGCAGCACCTGCTGGCTGTAGAAGCTTTCGGCCCGCTCCACCGTGCCCGCCCGCTCCTGCATCAGCCGTTCGCCGGCTGAGCCGGCCCTGAGTCCGTGATCGCCTCCCATCAGCGCAGGGTTACACGCCGGGGTCCCCTCCCGGTCGCACATCGTGTCCGACCCACGGGCGCAGCGCGACCGCGGTGGCCCGCTCGACCGCCTCCTGGACGCTCTTCGGGTCCCGCGCCCGGTCGCGCAGCAGGACCTGCAGCGCCCCGGTGACGGCCCCGACGAAGGCGCCGACGAGGGCCGCGGAGGTGACCGCGTCCAGCTCGTCGGGGAACGCCTCGGCGAGCCGCCGCGCGATCTCCTGCTGCACGTCGGACTGGGTCTGCAGGGCCCGGCCGCGCACCGACGGGACCTCGGCGATGAACCGCAGCCGCAGGGCCGCCATGCGCCCGGAGAGGTCGTCGCCGTCCTCGCCGACGATCGACAGGGCGCGCAGCAGCACCTGCGCGGGCGTGTCGTGCGGCCCGCGCCCGGCGATCGCGTCGATCGCGGCCCGCAGCCGGCCGTCGGTCTCGGGGAAGAGCAGGTCCTCCTTGGTCGCGAAGTACCCGAAGAAGGTCCGCGTCCCGACCTCGGCCGCGGCCGCGATGTCGGCGATCGTCGTCTGCTCGAAGCCGTTGCGCTCGAACAGGTCCGCGGCGGCGGTCACGAGCGCCTGCCGGGTCCGGGCACGCTTCAGCTCCCGCAACGACATGCGGGCGATCATATCGCACCGAATGTTGGTTGGCACTCATTGCAAACTTGCACTGAGTGCGGATAGTGTCGCTCGCATGACGCTTTCGGTTCTCGTCTCCGGCGCCGGCGTGGCCGGCACCACCGCCGCCTACTGGCTCGCCCGGCACGGCCTGCGGGTCACCGTCGTGGAGCGATCGGGCGGCCGGCGCTCCAGCGGCAACCCCGTCGACGTGCGCGGCCCGGCCCTGCCCGTCGCCCGCGAGATGGGCGTGCTCGCGGCGCTGCGCGAGCGCGCCACCCACGCCGCCGGCATGCGCGTCGTCGACGCCGCCGGGCGCACCATCGCCCGCCTGCCCATGCAGACCGAGGACGGCGCCCTGGAGATCCCGCGCGCCGACCTGGCCGCGACCCTCTACGAGGCGGCGCGGGACCACGCGGACTTCCGCTTCGACGACGCGATCACGGCCCTGGAGCCCGACGCCACGGGCGTGGACGTGACCTTCGACCGCGGCGCCCCCGAACGCTTCGACCTGGTGGTCGGCGCCGACGGCCTGCACTCGGCGGTGCGGCGGCTGGCCTTCGGCCCCGAGCCGGAGCTGGTCCGCCACCTCGGCGTGTGGGTCGCGACCCTGCCCCTGGGCGAGCCCGCCGACGACCCGAGGCACGTGCTGCTCTACAACGAGCCGGGCCGCGTCGTGTCGATCCACCCGTCGCGCGGCGAGGCCCTGGTCGCCTGCATCTTCCGCGGCCCGGCCCGCCCCGGCCTCGACCACCGCGACACCGCCGCGCACCGCCGGATCGTGGCCGAGGCCTACGCGGGCGCCGGCTGGCGGGTGCCGCAGCTGCTCGCGAAGCTTCCGGGCGCCGACGTGTACTTCGACAGCGTCAGCCGGGTGCACCTGCCGGCCTGGACGCGGGGGCGCATCACGCTGACCGGGGACGCCGCGTCCTGCGTCTCCCTCTTCGGCGACGGCTCGAGCCTGGCGATGGCCGGCGCCCACACGCTCGCCGCGGCGCTGGCTGCCGCCGGCGACGACCTCGCGCTCGGCCTGCGCCGCTACGAGGCCGAGCACCGGGCGCGCACGGACGCGAAGGTCCGCGGCGCGGGGCGGGCGGCGGCGCTGGTGGTCCCGAAGACGCGCCTCGGCCTGGCCGCCCGCAACGCCGGCGCGCGGGTCCTGTCGTTCGTCCAGGACCGCCACACCGCCGCCGCGGCGTGACCCGGGTGGCGCGCGTGCGCGTCAGCCTTCGATGAGCGTCGCGATCCGGCGGGCGGTGGCGCGGTTGCGCAGCAGCTCGCCGAGCACCTCGCGCAGTGCCTCGCCGGTCTCGTCGCCCGCTTCGAGCGCGACCTGCAGGCGCGTGAGCGCGAGCGTGCGTCGCGCGGCCGCGCGCCGCTGCGACTCGTAGTCGTCGAGCGCGGTCTGCCCCGCCGCGCCGCGCAGCACCGTGGCGAGGGTCCGGCCCAGGGCGACGGCGTCGAGCAGGCCGGCGTTGATGGCCGAGCCGCCGGCGCTGAAGATGTGCGCGGCGTCGCCGGCGAGCAGGACGCGGCCCTCGCGGTAGCGCTCCGCGTGCCGGCTGTTCGCCACCACGCTCCTCGCGGCGAAGGCCGTCGTGTACGGCAGCTCGGCCCCCAGGACGCGGCGCAGGCTCGCCCGCAGCTCCTCGTCGCCGAGCTCGTCCGTCGGGTCGCTGTCGCCGCGCGGCTCGTGCGTGCTGACGATGTACAGGTCGTGCGGGGCGGAGCGGTCGAGCGCGTCGGCGGGGGCGATGGTGATCGACCCGTGTGCGGTCCGGTTGGGCCGGAAGGGCACGAGCCGGCCGATGCCGGGCAGCTCGATGTGGTCGCCGACCCGGGCCGCGGCACCCGCCGGGATGGTGACCCGGGCCAGCCGGGAGATGTCGGGGCTCGTGACGCCGGGGAAGCCGATGCCGAGGCTCTTGCGCACGAAGCTGCGTGCGCCGTCGCAGCCCACGAGGTACCGCGCGCGCAGCTCGACGGGTGAGCCGTCGGCGGTGGCCCGGACGGTCACGCCGTCGTCGTCCTGCTCGAACCCGGTGACCTCGTGCCCGCGCCGGAGCGTGGCGCCGAGGCGCGCGGCGCGCTGCGCCAGCAGGGACTCCAGGCGGTGCTGCGGCACCGGGAGCACGTGGAGCGGGCCGTGCAGCAGGCCCAGCGCGAGGGTGAGCGGGCCGAAGCGGAACCGCGGGGGCCGCAGCACCCGCAGCCCCGTGCCCCGCAGGAGCCCGCGCCGGCGCAGCTCCAGGACGGCCCGGCCGACGACGCCGTTGCCCTTCGGGGTCCGGACCGGCTCGTCCGCGCGGTCGAGCACGACCACGCGGACGCCGGCGGCGGCGAGGTCTCCGGCGAGCATCAGGCCCGTGGGGCCGGCGCCGACGACGAGCACGTCGAGGACGGATGCAGCGGTCTGCGTCGACATGGTGTCAACCTAACTTGACGCACGGCTCTCGTCAACCTATGTTGACGCGGGCGGTCAGGCCCCGGCCTGCTCCAGCGCCGCCTCGGCCCGCTGCGGGCTGCCCTGGGCCAGGCCCCGGTCGATCGCGCGGCGCGAGGCCAGCCAGAGCACCCCGCCGGCCAGGAAGACGATGATCTCGGTGACGGTGAGGGCCCAGATGATGCCCGGCAGACCGAACCACAGGTTGCCCAGCAGCACGATCGGGATGAACAGCACGCCCTGCGCGCTCGACATGACGATCGCGGGGAAGGCGCGGCCCGTCGCCTGGAACAGCGAGGTGATGAGGCCGCGGAAGCCGTTGACGACCATCGCGACGAGCTGCGCCACGAGGATCGTGACGCCGATGCGCAGCACCGAGCGGTCGGCCACGAAGGCGGTGAAGAGCTGCTCGCGGAAGGCGAACGCGGCGGCGGAGAAGGCCAGCGCCACGACGCCGACGGTGATCGCGGCGCCGCGCAGGGCGGCGTTGAGGCGGTCGCGGTCGCCCTTGCCGTAGGCGTAGGCCAGCAGCGGCAGCACGCCGATCGTGACGCCCATGACGAGGAACTCCGGCACCTGGGCGATGCGCACCGCGACGCCCATGGCCGCGAGGGGGCCGTCGCCGTAGGCCACCGCGAGGCGGTTGAGCACCAGGCTGGTGACGACCAGGAAGGCGGACTGCAGCAGCTCGCCGGCGCCGATGCCGAAGACGGGCCGGAGGACCGCCGGGGAGAGGGTGAACCAGCGCGGGGCAAGGCTCACGTGCTCGCTGTGGCGGTGCAGCCAGACGGCGAAGTAGGCGACGGTGACGAGGTTCGCGAGGCCGGTCGCGAGCGCCGCGCCGGCGACACCCCAGCGCAGCACGAGGATGAACAGCACGTCGAGGACGAGGTTGGCGACGGTCGAGGCGATGAGGCCGGCCATGGCCGTGCGGGCGGCGCCCTCGGCCCGCACGAGCTGCTCGAGGCAGAACGCGACGGCGAGGACGGGCACGAAGACGAGCAGGACGGCGACGAAGTCGCGGGTCGCCGGCGCCGCCGCCGCATCGGCGCCGAGCAGCGCGACGAGCGGGTGCAGCAGGAGCAGCCCGAGGCCGCCGAGGACGGCGCCGGTGATCGCGGAGCCCCACACGGCGAACGACGAGACGTGCCGGATCCCGGCGGCCTTCGCGGGGTCGTGCTCGGCCGCGCCGAGCAGCCGCGACATCAGCGCGCCGCCGCCGACACCGAACACGCCGCCGACCGCCATGACCAGGCCGAGCAGCGGGGAGCCGAGGGTGACCGCGGCGAGCAGGGCGGTGTCGTGCAGGGAGCCGATGAACCCGGCGTTGATGACGTTGTAGACGGCGCCGACGATCAGCGCGGCCGCCATCGGCACGCAGAGGTGGACGAGGGCGCGGGCGATGGGGGCGGCGGAGAGGTACCAGCGGTTGGTCCCTACGGCGTCGGCCGCCGCGGCAGTGCCGGGGGTCGTGGTGGTCATGACGGCTCCCTTGCAGGGCAGGCTTGATCGCGCGGCGACCCCGGTGGGCCGGCGCGTGGGTGGGCGGAGCGTGGGTCTAGTCGCGCGTGGGCTGCGGCAGGACCGAGGTGATCTTGGTCAGCAGGGCGTGCAGGGCGTCGCGCTCGGCCTGGTCCAGCGGGGCGAGGATGGTCTCCTCGGTGGCCGCCATCGCGGCGTCGAAGCCGGCGATGAGCTCGGCGCCGGCCGGCGTGGCGTAGACGCGCTTGCTGCGCTCGTCGCCGCCCTCGGTCCGGCGCTCGACGAGCCCGCGGCGCTCCAGCCCCTGCAGGAGGCTCGACACGCTCGCCGCGCTCGTGCGCGTCATCTTCTGCAGGTCGCGCTGGATCGCCCCGGGGCTGCGCACCAGGTACCCGAGCGCGAAGGCCTGGGCGAAGCTGAGCTCGCGCGCGCGGATCCACTCCTCGCCGGCCTTCTGCTGCGCCCAGCCGATCCAGCGCAGCAGGTCGAGCGTGGTGGTGAGCCTGGGTGCGTCCATGGTGAGAACTCTAAAGATTAGAGTTCTAACTGTCAACGCTCTAACTGGAGGTCGCGGGGGGCGCCGGACCCGGTCAGTTCTGGCGTTCGCGCTGCTCGGCGCGGTGCGGGACCTGCTCCGGCACCGCGGGCGGGGCCGTGTCGGCCAGCAGCGCCCGGCGGGCGGCGAGGGCACCGAGCAGGTGCGCGATCTCCACCTCCGGCACCCCCGCCCGGATGCAGGCCCGGCGCAGCGGGTCGTGCAGCGTGTACGCCCCCGGCAGCAGCGGCGCGAGCCGGCGCCCGGCCAGGTTCAGCACGCCGGCCAGGACGTGCTCGCGGCGCACCGGGGCCGGGGCCTCGCCGGCGCCGGGCAGCATCGTGTGCCAGCGGCGCAGGCGGCGGCCCAGGAGCAGGCCCGCCGCCGCGAGACCGGCCACGATCGCGGCCGCCGCGGTCAGGGGGCCGACGTGGTCCCCGGCGAGGCGGCCGGCGGTGAGCACCACCAGGGCCGTGACGACCGCGCCCGCGGCGGCGCCGGGCAGCGCGGCCAGCACGATCGGGGCGGTCGTGGCCGGCGGGCGGATCTGCGCCAGGGTCATGAGCAGCGGCGCGGTGTGCGGCGGCCAGGTCCACGGGCGGGTCAGCACGTCGTCGAGGAGACGGCCGTACGCGGTGCCGCTCGTCATCCGGAACGCGAGCCACCGCCCGGCCAGGGTGCTGCGGTCGTGGTCGCGCCCGGCCAGCAGCGCGGTGGCCACGCCCCGGTCGAGCTGGGCCCGGTGGACCAGCGCCGTCGGCCACGACGGGTGATGCTCGCAGCGGCCGAGGATCGTGTGCAGGACCGGCGGCTCGTCCGCGGCCCGGGCCACCGCGTCGAAGTCGAGCGGGTCGCCGGAGTCCTCGGCCACCGCGACGGCCGCGGCCGGGTCGCGGCGGGCCAGCAGGGTGAGCGCGGCCGAGCCCGGGCCGCCGGTCGCGGCCAGCCGGCGCAGCACGTCGCCGACCGGCGGGGCCTCGTGGCCGGGGTCGTCGCACTGGCCGCCCGCGTCCAGCAGCGGCAGGAGGGTGAGCAGGCGCGACAGCCAGCGGGGGTCGCGTGCGGCGGGCGGGGCACCGGCCAGGGACTCGATCTCGATCCGGGCCGCGCGGCGCACGCCGTCGTCGTCGCACGCGCCCGCCGACAGGGCCGCGCGGAACAGCAGCCGGCGGTCGCTCAGCGCGGACAGATCGTCGATGATCCGCCAGCGCAGCGTCTCGGGGGCCGCCTTCGCGGCACCGACGGCCTCGCTCATCAGGGCCGCGGGCCAGGGGCGCTGGCTGCGCAGGCGGTCGGCCAGGGTGTCCCAGCCACCCCGTCCGGCGGAGGCGGGCTCGGCGGCGACGGGCAGTACGACCGCCGGAATGTGGAAACCGGGGACCGGCTCGGCATGGGAGAGCGTGACCACCGTCGAGGCCGGCGCCTCGCGCGTCAGGGGCCCGATCAGCCCCGCGACCGCGGCCCGGACCGCCCCGCCCGCGTCGTCGAGACCGTCGAGCAGGACCAGGTAGCCGTGCTCGGTCGCCTCGGCGGCGGTAATCGCGGCCAGCACGACGTCGGCCGTCACCGGCCCGTCGGCGGCGAGCTTCGCGAGGTCGACGTACACCGGGCGCTGGGCGGCGGCCGGGTCGGCGGCGGCCCGGCGCCAGGCCGCGCGCAGCAGCCACGGCAGGGGCCGCGGACCCGCCGGACCGGGGGCCGTGAGCAGCCACAGGCGCTCGCCCCGGCGGTCGAGCAGGGCGGCCGGATCGACCCGCTCGCCGCCGCGGCCGAGCAGTGCGGGCGCCTCGGCGCGATCGCCGGGGCCGGCTTCCAGGTGATGAGCGGCGTGCCGGCGCAGGGTGCGCTGCGCCGGGTGCCGCGGCATCCGGTTCGCGGGCATCGACGTCGAGGCTCCGAACGAGTGGGGAATGCTGACCCCGCCATCGTGCGCTCGACGATCACTGCGGGTAGCGGGAAAACTCGCGCATCCATCGAACGGGGTAGCCCTCCCGCCCGGCCTCGCACACGGTGTGCGACGGGGTGGGTGCTGCGGGGTACGCCGAACGAGTACGGCCCCGGCCTGCGGCGGACCGGTTGTGCGTATCGAGCAGGCTGGATCAGGTGAATTCCGCGGCGATGCGGTTCGCGGCGGCCAGCATGTCCCTCGCGACCGGCTGCAGGCCGAGCTCCGTCAGCACCAGGCCGGTCGCGACGCGCTCGGCGTTGCCCCACTCCCAGATCGCGACCTCGTCCCGGCCGGTCCGGCGGGCGAGCCGGCGCGCCCGGGCGCGGGGGTCGGCGGCGGTGAGCAGCTCCTCGGGGTCCTCCCGCATGAGGATGCCGAGGTCGTACTCCGCGTCGGCCAGCAGCCCGTCCGGGTCGACGAGCCGGAAGCCGCCGCCGGGCGCCCGCAGCGCGTTCCACTGGTGCACGTCGCCGTGCACGAGCACCGCGCGCTCGTCGTCGTGGGCCGCGCCGCGCCGCTCGCAGCAGGCCAGGGCGTGCGCGACCGTCCGCTCCGGGCACGGGCGGCCGGTGCGCTCCCACGCGGCGGTGATGCACGCGGCCAGCCAGCCCGCCTTCCACCGCCCGGTGGGCAGGTCCGCGCCGGGCGCCGGGCGCCACACCCGCGCGGCGGCCTCGGTCAGGATGTCGAGGCGCTGCGGCAGCGGTACCGCCAGATCGGACAACGCCGGACCGAGCCGCTCGATCAGCAGCGCCCCGCGGCCCTCGTCGTAGCGCAGCAGCCGGGCGCACCCGTCGCCGCCGGCCAGCCGCAGCACCGTGGCCTCGTGCCGCGCGTGGTCCCCGGGCCGCGGCACGAGCAGCTTGAGCACGGCGGCGGTGCCGTCCGCCAGGTCGGCCGCCACCACGAGCGCCTCGGTCCCGCCCTCGTACACCGGCCCGAGCCGCAGCCCCCACTCCCGCTCCAGCGCGGCGAGCAGCCCCGGCAGCGCCGCGAGCCAGTCCGGCGCCCCGGCCGCGACCGCCTTGCGCCGCACGACCTCGGGGACATCGACGGCCCTGCTCATGCCGGAACGATAGAACACCGCGCTTCGCGGGAACTTTTCCGGGCCGGGCGGCGACTACCCGGGCCACCGTCGTCTGGAAGGATCGGTCGCGTGCTGATACGTCGAGTTCTGGGGTCCGTGTCCGTCGTGCTGGCAGCGAGCGCGGCCGTGCTCGCGCTCACCGCCGCGCCGGCCGCCGCCCACGTGGAGGTCAAGGCCGACAAGGCGCAGGCCGGCGCGGCGGACGTGACCGTCACGTTCACCGCCGAGGCCGAGAGCTCCAAGGCCGGCATCGCCTCCGTCAAGGTCGCGCTCCCGGCCGGGATCGCGCCCGCCGACGTCACCTGGGTCTCCGGCCCGCCCGGCTGGGCGCTGACGGCGGACGCCGACGGGTACACCGTCACCGGGCCGGCGCTGGCGGTCAAGCAGGACGCCGGGTACGCGGTGAAGATCGCCAAGCTCCCCGCCGACGCCACCGACCTGGCGTTCAAGACCCTCGTCACCTACACCGACGGCAAGGTCGACCGCTGGATCGACGCGGCCGGCACCGACAACCCGGCGCCGGTGCTCAAGCTCGCCGCGGCCGCCCCGGGCACCGCGACCAGCTCGGCCGCCCCGTCGCCCGCGGCCACCTCGGCGGCCGCGGCCGTCACCACGACCACCGCCCCGGTCACCACCCCGGGCGACGCCGCCAACGACGAGGCCGACAGCTCCGCGACGCCGTGGGTCGTGCTGGCCGTCGTCGTCGTGGTGGGCCTTGCCGCGGTGCTGTTCTTCCGGTGGCGGCGGCGCGGCGAGTCGGGCGGCCCGGCATGACGGACGCCTGGCCCGCATGACGGAGATCGACCCGGCATGACAGATGTCATGGGGTTGCGGGTGACGCGACGCAGCCTCACCGGGATCGATCCGCCGCCATGCTGAGGGCATGACGAACGAAGCAGTCCAGCTGGCCGGCCTGACCAAACGGTTCGGGCCGGTCACCGCCGTCGACGGCCTGGATCTCACGATCCGCCGCGGCGAGGTCGTCGCGCTGCTCGGCCCGAACGGGGCCGGCAAGTCGACCACCATCGACATGCTGCTCGGGCTGCTGCGCCCGGACGCCGGCGAGGTCCGCCTCTACGGCGAGTCCCCGGCCCGGGCCATCGCCCGCGGCGCCGTCGGCGCGCTCATGCAGACCGGCGGCCTGCTGCCGGACCTGACCGCCGAGGAGACCGTACGCCTCGCCGCCGCCCTGCAGCGCAACCCCCGCGACGTCGGCGAGGTCATCGCGCGGGCCGGCGTCACCGACTTCGCCCGCCGGCGCGTCGGCGGGCTCTCCGGCGGCCAGCAGCAGCGCATCCGCTTCGCGATGGCGCTGGTCAGCAACCCCGACCTGCTGGTGCTCGACGAGCCGACGACCGGCATGGACGTCGAGACCCGCCGCGGCTTCTGGGCCTCGATGCGCGAGGAGACCGCGCAGGGCCGCACGGTGCTCTTCGCCACCCACTACCTCGAGGAGGCCGACGACTACGCCGACCGGATCGTGCTGCTGCGCTCCGGGCGCATCGTCGCCGACGGCACCTCGGCCCAGATCAAGGCGGCCGTGTCCGGGCGCACCATCCGCGCCACGATCCCCGGCGCCGACCTCGCGGGCCTGGCCGGCCTGCCCGGCGTCGAGCGGGTCGAGACCCGCGGCGAGCAGGTCCTGCTGCACTGCGACGACTCCGACGCCGCCCTGCGCGCGCTGCTCGACGCCACCACCGCCCACGACATCGAGGTCACCAGCCGCAACCTCGAAGACGCCTTCATCGCCCTGACCGTCGCCGGGAGCGCATCGTGAACCTCACCTACCTCCGCCTCGAAGCGATCCGCCTGTTCCGCAACAAGCGCGTCGTGATCTTCTCCACCCTGATGCCGGCCCTGCTCGTGCTCATCATCGGCGGCGTGTCCGTCGGCGGCGATCCCGCCGCCAAGCAGTACGTCATGGTCAGCATGGCCCTGTTCGGCGCCATGACCGCGGCCACCTCCAGCGGCGGCACCATCGCCGTCGAGCGCGGCCTCGGCTGGAACCGCACCCTGCGGCTGACCCCGCTGTCGCCCGGCGCCTACGTGCTCAACAAGGTGCTGCTGGCCCTGCTCGTCGCCGTCCCGCCCGTCGTCGTGACGTTCGCGATCGGCGCCGCCGGCCTGCACGTGCGGCTCACCGCGGCCGAATGGGTGCTGTGCTTCGCGGGCGCCTGGCTCTCGTCGCTGCCGTTCGCGGCGCTGGGGGTCGTCATCGGGTACCTCGCCAAGCCCGACAGCGTCCAGCAGGTCGCCGCGCTCATCAACCTGACCCTCGCCGCCTTCGGTGGCCTGTGGGTGCCGGTGAGCCTGATGCCGGACTTCCTGCGGTACATCGCGAAGCTCACCCCGTCGTACTGGACCGGCCAGGTCGCCCGCAGCCCGCTCGACGGCGGCCACGTCGACACCCAGGCCGTCCTCGTGCTGCTCGGCTGGACCCTGGTGCTGGCGGTCATCGCCCTGCGCCGGTTCCGCGTGGACACCGCCCGCGCCTAGGCTTCGCTACCGTGTTCGCCATGCCCAACGCCCAGCCCGCCCGCGGTCCCGGCGCCGGAAGGTTCTTCTGGCTCTGGGCCGCGGTCTGGCTGTTCTACATGACCGGCCCGATCCTCGACGGCTGGCACCGCCCCGAGATCTGGCAGCGGGCCGTCAGCCTGGCCGCCGCCCTGGGATTCTGCGCCGTGTACCTCAGCGGCTTCCTCTCGGTGCGCCGGCGCTACCGGTTCACCGGCCAGCCCCCCGCGCCGGCCGAGGGCGTGGTGCGCGTCGGCGCCATGGTCGTGCTCGCCGCGATCCTCACCGTGGTCGTCGGCGAGTCCGGGCTGACGTCGCTGGTCTACATCGGCGTGACCGGCGTCTTCGCGTTCCCGCCCCGCGGCGCGTGGAGCGTCGTCCTCGGCTCGGCGCTGGTCGCCGGCGTCCTGCCGCGGGTCGTGCCCGGCTGGGACGGCACCATCGACCTGGTCTTCGCGGTCATGGTCGCGGCCCTGGCCGTGTGGGGCGTGACCCGCGTCGTGCAGCGCAACGGCCAGCTCGCCGAGGCCCGCGAGGAGATCACCCGGCTGGCGATCGCGGCCGAGCGCAACCGCTTCGCCCGCGACATGCACGACCTGCTCGGCCACTCGCTCACCGTCGTGTCCGTCAAGAGCGAGCTGGCGGCCCGCCTGGTGCAGCTGGCACCCGAGCGCGCCGAGGCCGAGCTCACCGACATCCAGCGGCTCGTGCGGGAGGCCCTCGCGGACGTGCGGGCGGCCGTCGCCGGCTACCGCGAGATGTCCCTGGCCACCGAGCTCGCCTCGGCCCGCAGCGCCCTGGACGCGGCCGGCATCGAGGCCGACGTGCCGGTGACGGGGGAGGTGGTCGACCCGCAGCGGCAGGAGCTGTTCGCGTGGGTGGTCCGCGAGGGCGTCACCAACGTCGTGCGGCACAGCGACGCCAAGCACTGCTGGATCCGCCTCGGCCACACCGCCGTCGAGATCAGCGACGACGGCCGCGGCCCGCAGGGCCCCGTCGAGGAGCCCGAGCCGGAGGAGGGCCGCGGCGGCCACGGACTCGGCGGCCTGCGGGAACGGCTCGACGCCGCGGGGTGCGTGCTGAGCATCGGCCGGCGCGACGGCGGCGGGTTCCTGCTGCGCGCGTCGGTCGCGTGACCACCCGCGGCCGCCGGGGCGACGCCCCGCACCGCCTCGACCGACCGGCGTCGCGCGTCACGGCGCCGCGCGGGCGCCCCGGGCCGTGAACGCCGCCGCCGTGGCCAGGACCGCGGCGGCCACGGTCTGCACGCGGTAGTCCAGGGTCGCGACCGCCGCGCCGCCGAGCAGCACCGCCGGGCCGGTCGGCACGAACATGACCGAGTTCGCGGTCGCCGCCGCCCGGCCCAGCGCGTGCGCCGGCACCAGCCGCTGGACGGCGGTGATCGCGGCGATCAGCGGGGCGGGCAGGCCGAGGCCCACCAGCACGCAGCCGGCGAGCACCGTCCCCGTCCACGGCGTCGCGCGCAGCAGGGCGCCCGCGGCGAACAGGGCCAGGCCCAGCGCCGAGTAGCCGCGCTCGCCCACGCGGCGCATCAGGGCGCCCGCGAGCAGGCCGCCCGCGACCGAGCCGAGGCCCTGCGCCGGGGTCAGCACGCCCGCGAAGGCCGGGGGCCGGTGGAGGGCGGCGAGCAGCGCGTAGGTGGCGCTGCTCGACAGGCTCGACGCCGCCATCGCGGCCGCGCCCGCCAGGATCAGGCCGCGCAGCTCCGGATCGCGCAGCACCCGCACGCGATCGACCGGGGCGGGCGCCATGGCGGTCTCCGCAGGTGCGGCGGAGACCGCCGGCGCGGCGGAGACGGGGGATGGGCGCAGGCGGGTGAAAGCCAGGGCCGCGGCGACGAAGGTCGCGGCGTTGAGCAGCGCCACCGACGGGCCGCCGAGCCAGGCGAACAGGGCCGCCCCGGCCGCCGGCGCGAACAGCTTCATGCCCTCCGTCACCGTGCGGGTCAGGCCGTTGAAGTCGCCGCGCAGCCCGGCCGGGACCACCGACGGCAGCAGCGCGGCCTCGGCCGCCTCGATCAGCACCGCGCCCGCCCCGACCAGGGTCAGGGCGGCGAACACCAGCCAGACGTGCCCGGTGGCGACCACGGCCATCACCGCGCCCAGCGCCAGGTTCACCACGACGAGCAGCCGCCGCCGGTCCACGCGGTCCGCCACCCCGCCCAGCACCGGGCCGAGCAGCAGCGCCAGCCACAGGCCCGCGTTCACGACGCCGGCCAGAGCGTCCGAGCCCGTCGTCGTCTTCACCCACACGCCCGCGGCCAGGGACATCGCCGAGTCGCCGAAGCCGGAGACGAGGACGCCGCCGAGGTACAGCCGTGCGTTGCGCTCGCCGAGGACCCGAGCCGTCGCCCACCCCATACCCCCAAGCATATAATTGGAGGTATGGCCGACGATGTCCTGCGCGCGCTCGCGCACCCGCTGCGGCTGCGGATGCTCAACCTGATGTGGCCGGGGCCGCTGTCCGCGGCCGAGCTGGCCCGGGAGCTGGCGATCTCGCACGCCCTGGCCAGCCAGCACCTGCGCCGGCTCGCGGACGCCGGGCTGGTGGAGCTGGCCGAGGAGCGCACCCGGCGGGGCGGGCGCGAGCGGCGCTACCGCACCGTGCACGGTTCGCCGCTGTCCGACCAGCGCGAGGGGACCGCGTTCCTGGCCGAGACCCTCGCCCACGGGCTGCGCGAACGGGCCGGCCGGCGCGACCCGCGGCACCCGGGCGTCACCACCGACGGCGAGCTGTGGGTGGCGCCGGAGGCCTGGGAACGGTACCGGACGGGCATCCAGCAGCTCGGCGCCGCCCTGCACGAGGCCGCCCGGCCCGCGCGCAGCCCCGGCACCGTGCCCGTCGCCGTGACCGTGCACGCGTTCCGCACGACCGGGCCGTGAACGCCGTTATTCGCCGGGCAGCATCCGGTACAGCCGGATCGACACGACCGCGAGCCACGCGAAGATGATCGCGACCCCGGCGGCGAAGCCGAGCGTGAAGCCCGGGGCGCTGTTGCCCGAGGCGATGCCGGCGAACGCGAGCAGGAACAGGGTCCCGGACACGCGGGAGTAGATCGCCAGGCCCCGCGACTGGTGCCGGGCCAGCACCCAGGCGGCCGCGGCCACGGCCAGGAAGCCGACCGATCCCGCCACGAGGTGCCCGGCACCGTGCCAGCTCACCGTGCCCGGGCCGTCCGGCGTCCCGGCGGGGAAGCCCAGCGCCGGGTCCGCCCGCAGGCCCCCGGCGGCCACCAGGCTCGCCCCGAACACGCCGACGAGCCGGCCCGCCCAGCGCCCGCGGGGCACGGCCCGGACGATGCCGGCCGCCGCCGCCAGCACCATGAGGCCGGTTACGACGAAGTTCGCGATCTGCAGCCAGCCGAGGGAACCGTTGCTGAGCAGGCTCCACGCGTGCCGGGTGAGATCGAAGCCGTCGCGGGTCAGAGCCTGGGCGAGACTCACCCCGACGTAGCACGGCCCGGCGAGCACGCCGTAGCCGAGCAGGGAGCGGGTGATGCGGTTGGCGCGGATCGCGGCCGTAACAGTCGTCATACCCTCTGCTCGAACGGGACCGGCCCGATCCGACATCCGCTCACCAGAAATCTCCGGACCGCCAGTCACAGGCCAGCACGCCGCCGCCCGGGAGAGCGCCGACGGGCAGCACATAGGTGCTGCCGTCGTCGTCCGGCGTCGCCACCAGCCCCTCGGGCGTCAGCACCGCCGTCGTACCGCTCCAGCGCTGCCAGCCGCGCCGCACGTACAGCCCGGCGGCGCGCTGCGAGGCGGACAGGGCGCCGAGATCGTAGGCGGCGCGCACGATCCGCTCGGCCTCGTCCAGCACCGCCGCGGCGAACCCGAGCCGCTGATGGTCCGGGTGCACCGCGACGGCCTCGACGTACCCGCACCGCAGCGGCACCCCGTCCACCAGCAGCGAGCGCTGCACGACCGCGGCGTGCGCGACGATCCGGCCGCCGGCCTCGCCCAGCACGTGCAGGCCGCCGAGCGCGTGCGCCCAGTCGGTGTCGGCGAACCCGTCGCCGAAGGCGGCGTCGAGCAGCGTGCGCAGCTGGGCGCGCTCGCCCGCGGTCAGGTCGGCGGTGTGCACGGTCCTCATCGCGTCCGACCCTAGCCGCACATCTTCAGCCGTACATCTTCGGCTCCACCATCACCAGCCAGTTCCCGCTGTCGTCGCGGAAGACGGCCTCGACACCGTAGGGGCGGTCCTCCGGCTCCTGCACGAACTCGACGCCCTTGGCCTTGAGCTCGGCCGCCGTCTTGCGGCAGTCGTCGACCCGCAGCCCGAGCCCGCCCATGCCGCCCTTCTCCAGCTGGCGGCGCACGAACGCGGCCGCCTCGTCGTCCAGCGGCGGGCCGGGCGCCATGAGGGTGATCTCGGGCTCGGGGTGGTCCGGGTGCTTCACGGTGCACCAGCGGAACTCACCCATGGTGACGTCCATGCTCGCCTCGAAGCCGAGCACGTTGACGTAGAAGTCGCGGGCACGGTCCTGGTCGAGGCAGTAGACGGTGACGAGGGAGATGTTCGTAATCATGCCCTGGGACGTTACCGGCCGTGACCGGCGTCGCCTTCTCGAAAATTGCGGACCACGCCGGCCATGAACAGCCGGCACCCGGGCACGTGGGGGGCGCCGGCCTTCGCCCAGCGCGCGCGGTACACCGTGGGGCTCTGCCCGACCAGGCGCGTGAACTTCGCCGAGAACGAGCCCAGGCTGGTGAACCCGACCGCCATGCAGACCTCGGTCACGGTCAGGTTCGCGCCGCGCAGCAGGTCCTGGGCGCGCTCGATGCGCCGGCGGGTGAGATAGCGCATCGGCGTCTCGCCATAGGTGCTCTCGAAGCAGCGGATGAAGTGGAACTTCGAGACGCCGGCGACCGCCGCGACCCCGCCGAGGTCCAGCGGCTCGCGGTAGGCGCGGTCGATGTGGTCGCGCGCGCGGCGCAGGTGAGGCAGGAGTCCGACCGGCACCGTCACGGCCTCACGGTACGCGGGGGATGCGGGTTCTGTCCGTGGTCCGCTAGCGTGGCCAGGTGCGCGGCAACCAGAAGTCTCGATACGTCCTCCCGGCCGCGGCCGTGGCGGTGCTGCTCGCAGTGCTGGTCGGGGCCGTGGCGTGCGGCCGGCACGAGCCGTCGCGCACCGCGCAGCCGGGCTCGCCCGCCAGCGTGTCGCCGACGCTGTCGCTCGCCCCGGAGCCGCCGGTCGCGCCGACCTCGGCCGCGCCGTCGCCGGTGCCGACGACCGCGAAGCCGGCGCCGAGCCGGACGGCTCGGACCGCCGAGGGCGGGTTCGTCGTCCGCCCGCCCGGCACCGGGCACGGCCCGGCCTCGTCCGCGTCGCGGACCGGCGGCACCGAGGTCGCGCTGACCTTCGACGACGGCCCCGACCCGGTCAACACCCCCGCGATCCTGCAGGTGCTGCGCGACAACGGCGTGAAGGCGACGTTCTGCATGGTCGGCTTCCGGGTGCGCGACCATCCCGAGCTGGTGCGCCAGATCTACGCCGACGGGCACACGCTGTGCAACCACTCCTGGCAGCACCTGACGGACCTCGCCAAGCGTGACCCGTCGTACATCGACTGGGACCTGCGCAAGACGAACGACGCGATCCACGCGGCGGTGGGGGCGGACGCGCCGATCAGGTACTTCCGCGCGCCCGGGGGCAACTTCACGCCCGCGCTGGTGGCGAAGGCGAAGGCGCTCGGCATGTCCTCGATCTACTGGGACGTGGACCCGCAGGACTGGAACCACAAGCCGGACAAGAACGACCAGGCGCACATCGATCGCGTGGTTTCGCAGATCAAGGGGCATGTGCGGCAGGGGTCGATCATTCTGTCGCACGACAACGCCCAGCCGGACACCATCGTGGCCTATCGCCAGCTCATTCCCTGGATGAAGCGCTACTTCACCCTGACGCGCCTGCCGGTCTGACGCTCGCCGTCGCGGGCCTGCGGGGCGTTCCGGCCTCTGTGGAGGCCGACTGACCGAGCCGCGGCTGGCGCGGGGATCGCGCCTGGGGCGGCGCGGATTACTGCGTTAAATCGTGATTTTAGGGCGTTTGGCAGATTTCGCGGCTTTTATGGCGCTTTGCGCGTTTAGAGCGTTTGATCTTGCGTCTTCGCGGCGCTCCAGGCTGGCCGCGCGTCCGGTGAGTGGCAATGGGGCGCGTACGGGGGCGGTGCGTGCCGGGTCGCTGCGCGCGAACGGTGTTCGCCGGGCGGCGGGCGAGCCTGCAGCGAGGTTGCGCGGGCGCGGACGCGTGCCGGGTCGCTGCGCGCGAACGGCGTTCGCCGGGCTGCGGGCGGGGCTGAAGCGCGGCTGCGTGGGCCTGGGGCGCGGCTGCGTGGGCCTGGGGCGCGGCCGTGTGGGCCTGGCGCGCGGCTGCGTGGGCCCGAAGCGCGGCTGCGTGGGCCGGGTGCGGCTACGCGAGCCTGGCTTCGAGCGCGGCCCGGTCCGGCAGGAACCAGGCGTCCCGCCCCCGGTTGGACTCCCGCATCAGCGCCCGCAGCGCCCCGCTCACCCCGACGTGCGCGGGCACGTCCCCGATCACGGCCAGCCGGACCCGGTAGTTGACCAGCTTCTGCAGGATCTCGCCCGCCACCCCCGTACGCAGCACGAAGAAGTCGTCGGCAAGCCGGCCCACGGGCATCACGACCAGCTCCGCCCCGTGGCTGAGGGCGTCGCCGACGAGGTCGCCGGCCCCGCGCTCGGCGCCGTAGCGGGGCCCCTCCGGGGCCAGGACGAGCGCGTTGACGCCGCTGATCCTCTCCACGTGGTCCACGCCCGCCACGCTACCCACGCGGGAGCCGGTGTAGCAGCACGTCGCGCACCTCACCCCCGGTCAGGGTTGCCGTCATGTAGGTGCAGTGCGGCTGCCGGCGCCGGTCGGTCGGGGAGCCGGGGTTGAGCAGCCGCAGCCCGCCGGGCGCCACGGTGTCCCACGGGATGTGGGAGTGGCCGAAGACGAGGAGGTCGCGGCCCGCGTACCGCGTGGCGCACCGCTGCTCGCGGCCCGCCGCGGGGCCGGTCTCGTGCACGACCGCCAGGCGCACGCCGTCCAGCTCGGCCTCGGCGACCTCGGGCAGGCGGGCGCGCAGGGCCGGGCCGTCGTTGTTGCCGTGCACGCCGATCAGCCGCGCCGCGCGGGACTCCAGGGCGTCGAGCAGCGTGGCGTCGACCCAGTCGCCCGCGTGGATCACGAGGTCGGCGGCCTCCACCGCGGACCAGACCTCGGCCGGCAGGTCGCGGGCGCGGTTCGGGACGTGGGTGTCGGCTAGCAGCAGCAGTTGCATGGCTCGCGTCGTGCCTGGGCTTTCTGGAGATGTGGCAGGGGACCTCGGCGGTGGCGTTCCGGCTTTCTCACCGTACACGACGCATTCAAATCGATCTTACCGTCGGCGACGGTGTGTAGTTGACCCGATTACTCGCCGCCGGTCCTGAGCCTCACGGTCATGGTACCCCGGCCGCCGGCGCGCGAGCCGGCCGTGATTGGCATACAGTCGAAGCTATGCAGTGGCTGCGGAGATGGCCGGTGTACCGGCAGCTCACCGGACCCGATCCGACGGGCCGGGGCGACGCCGTGCGCTCGCGCCGCACCGAGGCCATCACCGCCCGCACCACCCAGGCCGACTCCGTCGCCAAGTCCATCTGCCCCTACTGCGCCGTCGGCTGCGGCCAGCGGGTGTTCGTCAAGGACGGCAAGGTCACCCAGATCGAGGGCGACCCCGACAGCCCGATCTCGCGCGGCCGGCTGTGCCCGAAGGGCTCGGCCAGCAAGAGCCTCGTCACCAGCCCGCTGCGGGTGACGAAGGTGAAGTACCGCCGGCCCTACGGCACCGCCTGGGAGGAGCTCGACCTCGCCGACGCGCTCGAGATGATCGCCGACCGGGTCGTCGCCGCGCGCGCGGAGACCTGGGAGGACCGCGACGAGCACGGGCACCCGCTCAACCGCACGCTCGGCATCGCCAGCCTCGGCGGCGCGACCCTGGACAACGAAGAGAACTACCTGATCAAGAAGCTGTTCACGGCGATCGGCGCGCTGCAGATCGAGAACCAGGCGCGCATTTGACACTCCGCCACCGTCCCCGGTCTGGGGACCAGTTTCGGTCGCGGCGGCGCCACGGGATTCCAGCAGGACCTGGCCAACGCTGACTGCATCGTGATCCAGGGCTCGAACATGGCCGAGGCCCACCCGGTCGGCTTCCAGTGGGTGATGGAGGCCAAGGCCCGCGGGGCGAAGGTCATCCACATCGACCCCCGGTTCACGCGCACCAGCGCCGTCGCCGACACGTTCGTGCCGATCCGGGCCGGGTCGGACATCGCGTTGCTCGGTGGTGTCGTCAACTACATCCTGAGCAACGAGCTGGACTTCCGGGAGTACGTGGTCGCGTACACCAACGCGGCCACGATCGTGCGCGAGGAGTTCCGCGACACCGAGGACCTCGACGGGCTGTTCTCCGGCTTCGACGAGGCGACGCAGGCGTACGACCCGTCGTCGTGGCAGTACGAGGGGCACCAGGACCACAAGCCGGAGCACGGCCACGCGACCCGGGAGACCGCGGGCGGGCTCCAGCACGAGTCCCACGGCGCCCCGGTGCCGGGCCAGACGCAGCGGGACGAGACGCTGCAGCACCCCCGGTGCGTGTACCAGATCCTGAAGCGGCACTTCGCGCGGTACACCCCGGAATTGGTCGAGCAGGTGTGCGGCGTCGCGCCCGAGGTATTCGCGGAGATCTGCGAGGCGTGGACGCGCAACTCCGGCCGCGAGCGCACGACCGCGCTGGTGTACTCGGTCGGCTGGACGCAGCACTCGGTCGGGGTGCAGTACATCCGCACCGGCGCGATCATCCAGCTCCTGCTCGGCAACATGGGCCGGCCCGGCGGCGGCATCATGGCGCTGCGCGGACACGCCAGCATCCAGGGCTCCACCGACATCCCGACGCTGTTCAACCTGCTGCCGGGCTACCTGCCGATGCCGTCCGCGAGCAAGCACGAAACGCTCGACGAGTGGGTCGACGCGATCCGCCACCCGGGGCAGAAGGGCTTCTGGGGCAACGCACACGCGTTCGGGGTGAGCCTGCTCAAGGCGTACTTCGGCGACGCCGCCACGGAGGCCAACGACTACGGCTTCGGGTACCTGCCGCGGATGACCGGCGACCACGGCACCTACCAGCAGGTGCTGTCGATGCTCGACGGGAAGGTCAAGGGGTACTTCCTGCTCGGCCAGAACCCGGCGGTCGGCTCGGCCCACGGGCGCGCCCAGCGGCTCGGCATGGCGCAGCTGGACTGGCTGGTGGTGCGCGACCTGTACGAGATCGAGAGCGCCACGTTCTGGCGCGACGCGCCCGAGATCGAGACCGGCGAGATCGTCACCGAGGAGTGCAAGACCGAGGTGTTCCTGCTCCCCGCGGCCTCCCACGTGGAGAAGGAGGGCACGTTCACCCAGACCCAGCGGCTGCTGCAGTGGCGGCAGAAGGCCGTCGACCCGCCGCGCGACTGCCGCTCCGAGCTGTGGTTCTTCTACCACCTCGGCCGCCTGGTCAAGGACCGCCTGCGACTGTCCACACTGGAGCGCGACCGGGCGGTGCGCGACCTCGCGTGGGACTACCCGACGCACGGCGTGCACGACGAGCCCTCGGCGGAGGCGGTACTGCTTGAGATCAACGGCTACCGCGTCGCCGACGGCGCGGCGGTGTCGGGCTTCAACGAGCTCAAGGACGACGGCTCGACGGCCTGCGGCTGCTGGATCTACTCCGGCGTCTACGCGGGCGGGGTCAACGCCGCGGCCCGGCGCACGCCCGCGTCCGCCGACGACCCGCTCGGCCTCGAATGGGGCTGGGCGTGGCCGATGAACCGCCGCATGCTCTACAACCGCGCGTCCGCCGATCCGCAGGGCCGGCCGTGGAGCGAGCGGAAGGCCTACGTGTACTGGGACGAGGCCAAGGGCGAGTGGACCGGCCCGGACGTGCCCGACTTCGAGAAGACGAAGCCGCCGTCGTACCGCCCGGAGCCCGGTGCGGCCGGCCCCGCCGCGATCGCCGGAGACGACCCGTTCGTCATGCAGGGCGACGGGAAGGGCTGGCTGTACGTGCCCAGCGGTCTCGTCGACGGGCCGCTGCCCACGCACTACGAGCCGGCCGAGTCGCCGGTCGCCAACCCGCTCTACGGGCAGCAGGCGAACCCGACCCGCAAGCGGTACCAGCGCTCCGAGAACCCGATGAACCCGGTCCGCAGCGACGTCTTCCCGTTCGTGTTCACCACGAGCCGGCTCACCGAGCACCACACCGCCGGCGGGATGAGCCGCACCCTCGACTACCTCGCCGAGCTGCAGCCGGCCATGTTCGTCGAGGTGTCGCCCGCGCTCGCGGCCGAGCGCGGGCTCGAGCACCTCGGCTGGGCGCACGTCGTCACCAGCCGCTCGGCGATCGAGGCGCGGGTCATGGTGACCCCGCGGATGCGTCCGCTGCGCATCGACGGGCGACCGGTGCATCAGATCTGGCTGCCGTACCACTGGGGAAACTCCGGCCTCACGACCGGTGACTCCGCGAACGACCTCATCGGCATCGTGCTCGACCCGAACGTGCTCATCCAGGAGACCAAGGTCGGCACCTGCGACGTGCGGCCCGGGCGCCGTCCGCGCGGCGCCGCACTGCGGGCTCTCGTCGACGACTACAACCGGAGGGCGGGCCTGTGAGCATCGACCAGACGCCGCAGCGGGTGGGCTTCTTCACCGACACCAGCGTCTGCATCGGCTGCAAGGCGTGCGAGGTCGCGTGCAAGGAGTGGAACGCCGTCCCGGCCGACGGCCTGGACCTGCTCGGCATGTCGTTCGACAACACCGGCCGGCTCGACGCGAACTCCTGGCGGCACGTCGCCTTCATCGAGCAGCCCGCGCCGCCGTCAGCGGGCTCGGACGGCTCCGGCGACATGCGCTGGCTGATGATGTCCGACGTGTGCAAGCACTGCACGCACGCGGCCTGCCTCGACGTGTGCCCGACCGGGGCGCTCATGCACACCGAGTTCGAGACCGTGATCGTGCAGTCCGACATCTGCAACGGCTGCGGATACTGTGTGACCGCCTGCCCGTACGGTGTCATCGACCGCCGCGAGGGCGACGGGCGAGCCTGGAAGTGCACGCTGTGCTACGACCGCATCGGCGACGGGCTGATGCCGGCCTGCGCGACGGCGTGCCCGACGCAGTCGATCCAGTACGGTCCGCTCGACGAGCTCCGCGAGCGCGCCGAGGCCCGGCTCGAGCAGCTGGGCCGGCCGGAGGCGCGGCTCTACGGGCACGACCCCGGCGACGGGGTCGGCGGGCAGGGGGCGTTCTTCCTGCTGCTGGACGAGCCGGAGGTGTACGGGTTGCCGCCCGCGCCGGTCGCCACGACGCGTAACCTGTCGGGCATGTGGAAGCGGGCGGGATGGGCCGCACTGACCATGGCCGCGGCGGTGGCCGTGTCCTTCCTGGGCCGGCGCCCATGACCGGGCACGCTTCCGGCTCCTTCCCCGGCGACGGTCCCGCGCGCTCGTCCGGCCCCGGACCGGGCAACGGTTCCGCGCGCTCGACCGATTCGGGCCCGGGCAACGGTCCCGCGCGCTCGTCCGGCCCCGGACCGGGCAACGGTTCCGCGCGCTCGACCGATTCGGGCCCGGGCAACGGCTTCGCGCGTTCGTCCGGCTCCGGCAGCGGCCCGCGTGGCGACGACGCGCGCGACGGTGGCGCCCATGGCGGCGGCGGGCACGACGATGGCTCACGTGGCGACGGCGTGCGCGATGGCGGCGCACGTGACGGTGGCTCACGTGGCGGCGGCGTGCGCGATGGCGGCGCACGTCACGGCAGCGCGCGCGACGGTGGCGCACGTGGCGGCGGCGCGCACGACGGTGGTTCGCGGGGCGAGGGCGGGGGGCGTTCGGGGGAGCGGCGGCCGCGGCGTGAGCACGGTGGCGAGGACGTGCAGGTGCCCCGGGCCGACTTCCGGTCCTACTACGGCCGTCCCATCGTCAAGACCCCGGTCTGGTCGCACGACGTGCCCGCGTACCTGTTCACCGGCGGGCTCGCGGCCGGCAGCGCCCTGCTCGCGGCCGGCGCCGACCTGACCGGGCGGCCGAAGACCCGGCGCGCGGCCCGGCTCGCGGCGCTCGGGGCGCTCGGGGCGAGCACCTACTTCCTCGTCAAGGACCTCGGCCGGCCCGAGCGCTTCCACCACATGCTGCGCGTGGCCAAGCCGACCTCGCCGATGTCGGTGGGCACCTGGATCCTCAGCGCGTTCGGCGGCGCCGCCGGGCTCGCGGCCACGACCGAGGCCCGCCCGCGCGGGCTGGTCGGCGGTGCCGGACGGGCCGCCGGGATCGGCGCGGCCGCACTGGCGCCGGCGCTGGCCACGTACACGGCCGTGCTCATCGCCGA
Source organism: Dactylosporangium sp. CA-139114 (assembly GCF_050955725.1). NCBI lineage: Bacteria > Bacillati > Actinomycetota > Actinomycetes > Micromonosporales > Micromonosporaceae > Dactylosporangium > Dactylosporangium sp. CA-139114. The sequence continues at coordinate 4,099,031 of NZ_CP192080.1, forward strand.
CACCGCCGCCCCGTCGTGGCACGCCGCCCGCGCCGACCTGCCGTTCGCGTTCGCCGGCAGCGCCCTGGCCAGCGGGGCCGCCGTCGGGCTCATCGCCGCCCCACCGCGCGAGGGCGACCCGGCCCGCGCGCTCGCCGTCGCCGGGGTCGCCCTCGAGCTCGCCGCGACGCACCGCATCGAGCACGGGCTGGGCCTGCTCAGCGAGCCGTATCGCGAGGGCCGGGCCGGCCGCCTCCTGCGCGCCGCGCGCCGGCTCAACCTGGCGGGCGCGGCGGGTGCGGTGCTCGGCTACCGCAGCCGAATCGTGTCGGCGCTGTCGGGCGCGGCGCTGCTGGCCGGCTCCCTCGCGACGCGCTTCGGCATCTTCGAGGCGGGCATGGAGTCGACGAAGGACCCCAAGTACGTCGTCGAGCCCCAGCGCGCCGGCCTCGCCGCCCGCGACGCGAGGCCCTGACCTCCGGCTGCGTGCCGGAGACGCGGCGGGCTCGGTTGTGCGCACGCGCGGCGGTGCGTTGTCCGCTGGACGCGCGGTGGTTTTGGCTGTGCGCATGTGCCGGGTGCGGCGGTGCGCTTGTGCGTTGGACGCGCGGTGGTTTTGGCTGTGCGCATGTGCCGGGTGCGGCGGTGCGCTTGTGCGTTGGACGCGCGACGGCGCCGGGAGTCGCGCGACTCCCGGCGCCGTGGTGTTCGGTGCGGTGCTGTCGTTCCGGAGGGTCAGGCCTTGACGACCAGGCTGCCCACGATCTTGTCGCCGAGGGTCTGGCGCTTGGCGTCCCACAGGGGGAACAGCCAGCCGATGTAGCAGATGATGCTGTCGACGATGTGGGCCAGGTCGCGGACGAAGGCGCCGCCGAAGCCCAGGGGCTGGCCGGTCTGCTCCTTGATCAGGCGCAGGCCCAGGGCCTTCTTGCCCAGGCTCGCGCCCTGGCCGCCGAGGTACCAGCGGTTGTAGATGGTGTAGACCAGCGACAGCAGCGCGAAGACGTAGTAGAGCGGGCCGACGGTGGGGTCGTCGGCGCTCGGGCCGGCGACCAGGTAGCCGATGCCGGAGAGGATCACCGCGGGGATGGCGTCGACGATGGCGGCGCCAACGCGGACGGGCCAGCTTGCGTAGTTCATCGGGGGGGATCTCCTAAGACGGTATGAGGCCGGATCGGTGAAGCTGGAACAGCCAGCTCGCCGCCGCGGCGACGAGCGCCGTCACTGCTGCCCGCCGGCGCGCCCGCGGCGTCCACGGGCGCGGCGGCCGGACCAGGCCCAGGTGCCGCAGCGCGAGCAGCGGCACCGTCACGGCCGTGAGCAGCGCCAGGCCCGCGAGCGCCGGGTTGGCGCCGAGGGAGGCGAGCACCCGGCCGTGCACGAGTTCCACGGCCGCGGTGGTCAGGCCGCAGGCGGGGCACGGCACGCCGGTCGCCCACCGCAGCGGGCACGGCAGGCCGAGGCCCGCGCCGGCGCTGAGCGCCGGCCAGACCGCGGCCGCGGCGCCGACCGCGAGGCCGAACGCGCCGAGGCGCTCCGGAACCGAGTACTGCCTGCCCACCCTGCAACCCGTCCTCGAAGTGACGAGTCGTGAGCTTAGGTCGTGATCGACATTGCTCGCTGTCCTCCGATCGTCCGATGCCAAACACCGTGAGCAGGCACGATTCGGATCAGATGGGAAATATCGCCGCAGCACACGTCGCAGAAGTGGATGTATACGCCACCCCGGCACACGACGCGAAATCCCGGGCGCGGCACGACCGCACCGGACGGCACGAACTCGCAGGCGGCTCCGGCCGGACGGAGAGGGGTGTGCGGGGGCGCCGTGCGGTGGGGTGCAACGGCCGTGCTCGTGACCGTGCTCGTGTCGGGCAACGCCCGTACGACACGGCCCCGGGCTGGTGCGGTGACCGTGCTCGTGGCCGTGCGGTGGCCATGCTCGTGTCGTGCAACGCCCGTGCCCGCGCAGTGCCCGCGCCCGCGCGACACGTCCCCGGGCTGGTGCGGTGACCGTGCTCGTGTAATGCAACGCCCGCGCCCGCGCGACACGAGCACGGGCGCGGGCTCGTGCGGCGGCTGTGCTCGTGGCCGAGCGGAGGCGTGCTCGGGCGAGGTTGTCAGCGGACGCGCAGGGTGGGGCCGTCCGCGGGAATGAGCTCGCCGATGACCGGGTAGCCGGGCACCTCGCCCGCCACGAGCAGGCCGCCCGACGTCTGCGCGTCGGCCAGCAGCAGCAGCTCGTCCTCGGGCGTCGCCCCCGCGTCCAGGTGCGGGCGCACCCAGTCGAGGTTGCGCCGCGTGCCCCCGCTCACGTAGCCGTCGGCGAGGGCCTGGCGGGCGGCTTCGAGGTACGGTACCGATGCCGCGTCGACGACCGCGGTCACGCCGCTCGCGCGGGCGAGCTTGTGCAGGTGGCCGAGCAGGCCGAAGCCGGTCACGTCGGTGGCGCACTCGGCGCCCGCGGCCAGGGCGGCCTCGGACGCGTCGCGGTTGAGGGCGCACATCGCGGCGACCGCGTGCGGGAACGGCTCGCCGGTGGCCTTGTGGCGGCTGTTGAGCACGCCGACGCCGAGCGGCTTGGTGAGCGTCAGGGGCAGGCCCGCGCGGCCGCGGTCGTTGCGCAGGAGGCGTTGCGGGTCGGCGAGGCCGGTGACCGCCATGCCGTACTTGGGCTCCGGGTCGTCCACCGAGTGCCCGCCCGCCACGTGACAGCCGGCCTCGCGGGCGATGTCGAGCCCGCCGCGCAGGACCTCGGCCGCCAGCTCCAGGGGCAGCACCTCGCGGGGCCAGGCGAGCAGGTTCACCGCCACGACCGGCCGGCCGCCCATCGCGTAGACGTCGGAGAGGGCGTTCGCGGCGGCGATGCGGCCCCAGTCGTACGCGTCGTCGACCACCGGCGTGAAGAAGTCCGCGGTCGCCACGACGGCCGTGCCGTTCGCGATCGAGACGACCGCCGCGTCGTCGCCGTCGTCGAGCCCGACGAGCAGCTCGCCGGGGCCGTCGGGGGCCCGGTCGCCGACCAGCCCGGCGACCACCGCCTCGAGCTCGCCGGGCGGGATCTTGCAGGCACAGCCGCCGCCGTGCGCGTATCCGGTGAGCCGGATCGTCTGCGTCACGCCACCCACTCTAGGCACATCGCGGCCCGCGGTCATGGTTGGTCAGCGACCGCGACGTCGGCCGGGGACTCGGCAGGGATGCCGGCCGGGCGGTCGAGCGGGAACAGGATCGGGCTGAGCAGGTGCTGCGCGCGGCCGGGGGCGGGCCCGTTCGCGAGGATCGGCAGGATCGCCGCGCGCATGCCCCCGATGAGCTGGTCGCGCTCGGCCGGGGTCAGCCACACCGCGTGCTGGCGGTAGCCGACCTGGTCCGCGGCCGGGTCGGCGGCCGGATCGTCGAGGTAGGCCTGGAACTCGGCGAGCAGCGCCGCCATCGACGCCGCGAACGCGCGCCGGTGGTCGTCGGCGGTCGCGGCCGCCGCGCGCTCGGCGGTCACCGCGGCCCGCGCCGGCTGCAGCCGGTAGTGCCGCTCCACGAACCCGCGCACCCGCTGCTGCCCCGACTCCTCGAGGATGCCGGCCTCGGCGAGGAGGGCGACGTGGCGGTACACCGTCGCCTTCGACGCGTCCGCGATCCGCTCGCACAGCTGCTGCGTGGTCAGGCTGCGCCCGCCGGACAGCGCGTGCACGATCCGCAGCCGCACCGGGTGCAGCAGGAGCTCGACGGGGTCCATTGGCTTATGTTCGCACACCTGATAATGTTCGCATTCATGAGAATAATGCCGCGGGGTGCGCTCGTCGAGGCGGGCGGGCGCCGCATCGCGCTGTACCGGGCCGGTCGCGGGGGGCCGCCCGTCGTGTTCCTGCCCGGCGCCGGGCTCGTCGGGCTGGAGTACGACAACCTCGTGCGGGCCGCGTCGGCGCTGACCACGGCGGTCACCTACGACCGGGCCGGCACCGGCTGGAGCGACGACGCCGACCTGCCCCGCACCGCGGCCGCCGTCGCCGGCGAGCTGCGCGAGACGCTGCGCGCGGCCGGCATCCCCGGCCCGTACGTGCTGGCCGGGCACTCCATGGGCGCCGTCTACGCGCGCCGGTTCGCCCAGCTGTTCCCGTCCGACGTCGCCGGCCTGCTGTTGCTCGACCCCGGGCACGAGGACATCCTGCGCCACCTGCCGGCCGAGGTCGTCGCGCTCAACGAGCGGATGAAGCCCACGTGGGAGGCGCTGCCGGAGCTGACCCCCGAGCAGATCGAGGCGTCGAGGGCCGCGCTGCTGCGGCTGTACGCGTCGTGGCCCGACGACATCCGCGAGCCCCTCGTCGAGCATCGCCTCCAGCACTGGCGCACCGGGCTGCGCGAGGGCCGCAACCTCGAGGACGAGGTGTACGCGGAGCTGGCCGCCGGCGGCCGGCTGCCCGACGTGCCGCTCATCGTGCTCAGCGCGGCCGAGCGCAACCCGCTCTGGGTCCAGCACATGCCCCCGGAGCTGCTCGAGCGAGCCCACGACGGCGTGCACGCCCTGCACGCGGCGATCGCCGCCTCCGTCCCGCGCGGCGAGCAGCGCCTGGTCGCGGGGGCGTCGCACCAGTATCTCCACGTGCAGCGGCCCGAGCCGGTCCTCGCCGCCCTGCGCGACCTGCTCGGCCGGGTCGCCGCCGGGCCGCCGCCGACCGATCCGGCGTGATGCCCTTGCCGGAACGGGTGTACCGGTTAAACCGGTCCGGGCGATAGGGTGGCGAAATGCCAGATCTCTTCCGCCGGGGCGCCGGAAGGCTGTGCCTCGACTTCACGCGGACGCTGCGCCACCGGGGCACCGAGCACGCCGTCGAGGAGCTGCCCGACGGGCCCGCGCTCGCGGCGTGGGTCGGCCAGTGCGGTCCGGTGGCCCCGGTGCCGGGCAGCGTGGTGCCCGCCGCGATCGTGCGGGACGCGCACGAGCTGCGCGAGGCCGTGTACGCGCTCGTCGCCGCGGCCCGCACCCGCGCCGGGGCCGCGGCGGCGGGCGGGGCGCCGCGCGAGCGCGTCAACCAGGCGGCCGCGCGCACCGTGCCGACCCCGGCGCTGGGGGAGCGCGGGGAGCTGCGGTGGTATGCGAACGACCCCGTCACGAGCACCCTCGCGCTCGTCGCCCGCGACGCGCTCGACCTCGTGACCTCCCCGGCGGTGCAGCGCATCCGCGAGTGCGCGGACCCGGCGTGCGACGCGGTGTTCCTCGACGGGTCGCGGCCCGGCAGCCGGCGCTGGTGCTCGATGGACAGCTGCGGCAACCGCGCCAAGAAGCAGCGCCGCCGCTCGGAGTCCGCCCGGGTCGCCGTCTGACGCCCGCCGGGCGGCCGGCGTCCGGCCGGGCCGGTGCCGGCTGCGCGGCGGTGACGGGTTCGGGCTGCGGGCCGGCTACGCGGCGGTGACGGGTTCGGGCTGCGGGGCCGGGGCGGGCGTCGCCGCGTGCCGCGGCGCCGTGGTCACGAGCAGGGCGAAGCCGAGCAGGCACAGCGCGGCCGCCGACACGTAGGCGTAGCGGTAGCCCACGTCCGCCGACAGCCCCAGCAGCGGGCCGGCCAGCAGCGACGCCACCGGGAACGCGTTGGCGGCCAGGGTCGTGGCGCGGCCGGGCTCGCCGGGCAGCAGCTCCTGGACGTAGGAGATGCCCAGCCCCTGCACGGCGGCGATGAAGGTCGCGTTGAGCACCTGCAGCGCCGCGATCTGCCAGCTGTGGGCGACCAGGGCCACCAGCGTGTAGTACACCACCCCGGTCCCGGCGCCGAGGACGATGAGGCGGCGCAGCGGGTAGCGGGTCGACAGGGCGCCGAAGCCCAGCATGAGCGGGATCTCCAGCGCGGCGCACAGGCCGAGGATCAGGCCCGCGTCGCGCACCTGGGCGTGCAGGACGTGGGAGAGGTACAGCGACATCGCCTGCACGTTGAGGATGCCGGCGGCCTGCATGACGGCGAACGCGGCCACGGTGCACCAGACCACCGCCCCGGCCCGGCGCGCGGGCGGGCGCTCGTGGTGCGCGGGCGGGGACACCTCGCCGAGGCGCAGGAAGATCACGGCGGCGGCGGTCGCGTACATGGCGGCGGCGGTGAGGTACAGCACCCGGAAGCCGCCCCACTGCAGCAGCAGCGCGGCCACGGGCGGGCCCGCCACCCAGGCGACCGAGAACACCATCCGCAGGGTGCTGATCGCCATCGCCGCGCGGGTCGAGCCGCGCTGCGAGAGCACCTCGCGGGCGTAGGCGAAGGACTGCGGGAACAGGGAGCCGCTCAGCGCCGTGAGGGTCATGGTCAGGGCGAGCAGCACCCAGTACTCGCGCACGAACGCGGTCGTGATCGCCCCGGCGAACCCGGCCAGCGCCGCGGTGAGCAGCAGCCGGCGGCGGATCGGGCGGCGGTCGGAGAGCCGGCCGAGCAGGTTCGAGGAGACCATCGAGGCCAGCGGGCCGGCGACGAGGAACGCGCCGACCAGGGCCGGGGCCGCGTGGACCTCGGTGCTCAGGAACAGCGACAGGAACGGGCCGACGACGGCGACCGACATGCCGACGAAGAAGAAGATGATGCCGAGCGGGACGAGGGCGCGGCGGGCGGTGCTGGACGGTGCTTCGACGCTAACCCCTGAAACCACCTCCGCACCTTACGGGACCGAACGGGAGCGCTCGTGTGCATATCGCGAAGCTCACGGCGAGCGCTGGGCCCGGGCCCGGCGTTTGCCCTCGTGCATGGCCTGCACGCGCGGGACGGGAATGGTGTGGCCCTCGGCGATCAGGTCGGCCGGGACCGCCTGCGGGCCGGGCATGTGCGCGGCCCACGGGTCGGCGTCGCCGAGCAGCCCCGGCGCCGTGTGGACGGTGAAGTCGCGGGGCGTGACGCGGTCCAGGTCGGACCAGTCCAGCGGGAAGGAGACCGGGCAGCCGGGCCGCAGCCGCGGGCTGTACGCGCACACGACCGTCGCCCCGCCCACCCGCGTCGGGTCCAGGAAGACCTTGCCGTGCCGGTCCTCGCGGATGAACGCGGTCGTCGCCAGGCCCGGGTCGAGCCGCTCGGCCCGCGCGGCGATCGCGCGCGTCGCGGCGGCCACGTCCGGCATCGGCGTCGGCTCGATCGGCACGAAGACGTGCACGCCCTTGGCGCCGCTGGTCTTGACCGCGCCGCGCAGCCCGGACGCGTCGAGGGTCTCGCGGATCAGCCCGGCCGCGCGCACGACGAGCGAGAAGTCGCCGCCCTCCGGCGGGTCGAGGTCGAGCACCAGGTGCGTGGTGTGCGCCCAGTCCCCGGCGCGCACGAGCGCCGGGTGGTACTCCACCGCCCGCTGGTTGGCGAACCACAGCAGCGTCCGGCGGTCGTCGCACAGCGCGTAGGCGACGTCGCGCTTGGACGTCTCGGCCCACATGTGCACGGTCTTCACCCACCCGGGCGTGTACTTGGGCACGTTCTTCTGCATGAACGAGTCCTGCCCGCGCATGATGCGCACCACGGACAGCGGCCGTTCGCGCAGCACCGGGATGATCCGGTCGCGCACGGCGTCGAGATAGTCGACGAGATCGCGCTTGGTCGCGCCGGCCCCCTCGAAGATGGGCTGGTCGAGGTTGGTCAGCGCGACCCCGTCACGTTCCTCGGCGGTGCTCACCGTCACACCGTATCGGCTGGGCGCGCTCAGAGCAGCAGGTCCATGTTGAGCGCGGCGCCGGCCTTCATCCCGCCCGCGGCCGCGCCGATGACCTGGCCCATCGGGTCGGCGAGGTTCCCGGCCACCCACACGCCCGGCACCTCGGTGCGGCCCGTCGCGTCGGCCGCGACGTAGGTGGCGACCGGCAGGCCCTGCAGGTGCAGGGTGGCAAGCGGCAGCCCGAGCTCGTCGAGGAACCCGGCTCGCGCGGCGAGCGTCGTCTGCACCACGGTCGCCTCCCGCGGCACGAATCCGCCGTCCTGCAGGTGTACGCCCCGTGCCTCGACCTTCGCGACCGCGCCCTCGACGACGGTGACCGCCGCGGGGACGCCCGGCACCTCCAGGCCGTTGGTGAACAGGACCAGGTCGCGCGTCCACTGGGTCCACAGCAGCGCCGGGTGCGCGGCCAGCGCGCTGGTGGCGATGATGCCGACGGGGCGGTCGCGCACCTCCCAGCCGTGGCAGTACGGGCAGTGCAGCACCCAGTCGCCCCAGCCCTCGGCCAGCCCGGGGATGTCCGGCAGCTCGTCGACGACCCCGGTGGTGACCAGCAGCCGCCGGCCGGTGAACCCGGTGCCGTCGGCGAGGACGGCGCGCAGGTCGTCGCCGTCGCGGAAGGCCCGCACGACCTCGCCGGTGACGATCTCGGCGCCGTAGCCGCGGGCCTCCTCGCGCCCGATCCGCAGCAGCTCGCCGGGCGGGGTGCCCTCCCGGCCGAGGTAGTTGTGCACGCCGCCGGCGGGGGCGTTGCGCGGCTGCCCGCCGTCGAGGACCAGGACGCGGCGGCGCGCCCGGGCCAGGGTCAGTGCCCCGCTCAGCCCGGCCGCCCCGCCGCCGATGACGATCACGTCGTACCGCTCACTCATGGGCTCGACGATGCCCGGTCGTCGCGCCGTTGGCAAAGCTCTTTGCCGGAATGGCAAACTGGCGGCCATGGACGATCACGTGGGCCCCCGGCTGCGGCGGCTGCGCGAGCAGCGGGGCGTGACCCTGACCGCGCTCGCCGCGGACACCGGCATCTCGGTGAGCACCCTGTCGCGGCTCGAGTCCGGCGGCCGCCGCCCGACGCTCGAGCTGCTGGTGCCCCTCGCCCGGGCGCACGGGGTGACGCTGGACCACCTCGCGGGCACGGAGCCGACCGCCGACCCGCGGGTGCACGCGCAGCCGGTGGTGCGCCACGGCATCACCCACATCCCGCTCAGCCGGCGCCCTGGCGCCCCGATGGCGTTCAAGCTCGTCTTCCCGCCGCACACGCCCGCGGACGACACGCCGGCCCCGCAGACGCACGAGGGGTACGAGTGGCTGTACGTGCTGTCGGGGCGGCTGCGTTTCGTCCTCGGCGAGCACGACATGATGCTGCAGACGGGCGAGGCGGTCGAGTTCGACACCCGGGTGCCGCACTGGTTCGGCAACCCGAGCCCGTACGCCGCCGAGGTGCTGAGCCTCTTCGGCCCCCAGGGCGAACGGGTCCACGTGCGCGCCCGCTCGCGCTGAGCGGTTCACCGCCGGCGCACAGGCTCCTGGCGCCGGGAGCCGGGACCACGACGCTGCCCCGCCTGGTCCGGCCCGCACAGCAGGCCGCTCGTCTCCTGACCCGGCGCGAGGTCGGCCAGCAGCTGCGAGACCGAGGCCGCGTCCAGCTCCGCGAGGGGCCGGGCGCGGCCCTCGCGCGTGCGAATCCGGATCTCGCGCAGGTCCTGGTCGGGCTGCCGGTCCGGCCGCGGGCCGAGCGCGATGCCGGGATCGAGGCCGACGGTGACGACGTCGCCGCCGGGCAGGTCGCGCTCCATCCCGAGCACGCGGGCGCCCTCGACGGCGGCCCGCCGCCACCCGTGCCGCTCCAGGGCGAGCAGCCGCACCACCGCGACGGGGCGCAGCCGTGCGGCGGCGGACTCGCCGGGCTCCAGGCGGTACACCGGGCGATGCAACTGCGGGAAGGGCTGCAGGATGCCGTAGTCGGTGAACACCGCCAGCCAGGCGGGAACGTCGAGGTCCGCGGGGTGCGCGACGCCGAGCAGGTCCCCGTCGGCGAGGTCGGCCCGCTCGTCGGTGACGCCGGCCAGGGTGCGGTCCTCGGCGACGCGGAGCGCGGGGCCCGGCGCCCCGGGCGGGCCGGTGATCCACACCAGCCGCCGGGCGAGCGGGAACAGCAGCGGGTGCTCGAGCAGCACCCGGAACTCCGCCGCGCTCCACCGCCGCCCGCCCGTCATCGCCAGCTCGAGGCGGTGGGTCTGCTCGGCCGCGACCTTCCGGACGCCCTGGCGGATCGCCGCGAACGGCGACCCGGGCCGGTCCCGGCGGCGCGTCCCGCGCTCGTCGCTCACCCAGGGGCGCAGCTGGTCGTCGAAGCCGGCGGTGATGCGGTGCGGGCCGTCGCCGAGCACGATGGTCGCGTCGGGGGCGAGGCCGAAGCGGGGGACGAGCCGGTCGGCGAGCGCGTCGGCGGTCAGGCCCAGCCCGGCGGCGACCTCGGCCAGGGCCGCCTCGGCACGGGCGCGGACCGCCCGGGTCTTCGCCGTGGTCGCCAGGGCGTGCAGCTGCCGCAGCGCCGCCTCGCCGCCCAGCCGCCGCAGCACGTCGATCCCGGCGGCGACCCGCCGGCCGGCGCCCTCGGCGGCCCACCGCCGCACCGCCTCCGCCAGCCACGCCGCGGTCTCGTCGTCGCCGACGAGCGCCTGCGCCTCGAGGGCCCAGCGCCCCGCGGGCGGCGCCCCGGCCTCCTCCCAGCGGCAGCACACCGCCCAGCCGAACCGGGCCAGGTCGCCCGCCTCCGGGGTGACCTCGCCGCGCATGAGCCGCCCCACGACCGGCGCGGCGGCGACCCGGATCGGCGGCAGCGTCGCGGGCTCGACCCACGGCGGCAGCCGCGGGTCGTGGCCCGTCGCGGCCACGGCCGTCCCGGTGTGCCGGGCGAGGTGGCGGCTCAGCAGCTCGGCGACCCGGGGCCGGGACGCGTTCGCCCGCAGCAGCGGCACGGCGAGGTCCGGGAAGCGATGCGCCGCGGCCATGACCGCGGCCGGTCCGCCGCGCTGCCCGGCCAGCCCGAGCAGGGTCTCGAACGCGCGCCGGGTCCCGATCGCCGGCAGCGCCTCGGTCATCGCCGCGAGGTACTCGGGCACCCCCGCCATCGTGTACTCGACCGAGCGGCCGGTCCAGTAGGCGGCGTACAGGTCGAGGATCCCGTCGCCGATGCCCTCGGCGAGGGTGTGCAGCAGCTCCGGCTCCCGCAGCTGCTCGGCCTGCGTGGGCGCGAGCCGGGCGAGCACGGCCAGTGCCTGCTCCACAGTCGACACCGACGCCAGGAGCAGCGGCGCGAGCGGGTGCCGCTCGGGCACCTCGGCGACGTGCGCCGCGGCGAGGTCCGGCACGAGGAACGCGGCCGCGAGCCGGTGCGCCCACGACCCGGTGCGGACCTGGCGCAGCGCGTCGGCGGCCTCGGCGTACACCGCCTCGGGCGCGCCCGCGAGCGCCGCGCGCACCGGCGCGAGCACCCGCCGCGCGGCCACCGCCGCGTCCGTGCGCGGCTCCTGCCCGGCGGCGAGCTCGACCGCGGCCCGGGCCGCGGCGCCGAGCGGCGCCGCGGGGTCTGCGACCGGCGCGAAGGCCAGGGCAGCGCCGCCGCGGCGCGGGTAGAAGGAGCGGTGCCAGGACGCCGGGAGTACGAACCGCACCCCGGCAGCCTAGAGCCGCCCGGGACTTGTCCCTCACGCGGCGTCATGCCACATAGTCGGCGGTGTGGAGGAGCACCTGACCGTGGGACGGGTGGCCGAGCTGGCCGGCATCACCGTGCGCACGCTGCATCACTACGACGAGATCGGGCTGCTGCGGCCGTCCGCGCGGACCGCGGCCGGGCACCGGGCCTACTCGGCGGCCGACGTGGAGCGGCTGCGCAAGGTGCTGGCCTACCGGCGGCTGGGCTTCGGGCTGCGCGAGATCACGGACCTGGTCGACGACCCGGCCACCGACGCGGTCGCGCACCTGCGCCGGCTGCGCGGCCTGTTGCTGGGGCAGCGTGACCGCGCCGCCGCCATGGTGACGGCCATCGACCGCGAGCTGGAGGCACGGGCCATGGGGATCGGCACGACGCCCGAGGAGCGGCTGCGGATGTTCGGCGCGAGGCTGTACGACGCCATCGGGTCCGCCTACCCGGCGACGCGGCGCACCGAGCCGCGCATCGCCGCGCGCATCTGGGACGCGCTGGGCGACGCCCGGACGGTGCTGAACGTCGGGGCCGGCACCGGCTCCTACGAACCCCCCGACCGCGAGGTCACGGCGGTGGAGCCCTCGGCGGTCATGCGGGCGCTGCGTCCCCCGGGCGCGGCGCCGTGCGTGGCCGCCGCCGCGGAGCGCCTGCCGTTCGAGGACCGCTCCTTCGACGCCGCGATGGCGGTCAGCACCGTGCACCACTGGCCGGACCCGGTCGCCGGGCTGCGCGAGCTGCGGCGGGTGGCCCGCCGCGTGGTGGTGTTCACGTACGACGCCGACGACATCGGCTGGCGCCAGCGCTTCTGGCTCACCCGCGACTACCTGCCCGAGTTCGCCGGCCTGCTCACCGGCTGGCCCGCCCTGGCCGACCTGACCCGCGCGATCGGCGGACGCGCGGAGCCGGTGCTCATCCCGTGGGACTGCGCCGACGGCTTCTTCGAGGCGTACTGGCGCCGCCCCGAGGCGTACCTGGACGACCACGTGCGCCGCGCGGTGTCGGTCTGGACCCGGGTCGGGCCCGAGGCCGAGCGGCGCGCGGTGCGCTCGCTGCGCGAGGACCTCGCCTCGGGCCGGTGGGCCGAGCGCAACCGCGACCTCGCCGCGCTCGACACGGCCGAGCTCGGCCTGCGGCTGCTCGTGGCGTGAAACCCCCGGGCCGGCTCAGGCGGCGGGCGCCGGTGATGCCGCCGATCCCCGGTACCGCGTCGATGCGTCACCTGGAGGAGAACATGTCGGCCCTGCCGTAAGGTGTGTTCGTGCAAGAGGCCACTTTCACCAAGCGCGCCGCGGTCGGGCTGCGCTCGGAGCGCGGACCGATCCTGGGCTCGGTCATGCTGACCACCGGCCTGGTCGCGCTGGACAGCACGATCATCGCCACCGCGGTGCCGTCGGTCGTGCGCGACCTGGGCGGGTTCGCGCACTTCCCGTGGCTGTTCTCGATCTACCTGCTCACCGCGGCCGTCACGACGCCGCTCTACGGCAAGCTCGCCGACGTGCTCGGCCGCAAGCCGGTCATGTTCTTCGGCATCGCCGCGTTCCTGCTCGGCTCGGTGCTGTGCGGCGCCGCCTGGAGCATGCTCACGCTCATCGTCTTCCGCGCGATCCAGGGCATCGGCGCCGGCGCCATCCAGCCGATCAGCATGACGATCATCGGCGACCTGTACTCGGTCGAGGAGCGCGCCCGCGTCCAGGGCTACGTGGCCGGCGTCTGGGGCGTCTCCTCGGTCGTCGGCCCGACCCTCGGCGGGGTGTTCGCCGACTACCTGTCGTGGCGCTGGATCTTCTTCGTGAACCTGCCGCTGGGTCTCTTCGCGGCGTGGATGTTCGCCCGGCACCTCAAGGAGAACGTCGAGCGCCGCGCGCACCGCATCGACTACCTCGGCGCCGGCCTGCTCATCGCCGGGTGCACGCTGCTCATCCTGGCCACCCTCGAGGGCGGCATCATGTGGGCCTGGGCCAGCGCCCCGAGCATCGTCATCTTCACGCTCGGCGCGGCCATGATCACGGCGTTCGTGTTCGTCGAGCGCCGCGCGGCCGAGCCCGTGCTGCCGCTGTGGGTGTTCAGGCACCGCACGCTCATCGGGGGCAACCTGGCCGGGGTCGCCGTCGGCGCGCTCGTCATCGGCCTGAGCTCCTACATTCCCAACTTCTCCCAGGGTGTGCTGGGCACCAGCGCCCTCGTCGCCGGGTTCGTGGTCGCCGCGATGACGCTGGGCTGGCCGATCGCGGCGACGCTGTCGGGCCGCGTCTACCTGCGCATCGGCTTTCGCAACACGGCGCTGATCGGTGGCGTGGTCATCATCGCCGGCACCGTCATGTGCGCCCTGCTCACCGAGGCCACCACGGTCGCGATGACCTCCGTCGCCTGCTTCGTGATCGGCATCGGTCTCGGCCTCGCCGCCGCCCCGACGCTCGTGGCCGTGCAGTCCGTCGTGGGCTGGGACCGCCGCGGCGTGGTGACGGGCACGAACATGTTCTCGCGCTCGATCGGCAGCGCGGTGGGCGCGGCCGTCTTCGGCGCGATCGCGAACACGACCCTGGAGCGCCGCTTCGCCGCCGCCCCGCCGGACGTGAAGCCGTCCCTGACCGCGGGCGCCGACGCCACGACGATCCTGCTGAAGGCCGGCGCGGCCCCGGCGAACGTCGTGGACTATGTGCGGGCGGCCCTCTACACGGCGTCGCACAACGTGTTCGTGGCGCTGGCCGTGGTGGGCGTGTGCGGCGTGGCCGTGATCCTGCTGATTCCGCGGCACGTCGAGAAGCTGCCGGACGGTTCGTAAATGCCGCGCGCGAGCATCCGCCGTGCTGATATCTTCCGGCGATGACCACCACGACGCATGCCCTGATCCGGTCGGCCGTGATGCCGGCCGCGCGTCTGCGTTTCCGGCGTCGTGCCCTGGTCTGCCAGGCCTGACGCCCGTCACCACGAACCGGGAACTTCCAGGTCGAGAACTCCAGTTGCAGCACCGGGGCCCTTCCGCGTCCGCATTCGCCGCGAACGAACAGGGAACCTGGTCATGTCTCGCTTCTCCGCTGCCCATCCGCGCGCCCGGCGCGTCTACGGGCAGAACTTTCTGATGGATCCGGCGGCCGTGCGCCGCATCGCCGATGCCGCGGCCATGCGCCGTGGTGATCTCGTGTTCGAGGTCGGGGCCGGGCGGGGGCGGCTCACCGAGGAGCTGGTACGCCGGGCCGGCCGGGTGGTCGCGTTCGAGGTCGATCCGGGGATGGCGGCCGCGCTGCCGCGCCTCGGCGGGCTGAGCGTGCGGGTGGCCGACTTCCTGGCCGCCGCGCCGCCGCCGGAGCCGTTCGCGGTGGTGGGCAACATCCCGTTCGCGCTGACGTCCGGGGTCGTCGGCTGGTGTCTGCGGGCGCCGGGGCTGACGTCGGCGACGCTGCTGACCCAGCTGGAGTATGCGCGCAAGCGGGCCGGGGACTACGGGCGCTGGTCGCGGCTGACGATCGAGACGTGGCCGGAGGTCGACTGGCGGCTGGCCGGGCGGGTGCCCCGGGCCGCGTTCCGGCCGGTGCCGCGGGTCGACGGCGGGCTGCTGCGGCTGACCCGGCGCCCGGTGCCGCTGGTGGAGGCGGGCGGGCTCGGGACGTACCGCGGCATCGTGCGTCTGGGTTTCAGCGGCGTCGGGGGCTCCCTGTATGCGTCGCTGGCGCAGCGGTTCCCGGCGGCGCGGGTCGCCGGGGCGTTCCGGGCGCTGCGGCTGGACACCCGCACGCCGGTCGGGCTGGTGTGGCCGGAGCAGTGGCTCACGCTGTTCCGTCTGCTGCGCGCCGGCCGGTGACCGGGTCAGGGCGCGTCCGCGGCTGGTGGTGGCGCCTACGGCAGGCTGAGCCGGGCCGTGGTGCCGGCGCCGGCGGAGCTCAGCGTGATCCGCCCGCCGTGGGCCGCGGCGGCCTCCTGCGCGATGTGCAGGCCGAGCCCGACGCCGGGGACGGCCTGGCGGCGGGCGTGGCGGCCGCGGAAGAAGCGCTGGAAGACGTACGGCAGCTCGTCCGGCGGGATGCCCACGCCGGTGTCGGACACCTCGACCGCCGGGTTCGGGGCGTGGACGGCGCGGACGGTGACCTTGCCGCCCGCCGGGGTGAACAGGATCGCGTTGCGGACCAGCTGCTGCACGGCCTGGGTGAGCCGGGCGATGTCGACGGACACGACGCAGGCCCCGGTCGGCGGCTCCACGACGACCTCGACGCCGCGGGGCTCGGCGAGGGCGCTGCCGGCCTGGACCGCGGCGGTGAGGACCATGTGCAGCTCGACGGGGCTGCGGTGCAGCAGCAGCGGCGCGTCGGCGGGGCGGGTGCCGGTGAGCAGGTGGTCGACCATGCCGACGAGGCGCCGGCCGTTGCGGTAGATGGGCTCGACCAGGCGGGTGTACCCGGCGAGGCGCTCGTCCTCGGCGAGCAGCTCGAGGTAGCCCTGGATCGCCGTCACCGGGGTGCGCAGCTCGTGCGAGATGGTCGCGACGAGGTCCTCCTCGCGCTGGGTCGCGCGGGCGAGCTCGTCACCGAGCTCGGCGAGCATCAGGCGGCTGCGCATGAGCGACAGGTGCCCGGTCGCCTGCCGGGCGAGGGTCTCGAGGGCCTCCTGCCGGCGGGGGCCGAGGTCGCCGGGGCGGTCGTCCTTGACGCAGAAGGTGCCCAGCACGTGCCCGTCGTCGTCGATGAGCGGGGCACCGGCGTAGAAGCGGATGTACGGGTCGCCGGTGACGTTGGGGTAGTCGCGGAAGTGCGCGTCGGCGCGGGCGTCGCAGACGACGAGGGTGCGGCGGGTCGGGATGGTCTCGGCGCAGAAGGAGATGGCGCGCGGGGTCTCGTCGGCGGCCAGGCCGGTCTTGCCGGCGAACCACTGCCGGTCGCGGTCGACGAGCGTGACGGTCGACATGGTGGTGTCGAAGACGGACACGCCGAGCTCGGTGAGCTCGTCGAGGGCCTTCGGGCGCGGCGCGTCGAGCACGCCGTAGCTGTGCAGGGCGGACAGCCGGGCTTCCTCGTCGACGTCGCGCATGGCGGGCCCTCCTTCCGGTTCCAGTGGGATCATCGTGCGGTCATCGAGGAGCGGCGTGCGATTACGCGCCGTTGCCACGTGGTTGCAACCCGGCGCAGGGTGAAATCGCTTGTACGAGTGAGTGCTCGCTCATTACAGTGAGCCCGTGAATGCCGAGACCCGTCGCCGGCGCGTGCCCGCGCTGGCCCCCGACGAGCGGCGCGCGGCGCTCATCGCCGCCACGTTGCCGCTGCTGCGCACCCACGGGGCGGCCGTCACCACCCGGCAGATCGCCGAGGCCGCGGGCGTCGCCGAGGGCACCATCTTCGGCGTCTTCCCGGACAAGGCGTCGCTGCTGTCCGCCGCGCTCTGCTCGGCCTTCGAGCCGGAGCCGGTGCTGCGCGCCCTGTCCGCGATCGACCCCGGGGCGACGCTGCGTGATCGGCTCAGCGACGCCGCGGCGATCCTGATGCGCCGGGTCGAGGGCTCGGTGCCGCTCATGATGCTCGCCCGCACCATGCCCCTGGACTCCTCGCCGTTCGCCGCGCTGGTGGACGGCCGCCGCCGGCTCTCCGACGCCGTCGCCGAACTGATCGAACCCGACAAGCACCTGCTGCGCCGCAGCCCGGCCGCCACGTCCCGGCTGCTGTTCGCCCTGGTCGTGAGCACCGTGCGGGGCGACCTGCCGCACGAGGAGTTCACGCCGGACGAGATCGTCGCCGTCCTGCTCGACGGCCTCCTGCACGTCCCATCCGACCCTGGAGACGCCTGACCGATGTTGATCCGTCTGCTGCGAACATACCTGCGGCCCTACCGCGGGCCGATCACCCTGGTGGTGGTGCTGCAGCTGGTGCAGACGCTCGCCACGCTGTACCTGCCGACCCTCAACGCCGACATCATCGACCGCGGCGTCGTGACCGGCGACACCGGCTACATCCTGCGCGTCGGGGGCTTCATGCTCGGCGTGTCGCTGCTGCAGATCGTGTGCTCGGCCGCCGCCGTGTTCTTCGGCGCCCGCGCCGCGATGGCCCTGGGCCGCGACGTGCGGGCCGGGATCTTCGCGAAGGTGCAGCAGCTGTCGGCCCGCGAGGTCGGCGAGCTCGGCGCCCCGTCGCTCATCACGCGCACCACCAACGACATCCAGCAGGTCCAGATGCTGGTCCTGATGACGTTCACGCTCATGGTGTCGGCGCCGATCATGTGCTTCGGCGGCATCGTGCTGGCGCTGAAGCAGGACGTGCCGCTGTCCGGGCTGCTGCTCGTCGTCGTGCCCGTGCTCATCATCCTGATCGCGCTCATCGTGGTGCGGATGCGGCCGCTGTTCCGGCTCATGCAGGTGCGCATCGACCTGGTGAACCGGGTCATCCGCGAGCAGATCACCGGCATCCGGGTCATCCGCGCGTTCGTCCGCGACGAGCACGAGCGGCGGCGCTTCGCCCGCACCAACGCCGACCTGCGCGAGGTGTCGCTGGCCACGGGCCGGCTGATGTCGCTGATGTTCCCGACGGTGATGCTCATCGTCAACGCCTCCAGCATCCTCGTGCTGTGGTTCGGCGCGAAGCGGATCGACACCGGCGGCATGGAGGTCGGGGCGCTGACCGCGTTCCTGAGCTACCTCATGCAGATCCTCATGTCGGTGATGATGGCGACGTTCATGTTCGTCATGATCCCGCGGGCCGAGGTGTGTGCCGAGCGCATCCAGGAGGTGCTCGACACCGAGTCCAGCGTCGAGGCGCCGGCCGAGCCGGTGACGAGCCTCGACGTGCACGGCGAGCTGGAGCTGCGCGGCGTGTCCTTCCACTACCCGGGCGCCGATCTGGCGGTGCTCGCCGACGTGGACCTCGTCGCGCATCCCGGGCAGACGACGGCGATCATCGGCAGTACCGGCGCGGGCAAGACGACCCTGCTCAACCTCGTGCCGCGGCTGTTCGACGCGACGGGCGGCACGGTGCTGGTGGACGGCGTGGACGTGCGCCGCATCGACCCCGCGCTGCTGGCGCGCACGGTCAGCATGGTGCCGCAGAAGCCCTACCTGTTCTCCGGCACCGTCGCCTCCAACCTGCGCTACGGCCGGCCCGACGCCACCGACGAGGAGCTGTGGCGGGCCCTGGAGGTCGCGCAGGCGGCCGGGTTCGTGCGGGCCATGCCCGAGGGGCTGCAGGCGCCGATCGCCCAGGGCGGCACCAACGTCTCCGGCGGGCAGCGGCAGCGGCTCGCGATCGCCCGGACGCTGGTGGCCCGGCCCGAGGTGTACCTGTTCGACGACTCCTTCTCCGCGCTCGACTACGCCACCGACGCGGCCCTGCGCGAGGCGCTGCGCGTCGAGATCGCCGATGCGACCGTGGTCATCGTCGCCCAGCGGGTGAGCACCATCCGCGACGCCGACCGCATCGTCGTGCTCGACGAGGGCCGGGTCGTGGGCACCGGCACGCACCAGGAGCTCATGGACGGCAACGAGACCTACCGAGAGATCGTTCTTTCGCAGCTGACTGAAGCGGAGGCCGCGGCATGACCGCACCACGACCCGGCGGCGCGGGCGCAGGCCCGCGGCCCGGCGGCGGACCGGGCTTCGGCCCCGGGCGCATGATGATGGGCGCCGGCGGCCCCCCGGCGAAGATCGAGGACTTCAAGGGCTCGGCCAAGCGGCTGCTGAAGATGCTCGCCCCGGACCGCTTCATCGTGGTCGCGGTGCTGGTCTTCGGCATCGCCAGCGTCGTGCTCTCCACGCTCGGCCCGCGGCTGCTCGGCCACGCCACCGACGTGATCTTCGAGGGCATCATCAGCAAGAAGATCCCGGCCGGCACCACCAAGGAACAGGCCATCGAGGCGCTGCGGGCCCGCGGCGACAACGCGTTCGCCGACCTGCTCGGCGGCATGAGCAACCTGGTGCCGGGCCGGGGCATCGACTTCGACCGGCTCAAGCGGGTGCTGCTCGGGGTCGCGGTGGTGTACCTCTTCGCCTGGATCCTCGGCCTGCTGCAGGCCCGGCTGACCACGGTCATCGTGCAGCGCACCGTGTACCGCCTGCGCGAGCAGGTCCAGGCCAAGCTCGCCCGGCTGCCGCTGAGCTACTTCGACCGGCAGGCCCGCGGCGAGGTGCTGTCCCGGGCCACCAACGACACCGACAACATCGCGATGACCCTGCAGCAGTCGCTGTCCATGCTGCTCACGTCGCTGCTGACGATCGTCGCGGTGCTCGGCATGATGTTCTGGATCTCCCCGCTGCTGGCCGTGATCGCGCTCGTCACCGTGCCGGTGTCGGTGCTCATCACGGCCCGCATCGGCAAGAAGTCCCAGCCGGAGTTCGTCAAGCAGTGGGCGAGCACCGGCCGGCTCAACGGCCACATCGAGGAGATGTTCACCGGCCACTCGGTCGTGAAGATCTTCGGCCGGCAGGCGGAGGCGGCCAGGACGTTCGAGGAGCACAACGAGGCGCTGTTCGCCTCGGCGTTCCGGGCCCAGTTCATCTCCGGGCTCATCCAGCCCGCGATGATGTTCATCGGCAACATCAACTACGTGCTCGTCGCCGTGGTCGGCGGCCTGCGGGTGGCCTCGGGCACGATGACGCTGGGCGATGTGCAGGCGTTCATCCAGTACTCCCGGCAGTTCTCCCAGCCCCTGACCCAGGTCGCCGCGATGTCGAATCTCGTGCAGTCCGGCATCGCCTCCGCCGAGCGGGTCTTCCAGCTGCTCGACGCCGAGGAGCAGACCCCGGAGCCGGCCGCCCCGGCGCGCCCGGCCCAGGTCCGCGGCAAGGTCACCTTCGAGCACGTGTCGTTCCGCTACAAGCAGGACGAGCCGCTCATCGAGGATCTGTCGCTGACCGTCGAGCCCGGCCAGACGGTCGCGATCGTCGGCCCGACCGGCGCGGGCAAGACGACGCTGGTGAACCTCGTCATGCGCTTCTACGACCTGACCGGCGGGCGGATCCTGCTCGACGACGTGGACATCGCCGCGATGTCGCGCGACGAGCTGCGTGAGCAGATCGGCATGGTGCTGCAGGACACCTGGCTGTTCCAGGGCAGCATCGCGGAGAACCTCGCCTACGGCGCCGACCACCCGACGCCGGAGAAGATCGCGGCGGCGGCCGAGGCCGCGCACGCCGACCGGTTCGTGCGCACCCTGCCGGAGGGCTACGACACCGTCATCGACGACGAGGGCGCGGGCGTCTCGGCGGGGGAGAAGCAGCTCATCACGATCGCCCGGGCGTTCCTGGCCGAGCCGACGATCCTCATCCTGGACGAGGCGACGAGCTCGGTCGACACCCGCACCGAGGTGCTCATCCAGCGGGCGATGAGCACGCTGCGGGCGGGCCGCACGAGCTTCGTCATCGCGCACCGCCTGTCCACGATCCGCGACGCGGACCTGATCCTCGTCATGGAGCACGGGTCGATCGTGGAGCAGGGGACGCACGACTCGCTGCTCGCGTCGGGCGGCGCGTACGCACGGCTCTACTCGGCCCAGTTCGCCGCCGCCGCGGTCGAGGTGGACTGATCCGCACAGAGGTTCCGCAACGGCCCCGGGTGTCCTGAAGGCGACCCGGGGCCGTTTGTCACAAGCCATGGCTCGGGTCCGCCGGGGTGCGGACCGTCGCTCCCGCCAGACACCGCTCGGCGCTGGCGCGCCGTCGCTGCCAGGTCCGCGGTAGTCACCCGGGCCAGCGATCAGTCCGACGGCACCGATCACACACCGTCATCGCGTCCGAGCGTCCACGCAGTCCGGCCACGCGCGGATCACGCTGGGTGTTCATCCCTCCGGCGGACTACTCACCTTTGTCGACCTACTTAGTGGACAAAATCGGGTTTCGGGGCGAGACTGCTCGGCATGGATCCGTTGCTTGCGTTCGCCGGGCTCGGGGTCGGGATCGTCGTCGGGCTCACCGGGATGGGCGGCGGCGCGCTCATGACGCCGATCCTGGTGCTGTTCTTCGGCGTGCCGCCGCTCGCCGCCGTGTCCAGCGACCTCGCCGCCTCGGCCGTGATGAAGCCGTTCGGCGGGTGGGTGCACGCCCGGCGCGGGTCCGTCAACTGGGGGCTGGTGCGGTGGCTGTGCCTCGGCAGCGTGCCCAGCGCGTTCGCCGGCGTGCTGCTCATGCGCGCGATCGGCGACGGCGACCGGGTGCAGGACGTGGTGCGGCTGGCCCTCGGGGTGGCGCTGCTGCTCGCGGTGGTGGGGCTGCTCGTCAAGGCATACCGCAAGAGCCCGGCCGGCGACGACGGCGCCGCGGCCCCGATCAAGGTCCGGCCGGTGCCCACCCTGCTGCTCGGAGCGCTCGGCGGCCTCGTCGTCGGCATGACCTCCGTCGGGTCCGGGTCGCTCATCATCGTGATCCTCCTCGCGCTGTACCCGGCGCTGCGCCCCCGCGATCTCGTCGGGACCGACCTGGTGCAGGCCATCCCGCTCGTGTTCTCGGCCGCGCTCGGGCACGCGATCTTCGGCGACCTCAAGCTCGACCTCGCCGCGGCGGTGCTCATCGGCTCGGTGCCGGGCGTGCTCATCGGGGCCCGGCTGTCCTCGCGGGCACCGGCGGGCGTGGTGCGGGCGGCGCTCATCGTCGTGCTGATCGCCAGCGCGCTGAAGCTCTTCGAGGTGCCGACCGGCGCCGTCCTGCTCGTGATCGCCCTCGCGACCGCCGCGGCCGTGGTGGAGGGCCTGCGCCGGCGGCGCAACCGGACACCGCAGCCCCTGTCGGACCCGAACACCGACCCGGCTGACCCCGCCGCGATCGCCGCCTCGGCCACGTCACGCGACGCGATCGGGCACTCCTCGCGCTGAGCCCGTCACGCACGGCCGGGCGTGGTCCCGTCCGTCACACAAGATCGGGACAGCGACGACGAGACGAACGCGAAAGGGGCAGAATCAGCGAGTGGAGTGTCACCACGCTGACTCGCTAGGAGCTTCCTGATGCCTCGGCTCAACCATCTGCCCGAGTGGGCCGCGCTGGTCAAGCACCGCGCGGAACTCGGAGAGATTCACCTGCGCGACCTGTTCGCCGAAGATCCCGACCGGGGCCGCCGGTATGCGCTGCAGGCCGGCGACCTCTACCTCGACTACGGCAAGCACCTCGTCACCGACGAGACGCTGCGCCTGCTGCAGGACCTCGCGGCCGCCCGCGGCGTGTCCGAGCTTCGCGACCGCATGTTCCGCGGCGAAAAGATCAACTTCACCGAACACCGGGCGGTGCTGCACACCGCGCTGCGGGCGCCGCGCGACGCCGAGATCATCGTGGACGGCGAGAACGTGGTGCCGAAGGTCCACGCCGTGCTCGACCGGATGTCGGCGTTCGCGGACCGCATCCGGTCGGGGGAGTGGACCGGCTACACGGGCGAGCGCATCACGACCGTGATCAACATCGGCATCGGCGGGTCGGACCTCGGCCCGGCGATGGCGTACGAGGCGCTGCGGCCCTTCACCGACCGCTCCCTGACCTTCAAGTTCGTCTCCAACGTCGACGGCGCCGACCTGCACGAGGCCCTGCGCGACGCGAACCCGGCGACCACGCTGTTCATCGTGTCGTCGAAGACGTTCACGACGATCGAGACGATCACCAACGCGACCGCCGCGCGCCGGTGGCTGCTCGACGCCCTCGGCGACGACGCGGCCGTGGCCAAGCACTTCGTGGCCGTGTCGACGAACGCGAGCGAGGTCGCGAAGTTCGGCATCGACACGACGAATATGTTCGAGTTCTGGGACTGGGTCGGCGGCCGGTACTCCTACGACTCCGCCATCGGTCTCTCCCTGATGATCGCCCTCGGCCCGGACGGCTTCCGTTCCATGCTCGCCGGCTTCCACCAGATGGACGAGCACTTCCGCACCGCGCCCCCCGAGGCCAACGCGCCGCTGCTGCTGGGCCTGCTCGGCATCTGGTACCGCGACTTCCACGACGCCCAGACCCATGCCGTGCTCCCGTACAGCCACTACCTGTCGCGGTTCCCGGCGTACCTGCAGCAGCTCGACATGGAGTCCAACGGCAAGTCGGTCGACCGCGAGGGCAGGCCCGTGGAGTGGGCGACCGGCCCGATCGTCTGGGGAACGCCCGGCACCAACGGCCAGCACGCGTACTATCAGCTGATCCACCAGGGCACCGCGCTCATCCCCGCGGACCTGATCGGCTTCGCCCGGCCCGTCGCGGAGCTCGGCCCGCTGCGCGAGCAGCACGACCTGCTCATGGCGAACCTCTTCGCGCAGGGCCAGGCACTCGCGTTCGGCAAGACGTCGGAGCAGGTGGCCGCCGAGGGCGTGGCCGAGGCCGAGGTGCCGCACCGCACCTTCGGCGGCAACCGCCCGACGACGACGATCCTCGCCGACGAGCTCACGCCGCACGTGCTGGGGCAGCTGATCGCGCTGTACGAGCACAAGGTCTTCGTCCAGGGCGCGATCTGGGACATCGACTCCTTCGACCAGTGGGGCGTCGAGCTGGGCAAGGTCCTGGCGAAGCGCATCGAGCCGGCGCTGACCTCGGACAGCCCGGACCTGTCGGCGCTGGACAGCTCCACGGCGAGCCTGGTGGCCCGCTACCGGGCACTGCGCGGCCGCTGACCGTCGCGACCGGCCGGCGCGGGCCGGGGGCGCTCGCCCTTCGGCCCGCGGGCGGCTGAGACGGCTTCCCGGAGCCTGACGGCAGCGCTGCCGCACGCGCGGCTGAAACGGCGGGCCGGGGTTGATGGCGGTGCTGCCTGCCCCGCGCACACCGGCTGAGACGGCGGGCCGGGATTGATGGCGGCGCTGCCCGCCCCGCGCGCGGCTGAGACGGCGCCCCGGGGCTTGACGGCAGCGCTGCCCCGCGCGCGGCGGAGACGGCGCGCCGGGGTTGATGGCAGTGCTGCCCCCGCGCGCGGCTGAGACGGCGCCCCGGGGCTGACGGCAGTGCTGCCCCCGCGCGCGGCTGAGACGGCGCCCCGGGGCTGACGGCAGTGCTGCCCCCGCGCGCGGCTGAGACGGCTTCCCGGAGCCTGATGGCAGCGCTGCCCTGCGTGCGGCTGAGACGGCGCCTGCTGTCCCGCGGGCGGCTGAGACGGCTCCTGGTGACGATGGCTGGACCGGCGTCGTGATGGCCGTCCCGACGCCGAAGCTGGCCGGGCGCCTCCCGATCATCAACCGTCATGCAACGGATTTACACCCCGACAGGCGAAAAATCCGACATGTCGGATCACGAAGTGTCCGACATGTCGGCCACGCCGCCCGAAGCTTCGTGTTCGGGTCACGTCAGGGTTTGCTGGGAGCCTGCTGTCAGCACCCGTCCGCGCACCCAAGGCGACGTACTGTCGTGGACGTGATCGCCGACGCCGACCTGCAGTCGATGACCGCCGCCGAGCGCGCCGACCTCGCGCGCCGGCTCGCCCAGCTGCAGCCCCGCCTCGCGCGGCGCTCCATCGCGGCCACCGAGCGTGCGCGCCGCTGGTTCGTCATCGTCATCGGGGTCGCGAGCGTCCTCATGATCCCGTGGGTCATCGCGCTCGGCCTGCGGCTGCCGCCGCGGTACCTCGCGGGGAACTGGGACCTCACGTGGGTCGGGTTCGACGGGGCGCTCATGGTCACGCTCGGGTTCACGGCCTGGGCGGCGCTGCGCCGGCGGCAGGTCGTCGTGCTCGCGGCGCTCGTGAGCGGGACGCTGCTCGCGTGCGACGCCTGGTTCGACATCATGACCGCGTCGGGGCCGGACCGCTGGGTCAGCCTGGCCACCGCGTTGCTCGTGGAGCTGCCGCTGGCCGGATGGCTGTTCTTCGTCTCGCACCACCTGGTGCGGCTCAGCATGCGCCGGCTCATGGTGCTGTCCGGCCAGTCCCCGGAGGTCTCGCTGCTCAAGCTGCCCGCGCTCGGCGTGCCGTCCCACCGGAAGCGACACCCCGGGCCGCGGGCGACCGCGTAGGGGCGCCGGCGCGGCGGCGGCGGCACCCCGGGCCGCGGGCGATCCCGCCTAGGGTCGCCGGTCCACGGAGACGGCCGCGGCCGCGGTGCCGACCTGCAGGTCGTACCGGTCCGTGGCCGTGGCGTAGTCCGCGCCGGTGGCGAGGGTCGCGCCGCCGGCCACGTTCTTGGTCACCTTGTCGTCGAGGCGCACCTCGCCGATGGTGCCGTGGTCGCCGAGCCTGAGCTGCGCGGGCACCCCGCTCGGGGCGTGCACCGCGAGCCGCCCGACGCCGCCGACGTGGATCGACATGGTGCCTTCCGGCTTCGGTACCGTCACGTCGAGCTCCTGCACCCCCGCCGCGACCTCGATCCCGGCGAGGCGGCCGCCGCCGAAGTCGACGACCTGGCGCAGCCCGCCGCCGGCGAGGTTGAGCGTCCAGCGGACCTTGTCGTTGAGGTACACGTGGACGGTCGCCTGGCCGGCGATCTCGGTGCCGTTCAGGCTCAGCTTGACGTCGTCGCCCGACTCGGCCGCGACCGGCTCGACCTTGCTGCCGGGCAGGGTCGAGGCGCGGTACAGCAGCCCGTCGAGCGGTTCGGCGTGGATGATCACCGACTCGACGCCGCTGATGACGTCCAGGGTCGCCGCCTGCCGGTTGCCCAGCGCCCCCTCGACGCTGTGCACGGTCTCCTTCGGCGGCGGCGGGGCCGGCGACTGCTGCTGGGTGACGAAGACGATCGCGCCGAGCAGGGCGAGGATCGCGAGGAAGCCGATGCTGTACCGCCACACGGGCGCGAGGCCGCGGCGGTGACGGCGGGCGGGTTCGTCGGGGGCGGCCGGGCGGCGGACGCGGGTCCCGCCGGGTGCGGAGTGGGTCACGGGGGCCTCAACTGATCGGGCGGCGCCCGCACCACCGGGGATGCGGGCGCCGCGAGCCAACGAACGGTCAGGGACTCGAGCAGGTCAGCGCCGGGGCGGTGGCGGGCGCGGTGCCCGTGGCGTTGAAGCCGAACGACGTGCTGGCGCCGGGTCCGAGGACCTTGTTCCAGTCGACGTTCGACACGGCGACGTTCGGGGGCTGGCCGACGAGGGTGCCGTTCCACGGCGCGCCCTCGAAGCCCTGCCCGCCGGTGTACGTCCAGCGGACCGTCCAGCCGTTGAGCGTCGACGAGCCGTTGTTCTTGACGGTGACCTGGGCCTGGAAGTGCCCGGCCCACGAGCTCGGCTGGAGCGCCCAGGTCGCGGTACACCCGGATCCACCCGGCGCCGGGGACGACGACACCGAGCGCGACGGCGACGCGGAGGCCGACGCGGATCGCGACGCCGACGGCGACACCGAGGGCGACGCCGACGCCGAACGCGACGGCGACGCCGAGCTCGAGGGCCCGGTGCCGCCGCCCTTGACGCCGGTGACCTCGCCGTGCCCGCCGTCGAAGACGATGTCCGAGCAGCTGAAGAAGTTCTCCTGGCTGTCGGAGCGGACCCACTGGATGAACATGATGTGCCGCCCGGTGCGGTTCGCCGGCAGCGTGGTGTCCCAGTAGTAGTAGTTGAGCGCGCCCGGGCCGCCGGACTGCGGCGGGTCGGTGGCGCTCCAGAACGACTCGAGGTCCGACCACTTGAGCGGGCTCGTCGGGTCCCAGCCGTTCTTGGTCATGTACATGTGGAACGTGCCCGGGTGCGCGGCCCAGTTGCTGTAGTGCAGCTGGATCGTCGACCCGGCGGTCAGGTGCGTGGTGGGCCAGTCCGTGCGGGCGGCGTTGTAGGCGGCGTACTTGGTGGTGCCGCCGCCGCAGATCTCACCGTCGTTGATGTAGCCGGTGGTGCGCCCGCCCGCGTCGGAGCGCAGGACGCCGAACCAGTCGTAGAGCGGCTGCTGCCCGCCCTGCGCCACGGCGTCGGCGCACGCCGGGTTGGTGGGGACGATCTGGCCGGTGGCCTGCAGTCCGTCGACGTAGCACAGGTAGGTGCGGCTGCCGGGGACGAGTGCGACGCCGTGCGCGTGCGCGGCGCCGGGCGCGACCAGGGTGGCCGCGACGAGAGCGGCGGCGGCGACCACGGTCGTCCACAGCGCGCCTCTGGCGATGGTTGCCAAGGGGTACCTCCTCGAGTTCGGGGCGCGGCAGAGTTGCTCGGCTCCCACGAGGTAGGCGCAGTGTGTGCGGCGTCACCACCGGCTGGCAAACATCGGACGGTGTCAATCACGGCTGAGCACGGGCGGGGCGTGAAACTTACCGTCAGCCGCCCGGCTGCACGACGGTCGTGAAGCCCCCGGCCGGCACGAGCACCCGGATGCGGCCCGCCGTCGTCGTGTAGTGCTCGATCTCCTCGGCCGCCGGGTCGTTCACGCTCACCGTCGCCGGGGACTCGCCCGGCACGACGACGTCGACGGCGCGGATGCTCGTGGCGAGGCTGCGCAGCAGGGTGAGGTGGGCGCCGGTGACCGGGTCGGCGAGGGCCATCGTGTGCATCTCGGTGCCCTCGATGCGCAGGCCGGGCTCGGCGATGCGGGCGACCGCGGCGGTGTGCGGGTCGGCGTCGAGGGCCAGCATCGCCAGCAGGCCGTGGATCGTGGACTCGGCCCCGGCGTCGCGGTGCACGACCCCGAGCCCGTCGGGGCGGTCGATGCCGTCGTAGGTGACGCCGGTCGCGGGGTCGTACATCGGGGCGCCCGCCGGGTTGTTGCCGAAGAACCACGAGGCGGCGATCCCGGCGAGCGTGCGCAGCGCGGGCCGGCCGGTGGCGCGGGCGGTGGCCAGCAGCGACTCGACGCGGGAGTGGGCCCCGTAGGCCAGCTGCACCCCGTCCAGCGTCAGCGCCTCGCGGGCGCCGGGCAGCGCCACCCGCAGGTTGTCGGGGCCGCCGCCGACGAGCAGGTGCGGGGTGAACGAGGCCGCGTCGGCGAGGGCGGCGTCGCGGGCCCCGAGGTCGCCGCACACCTCGTAGACGCGCGCGAGGGCGCCCGGGGCGAGCCCGGCCCAGCCGTGCCACTCGGTGCGGGACAGGCCGTAGGGCAGGACCGCCCCGAACGGCCACGTCCACGGGGTGCCGGTGCGCATCGCGGTCACCGCCTCGCCGAGCTGCTCGAGGACCTTCCGGGCGTCCTCGTCGCCGCTGCGTGCGGTGTACGCGCACAGGCCGAGCAGCGCCTCGCCGGTGAGGTCGGCCCCGTCGGCGATGAGCCAGGCGGGCGTGGCCGTGTCGTCGACGAGGCGCCACTGGCCGTACCGCTGCAGCACCTGCCGCCGCACCGCACCCAGCGCGAGCCGCAGCCGGGCGCGCAGGAAGCCGGCGAACCCGGGCTCGTCGCCGTCGAAGGCCGCGAACCCCTCGCCGAGCGCCCAGATCGTGCGGGCCAGCCACGCGGACTCGCCGCCGTCGGACGGGTCGGGCTGCTCGGCCGGGTCGGCGCTCGGGTTGAGCCGCCCGTCGGCCTGCTGCCACAGCACGACGTTGCCGGCCCGGGGGTCGGTGTCGTCGGCGGGGGCGGTCTGCAGGTAGCACAGCCCGCGCAGCAGCTGCCGCGCCGCCGTCCGGCTCGTGGTGTCGCCCGTGGCGCGCCAGTGCCGCAGGTACACGATCGCGGCCCGGGCGATGTCGTCGGCGTTGAAGGCGCCCTGGCCGGGGTCGCCGCCGGTCGGCCGGTAGCCGCCGGGGCCGGCCTCGGCGTAGGTCCAGACGACCTCGACGGCGGACTCGTCGGCGAGCCGGTAGGTGGTGTGCCGGGCGGTCGCCGGCGGCGCGATACGGACGCGCAGCGCGTCCAGGTGGGCCAGGTTCGTCAGCACGGGCCGCGCTCTACCCACCCCCACGTGGGCAAACGTTCACCCCCGGAGGAACGCCGACCGGCGGCACGAGGCGCGTTGACGGCGGGAATCCACCGTGGGTGATCGGCGACGGGGGTGCGCACGTCCGGTCGGGGGCGCTGGAGGGAGACGGGCCGTACGGCCGCGGGCGCCGGATGGTGGCCGGGGGAGGGGTGCCGCAGGTGAGCGGCGCTCATCCTCGGGCCGGGGGTCACGGCCCGGTGGTGAGGGAATCCCCGGACATGTCCAGGACGCGGCGAGGGCCCGGCCGCGGCATCGCTGCCGTGGACCGGGCCCTCGTCGTCGCATCCGGGACCAGCGGCGGCCTCAGCCGCGCTCGACCAGGTGGCCGATCAGCTCCGGGGCGCGCAGCTGGGCGCCCGAGCCGTCGCGGCGGGAGTCGGCCTGCGGCAGGTCGCGGGCGTCGCCCTTCGCGTTCGAGGCCACCGGGCGGGGGCCGATCCAGGCCAGCACCAGGTGGGTCTCGCCCTTGAGGAACCGCTGCGCGCGCACGCCGCCCGTGGCCCGGCCCTTCGCCGGGTAGAGGCGCAGTGGCGTCATCTTCGCGTTGCCCATCGTCGCCGTGACGACCATCGGCTCGCCGTGCTCCGGGTCCTTCGTGACCACGGCGCCGAAGAAGATGGCCTGGGCGCCGTCGGCCAGGTTGATGCCGGCCATGCCGCCGCCCTTGAGGCCCTGCGGGCGGACCAGGTTCGCCGGGAAGCGCAGCAGCGACGCGTCGTTGCTCACGAAGGCCAGGGTCTCCGAGCCGTCGGTGAGCCAGGTCGCGCCGATCACCTCGTCGCCGTCGCGCAGGCCGATGACCTCGAACTCGTCGGAGCGCACGGGCCATTCGGGGGCGCAGATCTTCACCTGGCCGTTGCGCGTGCCGAGGGCGAGGCCCGGGGAGCCCGACTCGCGGTCGGCGAGCGGCGCGAGGCCGACCACCGTCTCGCCGGACTCCAGCGGGACGAGCTCCGACGTGGACATGCCGCCGCGCAGGGAGACGGTGCCGGGCTGCTCGGGCAGGACCGGCAGGGGCAGCACGTCGACCTTGAAGGCGCGGCCGCGGCTCGTGACCAGCAGGACCTGGCCGCGGGCCGTGGTGTGCACGACCGCGCGGACGGCGTCGTGCTTGTCGCGGCCGGCCTTGCGGCTGCCCTCCGGGGCCTCCTCGGACTCGGCGGCGGTGCGGGCGACGAGGCCGGTCGCGGACAGCAGGACCTGGCACGGGTCGTCGGTGACCTCGAGCGGGCCGGCCGGGACCGAGGCCGCGAGGACCTCCTTGAGGTCGCCGTCGATGAGGGTGGTGCGGCGGGGCTGGCCGTGCTCCTTGACGACGGCGGCGAGCTCGTCGGAGACGACCTTCTTGAGCACCTTCTCGTCGTCGAGGATCTGGCTCAGCGCCGCGATCTCCTCGTTGAGGCGCTGCTGCTCGGCCTCCAGCTCGATGCGGTCGTAGCGGGTGAGCCGCCGCAGCGGGGTGTCGAGGATGTAGGTGGCCTGGACGTCGGTGAGCCCGAACTCGCTCATCAGGCCGGCCTTGGCCTCGGCCGCGTTGTCGCTGTCGCGGATCAGGGCGATCACCCGGTCGATGTCGAGCAGGGCGATGAGCAGGCCGTCGACCAGGTGCAGGCGGTCCTGGCGCTTCTTGCGGCGGAACTCGGTGCGCCGCGTCACCACCTCGTAGCGGTGCTGCAGGAACACCTCCAGCAGCGCCTTGAGGCCCAGGGTCTGGGGCTGGCCGTCGACGAGCACGAGGTTGTTGACGCCGAAGGACTGCTCCAGCGGGGTGAGCCGGTAGAGGTCCGACAGCAGCGCCTGCGGGTTGACGCCGACCTTGCACTCGATGACCAGCCGGGTGCCGTTCTCCCGGTCGGTGAGGTCCTTGACGTCGGCGATGCCCTGCAGCCGCTTGGTCTTGTTGACCTCGTCGGTGATCTTCTCGATCACCTTCTCGGCGCCGATGCCGTAGGGCAGCTCGGTGACCGTGATCGCCTGCCGGCCGCGGCTGCCCTCCAGCAGCCCGATCTCGACCCGGCCGCGCATGCGGACCACGCCACGGCCGGTCTCGTAGGCCCGGCGGACCTCGTCGAGGCCGAGGAGCAGACCGCCGGTGGGCAGGTCGGGGCCGGGGACGAACTCCATGAGCTTGTCCAGGCTCGCCGCCGGGTGGTTGATCAGCCAGCGGGTCGCGGCCACGATCTCGGCGAGGTTGTGCGGGATCATGTTCGTCGCCATGCCGACCGCGATCCCGGACGAGCCGTTGACCAGCAGGTTGGGGAAGGCGGCGGGCAGCACCGAGGGCTCCTGCAGGGAGCCGTCGTAGTTGGGCTTGAAGTCGATGGTGCCCTCGTCGAGCTCGCCGACGAGCAGCATCGCCTCGCGGGACATGCGGGCCTCGGTGTACCGCGAGGCGGCGGGCCCGTCGTCCGGGGAGCCGAAGTTGCCGTGCCCGTCGATGAGCGGGACGTTGAGCGAGAAGTCCTGGGCCATGCGGACCATGGCGTCGTAGATCGCGCTGTCGCCGTGCGGGTGGTACTTGCCCATGACGTCACCGACGACCCGGGAGGACTTCACGTGCCCCCGGTCGGGGCGGTGCCCCTGCTCGCTCATCGAGAAGAGGATCCGCCGGTGCACGGGCTTGAGCCCGTCCCGCGCGTCCGGAAGCGCCCGGGAGTGGATGACCGAGTAGGCATACTCCAGGTAGGAGTCCTCCACCTCGGTGGTGAGCGGGTTGTTCAGCACCCGCGCACCGGCCTGGTCGAACGCGGACAGGTCGGCCTTGACCGCCTTGGTGCTCTTGCGTGCCATCGTGTTCCGTCGGCCTTCCGGGGTCGTTACGCGTCGATCGTCTCTTGGTCGACCCGCGCCGCGGAGTCGATGAGCCAGTTGCGGCGGGGCTCCACCCGCTCGCCCATGAGCAGCTCGAGGACCTCCTCGGCCCGCTCGACGTCGTCGAGGGTGATGCGCCGCACCGCCCGGGTCGCCGGGTTCATCGTGGTCTCCCACAGCTCGTCGGCGTCCATCTCGCCCAGACCCTTGAACCGGGGGATCGGCGTGACGACCTGCTTGCCGGCCTTCTCCAGCCGGGCGACGGTGCTCTCCATCTCCTGCTGCGTGTACGTATAGATCGTCTCCGGGTTGCGCCCCTTCGTGACGATCTTGTGCAGCGGCGGGACGGCCGCGTAGAGCCGCCCGTCGGCGATGGCCGGCCGCATGTACTTCGCGAACAGCGTGATGAGCAGGGTGCGGATGTGCGAGCCGTCGACGTCGGCGTCGGCCATGATCAGGATGCGGCCGTAGCGCATCGACTCGAGGTCGAAGGTGCGCCCGGAGCCGGCCCCGAGCACCTGCACGATCGCCGAGCACTCGGCGTTGTCCAGCACCTGCTGGATGTTCGCCTTCTGGACGTTGAGGATCTTGCCGCGGATCGGCAGCAGCGCCTGGTATTCCGAGGAGCGGGCCATGCGGGCCGTGCCCAGGGCGCTGTCGCCCTCGACGATGAACAGCTCGCTGCGCTGCACCCCGGTCGAGCGGCAGTCGACGAGCTTGGCCGGCATCGACGCCCCCTCCAGGGCCGTCTTGCGCCGGGCCGCGTCCTTCTGCTGTTTCTGGGTGAGCCGGACCCGGGCCGCGTCGACGATCTTCTGCAGCACGGTGCGCGCCTCGACCTTGGTCTTGCGCGCCTCGATCCAGGCCTTGAGGTGCTGCTCGACGACCTGCTGCACGACCCGGGTCACGGGCGCGGTGGACAGCTCGTCCTTGGTCTGGGAGGTGAACTGCGGCTCGGGGATGCGCACGTGGATGACCGCGGTCATGCCCTCGAGCACGTCCTCCAGCGTCGGCAGGTCCTCCTTGGGGCGCAGCAGGCCGCGGGTGTTGCGGATGGCCTCGGTCAGCGCCCGCAGCGCGCCGCGCTCGAAGCCGCGCCGGTGCGTGCCGCCGTGCATGTTGCGGATGGTGTTGGTGAACGACTCGACGACCCGCTCGTAGCCGGTGCCCCAGCGCAGCGCGATCTCGACCTCGGCGCGCCGCTCGACGTTGGCCTTCATCACGCCGTTCTCGTCGGCGGCGTTCTCCTTGTAGGTGCCCTCGCCGTTGATGAGCAGCGTGCCGCAGACCGGCTTGTCGCCGCTGGGGGCCAGGAACTCCACCATGTCGGCGAGGCCGTTGGGGTAGTGGTAGGTCTCGGTCTCGATCGAGCCCTGCGTGGCGTCCTTGAGCACATAGGTCACGCCCGGCACCAGGAACGCGGTGTTGCGCAGCTTCGCCCGCACCGCCTCGGGGTCCAGGGCCGCGCCGGCCTCGAAGTAGCGCGCGTCGTGCCAGTAGCGGGTCGAGGTGCCGGTGGACGAGCCGCGCTTCATCCGCCCCTGCACGACGAGCCCGCCGCCGCGGCGGAACTTCGAGGTGGCGTTGGGCCCGTCGAACTCGCCCGGCACGCCGTGCTGGAACGACATGTGGTGGATCTTGCCGTCGCGGCGCACGGTCACGTCGTAGCGCGTCGACAGGGCGTTGACCGCCGAGGCGCCGACGCCGTGCAGGCCGCCGGAGGTCTTGTACCCCGACCCGCCGAACTTCCCGCCCGCGTGCAGCTTCGTCAGCACCAGCTCGACGCCGGACATCCCGGACTTGGCGTGCACGTCCACGGGGATGCCGCGGCCGTCGTCGTCGACCTGCACCGACCCGTCGGCGTGCAGCGTCACCTCGATGCGGGTGGCGTGCCCGGCGATGCCCTCGTCGGTGCAGTTGTCCACGATCTCGTTGAACAGGTGGGCGACGCCGCGGCTGTCGGTCGAGCCGATGTACATGCCCGGTCGCTTGCGGACGGCGTCGAGCCCTTCGAGGAGCGTGAGGTCTGCTGCCCCGTACAAGGTCTCGGGTTGTGCGGTCAACTCGGCTCTCTCCAATGGTCCTGGTCCCTGTGCTGCCCGCGAGCGTAGACCTAGGGTCTGACACTTTTTCGGCACCCTGGTGACATGTGGCCCCCGACGCGCCGGATTTCCGGATCGGTGCCGGTCCAAACCACGGCTGGTACGCGAGCCCGCTTCGGGGCCGCGACCTCGGATGATACTGCGCGCCGGCCGGAGAGCCACGGATCGGCGCGCGACGGTGCGGGTCGGATGCGAATCAGATGCCGACGGGTGTGCGGCCGTTGCTGAACTGCCGCACCGCCGCCAGGATCTCGTCCTCCGAGCGGTCCGCGAAGTTCAGGGTCGCGGTGAAGCCCGAGCCGTAGAACAGCTTCATGAACGCGGAATCGACCTGGGTGAACGCGCCGAGGCTGCCCTCCACGCGCGGGTCGCGCGGCTTGACCACGAGCATCTTCTCCAGGCCCCAGCGCCGCCGCCGGATCCGCTCGACGCCCTCCCACGGCAGCCAGACCGCCTGGCCGCGGGTCGGCCGCGTCTTGATCCACAGCCCGGTCGGGGCGAGGGCGAGCACCGGCCCGCCCGAGGCGACGAGGAAGATCTGCAGCCCGAACGCCACGGCGATCACGACGGCCAGGCAGAGCACGATGCCGACCAGCGCCACGGCGTCGCCGCTGGTGTGGTTCGGGTCGTTGTCGGCGGTCAGGGCCAGCCCGAGCGGGCAGGCGAACAGCAGCAGCAGGACCGCGGCGATCGGCCCGAGGACCAGGACGCGCTTGAGCACGCTGGGCCGGGCGACGAACGGCAGGTTGTCCGGGATGCGCTTGGTGATCGGCACCTGGGGCGGCGGCGCGTAGCCGGGCGGGGGCACCGCGCGCGGCGGGCCGTAGCCGGCGGGCGGCAGCAGCTCGCCCGAGATCGGCACGTTGGCCGGTGGGGCCGGGGGCGGCGGTGGCGGGGGAGGTGGCTGCGGCCGGTTCCACGCCGGCGGCCGGGGCCCCGAGGTCGGGCCGGAGGGAGAGTTCGGCTCCGTCACGGCGACACCTTAACCCCGGCGCGCACGCCGGTCACGCGCCGCCGGTGCGATCGACCCACGACGTGTAGCCGCGGGCGGCGTCGTGGCCGCCGTCCATGTAGTGCTCCCGCAGATCCGCGCGGGTCAGGAAGACCGCGGCGAAGATCAGCAGGGCGACCGCGACCAGTCCGGCGATCCCGTGCGGCCACACGTACCAGTCCGGCACGACCTGCGCGTATTCCGCCCGCAGCTCGGCGGGCTCCTCGCCGGTCGGGGCCACCGCCCACTCCGGGCCGCCGACCAGGAAGCACAGCGTGGTCAGCGCGATGATCGGCCCGAACACCCACACCGCGGTGCGGGCCTTGCTGGAGGGCCGGCGCAGGAGGACGGCGATCACGGCGAGCACCAGCGCGGAGACGCCCGCGGTGGCGAGGTTGTTGAGCATGTCGGTCCGCGCCTGGGCGAGCTGGCCGTCGGAGACCATCCTCGTGTGCAGCCCGGCGAGGTGCGCGAGCGCCGCCCAGGACAGCGCGGCGGCGATGCCGAGCAGCAGCGCCGAGGCGATCACCGACCAATGCACCAGCCGGACCTGTCTGGAAACGGACATGTGGCCTCCCCCGAAGTCGGGGTACACGCTATCGCGTCAGCCCCCCACGTGGATGCCCGGACGGCGGGACGGGTCCGGCTCCGACGAGCGGATGATCTCGCGCACCACGGGCGCCGTGTCGCCGCGGCCGAGGATGAGGTACCGGAACAGGTGCCCGAGCGGATTGCCCTCCGCCCACTCGAAGTAGGCGTGCGGGCGGACCCCGGTCGCGTCGCGCAGGGCGAGCAGCACCGCCGCGATCGCGTTGGGGGCCGCCGGGCTCCCGGTGCGCAGCACCCGGTAGCCGTCCACCTCGACCCCGCGCACGCACAGGGTGCCGGAGAACGCCGACGGGTCCACGACGTCGACCTCCAGGAACAGGATGTCGGCCCGGCCCGGCACCGGGTTGTGGCCGCGCTGCTCGGACTCCTTGCCCTCGTACTCCGCCCTGTCCCCGGCCTGCCGGCGGTTCGCCACGATGTTGAGCTCGCCGTCGTGCTCGATCGACTCGGTGACGAAGCGGCGGGCGGCGTCGTCGAACTCGATCGCGTCGGCGCGCAGCTCGGTGGTGCGGCTGACCCGCGAGACGAGCGACACCACGATGATTCCGGCGATGAAGACCGCGGAGATGAGGATGCCGTCGGGCTTCTCGATCACGTTGGCGCCCAGCGCGTACAGCAGAATCAGCGTCAGCACCGTGAACCCGATCCCCGTGAGGCGCTGACCGGCCCGCCACGCCGAGATCGTGACCGCCACGGCCCCGGAGACCATCATGGCCAGAATCCCGGTCGCGTAGGCCCCGGCCTGCGCGTTGACGTCGGCGCCGAACGCGACCGTGATGCCGATGCTGATCGCGGTGTAGACCAGCACGATCGGGCGCACCGCGCGGCCCCACTCCGGCGCCATGCCGTAGGACGGCAGGTAGCGGGGGATGATGTTGATGAGCCCGGCCATCGCCGACGCGCCCGCGAACCACAGGATGAGCACGCTGCTGATGTCGTAGACGGTGCCGAACGCCTCGCCGATCTTCTCGTGCGCGAGGTAGGCCAGCGCCCGCCCGGCCGCCTTCCCGCCCTCCTCGAACTCCCGCTGCGGGATCAGCACGGTGGTGATGAAGCTCGTCGCGATGAGGTACACCGACATGATCGCGGCCGCGACCGTGAGCAGCTTCTTGGTGTTGGCCAGGCGCGACGCCCGCCGCTGCCCGGCGTTGCCGCCCTCGGCGGCCACGAGCGGCATCATGCTGACCCCGGTCTCGAAGCCCGACAGGCCCAGCACCAGCGACGGGAACGCGACCACGGCCGGCAGCAGCAGCCCGAATCCGCCGCCGTGCCCGGTGCTCAGCGCGTGCGTCCAGGCCGGCAGCGCCCCGGCGGTGGTGAACACGTCGACCAGGCCGACGACCACGATGACCGCGTTGAGCAGGAGGAACACCCCGACCAGCGGGATCGCCACGGCGACGGCCTCGCTGAAGCCGAGCAGGAACACGCCGCCCAGGATGAGCAGCAGCACCACGGTGATGATCACCGCGTGGCCGTGCATGAAGCTCGGGAACACGGGGTTCTCGAGCATGTGCACGGAGGCGTCGGCGGCGCTCAGGGTGATCGTGATGATCCATGAGGTGGCGACGAAGCCGAGCAGCACCAGCACGAAGATCTTGCCCCGCCAGAAGGGCAGGAGCGTCTCCAGCATCGCCACGGAGCCCTGGCCGTTCGGGCTTTCCTTGGCCACGCGGCGGTACATCGGCAGCATCCCCAGCAGCGTGAGCGCCACGATGAGCAGGGTCGCCAGCGGGGAGAGGGCCCCGGCGGCCAGCGCGGCGATGGCCGGCAGGTAGGACAGCGTGGAGAAGTAGTCCACGCCGGTCAGGGTCATGACCTTCCACCAGGCCTGCGGCTTGGCGTGCGCCTCGTCGCTCTCCGGCCCGATCGGGGCCACGCGGTGCTCCAGCAGCCAGCGCCCGATCGGGCCGCCGGAACGCTCCTCGGGCCCGGGGGTCTCCACCCGGGCGGGGACCAGGTATTCGGGTGTGGTCGTCATGACCCCTCGGCAATCATCCGGTCAAAGCCATCTCGATTTGCGGAACAAGCGGTAGAGCACCAGCATCCCGGCGGTCATCACGAGCACCGCCACGCCGAAGCCCCAGCGCCACGACGTGCCCGGCATGTGGTCGAAGTTCATTCCGTAGACGCCGGCGACCGCGGTCGGCACCGCGGCCATCGCCGCCCACGCGGCAATCTTGCGCATGTCATTGTTCTGGTCGAGCCCGACCTGTGCCAGCCGGGCCTGCAGGATCGAGTCGAGCAGCTCGTTGTACGTCCCGACGCGCTCCACCACCTGGTTGAGCCGGCCGAGCACGTCGGTGAAGGGCTGGCGCAGACCCGTCGGCAGCTCGGAGGCGATGTCGGTCATCAGCCGCAGCGGCGCCTGCAACGGCAGCACGGCCCGCTTGAACTCGACGAGCTCTCGCTTGAGCTGGTAGATCTGCTGCACGTCGCAGCCGCCCTGGCGCCGGAACGCGGTCTCCTCGAGCTTCTCCACGTCCTGCTCCACGCGGGTGGCCACGTCGTGGTAGACCTCGACCATCCGCTCGATCACCGCGTAGCCGACCGCCCACGGGCCCTGTGCGAGCAGGCTCGGCCGCCGCTGCAGCCCCTCGCGCACGTCGGCGAGGGCGCCCGCCCCGCCGTGGCGCACCGACACCACGAAGTGCGCGCCGATGAGCAGCGTGACCGCGCCGGTGTCGACGACCTCGGAGGTCTCCGTCAGCTCGGCGTGCTCGACGTACCGCGCCGTGCGCAGCGTGAGCACCGTCACGTCTCCGCGCCGCTGGATGGCCGGGCGGCGCTCGGCGTCGAGCGTCTGGTCGACGGTCGCCTCGTCGGCCCCGACCGTCTCGGCGATCGCGGTGAACTGCGACCAGCTCGGCTCGAACAGCCCCAGCCACACGAAGCCGTTGCGCCGGCGCCGGGCCGCGGCGAAGGCCTCGGCGAACGCGGGGCGGCCCGGCTGGCGGCTGCCGCGCACGTACAGCGCGCAGTCCATGACCGCCGCGTCCTCCTCCGCGCGCGGCAGGAGCTGCGGCATCGCCTCCGGGGGCTGGATGCCCTGCAGCACCCGGCCGATCAGCCGCCCGACCCGGCGGCCGACCCGGCGGCCCGGGCTGAGCTGGGTGTCGTTCATGAGCCGTCACGGTACCGCCGCCGCGCACGTCAGCCGCGTGTCGGGTCGTGTCGGTCGCGTGTCGGCGCCGTGTCGGTCGCGGCGGGCAGAGTCCGGGACATGACGAACGACGTGATGGTCGAGGCGAGCGGCCTCGTCAAGCACTTCGGCCAGACGAAGGCGCTGCAGGGCGTCGACCTGGTCATCCCGCGGGGGACCGTGCACGGCGTGCTCGGCCCCAACGGCGCCGGCAAGACCACCGCCGTGCGCATCCTGTCCACGCTCATCCGGCCGGACGCCGGCACGGCCCGCATCGGCGGGCACGACGTGGTCCGCGACGCCGGGAAGGTCCGCGCGTCGATCGGGCTGACCGGGCAGTACGCCGCCGTCGACGAGGACCTCACCGGCCGGCAGAACCTCGTGCTCTTCGGCACCCTGCTGGACCTGGGCCGCAAGGGCGCCCGGGCGCGGGCCGCCGAGCTGCTGGCGTGGTTCGACCTGACCGGCGCCGCCGACCGGCCGGCCAAGACCTACTCCGGGGGCATGCGCCGCCGCCTGGACCTGGCCGCGAGCCTGGTCGGCCGCCCCGACGTCATCTTCCTCGACGAGCCGACGACCGGCCTGGACCCGGCCAAGCGCGAGGACATGTGGGAGGTCGTGCGCAAGCTCGTGCGCGAGGGCTCCACGGTGCTGCTCACCACGCAGTACCTCGAGGAGGCCGAGGCCCTCGCCGACGAGATCACGGTCATCGACCACGGCCGGGTCATCGCCCACGACACGCCCGAGGGGCTCAAGCGGATCGTCGGCGGCCAGACCCTCGAGGTCCGCCCGTCCGACGAGCGCGACCTGCCCCGCGCCGCCGAGATCCTGACCATGGTCTCCTCGGGCGCCGCCGCCGACCGGATCCGCGCCGGCGTGCTGGCCGTGCCCGTCTCCGGCGACGCCGCCATGGCCGAGGCCGTGGCCAAGCTGACCGCCGAGGGCATCGCCGTCACCGAGCTCTCCCTGCACCTGCCCTCGCTCGACGAGGTCTTCCTCTCCCTCACGTCCAAGCCCGCGGAGGTTGCGGCATGACCACGCTCGTCCTCGACCGACCCGCGCCGAAGCCGTTCAAGCTGCTGCGCCACTCCCTCGAGCTCACCCGGCGCAGCCTCATCAAGACGATGCGCACGCCCGAGCAGCTCATCGACGTGACCGTCCAGCCGGCCCTGTTCATGGTCATCTTCGTCTACGTCTTCGGCGGCGCGATCTCCGGCTCGACCCATGACTACCTGCAGTTCGTGATGCCGGGCATCCTGGCCCAGACGATCGCCATCGGCGCGATCTCGATCGGCGTGAACCTCAACACCGACCTCGAGAAGGGCATCTTCGACCGGTTCCGCTCCCTGCCGATCCCCCGAGCGGCACCGTTGATCGGCGCGGTCCTCGGGGACGTCGTGCGGTACCTCCTGGTGACGATCTCCACCTTCACCTTCGCCTACGTCCTGGGCTTCCGCATCGGCTCCGACCCGCTGCACGCGGTCGCCGGCGCGCTGCTCGCCGTCGTGTTCGCGCTGTCGCTGTCCTGGGCCCCGGTGCTCATCGGCATGCTGGCCCGCACCTCGGGCGCGGT
The DNA here is from genome assembly GCF_050955725.1 of Dactylosporangium sp. CA-139114. Taxonomy (NCBI): domain Bacteria; kingdom Bacillati; phylum Actinomycetota; class Actinomycetes; order Micromonosporales; family Micromonosporaceae; genus Dactylosporangium; species Dactylosporangium sp. CA-139114. Next base: position 4,139,276 of record NZ_CP192080.1, read on the forward strand.
GCAGGGCATCTGCTTCCTGGTCGTGCTGCCGCTGACCTTCGCGTCCAACGTGTTCGTCGCCACCGCGACGCTGCCGGGCTGGATGCGGGGGTTCGTGCGCAACAACCCGCTGACCCACCTGGTCGAGGCGATGCGCGGGCTGTTCCTGGGCACGCCCGGCTACGGGGTGCACGTGTGGTGGACGCTGGGCTGGTCGGCCGCCCTCGTCGCGGTGTTCATGCCGCTGGCGCTGTGGGCCTACCGCCGCAAGGTCTGAAGGTGTACGTCCACCAGCTCCCGGATGCGGTCGGTGACCTCGGTCATCGGCCGCCGCCGCCACGCCGCGAGCCGCTGCTGCGCCGCCGGGTCGGGCTCGCGGGCGGTGTCGATCACCGGGTCGGCGCCGGGGTCGGACAGGTGCATCGCGACCGGTGAGCAGCGCTCGCCCAGTGCCCGCAGTTCGCGCGCCGACGCCGGGTCGCCGCGGCGACGAAGAACACCGCGCGGACCTTGGCAGCCGGCGCCCGGGCCTGGTCGGCGCTCGTGCAGCCCCCGCGGGGCGGCGTCGAGCAGCCCGAACCGGTCGCCGGACGTCCTCGATCGGCATGTGCCGCCGCCAGGCCACGGCGAGCTCCAGCGCCCCGGCCATGACCCGCGCGGTGAGCGGGGCCAGGGCGGCCTCGTCGTCCGGGGCGGGCAGCCGGTGCACGACCTCTGCGGGCAGGGACGGCCCCGGTGTCCTCCGGCGGTGCCCCGCACGGCCTCGGCGAGCGCGGCGGCGGTGACGGTGCGGCCGCGCGCGTCCCACGACCTCGCCGGGCCGGGACGGCCCCGGCGTCCTCCGGCGGTGCCCCGCCCCGCACGGCCTCGGCGAGCGCGGCGGCAGGGACGGTGCGGCCGCGCGCGTCGACGAGCGAGCGGACCGCGGCGGCGAGGCGCTCGCCGAGCACCGGGCGGCCGTCGACGGCCGGCTCGCCCGGGGTGGTGGTCGGCGCCGGGCAAGGATGCCACCGCGGCGGGGCTCAGCGGGTGGCGGTCTGCTGCGAGTCGTCGAGGAGGGCGTACAGCAGCGTGCCGAGCACCACCAGGGTGCCCGCGAACACGGCCCAGCCCAGCGCCAGCCCCGCGATCACGACGACCGCGCACTGGAAGAGCATCGCCAGGAAGGCCATCCGGCGGGCGTGCCGGTCGCGGGCGGCCGCCGCGCCGAGTCCGGCGGCGAGGACGACGAGGAGCACGGCGAGTACGACTCCCGTGATTTTGACCGCCACCTGGGCGGCGGACGGGTCGGCGCCGGCCAGCGACATGGAGTAGGCGTCGATCACCCCGCCCAGGGCGACCAGCGTGACCCCGATGACCAGGCCTTCCAGGAGGATCCCCACGGCCGCGATGAGCAGCGCCAGCGTTCGCATCCGGTCAAGTTACTCTTTGGTAGGCCTCGATTTCCACTCTATGTGCGCGGGGGACTCGGCGTCGGGCACGAGCACGGCCGGGGCCCCGGTGCCGTCGGCCGGCACGGACCAGACGTCGGCGTGGTCCCGGTCCCGCGGCAGCGCGTACATCACCGTGCGCTCGTCCCGCCAGGCGATCTGGTCGTCGACGCTGCGGGTCTCGGCGAGCACCGTGGTCCGCAGGGTCGCCCGGTCCAGGACGGCCGGGCGCCAGCCCTTCGCCGGGTCGGCGCCGACGGCCTGCTTGAACGCGATGCGGGTGCCGTCGGGCGACAGCGACGGGCACTCGACGTTCTCGGCCAGGGTGCGCAGGGTGCGGGCGGTGAGGTCGCCCTCGACGAGGTACCGCCGGCCCTGGGTCGACATCGTGGCGTAGAACGTCCGGTCGTCCGGCGCGAACGTGACGCCCCAGAAGTTGACGTCGGCGGCCTGGTACGGCCGGCCGTCCCGGGTGAGCGCGAACGTCTCCAGGGTGCCGGCCAGCAGGTCGCCGGAGGTCGTGTCGAGCACCCCGACGCGGGTCGAGAACTGCCCGCCGTTGTACGAGTCGCCGGTGACGAACGCCGTCCACGTCACCAGCCGCCCGTCGGCCGAGACGCGGGCCCGGTTCGGGACGCCCACCATCGGGTACGTGTCCCGCTCGCGCAGGCTCCCGTCGAGCACGGCGACCTGGTAGGTCGCGAGCGGGCCGTCGGGGCGCAGGCAGATGACGGTCTGCGCGGCGGCGTAGACGCGGTTGCAGCTCACGGCCGAGACCTTGCGGGTGGTGCCGTCCACGACCGCGAGGTGCCCCATCGACCCGTCGGCGGTGCTGCGGACGAGCAGGTCTCCGGGCTGGAGGTGGATGGCCTCGGGGGCGGCCGCGGCGGCATCGTTGCGGTGCGCGGCCCGGAAGATGTAGGCCGCGGCCCCTCCGGCGAGGATCGCCGCGACGATCGCCGTTGACAAGATCTTATGCAATGTCTGCCGTACCTCTCCGGAGCATGCAGGCGACGAGGGCGACGGCGGCCAGGGCGGCCGCGGCGGCCGCGAGCAGCGCCGGGCCGGGCCCCCACAGCTGCCACGCGAGGCCGAACAGGATCGAGGAGACCAGATACGCCAGGGCCTGCCCGCTCTGCACCAGGGCGATGCCGGTCGTGCGCAGCGACTCCGGCAGCAGCGGCCCGGCGAGCGCCATCAGCACGCCGTCGGTCGCCGCGTAGAACGCGCCGTAGAGGGCCACCGTGAGCACCAGCATCGGCACGCCGCCGAGCCCGGCGGCGAGCAGCAGGTAGACGACCGCGAGCGCGGCGAACCCGGCCAGGTAGACACGGGCGCGCCCGACGCGGTCGGCGAGGCGGCCCAGCGGGACGGCGAGGAGCAGATAGACGAGGCTGGTGCCGACGGCCAGCAGCGGAAACCATCCGACGGCGAGATCGTGGCGGCGCTGCAGCACCAGGTAGACGAACCCGTCGCCGATGGTGGCCAGGCCCATGACGGCCGCGGCGAGCACGACGAGCCGGAAGTCCCGGCGCGCGAGCAGTGCGGCGGCGGCGCGCATGGAGACGGCCGCGGGTGCCGTGGGCCGGCTCGGGGAGGGTTCGCTCGTCCAGGCCGGGCCGCGGTGCTCGGGCACGAAGGTGAGCAGGACGAACACGCCCAGCGCGGCGATGGCGAAGCTCGTCACGAACACGGCGTCGAAGGACTGCGCCGAGGCGCCCAGGACCGCCACCGCGACCAGCGGGCCGGCGAAGGCCCCCACGCTGTCCATCGCGCGGTGCACACCGAAGGCCCGGCCCAGGCGGTCCGCCGGCGTGGACAGCGTGATGAGCGCGTCGCGCGGGGCGGTGCGCAGGCCCTTGCCCGCGCGGTCGGCGACGATCACGGCGCTGAGCAGCGGGACCGACGAGCCCGCGGCGAGCAGGCCCAGCTTGGCCACCGCGGAGATGCCGTAGCCGGCGGCGGCGACGGCCTTGCGGCGGCGGATGCGGTCGGCCACGTAGCCGCCGGCGAGGCGCAGCAGCGCGGTGGCGCCGGTGTAGAGGCCGTCGACCACGCCGTAGCCGAGGGGGCCGAGGTGCAGGCCCAGCATGAGGTACAGCGGCAGGATCGCGGCCACCATCTCCGACGAGACGTCGGTGATCAGGCTCACCGTGCCCAGGGCGAGCACTGTGGCGGCGACGCGGGTGCCGCGCGGGGCGGGGCCGGTGACCGGCTTGTCCACTGTGGACAGGTACACGTCAGCCTCTCGTGGCCGGCGGGCGCCCCGCTGGAGACGGGGCGCCCGGGGATCGATCAGTTCCAGACGTCCGTGATCGGGGACAGGCTCGCCGCGCCGCCGATGCCCGGCAGGCCGTACGCGCCCTCGATGGTGCGCAGGACGTTGTAGTGGTTGATCTTCTCGGCGTAGGAGCCGGCCTGCACGTGCGCGCCGGCGAAGACGGTGAAGATCTGGTTGAGGGCCAGGCGGTTGTCCTCGTCGAACGTCACGATCAGCAGGCTGTTGTGCGTCTTGGCCCACTGCGCGTAGGCGTCGAGGTTGTTCTTGAGCCACGTGTCCCCGGTGCCGACCGAGCAGTCGTGCATGTCGTTGCACATGTTCGGCGAGACGAACGCGACCGTCGGCAGCGAGGCGTAGTTCGACGACGAGGGGAAGCTCGCGTACGTCAGGTTCGACGCCGCGGGCACGCTCGAGAAGTCGACCCAGGCGTTGTGCTTGCGCTGGTAGTTGCCGCTCGAGCAGCCGGTGTAGCCGTTGGAGGGCATGGACTCGGAGTAGCCCTTGAACGACAGCCCGGCGCCCGACAGCTGCGACTGCAGGTTGGTGCCGGTAAAGTTCTTCGGGCAGTCGTCGCTGGTCACGCCCTGGGTGGAGCCCGAGAACAGCGCGATATAGTTCGGCTGGCTCGGGTGCGTGATCGCGTAGGATTTGGTGAACTTCGCGCCCTGGCTCGCCAGGGAGTTGAAGTACGGGGCGGAGCCGGCGCCGCTGATCTGGGAGTACGCGTGGTTCTCGAACATCACCAGAACGATGTGATCGAAGCGCGGAACCCCGGTGGCGGCCTGGGCGGTGGACGCCGCGGCGGTCAGGCCACCGGCGACGAGGGCAGTGGTCGCCAGCGCGAACACCACCCGACGAATCGACATGTGTAGATTCCCCCTCACTGGGCCGGGATGACACCCCCATCGTACGCATCGATAGATGGAAGACTATGACTCTTGCGGGTCCGTCAGGCGTGCGCCCGGTGAACTCCCCGCACCGCCCGCACGCTCCCGGCCCACGACGACCGCGCGCCGGCATGGGTGTTGCCGATCGCATCCGGGTCGGCGGTCTTCGACTCGTCGTGTGCGGTGGTGATGCTCGCCGGCTCCGGATCACCGTCGTCGGCCGCGGCGTGAGGACCGGCCGGGTTGGCCGGCGACCCCAGGCGTGGTTCTCACCGGCACCGGCCACAACCGCGGCCAGGGGGGCGCCACAGCCCGGCGGACGTCGGTCCCGGCGCTGACGCCGCACAGCACCGCCGCCCATGCGCGGCGATCGCGAGCAGCGCGACGGCCGGCTTCGAAGGCGCGTTCGAGAGGCTGGCCTTGGGCGGCCTCGACGGTGCCGGGCGGCGCCCTGGCGTGCCACTGGCTCGCAGCGCACACGCCGGCTCCCTCCCACCGGCTCCCTGTCACCGGCTCGCTGTCACCGGCTCGCTGTCACCGGCTCGCCGTGCTGTCGCCCTGGCCTGCCGCTGCCGTGGACGGTGCCCTGCGGCTGCTGCTCGGCCTCGCCCTGGTGCCCACGGACGCTCGTTGCACCGCCCAGGGTCTGGCGGCACGGGTGGAGTGGCGTGGTCACGTATGCGGCGCCGGTGATGCTCTTCCCGGCGGCCGACCAGTGGGCCGCGCGGGGTTCCCGTGCACGCGGTTGACGTCCGCTGGCGCTTCCGGGCCGCGCACCATGCAGCCGCGCACGTGCGGCCGCGCACCCCGGAGCTGCGCGCCCCGAGCCGCGCGGCTGCGCACCGCAGGGCCGCGCGTCGCGGAGTCGCGCGTCGCGGAGTCGCACGGCGTGCAGCGGTTCACCGCAGGGCCGTGCACCGTGCAGCCGCGCACGTGCGGCCACGCACCCCGGAGCTGCGCGCCCCGAGCCGCGCGGCTGCGCACCGCAGGGCCGCGCGCCGCGGAGTCGCGCGTCGCGGAGTCGCACGGCGTGCAGCGGCGTATTGCAGGGCAGCGCACCGTGCAGTCGCGCGTGGCGGAGTCGTGCACCTGGAGTCGCGCGGCGCAAGCCGTGCAGCGGTTCACCGCAGGGCCGTGCACCGTGCAGCCGCGCACGTGCGGCCGCGCACCCCGAAGCTGCGCGCCCCGAGCCGCGCGGCTGCGCACCGCAGGGCCGCGCGTCGCGGAGTCACACGGCGTGCAGCGGTTCACCGCAGGGCCGTGCACCGTGGAGTCGTGCACGCCGAAGTCACGCGCCGAGAGCAATGCGGGCGCACGCCGTTTTGTGGCCGCTGTGATGGAATATCGTTGCGGACCGTTTGTATATGCGTGCAGGCGCCGGGTGATGCCTGTGCGCGGCCCCGGCTCGTGGGATTGTTGCATCGGGGGAATTGCGGTGCCAGACTCAGCTGGGGCGCTGGCGTGATTGTCCGCGGTCGGTTGGTGTGATTGTTCGGCCGGCCCGATGGGCGCCGTTGGGGTGGGGTCGGACGGCGGTTGTGTCGAGACGGCCTCAGGAGGTCGCTGGCTTGGAGGAGCTGGCGCTTCGGGCTCGGGATCTGCGGGACCGTGGATGCGGCGCAGCTTCTCCGCATGCCGTCTCACCAACCCCCAATCACGCCGTCGCTGCGCTTCCTTCCGAAACTCGTCCTTCCCGGGCCACCAATTCCGGGCCTTCGTGCGGTCACGCATGGCAGCCAATTCCCGAGAACTGAAAAGCTGCATCTGCCCCATGCCCAAAATTATCCCAGAACACGACCGGGCCATCGATCCCGAACCACGCCGAGCGCAAATAGTGAACATTCCGGAACCGGAGCGAAGCCCGGATCAAGAGTTGCTTTTCGGGGCTGTCCCCAACGCGAGCCGGCCCGTCCGTTGGCCTACGGTCGCCGGTCCGTCACCGCTGCCGGCCGTCGCGCCGGATCTGCCGGGTGTGGGGGCCGGCCGAGTGGTCAACGCGTGCGCAGGGATCAGCCCCCCGGCCGGGCAACGCGTCAGCGTGCGCCGGGACGGCATCCTGCCCCATGTCATCGACGAGCGGGACCAGCTGCGACGCATCCCGCGCTGCCCTTTTCCCCCGACGCCTGTGGGGCAACGAAGAGTCCCGGTCAGCACGGGTGAGCTGGGCCAGGGACGGGCCGTCGCGTCCGCCCCGCGCCGGCCAGCAGCGTGCCGCCGAGCGCCAACCCGAGCACCGCGCCCCGGTGGCCGCGCGGCGGGGTCGTCGGGGCGGACTAGTGCGGCAGCACCACGTGTGCGTCGTCGCCGGTGGCCAGGGCTGAGCCGTCGGCGTGGTACGCGACCGCGTGCAGTGCCGCGCGCTCCACGCCCCGTCGGCCAGGTCGAACAGGCGCGGGACGCCGTCGAGCCCGGCCGCGGTGAGCACATGGGTGGACCGCCAGCGTGGCCGGGCCGCCCGGGTGCGCGTCGAAGACGTCGCGGCGGGGGTGGGCGCAGCCCGAGGCGAGCAGGCTCCCGCCGGGACTGCACGCGACCGCGAGCACCGGGTCGTCGTGGTCGCTGAGGGCATGCCGGACCTGGCCGGTGCCTCGGTCCCGGACGCGCACGCGACGGTCGTGGCCGTGCCGGTGCCGAGGCGCTGCGCGGCAGAGCCGTTCCAAGGCTCAGCGGGTGAACGCCGCTTGCAGGACTCCCGCGAATGCGTCCACATCGGCCGGTGTCGTGTCGAAGGCGGCCATGTAGCGGCGGATCGGGTCGCCGGAGCCGTAGCGGTCGAGCTCCCCGTCGCAGGACGGCAGCGTGGCGAACACGGCGTTGGTGTGCACCGGGTGGACGATCTCGGCGTGAGCCGCGAGGACGGACGCGATGCGGGCGGCCATCGCGTTGGCGTGCTCGGCATTGGTACGCCAAAGGCCCCCGTCGAGCAGCGCGACGAACTGGGCGGCGGTGAACCGGCTCTTGGACAGCAGCTGCATGGCCTGTTTCTGGATCAGGTGCCGCGGACCGGCGAGGCCGGCATCGAGGAAGACCACGGCGTCGGCGGCCAGGGCCCCGTTCTTGGTGCCGCCGAACGACACGACGTCGGCCCCGGTCGCGGCCTCGGCCAGGCCGGTGCCGAGCGCGGCGGCGGCGTTGGCCAGCCGGGCGCCGTCGATGTGCAGCCGCAGCCCGTGCTCGTGCGCGGTGTCGGCCAGGGCGCGCAGCTCGGCGACGGAGTACAGGGTGCCGAGCTCGGTCGGCTGGGCGATCGACACCGCCCGGGGCAGCGGGGCGTGCGGCGGGTCGCCGGCCCGGGCGAACGCGGCGACCTGCGCGGGCGTGAGCCGGCCGTCGGGGGTGTCCACGGTGGTGATCCGCCCGCCGGTGAACCGTTCCGGGGCCGCGCACTCGTCGGTGACGATGTGCGCGGTCCCGGCGCAGAGGACGGTCTCGTACGGGCGCAGGAGCGCCGCCAGCGCGATGACGTTCGCCGCGGTCCCGGTGACCGCGAGCACCGTCTCGGCCCGCTCGCCGAAGTGCTCGCGGAACAGCGCGTCGGCCCGGGCGGTCACCGGGTCGCGGCCGTAGGAGGGCACGTGCCCGGTGTTGGCCTCCGCGATGGCCGCGAGCACGTCCGGATGGACGCCCGCGGTGTTGTCACTGATCAGGTACACGCCTTCAGGATGCCGTCCCACAGGGCCACGCGGGCGTCCAGGGCCGCGATGACGGTGTCCGCCGCCTCGGTCCAGCGCGCGGCGTCGTCCCCGCACAGGTCGGCCAGCATCTGCATGGCCATCGGCGTGTGCTCCTCGCCGTCGACCTCGATGTGGCGGGCCAGGTAGTCCACGAACGTGTCGAGCCTGCCCGCGCCGCGCTCGTTGACCTTCACGACCTGCTCGAACATGTCGGGGATGAGGTCCTCGCGGCCGAAGGCGAACGCGGCCGCCTGGCAGTGCACCGGCGCGGTGCGGATGAAGTCCCACGTCGTGGTCGTGAACGCGGCCGACGGGGCGGGCACGGCGGCGGCCACGAGCGCCTCCGGCACCCCGGTGCCCGCGCGCAGGGCGGCGATGAAGGCGTCGATCGCGGTGCGGTCGGCGCCGGCCTCGGTCATGCCCTCGAGGTACAGCTCGAAGTGGCTGATGAACCCGCCGCGCAGCTCGTCGCTCTCCTCGACGAGCACGATGTCGTTGATGAGCCGGCGGCTGCCGGTCGGGCCGCTGGGCACCCACGGCACGTCGACGCAGGTGAGGCTGCGCTGCAGCGACTTGAGCAGGGACATGAAGTCCCACACGGCGAAGACGTGGTGCTCCATGAACGTCACGATCGCCGCGTGGTCGCGCAGCGCGGCGTAGAGCGGATGGCCGACCACGCGGTCGCGGGCCGGGGTGATCTCCGCCTTGAGCTTCTCGATCCCGGGGTGCGTGTCGCCCCAGTCGTAGCGGGACATGTCCTCTCCTTACTGCAGCGACCACCAGTGGCGGCCGGCCTCGGGCAATGTGTGGATCGGGTCGTAGTAGAAGGAGGAGCCGGACCATGCGGAGACGCCGCGCTCGCGGTCGTAGGAGACGGCCTGGTGCACCCAGCGCTTGCCGGCGTAGGGCACGTCGCAGACCAGGCGCGGGGTGGCGTACCCGGGCAGCCAGCCCATCAGCCCGTCCTGCAGCGTGATCGCGGCCGAGAGCGGGATGCGCCAGTGCTCGGCGCCGGGGATCATGTCGCAGAGGTAGAAGTAGTACGGCAGGATGCCCGCCTCGTCCTGCAGGCCGAAGCACAGGTCGAGCAGTGCCCCGACCGAGTCGTTCACCCCGGCCAGCAGCACGCCCTGGTTGCGCACGTCGCGCACGCCCGCGCCGAGCAGTGCCCGGGCCGCCTCGGCGACCAGCGGGGTGAGCGACGCGACGTGGTTGGCGTGGGTGTGCACGGCCAGGTTCACGCCGCGCTCCCGGGCCACGGCCGCGACCCGGGCCACGCCCTCGACCACGCCGGGCTGCAGCCAGTGCTGGGGCAGCCCGACGAGCGCCTTGGTGGCCAGGCGGATGTCGCGGATCGAGTCCAGGTCGAGCAGCTGGCGCAGGAAGCCCTCGAGCTGGTGCCACGGCACGTTGGCCACGTCGCCGCCGGAGACGACCACGTCGCGGACCGCGGGGGTGCGCTTGAGGTAGTCCAGCATCAGCTCCCGGCGATGGGCGGGCTTGAGCGTGAGCCGGTTCTTGGTCACCTGCGGCGTCGAGGTGCCCACGAGGTCCATCCGGGTGCAGTGCCCGCAGTACTGCGGACACGTCGTCACCAGCTCGGCGAGCACCTTCGTGGGGTACCGGTGCGTGAGCCCCTCGACCGCCCACATCTCGGCCTCGTGCAGCGAGTCCCGCTCGGCCCGCGGGTGGCTCGGCCAGACGGGGTGCCGGTCGGAGGCGAGCGGCAGCATGTAGCGGCGCACCGGGTCGGCCCGCAGCGCCTCGGCGTCCGGCTCGGCGCCGGGCACCATCGTGTTGAGCATCTGCGGCGGCAGCAGCATCGCCATGGTGGCGAACCGGGCCCGGTCGGCGGCGAGGTCGTCGTAGAAGTCGTCGCCGGCCCGGTCGCCGAGCACGGCCCGCAGCTGCGCGGGGGTCTTGACGCAGTGCGCGCGCTGCCAGCCGGCGCTGCGCCACTCGGCCGCGGTGACCGACCGGTAACCGGGCAGGCGCCGCCAGTCGGGTTCGACCAGCGGCGTCCGCACGTAGGTGTAGCCGGTCACGACAGCAGGGACGCGTGCCGCGCCCGCAGCTCCCGCTTGAGCACCTTGCCGGTCGGGCCGAGCGGGAAGTCGGCCGGGGTGCGCGCGATCCGCACCGCGGCCAGGGGCGCGAGGCCGGCCCCGGCGAGCTCCTTGTTCGCCCGCTCCAGCAGCTCGTCCTCGCCGGGATCGGCGCCCGCCTGCAGCTGCACGACGGCGATCGGCAGCTGGCCGCCGCCGGGCGCGGGGACGCCGACCACCGAGCAGTCGCGGACCATCGCGGCGCAGTCGGCGAGCAGCACCTCCTCCAGCGGCAGGCTGTAGACCGGGCCGTCCACGGTGTCGATGACGTCGACGGTGCGGTCGAGGTGGTAGAAGTTCCCGTCCGCGTCGCGGTAGGCGACGTCGCCGGTTAACCAGAAGCCGTTGAGCCTGAAGCTGGCGGTGAGCCTGGGATTGTGCCAGTAGCCCGGCGTGAGCGACGGCGACTTGACCGCGAGGAGCCCGACCGTGCCGTCGGGCAGCTCGGTGCCGTCCTCGTCCAGGATCGCCGCGGCCTCGACGACCTCGAGCGGCTTGCCGACGCACCGGTCGTTGCGGACGGTCTCCGGGGTGGTGATGCCGCCGAAGAGCGCCATGCCCATCTCGGAGGAGCCGAGCCCGTCGACGAACTGGGAGCCGGGCAGCGCCGCCTCGGCCGCGGCCTCGCTCGGCAGCAGCCACGGCTTGATGAGCCCGGCCGGGCGCTCGCCCAGGGTGACCAGGCGCCGGATGTGGCCGTGGTGCGCGGAGTCGCCGGTGTTGAACCACGAGTGGACCTTCGCGGCGCCCTTGACCGGCAGCTCGCCGGTGGCCAGCTCCACGAACGTGCGGGGGAACGACGCGACCATGGTGGGCTGGAAGGCCTCCATCACCGGCTCGACGGTCGCGCGGCGGTGGTCGCCCATGACCATGACCGGCAGGCCGAGCAGGATCGCGGTGAGGAAGTAGCTCAGCCCGCCGGCGTGGGTGTGCGGCATGAGCGACATGAGGCGGTCGTACGGCTCGCAGGGGAAGCGCACCATGCGCGGCTGCTTGCCGTTCCAGAACTGCCGGTGGGCGAGCATCGTGGACTTCGGGGTGCCGGTGGTGCCGCTGGAGTGGATGAGCCCGACGACGTCGTCCGGCGCGTGCTGGTACGGGTACGACGGCGGCAGTTCGACCCCGGACGCGTCGAACGCCTGCACCTCGGCCGCGAGCGCCAGGAACCGGGGCCGCCGCTGGGGGTTCTGCCGGTAGGCGGTGGCGAGCCGGGTGGTGTCGTCGGCCACGACCCCGACGACGCCGACGTGGTCGAGGTAGCGGACCATGACGTCGGGCCGCATCGCGTCGTTGACCATCGCCGGGATGGCGCCGAGCGCGGTGAGCGCGAGGAAGTGCAGCAGCGGCTCGAGGCCCTCGGCGACCACGACGGCGACGGGCTCGCCGGGGCGGACCCCGTTGACCGTGTACCAGCGCGCGTAGCGGTCCCGCAGCGCCACCAGGTCGAGCAGGCTGTGCCCGCGCAGGACCACGCCACCGGTGTGGTCGGGGTGGTGGCTGTAGACCACGGGCACGGCCCGGTTCGGGTTGTGCTCGGCCGCGTACTGCAGGAAGTTGCCGGCCCCGAGCGCCGGCTCGGTCATGAACCGCTCGCGCACCTCGAGCGGCGCGACCGGGCTGTGCGTCTCATACATCGTGCTCCTCCAAAACCGACAAGGCCGCTCGGTGGCCCGAGCGGATCGCGCCCTCCATGAGCCCGAAGAACTCGGTGCTCGTCTCGGTGCCGGCCCAGTGCACGCGGTGGTGCCGCTCGGTCAGCCGCGGCCCGGTGGCGAGCCAGTCGCCGGGGCCCAGGAGCGCGGCGTAGCAGCCGCGGCTCCAGCGCTCGTGCACCCAGTCGGTGACGTGCACCGCGATCGGCTCGGGCAGGCCGGGGAACAGCCTCGCCGCCTGCGCGGTCGCGGCCGCCCGCCGTTCGCGCTCGCCGAGCGCGGCGAAGCGGTGCGCGTCGGCACCGGTGACGAAGCCGGTCAGCACCCCCGCCCCGCCGCCGGCCGGACTGTCGTCCACAGTGGACGTCAGCGGCCCCTGCGCGCTGACCGACCAGCCCGACAGGCCCTGCTCACGCCACAGCGGCGAGGGATGGACCAGGTGTACCTTCACCGCGCAGCCGGGCGCGGTGGCCCGCCCGGACCGGGGCGCCGGCAGCCCCGGGCGGAAGTCGATGGCGTCGGCGAGCAGCGGCGGGACCGCGACGACGACGGCGTCGGCGCGGTAGTGGCCCTCGACGGTCACCCCGTGCGCGTCCTGGTGCACGCTCGTGACCGGCCGGCCGAGGACCACCCGCCCGGCGAGCCGCTCGGCCAGCAGCTCGCAGGCCTGGTGCGCGCCTCCGTCCACCCTGGACTCCTGGGCGCCGCCGGCGAAGGCGTTGAGGTATCGCAGCCCCCCGCCCGAGCGCAGGTAGAACGCCATGTGCAGGACCGAGACGTCCTCGGGCGCGGCGGCCATCATCTCGCCGAGGAACAGCGGGAAGAAGGCCCGCGCGTCGGGGTGGGTCAGGTTCGCCCGCGCCCACGCGCCGGCGGTGAGCGTGTCGAGCGCCGCGGCCCCCTCGGTGGCCCAGGGCGCCGCGGGGTCGACCCGGCGGGTGAGCGCGTCGAGGCGGTCGAAGAGGTCGCCGAGCGCGACCGCGGCCAGCGGCGGGAACCGGCCGTCGCGCTGCTCGACGGCGTCGCCGTGCAGCGCGAACCGGCTGGCCCCGTCCATCCCCGTCGGGACCGTCTTGAGCCCGAGCCGGGCCAGGAGGTCGAGCAGGGCGGTGTGGCGCTCGCCGAGGTACGCGGCGCCGGCGTCGACCCACGCCCCCGGCGCCACCTCGAGGCCGTGGGTGCGCCCGCCGACCCGGTCGCGCGCCTCCAGCACGGTCACGTCCGCCCCGGCCTCGGCGAGGCGGGTTGCGGCGGTGAGCCCGGCCAGACCGGCCCCGACCACGACGACCCTCACGGAGCCACGCCCAACGGGCTCGCCTGGCGGCCGATGAGCAAGGTGGAGAGTGCGGCCGGGGTGGGGTGGGCCACGAAGTCCTCGAACGTCAGCTCGCCGCCGCCGGCCCGGTAGACCGCGGACAGCACGCGGGTGGCCAGCAGCGAGTCCCCGCCGGCGGCGAAGAAGTCCTCGTCGGGGGCGATGCCGGGCGCCTCCAGCACCTCGGCGTAGATCAGGGTGAGCTCGTCGACGGTCAACGCAGGGCCTCCTCGTGGGCTTGGGCGGTGGCGGAGCGGTCGACCTTGCCGCTCGCGGTGTAGGCGAGCGCCTCGACCCGCTCGATGCGTGCGGGCACCAGATGGCCGGGCAGGTGCGTGCGGACGTGGGCGGCGATGTCGGCGATGTCGGCGGTCCCGGGGGTCGTCACGACGTAGGCGGTCAGCGACGTCTGCCCGCCGCGCACGCTCGCCACCACGGCGACCCCGCGCACGCCCGGGTGCTCGGCCAGCCGCGCCTCGATCTCGCCGGGGTCGACGCGGATGCCGCGGATCTTCACCTGGCGGTCGCGGCGGCCCTCGTGCACGAGCTGCCCGTCGCCGCGCCGGGACACCAGGTCGCCGGTGCGGAACCAGCGTTCGCCGTCGCGCTGCACGAACCGCTCGGCGGTCTCGGCGGGCCGGCCGAGGTAGCCGCGGGCGAGCGCCGGGCCGCCGATGAGCAGCTCGCCGTCGGCCTCGATCCGCTCGCGCACGTGCGGCAGCGCCCGCCCGATCGGGGCCCCGTCGCCGGGCAGTTCGGCGGCGTGCGTGATCAGGGTGGTCTCGGTGCAGCCGTACGTGTTGAGCAGCCGCACGCCTCGCGTCCCCGGCAGCGCGGACCACTCGGCGAGTCGGGCCGGGGCCACCGCCTCCCCGCCGATGACGACGAGCCGCACGCTCGCGGGCAGCCCGTGCCCGGCGGCCGCGAGGTGCCGGACGAGCTCGTGCCAGAACGCGGTCGGCAGGTTGAGCACGCTGACCTCGTCGCGCTCGACCGCGCGCAGCAGCCGCGGGAACGACCCGCTGTGCGCGTCGTCGGCGAGCACGACCGCGGCCCCGGCCAGCAGCGTCGGCAGGATCTCCTCGAAGCACGTGTCCCAGTTGAGCGAGGCGAACTGCAGCACCCGGTCGGCCGCGGTGAGCCCGAACAGCCCCGCGAGCGCGGGTGTGACGGTCTCGATCGCGGCGCGCGGGGTGGCGACCGGCTTCGGGGCCCCGGTCGAGCCGGAGGTGAACAGGATGTAGGCGAGGTCGTCACCGGCGGCGTCGCCCGGCTCGGCGACGGCTTGCCGCATCGCCTCGCGCCGGGCGGGCGGGAACGCGGGGTCGAGCGGGCAGTAGGTGCCGCCGGCCGCCCAGATCCCCAGCAGCTCGGCGATCGTGGCCGGGTCGTGCCGCGCGTCGACGGTCACCGTGCCGGGCCGCGGCCCGAGCCGGCGCCGCACGGCGCCGAGGTCCGCGGCGAGCTGCCCGTAGCTCACCGGGATGCTGTTGTGCACGATCGCGGGCCGCAGCGGCGCCACGCGGGCGTGCGCGGCCACGGCGGACAGCAGCGTGTCGATGATGCCACCTCACCTGCTCGAAGGGCGTTCGACGCGTTGTCGAAGGCCCGCCGAGCGTGGCATCGGCCGCTACAGATCGGCTGTGGATGCGCCACACGGCCGCGAGTGATGCGCTGCGGACTCCCGCCACCGTCGGACGGTGCGCCGCGGGCCCCAGCCCGCGCGGCCCGGCATGCGGTGCGGGCCCCAGCCCGCGCGGCCCCGCGTGCGGTGCGGGCACTAGCCCGCGCGGCCCGGCGAAGGTGCGGGCCGCGCGGGGTGGGTGCTCAGACGGCGATGCCGACCGGACCGCGGCGGCGCATCCACTCGTCGACGGCGTCGCGGTCCACGAGCTCGGCCCCGCACTCGCGGGCGTAGCGCAGCACCAGGTCGTGGAACCGGTAGCCGCCCGGCCCCGACTCGGTGAGCAGGTTGACGCTCACCAGCTCGTCCAGCAGCTGCCGCACCCGTCGCAGCGCCCGGTCGGTCGTGGCCATCGAGCGGTCCACCGTGATCGCGGCGCCGCGATCCAGCCCGAGCCGGCCGAACAGGTGCGCCGCTGCCGGGCTGAGCGTCGCGTGCGCGCTGGCCAGCGCCGGCGCGAGCACGCCGGGCACCCCCGCCGGGCCGGCGGCGAACCCGTCGCGGGAGCCGTCGCCGGGGGCGTCGCCCCTCCGGCCGCCGCGGCGGAGCACGTCGAGGGAGCCGCCGGGCGCGTCGTCGTCCAGGTCGGCGCCGGTCAGCTCCTCGGCGAACGCGTCCAGCGACTGCCCCGGCCGCCCGGCCAGCCGCAGCCCGGCCGTGCGCACCGCGAGCGGGTAGCCGCCGCACCAGCGCACGAGCCGCCCGGCCGCCGGGTCGCCGCGGCGCATCTCCCGGCCCGCGATGCGCTCCAGCAGCTCCCGGGTGGCCTCGCCGGTCAGCGGGTCCATCGGCAGCACCTCGACCTCGTGGTGCGCGGCCAGGGCCGGCAGCCGCAGCCGGCTGGTGACCACGAGCTGCCCGTCCGTGGTCGGCGGCACGAGCGGGAGCAGCTGCTCGACCGAGCCGGCGTCGTCGGCCACGATGAGCACGCGGCGGCCGTTGAGGTGGGCACGGTACCGCGCCGTGCGCTCGTCCAGCCCCTCCGGCAGCTCGTCGCGGCCCGCCCCGAGCGCGCTCAGCACCGCCCCGAGCGCGTCCAGCGGCGACAGCGCGTCGCCGTGCAGGTCGACGTAGATCTGGCCGTCCGGGAAGTCCCCGGCCGCGCCGTGCGCCCACTTCACGACGAGCGCGGTCTTGCCGAGCCCGCCGAGGCCGGAGACGAGCACCACCCGCGGCTCGTCGGCGGGGCGGGTGACCGCGTCGGTGAGCGCCTTGAGCGCCTCGTCGCGCCCGGTGAAGTGCCCGACGCTGGCCGGCAGCGTGGCCGGCGCCCGCATGGCCCCCGCGGCCGTGGTGAACGGCCCCGCCGCGAGGGCCCCCGGTAAGGCCGGGGCGTCGGCGAACCGGGCCGCGAACGGGTCCGGCGCCCGCTCCAGCCCCACCGCCAGCGCCGAGCCCATCGAGCCCGCGGCCGGGGCGGGCGCGTAGGCCGTGATCGCGTCCGCCCAGGCCTCGGCCCGCGGCGGCGCGATCTCGCCGCGCAGGATCGCCGCGTGCAGCCCGCGCAGCTCGGGTCCGGGGTCGCCGCCGAGCTCGTCCGCGAGCCGCCGCCGCAGCGTCTCGTAGACGTGCAGCGCGTCGGCCTGGCGACCGGCCCGCAGCAAGGCCCGCATGAGCTGCCCGGCGAGCCGCTCCCGCAGCGGGTTCGCGGCCAGCAGCCCGGCCATCTCCCCGACCAGGTCCGCGACCCCGGCCAGCCCGGCCGGCGGCCCGACCGCCAGCTCGGCCTCGAAGAGCTCCTCGAACAGGCCGATGCGCAGCTCGGCGAGGCGGACGCGCTCGACCTCGGCGCCCGGCGCGGTGACGCCGTCGAGCGGGTCGCCGCGCCAGAGTGCGAGGGCGGCGCGCAGGTCGCGGGCGGTGTCGGCGACGGTGGCGCCGCGGCGGGCCCGGCGCACCAGGGCGTGCATGGCGTCGAGGTCGGTCGCGGCGCCGGCCGCCTCGAGGACGTAGCCGGGGTGCCGGGTGGCCAGCGTCGCGCCGACCTTGCGCCGCAGGGCCGAGACGAGGCCCTGGACCCGGGAGCGGGGGGCGGCCGGGTGCCGGTCGCTCCACAGCAGCTCGATGATGCGCTCGGTGGAGACGACCGCATTTCTGGACAGCGCGAGAATGGCGAGAACATTGCGTTCCAACGGCGAGAGGGAAACCGTACGGCCGGATACGCGCGCCTCGGTCGGACCCAGCAGCGATACCTCAAGCATCGATATACCTCATCCCGTAGAGCTGTCCCACATCGTGTGTGTGATCGATTGCGGCCGATCGGTTCGCGATCGGGCATCCATTCGTGCACGACGAGGCGAGGCTGCGGCAAGAGTCGGGCAGTCATCACGGAGCGTGACGGCCTTCGATGCTCGGCCAAGGGAGCGAATCGGGCGAATTGCCGGGTGGTTTCGCGCCATGTGTCAACTCGGGCCTTTTCTGGCACGCCGGGCGAGTGGCGCGCAGGCCGTGAAGCGCGGGATTGCCGCGAACCCCTTGGTATGTGATCGGATGCCCACGCAGGCCGCGGTCCCCCGCGAACCCCGGCGGGCCGGACACTGGGTCCGGGGCGCCGAATCGAATTCGCAATTCGCGATGATCGATATATAAAGAAAAGCCGCCGGACTCGAACGCATGTTCGAATCCGGCGGTTTGCGCGCGGGCGGGCGGGGTGTCAGACAAGCCAGGAACTGGCCCGGCGGCGAATCTCGGTGCCGTCGGGGTCGGCGAGCTTCACGGCGGCGAACTCGCGGGCCCAGTCGCTGGTCAGCACCCGGAGCGGCGGGTCGGGGTCGGCCAGCGCGGCGAGGATGATCGCGGCGATCTCGGCGGCCGGCTGCGCGCCCGGCCAGGCGGTGCGGGCGACCCAGTCGAGGTAGGGCCGCAGCACCGGCTCGTAGGGCCCGGCCGAGGCGAGCAGGGACTCGCGGGTGACCCCGGTGTTGGCCGCGAACGCGGTCTGCAGCACCGGCCCGGGCTCGACGAGCACGACGGTCACCCCGAGGCCCCGGGCGACCGGGGCGAGCGCCTCCATGAAGCCCTCGACGGCGAACTTGGCCGCGCAGTAGGCCTCGTTGAACGGCTGCCCGACGAGCCCGCGGGTGCTGCCGACGGTGAGCACCCGCCCGCCCGCGGCCCGCAGGTGCGGCAGCGCGGCCTTGGTCATCGCGACCACGCCGAAGAAGTTGACCTCGATGTTGGCCCGGAACGCGGCCAGGTCGGCCTGCTCGATCGTCGGCACCGTGTTGCCGACGCCGGCGTTGTTGACCAGCGCGTCGAGCCGGCCGTGGTCGGCGGCCACGCCCGCGACGCAGGCCGCGACCGAGTCCGGGTCGGTGACGTCGAGCGGGCGGACGTCGATGCCGGGCAGGTCGAAGGGCTTGCGCATCCCCGCCACCACGCTCCACCCGGCGGCGGCGGCCGCCTTCGCGGTCTCCAGCCCGATGCCGGTGGACGCTCCCGTGACCAGCAGCACCTTGCTCATGCCGCCACCTCCGCTTCGCTCCGGTGTCGGCCTGAGGGAACTGGGTCCATGATGAGCGGCCCCTCCGCTTCGCTCCGGACCGCTCATGCCGCCACCTCCGCTTCGCTCCGGACCGCTCGTGCCGCCACCTCCGCTTCGCTCCGGACCGCTCGTGCCGCCACCTCCGCTTCGCTCCGGACCGCTCATGCCGCCACCTCCGCTTCGCTCCGGACCGCTCATGCCGGGACCTCCGCCTCGACGGCGGCCCGCTCGCGCTGGAGCAGGCCGTGGATGGGGGCCAGGGGGATGGCCGCGAACAGCGTGCCGATGAGCGTGCCCCCGGCCATGGCGAGCTTGGCCGCGCCGAGGATGCCCCAGTCCCCGGCGAGCGCGTCGACGATGATGCCGCCGGCGAGCACGCTGAACGGGATCACGCCCCAGGTGATGGTCCGGAACGCGGCGTGCGAGACGGCCTGGTCCCGCGAGGGCACCCGGGCCTGGCGGACGGCGGCGGTGCTGACGTTGTACCAGACCATGAAGATCCCGTAGAGCGTCAGCGTCACGCCCAGCACGATCGGGGCCGGCAGCGCGGGCGCGAGCAGCACGCCGAAGCCGACCGCCGAGTGCAGGAAGATCGACCACGGGATGAGCCGGGCCGCGCCGAGCCGCGCGCTGACCCGCTGCGCGACCAGCGACCCGCCGACCGCCCCGGCCGCGGCGATCGACATGACCGCCCCGAGCGTGCCGACGGACATGCCGAGGCCGCGGTACGCCAGGATCGGCAGCACGGTCACGAAGATCGGGCCGCCGATGTTGGCCAGCAGGGTGCCCTGCAGCGTGCGGCGCAGGACCGGGTCGCTCCAGTTGAGCCGCACCCCGTGCGCCAGGCGCCTGAACATCGGCTCCTGCCGCCCCTCGCCGCCGCCGTAGGGCTTCATCGCCCGGATCCGCAGCGCCGAGAACAGGAACGACGCCGCGTCGACGAGCAGCGCGCCCGCGCCGAGCAGCACGTAGATGCCGGAGGCGACGGCCGGCCCGACGACGTCGGAGGTGGTGCGGCTGGCCTCCAGGTGCGAGTACGCCTTGACCCGCCCCTCCGGCTCCACGATCGAGGCGATGGTCGCGGTGTAGCCGACGTTGAAGAAGACCGCGGTGGCGTTGACGACGGCGACGACGGCGAACGCCAGCGGCACCGACAGGAAGCCCCCGAAGTAGGCGGCCGGGACGAGCGCGATGACGGCCGCCCGCACGAGGTCGCAGCCGATCAGCGTCCGGCGCAGGTCCCACCGGTCCACCAGCGCCCCCGCGACCAGGCTCAGCAGCGGGATCGCGAGGTACTGCGCCATCGCGACCAGCCCGACCTGCAAGGGCGAGGCGTGCAGCACCAGGATCATGAGGGTCGGGATGACGAAGATGCTGATCTTGTCGCCGATGTTGCTCACCGTCTGCCCGGCCCACAGCAGGTTGAACTCCCGGCCGAGGCGCACGGGCGGGTCGGCGGTCAGCATGCGGGCCCGGCGAAGCGAGCGGCGTGCCCGCGGCGGTAGGCGTCGAACCGGGCCGCGATGAGCTCCCGCTGCGTGCGCACCGCGTCGGGCGACTTGGCGTCCGGGCACTGGATGGTGCCGTCGAGCTCGATCTCCGACAGCCACCAGCGCTCGCCGTCGTGCAGGAAGTCGGCGCACAGGTACGGCAGCCGCAGATTGTCCTTGAACCACGCGACCGCGGGCCGCAGCTCGTCGGGCAGGTCCGTGTAGTAGAGCTTCCCGCCGGTGCTGAACTGCACGTAGAGCGCCCCGTCGCCGGGCCGGCGCACCAGCACCCCGAGCGGCTCGCCGTCGATGAGGTAGACCCGGTAGTCCATCGTGCGCGGCCCGAGGTACGGCTGGAACACCAGCGTCGTGTCCCCGCCCTGGGCGAGGCTGAGCAACCCGCGCACGTCGTGCGGGTTGTGCGCCAGGTTGATCCCGCGCGAGGCGCACCAGCCCGACGGCTTGGCCAGCGCCGGGAAGGGCAGCGCCCCGATGCTCGCCACGTAGTCGTCGTAGACGAGGTCCCGGCCGGGCCCGATGCGCACGGTGGGGATCGGCGGCACCGGGCAGTCGCGCAGGAACAGGGCCGAGGCGAGCTTGTCGTTGCACAGCATCGCCAGGCGCGGCGGGTGCGGCAGGTAGAAGCCGGCCTGGTCGAGCACCTCGAACAGGGCGAGCTGGTTGAACACGTCGGCGGACTGGTAGGGCAGGGAGTACAGCGACGTGATGAACAGCGTGTCCTCGGGCGTCACCGCCACCCCGTCGACCCGCACCACCGGCCGCCGCGGGTCCAGCGCGTCGACGACCACCGACTCGGGGGTCACCCGCTCCCAGCTCAGGTCGAGGTCCTTCGCGACCTCGGCGTAGGTCTGCCAGAACGCCGCGTTCCACGTCGCCGAGGTCCGGCTGGACTCCCGGTCCGGAAACAGCCAGCACAGTCGTCGCAGCATGCCTAACCCCCTGCTCGTCGGTGAGCGTTGCGCGCCCACGGGTGCAGGGAGTGTCGCGAGCGCCGCCACGGAACCGCTTCGGGTCGACTACACGCGCGGAATGCGACAGGATTGCCGGCGTGGAGATCGTGCTCAGCGTGCCCGAGACCATCGTCGCCACCTACGTCGTGGCGACCGACCGGCCGCCGGGCGACCCGGCCGCGGCGGCGAGCGCGGCGGCGGCCCGGATCGAGGGCCCGCTGGGCGAGGCGGTGCGCCGGATGCTCGACGGGCCGCTGATGTCGGTCAGCGTCGCCCCGGTCGCCGAGGCCCCGCCGCTGCCGATCGAGCACCTGCGCGTCTTCGCCGCCCCGCCCGAGGCGCTGCGGGCCGTGGTCACCGCCACACACCTCGTCGTCGTCCAGGCGGTCTTCGGCGCCGGCTGGCCGCCCGCCCACGAGTGGCACGCCCGCGCGGTCGCGGCCGGCATCGCGCAGGACCTCGGCGGCACCCTCGTCGACCTGTTCACCCCGCAGGTGCTCGACCCGGCCGCGGCCCTGGCCTCGCTGCCCGGCCCCGACGGCCGCTCCGCACTGAGCGCGTGGGTGCTCGTGCCGCAGTCGGCGGGGGACCGGGGGCTGTGGATGACGACCCGCGGCCTGGGCCGCTTCGGCCTGCCGGAACTGCAGGTGAACGACGTGCCGCCGACGCTCGCGCGGGCCTGGACGAGCGGGCTGACCGGGATCGCCCGGGCCCTCGTGGTGCGCTGGGCGCAGGCGGTCGAGCGGGCCCACGGCGAGGCGTTCGTGCGCATGCCGAACGAGCTGACCGTCACCGCGGCCGACGCCGTGCGCGCCTACGGCGAGGTGCCCGGGGCGGACGCCGAGGCCCGCTCCACGCTGGTGCAGCTGCGGCTGGACGTCGAGTCGCCGGAGCAGGACAGCCTACTCACGATCATTCCGCCCGACGAGTTCCCGTACTCCGCCGGGGAGTTTCTGGCCCAGGTGGTCGACGAGCTGTTCGGGGTGCGGTCCACGACGGTGCGGTACGCGCCGGACGACGAGCGGATGCGCGAGGCCGTCGCGAGCGCCCGGGAGGCCCTGCCCGCGGCCCGCACCCGGTTCCTGGCCGGCGAGTTCGGCCCCGAGCGGCACCTCATCGTCAAGCACCGCCTGACCCGGGGCGAGGCGACGGAGCTGATCTGGTCCGCCGTCACCACCTGGCCCGACCCGCGCCGCCTGCACGGCGTGAGCATGTCCGACGCCGAGATCGACCCGGCGGTGCGCACCGGCCGCCCGACCCTGGTCCGCGACCCGGAGATCGTCGACTGGGGCGTGTGGATCGACGGCGAGGGCATCGTCGAGGGCGGCTGGACCAACGCCGTACTGACCGGCGAATGACGCTCAGGTCGGCCGCCGCCGTGCCGAACAGCACGGTGTGGGTCTCGACGGACGGCGGCTGACCCGTCGCCTGGTGCCGGTCGCCGCCGCGCTCGCCGGGCTGGCGGCGGCGTTCCTGGTGATGCAGATGATCACCACGAGCGCGTTCGAGCGGCTGGAGTCGAGCCAGGTGGCGCAGGACGCCGACCGGATCCGCATCGGCCTGGACGCCCAGGCCCAGCTGCTGACCGCGTTCGGCACCGTGAACGCGGTCTGGGACAACACGTTCCAGGAGATCCAGAACGCCGACACGGCCGGCTTCACCGCCGATCTGCCGCCGAACACCCAGCTCGACGTCAACGACATCGACGGGCTGCTCGGCGTCGGCCTCGACGGCACCCTGCGCGTCGGCGGCCTGACCAGCGCCGCCGAGACCTTCGTCCAGCCGCCGCCGCAGCTGCGCGACCCGGCCGTGCTGCGCGCGCTCTTCGACCCGGCCAAGCCGGCCGGCGCGTCGCTGTGCGGGATCGTGACGGCCGACGCGCCGTACCTCTTCTGCGGCGTCGGCTCGTTCCCCAGCAGCGGCGAGGGCCCCCCGTCCGGGGGCATGGTCATGCTCAAGCGCCTCGACGCCGAGCGGGTCGCCCGCTTCGCCAAGGCCATCAACCTGCCTCTGACCCTGGTCGCCGAGCCGCGCCCGGGCACCCAGGCCCAGCCCGGGCTCACCAGCCAGCTCGGCAGCGTCGCCATCGGCACCGTGGTGACCGGCTCCCACCACATCGCCATGGACGCCACGATCGCCACCGCCAACGGCGGCCGGGTCGTGCTCGAGGTCGTCGCCGTCCGTCCGATCCACGCCGCCGCCAGCCGCACCGCCGTGCAGCTGTTCGTGTTCGTCGCCGCCGCGACCGTCGTGCTCGTCGTGGTGATGCTGTGGTCCGTGCGGGCCGCGCTGCGCCGCCGGGTCGGGCCGCTGCGGCGCACCACCGAGGCGATCGTCCGCTCCGGCGACAAGCTCCTGCGGGTGCACCCCGAGGGCAGCGACGACATCGCCGAGCTCGGCCGGGCCATCGACGCGATGCTCGACGCCATGCACGAGCAGGAAGTGCACCTGCAGCAGGAGCGGGCCGCCAAGGAGGCCCAGCTGATGACCACGAACGTGCGCCAGCAGCTGGCCGAGCAGACGGTCCGGCGCCGGGCGGGCGAGGTCATCGACGACACCAGCGACGCCGTGCTGGTCGAGCTGCGCAACGTCATGGAGCAGGCCGACGAGGTGATGGGCGCCGCCGACGCGATCGAGCGGCAGGCGGGCGACGCCGACCGGGTCACCCGCGGCGTCGTCGAGCGCGCCAACGACGCCGGCGGGGTCATCGAGGCCGTGACCGCGAGCCTCGGCCGGGTCGACGGCATCGCGAACCTCATCGCCGGCGTCGCCGGGCAGACCAACCTGCTCGCCCTCAACGCCACCATCGAGGCGGCCCGGGCCGGGGAGGCCGGCCGGGGCTTCAGCGTCGTGGCCGGCGAGGTGAAGGGCCTGGCGTCGAAGACGAAGGACTCCACCACCGAGATCACCGAGACCGTCTCGGCGCTCGGCGCCAACACCACCGCCATGTCCGCCGTCATCACCGACATGAGCCAGGGGGTCAACGCCGTCGGTGAGGTCACCGCCGAGCTCAGCGCCGTCGCCGTGCGCCAGCGCGCCTCGGTCGAGCGGCTGGTCGGCAGCGTCCGCGAGGCGGTCGCCCGCATCGAGGCCCTCGCCCAGGTCACCGACCGGCTCGAGCGCCGCCGGCACAGCCGCGCCGCGGTCGAGGGCAAGGTGACCGTGGTGCACCAGGGCCGCCCCATCGAGGCCGACCTGCTCGACCTGTCGATCAGCGGCCTGCGCTGCGGCTTCCACGACGGCCTGCGCCCGCCGCTGGCCGCCGAGCTCGACCTGCGCCTGCACCTCGGCGACGAGGAGCTGCGGGTGCGGGGCCGTGCCGTGCGGCACATCGGCGGCGACGCCGACGAGCTCGGCGTGGAGTTCGTCGACCCCGACGCGCACCTCGTGGCCCGCATCAGCGACTACATCCGCGCGCTGATCGGCCCCGGCGAGATCTGAGCACCGCTTTCGCAGCGGATTTGCAGCGCCTCCTGCCAGCCTGCCTGGCATGACGAAAGGCAGCGAGGCCGGCAACGGCAGCGAGGCCGGCAACGGCATCGAGGTCGGCGACGTCGGTCCCGGCCGGGCCCGGGCCCGGATGCGGGTCACCGACGCCATGGCCAACCTGCACGGGATCGCGCACGGCGGCTATCTCTTCCTGCTCGCCGACACCGCGTTCGCCCACGCCTGCAACCAGGGCCGCGTGGCGCTCGCGCAGGCCGCCCAGATCACCTTCCTGCGGCCGGTGCCGATCGGCGCCGAGCTGGTCGCCGAGGCCGTCGAGCGCGCGACGACGGGCGCCTGCGGGGTCTACGACGTCACGGTCCGCCACGGCGGCGAGGTCGTCGCCGAGTTCCGTGGCCAGAGCGCGACGGTGAGGACGAGGGGAGTCCGATGAGCGAGACACTGCAACGGATCTGCTGGGTGTTTCCGGACCGGGAGTCGGCCCGGCAGGGCGCCATGTGGCGGCGGGTGTTCTGGGACGCCTACCAGAAGGTCGCCGCGGAGCTGGGGATGTCGTTCACGATCCACGCGCCGGACGCGATCGCGGTCGACGGGCTGGACCCCGCCCGGCCGCGCGTGTTCGTCGACGGCGAGCTGGTCGACCCGGACGAGACCGCGTTCATCACGGCGCTGTACTCGCTGCCGTACCACACCATGGACGTGTTCAACCAGTACGCCGTCTACGCGGTGCTGGAGCAGGCCGGCTTCTACCTGCCGATCCCGCCCTGGCTGTCGGCGGTCGTCAACGACAAGCTCGCCACGAACCTGTTCCTGGCCGGCGCGCCGATCCCGCCCGTCCCCACCGTGCGCATCGGCTGCGGCCGCGACATCCAGCAGCGGCTCTACGAGCCGGCGCTGGCGGAGCTGACCTACCCGGCGATCGTCAAGCCGGCCGGGTGGGCGTCCGGCTGGGGCGTCAACCTGGCCCGCGGCGAGGAGGACCTGCGCGGGCTGCTCAGCCTCGCCCAGGGCGGCGAGACGACGCTCGTGGCCCAGCCCTACCTCGGGGCCGGCACCACCGACTACCGCCTCTACGTCGTCGAGGGCCGCGTGCAGGCCGTGCTGGCCCGGATCCCCAAGGACGACGCCCCCTGCTCCAGCGGCAGCCGCGGCGGCAGCATGCGCTTCGTGGACCTGCCGGACGAGCTGGCGTCCACTGTGGACTGGTTCGTGGCGAGGATCCCGACGCCGTACTTCTGCGTCGACTTCCTCCACGACGGCACCCGCTACTGGCTGTCGGAGATCGAGACCGACGGCGCGGCCGGCAACCCCGACGCCGGTGTCCAGCACGACCTCATCGCCGCCCGGTTCGGTGCCTACCGCCGGGCGCACGCCGCCTGGAGGGAAGCCCGCCATGCCTGAGTTCACCCACGACACCCTCGACGCCGCCGGGGTCGCCCGGGTCCGGCAGCTGTTCACCGCGCTGCGCTCGGTGCCGGGGCTGGCCGCCCGCTACGACGGCGTCGCCGAACCCTCCACATTGCGGGATCTGGCCGCCGTTCCGCCCATGTTCAAGGACGACCTGCAGGCCGCGCTCGCGCACCTCGAGCCCCGCGCCGAGCACGCCACCACGTGGGTGTTCCAGAGCGGCGGCAGCACCGGCGCGCCCCAGGTCGGCTACGCCCCGACGGGCCTCTACATGCGGGAGGTGTACGAGCAGTGGCAGCCGATCGGCCCCGGTGACGTGTTCGTCAACGGCTGGAGCGCGGGCAAGATGTGGGGCGCGCACTTCCTCGTCAACGCCCTCACCGACCACGCCCACTGCACCGCGATGAACCTGGGCGCGATGACCCGCGACGAGTACGACCCCTGGCTGCGCTTCTTCGCCGCGCGCCGGGTCACCGCGTTCGGCGGCACCCCGAGCGTGCTGCGGCTCATCTTCGGCCACGCCCGCGACACCGGGGTCAAGCTGCCGGACCTGCGCGCCGTGCTCTACCTCGGCGAGGCCTGGAACGAGCAGCTGGACGAGGACCTGGCCGCCGTCGCGCCCAACGCCCGCCGGTGGGGGATGTTCGGCAGCACCGAGACGTGGGTCGTGGGCACCAACACGCCGGACTGCCCGGCCGACACCTGGCACCCGCTGCCCTCGCAGCTCGTCTGCGCCGGCGGGGGCGAGGACGAGATGCTCGACTTCACCACGCTCAACCCCGCGGGGCTCAACCCGGTGCTGCGCTACCGCACCGGCGACGCCGGCCGGCTGGTCGCCTGCCCGTGCGGCCGGGAGGGGCGGGCCTTCCAGGTGCTCGGGCGCCGCGACGGGCTCATCAAGTTCCGCGGGCACCTCGTCAACGTCGACGACCTGGTCCGCGACGTCGCCACCGTGGCGGGCGTCGCGCGGGCCCAGCTGGTCGTCAAGGAGTTCACCGACCGCGGCAGCGTGCTGGAGGTGCTGGTGCTGCCGGGCGGCGCCCCGCAGGCCGGCCTCGCCGAGGACGTCCGCCGGCACCTGCTGGGCTCCGCGTTCGGCCCGTCCATCGTGTTCCAGCGCAACGCCGACGCGCTCGAGGTGAGCGTGGTCGAGGCCCTCGTGGGCAACGAGCGCACCGGCAAGGTCCCCAACCTCGTGCGCCGCCCGGCCGCATGACCACGGTCGCGCCGAGGACCGGACGCTCGCTCGGCCCCCAGTTCAACCTGCTGTGGGCCGGGCAGACGGTGAGCAACGCCGGCGACCGCGTCACGCTGTTCGTGGTGCCGGCGCTGCTCATCTTCGCCATGCACGCCTCGCCGCTGCAGGTCGGGCTCGTCTCCACGGCGCAGTACCTGGCGATCCCGGTGCTGAGCCTCGTGGCCGGGGTGCTGGTGGACCGGTGGGACCTGCGCCGCCTGCTCATCGCGTGCGACCTGCTGCGCTGCGCCGCGGTCGCGGTCATCCCGATCGCCTACTGGCGCGGCGTGCTGTCGGTGCCGATGCTCTTCGCGTGCGTCGTGGTCATCAGCGCGGCGACGGTGTTCTTCAACATCGGCTACGTGCCCGCGCTCACCCACCTCGTCGATCGGGACAAGCTCGTCACCGGCAACGCGCGGCTGGAGACGAGCCGGATGACCGCCGAGGTCAGCGGGCCCGCCCTCGGCAGCGGCCTGTTCCAGCTCCTCGGCGCCGCCGCGCTGCTCGTCGACGCGGTCACCTACCTGGTCTCGGCCGCGTGCGTCCGGCGGCTGCGCCCGCTCGGCGCCCTCGGCGGCCCGGCCGGCTCGCTGCGGGAGCGCCTGCTCGTCGGGGTCCGGGCCAACTGGCGCGATCCCGTGCTGCGCCGCTGCACCGCGGGGACGCTGCTGGCCAACATCGGCGGGCCGGTCTTCGTCACGCAGCTGCCCGTCCTGGCGTACAACGGCTGGGGCATGAGCGTCGGCGTCTTCGGCACCGTCATGACCGTCGGCGCGGCCGGGGCCGTGGCCGGCGCGCTGGTCGCCCCCGCGGTCAGCCGCCGGGCCGGGCCGGCCCGGATGATGGCCTGGGCGATGCCGCTGCACTCGGCCTGCGGCCTGGGCATCCTCGCCATGGGGCTCGGCCCGCCCGCGGTGGTGCTCGGGGCCACGCTCGCCGCCTACATGTTCTTCTTCGCCTGGTACAACATCTGCTCCCAGTCGGTGCGCCAGGCCCGCATGCCGATCGCCGACCAGGCCGTCATCTACGCCGCCTACCGCACCGTCACCTGGGGCGTGATCCCGCTCAGCGCGTTCGCCGGGGGTCTCGTCGTCACCGCGCTCGCGCACTCGATGGACATCCGGGCCGCGGTCACCGCCACGATGCTCGGCGGCACCGTGATCGGGCTGTCCGCGTGGCTGCCCCTGGCCCCGGTGCAGCCGATGCTGGGGGAGGGGCCCCGTGCCTGACGTCCTCGTCACCGGCGCCTCGACCGGCATCGGCCGGGCCACCGCGCTCGCCCTCGCCGCGGCCGGCTGGACCGTCCACGCCGGCATGCGCGAGCCGGTCGAGCTGCCCGGCACCCGGGTCGTGCCCCTCGACGTCACCGACCGGTCCTCGGTCGACGCCTGCCTCGCGGGCCTGGAGCGGCTCGACGCCGTCGTGAACAACGCCGGGGTCTCCGGCACCCCCGGGACCCTGGAGCAGGCGTCGCTGGAGGCCGTGCGGGCGGTGCTGGAGGTGAACCTCTTCGGCGTGCTCGCGGTCACGAAGGCGGCGCTGCCGCTGCTGCGCGCGAGCCGGGGGCGGGTGGTGACCGTCGGCAGCGTCCGGGGCGCGATCGGCCAGCCGTTCAACGAGGCGTACTGCGCGGCCAAGTTCGCCGTCGAGGGCTACCTCGAGGCCCTGGCGCCGACGGCCGCCGCGGCCGGGGTGACGGTGTGCGTGGTCGAGCCGGCCGCGGTGCTCGGCACGGCGTTCGTCAAGGCGGTCCCGGTGCGGGTCGAGCCGCCCTACGCGGACGCGTTCACGGCGTACCGGCGGTTCGTGGCCTCCGGCGCGGTCGAGGGCGCCCAGACCCCGGCCGAGGTCGCCGCCGTCATCGTCGACGCGCTCACCGCCGCCGACCCGCCGTTTCGCATCCCGACGAGCGCCCACGCCCGTGACTACCTGGCCCGCAAGCTCGCCGACGTCGACGGCCGCGGGGTGCAGGCCATGACCGGCGACTGGCTGCGACAAGGTGGTCATTGACCGCGGCCGTGGTCCGTGCCCGGGGTGACGCGGGAAGGCGCATGCCTGAGGAGGTCGGGCTGATCCGGTCCGCTGATCCGGATTTGGCCCTCGGGCCCGGTCGGTGGCGGCGGTACGGTCACCCCCGTGAGCGAACGCGAACGTGACGGATACCTGCTGACCACCGACCCCGCCCGCGTCGACCGGGCGCTCGTGCACCGCTGGCTCTGCGAGGACTCGTACTGGGCCGCCGGCCGGGCCTTCGAGGTGGTCTCCCGCTCGATCGACGGCTCGGTGCCCTTCACCGTCCTGCACGAGGGCCGCCAGGTCGCCTTCGCCCGCGCGATCACCGACGGCGCCACGTTCGCCTGGATCTGCGACGTGTACGTCGACCCGGCACACCGCGGCCGCGGGCTGGGCGTCTGGCTCGTCGACAGCATCGTCGAGGAGCTCGCCGCGGCCGGCGTGCTGCGGCTGCTGCTGGCCACGCGCGACGCCCACGAGGTGTACCGGCGCAGCGGCTTCGAGCCGGTGGCGGGCCCGCAGCGGTTCATGGAGCTGGACCGCCGCCCGACCCGGGCCGCCATCCTCGCCCACCTCGCCGAGGGCTCGCCCCGGCCGTAGCGGGGTGGTTGAAGCGCGCCGCCCCGGGTAGGCGCGGCCGGTGAACCTCGTCCTCGTCGCCGGGGTCGGCGACGTCGGCCGCGCGGTGCTCGCCGACCTGCGCGCCGCCGGCGTGCCCGTGCGCGGCCTGCTGCACCGTCCCGCCCCGGTGGACTTCGACGCCGTGGTCGGGGACCTCACCCGGCCCGAGTCGGTCGCCGAGGCCCTCGACGGGGCGGACGCGATGTTCTTCTCGATGCCGGTCTCACCCGAGCACCTGCTCGCGACGGCGGTCGTGGCGAGCGTGGCCCGCGACCGCGGCGGCCTGCGCGCGCTCGTCGGCCTGTCGCAGATGACGGTGTCGCAGATGACCGCGACGAGCACCGGCCAGTCGCGCCAGCAGCGGCTGCACTGGCTCGCCGAGCGCGTCCTGGACTGGTCGGGGCTGCCGGTGGTACACCTGCGCCCGACGGCGTTCCTGGACAACCCGCTGTTCACGACCCTCGCGGCCGCCTCGATCCGGGCGCGCGGCACGCTCGAGCTGCCGTTCGGCACGGGCCGCACCTCCCCGATCGCGGTGGCCGACGTCGCCCGGGTCGCGGCCACGATCCTGCGCGACCCGGCCCGGCACCTCGGCCGCGTCTACGAGCTGACCGGCCCGCGCGCGCTGTCGATGCCGGAGGTGGCGGCGGCGTTCTCCCGCGCGCTGGGCCGCGAGATCACCTACGTGGCCGCGGACCCGGACCGCTGGGAGGCCGAGGTCCTGGCGCCGTCGGGGCTGCCGGCGCACACCCGGGAGCACATCGCCACCATGGCGCGGCTGCACCGCGAGGACCGCTACGACCGCCTGACGACGGACGTGGCCCGGGTGACGGGCTCGCCCCCGATGACGGTCGAGTCCTTCGTCGCGGCCCGCCGCGGGCTCTACGCGCTGCCGTAGGAGACGCCGCGGCCGTGGGGGGAGGACGGCGGTGCCCTAGAGCGAGCGCATGCACCACACGGCCTTGCCCTCGGCCGTCGGCCGGGTGCCCCAGCGCTCGCACAGGGACGCCACCAGCTGCAGGCCGCGGCCGTGCTCGTCGTCCGGGGTGGGGCGTCGCTTGCGCGGCAGGTACGGCGCCGTGTCGTGCAGCTCCAGCACCACGTGCGTCTGCGTGCGGCGCAGCCGCAGCTGGATCGGCGGGCGGCCGTGCAGGACCGCGTTCGCGGCCAGCTCGCTCACGACCAGGACCAGGTCGTCGACGACGCGCGGCGGCGCGTCCCACCGGCGCAGCGTCGAGCCGACCAGGCGCCGGGCGTCGCGGACCGCGCGCTCGTGGGCCGGGATGTGCCGGATGACCGACTGCTCCTCGCCCGGCTCGCCGACGACCCGGGTCATGAGCAGCGTGATGTCGTCGTCGGGGCCGTCCGGCAGCAGCTTGCTCACGAGCCGGTCGGGGGCGTCGGCGAGCGGGCCGTCGAGCTCGCCGACGAGCGCGGCCAGGGCGAAGATGCCCGCGTCGAGGTCGCGGTCGCGGTGCTCGACCAGGCCGTCGGTGTAGAGCGTGAGCAGCGCCCCGACCGGCAGCTCCAGGCGCTCCTCGGCGAGGGTCAGCGGGCCGGTGCCGAGCGGCGGGCCGGACGAGGTCAGCGGGCGCGGCGCCGCCCCGGGCAGGAGCAGCAGCGGGGGCAGGTGGCCGGCGTTGGCGTAGGTCAGGCTGCGCTCGCCCGGGTCGTAGACGGCGTAGACACAGGTGACGATCTGGTCCTCGCGCAGGTCCCGCACGACCCCGTCGAGGTACTCCAGCACGTCCGCCGGCGGCAGGTCGAGCCGGGCGTAGGCGCGCACCGCGGCGCGCAGCTGGCCCATGACGGCGGCGGCGGGCACGCCCCGGCCCATCACGTCGCCCGTCACCAGGGCGGTGCGGTCGGCGCCGAGCTCGATGACGTCGTACCAGTCCCCGCCGACCTGCGTCCCGGCGACGCCCGGGCGGTAGTAGGCCGCGAGCTCCAGGTGCTCGGGGGCGAGCGTGACCGGCGGCAGGAGGCTGCGCTGGAGCTGGTCGGCGATGCGGTGCTCCCGGGCCGCGGCCTCCTGCGCGGCGGCCGCGGCGGCGACGGCCCGCTCGGCGTTGCGCTGCTCGGTGATGTCCTGGTTGGAGCCGCGCAGCCGGACCGGCTTGCCCGCGGCGTCGCGCTCGAGCTCGCCGCGGGTGCGGAAGATGCGCTCGGTGCCGTCGCCCATCTGCACCCGCGACTCGTAGTCCAGCGGCGCGCCCTCGACGGCGGCGTCGATCGCCTCGTCGACCCGCGCGCGGTCGTCGGGGTGCACCCGGCCGTTGATGAGCTGCCGGCCGTGCTCGTCGAGCAGCTGCTCGGGGGTGACGGCGAACTGGCGCAGGAACTCGTCGGAGCCGCGGATGTCGCCGGTGGTCAGGTCGAGCTCCCACGAGCCGACGGCGGCCAGGCGCTGGGCCTGGTCCAGCAGCTCCCGGTTGCGCTGCAGCTCGTCGCGGGTGCGGCGGATGCGGTCGAACTCCAGGTTGGCCCGCACCCGCGCCCGCAGCTCCCGCGGGCTGAACGGCTTGACGAGGTAGTCGTCGGCGCCGGCGTCGAGGCCCTCGACGGTGGCCTCGTCCCCGGCCCGGGCCGAGAGCACGATCACCGGCAGGTGCCCGGGGCCATTCGCGCGCACGGCCGCGATGAGCCCGAACCCGTCGAGGCCGGGCATCATCACGTCGGTGAGCAGGAGGTCGGGCGGGTCGGCGCGCACGAGCTGCAGCGCCCGCACCCCGTCGGCCGCCTCCAGCACCTGGTAGTCGGCGCCGAGGATGCGGCGGACGTAGTCGCGCATGTCCGCGCTGTCATCGACCACGAGCACGCGGGGCGCGGCCGGGTCGGGGCCCGCGGGCGGGGCGCTCGCGGGGGCGCCGACCCATCGTTCGACGTCCGCGACGTAGCCGTGCACGGCCGGTACGGGCGAAATCTGCGCCGGCAGCGCCGGGCCGGACCCGACGGGGATGCGGACCGTGAAGGTCGAGCCCTCCCCGGGCCGGCTGCGCACGCCGGCCGCCCCGCCGTGCAGCGCGGCCAGCTCGGCGACCAGCGCGAGGCC
Organism: Dactylosporangium sp. CA-139114; assembly: GCF_050955725.1. Taxonomy (NCBI): domain Bacteria; kingdom Bacillati; phylum Actinomycetota; class Actinomycetes; order Micromonosporales; family Micromonosporaceae; genus Dactylosporangium; species Dactylosporangium sp. CA-139114. Next base: position 4,172,005 of record NZ_CP192080.1, read on the forward strand.
GATCCCGGAGCCCTCGTGCGTGCGGGCCCGGGCCTGCGGCACCCGGTGGAAGCGCTCGAAGATCCGGGCCTGGTGGGCCGGGTCGATGCCGACGCCGGTGTCGGTGACGGCCAGCTCCACGTGCTCGTCCCCGTCCGGGGTGAGCCGGACCGTGACGCCGCCGGTGAAGGTGTACTTCACCGCGTTCGACAGCAGGTTGAGCACGATCTTGGCCCACATGTCGCGGTCGGCGAAGACGGTCCGCGGCAGCGGCGGGCAGTCGACCTCCAGGCGCAGCCCGGCCCGCTGCGCGGCGGGCGCGAACATGCCGGCCAGCTCCGCGGTGAGCCGGGCCAGGTCCAGCGCCTCGCGGTGCGGCTCGAGCCGCCCGGACTCCAGCTGCGAGAAGTCCAGCAGCGTGTTGACGAGCCGCAGCAGCCGCTGGGCGTTGCGCCGCACCACCTCGACCCGGCCCCGCTGGACCGGCGGCAGCGGCTCGGCCTGGTCGGCGAGGGCGTCGTCGGCCGGGCCCAGCAGCAGGGTCAGCGGCGTGCGGAACTCGTGGCTGACGTTGGTGAAGAACGCGGTCTTGGCGCGGTCGAGCTCGGCGAGGGCCTCGGCGCGGCCGTGCTCGGACGCGAACGCGCGGGCCGTGCTCAGGCGGGCCGCGACCGTCCCGGCGAGGCGGTCGACGAAGCCCGCGTAGGCGGCGTCGAACGGCCGGTACCGGTTGAGGCCCACGACCAGAAAGCCCAGTGGCCGACCGCCACCGGGCGGGGTCAGCGGCACGATCCGCGCCTCGGACGGCGGCTCGTCCCACGCGCCGGACGGCAGCCCGTCGAGCCCGCCGGCGCTCACCGGCGCCGCGTCCACCCTCGGCCACGTCGCGGGGTCGGTGCAGGGGTGGCCGTCGGGGACGCCGGTCCTCGCGGCGAGCACGGGGTGGTCGCCGTCATGGAGGTACAGCAGCGTGAAGGGCAGATCGTCGGGCCGCCCGGACAGGCCGCGCTCGACGGCCGCGAGCAGCTGCGCCTCGTCCGCCGCCGCGTCGAGCCCGGCCCCGAGGTCGCGCAGGGTGGCCATGCGCCGCTCGGCGACGACCCGCTCGGTGGTCTCGGTGACCACGCACAGCACCCCGGCGACGGCCCCGTCGTCGTCGGTGAGCGGGCCGTAGGAGCAGGTGTGATACGTCTCCTCGGTGAAGCCGCCGCGCTCGAGCAGCAGCCGCAGCCCCTCGTCCCAGGTGGCCCGGCCGGTCTCCAGCACGGTCCGGATGCGGGGGCCGGCCTCGTCCCAGACCTCGGCCCACACCTCGCGCGCCGGCCGCCCGAGGGCCCACGGGTACTTCTTGCCGAGCGTGGCGCGCCGGTAGGCGTCGTTGCACAGGAAGGTGAGCTGCGGGCCCCACGCCATCCACATCGCGAAGCGCGAGCCGAGCATGATGCCCAGCGCCGAGCGCAGGCTCGCCGGCCACGACTCGGGCGGTCCGAGCGGAGTCGCGGCCCAGTCCACCGCCGCCAGGTCGCGGCTGAACTCCGTGTCGCCCATCTTCTTCAGCTTATGTTCCCTGGTGCTTTTTGCGCAGGGTGGTGGCATCGTCGCGGCATGACACTGTTGTCGTACTCCGTCGGGGCCGCCGCCGGGCCGATGCTGGGCGAAACCATCGGCGCCAACCTCGACCGGACCGCCGCCCGCGTGCCCGGTGCCGATGCCCTCGTCGACGTCCCCACCGGCCGGCGCTGGACCTATCGCGAGTTCCTCGCCGAGGTGGAGGCGGTGGCGCGGGGGCTGCTCGCGCGCGGGATCGCCAAGGGCGACCGGGTCGGGATCTGGGCGCCCAACTGTCCCGAGTGGACGATCCTGCAGTACGCCACCGCCAAGATCGGCGCGATCCTGGTGAACATCAACCCGGCGTACCGCACCCACGAGCTGGCCTACGTGCTCGAGCAGTCCGGCGTGGGCCTGCTCGTCTCGGCCGAGCGCCTGAAGACCTCGGACTACCGCGCGATGGTCACCGAGGTGCGCCCCGGCCTCGCCGACGTGATCTTCATCGACTCCGACGACTGGGCCGCGCTCGCCCGGGAGCAGGCCCCCGGGTCCGCGCTGCGGGAGCGGGAGGCGACCCTGACCTTCGACGACCCGATCAACATCCAGTACACCTCGGGCACGACGGGCTTCCCGAAGGGCGCCACCCTGTCGCACCACAACATCCTGAACAACGGCTATTTCGTGGCCGAGACGCAGGGCTGGACGCAGGCCGACCGGGTCTGCCTGCCGGTGCCGTTCTACCACTGCTTCGGCATGGTGATGGGCAACCTCGGCGCGACCACGCACGGCAGCTGCATGGTCATCCCGGCGCGGGCCTTCGATGCGGCGCGCACCCTGGCCGCGGTTGAGCAGGAGCGCTGCACGGTGCTCTACGGCGTGCCGACGATGTTCATCGCGGAGCTGGCGCTGCCCGACTTCGCCGCCTACGACCTCTCGACGCTGCGCACCGGCGTCATGGCCGGCTCGCCGTGCCCGGTGCACGTGATGCAGCGGGTCATCGCCGACATGGGCATGGCCGGGGTGACGATCTGCTACGGCATGACCGAGACCTCCCCGGTGTCGACCCAGACGGCCCGCGACGACGACCTGGAGCGGCGGGTGTCGACCGTCGGGCGGGTCGGGCCGCACCTCGAGGTGAAGATCATCGACCCGCGGACCGGCCTGGTGGTGCCGCGGCGCGAGGCGGGGGAGCTGTGCACGCGCGGTTACAGCGTGATGCTGGGGTACTGGAACCAGCCCGACGCCACCGCCGAGGCCGTGGACGCGGCCCGGTGGATGCACACCGGCGACCTGGCGACGATGGACGACGAGGGCTACGTCACCATCGTCGGGCGCATCAAGGACCTCGTGATCCGCGGGGGCGAGAACGTGTACCCGCGCGAGGTCGAGGAGTTCCTCTACGGTCACCCGGACATCGTCGACGTCCAGGTGATCGGGGTGCCGGACGAGCGGTTCGGCGAGGAGCTGATGGCCTGGGTGCGCCTGCGCGAGGGGGCCGGGCCGCTGAGCGCCGAGGCCGTGCGGGCCTACTGCGCGGGGCGGCTCGCGCACTACAAGATCCCGCGGTACGTCAAGATCGTCGAGGCGTTCCCGATGACCGTCACGGGCAAGGTCCGCAAGGTAGAGATGCGCGAGGTGTCCGCCCGGGAGCTGGGCCTTACGATGACCGACGCGTGATCGTGGATCGCGTGCCGTTGACGGTCCGGCCGCCCCCGTTGCCCCGGCCGGACCGCCGACGTCGATCGTATACGATGATCGTATATGATCGATGCCCCGTCCGGTCCTGTCAAGAGTGGGAAGTGGCGCGTGGTGCACCCGGAGCCGTCCAAGCACGAGCTCGCGTACCGCGAGATCCGTGCGCGCATCATCGATGGCCGGCTCGGCCCGGGCCGGCGGCTGGTGCTCAGCGCCCTGGCGCGGGAGCTCGACGTCTCCCCGGTGCCGGTGCGCGAGGCGATCCGCCGGCTGGAGGCGGAGGGCCTGGTGGCGTTCGAGCGCAACGTGGGCGCGCGGGTGGCGACGCTGCAGGACGACGAGTGGGAGGAGCTCGTCGAGATGCTGGCGCTGCTGGACGGGTTCGCGTTCGCGGCCGCGGCGGCGCGGGTGTCGCCGGAGGACCTGGCCGAGGCGCGGGCGTTCAACGGGCGGCTGCGCGAGGCGGCCGCGGCCGGGCCGATCGATCACGGGCAGGTGATGGCGCTGCATCGGCGGTTCCACCGGGCGCTGTACCGCTGCTGCGGCAACCGCTACGTCATCGAGTCGCTGGACGCGATCTGGGACCGCATCGACGCGTCGCGGGTGCTGGTGACGCTGTATCCGGCGCTGCGGGTGGCGGCGGCGGTCGAGGAGCACGACGAGCTGCTGGAGCGGCTGGAGCGGGGCGAGGACGACCCGGCGCTCCTGGAGTCGTGCGCCCGCGAGCACAACCTCAACGCGATCCGCACGATCCGCAAGAACGTCAGCTGAGTTCAGGACAATAAGAAGACCGGCATCCACGGGGGAAGATGCCGGTCTCGCTCTTAACTATACGACTCGTGCGCGTGTCCCGCCAGTGGCAGTTTGTTCGCCTACCGGACGCCTGCGGGTGCCTTGGGGATGCGCAGGCCCTTCGGCAGGGTGGGCTCGTTCGCGGCGAGCTCGACCTCGAGGAAGCTGGTCTCGTGCCGCTCGGCCTCGTGCGCCGCCTTCCCGCCGCGTAGCCCGAAGAGGCGCTTGGACAGCAGGATGTACAGCACCGCGACGATGTTGATCACGAGCGCCCCGACGCGGGTGAACGTGATCTTCTCGGTGAGCTCGTAGATCTCGATGGGCAGGCCGAGGGAGGTGGCGACGACGGCGAAGTACTCGCCCCAGCGCTTGAGCATCCACAGGCCGATGCCCTCGATGAGCTGGAGCGTGCCGTAGAGGGCGAGCCCGGCCGCGACCCACAGGAGGGTCTTGGCCTCGGCCTCGATGACGGTCCGGATGGTGTGGATCATCGCGGAGTCCTCGAACTTCCAGCCGACCTTGTCCATGAAGGGCTTGAGCAGCGGCAGGTCCTCGTTGAAGGCCCGCTCGACGCCGTCGCGGTGGCTGCGGAAGTGGAACACGCCGTAGGCGGCGGCGAGGCAGAGCAGGCCCTTGATGAACCGCTCGAGGGAGAGCAGGCGCAGGATCAGCGCGTCGCGCAGGGCCCGCCCGCGCAGCACGATGGGGGCGCGCTCGGCGGGCCCGTGCTGGTGCGGCTCGCCGATGACGAAGTCCCCGCAGCGCAGACACCGCCAGGCCGGGCCGACCGGGGTGGTGGCGTGCAGCTTCTCCCGGAACGAATCCTCGGTCGGGGCGTAGGTGACGTGCCCGCGGCGCGCACAGGTGCGCAGGTTCCAATCCACACGATCTTCTATACCGCACGGATCATTGTTGTGATGTCAGCTTTGTGCCTTGGACGCGTTCCCGCTGCTCGGCCTGGGCGGGGCCGACCTGGAGCGGTATGCGCGGGGCGGCGTGCTGCGGGCGGCTGGTGGCCATGAGCAGGATGCCGACGAGGATCGCGGCGATGACGCCGTCGAGCCAGTAGTGGTTGGCGGTGCCGGCGACGACGAGCATCGTGAGGACCGGGTGGGCGAGCCAGAGCCAGCGCCACTTCGAGGCGGTGGCGTGGATGAGCCCGGCGGCCACGACCAGGGCCCAGCCGACGTGCAGGCTCGGCATCGCCGCGTACTGGTTGCTGAGCGTGTCGGTCTGGGGCGGGCCGTAGACGCTGGGGCCGTACACGGCGGCGGTGTCGATGAGCCCGAGGTCGCCGAGCATCCGCGGCGGGGCGAGCGGGAACGCGAAGTGGATGACGAGCCCGGCCGCGGTGAGCCACGCCAGGATGCGGCGGTAGCGAAGGTAGTGTTCGGGGCGGAGCCAGTACATGAAGATCAGAAACGCGATCGTGGCGGGGAAGTGCACGACGGCGTAGAACACGTTGGCCGCCCGGACCAGGGCATCCGCGCTGAGCAGCAGGTGCTGGACGTCGGCTTCGTCCGGCAGGCGCAGCACGCGTTCGAGCTGCCAGATCAGGTCGGCGTCGCTGTAGGCGGCCCCGACGCGTCCGTCGACGGCGAGGCGGCCGACCTTGTAGGCGAGGAACAGCCCCAGGACCAGCAGCAACTCGGTCCATGCCCGGGGCCTCAACCGTGTGGCGTGCTGCCGTTCACCCAGTTCGGCCCCCGTGTTCATCAGGCGACGCTACCTGATGTTGCGGGTGACGCAAGATTTCCGGGCTTGTTTATGCTTCAAGTATCTCGGGTTCCGGATCGTTTTTGGGGGTTTGATGAGTAGTCGGGCAGATCAGGCGATCGCCGCCCTGCGCAAGGGCCACGACGACCTCTCCGCGCTGGTCGCGGGCCTGTCGGCGGAGCAGCTGACCGGCCCGTCGGCGGCCGACGAGTGGGATGTGTCGCAGGTCGTGAGCCACCTGGGCAGCGGCGCCGAGATCAACCTGGAGGCCGTGCAGGCCTCGCTCGAGGGCCGTCCCGCCCCCGAGTTCGAGTTCAACAAGGGCGTCTGGGCGCGCTGGGACGCCATGACCCCGCAGGAGCGCCAGGCCGCGTTCCCGGTCGCGAACCAGCGCCTGGTCGAGGCCTACGAGGCGCTCACGCCCGAGCAGCGCGAGTCGCACAAGATCGACATCGGCTGGATGCCGGAGCCGGTCGACGTGGCCACCTCGGCGCTGCTGCGGCTGACCGAGTTCGGCTACCACGACTGGGACGTGCGCGCGGGCCTCGACCCGGCGGCGCAGCTCGCTCCCGAGGCGGCCGCGCTCATCGGCGACCGCGTCGAGGGCCTGTTCGGCTGGATCGCGAAGCCGGCCAACCTCGACGGGCGCACCGCGGACCTGCTCGTCCAGCTCACCGACACCGGCGAGACCCTCGGGCTGCACCTGGCCGACCCGGTCGCGCTGGGGGCCGCCCCGGCCACGCCGGACGGCACGCTGTCGCTGACGCTGGAGGCGTGGCTGCGGCTGGCCTCGGGCCGGCTCAAGCCCGCCTACACGCCGTCGTCGGTCACCGTCACCGGCCCCATCAGCCTGGACGACCTGCGCGCCGTCTTCCCCGGCTACTGACGGACGGTGGGCCGGGGGTCGCCCCCGGCCCATCTTCGTGTCACTGCTTCGTCGACTTGAGGCAGAGGACGTCGCCCTGCTTGCCCTGCTCGCCCTGCCAGAACGTGTTGGTGCTGTCCGGCCACTGATCGCACACGGACGTGAACGGGCCGGTCGCCTCGCTCTGCTTCTTGCCGGAGACCTTGCCGAGCACGACGAAGTCCGCGTCGCCGCCGTCGCACTTCACGATCTTGAGCTTGCTGTCGCCCGGGTCGTGCAGGCAGTCGCCGACGTTGGCGTTCGCGGCCGCGTCGCGGTTGAAGTACCAGGCGGCGCCGAGCAGCACGCCGAGCAGGACGACCAGCGAGAGCAGGATCGTGACCGGCCGGCGCTTGCCGCTCCTGGGCGGCGCCGCGACCGCGGGCTGCCCCGGCATCGGGTCGTGCACGGGCGCCGTGGGCTGCAGCGGGGGATCGGGTTCGGGTTGCGCGGGTGTGGTCATGGTGGAGCCTCCCCGGAATCCGGATGGGTACGGGTCAGGCGTACCGGCTCCCGGGTGCTGATGCGCGTGACTGTCCGTATGCCGACTCGATCCGGCTGTCTCGATCCGGCTGTCACGCATGGTCCCGCCGGCATCCCCCGACACGCGCCATGCGTGGGCGGGGAGTCGTCGTCCAGGAGGGCGGCGGTCGTCGTGCCGGAGCGGGCCGGGGCCGCCACCGCGATGCACTCCGGGCGGCGGGCCGACGGCTCACCGGGCGGGGCAGGAGGCGGCGACCCGGCTGGGAGGGGGCGAGGGTCAGCGCGCTGTGGGTCAGCGCTCTATGGGGCGGCGCAGGGAGTAGGTCACCGCGTGCAGGCGGTGCGGCTGACCGATGATCATCGCGGCGCGGTCGTAGGCCTGCCAGCCCTCGGCGCCGGCGCGGTTGAGGTGGCGCAGGTCGTTGAAGCGCTCGTCGGTGCCCCACCGTTGCACGCCGCCCGGGTGGTGGAAGACGGCGTCCCAGTCCTCGAACTTGTCCGTGCCCAGCGTGCCGGCCGCACGGTACTCCAGTCGCGCATATTCCCATTGCGTCACGCGGTCCATCATGCCCGACATCGAGCGGAACCACCGTCACGGAAAACCGTGAAATACGCTGGGAGGCATGGAGCGCGATCGAGATGTCGAAGGCCGGGCGCGCAACCAGCGGCCGCGGGACGAGCTCGGGCGGCCGTTGCCCCGCGGGGTGGCGGGCGTGCCGACGATGCCCGACGATCTCGAGGTCACGCCCGAGGAGGCGCTCGCGCGGGCGCAGGGGCTGCTGGACGAGGGGCGGCCGTTCCACGCCCACGAGGTCCTCGAGGCCGCCTGGAAGTCCGCCCCGCAGGCCGAGCGCGAGCTGTGGCGCGGGCTCGCCCAGCTGGCCGTCGGGCTCACGCACGCCCGGCGCGGCAACGCCGACGGCGCCGCCCGGCTGCTGGACCGGGCGGCGCTGCGGATCGCGGCGTATGCGGGCCAGGCGCCGCACGGGATCGACGTGGACGGGCTCGTCGCCTTCGCGCGGACGGGCGGGGCCGGCACGCCGCGGCTCAGAGCGTGAGCGGGTGGGAGTGCGCGCCACGGCTCGGAGCGTGAGCGGGTGGGAGTGCGCGCCACGGCTCGGAGCGTGAGCGGGTGGGAGTGCGCGCCACGGCTCAGAGCGTGAGCGGGTGGGAGTGCGCGCCGCGGCTCAGAGCGTGAGCGCGACCTTGCCGCGCGCGTGCCCGGCCCGCAGGTAGTCCAGCGCCGAGGCGGCCTCGGCGAGGGGGAAGGTGCGGTCGACGACCGGTGTCAGCGCGCCCGAGGCCATCCAGGCGGCGAGCGTCTCCAGCAGCGGGGCGGTGGCCTTCGACAGCAGGCCGGTCAGGTGCTGGCGGGTGAAGCCGTTGAGCAGGCCCGCGCGCAGCTGCCGGTCGCTGCCCTGCAGCCACTTGCCGCCTCCCTCGCCGCCGACGATCACCAGCGTGCCCGCCGGGGTCAGCAGGTGCCGCAGCGTGCGCAGACTCCGGCCGCCGCCGGTGTCGAGGACGAGATCCCAGCGGCCGGTGGGCTCGCCGGTCGCGTAGTCGACGACGTGCGCCGCGCCGAGGGAGCGCACCAGGTCCGCCTTCGCGGCCGAGCACACCCCGGTGACCTCGGCGCCGAGGATGCGCGCGATCTGCACCGCGAACGACCCCACCCCGCCGCCCGCGCCCAGGATCAGCACGCGCTGACCCGGGCGCAGGCGCCCCGCGTCGCGCAGGCCCTGCAGGGCGGCGACGCCGGACCCGGCGACCGTCGCCGCCTGCGCGAACGAGATCGGCTCCGGCTTGCGGGCCAGGCGCCGCTCGGTGGAGACGGCCAGCTCCGCATAGGTGCCGTCGCCGGCGCCGAACACCTCGTCGCCGACGCGCAGCCCGGTCACCTCCGGCCCGACGGCGGCGACCACGCCCGCGAGGTCGAGGCCCAGGATCGGCCGGCGGGGGCGGCGCAGGCCGAAGCCGGCGGCCCGCACGGCGTAGGGCAGCCCGGTCGCCAGGTGCCACACGCCCTGGTCGACGCCGGCCGCGCGGACCTCGACGAGCACCCCGCGGGGCCCGGTCGCCGGCGCGGGGGTCTCGCGGATCTCGATCGGGTCGCCGTAGCGCTGCCGCACGACCGCCCTCATGACTCCTCCTGCGGATAGTGGAACACTGCCTCGAGCGGGACGCCGAACGCCCGCGCGATCTGGAAGGCCGCCTCGAGCGTGGGGGAGTACTTGCCCTGCTCGATGGCGTTGACGGTCTGCCGCGTGACCCCGATGCGCTCGGCCAGCTCCGCCTGGGTCATCTCGCCGTGGGCGAAGCGCAGCGCGCGGAGCGAGTTCGTGACGCGGGTCGGCTTGCCCACGCCTACATCCCCCGCCGGTACGCGACGATCTTCACGGCCGCCGACGCCACGGCCGCGAGCACGAACGCCAGGTACAGGGAGTTGGCGATCCAGAAGTACGGGGCCTCGCGCATCGCCAGCACCAGCGGGACGAGCGCGGCGACGCTCATGACGTAAAAGCCGGCGTACTCGCCGAGCCGGCCGATCGCCCGGTCCCGCTCGTCGGTGGGCTGCACGTCCTTCGGTGCGGCGCCGGCGGCGACGGTCACGGCGGCGACGTTGAGCACCATCGACGCGCCGACCGCGACCAGCAGGGGCATGACGTAGTGCGTGGCGGTGAGGCCCTCGGCGGGCATCCGCAGCAGCAGCGCGGTCACGTATCCGGCGTAGACGACGACGGCGACAACGGCGTAGATCCAGGCGCGTTTCTCCTGATGAGCCATGGTCCCTCGCTTCACGTGTCCAATATCTTTGACATCACGAAGGTAAAGCGACCCCGACATCGTGTCAAGGATTCTTTACATGGCCCAGCGCGAGGGACTGAGAGCAGGGTGGGGTGACCAACGGCGGGCCTGGCAGCGACGGCGCGCAGCGCCGAGCGGTGTCTGGCGGGAGCGACGGTCCGCACCCCCGCGGACCCGAGTCCCGCTGCTGTCAGGCCCTGTCCTGGACCGCGCGCCGCACGCTGATGTAAAAGGCCTCGATGCGCCGCACGACGCGCATCAGCCCGGCGAAGTCGACCGGCTTGGCCAGGTAGCCCGCGACCCGCAGCTGGTGGCCGCGCAGGAAGTCCTCCTCGGCCGTGGACGAGGTGAGCACCACGACCGGGATGCGGGCCAGGTCCGGGTCGGCGTGCACGGCCTCGAGCACCGCGCGGCCGTCGACGCCGGGCAGGTTCAGGTCGAGCAGGATGATGTCCGGCCGCGGCGCGTCCGCGCGGTGCAGCAACCGCAGCGCCTCGGCACCGTCGCTGCACACGGTGAGCCGGTTGTGCAGCTTGTGCTCGGCGAACGCCTCGCGCGTGATGAGCACGTCGCCCGGGTCGTCCTCGACGAGGAGGATCTCGATGGGCACGCCCCGCGCGCCGCTCATCCCGCCTCCCTCCGGCCGCCGGTCGCATCACAGTAGCGCGCCGTGACCGGGCCGGACCCCGGGGTCACGAGCCGTGCGCGAGCCGCTACCGTCTACGCCGTGGCGTTCACGATCGACACGGCGGGCGGGCACGGGGTCGTGCGCGCCGAGGGTGAGCTCGACGTCGGCAACGCGCCCGAGCTGCGCGACGCGATCACCGCCGCGCTCGACGCGCGGCCCTCGCTCGTGGTCGACCTGGCCGCGGTCACCTTCATGGACTCGGTGTCGCTGGGCGTGCTGATCGGCGCGTACAACCGGGCGCGCGAGGCCGGCGGCGGGTTCGCCGTCGTGTGCGCCGACGAGCGGGTCGCGCGCATCTTCCGCATCACCGGGCTCGACCAGGTCTTCACCATCGCCGCGACGGTGGAAGCGGCGGCCGCCGCGCTCGGTTAGGGGTTGCGGAGGATGGCGTCGATCTCGGCGATCTCCTCTTCCGTGTGCCGGCCCAGGATCAGGTCCAGCTCGAGGCGCTCGGCCGGGGTCCGGTAGGCGGCGATCTCGCGCTCCAGGCTGCGCCGGGCGCGGCGGGCCTGCATGCGGCCGGCGATCGCGGTGCGAACCCGGCGGGTGGTGGTCTCCATCGCTGTGGTCATGGCTGTGGTCATGGCTCTACTGTATCGATTCAGAAGGGCGGTCGGGCGGCGCGCGGGGGTGATCGGGAGCACGCACGCGCTGAGCTGCGGGTGCAGGATGGTCGTGTGCGTGACGTCACCCCCGCCCCCGGCACCCTGGAACCGATCGAGACCGCCTCCCGCGACGAGCTGGCCGCCCTGCAGCTCGCCCGCCTCCAGCAGACGCTGCGGCACGCGTACGAGCACGTGCCGCACTACACGGCCGCGTTCGCGGCGGCCGGCGTGCACCCGTCGGATCTGCGCGACCTCGCGGACCTGGCGCGATTCCCGATGACGGCGAAGGCCGACCTGCGCGCGAACTATCCGTTCGGCATGTTCGCGGTGCCGCGCGAGCGGGTGGCCCGCATCCACGCCTCGTCGGGCACGACGGGCCAGGCCACGGTCGTGGGATACACGAAGGCCGACGTGGACACCTGGGCCGGGCTCATGGCCCGCTCGATCCGGGCCTCGGGCGGGCGCCCCGGCGACCTGGTGCACGTCGCCTACGGCTACGGCCTGTTCACCGGCGGCCTGGGCGCCCACTACGGCGCCGAGCGGCTCGGCTGCACGGTCGTGCCCGTCTCCGGCGGCATGACCGAGCGGCAGGTGACCCTGATCCGCGACTTCCGGCCCGACGTCATCATGGTGACGCCGTCCTACCTGCTCGCGATCGTCGACGAGATGGAGCGCCAGGGCCTCGACCCGCGGGACACCTCGCTGCAGGTCGGGATCCTCGGCGCCGAGCCCTGGACCGAGGACATGCGCGCGGAGCTGGAGCGGCGCCTGGGGATGCACGCCGTCGACGTCTACGGGCTGTCGGAGGTGATGGGCCCCGGTGTCGCCAACGAGTGTGCCGAGACCAAGGACGGCCTCACGATCTGGGAGGACCACTTCTACCCGGAGATCGTCGACCCCGTCACCGGCGCGGTGCTGCCCGACGGCTCCTACGGCGAGCTGGTGTTCACGTCGCTGACCAAGGAGGCGATGCCCGTGATCCGGTACCGCACGCGCGACCTCACCCGCCTGCTGCCCGGCACCGCGCGCACGATGCGCCGCATGGAGCGGATCACCGGCCGCAGCGACGACATGATGATCGTGCGCGGCGTGAACGTGTTCCCGACCCAGATCGAGGAGCTCCTGCTGCGCCGGCCGTCCCTGTCGCCGCATTTCCAGTGTGTACTGTCCCGCGCCGACCGCCTCGACGTGCTCACCGTGCGCGCCGAGCGCCGCCCGGGCTCGGCCCCGCAGACGGCCGAGGCGGACGCGCGGGAGCTGGAGCGGGCGGTGAAGGGCTCGATCGGCGTGACGATCCGCGTGGCGGTGGCCGAGCCCGGCACCGTGGAGCGCTCGGCCGGCAAGATGCGCCGCGTCCTTGATGAGCGCTGATGAGCGCTGACGGGCGCTGGGCCCCGACGGCGGCCGGGCGCTGGCTGGCGTGGGCCGGCCGCCGTCGAGGGGGCAGGGGCCGGCTCAGATGGCGTTGCGCGCGATGGCCTCGGCGTACCAGCGGCCGCTCGCCTTGATCGTGCGCTCCAGCGTCGCGTAGTCCACGCGGATCAGGCCGAAGCGGCGGCTGAAGCCGAACGCCCACTCGAAGTTGTCCAGCAGCGACCACACGAAGTAGCCGCGCAGGTCCACGCCCGCCGCGATCGCCTCGTGCACGGCCGCCAGGTGGCCGCGCAGGTAGGCGATGCGCTCCGGGTCGTCGACGCCGCCGTCCGGGCCGGGGCGGTCGTCGTACGCGGCGCCGTTCTCGGTCACGTAGATCGGGCGGTCGCCGTAGTCGCGGTTGATGCGCAGCAGCAGGTCCCGCAGGCCCGTCGGGTCCACCGACCAGCCCATGTGCGTCACCGGCCCCGGGGTCGGGTGGAACCGGACGGCCTGCGCGGTCGGGTAGGGCGTGTTGTGGTCCAGCACGCCGTCGGGGGCCGCGCTCACCAGGTCCGGCTGGTAGTAGTTCACGCAGATCGCGTCGACCGGGGCCGAGATCGTCGCGAGGTCGCCCGGCTGGACGAAGTGCCAGTCGGTCAGGTCGCGGGTGTCCTCGATGGTGTCGGACGGGTACGACCCGCGCAGGATCGGGTCGAAGAAGATCCGGTTCAGCAGCCCGTCGATGCGCCGGGCGGCGTCGGCGTCGGCCGGGCTCGCGGTCAGCGGGCGCACGGCCCCGGCGTTGAGCGCCACCGAGACCTGGCCCGTCACGCCGGCCGCGCGCAGGGCCGCGACGCCCAGCCCGTGCGCCAGCAGCAGGTGGTGGGTCGCGGTCAGGGCGCCGACGTGGCCGCGGCGGCCGGGGGCGTGCCCGCCGGTGCCGTAGCCGAGGAAGGCCGAGCACCAGGGCTCGTTGAGCGTGTTCCACAGGGCCACCCGGTCGCCGAGGCGCGCGCCGACCGCGGCCGCGTAGTCGCCGAAGCGCAGCGCGGTGTCGCGGGCCGTCCAGCCGCCGCGGTCCTCGAGCTCCTGGGGCAGGTCCCAGTGGTAGAGGGTGGCGACCGGGCGCACGCCCGCGGCCAGCAGCTCGTCGACGAGCCGGTCGTAGAAGTCGAGGCCCGCTTCGTTGACCGCACCGTCGGCGCCGCCGCCGGCCGGGCGCACGCGGGGCCAGGCGACCGAGAACCGGTACGCCGACAGCCCGAGCTCGGCCATCAGCTTGACGTCCTCGCGGTAGCGCAGGAAGTGCCCGGTCGAGACGGCGCCGGTGTCGCCGCCGTCGATCCGGCCCGGCTGGGCCGCGAACGTGTCCCAGATCGACGGGGTGCGGCCGTCGGCGTCCACGGAGCCCTCGATCTGGTACGCGGCCGTGGCGGCGCCCCACCAGAACGTCGAGGGGAAGGTCAGCGCGTCCTGCTCGGCCTGGACTGCCGTCGTGCTCACACGTATCACCCCGTGCCTCGTAGGGAGTGCTTGGAGAGCGCTCTCCAAACTGTGTGACCAGACTGCGACCCTTTGTGGGTGAGTGTCAAGGTCCGCGGATGCGCCTCATGGCCGCGAATCACCGCGAACCCTTGACACGACGGAAACGGCCGGACAACACTGCGAGCAATCGGAGAGCGCTCTCCAAACCGCCGCCGCGCCCTCCACACACCCCGCAAGGAGCCCCCTCGTGCATCCGGCGCACACGTCCGCCCCCGCCTGGCGGAAACTCCTGACCTCGCGATGGCGCATCGCCCTGGTGCTCGCCGTCGTCGCCGCCGTCGCCGTCGTGGTCGCGCCGTTCGCGCGCGCCGCCGACGGCCTGATCTCGCAAGGCAAGCCCGTCACGGCCTCCTCGGAGCAGGCCGCCGATGTCGCCGCCAGCTACGTCAACGACGGCAACGCGGGCACCCGCTGGAGCAGCCAGTGGAGCGACCCGCAGTGGATCCGCATCGACCTCGGTGCGACCGCGACGATCAGCCAGGTCAAGCTGAGCTGGGAGGGCGCCTACGGCAAGGCCTTCCAGATCCAGACCTCGGCCGACGACCAGAACTGGACGAACATCTACAGCACCACCACCGGCACCGGCGGCCAGCAGACGCTCGACGTCACCGGCACCGGACGCTACGTGCGCATGTACGGCACGGTCCGCGGATCCGGCTACGGGTACTCGCTGTACGAGTTCCAGGTCTACGGCACCATCGGCGGCACCACGAACCCGACCGGCGGCGCCTGCAACACGACGACCAACGTGGCGCAGGGCAAGACGGCCACGGCCTCGTCCTCGGAGGGTGCGGGCAACGGCCCGCAGTACGCGGTCGACGGCGACGCCGGCACCCGCTGGAGCAGCCAGTTCAGCGACCCGCAGTGGATCCAGGTCGACCTCGGCTCGACCCAGTCGATCTGCCAGGTGGTCCTGCAGTGGGAGTCCGCCTACGGCAAGACCTTCCAGCTGCAGACCTCGGCCAACGGCACGGCGTGGACGGACATCTACTCCACCAGCACCGGCACCGGCGGCACGCAGACGATCCCGGTGAGCGGCTCCGGGCGCTACATCCGCATGTACGGCACCGCCCGCCCCGGCGGCTACGGCTACTCGCTGTGGGAGTTCAAGGTGTTCGCCGGCGGCGGCACGACCACCACGTCGCCGACCCCCTCGACGTCCCCGTCGACCCCGCCGACCCAGGAGCCCGGCTGGACCACGGTCTGGCAGGACACGTTCGACGGCGCGGCGAACACGTCGCCGTCCGCGGCGAACTGGCTCATGCGCACCGGCACGCAGTTCCCGGGCGGAGCCGCCAACTGGGGCACCGGTGAGGTCGAGACGGCCAGCAACAGCACGGCCAACGTGTACCTCGACGGCGCCGGCAAGCTCAACATCAAGGCGATCCGCGACGGGGCCGGCAACTGGACCTCCGGCCGCCTGGAGACCCAGCGCACCGACTTCCAGGCCGCCCCGGGCGAGCAGGTGAAGTTCACCGCGCTGGTCAAGCAGCCCGATGTGGCCAACGCCGCCGGCTACTGGCCGGGCTTCCGCGCGACCGGCGCGGCGTACCGCGGCAACTACAACAACTGGCCCGGCGTCGGCGAGACCGACATCATGACCGACGTCAACGGCCGCAGCCAGCTCTCGCAGACCCTGCACTGCGGCACCGCGCCGGACGGCGTCTGCGGCGAGTACAACGGCCGCTCCTCGGGCCTGGCCTCGTGCGTCGGCTGCCAGACCGGCTACCACGAGTACACCCAGGTCATCGACCGCACGAAGACCGACGAGGAGATCCGCTTCTACCTCGACGGCAAGCAGTCCTGGGTCGTGCGGGAGAGCCAGGTCGGC
This sequence comes from Dactylosporangium sp. CA-139114, assembly GCF_050955725.1. Lineage (NCBI taxonomy): Bacteria > Bacillati > Actinomycetota > Actinomycetes > Micromonosporales > Micromonosporaceae > Dactylosporangium > Dactylosporangium sp. CA-139114. The sequence goes on from NZ_CP192080.1 coordinate 4,187,955, forward strand.
GTGACGGCGTGGAACAACGCCGTGCACCACGGGTTCTACCTGCGCTTCGACCTGTCCATCGGCGGCTCGCTGCCCAACGCGGTCGCCGGCTTCACCACCCCGACGCCGAACACCACCTCCGGCGGCATCCTGTCCGTCGACTCGGTGACGGTGTCGAAGGCGACGGGCACGGCCCCGGCCGCGATGACCGACCCGGCGACGCCGGCCGGCCCGAGCGTGGTCAAGGTGACCGGCAGCCAGGGCAACTGGCAGCTGCAGGTCAACGGGCAGCCGTGGGAGGTCAAGGGCCTCACCTACGGCCCGCCGCAGGGCGCCGCCGACGGCTACATGCGCGACCTGAAGAACCTGGGCGTCAACACGATCCGCACCTGGGGCGTGGACGACGCGCAGACCCCGGAGCTGCTCAACCGGGCCGCGCAGCAGGGCCTCAAGGTCGTCGTCGGGCACTGGCTCAACCAGGGCGCCGACTACGTCAACGACACCGCGTACAAGAACAACACCAAGACCGAGATCGTCAACCGGGTCAACGCGCTGAAGAACAACCCGGGCGTGCTCATGTGGGACGTCGGCAACGAGGTCATCCTCACGATGCAGGACCACGGGCTGTCCGCGGCCGACGTCGAGGCGCGGCGGGTGGCGTACGCCAAGTTCGTCGACGAGCTCGCCGTGGCCATCCACGCGGCCGACCCGAACCACCCGGTCACCTCGACCGACGCGTACACCGGCGCCTGGCCGTACTACAAGGCCAACTCGCCGCACCTGGACCTGCTGGCCGTGAACTCCTACGGGGCCATCGGCAACGTCAAGCAGGACTGGATCAACGGCGGGTACACCAAGCCGTACATCGTCACCGAGGGCGGGCCGTCCGGCGAGTGGGAGGTGCCCAACGACGTCAACGGGGTGCCGAACGAGCCGACCGACCTGCAGAAGCGCGACGGCTACACGGCCAGCTGGAACGCCATCAAGTCGCACCCGGGCGTGGCCCTCGGCGTGACCGAGTTCCACTACGGCCTCGAGAACGACTTCGGCGGCGTCTGGCTCAACACGTACCCCGGCGGCTGGCGCCGGCTCGGGTACGGGGCGCTGAAGCAGGCCTACACCGGCAGCCCGCTGGCCAACACCGCGCCGCAGATCACCGCGATGACGGTGTCCAACCAGACGGCGGTGCCGGCGGGCAGCCAGTTCACGGTGAACGTGGCGGCGAGCGACCCCAACGGCGACACGATCCGCTACAACCTGATGGCCAGCGACAAGTACATCACCGGCGGCACCGGCTTCCGGAACGTGAACTTCACGCAGAACGGTTCCACGTTCACGGTCACCGCGCCGGAGAAGCTGGGCGTCTGGAAGATCTACGTGTACGCCTTCGACGGCCAGGGCAACGTCGGCATCGAGACCCGCTCGTTCAAGGTGGTCGCGCCCAGCATCCCGGGCACGAACCTCGCCCTGAACAAGACGGCGACGGCCTCGAGCTACCAGCCGACCGGCACCAACGGCCCGCAGCTGCCCTCCTACGCGGTGGACGGCAACTACGGCACCCGCTGGGCCAGCGAGTGGCTCGACACCGCCTGGATCACCGTCGACCTCGGCTCCAAGCAGACCTTCAACAAGGTCTTCCTGGCCTGGGAGGACGCGTACGCGAAGGGCTACCAGATCCAGACGTCGGACGACAATGCCACCTGGACGACGATCTACTCGACCACGGCCGGCGACGGCGGGTTCGACGACGTCAACGTCAACGGTAACGCCCGGTACGTGCGGATCAACGGCCAGACCCGGGCGACGACCTACGGCTACTCGCTGTGGGAGTTCGGGGTGTACCGCTCGTAGTTGTGTGACCGGTCGTAGTTGTGTGACTGGAATGCCGTGAAAGCGCTCTCTGGGCAGATTGCCTGGAGAGCGCTTTCCGTATGGCGTGCTATAAAGGCGCGTGACCGAGAAACGGCGACCGACTCTGGAAGATGTGGCCGAGGCCGCAGGCGTTTCGCGGGCCACCGTCTCGCGGGTCATCAACGGCGTGCGCAACGTCGACCCGAAGCTGCACGAGATCGTCTGGCAGGCCGTCGGCGCGACCGGATACGTGCCCAACCGCGCCGCCCGCTCGCTGGTGACCCGCCGCAGCGGCACGGTCGCCCTGGTCGTCTCCGACGCCGTCTCGCACGACGACGACCCGTTCATGCGCCGCTTCTTCGCCGACCCGTTCTTCGGCCGCATCGTCGGCGGCGTGATGAGCGTCCTGCGGCCCAAGGGCATCCAGCTGGCCCTGCAGATCGTCGGCAACGAGGAGGCCCGCACGCGCCTCGTCGGCGACCTCGGCCAGGGCCAGGCCGACGGCGCCGTGGTCCTGAGCCTGCACCCGGACGACACCCTGCCCCAGCAGCTGTGCGACGCGGGCATCGCGGCCGCGCTCGTCGGGCGCCCCGCGCAGCCGGTGCCGATCTCGTACGTCGACCTCGCCAACGACGCCGGCGGCGCCCTGGCCGCCGAGCACCTCCTCGGCCGCGGCTGCACCCGGCTCGGCATGATCACCGGCCCGGCCCACGTGCCCGCCTCGCAGGACCGCCTGACCGGCTTCCGCCAGGCCCTCGCCCGCCACGGCCACGCCTGGTTCCCGACGGTCGAGGGCGGGTTCACCTACGAGTCCGGGGAGTCCTCGCTGCTGGAGCTGATGCGGCAGCACCCCACCGTCGACGGCGTCTTCGTGGCCAACGACCTCATGGCGCAGGGCGCGCTCATGGCCCTGCGCAGCCTCGAGCGCCGGGTGCCCGAGGACGTGGCCGTGGTCGGCTTCGACGACAGCAGCGCCGCCCTGGACGCGCGGCCGCAGCTCACGACGGTCCGCCACCCGCTGGAGGACATGGCCGCCGAGACGACCCGCCTGGTGCTGGCCCGCATCGACGACCCCGGGCTGCGCGTCGAGTCGGTCATCTTCGACCCGAAGCTGGTGGTTCGCCACTCGGCCTGAACAGCCACGCGGCCTGCCGCCGGCTCTTGTCGGCGTAGTGGCGCTCGTGCCGCGACAGGCCGTACGCGAGATCCTCGATGAGCCCGCAGCGCGCATGGAACCACGCGCGCTCCCGCAGCCCGGCCGGCGGGACAGGGGCGTCCGGCCCGAGGTCACGCAGCAGGAGCCCGTAGTCGCGGGCGGGATCGCAGATCGCGGCGTCGCTCCAGTCGATCAGCCCCGTGACCGCGCCCGTCCCCGGGTCCACGAGCACGTGCTCGGCCCCGAGGTCGTTGTGCGAGAACACCAGGCGCTCGGCGGCCGGCGGCGGGTCGTGCGCCAGGAACGCCGCGGCCTCCGGCAGCTCGAGCCCGGCCGCGAGCTCCCGCGCCTCGGCCAGCCACTCCTGCGGCGGCTCGGCTTCACGGGGCACCAGGCCCGCGAACCGGTCCGGCGGCTGCGCGTGCAGGGCCCGCAGCGCCGCCCCGAGCGTGTCCGCGACCCCGCCGAGGTCCGCGGCCGGTCGCAGCATCAGCGGTACCCCTCCCAGCAGCGCATACCCGAGCGCCCCCTCGGCGGCGAAGGCCGGCTCGGGCACGGCCACGATCCCGCGCAGCACGTCGGCGACCTCGGCGAGCAGCCGCGCCTCACGGGCCACGTCGAGCGCGTCCGGGCCGGACGGGAACCGGACGACCCAGGCCCCGTCGACGAGGTACGCGGTGTTGTCGAGCCCCCGCCCGAGCGGCTCGACCCGGCCGGCGTCGACGCCGGGCAGGTGCCGGCGGACCACGCCGCGCACGTCATGCTCCACGCCGCAGCATGCTATCCGGTTCCGGATTGAGGCCGGCCTCTTCGCGCACTGCCGATGCGCGCGTGCCGTGCCGGCAAAACCGGGCGCTGCGCGCTTGGGTGGCGGCACGGCGGAGATGGGAGAGCGCTCTCCCAAGAGTGCGCCAGGACGCGGTCCGATGGGCCTTTCCGCTGTTGACACCGGCTGGGGAAGCGGTGAGACTGGGTGCTACGGAGAGCGCTCTCCAACGGATCGGGTGCCGGTGGAGCGTGCTGTCCGGGGCGGCCAGTGCAGCGGGTCAGCGGGCCTGACGGGGGCTGACTGGGTCGCCCGGCGGAGTGCGCACGAGCGCGGTCGTTCGGGTCGGTCATCCAGGCGGGGGCTGCCCGAGCGTCCGTGGTGTGTCCCGGGCGGGGCACCTCGGCGCGCGCCGGCGGGGGACGTCGTCCGGCCCGGGGCCGGGCGGTCCGTGCAGCCGTCGTGGCGGTGACCGGGTTGGGGTCCCCGCCACCGGGCGCGGCACCACGCCGCACCCGCGCCGACCTTGCGGTTGCGGCGTTCCGTCGCGGGCTCTGGGCGCCCCGGAACGCCGTAACCGCAGGCTCGCCACCAGCGCCCGGCAACGCCGCAGCCGCAGCCTCGCCGCCCGCGCCCTCGACAAGGAGGTCGCCCACCTCATGCGACGCCGACCGCCGCCACGGCCGACCGCGCCCATCCGCCTCGCCGCCGGCCTGCTCACCGTGCTCGCGCTCGGCGCGGGCTGCGGTGGCGAGCCGGGACCGGGCACCGCCCCGCCGCCGGCCGTCTCCGCGGCTGCCTCGGAGTTCGGGGGCACCGACCTCGCCTGGGTCCAGCTCATGATCCCGATGGACGAGCAGCTGCTGCCGGTGCTGGACCTGGTCCGCACCAAGGCCGCCGACCCGGCGCTGGTGGCCCTGGCGGGGGAGCTGCGCGGGACCTACGACCAGGAGATCCCGCGCCTGCGGGCCCTCTCCGACCAGGCCGGCCTGCCCAAGGACAACCCGCACGCGGGCCACAAGATGCCCGGCCTCGTCGACGCCGACCTGCTGGCCCGGCTGCGCGCGGGCACGGGTCCGCAGTTCGAGCAGCAGGCCGTCGCCACCCTCCGCGAGCACCTCGACCAGCTGCGCAACCTCGCCACCTCGGAGCTCGCCAACGGCACCAGCCCCGCGGTGAAGACCCTCGCCGAGCAGGTCGCCAAGACCCGCGGCGACGCGAGCGCGCGGCTGCCGAAGGGCTAGAACGGTTCGAACTGCCGGAACGGGGGCTCGTACGCCTCCGCCGGCAGCCGGAACGCCTGGCAGCGATCGCCGCCGATGGCATCGGGCAGCGCCGTCCAGCCGAGGTTGCGCTCGAAGTAGGCGGCGGCGGTGCGCACCGGCGGGGCCCAGTAGTCGTCGAGCACGATCAGCCCGCCGGGCCGGACGATCTTGCGCAGGAAGTAGGCGTCGACGAAGACCTCGTGGAAGCGGTGGCTGCCGTCGACGAAGGCCGCGTCGGCGACGAAGCCGTCGGTGAGCAGCCGCGGCAGGGCGATCGAGGACCAGGCCGGCACCAGGCGGGCGATCGCGTCCAGCCCAGCGTCGCACAGCAGGGACCAGCCGGCGCCGGACCACACGCTGTCCTGGAACGGGTCGACGATGACGTGCCGCGCGTCCGGCGCGCCGACGGTCAGCAGCGCCTCGCCGATCGCCAGCGCGGAGCTCGCGTAGGCGAGCCCGATCTCCACGACGCAGGCCGCGCGCTCGGCGACGAGCAGGTCGCGAAGCCGGTCGCATTCGTCCTCGGGCAGGCTGACGGTCTCGAACTCGAGCCCGTTGCCGGCCGACCACGTCGCACCCTCGCGGGCGAGCCGCCCGCGGACCCGCCTGACCCGCAACACGCCGTCGGTCGTCACCCCATCAGTGTCGCCGCCGCTGTCACCCGGTGCACGCGGTCGTCGGGCGCGGGCGGTGGGGGCGGCCGCAGACCGGGCGGCGCGTGGGGCGGTACACCGTGCTGACCATCGCGATCGCCCAGCGCATCCGGGCCACGGCGACCTCGGGGTGATCGCCGAACTCGCCGGCCACGCACGCCGCGCAGCCGCGGCTGCCGAGCCGCGCGAAGGACTCCGCAACCGCCTTGCGCACCTCGACCGCCGCCGGCGACTCCGAGGACTGCACGCTGGAGACGAACAGCGCCTCGGCACGCGCGTTCGCCAACACATCGGGCATCTCGCACCTCCCTGGAACGTTCACCCTGCTCACACCGTACGAACACGGCGTGCCGGCCCGCATCCGGGGCGCAACCCCGGATCGTCCCCGAGGTCCGGCCCTGAGCCGGCCCCGTGGATTCCGCGGAACGGATTCGGCCCCGGCCGGGCGGGGAGCGCGCACGCGGGGCCACCCTCCAGTAGAGCATCCGGCGCGGTGGTGCGTGGGCCGGTTCAGATGCGGTACGCGTCCACCAGGTCCAGCCGCGCCCGGACCGCCGCGCTCGGGCGGCGGCCGGACGCCGTGGCGATCGCGAAGGTCCAGCGCAGCTCGGCGTCGATCGGCACCGCGCCCAGGCCCGGCTCGTCCGGTGCCGGGAAGCGCGGGATCAGGGCCACGCCCAGGCCCTCGCGCACGGACTGCCGCACGGTCGCGATGCCGGTCACCTCCACCGCCACCCGGCGGCGCAGCCCCGCGGCGGCGAACCCGCGGTCGACCTCGGCGCGGTCGCCGTACCCCGGCGGGGAGTCGACGAAGGGCTCCTCGGCGAGGTCGGCGAGCGTCAGGCGGGGGCGTGCGGCGAGCGGGTGGGCGGCGGGCAGTACCGCCACGATCGGCTCGGCCGCCAGGGTGCGCACGGACAGCCCGGCCGGGGCGCGGCCCGGCAGGCTCCCCGTCCAGCAGGCTCGCCGCGAGGCCCGCCGGGCCGGTCGGGGCGGCGCGCAGGCGCAGGTCGACGGCGGGGTGCTCGGCGCGGTACCGGCCGAGCACCCCGGCAGGTCCACGAACCCGGCCGAGATCAGGGTGCCGATGCGCGCCGTGCCGCGCAGGCCGCCGCGGACCTCGGCGACGGCGTCCCGCGCCGCCTGCACGCCAAGGCCCGCCCGGGCGCCGGCCGGGCCCGCGGCTGTTCACGTCCCTGGCGCCCGCCTTCGTGGCCGGCACGCTGCACCACCCGTCCCGCGCCCCGGCCGGCGCCGTGGCGTCGCTGGTCTCCGGCGCCGTGGCCCAGGTCCTGCTGCGCCGCCGCTCGATCCGCGGCCAGCTCGCGACCGGCGTGGCCCTGATCGTCCTCGGCCTCGCCGCGGTGACCGCGGCCGTCTGGGCCGAGTCCCTGCCGGCCTTCCTGCTCGGCGGCGCCCTGGCCGGCGCCGGCGCGGGCGCGCTGCTCAGGGGCGCGATCTCGACGGTGGCCGGCCTGGCCCCGGCGCCGGTGCGCGGCGAGGCGCTCGCGGGTGTGTTCCTCGGCGCGTACCTCGGCCTGGCCGTCCCGGTCCTCGGCCTGGGCATCCTGACCCAGCTCGTGAGCGCGCCGGTGGCCCTGCTGGGCTTCGCCGCGGCGATCGCCGCCCTGGCGGCCCTGGTGAGCCGCCCCCTCCTGCGCCCCTGAGCCCGGCGCGCCCGTCACCGGGCGAGGTCGAGCAGGAGCGGCAGGATCAGCAGCAGGTAGACCAGTGTGCCCGCGGACGGGCTAGCCGCGGGCATGCGCGAACCCCGCGAGCGCCGCCACCACCGCCGCCCGGAAGCTCGCCAGGTCGAGGCCCCGGGCGCGCAGGAACTCGCCCGCGCGGCCGGACGGCTCCGCGAGCAGGCCCAGCAGCAGATGCTCGCAGCCCACGTAGTTGTGGCCCAGGCCGGCGGCCTCGGCGTGGGCGAGCTCGAGGGCGGCCACCGCCGGGCCCGACCACTGCGGCAGCGCGTCCTCCGGCCCCAGGGGGGCGTCGCCCAGGGGCGGCAGCAGGCGCACGGCCAGGTTCGCGCCCTCGGCCAGCACGCCGTGGAGCAGGTCCGCGGTCGTCACGGCCGCGTCCGTGCGCTGCGACGCCAGCCGCAGGGCGGTGCGGGCGCGGGCGGTCCAGTTCGGCAGTTCCACGTCGCCGCAGCGCAGCGCGGTCACCCGGCGAAGCGCCTACTCCAGTGCGCGCGCACAGAGGGCCGAGGCCGGGAGCCCGGATCGTGCCAGGGCCTCGGCGAGGTCGTCGGGAAGGGTCACGTCAATGCGCACCATCGTCATGCCCCCTATATAACCCCACTGGGGTTAGTGACGCAAGGAATAGCGCCGAGCCGCCCGGATGTTTTTAGACTGACTGGTCAGTACAAGTTGGGGAGGCTGTCGTGGCGGACGTACTCGTCGCCGAGGGGCTCGGGGCGCGCACGCGGCGCGGATGGGTGTTCCGCGGCGTCGATCTCACCGTCGGCGAGGACGAGCTCGTGACCCTGGACGGGGCCGCGGGCAGCGGGCGCACCTCGCTGCTGCTCGCGCTGGCGGGGTACTTCCGGACCACCGAGGGCACCGTGCGCCGGCTCGCCCGGCCCGCGCTCGGGTTCGTCGCGGGGGTCAACGAGCCCGAGCCCGGCCTGACCGTCGCCGAGCACGTCGAGGAGCGGCTCGTGCTGCTCGGCCGGGCGTCGTGGAACCTCCGGCGGCGGCGGCGCCAGGCGCTCGACCGGCTGGAGGGGGTACCGCTGGATCCCCGGACTCTCGGGCGCGACCTCGACCGCCTGGGCGCCCACCTGCTGTGCCTGACCCTCGCCCGGGTCGGCGAGCCCGGGATCATCCTCGCCGACGACGTCGACCAAGGACTCTGCGAAGTGGAGCGGAAGATGCTGCTGGAAGCGTTGCGGGACACCGGCGCGGCCGTCGTCGTCACGGAGCGCGCGGCATGAACCTGTTCGAGCTGCGCCGGTTCCTCCGCGCCCCGATCACCGTCGCGGCGCTGGTCGTGCTGGCCCTCATTCCGCTGCTGTACGGCGCGCTGTACCTCTGGGCCTTCTGGGACCCCTACGGCAACATGCGCCACATCCCGGTCGCCATCGTCAACGCCGACCGGCCCGCCCGCGCCGCCGACGGCAGCACCCTCGACGCCGGCCGGGACCTCGCGGACGAGCTGCAGCACCGCGACGTGTTCGGCTGGCAGCCCGCGACCGCCGAGCAGGCCCGCCGGGGCCTCGAGGACGGCCGGTACCAGCTCGTCTTCACCATCCCCGCGGACTTCTCGGCCTCGCTCGTCACCCCGCCGGACCCGCGGCGCGACCCCACCCGCGGGCAGCTCACCGTGGTCAGCGACGACGCCGGCAACTACCTGTCGGGGCAGCTGTCCCGCAGCGTCTTCACCGAGGTGCGGGCCGGCGCGTCGAGCACGGCCGCGCGCGGCTACTTCGACCGGATGCTCATCGGCTTCACCGACCTCAAGAGCCAGACGCAGCAGGCCGCGGCCGGCGCCTCCCAGCTGGCCGGCGGGGCCGCCGACGCGAAGAGCGGCGCCGGGGACCTCAGCAACGGCCTCGACCAGGCCCACGCCGGGGCCGGCGAGCTCGACGGCGGGCTGGCCCGGGCCACGGCCGGGTCGAAGCAGCTCTACGACGGCCTCGTCGCCCTGGATGCGGGCGCGGCCCAGCTCGCCGACGGCACCGCCCAGGCCGCGGCCGGCGGGCGGCTGCTCGCCGGGAAGGTCGACGCCGCCGCCGACGCCGCGGGGCCGGTGCTGCGCGACAACGCCGAGCTCATCGCGAACGCGGCCACGGCCATCGCCGACGGGGCCGAGCAGATCGTCGCGCACCTCGACGCCCTGCCCGGCCTCGCGAAGACCGCCGCCCAGCAGACCGCCGCGACGAGGGCCGACCTGCAGCGGCTGGGGCAGCGGTACCCGCAGATCACGGACAGCTCCGACTACCAGCACGCGCTGCAGGCCGCCGACGCCGCCGCGAAGGCCGCCCAGCAGCTGCAGACCCGGCTCGACACCGGCGACCTCGACCAGCTGCGCACGCAGATGACCGCCGTCGCGAAGACGGCCCGCCAGGTCGCCCAGGCCGCCCCGCACCTCGCCGACGACGTCGCCGCGGCCCGGGCCCAGGTCGACCGGCTCGCCGACGGCCTCGACGCGCTGGCCGGCGGGGCCGAGCGGCTGCACACCGGCACCGGCCAGGCGGTCACCGGGGCCAAGGACCTCAACGGCGGCCTGTTCCGGCTCTCCACCGGCGCCCGCCAGCTCGACAGCGGCCTCGGCACCCTCTCCGACGGCGGGCACCGGCTCGCGGCCGGGCTCACGGACCTCGGCAACGGGGCGACCCGCCTGGCCGACGGGCTCGCCGACGGCGCCGGGAAGATCCCCGGGTACGACCCCGACACCCGCGCCCAGCGCGCCGGCGTGCTCGGCGACCCGGTCGCGCTCGACCGCGAGACCGAGCACCCGGCGGGCACCTACGGGGCCGGCTTCGCGCCGTACTTCCTGGGCCTCGCCCTCTGGGTCGGCGCCATGATCAGCTACATGGTGCTGCGCCCGCTCACCCGCCGGCACCTCGTCTGCGGCGCGAAGCCCTGGCGCGCGGCGCTGGCCGGCTGGTTGCCCGCGCTGCTCATCGGCGTGGTGCAGGCGACCGCGCTGTTCCTCGTGGTCCGCTTCGCGCTCGGCCTGCACCCGGCGCACCCGCTGGGCATGTACGCCTTCCTGGCCCTGACCGCCGTCGCGTTCACCGCGCTCATCCAGTGCTTCGGCGCCCGGCTCGGCCCGGCGGGCCGGCTCGTCGCCCTGGCGGTCCTCATGCTCCAGCTGACCTCGTCCGGCGGCACCTACCCGATCGAGACCACGCCCGGCTTCCTGCAGGCGGTGCACCCGTTCCTGCCGATGACCTACGTGGTGTCGGGCCTGCGGCACCTGGTCAACGGCGGCCCGGGCGGTACGGTGGTCACCGGAGCGCTCGTCCTGGCCGGATTCGCGGCCGCCGCGTTCGCCCTCACCACGCTCGCCGCGTGGCGCGGGCGCCGGCTCACGCCGTCGAAGCTCCACCCGGACCTGGTCATGTAGCTGGTCATGTAGGGAGTCCCGAGCCGTGCCCGACGGTCGCACCCGCCGCCGCGACGACACCAGGCAGCGCCTCTACGACGCCGCGATGGAGCTGATCGCCGAGCACGGCTTCTCGGCCACGACGGTCGACGACATCGCGGTCGCGGCCGGGGTCGCCAAGGGGACCGTCTACTACAACTTCCCCTCGAAGAACGCGCTCTTCGAGGCCCTGCTGCGCCACGGGGTCGGGCTGCTCACCGCCGACTTCCGGGCCGCCGTGGCGGCCGCGGCGACCCCGCCGGAGCAGGCGGTGGGGCTGATCCGGGCGGAGCTGGCGTACATCCAGCGGCACCGCTCGTTCGCGCAGCTGCTGCTGTCGGAGATGTGGCGCACCAACCGCGAGTGGCACCAGACCCTGCACCTGCTGCGCGACGAGGCCGTGGACGTCATCGCCGACGTGCTGCGCCGCGGCGCCGACGAGGGCTGGTTCGACGCGGACCTGGACGTGCGCATGGCCGCGGCGGCCCTGTTCGGCGTGTGCCTGGTCGTCGCCGTGGACTGGCTGGTCTTCGAGCCCGACCGCACCCTGGAATCGGTGCAGGACTCCCTGGTCGCGGTCATCCGGGCCCGCGTCGGCATCTAGCCCCGGTCCGCGGCTTCCCGCGCCGCCCGCTCGATCCGGTCGTGGAAGGCCCGGAACTCCTCGGCCGTGGCGAACGCGAGGTTGTCCTTGCCGGGCCGCCATCCGGCCGCGCCGTCGATGCGCTCGCGCAGGATGTCGGCGTGCCCGCAGTGGCGTTCGATGTCGGCGATGACGTGGATGAGGATCTGGCCCAGGGTCACGTCCGCGGACTCCGGCTTCCACCACGGCACCCGGCCCGGCGCGTCGAGGTCGAGGGCCTCGATGGTGGCATCGCCGTGGGCCTGGACGCGGCGGTACAGCCCGACGATGTCCTCGCGCGACTCGTCCGCGGTGGCGTACATGTCGAGGTTGACCTCGGCGTCGTCGGCGAGCCACGGCATCGGCTCGGGAAAGGGCCGCCCGAACGTGTCCCCGAAGTACCCGGCCTCGACCGACGCCACGTGCTTGACCAGCCCCAGCAGATTGGTTCCGGTGGGCACCATCGGCCGGCGGATGTCGTACTCGCCCAGCCCGTCGAGCTTCCACACCAGGTTGTCCCGGCTCATGCGCAGGTAGTGCCGCAGGTGCGTCTTGACGTCATCGACCACGCCGCCAGCATGCCACTGCAGGCCTCAGCGGTGCGGACCGCACCTTTCGCGGTGCCTCGCCCTCGGCCGGGTCCCTGCCCGGCGAGGTCCGAGCGGACGCTGGTGCATCCCCCTGGGACGCCGACACCAAGGTGGTCTACCAGCGCAAGTTCGCCGCCTCGTTCCGGCTCAACCCAACCCTGCCCGGCGGCACCGGGCCGGGGCCGGACGCCCATCGCCGCGGTGGTTACGGACGGTAGGGTCATGCCATGGTGAACGCGGCGCCTGCCGTCTACCGCAGTGGACTGACCGACAGCAGTCGATGGCAGCACTTCTCGCTACGGCCCGACGACATCGTCATCAGCGCACCGTCGAAATGCGGCACGACCTGGGTACAGATGATCTGCGCTCTGCTGATCTTTCAGAGCACAGACCTGCCCGCCCCTCTGACGACCGTGTCGCCGTGGCTCGACATGCGCCTGCGACCACTCGCCGACGTCACCCGGGCCCTGGACGCGCAACAGCACCGCCGGTTCATCAAGACCCACACCCCGCTCGACGGCCTGCCGCAGCTGCCCGGCGTGTCGTATGTCGTGGTCGGCCGCGATCCCCGCGACGTCGCCGTGTCGATGGACCACCACCGGAACAACCTCGACGACCAACTCCTCCACCGCCTGCTCACCTCCGGCGAGGAGGCACCCATCGGCCCGTCGGCCGCACCGCAACGCCCCGCGAGCAGGCGCGAACGCGTCCTGCAATGGATTCACGACCAGCGGACGGCGACAGAAAACCTCGACTCGCTGCGCACCGTGGTCCACCACCTCGGCCAGGCATGGGACCGCCGCAACGAACCGGCGGTGATCCTCATGCACCATGCCGATCTCTCTCAAGATCTGGCCGGGCACATGCGGCGCCTCGCCGACCGGCTGGGCATTGAGGTGCCACCACCCCGGTGGCCGGCGCTGATCGAGGCCGCCACCTTCGCCTCGATGCGATCCAGGGCCGGCCAACTGGTTCCCGACGAGCGGCTCGGGCTGTTCACCAGCGAAGGTGCCTTCTTTCGCTCCGGCCAGGCCGGCCAGTGGCGCGACGTCCTCGACGACGAGGATCTCGCCGCCTACGACACTCTGATCCGGTCGCTGGCCGCTACCGACTTCGTTGACTGGGTTGAAAACGGCACGAACGTTCCCCGTCAAGTCCCAGCGTGTTGCGGCGGCGATCCGGCCGATCGAGCTTGCCGACAGGTTCTGGCGTGCGCTGCTGCTGCAGCGTCGTCGACGACGAGCGGCCAGGTAACGGGGCAGCCTTGCCCTCCTATTCGGCCGACCGCGCGTGGAGGACATCTAGGTGTTGCCGGTCAGGACGTCGGTGACGGCGCATAGTGGTGGGCAAGGTCGGTGGCGAGGTCGCGGAGGTGAGCCCTGGCTTCGGTGGGGCCGTGCACCGTGATGGCACTGCCGAACGGCAGCAGTGCTCGTACGTCCTCCAGATGCAGGAAGCGAATGGTTACCTTGTGGCCGGTGGCGGACTCTTCATGGTCGTCCCGGACGAGTCGTAGGCCGAAGATCCGTTGCGCTCGCTCGATCTGGGTCTGGTCGATGGTGGCGCTGACCTCTATCGCGTGGTTGTGTTCCCACTGCTCGATGAGCGCGGCAGCGACGGTGGCCAGGGTCTGGTTCTCGCGGATCCGTCGTGGCTGGTCGGCTTCCTTCCACGTCGCGATCCGCTCGAGTCGGTACATCCGTGGCACTCGGGCACAGTCGGCGACGAGGTACCAGGTGCCGGCTTTGGCGAGCAGCCCGTAGGGATCCACGACCACGTCGCGTGGGTCTGACTCGCGCGGGCTGTCGTACTCGATCAGTAGCCGGCGACCTCGCCGCACTGAGCCGATCAGCGAAGCCGGAGTCGTGCCGGAAGCTCGTGTCTGGCGCCAGGGACGGCTGTCCACGTACACGACGTCACTGAGCGGCAGGAGCTCATGAACTCGACGTGACTGTGTAGCGGCGATCTTGGCGAGCGCGCGTCGGCTTTCGACCGATGCGTTGAGCTCCGCGCGTTGCTGCTCATCCAGCCCGATGAGTGCGAGATGGTCACGCTCGCCGGGCGTGAGTCGTGTGAGGTCGAGCCCGGACCCGGGCAGCATGGTCACGCCGCCGAGGCGGCCCCGGTGTGCGGTCACCGGCAGACCGGCGTCGCGCAGCCAGTTCAGGTCCCGGGTGATGGTTCGCAGGGAAACCCCGAGCGCCGAGGCGAGTTCCTGCGTGGTCGCGCCATCCCTCGATTCGAGGAGCAGCATCAGGGCGAAGAAGCGGTCCGGGGTCACACGCCAAGTTTTCCAGGAATTGCGACACGATACGGCGCATATTCCCGCCAGGCTGTGGATGCGTACCTACGACCGGTGAGAAGGAACAACCATGACCACATCCGTCGTGTCCATCGTCTATGTGAACGACGCTCCCGCCGCGGCTCGTTTCTACGGCGACCTCCTCGGCATCAGTCCTTCGTTCGAGACTCCGGGATACATCACCTTCGGCCTTGGGCCAGGCGCTGAGCTCGCTCTGTGGTCCGGCCAGTTCCCGGATCTGTCACCGGACATCCCACGTACCAGTGAGGTGTGCCTGGCCATCGGCGGTGGACGACCCGACGAGATCAACGCGATCTTCAAGCAGTGGCAGTCCAAGGGCGTCACGATCCTGCACGAGCCTCATGATGCGGGGTTCGGGCTGACCTTCCTCGCAGCCGATCCCGACGGGAACCGCATCCGGGTCGCACCGAAGGACTGAAAGGCCACGATGCGGCAGGCGCGCACGTCAGGTGTCGCGCCTGCCGTTGTCTGACTTCGAGAGGACGACGAGTGGCCCCCGCGAGGCCTCCTGAGCGTCGAGGGCCGTCGGCAGAGAGGGCAGTGTGGAACGCCCGTCGGGGCGCTAGGCGATGCGGAACCGGGCCACGAGGTCGTCCATCACCTTGTCCAGGCGCTCGTCGACGACCTGGCGGGCCGGGTCCTCGTCGAACCAGGCGGCGATCTCGCGCGCGCCCCGGTGGAACGGGATCGTGGCCACGTAGTCCGGGACGAGCGCGCGGACCTTGCTGTTGTCGAAGACCATCGAGTGGGCCTTGTCGCCGAGCAGGCCGGCGCCCCAGTCCGGGTCGGCGGCGGCGATCGCGTCCGACGGCACGTGCACGATCTTCGCGGTGGTGCCCAGCGCCGCGGCGAGCTGCTCGGCGATCTGGTTCCAGGTCAGGTAGTCGTCGCTGGTGATCTGGAAGGTGTCGCCGATCGCGCGCGGGTGGCCCAGCAGCGGCACGAAGGCCCGGGCGAAGTCCTCGTGGTGCGTCAGGGTCCACAGCGAGGTGCCGTCGCCGTGCACGACGATCTCCTTGCCCGCGCGCATGCGGGCCGGCACCGTCCAGCCGCCGTCGAACGGCACGAGCGTGCGGTCATACGTGTGCGAGGGGCGCACGATGGTCGCCGGGAAGCCCGTGTCGCGGTACTGCCGCACGAGCAGGTCCTCGCAGGCGATCTTGTCGCGACTGTACTGCCAGAAGGGGTTGCGCAGCGGCGAGGACTCCACGATCGGCAGGCGCGCCGGCGGGGTCTGGTAGGCCGAGGCCGAGCTGATGAAGACGTACTGCCCGGTGCGGCCCCGCAACAGCTCGATGTCCGCGCGCACGTCCTCGGGCGTGAAGGCGACCCAGTCGACGACGGCGTCGAAGGAGTGCCCGGCCAGCGCCTCCCGCACCGCGGCGGGGTCGTGCACGTCGGCCCGCAGCAGCGTCGCCGCCGCGGGCAGGGGCCGCTGCCGCGACTCGCCGCGGTTGAGCACGAAGAGGTCGATGCCGCGCTCGACGGCCAGGCGCGAGCACGCGGAGCTGATGATGCCGCTGCCACCGATGAACAGAACCTTCACAGGCGCAACCCTAGAGGAAGGCTCAGCTTTCCACCCACCCGTGGCTGCGGGCGAGCGCCGCGAGGTGCTGGCGCACCTGCGCGATCTGGGCGCCCGTCAGCGACGGCACGTGCTGGATGAGCAGCTCGGTCACCTCGGTCGTGAACTCGCGGCCGGACAGCACGTCGCACAGCCCGTCGTCCTCGCCCGGCTCTCCACCGGAGCGTTCGCCGCCGCGCGGCTGACCGGTGAGCGGCGTGAACGGCGCCGTGGCGGCGGCCGTGGTGCGGGCGTGCTCGCGGCGCGACGGCGGCGGGGCGTCGAGGATGCGCACGGAGGCGACCTTCAGCCCCCGCTCGCCCTCCTCGACCTCGTATTCGACCCGCATCCCGGGGTGCACCAGGTGCCGCTGGTCGCCGAAGTCGTTGGCGTGCACGAACACGTCCTCGCCGCCCGCGTTCGGCGCGATGAAGCCGTAACCCCGGACTTCGTCGAACCGCAGGATCCTGCCCGTCTCCACCACGAACCACCGCCCACCCACGAAGCATCCGGACTACAGCATAGGACCGTGCAGCCGCTTCTTCTGCACCTTGCCCATCGCGTTGCGGGGCAGGGCCTCGAGGAAGTGCACGACCCGCGGGCGCTTGTGCACGTTGAGGTGCGCGGCCACGAAGTCGGCCAGCTCGCGCTCGGTGACGGTGCCCGGCGATCCAGCGGGCACGACGAACGCGGTGACGACCTCGCCGAGGTCCTCGTCGGGCACGCCCACGACGGCCGCCTCGCGCACGGCCGGGTGGGCCAGCAGCGCGTCCTCGACCTCGC
The DNA here is from genome assembly GCF_050955725.1 of Dactylosporangium sp. CA-139114. Lineage (NCBI taxonomy): Bacteria > Bacillati > Actinomycetota > Actinomycetes > Micromonosporales > Micromonosporaceae > Dactylosporangium > Dactylosporangium sp. CA-139114. Next base: position 4,204,607 of record NZ_CP192080.1, read on the forward strand.
CGGCGCCGATGCGGTAGCCGCCGCTCTTGATCAGGTCGGTGGAGGCGCGCCCGACGATGCGGTGCCAGCCGTCGGGCGCGATGCGCGCGAGATCGCCGGTGCGGAACCAGCCGTCGGGGGTGCGGGCGGACTCGGCGGGCTGCCCGCGGTACCGCCGCAGCAGCATCGGCCCGTCGACCCACAGCTCGCCGATCGTCTCCCCGTCGCGTGCGGCGTCGGTGCCGTCCTCGGCGACGAGCCGGGTGCGCACGCCGGCCACGGGCACCCCGACCTGCCCCGGGCGGCGCTCGCCGTCGGCGCGGCTGGAGATCGTGATGAGCGTTTCGGTCATGCCGTAGCGCTCGACCGGGCGGTGGCCGGTGAGCGCGAACAGGCGCTCGAAGACCGGGGCGGGCAGCGGGGCGCTGCCGGAGACGAGCAGCCGGGCCGGGCGCAGGGCGCGGGCGGCCGCGGGCTCCTGGCAGACGCGGGACCAGACGGTGGGCACGCCGAAGTAGAGGGTCCCGCGGGCGGCGGCGTAGGCGGCCGGGTGCGGGCGGCCGGTGTGCGTCAGGGGCGAGCCGTGCCGCAGCGCGCCGAGCACGCCGAGGATGAGGCCGTGGACGTGGAACAGCGGCAGGCCGTGCACGAGCCGGTCCTCGGGCGTCCAGGCCCAGGCCTCGGCGAGGGCGTCCAGCCCGGCCTCGACGGCGCCGTGGGTGAGCTCGACGCCCTTGGGGTTGCCGGTCGTACCGCTGGTGTACATCACGAGGGCGACCGCCCCCGCGTCCGGGTCCGGGAACCCGGCGGCCGACTCCCGCGACACGTCGACCGGCACCGCGCCGGGGTGGCGGTCCGGGCGGTTGCCGAGCGTGACGGCCGCCCCGGAGTCGCGCCGGATGTGCTCCCGCTCGGCCGGGCCGGCGTCGGCGGGCACCGGCACGACGGCCGCGCCCGCCATGAGGGCGCCGGTGACGGCGACGACGGTCTCCAGCGTCGCGGTGGCGTCGACCGCGACGGTGGCGGCGCCGTGCACCTCGGCGGCGACCGCGGCGGCGGCGTTGCGTAACCGTTCGGCGGACAGTCCGCGACCGTTCACACTGACAGCGGGTTGGTGGTGGGTACCGTGGGCGTGCAGACCCTTGAGCAGGCGCATGGGCCCCATCGTCACACGGGCGCAGAGGCGTGGAAACGGCCGGATCACGATCCGACCGCCCGTCTTGACACCCCTCTTTGTGAGCGTTAACACTGTGGCGGCAACGCCCCTGCAATACTTTCGAAATCGTGTCGGTGGCAGCGTTCACACCCTTGACGCCGCGCCTGCCGACCGCTGCACGCTGCCCTGAGGGGGAGAAGTGAAGTTTGCCCGCATCGCCGCTTCGGCGATTGGCCTCGCGGTCGCATTCAGTGTGGCCGCCTGTGGCTCGTCCGAGAAGACGGCCGACAAGAATGCCAACGCTCCCGCGGACGCCGCCGGCGCCCTGGTCGGCGTCACGATGCCGACCAAGTCGTCGGAGCGGTGGATCGCCGACGGCAACAACGTCAAGAGCGCGCTGGAGAAGCTCGGCTACAAGGTCGACCTGCAGTACGCCGAGAACGACATCCCGACGCAGGTCGCCCAGATCGAGAACCAGATCACCAAGGGCGCGAAGCTGCTGATCATCGCCTCGATCGACGGCACCGCCATCACCACCCAGCTGCAGGAGGCGGCCGACAAGAAGATCCCGGTCATCGCCTACGACCGGCTGATCCGCAACTCGCCGAACGTCGACTACTACGCCACCTTCGACAACTACAAGGTCGGCGTGCAGCAGGCGACCTCGCTGCTGGTCGGCCTCGGCCTGAAGAAGGAGGACGGCTCCGACGGCACCGCCCAGGGTCCGTTCAACATCGAGCTGTTCGCCGGGTCGCCGGACGACAACAACGCGACCTTCTTCTTCAACGGCGCGATGGACACGCTCAAGCCCTACATCGACAAGGGCACCCTCGTGGTGAAGAGCGGCGAGAAGGACTTCAAGACCGTCGCGATTCTGCGCTGGGACCCGGCCACGGCCCAGAAGCGCATGGAGGACCTGATCACCAAGGCCTACGGCGGCGGCGCCAAGGTGCAGGGCATCCTCTCGCCCTACGACGGCCTGTCGATCGGCATCCTGTCGGCGCTCAAGAGCGCCGGCTACGGCACCGGCGGCCAGGCGTACCCGATCGTCACCGGCCAGGACGCCGAGGTCGCCTCGGTCAAGTCGATCATCGCGGGCGAGCAGTACGCGACGATCTACAAGGACACCCGCAAGCTCGCCGACGTGACCGTCAAGATGGGCGACGCCGTGCTCAAGGGCGGCAAGCCCGAGGTGAACAACACCAAGGACTACGACAACGGCAAGAAGGTCGTGCCCTCCTACCTGCTCGACCCGGTCGTGGTCTACAAGTCCAACTACAAGACCGTGCTCGTGGACGGCGGCTACTACACCGAGAGCCAGCTCAAGTAGTGTGCGGCTCCGCCGGACCCGGGCGTGGTCAGCGCCCGGGTCCGCGGCGGTCTCGAGGGAGAAAGAGCATGACCGACGCGCTCCTGCAGATGCGGGGCATCACCAAGACGTTCCCGGGCGTGAAGGCCCTGGACGACGTCAACCTGACCGTGCGCCGCGGTGAGATCCACGCCATCTGCGGGGAGAACGGCGCCGGCAAGTCGACCCTCATGAAGGTCCTGTCGGGGGTCTACGGGCACGGGACGTACGACGGAGAAATCCTCTTCGAGGGCGAGCCCTGCCACTTCGGCGGCATCCGCGACTCGGAGCGGCGCGGGATCGTCATCATCCACCAGGAACTGGCGCTGATCCCGTACCTGTCGATCGCCGAGAACATCTTCCTCGGCAACGAGCGGGTCGGCCGCGGCCTCATCGACTGGAACCGCACCAACGCCGACGCGGCGAAGCTGCTGGAGCGGGTCGGGCTGCGCGAGAACCCGGTCACGCCGGCCATGGACCTCGGCGTCGGCAAGCAGCAGCTCGTCGAGATCGCCAAGGCGCTGTCCAAGGAGGTGCGCCTGCTGATCCTCGACGAGCCGACCGCGGCGCTCAACGACGAGGACTCCGCGCACCTGCTGGGCCTGCTGCGCGACCTGCGCGACGAGGGCGTCACCTGCGTGATCATCTCGCACAAGCTCAACGAGATCGAGGCGATCGCCGACTCCACGACGATCCTGCGCGACGGGCGGACCATCGAGACCCTCGACATGCACGCCCCCGGCGGCGTCAGCGAGGACCGCATCATCGCCGGCATGGTCGGCCGCGACCTCGAGCACCGCTTCCCGCCGCACGAGCCGAAGATCGGCGAGGAGGTGCTGCGGATCGAGCACTGGACCGTGCACTCGCCGACCCAGCACGGGCGCACGGTCGTCGACGACGCCTCCCTGACCCTGCGGGCCGGCGAGATCGTCGGGCTGGCCGGGCTGATGGGCGCCGGGCGCACCGAGCTCGCGATGAGCGTCTTCGGGCGCAGCTACGGCGTCGACATCCGCGGCCAGGTCTTCAAGCGCGGGCAGCCGATCCAGCTGCGCTCGGTGCAGGAGGCGATCGGGCACGGCATCGCCTACGCGACCGAGGACCGCAAGCGCTACGGGCTCAACCTCATCGAGGACATCCAGCGCAACGTCTCCGGCGCGGCCCTGGGCAAGCTGTCCCGCGGCGGCTGGGTCGACGACAACCGGGAGTTCGAGGTCGCCGAGCGCTACCGCGGCAGCCTCAACATCAAGGCCAAGAGCGTCGGCACCGTCACCGGCACGCTGTCCGGCGGCAACCAGCAGAAGGTCGTGCTGGCCAAGTGGATCTTCACCGACCCTGACGTGCTGATCCTCGACGAGCCGACCCGCGGCATCGACGTGGGCGCGAAGTACGAGATCTACACGATCATCAATCAGCTCGCCGACCAGGGCAAGGCGATCCTCGTCATCTCCTCCGAGCTGCCCGAGCTGCTCGGTATCTGCGACCGGATCTACGCCCTGTCCGCCGGCCGCATCACCGGCTCGGTCGAGCGCGCCGAGTTCTCCCCGGAGCGTCTGATGCGCCTCATGACCAGGATCAAGGAGTAACCCGCCCATGACCACAGTGGTCGAACCCGCGGTCGAGCCGACCGTCACGCCACCGACCCGGTTCTCGGTGAACCTGCGTCAGAGCGGCATCTACATCGCCTTCGCGGCGATCGTCGTGTTCTTCACGATCCTGACCAACGGCGCCCTGCTCGAGCCGCAGAACCTCTCGAACATGGTCATCCAGAACTCGTACGTGCTGATCCTGGCGATCGGGATGATCCTCATCATCATCGCCGGGCACATCGACCTGTCCGCGGGCTCGGTCGTGGCCGTCACCGGCGCGCTCGCCGCGGTGCTCATGGTCAAGGCGGACATCCCCTGGCCGCTGGCCATCCTGATCACGCTGCTGACCGGCGCGGCGATCGGGGCGTGGCAGGGCTTCTGGATCGCGTACTTCGGCATCCCCGCCTTCATCGTCACGCTCGCCGGCATGCTCGTCTTCCGCGCGCTCACCATGACGACGCTGGGCAACCAGGGCATCGGCCCCTTCGTCGACGACGTGCGCACCCTGTCCAACGGCTTCATCCCGGGCTTCCTGAACAACGTCGGCCTCGGCCCGCTCGGCGGCGCCGACCTGTTCACGCTGCTCGTCGGCATCGCCACGGTCGTCGGCATCGTCGCCGTGCAGTGGCGGGCCCGCCGCGGCCGCATCGGCTACGGCCAGGCCGTCGACTCGCTGCCGGTCTTCTGGGCCAAGCTCGCCGGCGCCTCGCTCGTGCTCATGTTCGTCATCGTGCAGCTGGCCCGGTTCAAGAACCTGCCGTGGGTGCTCGTGCTGCTCGCCGTGCTCGTGCTGACGTACACCCTCATCTCCCAGCGCACCGTCTTCGGCCGGCACATCTACGCCGTCGGCGGCAACCTGCAGGCCGCGAACCTCTCCGGCGTCAAGGTCAAGCAGGTCACGTTCTGGATCTTCGTCAACATGGGCGTGCTGTCGGCGATCGCCGGCATCATCTTCGCGGGCCGGCTCAACCTGGCCGGCCCGACCGCGGGCAACGCCTTCGAGCTCGACGCGATCGCGGCCGCGTTCATCGGCGGCGCCGCGGTGCAGGGCGGCGTCGGCAAGGTCGTCGGCGCCATCACCGGCGGGCTCATCATGGCCGTCATCAGCAACGGCATGTCCCTCAACAGCGAGCCGCCGGAGCGCGTGATGCTCGTCAAGGGCCTCGTCCTGCTGGCCGCGGTGGCGTTCGACGTGTGGGCCAAGCGCCGTGCGGGGCGCGCCCGCTGAAGCTTTGCACTGGTGTCCGGTGGGAATGCAAGGGGTGGGCCGCCTTCGGGGGCGTCGGCGGTCCGCCCCTTGCGCCGTCTCAGTGCTCGTCGATGAAGCTCCACAGTGGACCGATGAGGGCGTCCGGGCTTTCCAGCTGCGGCAGGTGCCCGGTTCGCTCCAGCAGCACGAACCGGGCGCCGGGGATCGCCTCGGCATACGCCCGCCCGTACTGCAGCCCGGCTATCCCGTCGCTGTCGCCCCAGATCACCAGGGCCGGCACGGTGACGGCCGCCAGCCGGTCGCGCAGCGTCGGGTCCTGCATGCTCGGCGCGTACAGCGCCAGCGTCTCCCGGTTCGCGGCCATGGCCGCCCGGGCCGCCTCCGGCATCGCGCCCGGGTCGATCACGCGGCCCGTCGGATCGTAGTAGCTGGCCGCGGCGATCTGCTCGAACGTGAGCCCGAAGAAGCCGATGACCGGGTGCCCGGGCACCTCGATCCCGACCCCGTCGACGACGGTGACGCCGGCGACGCGGGGGGAGCCGAGCAGGGCCAGCTCGGCGGCGATCCAGCCGCCGATCGAGTTGCCGACCACGGCGACGTTGTCGAGCTCGAGCTCGTCGAGCAGGTCGCGGTAGAGGGCGGCGAGCTTGGCGATCGAGTCGAGCGCCGCGGGGCGCTCGGTGCCGTCGAAGCCCGGATGCGTGGGGGTGATGACGCGGGCGGGGTGCTCGGCGGCCAGGCGGTCGGCGAAGGCGGTGACGGAGGCGGGGCCGGCGCCGCCGTGCAGGAGCAGAACGGGGCGGCCGGTGCCGCGCTCGGTGTACGTGACGCTCATGAGGGGCTCCTTGGGTTCGGTGGGCTGCTCGATATGTCGGGCGCTCCGCGCCGCGACATATCGGATTTTTCGTATATGCGCGGAATGGGTGATGCGTTCGGGTTTCCGGCAGCGTAGGTGCGGTTTCGGCGGCCCTGGGAGGCAGGCGCGGGGGCGTGGGGTGCGACGGCGTGGAGCCCGTGCCGTGAAGGGTGGGTTGCGGTTTCGGCGGCCCCGGGAAGCGGGCGCGAGGGCTGGTTGCGGTTTCAGCGCCCTCAAGGGGCCGCGGGTTGCGGGGACGGAATTCGGCGGCGCAGGCGCAGCAGTGCGGCGGTGGCGACGGCCGTCGTGCCCAGCGCGGCCGTCAGCACCGCGGCCCAGAGGGTCGCGACGGCGGCGAGGGCGACCGCGAACGCGTCGGAGACCCACTGCAGCCGCGGCGTCCCGGCGCCGGTGGCCGCGGCGACGGCGCCGAGCGCGCCGTCGACCGCGGAGAACGGCAGGTAGGAGACGAGCATCGCCGCGCCGGCGAACGCCACGGTCCTGATCGGGTTGGCAGTCACATCAGGAACCTTATATCAGCATGTTGATATCAGCAACCTGAGATAGCATGGTCGGCATGACGAGGGCGATTTCCGAGATCGGGCTGTCGGTCAAGCGGCTGCAGATGCGCCACCACCGCGAGGCCAACGCCGCGCTCGCCCCGCTGGGCGTGAGCCTGGTGCAGTGGGACGCGCTGCGGCACCTGCGCGCCAACCCGGAGGCGTCCCTGCACGACCTGGCCCAGCTGACCTTCCAGACGGACCAGTCCTTCGGCACCCTCGCGACGCGGATGATCGACCGCGGCCTCATCGAGCGGATGCCGGGGCCGGGCCGGGCGGTGCGCCACCGGCTCACCGGGAAGGGCGACGCGATCCGCGAGCAGGGGCAGCGGCTGCTGGAGGAGGTGTTGCGGCGCTCGTTCGCGCCGCTGAACGAGGAGGAGCTGGCCGTGTTCGACGGGCTGCTGCAGCGGCTACTGGCCTGAGGCCGCCCGCGGCCGCAGCGCCCGCGCGTGGTCCGGGAACACGCCGAGGGCGGCCGAGCCCACCAGGGAGAGGCGAGCGGCGAAGCCGGGCCGCGCGTCGAGCCTCAGCGCACGATGCGCCGCGTGGCCCGCGGCGGCGGGATCTCGGGGGCGAACAGGTCCAGCTCGATCGCGATCCGGGCGCCCCGCAGCGGGCTGCGCTCGATGAGCAGGCGCCCGCCGGCCGCCTCGGCGACCCGGCGCACGATGTCCAGGCCCAGCCCGGTCGAGCCGGCGCCGCTCGCGCCCCGGCGCAGGGCGCGGTCCGGGTCGGCGATGCCGGGGCCGGCGTCGTCCACGTAGAGGCCGCGGGCCGAGACGTGCACCTCGAAGCCGGTGCCCTCGCCGGTGTGCTGGAAGACGTTGCCGAGCAGGCAGTCCACGGCCGAGACGAGATCGGCCTCGGACACCGGGACGTACACCGGCTCCTGCCCGCCGGTCACCCGCCACGGCCGGTTCTGGTCCTCGGCCAGCACCGACCAGAACGCGAGCCGGTCGGCGACGACCTCCACGAGATCCGTGGTCTCCGGCTGCCGGTCCGCGGCCGAGCGCCGCGCCTGGGTGATGATCTGCTCGATCTCGTCGTCGAGGGCGTCGAACGCCTGGCGCATCCGCTCGCCGATCGGCCCGGGCGGCATGGCGTCGGCGTCCAGGCGCAGCGCGGTCAGCGGGGTGCGGAGCCGGTGCGAGAGGTCCGCGGCGAGCTCGCGCTCGGCGTCGGCGAACGCGATCATCTGCTCGGCCATGCGGTTGAAGCTCTTGGCGGCGTCGCGCAGCTCCGGCGGGCCGTCGGGCTCGACCCGCGCGTGCAGGTCGCCGTCGCCGAACGCGCGGGCGCCCTCGGCGAGCTTGCGGGTGGCCCGCACGATCTGCGCGCCGAGCCGGTCGGCGACGAGGGTGGAGCCGGCGACGAGCAGCACCGCGAGGCCGGCCAGCGCGAGCCAGGCCGCGCCGACGCCCTGGGTCAGCTCGTCGTCGGAGACGTACACCTCCACGACCGCGGTCCGGTCCCCGTCGAGCACGACGGTCTGCAGATAGGCGACCCCGCCGGGCGCGTTCACGGTCAGCGAGCGGCGCCCGTGCGCGGCCCGGTCCACGTCGCCGGCGAGCGCGTGCGAGGTGCCGACGGTCGGATTTCCCACGAGGTGTACCGCCAGCCGCCCCGACTGCCCCGCCGGCACCGTGGCCACCGCGCGCACCAGCGCCCCCTGCTGGTCGCCCGGGGCCGAGGCGAGCGCGGCGACCATCGCGTCGGCCTGGTAGCGGGCCTCGGCGAGCGCGCGGTCGTGGGCGATCTGCTTGGTCACGTAGGCCAGCGGCACCAGGAACGCCAGCGCGATCATCGAGGTGATCGCGAACGACAGGCGCATCAACGCCGATCTCATGCGGGCGGCTGCGCCGGGTCGACGAGCATCACCCCGACCCCGCGGAAGGTGCGCAGGTATCGCGGCTGCGTCGCGCTCTCCCCGAGCTTGCGCCGCAGCCAGGAGACGTGCACGTCGATCGTCTGGTCCTCGCCGGAGCTGTCCGGGCGCTGCCACACCTCGGTCAGCAGCTCGCGGCGGCTCACCACGCGGCCGCAGCGCTGGGCGAGGTACGCCAGCAGGTCGAACTCCTTCTTCGTCAGCTGCAGCGGCCGCCCGTCCAGCGCCGCGGAGCGCTGCTGCGGGTTGACGTGCAGCCCGCCGACGGTGACCCCGGCCGGCGGCTGGGCCGGCCCCGGGGTGCCCTGCCCGCGGCGCAGCACCGCGTTGATCCGGGCCGACATCTGCGCGCTCGAGAACGGCTTGGTCACGTAGTCGTCGGCGCCGGCGTCGAGCAGCCGGATGATGTCGCGCTCGGAGCGGCGGGCGGTCGCCACGATCACGGGGGCGTTGGAGATCCCGCGCAGCATCCGCAGGACGTCGAGCCCGTCCATGTCCGGCAGGCCCAGGTCCAGGATGACGAGGTCCGGCGGGTCGGTGGCGATCACGCGCAGCGCGGACCCGGCGTTGCCGACGGGGCGCACGACGTGCCCGGCGTCGGTGAGCGCCCGGGACAGGGCGCCCGAGACGGCGACGTCGTCCTCGACCAGCAGGATGAGCGGCATGCGCGCACCCTATCGCCATTGCGGCGAAACCTTTCGGCGGGTCCGCGTGCGACAATGCCGCGATGCGGGTTGAGAAGGGCGCGGTGCCGGTCCTGCTGTGGTGCCTGGCCACCACGGCGAGCATCGGCGTCGCCTCGCTGGCGTTGCGCCCGGTGCTGCGCACGGCCGTGCCCCAGGACTCGATCCCGGTCGCGGCGGGCGACGAACGCGGTGACCGGAAGGTCGCGACCCAGACGCTGCCACCGCCGTCGGCCGCGCCCTCCACGCCGGACATGGTCGTCATCGAGGACCCGAGCTCGGCGTTCACGCCGCCGCCGACGAGCCCGGGCGCGACCCGCACCACGCAGGCGCCGCCGACGCAGAAGACCACGGCCCCGCCCCGCACCGTCGACGGCTGGACGGTGACGACGGGCTCGGACGGCGTGGACGTGTACCTCAAGTCGTTCCGGTCCGAGGGCGGCGACGCGGTGGTGCGGATCCGGGCCGAGGTCGTCTCGCTCGTCACCGCCACGCCCCGGGAGGGCTACTCGGTGTCGCAGGCCCAGAACGAGCCGGCCCGGCTCGTCGTGCAGTTCGTGTCGGACAGCGGCGGCGCCGCCTACCTGGTCGACTGCATGTGGTGGCAGGGTGGCCCGCACGGGTCGGTCACGAAGGTCGGGAACTAGCCATGTGCCGGCGGAAGCGGCGCACGGTGGCCGCGTCGCCGAGCGCGCCCGCGATGCCGAGCGCGACGGTGTAGGCGGCGAGCAGCGGGACCGTGATCCGGGCCGTGGTGAGCGCGGTCGGCTCGGCCGCGAGCAGCGTCGCCGGCCACCAGCGGACCTCGTCGGCGGTGCCGGTGCGGTAGACCTCCGCGGTGTCGCCGATGTCGTGGACCGGCCCGCCGGCGAGGCGGAACGGGGTGGGCCGGCCCGCCGGGTCGCGGAACGTGTAGGCGCAGCCCGTGCCCGTGCACTGCCGCTGGTCGACCACGAGGGTCAGGCGGGGGCGTTCGCGCAGGTGGTGCACGCCGGCGGCGTAGACCGTGGTGGTGAGCGCGATGATCGCCAGGGGCAGGGCGAGCAGGATGGGCCGCGGCCGGCTGGTCAGGCTGCCGAGCGCGCCGGTGACGACCACCCCGCCGGCGAACGCGGCCGCCAGGGCCCACGGGAAGCTGTCGGCGAGGGCGGCGAAGCCGAGCGCGTACGACCCCAGGCCCCACAGCACCGCGACCAGGAGCACCACCGGAACGCGCAGGAGCCGCCTCACCGGCCCAGTCTTGCGCATACGGCGGGGAGCATCCTTAGTTTCACGTTAAAAGCGTTATTCGCACCCGTCGAAAATCATCGGGACAACTTAATCCGCAGCTAATAGAAACCGGCCCGGCCGCGGATTTACCGTCGAGGTCGTGACCGAGGACGGCGACGAGCCCATCAACGGTGCCAGCGTGGCTCTGTCGAGCGAGCCTGCGCCCCGCGAACCGGAGCATGCTCCTGCTGACGCGCAGGAGCCCGCCGTCGCCGACGAGCAGGACGAGCAGGACGAGGTAGATGAGGAGGACGAGGAGGACGAGGAGACCGTCAAGCGCGATCTCTGGCGCCGCGTCCTCGCCGTCGTCGTCGTGCTCGTGGCCACGCTCGCCGTCGTGCTGCTGTGGGCCCGCCCCGCGCACGAACCCGGCGCGCCCGCGCTGCCGCCCGGGGGCCAGCCCGCCGCCTCGGGCAACCTGAACCCGACCGACCTCGCCTTCCTGCAGCTCATGATCTCGCTGGACAACAGCGCGCTGCCACTGTTCGACCTGCTCAAGGACGACACCCAGCTCGCGGGGGTCGTGGGCCCGGCCGCCACCGGGCACCGCGACGAGCTCGCCGCGCTGCGCTCCGCCCTGACCGCCGGCGGGGGCGTCGAGAACCCGTCCGAGCACGCCGGGCACGACCTGCCCGGGATGGTGCTCGAGGACGACCTCGCCGCGATCCGCGCCGCGCCCGCCGAGCAGCGCCTGGCCACGGCGGTCCGGGTGCTGCGCGAGCACTTCGAGGGCACGACGCACCTGGCGACCTCGGAAGGTACGGCCGGATCCGACACGGCCACGAAAGGCGCCGCCGAACGGATCCTCGCGGCCCACACGAAGCTGATGCAGGCCCTGCCGGCGGTGTAAGTTTCCGCCCGCCGTACCGCTCTGAGCTGCACGGACTCCCCGGTTCGCGATCACCGGCTGGGCAGCATGTGACGTGTCTCAATACAACAACGGGCATGAGGAGACTCTGGGCCGCCGTCGCGGCCAGCAGCATGGCCGTCGTCGGCGCGGTCGCCGTCATCGGCCTCAACAGCACGGCATCCGCGGCCACCGGCGGCACCGGAACCGGATACCTGAGCACCGTCGGTGCCCAGCTCGTCGACGCGACCGGCACCAAGGTCCGCCTCACCGGCCTCAACTGGTTCGGCATGGAGACCGACAACAAGACGTTCCACGGGCTGTGGGCCCGGCCGTGGCGGGACCACATCGACCAGATGGCGAGCCTCGGGTACAACACCATCCGGGTGCCCTTCTCCGAGGACGCGCTCAAGCCGGGCGCGCAGGCGAACAGCGTCGACGGGTACAGCAACCCGGACCTGGTCGGCCTCACCCCGCTGCAGATCCTCGACAAGGTCGTGGACTACGCCGGCAGCAAGGGCATGCGCATCCTGCTCGACCGGCACCGCCCGACGAGCGCCGGGCAGAGCGCCCTGTGGTACGTCCCGGCGACCCCCGAGTCGGCGTGGATCAGCAACTGGCAGATGCTCGCCCGCCACTACGCCGGCAACACCACGGTCATCGGCGCCGACCTGCACAACGAGCCGCACGCGGACGGCACCGACCCGAACGGCACCGGCGCCTGCTGGGGCTGCGGCGACGTGAACCGCGACTGGCGCCTGGCCGCCGAGCGGGCCGGCAACGCGATCCTCGACGCGAACCCGAACTGGCTCATCGTCGTCGAGGGCGTCAGCTGCCCGAGCGGCGGCAACGCCAACGCCTGGGACGACATTCCGGACGAGCCGTGCGGCTGGTGGGGCGGCAACCTGTCGAAGGCCGGGCAGTTCCCGGTGCGCCTGAACAAGCCGAACAAGCTCGTGTACTCCGCGCACGAGTACGCCAACTCCGTCTACCACCAGGCGTGGTTCGACGACCCGAGCTTCCCGGACAACCTCCCCGCCGTCTGGGACCAGTTCTGGGGCTACCTGCAGAAGCAGAACATCGCGCCGGTGCTCATCGGCGAGTTCGGCAGCACCCTGCAGAACCCGCAGGACGTGCGGTGGCTGCAGAAGCTCATGCAGTACATGGGTACCGGCGTCACGGGCATGAACTTCACCTACTGGTCCTGGAACCCGAACTCGGGCGACACCGGCGGCATCGTCGGCGACGACTGGAAGACGGTCAACCAGCAGAAGCAGTCGATCCTGCAGCCGTACCTCATCCCGCCCGCCGGCGGCACCGGGCCCACCGGCTCGGCGTCGGCGTCCAGGTCGGCCTCGCCGTCCACCTCGGCCTCGCCGTCCGCGTCGGTCTCGCCTTCGGCGTCGAAGAGCCCGTCGAACCCGCCCCCGACCGGCGGCTGCACCGCGACCGTGAAGATCGACAACGCCTGGCAGGGCGGCTTCCAGGCCAGCGTCACGGTGAAGAACACCGGCAGCGCGGCCGTCAACCCGTGGACCGCCACCTTCGCCGTGCCGTCCGGCGTGACGCTGCAGAGCGGCTGGAACGCCACCGTCACCCAGTCCGGCACGACGTTCACGGCGGCCGCCCCGAGCTGGGCCCCGTCGCTGGCCGCCGGGGCCTCGGTGACGATCGGCTTCACCGCCAACGGCCCGTCCAGCCCCGCCCCGTCCGGCGTCAAGCTCAACGGCGCCACCTGCTCGTAGAACCTGGGGGGATTCGCGGCCCGGGGAGGGGATTCGGCACCCTCCCCGGGCCGCGCTGTTCCGGCCCTGCCGCCGGGCCGCACCTGCCCGGCGTGCGCGTCACAGGCGGTACAGCTCCAGCGACGCCAGCTGCCCCGCGCCCTGGACCGTGTTCGCGGTGAAGACCAGCCGCACGTAGCGCCACTGCGAGCCCGGCAGCATGATCGTCGCGCGCTGGCCCGACGCCGGGTCGAAGGTGTAGTTCGCCGCGCTCACCAGCGTCGAGAACGTCTTGTCGTCGGCGCTGGCCTGGACCTCGATGCGCTGGCTGCGGGCCGGCCACGCCGGCGAGGGCGGCAACCGCAGCACCGCGCGGCGCACCGGCGCCGGGTTGCCGAGATCGACCTGCACCCACTGCGGGAACGCGTTGTTGCGGCTCTCCCAGTACGTGCTCGCGTCGCCGTCGGTGATGTTGCCGGAGCCGTACACGTCCGCGTGGCCGCTGTCGCGGGTGTTGCGGCCCGCGGCCAGGTCGAGCAGGCCGTTGAGGCCGAGCGGGTCGGGGCCGCCGCTGCTCGACGTGCCCTCGGTGTCCCCGCCGGGCCCCGCTGACGGCGCCGAGCCGCTCGGGCGGGGAGCCGGCGACGAGGGGCGGGCCGAGGGCGGGCGCCTGGAGCCGCTCGCGGCCGGGGACGGCCCCGACCCGCCGGGGACGGGGTAGGGCTCGCCGGCCGCGTCCGTGCCGGCCGGCGCCGGGCGTTCCGGCCACGCGGCCACCACCCCGGCGCCGAGCGCCACGACCGCCGCGGCGCCCGCGGCCGCCAGGAGGAGCCGGCGGCGGGGGGCGGGGGCCGCCACCGCGGCGGGCTCGGCGCCGAGCGCGAGGACCCGGGCGACCTGGTACGGCTTCACCGCCGCATCGCCGCCCGGGTGGCGCTCGGCGAGCTCGGCGGCCGCGGCCCGGCCCCAGTCCGTCGGCTCGCCGATCACCTCGAGCTCCACGCCGGCGGGCACGTCGGTGAGGGCCGCCGTGAACAGCGTGGACAGGGCCGGCCACACGAGGTCGTTGATGTCCAGCCCGGGGGTGCCCACGACGACCCGGTAGCGACCGTCGGCGAGCTGGCGGTACGGCGTCAGGTCGGCCGTCGACTCCTGGGCCGGCGCCGGCGCCGGCGCGGGCTCGGGCGCGGGCACCGCGGCGCGGCCCACGGCCGGCGCGAGCGGGCCGACCGGCATCGCGTGCAGGCCGCCGCCGGAGACGCGGACGAGCCAGCCGAGCTCGAGCGCGTAGGTCGCGGCGTCGAGCGCGCGCAGGCCCGGCTGCGGGGGCGTGGACGCCGCGACCTCCTCGCGGCCGTCGGGCAGGCACCGCAGCCGGGCGGCCGGCTCGGGCCACACCGGGTTCAGGGCGGAGTCGAGGGCGTACACGACGACCTCGCCCGACGGCGTGTGCAGGGGGATGCCGTTGACCAGGCTCACCGGCTCGCCGAGTTCGGCCGCGGCGGCGAGGGCGACGGGCCGGCCCGCACCCTGCCCGGGCGCGAGGAAGGCCACGTCGGCGGCCTCCGGCAGGGCGCGCAGGGCGGCGGCGAGCCCGGGGCCGGTGACGGTGGCGTCGCACACGAGCAGCGGGCGGGCGGGGTCGACGGCGACGGAGCGGGTGATCTCCGGTGCCGGCCCGGCCGACAGCAGCCAGCCGGCCGGGATCGGGGTCGCGTCGAGGTCGGCGTCCGGCCACGCGGGGGCCGGGAAGCGCGGCCCGGCCGCGACCCGCTGCCCGTCGGGGGTGTGCCGCCACCAGCCGGCCGCGGCGAACATCGTGCCGCCGGGGGAGACGACGACCGGGCCGCCCGGCGCGAGCACGGGCAGGCCGAGGTCGGCGGCCAGGGCCGCGGCCGCGGGCTCGGTGGTGTCGAGCAGGACGACACCGTCGAGCCCGTCGGCGGCAAGCTGCGCAGGCGGGGTCCCATCGATAACCAGCCAACCGGGCGACGTCACCCGGGCACCCTACCCGAACTTATCGGACATAGATGACGGGCTGCCTCGCGGCGGCCATGTTGCTGCCGATGAAGTACGACGGGTGCGGCGGCTGGTTGTACGCGGTGTTCTGCCACGCGATCGCCTCGCGGTACTGGCAGTCGTGCATCAGCGTGTACAACTTCGTCGTCGTCGGGATCGTCGTGCTGTAGATGCGCAGCGCCGTGTTGTTCGTCGTGGGCCAGACGACCTCCTCGCGCCAGTCGCCGAACAGGTCCGCCGACAGCGACGGCGTGGACTTCGTGCCGTTGTCGGCGTGCACGTCGGAGCCGGTGAGCAGGCGGGTGTCGCCGCCGGTGCCGTACTTGTCGATGTGCGTGCCGTCCAGCAGCTCGCGGGTCGTGTCGCCGTCCCACCAGATCACGAAGTTCGTCGAGCCGGGCTTGCGCGAGGCCACCACCGCCCCGCTCGGCGAGCGCAGGCCGTCGGCGGCCGCGGACCACGACTCGGCGCCGGGGCTGCCGGCCCAGATGTCGTCGGAGACGCCGCGGCCGTTGTCGCCGTTGGCCGGCGTGGTCCACAGCACCTGGCCGGTGCGGGCGTCGGCCATCCACGACGAGGGCTTCGAGCCGTCCTCGTCCACCTTGAACTCCTCGAGGCCGGGGCGGGCCGGGTCGAGGTCGCCGACGTGCATCGCGTCGCCGTGACCGTTGCCGTTGTTCCACAGCTTGGCGCCGTTGTCGTCGATCGCCATCGCGCCGTACACGATCTCGTCCCGTCCGTCCTGGTCGACGTCGGCGATGGCGAGCTGGTGGTTGCCCTGCCCGGCGTAGGCGCTGTTGCCGGAGGCGTTGCTGTCGAACGTCCAGCGCTTCGTCAGCGAGCCGTTGCGGAAGTCCCACGCGGCGATGACCGAGCGGGTGTAGTACCCCCGCGCCATGATGAGCGACGGGCGCTTGCCGTCGAGGTAGGCGGTCCCGGCCAGGAAGCGGTCGACGCGGTTGCCGTAGCTGTCGCCCCACGCGGAGACCGTCCCGCGCGACGGGTCGTAGCTCACCGTCGACATCGCGGCGCCCGTCTGCCCGTTGAACATGGTCAGGTACTCCGGTCCGGACAGGACGTAGCCCGAGGCGTTGCGGTAGTCGGCGTTCGCGTCGCCGATCACGCGCCCGGTGCCGTCGGTGGTGCCGTCCGCGGTCTTCATCGCGACCTCGGCCCGGCCGTCGCCGTCGTAGTCGTAGACCTGGAACTGCGTGTAGTGCGCCCCGGCGCGGATGTTGCGGCCGAGGTTGATCCGCCACAGCCGCTGGCCGCCGAGCCTGTACGCGTCGACGTAGACGTTGCTGGTGACTCCCGACTGGGAGTTGTCCTTGCTGTCGGCCGGGTCCCACTTCAGGATGATCTCGTACTGCCCGTCGCCGTCGACGTCGCCGACCGACGCGTCGTTGGCGCTGTACGTGGAGCCCGGGCTGGAGATCGGCACGTCCAGGTAGCCCCCGCCGGTGAAGCGCAGCGAGGCCGGGGAGGCCGCCTGCTCGGCCCCGCCGACGACCGCGCGGACGGTGTAGGAGGCGTCGGCGGCGGCCCCGCTGTCGAGGTAGTTCGTCGAGTTGGTGACCGTCGCGATGCGGGTGCCGGCGCGGTACACGTTGAACGACGTGTCGAACGCCTCCGTGCCCAGCAGCCGCCACGACACCAGGTTCCCGCTGCCGGAGCGCACGGAGATGAGCCCGCGGTCGAGCTTCTCCATCTGCCGCCCGTTCTCACCCGAGGGCGGCGGCGAGGTCGAGGGCGGCGGCGAGGTCGGCGTGGTCGTGCCTCCGGTGCAGGCGACCCCGTTGAGGGAGAAGGCCGGCGGCACCGGGTTCGAGGACGTGTACGCGCCGTTGAAGCCGAACGAGACCGTCGCGTTCGCGGCGATCGCGGCGTTGTAGCCGGCGTCGACCGCCTGGACCGCGGTGCCGGACTGCGTGACGGTCGCGTTCCAGGCCTGGGTCACGGACTGTCCGCTCGCGAACGTCCACATCAGGTTCCAGCCGTTGATCGCGTCGCCGAGGTTGGTGATGGCGACGTTCGCGCCGAAGCCGCCCTGCCACGTGTTGGTGATGGTGTACTGCACCCGGCAGCCGGCCGCCGCGGCGGAGGCGATGTGCACCGCCGCCACGGCACCGGCTCCGGCCGCCAGGATCGCCGCCGAGGCGGCCGCTGCTCGTCGCACGTTTCGCTCCCTCATCCGCCGGGCCGTTTCGGCGGACGGTAGCGCCGGAGCGAAGCGTTTCGAAAGGCGTCGATCCCGGGACCGCGCGCGACGGTCCCGGGATCGTGAAACTTACGCGGGGAAAGCGCTTACCCCAGCTTGAACGACTGCGCGCCGGTGCCGTTGCACGCGTACTGCACCAGCTGTACGCTGTCGGCCGTCGACGCCCCCGGCGTGTCCAGGCACTTGCCCGTGGCGCGGCTGACGAAGTGGTACCACCCGCCGCCCTCGGCCACCGGCTGCCACTGCTGGTTGGTGCCGCCGCTGTAGGCCCACAGCTGGATCGGCGCGTTGTCGGCGGTGGACCTGCCGGTCACGTCCAGCGACTGGGCCGGGTTGGCCTGGTTGTCGATGCGGTAGTAGCCGCCGTCGGTCGCCTGGAACCGGTAGTGCTGCGCGTTGGTGCCGTTGCAGGTGTACTGCTGGATCGCCGTGCCGTTCGCGGTGGCGGCCGCGCGGGCGTCGACGCACTTGCCGCTGGTCTTGTTGACGAGCGAGTAGTACGTGCCGGGCTGCAGGGGCCCCGAGGACGCCGTGGGCGTCGGCGACGACGAGGTCGGCGGGGTCGACGTCTGCCCCGCGAGCCACTGGATGCCCTGGATGATCCAGCGGTTCTGGTTCGCGCTGTCGAACGTCGAGGACGTGCGCGTGTTGGTGCTGTAGTTCATGCCGTTGTGGCCGAAGTTGGCGTAGAGCATCTTGTAGTTGCGGTTGGTCCACAGGATCGGGTAGTAGCCGCTGTACCAGGACTGGTTCGGGTCGGTGCCGACCGGGAAGCTGCTCGGGTCGACCGACGCGAGGATGTCGATGTTCGGGTTCTGGCGCAGGTCGTTGCTCCACGAGTACCACTCGGAGACCGCGGAGGTGAACGTCGCCGGCAGTCCGGCCGTCGACGGGTGGCCGCGGTCCTCGACCTTGTACGTGATGCGCGTCGGGCCCCACGTGTTCGTCTGGAACGCGCCGGAGCCGAGGAAGGTGTTGTAGTACCAGCTCCACGAGTTCGGGTCGGTGGTGAACGCGCTCACGTGGAAGCCCATCCACGCGCCGCCGTTCTGCATGTACTGCTGGAACGCGGCCCGCTGCCCGGAGGGCGGGGCGTCGTCCAGGAACATGATCACCTTGTACTGCGCCAGGCTGCCGGTGTTGAGCCGGCTCCAGTCGGTCGTGGCCTCCCAGGTGAAGCCGTTGGCGGCGCCCTGGGCGGGGAACCAGTCCCTGGCCTCTTTGTCGAAGTCGATGTGGGCGGCGTCCCAGGTGCCGTTGTAGAACGCGAGCACCTTGAACGGGGTGGCGGCGAGGGCGGGCCGGATCACGAGGCCCACCCCCAGCAGCGTCAACAGGGCAAGCGCGGCCAGCGCCAGCTTTCTGCGCACGGTTGGGGGTCCTTCGGGTGAGGGTGAGAGGGATGGGCGGATCCGCTCAGTCGCATCATCGTGCATCGATGACGCCCCGCACAAGGTAAAGAAGCCTAATAGTTAAAGTAAGTCGCCAATTAAGTGAAGCCGCAGCTCCGCCGGCCCGATCCCGATCACCGAGGGTCCGGTGATCGCCACGCCGACGCGGACTGCGCGGCCCTGGGCCGCTTCGCGATCGGTCAGGTGCCGGGCGAGGCGTAGGGGCCGGGCAGCTCGCCGGAGCCGCGGGCGATCAGGCGGGTCGCGACCACGTGCGTCGCGGGCTCCCAGGTCTCGCCGTCCAGGCGCCGGAACAGCAGCTGCGCGGCGAGGCGGCCCATCGCGGCCGGGTCCTGGGCCACGACTGTCACCGCGGGCTGCAGCAGGTCGGCGAGCGGGAAGTCGTCGAACCCCACGAGCGCCACCGACGTGTGCCGGTCGCGGCTGCGCAGGGCCCGGATCGCGCCCAGCGTCACGAGGTTCTGCGCGCTGAAGCAGGCCGTCGGCGGGCGCGGGCCGTCGAGCATGCGCAGCAACGCCGCCTCGGCCGCGTCCGCGGTGTGCAGGTCGTGGGCGACGTGCGCGGCGCTGCGGTGGATGCCGTGCTCGGCCAGGGCCTCCCGGTAGCCGGTGAACCGCTGGCGCGCGGTCGCGATCGAGCGCAGGTCGCCGAGGTAGGCGATGTCACGGTGGCCGTGCGCGACCAGGTGCTGCACCGCGACCGCGGCGCCGGCCTCGTTGTCGGCGAGGACCGCGTCGGCGTGCAGGCCCACCGGCGGGCGGTCCACGAACACGACGGGCGTGTCCGGGTTCAGCTCGCGGGTGAGGTAGGCCTGGTCGTCCCCGGCCGGCACCATGACCAGCCCGTCCGCCTGGCGCCGCGCGCACTCGCGCACCAGCGTCCGCTCGCGCTCCGGGTCCTCCTCGACGCTGCCGGCGAAGATGAGCACCCCGCGCTCGCGGGCGACGTCCTCGAGCGCGCGGTGCAGCGCCGAGGAGAACGGGTTCGCGATGTCCTCCAGCAGCGCGGCGATGGCGGCCGTGCGCCCGTCCGCCCGCCGCAGCCGGCTCGCGGTCATGTTCGGTCGGTAGCCCAGCTGCTCGATCGCCCGCCGGACCCGGCTCTCCTTGGTCGCGCTCACCCCGGGCTCGGCGTTCACCACGCGGGAGACGGTCTTCGGGCTGACCCCGGCCAGCTGGGCCACGTCGCGGAGAGTCGGTCGGGCGTCCACGGTGGCCCAGCGTACCGGGACCGGACGGTGACAACGATGTCATCGATGGTCAACTGTATTCGAATTCGTTATCATAGATCTTGGACCAGCCTTTATTGACAAGCATGAGGATGCATGGCCAGAGTATTTGACAACGTTGTCAAGGGAGGAACCATGCGCAGAGCACTGAGCGCGCTCGCCGTCGCCACCCTCGCGGTGCTGCCGTCCGCCGCGTGCGGCGACAACCAGGCCGGCGGCGGCAAGGACATCTCGGTCGCGCTCATCACCAAGAACTCCACGAACCCGTTCTTCGTCACCATGCAGGACGGCGCCCGGCAGGCCGCCGCGGCCGAGGGCGTGAAGATCACGATCGCCGCGGGCAAGGCCGACGGCGACGAGGCCGGCCAGGTGCAGGCGATCGAGGACGCCGTCGCGCGCGGCGACGCCGGCATCCTCATCACCCCGAACGGCCCCGGCGTCAACCCCGCCATCAAGAAGGCCCGCGACGCCGGGCTCTACGTGATCGCCCTCGACACCCCGCCCGACCCGGCGAACACCGTCGACATCACCTTCGCCACCGACAACTTCAAGGCCGGCGAGCTCATCGGCAAGTGGACCGCCACCACGCTGGCCGGCAAGCCCGCCGTCATCGCCCTGCTCGACCTGTTCAACGACAAGATCGTGTCGGTCGACTACAGCCGGGACCAGGGATTCCTGACCGGCATGGGCATCGACGCCAAGGACCGCAAGCGCAACGGCGACGAGGAGAAGACCGGCAGCTACAGCGGCGGCACCTACACCATCGCCTGCAACGAGCCCACGAACGGCGCGGAGGACGGCGGCCGCACCGCGATGGAGCGCTGCCTGACCAAGAACCCCGGCATCAACGTGGTCTACACGATCAACGAGCCCGCGGCCGTCGGCGCCCAGCAGGCCATCAAGGCGGCCGGCGGCCCGAGCCCGATCGTCGTGTCGATCGACGGGGGCTGCGACGGCGTGCGGCAGGTCGGGGCCGGAGTCATCAGTGCCACGTCGCAGCAGTACCCGCTCAAGATGGCCGAGCTCGGGGTCAAGGCGATCAAGCAGATCGCCAGCGGCGGGCAGAAGCCGCAGGTCTCCCCGGGCCTGGACTTCTACGACACCGGCGTCGCCCTCGTGACCGACAAGCCGGCCCCTGGCGTCGAGTCGATCGACACGGCCAAGGGCACCGAGCTCTGCTGGGGCAAGCGGTGACGGCCACGACCGCCGCGGAGCGGTTCGCGCTGCGCCGGCAGTCGCCGCTGCAGCGGGTGCACCATGTGCTGCACCGTCATCCGGCCATCAGCCCGCTGCTCGTGCTCGTCGTCGCCGCGGTCGCGTTCTCGGCGGTCAACCCGCGCTTCTCGTCGCCCAACTCGCTGTCGCTGGTGCTGCAGCAGGTCGCCGTCATCGGCGCGCTCGCGGTCGGCCAGACCCTCGTGATCCTCACCGCCGGCATCGACCTGTCCGTCGGCGCGATCACGATCCTGGCGATGATGCTCTCGGCGAAGCTGGCCGAGGGCGGAGGCCTGCCGGGGCCGGTCGCGGTGCTCGCCGGCGTCGCCGTCGGGGTCGTCGCGGGGCTGCTCAACGGCGCGCTGGTGACCCGCATCGGGCTGCCGCCGTTCATCGTCACGCTCGGCACGCTGAGCGTGTTCACCGCGATCGGCCTGCTGTACTCCAAGGGCCGCAGCGTCCAGCAGGCCGACCTCCCGGCCTTCGTCAACTGGACGGGCGAGACGTTCGCCGTGGGCCGCTTCCACATCACCGTCGGCGTGGTGCTCGTCGCCGTGCTGTACTGCGTCGTCGGCTTCGCCCTGACCAACACCGCCTGGGGCCGGCACGTCCACGCCGTCGGCGACGACCGGGAGGCGGCCCGCCTCGCCGGCATCCGCGTCGACCGCGTGCTGCTCAGCGTCTACACCCTCGCCGGCGCCATCTACGGCCTGACCGCCTGGATCCTCATCGGCCGGGCCGGTGCGGCGAGCCCGAACGCGATCGCCGACGCGAACCTGGAGAGCATCACCGCCGTCGTGATCGGCGGCACCAGCCTCTTCGGCGGGCGCGGCGCGGTGCTGGGCACCCTGCTGGGCGCCCTCATCGTCGGGGCCTTCCGCAGCGGGCTCTCCCTCGCCGGGGTCGACGACCAGTACCGCGTCCTCGCCGTCGGCCTGCTCGTCCTGCTCGCCGTGGCCGTGGACCAGTGGATCCGGCGGGTGAGGGCATGACCGTCGTATTGTCGGCCCGCGGACTGGTGAAGACCTTCGGCCGGGTCGTCGGGCTCGACGGCGTCGACCTCGACCTGCACGCGGGCGAGGTGCTCGCGATCATCGGCGACAACGGCGCCGGGAAGTCCACCCTCATCAAGTGCCTGACCGGCGCCCTGGTCCCGGACGCGGGCGAGATCCGCCTCGACGGCGAGCCCGTGCACTTCCGCCGCCCGCAGGACGCGCGCGAGGCCGGGATCGAGACCGTGTACCAGACCCTGGCCGTCGCGCCCGCGCTCGACATCGCCGGGAACCTCTACCTGGGCCGGGAACGCCGCCGGCCGGGCGTGCTCGGCTCGGTCCTGCGCATGCTCGACAAGAAGGGCATGCGCGCCGACGCCGCCCAGGCGCTGTCGGACCTGGGCATCGGCACCCTGCAGAACATGGCCCAGCCGGTCGAGACGCTCTCGGGCGGCCAGCGCCAGGCCGTCGCCGTGGCCCGGGCGGCCGCGTTCGGCAGCAGGGTGATCGTGCTCGACGAGCCCACGGCCGCGCTCGGCGTGCGCGAGTCCAACCAGGTGCTCAGGCTCATCGGCGAGGTGCGCGCCCGCGGCCTGCCGGTGATCCTGATCAGCCACAACATGCCGCACGTGTTCGAGGTCGCCGACCGCATCCACATCCAGCGCCTCGGCCGCGGCGCGGGGGTCATCACCCCCGAGTCGCACACCATGGCGGAGGCGGTCGCGATCATGACCGGCGCGGTGACGCTCTGACGGGGCCGGGCGGCCCTCGGCGACCGCCCGGCGCCACCCCGCCTCCGGTGTAGGTGTCGATCAGTTCCCCGCTGTCCCACGCCGGGCCGACCCGTCCCGGCGGGCCGTGGCGGTGGTACCGCACCGACCAGCTGGGTCCGCGCGCCGCGGCCGCGGCCGCCCGGAGTTCGATCAGGAGACCGGTGCTCGCCGCGTGCCCGCCGGGTTCGGCAACGCGCGGCGTAAAGGCCGCGCGCAGGCCGGTCTCGCCGCCGTCGTGCATCGTTTCACCGTTCACGGGCACGATCGGCACGGCCATCGGATCGGCGGAGAAAATAGGCGCCCTTCGGTCCCGGCGGCGTGCGCATCGCCACGTCGTCGAGCGCGGCGACGCGCACGTGCCATTGCCGGGAACTGTCGTGCCGGAACGCCACCGTGCCGGCCGCGGTGCCGGGCAGAGACGCGCACGTGCCATTGCCGGGAACTGTCGTGCCGGAACGCCACCGTGCCGGCCGCGGTGCCGGGCAGATCGGCCGGCCTGTGACACGGGTCGAACATGTCGCCATCGGCTTGCTCGCCGGGAGCCGGGAAGAACGTCGCCGAACGGATGACGAAACACCCGGCCGCGATGTGCATCATCCGCCGGGCGATCGTGGTGACCGGCTGCGGCCGCCGCTGCGTCGTGCGGCCGTCGGGCCCGGAATCGGCCCTCCTCGCCGGCGCGGATGTTCCAGCGCCCGCGCATCGGCTCCCAGAGATATTCCTCGTCGGTGAGCCCCTGCGGCCCCGGCCACGGGTGGGCGTGCCAGGAGAACCGCAGCTGGGCGCCGAGCAGACCCCCGGCCCGGCGGCGGTGCGCGCATGCCACGAGCCTGGACCGGTTGCGCGTAATTACCTCGCCACGAACGGTGAGGAACTGTTTTCCTCCGCTATCTGGCGGGAATGCAATTGATTGGCGATACTGTTCGCCACGGGCACCGTTATTTCCAGTCCGGACCCAGTCGCTCACGGGAGGTCGGCCGGCATGGCCAAGCGTGTCATTCAGGAACTGATCGACGATCTGGACGGTAAGCCCGCCGATGAGAGTGTGACGTTCGGCCTCGATGGCGTGCAGTATTCGATCGACCTGTCCAAGAAGAACGCGGAGAAACTGCGCGCCGCGCTCAAGCCCTACATTTCCGCGGGCACCAAGGTCGGCCGCAGCGCGACCGTTGGGGCCCGAACCACCCCGGGCCGGGGCCGCGCCACGACCCGGGGTGATCGCGACCAGAACCGCGCGATCCGGGAATGGGCACAGGGCGCCGGATTCCAGGTTTCCGACCGTGGCCGCATCAAGCAGGAGATCGTGGACCAGTTCCACGCCGCCACGGGCCGTTAGCACGACCCGAACCGGCCGCCGGGGCGCCCCGCGCGCTTCCCGGCGGCCGAGCTCGCTGCGCTAAGTCCGTCGGGCTGTGCTCGCGGACGGGGTTCGCGGGCCGAGTTCGCCGCGCCGCGTTGGTCGGGCTGTGCTCGCGGACGGGGTTCACGGGCCGAGTTCGCCGAGCCGAGTTCGCCGGGCCGAGTTCGCCGCGCCGCGTTGGTCGGGCCGCGTTCGTCGGGCTGTGCTCGCGGACGGGGTCGCGGGCCGGAATCGCTCAAGGCCGGGGCGCGCCGGCCGATCGGGCCGGGGTGAACCTGGTCGCGGTGCTCATCGTCCGCAACGAGGCGGCCAACCTGCCCGGCTGCCTGTCCTCCCTCGACGGGATCGTCGACGGCGTGCACGTGCACGACACCGGCTCCACCGACGAGACCGTCGACCTCGCGCGCTCGCTCGGGGCCACGGTGAGCGCGGGGCAGTGGCGGGACGACTTCGCCGCCGCGCGCAATGCCGCCCTCCAAGCCGCCGTTCAAGGCGCCGCTGATGCCGCCGTTGCACCCGGCGTGCAGGGCGCCCTCCAGGCCGCCGTGCAAGCCGCCGGAAGGCCGGAGTGGGTGCTGAGCATCGACGCCGACGACCGGGCCGAGGGCGACCCGCGGCGGCTGCGCGCCATCCTCGCGTCCGCCCGCAGCGGCGCCCTGCTCGTGCCGATCGACAACCGGCACGACGAGCTGCCGTACACCCACCACACCCCGCGGCTCTTCCGCCCCGGCCGCGTGCACTGGCAGGGGCGGGTCCACGAGCGGCTCGTGCCCGAGGACGGCGTCTGGCCCGCGGTGCCCCGGGAGGCGCTGCACCTCGTGCACCACGGTTACGCCGACGCCGAGACGCGCCGCCGCAAGGCCGTCCGCAACGCCGCGATCGGCGAGGAGGTGCTGGAGCGGCTCACCGGCGAGGCCGACCACGACCTGGCGGCCACGACGCTGCTCGACCTCGGGCGCAGCTACGTCGGCGCCGGGCGGGCCCAGGACGCCGTGGACGCCTTCGAGCAGCTGCGCGAGCGCACCCGGCCCGGCGACCGGCAGTGGGTGCTCGGCACCGACGCGCTGGCCCGGCTGCTGCTCGGCGCCGGGCACGACGACGTCGTGGTCTTCCTCGCGCGCGAGCTGCGCGAGCACGGCGCCGAGCGCCAGTACTGCGACTGGCTCGAGGCCCAGGCCCTCGCCCAGCTCGGGCACGCCGACGAGGCCTGGCGGCTGCTGCGCGGCGTCAAGCACGTCGTCGACCCGGCCGGGCGCGAATACCCGCCGGCGCACCTCGCCGAGCTCAAACGGCTGCTCGGCGAGCTGGTCGCGGTGCGCGGCTAGCACCGCGCAGCGGCCGGCGCCCCGGGCCGGCTAGGACTCCAGGCACAGGCCGGGGCGGTCGGTCATCAGCGGACGCACCGAGACCGGGCCGCCCGCGGCCGCCGCGATCTGCACCGCGCGCTCCAGCGAGTCGACGTCGACCAGCCAGTACCAGCGAAACGCCCCGGGACCGGCGCCGCCCTCGAGCCGGACCGTCAGGCTCGGGTCGGCGAGCCGGCCCGCGTCGACCAGCTCGCCCCCGAGCTCGGCCGGCGGCGCCGACCCGGCCGCGTGCAACAGCAGGAACTTCGTCATGCCCGAAGGTCGGAGCCGGCGGGCGCGGCTCTACACGGGCCGGGGCTCGCCGCGGTAGGTGCCGAACGACCACAGGTTGCCCTCGGGGTCGCGCACCGCGAACCCCTGCGAGCCGTAGTCGGCCTCGTGCAGCTCCTGCAGGATCTCCGCGCCGGCCGCCCGGGCCCGCGCGTAGAGGGCGGCGGGGTCGGCGGTCACGACGTAGCAGCCGGACGTGCCGGGCTTCAGGTTCCACGGCGAGGCGTCGCGGCGGTCGCTGCCGAGCATGACGCCGCCGCCCTCCGGCCAGGCCAGCTGGGCGTGCTCGACGAGGTCGCCGTCGCCGTACACGGCGACCTCGACGAAGCCGAACGCGTCGACGAGGAAGGTGATCAGGGCGCGGGCGTCGGTCGCGCGCAGGGTCGGCCACACGTTCGGCGGCGGGGTCCGGTCATCGCTCATGGGCCGATTCTGCGCCGGCCAGGTCCACCGGGGATTGCATGTTTCGGAACTCCTCCGCCCACCAGCGGGCCGGCGGCAGCCCGGCCAGCGCGGCGAACTCGCGGGTCAGGTGGGCCTGGTCGTAGTAGCCGCAGGCCACGGCGAGCCCGGCGAGGGGGTGGGCGCCGCCCGACGTCTGCAGCAGCCGGCGGGCCCGGTCGAAGCGGGCCACCCGCCCGGCGACCTTCGGCGACAGGCCGATCTCGACGGCGAAGCGGCGCGCGAGGTACCGCCCGCTCCACCCGGTCTCCCCGGCGAGCTCGGCCGGGCCGGCCGAGCCGCCGCTCGCGCACAGCCGGCGCCAGGCGAACGCCACCTCCGGCGCCGGGAGCAGGCCGGGCACCGCGCGCCGGGTGAGCAGCTCGTCGACGACGCGGAACCGGGCCGGCCAGTCCGCGGCGAGCCCGACCCGCTCGTGCAGCTCGGCCGCGAACGGCCCGAGGACGTCGGTGCCGTGCAGGTCCGCCCCGGCCAGCTCGCCCGCGGGCAGGCCGAGCAGGGCGCGGGCGCCCAGCGGGGACAGGGCCACCTGGATGCCGGCCGAGCCACCGACCTGCTCGATCAGCGCGGGGGTGGTGTGCAGGCCGCCGATGAGGGTGTCGTACTGCCCGGGCGGCGCGGCCGGGTCCGGATGCGCGGTGACGCGCAGGGGCCGGTCGAGCGTGATGATCAGCGTCAGGTACGGCGACGGCAGCCCCCGGTGCCGGGCACCCGCGGGCATCGGGGGCTGGGCGTAGCCCGTGTACCAGGCCGCGAAGGGCCGCACGGCCGGGGCGGGCCGCCAGCGGACGTACGCGGAGTCCACGGGTCCAGGTCAGGCGCTGCGGCGGTCCGCGCGATTCATCGGCCACGCGTTCGGGGTGGCCACCGCGTCCGGCTCGGTGATCAGGGCGCTCGCGTCGCCCTCGAGCGCGGCGGGCACCGTGCGGTACGCCGGGATGCTGGTGAGCGTCCCGCCCTCACGCAGGGTGCGCACGACCTGCGCGTTCGGCGCGGCGAGCACCAGCGAGCCGCCCTGCTCGGCGGCGATGCCCGCGGTCACGCGCAGCATCATCACGCCGGTGCAGTCGATCGCGGCCACCGCCTCGAGGTCGACGACGATGCGCAGCTCCGGCCGCAGCAGCGCCTGCGACAGTGCCGTCTCCAGCTGCAGGGCGCTGGCCGCCACCAGCGCCCCGTGACAGGACAGCACCGTGGCGGCAGCGAGTCGTTCCACCGCGAGGGTCAGTGCTGCCATGCTGCGACGATACGGTCTGCGGTGACGGTGGGTGAACCACTGTCCAGCCGGTAACCCCGTCCGTCCGGCCGGGGCCCGCACCACCGGACGTCGCGGTCGGTGATCGTCTGACCGGCGGCGTCCGTCGACCGGCCGGACGTTTCCGGTGCGATGTTCGTCCCGCCGTGCAACCCGATGACCGGTTCGCGCGTCACGCATTCGAGTGACCGCAGCCCGTCCGTTACGCTCGGTGATCGAGCCGGACGAATGACCCCGGCCGGGTGCGACGACGGGCAAACATCGACGGTAATCACGGTTTTGCCGGAATCGGCAACCCCGCCGACCCCTTGCCCCGACCCTTCGCCTGCCAAGGGGCGCGCGCCGATATGGACGGCGACGATAGTGTGCGGTGTCAATACGATTCCGAACCCGTCGCGCCTGCCCGGTGGCCACCCCGCCGGGCTCGGCGCGTCGTCGCAAGGAGGCTTCATGGTGAGAAAAGGCCTGGCCACGACCGCGGCCATTGCCTTGGCCATCCCGGTGCTCGTCGCGCTGCCGGCTACGTCGGCGTTCGCGGCACCGGCGAAAGCTCCGGCCAAGGAGTCGGCGGGCGCGTCCGACGTGCGGGAGATGACCCGCACCAACTTCAAGCTGGACGGCAAGGTCGTCGACACGGCGAAGATGGCGAAGGCGAAGGCGCAGTCGCGCTCGACCCTCGCCGCGGGCACCACCCCGCCGGTCGGCACCGTGCGTCAGTGGCTGGGTTCCGACGACTACAACGGCACCCTCTACCGCAAGGACTACGTCCTGCGCGGTGTCGGTGAGCACATCGAGGTCTGGGTCGCGGTCGACACGTCGTTCCCCGCGGGCGACTGCCGCAACCAGATCCCGAACACCACCACGGTGACCGACGCCCAGGTGGCGAACTTCATCACGCAGTTCGACACCAACATGTACCCGAAGGAGACCGCCGCCTTCGCCACCCCGCCGAACCGGGACGGCAGCAACGCGCTGCTCGGCCCGGACAAGAACGGCAACGGTGGCGTCTACACCGGCGGCGGCGACAAGACGGTGACGCTGGTCGACAACGTCCGGGACGACAACTACTACACCTTCCCGGCC
Source organism: Dactylosporangium sp. CA-139114 (assembly GCF_050955725.1). Taxonomy (NCBI): domain Bacteria; kingdom Bacillati; phylum Actinomycetota; class Actinomycetes; order Micromonosporales; family Micromonosporaceae; genus Dactylosporangium; species Dactylosporangium sp. CA-139114. The sequence goes on from NZ_CP192080.1 coordinate 4,233,368, forward strand.
GCGCCGACCTACATCGCCGGCTTCTTCTCCTCGCAGTTCAACGAGCTGTTCGACCGCAACGTCATGACGATCGACGCGTTCGACTGGGAGCACCGCACCGGTGCCGACCCCGTCGACGCGCCCACGTCGGACCTGTGCACCAGCCGCCCGGCCCGCCCGCGCCTCTACGAGGGCACGTTCGCGCACGAGTGGCAGCACCTGGTCGAGTCCTACTCGGACCCGAACGAGACCAGCTGGATGAACGAGGGTCTGTCGGACTTCGCGCAGACGCTCACCGGCTACGTCGACGGGACCAAGACGGTCTTCGACAAGGGCGGCGACGGCCACCTGTACTGCTTCCAGGGCTTCGGGGGCGTGCAGACGCCGTACAACCCGAACCCGCGCGACTGCAACGGTGCCCAGAACTCGCTCAACCTCTGGGGTGAGGGTACGAACGGCAACGGGGTGCTCGCCGACTACGGCAACGCCTACGAGCTGATGCTGTACCTCTACGACCGTTTCGGTCAGGACATCATCGAGCGGCTCCACCGCGACGGTGAGCTGCAGGGTCTCGCGAGCCTCGACGCCGCCGTGAAGGCGGAGGGCGCCAAGGACGTGTACTCGGTCCTGCACGACTACCAGAGCATGGTGCTGCTCGACAAGATCGTCGGCGACTCCCAGTGGGGCATCGTCCTGGGGACCGACAAGAAGAAGGTCACGTCCAAGAGCCTGCGGTCCACGGTCAACCTGGCCAACCCGCACTCCTACGACGTGCCCGGCGCGGCCCCCAACGGCGCGGACTACGTCCTGTTGCAGAAGAACGGCAAGGCGCTGGCCGGCAAGGACCTGCGCTCGCTGAAGTTCAGCGGCGCGAAGACCCTGCCGACCCTGCCCCTGGCCTGGACGCTGGTCAACAACGACCCGGACCGTCCCGGCAACTCGGTGCTGTTCTCCGGCAACGCGAACAACACCGACGCCGCCGCGGTCATCCCGGTGACCGTGCCCGCCACCAACGCGACGCTGAGCTTCCTCGCGAAGTACGGCGCCGAGCTCGGTTACGACTACGGATACGTCCAGGTCTCGACCGACGGTGGCGCGACGTACACCTCGATCCCCGGCGACCGGACCGTCGACGCGCCGTTCGGCCCCGGCCTGAACGGCACGACGAACGGGTTCGAGCAGCACAACTACGACCTGTCGGCCTACGCCGGCAAGTCGATCCTGCTGTCGTTCCGCTACGTCTCCGACGGTGGCGTGAACGAGGGCGGTCTGCTGCTCGACGACATCAAGCTCGGCGGCACGCTGCTGAGCGACGGCTCCAGCCTGGCGCCGTTCAAGTCGCCGACGCAGATCAAGCCGATCACGGTCAACAACTGGAACGTGAAGCTGATCGGCATCGACGAGGCGCACGCGTTCGCCTGGCAGTTCGAGTTCAACGGCCAGGACAGCCTCTCGCTCAACTGGATCCAGCTGGCGCTGCTGTCGCTGTTCCCGAAGGTCGTGGCCGTCGTGGCCTACGACGAGCCGACGGAGCAGGTGCAGCAGTACGCGCCGTACACCCTCACGGTGAACGGCGTGACCCAGCCCGGTGGCGGCGGGGCGTAACCGGTTCCACGGCGGCCCCATCGTCCACTGCGGACGGTGGGGCCGCTGCCGTTGGACGGTGGCGGCCGCTTCCGGGCTCGGCGCCGCCCTGCGCCGCGCGAGCTACGATCGCAGCGTCGCTACTGTAGGCCAGAGCGGCGTGACCCGTGGTAGTGTCTTGATCGATTCAAGTCGATGTGCCTGGGGAGCCACCATGACCGCTACGACACAGCGCCCGGCCGGCCAAGCCCCGCGGCTGCCGTTCGCCCGGCCCAACATCCTCGAGATCGCCCCGCTCTACGACGTCCTGCGCCGCGAGGCGCCGATCACCCTCGTGACCACGCCCGCCGGTGACCCCGCGTGGCTCGTGACGGCCTACTCGCAGGCGCGGCAGATCTTCGGCGACAAGCGCTTCGGCCGCTCCCATCCCCAGCCGCAGCGCGCGTCGCGGATCACCCACGCCGCGCTGCAGGATGGGCCGACGGGGGACTACGACACGGAGGAGCGCGAGCACATGCGGATGCGGCGCCTGCTCGCGCCCGCCTTCTCCGCGGCCCGCATGCGCCGGCTCGGCACCCGCATCGAGGAGCTGACCGCGCGCTGCCTCGACGACATGCAGGCCGCCCGGGACGCGAACCCGCACGCCCCGGTGAACCTGCACGAGCTGCTGTCGTTCCCGCTGCCCGTGCTCGTCATCTGCGAGCTGCTCGGGGTGCCCTACGAGGACCGGCAGCGCTTCCGCAACCTCTCCGAGCGCGTCGGGCGCATCGACGGCGGTGCCGACGCGCAGCTGGCGATGCGGGAGTTCAAGGAGTACACGGCCGGGCTCGCCGAGCGCAAGCGCCGCGACCCCGCGCCGGACGTCATCTCCGACCTCGTCACCGCGCAGACGACCGACCCCACGCTCAGCGACGACGAGGTGTCCCGGCTCGCGGCGGGGCTCATCTTCGCCGGCCACGAGACCACCTCGACCCGCATCGACCTGGGCACCCTGCTGCTGCTGGCGGACCTGAGCCGGCGTGACCGGTTCGTGGCCGACCCCGAGGGCGAGGTCGCCGCGACCGTCGAGGAGATCCTGCGCATCACCGCCCCCGGCGGCCTCGGCCTGCTGCGCTACGCCCACGACGACGTCGAGGTCGGCGGCGTCGCGATCGCCCGCGGCGACGCGGTCATCATCTCCAGCAACGCGGCCAACCGCGACGCCACGGTCTTCGCCGATCCCGCGGAGTTCGACGTGGATCGCAAGCCCAACGTGCACCTCGCGTTCGGGCACGGCGCGCACGTGTGCATCGGCGCGAACCTGGCCCGCACCGAGCTGCGCACCGTGTTCCCGGCCCTGCTGCGGCGCTTCCCGGGCCTGCGCCTCGCCGTGCCCGTGGACGACATCGAGGTCCACGCGAACCGGCTCACGGGCGCCGTGGACGAGGTTCCGGTGCTGTGGTGAAGGTCCGGGCCGACACCGACGTGTGCGTGTTCTCGGGCATGTGCGTGCTCAACGTGCCCGAGGTCTTCGACCAGCGCGACGACGGGATGGTGGAGGTGCTCGCCGAGGAGCCGCCGGAGGACCTGCGGGAGCGGGTCCGCCTGGCCGTGCTCGGCTGCCCCTCCGGCGCCCTGTCCGTCGAGGAGGACTGACCTCAGACCTGGCGCACGTGCCGGCCGCGGGACGCCGAGGCGACCGCGGCCAGCAGCGTCATGAGCGTCGCGGCGCCGAAGACCACCACGAGCCCGTCGTGGAACGGCTGCGCGATGAGGTTCGGGAAGAACTCGTGCCCGGTCAGCGTCGTGGCGTTCGCCGGCGGCAGGCTCTGCAGCACGCCGTATGGCTCCAGCAGGTGCGCGACCGGGTTGCTGCCCAGGAACGCGGCGAACAGGGTGCTCACCGGCGGCAGCGAGGCGACGGACCCGGCCACGTCGTGCGGCACCCCCTGCGCGGCGAGGCCGCTCGTCAGCGTCTGCGGCAGCGCGTGGGCCAGGCCGACCACCATGAGCGAGAAGAACACCCCGATCGACAGCGAGGTGCCGGCGTTCTGGAACGTGGCGCGCATGCCCGAGGCGACGCCGCGCTGGTTCGCCGGCACGCTGCTCATGATCGCCGAGGTGTTCGGGGCGGAGAACATGCCCTGGCCGAGCCCGCTGAGCACGAGCAGCGCGGCGAAGAGCGGATACGGGAAGTCGATCGGGATCAGCAGCAGACCCAGGAACCCGGCCGCCACGAGCAGCAGGCCCGTGGTCGAGAACAGCCGCGCGCCGAAGCGGTCGGAGAGGTAGCCGGAGATCGGCCCGGCGATGAGGAACCCGGCGGTCAGCGGCAGCATAAAGATGCCCGCCCACAGCGGCGTGTCCTCGAACCGGTAGCCGTGCAGCGGCAGCCAGATGCCCTGCAGCCAGATGATGAGCATGAACTGCATGCCGCCGCGGGCGATCGACACCAGCAGTGCGGCGAGGTTGCCGGCCGCGAACGCCCGGACCTTGAACAGCCCGAGCCGGAACATCGGGTGCGCGATGCGCGACTCGACCACCACGAACGCGACGAGCAGCAGCACCCCGAGGCCGATCCCGCCGAGCACGCGCGGGCTCGTCCAGCCGGTCGGATGGCCGCCGTAGGGCTGGATGCCGTACGTCATCGAGGCCAGGATCAGCAGGGTGCCCGCGGCGAACGTGACGTTGCCGAGCCAGTCGACGGGGGAGCGGTGGCGCTCGCCGGTCTCGCGCAGGCTGCGGTACGACCAGACCGTGCCCACCACCCCGACCGGCACGCTGACCCAGAACACCGCCCGCCAGTCGATCGCGGCGAGGAGGCCGCCCAGCAGCAGCCCGAGGAACTGCCCGGCGAGCGCGGTGATCTGGTTGATGCCCAGCGCCATGCCGCGCTGGCGGGCCGGGAACGCGTCGGTGAGGATGGCCGCGGAGTTGGCCGTGAGCATCGCGCCGCCGAACGCCTGCACGATGCGCCAGCAGATGAGCCACATCGCCCCGGCCCCGGCGTGGAACGGGTCGAAGGACAGGGCCACCGAGGCGAGGGCGAAGATCAGGAAGCCGAGGTTGTACATCCGGACGCGGCCGAACATGTCCCCGAGCCGCCCGAGCGCGACCACCAGCACCGCGGACACGAGCAGATAGCCCATGATCATCCACAGCAGGTAGCCGATGTTCCCGGGCGCGAGGGGGTCCAGCCCGATGCCCCGGAAGATGGCCGGCAGGGAGATGATGACGATCGAGCCGTCGATGGTCGCCATGAGCATGCCGAGCGTCGTGTTGGACAGCGCGATCCACTTGTACCGGTCGGGCTTCGTCCGCGTCAGCGTGGCGGTCACAGCTCCTCCGCCAGCTTGTCCAGCAGCCGGGCCGCCTGCGCGAGCGCGCGCCGCTCGTCGTCGTTCAGGTGCCCGATCGCCTCGGTCAGCGCGTGGGTCTTCAGCGTGCGCCGGTCGGTGAGCAGCCGGCGCCCCTCGCCCGTGATGGTGATCAGCACGCGGCGCCCGTCGCCGGGATCGGGGGAGCGGCGCACCAGGTCGCGCTGCTCCATGCTCTGCAGCGTGACGCCCATGGCCTGCGGCTTGACCCGCTCGTCGCCGGCCAGCTCCCCGGGCGTCGCCGGACCGCCGCGATCGAGCCGCGACAGCACGGAGGCCTCCGACAACGTCAGCTCCCCGGGCACGTGCGTCTGCCGGAGCCGCCGGACGATGCGCCCGACCGCGATCTGCAGTGCCGCGGCGGTCTGCTCGATCTCCATATAGTAAATGTAGACTGATAAAGCTGGGTTGAAGAAAGGGTGGCGCGGGTGATCCGCGCCACCCGGTCCTCTAGAAGCCGACGGCGACCAGGAGATACTGCGGGCTGCCGTGCGACACGAACGACGACTGGCCGGCGTAGTCGTCGTACGGGAAGCCGTACGCGAGCCGGTTGATGGCGTGGTCGTGCCAGAACTTCGCGTAGTAGTTCGCCGGCGCGGCCAGGTAGTACGTGCTCGGGTTCGACCAGTCGGCCTGCGGCCGCTCGCGCACGTGCCGGTTGAGCGTGGAGCAGTTGGTCGGGTCGTTGGCGAGCACCCCGGCGCAGCCGAAGATGTCCGACGTCGGCGCGTTGATGCCGAACTGCTGGGCGTAGGCGGTGAAGTAGTTCTGGTTCACCCCGCCCGCCCGGAACGTCGGGTCGCTGCCCGGCGCGATGATCCGGTAGGGCGCCTGCGACTGGGCCAGCACCTTGAACTGCTGCGGCACCTCGGCGATGAACTTCGCGAACGTCGCCTCCCGCGTCTCGGTGAAGGTCTGGTAGTCCTCGCCGACCTGCACGTCGTAGCCGTCCTTGGCGTGCAGGCGCATCGCGATCTTCAGGCCGAACGCGTCGACCCGCGTGGTGTTGCCGTTGAACACGTTGGCCCCGACGGTGAACTCGATGAAGTCGAAGTACTGCCCGTTGGGCTGGCCCACGTAGAAGTACATCCGCCCCGCGCTGTTGGCCGGCATGTCGATGTAGGGCTGCTCGGCGATCGAGTGCGTCTGCCCGTTGAAGCTCCAGTAGACCTGGCTGTCCGGGTAGCGGCCGTTGGTGCGGTTGAGCACCTTCACCATGACCACGTTCTGGGCGGCCGGGATGCCGCTGGTGTCGCCCCAGAACTGGTCCGGGGGCGGCGGGCTGCTCGGCGGGGTGCTGCCGGGCGTGGTCGGCGTGGTCGCGGAGACGCGGACGCCGAACTCGTAGAGCGAGTAGCCGTACGCGGTGGCGCGGGCGGTGCCGTACATCCGCACGTAGCGCCCGGAGCCGGTGACGGTCAGGTTCTGCACCCCGCCCGCGCCGGTGGTCGTGCTGTAGATCGTCGTCCAGGTCGTGCCGTCGGCCGACGTCTGGATCTGGAACGCCTTGCCGTAGGCGGCCTCCCAGTTCAGGTCGACGCCGCAGATCGTCGCCGTGGCGCCCAGGTCGACCTGCAGCCACTGCGGGTCGCTGAACGCGCTGGACCAGCGGGTGGTGGTGTTGCCGTCGAACGCGGCCGAGGCCGGGCTGGCGGCGTTCTCCGTCGACGACGCGGTCGCCGGCTTGCCCTGGGCGTAGTTCGACGTGCCGCAGGACCCGCCGCCGAACGTGCCGAAGACCTGGAACTCCCACAGCGAGTAGCCGTAGGCGGTGCCGCGGGCCGTGCCGTTCATCCGCACGTAGCGCCCGGAGCCGGACACGCTGAGCGTCTGCACGCCGCCGGTGCCGGTCGTGGTGCTGTAGACGTTCGTCCAGGTCGTGCCGTTGGCCGAGGTCTGGATCTGGAAGGACTTGGCGTAGGCCGCCTCCCAGTTGAGCACCACCTGGTCGATGGTGGCCGTCTGGCCCAGGTCGACCTGCAGCCACTGCGGGTCGCTGAACGCGCTGGACCAGCGCGTGCCGGTGTTGCCGTCGGTGGCGGCCGAGGCGGGTGTGCCGGCGTTCTCGCTCGACGAGGCGGTGGTCGGCCGGCCCTGCGACAGCAGCGTGCTCGCGGCGCTGGCGCTGCCGATCGAGAAGGCCGCGTAGCCGGCCAGGACCAACGCCACGGAGAGCGCGCTCACGAGGATGCCGCGCCGCCGATTCCGTGGACGTCGATCGATGGATGCGGGGACGGGTGGTCTGGTGGTTTCGGACATCAAGGCAGCTCCCTGACGTGGTTGGGGCGTCATTGCGGGTAGGGGCGGCCGCCGCCGCGCCCCATCGGGCGCGCCGGTTCAGGCGGTGGACCGGCGCTGGCGGGCGGTGGTCGGTGACGCGTGTGAGAGAGCGCTCTCTTCGCCTAGAGCGTCATCCAATCGGCCGGTTCCGTCAAGTGGCGGGTTTTGATGTCTGACGCATCGGGCACGTGCTGTCACAGATGGGCACGTCGTCGTGTCCACTGGGGCCTGGGAGGTGCACATTGGCTGACACGCAATCCGCATCAGCTCCCACGGGCGGGATCATCCGAAGTCTGATTCCCGCCCGGATCGACCGCTTGACCTGGGCGCCGTTCCACACGCGCATGGTCATCGCGCTCGGCACCGCCTGGGTGCTCGACGGACTCGAGATCACCATCGCCAGCGCCGTCGGGGCCGTGCTCAACAAGCAGGAGACGCTCGGGCTCTCCAGCACGCAGGTCGGCGCGATCGCCACCGTGTACCTGCTCGGCGAGGTCTTCGGCGCGCTGTTCTTCGGCCGCCTCTCCGACGCCCTCGGCCGCAAGAACCTCTTCATCGTCACCCTCGGCGTCTACCTCGCCGGCAACGCCCTCACGGCGCTGACCTGGGGCAACGACGTCGCGGGCCTGGTCTTCCTCTATCTGACGAGGTTCATCGCCGGCGCCGGCATCGGCGGCGAGTACGCCGCGATCAACTCCGCCATCGACGAGATGATGCCCGCCAGGTACCGCGGCCGGGTCGACATCGGCGTGAACGGCACCTACTGGGGCGGCGCCATCGTCGGCACGCTCGGCACCTACGTGCTGCTCAACCACATCTCGCTGAACATCTCCTGGCGGCTGGGCTTCCTCATCGGCCCGATCATCGGTCTGCTGATCTGGAACCTGCGGCGGCACCTGCCGGAGAGCCCCCGGTGGCTCATCATGCACGGCCGCGAGCGGGAGGCCGAGGAGGCCATCGCCGAGATCGAGCGCGACGTCGAGCACTCCGGCCAGCGCCTGGCCCCCGTCGACGAGCACCACGCCATCGAGGTCAAGCCGGCCTCCGGCCACGGCTACCTCGCGCTGATCAAGGTGCTCTTCACGAAGCTGCCGGCCCGCTCCACGCTGTCGGCCTCGCTCATGATCACGCAGTCGTTCCTCTACAACGCGATCTTCTTCACCTACACCCTGGTGCTGTCGAAGTTCTACCACGTCGACGCCGAGAAGACCCCGATCTACCTGATCGCCTTCGCCGTGGGCAACCTGGCCGGCCCGCTGCTGCTCGGCCACCTCTTCGACACCCTCGGCCGGCGCAAGATGATCGCCGGCACCTACCTGCTGTCGGGCGTCCTGCTGGCCATCTCGGCCTGGATGTTCGACGCCGGCATCCTCAACGCCTTCACCCAGACGCTCGCCTGGTGCGTCATCTTCTTCTTCGCCTCGGCCGGCGCGAGCTCGGCCTACCTCACGGTCTCCGAGATCTTCCCGCTGGAGATCCGCGCCCAGGCGATCGCCGTGTTCTTCGCGATCGCCCAGTGCTTCGGCGCCATCGGCCCGATCTTCTACGGCTGGCTGATCGGCGAGGGCACCGACCCGGGCAAACTGTTCATCGGCTACCTCGTCGGCGCGGCCGTGATGGTCATCGGCGGCGCGGTCGAGATCATCCTGGGCGTGGACGCGGAGGGCAAGTCCCTCGAGCACGTGGCCACGCCGCTCACCGCGGTCTCCGTCGGCGGCAACCGCGTCGAGGAGTAGCCCACACCCCCATCCCCGCGCACCTGGCGGCGCCCGGCTCCGGCCGGGCGCCGCCAGGTGCGCCGGCCGCCACGCCGCCGCGCTCAGCGGGTGAACGCCACGTCCAGCACCGAGCCGAGCGCGAGGTAGGCCATCGCCCCGAGCGCCGCGGCCGGCACGAGCGCCACCAGCGCCAGCAGCCGCTCCCGCCCGGTGCGGCTCAGCACCAGGGGCACCGCGAGCCCGATCGCCGCCACGATCCAGGCCTCGCCCGCCGGGCGCTCCTGCACCGCCAGGTACGCCGCCTCGGCCAGGAACACCCCGCCGAGCACGCACACCCCGACGACCCGCCGCCCCCGCCGCTCGTCGCGCCACCACGCCCCGGCGGTCGCGAACACCGGACCGGCCAGCAGGCCCACCGCCCCCCACCCGAGCGGCCCCGCGAGCACGTCGGCGCCGACGTGCCGCCCCTCGAACGCCACGAGCCCGCCGTAGTACCCGGCCACCGCCCCGACCAGCACCACGGTGCCCGCGAGCCAGACCCGCCACCACCCCGCGCGCACGGCCGCCCCGGCCGCGAACGCCCCGGCGGCCCACACCGCCCCCGAGTTCACCAGCCGGCTCGAGTCGCCCGGCAGCACGTGGTTCAGCGCCAGCGACACCACACCGAGCGCGATCCCACCGGCGGCCCACGCGAGCATCGTCTTCACGCCCGCATGGTGCCAGACGGCGTCACATTCCTCTGTGGAGTTGTGCAACCAACCCGTGCATCCCGACGCCGCCGACCGTAGACCGGGGGTACGACACTTTCGCGTCGTCGCGGGTCGCCGCCCGGGTCCCCGAGCCTGCAACCGGCATCACAGCCCGCTCTCAGCAATCGGATGGCACTGCGTGTCATGCTTATCCGATGGCGACTACTGAGGCGGTTCCCGGCCCTGCGGTCCGGCGGCGTTCGCTCCTGCGGCCCCTCGCGTTCACGGCGACCCTCGCCGTGGTGCTCGGGCTGCTGTTCGGGGTGCCGTGGTGGTCGCTGGTCATGGCCGGCAACGACTGGCCGCTCGGCGTCCGGGTCGCCGGCACCGCCGTGTTCGCCGTGGCGCTCGTCGTGTTCCCGGTGACGATGTTCCTCGGCCACGGGCGCCGCGTCGACCGGGCGGCCCGCCTCGCCGACACGATCCTCGGTGCCGTGTGGATCCTCTTCGTCTGGGCCGTGGCCGGGGACCTGCTGCGCCTCGCCCTGCTCGCCGGGGGAGTCGACGACCCGGTGCGCTCCCGCGTGGCGGCCGGGTTCACCGCGGTGGTCGCGCTGGGGCTGGGCGTGTGGGGATACCGCGAGGCCATGCGCGTCCCGCGGGTGCGCCGGGTCGAGGTGCGCATCCCGCGGCTCGGGGCCGGGCTCGACGGGCTCAAGATCGTCCAGCTCACCGACACCCACTACGGGCCGATCGACCGCGTCGCCTGGTCGAAGGGGGTCACCGAGGTGGTCAACACGCTCGGGGCCGACATCGTGGCCCACACCGGCGACATCGCCGACGGCACCCCCGGGCAGCGCACCGCGCAGGCGGCCCCGCTGGCCGACGTGCGGGCCGGGCTGGCGCGGGTCTACGTCACCGGCAACCACGAGTACTTCGGCGAGGCCCAGGGCTGGCTCGACCACATGCAGGGCCTCGGCTGGGAACCGCTGCACAACCGGCACATCGTGATCGAGCGCGGCGGTGACCGGCTCGTGGTGGCCGGGGTCGACGACCGCACCGCCGCCGGCAGCGGGCTGGAGGGGCACCGGGCCGACCACGCCATCGCGCTGGAGGGGGCCGACCCGCAGCTGCCCGTGCTGCTGCTCGCCCACCAGCCCAAGCAGATCGACGCCGCGGTGGCGCACGGCATCGATCTGCAGATCTCCGGGCACACCCACGGCGGGCAGATCTGGCCGTTCCACTACCTGGTGCGCGTCGACCAGCCCGTGGTGCAGGGGCTGACCCGGCACGGGGAGCGCACGCAGCTCTACACCAGCCGCGGCACCGGCTTCTGGGGACCGCCGTTCCGCGTGTTCGCGCCCAGCGAGATCACCGAGATCGTACTGCGCGCCGGCGCCTGACGGTCGTTACCGGCAGTACACGGGCGTGCCGGGAGCGTGACCGGCGTCACCGAACGCATCGGCGCTCGTCGACGGTGACGGGCGTATGTTCAGCCTTGCGGGTCCCGGCGCCCTGACACCGGGACCAACGGGGATGGCACATGAGCGCTGTGACGCTCGCCTTTCTGGGCCTGGGTGGCCTGAGCCTGCTGTCGCTGCTGATCTCGCTGCGGTTCCGCCACCTGGGGCACCTGCGGTGGCCGCACCTCCCCGGTCATCCGCGGTGGCCGCACCTGCCGCGGGGTCACGCGCGGGGCCCAGGGTTCGCCCTGCCGGCCACGAGCGGGTTTCTGGGCGGGTTCGGGTTCGGCGGGGCGATCGCGATCGAGGCCACCCATCGCACCGGCGGCGCGGCGGTGCTCGCCGGGATCGTCGCCGGCGTCGTGGTCGGGGCGCCGCTGGCCTGGGCGGCGGGGCGGTTCGTGGCCGCCGTCGCCGGCATGCGCACCGACGCCACCCCCGAGAGCGCCGGGCTCGTCGGGGCCACCGGGATCGTCGTCAGCGAGATCCCCGTGGGCGGGCTCGGCCAGGTGCGGCTGTCCTATGCCGGGCAGCCGATGCAGTGCAACGCGCGCGCGGACGGCCCGCTCGCGCTCGGCGTCGAGGTGCTGGTCATCGGGGTCCCGACGCCCACCAGCGTGCTCGTCATGCCGCTGTCGGCCGTTCTCAACCTTGAGGAAGGGTCATGAATCCCCTGTACGTCGCCGTCGGCGGCCTCGCCGTCCTCGTCGTGCTCATCGTCGCCTCCGTGCTGTCGCGGGTCCGGGTCGCCGGGCCCAACGAGGCGTTCATCGTCACCGGCCGCAAGGGCCGCGCCGTCACGAGCGCCGACGGCAGTGTCACCACGGACCTGTCCGGCCAGAAGGTCGTCATGGGCGCGTCGGTCTTCGTGCTGCCGGTCGTGCAGCGGCTGTACCGCCTGGACCTGTCCAGCCGCGAGATCCCCGTCCAGGTCAGCGCGGCGGTGAGCAAGCAGGGCATCCGGTGCGACGCCGAGGCGGTCGCGATCGTCAAGGTCGGCGGCACCGCCGAGATGATCCGCCCGGCCGCGCAGCGGTTCCTGCACCAGCAGAACCGCATCGAGACGTTCACCGCGCAGGTGCTCGCCGGCGCGCTGCGCAGCGTCATCGGGCGGCTCACCATCGAGGAGATCATCCGGGACCGGGCCGGGTTCGCGGCGCACGTCGCCGAGGAGGCCGAGCTCACCCTCACGCATCAGGGGCTGGTCCTCGACGTGTTCCAGCTCGAGGACATCCGCACCGCGGGCACCTACCTGCAGGACCTCGGGCGGCCGGAGGCGGCCCGGGTGTTCCGGCTGGCCGCGATCGCCGAGGCGCAGGCCCGGCAGGGGGCCGAGCAGGAGCGGATGCGGGCCGAGGAGGCGATCGCCGAGTCGGAGCGGAACCTGGCGGTCAAGAAGGCCACGGTGCAGGCCGAGATCGACGCGGCCAACGCCCGCTCGGCGAGCGCGGGCCCGATCGCGCAGGCCGAGATGCAGCAGGCGGTCCTCGCCGAGCAGCAGAAGGTGGCCGAGCGCAATGCCGAGCTCAAGCAGCGCCAGCTCGACACCGAGGTGCGCAAGCCCGCCGACGCCGAGCGCTACCGGGTGGAGCAGGAGGCCGAGGCGGCCAAGAACGCGGCGATCGCGCGGGCCGAGGCCGGGCGGCAGGCGACCATCGCCGGCGCACAGGCCCAGGCGGAGCAGGCGCGGCTGGTCGGCGAGGGCGAGCGGGCCCGGCGCGCGGCGGCCGCGGAGGCGGTGCGGCTGGAGGGCGCGGCCGAGGCGGACGCGGTGCTGGCCCGCGGGCAGGCCGAGGCGGCGGCGATGCGGGCCAAGGCCGGGGCGTTCGGGGAGTACGGCCAGGCGGCCATCCTCGACCTGCTCGTGCGCGTGCTGCCCGAGGTGGTGGGGGCGGCGAGCGCGCCGATCGGGGAGATCGACCGGATGACGGTCATCTCGACCGAGGGCGCGACCTCGCTGACCAAGGCGGTGGCGAGCAACGTGGCCCAGGGGCTGCAGCTCGGCACCGACCTGACCGGCATCGACCTCAAGGCCCTCCTGGCCGGGCTGGCGGCGAGCGGCGCGAGCGGGAGCAACGGCAAGCCCGGGGCGATCGAGGCGAAGTAGACCGGAGGCGCACCCCCTTGGTACCGTCGAGTACCAAGGGGGTGTGTGCCATGCTGCCAGGCACCGCGGTCCGATGGGCCACCAAGCACGGCTTCATGCGGGCCGGCATCAACGCCGCCGCGCGCAAGGGCGACGAGCAGGCCCGGTTCTTCGTCGATCCGGCCGTGCGCGCCGATCCCTACCCGTTCTACCGGGGCATTCGCGAGACCGCGCCGCTCGTGCGCGGCCGGCTCATGTGGGCCACCGCGCGGCACGACCTCGCCGGGGCGGTGCTGCGGCACGAGGCCTTCGGGGTCGGGTTCTCCGACCGGCCGCTGCCGGCGCCGGTCGGGCTCATGTTCCGGTTCAGCCGGCGCAGCTCGCCGATCGGGCCGGTCGACCCGCCGTCGATGCTCGTGACGGACCCGCCCGACCACACGCGGTACCGCCGGCTGGTCTCGAAGGTGTTCACCGCCCGTGCGATCGAGGGGCTGCGGCCGCGCATCGAGCAGACCTGCGCCGAGCTGCTGCGGGACAAGCCGGCCGACCTGATCGCCGACTTCGCCTCCCTGCTGCCGGTGACGGTGATCGCGGAGATCCTCGGCGTCCCGCTGGACATGCGCCAGAAGTTCCTGGCCTGGGGCAACGCCGCCGCGCCGACGCTGGACCTGGGGCTGGCGTTCTCGACGTACCGGCAGACCGAGGTCAACATCCGCCACGTCAACGACTGGATGCGCGGGCACTTCGCGCGGCTGCGCCGCGACCCCGGCGACGACCTGCTCAGCCAGCTGGTGCGGCTCGACGACCTGAGCGAGGACGAGCTGCTGGCGACCGCGGGGCTGCTGCTCGCGGCCGGGTTCGAGACCACCGTGAACCTGCTCGGCACCGGCGCCTGGCTGCTCATGCGCCACCCGGAGCAGCTCGCGATCCTGCGCGAGCAGCCGCAGCGGTGGGGCAACGCGGTCGAGGAGACGCTGCGCTTCGACTCGCCGGTGCAGGTGACCGCGCGCGTGTGCCGGAAGGCCACCGAGTTCGGCGGGGAGGCGATCCAGCCGGGGCACGTCGTCATGGCGATGCTCGGCGGTGCCAACCGCGACCCGGAAGTATTTCCCGATCCGGACACATTCGATGTGACCCGGACGAATGCGCGCGAGCATTTGTCGTTCTCCGGCGGGGTGCATTACTGCCTCGGCGCCGCGCTGGCCCGGCTCGAGGGCGAGATCGGGCTGCGGATGCTCTTCGAGCGCTATCCTGACCTGCGCATCGACGGTGAACCACATCGACGGACCACCCGGGTCCTGCGCGGGTTCGAGTCGCTGCCCGTGACGATCTGAGCAAGCGCGTGTTTCCGGATGCGTCCTGCCGCCTCACACGTGTGCATCCCTGAATTGCTGGAAACGGCGCCGAATCAATGCTGTGACGGCGTATTCGTGGAAATGCCACGGGCGCATCACACCGGGGCCGGAGCATTCTCGCCGTGCGTCGGACGCTGCCATTCTCTCTCGTGCTGGCCCTGGTCGCCGCGCTGCTCGGGCCCGTGCCCGCGGCCCGCGCCGCCACCCCCGCGGGCTTCGCCACGCAGCTCGTCGTCGGGGCGGGGCTGGACGGGCCGAGCGGGTTCGAGATCGCGCCCGACGGGCGGGTCTTCATCCTCGAGCGCACCGGCAAGGTCAAGATCCTCAAGGACGGCCACCTGCTCGCGCAGCCGTTCGCCGACCTGCCCTCGGAGGCCTCGGGCGACCGGGGGCTGATCGGGGTCGCGTTCGATCCCGGGTTCGGGGTCGCCAACCACTGGGTGTACTTCTACTACACCGGCCACGACCTGCGAAACCATCTCGTGCGCTTCGACGCGTCCGGCGACGTCGGCACCGAGGGCCCCTTCACGATCTTCGAGACCCAGTCGCCGTCGCAGCTGCTGCACGTCGGCGGGAGCATCCGCTTCGGGCCGGACGGCAAGCTCTACTTCGCGGTCGGTGACAACGGCTACCCGCCCAACGCCCAGGACCTCTCCAACCCGCACGGCAAGATCCTGCGGATCAACCCGGACGGCTCGATCCCGGCCGACAACCCGTTCGCCGGGCAGCCGGGCCGGCTCGGAGCGATCTGGGCCTACGGGTTCCGCAACCCGTGGCGCTTCCAGTTCGACGCCGCGACCGGGCGCCTCTACGCGGGCGACGTCGGCGACTACACCTGGGAGGAGCTCAACCTCGTCGTCAAGGGCGGCAACTACGGCTGGCCGGTGCACGAGGGCCGCTGCAGCACCGGCTGCGCGGGCTACACCGACCCCGTCTCGGCCTACAACCACGACGGCGGCAGCGGCGCGGTCACCGCCGGACCCGTCTACCACGGCACCCAGTTCCCGGCCGAGTACGCCGGGAGCCTGTTCTTCGGCGACTACTCCCGCGGCTTCATCAAGCGCGCGGTGCTCGACGGGGCGGGCCAGGTCGAGCGCGTCGAGGACTTCGACCTCGACGCGGGCAGCGTCGTCGACCTGAAGGTGGCGCCCGACGGGTCGCTCTACTACCTCACGTACTTCCCCGGCCAGCTCTACCGCGTGTCGTACAGCCCGGCCGGCAACGCCCCCGTGGTGCACGCCGCCGCCGACTCCACCGGCGGCCCGGCCCCGCTGACCGTGCACTTCTCCTCGGCCGGCACGAGCGATCCCGACGGGGACGACCTGACCTACACCTGGGACTTCGGCGACGGCAGCAGCAGCACGGCGCCGAACCCGGCGAAGGTCTACGCGAACGTCGGCGTCTATCCCGCGACGCTCACGGTCTCGGACGGCACGAGCACCGTCGCCTCCCGGCCGATCGTGGTCCAGGTCGGCACCCCGCCCACCGTGCGGATCGCGGCGCCGGTCGACGGCAGCGCGTACGACTCGGGCGACACGATCACGGTCAACGCCTTCGGCAACGACGCGGCCGGCTTCGACGTCTCCGACGGGGACATCAAGACCGAGGTCTTCCTGCACCACAACACCCACGTGCACCCGTTCGTCGGGCCGCTGACCGGCCGGGTCGGGCAGTTCACGATCCCGACCACCGGCGAGGCGTCGGCGAACACCTGGTTCGAGATCAAGGTGACCGTCACCGACCGCAACGGCCTGTCGAGCGCCCGGTCGGTGTTCATCTACCCGCGCACGTCCACGATGACGTTCGCGACCAACCCGCCCGGCCTCGGCCTGACCCTCGACGGCGTCCCGATCGCGACCCCGGACCAGGTGCCGGGCGTGGTCGGCTTCCAGCGCGAGCTGGCCGCGCCGCCGACCGCCGTGGACGCGGCCGGCACCGTCTACCACTTCACCGGCTGGTCCGACGGCGGCGCGATCCGGCACTTCGTGACCACCCCGCCGGCCGACGCCACCTGGACCGCGACCTACGCCCCGTCGGCCCCGTTCACCGGCGAGTACTTCAACAACCAGAACCTCGACGGCGCCCCCGCCCTCGTCCGGGGCGACAAGACCGTCGACTTCGTGTGGTCCACCGGCTCGCCCGATCCGAGCATCGCCGCCGACCACTTCTCGGCGCGCTGGACGAAGACCGAGTACTTCGCCTACGGCCGCTACCGCTTCACCATCGCCTCCGACGACGGCGCCCGCCTCTTCATCGACGACGACCTCGTCATCGACCAGTGGCACGACCAGGGCCCCACCGCCTACGACCACGTCGCCGACCTCGGCGCCGGCGAGCACACGGTGCGGATGGAGTTCTACGACAACGTCGTGGACGCGAGCGCCCGGCTGAGCTGGGACACGACGCCGGACCAGCCGCGGGACGTGTTCACCGCGCAGTACTGGAACACCCCCGGCTCCGGCGACAAGCCCAGCGTGCCGTCGGCCGCCCCGGCGCTGACCCGCGACGAGCCCGCGATCGACCACGACTGGCAGCTCGGGTCGCCGGGTCCGGGCATCGCCGACGACCACTTCGTCGCCCGGTGGACCCGGTCGCTGACCCTGACCGCCGGGTACTACGACTTCACCACCACGACCGACGACGGCGTGCGCCTGTGGGTCGACGGGCAGCTCGCCGTCGACCACTGGGGCGACCAGGGCCCGACGCCCTACACGGCCCACCTGCCGCTGGGCAACGGCGCGCACACGGTGGTCATGGAGTACTACGAGAACGGCGGCGGCGCCCTCGCCCGGCTGACCTGGGCCCGCACCGGGGACATCCCGGCCGCCCCGCCGTACCTGGCGAAGTACACGGACGCGAACGCCGAGTACTACGCGAGTGAGTCCGCAGTGGACCACGAGTGGGGCGACGGCGGGCCCGGGCACGGGATCGGGGCGGACGACTTCCGCGCGGAGTACACCCGCACCGTCGTGCTGCCCGCCGGGCTCTACCGCTTCTCCGGCGCCTCCGACGACGGGGTCCGCGTCTCGGTCGACGGGCTGCCGATCGTGGACAAGTGGCGCGACCAGAACGAGGACTTCAGCGCCGACGTCTCCCTGCTCGGCGGCGCGCACGACATCAGGGTCGAGTACTACGAGCACGCCGCCGGCGCCCGCCTGCACTTCGGCTACAAGCGCGTCGGCGACGTCGCCGCCCCGGCCGGCTGGACCGGCGCCTACTACGTGGGCACCGACCTCGGCGGCGCGCCGGCGATGCTGCGCACCGACGGCGCCATCGACTTCGACTGGGGCAGCGGCTCGCCCGGCCCGGCGATCCCCGCCGACGGCTTCTCCGCCCGCTGGACGAGGACCGAGCACCTCGCCGGCGGCGCCTACCGCATCACCGCCACCAGCGACGACGGGATCCGCGTGCGCCTCGACGGGGACGTGGTCATCGACGGCTGGTCCGAACACCCACCGGCCACCTACACGTACGACACCACCCTGCTCGAGGGCGACCACACGATCACGGTCGAGTACTTCGAGCGCGGCGGGAGCGCACTGGCGCGCTGTTCGGTCATCCGTTTGTGATCTTGAGGAGATCCACTGTGACCAGCCCAAGGGCCACGATCGTCATCCCCTGCCGGCACGAGGAGGACAACGTCGGGCCGCTGATGCGCCGGCTCGCCGCGGTCGTCGACGACGTCGAGCTGCTCTTCGTGGACGACAGCGACGACGACGGTACCGTTGCCGCCATCTCGAACGCGGCCCGCGAACTGCCCGCGACCATGCGCGTGCGGGTCTTCCACCGCACCGGCGCGCAGCGCGTGGGCGGGCTGGCCGGCGCGGTCGTCGACGGCTACCGGCGCGCCCGCGCGACCCGGGCGCTCGTGATGGACGCCGACCTGCAGCACCCGCCGGAGCTCGTGCCCGCGATGCTCGCCGCGCTCGACGACCACGACCTCGTCATGGCCAGCCGCTACCGCGAGGGCGGCACCAGCGGCGGGCTCGACGGGCCGCTGCGCCAGGCCGTCTCGACCGGCTCGACGCTGCTCGCCCGGGCCGCGTTCCCGGTCGCGCTGCGCGGCGTCACCGACCCCATGACCGGCTTCTTCGGGGTGCGGCTGGACAAGGTCGACCCGGACCGGCTGCGCGCCCGCGGGTTCAAGATCCTCCTGGAGATCCTGGCCCGCTACCCGCGGCTGCGCCGGACCGAGCTGCCGCTGGAGTTCGGCGCGCGGCTGGCGGGGCAGAGCAAGGGCGACCTGCGGCAGGGGCTGCTGTACCTGCGCCAGCTGCCGTCCCTGCGCGCGACGACCTGGTTCGCGACCCCGGCCGCCCGCTGGGGCACGCTGCTCGCGCTCGTCGCCGCGCTCACCGCCGGGCTGGCGGCCGCGCCGCTGTCCGGGGCCGCGGTGCTGGCACTGCTCGTGACCGCCGTCGCCGTCTACAACACCGTCGTCGGCGCGCTGGAGGTGCGCTGGCGGCTGTACGGCTGGCGCACGCCCGAGGCGGTCTCGCAGATGCGCTGGCCGTTCAGCGACGGCGTCCACCAGGAGCGGTTCACGATCATCGTGCCGGCGCTGCACGAGGACCTGGTCATCGCCGGGACGCTGCGGCACCTGCTCGAGCAGGACCACCCGGACTACGAGATCCTGGTGTCGCTGTGCGAGGGCGACGACGCCACGATCGCCGAGGTCGAGCGCGTGCGGGCGGGCCACGACCCGCACGGGCGGGTGCGCACGGTGATCCGCGCCTACGAGCGCTCCAACAAGCCGCGGCAGCTCAACGCCGCCCTGGCCGTGGCCACCGGCACCGTCGTCGGCGTCGTCGACGCCGAGGACGACGTCGCCCCGCAGCTGCTCACGCGGGTCGACACCCTCCTGGGGCGCACCGGGGCCGACGTCGTGCAGGGCGGGGTGCAGCTGATGACGCTGGGCTCGCGGGCGCGGGACTGGTTCAAGGTGCACAACGTCATGGAGTACTTCTTCTGGTTCACCAGCCGCATGTTCTACCAGGTGCGGACCGGTTTCGTGCCGCTCGGCGGGAACACCGTGTTCATCCGCCGCGCGCTGCTGGAGAAGGCCGGCGGGTGGCCGGACAACCTCACCGAGGACTGCGCGCTCGGGGTGCTGCTGTGCACGCGGTACGGCGCGAAGGTCGTCGCCGCCTACGAGCCCGAGCTCGCGACCCGGGAGGAGGTGCCGCAGACCATCGCGAACAAGCGGGCCGGATCGCTGTTCTGGCAGCGGGTGCGCTGGAACCAGGGGTTCCTCAGCATCCTGCTCGAGGGCCGCTGGTCGGCGCTGCCCACGCTGCGGCAGCGGGTGCTGGCGGGGTACATCCTGGCCACCCCGTTCCTGCAGGCCTTCTCGGCGCTGCTGCTGCCGCTGTCGATCGCGACGATCGTGTGGCTGAAGGTGCCCGTGTTCGTGGCCATGCTCATGTACGCGCCGTTCCTGCCCATCCTCATCACGCTCGCGACGCAGGTCGTGGGGCTGCGGGAGTTCGCGCGCTCGTATCGGCAGAAGGTCCTGTGGCGCCACTACGCCTTCCTCCTCGCCGGGGCCCCGGTGTACCAGTGGGTGCTCATGGGCGCGGCGTTCTGGGCCGTCTGGCAGCACATCGACGGGAACACCACCTGGCACAAGACGGCCCACGGCGGCCACCACCGCCCGGTGCTCGCGTCATGACCGCGCTGCTGGAGATCGAGCGCTCGGCCGCCGTGGCCGCACCGGCGCCGCCGGTCCAGCGACGGTCCTACCGCTCCGCCTGGATCCTCGTGCCGCTGCTCGTCGTCGCCGGTCTCGTCAACGGGTGGAACCTGCACGGCTGGCCGGGCCGGGTCAACGACGACGAGGGCACCTACGTCGACCAGGCCTGGGCGATGCTCGACCACGGCGCCCTGGCCCACTACACGTACTGGTACGACCACCCCTTCCTCGGCTGGGCCATCATCGCCGGGTACGCCGGCCTGACCGACGGCTTCGACCGCGCCCCCAGCGGCGTCATGGTCGGCCGCGAGGTCATGCTCATCGCCGCGCTGGTCAGCTGCGCCCTGCTCTGGCTGCTGGCCCGGCGGCTGAGGTTCAACCGGGCCTGGTCGGCGGTCGCCGTCGCCCTGTTCGCGCTGAGCCCGCTCGCGGTGTACTTCCACCGCATGGTGTTCCTGGACAACCTGGCCACCATGTTCATGCTCGCCGCCCTGGCCGCGGCCGCCTCCCCGCGGCGCAGCGTCGGCGCGGCGCTGGGCAGCGCGGTGTGGTTCGCCGGGGCCGCGCTGTGCAAGGAGACCATCGTCATCCTGCTCCCGGCGCTGGTCTGGCTGCTCGTGCGGCACACGGACCGCCGGACCCGGCCGTGGAACCTCGGCGTGTTCGGGGTCGCGTTCGTCGTGCTCGTCTCGGCCTACCCGGTCTTCGCCCTGCTCAAGAACGAGCTCGTGCCGGGGGACGGGCACGTGAGCCTCAGCTGGGCGCTGTGGTGGCAGCTGTTCGGCCGATCGGGCAGCGGCAGCCTCCTCGACCCGTCGTCGGGCGCCTACTCGCTGGCCCACTCGTGGGTGGACCTCGATCCCTGGCTGATCGTCGCCGGTGTCCTGCTCGTGCCGGTGGCGTTGCTCGTCCCGCGCCTGCGCCCGATCGCCCTGGCCCTGCTCATCCAGGTCGCGATGATGTGCCGCGGCGGCTACCTGCCCTTCGCCTACGTCATCGCCCTGCTCCCGTTCGCGGCCCTGCTCATCGCGGGCGCCGGCGACGAGCTGTGGGCGTGGCTGCCGTCCTGGCGCCGGTACCTCCCGGCGGGCGCGGCCGCGCTGGTGGCCGTGACCCTCGTGCTCCCCGCGTGGGCCTCGACGATGATCGCCCAGTCGAGGACGGACGGCAGCGCCGACTCCCGCGCCGCCACGCGGTGGGTCGTCGACCACGTCCCCCGCGACTCGGTCGTCGTGACCGACGACTACATCTGGCTCGACCTGAAGCTCGCCGGCTTCACGAAGCCCGTCTGGCTCTGGAAGGTCGACACCGACCCGGAGGTGATGGAGGAGGTCCTGCCCGCGGGCGTGTCGAGCATCGACTACATCGTGATGGCGGGCCAGGCCGACAGCACCCTGGCGTCCCTGCCGACCCTGCGCGCGGGCGTGGCCGGCTCCGACGTCGTCGAGCGCTTCGGCGAGATCGAGGTCCGGAAGGTCCGCCGGTGACCCGCCTGCTACGCCTCGCGGCCTTCGGCGCCGCGGGCGCGTCGGGCGTCCTGCCGAACCTGGCGGTCATGTGGCTGCTGTCGCAGCGGCTGGGCGTGCACTACCTGGCCTCCGCGGTCGCGGCGACCGAGGTGGCCGTCCTGTGGAACTTCGTCCTGGTCGACACGCTCGTGTTCCGCCGGCGCCGCGCGGCCCGCCCCTGGTGGAGCCGCCTGGCCCGCTTCGCCGTGCTGAACAACCTCGACCTGGCCGTGCGCCTGCCCCTGCTCACCCTCCTGGTCGGCGCCCTGCACCTGCACTCGGTGCCGGCGAACCTGGCCACGCTGGCGGCGGCCTTCGTGCTGCGCTTCGCCGTGACCGATCGCTTCATCTACCGGGAACCGGCCCCGGAGCCGGTCCGCGCCCCACCCGTGCCGCCGGCGGCCCTGGCACTCGCCGACACGACCTGACCCACCGGCCCGGTAGCGCCTGCCGGAATGCGTCGGCCGCCGGCAGATCAAGGTGGACCGTTTCTCGATCGGCCGAACCCGTTCAGCGGTACGCCACCGCACGGCCACGCTGCGACACTGCCGCACATGAGTGACCCGAGCACCACACAGCCGGACGTTCCCGTCGTTCCCGGACCGGTTGCGTTCGACCCGCCGCCGGAGGCGCCGCCGCCGGCCGTCGTGCCGCCGCCGGCTCCGGTGCGCAACGCACGTCGCCTGACGGCGGCCGTCGGCGTCGCCGGCCTCGTTGTCGGGCTCGGGCTCGGCGGCGTGGCCGGCGCGGCCGTAGCCGGCGACGGCGATGCCGTGACCTCGGTCGTCGTGACGCCCTCGCCGGTGGTCACGACGGCCTACAAGATCGAGACGGTCTACATCCCATCGCCGCCGGCCACGACCGCACCTGCCACGACCACGCCGGCCACGACCGCCGCGCCGCCGCCGGCCGCCGGGCCGGTGACCTCCTTCGGCGACGGAACGTACGAGGTGAACGTCGACATCGCGCCCGGCACCTACAAGACCAAGGTTCCGGCGAGTGAACGCAACTGCTACTGGGAGCGGATGAAGGACTTCGGCGGCGGGGTCGGATCGATCCTGGCCAACGACAACGCCGGTCCCGGCTCGCCGATCACGGTCAAGATTGCCAAGTCCGACGCGGGGTTCAAGAGCGACGGCTGCGGCACGTGGGCGAAGACCGGGTGACGGGCCGCCGCCTCGCAGCCGGCCGATTCGCGGATCGGTTCGTGAGTAACGACGAGCCACACCCCTCCCACCGGCGCGACCGGACCTAGTACGGCATCCTGTTCCCGTGCAGTTCGAACTCGGGACCGACGGCCCGAAGGTCATCGTGGTCGGTGTCGACGGCTCGGACACGTCGATGCGGGCCGGCGCCTACGCCGCGGGGCTGGCCCGCCGCCAGCGCGCCCGCCTGGTCGTCGTCTTCGTGACCGGAGCCCCGGCCGCGAGCCGCCTGGTCGCCGAGGCGGCCGGCGCCGTCGAGCAGGCGATCACGGAGTCGATCGAGGACATGCGCCGGCAGGTCCACGAGGGCGCCCTGCACGCCGGCGTGACGACCGACTTCGTCGCCGTGCGCGGCGACCCCTACCAGGAGCTGGTGCGCGTGGCGACGGAGCTGCGCGCCGACGCGGTCGTGGTGGGGGCGAGCCGCCGCTTCGGCCATCGCTGGGTCGGCTCCCTGGCCGTGCGCCTGGTGAAGTCCGGCCGCTGGCCCGTCACCGTGGTGCCGTAGCGCCGGGGAGGTAGGTCGCCAGGAGGGTCGCGGCGTCGGGAGCCACGTTCACCTGGGCCGCGCGCAGGTCCGGGTGGGTCAGCCACCACTGCCGCGCCGCGTCCGGCCGGCCCTCGTACGTCGGGGGCCAGCTCGTGCACGGCGTGAAGACGTCCATGACGACGAGGCCGCCCGGGCGGAGCCACTCGGCCGGGTCCAGCGGCGGCTCGGAGCCCTTGCCCTGGCCGCCGCCGTCCAGCACCAGCAGGTCGAACGGGCCGTACGGCCGCAGCTCGCGCCAGTCGCCGGTCACGACCTCGACCCGCGGCTCGTCGCGGAACAACCGCGCGGCCGCGGCGGCGCGCGCCGGGTCCCGCTCGATGCTCACCAGGCGTGCGCCCGGCGCCGCGCCCGCCGTGAGCCAGGCCAGGCCGACCCCGGCGCCGGTGCCCGTCTCGCCGATCACGCCGTCGCCGACGCCCCGGGCCAGCACGCGCAGCAGCTCGCCCTGTTCGGCCCGGCAGGACCGGGCGAAGCCGGCGGCCCGGGCGGCGGCGACCAGCGGGGTCACCACGGCAGGCCGCGCCGGTCGACGGGGCCGCGGCCCCGGTGCGACGGTGCGACGGCCGCGCACGCGGTGTGCCGCTGCCACGTCACCGGGGGAGCGGTCACTGGAACTTGCGGGCCGAGCTGTCGCGGTTCTGGGCCGCCGGGGTGTCGGTGAAGGCGCGGCGCAGCAGCTCGTGCTCGGCCCGGCGGTCCTGGGTGACGTCGTGCAGCGTCAGGACCATGCCCCGGACCAGGCGGTCGTCGCGCAGGTCGCGGAAGATGACCTCGAGCAGGACGCGGCGGCCGTCGGGGCGGCGCAGGCTCCACTGGTCGCGGGTGCCGTCGCGGTCCTCGGCGAGGGCGCGGGCCACGGTGCGCTCGACCTGCTCGCGGTCCTCGGGGGCGACGATCTCGCGGAGGGTCGCGAACGGTGTCGGCCAGATGCCGAGCACGTCGGTGACCGACGGGCTGGTGTACCGGACGCGCTGGTCGTCGTCGAGGACGAGCACGACGTCGCCGCCGTGTTCGGTGACGGCGCGCAGGTATTCGTCGCTGTCGCGGCGGCTCGCGGCGTCGGTCAGGCCGATGCGGGCCAGGGCGAGGGCCGCCTGCGCGGCGACGACGGAGACGGCGTCGATCGCGGTGAGCAGGTCGCGGCGGCGCCCGGCCACGTAGAGCACGCCGGCGTCGAGCGGGCAGACGAGCACGTGGTCCCACTCGGAGAGCTTGGCGCTCCACAGCGGCGGGATGTCGCCGATCGGCTGGATGCGCGGCGCGGTGTGCTCGCCCAGCGGCAGCAGGTCGGTGAGGCTGAAGTCCACGACGATCGCGTGCGGGGCCTCGGCGGGCAGCAGCGTGGCGACGGCCGACTTGACCGCGGCCGCGACCTGCCCGGCGTCGTGGGCGCCGACGAGCACGGTGCCGGTCTGGCGCAGGGCGCGCTCGCGGCGCAGGGCGCTGGCGTGCTTGCCCATCGCGTCGCTGAGCCGCACCACGAGCAGCACGAGGGTGATGCCGGAGGCGATGGCGATCATCGGGCCGTCGTGCACGCCGCCGGTGAGCGCCTGCACCAGGAGCACGAGCGGGGCGAACGCGACGCAGGCGAGCAGCAGGGCCAGGCCGAGGCCGCGCATCGGCTCGCGGGGGGCGCGCACGGCGCCGGTCGGCGGGGCGGTGAGCCCGGTCATCGAGGGGCGCAGGGCGGCGGCGGCCCAGGCGGCGTACGACACCACGTAGGCGAGGTCCGCGGGCCCGCCGGGGCGGACCGCGTCGTGGGCGGCCTGGCCGACCTCGTACCACACGTCGCCGGTCAGCATCGCGGCCGCGCCGAGCGCGAGCAGGATCGCGGACGGGCTGCGCGGCGCCGCGCTGACCAGCCGGACGGTCACGACGAGCACGATCACGTCGCCGAGGGTGAAGGCGGCATCGGTGGACCAGTCCGCCGGGCTCAGGCCGACGGCGAGGCGCGGGGAGGCGATGAACACCCAGGCGGCCAGCAGCGCGGCGGTGGCGAGCGCGAGCAGGTCGATCAGGCGGGTGCGGTCGTCGAGGACCGTGCTGGCGCGGGTCAGGCCGATGAGGGCGACCGCGCCGACCGGGAACATCGTGAGGTAGGCGACGTCGGCGAGGGCGGGCGGGTCGTCCGGCGTGAGGCCGTAGAGGACGTCGCCGACCGTCATCGCGATCAGCGCCGCGGCGAGCGCCCACCAGGGGGCCGGCCGGTGCGGGCGGTGCCGTGCGATGCCGGCGGCGATCGCGCCGGCCGAGGCGAGGCCGATCGCCGCCCAGACGACCGGGGCCAGGCCCGGCCGGACGAAGAGCACGGTCGCCAGGGCCGCCACGAGCACGGCGTAGCCAGCCAGGAGTCGTCTTCCGCGCAGCACGCCCATCGACATCCTCACCCTCGGTGATGCCATCTATACCACAACGTGATCGATCAGCCCAGATCCCGCAGGTCCGACAGCAGCCAGGGGGTGACCCACTCCCGGCGCTCCCGCTCCGCCTCGCCGGCCAGGGCCCGGCTCGGCATCTCGATCAGCAGCAGCAGGCAGAACTGGATTCGGTACAGCATGAGCCGCACCCGCTGCGCGTCCGTGAGCGCGACCGAAGACTGCCCGTAGTACCCCCGCAGGACGGGGTGCCCGGGCTCGTCCTCGATCCGGCGCCCGATGGCGGGGGAGACGAAGTCGTAGAGCGGGTCGCCCCAGAAGTACCGCTCGCCGTCGACGAGCCCGGTGAGCCGCCCGTCCTCGCCCAGCACGTTGCCGTCCCAGAGGTCGAAGTGCACCAGGCTCGGCGCCGTGACCTCGGCCAGCGTTCCCGCGTGGCGGTCGAGCACCGCCATGATCCCGGACTCGGGCACCGGCAGGTCCACGCCCCAGTCGCGGCCGTCGGCGAGCAGGTCGGCGGTCATCGCCGCGAACGCCGCGGGCCACGTGCCGCCGCTCGCCCGGCCGGGCCCGTCGTAGCCGAACCGCTCGCCGGTCACGGTGTGCAGGCGCCGTAGTGCCGCACCCAGCTCGTGCCGTACCGATGCGTCGTCTGTATGCGGCTGCGTCAACGGGCGTCCCGGCAGCCGTCCGGCCAGGACCAGCTCCTCGTCGGCGGCGAGCACCGGCGGCACCGGTACCCCGGGGGCGCGGCCGGCCCGGCGGTAGTAGCGCGCCTCGGCGGCGATCAGCCCGCGCTCGTAGCGCAGCAGCGGCACGCCCGGCGGCGGCCCGATCTTGACCACGGCCTCGGTGCCGTCGTCGAGGGTGACCGCCCAGACGGCCGCGAAGGTCCCGCCGGAGAGCGGTCCACAGTGGACGGCTGTGCGGCCCGTGCGCTCGCGCAGCAGGGCCGTGACGGCCGCCGGCGTCAGCTGCCGCTGGGTGGGACTGATGACCGCGGACACCGATACACCCTACCGCCGGCCGGGACATTGACGTCGCTCGGTCGCTTGATCGCCTTATGAATTGAAGGACATCATTGGTAGCGTGCTCGGATCAGCCTTACTCCATGGGGAGGCCAAGTGAGGAAGAGGCTCGCGAGTATCGCCGTGGCCGGCCTGATCGCCGGGGCCGGGGTGGTGGTTGCCCAGACACCGGCGGTCGCGGCACCCAGGGCCCCGCACGGTGACCTCCAGGCGGGGATCCGGCGGCAGCTCGCCGCGGGTGTCCAGGTGGTCCCGAAGCAGACCGCGTCCGGCAAGGCGGCGGCGACCGGGGCCGCGAACCCCTACACCGCGCTGCTGCGGGACCCGGCCAAGGTCGACAAGTACTTCTGGTCCGAGCAGGCCAAGGCGGCCGGCAAGGCCCGCGCCCAGCAGCGGCAGGCGCAGAACACGCTCGCCGCGGCGAACCCGATCATCCACGACGAGGCCGAGCCGAAGGGCACCCACGGGTCCAACGACTCGCACGCCACCGCCGAGCTGATCAAGGGCTTCGGCACCGGCAAGAAGCTCAACAACCGCGTCCGAGTCCTCGGCCAGCTCTCGCCGGAGGCGGTGAGCCCCTCGGCGCTCAACCCGGCCGCGGAGGACGACGGCTCGATCCCGCTCGCCTTCGAGTTCGGCCTCGGTGCCAACCGCAACGGGTTCAGCACCACCGGCGTCATCGGCGACGGCCCGCACGGCAGCACCGGCGACGCGACCGGCGACTTCGACTTCGTCAAGGTCCACGGCCACGCCGGGCAGCGGCTCATCGCCGGCACCTCGGGCGCCCTGGACACCGTCGTCGGCCTCTACGACGCGACCGGCGAGATCGTCGCCGCCGACGACGACAGCGGCCCCGGCCTGAGCAGCCTGCTCGACTTCGCCGTCCCGGCGACCGGCGACTACTACCTCATGATCGCCGGGTACGGCCTGGGCACCGTGTTCCCGGCCGACCCCTTCGACTCCGGCAGCGGCCTCGGCACCGGCCGGGAGGGCGCCTACAACCTCGACGTCTCCCTCGCCTACCCCGACCTCGACTTCTACGCCGTGGACCTGGTCGCCGGCGACGTGCTCGGCGGCTCGGTGGCCGGGGTCGGCACCCGCCTGACCGTGCGCGACCCGGGCGGGCGGGTCGTCTTCGGCTCCGAGCAGGACGCGAGCTTCATCTACGCGCCCGCCTCGCCGCTGCCGGGCGGCGGCAACGCGGTCGTGTCCTACGTGGCGCCGCGCGACGGCCGCTACACCATCGAGGTCGGCGGGGCCGCCGGGCAGTACGACATCACCGTCGAGGCCTACCGGCCCGGCCCCGAGGCCCTGGAGCAGGGCGTCACCCAGACGCTCTTCCTGGACTTCGACGGCGCCCGGATCAACACCGCGATCTTCGGCGGCCCCGGGGTGCGCCAGCTCAGCCCCCTGCAGGGCTTCCTCGGCCGGTGGGGGCTGAGCGCCGCCGACGAGGACAAGGTGATCAACGAGGTCATCGCCACGGTGCGGGAGAACATCCTGACCGACGCGAAGGCCCGCGGCACCGACCCGCGCATCGGGCTGAAGATCCTCAACAGCCGCGACGACGCCGACCCGTTCGGCCGGCCCAACGTGCACCGCATCGTCGTCGGCGGCACCATCGCGGAGTCGGGCATCGACACGATCGGCATCTCGCAGTACATCGACCCGGGCAACTACGCGACCGAGGACAGCGCGATCGTGCTGCTCGACGTGCTCAGCGACCCGGGCGGGGACGCGTCGCTGAACACGTACATCACCCCGGCCAGCGACAAGATCAAGTTCATCGGCCGGGCGCTGGGCAACGTGATCACGCACGAGGCCGGGCACCTCTACGGCAACTTCCACACCGACCCGCTCAACGACACGCCCAACCTCATGGACGCCGGCGGCGCGTTCCCGGGCCTGTTCGGCGTCGGGCCGGACAACATCGGCGGCACCGCGGACGACGTCGACTACGACTTCGGCGAGGAGGTCTTCACGCCGGACGAGGGCCTGGCCGGCACCGAGGACACGCTGAACACCACCGCCTGGGCCCTGGTGAAGGGCAAGGCGAAGTAAGGCCGGTCACCCTCCGGCATGATCGGCGTCCCCGGCGGGGTTGTACCCGCCGTGGACGTCGTGGTGATCGGCGCGGGACAGGCCGGGCTGTCGGCCGCCTACTGGCTGCGGCGGCGCGGCCTGTCCTTCGCGGTGCTCGACGCCGGCGCGGGGCCGGGGGGCGCGTGGCGGCACCGCTCCCCGTCGCTCGGCGCCGGCTCCCTGCACCGCATCTTCGACCTGCCCGGCCTCCCGTTCACGCCCCCGCCGGGCGGCTCGGCGGCCGAGGTCGTCCCGGCGTACTTCCGCGACTACGAGGCCGCCTTCGACCTGCCGGTGCTGCGCCCGGTCGCGGTGACCTCGGTGTCCCGCGACGGCGACGGCTTGCGTGTCGACGCCCGCACCGGCTCGTGGAGCGCTCGCGCCGTCATCAACGCGACCGGCACCTGGACCGCCCCGTACGTCCCGTACTACCCGGGGATGTCCGACTTCCGCGGCCGCCGCCTGCACTACGCGGACTACCGCGGCCCCGGGGAGTTCGAGCACCAGCGGGTGCTGGTGGTCGGGGGCGGCGCGTCGGCGATCCACCTGCTGGCCGAGCTGCCCTCCGCGGTGTGGGTGACGCGCCGCGAGCCGGTCTTCCACGCCGGCGAGTTCACCGAGGACCACGGCCGCGAGGTCGTGGCGCGGGTCGCCGCCCGCGTGTCGTCGGGCCTGCCGCCGCGCAGCGTGGTGAGCGTGACCGGCCTCGGCTGGACCGACCTCGCCCGGCGGGCCGAGGAGCGCGGCGCCCTGCACCGGCGCCCGATGTTCGACCGGCTCGTGGCCGGCGGCGCCGTGTGGGGGTCGCGGTTCGAGCCGTTCGACGCGGTCATCTGGGCGACCGGCTTCCGCGCGGCCCTGGCCCACCTCGCCCCGCTGCACCTGCGCGAGCCGGGCGGCGGCATCCGCATGGAGGGCACCCGCGCCGTCCGTGAACCGCTGGTCCACCTGATCGGCTACGGCCCGTCGGCGAGCACGGTCGGGGCCAACCGGGCCGGTCGCGAGGCCGTGCACGCGTTGGCGGCGGTTCTTGGCTCGGGCCGCGTCACGATCTGACCGTTGTTCCCACCAGGAATCCCGGCGTCCGCGGGACAAGACCGCACCGGGTCATCGGCACACGCAAGTCTTGTGTTAAATCTCAGCCGCAGGG
Organism: Dactylosporangium sp. CA-139114; assembly: GCF_050955725.1. NCBI lineage: Bacteria > Bacillati > Actinomycetota > Actinomycetes > Micromonosporales > Micromonosporaceae > Dactylosporangium > Dactylosporangium sp. CA-139114. The sequence continues at coordinate 4,263,468 of NZ_CP192080.1, forward strand.
TCCGAGGGGTCTGGACATCGAAGGGTGCGACTGTCAAAGTCTGCCGCGTGGCTGACAACGGGTTACCGGTCCTTCGCGCACGGGTACGGTCGGTGTCCAGCGCCGTGAAGGCGAACCCCGGGCTCTACTTCGGCGCCTTCCCGGCCGCCGACTGGCCCCTGGTGATCGCCGCGTGGACGGCAGCGGACCTGCTGCGCCTCGCCCCCGCCGCCCCGGTGGTCGACGTGATCCTGCATCGCGGCGGCCCGCTGTCGGCGACCGTGCGCGGCGCGACGGTCGCCGCCCCGCCGAACGAGGGCCGGCGCCCCGTGGCCGACATCATCCGCTCCGGCCTGTGGTACACCGAACTGTCCCGGTCCACGACCGTCCACACGACCTCGGACCACCCGTCGCCCCTGCCCGGCGAGCCGGACCGGGTCTGGAGCGGCCTGACCGTCACCGTCCACTCGCAACTCGACGCGACCCTCTTCGGCCTGCCCGACGGCACCTGGTGGCGCGACGGCATCGAGCGCTTCGCGAAGATCCTGGCCACGCCGCGGCACCGCCCGCCGGACGGCCGCCGCGTCCACGTCGTCGACGAGCTCACCGGCGAGAAGGCCAGCCTGCCGTAGCCGGGGGCCCCGGCAGGACGGTGCCTAGGTGCGGCTGAGCCGCACGGCCAGGATGTGCTTGCAGGGGCCGCGGCCGAGCCCGTGCTGGGCGAACCACCGGCACGTGCACCGTTCCCCGTCGTCCGTCGCGCGCACCGTGTACGGGGTGCCTCCACTGTGGACCACGGCACCGTCCGCCGACGGGTGCACGGCCCCGGCCGCGACCAGCGCCCGCGCGTCGCGCAACCGCGGCTGCTCCCCGGCGTCGACGAGCGCGTCCAGCGGCAGCACCCGCTCGAACGCGACCCCGTCGGCGAGATCGAACCCGGTCCCGCCGGTCGAATCGCTGCCGGCCGAGTCGCCGCCGTCGAGGATGCCGCCCTCGCCGCAGAACGCGCGGCTCGGCGCCGGGCTCAGCATGGCCGTGAACCGGGCGCCCGGCAGGTCGAGCACCCAGGCGGAGGCGGTGCCCAGCCCGAAGGTGCGGACCCCGCTCGCCCGGCGCAGCAGCGGCTCCACCACCCGCAGCCGGTCCAGCCCCGCGATCCCCACCGCCCCGGGCACCGGCCGGGTGGACAGCCGGGGGCCGACCGGCGACGGAGCCGCGAAGAGGGTGCCGTGCTGCGGCCCGCGCGGCAGGGCCTGCAGGAACCGGCGCACGGCCGCGGCCGGGTACCGCGCCCCCGGCCCCATCGCCCGCGCCAGCACGTGCACCTCGGCGAGGCTGCGCACCCAGCGCTCGGGCAGCGGAACCCGCCGCTCGACCACGTCACCGTCCAGCGTGGACAGCCGCAGCTCGTCGGCCCCGACGGCGAGCCGCATCGGATCGAGCCCGCCGATCCCGGCGAGGGCCTCGCGCATGGGCGCGTTGACGTCCACATTGGTCGTTCCGCACGCGCGCGGCGCGGACTCGAGCGCTTCGGGGAGCAGGTCGAGCCGGCCGTAGACGCCGCAGCACGCCGACAGCGCCTCGAACCGCAGGTGCCCGGCCGCGTCCGCGGTCACCAGCGGATCGGCGGCCCGGATCGCGGCCGTGACCATGTTCGGCGGGGTGTAGAAGCGGGTGCGGGCGATCCGGGCCACGGCCAGCAGGGCGGCGGCGACGGGCTCGGCGTGCTCGACGAGGCCGTCGTAGAAGGACGGGTTCGGCTCCGGGCCGCCGCTCGTGGACAGCACCGTGCCGCGATCGTCCACGGTGGAGGGTCGCAGGTACCGGTAGGCCTGCTCAACGTCGCTCATGCCGGCTCGGCCAGCAGCGCCCGGGCGGTCTTCGCGGCCTTGGACGAGCCGGTGAATCCCGCCAGCCACGCGCGCAACTCGGGCGACCCGGGGACGCCGCCGGCCCGGACGGACTCCTCGTGCAGGGTCGCCATGAGCGCGTGCAGGCCGGGGTGGTCGCGGGGGAGGCGCGGCAGGGTGCGGGACAGCACGTCGGCGACGGCGGGCGCGGCGCCGGACGCGCGCAGCGCCGAGGACCAGCGGCTCGCGGTCGCGTGGCGGGCCAGGGTCACCATCGCGTCGGCGAGGAGGGCCGGGTCGAGGCGGCGGGGCGGTACGACCGCGGCGAAGGCCTCGGCGGCGCGCGTGCGGGGCCCGATCTCGGTCGCGGTCAGCCCGGCGGCGAGGACCCCGGCGGCCAGCGGCCCGAGCCGCCCGGGGTGCACGGCGAGGGCGTCGAGGACCGCGGACGCGCCGTAGGCCCGCTCGGTGCCGGCCGCGCCGAGCATCTCCCCGAGGGCCTCGCCGCAGAAGACCTCGGCGTCGTGCGGCCAGGTCTGCGCCAGCCACGGAATCCAGCCGGGCTCCGGCCAGTGCCGGACGGCTAGGACGGTCGGCTGGTCGGCGGCGCCCTTGTACGTGCGCAGGTCCGGCTCGGACCACTGCACCGACCGCGTGTACGGCCCGTCCCGGTAGGTGTGCCGGTGCTCGGTGACCCGCAGCGGGATGTCCACGGCCCGGCCCTGGCCCGGATCGCCGAGCCGGGCGGCGAGCAGGTGCGGGTCGTCGTTCAGCGGGGCGCGGGAGCGGGCGGCGGCGATCCACACGGCCCGGTTGCCGATCGGGGCGGGCGGCCCGCCGAGCGCGTACCGCACCGCGGCGCCCGCCTCGCCCGGCAGCCCGGCCGCGGCGCGCAGGGCCCCGGCCCGGCCGTCGGGGTGCACGCGCAGCAGCGCGGCGACGAGATCGTGGTGCGGCGGCTGCGGGGCGCAGGCCAGGCGCGCGACGAGCTCGGCCGGGTCGAGCCACCCGGACGCGTCGGTCGGCGTGGCCAGCAGCGTGCGCGGCCCGGCCAGGCGGTGCAGCTCGCGGATCCGCTCGGCCGGGAGCGTCCCGCGCGCCTTGGAAGGCTCGCCGAGCACGAGGGCGGCGACGGCGTACCCGAGCGACCCGTCGTCGCCGCGCCGGTGCACCCGCCGCGCCGGCCCGGACAGGTCGCGGCCCACCCGGCCCGCGGCGACGTCGGCGAGGAAGCGCTCGATCTCGAACGGGTCCGTCTCACCGGCGAGCAGCGCCGCGACCCGCTCGTCCACCGACCGCTGCTGTCCCGGCCTGCCCGCCGCCTCCGTTTCCGGCGGCCCGGCCGGCGGCTCCGTTCCCGGCCCGCCCGGCGGCAGCTCCACAGTGGACGGACTCGCGCCGAGCCAGTCGGCGGCCTCGCGGGCGACGGTCGGCTCCAGCAGCTCCACGCGCTCGGCGATCTCCGCCATGGCGCCCGCCGCCCGCAGCAGGGCCAGGGCGCGCTGCTGCACCTCACGATGCCGATGCTCCAGGCCGAGCGCGACGACCGCCGTGATGTCGTCGGCCAGCAACGGGTTGCGCGCCCGAATCCGGTCCAGGAGCGCCAGGACGGCCAGGGGAGTACCCTTCGCCGGTACCGTCAGCGCCGCCCCGGCCCCGCCGACGAAGGCGGGGTCGTCCAGCCCGCCCGCCTTGTCCGCGGCGACCAGGTGCCGCACCGCGAACGAGACGGTCGCGGGCACCCCCGACGCCAGCAGGCGCAGCAGCCGCGCCTGGTCGAGCTCGGCCGGGGCCGGTGCCAGGGCGGTGTACAGCTGCGAGAAGAAGCCGGCGCGGTACGCGCTGAAGTCCCGGGCCAGGGCGCGCAGGCAGGCGTCGAGGAGCCGCTCGCGGGGCAGCGTGCCGTCGGCCGCGAGGGTGCGCAGGCAGGCGCTCCAGCCCGCGTCCGGGTGGCTGAACTTGTCCACGTTGGCCAGGCTCACCTCGCCGCCGCCCTCGACCTCGAAGACGCGCCACAGCAGCGACTCGCGCAGCTCCTCGTCGGCGCGGATCGCGGCCAGGCGGGGCTCGGCCTCGCCCCGGTCGCCCAGGGCCGAGATCATCGCCAGCACGTAGGTCTCGTCGCGCTCCAGCGTGATCTGGCCCAGCCGTTCCAGGGTGCGCACGCCGGCGAACATCGCCCGCTGCGGCCAGTGCACCGCGATGTTCCCCACGACCTCGGCCACCTGCTGCCGCAGCCGCGCGGGCGGCGGTCCGGTGGGCGGCGGCCCCGGATCGAGCCGCCACAGGTCCGCCAGGAGGATGCCGACACCGTCGTCCGACTCCCGTAGCCGCGCGTACATGGCGTCGATCGTCAGCATCGCGGCTCAGCCCAACTGCCGTGTGCGACCCGCCCAGCGGGAACGCAGCCAGCGGTCGTGGCTGGCGACGACGAACGCGCCGGGGCCGGTGGCGAGCGCCGCCTCGAGCTCGTCGCACAGCGAAGGGGAGAGGTGGTTCGTCGGCTCGTCGAGCAGCAGCAGGTCCGGCGGGTCCGCGATGAGCAGGGCCAGGTCGAGCCGGCGGCGCTGGCCCACGGAGAGCTCGCCGACCGGCCTGGCCGCGTCGCGCGGGGCGAGCAGGCCGAGGCTGCGCAGCGGTACCGCCGCCGCCCGCTCCGGCCCGAGCACGGCCTCGTAGGTCGCCAGGGCCGTGCGGTCCGGGCGCTCGAAGGCCGTGTCCTGCGTGAGCAGCCCGACGCGCAGGCCGGGGCGGCGCCGGACGCCCGCGGCCGGGACCCGCCCGGCCACGACGGCGAGCAGCGTCGACTTGCCGGTGCCGTTCGCGCCCGTCACGAGGAGCCGGTCGCCGGCCGGGATGTCGAGCCGGTCGAGGGTCAGCCGGCCCGGCACGTGCACGTCGCGCAGCGCCACGAGCAGGCCGTCGGCCTCGGTGGCGAGCGTTTCGGCGCGCAACCGCAGCGGCGGCGGGGGCTTGCGGACCTGCTCGCGGGTGAGCGTGTCCAGCCGCCGGGCGGCGTTGCGGACGCGGCGGGAGATCTGGCCCTCGACCCGGCCGGTGGTGCGGCCGAAGTTCATCTTCTCGTTGTCGCGCTTGGGCCGGTTGTGGGCGACCTGGTGCGCGGTCACGGAGACGGCGTGCCGCAGCGCGTCGAGCTCTTCCTGCTCCTCGGCGAAGCGTCGCTCCCAGCGTTCGCGTTCGGCGCGGCGCTCGGCCTGGTAGGCGGAGTACCCGCCGCCGTAGCGGACCGGCCCGTCGACGGCCGGGTCGAGGTCGACGACGTCGGTGCAGACCGCGTCGAGGAACGCCCGGTCGTGGCTGGCGAGCACGACCGCGCCGGGCAGCTCCCGCAGCTGCGCCTCGAGGAACGCCGCGGCGGCGTCGTCGAGGTGGTTCGTCGGCTCGTCCAGCAGCAGCGCGGCCGGGCGGCGCACGAGCAGAGCCGCGAGCGCGAGGCGTCCGCGCTGGCCGCCCGAGAGGGTGGCCAGGGGCCGATCATGCGGTACCGCCGCCAGACCCAGACCGTCGAGGACGATCCCGGCTCGCCGGTCGGCGTCCCAGGCGTCGATCTCCTGGGCGCGCTCCAGCAGCCCGGCGTAGTCGTCGAGGTGCCCGGCGGCGAGCGCGGCGTCCATGGCGGCGAGGCACTCGCGGGCCTCGCGCACCGCGTCGGCGACGACGTCGGCCACGGTCGCGGCCGGGTCGAACGGCATCTCCTGGTGCAGGTACCCGAGATCGGCCGGGCGCTCGACGGTGCCGCCGTCGGGCTCGTCGGCGCCGGCCAGCAGCCGCAGCAGCGTGGACTTGCCGGTGCCGTTCTCGCCGATCAGACCGATGCGGCGGCCGGGCGCGGCGGTGAGGGAGACCCCGTCGAGCACGCGGCGGGTGCCGAACGTGCGCACGAGGTCATGGGCGATCAGGGGCTGTCGGGACAAGGCGGACCACCAGTGGGGTAGACACTTCCGCCCGCCGGGCACATGGGTCCTCAGGCGCGGGCGCGGGAAGGTCTGGTGATCACATCCCCTTGAAGATAACCCGGGCCACCCGCCGCGGCAACGTGATTCGGCCGGCGCCGGACGCTCCGCGCCGCGACATTTCGGACTTATCGCCCGACGGGGTGTTCACTCGTTTCGCGGGACTTTGTCCAGATCGACGAGAGCTTCGGCGCCTTCGCCCATGATGTCCTGGCGCAGCTGGTCCAGCCGCCCGAGCAGCGACACCGAGTCGAGCACCGCGACCGCCGTCGGAAACACGGTGTGCACGCGCTCGACCGCCGCGATCAGCCCCGCCCGCAGCGACATGTCGTTGACCCGCTCGCCCTCGATGCGCCGCTCGAGCAGGTCCGCGAGCGCGTTGATGAGCGAGCGCAGCGTGGCGCGGTCGAGTGCGGGCGGCGGCCCGGGGCGGTCGTACAGCCGGTCCGTCGCGAGCGAGATCGCCCGCACCTGCAGCGTGACGCGTACGAGCCAGAGCTGCTCCCGCCGGACCTGCTCCACGTCCCGCCGCAGGCCGCGGGCGAACACGTTGATGAGCGCGACCTCCTCGACCCCCGCGACCGCGGCGCCCGCCGCCGAGGCGACGTCGTTGAGCTTGCGCGACTCGGCGATCCAGTCGTGCCGCTCCGTGGGCCCGAGCAGCCGGCCGCCCCCGTCCGCCGAAGGTGCCCCGCCCGCCGATGGTGTGCCGCCAACCGAAGGCGCGCCGCCCGGGAACGATGCGCCGTTCGCCGGCGGCTTGGCGCCCGCCGGCGGTGCTCCGGGGCCATCCGCGCGCGCCGCCGGGTCCGGGCGCGTTCCCAGCTCGTCCGCGATGTGCCGGAGCACCGAGACACACTCGCGGCCCCACGCCTCCAGGGTCGCCCGGATCTTCGCGATCCGAGGGCGCTCGGGCACGGCCACCGCGATCGTCAACCCCACGACGGAGCCCAGGGCGACGTCGAGGAAGCGCCATTGGCCGTACCCGTGCGCCACCGGTGCCAGCACCAGCACCACCAGGGTCGCGATGGTGAGCTGGTTGCGGGCCAGGGGTGTGTTCGTGACCTGCCGGGCGACCGCGAGCGCGGCGAACGCCGCGAGGGCCAATGACCACCAGGTGAGCCCGAGCAGCTGCGTCCAGGCGATGGCCAGCGCGGTGCCGATGAGGTTCGCGAAGAGCAGTTGCAGGCCGGTGGCGATGGAGCCGTACACGCTGGCCTGCAGTGTCAGCACCGCCACGACGGGCGCGAAGAGCACGGCGGTGTTCTGGTTGAGCTGCCGGGCGAGCGCCCACGCGATCGTCGCGGCGGCGGTCGTCTTGACGATGGTGAGCCAGCTCGGTTTGCTCTGTGGCACGCTGGCGAGCAGCGTCCCGAGCGGTTCGGTCACGACTTCATGGGGTTTGCGCGCCACGGCTCGATCCTCTCAACTCCGGGCCTCGTCAACGCCGTGAAGCGGTCAAGCACACACTTGCCGGTCCTCCACGCCATGGAGCCTTTCCGGTCCGCTCCGGGCCTCGTCAACGCCGTGACGCGGTCGAGCACACACTCGCCGGCCCTTCACGCAACGGAGTCTTTCGCTGGTCGCGCGGGCCGGAGCGGTGCATGTCGCACGCACCGTTAAATCGTGAAATGTCCGATAAGTCGTGGCGCGGAGCGCCCGACTTATCGCGCCCCCTCCGCGAGGAGCCGGTCGCGTAGGGTCCAAGCCGTGCGGAACTACGACCACCCCAACCTGTTCAACTTCCGCGACCTCGGCGGGTACCCCGCGGCCGACGGGCGGACGACCCGCTGGCGCCGGCTCTTCCGCTCGGACTCGCTCAGCCGCATCGACCCGGCCGACGCCGCGTCGTTCACCGCGCTCGGCGTACGCACCGTCATCGACCTGCGCCGCCCACGCGAGATCGAGCGCGACGGGCGGGTGCACGCGTTCGAGGGGCTGACCTATCACCATCTGCATCCGGTCCACGCCGAGTGGGAGGCGTCGGTCGACGCCGACGAGGTCAGCGACGCTCGCTGGCTGGCCAACCGCTACCTCGAACTCGCCGAGGACGGGCGGGACGCGGTCGTGGCCGCGGTCGAGATCATCGCCGACGCCGAGAACGCGCCCGTCGTGGTGCACTGCGTCGCCGGGAAGGACCGCACCGGTGTGGTGTCCGCGGTCACGCTCGGTGCGCTCGGCGTGCCCGACGACGTGATCGCCGAGGACTACGCGCTCACCCAGGGCGCGACCGAGCGCAGCATGGCGTTCCTGCGCGCGCTCAACCCCGAGGTGGCCCGGATGCCCGCGCGGTGGCTGCTCTCGCCGGCCGAGACCATGCTGCTGTTCCTGGCCGACCTGCGGGCGCGGCACGGGTCGGTGCGCGACTACCTCGGCCTGTCCGCCGCGACCTTCGCCCGCCTCGAGGAGAACCTGCTGGAGCGGCCGGCCGGCTAAGCGAAACTTAATTTAAGTTTCCTAACAACGGCGTGAGCTGCGCGGATGCCCGTTTCCGGGCTCGGGGGCCGGTTGACAACGCATCGATGGGAGCGTTTATTGGCAGCCACTCTGCCAGATAACCCCCGATCGGCAAGGGACCGCCCATGAAACGCCGCTCCAAGATTCTCATCGGGTTCACCGCCGCCGCCGTGGCCGGCACGCTCGGCGTGCTCGGGGTCACCGCGGCCACCGCGGCGACCGCCGGGCCGATCGTCGGCCTCGGCGGCAAGTGTGTCGACGTGGCCGCCGCGAGCTCGGCGAACGGGGCCGCGATCCAGCTGTACGACTGCAATGGCACGAACGCGCAGAGCTGGACGGTCGGCACCGGCGACAACACCGTCCGGGCGCTCGGCAAGTGCCTCGACGTGACGGCGGCATCGACCGCCAACGGGGCGAAGATCCAGCTCTACGACTGCAACGGCACCGCGGCCCAGCAGTGGACCGCGAACGGGTCGGCGCTGGTCAACACGGGTTCGGGCAAGTGCCTGGACGCCACGGATCAAAGCTCTGCCAACGGTACCCGCCTGCAGATCTGGACCTGTGCGGGTTCGGCGAACCAGGCGTGGACGCTGCCGGGCGGTACGACGACGCCGACGACGCCCTCGTCGGGCCTCGACCCGAACGTCGCGCCGGGCGGGAACTTCGACCTGTCCATCTGGCAGCTGCAGCTGCCGACGGGCAGCCCCGGATCGCCGACGCAGATCCCGCCCTCGCAGCTGAAGGGGGCGAACGGGTACGTCAACCCGGCGTACTTCTTCACCGACAAGACCGACGGCTCGATGACGTTCTGGGCGCCGGAGAAGGGCGTGACCACGCCGAACTCCAACTACGCGCGCTCCGAGCTGCGCGAGATGAACGCCAACGGCAGCGCGGCCGACTGGAAGCTCGCGGGCTCGCACAAGCTCTCCGCAAGGCTGCGCATCCCATCGGTCACGAAGAACGTGTGCGTCGGGCAGATCCACCTCGGCACCGGCGGGCCGTCGACGAAGCCGCTGCTGGAGCTGTACTACCGGCCGAACGGCGATATCATCCTCGGCACCGAGAACTCCCCGGACGGCGGCCAGACGCTGCACACCGTGGGCAACGTGCCGCTCGGCGTGCAGTGGAGCTACGTGATCGCGGTCTCCGGCGGCAACACCATCAAGCTGACGATCAACGGCAGCACGACGAGCTACGGGATTCCGTCGTCGTTCAACCAGTACGGCATGTACTTCAAGGCCGGCTCCTACAACCAGTCCTCGTCCGAGAGCACCACGAACGGCGCGAAGGTGAAGTTCTACGCGCTGACCGTGAGCCACGGCTGACCCGCATCAGGTGTCTGTGGCCGCGTCGCACGGGCAGCCTCGGCTGCGCTGACCGTGCGTCATGGCCGTGATGCGAAGCGCATCCGTCTTCTTGCCTCGCTCACGCCCGACAGGGCAGGCTAACCTTCGTTCGAGCGGAGCGTGGGCGAGGCGGGGGACGGATGGCGCGCGAGAGTGAGCCGGCGGAGCTGGCCGGCGCGGGCGAGGGTGGTGCGCCGGCTCGGGCCGTCACGGACGCCGCCGGTTCGGATCAGGCCGCGGACGCCGCCGGTTCGGATCGGGCCGCGGACGCCGCCGGTTCGGATCGGGCCGCGGACGCCGCCGGTTCGGATCGGGCCGCGGACGAGTCGCTGACCACACTGCTCGGCGGCTGGCGCTCGGCCGTCGAGACCGCGGTGCCGCTGGCCGGCTTCGCGATCGGCTGGCTGGCCGGCGCCCACTCGATCCCGTGGGGCGCGGGCATCGCGGTGCTGGCCGGCGCGATGGTCGCCGGCTGGCGTCTGGCGGAGCGCCGGCGCCCGGTCGGCACGGTCCTGAGCCTGCTCGTCGTCTGCGCCGGTGCCCTGGTGGCGCTGCGCACCGGGCGGGCCGAGGACTTCTTCGGCGTCCGTGTGCTGACCAACGCCGTCTCCGCCCTCGCCTGGGCCGCGAGCATTCTCGTGCGCTGGCCCTTCCTCGGCCTGATCGTCGGCACGGTCCTGGGCCAGAAGACCCGCTGGCGGTCCGATCGGGCCCTGCTGCGGGCCTATCAGCGCGCGAGTTGGGTGTGGGTGCTGCAGTACGTCATCCGCCTCGCCGTCTTCATCCCGCTCTACGCCGCGGGTGCCGTGCTGTGGCTGGCCGCGGCGCAGACGATCCTGACCTGGCCGCTGGTGGCGGCGTGCCTGGCGGTGAGCTGGTGGGTCCTGCGCCGGGCCCTGCCCGCTGAGCATCCCGGGATCCGCCACCCCGTCTCGTCCGGGCCGATCCCGCGCGCCGCGCAGACCCTCGACCGGCCGGACGAGCCCTCCTGAGGCGCCGCACCCACGGGTCGGTGCGCCCGCTACCCGGCCTACGGCTCTCCGGCGTCCGGCTACCTGACGGCCCGGCCGCCTGACGTCCGGCTATCGGGGCGTCTCGCCCAGCGCCGTCAGGGCCTCGTCCACGGTGTCGGTGAGCGTCAGCACCCGGTCGAGCGCGGTCAGGTCGAAGATCCGCCGGATGCGCGCGTGCGGGCACACCACGGCGAAGCCGCCGCTCTCGCGCAGGCGTTTGTGGATCGACACCAGCACCCGTAGCGCCGTGGAGTCGATGAAGTCGACCTGGGACAGGTCGAGCACGAGGCGCGTCTCGCCGTCGTCGAGGGTCTGATGCAGCAGCGCGTGCAGCTCCGGCGAGGTGGCGACATCGAGCGCCCCGGTCGGCGTGACCACCACGCACCCGCCTACGGTGCCGGTCGCGATGCCGTCGGTCATTTCCGCCCCCATGGCCTGTCACGTGGCCTGTCACGCTGCGTCAAGCGAGGTCCCTCTCCGGTCGAACACGCGGCATGTTACCGCCCCCGCGGTCACCCTTCGCGATCCCACGCCCGATTTGCAACCATCGCGGGCCGGTTCCCGGCACCCGCCTTCACTCCCTGTATCCGAACCTATCGCGATCCGCTTTCCCGCCGCCCGGACAACGCGCCGACCCTCGCCCCGGCCGCCAGCGCCGAGTCCTACGAGCGGTGGACGGCGAGTCCTCCGGGCAGGTGGATTCGGGCTGATGGTGAGTGACCGGTGGCGGGTCTTAGCGGGCGCCGCAATCCGTGCGTGACTCTCGGCGGCCGGCGCCGTTGAGCCTTGCGACCCCTCGATGCGGCGGAGCGTTCGCCGCGCCGGTCGCAGGGGGCCACTGCCACGACAGCCGCGCGACGGGATAGGACGCCATGGACGGGACCGCCACCGAACAGCTCAGCATGACCGCCGCCGAACTGTCGTTCCTGCTGGCCAGCGCCGGCCAGCCGGGGCAGACGCCGCGGCTGCTCGGGCTCACCGAGGCCGATCGCACCGACTCGGTGCTCAGCGCGGGCGTCGGTTCGCTGCTCCTGCGCCACCTGGCCGCGCCGGTCGAGGGCAGCGGTAGCCGGCTCGAGCTCGCCCCCGCCGTCGCGGCCGTCGCGGCCGGGCTGCACCGGCCCCGCGGGTTCGTGCAGGTCGGGCTCACGGCGGACGACCACGCGGACGGCGCCCTGATGCTCGACGCCGAGCGCATCCGGGTGCTGGTGGCGGCGCGCGCGTACCGCTGCTATGACATCACCCCGATCCCGGCCGACACCGACGTGCGCGAGCCGCTGCTCGCCGTCGCCGACCGGTTCCTGCACCGCCACCGCCCGGCGGTCGCCACGTTCACCGCCTCCTCGGCGGCGGACTTCGAGCGCGGCATCCAGCCGGGCCGCGCGACCCTGTCCTCGTCGGCCGACGGCAAGTGGCGCGTGGTGACCCGCGACGGCACGGAGACCAAGGCCGACGACTTCGACGCGGCGGCGGCGGTGATGCGCGAGGAGCTCGGACGCATGCTGCCGATGCAGGTCACGCAGCCGTCGTAGCTACTGCGCATATACGAAAAGTCGGAAATGTCCGGACACGGAGTGTTCGGACATTTCCGTTTCAACGGCGCAATGCAGTTTGTCGAGCCGTACCGCCGATTTCGATCGGGCCGAGCCCTGCGCGTCGATCGTCGAACCACGCTGCCGGTGGCCGCGCCTCGCACCGGCGGCCGAGCCCTGCGCGTCGATCGTCGAACCATGCTGCCGTCGGCCGCACCACCCTGCCGGCGGCCGAGCCGAGCTTCGGCGGCCGGACCGAGCGCCCGCGGTGGAACCACGCAGCCGGGAGTTCAGCCGAGCGCCCGCGGTGGAACCACGCAGCCGGGAGTTCAGCCGAGCGCCCGCGGTGGAACCACGCAGCCGGGAGTTCAGCCGCGCGCCGGCGGTTGAGCCGCGCGCCCACCGCCCGGGCCGGGCGCCTCTACGAGGTCGGAGCCGCGCGCCGGCGGCCGGCCCGGGCGGGTGGGCGCGAAAAGCGAAGGCGCGGCGGTCGAGAGCCGGGACGCGCGGCGGTCGAGAGCCGGGACGCGCGGCGGTCAGGAAGTCGGGACGTTTCAGGACCAGCCGTAGCCCGAGCGCAGCTGCGCCGCGACACGGTCGAAGCGCTCGCGGTCGAGGATCGCGCCCTCGCGGCGAATGCTGTCGGCGTCGACCGTCAGGACGCGGTCGAGGCGCACCCAGCTCGGGCGCTTGTCGCGGTCCCACGAGCCGGGGCCCAGGGCGAACCAGTTGCGCTGCCCGTCCCGCTCCGACTGGCTCGACAGCATCAGGCCCAGCACCGCGGCGCCCTTGCGGCCGACGACCAGCACCGGGCGGTCCTTGCCCTGGTGCGGATCCTCCTCGTACTGCACCCACGTCCACACGATCTCGCCCGGGTCGGCGTCGCCGTCGAGGCTGGGGGAGTATTCGAGCAGCTTCTCGGTCTCGTGGCGCTGCGGCGGCGGGCCGGGGACGGGGTGCTGCGGGGCGCGCGGCCGGGGGGCCGGCGCCGGAGCGGGGGCGGGGCGGCGCACACCCAGGCGGGTGGCCACGGCTTGCAGAAGACGCTTCACGCCGACGACCATAGCCGCAACCCCCGCCACCCGCCGCGGAGCACGCCCGAGCCCGAGCCCCGCCGCGCCCCGCGCGAGAGCAGGCCCGGCCGCAGCCGCCGGCCGCAGTGCCCGAGCCGCAGCCGCAGCGCCCAGACCGAAGCGCGGCGTCCAGACTGAAGCGCAGCGCCCGAGCCAAAGCGCAGCGCCCGGACCAAGCGCGGTGGACAGACCGAAGGCGCCAGCCGCGGCCGGGGCGTGTAGCCGCAGTGTGCAGAACACATTGCCCGCGGGCGACCGTAACCGCACGCGTCTTTACGCGTCCCGGGCGCGCCGGGGAGACTGTGGACCATGTACGACTTCGATGTCCTCGTGCTCGGCTCCGGGCCGGGTGGGCAGAAGGCGGCCATCGCCGCCGCCAAGCTCGAGCGCCGTGTCGCCGTCGTCGAACGGCGCAACATGATCGGCGGGGTCTGCATCAACACGGGCACCATTCCGAGCAAGACGCTGCGCGAGGCGGTCCTGTACCTGACCGGCCTCAACCAGCGCGAGATGTACGGCCAGAGCTACCGCGTCAAGGAGGACATCACCGTCGGCGACCTGGGCGCGCGCACCACGCACGTCATCGGGCGCGAGATCGAGGTCATCCGCAGCCAGCTCGCCCGCAACCGGGTCCGGCTGCTGCAGGGGACCGGGCGGTTCGTCGACCCGCACACCATCGCGCTCGAGGACGACCAGGGCCGCGAGTCGCACGTGAGCGCGGAGAAGATCATCGTCGCGGCGGGGACGCGGCCGGCCCGGCCCGACAGTGTCGACTTCGACGACGTGACGATCATCGACTCCGACGGCATCCTCAACCTCGACAAGGTGCCCGCCTCGATGGTGGTGGTCGGCGCCGGGGTCATCGGCATCGAGTACGCCTCCATGTTCGCGGCCCTGGGCACCAAGGTGACCGTGGTCGAGCGGCGGGATCGCATGCTCGACTTCTGCGACCTGGAGATCGTCGAGGCGCTGAAGTACCACCTGCGTGACCTGTCGGTGTCGTTCCGCTTCCGCGAGTCCGTCGCCGCCGTCGAGCGGCACGGGCGCACCGCGGTCGCGGTCCTGGCCAGCGGCAAGCGCATCGCCGCCGACACCGTCATGTACTCGGCCGGCCGCCAGGGCGCCGCCGACCTGCTCGGGCTGGAGAAGGCCGGGCTCACCGCCGACGCGCGCGGGCGGATCACCGTCGACGAGCACTTCCGCACCGGGGTCCCGCACATCTACGCCGTCGGCGACATCATCGGCTTCCCGGCCCTCGCCTCGACGTCGATGGAGCAGGGCCGCCTGGCCGCGCACCACGCCTGCGACGAGCCGGTGCGGGGCATGGGCCAGCTCCAGCCGATCGGCATCTACACCATCCCGGAGATCAGCTTCGTCGGGCGCACCGAGGACGACCTCACCGACGCGAGCATCCCGTTCGAGGTGGGCATCTCCCGCTACCGGGAGCTGGCCCGCGGCCAGATCATCGGGGACTCGTACGGCATGCTGAAAATCATCGTCTCGCCCGAGGACCGCAAGATCCTCGGTGTGCACGTCTTCGGCACCGGCGCCACCGAGCTCGTCCACATCGGACAGACGGTGATGGGCTGCGGCGGGACGGTGGACTACCTGGTGGACGCGGTCTTCAACTACCCGACGCTCGCGGAGTCGTACAAAGTTGCCGCACTTGACGCAATGAACAAGATGCGATCCGTGTCGCGCTTGTCCGCATAGGGGCCGCTATCGTCGGCCTGTGACGAGGCTTCGGGGACTCCTGCTGCTGCTCGGCGCGCTGACCCTGGTCGCGCCCCTGGCCGCCGCCTGCGACGACGATCAGGACAAGGTCGTGCACGACCGGTTCACGACCTTCCTCGCCGACTGGCGCAAGGCCGACTTCAGCGGCTTCCCGGACCTGCTCACGCCGCAGGGCCGCACCCTGGACGCCGCGGCGGCCAAGGAGCTGCTGGCCGGCACCGAGGGGGACCTGTCCGCGCGCCGGCCCGAGCTCACCCCGCACGGCAAGGCCCGGCTTCAGGCGTCCGACGCCACGTTGAGCGTCGCGGTGGCGTGGACGCTGCCCGACGGGCGGAAGTGGGCCTACGACACCGCCGTGCACGCGCGACTGCTCGGCAAACGCTGGCAGGTGTACTTCGGCCCCTCCACCGTCCACCCGAAGCTGGAGGACGGTCAGCACCTGTCCCTGCGCGCGACCCCGGCCGGGCGCGGGAAGATCGCGGCCGCCGACGGCACCCCGATCGTCGCCGAGACGCCGGTCGTGTACGTCGGCGTCGAGCCCCGGGCCGTGCCGGACGTGCCCGACCTGGTGGCGCACCTCGGCGACGTGTTCCGCTCGGTGCAGGCCGACGTCGACGTGCAGGGGCTGCCCGCGAAGCTCCAGGCGGCCAAGCCGGACGCGTTCGTCGACGTGGTGACGCTGCGCAGGACCGACTTCGACGAGATCGCCACCGACCTGAACAAGACGCCCGGCATCCGGGTCAGGGCGGGCACCCTCTCGCTGCCGATGACGCGCACGTTCGCCCGGGCCCTGCTCGGCACCTCCGGCCCGGCGACGAAGGAGATCATCGACGCGAGCGGCGGGGCGCTCAAGGCCGGTGACGTCGCCGGGCTCACCGGAATGCAGCGACGGTACGACACCCAGCTGCGCGGCCTCCCCGGCGTCTCGATCGCCCCGCTGGACGCCAGGCCCGGCGCGACACCCGGCGAGCCCCTGTTCACGCTGCCGGCCCAGGACGGGGCGGTCATCGCCACGACCATCGACGTGAAGGTGCAGCAGGCCGCCGACGCCGCCCTCGCCGGCACCGGGAAGCCTTCGGCGCTGGTGGCCGTCAAGGTCAGCGACGGCACCGTCCTGGCCGTCGCGAACGGGCCGGGCCCGGCGGGGTACAACCTCGCCTTCCTCGGTGAGATCCCCGGCCCGGCGTGGCCCGCGGACCCGGCGAGCCTCGGCGTCGGCGCCAAGTGGAGCCTGGGCGCCGACGTGTTCACCGGCCGCGCCGACGCCAACGGCGTGACGGCCGCCCCGATCGGCTACGCCGCGGCCGCCGCGGCACTGTCCCGCGGCGCCTGGCAGGAGCCCGTGCTCGTCAAGGACGCGAAGGCCCAGCCGGGCGCGAAGGTGCAGGGGACGCTCGACGCGCCCAACCTGGCCGTCGGCGTGCGGGACGGGATCGCGTACTGCGCGTACGTCACCGACGGCACGAGCCAGACCGCCGGCGCGATTGCGGACGCGTTCTACGCCGCCGTCAAGTAGCGTGCCCACCATGCCGTTCGGTTGACGCAGAACACCGGAGCCCCTGCCGGCCGATGTCCGCCGCCTGAGCCGCCGCGGGGTCCGCTGGGCGCTGCTGTCCGATGCTGTCCCGCTCTATCCGCTGTACGCCCTGCTGTTCACCGACACCGGCCTGTCCGGCGGCGAGATCTCGCTGCTGTTCGCGCTCTGGTCCGCGGTCGGGATCGCCGCCGAGGTGCCCACCGGCGCCCTCGCCGACCGGTTCTCCCGCCGCGCCAACCTGGTCGCGGCCGGGCTGCTGCAGGCGGCCGGGTTCGCGCTGTGGACGGCGCTGCCCTCCTTCGCCGTGTTCGCGGCCGGGTTCGTGCTCTGGGGCCTCGGCGGGGCGCTGGCGAGCGGGTCGATCGAGGCGCTGCTCTACGACGGGCTGCTCGCGGCCGGGCACGAGAGCCGCTACGTACGCGTCTCCGGCCAGGTCACCGCGGCCGGGCTCGTCGCGCAGATCCCGGCGGCCGTGGCGGCCGCGGTGCTGTTCCCGCTCGGCGGCTACCCGCTGGTCGGCTGGGTGAGCGTCGGCGTGTGCCTCGCCGCGTCCGCGCTGGCCGCGCGGCTGCCCGAGGTCCGGGGGTCCACGGCCGGCAGCCTGGGCGGTGGTGAATTCCAGGCTGACAATGTCGACGGCGGTGAATCCCAGGCCGGCAGCTTCGGCGCCGGCAGGCGCCAGGTCGGAGGCTTCGGCGGCGGTGAATCCCAGGCCGGCAGCTTCGACGGCGGCAGGCGCCAGGTCGGAGGCTTCGACGGTGACGGGCCCGGCGACGGGGGCGAACCCGGGAACGGTGACGGATCCGGAGACGGCGGCGAACCCGGGAACGGTGGCGGACCCGGCGACGGGGGCGAACTCGAGGACGGTGGTGAGCTCGGGTACTTCGCGACCCTGCGCGACGGTCTGCGGGAGGCGGCCGGGCGCCCGGCCGTGCGCACCGCGGCCCTCGTGCTCGCCGCGCTGGCCGGGCTCGACGCGGTCGAGGAGTACTTTCCGCTGCTCGCCCACGGCTGGGGCGTGCCCACCGCCCTGAACCCGGCCGCCACCCTCGTCATCACGCTCGGCGGGGCGGTCGGGGCCGGGCTGGCCGCCCGCGCCGGGGGACTGCCCGGCCGGGGGCTCGCGGGGCTGATGCTGGCCGGCGGGCTGTTCCTGGCCGGGGCGGCCGCGCTGGACCGGCCCGCCGGGATCGTGCTCGTCGCCGTCTTCTACGCGTTGTACCGCCTCGTGCTCGTCATCGCCGACGCGCGCCTGCAGGCCGTCATCGACGGCGCGGCCCGGGCGACGGTCACCTCGGTCGCGGCCCTGGCGACGGAGCTCTCGGCGCTGCTGCTGTTCGGGGCCTGGGCCGTCGGCGGAGTCTGGTGCGTCGCCGCGTTGACAGCGGCACTCTCGGTGACCATGGTGCGACGGCGACCGCGACCGCGCGAGTGACCGCGAACGACGGCGCGGGTGCGCGCGAGCGCGCGAACGAATGCGCGCGAGTGACCGCGAACGATCGCGCGGATGCGCGCGACGGCTCGGGTGCGCGCGAGTGAAGGCGCGGGTGCGCGTGACCACGAACGACTGCGCGCGAACGCGACTGCGCGCGAACGACTGCGCGGGCGCGCGGGAACGACTGGGCGAATGCGCGCGAACGACCGCGAACGACTGCGCGGGTGCGCGCGAGTGACCGCGAGCGACGGCGCGGGTGCGCACGAGCGACGGCGCGGGTGTGCGCGAGCGACGGCGGGTGTGCGCGAGCGACGGCGCGGGTGTGCGCGAGCGACGGCGCGGGCGCGCGGGAACGACCGGGCGAATGCGCGCGAACGACCGCGAACGACTGCGTGGGCGTGCGCGAACGACGGGGCGAAGGCGCGCGAGTGACCGCGAACGATCGCTCGAGTGACCGCAACCGCGAACGGCTGCGACCGCGCGGACGACCGCAAGCGCGCAACGACCCCGAACCGCGAGCGAACGCGCGCGTGGCGCCGCACCCGAGTGCCGGCGAACACGAGTGCCGCCAACCCCGAGTGGACGCGAACGCGCGAATGACTGCGAATGACCACGAATGACGCTGAACGTTTGCGTGAATGAATCCGAGCGTTTGGTTGCCGAGCGTAAAACCAGCCATCGCACGGTGTAGATATGACGGGCACTGGGCAGTACCATCTAAACCGCCAAATGCGCAAATGGCGTCAAAGGCGTCGTGCGGGCCGCTCGGAACGATCCTGCCAGGTACTCCTCATTCGGCAGCGAACTGGGTAGCGTCTGCCTCGCCGCGAGCGCGCGGGGCGGGGCTGGTGATCGCTAACGAAGGCAGCAGAGAGTGAGCGGGTCGGCACGCGGGGTGCTGGCGGGTTACGCCGGTGCGATGGCGGTCCTGGTGATCGCCAACTTCGCGCTGCCCAGCCTCCATCCCGTGCTGTGGTCCGCGATCGGCTGCTCGAGCGTGGCCGCGATCCTGCTCGGGGTGCACCTGCACAAGCCCCGCAAGCGGGCGCCATGGCTGCTGCTGGCCGGCGCGGTCGCCTGCTTCATCACCGGCGACCTCATCGCCGACGTGCTGACCCGGCTGCTGCACCAGTCCGGCTTCCCGTCGCTGGCCGACGCGCTCTACCTCACGATGTACGTCCTCATCGCCGCGGCCCTGGTCTGGCTCTACCGCCTCGGCGTGGTCCGGCGCGACCTCGGCGGCCTGTTCGACGCGGTCACGCTGACGGCGGGGCTCGGCCTGCTGTCGTACATCTTCCTGATCCGGCCCTATGTGGACAATCCGAACCTGTCCACGCTGGACCGGAGCATCTCCATCGCCTACCCGCTCGCCGACATCGTCGTGCTGCTCGTCGGCGCCCGGCTCATCGCCTCCGTGCGCTTCCACGCCGCCCTGGCGCTGCTCGCGCTCGGCGGTGTCGGGCTGCTCAGCTCCGACGTCGGCTACGGCCTGCACCAGCTCGCCGGCAGCTGGCACACCGGGGGCCCGATCGACATCGGCTGGGCCGCGTTCTACGCGCTGTGGGGCGTCGCGGCGCTGCATCCCTCGATGCGGCAGCTGACCGAGCCCCAGGTCCACCGCGGCGGCGAGGAGCGGCTCGGCCGCCTGCTGCTGCTCGGGCTGTCGTTGTTCATCGCTCCGATCGTGCTGTTCGTCGAGATGCGGGGAGGCCAGGTGCGCGACGCCGCCGCCATCGCCGCCGTGTCCGCGCTGCTGTCCGGCCTGGTCCTGCTGCGGCTGGGCCGGGCGGTGCGCGCGCAGCGGCTCACCGTGCAGCGCGAGCGACGCCTGCGCAGCGCCGGTGCCGCGCTGCTCATGGCCACCGACGCCGGGGGCGTCGCCCGGACCGTCCGCGGCGCCGTCGCCGAGCTGCTGCCGCCCGGCGGCTCCTACGCCGTCGCGCTCGGCCCCGCCCGCGGGCCGAAGGTGTCGATGCCGTACCTGTCGGAGCTGGACCCCGAGCTCGCCGCCGAGCTCGGCGGCTTCGAGGTCGCCCTGTGCTGCCCGCTGGCCCTGGCCGACGGGCGGGCCGCCGAGCGGGCGCTGTACGTGGCCGCCGACGAGGTGGTGCTCGCCGGGCTGCAGGAGGCCGCGCAGATCCTCGCCACCCAGGCCGCGATGGCCCTGGAGCGCATCGCGCTCGGCGAGGAGGTGGGGCGGCGCAACAGCGAGGCGTACTTCCGCACCCTCGTGCTCAACACCGCCGACGTCATCCTCATCGTCGGCGACGGCGACCTCGTCGGCTACGCGAGCCCCTCCGCGCGGGCGCTGTTCGGCTCCGACCTGCTCGGCACCCCGCTGCCGACGGCGTTCGCCGAGGAGAGCGCGGCCGAGGTCGCCCGGCGCCTGGCCGAGGTCCGCGCCGCCGGGCCGGTCCGCCACCCCGCGCCGCTGCCGCCCGACCTGCCCCGCCGGCCCGTGGACGCGCCCGTTGCCGACAGTGCCCGGCCCGGGCAGGACCTGCAGGTGACCGGCCCCGACGGGCGGCCGGCGCTGGTCGAGGCGACCTTCCGCGACCTGCGCGGCGAGCCCACCGTGCGCGGGGTCGTGGTGACCCTGCGGGACGTGACCGAGCGCAGCCGGCTGCAGGCGGAGCTGTACCAGCGCGCCACCTTCGACGCCCTCACCGGCCTGCCGAACCGCGAGGTCTTCCTCACCCGGGTCCAGGAGGCGGTCGCGTCCGGCGCCGAGACGGGCGCGACGGTCGGCGTGCTCATCGTCGAGCTCGACGACTTCAAGGTGGTCAACGACACCTTCGGCCACGGCGCCGGCGACGCCCTGCTCGTCGCGGTCGGGCAGCGGCTGACCGAGGCGCTGCGGGCCGTCGACGGCTCCTACGGCGCGGCCGGCACCGTGGCGCGGCTCGGCGGCGACGAGTTCGCGGCCCTGGTCCGCCGGGCGGGGACCTCCGCCGACGTGGAGCGGGTGGCGGAGCGGGTGCTGCAGAGCTTCAAGGCGCCGTTCGAGCTCGCCCACGGCACGGTGTCGGCCACGGCCAGCATCGGCGTGGCCACCACCGCCGAGGCCGCCACCGCCCAGGAGCTGCTGCGCCACGCCGACCTGGCCGTCTACGTGGCCAAGGACGCCGGGCGGGACCGCTGGCGGCGCTTCGAGTCCTCGCTGCACAGCGCCGTCGTCGAGCGGCACAAGCTGCGCGCCGACCTCGACCGGGCCATCGCCGGCGAGGCCTTCCTGCTGCACTTCCAGCCCATCGTCACGCTCGCCGACGACCGCACCCGCGGCTTCGAGGCCCTCGTGCGCTGGGACCACCCGACCCGCGGCATGGTCCCGCCGGACGAGTTCATCTCCGTCGCCGAGGAGAGCGGGCTCATCGTCCCGCTCGGCGCCTGGGTCCTCAGCCAGGCCATCACGGCCGCGGCGCAGTGGCGGATCGCGTACCCCGAAGATGAGATCTATGTCTCCGTGAACGTCTCGGCCCGGCAGTTCCGCTCGCCGGACTTCGCCCGGTGGGTGCTCGCCGAGATCGACCGGATGGGCCTGCCCCCGGGCGGCCTGCTGCTGGAGATGACCGAGAGCCTGCTGCTGCACGACGACGGCGAGGTCGCGGCCGAGCTCGCGGCCCTGCGTCAGGCCGGGGTGCGCATCGCCATCGACGACTTCGGCACCGGCTTCTCGTCGCTGTCCTACCTGCGGCGACTCCCCGTCGACGTGCTCAAGCTGGACAAGAGCTTCATCGACACGGTGGTCTCCTCGGCCGAGCAGCACGCGGTCGTGGACATGATCGTGCAGCTGGCCCGGATTCTCAAGCTGCAGGTCGTCGCCGAGGGCATCGAGACGTCGGCGGAGCGCGACCTGCTGGTCACGATGGGTTGCGACCATGGTCAGGGGTACTTGTTCTCGAGGCCGCTGAGCTACCGTGACGCGAGTCAATGGTTGTCGGACGATGCGTCGGGGCCTCAACGGGGAGGCCGCACCGCGGCCTGAACCACCCCGGAGGATTGTGTGCACGCCTCAGAGCTGGCCACCGAAGTTGACCTTGACCCGCGGTACAGCGGCATCGCCCGCCTCCGCACCGAGACCCGGTTCTACGACGCCGTCATCGACGAGATCGACGGGCGGCGCATCCGCGTCGGGGAGCACTGGCTGACCGACTGGGCCTCCTGCAACTACCTCGGCTTCGACCTGGAGCCGCAGATCATCGGGGCGGTCGAGGAGCAGCTGCGCCGCTGGGGCACGCATCCGTCGTGGTCGCGCATGCTGGGCAACCCGGCGCTCTACCCGCAGATCGAGGAGCGGCTGGCCGCGCTGCTCGGGGCCGAGGACACCCTGGTGCTGCCGACCATCACGCAGATCCACCTCTCCGTCATCCCGGCGATCGCCCAGCGGGGCCAGATCCTCATCGACGCCCGGGCCCACAAGACCATCTGGGACGGCTGCGTCTTCGCCCGGGCCCAGGGCGCCACCCTCTCGCGGTTCCGCTCGCTGGACGAGCTGGCGTCGCTGCTGCCCGGGGCGGCCGTGGCGGCGTCCAGGGACGGCGGGCCGGTGCTCGTGTGCATGGACGGCGTCAACAGCATGACCGGCAACATCCCGGACGTGCGGGAATACCTCGACCTGTGCCGGGCCCACGGCGCCGTGCTCTACATCGACGACGCGCACGGCTTCGGCGTCATCGGCGACCGCTGCGCCGACGAGACCAGCCCCTACGGCTCCACCGGCAACAGCATCATCCGGTACTGCGGGGAGTCCTACGACGACGTCGTGCTCGTCGGGGGGTTCTCGAAGGCGTACTCGTCGCTCATGGCCTTCCTCGCGGTGCCGACGGTGCTCAAGAACCGGCTCAAGGCCTCGGCGGCGCCCTACCTCTACTCCGGCCCGTCCCCGACCGCCTCGCTGGCCACCGTGCTCGCCGGCTTGGAGGTGAACGCGGAGTGCGGCGACAAGCTGCGGGCCGAGCTCTACCGGATGTCGACGCGCGTGCTCAACCACGTGCGCGGGCTCGGGGTGTTCACGCCCAACACCGACGACACCCCGATCATCGAGCTGCCGATCGCGCTGGACCGCGACCTCGTCGACGTGTCCGAGCTGCTGTGGGAGCGGGGGCTGTTCGTGACGCTGGCGCCCTACCCGGGCGTGCCGCGCGACCAGGTCGGCTTCCGGGTGCAGGTGACCGCGGCGAACACGGACGCGCAGATCGACACCCTCAACGACGTCATCTCGGAGCTGGCGGGCGCGGGCGTGTTCCAGGAGGCCCGGGAGTCCAGCGCGAGCTGACATCGGGGGCCTCCCCTACGGGTGGCGCCGGGGCGGTATCACGGAGTCATGCGCGAACGATGGTCCCGCCGGCGGCACCGGCATCACGACGACTACGGCTACCGGCGCGGCGGCAACAACAGCTGCCTGCGCGATGCCTGCCTGCTCGAGGCGGGCTGCTGCATCGGCGAGGCGATCGACGGGCCCTGCCTCATGGTGGGGCTGCTGTCGCTGCCGGCCATGCTCTTGACGATGGCGAGGGCGCCGCGGCGGGCGGCGTCGCCGGAGGGTCCGCTCGTCGGGGCGATCCGGCGGTACCAGACCGAGGTCTCCGCCCGCCGGGCGCGCCCGTGCTGCCGGTTCACGCCGAGCTGCTCGCACTACGCGGCCGAGGCCATCACCCGCCACGGCGCCGTGCGGGGCGTCTGGCTGGCCGCGCGGCGACTGGCCCGCTGCCGCCCGGGCGGCGCCCGCGGGGCCGATCCGGTGCCGGTGTCGTGACCGGCTGCCGCGGGGTGCGCGCGGCCGCTCCCGGCCCGTCGCGGGCCGGGAGCGGCCGCGACGGGCCGTCGCGGGCCGGCGTGACCGGCAGGGCTAGACGCTGCGGGTGACGAGTACCGGCGAGGCGGCGTGGTGGACGACGAGCTGGGTCACCGGGTTCGGGCGGGGCTGCTCGTACCAGCCCACCCGGTGCGCGCCCACGACGAGCATGAGGGCGCTGCGGGCCGCTTCCGTCAGGGTTTCCAGCACGCCCGTGTCGCGGCTGTCGAAGCGGGTCTCGACCTCGGGGTGGCGGTACAGCCACGGCTCGAGCTCGGCGGCGACGATCGCGTGCGGGCGGGCCCGGCCGGCGTGGACGGCGAGCAGGGGCACGTGGCGGGAGGCGGCCTCGCCGTAGCCGAACGCGAGGGCGCGCCGGCTCGACGGCGAGCCGTCGACGCCGACGACGACCGGGGCGTGGGCCGGCAGCGCGGTCGTCGGGTCGGCCCAGCGCCAGCCGTTGTTGACGACGAGCACGGGGCAGTGCGCGAAGGCCGCCAGGTGCGCGCTGACCGAGGCGTCCAGCACGCTGCCGTCGTGCACCCGGCCGCCGATGACCACCAGGGCGGCCGTGCGGGACTGCTGGCGCAGGATCCACGCGGGGGAGCCGCCCAGGGTCATCGTCTCCACCGCGATGCCCGGCTGCCAGCCCTTGGCCTCCGTGGCCGCGTCCAGCACCAGGCCCTGGCCGTCCGCGGACCCCTCCCAGCGCATCGCGTGCACGATCCGCAGCGTGCGTTGCTGTCGCGCGGCCTCGTCGGCGGCCCAGCGCACGGCGCCCAGCGCTGCGGCCGAGCCGTCCACGCCTACGACGATCGGGCAGTGTTCCAGCAGCATGGCGCGCCTCCTTCCCACTTGTCCCGATTCCACCGTCTCTCGCCGCGTGCCCCGGCACAAGGGCGCCCGCGGGTCCCGCTCGAGGCGGTGCGGTTGTCGTCCTTGCGCCCGCGGAGGCCGGGATGTCTGGCGGGAGCAACGGCCCGCAGGTGACGCGGGCCCGAGCAAAAGGCATCGAAGCAATCGTGTACGGTCCCGTCTCGACCGACTCGCGAGGGGAGCGCGCGACCGACATGCACATCAACGACTTCTGGGTGGCCATCCCGATCGGCCTGCTCATCGGCGTGCTCGGGCGACTGGTGCTCCCGGGCCGGCAGTCGATCGGCGTGTTCATCACGTTCCTGATCGGTGTCGGCGCGGCGCTGCTGGGCACGCTGGTGGCCGAGCTGGTCAACCTCGACGACAAGGCCCTCGTCAAGGTGTGGAAGATCCAGTGGAGCTGGTGGGAGCTCGGCATCCAGGTGCTCTTCGCCGCGGTCGGCATCGGCCTGGCGAACATGCTGACCTACACGAAGCTGGCGTCCGGGGCGCCGAAGCCGCGCAAGCGGCCCGCCCGCAAGCGGCGCACCACGAAGAAGTCCGAGGACGACTGACCCGTCGGCTACGGGCGGCTCAGGTCGGCCAGCAGGGCCTCGCGCACCGAGGCGCGGCCGGCCTCCTGGGCGCCCAGCAGGGCGGCGTCGTCCTGCACCCGGGTCGTGGCGATGGTGGTGTCCAGCGGGGCCGCCTCGGCCAGGGCCGCGGCCACCGCGGCGCCGAGCAGCTCGCCGCCGGCCCGCCCGACCTCGCCGCCGATGACGACCAGTGGCGGGTCGAGCACCGCGACGACCGCTGAGAGGCCGATCGCGATGCGGCCCGCGAGGACGGTGACGAACTCGGCCGCGGCCGGATCCCCCTCGGCGGCCCCGGCGGCGACGGCGGCCATGGTGCCCGCGGCCGTCGGGGCGGCGAACCCGTGGGCCGCGCCCAGCTCGAGCACCGCGGCGCCGCCGACGAGGGTCTGCAGGTCGGTGCTCGCGCCGATCGGCATGTATCCGATCTCGCCCGCCCCGCCCCGCGCCCCCCGCAGCAGGGTGCCGCCGAGGTCGATGGCCAGGCCCAGGCCCGCCTCGCCGAGCCACAGCAGCGTGAAGCTCTCCGCGTCGCGGCCGGCGCCGTGCGCGCGCTCGGCGACGGCGGCCAGGTTCACGTC
Source organism: Dactylosporangium sp. CA-139114 (assembly GCF_050955725.1). NCBI lineage: Bacteria > Bacillati > Actinomycetota > Actinomycetes > Micromonosporales > Micromonosporaceae > Dactylosporangium > Dactylosporangium sp. CA-139114. Next base: position 4,289,221 of record NZ_CP192080.1, read on the forward strand.
GTTGTCGACCCCGACGGTCACGCCGAGGCGCCGGCGCAGGTCCTCGACCAGCCCCGAGCGGCCCCAGCCGGGGATGTCCACGTGGTGCAGGACGTCGCCGCGCTGGTCGTAGGAGCCGGCGACGGCGATCTGCACGTGGGCGACCGGGTCGCGGGCGACGCCGGCCTCCTTGCACACCTCGTCGACGATGTCGGCGACCACGGCCACGGTGTCGGTGGCGGCGAAGTCGACGGCGGACTCCAGCCGCCCGCGCACGACGCCGGCGAGGTCGGTGACGGCAGCGGTGACCGTGGGGGTGCCGTGGCTGTCCGGCTCGCGGACCGACCGCACGGACAGCGCGACCGCGTAGGCGGCGTCGGGGTTCACCGCGTACACCTCGGCGTTGGGCCCGGGCCCGGCGCTGACGTAGCCGACGACGCTCACCAGCCGCGCCTCCGTGAGGCGGCGCAGCGCCTCGGAGATCGTCGGCTTGGACAGTCCGGTGAGGTCGCGCAGCTCCCCGCGGGTCAGCGGCCCGCGTTCCAGCACGTGACTCAGGGCGGCCGCGTCGTTCATGGCCCTGAGCAGCTTCGATGATCCGCCGAGGTGCGTCATGGTGGCTCGAAACCTATGGGCGGCCCCGGTCGGTGTCAATCCGGGACCGGACATGAACCGAACGCAACCGACACAATGCGACGAAGCCCACCGTCCGGGCCGCCGCGTCGGCCGCGCTGCGCGGCATCGGCGTGACGGGTGGCGCGTGAACGTGCATGACAGAATCGGGCTCCTATGGAGCCCAGCCGCGTCCTCGCCGCGCTCGCCGACCTCGCGCCGGCCGGCCGGGACCGCGTGCTCGACGTCGCGAAAGGGGCGCCCGCACCGCTGTGGCTGGACGAGCCCGACCGGGTGCCCGCCGGCAAGGCCGCCCAGCGCCTCGCCGCGCTCGACTCGCTCCACCGCGAGGAGCGGCTGCTGCGGCGGGGCTGGGCGTGGCTGCTCGGCACCGCCGACATCGACGGGGTCGCGCGGACCGTGCGGCTGCCGCTGCTCTTCGAGCCGGTGCGGCTGGAGGGCTCGGGCGGCCGGCTGCGCGGATATCGGGTCACCTCGGCCGGCGATCTCGAGGTCACGCCGCTCATCGCCGATCGCGGGCTCGCCGCGGTGCTGGAGTCGGCGCCCGGGGTCGGCACGGCGGCGTGGCTCGCGGCCGTCGGCACCGGCGCCTGGATCGAGACGGCCGCGGACGCCGCCGGGTTCAAGCCCGACGAGCGCCTGGCGGGGCGGGCCCGCGCGGCACTGTACGTGGCCCGGGACGTCGCCATGCCGGGCCTGCGGGACACCCTGCGGGCCTGGTCCACGCGGCCGGGGCTGGAGCAGACCGCGCTCGCGCAGGTGTACGGCGACGGCGCCCCGCCCGACGATGGCGCCGACGAGGCCGTGCACTCCCCGCTGCCGCTGAACCGGGCCCAGCGCGAGGTCGTGCGCCGGGTGCGCCGCGAGCGGGTCGTCGTCGTGTCCGGGCCGCCCGGCAACGGCAAGAGCCACGCGGTCGTCGCGGCCGCGCTCGACACCGTCCACCGGGGCGGGTCCGTGCTCGTCGCGACCCAGGCCAGTCACGCCGCCGAGGTGCTCGCGGGGCTGCTCGGGCGGTTCCCGGGGGCCGAGCCGGTGCTGTTCGGCGACGCCGAGCGGCGCGACCGCTTCGCCCACGCGCTCACGTCCGGGCGGCCCGAGGGCGTCGGCGGCCGGGAGCTCGACGCGCGGCGGGCCGAGGTGCGGGCGGCGGCCGAGGCCGTCGAGCGCCTCGAGCACGCGATCGGCGCGGCGCTGGACCTGGAGCGCAAGGCCGCCGAGATGACGGTGTGGGAGCCGCTGCTGGCCGGGCTGCGAGCCGAGGCGCCCCGGGTGTTCGCCGGCGATGTCGACGTACCGCGGGCCAAAAGGCTCCTCGAATCCCGCTTCCTGCGCGAATGGCGGGTGCGGCGCCGCTACGGTGTCGAGCCACGGCGCCTCGCCGAGCTGCTCGGTGCCGTCGAGGCCGACCGGGCCGCCGCCACGCTCGCCGTGCGGGGCGGGACCGACCTCGGGGCCGTCTGGCCGGCGCTGCTGGACGCCGACGCCCGGCTGCGGGCCGCAGTCGGGGCCGAGATGCGCGACGCCGCGGCCGCCGCCGACCGGTGGGGCCGCTCCGCCCGCGGCAGCACCGCCGAGCTCGGGGCCGCCCTGCGGGCCGGGCGCAACCGCCGCCGCGAGGCCCTCGCCGCGCTCGACGGGCCGGCGCTGGTCAAGGCGCTGCCGCTGTGGGTCGGCACCGTCGCCGACATCGAGGACCTGCTGCCGCCCGTGCCCGGCCTGTTCGACCTCGTCATCCTCGACGAGGCCGCGCACATCGACCAGATCCGGGCCGCGCCCGTGCTGGCCCGCGCCCGCCGCGCGCTCGTCGCCGGCGACCCGAGCCAGCTGCGGTTCGTGTCGTTCGTCGCCGACGTCGACGTGGCCGCGACCCTCGCCAGACACGGGCTGCCCGACCGGATCGACGTGCGCCGCTCCAGCGCCTTCGACGTGGCCGTCGGCGCCGCCCCGGCGACCTGGCTCGGCGAGCACTACCGGTGCGCCCCGCACCTCATCGCGTTCGCCGCGCGCCGCTTCTACGACGGCCGGCTCACGCTCATGACCCGCACCCCGGCCGCCGAGCGCGAGGACGCCATCGACGTCGTGCGGGTCGCCGGGGCCGAGGTGCGCGACGGCGTCAACCGGGCCGAGGTCGACGCGGTGCTGCGCACCGTGCGCGAGCTGGCCGCCGCCGGGCGCACCGGGATCGGCGTCGTGACGCCCTTCCGCCCGCAGGCCGACGCGATCGAGGCCGCGCTGCTCCAGGAGCTCACGGCCGAGGAGATCGAGCGGCTCGGGCTGCGCTGCGGCACCGTGCACGCGTTCCAGGGCGGCGAGGCCGACACCGTCGTCGTCTCGCTCGGCCTCGTCGACGGCGACACCCCGGCCCGGACGCGCTTCGCCGCCGAGCCGAACCTGTTCAACGTCATGACCACCCGCGCCCGCCGGCGCCTGGTCGTGGTCACCTCCCTCACGAGCGGCAGCGGCCTGATCGCGGACTTCCTCGCGCACGCGGACGACCCGCGCCCGGCCCGCGATGCCGGGGATCCGGCGGCGGTACCGTGGGCCGCCCGCCTCGCCGCCGAACTGTCCGCGGCCGGCCGGGAGGTCCACGCCGCGTACCGGGTCGGGAACTGGACCCTCGATCTCGTGGTGGACGGCGTCGGCCTCGTCTGCGCCCCGCACCCGGACGGCAACCGGGCCCATCTGGAGCGCCAGCGGGCCCTGCTGCGCGCCGGCTGGACCCTGCGCGAGGCGTTCCCGAGCCGCTGGCACGGCGACCCGGTCCGCGCCGCGCTGGACCTGGCGACGGACGTTTTCAGGGTCGGTTGACAGGGTTTCCCCTGACGCCGGCCGAACGTTCGCGCAACACACTCGAGGTATGACCGTTCGCCGCATCTTCACCCTCGTCGGCGCCGCCCTCGCCGGCACCGTCAACGCGACCGACGAGGCCGTCCCGCCCGCCGACCCGCGTGAGGTCCGGGCGCTGCTCGCGGAGCTCGGGCTGATCCGGCCCGGCGCGTTCGAGGCCGAGCTGCCGCAGGCGCTGCGCCGCTTCCAGGCCCGCGCCGGGCTCGCCGTCGACGGGATCGCCGGCCCGCGCACGACCCAGGCCCTCGCCCGCTCCGCCCGTGAGGCCCGCCACCTGCGCTCCCTCGGCATGGCGGCATAGGACAGGGCTCAGGCCGGCAGCGTCGCGAGCAGGTGCGCGAGCCCCTCGTCGGTGCCGATCGAGCCGCGGTCCTCGGGGTGGTTGAGGTAGTGGTTGACCGAGTCGTGCAGGAACTCGCGGTGCACGGCGCTGGACTGCAGCTGCAGCTGGATGCGCTGCAGGTTCTTCTTGCGCCCGAACCCGGTCGTGGTCACCAGCTCCGGCCACAGGATGCCGAGCCGGCCGACGCCGAAGACGGTCGGCAACGGGCCGGACATGATGGCCGCCCACGGCACCTCGTGCGTGGTGGTCGCGTCGACGACGGTGAGGCCGTCGGCGCGCAGGACGAGGCGCCCGGTGCCGCGGACGAGCATGACGAGGGCGTACACCATCAGATAGGCGAATCCGAGCGTCACCGCGAACAGCATCCAGGTGAACACGCCCCAGTCATCGTCGTCGTAGACGATGCTGCACAGGATGCCCACGACCGGCGGCAGGCTCGCGGCGTTGACGGCGAGCCGGAAATACGCCGGCGGCGCCTCGAACGCGGCCGGGCGCACCACGAGCGTGCGCGGCTTGCGGGTGCGCCAGCTGGTCACGAACCCGACGACGCCGGAGCCGACCAGCAGCAGGATCGCGACGAGCTGCGGCCAGAGCTCGGCGTGCAGCGCGACCGTGAACGGCAGCAGCACGATGCCCGCGCCGCCGACGACCAGGTAGTAGAGCCAGGCGTTGCGCCGGGCTAAGTTGTCGTCCCCGTTCGCACTCTGTGACACCGTGCCACCTCCTATGCAGGGGAATGTATCGGGTCACCGGGAGGCCCCGCCGCCGCCAATTCGACACAGCCTAGGGCAACGTCGCACGGAGCCCGCCATGCCCCTCCGTCGCCGCACCGGCCAGGTGTTTCGCCGGTTTTCGGCGCCGGTGGGCAGGATGGACGGATGCGTGGGGATCGCGAGCGGCGGCCGTTCGCGCCCCGACGTGACGACGATGCTCGATGCGGTCCTGTTCGCCGCGTCCGGGCTGCCGGATTCGTCACAGCCCGCCGCGGACCGCCCGGTCTAGGGTGGCGCGATGGACCTGCCGGGCACCGACGATCTGCTGCGGGCGATGACCGTGCTGGGCATCCCCGGGGATCCGCGGTACATCATGCAGGACCTCGACCCCGACCGCCGCCGCGCGCATCTGCTCGCCCACCTCACGGCCGCGCTCGTCGAGCGGCAGGAGTCGCTGGAGGCGCTCGCCGGTCTCGACGTCGAGGACCGGGCGGACCTGCACTGGGCGGCGGACCGGGCCGCGGCGGGCGCCGGTGGGGTCGCGCGGCTGGAGCGGGCCCGCCTGGCCTGGGTCCAGCACACCGTGGCCCGGCGCCGCGGCCGCCGCCCCGACCCGGTCGCCGACGCGGTGGCCACGACGCTCGGGGTGCTGGCCGAGCTGCTGGCGGCGCCGCCGCCGTCGGGCCCCGTCGCGGCCGACGCGATCCAGGCCCTGTGCGGGGCCGCCGACCATCTCGGCGCGGTGCTGCGGTCGCTGGCCGACCCGTGACGCCACCGCCGGGGCCGTGCGCGGGTGCCGGGGTGCGCGTGCGCGGGCCGTCTAGACTCGGTCCGCATGATGGCTACGAAGCTGGGTCGTAGGTCCGCCGCGCTCGCCGCCGGGTTCGTGCTCGCGCTCGGGACGGCCGCGTGCAGTACCGACAACGTCGACTGCACGACCAGTGCCTGCACGGTCACGTTCGACCGCGGGGTCGACGCCGAGTCCTCGGTGCTCGGCGTCGACGTCAAGCTCGTGGGGGTCGACAACGGCCAGGTCAAGCTCGACGTCGGCGGAACGGTCGTCAGCGTGCCCGTCGACGGCAGCACCACCGCGCAGGGCTTCGACATCTCCGTGCAGAAGGTCACCGAGTCCGAGGTCGTCGTGCGGATCCAGACCGGCTGAGCGGATGCGGGCGCTCGCGAGCAGCGCGAGCGGGGCCAGGAGCGTCGCCGCGGCGAAGGCGAAGAGGGCCGTGCGGGCGTTCGTCGCGTCCGCGAGCAGGCCCGCGAGCAGGCCGCCGACCGGGATCGCGCCCCACGACACGAAGCGGACCGTCGCGGCCACCCGCGGCAGCAGCTCGGGCGGGGTGGCGAGCTGGCGGTAGGTGCGCGTCGTGACGCTGAGGATCACCACGCCGCCGGCGAAGACGATGTTGCCCAGCGCGAAGGCGGCGTAGGCGGCCCAGCCGGTCCCGATGGGAATGATCGTGGCGCCCAGCACGGCGATGCCGGCCGCCAGGATCAGCGCGCGCCCGGCCCCGGCGCGGGCCGTGAAGCGCGACGTCACGGTGGCGCCGAGCAGTGTGCCGGCGCCCTCGGCGGCGAGCAGCACGCCGAGCAGGCCGGGCGGGGTGTGCAGGACGCGGACGAGGTACAGCGGAAACAGCGCCAGCTGCGCCCCGCACACGAAGTTCACGGCCGTCGCGGTCCACATGCCCGGGCCCATCACGGGGTGCCGGGCGACGAAGCGCCAGCCCTCGGCGATCATGCGGCGCATCGGCGGCCACGCGTCCGGGACGGGGGTGCGCCGCGCCGGAAGGGTGCGCAGGAGCGCGGCCGAGGCGAGGTAGCTCGCGGCGTCGGCGAGCAGCGTGGGCACGGGCCCGAGCAGCTGCGCGAGCAGGCCGCCGGCCGACGGGCCGCCGAGCTGCACGACCGCGTCGGTGGCCGAGGTGAGGCTGTTGCGGGCCTGCAGCTGCTCGCGGGGCACGATCGCGGGCAGGAACGTCGAGTTGGCCACGCCGAAGACGACGGTCGCGAGGCTCACCACGAGCGCGACCGCGATGAGCTGGGCGATGGTGAGCACGCCGAGCGCCCACGCGACCGGGATCGACGCGAGCGCCACGGCGCGCAGCACGTCCATGGCGATCTGCGCGCCGCGCAGGGGCAGCCGCTGCACGAGCACGCCGGCGGGCATGCCGATGAGCAGCCACGCCGCGTAGCCGGCGGCCGCGACGAGCCCCATCTGCACCGGGGTCGCGTCGAGCACCGTGAGCGCGGTGAGGGGCAGCGCCACGGCGCTGATCGCGGACCCCGCGGAACTGGCCATACCCGCCGACCACCAGCGCCAGAACATGCGCACTCCTCAGTGGGTCCCAATGTGACATCAGTGGGTTCCAAATTGGAACTGACTATACTGCATGGGTGCGGCACGAGGATCTGGCCGACGCCGACTGCGGGATCGCGCAGGCGCTCGGTGTCATGGGCGACTGGTGGACGTTCCTCATCGTGCGGGACATCGCCGGGGGGACCACCCGCTTCGACGCGCTCGCGAAGGGGCTGGGCGTGAGCCGGCGGGCCCTCACCGAGCGGCTCGGCGCCCTGGTCGAGCACGGCGTGCTGCGGCGGCGGCCGTATTCGCAGCACCCGCCCCGCCACGACTACGTCCTCACGCCCAAGGGCGAGGGGCTGCTGCCGGTGCTCGTCGCGCTGCAGGACTGGGGCTCGCGGCACGTGATGGGCGACGGCTCGCTGGACGCGATCGGCACCGAGGCCGAGGCGCGGCGGGTCCACGCCCTCGCCGGCCACCCGGTGCCGGGGCTGCACGGCAAGAACTGGACGGTGCTGTACTGCTTCCCCGGCGCCTTCGCACCCGGAGCCGGAGGGCACCCGCCCGGCTGGGGCGACATCCCGGGCGCCACGGGGTGCACGCTGGAGTCGCTGACGTACGCCCAACGGGAGCCGGCCTTCCGCGAGCTCGGCGCGGACATCCGCGGGATCAGCACCCAGCGCCCCGACCAGCTGCGGGCCTTCGCCGAGCACGCGCGGCTGCCGTTCCCGCTGCTGTCCGACCAGGACGTCCGGCTCGCGGCCGCGCTGCGCCTGCCCACGTTCCGGGTCGCCGGCGCCGACCGGCTCAAGCGGCTCACGCTGCTGCTCGACCCGGCCGGGGTGGTGCGGGCGGTGCAGTTCCCGATCACCGACCCGGCCGGCTCGGTCGACGCGATGCTCGGCGAAATGCGGTTGCGGGCGGGCGGCGACACCGATAGAACGGTCGGCGGCGACGCGTGATCGCCGGAAGGGAGGAGCCGGTCATGTCCGCAGTCCGTGCACCACGCATTGGAGCAGCCACACATGCACGTCACCTTCCGCCCGATCACCGGGCCCGATGAACTGCCTCTGTTCCTCCGCCTGACCTACGAGCTCGACGGCGAAGTGCCGGGCGACCTCGAGCGCGGCAACCGCCGGCCCGAATGGCTCTGGATCGCCGAGCGCGACGGGGAGGTCCTGGCCCGCGCCGGCTGGTGGGCGCGCCCGGGGGCGACGGAGCCGTACCTCATGGACTTCTTCGACTTCGCCGACGGCCATGCGGCGACCGGGGAGGCGCTGGTGCGCGCCGCGCTCGAACGGCTCGTGCCGGCCGGGTCGGCCCCGCCCGAGTACATCCGGTTCGTGCCGCCCGACTGGCGTCAGGGGGACACGGCGGTACGCCCGCGCCTGGCCGCCCTGGAGCACCTCGGCGCGCGCCTGCTCGTCGAACGGCTCCGGCTCGAGTGGCGCCCCGGCACGCAGATCGCGCCCGACGAAGGCCGGCTGCGCTTCCGCGGCTTCGCCGGCCCCGGCGAGGCACTGGACCTCATGACCCGCGCCGTCGAGGGCACCCTCGACGCGCACAACCGCGCCGACCTCGAGCGGATGAGCCCGCGCGCGGTCGCCGAGGAGCACTTCCACGGCGAGCTCGAACAGTGGCCGAGCCCGCAGGAGTGGTGGCGCGTCGCGACCCGGCCCGGCGGCGAGCCCGTCGGGTTCGTCTTCCCGGCGCGCAACGACTACGGGCCGATCATCGCGTACATCGCGGTGCTGCCCGAGCACCGCGGCCACGGCTACGTCGACGCGATCCTCGCCGAGGGCACCCGCGTGCTGGCCGCGCACGACATTCCCCGCATCCGGGCCAACACCGACGCCGGCAACGTGCCGATGGCGCGCGCGTTCGCCCGGGCCGGCTACGTCAACTACCAGAACCAGCTCGACATGACGTGGCAGTAGCGGCTCACGACGGCTGACAGGGCGGCGCCTCGCCCCAGCCCCAGCGCGGAACCGGTGCCTCGCGGGCCGGTTCCGCGCCCGGCCGGGCGTTGCTCACCGCGAGCCGCGTGCCCCACTCCAGGTAGCCGACGAACGCGGCCCGGAACTCGGGATCGCCGGGCAGCCCCGCCTCGTCGGCGGCGTCCATCATGAGCTCGAGCCAGCGGCGCCGCTGGGCCTCGGTGATGGCGCGGCCCAGATGCTCGCCGAGCATGTGGGGGTAGCCGCCGCGCCGCGCGGTGTACGCGGCCGGCCCGCCGAACACCTCGCCGAGCCACATCGCCACGAAGTGCGCGTGCCCGGGGTCCATGTGCGCGAACACGGGCGCGAGCGCCGGGTCGGCGAGCACCTTGGCGTAGAACACGTCGGTGAGCCGTTCGAGGGCCGCCTCGCCGCCCGCCCATTCGTAGCGTGTCGGAGTCACACCGCGACGGGATCACGGTTCGGCGGACGGCGACAAGTACGCACTTTTCGGTGCGTGGCGTTCGGGAGGAGCACGGTGAAGCGGTACCACTGCCCGGTCGAACTGGCCGTGGACGTCATCGGCGGCAAATGGCGCCCGGTGATCCTGGCCCACCTCAAGGAGGGCGTGCACCGCTACGGCGAGCTGCGCCGCCGCATGCCGGACCGGCACCCCCGTCGGGTCGGCCGGCGGGGACGCTACGACCGCTGGATCAGGATGTCGGCCAGGTCCGCCAGCGTCGTGATGCGCAGGTCCGCGTCCAGGCCGCGCAGGGCCGCGACCGTGCACCCCGCCGCACGGCCCGCGTCGATGCCCGGCTGGGAGTCCTCGACCACCAGGCAGGCGGCCGGGTCGACGCCGAGGCGGGCGGCGGCCGCGAGATACGGGTCCGGGTGCGGCTTGCCCAGCGCGGTCTCCTCGACCGTCACGAGCAGCGGCGGCTCGATGCCCGCCGCGCCCAGCCGGGCCGAGGCCAGCCGGCGGTCGGCGCTGGTGACCACGGCCCAGGGCAGCTCCAGCTCCTTGAGCGCGACCAGCAGCCGGGCCGTGCCCGGGGTGGGCACGACGTCGTCGAGATCGCGGTACTGCAGCTCCAGCTGCCGCCGCGACGCCGCCTGCACCTGCGCCTCGGACAGGTCCGGGCGCACCGCGCGGATCGTGGTCGGGGCCGGGGCGCCGTGCATGCGGGGGCGCAGCTGCTCGATCGGCACTGCGGCCTCGTTCGCCCACATGAGCCACGCCCGTTCGACCGCCGCGTCCGAGTCGACGAGCGTGCCGTCCATGTCGAGCAGTACCGCCGCAAACCGCATGCCGTCCTCCAAATAAACTCGTATGGCGAGTATATTCGGGGAATGCCCGCCGCCCTAGACCTGCTGCGGTTCGCTCACGCGCATCCCGGGGTGACCCGGGCCGAGGCGGCCGCCCGGCTCGGCCTCAGCAGCGGCTCGGCCACCGAGGTCATGGGGCGCCTGCGCGCCGCCCGGCTGCTCGGCGAGGTCGCCGCGCCCAGCGCCGGGCGCGGCCGGCCCACCACCGTGCTCGTCCCGCACCCCGAGGGGCCGCTCGTCGCCGTGGTCGAGCTCACCCACGCGACCTGGCGGGTCACCACCGCGGCCGTCGGCGGAGCGCTGGACCCCGCGCCCGCGCGCCGCCACGGCGGCGACGCCGCCACGGTGCTGGGCGAGATCGCCGACGCGGTGCGGGCGCTGCGCGCCGAGCGCGCCGAGCGCGTCGTGGCCGTCGCGGCCTGCGTCCCCGCGACCGTGCGCGGCACGACCGTCGTGCAGGCCGCGACCCTCAACTGGCGCGACGTCGACCTCGGCGGCCTCGGGTGCGGGCTGCCGCTGACCGTCGGCAACGACGCGGCCCTCGCCGGGGTGGCCGAGGCCCGGCGCGGGGCCGCCCGGGGCCACGCGGTCGCCCTCCACCTGACCGTCGAGGTCGGCGTCGGCGGGGTCGTGCTCATCGACGGCGCCCCGGCGCCGGGCGCCGCCGAGTTCGGGCACGTGCCGTTCGGCGATCCGGCGCTGGCCTGCCCGTGCGGGGCGAGCGGGTGCTGGGACGTGACCGTCGACGGCCGGGCGATGGCCCGCTCGCTCGGCCGGCCCGCCCCGGCCGACCCCCGGGCCTTCGCGGGCGAGGTGCTGGCCGCCGCGCAGGCCGGGGACGGGGCCGCCCGCGCCGCCGTGCACGGGGCGGCCGAGGCGTTCGGCCGGGGCGTCGGGGCGCTGCTCAACGCGCTGGACCCGGCCGTGGTGACCCTGGGCGGGCTGGGCGCGGACCTGCTGGCCTCGGCCGGGGACGTCTTCTCGGCGGCGGTACGGCGAGCCGCGATGGCCTGGCGCCGCGACGCCCTCCCGCCGATCGTCCCGGCCGGGCTGGGCGCCCTCGGGCCGTCGATCGGGGCCGCCGAGTCGGCCTTCGCCGTGCTCCTCGAGGACCTCGTCACACGTCGGTGAGGTGGACGTAGGCGACGATCTGCTCCTCGCGGGGCAGGTCCTGCAGGTGCACGGAGACCCCGGTGTGCCCGGCGTTGACCACCTGGTCGTCGCCGATGTAGAGCTCGACGTGGCCGCCGTTGTTGGTGAACACGAGGTCACCGGGGACCAGCCGGTCGCGGGTGACCCGCTCGCCGACCTTGATCTGGTCGTACGTGACCCGGGGCAGCCGCACGCCGGCCGCGTCCCAGGCCATCATCACCAGGCCCGAGCAGTCGAACGTGTCGGGCCCGGCGGTGGCGAACTTGTAGGGCTTGCCGACCTGGGCCTTGGCGTAGGCGATGGCCGTGGCCGTCTTGCGGGCCCGGATCGCGGCCGCGTCGTCGTGCAGGACGAGCGTCTGGCCGATGCGGATGAGGGTGGACGTGCCGAGGTTGTTGAGGCGCTGCAGGTCCTGCACCGTGGTGCCGTTGCGGCGGGCGAGCCCCCACAGCGTGTCGCCGGGCTGCACCACGATCGTCTGGGGCCGGTCCGCCGCGTGAGCCTGCTGCGGTACACCCAGCAGCGCGAGAGCGAGGACAACCGCTCCGATCCGATGTCGCATGGAGGCAACATAACGAAGAACCCTCTCGTTCGTGGCGAATCGGGCATCTCGGAAGCGGCGATACTGGGTCCATGGAGATCCGCCCGAGCATGACCCGCCTGCTGCACCCGGACGTCCCCGAGCGGCCGGGCGGCACCCCGGTGACGACACCGGTCTATCAGACGAGCACCTATGAGCTACCCCGCGGCCCCGAGGCCGCGCAGATCGCGGAGGCCGTGGCGCCCGTCGGCTACTACACGCGCTACGGCTCCCCGAACGCCGCCGAGGCCGAGGCCATGCTCGCCGGCCTCGACGGCGCCGAGCGGGCGCTGCTGCTGGGCAGCGGGATGGCCGCGGTCAGCGCCGCGCTGCTGTCGAACGTGCGGTCCGGCACCCGGGTCGTCGCCCAGACCAACCACTACACGGCGGCGTTGACGCTGCTGCGCGACGTGCTGCCCTCCTTCGGCGTGGACGTCGCCCTGGTGGCGCAGGAGGCCCTCCCGGGCGCCGTCGACGAGCACACGGACCTCGTCTACGCCGAGACGCCGAGCAACCCGGCGATGGTGCTGACGGACCTGGCCGCGGTGCGGGCCGCGGCGCCGAACGCGCTGTTCGTGGTCGACAACACGTTCTCCTCGCCGTACAACACCCGCCCTCTCGACCTCGGCGTGGACCTCGTGGTGCAGTCGGCGACGAAGTACCTCAACGGCCACAGCGACGTCACCGCCGGCGTGCTCACCGGCCGGGCCGAGCTCATCGAGCGCGCCTGGGAGACCGCGCGCGTGCTCGGCCCGACCTGCCACCCGTTCGAGGCCTGGCTGCTCGCGCGCGGCCTGCGCACGTTCCCGCTGCGGATGGCCCGGCACAACGCCAACGGCCAGGCGGTTGCCGAGGCCCTGGCCGCCCACCCGGCCGTGACCGCCGTGCACTACCCGGGCCTGCCGAGCCACCCGCAGCACGAGCTCGCGCGCCGGCAGATGAGCGGGTTCGGCGGCATGCTGTCGTTCACGGTCGCCTCGGCGCAGGCCGCTCAGCGCGTCCTGGAGGGGACCCGGCTGGCGCTGAACGCGGTGAGCCTCGGCGGCACCGAGACGCTGATCACGCACCCGGTGAGCCTGCTGTTCACGCACGGCGGCACCGCGGGCGGGATCGATCCGGCGCTGCTGCGGCTCTCGGTCGGCCTGGAGGAGCCGCAGGACATCATCGCCGACCTCGTCCAGGCCCTCGACGCGCTGTGAGCCGTGCGCGGCCGGGCGCCGTGCTCGGCCGGTACGCCATGGCAGACCAGGCCCGCGGCGCGCTACTGGGCGGCGAGGACGTCCACGACGAAGCGCAGCGCGCCCGCCGGCTGGCCGCCGGTGGGGTTCTCGCCGTAGGCGAGGGCCGGCGGGATGTCCAGCTGGACCCGCGAGCCGACCTTGATGCCGACGAGGCCCTGGTCCCAGCCCTTGATGACCTGGCCGCCGCCGAGGCTGAACGTGAACGCCTGCTTGCGGTCCCAGGAGGCGTCGAACTCCTTGCCGTCGGCGTAGGTCACGCCGACGTAGTTCACGGTGATCGACTGCCCCGCCGCGGTGGCCGGGCCCGTGCCCTCGATGAGCGTCGTCTTCACGAGGCTGGTCAGCGTGCCGCCGCCGGCCTTCGCCTCCGGCTTCTTCAACAGGGCCGGGTCGGCGCCCGCGGGGACCGGCGGGAACGGGGCCTCGGTCGCGGCGGCCCCGGTCGTGGCGGCGCCGGACGGGCTCGCCGACGGGTTCGAGGAGCCGCTGTTGACGACCACCAGGACCACCAGGGCGGCGATCACGGCGACGACGGCCACCGCGGCGCCCACGATGGACAGGGTTCGCCGCCGCTGGGCGGCGCGCGCGGCACGGGCCCGCGCGGCCCTGGCGGCGGCGCGCTTCTCGGCCTTGGACAGCAGATCCGTTCGCTCGGTCACCGCAACACCGTACGGCACCGCCGCCGGGACCCTCCGTGAGGGCACGGCCACGAACCCGCACCGGCGCTCACGGTTCCCGCGGGGCGCTGAGCCCGCGCCGGGCCGCGGCCGGCTCCCCGGTAGCGTGGCGAACCGCCCGAGCTCGGGCCGCCGCCGCACCCCGGCGATGCCGTGCTTACGCGCCGACCAGGGTGCGCACCCGCTGCGCGCCGAGTGACAGCAGCAGCGTGGGCAGCCGCGGGCCCGACTCGCGGGAGACCAGCAGGCGGTACAGCAGTGAGAAGAACTCCCGCTGGGCGACCTTGAGCTCCGGCGTCGGCTTCGTGTCCAGGGGCAGGCCGAGGCGGATCTTCGGCACGCCGTACACCAGGCTGGTCAGCCCCTCGAGCGACCACTGGTCCTCGAGGCGCTCGGCCAGCAGGGCCAGGGCGGCGCGCTGCTCGTCGTCGAGGGACGCCAGCAGCTCGGCGTCGGGCTCGGCGCGCACGTGGGTGCGCTGCTCGTCGGCCACGTAGGTGGTGACCCAGCGCACCGCGCAGTCCAGCCGGGGCCGCGCCTCCTCCAGCGTGACGATCGGGTTGGCGGGGTCGACGTCGGTGAGGATCCGCAGCATCTGGGCCGGGTCGCCGACGGTGATGTCGGCGACCGAGGCGAGCATGCGGAAGGCGAGCGGGCGCGGCGTCACCGGCAGCGGCCCGGCGGCGGTGCCGACCGCACGGTGGTAGGCGGCGGCGTCGGCCGGCGCCGCGGTGCCCTCGCCGACCTTGCGCCCGAGCGTGTCCCACTCGTCGTAGATGCGCTGGATCTCGTCGTCGAACGCGACCTTGAACGCCTGGTTGGGGCGGCGGCGGCTGTAGAGCCAGCGCAGCAGCGGCGCCTCCATGATCTGCAGCGCGTCGGCCGGGGTCGGCACCCCGCCCCGGGAGCTGCTCATCTTGGCCTGCCCGGCGATGGCGACGAACGCGTACATCGGGCCGATCGGGGCCTTGGCGTCGAAGATCTCGGCGACGAGCTGGCTGCCGACGACGTACGACGAGCCGGGGGAGGTGTGATCGACCCCCGACGGCTCGAAGTGCACGCCCTCGTAGGCCCAGCGCATCGGCCAGTCGACCTTCCACACCAGCTTGCCGTTGTGGTGCTCGCCCAGCAGGATCGTGGCGCCGTGGCCGTAGGAGCAGGTGTAGGTCAGCTCGGTGGTCTCGTCGTCGTAGGCGGTGACGGTGGTGGTGTCGCGGTTGCAGACCGAGCAGTACGGCCGATACGGGTAGTAGCCGGTCGCGCCCTCGCCGTCCTCGTCGTTCTCCTCGGGGGCGATCTTCGTGCGGTACTTGCCGAGCACCGCGTCGATGTGCTGCCGTTCGCGCATGGCGAGCAGGATCTGCTCGACATACGCCCCCGAGCGGTACATCTGCGTCTGGCTGATCCCGCGGTACTGCACCCCGAGCTGCTCCAGCGAGGCCGCCATCGCCGCCTTGAAGTGCTCGCCCCAGCTGGCGTAGGGGCTGCCGGGCGGCGCGGGCACGGCGGTCAGCGGGCGGCCGATGTGCTCGCTCCACGACTCGTCGACGCCCTCGATGCCGGCCGGCACCTTGCGGAAGCGGTCGTAGTCGTCCCACGACAGGATGTGCACCACGTCGTGGCCCCGGCGGCGGATCTCGTCGGCGACCAGGTGCGGGGTCATCACCTCGCGCAGGTTGCCGAGGTGGATCGGGCCGGAGGGGCTCAGGCCGGACGCGCAGACGATCGGCTTGCCGGGCGCGCGGTCCTTCGCGGCCTCGATGACCTCGTCGGCGAAGCGGGCAACCCAGTCGTCAGCGATACTGTGCGTCACCCGACTATCTTGCCCGATCCGGTCGAGCGGATTTTAGTCGGCCCCCGACTGCTCGAGCAGCGTTTCGATCCGGGACATCAGCTCGCTGGGCTCGAAGGGCTTCACGAGATAGTCGTCGGCGCCGGCGTCGAAGCCGGTGCTCACGTCCAGCCACTGCCCGTGCGAGGTGAGCATGAGCACCGGCATGAGCTCGGTGTCGGCCCGCTCGCGCAGCGCCCGGCACACCTCGATGCCGTTGATGCCGGGCATGCTCACGTCGAGGATGGCCAGGTCCGGGTGCTCGCGCCGGGCCGTGTCCAGCGCGCTGCCGCCGTCGGCGCAGGCCAGCACGTGGTGCCCGGAGGTGTCGAGCAGGAAGGTGAGCAGATCGCGGATGGCCAGATCGTCCTCGGCAACCAGGACCGTCGACATGACTTCCTCCCCGAATCGCGCTGACACCAGTATACGGAGAAATTCGGTCAAATATGGTTGAGAGGTGCATTCGGGGCGACGGTACGTACCGCTCGGGCTGGCGGCGGTCGTGCTGCTGCTCGGGCTGCTCGCGACCGCGGGGGTGAGCGTCGCCCTCGCGCAGAAGGAGCGCCGCTCGGCCGCCCAGGCGATGGACCGGCAGGTCGACCTCGCGCAGGCGGCGGTCGGCGGGGAGGTGCAGCGCTACCTCGACACGATCGACACGATCGCGGCCGCCCTGGGCTCGCACGACGCGCTGACCCCGGCCGCCTTCGACCGGGCCACCGTGCGGGTGCCGGGGGAGAACCTGGCCGGGGCGACCGCCGTGGTCTTCGTGGTGCCCGCCGCCACCGCCGAGGTGCCCGCGGTGCAGGACGCCTGGCGGGCGACCGGGGCGACGGGCCTGACCCTGCGGCCCGGCCCCGGCACCGACCGGCACTACTTCGCCGTCTACGGCCGCCAGCTCGACGGGCGCGCGCCGGCCGCCGGGGGCGCGGATCTCGCGGCGGTACCGGAGGTCGCCGACGTCCTGGGCCAGGCCCGCAGCCTCGGCGGGTCCGCGGTGTCCACCGCCGCCGTCGACGCCCGCGACACCGCGCTGCCGCCGGCCCAGCGCCGCCGCACGCTGAACCTGGCCACCCCGGTGCTCGCCGTGGACGGGCGCCTGCGCGGCTTCGTGCTGCTCGGCCTGCGCGGGCCCGACTTCTTCGGCGGCGCGATCGGCTCGGTCCTGCACCCGCGGGTCACCGCGACCCTCTCGGCCGCGCAGGAGGGCGGCGGGCTGCTGCCGATCGCGACCGTGCACCCGATCGCGCCCCCGTCCGACGCGCTGCAGCGGACCCGGGACCTCGACATCGCCCAGCGGCGGTGGCGCCTGGAGGTGGCCGCGGACCCGCACGAGCTGCCGGGCGCCTTCACCGACCGGCCCCTCGTCGCCGCGGCCTCCGGGGCGCTGCTCAGCGTCCTCATCGCCGCGCTCGTGCACGTGCTGGGCTCCCGGCGGGCCAAGGCGCTCGTGCTGGTGCGGGCGGCGACCCGGGAGCTGCGCGCGGCCGGGCGGGAGGCCCGCGACCAGGCCGCCCTGCAGCAGGCGATCCTCACCAGCGTCGGCGAGGGGGTGACCGTCGTCGGCGAGGACGGGCGGGTGCTGCTGCAGAACCCGGCGGCCCGGGCGCTGCTCGGCACCGCCGAGGACGCCGAGCACCTCGAGGACTGGCCCGCGCACTACGGCGCCTTCCGGCCCGACCGGGTCACCCCGTTCCCGGCGGCCGAGCTGCCCATGGTCCGGGCGCTGGACGGCATCCCGGTCGACGGGGTGGAGATGGTCATCCGCAACGCGACCCACCCCGACGGCATCCTGGTGAGCGTCAGCGCCCGGCCCCTGGACCGCTCCGGCGGGGGCCCGGGCGGGGCGGTCGCGGTGCTGCACGACATCACGGCGCTGCGGCGCTACGAGACGGAGCTGGCCCAGTTCGCGGCGGTGGTCGCGCACGACCTCAAGAGCCCGCTCACGGCGGTGCACGGGTTCGCGGCGGTCGCGGCCGACGCACTGGGCGGGGTGCCGCCGCGCACCGGGACGGCCGGGGCGGCGCTGCAGCGGGTCCGGCAGGGCGCGACCCGGATGCGGGACATCATCGACGACCTGCTCGCCTACACCACCGCCCGCGACGCCCCGCTCAACGTGGCCGAGATCGACCTGCGGGCGCTGGTCGAGTCGGTGGTGGCCGAGCGGACCGCGCCCCGCCCCGCGGCCTACCTGTCCCCGGCCGTGCCGGATGCCGCCCCGCCCGCGCCGTCGGTGTGGATCGGGCCGCTGCCCACCGTGCGGGCCGACGCCGGGCTGCTGCGGCTGGTCGTGGACAACCTGGTCGGCAACGCCGTCAAGTACACCCCGGCCGGGGTCGCGCCCCGGGTGGAGATCTCCGCGGCCGAGGGGCCCGACGGTGTGCGGCTGGAGGTCGCCGACCGGGGCGTCGGCATCCCGGACGAGGAGAAGGGCCGGGTGTTCGAGTCGTTCCGCCGGGCCCGCGCGCTGGACTACGGCGGCACGGGCCTCGGCCTGGCCATCTGCCGGCGGATCGTGGAGCGCCACGGCGGGGCGATCGCGGTGGAGGACAACCCCGGCGGCGGTACCCGCTTCAGCGTGCTGCTGCCGCACCGCACTCCGGGCGGGGAGCCGGACACCGGCGAGGGCTGGGAGCGTCTGCAGCGCCCCGCGGCCGCGGTCCGAGCCGCCAACCATAACGTGAAATGAAGTCTCATTTAGGAACCTTGACATCGAGGCGCTCCGATCAAAGGATCTGGCAGGCAACTTGCCTGACAGACTTCCTCCGGAGGCACCTCGTGAACCACCCCCTCAGGCTGGCCGGCCTGGGCGCCGCGGCACTGCTCGCCGCCGGCACCGTGACGACCGTCGTCGTCATGCAGGGCGCCGACGCCGCCACCGAGACCCTGCTCTCCCAGGGCCGCCCGGCGACGTCCTCGTCGGTGGAGAGCTCGTCGCTCGGTGCCGCCCAGGCCTTCGACGGCAACACCGGCACGCGATGGGCCAGCGCCGAAGGCTCCGACCCGCAGTGGATCCGCGTCGACCTCGGCGCGGCCAAGCGCATCACGCACGTGAACCTGCAGTGGGAGGCGGCCTACGGCAAGGCCTACCGCATCGAGACCTCGGCCGACGGCAACGCCTGGACCGCCGTCTACAGCACCACCGGCGGCGACGGCGGCACCGACGACCTCACCGGCCTGTCGGGCACCGGGCGTTACGTGCGGCTCCTCGGCACGGCCCGCGGCACCCAGTGGGGCTACTCGCTGTGGGAGTTCAAGGTGTACGGCACCGGCCTCACCGAGGGCACCCCGACCGCCTCGCCGTCGGCGTCGCGCACCGGCGGCCCGCCGGCCTCCGCCTCGCCCTCGGCGTCCCCGTCGCGCAGCGCGTCCGCCGGCGCCTCGCCCACCAGGAGCCCCACCGCCACCCCGGGCAAGGATCTCAACGACCCGCGCAAGAAGGACATCGCGATGCAGCTGGTGTCCTCGGCGGAGAACTCCTCGCTGGACTGGAAGGCGCAGTACAAGTACATCGAGGACATCGGCGACGGGCGCGGCTACACCGCCGGGATCATCGGCTTCTGCTCCGGCACCGGCGACATGCTCGAGCTCGTCGAGCTCTACACCCAGCGGGTGCCCGGCAACGTGCTGGCCAAGTACCTGCCGGCGCTGCGCGGCGTCAACAACAGCGACTCGCACGCCGGGCTGGACCCGAACTTCACCAAGGACTGGCGCACCGCCGCCGCCGACCCGGCGTTCCAGCAGGCCCAGAACGACGAGCGGGACCGGGTGTACTTCAACCCGTCCGTCAGCCAGGCCAAGGCCGATGGCCTGCGGGCCCTGGGCCAGTTCATCTACTACGACGCGATCGTCATGCACGGCCCCGGCAACAGCTCCGTCAGCTTCGGCGGCATCCGCAAGGCCGCCATGGCCAAGGCCAAGACCCCGGCCCAGGGCGGCGACGAGGCGACCTACCTCAACGCCTTCCTCGACGCGCGGGTCGCGGCGATGAAGACCGAGGAGGCGCACAGCGACACCAGCCGGGTCGACACCGAGCAGCGGGTGTTCCTCGGCAACCGCAACTTCGACCTCGACCCGCCGCTGTCGTGGAAGGTGTACGGCGACCCGTACACCATCACCGCCTGAATCCCGGCCTGAGTCCCGGCCTGAAGCCCCACCCGATCCCGATCGGCCCATCTGCCACACTGTGGCGATGAAGGAGGAGAGCGGCGAGCTGCCGGGCGCGAGCCTGGTCGAGCTCGCCGCGCTCCGCCTCACCCGGGAGATCCTCGGCGGCGGCACCGAGCCGGGGGAGCGGCTGGTCGAGGAGCAGCTGACCCGCCGCTTCGGCATCAGCCGGGCCCCGCTGCGGGAGGCCCTGCGGCTGCTGGCCCAGCAGGGGCTGGTCGAGCACCTGCCGCGGCGCGGGGTGCGGGTGGCGATCCTGTCGGACACCGACATCCAGGAGCTGTACGCGGTCCGCGACGTGCTCGAGCGCCACGCCGTGCAGGCCACCCCGCCCGATGCCGACCTGGCCGGCGTGGCCGCGGCGATGAAGGCGATGCAGGCCGCCGACGCGCGGGGCGACCACTTCGAGGTGGCCACCGCGCACCGCGAGTTCCACGTGGCGGTGGTGGCGCTGGCCGGGAACCGCCAGCTGACGCTCACGTACGAGTCGATCCTGGTGAAGATCCAGCTCTACATGGCGCTCAACCTGCGCCGCGAGGCCACCCTGGCCCGCCCGCACGACGGCGTGCACCGCCACGAGCGTCTCCACGAGGCGGTGCGGACCCACGACGCCGCGGCCGTGCTGGAGGCGCTGGCCGAGCACGGCGCCCGCTCCTACCTGGCCTGAGCCGCGGCCCTGACCTGAGCCGCGGCCCTGACCTGGGCCGTCGCGCCGTGAGGCGCAGGACATCGATGCGTTACACAGCGCGGTGGTCCGCGTAACAGAACTGTCGACAATCGACAGCATGACCAGCATCGACACCCGCCGCGGGATCGCCGCCCTCCGGGACGCCTACCGGCGCGGCGAAACCGGCCCGGAGGACGTCGCGGAGCAGGTCATCGCCGCCCCCGCCCCGCACGGCGTGTGGATCGGCCGGGTCGAGCCGGACGCGCTGCGGCGCCGGGCGCGGGAGCTGCGGGGGAGCGAGCATCTGCCGCTCTACGGCATCCCGTTCGCGGTCAAGGACAACATCGACGTGGCCGGCCTGCCCACCACGGCCGCCTGCCCCGCCTTCGCCTACCCGGCCCCGCGCACCGCGCCGGTGGTCGAGCGCCTGCTCGCCGCGGGCGCGATGCTGACCGGCAAGACCAACCTCGACCAGTTCGCCACCGGCCTGACCGGCTCCCGGTCGCCCTACGGGGCCGTGGAGAGCGTCTACGGCGGCGGCCTCATCGCCGACGGCTCCAGCAGCGGCTCGGCGGTCGCGGTGGCGGCCGGGCTGGTCGCCTTCGCGCTCGGCACCGACACCGCCGGCTCCGGCCGGGTGCCGGCCGCGCTCAACGGCATCGTCGGGCTCAAGCCGACCCGGGGCCTGCTCAGCACGCTCGGCGTCGTGCCGGCCTGCCGGTCCCTGGACTGCGTCTCGGTCTTCACCCACGACGTCGCCGACGCCGCGGCCGTCCTGGGCGTCGCGGCCGGCCCGCACCCCGAGGACCCCTGGTCCCGCACGGGAACGGCACAGGCCAAGGCCCCGGATTCGGTACTGCTGGCCGTGGCCCGCCCCGAGACGCTGGACTTCGAGGGCGACCGCGGGCAGGCGGAGCGCTACGCCGCCGGCTGTGCGGCCCTGGCCCGGCTCACCGCCGGCGCGGACCCCGTCGACGTCGGCCCGCTGCTGGAGGCGGGCGGCCTGCTGTACCAGGGGCCGTGGGTCGCCGAGCGCCTGGCCGACCTGGAGGACTTCCTGCGCGGGCACGCCGACGAGGTGCTGCCGCTGACCCGCGGCATCCTGCGGGGCGGGCACCGCTTCACCGCCGCGGACACGTTCCGGGCCCAGCACCGCCTGCGCGAGCTGCGGGCCGCGACCGACCGGCTCTTCGCCCGCGCCGACGTGCTGGCGCTGCCGACGATCCCCACCACGTACACGCTCGCCGAGATCGCCGCCGACCCGCTGGGGCGCAACGCGGTCCTGGGCCGGTACACCCAGTTCGCCAACCTGCTCGACCTGGCGGTGGTGAGCGTGCCGAACGGGCACACCCCGGACGGGCGGCCGGCCGGGCTGCAGCTGATCGGGCCCGCGTTCAGCGAGCCGACCCTGCTCGCGCTGGCCGCCGCGCTGCTGGGGGAGGCGCCGCCAGCGGCGCCGCCGGACGAGGGTCTCGTCGAGCTCGCGGTCGTCGGGCACCACCTGCGGGGCGAGGCCCGCAACGGCGAGCTCGTCGCGCTCGGCGGGCACTTCGCGCGCACCGCCCGCACCGCCGAGTGCTACCGGCTCTACCGGCTGCCCAGCGGCGTGCCGGGGCTGGTGCGGGTGGCCGCGGGCGCGGGCGCGGCGATCGAGGTCGAGATCTGGCGGCTGCCGAGCACGGCGCTGGGGACGCTGCTGGCCGGCGTCGCCCCGCCGCTGTCGATCGGGTTCGTGTCCACCGTGGACGGATCGGTCACCCAGGGCTTCCTGTGCGAGGCGTACGCAACCGCCGGCGCGCGGGACATCACCGCCAGCGGCGGCTGGCGGGCACACCGGCACGAGGAGGGACCATGAGCGCAACCATCGGCCCGGTCGTCGGCGCGAAACCCTACGCCTGGCCCTACGACGGGCAGGTGCCGGTCGGGCGCACCGCCCTGCTGTGCATCGACTGGCAGACCGACTTCTGCGGGCCGGGCGGCTACGTCGACAGCATGGGCTACGACATCGGCCTGACCCGGGCGGGCCTGCCGGCCACGGCGAAGCTGCTCGACCACGTCCGCGGGCTCGGCATGCTCGTCGTGCACACCCGCGAGGGCCACGACCCCGACCTGAGCGACCTGCCACCCAACAAGCGCTGGCGCTCGGCGCGGATCGGGGCCGAGATCGGCGCGGCCGGCCCGTGCGGCCGGATCCTCGTCAGGGGCGAGCCCGGCTGGCAGATCGTGCCCGAGGTCGCGCCGCTGCCCGGCGAGGTGATCGTCGACAAGCCCGGCAAGGGCGCCTTCTACGCCACCAACCTCGACCTCGTCCTGCGCACGCACGGCATCACGCACCTCATCCTGACCGGCATCACCACCGACGTCTGCGTGCACACCACGATGCGCGAGGCGAACGACCGGGGCTTCGAGTGCCTGATCCTGTCGGACTGCACCGGCGCCACCGACCCGTCCAACCACGCCGCGGCCCTGCACATGGTCACCATGCAGGGCGGGGTCTTCGGCTGCGTCGCCACCTCCGGCGACCTCATCGCGGCTACGGCCGGCTAGGAGTGTCCACTGTGGGCGTCCTCGACGCGGTTCCCGGACCGTACACCTTCGATCCCGCGACGACCGCGCTGATCGTCATCGACATGCAGCGCGACTTCATGGAGCCGGGCGGCTTCGGCGAGACCCTCGGCAACGACGTCGCCCAGCTGCGCCGCACCATCGAGCCGACGCGGGCCCTGCTCGCGGCGGCCCGCGCGGCCGGCCTGACCGTCATCCACACCCGGGAGGGGCACCGGCCGGACCTGTCCGACTGCCCGCCCGCGAAGCTCAACCGCGGCGACCCGAGCCTGCGCATCGGCGCGCCCGGCCCGATGGGGCGCATCCTCATCCGCGGCGAGTACGGCCACGACATCATCGACGAGCTCGCCCCGGCCCCGGGCGAGCCGGTCATCGACAAGCCCGGCAAGGGCGCGTTCTACGCGACCGACCTCGGCGAGCGGCTGACCGCCGGGGGCATCCGCAGCCTCGTCGTCACCGGCGTCACCACCGAGGTCTGCGTGCACACCACCGTCCGGGAGGCCAACGACCGCGGGTACGAGTGCCTCGTGCTCGCCGACTGCGTCGGCTCGTACTTCCCGGAGTTCCACGAGACCGGCCTGAGGATGATCGCCGCGCAGGGCGGCATCTTCGGCTGGGTCGCCGAGTCGCCGGCGTTCATCGCCGCCCTCCAGTCATCGCTGCAGAGGACGTGACCAACATGGCTACCGAGACCCCGACCGCCGCGCTGAAGATCCCGTGGTGGGTGCGCGGCGACACGAACGCCTTCTTCGGCTTCGGCGTGAACGTGCTCGTCAACGTGCTGACCCTGACCTCGCTGTGCCTGTTCGTGGTGAAGCTCAGCGAGCGCGACGTGTTCCACGCGATCCTGCCGGCCCTGGGCATCGCCCTCGTCGTCGGCAACGTCTACTACACCTTCCTCGCCCGCCGCCTGGCCCGGCGGGAGCAGCGCACCGACGTGACGGCCCTGCCCTACGGCCCCAGCGTCCCGCACATGTTCATCGTCATCTTCGTCATCATGCTGCCGGTGTACCTCAGGACGCAGGACGCGACCAAGGCGTGGAAGGCCGGCCTCGCCTGGGCGTTCATCATCGGCGTCATCGTGCTCATCGGCGCGTTCGTCGGGCCGTTCATCCGCAGGTACGCACCGCGGGCGGCCCTGCTGGGCACGCTGGCCGGCATCTCCATCACGTTCATCGCGATGCTGCCCGCGGCCCGGATGTGGAGCCTCGCGTGGGTCGCCCTGCCGGTGTTCGCGCTGCTGCTCATCGGCCTGCTCACCGACACGAGACTGCCCGGCAACTTCCCGATCGGCCTCGCCGCGCTGCTCGTCGGCACGGCCGTGGGCTGGATCGGCGGCGCCATGCACGGCAACGCGGTCAGCGCGGCCGCCCACGAGATCGGCTTCGCCCTGCCCGGCCTGCACCTGGACCTGCTGTTCTCCGGCCTGTCCGACGTGGCCCCGCTGCTGGCCACCGCCATCCCGCTCGGCGTCTACAACTTCACCGAGGGCATGTCCAACGTGGAGAGCGCGGCGGCGGCCGGCGACAACTACAACCTGCGCAGCGTGCTGCTGGCCGACGGTGCCGGGGCCATCGTCGGCGCCGCGCTCGGCTCGCCGTTCCCGCCGGCGGTCTACGTCGGGCACCCGGGCTGGAAGAAGGCCGGCGGGCGCAACGGCTACTCGATGGCCACCGGCATCGTCATCGCGCTGCTGTGCTTCCTGAGCATGTTCGGGCTGCTCGGCGCCGTGTTCCCGATGCCGGCGATCGTGCCGATCCTGCTCTACATCGGCCTGCTCATCGGCGCCCAGGCCTTCCAGTTCACCCCGAAGGCGCACGCCGCGGCGGTGATCGCGGCCCTGGTGCCCAACATCGCGCAGTGGGCCACGAGCCAGATCGACAACTCCCTCGCCGCGGCCGGAACCACCGCGGCGAAGGTCGGCGCGGACGCCCTCGAGGGCAACGGCGTCATCTACGGCGGCCTGCTGACCCTCGGCCAGGGCGCCATCCTGGCCGGCCTGGTGCTCGGCTCGATCGTGGCCTTCATCATCGACAAGCGCTTCGTCCACGCGGGGATCTTCGCCCTGGCCGGCGCCGTGCTGTCCTTCGTCGGGCTGATCCACGCCGAGAAGGTCGGCTGGAACGCCGACGGCCCGGTGGCGCTGGGGTACCTGTTCATCGCGGTCGTCTGCGGCCTGTTCGCGCTGAGCCGCCCGGCCCCGCGCGAGCAGGACCCCGACGAGGCCGAGCTGGACCGCCTGCACGACGGCGGCGAACCGGCCCCCGCGGCCGCTGCCGCTGCCGAACCGGCCCCCGCGGCCGCTGCCGAACCGGCCTCCGCGGCCGCTGCCGAAGCGGCCCCGGCCGTCTAGCGAGGGCACCGTGGACATCGATCGCCCCGACGTCGTGGCCGAGGTCGCGGCCGCGTTCGGCGACTACGAGAAGGCGCTCGTGGCCGGTGACGCCGCGGCGCTCGCCGGCTGGTTCTGGGACTCGCCCGCGGTGACCCGGTTCGGCGTCGCGGACCGCCAGACCGGTGCGGCCGCGCTGCACGCGTGGCGGTCCGCCCAGCCTGCGGTGCCGGCGGGGCGGAGGCTGTACGACACCCGGATCTGCACCTTCGGCTCGGACCTGGCCACCGTCACGACGCTGTTCGGCTATCCGGACGGCTCCGGCGAGGGCCGCCAGTCCCAGACGTGGGTGCGGCTGGCGGAGGGCTGGCGCATCGTGCACGCCCACGTGTCCGTGGTTTAGCCCTGCGGGACCCGGGCGTCGCCGAGGATCGAGGAGATCTCGTCGGCGGCGCCCGGCCGCGCGAAGAGGTACCCCTGCCCGAACTCGCACCCGAGGTCCTGCAGCGTCGACCACTGCTCGGCGGTCTCGATGCCCTCGGCGACCGTCTGCAGCTGCAGCGCCCGGCCCAGCTGCACGACCGCCTCGGCCAGCGTGGCGTCGCCGTTCCCGGTGTCGATGCCGTCGACGAACGAGCGGTCGATCTTGAGGATGTCGACCGGGAAGCGCTTGAGGTACGACAGCGACGAGTAGCCGGTGCCGAAGTCGTCGATGGCCAGGCGCACGCCGAGCGCCTTGAGCCGGCCGAGGGTCTCGATGGTGGAGTCGGTGTCCTGCATGAGCAGCGACTCGGTGATCTCCAGGACGATCTGGTGCGGGTCGACGCCGGTCTCGGCCAGGATGCCGGCGACCTCCTCGACCAGCCCCTCGTGCTGGAACTGCCGCGCCGAGAGGTTCACGTTGACCCGGATCCCGGCCGCGGCCGGGAACTGCTCGCACCAGGCGGCCAGCTGCTCGCAGGCCTGGCGCAGCACCCAGCGGCCCAGCGGCACGATGAGCCCGGTCGACTCGGCCAGGGGGATGAACGTGTTCGGGCCGAGCAGGCCGCGCGCCGGGTGCTGCCAGCGCACCAGGGCCTCGACGCCGATGAGGCGGCTGGTCGGCAGGTCGACGATCGGCTGGTAGTGCACCAGGAACTCGTCGTGGGCCAGCGCGCGCTCGAGCTCGGCGCGGTCCTCGGCCTCGCGCATGATGCCGGCGTACATGGCCGGGTCGAACAGGGCGTAGCGGTCGCGGCCGGCGCCCTTGGCGGCGTACATGGCCAGATCGGCGTTGCGCAGCAGCTCCCCGGGGTCGGGCCCGTCGTCGCCGTCGCCGGCCTTGGCGGTCGCCACGCCGATCGACGCCGAGCAGACGACGTCGCGGTTGCCCAGCCGCAGCGGCCGGCGGATCGCGGCCAGCAGCCGCTCCGCGAGGTCCGTGGCCTCGATCTCGGTGATGTCCTCCACGAGGACCGCGAACTCGTCGCCGCCGAGGCGGGCGAGGGTGTCGGCGGCGCGCAGCTGCTGGTGCAGGCGCAGCGCGGTGGTGGCGATGAGCTGGTCGCCGGCGGTGTGCCCGAGGCTGTCGTTGACGAGCTTGAAGTCGTCGAGGTCGACCAGGAGCAGGGTGATCCGGCCGCCGCAGCGCCGGTTGCGGGCGATGGCGTGCTCGAGCCGGTCGCGGAACAGGGCCCGGTTCGGCATCCCCGTCAGCGAGTCGGCGAACGCCTGCCGGGTCAGCTCCTCCTCCAGCTCCTTGCGGCCGGTGATGTCGCGGATGCTGATGACCGCGGCGAAGAGCGGCGCCTCGGTGGTGCGGTTGGTGCCGATGACCTCGACCCAGATCCAGGCGCCGTCGGCCCGGCGCACGCGGGACTCGGCCCGGGCGGTGTAGCCGGGCCCGCCGCCGATGACCCGCTGCCACCACTCCTGGGACACGGGGAGGTAGTCGGGGTGGGTGATGTCGGAGAGCAGCGCGCTGGTCACGAACGCGGTGTCGTAGCCGAGCACGGTACGCACCGACGGGCTCGCGTAGGTCACCCCGCGGCCGTCGCCGCGGATCGCCAGCACCGCGTCGGACGAGGCCTCCAGCAGCGCCTCGATCTTGTTCTCGGCGCGGCGCCGGGCCCGGTCCAGCCGGCTGCGGTTGCTCGCGGTCTGGGCGCAGAACCAGGTGACGCCGAGCATGAGCGTGACCGTCAGCGCGCCCAGGGTGGGGCCGACGGGCCGGTCCCGGGTGATGACCAGGGCCAGGTACCCGGCGACGCTGAGCGCGCCGAGCGCGATCACGGAGCCCCGGTCGGCCAGCGCCGCGGTCGAGGCCAGCACGAGCATGACGCCGGCGGGGTAGATCGCCAGCGCGGCGGTGTCGTAGGCGGTGAACGCCAGCAGCAGCACCAGATTGGCCAGCCACCACCCGGCGAGCGCCCGGGGGAGCCAGGGGGCCTGGACGTACCGCTGCCACGGCAGCATCGCCAGTCCCGCCTGTCCCAGGGCGGCGACGAGCAGGGCGGTGATGATCCACGGGCCGCCGTGCCAGTCCAGCCGGACCCGCACGGCGCCGATCAGGATGACCCCGACGCCAACCCACGTGCCCAGCCTGACCTGGCGGGCCCGGTAGTCGATCTCGTGCTGCTCGAGCGCGCTGTCCGGCATGGCCACACCGATCGGTGCGTGGGCGCCGTTTCTGAGTGCGGTTCTGGTGCAGGATGGGGTGCGCCGGCAGCGGCGATCCGTCGCCACCGTCGCCGCGTTCACGACCGCACGGCGGGCGACTGCCCGTCTCGGTAGGCTCCGCTCATGGATCTGTGGCGTTTGGGTGCCGGCGCGCTGGCCGCCGCGCTGTCGGCCGGTCCGTTGCCGCTGCTGGAGCCGTCCGGGTCCGCCGCCGCCGACACGGCCGCCGTGGTGCCGTGCCCCTACGCGTCCATCGCCACCATCCCGCCCACCCCGCCCTCACCCGAGCGGGACCCGGCCGCGCCCGTCGTCGGCGGCGCGCAGCTGGCGACCCCGGGCCTGGCCGTCCCGCCCGGTGCCCCCGCCCCGCCGAGCACCTCGGCGATGTCGTGGGTGGTCGCCGACCTCGACACCGGCGAGGTGCTCGGTGCCTGCGCCCCGCACCTGCGCCGCCGTCCGGCCAGCGTGCAGAAGCTGCTGCTCGCCGCGACGGTACTGCCCAAGCTCGACCCGAACCAGGTCGTCGAGGCGACCCCGGCCGACCTCGACCTGCCCGGCGACAGCTCGCTGGTCGGCATCATCGCCGGGGGCCGGTACCCGGTCTCCACGCTGTGGTACGGCCTGCTGCTGCAGTCCGGCAACGACGCCGCGAACGCCCTGGCCCGGGTCGGGGGCGGCGACGGCGGCGTCCCGGCGACGATCGCGGCCATGAACGCCGAGGCGCACCGGCTCGGCGCCGACGACACGCACGCGGTCACACCGTCGGGGCTGGACGCCCCCGAGCAGTTCACGAGCGCCTACGACCTGGCCCTCATCGCCCGGGAGAACCTGGACCGGGCGGCGTTCCTGCAGTACGACAGCGCCCTGACCTTCCAGTGGCCGGCCCAGCCGCCGAAGGACCCGAAGGGCTTCCAGATCCAGAACGAGAACAAGCTGCTGACCGAGTACCCGGGCGCCATCGGCGGCAAGACCGGTTTCACCGACGAGGCCCGGCACACGTACGTCGGCGCCGCCAAGCGCGGCGACCGGCGGCTCGTCGTCACGATCATGGGCGCCGAGATCGTGCCCGCCCGCGCCTGGAAGCAGGGCACGACGCTGCTGGACTGGGGCTTCACCCGGCCCGCCGGCGCCTCGGTCGGGCACCTGGTCACGCCCGAGGAGGCGGCCCGCCTGCACGCGCCGCCGCCGTCGGCCGCCGCCGAGGCCGCGGCCGCCCCGGGCACCGCGGGCGCGCGGCCCCCCGCCCCCGGCCGCTCGCTCTCGTTCAGCGTGGTGGCGCTGGCCGTGCTGGTGGTGCTGTTCGCGTCCGGCACCGTCGTGATGCTCCGCCGGGCCCGCCGGATCCGCGCCTGAGCCACGGCCCGGACACGCCGCCCCGCATCCGTGCGGCCGCCGTGCGGCCGCGGGCGGCGAGCGCACCGCACCGGCTCAGCGGCAGGCCTCCCGGGCGGCCGCCACGTGCCCGTTGAGCGCGTCGCCGAGCCGCGCGGCCCTCGTGGCCCGCTCGCCCCGGTCGCCCTGGGTGTCGAGCCGGACGTCGATCAGCGCGTCCATGTCGTCGGCGATGCCGATGAGCGCCGCCCGCAGCCTCGGGTGGAGGAAGAGGTTGCCCGCGAAGGCGCGGTTGTGCGCGTCCTCCCGCCGCTGCCGGTCGATCTCGCCCGGGTCGATCGGCCGGTCGAGGAAGGCGGCCCCCTGCTCCGCCGTCGCCTGCGCCGCGCCGCTCCCCGCCGGGCCGGCCACCGCGGTGGTGATCACGCCGCAGGCCCGGGCCTTCTGCCGATGCTCCCGCACGACGGTCCGGCCGGCGCCGGCCAGCAGCAGCACGACCAGGACGGCCCCGGCGACCTTGAACCCGCCCCGCGTGCGGCGCTCGGGCTGCTGCGGCGGCAGGAGGGAGGCGACGGGCGGTGGCGGCGGCGCGTTCGCGGGTGGCGGCGGCTGCCGCGGGTACACGTTCTGCGGCTGCTCGGCCGTGTCGAGGTCGACGTAGGTGGCGTACGGGTTCGAGGAGCGGCCGGTGGGCTCGGGGGTCATGGGCACTCCGGGGTCGGGGCGGGCCCCTTAAGCTCGGCCCGCCCCCGTCCGGGGTGAGCGTTTCGCCCGATGTTCGCGGTGCCGTCCCGGCGTCACCCGGACGCCTTCGGCGGTCAGCCGGCTCGCCCGCACCGCCATCTCGGCCGGCGTCGCGGTGAGCCCCTCGCCGGCGGGGGCCCGCGGGCGGCTGTTGGCAGGGTGCCAAGAAGCGTAGAGTGCCGAGCCATGGGCTACCCGCCGGAGCCGTGGTCGCTGTGCGGCCGCATGACCGTGTCGGTCTGGGCGGTCCCGGTCGCCGCCGCGCCCCCGCTGCCCGTCGAGCTGCGCGGGGCCGTGCGGGTCGTGCGGGCCGGGTCGCGGGCGTTCGTCGGCGCGGCGTGGGTGGACTACCGGCCCGGCGGGGACATGAGCTATCGCGAGCTGCTGGCCGCCGTGCTCGTCCGGGCCGGGATCCGGCCCCGGGTGACGATCTCGCACATCTGGGTCGACAGCGTCGACTCGCGCGACGGCGGGCGGGAGCTCTGGGGGATTCCCAAGGAGCTCGCCGCGCTGGAGATCACCGGCACCCGGGCCTCGGCCGGGTCGATCGCCTCGGCCGGGTTCTCCGCCGTGCGACCGCTGCTGCGGCTGCCGGTCCGGTTCCGGTGCACGCAGGTGTTGCACGGGCGGCCCAGGACGACGCCCGTGCGGGCCACGGCCCGGTGCGGGACGGCGAAGGTCGGGTGGGACTTCGCGCCGGACGGGCCGCTGGGGTTCCTCGCCGGGCGCAGGCCGCTGGTCTCGCTGGTCGCCGAGGACTTCCGGATGTCGTTCGGGGCCGCGGCTCAGCGGTAGTCGGAGCGGGACAGGCGGTACTGCGAGGCCGTCCCCGCCCAGTTGGTCACCGCGCGGCCGGTGGCGGTGCGGTACCAGCTCGTGCAGCCGGTCCACACGCCGCGTCACGGGCGCACCCGCGGCAACACCTCGCGGACGAGGGTGATGAGCGTGGTCGCGAGCATCGTGTGGACCTGCTCGCGGGTCAGGGCGCCGCGCTCGAGCCACTCGCGGGCGGTCGCCTTGGCCAGGCCGCAGTACGCGCGGATCATCGCCCGGCGCTCGTCACGGTGCCCGTCCTCGGCGGCCAGGCCGATCGCGACCAGGATGCTGTCCGCGGCGACCTCGTCGGCCTCGGCCAGGACCCGGCGCACGTCGGGGTCGCCGGCGTCGACCGCGGCCGGCCAGGAGGCGCCGTGCCGCGCGACGACGTCCAGGAACCAGGTGACACCGGCGTCGACCCGGGTCGCCGGGCCGCCCGCGGGCAGCTGCTCCACGGCGACCGGCGGGATGGTGACGAGCACCCGCACGGCCTCGACGTAGAGGTCCCGCTTGGTGCCGAAGTAGTGGTTGATCAGCCCGCGGGCCACGCCGGCCGCCTCGGCGATGCCGGTCGTCGACACCTCGGCGTAGGGGCGCTCGCCGAAGAGCCGCACCGCGCACGCCAGGATCTGGGCGCGTCGCTGGTCAGGCTCGAGGCGGCGCCCGCGCTCGGCGACGGCCCCGGTCACGCGGCGGGCTCCAGCGCCGGATCGCGTGTCGCGGCGGCGCCGACGGTCCCGGTCACGCGGGCCGGCCCCGGCGCCGGCGCGAAGTCCGCGCCGGCGAAGCGGCGGCCGGTCTCGAGCACGCCGGCGCGGTGGCCCTTCCCGGTCCGCCGCAGCGCGCGCACGCCGCCGCCGAACCCGGATCCCACGACGATGACGTCGTACTCATGCGAGCCACCTTGAGCCCTTGTTGTCGGGCTGTCAACAACTACGATCGCGGGTATGGCGCCGCTGGTCCTCCTGCGCGGCCTGGGCAGCCGCCGCCAGGTGTGGGACCCGCTGCGGCCCGCGCTGCCGGCGCGCCTCGCCGACGTGCGCACGCTCGACCTCCCGGGCTTCGGCACGTCCCCGGCCGCGGGCGCCGCCTCGGTGCCCGCGCTCGCCGACTGGGTCCTCGCGGCCGTGCCGCCGCCCTTCCACGTCGCCGGCAGCTCGATGGGCGGGGGGCGTGGCGCCCGAGCTCGGCCGGCGCGGGGCGGCGCTGTCGGTGACGGCCTTCGCGCCGGTCGGCCTCTGGGGCCCGGTGTCGCGGCGCTGGTGCCAGGCCTCGGTCGCCGCGGCGCGGGCCTGCGCCCGCTCGTGCGGGCCGGCGCTGCCGCGGCTGGCGTCGACGGCGGCGGGGCGGGTCGCGCTGTTCGGGCTGTTCTTCGGGCACCCGGCGCGGGTCGATCCGGCGGCCGGCGTGGCCGACGCGCGGGCCCTCGCGGCGGCGCCCGGCTTCGCGGCGGCCCGGGACGCCTTCGCGGGGCACCGGTTCGGCGACGCCGGGGCGCTCGCGGACATCCCGGTGACGGTCGCGTGGGAGTCGCGGGACCTGATCCTGCCCGCGTTCCAGGCGCGCCGGGCCCGGCGGCTGCTGCCGGGCGCCCGGCATGTGCGGCTGCGAGGCTGCGGTCACCTGCCGTTCAACGACGATCCGCACGCGTGTGCGGGGCTGGTCGCCGCCACGGCGTCGTGAACCGGCGCCTGCCGCCAGCCGCGGCGTGGTGCCCGGCAGGTGCGGCTGCGGGGCTGCGGTCATCTGCCGTTCAACGACGATCCGCTCGCGTGTCCGGGGCCTGGTCGCCGCCACGGCTTCGTGAACCGGCGCCTGCCGCCAGCCGCGGCGTAGCTCTTCACTCCGGCCACCGCGAAGGCCGGTGCGCCCGGTCCGGCTCGGTGTGGCTTCGCGGAAACCGGCCCAGGCCGGGCGCCCTGGCGGGAGTGAACCGGCGGACCAGACGCCACCCAGCGCCACGAGCCGGCAATACCGGTTCCGCCGATGAGCGACGGTCCGCAGGTGACGCGGCCCGAGCCGGGAAGCATTTCCGCCATTTGCCCCTTGACGCATTCCCTTATCGGCATATGATTGGCGCATGGCACGAGCGGCTACCACCACGGACGCCTTCAACGCCGTCGCGGAGCTTCGGCGGCGGCAGATCCTCGACCTGCTCGCCCAGGGCGAGCGGCCGGTCGGCGACTTCGTGGACGTGCTCGGCCTCACGCAGCCCCAGGTGTCCAAGCACCTGCGCGTGCTGCGCGAGGTCGATCTGGTGCGGGTGCGCGAGGTGGGCCGGCAGCGCGTCTACCGGCTCAACCCCGGGCCGCTCAAGCCGCTCTACGAGTGGCTCGCCACCTACGAGCGGCGCTGGAACGAACGATTCGACCGCATGGACGACGTCCTGGACGACCTCAAGGCGAAGGAGACCGACAATGGCGACGACCACCAGGGGCACGGCGAAGGTCACGCTCCCGACCGACCGGCAGATCCTCATCACCCGTGAGTTCAACGCGCCCAAGGCGCTCGTGTGGCGGGCCTACACCGAGCCCGAGCTCGTGAAGCGCTGGTGGGGCGCGGGGATGGGCGAGATGCACTCGGCCGAGATCGACCTGCGCGTCGGTGGCGCGTGGCGGTTCGTGCAGCTCACCCCCGAGGGCCACGAGGTGGCGTTCCGCGGGGTCTACCGCGAGGTCGAGGCCCCGGACCGGCTGGTGAACACCGAGGTCTTCGAGGGCCTGCCCGACCCCGACGCGCACACCGGGCTCGTCACGGTCACGCTCACCGAGACCGGCGGGCGGACGCTGATGGAGATGCGCTGCGAATACGGCGACCAGGAGACCCGCGACGCGATCGTCGCCTCGGGCATGGAGGCGGGGCTGCAGCGCTCCCTCGATGCCCTGGAGTCGGTCACGGTGTCGCTCTAGGCCCCCGGGCGGGCGTCGCTCCAGGCCTCAGAGCAGGCGTCGCTCTAGGTCCTCAGCAGCGGCGGCAGGGCGAACAGCATGACCATCGACCACGTCACGTGGGTGAGGATCGGGGCCAGGATCCCGCCGGACGCGCGGCGCTGCAGGCCCAGCACGGTGCCGAGCACCGCGGCGGCGAAGACCAGCATCGGGTTGGCCGTCGCGATCGTGGCGAGGGCGTAGACGACGGTCGAGATCAGCACCGGGTGGCGGCGGCCGATCGCGGCGAACAGGGCGCCGCGGAAGAAGACCTCCTCGGCCAGGCCGTTGAGCAGGGTGACCACGGTGATGGGGACGATCGCGCCGTAGCGGGCGTGGTCGAGCACCTCGCCGGTGAAGTCGCGCAGCGGCGGGATGTGCGCCACGACCAGCGCGCCGGCCACGAACACGCCCCCGACGAGCAGGCCCGTCGCGATCGGGGTCAGCACGGGGCGGTGCAGCCGGTCGCGGTAGAGGATGCGGCCCAGGTGCAGCCGGCCCGACAGCAGGCTGCCCGCCACCCAGGTCGCGGCGACCGCGAGCGTCGTGGCGTAGAAGAGCGGGTCGCCGGGGCGGATCGTCAGCGACCAGCCGAGCAGTGCCGCGCCCACGACGAGGGTCACCGCGACCACGATCCGGCGGCGGCGGAAGGCCGCGTCCGGCTCGTCGTGGGTGCGCGGCACGGGGTCGACGAACGCGGCCCGGGCCAGCGCCCGCAGGGCCCTCACGAGCCGCTCACGCCCAGCTCCGCGCGGACCGCCCGGACCCGCTCGCGGGCGGCGTCGGCGGCGTCGGCGGCCGTGCGCGCGGTCGCGGCGGCCTCGGTCGCCGCGTCCGCGCTCCGCCGCGCCTCCCGGTCGGCGAGCTCCGCCTCGCGCTCGGCCAGGGCCAGCCGCACCGCGTCGTCGTAGCCCAGCGCCGGGCCCGGGAACAGCTCGGCGATCGGGTGCTCGCGCACCACCGTCTCGGCGCTGAGGGAGTCCACGAGGGTGCGCGCGGTCGGGATGTCCACGTCGGTGACGAGCGAGAGCCACATCGACGACAGTCGCGGGGTGAGCAGCGGGACGGTGACGTTGGGCAGGTGCTTGCCGCGCACCGCCGCCACCCGCTGCAGCATGTCGGCGAAGCTGAGCACGTCCGGGCCGCCCACCTCGAAGACGCGGCCGCGCGCCGCCGCGCTGTCCGCGACGCCGGCGAGGTAGCGCAGCATGTCCGGCAGCGCGACGGGCTGGGTGCGGGTGGTGACCCACTGCGGCGTGATCAGCGCCGGCAGGTGGTCGACGAGCTGGCGCGTGATCTCCCACGAGATGCCGCCGTGCCCGACGATCACCGCCGCCCGCAGCGTCGTCACCGGCACCGGACCGGCGGCCAGGATCTGCTCGACCTCGCGCCGCGAGCGCAGGTGCTCGGAGAGCGCGTCGCCGTCGGCGCCGAGGCCGCCGAGGTACACGATCCGCTCCAGGCCCGCCTCGGCGGCCGCGGCGGCGAAGTGGCGCGCGGCGGCGGCGTCGCGCTCGACGAAGTCGTCGAGGCCCAGGGAGTGCACCAGGTAGTAGGCGACGTCCACGCCCTCGAGCGCGCCGCGCAGGCTCGCCGGGTCCGTGACGTCGCCGGCGACGGGCTCGCCCTCGCCGGTGTACTGCCCGGGCCGGCGCGTCATCGCGCGCACCCGGTGCCCCTCGGCGAGCAGCCGCGGGACGAGTCGCGACCCGACGAACCCGGAGGCGCCGGTCACCAGGACGGTCAAGGTCATGTCTTCTCTGATACCACGGCGACGGAACGTTCATGCCCCGCGGCGCCCGGGCGCACCGGCGGTCGTCCCGGGCGTTGCGTATCGGCGGCGACTCGGATATGTTAGCGCTCACATTCACGACGTTCCATCCGTACCGCCACACGGAATGAGGTCGAGAAACCATGCGCAAGGCCCTCCTCGGGGCCGTCTTCGCCGGGGCGCTCGTTGTGAGCGCTCTCGTCGGGGTCGGCACCTCGCAGGCGGCGACGTCGCAGCCCTGCGACATCTACGCCGCCGGCGGCACGCCCTGCGTCGCCGCGCACAGCACCACCCGGGCGCTCTACGGCACGTACGGCGGCCCGCTCTACCAGGTCCGGCGGGCGTCGGACAACGCCACCCAGGACATCGCGCCGGTCTCCGCGGGCAGCTACGCCAACGCGGCCGCCCAGGACAGCTTCTGCGCGAACACGTCCTGCGTGATCACGATCATCTACGACCAGTCCGGCCGCAACAACCGGCTCACCCAGGCCCCGCCCGGCGGGTTCAACGGCCCGGCGGCCGGGGGCTACGACAACCTCGCCAACGCCACCGCGGCGCCCGTGACGATCGGGGGGCACAAGGTGTACGGCGTGTTCGTCGCCCCGGGCACCGGCTACCGCAACAACAACACCAACGGCATCGCGACCGGCGACCAGCCCGAGGGCATGTACGCGATCTTCGACGGCACGCACTACAACGGCGGCTGCTGCTTCGACTACGGCAACGCCGAGCGCAACAGCCGGGACAACGGCAACGGCACCATGGAGGCCATCTACTTCGGCAACATCAAGGTCTGGGGCTACGGCACCGGCAACGGCCCGTGGATCATGGCCGATCTCGAGAACGGGCTGTTCTCGGGCGCGAACCCCGGGTACAACAGCAACGACCCGAGCATCGCCAACCGGTTCGTGACCGCGATCGTCAAGGGCGAGCCGAACCACTGGTCGATCCGCGGCGCCAACGCGCAGTCCGGCGGCCTGTCGACCTTCTACAACGGGGCCCGGCCCAACGCGTCCGGCTACAACCCGATGAAGAAGGAGGGCGCGATCATCCTGGGCATCGGCGGCGACAACAGCAACGGCTCGGCCGGCACCTTCTACGAGGGCGTCATGACCTCGGGCTACCCGAGCGACGCCACCGAGAACTCGGTCCAGGCCAACATCGTCGCCGCCAACTACAACACCTCCGGGCAGGGCAGCGGCACCACGCTCACGCCGGGCCAGTCGATCTCGCTGCGGGCGACGACGGCGTGCTGCACGACGCGGTACATCAGCCACTCCGGCAGCGCCGTGAACACCGCGGTGGTGAGCGCGTCGAGCGCGGCCACGGACAAGGCCAACGCGTCCTGGATCGTGCGCGCCGGGCTCGCCAACGGCTCCTGCTACTCGTTCGAGTCCAGGAACACCGCCGGGCAGTACCTGCGGCACCAGAACTACCAGATCTCGCTGCAGGCCAACGACGGCAGCGCCCTGTTCGCCCAGGACGCGACGTTCTGCTCCGAGGCCGGCAAGAACGGCCAGGGCAACGCGTTGCGGTCGCTCAACTTCGCCGACCGCTACATCCGCCACTACAACAACCTGCTCTACATCGCCAGCAACGGCGGCTCGAACGCGTGGGACGCCACGGCGCTGTGGTCCGACGACGTGAGCTGGGTCGTCACCGCCCCCTGGACCCCCTGAGCCCCTTTTCCGGCATCCATCTTTGCAGGATCCATCGAAGTCGGTAAGTTCTGGCGATATGAGGTCTCGCATCGTCGTGATCACGCTCGGACTTGCCGTCGTCCTCGGTGCCGGCGGCTTCGGATGGCCGCCGGCACCGTCGTGGCGGCTGCTCGACACCGGCTCCACCGCGCGCCTGCGCGGCCTCGCCGCCGTGAGTGACCGGGTGGCCTGGGCCTCCGGCACCGAGGGCACCGTCCTGCGCACCGTCGACGGCGGGCGCAGCTGGCGCTCCTTCGGGCCGCCGGACACCGCCGGCCTGCAGTTTCGCGACATCGAGGCCTTCGACGCCGAGCACGCCGTCGTCCTGTCGATCGGCAATGGCGAGGACTCCCGGGTCTACCTCACCGACAACGGCGGCCGCACCTGGACCGAGACCTTCCGCAACACCGACGAGGCGGCGTTCTACGACTGCTTCGCGTTCTTCGACCGCCGCCACGGCCTCGCCCTCGGCGACCCGGTCGACGGCCGTTTCCAGCTCCTGGCCACCGAGGACGGCGGCCGGCACTGGGCGCCGCGGCGCGCCGACATGCCCGCGGCCCTCGACGGCGAGTTCGCCTTCGCCGCCAGCGGCACCTGCCTCGTGACCGCCGCCCGCCCCGGCCCGGACGCCTGGTTCGCCACCGGCGGCGGCTCCGCGTCCCGCGTCCTGCACACCGCCGACCTCGGCCGCCACTGGACCGTCGCGACCACCCCGATCCCGTCGGGCGCCTCGGCCGGCATCTACTCCCTCGCCTTCCGCGACCGGGCGCACGGCCTCGCGGTCGGCGGCGACTTCGCCGCGCCGGCCGCGGCCCCGGACGCCGCCGCCAGCAGCCGCGACGGCGGGCGCACCTGGACGGTCGCGCGCACGGTCCCCGGCGAGTACCGCTCCGGCGTGGCCTGGCGCTCGCCCCGCGACGACACCGCCTACGCGGTCGGCCCGACCGGCAGCGACTGGACCCGCGACGGCGGCCGCACCTGGACCCGCTTCGACACCGGCAGCTTCGACGCCGTGGCCTGCGCGGACGGCGCCTGCTGGGCGTCGGGTGCACTCGGCCGCATCGCCCGCCTGCGCTGACCGGGCGCCGCGCATGACACCACCGTCGCAGCCTCGCACCGCCCCCGACGCCGGCCGGGAGCGGGACGAGATCGTCGCCTACTACACCGAGCGCTACCGCGAGGACCTCCGCCTCGACCGCCGCCCCCAGGCCCGGCTCGAGCGCGCTCGGACCCTGCAGCTGCTGGGCGAGCTGCTCCCGCCGCCGGGCGCGAGCGTCCTCGACGTCGGCGGCGGCACCGGCGCCTACGCGCGCGAGCTGGTCGCGGCCGGTTACCGCGTGCGGGTCGTCGACCTGGTGCCGGCCCACGTGGAGCAGGTGCGCGGCGGCGACCCGCCGATCGAGGCCGAGGTCGGCGACGCGCGGGCGCTGCGCTTCGGCGACGGGGAGTACGACGCGGCGCTGCTGCTCGGGCCGCTGTACCACCTCGGCGAGCGCGCCGACCGGGTCGCGGCCCTGCGCGAGGCGGTGCGCGTGACCCGGCCCGGCGGGCGGGTGGCCGCGGCCGTGATCTCGCGGTTCGCCGGCCCGCTGGACCTGGCGGCCACGGACCGCTTCGACGCGCGCGTGCTCGCCGAGGCCCGCACCCTGCTGACCGACGGGCGCAACGACCCCGCGTCCGGCTTCACGCACGCGTACTTCCACCGCCCCGAGGAGATCCTCGGCGAGTGCGCGGACGCGGGCCTGACCGGGATCGCGCTGCACGGCCTGGAAGGTCCACTGTGGACGGCGGCCGAGGCCGCCGCGGGCGGCCCGGCCGCGGACGCGGTCTACGCGGCGGCGCTGGAGCTGGCCCGCCTCTACAGCACCGAGCCGTCCCTGGTCGCCGCGAGCGGCCACCTGCTCGCGACCGGCCTCGCCCCATGAGCCTGGTCACGGCGTTCACGAGCCTGCTCGGCGTGCGGCATCCGATCGCGCCCGCCCCGATGGGCGGGTCGGCCGGCGGGGCGCTCGCGGCGGCCGTGACCCGGGGCGGCGGCCTCGGGCTGCTCGGCGCCGGGGGCGGCGACCCCGAGTGGCTCGCACGGGAGCTGCCCCTGGTCGCGGACCTCGGCGATCCGAGCCCGTGGCTGCCGGCGGTGCGCGCGGCCGGGGCGGGCGCCGCGCGGCTCCGGTCGCCGTGCTCGGTCCAGCTCAGCCGCCGGCCGTCGGGAAGACGCGTCTGCCTGGGTCCGCTCACCTTCGCCGTGTGTACGCTTCCGGGACCATGGAACCGTTTCCGCTCCCGCCCTGCGAACCCGGCGGCCAGGATCTGCGCGAGGTGGCCGCGGCCGTCGACGCGTGGGCGGCGTCGCCCGCGATGGGGGAGCTGGTGGGTGAGTTCGGCGGCGCGGCCGGGCAGTCGCTCGCGGAGCTGGCCGGGTTCTGCGCGGTGTGGGACTACCGCGGCGGCGTGAAGGAGCGCTTCGACACCGAGCGGATCGACTTCGAGCCGGAGCGGGACCGGCGCGTCCGTGACCTGCTGCACGCGCTCGGGATGGGCGGGCGGCCCGCCCCCGCGCACCGGGCGTACGATCACGTGCTCGTCCTCGGGGGCGGAATCCGGGTGACCCTCGGGCGGACCGACTACACGGCCCGCCTGCTCGCCGCCGGGCTCACGACGCGAACGCTCACCGGGCTCGCCAGCCTGCGGTGGCGCGACGAC
Source organism: Dactylosporangium sp. CA-139114 (assembly GCF_050955725.1). Lineage (NCBI taxonomy): Bacteria > Bacillati > Actinomycetota > Actinomycetes > Micromonosporales > Micromonosporaceae > Dactylosporangium > Dactylosporangium sp. CA-139114. The sequence continues at coordinate 4,329,173 of NZ_CP192080.1, forward strand.
CGCGAGTTCCGCGAGGGGGCGCGGCTCGGGCTGGGGCCCGTCGACACCGAGGCCGACATGATGGCCGAGGCGTTCAAGCGGTTCCTCGGCATCGGCGAGCCCGCGGCGGTGCACGAGCATCACCGGTCGTGGGCCGGCGGCATCCACGTGCTCGCGGCGCCCTCGACGCGGCCGGGGCTGCGGGCCAACACGGCCGACACGCTCACCGGGTGGGCGGAGATCGTCGAGCGGCCGCGCCCCGGCGACCGGGTTCTGCTCGTCACGAACGCGCCCTACGTGCGCCACCAGCACTGTGATGCGATCCGGCTGCTCGGCACGCGGTACGGCTGCGGCATCGAGACCGTCGGCTTCGACGATGCCGCGATGACCGAGTGGGGGCGGCCGCTGAGCACCACCGAGCTGCTGCAGGAGGTGCGCTCGTCCATCCTGGCCATGAGCAACCTGCGGCGGCACGCTCAGGACAGCGCGGCGACCACGTCCCGGTAGGCGTCGGTGCCGACGCTGAACGCGCCGTAGTACGGGAAGTTCATCTCCACCACCAGGTAGAGGTTGGTGGCGATGACCGCCGAGGCCAGCACGAGCAGGGTTCGGCGCACCGCGGTGTCGTCGAGGCCGAACAGCGGGCACAGCGCCAGGATCGCCAGCGTCGCGATGAGCACGCCGATCCACATGACCGGGGACATCTGGCGGTCGTCGGCCTCGGACTTCGCCGCCTGACGCATGGCCTCGGCGTGGCCGATCGTGCTCAGGGCGTCGGTGACGAACGCCTTCTGCGCCTCCGTCGCCGGCTGCAGCGCGGCGATGACGCCGGTCAGGTGGTCGAGGTCGGCGATGCGGCGCGGGTCCGGGTCGGCGTTGAGGTGCGCGGGCCAGCCGGCGATGATGTCGCCCTCGTAGCGCACGATCTCCGCCCGGATCGAGCGCTGCACGTCGGCGCCGAAGACCGCACTGCCCGGCACGAGCGGGGTCAGCGCGACGGCCTCCTCGCGGGCCGTGTCCTGCGCGTCCTTGTAGCCCTCCCACAGCGACACCACGCACAGCCCGATGACGATCGCGTAGGCGACGCCGACGGTGGCGACGATGACGCCGGTGACCTCGTTGTGGCGCTTGAGCCGGCGGTGCGCCAGGCGCCGGTGCACGAGGGTGTCGAAGGCGAGCGTGAGGCCGGGCAGCCCGGCGATGAGCAGGACCCCGACGAGCCATGCCGGGACGTCCCGCACGAGCCACAATTCCACGCGATCACACGGTAACGGGCCCCGGGTGCGGCCGGCCCAGAACACGCGATCCGGTCACCCATGGTGATCATCTTGCTACGGTCGGCGCCATGAGCTCGCAGGCGCTGGACACCGCCCTGACCCTCGAACCCGGACGAGCGCATCCGTTCGGGGCCCGATGCGACGCCGAGGGCGTGAACTTCGCGCTCTTCTCGGAGCACGCCACCGGAGTCGAACTGCTGCTGTTCGACTCGTACGACGCCGAGCGGCCCGCGCAGACGCTCCGGCTCGACCCGCTGACCAACCGGAGCTTCGCGACCTGGCACGGCTACGTGCGCGGGCTGCGGGCGCCGGCCTTCTACGCCTTCCGCGTGAGCGGCCCCGGGGGCGGCGGCCACCGCTTCGACCCGCAGAAGGCGCTCATCGATCCCTACGCCAAGGGCGTCTCCCGCGCCCGCTGGGACCGCGACGCGGCCTGCCGCCCGGGCGACAACACCGCGAGCTCGCTGCGCGGCGTGGTCATCGACGTGGACGCGTACGACTGGCGCGGCGACCGCCCCCTGAACCGCCCGCTCGCCGACCAGGTGATCTACGAGCTGCACGTCGGGGGCTTCACGCGCTCGCCGAGCGCCGCGGTGGCGCACCCGGGCACGTTCGCCGGCGTGGTGGAGAAGATCCCGCACCTGCGCCGGCTCGGGGTCACCGCGGTCGAGCTGATGCCGGTCGCGGACTTCGACGACACCGTCGGCAACTTCTGGGGGTACAGCACCGCGGCGTTCTTCGCCCCTCACGCGCGGTACACCTGCAACCCTCAGAGCGCGGGGCACCTGGACGAGTTCCGGGACATGGTGCGGGCCCTGCACGCGGCCGGCATCGAGGTGATCCTCGACGTGGTGTTCAACCACACCGACGAGGGCAACCACCTCGGCCCGCTGTTCGCCTTCGCCGGCCTGGACAACGCGAACTACTACCACCTCGACCCGGCCGACCCGCGGTACTACGCCGACTACTCCGGCTGCGGCAACACCCTCATGGCCAACCACCCCATCGTCACCAAGCTCATCCAGGACTGCCTCGAGTTCTGGGTGCGCGACATGCACGTGGACGGGTTCCGCTTCGACGAGGCCGCGGTGCTCACCCGCGGGGCCGGCGGCGCCGTGCTCGACGAGCCGCCGGTGGTCTGGCAGATCGAGCTGTCCGAGATCCTCGCCGACACGAAGATCATCGCGGAGGCGTGGGACGCGGCCGGCGCCTACGAGGTCGGGCGCTACCCGGGCTACCGCTGGGCGGAGTGGAACGGCCGCTTCCGCGACACCATGCGCCGGTTCGTGCGCGGCGACGCCGGGCTCGTGGGCGAGGTCGCCGACCGGCTCGGGGGCAGCGCGTCGCTCTACCAGGCCCGCGGGCACACCCCGTCCAACTCCGTCAACTTCGTCACCTGCCACGACGGCTACACCCTCGCGGACCTGGTCTCCTACGACCACAAGCACAACGAGGCCAACGGCGAGGGCAACCGCGACGGCAACGACGACAACATGAGCTGGAACTGCGGCGCGGAGGGCCCGACCGGCGACCCCGCCGTGCTCGCGCTGCGTGAACAGCAGATGAAGAACCTGGCGACCCTGCTCATGCTGTCCCGCGGGGTGCCGATGATGCTCGCGGGCGACGAGTTCGCCCGCACCCAGCAGGGCAACAACAACGCGTACTGCCAGGACAACCCGATCGGCTGGGTCAACTGGCACCTGGCCGGCGGCAACGCCGGACTGCTGCGCTTCTGGCGCGGCCTCATCGCCTTCCGCGACCGTCACGCGGCCCTGCGCGCCGCCGAGTTCTACACGCCGGACGAGGCGGCCTGGCACGGCACCGACCTCGGCACCCCGAACTGGTCCGACCCGCAGGCCCGGGCGCTGGCGTGCACCGTGCGCGGCCGCGCGGGCGGGCCCGACCTGCACGTCATGATGAACATGTACTGGGAGCCGCTGGACTTCCAGATCCCCGTCGACGGCCGCCGCTGGGCGCGCGCGATCGACACCGCCCTGCCCGCGGGTGACGACCTGCGCGACGAGGGCGCCGAGCCGGCCGTCGCCGGTCCGCACTACACCCTGCGCGGCCGCAGCATCGCCGTTCTGCTTTCCCACGCGTAAGAGGAGCCACCCCGTGCCCAACGCCATCGACTTCACGTTCTCCGATCTCATCGCGGGCTACGTCATCAGCTACGACGAGCACAGCCGCACCATCGAGCTCAACACCTCCGACGGGCGCCCCTACCGGATCACGCTCACCGCCACCACGACGGCCGAGATGGTGCGCAACCTCGGTGACGGCTACCTCGACGCGACGGCCCAGCTCGGCAAGATGCTGCAGCACGGGCGCCTGGTGCACGTCTACGGCATCTTCTACCCCCAGCCGGAGCACACGGCGTTCGAGGCCAAGCACGTGCTCATGTTCGGCAAGGAGCCCGACGAGTTCCGGTTCGAGGCGCCCGGCTGGTGGGTCGACCAGATCGCGCGGATCGCCGACTTCTACCTCGACGAGGAGTTCGGCCCGGGCGCGACCGCGTTCGACTACCGCGCCTACCGCACCGACCTGTCGATGGAGGGCGCGAAGACCGGCCTGGCGCGCCAGGAGACCGACACCGTCTCCCGGCTCGTCTACGGGCTGGCCACCGCGCACCTCATGACCGGGCGGGAGCGGTACCTGCGGGCGGCCGTCGCGGGCGCCAACTACATGATCGACAACCTGTGCAGCATCGACCGGGGCCAGCAGATCGCGTACTGGTACCACGCGCTGGTCATCAACCCCGACGGCACCGAGCGCAAGATCTTCGCCTCCGAGTCCGGCGACGACTACGACGCGATCCCGTGCTACGAGCAGATCTACGCCCTCGCCGGGATCACGCAGGTGTACCGCATCACCGGCGACCCGCGCCTGCGCGAGATCATCGACCTGACCGTGAACCTGTTCCAGCACTACTTCAAGGACCCCGAGCGGGGCGGGTACTACTCCCACATCGACCCGGTCACGTTCGACCCGCACAGCCCGTCGCTCGACGACGGCACCCGCACCAACGCCGGCCGCAAGAACTGGAACTCGATCGGCGACCACATCCCGGCGTACCTCATCAACCTCTACCTGGCCACGGGGGAGCGGCGCTACGCCGACGAGCTCGCCCAGCTGTGCGACATCATCACCGAGCACTTCCCGGACTACGACAGCAGCCCGTTCGTGCAGGAGAAGTTCCACGGCGACTGGAGCCACGACCGCGACTACGGCCAGCAGCTCGACCGGGCCATCGTCGGGCACAACCTGAAGATCGCGTGGAACCTGACCCGGGTCAACAACCTGCGCCCGAACGCCGGCTGGGTCGCCTTCGCCCGGCGCATCGCCGACGTCATGCCCGCCGTCGGCATGGACCGCCAGCGCGGCGGCTGGTACGACATGGTCGAGCGGCACACCGCGCCCGGCGAGAGCGTGCACCGGCTCGTCTGGCACGACCGCAAGGCCTGGTGGCAGCAGGAGCAGGGGATCCTCGCCTACCAGATCCTCGACGCGGTCTTCGCGCACCCGTTCTACAACAAGTACGCCCGGGAGAGCTCCGCCTTCTACAACGGCTGGATGCTCGACACCACGGCCGGCGGCGTGTACTTCAACGTGCTCGCCAACGGCAACCCGTTCATGCTCGGCGGGGAGCGCAGCAAGGGCTCGCACTCGATGGCGATGTACCACAGCGCCGAGCTGTGCTACCTCTCCGCCGTCTACCAGAACCTGGAGACCGAGGGCCAGCCGCTGGAGCTGTACTTCGCGCCACGGCCGGGCGCGTTCGGCGGGACCCTGCGCGTCGCGCCCGACCTGCTGCCGCCCAGGACGGTGCGCATCGCGCAGGTGTGGGTCGACGGCCACGAGCACGCCGACTTCGACGCCGACGCGATGACGGTGAACCTGCCGCACAGCACCGAGCCGCAGTCGGTGCGCGTGCGCCTGACCGGCCGGACGGTCGCGTTCAGCGCCGACACGCTGCGCATCGGCGACGGTACCGCGAAGATCAGCCTCGCCGGGTCCCTCACCCCGCCGCGGATGGCGGTGCTGCGCTCGGCCCTGGAGGGCGCGCTCGAGCACGGCTGCCGGCGGCTCGAGCTCGACGCGGCCGAGCTGGTGTACCTCGACCCGGAGGCGACCCGCTACCTGGCGATGCTCAAGCAGCAGCGCGAGGTCGAGCTGCACGTCGCCGGCGCGGCCGGGCAGGTCGAGCAGGAGCTGCGCGACAGCCGGCTCGACCAGGAGCTCGTCCGGTGAGGCTCGCCGGCCACCGCATCGCGGTGCTCATCGAGAGCGACTTCTACGAGCACGAGATCTGGTACTACTCCTACCGCTTCCCGGAGGAGGGCGCCGAGGTGCACTTCCTCAGCCGGCTGTGGGGCCAGCCGCGGCTCACGTTCACCGGGCACGAGTACAAGGCGCCGTTCGTGTGCGAACGATCCTTCGAGGAGCTCGACGACGCGGCGCTGCGCGGCTACTCGGCGATCATCGTGCCCAGCGCGTTCGTCTCCGACCGGCTGCGCTACAGCGAGGACCTGCACGACCTGCCACCGGCGACACGGCTGCTGCAGCGGGCCTTCGCCGAGCCCACGATCGTCAAGGGCGTCATCTGCCACGGCCTGTGGCTGCTCTCACGGACCCCGGAGCTCGTCCGCGGCCGCGAGGTGACGTGCCATCCCAACCTGTACGGCGACGTGCTCAACATGGGCGCGCGCTACGTCGACCGGGACGTCGTCGTCGACGGCGACCTCGTCACCGGGCGCACCGGCGCACAGGCCGGCCTCTTCGCCCGGGCCGTCATCGACCGGGTCGCGGCCGCGGTCCCGGCGCCGGTGTGAGGGGGAGGATCATGACCAAGCAAGCGGCGCAGCGGCTCATCGAACCGTTCTACGACCTGTTCCGCAGCAAGCGGCGGGACTGGGACGCCGGGTTCGCCGTCCTGGCCGACGACTGGCGCTCGTACTACACCAACGGGCGCTACCGCACCAAGGCCGAGACGCGGCCGTACATCGAGGGCCTCTTCGACCTGGTGCCCGACATCAACGTGGAGATCCTCCACCTCAGCGTCGACGGCGTCCACGTCGCCGTGCGCAGCGAGCTGTCGGGTACCCCGGCCGGCGACTTCATGGTCCCGCACACCGGGCGCTCGTTCAGCATCATGACCATCGACGTGCACGAGATCGGCGGCGACGGGCGGCTGTCGGTCCTGCACCACCTCGAGGACTGGGGCACCGCGATCCGCCAGTTGCAGGGTTCGGACTCGTCGCAGGAGGAACAGTGAGAATTCTCGTCATCGCCTCGAACTACGGGGTGTGGGCCGAGGAGCTGCAGGGGCCGTGGGACGCGCTCAAGGAGGCCGGCCACGACCTCACGCTGGCGACCTACCTCGGCAAGACCCCGCTGCCCGGCGTCATCAGCATGGACCCGCAGTTCGTCGACCCGATGCAGAAGGTGAAGATGAACCCGCCGGAGCTGCTGGCGCGGGTCAACCAGATCCTCGACACCGGCGAGTGGGCGGACCCGATCCGCACCCGCGACGCCGACATGGGCGACTACGACGCGCTCGTCATCGTCGGCGGGGCCGGGTCCGCGCTGGACGTCGCCGGCAGCGGGCTCGTGCACCGGCTCGTGCTCGACGCCTACAAGTCCGGCAAGACGATCGGCGCGCTCTGCTACGCCGTCGCCGCGCTCGCCTTCACCCGGGACCCGGACGACGGCATGCGCTCCGTGATCCACGGCCGGCACGTCACCGCGCACCCGCACGCCTGGGACTTCGTCGAGGACCTGGAGTACGACGTGGTCCGCGCCACCCCGGACAACCCGCGGCTGCAGCTGAGGACGAGCGGGTTCGTGTTCCCGCTGCAGTACATGGTGCAGGACGCGGTCGGCCCGGACGGGACGGTCGCCTCGGACCCGAGGACCTCCCGCGAGCACCCCAGCGTCGTGCACGACCACCCCTTCGTCACCGGGCTCTCGGTCGAGTCGGCGCAGGCGTTCGGCGCCAAGCTCGTCGAGGTCCTGTCCAGAGATCCGGTGAGCGCTCATGCCTGATCTCCCCGCTCCGCACACCAGCTCCTTCACGCGCGGCGACCTCACGGTCCACACGTTCACGGCGCCCGACGAGTTCCTCGCCGACTCGACCCATGTGCTGGAGACCGCCGACGCCCTGGTGGTCATCGACGGGCAGTTCGTCGCGCCCTACGCGATCGCCTTCCGGCGCTTCGTGGACGCGCTGAACAAGCCGATCCGCAAGCTGTACCTCAGTCACGCCCACGTCGACCACTGGTTCGGCCTCAGCACCGCCTTCCCCGACGTGCCCGTCTGGGCCGCCGAGGCGACGATCGAGGAGCTGCGCCGCACCGGGGAGGCGCAGCGGGCCGAGCGGCAGGCGCAGTACGGCCCGTTCGTCCCCGACGCGGTCGTGATGCCGCAGCACGTGGCCGAGCCCGGCTTCGACACCGTCGACGGGGTCGACTACCGGCTCGACGTCGTGCGCGACGCCGAGTGCCCGGCCCAGCTGGTGCTGACCCTGCCCGGGCACGGCGTCACGATCGCGCAGGACCTCGTCTACAGCGGCACGCACGTGTACGTCACCCGCGACGCCGCCAACACCGTCGCGCTGCTGCGGGTCATGGCCACGTCCGGCTCCGACGTGTTCCTCGCCGGGCACGGCCCCGTCGCCGACGCCGCCGAGGTGCTGCACAACGCCGACTACCTCACCTTCGCCGAGCAGCGCCTGGCCCACGACGACCCGGCCGCGTTCCGCGAGGCGCTGCTGGCCGCCTACCCGCAGCGGCGCTGCCCGCAGCTGCTGGACATCTTCATCCCGCGCCTGTTCGAGTCGTCCACCGTGGAGGTCAACCCGTGAGCAAGAACGTGTTGTGCGTCGTGTCGGAGCACGGGTTCTGGGCGCAGGAGCTGCTGCTGCCCGTCGACCGGCTCGAGGCGGCCGGGATCAGCGTGCACTTCGCCACCCCGACCGGCGCGCAGCCGCTGCCGGACGGCGGGAGCCTCGACAGCTCCTATGTGGACCCGCCGCTCGGCCGGCCGGTCACCTCGCCCGAGATGGGGGAGCGGGCCCGGACCACGGACTGGGAGACGTACTTCAAGGACCGCCAGAACCTCGCCGCGATGCTGCCGGTCCGGCCGTACCTGAGCTCGGGCAGCTACATCGCGGCGATGGAGGAGTACTACGACCGGCGGCAGGCGGCCTGGGACGCGATCGTGCCGCGCTACGACGCCCTGCTCCTCGTCGGCGGCAGCGGCCCCATCGTCGACATGGTGAACAACCCGCGCGTGCACGACCTCGTGCTCGGGTTCCACGCGGCCGGCAAGCTCATCGCCGCCGAGTGCTACGCGGTGACCTGCCTGGCCATGGCCCGTGAGCTCGACGACCGGCGCCCGATCATCGAGGGGCGGCACGTCACCGGGCACACCATGGAGTACGACTACACCGCGGGCTGGGCCGTGACCGCCAACGGGGCGCCGCTGGTGTTCGGGGCGCCGCCGTTCTCGCTGGAGTACATCCTGCGCGACGCGGTCGGGCCGCACGGGCGCTTCCACGGCAACGTGGGGCACCGCTGCTCCGTGATCCTCGACCACCCGTTCCTGACCAGTCGCTCGGTGGGCGAGAGCGACCTGTGCGGCTCCGTGATGGTGCGGGCGCTGACGGAGGACCTGCGGGTCTACGGCTTCGCCGATGCTCTCGTCTGATCACTCCCTCAGCGCTTTGAAGGCGCTGGAGCTGCTCGGCGCCCGCACGCCGCACCCGGACGACGTGCGGGCCGAGGTGCTCGCGCTCTGGCCGGCCGGGGGACCGGTGCTGGCCCTGGCCGGGGCGGTGCTGCGGCTGAACATGGTCGGCGGGGCCGGGGACCTGCTCGGCCCGACCCTCACGGCGATGGCCTCGCGGGCGGCGACCCGCGAGGAGCACTTCATGACGATCGCGGTCGCCGACGAGTGCTCCTGGCCGGACAGATCCACAGTGGACAGGTCGATCGCGTTCTTCCGGGCCATGCAGCGCGAGGACGGCACCTTCGGCCCCGACCCGCTCGACAACGCCATCGCCGCGAGCGCCCTGCTGCGCATCGGGTGCTCGCTGCGCGACCCGTCCACCGTGGGCAAGCTGCTGCTGGAGTCGCTCGACGGCGATCTCTGGCTGCGGTACTGCGCGATGCGCGCCCTGTCCCTGCTGCGCATGACCCCGATGCCGTTGCCCGTGCCCGTCGCCGACACCATGCCGGCCGACGAGCTCTACCAGCGGCTCAGCATCGCCGAATGGCTGACCGGGCCCGTCTTCGCCGCGGCCCGCTCCGGCGACCTCGACGCCCTCGCCCGCTACCTGCGCGGCGGCGGCGACCCGGACCTCCGCGACCCGCGGGGCTGGACGCTGCTGTGCGCGGCGGCGGTGCGGGGACGGGCCGCGGCCGTCCGGATGCTGCTGGACGCGGGCGCCGATCCCGGCCTGCGGGTCGCCGACGCCGACGCGCTGCCGGTCTTCTGGGCCGCGCAGCACGGCGACCTCGCCACCGTGCGGGCGCTGCTGGAGCGCCACCCCGAGCACGCCCACGCCACCAGCTCGGTCAACGGCCACACCGTGCTGCTGCAGGCGGTCTTCTTCGGCAGCGCCCGGCACCGCGACCTCGTCGCCTGGCTGCTCGAGACCTACGACCCCGCGGCGCTGCTCGTGGCCTGCAACGTCCGCGGCTACACGGCCCGCACCATGGCCCAGCTGTGGCACAACGAGCCCATCCTGGCGCTGCTGCCCGACCTGCCGCTCGCCGGGGAGCAGGCCGCCTACCGCGCCCGGCTCCTCGCCTCGATCGCCGGCGAGCCGGACCCGCCCGTCGACGCGCTCGTCGCCGCCCTCGCCGACCCGCGCGACGAGGCCCGCATCGCCGCCTGCCTCGACGCGCCCGGCCTCGACCTGAACCGCCAGGGCGGCCCGCTCGGCCAGACCCCGATCATCGCCGCGGTCACCGGCACCGACCCCGACGCGGAGACCGCCGCCGCCCGGCTGCGCGTGGTGCGCGACCTGCTGGCCCGCGGCGCGGACCCCGATCGGCCCGAGCGGCACCCGATGGCCGTCGACGCCGTCATCCGGGCCGCCGTGCTCAACCACTTCGCCTGCCTGCGGGCGATCGCCGAGCACATGCCGCCGCTCGCCTTCGCCGCCGCGCTCAACGAGCGCCCGGCGATCAACGGCCAGACGGCCCTGGACGACACCGTGCACCGCGCACTCACCGCCCCACCGTCCACCGTGGACAGCCATCTCGAGCAGATCCGCTGGGCCGTGGCGCACGGCGCCCGCGCCGACATCCCCGACCACACCGGCGTCACCCCGCTCGGCCGGGCCACGGCGGCGCTCGCCGACCCGGTGCTCAAGCCGCACGCGGCCGCCGTCCTCGCCGCCCTCGGCGCGCCCGCCGATCCGTCCCGGGATGCTCACTGCGGGTAGTCGGGTCGGCGGGGCCCGGTCCTGGTCGGCTAGCATCGATGCGTGCCGAGACACGGGGAGGTCGGCATGGCATCACCCATCGATCCGGCACATCCTGATCAGGGCGGCCCGTCTCGCCGCCGCCGCCGAGCCCGGGCAGTGGACAGGCCCCGGGCCTCCGCCCGCACCCGGCTCCGCCTGCGATTCCGCCCGCGTGGCGTGCGAGCACGAGCCGGTCGGCGGCTCGTCGCGGGGCTGCGTATAGGTTGACGGGGGTCGTACGGGACCGAACGATGCCCTCCGCGTGCGGCGCGGCCCGAACCGGGCTCATCCGGGACGGGTGCCGCGCGCCGCGCCGGGTATGGGGCACGAGCCGTGCGGGGATTCCGTGTCGGCGCGGGAGCGCGAGGGCTTCGGAGGGCACATGTCGTACCGCTGGGAGATCTGGACCGACGGGCCGTCGCGGTTATCGACGGCGGCCGAGGGGGCCGGCCGCCTGCTCGAGACCATGCGCGCCCTGGCCGGCGCGTTCCCGGGGGAGGCCGACACCGTGCGGATGACCCCCGGTGGCGACCAGCTGGCCGTCGCGGACGACGCGACCGCCGAGCTGCTGCGCGAAGCCCTCGCCGCGGGCGGCAACACCGGCGTCGAGGCGCTCGGGCTCGGCCGCGGGCGGCTCTGGATCACGTGGCGCGACCCCGATGCGGGGCGGCCCGGGGCGCGGGCGCAGCTGCGGATCGGGACCAAGCCGCTGATGAACCCGGTCCTCGAGGAGCGGCTGAGCGCCATCGCCGCGCTCGTCGCCGAGGCCGGGCGGATCTGGGCGGCCGACTACGCCTGGATCGACCTCGCGCACGTGCGGCAGGACTGGAACCACCACCGCCGCGGGCTGCCCGTGTTCTCCGTGGCGACCTGGCTGCGGGACACGGCCGCGCGGGTGGACACCGCCGGGCTCGACGTGGACACCACCGACGTCGGCGGCGGGCGGCTCGTCACGCTGCGGGTGCCGCCGGCCGCGGTCGGCAACGACGAGGACGGCGCGGTGAGCGGCGGGCGGGCGCTCGTGCGGGCCCTGGCCGCTCGCACGGTGCTGGCCGACGGGCGCCCGCTGCTGGAGGCCAACCCCGCCCTGGCCGACTGAGCCCCGGGGTCGCGGACCGTATCGGTGCCCTGCCGCGCGAGTGCGTCCCGGCGCACCCTATCCTGAGACCATGGTCGATATGTGGGTCAGCCTTGTCTGAGGTGTCGGCCGCGTGCATCTCCTGTGTGGACGCGATCGTCGCCATCGTGCGCAAGGTCACCCCGCCCGAGGCCGTGCGTTCGGTGCTGCTCGCCGAGGTCGACGATCACTACACGGGCGCGCGCATGGAGTTCCACTCGGCGAGCGGGCCGCTGGACAGCAGCGGCTGGGTGGCGTTCGCCGACCCGTGGACCGACGAGCTGAGCGACACGCTCCTCGCGCTGCGCGCCGCCATGGTGGCCCGGGGCAGCCCGTCCCGGTTCGGCCTGACCTTCACGGTCGAGGGGGACGGGGGGTTCGACGTCAGCGTGACGTACGAGATGCCCGCGGATCTTCCGTGGATCCACTGACCGGCGCGGCGAAGAACGCGGCGAGCGGCTCCACGATCGAGGCCGGCGCCCGGTTGATGCCGTCGTGCCCGCTGCGGGCGACCGGCAGCACGCGCGCGTGCGGCAGGGCGTCGGCGAGGGCGGCGTTGAGCGGGGCGTAGTACGGCGGCCCGGCGGCCCCGTAGGCCAGCAGCACCTCGGCCCGCACCGCGGCCCAGCGCGTGGCCGGGCCGTCGGCGAGGCGGATCTGGTTCGACTCGTCGAGCGTCGTGGCCAGCAGCCCGCCCATCATCCGCCCGATCGACGTGCGCAGGAACAGCCGGGAGATCGCGATCCGCATCCCCAGGGGCAGCCGGGACGTCGCCGCGTGCGTGTTGAGCCCGGCGCCGGTGAGCGCCATGGCCAGCGGGGTGTCCCCGGCCCGGGCCGCGGCCATCGCCGCGTCGAGCCACGCGGCCGGGAAGAGCCCGTCGATGCTGACGGCGGCGTCGTAGAGTGCGAGCCGCCGGATGGGCAGCCGGAGGGCGGCCTCGAGCGCGATGAACCCGCCGGAGCTGTGCCCGATGACGTTGCCCGCCCCCGTGTGCGCGAGCACCGCCCCGAGGTCGTCGATGTCCTGCTCGAAGGTGTAGGGCTCGCGGCGCGGGCCGGCGTCCTCCCGCCCGCGCCGGTTGTAGCGGTGCACGGTGAACCGGTCGGCGAGCCGGTTCGCCAGCCGCTGGTAGATGCCGATCGTGACCCCGCCGCCGTGCACCACGACGATGCCGGGCCCGCTGCCGACAGTGTGCACCACGATGTCCACCCCGTCGGGCGCGACGATCCGCTGTTGCATGCCTCCCCCTCCCGTAGGATAACTGCGAACGATGTTAGCAGTTATCCGGCCGTGGGGCCAGGGTCCGCGGCCGGCCCGGGTGCGGGGACGCCGGGCCGGCGCGCGTGACGGATCAGCGGATGACGCGGCAGACCAGCGCGTCCGACGCGCCGCGGGACGCGCTCATCACCACGTCCGGCGTCAGGTACTTGCACGCCAGGTACGGGTCGCCGCTGCCCACGTACTGCAGCGGGCTCGAACCCGTGTAGCAGCGCAGCCCGCTGCTCTCGTAGAAGCCGATCCACGCCGTGGGGTAGCGCGAGTGGCAGTAGTCGCCGATGGACAGCGGCCCGAAGGCGACGTCGACCGTGGCGGCGTGGGCGGGGGCGGCGAAGGCGACGGTGGCGGCGCCGGCGAGGACGGTGCCGGCGGCGAGGGTCAGGAGACGGCGCATCTGCATGACGGGAATTCTCGGCAGAACAAGTGGCGCCCATCAATGGCTGCCGAGCCGCCATATGCAAAAGAGGAGCACATGTCGCTCCTCCATTCTTAACGTATACCGCAGGTGGGGGCTTGCGGCAAGGCCCCGGTGGCGGCGCAGAATCGGCGGTCTCGCGCCAACAAGGGGGAATTCGCGCATGACGGAAGTGTTCGCGCTGTCCGAGCCGGCCAAGGACGATCCGGCGCTCGTCGCCGCCGACGAGCAGCACTTCGCGGCCATCGCCGCGCGGCTCGGGCAGGTGACCGCGCAGCTGCAGGCGCGGCTCGACGCCGAGCGCCGGGCGCCCGGCGGGATCGGGCAGGCCGCGATGGACCGGGACCAGGAGGTGTACCGCCTGACCGCCCGCCTGCGCACCCTGCGCCGCTACAGCCTGGACCTGTGCCTGGGCCGGATGGTCGCCGAGGACGGCGGCGAGCCGGTCTACGTCGGCCGCCTCGGGCTCACCGGCGCCGACGGCGGCCGGCTCCTGCTCGACTGGCGCTCGCCGGCCGCGGAGCCGTTCTTCGGCGCGACCCACGCCAACCCGATGGGCCTGGCCAGCCGGCGCCGGTACCGCTGGACCCGCGGCCGCATCACCGACTACTGGGACGAAGTGTTCACCGCCGCCGGGCTGGAGGGCCACGCGGCGCTGGACGACCAGTCCGCGTTCATCGCGAGCCTCGGCGGCGACCGCTCGGCCCGGATGCGCGACGTGCTCGGCACCATCCAGGCCGACCAGGACGCCATCATCCGGGCCGGCTCCGGCGGCGCCCTCGTCGTGGACGGCGGGCCGGGCACGGGCAAGACCGTCGTCGCCCTGCACCGCACCGCCTACCTGCTCTACGCCGACCCGCGGCTCGGGCACCGCCGCGGCGGCGTGCTCTTCGTCGGCCCGCATCAGCCGTACCTCGCGTACGTCTCCGACGTGCTGCCGAGCCTCGGCGAGGAGGGGGTGCGCACGTGCACGGTCCGGGACCTGGTGGCCGAGGGCGAGGCGGCGGCGGCCGAGGCGGACCCGCGGGTGGCCCGGCTCAAGTCCTCGGCGCGGATGGTCCACGCGATCGAGGAGGCGGTGCGGTTCTACGAGCGGCCGCCCACCAAGCCGATGCTCGTGGCGACCGAGGACGCCGACCTGCGCGTGACCGCCGACGACTGGGCCGGGGCGTTCCTGGCGGCGGAGCCGGGCATCCCGCACAACGAGGCCCGCGAGCTGGTCTGGGCCGAGCTCGTCGCGATCCTGGCCGACCGGCAGGAGGCCGACCCGCGGGAGCTGCGCCGCAACCGGGACCTGGGCTCGGCGTTCGGCCGCGCGTGGCCCCTGCTCGAGGCGGCGGACCTGGTCGGGGATCTTTACGCGGTACCGGCCTATCTGCGCAGGTGCGCCCCGTGGCTCAGCGACGAGGAGGCACACCTGCTGCGGCGATCGGAACCGTCGGCGTGGACGGTCTCGGACCTGCCGCTGCTCGACGCGGCCCGCCAGCGCCTCGGCGACCCGGACGCGGTGCGGCGCCGGCACCGGCAGTCCGCGGAGGCGGCCGTCGAGCGGGCACGGATGCGCGAGGTCGTGGACGGCATCGTCGCCGTCGCCGACGACGAGTACGGTGCCGGGCTGGTCTCGATGCTGCGCGTCGAGGACTTCCACGATGCCCTCGTCGACGAGGCCGGGCTCACGCGGGCCGACCCGGACTCGCTCGCCGGCCCGTTCGCGCACATCGTGGTCGACGAGGCCCAGGAGCTCACCGACGCCGAGTGGCAGATGCTGCTGCGGCGCTGCCCGTCACGCAGCTTCACCATCGTGGGGGACCGGGCCCAGGCGCGGCACGGGTTCGCCGAGTCGTGGCGGCAGCGGCTGGAGCGGGCCGGGTTCGACCGGATCGAGCTCGCGTCGCTGACCGTCAACTACCGCACCCCGGCCGAGATCATGGCCGAGGCGGAGCCGGTGATCCGGGCCGCGCTGCCCGACGCGAACGTGCCGGTGTCGATCCGCCACGGCGGGGTGCCGGTCACGTACGGTACCGCGGCCGCACTGCCGTCCATCGTGGACGAATGGCTCGCCGGGCACGCCGGGGGCGAGGGCGTCGCGTGCGTCATCGGCGCCCCGCTGTTCCCGGGCACGGACCGGGTGCGCTCGCTCACCCCGGAGCTGTCCAAGGGGCTCGAGTTCGACCTGGTCGTGCTCGTCGACCCGCAGGCGTTCGGCGAGGGCGTCGAGGGGGCGGTCGACCGGTACGTCGC
Organism: Dactylosporangium sp. CA-139114; assembly: GCF_050955725.1. Classification (NCBI taxonomy): domain Bacteria; kingdom Bacillati; phylum Actinomycetota; class Actinomycetes; order Micromonosporales; family Micromonosporaceae; genus Dactylosporangium; species Dactylosporangium sp. CA-139114. The sequence continues at coordinate 4,344,955 of NZ_CP192080.1, forward strand.
GATGACCCGCGCCACCCAGCGCCTGGTCATCCTGACGAGCTGAGCGGCTGCGCCCCGAGCGCCAGCACCAGGCCGTCGTCGTGGTGCTTGACGTCCCCGGGCCAGTCGAGGTCCGCGGACACGACGAGCTCGGCGCAGGCCCGGTCCGACCAGTGCAGCACCCCGCGGATCGGCAGGCAGCCGGTCAGCCGGCCGGTCCGGGGGTCCTCCACCATCGGCCAGCCCCGGGTGCGCAGGTGCGCCGCGACCGTCGCGGCGATCGCGTCCGGGGACTGGCCGGTCTCGCTCCAGAACTCGATCAGCTCGGTGCACACGCCGGTGCCGGTCGTGCAGTCGATGGCGACCCGCCGGTTGCGCAGGGCCGCGGGGAACGGCACCAGGTCGTTGCGATCGATGCCCACGTCGCCGGAGCCGGGGCGCTGCCCGCCGGGGCCGCCCGCGACGATCCCGGCCAGGCACAGCAGCACGAGGGCGCCGCCCGCGCCCGCGAGCAGGACCGTCCTGCGCCGCTCGGGACCGGTCGCGACCACCCGGGCGGCGAACGCGGCGATCCAGGCGACGAGGGCCAGCGCGAGGTACGGCAGCAGCCAGTCGGTCTGCGGCGGGCGCAGGGAGTCCGGACGCTGCGTGGAGAACAGGACGAGCCCGCAGAACGCCGCCAGCAGCGCCCCGGTCACGGCCGCCCCCGAGCGCCAGGCCGGGGCGATCAGCGCCGCGATGATCGGCGGCGCCACGAGGAACAATGCGGTGGTGAACCACTCGCCGACCGGCCCGGCGGTGAACCAGGCCGTCCACAGCGCGGTGGCGAGCGAGACGGCGGCGGCGCCCCAGCGCCAGTGACGAGCGAGCACGGCGCATTGGATCACCCCGCCCGGTTGCGGCGCCAGAGAAATTTCCGGCCGGGCGTGCAACCCGGTGGAGGGCCACGACCGTGAGTAGCGCATGACGGATCGGGACACGGCATTCGCCGAGTACTTCGCCGCGCGGTCGGACGCGATGCGCGGCACGGCGTTTCTGCTGTGCGGCGACTGGCACCGGGCCGAGGACCTCACCCAGACGGCGTTCACGAAGCTGTACCTCGCCTGGAACCGGGTCTCGCGGCACGAGGTGCTCGACGGGTACCTGCGGCGCACGCTCGTGCGCACGTACCTCGACGAGCGGCGGCTCGGCTGGTGGCGGCGCGTGCGCACCAGCGACACGCCGCCGGAGCCGCCGACCGTGGACACCGGGCCCGAGGAGCGGGTCGCGGTGCTGGCCGCCCTGAGCGCGGTACCGCCCCGGCAGCGCGCCGTGCTGATCCTGCGCTACTGGGAGGACCTCTCCGTCGAGGAGACCGCCGAGCTGCTCGGCTGCTCGGCGGGCACGGTCAAGAGCCAGGCGGCCCGGGGACTGCAGGCCCTGCGCGCCCGGCTGAGCCCGACGTTCACCACCGACTGACCACCGCTGCGACGAAAGAGCGCGAACATCATGGACGAACTGGAGTTCCGGGCCTCGCTGCGCGATGCCCTCGACCACACCACCGCGCCGCCGAGCATGCCGCCGGGCGGTGCCCTGCAGGCCGGCCGCCGCGCGGCCCGGCGCCGCACGCTCGCCGCCGGGGCCGCCGGGGCCGGCGTGCTCGCCATCGTCACCGCGCTCGGCCTGGTGGTGGCCACCGCCGGCTCGGGCGCCCGGCAGGCCGCCGGCCCCGGCGCCCCGAGCCCCGCCCCGCTGGCCAGCGGCAACGGCCCCAGCGTGAGCGTCACCCCCAGCCCGGTGCCGATCGGGACCGGCGGGGAGACCAAGCCCGTCTGGCCCACCGGCGTGGACGGCTCGCCGCAGGGCGACCGCACCGCCCGGGCCGGCCGCAAGGCCGACGCCGCGAAGGCCCTCGCCGCGCACGTGATCTCGCTGGTGCCGGCCGGCTACACCGCCGTTCCCGACGCGCCGATGAACATCGTGCAGGCCCAGTTCGAGGACAAGGTCGGCGGCCAGGACCGCTGGAGCTACCTGGTCACCCTGGAGATCCGCAAGGGTGCCACCGCCGGGCAGCTGATCGTGGAGGTGTACGAGCCGGGCCTGCGCCCCGGCGCCGGCCTGTGCGACCTGATCTTCTGGTCCGCGCCGGGCACCTGCACGACCGTGCAGTCCGGCGGCCAGACCGTCGCGCTGTCGACCGGCGGCAAGACCGACGACCGGCTCGACAAATGGTCGACGTACCGCTACCCCGACGGCACGACCGTCTACGTCGCGCAGTCCCGGCAGGGCAACTTCTCGCCGGAGAACACCGCCCCGCCGCTGACCGAGCTGCCCTTCGACGACCAGCGGCTCGCCGCGCTCGCCCTCGACCAGGCCTTCCACATCGTCGCCTGAGTGCCCGCACCGGCGGCGGCACCCGGGTCGCCCGGCCCGGGTGCCGCCGCCGTATCGTGCCGCCCATGACCGAACCCGTGCAGACCCGCGGCGAGCAGCGCACCGAGCTGCTGGCCGTCGACACCAACCACGACGGCGTCAACGACGTCCTCGCCATCGACACCGACGGCAACGGCAAGGCCGACCTGTTCCAGCTCGACAGCGACGGCGACGGCCAGGTGAACGTCACCATGGCCGACCTGGACGAGGACGGCGTCATGGACACGAAGGCCGACGGCGACGGCGGGCACCCGCTGCCGTAGCCGGCGCACCCCGCCACCACCCGGCCGAGGGCCGCCCCCGCCGCACCGGAGGCGGCCACCCGTGGTCGGTACGGACCTCCTTAGGCGGACAGGGTGAGGTTCTGGAACGTGGCGGTGCCGTTGAAGGTGTTGACGCCCACGGCGCCGGAGCCGTAGGTCCCGTCGGAGGCGTCGATCACCTTGGTGCCGTTGAGGTACACGGCGATGCTCGGGCCGCGGGCGACGACCTTGAGGTGGTACGTGCGGCCCTCCAGGATCGGGGTCGCGAAGACGGCGATGTCCCGCCCGGGGCGCCACAGTTTCACCAGGCCGCCGGTGTCGATGTTCGCGGTGTAGTGCTGGGTGCCGTCGGCGCCGGCGCGGAAGGTCAGGGCCGCGGCCACGCCGTTGACGACCCGCACGTCGCCCTCGTAGGTCAGGTCCGCCGCCGTCGAGCCGCTGAGGTAGAAGGCGTCGCCGCCCGCGTTGCCCTTCAGGCCCGTGCCCGGCACGGTCCAGGTGCCCGCGGCCGGGTGCCAGGGGCCGGCCAGGTTGGTGCGCAGGCCGACGCCGTTCAGGGTCGGGCCGGCCAGGACCCCGGTGCCGTGGAAGACGTTGAGGCCCAGGCGGCCCGAGGTGTACGTCGTGTCCGTGGCGTCGACCACGGGACCGGTGCTGTGGTCGAGGTACACGCGGATCCTCGGACCCGTCGTCACGACCTTGAGGTGGTAGAAGCGGCCCGTCGCGATCGGGGTCGCGTAGGTGGCGATCTCCCGGCCCGGGCGCCACAGCTTGACCACGCCGGTGGTGTCGATGTTCGCGGTGTAGTGCTGGGTGCCGTCGGCGCTGGCGCGGAACGTCAGGGCGGCGGCGGTCCCGCTGACGACCTTGACGTCGCCCTCGTAGGTGAAGTCGGCGGCGGTGGTGCCGCTGAGGTAGAACGCGTCGCCCGTCGCGGTGCCCTGCTTGCCGCCGGCGGTGTCGCTCCACGCGCCGCCCACCGCGCTCCACGGGCCGGCCAGGTTGCCGTCCAAGGTGGACTCGGCGGTGCCCCAGGCCCTGCCCAGGCGGTAGAACTGCAGGGAGACCAGGTTGACGGTGCCGCCCTCGGCGTACACCTGGAGGCCCTGGCTCGCCGGCGCGGAGTTGAAGCCGACGTTGTCGCTGACCGAGAGGCGGCCGTCGTTGCCGAAGACCTCCAGCTGCCCGCGGTCGACGAGCACGCGCATCCTCACCCGGCCGTTCACGGGCGCGAGGGCCCGGCCGTACAGCGTCTGCGCCGCCCGGTCGTAGCCGACGGCCCGGTCGTAGGAGCCGTCGGCGCGGGTGTGCAGCCGCAGGCCGAACGCGCTCGCGGTGGCGCCGCCGACGTCGAACTCGGCGGTCACCTCGTAGGTGTCGGCGGTCGCGACCGCGAGCGGGCTGCCGGCGCCGACGGCCCGGTTCGCGTAGAACACCCCGCCCGAGCGCAGGGTGGATATCTCGCCGATCGGGTTGCGGGTCAGGCGCACGCCTTCGGGGAACGTCCTCAGCGCCAGCTCCGCCGGGAAGGTCTGGTCGCCGGTCCACGTGCTGCCGTGGTTGCCGGGCTGCCAGCTCATCTGGATGCGCCGCCCGTCGGGGACCCCGGTGAAGGTCTGCCCCGCGTAGAACGTGCCGTCGGGGGTGTTCGCGCCCATGTCCATCCGCTGCGGCGACGACCAGTCGGAGCGCAACGTCGTGCCGTCGAAGGTGCCGATGACGTACTCGCCCGAGGCGTCGGTGAGCACCCACTTCTGGTTCGCGGTGTTGCCGTCCACGGCCAGCGGGAACATGTCCGGGCACTCGAAGAACCAGCCGGCCGGGAAGCGGCTCGCGAAGGTCCAGTCGAGCAGGTTCGCCGAGGTGTAGAAGGAGGCGCCATTGCCCCCGCCATCGTTACTGCCCCCGCCGTCGTTCCAGACAACCATCACCCACCGGTTCGAGGCGGCGTGCCAGAACACGTGCGGGTCGCGGCTCGTCCCGCTCGGCACGGCGACCTTGCGTCCGTGGTCGAAGCTCTGGAACGTCTTGGCGCCGTCGGTGCTGTAGTGCACGGTGACGCCGTTGGTGCCCGCGAACACGAGGATCGGGTCGTCGTCGCCGGACTTGAGCCCGGTGACGTTCGCGGTGTCGACGACACCGTTGCCCGACCACAGGTCGCCGGGGTGCACGCCGGGCTCGAGGGCGATCGGGCGCTGGGTCCAGTGGACCATGTCGGGGCTCGTGGCGTGGCCCCAGTGCATGGTGTCCCAGGCCAGGCCGTGCGGGTTGTGCTGGAAGAACAGGTGGTAGGTGCCGCGGTAGTAGACCATGCCGTTCGGGTCGTTCATCCAGCCGGCGCGCGGGCTGAAGTGGAACTGCCCGCGCAGCGGCTCGTCGTACGCGGTGGCCGGATACGGAAACTCGGGATAGTCGGCGACGGTGCCCGCGGAGGCGGCGGCGGGCGGCAGCGCGACGAGCGCGGCCACGGCCAGCAGCAGCCCGGCGGCGCAGGACAGCAGGCGTCTTCTCATGGTGGCCCTCCCGGTGGCGGCCGGAATCGCGAACTCGCCTTTGACAACGTTGTCAAAGTCGGCCCGCTGGAGCCGCGGCCAGAAGCCGCGGCCCGGTACGTCAACGTTGTCAGTGTTCGCCTTGCTGTGACGATGGTCAATATGTTCGGGGCGAGGATCGGCCGGCGCGGCCCCGGCGTCGCCGCCCGGGGGCCCGCGGGACGGGGCCGGGGCAGCGCTGCGTAACTTTCATGGACCTCGTCATCGGGTCCGGAAGCGCTTCGACCGGGAGCGCGGTTGTCAGCCATCGATGGATCTCCGAAGCCCCGGGGGCTGTCCCGCGGTGAGCTTGATCGACATTTCCGGGTCGGGGGATTCGTGGCAGCATCCTCAGCCACGTGGAGCCCTCACGTGGGGAGACGGGCGTTCTGGCGAAAGCTGATCTTCCGGGGGCTCCACGCCGCCACCCCTCCCGAGGCGTCACCCGGATCTTCGTGGCGTAAGTTTCAGGCCCGCTACCAGGCACTTACGAGGTGAACGCGGTCCTCGCCGACGATCACCTTGACGCGGTCCCGGGACGGTACGGACGGTAATCGCACTTCGATTCCGACCCGTCAATGTTAGGAGAGTCGATGAGGCGCAAGATCGCCCTCATATCGGCCGCTGCCGTCGTGGCGACCGCCGGTACCGTCGTGGTCGCCAATCAGGCGTTCGCGGCCGCCGGGTGTTCAGCCAAGTACACGATCGTGGGCTCATGGCCGGGCGGGTTCCAGGCCCAGGTCGACGTCACCAACCTCGGTGACGCGCTCACCAGCTGGAACGTCGGCTGGGACTTCGGCAACAGCTCGCAGACGATCACCCAGATCTGGAACGCCAACAAGACCCAGTCCGGTGTGCACGTCAACGCCACCAGCCTGAGCTACAACGGCAACGTCGCCACCAACGGCTTGATCTCGTTCGGGTTCACGGGTGCGTGGAGCGGCAGCAACCCGGCCGGGACCAACTTCACGGTCAACGGCACCGCCTGCACGGGCGGCACCACCGGCGGCCCGTCCTCGCAGTCGCCGTCCCCGTCGACCTCGCCGTCGAACCCGGGCAACGGCGCGCCGAGCGTGACGCTGACCAGCCCGACCACCGGCTCGACGTTCACCGCGCCGGCCACGATCAGCCTGGCCGCCAACGCGAGCGTCACCGGCAGCACCATCAGCAAGGTCGAGTTCTACAACGGCACGACGCTGCTGGGCACCGACACCACCGCGCCGTACACCTACAGCTGGGCCAACGTCGCGGCCGGCAACTACTCGGTGAGCGCGAAGGCGTACACCGCGGCCAACCAGACCGCCACCAGCTCCTCGGCGGCGATCAGCGTGACGACCGGCGGCGGGAACAACGGCACCCACGTGGACAACCCCTACGTGGGCGCCAAGGTCTACGTGAACCCGGACTGGTCGGCCAAGGCCGCCGCGGAGACCGGCGGCAGCCGGATCTCCAACCAGCCCACCGGTGTCTGGCTGGACTCGATCGCCGCCATCACGGCGCCGGCGGGCTCGGGCTACACCACCAGCATGGCCAAGCACCTGGACAACGCGATCGCCCAGGGCGCGACGGCGGCGCAGTTCGTGATCTACGACCTGCCCGGCCGTGACTGCGCGGCGCTGGCCTCCAACGGTGAGCTCGGCCCGACCGAGATCGACCGCTACAAGACCGAGTACATCGACCCGATCGCCGCGATCGAGGCGAACCCGAAGTACGCGGGCATCCGCATCATCAACATCATCGAGATCGACTCGCTGCCGAACCTCGTGACCAACGCGGACGGCCAGGCCGGCGCCACGGCGGCCTGCGCGACGATGAAGGCCAACGGCAACTACGTGACGGGCATCCAGTACGCCCTGAGCAAGCTGCACGCCGCGGGCACGAACACCTACAACTACATCGACGCCGCGCACCACGGCTGGATCGGCTGGGACAGCAACTTCACCCCCTCCGCCCAGCTCTTCGCGAGCACCGCGAAGGGTGCCGTCGGTGGCGTCAACACGGTCGACGGCTTCATCACCAACACGGCGAACTACTCGGCCCTGTCCGAGCCGTGGGTGCAGCCGACGACCACGGTCGGCGGCCAGAACATCCGCCAGTCGAAGTGGGTGGACTGGAACCAGTACACCGACGAGCTGACCTTCGCGCAGGCCTTCCGCAACCAGCTGGTCTCGCAGGGCTTCAACTCGAACATCGGCATGCTGATCGACACCTCCCGCAACGGCTGGGGCGGCTCGGCCCGGCCGACCGCGGCGAGCACCTCGACCGACGTCAACACCTACGTCGACCAGTCGCGCATCGACCGGCGCATCCACGCCGGTAACTGGTGCAACCAGAGCGGTGCGGGTCTCGGCGAGCGTCCGCGGGCGACCCCGGCCGCCGGCATCGACGCCTACGTGTGGATCAAGCCCCCGGGCGAGTCCGACGGCTCCAGCTCGCTGGTCCCGACCGGCCCGAACAACCCGGGTGGCAAGGGCTTCGACCGCATGTGCGACCCGACCTACACGGGCAACGGCCGCAACGGCAACAGCCTGAGCGGCGCGCTGCCCAACGCCCCGGTCTCCGGTGCGTGGTTCTCCGCGCAGTTCCAGCAGCTGATGCAGAACGCGTACCCGGCGCTCTAGCCGGCCGCGGCGTCACGCAACGCCACACGGCTCCACCGCACGTCAGGAGGGCTCCCGGTCACCCGGGGGCCCTCCGCCCTTGCCGCGGACGTTTCAGCGGGCGATCGTGCGGTACAGGGGCAGTCGTGAAGCCTTTCGTGGTGGTGGCCAACCGGCTGCCGGTGGATGCGAGCCCCGGTGGCCTGGTCAGCGCCCTGCACCCGATCGCCCGCAGCTCCGGCGGGGCGTGGGTGGGCTGGACCGGTGAGCCCGACGAGCGGCCCGAGCCGTTCGAGCACGAGGGCGTGCGCATTCACCCCGTCGAGCTCAGCGGCGACGACGTGGACCGGTACTACGAGGGGCAGTCCAACTCGACGATCTGGCCGCTGTTTCACGACAGCGTCGAGCCGCCGGTGCACCGGCGGGCCTGGCGGGTGGCGTACGAGCAGGTCAACCGGCGCTTCGCCGAGGCCGCCGCGGCCGCCTCGGCGCCGGGGGCGACGGTCTGGGTGCACGACTACCAGCTGCTGCTCGTGCCCGGGATGCTGCGCGAGCTGCGGCCCGACCTGCGCATCGGGTTCTTCCTGCACATCCCCTTCCCGCCGGTCGAGCTGTTCATGCAGCTGCCGCGGCGGGCCGACTTCCTGCGCGGGATGCTCGGGGCGGACCTGGTGGGCTTCCAGCAGCCGCTCGCCGCGCAGAACTTCCTGCGCCTCACCGCGCAGGTGCTCGGGCTGCGGCCCGACGGTGAGCGGGTGGAGTACGAGGGCCGCACGGTCACGGCCCGGGCGTTCCCGATCTCGATCGACGTGGCCGAGATCGAGGCGCTGGCGGCCGACCCGGCCGTGCAGGACAGTGCCCGGCGGCTGCGCAAGGACCTGGGCGGCGACCGCCGGCTGCTGCTGCTCGGCGTCGACCGGCTCGACTACACCAAAGGCATCGACCAGCGCATCGAGGCCTACGGCGAGCTGCTCGCCGACGGCATCATCACCAACGACGAGGCCGTCCTGGTGCAGGTCGCCACCCCGAGCCGGATGCGGGTCGACCACTACCGGCAGCTGCGCGAGCGGGTCGAGCGCGAGGTGGGCCGGATCAACGGGGAGTTCGGCGACGTCGGCCGGGTGCCGCTGCACTACCTGTTCCAGTCGCGGACCCGGGCCGAGCTCGTCGCCCTCTACCTCGCCGCCGACATCATGCTCGTCACCCCGCTGCGCGACGGGATGAACCTGGTGGCCAAGGAGTACGTGGCGGCCCGCCGGGACGAGGGCGGCGCGCTGGTGCTCAGCGAGTTCACCGGCGCCCACTCGGAGCTGAGCGAGCTGTGCGGCGGCGCGTTCTCGGTGAACCCGTACGACGTCGACGATCTCAAGCGCGGCATCGCCTCGGCGATCGCGGCCGGCCCCGAGGACCTGGCCGGGCGGATGCGCCGGATGCGCGAGCAGGTGCGGGCGCACGACGTCGACCGGTGGGCCCGCGCGTTTCTCGACACGCTCGGGTGAGACGGGCGGCGCCGGGGCGGGGCGGCTAGGCTGCGGGCGTGGCCGAGCTGACCTGCGACCTGTTCGTGAGCGCCGACGGCTACGCGGCCGGCGACAACACCGAGGCCTTCTTCGGCTACGACGGCCCGGACCTGCAGGCCTGGATCGCCTCGGCGAGCCACTACCGGATCCTCGTGGGCCGCAACACCTACGAGACCTTCCCGGACCTGGCCGCCGCGGTCTACTCCAACACGCTCACCTCCGCCGGCTCCGCGCGGCTGCTCAGCGGCGACCTGACCCGGGCGGTCACCGAGTTCAAGGCCGGGTCGGACGGCCCGATCCGGACCATCGGCAGCCTGCGGCTGGTCGCCGGGCTCCTGGCGGCGGGCCTGGTGGACCACCTGCGGCTGATGGTGTTCCCGGTGACCATGGGCGCCGACGGCCGCGAGCACATCGAGCTGCCCCGCGTGGGCTACGAGCTCGCCGAGTCCCGGGTCCTCGACGGCCGCCTGGTCCTGCTCGACTACCGCCCGGGAACCGTGGGGCCGGCCGCCGCGTCGTAGGGCCACGCGAGGCGTCGCGGTGCTCGCCGTCGCCCTGATCGTGCTCGCCGCCTGCGCCGCCCCGGCACTGTCGCCGGCGCCGCCCGAGATGCACCCGGCCCGGGTGGCCTGCCCGCCCGGCGGCGACGACCCCACGGCCCCGCTCGGCCTGCCCCGGCTCCCCGCCGCAGCGAGGTGCGCGACGCGCTGGACCGCCTCACCCTGACGACGGTCCGCACGACGGTGCTGGGCGAGACGAAGCCCTCGGCCGCGGCCAGGAGCGCGTGTGAGCCGCGGAGATCGACCGGCCGTGGCGTCATGACCTAGTTTCCTAGGAAAGCGTACGCAGTGTGACGGGGTGCGAACGGTTTGTCTCAAGGAGGGACGGAATCCGCCGAACAGGCCGGTGGTCAGCAACGCGGCGGCACCCGAGGAGCAACCCGTGCCCGAATCCACCGGTCTGGTCAACGACAACGCGACGCCCGCGCTGGCCCAGGCGGCGATCGCGCTGCTGGTGCAGGAGCGCCTGGTCATCGTGCTCAACGCGAAGAACGGCGCCATCGTCTCGGTCAACGACCGGGTGCTGGAGACCACCGACGTGCCGATCGAGGAGATCGTCGGGCGGCGGCTCGAGGACCTCTGGCGGCTGCAGTCGCAGACCGTCGACCAGCTCCTCGACGCCGCGCGGGCGCACAAGTTCATCGAGATGGTCAACTCGATCGTCGACAGCGGCGGGCGCCAGCGCTGGCTGCGGTTCAACTGCGGGCCGGTCGGCGGGGCGGGGCGGGAGACCGAGGCGATCCTCGTCACCGCCTACGACATCACCAACGACCGGCGGCTGGTGGCGGAGCTGCGCGGGAAGTACGCGGCGGTGGACCGGGCCCAGGCGGTCATCGAGTTCGACCTCAACGGCGAGATCCTGACCGCGAACGAGAACTTCCTGACGCTCACCGGCTACGCGCTCGGTGACATCGTCGGGCAGCACCACCGGATGTTCGTCGAGGAGGGGACCGCCAGCAGCGCCGAGTACGCCGAGTTCTGGGCGAGGCTCGCGCGCGGCGAGGTGGAGACCGGCGAGTACAAGCGGATCGGCCGGGGCGGTCGCGAGGTGTGGCTGCGCGCGACGTACAACCCGATCTTCGATCTCGAGGGCCGGCCGTACAAGATCGTGAAGTACGCGCTGGACATCACCGAGACCAAGTTCGCCAACGCGGAGTTCGTCAGCAAGGTCGCGGCCGTCGAGCGGGCGCAGGCGGTCATCGAGTTCGACCTCGACGGCACGATCACGGCGGTCAACCGCAACTTCTGCAACGTCACCGGCTACGAGCCCGACGAGCTCGTCGGGCGCCACCACAGGATGCTGGTGAGCGAGGACGAGGCCCGCTCCAACGCCTACCGGGGCTTCTGGCAGCGGCTGTCCAAGGGGCAGTTCGAGTCCGGGGAGTACAAGCGGTTCGGCAAGGGCGGCCGGGAGGTGTGGCTGCAGGCCAGCTACAACCCGATCTTCGACCTCGACGGTCGGCCGTACAAGGTGGTGAAGTACGCCACCGACATCACCGACACCAAGAACCGCAACGCCGAGTTCGAGGGGAAGGTCGCCGCGATCGACCGGGCGCAGGCGGTGGTCGAGTTCGACCTCGACGGGATGATCCTGACGGCGAACCGGAACTTCCTGGAGACGATGCACTACGGCTCGGCCGATGAGCTCAAGGGCAAGCACCACCGGATCTTCGTGGACCCGCTCGTGGCCGCGTCGGAGGAGTACCGGCAGTTCTGGCAGCGGCTGGGGCGCGGGGAGTTCGAGTCGGGGGAGTACAAGCGGCTCGGCAAGGGCGGCCGGGAGGTGTGGCTGCAGGCCAGCTACAACCCGATCTTCGATCTCGAGGGCCGGCCGTACAAGGTGGTGAAGTACGCCGTCGACGTCACCGAGCAGAAGGCGCGCAACGCGGACTTCGAGGGCAAGGTCGCCGCGATGAACCGGGCGCAGGCGGTCATCGAGTTCGACACCAACGGCGTGGTGATCGACGCGAACCGGAATTTCCTGGACCTGCTGGGCTACGGGCTGGAGGAGATCCGGGGCAAGCATCACCGGATGTTCGTGGACCCGCAGGAGGCGCAGTCGGAGCAGTACGAGGACTTCTGGGAGCGGCTGCGGCGCGGGGAGTTCGACTCGGGGGAGTACAAGCGGGTCGGCAAGGACGGGCGCGAGGTGTGGATTCAGGCGACGTACAACCCGATCCTGGATCTCGACGGGCGGCCCTACAAGATCGTGAAGTTCGCGTCCGACGTGACGCAGGCGAAGCTGCGCACGGCCGAGTTCGAGGGGAAGGTCGCGGCGATCAACCGGGCGCAGGCGGTGATCGAGTTCGATCTGGACGGCAACGTGCTCGTCGCCAACGACAACTTCCTGCGCACCCTGGGCTACTCGATGCGGGAGATCCTGGCCCAGCACCACAGCATGTTCTGCACGCAGGACTACATCACGTCGCAGGAGTACCGCGACTTCTGGCTGCGGCTGGGCCGGGGCGAGATCCTGAGCGGGCGGTTCCACCGGATCGGCAAGTACGGCCGGGACGTGTATCTGCAGGCGACGTACAACCCGATCTTCGATCTCAAGGGCGATCCGGTGAAGGTGATCAAGTTCGCCACCGACGTCACCCAGCAGATCGAGCTGGAGCAGCGGCTGAGCGTCAAGACCCGTGAGATGAGCAAGGCCATCGACGAGCTGAGCACGTCGATTGCCACCATCGTCGGCAACGCCGGGCAGGCCAGTGAGCTGGCGGGGGAGACGCAGACGAACGCGCAGCGGGGCTTCGAGGAGTTGCGCAAGTCGATCGAGGCGATCGACCTGATGGAGCGCTCCTCGGATCAGATCGCCGGGATCGTGCAGGTGATCGGGGAGATCGCGAGCCAGACGAACCTGCTGGCGTTCAACGCCTCGATCGAGGCGGCCCGGGCCGGCGAGCACGGGGTCGGGTTCTCGGTCGTGGCCGGTGAGGTGCGCAAGCTGGCCGAGCGGTCGTCGGACTCGGCGCGGGAGATCAGCCGGCTCATCCAGGAGTCGGCGACGCGGATCAACCAGGGCTCGCAGGTGGCGCAGCGGGCGCAGGACGCGTTCGAGGAGATCCTGCGCAGTGTCGGCAAGACCGCGGAGTCGATCCACCACATCGTGACGCAGACGCAGATGCAGCAGGACGCGTCGCGGACCGTGAACTCGCTCATCGGTGACCTGGTGGGGGCGGCGCCGCAGGGCGAAATCGGCATCGAGGGATGAGCGGCGGGATTCTGTACGGGGTGTTCACGGTTGCCGACGTGCATGTCGCGCTGCCGTTGTCGGAGCTGCGCGAGGTCATTCCGTGCCCGTCGTCGTTCAACCCGCTGCTGGCCACGGCGCCGGGTCTGGTCGGTGCGGTGAACCTGCGCCACCAGGTGATCCCGGTGCTGGATCTGCGCCGGATGCTCGGGGTGCGCTCGCCGTCGGGGCAGGACGTGGTCGTGGTCGCCTCCCACGAGGGGTCGGTGTTCGGGCTGCTCGGCGACGCGGTGCGGGGCGTGGTGCAGGTCGAGGAGCGCGAGCAGCTGGGGATCTCGGTCAACAGCGAGCTGCCGCAGGTGTTCGCGCGCACGTTCGAGCGGCCGGACGACGGTGCGGTCGTGTGTGTGCTGGACTGCGCGGCGATCCAGCGCCTGCCGGGGATGGTCGTCGCGACCGACACGGGCGGCCCGAGCGGGGCGATGGCGCAGGCGCAGGAGCAGGGGCGTGACGGTGGTACGGGAAATCGCCGCATGATGATGCTGCTGCGGGCCGGGGAGATCGGCCTGTGCGTGGACGTGTCGCACATTCACTCGGTCGTGCCGGAGCTGGTGCTGAAGTCCTCGCCGATCGACGGCGGGATCATCCAGGGGGTCATCGAGCTCGCCGAGCACTTCGTGCCGGCCGTCGACGCGCTGGCGGTGCTGGGGCTGGGCGCGCTGGCCCCGGTCGACGTGAAGCGGGGCGTGGCGCTGGCCTACGAGCGGGGGCTGTTGACGTTCGCGGTGACCGAGGTGGTGTCGATCGTCTCGGTGGCCGACGGCGATGTGCTGCCGATGCCGGGCTTCGGGTTGCCGGCGTCGCAGTACGCGGTCGGCATCCTGCCCGGTCCGGCCGGCGGCTCGTATCTGGTGATCGACGGGGCGCGGCTGCGGGCCGACGAGGAGCTGGGCACGCTGGCCGGGCTGGGCACGCCGGTGGGCGGGGCGGGGGCGGCGCCGCGGCGTGAGCCGCCGCGGGAGGACGGGCCGGCGCCGCAGGACGGGCGGGTGATCGAGCACCGGGTCCGCAAGTACCTGACGTATCTCGCGGGGCCGGAGGTGGCCACGCCGCTGACGCAGATCGCCGAGATCGTGCCGTATCCGGGCGACGTGATCCCGTTCGTCGGCGGTGGGCCGCTGCGCGGCGTGTTCACGCACCACCGCCGGTCGGTGCCGCTGGTGGATCTGCCGGTGCTGCTCGGCGAGCGGGCCGACATCGACCCGGCGGCGGCGCGGGTGCTGCTCGTCGGCGGGGTCGGGTTCATCGTGCCGGCGCTGCGCGCGATCGAGGAGTCGACGTGGGAGGAGCGGATCGCCGAGGAGGGCCCGGCGCCGACGAAGCTGGCCGGCAGCCCGCTGGTGAAGATCGGCACCCGGATGCTCGCCCGGCTGGATCTGGAGGAGTTCGCCCGCACTATGGTTGGCGATCGTGGAGCCGATCCGGGTGGAGGTTGACGGCCGGGAGCCGACGGTCGCCGAGCTGTCCCACGCGCTGCTGTCCAGCTACGGCCACTTCACCGCGATGCAGGTGCGCGGCGGCCGGGTCCGCGGCCTGGAGCTGCACCTGAGCCGTCTCGCGGACGCGTCCCGGGAGCTGTTCGGCGCGTCCCTGGACGTGGGGCGCGTGCGGGGCTTGCTCGGGCATGCGGTGCGCGGGGTGCCGGATGCTTCCGTGCGCGTCAACGTGTACCGGCGCGAGGAGCTGATGACCGTGGTCTGCGTGCGGCCGCCGGCCTTGCCACCGGCGGCTGCGCTGCGGCTGCGCTCGGTGCCGTATGTGCGGCCGGCGGCGCACCTGAAGCATGTGGGCGGGTTCGGGCAGCGCTACTTCGGGGAGCGGGCCCGGGCCGAGGGCTTCGACGACGCGCTGCTGGTCGACGCGGGCGGGGCGGTGTGCGAGGCGGCCTCCGCCAACATCGCGTTCTTCGACGGTGCGGCCCTGACGTGGCCGTCCTCGCCGCACCTGCCGGGGACCGCGATGCAGCTGCTCAAGCCGTTGCTGCGGTCCGTCGACGCGCGGGTGGGGCTGGCGGAGCTGGGTTCGTTCCGGTCGGCGTTCGTCGCCAACTCCATCGGGGTGGCCGCGGTGGCGGCGGTCGACGACGTGCGTTTCGACGTCGACGCCGAGCTGATGCGTGCGGTCGCCGACGCCGAGGCGAGCATCCCCTGGGACGTCATCTAGGGGAGTTTGCGCAGGTGGGTGCGGCGGCCGTCGTGGTCGAAGATGCCGAGGATCTCGGCCGGGCCCTCGTGGCTGCCGAACGCGTGCGGGACCATCGTGGAGAACTCGGCGGCCTCGCCGGTCTCGACGAGGATGAGGCGCTCGGCGAGCCGCAGCGCGATGGTGCCGGACAGCACCGTGAACCATTCGAACCCGGGGTGGGCCTTGAGCTGGTCGGGCCCCGGCAGCGGCCGGTCGATGCGCATCTTCGCGACGGTCGTGCCGCCCGGGCCGGCCTCGTGCCGCAGGGTCCAGGTGGTGATGCCGCGGGCGGGCTCGTGCCGGGGCCGGATGACCACGTCGGCGTCGGCGGACTCGACGAGCTGGTCGAGGGTGGTGCCGAGCGCCCGGGCGATCGCGGTGAGCTGGTCGAGGCTGATGCGCCGGTGCCCGGTCTCGATGCGGCTGAGCGTGGACGGGCTGATGAAGCACGCGGCGGCCAGGTCGTCGAGCGACATGCCGAGCGCGGCGCGCAGCCCGCGGATCCGCTTGCGGACGAGCGCGTCGAGGTCCCCGCCATCTGCTTCTTGCTTCATACGCAAGATGGTATGCGATAACGGCAAGTCGCGGCTACAGTCGGCCGTATGCACACGCACGGTCACCCCGATACCGGCCACGCCCGCTCGCACGGTCACGATCACGGTCACGGTCATGGTCACGGCCAGCATGGGCACGAGCACCAGGAGGGCCTCGCCGAGCTGCTCGAGCTCGACGCCGAGGTCCTGCACGACTTCCACGACGGCATCTTCGGCTGGGTCCGCTCGCACGACCCGTCCGGCCGCGTCCGGCGCATCGCCGACATCGGCGCGGGCACCGGCGCCGGCACTCTCGGCCTGCTCGCCCGGTTCCCCGGCGCGACCGTCACCGCCGTCGACGCCGACGAGGCCATGCTGCACCGCCTCGCGGGCAACGCCGCCGCCCGCGGCGCAGGCGAGCGGGTGCGCACGCTGCGGGCCGACCTCGACGCCGGCTGGCCCGCCGGGCCGGACCTCGACGGGCTGGACCTGGTGTGGGCGGCGAACTCGATGCACCACATGGCCGACCCGGCGCGCGTGCTCGCCGACATCCGCGCCGCCCTCGTCCCGGACGGGCTGCTGGCCATGGCCGAGCTCGACTCGTTCGCGCGGTTCCTGCCCGAGGGGGCGGAGGGCGGCCTGGAGGAGCGCTGCCACGCGGCGATGGCCCGCCGGCGCGAGCAGGACATGCCGCACATGGGCGACGACTGGGCCGCGACCCTGGCCGGGGCGGGCCTGAAGGTCGAGGCCGAGCGGCGCTTCGAGGTGGCGCTGCGCGCACCGCTGCCGCAGGCGGCCACGCGCTACGCGCACGCGTCGCTGAGCCGCACCCGTCAGGGCCTCGCCGACCTGCTCGACCCGGCCGACGTGGCCGCGCTGGACGAGCTGCTCGGCGACGGCCCCCGCTCGGTGCGCCGCCGCGCCGACCTGACCGTCCGTGCCGCCCGGACCGTCTGGATCGCCCGGCCGGTCAGCTGACCGGCTCCTCAGTTGACCGCCTCCTCAGTTGACCGGCTCCTCAGGTGACCGGCTCCGCCACGGCGGGCGGGACCTGGGCCAGCAGGCGGGAGATCTCGGCGCCGTAGGGCTGGCCGATCGACAGCGCGTACGCGGCCTCGTCCTCGAAAACGTGATGTCGGCGGGGCGCAGCAGCGCCGCGGCCGCCGGGCCGGCCGTGGCGCAGCGCAGCAGCTCCACCTGCCAGCGCGGCGGCAGGTGCCCCAGGATGGACTCCATGCGCGCGAGGTCGTCGGCGTCGATCGTGCCGCCCGCGCAGCGCGGGCCGCGTGGTCGATCGGTGTCCAGCCGGCGAGGAGGTCGCTGTCGCCGTCGGCGAAGACCGGAGCTCGACGGCGCCGCCGACAGCGTCCGCGCTACAGCCGCGCCCGGCCGGCGTCGGAGGTCTCCGGCTTCTTCTCCGCCGGGAGCTGCGGCACCACGGCCCCCGTCCTGCCGGGCGGGGGCCGTGCGCATCAGGAGGCGACGTCCACGACCACGCGGGCCGGGCCGTCCAGCAGCATCACCCGGAACCCGCGCGCGTACGCCGTCGTGATGTCCGCGGTCGTGATGTCCGCGGTCGCCGCGCCCGCCGGGTCGAAGGCGACCGATCGCAGCGCGGGCCGGCCGAACGCGATCGCCGGCGGCACGCCCGCGGCGCGCCCGGTGCCGGTGAGGCGGACCCGGATCGTCGGGCCGGAGCCGAGGTACCCGACCTCGAGCGTCGGCCATGCGGTCCCCGCCAGGTCGAAGACGATGCGGTCGTAGCCGGGGTGGCTGCCCGCCCGCACCGCCCGCACGACGGTGCCGGAGGCGTCGCCGGTGTGGGAGAACGGCTCGGCGGTGAACGCCTGGGCCGGCTGGTGGGCCACGTCCACCGCGATGCGATCGGGGCCGTGCAGCACCAGCACCCGGAACCCGGCCCGGTCGCGCACGCCGAGGCCGAAGCTCGCGCGGCCCTCGAAGTAGCCGCCGGACTTGATCTGGCGCAGCGTGGGCAGGTTCACCTCGTGCACGGTGGCGAGGTCGACCGCCGGCGGGCCCGCGCTGTCGAACACGACGAGCAGGGTCGCCGCGCCCGCGACGGGGATGGTGTTCCCGCGGCCCTGCTCGACCAGCGGGGCATACGCGACCCGCCAGCCGGGCGTGCCGCCGGTGAAGTCGAAGACGGTGCGGTCGTACTCGTCGTGCCGTCCGGTGCGGATGCCCGTCAGCACGGGGCGGCCGGAGCCGGACGGGTCGCCGGCGATGGGGGCGGTGCTCGTCGGGGCGGGCAGGTCCGCGGCCTGGGCGGCGACCGGCAGAGCCACCACCAGCCCGGCGCAGACCGCCGCGGCGAGCAGTGAACGGCGCATCGCGGGTGCTCCTTTCCCTCTCGGGGATGTGGGTGCACACAAGACGCCGGATCAAGCCGCCCGGTTGACGCGCCGGTTGTCGTCTCCCGGTCAGACGCGGCGCAGGACGGCCACGACCTTGCCGAGGATCGTGGCGTCGTCGCCGGGGATGACCTGGTAGGCCGGGTTGCGCGGCACCAGCTCCACGTGCCCGTCGCGGTTGCGGTAGGCCTTCACGGTCGCCTCGCCGTCGAGCATCGCCGCGACGATGTCGCCGTTCTCGGCCACCTGCTGCTGGCGCACGACCACGATGTCGCCGTCGCAGATCGCCGCCTCGATCATCGAGTCGCCCTTGACGTTGAGGGCGAAGAGCGTGCCGTGCCCGACCAGCGTCGTCGGCAGCGTCAGCTCGTCGTCGGGCACCTGCTCGGCCAGGATCGGCCCACCGGCGGCGATCGTGCCGACCAGCGGCACCGGCACGCCCGGGTCGGTGCCGCGCGCGGCGCCGTCGTAGGGGCCGCGGATGTCGACCGCCCGCGGCCCGTGCGCGTCACGGCGGATGAGGCCGATCTTCTCCATCGCCTTGAGGTGATGGGCGACGGATGACGGCGACCCGAGCCCGATCGCCGCGCCGATCTCGCGCACCGTCGGCGGATAGCCGCGCTTCTCGATCGACTCGCGGATCACCGTCAGGATGCTCTGCTGGCGCGGGCTCGTCATGGCAGCACGATACCCCAGCGCTTCGATCAGATGTACGAATCTGCCCCGGATTCAATCCATCCGTGCGACCGCCGGCGCGCTGTTCGGCCCAGTACATCGACGACCGCGAGGCTTATGCTGACCGCCATGCTCGACCGGCCCCGGGCGCCCCGGGACACCTCCCCGCACCGCGTCGCCCGCGTCCACGAGCTGGCCGAGGCGGGCGACGACGCCGGTCTCGCCGCCGAGCTCGTCGACCTCGCGGCGGCCGACGGCGACGCCTGGCGCCACGACGTGCACGCCGAGCTGCGGGCACTGCCCGTCGGCCGCCGCGGCGCCCTCATCCTGCGCGTGATCGAGCGCGCCACGACCGCGACCCCGCCGGTGCGCGCCGAGCGGCTCCTCGTCGGGCTCCTCGAGGGCGTCCCCGCCGACGCGCTGTCCTGGCGGGCCGGGCGCTACCTCGTCGAGGCCGTCTCCGCCTGGGTCGCCGCGGCCCCCGAGATCCTCGCCGTGCTGGCCGGCGTCGCCGAGCGGGAGACCGGCGAGTGCCCGCCCGCGCTGCTGGCGGTCATGCGGCGCACCGCGCACGAGGGGGACAAGCGCTGGCCGGCCCGGTACCGCGCCCCGATCCAGCCGTGGCTCGACCGCGCCGCCGGAGGGCTCAACGCCGGCGAGCCCTGGGCCGAGGCCGCGAACGCCGCGACGCCCGGCCCGGCACTGCTCGTCCACGCCCTCGCCGCGTCCGGCGCCAAGCCCGCGTCGCGCTGGACCCGGCAGGCCCGGGCGCTGCTGCCCGAGGCCGGCGGCGACGAGACCCGCGCCCTGATCCGGGGCTGGTTCGCGCTCGTGCCGCACCGCCGCACGATCCCGCTGCGCCCGCTCGACGGTCGTTGGGACCCGAACGAGATCCCGGACGCGTACAACGCGCGGGCCCTGCGCGGGCTGCTGTACCTGCTCGCCGTGACCCCGCCGCACGACGACGACGCCGCGGCCGTCGGGCGGCTGGTCCAGTACAGCGCGGAGAAGGTCCCCGGCCACGGCCCCCGCAGCCAGATGCTCGCGCACGCGGGCATCCACGCCCTGGAGCGGTTCAGCACCGTGCCGGCCCTGCGCGAGCTGGCCCGCCTGCGCTCGATGGGCCAGCCGCTGGGCATCGCCTCGGCCCTGACCGCCGCGATCGCGCGGCGCGGGGTCGCCCTGGGCGTCGACCCCGCCCGCCTCTGACGCCGGGCTCGCGCCGGCCGGGAATGCCCGGGCGCACCACGGCGTCGTACTCGGCATGAGTTCGCGGATCGTGTCCTGTGTCCAGTGCGGGCAGCGCAACCGCGTGCCCGCCGCGGCGAGCGGGAAGCCGGTGTGCGGCACGTGCCGCGCGGCGGTGCCGTGGATCGTCGACGCCGGCGAGGCCGACTTCGGCGAGGTGGCCGAGCGCTCGGCGACCCCCGTGCTGGTGGACCTGTGGGCGCCGTGGTGCGGCCCGTGCCGGATGGTCGGCCCGGCCCTGGAGCAGGTCGCGGGCGAGCTGGCCGGCGCCGTCAAGCTCGTGAAGGTCAACATCGACGACGCGCCCGGTCTGCAGCGCCGCTTCGACGTGCGCGCGGTCCCGACCCTGCTGATCGTGCGGGACGGCACCGTGATCGCGCGCCAGGCCGGGGCCGCCTCGCCGGCCGCCCTGCGCTCCTGGGTCGAGGGCGCCCTCCAGAACGCCTAGCGCGCCGCGCGGGCGGCGACGTCGGCCATCGTGGCGCGGTACGCCGCCGGCTCGAGCTCCCCGCGCAGCAGCCGCTCGATCGCCTCGGCCTCGACGCGGTCGAGCCCGCCGGGTCCGCGCGGCGCGGGCAGCGGGCCGAACCGGGACGCGAGCCACAGCGCGGCCCGCGGCTCGTAGGCGCCGCGGCGCCGGTCGCGGCGGATCAGCCGGGCGTGCGCGGCGATCAGCCCGGCGTACGCGAGCGCCACGAGCAGGGCCACGAGCAGCGGTGCGGGCACCGGCCCAGTCTCCCACGCGTAGTCTGACCGGCGTGGCCGACATCCGGGTGTACCGCGCCGAGCCCGCCGACCTCCCGGCGATCCTCCCGCTCGTGCGGGAGTTCTGCGCCGAGGACGGGCACGAGTTCGACGAGGCGCGAATCACCCGCGCCCTCACGGCGCTGCTGCGCGACGACGAGCACGGCCAGGTGTGGCTGGCCGGGGCGGCGGCCGGGTACGCCGTCGTCACGTGGGGATGGAGCCTCGAATCGGGCGGCCGGGAGGCGCTGCTCGACGAGATCTACGTGCGCGAGCGCGGCAACGGCACCGGGGCGCACCTGCTGCGGCGGGTGGTCGCGGCCGCGGCCGAGGCGGGCGCCGCGGTCATGTTCCTGGAGACCGAGGCGCACAACGAGCGCGTCCGCGGCTTCTACGCGCGGCACGGGTTCGCGGCCGAGGACTCCGTGTGGATGAGCCGGGCGCTGCGCTGACCGGCGGGTAACCGTACAGTGTCACGTGCGGGAGCGTTCAGGGCACGGCACCGCGCTGGACGCTCCCCCCTGCGTCAGCCGACCTGCGGGGTGAGGCGCCGGAGGATCTCGGCCAGCACCGCGGGGCTGGTCGCGAAATTCAGGCGCACGCAGTCGCCGGTCTCCACGTCGGTGCCCTCGGAGAACTCCGCCCCCTCGCTGAGCCGCACCAGCGCGGTCCGCTCCAGCCGGGCCGCCGGCTCGGGCCCCCGCAGGCCGCCGAGCCAGGCGAGGTAGGTGCCCTCCGGCTCGCGGTACCGCAGCGGCAACCCGGACGCCCAGGCGCCGATCGTGGCCCGGTTCGCGGTGAGCGTGGCCCGCAGCCCCTCCAGCCAGCCGGCGCCGTCGCGCCACGCGGCCACCGTCGCGAGGCGGCCGAGCGTGCTCGGGGTGCCGAAGATGTCCGGCGGCATCGCGTCCAGCCGCGCGCGCAGGTCCGCCGGTCCCACGTGCGCGACCGCGCAGCGCAGCCCCGCGAGGTTGAAGGCCTTCGTCGCCGAGGTGGTGGTGATGGTACGGCGGGCCGCCCGCGGACCCAGCGACGCGAACGGGATGTGGCGGTGCGGGGCGTACACCAGGTCGGCGTGGATCTCGTCGGCCAGCACCGGCAGGTCGTGCCGCTCGGCCAGCTCCAGCAGCGCCTCCAGCTCCTCCCGCCGGAACACCCGCCCGCTGGGGTTCTGCGGGTTGACGAGCACCAGGAGCCGTACACCGTCCATCGGGGACCGTCCGATGGGGACGATGCGCCGCCCGCTGCGCCGGATCGCGGCCAGGAACGGGGGATAGGCCGGCACGTGGATCGCCACCCCGTCGCCGGGCCGGGTGGTCTGCTCGATCACGACCTGCAGGATCTGCAGCACGTCGGTGAAGACGCGGGTGTGCCCGGCGCTGGGCTCCCAGCCGTGCCGCTCGGCCATCCACGCCTCGAACGCGGCCGGCACCGGGTCGCCGGCGGGCCAGTGCGGATACCCGAAGTCCTCGCGGTCCACGGCATCCAGCAGGGCGTGCCGGACGGCCGGCGCCACCCCGAGGTCCATGTCGGCGACCCAGGCGCCGATCGTGTCCGGCCCGACCGCCCCCCACTTGGCCCCGGTGCCGCGCCGGATGCCCTCCTTGGGCCGCAGCAGGTCGCGGAGGATCTCCATCTGGCCGTGGTGCTGCGCCAGCTCCTCGTACACGTGCAGCAGCGCCGCCCCCTGCGTCGCGATCCCGGCGGGCCCGAGGAAGTCCGGGTTCGGCGTCGCGCGCAGCGGCCCCGCGAAGTCGGCGCCGCGCGCGTCGGCCGCGAGCTGCTCCCGGGTCTGGCGGACGCGTTCGAGCAGCGGCGCGACCGGCCCCGAGCTGGTGAACTCCGCTTCGCGGTCCCGCTCGGCGACCCGCCCGGCGACGAGCCCGCCGGCCCAGTAGCCGACCACGCCGAGACAGTGCGTCAGCAGCGCGTACGGCGAGCTGGCCCCCTGCACCGGCGGCCGCGCATTGGCCAGCTCGTCCCCGAGCCCGGCCACGATGTCGGCCATGCCGTCGAGCGCCCGCCCGACCGCGCCCAGATACTCCTCGACGGTGATCACGACCCGCTCCCTTCACCCGCGTCACCGTCTGAACCGGTGACGGGGGGAAGCTTGCGCCGGCCCGCCGTCACCTGTCAAGGTGGTGACGTGAGCTTCGTGTTCGTGAGCGGCGACCTGGCCCTGGACTTCGCCGCGACCCGCAAGTGGCGCCGCCGCCCCGCCCCGGACGAGCTGCTGCCGACCGGCGCCGACGTGGCCCGCTGGTCCGTCGAGGCGGGCGTGCTGACCAGCCCGCCGCGCGTCGGCCCCGAGGATCTGCGGGACCTGCTCACCCTGCGCGAGTCCGTCTACCGGCTGCTGCACCCGGACGCGGGGGCGCCCCGCCCGTCCGACGTGCGCGTGCTGAACCGGGCCGCGGCCCATCCCGGCCCCCGCCCGTCCCTGACCCCGGACGGCGTGCGCCGCACCGGCGACGCGCCCGCGCTGGCCGCCGCGATCGCGGGCGCGGCCCTGACCCTGCTGGAGACCCGCCCGCCGATCCGCGAGTGCGCGGGCGAGGAGTGCACCCGGCTGTTCGTGGACCGCTCGCGCGCGGGGAACCGCACCTGGTGCGGGATGGAGGAGTGCGGCAACCGCGTGAAGGCCGCGTCCTACCGCGCCCGCCGCGCCACGAACGCCTAGCGTCACGGCGCGCCCGGCGACCTCGCCGATCATCGCCGGCGTCGAACGGGCGGCGCCGCCGAACACTAGCCGGGGAGCTCCACGCCGCTCAGCCGGGCGCACGCGGCGAGCAGCCCGTCCTGGTAGCGCACGTCCCGCGCGGCGGCGTTGGGCGTGAGATCCTGGCGGCGCTTGAAGTACCGCCCGGTGACGAGCGCGTCGCCGTCCCCGGTGGCCAGCCACACCTGCGTCTCGGCGCCCTCGGGCAGGTCGTCGGTCGCGTTGGGGCCGCCGAGCTTCGTGCGGATCCAGCCGGGGTCGACGGCGTTGGAGCAGACGTCCGGCCACCGCCGGGCGACCGCGAACGCGAGGGCCACGTCGTGCAGCTTGGAGTCGCTGTACGCCTGCATCCCGTGCCAGGGCTTGCGCTCGTACTGCAGGTCGTCGAGGTCGGCCACGCCCACGGACTCGAGGCCGCTGGTGAGGTACACGATGCGCCGGGGACGGGGCATGAGCGCGGTGAGCACGTAGGGCGCGAGCACGTTGACCTGGAAGATGTGCTCGATCCCGTCGCCGGTCACGCGGCGCTCGTCCTGCCCGCCGATCCCGGCGTTGTGGATCACCACGTCGAACGCGCCGGCCGCCCGGCCCATCGCGCGGGTCTGCTCCAGGTCGGCGAGGTCGCCGACGAGCACTTCGGGCGAGCCGTCGAGCGCCGCGGCTCGTTGCTCGCTGCGGGCGTGGAAGGCCACGTCGTGCCCGAGCTCTTGCAGGGTGCGGGCCGTCTGCAGCCCGATGCCGTCCGTCGAACCGGTGACCAGAATTCTCATCAGGTCGACATCGTAGCGGGCGCAAGAACGTGCATGCCCCAGGCCTGGCGCAAGCCGGTCGTAGCTGACAGTCGCGGGGCGTTGACATCGAGTGCGCATCCCGGCACGCTTTGATGCTGACGAATGCGTAGAGCCGTCGTGCGGGGGCCCTGCGCGCGTCCGTGCGCCGCCGCCTCGACTCGTTGCTGGCCGTCCTCTCGCGATGGATCGGAGATCTGATGCGCGTCGCCCTCCTCACCACGACGCAGCACGGCCACCTGAATCCCTACACTCCGGTGGTCAATGCGCTGCGAGCCGCCGGCAGTGCGGTCACGCTGCTGCTGTTGTCCGCGGACGGTGGCGCGCTCGACGAGCGGCGCCGCCGGGCCCTGGGCGGCACGCCGGTTCATGCGATCGGGCAGATCGAGATGGCGCCGTGGAGCGGCGACCCGGCGAAGATCGGCCCGATGCTCGAGTCGTCACCGGTGGCGGGCCTGACGGGCGAGGCCATCCGTGCCGCGGCGCCGGACTTCGTGCTCGTCGACTCGCTGCCGATCACGGCGTCGGCCATGGCCGGAGTGCAGGCCTCCGGCGTGCCGTACGGGATGATCTGGGCCAACCTGGGCGGGGTGTGCCCGCGCGAGCACCGGCGGGGTCGCTGGCCCTACGACGAGCAGGTCGGGGACTATCTGACCAGGCACGGGGTGCTGTGGTCGACGCGGACCCACTCGGCGCGCTCGCCGCTGCTCAACCTGATGCCGACGATTCCGTCCCTCGTCGGCGGCGACGCGGTCACCGACGACGGTGTGCAACTGGTCGGGCTGCCGGGGGCGGCGGGGGCCCGCGGCGACGAGGTCGCCTTCCCGGGCCTGGAGCGGATCGACCCCGGCCGTCCGCTGGTGTACGTCTCCTTCGGCACGATCTTCTACCGGCGACCGGACCTGCTGCGCACGGTGATCACCGCCGCGGCGGCGACCGGCGCGCAGGTGGTCGCCGCGGTGGGAGACCTCGCCGAGGAGCTCGCGCTGCCCGGCGACGTGCTCACCGCCCCGTACCTGCCGCAGCGTGAGGTGCTCGAGCGCGCCGACGTGTTCATCACCCACGGCGGCTACAACTCCGTGGCCGAGTCGATCCGGGCGGCGACACCGATGCTGGTGATCCCGCTGGCGGTGGACCAGCCCATCCAGGCGTACTTCGTGAGCAGTGCGGGCTTCGGCACGGCGCTGGAGCCGGTCGGCGTCACCGAGCGGGCGGTCGCCGACGCCGTCACCGACCTGCTCGATCCCGCCCGGGACTACCGGGCCCGGCTGCGGGCCGCGCGGCCGGAGTGCGGCGACGCCGCCGTGCGCGCGGCCGAGCTGGTCATCGGCACCATCGAGACGCTACAGCGGAAGGGAAGCCGTGACGATCGAGCTGCAACGGCCCGTTGACGACCCGATCGTGGTCGATGATCCCGAACGCCTCTCGTTCCGGGTGGATCGCCGGGCCTACACCGACGACGACCTGGCCGCGCGGGAGATGACCAGGATCTTCGATCGCTGCTGGCTGTATGTCGGGCACGAGTCGGAGGTGCCCGCCCCGGGCTCCTACGTGGCGCGCGACGTCGGCGGGCGCCCGGTGGTCATGGCGCGCGGGTCCGACGGGGTGATCCGGGTGTTCGCCAACAGCTGCCCGCACCGCGGGGCGCTGATCTGCTCGCAGCCGGCCGGGCGGGCCAGATCGTTTCGGTGCCCGTACCACGACTGGACGTTCTCCAACCAGGGCGACCTGGTCGGGGTCCCGATCCCGGACGGGTACGGGCCGGGTTTCCGGAAGGCGGACTTCGGCCTGGCGCGGCACCGCAGTGACAGCTACCGCGGTTTCGTGTTCGCCACCTTCGATCCCGAGCAGCCGCGCACCCTGACCGAGTACCTGGCGGGGGCGGCGGAGTACCTGGATCTGATCGACGACCAGTCCGAGGTCGGCATGGAGGTGATCCAGGGCGCGCAGCTGCACGGGGCCCAGGCCAACTGGAAGCTCATGATGGAGAACAGCGTCGACATCTACCACTTCCGGGCCCTGCACAAGCGCTACGTCGGCTACATGGAGTCGCTGGGGTCGGTGCCACCACGACGACGGGGCGGCTTCGGCCGCGCCCTCGGGCTGGGGCACGGCGCCAACGAGCTGCCGCCGGCGGCGGCCCGCCCGCTCGCCTACTGGACGCCGATGTTCGGCACCGAGGTCCGGCCGCGGATCGAGGCGACCGCCGCACGGTTCGTCGACCGGTTCGGCCCCGAACGCGCCGGACGGATCACCGGCACCAACCGCGCGCTGCTGGTCTTCCCCAACCTGATGATCATCGACGCGATCGCGATCACCATCCGCAAGATCGACCCGGTGGGCGCCGGCCGGATGGCCATCACCTCGGTCGCCCTGGCCCCCCGGGACGAGGACCCGGACATCCGGGAACTCCGCAAGAGCCACTACCTGACGTTCCTCGGCCCCGCCGGCTTCGCCACCCCCGACGACATCGAGATCATCGAGTCGTGCCAGCGGGGCTACCGCAACCGCACGGTCCGCTACTCGGATCTGTCCCGCGGGATGAACAAGGCGGTCCCGGAGACGACCGACGAGCTGCCCGCCCGCGAGTTCTGGCGGCAGTGGGACCGGCTGATGCACGGCGGCGACGGTCACCGCGAGGTCGCACGATGACCATCGAGCTGACGGTCGACGAGGCGGCCCGGGTCCGGCTATGGCACCGGGTGAGCCAGTTCCTGTTCCGTGAGGCGCGGCTGCTGGACGAGTGGCGGCTGCTGGAGTGGTACGACGAGATGCTGACCGGCGACGTGCGCTACTCGGTTCCGGCCACCGACGTGCGCGGCGAGACGGCCGACGCGCTCGGGCTCATCGACGACGACGCCGCCCGGCTCCGCCAGCGGATCGAGCAGCTCCTCAACGGCGAGGTGTGGTGCGAGAACCCTCGGTCGCGGACGAATCGGATGATCGGCAACGTGGAGATCCTGGCCGATCGGGGCACGCACCTCGATGTGGCGGCGAACCTCATCGTGCACCGCTTCGGGCACGGGCGCTGCGACGCCTACGTCGGCAAGTGCCGGTTCGAGCTCGTCGTCGACGGTGAGTCGTTCCGGGTTCGGCGACGGGTCGTGGTGCTCGACCACGAGACGTTGTACGAGCACGGAAAGCTCAGCATCATCCTGTGACCGGGCAGTGACGACGGCCGTCCCCGGCAGCGCCGCACCCGTTGCCGCCGCCCAGCCGGGTCTTCCTCGTGAGGTGTACGTCCTCAGCGTCGTCGGCGGCTGCGTCATGCTGGGCCTGGGCCTGGTGCTGCCGGTGCTGCCGGTCTACGCGGCGACGTTCGGGGCCGGGCCGGCGCGGACCGGCGCGCTGGTCTCCCTGTTCGCGTTGATGCGCCTGGCCACGAGTCCCTTCTGCGGCCGGCTCGCGGTGCGGTTCGGGGAGCGGCGGGTCCTGGTCGCCGGCCTGCTGGTGTGCGCGGTCTCCTCGGCCCTGACGGCGTTCGCCGGGTCCTACTGGCAGCTGCTCGTGTTCCGCAGCCTCGGCGGCGCCGGTTCGGTGCTGTTCTCGGTGTCCGCGCTGGCGACCCTCCTGGCGATCGCGCCGGCCGGTCAGCGGGGCCGGGCCAGCGCCGTGTTCGAGGCGGGCTTCCTGCTCGGCGGGGTCTGCGGACCGGCACTCGGCGGGCTCCTCGCGCTCATCGCCCTGCCCGCGCCGTTCGTGGTGTACGCCCTGCTGTTGCTGGCCGCCGCGGCGCTGACCCTGGCGGTGCTGCGGACCGGCCGAGCCGCCGGCGCGGAGCCCGGCCGTGACGTGGTCCGGCTCCCGGTGCTGCTGCGGGACCGGCGCTACCTGGTCGCCTGCCTCGCGGCGCTGGCGCAGGGATGGGTCCTGTTCGGGCTGCGCAGCGCGCTGGTCCCCATCGTGGTCGTGGCGTGGCGGCACGACGTGACGTGGGTCGGGTGGGCGTTCACGATCTCCGCCGTCGTGCAGACGCTGCTGATCATGCCGGCCGGCCGGGTGGTCGACCGGGCCGGCCGCCGGTCCGCCATGATCGCCGGGACCGGTGTGGCCGCGGCGGCGATCACCGCCCTGGTGTTCGTGGACGGCTACGCCTGGCTCGTCGTCCTGCTCGGTGTGTACGCGGCGGGATCGGCGCTGCTCAACGCCGCACCGGCCGCGCTGGTCGGTGACGTCGTGGCCGGCCGGGGCGGCAGCGGCGTCGCCGTCTTCTCGATGTGCGCCGATGCCGGCGCCGTCGCCGGGCCGGTCGTTGCCGGGCTCATCGCCGAACGCGCGAGTGTGCCGGCCGCCTTCGGCAGCGGCGCCGCGCTGCTGGTCGTCGCCTTCGCGGCGTCGTGGACGTTGACAACCGCTCGGCCAACACGAAGGAGCTGATCGATGACGGAGCCGTCTGCCCGGCACGAGCGGGGGGAGGCCATGTTCCAGCGGGTCTTCGGCCGCGAACCGCGCCCGGGCTCCTACCCGGAGTTCCTGGGGATCACCGTCGACCACCTCTTCGGCGAGATCTGGACCCGCCCGCACCTGAGCGTCGAGGAGCGCGAACTGGTCGCGCTGAGCGCGGTCACGCTGGCGCGGACCGACTGGGAGCTGCGCGGCCACATCGGCGCCGCCCTGCACCTGGGCATGTCGCGGGAGAAGATCGTCGAGGTCATCATCCAGCTCGCCTACTACGGTGGCTGGCCGGTCGCCAACAACGGGCTGCGCGTCGCCCAGGAGGTCTTCGCCGAGCTCGACAGCGCCACCGGGAGGGATGGGGGCCATGACCGGTGAGCCGTCGCCCCTCGACCCGGCCGACAAGGTCGACCTGTGGCGTCAGCGGTTCTTCGAGGCCCAGGCGGCCGCGGAGGAGTTCATCCTGGGCGAGCACGGCGAGGAGGGCCTGGCCGCGTGGATCCAGGCGAACTCCCGCATCACCGCGGAGCTGCTGCGGGCGCAACGGCCCGCCGGGGTGTCCGCCACGGATCACTTCATGGCCCGGCTGCGGCATCAGCTGCTGCTGTACGACTCGGCCGTGACCAGCGAGCCGCAGCCCTCGGGCGCCGTGCTGCGCAACGCCGACTGCGGGATCCTCCGGTACCGCAAACGGGCGGCCCGCGCCGGCGTCGTGCTGACGTTCTCCTCGCCGTGCCCGTACTGCCAGCAGCTCAACACCGCCATCGCCGCCCGCTACGTGGAGCCGGAGGTCACGGTGTCGTGCGAGCAGGCGGGCGACGGGTGCACCTGGCGCGCGGAGTCCCCTCACGACCCGGGAGCGGACGGGGCCGGGTCGCCGCATCTCGGACGGGCCGGCGACTGAACCAGCGGCAGCGCCGTGCGGCCGGCGGCCGGCGACCGGCTGCCGTCGAGCGTCATGCCGAGCTGCCGGCCGACGGCCACGCACATGTCGAGCGCCGCGGTGCGGGTCAGGTCCTGGTGCTCGTGCTGGGTGAAGCACGCCGACGCGACGTTCCTGTTCCGCAGGCGCAGGTACCACGGGAACAGCGATCCCAGCGCGGGCTCGGTCAGCATGGTGCGCGAATGCACGATCGTTGCCACCAGCAGGTTGCCGAACGGGCGCTGCGCGGCGTTCATGAAGCTCTTCAGGCGCTCCTGGAAGATCTTCAGCACCGCGGGGACGTTTCCCGCGTACACCGGCATGGCGAGCAGCATCGCCTGCGCGCCCTCGGCCAGGCCGACCACGTGCTCGAAGTCGTCGTCGAGCGTGCACCGGCCCACCTCGGGATCGAGGCAGGTGTCCTCGCCCTCGCACATCGCGATGCGGTGGTCGATGAGCCGAATCCGCTGGATCTCCGCGTCGCCGACCTCCCGGGCGACGCCGGTGATCGCCGCCTCGAGCAGCGCGTCGGTCAGCGACGGGAGGCGCTTCTGCGTGCAGGACAACGCCACGATCTTCATGCGAAGAGCCTCCCGGTCCGCTCGGTGCGCCTCAACCTACCGGCAATCGAGCGCCACCGATACGCCTCGGCTGCCGCGGCGCGGTGCCGAACACCGTGCACTCGCAGTCCTCGGCGATCCGGTGGGGGCGTCGCCGCGGCGCGGCCGGCCGCGAGCGTCGCGCGAGGGATCCGGGGTCCACGAGCGGCTCGGCTTCGCGGTCCCCGGCCGGTGCGGTCGCACGGCTTCGGATTCCCGCATAGTGCGCGTAAATCCGAAATTTCGGACACATCGCATTCGTCAGTTCCGTAAGGTCGGGCGTGACAGGCCCGATCGGAGGGAGACGAGCGGTGAATCGCACGAAGGGGGCGGCGCTGCTGCTCCTCGGCGCCCTGGCCCTGACCGGCTGTTCCGAGCACGCGAACGCGGAGACGGCGGTGCGCCTGACCGGCCTGGCCCGCCTGGCCGCGGCATCCTCGGTCGCGCCCGTGATGGTGGCGCCCAGCGCCCCGGGCACCGGCGCATCGCCCGGCGCCTCGGCCGGCACCTCGAACGCGGCCGACGACCTGCGCGCGGCCCTGCTCACCGACGCCGACATCCCCGGCGGCGGCTTCACCCCCGTGGCCGTGGCGAGCAGCCACAACGGCAAGGTGAGCATCGGCGGCGGCAGCTTCCCCGGCTGCCCCGCCCTGGAGCCGATGACGACCGACGAGACCGTGTCGGCCGCGGTGACCTACGCGCGGGGCGCGATGGGGCCGTACCTCACCCACGCCGTCGTCCGCTTCCCGGCCGGCCGGGCCACCGACGCCATCAAGGCGCTGGCGAGCACGGTCGAGGGCTGCAAGAGCTTCGAGCAGCAGCTCGCCGGCATCACCGTGAAGTTCTCGCTGTCGGCGACCCAGCCCCCGGCCGGCCTGGGCGAGGAGTCGGTGGGCCTGCGCATGACCGGCAGCACGGACATCGGCATCTCGGTGACCGCCGACATCGTGGCCGCCCGCCGCGGCGACTACGTGATCTGGCTCAACGACACCAGCATCGGCACCGACTCCTCGGGCCTGGCCGGAAACCTGGCCCCGGCCGCGGCCAAGCGCTGCGCCGGGACCCTGCCGGGCTGCTGACCGCGCTCACCCCGCGGGGCGGAACCGGCAGACGTAGAGGTCGGCTCCGCCCACCGCGCACACCTGCGGGTGCGGCTGCGTGTCGAGCCAGCAGCAGGCGCTCAGCGGCTGCTCGACCCGCAGCCCGCTCACGCACTCGCCGGTGAGCACGTCCCAGATGCGGATGGTGCTGTCGGCGCTGCACGTCAGCGCCCAGCGGCCGTCCACGCTGATGTCGCAGCCCGTGACCGGGCCGAGGTGGCCGACCAGCTGGACCAGGGGCGTGAACGTCGTCGTCTCCCAGACCAGCACCGTGCCGTCGGCGCTGCTGGTCAGCAGCAGGGTTCCGCCGGGGCTGACGGCGCAGTCGAGCACGGAGGCCCCGTGCCCGGTGAGCACGTGGCGCTCCTCGCCCGTCCGCGGGTCCCAGATGCGCGCGGTGCGGTCCCCGCTGACGGTGGCGATCCAGCGGCCGCTGGCGGTGAAGGCGCACGCGTTGATCGGGCCCCGGTGCCCGAACAGGCGGCGCACCTGTGAGCGGTCCGAGACGCGCCAGAGGATGGTCGTGTGATCGGCGCTCCCGGTGGCCGCGAACCGGCCGTCGGCGCTCACCGCCGTCGCCGTGACGCGGCTGCTGTGGCCGGCCAGCCCGGCGGCGAGGCGCAGCCCGCGCGCCTGCCACAGCCGCGCCGTGCGGTCCTCGCCGCCGCTGAGCACGATCGAGCCGTCCGCCGACACCGCGCACGAGTGCAGGGCACTCGGCCCGGACTCACGGTTGATCAGCTGCTCGGCGGTCTCGGTGTTCCACATCCGCAGCGTCCGGTCCGAGCCGGCCGTGACGATCCACGCGCCGTCCGGCCCGCTGGCGCAGTCGCGGATGGTGCCCACGTGACCGAGCGAGTGCTCGCCCGCGCCCACGTTGCTGACATCCCAGATCCGGACCGTGTGGTCCTGGCTCGCGGTCGCCACCCGCAGCCCGTCGGGGCTGAACCGGCACGAGTACGCCGCGACGCTGTGCGCCTCCAGGGCCCGCTCGATGACGCCGGTCCGCGCGTTCCACAGGACCATCCGGCCGTCGTCGCCGACCGCGCACAGCCGCAGGTCGACGCTGACGTCACACGCGTTGATCCGGCCGATCGGCCCCGAGTACGTGCGCTGGTACTCGCCCGTCTTCAGGTCGTAGCAGCGGACCTTGTGGTCGGCGCCGGCGGTGAACAGCCACCGCCCGGTGGCCGAGATCGCGCACGAGCTCACCCAGCCCTGGTGGTGGCTCAGGACGTGCATCCGCTTGCCGCGCTCGACGTTCCAGATCCGGGCCGTCCCGTCGCTCGAGGCCGTCACCAGCAGGGCGGCGTCGGGGGAGAACACGCAGTCGTTGACGATGGCGTCGTGGCCCTTCAGCGTGTGGCGGAGCCGGGCGCCGGGAAGGTTGTAGACGAGCGTGACCCCGTCGGCGCAGCCGACCGCGAGCAGCGTGTCGTCCGCCGACACCGCGCAGGTGACGGCGCCGTGATGCTTGACGTTCAGCTGCAGCACCGGCTCCGCGGTGTCGGCGGACCACACCCGCACGGCCCCGCTGTCGAACGCGGCGACGATGAGCGCGCCGGACGGGGAGACGCGGCAGCAGGAGGCGCGTTCCCCGGCGTTGGTGAGCGTCCTGGTCCGTTGCATGGTGCCCAGGTCCCACACGGCGACGGAGCCCCTGCTGTCCGACGACACCAGCGTCGTGCCCGAGGGCGAGAACCCGCAGCTGAGCACGCCGCGGGTGTGCCCGGCGAGCACGACGTGGGAGCGGCTCGACTTGACCTTCCACACGCGCGCCGAGCGGTCCTCGCCGACGCTGATCACCGAGCCGCCGTCGGTCGTGATCACGCAGCTGCTCACCGCGGCGCGATGCCCGCGCAGCAGCTCCTCGGCGTGACCGGTCTCCACGTCGGTGATCTGGATCAGGCCGTTGGCGTCGGCGGTGAGGAACCAGGTGTCGTCGGGGCTGATCGCGCAGGTGTTGATGGTGCTGACGTGGTGCGTCGCGATCTCCTTGCCGGTGCCGCCGGTCAGGTCCCACATGCTGACCGTCCCCTCCGACGATCCGGTCAGCAGCCACGAGCAGTCGTTGGCGATCGCCAGCGTCGCGCCGCGCCGCCCCACCGTCGCGCTGAACCGGGAGGTCGCCGGGAACACGTTGAAGACGTGCCGCAGCTCCCAGGTCTGCGCGTCCCACAGCCGGACCCGGCCGTCCGCGCAGGCCGTGGCCACCCAGCGCCCGTCGGAGGAGACGACGGCGAGGTACACCTCGTCCTCGTGGTCGGTCAGCGTCGCCAGGCACTCGCCGGTCGCGACGTCCCAGATGCGCGCCCGCGAGTCCGCCGCCGTGACGAGCCAGCTCATGTCCGGGGCGATGGCGACGCTCGTGATGCGCCGGAACGAGGCGCTCAGCCGCTGCAGCGGCACTCCGGTGCCGGCGTCGCGGATGACGACGTCGCCGGCGTCGGTGCCGGTCACGCACCAGCGCCCGTTGGGCGCGATGGCGCAGCACGGCACGACGCCGTGCTGCGTGGCCGTCCACAGGGCCTCGCCGGTCCGCGTCGACCAGAGCTTCGCCGAGCCGTCGGCGCTCGCCGTCACCAGCAGCGCGCCGTCGAAGCTCACCGCCACGTCGAGCACGGCGGCGTCGTGCCCGACGAGGGCATGGATGAGCTGGCCGGTGGACATGTCGAAGAGCCGCACGACGGAGTCCGAGGCGAGCACCCCGAACCACGCCAGGCTCGGGTCCGCGAAGCACCGCGAGACGACGTCGGCCTGGATCTGGATCGTGCGCGCGAGCGCGGGATGGGGCTCGTCCGGCAGCGGCCAGCTCGGCAGCGTCAGCGGCTCGACCCGGTCCTCCTGGTAGGCCGCGACGAACGAGCGCAGATCGGAGTACACGGCCATCCGGCTCAGCAGCGTCGACACGAGGGCGCTGCGCGGCTCGACGTCGACGAGCAGGTGCGTGTTGCGGCTCACGCACAGGCGCATGGTCTCCACGGTCCGGTCGCCGGAGTCGGTGAGGTCCGACTCGAGCGCCACGGGGCCCCGGTGCTCGAGCTTGGCCATCACGTATCGCAGGTCGCACAGCACCGAGACGGCGAGCTGCGGCAGCCCGGCCTCACGCATGTGGTAGATGAGCTGGTCCCACAGGTAGCGGTTGGCGGCCGGAATCAGCCACCAGCCGGTCTCGCCCGAGACCGGATCGGCCGGCATCTCGCGCCAGGCGCCCTCCAGCAGCAACCGGTTCATGTGCGTGAGCCGCGCACCGGCGCGCTGGCGCAGATAGGTCCGGATCACGTCGTGCAGCCGCAGCGCGGAGCGGTCCTCGCGGCCGGGCAGCGCCAGGGAGAGGTCGACGAGCCGGGCCGAGACGAGGTCGACGTCGAAGTCGGCCAGCCCGCCGGTCGCCTTCCAGAACGTCACGAGCGTGGCCCGGGTGATGTCGACGTCCTCGGGGAAGACCGCCAGCTCGAGGTAGCGATCCAGGTACTCCGCCGACAGGCCGGACAGGCTGACCTCGAGCGTCGCGGCGACCGCCTCGGCCCGGCGGCGCGGGTTCGTGAGGTCGAGCGAGGTCGGGCCGCGGTCGCGGATGCGCCGGGCGGTCACGTCGGCCGCCTCGGCCGGGGACCGGCCGCCGCGGATCAGGCTCCTGATGGTGGCGTTGACCAGGCCCATCAGCACGGGCCACTGGCCGGTCACGGCGAGCAGGTCGTCGAGGAGCAGGTGCGGGATGCTGCCGACGCCGGCCTGCAGCATCTCCCGGGCCTCGGCGTTGCGCATCGCGTCGACCACGATGGTGCGCGCGTTGTCCGGCAGGACCGCGTGGATCCTCGTCGTGACGAGCCGCGAGCAGTTGGGCCCGCCGAACATGAACGGCGTGAGCTGGGTGGCCTGCCAGACGTCGTCGATCACCAGGAGCCGGCGCTCGTCGGCCAGCAGCTGCCCGAGCCGGAAGCCGGCCTGCTCCGGATCCGTGAGCGCCGGCCGGACGCCGCTCAGCGCCTCGCTGAGGTCATTGATCTTCGCGGAGAGCTCGACCCCGGTGGCGCTCTCGCCGATGGTGATCCACAGGATGCCGCCCGGGAACATCCGCTGCGCGGCCGGCGACCGGCACACCTCCTCGGCCGTCGTCGTCTTGCCGAAGCCGCCCGCGCCCTGCAGCGCGGTGGTCAGCCCGACGGTGCCGGGACCCTGCTGCTCCAGCAGGTCGATCACGCTGTTGAGCAGCTCGATGCGCTCGACCACGTGCCCGCTGCGCGGGCGGACCATGTACGGGGCGGCGGCCGCCGGGCCGGACGCGACCGGCCGGTCCAGGGAGTGCTCCAGGAGGCCGCGCAGGACATCGACGCTGATCATGTAGACGTCGTTGGCGGTGTCCTCGGCCCCGGCCGCCTGCACGACGCCGAGCACCTGCCCGGTCCCCGGGTCCCACGCGGGGCCGCCGCTGAAGCCGCGGCGGACCCGGAACGTGCCGGCCGTCGGCTGGTCGACCTGCAGGCGGCTCCGGTCGGTGCTGCCCATGATCTGCCCGCCGACGTGCCCCTCGTTCGCGCGCCCGGGCGTGGGTCCCCACATGCGCACGGGCCCCGCGGCGCTGGCCGCGGCGAGGGGCAGCGGGGCGACCCCGGCCGGCAGGCCCCCGACGACCTCGATCAGCGCGAGGTCGAAGAGGTCGAAGGTGCCGCCGCCCGGCAGCCAGCCGACGACCTCGGCGATGCGCTGCGCCGGGGCGCCGTCGTCGTCGGCGAACGGGAACGTGACGACCACGTCGGCGGAGTCCGGCCTCCCGGACTCCCGGGCCGGGCGGCTCAGCACCGCGTTGATCACGTGGGCACAGGTGACGAGATGGACGTCGTCGACCGGAAACGCCAGCCCCACCGGGCCGTTCTTGCCCAGCACGCGGGCGATCGACCACTCCGGTCCCGTCGGCGTCACCAAGGACCTCCCGCCCTAGTCGCCACTCCTCAGTGATACCGCACGCGACTTTGCGGGCACAGCGCGCGAACGGACCCCTGGGATCGGCCGATGGGACGGGGCCGATTCCACCGAAAATCATCGATTCCGCATCGGATGCCGTGCCGCCGGACCGGGTCCGGCCGGGGACGAGCGGCGCTCAGAGGGCGAGGGTCACGGGAAGGCGGCGCAGCCAGAGGTCGAGGCCCAGGACGAGCTCCAGGGCCCGCCGGCCCGCGTCGTGGCCGGGCGGGGCGATGGGCGCCACGACCAGGTGCCAGGCGCGCGCACGGTCGAGCAGCGGCAGCACCGGGCCGGCCGAGTCCTCGAGCACGTGCATGAGCTGGGCCCGCAGCGCGAGCTCGTACGCCGGGTCCGACACCGTCGGGTAGGGGCTCTTGCGGCGCCGGGGCGCGAACCGGGGCAGGGCCGCGCGCAGGAGGCTCTTCTCGCGGCCGTCGGCGGTGTGCAGCGACCACGGGACGTTGTGCACGTAGTCGACCAGCCGGTGGTCGCAGAACGGCACGCGTACCTCGACCCCGCACGCGGCGCTCATCCGGTCGGTGCGGTCCAGCAGGATCGGCAGGAGCCGGGTCAGCTGGAGGTGCCGCACCTCCCGCATGCGCCGGTCCTGCGCCGGCTCGTCGTCCAGGTGGTCCACTTCGGACAGTGCGTCGCGGTAGGCGGCGTCGCGGTACTCGACGAGGTCCAGCCCGGCGCTCAGGCCGGGATCGAGCACGTCCGTGGGTGGCCCGTCGGGGTCGGCGCGGACCAGGTAGGGCGGGACGAGCCAGGGGAACGTGCCGGCGTCGCGCGCCCGCTCGTCGTGGCACCACGGGTAGCCGCCGAACAGCTCGTCCGCGCCCTCGCCGGACAGGGCCACGGTCGAGTGTTCGGCGATGTCGCGGAACATTAGGTACAGGGACGTGTGGAAGTCTCCGAGGCCGGTCGGGAACTCCAGGGCGGCGAGCGCCTCGGCCCGGGGGAGCGGGTCGGCGATGGCCGCGGCGTCCAGGAGCACCGTCTCGTGGCGGGTGCCGAGCGCGGCGGCGGCCGCGCGTGCGGGCGGGCCGTCGGCGGAGCCGGGCACCTCGACGGCGACCGTGCGCAGCGGGTCCGCCCCGGCGCGTTGGAGCTCCCGCGCGGCCAGACCGGCGACGACGGTGGAGTCGAGGCCGCCGGACAGCAGCGCGCACAGCGGGACGGCCGTGTGCAGATTCGCGTGTACCGCCTGCTCCACCAGCCCCCGCACGGTGTCCACGGTGGACTCGGGCCCGTCGGTGTGCCCGGCCGCGCCCAGGCGCCAGTACCGCCGCGCGCACACCCCGTCGCGGTCGACCCGCACGAGCTCGCCGGGGCGGACCTCGCGCAGGTCGGCGTACACCGCGTGCCCGGGCGTGCGCACGCCCGCGAGCAGCTCGCGCAGCCCGTCGAGCCCGACCCGCAGCCGGCCCAGCGGGTGCGCGGCGATGCCCTTGGGCTCCGACGCGAACAGCACCCCGCCGGGGACGGGCTGGTAGTACAGCGGCTTGACCCCGAGCCGGTCGCGGACCAGCAGCAGGCACTCGCGCCGCTCGTCCCACACCGCGAGCGCGAACATGCCCTCGAGGTGCCCGGCGAAGTCCTCGCCCCAGCGCAGGTAGGCGCGCAGGACCTCCTCGGTGTCGGTGCGCGGGCCGGCGAGGCTGTGCACGAACCCGCTGTACGTGACCGCCGCCAGCACCCGCCCGTCGCGCACGGCCAGCATCGGCTGCGCCCCGGTTCCGGGGTCGAGCACCGACAGCCGCCGGTGCCCGAGCCCGGCGTGCCGCCCGAGCCACACCCCTTCGCCGTCCGGCCCGCGCAGCGCCATGGTGGCCGTCATGGCGCGCAGCGTCGGCCGGTGTGCGCGAACGTCATGGTCGAAGGCGACCCACCCAACGATTCCGCACTCCCTCAGCACAGCACATCCGCGGCCCTCTCGGAGGCGTATCCGCCGTTGTGAGCAGACCGGGCAGGGTGCGGTAACCAGCGGGCGACGGGCCGGCAACACCGGGTGGCGAGCATGGGCGGCATGCGCAGCACTCCTCGCTTCCTGCAAGGCGTCTACACCTTCGAGGGCAAGGGACTGGACGCGCCGTCGCCGCTCGACCCGGCGCTGACCTACGTGGTGCCGGACGGGGCCGTCACGCAGCCCGTGTACCTGCGCGCCGGCAACGCCGCCGCCGAGCTCGTGTGCCTGGTGCTCATGCGCGACGGGCACCCGATGCGGTACTTCCCGGTCGGCGCGAAGGCGGACACCCACGTGGCCCTGCGGGTCGTGGAGGACCTCGAGCCCGGCTGCGGCATCGAGCTGCACGCCGCCGCGCCCGCCGGGGTCCGCGCGACCGTCGTCGTGGACCTGGGGCTGGTGGAGGTGTCATGAGCAAACAGCGGCTGGTGGTCGTCGGCAACGGGATGGCCGGGGCGCGCACCGTCGAGGAGATCCTCCGGCGCGGCGGCGCGCAGCTGTTCGACATCACGATGTTCGGTGCGGAGCCCTACGGCAACTACAACCGCATCCTGCTGTCCAACGTGCTCAGCGGCGCCGAGGACGAGGCCGGGATCTTCCTCAACGACCTGGAGTGGTACCAGGAGCACGGCATCGAGCTGCGCACCGGCGTCCGCGTGACCCGCATCGACCGCTTCGCCCGCGTGGTGCTCGCCGAGGACGGGACCGAGCGGGCGTACGACAAGCTGGTCATCGCCACCGGCAGCAGCGCCCACATGCCCGCGATCCCCGGCATCCGGCACCCGAGCCGCGGCTACCACCAGGGCGTCTTCGCGTTCCGCACGCTGGACGACACCCGCGCCATGATCCGCTACGCGCGGCAGCACGAGCGCGCGGTCGTCATCGGCGGCGGGCTGCTCGGCCTCGAGGCGGCCCGCGGCCTGCAGGCGCACCTGCCGCACGTGACGCTCGTGCACTCCGGCGGCCACCTCATGCACGCCCAGCTCGACGCGCAGGGCGGGGCGATCCTGCGCCGCAGCGTCGAGGCGCTCGGCATCGAGGTCGTCACCGGCGCCCGCACCACCGAGATCCTCGGCCGCGACGCGGTGACCGGCGTCCGGCTGCGCGACGGGCGGGACATCCCCTGCGACGTGGTGGTGGTCGCGGCCGGCATCCGCCCCAACGCGGACCTCGCCGCCGCGAGCGGGCTCGTGGTCGAGCGCGGGATCGTCGTCGACGACCGGATGCGGGCCCTCGACGAGCCCGACATCTACGCCGTCGGCGAGTGCGTCCAGCACCGCGGCGAGACCTACGGCCTCGTGGCGCCGCTGTGGGAGCAGGCCCGCGTCCTCGCCGACCAGATCACCGGGGCCGACCCGGCCGCCGAGTACCACGGCACCCGCACCGCCACCAGGCTCAAGGTGGCCGGCGTCGACGTGGCCTCGATGGGCCTGCGCGAGGGCGAGCGCGACGACGACGAGACGGTGGTGTTCGCCGAGCCGCGCCGCGGCGTCTACCGCAGCGTCGTGATCCGCGACGGCCGGCTCGTGGGGGCGACCCTCGTCGGCGACGTGCGCAAGGCGGCCTCCCTGACGCGGGCGTACCACGAGGGCCTGCCCCTGCCTCCCGAGCGCGCCGAGCTGCTGTTCGACCTCGGCTCGGCCCCGGACGACGCGGCCGGGCTCCCCGACGACCTGCAGGTGTGCAACTGCAACGGGGTCACCAAGCGCGCGCTGGGCGACGCCGTCTCCTCGGGCGCCCGGTCGCTCGGCGCCGCGATGGAGGCCACCCGCGCCGGCAAGGGCTGCGGCTCGTGCAAGACGCTGGTGGCCCAGATCGTCGAGTGGGCCGCGGGCGGCGCGGTGCAGGAGGACCCTTCGGCGTCGTGGTACGTGCCGGGCGTACCGATGGACAAGGCATCGCTGATGGCGGCGATCCGTGCGCACGGGCTGCGGTCGGTGTCGGCCGTGTTCGCGGCGCTCGCGCCCGGCGGGGCCGAGGACGCGAAGAGCAAGATGGGGCTCGCCTCGCTGCTGCGCATGATGTGGGGCGCGGACTACGTCGACGAGCGCGACGCGCGGTTCATCAACGACCGCGTGCACGCCAACATCCAGCGCGACGGCACCTTCTCGGTGGTGCCGCAGCTCAAGGGCGGCGTCACCACCCCCGCCCAGCTGCGGAGCATCGCCGAGGTCGCGGAGCGCTACGAGGTGCCGATGGTCAAGCTCACCGGCGGGCAGCGCATCGACCTGCTGGGGGTGCGCAAGGAGGACCTCCCGGCGGTGTGGGAGGACCTCGGGATGCCGTCGGGGTGGGCGTACGGCAAATCCTTCCGCACCGTGAAGACCTGTGTCGGCGCCGAGTTCTGCCGCTTCGGCCTCGGCGACTCCACGGCCCTGGGCATCGCGATCGAGGAGCGGTACCAGGGCATCGAGGGCCCGGGCAAGCTGAAGCTCGCGGTGACCGGCTGCCCGCGCAACTGCGCCGAGGCCTACGTCAAGGACCTCGGCGTGGTCGCCATCGAGGGCGGCCGCTGGGAGATCTACGTCGGCGGCGCGGCCGGCGCGCACGTGCGCAAGGGCGACCTGCTCGCCACGGTGTCCACCCCGGCCGAGGTGCTCACCTTGACCGGGCGCTTCATCCAGTACTACCGGGAGAGCGCGAACTGGCTGGAGCGCACCTACGCGTGGGTCCCGCGGCTCGGCATCGACCACCTCCGCCTCGCGATCGTCGACGACGCCTTCGGCTGGGCCGAGCGCCTCGACGCCGCCATCGCCGACTCGGTCGCGGCCTACCGCGACCCGTGGCTCGAACGCCACGCGACGGCCACGCCCGGCCAGTTCGAGTCGGTGAGGCGGCCGTGATCGTGCGCACGGTGCTCGGCCCGCTGACGTCGATCCCGCCGGGCGAGGGCCGCGCCTACGACGTGGACGGCGAGCTGGTCGCGGTCTTCCACCTGCGCGACGGCTCGGTGCGGGCCGTGTCCGCGATCTGCCCGCACCGGGGCGGCCCGCTGGCCGACGGCCTGACGGACCTGCGGCAGGTGGTGTGCCCCCTGCACCAGCACGCGTTCGACCTGGCGACGGGGTGCTCGACGACGGGCCAGCCGAGCCTGACCGTCTACCCAGCGACCGTCGACGCGCAGGGGCGGGTGGTCGTCGACATGCCCGCCGCCGGCGGACGGTAGCGGAGCGAGGGGAGCCGCCCGGCGCCGCCCGCGATCCCGGGCACGGCCGGACAGGATCGGACGCCTCAGCGTTCGTGGACCGGTGAGCCGTCCACGAAGACGAGGTCGGCCCGGGTGTCGTGCAGGGTGGTGCCCGGCGCGAACGGGTCGCGGTCCAGCACGACCAGGTCCGCCGCCTTGCCCGGCTCCAGGGTGCCGATCCGCGCGTCCAGATGGCTCACGTACGCCGAGCCGGCGGTGTAGGCCCGCAGCGCCTGCTCCAGCGTCAGGGCCTGCTCCGGCAGCATCGGCGTGCGGGCCATCGGCCACGCGGACTCCGCCGAGCCCGGGGGTTCCGTCCGGTGCACCGCCACGTGCATCGCCGGCCACGGGTCGGGCGTGGTCACG
This sequence comes from Dactylosporangium sp. CA-139114, assembly GCF_050955725.1. NCBI lineage: Bacteria > Bacillati > Actinomycetota > Actinomycetes > Micromonosporales > Micromonosporaceae > Dactylosporangium > Dactylosporangium sp. CA-139114. Next base: position 4,386,836 of record NZ_CP192080.1, read on the forward strand.
GGCCAGTCGCTGCCCGCCGCCAACCGGCCGCCCGCCCGCGCGATGGCCCCGAACGGGTACTGGTGCGCGACCCGCTGCGGGCCGAAGAACGGCACGCACAGGGTGTCGTTCTGCTCGTGGTGCGTGGCCCACAGGGACTGGATGTTCGCGGTCACGTCCAGCGCCGCGAAGCGGGGCACGTCCGCCGGGTCCACCACGTGCAGGTGGGCGATGTGGTGGCGCTGGGTGTTGCCGCTGGCCGCCACGGCGTCGAGGCACTCGCGGACGGCCCGGTCGCCGATGGCGTGGAAGTGCACCGCGAACCCCGCGGCGTCCAGCGCGTCCACATAGGACGAGAGGAGGTCCGGGTGCACGTTGGAGGTGCCGCAGAAATCCTTGCCGACATAGGGTTCGAGCATCGCGGCGGTGAAGTTCTCGGCCACGCCGTCCTGCATGATCTTCACGGTGCGGGTGACGAACCGGCCCTCGAGGCGGCGCCGGGCGCGGAAGTCCTCGAGCTGGTCGAGGCCGCGGTCGCGGTCCCACCACAGCGCGCCGGCGACCCGAGCGCGCAGCCGGCCCGACTCGGCCGCGGACACGTAGGTGCCGAACTGGTCGCGGGAGCCCGCGTACGAGCCCACGATCGCGTCCTGCCAGCCGGTGACGCCCAGCGAGAAGAGGTACCGCTGCGCCTCCATGAGCGCGTGGTCGTAGTCGGCCGCGGTGTCCGGCGGCAGCAGCGGGGTCACGAGGTCCATCGCGGCCTCGTGCAGCACGCCGGACGGGGAGCCGTCGGCCGAGCGCTCGATCCGGCCGTTGCGCGGGTCCGGGGTGGACGCGTCGATGCCCGCCGCGCGCAGGGCGGCCGAGTTGACCCACGCCGAGTGGTGGTCGCGGTTGGGCAGGAACACGGGGCGGTCGCCCACGACGGCGTCGAGGTCCTCGCGGACCGGCAGCCCGCCCGGGAAGGCGGACATCGACCAGCCGCCGCCGGTGATCCAGGCGCGGCCGGGGTGCGACGCGGCGTACGCGGCCACGGCGTCCAGGTAGCCCGCCCGGTCGTGCAGGTGTGACAGGTCACAGCGCAGCCGCTCGAGGGCGCCCTGCACCGGGTGCACGTGGGCGTCGTGCAGGCCGGGGATGAGCAGGCGGCCCGCGAGGTCGACGAGTTCGTGCGCGCCCGGCACCGCCGCGCGCACGTCCGCAAGATCGCCGACGGCGATGATGCGGTCACCGGCCGTGGCCAGCGCCTGCGGCCGCGACCCGTCGCCGGTCCAGATCGGCCCGCCCGTGAACACCATCGCATCCATGAGGCGAGAGGATACTAAGGTCGCGGGCATGATTCGGGTGCTGCTCGCCGACGACCACCAGCTCGTCCGCACGGGGTTTCGGGTCATCCTCGAGACGGAGGACGACCTGAGCGTGGTCGGCGAGGCGGCCGACGGGCGGCAGGCCGTCGAGCTGGCCCGCAGCACCCCCGCCGACGTGCTGCTCATGGACGTCGAGATGCCCGGCGTCGACGGGCTCGCCGCGACCCGGGAGATCACCGCGGCCGGGCCGGCGCCGGCGGTGCTCATGCTCACCACGTTCGACCGTGACGACTATCTCTTCGCCGCGCTCGAGGCCGGGGCCAGCGGGTTCCTGCTCAAGAACGGCACGCCCGAGGCGCTCATCGACGCGGTGCGGATCGTCGCGCGCGGGGACGCGCTGCTCGCGCCGGAGCTGACGCGGCGGGTCATCGCGGCGTTCGCGCGCCCCGGCCGGCGGTCGGCGGCCGGCGCCGGCGCGCGGCTGGAGGAACTGACGCCGCGCGAGCGCGAGGTGCTGGTCGAGCTGGCCGGAGGCGCCACGAACGCCGAGATCGCCGCGCGCCTGCTCCTGGGCGAGGCCACCGTGAAGACGCACGTGAGCCGGATCCTGACGAAACTGGGGCTGCGGGACCGCACCGCCGCGGTCGTCTTCGCCTACGAGCACGGCGTGGTGACGCCGGGTCCGTCGCGCGGCGGACCCCGGGGGTAGTTCGCCGGCCGGACTCGCCGGGGCCGCGCGGCGCCTACCGTGATGGTCATGAGCGACGCACTGCGGGTGGAGGGGGTCAACCGGCGCTTCGGCGACCGGCAGGTGCTCTCGGACGTCACGTTCGACGTCGGGGCCGGTCGCATGACCGGGTTCGTCGGGGCCAACGGCGCCGGGAAGACCACGACGATGCGCATCATTCTCGGCGTCCTCGCCGCCGACTCCGGCTCGGTCACGTGGCAGGGCGCGCCGCTGAGCACGCAGCTGCGGCGGCAGATCGGCTACATGCCGGAGGAGCGCGGGCTGTACCCGAAGATGAGCGTCCGCGAGCAGCTCATCTACCTCGGCCGGCTGCACGGCCTGTCGCTGGAGCGGGTGAGGCGCACCGCCGCCGACCTGCTCGACCGCCTCGGCCTCGGTGAGCGCGCCGACGACCCGCTGCAGCAGCTGTCGCTGGGCAACCAGCAGCGCGCCCAGATCGCCGCCGCCCTCGTGCACGAGCCGGTGCTGCTCGTGCTCGACGAGCCGTTCTCCGGCCTCGACCCGCACGCGGTCGACACCGTCGTCGGGGTGCTGCGGGAACGGACCGCGGCCGGTGTGCCGGTCCTGTTCTCCAGCCACCAGCTCGACGTCGTCGAACGGCTCTGCGACGACCTGGTCATCATCGCCGGCGGGCGCATCCGGGCCACCGGCACCCGCGAGCAGCTGCGCACGCAGTTCGCCGAGCCCCGCTACGAGCTGCGCGTCGACGGCGACACGGGCTGGCTGCGCGACCAGGCCGGGGTCACCGTCGTCGACCTCGACGGCGACCGGGCCGTGTTCGACCTCGCCGAGGCCGCGGACGACCAGGCCGTCCTGCGGGCCGCGCTCAGCCGCGGTCCCGTGCGCGCGTTCGGACCCGTCGTACCCTCGCTCGCCGAGATCTTCCGAGAGGTGACCCGATGAACCTGCTGGAGGCGGTCCGGATCGTCGCCGGGCGCGAGCTCAAGGTGAAGCTGCGCGACAAGACGTTCCTGTTCAGCACCGTGTTCTTCCTGCTGTTCGCGCTCGGCTCGTCGGTGCTGCCGGCCGTGCTCGCGAGCGGGCCGTCGTCGGTCGCGGTGGCGCAGGCCTCGCCGTACGAGCAGAAGCTGCGCGACGCGGGCCTCGAGGTCAAGGTCGTCGCCGATCCCGAGAAGGTCGTGCGGGACGGCGACGCCGACGCCGCGGTCGTGGACCAGGGCGGCAAGCCTCAGGTCGTCGCGATGCGGGACGCGCCCGGCGATGTCGTGCGCTCGCTGTCGGTGGCTCCCGAGGTGCACCTGCTGGATCCTGACGCGGTTGACGAGCTCGCCAAGTTCCTGGTCCCGTTCATGTTCGCCCTGGTGTTCTTCTTCACCTCGCTGACCTTCGGCATCCAGATCGCGCAGAGCGTGGTCGAGGAGAAGCAGACCCGGATGGTGGAGATCCTGGTCGCGGCGGTGCCGGTCCGGGCCCTGCTGATCGGCAAGGTCGCGGCCGGCGGCATCCTGGCCCTGGCCCAGGTCGCCCTGATCGCGGTCGTGAGCATCGTCGGCTCCCAGTTCTCCGACGACGCCGGCAACCTGCTGCCGCTGCTCGCCCCGGCGATGAGCTGGTTCATCCCGTTCTTCGTGCTCGGCTTCATCATGCTGGCCGCGCTCTGGGCCGCCGTCGGCGCGCTCGTGAACCGGCTCGAGGACGTGTCGAACGCCGGCATGCCCGTCCAGCTGCTGGTGATGCTGCCGTTCTTCGCGGTCATCTTCCTCGGCGACAACCCGACGGCGATGCACATCCTGTCGTACGTCCCGTTCTCCGCCCCCACCGCGATGCCGCTGCGCCTCTTCGACGGCTCGGCGGCCACCTGGGAACCCTTCGTGGCGCTGGTGCTCCTCGCCGCGGCGGCGGCCGGGGCGCTGCTGCTGGGGGCGCGCATCTACGAGGGCTCGGTGCTGCGCACCAACGGCCGCACCTCCTGGTCGGCCGCGTGGCGCGACCGCGAGCTGCGCGGCATCTGACCATGTCCGCGGGGTCCGCGGGCCGCGACCGGCGGCCCGCGGCCGGGGACGGCTCAGGATGCCCTACGGACGATCTTGCTCTCCGGGGCCGTCGCGGTGCGGCGCGATGCCCAGCTCGGCCAGCTCGGTGGCGCGGGCGACGTCGCCTTGGGTCACGATCCCGGCCAGCCGGCCCTCGGTCACGACGGGGGCCAGCCGGTGCCCGCCGGCCGGCAGCGCCGCGGCGGCGTCGAGCAGCGTCGTGGCCGGGTTCAGCAGGCGAGCGGGGTCGACCGGCGCCGACACGTCGGCCAGCCGCACCCGTTCCCGCTCGGCGCTGGGCACCTTGCCCAGCCGGGTGAGGCTGACCAGGCCGGCCACGTGGCCGTCGAGGTCCAGGACCGGGAAGGTGCGGTGCGGGTGGCGGCGGGCCACCGTGGCGACGAAGTCGGCGACGGACTGGCTCGTGTAGCCGCACACGGCCGGGGTCGTCATCACGTCACCGACCCGAACCCTGGCGAGGGTGGTGCGCACGACCGCGTCGACGGCCTCCGCCCGGGCGGCCAGGACGAGGAACCAGCCCAGCAGCACCGGCCACAGCCCGCGGAAGTTGGCGGTCAGCAGCACCTGGAGGAAGCCCGCGGCGATCAGCAGGCCGCCGAGCACCATCCCCGCCCGGGCCGCGGCGCGGCGGGCGGACGCCCGGTCGCCCCGGACCCACCACAGGACGGCGGCCAGGACCCGGCCACCGTCCAGCGGCGCGCCGGGCAGCAGGTTGAACGCCCCGAGCAGGACGTTGACGACGGCCAGCCACACCAGCCCGGTCACCGCCAGCGCGCCGCCGCCCAGGGCGCGCACGACCGCCGCGGCGGCGGCGAACACCCCGGCCCCGACCAGGCTCACGGCCGGCCCGGCGAGCGCGATCAGCAGGTCGGCGCGGGCGTGCGGGGCCTCGCCGTCCAGCTGGGAGACGCCACCGAGCAGCCATAGGGTGATGGTGCGGACCCGCACCCCGTAGTGCCGGGCCACGAGCGAGTGGCCGAGCTCATGGGCCAGCAGGGCGCTCAGGAACACCACCGCCACGAGCACGGCCACGGCCCAGTACACGGCCGCCGCGTGCCCCGGCGCGCCGCCCGGCAGGATCACCACCGCCAGCCCCTGCACGAGCAGGAGCAGGATCACGAAGACGGACCAGTGCACGCCGACCGGGATGCCGGCGATCCGGCCCAGACGCGCGGTCTGCCCCATTGCCACCACCGCCCTCCGCCGGGCGCTACCCACTGCCCGGCGTCCTCGAACCCGCCGGGCGACTCTTTCCGCCCGACGGCCGCCGGGCGGTCAGCCAGCTTTGCGGACGGCCCCAACCCGTTCCGGCAGGCGCCCGGGTGCGTCGTGGCGGCCGGCCCGCACGACCGCCGAGAACGCCTCATCCACGAGGTCAGGCCGGCCTCATCAATGCCGTCGGTGAAGATCCGGCGATGGTAGGTTCGGGTGGTGAACCCGCTCATCGATCGCCTGAGGGCGTACGATCCGGGCGGAATCCGAGTGCGCCTCGCGGCCCAGGTCGTCGTCACCATGACCGCCGCCATGAGCGCCGAGTGGCTGCTGGTGCGGGCCCGGCACGATCCGGTGCCCGTCGTCGCGCTCATGCTCGGCGCGGTCGTCGCGCTCTGCGACGTGTTCGCCGCCCCGATGTTCGACACCCCGCGGCAGCAGGCGCTGAACCTCGCGCTCATCCCGATCCCGGCGATCGGCGGCCTCGCGCTCGGCGTGGCCCTGGCGCCGTACCAGCCCTGGGGCTTCGTCGCCGTGATCGTCGTGCTCACCGGCGGCGCCTACCTGCGGCGGTTCGGCCCCCGCGGCTTCTTCGGCGGCAACTTCGCGTTCATCGGCACCTTCTTCGGGCTCTTCCTGCACGGCGTGATCACGCCGCGGTCCCTCGGCTGGGTGACCCTCGAGGTCCTCATCGCCGTCGCCGTCACCGTCGCGCTCCAGCTCACGCTGTTCCGCATCAGCAACGACCGCACCCTGGCCCGGCTGCGCCGCTCGTTCGGCGCCCGCTCCCGCGCGGTCGCCGCCGCCGCGCTCGCGCTCACCGAGTCCCTGACACCCGCCCCCCGGCTGCGCCCCACGGTTCGCCGCCGGGCCCGGCTCGTCCGGCGCCTGCGCCGGCGCACCCTCGCGTTCAACGAGGCCGCGCTCATGGCCGACGCCTACCTCGAGCGCCCCGGCGCGCTGCCGGCCGGGACCAGCCCGGGCATCGTGCACCAGCGCCTGTTCGACCTCGAGCTCGCCGTCACCAACCTGGCCCGCTTCGCCGTCACCCTCGCCGACGCCGACCTGCCGCCCGCGCTGCGGGACCTGGTGCGGGAGGGGCTCGCGGCCGTCGGCGAGCTCGACGCGGACCGCGCCGACGCCGCCGGCCGCGCCGTGCTGCAGGAGCTGCCCGAGGGGCCGGCACGCATCGTCGCGCACCGGTTCGGCGGCTGTCTGCGCGTCGTGGCGGAGGCGCTGTACGGCCTGCGCGCGCTCCCCTCCGACGAGCCCGACGTGCTCTTCACCGCCGCCGCCGAGCTCGCGGGCGGCTTCCTGCCGGGCTCGGCCGGGGTCAGCCAGACCGCCTCCGAGGAGCCCCAGGTCGTCCGGCGTCTCGGCCGCTCCGGCATCCCCCCGAACGTGCGGGTCGCCGTGCAGATGGCCGTGGCCGCGACCGCCGCGCTCGTCGCGGGCTACGCGGTCGACCATCGGCGGTGGTACTGGGCCGTCATCGCCGCCTTCGTCACGTTCATGGGCGCGCACAACGCCGGCGAGCAGCTGCGCAAGGGCTCGTTACGCGTGATCGGCACCGTGGCGGGCGTCCTCGTCGGCGCCCTGCTGGCGCACGCGATCGGCCCGCACGTCTACGCCGCCCTGGCGGTCATCCTGGCGGCGCTGTTCCTCGGCCTCTACCTGATGCGCTCCAGCTACGCGTGGTTCGTCATGGCCGTGACGATCGCGGTCTCCCAGCTCTACGTCGAGCTGGGGGAGTACTCCGACGACCTGCTCCTGCTGCGCCTCGGCGAGACGGCCATCGGTGCCGCGGCGGCGCTGCTCACCGTGCTCGCCGTCATGCCCCTGCGCACCGGCCGGGTCGTGCGGGTCGCGACGCGCGAGTACCTGACCGCGCTGTCCGCCGTGGTCGACGCCGCGGTGGCGCAGCTGCTCGGCACCGGCTCCGGCCTGCGGGCCGAGGTGCGCCGCCTGGACGCCGCCTACCAGGCGCTGACGGCGACCCTGGCGGCGCTCGGCGTGCCGCTGCTGCCGGTCCCGTCGGCACGCATCCTGTTCGCCAACAGCCTGTCGGCCTCGCGCAACTACGCCCGCAACCTCCTGGCCGACGCCACGCCCGCCCCCTTGCCGCCGGAGGCCCTGCGGCTCGCGGCGGACACGCTGCGGGGCTCGATCGACGCGCTCATCGCCGGGCTGCGGCGGGACGCGCCGGGCCCCTACGTCCGTTCGGCGTCGCGCTTCGCCGCCCTCGCCGCGGCCCTGCCCCTGCCCGACACCGCGCCGCCGCTGCTGGCCCTGCGCGACCTGCAGCTGATCGACGGGTCGCTCGCGGTGATCGCCGACCAGCTCGGCCTGGCCGTCACCGCCCTGGACCAGGTCGGCTCGGACAAGGTGACGATGCAGGACTTCCGCTCCTAGTGTTCTGCGTCAGAAATTCGCCTACAAAATCGGGCGAGTGACTCCAGGATCTCCTCGGCGGTCTTGGTCCAGATGAACGGGCGTGGGTTGCTGTTCCAGTCAGCGATCCACGCCCGGATGTCCGCTTCCAGGGCTTGGACGCTCTTGTGGACGCCGCGGCGGATCTTCTGCTCGCTGAGGAACCCGAACCAGCGTTCGACCTGGTTGATCCAGGACGAGCCGGTCGGGGTGAAGTGCATGTGGAAGCGGGGGTGCCGGGCCAGCCAGGCCCGGATGGCCGGGGTCTTATGGGTGCCGTAGTTGTCGCAGATCAGATGCACATCCAGTTCCGCCGGCACGGTCTTGTCGATCGCGACCAGGAACTTCTGGAACTCGGCGGCACGGTGCTGGCGGTGCAGCTGGCTGATCACAGTGCCGTCAGCCACGTTGAACGCGGCGAACAGGCTGGTGATCCCGTTACGGGCGTAGTCGTGGGTACGCCGCTCGGGCATGCCCGGCATCATCGGCAGCACCGGCTGCGAACGGTCCAACGCTTGGATCTGGGACTTCTCGTCAACGCAGAGCACCACCGCCCGTTCCGGTGGGTTGTGATAGAGCCCGACCACGTCAACGACCTTCTCGATGAACAGCGGGTCGGTCGACAGTTTGAACGTGTCCGCCCGGTGCGGTTTCAGCCCGAAGTCCCGCCAGATCCGTCCGATCGTGGACTTCGACAGCCCCGACCGCTGCGCCATCGACGTGCGCGACCAGTGGGTAGCGTTGCGCGGCGTCTGTTCCAGGGTGGCCACCACCACCTCTTCCACCCGGTCCAGGCTGATCGACGGCGGCCGGCCCGGCCGCTGCTCGTCGATCAGCCCGTCCAGACGCTCGGCCAGGAACCGCCGCCGCCACTTGCCCACAGTGGACAGATGCACACCCAAAGCCGTGGCCACATCAGTGTTCGACGTGCCCTCGGCGCACGCCAGAATGATCTTCGCCCGCATCGCCAGGACCTGCGCCGACTTCGCCCGCCGCGACCAGCGGACCAACGTCGCGCGCTCCTCGTCGGACAACACCAGCGGCGGGGTGGGACGCCCGGTCCTCGGCATCCCATCACCCTACACCTATTTATAAGGCGAACTTGTGGCGCGGCACACTAGTACTCTAACGTCACTTCACCGCCGGTGGCGGCGTGGCGTGAGCATGAAGGAGGCCACCGCGGTGATCATCGATGGTTTGTGAAGACAACCGAAATTCCCGCGGTGGCCGCGTGCCACAGCGTAGACCCTGAACGGTGGCGAGCGTTGCTCGACACGGGCATGGCCCGGGTCGCCGGCCGGTTCGCCCGCATCGAGCCCCGCCGGACCGCGGCGGCATTCGTCGAAGGGCCTGCTCGACCGTGGAACGCAAAACCTGCTGGTCTCTGGCGGAACGGGCCGGGTTGCCCGACCCGCAGCCGATGCAGCGGCTGCTGCGCACCGCGGCCTGGGACGCCGACGCGGTCCGTGACGACACCCGCGACTACCTCCGCCCGAGACCACCTGGTGTGAACAGCCCGACCGGCGCGCCGGTGCAGGCGTGCCCGACGACACCACCTTCGCCACCAAATCGGTCCTCGCCCGGCAGATGCTCACCACCGCGCTCGACGCCGGCGTGCCGGCCGGCTGGGTCACCGCCGACGAGGTCTACGGCGCCGACCCCGGCCTACGCACCGAACTCGAGACCCGCGGCATCGGCTACGTCCTCGCGATCGGCTGTGACCGGCGGGTCCGGATCAACCACGGCCGTACCATCATCCGCGCCGACACCCTCGCCGACCGGATCCCCACCGGCGCCTGGCAGACCTCCAGCTGCGGGCAAGGCGCGAAAGGACCACGGACCTACCAGTGGGCCTGGATCACTACCGCCACCCACCCCGGCGAACACCGATGGCTGCTCATCCGCCGCAACCCGCACACAGAAGAAGTCGCCTACTACCTGTGCTGGGCACCCAGGCCCGTGCCGCTGCACACCCTGGTCCGTGTTGCGGGCAGCCGATGAAGCATCGAAGAACTCTTCTAGACCGGCAAGAACGAGATCGGTCTGGACCACTACCCGGTGCAGACCTGGACCTCCTGGCACCGGTTCATCACCCTCGCCATGCGCGCCATCGCGCTGCTCACCACCATGGCCCCTGCACCCACCACCGAACCCGACCTGAACAGCCCGGTCATCGCGATCACCATCGCCGAGACCCGCCGGCTCCTCAACGCCCTGACCGGCAACCAGCCCGCCGACCCCAGCCACGTCCTCCGCTGGTCACTCTGGCGCCGAACCGTCCAAGCACGCGCCCGCCGATCGCACTACCAGTGCAGACTCACACGCGACGGCTGAAGTGACGTTGGAGTACTAGGACGCGCAAGGGAAGACGCGGATCCATACCTGGAACGGTCGGCCTCCCTTGGCGTACGTGACGTCGAACGGGGTCGGTCCAGGTGAGGTGGTCGGCGCCCGTCGGGGGCGCCAAAAGGGGGAAAACGAGGTTGTGTGATCCCGTTGACACCCCCTTGAAACGTCCTTAGTGTTCAGACCACCTGATGACCCGTTCACATGGTCACAGGTTCACAACTACATGTTTCGGGCGTAGAAATCATCTCGAGGAGTTGCAGATGGCCAACGGGCGAAGAGTCGGTCGGGCGCTCGGCGCGCAGGTCGCGGTAGCCGCCGCCCTGGTGCTGGCGACGGCGGCGTGCGGCAACGACGGAGGCTCCGGCGCGGCCGCCGACTCAGGCGGGAAGGGCAAGGTCGGATTCGCCCAGGCGAACTTCGGCAACGGCTGGTACGAAGTGCAGGCCGACGGCGTCAAGTCCGAGATGGCCAAGCTCGGTTACGCGCTGACCACCGTCGGCGGTGAGGGCAAGCCGCAGACCCAGAACTCTCAGGTGCAGACGTTCATTTCCCAGGGCGTCAAGGGACTGGTGCTCAACCCGACCGATCCACTGGCTGTCGGCTCCAGCATCAAGGCGCTCAAGGACGCCAAGATCCCCTTTGTTCTCGTCAACACCTCCCTCGACCCGAGCCTGGCCGACAAGGCCTACTGCTACGTGGCGGAGAACGAGGTCGAAAACGCCCGGCAGATGGGCATCGAGATGGCCAAGGCGCTCAAGGCCAAGAACGCCTCGGGGTCGGTGAAAGCCCTCATGGTCAAGGGCTTCCCCGGCGACTCCAACAGCTCCCGGCGGGACAAGGGATTCAAGGAGGGCTACGCCTCCGTGGATGGTGCCCCGACGCTGAACTGGCTCCCGGACGTCTTCGGAAAGTTCAACGCCGACGGGGCCATCGGCCCGGTCCGAGCCGTCGCCACGGCCAACCCTGACCTCCAGGTCATCTTCACCGTGACCGACTCCATGCTCCCGGGCATCGAGACCGCGCTCAAGGGCGCCGGCTCCTGGGACAAGGTCCTCATCGCCGGTTACGACGCCCGCATGTCGGTCGTCAAGGAAATGGCGGACAACCCCAACGGGCCGATCATCGCGACCGTCGCAAACAGCCCGTACGAGCAGGGCGTCGTCGGCTCGCAGATGCTCGATAAGGCGCTGAAGGGCGTGCCGCAGTCCGAGGCGTGCCCGGGAGGCAACTACTTCCTCAAGCCGACCGTCGTCACGCCGGCCGACGCCTCCAATTACTACAAGGCCGACAGCCCGTACTGATCGGCCGCGCACGTCCCGACTGATCGCATCCGACACGCTCACCACAGGAGATTAGGTGAACCACGTGCGCACGACCCCTGGCGTCCCTGTGCTCTCGTTGCGAGAGATCTCCAAGAGCTACACGGGCGTGCCTGCGCTCTCCGGCGTGAACCTCGACGTTAACGCCGGAGAGGCGATCGGTCTCATGGGCCAGAACGGCGCCGGGAAGTCGACCCTCGTGAAGATCATTTCCGGCGCGCAAGGCCCTTCCGCCGGCACGATCGCGATGGGCGGGCACGCCGTCCGGTTCCAGAAGCCGGCGGACGCCCAGGCGGCCGGAATCCACACCATCTACCAAGAGCTCAGCGTCGTGCCGCAGTTGACAGCGGCCGAGAACATCTTCCTCTCCGATCTGCCCCGGCGTGGGGGCGTGGTCAACTGGGCCAAGCTGCGGCGAGAGGCGCGTGACGCGCTGGGCTCGCTCGGCTTCGACATCGATGTCGAGATGCGGGTACGCGACCTGACCCTCGCGCAGCGTCAGGCGGTGGAGATCGCCAAGGTCGTTCACCACAAGGCAAAGGTCGTGCTGCTCGACGAACCCACGGCCACCCTGCCGACGCCAGACGTTGACAGGCTCCTGGCCATCCTGCGCGGCCTGAAGGCCGACGGGGTGAGCATCCTCTACATCTCGCACCGGCTCGATGAGGTGTACGACATCTGTGACCGCGTCACGGTTCTGCGTGACGGCAGGCAGATCACCACAGCGTCCACTCAGGAGCTGACGGCGGACGAGGCCGTGCGCCAGATGATCGGCGACAAGCTCCTCGGCGGTATGGTCGGCCAGGCCGGCGGGGGAGCCCACCGGCGGCTCAACCCGAACACGGTGACCGAGAACCAGACCCCCGCGCTCGAGGTGCGATCGGTCAGCGACGAGAGCATCCTGCGCGACATCTCGCTGACCGTCATGCCCGGGGAAGCGGTCGCGGTGACCGGTCTGCTGGGAAGCGGCCAGTCGGAACTGGCCGCCTGCATCTTCGGCAGTCGGCCGCGCACCTCCGGTGACGTCTACGTCAACGGGCGCAAGCTGTCCTCCCGCTCACCGCGCGCCACCATCCGGGCCGGCCTGGGCTGGCTGCCGGAAGAGCGCAAGGTACAGGGTCTGGTCCTGGGCATGAGCGTGGCGCAGAACCTCACCGTCACCGACTTGAACCAGGTGTCCAAGTTTGGATACCTGCGCCGCGGCGCCGAGCAGCTCCTGGCGAAGAAGCTGTCCAGCACTCTGGCGATCAAGACCAGCGGCGTCGATCAGTCGGTGGGCACCCTCAGCGGTGGCAATCAGCAGAAGGTCGTCTTCGGCAAGTGGCTGCTCGCCGGCAGCCGGGTGCTCATCCTCAGCGAGCCGACCCGGGGAATCGACGTCGCCGCCAAGGAAGAGATCTACCGGGAGATGCGCAACTTCCTCGCCGAAGGCGGCTCCATCCTCGTCTCCAGCTCGGAAATCGACGAAGCGCTGATGTGCGACCGCATCTACGTGCTCGGACGCGGCCGGGTCGTCGGGGAGTTCACCCACGACGACATCGAGCACGACCGGCTTGTCTCGCTGCTGCGCTAGCCGGATCAACCAACACCCCAAGTTCTGTACCGAGACCGACAGGAGACCAAGTCGTGAGCGACGCTGCAGCCGCCAAGGCGCCCCCGCGCGCGGCGAGATGGACGCGACCACTCGTGCGTCAGGGTCCGCTGTTCTTCAGCATCATCGCCGTCCTCGTCGTCGGCAACCTGCTCTCGCCGTATTTCCTCACCAGCAACAACTTCCGCAACATCCTCATCACCGGCTCGGTGGTCTCGGTCCTCGCCGTCGGCCAGTTCATGGTGATCGTTACCGCGGGCATCGACCTGTCGGTCGGAGCTATCGCCTCCTTCTCCACGGTCCTGTCCGCGGTGCTCATGAGCAAGGGCGTACCCGTGGTCTGGACCGTGCTCATCACAATCGCCGTCTGCGCCTGCTTCGGCGTCGTCAACGGCGTGCTCGTCGTGTACGGGGGGATCACCCCGTTCATCGCCACCCTGGGCATGATGGGAGTCGTCCAGGGCCTCGCCTACCTGGTCCAGGGCGGCACCTACGTGCGCATCGATCACCAGGGGTTCATCGGCTTCTTCTCCGGTCAGCTCGGCAGCGTGCCGGTGCAGGTCATCATCTTCGTCGCCATCACCGTGGTATTCGCCCTGACCATGCGGTGGAGTACCTTCGGCCGCGCGCTTTACGCCATCGGTGGCAACGCCGAGGCGGCCCGCCTGTCCGGGCTACCCGTCCGGCGCAACCTCATCGTCGCGTATGCGACCTCCGCGCTCCTGGCAGCCGTCGCCGGCTTCATGCTCGCGGCACAGCTCGGTGAGGGCAGCTCCCAGTTGGGCCAGGGCCTGGAACTCGACTCGATCGCGGCGGCGGTCGTCGGTGGAGCGTCCCTGTTCGGTGGCCTCGGCTCACCGGCCACCGCGGTCCTCGGCGGCCTGCTCATCGGCGTTATCGGCAACATCATGAACCTGCGGGGCGTCCCCGCCGAGCCCCAGCTGATCATCAAGGGAAGCCTGATCCTCATCGCCGTCTTCGTGACGTCCGGCCGCGGCTCCGCGATTCGTGCGGCTGTCGGCAATGGGGCCAAGACGATCTTTTCCGGCCGCAACGGCCGTCACACCACACCGCTGATCAATTCATCCGCGTCGGCGGCCAACCCCCAGCTCCACGAACCGGCGAGTCGGGACGATGCCCCGATCGCCTCGTGAGCAGGTTCTGGCCTGCCGCGTACTGACGAACCGACAACCTGACCCCCTGAACCCGTCCAGCACCATCATCTAAGGAGGAGCAATGTCCTCGCTCGACTTCACCTACGAGAACATCGACAAGGTCATCGACCGGTCCAACTGGGTCGCGCCGACCATCGACCCCGACAAGACCATGCTGCTGGTGTTGGACATGCAGAAAGCGTGCGCCGAGCTCGGTGGCGCCATGTACATCCCCAGCATCGGTGGCGCCCCGGAGGGCAAGGACGTCATCCAGCCCGTGGTCAACGTGCTGGAGGCCTGCCGCTCCCGGGGAATCCCGGTCGTGTGGTCGCTCTGGGGCCTGCGCGGTGACGGCAAGGACGCCGGCTTCGCCGACAAGAAGTGGGGCCTCGTGGGCCAGCTGGACGCGTTCCCGGGTTCCTGGGGCAACGGAGGCGACGAACTGGTCGACGAGCTCAAGCCGCTGCCGGACGAGCCGGTGATCCGCAAGCACCGCTTCAGCTCGTTCTACGGCACCCCGCTCACCGAGTATATGCGCCGCGCGGGCTGCGACACGCTGGTCGTCGCCGGCCTGTCCACCGGCAACTGCCAGATCTCCACCGCGATCGACGGCAACAACCAGGACTTCAAGATCATCGTCCTGGCCGACACGACCGCCGCCATCCCGGCCTCCATCCCCGGCGACGCTGACCAGCCGCTCGGCTACGGCCAGCACTGGGAGGCCCTGCGCAACATCCAGGCCAACCACGGCGATGTGCGCACCAGCATCGAGTTCCTCGCGATGCTGGACCAGGCTGACAAGGCCTGACGCGAGGGCATGACGGCCGGCGGCGAGCGAGACCCGAATGCCGCCGGCCGTCATGGCCGAGCACCCGGGCGAGAGCGTGACCGAGGCGGCGGGAAACCGCCTCGGTCCGCAGCGCTTCGGGATCGAGCACCGGCTCTCCAGCTGAAAGGAACAACGAGATGAGCCTGAACGGCGTGCGCGTCGCGCTGCTGATTGAAGACGAGTACCAGATCCTGGAGGGCTGGTACCCCCTGCTGCGTCTGCAGGCGGCCGGCGCGGAGGTGACCGTCGTGGGCAGTGGACGCAAGACGACCTTCGACAGCAAGGAGCACTACCCGATGGAGGCCGACGCCTCGGCCTCCGAGGTCAGCGCCAGCTCCTTCGACGCCGTGGTCGTCCCTGGTGGCTTCGCCCCGGACAACATGCGGCTGCACCCACCGATGATCAACCTCGTGCGGGAGGTGTTCCAGGCCGGGCGCCTGGTCTCGGCGATCTGCCACGGTGGCTGGGTACTGGCGTCGGCCGGTGCGCTCAAAGGTCGGCAGGCCACCGGATACCTGCCGATCCGCGACGACGTCATCAACGCCGGCGGTGAGTGGATCGACGACAAGTCGGTCGTGCAGGACGGCAACGTCATCACGTCCCGGACGCCCCCGGACCTGCCCGACTTCGTCGAGGCGATCGTCGCCTACCTCGAGCGGGAGAAGGCCCAGAACGCCTGAGGTTCCGGCTGACGGAAAGGGGCTTGGTGCGGCCGGTGATCGTCGCCCGGCGGCGACGCGAACCGGCCGCAGCGACGCACGGAGTTGAACCAACGGGAAGCGATGTCGAGATCGTGACGCACACCATCCAACCCGTCCGCCGGCTCAAGCTCGCAGACGCGGTCGTCGCGCAACTGTCGCGACTGATCACCGAGGGCGAGTACCGGCCGGGGGACCGCCTGGCCTCCGAGCGGGACCTCGCTAAGCAGTTCTGCGTCGGCCGCAGCACGATGCGGGAGGCGCTGCGCAGCCTGGAGGCCGACGCGTTCGTGCGTACCGAGCACGGCATCGGCGTCTTCGTCGAGCAACGGCAGCAGCGACGCGGACGACAGGGCGCGCTGCTGGTGGACGGGGGCATCACCGTTGCGGAGTTGTTCGAGGTGCGCCGGCCGCTCGAACGGGACGCGGCAGGCCTTGCCGCCAAGCGGATCTCGGCCAACGAGGCGGCCGAGCTGTGGACCGTCATCGAGCGCGCCGCTGTCCCGTCGATCAGCGACGAGGAGTTCATCGCTCTCGACGGCGAGCTGCATCGCATGATCGCCAAGGTGGCCAAGAACGCGGTCCTGTGCCAGGTACTCGCCGGCCTGGAGCCGCTGTTCTTCGCCTACTCCCATCAGGTCATTGCGCTGCCCAACCGCCGCGCCCGGGCCCACGCCGGACACGTCCGGATCGTGGACGCGGTGACCCGGCGGCAACCCCGGGAGGCCAGCTCCGCAGCGGTGGCCCACATCCACGATGTCGAGCGCGACATCGTCACGAACCTCGACACAACCGAACAAGCCGTGTGACCGGACCAGGGCCGATCGAACACCACCTCAGGCGTGGTCACGTGCCCAGGGCACGGGCCAGCCGCACCGAGCGAGCGAGGAAACGAATTCTATGAAGATCACTGCCGTGACCGCGACGCCGCTGGGGTCGCCGCTGCAGGAGCAGCTCCGGTGGGGGGCGATGGCCGTCGGGGTCAAAGGCGGCATCATCGTGCAGGTCGAGACCGACGAAGGCGTGACCGGCATTGGCGAGGCCGGCTTCTCCGCCGAGTACTTCCCGACCGTCGGACCAATCATCAACGACCAACTCGGGCCCATGATCTGCGGCACCGATCCGCTCGACATCGCGGCGCTGTGGCAGCGCATGCTCGAGGCGACCCACATGTGGGGCCGGCGCGGCATCGAGACGTACGCCCTCAGCGGCATCGACATCGCCCTGTGGGACCTGCTGGGCAAGGTCTCCGGTCAGCCCGTGTACCGGCTGCTGGGAGCGGCGAAGCAGCGGGTCCGTGCCTACTTCGCACCCTCGCTCAAGCCGGTCCAGGAGATCGTGGCCGAGGCCAGGGCCGCGGTGGAGAACGGCTACACCGCGCTCAAGCTGCGGGTCGACGGGGACCTGGGCAAGGCCGTCCATCTCGTCGGTTCGGTACGCGACGCCGTCGGCGACCGGGCCGACCTCATGGTCGACGCGAACATGTCCTACGACCGGCGCGGAGCGCTCAGCCTGGCTCGTGAGTTGGAATCGCTGAAGGTGTCGTGGCTGGAAGAGCCCATCCTGTCCCGCAGCGTCACCCAGTACGTCGACGACCACAGTTGGTTGGCCGACCGGGTCAGCATCCCGCTCGCCGGCGGGGAGTCTCTGCTCACCCGGTACGAGTACATTGACCTGCTGCGCCGACGTACGTTTGACATCCTGCAGCCGGACTGCACCAGCGTGGGCGGAATCTCCGAGGCCAAGCGCGTCGCCGACATGGCCAGCGCCTGGAACCTGACCTGCGTGCCGCACATCGCGTGCTCCTCCGGTACGGGTGTCGCCCTGGCCGCCGGTCTGCACTTGATCCTCGGGTGCCAGAACGCGCCGCTCATCGAGGTCGACGCCTACGGTGGCCCCGGGTGGGACGGCCTGCTCGTGGGTCCGCTCGTCGTCAAGGACGGCTACGTCGAGGTTCAGGACCGGCCGGGGTTGGGCGTGGAGCTCGCCCCCGACGCGCACCGACGCTTCCGGGTCGACAAGTGAGCGCGCTGCTGCCGAGATGAACACCGTCGCTCAGTACACGGTCACGGCCGTGCGTCTGGGCACGATGGTCGTCGACCGCAGCGCCCTGACTTTCGGCGCCGGCGAACCGGTGGAGATCCCGACCTGGGGGGCCGCGGTGCAGGCCGGTTCGGCGCGGATTCTCATCGACACCGGCCTGGCCGGGCCCGAGCGGTGGAATGAGCGGTTTCCGTGCGCCCAGCCGCCGTCCGAGACACTTCCGCGCGCTGGCCGACCTCGGCTGAAATTTCTCGAAACAACTCGTTGACACGGTCGTAACGCGACCCTAGATTTCAGACATCGGGTCATCAGACCACCTGACAACGTCAATTCCCAGACGACCATTTTTCACGGATTTGCCCGGCGGCGCGTCGGGTCGATGAAGGAGGGCTTTGCGTGAAGCCGACAAACGAAATGGCCGACGTGCTCATCGTCGGTGCGGGAGCCTCCGGCGGTGTCGCCGCGAAGCATCTCGCCGAGGCCGGATACAAGGTTGTCGTGCTAGAGCAGGGCAACTGGGTGGACCGCAGTGAGCTTCCCGGCAACAAGCCGGAATTCGCCCTCCTGTCGGCCAAGCAGTGGCACCCGGACCCGAACGTCCGCGGCAAGAAGGACGACTACCCGGTCGACAACTCCGAGTCCGACGTCCCGATGTGGATGTACGGCGGCGTGGGTGGCTCCAGCATCCTGTACGCCGCCTGCTGGAGCCGGGCGCTGCCCTCGGACTTCCGGGTGCGGACCCTCGACGGCGTGGCTGACGACTGGCCGATCTCCTACGAGG
Source organism: Dactylosporangium sp. CA-139114 (assembly GCF_050955725.1). Classification (NCBI taxonomy): domain Bacteria; kingdom Bacillati; phylum Actinomycetota; class Actinomycetes; order Micromonosporales; family Micromonosporaceae; genus Dactylosporangium; species Dactylosporangium sp. CA-139114. The sequence goes on from NZ_CP192080.1 coordinate 4,405,294, forward strand.
AGCTCGAGCCGTTCTACAACCTGATGGACGTGGAGATGGGCGTCTCCGGCCTGGCCGGCAACCCCACCTACCCGGCCGGCTACAACCCGCCGCTGCCGCCGTTCCCGATCAACAAGACCGGACGCAAGGCCGCCGAGGGGATGAACAAGCTCGGCTGGCACTGGTGGCCCGGGTACGACTCGATCCCCAGCAACGCCCCGCACCACAGCCAGGCCCAGTGCGTCCGGTACGGCATCTGCCGCATGGGCTGCCCGTCGGGTGCCAAGGGCTCCACGGACGTCACGCATTTCCCGGCCGCGATGCGCGCGGGTGCCAAGGTCATCTCCGGCGCCCGGGTGGCGCAGGTGACCACCAACGAGCGGGGCCTGGCCGACGGCGCTGTGTACATCAAGGACGGTCAGGAGTACTTCCAGCCCGCGTCACTGGTCATCCTTTCCTCGAACGCCATCGGCACCGCGCGGCTGCTGCTGATGTCGGCTTCGAACCGGCACCCCGACGGCCTCGGCAACTCCAGCGGACTGGTTGGCAAGCGGCTCATGGTGCACCCGTACGCCACGTCGGTCGGCATCTACGAGGAACAGCTCGACGACTGGGTCGGCCCGAGCCAGTACATCGAGTCGATGCAGTTCTACGAGACTGAGGCCTCCCGCGGGTTCGTGCGCGGCTGCAAGTGGCTGCTGATGCCCTCGGACAGCCCCCTGCAGACCGTCTCGCGCTGGACCACGGGTGAAGGCGTGCGGGACGAGGAGTTCTGGGGCGACCAGTTTGCCGTCAAGATGCGTCAGGCGGTCGGACACCTGCTGGAGTGGGCGGTGGTCCCCGAGGACCTGCCGGAGGAGACCAACTACGTTTCCCTGTCGCCGGATCTGAAGGACTCCGACGGCCTGCCGGCACCGAAGATTCACTACCGTACGTCCGAGAACACCCACAAGATGCTCGACTTCAACCTCGCCCGCACGCTCGAGGCCCACCAGGCCGCCGGTGCGGTGCGGACCTGGGTGACGGAGCGCAACCGGACCTCGGGACACATCATGGGCACCGCGAAGATGGGCAACGACCCGGAGAACTCGGTGGTCGACAAGTACTGCCGCAGCCACGACGTGCCTAACCTGTTCGTCATCGACGGCAGCGTCTTCCCGACGTCGACCGGCGTGAACATCACGGCGACCATCTGTGCCAACGCCAAGCGCGTCGTGACCTACATCAGCGACAACCACACCAACCTGGAGGTGGCACGGTGACGGTCTACCAGATCGAGCGACAGCTCACCAGCGCCCAGCGGGAGCGTCTGGCCGCACTCGCCGACGTACTCATCACCGCAGGAGCTGGCCTGCCCAGCGCCAGTCAGGCCAAGGTCCACGAGAAGTGGGTCGACCGGGCCCTGTCCGCGCGGCCGGACCTGTTCGACGGGCTGGTCGCGGCCCTCGAAGGCGACGACGACCCGGCGCTGGCCGTCGACCGGCTGAAGAAGTCGCAGCCTGCGCTCTTCGACACGCTCAGCTTCGTCGTCGCCGGCTCGTACCTGATGAATCCGGCGGTCACCAAGGCGCTGGGCATGCCCGGCAACGCTCCGAAGCCCATGCCTGCTCTGCCCGACGAGGCCGACCACTACCTGTCCGGCGGCATCCTCGACCCGGTCATCGCGCGCGGTCCGATCTACCGGCCTACGCCAGACGCCCAGCCCAAGGCCTAGTAGAGAAGAAAAGCCATGCACATCGCAGTCTGCATCAAGCGCGTCGGCACCACGGATGACGACATCGAGTTCACCGATGACGGGCGTAGCGTCGACCCTGACTACCTGGATTACGGGCTCAACGAATGGGACGCCGCCGCGATCGCCGAAGCGCTGCGACTGCGCGATCAGGCCGGCGCCGGACGCGTCGTCGTCGTCACCGCAGGTGACGACGACGCCGAAGAGGTCCTGGTGCAGGGGTTGGCCATGGGCGCCGACCACGCCATTCGGGTCGACGCCGATCCCGAGCGACTCGCGGACCCGCTCACCGTCGGTCGGGTCCTCGCTGCGGCGGTCCGTCCGCTCGGGGTCGACCTCGTCCTGTGCGGCGCCCAGTCAGCGGACGCCGCACAGGGCACGACGGCGGGGGCCGTGGCAGGGGTCCTGGACCTGCCGTGCGCCACGGTCGTCACGGGCATCGACCGCGAACCGGCGGGCACGACGCTCGTGCGGCGAGAGCTCGAAGGCGGCGTCGTCGATGTGATCCGGATCAGCGGCCCGGCGGTGCTGAGCATCCAGACCGGCATCGCCGAGCCGCGGTACGTCACGCTGCGGGCGTTGCAGCAGGCCCAGCAGCAGGACATCGAAGTGGTCGACGCCGACCTCGCTGACCTGGGGGAGCCGGGATACCGGATCCGACACATGGTCCTCCCGCCGGCTGCGCGGGCCGAGATCGTCAACGGCGGCGCGGCGGCCATCGCCGCGAAGATTACCGAGCTTGTCCGGGGGGCAGCCAAGTGAACGACATCCTGGTGCTGGCCGAGCACGCCCGCGGCGTCGTGTCCGACGTGACGCGGCAGGCGGTGACCGCCGGGCGTGAGCTGAAGCAGAACGACCAACGGCTGGTGGTCGTCGTGATCGCCGCCTCGCCCGACGCCCTGACGGACGCCGTCGCTCTTGAAGGGGTCGACGAGGTGCTGGCGGTGCAGGCCGGCCTGGCCGAGTTCAACGCGGACGTGGTCGCGGCGGCGCTGCGAAACGTCATCGCCGAGCGCCGGCCGGCGGCGGTACTGGCCGGCCACACCGCCAACGTCATGTCCGTTGCGCCCCGGGTCGCGCTCACCGAGGGCCTGGGCCTGGCCAGCGACGTGATGGCCTGCGAGTTCGACGGTGACCGGCTGGTGGCCCGGCGGCTCTTCTACGGTGGCAAGGTCGAGGCCGAGCTCGAGTTCCCCGCAGGCTCGGCGTTCCTGCTGTTGCGGCCGACCGTGTGGCAGCCGTCGGGTCCCGCAGACACGCAGCCTCCAGTGGCCAGAATGAGTGCACCCGACACCGCGAGCAGGATCGAGAACGTCGAGCTCGTCAACCCGCCCGCCGGCGACTTCGACATCACCAAGGCCGAAATCGTGCTGGCCCTCGGGCGGGGCGTCGGGGAGAAGGAGAACATCGCCCGATTCGAAGCCCTGGCCGACAAGATGGGCGTGACGCTCGCGGCCTCGCGGCCGCTCATCGACGCCGGGTGGATGCCGAAGTTCCGTCAGGTGGGCCAGTCCGGAGTATCCGTCAAGCCGCGCCTGTACCTGGCGTTCGGCATCTCCGGAGCCGTCCAGCACATCGCCGGGATCAAGGGAAGCGAGAAGATCGTGGCGGTGAACAAGGACCCGCAGGCGCCGATTTTCGAGGTGGCAGACCTGGGATCCATCGCGGACATCTTCGAGGTCGCCGAGGAGCTCGAGGCCCTGTGGTGACTGCCATCCTTTCCGCGCCTCCGGCGGGGGCGGCGACCCGGGACACGTTCCAGGGGTTCGCCACATGGCAGGTGGTGCTGTTCTACGTACTGGCAACCGCCTCGATCGTGGTGTTCGCCTGGGGCTGCCTCCGGCTCCTCCGCCGCTACCTGGTCAACCGGGGCCGTGGTACCCGGCTGCACCCCGGCCGCATGCTCAAGGTCGTCCTGACCCACGCGTGGATCGGGCGACGAGCGGGCCTGGTCGGCCTGGCCCATGCGGCGGTCTTCTACGGCTTCATCGTCCTGTTCGTCGGAACCACGATCCTCGCCATCAACGACCACATCACCGCTCCGCTCGGCTGGGACTTCTGGGTGGGCCCCTTCTACAAGGGCTACTCGCTGTTCCTCGACGTCTTCGGCGCGGCGATGCTCGTCGGCCTCGTCGGCTTCGCTGTCCGGCGCGTCACTGCCCGCGGAGTCCGGCTCGACTACTCCCGCGTGGACGGCCGGCCGGTGTCGGCCAAACGGGCTCGTTACCGGCTCGACGACTGGGTCTTCCTGTGGTCGCTGATTTTCCTCGGCGGCACCGGGTTCCTGCTCGAGGCCTTCCGTATCGCGATCGACCCGCCTCCGTTCGAGGTATGGTCGCCGATCGGTTACGCGCTCGGCGTGGGCCTTCACGACGCGGGTCTCAGCCCCGGCGTCGCCGACGGATTGCGGCTGGTCACCTGGTGGGCACACGGCCTCGTCGCACTCGCGTTCGTGGCCGCGGTTCCGTTCACCAAGGCGATGCACATGTTCACCGGGGCCGCCGGGGTCGCCACGCGCAGCGAGACGGTCAGCCGTGAGCTGCCCGCCGCGCCCGAGACCGGGTACGCGACGCTGAAGGACTTCACCACCACCCACCGACTGGATCTCGACGCGTGCACCAAGTGCGGCAAGTGCCACGAGGTGTGCCCCGCACGGGCTTCGGCGATGCCGCTGTCGCCCCGTGACCTCATCCTCGACCTCCGCGAGGCGCAGAGCCTCGGGAACCTGAACGTTCTGGTTCCTGAGGTGATCGCACCGCAGACGCTGTGGTCCTGCATGCAGTGCAACGCCTGCGTGGACGTGTGCCCGGTCGGCATCGAGCACGTACCGATCATCAACCAGATGCGCCGCGGCCTGGTCGAGGCCGGCGAGGTCGACGCCTCCCTCGCCGGCGTGCTCACCTCGATCCAGAAGAACGGCAACAGCTTCGGCGAGTCCAAGCGCAAGCGGGCGCGGTGGACGAAGACCCTGGACTTCGAACTGTCCGACGCGCGCAAGCAGCCGGTCGACGTGCTGTGGTACGTCGGTGACTACGCCAGCCTGGACGCCCGTAACCAGCGCAACACCCAGGCTCTGGCCCGGCTTCTGGTGGAGGCGGGTGTCGACGTCGGGATCCTGTACGAGGAGGAGCGCACCGCGGGCAACGATGTGCGGCGAGCGGGCGAGGAGAGTCTGTTCCAGAGCCTGGCCGGCATCAACATCCGTGCCCTGTCGTCCTGCACCTTCAACCGCATCCTGACCAGCGACCCGCATTCGTTCAACACGCTGCGCAACGAGTACCCGCGGCTGGGCGCGCCGTGGCAGAAGGAGCAGGTGACGCACCACTCGGTCATGCTCCTGGAGCTGATCGAAGCCGGTCGTCTGTCCATCGTCAACCCGCTCGGCCTGCGCGGCACATACCACGACCCATGTGCTCTCGGCCGCTACAACGGGATCTTCGACGAGCCGCGCCGGCTCATCGAGCGCTGCGGGATCGAACTGGTGGAGATGCCGCGCAACCGCAGCAAGAGCTTCTGCTGCGGAGCGGGTGGTGGCCGGATCTGGATGAAGGAGACCGCGGAGCCCGGCAGCCGCCGGCCGAGCGAACAGCGCATCGACGAGGCTGTCGCGCTCGGCGATCTGGACTACTTCATCTGCGCGTGCCCCAAGGACGTGACGATGTACGAGGACGCCATCAAGACCTCGGGCCACTCGGACGCCATCGTGCTCCAGGAGATCTCCGAGCTCGTTCTGGCGGCCACTCGAGTCCCGACGGACGTCGCCGATGAGGCGGTGACCGTCGCGGGTTGAGCGCGACGCGGCCGGCGCTCGCACGCTCGACAGCGCCGGGTGGTGCGTGGCCACGCACCACCCGGCAGGGCCTTTGCGTAGTCGGATTTGAAGGCATGTCCGGCGATGATGATCTGTGCTGTGTTGTCCGTTCGTAGCCCACGCATCAGCTCATGCTGGCCCTGTACCGGTCCGGTCGGCAGGCCGACGCGCTAGGCCACTACGAGCGGGTTGAGCTGGATTTGATGGCCGCAGCGGCAGATCGAGCGGAGTGACCGGGACGGGCCTACCTGGCGGTGGTGAACGCGAGCCGGACGCCGAGGCCGATCAATACCGTGCCGCTGATCCCGTCGATGCAACGACGCATGGCCGGTCGGGCGAGCACCCGGCGCGCCGCGGCGACCAGATTCGCCACGGTGAGAAACCAGGCGGCGGTGATGACCACGGCGATCATGGACAACGTCAGCAGCGGGACGAGTCCGGCGTCGGCCGGGAGAAACTGCGGCAGAAGCGCGACGAAGAACATCGCTGCCTTGGGGTTGAGCGCGTTGCACAGCAGACCGTCACGGAACGCCGCCCACGGGCCTGGCCCGGCCGCTGGCCCCGCGGCTGGTCCGGTGTTCGGGTCGGGTCGCAGGTCGCGTGAGCGCAGTGCCGAGCGCAGCGCCTTGACACCCAGGTAGAGCAGATAGCCCGCTCCTGCAAGCTTGATGACGGTGAAGGCGACAGCGCTCACGGCGACCAGTGCTGCAACGCCGGTCGCGGCAGCGATCGCCCAGGCGAAGGCCCCGGCGGCAACGCCGACCGCTGTCGCCATGCCATGCGCGCGGCCTCCAAGGACCGAGCGTCGCATCACAACGGCGAAGTCCGGCCCTGGCGAGATGGCACCAAGGGCGACAACGCCTCTGGCGCCGAACCGTCCAAGCACGCGCCCGCCGATCGCACTACCAGCGCAGACTCACACGCGACGGCTGAAGTGACGTTGGAGTACTAGGCTTTGCGGGAAGGTGCGGCCGGCACGCCGGTGCCGGCCGCACGTCCCCCTCACGGCTGGGCGAAGGTGTACCCAGCGTCACGGAGCCGGGGCAGGACGACACCCAGCGCGGTGAGCGTCTGCTCGCGATCGCCGCCGCCGTCGTGCTCGAGGATGATCGAGCCCGGACGGGTCTGGCGCAGGATCGTGGACACGATGTGCTGGACGCCGGGCCGGCTCCAGTCCCGCGGGTCGACGGTCCAGTCCAGCGCGCGCAGCCCCTGGGCGCCGCACTGCGCCAGCACGGTCGGGGACCACGCGCCGCCGGGCGAGCGGAACAGCGTCGGCCGGTATCCGGTGCCCGACGCCTTGGCGATCGCGTCGGAGGCCTCCGCCATCTCGGCGTGCACGGCGCTCGCCGGCAGCTTCGCGATGTTCATCGGGTGGCTGTGCGTGTGGTTGGCGATGTGGTGCCCGCCGTCGAGGACCCGCCGGACGAGGTCGGGATGCGCGGCGGCGCTGCGGCCGATCATGCAGAACGTGGCGCGGATCCCCTGCTGGGCGAGGAGCGCCAGCATCCGCGGGGTGTAGGCGGGGTCGGGCCCGTCGTCCACGGTGAGGGCGATCTCGGTGCCGTGGCAGGGGAGGGTGTACTGCGGGCCTTTCGGCCCGATCCCGCCCGGCGACGGGCACACCCCGGGCGTCGGCGGATTCGCCGGCGGGACGACCAGCGGCGAGCCCGACGGGTCCGGCGAGGCGGCCTCGCCCGGGCGCGAGTCGCCGGGAATGTCGCCACCGGCGTGCCAGCTCGCGTGGTCGCCGCACCCGGCCACCAGCCCGACCCCGCCGAGGGCGAGCAGCAGCGAGCGCCGGGAGATCCTCGCGCTCACGCGGTGCCCGGGGCGTCGCCGACGAGCTCGGGGTGGGCGGCGACGAACTCGGCGACGCGGTCCTGGCCGATGGCGGCGAGGAGCCCCTTGGTGGTGGCGTCGAGGATCTCGTACGACTGGCCGCCGACGACCTCGCTGTTGAAGTGCCCCCCGTTGGTCTTCAGCGTCACCATGCGCTCCGGCGTGATGCCGTGCAGCGTGAGGATCCAGTCGGCGAGCGGGATGTCGTTGTTGTAGAACGAGACCGCCTTGCCGAGCGAGTTGAGCATGTGGTCGACCTTCTGCGGGTTGGTGAGGACGCCGGCGCTGGTGGCCTTGGTCAGCATCGCCTTGATGAACTGCTGCTGGTGGCGTTGCCGGCCGTAGTCGCCGTCGTTGTCCGCGAGCTTGTCACGCTGCCGCACGTAGTCGAGGGCCTGCCAGCTGGCCATGTTCGAGCAGCCGGGCTCGTACACCTGCGGGCGCATGTTCGGCTTCAGGGTGGTCGGGATGCCGTCGGCGTTGAAGTTGTACGGCTCCCCCTCCTGCCCGGTCCGGGTGTTCCATCCGGTGTGGATCGACGTGGTGCGCTCGTCCACGCACATGTGCACGCCGCCGAGCGCGTCGACGAGGTCCTTGAACCCGTCGAAGTTGACGATCGCGGCCCCGCTGAACTTGAGGCCCCCGCCGAGCCCGCTGACCGTCTCGGCGAGCAGCGTCAGCCCCTCGTCGCGGCCGCCGCCGTGCTGGTAGCCGAACTCGAAGGCGGCATTGATCTTGTCGGTCCCGCCCCGGTACTGGGTGCGCGCGTCCGCCGGGATGACGACCCGCGTGTCGCGGGGGATGCTGGTCAGGTACACCATGTCGTGGCTCGCCGGCACGTGGGCGACGATGATCGAGTCGGCGCGGGCGCCCATCGCCGCGTTGCCGGTCCGCTCGTCGATGCCCACGAGCAGCAGGTCGATCGGCCCGCCGATGTCGTGGCCGGCCGCCGCCGAGCCGAGGCCGCCGGGGTGGGTGACCTGGCCGCCGTAGTGCGCGAGCAGGATGCTGCCACCGGCGAGCGAGCCGACGCTGACCGCGAGCAGCAGCACACCGGCGACCAGGCACAGCCGCGCCCACAACGGGCTCCTGCCGAGCATTGCGCTCCCTTCACCGCGACCGACGCCCCAGCGTCGCCGCAGCGGCGGGCGGGGGTGTCCGCACTGAGCCGCACAGTTGCTACGGGTTTCCCGCACCCCGCCGCTGCCGGGTCGGCGAGCGGAGCGCCGCGTCGACCGAACGGCCGATGCTGGACGGGCCGGCCGGTGCTAGCTTTAAATCCCCCACAATGGTATGATTTGGGCCTGGCGTATCTAGCATTCGAGGCGACCTCCCGGGCCGCCGGCGGCGGACCCGATCGTCCATTGTGGAGAGGATCCCCGCTCGTGTGCTACGACGCCGACGCCAGCCCACCGATCCACGGCCCGGCCGTCACGACGGTGAGCAGCGCGCCGCTGCTGCTCACCTCGGCCGACGCGACCCAGTTCGCCGCGTACCTGGCCGCACCGGCCCAGCCCACCGGCATCGGTGTCCTGCTGCTGCCGGACAACGGCGGACTGTCCAGGTTCTACGAGCGCCTCGCGGTACGCCTGGCCGAACAGGGCCACACCGCGCTGGCGGTCGACTACTACGGACGTACGGCCGGCACCCGCTACCACGAGCGTCCGGCCGACTTCGCCGCCCTGCCGAACCTCATGCCACACCTGGCGCGGCTGCGGCCCGACACGCTGTATGCGGACTTCGACGCCGGCATCGCCCACCTGCGCGCCGACGCCGGCGGCCGGGCCCGCGCCGTCGTGTCGCTCGGCTTCTGCCTCGGCGGGCGGTTCGCGTTCCTCACCTCGGCCGGACGTTTCGGCCTGGCCGGCGCCATCGGCCTGTACGGGGCGCTCGACACCATCAACGGCGCACCGGGGCCGATCCAGCGGGCCGGCGAGCTGCGGGCGCCGATCCTCGGCCTGTTCGGTGGCGCGGACCCGCACATCCCGGCCGGCACCGTCGCGGCGTTCGACGCCGCACTGTCCGAAGGCGGGGTGCCGCACGAGATCGTCACCTACCCCGGCGCACCGCACGGCTTCTTCGAACAGGAACTGCGCGAGCAGGCCGACGCCTCGGCCGACGCCTGGCGCCGCATCCTCGCGTTCCTGGAGCGGGCCGAGGACTGACCCCACGCCGTGTCACGCCGGCATCCGCCGGCGTGACACGCGCGTCTGCCTGCGATCAGTGGCCCTGGTCGTGCGGAACCGTCACCGTCACGGTGCAGCCGGCCGGGCGGCCGATCTCGTCGTGGCCGCGATAGGTCAGGGTGTAGACCCGGTCGCCGCCGTTGCCGGCCCGTTCGGCCCGCAGCTGCCCGGTCAGCGACGGTTGCCCCGCCACGAACCCCGTGACGTCCGAGGCGTCGCCACCGGTGACGTCGGCGAGCTGGAAGCCGCGCGGCCCGAGGACGCCGTCCGGGAGCTCGACGCTCACGTTGACGTCGACCATGCGGTGGTTCGGCGGCCACAGCTCCGGCCGGTCGACCGTGCAGTTCAGCTGCCGCTCGGGCAGCGGCTCGTCCAGCGTGGCCACCGCGTGCGCGATGGTGGCGGTGAGCCGGGCACCGGCCTCGTAGTACATGTGCACGGTGGTGCCGTCGAAGTAGAAGGTCGGCGCCGCGGAGCGGCCCAGGTCCGGCGCGGCCGTCATCGAGTCGTGCACGACGCCGAGGTGGGTCTCCTGGTCGAAGTTCTCGCCGACGTCCACCGCGTGCATGTTGCCGTCGGCGGCGTGGAAGATCACCAGGTTGCGGCCCTGCCAGCGCAGGTAGAACGGGCCCGAGGCGTTGGGGCCTTCGTCGCCCTGCGGGACGACGATCGGCTGCGGCTGGGTCGTCCAGTGCCGGGCGTCGGTGGAGACGGCCCAGCGGATGCGCCGCGACACCGGACCCGTCGGGCCGGGGGGCGCGGCGGTCGGGTTGTCCATGAACAGCATCAGGTACCGGCTGCCGAGCCGCGGAATCGACTGTTCGAAGACCCGGGCGTAGGAGGTCTCGCCGCCGGTGCTGGCATCGCGCTGGACCGCCGTGCCGCCGTACTCGAAGTGGATGCCGTCGTCGGACGTGGCGTACCGGGTGATCGAGTTCTCGCCGTGGAAGTAGAGGAACAGCTTCTGCTCACCTTCGACCCAGATGGCGTGCGGTGAGGAGATGTGGCTGACCGTGTTGTAGTACGGCAGCCAGGTGTTGGAGATCAGCGGGTTGCTCGGGTACTCGGTCCAGGGGCCGTTGATGGAGTCGGAGTAGGCCAGGGAGATGCCGCCCGGCTTCTCGTGCGGCGCGTAGTACAGGTAGTAGGTGCCGAGCGGGTTGGCGAAGTAGTCGGCGGCCCGGATGACGCTGGGGAAGATGAACTCGTTCGTCGGGTTGTACCGCAGCGTCGTCTTGTCGAACGCCGTGCCGACATAGCTGAAGGCGGGAAAGCTGAACGGGGCGGCGTCCGCCGGTGACGCGGTCGCGGCCGGCGTCGCGGCGAGGGCGGCGGTGACGAGTCCGACAGCCGCGGCGCAGGCGGTACGGCGGACGAGGCGCTGAGATGTCACAGAAGCTCCCTTGTGGACGGTGGTCGGCGTCGCGCACGGTCGATACGCCGCCGATGGCGGAGGTCGTTCGGCAGGCGCGACTGACCGTCCGGGCGATGAACGGTAGAAGGTGGAAAGCGATCAGTGGCGGGGCTGTGGAACCGGGGGCTCCACCATGGACGAGAACGCCCTGGAGGCCGAGCGGGTGCCGCCGGGCATCGGCGCCACCGTGGTCCGGCTGAAGCCGACGGGACGAGGGGCGTCGTGCTGAGTCGTGCGGTCGTAGCCGTACACCAGCTGTCCCTCCTGCCCATTCGTGTTCACGGCGTGTTATCGAATCGTGGCGGGCACGCTGCGCCACGTCAAGATGCTAATACGTATTAGCAATGGCTGGAGTCGATGATAGGCGGTGCGCGGCGCGCCGGCCCGCCCTCGCCGGACCCGTCCGGCCGGCCGGTCGCCCGCGATGGTCAACGCGTCACCTGGCCGCTGCCCGGATGGCTCGTCGGCGGCCACGCGCCGGCGGCGACGTCGCTGCTGACGGTGGCACCCGGTGTGTCTCCCGCCGTTTCGCGCCCGTCCCGGCAACGTCGCGATCGGCCTCGTGCGGAAACCGGACCTGACCGACGAGGGGCCGGCGGGGTGACCGCACACGCCCGCCGTGGATAACGGATCCGCGCACAATATTGCTGCGTACCGCTCACATCATGGCGCGCCTCGCATTGATGCCGTTCATTGCCGCCGCGCGCTTGACGGGCCCGGCGGCTTCGGCGATGCTGGCCGGACACGGCCCGAACAGCCGTATCCGGCCGCCGCCACACCGGAGGGAATCGTCATGCGCAAAACCCTGGACAATCTACGGCGCTTGATGTTAGCGCTCACACGGCTGCGCGCCGGTGGACTGGTCCTGCTGCTCGGGGTCGGCACCATCGTGGGCGGCTCGTTGCTGCCGGCCGGGCCGGCGGCCGCGGCGGTCGCCGCCATCGCCACGCCGCCGATGGGGTGGGCGTCGTGGAACAGCTTCGCCGCGAAGATCAACTTCAACGTCATCAGGGCGCAGACGGACGCGCTCGTCGCCTCCGGCATGAAGGACGCCGGGTACCAGTACGTCAACATCGACGAGGGCTGGTGGCAGGGCACCCGCGACGCGGCCGGCAACATCACCGTCGACAGCGCCGACTGGCCCGGCGGGATGGCGGCGATCGCCGACTACATCCACAGCAAGGGCCTCAAGGCCGGCATCTACACCGACGCCGGCCGCGACGGCTGCGGGTACTACTACCCGACCGGCCGTCCCGCCGCCCCCGGCAGTGGCAGCGAGGGCCACTACGACCAGGACTTCCTGCAGTTCTCCCGCTGGGGCTTCGACTATGTCAAGGTCGATTGGTGCGGCGGCTCCGCCGAGGGACTCGACTCGCGCGGCACCTACCAGGCCATCAGCGACGCGATCGGGCGGACCACCGCGCAGACCGGCCGGCCGCTGGTGCTGTCGATCTGCAACTGGGGCGTCAGCAGCCCGTGGAACTGGGCGCCGGGCATGTCGAGCCTGTGGCGCACCAGCGGCGACATCATCTACTTCGGCGAGCAGCCCTCGATGAGCCGGGTCCTGGCCAACTTCGACGCCGCCCAGCACCCCTCGGCGCAGAGCGCCGGGCACTACAACGATCCCGACATGCTCGTCGCCGGCATGCCCGGCTTCACCGCGGCGCAGAACCGGACCCACCTGAGCCTGTGGGCGATCTCGGGCGCGCCGCTGCTGGCCGGCAACCGGCTCGACCAGATGAGCGCCGACACGCGCGCCGTGCTGACCAACCGCGAGGTCATCGCCGTCGACCAGGACCCGCTGGGGCGCCAGGGCGTCAAGGTCGCCGAGGACCGGACGGGGCTGCAGGTGTACAGCAAAGTGCTCTCCGGCAGCGGCCGGCGGGCGGTCGTGCTGCTCAACCGGACCGGCGCGGCGGCCGCCGTCACCGCGCGCTGGTCGGACCTGGGCCTCACCGGGGCGGCCGCGGTGCGCAACCTGTGGACCGCGACCGACCTCGGCAGCATCAGCGGCAGCTACACGGCCACCGTCCCGGCCGGCGAGGCGGTCCTGCTCACCGTGGCCGGCACCGACGGCGGCGGTGGGACGGCCGGCGGGCGCATCACCGGAAGCCAGTCCGGCCGCTGCCTGGACGTGGCCGGCGCGGCCACCGCCAACGGCACCCAGGCGCAGCTGTGGGACTGCACCGGCGCGACCAACCAGCAGTGGACGCCGACCGCCTCGAAACAGCTCACGGTGTACGGCACCAAGTGCCTCGACGCCTACAACCGGGGCACGACCAACGGCACCGCCGTGGTGATCTGGGACTGCAACGGCCAGACCAACCAGCAGTGGAACGTCAACGCCAACGGCACCATCACCGGCGTGCAGTCCGGGCTCTGCCTGGACGCCAACGGTGCCGGGACCGCCAACGGCACGAAGATCATCCTCTGGTCCTGCAACGGCCAGGCCAACCAGCGCTGGACCGTCGGCTGAGGCGAGTCGCGACCGGGCTGGGGCTTCTGACGAACCGTGCTTCCCCGGTGGCATGTGGTGACACCGCCGGGGAATCGTCATCATCGGCGGGGATCAGCGGCGCGACGGGGGAGCGGATCAGCGGCGCCGATCAGCGGTCGCGGTAGGCGGCCAGCCCGCCGAGCTCCTCGCTGGCGATGAACACCGAGCGGACGTTCATGATCGCCTCCTCGACGTGCGCGGAGCAGCCCCACGCCGAGTCGCCCCACGAGTCGGCCACCTTGATCTCGGCCGGTGCGGCGCACCCGGAGGCGCCGCCGAGCTGGCAGTGCTCGGGGTGCGGCACGACGGCCTGCGAGGCGGCGGCGGTGCGCATCCGGGCGGTGAGCTCCGCGGCCGCGGCGGCCCGGCGCTCGGCGTCGGCGCGCAACTCCCGCTCCGCGCGGACCGCCTCGGCCAGCGCGTCGTGGGCGACCCGGGCGGCCTCCTCGGCGGCCGCCTTGGCCGACTCGATGTGGTGCCGCTCGATGGCCAGGGCCGCGGTGTCGGCGAAGACCTGGGTCAGGGCGAGGTCGGCCTCGCCGGGGGCGCGCGCGGTGCGGTGGTAGACGGCGAAGGTCCCCAGCAGCGCGCCGTCGCGGGCCAGGATGGGCGTGGACCAGCAGGCGCCGAGCCCGGCCCGCGTGGCCAGGTCGCGGAAGTCGGCCCAGAACTGGTCCGTGGCGATGTCGCTGACAACGACCCGCTCGCGGCGGTGGGCCGCCGTGCCGCAGGAGCCGACGCCCTCGCCGATGGCGATCCCGTCGATGGCCTCGTTGTAGAAGCTGGGCAGGCTCGGGGCGGCCCCGTGGCGCAGGTGCCGGCCGTCCGGGTCGGCGAGCAGGATGGAGACGATCACGTCGCCGGGGGTGAGCCGCTCGATGGTGCTGGCCATCCCGTCGAGCACCTCGGCCAGCGGGGCCTGGCGCGCGATCTGCTCGAGCAGGGCGCGGTGCTCGGCCATCAGCCGCTGGGCGTACTGCACCTGGGTCGTCTCCACGCCCAGGACGTGCACGCCGGTGACGGTACCGTCGCCGTCCCGGCGCGGCTCGTAGGTGAGGTCGAAGGACCCCTGCACCCCGGCCTCGAGCCGGACCCGGACATCACGGGCGGTGGTGGACTCCCCGGTGCGGTACACCGCGTCGAGGGGCGCGATCAGGTCCTGGACGCCCGGCTCGGCCACGAGGTCCGCGAGCGCCATGCCGGGGCGGGCCGCCGTCGCGCCGACGGCGGCGAGGAACGCGGGGTTCGCCGACTCCAGCACGTGCTGCGGCCCGGCGAGCGTGGCGAACAGGGTGGTCGACGGCCCGAACAGCGCGCGCAGGTCTTCCTGCGGCCCCGTGGGGGCGATCGGTGCCGGCGGCGCCGTCATCGGGTACCTCGCCCTTCGTCGGTGACCTGGAGAACCACCGCGCAGGTGCGCAACCGCGGCGGCCACCCAATGTACGGCAAGTCGGCGCGGACCGCTCGCCTGACGGGCCCGAACCGGCCGCGGTCGCAGGCCGGCGCGGGCGCGACGGGCCTTCGTACCTCACCGGCGGCTGACAGGCTGCGTGACCTCCTCCGACATGCGGTCGGGGCGCTCGGGAGCCTCGGAGTCGCCGAGGGTGGCCACCGGCAGGCGGCGCCGCTGGGCCTCGTCGAGCCCGGCCCGGATGTGGTCCAGCGGCAGCGGCCGCTCGCGGGTCACCAGCACCACGCAGGTGACGTCCGGCACGAAGGGGTTGCGGCCCCGCAGGTCCTCCAGGCCGGCCCGGAGCCGGTGGATCAGCGTCGCCGCGTCCGGCCCGGTCGCGGCCGGCAGGGTCAGCAGCAGGTCGTCGCCGCCGAGGCGGGTCGCCTGGTCCACCGGGCGCAGGAGCGGGGCGACCGTCCGCATCACTTCGATGACGGCCACGGCGTCGGTCCGGCGCCCGAGGCGCTGGGGCAGGTCGTGCGGGGTGTTGAGGCGGATGCCGACCAGGGCCAGGGGCATGGTGCCGGGCGCGGCGGCACCGCCGGTGCCGCTCCAGGCCCGCAGCCGGCCCTCGTCGCCGAACCCGGCGGAGCCGGCCGGAGCCGAAGCGGCGTGCGCGGGGGCGTGGGCCGGGGCGGACGAAGCCGGGACGGCGGGAGCCGAGGCGGCCCGCTGCTCCAGGCGGTCCAGGCGCTCGGTCAGCAGTCGGATCGACGCCTCGTAGCGCGCCTCGCCGCTCGGGGCGGGCAGCCGGCGGGCCCGTTCGACGACGTCGCCGAGCGTGGCGAGGGTGGCCTCCGGTAGCCGCCCGGCAAGCGCGTCACCGAGCCGCATGAGCTCGTGCAGCGCCTCGTCGCGGCGGAAGTGCCAGCGGCCTTCGAACAGGCGGCCGGCCTCCAGGGTCGGCGCCGGCGCGACCTCCTCGAGGTCGTGGGCGACCAGGACGGCGCCGAAGCTGGGCCCCAATGCGACGACGCTCCACTCCCGCGCCAGCGCCTCGTCGGCCCGCAGCGCGACGGCGTCGACCCCGGGCACGCCCGGGAGGCGGTCGAAGGCAATGCCGGCGACGACGGTGGCCTCGGCCTGCGCGGCGATGCGGGCGTAGGCGGCGCGTTCGCGGGCGTAGTACACGTCGCGCTGGAACAGGGCCGCGACGACCATCGGCCCGTCGCCGGCCGCCGCCGCGGCCGCCTGTTCGATCGCGTGGGAGACCGTGACCAGCGATCGCTTCGTCATCCGGGTCGGGCGCAGTCCATGGCGAGGCACACCGACACCCTACGGGCCCCGGCGCGCGGGCGCGGCCGCGCGGGCGATCGGCCGCACCCCGAGCACCTCACCCGGGCCACCGCCGACGACCTCGCCCGCGCCGTCGTGCCGCTCAAGGCCACCTCCGGTCGAGGGCCTCCTGCGGCAGCGCCGCTGGGCTCTGTTCTCCCAGCCACGCGACCGACCCGCGTGAACTGTCGTTTGGGCAGTTCAGCCGCCGGGTAAACCGCCGTCAGTGCCACTTCGGTTCCGGTAGGGAGAGTCGATGTCGACCGACGCGATCGTGCTGCTGAAGGAAGACCACAAGACCGTCAAGCGGCTGTTCAAGGAGTTCCAGGCGGCCGAGGACGGCCCCGCATCGCGCAAGGCGAAGATCGTCGAGCAGATCCTGCGTGAGCTGACGGTGCACACGTACATCGAGAACGAGGTCATGTACCCCGAGGTCCGCCGGCTCCTGCCCGACCTCGAGGACGACGTGCTGGAGTCCTACGAGGAGCACCACGTCGCCGACGTGCTCTGCTTCGAGCTCGCCACCATGGACGCCGGCGACGAACATTTCGACGCGAAGGTCACCGTGCTCATCGAGAACGTGACCCACCACATCGAGGAAGAGGAGCAGGAGTGGTTCCCGAAGGTCCGCGAGGGCCTCGGGCGCAACCAGCTCCAGGAGATCGGCGCCAAGATGCTGGAGCTCAAGCCGAAGGCGCCGACCAAGCCGACCCAGCCCGCGGCGCTCAAGAAGGCCCTCGACGCCATGCGCGCCTGAGGCCCGCACCGGCGACGCACGGGCCCGGCGGGGCCGACCGGCGAGGGTCGGCCGCGCCGGGGTCGTGGCTGTGATCAGGCGGTGCAGGTCAGCGTGGGCACGGCGTTGCTACCGCTCCACGTGCCCGTGAACCCGAACTCGGTCGAGCCGTTCGCCGGGATCGTGCCGTTGTACGCCGCGTTCGTGACCGTCACCGCGGAGCCGGACGTGCTCAGCGTGCCGTTCCAGAGCTGGCCGATGGTCTGGCCGTTGGCGAACGTCCACTTGACCGTCCACTTCGAGATGGCCGACGTGCCGGCCTTCACCGTCACCGAGCCCTGGAAGCCGCCCGGCGAGCCCGGCCACTGGCTCGTGACCGTGTACGTCGCGGTGCAGGCCCCGTTCGCCGGCGGCTGGGAGCTGGCCGGCGGCTGCGAGCTCGTCGGCGGGCGGGAGCTGGCCGGCGGGTTGGAGCTGGTGCCGCCGGTCGGTCCGCCGCCACCGGCGGGCGGGTTGAGGTACGGGCCGATGATGTTCATCTTCGCCTGGTTGACGGTGTTCCAGTCGTCGCCGACGATGCCGCCGGTGTCGCCCGAGTCCGGGTTCCAGGACCAGTACGTGAACGACATGCCGTTCGTGCCGGTGCCCATGTACGCCATCAGCTTCGTCATCCACTGGGTGTCCAGCGGGCTGGCGAGGGTGCTGCCGAACTCGCCGACGAGGATCGGGGCGATGTTCTGCTTGTAGAGGTAGCCCCAGAAGTGGTCCCACACGTCGGGCAGATTGTTCGGGAAGTTCGGGTCCTTGAACCACGGCTGCCGGTCGTACACCGAGATGCCGTAGTCGTGGGCCGAGTACACGAGCCGGTTGGCGACGTTGAGCCGGACGGGGTACGTGCCCGCCTTCGACAGGTTGCCGCCCCACCAGTCGCAGGCCATCGGGTCGTCGGGGATGTTGTCGTACGGGTTCGGCGAGCCGCCGTTGCCGTCGCAGCTGACGCCCTCGACGAAGATGAGCCAGTTGGAGTTGGTGCCGAGGATCGCGTTGCCGATGCGCTCGGCGGCCAGGCGCCAGTCCTTCGCGGTGTCGCCGCAGCCCCAGCAGGAGCCGGTGCCGGTGGGCTCGGTCCCGTCGGCGTGCGGCTCGTTGAACAGGTCCGCGCCGACGACCGTCGGGTTGTTCGCGTACCGCGTCGCCAGCATCTGCCAGTCGGCGATCTCGCTGGCCTCGGTCGCGGTCCCGCTGTACCAGAGGGCCGTCTGGCCGGCGGCGGTCGGGCGGTGGCGGTCGAGGATGATGCGCATCCCCTTGCCGCCCGCGTAGTTGACGACCTTGTCCAGGATCTGCAGCGGGGACAGCCCGATGAGGTCCGGGTTGGTGTCGGTGTTGATGCTCGTGGCGGTCGCACCCGAGCGCAGCGAGTCGCCCGTGTACGGCACCCGGATGGTGTTGAACCCGAGCTGCGCCATATGGTCGATCTGCTGTGTCCAGCTCGCCGGCCGGCCAGCCCACAGCCCGTGGAAGGTGTGGTTGTCGGTCTCCATGCCGAACCAGTTGATGCCGGTCAGCCGGACGGTCGCGCCGGTCGAGTCGACGATCTTGTTGCCGCTGGTGTGCAGGTATCCGGTGCCGGTGCCGGCGGATGCGCTGCCGGCGGTAAGCGTGACGGCGACGAGCGCGGTGGCCGCGACGGCGGCCAGGGCCACCGCGCCCCCGACGGCCCCGCGCGTCCTGATACGTCTGAGACCCACAGGGTCACACTCCGTTTCCGTGACGACGTTCGTTCGCGAATCGTTTGCCGCTGGCACGATCGGCGTCAATGCGCGGGGTGCGGGGGCGGCCCCACAGGCGGGAACGGAGCTGAAACTTTCCGGTCAGTCCTCGGCGGCCAGGCTCTCGGGGGTCGGCCGGCGCACGGCGCGGCGGGCCGGCAGGACCGAGGCGGCCGGCGCGGCGAGCACGGCCACGCCGAGCAGGACGCCGAGCCGGTCCCGCACGGCGACGGGGTCGATGCCGAGGCCGGCCCGGGTCGGTGCCGTCAGCCGCCGGTCACGGGCAGCGCGTCGGGGAAGACGCAGCGGGTGAGGCGCTCCGAGGCCTGCCAGACGCGGGCGGCCTCGGCCTCGCCGCGCAGGCGCGAGTACAGCTCCTGCTCGGCCGGAGGGCCCGCGAGGTGCTGGAAGCCGCTCGGGCCGTACATCCGGGCGCCCCGCGCGTCCGGGGACGTCGCGGCGTAGACGGCCGGCAGCGCGGCGGACTCGGGCGTGCCGACGAGGATGCCGAGGTTGCCGAGGGAGCGCACGACGCGGCCGCCCAGGGTGGGGCTGGGCCGGCCCGCCTCGGGCTGGGCCTGCAGGAGGTTGGTCGCGGCGATGCCGGGGTGGGCGAGGTTGCTCGTGATGCCCCAGCCGGCCGCGCGGCTGCGGCGCTCCAGCTCGAGGCCGAAGAGGCCGAGGGCGATCTTCGACTGGCTGTAGGCGCGCATGCCGTCGTACGAGCGCTCCCAGTTGAGATCGTCCCAGTTGATGGCGTACTGGTTCGCCGCGACGCTCAGCTGCGACGTGACGGTCGCGTGGCCGGCGCGCAGCAGGGGGAGCAGGTGGCCCACGAGGGCGAAGTGGCCCAGGTGGTTCGTGCCGAACTGCAGCTCGAACCCGTCGGCGGTCTCGCGGCGGGCCGGGGGCGTCATCACGCCCGCGTTGTTGACGAGGATGTGGATGGGGCGGTTGTCGTCGCGCAGCCGCGTGGCCAGGGTGGCCACCGAGTCCAGCGAGGACAGGTCGAGGTCGCGCAGGACGAGGGCGGCGTGCGGGTACGACTGCCGGATCCTGGCGATCGCCGCCTCGCCCTTGTGCCGGTTGCGCACGGGCATGATGACCTCGGCCCCGGCGGCCGCCAGGCGGGTCGCCAGGCTGAGGCCGACGCCGTCGCTGGCGCCGGTGACGACGGCGAGCCTGCCGCTGAGGTCGGGGACGGTGATGTCGGGCTGTCTGCGTGCCATGTGCCCAGGCTGCCCGGGTTGCGCCGGCGTATCCACGGCCTGACGATCCCAGGCTGCGGCCGGGCGGCGGTGGTACAACGAACTGGTGATCGATCGAGCCGGGCTCGCCGAGTTCCTGCGGCGTCGGCGGGCGGCGCTGCAGCCCGAGGACGTCGGCCTGCCGCGCGGGCAGCGGCGCCGCACCAGCGGGCTGCGCCGCGAGGAGGTGGCCACGCTGTGCCACATCTCCGCCGACTACTACAGCCGGCTCGAGCGTGAGCGCGGGCCGCACCCGTCCGAGCAGATGATCGCCTCCATCGCGCAGGGGCTGCACCTGTCCCGCGACGAGCGCGACCACCTGTTCCGCCTCGCCGGGCACCATCCGCCGACCCGCGGCGCGACGAGTCAGCACATCAGCCCGGGCCTGCTGCGCATCTTCGACCGGCTCGCCGACACGCCGGCCGAGATCGTCACCGAGCTCGGTGAGACGCTGCGGCAGACGCCGCTCGGGGTCGCGCTGACCGGCGACCAGACCCGATACACGGGCCTGGCCCGCAGCATCGGCTACCGGTGGTTCACCGACCCGGCGTGCCGGGCGCGGTACCACCCCGACGACCACGCGACGCACTCGCGCGTCTTCGCCTCCGCGCTGCGCCGGACGGTCACGCTGCGCGGGCCGGACTCGTGGGCCGCGCACGTGCTGCAGCTGCTGCTCGCCGGCAGCGAGGAGTTCCGCCGCGTCTGGGACCAGCACGAGATCGGCGTGGGGTACAGCCACGAGAAGCGGTTCCTGCACCCCGAGGTCGGCGTCGTCGAGGTCGCCTGCCAGACGCTGCTCGACCCGGACCAGGGGCACTCGCTGCTGGTCTACACCGCCGTGCCCGGCAGTGAGAGCTACGAGAAGCTGCAGCTGCTCTCCGTCATCGGCGCCGGGCTCTCGTGACCGACGCCGTCACCGTCCGCCACGCGCTGACCGGCGGACCGCTCGGGGCCGCCGATGAGCGGGCCGCCGTGCCGGGGCCGGGTGCCTCCCCGACGAGCAGGCGACCCTCGCGCGGCACCCGGACGGGCTAGGCTGCCGAAGATGCGGATGTTGCACCTCGGGCTGCGGGTCACGGACCTCGACCGCTCGCTCGCCTTCTATACGGCGTTCGGCTACGACAAGGTCGGCGCCGTCCCCGAGACGGCGTTCGGGAGCCTGACGATGCTGCAACTGCCTGACGACCCGTTCGTCAGCCTCGAGCTCGTTCACGACCCGGCGCGGCCGGTCACCGACATCAGCGCCGTCAACCACCTCGTCGTGCGGGTCGACGACCTCGCCGCGACGGTCGCCGAGCTGTCCGAGCGGGGCATCGGGGCCGAGCCGCCGGCGGACCTGGGGAAGGGGATGTTCACGTCGTGGGTCACCGATCCCGACGGGTACCGCATCGAGCTTGTCCAATGGCCGCCCGGCCACCCGGCGGGCATGTCGGCCGCCGACTTCGCGTGACGCCGTGGCGCTGCGCATCGTCCCCGTGCGGCCGGACACCGTCCCGCTGTGGCGCGACGTGCACGACCTCGTCATCCCGGCCCACCAGCTGTCGCTGGACGAGGTCGGGGTGCGCTCGCAGCGCAACCGCCTGACCCTCGCCCACGACGGCGGGACGCTGATCGGCAATGCCGACCTGTGCCTCGCCTCCTGAACCGCGCGGCCCTCTGGCGCAGCAGCGTGGCGATCGCCTGGATCGTGGCGTACGCCCGCCACTCGAGCGCGGCGGCCGGGCTGGAGGTCGTGTAGTCCACGATAAAGCCGCCGTCGGGCCGCTGCCGCGCGGCGAGGCGTTCGAGGTCCGCGGCGACGGCCTCGGCGGGCAAGAGCGTCCGTGAGTGCGTGCCGGCGCGCGGGCGGAATGCGTCGCCACGAACGCGAGCGCGGCGTCGAGATCAACGGTCATGTCCACCGTTCTTTTCCCGTGGTGGCCCAGAGTAATCAGATAAGAGCATTTACAAAATGCTAAGTCTTGTTTACTAATGGGTATGGACACCCGTCCATGTACCTGTCGCCCGCGCCCTACGGGAAGGTAGCTCCCCCATGCCCAGAAAACGTCTCCTCGCGCTCGTCGCCACGGCGGGCCTGGCGATCGCCGGCGCCGCGGCGGCGATCCTGCCGACGGTCTCCGCCGACGCGGCCGTCGCCTGCGTGCCCGCCTACGTCTCCAGCCAGGTGTACACCGGCGGCCAGCAGGCCTCGTACAACGGGCACAACTGGACCGCCAAGTGGTGGACGCAGTACGAGACCCCGAGCACCGGCGGCTCCGGCGTCTGGGCCGACAACGGCAGCTGCGGTGGCGGCACCGGCGGCGGTGGCGGCGGCACGACCACGTGCAACTACCCGAACTGGGTCGCCGGGCAGTACTACGCGGTCGGCGCGATCGTGCGGTACACCAACGGCCTGTACTACCAGGCGACGCACGAGAACCCCGGCTACGACCCGACGATCAGCACCTGGTTCTGGTCGCCCTACGGCTGCAACGGCGGTGGCGGCGGAGGCGGTGGCGGCGGCACCACGACCGGCTTCGTGGTGAGCGAGGCCCAGTTCAACCAGATGTTCCCGAGCCGCAACGGGTTCTACACGTACGCCGGGCTGGTCGACGCCATGAAGAAGTACCCGGCCTTCGCCACCACCGGCAGCGACACCGTCAAGCGCCAGGAGGCCGCCGCGTTCCTGGCCAACGTGAGCCACGAGACCGGCGGGCTGGTCTACATCGACGAGATCAACACCGCGAACTGGCCGCACTACTGCGACACCAGCCAGCCCTACGGCTGCCCGGCCGGCCAGTCCGCCTACCACGGCCGCGGCCCGATCCAGCTGAGCTGGAACTTCAACTACAAGGCGGCCGGCGACGCGCTCGGCGTCGACCTGCTCAACAACCCGAACCTGGTCGCCACGAACTCGTCGATCTCCTGGCAGACCGGCCTGTGGTACTGGATGACCGGCACCGGCAACGCGGGCACCACGTCGCACAACGCGATGGTGAACGGGCAGGGCTTCGGCACCACGATCCGGGCCATCAACAGCATCGAGTGCAACGGCGGCAACCCCGCCCAGGTGCAGAGCCGCGTGAACCTCTACAACCAGTTCGTCGGCATCCTCGGTGTCCCCGCGGGCGGCAACCTCAGCTGCTGACCCGCACGCCCGCTCGCCTGACGGGACCGGCCGCGCATCCAGCGCGGCCGGTCCCGTGGTGTATGCGCCGCGATGAGCAAGATCACGTCACGGGACACGCGCCGGTGGGGCACCATGATCGAAACGGCGCCCCCAGGAAGTACACGATGAAATTCCGCCAGATCGTCGACGGCATCGCGACCACGCTCACCGCCGCCGGCTTCGAGGAGGTCCGGCCGCATCCCTCGTATGCGGCGGCGACCCACGTGGTGTTCGTGCGCGCGGAGGCGGACGAGCTGCTGTCGGTCGCGTTCGAGCCGATGCGCAACCCGCCCGGCCGCCACGACTTCACGGTCCGGCTGCGCGCCGCGACCGCGAACTGGATCCGCTTCGCGGCCCTGCAGCGCCCCGACGCCCCGGCCGAGGCGCACGCGAACCTGTGGGAGCACGCGGTCGGCGTCCTGCCCGGCTTCGAGGGCATCGGCCACGAGATCTGGGCCGTGGTGGAGGGCGACGATGTCGTACCGCTGCAGACGGCACTGTCCCGTGAGCTCGCCACGCGGGCGCTGCCCGGCATGCGCGCCGAGCTGCGTCACCTGCACGCCATCGAGGACGCCGTCCGGCGCGGCGACGACGCGACCGCCCAGCGGCTCGTGAACGCCCCGCGCAGCCGCAACCTCTGGCACGGCGCCGGGCCGGAGGTCCGCGCCTTCATCGCCTGGCTGCGGCAGGGCCGGTAAACGCCCGCTCAGGCATTGTCGCCGACCGGCGACCTGGCAATCTGCGTTATTCAATCCGCGACCCGGCGATTCGCAATTCGGCATTGCGTCAGTGGGACGAACGCGGGCATGGGCGCTTTCGCGCGACCTGATGAAACGGACAATACGCAGGCCGGGGCGCGGCGACCTCGCCATTCACCTCGGAACATGAGAACTTTTGACATTCTTAACAGAAGTTCGCGCTCATAATGAGGAACTTTTGTTGGTGGTCCTCTATCTTTCGATAAACCCGGCGGATAGGGTCGCGGCTATGCGTTGATCGAGTCAGCGCCCGCCGGTCCCACAGCATCCCGGCGAGCGCTGGGCGCAGCTCGGTCCGACGACACCCGCATGCGTCACGCCAGGACTCTGGCCGTGCGCCTTCCCTCCAGGCGTACACCACCCACACCCGAGCCGACCCCCCTGGTCGGACGTGCCCGCCTAGCCGCCACCCCCGGCTCGGCGCGACCCGGCACGCCCGGCCGCACGCACGGAGGAGGTTTCATGTTCAACGCACCAGGCCGGCGCCGCGCCGCGTTCGGCGGCCTGCTCGCCCTCAGCGCTGGACTGCTGACGGCGGCTCCGCCCGCGCCGGCGCTCGCCGCGCCCGTCGCGGACAGCAACGGCAGCCAATTCAAGGTGCTCGCCTTCACCAAGGCCGCCGGTGCGCCCAGCCCGGCGACCGCGGCCGGTGTCGAGGCGCTCAAGCAGCTGGGCAACCAGCTGCGGTTCACGGTCGTGAGCACCGACGACGCCGGCAAGTTCGACCGCGCACACCTGCGGCAGTACCGCGTGGTGGTGTTCCTCAACACCGAGGGCGACGTGCTCAACGCGGCCCAGCGCAGCGCGTTCGAGGAGTACTACCACGACGGCGGCGGCTTCGTCGGCGTGCACTCGGCGATCGAGACCCAGAAGGACTGGTCGTTCCTGACCGACGTCCTCGGCACCCGCGCGTCCGGCTCGTCCGCCGTCACGCAGGCCAGGATCAAGGTCGCCGACCGCGTCCACCCCGCCTCGAAAGACCTGCCGCTGTCGTGGAACCGCACCGACCAGTGGTACAACTTCACCTCCAACGTGCGCGGCTTCTCGCACGTGCTCGCGACCGTCGACGAGACCACCTACGCCGGCGGCTCGATGGGCAGCGACCACCCGATCACCTGGTGCAAGGACTACCAGGGCGGGCGCTCCTTCTACACCGGCCTGGGCGCCACCGCCGCCAGCTTCTCCACGGCGGACCTGCGGGCGCACCTCGGCGGCGCGATCCAGTGGGCCGCCGGCCGCACCGACGGCGACTGCGGCGCGACCGTGCTCGCCAACTACCAGATGGACACGATCGCGGCCCCGCCGAACATCGGCGAGCCGATCGGCTTCGACGTGATGCCCGACGGCCGGGTCCTGCAGACCGACCGCCGCGGCATCCTGCGGCTGCACGACCCCGCGGCCAACACCAGCCACGTGCTGGCCCAGATCCCGGTCTACACGGCCAGCGAGGACGGCCTGTACGGGCCGGCCATCGACAACGACTTCGCCACCAACCACTGGGTGTACCTGTACTACTCGCCGCAGACCCAGGACGCGCCGTTCCCGGCGACGACGCCCACCGCGAACTCCCCGACGACCGGCGCCGACCCGAGCGTGTGGGATCCGTGGAAGGGCTACTTCCAGCTGTCGCGGTTCAAGTTCGTCGACGGGCCCAGCCCGAAGATCGACCTCGGCACCGAGCAGAAGATCCTGAAGGTGCCGGTCGACCGGGGCGCCTGCTGCCACGTCGCCGGTGACATCACCTTCGACTCGAACAACAACCTGTGGATGGTGACCGGCGACGACACCCCGGCGGGTGGCGGCAACTCCGGCGGCTTCGCCCCGTTCAACGACCAGATGACGGCGAGCGGGCAGTACAACGCGCCCTACGTCGACGCCCGGCGCTCGGCGCTGAACACCAACGACCTGCGCGGCAAGATCCTGCGCATCAAGGTCCAGGACGACGGCTCGTACACGATCCCGTCGGGCAACCTGTTCACCGGCAAGGAAGAGGGCGGCGGCAAGACCCGGCCCGAGATCTACGCGATGGGCTTCCGCAACCCGTTCCGCATCACCGTGGACAACGCCGGCGTCGCCTACGTCACCGACTACTCGCCGGACTCCTCGACGCCGCAGGTGTTCCGCGGGCCGGCCGGCACCGGCCGGATGGAGATCGTGCGCCGCCCGGCCAACTACGGCTGGCCGCTGTGCTACTCGCCGAACCTGCCGTACTACCGGTGGAACTTCAACACCTCGACGCCGCTGGACGAACCCGCGCAGGCGTTCGAGTGCAACAACCCGGACCACGGGCCGGCCAACACCTCCCGCTGGAACACGGGCCTGACCTACGCGCCGCCGGTCGCGCAGCCTGACATGTGGTACTCCTTCCAGGACAACAACGCGGCCAACCCGCTCGGCACGCCCTGCGCGGCCTACTACATGCAGAACCCGCCCGGCAAGTGCCCGCAGCTCTTCCCCGAGCTCGGCACCGGGGGCGTCGGGCCGCACGGCGCGGCCAAGTACGACTACGACCCGAAGAACCCCAACCCGACGAAGTTCCCGGCCTACTACGACCAGTCCATCTTCTTCGGCGAGTTCACCCGCGACTATCTGCGGGAGATCCGGCTGGACGGCAGCGGCCAGGTCTTCAAGATCAATGACCTGCTCAGCTGCGGCGGCGGACCCCAGACGCCGGCCCGCCCGTTCCTGTGCGACAACCCCATGGACATGAAGTGGGGCAAGGACGGCAGCTTCTACCTGCTGAGCTACGGCGACGGCTTCTTCACGGCCAACCCCGACGCGCTGCTGGTGAAGTTCAGCTACGTGAAGGGCACCCGGCCGCCGGTGGCGAAGCTCGCCGCGACCCCGACCGACGGCGTCGCCCCGCTGACCGTCGCGTTCTCCAGCGCCGGCTCCAACGACCCGGACCCGGCTGACTCCATCAAGTTCGCCTGGGACTTCGACGGCAACGGCACGGTCGACTCGACCGATCCGAACCCGGCGTTCACGTACACCACGAACGGCGTCTACACCGCCCGGCTCACGGTCACCGACTCCAGCGGCAAGGCGACGTCGGCGAACACGACCATCACCGTCGGCAACACCTCACCGACGGTGCGGGTCAACGTGCCGGTCGAGGGCGGGATGTTCGCCTTCGGCGACACGATCCCGTTCAACGTGACGGTCAGCGACCCGCAGGACGGGCCGATCGACTGCTCCCGCGTCCAGGTGACGTTCGTGCTCGGCCACGACAGCCACGGCCACGCCGAATCCACCGCGACCGGATGCTCCGGAACGCTGCCCACCCTCGAGGAGGACGCCTCCCACGGCGGCAACGTCTTCGGCGTCGTCAGCGCCTCCTACACCGACAAGGGCGGACCCGGCGGCGTGCCGGCGCTGACGACGGTCGCGCAGACGATCGTCCGGCAGAAGAAGCAGGAGGTCGAGTTCGCCGTCGACCAGTCGGGCACGACCACCGCGGCGACCGCCGACACCGGCGGCGGCCTGCAGCGCAACGGCATCGGCAGCGGCGACTGGATCGCGCTGAACGGCACGATCAACCTGCAGAACATCAACTCGATGACGCTGCGCACGTCCGGTGGCAGCGGCGCGGCGGGCACCGGGTCCGTCGAGGTCCGCATGGACGCGGTCGACGGGCCGGTGCTGACCACGGTCACGGTCGCGCCCACCGCGAACGCGACCACCTACGCCAGCCAGACCTTCCCGATCACCGATCCGGGCGGCGCACACCGGCTCTACCTGGTGTTCCGGCCGGTCGCGGGCGGGCCGACGAACAACTTCTTCAACCTCAACTGGGTCGAGTTCGGCGGCCAGGGCGTGAGCACGCCCTAGCACCACACCGGGGCGGGGTCCGTCACCCCCGCCGGGCTCCGCCCCGGTCTGAACCCCACGCACATCAACAGAGGAGCAACCGTGTCCAAACACCTCAGCCGCCGCCGGTTCATCGCCGGCGCGGGTCTCACGGCGGCCGCCGCGTTCACTCCGCTCGGTCCGGCCTCCGTCTTCTCGCCGACGTCGGCGAGCGCCGCCAACGGCCGCCTCATCCCGGACGGCAAGCTCGGCACGATCACCTACACCCAGCGCGACGTGCCGACCCGCATCGGCATCGCCGCGAGCCGCGCGCTCGGCGTGTCCCCGACGATGGGCTACCTGGGCGGCCCGAACTTCCCGAACGACCCGAGCGACCTCGGCCCGCTGGTGCCGCTGCCGGGCGGCTGGCTGGAGTTGTTCGAGTTCCTGGCCAAGTGCGGCTTCAAGCAGATCGAGTTCGCCGGCTACGGCCAGCACGCCGCCAACCCGGGCGGGGCCGCGCCCAACCCGGCGCCGAACAACGTGACCACCGCGGAGTCGCGCGCGGCCTACCTGGCCTACGCCCGCACCCTGCGCGGCTTCCTGGACGCGTTCGGCCTGCAGGCCATCGGCAACCACGGATACGTGCCGAACACCTGGAACGGCCCGGGCAGCGCCGGTGGCAAGATGGCCACCGCGGACTACGACCGGCTGCAGACCGAGCTGGAGTTCGCGTCGATCCTCGGCATGCCGTTCATGGGCACGGGCAGCGACCCGACGAGCGCGAACAACCGCAACATCGAGCCGTGGACCCTCGCGGGCGAGAAGTGGCAGGCGATCAACGAGATCGCCGTCGGGCAGTGGGGCATCCACATGTACACCCACAACCACTCGCCGGCGTACAACTTCCTGCAGGACGGCCCGATGGTCACCGTCACGCAGGACCGCACCACCGGTGCGCCGATCGCGCCGACCCAGGTCCGCGGCGAGTCCGGCAAGCGGCTCATGCAGCACTACCTCGACATCACCGACCCCAGCCTCGTCGTCGTCGAGATGGACGTCTACTGGGCGCACGTGGCGCAGCACCAGCACCGCTGGCGCTACGACTGGAACGGCAACCGCGTCGAGGACATCTTCGACCCGACCGCCCAGGTCGCCAAGCAGACCAAGCGCTACGCGCTGTTCCACGCCAAGGACGGCGACGCCACCGGCCAGCCCGACGGCGTGGGCGACGGCTACAGCTGGATCCCGTTCGGTGACCCCCGCAGCGACATCAACTACAAGGGCTTCTACCGCGGCATCGGGGCCAAGGGCTACCACAACTCCAACTACGAGCAGGACAACGCCCCCGGCGGCAACGCCGACCCGGGCCAGTCCCTGCGCTTTTCCAAGATCAGCGCCGCGGGCATGGCCGGCCTGCGCGGCTGATCGAAGCCGCGAGAACAGCGCCAGTGACGCGACGGTCCGGGGACGGCGCCCCGGACCGTCGCCCCGTGCCGAGACCCGCGCGGTACACGAACGCGGGCGGCAGGTTGCGCCACACCACCCGGCCGGACGACCACGTCCACCGGCCGCGGCACCAGGGCGCTCCTCGTCCTTGACAGCCTCCATATAGTAGTTGCGGATTGCAATCACTACGGGGAAGAGGGGCTGATGGGCCGCTTCGTGTACTGGATGAACGTGTCCCTCGACCTGCGGATCGAACAGGTGCCGGGGGACAACGGCGCGGGCGAGTGGCTTCGCATCACCGAGGCGCTGCACCGCGACTTCAACGCCCGGGCGCGAGGGCTCGCGGCGATGGTCCAGGGGCGGGTCATCTACGAGACGATGGAGGAGTACTGGCCGCGGGCCCGCGAGGACGCGTCGCTGCCGGACTTCCTGCGTGAGTACGGCGAGATCTGGACCGAGGCGCCCAAGGTGCTCGTCTCCCGCACCCGCCGCAGCGCCGGGCACAACACCCGGATCATCGGCGGCGACGACGCGATCGAGCGGCTGGCCGCCCTGCGCGCCGGGACCGGCGGCGCCATCGGCGTGGGCGGCGCGACGCTCGCCACCCAGCTGCTGCGGGCCGGGCTGCTCGACGAGCTGGTGCTCTACACCCACCCCTCGATCCTCGGCTTCGGCCGCCCGCTCTTCGACGACTACGACCTGCCCATCGACCTCGACCTGCTGGAGCAGCGCTCGTTCGAGCAGGGCGTCACGATGCACCGCTACGCGATCCGCAACGAGCCCTGAGGCCATCATCGACCAGATCAACGCCGCTGTTGCGGCCGAGGTCGGCGTCGCGGATCACCACGCCGCGCAGCTCTCGTGGTCGTCGCCCGATTTCGCCTGGGTGGGATGAGGTGGTGGTACAGGGTGTGAACCTAGCGTTCAAGCATGAGGCTGGTGGTCGATCTGACCCGGTGCCAGGGGTATGGGCAGTGTGCGTTCGCTGCACCGGAGCTGTTCCGGATGCCCGGCGATGAAGCGCTGGTGTACGAGCCGAATCCGGGCGATGAGCAGCGGGAGAAGGTGCTGCGGGTGGCGGCGGCCTGTCCCGTGCGAGCCATTGTGCTCGACTATCGGGCGGGTGAGACCGTGACCCGCGCGCGGGCGGCGGAGCGTGCCGCGGGCGTCGAGCGGATCGTCATCGTCGGTGCCTCGCTGGCCGGGCTGCGGGCCGCGGACATGCTGCGCCGTGAGGGTTTCACCGGATCCCTGACACTGATCGGCGACGAGCCGTACCGGCCCTACGACCGGATCGCACTGTCCAAACACGTGTTGACCGGATGGGTGCCGCCCGACCACACGGCGTTGCCACGCAGCGAGACGCTGGATGCGCACTGGCGGCTGGGGCAGCCGGCGGTCGGGCTCGATCGCCGCGACAAGCGGGTGTTGCTCGCGAACGGGGAAGCGGTAGGTTTCGACCGGTTGTTGATCGCCACCGGAGTGCGGGCGCGGCCGTGGCCCAACGCCGATGAGGCGGCGCTCGACGGCGTCCACACGGTGCGGAGCCGGGACGACGCCGCCGGGCTGCGGCAGCGGCTGGCCGCCGCGCCGGGGCACGTGCTGGTGATCGGGGCCGGGTTCATCGGCAGCGAGGTCGCCTCCGACTGCCGGGAGCTTGGACTGCCGGTCACGGTGGTCGACCGGGGGCCGGCCCCGTTGGCCGGCGCTTTGGGCGCTGTGGTGGGCCGGGTCGCGGGACAGTCGCAGCGCGACGCCGGCGTAGATCTGCGCTGCGGGGTGGCGGTGGACGCGCTGGAAGGCGACGCGGACGGCCGGCTTCGCCGAGCGCGGCTGTCGGACGGCACCACGGTGGACGTCCAGGTCGCCGTGGCGGCGCTGGGTGCGCGGCGTAACGTCGAGTGGCTCAAGGGTTCGGGGTTGGCGGCCGGGCATTGGGGTGTGGCGTGCGACGCCGGGTGTCGCGCGTTCGACGCCAACGGTCTGGTCACCGACGACGTCTTCGTGGCCGGCGATGTGGCCCGCTTCCCGCACCCGGTCTACGACTACCAGCTGATGGCCATGGAGCACTGGGGCAACCCCGTCGACCAGGCCGAGATCGCCGCGCAAAACATGATCAGCACCGAGCCCGACCGGTGGCCGCACCTGGCCCTGCCCGTGTTCTGGTCCACGCAGTTCGGCACCGAGATCAAATCCATCGGGGTGCCCACGTTCGCCGATGAGCTGATCATCACCCAGGGGTCGACGGCCGAGCGCCGGTTCGTGGCCGTCTACGGCCGCCGCGGGCGCATCACCGCCGCGGTCACCTTCGACCACGGGATGTGGCTGCAGTTCTACGGCCGCCTGATCGAGCAGGCCGCCCCGTTTCCGCCGCGATGGCGCACCGTCGACCAGCCCGAAGCCCGGCAGCCGGTACCGGCCGAGGTGCGGCCCGAGCCGTCCGCCCATGCCACGGTGGTGCTCACCGGCCACCAACCGAGCGAACGCCGTGCTGTGCTCGTGCACAGCGGCTGAACCCGCCGCCGTCACCCTGCCGCCGTCGATCAGTCGCGGAAGGACGCGCCATGGCAACGGCCAGTGTCTTCGAGCAGATCCTCGACCCCGCCAACCGGGCCGATCCCTACTCGCTCTACCGGCAGTTGCGCACGAACCCGGTCGTGCGCGAGGCCGACGGCACCTACGTCGTCAGCCGGTACCGCGACATCGTCGCCCTGCTGCACGACCCCCGGACCAGCTCCCGGGACGTTGTCACGCTCGGCGGCTTCATCGGCACGGACCCGCCGGAACACGACCGCATGCGGCGGCTCGTCAACCGTCACTACGGCCCGCCCGAGACGCCCGGACGGATCGATGGCATGGCCCCGCAGCTGGTGGACATCGTCACCGCGCTGATCGACCGCTTCGCCGGCCGGACCGAGGTCGATCTGGTCGACGACTTCGCCTACCCGCTGCCGGTGACGGCGATCTGGCGGCTGCTCGGCGTGCCGCTGAAGGACGAACCCCGCTTCCACCGTTGGGCCGACGCCATCGTCGAAGGCATCGGCCCGCAACCCCAAGAAGCCGAACAGGCCCGCCACCACGCCGATGAGGCCTTCGCCGAGATGGGCCGCTACTTCGCAACCTTGGTCGACGCGCACCGGCAGAAGACGGGCGACGATCTGCTCTCGGCGATGGCGGCAGACGAGCACATCCTGGAGGCGATGTCCAAGGCCGGGTTGCTCACCAACGCCTCCCTGCTGCTCGTCGCCGGACATGAGACCACCGTCAACCTCATCACCAACGGCATGCTGACCCTGCTCCGGCACCCTGGCACACTCGAGCGCATCCGCCACGAGCCCCACTACGTCATCCCCACGGTCGAGGAACTCCTCCGCTACGAACCTCCGGTGCACATGCTGGTCCGCAAGGCACTCGACGACATCGGCATCGCGTCCACGACCATCCCGGCCGGCGCCACGATGCACCTCGTCCTCGCCGCCGGCAGCCGCGATCCCGACCACGTCCGCGATCCCGACCGATTCGCCCCCGAGCGGCACGACCTGCAAAGCACGGACCTCCACCGCGAAGACAGCCAGCACCTAGGCTTCGGCGGCGGCGTCCACCACTGCTTCGGCGCACCGCTGGCCCGGCTGGAAACCCAGATTGCCCTGCGCGAACTGGCTCGGCGGCTGGAAAACGCCCGCCTGCTCGCCGACCCGCCACCGTACCGGCCCAACCCCGTACTCCGCGGCCCACGACACCTACCCATCAGCTTCGACCGCGTCCACCCCCACACCACGGTCGCTGCTGGATCTCCTTGAAGCATCAACGGCAGGACCTCGGCACAACCATGCCGCACCCCGTGGTGTGTCCGGCCTTCACCGCCGACGTCCTGCTTCACGAACGGGCCCGGAGCCGATCCGATCCGGCCGGTCACGCCGACGTGGCAGACATCCCACCCGCGCAGCGGCCGAAGAAATCACACACGACATCGACGCCCAGCAGGAGGGTTATCCAGCCGGCGCCGCCGCAGTGGTCAGTCCGGCGGACCGAGCGGCGTGCCGGCGACTGCCGCGTCTGCGGGCCGACGGCTGTCACGTGGTTCCCCGGTCGCGTCTGGCCTGTAGCGCCGGTGCGGTGAGCGCCCGGATCGCGGCGGCGACCGGGATCGCCATCAGCGCGCCGAGGAGGCCGATGAGGGTGGCACCGATGAGCGTGGCGAGCAGCACATGCACGGCTGGCATCCGTACCGAGTTGCGGTACACCCTGGGGCGAGGACGTAGTTCTCCAGCTGCTGGTACGCCACGAAGAACAGCAGGAGGACGATCGTGTTGCGTGCGGGGCCGGCGGTGGGGAGGCCGGCGATGATGCACGCGGCGGCGCCGAGGGTGGCGCCGATCACGCGTATCAGACCTGGCCGAGGAGCACGAGCACCACGGCGACTTCTGAGTACTGCCGGAGCCGGCCCGCACCCACGCGAACACCATCGGCCTGTTCTGCGACGACCTGGGCAAGCTCGTCGCGCACGGCATGATCGAGCAGAGCCTGGTCATCGGCGCCCGCGGGACGAACATCGTGCGGCCGCGGGACGCCCTGGCACTGTACGTCTACGCCGAGCGCCGAAACCACGGACTGCACTTCTGGATCTACTTCGAGGATCGCGCGGCGCGGACAGCCGCCAGGCATCCCGAGACCGTGTACGCCGCGCTGGGCCTGCGTTCGCGGCCGCCACGCCCGCAGCCGGACGACGGCCGTGCGCGGACGGCCCCGGACGGTGGCGCCGACCCGTGCCGGAACCGGCGGCCTGAACGGTCGTCGAAGCCAGCCATTCGGACATGATTGGCTCGGAAAAGGACACAGCAGAGCGCGACGGCGGGATGCGGAGGGTCCGGGGCCCTAGCCTTGCCGACATGGCCGGCGTCGACCCCCTCGCAGCCGCAGTACACGACGGTGACCGCACGCACGACGCAGTCGTGGTCATCCCTGGGATCATGGGCAGCGTTCTCGTCGACGCCGCCACCCGCAAACCGCTGTGGAGCGCGGGCGTTGCCGTCGCGATCGCGGCCCGCCACAGCGCCGCGGAGGCGCTCGCCGCGCTGCGTGTGCGCGACGGCGACCCGGGCGGTGTCGAGCCGGCCGGGCTGCTCAAGGGCCCGGCTTGGGCCCCGGTCATCGGTGGCATCGAGCCCTACACGGCGTTGACTAGGGCGTTGGGCCGAGTCGTGGCCGATCCGGCGGCCGTGCTCGAGTTCGCGTACGACTGGCGGCTGAGCGTGGAGCATAACGCCGGCCTGCTCGAGCGCGCTATGCACGAGCACCTCGAGCGGTGGTGGACGCATCCGGCGTACCAGCAGGCCCGGCGGTTGTACGCCGACGGCGACGAGGGCCGGCTGGTCCTGGTCGCGCACTCGATGGGGGGCCTGGTCGTCGCGGCGCTGGCCGCCCGCGGGTCGATGGACGAGGTCCGCCGCGTGATCACTCTCGGCACGCCGTTCCACGGGTCGGTGAAGACGCTGCAGATCCTCGCGCATGGCGAGGGCACGCCGCTGCCCTTCCCCCGGCAGGCACTGCGCGAGCTCGCCGCGACCATGCCGGGTCTGCACGACCTCCTGCCGACCTACCGTTGCATCCGCACCGACGACGACGTGGTGGCGCTTCGCCCGGCCGACGTCGCCGGGATCGGCGGTGATGCGGACCTCGCCCGCCGGGCGTTGGAGCGTGGCGCGCGGCTGCCCGCCGTACACCTGCCGGAACACGCCTGCATCGCCGGCATCGGGCAGCCGACCACCGTGAGCGCCGAGCTGCGCGACGGGCGCGTCATTCCCTCGCCGAGCGGCTACCGCCGTCACGCCGACGGCGAACTCGTCCGCGACGCGATCGGCCGGCCCCTGGAGTTCACGTTCCACGGTGACGGCACCGTGTACCGCTATGCCGCGGGCCGGGCGGACACGCCGGAGATCCCGGTCGTTCAGCAGCACGGGGCGCTTCCTTACGCTCCCGGGGCGCTCGATCTCGTGCTCGGCCGCGTCACCGGCTCGCCCGATCCTGGCGCGGTGCTCGGCGAGGAGGATGTGCTCGGTGTCGAGCTGCCTGACGTGGCCACCGTCGGCGCGCCGTTCACAGTGCGGATCATCGGCAAGAACGACCCGGCCCGGGTCGTGGTGAGCGTCCGCCCGGCCGGCGGCGGACCACCCGTCGTCGCCGACCGCAGGCCGCGGCCCGACGCCGCGGGCGACGCGCTGAGCGCCGATGTCGCAGTGGCGCGGCCGGGACTCTACCGGGTGACGGTGACCGGCGGCTCGGACTCGGTCACCGGCCTGGTGCTCGTGGGAGCGGCCGACGCGGGCAGTCGGTGAAGCGCCGTGACAGCCGGGGCGTTCGACGTCGTGCCGATGGTCGCGTCGCAGTACGTCGACCCGGCCTGGGACGACCTCGACGGGGCGGAGGCCGAGGCGCAGGCGATCGGCGAGCTCTTCGCGCGGTTCGGCGGCGTCGTGGTGGCCTGGGACGCCAAGGCGCCGGAGCGCGATCTCGGCGCGGTCGACGCACGCCTCAGGCGGTGGGCGAAACCGGGCGAGCCGCGCAGCTCCGCCCTGTTCTGGCTCGGCCACGGCGCGTCCAACGAGAAGGAGGCGCACCTCATCGTCCGCGGCGCCGCGGGCGATGATGAGGATGCCCGGTTGGGACCGGTGGCGTTCGCCGACCACGTGGCCGACGAGCATTCCCGCCGGGCCGGCAGCGGCCACTGGGCGATCGTCGTCGTCGAGGCGTGCGGCGGCGCCCGGTTCGCCCAGCAGGTTTACGCCGACCTGCTGGAGCGCCGCGCCGCCGAGGGCGTCATGGTCGTCGGGTCCGGCCGGGATCTCGGCGAGGGCCACCTCGGCGCCTTCAGCGCCGCGCTGGGCGCGGTCTGCGCCGAGTACAACGACAATGACACGGAGATCTCCCTCGACGACCTCGGCACGCGGATCAAGATCCGGCTGCGAGACCGCGGCTCGGTGAACGTCGGCGGCACCACCGACATCGCCCGGCTGCGCCCGCCCCGCCGCATCGAGCCCGTATCGGCGCCGGTCGACGTGTACACCGAGTTGCGTGACGTCATCGACAGGCTCGGGCCCCACGAGCAGGCCCACTTCGCGCGCAAGGGCATGGCCGCCGACCTGGGCGAGTTCGGCTGGTTCTTCGTCGGCCGCGACGCCGACCGCGCCGCGATCCTGCGGTGGCTCACCGACCACGAGCACGGGTTACTCGCGGTGACCGGCGCCGCCGGCGTCGGCAAGTCGGCGCTGCTGGGCAACGTGCTGCTGCATGCCCGACCCGAGATCGTCCGAGCGCTCGCCGCGACCGGGCTCACCGACGACGGGTGGGCGGAGGCGGACCGCCTGCCGGCCGTCGACGTGTCGCTGCACCTGACCGGGGCCACGGTTCAGGACGTGGCCGCCGGACTGGCCCAGGTGATCGGCGTCGAGCTGGGCCCCGGTTCGGTGTCGCCCAGCGAGTGCGGTGCCGCCCTGCTGCGCGCCTTCCGCGAGCGCACGGCCGATCCGCTCGTACTGCTTGCCGACAGCCTCGACGAGGCGGCCGACCCGACGCCGTTGGCCGCGTTGTTCGCGGACCTGTCGGGCCTGCCGGGGGTGCGGATCATCGTCGGCACCCGGCCCGCCGGCACGGCCCGTCCCGGCGGGGAACGCCACCTGCTGGACGAGTTGGGTGACGGGACGCTGAATCACGTGGATGCTCATTGGGTGCAACGGGAGCCTGAGGCATTGCACCGATACGTCCAGCGCCGGCTGCTGCGCGACGAGGCACTGCGGCGCCGCCTTGGCGCCGATCTGGATGACGGCGTTCGGCACGCCGCCGAGCGGATCGCCAGCGGCGACTCCGCAGATGGCATCGAGCGCGGTTTCCTCTACGCCAGGCTCGCCGTCCGCGAGATCCTCGCCGAGCCGGCCCTGCTGCTGCCGGGGCGGCGTGCCCGCCTTGACGGCCTGCTCGCGCTGGGGCACCGCGCCATGTTCGCCCGTGCGGTGGAGCGGATGTCGGCGGAACACCCTGCCGCGGCGGCATTTCTGGAGGCGCTCGCCTACGGGCTGGGTCGCGGCATTCCCCGCGCGGACCAGCTCTGGAGGGCGTGCGCCCAGGCCCTCGCCGAGCCGGAGTCCGAGCTGAGCAACGACGACCTCGACGCGGTGCTCGAACTTGCCGGACCGTACATCATGCTCGACGCCGACGACGGCCAGAGCGTCTACCGCCTGGCCCATCGCACCTTCCACGAGCACTACCTCGCCCGGCCCGAGGCGCCGCGGCGGCAGCGGCTCGTGCTCGCCGCCCTGGTGGCCGCGGCGCAGCAGCCGAGCATCAACCCGTACCTGCAGCGGTACCTCTCCGGGCACGCACTGGCCACCGTGCCCGACGGCTGGGCGGCCCTCGGCGCGCACCCCGCCGTCCTGGATCGCCTGGACATCCGCGCCGTCACCGCCGACGTCCTGCGCCATCGCGGCGGCCTCAGGACGCTGCCCGACCAGGTGCAGGGCACCTTCATGTCCGCGCACCTCGCGGCCCTGGGCACGCCCGCCGACCGGCCCGGCCTGCGCCAGCTGGGCACCGCACGAGTGCACGGCCGGGCCGCGACCGCCGACCCGGGGCGGTCGTCGGCCGCCTGGGAGATCCGTGCAGCCGACCTGCGCCACCATCCGCTGCACCTGACCCTGACGGGGCACCGCGCGGCCGTCACCGCGCTGGCCGCGTGGCGCACCGGCGCCGACGACATCGTCCTGGCCAGCGCCGGTCGCGACGGACGGGTGTGGACCTGGGATCCCACGTCCGGCTCGGCCGTGCGCCCGGTCCTCAAAGCCGATCCGGAGGCGGTGGTCGCGCTGGTGGCCTGGCCGGACGCCGAGCGCGACGTGCGCCTCGCCCTGGCCGGGGTGCGGACCCCGGTGCGGGCGGTCGAGCCGCTGACCGGCCGGACCGCGGCCGGCTGGATGGAGGAGTCCGGCGCGCCGGCGACCGCCCTCGCGGTTTTCACGACCGTCGACGGGCAGGCCGCGCTCGCCGTCGGTGGGTTCGACGGTGTCGTGCGGGTGCTGAAGACGGCCGATGGGCGGCTCCTCGGCCGGCCGATGCCCGGCCACCGTGGTGCGGTCAACGCCATCACCGCGTTCGCCGATGCCGAGGCCGGCGTGCTGCTGGCGACGGCCGGCACCGACCGCACCGTGCGCATCTGGAACCCGGCGACGGGGCGTCTGGTCCGGTTGCTGCCCGCCGCCGAGGCGCCGCTGCGGGTGATCGCCCTCGCCGGTCGCCACCTGGTCGCCGGCGCCGACGACGGGACCATCATCTGGTGGGACACGACGGACTGGTCCGCACGGCCCGTCGCCGCCCACGCCGGCGGGGTGCTGGCCCTCGCGGCGCTGCCGCACGCGGATGGCCCGCTGGTGGCCAGCGGCGGTGCCGACCGCACCGTGCGGCTGTGGCGGCCCGGCGCCGACGCCCCGGCCGGTGCGCCGCTGACCGGCCACGCCGGGGCCGTCACCTGCCTCGCCGTCCTGCCCGGCCGCCGCGGCGAGACACGGCTGGCCGGCGGAGCCGACGACGGCACGATCCGCGTGTGGGAGCCTGACCCGCGGGCCGACGGCCCGGCGCCAGAGCCGGCCGTCGCCGAAGTGGCGGCCCAACCCGCCGACGGTGGCCGTGACGACCGGGTCTGGGCGCTGATCGACGCGGCGGGCCGGGAGGTCCGGGTCGTCGCCACGGTCGACGGCGCCGTCAGCGTCACCCCTCCCGGCGTGTCGAGTCCCGTTCCGCTCGCCGTCACGCCAGGGGCCGGGCCGTTGCGCCGCGCCATCGCGCTTGTCGGGGCGGACCGGCGCAGCCTCGTGGCCACCGCGTTCGACGACGGCACGATCCGGGTCTGGAACGCCGCCACCGGCCTGCCCCGCGGCAAGCCGCTCGTCGGCCACGACGACTGGGTGAACGCGCTCGCCGTGGTGCTCCGGCCGGCCGGGCCACCGCTGCTGGTCTCCGGCGGCGACGACGGCAGCGTACGCCTCTGGGACCCCGAGGACGGCGCGCTGCTGCACACCATCCCGCTCGGCCTGCGTGTGGTCACGCTCGCGGCCGAGGGCGCCGACCTGCTCGTCGGCACCGACGAGGGCACGCTGCGGCTGGGCCTGCACCTCGACCACCTGACCGGCCGAACAGTGGGAGCGCCGACATGACAACTGATCCGCAGGCGCTCATCGACCGGCTTTTCTGCCGGCCGCAGGCCCCGTACGGCCGGTTCGTCTCCGTCGAGCCGGCCCGGTACGTCGTGGACGAGCTCATCGTGCAGGGGCGCCTGCGCCAGCACGAGGAGGAGTACGAGGTCACCGTCTTTCTCAACATCGACGGATTCGCCGGTGAGCTGTGGGAGCGGTCGGCCAAGACCATGCTGCGGCTCAAGCCGCTCGGGCACTCCGGGTTGCCGGCGATCACCGACGCCCGCTTCGTGCGCGGCGAGCGGCTGGCCTTCACTCGCACCGAGACCAAAGGCCGCCCGATCGACCTCGCCGAGGCCGTGCGCTGGGCGGCGGCCAATCCGCTGGCCGCGTTCGAGCAGTTCACCGTGCTGCTCGACGCGCTACGCCAGCTCCACGGGGCGCGGATCATGCACCGGCGCCTGACCCCTGACGCGATCCGCTTCGATCTGCGGGGCGACGACCGCGAGGTTGAGCTGTCGCTGGCCCGGTTCGAGATGAGCACGCTCATCGGCAACATCATCCGGCGGGTCGTCAGCGGCGATGTCAACGAGGTGCGGACCCAGGTGCGGCGCCTCTACACCAACCCCGCGCCGCCGGTCGGGCGGGAGCTGACCGAGACCGACCGGGTCCGGCACTTCGCCTACCTGGCGCCGGAGATGCACACGTACATCTTCGACGACCGCCAGCACAGCCGGCGGGACTGGGAGAGCACCGACATCTTCGGCCTCGGCGTCTTCGGCTGGGAGCTCTTCTGCGGCGGCATCCCGCAGGTGCTGCCGGACGAGCTCGCCGCGGTCGCCGGCAGCGACGGCGTCGGGCGGATCCAGGCCCTCGCGGTGCTGCACCGGGCGATGCACACCCACCTGACCGAACGCGCGGCCCTGCCCGCCCGGCTCAAGGCGTTGCTGCGCAACATGCTCAGCAGCCGCCCCGGTGACCGGAAGACGTCCTTCGAGCTGTCACGCCGGGTCGAGGGCGACTGGGACGCCATCCGCGGCGACTGGGAGGAGATGCCCGACAAGCCGTTCCTGGTGGCCTTCATGCCGGACGAATCGGCGGACTACGTCTACAACCACCGACGATGGATCTCCCGCAGCCCGACCGACGCGGCGGGCCGGGAGGAGCTCAAGGCGTTCTTCGAGCAGGAGCTGGCCCAGGCCGCGCTGGTGCACTCCCGGTTCGGCGCGCGCGGCTATGCCACCGGGCCGGATGAGGTGCTGGCGCAGGCCGAGTGGATCCTCATCGGGGTGCGGGCCGTGTGGTTCTGCGCCTACCTGCGCGAGTACGGCATCAGCGGTCAGGAGGAGCACGTCCACGAGGACGTACTGCTGATCAAGTATCTGCGGGAGCACGAGTACGCCCAGGAGCTCTTCACCGCCCAGCCGCGCCGCCGGGTCCCGTCGGTGGACATCGTGGCTTTCCGGCCCGGGCAGAATATCGACTTCCATCGCAAGGGGCGCCCGTCGTGGCGCCGGCTGACCGAGTCGGTCCGGCGGCTGCAGCGGCGCAACGTGCTCGACGAGGAGTTCCTGCAGTCGGTCGACTTCCTGCTGGACTACCAGCGGGTCGTGCTCGACGCCCGCACGTATCCGTTCCGCACCGCCGACGGGATGCTGCTCACCTACGACGAGCGCCGCGACGACGCCTGGCGGCACCGCAACCCATTGCTGGTCGCCTACGCCGCCGACCCGGCGCGGCGCCCGGCGTTCGGCGACTTCGTGCAGCGCCTCGACAGCGAGTCGGAACTCGTCCTGCTCGACGTCGACAGCCGCACCGACACCCCGGGTTTCGTGGGCACGCCGCGGGTGGCCCGGTTCATGACGCGCCGCGACGCCAACACCATCGAGGTGATGGCGCTGGACAACAAGCCCCTGCCACCGGCCGGCTGGCTTCGCCCCCACGAGGACAGCGGGTCCCGGCCGCAGCTGTCTCGGCAGATCCGCGCGCGCCAGTCGCTGCAGAACCTCTCCGGGCTGGTGACTACGCTGCGCGCGCCGAGCTCGTTCGATCTGGGCCGCAACCGCTGGAGCGTGGAACGCACCAAGCAACTCCTCGGCAACGCTGCCGAGATCGTCGAGGCCATGCTGTCGTACGAGCCTTTCTACGCCCTGCAGGGCCCGCCCGGCAGCGGCAAGACCAACACGATCGCGCAGGCACTGCTGCGCTTCGTCAAGGCCGAAGGGGGCGCCCGGGTGCTGGTCAGCGCCCAGTCCAACCACGCGCTGGACAACCTGGCCGAGAAGCTCGTCGCGACGCTGCCCACCGACGTACTCGTCCTGCGTGAGGCCGCCGAGGGCAAGGAGAAGGACACTGTCGGCAAGAGCATCCAGCCCTACACCATCGACAACCTGACCAGCCGGCTCGCGCGCGACATCGAGGACGAGCTGGCGGGCCGGGAGGAGCCTCCGCCGGGCGCCGACGAGAAGACTGTCGAGGGCGCCAAGCTCGCCAAGGAGTGGCGCGATGCGGTGACCTCCAGCCAGGTGGAGCTCACCGAACGGATCCGGACCGGAACCAATGTCGTGCTGGCCACCTGCTCCATCGCCGCCACCCTCGCCGACGGCGCCGACTCGCTCACCGACGCCTTCGACTGGGTCATCGTCGAGGAGGCGGCCAAGGCCTGGCCGACGGAGATCGTCATTCCGCTGGTGCTGGGCTCCCGCTGGACGCTGGTCGGCGACCACCGGCAGATCGGCGCGTTCCGCCGCGAGGATGTGCGCACCTTCCTGCAAAGCCTGGCGTTGCACCCCGACGAGAAGGTGAAGCAGCACTATCGCCAGATGGCCGGTCGGCTGGAGGCGTTGGACCTGTTCGCCACCATCTTCCGCACCGCGGGCTCGCTGGACGGGCTCGGCCACCTCAACCGGCAGTTCCGGATGCACCCGACCATCGCCGAGCCGGTGAGCCGGGCCTTCTACCCGCTCGACCCGCCCGAGTTCGACAACGGGCTGCCCCGCAGCTTCCTGGAGACCGACGAGTCCGCCCGCCAGGAGCACGGCGTCGTCGTGCCGCATTATCTGGCCGGCCGGCCTCTCGTCTGGCTCGACACCCGTGGCTACCCCAACTGCGTCGACCAGCCGACCTGGTCCAACGACGGCGAGGTCGAGCTCATCGACAAGATGGTCGACCAGATGTCGCCCGCGGCGGCCCCGCCCGGCCACGAGGGCGACACCCGCGACAGCCTCGTCGTGCTCACGCCGTACCGGGCACAGGTCAAGAAGCTCGAACGGCGCGACGTACTGCGCAACCGGGTGCACACCGTGCACTCGTTCCAGGGCCGGCAGGCTCAGCGGGTCGTCGTGTCGCTGGTCCGTACCCGGCGCGTGTCCGACGACCCGGCCCACAACGTCGGGCATGTTGGACAGGACGAGGTGGCCAACGTACTACTATCCCGGGCTCGGCGGCTGCTCGTGCTGGTCGGCGACTTCGAGCACTTCGCCGAGAACGCGGGCCCTACCTGGCGGCTGCTGACTCGCGTCATCGAGCGCTTCGGGCACATCGAGCGAACCCGCGAATGGCTGGAGCGCTCATGAGCATCCCGGTGGAGCTGGCCATCCCGGCGCGGCAGATCACGGTCCAGGTCACCCTCGGCCGCGCTGGTGAGGCCACCACGCTCGAGGACCTCGTCGCGCGAGCCCTACTGCTGGGCTACAAGACGGTGCGCGAGCAGAGCCGGCTCTTCGCCGTACCGCAGCGAATCATCGTCGACGTCATCGGCACCCTGTGGGGCAAGGGCTACGTCACCGTCGACTTCGACAGCAGCACCGTGGAGCTGTCCGATACGGCCCGCGATCTGCTGGCCAAGCACAAGCGGCTGATCGGCGCCGAGCAGCGGGTCGAGACGCGCAAGTTCATCTTCGAGCCCATCACCGGCCTCATCCTGCCCGACCGGCTCGCCGATGTGCGGCCCAGCGAGCGCAGCGTGCAGCTCCCGCTGCGCCACGGCGTCACCGTCGCGGACCTGCCGCCCGCGGAGCTGGTGCGGGCGGTGCAGGCGGCGATCCGCAGCGACACGCGGCTCGGCAGCCGCACCACGGTGCTCGGCGTCAACTTCGGCAACCCGATGATGCGCCCCGTGTCGGCGGTGCGCTGGCTGCACCTGACCGCGACCACGAAGCGCGACACCCGCAGCGACCGATTCGTGATCGACGTTCAGCTGGCCAAGTGGGGCACCGGCGCGGCGTGGCAGCGGCTC
Organism: Dactylosporangium sp. CA-139114; assembly: GCF_050955725.1. NCBI lineage: Bacteria > Bacillati > Actinomycetota > Actinomycetes > Micromonosporales > Micromonosporaceae > Dactylosporangium > Dactylosporangium sp. CA-139114. The sequence goes on from NZ_CP192080.1 coordinate 4,448,797, forward strand.
AGCGACTACGTCGTCGACCTCGCCGACCGCGAGCCGGACCATCCGGCGGTGCGTCGCCTGCACAGCCAGGCCGAGCTCACCGTGGAGGCGCCCGAACGCGTCGACCGGTTGCTGCACCGCATGGCCGAGACGATCAATGACCTGCCCGATGTCGAGCTCGCCCAGGTCGCCGAACGTCAGCGCACGCTGCAGCGGCTGGCCCGGCGGGTGGAGGAGCAGCTCGCCGCGGCCAAGGGGGCCCGTGCCGCGATCACCGTGATCAACCGCGCCGAAGCCTACGAATGGGCGGTGCCGGACCTGATCCAGCAGGCCCGGCGGCAGATCGTCATCGCCACTCCCACCATCGACTACAGCCGGCTCGCCGTCGTGCTTCCAGCGCTGCGCGAGGCCCTCGGCCGCGGCGTGTGGCTGGTGGTGCTGTGGGGCAGTGGCGACACCGATTCGCTCCCCGATCGGGTTCGTGCCGCCCTGGACGAGCTGCAGTTGCTCCATGGCAAGCGAGTGCTCGTCGCACGGCGCAGCGCCCGCACCGAGGCCTGCCTCATCGTCCAGGACGACCAGCGGGCGCTGGTCGGCTCCCACGGCCCGTTGTCGGCCATCCCGCCGGTCGAGCGGGAGGCCAGCGTGCTCATCGAGCCCGGCTCCGCCGGACCCAACCCGCCCAGCGCCGTCATCGACCTGCTGCTCTGGGCCCGCAGCGCGTTCCCGCACTACCAGGTCGGCCGTTTGATCAAGGCCGACGCACAGGACTTCGAGCACGACGACATCGCCGACACCGGCGGTCCCGCGGTCCTGGACGTGCCACTGCCGAGCTTCGACCGGGACGACGTCGACGCGGCCGTGGTCAAGATCTTGCAGAGTTCGTGGGCGGAGCATCACACCGCGCTCGTCCAGGCCTACCAGACGCAGGCGGGGCCCGATGCCGTCGTCGAGATCGTGCGGGACGGGCAGCATCGCACGCAGCTGTGGTACGGGTTGCGCGCCGCCCGTCGCCGGCTCGTGGTCACCGATGACCGCATCGACACCCACGCCTTGGAGGGCGACATCGCCACAGCGCTGCGCGATCGCATGGCGGCCGGCGCCGTCGTCCTGGTCGCCCACCCGCAGATCCGCTCCGCGCCAACCCGCCCGGCGCCGGGCCGGACCGCCCCGCCCAAGAAGATCCCGGTGCTGCTGGAGCGGCAGTGCGGCCGGCTCGTCATCGCCGACGCCGAGGTCCTCGTCGGCAGCTTCTCGCCGCTGAGCGACGCCCAGGCATCGGCCCGTCGCGGCCAGCGCAGCCAGGTCGGCGTGCACATCCGCAGCGAAGAGGTCGCGCAGGAGATCGCCGCGGCCGTCGGTGCGGCGCACGCCGCGGCGGCCCCGGCTCCCGCGGCGATGACGCCGGCCGTTGCGGCGCAGCCCGGCCAGGTCGACCAGGTGGCCCTGCCGATACTCCTCGAGGCCCGGCTGGCCGGCTCGCGGGAGTTGTTCGGCCGACGGGTCGCCGAGCGGCTGCGGGGTGTCGCCGATCCGTGGCACGGCGTCGAGGTATGGCTGGATGCCGACGTGCCCCGGCACGAGATCCGCGCCGCGGTCTCCGCTCTGCTGGGCGTGCCGGCGGTGGCGGAGATGGGCCAGGCGCGCGGCTGGGCCCGGTGGCTTGTCACCGACGCCTGGCAGCGGCGCAGCTTCGTCGAGGCCGCGCTGCTGGCCCGTCTGCTGCAGGACCGGCTCGGCGCCCTTGCCTCGGCGGCGACCCTGGCCGCGGCTATCGAAGCCGGGCCGCTCGGCGCGGCCGCCGGCGCGGCCGCTCTCGTCGTCGACGACCACCCCGGCCCGGCGCAGCTGGCCGCTGCGGCCGGCGCGCTCGCCGAGCGGATGCTGTGGGGCGGCGCGGAGGGCAAGGGCGCGCTGGAGGTGCTCGCGCCGAACCTGCCGGCCGCGTGGCGGGAGCTGGCTGAGGTGGCGGTGCACACCGAAGGCATACCGCCGCTGGACGCGCTCGCCGCCGAGCAGCTGCGGGCGACGAACATCGTGGACCTGCAGGCCCGGCGTCTGCGGCTGGTCGCCGACATCGACAAGATCGAGCGGCTGCGGGGCCGGTTCGATTTCGAGACCGGCGTGGCGCTGCACGACGCGCTGTTCGCGCCCGAGGGTCTGCTGACGCGCATCCGGGACGCGGCCCGGCTGGAGCGGCCGGAGCGCGACGCCGTGTCGCCCGGCCTCCCGCTGGACGTGCGCAAGTATCTCAACGACCTGATTCTGCGGGCCGGTGTACCCGCGATGCAGTGGCACCGGCAGAACAGCTTCGTGCGGCGACTGGAGGAGCTCGTGCGCTCCGCCCGGGTCGTCGCTGACGCGCCGGTCGTGGAGCTCGAGGACGCGGAGGGCGTCCAGGCCATGCATGGCTTCCGGTCATTCGCCGATCGGCTCGCCGACGGCTGGGACCGGCTGTTCTCCGAGGCGAGCGCCGCGCCGGACGGCTACGACCAGCCGCCGCTGGCGATGCTGGACCGGCTGGCGCCGCTGCGCTGGTGGGCGCGGGGGCGGCGATGAGCGACATCGACATCGACCTGACATCCCAGTTCGTGCGCGCCTGGCCGGGCCGGTTCCGCTTCGCCCGGCTGGTGCGGCTGCTCGTCGAGTCCGACGACCCACCGGCCGAGGCGGTCACCGCCGCGGTGCTCGAAGGGGTGCTCGCCGCCGCGACAGAGCCCGACGTGCTCACCTCGCTCGTCGCGGACGGCTGGTTCGCCGTCGCCGAGCGGATGATCGAACAGTGCGAGGCGCTCACCGCCGACCAGCTCGACCGTGGGTACGACGCGCTGGAGCTGGCACGCTCGCAGCGGCTTGCCGAGCTCGCCGTGCGGCTCAGCCGGTTCGCCGCCCAGGCGGAGGCGGCCGGCGCCACGCACCGCGTCGACACCGCCGCGCTGGAGCAGCTCAGCTGCGAGTCGTGGCCCGAAGCCGACCGCCGGCTGCGGGAGGCCGAGAACGAGCTGGCGACGTGGATCGAGGCGGAGGCCGAGGGAATCCGAGCCCGGCTGCGCGACGCGCCCAACAGCGGCGGCACGGCCGCAGCGATGGTGCGGGAGCTGGCCGGCTCGAGCCAGTTGCGGGCGGCCAGGCACATCCTCGACCACGGCGAGCCGGACGATCCGGGACCGGAGGCCGTGCCGCAGCTGCCCGACTGGCCCTTCGCCGACGAGAGCCCGCGGCAGGTGTTGCGGTGGCACAGGAACCCCGGCGAGTCGCGGCCCCCGGACCTCGACCTCTGGCTGCCCGCGGACGAGTCCGGTGTGCGGCTGCTCGACGAGGCCGACCGGCTCACCGGCGGCGGCGCCACAGAGGCTCAGGCGTTCGCCGCCGCGCTGGACGGATTCCTGGGCGGTCCGGCCGACCCCGCCGACGTGCACCCCGTCGTCGGCGGGCACCTCACGACGCTGCGCAACGTCTTCGGCGAGGGCCTGCCGTCAGCGTTCCGGGCCACCGCCACCCGCAACGTGCCGCTGTTCGTCGCCGCGCCCGGCACCCGATCCGTCCCCGAGCTCCCGGGCGTCGGTCCGTTCATCATCGCCATCGGCCCGGACCTGGAACCCAACCCGGCCGGTCGATCCCCGGTGGCCGTGCTCGTCCTGCTCGACCTGCTGCGCCTCGTTCCGCTTACGACCGGCCGTCGTGTCGCGCTGCTGCGGCTGCTGGGCCGCCGCTGGCCGCTGGCCGCCCTCGGCGCCGGCTCCCCGTCGGCGCTCGCCGCGTTGCTGGGCTCCGATGCGGATGTCGCCTGGCGCACCCTGCGGTGGCTCACCGACCTCGCCGGTTTCGGCGATGTACGGACGGCTGAGTACCTGGCCTTTCAGACGGCGCTCGAGCCGCGGGTGCTGCACGCGCTGCTCGACCTGCTGGCCCGCTCCACCGCGAAGCGCAATACCGATCGGCTCAATCTGGTGCGCGACTGGAACACCAACGACCAGCAGAGCGCCGCCGTGGAGGCCGCCGTCCTGTACGCGGTGCGTGACTCCCCGGCCGCCGTTGCCGCCTTCTGGGCGGCGCTGGCCACCGCCCAGCCCGGCGAGGATGTGACACTGGATGCGATGGTGCTCACGGTGGCACTGCGCCACGAGGGCGCCGAATGGGAGGACGAGCTCCGAGAGGGCATCGCGAAACTGGCGCCGCTACGGCTGGTCGCGCGGATCGGCGATGACCGGGTACAGCTGCGCCACTGCGGCGTTTTGGTCGGTCTGGTAGGCGTCGCAGACCGGCGATTGGCCACGGCCCTGGACAGCCTGCGGGAGCGTTCAGGGACTGGCGGGGCGGCCGGCGGCGAGGACAACGGGCTGCCGGACTGGGACGCTTTCCGGTTCGCCCTGGCCGAGTCGTGGCCGGACTTCCAGCGGCTGCGCCACGCCGATCCGCTGGACGTAGCCGCGCTCGCCGCGGCCCGCAGCGGCCTGGCCATGCCCGACAAGGCCCTCTTGGACGCGGCAACGCGCGGGACGGGCCGGGCTGACATCCCGGGCGTGATTGCCGAGCTGCGCGGCGCGTTCGCCGCCGCGTTCCCCCGTGCGGAGCTCTTCGTCGAGGTGCCCGGCGAGGTGTGGGCGGACGTGCCGGAGGGCTGCGCCTACGTTGCGTTGCACGCCGTGCTCACCAATGCCGTCGAGGCGGCGTCGGCGGCCGGGCGGGTACTGCTGACCGTGACCGCCGACGTCGACGACGTCCTGATCGACGTGTTCGACAACGGCCCGGGCGTGCCGAGCGAGGTGGGCAACGGCCACCGCATCTTCCGCCCCCAGGTCTCCACACGCGGCGAGGGCCGCGGCGCGGGTCTCCACATCGCGCGCGGCGTGGCTCAGCGCGTCGGTGGCGAGCTGGACCTGATGGCCGCCCGCTCCGGCCACCCGGCCTTCGACGGCGCACACTTCCGCCTCGTCCTGCCCCGGGCGACCTGACCGTCCAACGGGCGGCCCGGAGCCGGCTCGGCCCAGCCGGCCGGGCGCCGCTCCGGGCAGTCTGTTTCTGGACATCCCGGCCCGGGAACCGGCCCCGGCGCTGGGGCGTGACCACTGCATGACTCCATCCATGATGGTCGACGACGCGTGAGTGGGCCGATTTCGGTGCCTTCTACACCGCCGGGTACCGGTGGGTGGTAGGCAGCTGCACGCGACGGGTGGCGATCTGACCGAGGCCGAGGCCGCCGTTCAGGAGGCCTACTGCCGGTCGCGGAGTTGGCGGCCGTTGTGGGCGCGCCGGCGAGCCGGGTGGTGATCCTTTCGGTGGGCGCGATTCGGCAGCGGGCTCGGCGTCGCACCGCGCGGCGGGCGGCCTCGGCATCGCGAGGGTGCTGGTGCTGGCGGCCACAGCCGGCGTGTGGGCCCTCCCGCAGCAGCGCCACCAGGAGACGCCGCCGACCGTGGGAACTCGCCGGCGCCGTCCCCGTCGTCGTCGCCGGCCGTCGACGTGTCGCCTTCGGCCGGCTCGGCTCGTCACCGCGCCGGACGACACCAGCTCGATGCCGGTGGAGGAGCCGATGCCCGGCTGCTCCGTCAAGATCCATCCGGCGGGGTCCGGCACGTCCGGCCGCTCCTGCTGACGCCGAGCGAACGGTGCTGTGACTCGGGCGAGACTGACGGGCTGAAGCGGTCGGTCAGGCGGTCGTGTCGATGTCGCGGATCTCCATCTCGGCCACCAGGCCGTCGTCGAAGCGGTAGACGTGTGTGATCGGACGTCCGGTCAGCGCGGTTCGCGGACAGCGGAACCCTTGACAAAAAAATTTGTCGGTGACAGATTGGGGGCATGCAGGACGTTGCCGTGATCGAGGACGCCGCCGCCGCGGAGGTCTCGCTCGATCCGATCCGCGCTCGGATGCTCGCGGAGCTCGCCGAGCCGCACACCGCGACCACGCTCGCAGCCCGGCTGGGCCTTGCGCGGCAGAAGGTCAACTACCACGTGCGGACGCTGGAGCAGCACGGGCTCGTGGAGCTGGTCGAGGAGCGGCGCAAGGGCAACATGACCGAGCGCGTCGTGCGGGCGTCGGCCGCGGCCTACGTCATCTCGCCGGCCGCGCTCGCGGCGGTCGCGCCCGATCCGGCGCGCTCGCCCGACCGGCTGTCGGCCCGCTGGCTGCTCGCGCTCGCGGCCCGGCTGGTCCGGGAGACCGGCGCGCTCATCACCGGCGCGGCGCGGGCCGGCAAACCGCTGGCCACGTTCGGGCTCGACGCCGAGGTGCGCTTCGCCAGGCCGGCCGACCGGGCCGCGTTCATCAACGAGCTCACCGACGCCCTCATCAAGATCACCAGCAAGTACCACAGTGAAGCCGGCCGGCCGCATCGCGTCGTTGTCGCGGTGCACCCGAGCATCACCGAAGACGCCGACCCACCAGCAGAGGAGCAGCAGCGATGACCCATCCGTTCGAGGTCCGCGAGGAGTTCACCGTCGACGCCACACCCGAGCAGGTGTGGGCGGCGATCACGACAGGGCCCGGGGTGGACTCCTGGTTCATGGGCCGCTCCGAGATCGACGGCGACGCGCGCACCGCCACGTTCGAGATGTTCGGGAACACCGCGAAGTCGGAGATCATCGAGTGGGAGCCGGGCAAGCGGTACTCCACGCGCGAGGAGCCCGGCCCGGACGGCACCTTCATGGCCTTCGAGTGGCTCATCGAGGCGCGCGACGGGGGCGGCTCGGTGATCCGGGCCGTGCACAGCGGCCTGCTCGGCGACGACTGGGAGGCGGAGTACAACGGGCTGAAGATCGGCGACCACGCGTACATGACGAAGCTCGCCGTCTACCTCGAGCACTTCGCGCCGCGCACGGCGACCAGCTCGATGTTCCTGCCGGGGCCGGTGCGCGAGGACGTCTGGGCGCAGCTGACGGCCGCGCTCGGAGCCGGCCCGGACGCGGCCGACGGCCGGCCGGCCCGGTTGTCCGTGCCCGGGATCGAGCCGGTCGACGGCACCATCGAGAACGTCGTCGCGCCGAAGTTCGTGGGCATGCGCACCGCCGACGCGACCTACCTGCTGATCCACGGGTACAACGACACGGTCCTCGCGACCGCGCACTTCTACGACGACCGGGACCGCTCGGCCGAGATCGAGGCCTGGCAGGCCTGGCTGGAGACGGTCGGGTAGCCGCCGTCGCGCCCGGCGGTGCGCCCGGCCGGGTCGGCGCTCGTCACGCCGCGTTCGCGGCAGCGCCGAGCCAGGCCGAGCGCACGGCGTCGTCGAGGGTGTGCCGGGCCCGCCAGCCGAGCTCGCTGCCGATGCGGGTGACGTCGGCGACGACCGCGGCCGGATCGCCGGGGCGGGGCGGGCCGGGGGTCCACGGCGCCGGGGTGCCGGTGGTGCGTTCGACGGCGTGGATGACGTCGAGGACGGAGTGCCCGGTGCCGGTGCCGGCGTTGTAGACGCGGGCGCGGCGGCCCGTGGTGACCGCGGCCCCGGCGGCCAGGTGCGCGGCGGCGATGTCGGCGACGTGCACGTAGTCGCGGATCGCGGTGCCGTCCGGGGTCGGCAGGCCGGTGCCGGTGACGGTGAGCGGTTCGCCGGTGCGGGCGGCCCGCAGGACGCGGGGGAGCAGGTTCGTGGTGCCGTGGTCGCCGAGGTGCGCGGCGGCCGCGCCGACGGCGTTGAAGTAGCGCAGGGCGATCCAGGAGACGCCGGGGGAGTCGGCGACGGCGTGTTCGGCGTCGAGTTTGCTCTGGCCGTACGGGTTGATGGGCCGGGCCGGGGCGTCCTCCGCGACGGTGGGTGAGGCGGGGAGTCCGTAGACGGCGGCCGAGGACGAGAAGACCAGCCGGGTCACGCCGGCCTCGGCCATGGCGTCGAGGACGTTCTCGACGACCGTGACGTTCTGGCGGTGGTACCACTGCGGCTTGTGGAACGACTCGGGGACGGACTTGCTGCCGGCGAGGTGCATGACGCCGGTGACGCGGTGCCGGTGCAGCGTGTCGCGGATGGTCGCGGGGTCGCCGGCGTCGCCGATCAGGAACGGGACGCCGGGGGGCACGCGGCGGGCGTCTCCGGTGGACAGGTCGTCGAGGATCACGACCGGCTCGCCCGCGGCCAGCAGCGCGGCGGTGACGTGCGCGCCGATGTATCCGGCGCCGCCGGTGACGAGCCAGGTCATCGCGGCGCCGCCATGTGCTCGGCGAGCGGGCCGACGCTCAGGCCGCGCTCGCGGGCCCAGCCGAGCAGGGCCGGGAGGGCGGCGGCGGTGCGCTGCCACGAGCCGGGGGCGGAGGTGACGTCGGTGTCGTGCAGCAGCACCGTGCCGCCGCCGGACAGCCGCCGGGTGACCGTCCGCACGATCGAGTCCGGGGTGGCGCCGGCCTCCCAGTCGCGGCCCCAGGCGGTCCACAGCACCGGTGTCAGCGCGAGCCGGCGGCAGGCGCGCAGGGCGGCGAGGGTGAACACGCCGTACGGCGGGCGGTACCAGCGCGGCGTCCGGCCCGTGACGTTCGCGATGAGCAACCGGGCGCGGGTGATGTCGAGCTCGGTCGCGGCGGGGCCGCGGCGCAGCAGCAGGCGGTGGTGCCAGCCGTGGACGGCGACCTCGTGACCGGCGTCGACGAGCTCGCGGCCGAGCTGCGGGTCTTCGGCGAGCATCGAGCCGAGCAGGAAGAACGTGGCCCGCACGTCGTGCTCGTCGAGGATGCGCAGGATGTGCGGCGTGCTGCGGCGGTCGGGGCCGTCGTCGAAGGTGAGCGCGACGTGACCGGGCCGGCCGATGCCCGCGAGGCGCGGCATGTAGGCGCGCCGCAGCGGCGTGATCGCGGTCAGCGGCGGGGCGAGGGTGGCCGCGAACTCCACTGTGGACGCGGTCATGCCGCCAGCTCCGCGATGACGTCCTCGGCCTGGGCCGGGGCCGGGGCGAAGCGTGGCGGATCGCTCAGGGCGCGGCGCAGCCCGGCGGCCAGGCCCGCGCGGTCGCGGATCCACGGCACCCAGCCGATGCGGTCGAGGACCTCGGCGTTGGTGCGGCCGTGGCCCGGGATGCAGCGGTAGGTGAGCACCGGAAGCCCGGCGGTGAGCGCCTCGAGGGAGGACAGGCCACCGGCGTTCTGGACCACGACGTGGCAGGTGCGCATGAGCGCGGGCATGTCGTCGACCCAGCCGAGCGCGATCGCGTCGCCCCGGCGCTGGATGCGACCGCGGAGCCGTTCGTTGCGGCCGCAGACGACGACCGGGGTCGCGGCGCCGGTGGCGGCGATGTCGGCGGTCGCGCGTTCGATCTCACCGACGCCCCAGGCGCCCGCGACGATGAGGGCGCGCGGCCGGCCGCCGGTCCGGGGCGCGGGGGTGAAACCGGGGCCGACGGCGGGCGCGGCGACGCGAACGTCCGCGGCGCCGAGCTCCTTCGCGTGACGGGCCACGTCGTCGTGGAGTCCGATGTGGACGTCGACGCCGGGGTGGATCCAGAGAGGATGGACCGAGAGATCGGTCAGATAGGTGCAGACGGGGGCGGCGAGGCGGCCCTGTGCGCGCAGGCGGCCGAGGGCCTGGCTCGCGAGCGGATAGGTGGACACGACGGCGGCGGCGTCGCCGGTCGCCTCCAGCAGCGCCCGGTCGGCCAGGGCCGTCATGCGGGCCGCGGTCGCCGAGCCGGCGCCGGCCGCGGCGAGCAGCCAGCCCCAGGTGCGCGGGGCGGTGGTGAGCTGCCGGTGGTAGCCCTCGCGCAGCAGCCGGCCGAGGCGCCCCGGCACCAGGTCGACGAAGTCGTGGCGCCGGACGTCGAAGCCTCGTGACGTCAGACGCCGGGTCAGCTCCGCGGCCACGCCGTCGTGGCCGGACCCGAAGCTCGCGGACACCACCGCGATGGGCTGATTCATGCGGCGAATGGTGGAAAGGCGCGGCTGAAAGCAGCCTGAATGCGGTTTCGGTGTGTCCGATCAATCCCTTTCGCGAACTATCCGACAAGATGTAGGCATGCGAATGACCACATTGCTCCTCGCCGCCGCGCTGCCCGTGCTCGCCGCCCCGGTGGCCCTGGCCGCCCCCGTGCCGCGGCCGGACCACGTCGTGGTGGTGGTGATGGAGAACAAGCGCTACGACGCCGTCATCGGCCACCCGCGGACGCCCTACATCTCCTCGCTGGCCCGGCGGGGCGCCAACTTCACCGAGGCCTACGGCGAGACGCACCCGAGCCAGCCCAACTACCTCGCGCTGTTCTCCGGCTCGACCCAGGGTGTGACCGACAACACCTGCATCCGCCGCACCTTCGACGCCCCGAACCTCGGCCGCCAGCTGCTCGACGCCGGCCTGACCTTCGCCGGCTACGCCGAGGCGCTGCCGTTCACCGGGTACACGGGCTGCTCCAGCGGCACGTACGTGCGCCGGCACAACCCCTGGGCCGACTTCGCCGGCGTGCCGTCCGGGCTGAACCGGCCGCTGGCCGACCTGCCCCGCAGCTGGGACCGGCTGCCGACGGTCGCCTTCGTCGTGCCGGACCTGTGCCACGACATGCACGACTGCCCCAAGGGCGACGCCGACGCCTGGCTGCGGCGCACGCTCGGCTCCTACGCGGACTGGGCCGAGACGCACAACAGCCTGCTGATCCTCACGTTCGACGAGGACAACGGCACGGACGGCAACCACATCCCGACCGTGGTGCTCGGCGCCGGCGTGCGGCCCGGCGACCGGTCCGGGCGCGTCGACCACTACGCGATCCTGCGGACCATCGAGGACGCCTACGGCCTGCCGCCGCTCGGTGCGGCCGCCCAGGCCGCGCCACTCAAGGTTCTTTCAGGAATGGCTGGGTAATGTTCCATCGAACGTGACCTACAACGTGTCGGAGGATGGTTGCGCCGTGTATTTCGCCGGACCGATCGTCGTCGCGACCCTGATGACGTTCCTGAGCAGGACCGGGCGCCGCGCCCGGCTGCCGGCCGTCGGCTTCGGCCTGCTCGGTGCCGTCCCGGCATCGGCGGCGGCCTGGGTGGCGGCCCGCGGGCGGCCGGAACTGTTCGAGGCGATCGCGTCGCTCGCGGCCGTCGCGGGCGTCGCCGTGCTGATCCTGTGGATGCGCCGGAGCGTGCGCACGTTGCGGGGCGAGCCCACCGGCCGGCTCGAGGACGCGCTGGGCGTCAGTGGCTGGGCGGTGGCCGCGATCGCCTTCCTCGCCGCGCTGAGCACGGGGGCGAGCGTGACGTCGGTCATCGGTGCGGCCGCCGCGGTCGGACTCGGCTGGGTCGCGTCGAGCGCCACCGCCGGGACCGATCCCCGTCGCCTCCTGACGAACGCCGGCGCGATGCTCATCCCGATGGCGGCGGGCCTGCTGACACACGGCGTGCACGGGCTGCAGCACGCGGGCGTCCTGCCCGGTGCCGGCCGTGTGGCGCTCGACCTCGGTGCCGGCCCGGCCTCGGGGTACGCCACCGTGCTGGCCGGCACCGTCGGCCTGACCACGCGTTCGACCGTGCTCGAGGCCGGTGCGTGGCTCGCGTTCGCGATGGTCATGACGGCGGTGTTCTACCGGCCCGCGCACGCCGCACGTGTCGTTCCCGCTGCCGTCGCCCACCGATAACAGATTGGCCCCCTCGTGCATCTTCTGGATCCGCAGTACCTCATCTCGACGTTCGGCCTGATCGGCATCCTCGCGATCGTCTTCGCCGAGTCGGGCCTGCTGATCGGGTTCTTCCTGCCCGGCGACTCCCTGCTGTTCACGACCGGTCTGCTGGTCGCCTCCGGCACGTACCTGCACCAGCCGCTGTGGCTCGTGTGCCTGCTCGTGTCGGTCGCGGCGATCGCCGGGGACCAGGTCGGCTACATCTTCGGCCGCCGCGTCGGGCCGGCCCTGTTCCGCCGCCCCGACGCGCGGCTGTTCAAGCAGTCGAACCTGACCAGGGCGCAGGGGTTCTTCGACAAGTACGGTGCGCGCTCGATCGTGCTCGCGCGCTTCGTGCCGATCGTGCGCACGTTCACCCCGATCGTCGCGGGCGCGAGCCGCATGCACTACCGCACGTTCGTGCTCTACAACGTGATCGGCGGCGTCCTGTGGTCCTGCGGCGTGACCGTCCTCGGCTACTTCCTCGGCCAGATCGCGTTCGTGCGCGACAACATCGAGCTCATCCTCCTCGGGATCGTGGTGCTGTCGGTGGTCCCGATCGCGATCGAGCTGCTGCGGGCCCGGGCTCGCTCCCGGGCCCAGTAGCCGCCGGCTCGCCACGAACCGTTGCCGATGCCGTCGAAGAACGGTGCACCCGAATATGCGCTGAAGGTACTCCTACATGCTGTAGGTGGTGCGATTGTGCAACATCGCATAAGGTGATGCTGACCTTAGTAAGGCCCGGCTGACCCGCGGAGCACGGCATGACCGCCATCTACCTGATCGGCCTGCGTGAGGGCCTCGAGATCACCCTCGTGGTCTCGATCCTGGTCGCGTTCCTGGTGAAGAGCGGCCGGCAGCACCTGCTGCGCTGGGCGTGGGCCGGGGTGTCCGTGGCGGCGCTGCTCGCGATCCTGGTGGCCGCGCTCCTGCAGGCCGGGACGGCGTACCTGTCCGGCCCGAACCGGGAACTGGTCGACGGGATCGCCTCGCTGATCGCCGTCGTCTTCGTGACCTTCATGATCTTCTGGATGCGGCGGATGGCCCGGCAGCTGGCGAAGGAGCTGCGCGGCAAGCTCGAGGACGCGATCCAGGTCGGCCCGTTCGCGGTGGCCGGCATGGCCTTCCTGGCCGTGGCCCGCGAGGGCCTGGAGACGGCGATCCTGTTCTTCGCCGCGGCTCAGGGCGCCGACACCTGGCAGCCGATCGTGGGCATCTCGCTCGGCGTGGCCACCTCGGTCGTGCTGGGCTGGCTGCTGTACGCCAGCGCGCTGCGGATCAACCTGACGAAGTTCTTCACCTGGACCGGTGCGCTGCTGGTGCTGGTGGCCGCCGGTATCTTCAAGTACGGGGTGCACGACCTGCAGGAGGCCAACATCCTGCCCGGCCGGACCGACTACGCGTTCGACCTGACCGGCGTGCTGCCGCCGACCTCGTGGTACGCGGAGCTGCTGCGCGGCCTGTTCAACTTCACACCCCAGCCGTCGGTGCTGGAGACCGTCGTCTGGATCGCCTATGGAGTGCCGGTCCTGGTCCTCTTCCTGCTGCCGCTGGTGCGCAGGCCGGCGCCGGTGAGCGCCTGACGGACCGGCGCCGGTTCAGGCCCGCCGCCGCTGCACGGGGCCGCCGCCGGCCGCGCGAGCGGCGGTTGCCGCAGTCCCGGTCCGCGGGCTTGAGCCGGCCGCGGCGGCGGGCCGCCGGCTCCGTTCGCGCACCGCGGACCGGGTCGGGTATCACCCTTCAGGAGATGTCGCGGGTCTGCAGCAGCCGCGTGCCGGCGAGGGCGGTCACGACGCCGTAGCCGAGCAGGACCGCGGCGCCGACCCACTGCGCCGGGCTCTGGTCGAAGGTCTTCGTCGGCGAGATCATGACCGTGGACGCCACAGGGGGGACGATCACCTGGGCGGTGAGCATCCAGTCCCGCTTGATGACGTAGGTGTGGAGCAGGTCGAACACGCCGCTCGCGGCGGCGGCGCCGACGAGGTACAGCACGGTGGCGGCGACGGTCGCGGCGAGCTGACTGCGGATGAGCGCACCGAAGCCGACGCCGAACACGGCCCAGATGGCGTAGGCGGCGAGGTTGAGCAGGATCGCGCGCACGACGCCCCACTGGCCCAGCTGGGTGCCGTAGCCCTCGCTGCCGAGGAAGATGGCGCCGACGACGAGCGCGAGCACGGTGGAGGCGAGCCAGGACGCGGCCGCGACGATGACGGCCGTGACGAGCTTGGCCGCGATGACCGCGCCGCGGTGCGGGGTGAACAAGAACGTGGTGGTCGCGGTCTGCTGGTGGAACTCGCTGGTGATGAGCACGATGCCGAGCAGGCAGGCCAGCAGCACCCCGATGAGCTGCCCCGCGGTGAAGATCGTGGCGGCCTGGGTGACCGCGCTGTGGCCCAGATTCCACTCGCCGCGCAGCCGGTTGAGGAACTCCGGCGGCATCTGCGCCACGTTGCGGCCGTGCGCGTGCAGCGCCACGAACTTGTCGAACGGCTGGAGCAGCTCGTGGGCCTGCACGAGGTTCACGGCGAGCATGAGGGCGGTGCTGACCAGTGTGGCGCCGGCGAAGAGCCACCACAGGCTGGTCGTGCGCAGTTTGAACAGCTCCGCGCGGACGAGTCGCGTCATCGGATGGCCGCCTTCGCCTGGGTCAGGTCGAGGAACACGTCCTCGAGGTCAGGTTGCTCGGTGGTGAGCTGGTGCAGCGCGATCCCGGCGGCGAGCGCGGCGTCGCCGACGGCGTCGGCGGCCATCCCGGTGACGCACAGCCGGTTCGGTCCCTCCGCGGTGACCGTGCCGCCGAACTGCCGCAGCGCGATGCTGAGCTTGTCCGGCTCGGGGGTGCGCGCGTGCACGCGGGCGTCGCCGCCGACCGAGCTGAGCACCTCGGCGACCGGCCCCTGCCGCATCAGCTTCCCGGCCGCGACGATCACGACGTCGTCGGCCAGGGCCTGCATCTCCGACAGCAGATGGCTGGAGACCAGCACCGTGCGGCCTTCGGCGGCCAGTCCCTGCAGCAGTTCCCGCATCCAGCGGATGCCCTCGGGGTCCAGGCCGTTGGCGGGCTCGTCGAGGATCAGCACCCGCGGGTCGCCGAGCATGGCGGTGGCGATCCCGAGCCGCTGGCGCATGCCGAGCGAGTAGCCCTTGAAGCTGCGATCGGCGGCGGGCAACAGCCCGACCAGGTCGAGCACCTCATCGGCCCGGGCCCGGGGCAGACCGGCGGTGATGCAGCACGCGCGGAGGTGGTTGCGGCCGGTGCGGCCCTTGTGCGCCGAGGACGCCTCCAGGACCGCGCCCACGATCCGCGCCGGCTCGGCGAGCTCGGTGTAGCGAAGCCCGCCGATGGTCGCCGTGCCGGCGGTCGGCGTGACGAGGCCGAGCAGCATGCGCAGGGTGGTCGTCTTGCCGGCCCCGTTCGGGCCGAGGAACCCGGTCACCCGGCCGGGCTCGACGGTGAACGACAGGTCGTCCACCGCAACCACGTCGCCGTACTGCTTGCGCAGCCCGGACACGTCTATGCGAACGTCGTCCATGATTCCTCTCCAGTACCAGCGACGGTTTCCGGGCACGTATGCCACGCGCAGCCGCGGGCGTGCCGCGCGGTACGCATCGTGACGCCGGGAACCTGAGAATGCGTTGAACACCGCCGGTCGGGCCGGGCCCGACCGGCGGCGCCCGGTGCGCGTCAGACGCCGTCGAACTTGTTCAGCGTGCTCATCAGCGTGCCGACGGCGGACGCGCAGTCGGCCTGCGTGGGGCTCGCCGCGCGCAGCGCCGTGAGCACGGCGTCGATCTGGTCGTCGAGCTGGTGCCATCTGGTGGCGTCGCGCGGCTTGAGCCCGGCCTCGGCGTCGTCCCAGGCGACCTCGAGGTCCTTGACCCGGGTCTTGGCCCCGGCGAGGTCGTGCTGCGTGACCTTCGCCTGGACGTCGGACACGATCACCGCGAACCTGCTGAGGTTGCCCAGCTTGGTCGTCGGGTGTACCGCCTGCGCCGCGGCCGAGCCGCCTGACGCGCCCGCCGTGACCGTGTCCTGGGCGACGTCGGCCTGCGTGTCCGGAGCCTGCGGCGACCCCTGCGCCACGCTGAGCCCGAAACCGGCGACGACGACGGCGAGGGCCGCGGCACCGGCCCACGCGTAGTCCCGGCCGCGCCCGCCGTTCGGGCCGGCGCCCTTCTCGACGACGCCGTGGCGGGTCACCAGCACCTGCTCGCGCACGACGAGCACGACGATGGCGGCCAGGAACAGCACGCTGGTGGCGCTCGCGCCCAGGGCCAGCCCGCCGAGGTCCTTGTCCTGGGTGAGCAGGTCGCCGAGCGAGGCGCCGAGCGGGCGGGTGAGCACGTAGGCGATCCAGAACGTCAGCACCTGGCCGGCGCCGTGGCGAAACGCGATCCACGTGGCCAGGATCAGGCCGCCGAAGACGAGAGCGCCGTTGCGGAAGCCGAGGTTGAGCGCCTCGGTGGCGAAGTCGCCCGCGGCGGTGCCGAGCGCGAACGTGGTCAGGATCGCGGCCCAGTAGAAGGCCTCGCGGCGGGGTGTGTTGACGGAGGTGATCGCGAGGGTGCGCTCCTGGCGGTACCACATCGTGAAGACCGCGGCGAGAATGACCGCGAAGACGGCGGTGCTGACGGCGAGCGGCACGCCCAGCGTGTCGGTGAAGAAGTCGGTGATCTGGGTGCCGACGATGCTCACCAGCACCACGCACAGCCAGTAGATCCACGGGGTGTAGGCGCGGGTGCGGAACTGCATGATCAGCGCGGCCACGAGGAGGACGAACATGATCCCGTCGGTCACGGCGGGACCGAGGCCGACGTTGACGTTCAGGTAGTCCGCGAGCGTCTCGCCGATCGTCGTCGACAGGACCTTGATGACCCAGAACGTGGCGGTGATCGCGGGCACCTTGGTCAGCCATCCGCGTGAACGCACCGGCCTGCTGGCGGTTATGGACACAGCTCTCCCTCACGACTGCACGACGGATGTCGTTTCCCTGGAAATCGGGGCAAACGTAGACCTTCCGACCTGAATGCCCGCTGAAAGCTCAGCGCTGGGCAGGCTCGACGTCGGCGCGGGTCACGGCCAGATATCCGACCAGGACGACGATGAGCACGGCCCAGGCCGCGGTCACCGGCCCGGTGCCCAGACCCAGGCCGCCGCGCTCGTGCGACACCCCCATCCAGTCCGCGAAGGAGGCGCCGAGCGGCCGGGTGATCACGTACGCGGCCCAGAACGCGGCCACCGCGTTGAGCCTGCCGATGCGGAAGGCGAGCGCCGGCACCGCGATCGCGGCGGCGAAGACGGCGCCGGACAGCAGGTATCCCCAGCCGAACGTCATGGCGGTGAGGTCGCCGGCGGCGGTTCCCAGGGCGAACGTGGCCAGCACGGTGGCCCAGTAGCAGCACTCCCGGCGCGGCGTGGTGATGCTGTGGATGGACAGCGTGCGTTCGCTGACGTACCAGACGACCAGGATCGCGGCGAGCGCGATCGCGAAGCCGATGGTGGAGACCAGGTACGGCACGCCGAGGCCGACGTGCAGGACGTCGGCGGCCATCGTGCCGAAGACGCTCACCATGATGACGGCGAACCAGTAGACGCCGGCCACGTAGCGGCGCACGCGGAACTGCAGGATCAGCGCGGCGGCGAAGCCGAGCCCACCGAGCCCGACCGCCACCGGCGGCGCGACGGTGTGCGCGAGGAAGTCGGAGGCCGTCTCGCCCATGCCGGTGGTCAGGACCTTGATGACCCAGAACAGGCCCGTCACCTGCGGCACCTTGGCGAGCGGGCTCCGGGCGGCGGGGTGCGCGGGTTCGTCGGCAACGACGGCACGTGGCGACCATGTCGAACGCATGCGCGCCAGACTGTCGGGCCGAAACTGAAAGCGCGCTGAAACGCCGAGGGCCGGCGCGGTCATGCCGGGCGGGCCCGACTCAGCGCGGGTTCAGTTTCGCGCGCATAGCGTGCGGCGATGCTCGCACGGCGGCTCTCCACGCGCACGATCGGCTATCTGGTGCTGGGCTGGGCCGCGGCCTGGTTCGGCATCATGGCCGTCGGCGGCGGCTCGTCGTGGCACTTCTTCCTGCAGGGGGCGAACGCGCTCGCCGACGCCGACGATCCGGTCAGGGGAGGGCTGCACCTGTACGCGGCCGCGCCGATCCTGCAGATCGGGCCGCTGAGCTTCCTGGCCGTGCTGGCGCTGCTCCCGGCCGGCCACGTGCTCGCGCTGCTGGCCGGGCAGATCCTCGGGGCGGCCGCCGGACTGCTGCTGCTGTGGCTCGTGCGCGGGTTGGTGCCGGGACGGCAGCGCGACGACGCCCGGCTCGCGCTGGCCGCGGCGCCCTTCCTGCCCGTGTGGATGTTCCTGGCCGTCGGCGTCGTCCACCTCGACGACGTCCTCGCGCTGCTGCTGTCGGTCGCCGCGCTGCGGGCCGCCCGGGCCGGGCGCGCCGGGCTCACCGGCCTGCTGCTGGGCCTGGCCACCGACGCCAAGCCGTGGGCGCTCGGCTTCGCCGCGCTGCTGCTCCTGCTGCCCGCCTGGCGCCCCCGCGTCGCGGCCGCGGCGGCGCTGGCCGGTGCGGTGGCCGTCGCCTGGGTGCCGTTCTTCGCCGGGGACCCGGGGACGAGCAACGCGTTGCGGTACACCATCCAGAACGCCCCGGTCTCGGCGCTGCACGCGCTCGGCATCCACGATGCCCGCACGCCGGCTTGGGACCGCCCGGCGCAGCTGGCGCTCGCCCTGACCCTGGGCGCGCTCGCCGCGTGGCGGGGCCGGTGGGCGGCGATCCCGCTGCTGACCGTCGCCTCCCGGCTGGTGCTGGAGCCCGGCGGCAACAAGTACTACATCGCCGGCGTCGTCGTGGGCACGGTCGTCTGGGACTTCGCCGGCGCCCGGCACGCGCTGCCGTGGTGGACGATGTCGGCGTGCTTCGGCCTGTTCGTGGCCCGCTGGATTCCCATGCCCGCGGTGCTGCACGGGTGGCTGCTGGTGGCGCTGTTCGTCGCCGCCTGCGTCCTGCTGCTCGTGCCGTCCCCCGTCAGCGGGCGGCCCGCGCCGGCGGCTCGGCGAGCACCAGCCCGTTCGACATGACGACGCGCCGGGGGCGGTACCCTGTCGCCATGCGTTCTCACCAGCCCCGGGCGGGACGATGAGCCCGGAACGGCGCGCGTGGGGCTCGCTGGAGTCGGACGTCATGACGGTCCTGTGGGCCGCGGCCGGCCCGCTGAGCCCGGCGCAGGTCCAGCAGGCGCTCGGGCGTGACCTGGCCTACAACACCGTGCAGACGATCCTCACCCGGCTGCAGGAGAAGGGCCTGGTGCGCCGCCGGGTCAGCCTGGCCGGCGGGCGCGGCTACGAGTACTTCCCGGCCGAGGACCAGGCCAGCGCGGCGGCGCGGCGGATGCGGGCGGTGCTCGACGGCCCCGGCGACCGGCACGCGGTGCTGCGGCAGTTCACCGCCGGGCTCGAGCCCGCCGACGCCGAGCTGCTGCGGTCCCTGCTCCGCGACGCGGACCCGGCGTGAGCTGGCTCGTCTACGTCCCGGCGCTGCTGCCGGCGCTGCTGTGGCCGCTGGCCCGCGTCGCCACCCGAGCCGGGCGACCGGAGCGCGCCGCGCGGGCCCTCGCGGCCGGAGCGCTGGTGACCGCCGTCTCCGGCGCGGTGTGCCTCGTGCTCGTGGCCGCGACGCTGGCCGACGACCTGCCGGCGGTCCAGCGCTACGCGCGGCTGTCGGTGACGCAGGGCGAGCCGCTGCCGGAGCCCGTTGCGGACCCGATCGCGTTCGTCGCGGGCGCGGTGCTCGCGTGGATCGCCGCGCGGATCGCCGTGCGGATGCGCCGGCGCCGGGCCGTCGCCGGCGAGCTGCACGCCGCCGGCCGCCCCGCGGGCGGGCTGGTCGTGGCCGACTGGGACAGCCCGCGGGCGGTCGCCGTGCCGCCCGGCCGCGGCCGCCGGGGGCACGTCCTGGTGACGAGCGGCCTGCTGCGCCTGCTCGACCCGCACGAGCGCGCCGCGGTGCTCGCGCACGAGCGGGCGCACCTGGACCGCCGCCACCACCGCACCGACGCCCTCGCCGCGCTGGCCACGGCCGTGAACCCGCTGCTGCGCCCGGTCGAGTCCGCGATCGGCCTGCTCGTGGAGCGCAGCGCGGACGAGGACGCGGCCCGCAGCGTCGCCGACCGCCGGCTCGTCGCGCAGACCATCGCCAAGGTGGCGCTGGCCGCCCACGCCCCGGTGGCGTCGCTCGGCTTCGACGGGTCCAGCACCGTGCGCCGGGTCGAGGCCCTGGTGCGACCGGCGCCGTCCCGGCTGCGGCGCGGCGGGCCCACGGTCTGCGGCTCGGCGGCGGTGTCGACGCTGTCGCTGCTGGTCGCGGCCGCGGCGGTGGTCGAGTTCGTCGAGCTGCTCCGGGCCTGGCTCCCGGCCGTGTAGGTCCGGGCCCGCGAGCCGGGCCGCGCTACCGTCGCGGCGCTCACCCGGGCACCGGCGCGACCCCGCGGGCTGATTTCTCACGCAATTCTTAGCCGCGGATCGCGCTCGCTCTTACCTTCGGCGCCGAGTCTGATGGGCGTGAAACGGTACTGGCGAACCGGGCTGCTCGTGGTGGGCGTCGTCGTGGCCGCGCTGGAGCTGCGCGGCCACCTGCCGTCCGCATCCCGGACGTGGCAGGCGCTGCGCACGGCCGACCCGCGCTGGCTGGCCGGCGCGGTCGTGCTGTCCGGCCTCTCCATGGTCGCGTTCTCCGAGCAGCAGCGGCTCCTGCTCGGCGCGTTCGCGGTGCGGATGGGGCCCGGGGTCTCGCTCGGGCTCACGTACACGCGCTCGGCGATGGCGGCCGCGCTGCCGGCCGGGTCCGCGGTGTCGGCCGGCTACGCCTTCGGGCGGTTCCGGGCCCACGGCGCGCCCCGGCCGGTCGCGGCCGCCGTGATGCTGCTGTCCGGGGCGGCGTCGATCGCCGGGCTGGCCCTGCTCTACGCGGGCAACGTCCTGCTGCTGGCCCGCCCGTCGGCCGCCGCGCTCGGCATCGGCGCGGCCGTGGTCGTGCTCGGCGTGCTCGTCGCGCTGCACGCCAGGGCGGTGCGCCGCGCGGGCGGCCCGGGGCCGGTCGTGGAGACGGCGGACGACGGGCGCATCCGGACCACGCTGCGGCGGACCCTGACGCTGGCCGGCTCGGTCCCGACGCGGCGATGGCTCGCCGTGATCGGCATGGCGGTGCTCAACTGGCTCGCCGACCTCGCGTGCCTCATCGGCGCCGTGCGCGCCACCGGCCTCGCGGTGCCCGTCACGACCATCGTGACCGGCTACCTCGTCGCGCAGCTCGTCCGCCAGATCCCGGCGACCCCGGGCGGCATCGGGGTCATCGAGGCGAGCCTGCTCGTCGCGCTCACGGCCGCCGGCGCGCCCGCCGCCCCGGCCGCGGCGGCGGTGCTGCTCTACCGCATCCTGTCGTGCTGGGTCGACCTGCCGATCGGCCTCGCGTGCTGGCGCGCGTCGAGGAGCCCGGTGACCGAGCGTGTCCTGGTCCCGGCCTGAGCAAAGCCGCTTTCCGGTACGCCCACGATATGTTCGGGCTCGTAGGATCGGCCGCATGCGTGTGCTGGTCGTCGAGGACGAGCCCGACATGGCCAAGGCCATCCGCGACGGTCTGCGACTGGAGGCGATCGCGGCGGACATCGCCGGCGACGGCGACACGGCGCTGGAGCTGCTGAGCGTCAACGCCTACGACATCGCCGTCCTCGATCGTGACATTCCCGGGCCCTCCGGCGACGAGGTCGCCGCGAGCATCGTCGCCTCCGGCAGCGGCCTGCCGATCCTGATGCTCACGGCGGCCGACCGGCTCGACGACAAAACCTCCGGATTCGAGCTCGGCGCCGACGACTACCTCACCAAGCCGTTCGAGCTGCAGGAGCTCGTGCTGCGGCTGCGGGCCCTGCACCGGCGGCGCGGACACAGCCGGCCGCCGGTGCGGGAGATCGCCGGGCTGCGCCTGGACCCGTTCCGCCGCGAGGTCTACCGCGACGGGCGGTACGTCGCGCTGACGAGGAAGCAGTTCGCGGTGCTCGAGGTGCTGGTCGGGGCCGACGGCGGGGTCGTCAGCGCCGAGGCGCTGCTGGAGCGGGCCTGGGACGAGCACGCCGACCCGTTCACCAACGCCGTGCGCATCACGGTCTCGGCCCTGCGCAAGCGCCTCGGCGAGCCGTGGCTGATCGCGACGGTGCCCGGCGTCGGCTACCGCATCGACGCCGGAGGCGACCGTGGATAGGCGGCCCGGGCTGAGCGTCCGGCTCAAGCTCACCCTCAGCTACGCCGGGTTCCTCATGGTCGCCGGGGCCCTGCTGCTCGGCCTGGTGTGGGTGTTCCTCCTGCGCTACGTGCCCGACCCGCCGGAGGTCCGGCCGCCGCGGTCGCTGGTCCTGCGTGGCCCCAGCCGGCACGACCTGCTCGTGGCGTTCGCGCCGCGGGCCGAGCAGGGGATGCTGTTCCTGCTGGTGTTCGGGCTGGTGGGTGGGTGGATGCTCGCGGGCCGGATGCTGGCGCCGCTGGCCCGGATCACCGACGCCACCCGCGCGGCCGCGGCCGGGTCGCTGTCGCACCGGATCGGGCTGGAGGGCCGCCAGGACGAGTTCCGCGAGCTCGCCGACGCCTTCGACGGCATGCTCGCCCGGCTCGAGGCCCACGTGGCCGAGCAGCGGCGGTTCGCCGCCAACGCCTCCCACGAGCTGCGGACCCCGCTGGCGATCACCCAGACCCTGCTCGACGTGGCCCGCCGCGAGGGCACCACCGACCCCGGCGAGCTGGTCGAGCGCCTCCGCGCCGTCAATACCCGCGCGATCGGCCTCACCGAGGCCCTGCTCGTGCTCAGCCGCGCCGACCAGCGCTCCTTCGACCGGGAGCCCGTCGACCTGTCCCTCCTCGCGGAGGAGGCCGGCGAGACGCTCCTGCCGCTGGCCGAGCAGCACGGCGTCACCCTCGAGATCTGCGGCGACGTCGCCCGCACCGGCGGCTCGCCCGCGCTGCTGCTGCAGATGACCACGAACCTCGTGCACAACGCGATCATCCACAACCTGCCCGAGCACGGCCGCGTGCGGGTCGCCACCGCCGTCAGCACGGACACCGTCGTGCTCAGCGTCGAGAACACCGGCGACCGGCTCGGCCGGGAGCTGGTCGCGACGCTCACCGAGCCGTTCCGGCGCGGCACCGACCGCATCCGAGGCGACCAGGCGGGGGTCGGCCTGGGCCTGGCCATCGTCAAGAGCATCGTCCAGGCCCACGACGGCACCCTCGACCTCACGGCCGCGGCGGACGGGGGTCTGCGGGTCACGGTGCGGCTCCCGCGCTACGCGACGGGGAAGTCGAAGGAGGTGTCCGGGTAGGGCTCGTCCCGCCCGGTCGATCACGTCGGCCGCCGGGCCGCCTCCTCGATCAGCACCTTCGCGTCGTACTGAGGCGCGGCCCGCACCGCGTCCGGGCTCAGCCGAGCGTGAGCCAGCCCAGGCTCGCCAGTCCGGCCGCGACGCAGTAGAGCGCGAACGGCGTCAGGGTGCGCCGCTCGAAGTACCGCGTCAGGAAACGCACCGACAGGTAGGCGGCGGCGAAGGAGGCCACGCTGCCCGCCAGGACCTGGCCGCGGATGCCGGCGCCGAGCGGGCCGGCCAGGTCCGGCACCTTCAGCACGCCCGCGGCGAAGATGACCGGCGTGGCGAGCAGGAACGACAAGCGCGCCGCGTCCTCGTGCGACAGCCCCTTGAGCAGCCCCGCGCCCATGGTCGCCCCGGAGCGGCTGATGCCCGGCAGCAGGGCCAGGATCTGCGCGCTGCCGATCTGCAGGGCGCGCGAGAACGAGCCGGACGCGAGGCGCTCGTCCGGATCGCCGGTGGTCCGATCTTGGGCGGGCGCGCGGCGGCGGAGCCGTTCGGCGCCGAGCAGGACGATCCCGTTGAGGGTGAGGAAGACCGCCGCCGGCACGGGGCGCCCCAGGACCGTGCGGAACGTGTGCTCCAGCAGCAGGCCGGTGACGCCCACGGGGATCGTGGCCACGATGATCATCCACGCGAGGCGCTCCTCGGGCGTCATGATGCGGCGGTACCGCAACGACGACCCGAACCCGCCGAGGATCCGCAGCCAGTCCCGCCAGAAGAACATCAGCAACGCCAGCGCCGTGGCCACGTGCAGCCCCACCACGAACGCCAGATACGGCGACTCGGGCGCCGACACGCTCAGGTCGCGGGCCCAGCGGCCCCCGACGAGCGCGGGCAGCAAGACGCTGTGGCCGAGGCTCGACACCGGGAACAGCTCGGTCACGCCCTGCAGGAGGCCGACGACGATCGCCTCCGGGTAGGTCAAGTGGTGCATGAGGCGGCATGGTGCCGAGCCGATCCTGAGAACAGCTTGAATTCAGCCCCCGTTCAGGACCGCGCCGCTACCGTCCGACGGGTGATGAGGTTCGCGGCGGGGATTCGGCAGCGGCTCGGGGTGCGCATGCGCTCCGCGCTCGCCGCGTCCGCCGTGGTGGCGGTCGCGTCGGTGCTGACCGGCGTGGCGTTCGTCATCGCCGCGAAGGTCATCCTCACCGGCAACGTCGACCAGAGCACCGGCGAGCGGGCCGCCCAGATCGCCGGCGCGATCGACGACGAGGAGGCCCTCGCCGCGCTCATCCAGCCGTCACTGCGCGACCGCACCATCGTGCAGGTGCTCGACGCGAGCGGGAAGGTGGTGCGCTCCTCGACGCTGCTCGCCGGAGCCCCGCCGATCTCGGCGCTGCGGCCGCCGGCGGGGCAGACCCGGCTGGAGCAGCGACGGCTCCCGGTGGCGCACGACGAGTACTTCCGCATCACCGCGCTCGGGGCGGCCGGGCAGCGGACGGTCCTCGTGGGCCAGTCGATCGACGAGATCGACGACGGGACCGCGGCCGCGATCGGGGCGCTCGCGGTCGGCCTGCCGCTGCTGACCGTGACCGTCGGGGTCGCGACCTACCTGTTCGTCGGGCGCTCGCTGCGGCCGGTCGACGCGATGCGCCGGCAGGCCGAGACGATCAGCGGCCGGAACCTGCACATGCGGCTGCCGGTACCGCCGGCGAATGACGAGATCGCGGCGCTGGCCGCGACCATGAACGGGATGCTCGACCGCATCGAGTCCGCGACCGCCGCGCAGCGCCGGTTCGTGGCCGACGCGTCGCACGAGCTGCGCAGTCCACTCTCGACGGTGCTGGCCGGGCTGGACCTGCTCGGGGACGGTCCGCACGTGGAACGGATGCGGCGCGAGAGCGACCGGATGGCGCGGCTCATCGCGGACCTGCTGCTGCTCGCGCGGGTGGACGAGAAGGGGCTGCAGCTGCGGCACCAGGACGTGGACCTCGACGACCTCGTGTACCTCGAGCGGGAACGCCTGACCGCGCAGCACCCGGGCCTGCGGGTCACGACGCGGGCGGCGCCGGTGCGCGTGAACGGCGACCCGCACCACCTGCAGCGCGTGCTGCGCAACCTCGTGGACAACGCGGCCCGGTACGCGAAGCACGCGGTCGACGTGACGGTGCGGGCGCAGGACGACGCGGCCGAGGTCACCGTGGCCGACGACGGGCCGGGCATCGGCCCCGCGGACCGCGACCGGGTCTTCGACCGCTTCGTCCGCCTCGACGAGGACCGCTCCCGCGCCGGTGGCGGCACGGGGCTCGGGCTGCCCATCGCCCGCGACATCGTGACCGCCCACGGGGGCACGCTGACGGTCGAGGAGTCCCCGGCCGGCGGGGCGCTGCTGCGCGTGAGCCTGCCGCTCACCCGATGACGAACGAAGCGCCCGGGATCGTCGCCTGCTCGGCTGGGCATGGCGACTAAACTGAGCCGGGTATGAAGGTCCGGGCAGCGGCGAGACGGCGGCTCCGCACCGCGACGGCGGTGGCGGCGGTGGCGCTGTCCCTGGCCGCCGGGTGCGGTGGTGCCCCGGCCCCAGCCCCGGCACCGCCCCCGCCGTCCGCGCCATCGTCCACCGCGTCCCCGTCCTCCGCGTCACCGTCCTCCGCGTCCCCGTCCTCCGCGTCACCGGGGCCGTCCGGAGCACCCGGCCACGTCGTCGTCGTGGTGTTCGAGAACAAGTCCTACCGGCAGCTCGCCGGGCGCCCGGAGGCGCCGTACCTCAACACGCTCATGGCCCGCTCAGCCGTGTTCACCGACGCGCACGGGGTCGCCCACCCGAGCCAGCCGAACTATCTCGCGTTGTTCTCCGGCTCGACCCAGGGCGTCACCGACGACCACTGCCCGGTCCGGGCCGGCCGGGCGCCGAACCTCGCCCAGCAGCTGCAGGCGGCCGGGCACACCTTCGCGGGCTACTCCGAGGACCTTCCCGCCGCCGGATACCGCGGCTGCTCGCGCGGGCGGTACGCCGCCAAGCACAATCCCTGGGCCGACTTCGACAACGTCGCCGACGCGGCGAACCGGCCCTACACCGCGTGGCCCGCCGACCCGGCGCAGCTGCCCACCGTCGCGTTCGTGGTCCCGAACCTGTGCCACGACATGCACGACTGCGGGGTCGCGACCGGCGACGCCTGGGCCCGCGAGCACCTCGACGCCTACGCGCGGTGGGCCGAGGCGAACAACAGCTGGCTGATCGTGACGTTCGACGAGGACGACGGCGGCAGCGGCAACCAGATCCTGACCCTCGTCGCCGGGGCGGGCATCACCCCGGGCAACCGCCCCGGCCGGGTCGACCACTACTCGGTCCTGCGGACCATCGAGGACCGCTACGGGCTGCCCCCGCTGGGTGGCGCGGCCGCGGCGACCCCGTTGCCGCTGGGGAGCTGACCACGGCGGCTGAGTGACCGGCGTGCCGCCTACGGGCCGTCGCCGCCCGGCGGGGAGCCGGCGGGCGGTGGCCGGAGGGCATCTCGCGGGCGCGGGCGCAGCACGATGGCGAGCACGGTCAGGACGGAGCCCGCGAGCAGCCAGCCGCCGAGCACGTCCGTCGGCCAGTGCGCGGCGAGCGCCACGCGGCTGACGCCGACCAGCCCCGCCCACAGTCCGGCGACGGCGGTGAGCACGGCTCGCGCCCGGCCGCTGGGCAGCAGCGGCCACAGCAGCACGACGAGGATGCCCGCCGCGACGGTCGCCGAGGTCGTGTGACCGGACGGGAACGCCCAGCCCGCGGCGGCGGTGATCCGCTCGGGCGGGCGGGGGCGGTGCACGAGGGTCAGGACCGTCAGACGCAGCACGGTCGCGGCGGCCGCGGCGGCGAGCAGGAACACGACGCCGGCCCGGTCGCGGCGCCACACCGCGAACGCGACGGCGAGCAGCAGCGCCGGGAGCAGGACGCGATGGTCGGCGCTGTGCGTGACGGCCGACATGACGGCCCGCCACACGTGGTGCGACCGCGTGAACCGCAGGGCGGCGTCGCTGATCCCGGAGTCGAGGTGCAGCAGCGGCCCGAAGCGCGCGGCGACGAGGGCGGTGAGCGTGGCGAATCCCAGCGGCAGGGCGACGGCCACGATCCGGCGGTCAGCCGCCATCCGGGTCCAGCCGGTAGCCGACGCCGCGCACGGTCTGGATCGCGCAGCGCCCGTACGCGTGGTCGATCTTCTTGCGCAGGTAGCCGACGTAGACCTCGACGATGTTCAGATCGCCCTCGAATCCGGCGTCCCACACGTTCTCCAGGATGGCGGTCTTGGACACGACGTCGCCGGCGCGCCGCAGCAGGAACTCCAGCAGCGCGAACTCGCGCGGCGTCACCTGGATCGGGTGGTCGCCGCGGCCCACCCGGCGCCGGGCCGGGTCCAGGTGCAGGTCGCCGGCGGTGAGCACGACGGGCCGCTGGGGCGCGCCACGGCGGATCAGCGCCCGCAGCCGCGCGGTCAGCACCACGAACGGGAACGGCTTGGTGAGGTAGTCGTCGGCCCCGAGGTCGAGGGCGTCGGCCAGGTCGTACTCGCCGTCCTTCGCGGTCAGCATGAGGATCGGCGTCCACACCTCCCGCCGCCGCAGCTCCCGGCACACCTCGTAGCCGTTGAGCCCGGGCAGCATGATGTCGAGCACGATCGCGTCGTAGGCCCCGTTGGGGGACTCGGTCGCCGCCCACAGCCCGTCGATGCCGGTGAAGGTCAGGTCGGTCGTGAATCCCTGGACGGCCAGCCCGTCGCGAATCGTCTCGGCCAGCCCGACCTCGTCTTCCACCAACAACAGCCGCATGGATTCACCTCCTGCCGCAGAGCCTCGCACGGTGCACCTGAATGCATCCTGAACGTCCCCTACATGGTGTAGGAGTGAAATGCTCGGGCGCGCATTCCGAACCGCATTCGGCGGCCGGGCGCGGCGCCAGGGTGGTCGCCCGCCCGGTCGCGACGGTGTATCACCCGGGGGTATATACGCGGTGTATATCTGTGGTGTATGGTCAGCCGCATGAGCGTTCCTCTCACGCTGCTGGGCCTCCTGGAGCGCCGGCCGAGCCACGGTTACGACCTCAAGCGCGACTACGACACGTTCTTCGGCCGCGGCCGCCCGCTGCCCTTCGGTCAGGTGTATTCGACCCTCGGCCGCCTCGCCCGCGACGGCAAGGTCGTGATCAGCGAGGTCGAGGCGGGGGAGGGGCCCGAGCGGAAGCGGTACGTCATCACCGACCTCGGCGCCACCGAGGTCGACGCGTGGCTGACCCAGCCCGTCGAGCCCGAGCCGCACCTGCAGACGGTGCTGTTCGCCAAGGTGATGCTGTCGCTGATGCTGGAGCGGCCCGCCGCGGAGTATCTCGACACCCAGCGCGCCGCCCACCTCAAGCGGATGCGGGAGCTGCACGAGATCAAGAAGGGCAACGACCTCATCGAGGCGATGCTCGCCGACCACGGCCTGTTCCACCTCGAGGCCGACCTGCGCTGGATCGAGCTCACCGTGGCCCGCCTGGACCACCTGGCCGGGCTGGTGCGCCGATGAGCGCCGTGATCGAGGCCCGCGACATCGAGCTGTCGTTCGGGGAGACCCAGGCGCTGCGCGGGGCCTCGTTCGACGCGGGGCCGGGCGAGATCGTCGCCGTCATGGGGCCGTCGGGCTCCGGCAAGACCACGCTGCTGCACTGCCTCGCCGGGATCCTGGTGCCGAGCGCCGGCGAGGTCCGCTTCGACGGGCAGCGCATCGACGGGCTCAACGAACACCGGCGCAGCACGCTGCGCCGGGAGCGCTTCGGGTTCGTGTTCCAGTTCGGGCAGCTGGTGCCGGAGCTGACCGTCGAGGAGAACGTCGCCCTGCCGCTGCTGCTCGGCGGGTCGCGGCGCGGCGACGCCCTGCGCGAGGCGCGCGGGTGGCTGGACCGGATCGGCCTGGCCGGCCTGGAAGGGCGCCGGTCGGGGGAGCTGTCGGGTGGTCAGGCCCAGCGCGTCGCGCTGGCACGGGGAATGATCAACCGGCCGCGGGTGCTGTTCGCCGACGAGCCCACCGGCTCCCTCGACTCGCTCACCGGCGAGCAGGTCATGGACCTCATGGTGGCGGCGGCGCGGGAGCACGGTACGACCGTCGTGCTCGTCACCCACGAGCCGAGGGTCGCCGTCTACGCGGATCGCGAGGTGATCGTCCGGGACGGTCGCGTGCACGCCCTGGCCGCGTCGTGATCCGGTTCGGCCTGCGCCTGGCCCTCGCCAACGGGCGCGAGGCGCTGCTGCGGTTCGTGGTCATCGCCGTCGCCGTCGCGCTCGGCACCGGGCTGCTGCTGGCCACCATCGCCGGCGTCCGGGCGCTCGACGCCCAGGTCAGCCGGGGCGCCTGGCTGCGCGGCCAGCCCGCCGCCGGCGGGCCCGCGGCCGACCCGGTCGTCTGGGCCGGCCGTGGGGACTTCTTCGGCGGCAGGTCGATGTGGCGCATCGACGTCGGTCTCAAGGGCGCCAACCCGCCGGCCGTGCCGGGCCTGCCGCGGCTGCCGGCGCCGGGGCAGTACTACGTCTCGCCGGCCCTGCACGACCTCATCGCCACGCACCCCGCCGACCAGCTCGCCGCGCGCTTCCCGGGGCACGAGGCCGGGATCATCGACGCGGACGCGCTGGAGTCGCCGGACTCGCTCGTCGCCGTCGTCGGCCGCACCCCCGGCGAGGTCGGCGGCATCCCGCGGGCCCACGAGGTCACCGCGGTGTCCACCGAGCCGCTGAAGATCCCGGCCGCCGCCATGGACCTGGTGCTGTCCGTCGTCGCCGGGGGCCTGCTCTTCCCGCTGCTCGTCTTCGTCGGGACG
Organism: Dactylosporangium sp. CA-139114; assembly: GCF_050955725.1. Classification (NCBI taxonomy): domain Bacteria; kingdom Bacillati; phylum Actinomycetota; class Actinomycetes; order Micromonosporales; family Micromonosporaceae; genus Dactylosporangium; species Dactylosporangium sp. CA-139114. The sequence continues at coordinate 4,478,508 of NZ_CP192080.1, forward strand.
GCCACGCGCCTGTCGGCCACCCGCCGGGAACAGCGGTTCGCGGCGATGCGGCTCATCGGCGCCACGCCGCGCCAGGTGACCCAGCTGGCCGCCGTCGAGTCGGGCGCGGCCGCCGTGGCCGGCACGATCGCGGGCTTCGCGCTGTTCCCGGCGCTGCGGGCGGCCATGGCGGCGGTGCCGCTCACGACCGAGCGGTTCTTCCCCGCCGATCTCTCGCCCGGCCTGCCCGTCGCCGTGCTCGTCGCGGTCGGCGTCCCGCTCGGGGCGATCGCCGCGGCCGCGCTCGCCATGCGCCGGGTCCGGATCTCGCCGCTGGGCGTCGCCCGCCAGGTGACCCCGAAGCCGCCGCGCGCGTGGCGGACGGTCCCCGTCGTGGCGGGGCTCGCGGAGCTGGCGTACTGCATCGGTCACAAGCCCGAAACCTCCGGCGGACAGACCGCCGTCTTCCTGCCGGGCTTCCTGATCACCATGGTCGGCCTCGTGATCGCCGGCCCGTGGATCACCATGGTGGGGGCCCGGCTGATGGCCCGGCACGCCCGCCGGCTGCCCACGCTCGTGGCGGCGCGGCGGCTCGCCGACAACCCGCAGGCCGCGTTCCGCGCGATCAGCGGCGTCATGCTCACCCTGTTCGTCGTCAGCGTCGCGACCGGCGTCATCACCACGATGAACCTCGAGCGCGGCGTGCTCTACAGCGACCTCGCGGCGGTGACGATGGACCAGTACGTCGGGCCGCAGGGCACCCTGCCGCAGGACGTGTCCGATCGGCTGCGCCGCGTGCCGGGCGTGACCTTCGCCCTCGTGCTGCACGACAATCCCGAGGACGGGCCGGCCAGCCCTTCCAGCATCGTCGCGTGCGCCGATCTCGCGCGGATTCCGCAGTACGGCACGTGCGCCCCCGGCGCCGAGTACGCCCAGATCTGGAGCAACCTCGTCGGCTTCGACCGCACGCGCACCGGCACGGGCGCGGCGACCGTCTGGCCGGCGGCGTCCGTCACCGCCGAGCAGGTCGCGGCGCTCCCGCCCGACAGCGTCGTCGTCGGCCTCGACGGCACCACCGCCGCCCACGAACGGGCCCGCACCGCGCTGACGCTGGCCTTCCCGGACTACGAGGTCCCGGCGCTCACCGACCTCGAGCGGGGCAGCAGCTCCCGCACCCAGATGGCGCTGTTCCAGCGCCTGGCCGACGTCATCATGCTCTTCAGCCTGCCGATCGCGGGCTGCAGCCTGGCGGTGAGCGTCGCCGCCGGCATCGCCGACCGCAAGCGCCCCTTCAGCCTGCTGCGCCTCACCGGCGTCCCGCTGCGGGCCCTGCGCCGCGTCGTCGCCCTCGAGTCGGCGGTGCCGCTGCTGGCGGTCGCGGTGCTGGCCGCGGTCACCGGGTTCGCCGCGGCCCAGCTGTTCCTGCGCGCGCAGATGGGCTACACCCTGGCCGCGCCGGACTGGTCCTACTACGCCCTGGCCGCGCTGGGCCTGGCCGTGTCCATGGCCATCATCGCCGCGACCCTGCCGCTGCTGTCGCGCATCACCGGACCGGAGACCGCCCGCAATGAGTGACCTCTCCCGCCGCCGGCACCAGCGCGCGCTCGCGTGATCGCCGTGCGGGCACGGGACGCCACGTCGTGACCAACGCGAAGGCGAGCAGCAACTCGGCGATGTCGCCGGCGTAGTACATGAGCGCGGCGCCGCCGTGCCGCTGGGCGGCGGGGACGGTCGCGCCGGGCAGGAACAGCCCGGCGTAGAGGAGCTGGGCCAGGGTGGCGTGCACGGCGATGGCGACGCCGAGCACGACGAGCCGCACGCGGACCGCGGGGCGGCGCGGCGCCGGGTCCGGGCCGGCGACGACCCAGGTGAACAGGCACCCGGCGAGCAGCATGTGGGCGTGGACGAGCTCGTGCAGGCCGGGGTCGCGGGCCGTGGCGGCGTAGAGCGGGGTTCCGTAGAGCGCGATCAGGCCGCCGGAGGTGAGGGTCAGCGCCGTCCACGGGCTGCCGAGGAGCCGGGCCGGGCGGGTGTGCAGCAGCCGGGTGAGCTGCCGGCCGGTCGGGGCGGGCACGGTGCGCAGCAGCAGCGTCACCGGCGCGCCGAGGACCAGGCCGAGCGGGGCGAGCATGCTGGCGAGCAGGTGCTGCAGCACGTGGGTGCGGAAGTCGCCCGCCGGCCACGGCGATACGGCCGGGTCCAGGCCGGCCGCCAGCAGGGCGGCGCCGGTCAGGAACAGCGCCGAGCGCCACCAGGGCCAGTGGCGGCGGCCGAGGCTCGCCATCGCGTCGTAGCCGAGCGCACCGGCGAGGACCAGGACCGGCAGCAGGCCGCCGCCGGCGGGATGGGCGTGGCTCACCGGGTGCGGCGGCCCGGCCGGGCGGAGCGCTGCAGCAGCCAGCCGGCGGCGATCAGGACGGCGCCGAGCACGAGGAAGCCCAGGTCCCACCAGCCCTGGTCGGGTCCGCCGTGGACGTGGTGGATGCCCAGGATCTGATGGTCGACCGTGCCCTCGACGAGGTTGAAGCCGCCCCAGCCGACCAGCACCCAGCCCCACAGGACACGCGAACCCCACACCCGGGCGCGCCCCGCCGTGATCCGGGAGTACAGCAGCGCCAGGCCGGTCAGCACGGCCAGCCAGGTGCAGGTGTGGAACAGCCCGTCCCACAGCGTGTTCACCCGCAGACCCGCGAGCGTGTCCGCCGGATACCTGGTGGTACTGCTGAGCATGTGGTGCCACTGCAGTATCTGATGCAGCAGGATGCCGTCGACGAACCCGCCGAGGCCGGCGCCGAGCACGACGCCGGGTAGCACGATGCCGCGATCCGCCCGGGCGGCGTCCGTCTGCGTAGCCGTCATGGCGGCGTGAACTACCCACCGCCCGGCACCTGACACCAACCGGCTCCGGCCCGCACCGGGCGGGCCGGTGCGGGCCTTCGTGGGTCAGGTCCGGCGCAGAGCGTCCCGGATCTTGTCGAAGACGGCGATCGGGGGACCGGCGAGCAGGTTCGCCGTCGCGGACTCACCCGTGGCCGGGTGCGGCCGGGTCGGCGCGAGCTTCTCGGCCGCCTCGAACACGGAGGCCATCCGGCGCAGCTTCTCCGGCTCGACGGTGCGCCGCAGCTGCTCGAACTCCTCGGCCTCCTCGCGGGTGGCGTGCTCGATGACGTCGGCCGCGAACGCGCTGAGCCGCTCGTCGAACTCCGGGTGGTCGACGCCCAGGTCGTACAGCTCCGACAGGACCTGCTTGGCCTCGGACTCCTCGTGGAGCCGGGCGTCGACGACCTGGTCGCCGCGGTCACCCAGCGCCCGGCGGGCCTCCGGGTGCACGATCTGCTCCTCGGCGCTCTCGTGCACGGCGAGCAGCCGGACCAGGTCGAAGAACAGCGCTCGCCTCTGGTCGCCCTGCGCGCCGGCGAGCCGGTTGAAGAGGACCTTGATCTCGGCGTGCTGGTTCTTCAGGACGTCGACGACGTCCTGGTGCTGGGTCTGGGTCACGCCCCACCTCCTTCGTCTCCGCAGGCGTCTACCCGCCGCCCCGGGCGCCTAACAAACCCCGGGGCGCGGGCGGATCACGGCACGGCGGTGACGACCTGCTCGGCGAGCGACTGCCACTGGGCGTACGCGTCCGGGAACGCCGACACCTGGACCGTCTGCGCCGCGACGGTGACGTCCATCTGCTGCCAGCCGGAGACCTCCATGAGCGCGTTGTAGAAGCGGCGCGCGGACTCCGCGGGGTTCATCAGCTCCTCGACGGTGCCCCAGTTCGGCCGCTGCTGGAACAGCCCGACGGAGTCGTGGTCGCTGCCCACACCCTCGTTGGGCAGGTTGAGCGACTCGGGAACGTTGGAGTTGGCGAGGTTGTGCAGGTGGCTCTCCTGCAGCGCGGTGGAGAGGGCCACGACGAACGCGCGGCTGGGCAGGCCCATCTGCTGTCCGGTGCGGATGATCGTCACGGCGTTGTTCATCTCGGCCTGGCTCAGCCCGCCGATCGGGGCGATGACCGCCGGCGTGGGCGGGGCGGTCGTCGGCGCGGCGGTGGCCGTGCCCGGCGGCGGCTGCGCCGTGGTTTTCGCCGGTGACGGCTTCGCCGCGGCGCTCGCCTTCGGCGACGGTTGCCGGCTGGGCGTGTCGCCGGTTCGCGCCTCGCCGCGCGATGCGCGGTTCACGGCGTCGGCCGCCCGCTCGTCGGCGCTCAGGTTCGACGACTCGTTCTGGGCCACGGCCAGCGCGCTCGGGCCGTGTGAGGTGAACGACAGCAGCGCGCCGATGACGGCGAACGCGACGACGGCGGCCGCGGAGTACAGGGCGATGCCGCGGCGGGCCGGGAGGCGACGGCCGGGCTGCTCCTGCCGCCGGTGCCGCCCGATGGTCTCATCGGCCGGCACGGGCGCACCTCGGCCGGAGCGAACGGTTCAGATTGTCGGGACGATTGGGTTTGCACTGGTACTGCACGGGAAACCTCGACAGTGTTCGACTCCGGGCCGGGGGTCCGGTGCGGAGCGGGGGAATGCGCGATCGACCGTCCACTGCGGACAGTGGCGGTCGTGGCGTTGTGATCGGGCAGCGGTGTGCGGGCCGGAGCGTCAGCCGATGCGGCGATCCGGGCGGGCCGGTGGGTCCGCTGGGCGATGAGCCGAGGTGGGGCCCCGCGTGAGGGCGTGCATGTGCTGCTCCTTCCGGTGCCGCCTACCGGGTTAGCTGACGGATTCGGGCGGGAGGATCGCCCTACCGTGCGGCGCGTGGCCGCACGGATTCACCCCTGTGATGCTTGGGTCCCCGGCTCGTTCGAGCACGACTCGGCGGGCCGCCGCGCCGTCACCGGAACGGTGACGATCACTCGCGGCGAGCCCCATGACCATAGCGGCTTCTCAGGCGCAGGTGAACCCCTCGATCGGAACTGCCGAGATGCCTTGTGCACCCCGGCCACCTGCGACTTCTCTCAGGAAGCGGCGCCGATCGAAGGGAAGTCTGTCGATGTGTGCGTCAGGCGGCGCGCACCACCGGCACCACGTCGGGGGCCGCGCGGCGGATCCGCTCGGCGGTGCGGTCGTCGGGCTGGGTCTGGGAGGCCCGCTCCGCCTCCACGCGCAGCCGGTAGCTGTCCACCTCGCGGTCGACCTGCTCGGCGGTCCAGCCGAGCGCGTCGGCCATGAGCATGGCCACGGGGCGCACCGCCGTCACGCCCCGGTCGAACGTCTCGATCGAGATGCGGGTCCGGCGGGTGAGCACGTCCTCGACGTGCCGGGCGCCCTCGGCCAGCACGGCGTAGCGCACCTCCGCCATCAGGTAGTCGTCGGCGCCGGGCACCGGCCGCGCCAGCCGCGGGTCGGCGGCGAGCAGCTCCAGCACCTCGGGGACGAGGCTGCCGTAGCGGCCGAGGAGATGCTCGATCCGGGCGACGTGCAGGCCGCTGCCGGTCGCGAGCGCGGCGCGCTGGTTCCACAGGGCCGCGAAGCCGTCCGCGCCGACGAGCGGCGTCTGGTCGGTGCACGACGGCGGTATCGCCCCGCCCAGCCCGTGCACCGCGGCGTCCACGGCATCGGCGGCCATCACCCTGTACGTGGTGTACTTGCCGCCCGCGACCGCGACGAGCCCGGGCACCGGCGTGGCGACGAGGTGCTCGCGCGACAGCTTCGAGGTGAGCTCCGACTCCCCGGCCAGCAGCGGGCGGAGGCCGGCGTAGACGCCCTCGACGTCGTCGTGGCGCAGCGGCGTGGCGAGCACCTGGTTGGTCTCGCGCAGCAGGTATTCGATGTCGGCGCGCGTCGCGGCCGGATGCGCCTTGTCCAGGGTCCAGTCCGTGTCGGTGGTGCCGACGATCCAGTGCCGGCCCCACGGGATGACGAACAGCACGCTCGTCGCGGTGCGCAGGATCATGCCGGTGGAGGAGCGGATCCGGTCGCGGGGCACGACCAGGTGGATGCCCTTCGAGGCGCGGACGTGGAACTGCCCGCGCTCGCCGATCAGCGCCTGGGTGTCGTCGGTCCACGCGCCGGTCGCGTTGACGACCTGCCGGGCGCGCACCTCGAACTCGCGGTCGCGCTCCAGGTCGCGCACCCGCACGCCGGTGATCCGCCCGCCCTCGCGCAGGAAGCCGATGACCTGGGCGCGGGACAGCACGTGCGCGCCGTAGGCGGCGGCGGTGCGGGCCACGAACATGGTGTGCCGGGCGTCGTCGACCTGCGCGTCCCAGTACTGCACGGCGCCGACGAAGCTGTCCGGGCGCAGCGCCGGGCAGACCCGCAGCGCGGCGCGGCGGCTCAGCTGGCGGTGGCGGGGCAGGGCGCCCCGGTCGCGTCCGGCCATGATGTCGTACAGCGTGATGCCCGCGCCGACGTAGCCCCGCTCCCACACGTGGTGGGTGAGCGGGTAGAGGAACGGGACCGGCCGGACGAGGTGCGGGGCCAGGCGGCTCAGCAGCAGACCGCGCTCGCGCAGTGCCTCGCGCACCAGCCGGAAGTCGAGCATCTCCAGGTAGCGCAGGCCGCCGTGGATGAGCTTGCTCGACCGGCTCGAGGTGCCGCTGGCGAAGTCGCGCATCTCCAGCAGCCCGGTGCTCAGGCCGCGGGTGACGGCGTCGAGGGCGCAGCCCGCCCCGACCACGCCGCCGCCGATGACGACGACGTCGAGCTCGGTGCCGGTCAGGGCCGCGGCGGCGTCGTCCCGGGCGGCCGGTGACAGGGTGCCGGTGCGGTCAGCCACTGCTGACGTCCACCCTCCCCGGCGTGTGCCGCCGGGCCGGCAGGTAGCGCCCGATGGCGAGCCGGTACGCCCAGGCGCCGAGGATGCCGCCGACGAGCGGCGCGACGATCGGCACCCAGAAGTACGGGTAGCCGGTCTGGTCCACGAACGCTCCGCCGTAGCCGGTGAGGAACGACGCGACCCGCGGCCCGAAGTCGCGGGCCGGGTTGATGGGGAAACCGGCGGCGGCGCCCCAGGCCATGCCGATCATCACGACGATGAGCCCCACGAGCAGCGGCGCCAGGTTGGACCGGGGCGCGTTGTTGCGGGCATCGGTCACGGCCATGATGAGAAACAGCAGGATCGCCGTGCCGATGACCTGGTCGAGGAACGCGCCGCGCATGTCGACCGGCAGGGTGCCGTTGCCGGGCAGCGTCGAGAACACGATCTGCGTCTTGACGGTGTGCCGCGGATCGGCGGCGTGCAGGATCGAGCCGTAGTTCCAGCGCACGAGCAGGGCACCGACGAACGCGCCGAGCGTCTGGGCCGCGGAGTACGGCAGCACCTTGCGCCACTCGAAGCCGCCGAACACGGCGTACGCCACGCTCACGGCGGGGTTGAGGTGCCCGCCGCTGATGCGCCCGGCGACGTACACCCCGAACGTCACCCCGAAGCCCCACGCCCACGCGATGCTGTCGTGTCCGCCGAGCCCGCCGGCGATGACCTGCGCGCCGGCGCCGCACCCGAAGAGGATGAGCACCATCGTCCCGGTGAACTCCGCCGCCAGCTCCCCGGTCAGCCCGCTCTCGCGCAGCCAGCGCACCGCAGCCATGGGCCGCGGACTACCCCGCCGCACCGGGCCTACACCACGCCGGTCCCGCGGTGCCGAACCCCCGCTGCGAGGGCCTACAGGGCCGGGGTCGTCCAGATCGGGAACCAGCGGCTCAGATCCGCCTCGACGGGAAGCTCGCCTCCGAGCTGGGCGCGGATCTGCAGCTCCAGGGCGTTGTCGCGGGTCTGCGCCCCGGTGGGGGCGAACGGGTAGAAGGTGCCGCGCTTGAACAGGTACACCAGGCCGAGCCGGCGGGCGTCGGTGGCGCCGGTGAAGCCGATGACGGTGCACAGCAGGCTGGGGCCGTAGCCGGCGTCGGCGAGGGTGCTGTTCACCGCGTGCAGGTCGGTGACCAGGCCGGCCAGGTCGTCGCGGTCGTGCCGGCCGGCGATCCAGGTGTAGCCGTACTCGTCCCGGCTGGTGGACACCCGCGCGGCCTGGTCGGCGGTGAGCAGCGACAGCGCCTCGGACTCGGCCCGGGCGGCGGCCGGGCCCTCGGCCGTCCTGAAGCACACGGCGCCCACGCCGGTCGGCTCCAGGTCGAGGGCGGCCTGCAGCGTGGTGGCCGCGGCCGGGACCGCGAACAGGGCGTCGAGGTCGGGCTGGACCGGTCTGGTGCGCCCCAGCAGTGCGTCGAGGAATCTCATGCCTGCGGCGCCGCCCTTTCGAGTTCGGCCGAGACCTGGGCCAGCTGGTCGAGGCGCCGCCGCAGGGGCGGATGCGTGGAGAGCAGGGTCGCCAGGCTCGGCCGGGGCCCGATCGCGGGGACGAAGAAGAACGCGTTGAACGCCTGCGCGGTGCGCAGGTCGCGGGTCGGGATGCGGGCCATCTCGCCGGTCACCTTCGTCAGCGCGGAGGCGAGCACCGAGGGCCGGCCGGTCAGCATGGCGCCGGCACGGTCCGCGGCCAGCTCCCGATAGCGCGACAGGGCGCGGATGAGCAGGAAGCTCAGCGCGTACACCACCGCGGAGACGGCCATGACCAGCATGAGCAGCAGGTACGTCTGGTTGTCGGCGCGCCGGCGGCCGCCGAAGAGCTGCGAGTAGAACATGAAGCGGGTGACCATGCCGGCCACGACGCCGAGGAACGCGGCGATCGTCATGACCGCCACGTCGCGGTGGGCGATGTGGGACAGCTCGTGGGCCAGCACCGCCTCCAGCTCGTCGTTCTCGAGCCGGCGCATCAGGCCCGTGGTCACGCACACCACCGCGCGGTCGGTGTTGCGGCCGGTGGCGAACGCGTTGGGCAGCTCGGTGTCGGCCACGGCGACGCGCGGCTTCGGCATGTCGGCCGCGGCGCACAGCCGGTCGATGACGCCGTGCAGCCGTGGCTGCTGCCGCGGGTCGACGATCCGGGCCCCCATGCCGGCCAGGGCGAGGCGGTCGGAGCACCAGTACTGCACGGCCAGCATGCCGCCCGCGATGACCACGACCGCCACCACCGAGCGCAAGAAGGTGACGAGGACGGCGATGAAGGCCACGTACAGCAGCCCGAGCAGGAACACGGTCAGCGCCATGCGCGCGGTCAGGCGGCGGTCGGGGCGAAATCGGGTGCGCATCGGGTGCTCCTGATGATCATCGCCGGGCCCCCTCGTCCGGCGGCCCCGCGTCCACCGCGCGGGGCTGCGCTCCGCCGCCGATGCCCGGCGCGGGCCGACCGGCCTTGAGCGCGGCGAGCTCGCGGTCGACGCCCTGGTCACCCCGTGCCGCGTCGAGGGCGGCCCGCAGGTCGTCGCGGCCGGCGGTCGTCGCGGTGGCATCCTGCAGCGCGCCGGAGGCGAGCAGCTCGTCGATCGCGCCGGCTCGGGCCTGCATCTGCGCCGTACGGTCCTCGGCGCGCTGCACGGCCATCCCGACGTCGCCCATCTCCTCGGAGATGCCCGAGACCGCCTCGCCGACGCGGCTCTGCGCCTCGGCCGCGGTATAGGTGGCCTTGATGGTCTCCTTGCGCGTGCGGAACGCCTCCACCCGCGCCTGCAGCCGGGTGGCGGCCATCGTGAGCTTGGCCTCCTCGCCGGTGAGCGCGTCGCGCTGGGCGCTGATGTCACCCATCTGGGCGGCGACGGCGGCCCGGCGCGTGAGGGCCTCGCGAGCGAGGTCGTCGCGGCCCACGTCGACCGCCTCGGCGGCCTGGTCCTGCAGCCGGTCGGCGGCCTGCTGCAGCTGGGTCAGCTGCAGGTCGAGGCGTTTGCGGCTGGTGGCGACGTCGGCCACGCCGCGGCGCACCTTCGTCAGCATCTCCAGCTGGCGTTCGTAGGAGTAGTCGAGCACCTCGCGTGGGTCCTCGGCGCGGTCGAGGGCCTTGTTGGCCTTGATCCGGAACAGATCGGCCAGGCGGCGGGAAATACTCACGGCACCCCGTCCTTCCTCTCGATGCCGTTCGGCCCGGTCGCACGCCGCACGCCGCGCGGGCGGGAACGCCGGTGCGACCCAACTCCAATCTTGCTGCGGTGCCGGCGCGACCGGCCCCGGTTTCGGCGCGACCGCCGCGGGTAGCCGCCCGTCCCGCCCGGCCCGGCCACGTGGAGGAGTGCATGAGCAGACGGCTTCTGGCGATGAGCGTGTCCGCGGCCACGGCGGTGCTGCACGCGGGCCCCGCGGTGACGGCGCTGCCGTCGGTCCGCCGGCACCTGCCGGCGCTGAACGGCGCCGGTCGGCCGGGCACCGTCGCGCTCACCCTGGACGACGGCCCGGACCCGCGTTCCACCCCGCACTTCCTCCGGTCGCTGGCGCGGCTGGGCATCCCCGCCACCTTCTTCGTGCTCGGCACCATGGCGGCGAGGGCGCCCGGCCTGCTGCGCCGTATCCACGAGGAGGGGCACGAGATCGGCGTGCACGGCTGGACCCACCGCAGTCACCTGCGGATGAGCCCGGGGCGCGTGCACGGCGAGCTCGCCCGCACGGCCGAGCTGATTCTCGGCGTCTGCGGAGCCCCGCCCCGGTGGTTCCGCCCGCCGTACGGCGTGCTGTCCACCGGGAGCCTCCTCGCCGGCGTCCGGCTCGGCCTGCGCCCGGTGCTCTGGAGCGCCTGGGGCCGCGACTGGGAGGCCGGCGCCACCACCGCCACCGTGCTGGCCCACCTGCGCTCCGGCGGCATCAGGGGCGGCGCCACCCTGCTGCTGCACGACAGCGACTGCGCGGCGGTGCCCGGCTCCTGGGGCTCGGCCCTCGGCGCGCTGACGGCGATCGCCGGCGACGGCGAGCGCCAAGGGCTGCGGTTCGCCCGGATGAGCGACCACCTCCGATGAGCGCCGCCCCGGTGCGCCGGATGCCGGACCGCCACCAGGAAGCGCCGCGAAGGTTACGAGCGCGGATCGCGGGTAGCGCGCCGCCATGCCCGGCATGACGACCCAGACGGCGCTGCCCGACGGGCCCTTGGCACCGCAGCAGCGGGCCGGCGGCGAGAACTTCCCGGTGGCGCTTCGCATGTTGCCCAGGGCGACGCGTGAGCACCTGCTGGCCCTGTACCGCTACGCGCGGTTCGTCGACGACCTGGGCGACGAACCGGTGCCGGGCCTGAGCACCCGGGCCCGCACGGCGGCGCTCGACGCGTTCGAGGCCGAGGTCCGCGAGCTCTACGACGGCCGCCCGGTCCGGCACCCGGTGCTGCGCGGGCTCGCCCCGACGGTGTCCGCGTGCCGGCTGCCCGCCGGGCCGCTGCTGCGCCTGATCGAGGCCAACCGGGTCGACCAGACGGTGACCCGCTACGAGACCGTCGAGCAGCTCGTCGGGTACTGCTCCCTGTCGGCCGATCCGGTCGGCGAGCTGGTCCTGCACGTGTTCGGGCGGCCCGAGCCGGCGCTGATCGCGCGGTCGGACCGCGTCTGCACCGCGCTGCAGGTCCTCGAGCACCTCCAGGACATCGCCGAGGATCACCGGCGCGGGCGGGTGTACCTGCCCGCGGCCGACCTCGACCGGTTCGGGGTGGCGGAGACCGACCTGGCCGCGGCCACGGCCAGCGGCGCGCTGCGCGCGCTCGTGCGCTTCGAGGCCGGCCGGGCCCGGGCGTGGCTGGACGCCGGGACGCCGCTGGTCGGGGCGCTGCACGGCTGGGCGCGGGTGGCGGTCGGCGGATACGTCGCCGGGGGCCGCGCCACGCTGCGGGCCCTGAGGCGCAGCGGCTACGACCCGCTGCCCGGCCCGCCGCGGCCCCGCCGGCGCGACATCGCGAGATCCTGGCTGGGCCTGATGATCAGGAGCGCCGGGTGAGCGCGGGCGGCTCCCTCGCGGCGGCGTACCGGCACTGCGAGGAGATCACGCGCCGGGAGGCGCGCAACTTCTCCTACGGCATCCGGCTGCTGCCGCGGGACCGCCGGCGTGCGCTGTCCGCGGTGTACGCCACCGCCCGCCGCATCGACGACATCGGCGACGGGTCCCGGCCGCCGGACGAGCGCCTGGGCCGCCTCGACGAGGTCCGCGACGCGCTGCACCGGCTGCCGGAGACGGCCGGGCACGACCCGGTGCTGCTGGCCCTGCACGACGCCGCCCGGCGGCTGCCCATCCCGCTGCCGGCCTTCGACGAGCTGATCGACGGCTGCGCGGCCGACGTGCGCGGCACGACCTACGCCACGATGGACGACCTGCTGTGGTACTGCCGCTGCGTGGCCGGCTCCGTCGGGCGCCTGTCGCTGGGCGTCTTCGGCACCGGAGCGCCGCCGCGGGCCGCCGCGTTCGCCGACGCGCTGGGCATCGCGCTGCAGCTGACCAACATCCTGCGCGATCTGCGGGAGGACCAGCTGGCCGGCCGCGTCTACCTGCCCAAGGACGACCTGGACCGATTCGGCTGCAACCTGGAGCTCGACGGCGACGGCTTCGCCGACCCGCCCGAGCGCTTCGCCGCGCTCGTGCGCTTCGAGGCCGAGCGGGCCGAGCGGTGGTACGAGACCGGTCTTCGGCTGCTGCCGATGCTGGACGCCCGCAGCGCCGCCTGCACCGCCGCGATGGCCGGCATCTACCGCCGGCTGCTGGCCCGCATCGCCGAGGACCCGCTGGCCGTCACCCGCACCCGGCTGTCGCTCTCCTCCGGCGCGAAGGCCATGGTCGCCGCCCGTGCCCTCGCGCTGCGGTCGGCCTGATGGCCACGCCGTCGAACACGCCATCAGCCCCGGTCGCCGGCCGCGACGTGTGCGTCGTCGGCGGCGGGCTCGCGGGCATCACCGCCGCCCTCCTGCTCGCCGACGCCGGTGCCCGGGTGACGCTGGTCGAGCGGCGCAACGAGCTCGGCGGGGCGACGTACTCCTTCGACCACGACGGGCTCGTCGTGGACACCGGGCAGCACGTGTTCCTGCGCTGCTACGGGCGCTACCGGGCCCTGCTGGAGCGGCTCGGCAGCGCGGACCTGGCCCGGATCCAGCCGCACTTCCGGGTCCCGGTCCTCTCGCACGGCCGGGCGCCGCATGTGCTGGCCCGCACGCGGGGGCTGCCGGCCCCGGCCCATCTGCTGCCGGCCCTGGCCCGCTACCGCCTGCTCGACGCCCGCGAGCGGGTGCGCGCGATCGCCGCGGCCGGCGCGCTGCGCACGGTTGACCCGGACGACGCGGCCAACGACGAGCGGTCCTTCGGCGAGTGGCTGGCCGAGCACGGCCAGGGTCCCCGGGCGGTGCGCCGCCTGTGGGACCTGATCACCGTCGCCGCGCTCAACACGCCCGCGCAGCACGCGTCGCTCGCGCTGGCCGCGCGGGTGTTCCGCACCGGGCTGCTGGAGCGCGCCGGCGCCGGCGACATCGGGCGGCCGCTCGTGCCGCTGGCCGACCTGCACGGCCGTCCCGCGCGCCGGCTGCTGACCCGGCTCGGCGTGCGGGTCGCCACCGGCCGCCGGGCCGAGCGGATCCGGCCGGACGTCACCGGGTTCCGGGTCGTGACCGGCGGCTCCGGCGGCCGCACGGCCCAGGACGAGATGCTCGCCGACGCGGTCGTGCTGGCCGTTCCGCCGCGGGCCGCCGCGCGGCTGGTGCCGCCCGCCGCGGGCGCCGCCCGGGACGACTGGCACCGGCTGGGCAGCTCCCCGATCGTGAACGTCCACCTGCGCTACGACTCGCCCGTCACCCGGCTGCCGTTCGCCGCGGCCGTCGAGTCCCCGGCCCAATGGATCTTCGACCGGACGCCGGACTCGATGCCCGGCGAGCAGTACCTGGTGGTGTCGATCTCCGCCGCGGACGACACCATCGCGGCCCCGGCCGCGCGCCTGACCGCCGTCTGCGCCGAGGCCGTCGCCGGGCTCCTGCCCGCGGCGCGCTCGGCACGGCTGCTGGACGCGTTCGTCACCCGCGAGCCGCGGGCGACCTTCCGGCAGGCTCCCGGGACCCGCGCGCTGCGGCCCGGCGCGGCGACCCGCATTCCCGGCCTCGTCCTGGCCGGAGCGTGGACCGACACCGGGTGGCCGGACACGATGGAGGGCGCGGTCCGAAGCGGCCACCGCGCCGCCGACGTCGTGCTCGCCCACCTGGCATCTGCCGACCGAACCCTGGAGGGCACACGTTGACCATCGCACCCGTCGGCTTCCTCGATCAGGTACCCGCCCTGGTCGAGCCGCGGATCAGGGAGCTCCTGGGCCGCCTCGACCCCCGCAACCAGCGGGTCACCGCCTACCACATGGGCTACTGCGAGGCCGACGGCTCGCCGTCCGCCGCGGGCGGCAAGGGCATCCGTCCGGCCCTGGCCCTGCTGTCGGCCCGCGCCGCCGGTCATCCAGCCGACCGGGGTGTCCCCGCCGCGGCGGCCGTCGAGCTCGCGCACAACTTCTCGCTGCTGCACGACGACGTCATGGACCAGGACACGGTACGCCGGCACCGCCCGACGGCCTGGGCGGTCTTCGGCATTCCCGCCGCGATCCTCGCCGGTGACGCCCTCATGCTGCTCGCGCGCGACGTGCTCAGCGGCGACACCCGGCCGGGCACCGTGCGGGCGGCCCGGCGGCTGGACGCCGACGTCCACCGGCTGATCGCCGGACAGGTCGCCGACCTGGAGTTCGAACGGCGCGACGACGTCACCCTCGCGGAGTGCCTCGCGATGAGCGCCGACAAGACCGCGGCGCTGATGTCGTGCGCCTGCGCGCTGGGGGCGCTGCTGTGCGACGCCCCCGTGGCCGTGACCGAGGGCCTGACGCGCCTCGGCACCCACCTGGGGATGAGCTTCCAGCTCGTCGACGACGAGCTCGGCGTCTGGGGGGAGCCGGCGCGCACCGGCAAGCCGGTCGGGTCCGATCTGCGGTCGCGCAAGAAGTCGGTGCCGGTCGTGCACGCGCTCACGTCCGGCACCGCCGCCGGCGAGGCGCTGCGGGAGTTGTACGCGACGACCGGCGACCTGCACGACGCCGACCTGCGCACCGCCACCGGGCTGCTGGAGGAGGCCGGCTCGCGCGACTGGGTGCGGCAGGAGGCCGACCGCCACCTGCGCCACGCGCTCGCCGAGCTCGACGCGCTCGGCCTGCCCGCGGACGTGCACGACGACCTGGCGGACCTCGCCCACCTCGTGACGGGACGCCACCACTGATGGCCGCCGGGGTACCGACGCGGGCACCCGCGCGCGACGAGCTCATCGACCGGCTCCGCGACGGCCTGGAGCGGGCGACGGATCACCTGCGCGCCCGGCAGGACGCCGCCGGCTGGTGGAAGGGCGAGCTCGAGACCAACGTGACGATCGAGGCCGAGGACCTGATGATGCGCCGGTTCCTCGGGCTCCGCGACGAGCGCCTGACCGCGCAGACGGCCCGCTGGATCCGCTCCCGGCAGCGCGACGACGGGGCCTGGGCGACGTACCACGGCGGCCCCGGCGACCTGTCCACCACCATCGAGGCGTACACCGCGCTGCGCCTGGCCGGCGATGCGCCCGAGGCACCGCACATGGCGGCGGCCGCGGCGTTCGTCCGCGACCGGGGCGGCATCGAGCGCAGCCGGGTGTTCACCCGCATCTGGCTGGCACTGTTCGGCGAGTGGCCGTGGCGCCGGGTGCCCGCCGTCCCGCCCGAGCTCGTCCTGCTGCCCGCGTGGATGCCCTTCAACGTGTACGACTTCGCGTGCTGGGCCCGCCAGACCATCGTGCCGCTGTCGATCGTGCGGGCGCTGCGGCCCGTGCGGTCGCTGGGCTTCTCGCTGCCGGAGCTGCGCACGGGGCTGCACCCGCCGCCACCGCCGCCGCTGACACGCCGCGCGGGCTGGCTGCACCGCCTCGACCTCGCCGCCCGCGGCTACGAGCGCGTCGCCGCCCGGCCGCTGCGCCGCCACGCGCTGCGCCGCGCCGCCGAGTGGATCATCGCCCGGCAGGAGGCCGACGGCTCCTGGGGCGGCATCCAGCCGCCGTGGGTGTACTCGCTCATCGCCCTGCACGCCCTCGGCTACCCCGTGACGCACCCGGTGCTGCGAGCGGGCCTGGTGGGGCTGGAACGGTTCACCGTGCGCGAGGAGTCGCCCGGCGGGACGGTGCGGCGCCTGGAGGCGTGCCAGTCGCCGGTGTGGGACACCGCGCTCGCGGTCACGGCCCTGGCCGACGCCGGGCTGCCGGCCGACGATCCCGCGATGGTGCGGGCCGGGAACTGGCTCGCCGGGGAGGAGATCACCGCGCGGGGCGACTGGGCCGTCCGCCGGGCGCACGTCCCGCCGAGCGGCTGGGCGTTCGAGTTCGACAACGACGGATACCCCGACACCGACGACACCGCCGAGGTGATCCTCGCGCTGCGACGGACCCCGCTGCGGGGCCATGCCGTGCTGCACCGGGCCACCCGCTGGCTGGTCGGCATGCAGTCGCGCGACGGCGGCTGGGGCGCCTTCGACGCCGACAACGACCGCGCGCTCGTGGCCGACCTGCCGTTCTGCGACTTCGGTGAGGTCATCGACCCGCCCAGCGCCGACGTCACCGCGCACATCGTGGAGGCGCTGTGCGCCCAGGGCCTGAGGGACTCACCCGCCACCCGCCGGGGCGTGCGGTGGCTGCTGCGGGCCCAGGAGACGGACGGCTCCTGGTTCGGCCGGTGGGGGGCCAACCACGTGTACGGCGTCGGCTGCGTCGTGCCCGCCCTGACCGCCGCCGGCGTCGCGCCGGGGCACTCCTCGATCCGCCGCGCCGTGCGGTGGCTGCTGGAGCATCAGAACGGCGACGGCGGCTGGGGCGAGGACATGCGCTCCTACCGCGACCCGGCCATGCGCGGGCGCGGGACGTCCACCGCGTCGCAGACGGCCTGGGCCCTGCTGGCGCTGCACGCCACCGGCGAGCACCGCACGCCCGCCGCGCGCCGGGCGCTGGCCTGGCTGCTCGACACCCAGCGCCCCGACGGCACCTGGGACGAGCCGCACTACACCGGCACCGGCTTCCCGGGCGACTTCTACATCAACTACCACCTGTACCGGCTGGTGTTCCCGGTCAGCGCCCTCGGCCGCATCCTGCGCGACAGCGCCGAGGAGGGGCGATGAGCACGCCGGCCCACCAGCGCGCGGACGGCGACTGGCTGCTGTGCGCGCCGATGCGCGCCGAGGCGGCGGCGCTGCGCCGGGGCCGGCCCGGCCCGCTCGGCACCGTCCTGCACACCGGCGCCGGGCGCCGCCGCTCCGAACGGGCCGCCGCCTCGTCCGCCGTGGCCGGGGCCGGGGCGCTCGCCGTGGCCGGTGTCGGCGGCGGGCTGGACGCCGGGCTCGAGCCCGGCGACGTCGTCGTGGCCACCGAGGTCCGCACCGCCGTGCGGGCCGGCGCCGCGGCGCCGGCCGTGACCGTGCTGCCCTCGGCCGTCCTGCTCGAGCGTGCGCTGCGCCGCCAGGGGCTGCCCGTGCGCGCCGGCCCGGTGCTCAGCACCGACCGGCTGGCCCTGGGCGCGGCCCGGGGCCGGCTCGCCGGGACCGGCGCGCTGACGGCGGACCTGGAGTCGGCGTGGCTGCTCGCCGGGGCCGGGGACCGCCCCGCCGCCTGCGTGCGGGTCGTCGCCGACACCGGCGCGGTGCTGCGGCCGGGCACCGTGGGGCGGCTGCGCACGGCGCTGGCGGCCCTGCCGGCCGTGGCCGCGGGGCTGCGGGAGTGGGCGGCGGCCACCACGGTCCGCCGGGTCGTGCTCGCCGCGCCCCGCTCGTTCTGTGCCGGGGTGGAGCGCGCCATCCTCGTCGTGGAGCGCGCGCTGGAGCAGTACGGGCCGCCGGTGTACGTCCGCAAGCAGATCGTGCACAACACGCACGTGGTCGCCGACCTGTCCCGGCGGGGCGCGATCTTCGTCGACGAGGTCGACGAGGTGCCGGAGGGCGCGATGACGGTGTTCTCCGCGCACGGCGTCTCGCCCGCGGTCCGCTCGGCGGCCGCCGAGCGGCACCTGCCGACGATCGACGCCACCTGCCCGCTCGTGACGAAGGTCCACAGCGAGGCCCGGCGCTTCGCCGAGCACGGCGACACCGTGCTGCTCATCGGCCACGCCGGGCACGAGGAGACCGACGGCGTGCTCGGCGAGGCGCCCGAGCGGGTCCGGCTCGTCCAGGACGTCGGCGACGCCGAGCGGGTGCGCGTCGACGATCCGCGGCGGGTGTCCTACCTGGTCCAGACGACCCTCGCGGTCGACGACGTCGCCGACGTCCTCGCGGTGCTGCGGGCGCGCTTCCCCGGCCTGACCGCGCCGCCGTCCGACGACATCTGCTACGCCACGACGAACCGGCAGCGCGCGGTGGCCGAGATCGCGGACGCCTGCGACGCCGTGCTCGTCGTCGGGTCCGTCAACTCCTCGAACTCCAAGCGCCTCGTCGAGGTCGCCGAGCGCACGGGAACCCCCGCGTACCTGGTCGACGGCACCGGCGGCATCGACCTGCGATGGCTGGCCGGCGTGCGCAGCGTGGGCGTGTCCGCCGGCGCCTCGGCCCCGCCCGCCGTCGTCGGCGAGGTGCTCGCCGCGCTGTCGGGGCTCGGGGCCCGCACGGTGCGGGAGCACACCGCCGTGCTCGAAGACGTCCGTTTCATGCTGCCCAAGGAGGTACGGCAATGAGCATCCCCCTGCGGCAACGGCTGCGCATCGGCCGGTATCTGCTGTCCCAGAAGCTGCACCACCGCGAGAAGTTCCCCCTGCTGGTCGAGTTGGAGCCGCTGTTCGCCTGCAACCTCAAGTGCGCCGGGTGCGGCAAGATCGAGCACCCGGCCGACGTGCTGCGCCGGCGTATGCCGGTCGAGCAGGCGCTGGCCGCGATCGACGAGTGCGGCGCGCCGATGGTCTCCATCGCCGGCGGCGAGCCGCTCATGCACCCGCAGATCGACGTCATCACCGCCGAGCTGCTGCGGCGCAAGAAGTACGTGTTCCTGTGCACCAATGCCCTGCTGCTGCCGAAGAAGCTCGACAAGTTCCGGCCGTCGCCGTACTTCGCGTTCACCGTCCACATCGACGGCCTCCGCGAGCGCCACGACGCCTCGGTGTGCAAGGAGGGTGTCTTCGACGAGGCCGTGGCGGCCGTGCGGGAGGCCCAGCGGCGCGGGTTCCGGGTCACGACCAACACCACGTTCTTCAACACCGACACCCCGCAGACCGTCATCGAGGTCCTCGACCACCTCAACGACGAGCTGGGGATCGACGAGATGATGATCTCCCCGGCGTACGCCTACGAGAAGGCCCCGGACCAGGAGCACTTCCTCGGGGTGGAGCAGACCCGCGAGCTGTTCGCCAAGGCGTTCGCCGACGGCCGGCGACGGCGCTGGCGGCTGAGCCACTCGCCGCTGTTCCTCGACTTCCTCGAGGGCCGCATCGACTTCCCGTGCACCGCCTGGGCCGTGCCGTCGTACTCGCTGTTCGGCTGGCAGCGACCCTGCTACCTGATGTCCGACGGGTACGTGCCCACCTACCGCGAACTGGTGGAGACGACCGACTGGGAGCGCTACGGGCGGGGCCGCGACCCGCGCTGCGCCAACTGCATGGCCCACTGCGGCTACGAGCCCACCGCCGTGCTGGCGACGATGGCGTCGCTGCGGCAGTCGATCCGCGCGCTGCGCGCCGGGTAGCCTCACCCGAACCGGGCGGCCAGCCGGCGATACAGGCCGGGGGCCGCCCCGCGCACCGCGACCGGCAGACGCAGCCAGCCCGGAGCGTAGCGCTCCGCACCGCCCGCCGCGATCGCCCCGACCAGCAGGTCCGCGACCCGGTCCACGGGCAGCGGCCGCGGGCGGCGCCGCTCGTAGGGCCGCCCCCGGCGCTGGAAGAACTCCGTCTGCACGACCCCCGGCACGAAGACGCCGACCCCGACGCCCGTGCCCCGCGTCTCCAGCCGCAGGCTCTCGGCGAACGCGTCCAGCCCCGCCTTGCTCGCCGCGTAGACCGCCTCGCCGGCCACGCCCGTGCGCCCGGCGATCGACGTCACGAACATGACGTGCGCGTCCCCGCGGTCACGCATCCCCGGCAGCAGGGCCCGGGTGAGCCGCATCGGCGCGACCAGGTTCACCGCGACCAGCCGCGCGATGTCGTCGGGCGCCATCTCCCCGAACGGCCCGGCCCAGCCCACGCCCGCGTTGCTGACGAGGATGTCCACGCCGCCGCCGAGCCGGTCCGCCTCGGCCGCCAGCCGCTCGGCCGCGCCCGGTTCGGCGAGGTCGCCGACCACCGCGACGCCGCCGGTGCGCTCGGCCAGCTCCGACAGCCGGTCCCGGTCCCGGCCGTGCAGGACCAGCCGCGCGCCCGCACCGGCCAGCCGCAGCGCCGTGGCCTCGCCGATGCCCGACGAGGCGCCGGTGACCAGTGCGACCCGGTTCGCGATCCGCATCGGACCACCCCTTCCCGCCCGCCGCCGCCGGCGGGCCGAGCGTTAGAACCAGGCGTGGTGCGGTAGTGCGCCTGGCGTGTCCACTCTCGAGTCTGCGGCGCCCCGCGCCGACCTGCGCCGCCGCGTCGTGGTGATCTCGGCCAGCGTCGGCGCCGGGCACGACGGCACGACCCGCGAGCTGGCCGAGCGGCTGCGCGCGCGGGGTCTGCGAGTCGACTGCCTCGACGTCACCGACGTCTTCCCGTGGCGGCTCGGACGGCTGCTGCGCGGCACGTATCACGGCCTGCTGCTGCGCCTGCCCTGGATCTACGACGGGCTGTTCGCGATCGCCTGCCGGTTCCGCGGCGCCGCACCGATCACGCGCGCCCTGCTGCGCCCGGTGCGCGCGCGGATGCGCCGGGCGCTGCCCGAGGACGCCGACGTGGTCGTGTCGACCTACCCGATCGCCAGCCAGCTGCTCGGACCGCTGCGCCGCGACGGGCACCTCGCCGTGCCGGTGGTCACCTACGTGACCGACTTCGCCGCGCACCCGATCTGGCTGTCCCCGGGCGTCGACGTGCACTGCGTGGCGCACGAGACGAGCCGCGCCCAGGCGCTCGCCCACGCCGCGGCCGGCGTGCGCGTGGCGGGCCGGGTGGTGTCGGCCCGGTGCGCCCCCGCCTCCACGGCGGCGAGGCGGCGCGCCCGGCAGCGCTTCGGCCTGCCCCCGCAGGCCCCGCTCGCGCTGGTGGTCGCCGGGGCGTGGGGCGTGGGCGAGGTCGCCGCGACGGCCGCCGACATCGCCCGGACGGGCGCCGCGATCCCGGTCACGGTCTGCGGGCGCAACGAGGCGCTGCGCAGCCGGATGGTGCTGGCCGGGACCGGGCCGGTCCTGGGCTGGGTGGACGACATGCCGGAGCTGCTGCGCGCCGTCGACGTGCTCGTGGAGAACGGCGGCGGCCTCACCGCGCTGGAGGCCATGGCGTGCGGGCTGCCCGTGCTCACGTACCGGCCGCTGCCCGGCCACGGCCGGGCGAGCGCGGCCGCCATGGACGAGGCCGGGGTGAGCACCCTGGTGCGCGGGCGCGACCAGCTCGGGCGGGTGCTCGGCGAGCTCACCGGCGGCGAGCGGGGCCGCCGGGCCCGGGCCGCCGGGCTCGCGCTGTTCGCCGGCGATCCGGCCGCCGGCATCGCCGACCTCGTCGCCGGGTCCGGCCGCCGCTCGCCCGGTGGGCGATGACGGCCGCCGGTGACCCCGGCGCCGGCGAGAACGTCGTCGCCGTGGTCGCGGCGCTGGGGTCGGCGGCCGCGTTCGCCGTCGGCGCCGCGCTCGAGCAGAGCGAGGCCAAGCTCGAGGAGCGGGCGCCGCCGCTCGACCCGCGGCTGCTGCTGCGCCTGATCCGCCGGCCCCGATGGCTGCTGGCCTGGGTGCCGGAGACCATCGGCACCGGCCTGCAGGCCCTCGCGCTGAGCTTCGGGCCGCTCATCCTCGTCGAGCCGCTGCTGATCACCGGCCTGTTCCTGGCCATCCCGCTGGCCGCCGCCCTCAACCGGCGCCCCGTCCACCGGCGCGACTACGCCGTGGTGGCGCTCGGCGGGGCCGGCCTGGCCGCGTTCCTGCTCGCCGCCCAGCCCCGCCCCGGCATCGCCCAGCCGTCGGTGGCCGGCTGGCTCGGCGTCGCGCTGTGGGCCGGGCCCGTGCTCGCGGCGTGCCTGTTCTTCGCGTGGTGCGCCGGCAACGCGACCCGGGCGGTGCTGCTGGGCGTCGCCAGCGGCCTGCTCTACGGCGTCGCCGCCTCCCTGCTCAAGGCGCTGACCGCGGAGCTGTCCCTCGATCCGGGCGCGATCTTCGCCCGGGGGCAGACCTACGCGCTGGTCGTCACCGGGCTGGCCGCGGTGATCCTCAACCAGAACGCGCTGCAGAGCTCGCGCATCGCCGTGCCGCTCATGGCGATCGCCATCGCCGACCCCGCCGTCAGCGTCGCGGTCGGTGTCACCGCGTTCCACGAGAAGATCGACACCAGCGGGGTGCGGCCGTGGATCCAGGTCTGCGCCGGCCTCGCCATGCTCGCCGCCATGTGGCTGGCCAGCACCACCCGGTCGGACATCCGCCAGGCCCCGCCGCCGAGCCGGAACAACGGGCCCCACTGACGGCCGGCCCCGCCGCCCGGGCCGGATTGCTGTCTCACACCCGCCACTTGGCTGGCCGGCGCCCGGCTCGCGGTCACACTGGGCGACGTGGCGCTCACCTGTACGGTGCTGGTCCGGGACGTCAACGGCCTGCCGATCGCCAACGCCCTGGTGAGCCTGGGCGGGGCGAGTGGCGGCACCGACGCGGCCGGGCGCTTCAGCACGGTGCTGGCGTCGCCGCCGCCGATCCCGCTGATCGTCGTGGCCCACCCGGCGTACGTGACCGAGCACATCGCCGTCGCCGGGGACCTGCGCACCGAGCCGTGGAACAACGCGCTCGCCCAGCGGGCCGTGGCCGGCGACGACGTCACGTTCACGGTGACGCTGGGGCGGCTCGACACGTGCCCCGTGGTGGAGCTCGACGCCGAGCAGATCAAGGCCGTGATGCGCCGGCCGGGCCGCGACCCGCACGCCGCGCTGCTGTGGCGGCCGCCCAAGTACCCCGCCGTGCGCGCCTACACCGGGCACTGGAACGACCAGCTCGACTGCTACGTCGCCGAGGATGACCTGCTGCCCGCGACCCCGGTCGCCGACACCGCCCGCGGCTGGGCCCAGTTTCGCCACCGGCTCGTGAAGGTCCAGGTCGACGCGCTCGGGCGGTTCTACTGGCTGCGCTACCCGGCGCCGCAGACGGACCAGATGCTCACCGTCGCCGTGTTCTCGCCGAACCTCGGGCGGCCCCGGCCGGTGTCGCGGCTGGACTTCGTGCTGTTCTACAGCCCGAACACGAGCTCGTACTCGGCGACCTACCCGTACGGGCTGATCAACCAGGACAGCCCGTTTCAGCAGTACTTCGACCTGGGCAAGAAGTACCTGCTCGACGAGTTCTACTTCGTCGCGCAGCTGCTGGCCCGCCGCAGCCGCGCGATCACGGTCATGCCGATCGCGCACGGCACCGACCTGGGGCCGCTCGTGACCGGCGAGGGGGCGCTGCGGCTGCTGCGCGAGGTGGCCGCGTTCCTGCACCGGCAGTGCCGCACCAGCTCGGCCGGGGTACGCCCGCCCGCCGACAATCCGGACGAGCTGTGCGGGCCGAACCTGCGCTCGCTGGCCCGGGCCGTGTTCAGCACCGACTTCGGGGCCGTGCCCCCGGTCGGCGCGGTCGCCGTGAGCGGGTTCAGCACCGGCATCGCCCCGGTGAAGCAGGTCATGAAGACGTTCCCGGTCACGCAGGGCACGACGCTGTGGGGCGTGCCGTCGACGGCCGGGACGGACGCGCCGCGCGTATGGGACGCGGCGTTCCGGGAGCTGTGGGACCTCGACGGGTTCCACCCGGACACGGGCGGGTGGAAGGCGTACCAGCAACTGCTGCGCACCTGGTTCGCCTTCGACGGCACCCGGGTCGTGCGCAGCTACCACTCGTCCGGGCGGGTCCCGCCGGATCCGCTCGCCGACCCCGACCCGGTCTGGAAGGACCTGCGCGGGGCCGGGCTGACGCTCGACCGGCAGCAGACGCCGCCGGGCCGCTGGGCGCGCATCCTGCAGAACACCCGCTGGACGAGCGTGCGCATGTCGGACTCGTACGTCGACTACGGACCGGGCGACGACCGGCCGGTCTTCCTCGACGCGCACCACACCACGCCCCGCATCGGCTTCTCGCACGCGGCCGGGATCACGGGGATCGGCAAGGTACCGCCCGGGGAATGACAGCGGAGGGGGACCCATGTACACCGTCAGCCTGATCGGCACGACACCGTTCCCGCGGATCGCGGGCGGCGGGTTCGCCCTGTGGCGGTACCGCGTCGACATCGACCAGCCCGCGCACGGCGGCCCGATCGGCCTCGGCTTCGGCACGGCCGTGGACATTCGCGACCCCTCGGCGTTCCCGGACGTGGCCCAGCTGCGGGGCACCCGGCTGCTGCGCCCGGGCGGCGAGGCGGCGGCGCTGCAGTTCGTGGTGCACGACGCCGACGACCTCTCGGACGGCTCGCTGGAGATCGCCTTCGTGGCGCCGGCCGGGCAGGACCGGTTCACCGCGGCGGCGCTGGTGACGCTGTCGGGCACCGACGCCGAGCACCCGCGCTTCCTGAACTTCCGCACCCAGCCGAGCGGGCCGGACAACGTGGTGCAGGCGCTCACCGGCCCGGCGGTCGTCGCCGCGGCGCCGGCCCCGCAGCCGGCGGGTGAGCCGGCGGGGGAGGAGGCGAAGAAGGGCGTGCTGCCCTACGCCAGCGAGCTGTTCGGGGTGTACCAGCCGCTCGTCGGATGGCGCTCGACGCTGCAGCACGAGCACCTCGCCGAGGCGACGTCGAGCCGGTTCCGCCAGGCGGCCCGGCTCGTGGACCCGGCGATGCTCGAGCCGGCCGCGAGCCCCGCGCCGCCGGCCGAGCCGCGGGGGCCGGTGGTGCGCCTCGCCCCCGAGCCGGACGAGCGCACCGTCGCGATGAACCTCCGCGAGGGGCTGGTGCTCGACCCGGGCATGCGGCCGGGGACCGCGCCCGCGCCCGCACCCGCTCCGGCGCCCGTGCGCGAGGACGGGGCGGCCGGGGCGTTGCTGCGGTACCTGCGCCGGACGTCGCCCCGGACGGTCCAGCAGATGCTGACGCCGAAGGTGCCGGCCTGGCAGCGGGTGCTCGCCGCGGCCACGTGGTTCGCCGAGGACCACCCGGCCCGCTCCGCGTTCCTGTCGCCGATCGGGTTGCTGCACATGTTCCGCGAGTACTTCTTCGAGATCGGCACGTTCCTCGGCCCGCCGGTCGGGCACGTGTGGATCAGCCCCGGCGGCCAGGTCGAGCTCGTCGAGGTCAACACCCGCCGGCAGCTCGTCGAGCGCACCGTCGAGCAGTCCGCCGAGACCACCACGAAGACCGAGGTGGCGCAGACCGACCAGGACGAGCTGTCCGACGCGGTGAAGGTCGAGAACGCCAACGACACCCGCCTCGGCGTGACCGCGAGCGCGAGCGGCGGCGTGGCCGGCATCTTCCAGGCCAGCGGCAGCGGCAGCTTCAACCTCGACAGCTCCCGCAAGCAGGCCCAGGAGCAGACCCACAAGCGGATGCGGGAGCAGAGCTCGAAGCTGTCCAGCGAGGTCCGCCAGAACTACAGGACGACGTTTCGCACCGTCACCGAGACCACCGACACGTCCAGCCGCCGGTACCTGCTGCAGAACACCACCGACCGGCTCGTCAGCTACCAGCTGAGCCGCAAGATGCGCAAGGTGGCGGTGCAGGTCCAGGATCTCGGCGAGCAGCTGTGCTGGCAGCTCTACATCGACAACCCGGGCGACCCGCTGGGCCTGGGCGAGTTCGTGCACGCCACCTCCGCGGCCCTGGACCCGGGCGTCAAGGCCCCCGACTACAAGCCCTACCCGGCCAACATCGACAAGACGCACTCGCTGGCGATCCCGTTCATCCTGTACCAGGGCGCCGACGACGAGGCCGAGAACACCTATGAGCTCTCGGGCGACAACGCCGACCACGGCATCTTCAAGCCCGACGCCGGCAAGGACGACATCATCCAGTTCAAGTTCGCGTTCAAGTGCCCGCCGCCGCCGGCCGGGTTCGTGCTGGACGCCGTCAGCAGCCTCGACTTCCACGGCGCCCAGGTCAACTTCAACGTCGACGCGCCGGACGTGCAGAACAACAGCTTCGTCGTGCACCTCACCCACGCGAGCTTCGGCGGCCGGCCGGCGATCCCGTTCGACGCCAACCTGGTGTACGCGCCCACGCCCGAGGCCCGCGCCGCGATCGACCGCGCCAACGCGGACCTCAAGACCGCCTACGACGACGAGGTGGCGCTGAAGAAGGAGCAGCTGTTCTACGACACGCTGCGCAGCCGGCTCAAGCTGGTGAGCCAGGTCCGGCCGCGGCCCCAGGAGGATCTGCGGGCCGAGGAGCGCAGCATCGTCTACCGCTCGCTCATCAAGCGGTTGTACGGCAACGAGAACGGCTGGACCAACGAGGACTACCACGTCGCGTCGGAGCTGATCCGGTATCTGTTCGACGTCGACTCGATGCTGTACTTCGTCGCCCCCGACTGGTGGCGCCCGCGCGAGCAGCGCCTGGCCGCCAAGGACGACCAGGGCGAGCTGCAGCCGACGATCATCGCCGAGCCCGCGCTCAGCGACCGGGTCGCGCGGATCGGCAAGGGCCGCCCGCGGGTCATCCCCGGACACCGGCCGTATTACCTCATCACCGAGGAGACCGCGCCCGCACCGCAGGGCGCCTCGCTGGGCTGGCTGATCCAGCTCGACGGCGACGTGCACCGCAACGCGTTCCTGAACTCGCCCTGGGTCAAGGCGGTGCTGCCGATCCGCCCGGGCCGCGAGCGCGAGGCGATGGCGTGGCTGCGCCGCCCCGAGGTCGCGGGCAGCGACGGGCTGGACGAGCCCTATCCGTTCGACGCCACGCAGGACCCGCCGCAGTACCGCGGGCAGAGCATCGGCCAGGTGCTGCTGCTCATCGCCGACCGCATCCGCGCCGAGCACGAGGCCTCCCTGACCCCGGTCCCGGCCGACCCGGGCCGGGTCGGCAGCGAGCTGACCCTGCCCACCGAGACCGTGTTCAGCAAGGGCTTCGACCCGCTGGAGGGCGGCATCAAGTTCGGCGCGGCGCCGTTCGCCGTGTTCAGTCAGTGGATGGAGATCCTGCCCACCGACCAGGTCGTCGCCACCGAGTACACCCTGCCGTAGCCGGATCGCTCAGCCGACCCCGGCGAGCTCGCTGGTGCAGTGCGGGCACCGGTGCGCGCCCGTCGGCAGGTCGGCGAGCTTGCAGCTCGGGCACTCCTTGGTCGGCGGCGGGTCGGCGAAGACGGTCTTGCCGCGGTGGCTCATGTACGCCCGGTACGGCACCACGATCAGGAAGTAGATGACGGCCATGAAAATGATGAAGTAGATGAGTGCGCCGATGAAGGCGCCGACGTCGATGCGTTGACCGTTGATCGTCCAGCCGAGGCCCTTCCCGGCCGCTCCTCCGCCCCCGACCGCGCCGATCAGCGGCGTGATGATGCTGTCGGTGAACGTCTTGATCAAGGTGCTGAAGGCCAGCGCGACGACCAGGCCGACCGCGACGACGATCAGGTCACCCTGCATGAGAAAGTTCTTGAAGCCCTTCAACATCTGGCAATCCCCTGCGGTGAAGCGGGTTGCTGTGCCCCCGGTCGCCCCATGCAACCATCGCGCGGGGCGGACGGGGGCGGGAGTGCTGCCGCGTCACCTCGCGCGCGTTCGGGGATCACCCGGTGCCCGGTCCGGCGGGCCGGGCACCGGTCGACGCTGTCAGCTCGTGGGCGCGGCGCCGCTCGCCCCCTGGGAGCCCTGCATGCCACCGTCGTGCATGGGGTGCATCAGGACGTAGGTCGCGGTGTACGTCGCCGAAGAGCCGGTGCCCTGGACCGTGCCGGCCACGAAGACGGCCGATCCCTTGCCGACCTGCCCGGACTGCAGGCCCGTGCGCATCGACACCACCTTGGTGTCCGGCCCCACGGTCCAGGTGCGGGTGAAGCCGTCGGACGACTGCACGGTCACGTCGGACCCGCTCACCTGGCTCACGGTGCCATGCTGGATGGCCACGCGGACCTGCCCCTGCTCCGTCTGGACCGTGCCCTCGCCGTGCAGCACGCCCTTGAGCCCGTGCATGCCACCACCCTGGTGTTGCTGGGGCGGCGCCGTCTGTGTCGTGCCGGGGCCCGGGGCTCCCGGGCTCGGCTGCTGGGCCGACGCGGCCACCGGGACACCGGTGGCGATTGCGGTAGCGGCGGTCGCGGCCATGACTACTCGCCGTATGCGATACATGATCCCTCCTTCGCTCACCTCACTTGGGGCCTGCTACCAACCGCGCCAGCAGACGTAACCCGATCAGGGCGAGAAATTCGCGCTTCGCCCTCGCACGTCACCCTCGGCCGGTGCGGCGGCGCGGGTGCCGAGCCGGCCGGGCCACCGCATAACCGCCGGATCGCCGGGTAGCGTGCCGCGGTGAACGTACGGACGAACGAACCTCACGTCGGGATCACCCCGAACCTGTTCGGCATCGCGTACGGCCTGACCGGCCTGGCCGGCTGCTGGGGCTATGCCGCGGTGCTGCAGTTCGCGCCCGCGATCGTGTCCGACGCCCTGTGCGTCCTGGCGGCCGTCGTCTGGCTCACGCTCATCGTGGGCTACGTCATGCAGGTGTCGCGGCGACCGGGCGGCTGGACCGCCGAGCTGACCGACCCGGTGCTCGGGCCCTTCGTCTCGCTGATCCCGATCGTCGGCATGCTGCTGGCCATCGGCCTGATGCGCCACGACCACGCGGCGGGGCAGGGGGTGTTCGGGGTGTTCGTCATCCTCACCATCGCGCTCGCCGGGTGGATGGTCGGCCAATGGATCACCGGCGGCCTCGTCCTGGACAAGCTGCACCCCGGATACGTGCTGCCGACCGTCGCCGGGGGGCTCATCGCCGCCATCGGCGCGAGCCTCGCCGGCTGGCCGGGCCTCGCCCGGGTGTTCTTCGGCCTCGGGCTCGTGTCGTGGCTCGTCATCGAGTCGGTGGTGCTGGCCCGGCTGGCCTTCCGCCCCCCGCTCCCCCCGCAGCTGCAGCCCACCCTGGCGATCGCGTCGGCCCCGCCCGCCCTCGCCGGCCTGGCCTACCTGGCCACCACCCACGGCAAGGTCGACGCCGTGGCCTTCGGGCTCGCCGGTTACACGCTCCTGGCCGTGCTGGTCCAGCTCCGGCTCATCGGCGTCTACCGCCACCTGCGCTTCACCTCCGGGTTCTGGGCGTACGCCTTCCCCTACGCGGCGGTCGCCACGTTCGCGCTGCACTGGATCGCCTACGCCCACCCGCCGGGGTACCGGATCTGGGCCTGGATCGTCATTCTCGCGATCACCGCGTTCGTCGTCGCGCTCGCGGCCGAGACCACCGCGGCGCTCGCCCGCCACCGGTTCCTGCCGCAGCTGCCCTGAACACGCTGTCCCGCGGCACGGCCGGGGTTCAGCGCCGGCAGCCCGCCGCCGCGTTGCCGACGGTGTGCAAGAAGTCCCAGGTCACCTGCGCGCCCGACGGGGTGCGGTCGTCGCCCGCCGGCCAGTCGTGGCTGCCGCCCCGGTAGACGGCGAGCCGTACGCACCGCCCGGTGCCGCAGCCCGACCACGTGCTCGTGGTCAGGTTGCCCTGCGTGCGGGTGCTCGGGGTGGCGGGACAGCGGTTCGTCCGGCGGTACTGCTGCGCCTGCCCCTCGACGGTGGGCTGGGTGTAGCCGTCGGCGGTGCGGGGCGGTCCGCCGGGGCCGATGGTCAGCTCCGGGTCGCCGGTCGCGGCGACCTCGAGCAGCGACACCGGCGCCGGGTCGGGGCACGGCATCGAGCTGACGGCCGCGTAGGACGCGACGGCCGCGAAGCGCCGGGGGGCCGCGCACGCCATGCGCAGGGCCATCTTGCCGCCGTTGCTGTACCCGACCAGGAACACCCGGCCGGAGTCGGCGTCGGGCTGGGTGGCGAGCACCTTGTCGACGACGGCGTCGAGGAAGGCGACGTCGTCGACCGCGGCGGCCCGGGCGGGGCCGCAGCAGGAGCCCGCGTTCCAGGACTGGCCGACCCCGGTGGGGTACACCAGGATCGCCGGCCCGGTCACGTCGGCGAACCCGCTGCGCTTGTGCTCGTACTCCGGCGTGACGCAGCAGCCGTGCAGGTCGACCAGCACCGGCAGCCGGGCCGCACCGGGCGCGAACGGGCGGACCAGCAGGTAGCCGCGGGGGAGCCCGTCCACGACGATCGGGACGGTCGCCTGCGTCCACCTGACGGGCGGTCCCGGCGATGGTCGCACGGCCGGCGAGCGCGAGGCGGTCAGGGCCAGGCACGCGACCGTGACGAGCGCCGCCGCGGTGTGCGGCCGTCGCCTCCGTCCGGTCAGTACTGCAGCCTCGGGTCGTCGTACTGCTTGAACTCCAGCACGTTGTTGGACGGGTCGACGAGGAAGATGGTGCGGTGCTGCTCGGCGGTGCCCTCGAATCGGACCGTGGGGCCGGACAGGACGCGCAGCTTGCGGTGCTCGACCAGCTGCAGCAGCCGGTCGAAGTCCTCGGTGCGGGCGAACGTGACCCCGAAGTGCCGCGGATACTCGACGGGCTGGGCGGCCACGGCGTCGGCGTCGAGGTGGCAGACGAGCTGGTCGCCGAAGAAGTCGAACGTGACGCGGTCGTCGTAGCGGCGGGCCAGCTTGGCGCCGAGGCCGAAGACGTAGAACCGCACCGCCTCGTCGAGATCGTGGGTGGGCACCGCGACGTGGAAGGCGTCGTGCGTGGATCGCATGGGTCTCGGTCTCCTCGACGGGTTCAGGGAACGGGTGGGATTTCTTCAGAGCTCGCCGGACGGGCTCGACGGGGCCATGGCCACGTGCAGCAGGGTGTCGCCGCGCAGCCCGCGGCGCAGCGTCTCCGCCCCGAGGACGTCGGTCGCGGCGATGTTGCCCAGGTTGACGTCCGGGCCGAGGGCGGTGATGAGCTCGACCTGGAGCGTCTTGGTCGGCGCCTCGAACATCACCTGAGCGGTGGGGAGGCCGGCGACGACCGCGTCCAGGACGTCGCGGCGCAGGTGCCCGTCGGGCCGGGCGATGCCGCTGCGGCCGCTCTCGCGGGCCTCGGTGACGACCATCATGGCGCCGGCGTCGAGGTCCTCGCCCATCGCGTCGACCCACTGCTCCGGGGTGAGCCGCGCCGAGCGGTCGGCATCCTTGTACCCGACCTCGGACAGCACGGGGCGGTACTGCGACAGGCGCCGCACGTGGTCGGCCTTGGCGCGCTGGTCCAGCGGAATGGTGCCGTTGGACACCTCGATGTGGGTGGCGCCGGTACGCCGGACCAGCTGCAGGTACTCGTCCAGCCGCCCGGTCCACAGCTGGTGCTCGAACAGCGTGCCGCCGAAGTAGAACCCGATCGCGGCCTCCCGCAGCACCCCGGCCTTGCGGTCGAGGTCCCGGGTCACCAGCGCCGTGCCCCAGCCGAACTTGACCAGGTCGATGTAGTCGCCGTGGCTGGTGACGAGGTCGGTGAAGGCGGCGGTGGGCAGCCCGCCGTCGATCACCATCGTGATGCCGGGTGACGTTCGCATCGCATCCTCCTCGAGGGTCATTGCCTGGTGCCGCGCCGAGCTCGGCCGGTCAGCGGCAGGCTGAGCGGCGTGCGCAGCGCCACCGCCACCGCCACCCAGCACGCCAGGTAGATCAATGGGACGACGGCCGTCGCGGCCGCGGTGACGAGCGGGCCGGGCTGCCGCTGGGCCACGGCGGCCAGGCCCGAGGCCGCGGCCACCGCCAGCAGACCCTGCAGCAGCAGCGGGTGAGCCAGGTAGACCCCGAACGAGGCGTCCGAGGCGGAGCGCACCAGCCGCCGGCCCGGGGCGCCCCGGCGCTGCCAGGCGACGCCGCAGGCCAGGAACGCCCACGCGACGGCGACGCTCTCCACCACGACGACGGGCTGGAACACGGCGCCGGCGACGAGCGGGGGCTGGCGCAGGACCGACGCGCGCACGAAGAAGACCCCGACGCCCGCGGCGACGGCGAGCGCGCATCCGGCGAACACCCACCACATCCGCTCGAACGTCCGTCGCATGAGCGCCTCCGCGTGCCAGGCCGCCACGCCACCGGCCACGACGAACCCGAGGTAGCTGGGCAGGTAGGCGCTGGGGTCGCCGAGCCCGGGCACCGATCCGCGCTGCACGGCGGTGTAACAGCCGGCCTGGTAGACGGCCGCGGCGGCCAGCAGCCACCCGTGCCGGCCCCGGGTGGCCGTGAGCAGCCGGCGCAGCAGCGGGAACACGAGGTACAGCTGCATGGTCACCAGCAGGAAGTACAGGTGGTAGCGGGCGCCGCCGGTCAGCAGGTCGCGCGCGAGCCCGCTCAGCGCCCGGCTCCCCGGCCACAGCGGCCCGCCGCCGGCGGCGTAGTACACCGCGGTCCACACCACGTACGGCGCGCCGATCAGCAGGTAGCGCCTCCGCCAGAACGCCCACCAGCTCGACGGCGCGCGATCGCGGCGACTGTAGACGAGCACGAACGCGGTGAGCAGGAAGAACACCTCGCGGCTGACGTGCAGCACGATGAGCGGCGCACCGTTGGACAGCGTCACCCCGCCCGGCTGCTGGGCGAGCACGTGGACGGCGATGACGAGCCCGACGGTGAGCACCCGGACGACATCGAGCGCGCCGAGGTGGGCCGGGGCTCGTGCCCGCTCCTGCCGTGCCAGCGTGGCGGCGCCGGGCGGTGGCCCGCTCACCGGCCGCCGCCCAGGGCCGCCGCGTCGGCGCGGAGGGCACGGCGGAGCACCTTGCCCGTGGGGCCGGCCGGCAGCTCGGCGGTGACGGTGACGGCGGCCGGGCACTTGTGGCGGGGCAGGCGCTCGGCGCACAGCCGCTGGAGCTCCTCGACGACACCCGCCCGCGTGTGCGACGGCCGGAGCATGACGAAGGCGACCGGTACCTGACCGAGCCGCTCGTGCGGCGCGGCGACCACGGCGGCCGAGCGCACCCCGGGGTGGCCGAGCAGGACGTGCTCCACCTCCTGCGGGTGGAGCTTCTCGCCGCCCCGGTTGATCACGTCATCGGCCCGGCCGACCAGGTACACGTAGCCGTCCTCGTCGCGGTACCCCAGATCGCCGGTGGGCAGCCACCCGTTCGCGTCGCGGGCCGGCCGGCTCGCCTCCGCCCCGTGCGGGTTCAGCCGCAGGTACCGGTGGGCCACCGGCCGGCCGTGCAGCATCACCATGCCCTGCGCACCCGGCGGGACGGGCCGGCCGTCAGGATCGGCGACCGCGAGCCCGACGCCGACCGGCAGCCCGACGGAGCCGGCCCGCCGGGCGGAGGCGTCGAGCGGGTTGGCGGTGATCTGGCCCGCCGCCTCGGTCATCCCGTACGTGTTCAGCACCGCGACACCGGTGCGCGCGGTGAACGCGTCCTGCGTCGGGCCGGGCAGCGGCGCCGAAGCACAACGCGCGAAACGCACCCCGGCCAGGCTCGCCTCGGGCGGCGCGGGCTGCGCGGCGAGGGCGTCCAGGATCGCCGGGACGGTGTTGAGCCAGGTGGGGGACCATCGCGCCACCCGCGACCAGTACGCGTCGGGCTCGAAGCGGCCGTCCAGCACCAGCGACGCGCCGCTGACCAGCGCCGCGAGCAGCCCCATCACCTGGGCGTTCACGTGGAACAGCGGCAGGGGGCTGTACCCGCGCTGGCCCGGCCCGAACCGGTGGTGCCAGGCGACCCGGCGGGCCGCGTGCAGCAGCTGCGCCTGCGACAGCGGAACACCCTTCGGCTCACCCGTCGTGCCGGACGTGGCCAGCAGCACGGCGGGGCGCAGGGCGGCATCGGCGCTGGGCCGCACGCCGGTCGGCGGTGCGCCCGTCGGCACCGGCGCGGCGCTCCCGGCCACCCAGATCTCCACCCCCGCCCCCGGCGACGACAGCGGCGCGTCGGTGACCACGACGTCGACCCGCAGCCGGGCGAGGAAGTCCTCCAGCGCCGGCGCCGGCAGCCGGGGATCGACGGGCACCACCGTGAGCCCGGCGGCCAGCCCCCCGAGGTAGGCGGCGGCGAAGCGCAGCGGGTCGGCGACGAAGAGGCCGATCCGCGCGCCCGGCGGCACCCGGCGCGCCGCGGCCAGCCGCCGGAGCCGTCCGGCGTAGGAGGCCAGGGCCGGCCACGAGACCGCGTGACCGTCCGCGCCGGCGATGAACGCCGGCTCCCGCGGCTGCTCCCGCGCTCGTGCGGCCAGCAGCCGAGCCACCACCGTCATGCGCCTCGCCTTCCCGTACTTCCTTTGCACACAAGGGTTTCAAGGGTTTCAAGGGTTTCCGGTGCATACGCGGCCCTACCCAGCGGCGGACGACGCAATCGCCGGACGCCGCACAGCAACCTCCCGGCCGGCGGCGGTGCGCGGGGATCGCTCGCGGTGGCCGCACCGGCACCCTCCGCGAGGGACCTCGACGGTTGCGCTACCGCAACGTCACGCCGGCCGCAGCACCGGCACGACGCGCGCGGCGGAGACCTACGCGTTCACCCCGCACCAGGCGCGCTGCGTGCGGACCGCGTTCTGGCGGAACGCCGAGCAGCACCTGTTGGGCCGGCATCACGGAGGCGGCGGTGCTCAACGGCGACGACCACGACTACGAGCGCTTCGCGCCCCAGCGCCCCGACGGCGTCGCGACCCCGGCCGGCATCCGCGAGTTCGGCACCGGCGGTGCGGGCCTGCGCCCGTTCGGCGCCACCGTCGCCAACAGCGAGCGGCGCATCGCCGGCACGCACGGCCCCGAGATCGTCAGCCAGTGGCACCAGCGGCCCGCCGCCCGGCCGGGCCGGCGTCATCGCGCGGTGAGCGCCGTGCGGTGCGCGGCGTGCATCCGCCGGTCGACGATCAGGAGCAGCACCGCGGCGGCCACGGCGGCCGCGGCCAGCACGAGCCAGAGCGGCACGCGGGCGCCGAGCAGGAACACCGCGATGGGCGGGCCGACGGTGTTGCCGACCTGGAACACCGCCCACGCCGCGCCGGAGGAGCGCCCGAGTGTGCCCTTCGGGGCGATCCGCTCGACGAGCGTGTAGAACGCCGGGCTGTACGCGCACTCGCCCAGCGCGAAGGTGACCATCATGACGGCCAGGAGCGCGACCCGGGGGCCGCCGGTGAGCGCCCCGGCGGTGTAGCCCAGCAGCCACGCCGCCGCCCACAGCAGTCCCATGGTGATCAGCGCCCTGGTCTTGTGCACCCGCTCCACCCAGCGAGACACCGGCAGCTGCCCGATGAGGACCACGGCGGTGGCGACGGCGTAGAGACCGCCGACCAGCGCGGTGGAGCCGGACATCTCGGTGCGGATGACCAGCGGCACGCCGCTCTCCATCTGGGCCAGGCCGAAGGTGACCAGCAGCAGCTGCGCGACGAGCAGGAGGGCGTAGTTGAGGCCGGGCCGGAACCGGACGAGCCGCTCCCGGTGCTGCGCCGCGTCGCCGTCGGATCGCGGCAGCGGCACGCGGAAGAGGATGATCAGGGCGTACACCGCGCAGCTGACCCCGTTCGCCACGCACATCCACCGATAGCCGGTGGCGGAGCCGAGCAGCACACCGCCGAGCCCGGCCCCGGCCCCGAGGCCGAGGTTGAGCAGCAGGTAGCGCAGCGACATCGTGCGGACCTTGGCCTCGGCGGTGGCGCTGAGCGCGGTGATGATCGGCACCACGGCGGGCAGGAACGCGCCGGTCCCGACCCCGATGACGAGGACCGCCGCCAGCTCGGCGGCGTACCCGGACCCGAGTGCGACCAGCAGCCAGCCCACGGTCTGGGTCAGCAGCGCGGCGACCGCCACGATCCGCGGCGAGTGCCGGTCCACGAGCCAGCCCCCGACGACCGACATCGGCACGGCCGCACCGGCCAGGACGAGCAGCAGCAGTGCGATCGCTGCGGCGGACAGGCCGCGGAACTGGCTCAGATAGATGGCCAGAAAGGGGTAGCACAGCCCGGTGCCGACCGCGGACACGCCGTAACCGGCGACGAACCACCATGCCGCGGCGCCGAGCCGCCGCGTCGCTCCGCCGGTCCGGTCACCGCGCATTGCCAGCTCCTCCCGTGTCGCCTTGCCGGCGGTGTCGAAGATGCCCTCGCGGCCGTCGGATGTCCAATCGCCGTCCGCCGCCGGGCCACGGATCTGACGGTCCGTGGGTCGGCGGCCGCGTTGTGTAGTTGCGCGGAGTGCGCTTCTTCCAGCTAGCAGGTCTAGGCGAGGCCGGCGGCCCTGCGTAACGTCATGACTCGCTCGCCCCGGTTCGTGTCCACAACGGGTGGCGCCGGGACGGGCCCGCTGAGTCGTGCCATGCACGAGCCGGGGACCCACCGCACGTCTGGGGTGAATCCGCGGGCCGAGTGCCCGCGGTAGGGCGACCTTCGCGCCCGAATCCGTCAGCTAACCCGGTAAGCGGATGCGTGAGGGAGATTCGCCTGTGCACAGCCGCAACCCCTGTTGCAGCCATCCTCGCCCGGAGCATGTAGGCCCGGGTCTGCGTCGATCGCCGGCGGCCGCCGAGCGCTGATCACACGCAGGGCGGACCGCCGTCGCGCGGCGCCGAGTGGCGCCGCGGGCGTGCCGGGACGCGTTGCTCCGCGCGGCCCACGCCGTATCGCGGTGGCCGGCCCATGCGGCCCGCCCCCGAGCGCCGTGCCGCGCGCACAACCCCCGATGCTCAACCCTGATCGATCGCCCCTGCGCGGGGTTTTTGAGGAGAGTCGCAATGCATGCTGAACCCGTACGTGAGCAGGCCGGCCGCATCCGAGGCATCCGCCGGGTGCGAGCGGTCGCGATCTCGGGCGCCCTGCTCGCCGCGACCGCCGCGGCCGTCAGCGCGTGCGGCCAGGTCGCCGACACGTCGTCGGCCCCCGCGGCCGCAGTGGGCGCTCCGGCGGCCGGGCTTGATGCCGCCCGGGCCGTGCCTGACCCGGCCGCCGCGGCGCCGACGCAGTCCACGGCGCCGGCCCCGGCGGAGAAGGTGCTCGCCTACGACTTCCAGCTGCAGCCCAACTTCTACTACTGCGGCCCGGCGGCCACCCGGATCGCGCTGACGGCGGCGGGTCACGCCATCAGCCAGGACCGGGCCGCGTCGTTGCTGGGCACCACCACGAACGGGACGAACTCGGCCCTGGACACCACCCGGGTGCTCAACAGCGTGATCGGCGGCGGCCGCACGGTGTACCGCACCAGGGAGATTCCGGCCTACCCGGCGACGCCGGCGCAGGCGAAGCAGTTGCAGGCCGACGTGGTGTCCACCGTCAGCAGCGGGCGGGCGGTCGTCGCCAACATCGCCGGGCACCTCACGGACAACGCCGGTGTCTTCCACTCCTACGAGGGCGGGCACTACCTCACCGTCGTGGGGTACCAGGACGGCGGCAGCACAGTGAAGATCGCCGATCCGGCCAATCCCCGGGGCGACGGCACCTACTGGGTCAGCACCCCTAAGCTGGCTGACTGGATCTCCCAGCGCGGCTACTCGTACTGAGCCCGGCGCCGTAGAACTGACGTAGATGAAGGCCTCCGGCCCGGGGTGGCGCGCTCCGGGGCCGGAGGCCTGCACATGACAGCACTCACCACGTGGCGACGGGGGTTTTCCCCGGCCGGCCGGGGGTAGCTCGGAGCCGACGGTGGTGAGCGGGCCGCTCGCCTTCGGGCCGGTCGCAGCCGCTCGCCGTACGGCCAGTCGCAGCGTGGAGGACGCGATGACCAGCCTTCCCAAGCGTGACCCGGCGAAGGATCACCTGCTGAGCCCGGGCAACGCGGCACTCGTGATCATCGACTACCAGCCGCCGCAGATCTACACGGTGCGGTCCATGAACACCGGGCGGATGCTCAACAACATGGTCGCGCTCGCGCGTCTCGCCCGGGTGTTCAACGTGCCGACCGTCCTTTCGACCGTGAACGTGCAGTCGGGCGTGAACCCGGACACGGTGCCGCAGCTGCGAAACGAGCTTCCCGACATCCCCTCGTACGACCGGACGCAGATCAACGCGTGGGAGGACAGGGAGTTCCTCGACGCGGTGAAGGCCACGGGGCGCCGCAAGCTCATCATGTGCGCACTGTGGACGGAGGCGTGCCTGCTGTTCCCGAGCCTGGACGCGCTCAACGAGGGGTACCAGGTCTTCCCGGTCGTCGACGCGCTCGGGGGTACGACGATCGAGTCGCACCAGAATGCGCTCGAGCGCATCAACAACGCCGGGGCGCAGCCCACGACGTGGAACTCGGTCGCGTGTGAACTCCAGCGGGACTGGGCCCGCACCGAGACGGTGGAGGGCTTCCTGCAGACCGTCATCGACCAGAACGAGGACTGGGGCTGGTACGAGGAGCTGCGCGGGCGCGGGAAGCGGCTGCAGACCCCGGTTCCTGTGTAGCCCGCCCGGCCGCGTCCGCCGCCGCTCGGCAGCCGCCGCGGTCACGGGCCGTGGCGGCCGCGGTCGTCGGTCAGCAGCGACAGTCCTCCGCGCAGCCGTGGCTCGCGGTGGGCGTCGCGGCGGCGCGGCGGCGCGGCGGGGGCTGCGGCGGCGGTGCAGCCACCACAGGCCGAGCCCGGTCGCGGCCAGGCCGGTGGAGACGGCAAGGAGCGTCTGGCGCAGGATCGCGGCGCCCGCCGTGGTGAGCACGCCGGCGGCGACGAGCGGCGGCAGGGCGCAGCAGGCGGCGCAGGCGATCGCGGCGAGGACCCCGCTGACCTTGGATCGCAGCGGCGGCCCGTGGTCCACCGGCGGCTGCTCGGGGCGGGCGGGCGCGGGCCGCAGGAGCAGGCTCATGTGTGGTCTCCGTCGGGGTCGGGGCGGGTGCCGATGGTCAGCATCGGCATCGGACAGTCGGCGCAGGTGCAGTTGGTGAGGGAGTCGCAGCGGGCGTCGACGACCTCGGTCAGGGCCGCCCGGATCGCGGTGAGGTCGGCGATCTTCGCGTCCACCTCGGCGATCTTGTCGAGGGCGCGCTGGCGCAGGTCGGGCGTCGGGTGCCGGCGGCGGCCGGTGTCGAGGAGGCCGGCGACCTCGTCGAGGGTGAAGCCGAGCCGTTGCGCGACCTTGATGACCTGCAGCAGGGCGACGGTGCCGGGCGGGTAGAGCCGGTGGCCGCCCAGGGTGCGATCGGGCGGGGCGAGCAGGCCGCGGCGCTCGTAGTACCGCAGCGTCTGGATGTTCACCCCGGCCCGCCCGGCGACCTCGCCGGAGCGCAGCCCGGCCTCCTCGGCGGGCGGGCTGGTGGTCATGGGGTCGCCCCGGCCGCGCGCTCGGTGAGTGAGGCGAGGACGGCGGCGTGGGCGGCGGGGACCTCGACGTCGAGGACGAGCGCCTCGCCGTGCGCGGCGGCCTGCGGGGTGACGGTGAAGGTGAAGCACGAGCAGCAGGCGGTCTCGCGGGCGGCGAGGTCCCGCACCGCGGCCTCGAGGCCGGCGGGGCCGGTCAGGCGCATCCGGGCGTGGGTGGGGCTCACGGCGGTGACGGTGCGGGTGGCGGTGCCGAACAGGGCGTCGAACTCGGCCAGTCGCAGCGGGCGGTCCGCGGCCGGCAGGGTGCAGGCGCCGGGTATGTCGAAGGTCATCGCAGCTCCTCGCGCTGGCGGTTGGCCTTGACGATAAACCTGTACCCGAGTACCGGATGCAAGTGCGGGGCGCGGCTACGGGGTCAGGAGTGCGGCGGCGATCCACGGCTACCGGCTCACCCCGGATCGAGTCACCCCGGAGCGATCATTCGATAGAGGGTAATCTATACACGGGATATGGTTGCGCCGGGCGCGGGTCTGGTTCGTACAGTACCATCGCGGGTTGTGAATTGCGTGACCTCGTGATCGCGTCGCGTAATCGAAAGTCGTATCTGGGAGGACATTGCATGCGAGTCAGCGGGACCTTCAGCGTCAAGAGCTTCGTCCCCACGACGGTGGCACCCGACCCTCCGATCGAAACCGCGCTGCCCGTCGGCGTGGCGCTGATGGAGAAGCACTACGAGGGTGAGATCAGCGGGCGATCCGCGACGCTGTTCACGTCCGCGTTCGACCAGGCGTCCGGCGCCGGGACGTACGTGGCCATGGAGTCGTTCGAGGGCAGCGTGGACGGCCGCTCCGGCGCGTTCAACTTCGTGCACTCCGCGTCGACGTCGGGCTCGGACCGCACCGGGGAGTTCTTCACCATCGTGGCCGGCAGCGGCACCGCGGACCTGGCCGGCATCTCCGGCGGCGGCGGGATGACCGTGGACGGGGACGGCACGCACCGCGTGTGGCTCGAGTACGAGCTGCCCTAGCCGTCATGACGGTGGTGCGCATCGCCGTCGAGGCGGGCAAGAAGAAGACGTTCGCCGTGGCCCTGGACTGGCCCGGCTGGGCCCGGGCCGCCGCGGGCGAGGAGGCGGCCGTCGCCGCGCTGGCCGACTACGCCGAGCGGTTCCGGCCCGTGGCCGTGGCGGCGGGGCTGGCGTTCCCGGCCGAGGCCGACCTCACCTACCAGATCGTGCGGCGGTGGCCCGGCTCGGGCAACACCGACTTCGGGGTGCCGGCCGCCGTCGGCGACGAGGACCGGGCGGCGGTCGACGCCGCGCTCGCCGAGCGGCACGTGGCGCTGCTGACGGCGGCGTGGGGCCTGTTCGACGCGCAGGCCCAGGTGTCGCCGGAGGAGCTGCGCAAGGGGCCCCGCGGCGGCGGGCGCGACCGGGACGTCATGGTCGGGCACGTGCTGAGCTCCGAGGCGGTGTACGCGCGCAAGATCGGGATCAAGCACCCCGAGCCGCAGCCGGGCGAGACCGAGGCGATCGAGTCGCTGCGGGCGGCCGTGCTGGAGGTGCTGGGCAAGCCGAGCGGCGAGGTCGCGCCCGCAGCCAAGGGGTGGCCACCGCGGTACGCCGCTCGCCGCTTCGTCTGGCACGTCCTGGATCACCTGTGGGAGATGCAGGACCGGTCGGAGTAGGGGTCCCCACTCATTCGGGTGAGGACGACGGCAGGCTGTACTCGAACGTGTAGTCGTGGTGCCCGTCGACGACGGTGATCGTCATGCGGCCGGCGATGCCGGTCAGATCACCGGTTCCGGTGTCGGGCACCACGGTCACCTCGAGGGTCGCGTCGCCGCGGTCCATCAGGCCGGTGTGGCGCAGCACGAAGCTGCCCGCGCGGCCCCCCACGGCGCCGACGACCCGCTCGAGACCGACGTAGGCGGCCGACCCGGGGACCGCGGAGACGGCCTTGATCAGCTCGACGCGGCTGGTGCCCTCGATGCCGCCGCGGAACACCTTGTGCCCGGTGGCGTGCATGAGGCGGGCGCCCTCGGCCTCGTCGTAGGGGCGATCCTGCGAGGTGATGTCGAAGGTACCGCTGACGTTCTCGGCCATGCGTGAACTCCTTCGGCGTCTCAGCGGCCGGCCAGCATGGCCTGCAACTGGGGGGTGTAGAGCTCGGTGGGGGAGCGCAGGCCCGCCACCGCGTCGAAGTACACCTGGGTCAGCTCCTCGCTGCGCCCGACCGCGGCGAGCAGGGCCTTGCGCTGCTCGCGGGCCGCGGCCTGGGCCACCAGCAGCGTGCCCTGATACGACTCGGTCAGCCGCCGGTCGCGCTCGGCGGCGTAGTCGGCCAGGGCCGCGTCCAGCGCCGCGGGCTCGCCGAGCGCCGGCGCCGCGAGGTCGGCCAGCAGCTGCGCCTGCAGGAACGCGTCGCCGATCCCGCGGGCGGTCAGCGAGTCCTTGTGGTGCCCGGCGTCGCCGACGAGGGCCCACCCGGGTCCGTGCGCCCGGCGGAAGAAGTTCTGCTGGTCCCCGGTGCCCTGCAGCGCCTCCAGCTGCGTGGCGCCGCCCAGGCGGGCGAAGAGCCCGGGCGCGTTGGTGCGCACGTTGTCGAGGTAGTGCCGCTGCGCGTCGTGGCGGACCTCCTCGAAGCGGTCCTGCGGATAGTACGCCGAGACGAGCACGGCGTCGTTGGTCGGCACGGCGGACACCCAGCCGGTCGGCCCCTCGTACAGCTCGAAGTCGGCCGGGAAGCGGCTCCAGATCGCGTAGTACGCGCACGTCAGCCGCGGGTGCTGGACGAGCTTCTCCGCCTCGGCGAACTCGGCCACGCTCGAGCGCATCCCGTCCGCGCCGACCACCAGCCGGGCCGGCACCCGCACGGGCTCGGCGTCCGGATCGTCGCTGCGGCGGTACTCCACGCCGGTGACCCGCTCGCCGTCGCGCAGCAGCGCCGTGACCCGGCACCGCTGGCGCAGCTCCGCCCCGGCCGCGACGGCGGCCTCGGCGAGGATGGTGTCGAGCACGAACCGGCGCGGCGCGTACGCGGCCCGCTCGCCGTCGACCGGGCTGGCGCAGCCGGCGAGCCGCACGTCGCCGAGCTCGTACACGACCCGCTCCAGCGGCGGGCAGCCGGAGTCGCGGACCGCGTCCAGCACGCCCCAGCGGCGCAGCAGCGCGACGCCCGGCTGCTGGATGTAGAGGGTCGAGAGCTTGTCCGACGGCAGCGTGCCCCGATCCAGCAGCAGCACCCGCCGGCCGGCGCGGGCCAGCAGCATCGCCACCGGCGCGCCCGCGCAGCGCGCGCCGACGACCACGACGTCATACATGTGCACCTCCGGATGTGACGGCCCGTGTGCCGTCGCGCAGCACGTGCTTGAGGACTTTGCCGGTGATCCCGCGGGGCAGCCGCTCGTGCCGCTCGACCCGCCACGGCGGCGCGTCGGCCGGCAGCTGCCCGCCGACCACCTCGGCGACGCCGCCGGGGCCGTCGACGGCGTGACCGGGCGCGAGGACCACGGCGATGCGCAGCCACGGCGCCCCGTCGCCGCCGGTGCCGCCGTAGGCCGTCGCCTCCACCACGCCCGGGTGCTCGTAGGCGGCGTGCTCGACCTCCAATGTGGACAGCCAGCCGGACGGCGTCGGCAGGGCGTCGGCCGCCCGGTCGATGAGCTCCAGCCGGCCGTCGGCGGCGAGCCGGCCCAGATCGCGCGTGCGGGTCCAGCCGCCGGCGTGGATCTCGCGGTTGCGCGCCTCGTCGAGGTACAGGCGTTTCGGGGCCTGGCAGCGAAGCCAGATCTCGCCGGTCGGCGCGGGGTCTCCGCCGGGTCCGACGACGCGCAGCTCGGTGCCCGGCCCGGGCCGGCCCACGCAGAGCGGTCGGTCCGGGTCGTAGGTGCTGAGCACGACCGCGGGCGCCGCCTCGCCCTGCGCGTAGGCGGTGCTGATGAGCAGGCCCGGCATCATCGCGGTGAGCCGGCGGGCGACCGCGGGCGGCAGCGCCGCCGAGGCGAGCGCCAGGCGCCGCACGCTGCTGAGGTCGTGCCGCTCGTGCACGCGCGCGTTGGCCAGCCGGATCGCCGTCCACGGGGTGAGCATGAGCGACACCACGCCGAACCGCGCCGTCAGGGCCGCCATGAGCTCGACGTCGTCGACCGGGCAGATGACCACGGCCGAGGTGGTGGTCAGCGCGAGCATGCCGACGGTGCTGGCGCTGGAGGGCGTGCCCAGCGGCATCGGCGCCAGCAGCGGCGCGGAGCCGTCGAAGGAGGCCAGCGCCGCCGGGCCGCGGCCGTAGGTGAGCGCGCCGTGCGGGTTGGTGAACGCCTTCGGCCGTCCGGTCGTGCCGGAGGTGTAGAGGATGTCGGCGATGTCGTGCGGCGCGACGGCGACGGTCGGGGCGAATCCGGTGCCGGCGGCGGTGAGCCCGGCGACCGTGTGCACGGTGACGCCGTCGGGCGGCGTGACCCCGGCGCCGACGACGGCGTCACCGGCCCCGCACTCGCCCAGCCGGTCGGCGAGGTCCGCGGCGCCCAGGGTCGCGGGCAGGTGCACGGCGGTCGCGCCGGTCTTGAGCACGCCGGCGTAGGCGATCGCGTAGTCGGTCCAGTCCATCCCGCCGAACAGCAGGGCGATGCGGTCGCCGCGGCCGTGCCCGGCGCGGGCGAGCGCGGCGGCGACCCGGTCGGAGCGGCGGTCCCATTCCGCGTACGACGGGCCGGGCTCGGCGCCGACGGTGAAGGGCACCCGGTCGCCGTGCTCCCGGGCGCGCAGCCGGAGGAGGTCCGCAGCCATGGGGGAGTAGTCGGAAGCGTCCGCCATGCGGTGACCGTAAGCCCGTTCACGCGTCCGCCGCTGCTCCAAAGTGAGCAGC
This sequence comes from Dactylosporangium sp. CA-139114, assembly GCF_050955725.1. Classification (NCBI taxonomy): domain Bacteria; kingdom Bacillati; phylum Actinomycetota; class Actinomycetes; order Micromonosporales; family Micromonosporaceae; genus Dactylosporangium; species Dactylosporangium sp. CA-139114. The sequence continues at coordinate 4,522,409 of NZ_CP192080.1, forward strand.
GGCGGACGCTGGTTCGAACGAGGTTCGGCGAGGGTCGCTGAGGGTCAGCCGCCGCAGCGGTAGAGGCCGATCTCCGGCTTCTGCGGGGCCTTGGCGCCGTACTCGGCCGGCGGCACCACCGTGCAGTGGTCCTTCACCCACGCCCGCAGCGCGTCGGTGTTGGGGTTGGGCAGCAGCTTGCCCAGCACGCTGGCGTCACCGAAGTACACGTACGTCAGCTCCTTGCGCGCCACCAGCCCGCTGAGCTCGTCGGTGCTCGGGGTGTACGCGCGCCCCGACAGCCCCGCCATCGGCAGCACCGGTGCCTTCTCGGCCAGGATCAGCGGCAGCGCCTGGATCTCCGGGTAGATCGCGGCCAGATACTTCTCGCCGTGCTGCTGCGCGCGCAGGTACTCCAGCAGCGAGCGCTGCGCCGGGGTGAGCTCGGTGGTGGTGCCGAAGATCGGCCGGATCTGCTGCAGCACCTTGCGCATCGCGTCGGCGTCCTTGCCCTTGGGCAGGAATCCGACGCCGCGCACGGGGCCGGCGGTGGCCTCGCTGACGGTCCCGCGGTACGTCGGCGAGATGACCGATCCCGACCAGACCACGGGCGGCAGCAGGATCGCCACGAGCCCGGCGACGAACGCGTAGCGGCTCAGGCCGCCACGCTGCCCGCCCCGCGCTGCGGCGAGGGCGAGCAGCACCACGGCGACGATCCCGACGACGATGACGACCTCGGCCAGGCCGGGCAGGAACTCGCTGTAGGAGAGGGTGAAGTACGCGCCCCAGGCGACGGTCAGCGCGAGCACCACCGGCAGTGCCCACGCCCGCTGACCGCCGGCGTTGAACTCGCGCCACAGCAGCACGAGGCCGTAGGCGGCCAGCGCCGCGATGGGCGGAGCCAGCGCGGCCACGTAGGCGGTGTGCGCGAGGGTGCCGAAGCTCAGCGCGAGCGCGGTGACGATCAGCCACAGGCCCCACATCACCAGGCCGGCGCGGATCTTGTCGGTGCGCTCGCCGCGCGTGGTGCCCCAGAGGAACCCGAGCACCAGCCCGGCCAGGGCCACCGGGTACATCCAGCCGATCTGCGAGCCGAGGCTGCTCCAGAACAGCTTCTCCGGGCTGCCCTCGATCTCGGCGTAGCCGCCCAGCAGCGGCACGATCGCGCCGGGCACGTGGATGCTGTCGCCCATGCGGCTGAAGCCGTTGAACCCGAACACCTGGGAGAAGACGTTGTCGTTGGTCGTGCCGTCCAGGTAGGGCCGGCTGTCCTTCGGCACGATCAGGCTGATGATCATCCAGAACATCGACGCGACCACCATGACGGCGCCCGCGATGCCGAGGTTGGCCCAGCGCCGCCCGGCGGTGACCGGCGCGGCGAGCAGGTAGGCCACCGCGAACGCCGGCAGCACCAGCCACGACTGCAGCATCTTGGCCTGGAACGCCAGGCCCACCCACACCGCGCAGAAGATCAGCCAGCCGAGGCGGCCGGAGTCGACCGCGCGCTGGTAGCCGTAGGCGGCCACGACGAGGCAGCACAGCAGCGCCGCGTCCTCGATCTGGTTGCCGAACAGGGCCGCGGTCACGGGCGTGAACGCGAAGAGGCCCGCCGCGAGCAGCCCCGCGTGCAGTCCGGCCCAGCGGCGCACCATGGCGTAGATCAGCACGACGCTGATCACGCCCTCGACGGCCTGGGGCAGGATCAGCGCCCACGGGTGGAAGCCGAAGATCGCCGCGGAGATCGCCTGCGGCCACAGGTAGCCGGGCAGCTTGTCCAGCCCGACCCAGCCGTTGGGGTCCACCGCGCCGAAGAAGAAGTTCTCGAAGCTCTGGGTCATGCTGCGGACCATCGGCCCGTGGATCGGCTTGAATTCGCTGCCGCGCATCTGCCACAGGTAGAGGAATGCGGCGCACGCGACGATGACCAGCAGGACGGGGCGGGCCCACGCGGGGTCGTTTTCGGGGGCCTTCCACAGCTCACTGACGCTTCTGCGTTGCCGAGGCACCTGCGTAACGGTCTGCTCACCAGTGTCGGTCGATGTCTGCATGATTGTGACTACCGCGCTCCGATGTCATTGGTCAAGAGAAGTTCCATCGAACGGGAGTTGACGAGGGTATACCTCAACCCGTGGCAGTGCTCAATATTGAGCAGACTTCCGCAGCTTCCCGTGATAAGGCCGCGAACATTGCGCCGATGCTCACTATGAGGCAGACGCAAGGGCACCAATTGATTGACGCTGGTCGAGGTATGCGCCATTTGCTCATTGATCATTTCCGCGGTGCCGGCCGCGCCCGGTCGGCGGAGCACAGATTGGAGCCGTCATGGGCGACACCGCGGCCGGTGCGCCGGTCGACTACCCCGAGGGATTCCGTGCCGACCCCTACCCGGCCTACGCCACGATGCGCGAGGGCGGCGCCGCCTGCCACGTCAGAGAGCCCAACGGCCTGCACCACTGGCTGGTGGTGCGCTACGACAGCGCCCGCGACGTGCTGGCCGACAACACGTCCTTCTCCAAGGACCCCCGCCGCTTCTGGGACCAGCTGCGCGAGGCCGGCTACGTCACCGCCGAGCAGCCCGACGAGAACGACTACATCTTCCACCTGATCAACACCGACCCGCCCGACCACACCCGGCTGCGCTCGCTGGTCTCCAAGGCGTTCACCGTGCGCCGGGTCGAGCGGCTGCGGCCGATGATCGAGCGGATCGCCAACGCGGCCATCGGCGCGTTCGTCGAGCGTGGCGAGGCCGACCTCATCCGCGAGTACGCGCACCCGGTGCCCGCCACGGTGATCTGCGAGCTGCTCGGCGTGCCGCACGGCCACCGCGACGACTTCCGGCTGTGGTCCACGGCCATGCTGACCGGGCCCGAGGTCACCGACGCGCCGATGACCCGCCAGGAGGGCAACCGGCGCATGCGCGAGTTCCTCACCGAGCTGCTGGAGCGCAAGGCCGCGACGGTCGACGCCGCGCTGCCCCCCGAGGAGCAGCCGGACCTGCTCTCCGCGCTCATCGTCGCCCGTGACGGCGACAGCCGGCTGTCCCAGCGCGAGCTGCTGGCGATGTCCGAGCTGCTGCTCGGCGCCGGCCAGGAGCCCACCGTCAACCTCATCGCCAACGGCACCCTGGCCCTGCTCGGCGCGCCCGACCAGCGCAAACTGCTGGCCGAGCGGCCCGAACTCATCACCGGCGCGGTCGAGGAGTTCCTGCGCATCGACGCGCCGGTGCACCAGGCCACGCTGCGCGTCGCCGTGCGCGACGTCGACCTCGACGGCGTGCGGGTCCCGGCCGGCAGCGTCGTGACCGTCGCGCTCGGCGCGGCCGGGCGCGACCCGGCCCGCTTCAGCGCCCCCGAGCAGCTCGACATCGGCCGCGCCGGCCCGGCCCACCTGGCCTTCGGCCACGGCATCCACTACTGCGTCGGCGCCCCGCTGGCCCGCCTCGAAGGCCAGGTCGCCATCGATGCGCTCATGCGCCGGCTGGGCGACCTCGCCCTGGCCGTGCCCGCCGACGCGCTGCGCTGGCGGGAGACCCGCATCATGCGCGGCCTGGCCGCGCTGCCCGTCACGTTCACCCCCGTCGCGAAGACTGGAGAGCCAGCATGACCACGGACATCCGCCCGCCGGCGGCGGACGTGCCCACCGCCGCCGCCCAGGCGCCCCTGCCACCCGGGCAGGTCCTGCACTCGGCCAACTGCGGCCTGATCATCCACCGGGTCGGGCAGCTGCAGTACGAGTTCGCCGCCGAGGGCCGCCAGTTCGGCCACGACGTGCTGGCCTACCTCAACACCGCGCAGGCCGGGGCGATCACCACGTTCCTGTACGAGGAGGTGCTGGGCACGCGCGACCGGCTGCACTGGTACATCCACCTGAAGTCGCCCCACGACTACCAGCGGGTGCTGGAGATGGTCGACCACGACCGGGACTTCCAGGACATCTCCGAGCGCGACCGGCTCGAGGACAAGGGCCACGGCAACTGGGAGCGCATGTTCGTGCAGGGCAGCATCCAGGAGCGGATCTTCTGCCCGCAGCACGGCCAGACGCACGCCGGCGACGGCTTCGACCCCAAGGAGCTGTTCGTGCCGCCGGCGCGCAACCAGACGGCCCAGCCGCGCGAGCTGCAGCTCGACACCGCGAGCTGCGGCGCGCTGCTGCACCGCACCGCGGAGGTCCGCTACGACGTGCGCGAGCCGGCCCGCGACTTCGCCGCGGCCTGGCAGGAGCGGCTCAACCTGGCGCTGCCCGGCCTGGTCACCTCGTTGCTGTACGAGGAGACGTTCGGCAAGCAGGACCGCATCCACTGGCTGATCCACCTGCGCTCGCTCGCCGACTACCCGGCGCTGCGCGCGGCCGCCGGCACGCCGGAGGCCGAGGAGCTGCTGGGCCGCGACTGGGTGCCGGCCTCGCGCGGCGGCGGCTCGTGGGCCTCGATGTTCATCCCCGGCACCATCCACGACACGGTGCTGGTGCCCTACGTCGGCGGCGTGAGCCCCAAGCTGCCGCTCTGACCCCTGGTGAGGAGTTTTCCGTGACCGTGACGCACGACGCGGCGGTACTGTCCGCCCAGCATCAGACCAGCGTTGCCCCCGACAAGATCCTGCACTCGGCCAACGCCGGCGTCATCGTCGAGCGCGTCGGGCAGCTGCGCGGCGATTTCCGCTCGGAGGGCCGCCAGTTCGCCCGCGAGCTGGCCGAGTACATGAACACCAACTACGCCGGCCTGGTCACCGTCTTCCTCTACGAGGAGACCTTCGGCACCAAGGACCTGCTGCACTGGTTCATCCACCTCAAGTCGTTCGACGCCTACGACACGCTGCTGCGCATGGGCACCCGGGACGAGGGCTGGCGCGACCTGATCCTGCGCCACCGCATCCCGCCCGAGCGCGGCGGGGGCGGCTGGGAGCGCATGTTCCTCGACGCCGGGCTGCGCGAGACGGTGCTGCTGCCGCAGTTCACCGGGATGTACGGCACCGGCGACGCGACCCCGCCGGCCCCCGGCGACCGGCTCGGCGGGGCCGCCGTCGTGCCGCCCGCGCAGCACCAGACCAGGCTGGCGCCGGAGGAGATCCTGCACTCGGCCAACGCCGGGATCATCATCCACCGCTACGGCCAGCTGCGCTACGGGCTGCGCGCCGAGGGGCGGCAGTTCGCCCGCGACGTCGCCGAGATGATCAACGAGCAGCAGCGCGGCGAGGTCACCGTCTTCCTCTACGAGGAGGCCTTCGGCCGCTCCGACCGCATCCACTGGCTGCTGCACCTCAAGTCGCTGAGCTCCTACTACGCGATGATCGACATGCGCGCGTTCATGAAGCCCGAGGTGCTCGACGTCTACACCCGCGAGCGCATCGCGCCGGAGAAGGGCGGCGGCACCTGGGACCGGATGTTCATCGACGCCACCCTCACCGACATCGCGCTCACCCCGCAGCACTGGGGGATGCACGCCACCCAGGGCGCCAAGTCGTCCTGACGCAGCCCGGCACGAGGTGCCCCGGGGCCACTCGGCCCCGGGGCACCGCTGTGTCACCAGGTCACCGGCAGCGCGTGGACGCCGTGCACGCTCATGTCGTCGCGGAACGGGATCTCCTCCAGCGGCACGGCCAGGCGCGCCCCCGGCAGCCGGCGCAGCACCGCCGGCAGCGCGATCTGCAGCTCGAGGTTGGCCAGCGTCCCGCCCAGGCACTGGTGCAGGCCGTGGCCGAACGCGACGTGCTGGTGGGCGTTCGGCCGGTCGAAGTCGACGGTGTCGGGCGCCGGGAAGACCGCGTCGTCCCGGTTGGCCGCCGGCAGCGAGATGATCACCCCGTCGCCGGCCCGGATCAGCGTGCCGCCGATGGTCACGTCCTCGGTCGCGACGCGCGGGACGCCGTCCTTGAGCACGGAGTGGTACCGCAGCAGCTCCTCCACCGCCCGCGGGACCACGGCCGGGTCGGCGAGCATCGCCGCGCGCAGGTGGTCGTGGGTGAGCAGGGTGAGCAGGCTCAGGGCCAGCATGTTGGCCGTCGTCTCATGACCCGCGACGAGCAGCAGCCACGCCATCGTGACCACGTCGTCGTGGCTGAGCCGGCCCTCGCGGACCTGCCGGCGCACGAGGTCGCCGATGAGGTCGTCGCCGGGGTCGCGCTCCTTGGCCGCGACCAGGTCGTCGAGGTACGCGTACACCTCGGCCCGGGCGGTGCGGGACTGCTCCGCCGTCGCGTCGCGGGCCACGATCGCCGTGGCCGTGCGGTCCTGGAAGAACGCGTGGTCGGTGTAGGGCACGCCGAGCAGGTGGCAGATCATCTGCGTGGGCACCGGGAGGGCGAAGTCGCGCACGAGGTCCGCCGGCGGCCCCTTGTGCACGATCTGGTCGAGCAGGTCGGCGACGACCGTCTCGATCTCGGCCCGGCGCAGCTCGACCGAGCGGGTGGAGAACGGCTGGGCGACCATCCGGCGCAGCACGCCGTGCTCCGGCTCGTCCATCCGGCTGAAGCTGCGCCGCCCGGCCCGCTCGGCGCCGACCAGCAGGCCGGGGCTGAGCCGCGGGAAGCTCGGGTTCGTCGCGTCGGCGCTGAAGCGGCGGTCCTGCAGGACCTGCCGGGCCAGGTCGTGCCGGGTGACGAGCCACGCCTCGTCGTCGTTCCACAGGCGGACCCGGGCGACCGGACGCTCGCGGCGCAGGTCGCCCAGCTGCTGTGGCGGGTCGAGCGGGCACTCGCGGCGCCCCGGGAGCGCGGGGGGCTGGGACATGGCGATCCTCTCTGGGCTCGGCCGGCCGGTCGCCACGCAGGCGGCTGGGCCCGTCGGGATGCCGGAGCGCTCAGGCCCCGTCGCGGGCGGCGGCCGCGGGGCGGCCGGCGGCTTGATCGGTGGGGCCGGGCACGGGGTCCGACTGTGGTACCTCGCGCAGGAACAGGCTGGCAACCGCGGCCGCGACGGCGATGACCGCGGCGACCAGGAAGACGGTGTGCAGGGCGTCGGCGACGCCGAGGCGGACGGCGCCGACGATGGCGTCGTAGAGATCCGGGCGGTCCGGGGGCAGGGTGTCGCGCATCCGGGCCAGTGCCGCGGGGTCCAGCGCGCTGTGCGGGTCGCCGTCGGCGAGGCCGCCGGGCAGGGCGACCCCGGGCGGCAGCCCGACGGTGGCGAGCCGCTCGGACACCTTCCCGGCCAGCCCGGCCGACAGCACGGCGCCGAGCACCGCCACCGAGACCGGGCCGGACATGACCCGCCAGAACTGGATCTGGCTGGTGCCGGCCCCGAGGTGGCTGCGCTTGACCGCGTTCTGCACCACCGAGGTGGTCAGCGGCAGCAGCACGCCCATGCCGAGGCCGACGAGGACCATCGCCAGCGTCGCCGGGCCGCCGCCGGCGCCCGGGCGGGTGTAGGCCAGGATCGCCAGCGCGGCGGCGAGCCCGGCCAGCGCGCCGGTGGCCAGGTAGCGGTACCGCGGCACCCGCGACAGCAGCCGGCCGGTGAGCGTGCTGGTGACGATCAGGCCGAGCATCAGCGGCGCGAGCAGCGTGCCCGAGCGGGTCGGGCTCTGCCCGAGCACGCCCTGGAACAGCAGGGGGGCGAAGTACACCGCGGCCATCATGCCGAACGTGGACAGGAACGCGATGACGATGGCGACGGTGAACGGGTTGCTGCGGAACAGCCCGAAGGGCACCAGCGGCTGGGCCACGACCCGGGTCTCGACCAGGTAGAAGCCGACCAGCACGGCGGCGCCGCCGAGCATGAGCACCCAGGCCGTGACCGACGGGTGCCCGGGCGCGGTCCCGGCCAGGGACAACCCGACGAGCAGCGGGGTCAGCCCCGCGGCCAGCAGCGCCGAGCCCAGCAGGTCCAGGTCGCGCCAGGTGGTGTGGCCGCTCACCCGCGGCAGCGACAGGGCGAAGGCGAGCGCGATCAGGCCCAGCGGCACGTTGATGTAGAAGACCCACCGCCAGCCGAACTGGTCGGTGACGAAGCCCCCGGCCAGCGGCCCGAGGACCGAGCTGACGCCGAAGACGCTGCTGGCCACGCCCTGGATCCGGGCACGCTCGGAGGGCCGGTAGAGGTCGCCCAGCACCGTGTAGACCGTGGCGATGAGCATGCCGGCGAAGACACCCTGCAGGGCGCGCGCGGCGACCAGCCAGCCCATGCCGGGCGCGGCGCCGCACAGCCCCGACGAGGCCATGAAGCCCACGATCCCGGCGATCAGGAACGGCTTGCGCCCGAGCAGGTCGCCGAGCTTGCCGGCGATCGGCACGGCCACGGCGCAGGACATCAGGTAGGCGGTGCCGACCCACGCGTACAGCTGCAGCCCGTGCAGCTGCGCGGCGACCCGGGGCAGGATCGCCCCGATGGCCTGGTCCAGCGAGGCCAGGGCCAGGGCCAGCAGGGCGCTGGCCGTGCCCAGGGCGCGCCGGCGGGCCGGCAATGGCTCGGCGGCGGGTGGCGTGTCGGTCGGCATGCGTCGTCCTGTCGTCGTGCGATGCGATGCGCGCGGAGTTCGGGGCCGCGCGGGATCGCGCGGCCCCGTCCGATCGTGCTTCCGGCAATTTCCGCGACAATGGCGGCCGTATCGCCCGAGGATACCCACGGTGCATTCACGCACACAACGTGAATGCCTCTCGTGGGGTCGTTGATCAGCCCTCGACCTCGTCCCAGTTGCGCATTCCGCCCTCGGATCCGGAAACCTGACGCCAGATCAGGCCGTCCTTGAGCACGTATGCGCCGAAGCCGATCTCCTCGACGCCCTTCACGCTCATCACGCCGCGCATCAGGATCGTGTCGTCGGTGTGCGTGTATTCGAGCATCTCCAGATACTGCATGTTCATGTCCATGTAGCCCTGGATCATGCCGCGGATCTCGTCGCGGCCGGTCAGAATGTCCTGGAAGCGCACGACCATCGCCTCCGGGTGGTAGCACTGCATGAGCCCGTCCAGGTCACCCTTGGCCAGGTACTCCGCCTGCTTGAGGAAGATCGGGTGCATCTGCACCATGTTCTGGGTCATCGGCCCCTCCTCGGTCCGCGAGTCTGCCATTGAACGCCATCCATGCTCCGGTGCCGGTCGCGGATCTGTCTGCGCACTCTTGAGCGTCCGCACCGATGCCACGACGAACCGGCACGGGCTGGACTGGTGCCCGTGCGGGCATCGGGTGCGCCGCGGCGGCAGGTCATGGGCGCGGACGTCGACCTCGTAGCGCTCCTCGCCGACCGCCAGGCGGACCCGGTGCCCGCCGCTGCCGTCGCGGGTCACGCCGTGCAGCGCCACGTCCGCCCAGCCGTAGCCGCCCGTCGCCCGGTGCAGGTGCGCCTCGGCGGCCTGGGCGGCGCGGGGCCAGCCGGTCCGGCCGCGAAACCAGCGCGGCTCGACCCGCCCCTGCTCGCACGCGGCCACCACGGCCGGGACCGCGGCCGGGGTGAGCCGGCCGTACAGCGCCCCGTCCGGCAGGCACAGCAGGTTGCCCGCGAACCGGCAGCCGCCCAGGTGGCTGGTCTGCCAGAGCCGGTCGCCGACCAGCCGGCGCACCGCCTCGGCCACGGGGCGCCCCAGCCGGGCGCAGCAGGCGTCGACGGAGCCCTGCACGCAGGCCAGGTACAGCGGCCGGGTCCACGCCTCGCCCAGCTGCGGCACCTCGCCGGCGGCCAGCGCGGCCAGCGCCGTCCGGGCGCCGGGCCGCAGCAGGTCGGCCGGCTCCCGCACCAGCAGCCGGCGCAGGGTGGCGCCGCCGGCGAGGAAGACCGTCCGGTGTTCGGCGGGGCGCACCCGGCCCGGCCGGCGGATCAGCTGCGGGCGCAGTCCGAGGCGGCCGAGCTCGGCGAGCAGCGCGGGCGGCACCAGTGGGCTCTGCGCGGCGGGCCGGCGGCCGAGCGGGCCGGGCTGCTCGATCAGCACCCATCCGGCCGCGGGCCCGGCCGTGGCGCACAGTGGTTCGCCGCAGGCGCTGGACACCTCGCTGCACGCTCGCCGCGGCAGGCTGCAGTCGTCCATCGCCGCATGCTCGCCCGGCCGGCGCCCCGCGTCTACTCAGGAATGCTCATTCGCAAATATCAATGCCATCGTGTTTCGCCTGCGCAGATTTGAGCAGACGGCGACGAGAGCGCTTCGTAGCGTGGCGGTGTGACGACCGTTGGCATCGAGGCTATCAACGCGTACATCGGCCCCGCGTCGCTGGACGTGCGGCAGCTGTTCGAGGCCCGGGGACTGGACCTGCGCCGCTTCGGCAACCTGCTGATGACGCGAAAATCGGTGAACCTGCCGTGCGAGGATCCGGTCACCAACGCGGTCAACGCGGCCAAGCCGATCGTCGACGCGCTGACCCCGGACGCCCGCGAGCGGGTGGAGCTGGTGATCGTCGGCACCGAGTCGGGCCTGGACTTCGGCAAGCCGATCAGCACGTACGTCCACGAGGCGCTGGGCCTGAGCCGGCGGTGCCGGTCGTTCGAGACCAAGCACGCCTGCTACGGCGGCACGGCGGCGCTGCAGATGGCGGCCGGCTTCGTCGCCACCCACCCCGATCCGCAGGTGCGCGCCCTCGTCATCGCCGCCGACGCGGCCAGCGTCGCGGCCCGCAACACCTACTGGGAGCCGTCGCAGGGCGCGGGCGCGGTCGCGCTCGTGGTCAGCCGCCAGGCCGACATCCTCGCCCTGGACGCCGGAGCCAACGGCTACTACAGCCACGAGGTGATGGACACGCTGCGCCCGCGCCCGGACCTGGAGGCGGGGGACTCGGACCTGTCGCTGCTGTCGTACATGCACTGCCTGGAGCAGTCCTACCAGCACTACACCGAGCGGGTCGCCGGCGCCGACATCATGACCACCTTCGACTACCTGGTGCTGCACACGCCGTTCGCCGGCATGGTCCGCAGCGCCCACCGCCAGCTGCTGCGCAAGCTCAAACGCATGCCGCCCGAGCAGATCGAGGCCGACTTCCAGGCCCGGGTGACGCCGTCGCTGCGCTACTGCACCGAGGTCGGCAACGTCTACTCCGCGGCGCTGTACCTCGCACTGTGCGCCCTGCTCGATCACGGCGACTTCGACCGGCCAAGACGCATCGGCCTGTACTCCTACGGCTCCGGCTGCGCCTCGGAGTTCTACAGCGGCGTGGTGGCCGAGGGCGCCGCCGCCCGGCTCGCCGCCCTCGACCTGCCCGGCGCGATCGCCGCCCGGCACCCGCTGACCATCGCGGAGTACGAGACCGTCTCCGACGACAGCCTGCACCGCATGTGCGGGGTGCGCGACCACGTCTTCGACGTCGGCGCATACGAGCACATCTACAAGACCCGGATGGAGGGGCGCGGGCTGCTCGTGCTCGGCGAGATCCGCGACTTCCACCGGAGGTACCGGTGGAGCTGACCGCACCCAACGGCACCCTGCGCCTGCGCGGCGAGGGCGCCGTGCTCACCGTCACGCTGGACCGGCCGCGCGAGCAGAACAGCATCACCCCCGGGCTGATGGCCGACCTGCACGGCGCGCTCGACCGCGCCGAGGCCGACCCCGGCTGCCGCGTCGTCGTGCTGCGGGCCGAGGGCTCGGCGTTCTGCAGCGGCATGGACCTGCACGCGGCCGCCGCGGGCACCGACGACCTGGCGGCGCACGGCGGCGAGCGATTCCTGGGACTGCTCAAGCGGCTCACCACCGTCGAGCGGATCGTCGTGTCCTGTGTGGACGGTCGCGCCTCCGGCGGCGGGGTCGGGATCGTGGCCGCCAGCGACCTCGTGCACGCGACGCCGGGCAGCCAGTTCGGCCTGCCCGAGGCGCTGTGGGGGTTGCTGCCGTGCTGCGTGCTGCCGTACCTCATCCGCCGCGTCGGCTTCCAGCGCGCCTACGCGATGACGCTGTCGACGCTGCCGGTCGGCGCCGCCGACGCGGCCCGGTGCGGCCTCGTCGACGAGCTGGCCGACGATCCCGAGCCGGCCCTGCGGCGGCTGCTCGTGCGCGCCACGAAGCTCGACGGCACGACGATCGGCGACCTCAAGCGGTACTTCCGCCGCATGTGGATCGTCTCGGAGGAGATGGAGGCCGACGCCGTGCGCGAGTTCGGCCGTCTCATGCACTCGCCGGTGGCCCGGGAGCGCATCACCGCGTTCGCCAGCGGCGCGCGGATGCCCTGGGACCGGTGAGCCGCGCCCATCCGACGAAACCTGCTGAAGGAGGCATCGTGCGGGCATGGCTGTTTCCCGGCCAGGGATCGCAGCGGCGGGGCATGGGGGCCGACGTGTTCGACCATCGGCCCGACCTGTTGGCCGAGGCGGGCGAGATCCTCGGATACGACGTGCGCGAGCTGTGTCTGCGCGACCCGGACAACCGGCTGCGGGACACCCGCTACGCCCAGCCGGCGCTGTTCATCGTCAACGCGCTGCACTGCCTGCAGCGCCGCGAGCGCGAGCCGGAGCCGGACTTCCTCGCCGGGCACAGCCTGGGGGAGTACGACGCGCTCTTCGCCGCCGGCTGCTTCGACTTCGCCACCGGCGTGCGGCTGGTGCGGCGCCGCGGCGAGCTCATGGCCCAGGCCGCCGCGGGCGGCATGCTCGCCGTCGTCGGGCTCCCCGCCGACCGGGTGGCCGCGCTGCTGCGCGAGACCGGCTGTGACGGCCCTGACGGCCCTGACGGCGTGGACGTCGCCAACCACAACAGCGACGAGCAGCTCGTGCTCTCCGGCCCCCGGGAGCGCCTCGACGCCCTGGTCGCGCCGGTGCGCGCGGCCGGCGGGCGGGCGGTGCCGCTGAACGTCAGCGCGCCGTTCCACTCCCGCTACATGCGCGACGCGGCGCGGGAGTTCGGGGCGTTCCTCGGCGGCTTCACGTTCGCCGCGCCGCGGATCCCGGTCGTGGCCAACGTGACCGCCCGGCCCTACCCGGCCGGCGAGATCGCGAGGCTGCTGCGCGAGCAGGTCGCGAGCCCGGTGCGGTGGTGGGACACGATGCTGTTCCTGCGCTCGTGCGGCGTCGAGGAGGCGGCGGAGGTGGGGCCCGGCGCCGTCCTGTCCGGGCTGTGGCGCGCCGCGGCCGCGATCACGCCGCCCGACCCGGCGGAGAGCCTGGGCAGCCGGGGGTTCCGCGACGACTACGGCGTGCGGTACGCCTACGCGGCCGGCTCGATGTACCAGGGCATCGCCTCCACCGCCCTCGTCATCCGCATGGCCAAGGCGGGCCTCATCGGGTTCTTCGGCGCCGGGGGCCTGCGTCTGGACGAGATCGAGGACGCGCTGCGGGAGCTCGGCGCCGCGCTCGGCCGCGGCGGGCGGTTCGGCATGAACCTGCTCTACGGCCTGGACGACGGCGCCCGCGAGGACGCCACCGTCGGGCTGTACCTCGACCACGGCGTGCGCTTCGTGGAGGCGGCCGGGTACACCCAGGTGACCGCCCCGGTGGTGCGGTTCCGGTTCTCGGGCGCGCACCGCGACGCCGCCGGCCGGCCGGTCGCCGTGCGCCACGTGCTGGCCAAGGTGTCGCGGCCCGAGGTCGCCGAGGCGTTCCTGAGTCCCCCGGCGGAGCCGTTGCTGCGCAAGCTGGTGGAGACCGGGCGGCTCACCGAGGACGAGGCGGCCGTCGCGCGGGAGCTGCCGGTCAGCGGCGACCTGTGCGTCGAGTCGGACTCCGGCGGGCACACCGACGCCGGGGTCGCGCTGACCCTCGTGCCCTCCATCGTGCGGCTGCGGGACCGGACCGTGCGGCACTACGGGTACGCGACGCCGGTGCGCGTCGGCGCGGCCGGCGGGCTGGGCTCGCCCGAGGCGGTCGCGGCGGCGTTCGTGCTCGGCGCCGACTTCGTCGTGACCGGCTCGGTGAACCAGTGCACGCCCGAGTCCGGCGCGTCCGCCGCGGTGAAGGACCTGCTGGCCGGGCTCGATGTCGCCGACACCACGTACGCGCCGGCCGGGGACATGTTCGAGCTCGGCGCGCGGGTGCAGGTGGTGCGGCGGGGCACGCTGTTCGCGGCCCGGGCCAACAAGCTCTACCAGCTCTACCGGCAGTACGACGCGCTGGAGGCCCTGGACGCGGCGGAGCTGGCCACCGTGGAGCGGTACTTCGGCCGCACCGTCGAGGAGGTGTGGAAGGAGACGGCGGACTACCTGGCCCGCACGCGCCCGGACGAGCTCGCCCGGGCCGAGCGCAACCCGCGCCTCCGCATGGCGCTGGTGTTCCGCTGGTACTTCGTGCACTCGACCCGGATGGCCGCGGCCGCCGACGACGAGCAGCGGGCAAACTACCAGATCCACTGCGGCCCGGCGATGGGGGCGTTCAACCGCTTCGTCGCCGGGACGCCGCTGCAGGACTGGCGGCAGCGCCACGTCGACGTCGTGGCGCAGCGCCTGATGCAAGGGGCCGCGGCGTGGCTGGCGGGCTTCTGCGCAAATGTGAGCAGCAGCGATGCGGCGGCAACGCTACGATGTAAGTGACGATCATCGATGTATGCAGACCGACGTATACGGAGTGCGGAGATGAAGTTCGCGACCACGAGGGGGCATGATGCGTGAGGATGGCGCCGCCTGCCTGCACGAGGTGTTCCGCCGCCGGGCCGAGCAGGACCCGGGCCGCACGGCGGTCGTCGCGCCGGACGGCCGGCTGACCTACGGGGAGCTCGCCGAGCGGGCGGGCCGGGTCGCGGCCCGGCTGCGCGAGGCCGGCATCGGCCCCGACATGACCGTCGGGCTCGCGGCCCGCCGCGGCACCGGCCTGATCGCCGGGCTGCTGGGCATTCTCGAGGCCGGCGCGGCGTACCTGTCACTCGACCCGGAGTACCCGGCGGCGCGCCTGCGCTACCTGCTCGAGGACAGCAAGGTGGCGGTGGTCGTCGCCGACGACGCCGCGGCACTGCCCGCCGACGCCCCGGTGCAGGTCGTGCCGCTGGATTCGCCGGCGGCCCCCGGGCCCGCCCCGACGGACGCGCCGGGCTGCGACGGCGACCGCCTCGCCTATGTCATCTACACGTCCGGCTCGACCGGGGCGCCCAAGGGCGTGCGGGTCGAGCACCACAGCGTGCTGCGGCTGTTCGAGCAGACCCGGTCCTGGTTCGGCTACGGGCCCGACGACGTCTGGACGATGGTCCACTCGACCAGCTTCGACTTCTCGGTCTGGGAGCTCTGGGGCGCCTTGCTGCACGGCGGCACGGTGGTCGTGGTCCCGGTCGAGGCCACCCGCAGTCCGCAGCTGTTCCGCGAGCTGCTCGCCCGTGAGCGCGTGTCGGTGCTCAGCGCCACGCCGTCGATGTTCCGCCAGCTGATGGCCGACGCCACCGAGCTGCCGCCGTCGCTGCGCTGCGTGGTCTTCGGCGGCGAGCGCCTCGACCCGGGGCTGCTGCGCCCCTGGATCGAACGCTTCGGCGACGCCCGGCCCGAGCTGGTCAACATGTACGGCATCACCGAGACCTGCGTGCACGTCACCTACCGCCGCATGCGCCGCGCCGACCTCGACCGGCCCGGCGACAGCCCGATCGGCGTGCCGATCCCGGACCTGCGCGTGCACGTGCTGGACGGCGACGGCCGGCCCGTCGCCGACGGCGTCGCCGGCGAGCTGTACGTCGGCGGCCCCGGCGTGGCCCGTGGCTACCTCGACCGCCCGGAGCTGACCGCCGAGCGGTTCGTGACGCTCTGCGTGGACGGCGCCGAGCCCGAGCGGCTGTACCGCTCCGGCGACCTCGTCGTGCGCGAGGGCGGCGAGCTGTACTACGCCGGCCGCGCCGACGAGCAGTTCAAGGTGCGCGGCTTCCGCGTCGAGCCCGGCGAGATCGAGGCCTGCCTCGCCGCCGACCCGCGCGTCGGCGCCGTCGCCGTGCTCCCGCACGACTTCGGCGACGGCGACCTGCGCCTGGTGGCCCACGTCGTCCCGGCCGCCGGAGCCGGCCGCGACGCCCTGGACGGGGCGCTCGCCGCGCGGGCGCGGGCCGAGCTGCCGGTCCACCTGCGCCCGGCCGAGTACCGGGTGCTGGACCGGATGCCGCTGACCCCGTCGGGCAAGACCGACCGCGCCGCGCTGGCCGCCTACGACCCGCGCGCCGCCGCCGCCGCGGCCCCCGCGGCGGGCGACGGCGACGTGCTCGCCGTGGTCGGCTCGCTCGCCGGCGCGGTGCTCGGCCGGGAGCGGGTGAACCCCGACACCGACCTGTTCGACATCGGCGCCACGTCGCTGGCCTTCATCCGGATCATCGCCGAGGTGAACCGCCGCTTCGGCACCGAGCTCAACGGCAGCGAGCTCGGCGTCGCCACGCTGCGGCGGATCGCCACCTGCGTCAAGGAGCAGTCATGACCATCGCTGACGAGACCCACCGCTTCGCGCTGAGCGCCGAGGAGCTGGCGAGCTTCCGCGAGCGCGGATACTTCGGCCCGTTCAAGGTCTACGAGATCGACCAGATGCGCGAGACGTGGCGGCGCGAGCGGCTCGCGCTCATGGACCGCTCGGCCGCCGTCTACCAGGACGAGGCGGCGACGTCGGGCAACACCAACATCGCCAACTACGACCGGCACCTGGACATGGCGTTCCTCGCCGAGCACATCCTGCGCCCGCAGATCACCGACCGCGTGGCCAGCGTGCTCGGGCCGGACGTGCTGTGCTGGCGCACGGAGTTCTTCCCGAAGTACCCCGGCGACGAGGGCACCGACTGGCACCAGGCCGACACGTTCGCCAACGCCTCCGGCACGCCGCAGATCCTCTGGCCGGACGAGGCCAAGGACTTCGGCGGCACGATCACCGTGTGGACCGCCTTCACCGAGGCCAACGAGGACAACGGCTGCCTGCAGTTCATCCCCGGTTCACACCAGCAGATGCACTACGACGAGACCAAGCGGATGCACTACGACCCGGCGGGGATCAACGCGCGGGACAAGGAGGGCGTGCGCCGCGGCTTCTTCGGCTACGACTACCGGGAGCTGCAGGTCGACCCGGACTGGAAGCCCGACGAGTCCAAGGCCGTGTCGATGGTGATGCGCCCGGGTGAGGCGATCATGTTCTGGTCGACGCTCATGCACGCCTCCCACCCGCACAGCGGCCGGACCGACGAGATGCGGCTGGGCTTCGCCGCGCGGTATGTGCCGACATCGGTAAGAGTGTATCCGGACACTGATGCCATCGAGGAGTACGGCGGCCGGGTCTCACTCGATCGCTACGGTGTGGTGCTGGTGCGGGGCGACGATCGCTTCGGCCACAACCGCCTCACCGACCGCACGACCCGGGGGCACCAGTTCCGGCGCGACTGAGCGCTTCCGGGACAGCAACGGCAACGGCGAGGGGCCGGCGCGCTGCGTCGGCGATGGAGGTCAGAGGCGATGGGAGCCGGTTCCATCGAGGCGGTGGCGCGGCTCACCGAGCGCGTGCTGAGTGTGCGGCCGCTCGCGGGCGTGCTGAGCCCGCCGGTCGCCGTGGCGAGCGCCGCGGCCGGCCCGGTCGAGCTGCACGCGACCGGGCGCCTGCTCGGCTGTGTGGCCGACCGGGTCGGCGCCGGGGCGTTCCGGCTGCTCGGCGCCGGTGAGGCGGCCCCGGACGTCTTCGCCGGGGTCGTCGGGCGCCGTCTCGACCTCTCGGCCGCCTGGCTGCGTGAAGCCGCCGCCGACCCGCCCGAGCCACCCGACGTCGCGGCCGCCGCCGCGGACGTGCTGGCCCGCAGCTTCGGCGCCGCCTGCCGGCGCGCCGAGCTGCTCCGGCCCGACGGCGCGCGGCTGACCGCCTACGCCGCCGGTGACCCCGCCGCCCCGGCCGTCGTGCTCGCCTCGGCCTGCGGTATGCCGGTCGAGCTGAGCGAGCACTGGGTGCGCCGGCTCCAGCGGACCCATCACGTCGTGACCTGGGAGAGCCGCTGGCTGTTCGGCCCCGGCGTGCGCGACCCCGAGGACGGCCCCGCCTCCGACGTCGCCGCGCAGGCCGCCGACCTGATCGCGGTGATGGACCACTTCGGCGTCGGCCGCGCGCACCTGATGGGGCTGTGCGGCGGCGCGGTGATCGCCCTGGACGCCGCGGTGCGGTGGCCGGCCCGCTTCACCTCCATGAGCCTGTGGCACGGCGACTTCGAGCTCGGCCCGGTCGCCCCCAAGACCGATCACCAGCGCAACCTGCAGGCCCTGCTGGACATGGCCCGGCAGGGGCGCGCCGGATCGGCCGCCGTGCACCGGGTGCTGAGCAACTCGCTCGTCGAGCAGCTGCCCGAGGACATGGCGCACCTGGTCATCTACCCGTATGCGACGGGCGAGCTGTGGTATCGCTACAGCCTGCTCAACGGCGCCATCATGGCCACCGACGTGCGGGGGCACCTGCCCCGAATCGCCCTGCCCACGCTCGTGGTGACCAGCGCCGACGACACGACCGCCCACCCCGACGGCTCCATCGCGGTCGCCCGCGGCCTCGACGAGGTGACACTGCACATCGCCCCGCACGGCGATCACATCTCACTCTTCCGCGGACCCGCGGAGCTGATCGATCTGGCCCTGGACTTCGCGCAGCGGAACCGGCCGTGACCCGCGCCGCCGTGACCCTCGCGTGTCATCGGGCACCGCGATGCCGCGGTGTCGGGGTGCTCGGCTCCAGTGCCGGCCGGCATGGGTGGTCCCCGCGGACCAGCCCCTGCCGGCCGCGCTGTCTGTGGGGCGCGCCGATCGGCTGCGCGGATCTGCGCCGCGGACCTCCCCCTAGCACGACGTGACACACATCGCCAGGTGTTGATTCGCGCTACGTCAGCGTAGTGTTACGCTTCGTGCCCGGACGGCCGGGCCGCCATGCTGTGCGGTCGAGTCCGGTGCCGTTGCTCGGTTTCGAAACGAGTGTGGGCTTGGGGGCTCCGTGTCAATCGGCAATCATGACGCCATGCCGGAGATGTTCGGTCACAAGCTGCGGGAATTCGTGGAAAACAGTCCCGCGAGCGTTTCCAAGGTAACGATCGAAAAAGGCGAAAATCTCTACAACTACGGCAACAGTGACGGCAACGTCTATCTCCTCGAGTCCGGTCTGATGAAGACGGTCATATATGCCAAGGACGGCAAGAAGTGCCTGCTGTCGATCTGCACGCCGGGCGACTCGCTCGGTGAGCTCGCGATGTTCCTGCCGTGCTGCACCGAGACCGCCTCGGCGATGAAGCGCTCGGTGGTGTGGCAGATCCCGGTCGTGCGCTTCCTCGAGGCCCTGGCCGACGACGAGCTGGTCGAGGGCCTGGTGCGGCACCTCGCGCAGCGAGTGGCCGAGCAGCAGCAGATCATCGCCAACCTGGTGATGATGGATTCGGAGCGCCGGCTCGGCGCCACCCTGCTCAGCCTGGCCCGCAAGCTCGGCCGGGTGCACGGCTCGCACTTACTCATCGACGACCGCATCACCCAGGACGACCTGTCCGGAATGGTCGGCACGACCCGTTCGCGGGTGGGGTTCTTTCTCAAGCGGTTCCGGGCGGCCGGTCTCGTGGACCTCTCGCCGCAGGCGTTTCTCGCGGTCCATGAGCCGTCAATGGCCGCCTATGTTGAGGCCGGTGTCTGAAAACGGCTGCCGACCCTGCTCAGTTCTGAGCAGGAATGTTGCTCGGCGGCGTTTAGCATCGGCATTGCAATAACAACCATCGTAAATCTCTTCACGCGCCGATGAACCGGCGTGCGGCCGCGGCCGTGCGCCGGACGGCGGCGCGCGCCCGTTTGGGGGAGACGATGACCCACGACGAGCGGTACGCCGACCTGGTCCGCACCACCCTCGCCGGCCTGCCCGGCGGCCCCCGGGCCGAGGACGATCAGCCGCTGCGCGACCACGGGCTCAGCTCGCTGCTGGCGGTGCGGCTGGTGCTGGAGCTCGGCGCGCGGCTCGGGGCCGAGGTGCCGATCGAGTGGATCACCGGCGGCACCACGATCCGGGGCCTGGCCGGCCGCCTCGCCGCGCTCGCGCCCGGCTACGACCCGTCCCGCGACCGGGACGACGATCGGCGCCCCGGGCCCGCCGCGGACGACGGCCTCCCCCTCACCCCGATCCAGCAGGCGTACCTCATCGGCGCCGACCCCGACCTGAGCCCCGACCCGGTCGGCTGCCAGCTCTACCGCGAGTTCACCGTCGCCGGCCTGGACCCGGACGCGGCGGTCGCGGCCTGGCACCGGGTCGTCGCGGCGCATGACGCCCTGCGCCTGCGCGTCGGCGACGACTGGCGCCAGCGCGTCGCGCCGCCCGCCTCCACGCCGGCCACGGTGCCGGTCCACGACCGCTCGGCCGCCGGCCCCGCCGAGTTCGCCGCGCACCTCGGGCAGGTCCGCGCCCGGCTGACCGCCCGCACCTTCGGCCCCGGCGGCGAGGACCGCTGGGCCCTGGAGGTCAGCCGCGGCCCCGGTGACGCCGTGGTGCTGCATCTCGTCATCGACGGCCTGATCATCGATGGCCGCGGCCTGGACCTGGTGCTCGCCCACTGGTGGCAGGCGTACGGCGAGCCCGGCCACGACCTCGGCGGCGGCCCGCTCACGCTGGAGCACTGCCTGCGCACCCTCGCCGCGGACACCGGCACCCGCGAGGCGGACCTGGCCTACTGGCGGGACCGCCTGCCCGCGGTGCTGCGGGCTCCGGCGGTGCTCGGCAACGAGCCGCCCGCGGGCCGGCTGCCCCGCAGCGTCCTGCGGGCCGCCCTCACCCCGGCCCAGTGGCGCCGGCTGCGGGAGCACGCCGCCGCCCTCGACGTGTCGCCGACCGCGCTGGTGCTCACCGTCTTCACCGACACCCTCACCCGCCACGGTGCCCGGGACCCGTACGCGCTCGTGCTGACCGCCAGCGACCGGATGCGCCTGCCCGCCGCGGCCGACGCGGTGCCCGGTCCGTTCACCTCCACCGTCGTCTTCGCGGTCGAGCCCGCGTCCGGCCCCTTCGAGGAGACCGCGGCCGCCCTGCACGCCGCGCTCTGGCGCGATCTCGGCCACGCCCGCACCAGCGGCGTCGAGGCCCTGCGCGACCGGCACGCGAGCGGCGACGACCCCCTGCCCGTCGTCTTCACCAGCCTGCTCGACCTGCCCACCGCCGACGTGCGCAACAGTTTCGCCGCGTACACCACCCACCGTTGCAGCCGGACGTCCGGCGTCGCGCTGGACCACCAGATGTGGGAGCAGGACGGCGCACTGCGCATCCATTGGGACGTGGCACCGGCCCGATTCGCGGCCGGCACCCCGCAGACGCTGCTCGCCTCGTTCACCAACGCCCTGCGGGCCCTCGCCGCGGACGACGGCGCGCACGACGAGCAACGCCCCCTCAACGAGCTGCAGAAGGCCTATTTCGTACCGCGGGTGAGCGGCCCGGCACCATGGGACGGCTGCCAGGTCTACCACAGCTTCACCGTCGCCGACCTCGACCTCGCGCGGCTGGAGGCGGCCTGGCAGCGCATGATCGAGGCCCACGACGTGCTGCGCTCGCGCCTGTGCTACGACGGCACCCTGCGCGTGCGGGCCAGGGCCGGTGACGGCTGGCACATCCCGGTCATCGAGCTCGACCCCGGCCACGAGGCGGCGGAGCTGGCCCGTATCCGTGACGAGATGGCCGGCACCGCGTTCCCGCTCGACCGCTGGCCCCAGTTCGACCTGCGGGTGACCCGCACCGCCGGGGACGGCGACCCCCGGTGGGTCGTGCACTGCGGCATCGACCTGACCATCGCCGACGGCATCAGCATTCACCGCATGCTGCGCGAGCTGTTCCGCCTCGCCGCCGACCCCGCCGCCGCCCCGCGCACCGCCCGGCCCTGGGCCGCGCTCGAGCGCCACCGCGCGGCCGAGCACCCGCCGCCGGCCCGCGACGCCGCCCGCGCCTACTGGCGGGAGCGCTTCGCCGGCATGCCGCCCGGACCCCGGCTCGCCCAGGACCCGGACCGGCACCGGCAGCGGCGCACCGGGCGGCTGACCGGCTGGCGGGCGCTGCGCGAGCGGGCGGAGGCCGAAGGGTACGGCGCCGACCCGCTCCTGCTGGCGATCCTCGTCCAGGCGCTCGCGACCGTCTTCGACGAGGACTTCGCGCTGCCGGCCGTGCGGTGGACGCCGCAGGAAGAGCCGTACCGCCCCGGCGAGCACACCGGCCTGAGCTGGATCGCCCGCGGCCCGCGAGCGCTGCCCGTCGCGCAGC
The DNA here is from genome assembly GCF_050955725.1 of Dactylosporangium sp. CA-139114. Classification (NCBI taxonomy): domain Bacteria; kingdom Bacillati; phylum Actinomycetota; class Actinomycetes; order Micromonosporales; family Micromonosporaceae; genus Dactylosporangium; species Dactylosporangium sp. CA-139114. Next base: position 4,544,394 of record NZ_CP192080.1, read on the forward strand.
GCGCGGCGCTGATCCGGCAGCAGTATCTGCGCGACGCCGCCGGCGACGCGATCAGCGGCCTGGAGGAGCTGCGGCGGGTGGTCATGGCCCAGCGCCGCGGCGGTGACTACGGCTTCCCGATCGTGTATACCGGGCTGCTCGAACTCACCGAGGAGCGCCTGCCCGGCGGCGTCGCCGCCGGGCCCTGGATGACGTACACGCCGGACGTGTCCCTGGACTGCATCGCCGCCGAGGACGGCGACGAGCTCGTCTACTGCTGGGACGCCGTGCCCGGCGACTTCCCGCCCGGCGCGCTCGACGAGGCCTTCGCGTCCTACGAGCGACTGCTGCGCGAACCATTCGCGGCCGGGCCCGCCGCGGACGCCCCCTCGCCGGCCTGGAACGACACGGCCGTCGCGCACCCGCCGCCCGAGCCGGCCCACCTGCGCTTCGAGCGGCAGGCCCGGCAGCGCCCGCACGCCGTGGCGCTGCGCTCCCGCGGCGGCGCGATGACCTTCGGCGAGCTCGACCGCCGGGCCAACGGCATCGGCGCCCGGCTGCAGGCGCTCGGCGCCGGCCCCGGCACGTTCGTGGCGATCCGGGCCCGGCGCGGCCCCGGCATGATCGCCGCCGTGCTCGGCGTGGCCAAGACCGGCGCGGCCTACGTGCCCGTCGACCCGGCCCTGCCCGAGGCCCGCGCGCACGTCATGCTCGCCGACACCGGCGCCCGGATCGTGCTGAGCTCCGGCGGCGCCGCCCAGTGGGAGCCGCCCGCGGGCGTCGCGGTCCTCGATGCCGACGCGGTGCCCGGGGCTGACGCCGGCCCGCAGTGGCGCGGCACGCCCGACGACCCGGCGTACGTCATCTTCACCTCCGGCAGCACCGGCACCCCGAAGGGCGTCCTGGTCGCCCACCGGGCCCTGGACAACCTGCTGCACTGGGCCGCCCGGGCCTACCCCACCGGGCCCGGCGACGTCGGTCTGCAGGTCACGTCGCTCGGCTTCGACCTGTCCGTCTACGACATCTTCGGGCTGCTCGGCAGCGGCGCCGGGCTCTACGTCGCCGACGCCGAACAGCAGAAGGACCCGGCCCTGCTGCTCGACGTGCTGCTGAGCGAGCCGGTGACGTTCTGGAACTCGGCGCCGACCACGCTCGCGCAGCTGATGCCGCTGCTGCCCGGCCCCGAGCCCGCCCACCCCGGCACCGGCAACCTGCGGCTGGTCTTCCTCTCCGGCGACTACACCCCGCTGACGCTGCCCGACGCGCTGCGGGCCGTGTTCACCCGGGCCCGCATCGTCAGCCTCGGCGGCGCGACCGAGGCGACGGTGTGGTCCAACCACTTCCCGATCGAGGACGTCGACCCGGCCTGGCGCAGCATCCCCTACGGCCGCCCGATCGACAACTGCCGGTACTACATCCTGGACGAGGCTCGCCGCCCCTGCCCGGTCGGCATCGAGGGCGACCTGTACATCGCCGGCGTCTGCCTGGCCGAGGGGTACGTCAACCGGCCCGACCTGACGGCCGAGCGCTTCGTCGAGGACCCGTTCGCGAGCCCCGCCGGGCAGCGGATGTACGCCACCGGCGACCGGGCCGCCTACCGCCCCGACGGCGTCATCGTCTTCCTCGGCCGCGCCGACACCCAGGTGAAGATCCGCGGGTTCCGGGTCGAGCCGGGCGAGATCGAGCACTGCCTGCGCCGCCACCCGGCGGTCGCGGACGCGGTCGTGGTGCCCCGGCCCGACCCGGCCGGCGACAGGAAGCTCGTCGCGTACATCGTCGCGGCCGGCCCGCTGCCGCCGACCCGCGAGCTGCGCGCGTTCGCCGCGCGGACGCTGCCCGACTACATGGTGCCCAACGCGGTCGTCGCCGTGCCCGCGTTCCCGGCGACCGCCAACGGCAAGCTGGACCGCGACGCGCTGCCGTGGCCGCCGCCCCCTTCCCCGATCGTCGACGGTGCCGTCGTCGCCCCCGTGGCCGCGACGCCGCTCCCGGCCCCGGTTCCGGCTCCGCCTCCCGCTCCGGCTCCCACCGCGGTGGTGGAGCCCGCGGCGCAGGAGCGGCTCACCGGCGAGCTGGGCGCGATCCTCGCCGGGCTGCTCGGCCAGGCGTCGGTCGACGCGGAGCAGGACCTGTGGGACCAGGGCGCGACGTCGTTCACGATGGTCCAGGTCGCGGGGGAGCTGCGGCGGCGCTACGACCGCCGGGTGCCGGTCAACGTGCTGCTGGCCGAGCCGACGGTCGCCGCGATGGCGCGCCATCTGGCCTCCACCGGCGCCCGGCCGGTGTCCCCGGCCCCGGCCCCGGCCCCGGTCGCGGCACCGGCACCGGCACCGGCACCGGCACCAGCCCCGGTCGCGGCGCCGGTCCCGGTCGCGGCGCCGGTCCCGGTCGCGGCGCCGGCCGATCCGCCCGGGCCCGCCGTGCCCGAGGTTCCCGCACCGTCCAGTGTGGACGTCTTCTCCGCGCACGAGCAGGCCGCGTTCAAGGCGGCCGGATGGGGACAGCGCCCCGCCGGGCCGGACGACGTCCTCGTGCCCCTCAGCGGCGCGGCCCCCGCGGCCGAGCACTTCCGGTGGCGCGGCACCCGCCGCACGTTCGCCGCCGGGCCGGTTCCGCGCGCCGCGTTCGACGGGCTGCTCGGCCTGCTCGGGGCCGACCCCGGCGACGGGCAGCGGCGGCTGTACCCGTCCGCCGGCGACACCTACGCGGTGCAGGTCTACGTGCGGGTCCGGCCCGACGCCGTGGAGGGTGTGCCGGCCGGGCTGTACTACCTGCGGGCCCAGGAGCGCGCCCTGCAGCTGGTGAACCCCGCGCCCGACATCCCGCGCGGCATCCATTTCTTCTACAACCGGCCCGTCTTCGACGCCGCGTCCTTCGAGGTGTACCTCATCGGGCAGTCGCGCGGCATCGAGCCCGTCTACGGCCCGGACGCCGACGGGTACCTGCGCCTGGAGGCCGGCTACCTCGGCGAGCTGCTCATGCTCGGGCAGGCCGCGTTCGGGCTCGGCCTGTGCCCGGTCGGCGGCCTGGCCTTCGACCGCGTCCGGGCGCAGTTCGCCCTTGACGACGGCCACCGCTTCCTGCACGCGTTCCTCGGCGGCCCGGCCGGCCACGACCCCGCGACGGCCGGCGCCGCGCCCGCCTTCGCGCTGCCCGCCGCGCCGGCCGGTCCCGCCGCGCCGACCGTGCCGGACGAGCCGACCGTGCCGGACGAGCCGACCGTGCCGGACGTGCGGGACGTGGCGATCGTGGGCCTGTCCGGTCGCTACCCCGACGCCCCCGACGTGGACCGGCTCTGGCAGAACCTGGCGGCCGGGTGGCGCAGCGTCGCCCCGCCGCCGCCCGCGCGGGCCGCCGACATCGGCTCGGCGCTGCCCGGCGCGTACCTCGACGACATCGACCGCTTCGACAGCCTGCTGTTCCACATCGCCCCGGCCGAGGCGCGCGAGCTCGACCCGCAGCTGCGCCTGGCGCTGGAGGTGGCGTGGGAGTGCCTGGAGAACGCCGGGTACACCCCGGAGGGGCTGCGCGCCGCCGCACCCCGCGTGGGCGTCTACGCCGCCGTCATGTGGCAGGACTACCAGCACGTCGGCGCGGCCGGCTGGACGGACGGCGGGCCGGCCCGGGTCTCCGGCGTCGCCGCGGACATCCCCAGCCGCATCTCGCACTGCCTCGGCCTGCGCGGCCCGAGCATCGCGGTGAACACCTCGTGCTCCTCCGCGCTCACCGCGCTGCACCTCGCGGCCACGGCCCTGCGCTCCGGCGAGTGCGACGCCGCCCTGGTCGTGGCGGTCAACCTGATCGCGCACCCGTACCACGCCGCCGTCCTGCGCGGCCTCGACCTCGTCTCCACCGGCGGGGTCGCGGGCGCGTTCGACGCGGCGGCCGGCGGCTGGTCGCCCGGCGAGGGCGCGGGTGCCGTCCTGCTGCGCCCCGACGCCGCGGCCGTGGCCGGCGGCGATCACCGCTGGGGCGTGCTCGAGGCCACCTGGGCCGGGCACGCGGGCGGCGGCAACCGCTTCCTCGCCCCGAACGTCGCCGCACTCACCCGCTCGCTGCGCGAGACCCTCGCCGCCGCCGGGCGGGAGCCGGCCGACATCGGCTACGTCGAGTGCGCCGCCGGCGGCTCCGGCATCGCCGACGCCGCCGAGATCCAGGCACTCGACGCCGTGCTGGGCGGCCGCGGCACCCCCGTGCCCGTCGGCACCGTGAAGGCCAACATCGGCCATCTCGAGGCCGCCTCCGGCCTGGCCCAGCTGACCAAGGTGCTGCTGCAGTTCCGCCACGAGCGCCTGGCCCCGACGCCGCGCGCGGACGAGCTCAGCCCGCTGGTCGACTGGGACGCGGTCGCGCTGCGGGTCGTGGACGCCCCGGCCCCGTGGCCGCCGCCGGGCGCGACGGCCCCGCGCCGGGTGCTCGTCAACGCCCTCGGCGCCACGGGCTCCTACGGCCACCTCGTCCTGCGCGCGCCCGACCCGCTCGCCGCGGCGCCCGCCGCCGACGGTCCTCTCGTGGTACCGCTGTCCGCCCAGACGCCCGACCAGGTGCGCGAGGCCGTCCGGCGGTTGCGCGCGGCCCTCGACGCCGTGGCGGTGCCGAGCGCCGACATCGCGTACACGCTGCAGGTCGGCCGGGTGACGATGGCGCACCGGGCGGCGTTTCCCGCCGCCGACCAGGCCTCCCTCCGCGCGGCGCTCGACGCGTTCCTGGCCACCGGGCACATCGAGGCGCCCGCCGACGTGCTGACCCGCTCCTGGCTGGCCGGGGAGCCCGTCGACTGGGCCGCGGCGTGGCGGGTGCCGGGCCGCCGGGTGCCGCTGCCGACCTACCCGTTCGCGCCGGACCGGCACCGCCTGGCCGTCGAGCCTGCCCCCGCGCCCGCCGACGAACCCGGCGACCTGGAGCGTTACCTGTGCGCCATGTTCGCCGAGGTGTCCCAGATCCCGGCCGAGCGCATCGACGCCCACACGCCGCTGGAGCACTACGGCCTCACCTCGCTGATGGTCACGGGCCTCAACGCGCGCCTCGCCGAGCGCTTCGACGGCGTACCGCGGACGCTGTTCTACGAGCACCGCGACCTGGCCGGCATCGCGGCCGCCCTGGCCCGCACCGCCGCGCCGCGGACCGCGGCCGAGACAACGCTTGCCCGGACTCACGAGGCGGCGGAGCCGATCGCGGTCATCGGGGTCGCGGGCCGCTATCCGCAGGCCGCCGACCTCGACGAGTTCTGGCGCAACCTCGTCGCCGGCCGCGACTGCGTCACCGCGCCGCCGCCCGGTCGCCCCGGCCCGGACGACGACGCCGCGATCGGCGGCTTCCTCGACGACGTGGACCTGTTCGACCCGATGCTGTTCCAGATCACCCCGCGCGACGCCGCGCTCATGGACCCGCAGGAGCGGCTGTTCCTGGAGACGGTGTGGCGTGTGCTGGAGGACGCCGGCTACAGCCGGGCCCGGCTGCGGATGCGCCACGGCGGCCGGGTGGGGGTGTTCGCCGGCACGATGTACAACGAGTACCCCTTCTTCGGCGTCGAGCGAACCGCCGCCGGCGCGCCGATCGCGACCGGCTCCGCCATCGCCGGCATCGCCAACCGGGTCTCGTGGTTCCTCGACGCCGCCGGGCCCAGCCTGACCGTCGACACCATGTGCTCCTCCTCGCTCACGGCGCTGCACCTGGCGGCCGAGAGCCTGCGCCGGGGCGAGTGCGAGGTCGCCGTCGCCGGCGGGGTGAACCTGTCGCTGCACCGCAACAAGTTCGTCCAGCAGCGGGCGATGGGCATGACCGCCGCCGGTGGGCGGTGCCGGCCGTTCGGCGCCGGCGGCGACGGGCTCGTGCCGGGGGAGGGCGTCGGTGCGGTACTGCTGAAAACCCTGGCCCGCGCGCAGGCCGACGGCGACCGCATCCACGGCGTGATCCTGGCGACCGCGGTCAACCACGGCGGCCGGACCAGCGGCTACCTGGTCCCGAACCCGGTCGCCCAGGGGGAGCTCGTCGCCGGCGCGCTGCGCCGCGCGGGCCTCGACCCGTCCGGCGTCGGCTATGTCGAGGCCCACGGCACCGGCACCGCGCTGGGCGACCCCATCGAGCTCAGCGGCCTCCACCGCGCCTACGGCGACCGGCCCGCCGGCAGCGTGCCGATCGGCTCCGTCAAGTCCAACATCGGCCACCTGGAGGGCGCCGCCGGCATCGCCGGGCTGACCAAGATCCTGCTCCAACTGCGCCACGGCCGGCTGGTGCCGTCGCTGCACGCCGACCGGCTGAACCCGAACGTCGACTGGGCCGCGAGCCCGTTCGCCGTCCAGCGCACCGCCGCGCCGTGGCCGCGTGGCGCCACCGCCCGCCGGGCCGCGCTGAGCTCCTTCGGCGCCGGCGGCAGCAATGCGCACGCCATCGTCGAGGAGGCGCCCCCGCCGGTCGCCCCGGGCACGGTCCCCGGCCCGCAGCTCGTCGTCGTCTCCGCCACGAACCCCGGACAGCTCGCCGACGTCGCCGCCCGGCTGGCCGGGCACCTCGCCGACCACCCGGGCCTGGACCTCGCCGCCGTCGCCCACACGCTGCGCGCGGGCCGCGAGGCGCTGGCGCACCGGGCCGCGTTCGTCGCTTCCGACCTCGCCGAGGCCCGGCGGCGCCTGGCCGGTCTCGCCGCCGGCGACCACGCCGGCATCGTGCTCGGCCGCCGCAGCGGCCCCGCCGGATCGGGGCCGGTCGTCGCCGATCCGGAGCGGCTCGACCTCGACGAGCTCGCCCGGCGGTGGGCCGCCGGCGCCGAGGTCGACTGGGACCGCCTGGGCCGGGCCGGCCTGGTCGCGCTGCCGGGCCATCCGTTCGCCCGCATGCGCTGCTGGCTGCCGGACGCGGACCCGGCGGCGCCCGGGCGCGGCCACGACGCCGGGACGGCCGCCGCCGCGGTGCCGCTCACGGCGCGGCGGTGGGAGCCGGACGAGGCGCCGTTGCCCGACGCGTCACCGTTCCCCGGTGCAGTGCTCTGCCTCATCGGCGGCGCCGACGGCACGGACCTGGCGGCGCGGGTCGCGGCCGCCCTGCCCGCCACGCGGTTCGTGCTCGCCCGCACCGCGGCCGGGGCGGGCGGCGACCTGCCGGTCGTGGACTCCGAGGCGGCCGGCCTGGCCCTGCGCGACGCGCACCCCGGGCTCACCGGCTGGCTCGACCTGTCCGATGTGGACGGACCGGCCCCCGGCGACCCCCGCCCCCACACCTGGCGGCCCCGCCTGGCGATGCTGCAGCGGCTGCTGCGCGGGCCTCGGCCGATCACGCGGATCCTCCACGTGACCCGCGGCGTCCAGCCGGTCGGCGGCACCCCGGCGCGGCTGGCCGGCGCCGTCATGACCGCCCTCGTGCGCTCGATCGCCGCCGAGCACACCGCGGTCCGCGCGAGCGCCCTGGACTGCGACGAGGCCGACCCGGCGCGCATCGCGGCCGAGTTCAGCGCCGGCACCGGGGCCGAGGTCTGCCACCGGTCGGGGCGGCGGCTGCTCCCGCGGACCGTCACGGCGCCGGCCCGCCCGCTCCCGCCGGTTCGGCTGCGGGAGGACCGCGCGTACGTGGTCACGGGCGGCACCCGAGGGCTCGGTGCCCTCGCCGCCCGGCGGCTGGCCGAGCGCGGCGCCCGCCGGATCGCGCTGTTCTCGGCCGCTCCGGTGTCGGGGGACACCCCGGCCGCGACGGCGACGATCCGCGCGCTGGAGGCCGAGGGCGTCACCGTGCGCGCCTGCGCGCCGGACCTGACCGACGCCGCCGAGCTCGCCGCGGCGCTGGAGCGGGTGCGGGGCGAGCTCGGGCCGATCGGCGGGCTGGTGCACTGCGCCGGCCGGGCCGCCACCCCCGGGCCGCTGGTGCTGCGGGACCCGGCCGACGTCGCCGCGGTGCTCGCGCCGAAGACCGAGGGCGCCACCAACCTCGCTGAGCTGTGCGCGGACGAGCCGCTGGAGTTCGCGGTGCTGTACTCCTCGGTGTCGGCCGCCGTGCCCGCGCTCGCCGCCGGTGTCGCCGACTACGCGGCGGCCAACGCGTATCTCGATCTGCTCGCCGGCTACCAGGCCCGCCTCGGCCGCACCGCCTACCGCAGCATCCAGTGGACGGTCTGGCGCGAGTCGGGCTCGGGCGCCGGGGCCGCGGCGGCGTGCGCCCGGGCCGGGCTCGGCACCCTCTCCGACCGCGAGGGCTTGGACGTGCTGGACCTCGCCCTCGCCGGGGCGACTGAGACCGTCGTGCAGGCCGCGCCCGTCCCGCCCGCCCCGCACGAACCGGCCGCCCCGATCGCTGTGGCCGAACCGCCCCCGGCGGCCGGGCCGGTGCCGGGCTGGCTGGCCGAGCTGTTCCTGACGACCGCCGGCATCCCCGCCCAGGCGCTCGACCCGGACGCGGAGTTCCGCGAGCTCGGCGTCGAGTCGGTGATGCTGGCCGAGCTCGTGCGGCGCATCGAGGAGCGTGTGGCTGAGCCGGTACCGCCGAGTCTGCTCCTGGAGCATCCGACCCTGCGACGGCTGGCCGCCGCGCTGCCCGCACCCGGCCCGGCCCCCGCCGCCGGGCCGCCGGCCGCGACCCCGGCACCGGCCGGGAAGGTCGCCGTCATCGGCCTCGCGTGCCGCATGCCCGGCGCCGCCGACGCCGACGCCTTCTGGGACAACCTCGTCGCGGGCCGCTCCGCGGTGACCGAGGTGCCGCCCGGCCGCTGGAGCGCCGCCGAGCTGTACCCCGGGCGCACCGTGAGCAAATGGGGCGGGTTCGTCGACGGCATCGAGGACTTCGACGCGGGCTGGTTCGGCATCGGCGAGGAGGAGGCCGTCTGCCTCGACCCCGGCATCCGGCTGTTCCTGGAGTCCTCGGTCGGCGCGCTGCGCGACGCCGGTTACCGCGACGACGAGGTCCGCGGCCGCGACGTCGCCGTGTTCGCCGGCGCCCGGCTCTCCGGCTACCGCCACCGCGCCGGCGTGCGCGGCGGGGCGGCCGGGCTCGGCGCCGACCAGAACTTCATCGCCGCCCGGGTCGCCGACGCGCTCGACCTGCACGGGCCGAACCTCGTGGTCGACAGCGCCTGCTCCTCCGCGCTGGTCGCCGTGGGCCTGGCCTGCCGCAGCCTGCTCAGCGGCGAGTCCGAGCTGGCGCTGGCCGGTGGGGTGGAGATCCTGCTCGACGAGGAGCCGTACCTGCAGTTCACCGCCGCCCGCGCGCTGTCACCCTCGGGCCGCTGCGCCACGTTCGACGCCGACGCCGACGGGTTCGTGCCGGGCGAGGGCTGCGGCGTGCTGGTGCTCAAGGAGCTCGGCGCCGCCATCCGCGACGGTGACCGGATCCGGGCCGTCATCGACGCGGTCGCGGTGAACAACGACGGCCGCACCATGGGGCTCACCACGCCGAACCCGGTCGCCCAGGCGGCCGTCGTGCGCCGGGCCCTCGCCGCCAGCGGCTACGGCGCCGGCGACATCGGGCTGCTCGAGGCGCACGGCACCGGCACGATGATCGGTGACCCGATCGAACTGCGGGCGCTGACCCAGGTGTACCGCGAGTCCACATCGGACACCGGCTACTGCGGCCTCGGCAGCGTCAAGACGAACGTGGGGCACCTGTTGTCCGCGGCCGGCATCGCCGGGCTGCTCAAGGTCGTCCTCGCCGTCGAGCGCGGCGTCCGCCCGCCGACCCTGCACTGCCACCGGCCGAACCCGCGGTTCGACTTCGCCGCCTCCCCGTTCACGCCGCAGCTGGCCGCCGAGCCGTGGGCCGGGCGGCGGGTCGCCGGGGTGAGCGCGTTCGGCCTCGGCGGCACCAACGCCCACGCGATCGTCTCCGCGCCCGACGAGCATGCCGCCGCCGGGGTCCGCCGCACCCCGCTGCCCGCGCCGGGATTCCAGCGGCGGCGGTACTGGCTGGAGCGCCCCGCCGCCCCGGCCCCCGAGCCGCTCCCCGCCCCGCCCGGACCGGCCCCCGCCCCGCCCGAACCGGTCACCGTGGCGCCACTGCCCGCAACCGTGTCGTCGCTGCTGGACCTGCGTTTCGTCAGGACCACGCGGGTGAACGGCCGCACACCGAGCTGAACCAGGAGACACCGACATGGACGACCCCCAGATCGAGTGTCGGCTCGAGCTGTCCGACACCGACTTCATCATGAGCAACCACCGGGTGCACGGGGTCTCGGTGCTGCCCGGCGTGACGTTCCTGGACATCCTGATGCGGGTCCTGGCCGCACAGGGCCTGGACACCGAGCGGGCCGAGCTGCGCCGCATCCTGTTCCCCGAGCCGGTCGTCACCGCCGAGGGCGCGCCCCGGGAGCTGCGCCTGTGCGTCGGCGCACCCGGCCCCGGCGGCGGCCGCCCCGTCACCGCCCAGAGCCGCTGGGCCGGCCGCCCGGAGGCACCCTGGCGGGAGAACATGCGCGCCGAGCTCCTCTTCGCCGACGCCCCCGAGGCCGCGCCGCTCGACCTCGCCGCGCTGCGGGCCGGGGTCCGGCGCAGCTACCCGATCGCCGAGCTGTACGCGCGGGCCCGGGCCGAGGACATCCGGCACGGCCCGGCGATGACCTGCCACGGCGACCTGCACGTGGGCGACGGCTACCTGCTCGCCGAGCTCGACCTCGACCCGGCCGCCCCGCCCGAGGACGCCTTCCACCTCCACCCGGCCAAGCTCGACGCGGCGACCATCGCGGCCTACGGCCAGACCGAGGCCGTCTCGCGGGACCCGTTCATCCCCATGTACCTCGACCGGTTCCGCGCCCCGCGTCCGCTGCGCGGCACCACGCTGCTCTACGCGCCCCGGGTCGAGACGCTCGCCGCGTCCGGCGACGTCATCGACAACGACTACGGCCTCTACGATGCGGCCGGGACGCTGCTGGCCGAGTTCGGCAAGCTCACCTGCAAGCGGATCCGCCACGCCGGTCTGATCTCCCGCCTGCTCGCCGACGTGCCGGCGGCTCCGGCCGCCCGGCTTCCGCACTCCGGCGCGGACGCGGTGCGCGCCTTCGCCGGCCACCTGCGGGCCCTCGTCGGCGAGAGGCTCGGCCGCGCCGCCGTGGATGTGCCGGTCGACGCCGGCTTCTACGAGCTCGGCCTGGACTCCGTCGCCATGCTCGACATCAGCCGGGAGCTGGAGCCGGTGGCCGCGACGGCGCTGTACCCGACGCTGCTGTTCGAGCACAGCGACATCGCGAGCCTCGCCGAGCACCTCGGCTCCGCCCACGCCTTCCACCCGCCCGCGGCCGCCGGCGCCGGCCCGGGCCCGTCGGACCTTGCCACCACCCTGTTCCGGCCCCAGTGGGCCGCGATCGGGGCCGGGCCGGACCCGGGCGCCGCACGGCCGCTGGTGGTCATCGGGGCCGACGAGGCCACCGTGGCCGCGCTGCGCCGTGCGGGCCACGCCGTCGACGCCCACCCCGGCGACGGACTCGACCTCACCGACCCGGCCCAGGCCGACCGCATCGTCTCCGCGGCCGCCGACGGCGCCGCGTACGTGCGTGTCGCCCCGGCCCCGGAGGCCTCCGACCCGGCCCGGCCCGCGGTCGAGGCGTGGACGCTCGCCTCGGCGCTGCACCGCCGCCGCCTGGCCGCTCCCGGGCCGATCCTCTACGTGCACCGCTCGCCCGACCCGGCCGGGGCCGCGGTCGGCGCGCTGGGCCGAACCGTCGCGGCGGAGGCGCCCGCGCTGCGAATCCGCTCGGTCGGCGTCGCCGCCTGGAGCCCGGAGCCGCTCGCCGCCGCGATCGCGGGGGAGGTCGCCGACCCGGCCGGCGGCAGCGAGGTCCGTCACGTCGCCGGGCGGCGTGAGACGCGCGCGTACGCCCCGCTGCCCGTGCCCGGCGGCCCGGTGCCGTTGCGCGACGGCGGCGTCTACCTGCTCACCGGGGCCGACGGGGCGCTCGCCGGGCTCGTGGGGGAGCACCTCGCGCGGCGGTACCGTGCCCGCTGCATCCTGCTCGGCCGCCGCCCCCTCGGCGAGCCGCTCGCGGGGCGCATCGCCGCGTGGCGGGCCGCCGGAGCCGAGGTCCTGCACGTCGTGGCCGACCTCGCCGACGCCGGCGCCGTGCGGGCCGCCGTCGAGCGGGGCCGGGCCCACTTCGGGCGCATCGACGGCGTGCTGCACCTGGCCGGAACGCTGCGCGACGGGCTCTTCCCGGCCAAACGCCGCACCGACTTCGCCGACGTGACCGGCCCGAAGGCCGCCGGGGCCCGGCACCTCGACGCCGCCACCGCCGGCGACCACCTCGCGTTCTTCGCCGTGTTCTCGTCCCAGTCGGCCACGGTGCCCAACCCCGGCCAGTGCGACTACGCCTACGCCAACGCCTACCTGGAACACTTCGTCGAGTGGCGGGCGGCCCGCCCGGACCGCCACGGCGTCAGCGTCGCCGTCGCGTGGCCGCTGTGGGCCGACGGCGGCATGCGCATCGCGGACGCGGCGATCGAGCGCGCCCGGCGGGAGCACGGCACGGCACCGCTGCCGACCGGGGCGGGCCTGGCCGCGCTGGAGTCCGCGCTCGCCGCCGGCGACGGCACCGTGCTCGTGCGCTACGGCGACCCGGACCGGGCCGCGGAGGGCCTGCCCCGCCCGGAGCCGCTGCCGCCGGTCGCCCCGAACACCGAGCCCGCCCCGCACGGCGGCGATGTGGCGATCGTGGGCCTGGCCGGGCAGTACCCGCAGGCGCCCGACCTGCGCACGTTCTGGCGCAACCTCGCGGCCGGCCGCGACTGCGTCACCGAGGTCCCGGCCGGGCGCTGGGACCACGAGCGGTACTTCGACGCCGAGCGCGGAGCCCCGGGCCGCACCTACGGGCGCTGGGGCGGCTTCCTCGACGGCATCGACGAGTTCGACTTCGCGTTCTTCGGCATCTCCCGCAAGGACGCCGAGCGCATGGACCCCCAGGAGCGGCTGTTCCTCACCACCGCCTGGCAGGCGATCGAGGACGCCGGGTACGCGCCGCAGCGGCTGCGCGGTGCGCCCGTGGGCGTGTTCGCCGGTGTCACCTGGAGCCACTACCAGCTCTTCGACGAGGACGGCGTCGCGCCGGCGGCGATGCACGCGGCGGTGGCGAACCGGGTGTCGTACACCCTCGGCCTCACCGGGCCCAGCATGGCCGTGGACACCGCGTGCTCGTCGTCGCTGTCGGCCGTGCACCTCGCCGTGCAGGCGCTCCGGCTCGGGGAGTGCGACCTGGCCGTCGCCGGGGGCGTCAACCTCACCGTGCATCCGCAGAAGTACCTCCAGCTCGCCCAGGGCCAGTTCCTCTCCGACGACGGCCGCTGCCGCAGCTTCGGCGAGGGCGGCACCGGCTACGTCCCGGCCGAGGGCGTCGGCGCGGTCGTGCTCAAGCCGCTCGGCGCCGCGGTGCGCGACGGCGACCACGTCTACGGCATCATCCGCGCCACGGCGCTCAACCACGCCGGCCGCACGAGCGGCTTCACCGTCCCCAGCCCCGCCGCCCAGGCCGACCTCATCCGCGAGGCCTGGCGGCGCGGCGGCGTCGCCCCGGAGACGGTCGGCTACGTCGAGGCGCACGGCACCGGCACCTCGCTCGGCGACCCGATCGAGATCGAGGCGCTGCGCGCCGTCTTCGCCGAGTCGGCCCCGCCGGGCGGGTGCGCGGTCGGCTCGGTCAAGTCGTCGATCGGCCACGCCGAGAGCGCCGCCGGCATCGCGGCGCTGACGAAGGTGCTGCTGCAGCTGCGGTACCGCACCCTGGCGCCGTCGCTGCACGCCGAGCGGATCAACCCCCACATCGAGCTGGACGGCACGCCCCTGCACATCCAGCGCGAGGCGGCGCCGTGGCCCGCGCCCGGCGACGGTGGCCCGCGGCGGGCGGGCGTGAGCGCGTTCGGCGCCGGCGGGGCCAACGCGCACCTCGTCGTGGAGGAGGCGGCAGCGGTACCGCCACCCGAACCCGCCCCCGGCGAGGCCCTCTTCGTGCTCTCGGCCCGCGACGAGCCGGCACTGCGCCGCTACGCCGGGCAGGTCGAGGCGGCCCTCGCCGACGACCCCGGCGCGGACGCCCCGGCCCCCGGCACGGCCTCGGCCCCCGGCACGGCCTCGGCCCCCGGCACGGCCTCGGCCGCCGTCACCGCCTCGGCCGTCGACGCAGTCCTGGCCGCCGTCACGGCCGCGGTCGCCGAACTGCTCGGCGTCGACGCGGCGACCGTCGACCCGGACGAGACGCTCACCGACCTGGGCCTGGACCGGGCGGCGCTGCTGAGCCTGCGCGAGCGCTTCGGCCCCGTCAGCGGCCTCGCCACGCCCCGCTCGCTGGCCGCCGCGTCGCCGGGCTCGGGTCTCGGCCTGGCCGTTGCGTCGCCGGGCTCCGGGCTCAGCCTCGCCGACGTCGCCTACACCTCGCAGGTCGGCCGGGCCGCGATGGCGCACCGCCTGGCCGTCGTCGTCGGCGACCTGCCCGCCCTGCGCGCGGCGTTGCGGGCGGTCGCCACCGGTGCCGAGCCGCCCGCCGGTGTCCTGCTCGGCGTCGCGGCGGGCGAGCACCCGGTCGTCGACCCGGCGGGCGTCGGCCTGCACGAGCTGGCGGCGCGCTGGGTGAGCGGCGCCGACGTGGACTGGGCGCGGTTGCACCGCCCGGGCGCGCGCCGCCGGGTGCCGCTGCCCGGGTACCCGTTCGCCGGCGAGCGCTGCTGGGTCGGCCAGTGGCGCCGCCGGGGGAGCGCACCCTCACTCGCACCGCAGTCCTTGCTCGAGCCCCAAGCCCTTCCCTCGCCCTTGCCTGAGCCCCTGCCGGAGCCCTTGCCTGAGCCCCTGCCGGAGTCCTCGCCCGCTGCCGCCGGTGACGTTCCGGTCGACGTCCGGGTGCTCGACGACGGCGTCGCGGTGGTCACCATGCGCGGCGACCGCAACATGTTCACCGAGGGGCTCGTGCGCGGCCTTGAGGCGGCGTTCGCCGGCGTGGCCGCCGAGCCGTCCGTCAAGGCCGTCGTGCTCACCGCGTCCGGCCCGGCATTCAGCATGGGCGGCACCCCCGATGCGCTGGAACGGCTGGCCCGCGGCGACGGGCGCTTCACCGACGTCCCGTTCCTCTACCGCGGCCTGCTGCGCTGCGACCGGCCCGTGGTGGCCGCCATCACCGGCCACGCCTCGGGCGGCGGCCTGGCCTTCGGCCTCTACGCCGACGTCGTCATCATGGCCCGCGAACCCGGCTACGCGGCGAACTTCCTGCACTACGGCTTCACGCCGGGCATGGGCGCCACGTTCATCCTGGAGCACCGCTTCGGCCGGGCGCTGGCGAGCGAGATGTTCTACACCGGCCGCGCGTTCGACGGCGCGGAGCTGGAGCGCCGCGGCGCGCAGGTCCGCTTCGAGAACCGGGCGGACGTCCTGCCGGCCGCGCTTGCCGTGGCCCGCTCGATCGCCCGGCAGCCGGAGACGGCCGTCGCGGCCCTCAAGCGCGAGCTGGCCGACCGGGTGCTGACGACCGTCGACGCCGCGGTGTCGCGCGAGGTCGCCCTGCACGAGCGCGTCCTGGGCGCCGGCGCGGTCGGCCTGGTCCGCGAGCACATGGGCAAGGTGGACCGCTACGCGGGCCGGGAGACGCCCGCCCCCGCCGCACCGGCACCGGCCCCCATCACACTCGCCCCGCTCACGCCCGCCTCCGCCTCCGCCCCCGCGCTCGCCGCGCCGACACCGGCGCCCGTCGCGCTCGCCCCGCTCACGCCCGCCCCAGCTCCCGCCCCCACGCTTGTCGCGACGGCGCCAGCGCCTGTCGCGCTCGCCCCGCTCACGCCCGCCCCAGCTCCCGCCCCCACGCTTGTCGCGCCGGCACCGGCGCCTGTCGCGCTCGCCCCGGTCACGTCTATCGCCGCCGCGCCCCCGCCGATCGAGGTCGCGGCCGGGCCGGCGCTCGACCGCGACGAGGTGGTGGCGGCGATCGGCCGGACGCTGGGCGCCCAGCTGTACCTGGAGCCGGCCGAGATCGACCACCGGCTGACATTCAGCGAGATGGGCATCGACTCACTCGGCGCCGTCGAACTGGTCCGCGACCTCAGCCGGCGCTTCGGTCTGGACCTCGACTCCGTCACCGTGTACGACCACCCGACCGTCGACCGCCTCGCCGACCACGCCCTCGACAGCGCCGCCGAGACCCGCCGCCTGGAGGCGAGGGCCACCGCTCCCGCCGCCCCCGCGCCGCTGCCCGCTGCGCCTGACAAATCGCCTGACACGGCACCTGACACAGCGCCTGACACAGCGTCGGACCCAGCGCCTGTCTCGGTGCCTGCTTCGGCGGCGACGAGTCCTGAACCGCGACCCCCCGTGGCCGGCCCGCCTCCGTTGCGGCTCGCGCCGGTGGCCGCCTCGTTCACCCCGGCCGCGCCCGCCGATGACGATGCCGACGACATCGCCGTCATCGGGATGTCCGGGGCGTTCCCCGACGCGCCGGACGTGGACGCGTTCTGGAACAACCTGCGGGACGGGCGGTGCAGCATCCGGGAGGTGCCCCCCGAGCGCTGGGACCCGGCCGAGACCTACGACCCCGACCGGCACGCGCCCGGCCGCAGCTACAGCAAGTGGTCCGCACCACTGGCCGACGTGGACGCGTTCGACGCGGCGTTCTTCCGCATCTCGCCGATGGAGGCGGAGCTGATGGACCCGCAGCAGCGGCTGTTCCTGCAGCGGGCGTGGGCCGCGCTCGACGACGCCGGCTACGTCCAGCGCGGGTCGCGCCGGTGCGGCGTGTTCGTCGGCAGCGGCGGCGGCGACTACCTGCGGCTGCTGGAGGCGTCCGGGCTCGACGGCGCCGGCCAGGCGTTCCTGGGCAACTCGCCGTCGATTCTGGCCGCCCGCATCGCGTACCTGCTCAACCTCACCGGCCCCACGATGTCGATCGACACCGCCTGCTCGTCGTCGCTCGTCGCCGTGCACCTCGCCGCCGAGAGCCTGCGCTCCGGCGCCTGCGACCTGGCGATCGCGGGCGGTGTCGCGGTGATGGTCACCCCGCGGATGCACGTGTGGACGAGCAAGACCGGCATGCTGTCGCCGACCGGGAGGTGCGCGCCGTTCGACGCCTCGGCCGACGGGATCGTCCTGGGCGAGGCGGTCGGCGCCGTCGTGCTCAAGCCGCTGCGCCGGGCCCTCGCCGACGGCGACCACGTCTACGCCGTGGTGAAGGCCAGCGGCGTCAACGGCGACGGGCACACCAACGGCATCACCGCGCCCAGCGCCGAGTCCCAGGCCGCCCTGCTGCGCGAGGTCTACGCCCGCGGCGGGGTCAGCCCGGCCGACGTCGGGTACGTCGAGGCCCACGGCACCGGCACCCCGCTGGGCGACCCGATCGAGTTCAAGGCCCTCGGCAACGTCTTCGGCGAGCACGCGGACGGCCGCTCCGGCTGGTGCGCGGTCGGCTCGGTGAAGGGCAACGTCGGGCACACGACCATGGCCGCGGGCATCACCGGCTTCATCAAGGCCGTCCAGGCGCTGCGGCACCGCGTCATCCCGCCCTCGCCCGGGTTCGCGACGCCGAACCCGCGCATCGACCTGGACGGCGGCCCCTTCACCGTGCCGGTCGAGCCGACGCCGTTCCCGCCGGGCCGGGACGGGATCCGCCGGGCCGCGGTGAGCAGCTTCGGCTTCAGCGGTACGAATGCGCACGTCATCCTCGCCGAGGCCCCGCCCGCCCCGGCGCCCGCCGCCACCGCCGCGGCCCGCGCCGAGCTCGTGCCCGTCTCGGCGGCGACCGAGTCGGCCCTGCGCCGGCGCATCGCCCAGCTGCACGACGCCCTGCACGACGCCCCGCACGGTGACGCGCCGCTGCGCGACCTGGCCCACACGCTCGGCACCGCCCGCGCCCACCTGCCGGCCCGGGCCGCCTTCGTCGTCACCGACGTGGCCGGGCTGCGCGAGCGCCTGGCCGCCTGGTCGCCCGCCGACCCGGTGGCCGTCGACGCCCCCGGCCCGGACACCGGCGGCGACCCGGGCCGGCACGCCGAGCTGGCCCGGCTGGCCGCCGCGTACGTCGCGGGGACGGACCCGGACTGGGCCGCGCTGCACGACGGCGAGCCCGTCCGCCGCGTGCGCATCCCCGGCTACCCCTTCGAGCCCGAGCGGCACTGGCCGTCCGGCGCTCGCCCGGCCGGCACGTGGCGGGCGGACCCCGGGGACGAGCTCGTGACGCACCACCGCCTCGCCGGTCGCCCCGTGCTCGCCGGCGCCGTCTCGGCCTGCTGGGCGCTGGCGAGCCGGGGCGGACCGGCTCGGCTCACCGCGCTGCGCTGGCTGCGCCCGGTCGACCTCGACGCGCCACGCACCCTGCGTCTGCGCGCCGGCACCGACGGGGCGTTCACCGTCGAGGGTGAGGACGCCGAGGTGTACGTGCGCGGAGCCGCCGGCCACCTGCCCCCGTCCCCGCCCGAGCGGCTCGACGTCGATGCCGTGGCCGCCCGCTGCCCGGCCCGGCGCGACATCACCGAGCTCTACGCGGCGTTCGCCGCGGCCGGCCTCGACTACGGGCCGTCCTATCGCATCGCCGCGCTCGCCGTCGGCGACGACGAGGCCCTCGCCACGTTCGCCCCGCCCACCGGCACCCCGGACGGTCCCGCGCCGGCGGTCGCCGGCGGCGTGCTCGACCCGCGCCGGCTGGACGGTGCCTGGCAGGCCATCGCGGCGCTGGCCGATGCCGCGGCGGCCGGCCCGCTCCTGCCCTTCGCCGCCGACACCATCGAGGTGCCCGACCCGGCCGCGGTCGCCGCCCACGCCCACGTCCGCCGCACCGGCGCGCACCGCTACGACGTCGCCCTCGCCGACGCCGAGGGCCGCGTGGCGCTGCGCTGCACCGGCCTCGCACTGCGCCCCGCCCGGACCCCGGCCACGGTCGGGAGCGGCGCGGTGGCCGGGAGCGGCACGGTGGCCGGGAGCGGCACGGTGGCCGCCGAGGATCCGATGCTGCTCTGCCCACACTGGGCCGAGACGCCCGTCGCGGCCGGACCGCGCGCCGGCCGGGCGATCGTCGTGGCCGCACCCTCGGCGGGCGAGGCCGACGCCCTCGCCGACGCCCTCGCCGACAGCCTCGGCCCCGGCACCGTGCGCGCGACGCTCGGCGAGCCGCTGCCCGCCGCGGCGTCCACGGTGGACACCGCGTATCTGCTGTGCGGCCCCGGCTCGCCCGGCGGGGCCACGGTCGCGGCGGCCGTGCGCAGCGTGCGGGCGCTGGCGACGACCGTGCCCGCCGGACGAGCGCTCCGGCTGACCGTCGCCGCCGCCGGTGCCGTCGCGACCGGCCCCGCAGACCGGGTGCACCCGGATGTGGCGGGCGTGTTCGGCGTCGCGCGCTCCGCGGCGGCCGAGCACCGGGCGTGGACGGTCCGCTGCGTCGACGTCGGGCTCGACGCCGCGGACGACCCGGACGTGGCCGTGCGGCGCATCACGGCGGACGCGGGCGGGGAGCCGTTGCTGGCCTGGCGGGGCGGGCGCGCGTGGCGGCTGCGGTTCGTCCGGGCCGAGCCGCCCGCGCCGGACCGGGAGCCGTTCCGCGACGGTGGCGTGTACCTCGTCGTCGGTGGCGCCGGTGGGCTCGGCGCCGCCCTCAGCCTGCAGCTGGCTCGCCGGCACCGGGCGCGGCTGGTGTGGACCGGCCGCCGGGAGCTCACCCCCGCGATCGCCGAGGCGCTGCGGGCCGTGGCCGAGGCGGGCGGGCAGGCCGAGTACGTGCGCGCCGACGTCACCGACCCGGCGGCGGTCCGGGCGGCGGTGGCGCTCGCCCGGCGCCGGTTCGGCCGGCTCGACGGCGTGCTGCACGCCGCCGGGGTGTGGCGGGACGCGGCACTGACCCGGCTCGACGACGCCGCCGTGGCCGAGGTGCTGGCCCCGAAGCTCGCCGGCACGGCCACCCTGCTCGATGCGCTGCGCGACGAGCCGCTCGAGCTGTGCGTGCTGTTCTCCTCGGCGGCGTCGTTCGTGGCGGCCGGCGGCCAGGCCAACTACGCCGCGGCCAGCGCCGCCCAGGACGCGTGCGCCGCGGCCGCCCCGTTCCCCGTCACCGTGGTCAACTGGGGGTACTGGGGCGGCGTCGGCGCCGTCGCGGGAGACGCCTACGCGCACCGGTTCGCCGGCCTCGGCGTTCGTTCGATCGAGCCGGACGCCGGGTACCGTGCGCTGCGCCGCATCCTCGCCGCCGGACTGCCGCAGGTCCTCGTGCTCGACGCGGACCCGGAGCGGCTGGGCGACTACGGCCTCGCGGTCGTCGACCCCGAGCCGGCGGGCGGGCCCGACGTCGCCGAGGTGCGCGAGTACCTGCGCGACGTCTTCGCCGAGGTGCTCAAGTGCCGGCCGGAGACCCTGCGGGACCGGGAGACGTTCGAGACGTTCGGCGTCGACTCGCTCGTCGCGGTCGATCTCGTCCACCGCCTCGCCACCGATCTGGGGGAGCTGCCGGCGACCCTGCTGTTCGAGCACATGACCATCGACCGGCTCGCGAACCACCTGCTCGCCGAGCGCCCGGGGGAGCTGGCCCGCGTGCTGCCCGGCCGCGACGATGCGACGGGCGCGCCCGAGGCCGGCACCGTCGGCACAGCAACAGTCGGTACAGCATCCGCCAGAACGGAACCCGTCGAGGATCCCGGCGCCGTCGCGGTCGTCGGCGTCACCGGCCGCTACCCCGAGTCCCCGGACCTCGACGCCCTGTGGCGCAACCTGCGCGCGGGCGCCAACTGCATCCGCGAGGTGCCGGCGTCCCGATGGGACTGGCGCGAGCACTTCGATCCGCGCAAGGGCCGGCGCGGCCGCACGTACGGGCGCTGGGCCGGTTTCATCGAGGACGTCGACCAGTTCGACGCCGCCCACTTCTCGGTGCTGCCCCGCGACGCGGCCGCCATGGACCCGCAGGAGCGGCTGTTCCTGGAGACCTGCTGGAACCTGCTGGAGGAGGCCGGGTACCTCGGGCCGAGCCGCCACGAGCCGGCGACCGGTGTCTTCGTCGGCACCATGTACGGCTCGTACGGCAAGCTCGCCGCCGCGAGCGGTTGGCCCCGCGGCGAGTTCGCCGGCGCCCACTCGGCGTACTGGTCGCTGGCGAACCGGGTGTCGTACACCTTCGACCTCACCGGACCGAGCTTCGCCGTGGACTCGGCGTGCTCGTCGTCGCTGACCGCGGTGCACCTGGCGTGCGAGAGCCTGCGGCGGGGCGAGTGCCGCATGGCGATCGCCGGGGGCGTGAACGTCATCATCCACCCCGCGCATCTCGTCGCACTGTCGGCGATGAACATGCTCGCCAGCGGCGACGGCTGCCGCACCTTCGACGCTGCCGCGGACGGCTACGTGCCGGGCGAGGGCGTCGGCGCGGTGCTGCTCAAGCCGCTGGCCGCCGCGCGCGCCGACGGCGACCGGATCTGGGCCGTCATCCGGGCGAGCCTGGCCAACGCGGGCGGCAAGACCAGCGGGTACACCGTGCCGAACCCCAACGCCCAGGCCGAGCTCGTCCGCGCGACGCTGCACCGGGCCGGCGTCGACCCCGCCACGATCGGCTACGTCGAGGCGCACGGCACCGGCACGGAGCTCGGCGACCCCATCGAGATCGCGAGCCTCACCCGGGCGTTCGGGGCGCGGCCGGAGGGGGCGGCCCCGTGCCCCGTCGGGTCGGTCAAGGCCAACGTCGGGCACCTGGAGGGCGCGGCCGGCATCGTCGGGCTCACGAAGGTCCTGCTGCAGCTGCGGCACCGGGAGCTGTTCCCCGCCGCCAACCTCGACACGGTCAACCCGAAGATCGACTTCGCCGGCTCGCCGTTCCGCCCCCAGCGCGAGCTGGCGCCGTGGCCGCGGCCGGACGGCGACGCGCCCCGCCGGGCCGGGGTGAGCTCGTTCGGCGCGGGCGGCGCGAACGTCCACGTCGTGCTGGAGGAGCCCGAGCCCGAGCCCGCACCGCCGGCCGCCGACGGCCCGGCCCTGTTCCTGCTCTCGGCCCGCACGCCCGAGCGCCTGCGCGCGTACGCGGCCCGCGTTGCGGCGTTCCTGCGCACCCCGGACGGCGCCGGCGCCGACCCGGCCGCGCTCGCCTACACCAGCCAGGTCGGCCGCCGCGAGGCCGACGAGCGGCTCGCCGCCCGCGCCGACGACCTGCCCGCGCTCGCCCGGCGGCTGGCCGCGTTCGGCGCCGGCGAGGACGCCGGGCCCGGTCTGTGGCACGCGACGGCGTCGGCCCGGCCGCCCGCCCCGGCGCTGGACGGCGGCCCGGATCAGCTCGACGGGCTGGCCCGCGCCTGGACCGGCGGCGCCGAGGTCGACTGGGCCGCCCGCTGGAGCGGCCGCCCCCGGATCGTGGCGTTCCCGACCACGCCGTTCGCCCGCCGCCGCTTCTGGCTGCCAGACGCGCCCACGGACGCTGCTTCGGACCCTGCTTCAGACGCTGCTTCGGACCCTGCTTCGGACCCTGCTTCAGACGCTGCTTGGGACGGTGCCGGGGCCGACCTCACCGGCGACGCGCCCCACCTTCGCGAGCACCGGGTGCGCGGCGAGCGCTGGCTGCCCGGCGCGGCGCTGCTCGACGCGGTGCGCACGGCGGCGGCCCGGTCCGGCGTCGACGCGGACGTGGTCCGTGACCTGCGCTGGCTCGCGCCGGTGCGGCTCGACGACGGCACCGAGCGGTTGCCGATGCGGTTTCGCCGCGACGGTACCGCAACCGCCTTCACCGCCGGCCCGCCCGACGCCCCGGTCGCGACCGGCACGCTGGAGCCCGGCGCCGGCCGGCCGGAGCCGTTCGACCTCGACGCCGTGCGGGCCCGCTGCGGCCGGGAGCACGATGTGACCGCGTTCTACGCGGGCCTGGCCGCGGGTGGCCTCGAGTACGGCCCGGGGATGCGCGCGGTGCGCAACCTGTGGACCGGCGAGAGCGAGGCGCTGGCCCGGCTGGACGGCGGCCCGGTGTCCTGTGTGGACGGCGCACTGCAGGCGCTGGCCGCGCTCGGCACCGCCGGCGATGCCCGGGTCCCGGTCGGGTTCGACCGCGCCGACTACGCCACCCCGTGCACCGGCGCCGGCTGGGCCTGGGTCCGCCGCAGCGGCCCGCACCGCTTCGATCTCGACCTGGCCGACGGGTCCGGCCGCCCGGTGCTCGCCGTCCGGGGTCTGCGCGTCGCCGCCGTGCCGGCGCGTGCCGCCGACTCCGGCCAGTGGTCGCTGCTGCGGCCCACCTGGGACGCCGAGCCGCTGCCGCCGCCGCGCGCGCAACCGCCGTCGCTGACGATCCTGATCGCCCCGGACGCGGCCGTCGCGGCGCCGGCCCGGGCCCGGCTCGAGCGCGACGGCGGCCGCTGCGTGACGGTCGTGCCGGGTGACGGGTTCGCCCGCGACGCCGAGGGGTTCACGGTGCGGGCCGGGTCCCGCGACGACCTGCACACGGTGGCCGAGACGCTGGCCGCCGAGGGCGCCCGGCCCGGCGCGGTGCTGCGCCTGCCGGCCGACGAGCCGGCCTGGACCGGCGGTCCCGGCCTGGACGAGCGCATCGCCACCGGGCCGCTGACGGTGCTGTGGATGAGCACCGCCCTGCTGGCCGGTCGCGGCCCCGGCGAGCTGCGCATCGTGTACGGGTACGCCTCGGCCAGCCCGGCCGGGCAGCCGCACGACGCCGCCGTCACCGGCGCGCTGCGCACCCTCGCGCTGGAGCATCAGCGGGTCCGGGGCGCGGTCGTCGCCTTCGAGGGGGCCGACGCGACCGCCGGGCCGCGGCGGCACGCCGAGGCGCTCGTCGACGAGCTGCTGGCGTGCGGGCCGCGGGCCGAGCGGGTCCGCTACACCGGCGGGCGCCGCGAGGTGCGCCGGCTGGAGCGAGCCGGGGCGGGTGAGCCGGTCGGCGTGCGCCCGGGTGGTGCGTACCTCGTCACCGGCGGCGCCGGCGGCCTCGGGCTGCGCTTCGCCCGGCACCTCGCCGAGCGGGGCGCGGGGGCGGTCGTCCTCGTCGGACGGTCCGAACTGGACGGTGAACGGCGTGCGGCGCTGGACGGGATGCCGGCCGCGGTGGAGTACCACGCCGTGGACGTCACCGACGGCGACGCCCTCGAGCGGCTGGTCGCCGCCGTCACCGAGCGGCACGGCCCGCTGCGCGGGGTCCTGCACGCGGCCGGCGTGACCCGCGACGCCCGGTCCGTGGCCAAGACCGAGGAGCAGGTGGCCGCGGTGCTCGCGGCCAAGGTGGCCGGAACCGTCGCCGTCGACCGGGCCACCGCCGGGCAGCCGCTGGACTTCGTCGCGCTGTTCTCGTCCGTCGTCGCCGAGACGGGCAACCCGGGCCAGGTCGACTACGCCTACGCCAACGCGTTCCTGGCGGCCTTCGCCGGGCTGCGCGAGCAGTGGCGGGCCGCCGGCACCCGCACCGGCCGCACGGTCGCGATCGGCTGGCCGCTGTGGCGCGACAGCGGCATGCGGGTCGACGAGGCGACCCTCGCGGTGCTGCGCCGCCGTTTCGGCATGGTGCCGCTGGATCCCGAGGACGGTCTGCGCGCCTTCTCCGCCGCCCTCGCGCTGGACTCGCCCGAGGTGGTGGTGGACTCCTCGACATCGCCCCTCGAGCCGTCCCCCGCCGAGCCGCCGGAGGCGGCGGCCGGCGGCGACGCCGAGGACCGCGTCGACGCCGTGCGGGCCCAGCTGCGGGAGATGGCCGCGGCGTTTCTGCTCGTCGACCCGGCGGAGGTCGAGCTGGGGGCGGAGCTGATGGACCTCGGCTTCGACTCGATCTCGCTGACCGAGCTCGTCAACCAGGTCAACGAGCGCTACGGCCTGGACCTGCTGCCGACGGTGCTGTTCGAGTGCCCCGACCTGGACGCGTTCGCCGGCTACCTCGTGCGCTCCCATCCAGCGGCCGTCGCGGCCCGGCATCCGGCGCTCACACCCCCCACACCCGCGCCGGCCGCCGCGGCGGCCCCGGCGGCCCCGGTGGCGCCGGTGGTCACGGCCGAGCCCCGACGCCGGCGGATCGCCGTGATCGGGATGGCCGGGGTGCTGCCCGGGTGCGCGGATCTCGACGAGTTCTGGCGGCACCTGCGCGCCGGTGACGACCTCATCGGCGAGGTGCCCGCCGACCGGGCCGACCTGCGGGCCGACCCCGGCACCCGGCACCTGCGCGGCGGGTTCCTGTCCCATGTGGACCGCTTCGCGGCCGGGTTCTTCGGCGTGGCCCCGCGCGAGGCCGCGCTGATGGACCCGCAGCAGCGGCTGTTCCTGCAGACGGCGTGGCGGGCGGTGCAGGACGCCGGCTATCGGCCGTCGGCCCTCGCCGGCACCGCCACCGGCCTGTTCGCGGGCGTCTCCACCTCGGACTACCAGGACCTGCTCAAGGGCCACGGTGTGCCGGTCGAGGCGCACACCGCCACCGGCATCGCGCACTCGATCCTGGCCAACCGGGTGTCGTACCTGCTGGATCTGCGCGGCCCGAGCGAGGTCGTCGACACCGCCTGCTCCAGCTCGCTCGTGGCCGTGCACCGGGCCGTCGCCGCGCTGCGGGCCGGCGACTGCGACCTCGCCCTCGCCGGCGGCGTCAACGTCCTGCTCAGCCCGGGCCTGTTCAACGCCTTCACCCAGTCCGGCATGCTCAGCCCGGACGGCCGCTGCAAGACCTTCGACGCCGACGCCGACGGCTACGTGCGCGGCGAGGGCTGCGGCGTGGTCGTCCTCAAGGATCTGGAGCGGGCCGAGCGCGACGGCGACCACATCTACGCCGAGGTCCTCGGCAGCGCGGTCAACCACGGCGGGCGGGCGCCGTCGCTCACCGCCCCGAACCCGGCCGCCCAGGCCCGGGTCATCGCCGCCGCCTGGCGCGACGCCGCGGTCGACCCGGAGACGATCACCTACCTCGAGGCCCACGGCACCGGCACGAAGCTCGGCGACCCCGTCGAGATCGAGGGCGTCAAGCAGGCGCTGGCGGACCTCGGACGCACCCGTCCCGGCGGGGCGGCCCTCGCCATCGGCGCGGTGAAGACGAACGTGGGCCACCTGGAGGCCGCGGCCGGCATCGCGGGGATCCTCAAGGTGCTGCTGGCCATGCGGCACGGCGAGCTGCCCCCGAGCCTGCACCTGCGCCAGGTGAACCCGCACGTCCGCCTCGACGGGACACCCCTGCGCCTGCAGACGCGGCTGTCACCGTGGCCGGGAACGCCGCGGCGCGCCGGGGTCAGCTCGTTCGGCTTCGGCGGGACCAACGCCCACGTCGTGCTGGAGGCCCACGGGACCCGCGCCGCCGGGCCGGCGCCCGTCGCGCCCCTTGCGTTCGTGCTGTCCGCGCCGACGCCCGAGGCGCTGGCCGACTACGCCGCCGCGCTCGGCCGGCACCTGCGCGCCGAGACGCCGGACCTGGCCCGCGTGGCCTGGACGCTGCAGACCGGCCGGGAGGACCTCGCCGAGCGGCTCGCCGTCGTCACCGCGAGCCGTGACGAGCTCGTCGCCGCGCTGGAGGCCGCCGGGCGCGGCGAGACGCCCGCGGGA
The DNA here is from genome assembly GCF_050955725.1 of Dactylosporangium sp. CA-139114. Lineage (NCBI taxonomy): Bacteria > Bacillati > Actinomycetota > Actinomycetes > Micromonosporales > Micromonosporaceae > Dactylosporangium > Dactylosporangium sp. CA-139114. The sequence goes on from NZ_CP192080.1 coordinate 4,570,767, forward strand.
CTGCTGCGCGGGACGGTGCTGCGCTCGACGGCCGCCCCCGGCGACCCCGGACCGGCGGCCGGGCCTCTCGCCCGGGCCGAGGCGTGGGTCGCGGGGGCGCCGGTCGGCTGGGCGGCTGCGTGGCCGAGCCCGCCGGGACGGGTACCGCTGCCCGGCTTCCCGTTCGCCGAGACCCGCCACTGGTTCACGATTCCCACCGCGGAGGTCACGTTGTCCCAGCCCGCAACGCCGCCCGGAACAGGCCGGCCGAAGCTGCGCCTGACCCCGTTGCCCGCGCCCACGCCCACGCCCACGCCCGCACCCGAGCCCGCCGCGGCACCCGTGCCCGCACCGGCCCCAGCACCGGCACCGGCCGACCCGGGCCGGGCGCGTGATGCCGGAGCCGTCCAGGAGCTCGTCGTCGCGCGGCTGGGGCAGATCCTGGGCCTGCCGAAGGCGGCGATCGCGCTGGATCAGCCGTTCGGCGACCTCGGACTCGACTCCATCTACCGCATGGAGCTCGTGCGGCTGCTCAACGCGACCTTCGCACTGGACCTGAAGGCGACGGAGCTGTACGAGTACGACACCGTCGACCGCCTGAGCGCGTTCGTCGCCGCCGCGGCCGCCGACGCGACCGGGCCGGTGGTGCCGGAGGCGCCCGACGTGGAGACCGCCCTCGCCGCGGTGATCGACGCGGCGCTCGAGCGGCCCTGGGACCGGCGAATGTCGTTCGCCGACAACGGGTTCACGTCGTTCGACATGCTCCGGGTGGTCGGCGCCCTGGAGCGGGGCCTCGGCGCCATGCGCAAGACCGTGCTGTTCGACCATCCCACGCTCGGCGGCCTCGCCGCGCACCTCTCGCAGCAGCACGGCGCCGCGCTGGCCGCCCGGCTCGCGCAGGCCGCCCCGCCCCGCCCCGACGCCGCCGGGCCCGCGGTCCGCGCCACTACGGAGGCGGGCCCGTGGATGGTCGCCAAGCAGGAGCTCGACGCCGCGACCGCGACGCTCGTGGCCGAGCTCGAGCAGCGCCACGGCAAGGAGGGCGGCCTGCCCGGGCGTGACATCGCCCCGCTGCTGTTCATCGGCTCGCGCCGCACCGCGTACTTCAACGCCTCGCAGCGCGACGGCGTGCTGCTCGCCTGGAGCTACGTCGGCTCCGCGGCCGACCTGGAGGAGCTCACCGCCGAGTGGGTCGCCCACGCCGAGCGGCACGGCCTGCGCCCCAACCAGCTGTCGATGGTGCGGCTGAGCGAGGTGGCGGGGCGGCCGTTCACCGCCACGCCCTTCGGCGTCGTGCAGCGGCTGGACAAGCTGCCCGAGTTCACGCTGGACGGCGGCCCGATGACCCGGGTGCGCTCGCTCGTCAGCCGGTTCCAGCGGGCGGGGAAGGCGCGCGTCGAGGAGTACCGCGTCGGCTCCGATCCCGCGACCGACCAGGCGATCGTGGGCATCATCGACGGGTGGACCGCGACCAAGGAGATGATCAATCCGTACGTCGGGACCGTCCGCGACGAGATCGGCCGGGGCGTGCTCGCCGAGCGGCACCGGATGTTCCTCACCCGCGTCGACGACGAGCTCATCGCGGCCGTCATCGTCACGCGCATCCCGTCGGAGCCCGGCTACCTGCTCGACCTCGAGTTCTACCCGCACGCGATGCCGCGCGGCGGCCTGGAGTACACCATCGTCGCCATCATCGAGCGGATCACCGCCGAGGGCAGCACGATGTTCAGCTTCGGCGGCACCTTCGGGGTCCAGGTGACCGGCTCGCCCAACGCCGACCCGGCGGTGGAGCGGGCCCTGGCCGAGCTGCGGGAGTCCGGCGTGTTCTCCGGCGAGGGCAACTTCCGGTTCAAGAACAAGTTCCGGCCGGTGAACCTGCCGATCTACCTGTGCCGCCCCGCCGACGCCGACCCGGCCGACGTGACCGCCGTCCTGCTGATGATCACCAATCCGACGGTGAGGCCCGCGGCCCCGGCGAAGGTGGAGGCACCCCCGCCCCGGCGGCCGGAGGCGCCTTATCAGGGACAGCTTGACCGGCACGGCCACAATCCCGTGCGGATCCCGGCCGCGGAGGTCGGCGTCGACCTGCTCACCGACTCCTGGGCCGAGCTCGACGCGGACTTCGTCCGGGCCGGCACCGCGGCCGTGCGCGAGCGCGCCGCCGCCCACTCCGGCGCCCTCGACCTCGGCCCGCGCCCGGCCCTGCCGTTCTCGTGCGTCGTCCCGGTCGCCTCGGGCCGCTCGGCCGAGGCCCTGCTCTGCCGCGCCTGGGCGGGCCCGGGGCGGTACGTCGTGCAGAACCCGCTCTTCCCGACGTGGACCCTCAGCCGGCTCGACCGGGGCCTCTCGGCCCTGCCGGTGCGCCGCACCGGCGACGGCGCCGACCTCGACCCCGGGCATCTCGCCGAACTGCTGGCCGCGCACCCGGGTGACGTCGCGTTCGTCGCGGTCGAGGTGAGCACCAACGCGCTCGGCGGGCTGCCGCTGAGCCTGGACAACCTGCGCCACATCCGCACGGTCACGCGCGAGCACGGGGTGTCGCTGGTGCTGGACGCCACCCGGCTGGTCGACAACGCCGTCGCCGTCGCCGAGCGCGACGGCCGCGACGCCTGGGCGGTCGCGGGGGAGATGCTGGCCCTGGCCGACGCGGTGACGATGGGGCTGTCGAAGGACTTCGGCGTCGACCGCGGCGGCCTCGTCGCCACATCGGACCCGGCCCTCGCCGAGCGGCTGCGCGAGCACGTGGCGCTGCGCGGGTGTGAGGTGAACCTGGCCGACCGGCGGCTCATCGACGCCGCGCTGGCCGATCCGCAGCGGGTGGTCGCCGGGGTCCGGGCGCGCATGGCCGCCGTCGCCGCGCTCGCGCAGGCCCTGCGGTCGGCCGAGGTGCCGATCGTGGAGCCGGTCGGCGGGCACTGCGTGCTGCTGGACACCGCCCGGATGCCCCGTCTGGCCGGCCTCGCCCATCCGGTGCAGGCGCTGCTGGCCTGGCTCTACGCGGGCACCGGCGTCCGCGGCGCCGCGCACCTCGCCGACGACGCCGTCGAGGGCTCCGGCGCCTGGGTGCGCCTGGCGGTCCCGGTCGGCCTTCCGGCCGAGGTGGCCGCCGAGGCCGGCCGGGCCCTCGCCGAGCGGTACCGCGACCCGGCGCCCGTGCCCGACCTGCTGATCGTGGACGAGACCGGGCCGGCGCCCCAGGCCGTGTACCACCCGGCCGGGCGCATCCCCGAGGACGTGCGCGCGGCGATGGACGAGGGGCACCGGCCCGCCGACGACAACTGGGCGGTGCTGCGCGAGCACCAGCCGCGGGTGCGCCGCGAGCTGGTTCGCCTCGACGACGGCGAGGTCGAGGTGTTCACCGCCGGCGACGGCCCGGTCCTGCTGCTCATGCCGCCCTTCAACATCGGCGCCGGGTTCTATGCGCCGCAGTTCGCCGCGCTCGCCGACCGGATGCGGGTGGTCGCCGTGCACCACGCGGGCGTCGGCGCGACCACCGCCGCCGGGAACCTGTCCATCGAGGGCATCGTCGGGCTGATGGCCCGCACGCTCGACGCGCTGGGGCTGCACGAGCCGGTACACCTGGCGGGCTCCTCCTTCGGCGGGCTGCCCGCCGCCGCGTTCGCCCTGCGCCACCCGGACCGCGTCGCGTCGCTCACGCTGATCGCCAGCTCCTACCGGGTCGGCAACCGGGCCGGGGAGATGAACCGGCTCTCGCTCGTGGCCCGCGAGGACTTCGAGCGGCTCACCGCCGCCGGCGTGACCCGGGCGGACGAGGCACAGGCGTGGGAGCGGCTGCTGCTGCGCTGCGAGAGCATGGACGCGCAGATCGGGCTGCGCTACCTCGACGAGTTCGCCGCCAACCCCGACCTGCTGGGGCGCCTGCCGGGTCTCGCCGTCCCGACGCTGCTCGTGCACGGCCGGCTCGACTCGGTCGTGCCGCTCAAGACCGCGCACCTGCTGCACGGCACCATCCCCGACACCCGCTACGAGGAGCTGCCCGACGCCGGGCACTTCCCGAGCCTGACCCACGCCGCCCGGGTCAACGCGCTGCTGGCCGAATTCACCGCTCGCTGAGAGGAGTCGCATGCTGCTCCGGGACATTACGGTCACCCCGGCGATGTGCGGGCACAACTCGCTGTTCGTCGGCCAGGTCGGCGACTGGACCTGGCAGACGGTCAGCGAGCTGTGCGGCACCGACGCGTTCACCGCTCGCGACGAGACGGGTGCGCCGACGTACCTCGCGTTCTACTACTACCACCTGCGGGGCAGCCGCGAGATGCACCTGCGCCGCTTCACGTTCGGCGACCGGCTGCGGGTGCTGTCCGCCTGCTACGGCTACGGCAGCGAGTCGGTGCTGACCCTGCACCGCATCGCCCTGGCCGGCGATCCGGCGGCCGAGGCCGAGAAGCTCGACCCCGTCGAGTTCTACGAGCGTCCACACGCCGGCTGCCTCTACGTCGAGACGTTCAACCGGTGGGTGACCCGCAGCGCGCAGCGCAGCAACCGCGACCTGGTGCGCTCGGCCCCGGTGGACTTCCGCCACGAGCACCTGCCGATCCTGCCGGAGCGGTACTCCCCGCGCGCCGTCTACCACCGTGCCCGCACCGCCCGCACGTTCGACGAGGGCCCGGCCGAGGTCGTCGTCGACGGGCACACCACCACGTACCGCCTCGACCCGACCCGGGACCTCAACGGCGTCGGCCTCGTGTACTTCGCCGCGTACTTCTCCATCGTGGACACCGCGGTGTGGCGGCTGTGGCAGCTGCTCGGCCGCGACGAGGAGCAGTACCTGCGCCTGCGCCTGACCGACGAGCGCGTGTGCTACCTCGGCAACGCCGACGCCGGCACCGTGCTCACGCTCACCGCGCGGCTGCGCCGGCACGCCGACGGCGCCGAGGTCGTCGACGTCGTCATCGAGGAGCAGGACACCGCGCGGCTCATCGCCGTCGCCACGCTGCAGGTCGGTGCCGCATGAGCCCGGCGACCCGCGAGCGCGTCACGGCGGCCGTGCACAGCGCGATCACCACGATCCTGCCCGGCCTCGACCCGGGCACCATCGACCACGGCAAGCACCTCAAGGACCTCGGCGCCGACTCGGTCGAGCGGGTGGAGATCATTCTCATGATCACCGATCGGCTCGGCGTGCGCCGCCCCCTGTCCGACTTCAGCGGCATCCCGAACGTCGCCGCCCTCATCGACGACCTCTGCCGGGCGGAATCATGACCGACACAACGATGACTATCGGTATCGAAGCGCTGAACGTGTACTGCGGCGTGGCCCAGATCCCCGTGCCGGTCCTGTTCGAGGGCCGCGGCCTGGACCCGGCGCGGCTGGAGAACCTCGCGATGACCAACCGCTCCATCGGCCTGCCCTGCGAGGACCCCGTCACCAACGCGGTCAACGCGGCCCGGCCGATCGTGGAGGCGCTCACCGCGGACGAGCGCGACTCGATCGAGCTGCTCGTCACCTCCACCGAGTCCGGCGTCGACCTGAGCAAGTCCGTCGCCTCCTACGTGCACGAGCACCTCGGCCTCGGCTCCCGCTGCCGGCTGCTGGAGGTCAAGCAGGCCTGCTACGGCGCCACCGGCGTGCTGCAGCTCGCCGCGGGCTACCTGGCCGCCGCGGTGTCGCCCGGCGCCCGGGCGCTCGTCGTGGCCACGGACGTCGCCCTCGTCGACGCCCGCAGCGAGTACGCCGAGCCCGCGACCGGCCACGGCGCCGCCGCCGTGCTGCTCGGCGACCGGCCGCGGGTGCTGACGCTCGACCTGGGCGCCTTCGGGCTGCACAGCTACGAGACGATGGACTCGGCCCGGCCCACACCGCAGTTCGACATCGCCGACACGGACCGGTCGCTGTTCGCCTACCTCGACTGCCTGTCCCGCAGCTTCGCGGCCTACGCCGAGCGGGTCCAGGACGCCGACTTCGTCGCCACGTTCGACGGGCTGGCGCTGCACACGCCCTTCGCCGGGCTGGTCCGCGCCGCGCACCGCAAGATGCTGCGCGAGCACGCCGGGGCCGAGCCGGCGGCGATCGAGGCCGACTTCCAGCGGCGGGTGGCGCCGTCGCTGGCCTACCCGCGTACCGTCGGCAACCTGTGCTCCGGCTCGGTGTACCTGGCGCTCGCCTCGCTCATCGAGCACACGCCGCTCGACACCCCGGCCCGCGTCGGCCTGTACTCCTACGGCTCCGGCTGCTCGTCGGAGTTCTTCAGCGGCACGGTCGACACCGGCTCACGCGCGGCGCTCGCCCCGATGCGCATCGGCGCCCGGCTCGCGGCCCGGTGTGCGCTCAGCTTCGAGGAGTACGCCCAGCTGCTCAAGGAGAACCTGCGGGTCCTCGTCCCGGAGCCGCACCGCGACGTGGACGTGGCCCGCTACGACGAGTACCTCGACCGGGTGCCCGGCCGCCCCCGGCTGCTCGTGCTCACCGGTATCGACAACTTCCACCGCCGCTACGCGTGGCACTGAGGAGGCGACATCATGGACGACGACCGGATCTTCCAGCTGGTCCGCAAGAATCTCTGCCTCGTGCTGCCCGAGGTCGACCCCGGCTCGGTCCGCCCCGACGTGGCCATGGCCGACCTGGGCTGCAACAGCCTCGACCGCACCGAGGTGGTCGCGATGACGATGGAGGACCTTGACGTCGACGTGCCGGCCATGGCGTTTCGCGACGTCGGCGACATCGCGGGGCTCGTCGCGGTCCTGCGCCGGTACGCGTGAGCGCGGAACCGGTCGCCGTCACGGGCATGGGCGTGCGCTGCGCGATCGGCGACGGCGTCGCGGCCTTCACCGCCGCCCTGCGCCGGGGCGTGAGCGGCGTGGTCGGCGTCGACGACCCGGCGACGGCGGGTCCCGCCTGCGCCGCCCCGATGCCCGACGTCGACCTCGCCACGGCCCTGCAGGGCGCACCCGCCGCGGTGGCCCGCCGGGCGGCCCGCGCCGCCGCCCGGGCGCCGCTGCCCATCCGCGCCGCCGTCGCCGTCGCCGTCGAGGCCGCGGCCGCCGCCGGCCTGCTCACCGGCGCGCTGCCCCGCGAGCGCCTCGGCGTCGTCGTCGCCGGGCACAACCTCACCGGCCGCTACGCGCAGCAGGTGGCGGCCACCCTCGGCCGTGCGCCGGCCCGCGTCCCGGGCCGGGCCGCGCTGCGCCTGCTCGACACCGATCACCTCGGCGTGCTCAGCCAGGTGCTCGACGCGGCGGGGGAGGGCTGCCAGGTCGGCGCCGCCTCGGCCAGCGGCAACGTCGGCATCGTCACCGGCGCCCGTCTCGTGGCCGTCGGCGCCGTGGAGGCCTGCGTGGTCGTCGGCGCCCTGGCCGACCTCACCCCCGCCGAGACGCAGGCGCTGTTCAACCTCGGCGCGATGGCGGACGAGCCGTGCCGGCCCTTCGATGCCGGGCATCGTGGTTTCGTACCAGGCCAGGGCTGCGCCGCCCTCGTGCTGGAGCACCGCGACTCGGCCCGCGCGCGCGGCGCCACCGTGCTGGCCGGCATCGCCGGCACCGCCGTGTGCCTCGACGCCAACAGCGGGCCCGACCCCGACGAGCACGGCGAGGCCCGGGCCATGACGGCCGCCCTCGCCGCGGCCGGCCGCACCCCCGGCGACGTCGGCTACGTCAACGCCCACGGCACCGGCTCCCCGCTCGGCGACCGCACCGAGGCGGCCGCCCTGTGCCGCGTCTTCGGCACCGGCCCGGACCGTCCCTGGGTCAACGCGACCAAGGCCCTCACCGGCCACTGCCTCTACGCCGCCGGCGTGGTGGAGGCCGTCGCGACCATCGCGCAGCTGCGCGGCGGCTTCCTGCACCCCAACCCGCGCCTGTTCCGCCCCGTCGAGCCCGCCCTGCGACTCGTGGGCGCCGAACCGGTCGCCGCCCGGCCCGTCCTGGCACTGTCCAACGGCTTCGGCTTCGGCGGCATCAACACCAGCATCGCCATCGCGGTCGAACCCGGGAGCCTCGGGAGCCTCGGGAGCCTCGGGAGCCTCGGGAGCCTCGGGAGCCCGGCATGACGTCCCTGCAGCTCGGCACCGCCTGGGTCGGCGGCCCGGCCGACGAGACCGGCGCACCCCTGCGGCTGTTCTGCTTCGCCCACGCCGGCGGCGGCGCCACCGCGTACCGCACCTGGCGCGAGCCGCTGCTGCCGCGTGTCGCCCTCGCCCCGGTCCAGCTGCCCGGACGCGAGTCCCGGCTGCGCGAGCGCCCGCTGCGCAGCATGGACGACCTCATCGCGCCGCTCTGCGACGGCCTGCTGCCCCTGCTGGACCGGCCCTTCGCCGTCTTCGGTCACAGCATGGGCGCCGCGATCGCCTTCGAGGTCGCCCACGAGCTCGCCCGCCGCGGCTGGGGCGCACCGGTCCGGCTCTTCGTCTCCGGCCGCCGCCCGCCCCACCTGCCCGCACGCCGGCCCCCGCTGCACCGCCTGCGCGACGAGCAGTTCGTGCCCGCGGTCAGCTCCCTCAACGGCATTCCCCGCGAGGTGCTCGACGCCCCGGACATCATGGCGCTGGTCCTGCCGACGCTGCGCGCCGACTTCGAGCTGAACGAGACGTACTGCCCGCGCCGCACCGACCTGCTGCGGTGCCCGGTGACCGCCCTGACCGGCGACGCCGACCCGGAGGTGACCGCCGACGAGATGGCCGCCTGGCGCGACACGACCCGCTCCTCCTTCGACCTGCACGTCTTCCCGGGCGACCACTTCTACCTCAGACCGGCGCGGGACGCGGTGCTCGCGACCGTCCTCGATGCTCTCGGCGGCGCCTGACCCGCCGCGATCGGTCCCGGCGGGGGCCGCACGGCTGCCCGCGATGCGCGCCGCGGGCCGCGCACGCGGCCCCCGGGTGACGGTGCTGCGGCGGGCGGCCCGATTGTCACGCGAACGTCATGCCCCGCGACGATGTGGGCGTGCCGGCCGACCCGGATAATTGCACTATGCACATGATTGATCGGGCGGCCCGATGACCGCGCTGCTCAGCCGGGACGGCACCGACTTCAGTCTGGTGTGCGACTCCTGCGGCTGGGTGATCGGCAATCTCGCGGCGTCGGCGGGCGACTGGCGCGGGGCCTGGAGCCTCTTCGCGCTGGACGGCTGGTGCGGCAGCGAGCTGGCGGTCGGGCCGCACGGCTGCGGCCGGTGCGGGCCGCCGACGTCGCTGGACGGCATCGTGGCCCGATCGCTGGACGCGCCCTCGATCGTGCCGGCCGGACGGTCCGGCCAGCGGATGGTGCTGCAGCTGCTGGCGGACGTCCGCGCGATCGATCTGCGCGGCGAGCTCATGTGCGCCGACGACGCGCGGCTCTGGGACCTGCTCAGCGGCGACCCCGGCCCGTTCGCGCATCTGCTGGTCGACGTCAGCCGGGTCGGGCGGCTGAGCTCGGCGACCGTGGACGTGCTCGTCCGCGCGGCGCAGCGCGCGTCCGCCGCCGGGGGCCGCGCGTGTCTGGTCGGCGCCGGTCCGGTGGTGGCGGGTGCGCTGCGGATGCTGTGCCTGGACCACGTCCTGCCCATGCATGCCGACCGGGCGGCGGCCCTGGCGTGGCTGCGCTCGGGCCGGGCCGTGGCGTGCTGAGCTGAACCGCCGCCGCGCGGGCACCTTGGGCCGCACCGGCCCTGATCGAGCGGACCCGGCGGAAGACCGCCGGGTCCTGCGCATTTAGCTGCGTACTACAATGATTGCACTATGCAGCTATTAATGCGCGTGCCGCGCGAGCGGTACCTGGTGTTGTGGGACCGGCTGCGGGGCGGCTCGGCCGGTCTGCTCGTCCTCGCCGTCGGCGTCGGGGCCGGGGCGAGCCTGGGCGCGGTCGGCTTCCGCTGGCTCGTCTCCGCCGCCACCGGGCTGTTCAGCGGCGCGGCGGACTACACCGCCCACCCTGGTGCCGCACACCCATGGCTGCCGTGGGCCGGCCGGTGGTTCGTGGTGGCGGCGCCGGTGGTGGCCGGGCTGCTGTACGGGCCGCTGATCCATCTCGGCGCCCGCGAGGCCCGGGGTCACGGGGTGCCGGAGGTCATGTACGCCGTCACCGCCCGCGGAGGCCGGATTCGCCCGCGGGTCGCGATCGTGAAGTCCGTCGCGAGCGCGCTGTGCATCGGCGGCGGCGGCTCGGTCGGCCGCGAGGGGCCGATCGTGCAGGTCGGCTCGGCCCTCGCCTCGGCCGCCGGGCAGGCGCTGCGGCTGCCGGACTCCCGGCTGCGCCTGCTCGTCGGGGCCGGTGCGGCCGGGGCCGTGTCGGCGACCTTCAACGCGCCGATCGCCGCGGTGTTCTTCTCCCTGGAGCTGATCCTCGCCGACTTCGCCGTCGAGTCGTTCGCCGCGGTCGTGCTGGCCTCGGTGACGTCGAGCGCCATCAGCCGGGCGCTGCTCGGCGACCACCCGTTCCTGGCGCTGCCGGCCTTCCACGTGGTCTCGCCGGTGGAGTACGTGTGGTACGCGGCGCTCGGCCTGGTCGCGGCCATCGTCGGGGTCGGGTTCAGCCGGGTGCTGTACCTGGTCGAGGACGTCTGTGACCGCTGCTGGCGCGGGCCGGAGTGGCTGCGGCCGGCGGCCGGGGGCCTTGCGCTGGGCGGCATCCTGCTCTGGTTGCCGGAGCTGTACGGGGTGGGGTATCCGGTCCTGGACCGCGCCGTCGCGGGCGGCTACCCGCTGGTGTTGCTGCTCCTGCTGCTGGTCGGCAAGATGCTGGCCGCGAGCCTGACGATCGGCATCGGCGGATCCGGGGGCGTCTTCGGCCCCACGCTGTTCATCGGGGCGATGCTCGGCGCCGCGGCCGGCGACGCCGCGCACGCCGTCATGCCCGGCCTGACCGCTCCGCCGGGCGCCTACGCGCTGGTCGGCATGGGCGCGGTGTTCGCCGGCGCGGCCCGCACGCCGATCACCGCGGTGGTCATGATCTTCGAGCTGACGGGTGAGTACTCGGTCGTGCTGCCGCTGATGGTCGCCGTCGCCCTGGCCGCCGGCGCCTCGCGGCTGGTGTCCGCCGACACGATCTACACGCGGAAGCTGCATCGGCGCGGTATCGACCTGGGCCGGGACCACGCACCGGCGCGGCCGGGACTGGCGGTGCCGACCGTGGACGCGGTGGCGGGGGCGTTGCCGACCGCGTTACCGGCGGACGCCGGGCTGGCGGAGGTGGCCGAGCGGTTCGCGGCCGGCGGCCATGACGCGCTGCCGGTCGTCGACGGTCGGGGCCGGCTGCGCGGCGTGGTGCCGGCCGTGGAGGTGGAGCGCGCGCTGCGCGACGACGCCGGCGGCGTGACCGCGGCCGACCTGGCCTCCACCGTGCCCGTGCTGCGGGCCGGGCAGTCCCTCGACGAGGCCCTCGACGCGGTGGTCCGCGCCGGCGGGCTCGGCCTGCCGGTGCAGCGCGATGACCGTCTGGTCGGCTGGGTCACGCATCGGGACATCCTCGCCGCCGTCACGACCGGCCCGCAGCCGCGGGCCGGCGCGCCGGGCCCGTGAGGACCCCCGGTGCCGCCGTCAGCCGTCCGGGGTCTCGAGCTCCTCGTCCACGGACGGGAAACCGAGCCACCACTCGCTCTCCGGCAGCTCACCGGCGGCGGCGGCGAAGGCGCGCAGCGCCGGTGCGACCGCCGGGTGCCAGACCTCCGCCGTCGCGGCGACGATGTCGGACAGCTGGTGGCGGCGGCTCTCCGTCACCCGCTGGACGAGCCGCCGCCCGGCCGCCGTCAGCGTGAGCCGCACCACTCGCCGGTCGGAGGTCGGCCGTGAGCGGCGGGCCAGGCCCTTGCGGACCAGCCGGTCGCACATGCGGGTGCCGGTCGACGGGGCGACCTGCAACTCGGCCGAGATGTCGGCCACCCGCTGCGGTCCGCGCGCGGCCAGCACGACGAGCGCGCGGTACTGCGGCAGCGTGACGTCGGGATCGATGTCGGCCAGGGACCGGGCGGCGATGCCGACCAGCGCCCGGCTCGCCGTCAGCAGGGCCTCGACGGCCTCGGGGCCGGCGATGGTGGCGTCCACTGCGCGCGCTTCCTTGGGCATGCGCCAACCCTAGAGCGTCGCCGGACCCTCCACGAAACGCCCCGCGCAGGCGGGGCAGCGGTGCCACCACAGCTCGCGGAGCCGCTCCGCCTCCCACCCCAGGGCCCGCGCCCGGGCCCAGATGGTCTCCCGGTCGGCGCCGGCGAGCTGGAGGGTCGCACCGCAGCGGTCGCACGAGACCTCCGCGGTCCTCGGATTCGTCGTGACGATCATCGTGGGGGCACCTCCGGACGGTCAGGCGTCCGCCGCCGCGGCGGCGTAGACGGACACGGTGCGCTGGCAGCGGACGCCGTCGAGCTCGAAGGCGGCCGGGAACCCGGTGTCGGGCTGGTCCAAGGTGCCCGAGAGGGTGACCCGCGCGCCGGCGTGGCGCGGTCGAGCGAGCCCTCGCCGGTCACGACGACGAGTGAGCCGGACTGGCTGACGGCCCAGCCGGAGGCGCTGGTCACCCGCTGCCCGGGTGGCGCGGTGAAGCGCAGGGTCCACGACTGCCCGGTCGCCGCGGTGACCGCGACCTCCGCGGTGAAGGTCGTCGGGGTGCGGTGCCCGACGTACCGGACCGCGCACACGCCACCGGTGTCCGGCTGCGGCCCGCCGGCGGACGCGGCGGGAGTCGACCACAGCGGGCGCATCCAGCCGCTCGCGGCGATCAGCGCCACCGCGGCAACCAGGACGGCCGGGCGGCGCCGGCCGGGCGTGGGTCCGGCGCGCCACGGGACCGTGCACGGATGCCGGGGACGCTCGGGCCCGCGCGTCTCGCCGGGCGCGGTGCGCACGACCGGTGCGGGACCGGCCCCGTCCGCGTGCCGTGCCAGCGCGTCACGAAGGACGTCGCCGAGGTGGCGGCTGGACGGGCGATATCCCGGGTCGTCGGCCAGGCACGCGTCGACGGCCGCGACGACCTCGGCCGGGACCTCCGTCACCGGCGGCAGGGACACCGCCGGCGAGGCCAGGCGCTCGCGGACGAGCGCGTGGCGGGCCACCGCGGTCCACGGCAGAACGCCGGTCAGCATGTGGTACAGCACCAGCCCGAGCGCGTACATGTCGGTGGCGCTCGTGACCGGCTCGCCGCGCAGCTGCTCCGGAGCCATGTACTCCGGAGTGCCGAGCAGCACGCGCGCGGCGCGGCCGTCGGCGGCGGCGCCGATGATCGAGGCGAGCCCGAAGTCGACGACCTTCACGCCCGAGCCGGTGAGCATGATGTTGCCCGGCTTGATGTCACGATGCACGACGCGGTGGCGGTGCGCGGCCGCGAGCCCGTCGGCGACCTGCGCGGCGATGCGCACCGCGTCGCGCCAGGGCATCGCCCCGGGGCCGCGGAGGCGATGGTCGAGCGTCTCGCCGTCGACGTACTCCATCACCAGGTACGGCACCGCCCGGCCCAGCCCGCGCACCCGATGCCCGGCGTCATGGATCGCGGCGACGTTCGGATGGTTGATCCGGGCGGCCGCCCTGGCCTCGGCGACGGCGCGTTCGCGGGCGCGGGCCGATCCGGCGAGCTCGGGCAGGAGCAGCTTGACCGCCACGGTCCGCTCGAGGCGGGTGTCGACGGCGCGCCACACCTCGGCCATGCCGCCCGAGCCGGCCTGGCTCACCAGCCGGTACCGGCGGGCGATCGTCGGCATCGCGCAACCTCCCTCGGCGGCAACGGGCACCCGACCCGCACCTTACCGAGGCGTTTTCCCCCGCGGCCAGGCTCGGGCCCTTCGAGCGGCGCATTGACACGGGACCGTCATATCCGCGGCCCGCGCGCGCACCGTCAGGCGGTAGGCCGGTCGCGGTCGACCACGAGGGCGTACCGCTCGACGCCGCGGATCAGCCCCGCCAGCCGGACGAAGTCCACGGGTTTGCGCAAGAAGTGGGTGGACGGCACGCCGAAGTCGACCAGCATGCGCTCCTCGACGTCCGAGCCGGTGAGCACGACCACCGTCAGGTTCCGCAGCCGCGGGTCGGCGAGCACCCGGTCGAGCACCACACGCCCGTCGACGCCGGGCAGGTTCAGGTCCAGCAGCAGAATGTCGGGCACCGGCGCGTCCCGGTAGGCGCCGCGCCGTTCGAGGTACTCCAGCGCGCGGCGCCCGTCGCCCAGGACCGTCACCGGGTTGCGGAGGCGATGCTCCCGGAACTCGTCGAGCGTGAACGCGACGTCGCCGGGGTCGTCCTCGACCAGCAGAATCCGCACCAACGGCAGCGATCCGCTCGTCGGAGGGTGGGCGTGCGCCTCCGCTCCGGCGGCTTCGGTCACTGCGGGCACCCTTCCGACGTGCGGCTTCCCATCACATGCAGCATACAACTACTGCGGTATGCAGCCGTTTCCGCCCGGCTATGTGTTTGCCGCCGGGTGGCTTGCTCACCGCCTGCCCGGTCAACGCCTGCAGCGGCCGGGACGCGGGTGCTCGCGACCGCCCGGGATCGTCTCGGCACCTGACATGCCGCGCTCGGCCGGGCGGCGGTGTGGCATCGGGCGGCGACAATATCGCTATGCGTTGGATACGGCAGCGAATCATCGTGGTCGCCGTTGTCGTGGCGATGGTCGTCGTGGTGGCCGTGGTCCTCCTGGGCGAGGGGCTCGACCGGGCCGACAAGTGGGCGAGCGTCGTCGGCGGCGGCGCGACCGTGGCCGGGTTCCTGGTGGCTGCGCTGCACCGGCGCGCGGCCGGGGGCGTCGGCTCCGACGCCACCTTCATGGGCGCCTCGCTCACGGCGCCGGCCGGCGCCGGCGCCGCTCTCATCCGCGGCCGCGACGCCGACCTGCGGGAGCTGCGGCGGGCGGCGCGCCGGCCGGACGGCCGGGTGCACGTGCTGACCGGGCTCGGCGGGGTGGGCAAGTCGTCGCTGGCGATGTGGACCTGCCGGTGGTTCGAGCGGCACCGGGGCCGGTCGGCGTGGTGGATCGCCGCGGAGGACCGGGCGGGTCTGACCGACGCCCTGGTCAGTCTGGCCGAGGAGCTCGGCGTCGGCCGGGCGCAGGTGACGGCGATCCGCGAAGGGTCGGCGCGGGCGGTGGAGCAGCTGTGGGAGGTGCTGCGGCAGTCACCGCGGCGGTGGCTGCTGGTGTTCGACAACCTCGACGACCAGCAGGTGATCGCCTGGCTGATCGAGTCGAATGTGGCCCGCTGCGCCGGTCGCGGGCTCGTGCTGGTGACGAGCCGGATCAAGCGCGAGGACGTGTGGGGCAGCGCCCGCAAGGTGGCCGAACTCGCGCCGCTGACCGTGGCCGACGCCGCGCAGGTGCTGCTCGACCTCGCTCCCGGCGCCGGTGACCGGCCGGCCGCGCAACGGCTGGCCCGCGACCTGGGGTGCCTGCCGCTGGCGCTGCACCTGGCCGGCGCCAACCTCGGCTCGGCGTTTCCGATCTGGCCGACGTTCGACGAGTACCGCGAGGCATTCCACGAGCGGGGCGCCCGGCCGGTCCTCGTCGCCCCCGGGGTGGGCGACGATCAGGCCGAGCACCGCGGCAACGTGGCGCTGACCTGGGAGATGTCGCTGCGCGCGCTCGACGGGCAGGGGCTGGCGCACTGCCGGACGCTGCTGCGGGTGCTGTCGCACCTCGCCCCGGCCGTGCCGGTGCCGCAGATGCTGCTGCACACCGAGCCGGCCCGGACGCTGGTGGGCGGCGACGGCACCACCGGACGAGATGCCCTGGCGGTGCGGCGCGTCGTGCAGAACAGCCTGGAGGGGCTCGCCGACCACGGCCTCATCGAGCGGCTGGACGGCCCCGCGCCCGACGGCGCCCCGATGTTCATGCTGCACCCGCTCGTGGCCGAGGTCAGCCGGCCCGCCGCCCCCGACCGATCGGCGCCCGCCGCCGCGCTCGACCTGCTCGTCGCGGCGGTCGCCGCCCGCCGCTTCGACGACAACGCCGAGTGGCGCTGGTTCGGGCTGTTCGCGCCGCACGTCGAGCAGTTGCTGCGGTACAGCGGCGTCCTCGGCGAGCAGAGCCTCACGAAGCTGGTCTGGATGGTCGTGCGGGTGGTCGCCGCCAACACCTGGCGCGGGCAGGAGGCGGCGGCCGTGGCCCTCGCCGGATCGGCGCTGCGGCATGCCGACCGCCTCGGCCCGGACCACGTCGCGATCCTGGCCCTGCGCAACGAACGCGGCTGGGCGGTCGGGCGCCTCGGCCGGTGGGAGAAGGCCCACGCCGAGCTCACGCAGGTGTGCGCGGCGCGGACCCGCCTCCTCGGCCCCGGGCATCTCGACACCCTCGACACCCGGCACAAGCTCGCCTGGGCCACCGGGCGGCTCGGCGATTGGGAGGCCGCGCAGGCGCAGCTGGAGCCGGTCCTGCGGGCGCGGGCCGCCACCCTCGGCGACGAGCACCCCGACACGCTGCACACCCGGTGCTGCCTCGCCTGGGCGATCGGCCGGTGCGGGCGGCCGGAGGAGGCCCAGCGCCGGTACGCCGAGATCATCGCGGTCCGGGAACGCGTCCTCGGCGCCGACCATGCCGAGACGCTCGACGCGCGGCATTCGCTCGCCGAGCTGTTCGTGCTGTGCGAGCGCTTCGGCGACGCGGAACGGCTCCTGCGCCCGCTCATCGCCGACCGGCTGCGCGTGCTCGGCGCCGACCACCCCGAGACGCTCGACACGCGGCCCCGCTACTGGCTGGCCAGGGCGCTGCTCGAACAGGGCCGCCGGCGCGAGGCCAAGCGGCTGCTGCGGCGGCTGGCGCGGGACCAGCAACGGCACCTCGGCCCCGACCACCCGGCGACCGAGGCCACCTTGACGCTCCTCGGCGCGCCCACGAGCTGAGCGAGCCCACGTCGCCGCCCGGCCGGCTCCTCGCGGCGATCACCCCGATCGCTCGCCGGGATCATTGCGGGAAGTCGGCCGGGTCGACCGAGTCGGTGTGCGCGTTGCCGCCGGTGGACGGCTTGAGGGTGATTTCCCAGGTGGTGTACTGCCTGCTGGTGGTCTTGAATTCGATGGGGTCCGTGAACTTCGACAGGTGGCAGTCGCGGGTGAAGCCGGCGGCGCCCGCGTCCCAGTCCGAGCCGGTCGCCATGTAGATCTGGTAGCTGCCGTCCCGGACGCGCTTGACCTTGAACGTCTGGCCGGCCGAGATGTAGACGGTCGTGGCGGCCGCCTTCGTGCCGTTGGGCACGAGACTCACCACGACGTCGGTCTGGCCGCCGCCGTTGTTGATCGTGAACTCGCCGGAGCCGTTGAGCGTGCCCTTCTTCACGTACGTGCCGTTGGCCAGCTTGCGGTCCTGCTGGGGGGCGGGCCCCGGCAGCCACGCGCCGAAGGTGAACGTCGACCCGAAGGCCTTGACCGCCTCGCGGACCTCGTTCGCCGCCACCGAGCCGGTCACCTGCGAGACCGCCGAGGAGCCGGCGCACACCTCGCCCCGCTGCACGGTCACGGCCAGGTTGCTGAAACCGTTGCTGGACGACGAGAACGCCCGCATGAGGTGCTCGTGGCCGTCCTTCGCCTCCTGGGGCGGGGTCAAGTACGCCAGCCGGGAATCGCTGTCCTTGGCCGCCTTGGACAGCGCCGTGGCCGCCTCGGAGGTCGCGGTCCGGTTGCCCGCCCCGACGACCTTCTGCCACGCCGGCCCGAGCAGGCCGTCCACCTCGGTGAGGACCGCCTGGTACTCGGCGACGGACATCGCCTTCGGCGGGCTCGACGGCTCGCTGGAGGCCTTGCCCGAGGTGCCCGAGGGCGAGGCGTCCGTTCGACGATCACCGACGACGACGAACGCGGCGACTCCACCGGCGGAGCACAGGAGCAGGAGCACGACGACGGCAACGCCGACGATCAGCCCGGTCCTGGACCGCTTCGGCGCGACCGGCACTCCGACTGGCCAGCCCGCGCCGGGCATGGGATAGCCGGGCGCCCCGGATGTTGGCATCCCAGGGCCGGGCACGGGGTAGCCGGGCGCCCCGGAGGTCGGCATCGCGGCGCCGGGCATGGGGTAGCCGGGCGCCCCGGAGGTCGGCATCGCGGCGCCGGGCATGGGATAGCCGGGCGCCCCGGAGGTCGGCACTGCGGGGCCGGGCATCCCATAGCCGGGCGCCCCGGAGGTCGGCATCGCGGCGCCGGGCATGGCAAAGCCGGGGGCTGCGGGGGCGGGCATGGCGGACGTCGGAGCCGCGGCTGCCGGCATTTCGGTTCCCGGCGCTTGCCAGGCCGGCGCGTCACCGGTCGGCATCCCGGACGTCGGAGCCGGAGCCGCCGGCATGCCGGAGGCCGGCCCTCCGGACGTCGGTACCGCACCGGTCGACGGCGTGCCCGAGGCCGGCTCGGTGGCGTCGGGCGCGCTCGGACCGGGCTGGTCCGGGTCCGGCCCGACGGGGGACGATGGCGTTG
Source organism: Dactylosporangium sp. CA-139114 (assembly GCF_050955725.1). Lineage (NCBI taxonomy): Bacteria > Bacillati > Actinomycetota > Actinomycetes > Micromonosporales > Micromonosporaceae > Dactylosporangium > Dactylosporangium sp. CA-139114. Next base: position 4,589,056 of record NZ_CP192080.1, read on the forward strand.
TCACGCGAGCACGGTACAGGTCCGGACGCACCCGCACGACCCCGCTTTGTTTCGGTGCGAACACCGGCCCGAGCCGGCCATGCGATCGACCCGGCGATCCTTCCGCTGCGGCCGACCGGGCATCGAGCCGGGCCCGTATCTTGAGCAGACGCTGCCGGTCATGGTGGCCGCGTGTGATCATGATCATCCCGAGGTCCTCGCCGCCGCGGTCACGACCTGCGGTCACCTCGCGGATGGGCGGTGGCAGCGGCGGTGCTACGGCAGCGGTGCCAGGCCGTCGAAGACGATGGCCAGCATCCGCGCGCGGACCTCGTCGTCCAGTGCGGTCGCGCGCGAGGTGGCGACCAGCAGCGCGTAGACCTCGGGCAGCTCGACGTCGTCGCGGACCGCGCCGGCCGCCTGGGCGCGGCGCAGCAGGACGCCCACGGCGCCGCGCAGGCCGTTGGCGGCTCGGTGGGCCTCGCCGCCGGTGTCGCCGCCGGCGTCGAGCAGCGCCTCGCCGATCGTGATCTTCGCGGGCGCGTCGGCGACCAGGTGGCGGAAGAAGTCGTAGAACGCCGCGCCTGGATCTGCGGTGTCGTGCAGCGTCTCGGCCTCGGCGCGCAGCCGATCGTACCGCCGGATGAGCACGGCCTGCAGGAGCGCCGCCTTGGTGGGGAAGTGGCGGAAGACCGTGGCGATGCCGACCTCGGCCAGCCGGGCCACCTCCTCCGTGGACGCGGTCGCGCCGCCGCGGCCGAACACGTCCTCGGCGGCGTCCAGGATGCGGTCGCGGTTCGCCTGTCCGTCGCTGCGCATGCTCGCCCTTGCTGTCCGAAGTCTGGACTCCGTAGCATCGGAGTCATCACTTCGGATAATACAGGAGCGCCCCTCATGACCCCGCGCGAAGTGTTCCTCGCCCTCGTCAACGGCGTCGCGGACGAGCGCTGGGACGAGCTGCCCGGCCTCTACGCGGAGCGGACCGACGTCGTCCACCCGTTCCACCCGCGGCGCGCCCCGGCGCTGCGCACCCGCGCCGAGCTCGCCGAGCATTTCCGCCCCACCGGCGACGGCCCGCGGCTGCGGCGCCGGGTCACCGACGTCGTCATCCACCAGACCGTGGACCCGGAGGTGATCGTGGCGGAGTTCGCGTACGACGGCGTCAACGAGGACACCGGCGAGCCCTTCCGGCTGCCGGGCATCTTCGTGCTGCGCGTGCGCGACGGGCAGATCGTCGAGTCCCGCGACTACTTCGACCACCTCACGTCCGCGCGGATTCGCGGCCAGAAACTTTTCTAGCGGACCTGTCGATCGGCGCGGGGGTGGTTCGTAGCCCTGGTGAGAGCCCGGCACACACGGCCGGCCCGGACACCGCTGGAGGGCATCATGACCACCACGCTTCCCACCACCCGCACCACGACGTCGAGCATCCCCGCGCTGGTCGGGCACGGCGTCGTCGCCACGGTCGCCGCGAGCGCCGCGACCATGGCCGTCGCCGCCGGTGGGCACGCCGCCGGGATCAGCCTCGACATGGCCGGCCAGCCGATCCCGGTCACCGGGTTCGGGACGCTGACCGCCATCTTCTCGCTGGTGGGCGTGGTGCTCGCCGCGGTGCTGGCCCGCTTCGCCCGGGGCCCGCGGCGCGCGTTCGTCCGCACGACGGTGGTCCTGACCGTGCTGTCGCTGGTGCCCGACGTGCTCGCGGACGCCGCGCCTGGCACGAAGGCGCTGCTGATGCTCACGCACCTGGTCGCCGCCGCGATCGTTGTCCCGCTCGTCGCCCGCCGCCTGTCCGCCTGAGCTTGCTGCCGAGACTGGCTCCTGCTGAGAAGGGAACAACCGTCATGAAGCAGTACCTGCTGGCCGTGCACGCCGTCGAGGGCGCCCCCGCGATGTCCGACGAGGAGACGCAGCACATGTTCCGCGAGACCGATCGGATCAACCAGGAGATGGTCAGGACCGGCACCTGGGTCTTCGGCGGAGGGCTCCTGCCGCCGGAGAGCTCCACCGTCGTGCGGACCGGCCAGGGCGGCACCACCATGACCGACGGGCCGTTCGCCGAGACCCGCGAGCACCTCGCCGGCTTCTGGGTCATCCGCTGCGCGGACCTGGACGAGGCGCTGGCCTGGGCCGAGCAGTGCTCGCGGGCCTGCGGGCCGATCGAGGTGCGACCCTTCGACGAGCTGTCCCAGGGCTGAACCCGCGTGGACCTGGCGGAGATCTACCGCGCGGAGTACGGCCGCTGCGTCGCCACCCTGACCCGCTTCCTCGGCGACATCAACCTCGCCGAGGAAGCGGTCCAGGACGCCTTCGCCACGGCGGTGCGCAAATGGCAGGAGCCCCCGCCGAACCCGGGCGCCTGGATCGTGACCACCGCGCGGAACCGGGCCATCGACCGGCTCCGCCGCGAGTCGACCCGCGAGGCCCGGCACGCCGAGGCCCTGCTGCTGCACCACCAGGACGAGCCCGAGGAGGTGGGACCCGTGCGGGACGACCAGCTGCGCCTCATCTTCACCTGCTGTCACCCGGCCCTCGCGCCCGACGCGCGGGCCGCCCTCACCCTCCGGCTGCTCGGCGGCCTCGAGACGGCCGAGATCGCCCGCGCGTACCTCGTCCCGGAGGCGACCGTCGCCCAGCGGATCGTGCGCGCCAAGAAGAAGATCCGCGACGCCGGCATCCCCTACCGGGTCCCCGCCGCGCACGAGCTGCCGGACCGGCTGCCGCCCGTGCTCACCGTGCTGTACCTGATGTTCAACGAGGGGTACGCGGCCACCGCCGGTCCGCTGATCCGCACCGACCTGTGCGCCGAGGCGATCCGGCTCGCCCGCGAGCTCGCCGCGCTGATGCCCGACGAGCCCGAGGTCCTCGGCCTGCTCGCCCTGCTGCTGCTCACCGAGGCGCGCCGCCCCGCCCGCCTCGGCCCGGGCGGCGAGCCGGTGCTGCTCGCCGCGCAGGACCGGACGCGGTGGGACCGTGCCCTCATCGCCGAGGGCCACGACCTGGTCCGCCGGTGCCTGCGGCGCAACCGGCCCGGCCCGTTCCAGATCCAGGCGGCGATCAACGCGGTCCACACCGACGGCGACGCCACCGACTGGGCGCAGGTCCTGGCCCTCTACGACCAGCTGTACACCCTCACCCCCACCCCGATCGTCGCGCTGAACCGTGCGGTCGCGGTCGCCGAGGTGCACGGACCGGCGGTGGCCCTCGCCGTGCTCGAGGACGTCGACCTGCCGGGGTACCACCGGCTGCCCGCCGCCCGCGCCGAGCTGCTGGCCCGCCTCGGACGGGACACGGAAGCCGCGGAGGCCTACGACCAGGCCATCGCGCTGGCGACCAACGAGACCGAGCGCGAGCACCTGCGCCGGCGCCGGGCCGGCACGTAGATAGGCTGCAGACATGGCCGGGGTCGACGACATCCGCGCGATCACCAGGACGCTCCCGCGCGCCTACGAGGTCGTCGTGCGGGACCGGATCAAGTGGCGCGTCGGGCAGATCGTCTTCGCGGCGCTCTCCCGCGACGAGGCGACCGTGGGCTTCGGCTACCCGAAGGACGGCCGGGACGCGCTGGTCGAGGCCGAGCCGGACAAGTTCCTCCTCCCGCCGCCGCCGGACCTGCGCTTCAACTGGGCCTGCGCGCGGCTGGCCGCCCTCGACGCGGAGGAGCTCGACGAGCTCGTCGTCAACGCCTGGATCATGACCGTGCCGAAGAAGGTCTGGACCGCATACCTGGAGGACCGCCGGTGATGACGCGATCGGAGGCGATCGGGGCCTGGCCGGTCGCGTCGTTGCGGCATCTGATCATGGCTGCGGGTGCCTGAGGTACGCTCGCCGTCCGGTCGGAGGGAAACGGTGATGGACGAGCTTGTCCGCGAGGCGCGGGACGCGTGGTCGGCGCAGGACTGGGAGCGCTCGGCGGCGCTGTACGAGCGGCTCGCCCTCCAGGCGCCGGAGGACCCGCGGGTCGGCGACTGGTGGTACGACGCCGCGCTGGCGTACAAGTTCCGCCGCAACTGGGCGCAGGCGTACCGGCTCGGCATCCAGGCCGCGGCCCACGCCCCGCGCGGCGCGCAGGACCCGGCATTCTGGAATCTCGGCATCGCCGCGACGATCCAGCGCGACTGGGCGACGGCCCGCGACGCCTGGTCGTCGTTCGGCATCGAGCTGCCGCCCGGCGACGGCCCGATCGTGGGCGACTTCGGCCGCGCGTGCGTGCGGCTCACCACCGCCGAGGGTTCCGAGGTCGTCTGGGTCCAGCGGCTGTGCCCGACCCGGGCCCGGGTGATCAACGTGCCGTTCGACACCTCCCGGCGCTACGGCGAGATCGTCGTCCACGACGGTGAGCCGAAGGGCGATCGGGTGGTCGGCGACCGGACGTATCGGGTGTTCGACGAGCTGATGCTGTTCGAGCCGTCCGACCTGCCGACCCTGGCCGCGACCGTGACCGCGGAACCGGCGGTCCTCGAGGAGCTGTCCGACCTGCTCGACGCGAACGGCTTCGGCTTCGAACCGCTGCGCAACGGCTACATTCTGTGCAAGTGCTGCAGCGAAGGCTCGGTCGCGCAGGAGGCCCGAACATTCGGCGGCGAGCAGCGGTGCCTCATCGCCGCCCCGCCGGACCGGGCCCGCGAACTGCTCGACGCCTGGCGGAGCACGACCACCGGCACGTGGACGGACCTGCACATCGCGACGTGATCCGCCCGCACCGCGCGCCGGGCCGGGAACGCTCGGGCGCAACGCGTCGGCTACTCGAAGAACTTGAGGCCGAAGCCGGTGTCGGTGGTCGCGCCGGGGACGTTGGCCCGGCGGTACGTCACGCTGCCCCACCACACCGCCGTGCCGGTGTACCAGTAGCGCGCCGACCAGGAGTAAGGCGTGCCCTTGGCGACCGCGTGGTACATGGTCGGGAAGCGGTTGCCCGACGGCGGGCTCGTCGCGATGTCACCCCGTTCGAGGACGAACGAGTGGTGGCCGGGGCCGTCGACGTACAGCGTCGGGTCCCACCCGGACATCATGTTGGGCGCGTACGACCCGAAGAGGCAGCCGTTGCTCTTGTACCAGTCCCACACGTACGTCGGGTCGCCGCCCGCCCGCAGGCGCAGGTCGGCCAGGCAGTACTTGCTGCTCCAGCTGCCGTTCGCGGAGTACACGATGTGCAGCTGGCCCTTGGGGTCGAGGATCGGCTCGGGGGCCTCGTTGATGTAGGGGTTGCCGACCGTGCGCTCCCACGACTCGCGCGGCTGGGAGATGACGTACCGGGCGCCGGTGGCCGTGGTCGCGTCGGCCATCCGCGCGATGTACAGGTTCTGCTCGACGTTCGTGTCGCCCGCCCAGCCGGACCACACGAACCAGCGCTGGCCCTGGAACGTGAACGGCACGCCGTCGATGGCCCACTTGTCGTTGGGCAGCGCGACCTTCACGGCGGCGGTGTAGCCGGAGTCGGGGCTGGCCGAGTCGATGTGGTACATCCGGTGCGCGGCGCCGGTCCCGGCCGAGAAGTAGACGTGGTAGCGCCCGTCCTGGTAGACGATCTCGGGCGCCCACACCTCGCCGAGGCCGGTGTCCTTCCACACCTGCTTCTTCGGCGCGGAGGCGATCGCGGCGAGGGAGGTGGCCGTGCGGATCGCCACGCCGCCGTCGACCGACTTGGCCGCGACGTAGAGTCCGTTGACCTTGATGACGCTGGGGTCGGCGCCACCGAGCGTGGTGGCACCGGCGTCGGCGGTGCCGGCACTGGTCAGCACCGGCACGAGGGCGAGGGCGCCGGCGATGACCAGGGCGGCGGCACCGGAGCGGCGAATGCGGGGCATGGATCGCAACATCTCCCAGCTCACGCGCGCCTGTCAATAGATGGATACGAAATTGTAAGGTTCCCTTAAAGATTGCGGCGCAGGACGGTCAGCACGGCCTCGCCGATGGGCTCGGCGAGGGTGAACCGGAGTTCCGCGGGCACACCGTCCGCGAAGAGCCGGTCACCCTCGCCGGTCACCACCGGGAAGGTGATGAGCCGGTACTCCTCGACGAGGCCGGCCGCCGCGAGCGCGTGCACGAGACTCAGGCTGCCGATCACGACGACGTCGCGCCGCTCGCGTTCGGACCGCACCCACGCGACCGGGTCGCCGACGAGCGCCTCCGAGTTCGGCCAGGCCGCCGCGTCGATGGCGCCCCGCGTGGCGACCCGCTTCGGCACGGCGTTCATGAGCTTGGCGTAGTCGCTGTCGCGCCCCGGCCACAGCTGTGCGAACGCCTCCCAGGTCTTGCGGCCGTACAGCTGCACGCCGGTGCGCATCACCTCGCCCAGCCGGAACTTGTCGTCGGTCACCGGCCCCGTGCCGAAGCGGAACGCCCACCCGCCGTAGCCGGTCCCGCCCCGCCCGTCGGGGTCGGACACCACGCCGTCGAGCGTGACGAACTGTATGACGATGACGTCACCCATCGTGAACTCCCTTGCCCGGTGGCGACCCGTCCGGCCGCACTCACGAACACATACCGGCGGCGACGGCCGGACTCATCGCTCAGTACGCTGCGGCGTGTGGAGGATTTCGAGGCGTTCCGTGGTGACCTGCTGGCGCACTGCTACCGGATGCTCGGCTCCTACCACGAGGCCGAGGACCTGGTGCAGGAGACGCTGCTGCGGGCCTGGCGGGCGGCGGAGCGCTACGACCCGGCGCGCTCGTCGCGGCGCACCTGGCTGCACCGCATCGCCACGAACGCCTGCCTCACCGCGCTGGAGGGGCGGGCCCGGCGACCGCTGCCGAGCGGGCTCGGGCCGGCCGGGGACGATCCGCTGGTACCGCTGAAGCCCGATCTTGACATCGCGTGGCTCCAGCCGTTCCCGGACGATCCCGCCGCGGCGGCCGAGCGGCGCTGCGGGCTCCGGCTCGCCTTCGTCGCGGCGCTGCAGCTGCTGTCCGCCCGGCAGCGCGCGATCCTGCTGCTGCGCGAGGTGCTCGAGCTGACGGCCGCCGAGGTCGCCGAGGCGCTCGGCACCACCGTCGCCGCCGTGAACAGCGGCCTGCAGCGGGCCCGGGCCGCGCTGCACGCCGCCGGGCCGGCGCTCGAGGAGCTCCGCGACCCGGCCGACCCGGGGGAGCGGGCCCTGATCGAGCGGTACCTGGCGGCGTTCGAGGCGGCCGACGTGCCCGGCCTGACCAGGCTGCTCGCCGACGACGTGATCCTGGAGATGCCCCCGGTGCCGCTGTGGCTCGTGGGACACGCCCACTACGGCGCGTTCATGGAGCGCGTCTTCGCCATGCGCGGGCCCGGCTGGCGCCTGCGTGTCGTGGCGGCCAACGGCGGCCCGGCACTCGCGACCTACGCCCCCGACCCGGCCACCGGCGGCGTCCGGGCCCACTCGGTGCAGGTGTTCGCCGTGCGTGACGGGCTGATCCGGCACAACGTCACCTTCGCCGACCCGGCGGTCTTCGGCCTGTTCGGGCTCCCGGCAGACACCGTGCCGCGTTGACGAGACCGACGAGGCTGAACGCCTGCGGCGTGTTGCCGAGGTGCCGCCCGCTGGCCGGGTCGCACTCCTCGGCCAGCATCCCCACGTCGTTGCGCAGCGCCAGCAGCCGCTCGAGCAGCTCGTGAGCCTCCTGGTCGCGGCCGATGCCGTTGAGCGCCTCGACGAGCCAGAAGGAGCAGGCGACGAAGGCGCCCTCGCGGCCGTCGCGGTAGCGCATCAGCAGCCCGTCGCGGCTCAGCTCGCGCTGGACGGCGTCGATGGTGCCGATCACCCGGGGGTCGTCGTAGGGCAGGAAGCCGATCCGCGGGATGAGCTGCAGGGCGGCGTCCAGCCGGGCCGAGCCGTAGCACTGGGTGAACGTGTTGCGCTCGGAGTCGAAGCCGCGCTCGCACACCTCCGCGTGGATCGCGGCCCGGGTCCGCCGCCACGCGTCCACCGGGCCCGGCAGCCCGAGCCGCTGCACGGTCCGGACCGCGCGGTCGAAGCCGGCCCAGGCCATCACCTTCGAGTGCACGTACTGCTGCTCCTCGCCCCGGACCTCCCACAGGCTGCTGTCCGGCTCCCGCCAGTGGCCCTCGAGGTGCTCCAGGAGGTCCCGCCGGCGGTCCCAGGCCGTGTCCGTCGCGACGATCCCGGACTCGCGGGTGACGTGCAGGCCGTCGAGCACCTCGCCCCACACGTCGAGCTGGCGCTGCCTCGCGGCCGCGTTGCCGATGCGGACCGGGGAGCCGCCGCGGTAGCCCGGCAGCCAGTCCACAGTGGACTCCGGGATCCGGCGGGTGCCGTCGCGGCCGTACATGGTCTGCAGGTCCGCGGGGTCGCCGGCGATCGCCCGGAGCCTCCCGCCGGGCTCCTCGGGCAGCGAGGTGGTCGCGGCGGCGACGATCCCGCCGGTCGGCGCGTACGTGAGGGCCCGGACCGTACCCTCGGCGGTGTCCCACTCGGTGTGCAGCACCAGGCTGTCACCCGCGTAGGAGCGCCGGGTCGCGGCACCGTGTGCGGCCGGGACGATGCGCCACCGCCCGTGCCGTTCGTCGCCGAGCAGCGCGGCGAAGCACGCGGGCGCGTCGAAGCGGGGCAGGCACAACCAGTCGATGGAACCGTCCCGCCCGGCCAGCGCGGCGGTGTGCAGGTCGCCGATCAGCGCGTAGTCCTCGATGGCCGACGGCATCGGCGTCAGCGGCCGGCCCGGTCGGCCGCGGCGTGCTCGGCGGCGGCGTGGGCGGCCCGGCGCGCGTCGAGGTAGGCGCGGCGGCAGCTGCCCGGGTCGCGGTAGATCGGCGGGGAGGCGATCGGCGCGCCGCCGATGTCCGCGAGCGTCCACTGCCAGTGGTGGTCGACGGTTTCGGTCATGGCGAGGGTACCGTCACCGTCGCCCAGCCGCCGTAGCCCTCGTCGCATGGTCTCGGTGCTGTTCGCGGTGCTGCTCGCCAGGACGTCGGCGCCCGTCGGCGTGCGGTGCACGAGTCGCCACCCCGTGGCGTTGCGCAGCGGGATGACCGCGATCGCCGCATCCCGTTCACTGTCCCGGCGCATCGTGTGCTCCCTTCACGTTCCCGGTGTCCCATGCCCGCACCGCCCGCGTGTAACCGTGCGAGCGCGAGCGGTCCGTGGCCCGCCGGACCGGCACCGGCCGCGAGCTCGCGACCGTCATCGGCGGATGCCGCATTCAGCCGCCGCCGGACGCCCGCCCGGGGGTGTCGCGCAGGCCCGCGAGGCGGCACACCGCGGCGAAGCCGTCGTCGGTGCCGGACCAGTGGGCGCGCACCGCATCGAGGCCGGCCCGGCGGACGGTGGAGCGCAGCACGGCGACGACGATGATGGCGTCGTCGGCGTAGCCGAGCACCGGGATGAAGTCCGGTATCAGGTCGACCGGGACGGCGAGGTACACCAGCAGCAGCCCGAGCCGGACGCGCACCCCGCGCGGCAGGCCCGGGTCGGCGGCCAGGCGTCGCAGCAGCCGCAGCAGGTCGGGCAGCAGGCGCAGCGCCTCGCGCAGGCGCACCTTGTCGGGCTTGGCCACGAGCAGCACGACGACCAGCGCGAGCCAGGCCACCGCGAGGGCGATCGCCAGGCCGACCAGGGTCTGCAGCCACCACGGCATCCCGGCGCCCCCGCTCACGAGGCGGCCACGGCGGCCGCCTCGAACTCGCCGAGCGCGGCCGCGCAGCGCTCGATCCGGGCCTGTGCGGCCGCGTGCCCGGCGGCGCCGAAGTCGTCGCGCGCCGTGATCTTGGCCATCCGGGCCCGCAACCGGCCGAGGTCGGCCTCGGACTCCTCGACCTCCGCGTAGGTCACGCGGCCCCGGGCGTATCCGGCCTCGCGCTCGGCGTTGAACCGTGCGACGAGCTCGGCGCGCTCCCGCGGGTCCGGGACGGTGACGGTGATGGCCTGGCCGGTGCCGCCCTTCGCCCGCACCTGGGCCAGCAGCCGGTGGGCGGGCCGGACGACCTCCCCGCGGGCCGGCAGCAGGCACACCGATTGCTGCGGGTAGCGACCGCCGAGCGCGCGCAGGGTCCGCCACACGGTGACCCGGAGCCCGGGCGGCCCGCCGGCGGTGGAGACCGAGATCAGCAGAAACGGCTCCTCGCCCATGCAACGACCGTAGGCTCTTGACGCAACGATCGTTGCACCAGCGCTCCGGCCGGCCACGGCACCGCGGCCCGCGCCACCGCGCGGGACGAGCCCGCCGGGCATGCCGATGTTCACGTTCGGGGTCGGCCGCCCGGACGTGTCCGCGGTCGGCGACCAGCCGCCGGTCGGATGGGCCAATGGCCTGCTGGAAGCGGTACAGCCCCGGCGGCGGCGGCTTCCCGCGGTGCGACCGCGCCGAGCGTTCCCGGGCCCACGGGTACCCGGGGTGCGCGGGATCGGGGCGGGAGCGGGTATGATTGACCGCGGGGACGGTTGTTCACTGCCGACGATGGGCAGGGGACCGGCCACCGCAAACAGGAGGAAAGTGTGGCTAGCGGTACTGTCAAGTGGTTCAACTCCGAAAAGGGCTTCGGCTTCATCCAGCAGGACGACGGCGGTGCGGACGTGTTCGTCCACTACTCCGCCATCGCCAGCACTGGTTACCGTGAGCTGACGGAAGGCCAGAAGGTGGAGTACGAGGTGACCCAGGGCCAGAAGGGCCCCCAGGCGGAGAACGTCCGCGGTCTCTGACGCGATCCTCGCAACGAGCTTGGGCACCACCGGAGCGCCGCGCCGTTGCGCGGCGCTCCGGCCGTCTCAGGGGGCCAGTTGCTGCTCCAGCAGCTCCAGGCCGTCCCTGATCAGGCGCCCGTAGTCGTCGTTGCCGAGCGCGCCGATCGTGTCCTGCGCCCGCCGCAGATGTGAGCGGGCCCGGTCGAGGTCGCCCAGCCGCCGGTAACAGTCGGCCAGGTTGAGGTGCAGCGACGGATACAGCCCCGCCACCGACAGGGTCACGCCCGCCCGGGCCGCCCGGTCGTCGGTGAGCCGGTCGGCCGCCGCCAGGGCCCGCCGATCCCAGAGCAGCTCCTCGCGGACGTCGTCCTGCACGTCCGCCATTGAGTGCGCGAGCACGCTGACGTGCAGCGCGTCGCCCTGCTCGCCGCCTATCTCGGCCCAGATCTGCGCGAACATCCGGCGGGCGGCGTCGGGCTGCCCCTGGCCGTGGTGCAGCGCCACGGCCTCGCCGATGCGCACGAGCACCGGGTCCGTGATCACGACTCGCCTCCGTTCGTGAGGTGGGGGATCGCGCCGGCCTCGTTCAGGGCTACCACCAGATCGTACGGGGCCTCGTGGGCCAGGACCTCGCACATCGGGGTGTAGCCGCCGGCCACGACCGGTGCCCGAACTGCTCGGCGACGCGCCGCAGCTCCCACGCCGCGAGCCCCGGGTCGACGCGCAGCAGCAGGTCCAGCCCAGCGCGCGACCAGGAGGAGTCCCGCACGCCGTCCAGCGCCCACCCGGCCGCGGTCCACGCCTCCAGCGTCCAGGCGCCGTCGTCCGCCGCGGCCGACACGGCCCGTAGCTCCTCGGCTCGGCGGGCGTCCCACAGGTACGGCGGCAGCGGCACGACCCGCCCCTCGCCCAGCGCCCCGGCCCGCACCGCGTCCAGGGTGAGCCGCTGCGAGCCCGTCGTCCACCGCGAGGTCCGCAGCTCGAGCACCATCGTGCCGGGGGTGACCGGCCCGTCGGGCGCGAGGACGTACCGCCCGCCGCCGGCCAGGGCACCCGACCCGGCTTGCGATCGCGGCAGGTGCCGGCGCACCAGCTCGGGCGCGAACCCGGCGAGCAGATCGGCGACCGGCCCGGCGTCGGCGAACCCGACCGTGACCCGCGCCGCCGCGCAGCCGGCCCGCCAGTCGCCCCGCTCCCGCGCCGCCGCGCACTCGTCGATCATCCACGCGGGCACCGTGTACTGCCGGACGCGGCGCGAGTCGCCCACAGCACCCCCATGCGGCTCGAGGCGGCGAAGCCGACCGGATTCGAACCGGCGTCCTCCTGATGACGGGGCCGAGACGCTTCATATGCGTCGTTCGGGTTGCCCGTCTACTTCGGTGCGCGCAGGGCCGAAGATCTTCCGTAGGTCCGTCATCGCGCCTTCGCCGAGCAAAGCGGGGGCGGTCTCCAGGATCAGCTGGACGCTCTCGCCGATCTGCTTCTGCATCGATGCCAGAGTGGCGCTGTCCAGCTCCGGTGTATCGCCACCGTCTTCTATCCGCGCATTGCGCACGATCGCGATCTGCTGCTCGCTGAACAGCCGGGCCGCCAGCGCCGCGACGATGCGCTGCCGCGCTTCCGCCCGGCTCATACCAGCCCTGTACGCCTCGATAGCGGCAGCCACATCATGCGACGCATCCACAGGCGCAACTTCCACCACCACACCGGCCTCCACCGGCACGGCTTCCACCAGTGCGGCGTCTGCTGGTGCGGCTTCCTCCGCGGTGTGCGACTCGACGTCGACGACCGGCTTGGCCTTTTTGCGAGTCAGCCTGTTCCACGCTGATGACGCGGTTGACCCGACAGCCGAGCCGGCCGACGCCACCGCGGAGCCAGCCGCTACTGCGGCCGAACCCACGGCGGACCCGGCCGATACGGCAGCCGTACCATGGCTTTCAGCGTCACCGCGGCAGCGACCGCGACAGCAACCTCGACAACAAGCTCGCGCAGGACGTTCTCGTCCCTGTCGATTGGGCGGAGAGTAACGTGACCCAGGTTGTTCGTGGTGCCGTCACGGGTCAGTGGGCTGAATGAACCGATCTTCGTCGCCGATCGGGACAGATGCGCCCCGTCCTTCCAGTCGACCCACATCTTGTCAAGCCCCGGGTTTGATGGACAGTTGGTTAGCTGGTTTTCAGGGGTGCGGTGACCGGCTGGGTCATCGCATGTAGTGCCTCGTACTCGGCGGGCGGGACGTGGCCGAGCCCGCCATGAAGCCGTCGGTTGTTATACCAGTCGATGTACTCGACGGTGGCCATCTCCAGGTCGTCGAGCCCGCGCCACGGACCCTTGTTGCGCACGAGTTCGGCCTTGTACAGCGAGTTGAACGCCTCGGCCATGGCGTTGTCGTAGGAGTCGCCTTTCGAGCCGACCGAGGCGACGGCGCCGGCCTCGGCGAGCCGCTGGCTGTAGCGAATCGCGCGATATTGCACGCCGCGGTCGGAGTGATGGACAAGTTCATGCAGGTCAGCGCCTTGATGTTGGCGGCGCCAGATCGCCATTTTCAGCGCGTCCAACGCCAGGTCGGTATAGAGGCTGGTGGCGACCTGCCAGCCGACGATCATGCGAGAGTACACGTCCAGGACGAACGCGGCGTAGACCCAGCCGATGCTGGTGCGGACGTAGGTCAGGTCCGCGACCCACAGCTGGTTCGGATGCGCTGCGGTGAAGACGCGGTTGACCAGGTCACGAGGCCGGTCAGTTTCGGCGGCCGGGCGGGTTGTGCGCGGTGCTTTGTCGCGCAGCAGCCCGCGCAGCCCGGCGTCGTGCATCAGCCGTTCGACCGTGCACCGGGCCACCTCGACGCCACGGCGGTGCAGCTCGTGCCAGATCTTGCGGGCGCCGTAGACGCCGTAGTTCTCTGCGTGGATCTGCTTGATCAGCACGGTCAGCTCCTCGTCGCGCCGGGACCGGGCGCTGACAGGGCGGGTCTTGGCGGCGTAGTAGGTCGACGGTGCGATCTGTGCCGGCGTGCCTTCAAGCGCCTGCAGGACCGGCTGGACACCGTGCTGTTCCTTCTGGGAGTCGACGAAGCCGACCTTCATCGCGACGGACGGTCCAGCTCCGCCGCGAAGAAACTCGCCGCGGACTTCAGGATCTGGTTCGCCCGCCGCAGTTCACGAACCTCCCGCTCCAAAGCGGCGAGGCGTTCCGCGTCGCTGCTGGTGGTGCCCGGACGGTCCCCGGCATCGGTCTCGGCCTTCTTCACCCAGGTGCGCAACGCCTCCGGATGGACCCCGAGCTGATCAGCGATCCGACGGATCGCCCCGACCGCGGACACCGGATCCCGACGGGCCTCGACCGCCAGCCGGGTCGCCCGCTCACGCAACGCATCGTCGTACTTCTTCGGTGCCGGCACAGCAGCATCATCTCCCAGGTTTCGATGTCTCCATCAAACCCGGGGCGGAACATCTTCTCCGTAGGCATCCGCCACCCCCCGCAGCACTTTCCCATGGCGCCGCTAACCCCACGCCACGGTACATCGAGCCGCATCATCCCAGAAGCACCGCAGACCATGGCACCGGACAAGATCCGCAAAGCTTTGACCACTCCGGCGATTGCCACCTCGTTGACACTCGGGTCTCGACAGCGAACCGCTGCCGTCAGCGGGCCAAGACGCAGCACTCGGTCCGAGTGCCCCCGGAATGCGGCGGATCCGTGTACGCAATGTGACTGGATGCCTCATTCACGAATGGGCATCCGTGGCTTCCGTACGGGGCCGGTGATGGAAAGCGCGGGCGTTCAGCCGCGTCACATGACAACCGGCAGCATTTCGATCCAGCAGGACGGGACCTTCGGCGCGAGGATCGCCTGTGCTGCTTCGGCGTCCTGCTGAGTCAAGAACACCCCTGAGCCCGACTTGTGCGGTCGCACGTCGTCGCCGACGTCAACCATGAGGACGAAGACATACCGATACCGGTGCCGGCGGGTCGGCTGTTCGTGGTCCGAGCCGAGCGCGTCGACGAGTTCCTGGACGGACGCCACGTTGAACCCCGGGTTCAACCCGTCCAGCGCCCCCGTTGGCCACCGCGGCAGGTGCGCGTCCGCGGTGTTGAAGAAGCTGCCTTGGATCCGGGACAGGATCCCTTCGTGCCAGCCAAACGCCATGCTGATCACGTAGTCGGATCGGCCCTCACTCTCCAGCATGAACACCCGGTCGCCGCGATCGGCGCGCACACCAGGCGCTGACCCGATGATCGCGTTCGCCTCCAGCGTGGTCGCGCATCTGACCACCAGTCCGGCGTATCCGTCCCGAAGCTTGACGGCCTCGACGGGCTTGAACAACAGGTCGATAGTTGTGTCGTCCTCGTCGTCAGCCGGATTGCTGCGTAGGAGCAACTGGCCGTGGCTCGCGGAGTACGCCTCCATCGAGAAGCGGCGGTCGCTGCGGAAGATTACGGCACCCGGCTTGAGCTCGTGATCTTGTGTTAGCCAGCGCCTCGAAACCATGTCACCACGATCTCATGCTCACGATCACGGCAGATGTACGTCCAACGGTGCTTTGCGAACAAGCCGGCAGCGTCGGGTGGTCCGGCACTCGGCTCGGGGTCAGTCCGAAAAGCAATGCAACCCCTCGGCGGCATCCTGGCCCAGAGGGTGTTACGCCAGCACGCCGCAGTGGCATGATGTAACGACATAGTTGATGCCGGAAGTGTTCATGCCTCGCCGATCAGCGAGTCAGATCAGGATGCTGTCGTCCTGCGGTCGCCGCTGGTATCTGGTCCCCGCATCACGCGTGCCGTTGCCCGTTCGAAGACGGCAGCACCAAGGGCGCCTGAGTGCGGCGTCCATGTCGGCGTCCGAAAACACGCCAATCGCGGCCGACATGCCATGACGTTCGAGGCCTCGCTCTACGGCGAGGGGCTCAGCCGTGACCAGCTGATCGCACAATGCGCGCAGCTGGCGTCGCGCTGGCCCGCCGGGCCGCCCCCGTCGCTGGAGGAGCTGCGGCGCTGGCGGATCGAATCCCGAGAGACCGACTTGTAGCGGATCGGACAGGGCGTCAGCACGCAATGTGCGGCAAATCCGTGCACCGGCAGCTGGGGCGCGCAAACTGCGATGATTACGCCGGCGATACCGTCAACCGGTGATCGTCTACCTGCTGTGGCACATCAGGCATGCGCCGTTCCTCGACGGTCGGCCCAGTGAACATCGTGACGAGCATGGCGAACTGATCTGGGACGAGGAGGACGGGGACGATCTGAAGATCCTCGGCGCCTACTCCACCGAGCAGAAGGCCCAGGCACGCATCACCAGCGCCCGAGAGCTACCGGGCTTCCGCGACGAGCCGGATTGCTTTCTCATCGATGCGTACACCCTCGACGAGGACCGGTGGGCCGAAGGCTTCTCCACCCTCCCGGCGGACGACTGAACCTCGCTGGCTCCGGCCAGCCACTCTCGCCAGCCCGGCGCAAGGATCGGTTCGCCCGGCGTAACGGACATGGGTGGCGCCGCCCTCGCCATCGGCGGCATGAGCGCGAACGTGATCAAGGACTGGCTGGGAGGTCCTCAAGCGTTTGGAGCCAGTCGTGGTACCACTGGGGGAAGGTGACTCGTCGGTGATGGGGAAGCCAGGCTGGCGTCAGGCCGCGACCGTCGGCGCGGTGATCGAGCCAGATGTTCCCGCGTTCCGGACCAGTCACGACAAGCCACTGGCGCAGCGCGCAGCCGTCGTCGCAGATCGGGACCGCACCGTAGGTTCGCCGGGGATCGAACACGACATCATCGTGCCGTTGCCGCCAGGCCTTCACCGCGGCGTCGTAGTTGACCTGCCGGGCAAACGTGAACCAGTCGGGATAGTCGGCGCTGAGCTCGTCCTCAAGCTGCCAGTCTGAACGGCGCAACGGGAACGGCTCGGCCAGGTGGTCAGGGTCGAACTCGTATGCGTCGCCGTGCCACCTCCGCTTCCCGGAGTTCCCGCCATGCAATCGGCTGCATCGCGCGCAGCGTACGTCCACACATGTTGACGACCAACTCGACGCCGCAGCGCAGTTCTGGCGATCACAACCAGGAGGTGGCCGTCCCACCGGTGGCGCGGGCCGGTCCAGCCGTGCCGGGCGAGCCGGTCCTCGAACACCTCCAGATCGGCATGGAGGTGTGCCTGACTCCGGCGGACATCGATGTGTGGTCGGCGGAGTTGGATCGGTCTCGCCAGGCCGGTGACAGCCCCCAGCTGTGATGTCGCCGACGAGTCACCGGTCGGCGAAGTCGGCCTTGCGGATGCGGGCGTGGATGCCGGTGGTGATGTCGACGACCTGAGAGACGGCGAAGTTGGCCGCGGCGCTGAGGTAGGCGTAGGCGACGGGCCCGTCCAGGCCGAGCTCCTCGTGCAGGAATGTGAGCGCGTTGCGCACCGCGGTCCTCATGGCCAGGTCCAGGCTCGTGTACTCGCCACCCACCGGTCCGTCCGGGTCTGACAGACCGATCGGCAGCCAGTACTCGGGCGTCTCCGCGAACGGGTACCTGAAAGCTACAGCCGGCGCGTCGCCTCCAGGTTTGACGACACTGACCCGCAGCGTGGCGCGCAGAGACGCCTCGTGTGCGGTCAGCGCCACCTCCCCGTCGCCTTGAGCGAAGTGCGGGTCGCCAGCGTAGAACTTCGCGCCGGGCAACTGCACTGGCAGATACAACGTGGCGCCCACTCCCAGGTCGCGGATGTCCATGTTGCCGCCGGCGACGGTGGGCGGGATCGAGTTGACCACGGCGGTGGTGTCGATCCCCACGCCCATGATCCCCAGGAACGGATCGAGTGGGAAGCTCGCTCCGCCCGGGCCAGGCAGCACGCCCCGTTCCTTGCCATTCATCCGTCGTACCGGTGCGAAGACCGAGATGTTTCCACCGGAGTTGAAGTACGGGTGACAGGCCGGGTCGTGCGCGAACTCCTCCGGCAACTCACCCGGGAGGGCGCCCAGGCGGTGGCGGTTGGAGATCACGCCGTACGGCACCCGCCGGCGCAGCCGCAGCACCTCGATTTTGAGCACGTCCCCCGGCACGGCGCCGGTGACATGCAGCGGTCCGGTGACCACGTGCGGACCGGGGCCGTCGTGTGGCTTGCACGCGGCGACAGCGACCGCGTCACGCAGGACGTTCTGCGGCGGCACGCCGAAGGCCCCGAAGTACGCGAGCGGGTTTCTGCCCTGGTCTTCCAACAGACCTTCGTGGGAGATCGTGTCGATGGTGACGACCGATCCCGACGGCACCTGGGCGATCGGGGGCGTCGACCGGTTGGGCAGTCGACCCCACTGCACGGTTTCCGGGGTCGCCTGGATGTAGCAGCCCTCCGTCGGGCCGGTCGCGGGCTGCAGGATCTCTCCGCCGTAATCGAGGGTGGGGCGGGTCGGGGCGGGGTCGGGTGTCATGGCAGCGGCTGTCTGGTCCTGAGGTTGGCAGAAGTGGTGAGTCCGCCGGCGGTGAGCGTGAGCGCGGCGGCGAGGAGGGCGCGGCGGCCGAGGGCCGAGGTGAGGAGTTGCGCGGCACGTTCTCCGCCTTGGGAATGGTCCATCTGGCTCCCGTGGTGGCTCACCACAGTCGCAGGTGGCGCCACCAGGTCCATCTTCCCGCACGGCTGGACCACGGTCTGCGCTGAGCGTGATGGCGTCGGCACTGACGTCAGGGGTGCAGGACGGCCTTGATGATCCCGCGTTCGCGTTGGTCGAACTGCCGGTACAGCTCGGGTGCGTAGTCGAGCCCGCCGTGGTGGGTGACGATGGCTCCGGGGCGGGCCCGCCCGGAGGTGATGAGGTCCCGGAGGTGGGTGGTGTAGCGGCGGTCGTGGGTACGGCCGAACCGGACGCCGACGCCTTTGGCGAAGAAGGTTGCCCAGGGTACGGTCAGCCACCCCTCGGCGGTCTCACCGGGTTGGGGGTTGAGATCTCGTTCCGGGTACACGCCGGCGACACCGACCGCGCCTTCTGGGTTGACCATGCGGGCGGCGTCAGCGATCACCTGATTGGGCCGTTCCCGGCCGGGGTGGGTACGGTCGTGGGCCTGGAACCCGACCGCGTCGATGACCTTGTCGACGCCGCCGAGCTTCTCCTCGCCGATCGGCAGCCCGGCCCGGGCCCGCAACTCGCGGATCCGGTCGACCGGGTCGCCGGCCCGGAAGTCGACCGGCGTGGCACCGAGCTCACTGGCCTTGTCCAGGCGCGCGTCGACGCCGTCGACGCAGTACACCGCCCGGGATCCTTTGAGGAGCGCGGAGTAGGCGGCGAGTAGGCCGATGGTGCCGGCACCGAAGACGGCGACGGTGTCACCGGCGCGGACGTCGGCGAGAACGGTGGCGTGCCAGCCGGTGACGAACGCGTCGGCGAGCAGGACGAAGTCATCTTCGCGGGCGTCGCCCGGTTGGCCGGGCAGGCGGATGCAGTTGGCGTCGGCCCACGGCACGCGCAGCAACTCGGCTTGGGCGCCGCGGTAGGGTCCCATCCCGGCGTAGCCGTAGGCGGCGCCGATACCGTCGGGGCGGGCGCGCAGACAGGCGGCGGACAGCCCGCGGGCGCACATGTGGCAGGTGCCGCAGTACAGGTGGGTCGGTATCACCACGCGCATGCCGGGGGTGATGGTTTCGACGCAGGGTCCGACCTGCTCGACCACGCCGAGCGGTTCGTGGCCGAGCACCAGGCCGGGCTCGGCGCCGGTGCGGCCGTCGTACATGTGCAGGTCGGTACCGCAGATCGCGCTGGACGTGACGCGGACCACCGCGTCGGAGCCGGACTCGATGGTGGCGTCCGGCACGGTGTGCACGCCGACAGCGCGCACGTCCTCGAAGACGACGGCTTTCACGATCGTTCCATCCTGTTCCGGGTCAGCGCGGCGGCGACGACGGCGGTGACCAGCACCGCCGGCAGGGCCGGCGCCCACAACGGCGCGACGCGCAGCACGAGCGCGCCGACGGCGGCGCCGCACACCAGCGCCACCATCCGGGCAACGCCGCCCGCTCCAGCGGCGAACAGGTGCGGGCCGACGGTGACGGCGCGCACCACGGTGGTCAGCGTGCCGGTCAGGTAGGTCGTCGACGCCCCGTGCTCGCCGGAGCTGATCGTGACCGCGCTCTGCACGCCCATCGCGGTGGCTGCCAGTCCGAGCAGCAGCGGCGTGGTCGTTGGCCCTGGGTGCGCGTCGGTGGCCAGCCAGCCGGCCACCATGCCGGCCAGCAGCACCACCTCGGCCGCGGTGACCACGCTGGTACGCCGGTGCCAGCCGGTACCGCAGCGGAGTAGCCCCACGGTGCCGATGGCCACCCCGAGGGCGTAGCCGCCGACGGCGGTCGTCGCGCCGGCCGCCAACCGGCCGTCCACCGTGGCGATTCCCCGACCGAGCTGTACCAGGTTGCCGGTGATGACACTGGCGAACATACTGCCGAGTCGGGTCACGCACACGGCGTCGAGGCAGCCCGCCGCAGCGGCCAGGATCGCCAGCAGCCGCACCACCACCGGCGCGGGCAGCGCGGCGTCCGACCGGTCCGGCCGTCCCGGCTGCGGGTGGGCGGCTGGGCTGTCGGCACCGGCAACCACGGCTGGCCTCCTGTCGACCACGAGTGCCAACCAGACCCCGGTGGTGAGCATGAACAGGACGTCGGCCACGACCGCGGGCGCCAGCCCCAGCATGGCCGCGTACCCCCAGCAGACGGCCAGGCCGGCCAGTCCGTAGGAGATCCGAACATGTTCGGCGTGATCCCGACGTGAGGTAGGGCTGTACGCGCGGTCATCCACGTCCCCCAAGCGAATAATCGCGGTCAGGGGGCCCTCTGCGGACTCGCCGACCGGTCGCGGACCGGCGATGTTGTGGGCCCGACCGCCGGACGGACGTCTACCCGGCAATCCGGGGCTTATTCGCCGCGCGGCGAGGGACAGCTGCGGCGTCGGGCCGAGGCGGTGGCGCGCGAGGCGGCGTGGCAGGCCGCAGCGACGCCAGGCCATGCAGCCGGGGCGCGGGCCGTGTCGACAGGCCAGGTGGACGGGGTGCCCGGGGCCGGGGCATTGTGGATCACCGACGTGTCGATCGAGGGACGGAAGTAGCGGATGTCGGAGCATGGCGGGGCAAACCAGCCCGATACGGCGAGGTCCGGTGGTCCGGCGCAGCGCGTTCACCTGATCGTGCTGGGGGTTCGGGACGTCTCCAGTGCCTCGGCGTTCTATGAGGCGCTCGGCTGGAGGAAGGCGAGCACCAGCCACGCCGAGTTCGTGAAGTTCGACCTCGGCGGGTATGCGCTGTGCCTGCTGCAGCGGGAGGCGTTCGCCCGGGATGCGTTGGAGCCCACGGCGCAGGGTTCCGGGTTTGCCGGGTTTGCGTTGGCGTACCTGGCCAGGGCGCCCGAGGAGGTGGCGGCCGTGCTCGCCCGGGCCGCCGAGGCGGGCGGCACCGTCGTGAAGGCGGCGAGCCCGACGGCATGGGGTGTGGCGGGCTTCTTCAAGGACCCGGACGGGCACCTGTTCGAGGTGATCTACGAGCAGGGCTGGATCCTCGACCAGGATCACCGCCTCGAGGTCGAGCAGCTGGGTTAGCGGGCGGTGATGGGCCCTGCGGTGTGTGCGCCGTGGCAGACGTTGTACTGGATGTTCCGCCGGTGGCAGCGTGACGGGACATGGCAGCGGGTGCTGACCGCGTTGCCGGCGGATGCGGATGCCGCCGGGCGGATCCGGTGGGATGTGGCATCTCAGTTGGTGTACCGCTGACACCCGAGCTGGTCACGTGGAGGTTTTCACTCGCCTCGCCGAGGGTGGCGCCGTGTCGTCACTGCGTACGGCCGGGTTGGAAGAGATACTGCCCGACGCGGTCACCTTTCCGCGGGCCGACGCGGGCGGGTCGGCCGTCTACAGCCGGTTCCCGCTGGCGGAACAGGGATACCGACAGCTCGCCGGGGGCTTCGTGCAGGCGCACGCCAGAGTGCGAGTGCCGGGCGCCCCGGAGGTGTATGTCGAGTCGGCGCATCCGTGCGCTCCCATGGGCCGTGCGTCGGACGCCTGTTGGCTGGCCGACCTCGCGGCGCAGCCGGCGGCGACCCCAGGCGGGCCGGTCAACCTGCTCATGGGCGACTTCAACTCGACCCTTGACCACAAGGCGTTCCGCCGGGTGGTAGCGAAGGGGTATCACGACGCCGCCGACCTCACCGGTGCCGGGCTCTCCACGTCGTGGCCCTACGACAACCGGTGGTACTTCCCGAGCGTGACGCTCGACCACATCCTCGCCGACAAGCGTGTCGGAGTACGGAAGGTTGTGATCTATCGCGTCACGGGGAGCGACCACCGGGCCGTGTTCGCCGAACTGGTACTGCCGAAGGCCGGCGGCTGACCCGTTCGGACGACTTCTGGTGGTCCTGTGACGATGCATCCGTCAGCGCAGTGGCGTCGATGTCGCATGGTGGTCGCGTGGGGAAGCGCACGGGATCCCGCTTCGATAGGGACAACTTCGGCTGGTGATCGGCCCTGTGTCGGTCCCGGCGTAGTGCCGGGCTGATCTATAGTGCGTAGCCGTGCGTTGGATTCCCCTCTTGGTCGGGACCACCGTGGCTGTACTGCTGGCCGGGTGTTCCGGCTCCGGCGGTGCCGGCGGGTCGTCGCCGTCCGCGTCACGGTCGCCGGTTGAGGTGCTGCCCGCGGTGGGGGCGTGTTTGACGTCGGGCGGCAACATCGTGTCGGGTGACAAGGGCGATCCGGTCACCAAGGAGGTCGGGTGCGGTACGGCGCACAAGCTCGAGGTGGTGGGCACCGGCAGGTTCCCCGACGGCGGGCAGGTTCCCGGTTGGGGCAGCGATGCGTTGCGCGCCGCGTACGTCGAGTGCGGTAAGGCCGCCACCGCGTACCTGGGCGCCGACTGGCACGGCGGTTGGGTGTTCGTGCACATCGGCCGCCCCGCCACCTCGGACTGGATCAGCGGCGCCCGCGGCTATGTCTGCGGCCTCGCGGAGGTCGACAGGACCGGCCCGTACGAGGCGGCCCGGCAGCGCATCGGCACCGTGAAGGGCGACCTGGCCCCCGGCGGCGCCGGGAAGCTCGCCCAGCGCTGCGCGACGCTGATCGGTCAGGCTCCCGACGCCCAGGGCTTCTATGACGGCGCCACCGCGACGCCGGCCGACTGCGCGGCCGTGCACGACGCCGAGTACGCCGGCTTCGTCGAGCATTCGGCCGGGGTGTACCCGGCGTACGAGTCGCAGCAGGTCTTCGTTCGAACCAGGTGCGACGCCCTGGTCGCGAGCCTGCTCGGGCTGACGCCGCAGGCCCTGGGCAAGCGCCGCGACGTGCGCGGCATGTTCACGTACCTCGACAACGAGATGGAGTGGCAGGCCGGCGAGCGCACCAGCCTCTGCTACGCAACGGTCTCCCAGGGCCACAAGGTCCGCGCAAGCGTCAAGGGCCTCGGGTCGGGGCCGCTACAGTACTGAACCACCGCACACAAGCGGCGTCGACCTTGCTGGACCGCGCCGGCTGGGCCACGGCGATCGCCTCTGGCACACGGTTGTTGGACCACTACGAGGGACGGTCCAACATCCTCGTCGAGTCGCTGAAGGCGGCCCTGTAGCCGCCACGCGCGCGCATCGGCAGTCCGGGATGCCTGAGTATTTTTGGATTCGGTTAGCGGCACGCGGACAAACAGCGGCAGATGAGTGAACCTCTACCCCGCTCGGCGGTAGCGTGCATGTCGTGGTGATTGGGCCGGCCGAGGCGCCTTTGGTGCACACGAGGTGGCCGATCTTCGCGACCGAACTCGCCGCGGCGTTGCGGGCGCATGGCGACGACTCGTTGATCGATCAGGTCAAGAACCTGCGCGTCGTGCAGACGTGCGGCTGCGGGGACGACTTCTGTCAGAGCTTCTCTACCGCTCCGCGACCGGTCGGCGGCTACGGCAAGGGCCACCGCACCATATGCCTTGATCCGCCGTGGCCGGGCTACCTCAACCTTGACGTGGTGGACGACGACATCGTCAACGTCGAGGTCCTTTACCGATCACCACTGTGCTGATGCTGACTCCAGGTGAGCGAGGAGCACGTGGTGCCGCGTGTCGTCGCACCCAACCAGCGGCATGTCCGGACGCGGCATCAGCGCTGATCATGGACAGCGCTGGACGCGCGCTGTCATCGGGATGTCCGGAAGCTTGGCGGCCCCGCCGGTCGTCACGGTCTGTACCCCGGATCGCGGCATGGCCGGATGTCGAGTTGAGTGCTGATCAAGGCCCGTACTGGATGAATCGGCCAGGGCCCACGATCAGGTCAGCCACAGTCAGGACCACCCACGCGGCGCCGGCGATGGCGAAGAAGGCGCCGAGAACCCGGTCGAGAAGGACGAACGGGGTCGGGTCTGCTGGTTGGCGGCGGAATTGAGGGCTCCACCGCTGCGCCGCCCGGATATGTCTGGTAGCGAGGTCGCGGTAGTTCGTCGCCAACACAATCCCTACCACCGTCAACAGGATCGCAAAGCCGAGGGCTATCCATGGAGCGGCCATGTCAGCCAGTATCACACCGCGACTTTGCCGAGGGTCGTCAGTTGAGCACTGCGCGGTCGGCGGCCATAGGAGCATTCGCCCGACCTTGGCATGAGCCGGGGTCATCTGCGCTTCCCTGATCTATCGTCGTCATCGCCGAACAGGGCCCGAAGGGTGCGCGTCGATGTCTCGTACACAGCTATACCTCGTCCGCCACGGCGAGCAGGATCCGGCCTCCGATCACGCCCCGGACGGAGGTCTTTCCCAGCTCGGCCGCGAGCAGGCAGACCGGCTGGGTCGACGGCTCCGTACGGTGCCTTTCTCGGCCATCCACCACAGCCCGCTGGCCCGGGCGGCCCAGACTGCCGACGTCGTCGCCGGCCATCTCCCACGGGTGCCGAGACACGATTGCGATTTCGTGGCGGACCGAACGCCGGTGCCCTCTGCTGGCCAACGTGGCAGATATCCGGACCGGTGGCTTGCCTGGCTCGACGGCGTGCCCGACGACGAGCGCGATGAGGACGCCGTTGCCCTGCAGGCCGCTGTCGAACATTTCGGTGTCACCGGCGACGAGGACCGGCAGGAACTGCTGATCACGCATAACTTCGTGATCGGTTGGTTCGTCCGCCACATGCTTGACGCCCCGGTGTGGCGTTGGATCGGCCTCAACCAGGCCAACTGCGCAATCACCATCGTGCAGTGGGATTCCGATCGACCGCCGACCCTGGTCAGCTTCAACGACACCGGGCACCTGTAGCTGTACGGCATCCGCTATTCGGCATGTCCGCGAGCCTGGCGACGAACTCCCGATGACGCTCCGTGGCGAGCTGATCGCGCCATGAGCGGAACCAAGATCGTTGCGTCGGGCGCGAAAGCCGCTGGGCGTCGCGGGCCACAGCTGACGGTGCCGGTTACTCGGATGCGAATCCGATGCCCTTCGGGCGGTGCATGGACTCTTCGGTGTACTCGTACGGCGGCCTGTCGCCGATCTGGATGCCGTAGAGAGCGTGCCCGGCCGGCACGGCTAACAACTCGAAATAGAGCATGCACGTCTCGGACACGAGCTCACCGCGGCCCAGCTCAGCGACCGCGAGCACGGCGCCAGCTCCGTCGAGCGCGGCGACTCGAGCTGCCGGAGCTGACCGAGGTTCGGAAGACATGGTTCAGCGACTGGTACGACGGCCCAACGACGGGCGTTGCCGTGCACGATGGTCGCGAGTACTGGTTCGTCTTGGTCACCAACGACGCAGCTGGCGGGACGTGGGACTTCGATCCTCGCGTCTACGTCCTTCACCGGCTCTCCAGCGAGCAACTGGCGCAGGCGACCGGACCGTGCGCTACTTGGAGCGCTGCCACCACCGGCGCTGCTTCGGCGCTGGGGCGTGTGCTTCCTCTTCGTCCTCGTCGGCGCGTTCCAGAGCGGCAGCCGCCACCGCCCGATCGGCTGGCGTGCAGCCGGGCGTGATGAGCATCAGCTGCGCCAGCGACGCTTCGATCGTGACGAGCCGCGGCGCGGCGACGGCGGCATCGAGGCGGGTGCGCACGAGCGAGTGCACCTCGGTTCGCAGGGCAGGCTCGCGGTAGGCGGCGGTGACGAGGGCGAACAGCGCGGCGTCGGCCGCCCAGTCCTCGATGCCCATCGCGACATCGACGAGGACCTGGCGGCGCACCGACGTCGGCCACGGCTCGTCCGGCGCGTGGTGCAGGATGCCGAGGCACACCCAGGGCTGCAACAGCCGGTACCAGTACATCGGTGTCGACTTGGCAAGGTACTGCCAGCGCGGCGTGTCCGGTGGGCCGGGCAGGTGCGCCAGGAGCCCGAGCAGGTCCGGCACGGACAGTGCGCCGAGCGGCTCGGCCTGCAGGTATCCGGACAGGATCGACGGCCACGGCAGGCCGCCGACTTCGTGCAGGGTCTCGATCGCCGCCGCGCTCGGCGCGGGCACCGCCGCGACGGGGTTCTCGCCGTCGTAGCGCCAGATCGAGTGCTGCTCGGGGCGCCGTAGCGGCACCCGGATGTCGGGCTCGGGGAACGCGCCGATGCCGATCTCCATTGGACCCATCACCCGGCGGGCGGCGGTCAGCGCGCTGGCCGGTTCGGCCGCCGACAGCCCGGTCCGCACCATGTTGATCGTCTCGCCCGCGGCCCGGCGCGCGCCGACGTGGTTGGCCAGGTTGCTGACCGCCTCGCTGGGCATCGGCACCCAGTTGAGCCACGGCCGCTTGGCGCCGGCCATGGCGAAGAGGACGTCCGTCATGTCGCAGGGGTGCGGATCGTCCATGACGGCGATGAGGTCCGCGACGTCACCGGAGCCACGGAAGCGCAGCGCGCGCTGCGCCGCATCGCGGTGCGGGAACTTGGCCTCGCCCGCCAGCCTGCGCAGCTCGCCGTCGGGGTCCTCAAGATTCATGGCGGGGAGGATACACGCGATGCCCTGGCGCGGCT
The DNA here is from genome assembly GCF_050955725.1 of Dactylosporangium sp. CA-139114. Lineage (NCBI taxonomy): Bacteria > Bacillati > Actinomycetota > Actinomycetes > Micromonosporales > Micromonosporaceae > Dactylosporangium > Dactylosporangium sp. CA-139114. Next base: position 4,615,548 of record NZ_CP192080.1, read on the forward strand.
GCGCCTTGATTGCGGCAGAAGCGCGCACGTGATCAAGCGAGCACCGCGCATCCGGTGCCGGCGTGGAAACGATCTTCATTTGTGCCTCGTCGAACCGCCCAGTTCACCGTGATCGTCCTTGTGTGACGGTGCTGGTCAACAGTGCAGGGGTGCTTGGCTGGGGCTTGGTCGTTCGGGGATCATGCAGCGGGTGATGGACGTGAACGTCGAGATGGTGTCGTGTCGGGGTGGGACGTGAGCTCGCTCGTGACGCCGCCGTTGTTCGCTGCGCTGGGCAAGGCGCGCCGTGTCCTGATTGCCGGTGCGGGTGGCGGGTTCGACGTGTATGCCGGGCTGCCGCTGGCGTTCGCGTTGTGGGACGCCGATGTTGAGGTCCACCTGGCCAACCTGTCGTTCAGTCAGCTCGAACTCCTCGACCTGGACGTGTGGCTCGCCGAGAACATCGCCGCGGTGACCGCGGAGACGACCGGGCTGGACGACTATTTCCCCGAACGCACGCTGGCGGTCTGGCTCGCCGGTCATGACTTGCCGTCCACGGTGTACGCCTTCCCGAAGGTCGGGGTGCAGGGCCTGCGTGCCGCCTACCGCCACCTCGTCGATCACCTGGGCATCGACGCGATTGTGCTGGTCGACGGCGGTACGGACATCCTGATGCGCGGTGACGAAGCCGGTCTCGGCACGCCTGTTGAGGACATGACCAGCCTGGCCGCCGTCGCGGGGATCGATCTGCCGGTCAAGCTGGTCTCCTGCCTCGGGTTCGGCATCGACGCCTACCACGGTGTCAACCACTCCCAGGTGCTGGAGAACCTCGCCGCGCTCGACCGTGACGGCGCCTACCTCGGTGCGCTGTCCATTCCCGGCGCGAGCCGGGAAGCCGCGCTGTACCGCGACGCGGTCGCCGCAGCCCAGGCCGCGACACCGCTGCGGCCCAGCATCGTCAATGGACAGATCGCTGCCGCCACCCGCGGCGATTTCGGCGACGTGCAGTTCACCCAGCGGACCCGGGGAAGCGCGCTGTTCGTCAACCCGCTCATGGCGATCTACTTCACCGTCGCCCTCGACGCCCTCGCCGCTCGATCGCTGTACCTGGACCGGCTGGAGAACACCTACGGCATGCGCCAGGTCGCGACCCGTATCGAACAGTTCCGCGAGACGATCAGCACCCGCTTGCCCCGCGCCTTTCCGCACTGAACATCGGACGGCGTCGAGCCCGCACGCCAACGGCGTCGGGCTCGCCGCCCAAGAGCATCTGAACAGTCCGGCGGTCCGAACGCTCAGACCGCCCCGGCCGAATCGACCGGCGCCGGGAGCTGGAAGGAGGCGCCGGCCGGCACGGATTCGGGGGCTGCGGGCGGGCTGAACGGGGCGATGTCGATGGTGGTCATCGGGGCTCCTCCGCATCGCCGAGCGCGGCCCGGTGCGCGGTCAGGAAGTCGGTCAGGCTGAGCGGATGCGGGTTGAACGCGCGAGCGGCCTGGAGGTCGCGGCGGCCGAGGTAGGACTCGGGGAACTCGGCGTAGTACTGGAACATGTTGCCCAGCTCGTCCGCGCCGGGGAAGCCGAGGCTGCGGAACTGCTCGTGGGTGGGCGGGCGGTAGGCCACCGGTTCACCGAGCGCCGCGCTGAGCGCTGCCGTCATCTGCTCGCCGGTCAGGTATTGGCCGACCACGGGGATCGTGGCGCCGATCGTCTCCGCCGGCTGCTGGAACACGCGCAGCGCCGCCTGGCCGATGTCGTCGGAGGCGACGCCCGCGATCGCGGTGTCGCCGAGCGGGAGGTGCACGGCGAGCGTCCCGTCCGGGTCGCGTTGCGGTTTGGCCAGGGTGAGCAGGTTGTCCCAGTAGAAGGACATCAGCAGGTACGTGGTGGGCAGGCCCGACTTGGCGAACAGCGCGTCGGCGGCCCCGCCCTTCACGTCGAAGTGCGGCACCCGGTAGCCGTCGCCGATGACCGGCATCCGGTCGTCATCGGCCGCGATCACCTCCCGGGTGTCCTCGAGGGTCGACCACACGACGTGCCGCAGGCCGGTTGCCTGGGCCGCGCTGATGAGGTGCTCCACTTCGGCCAGTTCCCGGGCCGGCGAACGGTGCTCCCAGTACGGCGTGACCAGGAACGCGCCGTACGCCCCGTCGAATGCCCGGCGGAGGCTGCCCTCGTCGGTGAGGGTCGCCGCCACCACGTGGGCGCCGAGCCGGGTCAGCGCCTGCGCCCTGGGTGACGTGACGTCGCGTGTCACTGCCCGTACGGTGAATTCGCCGTCGGTCAGCAGCGCCCGGGCGACCGCGCCGCCCTGCGTGCCGGTCGCGCCGAGCACGGTGATCACTTTGTCGTGAGACATCGGGTTCTCCTGTCAGTTCGGCGTCAGGCGGTGTGGGCGACGATGATGGTCTTGCCGGGCAGCGCACCCGCGGCGGCCTGGGCGTGCACGGTCGGCAGCTCCGCGAGGGGGACCCGCTGGGCGACCTCGACGCGCAACTCACCGGTGCTGACGCGAGCGGCCAGGTCGGCGAGTTGGTCGGCGTCGCTGCGGACGAACAGGTCGATGCCGCGCACACCGCGCTTCGCGTCGGAAGGAGCTGGCATCCAGACGGTGGTATTGACGAGGGTGCCACCGTCACGGATCAGCGTGACCAGCGCGGCCAGCTGTTCCGGAGTGACTGGTGCGAGATTGAGTACGAGGTCGACCGGCTCGGTCACCGCCGCGGTCATGTCTGTGGTGGTGTGGTCGATCACCTCGTCGGCGCCTGCGGCTTTGACACGCTCGGCGCTGCGTGGGCTGGCCGTGGCGATCACACGGGCACGGACCTCCTTGGCCAGCTGCACGGCGTATCCGCCGACCGCTCCGCCGGCGCCGTTGATCAGCACCCGCTGACCGGTGGTCAGGTTGCCGTGGTCGAACAGCGCCTGCCACGCGGTCAGGCCCACCAGCGGCAACGCCGCCGAGTCGGCCAACGGGATGTTCTTGGGTGCCCCCGTCAGGATCTCCGCCGGCGCGATCACATACTCCGCGGCCGCCCCGGCCCCCGTCATCGGCAGGAAGCCGATGACCCGGTCGCCGACCGCGACGTCGTCCACGCCGTCACCGAGCGCGTCGACCGTCCCCGCGACGTCGATGCCGGGAGTGTGTGGTAGCTCGACCGGGATCGGACCCTGCATGTAGCCCGCACGGATGTTGCCGTCGACGCCGTTGAACGACGTCGCGGCGACGCGGATCCGGACCTGACCGCCGCCGGGGGTGGGCTGCGCGACATCCTCGTAGCGCAGGACCTCGGGACCGCCGAACTTGTGAAAACGCACTGCCTTCATTGCTGCACCTGCTTCCGTGAGCGCCGTCGATGTGCTCCGAACTTGAAGCGATACCGACGCAGAGTCGTCTCTGCGGCATTGCTTCGAGTTGCGAAGGCGTCCAGCCCCGCGTCACGAGGGCCATCCGGAGGCAGCCACTGGATCCGCGGTCGCTGGAGACGTCACGAACTTCGCAGGATCCGGCGCAGTTAGCCTGGGCCGGACTGGCCCACCCTGATGATGGTCGGCTCCCCGGCGACGCCGACGATCTCAGCCAGACGCGCCGCATCGGCCGAGCCCGGCGACGCGGTGAGCATCAGAGCCGCCAGATCGTCGCCCGGGATGGCGAGCAGGCTGCCGACGAGCGTGACGGAGCCGCTGTCCGGATGCATGAACGTGGCACTGCTCTCGTAGGCCGCCACCGGTCGTGGCGTGCGCCACAAGGTGTCGAACAGGCGGCTTCGGCTCCGCATCTCGTCCACCAGCGCGGCAAGCGACGCGTCGGCGGGGTAGCGCAACAGCGCGCTCTTGAGGCGGGCAACGAGGACCGCCTGATGATCGGTTGCGTCAGCCGCAGACTGCTGGAAACGGCTGAACGGATCGCAGAAGCTACGCCAGGCGATGTTCCACTCCCACGGGTCCCCGGTGAGATCCCAATGCCCCAGGGCCATGAACGCACTGTTCACGGCGATCAAATTCATCGCCGCGTCGGAGACGAACATCGGCGTGTCCGTGAACCGCTCCAGCAGCCGCATCGCACCCGGACCGACTTCGTTCGGCACCTGCCCGTCCGCGGCGGCGTACCCGGCCAGCGCACAGAGCCGCTCGTACTCCGCCCGCCCGATCCGTAACGCGCGGGCGATGGCGTTCACCACCCCGGCCGACGGATGGCTGCGCCCCTGCTCCAACCGGCGTACGTAGTCCGCAGACATCCCCGCGAGCTCGCCGAGCTCCTCACGCCGCAACCCTTGCACCCGCCGACGGCCGACCGGCAGCCCGACAGTCACGGGGGCAGTACTCACCCGCAACTGGCGCACCGCGGCGCCGAACTCGTGACGTTCCACGGCCCAAGTGTGCCTGGACAGTCCAGACAGCGCAGCTAGTGGGCGGCCTTGGCGTGCAGTGCCACGACCGCTCATGCTCGGACGCGCCCACGCGGGCGGGTCGTACCGTTCGCGGCGTGCATGTGGTGATGCTGGTCTGCGGCGACCAGGGCGGCCCGTGCCCGATATGCGGCGCCGCGGCGGCATTCCATGTTGCGGAGGCGGTCGAAGCGGGCCGGGTCGTGTGGACGACGACGTCGCGGTCCACCGACTGCGACTACGTCGGCCAGGATCGCGCTACGCCGGCGGTGTTCGACCGCGTTGACGCCATCGTCCGGCAGACCCTCCTTGCCCGCGTCGGGCTCACCCGGCTACGCGCGGACCCAGGCCAGAACCGAGACCAACGGCGGCGAACTCTCACGGTGTTCCGTCGGCAGGGAGCAACGATCGCCGAGGTCGCCGACGTCTACGCCGCCCTCACCGGCCCGGGACTTGCCGGAACGCCCGCCGAGATGGCGGTCCTGGCCGGACACCTGACCGCCGAAGGCGTCCAGGTGACACTGGAGCACTCCAACGAGGACCACGACGGAATCGCGTAACCCTCCGGCCCTTGCGAACAGGCCCAACAACGCACGATCGGCGGCAGATCCGTGTGTGCTTGAGCTATGTCGGAACCGCTGGCGGCACTCAGCCCAGCGCCGTCAAGCGGCCGACTCCGGGTCGGGCGCCAAGCAGAACGGGTGACCGGCCGGGTCGAGCAGTACAGTCCAGCGGCCCTCACCCGGCTGGTGCTGCGCGCGGGTGGCGCCAAGCTCGATCAGGCGTGCCTCGGCAGCGGCCGGGTCGGCGGCATACAGGTCAAGGTGGAACTGCTGCGGCGCGGTCGGGTCGGGCCAGCGCGGCGGCCGATAATCAGCGACCCGCTGGAAGCAGAGGTTGATTCCGCCGGCCTGCACCGGGGCCAGAGCGACCGCTTCGTCGCCGTCATACTCCCGATCGGCACCGGTCGCCGCCTGGTAGAAGCTCGCCAAGGCCCGCGGGTCGGCGCAGTCGAGCGTGACCGAGCCGACGCGTGCGACAACCGTCATGCCGCCGACCGTACCGCTTGCCGCATGCCGCTTCGACCCCATCACGTGACGCACGGCACCGGAACGCGACCGGATCGAGATACGCGAGCCGTATGACGGGGTGTGGCCGGTGTCGAGGCGAGAAACGCGAGTTCCTCGGACCGAACCGTCCCGTCGGCAGGGCTTCAGATCGCTGCGATGTCGCGGATGCCGACGACCCGGTTCATGTGTAGCCGGCACAACACGTTGCCGGACTGGCTGTTGAGCTGACCGTACGTCCCCGCCTTCCCGGCCGGGACGTAGCGCTCGGCGATCCGGGTGGCCCACGTGGTCAGGTCCGGCGGATCCTCGGCGATGGAGACGCCGCCGCGCACCGCAACGAAGGAGTACGGGAACCGCTCGACGTCGACGGTGAGCGCGGCTCTGGGATTGGCGCGCAGGTGACGCCCCTTCACAGAGTCACGGCCGGTGCTGAAGACGATGTCAGGGCCGTCGACGATGAACCAGATCGGCGCCACGTGCGGGTCGCCCGTCGGCCCGGCCGTGGCGAGTTTGCCGGTGTGGGTTTCCTCCGCCAGGAAGGCGATCGCTTCGTCCTCGGTCATTGCTGGCACACCTGAAGTGTGTCGCGACTGGCGGCGTCCACAGGATGAGTGTCGGCATGACTGCCGGCGGGCCATCGGCGCACCGGTCCGAGCATGGTGATGCTCCTCGGCCATCCGCTCCAGTGGCCAGTTGACGAACCACTGGCCGCGGTGTTCCACGTGCACCTCGATCCGACCCGCGGACCGTGCTGGGCGACCTCGCCACCATGGGCGTCACGACCGCGCTGGACATGTTCACCGGCGCCCGCGCCTGTGCGCCCTGCCGAGATGCACCCATGAACCTCCCAGGGGCGCGGGACGCTCAGACGCGCTTCTCGCAGGCGAGCACGAAGTTGTCCACCAGCGAGGTGAACATCGACGACGCATCGACGTGATGGGTCGATCGAACCCAGTCGGTGAACACCGCTCGCAGGCCGAACTTCTCGACCTCGCCGGGCCATCGCTCGGCCGGCCAGTGGTCATCGGCGGGTCGGTCGAACTGGTACCCCAGCGGACCGACGTGCACGAAGGTTCCCCCCGGAGCGAGTATGCGAGCCACCTCGGGCAGCAGCCGACTGGGCGGCACGACGTCCGAGAAGTACAGCGACGCCACAGTCGAGAAATAGCCGTCGGGATATGGGCAGTGCAAGGCGTCCGCTATCGCCCAGTCCACCGAATCCAGCTCGACGCCAAGGCTCGACGCGGTGTGCTGTTGGCGTAGGTCGGCCTCAGATCGCCGGTTCCGCCGGTCGAGAACGGTGAAGCGCAGCGGTCCGTCGCGCAGAAAGTCCCTGAGGAGGCCCATGGGAACTGACAGCTCCATGGCGTGTGTCGATGCGAAATGCGGCGACAACACGCTCGCGAACCGCCCGGTGCCCGCTCCCAGGAGCAGGATCCTCGAACGCTCACCGCCGGCGTTGTCCAGCGCCTTGAGGGCCGCCTGGGTGACGTCCTGGATCTCCTTCTCACACTCTGGTGTGCCGCTCCAGTCTCGGCGCAGGTAATGCAGGGACTGCACCGGCGAGTACGAGTTTCGTGACCTTGTCGCCGGCCGGGCGGCCGCGGTGGCCAGGACAGACCGCACGGTCAGCAACGGGCTGATCGCATCCGTCATGTTGTCGCAGATATCGTCGAGCAACATCATGTCCGACTCGACCGTTTTCCCTTGAGCCTGGTTGCTCTGGCGGTATTCGACGATGCGCAGAGCTTCCTCACCGAGATGGCGATACGGGGCAGGACACAGCACGGGCATGCCGCGGATGACGGGATACCGTACGTTGCAACCCGTGCAGTAGAACCCGTCGTGCGTAGCGAAGCCGGCCCGGCAAACGGGACAGACATACGGAAGAGAGCTGGTCAACGGTCTCACCCTCAGTGTCGACTGTTCAGGACACGGGCAGGACACTAAACCAACTCCTTGGCTCACAGAACCTGCAGGAGGTGTTGGAAGGTCGACTCGGACCGCCAGGCCGACCACACCGGGACCGTCGTCATCGCGACGCCGCTGCGTGCCGGCGGCGAAGCGCGCACCTGGATCTGAGCGTCACCGTTGACGGCGTTCCCTACATCCGGCCGGTAGGGATCTCGACCATCCGCAGGCCGATCAGCACGCAGGTCGGCATCGTCGGAGCGGACTCGATGCGCGGCATGATGGTGCCGTCGGCGATCCGCAGGTTGTGTGGTACATGCCGTTGACCCGCAGCTTGGCGTCAACGACGGCCCGGTCGTCCTTGCCCATGCGGCAGGCACCGGACGAGTGGGAATACATCGTGACCCCGGTGCGGACGAAGTCGAGACATCGTGCACCGGGGAACCGGGCTCGCATGGCAGAGGGATATCTGAGCATCGCTCGATAGGGATCCACGGCCGGCGACGATCGCCAGCCGTCAAGGTGTCGGAGTTCGCGCCAGCAGCTTGACCTCACGCGCGGATCGCCGTGCACGCGCGTACACCGGCGAGGTCGAGGGCCGTCGCCGCCGGCACCGAGCGCTATGCGGCACGGGGTGGGTCACACGCGCGTTGAAGTGCTCCCAGCCCCGGTCTACCGTGTTCTTGTGGTTGAACGTGTTCAAATGGTGCTGGTGCCGGTCGCCTGGGATCGGCTCACCGTGGGGGCCGGGGTCGCCTACGCCTCGCTCGTGACGCTGCCGCTGATGGTCGGGTACCCCCGGGCGACGCCGCTGTACGTCATCTGTGCGCTGCTGACGGCGGTGCCGCTGGCGTTCCGGGACCATCTGGACTTCCGCGCCTTGTGTTTGCTGGCCGTCGTCGTGCTGGTGCCGATGACGCTGTGCGGGGTGTTCTTCGGCCTCATCTTCTATATGCCGGCTGCGCTGCCGCTGGTCGTGGCGTCTCTGCCGACACCGAAGCGGTACCAGCGTTCGAAGTTCGTTGCGGTCGGGGTCGTTCTCGCCGCGGTCCTGGTGCTGTTCGGGATGCAGTTCGCCCGATTCTGAGTGGGCCTTTGTGTGCTGTGTCCGGTCAGGGCGCTGACGATGGAAGCCGGTGCGCTGAGGTCACCGCTTGCAACGGCAGCTCCGGGCGAAGTCGCCCGTTCGCGGATACCCGGGCTGGCAAATCACCTGGTGGCAGCAATCGAGCAGAGCTGGGCCGTCATTCGGGCCTGGCTGGAGCAGACCGTGCCCAGTTCGCTCGCGGCGCCGGCCGGCACATCGGTGGAGCCGGCGCCACCGGCTTCCCGGCCGACGCCCACGTCCGGAATTCGTGCATATTGGCGCTGCACGGCCGAGCTCGTCGACGGCGTGGAGCGGATCGGGCTGCTGCCGCCGGGCTTCGCACCGCTGTCCCCGCCGCGCGCCTACGACATGCGGGCCATGCTGTTGCAGGCACGCAACGAGGTGATGAGCGATGTGTGGCCGACGCCCGACGCGGTGGAGAACTGGGACCGAGAGCCCGCTGGGTCGCCGCACCACCTGGCGTGTCTACCACGACTCCGGGGCGGCCGAGCGCATGCTCTGGCCAGGGGTCCACACGATGTTCGCCGACCTCGCGGTCGGCCTGTCCAACGGTGCACCGGTGGACGGCTACGTGGCGCACGTCGATGCACAGGGCGGGTTCCTGTGGCGCCCCGAGCCCCAGAATCCAGGCGCGCCCGCGAAGAGATGAGGATGTCCGCGATGTGGTGGTGGGCGCGGTCTTCCGGGGTGCTGAGCAGGGCGGCTTTCCTCGATGGGGAGATTGCGTAAGTGCCGGTGACCGCCGACGCAAGTGCCGCCCTCCATCGTCCGGTACGGGCATCTCCAGCGGACTGCCAGCATGCGGATCGCGCCTACCTGTCTGCGGTGGTGATCGCGCCGAAGCGCGTCCGTGAGAGATTTCGCTCTGCCCTCAGCCCCCGCCTCGCAAGCGGTGCGTACGTCCGCTGGTCTAGGGTTCCGGGGGTGGTTCTGAGCGCACTGGACGTTGTAGGCGTAATCGAGTCAGACCCGAGAGCGATGAACGTCCTTCGGGCTACGGCCGACCTTGGATTACCGGACTGGTGGATCGGTGCCGGCTTCGTACGCAACCGCGTCTGGGACTCGATCAGCGGCCTCCCGGCCTTACCGGAGCGCGACGTAGATGTCGCCTACTTCGACCCGGAGAAGCTGGACGCGCGCGAGGACGCACGCGCCGAAGCCCAGGCCATGGAGGCCCTGCCTGGGGTGCCGTGGGAGATTCGTAATCAGGCACGGATGCATCTGCGCAATGGCGATGAGCCCTACACGTCCGCCCTGGACGCGATCTCGCGCTGGCCCGAAACGGCGACGTGCGTCGCGGTTACGCTGCGGGGTGACGCTGTTCGCCTGGCGTCTTGCCATGGGCTGGCCGACCTTGTGGGAATGGTTGTCCGCCCTTCTCCAGCCTTCAACAACGCAGCGGGCCGCGCGATGGTACGGCGCCGCGTGGAGGTCAAGGGATGGCTCGGCCGATGGGCCGGACTGCGGCTGGAGATCTAGCGCTCACGCCAGGCGAAGGGAATCCATCCCGACGGGATGTCCTCTTCTGCTGTCCGCCCCGGCGGCATCGGTCAACAACCGTCGATTGATGACGACTCCGGTATCGCCGCTGGTCACTGCCGTCGAATGTGAACCGATACCAAAAGATCAACCTTGATGGATCAAGCTGAGTGCCGACCGTAGTCATGCCTCCTTGGTGCTGTCGACTGCTTCGCAGGGCACCGCGCTCCGCCCGCGGGTGCTATGGTCGGCGCCGCGAACGATGCTTGCAGCGGCCCGGTTCACCCGGCGCGAGGGGAGCTGTATGCCAGTCATCGAGGTTTCCGACCTGACCCGCACGTTCCGCGCCCGAGCCCGGTTACGGGGCGCGGGCCGCATGGTCGAGGCCGTGCGTGGAGTGAGCTTCCAGGTCGAGCGGGGCGAGCTCTTCGGGCTGCTCGGGCCCAACGGAGCCGGCAAGACGACGACCATCAAGATGCTCATCACGCTGTTGCTGCCCACCGCCGGGAAGGCCAGCGTGCTGGGCTTCGACGTCGTCACGCAGCCGCGGGAGGTGCGCCAGCGGGTGGGGTATGTCTTCGGCGGCGACCGCGGGTTGTACGACCGGCTCTCGGGCCTGGACAACCTGCGGTACTTCGCCGAGCTCTACGCGGTGCCCGCCCGCGAGCAGCGCGGGCGCATCAGCGAGCTGCTGGAGCTGGTCGGGCTGGCGGGGCGCGAGAAGGAGCGGGTCGAGGGCTACTCGCGGGGCATGCGCCAGCGGTTGCACATCGCTCGGGGACTGCTGCACCGGCCCCAGGTGCTCTTCCTCGACGAGCCCAGCATCGGCATCGACCCGGTCGGGGCGCGGGAGCTGCGCCAGACGGTCAAGGGGCTCATCGAGACCGGCACAACCGTGCTGCTCACCACGCACTACATGTTCGAGGCCGACGAGCTGTGCCATCGCATCGCGGTCATCAGCGGCGGGCGCATTCTGGCCGACGGGACCCCGCAGGAGCTCAAGCAGCGGGTGAGCGCGGGCCGGGTGGTCGAGATCGAGGTCTTCGGGCTGACCGACGGCGCCGCCGAGCGGGTCCGGGCCGTCGGCGGGGTGCGCTCGGTGAACGTCGAGGAGCGCGGCCCGGCCCAGATCCTGCAGGTGCACGCCGAGCCGGGCGCCGAGCCAGCCCGGGCGGTGCTGAGCGCGCTCGACGGCGCGCGGGTCGGGCGGGTGGCGACGCGCGAGCCGACGCTCGAGGATGCCTACGTCGAACTGGTCGCCGGCGCATGAGGCCGCTGCGTGTGGTCGTCGTGGCCTGGTGGCTCAACCTGAAGATTCGCAGCCAGTCCGCCTTCGACGGAGTGCTCGGGGTGCTGTACCCCCTCATCTTCGCCACCATCGTGTTCCTCGTGTTCCGCAGCGGCCATGCGGCCCCCTCGGCCCTGCTGTCGGCCGCGGTCGGGGCGAGCCTCATGGGCGTGTGGTCGGCGACGAGCACGACGGCGGCGTCGTCGCTGCAGCAGGAGCGCCGCCAGGGCACGCTCGAACTGCTCGTGGCCGCGCCGACGCCGTTTACGCTGCTGATCCTGCCGGTAACCCTGTCGATGGCCACGATCGGCGCCTACAGTCTCGTCGCGACGCTGCTGTGGGGCCGCTTCGTGTTCGGCATCCATCTCGTGGTCCAGCGGCCGCTCGCGTTCGTCGCCGCGTGCCTGGCCACGGTCGCGGCGATCGGGGTGCTGGGCTTCCTGGTGGCGATCGCCTCGGTGCGGTACCGCTCGGCCTGGGCCCTCGGCTCGGCGCTGGAGTTCCCGGTATGGCTGCTGTGCGGATTTCTCGTCCCGCTGTCACTGCTGCCGGACTGGACCCGGCCAGTCTCCTGGGCGCTCGCGCCGACCTGGGGCATCGAGGCGGTCCGGGCGGCCGCGGCGGGCGGCAACGCGCTGCCCGGCATCGCGGCCTGCCTCGGCCTCGCCGCCGTGTACGGTGCCGCCGGTGCGCTGCTGGCCCGGCGCCTGATCGACTCGGCCCGCCGCGACGCGACCCTGGCGCTGTCGTGAACGCGCTGCGGCTGTTCTTCATCGGCGGCCTCACCAGCTACCGCGCCCTTTTCTCGTGGCTGAGCCCCTGGATTCTGGTGCCCACGTTCGTGCTCGGGCCGATCTTCCAGATTCTGTTCTTCGCCTACGTCGGGCGCGCCGCCGGGGTGCGCGACGACGCGTTCTTCGTCATCGGCAACGCAGTGCAGTACGCCTCGATCCCGTGCCTGTTCGCGATGGGGAACACCATCAGCGGTGAGCGCCAGCAGGCGACCCTGCCGCTGCTGCTCGTCTCGCCGGCGGCGCGCATCCCGCTGTTCTTCGGCCGGGCCCTGCCGGTGGTGCTCAACGGGCTGGCAGTCTCGCTGGTGGGGCTGGTTGCCGGCTCGCTGCTGCTCGGCGTGCACGTGCGGGCGGGCGCGCTGCTCGCCCTGGTCGCCGTCGTGGCAGTGTCGGCGTTCGCCTGCACCGGGCTCGGTCTCACCGGTGCCGCGCTGGCGCTGCGGGTTCGTGAGACGGCGGTACTGTCCAACATCATCTTCGGCGTGCTGCTCATCTTCGCCGGGGTGAACGTGCCGCTGGACGCGCTGCCCCCATGGATGGCGGCGACCGCGCACTGGCTGCCGCTGACCCACGGCATCGACGCGGCCCGGCGGGTGGCGGCCGGGGCCTCGCTCGGCGCCGTCCGCGCCGACCTGTTCGCCGAGGCGGGGCTCGGGGTGCTCTACGCCGCCCTGGGCTTGGCCCTGCTCGCGTACTTCGAGCGAGAGAGCCGCCGCCGGGCTACGCTCGATGTCGCCTAGCCGGCGGGATTGCACCCGTCCGCTTGCGGCTCGGTTGCGCCGCACCGCCGATGTCCGGGCCGGCGAGACCGGCAGACCGCGCTGGAGGTACGCAAGGCCGATCGCCGCAACCCGTAGGCATGCCCGGTCTCCGGTCTGCACGTTGGATGACAGGACGAAGCAATGCTCTGGCCGGTGCTGCTCAACACCCCTCTCCGGGAGCCATGGTCACAGGGGAAGCGGGTCACGACCCGGCTGAGATGGCTTGACGAGCCAGAGCTGCCCGACGATCTGGTATTGCGCCAAGTCCTCGTGCGTGCCGGCACGTTGCTCGACTTCGGCGGCCGGCCCTGGGCGCAGCTTATCGAGGCTGGCGACCTGCGCGCGGTCCGGGAAGCCGATCACCTGGGCGGCGACGTCGTGCTCGACGGATGCCTGGGCTTCGACGCGTACCTGGGGCTCATCGGCGAGTTGCCCGTCACGGTGGGCATCGTCCGGCGGGTACGGGCGGTGTTCGACCGGTATGACCGGGGTGCGGATGGGTGGCTGCGCCGCCGCGAGGACGTGCGCCTGACGGACGTGCCCGATACCCGCCCCGAGCGCCTGCGCGGCGATCCGCCGGTCGTCGAACCGCTGCCCGATGGGCGACCTGAACTCGGCACCATGCAGTTCCTCAGCCCCGAGCAGTACTTCCACACGAGCCGTGACCGGCTGCCTGCACAGCAGTGGCAGCCACGCGGCTTCCTCGTCGACCTCGACGTCGCCGACCGGTCTTGAGTGCCACGCATCGGCCGCGCCGTGCGCCCAGCGTTGATGGCGGTGACGACGCGTAGCGCGCTGCGCGGAGCTCGCACAGCGGTTCGCCCCAGTGCTCCGTGAGCCCGGCCGGTTCGTCCGCGTCGATCGCGACTTCGCCGCCGCCCGCAGGTGTTCGCATGCCATGGGCACGATGACCGGCGCCACCCGCGGGGCGATCGCCGGGCGTGTCTGCCACGGCTGCGCCGCGCGGATGTCCACGGCGAAGACCCGGCCGCGCAGGGCGTGGTCCGCGGGGCGGATGGAGCGCATGCCGCTGCCCCGGCTGCGGCCGGCTCGCGGCTTGGCGGAGCGCGGCGGGGTCGCGCGCATGTGGTCGCGGACGCGGCCGAGCACGGTGCTCAGCGCGGCCAGGTCGCCGCCCGTCATCGGCTCGAACAGCAGTTGGCGGACCCGCTCGACATGCCCCGGCAGCACGCGCGGCGATCAGCTCTCGGCCGGCGTCGGTGACGGTCGCGATGACGCCGCGCTCGTCGTCCGGCGACGGCGCCGGTCGTCGTCGAGGAAGCAGCCGTCGACGTCCGGTAACGCGACCGGGGCGGGTGAGGCGAGGGCGGCCGGGGTGAGCCAGGTGGCCGGGAGCAGGAACTCGTCGAGGGTGTCGCCGCCGAAGTACGACAACAAGGCCCGCTCACCGCATCAGGCGGGGCGGCCGCCAGCGCCAGGCGTCGTTGGCGTCGGGTGCGATGCTCCTGCTCCACAGCCCGGCGGGGGTCAGCCGGATCATCGCCGTGAGCGGGCGGTGGAAGCGGCGCGTGGTGTTGACCCGGCCGTCGACGGCGGCGCTGCGGGCGATCGCCTGGCTGCGGGGCCGGCGCTCGGTGTCGTAGCGGCGCAGGGCGGACTCGACGGTCGGCTCCTGCGCGAGCGCCGCGGCGAGCACGACGGCGTCCTCGAGGCTCTGCCCGGCGCCCTGGCCGCGGTCGGGGCTCATCGCGTGCGCGGCGTCGCCGAGCAGGGCCACGCGGCCGACGACGAAGGAGTGCAGCGGGGGCAGCTCGCGGATGTCGATGTGGATGACGGCGTGCGGTGGCGTCGCCGCGATGAGCGCCGGGATCGGGTCGTGCCACTCCCGGACCCGCCGGGCCACCTCGGCGTGCTCGTCCTCGAAGCGGATGCCCGGGTCGTCGCAGGTGGTCACGTACGCCCAGTAGGCGCGCCCGCGCGAGAGGGGATGGATCAGGAAGTACCCACCAAGGCCGAGGGTCACGCTGCCCGGCTGGTCGGCCACGGGCGCCACGCCCAGCCACGCGGTGCGCCCGAGGAACCGGGGCGCGGGCGCGTCCGGCCACAACACGCGCCTCGTCGCGCTGCCGATGCCGTCCGCCGCGACGACCAGGTCGGCCCGCAGCTCCCCGCCGGTGAACGTCACCGTCCCGTCCGCCCGCACGCCGGTGACCTCGGCTCCGGTGCGCACCCAGCCCGGCGGCACCGCGTCGAGCAGCACCCGGTGCAGGTCGGCCCGGTGGAACGCGAGCAGCGCGGGGGTGTCCGCGGCCCGTGCGCGCTGCAGGAAGCGGCCGTCGGGGGTGCGCAGGTTGCCGGTCGCCCGGGACGGCACCGCGGCCTCGCGGGCCCGTTCGCCGACGCCGAGCTCGTCCAGGGCGGCCAGCGCGTTCGGTGCCTGGGACATCCCGGCCCCGATCTCGCCGAGCTCGCCCGCGCGCTCCAGCACGGTGGCGGACCAGCCGATGCGGTGCAGCGCGACGGCGGCGGCGAGCCCGCCGATACCGGCTCCGACGATCACCGCGTGCCCGGTGCTCATGACTGCTCCTCGAGGGGTGGGGCGTTGCCGAAGACGTGGGCCATCCAGTCGAAGGTGGCGTGGGCCTGCCGAATCCGGCCCGCGCGCTCGCCGTCGGGGCCGACGAGGTCCAGGCCCTGGCGCGTGATGTCGAGGAAGGCCGCGATCCCGGCGACCTGCCTGCGCACGACGGTCTGCCAGGCATCGTCGGCCATGCGGTAGTACATGGTCCGATCGCCGGGCCGGGTGCGCCGGCTGAGGAAGCCCATGCCGGTGAGCAGCCGCAGGTTCATGGTGAGCGAGGCGCGGCTGGCCCCGATGGCCTCGCTGATCTGCGCGGCCGACTGCTCCGGCGGGTCGCAGATCATGAGCCACCCGAGCACCCGCCCGGCGATCGGCGACACCCCGTCGCGTGCGAGGTGCATCGCGATCTGATCCACCCAGGCGAGCGCCCGCTCGTCGTCGTTCACGAATTTCAGTATAAGCTGAAACTCATAGCATCTCCAGCGCCATGCCGCGGGGACCGCGAGCACGAGCCAGGCGTGCCGCAACGGCCCTGGTTCGACCGTCACGAACGAAGTTCTGGTATATCGAACTAAGTTCGTGTCAAGGTACTGTGAGCCGCATGTCCCACGACCCGAAGCAGCGCCGGGCCGCGCGGCACGGCACGCCGGACCCGCCGGCCCCGCGCAAGGCACCCATCACGGTGGACCGGATCGTCGACGCGGCGCTGCAGGTCGTCGCGCACGACGGCTACGACGCGCTGACCGTGCGCAGCATCTCGGCGGTGCTCGGGACCGGGCCCGCCTCGCTGTACGCCCACGTCGTGAACAAGGCCGACATCGACGAGCTGATCATCGGCCGGCTCTGCTCCGAGATCGTCCTGCCCGAGCCGGACCCGGCGACCTGGCGTGAGCAGATCGCCGGCGTGTGTGCCCAGATCCGCGACCAGTACCTGCGCTACCCCGGCATCTCCCGCGCCGCGCTCGCGATGCTCCCCACCAGCCTCGAGACGCTCCGGATCAACGAGGGCATGCTGGCCATCCTGCTCGCCGGCGGCGTCGCGCCCCGCACGGCGGCGTGGGCCATCGACGCCCTGTCCCTCTACGTGAGCGCCTACGCCCTCGAGAAGTCCATCGTCGCCCAGCGCCGCCGGCGCGGCGGCGACGAGTGGGTCCTGGGCCGCGACGAGCTCGCGCGCCGGCTCACCGAGCTGCCCGCCGAGGCCTTCCCGCAGATCCGGCGCCACGCGGAGGAGCTGACCACGGGCACCGGCCACGAGCGCTTCGACTTCGCGCTCGCCCTGATGCTGGACAACCTCCCCGGCTGAGGGTCGCGCACGCCCCGCCGGCGACCGGGCCGGCGGCGTTGGCTCAAGCGGGCGCCGTGGTCGCCGATTGGCCCTTGTGTCACCTGATGCACGATCCGAGTGCGCCGCGGCCGGTCGGCCCGAGCGGCGCTGGTACCGCACGATCGTCTTCGAGCTCACGGCGCGCACCGTCGCCGCGGTGGTGGTGCCGGTCGGCATCGCGCTGGTGTGGCTCGCGCTCGACCCCGCCGCGGCGGCCCGGCTGCCCACCGCGGGCCTGCGGCACCTGGAATGGGTCCTCGGGCTGGTGCTCGTGCTGCTGCTCGCCGAGGCGGTGTACGCGGCCCGCCGGCTGGCCCGGCGGATGCGGCGCGCCATGGCGGCGCTCGACGCCCTGGCCCACGGCCGCCTCGACCTGGAGCTGCCGGTGATGCGCGCCGACGAGATGGGCTGGATCGCCGGCACCGTCAACCAGGCGACCGAGGGGATGCGGCACCTGCTGACGGGCATCGCGCAGCAGGCCCACAACCTGCGCGACGCCGCCGACGAGCTGGCCGCCAGCGCCTCGACCGTCACCCGGCACACCGCCGAGACCGCCCAGCAGGCGGTCCTGCTGTCCGGGTCCATCGACGACGTCACGACCAACATGCGCGACCTGCTTGCCGGCGCCGACGCGGTGCGTGCCAGCATCGACGCCATCGCCACCCGGGCGACCAACGCCGGTCGCGTGGCCCAGGAGGGTGTGACGACGGCCGCCGAGACGCAGGCGAGCGTGACCCGGCTGGGCGCCTCCAGTGCGCAGATCAGCGGCGTCGTGGCGTTCATCAACGGCGTCGCGGCCCAGACGAACCTGCTGGCGCTGAACGCCACGATCGAGGCGGCCCGGGCCGGGGCGGCCGGCAAGGGCTTCGCGGTCGTCGCCGACGAGGTCAAGGGCCTGGCCCAGCAGACCGCCGAGGCCACGGGGAACATCGACGCGCAGGTCGCGGCGATCCGGTCCGACGCGGAGGCGGCGGCCGTGGCGCTGGGGTCGATCACCCGGGTCATCGACCAGATCACGGCGCACCAGACGGACATCACCGCCGCGGTCGACGACCAGCGCCACTCCACGGCCGAGATGACCCGTCGGGTCGGCAGCACCGGCGAGACGACGGCCGCGCTCACCGCCACCATCAACGATCTGGCCCAGGCGGCGAGCCGCTCCACGGACGGCACCCGCCAGGTCGCCGACTCGGTCGCGGCGCTGGCCGCCATCGCGGCGCGGCTCAGCGAGCTCACCGCCGCCTACGAGGACGTGCCGGTCACCCGGATCGGCCGCTCCAGCTTCGCCCCGCCGCCGTCGGCGCCGGAGGCGAAGCGCCCGGCGGCCGTCCCCGCCGTCCCCGCGGCCGGCCCGGGCACGACCCCGGCGGTCGAACTGTTCTGAGCGACGAGCGCGCGGGGCAATCATGTTTGCCGATAAACGCACGAGCATGATCACCCACCGTGCGAAGCTGATCACGGAGCCGCCCGATCGCCGGTGATGCGGCCCGAATCACGCGTTGTCGGCGTCCTGCGGGACGCCGGGGGGGATCGAGGACGGACCATGCCGTTGACCACCAGCGCGCCGAACGGTCGCGCTACCGACGTCACCCGCCGCCCGAACGTCATGAAGGGTGGCCAGAGCACTCGAGGCGGGCAGCGCCCCGCCGACAACGAGGCCAGCCGCCGTCAGGCGCGTTCCGTGGCCAAACAACAACAGGCGGCCGAGCGCATCGCCTCGGCCACCGCCGAGATCTCGGCCCAGAACGCCGAGGCGTCCGAGGCCTCGCGCCAGCTGAGCGACGCCATGCAGCAGATCTCCGCGGGCGCCGAGGAGGCCTCGGGCGCGACCCAGGAGAGCCTGGCCGTCATGACCCAGGTCGAGGAGCGCGTCGGCCAGCAGCAGACCGTCACCCGGCGCATCGCCGACCTCAGCCAGGCGCTGCAGGCCCTGCTGGTCGAGACCCGGGTGGGGATCAACGGCCTGCTGAGCAACGTGGACCGTGCCTCGTCGCGGCAGACGGCCTCGGTGGTGACCATCAGCGAGCTGGAGAAGCAGGCCGACGAGATCGGCGAGATCGTCAAGACCGTCGCCCACATCGCCGATCAGACCAACCTGCTGGCCCTCAACGCGGCGATCGAGGCCGCCCGGGCCCGCCAGCACGGCAAGGGCTTCGCGGTCGTCGCCGACGAGGTCCGCACCCTCGCCGAGACCAGCGAGCGCAGCGCGCGGCAGATCCGCGACCTCATCGACGAGGTCCGCACGAGCGTGACCAGCATCGCCTCGGGTGTGCAGCAGTCCGCCGAGACGGCCCGGACCGAGGTGGAGAAGGGCAAGGAGATCACGGAGCAGCTCGAGGTCATCCGCGACGGCATGGTCTCGATCATGACCGGGGCGACGGAGATGGCCGCCGCGGCCGTGCAGGCCCAGCGCGCCACGCTCGACGCCAAGACCCGCTCGGAGGAGATCGCCGCCGCGGCCGAGCAGCAGTCCGCGGCCTGCGAGGAGTCGCTGCAGACGGTCGGCCAGCAGAGCCAGGCGCTCCAGCAGAGCGAGCAGGCCGCCGAATTGCTCGCCGAGGTCGCCGAGGGGCTGCGGACCAGCACCGACATCAGCAAGAGCGCCGAGGAGGTCGCCTCCGCCGCCGAGGAGCTCTCCGCCGCGGTCGAGGAGATCAACCGCGCCGCCGGGCAGATCAGCACCGCGATCAACGAGATCAACACGGGCGCCCGGACCGCCGCCGAGAAGGGAGCGCTGACCGCCGAGGCGATCACCCAGATCGAGACCGGCGCCCAGCTGTCGGCGACGCGGGGCGCCGCCGCGGTGGAGCAGGCCGACACCATGCTCACCCAGCTGGCCGACAACAAGGTGTCGGTCGACTCGATGATCGAGGCGATCGAGCAGGCGGCCCGCAGCGGGATGGAGAACGTGCGCAAGGTCGGCGAGCTCGAGCAGATCTCCCGGCGCATCGACAAGATCGTCGACGCGATCGCGAACGTCTCGATCCAGACCAACATGCTCGCGGTGAACGGCTCGGTCGAGTCGGCGCGGGCCGGGGAGTTCGGCAAGGGCTTCGCGGTCGTGTCCACCGACATCCGCAACCTGGCCCGCGACTCGGCCGAGAACGCCGACCGGATCAAGGATCTCGTGAAGGCAGTGCAGGACCGCATCGTGGAGGTACGAGCCGATCTGGACGAAACCAGCCGGCAGGCGCTGGCCGAGGTGGAGGCGGCCCGGGCCACCACCGCCCGGCTCGTGGAGATCGAGCGGGACATGAACGAGGTGCGGGCCGGCAACGCCGAGGTGCGCGACTCGGCCGAGCAGATCTCCACGGCGCTCGGCGAGGTCAAGACCGGGCTCGACCAGATCGCCTCGGCCGCCAACCAGGCCGAGCAGCTGGCGACGCAGGCCTCCACCGCCGCCCGCGAACAGGCCCAGGGCGCCGAAGAGCTCGCGGCCGCGGTGGAGGAGATCGCCGCGCTCGCCGACGAGCTGCAGAACGCCTGAGCCGGTGTGCCGTGGACGATACGACGCTCATGCGTGAACAGGACCCGGCCGGCGCGGCCGTGGACGGCGACAGTGCGGACTATGTCACCTTCGACATGTCCGGGGAGCGCTACGCGTTCCCCATGAGCCGGGTGCAGGAGATCATCCGGATGCCCGGCGTGGTCAAGGTGCCGCTCGGCCCGCCCAGCCTGGAGGGGCTGGCCAACCTGCGCGGCCGGGTGCTGCCGGTGGTCAGCCTGCGCCGCTGCTGCGGCCTGGAACAGACCGAGCACGACGAGACGACCCGCGTGGTCGTCGTCGACAGCGGCGTGCCGCTGGGCCTCGTCGTGGACCGCGTGGCCAGCGTGATCAGCGTCGATCCGGACGCGGTCGAGCCGGCCGAGTCGGTGCAGGCGACGGTCAGCTCCGAGGTGCTCGTCGGCGTCATCAAGGGCGACGACGGCACGATGACCTCGATCCTCGACGTGGACGAGCTCATCCGGGCCCAGTTCTCCCGGATCCTCAGCGCGGGCGGCGGGGCCGAGGCGATGACCGCCGCGGGACCGGCGGGCGGCGAGACCGGCGCCGAGGACGACGACGCCGACGACACCCTCGAGCTCGTCAGCTTCGCGGTCGAGGGGCAGGAGTACGCGCTGCCGATCGACCAGGTGCAGGAGATCGTGCAGGCGCCCGAGGCGGTCAGCCACGTGCCCAACGCGGCCTCCCGCGTGCTGGGCGTCATGGACCTGCGCGGGCGACTGCTGCCGGTGGTCAGCATGCGCCGGGTCTTCGGCCTGCCCGCCGCCGACCTGCAGCCGCAGAACCGCATCGTCGTGGTGTCGCTGGACGGCGGCGTCGTCGGCGTCGTCATGGACACCGTGCGGCAGGTGCTGCGCGTGCCCTACGAGCTCGTCGCGCCGCTGCCGCCGGTCGTCGCCGCGCGCGGCCGGGCCACCGAGGTCGAGTCGGTCTGCCGGCTGGAGGGCGGCAAGCGGCTGGTGTCGGTGCTGAGCGTGGAGCGGATGTTCGACTCGCCGGAGATTCGCCGGGAGCTGCGCGAACAGCTCGACGGCGAGCCGGCCCCGGAGGAGACCGAGGAGCGGGAGATGGCCGACGACGGACGCGGCGACGAGGAGCTGTTCGTCGTCTTCCGGCTCGACGAGGAGGAGTACGCCGTCGACGTCGACGCGGTGCAGGAGATCATCCGGGTGCCGGAGACGCTCATCCGCGTGCCGAAGACCTTCAGCTTCGTCGAAGGCCTCGTGAACCTGCGCGGCACGGTGCTGCCGGTGGTGGACCTGCGCACCCGGCTCGGCGTGCCGAAAGCGCCCCGCGACGAGCGGCAGCGCATCATCGTGCTGATCCTCGGCGGCGTGCGCACGGGCTTCATCGTCGACTCGGTCGCGGAGGTGGCCCGCGTCAGCCGGGCGGCCCTGGAACCGGCGCCCGAGCTCTCCGACGAGCAGGCCAAGGTCGTCTCGCGGGTGGCGAACCTGCACCAGCAGCAGCGGATGCTGCTGCTCGTCCAGGTCGACCAGCTGCTCGGCGCGCAGGACCGGGCGGCGCTCGGCGATGTCATCGCCGAGCGGGACCTGGCCGTCGTCTGAGGCCCGCACCGTGCCCGCCAGGACCGTGCTGGTCGTCGACGACTCGGCACTGATGCGCAAGATGCTCAAGGAGATGCTCCTCGACGCCGGCGGCTTCGAGGTGCACACCGCGCGCAACGGGGTCGACGCGCTCGAACAGATCGAGCGCGTCGGGCCCGACGTGGTGACGCTCGACATCAACATGCCGGAGATGGACGGGCTGACCTGCCTGTCCGAGATCATGCGGCAGCGGCCCTGCCCGGTGGTCATGGTGTCGTCGCTGACCGAGCACAACGCGCTGGTCACGCTCGAGGCGCTGGAGCTCGGCGCGGTGGACTACGTGCCCAAGCCGGGCGGCACCGTCTCGCTCAACCTCCGCGACGTGCAGCAGGAGCTGGTCGGCAAGATCACGGCGGCGGCGAGCGCGCGGCCCAGCCGGGCGCACAACCTCGGCCGGCGGCTGCGGGCCCAGCGGGAGCGCACCGCCACCGCGCCACCGACGCCGCGGGCGCGCACGGCGGCGGCCGAGCTCATCGTCATCGGCTCGTCGACGGGCGGCCCGGCGCTGCTGTCGGAGCTGCTGCCGCAGCTGCCCGGGACCCTCCCGGCCGCCGTCGTCGTCGCCCAGCACATCCCGGCGAGCTTCACCGCGCCGCTGGCCCGCCGCCTCGACGAGGTGTGCCAGCTGCGCGTGCACGAGGTCGACCGGATCACCCCGGTCCGGCCCGGCAACATCTACATCGGCCGCGGCAACGCCGACGTGCTGGTGGCCCGGCGCACCGACGGCCTCGTGGTGAAGTCGGTGCCCGAGAGCTCCGACTACCGCTGGCATCCCAGCGTCGACCGGCTGGTCGCCTCCGCCCGGCGCAGCTGTGACCCGGCCCGCCTGATCTGCGCCCTGCTCACCGGCATGGGCGACGACGGCGCGGCCGAGATGGCCGCCGTCAAGCAGGCCGGCGGCCGCACCATCGCCGAGGCCGAGGCCACGGCCGTCGTCTGGGGCATGCCGGGCGAGCTGGTGCGCCGCGGCGGGGCCACCGAGACCCTGCCGGCGCACGCCATCGTCGAGCGCATCGTCGACTGGGCCGGCTGAACACCCGCAGGAGGAGCAACCATGGGACTGGTACGACGCCAGGCCGCCGACGCACCGCCTCCGGCCGAGGAGGGCACGGCGCGGCAGCGCCTCACCGACGCCGATCCGGAGCGCCGCCGGCGGGCCGCGCTCGACCTGGAGGGCGACGCCGAGGCGGTGCCGGCGCTGCTGGCCCGGGTCCCGGCCGAGCCCGACCCCGCCGTCCGCGACGCCGTGCTGACCACCCTCGCCGCGCTCGACCACGCCGACGTCGCGACCGGGCTGGCCCCGCACCTGCGCAGCGACGACGCGGCCCTGCGCACCGCGGTCGCCGGCGCGCTGGCCGCGATGCCCGCCTCGGTGCCGGCGCTGCTGCCCACGCTGCTGGCCGACCCGGATCACGACGTGCGCATCATGACCGCGATGATCCTGGCCGACCTGCCGCACCCGGGCGCCGCCGAGTGGCTCGCCGAGATCGTCGCGGCCGACACCCACCCCAACGTCGTGGCCGCCGCGATCGACGCCCTGCTGCCGATGGCCGGCCCGGAGCACGCCGACGTGCTGCGCGCGGCCCGGGACCGGTTCCCGGAGGACCCGTTCCTGCGCTTCACCGTCGACGCCGCGCTGCCCGGCGTGCAAGAGGCCGGCATATGACCAGCACGGCCACGGAGCCGTTCCGGCTCAGCGACGCCGAGTTCGAGCGCTTCCGGGAGTACTTCTACAAGCGCACCGGCATCCAGTTCACGCCCGGCAAGCGGTACTTCGTGGACAAGCGGATCGAGGCCTGCGTGCGCGCCTCGGGCCACGGCACGTTCGCCGCCTGGTTCGGCGCGCTGCGCGTGGGCGACCAGCCGCAGCTGCTGCAGGAGCTGACCAACCAGCTCACCGTCAACGAGACCTACTTCCTGCGCGAGGACTACCAGTTCGACGCGCTGCTCGACCCGGTGCTGGCGCGGGTGCTGGCCGAGCACACCCGCGCGGGCCGGCCGAACGGCCCCGTGAAGATCCTGTCGCTGCCGTGCTCGACCGGCGAGGAGCCGTACTCCATCGCCATCCGCCTGCTGGAGGAGTGGCCGCAGATCGACCGGGTCGACGTGGAGATCCACGCCGCGGACATCGACAGCGACGTGCTCGACCGCGCCCGGCACGGCAGCTACGGCGCCCGGTCGCTGCAGCGGGTGCCCAAGCCCTGGCTCGAACGGCACTTCCACGCCGCCGGGGCCGGGCGCTACCAGATCGACGAGGGCATCCGCGGCGCGGTCACGTTCCACCGGGTGAACGTGTGCGACACCCCGGCGATGCGCAAGTTCGCCGACTTCGACGTGGTGTTCTGCCGCAACGTGCTCATCTACTTCGACGAGCTGTCCAGCCGCCGGGCGGCCGAGAACCTCTTCGGGGTGATGCGCCCGGGCGGGTACCTCTTCCTGGGCCACGCGGAGTCGATGAGCCGCATCTCGCCGATCTTCGTTCCCGAGCGACTGCCGCAGGGCATCGCCTACCAGCGACCGACTGGAGCACGCCCATGACCGAGACCGAGGGGGCCCGCGTGCTGGTGGTCGACGACGCCGCCACGGTCCGGATGTACCACAGCCGGCTCCTGCTCGACGCCGGCTTCCGCGTCGAGCAGGCCGCCAACGGGCTCGAGGCCGTGGAGGCGGCGCTGGTCGACCCGTTCGACCTGTTCTTCGTCGACGTCAACATGCCCCGGATGGACGGCTACGCCTGCGTCGAGGCGCTGCGCGGCGACACCGTCACCACCTCCGCACCGATCGTCATGATCAGCACCGAGGACCGGCCCGGCGACGCCGAGCGCGCCTACCGCGCCGGGGCGAACCTCTACCTGGTCAAGCCGGTCGACGCCGAACGGCTGGTCCGGGTCGCCACCATGCTCGCCGGTGGGCCGGTCGAGGCGGGGGAGCGATGAACCCACTGCTCGCCCAGTTCCTCGCCGAGGCCGACGACCTGCTCAACCAGGTCGGCGAGGGCCTGCTGCAGCTGGAGCTGGACCCGGGCGACGCGCAGCGCATCAACGAGGTGTTCCGGGCCGCCCACACCCTCAAGGGCTCCTCCGGCCTGTTCGAGTTCCCCGAGCTGACCGCCCTCACGCACGCCGCCGAGGACCTGCTCGACGCGGTCCGGGCCGGCCGCGTGGCGCTGGACTCCGCGCTGACCGACGACCTGCTCGCCGCGTTCGACCTGATCCGCGGCTGGCTGGCCCACGTCACCGTCACCGAGCGGCTGCCCGGCACCGCCCACGACGACGCCGCGGTGCTCATCGTGCGGCTGCGCGCGCCGATCGGCGGCGCCACCGGGCCCGCCGCCGGCCCGGCCCGGGCCGCCACGGTCGCCGCCCACGCGCCCGAGTGGGTGGCCGAGCTGGGGGCGCCGGTCGTCGCGGAGCTCACCGAGTGGCTGCAGACCACGTCCGCGGCCCTGCGCTTCGTGCGCTACCAGCCCGACGAGGGCTGTTTCTTCCGCGGCGAGGACCCGCTGCTGTTCGTGCGGCAGGTCCCGGCCCTGGCCCACCTGGCGGTGCTGCGCCCGGACGCCTGGCCGGTCCCGGACGAGTACGACGAGTACGCGTGCCGGCTCGGCTTCGTCCTGGTCACCCGCGCCTCGGTCACCGAGATCGAGTACGTGCTGCGCTACGTCATCGAGCAGGTCGAGATCGTCGAGCTGGACGCGGCGGCGCTGCGCTCGCCCGCCCCGGCGCCCGGCGAGCCCGCGACCGGCGGCCCGCTCACCGGCGAGCATCCCGAGGCCGCCGCCGACGCCCTCGGCGTGCTCGAGGCCGCCCTGACCGCCCTCGTGCCCGGCGACGGCCCCTCGCCGACCGGCGCCCACCTGCGGTCGATCGCCCGGGTGGTCGCCGGCGCGGCCCGGGCCCTCGGCGCGAGCGTCGACCTCGACGACGCCGACGCCCCCGAGCTCGCCGCCATCGTGCGCGGGCTCGTCGACCGGCTCCGGGTGGCGGCCGCGCCGGCCGGCGGCGACGAGCGCCCCGTGCCCGCCGAGCGGCGCGTGGGGGAGCCGGACCGGCGGGCCGCGGAGCCCGAGGCCGGCCTCGTCGGCTCGCGGGTGCTCAAGGTCGACCAGGCGAAGGTCGACCGGCTCATGGAGCTCGTCGGCGAGCTCAACGTGGCCAAGAACGGTCTGACGTATCTCGCCGAGTCGGCCGAGGAGGAGTTCGGCAGCCGGGCCCTCGGACGGCGGATCAAGGACCAGTACGCCGGACTGCACCGCATCGCCGAGGAGCTGCAGGCGGCCGTCATGGACGTCCGGATGCTCCCGTTGTCGGTGTCCTTCTCCCGGTTCCCGCGGCTCGTGCGCGACCTCGGCCGGCGCCTCGGCAAGCGCATCGAGCTCGTCACCGAGGGCGAGGACACGATGGCCGACAAGGACGTCATCGAGGCCCTGGGCGACCCGCTGGTGCACCTCGTGCGCAACAGCCTCGACCACGGCATCGAGCCGCCCGAGGAGCGCACGCTCGCGGGCAAGCCGCCCCAGGCCTCCATCACGCTGTCCGCCGTCGCCGACGGGGACGCCGTCGTGGTGGAGGTCGCCGACGACGGTCGCGGCATCGATCCCGCGCGCATCCGGCAGAAGGCGTACGAGCGCGGCCTCATCGGCGAGGAGCAGCTGGAGGCCATGCCGGACGGCGACGCCGTGAACCTGATCTTCCAGCCCGGCTTCTCCACCGCCGACGAGGTCTCCGACCTGTCCGGCCGCGGGGTCGGGATGGACGCCGTGCGGGCCAGCGTCGAGCGGCTCGGCGGCACGGTGACGATGCGCTCGCAGCCGGGGTCGGGCACCGTCACCCGGCTGCGGCTGCCGCTGTCGATGGCCGTCACCCAGGTCATGGTGATCAGCGTGGCCGGGCAGCGCTTCGGGGTGCCGGTCGACCTGGTGGTGGAGACCGTCCGGGTGCCGGCCGCCGACGTCGGGCGGGTCCTGCACCAGGACGTGGTCGTGCTGCGCGACGAGGTCGTGCCGGTCGTGGACCTCGCCGACGCCCTCGCCCTGCCCTGGGAGCACGATCCGCGGGACGACCGGGCGGTGCTCGTCGTCAACGTCGGCGGCGACAAGGCCGGGCTGCTCGTCGAGCGCTTCCACCGCGAGGTCGACGTCATCCTCAAGCCGATGGAGGGACTGCTCGGCGGCGCCGCGCACTTCGTCGGGACCGCGCTGCTCGGCGACGGGCTGGTGCTGCTGGTCCTGAACCTCAAGGAGGTGCTCAGCCTTGGTGCTCGAGTTGCATGAGCGCACCGCCGTGCTCAGCGCGGCGGTGACGGTCGAGGAGGTGGAGGAGTTCGTCGGCTGGCTGCGGCGCACGCCCCGGGCCCGGGTCAACCTGCGCAACTGCAACCATCTGCATACCGCGGCTTTTCAGGCGATCCTGGCGTTCCGGCCGAAGATAAGCGCGGCACCGGTGGACGCGTTCCTCGCGACGCAGCTCCTGCCGGTGCTGAGCCCGCACAAATCTTTCGCCGCCACCGAGGAGACCCACGATGACGACCGTGATGCTGGTTGACGACTCCGCCACCATGCTGATGAGCCTCAAGACCATCCTGACCAAGGCCGGCTACCAGGTCGAGACCGCCGGCCACGGCCGCGAGGCGCTGGACAAGCTCAACACCGGCCTGCGCCCCAACCTCATCATCAGCGACGTCAACATGCCGCAGATGGACGGCATCTCCTTCACCCGTGAGGCGCGCAAGGCGGCCGGCCTGCGCTTCACCCCGATCCTCATGCTCACCACCGAGTCGGAGCAGACCAAGCGGACCGAGGCCAAGACCGCCGGGGCCACCGGCTGGCTGGTCAAGCCGGTCGCCCCGGACCAGCTGCTCGGCGTCATCAAGCAGGTCGTGCCCGGCTCCTGACCGGGTCCGGGCTGACGACCGCCAAAGGGAGTGCTCACGTGACATCGCTGCGGGACCGGCTCATCGCCAGGCGCCCCGCCGACGACCGCGCCGGCGACAACGAAGTCCGGCACGTCGCCGGCGCCGCGCTGGCGCCGCTGCCGGCGTACTGCGACGTGATCAACGCCCATCTCGACGACGTCGTCGGCCACACCGCCGAGGCCGCCGAGTCGATCGTCGCGCAGCTGGTGCGCGTCGACGACCTGGCCGAGCAGACGGCCGGCAAGGTCGGCGGGCTGGCCGAGGCGCTGGAGCAGACCCGGCGCCAGGTGGGCGAGGCCGGCGAGGCCAACGCCCGGCTGGTCGACCGGCTGGTGCGGTACTTCATCGAACGCGACCACCAGGTGCGCCAGCTCGTCGAGCAGATGCGCGACCTGCGCAGCCACGTCGTGGCCATCGAGGAGGTCGCGCGGGCCACGAACATCCTCGCGCTCAACGCCATGATCGAGGCGGTGCGCGCCGGCGAGGCCGGGCAGGGCTTCGCGGTCGTCGCCGACGAGGTCCGCAAGCTGGCCGAGCGCTCCGCGGGGGCGGCCGGCGGCATCGGGGTGAGCCTCTCCGACCTCACCGCCCGCCTCGACGCGGTGCTGGAGGACGACAGCGGCTTCGACCGCGTCGCCGACGCGCCGGCCGAGTGCCCCAGGGCGACGAGCGCCATCGCCCGCCGCCTGGCCGAGATCGCCGAGGCGCAGCGGGGCGTCGCCGCCATGATGGAGCAGGCCCTCAACGACACCGTGCGGGCCGCCGACCAGGTGCGGTACAGCTCCGACGCGCTGACCACCGAGACCACCGGCGCCGTGGGCCACGTGCAGTTCCAGGACATCAGCCGCCAGATGATCGAACACGTCGCCGGAGCCGTGGCCGACGTGCGGCGGGCCGCCGACGACGTGCACCGGTACCTCAACCACGACCTGCCCGCCCAGGAGGTGCTCGGCCGCGTCGTCGACGTCGACGATCTGCGGCACCGGCACGTCATGGCCCAGCAGCGCTCGACGCACGGCACCGCGGTGGGCGGCGCCGCGCACGAGGCGGGGGCGGCGCCCGCGGCGATCGAGCTGTTCTGATGCCGCTACGGCGTCAGGATCTCGTGCCAGTCGCGGATCTCGTAGCCGGCCACCACGCCGTGCACCACGAACGGGTCGCCGGCGACGAACTCCTCGGCGCTCTCGCGCGTGCGGAACACGGCCATCGAGCCCTGGGCCTGCGGGTCGCCGAACGTGCCGACCATGAGCAGGTCGCCGCGCGCGTGGAACGCGTCGAGGCGCTGCCTGTGCGCCGGGAAGTGCGCGGGCGCCTTGGCGGCCACGTCCGGCGCCGAGGTGTAGAGCACGACGTACTTCACGCCACCGCCCCCAGCCGCGCCGCGTAGGCCTCCAGCGTGCCGGCCCAGGCGCCCGGCTGCTCGAACGTCGCGCGCATCGCGGCCGCGTCCGCGCCGTAGGCCTCGAGGCCGCGGTGCTCCAGCCGGACCCGGGTCCGCCGCTCGGCCTCGGCCACGAACCGGACCTCGACCGTGGTCACGAGATCGTCGTGGTACTGCCAGTCGGCCCCGATCTGCCAGGTCACCTCGAACCGGGCAGGCGGCTCCCACGCGGTGACGACGCCGGTCGACGTCTGCGAGCCGTCCTGGTGTCTGGTGTACCAGCGCCCGCCGACCCGCGGCTCGATGACGATCTCCTCGATCGGCGCCGACCCGATGTGGTGGCGGGCCGGCCACCACGCGGTCATGTCCGCCGTGAACACCTCGAACGCCCGCTGGGCGCTGACGCCGACGACGATCTCGCGCCGGACGGGCTGGACGGTCTGCAGCATGTCAGTGGTCCTCCTCCTCGGGGGCGAGCCGGTCGCCGAACGCCTGCAGGGCTCGCGCCCACACGCCGTCCAGGTGGGCCCGCAGCAGCGCGAGGCCCTCGGGATCGGCCTGGTAGAGCCGCCGCGTGCCCTCCTGCCGGTCGAGCACCAGCCCGACGTCCTTGAGCACCCTGAGGTGCTGGGACACCGCCGGGCGGCTGATCGGCAGCGCGTCCGCGAGCTGCCCGACGGGCAGCGGCCCGTGCGAGAGCCGGTCGAGGATCGACTGGCGCATCGGGTCGCCGAGCGCGGTGAGCATCGCCGTTATGTTCGTCATCGCGAACCGTAAGCTACCACTTACCATTCGGCCGGTCAAACCCGTTGCCGACCGGCGCCGCGGCGGAGCATGATGTCACCGCACACCCGGTGCGCAGGCAGCCGTTACTTCCGCTGTTCACGGGAGACGCGGGTTCGAATCCCGCCACCGCCCTCGGGCGGTGTCGACCAGCGGCCCAGGTCACCAATGGCCGAAAGGCCAGTCACGGCTGCCGCTTCGACCTCGGGGGTGCACCCGACGGTGCGGTGTAGCGTGACACCGTTACCCTCGCCGGGGGGCGACAAGGGGCCGCCCACCTGGAGGAATGCGAACATGATTGCCAGCCGTCGGGTGCTGCTCGCGGTTCTCGTGTCCAGCTCGCTCGCGTTCACCGCGGCCTGCAGCGACGACAAGGCCGACTCGAGCGACAAGGGCGGCACTCCCGCGGCGAGCGCCAACGCGGCGGCGGAGAACGCGAAGGACCCGCGCACCGCGCTCACCGACGCGTTCAACCGGCTCGCGGGCGGCCCGGCGAGCTACACGACGTCGATCCAGACCCCCGGCAACGCGGGCAGCAAGCTGACCGGCTCGACCGACCCGTCGAAGAAGTCCCACACCGCGAAGATGACGGTGACGTCGGCCGAGCTGCAGACGAACGCCGAGGTCATCATCGTCGGCACCGACGTCTACGTGAAGATCGGCCGCCAGGTGCCCAACGTCGACCCGAAGAAGTGGATGCACGTCGACGGGGCGAAGACCTCGCTGGCCAAGATCGGCCTGGGCAACCCGGAGGACCCGGCCGGCGTGAAGGGCTTCGCCGACGCGATCGTGTCGGCCGAGCGGACCGGGCAGGACGCGTACAAGGGCACGTTCGACCTGACCAAGCGCCCGCTGCCGACGCTGACGCCCGAGATGGTCAAGCAGATGGGCGACGCCGCGAAGTCCGTGCCGTTCGAGGCGACCGTCAAGGACGGCTACCTGGCCACGCTGTCGTTCAAGACCGCGGCCGTGGGCCGCCAGGTGCCGCCCGTGACGTCGTCGACGACCTTCAGCGACTTCGGCAAGGCCGTGAAGATCGCCAAGCCGGCCGCGAACGAGACCCAGGCCGCCCCGGCGTCGTTCCTGTCGCAGTTCGCCGGATAGCCGGCGCACGCGCGCCGCGCTGCGGTTGACTGGCAACCGTGGCGACGCTGCGCACTGTCGAGTTCTGGCCGCAGACGGGTCTCGCGGGCGCGCGCTGGGCCGAGGGCCCGGACGAGGACGCCTTCGTGCGCAGCGCCCGCACGATCGGCGAGCGCTACAGCGAGGGCATCCGACCGGCCCGGGTCCGGGCGCGCCACCCGCAGCTGCGGCTGCACTGCTTCCCGCACGAACCCGGCCGTGGCGAGGTGCTGGTGACCGTGTTCACCGAGCCGATGGACGGCTTCGAGATGGCCGGCGTGACCCTGCCCGACGGGGTGGCGGCGCTGTCGAGCACGGCGCGGGCGGCCCTCGCGCTCGACGTCATGCACGCGGCGGCACTGCGCATGGCGCAGGCGCGAGGCTGGGACCCGGCGGCCTTCGCGGCCGCCCGGGCGCACGTCGTGGCGCACGACCTGCGATTCCGGTGGACCGGGCCGGCGAAGAGCGCTCCCGGGCGCCGGTACACCGCCCGGCCTGTCTGCACCATCAGCGACGACGGGCTCGGTAGGCTCGTCGTGGAGATCCGGCGAGTCCCGGACGGCACCCTGGTCGGCGCCTCCGCCGAGATCGTGACGCCCGGATCGGAGCGCACCTTCCGGCGGGTCGCGCGCACCCTGCGCTGGCGGGACGGCGGCACCGTCGAGATCAACCCCGGCGAGCGGTGGCACTCGACCAGGGTCGAAGAGCCGCCCCCGCTGACCGTCCGCGCCGAGGGCGCCAACTCGCCGGAGTCGGTCCCGCGAATCAATGTCATCGGCGGGTACTCCGACGATGCCGTGCCCGAGACGTACTCGACGGCCCTGCACCTGCTCACCGACGAGCTGGGCGGGCCGCAGTGGACGACGTGGTGGTCCGGCGCGCCGGACGACGTCCTCGAGATCTCCTACGACCTGATCGCGCGGGGCCCCGCCGGCATGACCGCCCGCCGCGGCGGCAACAAGCTCCGGGTCCGCCTCGACCGGCCGCTCGCGGACATCCTGGCCGCCGGCGACCGCGTCGCCCTGGCCCGCGCCGACGTCGAGGCCGTGCTCGCCACGGCCCGGCGTCGCGCCGGACTCGGCCCACACCCGCAGCTGCCCGACCTGGCCCGGCTGGCCGCCGGCACGACGGAGCGGATCGAGGCCGACGCCGCCCTGATCCGGCGGATGCACGCGGTGCTGGACCGCCTGGCCGACCGGCTGCCGGCCCAGCTGCTCGCGAGCCTGCACGCCGAGCTCGACGACGGCCGGACCGGCGACGTGATGTCTGCGGTGCGCAGCTGGCTGGCGCATCTCGGCGTGCCGGTCACCGAGGCGGAGCGCGCGGAGTTCGAGGCCCTCGCGGCCACCTGGCGATGACCGCCGGGCCACATGCCGTCCGGCCGAAGCATGTGAGATGCACGGATGGCTCCGCGTCGATGGTCGGGCTAGCTTCGCCAGCAGCGAAAGGAGTCCCCATGCGACACCGTATCCGAGCGGGCGTGGCCGTCACCGCGCTGCTGCTCACGACGCTGGCCGCCGCCCCGCCCGCGGCCGCCGCCACGAACCCGTACACCACCGCCCCGGTGCCCGGCTCGCTCGGCCGGTACCACGTCTCCGCCGTGTACGTCGCCGGCGTCTCCTCCGGCGGGTACATGGCCACGCAGCTGCAGGTCGCGTACTCCGCCCGGATCGCCGGCACCGCGGTCTTCGCCGCCGGCCCGTACTACTGCGCGCAGAACAATGTGGCCCAGGCGCTCAACGGCTGCGGGAACAACATCTCGCCGACCTACCTGAGCAACCTCGAGGCGTACACGCGGCTCTGGGCCTCGTACGGCTGGATCGACCCGGTGCGCAACCTGTCGGGCAAGCCGGTCTACATCGCCCACGGCAGCAACGACACCAGCGTCAAGCAGTCGGTGAACGACGACCTGGCGACCTACTTCCGCGACTTCGGCGCCTCCGTCCGCTACGACACCGCCACGCCCGCCGGGCACGCCTGGGTCACGCCGTACGGCCCCGTCGCCTGCGCGTCGACCGCCTCGCCGTACCTCAACGCCTGCGGCACCGACCCGCAGCGCGACCTGCTCGGCAAGCTGTTCGGCACGGTCGCCGGGCCGAACACCGGCCCGCTGCGCGGCACGCTGGTCAGGTTCGGGCAGAGCGCGTACGCGGTCAACGGCTCCGCGCCCGGGCTCAGCATGGACGCGTCCGGCTTCGCCTACGTGCCCGCGTCCTGCGCGGCCGGTCAGAGCTGCCGGCTGCTGGTGGCCCTGCACGGGTGCGTGCAGGGCTACGGCGCGGTCGGCACGGCGTTCCTGGACCGGGCGAACCTCAACCAGTATGCCGACACGAACAACACCATCGTGCTGTACCCGCAGGCGGCGGCGTCCGGCGTGAACCCGAACGGCTGCTGGGACTGGTGGGGCTACCTCGGCGCCACGAACTACCCGATCAAGGGCGGCGCCCAGCTGGAGACCATCATGAACATGGTGCGCCAGCTGGGCGGATGAGCCGGGGGAGGCCGGCATTCGGCGGGTTCTCAGGTTCGGCCCGGCACCATGTGGGGGGCACCGCGTGACGGTGCCCCCCACGTGGCGAAAGGACCCCGCATGGATCGGCGGACCCTCCTGCTCGCGGCCGGCGCCGCGGCCCTCAGCGGCTGCGGCGGCCCCGAACCCGGCCCGGCGGCGGCGCCGGCCCCGGTGCCCAGCGGCCGGGGCAGCGCGAGCG
The DNA here is from genome assembly GCF_050955725.1 of Dactylosporangium sp. CA-139114. Taxonomy (NCBI): domain Bacteria; kingdom Bacillati; phylum Actinomycetota; class Actinomycetes; order Micromonosporales; family Micromonosporaceae; genus Dactylosporangium; species Dactylosporangium sp. CA-139114. Next base: position 4,649,217 of record NZ_CP192080.1, read on the forward strand.
GCCCGGCCCCGAGCACGGCCGGGCCGTCGCCGAAGGCGCTGCCCGCCGAGGTCGCCAGCGGGCCCCGGGACGTGCCCGCGGTCGCGCTGACGTTCCACGGGCAGGGCGAGCCGGGCGTGGTCGGCGGGCTGCTCGACGCCCTGGCCGCCGAGCACGTCAAGGTCACCGTCCTGGCCGTCGGGGCCTGGGTGCGCCAGCAGCCCGCGCTGGCCCGCCGGGTGCTCGACGACGGCCACGAGCTCGGCAACCACACCCTGAACCACGCCGACATCAAGGCGATGAGCGACGAGCGCGCGTACGCCGAGATCTCCGGCTGCGCGCAGGCCCTGCGCGAGGTCAGCGGCTCGATCGGACGCTGGTTCCGGCCCTCGCAGACGCAGCACAGCACCCCGCGGATCCAGGCCCAGGCCGGGCGGGCGGGCTACGCGACCTGCCTGTCGTACGACGTCGACTCCCTCGACTACACGGACCCCGGCGCGGACAAGGTCGTCCGGGCCACCCTCGACAACGTGCGCAACGGCTCGATCGTCAGCCTGCACTTCGGCCACGCGGGCACGGTCACCGCGATCCCGAAGCTCCTCGCGGGCCTGCGCGAACGCGGTCTGCGCCCCGTCACGGCCACGGAGCTGCTCGCGTGAGGACCCGTCTCGTCATCGGTCGCGTCACTGCCGTTTCGGTACTGCTCGGCGCCCTCGTCGCCGCCTGCTCGTCGGCCAAGAGCCAGGACGAGCACCCGGCCGGCCCCGGCGACGACAACGCCCCCGCCAACATGGCCGGCATGCCCGGCATGAGCGGCGGCCCGCAGCCCAGCGGCGGCGCCGCCACCAGCCCGGGCCCCGGCCTGCCGGGCATGCCGGCGCTGCTCGACCCGCACGACGTCTACGCCGCCGACCGGCCCAATGCGTTCGCCGAGCAGGTCCGCAACGACCCGGCCCGCATCTACGTGCCCAACCTCGGCAGCAACACCGTGTCGATCATCGACCCGGCGACGTTCAAGGTCACCCAGACGGTCAAGGTCGGCGGCGGCCCGCAGCACGTGGTCCCGTCGTGGGACCTGCGCACCCTGTGGGTCAACGACAACACCGGCAACTCGCTCGTGCCGATCGACCCGGCGACGGGCACGTTCGGCAAGGCGATCCCGGTCGACGACCCGTACAACCTGTACTTCACCCCGGACGGCAAGTACGCGATGGTCATGTCCGAGGCGCGGCACAAGATCGTGTTCCGTGACCCGCACACGATGGCGATCGTGCGCGAGCTGACCGTGAACTGCTCGGGCGTCAACCACGCCGACTTCTCGCCGGAGGGGCGCTACTTCATCGCCACGTGCGAGTTCTCCGGCGACCTGATCAAGGTCGACGTCGCCAGGCAGGAGGTCATCGGCCAGCTGCACCTGCCCGGCGACCACGCCATGCCGCAGGACATCAAGATCGCGCCGGACGGCGGCACCTGGTACGTCGCCGACATGCACACCTCCGGCGTGTGGATCCTCGACGGCGACCAGTTCAAGGTGCGCACCTTCCTGGCCACCGGCGCCGGCGCGCACGGGCTGTACGTGAGCCGCGACTCGAAGTACCTCTACATCGCCAACCGCGGCGAGGGCTCGGTCTCGCTGCTGGACTTCGCGACCGGCACACTGGCCGCGAAGTGGAAGATCCCGGGCGGCGGCAGCCCCGACATGGGCGGTGTGTCGGCCGACGGCACCGTGCTGTGGCTGTCGGGCCGGTACAACGGCGAGGTCTACGCGATGTCCACCACCGACGGCCACCTGCTGGCGCGGATCAAGGTCGGCACCCAGCCGCACGGCCTGTGCATCTGGCCCCAGCCGGGCCGCTACTCCCTGGGGCACACCGGCATCCTGCGCTGAACCACCGGCGTCGCACCAGGTCAGACGTGGGGGAGCAGGTCCTGGTGGCCGACGACGCCGAGCAGCTCCAGCCGCTCGGCGGCGTCGGTGCCGACCGCCGGGGCGAACCACAGCAGGCGCTGGCGGCCGTCCTCGGAGAACAGGTTCAGGCAGTTGACCTCGATGGTGCCGAGCGAGGGGTGGACGATCCGCTTGCGCTCGTCGCGGCGCACGGCGACCTCTCGCTGCTGCCATCGCTCGGCGAACTCGGGCGATCGGTCCAGCAGCGCGGCGACCAGGTCCTGGGCCTCCCGGTCGCGGCTGTCCCGCCGGGCCACGGCCGCGCGCAGGTCGGCGGTGAACGAGCGCGACTGGTGGTCGTGGTCCTGCCGCGGGTACAACTCCCGGGAAACGGGATCCGTGAACCACCGGAACACGAAGCTCCGGCTCGGGCCCTCGAAGTGCAGCTGGTCGCCCAGCAGCGCCGTCGCGAGGCGGTTCTGCACGAGGGTGACATGCAGATCGGTGATGACCTGCGCCGGCGTGGTGGTGAGCCGGTCGAGCAGATCGAGCATGCCCGGGTGCACGTGGGAGGCGGGGCCGCCGGCCACCGGGACCGGGCGCCCGGCGAGGTGGTACAGGTGGTCGCGCTCGTCGATCGTGAGCCGCAGCGCCCGTGCGAGGGCGGCGAGCATCTGCTCCGAGGGCTGGGCGCCCGCGCCGCGCTCGAGCTCGATGTAGTACTCCACGGAGGCTCCGGCCAGCAGCGCCACCTCGTCGCGGCGCAGCCCCGGCACCCGCCGCCGCGGCCCGGCCGGCAGCCCGACGTCGGCGGGGCGGATGCGGTCACGGCGCGATCGGAGGAACGCGCCCAGCTCGGCCAGGTCCATGCCTCCAGTGTCTCCCGCGGGCTGGACGCGAGACAGGGGATGGCGTCCCCCCGGTAAGCGGCGTCTGTATCCCGCCCCGCCCGACGCCCACAGTGGTCCCCATGACCACAACGACAACCGGCCGCGTCGCCGTCGTCACCGGCGGCTCCCGCGGCATCGGCCGGGCCGCGGCCGCCCGCCTCGCCGCCGACGGGCTGAAGATCGTCGTCGCCTACGCCGGCAACCACGCCGAGGCCGCGACGACCGTCAAGGAGATCGAGGCGTCCGGCGGCGAGGCGATCGCCGTGCAGGCCGACGTCGCCGACGAGACCGCCGTGGCCGCGCTGTTCGACCGGGCGGAGGCGGCCTTCGGCGGCGTGGACGTCGTCGTGCACGCCGCCGGCCGCATGCACCTGCAGACCATCGCCGAGCTCGACCTGACCGAGTTCGACCGGCTGCACCGCACCAACGTCCGCGGCACCGTCGTCGTCGACCAGCAGGCCGCGCGCCGCGTCCGGCCCGGCGGCGCCATCATCCAGTTCTCGACGTCCATCGTCGGGTTGCAGTTTCCGTCGTACGGCCCATACGCCGCGACCAAGGGCGCCGTCGAGGCGATGACGCTGATCCTGGCCCGGGAGCTGCGCGGCCGTGACGTCACCGTGAACACGATCGCGCCCGGCCCGACCGCGACCGCCCTGTTCCTCGACGGCAAGGACGAGGCCACCATCCAGCGCCTGGCGCAGCAGCCGCCGCTGGAGCGCCTCGGCACGCCCGGGGACGTCGCCGCCGTCGTGGCGTTCCTTGCCTCCCCGGCCGGCCACTGGGTCAACGGCCAGACCATCCGCGCCAACGGCGGCATCGTCTAAGTCCTGAAAGGAATTCGTCATGCCATTCGCGAACTTCAAGGTGCCGGCGGGCACGCTGTCCGACGAGCAGAAGCAGCACATCGTGAGCACCGCGACGGACCTGTACGTCCAGCTGTACGGCGAGATCGCCCGCCCGAACACCCTGATCCTGATCGACGAGGTGCCCGACGGCGGCTGGGGCATCGGCGGCCGGGTCCTGACCGCTGCCATGATCAACGGCGACACGCCGTCTTGAAGCCGACGCAGCGCTCGGCCGGCCGCGGCGCGGCCGCGGGCGTCACCGCGCCGATCGGGTCACCGGCGCGCAGATGATCGCTTGCCCGCGAGGATGTATTCGTCGTTGCCGCGGATCACGACCTCGATGCGGCCGTCGGTCGAGGAAGCGAGGCGGCCCGGCTCGACCCCCACCGTTGCGGGTCCGTGACGAGCGACGACGCCGCCGCCTCGGCCTGCACCCGGAACGGCTCCGCCGGTCACCTGCTCGCGGTGTTGCAGCAGGAGGAGGATAGCCATCAACCGGTCAGCTCGCACACCGGCGACACTCCCACAGGAAACCGGTCAGGAGGTGACCGGTATCGGTCGGCATGATGCCGGCATGATTCTTGATTTTCCCGAGCCCACCCTCATGTCCGTCAACGGTGTGCAGCTCGAAGTCTTCGAAGCGGGCCGAGAACATGCCGCAAGGCCCATCGTGCTCTGTCACGGCTGGCCGGAGCACGCCTATTCCTGGCGCTACCAGGTGCCGGCCCTGGCCGCGGCGGGCTACCACGTCATCGTCCCGAACCAGCGGGGGTACGGCAACTCGTCCCGTCCCGCCGAGGTGACGGACTACGACATCGAGCACCTGTCGGGTGACCTCGTCGCCCTCCTCGATCACTACGGCTACGAGGATGCCACCTTCGTCGGCCATGACTGGGGCGCATTCGTCGTCTGGGGCCTGACCCTGCTGCACCCGAACCGGGTCAACGGCGTGGTAGCGCTGAGCCTGCCCTACCAGGAGCGCGGAGAGATGCCCTGGATCGAGGGCATGGAGGCCGTGCTCGGCGCCGACTTCTACTTCGTCCACTTCAACCGGCAGCCGGGCGTCGCCGACGCCGTGTTCGGGGAGAACACGTTGCGGTTCCTTCGGAACCTGTACCGCAAGAACGTGCCCCTCGCAGCGCCTGGGCGGAACGACTGACGGCATTCGTGCCGGATGTGGAAGTGGTCAGTCTGGACTGCGGTCACTGGATCCAGCAGGAGATGCCGCAGGAGACGACCGAGGCGATGCTGAGGTGGCTGGATCAGCGGGAGGCCGCCCGCCGTGCTCTCGAGGAGTCAAGCGTCGGCGGTGCTCGACGTGTGCGGCGGCGAGGATGAGGTAGGCGCTCGCCGTCCACGTGTAGGCGCGGTCGCGCAGCCCGGCGCCGGTGCGGGCGTTGAAGTTCTCGGCGAACCCGGACCGTTCGCACAGCGCGCGGAAGCGGGCGCTGACCTCGTCGGCCAGGCCGGTGAAGCCGGCGCGGCGCAGGCCGTCCTCGATGAGGACGGTGGACGGCGCCCAGATCGGGCCGCGCCAGTAGCCGTCGTCCTGGTACAGCCCGGACGTCGGCCGCTCGGTGGCCAGGCCGTGCTCGGTGAGGTGCTCGCCGATCCGTTCGGCGAGGCGGTCGCGGACGGCGGTGGGCAACTCGTCGCCGAGGACGACCGGCATGAGGTACAGCAGGCTGTCGGTATTCCAGGTGTGTCCGGTCCCGGGGCTGCGCGCCACGAACCGGTCACCGGCCCACAGCTGGTCCAGCAGCGCGGCACGGAGCCGGTCGGCGCAGCTGTTCCAGGCCGCGACCTCGTCGTCGAGCCCGAGGTCGGCGGCGAGGTCGGCGAGCTCGCGGGCCTGCAGGACGAGAAACGCGGCGAGGTCGGCGCTCTGCACGACCCGGGCCGGGTCGAACAGGGTGGCGTTGTCCCAGCCGCTGTCGTTGCCGTGGTGGTAGTGCGGCAGCTCTTCGCCGGGGGCGCGGCGCACGGTGAGCCAGAATCTCGTCCAGCGCACCAGCTGCCCGTAGACGCTGAGCAGTTCGGCTCGGTCCAGGCCGGGCAGCCGGTCGCGGAGCCGGGCCAGGGTCCAGCCGTGGATCGGTGGTTTGACGAAGTTGTAGAGCACCTCCGAGTGGGTGATCGAGTCGGGCAGGCCGCCGGTGTCGTCCTGGTGGTCGAAGACGATCCGGAACTGGTCCCAAGCCAGGTCGGGGTGGCCGGGGGAGAGGGCGAGGGCGTTGAAGCAGTGGTCCCAGCTCCAGACCTTGTCCATCCAGTGCTTGGACATGAGCACGGCCGGGCGGGTGACGAACCCGGTCGGGGCGACGGTCGCCGACCACAGCACGTAGGCGGCGAGCTCCGCCGCGGGGGTGGTCTCGTCCCGCCACGGCGCGACCGCGTCGGCGAACGCGGCGAAGCGCGCGTCGGCGGCCTTGACGGCCTCGTCGAAGCCCAGTGCCGGGCGGTACGGCGGCCGATCGGCGGCGTACTCCTCGAGGGCGATCTCCCACGGGCTGTCGCCGAGGACGACGCCGCGTTCGGCGGTGCCCAGCGCCTGGGCGCCGCGGACGTCGGCGTCCTCGCCGGTCAGGACCGTGATGCGGTACCGGCGGCCGGTGCCGTAGTCGGTGAACACGAACGCGCCGTCGAGCGGGTCGCGGTAGCTGTAGGTGCCGGCGAACGGGGTGAGGGTCGGCGCGGCGGCGAGGATCGCGAGGCCGAGCCCGGCGCCGCGAAGCCGGACGGTGTCGGGCGTCTCGTAGGTCAGCTCGACGCGTCCGGTGTCGTGTGCCCATGCCAGCCGCGCCGGGTTCGCGACGAGCGTCGCCGCGGGCGTCGCCGGGACGAGCCGCAGGACGGCGTGCATGCCGTTCTGGTGCGACACCAGGTGCACGTCGTCGGCGACGATGCCCTCGGCGATGACCGGGGAGAAGCCGAACCAGGAGCCCGGATGGCTGAACGGGATGTGGTGGATCGGGAACACGTCGGCGCTCATTTCGATGGGATCAGTCCTTGACGGCGCCCGCGGTGACGCCGGTGGCGACGAACCGCTGGGCGGCGACGAGCAGGACGGCGGCCGGAATCGACGCGACGACGGCGGTGGCCATGATCGCGTTCCAGTCCTGGTTGTTGTTGCCGATGTACTGGTAGATGCCGAGGGTGATCGGGCGCATGGTGCCGCCGCCGTCGAGGGTGCTGGCGAAGACGAAGTCCGACCACGCCCACAGGAACGCGAACAGCGCGACGGTGACGACGGCGTTGCGGCTGACCGGCAGCACGATCGCGGTGAAGGTCCGCAGCGGCCCGGCGCCGTCGGTCTTGGCGGCCTGCAGCAGCTCGTCGGGGATGCCGGCCATGAACGTGGTGAACACCAGCACGGCGAACGGCACGGCGATGGTGGAGTCGGCCAGGATCAGGCCGGGCCAGGAGTTCAGCACGCCGAGGCTGAGGTAGATGGCGTACAACCCCATCGCCATGATGATCCCGGGGATCATCTGGGCGATCAGGAACGCGACGCTGAGCGTCCGGCCGCCGCGCGGGCGCAGCTTGGCCAGGGAGTACCCGGCCGGAGCGGCGAGGGCCACGGTGAGCGCGACGGTGCCTACGCCGACGAGCAGGCTGGTGCCGAGGTACGGCAACTGCTGGCGCAGGACCGCCTGGTATCCGTCGAAGGTCGCGTCCAGCGGCAGCCAGTTCGGGGGCGACTTGCGCATGTCCTGGTCGCGGGTCAGCGAGACGTTCACCATCCAGTACACCGGGAAGAGCATCAGCGCGGTGAGCACGATCCCGACCGCGGTCCGCCAACGGCTCATCCGAGCCGCCGCTGGACGCGGACGTAGAGCAGGCCGAACGCCAGCGCCATGACGATGAGCAGGTTGCCGACCGCGGCGCCCGGCCCGAACTGCGGCAGCAGGTTGCCGAAGCCGAGCCGGTAGGACCAGGTGGCGAAGGTCGTGGAGGCGTCGTTCGGACCGCCCCGGGTCATGATCCAGATGATGTCGAAGACCTTCAGGGTGTAGACCAGGCCGAGCAGCAGGGTGATGGCCGAGACCGGCCGCAGCAGCGGGAACGTGAGGCGCCAGAACTGCTGCCAGCCGTCGGCGCCGTCCAACGCCGCCGCCTCGTACAGCTGGCGCGGGATGGCCTGCAAGCCGCTGTAGAGCATGACGACGTTGAACGGGATGCCGATCCAGACGTTGGCGGCGGTCACCGAGACCAGCGCCCAGTCCGGCGAGGTGAGCCAGTTGACCGGGCCGATCCCGGCCAGGCCGAGCACGGCGTTGACGATGCCGGAATCGCTGTTGAGCATCCACGACCACGTCGAGGCGGACACGATCAGCGGCAGCAGCCACGGCACGAGGAACAGCGCCCGCAGCGTCGCCGACAGCCGGAAGTGCCGGGCGAAGAACACCGCCAGGGCCAGGCCGATCGCGAACTGCGCGGCCAGCGACACGGCCGTGAACACCACCGTGTGCAGCAGCGCCGGCCCGAACGTGGGGTCGTCGAGCACGGTGCGGTAGTTGTCCAGGCCGCTGAACGGGGCGTCGCCCTGCACGAACGATCGGACCGTGTAGTGGCGCAGGCTCAGGTCGGCGTTGCGGTACAGCGGATAGGCGTAGAAGGCCACCAGGTACAGCGTGACGGGCGCGACGAACGCCCACGCCGCCCACTGCCCGGGACGGGTGTGCGGGCGGCGCGGCCGGGCGGTGGTGAGGACCGCCGCCCGGTCACGATCCCGCAGGGACAGGCTGCTCATGTCGGCTTACTTCGTGGCCGCGGCCGCGGTCGTCTGGGCGGCGGCCAGCGCGTCGGCCGGCGACTTCGCGCCGCTCAGCGCCGCCTGGACGGCCTTCCACAGCGGCTCTGAGATCTTCGGGTACTTCGTGCCGAGGTCGTCGCTCGTACGCCCCTTGGCCGCCTTGACCGCGTCGACCCACACCTTCAGGTCCGGGTTCGCCGCGACCTGTGTGTCCTGCACCGACGTCGTCGGCGCGATGTACGACAGCGCGGTCACGGTGGCGTAGGAGTTGTCGGTGTTGGTCAGGCACTGCACGAGCTTCCTCGTCGTGGCGTACCGCGCGGCGTCCTTCTGCACCGGCACGCTCACGAACTCACCTCCGGTCGGGGCCGGTGCGGTGCCGCCGGCCTTCGCCGGTACGGGGATGATGCCGTAGTCGAACCCGGCCTTCTTGGCGTTGCCCAGCTGCCAGGTGCCGTTCTCGGCGAACGCGTAGTCGCCGGTCGCGAACTCCTGCCAGCTCGTCGTCTGGGTGTTGTTGATGACCGAGTTCGGCGCGTAGGCGTTCTTCAGCCAGTCCGTCCACAGCTGCAGCGCCGAGACGCCCTGCGGCGAGTCGAGCTTGCGCAGGTCGGCGCCGGAGCCCCAGTACCACGGCAGGAACTGGAAGCTGCCCTCCTCGGTGCCGATGGCCGAGAACGTGATGCCCTTCTTGCCGGCCGCCTTCACCTTGGCAAGTGCCGCGGTCAGCGACGCCCAGTCGGTGACCCCGGCGATGTCGACGCCGGCGGCCTGCAGGACCTTCTTGTTGTAGTACAGGGCCAGGGTGTTCGCCCCGATCGGGATGCCGTAGGTCTTGCCGCCGGCCTGACCGGCGGCGATCAGGTTCGGGGCGATGGCGGCGGTGTCGAGCTTGTTGTCGTCGGTCGTGGTCAGCACGCCCGCCTCGGCCAGCGTGCTCACGACCGGGTTGTCGACGACCAGCACATCCGGCGAGTTGCCCTGCTGAGCGGCCAGCAGCGCCTTGTTCGTCAGGTCGGAGGTGTCGTAGCCGGTGCGCTTGACGGTCACGCCGGCGTCGGTGCCGCACTTGCCGAGCAGCTGCACCCAGGCGGAGCTGTCGTCGTACTGCGGGTACGGGTCCCAGATCGTGTAGGTGCCACCGGCCGCGGATCCGGACCCGGCGTCGGCACCGGAGGTGGAGCAGGCGGTCAACCCGCCAAGCAGTGCAAGCGCTAACAGCGAAGCGCGCAGCGAGGTACGCACGAGAAGCCCCTTAGGCAGTCGGGGAGAACGGGGTGTGTTGGGCCCAGCGAATCGGTTCGCGAATCGATTCCCACGGAAGATACGCACGACGGTGCAGCGGGGTCAAGGCCTCGTTGACAGGGTGATCGCGACCGACCTACGCTCACCGGGAATCGGTTCGCGGGAGGGTCATGAACATCGGCGAGATCGCCAAACGCGCCGGCGTCGCCCGCAGCACGGTGTCCTACGTCATCAGCGGCAAGCGCACCGTGTCCGACGAGATCCGCCGACGCGTGCTCGCCGTCATCGAGGAGCTCGACTACCGCCCCAACGCCGCGGCCCGCGCGCTGAAGGAGGGCCGCACCCGCACCCTCGGGCTGGTCATCCCACCGGCGAGCCAGCGCCTGACCGACATGCAGCTCGGCTTCGTCGCCAGCGTCGTGGAGGCCGCCGCGCGCGCCGACCTCGACGTGCTGCTCTCGCCGTCCGGCGGGGACCACGACCGCTCGTTCGAGCGCGTCATCACCGGCCGGCGCGTCGACGGCGTCATCCTGATGGAGATCCGCCTCGAGGACGACCGCGTCGCCCGGCTGCGCCAGGCCGGCCTGCCGTTCGTCACGATCGGCCACACCGCCGACGCCGACGACGGCTGGTGGATCGACGTCGACTTCGCCACGCTCATCGCGCGCTGCGTGCGCCACCTGGCCGACCTCGGCCACCGGCACCTGGCCTTCGTCAACCGTTCGGCCGAAATGGTCGCCGCCGGCTATGGGCCCGGCCACCGCGCCCTGGCCGGGTTCGCCGCCGCCGTCGCCGAACTCGGCCTGGCCGGCGTGGACCTGTGCTGCCCCGACGACGCAGCCGGCGCTGAGGCGTGCGTGCGGCAGCTACTCGACACCCACGCCGAGCTCACCGGCATCGTCACCATCAACGAGGCGGCACTGCCCGGCATTCAGCGCGCCCTCGAACACACCGGCCGCGTCGTGCCACGCGACTTCTCTGTCACCGGCGTCGCCGGCCGGCACTGGGCCGAGGACTTCCGCCCCCCGCTCACCGCCGCCGACGTGCCCGCCTTGGAGATGGGCGATCAGGCGGTCCGGTTGTTGCTCGAACGCATCGCCGCTCCCGAAACACCACCACGCAACACGCTGCACACCCCGCCGATCTCGTTGCGCGCCAGCACCGGCCCCGCACCGGCGAACCGGCGCCGCTGACCGGGATCCGCGGGGCCGGGCCGCGCGACCCGACAGCGACCCGGATGGCGGCCTTCACCGTCCGCGGACGCATGGTGCGCGACGCATGGCCGTCCGGGGCCAGCTGACCAGGTAGGTGCCGGTGAGCCGAACCGGTTCGAGGCTCCCGGGCTTGACCGGAGATGCAACCGACGGTGATCGGACCCCGCCCTATTTACACGCTCAACTGGCGTTCCACGGTGTTGGGACGATCGCCGGTTGACATCGGCGGAAAGCGATGCATACCGTGCTCGCAACCCCGCCGCGAATCGATTCGAGAACCCGGGATGCTCCACACGGGTACGGGCCCGTTGCCGGCCGGGCGGGCGCGGGCTCCGTCCGGTGCATGGGGGCCGCCGCCCCACCCGCCGCCGTACCGCCTGGCAAGCCGGTCCCGCCGCACCAACGGAAACTTTCACCGATCAGGACTCCTCACCGGAGGCAGCAATGCAGCACCGAAGTCGAAGCGGCCGGTTCGCCGTCCGAGCCGCGATCGCCACAGCAATGGCCGTCACCGCCGCGGTCCCACTGATGCTGGCCACTCAGAGCGAGGCGGCCGCCAGCACGGCCCTGACCGTCGACCTGGCCTCGAGCCGAGGGTCCGCCACCCAGGTTGGCGAAGGCCTCCTCTACGGGATCAACCAGGACGGCACGCTGCCCGCGGACCAGTTCCTGCAGCCGCTGCGGATCAACGCCTTCCGCGGCGGTGGATGGTTCTCCGGCGGCTGGATCAAGGACAACTACCAGTTCGGTTCCGCGACCCAGGCGGACATCACCTCGATCACCGCCCAGGCCCGGCGCCTGAACCAGGCGGGCAACCACCCGCAGTACCAGGTCCTGCTCAGCGACCTCTACGGGCTCAATGGGGGTCAGCCTTCGAACACCGTGTATCCGTGCGACAACGGCAACTGCTCCAACTGGGCGACGTTCATCGACTCCACCGTCACCGCGCTGCAGGCCACCGGCCTGTCATTCGCCTACGACATCGACAACGAACCGGACATCTCAGTCTTCTGGAAGGCCGGCGTCAACAGCACCCAGTACTTCCAGATGTGGGACACCGCCTACCGCGAGATTCGCCGCGTCGCTCCGAGCGCCCAGATCGTCGGTCCGTCGTTCGCCTACACACCTCAGGCCCGGCCCGCGCAGTGGAGCACCTTCCTGTCCCACGTCCGCTCGGCCGGAACCGTGCCGGACTGGATCTCCAACCACGACGAGGGCGACGTCGACGACCCGGTCACGGTGTCCCAGGCGCTCAACAGCCAGCTCTCCGCGGCCGGGATCCCGGCCAGGCCGTTGTCCGCGAACGAGTACCAGCCGGCGGACCGGCAGACGGCCGGCGTCACCGCCTGGTACCTGGCCCGATTCGCCCAGTCCGGCTACACCACCGCCATGCGCGGCAACTGGGTGTGCTGCATGACGCCCAACCTCACCGGCATTCTCACCCAGACCAACGGAGCCTGGGCCCCCAACGGCAACTGGTGGGCCATGCGAACCTACGCCGACATGACCGGCACGCTGGTCAACACCTCCGGTCAGGTGGGGAGCACCGCGATCTCCGCCGCCATCGACAGCACCAACCGCCGGGCCGTCGCCGTCATCGGTGACAGCAACGGCTACACCGGGAGCGCGACCGTGACCTTCACCGGCGTCTCCGCCAACTCCTGGCTGGCCGCCGACGGCAAGGTGAACGTCGTGGTCGACCGCATCCCGGACCAGGCGCCGCTCAACGCACCGCAGGTGGTGCTCAGCCAGACGATGACCGTCTCCGGCGGCGCCGTGACGGTTCCGATCACCTTCCAGGCATCGCATGACGCCTTCGCCGTCTACGTAACGCCTGCTTCGCCCAGCGGTCAGCAGGGCCAGCAGCTGGTGGGTGCCCAGTCCGGCCGGTGCGCGGACGTGCCGAACGCGAGCACCACCAACGGCACGCAGGTCCAGCTGTGGGACTGCCTGGGCGGCGCCAACCAGCGCTTCACCTACACCGCGGGCAAGCAGCTGCAGGTGTACGGCAACAAGTGCCTCGACGTGTCCGGCCGGGGCACCGCCAACGGCACCCCGGTCATCATCTGGGACTGCAACGGCCAGACCAACCAGCAGTGGAACGTCAACGCCGATGGCACCCTGACCAGCGTGCAGGCCGGGCTGTGCCTCGACGCCAGCGCCTTCGGCACCGCCAACGGCACCAAAATCCAAGTCTGGCAGTGCCTCAACGGCGTCAACCAGAAGTGGAGCCTCCGAACCTGAACCCTTCCCAGGGGCGGGCTGCCGCGCCCCCGGGCACCGCGTCGGCCGACGGCCGGGTCGCTTCCCGCAGGTGCAGGGTGGCGACCCGGCGCCACCGCCGTGTTCGCGATCGGCGCGGTTGCCGACGTGGTGCAGGACGGTGATGGCCTCGGCCCGCACGAGACGCCGACCGCCGGCGCGTATCTCCCTCCCCGCACAGGTGGCGGCTCGCCGGCGACCGAGGGTCAATGGAATCTGATGCACGGTCACTGAGGGGGGCGACATGACTGACGGTACGGCGTCGAAGCGCGTGACCCTGGCGGTCACCGGAGCGGGCGGCACGGGCGCGGCCAAGCGGCTCCTGGTGGCGCTGCAGGACGACGGCCGGGTGGAGCAGGTGCACCTGGTCGTCTCGCCCGCGGGGCGGAAGCTGGTGGCCTTCGAGTTCGGAGCAGCCGAGGACCCGCAGTCGGTGGCCCGGGCGCTCGGCGCCAGCTCGCCCAAGATTCAGGTGCACGACCCGGAAGACCTGACGGCCCCGATCGTGAGCGGAAGCTACCGCAACGACGCGATGGTGGTGCTGCCCTGCGCGGCGGGCGTGCTGGGACGCGTCGCGCAGGGTCAGGCCGAGGACCTGATCGAACGGGCCGCGGACGTCCAGCTCAAGCAGCGGCGCACGCTGCTGCTCTGCCTGCGCGAAGCACCACTCAACTTGATCCACTTGCGCAACATGGTGGCGGTCACGGAAGCCGGCGCGATCGTCTACCCGATGATCCCGACCTACTACAACGTGCCCGAGACCCTCGCCGAACTGCAGGAAGAGCTGGTCGAGCGGCTGCTGGAGATGCTGGGACTGCCCCGCACGGACCGCTACGCGTGGGACGGCAGCGGGACGCCGGCGCGGCGCGAGCACGCGGCGGCGCGCTGATCCCGCAGTACCGCACACGGGAGACCCATCGTGCGACTCGTTGTTGCCATGACCGGCGCCACCGGCGCGATCATCGGTATCCGCCTGCTGGGCGCACTGCACGAGATGAAGGTCGAGACCCACCTGGTGATCAGCCGTTGGGCCCGGGCCACCATCAAGGAGGAGACGTCGTTCACGGCGGCCCAGGTGGCCGCGCTCGCGTCGGCCAGCTACGCACCTGACGACCAGGGCGCCGCCATCTCCAGCGGCTCGTTCAAGACCGACGGCATGGTGGTCGTGCCGTGCAGCGCGAAGGCCGCCGCGGGCATCCGCGCCGGCTACGGCGAGGGTCTGATCGTGCGGGCGGCCGACGTGACGATCAAGGAACGCCGCCGACTGGTCCTGGTGGTACGCGAGACCCCGCTCTCGCCGATCCACCTGGAGAACATGCTCGCGCTGGCCCGGATCGGGGCGACGATCCTGCCCCCGGTGCCCGCGTTCTACAACCATCCCACGACCCTCGACGACATCGTCGAACACATCGTGGTCCGCGTCGTCGACCAGTTCGGTCTGGACCTGCCGACCGCTCGCCGGTGGACCGGCATGGCTCGGTCACCCGCCGGCGACTAGCACCCGCCGGCGACCAGCACCCGCCGGCGATTGAGGAACAGCGATCATGGCTTACGAAGACCTGCGGGAATTCCTCGCGACCCTGGACGAGAACGGTCAGCTTCTCCGCTTCTGCGACCCGCTGTCCCCGGAGCCCCATCTGGGGGCCGCGGCCCGGGCCGTCTCCAACCTCACCGACCGCGGCCCGGCGCTGCTGTTCGACAACCTCGACGGGTACGAGCGCGGCCGGGTCGTCCTCAACGTGGTCGGCTCGTGGCCCAACCACGCCCTGATGCTGGGCCTGGACTCCGAGACCCCGGTCAAGGAGCAGTTCTTCGAGTTCGCCCGGCGCTGGGACGCCTTCCCGGTCGAGGTCGAGCGCCGCGAGGACGCCCCATGGCGGGAACACACGATCGAAGGCGACGACATCGACCTGTTCCACCTGCTGCCGCTGTTCCGGCTCAACCGCTACGACGCCGGCACCTACATCGACAAGGCGCCGGTGGTCAGCCGTGACCCCGATGACTGGGACAACTTCGACGCGCAGAACGTCGGCATCTACCGCATCCAGGTCAAGGGCAAGGCCCGGCTCGGGATCCAGCCTCTGCCGACGCACGACATCGGCCTGCACCTGCGCAAGGCCGAGGAGCGCGGCGAGAACCTGCCGGTGGCGATCGCGGTCGGCAACGAGCCGGTGATCACCACGGTGGCCGGGATGCCGCTGATGTACGACCAGTCGGAGTACGAGATGGCCGGCGCGATCCGGGGCGCCCCGTACCGGATCGCCAAGGCCCCGCTGACGGGCATGGACGTCCCGTGGGGCGCCGAGGCGGTCCTCGAGGGCGAGATCATCGCGGGCAGCCGCGAAGTGGAGGGCCCGTTCGGCGAGTTCACGGGCTACTACTCCGGCGGTCGCCGCCAGCCCGTCATCGCCATCCATCGCGTCTCACACCGGACCGATCCGATCTTCGAGCACCTGTACCTGGGACGGCCGTGGACGGAGATGGACTACACGCTGGCGCTCAACACCAGCGTGCCGCTGTACCAGCAGCTCAAGAACGACTTCCCGGAGGTCGTCGCGGTCAACGCGATGTACACCCAGGGCCTGCTCGGCATCGTCTCGCTGCGGCCCCGCTACGGCGGCTTCGCCAAGGCGGTCGGGATGAGGGCGATGACCACCCCGCACGGCCTCGGCTACTGCAAGGTGATCATCGTCGTGGACGAGACCGTCGACCCGTTCAACCTCGCCCAGGTGATGTGGGCACTGTCGGTGAAGGTCCACCCCGCCCACGACGTCGTCTCCATCCCGGATCTGTCGATCCTGCCACTGGACCCCAGCTCCGAACCGGCGGGCATCACCCACAAACTCGTCATCGACGCGACCACGCCCATCGCGCCCGAGCAGCGTGGCCACTTCTCGCAGGAGGTCGACGTGCCCGCCGGGACCGAAGCCTGGGAGCAGCGCATCAAGGAGCTACTGAGGTGAGTACGCCAACGATTCCGGACACCTGTCCCCGCTGCGACACCCACGAGGTCAGCCTGCTGACCGAATCTCCCGTACCGGGCCACTGGTCCATGTACCTGTGCGGGGTCTGCTTCTACAGTTGGCGCTCCACGGAGCCCGGGTACGCCACCGATCCGGCGACATACCCGGCCGCCTTCAAGATCGACCCCGCCGACATCCCGAAGATGCCCGTGGTGCCGTCGATCCCCGCCCGCCGGGCCTGACCCGGCACCTTCAGAATCCGGACGTCTCGAGAGACGTCCGGACGCTCAACGCCGCGGTCCACGGAGCGGGTCCTGCACGTCAGTCAACCGCGGCCGGCGGTCGTGCTCGCCTCTGCGGGGCTGATCCCTCGGGCCGCGGGTGTGGTCACCAGAACCCGGGCCGCCAGCCGGAGTTTCCTGATCATCGGATTCGGGTCCCCGTTGCGGCTGACCAGGACGACCTGGCTGGGGGGAGCGCCTTCGATCGGGACGGTGACGAGGTCGGGACGCAGCGAGCTGCGCCGGTCGCCGACTGGTAGCACGGCAATCGCCCTCCCGCTCGCGACGAGTTCGAGCTTGTCCTCGTAGCTTCCGGCCGGCGGCACGTCGGTGCCGAGGATTCGGTAGGACGTCCAGTCCGCGGTCTCGAACGCGCAGTGCGCCGCCTCTTCGCCGGCCAGTTCTTCCGCGGTCACCGACGCGCGATCGGCCAGGCGATGACCGCGCGGGACCACGAGCACCCGGGACTCCTCGTACAGCGGGGTGGTGACGACGTCGTCGGCGACGAGCGGCAGCGGGGCCCGCGCGATCAGGGCGTCGACGCGCTGGTCGGACAGTGCCCCGACGTCGCGGCAGTGCAGATGCCGGGTGTTGATCTCGGCGTCGGGGTAACGGCGGCGCAGTTCCCGCACGGCGGCAGTGATCACCAGGTCTTCGACGTAGCCGATCGCGATTCGTTCGGTCTGGGCTTGTGCGCGCACGGCCAGTTCGGCCTGACGGGCGGCCTGCAGCAGGGAGCGGGCCCGGGGAAGGAACGTCTGGCCGGCCGGAGTGAGCCGGGCGCCCCGAGGGGTGCGGTCCAGCAGTCGTGTGCCGAGATATTTCTCGAGCCGTTGGATCTGACGGCTCAGCGCCGGCTGGGCCACGTGCAAGTCGGCGGCCGCCCGGCCGAAGTGCTGGTGCGCCGCCACCACGGTGAAGTAGCGCACCAGCCGCAGTTCCAGGTCCTGTCCGGGGTCGTTCACCCTTGCAGGCTACGCGTCATGCCGTTTCGGAATGAGCAGGTTGCCGAACCGGTCTTGGACGGCCGTGCCGTCCCGGGCTTTGACTGCAGGAGCAACGTCTCCCCGAGAAAGTGACAGGCGCGATGAAGGCGATCCAGTTCCACGAAGTGGGCGGCCCGGAAGTGCTGCAGTACGACGAGGTGCCGTTTCCCGAGATCGGCCCAGGCGAGGTGCTCGTCCAGGTGCACGCGGCGGGCATCAACCCGCCGGACTGGTACCTGCGTGAGGGGATGAAGGTCATGCCGGCCGAGATGAGGCCCGCGCTGAAGTTGCCCCTCGTCCCCGGAACGGACATGTCCGGCGTGGTCCGGGCGGTCGCTGCGGACGTGCTGGGCTTCGCCGTCGGTGACGAGGTCTTCGGCATGCTGCGGTTCCCCGGATTCGACGGACGGACATACGCGCAGTACGTGGCCGCACCGGCCTCCGACCTGGCCCACAAGCCCGCCGGTCTCGACCACGTGCAGGCGGCCGGGGCGCCGATGGCCGTGCTCACGGCCTGGCAGTACCTGGTCGACCTCGGCCACGACGTGCCGTCTCCCTTCACCGGCCAGGTGCACCAGCCGACGCCGATCACGCCGGGGATGACCGTGCTGGTCAACGGGGCCGCCGGCGGGGTGGGCCACTTCGCGGTGCAGCTGGCGAAATGGAAGGGGGCGGACGTCATCGCGGTAGCCTCGGGCCGGCATGAGCGGTTCCTGCGCAAGCTCGGCGCCGACGAGTTCATCGACTACACCACGACGCGGGCCGCGGACGTGGTCAGCGGCGTCGACCTGGTCATCGACACCGTCGGCGGCCCGGACAGCTCCCGCTTCCTGACCGTGCTCAGGCGCGGAGGCACCATGCTCCCGGTGTTCTTCGCCCAGTACGACCCGGAGGAGACGGCACGTCTGGGCATCACCGTCTCGAACATCCAGGTGCGCTCCAACGGCCCCCAACTCGCACAGATCGGGCGCCTGTTCGACGAGGGAAAGCTCCAGGTCGCAGTGGACAGCACCTACCCGCTGCACGAAGCGGTCAGCGCACACACGCGAGCCGCCCAGGGCCACATCCAAGGCAAGATCGTGCTAACGGTGGTCTCCTGATGCGGGCGAACGCGTCATGCTCTCCTCGGAGCCGTCACACGACAGTTCCGTCAGGCGTCGGGTCAGTGACTGCTGTCGAGATGCCGACGACGGTGAGCAGCTGCAGTTTGCCGGCCGCTTCGCTGCCCGGCTCGGCGGTGTAGGCGACGATGCGCAGATCACCGGCGCCGGGCACGGTGAGCACGTCGCAGTCGAGGGCGATCGCACCGACGGACGGGTGCACGACGATCTTGCGTCCCGACGGGTGGTGGCTGAGCACGCCGGCGTCCCACAGCTCGGCAAACCGCGCGCTACGGGCCCTCAGCGCGGCGATCAAGTCGCGCAACTGGTGGTCTGCCGGATGCTCGGCGGCGGCCACCCGCAGGTCACTGACCAGTGCGGTCTCGAACTGGTTGAGCTCGTCCGGCTGATGCCGCGACCGGCTCACGCCAAGCACGAAATGCCGCCACGGCAGGTTCCGGTGCCGTCCGTGCCCCGGTGGCCCGACCAGCGCCAGCCAGAGCGGGTTGCCGAGCAGCATGGTCCAGGACGCGTCCCACACGCTCACCGGCACGTCGCGGAGACGGTCGATCAGGCGATGCACGCCGGGGGTGATGTGTCGCGAGACGACCCCCGGGCCAGGCGGCAGCAGCCCGGCCAGACGGAAAACATGGTCGCGTTCGGTGGTGTTCAGCCGTAGTGCACGGGCAAGGGCCTCGACGACCTGGGGCGAGGGCGCGGTCGCCCGGCCCTGCTCCAGCTGCACGAGATAGTCGACGGAGACCCCGGCCAGCAGGGCCAGCTCGCTGCGGCGCAGCCCAGGCGTGCGGCGGCGGGGCCCGACCGGCAGGCCGACCTCGTCCGGGGTGAGCCGCTCACGCCAGGTACGTACGGCGCTTGCGAAATCGGCTGCCATGCTCCCAGTGTGCCGCCACCAGGACCACCGACGCTGGTACCAGCAGTACCTCTCATCGCCGCCGCATGTCGCACATGCTGGGGGCATGACCACGACCTTGATCACCGGGGCGAACAAGGGCCTCGGCTACGAGACGGCCCGGCAGCTCATCGCAGCCGGACACCAGGTGTGGATCGGCGCCCGCGACCCCGAGCGCGGCCGTACGGCCGCCGACGGGCTCGGCGGCCGGTTCCTGCCGCTCGACATCACCGACGACGATTCGGTCGCGGCTGCGGCGGCCACCGTCGGTGAACTCGACGTGCTGGTCAACAACGCCGGCATATCGGGCGGCCTCGCAGCGCCGATCGACGTCACCGCCGATCTGATGCGTACGGTCTACGAACCGAACGTCTTCGGCGTCGTCCGCGTGACCCGCGCCTTCCTGCCGCTGCTGCAGCAGTCGGCGCATCCGGTGATCGTGAACGTGACCAGCGGCCTCGGATCGATGACCCTGGCCACCGACCCCACCTCGATCGCCAGCCGCTACCAGATGCTCGCCTACAGCTCAGCCAAAGCGGCCCTGAACATGCTGACCGTCCAATACGCCAAGGCATTCCCCGCGATACGGATCAACTGCGTCGACCCCGGCTTCACCGCCACGGACTTCAACGGCCACCGCGGTGTCCAGACCGTCGAGGAAGGCGCGGAGATCATCGTCCGCATGGCCCAGCTGACGTCCGACGGTCCGACCGGGACCTGGCTGGACCGCGCCGGAGCCGTCCCGTGGTGAGAGCATTGTGCGCGCCCGGGAGACCCTCGACGACGTGCGCGACGCCGACCTGGCACACCTGCTGCGGCGCGGCGGCTACCTGCTCGGCCACATCGCCGGCGTGGTCCGGCAGTTCCGCGGCGCCGGCGGGCCCGAGCCGCTCGCCGAGCCTCTGCGGGCGTGGCGGCAGCGGCACGCCGCCCGGGCCCGGGCGATGTTCACCGCCGCCGGGCGGCTCGACGAGTGCCTGCGGGCCCTGGAGGGCGCGGCGTCACCGTAGCCGGCTCTGGAGCCAGTGCTCGAACTCGGTTGCGACGATGCGCTCGTCGTGCACGCCGGCGGCCTCGTCGGAGGCGAGCCAGACGATGGGCGGCCCCATGATTGCCGGGTCGAGCACCGTCAGGCCCTCGGGGACGGAGCCGGGCGGCAGCATGCCCGTGGCGGTCGCCCCGCCCGGCAGCAGCACGTTGACGGTGACGCCCGTTCCGCGCAGGTCGGCGGCCATGACGCGGGACAGCGCCTCGCTGCCGGCGCGCGACGGCCCGTAGGGTGCGAACCCGGCCCGGCGCATGGTGGACTCGTTCAGCGAGATGTTGACGATGCGCCCGCCGCCGGCGGCGAGCATGCGCGGCGTCACCTCGCGCGCGACCAGGAAGTACCCGGTCAGGTTCGTCTCGACCACCGCGCGAAAGCTCTCGGGCGGCACCTCCCAGAATCCCTGCGGGTCGGTCATGAACCGCGGGTTGACCGTGCGCATCCCGATGCCGGCGTTGTTCACCAGCATGTCGACGCCGCCCAGCCGCGACCACGCCTCGTCGACAGCGGCGGCCACCGACGCCTCGTCCCGCACGTCCAGCTCGATACCGATCGCTCCTGGCAGGCCGGCCGCGACCGAGCGGGCGCGCTCGCCGGACCGGCCGGTCAGCGCGACCGCCGAGCCTGCCTCGGCGAGCGCGGCGGCCATGGCGTGGCCGAGCCCGCTCGTCCCGCCGGTCACCAGCACCTTCATCCCAACACCCCCGTGCCGACACCAGGCCGATGCGGCGAGCGTACGCCGGTGCGGCAGGATGCGGGCATAGGCGCCGCGGGGGAGCTGCCGGCCGGCGACCGCTGGGCGGCGCGGGCCGGCGACCTGTTGACCGGCTGGGTCGACCGGCCGCCGCGGCGGCTGCGGGTGCTGCTGCGAGCGCGAGCCGGTGCCCGGACCCGGCGCAGGCCGCGGAGGCGATGTAGAGCCGCTACTGAGGTCACGCTCGCGTCTGTCATGAATCGGGCACTGCACCGTTTCGTACCGACCGGGAGCGGACGGCTTGAGACGCTGAGCGGACCGTTCAACGCCCGATCCGATCGAGGTGCAGCATGCGAAAGTTCCTGACGGCCGTCCTGTCCGTGCTCGCCACCGTGACGCTGCTGACCGCCGGTTCGTCGCCGGCCGCCGCTGACGACGCCGGCGCGGCCCAGTGGCACTACTTCGGGCAGAACACGGAGACCATCGGCTGCACCACGCCGTACCGGACCGGCGTCCTCGGCCAGTACGGCGCGTGGGGCTACTTCATCGACGGCTGCACGGCCCGCGGCTACTGCCCGACCTGGACGCGCAGCTGCCGGATGACCGGCGAGGGGTGGATCGGCACGTACAACAGCCTGGGCCACCAGGTGACGCTCAACTCGCGTCTGACGCGGCGCGCCGCGAACGGGGCCGTGCTCGGCTGGCAGGACATGAGCTGCATCTCCGTCAACTACTGCACGCCCACACCGATCGTCGTCTACATCGCGCCCGGGCAGTCGGTGTCGGAGCAGTGCAACGGCGTGCGGGCCAACGCGGTGAACACGGCGTCGGTCCGCTGCCACGTCTACCTGGAGGAGCTCTACTGAGCGGTACCGGCCGCGGCTCCAGGTCACCCGCCCGGCGGGCAGGAGCGTGACCAGCTCGTCGCCGTGGGGGTCGGCCCGATCGTCGCCGGCCCGGCCGAGCTTCGCGCGCACACCGGCCGACCAGGCGGGTGGTGGTCGGTGGCACGAACTCGGCGACGCGGATCGCGGTGGAGCTCGCGCAGCGCGCGGCGGTGCCCGGCCGGCCTGAGTACGCCGGGTCAGGTCGGGGCGGGCCTCGTGGCGCGGGCGATGATGCCGATCGCGGCGAGGGCGCAGGCGCCGCCGACGGTCAAGAGCGTGCCCTGGTAGCCGGCGACGGCGGTGAGGCCGGCGGCGGCGAGCGGTGCGGTGGCCTTGGCCAGGGTGACCGGGGTGTTGAGGGTGCCGGCGATGGTGGCGTAGCCGGTGGTGCCGTACCGGTCGGCGAGCAGTGCCGGCGCGGCCAGGGAGGACACGCCGAACCCGGCGCCGAAGGCGACGACGCCGGCGATCGCGCCGCCCCGGGTGCCCGATACGAGCGGCAGGGCGGCGGCGGCGAGGGCCTGGAGGGTGAACACGGCGGCGACGACCCGGGTCAGCGGCCAGCGGCGGCGGGCGCCGGTCAGCGCCAGCCGGCCGGTCACGGACAGCACGCCGAGCAGCCCGGCCACGGTGGCGGCGAACGTGGCCGGGTGACCGCGGCTGACCAGGAACCCGACCAGGTGGACCGTCATGACGCTCATCGCGGCGCCGTGCGCGACGAACGCGACGGCCAGGCACCAGAACCGGGCGTCCCGGCGGGCCCGGCGCACCGCGGCGGCCCGTTCGGCCGCGGTCGTCGGTGGTGCGCTGCCGTGGCGGGTGGCCGGCGCACGCACGACGGTGGCGTGCAGCGGCACGGCGAGCGCCGCGTACACCGCGGCCAGGATGAGCAGCGTGGTCCGCCAGCCGTAGCGGTGCTCGAGCAGGCCGGTGAGGGGCATGAAGATGGTGGAGGCGAACCCGGCGACGACGATCATCGCCAGGATGGCCTTCGGCCGCTGTTCGGTGTCGAACCAGGAGACGATCACCGCGGTTGCCGCGTCGTAGAGGGCCATGGCCATGGCGACGCCGAGCGCGGCGAACACGGCGTAGAGCTGCCAGACCGTCTCGACCCGGGACCAGGCCACGAGCAGCAGCGCCCCGGCGAGGGAGCTTGCGGTCATCAGGCCGCGGCCGCCGTGGCGGTCCAGCCATCGCCCGACGGGGATGGCGGCGGCGGCCCAGGCGAGGACCGCGGTGGTGAGTGCGCCGGTGACCGCGGCCGGGCTGGTGTGCAGGTCCGCGGCCACCGGGTGGAGCAGGACGGCGAAGGGGTAGTAGAGGCAGCCGTACCCGGCGGTCTGGGTGACGGCGAACGCGGCGACGATCCGCCAGCCGTGGAAGGCCGACCGGCGGCCGCGACCTGTCCTGGCCGTGGCCGCCGGCGTGGTGGTGTGCATGCCGGGCGTGGTCAGCCGCAGCAGGCGTCGCCGGGCTGCTGTTCGCCGCCCGAGCCGCCGACCGGCAGCAGGGTCAGCGGCGCCGCGAGGAGGCCGCCGCTGACCCCGGTGGCCAGGCCCCGGCCGACCGGTGCGGCGACCGGCGCCGGCCCGCAGCAGCCGCCGCCGGTGATCGTGTCGGCGTCGAGGGGGACGTCGCTGCTGCACACGCCGGTCTCGGGCAGGTCCAGCCGGACGTCGCGGGCGGCGGCCCAGTCCCCGGCGAGGGCCGCGACGACGGAGCGGGCCTGCTCGTAGCCGGTGGCGAGCAGGAACGTCGGCGCCCGCCCGTAGGACTTCACGCCGACCGCGTAGTAGCCCGGCTCCGGGTGGGCGAGCTCGTCGACGCCGTGCGGCGGGACGGTGCCGCAGGAGTGCTCGTTCGGGTCGATCAGTGGCGCGAGGGCGCGGGTGGCGCCGAGGATGGGGTCGAGGTCCAGGCGCAGCTCGGCGGCGATGGTGTGGTCGGGCCGGAACCCGGTCGCGGCGACGATCCGCTCGGCGGTGATCTCGCGGGTGCCGTCGGAGGCGGTGACCTGGCCGTCCGCGGTCGCGGTCAGCGACTGGACGGCGAAGCCGGTGACGAGCTCGACGGTGCCGGCCTGGACGTGCTCGCGCAGCCGGGTGCCGATCGCGCCGCGGGCCGGGAGCGCGTCGGCGGTCTCGCCGCCGTAGGTCCGGGCGGCTCCGGCCGAGCGGATCGCCCACACCACCGAGGTGCCGGGCACCTCGACGGCGAGCTCCGCGAGAAACAGCAGGGTGTTCGCCGCCGAATGGCCGGCCCCGACGACCAGGGTGCGCCGCCCGGCGAACCGGTCCCGGTCCGTGCCGAGCACGTCGGGCAGGGCCGCCTCGACGAACCCGGCGACCGCGTCCTCGCCGTGCGCGGGGATGCCGGAGGCGCCGAGGACGTTCGGCGTCGTCCACGTGCCGGACGCGTCGATCACGGCCCGGGCCAGGACGTCCTCGCCGCCGTCGAGGCGGACCAGGAACGGGGCGGTGTCGCGGCCGGCGGTGCGCAGCCGGTCCACGCCGAGCCGGGTGATCGCCCGGACCCGGGCGCCGTAGCGCACGTGCGGCTTCAGCGCCGGCACCTCCGCGAGGGGCTGCAGGTAGTCGGCGGCGAGCTGGGCCCCGGTCGGCAGGACCTGCGGGTCGCGCTCGACCCAGCCGGCGTCGGCCAGGAGGCGGCGGGCGGCGGCGTCGATGTTGTACCGCCACGGCGAGAACAGCCGCACATGGCCCCACTGGAGGACGGCGGCGGCGGGCCGTTCGCCGGCCTCGAGGACGGTGAACGCGATCCCGCGCTCGGCGAGGTGCGCGGCGGCGGCCAGGCCGACCGGGCCGGCACCGATGACGACGACGGGCAGGCCGTCGAGCTGGCTGGTCATATCGGAGCTCCCATCTTGTCTTGAAGAATGTCGAATCAGAAGCGCGGACGGAGCCCACGTCGCGGATGGGGTGGTGCTAGTGGATGTGCGGGCTGCGGCGTTCGATGAAGACGACGTCGCGCCACCGGTTGCCCTGGCTGGCGTGGCGGCCGATGCGTTGCCGGACGCCGAGGGTGCGGAACCCGGCGGCGTGGTGCAGGGCGAGGCTCGCGGTGTTCTCGGGGAACACGCCTGACTGGATGGTCCAGATCCCGGCGGCCTCGGTCGAGGCGATGAGCGCCTCGAGCAAAGCCCGCCCGACCCCACGGCCCTGTGCGGCGGGGGCGACGTAGACGGAGTGCTCGACGACGCCGGCGTAGACCGGCCGCGCGGAGACGCGGGAGACGGCGACCCAGCCGAGCACCGTGCCGGCGTCGTCGACGGCGACCAGGCGGTGCGCGGGCAGCTTCCCGGCGTCGAACGTGGCCCAGTCCGGGGCGGTGTCTTCGAAGCTGGCGTTGCCGCTGTCCATCCCGGCCTGGTAGACGGCCAGCACGGCGTCGGCGTCCGCTGCGGTCATCGGCCGCACGAGCACGGCCGCGCGGGTCGGTGTCGTGGTCATCCGCACCCTCCGGTCGGTGCCGGGGCCGGGCGGCCCATGACGACGTCGGCGGCGGACGGGAAGCAGGCGATGCATGCCTCGTTGATCCGGTAGTGCCGCGCGGTCCCGACCGGTTCGACGAGGACGAACCGGACCTCGGTGAGGATCTTCAGGTGCTGCGACACCGTCGACTGCGCCAGCCCCACCGCGGCGACGAGCTCGCCGACGCTCATCGGCCGGCCCTGCCGCGCCAGGTACTCCACGATCTGCACCCGCGACGGGTCGGCGAGCGCGCGGAACCACGACGCGTACGTCTCCGCCGTCGCCCGATCCAGGAGTTCCGACACCATCCACCAACTTCATCGTGTATCGCCGATCTACGATGAAACGCTAGCCGGGTCGGCGGCCAGGAGCAACCCGGTCGCCGCGACAGGCCGCGCGACCGCGGTCAGCGTGCCGGTCTCGACGCGGTCCGGGGTGTTCATCCGCAGCAGCCCTGGCTGCTGGCGACGGCGTCGGCCTTCGCCGCGCTGCCGCAACAGCCGCTCGTGCCGGCGACGCTCAGCGCGGAGGCTGGGTCGCCCGTGAACCCGCCGGTCGCGGTGGCCGGCGTGGTGGTGCTCGCGCTCATGGTCGTGGTGTCCTTCCAGATCGTGAAGGTGTGCGTGTCGGTGCGGTGGATGCGGAACGTGACGTGCTTGCTCATCCCGGCCACCGAGGTTGTCTCGACGTCCGTCTAAACAACGGTTGCATGCTGTTTCGAGATCTGTCAACCTAGAGGCATGTCAAAACAAGCGGCGGTGGTCACGCTCGCGGATCTGCATGCGGCCGAGCCGTGCTGCCCGCCGATCGCCCAGCACCGCATCCCGGCCGAGACCGCCGCCGTGCTCGCGCCGGCGTTCAAGGCGCTCGGTGACCCGGTGCGGCTGCAGCTCATGTCGATGATCGCGTCAGCCCCGGACGGGGAGATCTGCGTGTGCGACCTGACTCCGGCGTTCGAGCTGTCGGGGCCGACGATCTCCCACCACCTCAAGACCCTGCGCGAGGCGGGCCTTGTGGACTCGGACCGGCGCGGAACGTGGGTGTACTACCGGGCCCGCGCGGGTGTGCTGCGCCAGCTCGCCGGCCTGCTCACGGTCGACGGCTCCGTCCGCGGGTAGCCGTGCCCGCCCGGCAGATCGCCGACCACCGGTTGCGGGCCTGCAGACGGCCTGGTCGCGGTGCGGTCGAAGGGGCGGATGCGTCCTCGGCCGCTTGCGCGCCACACACGCGATCGTCGCGGAGACCACGCAGGTGAGCCCAGCCGCGACGTGCGCCGCCAGCGTTCCGACGAACACCCGTCCGGCATCCGGGATCTCCAGCCCGAGCACCCGCATCGCAATCCCGCTTAGAGGTAAGACGGCTACATGTAGCCAAGTTACTCCTCTTACTGACCCGGAAATAGTTCAGCAATTCTTGAGTCGATGAACGCCGAGCTTTCGTTGCGGGCGCGGGCCCGGGTGCACGCCGCGCTCGGCGACGCCTCCCCGGGCGAGGCCGGGCAGTTCCGGCCAACGTGCGCGGCCGATCACCCGAAAGCGAAGGCCGTCCCCGGTGCCGTCCGGGGCGGCCTGCTCCGGTTTGGTGCCGGGGCGGCCGGGTAGGCCGGGCGAGCGGCGAGCGGCCCGTGACCCCGACACACGCGGGAGTGTGATGCGCCATGCCGACCTTCACCCTGTCCGACCTGCACGCGTGGCTGGAGCAGGCGCGCCGGCGCGGTCCGGCGTCCTACGACGACGAGCGGCGGTGCTGCACCGTACTCGGCCACCCCGAGATCGTCGCGGTGCTCGCCGACACCGCGACATACTCCTCCGACCTCGGCGACCTGCTCCCCCAGCAGGAGGACCTGGACCTGTTCCAGCGCGGCAACTTCGTGCGGATGGACCCACCCCGGCACGACACCCTGCGCCGCCTGGTCGGCCAGGCGTTCACCCCGAGGACGGTGGCCGGCCTGGAGCCCCGCATCGCCGAGGTGACGACCGGGCTGCTGGACCGGCGGGCCGGCGAGCGGCGCATCGACCTCATCGAGGACCTCGCCTATCCGCTGCCGGTGACCGTGATCGCCGAGCTGCTCGGCATCCCCGCGGCGGACCAACCGCTGTTTCGCACCTGGGCCGACCGTCTGTTCGAGCGCTCCGACGCCGGCCCCGACGACTCGCTGGCCGCGCTGACCGGCAAGGACGCGGTGGAGGCGATCGCACCGGCGCTGCGGGAGATGAACGCCTACCTGCTGGCGCACATCCGGGCCCGCCGGGCCGGCCCGGGCGAGGATCTGATCAGCCGGCTCGTGCTCGCCGAGGCCGACGGCACCCGCCTGTCGGACGAGGAGATCGTCGGGTTCGCCGGGCTCCTGCTGCTCGCCGGGCACATCACCACGACGGCGACCCTGGGCAACACGGTGCTGTGCCTCGACGCGCACCCGGACGCCGCCGCCGAGGTGCGGGCCGACCGGTCGCTGCTGACGGGGGCGATCGAGGAGGTCGTGCGGCTGTACACGCCCTTCCCGCGGCTGGCCCGGCGGACGACCACCGACGCCACGGTGGGTGAGACCGCCGTCCCGGCCGGCGCGGTGGTCGTCACCTGGCTCGCGGCCGCCAACCGCGACGAGCGGGTCTTTGCCGACCCGGCTCGGTTCGACCCGCGCCGGGCGCCCAACCCCCACCTCGGCTTCGGCCACGGGCTGCACTTCTGCCTCGGCGCCCCGCTGGCCCGGCTGGAGGCGCGGGTCGCCATGGAGATCCTGCTGGACCGGTACGGCGACATCGCCGTCGACGCCACCGAGCCCGCCGAGTTCCGCAACCCGTGGGTGATGGTCAGCCCGACCAGGCTGCCGGTCGCCCTGACGGCCCGGCGGACCGCCGCCGTGTGACCCGGCCGGCCCGGGCACCGGCCGACCTTCAGGACGGCGCGTGGCATCGACAACGGACGGTATCCTGATGCTGCACACCTCGTACCGCAACGGGGGGCCGCCATGCCGGATAGGGTCGACGCACTGACCGATGCGCAGCGCGAGACATTGGCGCCGTACGTGCGGGACTGGATCGAACGGGGCACGGACTGCGCACCGCTGGATGACGCCGGACGGGCCGAGGTGGTGGCCGGCATCCGCCGCTGCTACGAGGCGGCCGGGCTGCCGTGGCACGGCAACGTCGTCTGGGTCGGCTCGCCCGTCGTCGGCGCGGCGGCGGTGGCGCAGGCCGTGGTCCGGATCGAGCGATTTCGTAACCCGCCGCCGCCCCTGACGAGGCCCGCGCCCCGCCGGCGCCGTGTGGGCGAGATCGTCCGGATCGGCGCCGCGGTCGGCGTCGTGGCCGGATTCCTGGCCGCCGCGCTCGCCGGCACCTGGGCGGGGGTCGCCGTCTATGCCGGCCTGGCCGGTGCGCCGGCCGTCGTGGGCGCGGTCGTCGGCGGCCTCTTCGCTGTCGTCGCGGTGGTGGGCTCCAACTCGCGCAGCAAGGCCGACCCGGGCGTGGGCGTGGCGCTGCTGGGGCTCGTCGGGACCGTGGTCTTCGCCCTGGAGGGCGCGTCGATCGGCGCCTGGCTCAGCGGCGTGCGGACCGGCTTGGGCAGCTGGTTCGGGCCCGCGGCCGGGGCCGGGCTGCGCTGGGGCCTGGCCGCGGCGGTGGCCGGCGCTGTCGTCGCGGCGGTGGTGGCGGCGTGCACCCGGGTCGTGGTGCCCGAGCCGCCGCGCCCGCCGGCACCCGAGCCGGCCCTCGACCGGACCGCCGAGCGGATCTGGGACGCGGTGCCGAAGGCGGTCCGCGTCGCGGTCGACACCGCGATCAGCGACGCCGTGCGCGACGAGGTCGCACGCGCGGCCCACGACCCGGTCCGGGTCGCCCTGCGCGGCCTGCACACCACGACTGAGAACGTCGTCAACGCGAGCCTGGATGACTACCGCGCCGTCCCGCTCAGCGCCGACGAGCGGCTGCTGCGCCAGACCGTCGCCGGCGTCGCTGATCGTCTGGTGACCGCCGTCGCCGGACCGGCCGGTCCGGCCCAGTCCGGCACACCCGGCTTCGTGAAGGCGCCGCGCCTGGCCGAGGCCGTCAGTCCGCACGTCGGCGGCGCCTACGCGGCCAGCCTGCTCGCCGGCCCGCTCTGGCTCCGCGAGCATGCCGGCCTGCGGCTGCCCGGCAACCTGTGGGGGCTCGCCGACGCCTACACGGACGCCGGCCGCGCCGGATGGTGGTGGCCGAACGCGGACTTCGTCGTCATCAGCGAACGCCCACGGGAGATGTCCGTCGTGGAATCCGATGACCATCTCCCGCAGCTGCACCGCGAGGACGGCCCGGCCCTGCGCTGGTCCGACGGGGTCACCGCCTGGTGCACGCATGGCCGGGCGGCCGACCCGCCGGACCGGATCGACTACTCCGGCGGGGCACTGACCGGGATCTGAAGGTGCCCCGCGGCATCGGGACGGCCGTCTGCAGCCGGCGGACGCGCAGCACGCGCTCCTTGTGCGTGAGCCGCACGAGGAGCGCACGCAGTCCACCGGTGTCGACATGGTGACCACCGCTACAGCGACGAAATTCATCCGGCAATGACCCGGCAAAATGCAACCGCAATTACCCGATGACCGGTCATGAGCTGCGAATTCCCATCGGCAACGCGGCATCGCGCAGCATGGACGACAATCGTTTTTTGTCACCTGTTCACTGTCGGAATGGCAGTTATTACCGTGCCTTCCGCGGGACATCGAGGTCCTGCACGAGTGAGGAGGACGTAACTGATGACCGGTTCCGGCAACGGGTTCCCCATCGACCGGCGTTCCCTGCTGGCCGGTGCCGCCGGCCTGCTGGCGGGTGCGGCGCTGCCGGCCACCGCCGCGCACGCGGTGCCGGCCGGCCCCCCGGCCACCTCCGCGCGGCCGTACCCGCAGAACTGGCCCGAGCTCTCCCCGTACGGGCTCGCCGACAACCGGCCCGACCTCTGGCCGCGGGAGGACAACTCGTTCGTCCTGCCGTTGGAGCTGCGCCCCCGCGACGAGGCACTCGGCCGGGTCTGGATGCGCGACACCTACGTCAACTGCTTCGTCGTCGACGGCCGCCCCGTCTACGTCGCCACGGGCACCACCCGCGTGCCCGGGCTCGATGCCGCCGGACCGTGGAACGACGGCATCTTCATGTGGACGGCGCCGTCGCTGCACGGGCCGTGGCGGCTGGTGGACACCACCGGCATCCGGCCCGGCGCCGAGCGGGGCAAGGTGTGGTCGCCCGAGTTCGCCGGCGAGAACCGCCCCGGGCGCACGGTGGTCGCGCCGTGGCAGGAGTACTGGTCCGACACCCAGTTCGGCAAACGCGGCCAGGCGTGGGCGCCGGAGGTGCACCACTTCCGCGGCACGTGGTACATCGTCGCGTGCATGGGCGACCACGCACAGAAGGTCGGCTCGTTCATGCTGGTGAGCGAGGGCGGGCTGGAGGGCCCGTACCGGCTGGTCGAGGGCAACCTCGACAAGCCGTTCGGCGACTCGTTCATCGGCGGCCCCGCCTTCATCAAGCCCGGCGCCTACCACCACATCGACGGCGGCATGTTCACCGAGGGCGACGACGCCTGGCTGGTCCTGCACAACAACCTGTACGCGAAGTTCCGCGACGACATGGAGGACATCGTCCCGGCGACGAACCTCCCGGCGTTCCGGCAGACGCCCTACGCGCCCGAGCCGTATCTGGAAGGCGCGTACGTGTTCAAGCACGGTGGCAAGTACTTCCTCGTCCACGCCGCCTGGGACCGCACGTCCACCCGGACCGACGGCACCACGCGGTACGCCTACGACACGCCCGCCCCCGGGCGGGTGCAGTACCAGTACGACGCGATCGTCGCCGTCGCCGACGCGTTCGAGGGGCCGTACTCGAAGCGGTGGACGCTGGGCGTGGGCGCCGGCCACAACAACATCTTCGCCGACCGCAGCGGCCAGCTGTGGGCGACGTTCTTCCGCAACCCCAACGTCGGCTACTGGGCCGACCCGTCGCGCATCGCCGACGCCGCGGTACCCGGCGTCGTGAAGCTGGAGTGGACCGGGCCGCAGGGCAACCGCCTGTACGTCCAGCGCCGCAACCCCGGCCACCGCGACGGCTGACGTCCGCCGGGCGGCCGGGGTCGCGCGCGGCTCACAGCCTCCGGTACGCGCGCAGTGCCGCCGCCCCGCCCGCGACGGTCAGCACCGCGCACCACAGCAGCGAGACCAGCACGCAGTGGCCGGCGTCGTGGCCGACCACGTGGGCGGTCGCCGCCCTGCCGTGGACCAGCAGCCGCAGGGTGTCGGTGAAGACCGTGACGGGCTGGTTGCGGGCGAACGGCTGCAGCCAGCCGGGCAGGGCGGCGAGCGGGATGAAGGCGCTGGAGACGAAGAGGAAGAGGAAGAACGGGGGCGTGAGCGCCTGCACGGTCTCCGGGTTGCGGCTGGTCAGGCCGATCGCCGCGAAGACGGCGAACAGGGCCACGTCGACGGCGAGCAGGACGGCGAGCCCGCCCAGCACCCCGAGCGCGCCGGCGTGGAACCGGAACCCGAGCAGCCACCCGGTGGCCAGCGTCAGCAGGGTGGCCACCGCGTTCACCAGCAGGTCGGCGAGCGCGCGCCCGGCCAGGACCGACGAGCGCGGGGTCGGCAAGGACCGGAAGCGGTCCAGGACGCCGCCCGTGGCGTCCTGGGCCAGGCCGGCCGCGCTCGTGAATCCGCCGAAGATGAGGTTCTGCACCATCATGGCCGGCACCACGTAGTCGATGTAGCTGATGCCGGGCACCGGGATCGCGCCGCCGAACACGTAGCGGAACAGGGTGAGGAACAGCATCGGCGACGTGACGGCGGCGACCGCCGTCTGCGGCGTCCGCGCGATGTGCAGCAGTTGCCGGCGGGCGACGGCGAGCGGGTCGGTGAACAGCGCCGACGGTGGCAGCCGGTCGGGATGTCGCAGCTCGGTGCCGGGGTTCACGCCGTGCTCCCTTCGGTTGCCGCCGCGGCGGCCGCGGACGGGGTGTCGTGGCCGGTCAGCGCGAGGTAGACGTCCTGCAGCGTCGGCCGGTGGACGGCGACGTCGGCCAGCGCGATGTGTCCCTCGTCGAGCAGCCGGACCGCTGCGGCCAGCCCAGCGCTGCCGCCGCGCACCGCGATGGTGATCCTGGCGGTGTCCGGGTCGACCCGGGGGGATGCGGTGGCAATGGGTGCCAGCCGGCGGACCGCGTCGTCGATCGAACCCCGGCCGGCCAGGGTGAGCATGATCCGCTCGTCACCCAGCCGGGCCTTCAGCTGCTCGGTGGTGCCGCTCGCGACGACCGTGCCGTGGTCGAAGACGACGACGGTGTCGGCGAGGTAGTCGGCCTCGTCGAGCTGCTGCGTGGTCAGCAGTACCGTGGTGCCCTGCGCCGCCAGGGCGCGGATCCGGGCCCACAGGTCCAGCCGGGCGGCCGGGTCGAGGCCGGTGGTGGGTTCGTCGAGCAGCAGGACCGCGGGCTGCCCGACGAGGCTCGCGCCCAGGTCGAGCCGCCGGCGCATCCCGCCCGAGTAGGTCCGCGCCGGCCTGTCCGCGGCGTCCGTCAGGCCCAGTTGGTCGAGGACGTCGACCGCCCGGCGGCGGGCGTCGCGGCGGCGCAGCCGGTAAAGACGGCCCACGATCTCGAGGTTCTCCCGCCCGGTCAGCGTCTCGTCGACGGCGGCGTGCTGGCCGGCCAGCCCGATGAGCCGGCGCACCGCCACGGGCTGCGTCGCTACGTCGAAGCCCCCGACGGCGGCCCGGCCGGCGCCGGGCCGCACCAGCGTGGCCAGGATGCGCACCAGGGTCGTCTTGCCCGCACCGTTGTGTCCGAGCAGGCCCAGGACGCTCCCGCGCTCGACGGCGAGGTCCACACCGGCCAGCGCCTGGACCCGGCCGAAGCGCTTGCGCAGCGAGTCGACCTCGATCATCGGCCTCACGGCCGGCCCCCGTCCGCCGTGGCCATCTCCACCGGCCGCGCGGCCGGCCGCTCGCCGGTGATGCCCACGGTGGGCAGCCACCGGGCGAGCCGGGCCGGAAGCCACCACGCCCGCGCGCCCAGCAGGTGCATCGTCGCCGGCAGGATCAGGCAGCGGATGACGACGGCGTCGAGGAAGACCGCGGACGCGAGGCCGAGGCCGAACTGCTGCAGCACCCGCTCGGGGCTGAGCATGAAGGCGCCGAAGACGACGATCATGATGGCCGCGGCGGCGGTGACCACGCGCCCGGTCGTGGCCAGCCCCTCGTCCACGGCGGCACCCGGGTCGCGGTCGCGCTCCCACCGCTCGTGCATCCGGGAGAGCAGGAACACCTCGTAGTCCATGGACAGGCCGAAGACGACCGCGAAGTTCATCACGGGCACGTAGGCCTCGATCGGGCCGGGCTGCATGCCGAACGTGCCGTGCTGGAAGACGACCGTGATCACGCCGAGCGAGGCGCCGACGCTGAGCAGGTTGAGCAGGGCGGCCTTGACCGGAATCAGCACCGAGCGGAAGACCAGCATCAGCAGCAGCGACGAGAGGCCGACCACGATGGTCACGAACAGGGGCAGCCGGGAGGCCACGGCGGCGGCGTAGTCCTGGGTGGCGGCGGTGCTGCCGCCGACGAGGAAGGTCGCCGCGTGATCGTGCGCCAGCGGCGGGAGCACCTGTTCGCGCAGCCGGGTCGCGAGCCGGCCGGTCGCCGCGTCCTGCGGCTTGCTGTTCGGGAAGACGACGAACGTGGCGAGGCCGGGCGCGACGGGTCTGGGCGGCAGCACGGCGGCCACCCCCGGCGTGGTCCGCACCGCGTCGGCGGCCGCCCCCGCCGTCGCCACGTCGCCCTTGACCACGACGACGAGCGGTCCGCTGAATCCCGGCCCGAAGCCCTCCGCGAGCAGGTCGTAGGCGGCGCGGCTGGTGCTGCCCTGCGGATCGCTGCCGGCGTCGGCGAAGCCGAGCCGCAGGCCGATCGCGGGTGCGGCGAGGGCCAGCAGGGCGGCGAAGGGCAACAGCAGCGCGGTCCACCGCGAGCGCCGGATCAGCCCGGACCAGCGCCGCCATCCCGCGCCCTCGGTCCGCCGCCGGCGGCCCGCCCGCCGCTGTACCGTCCGCTCGAAGCGCCGGCCGAAGACGGTGAGCAGGGCGGGCAGCAGGGTCAGCGAGGCGACGACCGTGAGCGCCACCGTGATCGCGACGGCGACCGCGACCCCGCGCAGCGAGCCCAGGCCGAGCGCGACCAGCCCCATCAGGGCGATGATCACCGTGCCGCCGGCGAACATGACGGTGCGGCCCGCCGTGTCCAGGGCGGTACGCGTCGCCTGCTCCCGGGTCGCCCCGGCGGTCAGCTCGGCCCGGTAGCGGGAGAAGACCAGCAGCGCGTAGTCGATGCCGACGCCCAGGCCGACCAGGCTCATCATCGACACCGTGAAGTCGGCAACGCCCACGACGTGCGAGGCCAGGATGATCAGCCCGGTGGTCGCCCCGACGGCGAAGACGGCGACGACGATGGGCAGGGCCGCGGCCAGCAGCGACCCGAACAGCACCACGAGGATCACGAGGGCGGCGAGCATGCCGGCGCCCTCGGCGGCGCCGCCCGGCTTCTGCTCGGCGTCGCTCACCGCGCCGCCGCCCAGTTCCACGCGCAGGCCGCCGGTGCCGGCCGCCTTGGCGGTGTCGATGATCGTGCGGACGTCCGGGGCCGGCACGTCCTCCTTGGTGCCGTCCAGGGTCACCGTGGCATAGCCGATGGTGTCGTCGCGGGAGATCGCGGACCGGTCGTCGTACGGGCTGCGCACGTCCACCACGTGCGGCAGGTTCCGTACGCGGCCGAGCATGGCCTGCACCCGGTCCTGGACCGCCGGGGCCGGGAGGCCATCCGGGTCCTGCAGCACGATCTGCACCGAGTCGCCCGCGTCGGCGGGCGCCTGGGCCCGCAGCGTGTCCAGTGCCGCCTGCGACTCGGTGCCGGGCAGGGAGTAGTCGTTGTGGTAGTCGCTGCCCGCCGCCTGCGCGCCCGCGGTGACCGCGACGAGGACGAGCACCCAGGCCGCCAGGGACCACCAGCGATGTCGCTGGGACCAGCCGGCGAGCCGTACGAAGAAGTTGGCCCGTTCGCCGGCGGGCGCCGGCCGTGGCTTCGGCATGGCGGTAGCCTCCAAGGTCCGATCCGCTGGATGCGCCGGCAACGCTAGGGATCGGCCACGGCGACGCAAACGCCCCGAGGGGCGAGGCGTCCGTCCCCTCACGGGGGGAGCCCGGATACCACCTGGGAGGGATACGGCCAGGTCACCGGCCGGATAGCATCGAGCGATGCGGCGTCGGGCACAAGTCATCGACCTCGGGATCGGCGCGCTGGCGTTCGCCGTCACGCTCGCGATCCTCGCGGCGCGCGGCCTCGGCACGCCGAACCTGCACGATCGTGCCCTGGACCTCCCCGGCGTTCTGCTCGCCGCGGCGTCCACGCTGCCGCTGGCCGCGCGGCGGCGGTTCCCGACGGCGGCCTTCCTGATCATCGCCGCGGCGAGCCTGGCGCTCATCGGGCTCGCCTATCCGCTCGACGCCCCGATCGGCGCGACGGCCGGGGCCTACACGCTCGGGGCGGTCTACGGCGGCCAGCGCCGGTCGTCCCGCCGGGTGACGGCGACGCTCGCCGTCGCGGCGTTCATCCCGGCGGTCGCCGCCGTCTACGCCGTGACCGGCGTCGACGTGCCGAGGATCTCGATGGACCTGCTTTTCTGGGCCGCCGTCCTCGCCGGGTTGTGGATCGTCGGTGACCGGACGCGGCTACGGGCCGAGCGGATCAGCGAGCTCGCGGAGCAGGCCCGGCGCGTGGAGCGCGAGGCGCAGCACGAGCGCCGGCTGGCCGCCGCCGAGGAGCGCACCCGCATCGCCCGCGACCTGCACGACTCGGCCGGGCACGCGATCAACGTGATCCTGGTCCAGGCCGGCGCGGCCCGCCTGCTGCACCAACGCGATCCGCAACGCTCGCAGCTCGCGATCGGCGTGATCGAGCAGGTCGCCCGCGGCCTGATCGAAGAGATCGACGGCCTGATCCACGCCCTGCGCGACGACGTGGCCCCCGGCCCGTCGACGCCGGGCGACGAGCTGGCGATCGCCGACGTGCTCCGCCAGCACGAGGCCGCCGGGCTGCGGATCTCCGCCGACATCCAGGGTTCCCGGCCGGCGCTGCCGGCGAGCGTCGCCTGGGCGACCCACCGCATCCTGCGGGAGGCGTTCACGAACGCGACCCGGCACGGCACCGGCAGTGCCGAGCTCACGCTCGTCTTCGGTGCCGAGGAGCTGACGATCACCGTGACCAACCCGGTCCCTGCGGCGCCGCCGTCCGGGGCGGGCGACCGGCGCGGACACGGCATCCTGGGCATGCGGGAACGGGCCGGCATGCTCGGCGGTGCCCTCGACATCGGCGCGCGGGGCGACACGTTCCGGCTGCACGCCCGGCTGCCGTACGGCGGCCTGACCCCGGCCCAGAACGCTCAGCAGACACACGACGCCCACGACGCCCACGACGCGCAGGACATGCAGAACGCGCCGGGGGCACACCGCGCACCGGGCGGCCGGCGGCCGGGCGCCGCGAGCATCGGCGCGGCCGCCTCGTGACCGGCCGACGGGTGCTCATCGCCGACGACGACGATCTGATGCGCGCCGGCCTGCGCGCCATTCTCTCCACCGACGACGCGATCGAGGTCGTCGACGAGGCGGCGAACGGGGCCCAGGCCGTCCAGCGCGCGGTGCACCACCGGCCCGACGTGGTCCTGATGGACGTCCGCATGCCCCACCTCGACGGCATCGCGGCGACGCGCAGGATCACGACCGCCGTCCCGCACGCCCGGATCCTCGTGCTCACCACGTTCGAGGACGAGGAGTACATCTTCGGCGCGCTCAACGCCGGGGCCTCCGGTTTCCTGTTGAAACGCACCCGGCCCGAGCAGCTCATCGCCGCGATCCACACGATCGCGGACGGCGACTCGCTGCTGTCGCCGTCGGTCACCCGCAAGGTGATCCAGCGCATGATCGACGCCCCGCGACGTGATCCGTCCGCCGGTCATCGGCTCGCGACCCTCACGCAGCGGGAGCGCGAGGTGCTGGAGCAGGTCGCGCGCGGGCTGTCCAACGCCGAGATCGCCCGCACCCTGGGCGTCGAGGAGTCGACCGTCAAGACCCACATGAAACGGGTGCTGGCCAAGCTCGACCTGCGCGACCGGGTGCAGGCCGTGATCCTGGCCTACGAGACCGCGCTCGTCCGGCCCGGGCAGTGAAGCCCGCGAGGCCCTCGGCGCCGGGGGTGCTCAGGGCAGCTTGAGGTTCCGCGGCAGCACCACGCTCCACAGTGGACCGTCGTGTAGGTCGAAGGCGCCGGCGCACAGCGAGGCCTCACTGTCGTGTCAGCGCAGGCCCACGGTCAGGCCGGGCGCGCCGGGCGGTAGCTGGACCCGCCTGACCGCCGTCAGGCCGTGCGCCGCGAGCAGCCGGGCCGCGGAGTCGCCGTCCAGTGGGGTGCCGCCGTAGCCGACGGTCTTGAAGCGGGCTATCGCGTTCTCCAGTTCGGTGCCCTCGTAGATGCCGTGCCCGATCATCAGCATGCCGCCGGGCCGCAGCGCGGCCGCGATGCGGGCGACGCCGTTGCTGAAGGCCGGCTCCGGGACGAAGGGCGCCGGAATCCAGGCGAGGTCGTAGCCGGCCTCGTCAGCCAGCTCCGCCACGTCCGCGTGCCGCACCTCGACGCGGTCGGCGACCGGGGACGCCGAGATCTGGGCCTGGGCCAGCCGCAACACCCTCGGCTCGACGTCGAGGCCGACCACGTGCAGCCGGGGAAACGCCTGGGCGTAGCCGATCGCGAGGGCGCCGACGCCGGTGCCCACGTCCAGCATCCGGGCGCCCGGACGGGCGAGCCGGTCGGCGAGGTCGGCGAAGTGCGGCAGCACAAACCTCGTGAACAGCGCGGCCGCCGAGCCGCTGGCCCGGCCCTGTGCGATCAGCGTCTCGTCGCTGTGGGCCGACCAGCCGGCGTGCGACCCGTCCAGCAAGGCAGCGGCCTGCAGCAGCGGCGAGGCGGCCATGCCGTGGACCTGCTCCGCGGAGAACGGCAGGCGCGACGGGTCGGCCAGCGCGTCGTCCAGCCCGGCCGCGGCCATCACATCGCGAGCCGCACCGGCCAACGCGCCGCCGGCGGCAGCGCCGGTGGCCACCGCCAGCGCCGCCAGGCACGTCGCGCCCAGGTCCCATTCGCGCACCGCGCCGGTGATC
The DNA here is from genome assembly GCF_050955725.1 of Dactylosporangium sp. CA-139114. NCBI lineage: Bacteria > Bacillati > Actinomycetota > Actinomycetes > Micromonosporales > Micromonosporaceae > Dactylosporangium > Dactylosporangium sp. CA-139114. Next base: position 4,687,866 of record NZ_CP192080.1, read on the forward strand.
CGCATGGTTACCTGCTCGTCGGTCGTCTCGCTCACGAACGCTCCTGTCAAGGCCGGGGGCCCAACCGTACCCCCCCCACGGCCACGCGTCCGCTCCGGCGAAATCCGAGACGGCCCGCGAACGCCGCGGACTCGTGCGGCGTCCCCGATCGGGCGCCGCCCGGCCCGCGGCGGGTTGCGCTCAGCACACCTAGCGCTCGGGCAGCTCGTGCATCGCCGTCTCCTCGGCGCTCGGGCCGCCGCCGGCCGCCCCGGCGTCGTAGGCGATAGCGTCCTTCTCCAGGTCCGGGCCGATCCCCTCGTCGGGCTCGACCAGCCGGCCGACCGTGCCCTCGCCGCCGATGCCGGTGTCGTACATGGAGACGGGCGAGTCGCGGTCCGGCTGGATCGGCGCCGCGTCGAGCACCGTGTCGTCGTCGACGGTGTCGAGGTCGGTCCGCACGGCTTCGGCGTCGAACGACTCGGCGTCCGACGGCGACGAGCCGGCGTCGGCCCGCTCGCCCGGGACCTCCAGCGCCGGGTCCGGCACCTCGCGGTCGAGCTTGAGCTCCAGCGGCTCGCCGGCGCGGGCCTCCTCCGGCGTCGTGCCGTATTGGTCGATCGCCAGCGGGTGGTCGTCGCGGTCGAGCGGGAGCAAGCCCGGGTCGGGGCCGTCGGCGATGCGGGGGGACTCCACGTCGTCCCAGGCGGTCGAGTCGTCGTCGGCCACGTCCGGCAGCCCTAAGGCCTCCGGATCCGACACGCGCCGGGGAAACTCGTCACGCGCTGTCTCGCCGTCGTCCGCGGCGTCGGTCATGCCCTCGTCGAAGTCCACCGCGTCGGACAGCTGCTCGGCCGAAGGCTCCCCGGACCCGCGAAAGTTCTCGCTCGCCATGGTGGCCGAGTACCCGGCCAGGGTGAGGCCACACATCATCCGTGTCGTTTGCCGGGCGGCCGGCGGGGTAGGCGCCCGACATGGCGGAGGACAAGGACACGGGTGTCTGGCGGGACGAGGAGCGCCTGCCGCTGCGCGACCTGGTCGCGGCGGTGGCGGTCTCGGCCGCCGACGGCCAGGTTGACGATGTGGCGGGCAACGACGCAGGCATCCAGGAATGCCTCGACGAGCTGCAGGCCGAGCAGGAGCGCGAGGGCGACCACGACCCCGACCCGACCAGCGCCGAGGGCCGGGCGCTGCGCACGGACTTCACCGGGCTGACCGGGCCGCACTGAGCGCCGCCTACGACCGGGCGACGCGCCGGGGTCACCGAGCGCGGATGCTAGGGCGGGGGGCCGGCGGTGCCGCGCACGACGACCCGGGTGGGCAGCGTCACGTGCCGGGACGCGACGTCGGCCCCCTCCAGGATGCCGCGCACCAGCTCGCCGGCGACGATGCCCTGTCGGGTCACCGGCTGGTGGACCGTGGTGAGGTCGAACATGTCGGCCAGGTGGTGGTCGTCGATGCCCACGACCGACATCGTGTGCGGGATCGCGACGGCGGCGCGGCGCAGCGTGCGCAGGGCGCCGAACGCCACCTCGTCGGAGAACGTCACGACGGCGGTGGGCGGCCGCGGCAGGCTCAGCAGCTCGCTCATGCCCTCCACGCCGCCGTGGCTGCCCCAGCGGCGGTGCACGACGTACTCGGGGCGCACCGGCAGGCCCGCCTCCTCGAGGGCCTCGGTGAAGCCGCGCAGCCGGGCGCTGGGCGCGGCGTACTCGAGGCTCCAGGTGCCGTGCGAGTTGATCATCGCGATCCGCTCGTGGCCGGCCCGGACGAGCTGGGCGGTGGCCTGACGCCCGGCGGCGACGTCGTCGATGCGCACGTGCGGGTGGTCCTGCAGCGTCCCGCCGGCCATGACCACGGTGACGCCCATGAGGTCCAGGCGCCGCCGCTCGTCGTCGCTGATCGGTAGCGCGATGAGCACGAGGGCGTCCACCTGCCGCCGGGCCGGCAGCTCCTCGAAGAACCGCCGCCGCTCCCGCTCCTGCTTGACCTCGTAGAGCAGCACGTCGAGGTCGGTGCCGCGCAGGCTGGTCACGATGCCGTCGAGCATCGCGGCGTAGAACCAGTGCGCGACGTCGGGCGTCACGACCGCGACGCGGCCGCTGGAGCCCCGGGCCAGCCGGGCGGCGTCCGGCGACACCGCGTACGAAAGGTCCTCGGCCAGGCTCTTGATCCGCCGCCGGGTCTCCTCCGACACCCCCGGCGCGCCGCTCAGCGCCCGCGACACCGTCGCGATGGAGACGCCGGCGCGCTCGGCGAGGTCCGCCATGTTCAACGCCACGCCACCACGGTAGATCACGTAAGCGGTTACGTCGGCAGAAACATTCGTGGTTGACACAACGCCGGTCGAGCCCCAGGCTATCGACGTAAGCGCTTACGCATCCCCAGCCGCCACTGGAGGAATCCGATGCCCAGACGCCTGCTCGCCGTGCTCGCGGCGGCCGCCCTGCTCTCCACCGCGGCGTGCTCCGGCGCCGCGCCGAGCCCCTCGGCCTCGGCGGGCACCGCCGCGGCCAGCGGAGCCCCGGCCCGCGCGAACGCCGACCTGGTGATCTGGACCTCCGACGTCGCGGCCCGCGCGGTGCGGCCGATCGCCGAGGAGTTCGGCCGCACGAACGGGATCACCGTGGCGGTGCAGGTGATCGCGGCGGACCTGGCCGCCACCGCGATCACGGCCAACGCGGCTGGCAACGGCCCGGACGTGCTGACCCTGCCCAACGACTTCCTCGGCGGGGCGCTGCAGAACGGCGCCATCACGCCGCTGTCGCTGCGCGCGGCGGACCTGACCGCCTACGAGCCGAGCGCGGTGGCCTCGGTGAGCCGCAACGGCCAGGTGTGGGCGCTGCCCTACGCCATGGAGAACCTGGTGCTGTACCGCAACACCAAGGCCGCCCCCGCCGCCCCGGCCACCGTCGAGGAGCTCGTCGCGAGCGGCGAGGCCGCGGTCAAGGCGGGCACGGTGGAGCGGGTCCTCGCGCTGCCGGTCGGGCAGAACGGCGACGCGTACCACATGCAGCCCTTCTTCACCTCCGCCGGCGGCTCGTTGTTCGGCGCCGACGCCAACGGCCAGCCCGACCCGGCCAAGCTCGGCATCGGTACCCCGGAGTCGATCGCGGCCGCCCGGAAGATCGCGGCGCTGGGGGAGGGCGGCTCGAAGGTGCTGAGCCGCTCCGTCGACGGCACCAACGCCATCGCCCAGTTCACCGGCGGCAAGGCCGCGTACCTCGTCTCCGGGCCGTGGGCGCTGGCCGACATCCGCAAGTCCGGCGTGCCCTACGACATCACCCCGATCCCGCCCTTCGCCGGCGGCAAGCCGGCCGCGCCGTTCCTGGGCGTCCAGGCGTTCTGGACCATGTCGAAGGCGAAGAACCGGGCCTTCGCGGAGGAGTTCGTCACCAAGTCGATGAACACCCCCGAGGCGATGGCCGCCATGTACGCACAGGACCCGCGCCCGCCGGTGCGCACCGACGTCCTGCGGTCCGTCTCGGCCAAGGACCCCGACACGGCCAAGCTCGCCGCCGGCGCCAAGAACGCCACCCCGCTGCCGGACTTCCCGTTCATGTCCGGCGTGTGGCCGCCGCTGGGCCAGGCCTACGCCGCGATCGTCGGCGGCGCGGACCCGGCCGCCACCATGCAGGAGACCGGGCGCACCATCCAGAGCGTCGTGCAGGCGAAGTGATCGCGCTCGGCGCCAAGGTGCTCTGCCTGGGCACGGCCGTGGGCACCGCGGCGGCGCTCACCCCCAGCCTGGTGGCGGGCCGGCACTACGGCTTCCTCGCGGCCGCCTGGGCCGTCATCGCGGTCCTGCTGCTCACGTACGCGACCCGCCGCGCGCTCGTGGCCAAGTACCTCGTCCCCGGCTCGATCCTGCTCGTGCTCTTCACGGTCACCCCGGTCCTGGCCACCCTGCAGCTGTCCACGACGAACTTCGGCGACGGCACCCGCACCAGCAAGGAGCAGACCATCGCCCAGCTGCTGGGCAACTCCGTGGTGCCGGCGCCGGACTCGCCGACGTTCAACCTGACCGTGGCCACAACCGGCGACGTGCGCACCGGCCCGTTCACCTACTTCCTGGTCGACCGCGCGACCATGGACGCGTTCGCGGGCACCGAGGACGGCCTCCGGCCGCTCGACCGCGCCGCGGTGACGATCGCCGGCGGATACGTCACCGCGGCCGCGGGCTACACGATGCTGACGCCGCAACAGGTCAACGAGGCGGGGCCGTTCGCCGTGCCGACCAGGGACGGCGCCATCCGCCGGCGCGGGCTGCGGGAGGCGTTCGAGGGCCACACCGTGCTGCGCTACGACGCGGCCGCGGACGCCATCGTCAACACCGACACCGGCGTGCGGTACACCGTGCGGCGCCAGGGCGACCGGGAGTACTTCGTCGACGCGAACGGCACGCGGCTGGCCGACCAGTCGTGGCGCGCCGACGTGGGCCTCGACAACTACCGGCAGGCGCTCACCGACACGCGGATCCTCGGCGGCTTCCTGCGCATCTTCGCCTGGACGGTCGTGTTCGCCGCCGGGTCGGTCGTGCTCACCTTCGTCGTCGGGCTCGCCGTCGCGGTGATGCTCAACGACCCGCGGGTGCGCGGGCAGAAGCTCTACCGTTCGGTACTGCTGCTGCCCTACGCCATCCCGGGGTTCATCAGCATCCTGGTGTGGTCCGGCTTCTTCAACCGCGACTTCGGCCTCATCAACGCCCTCACCGGGCTCCACGTGAACTGGCTCGGCGACCCGCTGTGGGCCAAGGCCGCGCTGCTGCTGCTCAACCTGTGGCTCGGCTTCCCGTACAGCTTCCTGGTCGCCACCGGCGCCCTGCAGGCCATCCCGGCCGACGTGCGCGAGGCCGCGACCATCGACGGCGCCGGCGGGCTCACCGCCTTCCGGCGCATCACCTTCCCGCTGGTCCTCACGGCCGTGGCGCCGCTGCTGGTGGCCGGGTTCGCGTTCAACTTCAACAACTACAACGTGGTCGAGCTGCTGACCGGGGGCGGCCCGTTCACGCCCGGCAACCCCGACGCCGGCGCGACCGACATCCTCATCAGCTACACGGTCCGCCTGGCGTTCGGGGCCGGCGGGGCCCGGTTCGGCTTCGCCTCCGCCATCGCCACCCTGCTCTTCATCATCACCGGCGTGCTGGCCGCCGCCCAGTTCCGGGCCACCCGCCGCCTCGAGGAGGTGCACTGACGTGTCCGCCCGCTGGTGGCGGGAGGTCGGCTGGCGTCACATCGGCGGGCTCGTGGCCGTCGCCTTCGCCGTCGTCCCCGTGCTCTACATCGTCTCCGCGGCCTTCAACCCGCTGGGCACGGTCGTGTCGACCGACATCGTGCCCACCCGGCTGAGCCTCGTGAACTTCCGGTCGCTGTTCGACGACCCGGCGCGGCCGTTCGCGCGCTGGGCGCTCAACACCGCCGTGGTGTGCGTGGCGGTGACCGGCGTGCAGGTCTTCTGCAGCGCGCTGGCCGCCTACGCGTTCTCCCGTTTCCGGTTCCGCGGCCGCCGCGGCGGGCAGCTGAGCCTCCTGCTGATCCAGATGTTCCCGCAGTTCCTCGCCGCGATCGCCCTGTTCACCATCTTCACCGAGCTCGGCCAGGTGGTGCCGGCGCTGGGGCTGAACACCGTCACCGGGTACAGCGTCGTGCTGATGGGCGGCGCGCTCGCGCAGGTGTGGCTCATCAAGGGGTACTTCGACACCGTGCCGCGGGAGCTGGACGAGGCGGCGACGATCGACGGGGCCGGCCACGCCACCATCCTGTTCCGCATCATTCTGCCGCTGGCCCGGCCGATCCTCGTCGTCACCGGGCTGCTCGCCTTCGTCGGCACGATCGGCGAGTTCCTCCTCGCCTCCGTCTTCCTGACCGACGCCAACACCAAGACCCTCGCCGTCGGCCTGTTCGGCATCATCCAGTCGGACCGGTCGAACAACCTCGGCGTGTTCGCCGCCGGCGCCCTCATGACGGCCCTGCCGGTGGTGCTCCTGTTCCAGTTCCTGCAGCGGTACATCCTCGGCGGGCTGACCGCCGGATCGGTGAAGAGCTGATGTTTCCCTACCCGATGTCCACGCGGCCCGTCGCCGACCCGGCGGCCGTGGTCCGCGGCGAGCGCTACCGCATCACGGTCCTCACCGAGGGGCTGGTGCGCCTGGAGTACGCCGAGGACGGCGTGTTCGAGGACCGCGCATCCACCTTCGCCCTCAACCGGTGCCTGCCGGTCCCGGACTTCCGGGTCCTGGAGACCGGCGGGCACCTCGAGATCGTGACCTCCCGCTTCCGGCTCACCTACGACCGCGGCCCGTTCACGACCAGCGGCCTGAGCCTCGCGGTCCGCGGCGGCGTCACCGCCTACCACTCGGTGTGGCGCTACGGGCAGGAGGCGGAGACGCTCGGCGGCACCGCCCGGACCCTGGACAACGCCGACGGCCCGGTCCCGCTGGAGCCCGGGGTGGTCTCCCGCACCGGCTTCGCGGTCCTGGACGACTCGCGCTCGTTCCTCTTCGAGCCCGACGGCTGGGTCGCGGCGGACAACGTCGGCCGCACCGACCTGTACGTTTTCGCCTACGGCCGCGACCACGCCGCCGCGCTGCGGGCCTTCCACGCGGTGTCCGGCCCGGCGCCGGTGCTGCCGCGGTACGCGCTGGGCAACTGGTGGAGCCGCTACCACGACTACACCGCGGAGTCCTACCTCGCGCTCATGGCGCGCTTCCGCGCCGACGGCATCCCGTTCTCGGTCGGCGTGCTCGACATGGACTGGCACCTGGTCGACATCGACCCGCAGCACGGCAGCGGCTGGACCGGCTACACCTGGAACCGCGAGCTGTTCCCGAACCCGGCGAAGTTCCTGGGCCGCCTGCACGACGCCGGCCTGCGCGTCTCGCTCAACGTCCACCCGGCCGACGGGGTCCGCCCGTTCGAGGAGGCGTACCCGGCGATGTCGGCCGCCCTCGGCCGCGACCCCGCGCTCGGCGAGCCCATCGCGTTCGACGTCACCGACCGGCAGTTCCTCGCCGCGTACCTGGAGGTGCTGCACCGCGGGCTCGAGGCGGACGGCGTCGACTTCTGGTGGCTGGACTGGCAGTCCGGGCCGCACTCGCGCGTGGCCGGCATCGATCCACTGTGGATGCTCAACCACTTCCACTACCTGGACAACGGCCGGGACGGGCGGCGGGCGCTCACCTTCTCGCGGTACGCCGGGCCGGGCAGCCACCGCTACCCGGTCGGCTTCTCCGGCGACACCGTCGTGTCCTGGGCCTCGCTTGCCTTCCAGCCGCACTTCACCGCGACCGCGGCGAACATCGGGTACGGCTGGTGGAGCCACGACATCGGCGGGCACTTCTTCGGCGTGCGCGACGACGAGCTCGCCACCCGCTGGGTGCAGTTCGGCACGTTCTCGCCGATCCTGCGCCTGCACTCGATGAAGAACCCGTTCCTGGTCAAGGAGCCGTGGTCGTTCCCGCCGCACGTGGGTGCGGTGATGACGGCGTTCCTGCGGCTGCGGCACCGCCTCGTGCCGTACCTGCACACCATGAACCACCGGGCGGCGGGGGAGGGGCTGCCGCTCGTGCTGCCCATGTACTACCGCGACGCGTCGTGCGAGGACGCCTACGAGGTGCCGCACCAGTACCAGTTCGGCACCGAGCTGGTGGTCGCCGCGATCACCGCGCCGTCGGACCGGCGCACGGGCCTGGGCCGCGTCAAGGCCTGGCTGCCGCCGGGCGGGTGGGTCGACGTGCTCACCGACATGGTGTACCGCGGCGACCGCACGATGTACCTGCACCGCGACCTCGCCACCATCCCCGTCCTGGCCCGGGCGGGGGCGATCGTGCCCCTCGACGGCGCCGCCGTGCCGGGCAACGACCCCGTCAACCCCGCGCACGTGGAGCTGCTGGTCGTCGTCGGCGCCGACGGCGAGTTCGAGCTCCTCGAGGACGATGACGCCGCCTCCTTGGCGCGCACGCTCATCCGCTTCGAACAGGGGCCGGGAACCCTGACGGTGGGCCCGGTCCGGGGCGCGGCGGAGGCGGTGCCGGCCGTGCGCACGTGGACGCTGACGCTGCCCGCCCTCGACCTCGCCGCGGACGCCGTGGCCACTGTGGACGGTGCGCCGGTGCACGCCGAGGTCCGCCAGGAGGGCACCCGCGCCGCCATCACCGTTGCCCAGGTTTCCGCGGCGGCGACGCTGCGGATCGCGCTCGGCCCCGACCCGCGCTTGCGCGCCAACGACGTCGCGCAGCGGCTGTTCACCCTGCTCAACCGCGCACAGATCGAGTACCTCACGAAGACCCGAGTCCTGGACGCCGCCACGTCCGAGCACTCCCTGGCGGTGCGCCTGTCCACCCTGCACGCCCTGGACCTGGACGAGGCCCTGCTCTCCGCCGTCGTCGAAGTCATGACGGCGGACGTTTCCCCCTGAGGAGGGACGCCGTGAAACGTTTGTTGAGTATCGCCGCGCTCGCCATCGCGCTCGCCGCGGTGCCGTTCGCCCCCGGCGGCCGCGCGGCCGAGGCGGCCGTCGGCACCAACGACGTCATCGCCAACCTGTGGCTGTGGCCGTGGACGTCCGTCGCCACCGAGTGCACCAACGTCCTGGGCCCGGCCGGGTACGGGGCGGTGCAGGTCGCGCCGCCGGAGGACTCGATCCGCGTCGCCGGCAGCCCGTGGTGGGACATCTACCAGCCCGCCGCCTACGACCTGACCAGCCGCATGGGCACCCGCGCGCAGTTCCAGAGCATGGTGAGCGCCTGCCACAACGCGGGCGTCAAGGTGTACGTCGACACCGTCATCAACCACATGACCGGCGCCGGGCAGTCCAACAACACCGCCTACGGGCCCGCGTCGTTCACGAACAACTACAGCTACCCCAGCGCCGGCTACACCTCGGCGGACTTCCACTTCTACCCCGCCGACTGCCCGCAGCCGGACAACCAGATCCACGACTACAACAACCAGACCGAGGTCTGGAACTGCCAGCTCGTCGGGCTCTCCGACCTCAAGACCGGCAGCGACCACGTGCGCACGAGGATCGCCGGCTACCTCAACGACCTGATCTCGCTCGGCGTCGACGGTTTCCGGGTCGACGCCGCCAAGCACATGCCACCGGCGGACCTCGCCGCCATCAAGGGCAAGCTCACGAACCAGGGTGTGTACTGGGCGCAGGAGGTCATGCCCGGCGGCTCGGGCAGCCTCGCGCCGGCCGCGTACGAGGGCATCGGCGGGGTGCTCGAGTTCACCTACGCCACCAGCCTCAAGGCCCAGTTCAACGGCAGCATCGCCAACCTGCAGACCATCGGGCCGAGCTGGGGCCTGGAGCCCAGCGCCAAGTCCACCGTCTTCGTGTCCAACCACGACACCGAGCGCAACGGCTCCACGCTCAACTACAAGTCCGGCGCCACCGACACCCTCGCCAACGTCTTCATGCTGGCCTGGAACTTCGGCACCCCGAACGTGATGAGCTCGTTCACCTTCTCCAGCAACGACCAGTCCCCGCCGGCCAACGCGAGCGGGTACGTCACCGCCGTCACCTGCGGCAGCGGCTGGCAGTGCCAGCACCGCCAGCGCGCCATCCGCAACATGGTCGGCTTCCACAACGCGACCCGCGCGAGCACGGCGGTGGGCAACTGGTGGAGCAACGGCGCCAACGCCATCGCCTTCTCCCGCGGCACCGGCGGCTGGATCGCCATGAACAACGGCACCGGCGCGCTGGCGTCGCGCACCTACAACACCGGCCTGCCCGCCGGCACGTACTGCGACGTCATCCACGGCGACTACAACGCCGCCGCCCACACCTGCAGCGGCCCGACGGTCACGGTCAACGGCTCCGGCCAGGCCACCGTGGGCGTCGCGGCCAAGGACGCGGTCGCCATCCACGCCGACGCCCGCGTCACCGCCACCGGCATCTCCTTCACCGTCTCGGGCGCGCCCACCGGCAACCCGGTCTACCTCGTCGGATCCGTGCCGCAGCTGGGCTCCTGGAACACCGCCAACGCCCTGCCGATGACGGCGAGCGGCGCCAACTGGACCACCACGGTCTCGCTGCCGGCCGGGACCGGGATCGAGTACAAGTTCATCACGAAGACCGGTTCCGGCACGGTCACCTGGGAGCCGGGCAGCAACCACACGTACACGGTGCCGGCCTCCGGCAGCGGCGCCATCAGTACGACCTGGAACCGCTGACGTTGCCCGCATGACGCCGGCCGGCACCGGGGTGATGAACGCCCTGGTGCCGGCCGGCCGGCACGCGGCCCGCGCCCGCGGCGGCTCCGTCGTCACCATCGCCGCCGGAGCCGTCGTCAGGGCACCCCACCTGCGATAATGTGGCGCAGCGCGGCAGCCGTCCGACGGGCGCGGCGATCCGACGGATCGGAGGTGGCACATGGCGGACGACCGGCCGGAGCGGCATGCCGCCGGTTCGGCGGCGTTGCGTGAGCTCGGTGCGTTCGCCCACCGGTGGGAGGAGCGCCGGGACTCGCTGAACACGCTCGCCGAACACTGGCGCGACGATCCGGACACCATGCCGTTCCTGTGGGAGCGCGCCGTCGCCGATCCTGACGAGGACGTCCGCGGGACCGCCCTGCTCGGTCTGGCCACGCACTGGCCGCACCATGCCGGCACGCGGTCGTTGCTGATGGAGCGGGCCGTCACCGACCCCGACGAAGACCTCCGGCTCCGGCTCGTGGAGGTCGTCGCGCGCGGCTGGCCCGGCCATCCTGAGACGCTGCCCTGGCTGCTTCGGCTGATCGATCACGATCCGGACGAGGATGTGCGGGCCGCAATGGTGACGATCGTCGCCGGCACCTGGCGGGACGATCCGGCTGTCCGGCCGCTGGTGCACCGGTGGGCCACCGATACGGACCCGGAGGTCCGCGAGGCGGCCGTCCGTGCCCTCGCCACCCACTGGCGCGCAGACCCGCAGACCCTGCCGCTGATCCGCGACCGGGTAGTCGCCGACGCCGACGCCGATGTCCGGGAGACGGCGCTGCGCGTCCTGGCCGGATGGTGGCGGGACGACCCCGGCACGCTGCCCCTCGTCCAGGACAGGGCCGTCACCGACCCTGACGAGGAGGTCCGGGAGGCGGCCGTGCGAGCCCTCGCCGACAACTGGTCCGACGAGCCGGCCACCGCCGCGCTGCTGCGCAGCCGGGCCGCCGAGGATCCGGACGACTACGTACGGCTCGCCGCCACGCAGGCGCTGCGCGTCATCGGCCGGGCTGACCGCGGTAACGACAGGGCCGGGGCGGGCGTTGCGGGGGCGCCGGTGGTGCCACGCGTGCGGGATCGGTCGATCGGTCAGGGTTGAGCAGTTACGGCATCGATCGATGGATTGTTCGGTGCCCGCTTGAGGCGCGGCCGCTATGGTCGCCCGCATGACTTTCGTCCGATTAGCCCGGAACGCGGCTTTGCGGTGGCGGCGCGTGTCGATCCTCGCCGGGGTGCTCGCGGTGTTGTGCGCGGTCCCCGCCGCCGCGGCGATGGTCTCCGGCACGGCGCTCCCGGCGCCCTCGTTCGACGGGCCCGTCTACGCCGTCGCCTACCGCGGCGCGACCGTGTACGTCGGCGGCGCCTTCACCGCCGCGGTCGTCGGCGGCCACCGCGTGCCCCGCCAGCGCCTGGCCGCGTTCGACGCCCGCACCGGGGCGCTGCTCGACTGGGCGCCGGCCGCCGACAACACCGTGCGGGCGATCGCCGTGGCCGGCGCCACCGTCTACGTGGCGGGGGAGTTCGGCACCGTCGGCGGCGCGGCCCGCTCCCGGCTCGCCGGGCTCGACGCCGACAGCGGCACGGTCACCGCGTTCCAGCACCGCGTCGCCGGGCAGGTGGCGACGCTCGCCTCCGGGCACGACAGGCTGTACGTCGCCGGCAGCTTCTCCACCGTCGACGGGGTCAAGCACGCGAACCTCGCGGCGTTCACGCTCGCCGACGGCGCCCTCGACGCCGGGTGGGCCGCGGGCAGCGACGAGGCCGTCACCGGGCTCGCCGTCACGAGCGGCCGGGTGTACGCCGGCGGCGGCTTCCACCGCGTCAACGGGCAGTCCGCGCTGCGCCTGGCCGCGCTCGATCCGGCCACCGGGAAGCTCGACCGCGGGTTCCGCCCCAACCCTCCGGCGATCGTGCTCGCCGTCGCCGCCAGCGACGGTACCGAGGCCGGCTCCACAGCCCTGGTCGCGGTCGCGATGGGCGGGCAGGGCGGCCGCGCCGCGGGGTACACGCTCGCCGGTGCCCAGCGCTGGCAGCGGGTCTTCGACGGCGACGCGCAGGCGGTCGCGGTCCTCGACGGGATCACGTACGTCGGCGGGCACTTCGACTCGGCCTGCACGACCACGCGCAACCAGGCGCACGGCGTGTGCAGCGACCGCTCGGTGAAGCGGGTCAAGCTCGCCGCGATCAGCTCCTCCGGCCAGCTCACGAGCTGGGCGCCGCAGGCCAACGGCATCGTCGGGGTGCGCAGCCTGGCCGCGAGCCCGGTCACCGGCACGGTCACCGCGGGCGGCGAGTTCACGACCATCGGCGGCATCGTGCAGAAGCGGGTCGCCGTGTTCGGGTAGGCCGCAGGGCGACCGGACCCGCTCACCGCCGGCCTGCGTGAGCTGCTCGCGACCGGCCCCGACGCGCTCCTCGCCGCCGGCGGGGACTGGTCCCGCGGCCGGATCAACCGGGCGCACGGCCGCGAACGCAGCGCCGCCGCGCATGATCGGGTAAGGTCGTCGCGGGGTGCCGGGAAGTCTGGTCGGCGAGTGTGTTCACCGTGCCGACCGGAAGGACCCCACATCATGAAGGCGCGCGAGCTCGCGGCGGAGTTCCCGGTCGTCCGGCTGGGCACCCCGGCCCTGGAGGCGGCCCGGTTGCTGGCCGGGCAAAACCTGCCCGGGCTGATCGTGCTCGACGAGCACGGCTACCCCTTCACGATCCTGGCCGGCACGCAGGTGCTGCGCATGGCGATCCCGCAGTACTGCCAGGACGATCCGGCCCTGGCCCGGGTCGTCGACGAGCCGGCCGCGGACCTGCTGCTGCGCGAGCTCGGCGAGCGTACCGTCGCCCAGGCCCTGCCGCCCGACAAGCGCGAGCTGGCCGTCGTCGCGCCGGACGCCACGGTGCTGGAGATCGCGGCCGTGATGGCCCGCACCCGCACCCCGCTCGTCGCGGTGGTGGACAAGCAGCGGCACCTGCTCGGCGCGATCACGCTCGACGCGCTGCTCGACCGGATGCTCGCCGAGTGAGCATCACCGCCTGGCTCGCCGTCGCGATCTTCGCGGCCGCCTACGTGCTCATCGCCGCCGAGTGGGTGCACCGGGTGACCGCCGCGCTCGGCGGCGCGGTCCTCATGCTGCTCATCGGCGCCACCGACGCCGAGCACGCGTTCTTCTCGGCCGATGCCGGGATCGACTGGAACGTCGTGTTCCTGCTGCTGGGCATGATGCTCATCGTCGCCGTGCTCAAACGGACCGGCGCGTTCGAGTACCTGGCCATCTGGGCGGCCAAACGCGCGCGCGGGCGGCCGTTCCCGGTGATGGTCATCCTCGTCGTGGTGACCGCGGTCGCGTCGGCGATGCTCGACAACGTCACCACCGTGCTGCTCATCGCCCCGGTGACGTTCCTCGTCTGCCAGCGCCTCGCCGTGCCCGTCGCCCCGTACCTGATCGCCGAGGCCATGGCCAGCAACATCGGCGGCACCGCCACCCTCGTCGGCGATCCGCCCAACATCATCATCGCCAGCCGCGCCGGCTTGTCCTACAACGACTTCATCAACCACCTGGCCCCGCTCATCGCCGTGCTCGTCGTCGTGTTCGTGCTGCTGTGCCGGGTCATGTTCCGCTCCGCGTTCCGTACCGATCCGCAGCGCGCCGCCGCCGTGGTGCAGCTGCGCGAACGCGACGCGATCCGCGACCCGCGGCTGCTCGTCGTCAGCCTCGCCGTCCTCGCGCTCGTGACCGCCGCGTTCGCCCTGCACTCGGTGGTCCACCTCGAGCCGTCCGTGGTGGCGATCGCCGGCGGCCTCGTGCTGCTCGCCGTGTCCCGGCTCGACGCCGCCGAGGTCGTCGCCGACGTGGAGTGGCCGACCCTCGCCTTCTTCGCCGGGCTGTTCGTGATGGTCGGCGCGCTCGTGCACACCGGCGCCGTCGGTGCCCTGTCCCGCACGATCGCCGACGCGGTCGCGGGCGACCCGCACCTGGCGGCGATGGGCCTGCTGGGCGGGTCGGCGGTCCTGTCGGCGATCGTGGACAACATCCCCTACGTGGCCACGATGAGCCCGATCGTCGCCGACCTCGCCCACGCCGAGGGCAGCACCGGCGGGCCGCACGTGCTGTGGTGGGCCCTCGCGCTCGGCGCCGACCTCGGCGGCAACGCGACCGCCGTGGGCGCGTCGGCCAACGTGGTCATCCTGGGCCTCGCCGAACGGGCCGGGCAGCGGATCAGCTTCTGGCAGTTCACGAAGTACGGTCTCGTCGCCGCCGGGGTCACCGTCGCGATCTCGGCGCTGTACCTGTGGCTGCGCTACCTCGCCTTCGCCTGACCGCACCGTGCCCCCCGACAGGATCCCCGGATGACGCTGCGCTACTCGTTCAGGTCGAAGGTGTTGTGGTCCGCCCGTGGCCGGCCGGACAACGCCAGGTGGAGCGCGACGTCGCGGCTGTCGGCTGCCGGTGCCGGGACGTCCGGACGCACGCCGGTGCCTTCCCAGTTGTCGCCGGAGAGATGGCTGATGCCGCGGGCGACCGGGATGGAGGCTTCCAGGTGCGGGTGGACACGGAAGCCTTCGCGGGGGTGAGCGCCGCCACCGGTACGCTCGCCGACGATCGTGGCCCGCCCCGTCTGTTGCAGCGCATAACTGAGGGATTCGCCGCCGGAGAACGTAGCCGGGCCGGTCAGCACGTACAGCGGCTTGTCCGGTCCGAACCGTGGACCGGGCACATACGGGAGGGTCCAGTACTGACGGAGGTGGCCTTCGCGGGAGACGAAGTCCTCCACGTGGAGCGGCTCATTGCCCAGCAGGTACGTGCACACCAGCATCACCATGTCCGGCGCACCACCTCGGCATTCTCGTAGGTCGATGATGAGCGCGTCCGCGTCGGCGACGAGGCGTAGGGCGTCGACCATCGCCTCGCCGGCGATCTGCGGCGGGTAGAGGATCGGCCGTAGGCACAGCAGCGCGACGTTGCCGGGCAAGCGTTCGAGCTGGGCGATGCCGGACCCGTCGGCGCTCGCGTCGCGGGTGAGCCGGGCCAGCTGCGCCTCGTCGGTGTCGGCCGGAACATCGTCGGCGCTGTGCAGCAACCGCAGGTGCTTGTCCCCGTTGGCTGACTGGAGGTCCTCGGTGACGAGTGCGGCCAGCGCGGCAGCGTCGCCGGCGCGGTCGTAGCGGCCGTCGGTGGTCCGCTGGTGCAACAGCCGGGCCAGGTCGCTGCCGACCTCGGCGAAGACGTAGTGCTCGGCGACCAGCCGCCCGACGTGCGTGACGATCGAGCGTGCGGTGGCGTCGTCCATGGCGGCCAGTAGAGCAGCGGATTGACAAAGCGTCAAGAGCTGTTGACGCTTGGCGGGTGTCCGTACCCGACGCTCCGCCGCCCGACGAGGTCATGCGGGTCGCCACGCCCGAGCAGTTCAAGGCGATGGCCCATCCGCTGCGCCAGCGGCTGCTGTTCGCGCTGGTCCACCCGGCGACCATCAGTCAGCTCGCGACGGCCACCGGCAGCCAGAAGGGCAACATCGCTCATCACGTGAAGGTGCTGCGGAAGGCCGGCATGGTGCGGGTGGTCGCCACCCGGACCGTCCGGGGCGGCACCGAGCAGTACTACCAGCGCACCGTGCGCCGCTACGAGCTTGGCGGCGAGCAGGCCGCGGCCTGTACGCCACTGCTCGTGCGGGCAGTCGCCGACGAACTGGCCGGTGCGGCGCCTGAGCCGTTTCTGCTGCTGCGTAACATCCGGTTGACCGCCGAGCAGGTCACCCACCTGACCGACGAACTCACCCGACTCTCTACGGAGTTGACCGACGCCGGGCCCGACGCGCACCGCTACGGTGTCCTGCTCACCCTGTACCGGCCAGCTCAACCCGAACCAAACACCGAAGCGCCATGAACCGGCTCCGGCAGCGGCGATCCTGACCGCGGATGGAGGGAAGCCGCCCCGCTACCTGAGTGCCGGCGCGGCCTTTGTCATCAGGAACATTCTCCTTCGCGCGTGAATTCGGAGGCATCGTGAAGCTCTTGCTCACGTCCGGCGGCATCACGAACCCGAGCATCCACTCGGCGCTCGTGCAACTGCTCGGCAAGCCGGTCGACGAGTGTCACGCCCTCTGCGTCCCGACAGCACAGTGGGGTCACCCGATGTGCGGTCCGACGTCGGTACGGGACTTCGTCGCCGCCCAGCCCAAGCCTGACCGGCGGTACATGTCCGGCCTGGGCTGGGCGTCGGTCGGTGTCCTCGAGCTCACCGCACTGCCCACCATCGGCGCGCAGCGATGGGTTCCCTGGGTCCGCACGGCCGACGTGCTCCTCGTCGACGGAGGTGACGCGACATACCTTTGCCACTGGATGCGCGAGTCCGGGCTGGCCGATCTGCTGCCTTCGCTGCCCGACAAGGTCTGGGTGGGAGTAAGCGCCGGAAGCATGGTGATGACGCCCCGGATCGGGGACTCCTTCGTCGAGTGGCCGTCCGCGCCGGACGACCGCACCCTGGGCGTCGTGGACTTCTCGATCTTCCCGCACCTGAACCTCTTCCCGACGAACACCATGGCTGACGCCCAGCGATGGGCCGCCGACATCGGCATCCCGGCCTACGCCATCGACGAACAGACCGCCATCAAGGTCGTCGACGGCTCAGTCGAGGTGGTCTCCGAAGGGCAATGGACAAAGTTCGGCTGATGGGTGGGGGATTGTGGCATGACCGACACCAAACGCTAGCCTCATGAACGGTCCCTCGGCACGAGGTTCAATGGTCGTCGCGGGCGCGGACCACGACCACCGGGCAGTCGGCCTTGTGCACCAGGCTGCTGGAAGTGCTGCCGAGCAGCAGTTCGCTGATGCTGCGATGGCCGTGCGTGCCGACCACGATGCCCAGGGCGTGCCGCTCCCGCGCGAGCCGGATCAGGGTGTCGGCGACGGTCAGGTCGTCGGCCACGGCGAGGCCCTCGGCGTCGCTGTAGCCGGCCTCCCGGGCGATGAGCGCACCCCTTTGGGCGGCCCGCCTCGCCGCCTCGTACTGCTCGAGCTCGGCCTCGGTCGCGCTGCGGATGTCCAGCATGGCCGGCGGCATCTCCAGCGCGGCGATCGGCAGGGTCGCCGTCTCGAAGGCGCGGCCCGCCTCCCACACCGTGACGACGAGGGCGCGCCGGGGCCCGACCAGCGCCGCGGAGTCCCGCAAGGCCCGCTCGGCGGCAGACGAACCGTCGAACCCGATGATGACCGGCGCGGCATTCGTCACGCGTCCCACGGTACCCACGGATCCGGCCCCTGGCAGGGCGCGAAGCGCGCGGCGGGGATGAGGTCAGGGTGGTCCGAACGGATGCGGGTACGGACGCCGCTGTGCGGGTACGCGTGCCTGACACCGAACGAGTCCGAAACGAGGGGCCATGGATGCTGACCGATTCCTCGCGATAGTTCGGCGGGAGGCGGAGCTGCCCGACAGCGCAGCGGCGCGCGACGCCGTCCGGGCGGTATTCGTGACGCTGTCCGAGCGCCTGATGGCGGGCGTGATCCAGCGCCTCCGGGCGCACCTGCCCGACGAGTTGGCCCAGGACCTGCGCCCGCAGCCCCATCAGCCCTTCGACGCCGATGAGTTCCTGCGCCGGGTCGCCGAGCGCGCCGGGTCGGACGTGGCCACCGCCGAGCGGTACGCCAAGGCGGTCTTTCTGGCGCTGAGCCGTGCGCTGGAGCCGGAGGACCTCAAGGCCGTGCTCAGCGAGCTGTCCAAGGACTTCCGCCCGCTGACCGAGAAGGCCCGCCGCCCGGCGAACCAGCTGCGGGAGTTCGTCGGGCGGGTCGCCGACCGGACCGGCCTGGACGAGCAGCGGGCGCTGAGCATCAGCGAGGCCGTGCTGGAGACGCTGGCCGAGCGCATCGCCGGCGGTGAGGTCGACGATCTCATCAAGGAACTCCCGCACGACCTGCGGCCCGCGCTGGAGCGGGGCAAGGAGCGCTCGGCCGGCCGGGCCCGGAAGATGGAGCTCGACGAGTTCCTGACCCTGGTCGCCGACCGGGCCGGGGTGAGCGTCGAGGAGGCCCGCGATTACGCCGGTGCGGTCCTCGCGACGATCCACGATGCCGTCACCGAGAAGGAGTTCCGCGACCTGGTCTCCGAACTGCCACGCTCCTATGTGGAGCTTGCCCACGCGTGAGTGCGTGGGCGCACAAGACGATCAGCGACTGACGCGAGGCGGCTGGACATGACGCTGAGCCTGCGATCGGCGCTGCCGCTGTTCGGGGGCGGTTCGTGACCGGGACGTACGAGTTCGTCGCCCTGGGCCGGCTGACCTTCCGCAGAGGTTTGCTGCCAGCCTCGCCGGGCAGCGATGCCGCGTGGAGGTGCCGACCGGAAGGAGGACGCGGTGACGGACATCGGCGACAGGTTCCACACCGGCCAGGAGGCCCCGGCATCGGGCGTCTACCGTTTCGTGGAGTCTTCCGACAAGACGTGCGAACCTACCCCGGCGGGCATGGAGATCCCCCTGACCAAGGGCGAACGCTTCCCGCCGCACCGCCGCTGCAACGGCTCGGTGGTCTGGGAACTGGAGAGGTTCGCCTGACCGGGACGGCTCGGGCGTGCTGTCAGTGAAGCCGAGGTAGTTGCGGAGCACCAGCACCGTCTCCATTCGGGCAGGTCCCAGACGGTCGGCTCGATCTCCTGCACCGCTGCCTTCAGGTCAGGACGAGGTGGGCGCCTGGACGCCGGACGCGTCAACGATGGCAGTAGCCACGTGTTCGAGGGCGCGCTGGTCGTCAGCGCTGAGGCTGTCCGCGATCTCGGGCAGGCGCTTGACGGTCTCGGCGTACACCGCCTCGGCGAGCACCTTCCCCGCGGGTGTGACGACGAGCATGATGACCCGACGGTCCTGTTCGGAGCTCACCCGGCTGACCAGGGCGCGCCGCTCGGTGCGGTCCACGAGCTGGCTCAGCGCGTTCTTGGTCATGCCGAGCGCGGCGGCGAGGTACGTCATCCGCCGTGGCTCGTCCTTGATCGCGCACAGCAGCGTGGCCTGCATGGGGGTCAGGTCGAGCTCGGCGCAGATCTGCGCATACTTGCGCTGGATCAGGACCGAGAGCCAGAAGAGCTTCTCGCCGTAGTCCATGGCCGCCTGCCCTCATCCGGTGCCAGATGTCAGTCTAGCGCCGGGATGCGCGCGTATTCGGATGCGTTCGTGTGGCTCGGAATGCCACACCGCCGCGGTGGAGAGGTTCCGGTGCGCCGCGTGCTGGAACGCGCTGAGTGAGACACGACTCACGGCAACCCGCTGGGGCGGTCGAACTGTCCGCGCGCAGCTCTACCGAGACGACCGACCCGCCTGAGCGGATCAGTCGCGGCACTCGCGCAGTACGCCGGACCGTCGCGGGCCTGTGGTCAACGGCGTCCGGGATGGCGGATCGTCACGCCGCGGGCCTCCAGGCGGGGCAGGACGGCCGGGTCGTCGAGGCGGGCCAGGGTGATGTCCAGGTCGCGCAGTGCCGGCAGGGACTCCAGAGCGCCGGCCGTCGTGCGCCGCCGCCAGGGCTGAGGGCACCGGGAAGGCGTGCAGGAGGTTCAGTGACGCCGCCAGGCGCGGGCCGGGGCCAGGGTAGCCGTCGTCCGGGCCGTCGGGTCCGGTCGACTCGACGACGGCCCGCAGCTCGTCGGCGGCGTCCTCCGGCACGTGCGCGACGTCGGCCCGGACCGGTGCCCCCCGCGGATCGGGGTGCGCCGTCCACGAGTCGAAAGGCTGGAGACCGGTCTCAGCGGCCCACAGGCACCCCGGCGGGAAGAACAGCGCCCCGTCGGCCGATCCCCGCCCCAGCCGAACGGCCGACGCGAAACACGACCGCAACAAGTGGAAACTCGCAGGTCACCTGCGGTGCGAGGGTCGGCCGGAACGCGTGAGATCCGCGTTGCCGGATGCATTGACGTGCCCTCAGCCACGGCTCTATCGTGAACCACCAGTTCACTGAGTGATCCGATCCAACGGTTCACTGAGTGAAACACTATCGCCGGACGACGGCTCCCGAGAGGTTTCGGAGAGTGCCTGCACATGACCGCGACAAAGATCGTTCCGCCGCCGACGTCGGCCGAGACGGGGCGCGCCCAGCGCGGGCGGCAGCAGCTGGCGCAGGGCCGGTCCCTTCGCGGACCTGACGTGAGGAAACACGTCATCAACACCGTCGGCTCGATCGGCGTCGTCGCGCTGCTCGCCGGGCTCTGGGAGGGGTACAAGGCGCTGGGCCAGGCGGCCGGCGACGTCGTCCCCGGAACTACGATCGGCTTCCCGGTGGCCACCGACGACCTGTCGATGCCGCACCTCTCGACGATCCTGCACTCGCTGATCGAGCCGGCCCGGCGCGGCGACTCGACGTCCCTGGGCGCGTACCTGATCGGCGAGACCACGGTGACGCTGCGCGAGGCCCTCTACGGCCTCGTCGCCGGCTCCGTGCTCGGCCTGCTGCTCGCGATCGTGTTCCTCAACGTGGTCCCGATCAGCAAGGGCCTGATGCCGTGGCTGGTGGCGTCGCAGACGGTGCCGCTGGTGGCGATCGCCCCGATGATCGTGATCTGGGGCGGCAAGGCCGGCGCCCCGCCCTGGATCGCCGTGACCGGCATCGCCGCCTACCTGGCGTTCTTCCCGGTCACCATCAACACGCTGCGCGGCCTGAAGTCGCCGCAGAAGGTGCACCTGGAGCTCATGCACAGCGTCGGCGCCAAGCGCCGCCAGGTGCTGTGGTGGCTGCGCGTCCCGGCCTCGCTGCCGTTCGTGTTCGCCGGGCTCCGGCTGGCCGCGACGGCGAGCGTCGTGGGCGCGATCGTCGGCGAGCTGTCGGCCGGCACGGGTCGCGGCATCGGCCGGTCGATCCTCACCTTCGCCTACTACTACTCCAACGGCCCGGAGAAGCTCTACGCGGCCGTCCTCGTCTCCGCGGTCGCCGGCATCGTCTTCGTGCAGCTGCTGGGCCTGATCGAGCGATTCGCGCTCCGGCACCGCCATGCGTGAGCCGTTCAAGAAGAGCCAACAACGTATGGCTCGGACCGCGTCAGCGGCGGACCGTCGCTCCCGCCAGGAATCCCGGCGTCCGCGGTGGCAAGACCGCACCGAACCTTCGACATGTGCCTGGAGCAGCTGATGACTGAGCCCGCCATCATCTCCGTCCGCGGAGTCAACAAAGAGTTCAACAGTGGCGGCAAGCGCTCGGTGACCGCGCTGCAGAACATCGACCTGACGATCGAGCGCGGCGAGTTCGTGTCGCTGCTCGGCCCGAGCGGCTGCGGCAAGAGCACCCTGCTGCGCGTGCTGGCCGACCTCACCGAGCCGACCAGCGGCACCGTGACGCTCAACGGCAAGACGCCCCGCGCCGCCCGGACCGACCGCGACTACGGCATGGTCTTCCAGCAGGCCGGCCTGTTCGACTGGCGCAGCGTCCAGCGCAACGTGGAGCTGCCGCTGCAGGTCGCCGGGGCCGACAAGCAGGCCCGCCGGGCGAAGGCGCAGGAGATGCTGGAGCTCGTGCGGCTCTCCGAGTTCGCCAAGCACTTCCCGTGGCAGCTCTCCGGCGGCATGCAGCAGCGGGTGGCGATCGCCCGCGCGCTCTCCGCCGACCCGGCGATCCTGTTCATGGACGAGCCGCTCGGCGCGCTGGACGAGATGAACCGCGAGCGGCTGCAGGGCGAGCTGCTGCGGATCTGGGCCGACACCCGCACCACGGTCGTGTTCGTCACGCACAGCATCTCCGAGGCGGTCTTCCTGTCCTCGCGGATCGTCGTCATGTCGGCGCGCCCGGGCCGGATCGCCGCGAGCATCGACGTGGACCTGCCGTACCCGAGGACCTCGGCCACCCGTACCACCGAAGCGTTCTTCGCCAAGGTGACCGAGGCCCGCACGGCCCTGCACAGCGAGCTCGCCGAGCAGGCCGCCTGATGGCCGTCACCCAGGCCGTGCCGCCGTCCCGGGTGCGGGCCCAGCTCGGCCGCGTCCTGCCGGTCGTCGTCACCGCCGTGGTGATCCTCGGCGTGTGGCAGCTCGCCGTCATCGTGTTCGACGTCCCGTCGTTCATCCTCCCGACGCCGACCGCGATCCTGTCCGCGTTCGCCGGCCAGTTCCCCACGATCATGTCGGCCTCCCGGATCACCGTCGAGGCGGTCCTGCTCGGCCTGCTCATGGGCGTGGTCTGGGGCGTCGTGGTGGCGCTGGTGCTGAGCCGGTTCCCGAGCATGTCCGGCCCCGTGCTCACGGTCGCCGTCATCATCAACTGCGCCCCGATCGTGGCCCTGGCCCCGATCTTCAACAACTGGTTCGGCGTCACCAGCCTGGTCTCCAAGGCCGGCGTCGCCGCCGTGATGGTGTTCTTCCCCGTTCTGGTCAACACGACCCGGGGTCTGCTGCAGGTCTCACCCTTGCACCTGGAGCTCATGCAGTCGCTGGCGGCCAAGCCCCGACACGTGGCGCTGATGCTGCGGCTGCCCAACGCGCTGCCCTTCCTGTTCAACGCGCTGAAGCTCGGCTCCACCCTCGCCGTCATCGGCGTGATCGTGACCGAGTACTTCGGCGGCCCGAGCAACGCACTCGGCGTCTACATCGCCTCGCAGGCGTCGCTGCCCCGGTTCGACTACGCCTGGGCCGGAATCCTCGTGGCGAGCGTGCTCGGCCTGGCCATGTTCGGCGTCGTGTCGCTGCTGGAGCGCCTGCTCATGCCCTGGCACTCCTCGCTGCACGACGAGAACCCGTAGGCGTCGCACCCCCCATCAAAGCCCCCGACCTCTTCTCTGCTTTGGAGTCACCATGTTCCTTCGTAGACGGCCGGGCCGGTTAGCCGCCGGTCTGAGCGCCCTCACCGCCACCGCGCTGCTCGCGACCGGCTGCGGCGGCATGTCCGACAGCGGCACGCAGGCCGCGTCCGACGCCGGCAAGGACTGCAAGTCGAAGACCAAGGTCCGCGTCGTGCTCCAATGGGTCGCCCAGGCCCAGTTCGCCGGCTACTACGCGGCGAAGGACAGGGGCTTCTACGACGCGGCGTGCCTGGACGTGACCATCCAGGAGGGCGGCGTCAACATCGTCCCCCAGCAGGTCCTCTCGTCCGGCAACGCCGAGTTCGCGGTCAGCCACGTCACCAAGACGATGGCGACCCGTGAGCAGGGCGCCGACCTGGTCAACATCGGCCAGGTCTTCCAGCGCGGCGCGTACCTGCAGGTCGCCTGGGCCGACTCGGGCATCAAGACCCTCGCCGACCTCAAGGGCAAGAAGACCGGCAGCTGGGGCTACGGCAACGAGCTGGTGCAGTACGCGGCGATGCGCGGCGCGGGCGTCGAGCCGACCAAGGACACCCAGATCATCCAGCAGCCGTTCGACATGTCGCTGCTGCTCAAGCGCGAGGTCGACAGCGCGCAGGCGAAGACGTACAACGAGTACGCCCAGCTGCTGGAGACCAAGAACCCGAAGACCGGCAAGCTGTACCAGCCGTCGGACTTCACCGCGATCAGCCTGCAGGACGCCGGCTACACCAGCCTCGAGGACGGCATCTACGCCCGCGGGGACTGGCTCAAGGACCAGGCCAACCAGGACACCGCGGTAAAGTTCCTCAAGGCCTCGTACCAGGGCTGGGCCGCCTGCCGCGACGACCTCAAGGGCTGCGTCGACATCGTGCTCAACCACGGCAGCGCGCTGGGCACCGGTCACCAGACCTGGATGCTCACCGAGGTCAACAAGCTGATCTGGCCGTCGCCGAACGGCATCGGGGCGATGGACCAGAAGGCGTGGGACTCCACCATCGACATCGCGCTCAAGGGTGGCGTGCTCAAGAGCAAGCCGGACGGCAGCGCGTTCCGCACCGACCTGTCCGACAAGGCCCGCGAGGAGCTCAAGGCGGCGGGCGTGGACGTCGTGGGCAGCTCCTACAAGCCCGAGACGCCGACGATCACGGAAGGCGGCAAGTAGCCGCCCGGGGTGCCGGCGGGGCACGACCTCGTCCGGCACCCCGGTGGCCCGCCGCGCCTGCCAGGATGGCATCGAAAGCATTGCCGCTGACGATGGCAAGCGGATAACGGGAGGAACTCGATGGCATCTGGTGAAGCCGGGCTGGTCCGGCGCACCATCTGGCTGCTGCGCGCGGTGGCCGCCCACCCCGAGGGCGTCGGCCTCAGCGAGGTCGCGCGGGAGGCGGGCATTCCGAAGGCGACCTGCTACCGGGTGCTGACCGTGCTCGAGCGGGAGAGCTGGCTGACCCTCGACCCGGTGACGCGGCGGTACCGCGTGTCCCTCGGCCTGCTGTCCATCGTGGGCGGCCTGCTCGACGGCGGCGGCGCCTACGGCCACATGCGCGACGTCCTGCGCGGCCTGGCGGGGGAGACCCGGGAGACGGCGGGCTTCGACGTCCTGCTCGCCCCCAAGGTGATGGTCGTGGCCCAGGTGCCGGGGCCCTCGCTCATCGGCCAGACCCTCAAGCCCGTGCCGCGGACCCAGCCCGTGTGGGCCACGTCCACCGGCAAGGTGCTGCTGGCCGCGCTCGACCCGGCCGAGGTCCGCGCCGACTTCGCCGAGGAGTTCGCCAGCCATGCCCCGCCGGAGGTCGGCGACCTGGACACGTTCATGGGCTCGCTGGCCGCGGTCCGCGCCCGCGGGTTCGCGTTCGCCTACGACGAGCTCGAGGTCGGCGCGGCCTCCGTGGCCGCGCCGGTGCAGATCCGGGGCACCACGCCGTACGCGGTCTGGATCGGCGGCCCCACCTACCGGCTCACCCGCGACCGCATCGACGAGGTGGCGGAGTCGGTCATGAAGGCCGCCCGGCAACTCAGCGAGCTGCTCAGCAATACCGACATCGAGCTGCCCAGTGGGCTAGGCCGGCTGTAGCGCCGGCGACGGACCGGACCGGCGACGACCGGCCGGTGGAGGAGGAAGCAATGGCCGCATTTGACGAGGCGCTGGCCGCGGCGACGGCGGTGGCCGACCGGGTGCCGAAGGGCCTCTACATCGACGGCGAGTGGCGGGCGGCCCAGGGCGGCAAGGCTCTGGCGGTCGAGGACCCGGCGACCGGCTCGACGATCGCGGAGGTCGCCGACGCATCCGTCGCCGACGCGCTCGACGCCCTGGCCGCCGCCGACCGGGCCCAGCACGCCTGGGCGGCCACGGCACCGCGCGAGCGCGGCGAGGTGCTGCGCCGGGCGTTCGAGCTGATGGTCGCCCGCCGCGACGACCTGGCCGGGCTGATGACCCTGGAGATGGGCAAGGCCTTCGCCGAGTCGCAGGCCGAGGTCAGCTACGCGGCGGAGTTCTTCCGCTGGTTCGCCGAGGAGGCCGTCCGCATCGACGGCGGCTATTTGCCGGCCCCGGCCGGCGGCTCCCGGGTGCTGCTCATGCGCCAGCCGGTCGGCCCGTGCCTGCTCATCACCCCGTGGAACTTCCCGATGGCGATGGGCACCCGCAAGATCGGCCCCGCGCTCGCGGCCGGCTGCACGGTCGTGGTGAAGCCGGCCAAGCAGACCCCGCTGTCGATGCTGGCCCTGGTGGCGATCCTCGAGGAGGCCGGCGTCCCCCGGGGCGTGGTCAACGTGTTCACCACGGCCCGCTCGGGCGAGGCCAGCTCGGCGCTGCTGGACGACCCGCGGCTGCGCAAGGTGTCGTTCACCGGCTCGACCGAGGTGGGCCGGACCCTGCTGGGCCAGGCCGCCCAGCGGGTGCTGCGCACGTCCATGGAGCTCGGTGGCAACGCGCCGTTCCTGGTCTTCGACGACGCCGATCTCGATCTCGCCATCGAGGGGGCCGTCCAGGCCAAGATGCGCAACGTCGGCGAGGCCTGTACCGCCGCCAACCGCTTCTACGTCCAGCGCCGCGTCGCGGAGCGGTTCGTCAGCGGCCTGGCCGAGCGCCTGGGCCGCCTGCGCGTCGGCCACGGGCTCGACCCCGCGACCGAGGTGGGCCCGCTCATCGACGGCAACGCCGTGCAGTCGGTCGGCGAGCTGGTCGCCGACGCGACCGCGGCCGGCGCCCGGGTCGTGACCGGGGGAGCCGCCGTCGACGGCGACGGCTACTTCTTCGCCCCGACGGTCCTGGCCGACGTGCCCGGCGACGCCCGGACGGTCCGCGAGGAGATCTTCGGCCCGGTGGCCCCGATCGTGCTCTTCGACGCCGAGGACGAGGCGGTCGGCCTGGCCAACGCCTCGGAGTACGGCCTCGCCTCCTACGTCTTCACCGAGAACCTGGCCCGCGGCCTTCGCGTCAGCGAACGCCTCGAGAGCGGCATGGTCGGGCTCAACCAGGGCGTCATCTCCAACCCGGCGGCCCCGTTCGGCGGGGTGAAACAGTCCGGCCTCGGCCGCGAGGGTGGCCGGGTCGGCATCGACGAGTACCTGAACATCAAGTACACGGCCGTCCGGGCGAACTGGTGACCGGCTTCGTCCTGGCCGGCGTCCAGTGGGAACCCGTGCTCGGTGACGTCGAGGGCAACCTCGCGGCCTCGTCGGCCTGGATCCGGCGGGCCGCGGCCGAGGGGGCCCGGCTCGTCGTGCTGCCCGAGGCGTCCTCGGCCGGCTACGTGTTCGCGGACCGGGCGGAGGCGGCGCAGTACGCGGAGCCGATACCCGGCGGCCCGACGAGCACCGGCTGGGCCGCGCTCGCGGCGCAGCTGGGGATCTGGATCGTCGGCGGCCTGACCGAGCTCGACGGGGACCGGGTCTACAACTCGGCGGTGGTGCTCGGGCCGGACGGCCACCTGGGCACGTACCGCAAGGCCCACCTGTGGAACGCCGAGCAACGCATCTACGACCCGAACACGGCCGGCTTCCCGGTGTTCGACACCCCGCTGGGGCGCATCGGCGTCGGCATCTGTTACGACGCCTGGTTCCCCGAGACGTTCCGCAGCGTGGCCGTCCAGGGCGCGGATCTGCTCGTGCTGCCGTCGAACTGGGTGCCCGTGCCCGGCCAGCCCGACACCGGGCCGGCGATGGCGCACCTGATGTGCATGACGGGCGCGCACAGCAACCAGTTCTTCGTCGCCGGCGTCAGCCGGATCGGCGTCGAGCGCGGGCAGGAGTTCGTCGGGCGCTCCGTGCTCGTGGGCCCCGACGGCTGGCCGCTGGCCGGGCCCGCGAGCCGCGACCGCGAAGAGCTGGTGCTGGCCGAGGTCGACCTCATCGGCACCCGCCGTGCGCGCCGGGAGAACCCGTTCAACCAGCCCCTGGCCGACCGGCGGACCGACCTCTACTCGAGCTGAGCTTCGAGTCCTCACGACTCTTGACAGCCCCCCGCAGTGTCTACAGTATTTGAACCGACGGTTCGTTGAATGAACCACAGAGGAGTGATCGTGATCAGGGTCCGGAAGATCGTTCGCCACCTCGAGGAGACCTGGCTCGAGAACGGTCAGGACGTGCAGCCCCGCCACCGCGTCGCGTTCGTCGGGGTCGTCATCGAGAACCCGTACCCCAGCGAGTACGTACAGGATCTGGTGACCCTCGCCGACGAGCTGGGCGAGGAGATCGGCAGCCTCATCGGGCCGGCCTGCGTCGAGCTGCTGGGCGACGAGGTCGAGGCCTTCGGCAAGGCGGCGCTCGTCGGCATCGACGGGGAGCTCGAGCACGGCTCGGCGCTCATTCACAACCTGCGGTTCGGCAACATGTTCCGCAACGCGGCCGGCGGCACCGAGCTGCTCCCGGCGGCCGAGAAGGTCGGGCTCACCGGCAGCCCGATCGACATCCCGCTCAAGCACAAGCTCGACGCGAAGACCCGCTCGCACCACCAGACGGTGACGCTGCAGGTCGCCGACGTCCCGCGGCCCCGCGAGATCTTCGTGATCGTCGCCGCGGCCAACGCCGGCCGCCCGCTCGCCCGCCTCGCCACCTTCGGCGCCGAGGTCAAGGCCGGCGCATGACCATCACCGAGCATCAGATCGACACCGGCGCCTGGACCGCCGAGCGGGTGAAGGCGGTCGACAAGGAGTACGTCATCCACTCCTGGTCGGTGCAGGGCTCGCTCGACCCGATCCCCGTCGCCGGCGGCTCGGGCTCGTGGTTCTGGGACTACGACGGCCGCAAGTACCTGGACTTCCAGTCGCAGCTGGTCAACCTGAACCTGGGCCACCAGCACCCCCGCCTCGTCGAGGCGATCCGCGCCCAGGCCGAGGAGCTGTGCTACATCGGCCCCGGCTTCGCGGAGCGCTCGCGGGCCGAGCTCGCCGAGATGATCGCGAACCTGACCCCCGGCGACCTGAAGATGAGCTTCTTCACCACCGGCGGCGCGGCGGCCAACGAGAACGCGGTGCGGCTCGCCCGCCACGTGACCGGCCGGCACAAGATCGTCGCGCGGTACCGCTCGTACCACGGCGCCACCGCCGGTGCGATGTCGCTCACCGGTGACCCGCGCCGGTGGGCCGCGGAGCCGGGCATCAGCGGCGTGGTGCGGATGCTCGACCCGTACACGTACCGCTGCCCGGCCGGACACCCCGACCCGTGCCCGGTCTGCTCGGGCGGGCCGCACCTCGAGGAGATCCTGCAGTACGAGAACCCCGAGACCGTCGCCGCCGTCATCGTCGAGCCGGTCACCGGGACCAACGGCCTGATCTACCCGCCGGACGGATACCTGCGCTCGCTGCGCGAGGTCTGCGACCGGTACGGCATCATCCTGATCTTCGACGAGGTGATGGCCGGCTTCGGCCGCACCGGCGAGTGGTTCGCCTGCAACCACTGGAACGTCACGCCCGACATCCTCATCACCGCCAAGGGCCTGAACTCGGGCTACGTCCCGCTCGGCGCGATGACGGTGAACGAGCGGATCTCCGAGTGGCTGCGGACGAACATGTTCTGGGGCGGCATGACCTACGCCGGTCACCCCCTCGCGTGCGCGTCCGGCGTGGCCTCGCTGCGGATCATGCAGGACGAGGGCATCGTCGACAACTCGCGGGCGATGGGCGAGCGCCTCGGCGCCGGCCTGGCCCAGCTGGCCGGGCGGCACCCGAGCATCGGCGACATCCGCGGCCGCGGCCTCTTCCACGGCGTCGAGCTGGTGAAGAACCGCGCGACCAAGGAGCCGCTCGTCCCGTTCAACGCCAAGGGACCCGCGGCCGCCCCGGTGGGCAGGCTGCTCAAGGCGGCGATGGAGCGGGGCGTGTACCTCACCGCCAACTTCAACGTCCTGCGCCTCACCCCGCCGCTGGTCATCAACGCCGCCGAGATCGACCTGGCGCTCGGCGTGCTCGACGAGGTCCTCGCCCTCGCCGACGAGCACTACCAGGGCTGACTGGAGAGATTGCCATGGGATCGACACTGATTCGCGGCGGTACGGTCGTCAACGCCGACGCGGCCATCCGCGCCGACGTGCTCGTGCGCGACGGCCGGATCGTCGCGCTCGGTATCGGTTCGGACTGGACCGCCGACACGGTGATCGACGCGACCGGCATGCTCGTCATCCCGGGCGGGATCGACGCGCACACGCACCTGGAGTACCCGATCGACGGGTTCACCACCAGGACGGCCGACGACTTCTACACCGGGACCGTCGCCGCCGCGCACGGCGGCACCACGACGATCCTGGACTTCGTCAAGAAGGAGCCGGACCGGTCGCTCTACGACACGTACCTGCGCCGCCGCGACGCGGCCCTGGAGCGCTCGGTCGTCGACTTCGGCCTGCACGCCATCGTCCCGCCCCGCGTCCAGCAGCCCGACGTGCTCGACGACCTGCGCCGGCTCGCCGGCGAGGGGGCGGCCAGCTGGAAGTTCTTCATGGCCTACCCGGGCACCCAGATGGTCGACGACGGCGAGCTGCTGGAGGGCTTCGACCTCGCCCGCGAGCTCGGCGTGCTGCCGATGGTGCACGCCGAGAACGGGCACATGGTGGCCCGCGAGACCCAGCTGCTCATCGAGCGCGGCGACACGGCCGAGCACTTCCACGCGACCGCCCACGGCCACGACTCCGAGGCCGAGGCCGTGCACCGCGCGATCGTGCTCGCCGAGTCCGTCGGGGCGCCGCTGTACGTCGTGCACGTCTCCAGCGCCGCCGCGGCCGACGAGATCAGCCGGGCCCGGGCCGACGGCCGCCGGGTGTGGGCGGAGACCTGCCCGCAGTACCTGCAGGTCGCCTACGAGGACTACGCGGGCCTGGGCGAGAAGGCCGCCGCCTACCTGTGCTCCCCGCCGATCCGCGAGCGCAGCAACCAGGAAGGCCTGTGGAAGGCGCTCGTCACCGGCGCGGTGGCGACGGTCGCGACCGACCACGCGGGCTTCTGCCTGCACCAGCCCGACGACCTGCCCCCGCAGAAGCTGCGCAGCCCCGGGTACTTCCCGAAGGTGCCCAACGGGGTGCCCGGCATCGAGGACCGGCTCATGGTGCTCTGGGAGGGCGGCGTGGCGAGCGGCCGCTTCGACGCCTGCCGCTTCGTCGACCTGGTCTCGACCCGGCCGGCCAAGCTCTTCGGCCTGTTCCCCCGCAAGGGGATCGTCGCCGTCGGCGCCGACGCCGACCTGGTCGTGTGGGACCCGAAGGCCGACCACGTCATCACGACCGAGGGCACCCACATGCGCACCGACTACAACCTCTACGACGGGATGCGGGTGACCGGCAAGCCGGTCCACGTCCTCTCCCGCGGCGACCACCTCGTCGACGCGTCGGGCTCGTTCTCCGGCAGTGCGGGCCGGGGCCAGTTCGCCGACCGCGGCGCGCCGAACCTCTTCTGAACGGAGCCTCACCACGATGAAAATCCCTCTTGGCATCCACGTCGGCGAGCGGCTCAGCCTCGAGCAGACCTACTGGCAGGCCGAGTTCGCCGACCAGAACGGCTTCGAGTCGGTCTGGGTCGCCGAGGGGCGCCTCGCCCGCGACGGCATCGTGCCGGCCGCGATCATCGCGAGCCGGACCCGCAACGTGAAGATCGGCACCGGCGTCGTCAACAACAAGAGCCGCAACGCCGCGCTCATGGCGGTCACCTTCAAGACCCTCGACGAGGTCGCGCCCGGCCGCGCGATCCTGGGCATCGGCGCCTGGTGGGAGCCGCTGGCCACCAAGGTCGGACAGCCCCTCGTCAAGCCGCTCGCGTCGATGCGGGAGTACATCACCGTCCTGCAGTCGTTCTTCCGCAACGAGCTCGTCGACTTCGAGGGCGACTTCGTGCAGATGCGCGGCGTGCGGTTCGACAGCATGTACCGCGAGAACAAGCCCGTCGACATCCCCATCTACATCGGCGCCGTCGGCCCGAAGATGCTCGAGCTCGCCGGTGAGATCAGCGACGGCGTGCACATGGACTTCCTGCTGCCGCCGTCGTACCTCGGCGGCGCGAACGCCGCCATCGAGCGCGGCCTGGCCAAGCGCACCGACGGCAAGACGTCGATCGACCTCACCCAGATCGTCTCGTGCAGCATCAACGACGACGACCCGCAGGAGGCCATCGACGCCTGCAAGGCCTTCCTGACGCTGTACCTGTGCCAGCAGCCCCACATCGCCGAGCACTGCGGCGTCGAGCGCGAGCTGGTCGACCGGCTGCAGGAGATCGCCGGCTGGCCCGCGACCCCCGAGGACATCAAGCGCGCGATGCAGCTCGTCCCCAACAGCCTGGTCCAGAACGTGACCGCCTGTGGCTCGACGGACGACGTGTTCGAGAAGCTGATGTCGTACCACGAGGCCGGCGTCCGCAGCCCGATCATCTCGACGCTGGGCGACAAGGAGCAGACCCTCACCCGGCTCGCGCAGGCGGCCAAGGCATGAGCCTCACCACGATCGCCGTCATCGGCGGGACCGGTCCCCAGGGCCGCGGCCTGGCCTACCGCCTGGCGCGCGCCGGACACACCGTCGTGCTCGGCTCCCGGGACGCTGCGCGTGCTTCGTCGGCCGCGGTGGAGCTGGGGCACGAGCTGGAGATCGGCTCCGTGGAGTCGCGCCGGGTGGCCGGGGCCGTCACCGGCGCGTCCAACCTCGACGCGGCCGCCTCCGCCCCCGTCGTGCTGCTCGCCGTGCCCTACGACGGGCACACCGAGCTGGTGTCGTCGCTGGCCGCAGCCCTGGCCGGGAAGATCGTCATCAGCTGCGTCAACCCGCTGGGCTTCGACAAGCAGGGCCCGTTCGGCCTCGACGTCCCCGCGGGCAGCGCCGCCGAGGAGGCCGCCTCCCTGGCCGGCGGCGCCACGGTGGTGGGCGCGTTCCACCACCTCTCGGCCCCGCTGCTGCTCGACCCGGACGCGGACCTGAGCCACGAGGACGTCCTGGTGTGCGGCGACGACCGCGAGGCCAAGGAGCTCGTGATGGGCCTGGCCGCCGACGTGACCGGCGGCCGGGGCGTCGACGCGGGCCGGCTGCGGCTGGCCCGTCAGCTGGAGCCGCTGACCGCCGTGCTCATCTCGGTGAACAAGCGGTACAAGACCCGGTCCGGGGTGTCCATCACCGGCCTGACCCAGGCCGCCCACGAGAGGGTCCCCGCGTGAAACTCGCCGCGCTGCAACTGCAGGCCTCCCACGACCGCAAGGAGACGATCGGCCGCGCCGCCGGCCTGATCGACGACGCCGCCGGCCAGGGCGCCCGGATCCTGCTGCTGCCGGAGCTCTTCGCGGTGCCGTTCGTCCAGCCGGAGCCGGACCTCGACTACTTCGAGCTGGCCGAGCGCATCGACGGGCCCTCGAACGAGATGGCCGCCGAGCGCTCGCGGCGGCACGACATGACCATCGTCTCGTCGATCTTCGAGGCCGCCGACGTGCCGGGCGTGTACTACAACACGGCCTGCACCTACGTGGCCGGCGAGCTCAAGTCGGTGTACCGCAAGTCGCACCTGCCCTTCTCCAACGGCTTCCCGGAGAAGTTCTATTTCCAGCCCGGCGGCTCGGAGCCCGAGGTCGTCGACACCGGCGAGACCGGCGTCGGCACCATCATCTGCTACGAGCGCCACTTCCCGGAGCTCAGCCGGATCGTGGCCCTGCGCGGCGGCTCGGTGCTGTGCGTGCCGGTCGCCTCGGCCAGCGCCCCCATGCGCGAGGTCTTCCTGCTGGAGCTGCGCGCGCACGCGGTCTTCAACGGCCTGTTCGTGATCTGCTCGAACCGGGTCGGCAAGGAGGGCGCCAAGGACTACTTCGGCCTCAGCGCCGTCTACGGCCCCGACGGCGACGTGCTGGCCCAGGCGGCGGACGGCGCCGACGGCCTGGCGGTCGCGGAGGTGGACCTGAGCCTGATCGACCGCACCCGGCGCAAGCGGCCCTTCCTGCGGGATCGGCGGCCCGAGCTGTACTCGCGCCTGACGAAGATGGGCCCGACGGCCTGACCCGAAGCCGGTGCGGCGCATGCGATGTCGTGCCTCATCGCATGCGCCGTGCCGTTCCACCGCCCTCGGGTCCGCGTTCGGGGGTGGCCGTGGCACCGGCGGCGGCACCGCGAGCCCCGGGATGTCAGCGTCGATCGATGGTCTGGGCGGCCGGTGCGCGGCGCGGGCCGGACGGCGCCACGGTGGCGCGGCCGAGGCGCAGCAGCAGGTACGGGTAGCCGACGCAGCCGATCATCACCTGGACCGCCTGTCGCGTGGCGACCACCTCGACGGCCGCGCTGAGGGGCAGGACGGAGACTCCGGCGGCGGTCGCGGTCAGCCAGCCGGCGGACAGCGCCTCGCCCGCGCGCAGCCAGTCCTCCGGCTCGTCGGTGTGGCCGTACAGCAGCGCGAACGTCGCCCCGCGGCCATCGGCGAGGCCCGCCGGCCCCGCGCCGGTTGAGCGGTCC
This sequence comes from Dactylosporangium sp. CA-139114, assembly GCF_050955725.1. Taxonomy (NCBI): domain Bacteria; kingdom Bacillati; phylum Actinomycetota; class Actinomycetes; order Micromonosporales; family Micromonosporaceae; genus Dactylosporangium; species Dactylosporangium sp. CA-139114. The sequence goes on from NZ_CP192080.1 coordinate 4,721,681, forward strand.
GCCGGCCCGGACGCCACGGGCAGGCCACCGGAGGCGACCCGGGCAAGCTCGAGCACCTCGTCGGGGTAGAGCACGTGGAGCGAGGTCTCCTCGGCCCGCACCGCGGCGGTGACGGCCTTGAGCTGCCCGGCTGCGATCGGCGCGCCGGTGACCGGCGTCCGGTCGGTGCGGCGCAGGGGGATGCTGCCCATGAGCGGCGCATCCTCCGGCTCGGCCGGCGAGCGCTCCTCGAGCCGCAGCGACGCGAGCCGGTCCGGGTCGGCGGGGTCGGCCCGGCGGTTCGCGGTGAGCCGCCAGCCCGCCGCCGCCAGCGCGATCCGGGCATGGTGCAGGGCCGCCCCGCAGCTGATGATCGCCAGACGGCCGTCGACGTCGACGTCATGGTCGATGCGGGTGCGGTCGAGGTGCAGGGCCAGCGTGTTGCCGGTCAGCCGCCACCGCCACGGCTGGCTCTCGAGGATCGAGGGCGCGAACCCGGCCGCGTTGGCCGCGGCCAGCAGCGCATGGACCACGGCCTGGACGCCGATCGGGTGGATCGTCGCACCGGCCGACTGCACACTCGCCGCACCTGTCGAGGCGCGCCGACGATCGGGCCTGGGCTTGAACTGCACGACCGGCATTGGGCAGAGACCTCCGAACCTGCGCCGCGGAAGCGGCGGGTGAAGGCGAGAAGGAGTAGTCGCCCCGGCCACGTGCGGCCGCATGACGACGGGCCGCGGGCTCAGCCTACGCCTGTACGCGCGCGTACCCTGCGACGACCCGTGGCCGGAGGCCGGGCACGAGCTCGGCCGGCGGAGTCCGGCCCACTGAGCAACGCGAGGTACCGCTCGGCGAGGCGGAGCAGGTCCGGCGGCGGGTCCGGCTCACGGCAGATGACCAGCAGGCCGCGGGCGACGTCGTCGACCCGGTGGCTCGGCGCGGTCGACCGGCTCCGGTCCGCCGATGTACCGTGAAGGTGTGCCGCCCATCGGACGGATGTACCGGCGCTGTGACGGATCATCCACTGTAGACGGTGGACCGGTGCCGCGATCCGCCGAAGGGACCTGGGCCATGATCGTCGAGCCGCCAACGTGCTTGTTGTATCTGCTCACCGTCGGCCGGGAGAAGGAACTCGTGCTGCGTGTGCACGGGACCGACCTGTCGCTGGAGCAGCTCACGACGTGGATGGCCGAGGAGTCCGTGCACCCGCTGACGGTGTCGCGGTTCGGTGACGAGCAGACCTCGACGCTGCTGCTGAACTTCCGGCACGTGGTCGGCGCGCGGCTCGCGCCGTACAGCGATACGCGAACCGGCTCGTTCTGACCCGCTCGGCCGCGTGCTGCGGTGAGTAGCGTTGACCCGCCTCGATCGATACGCCGGGTCGGCGGCGGATCGTCGTCTCGAGGCCACCTCCGGCGTCCTCGTCGAGGCGCCGGCGGCGCACAAGCCGTCATCGCCACCGCCTTTCCCCATGCACAGGAGCTGCGCTCATCGGCGCGCTGGATGCCCGGCAGGCGCCGGTCAGGCTGCTGATGCTCAATCCCCAAGGCCGGCGTGGCCATCCCCGCCGGATCGACGTGGCCGACCGAAGCGTCCGGATCGCCCGGATGCCGATGCTCGACCGGCAGTGGCTCGGCGTGACCGTGGATCCGGTGACCCGCTGAGCGCGCGCTGCGCCGGGCCTGCATGACGCGGGCCCGGTGTGCGTGCGTTCAGTCGAGCCGGTTGAGGGCGTCGTGGGCGCGTCGACGGATGGTCGGGTTCCACAAGCACGTCGATGACGGTGCTGCGGTGCTGCTTTCCGCCGATGCGGGGTGACGCGTCGACCGGCATCTGCCGGGCGATACCGAAGGAGCGGTGCCGCACAATGTCCACGACATCTGCGAAGACCCCAGATCGTCGCACCGCGGCGGCGCGAACGGCGGTAAGCCCTCGGTCCGGTAGTGCTGCCCGAATGCGTCCATGACACCGTGCGGATTCGAATAGCGGTTGGGGGCGCCGTCCAGATGCCATGGAATGACGTTTCCGAAAAAGCGTTACGGGCCGTGGGCGGCTGAGGTCGCGCTTCACGGCTTTGGAAAGTTACATCCGAACGCGCCTGATTAACACTGGCGGACGTGGATGCCGACTTGAAGGCAATCCGCATTTCTGCGACCGTCGGCGACGCACTGTTAGCGCTAACAGCATCGTCTCCTGGAGGGCGCATGAAGCCTCTGCATCGACTGGTGACCGGGGTGGCGCTGACCGCCGTGCTCGCGGCGGCCGCCACGATCCTGTCGACCGGTCCCGTGGGCGCGGAGTCGAACGGGGGCGTGCGGGTCATGCCGCTCGGCGACTCGATCACCGAAGGCACGCAGGTGCCGGGCGGCTACCGGATCGGCCTGTGGCAGCGGGTGAACGCCGGCGGCTACCGAGTCGACTTCGTCGGCTCGCAGTTCAACGGTCCGGCCGCCCTCGGTGACCACGACCACGAGGGCCACCCGGGCTGGCGCATCGACCAGATCGACGCCAACATCGCCGGCTGGCTGCGCACCTCGAACCCGCACACCGTGCTGCTGCACATCGGCACCAACGACGTGCTGCAGAACTACAACGTCAGCGGCGCCCCCGGCCGGCTGTCGACGCTCATCGACCACATCACGGCCGGGGCGCCCACCGCCGAAGTGTTCGTCGCCACGATCATCCCGCTCGCCAACGCCGGCCAGGAAGCGGCCGCCCGGACGTTCAACGCCGCGATCCCCGGCATCGTGCAGAGCAAGGCCGGCGCCGGCAAGCACGTCCACCTGGTCGACATGCACGCCGCGCTGAGCGCCGCCGACCTCACCGACGGCATCCACCCCACCGCCGGCGGCTACGACAAGATGGCCGCCACCTGGTACACCGCGCTGCGCTCCGTGCCGGGCAGCATCGGCAGCACCGCGAGCCCGACCGCCTCGCCCTCCGCATCAGCATCAGCGTCCGCATCCGCGTCCGCGTCCGCGTCCGCGTCGAGCGGCGGCGGCAAGACGTGCACCGCGACATATGCGGTCACGGGGCAGTGGCAGGGCGGGTTCCAGGCCGCGGTCACGGTGACCGCCGGGTCGGCGCCGATCACGTCGTGGACGGTCACCTGGCAGTTCACGGGCGGCGAGTCGGTCTCGCAGGCGTGGAACGCGACGGTCACCGCGTCCGGCGCCGCGGTCACGGCCCGCAACGTCAGTTACAACGGCGTGCTCGGCGCCGCCGCGAGCACCCAGTTCGGCTTCCTCGGCACCGTCAGCGGCAGCCCCGGCGCGCCCGCCCTGCGCTGCACCGCCGCCTGAGCACGAAGGACGGATCCATGCGACGTATCTCCCGGCTGCTGCTCGCCGCGGCGGTAGCACTCGCCGCCGGGCTCACGGCCCTGCTGCTGCCCGGCGCACCCGCGCTCGCCGCCGGGATGACCCAGGTGACCGGCTTCGGCAACAACCCGACGAACCTCGGCATGTACATCTACGTCCCGGCCCGGCTGGCGTCCCGCCCGGCGCTGCTCGTGCTCGTGCACTACTGCGGCGGCTCGGCGAGCGGCATCTTCAACGGCAACGGGCACGACTACGTGACCGCCGCCGACCGGTACGGGTACATCATCGTCCTGCCGGAGGCGACCCGCGACGGGCACTGCTTCGACGTGTCCACCCCGGCCGCGCTGAAGCGCAACGGCGGCGGCGACTCCACCGGCATCATGTCGATGGTCGCCTACGCCCGCTCGCACTACCCGATCGACGCGGCCCGGATCGTCGTCTCCGGCTTCTCGTCCGGGGCGATGATGACCAACGTCCTGGCCGCGCAGTACCCGGACGTGTTCGCCGCCGCGTCGGCATTCTCCGGCGTCCCGGCCGGCTGTTTCGCGACCACCAACGGGTCGCTGTGGAACAGCCAATGCTCCGGCGGCACGATCAGCAAGACGGCGCAGCAGTGGGGCGACCAGGCCCGGGCCATGTACCCGGGCTACACCGGCCGCTACCCGCGGATGCAGCTGTGGCACGGGACCACCGACACCACCCTCGCCTACCCGAACTTCGGCGAGGAGCTCAAACAGTGGACCAACCTCAACGGGCTGAGCCAGACCCCGGCGTTCACCGACCACCCGCAGTCCAGCTGGACCCGGACCAGGTACGGGAACACGGGCACCCAGGCGACCGTCGAGGGGATCAGCATCGCCGGCGTCGGCCATCAGTTGCCCATGTCCGGACAGCTCGCCTACGCCATCGCCTTCCTCGGGCTCGACGGCGCGAGCAGCCCGCCGCCCTCGTCGACACCACCGGTGTCGAGCCCGCCGGCGTCATCGCCGCCGGTCTCGTCGCCACCGCCGTCCGCGGGCACCGGCGCCTGCCGGATCGCCGACACCATCAGCGCCTGGAACAACGGACTGACCAGCACGATCACCATCACCAACACCGGCTCCGCGACCATCGACCACTGGTCGCTGGCCTTCACCCTCCCCAGTGGACAGACGATCACCGGCGGCTGGAACGCCACCTACAGCCCGTCCAGTGGCCGGGTCACGGCCACCGATGCCGGCTACAACGCGGTCCTGGCCCCCGGCGCCTCCACGGACATCGGGTTCCAGGCCACCCACACCGGCAACACCGCCAAGCCGTCCGGGTTCACCCTCAACGGCTCCGCCTGCACCACCGCGTAAGCCCCACCGCTGACCCACGCGACGCGGCCGCCGGCACCTCGCCGGCGGCCGCCTCGTCACACGGCGAGGACCAGGGCTTTTCACAGACGTTCAGACTCTTGCCGCGCAGAGATATATCGCATAGCGTACGCCGCATCACGTATTTCTGGAGGCGCTATGAACCTCTCCACGCGCAAGCGATCTCGTGTTCTCATCCCTGTGGCCCTGGCTCTTCTCGCGACGGTGAGCGCCTGCGGAGGCGGCGGCGACGCCAAGAAGCCCGCCGCTGATGTGGCGGCCAACGACAGCCTGCGAAACCTCGTACCCAGCGACATCGCCGCACGCGGCACGATCGAGGTCGCGGGTTCGGGCGACTTCCCGCCCGACAACTTCCTCGACACCAACGAGAAGGACGTGATCGGCTACAACGCCGAGATGCTCGACGCGATCGCGGCCAAGCTCGGGCTGAAGATCAATTTCACCCGGACGAAGTTCACCGGCGTGATCACCGGCATCGAGGCCGGCCGCTTCGACGCGGGCATCAGCTTCCTGGACACGAAGGAGCGCCAGAAGGCCGTCGACATCCTCGACGTCTACCGCGTCTCCCAGTCCTTCATCACGCGCAGCGACTACCAGGGTGACCCGATCCCGTGCGGCAAGCGGGTCGGTGTCGGTGCCGGCAGCGCCGAGGCATTGATCATCGAGGACCTGTCCAAGAAGGAGTGCGCGGATGCGGGCAAGCCGGCGATCGAGTCCGCCATCTACCCGAGCAACCCGCAGGCGGTCGTCGCGTTGACCAGCCAGCGGGTCGACGCGGTGTTCGCCTCGACGGCGCCGGCCGCGTATGCGGTCAAGCAGGCCGGCAGCGCGCTCAAGCTGTTCGGGGAGCCGCGCATGGCCGGCGGTTACACCGGAATCGCGGTCGCCAAGAGCAAGCCGGAGCTGCGCGACGCGATGAAGGCCGCGCTGCAGGAGCTGATGGATGACGGCACCTACAAGAAGATCCTCGAGAAGTGGAACGTCCAGGGCATCGCTTCTGACAAAGCGGTCGTCAACGCCGGCACCAACTAGGGGTCCGCGCGATGAACAGCCACCCCGGCACGCAGCCTGACGGGGCTTCCCTTCCGGTGATTGCGGTCGTCGCGGGTCCCACCGCGACGATCCTCAACACCCCGCCCATGGGCGCCGACCCCGCCGCGCTGGTTCCGCAGCGCCTGGGCGAGGACGTCTCCATCGAGGTCGTCGGCCACAGCGGCCACCCGATCGACGAGCACCTCAACAGTGCGACGGACAAGGCCGGGCGCACGGTCACGCTGGCCCGGGGGCAGCTCGTGGCGCTGCCGCTGCCGGCGGGCGCGGGCCCCGCCGAGCAGTCCTTCTTCCCGTCGGCCGAGCGCCTGTACGAAGAGCTGGACGCGCTCTGGACCGATGAGGCGGGCCGCACCGGCACGCTCGGCAGGCTGGCCCGGTACCGGCACTTCCGTGCGGGCCCGCCGGCCGGATACACCGGCGGCGACGCGCCGGAGGTCCTCGGCGTCGACTACTTTCCCTACGGCGCCTGGGAGAGCCGCGCCGAGCCCGACATCGGCACGCTCATGACCATCACCAACAAGGTCCAGGAGATAGTCGGCGCGCCCGACGTCGCGGGGGTGCAGTGGCTCGAGGGCAGCCCGGTGATCGAGGAGACGCTGTACTGGCTCGGCCTGCTCATCGACACCGGCAAGCCCATCGTGGGTCAGGTCGCTCAGCGGCTGCATCGCTCGATCGGATCGGACGGCGGGCAGAACCTCGTCGACGGCGTGCGGTACATCGTCTCGCAGGCGTGGAACCTGGACGGTCGCGGAGACGCGGTGGGTGCCGTCCTGGTCGCCGACGGCGTTGTCCGCACGGCCCGCGGGGCGTACAAGGTGGCCGGCCGTCCGGGCGGCTACGCCGGTGGCGGCCCGGTGGCCACCTGCACCACCCGGTGGCCGATCCGGCTGGAGTACCGGCCGCTGCGGCGGCACACCCGCGACTCGGCCGTGCGCATCTCCGAGCTGCCCCGCGAGGTCCGCGCGCTGGACGGCGCCGGTGGCAGCCGGCTCGTCCAGGTGAAGGACAGCAGCGGCCGGCTCGCCCCCGAGGTGCTGCCGGTCGTGGACATCGTCGTGTACGGCAGGTACGGCATCCAGGGCGGCGCGTGCGGCTGTGCGGACCTCGGCGTCAAGGACGCCGTGTCGCACAACGTCGAGCGGCACGGCCTCGCCGGCTTCGTGCTGGAGGGCATCGCCCCCAACGGATGGGCCAGCCGCGCGGTCGAGTCATCCCTGTCGGCCGCGGTGTACTCGGGGTTCCCCGTCGTCTGGTGCGGCCGCGGCCGGCCGGAGGACCCGGTCGGCACGACGCCGGCGCCGTTCGTCGCGGGCAGCAACCTCAGCGCCACGAAGGCCCGGATGCTGCTGCTCGCCTGCCTGCTCAGGTTCGGGGCGGCGCCCGCGGCGCAGGACCCGGACCGGCCCACCGATGCGGAGCGGCGGGCCACCGCCGCCTACATCGGATCCCTGCAAGAGGTCTTTGACACTCACTGAACGGAGGCACACATGATGCGGCCGAAGCACTTCGATCCGGTCGAGGCCGAGCTGGCCGACGAGCCGGAACGCTTTGCCGGGGCGGTCTCCCGCAAGGACCTCTTCCGCCACGGCGAAGAGGCCGGCACCGATGTCACCGGCGTCTATTTCGCGCCCGGGGCGCGCACCCTGCCCCACGTGCACAGCGTCGACCAGGTGCTCTATGCCGTCAGCGGCCGGGGCGCGGTGTCCGTCGAAGGGGAGGTCCACGAGCTCCTGCCCGGCGACTGGATGGTGATCCCGGCGCACGCGCACCACTGGCACGGCTCCATCAGCGAGGAGGAGAGCTTCACCCAGATGGCGCTGAAGGCAGGTGGTACCACGCGGTGGCTCCAGGCCGACGACGAGTGGCACCGGCATGAGTAGTGCTACGACCGATCGGCGGGACCTCGGGTCGGCGGCGCCGGACACGTTGCGCATCGTCAAGCAGCGCCACCCCTGGCGCTGGGTCTCGGTCGTGATCGCGCTGCTGCTCGTGGTCCGCATGGTGGTCTCGATGATCACCAACGATGCGTACCGGTGGGACGTCTTCGCCCAGTACCTGTTCAGCGAGGCGATCCTCAGCGGACTCCTGCTGACCCTGGAAGTGACCGCCATGGCGATGGCGCTGGGCATCGTGCTCGGGGTCGTCATCGCCGTGTGCAGGATGTCGCGGAACCCGATCCTGTCGAGCTTCGCCTGGTTCTATACGTGGATCTTCCGGGGCACACCGACCCTGGTACAGCTCATCTTCTTCTACAACCTCAGCGCGTTGTACCCGAAGGTGACGCTGGGCATCCCGTTCGGTCCCGACCTGCACAGCTGGCCGACGAACGCGCTGATCTCGGCGATGGTCGCCGGCGTGCTGGGGCTCGGCCTCAACGAGGCGGCCTACATGTCCGAGATCGTCCGCGGGGGTCTGCTGTCCATCGACAGGGGGCAGACCGAGGCCGCCATGGGCCTGGGCATGACGCCATGGCAGACGTTCCGCCGGATCGTGCTGCCGCAGGCCGTCCGGGTCATCATCCCGCCGACCTTCAACAACATCATCGGGATGCTGAAGTACTCGTCGCTGGTCAGTGTGTTGTCGCTCGGCGACCTGCTGTACGTCTCGGAGCAGATCTTCTCCCGGAACTTCCAGCCGATCCCGCTGCTGCTCGCCGCCTCGACGTGGTACCTGCTCTGCACCTCGGTGCTCATGGTGGGGCAGATCTACATCGAACGGATCTTCGGCAAGGGTGTCGCTCGCCCCGGGGCGACGCGCATCGGCCGTGTGCTCGCGGGTGGTCGCATGGTGCGGAAGGTGGTGCGAGGATGACGCCTCTTGTCGCGATCCGCGGTGTACGCAAGTCGTACGGCGCCAACGAAGTGCTCAAGTCGGTGGACCTCGACGTCGGCAAGGGGGAGGTGGTCTGCCTGATCGGAAGGTCGGGGTCCGGCAAGACCACGCTGCTGCGCTGCATCAACCACCTGGAGTCGGTCGACTCGGGCATCATCAAGGTCGACGACGAGTACGTCGGCTACCGGGAGTCGCACGGCACGCTCGTCGAGCTCTCCGAGCGCAAGGCCGCGGTGAACCGGCGGCACGTCGGCATCGTGTTCCAGCAGTTCAACCTCTTCCCGCACATGACGGTGCTGGAGAACGTCATCGAGGGCCCCCTGCGGGTGCTCAAGCGCAGGCGCGCCGACACCGTCGCGCTCGCGGTCGAGCTCCTCGAGCGGGTCGGCATGGCGCACAAGCGTGACGCGTACCCACGGCAGCTCTCGGGCGGCCAGCAGCAGCGGGTGGCGATCGCGAGGGCGCTGGCCATGCGTCCGAAGCTGATCCTCTTCGACGAGCCGACGTCCGCGCTCGACCCCGAACTGGTGGGGGAGGTGCTCGACGTCATGCGGGATCTGGCGGCCGACGGAATGACCATGATCGTGGTCACGCACGAGCTGCGGTTCGCCGAGGAAGTCGCGAACCGGATCGTGTTCATGGAGGACGGGCGCATCGTCGAGTCGGGCGCCCCGAGCCGGCTGCTCCGCGATCCGCAGGCCGACGGCCTCAAGGCGTTCCTGTCCCGGGCGGGCTTCTCGAACTAGCCATCGGTCCTTTGATCGAGTCGGCGTCGCCCGAGTGCGATATATCGAATATGGAGGCGTGATGAAGCCCAGAAGCACCCACTACGACGCCGTGATCGTCGGCGGGGGTCACAACGGTCTTGTCGCCGGCTTCTACCTGGCCGCCGCCGGTCGCCGGGTCCTGATCGTCGAGCAGCGCGCCCAGGCCGGCGGACTCTGCGCGCCGGTGGAGTTCTTCCCCGGGTACCGCGGCACGATCACCAACACGCCGAGCGCGCTGGAGCCGCGGATCTTCGAGGACATGCAGCTCGAGCACTTCGGGGTGACCTTCGACCGGCCCGATCCGACCATGGTCTTCCCGCTCGCGGACGGGCGGTCGTTCAAGGGCTGGCGGGACCGGAAGCGGACCGAGGCCGACCTGCACGCGCTGGCCCCCAAGGACGTCGAGGCCTACTTCGGGGTCATCGAGTTCTTCAACGACTTCGCGCGCAAGCTCGGCGTGTCGGTCTTCGACGATCCGCCGAGCCTCGCGGAGCTGGCCGCATCGATGCGCACACCGGACGACGAGGCGGCGTTCGCCGAGGTGTTCTTCGGCAGCATCCAGGACTTCCTGGACCGGCGCCTGTCGAGTCCGCATCTCAAGGCGCTGCTGGCGAGCCTGTCCATGAGCGCGGGCAACGTCGCGCCCTCGACCCCCGGGTCGCCGATCGGGCTCCTGCGCCGCCCGCTGTCGCTGGTGAGCGGGAACACGACGGCCGACGATCCGCGCCGCCACATGGTGCGCGGCTCGACCGGCCTGCCCCGGGGCGGCATGGGGACGATCGCCGAGGCCATGCGCGCGGCGGCGGAGGCGCGGGGCGTGGAGATCTGCCTCGAGACCCGGGTCGAGCGCATCCTGACGGCCGGGGAGCGGGCGACCGGCGTCGTGCTCTCCTCCGGGGACGAGGTGACGGCCCAGACCGTCCTGTCCAACATCAACCCCAAGACCACACTGCTGAGCCTGCTGGACAACGCGGCGCTCATCCCGACCGGCCTCGCCGACCGGCTGCGCGACCTGCGCATGGCCGGTGGGGCATTCAAGCTCGTCCTGGCCCTCGACGGCATGCCGATCCACCGGTCGGCCACCTCCGACGAGGAGGCGCGGCAGCTGGCGGCCTGCCAGTACCGCTACTCGCCGACCGTCGAATACCTCGAGGAGGCCTACGACGACTACAAGTACGGCCACCCGTCGAGGCGCCCCAAACTGCTGGGGCTGACCCCCTCGGTCGTCGACCCCAGCCTCGCCCCACCCGGACGCCACCTGATGAGCGTCAACGTCTGGTACGCGCCCTACCGCCTCGCCTCCGGAACGTGGGACGAGGAGACGAAGGACAAGTTCGCGGCGAACTGCATCGACACGATCGAGGAGTTCATCCCGAACATCAAGGACATCATCGTCGATCAGCGAACCTTCAGCCCCGTCGACTTCGAGCGCGAGTACGGGCTTGTGGAGGGGCACCAGCTGCACGGTGACATGACGCCGCTCGGGATGTTCGGCAACCGCCCGACGCCCGGCCTCGCCCGCTACCGCACGCCGGTGCAAGGCCTGTATCTGTGCGGCTCGGGCGTCTGGCCCGGCGGAACGGTGACGGGCATCCCGGGCTACAACGCGGCCGCCCGGGTCCTTCGCGACACCTCCGGGACACAGGACGAGGTCTCGACCCCAGACGTTCCGTCGGCCGGGTGACCCGATGAAGACCATCGACCTGGCAACCGGTGTGCCCGACATCGAATCCCCGCAGTCGGCGGCAGCCGCGGCCGTCGACGCGATCCGCCGCGGCGACACCAGGTACGTCGGCGCGGCGGGCATCGCACCGCTGAGGGAAGCCATCAGCCGGGCCCTGCACGAGCGCGGCCTCGCCTACGACCCTTCGCAGATCATGGTGGCCGCCGGGGCCAAGCTGTGCGTGTTCTGCGTGCTCAGCGCACTGGTCAAGCCCGGCTCCAACGTCGTGGTGCCCGTACCGTACTACGGGGGCTACCGCGGCCAGGTCGAGCAGCTGGGCGGGCGGCTCGCCGGCGTCACGACGACACCGGAGACGGGCTACAAGCTCACCGCAGCCCAGCTGCGCGAAGCCCTGGACCACGAGACGAGCGTGGTGCTGCTCAACTCGCCGGCGAATCCCAGCGGCGCGGTGTACACCGCCGTTGAACTCGCCGCCCTCGCCGACGTGGTGGTCAACCACAGCCCGGCGATCGTGCTGAGCGACGAGATCTACTCCCGGTTCGTGTACGACGGGCGAGCCGCGCACAGCATCGGCTCGCTGGGGCCCGAGATCCTCGCCCGGACGGTCACCATCGACGGTGTTTCCAAGGCCTACGGCATGACCGGCTGGCGGGTCGGCTACGCCGCGGGGCCGAAGGCCGTCATCGACGAGGCCCGGCGGGTCCACGCATCGCTGTGCAACTGCGCGTCCTCGATCAGCCAGTGGGCCGCCCTGGGCGCGCTCAGCGGCACGCCGCAGGACCACCACGACGTCCGTCGGCACCAGGAGCTGCGAGACCTCGCGCACGGCGCGGTCGGCCGGTGGCGCGGTATCCGCACGGTCAAGCCGTCCGGCGCCATCTACCAGCTGATCGAGCTCGTCCCGGAGGAGCTCGGCATCGCCCACGGCGAGGAGCTGTCCTTCTTCGAGGCATGGGCCTCCCGGGCCCGCGTCTCGATCGCGCACAACGGCCGGTTCGGGAACCCGGTGTTCGGCCGGCTCACCTTCTCGATACCGCGGCCCGAGCTGCAGGAGGGACTCGGCAGGCTGTCGGCCGCCCTCGAGGAACTCGCCGATACCAACCAGCTGTCGTTTGGGAAAGGAACAACGCAATGAATCGGTACTTCACCGACGAGGAGTACGGCGCGCGGCTGGCCGCGGTGCGGGCGGACATGGCCGAGCGGGGCATGGACGCGCTGCTGGTCACGGGTCCGGAGAACATCACGTACCTCACCGGCTACACGACGCCCGGCTACCACATCTTCCAGTGCCTGATCGTGCCGGCCGAGGGCGACGTCCGGTTCGTGGTGCGCAACACCGAACGCGTCAACGTCCCCGACCTGCCGTGGATCTCGGACACGGTCCCGATCGAGGTGCAGGCCCTGACCGATCCGATCCCCACCCTGCTGTCGGCGATCAGGCAGGCGGGGCTCGCGGGAAAGCGCAACGGCGTGGACCGGCGCAGCCTGTTCCTGCCGCCGCTGTACTACGACCAGCTGCGGGGCGAGCTACCCGACCTGATCGACGCGTCCGGCCTGGTGGAGCGCCACCGTGCGCGCAAGTCGGCCGCGGAGATCGCACTGATCCAGCGGGCGACCGGGCTCGCCGAGGGCTCGATCACCGCCGGGCTCGAGAGCCTTCGCGCCGCCGAGACCGACAGCGACGTCGCGGCGGCCGTGCTCGCCACCCTCGCCCGCAGCGGCAGCGAGTACACCGGATCGCCGGCCTACATCGTGCCGGGCGTGAGCTCGCTCGTGACCCACTCGACGCATGCGCAGCGATCGATCGGCGACCAGGAGCCGCTGCGGATGGAGGTCTGCGCCTCGAAGGGCCGGTATCACGGCGTCCTGACCCGCACCGTGACGCGGGGGGAGCCGACCGGGCAGCTCCGGGACATGGTCGCGCTCTCGGCGGCCGCCGGCGAGGCCATGCGCGCCGCCGCGCGGCCGGGAGTGCCGATCGGCGAGGTCGACCGGGCCGGCCGATCCCTGGTGGAGGCGGAGTTCCCGGCCGCGTACTGGCCGAACCGCGGCGGTTACAGCATGGGCATCTCCTACCCGCCGGGGCTCGGCGAAGGCGACGTCCTCGACATTCGCGCCGGCGACACGCGCCCGATCGAGGTCGGCATGGTGTTTCATCTGCTGCCGACGCTGAGGGTCCCGGGCCTGGGGGCCGTCGGCTGCACGGACATCCTGGCGGTCGAGCAGGACGCGACGCGGTTCCTGACCACCCTGCCGCGGACAGTCTTGTCGGCGGCGCAATGACGTATGAGATATTGCTCCAGGGCCACAGGAAGGGACGAACAGTGAAGGCCGACGATTCCTCGCCGGGGATTGTTCCGCTGGCAAGGCACCAGAACCTCACGGTTCGCACGGCGGCGCTGCTCCGAGAGGCGATCGTCGACGGCACCCTCGCCCCGGGCATGGACCTCAAGATCCCGCAGATCGCCAAGCTGTGCGGGGTGAGCGCCACGCCGGTGCGGGAGGCCCTCATCCATCTGACCGAAGCGGGCCTGGTCTCGGTGCACCCGCAGGGCATCCGGATCGCCACGCCGTCGAAGCCGGCGCTGGCGGAGGCGTTCGAGGTGCGTGAATGCCTCGAGGGGATGACCGCGAGGCTGGCGGCGCAGCGGCGCTCCGAGGAGCAGTCCGGCTCCATCCTCGAGCTGGCGAACCGCAGCCTCGAAGCGGCCGACAACAGGGAGGCGAACGAGTTCCGGACCCTCGACGCGCAATTCCACCTCGCGATCGTCGGCGCCGCCCGCTCGAGCCACCTCGAGCGGTACGCCCGCAACGCGCTCGACCTCGCCCAGACGCTGCGCAACATCAGGCCCGTGCAGCGAGGCTTCAAAGCGGCGTCGGCCCATCTGCACGTCACGGTCGCCGAGGCGATCGCCAACCAGGACCCGGACGGCGCCGAGACCGCGATGCGCGCGCACGTGCGCGAAGTCCTGGGACACATTCTCGAAGAGGACGACCCCGGCCGTGAGTAGCGTCCGGGATCGCACGTCGAACACGTCGGTGATCGCGGGCCGTGTCAACGGCAACCGGGTCGGCGGCAGCACCCGCATGCTGCACGGCCCGGCCGGGGACGTGGTCGCGCACGTGTCACTGTGCGGCGTCGAGGACGTCGACGCAGCCGTCAAGGCCGCCACCGACGCGCAGCACGCCTGGCAGCGCACTCCCGCCCCGCGCCGCGGCGAGGTCCTCAGCCGCGCCGCGGCACTGCTCGCGCAGCGCCGCGGCGAGTTCGCGACCACCATCACGCTCGAGGAAGGCAAGACGCTCCGGGAGGCCGGGGCCGAGGTCGACCGCGCCATCGACTATCTCTCCTTCTTCGGCGCCGAAGGGTGGCGCCTCGCGGGCCAGGAATTCGCCAACCTGGAACCGAACCTGAGAATCACCTCCCGGCGGGAGCCGCTGGGCGTCGTCGGGCTGATCACCCCCTGGAACTTTCCCCTCGCGATCCCCGCCTGGAAGGCCGGACCGGCGCTGGTCGCCGGCAACGCCGTCATCCTCAAGCCCGCCCTCGAAGCACCGGGCCCGAGCGTGCTGCTCGCCGAGCTCCTGGAGGCAGCCGGACTGCCTCCGGGCGTGCTCAACGTCCTCGTCGGCGACGGCGGCACGATCGGAGCCGCCGTCGTCGCCCATCCGGGCGTGCATGCCATCAGCTTCACCGGCTCCACGGAGGTCGGCCGGCACGTCGCCGCGGTGTGCGGTCAGCGCATGGCCCGCGTCCAGCTGGAGCTGGGTGGATCGAACGCCACCGTGGTCCTGGACGACGCGGACCCTGTCTCGGCCGCGGACGTGATCGCCCGGAGCGCGTTCGGGCTGACCGGCCAGGCCTGCACCGCCACCAGCCGGGTCTACTGCACTGCGGGCATCGCGGCGTCACTCGTGGAGGCGCTGGTGGCCCGGGCCCGATCGTTGCGGCTCGGGGACGGCACGGACCCGTCGGCGGACATCGGCCCGCTCGTCAGCACGGCCGCGCACGAACGGGTCGCGGACATCGTCGACACGGCAGTACGGCAAGGGGCTGTCCGGCACACCCCGCGGGCCGCGGCCCCGCCGTTCTTCGAGCCCACGGTCCTCACCGGCCTCCGGCCTGACGCGCGCATCTTCGAGACGGAGGTGTTCGGCCCGGTGGTCGCGGTCGTGGAGGTCTCCGGCCTGGAGGAGGCCATAGCGTGCGTCAACGCCAGCCGGTACGGCCTGGTCGCCAGCATCCTGACGAACTCGCTGGCCGCGGCGCAGACCTTCACCGACGAGGTCCGGGCCGGCACCGTGAAGGTCAACGAGACGACCACCGGAAACCAGCCCAACGTGCCCTTCGGGGGGCTGAAGGACTCGTCCAACGCGGCGTTCAAGGAGCAAGGAGCCGTCGCCCTGGACTTCTACACGGTGTCCAAGTCCATCTATCTCAGGTGGTGAACTGAGGTCGATCGCGGCATTGCCTGGCCACGGTGGCGGATTGACGGCGTCGATCTGCCACCGTGGCCGGGTACCGCTCCATCGCGGCGACGACGGGCTCCGCTGCGACCTGCGCGACGCCATTTCCACCGACACCGTCTGAAGGTCCGCAATCGCGCGGAGTGCATGGTTTCGCGCATGCCGCACGATCGCACCGGTGCGTGACGCATCGTCGGTCATCCATACTGCCTCGTACCCGCCCGGCGTAGGAGGCTCGGTGAAGGTTTCCCTCTCGCGGTCACGGCTCGCCCGCAGTACCGCCGTCGTGACGGCCGCGTCCCTGATCGCGGCGATGGCGGTCGCGACCCCGGCCCGGGCCGGCCTGGTCCTGCCGCCCCGCGACTGGTGCAACGCGAGCACGGCGGACCAGATCTGGTACGAGATCAACGCCGCCGAGGTCAATCCGACGCTCACGCACTTCATGAGCATCAACATCGCGGCCGGGACGACCGGTGAGCGCACCGAGACCCTGACGAAGGTCAACTCGGTGAGCACGACGATCGGGGCCAGCGTCGAGATCAGCAGCAGCGCCGGTGCCGTCTTCGCCAAGGTCTCGGCGAAGGTCGGCTTCTCCGTGCAGAGCACCACCGCCAGCACCGACACCGAGACGACCAGCATGCGCTGGACCTTCAACCAGCCCGGGTACTACGGCCTCTACAAGGGCACGCGAGCCGTCTCCGGGACGTTCACCTCGTTCCGCTGCGTGCGCCAGAACCTGCCGCCGTACGGTCCGCTGTACACCGTCTTCGGTCTCGGCACGCAGGCGTACACGACCTTCGACAACATCGAGGTGGGCACCGTACGGTGCGACGAGGACGTGCCCGCGGGCACGCTGCGGTTCAAGGCCCGCCTGCAGCTGGGCTGCTGATCCGCGCGGCCGTCCGGTGATGGCCACGGCCGTCGGCGGCGCCTAGACTTCTGGGTTGTGGAACCGGGCAAAAAGGCCGCTGACCTGACCCGCCGCGAGGACCTCGTCGCGGCGCGGGAGCGAGTCGCCGACGAACGCGAGGCGCGCGCCGACGCGCGTGACGCCGCCGCGGACCAGCGCGACATCGAGCTCGAAGGCCGGCGCACCGTGGCCGCGGTGCAGGAGGGTGCGCTGGAGCGGCGGGGCGCGCTGGCCGACGAACGCGACCGGCACCTCGACGAGCGGAGCCGGCGCATCGTCGAGCGGGAGCAGCGGGCCGACCGGCGAGCCGCCCTGGCCGACGTGCGGGAACGGGACGCGAACGAGCGTGACCGGGAGGCCGACCAGCGCGTCATCGACGCGGAGGTGCGCGGCTCGGACGAACGGCGCCGATAGGCGCGGCCCGGCCGCACGGCGGTGGTCGCGGTCAGGCCGACGGTGCCGCGGCCGGGAAACTTGCAACGTCTGCGGGTGCGCGGCTCGCCGGTGACCGGCTGACTTGCCGGCGCGGTCATCGCGCGGCGCCGGGCTGTGGTGACGGGACCCCGGCGGGCCGGTAGCGTCCGCGGCGGGTGGTGCTGCCGTCGCGATCCAGGGATGTGGATGCAGATGGTCTTCGGCGCGAGGCGCGTGGTCGAGGCGAAGCTGCCCCACCTGCTGGTCTGCGTCCTGCTGCTGGGCGTCGCCGACTCCATGATCGGGCCGTATCTGGTGCTGTTCGGCGCCGACCGGGCCCGCCTGTCGCCGCTGCGGGTCGGGGTGTTCCTGTCCGTCATCGCCGTCAGCGGACTGCTCGTGACGCCCTGGCTCGGCCGCCGCTTCGACCGCGGTGCCGGCCGGTGGCCCGCGGTGGTCGCCGTGCTGGCGCCGGCCGCCGGGTACCTCGCGCTGAGCACGACCACCAGCTACGCCCTGCTGCTGCTCATCGGGGCGGGACTGCTCGGCGCCGGCCTGGCCGCCTTCTCACAGGTGTTCGCGCTGGCCCGCACCCACCTGGACCGCGCCTCCGGCGAAGCGGCGCGCCGCGGAACCCTGGCGCTGCGCTCGGCGTTCTCGCTGGCCTGGGCCGTCGGCCCGATCCTCGGGGCGGCGGCGCTGGCGTGGCGGGGGTACAGCGGCCTGCTGCTGCTGACGGCCCTGGCGTTCGCGGTGATCACGGCGCCGCTGCTGCTGCTGGGCGCGAGGCCGGTGACCCCCCGGACCGAGCCGCGACCGCGGACGCCGTCGCGGCTGCCGCGGCCGGTGCTGCTGGTGGCGGCCAGCTTCGCGCTGTTCAACACCGCGATGTGCGCCGGCTCGGTCGCGCTGCCGCTGTACGTCACACGCACCCTCGGGCGGCCCGGCGCGGACGTGGGGCTGCTGGCCAGCGTGTGCGCCGTGGCGGAGATCCCGGCGGCGCTCGGCCTGATGCTGCTGCCGGCCCGGGTGCGCCAGCAGCGGGTGCTCCTGCTGGGCATGCTGCTGTTCGTGCTGTACTTCGCGCTGGTCCCCGCCACCGCCGGCCTGCCGCTGCTGCTCGCCGCCCAGGTGGCCCGCGGCGTGGCCATCGCGGCGGTCAACGCGCTCGGCATCACGTACATGCAGGACCTGATGCCCGAGGCCACCGGCCGTGCGACCGCGCTCTTCGGCAACGCGTTCATCACCGCATCGCTGATCTCCGGGCTCGTCGCGGGCGCGGCCGCGCAGACCCTCGGATACCGGGCGGCGCTGCTGCTGTGCGGGGTGATCAGCGCCGCGGGCTGCCTGCTGCTGATCAGCGCCCGGCCGGTGCCGCGGGAGATCGCCGCCACGGTGGACCCGCCCGTGGAGGCTTGACGGCGCCCACGTCCTGCCGGCCCCGCTCGCGCATCCGGGGTGTGCGGGAGCTGTTGAGGGTGGGCTCTACGGGGCGGTGCGGCGCCGGCGGGTGCGCACGACGAGGACCAGGACGCCGGCGACGACCAGCAGGGCCACGGTCATGAGCGCGATCGCCGTCACCGTGCCCGCGGTGTTCTTGCCCGTGTCCTGGTTCGCGGCGACCGGCGTCGGGCTCCCGGCCGCGGGCTCGGTTCCCGCGGCGCTGGCAGCGGCGCTCGGGGCGGCACCCGGGGCCGCCGCGGCCGGCTGGAGCATGAGCACCGGGGCCGGGTGCTCGGGCTGCGGGTTCCCCGCCTCGGGAAGGTCGATCCAGCGGGTGACACTGCCGTCGCTGTACGTCTCCAGCGTCTTGAAGGCCAGCATGCGGGCCGCCGCCGGCAACTGGGCGATGCGGATCGTGTGCACCGCGTCGGCCTTCGGCTTCAGCGCGGGGCCGGAGATCGTGTAGCCCTCCGTCCCGGCGCTGAACGACCACCCCTGCGGGGCGTCGACCAGCTCGACGTCGCCCATCTTGATGCCGTCGGGCAGCGCGACCCGCTCGGCGCTGATGCCGGCCCGCGAGGACTCACCCTCGCTGGTGAACGTGATCGTCACGTTCCGGGCGCTCGCGTGCGGCTTGTCCGCGCTGACCTTCACGTGCGCGGACGCGGGGGCGGCCGGCAGCAGGGTGGCCATCAGGCCGGCCGCGATCGCCGCGCTGTACGCGGCCAGGCGCCGCGGGCCACCGTTCGCCATGACGGCAACTCCTCAAGATTCAGCATCGAGCCTCGGTACCGTACTACTACGGTCCTTCGACGTTCGAGCCGGAGACGCCTTTCGGTCAGCCGCCTCCCGCGGGTGTCGCCGTTGCCTCCAGCGTGCGTTGTTATGGGAGAGTACGGTGGTGACATATGCGGCATCGCGCATACGTCGAGGTCCCGGGTCACGAGAGGCCGCTTGCCATGAGCAGCAGCGACACCGAGCGTCATGACCACGAGCATGACGGCCACCAGCACGATGGTCAGCAGCGCCATGAGCACACTGGTCGTGGGCACGACGGCCACGGTCACGGCGTGGCCGCCGATGCCGACCGGCGCTGGCTCACGCTCGCGCTCGGCCTGATCGGGGTCTTCATGGCCGGCGAGGTCGTCGTCGGGCTCCTCGCCCGGTCCCTCGCCCTGCTCTCCGACGCCGCGCACATGCTGACCGACGCCGGCGCGATCGTCCTCGCGCTCGTGGCCATGCGGCTGGCGGCGCGGCCGCCGAAAGGGGGGTACACCTTCGGCTTGAAACGGGCCGAGATCCTCTCGGCGCAGGCCAACGGCCTCACGATGATCATCCTTGGCGGCTGGCTCGGCTTCGAGGCGATCCGCCGGCTCATGCACCCGCCGGAGGTCGCCGGCGGGCTCGTGCTCGTCACCGCGCTCGCCGGGATCGTGGTCAACGTCGCCGCCGCGTGGGCGATGTCGCGGGCGAACCGGTCCAGCCTCAACGTCGAGGGCGCCTTCCAGCACATCCTCAACGACCTGTTCGCGTTCATCGCCACCGCCGCGGCCGGGCTCGTCATGGTGCTGACCGGCTTCACCCGGGCGGACCCCATCGCCACCCTCGTGGTCGTGGCGCTGATGTTCAAGGCCGGGATCGGGCTCATCCGCGCGTCCGGGCGCATCTTCCTCGAGGCGGCCCCGACCGGCATCGACCCGCCCGCCCTGGGGGAGCGGCTGGCCGCGGTCGACGGTGTGGTCGAGGTCCACGACCTGCACGTCTGGGAGATCACCTCCGGCGAGCCGGCCCTGTCGGCCCACGTGCTCGTCACGGCGGGCCGCGACTGCCACGCCGTGCGCGCCGCCATCGAGATCATGCTGCGGCGGGAGTACTGCCTCACGCACAGCACGCTCCAGGTCGACCACGCCGGCACCGGCCCCACCGTGTTCACGGGCCGGGAGGCGAGCATGGACGGCCCGCACTGCGAGGACTCGCACGGCGTCTCGTACCGCTCGCCCGCGGCCTCCTGACCCGGACCGGGCCGGCACCTGGACAGCTCCCGCGCGACCATGCCAACATCTAGGTTGTCTAGATGACTTGGAGGACGTGTGCTGAAGGCGCCACTGTACGTGCGGATCGAGCGGGAGCTGCGAACGCGCCTGGCCGGGGCCCGGCCCGGTGACGCGCTGCCGGCCGAAGCGGTGCTCGCGGAGGAGTTCGGCGTCGCGCGGATGACCATGCGGGCCGCGCTCAACGCGCTCGAGGCCGACGGGCTGATCGAACGGATCCAGGGCCGGGGGACGTTCGTGCGGCAGCGGCCCGCACCCCGCGCCGCCGGCACCCTGATGAGCTTCCAGGACCAGGTGCGCAGCTGGGGCCGCACACCCTCGTCGCGGCTGATCGAGGCCGAGGTCCGGGCCGCGTCCGGCGAGGAGGCGGAGGCGCTCGGGCTCACCGCGCCCGCCCCCCGCGTGGTCTCGATCGTCCGCGTGCGCCTGGCGGACGGCACGCCGCTCGCGGTGGAGTACGCCTGCTTCCCGGCCCACCTGACCGCGCTGCTCGACGCCGACCTCGAGGGCGGGTCCCTGCACCGCGCGCTGCACGGTCTCGGGCTGCGCCCGACGCTGGGCTCCTCGACCCTGACGGCCCAGCCGGCCGGCCCCGACGGCGGCCGGCTGCAGGTGCCCGAGGCCGAACCGCTGCTCGTGGAAACCAGGCGCATCGTCGACCAGCAGGCGGCGCCGCTGGAGTACACCATCAGCCGTTATGTCGGCTCCCGCTATGCCCTGCGGGTCACGTTCGACGTGCAGGCACCCGCATGAACGTCGCCAAGATGATCGACCACTCGCTGCTGCGCCCCGAGCTGACCACCGCCGACGTCCGGCACGGCTGCGAGATCGCGGCCCGGCGCGAGGTCGCCTCGGTCTGCGTCCGCCCGTCGGACGTCCCGCTCGCCGTGACCGCCCTCGCCGGCACCGGCGTGCTCGTCGGCACGGTGGCCGGCTTTCCGCACGGCGACACCACGACCGCCGTCAAGGCGGCCGAGGCCCGCGCGCTCGTCGAGGCCGGGGCCGACGAGATCGACATGGTCCTGCACATCGGCCGCCTCCGCGACGGCGACGCCGGCTACGTCCACGACGACATCGCCGCGGTCGTCGCCGCCGCCCAGGGCCGGACCGTGAAGGTCATCCTCGAGAACGCGTACCTCACCGATGCCGAGAAGGTCACCGGCTGCCGGCTCGCCGAGCGGGCCGGCGCGCACTTCGTGAAGACCAGCACCGGCTTCGCCCCCGGCGGCGCCACCCTCGCCGACATCCGGCTCATGCGGGCCACGGTGTCCCCGTCCGTCGAGGTCAAGGCCGCGGGCGGCGTCCGCACCCTCGACACGCTGCTGACCCTGCACGAGGCCGGCGCCACCCGCTTCGGCGCGACCGCCACCGAGACCATCCTCGACGACTTCGCCGCCCGCGAACGGCAACGCCGGACATGACCTGGATCGCCTCGGCGGGCTCGTCGTGGTCGCCGTCGCCGCCTACGCTGTCGCCATGATCGAGCGGTTGACCCATCGGTGGCGGCGAGAGACGGCGGAGCAGGAGGCGGCGGTCGCCGCCGGGACGATGCCGCGGGAAGAGGCATATGCGCTGACGTTCTTCCCGCCGGCGTTCGTCGCCGCGGTGGACGCGGCCCTGGAGGCGTACGAGCGGGAGGTCGCGGGCCTGCGGCCGCCGACGGACGAGGCGGTGTGGGCCGCGGTCGAACGAGTCGTGGAAGCGCTCAACGACGTCGACTCGGCGTTCGACCATCACATCGAGACCATGACGCGGGAGGAGCTGAGCGAGTACATCGAAGACGTCCTGGCCGACGCCGGCATCGACGTCGAGGCCCTGCTGGAACGCCGCGGCGTCGACGAGGCGGCCGGTGCGTGGCGCGACTGGTGATCAACCCCGCCGCGCCGGTCGCTGTGGTGCCGGCCGCGGTCGAAGCTCTCGGCGCCCCACGCGAGCGCGGTCGTGGTCACATCACCCCGAACTCGTACCCGCCCCCAAGTTGGCGCTCATGTCCAGTCATGTCGGGCCGTACCGGCAGATAGTGTCGCCCCGCGATGCCGGCTGCACCGTCCGCATCGCAGCCTTCGACGATCTCCTGCCGTTCTTGGCTGCTCTGCTCGGTATCCCGCGCGGTGGAGTCGGCGCGCGTCTTCAGCCGCCGACGCGCAGTGCACCAAGGAGGCACTGCCGTCTAGGACTCTGAGTCTCGGCCGCGTCTCGGGGACCACGGCATGTCGGTGTTGCATTGCCCGGCCGTTCTCGACTGCTGGCGCACGACTCGGTCCGGCTCGGGGCGTGCGGGCCAGAATTGCAGCAGATAGTGCTCGTCGGGTTCTTCGGGTTCGTCGAAGCCCTCCTCGCTGAAGTCCATGCCGTAAGCGTGGTACCGGACCCGGTAGTGCTGCTGTTCGAGCTCGAGCGGCCACCGTCGTTCCCCCGCCCACTGCATGAGTTGCACGGTAGCCGTGGCGGGGCGGAATGATGCCTCGACGATGTCTTCCCAGACATCGTCGGGCCGCGGTTCGGTGTCGTGCCGTTCTATTCGGAGTGCGATGTAGCCGCTGTGTTTGCCGGTGCGCAGGAACAGGAACCCGGGGATGTCGGCGCCGCACATTCCGTTGTGCATGCCGAAAGCCTCGGTCGGGTCGCTGGGGCCGCGCGTTCCGGATTCGCGGCTCTCGACGTAGAGCTGCCGGTAATGGACCCGGACCGTGTCGTCGAAGAGCACCCGCATGGCTGGATTATGGCGCTCGCGCGTGCCCGGAGCGGCCGATTCGGCCACCCCGGGCACGCTGACTCACCCGTACCGGCGGCGCCGGATCGCCGGGAACTCCAGTGCCACGAGCCGGCCGCCCGGCATGGTGATCACCCGCCGGACGGTCCGGACCTTGACGAGCGGGCCCCGGGCGAACGGATCGGGGTCGGCCTCGGCGAGGCACCGCAGCAGCGTCACCGCGTCGCAGGTCGCCAGCAGCCGCCGCGCCCACTGCTCCAGCTCCTCCGTCGCGCCCCGGTCGAAATCGTCGTCCGGCGGACCAGGCTCGGCATCGTGCTGCATCGGCCCTCCCATTCCTCTCACGACGATTGACGTGTCCCGGGCGCGTTTCCGTTGCCTGCGGGCAGGGCTCAGCGCCGTCGGCTCAGCCAGCTCCCCTTGGCGTCCGCGGCGACGGGCGCCTCGCTCGCCTGGGCGGCGGCGAGCTGCCGCCGGAGCTCGTCAATGAGCAGGCGGCGCTCCTCGGCGCGGGCCTGCGCCTCGCGGGCGGTGGCCGCCGCCTCGGCGGCCTCGGTGTGCGCGGCGGTCAGCTCGGCCCGGCGCAGTCGTGCCACGGGCGAGGTGTCGTCGTCGGTGATCCCGGTCTGCTCCGTCGCCATACCTGCCATGCTCCGCTCCATTCGACCGGTGGAGCGCATGTCTTCGAACCGTGCGGTATTCCGCAGCTTCCGAAGTCGATGTCTGGGCGGCATGACGGCACGGACGGCGTCTGTCGCTTCCGGGAGACGGGGTTCTGACCAACTGATGGTGTCGCCGGAGGCGCTGCCGAGGTGTTGACGGGACTGCTACGGGTTGTTGGCGTGGAGCCTGGCTGCCTGAGCGTCGTGCAACGCCTGCACTGGAACCGTTCGCGTCGGGCCGGCTTGGCGACGTGCGGGCCGGGGGCGGTTCATGTCCCGAGCGGGCAGCGCGGCGGACGGCCACCGTGGGCCGGGCGAGGCTGACGTCGGGGCCGGCCGCCGCTCTACTGGCGATGGTCTGCATTCGATGCGCTCTCTTCGGTCTACCCGCGGCTGACCCAGGAAGCGATGTCCGCCGGGCCCGAGTCGCCGGGGCGGGTATGGAACTGTTGACCCCGCCCCGGTTTACGACCTGGGGATCAATAGCGATTCTCTGGGCAGTTCGGCCATGTCTCGGTTGCCGGCTCGCGCTGACCGGGTCCGCACTGTCCAATAAGGACTTCGTAGGGCACTTCACGGTCAGGCCGCACACGGTGATTGCCGACGCCAACCGTGCGAGGGCCATGCCTGGCGCACGACAGAGGCGCACCTGGTGGTGATCGCCTACGGAAGCGCCCCATCCGCCCGGGCAGTGTGCCGTGACCGGCGACCGAGCGGCGTCTCACTTGCCTGAGCGGAAAATGAGGACTACCTTTCCTTGCAGGAAAGTCAGCGACGAGGAGGGAGAGATGTCGGGGTGACAGCCACTGCCGAACGGCCGGACCAGCGGATCCAGGGTTTCCCGGTGTGGTACCTGGTGCTTGCCGGGGTGCTTGTGGCCAGCTTTGACATCAGTCAGGAGTTCCCGAGCGGCAGCCCGGCGCGCCGGCTGGTGCCGCTGGGGATCCTGCTGCTGCACCTCGTGCTCTGGGTCAGCGTGCTGCGTCGACGTATGCGCTATACCCGGGCCGTGCTGCGCTCGCCCCGCACGCGGCTGCTCGCCTTCGGCTTGGCGGTGCTGCGTAGTCTGCTCGGCGTGCTGCTCGGCCACCTCTACGCCGGCCCGCACCACCACCTCGTGGTCGGGCTCATCATGCTCGTGGTGGTGCCGGTGGGTATCTGGTGTGACCAGTGGCTGATCCTGCGGACCCTGCGGAGGGAGAGCGAGCGTGCCGCCGAAAGATCCGAAAGAGCCCCCGACAATGCCGCCGAACGTGCCTCCGCGTGACGATGAGCCCACGCCCCAGCAGGCGGCGCGGGCCCTGCGGGAGTTGACCGCACGCCGTCATCAGGCGCTGCGCTTCCGAGCGCCGCGCAGGACGTGGTGGCTCGCGGGCATGTGGTTCCTGGCCGTGGGATTCGCTGAGGACGTGTTTCCACGGGCCGCCTGGCTGATCAGCCTCTGCGTGATCGTCGCATTGCTGGCCCTCGCGCTCTCGGTTCGCCACCGCCCAGTGGGGGCCGCACTGGGCTACCGCGCGTCGGTACGGGGCCGGCCGCCGACCGGCGTCTCGGTGGTGACCGCCGGCGCGGTCGTCGCGATCGGCGCCGTCGAGTTCGCCCTGCACCAGTTGACGGACCGAATCCACTCGCACTGGAGCCACACGATCACCGGGGTCGTCGTCGGCCCGCTGCTCGCGCTGGGTATGCCCTGGATCATCGAACAGGCTTACCGGCAACATGGGGAGATGAGGCGCGATGGCGGCTGAGAGGGCGGCTGACGGGCTGGAGCAGAGCCTGCTCGATCCGACCCGCTTCTCGATCGTGGCGCTGCTGGCGGCAACCGATTGGGCCGAGTTCGGCTTCGTCCGCGACGCCGTCGAGATGTCCGACTCGGCGCTGTCCAAGCAGGTCACCACGCTCGCGAGGCGGGGGTTCGTCGAGGTCGACAAGCGCACCGCCGGCAAGCGGCAGCGCACCTGGATCCGGCTGAGCACCACCGGCCGCGCCGCGCTGGGCCGCCACGTGGCCGCGTTACAGCAAATCGCCGCCGCCGCGACCGAGCAGGGCGCCAGTCACCGGATCGAGATGGGCCCGGTGACGGCGTAACCTTCTCCGCCTGCTCCACGGTGAACACCCATGTACCGCGTCCACCCGCGTCGACGCTGGCGGCGGAGCTGGGTGTTCGCTGAACGATGGCCGCAGCGGTCCCGGTGGCCGTCCGCCGGGACCGCTGGAGCCGGGCGTGTCACAGCATCAGGTTGATGGCCAGGGTGATCAGGCCGCCGATGACGGCCATCGGACCGACCACGACGAACACGCCGTTCAGCAGATTCGTCGCGGCGGCCATGCCCTCCAGCCGGGCCCGGTACGGCTCGGCCGGGTCGTAGAGCACGACGACCGGCGTCCCGGGCCGGTAGCGGGGCGGGTTCGTGCCGACCTGCTCGGTCGCGCGCATCGGGTGCCCCTCGCGGGTGCGGTAGTCGAACACCGGCATCGCGAGGTCGCTGCCGTCGACCCGCCGCCACGCGTTGTCGATCACCATGCCGTTGACGCGGACCGCCCGGGCGCGGAACTTCCGGGAACTGTTGATGCGCTTTATGCCGCTGACGGTGACGCTCGTGCCGATCACGATCACCCCGAGGGAAATCAACAACCACATGGCCGACCATGATGTCGGTCGAAGCCCCGGCGGTCCGCTCGAAGTCGATCAACCGACAGTCGGCAACCGGGCGCGCTCATGAAGCGTTCATCGACAGTCCGGCTGGCCATGCATTGCGCCCGAGGCGAGGCGGCGCCGAGGATCACGGTGATCGCCGAACATCGATCCCCGGGAGATCCTGTGCGAAGACTCCTCCTCGTCGTGCTCGCGGTGCTCGTCGCCGTCGTGCCCGTCCCGTCGGGTGAACGTCTCCGCCACGGGCGCGATCACCGGCACCCCGGCCGCGGCCGGCACCGCGACCGTCGGCATCCGCGCCACGACCAGCGGCGGCACCGCGACCGCGACCGTCACCATCCGGGTGCAGTCCGGCGTGCTCGTCCCGCAGGTGCGGGTGCTGAGCTGGAACCGGCTACGACTCCCGCACCGGCGAGCCCGAGCCGCAGGACCGCATCGACTTCGTGCACTACCGCGGGCCGCTGACCGTGCTGTCCTCGGACACGCTGCGGGAGGGCACCCCGTCGCAGTCGAACCCGGCGGGCGACGCCTGGCCGTCCGACCACGCCGCGGTGCTGACCGTCTTCGCCGTCACCTGAGCCGGCCGCGGGGGTTCCGTACGCTGTCGGTGTACGGAACCCCCGCACGACCAGGGAGAGCACCGCATGCCGACGAGTACCGTCCTGGGCGGCTACTACTACTCGGGCCCGATCGAGGCGATCCCCGCCGATCGCCTGACCCACCTCTTCTACGCCTTCGCCACCATCGAGGACGGCCACCTGACCCTGCCGCCCGCCGCGCCCGCGACCCTGGCGTACCTGCGCCGCGCCCACCCGCACCTGAAGGTCGTCCTCTCGGTCGGTGGCTGGGGCGCGGACGGCTTCTCGGACGCGGCGCTCACGGCCTCGTCGCGGGCGTCGTTCGCCGAGGAGTGCCTGACCCTGGCGGCCGGCTTCGACGGCGTGGACCTGGACTGGGAGTTCCCGGTCTCCGGCGGCCCGGCCGAGGTCGTCCACCGCCCCGAGGACCGGCGCAACGCCACCCTGCTCGCCCGGGAGCTGCGCGACCGCCTCGGCCCCGACCGGCTGCTGACCGCCGCCCTGCCCGCGGGGCGCCTGCAGTCCGCGGGCCCCTACGACCCGGCGGAGAGCTACGAGCTCGAGGCGTTCGCCGGGCTGCTCGATTTCGTGTGCCTCATGACGTACGACTTCGGCACCGTCTTTTCTCCGATCGCGACCTTCAACGCCGCGCTGCCCGAGGTGGCCGACGCCGTCGGCTACTACGAGAGCCAGGGCGTGCCGCGGGAGAAGCTCGTGCTGGGCGTGCCGTTCTACGGCCGGGGCTTCCGCGCGGAGCCGCCGGGCCTGTTCCAGCCGCAGGCCGGTGCCGTGCACGTCGGCGACTACCGGGACATCGCGCGGGACCTGCTGCCCGATCCGGCCTGGGAGCGCCACCGGCACCCGGAGGCCCGCTCGCCATGGCTGTACCATCCGGAAACCCGCACGTTCGTCTCCTACGAGGACGCGGAGTCCATCGAGGAACGCGCGGCCTTCGCCGCCGAGCACGGCCTGCGTGGCGCCTTCACGTGGCACCTCGGCGGCGACGACGACCAGCACTCGCTGCTCGACGCGATGGTCCGCCCGTTCCGCGAGCCCCGGCCGTGACGACGCCGGAGCCGCGGGCATCGCATGCCGCGCGGCAATGGCGCTCGAGTCGAGTTTGTCGGCCGTGGCGTTCGCCACGGCCGCACGAGTCTTGAGAATGTGTCCCCGCTCGTCGGCAAGGACGTCTACGCAACCCTGGCGACTACGGTCGATCGTGTGAGCGATCCGGCCGGGCCGTCGCTCGTCCTGCCGGCAAGGCATTAGGATCGTCCGAGGCGAAACAAGGCTCTACGCTTGACCGGCCTTCGGACGATCTGTCACAACTTGCTAGTGAACGAAATCGGTGAAGTCGATCTTCATCGGTGCAGGTCAAGAAGTGTGCTCCCCGCGCACGCGGGGGTGGTCCCGGCAACTGCCGGCCCGCAACCGGCCGCGGCGAGTGCTCCCCGCGCACGCGGGGGTGGTCCTCGCCTACGACCAGGCCAAGCAGCAAATCGAGGGTGCTCCCCGCGCACGCGGGGGTGGTCCGGCAGCGGCGGCGCTCATCGGCGTGTCGGACTCGTGCTCCCCGCGCACGCGGGGGTGGTCCTCAGGAGCTGACCGGCCGCATCCTCGTGCCGGGGTGCTCCCCGCGCACGCGGGGGTGGTCCGGTAGCTGATCGTGGCGGCGCGGGCACCCGACGGTGCTCCCCGCGCACGCGGGGGTGGTCCCTTGCCCGGGTTCCTCCGCAGCAACTCAGCGACGTGCTCCCCGCGCACGCGGGGGTGGTCCCCACCCACGGGCGGCGTCACTCTCCGACTAGTCGTGCTCCCCGCGCACGCGGGGGTGGTCCCTCGACGTCGGCGAGGTCGCCGCCATCGCCGGCGTGCTCCCCGCGCACGCGGGGGTGGTCCTTCCTCGGAGCCGCGCGGGTCGCCCTGGAAGTAGTGCTCCCCGCGCACGCGGGGGTGGTCCCGGCGTCGTCAAGGCGCACGCGCCCGGCGAAGCGTGCTCCCCGCGCACGCGGGGGTGGTCCCCCGGGCCTCATCGCCGGTGCGGTCGGTATCGGGTGCTCCCCGCGCACGCGGGGGTGGTCCGGCCGCCCGGCACCGTGTCGCCAACCCCCACCTCGTGCTCCCCGCGCACGCGGGGGTGGTCCTGGCGCGGCGAGCTCGGCAGCGGCTGGAAGGTCGTGCTCCCCGCGCACGCGGGGGTGGTCCCGTCGACGACCTCGACCCGCACGACACCGTCATGTGCTCCCCGCGCACGCGGGGGTGGTCCCAGCCTCATGCTGATCCTGGGCTGGAAGCAGGAGTGCTCCCCGCGCACGCGGGGGTGGTCCGGCAGCAGCCAGAGCGCCGCGTGGTACCTCTCGGGTGCTCCCCGCGCACGCGGGGGTGGTCCGGACTCGATCGCGACGTCGCCGGCGATGAGGCCGTGCTCCCCGCGCACGCGGGGGTGGTCCCGATCCGACGATGCGGTGCGGGTCGTGTGGCTCGTGCTCCCCGCGCACGCGGGGGTGGTCCGTTCTGGCGCCACGACTGGCGGGTGTCGTGCTAGTGCTCCCCGCGCACGCGGGGGTGGTCCCCACTTCGCCGACGTGTCGTTCGCCGTCACGTCGTGCTCCCCGCGCACGCGGGGGTGGTCCCAGCGAGCCCGGGTCCGCCGGGTACGCGCAGGCGTGCTCCCCGCGCACGCGGGGGTGGTCCTCGCCAGCGACGGCGGCGGGTTCGACGCCGGCAGTGCTCCCCGCGCACGCGGGGGTGGTCCCGAGCTGGACGGCGCGTACGAGCGCTTCGCGACGTGCTCCCCGCGCACGCGGGGGTGGTCCGCCGACGCTCGCATCGCCACGCGCTCCCGGGCCGTGCTCCCCGCGCACGCGGGGGTGGTCCCGACCCGAGCTCCCGCTCGGCCTGCTGCAGCCCGTGCTCCCGCGCACGCGGGGGTGGTCCGGTGCTGTGCTTCATGTGCGGGGCCGAGACCTAGTGCTCCCCGCGCACGCGGGGGTGGTCCGCCGTGCAGGTCGCCGCGCAGCGCGTGGATGCGGTGCTCCCCGCGCACGCGGGGGTGGTCCCGCCTGGGCCTTCGCGATGCGGTCCCGTACCTCGTGCTCCCCGCGCACGCGGGGGTGGTCCGGCGGGCCAGCTGCTTCCCGGCGCCGCGCTCCCGTGCTCCCCGCGCACGCGGGGGTGGTCCGCACCGCTTGTCGCGGCAGGGGCTCAGGTTGAGGTGCTCCCCGCGCACGCGGGGGTGGTCCTGAATCAAACGGCGCTGCGAATGCGCAGGCCAAGTGCTCCCCGCGCACGCGGGGGTGGTCCGTTCGCGGCGGAGTGGCCGAAGGTGGGCGGGACGTGCTCCCCGCGCACGCGGGGGTGGTCCTTTGCGTTCAACACGGTCGCCGGGCTGTGGAACGTGCTCCCCGCGCACGCGGGGGTGGTCCTTCCCCTGAGCGCTCCGCAGAAGCCGAAGGTACGTGCTCCCCGCGCACGCGGGGGTGGTCCCAAGCTCAACCGGCGTATCGCCGAGGCCGACCCGTGCTCCCCGCGCACGCGGGGGTGGTCCCGGCCGGCCCCGCCCGCGAGACGGGCAACCTCGGTGCTCCCCGCGCACGCGGGGGTGGTCCCGTCACCCACGGGGCCTCCGCAACCCGAGCCGGGTGCTCCCCGCGCACGCGGGGGTGGTCCGAAGGAGCCGTCGCCCTTCCCGAGCCAGATCCGGTGCTCCCCGCGCACGCGGGGGTGGTCCCGCAGCGACGATCGGCTTGCCGTAGGCGCGCCAGTGCTCCCCGCGCACGCGGGGGTGGTCCTGGACCACGCCCCCATGCAACGAAGAGGGCCCAGTGCTCCCCGCGCACGCGGGGGTGGTCCCGGCAGCACGTAATCGCGCTCGTGCGCGAGGGTGTGCTCCCCGCGCACGCGGGGGTGGTCCCGAGGGGGAGCCGACCTGCGGCGCGTGCCTCGCGTGCTCCCCGCGCACGCGGGGGTGGTCCCAAGGACTCCCGTACCGAGGTCGACGACACCGAGTGCTCCCCGCGCACGCGGGGGTGGTCCGTGATGTGGGCGGCGATTGTTCACGGTTGGAACGTGCTGCCCGCGCACGCTGGGGTGGTCCGCAGCTGTGCGGCCTCGTCAACTTGATGGCCGAGTGCTCCCCGCGCACGCGGGGGGTCCTCGAGCGCGACCTGGGCCGTGCCGGTCGGTACCGTGCTCCCCGCGCACGCGGGGGTGGTCCGGCAACGCGCTGCGCGGCCGTTCGACGACGGGGATGGTCCGGAACACGGGGACCCGTACCCGGCGACCCGTGAGTGCTCGCCGGGTACGCGGGGATGGTCCTCTGGTTGGAGTCCGTGAACCGGATCCCGAACTGTGCTCCCCGCGTAAGCGGGAATGGTCCCGAGGTCAGCGGGGCGACGTTGCTGATCTCGTCGTTCTCCCGGCGTACGCGGGGATAGTCCGACCGCGAAGTGCCTGGGCGAGATCCTCGCCCGGTGCTCCCGCGTACGCGGGGATGGCCCCCTGCTGCTGCACCCGAGCGGACGGTCGGCAGGTGCTCCCTGCGTAGGCGGGGATGGTCCTGGCGTCAGCATCTCGTGCCACGCCGGTTGATCCCCGGGCAGACGGGGTGGTCCCGGCGGTAAGCCGATCACGGTCGAGAGCCTGTCAGTGATCCCCGCTTAGATGACAGACCTGGACCATGCTGTGTCCGGGCGCGCAAGAACCTTCCAGTCTCGGCAAGGCGCACTGTCGCCGTACGCGAGTTGATCTCGTCGACGTCTCCAGCGCTTGGATCGTCCGTGAGCGGTTACCGTGCGCGCGAGGGCGGACCCATGAACGACGGAATCACGCGCCTCGCACCCGTACTCTTCGTACACGCAACAACAATCCCGACCCGTGCGTCACGGTGCCGCCGCGATCACCAGCCCCTCGTGCGCGTGGGGCGGTAACGGGGATTGTCCGTTGACCTGCTCAGGTCGACCGCAACTGTGCAGATGTTTCGTGCACGCAGGATGTGGGCTTGAGTCAGACCAGCGTCCGCTGGGTCGCGGGGAGTTGCCCCCTGATCTTGGACACCGAGAAATTCCTTGTGCCCTTGGGCGGGCATAGGTCGCATGCTCGGCGGCATAGTGCAGATGCTGCGCCTGCACTCCCCGGAGGCAAAGCCTAGCGGCGGTTCGGTGACTGGTCGTCGCGATCGTCAACGCGGAGCGCGCCCGACGCGAGTCCTTCTCCGATGCTGCGAGCCAACGCGGCGCCCGCAGCCGCCGCCCGCTCAAGGCCAAGCCGGAACACGTCCAGCCTGCGGAAGGCCTCCCCGTAGACCCGTTGCTCCTGAATCGTCAGCACCGGGATGGTGAGCCGCCTGAGGTCGACGCGGAGGGTCCCACCGCCGGCGCTGGAGGTCCGGATGGCCGCGCGAACGTTGTCCTCCCGGGCGAGCAGGCCCGCGACGAACCAGGGGTCGAAGAGGCTGGGATCGATGCGCAGCGCCTGAATTCCTTGGCCGAGCGCCGCACCGACCTGCGCGTCAGTGGCGACCCGAGCGACGACCTCGCGACCTGCGACGGGGAGGAGGATGTCGCCGGCCTGTACCCGAGGTGATGCCTCGTCGTGGTCCGCGGCCGGGACGACATGTCCGCTGGGCCCGGTGCCGGCCATGACGTCCACGACGGTGAGTGCAGCGCTGTCGGTGGCCGTACGGCCGCGGGGCATGGCACGCAGGATGGTCATGCTGCCGGCCCGGACTAGATCGGCGAGGCTTGCCCGCGGCGCGGTGCTCAACGTCGCGGACTTAGCCGGCTCGACCGCGGGGAGTTCTCGAGAGACGTCGACGAGCAGCTGGTCGAAGTGGAACATGTCGACCTTGATCTGGCCGGGATTGGTCGCCGGCCTGGGTAGTGGCGGTAGATAGCGCTGGGGCGTCAGGTCGACCTCGTCCGTGAGCACCGCAATGGCGGGCACTGCGCCGCTGAGGCCCGGTGTTTCGGCGAGCTCGCCTTCACGGAAGGCGTGCCACGTGGCCGGTACGACGTCGTGCAGCGATTGATCGGCGTGGCCGGCATCGATGAAGAGCAGTCGATCGGTGGGTGGGTTTTGCTCATCGGGCTGGACCAGCACCCACAGGTGCAGGCCGATCCCGACGGGCGGCATGAGGCCGGCGGGCAGGGCAATGACGGCGCGTAGCGCGCCGCGGCGGACGAGTTCGGCTCGGATGCGGCGTCCGGCCGGGCGGACGGCCGCGGCCGGTGGCATGAGCACGACGGCGGTGCCGCCGGGGGAGAGGTGCGCGAGGGCGTGCTGGACCCAGGCAAGTTCGGGTTCGGTGCGGGGTGGCATGCCGTAGACCCAGCGGGGGTCGTACGCGAGCCGGTCGTGGCCCCAGTCGTGGATGCCGAACGGGAAGTTTGCGACGACGACGTCGGTGCGCATGGCCGTGTATGCGTCGGCGAGGAGACTGTCGCCGACATGGATGTGGGGGGTTATGGCGGGCTGCTTCGCGCGGAGTTTGATGAACCACAGCCGGATGAGCGCGATGAGAGCGTAGTCCTGGCTGATCTCCTGGCCGAAGCATGCGATGCTGGTGCCCGCTCGTAGTGCCCGGTCGGCTGCGATGCGCAGGATTGAGCCTGTTCCGCAGGTGAAGTCGAGGATCTGCGGGCTGGGCCCGGCGATGTCGAGCATGATCTCCGCGACGGGGTCGGGAGTGGTGGCGAGCCCCGACATGGACTGGGCGGAGCTGACGTACCGGCCGTGCAGGTACTCGAACGCGGTCTCCGGATCCTGGTGTTGTGCGAGTGTGTCGACCGTCCGGAGCAGTGTTTGCAGCTGCGGCGTCCAACGGTCGGGCATGATGCGCCGGACCGCCGCGGCGAGTGCGGGATCGATCGACCGGAGGCGGGTGACGAGCTGCTTCGGTGTGATCGTGCCGGTGTGTGGACCTGCGAGCAGGTATGCCCCGGTGATGCCGAGAGCATCACCGATCTGGGCCGCGGGCTGGTAGCTCTCGATATGCCGCCACGTGAGCTGCTCGGCGCTGACCTGGCGGAGCCTGCCTTGGCGGCGAAGCCACGCTTCGACATCAGCGGCGTTGAAGGTGGGGCTGGCCGGTGTCCCGCCGGTCGGTGGGGGGAAGTCGGCATACCGGCGGCGCCAGTTGCTCACCGCCGCACGGCCGACGCCGGCGAGCTCGGCGATGCCGCTCGCGGTCAGGGCGGCGTCGCCGGTCGGGCCGTGCCGATCTTCACTCACGCGTGAACAGTACCACTAGAATTTGCTTTGTGGCGACTGTTCACAGATGTATGCTGGCGTGGCGACGTTCGAGAGCGGGGAGAGGCCCATGGCGCGGCGAGGTCGGAGCACCACAGTCGGAAAGTTCGCGAAGCTTGCGCACGACCGCCGAGTCTCGGAGATCCGCATCCTCGGCGAAGCCTTGCGCCGTGAGCTCGTTGTCGTTCCGTGCGGTGCTGCAATCCACCCGGGCGAGACACGAAGCCCGTCCGGCCCTGACGATTGAAGGAGGACCATGAACACGATTGTTCGTACCGACGCTGCCACCTCCGGCTCCGCCGCACGAGGCCGTTGCGTATCTGGCTGACGGGGTCCGCAGACTCGGCGGCCTTGGCCATGACCCGGTTCCCTACGAGCGGGTGCGCCTCGATCCGTTCGTGGGAGCGGAGATCGCCGACGCGTACATGTGCGCGCCGCCGCGTGACCCGTGTGCCTTCGACGCATACGCTGCGCTGAGCGTACAGACCGTGCGGCAGTACCACTTCCTGATCGGCCGCATCGAGTATGGCGGGCTCGGCATGACGATCCGAGCCGTCGATGACGACCCGTATCCGGACGCTGCATCACTCCTGGACGATCTCCGCGCCCGGCGGCTGCGCGTCTTTGCGAGCGCTGCCAGCGGCAATCCGCATCCTTACCTCAGCGACGGCGAGAACGACATGTTCCGGGCGGTACACGACGCGTTCGGGCACGGCGCCAGCGGCCGCGGGTTCGATGCGCACGGCGAGGAAGCGGCCTGGCTGAAGCACTGCCAGTTGTATACGCCGCTGGCGCGCCGGGCGCTGGCCACCGAAATCCGTGGGCAGACCTGTGCCCTGGCCTTCCGTGGTCGTGGCTGTTTCCCGGAGCAGAAGGCGGTACTGCTGCCACGCCGTTTCAGTGATCCGCGCTCGGTCTGTATCGACCGCGACCCGGTGCGGGCCTCAGTTGGGAAGGGGTACCCGCGCAAGCTCGTCCCGTAGCTGTCGTATCACCGGATCGTCGGGGTCGGCCGCCTGTAGCCGATCTTGGAGCAGGCGGTCGAGGATTCGCCGTGCGCGCTCCGGCTCGCGCAGCGCAACATGGGCGCGGGCAACCTGCACCATGCAGTCGATGACCAGCGGGTGGGCGGGGCCGTGTTCGTCGCGGTGCCGGGCGGCGAGCTGCCGCCACAGGCGGGCAGCCGCTCGATACTCGCCCTGTTCGATCCGTTGCTGTGCTTCGGCGGTGGTGTATTGGAGGTCGGACTCGCGCGGTGGAGTACCGGCGGCCGTGTCGTCATCGGATGTGTGACGGCCGGTCGCGGCCGACACGTATGCGAACGCCGGGTCGACTCCCTCGGCGATGACGCGTGGTAGACGAGGGGGCGGGCCGGCGTGCGCTGCCAGGACGTCGTAGACCTCTTCCGCGGTGGCCGGCCGGTCGTCGGGCGCGGCGGCGAGCAGCGCGTGAATCAGATCATCGATGGCGACTGGGACGTCCGAACGGTGTTCTGATGGACGGGGCGGCGGCTCCTGCAGCTGTCGATGGACCAGCACTGCGGTGATGTCGTCGTCGAACGGCGGTTCGGCGGTCAGCAGGTAGTGCAGTGTTCCGCCGAGCCCGTACAGGTCGGTGCGCTGATCGATGGCATGGTCGAATACCTGTTCCGGTGCCATGTACCCGAAGGTGCCGACGCTCTCGCCGGTGCGAGTGATGCGCGAGTACCGCTGGTCGCCACGGATCGCCGCGATGCCGAAGTCGATGACCTTCACCGTGCCGCTCGGCTCGACCATGATGTTGCTGGGTTTGAGATCCCGGTGTACGAGACCGGACGGTCGGGCCGCCATCAGCACGCTCGCGATCTGCGCACCGATCGCAGCTACCCATGCGACCGGCATTGGCCCGTGTTCGGCGATCAGGTCATCGAGCGTGATGCCGTCGATGTACTGCAGCACGAGATACAGACGCCCTTCGTGCTGCCCCAGGTCGTACACGGCCGGCACGCCGGGATGGTTGAGCTGCGCGGTCAGCCGCGCCTCGCGGCGGAACCGGCGCATGAGGTTCACGTCCGTGGCGCTGCCAACGGCTTTGACGACCACCCGGCGGCCCAGCAGCGTGTCCTGGGCGGGCCAGACCTCACTCATGCCGGTGTGCGCGAACGGCAGGCGGGCTACTTGGTACCGGTCGTTGAGCAGCGCATCCGCCAGCACTCGGCGAGTGTAGCGAAGCGGCGGCAGCCGGAATCACCCGGCCGTTTGGGCCCTCGACGCAGCCGAGGATTTCGTGAAGACTAGCCATAAGCCATTTGCTTGTGGTCGGTGTTCACAATATGATGACCGCCGCAGATGTCACGCAACGCCAGCGGGGGAGGGTGGTATGGCTGAGCTGGCCATCGATGCGGAGTTCCTGCGCCGCTACGCAAGACTCGAACGCTCCGTGCAGCACGGAGTCGACGCCGCGATCCGGAAGTTCGCCGAGCACACCCATGCGGGGCTGCACCTGGAGAAGCTGGCCGGTGCCCGCGACCCGAATGTCCGCACCATCCGGATCTCGCGGTTCTGGCGGGGCATCGTGGTGGCCCTCGGCGGGGCAAGGTACCTGCTCAAGGACGTATTACCGCACGACGATGCCAACGCATACGCAATCAGCCGGACATTCACGGTCAACCAGGCGCTCGGCGTACTCGAGGTCCGCGACCAGGCCGGCATCGAGGAGTTCGCCCGCACCCTGCCCGATGACGCAGCCGCCGGAGGGACGTTCGACGGCACATCCACCGCAGACCTCAAGCGACTCGGCATCGATCCCGAACTGATCCCGCTCGTGCGCCGCGTCAACGGCGACCAGCAGGTCGAAGCACTGTGCCGACTTCTGCCGGACGTGCAGGCGACCGTCCTGACCGGGCTGGCGTCAGGCATGTCCCCCGCCGAGGTAGGCGCTGAACTTGCGGAGCAGATCCTTGCCGGGCAGGACGCCGGCGACATCGATCCGGACGATCTGACCGCGGCTGCCCGCCGGACCCCCGACCGCATCATGTTCGTCTCAGGCCCGGTCGAGCTCGCCACGATCCTGGCGCGCCCGTTCGACCTGTGGCGCGTCTTCCTGCACCCCTTGCAGCGTGCCGTGGCCTACCGCGCGCACTACAGCGGCCCGGCGCTTATCACGGGCAGCGCCGGCACCGGCAAGACCGTCACCGGCGTGCACCGGGCCACCTTCCTGGCCGGGCGGTTGCCCGACACGGGCTCCAAGGTCCTGCTCACCACCTTCACCCGGGCGCTCGCAGGGGCGCTGGACCGGCAGTTGTACCGGCTCACGGACGATCCCGCGGTACGCAGCCGCATCGACGTCATCAGCATCGACAAACTCGCCTACGACATCGTCGCGTCCACGCGGAAGGTCAAGGTGGCCGGCGAGGACGTGCTCGATCCGCTCTGGGCGGAGGCCGCCGCAGGCCGCACCTACGTCAACCGGGCCGGCCGGGTGACCAAGTACAGCGCCGCGTTCCTGCGGCGGGAATGGGAGCAGGTGATCCTCGCCCGCGGGCTCACCGATGTCGAGGCGTACCTGGGCACCGTGCGGTCCGGCCGTGGCGACACGCTGCGGGCGCCCCAGCGCACGCAGGTCTGGGCCGCCATTCAGCACGCCGTCGAACAGCTCGCCAGACGCGGCCTGCGGACCCACCTTCAGCTCGCTGACGAGGCCGCCGACATCGTGACCCGGACACCGCGGTCCTACCGACACGTCGTCGTGGACGAGGCGCAGGATCTGCATCCGGCCCAATGGCGACTCCTGCGGGCCCTCGTGCCGCCCGGACCCGACGACCTGTTCCTGCTCGCCGACCCGTACCAGCGCATCTACGACAACCGAGTGTCGTTGGCGCAGCTCGGCATCCAGACCCGCGGCCGGTCACACCGGCTGACCGTCAACTACCGCACCACCCGCGAGATCCTCGGCTACGCGGTCGACATCCTCAACGGGCAGACCGTCGTCGGCCTCGACGACGAGGACGACACGCTGCGCGGCTATCACGCCGTCACCCGCGGCAGCGCGCCGACCCTGACCGCCCATACCGACCGCGACGGCGAGCTCGACGCGCTCATCGAACGGGTCGGCACGTGGATCGACCAGGGCGTCGAGCCGCACGCCATCGGGGTCGCCGCCCGCACCAACAGCCTCGTCGCCACGATCACCAAAGTGCTCCAGGAGGCGTACATCGATGTCGCCGACGACCGGCGAGGCACCGACGGCGTCTGCGTCGCGACCATGCACCGCATGAAGGGCCTGGAGTTCCAGTGCCTCGCCGTCGTCGGCCTCGACGCCACTGTGCTGCCCGCGCTGACCGCGGTCACACCCCGGGCCGAGGACGCCCAAGCCCACGAACAGGATCTGCAACGCGAGCGGTGCCTGCTGTTCGTCGCCATGACCCGGGCCCGCGACGTGGTCTACCTGTCCCACAGCGGCGCCCCCAGCACGCTCCTGCCGGCACTCGCAGGGGCAGAAGAATGAACAGGCCCCCGCTCAGTGATGCGACCCGCTCGGTCTGGGGCAAGACCGACCGCACCGGCACATCGCCGGTCGGCTGGCTGCCGTTGTGGCGGCACCTCGCCGACACCGCCGACGTCGCCGCGAATCTCTGGGACCACTGGCTCAGCCCCGCCGTCAAAACACTCATCGCGGAGGAACTGCCCGGCGGTGCCGCCGACGGCCGGACACTCGCCGCCTGGCTCGCCGGCGTCCACGACATCGGAAAGGCGACACCGGCGTTCGCTGTCCAGGCGGCTGCCTACGCCGCACGCATGCGCGACCACGGCCTCACCTACCGTCCCGCGCAGATTCAGGCCGACCGGCACCTCGCCCCGCACGCCGTCGCCGGGCACGTCATCCTCGCCGACTGGCTTCGCAGCCAGGACTGGGAGAATCCGCACCCATACGCCGTGGTCGTCGGTGGCCACCATGGCGTGCCGCCCACCCACGAACTCATCCAGGGCGTCAACCTCCGCAAGCATCTCCTCGGCGATTCACCCTGGCAGCAGGTACAGCAGGAACTGCTCACCTGGATGACCGACCGGACCGGCGCCGGCGGCCGCCTCACAGAATGGCGGGACGCACCGCTGTCGCAGCCGGTCCAGGCCGCCCTGACCGGTCTCGTCATCGTCGCCGACTGGATCGCCAGCAATGAGCGCTATTTCCCATACCTGCTCGACCGCGATGACACCGGCCGCCTGCACACCGGCTGGGAAATCCTGGACCTGCCCGAACCGTGGCGGCCCGCGGTACCACCCGCCGACCTGGCCACCATGTTCGCCGCCCGATTTGACCTCCCGCCAGGTGCAACCCCACGCCCGGTCCAACGAACCGTTGCCGAGCTCGCCGCAACCATGCCGACGCCCGGCATGATGATCGTCGAGGCCGCCATGGGGGAGGGCAAGACCGAAGCCGCGCTCGCCGCCGTCGAGATCCTCGCCCGGCGGACCGGCGCATCCGGCTGCTACCTCGCGCTCCCGACCCGGGCCACCAGTGACGCCATGTTCGGCCGGATCCTCGCCTGGTTGCGCCGGCTCCCCGACGCCGAGCCCGGCCGCGGCAACCGCGACGTCCGCCTCGCCCACGGCAAGGCCGCCCTGAACCCAGCATTCGACCGACTGCGGTACACCGCGCTGCCCAGCGGCATCGCCGAGGACGAAGGCGGCGCCGACATCGGTGTCCACACCTGGCTGGCCGGCCCCAAACGCACCATGCTGTCCAGCTTCGTCGTCGGCACCATCGACCAGCTGCTCTTCGCCGCACTGCGTGGCCGGCACCTCGTACTGCGCCATCTCGGCCTGGCCGGGAAAGTCGTCGTCATCGACGAGGCCCACGCCTACGACGTCTACATGGCTCAGTTCCTCGACCGGGCCCTGGAATGGCTCGGCAGCTATGGCGTCCCCGTTGTCGTACTGTCCGCAACCCTGCCCGCCCAGCGGCGCGCTGCCCTGATGGAAGCCTACGACCACGGCCGGCTTGGTCCGCCCCCGAAACCCACCTGGCGCGACCGCGGCAAACCCGTCACGGACCGGTACGCCGCCCAGCGCACCGATCTGCGCTATCCGCTCGTCACCGTCTCCACGGTCGAACGCGGTGCCACCGCCACCAGCTGCGCCGGCTCCGGCCGGGACACCGAGGTTCACCTCCGCCGCCTCGACGACGACCCCGCCACCCTCGCGGAGCTCCTCCATGAACGGCTCGCCGGCGGCGGCTGCGCGCTGATCGTCCGCAACACCGTCGCCCGGGTCCAGCAGACCGCCGATGCCCTGCGCGCAGCCCTCGGCCACGGCACACCGGTATCCGTGGCGCATTCCCGATTCATGGCCATCGACCGCGCCGCCAAAGACCGCTGGCTCCGTGAAGCCTTCGGCCCGCCCGGCGACACCACCCGCCCGGAACGGCACATCGTCGTCGCCAGCCAGGTCGCCGAACAGTCCCTCGACATCGACTTCGACCTGCTCGTCACCGACCTCGCACCGGTGGACCTGATCCTGCAACGCATCGGCCGCCTGCACCGCCATCCACGCGCCGGACGCCCGCCCCGGGTCACGACACCAACGTGCTGGATCACGGGCGCCGACTGGAGCAAGGAACCGCCACAGCCCGTCGCCGGCTCACGCCGCGTCTACCAGCCCTCCACCCTGCTCCGCGCCGCCGCGGTCCTGCTGCCGCACCTCGACGGCATACCGCTGCGCCTTCCTGCCGACATCGCACCCCTCACCCAGGCCGCCTACAGCGAAGCCCCGGTCGGCCCCCCGGCCTGGCAACCGTCGATGACCGCCGCCGCACAACGCGACGCCGACACGACCGCGGCCAAGGAAGACAAGGCAAAGGCCTTCCGGCTCGCCGAACCGGCCGAACGCGGAACCCCGCTCATCAACTGGCTCTCCGGCGGCGTCGGCAACACCGACGACCGCATCGCCCAGGGCCATGTCCGCGACACCGACGGCGAAACCCTCGAGGTCCTCCTGCTAGTCCGCACCGCTGAAGGCCTGGTACTCCCGCCGTGGCTCCACGACGGCGGAACACTTGTCCCGACTGCTGACGAGCCCGCGCGGCCCCTGCCCCGCCGGATCGCCCGGTGCACCCTGCCCTTGCCGCGCACCATGACCGCCGCCGAGCACATCGACGACGTCATCGCCGACCTGGAATCGCGCACCAATCTGAGCGCCTGGCAGCGCAATCCCTGGCTGGCCGGCGAGCTCGTCCTCGACATCGACACCGGCGGCCATGCCACCGTCTCCGGTTTCGACCTGCACTACGACCCCGCCGAGGGCCTGCGCGTGACGCGCATCGCCTGACACCCGCCATCGGAATGGAGGTGCCGTGACCAGCCCCCCACGACCAGCGTTCTCCCTGATCGACGAACCTTGGATCCCAGCCCTGGACACAGACGGCCGGCGACGCGACGTCGGCCTGATTGAGCTGTTCCAGCAGGCCCAGGACCTTCGCATGCTCGCCTGCGAACTGCCCAGCCAGACGTTCGCCATCCTGCGGCTTGTACTCGCCATCCTCCACCGCGCTACCGACGGCCCGCCAGGTATCGCAAGCTGGCAGGCACTGTGGCGGGAACCGGCTCTGCCGCTGCACGACATCTCCGAGTACCTGGACGCCTACCGTGACCGGTTCGACCTGCTGCACGCGGAGCAGCCCTTCTATCAGGTCGCGGATCTGCGGGCGGCGAATGACGGTGAATTCGGCCTCGAACGGCTGATCGCCGACGTCCCCAACAATCTTCCGTTCTTGACCGCACGGGCCGGACGCGGCCTGGCATCCATCACGCCGGCGGAAGCGGCCCGGTGGCTCGTGCACTGCCAGGCCTACGACCCGTCCGGCATCAAGACCGGCGCCGTCGGTGATCCCCGGGTCCAAGGCGGCAAGGTGTATGCCAAGCCGCCGCTCGGTGTCGCACCGGCCGGTGCCCTCGGCGGCGTCCATCTCGAGGGCGGCACGCTGCGTGAGACCTTGCTGCTCAATCTCATCCCGATCGCCCCGGGCTGGCGGCAGCAGGACGAACACGATGTACCGGCCTGGGAACTGCCACCCCGCGGCGCCGCCGCGGACCCGGCTGCTGCGGGCGGCCCCCGTGGACTGCTGAGCCTCTACACCTGGCAGGCGCGGCGGCTTCGGCTGTTCGGTGACCGTGACGGCATCACCGGAGCCATGATCTCCTACGGAGACCAGTTCGACTGGCAAGACCGGCACCTACTGGAGCCGATGAGCGTCTGGGGCCGCAGCGGTGCCCGGGAGAAACAGCAGAAGCGGACGCCGGTGTACTTGCCCCGGCCGCACGACACCACACGAGCGCTGTGGCGCGGCCTGCAAACCCTCCTCCCACCGCCCACGCCCGAGCGCGAACCCGCGCAGCGGCTGTCACCGATGGTCTTGCAATGGCTCGCCCAGCTCACCGTCACCGGTCTGATTCCCGACGCCTATTCGGTCCGCTCACGCGCCACGGGCATGGCCTACGGCACGCAGCAGGCCGTCGTCGACGACGTCTACGGCGACGCCCTGACCATGAACGTCTTGGTGCTGGTCGAGGGCTCAGCGCTGCGGACCGCCGCGGTGGACGCGGCCACCGACGCCGAGCAGGCCGTCAAGGTGCTGCGCACCCTGGCCGCCAACCTCGCCCGGGCTGCGGGCGGGTCGACCGACGACGGTACCGCCGAACGAGCCGCCGAACGCGGCTACGCACTCCTGGACCGGGCGTTCCGGCACTGGCTCGCCGGACTCGGGCCCTCCAGCGACGCCGCGGCCGAACGCGCCGCCTGGCAGCGCACGGTGCGCCGGGCCATCGCCCGCCTAGGCCGCGAACTCGTCGACGCCGCCGGCCCCGCCGCCTGGGTCGGCCGCGTACAGCAGGACCGCAACGGCCGGGAGTTGCACTACTCGAGCTCACAGGCCGAGGCGTGGTTCCGGTCCGGCCTGGCGCGCGCACTGCCCATGGCGGCAGACATCCCCGCTCAGCGCGACCCGACCCAGCCACAGGAGGTACGGCCATGACGACGGCCACCGACCAACCAGTCGCCGGACCGCCGAGAAGATCCGGCCGTCGCCGAGAGGCGCTCGGCGACCACGTCGCGCGCGTCGTTGTGGCGCTACAGGAACAGGTCCTGCGCCAGCCGCCCCGTCCAGAGGCCGTCAGCACCCTTGCCCGGCTCCGCCGCGGCGTCGGGCGAACCCCCGGATTTGACTACACCCTCGCGACCCACCTCGCCGTTCCCGACGACCTCCTCGGCTTCCGGCCGGCCGACGATGCCATCCCGGCCGACACTGAGTA
The DNA here is from genome assembly GCF_050955725.1 of Dactylosporangium sp. CA-139114. Classification (NCBI taxonomy): domain Bacteria; kingdom Bacillati; phylum Actinomycetota; class Actinomycetes; order Micromonosporales; family Micromonosporaceae; genus Dactylosporangium; species Dactylosporangium sp. CA-139114. The sequence continues at coordinate 4,765,099 of NZ_CP192080.1, forward strand.
CGCCGTCCACGACGCCATCACCCTGTTCGCATTGCACCAGCAGTCCCGCAGCGAACGGATGCACACCAATGGCCAAGGCCTCGGGCAGGCGCTGGCGCGACTCGCACGGGCCAGCACGGGGCCCGAGGGCGTGCGCCGCCGCTTCGCGGCCCTCGGCACTGCCAGCACCTACCCCGAGAGCATCTACCACCTTCGCGGCCTCGTCGCGATGCTGCGGGAGCACCAGATCCCGCTCGACTACGGTCTCATCGCCGACGACCTGCGCAAACTCCGCAAGCCAGAACGTCGCCCAGACATCCAAGCCATCTGGGGACGTGAGTATTTCCGCAGCCAGCCGAACGAGAACGGCACCGACCAGCCGGCGACCACGAACCCCGAGGAGCGCTCCGCATGAACCGCACCATCATCGACCTGCACATTCTGCAGACCGTGCCGCCCAGCAACCTCAACCGCGACGACACCGGCTCACCGAAGACCGCCATGTACGGCGGCGTCCGGCGGGCCCGGGTATCGAGCCAGGCCTGGAAGCGCGCCGTCCGGCTCGCGTTCGGCGACCTGCTCGACGCCTCGCAACTCGGCGAACGCACCAAACGGGTCGGTGAGTCCCTCGCCGCCCGCATCGCCGCCCTGGACCCCGACCGCGACGGCGCCACGTCATCCGCCCTGGCTGCCGAGGCGCTCGTCGCGGCCGGCCTCGCCAAGGTCGAGAAGAAGAAGGGCGAGACGAAAGACGCCGAGTCCAGCTACCTGCTGTTCCTCAGCCGCCGCCAGCTGGACAACATCGCCGCCTACACCGTCGAGACGACCCGCGCCGGCGGCACCCTCGACAAGTCGACGCTGAAGAAGCTGGCGAACACCGACCACTCGGTCGACATCGCCATGTTCGGCCGGATGCTTGCCGACATGGCCGACATCAACGTCGACGCCGCCTGCCAGGTCGCCCACGCCATCAGCGTCCACGCCGTCGACAACGAGTACGACTACTTCACCGCCGTCGACGACCGCAAGCACGACGCCGCCGAGACCGGGGCGGGCATGATTGGCACCGTCGAGTTCAACTCCTCGACCCTCTACCGGTACGCGACCATCAACGTGGACGCGTTGTTCGACACCCTCGGAGACGCCGCAGCCACCCGCGCCGCCGTCGAAGCGTTCGTGACCGCGTTCGCCCGTAGCGTGCCCACCGGCAAACAGAACACGTTCGCGCACCGGACGCTGCCCGATGCGGTGCTCGTCCGCGTCCGCGACACCCAGCCGATCAACTTCGTCGGGGCGTTCGAGACGCCGATCGGCGCGAGCGACGCCGCCGGGCGGATCCGCCTCGCCGCCTCCGCGCTGGCCACGCACGTCCGCGACGTCGAGACTGCCTACGGCGAACAGCCGGTACGCAGCTGGGTGACCCATGTCGGCGACAACACCGCCGCACTCGCGGACATCGCCGAGGCCGTTCCGTTCCAGACACTCGTCACGAGCGTGGGGGAGCAGGTCGGCGCGGCGCTCGGCGTACCGGCATGAGCGTGCTCCTGCTTCGCCTCGCGGGGCCGATGCAGGCGTGGGGAGCCGGAAGCCGATTCGCCCGCCGCAACACCGAGATCGCTCCGACCAAGAGCGGCGTCATCGGCCTGCTCGCCGCGGCGAAGGGCATCCGGCGCACCGAGCCGCTCACCGACCTTCTCGGCCTCGAGTTCGGCGTCCGGCTCGACCAGCCGGGCCGGATCATGCGCGACTTCCAGACCGCGCACACCGCCGACGGCAAGTCCGCACCACTCACCTACCGCTTCTACCTCGCCGACGCGGCATTCCTCGCTGCCGTCAGAGGCGACCTGCGGCTGCTCACCAGCCTCGACGAAGCGCTGCACCGCCCGCACTTTCCGCTCTACCTCGGCCGCCGTAGCTTCCCGCCGGGCGGCCCGGTCAGCCTCGGGGTCCACGACTCGACGCTCGACGACGCACTCACCACCTGGCCCTGGCTGGCTGCCGACTGGTACCGCCAACGTGCGGCGAACACCGTCCGGCTCGAAGTCATCCGTGACGCCCGCCCGGGCGAGCCGATCGACGAGACGATTCCCGATGTGCCGGTCAGCTTCGACCCGGCGCACCGGCAGCACACGTGGCGGGCCGTCCACCGCAGCCACGTCACCATCACCAACTCCGACAGCACACGAGCCGACACAGCCGAACACGACCCGTTGAGCCTGCTGGGAGGCTGACCTTGTACCTGACACGGTTCACCATCGACACCGCGCGCCGAGGAGCCCGCAAACTCCTCGCCTCACCACAGGCCATGCACGCCGCGGTCCGTGCGGCCTTCACCAACCCCGAAGACCACGACCGTCCCGGTGCCCGCGCACTCTGGCGCCTCGACACCACCGCCGACGGCACCGTCCAGCTCTACCTCGTCAGTCCCGGCCGCCCTGACCTCACGCACATCGTCGACCAGGCCGGCGCCCGCGCCCTCGGTACCGCTGAGGCGTGGACCACGCGCGCCTACGACGGGCTCCTCGCTGCCCTCCAGCCCGGCCAGCGATGGGCATTCCGGCTCACCGCAAACCCGGTCCACAACGGCCGCAAAACCCCCGCCTCGACCGACACCCAGCGCTTCGGCCGCCTGCGACCGGCCGAGCAGATCCAGTGGCTGCTCGACCGTGCGACGCGATGCGGCTTCACCATCGGCGCGCAGCACGACGGCCAGCCGAACGTCGTCGTACGCCGCCGCCAGACGCTGACCTTCAAACGCCGCACCAGCACCGTCACCCTCACCACCGCCACCTTCGACGGTGTCCTCGACGTCACCGACCCGGAGGCCTTCCGGCAGGCGCTGAGCCAGGGCATCGGCCACGCCAAGGCCTACGGCTGCGGACTGCTCACCATCGCCCCAGCAACCTGACCATGCAGATCCCCGGCGTCCCACCGGCAGACCTGCCCGACCTGACCCGTGCCGAGGACCGGATCAGCTTCATCTACCTCGAACGCGCCGTCATCCACCGCGACAGCAACGCCATCACCGCCACCGACGACCGCGGCATCATCCACATCCCGGCCGCCACCATCGGAGTCCTGCTCCTCGGCCCTGGTACCAGCGTCACGCACCAGGCCATAGCTCTGCTCGCCGACCACGGCGCCACCGCCGTCTGGGTCGGCGAGCGGGGCGTTCGCTATTACGCCCACGGCAGATCCCTCGCCGCCTCCAGCCGGCTGCTGATCGCTCAAGCCACGGCGGTAAGCCACCGCGACCGCCGGCTTGCCGTGGCGCGCAGCATGTACGCGATGCGGTTCCCGGGAGAAGACACGAGCAAGCTGACCATGCAGCAACTCCGCGGCAAGGAAGGCGCGCGAGTACGCCGGACGTATCGCGAGCACGCCGCCCGGACCGGCCTGCCATGGAACCAACGCGAGTACGACCGCGACGACTTCGCCGCCGGCGACCCGATCAACCAGGCCTTGTCCGCCGCTCACGCCTGCCTGTACGGCATCGTCCACGCTGTCATCGTCGCGCTGGGCGCGGCACCGGGCCTCGGCTTCGTCCACACCGGACACGAGCGAGCCTTCGTCTACGACATCGCCGACCTGTACAAGGCCGACATCACCATTCCAGTCGCGTTCGACGTCGCCGCCAGCGACTCCGCCGACATCGGCGCGGACACCCGCCGCGCAGTCCGCGACCGCGTCCACGACGGCGCGATCCTCACCCGCTGCGTCCGCGACATTCGAGCACTGCTCCTGCAACCGCAGCCAACCGGTACGATCGACGAAGATGACGCGCTGAGGCTGTGGGACGACAACGACATCGAGATACCCGCCGGCCGAAACTATGCAGGCGGCGCAGAGGATGTCGACTTCTGATGACCGTCATCATCCTCACCGCGTGCCCACCCGGCCTCCGCGGCCACCTGACCCAATGGCTCCTGGAGATCTCCGCCGGTGTGTACATCGGACACGTCAGCACACGCGTCCGTCGCAGGCTGTGGTCACGGGTGATCGACATGGCCGGACCGGGGCGTGCCCTGATGCTCTACCAGACCAACGGCGAACAGCGACTCTCATTCGAGGTACACGACCACCACTGGACGCCGGTGAACCTGGACGGCATCACCCTCATCCGACGGCCCGCCGACCCGATCTACAACGCGGCGATGCCATCGGGCTGGAGCAAGGCAGCCCGGCGCCGCCGATTCGGTCGCCGCCCCCACCCAGCGTCGAGGCAAAGTGAAGAAAAAGAGCCAAGCTGATCTTCTGCGCCGCAGGTCAAGAAGTGTGCTCCCCGCGCACGCGGGGATGGTCCGAGCGGCTCGGGCTGGCCGGGCCAGCTGGTGGTGTGCTCCCCGCGCACGCGGGGATGGTCCGGCCGCCCGGTATCTGCTGACCGAGCAGCGGATGTGCTCCCCGCGCACGCGGGGATGGTCCGCGGTCGCCGAGGTGCTCAGCGCGGCATCGCCGGTGCTCCCCGCGCACGCGGGGATGGTCCGCGCCGAGGGCGAGCCGAGCGCTGCGCGGTTGGGTGCTCCCCGCGCACGCGGGGATGGTCCGGTCATCCGCCTCTACGCCGGCGACCGCGCCGAGTGCTCCCCGCGCACGCGGGGATGGTCCTGAGGCGGCCATCGTCGTCGTACTCGTGAGTGGGTGCTCCCCGCGCACGCGGGGATGGTCCGAAGTGGCCCTTGCCGGGCACCTCGAGGAAGACGGTGCTCCCCGCGCACGCGGGGATGGTCCTTCGACATCGGCCATCGGCTCAGCCGACGACCAGTGCTCCCCGCGCACGCGGGGATGGTCCGGGCGTGGAAGTCGGCGCCCTGCGGGGCGGTCAGTGCTCCCCGCGCACGCGGGGATGGTCCCGGGCTGCACTGGACGGGCTTCCGACGGTCCCTGTGCTCCCCGCGCACGCGGGGATGGTCCCTGCTCGCGGAGGGTGTCCCGGACCCTGGCGCCGTGCTCCCCGCGCACGCGGGGATGGTCCGAGGTCGATGAACTCGCCCGCCAACGCCCGAGAGTGCTCCCCGCGCACGCGGGGATGGTCCGCACACGCCGCCGTGGTTGTGGCTGTAGACGGCGGTGCTCCCCGCGCACGCGGGGATGGTCCGTGGCAGGACGACGCCGAGCACCTCGTCGACCTGTGCTCCCCGCGCACGCGGGGATGGTCCGTGGCAGGACGACGCCGAGCACCTCGTCGACCTGTGCTCCCCGCGCACGCGGGGATGGTCCCCGGAAGCGCCCGTAGAGAGATGGAGCACCTGGGTGCTCCCCGCGCACGCGGGGATGGTCCTCCGAACGTTAGGAGAAACTGGAAAGGTGACAGGTGCTCCCCGCGCACGCGGGGATGGTCCCGCGCTCGCGGCGGTCCAGTCATCCTGCTTCCGTGCTCCCCGCGCACGCGGGGATGGTCCCCGCGACTTCGGCCTTCAGCCCGGCGCGGAGATGTGCTCCCCGCGCACGCGGGGATGGTCCGCGGTGCTCCACCGGCACGGGCAGCACCGGGTAGTGCTCCCCGCGCACGCGGGGATGGTCCGCCCGCATTCACCCTCATCGTGGATTGGAGTCGGTGCTCCCCGCGCACGCGGGGATGGTCCCGACGACGTTCCGTCCGCCGGGCTTGAAGACGGGTGCTTCCCGCGCACGCGGGGATGGTCCTATCCAGAATCCGGCGGTGCCGCTGACCTCGACGTGCTCCCCGCGCACGCGGGGATGGTCCCGGCCAGTTGGGATTGGCCGCCACGCCCTACCCGTGCTCCCCGCGCACGCGGGGATGGTCCGCTGCCGGGTGGCCTCGACCGGGCTCAGGCCCTGTGCTCCCCGCGCACGCGGGGATGGTCCGGCGGCCGTGGTGATCTGGCCCTCGAGCGCGTCCTGCTCCCTGCGCACGCGGGGATGGTCCACCTGGATGGTCGAGCAGGGCCACGACGGGTACCTGCTTCCCGCGCACGCGGGGATGGTCCCATCCGTGACCTGGCCCTTCAGGTGCACATCAGCTGCTCCCCGCGCACGCGGGGATGGTCCGGTCGAGCACGGCGAGCCGGTCTTCACGCCGAAGCTGCTCCCCGCGCACGCGGGGATGGTCCGATCGTGGACGCGGCGTTCCAGGACGAGGAGATCTGCTCTCCGCGCACGCGGGGATGGTCCGGTGCTCGCGCTCCTCGGGGAGGAGGACGGCGCCTGCTCCCCGCGCACGCGGGGATGGTCCGCATGAGATCGCCATCCGCCAAACCAGCCGGTAGTGCTCACCGCGCACGCGGGGATGGTCCTCACACCACGACGCACATCAATACCGACCTTGTGTGCTCCCCGTGCACGCGGGGATGGTCCGGACCGGCTCACCCGCCGGGCCGAGTACAAGCGGTGCTTCCCGCGCACGCGGGGATAGTCCCGACGTGCGCAGCACGCCGACGGTGCCGTGGGAGGGGTCCCCGAGCACGCGGGGATGGTCCCCCGCGGCTGCTCATGGTCGCCGACGTCCTCCGGTGCTCCCCGCGCACGCGGGGACGGTCCGGACCGCCCCCGTGGACGCGGATGAGCAGACCCGTGGTCCCCGCGCACGCGGGGATGGTCCCGCCGATGTCCGCCGACGAGCTGTCGCAGGTCATCATGCTCCGCGCGCACCCGGCGGTCCGAACCCCGAACGAGCCCGTCGGTCGTGATTGTTAGGGTGCCCGCCTCGCTGACTGGTCCTGCCGGTCGCGAGCTGGCTCGTGGCGCACCCTGCGCGAGCCAGCCGCCCCGATGCAAGGTCTGATTCCCGCATGCCAGCAGGTCCCCGCCCGCGACACGATGGGGACGTGACCATCTCCGCAGACCTCGACGACGTCGCCTGCGCGCCGATCGGCCGGCTGCTCGAGGACGCCGACTGCCGCGAGCTCGCCGCGCTGTTCGAGCACGACGAACACTTCCGCTCGACCGTCGACATGGCGCGCCACCGCTTCGGCTCCGGCCGCTACAAATACTTCCGGCGCCCCTACCCGACGCTGATCGAGGAACTACGGCAGCAGCTGTACCCGCAGCTGCTGCCGATCGCCCGCGACTGGGCCGCCCGCCTGCGGCGGCCGGCCCCGTGGCCCAACACCCTGGACGAGTGGACCGCGATGTGCCACGAGGCCGGGCAGCGCCGCTCGACCGCGATCCTGCTGCGCTACGAGTCCGGCGACTGGAACGCCCTGCACCGCGACCTCTACGGCGAGCTCGTCTTCCCGCTGCAGGTGGTGATCGGTCTGAGCGGGTACGGCACCGACTACACCGGCGGCGAGTTCATGCTGGTCGAGCAGCGCCCGCGGGCCCAGTCCCGCGGCACGGCGGTCCCCCTGGTGCAAGGCCACGGCCTAGATGATTGATGCCTTGAAGGCTCAGTGGTCGTAGGCGATGAGGGACCGTTTGCTGGGGGCGCCGATGGTCCAGTTGTGCCAGATCACGGCGGTGAGGGCGAGGAGGCGTTGGGCGACGCGGACGAAGACCCCGGCCAGGGTGCGGCCTCCGTGGGCTTCCAGGTCGAGTTGACCCTTTGAGGGTGTCGAAGACGGCCTCGACCCATTGCCGGACGCGGGCGAGTTTGCCGAACCGGGCGGGTTCACCCTTGCGGTCGGGGCGCACGAAGTGCGCCCCGAGCTGCCCGGTGATGAACCCCTCAAAGTCCGCGCCGGCGAAGCCTTTGTCGCCGAGCAGCACCTGGCCGGCATGGACGAGGTGATGGTCGGCCTCGAGGAAGGCGGTCATCACCTCGCGTTCGCCGAGTTTGGGGTTGGCCAGGCCCCAGATGACCGGCATGCCCTCCGGGGTACAGACGAGGTAGAGGCGGAAACCCCAGAAGTAACGGGAGTGGGAGGCGCAGTAGCCGTAGCCGGCGTCGCCGGCCAGGTCGGACCGTTTGACGGTCTCCCGGGATGCGCCGCAGGGCAGCGGGGTGGAGTCGATCAGGCGGAGCTGGTCGTACCAGGACGGGGTGCGGGTGGCCAGATGCCGCATCACCGTGGCCAGCAGCGGTCCTGCTTTGCGCATCCGTTTGTTGTAGCCGTCCTGGTCGGGCAGGTAGGGGAACATTCCGCGCAGATGCTTGCGGGCGTAGCGCAGCCAGTGCCGCTCCGATGGGAAGCGCAGCAGCACCTGCATCACCGCCAGGCACAGCAGCTCGGCGTGGGACAGCAACGGCCGGCGACCCCGGCCCCGGGGCCGCTCGATCAGATCATCGATCTCCACGTACAGTGCGGTCACGAGGGTGTCCAGATCAGCGTCCAACGACGGGCTCCAAGAGTTCGGCGGCTGGGTCAGCAACGCCGATCTTGGACACCCTCCCCGCATCTACCCAGCAGCGACACACACCCGAATCTTCAAGGCATCAATCATCTAGTATTCACGACGCGCGACCGCCCGGTGCGCTCGGCGCGCGGCTGGACCGCGGCTCCCGTCCGCCACGGCGTGAGCGTCGTACGCGGCGGCACCCGCTACGCGCTCGGCCTGGTCATGCACGACGCCGAATGAGTTACCTCCCCGACCCGGACGGTCGCGCGTACACGAGCTGACGCCGGGCACGCGCGGCGGCCATCGGCGGTTGTCCTTGTACGTCCGCCGCCTGGCTGACCAAGAGTCCAACACCGAAACCGTTACGGGGGCCTCTTCGTCGCGGGGGTAGCGGTGACCCCCGGCCTTCTGCAACTCGTGTACGTCGTGTTGTTCGCCCAACGCGTACGCCCGTCGGATGCCTGCTGAGCGCTAAATCGATCACAGCCCAGCGACGGCTCATCAACCGCAGCCGAAGTTTTGGTGATGCGCGCTGTCCACCGACAGATGCGGCTGCTGGGGAGCGAGCGGCTGCCCGTGTGGCAGATGGGCTCGGCAGCCGGCAGGCCGGCGGCATCGCAGATCCTGCCAGCGAGCGAGGTAGTATCGCTCAGGATTGGAGCAGTCATTCTCCGCCACCTTGATCGGCCCGGGAACGATCTCGTCGTAGTCTGCAAGTGAATGAAATCGGCGAAATTGATCTTTATCGATGCAGGTCAAGAAGTATGCTCCCCGCGCACGCGGGGATGGTCCCACCGTCGCCGCGGCGATCTGCTCGGCCACCTCATGCTCCCCGCGCACGCGGGGATGGTCCCGGGCACAAGCACCTGAGCATCGAGCAGTTCGAATGCTCCCCGCGCACGCGGGGATGGTCCCCCGGCGACCCGGAACCGCTTGAACGCGTTGGCATGCTCCCCGCGCACGCGGGGATGGTCCCCGGACGCGGACCTTCTGCTCGAACTGCGCCGCATGCTCCCCGCGCACGCGGGGATGGTCCCCGGTGCACGCCGGGCCGCAAGCTCACGCCGGTATGCTCCCCGCGCACGCGGGGATGGTCCTCGCACATCAACGAGAACGGGGTCGGTGACCTTATGCTCCCCGCGCACGCGGGGATGGTCCGTCCGCGTGTGTGGATGTAGCGACCCACACTCAATGCTCCCCGCGCACGCGGGGATGGTCCCGCACCCGGGAGGCGTACCAGCGGTACCAGCGCATGCTCCCCGCGCACGCGGGGATGGTCCGCCCATCGCGGGCGGCCGCGGCTACAACCCGGGATGCTCCCCGCGCACGCGGGGATGGTCCACTCACGCCCAACCCCTCGGCGATCGCGTGGGCATGCTCCCCGCGCACGCGGGGATGGTCCGATGTACGAGAACGCGCCGGAGTTCGACGTGCCATGCTCCCCGCGCACGCGGGGATGGTCCGGACGAGTCGTTCACCGCGGCCAGCCCCGAGGAATGCACCCCGCGCACGCGGGGATAGTCCGTCGGCAATCGAACGGCTGCAATTGCTTGCTGAATGCTCCCCGCGCACGCGGGGATGGTCCCTCCTGGAACCGCGCGTCGAGCCTGTGGGGCTGATGCTCCCCGCGCACGCGGGGATGGTCCGCTGACGTGCACGTGGTCGGTGTGCGGGTTGGTATGCTCCCCCCGCACGCGGGGATGGTCCCTCAGGCGCGAACGACAGCGCCGCACGGAACATGTGCTCCCCGCGCACGCGGGGATGGTCCGGGGACTGCGCCGCCGAGGAACCACTGTGCCCGGGTGCTCCCCGCGCACGCGGGGATGGTCCCAGCAGCGACAGGAACCCCGTGCACGGGATGAAGTGCTCCCCGCGCACGCGGGGATGGTCCCCGGGAAGAGGGGGAGTTCATGCACAGGAAGGGGTGCTCCCCGCGCACGTGGGGATGGTCCTGCGGCGGCGGACCTCGTCGTGGAGGTCCTTCGGTGCTCCCCGCGCACGTGGGGATGGTCCGTGGGCGTTGAGGATCCGGCCGATGCGCTCGCCGTGCTCCCCGCGCACGCGGGGATGGTCCCAGCGCCGACACGTCCGCCGACGACACCCCGTCGGTGCTCCCCGCGCACGCGGGGATGGTCCCAACACGCAGGCCGCGATCGATCAGGCGAACGTGTGCTCCTTGCGCACGCGGGGACGGCCCCAGCGATCGGGCCATGGGGGCTCCTGAGGGGTCGTGCTCCCCGCGCACGCGGGGATGGTCCGCAGAACAAGACCGGGTTGGTGGGCACGTTCGCGTGCTCCCCGCGCACGCGGGGATGGTCCTAGTACGGTGTGTACAGTGCACAGTGGACGGACGTGCTCCCCGCGCAGGCGGGGATGGTCCCGAACGCGCCGGCCGCGACAGCCGCCCCGCCCTGTGCTCCCCGCGCACGCGGGGATGGTCCGCGGCGCAGGTCGGTGAGTTCCGCGTACGCCGTGCTCCCGGCGTACGCGGCGGATGGTCCCGATGCGTGCAAGGCGCCACGCGGCGGCGAGCTGGTGTTCCCCGCCTACGCCGGTGATGGTCGGTGTACGCGCGGCGACGGAAGCGAGTCGCCGGTGGGGCGGTTCGGCGCCGGCCGCGCGACGACGCGTTGGGCTGCGCTACTCGAAGCGGAGGCCCTCGGGGCGCATCAGGCGGAACAGCGGCGGAAGGCTCGCGGCCGTGACCAGCAGGACCAGGGCCGCCGCGATGCCCGTGACGCCGGCGATGCTGGGCCAGTCGAGCCGGACCGGCTCGGAGACGATCTTCAGCAGGACCGCGCCGACGGTGATGCCGAGGGTGGCGGCGATGAGCAGGCCGAGTGCGACCGGCACCGCGGTCTGCCAGAGGATCGACAGGCCGATGGTGCCGCGGCGGGTGCCGAACGCGACGAGCGCGGCCAGGGTGCGGCGGCGGTCGCGGAGTTGCTCGACGGTGGCGACGAGCAGGCTGAGGCCGACGAGCAGCAGCACCACGGCGGTGCCCGCGTAGAGGCCGCGCTGGATGCTAGAGAAGGTCGTGTCGGTGCGCGTGGTGCGCAGGATGGTCACGTCGGTCACGGGGTCGATGCGGGCGGCGGCGTTGCGGATCAGCTCGTCGGCGTCCGGGGCGTTGGTGTCGTACCGGACGAAGGTCACGAACCGCTGCACGCGCCCGGCCGCCGGGGCGCGCGACGGGGTGAGCAGCAGGCCGGCGTGCTCCTGGCCGTTCGGGTCGGCGCGCACGGTGGCGGGCCGCACCGGGCCGGGGACGGTCCACGGCTCGGCGTCGTCGCCGAGGGTGATCGTCTGGCCGCCGAGGCTGGTCGGCTCGGGCGGCGTGGTCCCCTCGGTCGCGGGGCTGGTCGAGCCGATGCCGAAGACGTCGCCGTCGGCGCAGGAGGGCAGGTCGGCGAGCAGGCGCAGGGTGTCGCAGTCGCCGACGACGACCTCGAAGGAGGCGCCGCCGAGGTCGCCGACGCCGCTGCGCAGGGTGTAGGAGCCGGTGACGATCGGCGTGGCGCGGACGGTGGCGTCGATGTCGGCGGCGGTGCGGGGGTGCGAGTCGGCGGTCGTGCTGGTGAAGAGCGCGGCCTGGGCCCGGGCGACGTCGTAGCCGGTGCGGCTGGTGTACCCGTGCTGGGCGGCGGCGAAGAGCATCTGCAGCGCGATGGCGCCGGCCGCGGTGACCGCGACCGCGTTGACGGCCCGCACGGCGCTGTCGCCGGAGAGCTGGAGCCGGCGCAGGGCCAGCTGCCAGGCGAGGGAGCCGCCGCCGAGGCGGTGCACGATGCGGTCGAAGACCCAGGGCAGCAGCGTGGAGACGCCGATGAGCAGCAGGATGACGCCGCCGCTGACCTGCCACACGTTGAAGGTGGCGGCCTTGGTGCCGAACAGCGGGGCGAGCAGGGCGAGGCCGGCCAGGGGCAGCAGCAGCCGCCACCAGACCCGGCGCCGGGTGCGGCTGGTGGCGCGGCGCACGACGCCGAGGGGTTCCACGACGACCCGGCGCAGCGCGAAGACGCTCATGAGGAGGGCGGCCAGCGGTACCCCGGCGGCGATGAGCACGGCCATGATCGGCCCCGGGTTGATGTCGGATCCGTAGACGCTCAGGCCGGCGACCTCGAACCGCTCCGCGAAGGGGCGGGCGGCCACGAACAGCACGGCGCCGAGCAGCACCCCGAGCGCGGCGCTGACCACGGCCTCGCCGGCCGCGATCCGGCGGGTCATCCACGTGTCGGCGCCGACGAGCCGGACCGCGGCGAGGCGCCGGTCGCGGTGCTCCCCGCCGAAGCGGGTGGCCGCCGCGACGAACATGGCCACGGGCAGCAGCAGCGCGACGAGCACGACGACGGTGAGCAGCAGCAGGAAGGCGTCGAGCCGCTGGTCGGGCGAGTCGGAGCCGTAGTGGGTGACCCGCATGACGTCGGGCTGGCCCTCGGCGAGCGAGTCGCGGGTGCCGTAGAAGTAGAGCTCGTTCGGGCCGGAGAGGCCGTCCTTGCCGATGGTGCCGGCGATCGGCTGCGGGAACCGCTCGCGCAGCAGCCGGCCGTCCGGCGAGCCGAGCAGCGTCTTCAGGGCGGGGGAGACGACGATCTGCCCGTCGGCGGGCCACGCGGTCACGCCGGGCGGCAGGATCGGGTGGTCGCCCTCGGCCTTGACGAAGCGGCCCTGGACGGACTTGTCGTGGTAGGAGCTGAACACCGGCTCGGACAGGATGCTCGTGGCGCTCGCGGCCGGCGTGTCGCCGTAGTGCAGGTCGTCGCGGCCGTCGGTGCGGTGGTGGCGGCCGTCGAGGATGCCGGGCAGCGAGGCGGCCAGGAGCAGCACGGCGACGCCGAGCGCGACCCCGAGCGCGGTGAGCGCGGTGCGGAGCAGGCCTTCGCGGCCTCCGCTGATGGCGAGGCGGGCTCCGAGCCCGACGTCGGCGGCCCAGCGGCGCGGTGAGCTCATCGGGCGCGGTCCAGGTCGAGGGCGCGGCCGTCGCGCACGACGATCTCGCGGTCGGAGTAGGCGGCGACGCGGGGTTCGTGGGTGACGAGGACGACGGCGGCGCCGGTGTCGCGGGCGGCTTCGGTGAACAGGCGCATGACGCGTTCGCCGTTGAGGGAGTCCAGGGCGCCGGTGGGTTCGTCGGCGAAGACGACGCGGGCGCCGGTGACGAGGGCGCGGGCGACGGCGACGCGCTGGCCCTGGCCGCCGGAGACCTCGCCGGGGCGTTTGGCGGCGACGTCGTCGATTTCGAGGCGGTGCAGCCAGTCGCGGGCGCGTTGTGCGGCGTCGCGGCGGCGCACGCCGTCGAGGCGCAGGGGCAGGGCGACGTTCTCCAGGCAGGTCAGCTCGGGCACGAGCTGGCCGAACTGGAAGACGAACCCGAACTCGCCGCGGCGCAGGGCGCTGCGGCGGGCGTCGGACAGGGCGGAGAGCTCCTGGTCGCGGTAGCGGACCCGGCCCGAGTCGGGGCGGATGATCCCGGCCAGGCAGTGCAGCATCGTGGACTTGCCCGAGCCGGACGGGCCCATCACCGCGACGATCTCCCCGGCCGCGACCGACATCGAGGCCCCGGCGAGCGCGGCGGTGGACCCGAACGACTTGTGCAGATCCTCGGCGGACAGCAGCGGGGTCATCGGCGGACATCCTTGGCGAGGTCGTCGAGGCGGGCGGCGGTGAGCTCCAGCCAGCGCAGATCGGCCTCGAGGTGGAACAGCGCGTGGTCGCAGATGAGCTGGTCGGAGAGGTCCCCGCGGGCCTTGCGGCGGGTGAGGTCGCGCATGAGCCGCAGGTGCTCGGCCCGCTGGGTGTCGAGCACGTCGGCGGCGGGCCGGCCGGTGGCGAGGGCGAGGACGACCTTCATGTACAGGGTGCTCTGCAGGTATGGCTCGGGCTTCTCGGGCTGGGCGAGCCAGCGCTCGACGTCGGCGACTCCGGCGTCGGTGATGGCGTAGCGCTTGCGGTCGGGGCCCTCGCCGGACTCGACGGAGTCGACGGTGACCAGGCCGTGCTTGAGCAGCCGGGATAGGGTCGCATAGACCTGGCCGTAGGCGAGGGGCCGGTCGGCGCCGAAACGCTCGTCGTAGGCCCGCTTCAGGTCGTACCCGTGGCGGGGGCGGGTCTCGAGCAGCCCCAGGAACGCTTGACCGATGGACATGCCCGCGACTCTACACGACAGGTATACATGCTGTGTATACCTGTCGTGTAGAGAGCCTGAGCTGGGATGGTGCGGAGATTGAGGGAATCCAGGCTTGCCTGAAGCGGGAATATTCCCTCCCACCTTAATATATAGCAGTATGGGGGGATTGCGGCAAGAGCCGGGTTGTGCCGCAGAATCGGCGACCATGCGTGTTGTGGCTCTTCACGAGGTGGACCAGACCCAGGTCGCGGCGGTCGGCGGCAAGGGCGCGAACCTGGGCGCGCTGTCGCGGCTCGAAGACGTCCGCGTCCCCGACGGCTTCTGCGTGACGACGGACGCCTTCCGGCAGGTCGTGGCGGGCGCGCTCGACGATCTCCTCGATCGGCTGGCGCGCCTGGACCCGCACGACCGGGAGGCGGTCCGCGCGCTCTGCGCCGAGATCCGCGGGGCCGTCGAGCAGATCGCCATCCCGGACGATCTCGCGGCCGAGATCACCGGCGCGCTGGCCCGGCTCGGCGAGCGGGACGCCTACGCGGTGCGCTCCAGCGCGACCGCCGAGGACCTGCCGACGGCCTCGTTCGCCGGCCAGCAGGACAGCTACCTCAACGTCGTCGGGCCGGCCGAGGTGCTGCGGCACGTCAGCCGGTGCTGGGCCTCGCTGTTCACCGAGCGGGCCGTGACCTACCGCCGGCGCCACGGCATCGACGACCGCGCGGTCCGCATGGCCGTGATCGTGCAGCGGATGGTCGACCCGCGCGCGTCCGGCGTCATGTTCACCGCCGACCCGGTCACCTCCGACCGGACGGTCACCTCCGTGGAGGCGGTCGCCGGCCTCGGCGAGGCGCTGGTCGCCGGCCTGGCGAACCCCGACACCTTCACGGTGCGCGAGGGCGAGATCGTCGCCAAGCCGGTCGACCCGCTGCTCACCGACGCCGAGGTGCTTCGGCTCGTGCGGCTCGGCCGGCGGATCGAGGCCTCCTTCGGCCGCCCGCAGGACATCGAGTGGTGCCTGGCCGGCGACGACTGCTTCGTCGTGCAGAGCCGGCCGATCACCACGCTGTTCCCGATCCCCGAGCGCGGCGACGACGAGCACCACGTCTACCTCTCGGTCGGCCACCAGCAGATGATGACCGACGCCATGAAGCCCCTCGGGATCTCGTTCTGGCAGATGACGACCCCGGCGCCGATGGCGTTCGCCGGTGGCCGTCTGTTCGTCGACGTCACGCAGCGGCTGGCCGTACCGTCGACTCGGGAGGCCCTCCTGGACCTCATGGGGAAATCCGATCCGCTCACCGCCGACGCGGTGCGCAGCGTCCTCGAGCGCGACGGCTTCATCCGGCCACTGCCCGACGAGGGTCCGGTCAGGCCGCTGGCCGGCGGTGCGCTCGAGCCGATCGAGACCGACCCGGCCGTCGTCACCGAGCTGATCCGGCGCGGCGAGGACTCGGTCGCCGCCGCGGAGCGCGAGATCCGCACGAAGTCCGGCGAGGCGCTGCTCGACTTCATCCGCGCGGACCTGCAGGAGCTGCGACGGCTGTTGTTCGATCAGGAGAGCCGCCGGGTGTACCTGCCGGCGATGGAGGCCACCTGGTGGCTCAACGAGCGGCTGGAGGAGTGGCTCGGCGAGAAGAACGCGGCCGACACGCTCGCGCAGTCCGTGCCGAACAACGTCACCTCGCAGATGGGGCTGGCGCTGCTCGACGTCGCCGACGCGATCCGCCCGCACCCGGACGTGGTGGAGCGGCTGCGGCACGTGCAGGACGACGGCTTCCTCGACGAGCTGCCCGAGCCCGCGCGCCTGGCCATCGAGGGCTGGCTGCACAAGTACGGCATGCGCTGCGTCGGCGAGATCGACATCACGCGCCCCCGCTGGAGCGAACGCCCCTCCACGCTCGTGCCCCTGATCCTCGGCAACATCAGGAACTTCGAGCCGGGGGAGGGTGCGCGGCGCTTCGAGCAGGGCCGGCAGGAGGCCTGGCGCAAGGAGCAGGAGATCCTGGCGCGTCTGCGGGACCTGCCCGACGGCGAGCACAAGGCCGCCGAGACGAAACAGCGCATCGACCGCGTCCGGACCTTCATCGGGTACCGGGAGTATCCGAAGTACGGCATGATCAGCCGGTACTTCGTCTACAAGCGGGCCCTGCTGGAGGAGGCGGAGCGCCTTGTGCGGGCCGGGGTCCTGCGCGAGCGGGAGGACATCTACTACCTCAGCTTCGACGAGCTCGGCGAGGTCGTGCGCACACACCGCGCGGACGACTCGCTCATCGCCGCGCGGCGGGAGGAGTTCCGGTGGCACGAGACGCTCACACCGCCGCGGGTGCTCACCTCGGACGGGGAGGGCATCAACGGGTCGTACCGGCGCGAGGACCTGCCGCCCGGCTCGCTCGCCGGCCTGCCCGTCTCCGCCGGCACCGTCGAGGGCCGGGCCCGCGTCGTCCTGGACCTGGCCCAGGCCGACCCCGAACCGGGCGACATCCTCGTCACGGCGCACACGGACCCGAGCTGGACGCCGCTGTTCGTCTCCGTCGCCGGGCTGGTGACGGAGGTCGGCGGGCTGATGACGCACGGCGCGGTGATCGCGCGGGAGTACGGGCTGCCGGCCGTCGTCGGCGTGGTGGACGCGACGCGCCTGATCGCCGACGGGCAGCGGATTCGCGTGCACGGCACCGAGGGGTACATCGAGCTGCTGCCGTAGGTGGCAGACTGGGCCGATGGGGGAGCCGGAGGACGAGATCCTGGCGGAACGATTCGGCCGCGTCGGCCGCGGCGCGAAACTCGCCGCCGGGCTCCTCGGTCACGACGTCAGCGAGTTCGACCGCGAAGTGCCGCTGCGTCTGGGCCTGGCGATGGAACGCATCTGCGCCGTGCTCGCCGAGCTGCCCCGGTCCGGGCCTGCGCAACTGGTGGACGCGGGCCCGGATCGCATCACGGTGCGCAGGCGCACCGGAGGCGGAACCGGGAACCTGAACCCCGTGGAGGTCACCGTCGTCGCGACTCGCCGCGGGGAGCACAGCACCGCCGTGCACGTGCGGGCGGTCGCGAAGGAGGGGCTGATCAAGCAGCGTGCGGCGCGCAGGACCGCCGGGCGCATCGCGGCGCTGCTGGACGACGCGCGCTGATCACGCCGCGGCCCGGGATCTCGTGCACTGGACCCAGATCGGCAACGCGCTCGACCGCCCGAGCCAGCTGCGCATCCCGGCCGGCACCGCGTCCTCGGGCGGCATCTACGCCCCCACACTGCGCCACCACGACGGCCGGTTCTGGATCGTCACCACGAACGTCAGCGGCGACGGCAACCTGCTCGTCACCGCGACCGACCCGGCCGGCCCCTGGTCCGAGCTCGCTGACGGCGAGGCGCGCGTGGTGGCCCGCATCGGCCCGCGCGCACGGTCGTCGCGGCCCGGGCCGTGCCCGGCGGTCCCGTCGTGCTCGGTGCCGACACGGTTGCGTACGAGGGCGCGCAGGACTCCCGCAGCGGGCCGGACTGCGTGTCCCTCGGCCTCGCGCGGCCGGACGGCAGCCTCGACGCGCTGGCGACCCTCGACGGCCGGTACCTCTCGACCGAGGTCGCCGGCGGCTTCACCGGGCGCGTCATCGGCATGTACGCCGAGCACGGCACCGTGCACTTCGACTGGTTCGACTACCGGCCGGCCCCGCCCTCGTCGTGCGGACCGAGCTGACCGTGGACGCCGGCCGCGCCGCCGCCCGGCCGGACCGCCCCACCGCGATCGTCACCGGCGGCGACCTCGAGGCGCCCGGCGTCCATCCGGCCGCGCGAGCTCGGCCGGCGCACGCCGCGCGACCTCGGGGCTGACGGCCACGAGTGCTTCGCGGCGGTCAGGCCACGGTGCAGGGGATGCCGTTGAGGGTGAAGGCGGCCGGCTCGGCGGTGTTGCCGGTGTGGGTGGCCTGGAAGCCGATGTCGACCGACGCGCCCGGGGCGATCGTGCCGTTGTAGCTGACGTTGCGGGCGCTCACCTGGCCGCTGGAGGGGGAGAAGGTGGCGTTCCAGCCCGAGGTGACGGACTGGCCCGAGGGCAGGGTGAATCCGAGCGTCCAGCCGTTGATGGCCGAGGTGCCGGTGTTGGTGATGCCGATGGCGGCCGTGAAGCCGTTGTTCCACGTGCTCATCGTGTAGGTGACCCGGGGCGCCGGGCCACCGCCGGGCGGCTGGCTGGGCGACGGGCTGACCGGGACGGAGGGCGTGATGCTCGCCGACGGGCTGGGCGAGGTGCCGCCGACGCTGGTCACGAGCGTCGTCACGCTGCGGGCGGGCAGCGTGACGGTGATCGAGCCGTTCGTCATGGTGAGCGCGCTCTGGGGCGCGACGTTCCGGCTCGCGTCGGTGAGCCAGTTCGAGACGCCGCCGGACGCGGCGGTCCCGGCGAGGGTGAACTGCTGGGTCACCGAGGAGGTGTTCTTGTTGACGGCGACGATGACCACGGTGTCGCCGCCGCGGTACGCCGAGACGAAGACGTTCGACGCCGGGTTCGCCGTCGCGTCGATCCGCACGTATCCGGGGCGGACGAACCTGGCGAAGTGCGCCATCATCGCGCCGCGCTTGCTGATCTGCCCGTCCTCCCGCATCGGGCCGTAGCTGCGCCGCAGGTACCACCAGACGTACGCCTGGAACTGCGCGTCCACCATGGCATGGTGCATGTGCTCGGCAACGTCGAGCGCCCCGGGCCAGGCGTCCGCCGAGTCGGTGCTGTTGGGGTAGTAGACCTCGGTCATCCAGAGCTCTTTGCCCGCGCCCTTCTGCTGGAACAGCGGGTACGGGAAGTTCGCGTACGGCGTGCCGTAGAGGTGCGCGCCGATGATGTCGACATTGGCCAGCGCCGCCGGGTCGTTGAGGATCGGGTCCGACATGGACTTGACGTACTGAAAGGACTCGGGGGCGATCACCCGGGTGCTGATCGCGCCGGCGTTCGCCTTCAGGAAGTTGACGATCTCGGTGGCGGTCCACCACGTCCACGTCGAGGCATAGTCGGGCTCGTTCTGCACCGAGATCGCGTACAGGTTCACGCCGTTGTTGCGCATGTAGGTGGTGAAGTCGTTCAGGTGCTGGGCATAGGCGCCGTACGCGCTGTACTTGAGGCGCTTCGCGTTGGTCTGGCTGCCACGGGTGAAGGTCTCGGTCATGCCGGCCGGAGGGTTCCACGGCGAGGCGAAGACCGTGGCCCCGAGCGCCACCGCGCGCTGCGCCGTCGCCAGATCGCGGCCCCAGTCCGACTGGTTCTCGTTCACCGGAATCCTCAGCAGCGAGAACCCCAGACGGCCCTCTCCGGTGCCGAACGCGGTGTCCCGCTGCGCCGCCGTCAGGTCGCCGGCCCAGATGGCGTGGGACATGGCGCCGAAGCCGCGGATCGTCTGCCGCGGTGCCGACGGATTGACGTTCGCCGTCGCGGCCGAGGCCTCCGTGGCCCCGAGGACCGACGCCGCGACCGTGAGGACCGGCACGGCCCCCATGGTCGTCAGCACGGTCCTGCGGCTCAGCAGCCGGCTGCCGCCGGTCGCCGGCTCTTGCTGATCTCGCTTCATGACTCGCCTTTCCGGTCGTCGGTGCGCATGATTGTTATCGCTCACAATCGCCCGTGTCGAACGGCGCACGGTGCGGTGCGGAGTTGTTCCGCGGTGGACCCCGGTGCGGCGTGAAAGTTCCAATTCGGCGTCGCGGGACTCGCCGCGCGGCCGCGTTATAACAGTTTTTCGACGGATTGATCGGCGGCGATTCGCGGCACGGACGTGCCCTTGAATTGCCGGTGCATTTCTGGCACCGTCGGCGACGCAGTGTGAGCGCTCACACGACCGCGTCGTATGAGCCCCCAGAAGGGACACCCCGATGGCTGAACCCTCCACCCGGCGACGGCGCCGGCCGCTCGTCGCCCTCACCGCCGCGCTGACCGTCGCCGCCGCCGGCCTGGCCGGCACACACCTCGCGTCCGCGGCGACGACCGGCTGCCGGGTCACGTACACCGTGACGAACCAGTGGCCGGGCGGCTTTGGCGCCGCCGTCGACGTCACCAACCTCGGCGACCCGGTCAACGGCTGGCGGCTCACCTGGACCTTCACCGCCGGCCAGACCATCACCCAGCTGTGGAACGGCACCGCCACCCAGTCCGGCGGCGCGGTCACCGTCACCAACGCCGCCTACAACGCCGCCATCGCCACCGGCGCCACCGTGAGCCTCGGCTTCAACGGCAGCTCCACCGGCACCAACCCCGCCCCGACGGCCTTCGCCCTCAACGGCATCACCTGCACCGGCGGCGTGAGCGGATCACCGACCCCGAGCCTGAGCCCGAGCCCGAGCACCTCGACGCCGCCGACCGGCCCGACCGGCCCGTGCGACATCTACGCCGCCGGGGGCACGCCCTGCATCGCGGCGCACAGCACGGTGCGGGCGCTCTACGGCTCGTACAGCGGCAGCCTGTACCAGATCCGCCGCTCCTCCGACAACACCACGCGCAACATCGGCGTGCTGACCCGCGGCGGCGCCGCCAACGCCTCCGCCCAGGACTCGTTCTGCGCCGGCACCTCGTGCGTGGTCACGATCCTGTTCGACCAGTCCGGCCACGGCAACGACCTGGCCTACCAGGGGCCCGGCGGGGCCGGCGGGGCCGACACCCCGGCGAGCGCGACCCGCGAGTCGCTGACGGTGGGCGGCAGCAAGGCCTACTCGCTCTACATCAACGCCGGCAACAGCTACTGGCACAACGGATCCGGCTCCGGCGTGCCGACGGGCAGCGCCCCCGAGGGCATGTACATGATCACCAGCGGCACGCACGTCAACAGCGGCTGCTGCTTCGACTACGGCAACAGTGAGACCACGCGCCGCGCCGACGGGGCCGGGGCCATGGACGCCATCTACTTCGGCACGAGCTGCTGGTTCGGCGGCTGCTCGGGCACCGGGCCGTGGGTGCAGGCGGATCTCGAGTACGGCCTCTACCCGGGCGGCAGCTCGTCGTGGAACCCGAACCAGCGCGCCTTCACGAGCAAGTTCGTCACCGCGATGCTGAAGAACAACGGCACCTCCCGGTTCGCCATCAAGGGCAGCAACGCCCAGTCCGGCGGCCTGACCACGCTCTGGGACGGCGCCCTGCCCCGCGGCTACAGCCCGATGCGCAAGCAGGGCGCCATCGTGCTCGGCAGCGGCGGCGACTGCTGCGCGACGAACACGAACCAGAGCGCCGGCACGTTCTACGAGGGCGCCATGGTCTCCGGCTACCCGTCCGACGCCACCGACGGCGCGGTGCAGGCGAACATCGTCGCCGCCGGATACCGCTGACGGTGCTCGCGGGTCGTTGCCGTGGGTGTGATGCGCCGCCGCATCAGACCGGCGCGACGGCGGGCAGGTAGCGGCCGATGGCGAACCACGCCGCCGCGGCCGCCGCCGCGCCGATCACGAGTGCGCAGAAGACCAGGGCCGCCAGCGTCGCCGGCTCCACGCGCCGCGTCACGCGCGCCGGCACGCCCTGGCGGCGCAGGGCCACGAGGTCCGCGCGGCTCGCGCCGAGCGTCGTCACCACGAGGCCGGCGGCGGCCAGGGTCACCGCGGCGACGCCAGCCAGCAGCGAGTACCGCATGCCGAGGGCGCCACCGGCGCGGCCGAGCAGCGCGCGTTCGCCTGCGGTCGTGCGCTCGCCGGTGACCGTCAGGCCCGCGGCGGTGAGGGCGTCCACGATGGACTGTGCAGCACCGGCGGCGAGCCAGACCTCGGCGTTGTCGGTGACGCCGGAGTCGCCGGCCAGGCGATCGGCGTACTCGAGGTCGATCAGGGTGCCGTGGGCGCCGAGGCGGGGCAGCGTGCGGGCGGTCGCGGCGACCGTGATCGGCACCGGGGTGCGGTCGAAGACCGTCAGGGGGCCGTCCAGCGGCGCGGTCGCGATCACCGGAATGCTGTCCGGGACGCCGGCCGGGCGCAGGAGGCCCGCGTCGGGGCGGGCGCCGGCCTGCAGAGTGAACGTGACGCCGTCGGGGGCCGCGGTGACCGACCCGTCCGGCGGCGTGCGCCAGTCGCGGGTCGGCGGGGCGTGCAGGGTCAGGACCACGGTCGGGCCGGCGGTGTCGGGCAGTTCGACGTCCAGATCGGCGAGCCGGCAACCGGCGGTGCAGGCGGCCGGCTGGGAGTACACGTGCCGGCCCGGTCGAAGGCGGCCGAGGCGCGTCTCGAAGCCGGGCGAACCGTCCAGCGGGGCCAGGTGCGCGGTGAGGTCCGGGGTCAGGTCGTCGAGGCGGGCGGCGGTGATGTCGAACGCCACGGTGCCGCCGTGCACCGCGACCGGAGCCGTGGCCGGGAAGGGGTGCAGTGCGCGGGCGAAGCCGGCCGGGGACAGCCTGGTGGCGTCCACGGCGAGCAGGCCCTGCAGCGGGACGACGGCCATGGCGAAACGTCCGGAAGGGTCGGCCGCGCGGGTGGCGGTGAGCAGGCGCTGGCGGGTGACCGGGCCGAGGGTCAGCGCCCGGTCGGCGCCGACCGCGATGGCCGCCCGGGTGGACTGGGTCGCGGCGGCGACGGCGACGCCGGTGGCGGCGAAGCCGAGCAGCGCCACGGCGACGACGAGCACGGTCAGCAGGCGGCGGCCGGACGGCTGGCGGGCCAGGCGCAGCGCGGCGAGGGCGGCGACCGGACGGCCGCGGTGCAGCGCGGCCGCGGCGGCGCGGGTGGCCACGAGCGGCATCGCCCGCGCGGCGAGCAGGGCCACCGCCAGCATGAGCAGCGCCGGGGCGAGGGGTGCCACGCCGTACACGCTGTCGCCGGACGTGTGGAAGTGCACCACGGCCACGACGGCGAGCAGCACGACCAGGGTATCGAAGGTCGCCGACCGCCACCGGGCGCCGCGCCGGTCCACCCGCCGCAGCAGGTCGCTCAGCGGCGCCGAGATCGCCCGGACGGCCACCACGGCCCCGGCGAGCACCACGGCGGCGCTCAGCGCGGCCCCGTACCGCAGCGCCACCGGCACCCCGGCCCCGGCGACCAGGCTGCCGGTCAGGCCGCCGACGAGGACGGGCACGACCGGCTCGGCGATCGCGAGCCACCAGCGGCCGGGCCGGCGGGCGCCCCGCAGCGCGACGATGCCGTGCTCGAAGCGGCTTGCGCGGGCGCCGGTCGCGATGGCGAAGAGCAGCACGGCCCCGCCGAGCAGCGCGACGGGCACGGCCGCGAACGGAACCGGCTCGCGGGCCGCGGCGCGGGCGGCGTCGATGCGGTCGAGCAGGGCGCCGAGACCGATCGAGGCCTGTCCTGCGCCGCCACCCGCGTCCGCCCGGGACAGCCAGGCGCGCAGCCGCGGCAGGGTCGCGACGCGGATGGCGCCGGGCTGCGGGAAGGCGTCGAACGTCTGCAGCTCCGAGGTGCGCGCGAAGCCGCCGAACGTGCGCCGGTCGACGTAGACGGCGGCGTCGGTGCGGCCGCGGCCCCAGTACGGCCCCGCGATCGGGCGCACGATGCCGACCACGGTCAGGTAGCCGGGCGCGCCGTCGGCGACGAACTGGCTCGTGGTCGAGTTGTAGGAGGACGAGCGCAGCACGAGCGGGTCGCCGAGCCGGACCCCGAACCGGTGCGCGGTCTCCTCGCTGAGCACGGCGTCGCCCTGGCCCATCAGGCACCGTCCCTCGTGGACGCTCACGTGTCCGCAGAGGTCGTCGCGGAACGTCACCTGCCGCGTGCCGTCCAGGAACACCGCGGGCTCGTCGGCCGGCTGCGCGACGAACGACGCCGAGAACACGCGCGTGAAGCCGGGCGCGTCGAGCAATCGGGCGCCGCCGCGTTCGAAACGGTCGTCCATGGTGCCGGCGCCGTTGGGCTCGACGGTGGCGGAGACGAGCATGCCGCGCTCGTCCGGGCGGGCCGCGGCGACCTCGTCGGCGACGATGCTTTCCTCGGCGCGGGCCAGGTAGACGGGCGCGAGCGCGACCCCGGCCGAGGCGAGCGCGGCGAGGAGGAACAGCGCGACGGCCGGGCGCCAGCGGGCCCGGAGCATGGCGAGCGTCAGCACGATCATCGGCGGCCTCCCGAGCCGAGCGCGGCGGCGGCGAAGCAGACCGAGGCGGCGGCGAGGGCGGCCAGCAGGGCCGGGGCCGAGACCGGCGGCTCGTGCACCGGCCAGCCGTCGGTGAAGGGCCGCACCGGCGAGCGCAGCAGCCAGCGGGCCGCCGCCGCGGCGGCGAGCCCGATCGCCAGGGCCAGGACCACGGGCGCCAGGGCGGACCACCGGCCGGCGGCGCGCAGCACCGCCGCGGGAACACCCTGCCGCCGCAGCGCCTCGGTCTCGGCCCGGCGCTGGCGGCGCTGCACGGCCGCGACAACGGTCAGCGCGGCCCCGGCGAGCAGCAGCGCGACACCCGCGGCGAGCAGGTGGAAGCGCAGGGCGGCGGCGGGGCCGAGGCGCGCGAGGCGGTCCTGGGCGGCCGCCACGGAGTCGCCGCCGGTGATCCGCAGGCCCGCCGCGGTGAGCCGGTCGGCGATGTCCGGCGGCGCGCCGGCGGCCAGCCACACCTGGTCGCGCTCGTCGGCCCCGGCGCCCGGGGCGGGCGTGAGCCCGGTGGTGAGCCGGTCCGCGTACTCCAGGTCGGTGAGGATGACGCCCGGCATCCCGTCCACCGTGGACGCTCGCACGGGCAGCGCCACCCCGGCGACGGTGAGCTCGGCGGTGCCGCTCTGGTCCGGGTCCCGCAGGCTGCCCGGGGCGCCCAGGACCGGCAGCGGCAGCGGGGCGTCGACGACGTACAGGTGCTGGTCGACCTCCTTGGCGCGGTTCGGTGCGATGGTGGCCAGCCGCATCCGGCCCTCGCCGCGCAGCCGCTGCAGCCCGGTGGCCGCGGCGCCGACGGTGCTCCGCCACCGCGCCGGATCGGCGAACCCGGCCCCGTCGACGACCACCTTCCCGTCGGCCCGCAGCTCCGAGAGATCGAGCTGCGCGCCCGGGTCTCCGCGCAGCTCGAGCGCGACGACCCGGCAGCCGTCCCCGCAGGCCGTGACGTCCGAGTCGTACTCCCTGTCGTCGCCGATCGCCCCGAAGTCCGCGCGCACCGTTTCCCCGGTGCCGTTCACGGCGAGGGTCAGGCCCACGGCGACCGTCCCGCCGCCGGCCGCCCGCAGCGTGAGGGTAGTGCCGGTGAACACGATCGGCGGCGGGGCGGGCGGGTGCAGCCGTTCGATCGCGGGTCCGGGGTCGACCGCGGCGACCGCGCGCAGCCGCGATGAGTCGACGGCGAGGATGCGCGGGCCGGGGCCCGACGCGTGCGCCACGACGACGGCCATGGCGTGGCGGCCCCGCGGATCGGCGGCGCGGACGGCGGACAGGAGGCGGTCGCGCGGTACCGGCGCGATCTGCAGCACCCGGTCGGCGCCGACCTCGGCCTGGGCCCGGTGCAGCCGCGCGGCGTCGGCCCGCACCCAGTCCTGCGCGGCGACCCCGCACACGCAGGCGGCCGCGGCGAGGACGGGCACGATCCGGTACGCCGACGCGCGCCGGGCCAGCAACAGCGCGCTGAGCCCGGCGGTGACCCGGCCCCGGGCCAGGGCCGCGCGCCCGGCGGCGACGGCGGGCGGCAGCAGCAGGCGGGTCAGCAGCACGGCGGCGGCGGTGGCGAGCAGGACGGGCGTGAGCAGTTCGAGGCCGAAGCCGTCGACGGGCGCCTCGCCGGTGACCGCGGACTGGTAGCCGGCGGCGACCGCGAGGGCCAGGACGGTGAGGTCGAGCGCGGCCCCGGCGAGCGCGGCCCGGCGCGGCGGCGCGGACTGCAGCAGCCGCTGCACCGGGGCGCGGGTGAGCCGCCAGTCGGCCGCCACGATGAGCGCGAGCGCCCCGGCCCCGACGACGAGCCCGGTCCTCCCCGCGACGGCGGCGCCGACGAGGGCGGGCAGCGCGCTCTGCCCGGAGGTCGCGGCGAGGACCCGCCAGCGTCGCGCCCCGCGCAGCGCGATGCGAGCGGCGTCGGCGCGGCGACCCTCGGCCGCATACCAGGCGGTGACCCCGATCGCGATCCACCCGATCGCGGCGAGCTGCACGGCGGCGACGACGATGCCGTGCGTGACCGCGTACCGCTCGGCGGCGACCGCCCGGCTCAGCGCCTCGGCGTTCTGGCTCACCTCGAGGGAGTTGCGCTGCAGCCGCGCGACCGCGGCGGCCACCGGGGCGGGATCGCCCCGGCTGAACTGCGCGGCGGGCAGGAGCAGGTTCTCGGTCGCGTAGGCGGGCACCCCGGCCGCGGCGATCGTGTCGAGGGTGGTGATCGCATAGTCGCCGGGCTGCTCGAACGTGCCGACGACGGTCAGCGTGAGCGGTTGCCGGCCGAGGGCGTTGGAGTGCTGGACCGCCGTCGTGCCCAGCCGCTCGGCCAGGGCGGCGGGCAGCACCACCTCGCCGGCCCGGGCCGGGCAGCGGCCGGTGATCGTGAGGCCCGCGCACCCGTCGTCGCGGTACCGCAGCTCGGTCGTGATCCGCTCCCCGGCCGGCGTCGCGAGGAACCCCGGGAGTTGGACCCCGGCCAGGGCGCGCTCCAGCGCGAGCCCCGCCGTCGACTCGGTCGTCGCACGGAAGCGCTCCAGCGCCTGTTGCGGGTCGGCGCCGAGCGCGACCGCGCCGCGCACGGCGATCGTGCGCTGGTCGGGCGGGGCGGCGGCGATCAGCGCGGCCGTGACCCGGGCCGCGTCCCGCTCGGCGAACCAGCCGGCCGCGGCGAGCGCACCCGCCGTGAGCGCGACGAGCGCCGCCATGACCACGGCGGGACCACGGCGGATACGGATGGCACTCCAGACGACGGCCAGCACGCGCAGACCATAGCCGGGTCTCGGGCGCCGCGTGGGATCGCTCCCACGAAGTGGATCGCCCGAAGGGGCAAGGAAAGGTTGCCGCGCTCGCTGGGCGCCGGTCGTCCGCAGTCCGAAATTTTCAGACTCGAAACTTCGAAACTTCCGGCCGGAGGTCCGCTTCTGCGCACCTCCCGCGCGTTGCGGGGCTGCGCCGCGCCGCGACACCTTCCGAAAGTATTCCGGAAAGTCTTGCTCGCCGCGGACGGCCCGTGCCAGCATGGCATCGCATTGAAGCCCACCGTTCTGTGGTCCGGGTCATGCGCCCCACCGACACCCCCTGCGCACGCGCGGCGGCTCCCGCCTGCCCGCGTGCGGTGGGCGGCGACCCGGCCCCGGGACCGAGAAGGAGGCCCATCGTGGCAACCAGACGATCGTTGCGCGTCAAGGCGGTGATCGGCGGGGCCGTCGCCGCCGTCGCCGTGGCGGGCGCGATCATGACCATTCCGAACGCGAACGCCGCCGCCAGCACGCTCGGCGCGGCGGCCGCGCAGTCCGGGCGGTATTTCGGCACGGCGATCGCCGCGGGCCGGCTCGGCGACTCGACGTACACCACCATCGCCGGGCGTGAGTTCAACATGGTCACGGCCGAGAACGAGATGAAGCCCGACGCCACCGAGCCGCAGCGTGGCCAGTTCAACTTCAGCTCCGGCGACCAGATCTACAACTGGGCGACGCAGCGCGGCATGAAGGTCCGCGGGCACACCCTCGCGTGGCACTCCCAGCAGCCGAGCTGGTGGGGCGGGATCAGCGGCAGCACGCTGCGCCAGGCGATGATCGACCACATCAACGGCGTCATGGCCCACTACAAGGGCAAGCTGGCGTACTGGGATGTGGTCAACGAGGCGTTCAACGAGGACGGCAGCCGCCGGCAGTCCAACCTGCAGGCCACCGGGAACGACTGGATCGAGGTGGCGTTCCGGACCGCTCGCAACGCCGATCCGTCGGTCAAGCTGTGCTACAACGACTACAACATCGAGAACTGGTCCTACGGCAAGACGCAGGGTGTGTACAACATGATCCGGGACTTCAAGTCCCGTGGCGTGCCGATCGACTGCGTGGGGCTGCAGACGCACTTCACGGGTGGGAGTTCGCTGCCGTCGAACTTCCAGACGACGCTGTCGAGTTTCGCCGCGCTGGGTGTGGACGTGGCGCTGACCGAGGTCGACGTCACCAACGCGTCGACGTCGCAGTACGCCGGGCTGACCCAGGCCTGCATGAACGTGCCGCGCTGTGTCGGTATCACCGTGTGGGGCGTGCGTGACAGCGACTCGTGGCGCTCCAGCGAGAGCCCGCTGCTGTTCGACGGCGGCGGCAACAAGAAGGCCGCGTACACCTCGGTCCTCAACGCCCTCAACGCCGCCGGCCCGACTACCTCGCCGACCACCTCGCCGACCGGCGGCGGCACCCAGTCCCCGTCGCCCACGCCCACGACGGGGGGCGGCGGCGGGGGCCGGATCGTCGGCGCGCAGTCGGGCCGCTGCATCGACGTGCCGAACGCGTCGCACACCAACGGCACCCGGGTCCAGCTCTACGACTGCAACGGCCAGACCAACCAGCAGTGGACCTACACCTCCAGCAAGCAGCTGCAGGTGTACGGCAACATGTGCCTCGACGCCGCCGGGTCCGGCAACGGTGCGGCGGTGCAGATCTACAGCTGCAACGGCCAGACGAACCAGCAGTGGAACGTCAACGCCAACGGCACCATCTCCGGCGTGCAGTCCGGGCGCTGCCTGGACGTCTGGGGCACCGGCAACGGCCAGCAGGTCCAGCTCTACGACTGCTGGGGCGGGGCGAACCAGCGCTTCAGCCTGAGCTGAGCGCATTCCACCGGCGCCGGTGTGGTGGCGGAATCCCGCCGCCACACCGGCCTACGCCAGCGGGGGCCGGACGCGGAAGGTGCTGTCGGTGCGGAACGCCGCGGTGCCGTCCGCCTGCCGCACCCACAGCTGGTCGCCCTCGCGATGGATGAAGTACCCGCGGTAGTTCGACGCCTCCAGCATCACGTCGCCGGCGCCGGTGCCGAGCGGGCAGAACGTCGCGTCGCCGCGGAACAGCCACGTGCCCTCGTTGTGGCTCAACCGCAGCCGCCAGGACGCGTGGCGCAGGTACTGCCCGTCGGCGGCCCGGAACGAGTAGCAGGTCGCGTCGGCCAGGCCCGGCACCGCCTCGAACGTGGCCCGCTGCCGCGAGGACGCGGTGCCGGGCTCCACGAGGACGCCGAGCTGCCCGTCGGTGCCGAGGTAGCGCCCGGCGGACGCCCCGAACTCCAGCGACACCGGCCCGGGACGCAGCCCGACCGGCGCCGACGGCGGCGCGGAGGACGGCGCGGAGGATGGCCGCGCGCCGCCGGAGGGGCTCGCCGCGGACGGTGGCGACGGCTTACTCCCCGGCCAGGTCGCGGCGGTGGCCACCACCCCGGCGGCCAGCGAGCCGGCGACGACGAGCTTCGCGATCGGCAGGCCGGCCGCCCATCCCGCCTTGGCCGAGCCGCTCGCGGTGGCCTTGACGACCGCGGGGTACGCGGTGCCGGTGCCAGCGCCGATGACGGTGTCGTGGGCCGTCAGGGCCCCGGTGAGCGCGGCCGGCACCGGCAACAGCGCGAAGCCGTTCAGCAGCCGCTCGGTGCCGACCATCCCCTCGGCCGCCCGCGCGCAGGCCACGCAGGAACGGGTGTGCCGGGCGATCCGCTTGCGCCACAACGGGCTGGGGATGCCGTCCCAGCCGGCGACGACCGTGTCCAGCCACGGGCAGCGGGGCCGCGCGTCCAGCGCCGCCACGAGCACCCGCGCCTCCTCGAGCCGGTTGCGCATGCGCTGGATGCGCACGCCGGCGTGCACGACACCGACGCGGAGCGCGGCGGCGAGCTCGGCGCGGGTCAGCTCCTCGGCGATCTCCAGCCACCACAGCGACCACAGCACGCGGTCGTCGGGGTCGAGCCAGCCGACCGCCTGCCCGACCTGCCGCCGCTGCCCGGAGAGCTCCACGCGCAGGACGGTGAGATCCTCGAAGTCGTCGGCGTCCGGCGCGTCGGTGAGCGCGTCCAGGAGCGCCCTCCGCCCGGCGCTGATGCGCTCGCGCTGCAGGTAGGTGCCGGCCTGCCGGACGGCGATCGCGGCCAGCCAGGCGCGGAAGCTCTCCGGTTCGCGCAGCGACGGCAGCTGCCGCAGTGCGCGCAGCATCGTGTCCTGGACCACGTCGTCGACGGCGCCCGGATGCCCGGCGAGGGCGCGGCGCACGATGGTGTAGACCAGCGGCAGGTGCGCCTCCAGGAGGTCGCCGAGCGCGCGCTCGTCACCCGCTTTCGCCGCCGCGACCAGGGAAGTCCGGCCGGCCTTCGTCGTTGCCAAGATGCCATCACCGGCCGTTGCGTCGAGGGAGCCGGGTGTCCATCTCGGCATACCGCCCGGGACGTTGTCAAGCATCCGGCTCCCCCACATCTGCGGCCCCACGGATCAGCGGTAACCCGCCGCCGTGATGTTGGCCTGCACCGCGTCCTCGGTGGCGTTGCCCGGGTAGCCGGAGGTCATGACGCCCTCGTAGAAGGTGCCGACGGCGCCGTGGCTGTTGTCGCCGCCGATGCCGAGGATGATCGCGCCCTCCTTCTTCATCGGGTTGTAGCCGCTGACGTTGGGCCGCTTGCCGTCGTAGAACGTCGACAGGTTGCCGGACTGGGCGTTGCCGCCGCGGATCGCCCAGTGGTTCGCCTCGCCCTTGACGATCGCGGTGGTGAACCGGTAGTTGACCGTCGGGTCATTGGCGTTGTATCCGGCGTTGACGCCCGAGAACAGCCCGTTCTCGAGGTCGGCCATGATCCAGGGGCCGTTGCCGGTGCCGTAGCCCCAGACCTTGATGTTGCCGAAGTAGATGGCCTCCATGGTGCCGTTGCCGTTGTCGCGGCTGTTGGTCTCGGCGTTGCCGTAGTCGAAGCAGCAGCCGCCGTTGTAGTGGGTGCCGTCGAAGATGGCGTACATGCCCTCGGGCTGGTCGCCCCTGGCCACGCCGTTGGTGGCGTTGTTGCGGTAGCCGGTGCCGGCCGCGACGGAGACGCCGTAGGCCTTGTGCCCGGCGATGGTGATCGGGGCGGCGGTGGCGTTGGCGAGGTTGTCGTAGCCGCCCGCGGCCGGCCCCTGGAAGCCGCCGGGCGGGGCCTGGGTGAGCCGGTTGTTGCGGCCGGACTGGTCGTAGATGATCGTGATCAGGCACGTGGTGCCGGCGCAGAACGTGTCCTGCGTGGCGGCGTTGGCGTAGCCGCCGGGACTGAGCACCCCGATGTCGCGGGTCGTGTTGTCGGAGGAGCGCCGCACCTGGTAGAGCGGGCCGTTGTAGGCAGCGAAGAGTGCTCTGGTGGTGCTGTGCGCCGCGATGCAGGGCGTGCCCCCGGCGGCGTAGATGTCGCACGGGCCGGTCGGGCCGGGCGGCGGCGTCGAGGTGCTCGGGCTCGGGCTCAGGCTCGGGGTCGGTGATCCGCTCACGCCGCCGGTGCAGGTGATGCCGTTGAGGGCGAAGGCCGTCGGGGCGGGGTTGGCGGCGGTGAAGGTGCCGTTGAAGCCGAGGCTCACGGTGGCGCCGGTGGTGATGGCGGCGTTGTAGGCGGCGTTGGTGACGGTGACCGCGCCGCCGGACTGGGTGGCGGTGCCGTTCCACAGCTGGGTGATGGTCTGGCCGGCGGTGAAGGTCCAGGTGAGCCGCCAGCCGTTGACCGGGTCGCCGAGGTTGGTGACGTCGACGGCGGCGCCGAAGCCGCCCGGCCACTGGTTCGTCACGGTGTACGCGACCCGGCAGCCGGTCGTCGCCGCGGACGCGAGGTGACTGCCGGCCAGGCCCGTGCCCGCGACGGTCAGGGCGGTGAGCGCGATGATCGCGACGAGCGGCCGGCGCCGTCGTCGGGTGGAGCTCTCAGACATCGAGTGTCCCTCCAGGAGCGTTACCGGTGGCGGCCAGCCGGATTCGACATTCGCGAATATTCGTTCGGGAGTGTTAGCGCTCACTTTCCCGATGTCAACCGCCGCCGCGGGACGACCGTGGCAGGCGCGCGGGCATAACCCTTTTCGGGAAGGCTCCCGTACACTGCGCGATGTGATCGACAGGCACCCGCCGTCCCCGCGCGTGCGCTGGCGCGGTGACCTGCCCGTGGCCGAGATCGCGCAGCTCGCCGGCGTCTCCCAGCCCACGGTCTCCAAGGTGCTCAACGGCCGGGCCGGGGTCGGCGACTCCACCCGCCGGCGGGTGGAGTCCCTGCTGCGCGAGCACGGCTACCGCCGGTCGGCCGGCGCGCCCGCGACGGCGGGCGTCGAGGTGCTCTTCTCCGGGATGCTCGCCTACATCGCGCTGGAGGTCGTCCGCGGCATCGAGGACGTGGCCGCCGCCCGGGACCTGACCGTGAGCGTCACCGACATCACGCGCCGGGCCGCGGCCGGGCAGTCGTGGATCGAGCCGCTGCTGCTGCGCCGGCCCGTCGGGGTCGTCGCCGCGTTCGCCGGGCTGACCGCCGAACATCTCGAGCTGCTCGACGCGGGCGACATCCCGGTCGTGACCCTCGACCCGACCGGCGACGTGCACCCGGTCCCGTCCGTCGGCTCGAACAACTGGAGCGGCGCCCTCGCCGCCACCCGGCACCTGCTGGGCCTCGGGCACCGGCGCATCGGCGTGATCACCGGGCCGGTCAAGGACCTCGCCGCGCGGGCCCGCCTCGACGGCTTCCGGGCCGGGCTCGACGCCGCCGAGGTGCCGTTCGACGAAGGGCTGCGGCGCAGCGGCGTCTTCACCTTCGAGGACGGCCGCGACCTCGGCCTGCAGCTGCTGCGGCGGCCCGACCGGCCGACCGCCGTGATCTGCGGCGACGACCTGCAGGCCATCGGCGTCTACGAGGCGGCGCGGATCTGCGGCCTGCGCATTCCGGACCAGCTCAGCGTCGTCGGCTTCGACGACATCGAGCACTGCGCCTGGGCGGGGCCGCCGTTGACCACGGTGCGCCAGCCGTTCGCGGAGATGGGTGCCGCGGCGGCCCGGCTCGTGATGGCCCTGGCCGCGGGCGAGTGCCCGGCGCAGACGCGGGTCGAGCTCGGCGCCGCCCTCGTGGTGCGCGGCAGCACCGCGCCACCAGCCGCGCGCTGAAGCGTCCGGCGCGTTCGGGCCGCGCCCGGCACCGGCCGCCGAGACGCTCAGCGCGGCCTCGTGGTGCACCGCGGCACGGCGTCGCGCGCTGAAACTTTCAGCGCGTTCGAGCCGCCCGCGGGGCCGTGTCCGGCCGGGTTTCGCGCTCTGCGAGCGCGCGCATGGCCGGAGGGGGAAGCGAGGGCTCCCCGCGGGCGCATTGACGCCTTTCGTGTGACCGTGGACATTCGCGAATGTCATTCGTCCGGATCGTGGCGCCCGCCGATGCGCTCGTCCGGCCGCATCGGTCAGACCCGGAAGGGGATCCTCCCTCATGACCCGAACCATCCGAGGCGGCCGCGGCCGTGTGCGCCTCGCCGTGACGCTCGCCGCGGTGAGCGCCGTGGCCGCGGGCGCCGCCGTCGCCCTCGCCTCCGGTGCGGAAGCCGGCAGCACGCTCGGCGCCTCGGCGGCGGAGAAGGGGCGGTACTTCGGCACCGCCGTCGCCGCGGGGAAGCTGAGCAACAGCCAGTACACCGGCATTCTCGACCGCGAGTTCAACATGATCACGCCCGAGAACGAGATGAAGTGGGACGCGACCGAGCCCACCCAGGGGCAGTTCCGCTACACCAGCGCCGACCAGATCGTCTCGCACGCCCAGGCCCACGGGCAGCGCATGCGCGGCCACGCCCTGCTCTGGTATCAGCAGGAGCCGGGCTGGGCCCAGAACATGTCCGGCAGCGCACTGCGCAGCGCCATGATGAACCACGTCAGCACCGTCGCCGGGCACTACAAGGGCAAGATCTACGCCTGGGACGTGGTGAACGAGGCGTTCGCCGACGGCAACAGCGGCGCGCGGCGCGACTCGAACCTGCAGCGCACCGGCAACGACTGGATCGAGGCCGCGTTCCGGGCCGCCCGGGCCGCCGACCCGGGCGCGAAGCTCTGCTACAACGACTACAACACCGACGGCATCAACGCGAAGAGCACCGGCGTCTACAACATGGTGAAGGACTTCAGGTCGCGCGGGGTGCCGATCGACTGCGTCGGGTTCCAGTCCCACCTGGGCGGGCTGCCGCCGTCGGACTACCAGGCGAACCTGCAGCGCTTCGCCGACCTCGGGGTCGAGGTGCAGATCACGGAGCTGGACATCTCCGGCTCCAACCAGGCCACCGCCTACGCCAACGTGGTCAAGGCGTGCCTGAACGTGTCGCGGTGCGCGGGCATCACCACCTGGGGCATCCGTGACAGCGACTCGTGGCGCACGGGCGAGAACCCGTTGCTCTTCGACGCCAACGGCAACAAGAAGGCCGCGTACACCGCCACGCTCAACGCCCTCAACGGCCCGGGCAGCACCGTGTCCACCCCGCCGGTGAGCTCCCAGCCGCCGGTGAGCTCGCAGCCGCCGGTGAGCTCCTCGCCCGGGGGCGGGACGGGCCGCGGCTGCACCGCGGCCGTCTCCGTCAACCAGTGGGACGGCGGGTTCGTCGCCACCGTCAGGGTCACCGCGGGCTCGTCCGCCATCAACGGCTGGACCGTGAACCTGGCGCTGCCGTCGGGCGTGACCGTCACCGGCTCCTGGAACGTCACCCGCTCCGGCAACTCCTGGACGAACGTGTCCTACAACGGGCACGTCGAGGCCGGGCAGTAC